>NZ_WQLV01000010.1 GCF_009753675.1 Parasedimentitalea huanghaiensis | reverse complement strand
AAAACGTCGAAGTCGACAACTGCGCACATCAGGTCTTGCTGAAACTCGAAAGCATGGGACTCATCGCCGGCTGAGCGATCTGAAAACAAAAATATGACCTACCAGCGAGGTGGGTCATATTTTGAAACCTGCAATTTGCTTCAAAAATTGATGTCATTTTATGGATATTAATCCAAGCCGGGGACGCTGAGGTGACACCTTTTCCGAATCTGTTTTGACCGCATTCAAGGGCATAAGATGTTGCAGATTATACCTTATTTTATTGACTGACCTCAGTTGAATGACTTGCAGCAAGGACGGCTTCTGGCGGTATTCCAGCATTGATTTTATCATGCATACTCACTAAACCACCCAAGAACCTATTTAACAAAACCACATGAAGCTATTAGCTCTAGGAAAAAATGGATATTCAAGAAACCATTTTGAGTAATGTCTATGTCATCACGCCACGTAGATTTGGTGACCAACGGGGGTTTTTCTCTGAAAGTTGGAGCATGCGCAACTTCACGTCGGCAGGATTGAATTTCAATTTTGTGCAGGACAATCATTCAATGTCCTCTCAAGTCGGCACTGTCCGTGGTTTGCATTTTCAATCGCCACCACATGCGCAGGATAAATTGGTGCGTTGTGGTCGTGGCGCATTGTTTGATGTGGCCGTAGATATTCGTCGTGGAAGTCCGACTTACGGTCAGTGGGTTGGTGAAGTGCTGTCATTCGAAAATGGAAAGCAACTTTTGATTCCCGCAGGCTTTCTACACGGATTTATGACAATCGAACCTGATACAGAGATCGTGTACAAGTGTTCTGAATACTACGCGCCAGAATGTGATGGCGCAGTGCACTGGGACAGCTGTGGGATTGATTGGCCAGTGAATGATGTTGATCCTGTTTTGTCTGAAAAAGACACGACAGCGCAAGCGATGGCAGATTTTGAAAGCCCGTTTGAATTTAGAGGATAGAAAATGAAAATTTTGGTGACCGGGGGGGCCGGTTTTATTGGCTCGGCCGTTGTGCGTCGCGCTATTTCGCTGGGCCATTCAGTGGTCAATCTTGATGCGCTTACATACGCGGCCTGTTTAGACAATGTTGCGGAAGTTGCGGATCATCCAGCGTATAATTTCGAACAGGCCGACATCCGGGATCGGGCTGCACTGGATCGCGTTTTTGAGACCCACATGCCAGATGCGGTGATGCATTTGGCAGCCGAAAGCCATGTAGACAGGTCCATTGATGGTCCGGGTGACTTCATCGAGACGAATATTACCGGCACATACAATATGCTGGAAGCTGCGCGCAGCTATTGGGTGGCCAAGGGAAAACCAGAAGATTTCCGGTTCCATCACATTTCGACGGATGAAGTATTTGGCAGCTTACCGTCAGATCCATCTGTGCAGTTTACCGAAGATACGGCTTATGACCCGCGCTCGCCCTACTCTGCCAGTAAGGCCGCCAGTGACCACCTGGTGCGCGCATGGCACGAAACTTATGGCTTGCCCGTGGTGCTGACCAATTGCAGCAACAATTACGGTCCCTATCATTTCCCTGAAAAGCTGGTTCCGGTTGTTATCCTAAATGCGCTGGCTGGAAAGGATCTCCCTATTTATGGTGACGGGTCCAACATCCGCGATTGGCTCTATGTCGAAGATCACGCCGAAGCTCTGATTTTGGCTGTGACCAAAGGTGTAGTTGGCCGAAGCTATAACATTGGCGGCGAGAATGAATGCACCAATCTGGAATTGGTCAAATCTCTATGCCGCATTTTGGATGAGAAACGCCCCAAGGCGACAGGTAGCTATGCAGATCAGATCACTTTTGTGACTGATCGTCCCGGCCATGACCAACGTTACGCAATTGACCCGACGCGCACCCGCGCCGAGTTGGGTTGGCGGCCCTCAGTAACTGTCGATCAGGGGCTAGAAAAAACCGTAGACTGGTATCTCAACAACGAAGAGTGGTGGCGTAAGCTGCAACAGCGTCATGGTGTTGGGGAACGGCTAGGCGTAAAAGCATGATCCTGGTTTTTGGTAAAACCGGACAAGTTGCAACCGAACTGCAACGCCAGACCAACGTGTTGGCACTGGGACGCGATAGCGTTGATTTAGCCGATCCGTCGGCCTGTGAAGCCGCAATTTTGGCCCATAAACCTGAGATGGTGATTAATGCGGCGGCCTATACCGCCGTAGACGCCGCTGAGGACAACCAGGCCCTAGCCAATACCATCAACGGCGATGCCCCAGGCGTCATGGCCAAAACCAGTGCTGCTCTGGACATCCCTTTTGTCCATATCTCTACCGACTACGTGTTCGACGGAAGCGGAATAGACCCTTTCACGCCGGACCATCCCACAGCACCGTTAGGAGTATATGGGGCTAGTAAACTGCGCGGCGAAGAACTGGTGCGCGCTGCAAATGGCACCCACGCAATTTTACGCACCTCGTGGGTATTTTCGGCTCATGGGCAAAACTTTGTGAAAACCATGCGTCGTTTGGGCGCCAATCACCCTCGGCTGACAATAGTGGCTGATCAAATTGGTGGTCCAACTGCGGCGCATGATATTGCGGCGGCGTGCCTGTCTATTGCCGCACAATTGGCTATCGACCCAGATAAGTCAGGCACCTATCATTTCGCTGGTGGCCCCGATGTCAGCTGGGCTGATTTTGCCCGAGCTGTCTTTGCAGGTTCTGACCTTTCCCCCGAAGTCGTAGATATTCCCAGTTGTGATTACCCGACCCCAGCCAAGCGTCCAGCGAATTCTCGCTTAGATTGTCAGTCTTTGGCTGTTTTCGATATTGATAGACCCGATTGGCGCACTGCGCTGACCCTAGTTTTAAAAGAATTGGAGGCGCAATCATGAGCGCACGTAAAGGCATTATTCTGGCCGGTGGCTCTGGCACACGACTGTACCCAATCACGATTGGTGTCTCAAAGCAGTTGTTGCCGATCTATGATAAACCGATGATTTATTATCCCCTCTCTGTGCTCATGTTGGCAGGCATTCGTGAGATCGCAATCATCACGACACCTCACGACCAGGAGCAATTCAAGCGCACGCTGGGGGATGGCAGCCAATGGGGGATCTCCCTGACCTATATTGAACAGCCAAGCCCGGATGGATTGGCCCAAGCCTATATACTTGCAGAAGAGTTTTTGGACGGTGCACCCAGTGCTCTGGTTCTCGGAGACAACATTTTCTTCGGCCATGGTTTGCCTGAAATCCTTCACGCAGCCGATGACAAGAAAACTGGCGGCACAGTGTTTGGATATCATGTCGCTGACCCAGAACGGTATGGCGTCGTAGGGTTTGATAAAAACGGCAGCGCCTGTGAAATCATCGAAAAGCCTGAAAATCCGCCTTCGAATTATGCGGTGACCGGTCTCTACTTTCTTGATGGAGATGCTCCGGCACGCGCAAAAAGGGTTGAACCATCTGAGCGCGGTGAGCTTGAAATCACCAGCCTGTTGGAAACCTATTTGAACGAAGGCAACCTGTCAGTGAAAACGATGGGCCGTGGCTATGCCTGGCTTGATACCGGAACGCATGCCAGTCTTTTGGACGCCGGGAACTTTGTTCGTACACTGGAAGAACGGCAGGGTATGCAATCTGGTAGCCCCGAAGAAATCGCCTTTGAACAAAACTGGATTGATGCTGAACTCCTGGCTCAACACGCCGAGAAGTACCGCAAGACCCGCTACGGTAAATACCTCAAAAGTTTGATCAGCTAGGTCCCGAGACTTTTGGAGGAAACCGTGTGAATAAATCGGCTCTTGGGGTTCTTGTGCTCAGAGTGTTAGGGGCGGCAATGACGTATGTCTTTGTCGTCTTCTTGGCACGTTTCATGTCCGTTGATGACTTTGGCTACATCGGAGCCGTGTTTTCTGCCAGCTTGCTCTTGTCGGTCTTTGCCTCGTTTGGGCAGCAACAAGCGTTGGTTAGGTATATTCCAGCCCTAAGAAACGATCAAAATACATCAGGCATTCATGCGTTTGTAGCCCAGTCCCTGAAAGTCGTAACCATCAGTAATTTGGTAATGTGGGCGTGTCTGTGCATCGGGCTATTTGCAGCATCCGCTGCAAATCTCGTAGATAACGTTTCAGTTTTGGCCTTGGGCCTACTGATCGTGCCGCTGACAGCGTTTGTTGATTTCCTTGCCTATCTTGTGCGCGCTCACAAAGGCGTACTCCTAGCGGTGATGCCCAAAGACATCCTTTGGCGGTTGATTTCGTTAGCGATTTTGGCTGTGGTATTCTTTAGTAATGGGCGTCAGGATCTGCCACTTACATTTGTCTTCGGTGTGTTGGTTGCCGTTTTGGCCTTGATCATAGTTACCACAGCGTTATTGGCCCCTACCCTCTACGGTACGCCCACTATTTATCAGATCCTGAAACGCCAAACCGGCGAGTTTGACCGGAGCGAATGGTCTAAAAGCAATATCCCATTCAGTGTGACTTCTGTGGCGTCAGTGGTTTTCGCCAGTGTGGATGTTGTGATCGTAGCGATTTTGCTCGGCCCTGGAATCGCAGGTCTTTACTTTGCGGCCAACCGGATTGCCCAGGCCCCTGGTTTCTTCCAGCAAAGTTATAATGTTGTCTCTGGGCCAATATTTGCCGAGCACGCCGCTACAGGCGACCATGATGCCCTTGCTGTCGCTGCCCAAAATGCCACTGCCTTTACGTTTATCCCGACGATTGTTACCTGTGCGATCCTCGCGTTCTTTGCAGAACCCATTTTGAGCTTGTTTGGCCCCGATTTTGTAGCTGTCCGCCCCACGCTTTTTGTTTTACTTGCCACAGCATTAGCCAACGTTTTTTTTGGCCAATCAGATTTGCTTCTCACCATGTGTAAGCTCGAAAAATCTGCTATGAAAATTAGCCTATGGTCGACGATCCTTGGCGTCATCTTTATTGTAACTGGTGCCATTTTGGCCGACGAACTCGGCGCGGCAATTGGTACTTTCGTGTCCGTAGTAATACGAAAAGTTTGGTTCTGGCGGGTTGCAACTCAGCAGCTGAATATTTGGTGTGATGTTATTTCGACCGTAGAAACGGTCTTTAAAAAGGAGCGCAACAGTGGTCGCGCAAATTAACCAAACCATGGCGCGCAAGCGTTTCTCAAAAATTCCTGGTCGGCTCATCAACTGGGCGCTCATCGAAGGGCGCCCCCTGACGACAAAAGGGCAATGGATTAACAGTCTGGTTTTTGCAGGCTACCGTTTGGCGCAACTTTTGCCCGAGCATAAGGGTGCCCGTGCACCGATCTATATTGTTGGTACCGGCCGGTCTGGCACCACCGTTCTTGGCACCTTATTCGCCATGCACAAAAATGCCGTTTTCCTGAACGAACCCAAAGCCCTGTGGCACTATGCTCATGGGGCCGAAGATATCATTGGATCGTATAGCACCTCGTCAGCCAGTGTTCGAATGGCGGCAGAAGACGCAAGCGAGGCGCAAGCGACCAAGATCGCCAATGTCTATTCCAGTGCACTGCGAGCAGGTCTGGCAAACCGGGTTGCCGACAAATACCCTGAGCTTATTTTTCGTATCCCATTTGTCCTGGCTCTGTTTCCCAAGGCACGGTTTGTTGCAATAATTCGCGACGGAGTGGACACCTGCTCGTCCGTTACCGGATGGTCCAAACGTAAGGGCGAACAAGTTGGCGAACAAACCCACGACTGGTGGGGGCGTGACGGGCGTAAATGGCAACTCATTGTCGAACAACTTGTGCCTGAGCATGCTGACCTAGCCCCTTTGCAGGGCTTCCTTCGCACTGTAACTGATCACCGCGATCGGGCAGCAGTCGAATGGATTATTTCCATGCGTGAAGCCAAGGCAACAGCTGAGGCCCACCCTGAAGTTATCGCTATCAAGTATGAGGACCTTTGCGCCAGTCCTGAACCGGTTTTGGATCAAATATTGAATCATTGCGATTTACCCTCCGACGTGGTTTTCGAAGATTACGCCAAATCAGTTCTTTCCGCTGCAGACAGCTATGCCCCTCTTGAACTAAGCCCGGAAATTTTGGGACCGTTCCAAGCGACACTACACGAAATGGGTTATGGCGATAGCGCCGCACGTACCCAAGCCAGACAAGTTGAACTTTAACAATGCGCATTATTTTAGCTCATAAATTTTGGGAACTGACAGGCGGAGCGGATGTTTTCTTCCGCGAGACTGAACGCGTGCTACGCGAGGCAGGCCATACAACCCAATTGGTAGCCACAGGTACGCCTGCTGCAGACGATCCCGAAAATCTGATGTTAATGCAGGCCCCTAAATATGATCAAGGTGGCGCTTTGAACAAAGCGCGCCATTTACCTGCAGCCATATATGACAAAGCGAAACGTGAAAAGTTCCGCGCTTTGATCCGCGAATTTCGCCCGGATATCGTCCATATTTTTGCGATCAATGTCCACCTGAGCCTGTCAATAATTGATGCAGCCGAGGCCGAGGGCATCCCTATTGTCGCGACGTTCAACGACTACAAACACCTTTGTCCAAATTATAAGCTCTATGATGGCAAGGACATTTGCTTTGCTTGCAAGGGCGGGAAATTTTATCATGCTGCCCTAAAATCATGCTGCAAAGGTAGCCGTGCATTATCAGCGGCATCGACAATCGAAGCTTATGTCCATAGCGCTAAGAAGCTGTACCAAAAAATAGATCACTTCACCTTCTCCAGCGATTTTTTGGCTCAAACCACCCAGGAATTTTGGCCGGATAGAGATTTAAGCTGGTCAAAATTGCTCAACCCGTTTGATAGCGCCAAATATGAGGCAACCAAAGCCCACCAGCCCTATGGACTCTACTTTGGTCGGATCATTGGCGAAAAAGGTGTCGACTGCATCGTTTCCGCAGCAGACAAAATTGACGGTTTTCCGATTAAAATCATTGGGAACGGCCCTGACGAAGATATGCTCCGTGCCCAAGCCGCAGAGCGTGGATTGAAAAACATCGAGTTTCTGGGACCAATGTGGGGCGATGCATTGGATGAAGTGCTATCACAGGCTGGCTTTGTCATAGTGCCTTCAACCTGGCATGAAAATTTTCCTTATGTCATCAATCAGGCCTTCGCGTTTGGGCGCCCTGTTGTTGGCAGCAACCGTGGTGGGATCACTGAACTTGTAGATCATGGTGAACGCGGCTTGATCTTTGAACCGAAGGATCCGGATGCCCTGCCAAAAGCCATCCAGCACCTAGCCGAAAACCCCGATGAGATGCTGCGCATGGGACGAAACGCAAAAGAGTACTCAGATGCGCTGTTCAATGACGCCACCAGTCTCAAAAACCTGCTAAAGGCCTATGAAGGAGGAAAAAATGCATTTGCTCATCATAGGGGGTAACGGATTTATTGGTCGCCACTTTGTGGACCGGGCAGTTGCGGACGGGCATCACGTTACCATTGTGAGTCGCAGTCGGGGCCCCGAACGCACCGGTGTGACTCAACTCACCGGTGGGATCGAAGCACTTTGTGAGGCGCCCGAGATACTAGATCGAATTGATACCGTTTGCCATTGCGCCTCGATGTCAATTCCAGCCAGCTCTGCCGCCGACCCAATTGGTGATATAACGGGAAACCTCCAACCTCTTTTGCTGTTGTTAGACACAATGCGGCAACGCGGTTTGCGCCGAATTGTCTTTCTGTCTTCTGGTGGTGCTGTCTACGGTATACCGCGCAGCATGCCTATTCCTGAAGATCACGCCTGTGCGCCGATCAGCCCCTATGGCATCACTAAGCTGGCTATGGAAAACTACCTAGCATTCTACCAGGCACAGTATGGATTTAAGCCGGTAATCATCCGTCCCGCAAACCCCTATGGGCCAGGACAAGGGAAAGTCGGTCAATTGGGTGTTGTCTGGACGTTCCTTCGGATGCTTCAAGAAGGCAAAACCGCCACCCTATTTGGTGACGGCAGCACCCGCCGCGATTTTGTGTATATTGACGACCTTTGCGATTTGATGATGCGGGCAGTTTGCTCGGACGTCGTTGGGGCTTTCAATTGCGGAGGCGGAGGCTCTGGAACAGAGCTGAACGAACTTATCAATACACTCCACACGGTGACAGGCCAAACGTTAGATGTTCTTCACGAACCTGCCCGCGCAATTGATCCTCCGGCAATTGTATTGGATATCAATCGGGCCGCTGTTGAACTTGGCTGGACGCCACGTGTTTCGCTAAGCGATGGTGTTCACAAGATTGTTGCAAAGATGTAGCCTAGGGTCGGCGAATACGCTCGCCTAGGGAAATGTAAAATGCAAAACCTCCCAAGATCCAAAAGTTTGACAAGGCCAATAAGCCTGTCAGACTCCCAAGACAAACGGAACTGGTAGCAAAAGCGGCGAGCGTGACCCGAGCCGGAGTTGGGGAATGTTCCACTTTTCGAACCAAAAGGCCTATTATTGTGCCATAGATGAACGGGTATAGCGCCAAACCAAAGACACCAAAATCGGCATAAGATTCACCGAGTAAAGTCAGGTTTAATCCACCACCATCAAAATCCAACCCCGACCACTTTTTAAGCTTCTCATCCAGTAGTTCTTGCTTGCCCGGCAACATGGTTGCCAACGTAGTCACTATCACGCCTCCATTCAGATGGTTAACAAGCTTTGGAAAAACATCTAGAGCCGTCAAAAAACCAAATGAATAGTTTGAAAACTGAGCACTCGTCCAATGGAAAAACATTCGAATAGGATCGGTGTTAAACTGTGAAAAATAGCTGATTGCTGCAACTTCTTGTGTTAGCGACAATCGATAGAGCCTACCAAAACCCATAACCAGAATACCAATGACGGAACCTGCACTAATAAGGAATATTCGGGCAGACTTCATATGTTTGGTTGAGAATATATAGATGAAAACGAGGTTCATCGCGATAAACATCAACGGATTTCGCCATCCTGGGATGAAATTGGCGAACATCATTAGTCCAATGGCTCCCCACATCCAAAACTTCTGTTGAAGTGAATGCCGAGTGGTTGACAGGAGAAACATCGCCCACATGAAATACACTGGCAACTGACCGGATCGAAGCATAAAAATGACATAAGAAGATACTCGCTGCCGAACCTCAAAGCGGTAAACGAGAGCATCCGGGCGAAATGCAGGTATACCTCCAACGGCAACGAAATAGAAGGTAGCAAGAACCGAGAGCACTAGAAACACCATCATTCTACGCTTTAACGCCCTGGTACTTATCTGGTCAGGCGCAATTTTCGGTCCTGGCCTGACAAAATGCTTTCCCGCCAAATACCCAAGTGCTAACGTCAGCAGAGCAAATCCCCCTGCATAGGCGATGAAAATGGCGTTGGGGTTACCACGTATCAGCCATTCCTTGGCGCCAAGCCCATAGATAAAGAACCAAATTACTGATATTGCTTGAATGGGGTATCCAAACCTTGGCCCTCGCACTGCAGGCAATGCCCAACAGACCACCACCGCCGCTACAAAGAAAACTATTGCGCCATTGAAGCGTTGGAGACTCGTATCATTCAAGGTAAACAAATATATTGCGGGGCATGCCATTAACGTTGCAAAAATTATTACAATCTGAACATGCAGAGCTAGCGCACGGCGCCTTTTGGGCATATTATTTTGATCAACTGATAAAATGGTCAAAAGAGATAAAGTCCCTTGTTTTACATATCACTGTGAAGTGGTAGTAGGTTCGTATGTAGTTAAAATTCATTTACAAGGCTTTGAGCCAAGATGCACATTAATATTCTAGGTATCCGCGGCATTCCTGCGGCACATGGCGGATTTGAAACGTTTGCGGCCCAATTGGCACCTTGGTTGGTGGCGCATGGTCACACAGTCACTGTTTATTGTCAGGACGACGATGGTGAAAAGGGTCCTTGGGTTGACGAATGGCACGGAATTGAGCGGGTCCATTTTTGCCCTAAGCGTAGCGGCGCTGCTGGCACAATGGAATTTGATCTTGAATGCGTGCACCATGTATTGAACCAGCCCGGCATTGACCTAGTGTTGGGATACAACACTGCCATATTCAATGTTTTACAACGCTTTAAGCGGCGTAAAATCATGATGAATATGGATGGCATTGAATGGAAGCGGGCCAAGTGGAGCTTGACGGCGAAAATCTGGTTCTTCCTCAACGAGGTTGCAGGGGCAAATCTGTGTCATGTGCCCATTGCAGATCATCCAGAAATTGCCCGCCACGTACGGGCGCGCAGTTTGCGCAAGCCGGTCATGATCCCTTACGGGGCAGACCGGATCGACACAGCTGACGAATCTCACGTCACCGCATTGGGGCTGGCCCCAGATAATTATTTTGTATCGATTGCCAGAGTTGAACCAGAAAATTCGATTCTGGAATTGGTACAGGCCTTTAGTAACGTTGAAACCGATGCAAAATGCGTCATTTTGGGCAAATTCGCCGATGGAAACGCCTACCACGCAAAGGTCAAGGCTGCGGCCGGGCCAAATGTCGTTTTCCCAGGGGCAATCTACGATCAGAAAGTTGTCTCTGCATTACGGTTTCATGCCCGCGCCTATTTGCACGGGCACCAGGTCGGCGGAACAAATCCATCGCTGGTCGAAGCGCTTGGGGCAGGCAATGCAGTGATCGGCCATGATAATCGCTTCAACAGATGGGTGGCAGGCTCTGAGCAGTATTTCTTCTCAACCATTTCAGATGCCCAGGCCCAGATGGAGCGTGTTTTGCAAGACGATGATCGCTTGTCCTTAGCCCGTTCAGCCGCCCGTGAGCGGCATCACGAAGCGTTTCAATGGAGCGACATTCTTGCCCAATATGAAACCGCGTTGCTCGATCTTGACCAGACACGACAAAGTGCAACGGGCCGCAATCGCCGCCCGTCTCTGAACTAGAGCTTACGGGTTGTGATTTGTTTCAGGGTATGGCCAGTGGCGATCACTTCATACCCTGAAACAACTTCTACAGCAGTGTAAGTTTCACTCGGCGCGTCTGCGTAATGGAGTGAGATTTCGTAGGTCCCATCGGCCAGTGCCAGTGTCAATCCGTCGGTGGCCCTGACGCCTGCTGACGCGCCAGACAAAATAAAGCTGGAATATTGCGCAGACTGTTCAACCTGAATTCCAAGCAGCTCAATCGTCTCGCCCAATGTCGACGTTTGTGGCCCAAGCCCGATTTGATAGGGACCAGTGACATCCGAAAGAAAGACAAAGCGAACGCGCCGGGTAAACCCATCCAACAGCCCCTCTTCAATGATATCAGTGCAGATCCCCAGTTCAGTACGGATGTTGCTCATCGACCCGACTGTTCCTGCAACTTGAGTTTCGCCGCCAGCACCGGAAATGGAAATCCTTGCGTTTGGCGAGGTTCCCACCCGCATTAGACAGGTAACTTGGTACAGCTGCCCAGAGGTCAAAGAAACGTTCTGTTTGACCCTCCCCCACACTTGACCTGTGGATGCCACCTCAACGCCTGGGAACATCCCAAGTGCATTGAGGGATAAGTTCGATGTTGTGCAGCTGTCTGTTATCCAATCAGCAACTGAGGCCCGCGAGTGGACCACTAGGTTGGTAGCCTCCGGTTCAAACCGAAGCCCCAAAAGCTTCCCGGTCAGAGGAGAATGATCAAACCTTGGCGCATCAGCGACACGTGTGACAAAGTTCCCGTTGTTCTGTACCTCAATCGCCTCTGAAGCCCGCGTGAATGTGGCCACAGCAGGTAGCGATCCAGACATGAAACTATAAGTTTGAGAACCGTTGCCTCGCTCAAGCGAGACATCTAGCCCTGGCCCTGTTGACGAGCTCTTGAAACCGACGCCGAACATATTCAAACAACAAAGGCATGAATGCTGTCAGCGGTGGTTCCTGTCACATGGACGCGGACGGCGCCCACGGGAAGGATGCTCATATCAGGCACGTTGACAGTGCGAGTGGCGCCCCTTGCGGTCGTAAAGGTCAAACTGCCACCGATTTCGACATAAAGAGCAACCGCCACTTCTGTCAAATCAATTGAATCCGAAGGGGACACTGGCAAGATATCAAGAGCAGGGCCAGAAAGCGACGGCACGCGGTTTTCAAATGGGTTTTTCATGTCCATATCCTTCGTGATTTACGACATGGCAATGATGTTGGTTAGATATTGAAAATATCTAGCAACAGCGTACGCCCCCTACTCATTGTTTTTACTTGAACACCTGTCAAACAAGGTCCAACCGCGTAAGCGATTGAAATTAAATATACCTTTTCAAGGCTGTCTAAAGGTATGGAGCGCCGTCGCTGAGGACCAAAACGCTCGCAGGGTATCCGTTTATCTGCCGATGTATAGGTTGCGACGATGGTTATGCTGCTTGGGTTCCCAACCGCACAGCCTATGGAAATCGATTCTTTTTGGTAGTGGCCTGAAGCCGTTTTGGGTACATAAGACCTCGCTAGAGGCTAATTTGGATTTTGAAAATGAAAATTACAGTTGCCGGCATTGGGTATGTTGGCTTGTCGAATGCGGTACTGTTGGCGCAGCATCATGACGTGACCGCGGTTGATATTTCCGAACAGCGCGTTGCATTGGTAAATAGTCGTAAGTGTCCCATCGTGGATACGGAGCTTGAGGAGTTTTTAGCGAACAAGGCTCTCAATTTGGTTGCGACGACAAACTCTTTGGCAGCGTATAAAGATGCGGAGTTCGTGATCGTTGCAACGCCGACGAATTACGATCCCAGGAACAACTATTTTGATACCTCCAGCGTTGAACAGGTGATCCGCCAGGTTCTTGAAGTGAACAGCAAAGCAACAATTGTGGTTAAGTCCACTGTTCCTGTGGGCTTTGTATCAAGCCTCCGTGCCGATTTGGACACCCAACAAATCATCTTCTCCCCAGAATTCCTACGCGAAGGCCGTGCACTCTACGATAACTTGTACCCCTCCCGAATTATCGTTGGAGAACGCTCTGAAAGGGCCGCGATCTTCGGAAGTCTGTTGCAGGAAGGGGCGATCAAAAAGGATATCGAAGTCCTTTTCACCGATGCCGATGAAGCTGAAGCCATCAAGCTCTTTTCCAATACCTATCTCGCCATGCGTGTTGCTTTTTTCAACGAGCTGGACAGTTACGCGATGGCTGCTGGAATGGACGCACATCAAATCATCAAAGGGGTTAGCCTAGATCCACGTATCGGTGACCACTACAACAATCCATCCTTCGGATATGGCGGCTACTGCCTGCCAAAGGATACCAAACAGCTGTTGGCGAACTACAACAACGTACCACAAAACCTTATTCGCGCCATCGTGGATGCCAACCGAACCCGCAAAGATTTTCTGTCAGACCAAATTCTGATGAAGGGCCCAAAGGTGGTGGGTGTCTATCGCTTGGTCATGAAGGCAAATTCTGACAATTTCCGCCAATCTTCTATTCAAGGCATCATGAAGCGACTTAAGGCCAAGGGCATTGAAGTCATCGTGTATGAACCGGTTCTGGAGGAAGACCTGTTTTTCCGCTCTCGTGTGGTGAACGATCTAGAGACGTTTAAATCCCAGGCCGACATCATCATTTCAAATCGCCTGACCGATGAAATTCGTGATGTCGAAAGCAAAGTGTTTACCCGCGACATTTTTGGTGCTGACTAAGAGAGCAGCTGGAAAACCTGTGTTGCCATACTGGTGCCCGCGATAAACCCATTGGCAATACCGTCAGCTTTACTGCACGCCTGCCCTATTCGTCAAAGGCTGCGGGTTCCAGTTCGCTCCAAAAGGCGATGATGGCACTGGCGTTCAGGCCTGAATGCCAGCCATGGGTGCGAAAGTTCTCGCGCTCCAAATCCCCATCAAGACTGGCGATGAACAGTTGCTTGTCAGCGTTGCGCTGGGTTGGGTTTCGCCGCGAAACCAGATCAGCCACAACTTCTAACTTACGCGCTCTTTCGGCCCGTTCAGCCTTGCGCTGGTGATAGGCAGCGTCTTCCTGATCCCGTACGGCCTGTTTCAAACGCACTGCTTCAACAGCCTCGGGACTTGGCTCTTTTGCTTTCGGCTCTGTCTTTGGCTGATAATCATCTCTCAAAGCTGCAGACAGGTACCCAACAGAGGATTTTACCTCTCCTTGCCCAATCATGTAGTCCAGTTTCTGCAGTACATACTCTTCGCCATGTTCTGCAATCCATTGGCGCGCCAAGCGGTCAGAAACGCCCTGCCCTCTTAGCGCCTTGTAGACATCCATGCCACGCGCGCCATCGCTGTCGTCAATTTGGAACATTGCCATCTGTGGGTTCTCGCGGATCAGAAAGCGGATATCTGTAACCGCCCTGCCCTTTTTGCGAAACTCGGGTGTGATGACTATATCCGAGCTCTTATTGACCTCCCCCACAGCTGGTTTGATGATTTTGGCATTCAGGTGCTTAAAGCTCTCGTAGTAGCTCGACCCTTGCACCCCCATCAGTTTTCTAAACGTTTCCAGGCTCCACCAGCCGGTCGACCCAGTGCGCACAAACCGATAGCAGTTTTCATATAGCGCCAAGCCGTGGCCAGAGCTGAAATTACGCTGAATATGCACATTGATCAGAGCATAAATTTTGGGATCATGCAGTTTCTGCGCCAACGCAGGCGAATAGGCGTATTCGCAAACCCCGTTTTTCAGCTTAGCAAAAGACAGAAGTGACGAGACCCCCCATTCCTGGCGACCTTGCTCATCCAGCATATCCCACTCTGCCACCGTTTCAGCCAACGCCCGCAGACTGGCCCGCAGAGTGTCAAAATCATTGGAGTTATATCCAACAATAGCGGCCAGTGTTCGGGCATCAATTGAATGGGTTTGGGCCGTGGTGAGCGCATCATAGGCATTGAGCAGTAAGACGTTCGATAACTTGCGCTGCAGCAAACTTAGCTTTCCACTGATATGAATCGCAGCGACATTCTTCTTGACCGTCTCGCGCCGAAGCGCACCGGTTAGCTGGTCTATATCAATCTGGGTATCCGGCATGGCGGGGTATCTGCTCTTTTCTTTGTTCTGCCACAAAAGGTACCCAGACATCAATTCATTTTGGTTCCCAAAGTGCACGAAAGAAAGATCCCGTAGACAGGTACCTATAAATGCTCTCTTGAAATTTTACCTGTGGATATCTCCAAACATGGCCGCTAATTTGTGCAACAATTGCCGGATTGAGGCTCTAATCGCGCTTTCTAGAGCCTAAATTGACCCTAGTTTCCCACCCCGAGAATCGGTACTCCTCTTCCTGCAAGTGGGTACCTTTGGCCCTGTAGATGGGTACCCTTGGGACCGGACTCGGGCACCCTTCAGCCTGTATCCGGGCACCCAAATACAGTTAACTCGTTGAAAATAAAACCTAGTTACAGCCTAAAGAATCTAAAACTCCTAAAGATAATAAACTCTTTGTTGTGTCTCAATTTGATTTTATCCATAGGGTTTCGTGGCGAAACCGGTCACTAGTAGACGCAAAACAGCGGAATATTGGGAACGATGCTGGATTGATCACGAAATGTCCGTTATGATCCCCAATATACGCTAAAAAGGCGAACATAACTTTAGGCATAGCAAGTGAGCAGACCGACCCCCCCTACCCTTCCGCCCTACCTGAATCTTGATCCGGAGGCAGCAGCCAAGCGATTACCGGACCCTATTGGCACCAGCCGATTCGCAAAAGCCGCCGCATTCTGTGCTAAAGGCCGTGAAGATCTCGCTCAGCGTGGCTATGCCCCAGATGGTGAAAAACGTCTGCGGAAATTCTCAACCTGGGAGATCACCAAATACCTCATTCCGATTGCCCCTGCCCACCTGCGTCGTGTGCTAAAGGCAAACCCCGACCTGCCCCAGGGCGAAGGAGAAGGGGGTTCCAAGTGGTTCACACTTGAGGAGGTCCTGGCTCTACGACAGTATTTTGCCAGTGAAGGTGTCAGCACAAAGGAATACCTGCCCTACCGGCCAAAGGGTTTACCCGCAAAAGTCGTGGCAGTGGCAAATTTCAAAGGTGGGGTTGGCAAAACAAGCACGGCCGCGCATTTGGCGATGTCAGCGGCCCTGGATGGGTATAAGGTTTTGGTCATTGATCTCGACAGCCAGGGTTCAATGACCTCCATTCTGGGCGGAAAAGTCGCGGATGAGTGGCAAACAGTGTTCCCTTTGATGGCCAAGGACTATGCCAAGGCGGTGGTTGCTGAGAATGAGGTCCGCGTTGCGGCGGAACAGCCTGAAATCCCATTGGACGAAACCCTGCAAGAGGCGTTGAAAACCTCGCCTCAGGATGTGATTCAAAACACCCATTGGCCCAATATCGATCTGATCGGCGCCCAGCTGAACCTGTACTGGGCTGAGTTTCAAATTCCTGTCTGGCGTATGGGGCTGCGCAGCTGGCCGCTTTGGGATGGGCTGACCAACTTTTTGCAGGATGAAGGTATTCTGGATCAATATGATGTGGTGTTCCTGGATACTCCGCCGGCCTTAGGCTATCTAACCATCAATGCACTGGCCGCATCCGATATTCTGCTTGTCCCACTTGGCGCTTCTTTTCTCGAATTCGACTCGACCGGTCGCTTTTTTGATATGCTGTACACAACATTTGCCAGTATCGAAGACGGTGAAAATACCGCACAGCGGGCGGCCGGTTTACCTGAAATAAAGTTCGAATGGGATGTAGTACGTGCCATTGTCACCCGATTTGACGCCAGTCAACAGACCGACATGGCCAATGTTATCCAGGCGTATTTTGGCGATTTCATGAATGCCTACCGGCAAGACTACACAGCTTTGGTTGGGCAAGCGGGTGAGCAGGTGAACGGCATCTACGAGGCTGATTACCGTGACTTTAATCGTGACACCTATGTTCGTGGCCGCGAAACATTTGACCGGACTTATGCCGAGTTCAAAGAGCTATTGATCGGCTGCTGGTGGCGCGATGCCCATATGGGAGATGAGCAAGATGGCTAAACGCAGACGATTGACGGCTCCGGATGCTGGTACGCTGCAGGAGTTGGAGGAGGGTTTCGCCGCGAAACCTTCGCTCGGACCGCTGGAAACCAAATCTGCAACACCACCAATAGCACAGGTCGCAGGCGAGGCGGCTGCACTGGCAGGCATGTCAGCGGTGACGGATCGGGTAGAACTGGCCCGTGACAAAGGGGACGCCGATCGCTGGCGCAAGGCCGAGCAGGCAGGGTTGTTGGTTCAAAGGCTCTCTCTTGATGCAATTGATCAGGACTTTATTCGGCGCGACCGATTAAACGAAGACCCAGAAGCGATGCTTGAATTGGTCGCCTCGATCCGGGCGAATGGACTAAAAGCCCCAATCGAAGTTGCTGTGACCGAAGATGGGTATGGGCTGATTTCTGGGTTCAGGCGATTGTTGGCCTTTCGCCAACTCTCAGCCTCGGACGCTGATTTTGGCGAGATCCCAGCATTTGTGCGCGACGCAGCCGAGAGTGAGACGGCCTATGTCTCTATGGTCGAAGAAAACGAAATTCGCGCAAACCTCAGCCATTATGAGCGCGGGCGAATTGCGGTGCTGGCGGCGGGGCAGGGGGTGTTCCCATCGGTCGAAGCGGCCGTAGACAAATTGTTTTCAGTTGCGTCCAAGGCCAAAAGATCCAAGGTGCGAAGCTTCGCCTCGGTGCACGAAGCATTGGGGGATTTGCTCCGGTTTCCCACCGCATTGACCGAAAAGTCTGGGCTGCGCCTGGCCAGCGCCTTGCGAGGCGGCGCACAGGCGCAGCTACGTGCGGCACTGGATGGTGCAGAGGTCGTGGATGCCAAAGGGGAGTGGCGGGTGCTCCAGCAGGCGCTGACGGGCGCTACGCCGCCAGCTCGAGATGCGTCGCGCGGTGGCCGTCCCCAGCAAATTGTCCGCATTGGTGCCCGCACATTGCCCAAGGGCGGCGAGTTGAGCGCAGAAGTGGTGCCTGATGGGGTGCGGATTGAGCTGAAGGGGAGAGCGCTGAATGCCGACACAGCCGAGCGGATCTTGCAGCTTATCGCCCGTCAAATTGGATAAAGAGGTTTCGCCGCGAAACCTCTTTAGACCGCGGCCATTGTGAAGCGCGCTGAGCCTTCGTTTGCAGGGAGTGTAGGCTACTACGGACTGCACAACGGCGGGAGCGTTTTGCATATTGGCCCATCCCGAACATACTTTTTGAGTAGCACGGTGGGGGCAAGGTAGCTTCGACGGCCCGGTGGATATGGCAAAGGGTTTGATTGATGCTGGTGTAGGGCTCGCCAACGCACCAGCAGACAGCTGGAGCAGTCTGCGCGACCCTTCAGATGCGCCTAAAGATACCCGTGTTTTATACAACGGTTTGTTTCTGGCATCATTGGCTGGAAAAAATGGGAACTTCACCGGAAGTAACCTGCAAGATCTGTACAAAAGAGGCGTTATTTCCGCACCGGGCACAGGGAAACTGCAGTACAACCTACACAATGCAGAACCAAAAGAAATAGAGAGGTTTTTTCAAAACACCGGAAAAATGTCGCTCGCCCAAACCTCTTCTCCTGAATACAACGAGTATATCAAGAGCGACATGGCACACAGCCAAGGAGGCATGATTAGCAATTCGATACTCAAGAAGTACAAGTACCGAGATCTTTTTTCTAAGCGATACGCAGAAATTTTAAATGATTACATACCTGAAGGGAAGAAACCCTATTCCCCTGGGGTTTTGTCCGACTTGCTAGAAGAAGGGCACATCGAATTTAACTCTGATGGCTTCGAGATATCGAGGCCCCTTGGCAGGCAGTCAGATCGGATCGCAATTCTGAAAAGGTCAAAAATACTAGAGGGTTTGGATTCTGACGCCAAAGATATTTATGATGCTGTCGGGTTTTCCGGGGATCCCCGTGTGTCGGATCGAAGCCTGTATCTTGGCACGAACCGATTTGTTGAAAACTTCTCGGACTTCTCGACCCGGCTCGGAGAGTACGTTCAGGCCGTGGAAGACAGTGGTGTCCCGATGACCGAGGGCGAAAAAGCTGATCTTGAGAAATATATGACAAAGGCTAGCGAACAATCACAAAAGGCAGCCAAACATGTTGTGAAACTTGCACAACAAAACTCTGTCAATGTTTCGCAGGACTCCCCAGAAGCACCAAAAAAGGGAAGCAAAGCTGCAATGATCGCTTCCATTATCGCGTCCGCAGGCTTCGTTACGGCAAGCGGAGGGACGCTGGCAATTGGTGCTGGAACTGTTAAAGGAGCTCAACTGGCCGTTGATTTAACAGGATTTGTAGGCTCTGCAGCGTCTCTTACTTCGTCTTCGGCTAATGCTGCTTTTTCTGAAAATGCAGAAACTAAGACACTTGATAAGCGAATAGTCGAAGAATTTTCGGACGACTTTTTAGTTAGGGCCGGAAATGGGCTCCATGGAATGGTTAAGGCTGCGAATTTCTTTAATGAAAACGGGTTGACGGGATCGAACAATATACTGAAATCAATGACAAAAGATGTGGAACAATCAACTGCTTTTGCAGTGCGTGAAGGGAACTCAGCAAACGCAATTTTCAACATAACTCAGCAGCCAAGTTTTCGTAAATATAAAGATAAGCACCTCGAAAAAGAAGTGGCCAGAGTTGGAGAGGATAATTATCTGGTTGCCCATTACATGGGTCACAAAAAGGATATGATGGCGCTCCACGCTGCCGGTTGGGACATTGGAATTACCTTTGCAACAGATGGCTTTGCAAGTGACGATGTGGATGGCGCACATAAAAGTCTTTTGGACAAATTTGAAGACGGTAAAGGCAACCTGACGATACTCTATGAACAATTGCCCGAAAGTGCGAGGTTTCCCTATGATCTCAGGAGAGGCCGTCTTGTTCTGACTCCAAACAAGGATAAGCTGCTGACCGGGATCAAAGATGACAATCATATTAGTACCGGCAGGGCTCACAGCAAGGATAACTCCATCCAAAATTTCAGGGATGATGTTAGAAACCAATTTGCCAGAGAGCTGAAAGACGCCGATGAGTTGGTCGAAGACTGGTGGACGGTTTAAGTTTAACTGCGCATCTGGCGGGGCGTGATACTGAACTCTGCTTTGAACGCACGGGTCAGGGCGCTGGGGTTGTCATACCCACAGCGCCCTGCAATTTCGGACACGGGATGATCGGTGTCACTAACCAGCTTGCGCGCCAGATTAAGACGTAATCTGCGATAGACAGTCTGCGGGGTGGTTTTTAACTCGGCCTGCATCCGGTGTTCCAGAGTTCTTTGTGTGCAGCCCACCCGGCGGGCAACTTCGCTGATGGCCAAGGGGCGCTCTAGATGTGCCAACATGATTGAAGAGGCGCGGTCGACTGTTTTGCTGGTATGAGATCGTGATGAATGGGACCGCGCCGAATCCTGGGTCATGAACAGCTGTGCGACGTCCATTGCCAGCAACTGCCCGTTGTCCTCTCCAATTAGGTGCATGGTCAGATCAAAGGCCGCCATCGCGCCGGAACAGGTTATCCTGTCGCCATCAATCACATACCGCTCACGTACGGCGTTCACCTCTGGGAACCGTTCTGCAAACCCGGTCAGTTCCTCCCAATGTATGGTCGCGCGATACCCATCCAGCAACCCGGCACTGGCCAGTAACCAGCTGCCGGTGTCTAGCCCAGCCAAACGCGTGTAGCGCCTCGCCGCATCTCTTAGTCCTCTGGTGGTCTCCCACCGATCCAGATTGCGAAATTCGTAGGAGGGCATAACCATCAGCGTTGTGCCTGCTCCATCCCTGAGCGCGCCATGTGGGGCAACCTGCATGCCACTGGAGCTGAATACGGGGTCCCCATTCAGTGTCAGAAACCGCCATCGGTACAGCGATTTGCGAGACAGGGTATTCGCGGCGCGCAGGGGTTCGACAGTGTTGGCCAGACAGTGGTTTGAGAAGTGATCAAACAGCAAGATGTCAAAACTTTGGGCCTGATCTGTGCTTTTTGTCGAACTCTGCATGATCAACAACTAACCTTGCACGCCAGCCCAACGCAAGACGCGATCTTATTTCTGCAAACACAGTGTTAGGGGAACCGCAAAATGCATTTTGGCCTGTCTGAAGAACAAGAGATGATCGTCTCGACTGTCCGCAGTTTTGTGGAAAAGGAGATCTACCCACACGAGGCCGAAGTCGAGCGCACAGGGCAGGTCCCACGCGAGCTTGGTCAAGCGATCAAACAGAAATGTATCGATTTGGGGTTCTATGCCTGTAACTTTCCCGAGGAAGTGGGCGGTGCGGGGCTAAGCCACACCGATTTTACCCTCGTAGAACGTGAGTTGGGTCGCGGTTCTATGGCACTGACGCATTTCTTTGGTCGCCCACAAAACATCCTGATGGCCTGCAATGACGATCAGCGCGAACGCTATCTGCTGCCCGCCGTACGTGGCGAGCGCATGGATGCGCTTGCGATGACGGAACCGGATGCAGGATCGGATGTGCGCGGCATGAAATGTCAGGCAGTGCGTGATGGTGGGGACTGGGTTGTGAATGGGTCCAAGCATTTCATATCGGGTGCAGAACACGCCGATTTCTTTATCGTGTTTATTGCCACTGGTGTGGACGAAACCCCAAAGGGCCCCAAGCGCCGCATTACCACGTTTCTGGTGAATCGTGGTACGCCGGGGTTTGAGGTGCGCGATGGCTATAACTCGGTCAGCCACAAGGGCTACAAGAACTATATCCTGACATTTGATGACTGCCGCCTGCCAGATGCGCAGGTGCTGGGTGAGGTGGACGGTGGATTCGCGGTGATGAATGAATGGCTCTATGCTACCCGCCTGACCGTCGCGGCCTTTTCTGTCGGTCGTGCCCGGCGTTGTTTTGACTACGCTTTGAATTATTCAGCCGAGCGTAAGCAGTTTGGTCAGCCGATTGGAAAATTTCAGGGTGTAAGTTTTCAGATCGCAGACATGATCACCGAGATCGACGCCGCTGACTGGCTAACGTTGGCAGCTGCATGGCGTCTGGATCAACAACTGCCAGCCAACCGCGAGATCGCCTCGGCGAAGCTTTACGCTTCTGAAGCTCTGGCGCGGGTCACTGATGCCACGCTACAAATTTTTGGCGGTATGGGATTGATGGATGATTTCCCGATTGAACGGTTTTGGCGTGATGCCCGGGTTGAACGGATTTGGGACGGCACCTCAGAAATTCAGCGTCACATCATATCTCGCGATCTCTTGCGACCTCTTGGCGCTTAAGGGATCTGCCCATGACCAAATCTCTCCGCCGTCTGTTTCAGCCTAAATCTATTGCCATCATTGGCGGTGGGGCGTGGTGTGAACAGGTCATTAAACAATCCGTGGGCATGGGGTTTTCCGGAGAAATCTGGCCTGTTCATCCCAAAGCTACAGAAATTTCAGGGCATCAGGCCTATGCATCACTCACGGATCTGCCAGTAGCGCCTGATGCGGTGTTCATTGGCGTCAATCGCCACGCAACTGTTGGGCTGGTCGCTCGGTTGTCAGAAATGGGGGCAGGGGGGGCCGTTTGTTTTGCTTCCGGCTTTGCCGAGGCCGTTGCCGAGGATGAAACCGGCGATGACCTGCAAGAACAACTGGTTGCGGCGGCGGGGGAGATGCCAATCCTTGGGCCCAATTGCTATGGCTTTGTCAATGCACTGGACGGGGCGCTGTTGTGGCCGGATCAGCATGGTTGCCAGCGGGTGGATCGTGGGGTTGCGATCCTGACGCAAAGCTCGAATATCGCCATCAACCTGACCATGCAGCGGCGCGGACTGCCGATTGCCTATGTGGTGACCTGTGGCAACATGGCCCAGACCTCGCAGGCGCGGATTGCCTCGGCCCTGATTGAGGATCCGCGTGTAACGGCCGTTGGCCTGCATATCGAGGGTTTTTCGGATCTGCGCGATTGGGAGGCCTTGGCAGCCAAGGCATATGCAAAAGGCGTGCCACTGGTGGCGCTTAAGGTTGGCGCCTCTGAGCAGGCGCAACAGGCGACTGTGTCCCACACCGCGTCGCTGGCGGGCAGTGATGCCGGGGCTCAGGCCTTTCTGGATCGGTTGGGCATTCCGCGCCTGTCTGCCTTGCCCGACTTGTTGGAAACGCTGAAGCTGCTGCATTGTTATGGGCCGCTGCCCAGCGGTGATATAGCGTCGATCAGCTGTTCTGGTGGCGAGGCCAGCCTAATCGCCGATATGTCGGTCGAAACCACGCTGAGTTTTCCACCGCTGACCAATCACCAAGAGGCACAACTGCGCGATGCGCTGGGGCCAATGGTGGCGCTGAACAATCCGTTGGATTACCACACCTATATTTGGCGCGATGAGGATGCGATGGCACGGGCCTGGTCGGGCATGACCGGCGATAGCATCGCCATGACTTTTTCCATTGTTGATTACCCCACCACTGATGCGGCGGATTGGGGCTGCGCCACCGGGGCGGCACTGAAGGTGCGCGCAGATACCGGCGCGCGATTTGCAGTTGTCGCGACCCTGCCAGAGCTGATGTCACCAAAGGTTGCGACAGAGCTTATGGCGGGGGGCGTGGTGCCGTTTCTGGGCCTGCGCGAGGCATTGGCCGCCACCCAAGCCGCTGCAAATTTGGGTGCGCCCAAACAGCAACCGGTCTGCTTGCCGGGCACAGCAGAAGCGACACAGATCCTAACCGAAGCAGAGGCTAAACAGGCGTTGGCGGCGTATGGTGTGCTCACCCCGCAGAACCGAACGGTCCGAGGCGCCGACGAGGTGGCCGCAGTTGTCGCCCAGCTGCGCCCTCCCTTTGCGATCAAGGGCGTGGGGCTGGCCCATAAATCAGAACATGCCGCTGTGCAGTTGGAGGTCCAAGCCGAGGATGCTGCGACCGTTGCTGCCAATATCGGCACCGCAGAAGTGCTGATCGAAGAAATGATCACCGGCACCGTGGCCGAGCTGCTGGTTGGTGTCATTCGAGACCCCGCTCACGGGTTCGTTCTGACATTGGGGGCAGGGGGGGTACTGACCGAAATCCTGCGTGACACGGTTTCCATGCTGCTGCCGGTTCAAGCCTCGGACATCGAAACCGCCCTGACCACACTGAGCTGCGCCCCGTTACTGTCGGGTTATCGCGGTAAGCCTGCCGCCAATACCGCTTCGATTGTTGAGGCCGTATTGGCGGTGCAGGCCTACGTTCTTGCCAACGCTGAAACACTCAGCGAAGTTGAAATTAACCCCTTGCTCTGCACGCCTGACCGGGCTGTTGCAGTTGATGCACTTATCCGAAAGGCCTTACCCTGATGTCTCCTATTAAAACCAAACGCGACGGCGCCATTCTTGAGGTCACGCTGGACCGGCCCAAGGCAAACGCCATTGATCTGGCTACCAGCCATGTGATGGGCGAGGTGTTCCGCGACTTTCGCGATGACCCGGACTTGCGCGTGGCGATCATAACGGGGGGCGGGGAGAAGTTCTTTTGCCCCGGCTGGGATCTGAAAGCTGCGGCTGACGGTGATGCCGTCGACGGTGACTATGGCGTTGGCGGCTTTGGCGGGCTGCAGGAGTTGCGCGACATGAACAAGCCGGTGATCGCTGCGGTGAATGGTATTGCCTGCGGTGGTGGGCTAGAACTGGCGCTGTCGGCAGATATGATCTTGGCTGCGGATCGCGCGTCCTTTGCGCTGCCGGAAATCCGGTCGGGCACCGTGGCAGATGCGGCCAGCATTAAACTACCCAAGCGCATCCCCTATCACATCGCAATGGAGCTGCTGCTGACCGGGCGTTGGTTTGATGCGGAGGAGGCGCATCGTTGGGGCTTGGTGAACGAGATCGTTGCGGGGGATCAATTGATGGACCGCGCATGGGAGCTGGCGCGCCTATTGGCCAGTGGCCCGCCGCTTGTCTATGCCGCGATCAAGGAAATCGTTCGCGACGCCGAAGACAGCAAGTTTCAGGATGCTATGAACCGGATCACCAAAAGCCAGCTGGCCTCGGTGGATGTGCTGTATCGCTCAGACGATCAATTGGAAGGCGCGCGCGCTTTTGCCGAAAAACGCGATCCTGTTTGGTCCGGAAAATAGTCAAAACCGGCTTGTTAGAGCCAGTTATTCAAAAAAGGGCCTCGGGTTGAAGAGGTCCTTTTTTGTTGTGTCATCTTATCTGGCAACTTGGTTTTCGAACCGTTTAAAGGCCAGCGTGATCAGCCCGGCGATCACCATATAGACCAAGGCCAGCAACAGCAGCGGTTCGTAGACGATGAAGGTGTCTGATCGAACCCGCGACGACACCGCGTAGATATCTATCACAGTAATCGTCGCCACCAGCGGTGTGGCCTTCAGCTGCAGGATGGTTTCCCCCCCCAAAGTCGGTAACACGTTGCGGACCGCTTGTGGCAACCAGATGCGGCGGAACATGGTGAAACGGCGCATACCAAAGCTTTTAGCGGCCTCTAGCTGACCTTTGGCCACACCCGAAAAGGCACCGCGCATCACTTCACCTTCATATCCGGCATATGACAGCGTCAGGGCCAGTACCGCATAGGGCCAGGCTTGGCGCAGGTAGGGCCACAGCTCGCTGCTGCGAATCCACGGGAATTGCGGAAAAAGCGATCCCAAACCGTAGTAGAGCAGCCATATTTGTAGCAGTAGCGGCGTGCCGCGAATGATAGTGCAGAAGGTGCGGGCGGGGATTGACAGGTACCAAGGTCCAATCGCCTGTGCTAGGCCCAGAGGCACCGCCAGCAAGAAACCCAGAACCGTGGTGAGGGCCAAAATCCAGATGGTGGTCCACAACCCTTCCAGTGCAAGCGGTGCATATTTCGGGATCCAATCCCAGCGCAGCGATAGTGCACACCACAGGACCAGCGCTGCGAAAAGCAGCATCATTACGATACGATGCGGCACCATCAGAGATTTTAGAGTGGTCATGTCCGGTCCTCGCGCAGGGATGGCTGACCACGACGGGCCCATTTTTCAATCCAGGCAAAGACCACGCCGGAACATAAGGTCACGATCAGATACAACGCGCCGGCGGCAAGGAAAAAGGTGAAGTAAGCACGTGTGCTGCTTGCCGCCTGACGGGTTTCCAAGGTGAGTTCTGAAAAGCCAACGATTGCCAATAAGGCGGTGTCCTTGGTGGCGATCAGCCATAGATTGGCCAACCCGGGCGTGGCAAACGACATCATCGCGGGAATGGTGACGCGCCACATGGTCATGATCGGTGGCATACCAAAGGCGCGGGCGGCCTCGATTTGGCCGGGGGGCACAGCTTGGATCGCACCGCGCAGGACCTCGATCGAATAGGCGCCCTGAACAATGCCCAAAACCCAGATGCCGGCCACAACGCCGCTGATCTCAATCCGGCCGTAACCTAGGGCTGAGGACGCTTTGTTGATCAGGTCTGTGCCGACGTAATAGAGGATCAGGATCAGCACCAATTCCGGCACCGCCCTGATCACAGTGGTATATATGGCAAGCAGGTCGCGCAGGACCGGCCCGCCATATAGTTTTCCATAGGCCCCGAAAAGCCCGATCAGCAACCCAAAGCCAAAGGCTCCGAACGCAATTTTCAGCGAGTTCACCAAGCCGCGCAGCAGATTGGCGCCCCAACCCGGCGGCGAGAGCGACAGCAGCTGTGCGCTCTCGGCCAGACCAAGCGTTTCGAGGATCAGTTCCAAAGCGAGATCTTATTCGCTGTAGATGCTGGCGTTGAAGTAGCGCGCGGTGATTTTTTCATGCGTGCCATCGGCCAAGATAGCCGCGATGCCCGCATTCAAAGCGGTTTGCAATGCGTCGTCGCCTTTGCGGGTGCCGGCACCTACGCCTTTGCCCAGGATGGCTTCGTCATTTGCAACCGGGCCTTTGATTTCGCAGCACCCGCCAGCGTCGGACCCAACGAAATCAGCCATGGCGATGCTGTCGGCCTGGGTCGCATCGATGCGGCCAGCGAACAGATCCTGGTTGGCTTCGTCCTGTGTTTGATACACTCGGATTTCGGAGTCTTTGAAGTAGGCCTGCGCATAGGCCTGGTGGATGGTCGAGGCCTGAATACCGATGATCTTGCCTGCAAGTGATTCAGGAGTTGGTTCGATGTCCATCGATTTGTCAGCTACGATCACGGCAGGTGTGTTGTAGTATGCGTTCGAAAAGTCGATGGTTTTGGACCGCTCTTCTGTGATCGACATCGAGGCCATGATGGCGTCGATCTGCTGACCGGTCAGCGAGGGAATGATGCCGTCCCATGCGACAGGGGTGATCACGCAGTCCAGTTCGGCAGCAGCGCAGACTGCGTCGATGACTTCGATTTCCCAGCCAACCCATGTGCCGGATGAATCAACCGATGCAAACGGAGGATAAGCTTCGGCAGCGATGCCAATTTTGACCTGCTCAGCACTGGCAGCGCCTGCAGCAAGGGTGAGTGCTGCAACTGTGGCGGCAAGAATGGTCTTCACTTTCATGACGTTTCTCCCTGAATTGTCATATTTAGAGTCAATCTTGGTGGTTAGGCGACCGAACTGAGAAACTGTTTCAGTCGGGCCGACTGTGGGTTTCCAAAGACTTCGGCAGGTGGGCCCTGCTCTTCGATTCGGCCTTCGAACAGGTATACGACGTGGTTGGCCACCTCGCGTGCGAACTTCATTTCATGGGTGACCAGCAACATGGTGCGGCCTTCGGCGGCCAGATCGCGGATGACCGTCAGCACCTCGCCTACCAGTTCCGGGTCCAGCGCCGATGTGGGTTCGTCAAATAGCATTACATTGGGGTCCACCGCCAGCGCGCGGGCAATTGCGGCGCGTTGTTGCTGACCCCCGGACAGGTAGGCGGGAAAGGTATCAGCCTTATCGCCCAAACCCACACGGTCCAGCAGAATCCTGGCCTGTGCGATGGCTTCGGTGCGCGGTACTTTCAAAACATGAACGGGCACCTCGATCACGTTTTCCAACAACGTGCGATGTGTCCATAGATTGAACTGTTGAAACACCATCGCCAGTCGGGTGCGAATGCGTTCGATCTGACGCCGATTGGCCGGGCTGCCATCGGCATTCATTTCGACCTGCTCACCATCGATGGTGATCTTGCCCGAAGTTGGGGTCTCTAGAAAATTGATGCAGCGCAGCATCGTCGATTTACCGGACCCGGAGCCACCAATGATCGCCACTACGTCACCCTTATGCGCGTTTAGTGACACGCCTTTCAGGACTTCGAGCGAACCAAAAGACTTGTGCAGATCCTCGACCTGAATGGCTTCGCCAAGCGTGTCAGACTCGGGTGATGGCTTTGCAGATGCAGCTGTCGGCATTTTCCGGCTTCCTCACATTTGTGCTTGTAGTAAGGCGCAAGCTTCGTAATTATGCAAGTGTATAAATACGAAGTCTGTGAAAGGAAGCCTAGTGAACGACGCCCGCCGCAAGTTTAAACGCGAAACAGCGGATCAGCGAAAAGAGGCTTTAATACAGGCCACTTTGTCCCTGGTAGCTGAAAAGGGCGTGCGGGGAGCAACAGTGCGGGCGATTGCCGAACGGGCAGATGTGACCCAGGGCCTGATCCGGCACTACTTCTCGACCAAGGAAGAATTGGTGACGGCGGCTTATGAAACTCACATGACCGAAATGACCGATCTGACCTTTACTATAGCGGCGAAGGTGCAGGGGACAGCACGGGACCATTTGGCCGCTTTGGTCAGGACCTCGCTGGAACCACCAGTGGCTGATCCTAGGGCGGTGGCTCTTTGGGCTAGTTTCCTCAACAAGGTGCAGCAGGATGCGCAGATGAAGGCCACTCACGAGCGCACATATGCCGATTTTCGGGACCGGTTGCAGGACTTGATCCGGGCAGCTTTGGACGAGGCCGGACAATCTGTTTCAGATACACGCCTGCATCATCTGGCAACCGCCTGCAACGGTGTGATTGACGGGCTTTGGCTCGAGGGAGGTGCGCTGCCAGATGCTTTTGCTCCGGGGGAGTTGCCGGGCATTGGCGTCGAATCGGTCGGCGCAATTATTGGATTAGACTTGGAACAGAGGGCAAACCAGCCATGAAAACGACTGCGGTTACACAGCGCCTTGCAGGCCTAGGTGGCGCCAAATGGGAAGTGCACCTGCGCGCCAAGGAAATGGTTCGGCAAGGCGCCGATATCGTTGAGATGACCATTGGAGAGCCAGACGTGCCGACGCCGGACATTATGGCAGACACAGCTATCTCGGCGATGAAGGCAGGACGGACGACCTATTCAGATGGCCGGGGCGAGGCCGGGTTGCTGGCTGCGCTGGCCGAACACTATTCCAAGTCCACTGGCCGCGTTTTTGAAACCAATCAGTTCTTATGTTTTCCCGGCACTCAAACATCACTTTACGCCGTGATGATGGGAGTTGCCGAGGCCGGGGATGAGGTGCTGGTCGGAGACCCGATGTATGCCACTTACGAAGGGGTTGTGCGGGCCTCGGGCGCTGAGATGGTCCCGGTGCCGCTGCGGCCTGAACATGGGTTTCGCATTCAGGCAGCAGATATTGCTGCCCGAATTACGGACAAAACCCGTGCCGTACTGCTGACCACGCCGCACAATCCAACTGGATCAATCCTGACGGTTGAAGACATCGACGCCATTGGCGAACTGGCCCTGAAACATGATCTGTGGATCATTTCGGACGAGGTCTATGACCAGTTGGTCTTTGATGGGGCTGAATTTGTGTCACCCTTGTCGCGCAGCGTCTATGCGGACCGGGTAATCGCGGTCTCTTCGATCTCCAAGTCGCATGCTGCACCGGGGTTCCGCAGTGGCTGGTGTGTTGGTCCAGCTGCTTTCACCGAAGCCTTGTTGCCGCTGTCTGAAACCATGTTGTTTGGCAATCAGCCCTTTATCGCCGATATGACCGAAATGGCTGTACGCGAAGGCTCCCCGGTCGCAGAAGGGATGCGTAACCGCTATGCCGCGCGGGCTGCAAAACTCTATGACCGGTTGACGCAGGAAACGGATTTGACGGTGCATCAGCCCCAGGCTGGTATGTTTGCGATGATCAATGTGGCCTGTACCGGTTTGGACGGGCAGGCCTATGCTGAACATCTGCTGGAAAATGGCGGGGTTGCGGTGATGCCGGGAACCTCGTTTGGGACCACCATGGCCGATTGGGTGAGGGTGGCTCTGACCATCGACGACTCGTCATTCGAAACGGCAATCGAGCGTATCGTTTCGCACGCCACCAGCCTGCAAAAGGACGTCGCATGACCAGCATCGGAGAAGCGCTGGTCACGCAACTGGCCGAACGTGGCGTTGATACTGTCTTTGGCATTCCGGGTGTGCACACTGTGGAACTGTACCGGGGCCTTGCGGCTTCGGGTATCCGTCATGTAACGCCGCGCCATGAACAGGGTGCTGGGTTTATGGCGGATGGCTATGCCCGTGTGTCTGGCAAGCCAGGCGTGGCTTTTGTCATCACCGGACCGGGGTTGACCAACACGTTGACCCCAATGGCGCAGGCCCGAGCGGATAGTATCCCGATGTTAGTGGTCTCTGGCGTTAATCATCTGTCGTCACTGGGCAGAGGGTTGGGCTGTCTGCATGAATTGCCCAACCAGCACGCGATGGTGTCCACGGTTGCTCTTGTGTCTGCGCAGGTGTGTCAGTCGGACGATCTGTCGTCGGCTCTAACCAAGGCCTTTCTACCCTTTTCCAGTGGCAGACCGGGACCAACCCATGTGGAAATTCCGCTGGATGTGGCCGGAGGGGACTACGTTGAAACCTCTGTTACGACGGAAACTGGTAGTCAAACTACATTGGATCCGGGTCAGGTGTCTCGGGCACTGAACGCGTTAGAGGTGGCCAAAGCCCCGGTCATTCTGGCTGGTGGCGGGTCTGTTGCTGCGGCAGATTTGGTTCGCGATTTGGCCGAGCGTCTGGATGCCCCGGTGGTGCAGACGGTGAATGCCCGAGGTGTCATGCATGACCACCCACTGGGGGTTCCTGCCAGTCCCAGTTTGCAGGCCGTGCGCGACCTGATCGAAGGCGCGGATGTGGTTCTGGCTGTAGGCACCGAACTGGGGCCGACGGATTATGACATGTATGCCACCGGCAGTATGGCCCGGATGCAGGGGCTTATTCGGATTGATTGTTGTAGCGAACAGATTGGCCGGCATCCGGCGGAGATTGGTTTGCAAGGCGATGCGAGAGCTGTACTTGATGTTCTGATTGCTGACCTGCGTCGCAAGAACTCATCTACTGGGGCTGGGGCCGGCCGTGCCGCGCAGACGCGAACAGCGGCTTTTGAAGAGCTCGGCCCGGCGTACCGATCTCAAGTCCAGATCCTTGACGCGATGCGTCTTGCTGCGCCCGGCGCAGTCATGGTCGGTGATTCAACCCAACCGATCTATGCGGGCAATCTGTACTATGACCATGACAGGGCAGGGGGCTGGTTCAATGCGGCCACCGGGTATGGCGCACTGGGGTATGCGATTCCAGCGGCCATTGGCGCGGCGATTGCCGATCTGGGCGCGCGGGTTATCTGCATCGCTGGCGATGGCGGGGCGCAGTTCAGCCTGCCAGAGATCATGGCGGCCGTGGACGAAAAGCTGCCCATTATCTTTGTGGTGTGGAACAACCATGGCTACCGCGAGATCGCGACGTCGATGCAAGACGTTGGCGTCACAGTGGTGGGCTGCGATCCGACCCCGCCGAATTTTGAGGCAACTGCGCTGTCCTTTGGCATCCCTCACCAGAAATGCGGGACCGACCCACAAGCTGTGGCTACTGCGGTGACGGCCTGTGCCGACGTCACGGGCCCCTGCATGATTGAAATCGAGGCGCCGGTCTTTACGCCCTCCTGAACTGACGAGACTGACATGAGCAATCCTACATATGAATTCACCCGCGCCATCACCCGGCGTCCTTCGGCCAGTATCGTTGACGGGTTGCGTGCCGAAGATATCGGCACCCCGGACCTAGACAAAATGCTGGCAGCCCACGCGGATTACGTTGCTGCGCTAAAAAGCACCGGTGCCAAGGTGATCGAACTGAATGCGATCGAGGCGCACCCGGATGCGGTGTTTGTTGAGGATACCACCCTGTGCCTGCCTCAGGGGGCGATCATGATGCGCCCCGGCGCGCCGTCCCGGATGGGCGAAGTGGCAGAAATGTTGCCCACCATTCGCGACTGCTATGACGATGTGCGCGAAATCAAAGGCCCCGGCCATGTCGAGGGCGGTGACATACTGGTCACCGGGCGCGAGATTTTAGTGGGTCGATCAGATCGCACTGATGCCAAGGGTGTGGCTGATCTGGCTGAAATTGCCGCAGAATGGGGCCACCAACTGCGTGAGGTCTTTACCCCACCGGGCGTGTTGCACTTCAAAACCGACTGTTCTTTGATGGATGCGGAGACCATCCTGTCGACAAAACGTTTGGATGCTTCGGGCTGTTTTGAGGGTTACCGCGTGCTGCATGTCGCAGAGGGGGAAGAGGCCGCTGCTAATGCGATCCGGTTCAATAATCTGGTGCTGATGGCGTCTGGTTTTCCACGGACCGCCGAGATGCTGGATAAGGAAGGTTATCAGGTTGTTGAAATCAGCAACTCTGAATGTGCCAAACTAGATGGCGGCATGTCCTGCCTGTCTCTCAGGTTCTAAAACCGGAGAACAGTCTCCTTCAAAGTGTAGGGATCTCGACAAGTCGATTGCAGCAAAAAGCGGGCGACGATATAAGGCGTAATGCAATTTTTGGATTACTCCCACAACCCAGCACTGATCGGCGCCTCCCTTTTGGTGGCGCTGATGGCGGGGTTTACTGGACTGAGTCTGACCCAAGGATTGGCGCAGCGCAGCACTTTGCAGAAGAAGCTGTCGATTGCATTGGCGGCTATCTCGCTGGGCGGTGGGATCTGGTCGATGCACTTTGTAGCCATGTTGGGCCTGCAACTGCCGATCCTGTTTTACTATGACGCGGCTGTGACCCTGTCATCAGCGCTGGTTGCGATACTGGTTGTTGGCGTTGCTTTGTTGTTGCTGCACTTTCGTGAACGAACGCCACTGGTGTTAGTCAGTGCGGGCTCCATTGTGGGGCTGGGCATAATTGCCATGCACTATATTGGCATGGCTGGATTGGAAATGTGCCGTGCGCTTTATACCCCTTTGGGCATTACCCTAGCCGTGTTGGCCTCCTGCCTGCTGAATATCGCGGCGTTCTGGATTGCCTATGGTCAACGCAGCCATCGCAATATCCTGTTGGGGACGGTTTGTTTTGGCGTGGCGGTGGTTGCCGTGCACTTTATCGCAATTGCCGGAACTGGGTTTGTGGCCGATTCTTCAGTCAACGAAGTTGGACCTTCGATTGGAAAAGAAATTATGGCCATGGGCGTTGTGCTCAGCAGTTTTGTTCTATGCGGTGCCTTCCTGTTGACTGGGGTGACGTTTTTGGAACCATCGCAGCAAGTGGTCCCAGCAGTCGTTGCAGAAACAGGCGGGGAGGGGGCCATAGCGGAAGTCGCGAGCGGGCCAATCGAAATCGAACCGCGGGGAAAACAGATCCCTTACGAGCTGAAGGGCCAGACGCTTTTTGCCGATCTGGATTCTGTGGCCGCGATCCGGGCCGAAGGGCATTACACCCACATCTATACGGCGCATGGTGTGTTCTTTTGCGCTTGGTCCATCACCGAGGCAGAAAAGCGTGTTGCACCTAATCCCTTTCTAAAAACGCATCGTAGCTATCTGATCAATCCTGCCCATGTCATCAGTTTTGAACGTCTGAAAGACAACGGTATTTGCCATTTTGATCTTCCCGGTCTGGCCAAAGTGCCGGTCAGCCGGTCGCGACTGAAGCAAGTGCGCGCGACACTGGGTGTCTAAGGTTTCATTTGCAATCTTGGCGCTGAACGGCGTCAGTTCCTGAAGCGCCGCCCTTCTTCTCTTTAATGCCCTATCCATTCCGCCTGTATCGCTAATCGTGTGGCTCTGTGTGTTGGCGGATGAAACGCTTGCAAGTAAAGCAACCCAGCCATTTGTTTAGTGGCCGTTGGGGCGCACCCGCCTACAGGACACGTTAGAATGTCATCGCATTTCGTGCGGGTAATTCGCATTTCGTGCAGCAGATCGCGAATTTCGATACAAAACAGCAGGTTCCGTATGCGAAAGCATGCAGGTCTTCCCTTAGCCAGATCAACTGCACGTCAGGGAGGACCAGCAATGATACCAGCGGCGTTTGACTATTATCGCCCAAAAGATGTCGAAGGGGTGATAGCCCTTTTGCAAGAACACGGCGATGACGCGCGCGTCATGGCGGGCGGGCACAGCCTGATCCCGATGATGAAACTGCGCATGGCCGAGGTGCCGCATCTTATCGATCTTCAGGACATTGCAGCCCTTAAAGGCATCACCATTGATGGTGACACAATCACCATTGGGGCGATGGTTACTCAGCACGAGTTGATCAACCACGATGGGCTGTCAGCCGCGGCGCCTATCCTGAGTGAAGCCGCTTTGCAGATTGCTGATCCTCAGGTGCGGTACATGGGGACTGTGGGTGGCAATATCGCCAATGGCGATCCGGGCAACGATATGCCGGGTCTGATGCAATGTCTGGACGCGCAGATTGAGCTGTTGGGGCCTGAGGGCACCCGTAAGGTTGCGGCCCGTGAGTATTACGAAGCGGCCTATATGACCGACCGCGAAGATGACGAGGTTCTGATCTCAGTTCGTTTTGCAGCGCCCACCGGTGGTTATTCCTATGAAAAGCAAAAGCGCAAGATCGGCGACTACGCCACGGCTGCGGCTGCGGTCCAAATCACCAAGGCAGAGGGCAGAGTTGCCACAGCTTCAATTGCGATGACCAATCTTAGCGACGTGCCGGTCTGGTCCGAAGATGCGGGGGACGCATTGGTAGGCACGACCTGTGACGCGGAGGCAATGAAAGCCGCCGTCGCAGCCATGCTGGGCGACATCGATCCAACCGAAGACAACCGCGGCCCGGTGGCGTTCAAACGCCATGTGGCCGGTATTATCCTGACCCGCGCGATCACTCGCGCCTGGGACCGCGCGTAAGGAAAACCATCAAATGTTTGACAAGATGCATATCAAGATGAATGTAAACGGCGAGGATCATGAATTTCTGGCCGAGCCCCGCGATCTGTTGATCTACGCCCTGCGTGAAAAACTGAACATCACTGGCCCGCACGTTGGTTGTGACACCTCTCATTGCGGTGCCTGCACTGTGACCGTGGATGGTAAGTCGGTAAAATCCTGCACCATGTTTGTGGCGCAGGCCAATGGGGCCGAAATCACCACTGTCGAAGGCATTGGCCAGCCCGACGCCCTTCATGTTCTGCAAGAGAGCTTTCGTGAACATCACGGGTTGCAATGTGGGTTCTGCACACCGGGAATGATCACCCGCGCAACCAAACTGCTTGAGGAAAACGCAAACCCAACCGAAGAAGAGGTTCGCTTTGGCATGGCTGGCAATATTTGCCGCTGCACCGGATATCAGAACATCGTGAAATCCATCCTTGCGGCAGCAAGTGAACTGAATTCCGCAAAGGAGGCTGCACAATGAACGACCTGACTCCTGATCGCGAAGAGCGTTCTGCGGGCCTTAAGGGGCTGGGCTGCTCGCGCAAACGCGTTGAAGACGCTCGATTTACCCAGGGCAAAGGCAACTATGTTGATGACGTAAAACTGCCGGGTATGCTGCACGGTGATTTTGTACGCTCGCCTTATGCCCACGCGCGGGTTGTTTCGGTAAACAAGGACGCCGCACTGGCGCTGGATGGCGTTGTTGCCGTTCTGACCGCCGAAGATCTGGCTCCGCTGAACCTGCACTGGATGCCTACCCTTGCCGGTGACAAACAGATGGTGCTTGCCGATGGTAAGGTGCTGTTTCAAGGCCAAGAAGTTGCTTTTGTTGTGGCCCGCGACCGTTATGTCGCTGCGGATGCAGTGGAACTGGTTGAGGTCGAATACGAAGAACTTCCAGTTATCACGGACCCGTTTGAATCACTGAAGTCTGACGTTGTTCTGCGTGAAGATCTGGCCGGGCAAACCGAAGGCCCGCATGGTCCGCGCAAGCATCACAACCACATCTTCACCTGGGAGCAGGGGGATGAAACCGCGACCAATCAGGTGCTGGACGATGCCGAGGTCGTGGCGACAGAAAGTATGTATTACCATCGCACCCATCCCTGTCCGCTGGAAACCTGCGGATCGGTTGCATCTATGGATAAGGTCAACGGTAAGCTGACGCTTTGGGGCACCTTTCAGGCACCGCATGTGGTGCGCACCGTGGCGTCATTGCTGTCTGGCATCGAAGAGCACAATATCCGGGTGATCTCGCCTGATATCGGCGGTGGCTTTGGTAACAAGGTGGGTGTCTATCCCGGCTATGTCTGTTCGATTGTGGCCTCGATTGTCACTGGTCAACCGGTGAAATGGGTCGAGGACCGGATGGAGAACCTGATGTCCACCGCCTTTGCCCGTGACTATTGGATGACCGGCAAAATCGCCGCCACCAAAGATGGCAAGATCACTGGATTGCATTGTCATGTGACAGCGGATCACGGCGGCTTTGATGCTTGCGCCGATCCGACCAAGTTTCCGGCTGGGTTCATGAACATATGCACCGGATCGTATGACATCCCAGTGGCCTATCTGGGTGTTGATGGTGTCTACACCAATAAGGCTCCGGGTGGCGTCAGCTATCGCTGTTCCTTCCGTGTGACCGAGGCGGTCTATTTCATCGAGCGGATGATCGAGGTTCTGGCAATCGAGCTGGATATGGATGCGGCCGAGTTGCGCCGGATCAACTTTATCAAGAAAGAGCAGTTCCCGTATCAGTCGGCTTTGGGCTGGGAATACGACAGTGGTGACTATCACACGGCTTGGGATAAGGCATTGAAGACCGTTGATTATGAAGGTCTACGCAAGGAACAGGCGGACCGGGTCGAGGCGTTTAAGCGGGGTGAAACCCGCAAGCTGATGGGTGTTGGGCTTAGCTTCTTCACCGAAATCGTCGGCGCTGGTCCGGTCAAGAATTGCGATATTCTGGGCATGGGGATGTTCGACAGCTGCGAGATCCGTATTCACCCAACTGGGTCGGCGATTGCACGGTTGGGCACCATCAGTCAGGGGCAGGGGCATGCAACGACGTTTGCACAGATCCTGGCCAGCGAAATCGGCATTTCAGCTGATAATATTGCCATCGAAGAAGGTGATACCGATACCGCGCCTTATGGGCTTGGCACCTATGGATCGCGTTCGACCCCGGTGGCAGGTGCTGCTGCGGCCATGGCGGGACGCAAAATTCGCGCCAAAGCGCAGATGATCGCGGCCTACCTGCTGGAAGTGCATGATGATGACGTTGAGTTCGATGTAGATCGGTTTGCCGTCAAAGGCGCACCTGAGCGGTTCAAAACGATGAAAGACATCGCTTATGCTGCTTACAATCAGGCCATTCCGGGGATCGAGCCGGGATTGGAGGCGGTCAGTTACTACGATCCGCCCAACATGACCTATCCCTTTGGTGCCTATGTTTGTGTGATGGATATCGACGTTGATACTGGTGTTCCGGAAATCCGCCGCTTCTACGCGTTGGACGACTGTGGCACTCGGATCAACCCGATGATCATTGAAGGACAGGTGCATGGTGGCCTGACCGAGGCCCTGGCCGTCGCACTGGGGCAGGAGATCTCCTATGACAAAATGGGCAATGTCAAAACCGGCACGCTGATGGATTTCTTCCTGCCAACAGCCTGGGAGGTCCCCAACTACGAGACCGACCATACGGTTACCCCCAGCCCGCATCACCCGATTGGCGCCAAAGGCGTTGGTGAAAGCCCACATGTGGGGGGCGTGCCATGTTTCTCGAATGCGGTGCAGGATGCGTTCCGGGCCTTTGGCCTGCGTCACACCAATATGCCACATGACCACTGGCGGATCTGGCAGACCGCCAATGATCTGGGTCTGCACGAGTAACTGACAAACGCGCTGCCCTAATCAGGGCAGCGCATCCCAAAATCTGGAATTTGAAATGCAGTGGACATCACGTCAAACCGCCATGGCGGAACAGGGATATATTGCCTCGGATGATCTAGCGATGGCTGTTCATCTGGCCCTGGCGCTCGGCCGTCCGTTGCTGCTGGAAGGGGCCGCAGGGGTAGGTAAAACCGAAATTGCGCGTGTTCTGGCTGCGATCTGTGAGACCCAATTGATCCGCCTACAATGTTACGAAGGGCTGGATGCGGCGCAGGCAATTTATGAATGGAACTATCAGCGCCAGTTGCTGACGATCCGGGCGGCTGCTGAGGATGGGGAAACCGGCTGCAGTGTTGAGCAGCGCATCTTTTCCGAAGAATTCCTGCTGGAACGCCCACTGCTCAAAGCAATCCGCCAGCCAGAGCCGCCGGTGCTGTTGATTGATGAAATTGATCGTGCGGATGAGGAGTTTGAGGCCTATCTGCTGGAGGTCCTGTCGGAATTTCAAATTTCGATTCCCGAGTTGGGCACCCTCACAGCGACCTCACGCCCGATGGTCATCCTGACCGCAAACGGGACCCGCGATTTGAGTGACGCGCTGCGCAGGCGTTGTCTTTATGCGCATGTGGAGTATCCGGACCGTGAGACAGAACTGGCGATCCTGAAGGCGCGCTGCCCAGAGGTTGAGGCGGCTTTGGCCGGGCAGATCATTGGATTTGTGCAATCGCTGCGCAAAGAAGATTTGGAAAAGAAGCCTGGCATTGCTGAAATGCTGGATTTCTCAGCTGCGGTGATGGGCTTGGGTATCGCGGATCTGACACTTGATCCGGCTCTATTGCAGGCCAGTTTGGCGACTTTGCTGAAAACCGAAACGGACCGCGGCAACATTTCTACTGAGATAGCCCAACGCTTGGCGGGGCAGGCGGCATGAGCCGGGTTACTAAATTTGCTGCCCGTGATCCGGGCCCTGCTGCCCGGATGGCCGGGTTCATGGCGCATCTGCGTATGCATGGGCTGCGTGTTGGAGTGGGGGAGGCCGAAACTGCGCTGAGGGCCCTGACCCATATACAAGCGAGCAACCCTGAGGAAGCCCGCCGGGCGCTAAAAAGTGTTTGTAGCGGATGCGGCGAAGAGGTTGAGCGGTTTGATGATCTGTTCGATAGTTTCTGGCTAAACGGTGGTCGGGTCAGGCAAAAGGTCATGTCGGTTCAGACGTCACCCAACACAGATGACGTGCATTCGTCGCGACCTGCAAAAACCGTTCAAACTGGTTCGGGTACCGGAAGTGCGACCACACCTGACGGTGGGGATGGTGAGGCTGCGGCGGATGGGGAAGGCAAACTGGTTGCCTGCTCTGTGCAGAACCTGATGAAGAAAGATCTGCGTGATCTGGTCCAACCCGAAGATATTGCCGAGGCTGAAGCGATCGCGCGACGGTTGGGTGCTGCGCTGCGGGATCGTCGTTCGCGTCGCCGCAAGGCCGCACGCAAGGGTGATCAGATCCACTTTCGCAAGCTGATCCGGCAAAGCCTATCTACGGGTGGAGAACCATTTTGCCTGCCCAGAAAACAACGCCCCGGCAGGCCACAAAAGATTGTTGCTATCTGTGACGTGTCAGGGTCGATGGCTCTTTATGCGCAGGTGTTCTTGGCGTTTTTGTCGGGGCTGATGCGGGCGGATGACGCAACAGATGCGTATCTATTCCATACGCGCCTTGTGCGCATAACGGATGCATTGCGTGACAAGGATGCACTGCGTGCGCTTGGGCGGATGTCCGTTCTAGCCGACGGGTTTGGCGGGGGATCCAACATAGGGGCATCCTTATCCCAGTTTTCCAAAACCTATGCGCGACGCTTTGTGGATGGGCGCAGTGTCGTGATGATCCTGTCTGATGGTTATGACACAGGCCCTGCACACCGGATTGGTGATGCGCTTGCGGCGTTGAAAAAGCGCGGTTGCAAGATCATCTGGCTGAACCCGCTGAAAGGTTGGAACGGATACGAGCCTGTCGCCAAGGGCATGGCCGCCGCTCTTCCTCATCTTGATTTATTTCGCGCTGCCAACCGGCTTGCTGACTTGGCGGCCCTAGAACCGGAGTTGTCACGCCTATGACCCAAGCTGAATTGATAGATCGTGACATGTCTGCGCTGGCTGATGAGCTGCGCGCCAAGGGGGCCCCATTTGCCATCGCAACTGTGGTGCGCACCATTGGTGCAACCGCGGCGAAACCGGGTGCCAAGGCATTGCTGACCGCAGATGGCACCATCCAAAAGGGTTGGATTGGGGGTGGCTGTGTGCGCTCGGCGCTGACCAAGGCCGCCAAACGGTGCCTAGCAAAAGGTGGCCCTCAATTGGTCTCGCTGCATCCACAGGATGTCTTGGCTGAGAAGGGTGTAAAGGCAGGAGACGATATTGACGGTGTTCATTTTGCCCGCAATGGCTGCCCGTCCAAGGGGTCGATGGATGTCTTTATTGAACCCGTATTGCCCGCCCCGGAATTATTGATCTTTGGGGCGTCGCCCGTTGCGCAATCCTTGGCAGCCATGGCGATCCCGTTTCGTTGGTCCGTTCAGGATGCAGAGCCTGCTGCCCCTGTGATCCCGCTGCCGACAGGGGCCCGGCGGATGGTGGTGGTGGCCAGCCAAGGTAGGGATGACGTGGCCTGTCTTAGTGCGGCTTTGAATTCGAGCGCGGAGTTTGTGGCCTTTGTTGGCAGTCGCCGCAAGTTTGCGGCTCTGTCAGCGCGATTGATTGCGGCTGGAGCTGATCCGCAAAAGCTGGCCCAGGTTCAGGCTCCGGCTGGATTGGCCATTGATGCGGTCACGCCAGAGGAAATTGCGCTTTCGATCCTGGCGCAACTGACACAGGTCCGCCGCAAGAACCATCGATCTGATGAGGCTTCGAATGAGTGAAACCGCCGCTCATCCCCTCGCAAAATCAGGCGCCCTGCATGTCATCATGATGCGCCTGCGATCCCTGTTTGGCCGGGCAAAACTGACGCCGGAACAGGCCGAAACCCTGGCCACAATCAAATTCCCCTGTTGTTAAGAAAGACAAGACCATGGAACTGAACGACGAAATCACCATCGATGCCCCAATGAACCGCGTTTACGAGGCGTTGAACGATCCCGAAATTCTACAGCAATGTATTCCTGGCTGTGAAGAGTTGATCAAACATTCCGACACCGAGCTGGAAGCCAAGGTTGTCCTGAAAATTGGCCCCGTAAAGGCGCGTTTTGGCGGCAATGTGGTGTTGGACACTTCGGGTGCACCTAGCGCGTTTTCATTGACGGGGCAGGGCAATGGCGGGGCGGCAGGTCATGCCAAGGGTGGCGCAGATGTGACCTTGGAGGAGGTCGATGGAAAGACGGTGCTGAGATACACCGCCAAAGCAGAGATTGGTGGCAAACTGGCGCAGCTTGGTGGGCGGTTGATCCAGAGCACGGCGAAAAAGCTAGCTGCGAAGTTCTTTAAGAAGTTTGCCGAAGTTGTGGCCCCAGTTGAGGCATAAGATATGCAGGCTGCTCCTTTAGACTGGCGGGTTAAATTGGAGCCTAGTCTGATGGGTAAGTAGAACAAACAAAGTCTTTGGCGGCATTTTTGCGGCTGAAGACGCCCATTTTGGGAAAACACCACGCGTCGTCAGGTGAAACACCCACCACATTTAGTTGACGATCACCCGCTTGGATCGAGCCAATGCAGACCATGGGTTGTCCGAGAGCGATAAATTCAGGAGCATCAAAGCGCAGGCGCGTGCCAGGGTTAGTCGGTCGTCAATCTTAGTTTATAGATACATTCGGGTTCATATGGCCGTCAGGGTCGAAGGCCCGCCGAACGCTTTTCAAAAGGTTCAACTCAATTGGGTCGGTCCCGTTTTCAAAGCGGTGTTTCTTCAGAGAACCGATACCATGCTCTGCGCTGATCGTTCCATTGAGCTTCAGCGCTTCCTGATCAACAATTTTGGACAGTTGCAAGCGATACTGCATGAAGGTTTCTGCGTCCATGTCCTTTGGTCGGGCAATGTTGAAATGGATGTTGCCATCTCCAAGATGCCCGAATGGTACAGGCCTCACATTTGGTAGGCATCTGATCAGAGCATCTGCGGTTGCGCGAAGGTATTCTGGTAGCGCGGCGACCGGCACTGCTGTGTCGCATTTGATGGCGGATTTGTCATCGACAAAACCTGCTGCGATAGTCTCGCGTAACTTCCAAAAGTCCTGACGCTGGCCTACCGACTGTGCAATCGCTGCATCTTGAACCAGCCCATTTTCATTGGCTTCAAAAAGCGCAGCCATCAACGCATCTTCCAAGTCAAAGGCTTTTGCAGAAGTTTCAGCTTCGATTAGAAGATACCAATCGCTTTGCTGCTCAAGTGGCAGTCGGTTCTTTACCACGGCTTCGCCAAACTCCAAGGCGGCTTTCGACATCAATTCAAATGCCGAGATGACTTGGCCCAGCTGGTCCTCCAAACAGCGCAGCAAATGCAGGGCGGCCTCAACCGAGGCTATGGCCACAAAAGCAGTGGTGCGGTTGTATGGGTAGGCGCCCAGTTTCAGTACTGCGCCAGTGATCAATCCTAAGGTGCCTTCTGAACCGATAAACAGGTGTTTTAGATCATAGCCGGCGGTATTTTTTCGCAGCTTTCGCAGGCTGTTCCAGATAGTCCCATTGGGCAAGACCACCTCAAGTCCCAGCACCTGATCGCGGGCGGTGCCGTAACGAAGCGCGTTGTTACCGCCTGCGTTTGTGGCAAGGTTGCCACCGATCTGGCTGGAATCCTGACCGCCATGGTGTAGCGGGAAGTATCGCCCGGCCTGTTTTGCAGCGGAGTGTACTTGGCTCAATACAACGCCGGCGTCCACAGTCATGCTGTTGTTGTCCAGATCTACCTCTCGGATTGCGTTCATCCGCTCCAGCGCAATGATCGCTGAAGGGGAGGGGGCAGTGGGCACGGCTGCGCCCGTTAAGCCAGTCAATCCACCTTGCGGGACAATGCTCAGGTTATTGGCCCGGCACCATTTTACTGCTGCGGCCACTTGGTCCGTGTTGGCAGGGCGCAAAACTGCTATGGGCTGTGTGATGGATACGCCTTGCAGATCGTCCAGATACTTTTCCATGTCGCGTGGGGCGGTCAGGACCGCCCTTTGGCCCAACGCTGCAATGATCTTGTCCAGGGCCTGCTGCATGTCAGTGTTTCAAGAATTTATTGATTGCCCGGATCAATCTGTCGGTATTGGGTTGTGACCCTATGGTGATCCGCAAAGCTCCGTTGCCGCCGGGCCAGGGCATTGCCTGCACCAGAATGTTCTCCACCGCCAGTGATGAGCTGATAATATCCGCGCTGATAGGCGGGACAACTGTCAAGAAATTGGCAAAGCTTGGCAGGGCTGAAAACCCGAGATGTGTTAACGCAGTCTCCAGTCGCTTGCGTTCGGAAATGGTATGGGTCAGGCAGGCCTGTAAATAGCGGTCATCGTTCATCGCAGCAGTCGCGGCTGCTATCGCCACCCGATTGACGTTGAAGTTGGGCCGTAGCTGCCACAGGGCTTTATGGATGCCCTCATCGCTTGCCAGTGCATACCCGACGCGCATTCCAGCCATGCAATAGGCCTTGGAAAATGAGCGTGTCACCACCCATGGGCCTGCTCGGTTCGCGAGGATCTTGAGTACATCCGGACCGCCCTCAGCCTGGGCAAACTCAAAATAGGCTTCGTCGACAACCAACAGCACCGTGTCCGGCACTTGGCGCGCTGCCAGTTCCAGATCTGACGCCGTGAGTATCGCTCCGGTGGGGTTATTGGGGTTACACAGGTAGAACAACCGTGTGTCCGGCGTCACCGCTGCCAGCATTGTTATAACGTCATTGCTGCCATCGGGCAGCACAGGAACGCTGACCACTTTGCCCCCCGCGATTTGCACCCCCTTGCCGCAAGTTGGAAAAGTTGGCGTGGGCATCACCGCCTCGTCGCCCTCGTTTATCGAGAGCATCGCGAGCGCCACCAGGATCTCGCCGCTGCCATTTCCAAAGCTAATCCGGCTGGCTGGAATCCCGGTGCGCTTGCTGATCACCGCTGTCAACGTGCTGCAACCATGATCAGGGTAGCGGTTGGTTTGCGTCAATGCCTGCGCCGCCGCGGCCAATGCGTTGGGCGAGGGAGGCAGGTGCGACTCGTTCAAGTTTAACCGCAGAACATCTGCGGCCACGCCTGTGGCCTCTTCGGTGATCGAGGGTGGCGGGGGATAGGTGATCCCCCGGATTTTCTCAATCGGCAGGGCCACAGGCTGTTTCATTCAGGTATGGCTCCAGTCGTCCGGGTTTTCAGACTTGTTGGGCGATAGACCAAGAATATCCCCTTTGGTCGAGCAGCCCAACCCCAGCACCGTGCGATTGGCATAGCCAAAATAGGCCGAGACCTGATTGATTTCGAGGATTTCTCCGTCGGTAAACCCAGCCTCGCGTAGCTGAACGACGATGGTCTCTGTCATGCCCGCTGCATCTCGGGTCAGCTGACGGGCGTATTCCATCGCCAGTTTCTGCTGTGCGTCCAACGGTGCAGCCGCAATGTTGCGCGTTTCGATGGCCAGACGGATAGCTTCCGATTTCGCATCGTCTTTCAGCAGCCGCTTTAAACCTGAGAAGTGATGATCAACACAGTAGTTGCATTCATTCAGCGAGCTGACCCAAACCCCCAATGTTTCCAGGAACCATTTGGGGATGGTGTTGCCAGTGTGGTGCAAGACGTATTTGTAAATTGCCATATGCCCTTCCATCGTATGGGGGCGCAACGAATGCATCATCATGATGTTGTCGACATTGTTGTCCGGGCCTTTGACCCGGTCGTACAACATCTTCAGTTTGCCATCAGCATCTTCGTATTCAACGGTATCAATCCAGGGCATTTTTGTTCTTTCTTAGTTCTTGAGGCTCGCGCCGATAGGTTCAGAAACCATCGTGCTTAGAGTGTTTGTTTTCAACATTTCAATGGCTTTTTCCAGATCAGGGGCCATGAATCTGTCCCGCTTGAAAGACGGAACCTGTTCTCGTAACGCGGAGACTGCGGCTTGCAGCGGTGGGGAGGTTTCCAGCGGCAGGTGAAACTCCAACCCTTGAGCTGCCGCCATCCACTCTACTGCCAGCACCGCCCGGCAATTGTCGGCCATATCACCCAGCCTTCGCGCTGCATAGGTCGCCATCGACACATGGTCTTCTTGATTGGCCGAGGTCGGGATACTGTCAACCGATGATGGATGCGCCAGTGCCTTGTTCTCTGAAACCAGCGCCGCCGAGGTGACCTGTACCATCATGAAGCCTGAATTTAGTCCGCTCTCAGGTGCCAGAAAGGCAGGCAGGCCGGAAACCGAAGCATCCACCATCATCGCTTGACGTCGTTCTGATATTGATCCGATCTCGGCAATCGCCAGCGCAATATTGTCGGCTGCCATTGCGATGGGTTCTGCATGGAAGTTCCCACCTGACAGAATTTCTCCTGTGTCAGGGAACACCAAGGGGTTATCGCTGATTGAATTGGCCTCTTTTTCGATCACACCGGCAGCGAATTCTAACTGATCGAGGCAAGCGCCCATCACCTGCGGTTGGCAGCGCAGGCAGTAAGGGTCTTGCACCTTTTCGCAATCGATGTGGGAGTGCCGTACTTGGCTACCCTCCAGCAATCTCCGGTACACACCGGCAACCTGCTGCTGGCCATTTTGTCGACGGACCGCATGAATACGGGCATCAAACGGTGTGGTGGAGCCTTTGCAGGCGTCAACGCTGAGGGCACCAGTCACCAAGCCACTGCGTAGCAGATCCTCAGCCGCGAAGAGTCCCTTCATAGCCAGTGCGGTTGAGACTTGGGTGCCGTTGATCAGCGCCACACCTTCCTTTGGGCCCAGCTCAATCGGTTGACGACCAATCATAGCCAGTGCTTGGGACGCGGGCATCTTTTCGCCACGCACCCGCATGTCACCTTCGCCCATCATTGCGGCGACCATATGCGATAACGGTGCCAAATCGCCCGAAGCACCGACAGATCCCTTGGAAGGGATACAGGGCAGCACATCGCTCTCGGCCATGTCCAGCAGCATCTTGATGACCTCCCAGCGGATACCGGAATGGCCCTGGCTCAGGGCATTGGCCTTAAGATATATCACTAAGCGCACGACATCGTCGTCCAGCAAGGGGCCAGTGCCGACACAATGTGACATGATCAGCCTATGCTGCAGCTCAACAATTTGGTCTCTCTCAATCTTGACGTGGGCCAGTTTTCCAAAACCAGTGTTGACGCCATAGACCGGACGCCCCTTGTTCAAGATCTCCATCACTGCGGCCTGGCAGGCCTTAACGGTCTCGATGGTTTTGGGGCCAAACTCAATTGAGGTTTTGTTCTCGAAGATACGGCGCCAGTCCCCTAGAGAGATTTCTCCAGGCTGAAATTGTGTCTTGGTCATTTTCTATTTTCCATTTGCTTCCGTTAGCCCAAGAGAAGAGCATCATCGGTAAGCTCTTCCCCTTGCTCGCGTTTGAACAATTCCAGCAGGTCAGCGACTTCCATGTTGTCGCGTTCGGCACCGCCTGCATCAAAGACGATCTTGCCACGGTGGAACATAACGGTCCGTTCTCCGGTGTGCAGTGCTTGCGCCATAGAGTGCGTCACCATCACAGCCGTAAGTTTCAAATCATCCACAATTTTCTTGGTCAATTCCAAAACGAAATCAGCCGTTTTGGGGTCTAGCGCTGCTGTATGTTCATCCAGCAGCAGCACCTTGGTGTCACCGGTTGCCGCCATCAACAATGATACCGCCTGCCGCTGGCCGCCAGAAAGCAGTCCAACCTTGTCGTTCAGACGATCCTCAAGTCCCAGTCCTAAAACTTTAAGTTGCTCAGCTGCTTCGTCTCGCATCGAGGCACCAACAGCATAGCGAAAGCCACGCGGTCTTGTTCGGCCATGGGCAAGGGCAAAGTTTTCCAGGATCGACAGGTCTTCGCAGGTGCCCATTTTTGGATCCTGAAAAACGCGCGACAGCATTTTTGAACGCTTGTACACCGGCCAGTTGGTCACGTCCTGACCGTCGATTTTGACGTGTCCAACCTCTAGTTTTGTGTGCCCGGCAATTACATTCAAGCTGGTTGATTTACCCGCTCCGTTTGAGCCGATGATGGTCAAGAACTGTCCTTTTGGAACGTTGAGGTCAACGCCACGCAGGGCGCGTGTTTCCAATGGAGTGTCTTTGTTGAAGGTGACGTGGACTTCGGAAAGTTCGATCATTTCCGGCCTCCTTTCCGAAGGATGGTTCTGAATGATCCGGTTTGTTGTGCGATCAGTGCGATGGCTACCAATAGTGCAGTCACCAATTGGACATCCGAAGCCTGAAAACCCAGGAAATCAGCGTTTAGGGCGAGGGCCACTGCCAGGCGGTAGAGGACAGCACCGAACAGGCAAGCGAGGGTCGCCAGAAAGATTGTTCGTGAAGGCAGGATCGACATGCCGACGATAACCGAGGCCAGTCCAACGATAATGACGCCAATGCCCATGTAAGCATCTGCCGCCCCAAAGATTTGGGCAAACAGTGCACCTGCGATGGCTGTCAGGGCATTAGCTGCTCCCACCCCATAAAGCTTCATGTTGCCAACGTTTACGCCATTGGCCTCTGCCATTGCAGGGTTGGCACCAGCTGCACGCATGGAAATACCCCAGCCAGTGGCAAGGAAAGCATCCAATAGCAGTTTGATCACCAATACCATGATGCCAAGGAAAATCGGGTTGATGATATAGCCGGGCAATCCGAGCCCTTCGAACGAGGTGAATACAGTGTCCACCATGAGCAAAGGTTTGTTCGGTCCGCTCATGATCCGCAGATTGATGGAGTAAAGTGAGATCGACAGCAGAATGCCGGCCAAAATGTGCAGGATCTTGAAGCGTACATTTAGCATCGCGGTGGCGAAACCTGCGGCAAAGCCAGCAACCCCGCCGGCAAGTGTTGCCAACCAAGGGTTCCATCCCGCCGCAACGATCAATGTTGCAGCCACGGCTGCGCCTAACGGGAAGCTGCCCTCGACTGTCAGATCGGGGAAGTCGAGAATTTGAAAAGTGAGATAAGCGCCGAGTGCGACGATACCAAAGATGAACCCGGTTTCGAGTGTTCCCAGAATTTCATAGAGGGACATGTGTATTGCCTTTTGAGTGAACCTCCTGCGGAATCTGAGAACTCTCAGGCGCAGAAAAAATGTGCGCCCGAAGACGCACAAGTTGGGGAATTATTCGATGACTTGGGTCGCGCGTGACATTACGGACTCAGGGATTTTCACCGCCATGCGTTCAGCGGCACCCAGATTCACCACGACTTTGAAGTGGTCGACCACATTGTAAGCAATCACAGCATCGATCTCGCTGACTGATTTGCCTTCCAGAATGTCAGCAGCCATGTCGCCGGCCACACGTCCAACTGCAACGTAATCAAGCCCGACTGACGCCAATGCACCGCGCTCTACACCACCGGTTTCACCAGTGAAGATCGGCATATCAACGTCTTGACCAATTTTCACGATAGCTTCGAGTGCGGCCACAATGGTGGTGTCGTTCGGCACATAAATCGCATCAACTTCGCCAATTAGCTTTTTGGTTGCCAGAATGACCTCATTGGTTGTTGGGGCAGGGGACTCGACCACGGTGATGCCGCGCTTTTCGCCCTCTTCCTTGATCCAGCCAAGTGTCGCCAAGGCGTTGTCCAGGCCAGGGTTGTAGATGAAACCAATCTTGCTAAGGCCTGGAACGATTTCTTCAAACATGTCCATCTGCGCGGCAATCGGTGCGGCGTCTGATACACCTGTAACATTTGCGCCCGGCTTTTCGTATTGAGTAATCAGGCTTGCTTTGATTGGGTCTGTCACTGTGGCAAAGACAATTGGAATATCAGAGGTTGCTGCAGCCATTGCCTGCGAGGTTGGCGTGGTGATCGGAATAATTACATCCGGTGCGTCACCGACGAATTTCTTAGCAATCTGCTGTTGGGTTGGCATGTTTCCGTTGGCATTTTGGTAGTCGACGTTCAGGTTTTCACCTTCGACATAACCCCGGTCCGCGAGTGCGGCGAGAATACCGTCACGGGTCTCAGTCAGTGCCGGTACTTCGACAATGGTCGCAATGGCGATTGACTTGCTGTCTTGCGCTACGGCTGTAGTCGCAACTGCTGCAAGCGCGAATGACACCAGCGCGGTTTTGAATGAATTGTTCATCGGATCCTCCCTTAGGATGCCGGCATGAGGTGCCGGCTAAGCTCTTTTTTCCAGGATTTGATGTCCCAGGGCGAAGAGCCGGTTGACGTGCCCATGTTTTTTGGTGTTTCATATTGTGAGCAACTTGCACATATAACGGGTCAATCGAAATGGAAGTCAAGATGGAATCACAGGCCGGCGTTGCGTTGGTTGCTAAGGCGTTTCAGATTCTCGATCTGTTTCAAGCGAGCAGCCCAACATGGTCTCAAGCTGAAATTATCCGAAAGACGGACCTCAATAGATCAACAGTAAATCGTCTTGTCCGCTTCCTTGCTGGCCGTGGATATCTGGTTCAGATTTCTTATTCAGGGCGGTATTCACTGGGGCTTTCGGCCATTGAACTGGGCAATCGCGCAAACGCAGGTTTCGATTTGCGTGCTAACTGCCAAGCCGCGATGGAAGAGCTATCAGCAAAAGTGAATGAGACAGTTGTTCTCAGTGCTTTTGACCCGCTTAAGATGATCGCAGTTTGCATTGATCAGGTCGAAAGTCGCAAAGAAGGGCTGCGCGTTTTTGAAAAGGTTGGCTCTAGTTTTCCTCTGCACGCTGGCGCTGCACCCAAAGCGATTCTGGCGTTTTTAAGTGAGGATGCGAGAGAAGAGTTTTTACAAAATCAGCTGAAGAGATTTACCGCCAATACGCTGACATCGAAAAAAGAGATGCGTCAGGACATCGAGGAAACGCGTCAACGCGGCTACGCGCTGTCCAAAGAAGAGACCTATGAAGGTACCGTTGGAATCGCGGCTCCAATTTTTGGACCTTTAGGGACGGCTATCGGTAGCCTTGCGGTGGCGCTGCCAGTGCATCGCGCAACCCCCGAGGCATTGACGACGATCGCGCAGCAAGTGCTTTGCGAAGCACGCAGTGTATCTGAATCGCTCACTGGGGCAGTAGAATGAGTGGACTATCCAAAGATATGAGTTGCTGGATCTCGGGGGATGTTCCTGGCGCTGAAAACCTGGAATTCTGCACGCGGCCCGTGCCGGAGGCTAAGTCTGATACTGTGGTCATACAGGTCAAGGCAGCGGCGCTGAATTTTTCGGATTTGTTGATGATTGACGGCACCTATCAGGTACGCCCACCCCGGCCGTTTGTCCCCGGGCAAGAGGTGGCCGGTATCGTTATTGCAACCGGTGAAAACTGCCGCTGGAAGGTTGGAGACCGCATAGCAAGCAAAGTATTTTGGGGAGGGTTTGCGGAATATGTCGAAGTCCGAGAGGACATGGCTATTCCGATCCCGGACAATATGGGGTTTGCGCAGGCCGTTGCTCTGCCAGTTGCTTACATGACCGCTATGGTCGCGCTGCATCATAGTGTCTCTGTCGGGCCGCAGGATAGGGTTTTGGTGCATGCGGCAGCAGGAGGCGTTGGGCTGGCAGCAGTGGAAATCGCCCATGCAGCTGGCGCTCAGGTGATTGGCACCGCGGGCAGCGCGGAAAAGCGGGCGTTGGCGAAGCAACACGGTGCGGATCATACGGTAGATTACCGCGAACCCAATTGGAAAGATCAGGTCAAAGAGCTGACCGGCGACAAGGGGGCGACGATTATTGTCGACCCAGTTGGTGGCGATGTTGCGCTGCAAAGTCTGCGCTGCATTGCGCGCTATGGCACTTTGTTGATTGTCGGATTTGCCTCAGGTGAAATTGCTAAACTGCCGTCTAATTACCTGCTGCTGAAAAGTGCCCGAGCGCAGGGGGTTTTGTGGAGCCATGATCAGGACACCGAGATGGTTGTGCATATGACAGACAGGCTAGGAAAGCTGCTGGATAGCGGCATGATTAATCCGGTTGTCTGCGACAACTATACTCTCTCTGACCTGCCCAAAGCCCTGAAGGATCTCGGGAACCGCGGAACAATGGGTAAAGTCGTTCTCACCGTCAGCGGTGGAGAATAGGATTGCTATGAACAACTCTGAATTGCTTAAGGGAATACGCGTGCTGGACCTGACCCGGGTCATGTCGGGGCCGTTTTGCACCTCGATGCTGGCCGATCTAGGGGCCGAAATCATTAAGATAGAAATGCCAGGGTTTGGCGACGAGGCGCGCCATTTCGGTCCATACCAGGAAGACGAAAGTACCTATTTCATGATGCTGAACCGGCGTAAAAAAAGCGTCACGGTGAACATGAAGGAACAGCAGGGGCGGGATATTGTCAAAGCGCTGGTTCCGCAGTGCGATGTCATAGTTGAGAATTTTCGACCTGGTGTGATGCAACGTTTAGGATTGAGCGAGGATGCAGTGCGCGCGCTGAACCCAACCATCATTTACGCCAGTATCTCAGGTTTTGGTCAGGACAGTCCGCTCAAAAACTGGCCCGCATTTGACCTTGTTATTCAGGCCATGGGAGGCCTGATGAGCCTGACCGGTCCTAAGGGTGGCCCTGCAACGGCTGTGGGCGAGTCGATGGCCGATGTCTGTACCGGAATGTTTGGTGCCTTTGGTATCGTTTCAGCGCTGTTTGACCGCGAGCGTAGCGGTAAGGGTCATTCGGTGGATGTCGCTATGCTGGATTCGATCATGGCGATGCAGTTGACCGGGTTATCGCGCCAACTTTACGCAGGTGATACACCCAAACCCGTCGGTAACCGGCATCCAGTTACTTATCCTGTCGACAGCTTCGCCACTCAAGACGGTGACATTGTTATGGTTTGCTTCTCACAAGGCGCGTTCCGCGCACTTTGCGGGGTGATGGAGCAACCTGACCTCGCTGATGATGCGCGTTTTAAAACCAACGACAACCGCAATGCCAACGAGGACGCTCTGCGTGCAATCATAGCAAATTGGGCGGTAACCCAAACGCAGGATGCATTGGTCGAGACACTTCAGAGCGCTGGAATTCCCGCTGGTCCGGTTTGGACATTGCAGGACCTTACGCAGTCGGATCACGTGGCCGAACGCGGTCTTGTGACAGAAGGCGCACACCAGAAATTTGGCAAGGTCTCCCTTGTCCCGCAGCCGGTGAAGTTCAACGGCGCGGCGCATGTGGGTGAGGCTTTTGTGCCCACTCTTGGCGAACACACAGATGAGGTTTTGGGTGAGTTACTCGACCTTGATCACGCTGAAATAGGCGCGTTGCGCGCCAACAAGGTTATTTGACGGACATGGATATGAACACTGACACCAAAAACACACGCGTCATTCGCGCGCCAACCGGCAACGAGCTGAACGCAAAAAGCTGGCAGACCGAAGCACCACTGCGGCTGCTGATGAACAATCTCGACCCAGACGTGGCGGAACGCCCCGAAGATCTGGTGGTTTATGGCGGCATTGGTCGCGCTGCGCGGAACTGGGAGTGCTTTGACGAAATTGTCAGTCAACTCAAAGAACTGGAAGCCGATGAGACCTTGCTGGTGCAATCTGGCAAACCCGTTGGCGTTCTCAAAACGCACTCCAAAGCCCCCAGAGTTTTGATCGCTAACGGAAATTTGGTGCCTCGTTGGGCGACTTGGGAAAAGTTCAATGAATTGGATAAGCTGGGCCTGACCATGTATGGCCAGATGACCGCTGGATCTTGGCTGTACATCGGCAGCCAGGGCATAGTTCAGGGAACTTTTGAGACCTTTTCGGAAATTGGTCGCCGCCATTTCGATGGTGATCCTGCTGGACGTCTGGTGGTGACTGGCGGTCTTGGTGGTATGGGCGGGGCGCAGCCTCTGGCGGCGACTATGGCCGGGTTCAATGCCATCGTGGTTGAGTGCCAGCCAAGCAAAATCGATTTCCGTATCCGCTCGGGCTATCTCGACGCAAAGGCCACTTCGTTGGACGAAGCTCTCACGATGATCGCTGACGCAAATGCGAAAGGGGAACCGCTGTCTGTTGGTCTTTTGGGAAATGTCATTGATGTTCTAGAAGAGATGCAGATCCAGGGCATTGTTCCGGATGTTTTGACCGATCAAACCTCGGCGCATGACCCGGTTTATGGCTATCTGCCACGGAATTGGACCCTAACGCAGTGGCAGACCAATCAGGTAGCTGATCCCGCGCTGGTGTCGGTCGAAGCCAAGAAGAGCATGGCTGAGCATGTAAAACTGATGCTGGATTTTCAGGACAAGGGCTCGGTTGTCATGGAGTATGGCAATAACCTGCGTGCCATGGCGGAAGAGGCAGGCGCCGCAAATGCATTTGGTTTTCCAGGCTTTGTTGAGGCTTACGTGCGGCCATTGTTCTGTAAGGGCAAAGGTCCATTCCGTTGGGTGGCGCTGTCTGGAGATCCGGAGGATATCTACAAGACCGACGCCAAAGTACGTGAGCTGATGCCGGATGATACGTTCCTGCACCGCTGGCTTGATAAGGCGCGTGAGCACATCAAATTTCAGGGATTGCCTTCACGGATTTGTTGGGTTGGGCTGGGCGACCGTGATCGCTTGGGTCGTGCCTTTAACGAAATGGTACGTACCGGCGAACTAAGTGCGCCGGTTGTGATTGGTCGTGACCACATGGACAGTGGTTCGGTCGCCAGCCCTAACCGCGAGACTGAGGGTATGAAAGACGGCTCTGATGCGATTTCAGACTGGCCTATCCTGAACGCATTATTGAACTCAGCAAACGGAGCCACCTGGGTGTCTTTCCACCATGGCGGCGGCATGGGGATGGGCTATTCCCAGCATTCCGGCATTGCTCTGTTGGCCGATGGCAGTGACGATGCCGATGAGATGATCGCCCGGACGCTTTGGAATGACCCTGCCAGCGGAGTCATCCGCCATGCCGATGCCGGTTATGAAGGTGCTATCGAATGTGCGGCAGAGCACCGCTTGAACCTGCCCATGCAAAATTGCAAGGAGTAAGCTGTGATGCCGGTTCTGATTGTCTCTCGTGTATCTATCAAAGATGCCGAAGCCATGGCGTCTTATATGGAGGCGGCACCAGAGACTGTCGCCGCCTACGGCGGCAATTATCTAGCGCGCACACCGCAAATTGAAGTTCTAGAGGGCGCGGCCGATTATGATCGGATGGTGGTGGTAGAGTTTCCCGACCGGACACGCGCGTTGGCCTGGTATGAGTCCGAAGAGTACCGTGACCTGCGACAATCACGCTGGAATGCGGCAGAAGCGCATATCGTAGTCATACCGACCGAACAGTAAGTCTCCATTTCCGGCAGCGTGCACCCAGTAACGGGTTAAAATGCTTTTGCATCGTCAGGAAAAAACGCCGCCAATTTTCCAGACTTCCCATCGTGGGATTCCGCTTCTGGAGCGGGATCTTTGCGCTGGACTATGACTGGCCAAAGTTCTGCATATTTTCGGTTGAAGGCGACCCAAGCATCACTATCTGCTTCGGTATCTGGTCGGATGGCGTCAGCAGGGCATTCCGGCTCACATACCCCACAATCAATGCATTCGTCTGGATGGATGACCAGTGTATTTTCGCCCTCATAGAAGCAATCCACCGGGCAGACTTCGACGCAATCGGTGTATTTGCAAGCAATGCAATTTTCAGTCACGACATAAGTCATGCTACTTCCTTGTTAAAACAGCGGGTAGAACCCCGCTGTGGGGTTGTGATTGGCAGGTCTGGAAAGCCAGCTATTCGGAGAAGAGCAGTCTTTCGCCCTCTGGTTTTCTAGGACCAGACGAAACAGAACGCGGGCTCAACCTGTGCTCGGACAAACAACTTGGGAAACACCCTTAGTCTTTGAGACGTCGTTTTGTGGCCCGACCAGTGGTACGCGGAGCAGAGAAGTCAGCGCTGTTTTCTAACTGGCCGTTGGGGTTAGGCATGCCTGTTGTAAACGCAGCTTCCCAGTCCCCCAGTTTCTCTTCGCGGTCGCCCCAAGTTTCCATGGTTTCCTCATCCCGGTACATCGCAAATGGGCGCAAGGAGCTTTCATAGAAATCCACTTGTTCATGGGTGCGATATTGCGTGGGTTGGAAGCCGTTCCAGTGTAGGGCCTGTTCCAGCGGACGGCGAAAGCGCCTATTTTGGGTCGCGGCCGGATATCCAATTGGAATGGTGCCATAGGCTTTCATCCAGTCGGGATAGTCTAACAGATCTGACAGTTCCTTATTGGTAATGTCCTCGCCGCCGCCAGACAGCCAGGCGCTGGTGAGGTTCTCAGCAGCGACACCCAACTGGATATTCTGGATCGCAGCGCCAATTGAGTTTTGATAAATGACTTCGTTGTTTTCGAGGTATTCTTTTTCCCAACCTTCAGTTGTTGGCTGCGGGAAACAGACTTTCCAGCGTGGATCACCAAGAACGATGACAATCGCCACAGTGTTTGCAAGATAAGTTTTCTTGACCGCCGGAAACCCTTTGGCGTGGTCGACCAGACGTTGGGCTTGCCGTAAAAACACCTCCATGACCTTGTCACGCAGTATGGGGTCATCAACGACGATGAAATCAAAGCACTGCACGTTGGCGCCCGAAGGTGCCCACCGTCCGCAATCAACGATACGCTCAAGCACCTTCCGGTCAACAGACCGACCGGGTTCGAATTTTCGCACGCTCCGCCGTTTGCGTATGACATCCTGAAAAAGTGGATCGGACATAGGTTTTCTCCTCGATTTTGAAAATTTTACGCCATCGAAGGTTTGCGATGCATTCCTCAGTGATGAGGATTGTTGAAATGAGGTCGATGTTTTTGTTTGGGGCTGCGCGAAACAAACAGGACCCATGAGATGAATCAGATCGCAAGAGAAATCACAGCTCCCAAAGGCTTTGCCGCGTTACGGGTGAGTGACGTCAAACACTATAGTGATCGGCTTTTTGCTTTCAAAACCGAGCGCCCCGCTGGATTCCGTTTCCGCTCGGGTGAGTTTGCAATGATTGGGCTGCCAGTGGACGGCAAGCCCTTGGTGCGGGCCTATTCCATTGCTTCGCCAAATTGGGAGGAACATCTGGAGTTTTATTCGATCAAAGTGCCGGACGGGCCGTTGACGTCGCGTCTGCAAAACATAGGCGTTGGAGATCATATTCTAATCCGGCCAAAACCTGTGGGAACACTGGTGTTTGACGCGCTTCTACCGGGAAAACGGCTGTTCTTGCTTTCCACCGGTACTGGCGTTGCATCGTTTGCCAGCGTCATACGGGATCCAGAAGTATATGAAAAGTTTGATGAAATTTATCTACTGCACACCTGCCGTGAGGTGAGTGAACTGGCCTATGGGCGCGACTTGGTGCAGTCCGTTCTCACGCACGAATATTTGGGTGAACTTGCCGATGGCAAACTACACCACCTACCGACTACTACGCGCGAAAACTCTGAACATATGGGGCGGATTAACACCTGGATCGAAGATGGGCGGTTGGCAGAATTCGCGGGCGGTACTTTGACGCCCGAGACCGATCGAGTAATGATCTGCGGATCCATGGCGATGTTGAAAACACTCAAGGAGTGTTGTGAAACACTAGGGTTTAAGGAAGGGTCGAACTCTAAGCCTGGGGAGTTTGTGATCGAAAAGGCATTTGCGGAGTAACGTGCTTCGCGAGTGAGCATTCATGACTTTGGAACACAAGTTCGAGTGGCCAGCGCCTGAAATAGTGATGCCGATGTCGCTAGCGGCGGAGTTAACCCGGAGCATCGGCACCACCGCCTTTGTGCAAACGACAATGCGTTTTGCCTATGAAACTGCAGGTGCCGATTTTGTTTCTGTTTTCTGTCTTGGGGATCGGGACAAACCGCTTTTGATGGGAACGGCCTGCCGGTTGGGGCAAAATCGGGCTGACCGTGCCGCCAAGGGCTATGTTCGCCATGTTGAACAGGACCGAAACGCCCAATTGTTGCAAGGCGCACGTGGGGTTGGTGATTTTTTGACCGTGCAAGAGGCCGACAACATTCCGCTATTTACCTATCGACGCGACTGTTATGATCTGCCGGGGATAAGTGGTCGGGTTTCATTGGTGCGGCGCACGCCAGCATATGGACTATCTGTAAGTCTATATTCGAGCTCAGAAAAAGGTCCTTTCCCCAAGCACTTATACTCGGATGTAAAGGCCGTTCTAGGGTATTTGCTAGCCACCACTGAACGGCACGTCGCATTTTCTATGAAAGGGCCTGTCTGGCAGGGGCAAGATATCCAAACACGGTTGGCATTGACTTATCCCGACTTGACGGCGCGCGAGCGCGAGGTCGCAGCTATGGCAATTAAAGGCAGAACTGCGGCTGAAACGGCGGATTTACTGAACCTTGCAGAAACAACGATCATAACACACCGCAAGAATGCATATAGACGCATGAACGTGGCATCTCTACGCCAGCTGGTTGCAACGCTGTGATCTTCGTTACCTTGCTTCAATTTGCGTTCAAAAAGCAGCCGACCGATGTCATGCTACTGTGAAAACAACGGGGTTTTCGATAGTGAGGTCGTTGACAAGAATGGTGTAAAACCGGTTGGTCTTACAGGGTTGTGGTGTTTGTCAATCGTTTGCGGAATGGATGTTCACCGGCAAGCCTGAGGCCGGTGTTTTGGGCAAGGAGTTGGCGTAAAATAACATAACAAACCTTATGACGCCCAAAATGCTGCCGCAAAGCCAAGAGTTCACTCTGCCCTGAGCCCACAAAACCCGCACTTCAAGTATCGCGCATAAAAGTAATGGTAGCGATACGTGGTTCTATCAACTTTGTGCCAGCGGATCTGTTAGGCTTGTATGTTTGGTACGGTATGTAGGTCTTCCAAGAATGCGCGGCTGGGAATCTGGGGATTTTAAAGCCTTGAAGTTTAACGAGCCGGGAGCCTAGGAACTCATGCTCTAATTGTGCTATGAATTCACTCATTGTCCATTTTTTAGATACAGGCCGCATGAATAGTCCTCTCTCAATACAGCCCCAGTCTGACGGTTTATCTACCGTCACAAAAGAGTAACAAGAATGGAACAAGCGCGACACCCAGTTGATGAAACTTGGTCCAGCAAGGCGCCAGCCTTGATTGGAGACAAGGGCCAGTACAAGGAAAACGGCAAACACTCCTTCACGTATATACCGCGTGGTCCGGTGCTTTGTGTCACTTTTGACAACCTCGACATCGCAATGAACAAACGGGAGGACCGTCTACCCTGGGGCTATTCATTCATCGAACGGCAGGGTTGGTCGATGCTCGGAGTGATGGCGGAGGGTTGGACTTGGTATCGCGATCAATGGGTTAGCACTGAGTTTGACAAGTTGAAGCATAGTGGGTTTTTCCGCCAGTTCGAAAAAGTGATATTTTACGGCGCTTCGATGGGCGCTTATGGCGCTCTGGTCTATTCGGCGGCATGTCCAGGGGCCCATGTCGTGGCCTTCAGCCCGCAAACGACACTTGATAAGAGTGTGGTACCTTGGGAAAAGCGATATTCCGCAGCTTGGGGTTATGATTACTCTGGCCCATATGGGGATGCTGCCCAGACAACCTTTTCAGCCGCACGAGTTAACCTGTTTTATGACCCTTATTCCCGACCGGATCGAGCGCATATAGACCGGTTGTCGGGCTCAAATTTACAGCATTTCCGCTGTCCGTTTTTAGGGCACCGGCTGGGATCTTTGCTGCAAATGATGGGACTTTTGCAACCGCTTGTCCTACAGGCGATCGATTGCACGCTCACAACATCCCAACTGCAGCGCGATCTCCGAAAACGGCGCGATCAACGTCGTTTTAGAAAGGAGCTGGTCGAACGCGCCATCGCGCAGAACCACCCTATACTTGCCGCACAATTTTGCAGGAGTGTGCTGTCTAACGGACGAGATCGTTTTTTTGAGACGACACTCGCAGAGCTGACAGAGGCACATGATAACTCGGCTACATGATATCTCTCCCCACAGGTGTGAGAAGAATTACAGCAGTGGCGGCCTATGAAATTCAGGATGATCAGCTCCTTCTTGGGAGGTGATCATCCTGATAGACCTTAGGTCAGTAATGTACTAGCAATTACGTAAGGCAGCCAAGCGGGATTGAGCAGGCCGACATTGTATACTGGCCATTAACCTAAAAAGAAGAACAGCGACAAATATTATGAACGACGATTCCACTGCCAGCACTCCTCGATTTTTGAATGTTTCCACCATGAAGGATGAAGCCCCTTTCATTTTAGAGTGGGTGGCTTGGAACCGGGTGATCGGCTTTACGGATTTTCTCGTTTATACAAATGATTGCACAGACGGCACGGACCTCATGCTGCAACGTTTGGGCCAACTTGGATTGCTCACCCATGAGTACAACAATGTCCTGCGTCGCGGTCCCCATAAGTCAGCCCTGAAACATGCTTTCAAGCACCCGCTGTATGCTGAAGCCGATTGGGTATTCGTCAGCGATGTCGACGAGTTTCTGAATGTTCACCACGGCGGCGGGAAGGTCACTGACCTTCTTGCAGCTTACCCGGATGCAGATGTGATCCCGGTGGTGTGGCGCGTGTTTTCTGCCAACAAAGAGACCGAGGTCATCGATGATCTAATTACGGAACGGTTGACCGACTCTGGACCTGTTCCAGGTTCACGCGGCGAAACGCCAAGCGGTTTCGTAAAGACCTTGTTTCGCAACACACCTAATGTGGAACGCCTTGGGCTACACCGCCCGTTCTTTAAAGAGGGCAGCAATGAGGTTTGGTCGCTTAGCCCACCCAGCGATGAAGATGCCTTGCGGCTGGTGGGTGAACTTGGCCTGGAGACAGCTCAGCTAAATCACTATGCGGTGCGTTCGGCCAAATCATTTCTGATAAAACGTGCTCGCGGACGCGCCAATCACACGCACCAAAAGCTTGGCTTCGATTATTGGAAAAAATGGAATGTCGGGGGCTTGCCGGATAGATCCATGCTTCGTCATCGCGATGCATTGAAAGCCGAGTTCGATCGGCTCGTTTCGGATCCAATCTTGATGGCACTGCACTGTGCCGCACTGGAGATCCACAATCAACGGGCTGAGGCCTTGCTGAAAGACTCCGATAGCAAACAAATTTATAACCAGATTGTCGCCGACTGGCCAGCCGCCACAGCGCCTACAGCCAAGCAGGTGTCAGCTAAGCAGGCGCCGGAAGCCGCGCAGGGATCGACCGACACCATCGAACAGTCCATCTCACCGGAAGAGGGACAGAGCATCATCGATGCTATCCTACTCAATAGCGACAAGGCGCGCCGTGCACCTAAAAGGCGCGAACTGCGACAAACGATGCTGGACGAAGTGATGCCCAAAGGTGGGCGTTGCGCTGAAATCGGGGTTTGGGAGGGCGATTTTTCTGCCGAAATCCTCAACATCACGAAACCAAAAGAGCTTGTGCTGATTGATCCCTGGGATCTGCTAGCGGTGCGGGAAGAAGAACATACCCATTCCCAACACAACGACGCCGTACGTATGCGTGAAAAGTTTGATCAAGTGGCAGGCGGATTGGGGCAACTGCCCAACTGCGTCTTGCGCAAAGGCTTCTCTGCTGAGGTTCTGGAAAGCTATCCGGATCATTATTTCGACTGGGTCTACATCGATGGTAATCACCTTTATGATTTTGTGCTCGAAGATATTATGATCGCCGCACGCAAGGTCCGTCCGGGTGGCATCATCGCCGGAGACGATTTGTTTTGGAAAAAAGACGAAAGAATGCATGTGAGAGAGGCTGTCCGGGAAGCAATGCGTCGTCTTGGAAATCAGGCATCGCAAACTCGCCGCGGGGCTCAGTTCATCATTACCCTGAAGGACACTAAATAATTGCATACCTTGCAGGACGAGGCTTAATTGCATGCTCGTGCCCGACAACGAACGTACTTAGAAAGCCAGTCCACCATGAAACTCAACAAAATGACTTCGAAGTATTTTCGGAGATATGGCTTTCAACCGAATTGTATCATTGATGTCGGCGTTTTGGACGGAACGCCATTTCTCTACAAGAGCTTTCCAGACACCAAGTTCATCCTTGTAGATCCTTTGGTCGAGTCACAAAAGGCAGTGGAAAAGCGCTGGGGTGACCGACTGAATTTTGATTTTCATTTGTGTGGTGCCAGCGACAAAGCTGGCAGTGTCAATCTTACAATCACCACGGACGGCCCTGCCCGGTCTAGTATGACCAGACGTTTGAATTTTGACAGTGGCGCCACCGAGATCCGTGAAATCGAGACACGCAAGCTTGATGATATTCTCGAAGGGTACGAAGGTCCCTTTGGTCTGAAGATCGACACTGAAGGTAATGAAATGTCAGTTCTGCGCGGCGCATTAAAAACGCTGGCCAATTGTGAATTTGTAATCCTTGAAACCTCGATCAAACGCCGTTTTGAAGATGGCTACAAATTCTCGGATGTGATCGGCTTCATGGCTTCACAAGGGTTTGAAGTCCACTCGTTTTTGTCTGGATTAACCCGCTCCCCTAGGATGGCGGATGTCTTATTCGTGAAATGGTCGAGCTCGCGTACAGAACTTTAGGGTATCCTGTTAAAACTCATTTTTGGGGCCAAGATCACAGGTGTTTTGCGGAAAACTAGAGTTTTTGAAACAGAACGGCACCTTCGCTTGACACGCGTTGGTGGTAGAAAAAACCATGCCGGTGCATGCTCTCAAACACTTTTATAATTCCAGAGCCGCCGCATTTTCGCGTGTGAAGTTCCATGTAAATGCGACTAACGCCTGCCAACTCGACGTTTTCAAAAAGGTCAACTTCACCACCTTCAATATCACAGACAATAACCGAGGGCTTCACCTCTGCGATAATCTTACTCAAACGGACCACAGGCACGTCAATTGTATTGTAACTGGCCTTTGAAGGGCGGTTTAGAGAAGACGACCAAAACGGGTCTGTGACGTAAAATGGAACCGTATTATCTGCAGGTAATTCAGCATCATCAGACAGTGCCAACACATTTCGCACATTTGCGGTAGAGACGCCGTTGGCGGCATGAACGTGTGAAATAAATTCGCACAAATGGGGATTTGCTTCAACGCATGTTACGTGGCTGACGCCCAAAACCTTTGCTAGGTAGGTTGAAATAAAGCCAATCCCAGAACCCAATTCGAGAACCCGGTCTTGCTTTTGAATAAACTTCGGCAACCCAATGACTTCAGGTGTTTCATAAAATTCAGCCTGCAATTTCTTCTCAACTTTAGGCGTAATTATCTTCTCATCCAAAGGGATGCGAACGCCTCTGCAAGACACAAATTTTGTTGAATTGAGATGCATAGACCATTCCCGTGTAATTTGTGCCCATGTATTTCAGGATGCATAGCTACATTCAAGTCGTGTGCATGGGAAAGCCCAATGATAAAGCGGTTGGGGTTTTGGAAGGTTCCTGTCGTGATGCAGTATGCTGCGTCTTCAAGCGGATCTGTTTACATGATTATGCAACGGCTTGCTTTGGCACTTTCCCCAGAATGATCATCGACAGAAGATCATCATCGGTGACCTCATCAATATTCACGGTTCCAACAAGCTGGCCGTTTTTCATCACACTCGCCCTGTCGCAGAGTTCCATCACGGCGTGAACATCATGGTCAATCAAGAATATCCCAATACCCTGCGCCTTTAGTTTTTGGATTAGCTCAGCCACCATCTGAGTTTCTTGCGGTCCCAGTGCTGCGGTCGGTTCATCCATAATCAGAATTTTGGCGTTGAAATAGACCGCCCGTGCAATGGCGACTGACTGACGCTGACCACCTGACAAGGCGCTAACAGGCTCTGCGAATTTGCTAAAGTTCGGGTTCAGTCCACCCATGATCTTGCGGCACTCTGCTTCCATTGCGGCGTCATCGACAAGACCAACCGGCGTGATCAACTCACGCCCGAGGAATAGGTTAGACGCAGCGTCCAGATTATCAGCCAGTGCAAGCGTCTGGTAGATGGTCTCAACATTGTAGCTGCGCGCGTCACGCGGATTGTGAATTTCAGCTTTGTTGCCATTGATGCGGATTTCGCCGCTGTCCATCTGATAGGCACCGGACAATACCTTGATCAGGGTCGATTTGCCTGCACCGTTGTGACCCAGCAGGCCCACAACTTCGCCCGGATGCAGATCAACGCTGACATGGTCGACGGCGTGAATGCCGCCAAATGATACGCAAATGTCTTTCAACTCGACCAGTGGCGTATCCCCATCGATACGCCGTTGCTGAGCTGTTTTAACTTCTGAAGCAGTCATATTTTTGCTCCCAACCGTTTGCGGTACTGAATATCGAGCCAAACTGCAAAAACCAGCACCGATCCAACAACAATGTTCTGTAGCGGTGCATCAACGCCAACCATCGCCATTCCGGACTGCAGGCTTTGCATAACAAGTGCCCCAAGGATGGCGCCATAAATCGTCCCGGCACCGCCAGCCAACGCTGTACCACCGATGACCGCAGCAGCAATCACTCGCAATTCATCAAGGGTTCCGATGTCGTTGGTGTGGTTTTGCAAACGTGCCGAAGCCACAACAGCAGATAAGGCGCAGAGAAACCCCATGATAGCAAAGACCTTGACGGTCAACAGACGAGTGTTGATGCCCGATAGATCAGCCGCGTCCGGGTTTCCGCCGGTTGCAAAAATGTATCGCCCCAGTCGTGTACGGCGGGCGACAACTGTCATGACGATGGCGGTAGCAATCAGGATTAAAACGGAAATTGGCAGACCATAACCAACTTCCAGCCCCTCTGGCATTACCTCGCCTTTGGCCTCGAACATGCGCTGCAGTTTTCGACTTGGAATATCATAAGAGTTCAGGATCCAGACAAAACCCAGAATGGCACAGGTCACGATGCCCATGACAATACCTTCGGCCCAAGCGGGTTTCGCCGGAAATCCATGTTGAATTCGTCCACGACGGGAAGAGACCATTGCCCAAAGTGAAATTGCGACCGCAACCACCCCAATGGTCCAGCTCATTGCTTCTCCCATGGTGCCACTGACGCCCCCCAGAACCAAAAAGTTCTTGTCCAACGGCCCAATTGTCTGTCCGGAGGTGAACAACCACCCGTAGTTCCTCCAGACCAGAAACCCGCCAAGTGTCACGATAAAGGCCGGAACGCTTTGATACCCGACCAGCCATCCTTGAAAGGCACCGATCAATGTGCCGATGCTTAGACCTATTGCGATGGCAATTATCCAGGTCAGTGGGTGGTCGAACCCAAGGCCCAGATATGTTGGCAGGAATTTTGTTTGTACCAGCGCCATGACGGCTGAACTCACAGCTAGTACTCCGCCAACAGACAGATCAATGTGGCGCATCACAATAACAAACACCATTCCCGTCGCCATGATCGCGACCGACACTGTCTGGATCGTCAGGTTGAACAGGTTACGCGGGCTGAGGAAGCGGCCATCCGTTAAAATGTTGAACCCGATACACAGGATGACAAAGGCACCGATCATACCCAACAGCCGTACGTCCAGTTCCAGCTGCTGGAACATGTTGCGTTTTGACTGGGACGGGATCGGCTGAGATGTGGTTTCGGTCATGTCCGAACTCCAGATACAGCGGTGGTTGTCAACAGCGCGCCCCAATCAGGTTGGGGCGCGCCAATGTTCAAGATTAGAGTCTAGTTACAAGGTGCAGGACCGTTGGTCACACCCTGGCACAGTTTGTCTTTACTGATCCAGCCGGCGTCGACCACGACGCTTAGATTTCCAGCAGTCACAGGAACCGGAGCCAGAAACATGGATGTCATGGCTGTGCCACCTGGCGACGTCCAAGCCGCAGACCCTGCTACGTCTGACAAAGCAGCCCCGCCGGCCAGTGCCACAGCGATTTCACCGGCATTTTTACCCAGATCGCGGGCATCTTTCCAAACAGAAACAGTTTGGGTGCCCAGTGCAACGCGGTTCAGCGCAGCGTGGTCTCCATCCTGGCCAGACACGGGAAGCCCTTCCATGCCCTGAGCCGTCAAAGCTGCAACAACACCACCAGCGGTGCCATCGTTGGACGCAATCACAGCGTCAACCTTGTTGTCGTTGGCGGTCAGGATCTGCTCCATGTTGCGCTGTGCATTCGCAGGCAGCCAACCATCGGTATAGGCTTCGGCAACAATTTTGATTTTGCCACTGTCAACCGCTGCCTGAATGACTTCCTGCTGTCCACCGCGCAGGAAATCTGCGTTGGGATCAGTTGGAGAGCCCTTAATCATGACGTAGTTACCGGCAGGCAAAGCCTCCAGAACAGCACGGGCCTGCATGCGGCCAACTTCGACATTGTCAAAGGTCAGATAAAACGCACGGCTGTCTTCGATCAAACGGTCATAGGCAATAACCGGAATGCCTTCGTCGGCCGCAGCCTGAATGGCCGGGCCAATGGCCTGTGTATCCTGTGCTAGAACGATCAGTGCATCTACACCCTGAGCAATCAGGCTTTCGATATCTGACAGCTGCTTGGACGACGACGATTGCGCATCAGCTGAAATGTAGTCTGCGCCTCCGGCTTCCAAGGCGTCCTTGATAGCGGCTTCGTCAGTTTTCCAGCGCTCTTCCTGAAAGTTCGACCAGCTTACGCCAACAGTCAAATCAGCGGCAAAAGCTGCCGAACCGGTCATGGCCATAGCTGCGGCCAGAGAGATTCCACTTAAAAATTTCATTGTATTCCTCCCCGTTCTGAAAGGGCCCGTAAAACCGAGCTCTCCATACAAAACCGGCTTAGCACTATTTTTTTTGAAATTCAAATTAAATCATGTACCCTGCCCTTGGAGGTACCTATTACCAAGACCGCAACGATGGTTTATTGGTCTCGCAGGGGGTGAAAAATTTGGTGAAAGAAAACCGTCTCTCGCATTCAGGCGAACAACGCGAAAGTGGCAAGCAACAGGTCATCGATACGATTCGAGCGGCCGGCAGTATTGCGCGTATTGATATTTCAACAGCAACGCGGGTCAGCCCAGCCACGGTGACGGCAATTACCGCTGAACTGATTGATGTCGGGCTGATCGAAGAGATCATTCCGGATGTCCCCCGGCAGGACGCTAAACGCGGCCGCCCAAGGGTCGCCCTTAAAATCCGCGGTAATGCGCACAGAATTGCCGGGATCAAGGTGTCTCATCGGGTGATTTCAGTCGTGCTTCTTGATTTTGAAGGCAACGACATCGTCGGCCATGAGATGCCACTTCAACAGGCCTGCATGTCCGTTTCTCTACTGTGCACAGAGATCATGAACGCGCTTGCGCAGGCCTGCGGCAAGGGTGGCTTTGATGTCAGCACGATCTCTGGAATTGGCGTCGGACTCGCGGGGCTGGTGGATGCCAAAAGAAATTTTGTCTACTGGTCCTCGTCTCTGGACGAACGGAATGTCGATTTTGGAGCCCACCTCGCCCAACACACCCCCTGCCCTATTTTTATAGACAATGATGCTAACTTGGTTGCAAAGGCTGAACATCTTTTTGGCAAAGGGCAAAATGTCAGCGATTTTGTTGTCATCACAATCGAGCATGGTGTTGGCATGGGCATTGTCATTAATAACGAGATCTATCGTGGCTCGCGTGGATGTGGTGCTGAGTTTGGCCACACCAAAGTCCAGTTGGAAGGTGCGTTGTGCCAATGCGGGCAGCGCGGCTGTCTCGAGGCTTATGTCGGTGACTATGCATTGCTGCGCGAAGCAAACATCACCAATGGCGGTGTGGGGCATCGGGACTTGGGACAGCTGGTAGAGGCCGCGCAGTCCGGTGATCAGATGGCCTGTTCTATCTTTGATCGGGCTGGTCGCATGTTTGCGATGGGGTTGGCCAATGTGGTCAATGTTTTCGATCCAAAACTGATCATATTGTCCGGCGCACGACTATCCTTTGATTATCTCTATTCGGAACAGGTGATCCAGGAAATGCAGCGTTGGGTCGTACAGGTCGATGCCCCGTCACCCGAAGTTCTCGTGCACAGTTGGGGGGATTTGATGTGGGCAAAAGGAGCGGCGGCCTACGCAATTGAAGAAGTTTCAGCCTTGGCTATTCGGGAGCTAGCAAGCAGTGAAAAGTGAGCTGGCACTAACCCTCGCTTTGATCGCTCCGCAGGTTTCTGCCCAGGTGAGCTATTCTCCGCGCCCCCTCCCCGAACATGTCTATTCAGGTGGGTGGGAGCATTTTGTCGGTGGTGGCGTGGCAGCCTTTGACTGCAATGGCGATCAGCTTCCTGAACTCTATGCAGCGGGCGGTGAAAATCCAGCGCAGTTAATGCTCAATACAACAACGGGTGCGGGTCAAGACCTGTCATTTGAGGCAACGACGCCAGATGCGCTTGCCGTAACGGGTGTCATCGGAGCCTATCCGCTGGATATCGATGGGGATGCGATCCTGGATTTGGCAGTGCTTCGCAATGGGTCGGATATGCTGATGCATGGACTGGGAAACTGTGAGTTTGCACCCTTTTCTGATTTGGGTTTCGAAAGCGGGGATCATTGGACCACAGCGTTTTCCGCGACCTGGGAGACAGGGAATACGCTGCCAACACTGGCCTTTGGTACCTATGTCGACCGTAGCAATCCCGATGGTCCGTTTGAGACATGTGATGCGACATTGCTATACCGCCCCAACGGTCAATCTTACAGGGCAGTCGAACATCTGGAACCCGGCTTTTGCGCCTTATCCATGCTGCTTACAGACTGGTCCCGGACGGGTCGTGCAGATCTGAGGATCAGCAATGACCGTCATTATTATGTGCGCGGTGGCCAAGAGCAGATGTGGGCGATGAAAGATACCCCACGCCTGTATTCAGAAGGCGAAGGTTGGCAGCCCTATTTCTTGTGGGGCATGGGGATCGCCTCTCGCGATCTAAGCGGAGATGGTTTTGCCGATGTCTATCTGACCTCGATGGGGGATCAGAAGTTCCAGTATTTCGACCCGGACAAAGGTGGGCCGTCGTACCGCGATGCCACTTATGAGCGTGGGACCACTGCGCATCGCCCCTATACCAGCGGCGATGGGCGGCCTTCAACCGGGTGGCATGCCGCATTTGGCGATGTAAACAACGATGGGCTGGATGATATTTTTGTCGCCAAAGGCAATGTCGAACAGATGCCCGGTGCAGCGATGAACGACCCGAACAACCTGCTGATCCAATCACCAGACGGCACGTTTCGCGAACATGGTCAAACCGCAGGGATTGCCAATCTGGCACGATCCCGTGGTGCGGCGCTGATGGATCTGAATCTGGATGGTCGGCTGGATCTGGCAGTTGTAAACCGGCGGGCGCAGATGGAGCTGTACCAAAACACAACGGCGGAAGGGAACTGGCTGATGGTGCAACCTGCTGCCCGTGCCGACAATACTCAATCCGTTGGCAGTCATGTGGAATTGCGCGTTGGAGACAGGGTGCAGACCCGCGAAATCACGGTCGGAGGTGGGCATGCCAGTGGGCAAGCTGGGCAAATCCATTTTGGATTGGGGCGAGCCACCGAGGGCGAGGTCAGGATTATTAGGTCAGATCAAAGTGTATCTGACTGGCAGCGGTTCACAGCCAATCAGGTTGTTACACTCGCTCACTGATCAACGGGCAATCCACTGGGGACCTTCATTGGCACGCCCAACCGACCTTTGATCGCAGTTGCGTCGGTTAAGCTGTGCAAAAAGGCGACCAGATCTGTCACGGCACCATCGCTCAAGCCAATTGGCTGCAATTCATTTGCCTCTGCAATCCGCGCCAGTTCATCTTTGTCCCCCACAACACGCCAATCGTCAGCATCATCGATTTGGTGAAACAGCACCTGCGTTGGATCATAGGCATGCAGCGACACAATCGGATCTAGATGATGGCGAACAACGGCTTCCAGACTGGCATAGGCTCCGTTGTGGCCATAAGGGCCAGTTACGGACACGTTGCGCAACGAGGGCGTCAGGAATTTGTACTGGTCAGCCAGATCTCCGGTTACGCGCATCCTCCCGTCGTCGCGTGCGTGGGTCTCAAACGGTGCAGATTTCCCCGGCCCGATTTGCGGCATGGCTATCGCGTGAAAACTGTGGTCCGTTTGCAGCCATCCCGAATGACAGTTGGAACACCCCGCCTCGCCATAAAACAGCTGCTGACCGCGGGCCGCGTCATCAGGCAGCGGATTTCCCCCCATCATGGCGCGGTCAAATGGGCTGTCATCTGCCCGCCATTCAACCCGCGTGAAATCGGCGATGACATTGGCAATGTCAGTGAACTTAATGGGTTCCTGTTCCCCCAACACAGCATCAAAGGCGGTGCGGTATTCCGGAATTGCCTCTACCCGAGCAGCGATTTTGTCCCAAGCCCCGTCCTTGATGCTCAGATGACCCAAGCGAACCGCCTGTGACACTTCATTTTCCGAATAATGCCCCGCCATTTCATCACTGGCCAGAACCGGGAACATCGCCTGTGCGGCCAGAACACTGTCAAAACCAACAACCATTTCAGCGCCCAGCGGTGTTCGGATGCCACCTGGCCTGTCCGGATCAATCTCCAAACGACCGTCATGGAAAAAGGACGTATATTCTTGGGCACCCAGGTTCCACAGGGCCGGAGCATTACGGGGCAATCTGTCTTCGGGGATGTTGTTCGGATCAATACGCCGGTCCGGGCCAAGTCCAATTCCCCCCTCCCCTATCGACAATGACATCCCGTCAGAGGTGCCAAACCGGGGATGATGGCAGGTCCCGCAGCTGATGTTTCGGTTACCGGACAAGATGGGATCGTAAAACAGCAACTGGCCTAGTTGAACACGCAATGGGTCCATCTCGGGAAACACAGGACGAGGCCCCAGATCCTGCGCCTGGGCCTGAGCACCGGTTGCCAACAGGGCGCCGACCGCCATCCACTTCATCCGTCAGCTCCCTTTGATTTCGATTTGCAACTTCTGAGTATAAGGCATTTCGGGAGAAACCATAACGGATGGGAACGAGGGGATATTGACCGCGTTGGGAAATCCCTGCGGCTCAAAACAAAATCCGCCAGCTGGGCCATAGGTCTGCCCCTCCAGCCCATCACTCTGCGGTGCCATCTGCGCGGCAGTATAAAGCTGCGCCCCCGGCTGATCGCTCCAGATTTTCAGCCCCATGCCATTGGGGGCCTCCACAGTTGCGATGGCCTCTCTGATGTTTCTGTCCGCTTCAAAAACTAAATTATGGTCGATCCCAAGCCGCGCAGAATCTGCCTCCGCAAACGAACGTTTCTTGCGGAAATCGAAATGGGTGCCATCAACCGGCGCAATATGTCCCGTTGTGATGCCTTCATCATCCATTTCTAGTACCCTGTCCGCAGCACAGCGCATTTGGTGCTTCCAAATGGAGCCGCAGCCGGCGAGGTTGTAATAGTTATGCTGGGTCAAGCTAATCGGCGTCACGCAATCCACTTCGGCGCGCATATCATAGGTTACACCGGCCCCATTCAACCGAATATCAACGGTGAATTTAGCGTGCCCCGGGAACCCCCCTTCCCCAGCGGGCGAAGTATACGACAAGCGCACTGCAGACGCCCCGTCAGGTTCGATGTCCCAAAAAACTTTGGATAAGCCAGCAGGGCCACCATGTAGTTGGTTGGCCCCTTCATTGGGGCTCAATTGGTGGGTTTGCCCATTTAGCGAATAGACCGCACCGCCAATCCTGTTGGACACCCGCCCGGCAATGGCTCCAAAATAGGTGCTGCAATTCAAGTAGCGAGCAGGATCTTCATATCCCAGCACAACAGGAACACGCAGCCCATTCAACGGAACTCGCCAATCCCTAGTCGTCGCTCCATAGTTCAGGATCGACAGTGAGACATCACCATCTCTGATGGTGGCCTCCCGTAGAGCTTGGCCGCAGTCGCTAATGACAGTCATACGAACCTATTGACGACGTTTTCCAGATATTCCTGTTTTCCGGATCTTGGCTTTGGATTAATACCCTGCGCCTCGACACGTGCTGCGATATCGTCCAGAGATTCTTTGCCCGCCAACATGGATTGGTTCACAGGTTTGTCCCAATCCGCATACCGGTCTTTGACGAAGTTCGGCAATGTACCGTCTTCGATCATTGCAGCAGCGGCCTTTAGCCCGCGTGCACATACATCCATACCGCCGATATGAGCAATCAACAGATCTTCGGCATCCAGAGATTGACGGCGCAGTTTCGCGTCAAAGTTGGTGCCACCGGTTTTCAAGCCGCCGTCCTGAAGAATGTGATAGTAAGCCAGCGCAACTTCTGGAACGTTGTTAGGGAATTGATCCGTGTCCCAGCCAGATTGGTAATCGTTACGGTTCATATCGATCGAGCCCAAGATGCCCAATGACGTGGCCGTTGCGATCTCGTGCTCAAACGAATGGCCTGCCAGAATAGCGTGGCCCTGCTCAATGTTCACTTTGACTTCGTTTTCCAGCCCGTGACGTTTCAGGAACCCGTAAACAGTTGCAGTATCGTAATCATACTGGTGCTTGGACGGTTCCTGTGGCTTTGGTTCAACCAAGATTTCGCCTTTGAACCCGATCTTATGCTTGTGCTCAACAACAAGGTTCAACATGCGCCCCATCTGCGCGTCTTCTTTGGCCAGATCGGTGTTCAACAGCGTTTCATAGCCTTCACGGCCCCCCCACAGAACATAGTTCTCACCGCCTAAACGGTGGGTTGCGTCCATGCATGTTTTTATGGTCGCCGCACAGAACGCAAACACGTCGGGGTCAGGGTTGGTGGAGGCGCCAGACATGAATTTTACCTGACTAAACAGGTTGGCAGTCCCCCAAAGTAGCTTCACGCCGGTCTCTTCTTGCTTTTGCGCAAAATAGTCGACGATCTCGTTTAGGTTCTTGGTGTTTTCGGCAAAATTTGCCCCTTCGGGACGTACATCCGCATCGTGGAAGCAATAGTATGGCGACTTCAATAGTGTAAACATTTCAAAAGCCACATCGGCTTTCAGCTTTGCCAGTTCCATGGAATCCGCAGGGAACCAGGGGCGGTCAAAGGTCTGACCACCAAAGGGGTCGCTGCCCGGCCAAGCAAAGTTGTGCCAGTAACAGGTGGCAAAACGCAGATGGTCCTCCATCCGTTTGCCCATGACAACTTCGTTTGGACTGTAGTGACGAAACGCCAGCGGATTGGTGCTGTCGGCGCCTTCGAATGGAATTTCGGTGATGTCGCGGAAAAATCCAGTGCTCATGATAAGGCAACCTTCAAGTTGGGGTAAAGCGCGCGATACCGCGCATGAGTTTCGGAATATCGGTCGACCAAATCAATACGTGGCTCGACGGTCTCTGCGACCTTGGGGCGGTTCATAATCGTAGAAAGGTCGGCATTTGTGTCCGCTGCAATTGCTAGTCTCGCTGCGCCAAGCGCTGCGCCAAAGTCGCCTTTTTCCGGCAAATCCAGTGGCAGATTTAACGTGGTGGCCAGCGTTTCCAGCCAGAACCGGGATTTTGTCCCACCGCCAATGGCCAGGACGCGCGACAAACAGGTTCCGGTTGCCCTTAACGCGTCAAGGTTATCGCGCAGAGCAAAAGAGACACCATCCATAACCGCCCGCGTTAAATCTTCGGGCGAGGTTGCAACATCCAAACCTACAAATGAACCTCTCACTGTGCTGTCGTTATGTGGGGTCCGCTCGCCAGACAAATAGGGAAGGAACAAGGTCTTAGAGGGTCCGGAGATCGCCCTATCTAGTTTTCCGGCAAGCTCGGCCGGAGACCGCCCTAAAATCCGCGACAACCAATTCAAACAATCGGTTGCAGCAAGAATAACGCCCATCTGATACCAGGTATCCGGTACTGCGTGGCAAAATGTATGCACGGCTGATGCCGGATCAGGGGCAAAGCTGTTCTTGGCCGCAAATAAAACGCCCGATGTTCCAAGCGAGACAAACCCGTCGCCGTCTTGAAAGCACCCAACACCACAGGCTGCCACTGCATTATCGCCGCCACCGCCTGCAACAACCACAGCGCCAGTGATTCCCCAGTCGGCACGTAGATTTTCACGTAAATTTCCAGAAATTTCGGAGCCTTCGACCAGACGGGGCATTTGATCCCGATGCATGTGCCCCGCGGCAAGTAGGTCATCAGACCAGTCGCGCTTTCCAACGTCCAGCCAAGACGTGCCAGCACTGTCCGACATGTCGCTTACATATTCCCCCGTCAGCCAAAGGCGCAGATAATCCTTGGGCAGCAGAACCTTTGCCACCTTGGCAAAGATTTCAGGTTCATTTTCTTCAACCCAAGTCAGCTTGGGGGCGGTAAAGCCTGGAAATACGATATTCCCTGAAAGGTCGCGTACATTGGGTGTCTCATCAAGAACGGCAGCCTGTACCGCCGCGCGCGTGTCGTTCCACAAAATACAGGGCCGCAATACCTGCCCCTGAGCATCCAACAGGGTTGCACCGTGCATGTGGCCACTTAATCCGATCCCTCTGACAGCGCTGAATTCGGCAGGATAATCAGTCCGGAGCTGCGCCATCACGGTTTTGCAGGCATCCAGCCAATCTGCCGGATCTTGTTCGCTCCAGCCCGGATGTGGGTTTGCCACCGAATAGGCTGCATCAGCGGTAGCAACAATCGCTCCGCCCGCATCAGACAGCAATGCGCGCAAGCCAGACGTTCCCAGATCTAAACCGATATACATCCGTGTCCCTTTCGCAATGGCGCGCTTTTGATGGAGTTCGAGTTTATTTATTTTAGTATGTAAAATAAAACAGAGGGAGCGTAGTTGTCAACACAAGTCAGCGATCAGAATTGCGCGGGTTGCCGATCCGACGCCAAGACGGTTTGCAGCTCTGAGCTTCGCGCGACAGGTATGTTGCTCTAGCAAAAGGGGAAGTTGATGCAGGCAGTCACATTCCCACGCAATACAGATTTGTCGGTCAAACTAGGGGGAGCAACTCCACGAAAGGCGTCCCGTCGCTGACAGGACCAAGAGCGCAAGTAAGAGAGTGCAGTGCGGTGTCTTTTTGCCCGCACCAAAGATCGGCATCTACCTGGTCGCAGAGATGATGGGAATCTGCAGATCTGGCGGTCAATGAACTTCAAGGGTGGCAGCAGCAAAACTACATCCGCAATGTGTGCCGCCCCTATGAGTTTATGGTGTCAGAATGTGAATTGGAGCTAAGCGGTGAAAAGTGCCCCCTAGCTCCAGAATTTTTCATGAGAAAGCGCGCACCCGCTGGGTTTGCGTGCCCAATCCTTCGATACCTAGTGACATCACTTCGCCGCCTTTTAGGTAAACCTGCGGCGATTGTGCCATGCCAACACCTGGGGGCGTGCCGGTTGAAATGATATCGCCGGGTTGCAGGCTCATGAACTGGCTACAATAGGCCACCAGATGCGGCACCTTGTAGACCATTGTCGCGGTTGAACCGTCTTGAAAACGCGTTCCATCCACATCCAGCCACATGGCCAGGTTATCAAAATCGTCCACCTCGTCCTGGGTTACCAGCCAGGGGCCGGTTGGGCCAAAGGTGTCGCAGCCTTTGCCCTTGTCCCAGGTGCCTGCACGTTCCAATTGGAATTCACGTTCCGACACGTCGTTGACCACGCAGAATCCTGCCACATGGGATAGCGCGTCGGCCTCATCGATGTAGCTGCCACCAGTGCCAATCACCACGCCCAGCTCTACCTCCCAATCGGTCTTGGTAGAGCCGCGCGGGATCTGTACGTTGTCATCAGGCCCAACAATGGCCGAAGTCCATTTGTTGAAAATCACCGGTTCTGGTGGAACGTCCATACCTGCCTCGGCAGCGTGATCGGCGTAATTCAATCCGATGCAGATGAATTTCCCCACCTGTCCCACACATGCGCCCAAGCGCAGATCCTCTTGCGGCTTTCCGGCTACAACCGGCAGGCTGTTCGGGTCCAGAGCGGTCAGTTTTGTCAGGCTTTCGCTGCTCAGTGCTGCCCCTGCAATGTCCGACACCACACCGGACAGATCTCGCACCTGTCCCTGAGTATCCAGAAGACCGGGTTTTTCCTGTCCCGCTGGACCATAGCGCAAGAGCTTCATGTGTTGTCTTCCCTATAATTATGTGTCCGGGCGATACATTGCCCAAACCCGACTTCCTATTCTGGTTCAGTCGAACAAAACGGCTGCGAATTTGGCGCTATCTTGTTTGACTTATCATAGGAATGGAACCCGGTAACAATCAACGCTGGCACGATTTCATCGTTCATTGCAAACCCTACATTGGTGCTAAAGATATCATTCAGGCTGGAATGGGTCATTAGGATCGCCAGCATATAGATTTGGCGATCCACCTTGGTTTCATCGTTTAGTGTTTTAATCTGATCCCAAAGTCACTGTCTCAGAGCAACACCTTCGCGATCCGGTCCTTATCATAGTTCGCGCCGCATAAGAGAACCACATTGATGGCTCCGGCATAATTGTCAGGTTCGATCAATAAGGGAGCCAGAGCAAGTGCTGCGGCACCTTCCACTATCATGTTTTCTTGCCAAGCGAGAACGCGCAAAGCCTCTGCGATCTGGTCTTCGTTGACATGAACAATCTGGTCGATAGCGTCACTCGCCAACGGGAGGGTTAAAGAGTTTTCGTCGACGCCACCGGCGACCCCGTCAGCTAGCGTGTCCAGATGCTCTGTTTCGACAACCTCCCCGGCCTTGATCGAGGCTGCAAGTGCTGCAGAGTTGGTGGCACTTACACCAATGATACGTGTGTCGGGCGATACTGATTTCACAACTGAACCGATGCCCGAGATCAAACCGCCACCGCCCATGGAAACAAAAATGTTGTCGACACGGGGCAGCTGTTCGAGAATTTCCAGCCCAATGGTCCCCTGACCTGCGATGACTTCGGCATCATTGTAAGGCGAGACATAGGTGTGCCCTTCGGTGTCTGCCAACATCCTTGCATGCACCTCGGCCAGAGATGAGTCTGCACCTGCAATCACCACACGCGTTCCAAAAGCCTCGATGGCTTTGCGTTTTTGATCAATCACAGTTTCAGGCAAAACGACGGTGAGCTTGTGTCCAGTTCTTTGGGCAGTCAGCGAACAGGCAATACCGTGGTTGCCAGAGGAGGCAGTGATTACTGGGCGATCAACGGGCACCGAGCTGAGCTTAGCCGAGGCACCTCGGAGTTTGAAAGATCCGGTGAGTTGGAAATTTTCGGTCTTGTAGTGGATCTCTGTGTTGGGGAGCAAAGTCATTCTGCTGGGCAAAACTTCGGTCTTTCTAACCAGGGCAGCGATGCGTCGGCGAGCGGCAACAGAGCGGCAGGCGGATTGAAGAACCCGTTTGGTTGGAAGTGTCATGTGATAGTTCCTTCATTTGGTTTGCCTGTTTGCGCTGCGCGATACACAGACAAGGAAACGGCTGCGTCCTGGACTGCGAGGCCTGTCAGATCGGCAATGGTGATTTGGGCGTCGTTGGTTCGCCCCGGATGGTCGCCAGACAGAACTGCACCAATAGGGATAACGGTTTTGGCAGAGAGCTTTCCCGCCGCCGCCGCCGTTTGAAACTCCCCGTGTAAGAGCGACTGGGCAGCCAGATCACACAGGCAAAGGTCAGCGCGCAGAACCAGATCTGCCTCCAGCTCTTGTTTGCCAGGGCAATCGGCGCCAATTGCTGTAATATGCGTGCCAGGTGCCACCCAACTGGACTGCACCAAGGGCGTTTTGGTTGGGGTTGTTGTAATGATCACATCTGCCTGCTTGCAGGCCTCTTGTAGATCACTTGCGGCACTGGCCTCTATCCCATCGGATCGCAATCTCTGTGCTGTTTGCTCCGCTTGATCCGGCCGCCGCGCCCAGATCTTGAAAGTGATGCCTGGATCGGATGACAGATGCTGAAGGCAGCGGGCCTGATGTTCGGCCTGCAGACCTGCCCCAACAATGAGAACTTTGGAAAAATCAGCCCGCGCCAGAGCCAGAGTGGTCAGCGCTCCGCCCAGACCTGTACGGATGTCCGTCAACCAGCCCTCGTCTTTCAGCAGGGCCAGAGTCTGACCTGTCTTAGCGCAGAATAATAGGTTCAAACCATTTGAGCTGGCCAGGCCCTTGCTTGGGTTATTGTAAAACCCGGTTGCGATTTTGACCACAAAACCTTCGGTGCCATCGATGTGTCCGGATTTCACATGGCAGTCGCCATTGACCTTTTCGAACCCAAGATAGGTGACCTCAGGAACCTGCACGCAACCCTGTGCCTGTGCAATATAGGCTTGGCGTATGGCCTTTGCTCCAGTGGACAAGTCAAGCAGGCCCTGGATCTCAGATTTATGTAGTTCCAGCAAAATGTCTCTCAATGCTTATTGACTGATTTTCTGTACTGAACTATCTAAATTATACAATCGAGTCAACTTCAACAACTCTCTACCCCCGCTTATCGAAAGGTAATCCAATGTTCCGCGCAGATTTTCACCCCTTCAAGGTCGAGCAATTTCTGTCGGAGCTGGAACATGGGGTTACGTATAATTTTTCAGAAAGTGGCGTGCACCCAATTTCGTTTCAGGGGCTCGTGGACATGGCTGATATTGACCTGCCCGCACTAATGGCAACGCTGATCGATTATCCGCAAGTGAATGGGAAGCAGTCCCTGCGGGATACCATCTCTGGGTTTTACCCAGGTTCTTCGTCGGATGGGGTGATGGTTACGGTTGGCGCAACCGAGGCCAATACGCTGGTTGCCAACACGCTGCTGCAGCCTGGAGACAACGTCGTCTGCTTCCGGCCAACCTATGAACAGATTTCGGGCAATGCGGCCAACCTGGGCAATGAGGTACGCTGGGTTGATCTGGTTGAGGCCGACGGGTGGGCTATCGACAGCGCTGCGCTCGCCAAAGCCGTAGACAGTAAGACACGCATCATTCACGTGGTGAACCCAAACAATCCAACCGGGCGTATCCTGTCCAACAGCGACCGCCGCCAAATCACCGCAGCTGCTGACCGTGTGGGGGCATGGATTGTTGCAGACGAGGTTTATGCAGGCACTGAACGCGAAGGTGACGTTGAAACACCTTCGTTCTGGGGCAGCTATGATCGGGTTTTGATCGTCAATTCGACATCAAAGGCCTATGGTCTCCCGGGTTTGCGCCTTGGCTGGCTTGTCGGGCCGGAAGATGTCATCACCGAGTGTTGGCGGCGGCACGAGTATGCCTCGATCACCACATCGATGTTGTCAATGGAACTGGCAGACAAGGCCCTGTCGGAACCTACACGATCGAAACTGAAGTCCCGGGCAAAAACGCTGATCCGTACTGGCTTTGATGTTCTTACTGCGGAATTGGATCGCCACCCCGGTGTCTTCGATGTGGTGCCTCCGCAGGCATCGGCGATGTCTTTTGTTCGTTTCGATCTGCCAATTTCTTCAGAAGATTTCTGTATGCGTCTGCTGCGTGAGCGCGAGGTTCTGGTCATTCCTGGCTCGCGATTTGGCGTGGAAAATCATTTTCGCTTCAGCTCCGCCCTGCCCGAAGATTACTTGCGTGAGGGTCTCTCACGTCTCAATGGTCTGACAAGTGAAATTCTACAGGGACATTAAGTCATGACCAATCGTACCGCTCTTTTGGCCAATACCAAGACACTTGCTGAGGCGATCCCGCTGCTGATGGGGGACCGGGTTGAAGTCGTTGTTCACGACCTGCGAAGCGAGACAATCGCGCATATCGTCAATCCGTTTTCGCAGCGGAAATCTGGCGATCCATCGAACATGCAGGAAATTGATTTTCGCCCCAGCGACACGGTCATCGGCCCCTATGAAAAGGTAAATTGGGATGGCAATGTCATCCGCTCGATCAGTGTTGTGATGCGTGCTGAAAGTGGTGACGCTGAATTTGTGCTCTGTATTAACCACGATCAAGTGGACCTGCAGCAACTGCAACGGGCGGTCCGGGCTTTGCAGCCAGCCAGACTTTCCAGCTCCCAGCCCGAATCCCTGTTCCGCAATGACTGGCATGAACGGTTGAATGTCTTTGTCAGTGATTGGTGTGTGCAAAATGGGCATCGCGTTGATGAGCTGGATCGTACAGCGCGACGTGATTTACTCGGCGCTCTTGAAACTTCGGGGGCATTGTCCGAACGCAACGCAGCCTCATACGTCGCGCGCCTTTTGGGAGTTAGCCGCGCCACCATATACAACGATCTAAAGGCAAATACCGGATGACAGATGACCTAACGCACAGCCTTTCTGTGCTCTCAAAGCTGATTGGATTTCCAACCGTCTCCGATCAATCGAATGTGGATCTCATCCACTACATCATGGCCTACCTCGATGAATTCGATGTCAAATATCACATCTTTCCTGACAGTTCTGCGACCAAGCTGGGCTTGATTGCGCAGATTGGGCCGAATGCAGAAGGCGGCACTATTCTGTCAGGCCATACAGATGTCGTTCCGATCGCCGGTCAGGTCTGGAGCAGTGACCCTTGGATCCTGACAGAGCGGGATGGGCGATTCTACGGTCGCGGGACCTGCGATATGAAAGGGTTTGTGGCATTGGCGCTCGCGGCTGTCCCGCGGTTTGCGTCGGCCCCTCTGGCGCGCCCTATCCAGCTGGCGTTTTCATTTGATGAGGAAGTCGGTTGTCTTGGCACTGCCCCCTTATTGACCGCGCTTGAAACACATTTCCCCAAGGCTGAAACCGTAATCGTGGGGGAGCCCACTTCAATGTCCGTGGTCACCGGCCACAAGGGCGGCTTGGGGCTTGTGACCCGATTACATGGCAAAGCGGCCCATTCTTCCAGGCCTGACTTGGGCTCTTCGGCCATTTCACACGCCGACCCGCTGATCCAGTGGCACAACGCCAGACAGGAAAAAGCACGTATGAGTTCCTCCGCCAGTGGGTTTGTTCCTCCTTATTCAACGGTTCAGGTTGGCACTATCAAGGGCGGGGTGGCGTTAAATACAGTGCCTGATCTTTGTGTCTTCGAAAGCGATATACGCTATATGCCACACGAGACTGCCAGCGATTGGGTCGATGAGTACCGGGCGTTAGTCGGGTCTGTTGAAGAGGCGATGCGCACCGAATGCGACGATGCGCGCATTGAGCTGGAGGTGACTGAAGACATCCCGGCCATGCTGCCTGAACCTTCTGGCGCGGCTGAGGTGTTGGCCCGTCAGTTAACCGGCGACAATTCGGACAATTGTGTTTCCTACCAGACTGAGGCGGGTCATTTTCAGGCGGCGGGCTATTCCACGGTTGTTTGTGGACCGGGGAGTATTGAGCAGGCTCACGGACCAGATGAATTCATCTCTGCCAACCAATTAAGACAGGGTCAGGCCTTTATGGAACGTTTGATCACAGCCCTTTGCTGAAAGAAAAAACATGCGCAAGAATACCCCTACCATTCTGAATGCCGACCAAGTTGCAGGCCTAATCGGGAAACTTGATCTCGCGACCGAGCTGCGCGGAATGTTTGCTGAATTGGGTCAAAAACAAGCAATTCAACCAGCCCAAACAGTAACGCTGTTTCCCGAAGACCGCGGTGACTTCATCACCTATTTGGGCGCGCAGGGGCAATCAGGTGTGTTTGGAGCAAAACTGTCTCCCTATTTGGTGACCGAGGGTAAACCAATCATCACCGCTTGGACATTATTGCTGTCGATGGAAACCGGTGAACCACTTTTGTTGTGTGATTCAGGACAGCTGACGACAGAACGGACTGCGGGCACCACTGCTCTGGCGGTCGATTTACTGGCAAGCCCAAAGGCGGCGAGCCTTGCGATCATTGGTTCCGGGAGCGTGGCGCAGGCACACTACCGCCATGTTATGGACCTGCGAGAATGGGACACGGTCAGGATCTACTCGCCCGGCCTTGGCTCTGACACCGCGAGGCAAAACCAATGGCGCGACCTATGTAAGGATGTTGTTTTTGTGGACTCTGCAGAGGCGGCAGCAACTAATGCGGATGTTGTCATGCTGTGCACCTCTTGTGGCAGGCCGGTCATTGCCAACAGTGCCATTGGCCCCAACACGCTTGTCACCTCGATCAGCACAAATGTTGCCCAGGCACATGAGGTCAATCCTGACTGGCTTTCTGCCGCGCAGGTCTATTGCGACTATCGCGCCACCACCCCAAATGTCGCCGGGGAAATGGTTCTTGCAGCGCAGGACCACGGCTGGAATCCTGATGAAATTCGGGGGGATCTGGCTGAACTGACCAATGACCTGGCTCCCAAACCCGAAAAGGGTAAGCCGAGTTTCTTTCGTTCAGTGGGGTTAGGTCTGGAAGATATTGCCGCCGCGCAGGCTGTTCTGCGTTGCCTTGAAGGTGCGAACTAGGCCGGTTCTGATCAAAACCATAGGAAGCCAGAGGCGGACAACTTGCCGCCCGCCTCTGACAGCGAACTCTCCGGTCTATGGAACCTCTTACCCCTGTGGGATGAGGCTAAAGTTTCCCAAATTTATAGCTTCTGGCTGTCCCGGATGATGCGGGCCCTCTCCCTGCATTGTCCACATCCGCTTGAGCCAAAAAATTTAGTGTGAAAACGCAAATTTGGTGACGCCCTTGTCCTTTTTGGTGTTTAGCTAATGAAAAACTGTGGCCTAAAATATCTAAATTAGACAAGCTGTATGATGACTGGATTTACCTGCACACCACATTTCCGTTGATGATCTGCATAATTTTTTGTGGGCAGATCGAAATTCTAAAGGAGACGGCCCGGGCTGGCATCACCCCACGACCTGAGACTAAGGGGTCCACCGCAAGAGTTGTCACACACGGTATGTTTCATACAGCCGGATATGGTTACTCAGAAAATTGTTGAACGACGTTCAAGAATGTGCAATTAGTCTAGTGAACGACGTTCATGGAGGTTGCGATGATTGTTTTAGCTGATACAGATGCGCTGGTGGCTGACGCCATTATTCCCCAAGCTGCACAAGCGGAAATAGAACTCCGGTCGCGCAAGTTAATGGTGGCAATGGCTCTCAACGCTATTTTGTGCTTTGGTATATTGTCGGCAACTGGCGGATTTATCTTCTGGCTGGCATCGGCGCTGTCGGTGGCAATTGTGGGCCTGTTGTTTCTTGGGATCGGCGGTTTAATCCTGCGGGCGGACCATTCAGATTTCACGTTTTTTGGCAACGCCTCAGCCCTGATAGGGGCTGGGATGTTGATCGGCGGCGCTGGCATAGAGCTGATAGACAAATATTCGGACATCGCTGGCTGGATTATGGTACCTGCCGGAGCATTGGTGGCTGCTCTGTGTGTCTTTGCCTTGAACAAGCAAAAGAAAACCGGGCGCTTTGTTGCTGGGTCAATCCTGTTGATGGGGCTGGCGCTTCACTTGATCGGACTTGGCTTTCTACTTAACCAATCCGAGATTGACGGAGCTCTGATTTCCATTTTCTATCTCTATGCAACATTGGCGATCGCAGGCGCGGGCTGGTTCATCGATGTTCGTCTAATTACAGCATTGGCCATCGTGCCTTTTGCTCAGGCGCTGGACACCAGCACCTTTTATTTCCATGCGGCATATGTATTCTATTCGCCAGAATCGACACTCTCCATTTTGCAGATGTTGCTGCTTGTGTTTGTACTGCTGTTTGTAGCGCGCACTCGATCCGATCAACTGTCCAGACATGCGATGACCTTGGCAGTAATGGCCTTCATTATTGCCAATCTTTGTGCGCTTGTTGGCAGTTTGTGGGGCGACTATTTGGGCGAAACACTGTGGGGAACCAGCAGATACGAAGATTGGGACAGCAGCACCTATAGCAGTTGGTACGATGCTCGCGACGCTTTTCGCGAAACCGCAATGTTCATCTCGGCCAATATGTATTCCGTACTCTGGGCGATTGGACTGGCAGGGGCGATCAGTTGGTTTGCCCATTCGAACCAGCGCGGATTGTTCAACACGGCTGTTACTTTTGCCTGTATCCACGCGTACACACAGGCCCTGGAAAGTTTCCATGACGAACCATTGGCCTATGTGATTGGTGGGCTGGCTGCAATTCCACTCGCCTGGGGGCTGTGGCGTCTGGACAGCTGGCTAACAGCGCGCCAATTGACCCAGGCAGACCATCTGTGATCAATGACACAGGGGGCCTCAAACTGTGGGTTCAACAGATGCTACTTCTCCTTTGCTGCCCGGAATGGACTGCAAGGTGCACCAATAGTCGCGGTACAGTGGTCGCTCCAACAGAATTCATTCCAAGGCTCAAAAACTCGATCATTGGGACGCCCCCATCATTGGCCGGATGTCACGCCAATATCACGACATGGTGCAGCTGATTTCCCATAAAGCCAATTCGCGCACTTGGTAGCTTTGCTAAACTAGAAACGTTGCGATTGGTGCTAAATACGTGGCTCACCATTGTTCAGCGCCGAAATTAAGCAGGGATGTGAAAGATGGCCATCGGAGAGGCACCAAGTAGATCCGAAAGATGTTGGGACTGAACCTGTTCATTGGAATGGTAGCCCCAGCGCTGATTAAGCATCACCGGTTGTAGTCGATCCATTTCGACATCAGTTTACGATCGCGGATGCATTCATCGGGAACGGTGCGCCGCTTCATTCTCGCGATACGCTCGGCAAAAGCCACCTGTTTCGATGAAGCATAGTTTTCAAACTTACCGCCCTTTGGGGTATCTTTGTTCTCACTGATCCAAACCGACAGAGCATGGCGATCTTGCTGAACGTCCGATGGTAGGGTTTTCCCGGTTCGCTTAGCAATCGCGAGCGCAAATTGGGTTTGTTTTTCTGTAACAGGCAACAGGTGGTAATCATTGGACGACGAGCCCATTGGAGTTGTTCTGGGAACGTATACGGCAGTGTCTTGCATCAGAGTTCTCCCAATAGCGTTCATACAAACTAGAACAAAAAGAGAACAAATACAAGAGCCCATCCCATTTGGCCATTTGAACGGGTTCTCACTAGGCAAAACGGGATGGGGGTGGCCAGGTTCGCCGTCATCGCAACAGGTGCCGACAAGACTGACTGGGGAACTATTCAACAGAAGGTTAGTCAAAAATGAGAATTATTTTTTGCCAAGGGAATAAACCAGCCGCCCCCCCCGTTTCTCTCATGCGACCTGAAACAAATTACTGACAGGTTTAAAGCCAAAGGGAGGAAAGAATGGCCGAGATCGACCAGAAAACTGACACTCACAGTGTCACTACCGAAGAAACCGGAATTACCCGCAGTGAAGACGCTGGCCAGGTACAAAGCCCAAGCCGCCGTGGCTTTCTGACACGCACTGGCCTTGCAACTGTTGCTGCCATGGTCGGAACATCCATTCCATTCAGTAAAAACCTGCCTATCGGTTTTGTTCCTGCTGCAATGGCTGGTGAAAATGTGCTGGCGGGCAAAGATGGCCTGACACTGCTGAATGACCGTCCGGTGAATGCTGAAACACCACCGCACCTGCTGGATGATGCGATTACGCCCACCAACCGTCACTTTGTCCGTAACAACGGTATTCCGCCCGAGGAAATGGACGCAGAATCCTGGACCCTGACCATCGACGGTTTCGTAGATAAGCCAATGACTCTGACCATTGCTGACTTGAAAGAAAAGTTTGAGGTCGTCACCAAGGCGCTGACACTGGAATGTGGCGGCAACGGTCGTTCGGCATTTGAGCCGCCTGCCAAAGGCAACCAGTGGACTCTGGGTGCGATTGCCTGTTCCGAGTGGACTGGTGTGCGTCTAAAGGAGGTTTTGGAGGCCGCTGGCGTTCAGTCCAACGTGGTCTACACCGCGCATTACAGTGCTGACAGCCACCTGTCAGGTGATCCTGCCAAACTGCCAATCTCGCGCGGGATGCCTATCTCCAAGGCGATGACGGACGAAATTCTGATCGCGTTCGAAATGAATGGTGCGGAATTGCACCCGCTGAACGGCGCACCGCTGCGTCTGGTCGTTCCAGGCTGGCCCGCCTCGACCGCTCAGAAATGGCTGAACCGGATCGAGCTGCGTGACGTTGTTCATGATGGTCCGAAGATGACCGGCAAAGCCTACCGCGTGCCAAACCGTCCGGTTGCGCCTGGTGAAAAGGTCGAGACCGAGGATTTTGTGATCATCGAGCGTATGCCGGTGAAATCGCTGGTGACCTTCCCAGCCAATGGCGCCGAGGTCGGCATGGAAACCGAAGTACGTGGTCACGCATGGTCAGGTGATCGGACAGTTGAAAAACTGGAAATCTCAACCGACTTTGGCACCACTTGGCAGACCGCTGAACTGGACGCACCTGTGAACTCGGGCGCCTGGCACAACTGGCGTGCGAACGTCAAATTTGATCAGGCCGGTTACTATGAAGTCTGGGCCCGTGCCACCGACAGCAATGGCGAAGCTCAGCCATTTGCCATCAATTGGAACCCCAAAGGCTACCTGAACAACACTATGCACCGGGTTGGTCTGCGCGTCAGCTAATCCAAGTGAACAGGGGCGGCGCGGTTGTGTCGCCCCATCACCGTGACCTTCTATCCATTCTCTCAAATACCTGGAGACATACATGCGTTTGTCCAAACTCGGCGGGTTTGCCCTGTCCACCGTTCTGTTGATCCCGTCTTTGTCTGTTGCAGAGTCTGCAATTGACCTGTTGCCGACTGCTGATTTGGCCAAGGGTGAAAAAGCATTCAAGAAATGTAAGGCCTGCCACACAGTTGACGAAGGCGGCAAAAAGAAAACCGGGCCGAACTTGTTTGGGATTGTTGGCGCGCCGGTGGCCGCAACGGATGGCTTCAAGTACTCCAAAGCGATGGTCGTCTACGGTGGGGAATGGAGCGCCGAACGATTGGATGCGTTCCTGACCAAACCCAAGGCCGAGATCAAAGGCACCAAGATGAGTTTTTCTGGTCTTAAGAAGGCCAAGGACCGTGCCAACCTAATCGCTTACCTGAATAGTCAGTCTGCTTCTCCACTGGTGTTTGGTGGCGCTGAAGCCGCTGATGCTGGCGAAGAGGCTGAGGAAGAATACGAATTCGGCATCTTGTTCGACGCTCCGGGTGTTGAAGAGACATACTACGCCTGTTCAGCCTGCCATTCGGAGATGATCGTTGCTCAGCAGGGGCTGACACGCGATGGCTGGGAAGAGCTGTTCGAATGGATGGTCGAAGATCAGGGCGCTGCGGAAATTGATGAACCAGATCGTACAATCATTCTGGATTACCTGACCGCGCACTACGGAGAAGACCGCCCCAATTTTCCGGGTAAAACAAACTAAAATCTGCCGTCTGCCGTCTGCAGTCCAGCTCCTGATTTTGAATGTTACCCTTCAAACCCCTCGTATGCGCTGGGTTTGGAGGGAGTTTTTTTGTTAAGCCTTTTGGCACGGGGTTGCAGCATCAGTTGCCATTTTCATGGCCAGTACTGTGGCTGGCTGGAAATTTGAGCGGGTTGCCTGTTGGACGAAGTCGGAAACAGCTTCGAACCGGCGTTGATCCATTCCGGTTGCAACTATCGTGTAGCTTCCCGAAACGGTGCTCCATTGGCTGATCCAATCGCTGTTGGGTGCTGGATGGTCAGACCCGAGCGGTCCCGACAATATTGTCAGACGGCAATTGTTGCGGCCAGAATAATGCGCAACGATCTGGTCTTTGGGCAGCTGTCGCTGTTCAACCAGATACAGGTTAGCCAACTCAAGATCTGGAATGCCCGTTAGGTCGTGATAGCCCACCTGCGTCGGCAAGTTGTTGAGTTCATAAGCTTTCAACAAAAATGATTGGTGCCATTCCGTCGGTGTCTTCTCCCCGGTGGGCCTAAACAGAAACGTCCCTGCCAAAATGAACACCACAGTAATCGAAGCGCATAACGCCATTGGACGCCAGTTTGTGTTCGCAGGCGCCAGAACAGTTGGCTGCTCTGGTTTTAGCCCCGCCAACGCGCCAGACACCATACGGATTTCTTCCAGCATTTTCTGCAATGCAGGTTCCTGCGGCAGTCGCGCCTCTATTTCAGTGCGCTGCGCTGACGTTACCTCGCCATCGCTATAGGCGCTCATCAGATCCCAGTCACGGTCCATAGCGTCATTCATGTTTGTCGGTCCTTTTCGCTACTTATGCCATCACTGTTCATCGCAACGACCAATGCGCGCCGTGCCCTACTGATGCGGCTCATGACGGTTCCATGCGGCACATCCATAACTTCGGCTGCCTCTGAATATTTCAGTCCCATTACATCCACCAGAAACAACACCTCACGCATCGGTGCCGCGAGTTTTTGGAACGTCATGCGAACCAGTACGTCGTTGGCATGGTCTGTGCTTTGCGCAAGATCAACTAATAAACGGCTCTGCGAGCGCGAATATTCCATACGCACCCGTTTTTTCCGCAAGCCGTCCAGATTTAAGTTGCGGATGACGCGGAACATCCATGGGCGCAGATCATCCAAATTTGCCGGATAGGAATTCGCGCGAAGTGTTCGTTCAACGGCATCCTGCACAAGATCTTCAGCTTCATCTCGGTTGGTTGCAACAGCCATTGCATAGGCGCGCAGTTCCGGAAGAAGAATTTCAATGTGGGACAAGGAGGCCATTTCTTTTTATCAGCTCAGCGGTAGGTTCAGTCAAACAACGCGTGATGATCTACCACTTTGCACAACAAACAGGTGGTTTTGTAACGTGAAACGGCTGCTAAGTCACCTTTGTTTCGCTGGATCTCTGGATGTCTCAGGCAAGGTTTTTTCTAAACGTAGCCAACGCCCGCGTTGCGCCTATTTTGTCAGGATCGGGGGGCAGTCCAATGGAAACGTCAAGCTAACAACCATAAATGTTTGCCCCAAACATTTCTTGGTCCCTTAGATAGGGGAGCCGATTTTGAGCATCAGCAACTTTGTCTAACTGCAATTGGCCGTAGATAATCTCGGGCTGATCCCCAGCGCGTGCAAGTTCCTGACCGTCTGGAGTGGCAATGAAGCTCTGTCCCAGGAATGCCATACCGTTTTCATTCCCAGCACTGTTGGCATATGCGAGGTAGACCCCATTTTCGTAGGCACGGGTTGGGATCATTTGTTGGGCTACCCATCCCCATTGTGCGCCAAGGGCCGTTGGCACCAAAATGAGTTCTGCCCCCAAAGAGGCCAGATGTCGCGCTGTTTCGGGGAACTCGGCATCATAGCAGATTAGCGTGCCTATTTGCACGCCGAGGTAAGTGAACAGAGTGCAGCCCTGACCCGGAGTGAAGTGATCACGTTCAAACCCGGGAGGAAAGACCAGTTTGCGATGCCCGCCTAGTCGCGAACCATCCGGCCCAAAGCATTGCGCTGCATTGTAAACCAAGTCTCCCTTGCGCTCGGGAAAACCATAGTGGATGGCGATTCCATGTGCCGCAGCGAGAGCTGCAATAGCCTGAGCAATGGGCCCATCAGAAGGTTCCGCGAGCGCGAGAATCTGATCGCCACGATTATAACCTGTGGCGAAAAGCTCAGGAAGGACCAGAAGATCAGCACCCCTTGCGGCAACTGTCGGTAGGGCCGTCCCAAGCCACTCCAGCCGCTTTTGTGTAGTAGGTAGATCCGCAGGAGATTGCCCAACGGCAAGGTGGAATGTGCGCCCCATCTTCAGCTGTCCGTAACCAGCAGAGTGCGCGGGTAATCGGTAAGGTAGTCAAACCCGGTTTCCGTCACCACAACCGAGTCACCGATGCGCCCTGCAGTGACCCCCTCGATGGAGATACCCCCGTCCACGGCAAAGGTCATCCCTGGCTGCAGGACTGTGGTGTCGCCGGTTTTTAGCTCTGGCGCCTCCAGATAGGCTACTCCGATGGATCGCCCAGTGCGATACCCTGTTTCATAGCCACGTTCAGCATAGATGTCGTTGGCAGCAGCAGCGACTTCTTGTGCTTCGACGCCGGGGCGGATGGTTGCAATGGCGGCTTGTTGGGCATCAATGGCGGCCTCTTGCACACGTGCGGCGGCATCTTCCACCTCGCCAATATGGAACATCCGATCAAACCCTAATTTGTATTGTTTGAATTGTGCCAAGTTGCAAAAGCAGAAATACACCGGATCGGCGCGTTGATACCGACGAACCGATGCGCGACGATGTACCATGGACGTGTCCTTGCCGCTTTGCATGATCTGTAGGTTATGGATCATCGGCGAAATGAAGCGTTCCCATCCTTTATCGGTCAAGAAAGTTGCCGCTTTGCGAGAACCCGCTTCGATCACCGCCAGCGCGCTTTCATATTCCTGTGCGCCCGCCCGTAAGCTGAGATGTGCCGCGGCCATCATTGCTCCGGCAATCTGACCAGCCTCCTTCATCACTTGGATTTCGAACGGCGACTTGATCATCCGCATAACGCCTAGAACGGGTGAAATATCTTTGATTGGGACGCCCGGATAGGTCTCGTCTAGATGATTGCGCACGATGGCAGGAATACAGCGTCGTTCGACCCAGATCTCATCTGGCTTGTTGCCCAAAACTTCGGCTAGCGCCCGCCCCCATGTGCGCTGGCCACTATCTTCCCATGTCCGCACGTCCTCGACCCATGTCATGGCACTGACCATTTCGCTTTCCATCAACGGAGTGATAACAACGGGGGCTTCTTTGGCATCTATTACCAACATGGACGGTCGACCAAATTCGATGCCCAGATATCCCCAGAACCCAGCCAGATAAGCAATTGAGCTTTCGTCGGTAAACACGGCGCGTTGAATACCCAAATCCAACATGCGGGCCTGAAGAGTGACAGTGCGGGTTCTGGCTTCATCGAGCATAGCAGGAATCCTGTGATGGTGATGTAACGCTTGTCATAAATGCCTAGGCTGTATGCAGCTGTCGAGTCAATAGTGTCTAGAACGCAGATATTGCACGCTGTTGTCACATGGTGTATGCAGGTTGAGCTAGGGAGAGACATATGAGCTTCGCCAAACGCGACGACGAAACAGAACCGAAAAGCACAGTGGAGACCATCCAGACCGAGATATTACAGCGCATCTGTTTTCTGGATTATCAGCCCGGGTATCAGTTGAAAGAGGCGGAACTGGCGGCCGAGTTTTGTGTTAGCCGCACACCTGTGCGAGATGCGATCAGCCGGATCAACCATCTCGGGCTAGTCGAAACGCGAAATGGTGTCGGGACGGTGGTGGTGGCGCTGTCCGCAGCACAGATACGCCATGTCTATGACATGCGGTTGGAACTGGCCAAAATGATTGGCACAGAGTCTCCGCGAGAGATTACCCGAAGTGACTGCGAACGTGGGCGAGATTTGCTCAATGCGGCCCACGCATTGCTCCTCGATTTTGCCCCCCGACGCTATGTCGAAATTAATCACCACCTGCATGGCCTGATCGCTGATTTGATCGGCAACAGTGCGCTGCAATCGTTTTGGTGGCAGACATATTATCAAGCAGCAAGCACATGGTATCAGGTAAGTCTTCAGATGGGTACTGAGGTGGCACAAGCACTGGTGGCGGAATTAGAGGATATCAACAGGGCGTTGGAGCATGGTGATATCGCCGCCATTGGATTTATCCAACGTACCCATATCGGATATGGCTACCAGCGGATTAATCACCATTTGCTTTCACCCGAGGCGAAGTAGCTAAGACATGTGAATTGAACTCACCACGCTAGGGGTAGCCGTATACGTTGTGATGTGACGGAATGGTTATGCCGTGCGGGGATTTAGTTTCGCATCACTAGGAGTTTTTGCGAAATTTTTGTGAACTCAGCGGCGCGTGATGCGTTCGTTACATAGGCCATCCATTCAGAGGAAGTCTCAATTCAGACGCACTCGCATCTTACTCCGAATGGAATACATAATGTTCTACAAAGTATCGGCCACGGCTCTGGCTTTGAGTTTGTCAGGTCTAGCTGCTGAGGCCAAAGTGACCATCACTTGCTTGACAAATGCTGGCCATCTGACCCGCCAGCACGAGCCGCTGATGAAAGAATTTAACGCAATGCAGGACGAGATCGAAGTCGTCTATGCAGCGCCTGCCAAAAACTACGGCGACACACATTTGCGTCTATTCCGTGGCTCGGCGACCAACACCCTGCCCGATTGCGCATTTGAGGCGTACAATCAGTTGCCGTCCCTGGCACGGGCCCTGGCTGAACGTGGTCAAATCGTCAATCTGGATGAGATGATGGCTGCCGAAGGCAGCGATTTCAAGGACGGAAACTACACAGATCAGATGCTGAACCTTGGCCGCGTGGACGGCGTTCAGTATGGTATGCCGTTCAATGCTTCGGTGATCCAGTGGTACTATAATGCTGATCTGTTCCGTCAAGCCGGGCTAGACCCCGACAAATTCCCAACCGACTGGGATGGCTTCTTTGACGCAACACAGAAAATCGACGCATTGGGTGACGACATCGATCCGATGTTCATGTGGTTGATCAATGGCGACGATTGGGGCTTTCAGACGCTGATCCTGCAACAGGGTGGCCAAATGATGTCTGATGACGGTCAGTCCATCGCGTTCAACGAAAACGACTATCACATCGAAGCCATGAAGATGGCCCGTCGTTTGGTGGTTGAAGGTGGTGCACGTACCGATCAGGACCGGGCAACTCAATTCACCGCCTTTACCGAAGGCCGTATGGGCATGTGGGGGCTGTCCCCTGCTGGCGCGCGTAGTGCAGCAGAGCGGGTTGGCGATGCATTTGAACTGCGCTCAGCACCGTTTACTGTCTGGAATGATGCCGACGGCAAGCTGCCGACTGGCGGGAACGCGGCCATCATAACCGCTTCCGACCCGGAAAAACAGGCGGCGGCTTGGGAGTACATCAAGTTCCTGACCGGTGCCCGCGGTCAGCAGGTTACTGCAGAAATCACCGGGTATCTTCCCACTAACAAAGGGACCCTTGGCACTGATTATATGGGCGAATTTTATGCTCAGAACCCATATTATGCGACGCCAATCAAACAGTATGACCGGGCTGGCCCCTGGTCCGGTTACCCGGGCACACAGTCTGAGAAAATTTGGCGCGATCAGGCATCCACAATCCGCGCTGTTATGGAAGGCGAGGTTACACCTGAAGAGGGTGCCGCCAAGCTTGTCGAAATCGCTGAAAAACTGATGAAGCGATAAATTTGAATGGCAGGCAGGTTCCCCCTGTCTGCCATTCAACAAGTTCGGGTGCAAAAATGGCGCGACTAACTCTCAAAAATATCGGCAAATCCTTCGGTAAAACCGAAGTTTTAAAGAACATTTCGCTCGACGTGGAAGATGGCGAGTTTTTGTCGCTTGTTGGCCAGTCGGGCTGCGGAAAATCAACGCTTTTGCGGATCATATCAGGGCTTGAAGCCCCAAGTCGGGGCGAAATTCTGATAGACGGTCAGGTGGTTACCGAACAGTCTCCAAAACAGCGAAACATCGCGATGGTGTTTCAGGACTACGCACTTTACCCTCATATGAGCGTGGCTGAAAATATGGCAATGCCGCTGATCATGTCGCAACTGCCGCTACATGCCAGATTGCCCCTAGTGCGCCATGTGGCCCCGTCGGCGCGACGCGCAAAACCCAGCATGGCAACACAGGTTGAAACTGTCGCCAAACAACTGCGCATCGATCATTTATTGACCCGTAAACCTGCACAGCTTTCTGGTGGTCAACGGCAGCGTGTCGCGCTGGGTCGGGCGCTGGTCCGTAATCCGGGTATCTTCTTGATGGACGAACCGCTGTCAAACCTTGATGCAAAACTGCGCGTTGAAGTACGCCGCGAAATCTCTGAACTTCACCACAGTTCCGGCCTTACCTTTGTCTATGTGACTCATGATCAGACCGAGGCAATGACTATGTCTGACCGTGTGGCGCTGATGCAGGGTGGAGAAGTGTTGCAGGTTGCTGCACCAAATACGCTCTATACCAATCCGGTTTCGGTAGACGTTGCGCGGTTTATTGGTTCGCCGCAAATCAATATCCTGCCGGTCCAATCACGCCCTGACGGGTTATTTCTGGGCGACTTCAATCTGCATTTGGAAACTATCGGTAAGGTGTCTGACCTGCAACTTGGCTTACGGCCCGAAGCGTTGTCATTTCGTGGCGTTGCCGGGCTACAACTACAGCCGATAAAACCCGGTTCAATTCATTTGCCTTTTCAAAAACGTATGGTTGAGGATCTGGGACCTGAAATCCTGATCCATGGATGTTTTGAAGCCGATCCAGAAATTGAGATACGCGTCCGGGCGCAAAAGAACACCGATTATGGGAAAACAGATCAATTTGCAGGAACACATAAACTGCAGGTCGCAATCGATCCCACGCAATTGCTGCTGTTCAATGCTCATGGGTTACGTATTCAACCCACACCTCATATGGCACAGAGCCTTGGCGAGGTTGTCACATGAGTTTGGGAACGAAGAAACGGGCCCAGACCCGGTTGGCCTATATGTTGGTTTTACCCGCTACTTTGCTAATCCTTGGGATATACATTTTGCCAATCCTAACGGTGTTCGGGATCAGTTTTACCGACTATTCTCTCGTCAGTAACTATTATGAATTCGTCGGCCTGGAAAATTACCGGCACATGTTGGCGGATGAGGCCTTTGGCAACGCGATAGTGAATACGCTGATCTATGCCAGTCTGTTCCTGCCAAGCTCGTTCATAATCAGTCTTTTCCTGGCTATAGCCATTCAGGAGCGCAAGCAGTTCCGCTCTATCCTTGAAGTGCTGTATTTCCTGCCCGTGACGTCCACGCTTGCCGCCATGGCATTAGTGTGGGCTGCGCTGATGGACAGCAATCAGGGTGTCATCAACCATTGGGCCGGGGCAGTTGGTCTGGGGCCGTTTAACTGGCTGGGGTCGGAAACCATGGTCCTGTTTTCCATGGCGCTGATTTCACTGTGGAGCGTTATTGGCTTCAATATGGTGCTGTTTTTGGCAGGCCTAACGGCCATTCCGTCCAGCCTATATGAGGCCGCCGCAATTGATGGGGCTGATCATCCGGTCGATAGGTTTTTTCGAGTGACTTGGCCCATGTTAGGGCCGACGTCGATGTTTGTCGCAGTCACCAGCTCAATCACTGCATTTAAGCTCTTTGATACAGTGGCCATCCTCACCCAGGGTGGTCCCAACAGATCAAGTGAAGTCTTCCTCTATCTCACGTTCCTCGAAGGATTTGAGTACTTCAACATGGGGTATTCAGCAGCGCTGTCGCTTGTTTTTCTCGGGATCATCTTCCTCTTTGCGCTGGTTCAGGCGCTGTTTGTGGATCGCAATGTCCAGTATTAGCCTTTCCCTGCGCTCCTACGCGCCCCGCTCTGTTTGGTCGCTCATCGGAACGTTGTTTTTGTTCCTTGGTGCTTGGGTGATGGTGTTTCCTTTCATCTGGATGGTGTCGTCCAGTTTGAAACCCACCGACGAGGTCTACGACGCCAATTTTTCAATCATTCCACGCACATTCAAAGGGTTTGAAAACTACTATGAAGTTCTGTTCAATCAGCCCTATCTGATCTACCTGATGAACAGCTTTCTTGTTTGCTGCGGCATCTTGATCGTTCAATTGCTCACGGCTGTGCCTGCGGCCTATGCCTTAGCCAAGCTCAAGTTTCGGGGCAGTTCCATTTTGTTTGGGACAGTGATCGCCGCCTTGACGATTCCGATCAATGTGACCTCAATCCCAATCTATGTGGCGCTCGCGAAAACGGGGCTGCTGGATACTTATCTGGCGATGATGTTGCCGTTTTTCATTTCAGTTTTTGCGATCTTTCTGTTCCGTCAGTTTTTCCGCGGTTTCCCCGACAGCATCATTGATGCGGCTCGTGTTGACGGGTTCTCTGAAATGGAGATCATATTGCGCCTTGTCCTGCCGTCAGCCGTGCCCGCTATCGCAGCGTTTTCTGTCTTTAGTTTTGTCGCTCATTGGAATGATTTGTACTGGCCACTGATTGTGGTCACAAGCCAGGACAAGATGACGGCGACACTTTCGATGATGCAATATCAGTCGGATTTCGACACTGATTATGGCCGCACCTTTGCCTCGGCCACTGTAGTCACCGCCCCCATGGTCATCGCGTTTTTGTTTGCCCGTCGCCTGTTTATCCGCGGCATCACGATGACAGGGGTAAAGGGATGATCTTAGAGCTCTTTGCTGTCGTTAATGCTGGCCTTCCCCACAAAACACACCGCGCATCTGACCGACGCCCGTCGTCAAATACATCCATTTTTCGGAGACCTGTCCCTTGTTGAAATTCATTGTCTTGTCCGATCTTCACATCGTGCCAGAAGGTAAGCTATCCCACGGGCTTTGCACCACTGATCGGTTTCTCCAGTCGATTGCCTATGTGAACGAAAACCATGCTGATGCCGATTTTGTCGTCATTGCTGGTGACATAGCAGATCACGGCGAAAAAGCAGCCTATGAACGGTTTCGCGAGTCCCTGGCGGATCTAAAGCCCAAGACCTACCTGACGCTCGGCAACCATGATGACAGGGCAGTGTTTTTGGACGTTTTTCCGGGATCTACGGATGAAACAGGCAGCGTCAATCACGTTATTGATCGTCATGGCCACCGTGTTATCGTGTTGGATAGCAATGACCCAGATGTTGGCCACGCAGGGTTGATTGATCAGGCACAACTAAACTGGCTGGCTGCACGTCTGGACGAAGCGAAGGACCGCCCAGTCATACTCGTTTTGCACCACAACATTACCAAGCTACATGTCCAGACAGATTTCATTATCTTGCGTGAGAACGAGGCTTTTGCAGAGGTGGTAGCTAGCCATCCAGACATCCGTCAGGTCATTTGCGGTCACGTTCACATGACCACTTCAGGCAGTTTCCGTGGTATTCCGTTTTGTACCCTGGCCGGGGGGCACTACAGTATTGAACCGACACTGGAAAGTCTCTCGGGTCCGATCCCAAACCGTGTGCCGCGGCGTGAAGGTCCGGGCCAACTGGCAGTCGTTCTAGCGGACAGCGACAGTACAGTTGTTCATATGGAAAACTTTCTCGACCGACATTTGGTTATGCCGCGGGACCTTTTTAGATGGGAGGAGTGATGTTGCGCCTTTTGGTGCGGCGGAAAAGACCGCTGAACCCCTTCGGGTAGTGCCAGGTTACCAGAATGCGCAACGACCCGAGGTCGCAATTGAAAGGTGGTCCAACTAACTTGCTACGCCAGCAAGGTTTTCGCTGCCTTTTTGAAGACCATCAGGATTGCTCGTAAAGGGTTTTGCGCAATATCAGGTTTCTAGATCAAATACATTGATGCCCTCTGCTCCCCCGGTGCAGGCAGCGACCAATTTGGCCCCCATTTCAACATGTGTGCTGTGCGCTTCATAAGCCAGATGTGCGGCTCGATCTCGAAAAGTCACGATAAACCCGTAGTCAAAATCAGGCGTTTTCATTTCAAAATCTAGATTGGGGCCAAACGTCATGTCAGTCATTCCGTCGACGACACCGACCAGACCGGTCAATCCCGTCATGATGTCCTTTTTCTCGTCTTCAGAGACATTGTTTTTGAAGTTGAGAAAGACGCAGTGCTTTAGCATGAATTCACCTAGGTAATTTGAAATGAGAGTGTGTTCTGTCTTCTTTTAGGCCTTTGAACTGGATGCCCGAACAACCAGATCAACCGGATAGCGTACCTGCGCTTTTGGCTGCTTATCTTCTTCAACCCAATTCAAGAGGATGTCTGCGGTTTGCTGCCCGAATGTTTTGACATCACACCGCACAGAACTGAGCTGTGGAAAACATTGAGAAGCTTCTTCTATGTCATCGAATCCCACGATTCCGATGTCCGCACCAACTTTTACACCGGCTTGGGCAAACCCCGCCAACATGCCTAAGGCTACAAGATCGTTGAATGTCACTATGCCTTTGATATCAGGTCTGTCCTGCGTAATCTTAAGGGCGGTTTCATACCCAAAGCGACGGTTGGCTTTTCCGTGAAATGAAACCGGGTCTAACCCAGCCTCGCCCATTTTACGGAGATAACCGCTTTTACGTTCGATGGTGATATCATGCGTTTCGATACCCCCTACAAAGGCAACATTGTTTCCCCAATTTTTCAGCAGGTGCTCAGTCGCGAGAATGCCACCGGAATCGTAATCCATTGAAAATAAGGGAAAAGATACAGTATCAAACCCAGTTGATCGTAGAACCTGTACGGTTGGAATACCAGCCTGTTGGATGTCCTTGAAAGGTGCAACTTCGCCGCCATAGGCGGGCGCGATCATTAGGGCCGATACGCCATGCTCAATCATGGAGGCAATCAACTGTTCCTGAAGCGCAGGGTCTTCGTCGGAGTTGCCAATTGAAGTAGCGAACCCCCGTTCAGCAAGTTTCATCTGAACCGACACGGCGAGTTCGGTGTAATATGGGTTGCGTAGATCATTGATGATCAAACCTACCAAGCCCGCGCCTGCTCCGCGCAGGTTGGCCGCTGCACGGTTGTAGACGTAGCGCGTGTCCTTGATTGCCTGATGTACAAGCGCCCGGGTTTCCTCTTTGACCGAAGAACTATTCTGCAAAACAAGCGAGACCGTTGATTTTGAAACGCCAGCAGCCTTGGCAACATCAATGATTGTTGGTCTCTTGCTCATGCTAAGCTCCTCAGGAAATGCCGTGTAGTGCGAGTAACACACCCATCCTGTGCTGAGCCAGTTCTGGTTGTGACAACAAGCGGGCGCTATCCGCAAGCCTGAACACTTCGGCGTAGTGAACAATCTCACGCGAAGACTGGAACCCATTGGGCATCACAAAATGTTCCTGCGCACCGTTTAGCCACGCAAGAAAGGCAATTCCCGCTTTGTAAAACTGTGTTGGGGACTTGAAAATTTCTCGTGACAAGGGAACCGTTGGCCCCAGTAACGCATGATAGGTTTGAATGTCGCCTTCAGCCATTGCCTCCAGCGCCTGGCTCGCTGCTGGGGCAATTGCCGCAAAGATCCCTAAAAGCGCATGCGAATATCGCGTGCCATCCCCTTCGATCAGGGCCGCATAGTTGAAATCGTCACCAGTATAAAGACGAACACCATCTGGTAGACGGGCCCGAAAGGCTTCCTCGCGAGATTGCTCCAACAAAGAGATTTTGATGCCGTCAATCTTGTCAGCGTGGGTGTTGATGATGTCCAAAACCGAGTCTGCGGCCCTGTTCAGGTCGTCAGCCCCCCAATAGCCTTTTAAGGCCTGATCGAACATATCACCGAGCCAGTGCAAAATGACAGGCGACGAAGCTTGTTCGATTAATCGACCATAGACCCGCGCATAAACCTCTGGATCACCGCGCAAGGCGGCCATAGCGCGGCTTGCCATGATTATTATCTGGCCGCCGGCCGCTTCGATGGCCTCCATCTGTTCAGTGTAGGCGGCAATGATGGCGTCTTCGCTGCTCAGATCGGCGATATCGAACTGATCCGCACCTGCACCGCAGGCGACCCGAGGTTTAAGGGGATGCGCCTTGGCTTCTACCATGGTTCGCTCGATCAGCTCTTTAGCGGTGAGCCAGTCTACCCCCATGCCCCGTTGGGCCGTGTCCATTGCCTCGGCCAAGCCAAGCCCCTGATCCCACAGCGTATGCCGAAACCGCAAAGTATTGTCCCAGTCCACAGCAGGGCGGCCGACCCATGGATCCCGGTCTTGCATTGGGTCCGAAACCACATGTGCTGCGGCAAATGCTGTGCGTGTCAAAGCAGTACGAGGGGCACGCGGCTGTAATGGATCATTTGACATTCTGAACTCTTCCAGAGTGCCTTGGTAAGTGGGAAGCAGCATTTCGGACCTCACGATGCGTAGTCGGCGCGGATCAAGTCGGCTGCTTTTTCAGCGATCATGATAGTCGGCGCGTTGGTGTTGGAAGAAATCAATCTGGGCATAATGGAGGCATCGCAAACGCGCAGGCCCTCTATGCCGCGCAGTTTCAGTCGCGGATCCACCACGGATGTTTCGTCTCCGCCCATTCGACAGGTACCTGCCGGGTGGTGATCGGTTTTGGAGTTGGCGCAGGCAAAGTGGATGTATTCTTCGTCTGTTGTGACGTCTGGCCCAGGCAGGACCTCCCGTTTCACAAAAGGCTTCAAGGCATCCTGTTTCATGATTTCCTGTGCAAGCTTCAGACCCTTGATCGACATTTCGCGGTCATGAGGATCGGCCCAATAGTTAGGGTCTAACAAAGGTGCTGCCGCTGGATCAGAGGAGGCCAACCTGACTGTCCCACGAGAGCGAGGCCGTAGGTAGGCTGAGTTCAGCGTCACCCCTGCCCCCATCTTCTCGACCCCGGCTTCGATGCCAGATCCAAGCCCAAGGTGGAACTGAATATCCGGCGATCGCGCACCTTCCTCAGCGTACCAAAAGCCGCCGGTTTCAAACAGGCTGGAGGCAACCGGGCCGCGTTTGGTCAGCAGATATTGAAGCCCGGCTACTGCCGACCAATGTGGTTTAGCGTATTTGTCATAGGTATGATCGCCGGTGCATTCAGAGATGGTGAACAGGTCCAGGTGATCCTGCAGGTTCGACCCAACTTCGGGTTGGTCCAGCTTGGTTTGAATACCAACCGATTGCAGGTGGTCTGCGGGCCCGACCCCGGAAAGTTGTAGCAATTTGGGCGAGCCAATCGCGCCGGACGACACAATAACTTCACTCTCAGCGTAGACGACTTCTGATCCTTCAAGTTCTACCCCAACGGCGCGACCCTTATCGATGACAATACGTGTGACTTGCGCGCCTGTACGAATGGTCAGATTTGGGCGACCCATGGCTGGTTTCAAAAAAGCTACTGAAGCTGATGATCTTCGTGCGTTGCGTTGGGTTAACTGGTAAAATCCGACGCCATCCTGGCTTTCACCTGTCATATCTCGATTGCGTGGAATGCCAATTTGACCAGCCGCATCAAAATAAGCGTCGCAAATGGGCAATGGAGCCCGTGGCTGGCTGACCCCTAATGGACCACCTTTACCGTGATAGGTATTGTCAAAGGAGTCGTTGTCTTCGGACTTGCGGAAGTATGGAAGAATGTCGTCGTATCCCCAGCCATTACATCCAAGCTGTCGCCACTCGTCATAATCAATCCGGTTGCCGCGGGTGTAGATCTGGGCGTTGACGGTTGACCCACCGCCCAACACTTTGGCCTGCGTATAGTTGATAACCATGTTGTTCATGTGTTTCTGGGGCACGGTTTGGTAGCCCCACGACCCAATCCCCTTGGTCATTTTTGCAAAGCCAGCGGGCATTTTGTACAGTGGGTTCCAATCGGATCCACCGCTTTCCAACAGAAGAACTCGAGCGGACGACTCTTCGCTCAGCCTTGCCGCCAAAACGCACCCGGCCGAACCACCGCCGACGATGATAAAATCATAACCTTTGGACATGTTTATTCCTTCACAACCGGTGGATGGACAGACCGCCATCAACTGGAATGACAGCTCCGTTTGCGAACTGCATTTGACCACTAACAAGCGGAGAAACGACCGACCCGATATCAGCGGGTTGCCCCCAGCGTGCGGCAGGCACCAATCCCGCTTCAATCCGACTGGTGTATTTGTCTTTCACACCGGCAGTCATTCCGGTTTCTATAATGCCCGGACGCAGCTCAAATACGCCAATACCTTCACTTGCCAGTCGCGCCGCAAATAATTGGGCCATCATCCCTGCACCTGCTTTTGAGATGCAGTATTCTGCGCGTTCAACCGACACCATGTCGGCGCTGACGGAGGTAACAAAGATGATTGAGCGGTAGGCGTCGCTGGGCGCATTGATCATGCGCCGAGCAACGGACTGCGCCAGAAAAAAGGCGCCACGAAGATTGATATCCAGAGTGAAATCCCAGTTTTCGGGCAACATGTCTAACATATCGCCGCGCACCCGCGCCGGTACGCCTGCGTTGCTAATCAGGCTATCAATCTCACCCTGTTGGGTTTTGATCCGGTCCAGCAAGTTGGGCACCGCATCGGTGTCGCGCAGGTCATGCTGGTAATAGCTGGCTGCATCGCCAAGTTCCGTCAGAGCATCCTGGACGGCGGGACTATCCTCTGAGGACGACGACGCCAGCGCGACCTGCCATCCTTGTGCAACCAAAACACGGGCGATGCCAAGACCAATACCGGTCTGACCTCCTGTGATCAAAGCTAAGCTGCTCATGCTGCCAGAACCTTTCTATTGATATAGTCACCAACCCGAAGCGCCTGCGCCGCTATTGTCAGAGCGGGGTTGACCGCAGCAGAAGTCGGCAAGAAACCTGCATCCACCACGTAGAGATTTTTGTGATCATGGGTCCGGCAATACAGGTCCAAAACACTGTTGCTTGGATCCGCGCCGAACCGTGTCGTACCGCATTGATGTGATGGCGTTTGCCGATCAAAAGCCCGCGAAATTACAACGGGCGACCCGGCTTTGCGAAGCACCGATTTAGCCTTACGAACCAACGCTTGATGGGCTTCCCAATTTGTTCTTTTCCAATCCAGAACAATGCGGTCCCCCTTTAAAGAGACACGGCTATCCCGGTTGGGGAGGTCCTCGCTCATCGCGTACCAATCAACGGAACGCGCCGCGATCTGGCGGGCCGCCCATACCGGTAGGCCTGTCTGTGCAGCTAGGATTTCGCCCGAGATTTTTCCCAGAAGCTGAACATTGCCAAGCGGCTTATTCATGGGACCGCCTGACAGATAGAAATCGTTGAATTGCAGGGTCTTCTGGTAAACAGCTGTGTTTCTACGCCAAGGGTGCAATGCCAAAACGGCTGAACAGTTGTGGTTCATAAAGTGACGGCCGACATTGTCAGACCCGTTGGCCAGCCCAGTTGGGTGATCATTATTTACTGACCGCAGCAAGAGCGCAGCGGAGTTCACAGCCCCCGCGGACAGAATACAAATCCCTACCTCCAACCGTTTGTGTCGGGCAGTGCTGGATGTTCCTGTGTCCGTTTGAGTGAACTCAACAAAATTAACGTGACCACTTGCCCCGGTTCCCAGCCGTGTCACCTTTGCCCCGGAAATCAATGTGACGTTTGTAAAGGTCAGTGCCTTGGCAAGAGCCGTGTTTTCGGCATCTTTCTTTGCCCCTGTGGTATCTGGAAAGGCATCCCAGGGGGTGTGTGCACGTGCCTGCCAGGCTTTGTGATCAACCGCCAGAGGGAGCGATGACGGGGTTACCCCTGCTTTTACCAGTTGGTCACGCAGGGCAAAAATTGTTGATTCATCCGGAACCGGTGGAAAATTGTAATCACCAGTATGTGAGGGTTCGGTTGGATCTTGCCTTGCATCCCCACGGACCTCAAACAGCTCTTCTGCCTTTTGGTACCAGGGTTCCATTTCATCATATGAAATTGGCCAAGCCGGAGAGACACCGCCGAGATGTTGCATCGCGCCAAAATCCTCGCGCCGATACCGCAGCATGACCGCGCCGAAGAATTTGGAATTCCCACCAACGTAGTAGTAATTACCCGGATTGAAACCTTGGCCCGACCCATCAAGCCATTCCTCGGCAGGGCGGAACACACCATCGCGAAAAATGGCGCGATCGCAGCGTGCGGCATCGCTGTCAGTTAAACGCGGACCACGTTCAAGGATCACAATCGACCGACCCGAGGGCGCGAGGGCCAAAGCTGTGGTCGCCCCCCCGATCCCAGATCCGATGATCACGATATCCGCCCGCTGCGTCATCAGACGATCCGGTCTTCAGTCTCAGGATCAAACGCGACAACTTTGTCCATATTGATAGTGAAATCTACATCCTCACCCGGCGCGACCTGCACATCCGCTCGCATACGAGCGTTGCAGTCTTGGCCACCAAATTCGGTCATTACAAAGGTATCCGAACCGGCCGGTTCCATGACAATGACCCGGTTCTTTACAGTCACCAGATTGACAGCTTTGCTGTCCGCCCCGTCTGGATCAGTGAGTGCCTCAGCCCTCAGTCCAAGCGTAATGGTGCGGCCGACGTAGTCCTTCAGCCCGGTCGGAGGCGCAGCAAAGGGCAATTTGATCGTTTCACCCAGTCCATTTGTGGTCTCTGCAACCAGCCCGCCGTTCTCCTCCAGAATTTTCACAGGGATCAGGTTCATCGAAGGTGAGCCCATAAAAGTCGCTACAAACAGGTTGGCCGGCGTGTCATAGATCTCTTTTGGCGTACCAAGCTGCTGAATAAAGCCGCCATTCATCACCGCGATACGGGTCGACAGCGTCATCGCCTCAATCTGATCATGGGTCACATAGACAATTGTGGTTCCCAGTTTCTGATGCAGCTTTTTGATCTCGGTGCGCATATCAACACGCAGTTTGGCGTCGAGGTTTGAAAGTGGTTCATCAAACAGGAACACATCGGGGTTTCGCACCAATGCCCGCCCCATCGCGACCCGCTGACGTTGCCCGCCCGATAGCTGGCCGGGCTTGCGATCAAGCAGAGGTTCGATTTGCAACAGTTTGGCCACATCGCGCAGTGCCGTTTCGCGCTCAGCTTTGGGCACCTTGTGCATTTCCAGACCAAAAGTGATGTTCTTGGCAACACTCATATTGGGGTAGAGCGCATAGGATTGGAACACCATGGCAATATCCCGGTTCGACGGATGCACACCGTTCATGGATTTACCCTTGATCGAAATCGTGCCCGACGTGATGTCTTCCAACCCGGCTATCATATTCAACAGGGTGGACTTGCCACAGCCCGAGGGGCCAACCAGAACCAGGAATTCCCCTTCTTGCACATCAATATCAACCCTGTGCAGCACCTCAACGGAGCCGTAGGATTTGGTTGCGTTGTCGATTGTCAGGAAGCTCATAGTCTTATCCTTTGACGCTGCCCGCCATCAGACCACGCACAAAGTAGCGGCCGGCGACGATATAAACGAGAAGAGTTGGAAGGGCAGCGAGGATCGCACCCGCGAAGTGGACGTTGTATTCTTTCACACCGGTTGATGACTGAACCAGATTGTTCAACGCTACGGTCATCGGCTGGCTGTCGAAATCTGCAAAGGAAGCCCCAAACAGGAAGTCATTCCAGATATTGGTGAACTGCCAGATGACGCTCACGACGATGATCGGTCCGGAGGATGGCAGCAAAAGGCGCCAAAAGATGCGGAAGAACCCAGCACCATCAATCTGTGCAGCCCGGACCAGTTCGGTTGGGAACACCTGATAGTAGTTTTTGAAGTAGAGCGTGGTGAATCCCAGCCCATAGACCACATGCACCAGCACCAGTCCGGGGGTTGAGCCTGCTAACCCGGCCAGCCCAAGAATACGTGCCATTGGGATCAATACGATCTGGAACGGGATGAAACAGGCAAACAGCATAAAGCCAAAGATCAGGGTGTCATATTTGAACCGCCATTTGGTCAGCACATACCCGTTCAGCGCCCCGAGTATGGTCGAGATAGCAACAGCTGGAACTACCATTTTGATAGAGTTCCAGAAATAGGGTTTTAGACCCGTTGGATCGACCCCAATCTGGGCGGTTGCCCAGGCTTTTACCCAGGGATCGAATGTCCAGTCCTGTGGCAGGGCCATCATGTTGCCACCGGTGATCTCAGTCAGTGGCTTCACAGAATTGATGACCATGATGGCAAAGGGCAGCAGATAGAACAGAGCAAACAGCAACAGAACAAGGTAAAGCGCAGTACGGGTGATACGCCCAGTACGTACCGCGGTGTCAGTTGAACCAGCAGACATCAGTTCTTCTCCCGCAGTTCAGAGTAGAGATAGGGCACCATGATCGCGACGATTGTCATCAACATGATCACCGAGGATGAGGCACCAATGCCCATTTGGTTTCGGGTGAAGGTGTAGGAATACATAAATGTTGCCGGCACTTCAGTCGCACGGCCCGGACCACCACCTGTCAGCGCAACAACAAGGTCATAAGACTTGATTGCCAAATGGCTGAGGATCACAAATGCCGACAAAAAGGCAGGGCGAAGTTGCGGGATGATAATCCGGTGATACAGTTGGAAATTGGTTGCACCATCCATCTGAGCCGCCTTCAGCATTTCATTGTCGATCCCACGAAGGCCAGCCAGGAACATTGCCATCACAAAGCCAGAGCTCTGCCAGACAGCGGCTAAAACAACGGTGTAGATTGCGTAGTCCCGGTTCTTGATCCAATCAAAATGAAAGCTTTCCCAACCCCAGAGATGCATGGTGTGTTCAAGCCCAATGCCCGGATCAAGAAACCACTTCCAGGCGGTCCCAGTCACGATGAATGACAACGCCATCGGGTAAAGGAAAATGGGCCGCAGCACAGATTCACCCCGGATTTTCTGATCCAAAAATATCGCCAGCATCAGCCCAATTACTGAACAGATGATGATATACAGCGCAGCAAAGACAATCAGGTTATTGACCGCAATATCCCAGTGGCGAAGCCGGAACAGTTTGTCATAGTTCTCAAAGCCGACCCAGCCATACGAGGGCAGAATCCGACTGTCCGTAAAGCTTAGGTAAACCGAAAACAGGATGAAACCGTAGACAAAAACCAGCATCAACGCCAATGATGGCGAGAGCACAAGTTTGGGCACCCAGGTCTGCAATTTCGTTTTGAAATCCGCATCAGCGGCAGGGGTTGCCATGACGGGCCTCCCTCCAATTGTCGTAAGGAATTTGGGTGGGGTGCCGGGCAAACACAGTTAGCCCGGCAAGGAGTATTACTTGGCGATCGACACAGCGTCGACAAGCTCAAGCGCCGCGGTTGCAGCGTCATACTCACCGTTAAAGTGAGCAGTGATCACATCATAGATCGCGTTTTTGACTGCAGCAGGCGCCGCATGACCATGGGCCATTGAACCGTACAGGTTCCCCGAGGCGGCCGCAGCGGCAAGATCTTTCATGCCCTGTTTCCCGCAGGCATCGAAAGCTTCGTCAGAAACGTCGGTCCGCGCTGGAACCGAGCCTTTTACAACGTTGAAGGCCGACTGGAATGATGGTGACAGAATGGCTGTTGCCAGTGCTGCCTGCTCGGCTGACACGTTTCCACCTTGGTCAAACATCGCAAATTGGTCCGCGTTGAAAGTAACCTGATCTTCGGTGCCTGGGAAACGGAAGCAAAGGAAGTCTTCGCCGGGCACTTTGCCTGCATTCAGGAATTCACCTTTTGCCCAGTCGCCCATCATCTGGAAACCGGCTTCGCCATTGATGACCATTGCAGTTGCAAGGTTCCAGTCACGGCCTGAAAAGTTTTCGTCTACATGACCGCGGATGACTTCCATGCGGCGGAAGGATTCAACCATTGTATCCGAACCCAATGCCTCTTCATCAAGATCGATAAACGCCGCTTTGTAGAACTCAGGACCACCAGCCGACATCGCAACTGCATCAAATACAGTGGCATCCTGCCAGGCTTGGCCGCCATGGGCGACAGGTGTGACACCCGCTGCAGCCAATGTTTCAAGCGCAGCTTCAAACTCTTCCCAGTTGGCCGGTACCGCAATGCCATTGGCATCCAGCACGGATTTGTTGGCCCAAACCCAGTTGGTCGAATGCACGTTGACCGGCGCTGAAACCCATTGACCATCGTGCTTTGCAAAAGCTTGCAATGCCTCTGGAATAACGTCGTCCCAACCTTCTTTTACGGCCACAGCATTCAGATCAGCCAAGGCATCTTCTTTGGCCCAGTCCAGAATGTCGAAACCCAGCATTTGTACAGCAGTTGGTGGATTGCCGGAGGTTACACGGGCCCGCAGAACCGTCATGGCGCTCTCGCCGCCACCGCCTGCAACCGGCATATCGTTCCAACCCGTCCCCTGCCCTTCAAGATCTTGCTTGAGCACGTTTAATGCAGCTGCTTCACCACCGGATGTCCACCAGTGCAAGACTTCAACGTCACCCGCATGGGCCATGCTGACTGAAACAGCCGCAGCCGCCAAAGTTGTGGTAGTTTTTAAAATGAATTTACGCATGTGGTTTCCTCCCTATTGCGTATCGATCCGTCTCTTTCTTCCGCAGAGATCAGATCCAGTTTGCGCGCGTACGGCCAATCCGCATTTGCACAGTTTTCACTTCCAGAAATTCTTCGAGTCCGTAGCGACCAAGTTCACGACCTTGCCCACTTTCCTTCACGCCTCCAAAAGGCAGCTCGGGGAAACCGTCCATCCATGTGTTAGTCCAGACAGTTCCAGCCTGCGCGCGCCGAGCAAATTCAAGGCATGTGTGAATGTTCTCGCTCCAAACACCGGCTGAAAGACCGTATGAGGCGTCATTCACAAGTGAAATTACTTCGTCCATTGTGCGAAAAGTCAAGACAGATAACACTGGGCCAAACACTTCCTCGCTAGCAATTGGCATGTCTGGCGTCAGACCCGACACAACTGTAGGGCCATAAAATGCACCGGGGAGACCGTCTATTTGTATAGGTGCGCCTCCGATTTCGATTTTGGCGCCTGCTGCCACGGCCTCGCGAACATAACCGTTGATTTTCTGCTGATGCCCATCATGGATGATCGCACCGACCTTGGTTTCAGGATCCAGAGGATCGCCAAACGGGACCTTTTGGGACAAGGACACAACGCGCGAGATGACCTCGTCCAGAATGTCTTCATGCACGATAATACGACTGCCTGAATTGCAGCACTCACCAGCGTTAAAATAGATGCCGAATACGATGGCGTCGATGGCACTGTCCAGATCAGCATCAGCAAACAGAACCTGAGGGTTTTTTCCGCCTAATTCAGACGATACCTTTTTAAGGGTATCACCAGCCGCTTTTTCGATGGTTTTGCCAACCGCGGTCGACCCGGTAAAGCTGACCATGTCAACACGAGGGTCTGTGGTCAAAACGGAACCAACGGGGTCACCAAATCCGTTGACGATATTGACTACACCCGCTGGCAAACCTGCCTCGATAAGAAGTTCGCCCAAGATGGCAGTGGTTGAAGGGGTCAGTTCAGATGGTTTCACAACACAGGTGCATCCCGCAGCCAGCGCAAACGGTATCTTCTGGCTTGCGATCAGAAACGGGAAATTCCAGGGCGTGATGATGGAAACAACGCCAATCGGCTCTTTTAGAACGATACCCAGCATGTCACGGCCAAGACTGTTGTGGCTATCCCCGTGCAGTGTCCGCGCCAGGGAAGCGGCATAACGCCAGATATCTGCAGCACCTTCGATTTCGCCCAAGGCTTGACTGATAGGCTTGCCACTTTCCAGCACCTCAAGTCGGGCAATTCTGGGACGGTTTTCATCAATCAGGTCCGCAACTTTCAACAGCAATGTCGCGCGCTCTTTGCCGGATAGATCAGACCAGACCCCACGTTCAAAGGCGCAGCGCGCTGCTGCTATAGCATCAGACGCATCGTTTGCGTTACCTTTTGAAATCAGGGAAACGGGTGTTCCATGCGCGGGTGAGTGGCGCTCAAAAACCTCTCCATTTCCATCGGTCCATGCGCCGTCAATCAAATGACGAACGCGGTTGATCTCGTCCCTAGGGGCATTTTTTCCAACAATCAGTGTTAAGTCGTGCTGGCTCATACTTATCTTCCTGAAAAAACGGGTGTGCGCTTTTCGCTGAATGCGGCAACACCCTCTGTTCTGTCGTCCGAAGCACCCATTGCGGCGCTTCCCAATGTCTCGATCAGAGCGGGCCTATCCTCGCCCACCCCGACATGGATCATGTTTTTGGTGATTTCAGTCGCGCGCGGAGACAGCTCCGCCGTCCGTTTTGCGATTTCTAGGGCAACACCCATAGGTTCATCTGCGACCTCGGCCACGAACCCCAAAGATTGGACACGATCTGCCCCAATCTGGCGCCCGAACAGGGCCATTTCTTTTAGCAGGGGTTCGGGCAGCAACCGCGCCAGTCTTTGTGTGCCGGACCATCCCGGCACGATACCAACACCCGCCTCAGGTAGTGCAATTCGTGCTTTGGTCCGCATTACGCGGATGTCACAGGCCGCAGCCAATTCCAGCCCGCCGCCAAAAGTATGTCCGTTCAACACGGCAATTGTTGGCTTGGACAGGCGCGCAAGCCGGTCAAATATGCGATGCCCATCGCGAACCCAACTACGCGCAAACTGCGCCGGTGGAAGAGAGGCCCAAGCCTTGATATCCGCACCCGTACAAAACGCCTTGGTTCCAGTTCCGGTCACCAACACAACACGGATACCGTCACGGAGTTCAAGCGCCTGACAGTGTTGATCAATTCGCTGCAACATTGGCACATCTAGGGCGTTTAGCTTGGCCGGATTGTCCAATCGAATTGTTGCCACCGCGCCCTGAATTTCAAGATGGACTGCGTTCATAGGGTCAGCCCCATCGGTCCGTCGCTCAGCAACGCCAGTGGCATTTCAATAGCATCCTTGGAAATTCTGACCCGCCCTTGTGAAGCCGCAACAATATCCCGTTCGGGTTGGATGCCCGGCATGATCTCAATTGCTTCCAGACCGGTCTCGGTCAGGCGCATCACGCAGCGCTCTGTGATGTACAAAACATCTTGGCCCAGTTCCCTTGACCGCTGCCCCGAGAAGGTCACATGCTCGACCGCTGCAACCATTTTGGAAAACTTACCCGGCTTGGTGATTGTCAGCCCCGTTTCATCCAGGCTCATCTGTGCTCCGGCTTCGAAGTAGCCAGAGAAGACAATCTTGGGTGCGTGGGCAACGATATCCACAAATCCACCACAACCCGCTGTCAGATATGGTTTTTTACCCAGTTTCGAGACGTTGACGTTGCCCTCTGTGTCCACCTCCATGAAGGAGAGGAAGGAAACATCAAAGCCACCTCCCTGAAAGTAAGTGAACTGCAGTGGGCTGGGAACAAACCCGTCTGCGTTTGACGCGCATCCAAATGCAAAACCAGTGAGCGGAATGCCCCCAACTGCGCCCTGTTCGATGGCCCATGTGACCTGGTCCGGATGCCCTTCTTCCAACAGGATACGCGGTACCATTGCTGATATTCCGAATCCCAGATTGGCAGTTTGACCCGCCTGCAACTCCATCGCGGCGCGACGGGCCAGAACTTTTTCGACCGAAAGTTGCGGAATAGAAAAGCTTGGGAATGGCCGAATGATCTCGCCCGAAATGGCGGGATCATATTGCGTTTCGGTGGTTTGCTTTTGGTCTGAATCAATCACTATCAGATCAACCAAATGCCCAGGTACCCGCACATCATGCGGGCGTAATGATCCTCGTGCGGTGACACGTTTGACCTGCGCAATAACGAGGCCGCCGTGGTTGCGAACAGCTATCGCTTGTTCCAGCCCACCCAAATAGGCTCCTTCATGTTCGTACGTCAGGTTTCCATGTTCATCCGCGGTTGTCGCCCGCAGAATGGCCACCTTGGGTACAATATTTGGAAAATGCAGCCAGGTTTCGCCGCCAAATTCCTGCCGTGACACAACAGGGATCTCTGCTGCTGCGGCATTCATTGCGCAGCCTTCGCGCATAGGGTCAACAAAGGTTCCCAATCCAACCTTGGTCAGCACCCCAGGCCGACGCGCGGCCACATCGCGGTGCATATCAAACAGGATGCCGGATGGAACATTATAGGCTTCAATCCGATTTTCGACGACCATTTTCCAGATCTCAGGCATTTCCAACGAAGAAGGCCCGGACGGATAGCTGCCTGCCAGAATTCGACGCAACAAGCCATCGCGCGCGATATGGTCGATCCCTTTGATGCCATACATATCGCCTGCTGCAATGGGATGTAGTGTAGTCAGGTTTCGCGGATGCCCTTCGTCCTCAAAACGCGCACCAATCGCTTGTAAGACAAGATCCGGACAACCCAGCCCAGACGACGATGAAATTGAGACGACCTGCTCGTCCTGAATTTTTGCGGCAGCTTCGGAAGCTGAAACTATTTTCGACATGGCTTAGTACCCTCCGTAATCAACGGTGGTGCGCTGGCCTGTCACGGCTGCTTTCTTTACCGCTTCGGCGACGGCAAGTGATTTCAGCCCATCCACACCAGTTGCTGCAGGCTGCCCGTCGCCTGCAACGGCGGTGGCAAACTTTGAAACTGATCGCTCATAGAGATTATGCGGCGAGTATTCGATACTCTCCTCGCCAGATGCCGTCCGCAACAGGATGTCTCCAACAGGCTGTTGGGTCATTACATTTCGCGCAATGACAGACCCTTTGCTTCCGTGCACTTCAATGCCTGAACCGGCAAATGGGTGGGTGAAGGATTCATGGGTTTGAACTGTGATCCCGGACGGGGTTGTCCAGACCGACATGACGCTGTCCTCTACATCCACGCCCATGGCACCAGACAATTCCTGCGCTACGATGTCGGCTGGGTCTTCACCCAGATAAAAACGCACCGTATCGGCATCGTGCACAACGATGTCGGGGATAACGCCACCACCAGCCAATGGATTATCAATACGCCAACCGCGCAGGTGCTCAGGCAGCATCACCGCGTGGAAGATGCGGATGCTTAGTACCTCGCCCAAGCGCCCTGTGGTGATGAGGTTGCGAATGGCCAAATGGCTACCCGCGTTGCGTAGGTGATGGTTCGTCGCAAGAACGACGTCTGAACCCTGGGCGGCACGCACCATTGTTGCGGCGTCTGCTACCGTCATCGCAAGGGGCTTTTCACACAACACATGCTTGCCTGCCGCGATCGCTGCCATGGCCTGCGGCAAGTGTTTCTCGTTTGTCGTAGAAATATAGACGGCATCAACATCGGATCCGTTCAGAATATCGCTAAGACTGGTCGTCGAGGCCGCAATTCCGTGTTTTGCAGCGTATTCTTTGCCCCGTGTTGGGCTTGAACTTAGTACTGACACCACGTCATGGCCGCTATTTGAGCGGATTGCTCCAATCATATGCTCTGATGCAATTGTGCTTGCACCAATCAGACCCCAGTTCATATGCGACTCCCATTGGAACGTTCCAGTTGGGCTATTTGTAATTCTGGAACGTTCCAATTGTCAACAGAGTTTTCTGATTTCCGCCGTAGACATATTGATCCTGCTCTGATGGCTTAAAGAAGGTTTCCATTGCAGTTCTTTTGGGCGTGCAGGATTACGTCCATGTTTGGTGCGAAACCAAACAGGCAAGATCTATTCGTACGCCCGCAGTCAGCTCAAAATTGGTATGCTCTGGACTGTAAAGCAGAAAGCTCAAGCCGCAGCCTGAACTCTCTGGTGGGTATCAGACACTCCACATTTAAGCTTTGTAGTAGTCGCGATACCAATCAACAAAGTTTCGGACACCAGTCACAACATCCACTTTAGCAGAGACCCCGGTCAGGTCTTGCAGTAGTCCCGCATCGGCCCATGTGGCCGGAACATCACCGGCTTGCATGTCCAACATGTTCTTACGCGCTTCTATTCCAATAGCTGTTTCGATTGCGCTGATGTAATCCATCAACGGAGTCGGAGCATTAGCGCCGATATTTACACTACGAAACGGTGCGACTGGGCTGAGGCTATCGCGATCTGAAACCGGAGCATCTCCGGGCACGGCTTCAATCAATCCGCAAATACCAGCAATCAAATCATCGATGTAAGTGAAATCACGACTCATGCGGCCATGGTTATACACGTCGATCGCTTCGCCAGCGAGCATCGCACGGGTGAATTTGAACAAGGCCATATCAGGACGACCCCAAGGCCCATAGACCGTGAAAAACCGAAACATTGTGGTGGGTAGCTGATACAAATGCGCATAGGAATGCGCCATAGACTCTGTCGCCTTCTTGGTGGCGGCATAAAAGGACATCTGCGTTTCGACCTGCATCCGTTCGTTAAACGGCATTTCGGTATTGGCACCATAGACGGATGACGTCGACGCCAGCAACATATGAGCAGGTGGATGAGCGCGGCCTGCCTCGAGCAATTCGAAGGTGCCAACCAGATTGGATTCCACATAGTCGCGCGGCGCATCAATGGAGTGACGGACACCTGCTTGAGCGGCCAGATGCACCACAGCATCGGGTTGATGTTCAGCAAACAATTGCATCAGCAAACCGGGGTCCTCCAGCTTGCCAATTACGGGGATGAATTCAGCGCTCTCTTGCAAGACCGCATGGCGGCGTTCTTTCAATGTGACGTCGTAGTATGGCGACAGGCAATCCAGTCCAATCACCCGCCAACCCTCTGCCAGCAAACGGGCCGAAAGATGATAGCCAATAAATCCGGCGGAACCCGTGACAAGCGCGGTACGGTGCGGGGTGAGCTTTTGATCCAACATGAGCCTTGACTGCCGCTATTTCCATTCGGTTGCAACGAGAAAGAGAGTGCTCGCACCATTGTACACAAAGAATAAGAGCTGAATGGAGCAACAGCTACTAAAACACAGCCTCTAGCCTAGTGGGCCACCGTTTTGGGTTCAAGGTGCCCCTGTTCCGATATCCCAAAACAGGCCAGCCATGAGACGTAGGGAATCTTGGCAAACCGCCTTTAAAACATGCTCGTTTGGTGCGTGCTGTGAGCAGCCGAGATAACTGTGCGGCACCCAGACGGTCGGCAGACCAAGGATATCCGCAAAACATTCGTTGGGCAAAGAACCGGCAAGGTTGGGAAGGATATGTGGCTTTTGACCACTGGTTCGGGTCAGCGAGTCTTCGACATATTTCACCCAGGGGTTTGCTGGGTCAAGACGGGTTGCCGGAAAGAATGCACGCTCATGTTGCTCGATCTGTACCTTCTGAAATCCGTGTTGATCAAGATGTCGGCGCAGCGCTGGCAAGATGTCTTCGGGCTTGGTCCCTACCACATAGCGCAATTGGCAAGTGGCGCGTGCCTTGGCAGCAATCGCATTCACTGGCGCTTCGGGGACTCCGCTCGTCATGGCGAGTATTGCAAAGGAATTCCACCCATAGACCCGTTCATTGGGCGTTAGGCTTTCCTCGCCCCAGTCCTCATCCACCTTTGGATCGTTGCTGTCATTGACGGGCAGTTCACTTATTGTGGCGCGGATATCGTCGGTGAGGCTGGTTGGGCGCCACGCGGGAATTTGGATTTGACCCCGGGCGTCGCAGATTGAGGCAATGGCATGTGAAAGGATGATGGCTGGATCTGCCAACAGGCCGCCCCAATTGCCGGAATGATGCGCTCCTTTACGCAAATCCAGTGTCAGATCAAATGATATGCCACCCCGCGCACCCATGAACATGGTTGGACGATCCGGCTGCAGTCGTGGCCCATCCGATGCAATCAGGACATCGGATTTCAGGCGGTCCTTATTGGCCTCCATAAATTCAGCCAAACCGGGTGAGCCTATCTCTTCGCTCATCTCGATCACGATTTTTATGTTAAAGCCCAACCTGCCACGTACCGCCAGAACGGACTCGAGTGCAGCGAGGTTGATGAGATGCTGAACCTTGTTGTCGGCTGTACCTCGGCCATACAGACGATCCCCTTCGTCAATCAGCTCAAACGGGTGCAACCCTTCGCGCCATTGTTCGGTCTGGGCCAAGACAACGTCACCATGCCCGTAGGTCAGGATTGTCGGCAAAGAAGGGTCTTCAATGCGGGCGCCGGTTAAAATGGGACCACCGCCGGCGTCTGGGTTATTATGCAGCACGCATTCAAACCCCAATGCTTCAAGCCGAGGCACCATAGCATCGGTCAAGTACTGCCCCAGTATGGAGGCTTGGTCCGGGTTCTGGCTCTCTGTCGCGAAAGCCACTAGCGTGGCCAGATCGGTGAAAAACTCACCACCTTGGAAATAGGTTTCTACGTGCTCCAACGCATTGTTACGGCTCATTGCGCAACCTCCTGCTCATGTATTGCATCGCCCCATGGCGACATGATTTCTGTACACCCCGAGTTCATTCCTTTCCGCCGCATGACCCCAGCCGGGCAGGCAAAAGCATAGGGAAAGACGGTTCGGCGCGTGGTGGTCACCGGATGCTCTGCGGCAAGCGCAGAAATCACATCAGGCGGCAGGCTTTCATCGGCCATAATTCGTTCCCCCCCCGAGACATCAATCCTTGCATGATGAAACGCAGCTGCCAGATCCATGTCAAAATCGGTGGCAAAGCTGCTGAGCTGAGCTACGGCTGAAACAATTTTGCGCCCCCCCGAAGCGCCAAAGGCAAAGCGTGTATCGCCTGTTTCGCCGATCACCGGGCAAACATTCATCAAACAAGGCTTACCACCGGCAAGGGAGTTTGGCCGTCCCTGTACCGGATCAAACCACATGATACCGTTGTTCATAACAAACCCTGTAGAGGGAGAGACAACTCGGCTGCCAAATATCGACAGCAACGTCTGGGTTTGTGACACCATGTTTCCGTCACGGTCGACCACTGAAAAATGTGTGGTACAGCCCTCAGTACCGGGGGCCTCGCCATCGTGGCCCATATGGGCTTGGCGATCTGCATAGGCCGACTTTAGTCCTGTAGCATAGGCGGTAAAGGCCCCTGCGCCCGGCACAGCGCCTTGCATATTGGTTTGTTCCATCACCCCCAAGGCATGACGGAATGTGGGCCCGGCTGTCAGGCCCGGTAGTGCGTGAAACTGTGATTCCCGATAGGCAAAGGTAAGCGCATCAGCAAAATGGGCATGGTAACTTCGCATATCCTGCATTGACAAACAGCCGCCTTTGGCCTGCACATCCTTGACCATGGCCTCGCCCAGGTCGCCGTCATACAGATCCCGCGCGCCTTTATCTGCCAATTGTTGCAAGCTGGCGGCCAGCGCCGATTGATCCAGCCGCTTTTCTGCAAGTGCCGTCCAGCCAGTAATCGTTGGCCAATGGCCATCTTCCAAAAATAGCTGTGCCGCATCTGGATCCTGGGCCAAGGCACGAGTGGTCGAGGCAATGATCAGGGCCGCATACCAATCAACCAGCAGCCCCTCTTGGGCAAATTCGATAGCTGGGGTCAGCAGTTCTGCCCAGGGCATTTTGCCATAGCGCCCATGCATCTTGCCCATGCCATCAACCACCCCGGGCACTGCGATGGATGTCGCGCCCTGCAGGTTTCGATCATCCACGACATGTTCCCAAGGGAACAGGTCGCCTGCCTGCCCTGCCCCACTCAACGGATAGTTGGCCGGGTCCAGCGCCGCAGGGGAGCGCATACCGTAATTCAACGCTTGTGCTTGGCCGTCTTCTGCCCGCCATAACATCAATGCACCGCCTCCTGCCGGGCCGCTCATCCAGGGTTCCAGCACACCAATGGCAAAGGATGTCGCGACAGCTGCGTCGACTGCATTCCCACCAGCGGCAAGAACCTGGGCACCGACCTCAGCCGCCAGGCTATGCTGAGCGGCAACAACACCGTATTCAGTTTCAATGACTGTTTTGGTGGTGGTTTGACTGCGCGATAGGCTGGAACGCATAGAGCGTCCTTTCTTAGGATAAAAACAAACGTTGAGGAAAGTAGAGTCCGATGCCTTATGGGCTATGCAAATGGCATTCGATTCTGCCATTTGGGTCAAACAAAGGTTCTGGGCGTTTTGATTTGCACAGATCCGAAGCGGCAGGACAGCGCGGGTGAAAATGGCATCCCTCAGGCGGCGCAATTGGGTTGGGATAGGACATGCCAAGATGGGTGTCCGGAATGCCAAGTTCAGGTTCTGGTGTAAGGACGGATTTCAGCAAAGCATCTGTATAAGGATGGCGCGCGGCGTCGAATAAGCCTCCAACGCTTGCTTCTTCGACAATACGTCCAAGATACATCACCGCCACGCGCGTCGCCAAATGTTCGATCACCGCCAGATTGTGGCTGATGAACAAATACGTGAGGCCAAATTCCTGACGCAACTCGTTCAACAGGTTCAGGATCTGGCTCTGTACGGATACATCCAGTGCCGAGGTCGGCTCATCGCAAATGACAATTTCGGGTTTCATGATCAAGGCCCGAGCAATAGCGACCCGCTGACGCTGGCCGCCTGACATCTGGCTAGGATAGTTGTTCATCACCCGCGCAGGCAGGCCGACAATATCCAGAATCTCACGAACGGATTTTTGTCGGCTGGCCTCATCCCCTATGCCATGCACGCGTAGGGGCAGCGCTATGATATCATAGATATTTTTGCGTGGGTTTAGCGAGGAATACGGATCTTGAAAAATCGGCTGTATCCGTCGCGCCAACGCTAAACGGTCCTGGCCACCCAAGGTTTGACCATCGACCAGGACCTCACCCGAGGTTGGAGCCTCAAGCCCAAGCAGGATGTTTGCTAAGGTAGACTTGCCACATCCGCTTTCGCCGACAAGTCCAAGCACCTCTCCACGAGCCAGTTTGATCGATACATCACTAATCGCGGTTAGCGGTTTGGATTTTCCAAGCAGACCCTGCTTAACTGAATAGGTCTTGGTCACATTGCGGAGTTCAAGAACAGGTGTGTCTGACTGGCTCATGCGTTGGCTCCTGTAGACTGAACAGCATCGGTTTCGAGGTCTTCGGGTTGATGAATACAACGGAAGGTGTGGGTCCCGGTTGGCGACGTATGCAACGGGATTGTGCCACGACAGGCAGGGGACGCATGCTCGCAACGGGTTCGGAAGGTGCATCCATTGACCTCGCCTACCAGCGACGGAACAATACCGGGAATGGTGCCCAGAACGGAACCACGTTTGGTTTTGCCCGGCAGAGGAATGCAGCGCAGCAACCCGCGTGTGTAAGGATGGGATGGCGCGGCGAAAATTTCGTCAACCGGCCCGGTTTCGACCAGCTCGCCCGCATACATCACAGCCACCTTGTCAGCGACCCGTGCAACCACACCCAGATCATGGGTGATCAGGATCATCGCCATGTTCATTTCGCGCTGAAGTTCCGCCAACAGCCGCAGGATTTGCGCTTGAATGGTGACATCCAGCGCGGTTGTAGGCTCATCTGCGATGATTAACTCCGGTTCACACATCAATGCCATTGCGATCATTACCCGCTGTCGTAATCCGCCAGACAGCTGGTGCGGATACTGGGACAAACGGCTTTCAGCAGCGGTGATGCCGACCTTCTCCAGCAGTTCGATGGCGCGCGCCCGTGCCTTTTTCCGATTGGTGCTACCGTGCAGGGTCAAGGCCTCCATCAGCTGATCCCCAATGGTGTAGGCGGGGTTCAACGAAGTCATCGGCTCTTGAAAAATCATCGACATCCGGGCGCCGCGCAGATTGCGCATGGTGCGGGCACTGGCCGTGGTCAGTTCAACTCCGTCAAACTCCATTTTGTCGGCGCGTGGGGTGATATTCTTCCCCAGCAACCCCATCAGCGCCAATGAGGTCAACGACTTACCAGACCCGCTTTCGCCCACGATGCACAGTGTCTCACCGCGTTTTAGGTCGAAACTGATGCCACGCACCGCATGTAGCGTGCCAGCAGCAGTGGGAATGTCGATTGTAAGATTGTCGATTGACAATAAGGGGATGTCCTGGCGGAAATTGTTCTGCGACATGGGTCAGCTCCGGTTTTCAGGGGCAGTGACGTCACGCAGACCATCGCCCATCAGATTGATTGCCAGCACCAGCACGAAAAGCACCGCACCGGGGATCAACACCAGCCAGGGTTCGAACAACATCATGTTTTTGCCTTCTGACACCATCAGTCCCCAGGACGGAGTCGGAGGCTGCACCCCCAGACCCAGGAACGATAGGGTTGCCTCTAGAAGAATGGCATGGGCCATCTCCAGCGTGATCACGACGATCAGATTATTCAGAATATTGGGCATGATTTCAGACAGCAGGATCCGAGGGGTCGAGGCCCCAACCGCCTGCGCTGCGGAGACATATTCCCGCCCCCTTACCTGTAATGTCGAGGCGCGCATGACCACCGCAAACCGATCCCACAACAAGAGCCCCAGCACACCAATAACCACTTGCAAGGACCCGCCCAGAATGGCCACGACGGCCAGCGCCACCAGTACCACCGGCATCGCAAGTCGGACGTTGATCAGGAAGGTAACAACAGCATCAGTGCGGCCCCCAAAATATCCAGCTGCGACGCCCATTGCAGTACCGATGGTGCCTGAAATCAATGCTGCCACAAAGCCGATAAGCAGCGAAACTCGGGCGCCGTAGATCAGCCGTGACAGGTAATCCCGGCCTAGATGATCAGTGCCCAAAATATGCTCCCAGGTGCCGCCCAGAAACACTGGCGGTTTCATCCGCGCCAACAGGTCCTGCGCATAGGGATCATGTGGGGCAATAACGGGAGCTAGCAGTGCAATCACCAATAGAACCGCCACCACCGAGGCGCCAATCATCAGCCCCCGATGGCCGAAGAACCGCCGCCGCAGCTGTTGACCCGGAGTGGGGCCGACGATGTCCTGCAGTAAAGGATCAACACTGTTTGTCGAAGGTGCAAGGGTCATATCAGCTGCTCCTCATGCGGGGGTCAAGCCAGGCGTTAAGCACATCGGCCAGAAAGGTGAAGGTGATATAGAACATTGAAAAAACCAGGATCAGTGCCTGAACTGTCGGTAGGTCATTGCGTGAAATGCTTTCCCAGGCGAGATAGCCGGCACCATGCAGCGCAAAGATCGATTCAACGACGATAGATCCGCCCAGCATGAATCCCATCTGCACCGCAGCCAGACTAACCACCGGAATAATCGCGTTGCGTAGTGCATGTTTGAACATTACCCGCATTTCCGACGCACCCTTGGCGCGCGCTGTACGGATGTAATCCGATGACAGCACATCCAACATACCAGCCCGGGTCAGGCGCATGATTGCTGGCATCGCGTAATAGCCCAGCACCACGGTTGGCATGATAAAGTGCCGCCAACTGTCTGTGCCTGACGGTGGCAGCCAGCGCAGCTTGATCGAAAACGCAACAATCAGAATAAGGCCAAACCAGAATGACGGCATCGCCTGTCCGGCAACCGACAGAAACAAAGCAAATCTGTCGATGATGGAATTTGGCCGAATGGCGGCAATCACCCCCAATGGTACCGCAGTGAGCAGTGCAAAGCTGATGCCGCATAGCCCAAGCAGCATTGTGACCGAGAGGCGGTCTGCAATCAGCGACGACACGGGCAGTTTAAAGTAATAGCTTTCGCCAAAATCACCCGAAAGTGCGTTCACTAACCAGCTTGCATATTGCACCAGCATTGGCCGATCGAACCCATAAAGCTCTCGAATGGCTACAACGTCCTGATCGGTGGCGCCCTCGCCTGCTAAGGCAATGGCGGGATCCCCCGACAGAAACAGCAGGCTAAAGCTGATGAAAGAGACGGTAAGCGCCACCAAAAAGGCCAGCCCTAGTCTTTTGAGGATGAAATTGAGCACGGGGAAGCAGGCCTCCGGTTGTCGTCGTCCAGCTAGATCTGCAGCAGTCCAAAGGAGCGGCTGTCAAATCCGACATAGTTTTTGGAAAGTGGCCCGACCGCCATCAAGGCAATCGGGCTGTGACAGTGGATTAGTTCCAGGTCATCGTAGTGAACCGCAGAACCTCGTCCGGAGTAGGTGTATAAGAGATGTCATTTCCATATACATAGTTGGTGTTGTACGAGAACATTGGCACCCAATAGGCATTGTCAGCAATTTTGTTCAGCGCCTTTGAGTAGAACTCTTTGCGGGTGTCTGGATTTGTTGAACTGTCTGCAACGTCCAGCCAATCGCGCAGTTCCGGGTCGCGGGCATCGTCCAATGCACCTAGTTTAAAGAACTGACTGGTGATCGCTGAGGTGTCGTTGATCGAGTAAGACCCCCAAGTCTGGAAAGATACGGGTGTACCCTTGGCTGTACGCAACTCGCGCAGGGCCGAATACTTCAGCATCTTGAAGTCGGTCTTGATACCAACTGCATTCAGATAGCTCGAAATCGCTTCGGCATAGTCCCGGTTACGATAGGCGTAAAATTCAGTTGTGAACCCATCCTCATATCCGGCCTCAGCCAACAACGCCTTGGCTTTTTCGGGGTCATAGTCATAGCTTTTGACAGCTTGATCACAGCCAAACTGGCTGGGGAAGCAGGCCGTCGAAATCACCTGACTCTTACCCTTTAGCAAAGCAGAAACCAGTGCTTCGCGGTTGATCGCATGGGCAACGGCTTGACGGACCTTCAGATTGGTGAAGGGGTTGTCCTCGCCTGTGCGGCCGGCAGCATCCAGTGTCAGATACCCAATGCGCATGGTGCTTTCGTTGGCGACGGTAAACTGATCCATCTGGGCCAGCTTTTCAGCCTGATCCGCAGGGGTCTGCCAGATCAGATCCAGCGTGCCGTTGAACAGTTCTGCAATCTGCGTGTTGATGTCGGGGATGGTGCGGATGTCTACACGTTCAATACTGGGCTGACCCTTAGGGCTATCATGGTAACCAGCATTTTTTTCCAGCACGAACCGCTGCCCAGGAATGACTTCTGCAACTTTGTAAGGGCCAGTGCCAACCGGGTTTAGCCCCATGCCCTTTGGCCCAACTTCGGCGTAGTATTCATTTGGATACATCGAAACCGGACCAGACAGAAACTCGATCGCTGCAGGGAAAGGCGCCTTGAGGTTGATACGAACGGTATAGTCGTCGATTTTCTCAGCTGATTTCATCCAGCTCACATTGCGCTGGGTTTTGACCCCATTTTCTGCGTCGGCGACAAAATTGACGGTAAAGACAACATCGTCAGCATTAAAGGCTTCGCCGTTGTGGAATGTGACCCCTTCGCGGAGCTTGAACTCCAGGGTGACATCATCAATCCACTCCCAGGCGGTTGCAAGGTTGCCTTTATATTCGCTGGTCACCGGATCGCGATATACCAAGCCGTCCCAGACCGCGCGCTGAAGCACCACACCTTCGCGGGATGAGTTGAAGTAGCTATCAACGTTTTCAAGTTCTTTGGTAAAGGCCACCGACAGCGTGCCGTCCGATTTGTCGGCATAGGCCGCTCCTGCGGCACATATCGACAGTACGGCGACGGCCGATTTCAATTTGCTATAAGCCATGTCTCTTCCCTTGCTGGTCGGCCGGAGCCGATAAGTTGCTGGTTGACAAGATATCATAATATGATATTCTTTATTGTTATATGCGCTAAGTAATCATTTTTCACATCAACCAGTCAAGCCCGTTTCGGCTTGGGCTGACGAAACGCGGGTTAACAAGTTGGTATCTGTATGAAAGAAAAGCAAAATACACTGTTTGTTGGCTCTTTGGCCAAGGGCCTGAAATTGCTACGGGCCTTTGACGAAACCACAACTGAGATGTCATTGACGGATCTTGCCCGCCGCACAGGGCTGGACAAAAGTGCGACTCAGAGATTGGCGAATACACTTCACGTCGAAGGCATGCTGGACAAAGATCCGGAAACCAAACGCTTCCGCCCGTCGCATGCCTGGCTAGAGTTGGCCTATGCGTATTTCTGGTCTGATCCGCTGGTCAGACAAGCTATGCCACAACTGATTGACCTGTCTCAGCGGTTAGGATCGACCGTCAACCTGACCGAACTTTCAGGGGATCATATTATCTACGTCAGCCGATTGCCCAACGGCATCAGCCAGTTTTCAGCCACACTTGTTGGACGGCGCCTCCCTGCGCTGAACGCATCGGCAGGCCGTGTAATGATTTCAACTTGGCCAGTTGAGGAACGGGATCGTGTCGTAGAGAGCTGGCCGATCCACCAGTTCACACCTAAGACAACGATTGATCGTGATGTCATTCGCGAGGGTATCGAAGAGGCGGCCCAAAAAGGCTACGCCACAACCCAGAACCAAATGATCCTGAATCAAACCGGCGTTGCTGCGCCAATTATTGGTCCTGACGGTCGAGCCTATGCGGCTGTGCAATGTTCAGTATCCTCACATCACTGGGGCCAAGACCGGATTCAGGAAGAGCTCGTACCGTACATTCTGGATGCTGCACTAGCTATCGCGCCACAGTCGCGGGGTGTTTACTGACCTAGCGCTGATGTCAGGCCTATTCTATATGGTTTGGTACAGGCGGCATTGCTGCCTGCTGAACGCAGCCATCGTTTTGTCTTTAGCTGCTGTGACGTTCTTGATCACATGCAAAATCCAATTGGTCAGACATTATGAGTTTGTGAATCACATCTCTCAATAAATGTGAATATTATCTAAAATATTCAACGTATTAATGAGCCGTTAAAAGGCGTCGTTAACCGCCAACATGCTACCAAATTTTTCGCTGCGGAACATGGAGAGATCCATTTCTCAGGACGCGAAAAATTTGGGGGATGTATGGTGGTGTGGATAATACCTATTCGTAGGTCAGTGAAGGCTGTGGCCAGTAACAAAGGTCGCGGAAAAACAACATTGCGCGGCACATTACCAACCGCATTGGCGCTTGTCATGGGGTTGGCTGGGGCAGAAAATCGTGCCTACGCTAGCGTGCAGCCTTATGTGATTAACAACGATCGCGGCGGCACTGTCAGTGATCGCTTGCTCGAAATTGATACCCTGCGCACTACAGGTCAGCCGGTCGAAATCCGCGGTCAGATATGCTATTCCACCTGCACCATGTTGCTTGGCCTCCCCCAAACCTGCGTCTCGCCAGGAACTGTTTTTGGGTTTCATGGACCCTCTCGCAGCGGCAAGCGACTAAAGCCAGACGAGTTTGAGTATTACTCACAACTGATAGCGGAGCATTATCCCGAAACTCTGCGAAATTGGTACATGAAGAAAGGCCGAAAGAGGATCCGAGGCATCTACCGAATGAGTGGCACCGAGATCATCAGAATGGGAGTGAAGGCCTGTTAGCATGGACCTGTTGAACCTGCCCACCGAGCAGCGCTCTGGTGGGTTGGCCCCCGGGCCACCTGGCTCAGGGCCTGGGGTCTTTAGGGCAAGCCCTTCATCAGCGGCTTACAAAATTCCTCTCATTAACGACAAAATCTAATTTGTTGTGCCGTCACCCGCCACATTGTGGACACAAAGCTTCATGAAATTGACTCCTTAACTTGGGTTTTCATAATAAGCTGCTAACGTTTTCGACTTTATACTGATCATCACGCATTGCTTTGTTTCGGAGGGAAAAATGGTTGTTGGTATATTAGCCTTGGCAGTGATTTCCGGCAGTGTGTTGGCTGGTGCAGCTCTCGTTGCGGGCCATTCGTTTCTCTTCGCTCTTGCAATTTACATGGGCGCCGGATGTCTGAGTGTTTTTCTGACCTCGATCTTGGTTTTCGCTGGGTCAACACTTCGGAACTCTCATTTGAGCAACCCCACATAGACTGAAATCGAATTTTCCACGTCTACGACTTCTGCATACCTTCGCACGGGCAGTTCCAAATCCGTTTGCGCCCCCACTAGTAACCGCATCTGGGACTATCTGAAACGGCGCGCAAGCAGTCTTACCGCAGAGAAACGACTTTCAATCTTCGCCGACGTTAGAGTGAATTAGGGCCCCTCTTGTTCCAGCAACGGAAAAAGCTTCCTTCCTGCCCAATCAGCTTACAGTGACACCCACAGCACCCGCGCATCTTCGGTGCTGGTAGACACGCAGCCATGCCCCATCCCGCTGTCATAATAGACACTGTCACCCTCAGTCATTTCCAGTGGTCGGTAATGTTCCGTGTACAGTGTTAGCGAGCCACTAATCACAAACATGAACTCTTCACCGCGATGGCGAACCCAGCTTTCAAACTCGCTGACATCTCGTGCCTTAATTGTGCTGATATACGGCAACATCCGTTTGCTGGTCAGCTCAGTGCATAGCAACTCGTGATCATAGGTTGCTGTCTCTTGGTGTTCCCCACGACCGGCCAGAGTATAGTCGCGGCGACCTGATATATCCCCATCGCCCGACTGCACAAACAGCTGTGGCGTCTTTAAGTCCAGTGTCTGCATCAACCGGCGAATGATGTCGAAACTTGGTTTGGTCAGGTTGTTCTCAATCTTTGAAAGGGTTGACCGACCAATCGCCGCAGCTTTGGCAGCCTCCTCCAGCGTCAATCCCTTTTCTTTGCGCGCATCTCGAATCATCTGGCCAAGAACCTGCCCATCCGGCGCGTCACGAGCGTCACGTGCTGGGCCTGTTTCTTCGGTCTGTACCGGTTCCATTTGGAATTTCTCCTATTTACAAGCGGCTTAATCCTGTCGCCTGCTTCAGCTGAATTCATCTTATCATCAAATTTGTTGCCAATAGGGAAAAAGTTTCCTAAAGGAACATTATTGCGTTATTCACGTATACAAGCGCATACATCGCTGATTTGACCCTGACATTCACAGAGGCCGCCAGATGAATATTGCTCGCCCTAACGGGATTGCCCGTTTCTCCATTAGACAGGTTCGCCCGGGCGTCTTGTCAGGCGCAATCTGCACCTCTGTTCCATCCCAAACCGAAAGGCCTCTGTCATGACTGACGCGCCAAAACGCACACCGCTATATGACCTGCACGTCGAGCTTGGCGGCAAGATGGTTGATTTTGCTGGGTGGGAAATGCCAGTGCAGTATCCCATGGGAATCATGGGTGAGCACAACCATACCCGCACCAAGGCCGGTCTGTTTGATGTTAGCCATATGGGTCAGGTGATCCTGCGCGGCGAGGGGGCTGCAGAAAAGCTCGAAACACTGGTGCCCTCGGCAATGACCACCCTAAAGGAAGGCAAGGCACGCTATACTTTCTTTACCAACCCAGACGGTGGCATCATGGACGACCTGATCGTCGCCAATGCCGGCGATTACTTGTTCCTCGTGGTCAACGCCTCGATGCGTCATCAGGATATACCGCATATGGCGGACAATCTGGACGGTATTGAGGTCACAGAAATTTTTGACCGCGCTCTGGTCGCGGTGCAAGGACCAGCCGCTGAAAACGTGGTCGGAGATCTCTGCCCAGCGGCCCGCGACATGACCTTCATGCAGACCATGGTTGCTGATATTAACGGCGTTGAATGCCGTATCTCTCGGCTGGGCTATACAGGCGAAGATGGTTTTGAAATTTCCATCCCAGAAGACAAAGCCATTGAAATCTGCCGCGCCTTTCTGGCGCACGAGGATTGTGAGCCCGTTGGACTGGGTGCGCGCGACAGCCTGCGTCTGGAATCTGGCCTCTGCCTCTATGGCAATGATATCGACAACTCCACCTCTCCGGTCGAAGCCTCGCTGACTTGGGCCATGCAGAAACGCCGCCGCGAAGAAGGTGGCTTTCCGGGCGCTGATCGCATCCAGCGCGACCTTGCCGAAGGCGCAGCTAAGAAACTGGTCGGAATTCGACCAACCGGCCGCGCACCAGCCCGTGCCGGTGTCGAAGTTCAGGATTTGGATGGCAACACTATTGGCAGCATTACCTCGGGTGGTTTTGGCCCAACAGTTGGCGCACCGGTTGCGATGGGCTATGTGGCAACCAAACACAGTGAGCCAGGTCAAAAGATCAATCTCATCATCCGTGGCAAGGCGCAGCCAGCTGAAATTGCAGCACTGCCTTTTGTCGCCCAAAACTACAAACGCTAAACCCCAGGAGTGTCCAAAATGACCACCTATTATTCCGAAGAGCACGAATGGCTGACTGTCGAGGGTGAAACTGCCGTAGTCGGCATTACTCAACACGCAGCCGACCAGCTGGGCGAAATTGTTTTTGTCGAGCAAAAAGAAGTCGGCGATGACTTCGAAAAAGGCGACGACATTGGCGTTATTGAATCCGTCAAAGCAGCTTCGGAAATCTACGCCGCCGTTGACGGTGAAGTGACCGAAGTTAACGAAACACTGGAAGAAAATCCAGGTACGCTGAACGACTCCCCCGAAGGCGACGCCTGGATCTACAAGATCAAGCTGACAAACACCGACCAGCTCGAAGAGCTGATGGACCTGGACGGCTACAAAGCCTTTATTGGCTAACCCATCCTGAAGCGGGTCCGCCATTCGGTGTGATCCGCTTTTCATCTAGCTAAAAATATCCCCGCCGGAGGCTCCCTTCCTCCCGGCAAGCGCTGATTTTCCAAAGGAACACCCCATGGCCTTCAAGCTGACCGACTACGAAGCCTATGACTTTGCCAACCGACGCCATATCGGCCCCAGCCCCCGCGAAATGGCGGATATGCTGCAGGTGATCGGCTTCAAAACGCTGGACGAGATGATCGACGCCACGGTGCCGCCTGCGATCCGGCAGGCTGAGGCATTGGATTGGGGTCCGGCAATGACCGAACGCGATGCGTTGTTCCACATGAAAGAGGTCGCCAATAAGAACAAGGTTCTGACGTCACTGATTGGACAGGGCTATTACGGCACCACCACACCGGCGCCGATCCTGCGTAATATCTTGGAAAACCCAGCTTGGTATACGGCTTATACTCCCTATCAGCCAGAAATCTCACAGGGCCGTCTCGAAGCACTGCTGAACTTTCAGACCATGGTCAGCGATTTGACCGGCATGGATATCGCTAATGCCTCGCTGCTGGATGAAGCAACTGCCGCTGCCGAAGCTATGGCTATGGCCAAACGGGGTAGCCGTTCCAAAGCCAATAACGCGGCCTTTTTTGTGGATGAGAGCTGCCACGCTCAGACCATAGCGGTGATCAAAACCCGCGCCGAACCACTGGGTGTTGAAGTCATCGTAGGGAACCCGGATGACCTGGTTGCCGAAACGGTGTTTGGTGCGATTTTCCAGTATCCCGGCACCTATGGCCATGTTCGCGACTTCACCCCTGAAATCGCGGCTCTACATGAAAACAAAGGCTTGGCCATTGTTGCAGCTGACATCCTGTCGCTGGCGTTGCTGAAATCCCCCGGTGAAATGGGCGCAGACATTGCCATTGGCTCCACCCAGCGCTTTGGCGTACCCATGGGGTATGGTGGACCACACGCCGCTTATATGGCCACAAGTGACAAACTGAAGCGCGCTATGCCCGGCCGTATCATCGGCGTCTCCATCGATGCGCGCGGCAACAAAGCTTATCGTTTGGCCCTGCAAACCCGAGAGCAGCACATCCGCCGTGAAAAAGCTAACTCAAACGTCTGTACCGCACAGGCGCTGCTGGCTGTCATGGCATCAATGTATGCAGTCTATCATGGCCCTGACGGCATCAAGGCCATCGCGCAATCGGTCCACCGCAAGACCTCGCGTTTGGCAGCTGGCCTAGAGGAAAATGGCTACAAGGTTGAGCCAGAAGTCTTCTTTGACACAATCACCGTTGAAGTTGGACCATTGCAGAAAACTGTAATGGAAGCAGCAATTGCCCGCGGCATCAACCTGCGTAAAGTTGGGGAAACCAAGGTCGGGGTCTCCTTAGACGAACAAACGCGTCCCGAAACAATCGAGGCTGTCTGGGGTGCCTTTGGCATCGACAAGAAAGACGACAGTCAGGCCAACCGCGCCTATCGTTTGCCAGAGCATGCGTTGCGGGAAAGCGAGTACCTGACTCACCCGATTTTCCACAAGAACCGGGCTGAAGCCGAAATCACGCGCTATATGCGCCGCCTTGCAGACCGTGATCTAGCACTCGATCGTTCGATGATCCCACTGGGATCCTGCACAATGAAACTGAACGCCACCATCGAGATGATCCCGGTGACCTGGCCTGAGTTCAGCAACTTGCACCCCTTCGTGCCTACCGATCAGGCCATGGGCTACACCCAGATGATCGACGATCTGAACGACAAGCTGTGCCAGATCACAGGATATGATGCGATCAGCCAGCAGCCTAACTCCGGTGCGCAGGGTGAATATGCCGGCCTGTTGACCATCCGCAACTATCACACCGCCCGTGGGCAGGGCGCCCGCAATGTCTGCCTGATTCCAACTTCGGCGCACGGCACCAACCCTGCCACTGCGCAGATGGTTGGCTACAAAGTGGTCCCAGTCAAAGCCGACGAAGATGGCAACATCGACATCTCTGACTTCCGCGAAAAGGCAGAAAAGCACTCGGATGCATTGGCTGCCTGCATGATCACTTACCCGTCTACTCACGGCGTGTTCGAGGAAACCGTGCAGGAAGTTTGCCAGATCACCCATGATCACGGCGGGCAGGTCTATATCGACGGCGCCAACATGAACGCCATGGTTGGCCTGGCCCAGCCCGGCAAGATCGGAGGTGATGTCTCGCACCTGAACCTGCACAAAACATTCTGCATTCCGCACGGTGGCGGCGGCCCCGGCATGGGTCCAATTGGGGTCAAATCTCACCTCATCGATTTCCTGCCCGGCCACCCCGAGTACGGCACGGATGTTGGCCCTGTTTCAGCAGCACCATTTGGCTCGCCATCAATTCTGCCTGTAAGCTGGGCTTATATCCTGCTGATGGGTGGCGCTGGTCTGACTCAGGCCACTAAGGTAGCGATCCTGAATGCCAACTACATCGCGGCCCGGCTCAAGGATGCTTATCCCATCCTCTACACCTCCAGAACGGGTCGCGTTGCGCACGAGTGTATTCTGGACACTCGCCCGCTGAATGATGCAGGTAACATAACTGTGGACGATGTCGCCAAACGTCTGGTGGATAGCGGTTTCCATGCGCCAACGATGTCTTGGCCAGTTGCAGGCACGCTGATGGTCGAGCCAACCGAATCCGAGCCCAAGGCAGAATTGGACCGCTTCTGCGATGCGATGTTGTCTATCCGGGCCGAAGCACAGGATGTGATCGACGGTAAAGCTGATCCTGAAAACAACCCATTGAAACATGCCCCACACACGGTGCGTGATCTGGTGGGGGATTGGGATCGCCCCTACAGCCGTGAAGAGGCCTGCTTCCCTCCCGGCTCGTTGGGGGTCGACAAATATTGGTCTCCCGTCAATCGGGTCGACAATGCCTATGGTGACCGCAACTTAATTTGCACCTGCCCGCCAATGTCGGACTACGAAGACGACGCTTGATTTTCTGACCCCGGCTGCTCCGCCCTATGCGGTGGGGCAGCCTTCTTCGTTTCAGTATATTTTGAACATCCCGCCGAACGTATTCCGCAGTAGGAGCCAGCCATGAACAGTCAGACTGCTGCCCCCTTTTGCGCCAACAAACAGTCAGGGCCCAACGCGGTCCATGACATTGAAATCATTCTGCCTGAAGGTGCCGCGGCATCGGGGGCGCAAATGTTTCGAGATCTGTTTGATGCCGCCAATGATCTGATCCCAGCACAGCATTACCGGGTGACTTTACGCAGTCTTTTGTCTCCCCTGCCCGAAGACCCGCAGCTGTGGCAACGTCGCACCGTGATTTTCTTAGGCGACATCCAATCTCGCTGGCAGGTTAGTCCAGCACAGCGCAGCCGACTGCGGCAACTGTTGCGATTGGCGGCCCGAGTGGTTTTGGTCGGCGGTGCCGTATTCCTGCCGCGCGTTGCGGGGCAACTAAAGACCTCGCCTCTTGCCATCCATCCCAACTTTGCAGCAGCCGCCGTCGAAGAGCAATTGGTCGCCAGCGACCCGGGGCAACATGTGGCATCGGCAGGAATCGTCAATAGCGCCAGTAGCCCCTTTGCGGCGTTACGACTGCTGTTAACGCTGATCCGTGACGATCACGGCCAACAGATTGCCAACGCGCTAGGCCAATACTTAGGCCTCTCTGACAGCTCAAAACATGAAGTAAGTAAGGTCTCGCTGCACTTGCGCCAGCGGGCCTGCGGTGACACTTTGATCGCCACCACATTACAATTGATGCAGGACAACCTGGAAGACCCAAAGCAGATCCGCGAATTGGCAGCACAGGTCGGTGTTTCAACTCGAAAATTGGAGCGGCGGTTTCAGGATAAAACTGACACTACCCCGCTGGCCGCCTACCGCATGCTGCGGGTTGAACGTGCGCACCAGTTGCTCGTTCATACCGATCTGCCGCTGGCTGAAATTGTGGTGGCCACAGGCTTTGGTTCGCGTACCAACCTACGGCACTGGTTCAAAAAGGGTTATGGCACCAGCCCGCAAACCCTGCGCCAGCAGTCCTTTGCGGGCAAGACGCCATCCGCCCTGCCCGCATATAATTAGTGACAGCTAGCCATTCGGTTACCCAGATCGAGCAACAGCGAAGGATAGAACTGCGGTCCCAGCGGCAAGGCAGTTCCCATGGGGTCAATTACAGCCGTTTTTGCGTTGGTCCCATCCAATACTGTCGCAACCAGTCCCTGGTTAAACTGTGGCTCTGAAAAGACACAGGTTGCTCCTAGCTCAGCCACCGTGTCGCGAACCTCGGTGATCCGCGACGGGCTAGGTGAAGACGCATCACTTAGCGAGATGGCCCCCAAAGCAGACAGGCCGAAGCTGGTCTCAAAATACTGATAAGCATCGTGAAACACCACAAATCCACCACTGCGCAGGGGATCAAGCGCAGCGTTGACCTTGGTCACAACGGCCTCGATCTCGGCCTGACCTTCAGCGGCGTTTTTTAAATATGAGTTTGCATTTTCTGGATCAAACTGCGCCAGTTCGTCCGCAATCAGTCCTAACCAGAGCTTGCCATTTTCCGGGGCTAGCCAGGCATGTGGATCAACACCTTCGTGATCATGCCCATCGTGCTCCTCATCGTGGTCACTTTCTTTCTCATGGTCGCCTTCGTGCTCATCTTCATGATGTTCTTCTTCCTCATGGCCATGCTCATCACCCTCTTCCTCGTGACCAGCAAAACGCGCACCGGTCCGAAATGCCAGCGTTGTTGTCCCTTCGGCGTGTAGCAATTCGATAACGTGTGCCTCTGCGGCCAGGGTTTCTAACGATCCCTCTAGCCAAGGGGTCAGAGCCTCTCCCATCCAAAACACAAAATCTGCTTGGTTCAATGCCAGCGCTTCGGAAGGACGCATCGAATATCCGTGTGGAGAGGCACCAGGTTGCACTACTAAATCTGGCGACCCGACACCCTGCATCACGCGCGCAACTAGTCCGTGAACGGGCGCGATGTCAGTGGCCACCCGTGGTACATCTGCCTGCGCTACCCCGGTTAGAATCAGTCCGGATAACGTGACAAAAGCAGTTGTTTTTAACATCAGTGACCTCATGTGATTTTATAACATTACGCGGCTTGTTAATTGTCATACTATAACATATCAAGCGCTAAATGATCTGGCCAAGCGGGGAAATGTAGAATGGGAACTATTGGCTTTGAAACCCACGACCATTCCAGTTGTATCAATGACTGTGTTGCTGTGGTTGACAAACACTGCAAGGCAGAAGGGTTGCAACTGACGCCAGTGCGGCGCCGTGTGTTGGAAATTTTATTGCAGGAACATCAGTCACTTGGCGCCTATGAAATTCTGGATCGTCTGCGCGAAGAGGGAATGGGGTCGCAGCCGCCCGTCGCATATCGGGCATTGGATTTCTTGGTTAAGCATGGGTTTGCTCACAAAATTGAGCGGCTAAATGCCTTTATAGCCTGTTCGCACCCTGGCCAAAGCCACACTCCGGTATTCATGATCTGCCGGGAATGTAGTGCTGTGGCCGAAACACATACTGACCTGGACAAAGGCCAGCTGGGTCAACTGGCTCGCGATGTTGGGTTTCAAATTGAATGCAGCGTGGTTGAGGCCGAAGGCCTGTGCCCCAAATGCCAACAGCAGGCCTCGGCATGAGCCTTGTTACCCTGAACAATCTAACTATCCACCATGGTGGGAACCCGGTGCTGACCGGAGTGAATTTCAACATTCAAGCTGGAGAGATCGTTACCGTAGTTGGGCCAAATGGATCCGGAAAATCCACTTTGCTGCGGGCTATTATCGGTGCTCTGCAGCCCAGTTCTGGGCAAGTAGTTCGCGCCAGTGGGCTGCGGGTTGGGTATGTCCCACAAAAATTGCATATAGACCCCACCCTGCCACTGACCGTGCGCCGGTTTCTGAGCCTGCCTTTGCGTGTTACCAATGCAGCTGCAACGCAGGCTTTGGAACAAGCAGGCGCAGGCCGATTGGCAAATCAACAAATGGCAGGGCTGTCGGGTGGCCAGTTTCAGCGCGTGCTGCTGGCACGCGCGTTGTTGTGCGATCCCCAGCTGTTGATACTGGATGAAGCGACCCAAGGGTTGGACCAGCCCGGGTCCGCCGCCTTTTATCAACAGATTGAAACGGTACGGCAACATCTTGGCTGTGCTGTCCTGATGGTCAGCCACGAATTACATGTTGTGATGGCCGCCTCAGACCGGGTGATCTGCCTGAACGGCCATGTCTGTTGTGAAGGAGAGCCGGAGCAGGTTGCCTCAGCTCCTGAATACCGGGCTCTGTTTGGCTCTGGGACCCAAGGGGCATTGGCCTTGTACCGGCATGAACATAACCATTCGCATGATCAAGATTGCACCCACGAACACCATGACCACGAGGCCGCGCAATGACCCTGCTTGACAGTTTTTTGATCCGCGCGGCATTAGCTGGGCTTGGCGTAGCCATTGCCGCGGCGCCTTTGGGTTGTTTTGTGGTTTGGCGCCGGATGGCCTATTTTGGCGATGCCACAGCTCATGCATCAATTCTGGGGGTCGCGCTGGCGCTCAGTTTTCAAACCTCTATTTTTACTGGCGTCCTGGTGGTGTCTTTACTGATGGCCACCACAGTTTCGACCCTCAGTAATCGGGGATACGCCATGGATACCCTGCTAGGTGTTCTGGCCCACTCTGCGCTGGCCTTTGGTCTGGTCGCAGTGTCATTTCTGCAGGGGGTGCGTATCGACCTGATGGCCTATCTGTTTGGTGATATTCTGGCGGTGGGGCGGCTGGATCTGGCGGTGATCTGGGGTGGTGCTCTCTTGGTGTTGGCGCTGCTATGGTGGCGCTGGTCTGCCCTGCTGACGGCAACACTCAACCCTGATTTGGCCTATGCTGCAGGCATCGACCCACGTCGCGAGCAACTGGTCCTGACCATCGCGCTGGCTTTGGTTGTCGCGGTTGCCATCAAAGTTGTTGGGGTTTTGCTCATTGCCGCAATGCTGATCATCCCTGCGGCCACCGCACGTCCTTTTGCATCTACGCCAGAGCGTATGGCGCTCATCGCTGCCGCTATAGGAGGATTGTCTGCTTTGGGCGGGCTACAGTTGGCTTTTGCGCTCGACACGCCAACCGGGCCAACCATCGTTTGCCTCGCCGCAGTAATGTTTGCTCTGTCCAGCTTGACCAGCCTGTTCCTCCGCGGCAACCGGATCTAGCCCCACATCCACCTGTGCATCAGCTTCCGGTCCGCACGATCTTATGTCGGCGTGAACTCTCCTCAATGGCGCCCCACAGCGCCTTTTTGTTGATTGGCTTGCTCAGGAAACCGTCCATGCCGGCCTGCAGACATCTGTCTTTGTCTGCGGGCATAGCATTCGCGGTCAAAGCAATGATTGGGCAGTGACCCACACCGTTTGCCTCCTCGTATTCTCGAATGACCATGGTGGCTTCAAGCCCATCCATTTCTGGCATCATCATATCCATCAGCACGACATCAGGTCCGGTTTCGCAGTACATCTCCACCGCCTCGACCCCATTGGCTGCAATACAGATTTCAACTGGGGCATCTTTTAGCATTTTGCGGACCACCAGCTGATTGGTTTTGTTATCTTCCGCCAATAGCACGCGGAGTGTACCTTCCATTGCCACTTGAACCTCGGGCGAACTACGTGCGCTGACATGGGTTCGTCCCGGACGTAGGGATCGGCTTATCACACTATGCAGCTGCGCTGATCGAACCGGTTTCAGAGCAAGCTCGCACACGCCCAAAGCGATGCGTGTTTTCGCATCCAGAGACTGCTCGACCGACGACAAGATGACCAAAGGCAGTTCAACATGCTCGGGGATTGCGCGGATCCGCTCTGCAAGCTCAAGGCCATCCATACCTGGCATCTGGTAATCCTGCACAACAAGATCGAAAGTCTCGCCACGCAATCTTGCCGCGGTTAGAGCCGCCAAAGCCTCGGCCCCTGAACCAGCCAGCGTACAGTGCATACCCCAGGTCGACAGCCGCTCAAACAGGATTGTTCGGTTCAGTTCCAGGTCATCTACAACCAGAACCCTTAGACCATTCAAGTTAACCTGATTATGCAACACAGGTTCACATCTACCCGCGCTGACCTGCAACGGTAGATCCATCGAGAAAACGGACCCCACCCCAGGATCTGAACGCGCCGAAATGTCACCGCCCATCAACCGAAGGAGACGAGTAGAGATCGCCAACCCAAGTCCTGAGCCCTCAAAATTCCGTGTTGCCGCGCCATCCACCTGTTCAAAGGCGTTAAAAATATGATCAATCTTATCGCTTGGAATACCAATACCAGTGTCGGTCACCGAAATTCTAAGATCACAAAGATCAGCGTCAGAGCTTCCAGAGACATCGATAAATACATAACCTTCCAGAGTGAACTTGACCGCGTTACCAGCGATATTGGTCACCACCTGACGAATACGCCCCACATCTCCTTCAAACACTGTTGGCAAATCTGGATCATAGCGCAAAGTAATTTCGACGTTCTTTTCTGCCGCCGTTGGTGACAGCAATGTTACGATATCCTCCATCGCTGTCTGCAGATTGAATGTTTCACAATCCAGCTCCATCTTGCCCGCCTCAATCTTGGAGAAGTTGAGGATATCATTGATGATGGTGAGCAGGGCAGAGCCCGATTTGGCAATTGTCTCGGCATACATAGTCTGGTCTTCATCCAGATCAGTTTCAAGGATCAACTCCGCCATACCAATTACCCCATTCATCGGGGTGCGGATTTCATGCGACATGTTAGCAAGGAATTCAGATTTTGCCCCGTTCGCAATGTCTGCGGCTTCCCGTGCCTGCTCCAATGCAAACTCTCGTTCGTCCCTTTCAACAAAGGTGTCTTCCATCACCCCAACTGAAAAGTTCAGCGCCCAGAATTCCCGAGAAGCAAACCAGGGCAAATGCAGGGTCGGTCGTTTAAGACCAGAGATAGCATCTGACATCCGTTGGTGAATCATTTGCAAAGGGCGCATCGCCAACAAATGGGTTAAGTACAATACCAGAGATGACAAGGCAGCGACGGTCAGGACAGTCCACCAGATTGTCTGATTTACCTTCTCCTGTACCATGGCCTGACCTTCGCTGATTGACCATTTGACAATCATATGGGCAAACACGACACCATCCCATTCGACGGGACGCTCATACATCACATAAGTCCATGTGTCTGGGCCTTGCGTAGCATTGGCCTCCGCAATGACACTTCGGTCTTCCGCAAGGATCTGGATTCCCAGAATTTGTGGTTTGCGCCTAATGGCTTCATTCAGACCGGTTTCCAGCACCGGTACGTCTTCGACGATAATGGCGTCAATCATCAAGCCGCTCAGCAAAGAAACCGTAAGGTCCGCCTGCTCAGACAGTTGTTGCGTCAGTCGCTGTGTCTCGTATCGGCGCGCAAGATCACCAACAACCCAGGCGACCAATGCCGCCGCCAGAGCCATCGAAACAACAATTTGGAACAGAATACCGGAACGCTTCATCTGGGATGGCCTTCGAGGTCATTAAAATAATTGACTTTTCTCCATTGCACTGCGGACAAGGTCATAATCCGAGTCCGAGCCTTCCAAAAATCCATTTTTGGCAATCTGCTGTACAATGTCTTCGTTCTCGGATGACAACATCACCCGGCGCATCGCCGCTACAATATTGGGTGGAACGTCTGCTCCGGCCAGCCAGGGTTTGGTTACATTATCGAAGGTCGCCAAAACGCGAATAGGAACCCCTTTGGCAACCAATTTTTTGTAGGTGCTTTCCTTGAGTGCACCAGCGCTAAAGCGCCCTGCTCCCACTGCTTCCCCAACCAGGTCATGGCGACCCAAGTAGGAAAAATCCTGCAGGTCTCCACTACCAACCCCCGCGTCCAGCAATTCAGCTTGTGCGAGATAGCGGCCAATGGTCGACAATTCGTTGCCAAAGGCAAAACTGTGTCCCCTTAGCTGTTCCAAAGACTGAATGTCGCTGTCTGCGTGAACAACGATCACGCCCTTGAAACGCTTGCCGCCCTTTTTTGACTCCATCGCAACCATCTGAACGTCAGAATTTTTGTTCACAACATGCACGTAAGACGCGGGGCCAAATCGAGCGAAATCCACAACACCGTTGGCCAGCTGCTCAATACCGGCTTCATACTCTTTGGCGATCTTCATCTTGATGATCACTGGTTCGCCCAGTTCTTCACTCATCCGTTCAGCCAGAAAGGACAGGAATGGACGATATTTTCGAACGGTTTCTGTAGGCTTGTCGGCGGCATAGGTACCAAAAGTCAGCGTCACATCTGCCTTTGCCGTCATTGGTAGCACCCACAGGCAAGCAGCCAAAGTCATGGCCCCGATTTTAGCCGCGATTTGCGGTTTGGGTATGTAGCCGTCGATCACTCGTAAACACAACATTGCACAATTCATTCTAAACCACCTCAGGTTTTAATTCCTGTACTCCTACAGGCTCGTTCCCACGCATATATTGGTCACATCGGTCAAAAGATAAGGTTAACCAGTCACCAGTCTGATCGTTCTTTTTCACGGTACAGCGGGCTTTTTACCGAACGGTTAACCAAACGGTAAGATTTGTGACGCTTTCATGACATCTTAATAAAAATTTTAGGGGTTGGCGCGAATCCGCCCAACAGACAGACACGTGAAAAATCAAATTTGCGCTCAGATCCAGAACAGGATCACCAATGTAACACGACCTTTGCTGGCCTTGGTAACAGCCGTTGTATTGTTGCCTGCGCCTGCCAATGCCATCCCATCGCCCGAACTGGTGATTGGCTCGGTTTCCTCGCTGGGTCAAATTTTTGCAGTTGGCATCGCGATGGTTTCCGGAGCGGGGGCCTTAGTCGCCCGAAAACTAGGATTTGCGTCAAAGAATGGGGCAGTAGCAGCACGCTATCCAGTGCGGTTGATTGCGGCGCTGGGTTTCATGGTTCTTACGCTTATCTATGTTAATTATTTGCAATATAACAATAATAAAACTGATGAGCTGAACCGGCTGCAGGCCACACTGGTGCGTCCTGCGCAATTCGATGGCACAACAATCCAAGATGCGACCCTCAAAGAAACGAGCTTTTCCCGGCAAGGCAATCACCCGCTGGCCATCTCAACCACACATGCTGCTGAATTGTTGAACGATGGCGACACACTATTTTATGACATCCGTGAAACAGGTGAGAATGCGATGGGCACGCTGCCCGGCGCCACTCACATTCGTTTCCCAGATTTTCTAGAGTCACGCCCCATCAGCGACCAATCCGTAGTCCTGTTCTGTCATAACGGTAATCGCAGCTCGGAAACCTGCGAGAAGCTGGCTGCACACGGAATTAACTGTTCTTTCATTGCTGGCGGCATTGAAAAGTGGATCGTTGAGGGTCGCGACTTTAGTGATGCAGAGGTAAAGACCCTATCCGATTTGCGCGCCATTCCAGAATACCCCAATAAGGATACTTTACTGAATACAGATGATTTCAAATCGCTGCTGGATACCGAAGATCTACAAATCGTTGACACACGTTATCCGGGCGATTTTGCCAGTGGTCACTTGCCCGGCGCAATTAACATACCAATCCGAAAATTGACCACCGATGACCTGATGCAGCGCATAAGTGCTTTGGACAGTAGTAAGCCAACCATAGCAGCTTGTTATGACCGTCGCAGTTGCTTCATGAGCCAGGTTTTGGGCTTGGAACTCGCCCAAAAGGGAGTGGATTTTCGCGGCCGCTATACCCTCCCGTGGGAATTTTTTATTCCGCCCGAGCCCAAGCCGCATATCCAGGATTGGCTAGGTGAGCAACAGACAGGACTGTGGGCCAAGATGATTTCCGCAGTCGCTGCAGGTTTGCTATGGGTTCACAGTCAAAGCCATATTCTATTAGGTCTGTTCGCACTGTCGTTGGCGACTCGCCTATTGGTTCTGCCAGTAGCGTTGAAATCCGAACGCGATCAGATCACCACCAGTCAAACTGCTGATGAACTATCGGCCATCAAAGCAAAGTTAGCCGATGATCCAGTGCGCAAAGGACGCGCGATACAGGCCTTTTATGCTGACAAGGGGCTCACACCACTGCGCAACTTAACTGCGCTGCTGTTCCTGCCGGTGATGATGATAGGTGTTTCAGCCGCGCAAGAGGCCAGTGCATCCCTGAAAGCCCCCTTTCTGTGGGTGACTGATCTGGGCCTGGCTGATCCAACATTTCTTATGCCCACCCTGTTTACTGCCTTGGGCGGCATCTATTTGATCTGGGCCGTAGCCAAAACCCGGCGCCAAACCTTGGTCTGGCTGGGTCTCGGACTGCCTGCCCTGTTTGCTATGGTGTTTTCGCTCAGCGCCGCGGCCAATGCCTATCTCTGTTGCAGTCTCGTCTTACTGCTTGTGCAGCGAGCCTATGTCACAGGATTGTTTACCCGACTACGCAACACACTGACCTTACACTACCATGCCCGCGCCCTGCGTCGTTTGCCACACGGTGTGATCCCCATGGGTTATTCAGAAGAGCTGAAAACCTCGGGAAACAAAGCGTTGCGTTTGTCGCTTCTCAAAAATGCAGGGTTGCCGGTCCCTGGTGGAGTGGTGGTCCGTGCTGACGCTATTCAGGACTACCGCCAAATGACACTTGCGCAAAAAGGGGTCTTTGCGGCGGAGATTTGGCAACTGGCGGGGCAAAAACCATGCGCCGTTCGCAGTTCGGCCAGCAACGAAGATGGTGCAGACCAAAGCTTTGCCGGGGTCTTTGAATCCGTTTTGGATGTTAGTGCTCTTACTATGCAAAGCGCGCTACAGACCGTGGTGGACAGCTTTACCTCTGAACGCGCCGCCAGCTATGATTCTGAGGCAACGGATGAAAACGCGGGAAATATTCTGGTGCAGGAAATGGTGGAGGCCGAGTATGCAGGTGTGATGTTCACCCAAGATCCCACCGCACCAGGCATGGTCATGATTGAGTGGGTCGAAGGTTGTGGCGAGGATTTGGTTTCAGGTCGTGTCACCCCAACCTCGCTGCGATTTGGCCGCTACACTGGCCTTGCAGCGGACACAGATCAGGACCAAACGTTGGATATGGCCCCGCTGCTGGAATTGGGCCGCCAGATCGAAGACATCTTTGGCAGCCCGCAAGATGTCGAATGGGCCTATGCGAATGGACAGTTCCAAATTGTGCAAAGCCGCGACATCACAACACTGAATTTAGGCAGCGAACAGGAACAGATCCGGTTGAGCGAATGGCGGAGCGTATTGGATCGCTTTGCTTGTGCCGAACCTGACCAGATCATACTGGAGCAGGATGAAATGTCAGAAGTCCTGCCCCGCGCGACCCCTCTGTCCTTTTCGTTGATGGGGCGTCTATGGTCGCCGGGTGGCAGCGTTGATCTGGCCTGCCGTGAATTGGGTGTTCCCTATGGCCTGCCCGAAGGTCCGGATGGCCACTTGGTCAACCTGTTTGGAAAAACCTATGTGGATGTTGCGCTGAAACAGAGCATGACGCTGAACCTTAGTTCTTCCAAGGCCAAACAGCTGCGCAAAATTGCGGACCCACTGATCACTCAATTCCGCGCTGAAACCATTCCGGCCCTAACCCAAAAACTGTCACTTTGGCAGGCGGTGGACTATACCGCCCTACCCTTACCCAAGCTGATTGAAACCATTGATCTGTTGCAGAAGATGCTAGTGCAGGACATTTATGTAGAGGCCGAGAAGGTCAATATTCTGGCAGGTTTCACGATGGGTGAGGCCAGCGCTGCCGCACAGGATGATCCCACATTGCGGACCCATTTGATGCAGGCAGAGCTGCCCAATGCTCCAACCAGCCTGATTGCAAGCTGCAAAGGTAAGTCGGCGCAGACCCGGGCGCTGCAACTGATGGGCCACCGGTCAATCTTTGACTACGAACTCAGTACACCGCGCTATATCGAAGCGCCGAGTTTGCTGTGGTCATTGCTGGACAATTCGGAGGCTGACACTGAAATCGCAAAACCACGCGCGTCTCAATTGCCAGCCAACTTGCCCGGTGAGCTCAGCACGGTGTTGGAACGGGCTTTGGCTTTTCAGGATCTCAAGGAACAGGCGAAACACGAAGCCCTGCGAGTTGTCGCTGAAATTCGTCGCGCGGCCTTGGCACTGGGCCGGGTCAGTAGACTGGAGGATCTTGTTTTCTACCTGAGCTTTGATGAGTTGCTTATGGGCGACTGGAGCCAACCCGCACAGCTCCGCCAAATGGCAACGACACGTAAAGATCAGGCTGCTTTGAGAAAAAAATCAGCTCCGACCGCAGTTACCCTGAGTCTGCGTGACTGCGAAATGTTGTCACTCGGAAAACTGGCTCAGAGCAGCGATGGTACACTTGGCGGGACTTGTGTAGCTGGCAGTGGTGCCTCCACTGGCCGGGTATTCTGGATCGAAGATGATAGTTCCGCTAATCCTGCTCTTTTTGATGGTTTCCGCGACGGTGACATTTTGGTTTGCCGGATGATCAATCCCGCCTGGTTGCCATGGGTACAAAGATCAGGCGCAGTGTTGTCCGAGGTCGGCGGTTGGCTTAGCCACATGGCAATCGTCGCTCGTGAAAAAGACATCCTGATGTTGGTGGGCTGCAAGGCGCTGGAACAACTTGACAGTGGTACTCGGATCACCGTTTCTGACGATGGTACCATTGAGCGGACCCCGCCAACCGAACTCAAGGTTGTCTCGGCCTGAACCAAACAAAAATGCCACGCAACAGGTGTTTCCCTGCTGCGTGGCATAAATATAAGCGGGTTAGTGCAACTCTGTATCAGCTGCGGGCGTAGACATCTTCATATCGGATGATGTCATCCTCACCCAGATAACTGCCAGTCTGAACTTCGATCAGCACCATTGGCACTTTGCCCGGGTTTTCCATTCGGTGTACCGCACCCAGTGGAATGTAAACTGACTGGTTTTCAGTCACCAGTTTTACATCGTTGTCCACCGTAACCTTTGCCGTCCCTTCGACCACAATCCAGTGCTCTGAGCGATGGTGGTGGCTTTGCAGACTTAGCGCTGCGCCGGGGTGGACCACGATGCGCTTGACCTGAAACCGGTCTCCCACCACCAAACTTTCGAACCACCCCCAAGGTCTGTGGTCTTTTGGGAAGGCCGTGGCCTGGTTGGCTTGTTTAGCCTTCAGTGCAGCAACCGCCAGTTTCACGTCCTGTGCCCGGCCGGCATCTGCCACCAGAACAGCATCCGGCATCGCAACTGCAATGATATTTTTCAAGCCGATGCCGACCACTTCCAGCCCTGCATCCTCGGACCGCAACAGGCTGCCTTCACAATCAATCGCTGTTGCCGACCCTTGCGCCACCACACCGTTCACGTCCGGGCCTGCCTCGCGCCAAACGGCATCCCAGCCGCCCAGATCGGACCAGCCAGCCGCAAAGGGAACCACTGTTAAGTTCTCAGCCTGCTCCATCACTGCATAGTCGATCGAAATATCATCGGCTCCGCTCCAAGTCTGAGGATCAAGACGCAAGAACCCCAAATCAGGTAAGCCATGTTCCACCGCCGCCTGCACAGGGGGCATCAGATCAGGCGCATGGGCCTGAAAAGCCGTGATAATACTTTTGACCGAAAACAGGAAAATCCCGGCGTTCCACAAGTAGTTACCCGCAGCCAGCATCTCCTCGGCGGTTTTGGCATCTGGCTTTTCGACAAACTGCTTTAACCCAATTGGGCGTGGAGAAAAATCGCCTGCATCCCCATCCAGTTCCAGATAACCATAGCCCGTTTCCGCATGGGTGGGCTTAATGCCAAAGGTGACCAGTTGCCCGTCTTGTGCCGCTGTCACACCGGCCTCAACTGCCGCACGGAAAGCGGAAGCATCAGGCACCACATGATCCGACGGGGCCACCAACATCAGCCCATCTGGATCGGACTTTTGCAAATGTAACGCCGCGGCCAGCACCGCAGGTGCTGTGTTGCGACCTTCGGGTTCGATCAAAATGGCGCCGGGATCAATGCCCACCTCAGCCAGCTGTTCGGTGACGATAAAGCGAAAGTCAGAATTGGTCAGTACCAAAGGCGCTGCATAATCTGCACCTGACAGCCGCTGCGCAGATGCTTGAAAAAGCGTGGTATCGCCAAGCAATGGTGAAAACTGCTTGGGATAGCTTTTGCGAGACAGGGGCCAAAGCCGGGTCCCGGAACCGCCGCAAAGGAGAACAGGGGTGATGGTTGATGTTGCCACGTTGTTATACCTCGTTACAGAGCTGCCAACGCATCAATTGCCTCGGGGGTAGCATAATGATGATTGCCAACAAACAATCCGAATTCATCTATATAGTCAGCGTTTTTCAGCTCGCCATGGATGTCGTAATCAAAGTATTTCATCACTTCGTTTTTAGCAAAGTTTCCGGCCACAATCGGGCGACATTCAAAGCCGGCTTCTGTTAGTTTTTTGACAAATTCGGCTCGCTCTAACCCCAGATCAGGGCGCAACACCAACGAGAACCCAAACCAACTGCTGTTGCCTATTTCGCGCTGGATGATGAATTTTGGGTGGTTGCCTAACTTGGCCTGCAGCATTGCTCCATTGGCGCGACGACCTTTGACCAGATCCGGAAGCTTCTTCAGCTGTTCAATACCCAAGGCGCCTGACATCTCCAGTGGCCGTAGGTTGTAACCAGGTAGCACAAAGCGGAAGCTTTCTTCAAACGGGTCATCCGACTTTTCACCTGTAACGTGATTAAATTTGGGCAGGTTACGGGTCCAACCATGGGCGCGCAGGCTCAACATCACATGGTACAGCTCTTCGTCATCAGTCACCACAATTCCACCTTCCATAGTCGAAATATGGTGCGAGAAAAACGCCGAGTAACTGCCGACTGCGCCAAAGGTACCGCATTCTTTGTCGTTGAATGTAGCGCCCATGGATTCGCAATTGTCTTCCATCACGACAATTTCGCGGCCGGCAATGATGCGTTCAATTGCATCAAAGTCATTTGGGTTGCCCAGCAGGTTCACGACCATGATCGCCCGTGTCTTGTCGGTCACTGCTTCGGCAAGTGCTTCCAGATCGTAGTTCAGAGTTGCCAGGTCGATATCCACAAACTTCATCTTCAGGCCATATTGGCCCAAGGGGTAATAGGTGGTCGACCAGCTGACTGCAGGCACGATGATTTCGTCGCCGCGTTCCAGCTTCAGATCCGGGTTCTTGGTAAAGCACAGCGCCGCCGTCATCAGCAAGTTGGCAGAGGAGCCCGAATTCACCATCACAGCAAATTTGCTACCAAATTGTTTGGCGAACTGCTCCTCAAAGGCCCGCACTTCCGGGCCCATAGAAAACATATCACTGTCGATCACCCGTTGCAGAGCGTCATATTCAGCCTGATCCCAGGACGAAGTAGCAAGTGGGTACTTAGGGCTCATGTCGCAAAGCTTTCCAGATAATAACGATAAGTCTGCGCGATCCCGTCGCGCAAAGAGGTGGGGGCCTGCCAGCCCCATTGAGTCTGACGCACAGTCGAGCAGAGCTTCTGCTTCATGCCCACCGGCTTACTCAGATCATGGGTAAACTCACCATCCCAACCGATAACGTCTGCCACAACAGCATAATAGTCGTTGATAGAATGATCGTGGCCCAAGCCAGTGTTCATGTTGTCAGGCAAGTTCTCGATGTCATCAGCCGCCCGCAAGACCGCATCGGCCAGATCGCCGGCATACATAAATTCACGCCGTGCAGTACCATCCCCCCAGATTTCAACAGTGGTTTCACCGTTTTCCTGGGCCTCGTGCACCTTGTGAATAATGGCAGGTACCAGATGCGAATGTTTGGGGTCAAACTTGTCATGCCGCCCATACAGGTTGCATGGGATCAATGTCTTGTATTGAGCACCAGCATCTTCACGACGAATGTAGTCACACAGGCGCATCGCCAGAATTTTAGCAATGGCATAACCTTCGTTGGTAGGCTCCAGCTCTCCGGTCAGCACCATATCTTCGCGCAGTGGGTTTTCTGCTGCACGGGGGTACATACAGGTCGAGGCCAAGTTCAGAAACTTACGCACACCATTTCGATGCGCGCCCATGATAATGTTACGACCCATTGCAGTGTTTTCATCCAGAAACGCCACTGGATTTGCCATATTGGCCTGAATACCCCCAACCCGGCCAGCGGCATGAACCACCAGATCCGGCTTGTGTTGTCTCAAATAGGCATCAACCGCACCCGCATCGGTCAGGTCAAGTTCACCGCTGCGTGGCGCTAAGATCGACCAATCTGCAGCCAAAGCATGTTCCTGAATATTCTGTCCAACCAAACCACCGCCGCCGGTCAGGAGCAAAGTGCCCTTCGTGCCCATGCATTAGTCCTCGCGCGCGACGGGTTCGTCATACCCGTGATCTTTCAAAACACGGGCGCGTTGTGCAGATTTCAAATCCGTACGGACCATCTCTGCACACATTTCCTGCACTGTAATCTCTGGCGTCCAGCCTAGTTTAGCTTTGGCTTTGGCCGGATCGCCCAACAGGGTTTCCACCTCAGCAGGGCGGAAATACCGGGGATCAATGCGCAAAATCACGTCACCCTCTTTCAGGGCTGGTGCCTCATCACCGCTAATGCTGTCGACAACAGCAACCTCATCCAGGCCAGAGCCTTCGAAACGGATTTTGATCCCCAACTCTGCGGCAGACCATTCGACAAACTGGCGCACCGAATACTGCACACCAGTGGCAATAACAAAATCTTCAGGCTCATCTTGTTGCAGCATCATCCACTGCATGCGCACATAATCTTTGGCATGGCCCCAGTCACGAAGCGCGTCGATATTGCCCATATACAGACAGGGTTCCAATCCCTGCGCTATATTGGCCAGTCCACGGGTGATTTTGCGAGTCACAAAGGTTTCACCACGTCTCGGGCTCTCGTGATTGAACAAGATTCCGTTGCAGGCATACATCCCATAAGCTTCGCGGTAGTTCACTGTGATCCAATAGGCGTACATTTTGGCTACGGCATAGGGACTGCGCGGGTGGAACGGCGTGGTCTCGGTTTGCGGCGTTTCCTGTACCAACCCATAAAGTTCCGAAGTTGAAGCCTGGTAGAAACGGCTTTTCTTCTCCAGTCCCAGAAAACGAATAGCCTCGAGCAGCCGCAGCGTGCCCATGGCATCCACATCCGCAGTGTATTCTGGTGAATCGAAACTTACCGCAACATGGCTTTGCGCACCAAGATTATAGACTTCGTCCGGTTGCACTTCTTTTAGAATCCGGGTCAGATTTGAACTGTCACTCAGATCACCGTAATGCAGCTTGAACCGAGCACTGTCCGTATGTGGGTCCTCAAAAATATGGTCCACTCGTTGGGTGTTAAATGAAGAGGCTCGCCGCTTGATGCCGTGAACCTCATAGCCTTTTTCCAACAAAAATTCTGCCAGATATGAACCGTCCTGACCGGTCACGCCGGTGATAAGTGCTGTCTTGGTCATTCACGTGCCAATCATATTTTTTGCGGCTATTCCGCCATGTTTACTTATCGCAGTCATGCCAGTTACTCGTGTGTTGAACAATAGAAGGTTACCAAGCTCTTGCGGATCAAAGCCGTAAATCACTTTGACCAGCAGGAAGAACATACTTCAAATCATAGACCACGGCCCCCGGTTTGCCCAAAGCTCGGATTTGAGCCTCACCCATTGCGTGAAATTCATCATGCGCAACTGCCAGAACAATCCCATCATAGACCCCTTGCTTCGGCGCCTCAACCAGATCGAGATTAAATTCAGTGCGGGCATCCGCTGGAGCGACATTAGGGTCTGACACATCAACCTCAACACCAAAGTCCTCTAACCCACGCACCACGTCGATCACGCGTGTATTGCGCAAATCAGGGCAGTTCTCTTTGAAAGTCAGTCCCATCACCAAAACTCGTGCATCCACCACCTGAATGCGGCGTTTTAGCATGGCTTTGATCATCTGCTGGGCGACGTAGGCCCCCATACCATCGTTTAGGCGTCGTCCTGCCAACAGAATTTCAGGATGGTATCCAACCTGCTCCGCCTTGTGCGTTAGGTAATAGGGATCAACACCAATACAGTGACCACCGACCAACCCGGGACGAAACGGCAAGAAATTCCACTTACTTCCTGCCGCCCGCAAGACCGCCTCTGTATCGATATTCAGCCGATTAAAAATCTTCGCAAGTTCGTTGATCAACGCAATGTTTATGTCTCGTTGGCTGTTCTCGATCACCTTGGCCGCCTCGGCGATCTGGATGCTCTCGGCACGGTAGGTGCCTGCAGTGATAATCTCACGGTATAGTGCGTCCACCCGGTCGGCTGTTTCCTGAGTCGAGCCTGACGTCACTTTAACAATAGTGGTTAAACGATGTGTTTTGTCACCTGGGTTGATCCGCTCAGGGCTATAGCCCACATAAAAATCCCGGTTAAAGGTCAACCCGGATTGAGCTTCAAGAATCGGTACGCAATCCTCTTCGGTGGCGCCGGGGTAAACGGTGGATTCGTAGATAACGATGTCACCCGGCGCCAGCACCCGACCCACCAGCTGCGATGCGCGCTCCAACGGTCCCAAGTCAGGGCGGCGACTGGCATCAATAGGGGTTGGCACAGTGACAATGTAGATGGAGCAAGCTGCGATTTCAGCGGTATCGCTAGTAAAGCTCAGGTGCTGGGCCAAAGCCATTTCACCCGGTTCAATCTCACGGGTCAGATCCTGCCCCTGGCGAAGCTGGTCGATGCGATCTTGGTTAATATCAAATCCCACCACCTCGCGGTGCTTGCCGAATTCAACAGCCAGCGGTAACCCGACATAGCCCAGGCCAATCACACAGATCCGATCCGCCGCATTGCTCATCTGTAGCCTACTCCTGATATCTCGCAAGACTCGCGCCCTTTGCCTCTCCTATAAGTCACGGAGTGTCACTGCAACCATCAGGACACCAACACAATATTCAGGCCCGCTGCGTTACTCAGGTTTAGTTTGGACAATTTAAGCAAGTTGAAGTTCTAGAAAGTGCAGCGGATTGCGGAAACGAGGTTGATGTATTTGCGGTCATTCGTTGGTCCCACAAAATTGGCCGAGAGTAAGGACGCAACCCTGAGACGCAGGTAAAACCCGTTCAAACAAAGACCATAGCCATCTACTGACCGACCACTGCGTTTGGTGAACTTGGTTTATCTCAACCTATTTTCGCTTACACCATCAAAGAACAATGCATCCGTTTCCTCAAAACCAACAAGAAGGGTGCTGCCTTCTGGAATTTCACGGTCGTCACGGGTTTCAACAATCAGTTTGGAGCCATCACCCAGCACAAGATAGTCATATGAAATACCGCCTAAATGCTCGCGAATATCCAGTTTGATATCAGACTGACCTTCGGTGATAGAAAGATGTTGCGGGCGGACTCCGACAGACACCGGGTGTCCTTCTCCGGGTAAATTGACGGTGGTTTTGACAATCCGGTTGCCCAAAGCCGGAACACGGACAGCGCCACCCTCAACAACACCCTCGATAAAATTCATACTCGGTGAACCGATAAATCCAGCAACAAATTTGTTATCCGGGTCGCGGTACAGATCCATCGGTTTCCCAACCTGTTCAATGCGGCCGGCGCGTAGGACCACGATCTTGTCGGCCAGGGTCATCGCCTCGACCTGATCATGTGTTACGTAGATCATCGTGGCGCCAATTTTGTTGTGCAAACGGGCGATCTCAACCCGCATATCAACGCGCAACTCAGCGTCCAGGTTGGACAGAGGTTCATCGAACAAGAACACCTCGGGGCCACGAACAATCGCCCGACCAATTGCAACACGTTGACGCTGCCCCCCGGACAGCGCTTTCGGTTTGCGACTTAGATAGTCGTCGAGCTTTAGGATGCGGCTGGCCTCACCCACCTTTGATTTGATCTCATCTTTGGGATGGCCATTCATCCGCAGACCAAACCCCATGTTTTCTTCGACCGTCATATGCGGGTACAAGGCATAAGTTTGGAACACCATTGCCACCCCACGGTCCGATGCATCAAGATGGGTAACGTCGCGATGGCCAATTTCGATTTGACCGTCCGTGGTTTCCTCGAGACCCGCAATCATCCGCAACAGGGTAGACTTGCCACAGCCCGATGGACCGACAAAAACACAGAACTCTCCGTCATCAATGCTCAAGTCAACACCATGGATAACCTGGGTTTCGCCGTATTTTTTGACAACCTTCTGAAGCTTTACGCCGGTCATGTGTTTATCTCCTGAAACTTATGTAGGGAACTGCCACGGCGTGGCTTCGTTGCCGATGCGGGCGGTTGCATCCAGCAGCATCTCGCGAAAGGTTTGCAGACTTTCAGGCGAATGGCGCGACGTCGAACTGGCAATGGAAACTGCCCCAACGACCTTGCCATTGCCCAACAAAATAGGGGCGGCGATGCTGATGATGCCCTGTTCGTGCTCTTCCCGGTCATAGGCTAGGCCTTCTGCACGGATCTGGACAAACTCTGCCTTCAGGCTTTCGACGTTATCGTGGGTGTTAGGTGTGTATTTGACAAAGGCCTGCTGCTTTAGGGCACGTTCCAAGCGTTCCGGGGACATAAAGGCCAAAATGGCTTTGCCAACCCCGGTACTGTGGGCCGGTGCAACACGTCCGGTCTGGGCTAGTGTCTCAAACAGGGCAGAGGCACGCCGCTTGTCAACAAACAGAACCTGTCCATTCTCCATTTGCGCGAGATGAATAGTTTCATTGGCCGCAGCTGCCAGCTCGTCCAGAATTGGGGCAGCAACGGAAGACAACGACGATTGGCTCCAGGCTGAATGTGCCATGCGCACCAAACGTAGCCCAAGCGAATAAGTCTGCTGATCCGAGTCGTAGTGCAGCATCTCTTGATTCGTTAGAGTTTGCAGAAATCGGTACAAAGTGGCCTTGGGATGCGGAGAGTCCGCCAATAGCTCACCAAACCGAACAGGGCGGCTCTTTGCAGCCACCGCATCAAGGATTTCCAAAGCTTTACCAACGGTTCCGTCACTCGATCCCTTGGTTTTGTTTGGTTCAGTCATCGTTCTCTCCGGCTTTCTCAATCGCATCCCGCGTCGAGAGTGTTGACATCGTTAAGCTGTTTCCAGCATAGTTTCAATAGTTGAGATTTGGTTTCATTATTTGGAACTAAAGCTGAATGTCAAGAGGGAGGAACTCATGTTTAAGAAACTCACCACGGCAGCGGCAGCGCTTGCCCTGACCACAGGCCTTGCATCACCTGCGATGGCCGAACTGAATGGCACTCTGAAAATCTTTTCGGATATGTCGAATCCAGCACCGCGCGCCGTCATGGAAGGCCTGGCATCGGATTTTGATGCACTGCATCCAAACCTGACGGTCGAACTGACTGTCATTGACCGCGAAGCCTACAAAACCCAAATCCGCAACTTCTTGTCCGCAAACCCGCCCGACGTTGCGAACTGGTATGCCGCCAACCGTATGGGTCCATATGTATCTGCCGGTCTGTTCGAAGATGTCAGCGATCTGTGGGAAGAACCCGCAATTGCTGACAACCTTGCATCGACAAAATCGGCGATGACCATCGACGGCAAGCAATGGGGCGTGCCCTATACCTATTACCAGTGGGGCGTTTACTACCGCAAAGACATCTTTGCTGAGCTGGGTCTGTCAGAACCATCCAACTGGGACGAGGAACTGGCCAACTGTCAAAAGATCGTCGACTCGGGCCGCGCTTGTTACACTATCGGGTCCAAATTCCTGTGGACTGCAGGTGGCTGGTTTGACTACCTGAACATGCGCACCAATGGGTTTGATTTCCACATGCAGCTGGCACGGGGTGAGGTCGAGTGGACTGACGACCGTGTCCGTCAGACATTTGCCAACTGGCGTCAGCTGATCGACATGAATGGTTTTGTTGCCAACCACCAGACCTACAGCTGGCAAGAAGCCCTGCCCTTTATGGTCAACGGTGAAGCCACTGCGTATCTGATGGGCAACTTTGCCGTTTCGCCCCTGCGTGAAGCAGGCCTGGATGATAGCAAACTTGATTTCTACCAGTTTGTTGAAATCAACCCGGACGTTGAAATGGCCGAAGACGCGCCAACCGATACGTTCCACATCCCGGCCAAAGCTGAAAACAAAGAAGCCGCGCGTGAGTTCTTGCGCTTTGTTGCGTCCGCAAGTGTTCAAACCAAGATCAACTCGGGCGGGGCTCTTGGTCAGCTGCCTGTAAACGCACAGTCTTCGGTTGATGCTGACAAGTTCCTCGAACAGGGCTTTGACATGTTGTCATCAAACAGCCCCGGCGGTGTAGCCCAGTTCTTTGACCGGGATTACCCAGCCGAAATGGCAGCCGTTGCCATGGAAGGGTTCCAGGAGTTTATGGTTATCCCGGATAATCTGAACGAAATCTTGGAGCGCCTCGAGTCGGTGCGTCAGGACGTCTACTAAACGATTAAAACCCGGCAGGGCGGTTTACTCGCCCTGCCCCTTTATTTCGCTGCAATAGCGACTGCGCAGGATACTGATCAGATGAGTAATGCTCCTCAAGCCTCGGCCCGGGCTAAGACGTTCCGCCCTGGGTTTATGGCACGTAACCGACAGGTCATCACGCCACTTCTGTTTCTTACCCCTGGCATTCTGTTTTTCCTGTTTTACGTGATTTTCCCAGTCATCCAGAGTTTCAACCTGTCTTTTTACAAATGGGACGGGCTGGGCGAAGCTGAATATGTCGGACTGAAAAACTACAAGAAATTGCTAACTGACCGGGCGTTCGAAGTTTCGCTATGGAACAACTTCAAATGGCTGATCCTATACCTGTTGGCGATACCGGCGGGACTGTTCATTGCGCTGTTTCTGAACCAAACAGTAACCGGTATTCGCATGTACAAGTCTTTGTTCTTTTTCCCTTTTGTGATTAGTCAGGTTGTTGTTGGGCTGGTGTTCACATGGTTCTACGATCCAACTTTTGGCCTGCTCAATACAATTTTGGAACAATTTGGACTGGAGCCCCTAAACGTTCTGGGTGACCCAAACCTGGCCACATATGGTATTATTCTTGCAGGTCTTTGGCCACAGACAGCTTATTGCATGATCCTCTACCTGACAGGTTTGAACGCAGTTGATCCCGAGCAAATTGAGGCCGCGCGATTGGATGGAGCCAAGGGGTGGCGGATGTTATGGCATATAATCATCCCGCAACTGCGCCCCGCGACGTTCATTGCCTTTGTGGTCACTATCATCGGAGCGTTGCGCTCGTTTGATCTGATATCGATCATGACATACGGCGGCCCATTTGGATCTACCCGCGTATTGTCCTTCTACATGTTTGAAAAAGCACTGAGCGAATACGGATTCCGCATGGGATATGGCGCAGCAATCGCCGTTGTACTGTTTGTCATCATGTTGGCCTTTATCGCCTACTTCCTGTGGTCGATGTACCAAGACGAAAAAGGGGCACGCTGATGTTTCCCAGACCTATCGAAAAATCCTCCCGCAGCTGGCAGATGACCTATCAGTCGCTGTTGCCCGTTGCATTGACCCTGTGGCTGCTGCCGTTGATTGCCGTTGCCATTTTTTCTGTCAAACCAGACACCGATTTCACATCGGGAAATTATTGGGGAATGCCGAGTTCATTCGAAGGCTTCAACAACTACGGCAAGGTGTTTTTCGCCTCGGATATGCCACGCTATTTGATGAACTCGATCCTGATCACAGTCCCAACCGTCATTGGCGCTGTTGCGCTGTCTTGCATGACCGGCTTTGCCCTTGGAATTTACAAATTCCGCGGCAACCTGATCCTGTTCTTCATGTTCATCGCTGGCAACTTTGTCCCGTTCCAGATCTTGATGGTTCCAGTCCGCGATCTGACATTGGATTTAGGCTTGTATAATACCAAGACCGGCCTTGTGCTGTTCCATATAGCGTTTCAAACCGGGTTCTGTACTCTGTTTATGCGCAACTTCATCCGGGCGCTTCCCTATGAGTTAATCGAAGCAGCGCGGGTCGAGGGTGTCGCGGAATGGCGGATTTTCTGGTACGTTGTGCTGCCGCTGATGAAGCCCGCGATTGCCGCGCTGTCTGTGTTGATCTTCACCTTTATCTGGAACGATTATTTCTGGGCCGTGGTGCTGACCCAAGGCATTGAAAGCCAACCTGTGACCGCAGGCATTACATCTTTCAACGCGCAATATCGCGCAGCCTATCATCTGATGAGCGCGGGCTCGATCGTGGCTGCCCTCCCTCCCGTGGCGATGTTCTTCTTGATGCAGCGCCACTTCATCGCTGGTTTGACACTGGGAGCGGTGAAGTGAGCAAAGAAACACAAGTCTGGCGGATCGATGCGCCGGGGCAAACTTTGGTTTTATCCTCGAACGGTGGGCTTCCCGGCGCGGTCTACTGGGGCCCTGCTCTGCCAGCCGCAGCGGATCTGAACGCAATTGCCAGTGCTGAGATCCGCGATGTCACTGGCGGCATGATCGACAGCCTGCCGACATTGACCCTGTGTCCGCAAGCCGCCGATGGCTTTCAAGGGCAGCCTGGATTGGTCACTTACCGAAACGGCAAACCTCTGCATCCACAGTTCAGACTAACCGCAACTGACGGTCAGTGCTTTACTTGCCATGATGATGCACTGGGACTGACCCTGTTCTTTGATTTTGAGCCCGTTGGCGACACGCTGGCTGCTATGACAACGCTGGTCTCTAACGATGAAATCACCTTGCATCACCTGTCCGCACCTGTGGTTCCCGGCCCGCAGATGGCTCAGGAAATCATCGATTTTGCAGGGCGATGGATAGGTGAGTTTCAACTGCAAAACACGCCTTGGCGCGCCGGTGTCCATATGCGTGAATCACGCACGGGCAGGTCCGGGCACGAACATCCACCGCTGGCCTATTTCCCTGAAACTGGGGCAACCAACACAAGCGGCACCGTGTTTGCTATGCACTATGGCTGGTCTGGTGGCCATGTCATGTCCGCCGAAGAACTGCCAGATGGACGCCGACAAATCCAATGGGGTCACGCAACGGGGACCCAACGCATAGGAACCAAGTTCATAACCGCGCCGCTTTATCTGAGTGTCTCTGAAACGGGCCTCAACGGATGCGGAGTGGCCTTTCAGCGCCTGTTACGCGATCACGTCGTAACCTGGCCTAACACTGTCCGCCCGCGCCCGGTGCATTACAACTGCTGGGAAGCGGTCTATTTCAATCACGACCCGGACATCCTGACTGATATTGCCACCCAAGCCGCCGAACTCGGTGCCGAGCGGTTTGTGCTAGACGACGGCTGGTTTGGCCGTCGCGACGATGACACCTCATCGCTAGGCGATTGGGATATAGATCCGCGCAAATGGCCAGATGGGCTGACGCCGTTAATCCAACATGTTCAAAAGCTGGGCATGACATTTGGCATCTGGTTTGAGCCGGAAATGGTCAACTTGGACAGCGATCTGGCGCGGGCTCACCCGAATTGGATCCTTGGGCCGTCCAACCAGATCGAAGGGCGTCAGCAGCGCGTGCTGGATCTTTCGACCCCGGATGTCCGCGATCATTTGTACCGCAAAATGTCCGGAATCTTGTCGTCCAACAACATTGACTACATCAAATGGGATCATAACCGGCTGTTGCCCATCGCTGATTCCGCGCAGACAGAGGGCGTGTATGAATTGCTTTTGGATCTCCGCACCGCCTTTCCATTAGTCGAAATTGAAAGCTGCGCGTCGGGGGGCGGACGGATTGATGCAGGCATTCTTGGTCTGACCCAGCGTGTCTGGCTGTCAGACAGCAACGATGCGCTGGAGCGACTACGTATTCAGCACGACTCTGCGCTGTTGCTCCCCGCTGCGATCACCGGCAGCCATGTGGGACCGCGCCAATGCCACACCTCTGGCCGGACACATAACATTCACTTTCGAGCTTGGGTGGCAGCGCAGCGGCACATAGGGTTCGAAATGGATCCGCGTGAGCTGAGTGAGGAAGAGGCAGATGTTCTGCGTCGCGTGGCCAAATGGTGGAAATCCAATAGGGATTGGCGGATGGGTGCGGACATTTTGCGATTAGACAGTGCAGACCCCAGTGTCATTGCTGAGCAACAGATGGCACAGGATGGCAGCCAGTTTGTGGTTTTTGCGGGCAAGGCCGCCACCGGCACCCAGATCCTGCCACGCCCATTACGTCTGACCGGTTTACAACCATATGCCAGTTATGAAATCGATCTCATAAACCGCGACGAGATCCATCACCTGTCACGTGGATCAACTCCGCTGAAAGAGGGTCCGCTGACCCTAGACGGCCAATACCTGATGCAACACGGGCTCACCCTGCCCTGGTCATTCCCAGACCGCATATGGGTGATCGAAGGAAGACGGATATGATCAAGAAAAGGCGCAGCAGCGCATGGTATGGCAAACATGACAAGGACGGATTTATTCACCGCAGCTGGATGAAGAACCAGGGTTTTCCAGATCACGCATTTGATGGTCGACCGGTTATCGGCATCTGCAACACCTGGTCTGAGCTCACTCCTTGCAATTCTGGCCTGCGCGATCTGGCTGAGGGCGTCAAACGCGGCGTTTGGGAGGCCGGCGGGTTTCCTGTCGAGTTCCCGGTGATGTCGCTGGGTGAAACCCAGATGAAACCCACCGCGATGCTGTTTCGCAACCTTTTGGCCATGGATGTCGAAGAGTCGATCCGCGCCTATGGGATTGATGGTGTTGTGTTACTGGGGGGGTGCGACAAAACCACACCAGGTCAGCTGATGGGTGCCGCTTCAGTCGACCTGCCCACTATTGTTGTCAGCTCAGGGCCGATGCTGAATGGCAAATGGAAAGGTAAGGATATCGGTTCTGGCACAGATGTCTGGAAATTCTCCGAGGCTGTGCGCGCAGGGGAAATGACCCTTCAGGACTTCATGAACGCTGAAAGCGGTATGAGCCGCTCCAAAGGCGTTTGCATGACAATGGGCACGGCCTCCACCATGGCCTCAGTCGTCGAGGCAATGGGCATGTCCCTGCCCACCAATGCCGCCCTGCCTGCAGTAGATTCTCGCCGCATGGCGCTGGCCCATCTGACCGGAAAGCGCATTGTGGAAATGGTGGATGAAGACATCAAGCCTTCGGATATCATGACGCGCGAAGCCTTTGAGAATGCCATTCTGGCCAATGCAGCGGTTGGTGGGTCCACAAATGCGGTGGTTCACTTGCTGGCTATGGCTGGTCGCGTTGGCGTTGACCTTGCGCTGGACGATTTTGAGCTGGGCAGCGAAATCCCGTTGTTGGTCAACTGCATGCCATCGGGAAAATATCTGATGGAAGATTTCTGTTATGCGGGCGGGATGCCTGTAGTGCTGAGCAAGCTTGCCAAACATGGGCATCTGCGCAGCACAAAAACCGTTCTGGGCGGTGATATTCATGCCTATGCCGATGGGGCTGAATGCTACAATGACGATGTGATCCAAAGTTTCGACAGCCCGGTCAAACCCGCTGCAGGTCTGCGGGTGCTTCGTGGAAATCTGGCACCGCGTGGGGCGATCATCAAACCTTCGGCGGCTTCGGATCACCTGCTGGAACACGAAGGTGAAGCCTATGTGTTCGATAGCATCGAAGACATGAAAGCCAATATCGACCGCGACGATCTTCCAGTGACGGCAGACAGCATTCTGGTGCTCAAAGGCTGCGGTCCCAAAGGCTATCCGGGAATGCCGGAGGTCGGCAATATGCCTATCCCGCGCAGGCTGATCACCCAGGGTATCAAGGATATGATCCGCATCTCGGATGCACGGATGTCAGGTACAGCCTTTGGCACAGTCATTTTGCACGTCAGCCCCGAGGCACAAGCCGGCGGTCCGCTGGCACTGGTCAAAACCGGCGACCGCATTCGCGTCTCAACTAGCACTGGCGCATTAGAGCTGCTGATATCAGATACCGAAATGGACGCCCGGCGCGCCAGTTGGCAACCGGATGAACCCCATTACACTCGTGGGTATGCCAAGATGTACGTCGACCACGTTTTACAGGCCGACAAAGGCGCTGATTTGGATTTTCTGGTGGGCAAAGATACCCGCCTCGTCACGAGAGAGAGCCACTAATGCAATCCTCAGCTACATTTCACGACCTTAACGAGGCCTCAGTTTTCATCACCGGTGGTGGGTCCGGCATCGGCGCGGCCCTGACCGAAGGATTCTTGCGACAGGGTGCCAAGGTTGCCTTTGTCGGGCGATCGGATGCCAGTGATTTCGTAGATCAGATGGAACAGGCAACCGGTGCGCGGCCCTTGTTCATTCAATGTGACATCACCAACATTCCCGCGTTACAGGCCGCTATCAGTCAAAGCGCCGAGGCCCATGGCCCCATCAAGGTTCTGGTGAACAACGCCGCCAATGACCAGCGCCATCAAACCGCCGAAGTGACCGAAGAATTCTGGGACTGGTCGCAGGAGATCAACCTAAAGGCCTATTTCTTCGCCTGTCAGGCCGTCGCGGAAGGCATGAAACAACTGGGCGGCGGGTCGATTATCAATTTCTCATCGATCAGCTATATGATGGGAAATGCAGGGTATCCTGCCTATGTCACCGCCAACGCCGGCATCAATGGCCTGTCACGGGCACTGGCACGCGAGTTTGGTCCTGACCACATCCGCGTGAACGCCTTGGCCCCGGGCTGGGTGCTAACCCAAAAACAATTGGACCTCTGGGCTGACCCCGATGCATTAGCCGCACATCTGGACCGCCAGTGCCTGAAGGACCATCTAGAACCACAGGATATTGTTGACGCCGTGTTGTTTATGGCTTCACAGACCAGCAAGATGATGACCGGACAAACAATGGTCGTCGATGGTGGCGTAGTGGTAACTGGATAATGATACAGACAACTGAACAACTGACTTGGATCGCAGCAGACTGGGGCACATCAAACCTGCGGATCTGGCTGATGGCGGATACAGGCGATGTCCTACACCGGATCAGCGCAGACTGCGGTATGGGCAGCCTGACGCCGGATCAATTTGAGCCAGAATTGATGAAGCTGATCGCTGAACATCTGCCAAATGGGCGTACTGTCCCGGTTTTCATCTGCGGTATGGCCGGGGCGAAACAGGGCTGGGCAGAGGCGCCTTATACTGCAGTGCCCAGTGAACCGCCCAACGCGACGACGGCCACCAGGATCAAAACCAAGGACAGTCGAATTGATGTCTACATCCTGCCCGGAATGAAACAAAAAGCGCCCGCCGATGTGATGCGCGGCGAAGAAACTCAGATTGCCGGTTTTCTGGCCGCCAACCCCAAATTCGACGGGGTGATATGTCTGCCCGGCACTCACACCAAGTGGGTCCATATCAGTGCGCGTGAAGTGGTCAGCTTCCGCACTTTCATGACAGGGGAGCTGTTCGCGCTGATCGCCGATCAGTCGGTATTGCGCCATTCCACCGCATCCAGTGACTGGGATGCCAAAGCCTTTGCTGCGGCTGTTGAGGATGCCATGTCCAACCCGGCGACACTGGCGTCAAAGTTGTTCTCGATCCGAGCTGAAGCCTTGTTGCACGGGCAAAGCAACGCAGTTGGTCGTGCCAAGGTTTCAGGCCTGCTGATCGGCGCTGAACTGGCAGGCGCGCGGCCTTACTGGTTAGGGCAAAACATTGTCATTCTTGGCGAAGATGGACTTTCATCCGCCTACCAAGCCGCATTGTCTGCGCAGGGATTGCCAGTGCCGACAGTACCATCAGAAACTATGACTTTAGCCGGCCTCTGCGCCGCTTACTTGGCCCTAGAAAGCAAACCTCAATGACCCGCGAAATCATCGCCATTCTACGCGGCATCCAACTGCACGAGGCTTGCGCCATCACAGATGTCCTAATCGAGGCTGGTATCACCAAAATCGAAGTGCCGCTAAACTCACCGCAACCACTGGACAGCATCTCCGCGATGGTTGCCCACGCTGGGGATCGCGCAATCATTGGGGCGGGTACGGTTTTACAGGTCGACGATGTTTCCAAGCTGGCCCGGATCGGCGCTCAGATGGTGGTTTCGCCAGATTGCTGCGCAGATGTCATTTCGGCGACAAAATCCGCAGGCATGTTGTCTTATCCCGGTGTTCTGACCCCAACCGAAGCCTTTGCCGCCTTGCGCGCAGGGGCCGACGGGCTGAAGTTTTTTCCAGCCTTCAAACTTGGACTAGATGGATTGTCTGCACTCAAGGCGGTTTTGCCACCGGAAGTAAAAACCTATGCTGTTGGCGGGGCTGGGCCAGGCAATTTTGCCGATTGGCAAGGGGCAGGTATTACCGGTTTTGGCATTGGCACCGGCATCTACAAACCTGGCTTCAGCGCTCAGGATGTTGCAGCTCGCGCCGCTGAAATCGTCGCGGCTTATGACAAGGCATTTGCATGACAACCGCCCAGATCTTTAGTGACACCCGCTGCACCTTGGGAGAAGGCCCCCTGTGGCACCCCGAGCGCCAACAACTGTTCTGGTTTGACATTCTATCCAAGCAGTTGCTTACGATTGTTGACGGCGAGCAGCGGCATTGGCAGTTCGACGAATGTGTTTCTGCGGCTGGATGGGTGGATCATGACACCTTGATCTTGGCCAGTTCTTCCGCCCTATGGCGGTTCGATATCAAAAGTGGCGAACAGGAATACCTGATCGCGCTGGAAGCCGATAATCCTGTCACCCGGTCCAATGATGGCCGGGCTGATCCCTGGGGTGGGTTCTGGATTGGAACTATGGGATATAATTGTGAACCCAGCGCAGGGGCGATCTATCGCTATTATCAGGGCGCACTGCGAAAACTGGTGCCAAACGTCACTATCAGCAATGCCATCTGTTTTGCCCCAGACCAATCCTGCGCATATTACACGGATACCGCCAAAGGTCGTATTTTGCGACAACCCCTGAACCCAGATAGTGGCTGGCCCGAGGGCAAACCTCAGCTCTTTGTTGACCTGTCCGATCAGAATTTTGGCCCAGACGGCGCGGTTGTGGATGCAGATGGCAACCTGTGGAATGCACAATGGGGCGCATCACGTGTGGCCTGCTATGCTGCGGATGGTAGTTTCAAAACTGCCCTGCCCGTTCCCGCAAAACAGGCGTCCTGCCCGGCCTTTGGCGGTGCAGATCTGACAACATTGTTTGTGACCACTGCTGCCGAAGGCGATGACGCGCCAGAAGCGGGCCAAACTTACCTATTCAAAACGGATGTCGCCGGTCAACGCGAACACCAAGTTCTTCTCTGAGGTCCTTATGCAGCGCACTCTCGGCACCTGTTATTACCCTGAACACTGGCCCTCTGAGATCTGGGCTGACGACGCTCGTCGCATGGTTGACGCTGGCCTAACCTGGGTCCGCATCGGCGAGTTTGCCTGGTCGCGGATAGAACCCCAATCTGGAAAATTGAACTGGGAGTGGCTGGATCAGGCGATCGACGTGCTTGGGCAAGCCGGTTTACAAGTTGTGCTGGGAACGCCAACGGCAACTCCGCCAAAATGGGTGCTCGACAAACATCCCGACATGCTTGCTGTAGATGCAAACGGCAACCCGCGCAAGTTTGGGTCTCGTCGACATTATTGCTTTAGCAATGCGGGTTATCTGGATGAATGCCGCCGCATTGTGACCCTTTTGGCAGAACGTTATGGCCAAAACCCCTTTGTCGCTGCTTGGCAAACGGACAACGAATACGGTTGCCACGACACGGTCATTTCTTACTCCAATGCCGCACGCGATGCCTTCCGCCACTGGCTGCGCACGGAATTCCACAAGCCCGGCGGCAATGCTGGTGACATCGACGCATTGAACAGCGCCTGGGGCAATGTGTTCTGGTCGATGGAGTATTCCGATTTCGACGATATCGACCTACCCAACCTTACGGTAACAGAACCCAATCCATCTCATGCACTGGCGTTTCGCCGGTTCAGCTCGGATCAGGTTGTTGCCTTCAATCGCGTGCAGTCGGACATACTCCGCGCCCATTCAACGGCACCAATCGCCCACAATTATATGGGTCGAATTACCGAATTCGACCACTACAAGGTCGGTGCAGATCTGGATATCGCCAGCTGGGACAGCTACCCGCTTGGCTTTCTCGAAGATCGTGTTGGCGCATCTCCCGAGCACCAACGTGCCTATGCCCGTCAGGGCGATCCGGATTTCCAAGCCTTTCACCATGATCTGTACCGCGCTGTCGGGCGCGACCGCTGGTGGGTGATGGAACAACAACCGGGCCCAGTGAACTGGGCGCCCTACAACCCAATCCCTTTGCCCGGAATGGTCCGTTTGTGGACTTGGGAGGCTTTTGCCCATGGGGCGGAAGCGGTCTGTTACTTCCGTTGGCGACAGTCGCCATTCGCGCAAGAACAGCTACACACGGGCATGCTCCGCCCTGATAGTGTTGATGCGCCAGCAATCGTTGAAGCACGACAGGTTTCAGCTGAACTGGCCGCGGCGCCAGACGTGCAGCCCTATCGCGCACCTGTTGCATTAATTTTCGACTACGATGCTGATTGGGCCTGGGCAGTACAGCCTCATGGGCAGGATCTCAGCTACTTCGGCCTGATCTTTGACACCTACCGCGCCCTGCGACGGGCAGGACTATCCGTAGACATTTTGCCGCCGGATAGCGACACATTTGATGACTACTCTATGATTCTGGCACCGGGCATGATGCATATGTCCGATACGCAAAAGAAAGCACTCGCCAACAGTTCTGCACAGGTGGTAATCGGGCCTCGCTCTGGCGCGCGCGATAGTAACATGGTCATTCCAACCCCAATGCCCCCTGCCCTGCCCGATTTGGATGTGACCGTTGCCCGTGTTGAAAGCCTGCGGCCGGACATGCCAATACCCTTAAACGGCGGAGGCGCTGTGACCGGTTATTTCGAAGAGGTAGAGGGCACAGCTACAGCAACGTTACAAACTGAAGCCGGCCACGCCGTGCTTATGAACAATGATAACGTCTACTATCTAGCTGCCTGGCTGGATGATCCGGGGATGGATCGAATGGTCGGTCTCATTTGTCAGGCGGCAGGGGTTAGAACCATGTCCCTCCCCGAGGGCATTCGCATTCGAGACACCGCAACAGAACGGTTCTGGTTTAATCATTCAACGATCCCCATAAAAACGGAAGTTGGAGAACTCCGTCCGGCTGACGTAGTGCGCGTTTCCAAGGAATAGGCCCTGCAGTTGAGGCAGCAGTTTACGTGGCAAGTGATCAAAGTTGTCATAGCCCGGAACCATAACAAGTCGGCATTGCTCTAGCCCGCATAAGCAAACAGTCTGGGCAAAGCCAATACCGTGGTCGCAAATGGATGTGATGGTGTAACACTTTTTGGCACAACAGGCGAAGGATATGGCTTTTCCCTGCCAGAGCGGCACGCCATTTTGACGGCGCTCGCCGAGGCATTACCTGACAGAACAAAAATTCATGCTGGTGTGCTGAACCACTCCATTGACGATGCGGTGAAACTGGCCCAAGCCGCCTTTGAAGACGGCCTATTCAGCTGGTTCGGGACTGCATTTGAAAAATTGGACCACCCCTAAGAAACGTAATTCTACACCATATTCCTGCCCAGACAGCTGTGCCCCTCCCAGTCTCACTAGTGTCAAGATTACGCGCCGCCTACCCTGGCGTTGTCATCGGTATCAAGGACAGTTCTGGAGATTGGGCGACAGCAGAACAGTTTCTTGCAGTCCATGGAGACATTGCCGTTTTGGTGGGCGATGAGCGGTTGTTGTCCAAGGCAATGTCCCACGGGGCTCAGCGGGCGATGGAAAAATGGTATCCGAAATTGTCGAAACTGTTATTTCCCTTCTTGTAACCGCGGCAGTCAAGACACTGACAGCTCATCTCAATCGCGATGCAACCTTTGTACAAACTCGCTCCCCTTCATCACCCTTATTTGCACCTCAGCGGCAAGCATTGGTAGAGGCCTTCGAAACATTGATGATCACTGCGTAATTTCTACCAGACATCGCCCCCCCTGATCTCGATACATCCCATCCCTGGATCAGCGCCTTTTCGGTTTGTCATCTGTGTGACATATCTGACCATACAACATAGTGGCGCGATGGAGACCCGTAACTCTGAACAGGCAACAGCATTGATGCGCAAACATATTATCGGCGCCCGTAACCGAGCTTTGGAAAGCCACCACACCAGGTTTTTAGTTGGTGGATGAGAGCCCTTGGGCATAAGCCTCACCGCCCTGTCTTTTAATTTTTTTCGTTGACCCATCTGTTTTCCTCGTCTAGCCGGTCCTTATGCAGGGGAGTCCCACCTAAGGGACTGAGAGGCGTTCAGGACATCTGTCCGGTGGCGCGACCCTTTGAACCTGACCCAGTTGACACTGGCGTAGGAAGCGAGGCGCGCGACGGGCCGGGATCAATTCGCCCAACCTTCATTCGCCTAACTGGGGGACTCTGTCCCCTTGTTTCCAGCCAAACCTCATCTGGTGTTTTTTTGAGACTTGAGCTTAAGGAGCGCCAAAATGAATATCCCTAACCCAAAAATTACGTCCGGGAACCTGCCGGCATCGCGCAAGATTTACGTAGATGGATCGCTTCACAGCGACATCCGCGTCCCAATGCGTGAAATTTCGGTGCACCCAACCGCAGGCGAAGCCCCACTTCCGGTCTATGATACGTCCGGGCCTTACACCGATATGAATGTGGAGACAGATATCCGGCAGGGTCTGAACCCGCTGCGCCAAAACTGGATCCGGGCGCGCAACGATGTTGAAGAATACGATGGCAGGGACATAGAACCCGCCGATAATGGCTTTGTTGAAGGGGACCGCCTGACGCCGGAATTCCCAATCCGCCCACGCCCGCTCCGTGCTAAGGACGGTAAGGCCGTGACCCAATTGGCCTATGCCCGCGCAGGACTCGTCACACCAGAAATGGAATTCATCGCAATCCGCGAAAACCAACTGCGTGAGATCACGCCCATCCCCCGCGATGGTCACGACTGGGGGGCAAACATCCCTGACTACGTCACCCCCGAATTTGTACGTGATGAGGTAGCCGCAGGACGTGCGATCATCCCTGCCAATATCAACCACCCTGAAAGTGAACCGATGATCATCGGGCGTAATTTTCTGGTGAAAATCAATGCCAACATGGGGACCTCGGCTGTCACCTCTTCGATGGAAGAAGAAGTGGACAAGATGGTTTGGTCCATTCGCTGGGGCGCAGATACGGTGATGGATCTATCAACCGGGCGTAACATCCACAACACACGTGAATGGATTATCCGCAACAGCCCTGTGCCAATCGGCACAGTCCCGATGTATCAGGCCCTGGAAAAGGTCAATGGCATTGCCGAAGATCTGACATGGGAAGTATTCCGGGATACGCTGATCGAACAGGCCGAACAGGGCGTGGACTATTTCACCATCCATGCCGGTGTACGCCTGCATATGGTGCCAATGACAGTGAACCGGGTGACGGGAATTGTGTCGCGTGGTGGTTCTATAATGGCCAAATGGTGCCTGCATCATCACCGTGAATCCTTTCTGTATGAACATTTCGACGAAATCTGTGACATCTGCCGCGCCTATGATGTGGCCTTTAGTCTTGGCGACGGCTTGCGCCCCGGTTCCCTTGCAGATGCCAATGACGAAGCCCAGTTCGCTGAGCTGGAAACTCTGGGGGAACTGACCAAAATCGCTTGGGCAAAAGATTGTCAGGTGATGATCGAAGGTCCAGGCCATGTCGCCATGCACAAGATCAAAGAGAACATGGATAAGCAGCTGGAATGCTGCGACGAAGCGCCGTTTTACACATTGGGGCCGCTGACCACCGATATTGCGCCGGGCTATGACCACATCACCAGTGGTATTGGCGCCGCGATGATTGGTTGGTTCGGCTGCGCGATGCTGTGTTATGTGACGCCCAAAGAACACCTTGGCCTGCCGGATCGGGATGACGTGAAAACCGGCGTGATCACCTATAAGATTGCGGCCCATGCGGCAGATTTGGCCAAGGGATTGCCGGGTGCCCAACGACGCGACGACGCCCTGTCACGCGCGCGGTTTGAATTCCGTTGGGAGGATCAGTTCAACCTGTCGCTTGACCCGGACACCGCACGCAAATTCCATGACCAAACCCTGCCAAAACAGGCCCATAAGGTTGCGCATTTTTGTTCCATGTGCGGACCCAAATTCTGTTCAATGCGCATCTCCCACGACATCCGCGCCGAGGCGCAGAAAGAGGGAATGGAAGCGATGGCCGCCAAGTTCCGCCAAGGTGGCGATCTGTATCTGCCGATCGAGGACAACGACACATGATCACCATAGCTGGGGGCGGGCTTGCGGGTCTGGCCTCGGCCTATGAACTTGCCCGGCGTGGGGTATCCGTACGAGTGTTTGATCCGGGCGATAGCCCCGGCTCCAACAGTGTCGCGCGGTTTGCCGGCGGCATGCTGGCCCCGTGGTGTGAAGGTGAAAGCGCCGAGGATGAGGTTGTAGCACTTGGCGCATTGGCAGCCGATTGGTGGGCGCAAGTTACACCTGTCTTCCGACGTGGCACTTTGGTCGTGGCCCCACCGCGTGATACGCCTGATCTGACCCGTTTCGCCCGCCGCACCAGCGCCCACCGACCAGTCACAGGGGCCGAAATTAGCGAATTGGAACCTGTTTTGTCAGACCGGTTCCAACACGGTCTGTTCTTTGAAGGCGAGGCACATCTTGATCCGCGGCGGGCATTGCGGGATTTGGCTCAATCCCTACAAGATATGGGTGTCGAACTGCTGTACAACACTCCAACACCAGCACTGATTGACCTTGATTGCACCGGTATGGCCGCTGATTTGCCTGACCTGCGCCCTGTGCGCGGTGAAATGGCGATCCTGTATTGCCCTGAAATCGAGATCAACCGGACACTGCGGTTACTGCATCCGCGCATGCCGCTTTACCTCGTCCCACGCGGCGATGGTCACTACATGATCGGCGGCACCATGATCGAGAGCTCATCTTCCCGGCCCCCGTCCTTACGCTCCCTGACAGAACTGCTATCAGCCGCCTTTACTCTACATCCGGCCTTTGCCGAGGCCAGTGTGGTCGAGATTGGCGCAGGCCTGCGTCCCGCCTTTCCCGATAATTTGCCACGTATCATCACTCATAACGGCAGGTTGCACCTGAACGGTTTCTATCGTCACGGGTTCCTTTTGGCACCCGCAATGGCTGCCCGTGTGGCCGATCAAATCTTACCCGGAGATAAGCGATGAAAATCACTGTAAATGCCCAAGACTATGAGGTCGCCAGCACAACTCTTGCCGCTGTTCTTTTAGAGTTGAAAATTACCAAGCCAGCCATCGCAACCGCGCTAAACAGCGTCTTTGTCCCACGCGAAGAACGACGAGCAACAACATTAAGTGAAGGGGACCGGATCGAAATTCTGGCTCCCATGCAGGGTGGCTGACATGCAAATTTATGATACAGAAATCAATTCACGGCTGCTGGTAGGCACCGCACAATATCCATCTCCTGCCGTTCTGGTGGATGCGATCAACAGCTGTCGCTGCGAAATCGTCACCGTTTCCCTACGCCGTGAAAATGCTGATGGGTCAGGTACTGGGTTTTGGGATACCTTACGCCAGACGGGAACACGGATACTGCCCAACACGGCAGGATGCCATTCGGTGCAGGAGGCGGTGACCACCGCCCAGATGGCGCGTGAATTGTTTGGGACCAACTGGATCAAACTTGAAGTCATCGGCCACGCCGACAACTTACAGCCTGACGTATTTGGACTCGTCGAAGCAGCACGTATTCTCTGCGCTCAGGGGTTTCAAGTGTTCCCCTACACCACCGATGATCTGGTAGTTGGTGAAAAACTGCTGGAGGCAGGCTGCGAGGTGCTGATGCCATGGGGTGCCCCCATAGGATCTGGTCAGGGGCTGCGTAATCCCGATGCTTTGCGGGGCATGCGCGCGCATTTCCCCAATGTGCCGCTGATCGTCGATGCCGGAATTGGACGCCCGTCTGATGCCTGTCAGGCAATGGAACTGGGCATGGACGCGGTGCTACTAAACACCGCCATCGCCAAGGCCGGGGATCCGGCAGCCATGGCGCAAGCGATGGCACAGGCAGTCGATGCAGGACGGGCTGGCTACCTTGCCGACCCAATGGAGCGACGCAATATGGCAATCCCTTCAACCCCGATACTTGGAATGGCAGAGCTGGCGTAATGGAACGGTTTTACCTGATTACGGGCCATGTAGCCCAAGTCGAATTGTTGGTGCCACAGGGCGTCAAACTGGTGCAGCTTAGAATAAAGGATCAGCCCAAAGCCGAAGTGACGCGACAGATCGCTCGTGCCCGCGACTTCTGCGCCGTACATGGCGCGCAACTGGTGGTAAATGACTATTGGCAGGTGGCGCTGGATTTGCGCTGCAGTTTTGTCCACCTTGGACAGGAAGACATGGAAACGGCTGACCTGGCCGCCCTGCGTCGAGCCGGTATACGTTACGGTCTGTCCACCCATGACGAGACCGAACTGGACCGCGCATTATCCCATGATCCCACTTACGTGGCCCTTGGACCAGTCTTTCCCACCCTGCTCAAGAAAATGAAATGGGGGCCACAGGGATTAGATCGGATAACCCAGTGGAAGGCAATGGCAGGGACAACACCGTTGGTGGCAATTGGCGGGATGACACCTGAACGTCTGCCTGGCGTGTTTTCTGCCGGTGCCGATAGTGTTGCCGTTGTAACAGACATCCGGACCGCAAATGACCCCGAAGCCCGCACCCGCGAGTGGATCAGGACATGCGCAATATGAGCTACATACTGGCTATCGCTGGTACGGACAGCAGCGGTGGCGCGGGCCTGACCCGTGACGCTGCAACAGCTCAGGAATTGGGATTTAAGATCAAACCTGTAGTGACATCGGTAACGGTTCAAACCGATAAGTCGTTTAAAGACAGCCATGCCGTCCCGCCCCGGGTCATCAAAGCACAGCTTGAAGCGGCCCTACAGGGTACAAAACCTGCTGCGGTTAAAATTGGAATGTTGGGAACAGCAGAAACCGTCGGTACCGTATTAAGCTCACTGTCTGGTTACTGCGGCCCCGTCATCCTCGACCCGGTTCTTAAATCCAGCTCAGGGGGTACCCTCTTTTCCGGCCGGGACATCTACAGACTGTTTGCCATCATCACAGTTTTAACGCCCAACTTAGACGAAGCAGCGATTTTGACCAACCGTGCCAAGGCCACCGATGAAGATGAGATCAAAAAACAGGCTGAAATGTTACTTGCACAGGGGGCCGCGGCTGTTCTGATCAAAGGCGGCCATGCAGATGGTTTTGACTGTGTTGATCATGCCTTTAGTCCAGACCACCATGTCAGACTTGTCGCCCCTCGGTTGACCCAAACCAAACGTGGTACCGGCTGCACACTGGCAACCGCTATCGCCTGCAATCTTGCCTCTGGGCATCGCTTGTCAGAAGCATGTCGCTTGGCCAAAGACTATGTTCACAAATGGCTACAATGCTAATTTGAGTGCAGGTCAAGCATCTATAAAATAGCCCTATATGCAATCTGGCCGCCACGAAGTTAAACGCAGCGACCAAGTGTCTTACATCGTTTTGCAGGTGTTAGAACAGTGTCACAGCACCAACGTCTGCTGCCACTGGCGCTGGCTTCGCCGCTGCGCGTTCCTGCTCGCCCAAACGGCGGTCGTTCTCAACGCGGGTTTGTTGCGCATTACCAGTTACGGGATGAAATCTCACCCTACGGGCTGAGGTGCCTCCAACGCTGGATGATACACAAGAGATACCTTCATCCCGCAGAAACCGTTGCACAAATTCAGCATTCGACAGACCGATGTCAGACAGGTTGGCTGACATTTTCGCGCCCCCAAAAACCTTAGCCTTCAAATGTTGTCGCGTGGCCCCTTTCTTGAGCACGCCATTGATCAGCAATTCCATGGCATGAACACCGTAGCGGGCATTTTTGCTGTCCTGGCTATTGGTGCTGGGCAACAAAAAATGATTCATTCCACCTACACCATTTTCGGCGTCGTAAAGACAGGCCGCAATGCAGGATCCCAACACGGTGGAAAACATAACCGATGGGCTGTTCGACACACGGAATTCACCCTGCAGAACGGTGACTGAAGAAGTGTTTGCAAATACAGAGCTCAAAGCGGCTTCCTTCCTGTTATAAGTTCAGGCCTTGCAGGCTTGAAGTAGTGTGCCGGCCATACGGGCCAGGGACACCTGTTTTTGTGCGGCGCCGTTCTGCCACGCAACGCGCGGCATCCCGTAAACAACGGAGCTTTTTTCATCTTGGGCAAAGGTTGTGGCCCCAGCCTTGCGAAGTTCTAGCAATCCTCTTGCACCATCTTGCCCCATTCCGGTTAAGATTGTTGCTACGACATTTTTGGCAAATGGTACTGCAGAGCTGAAAAGTGCATCAACTGACGGTGTATGCCCAGAGATCGGCGGGCCTTCTTTGAGTCGGGTGCGGTGGGGTTTGCGTGGTGTCAGGCCAAGGTGTTGCGACTGGCCAGCAGCGATGTGTACGGTTCCAGGCTGCAGCTGAATGCTATCCTGGGCAGCCACAACGGATGCAGCACAGATCCGGTTTAGCAGCGCCACCAATCCAGGTCCAAAATTTTTGCCGGTATGTTGTACAATCACCGTTGGTGGGCAATTTGCAGGAAACCCAACCAAAAGGCTGCGCAGCGCTTCGACCCCACCGGTTGATGATCCAATGAGGATGATTTTATCCGTGGTACTAACGGGAGCCTTAGTGCCATTCATGGCGGGACCACGGCCACTCGCTGTGCGACGTGGGGCTTTTACCATCATGTCAAAATACTGCACAAACTGAACGGGGTGATCAGACTTGCTCAGTTCAAAAATCCCGGCACCGCGATCCAGCAAAGGGTTCGATTTACGGGCTGGTGCTTCCGAATGGCTGTCCATCACAGAAACCCAGCGGGTATCCAGCGCAGAAAACAGCGCCATCATCATTTCAAATTCCGGTAACTTGGTGAAACCATCTTCGATAAAGGCAAAGGTTGGTTGTACCGATTCAGCCTGATTATAGGCCGTCATCAAGTTGTTGGCCAAAAGAACCTGCATACCAGGGTAAGCAGATTCCATGTGGCTTTGCAAAGTTCTAGCAAAGCTACGGTCCGTAGTTACGATCAATAGGCTTAAAGAAGACAAAGGTTTACCCATTCATAATTGCTCGGTTGAACGACAACCTGTTTCAGGGAGCCCGCGCCGACTACAGATCTGGGCAGCCCCAGATTTTGTGCCCGGCGCGGGCTAGGGATTAAAAGTCCTGCCAAACCTTGGAGGATCCAAGGTCACCATTGGCAGCTGCGGCAAGGGGCTGGGCTTCGGGTTCCATGTCCCAATCCGAACCATGTGCCGATGGGGTGTTGAACTCGACGAGGCTGTCCTCTGCAGGTGCTTGCTGGTTGCCGTCGATGTTAAAGTGCGACACCAGTTTGGCCAGTTTGTTGGCATCGG
>NZ_WQLV01000009.1 GCF_009753675.1 Parasedimentitalea huanghaiensis | reverse complement strand
TGGAAAAGCCCAGTCGCCTTCGAACGGATGGTGGCTTAAACGAGCACTTGGGGCGGCACGAAAGCGCGACAGGTCCATTGGGAGTCGAGATGCACAAGAAAATCTCGCATCACTCCGGACGTGATTTTCCCGACATCGTGCTTGCCGAAGTATGAGATTAAGCCATCGCTCTCACGAAACAGGATTTTGCGACCATCAGAATACGAGCGCGAATTGCCGTTCTTCGCCTTGTTAAACGCGTCGAATTTCTTTGCGTAGGCTTCGAAGCTACGGTCTTTATTAACTGCCTGATTGGGATCAGCTTTGCGACGATTCGAATCTGCAAATTCCGTAGCCGCTTCGATTGCGTCTAAGCGACTGGTTTCTTTGGTAGATCGCCGAATGTACTTCTTCGAAACATTGTCCCAGATCCGAAGCTGCCAGAACGGACTTCTGCCTGTCTGATAAATCGCGAGACCTGCTCGGATATGTTTCAGCTTAGACACTTGATTCTTGGACGTTTTAGCCACCTGTCTCCGCCTTTTCGGTGCGTAACAGTGTGTAACTTATCTGGATATTCCTGGTCACGCGAATCTACGCGTTAAGCTGCTGATATTTATGAAGTATTTGGTGGCGGTACAGGGACTTGAACCCCGGACACGCGGATTATGATTCCGCTGCTCTAACCAACTGAGCTATACCGCCACGCCGTGTGCAGGCGATTTAGGAGGTTCACGGGGCGGGGTCAAGAGAGAAAGTACTGCAAATGGGCATTGCGGTGTGTTTTTCTGACTGGGGTGAAGCGAGGCCTGCAGCTGGCTGGAAATGACGGGCGTTTGGGCTCAGCACCGACTGTCGACAGTGTCCCGGATGAACTGGTTGCACCGGGCGGGTGCGGTGATTGGCAGCATATGCCCCTGGTTGGGCTCGGTCTCGCAGTGCAGGCCATATTGTTCCATCGCGTTCCCATTTGTCTTTGCGTCAAGGACCGCATCTTGGGAGCCAAACAAGATCGCGCCGGGTGTCTTTAGCTCAGAGGCATAACGAGGGGATTGTTCCCCAATGCCAGCGCTGGCCAGCGTGGCGTCGGCTGATGCGGCTACGAAACTTTTGGGACGTAAACCAAGCGCGCCCCCCGCTTGGATCAGGAAATCCTCGGGGCAGGCGGAGGGGGCGAAAATCTGCTGCAGAACTTCGGCGGCAGTGCGTTGCGCGGCAGGGATTGCAACCGTCTGAGCAATTAGGCGGCGCATAAATGGGGAATGTATGATTAACCCCCTAAAACTGCCAGCATCAGCAACCGGATGGGTCAGCGGCGCCAACAGTGCTAGCCCTCGTATTTTCTGTGGTGCGTTGAGTGCCATTGCCAGTGCAATCGCGCCACCCAGCGAATGGCCACATAGAATTGGCTGGTCTACACTGCGCAGGTCCAGAAAGCTTTGGATCATCCGCGCCTGTTCGGACAGAGTAGCGAGATGATCCTGATTGAGAGTTGAATAGCCACAGCCGGGGCGGTCCAGGATGATAACGCGAAAATCAGGTGCCAGCAGCTCCGCGAGGGCATAGGTGAAATGCTGCAACTGTCCTGACAGCCCATGGATCAACACCAGTGGCGGAGCCTCTCGCGGGCCCATTTCAACATAGTGGATTGAGCCACCGGGTATCATTTGCAACTGACCAACGGGCGGCACCAAGGTTTCAGCCCTGCGCGCCAAACGGCGGGTTTTTAGATGTGAAGCTGACAAAAAAGCTGCCGGCAGTGCCAACCCGGCCAGGGCAAGAGAGTTAATAACAGTCATAGCCAGGCTCCGATTGGTGGCAGTTGGTCAAATTTCTGGGGTTTCGCACAAGTCAGCCAAAACGGGACGGGGCAGTTGGTCGAGCAAGGAAAACACCCTTCTTTGGCAAGCCTCACCAACCCAGCCTGCTGGGTGAAAATTGGCAGGCAAATCAGGGTGGCGCAGCACAACACGACGCCAGCGGTGCACGATCAGCGTACGCAACGTGGCAACCTGCGCTGAGTTCAGATCCGGCGCTGGGTCAGGGATCGCATTGACTGCTTTTAGCAGGGCGGCACAGGAATTTGATAAATCGGCAGGAAACAGCTGAGTTTTAAACCAGTTTGGTAAAGTCAAATTATCTGCATCCAGCGCCAGAAGATCCTGAGTTTTTCCGGGTTTTGGACCAAACCCCAATGCTGTGGTGCGGTTAACTGCAATATAGCCCGGCAGCAGCAGCGCCTCGTCCAACGCAGCCTGACCACAGGTCTCGGCGGCAATCAATAGATGCCAGCTTTGCGGTGCCCCCGGTTCACGAGCATAGATCCGCGGCGTAACCGCGGCGCATTGGGTGCGGCCAAACTCGGTTAGGTAATGAACCGAGGCCCGTCCAGAGCGAACGCTTTCAATCCAGCCATCTTTACGAAGCCGGTGCAGGGCAACCCTGATTGCTTCGGGTTTAATACCCAAAGGTGTAATAACACGGGTCAGTGCGCCGCCACTGATTTGGTCTTTGGGTTGTTGCGCCATGTCGCCAAAAAGCGAAATGATAATCGACCAAACCCGCTGGTTCTGCGGGTCGTTCAATAGGTTAACACTGGTTTCAAAGCACGGGTTATCTGTATGTGTCATGTGACCTATGTAGGTCTCCCCTTGGGGGGAGACCAGCCTAATTACGATCATAGGTCGTCTGTTGTTCAGCCTGTGAGGGTATGAAACGCTCTGCGCTTAGAACGCGTTCATAGTCAGCAATTCGTATTCAGCCACCTGTTCGTCGTCCTGATTGGTCAGGGTGACATGCCAACGCACTTCGCCGTACTCGTCATTACGGGGGGTCTTTTTCTTGACGGTCAGGCGAACTTTGATGCTGTCACCCGCCGAAACTGGTTTCATGAAACGTAGATTGTCTAATCCGGTATTGGCCAGCACCGGGCCCTCATTTGGTTCAACAAACAGTCCTGCGGCAAAGGACAGCAGTAGATAGCCATGTGCCACCCGCCCAGGGAAGAACGGGTTCCGCTTGGCGGCGTCATCGTCCATGTGGGCATAAAACGTATCGCCGGTAAAATTGGCGAAGGTTTCGATGTCTTGAAGTGTGACAATACGCGAAGGGCTGTGCAGGGTTTCACCAATCGCCAGCTCGCCAAAATTGCGTGTGAACGGATGGGCTGGACCTTTGATTTCGGTGCCACCGGGAACCCACGTCTGGCCAATGGCTGACAGAATGTCGGGTGAGCCCTGAATGGCGGTACGCTGCATGTAATGCATCACACCTCGTACGCCGCCCAATTCTTCGCCACCACCTGCACGACCGGGGCCGCCGTGGACCATATGGGGCAGGGGAGAACCGTGGCCGGTTGATTCCTTCATCGAGTCCCGGTTGTTGAAATACAGACGCCCGTGATATGCACCCGCGCCCAATGCAACCTGACGGGCCACTTCCGGATCGTGGGTGATGACGGAGGCCACCAGCGAGCCCTGACCCTTGTTCACTAGCTCCACAGCATGATCGACATCGCGGTAGCCCATCACGGTAGAGACAGGGCCAAAGGCTTCGGTATCGTGGACGCGCTGGGCATTATCCGGGTCTGCGCAATGGAACAGCATTGGCGGAACAAAGGCGCCCTTGTTGGCATCAGCTCCATCAACGGCGAAATTATCAGGGTCTCCGTAAACCCGAGTGGCTTCTTGACCGATGATCACGGCTTTCTCCAGCACGTCACGCTTTTGACTGTTGCTGACCAGTGCGCCCATCCGGGTGCTGTCCAGTCGAGGATCACCAATTGTGGTCTTTGCCAATCGGGCTGACAGCGCTTCGATAACTGCTTCGACCTGCGCATCGGGGGCGATGATGCGGCGGACGGCAGTACATTTCTGACCCGCCTTAGTGGTCATCTCTCGGCTGACTTCTTTGATAAACAAGTCAAACTCTGGCGTTCCGGGGGTGGCATCCGGGCCTAGGATCGAACCGTTCAGGCTGTCCTGTTCTGCGACAAACCGGACCGAGTTTTCAAGGATCACCGGGTTAGATCGTAGTTTCAGCGCGGTGTTGGCTGATCCGGTAAAACTGACCACATCCATCATGCCCAGATGGTCCAGCATATTGCCAAGCCCGCCTGAAACCAATTGCAGCGCGCCAAGCGGTAAGATGCCGCTGTCCAGCATCAACCGCACTGCCAGCTCTGTGACATAGCAACTGTTGGTGGCAGGCTTCACAATTGCCGGAACGCCAGCCAGCAGGGTCGGGGCCAGTTTTTCCAACATACCCCAAACCGGGAAATTGAAAGCGTTGATATGGACGGCAACACCCTGCAGCGGTGTGCAAATATGCTGGCCTAGAAAGGTTCCGTGGCGGCTAAGCTGTTCGACGTCTCCATCCAGATAGACTTGCCCATCGGGCATTTCCCGTCGCCCTTTAGAGGCAAACACAAACATGGTGCCAATTCCGCCATCCACATCGATGATGTGATCATTTTGGGTCGCGCCAGTGTCAAAAGACGCCTCGTATAGAGCCTGTTTGTGCTGATTTAGATGACCGGCCAGTGCTTTGAGCATTCGGGCACGGTCATGGAATGTTAGTGCTCGTAGAGCGGGGCCACCAACACTACGGGCGTGATCGAGCATGGATTGCACATCCAGCGCGTCGTTACCGGCGGCTGCGATGACGTCACCGGTGATGGCGCTCGCGATGTTGCGCGCCCCGGCACCGGGGGTGATCCATTGGCCCGCGGCAAAACTGGAAACCTGTTGAATGCTCATGTCGCGCTCCTTGAACGTGAGAGTTGGTAGGGTTGCGGAATATATTGACCAACCGGTCGGTTTATGCAAGAAATTTGTCAAAACGGCCATTAGGGCACTGCGCATAGATAGGGGATAGTCATATGACCGCGTCAATTCTGACAGAGGATCACGGAACCTGGGTGGAAATCACCCTTAATCGTCCGGATCGTTTGAATGCCTTTAACGACGAGATGCACTATGCCCTGCGCGCAGCACTGGAAACTGCCCGTGATGGTGGCGCTCGCGCGGTGCTGCTGACCGGAGCAGGGCGCGGATTTTGCGCCGGGCAGGATTTGGGTGACCGTGATCCGTCCAAGTTAGATGGTCCGCCGGATTTGGGCAACACGGTGCGTACGTTTTACGCGCCTCTGGTACGGCTGATCCGGTCGCTGGAATTTCCAGTGATCTGTGCGGTGAATGGCGTTGCTGCTGGGGCCGGGGCAAATTTGGCCTTGGCCTGTGATTTGGTGCTGGCCTCTGAAAGTGCCAAGTTCATTCAGTCGTTCTCTAAGGTTGGATTGATCCCCGACACCGGTGGCAGTTGGCATTTGCCGCATTTGCTGGGCGAGGCCCGTGCCAAAGGCTTGGCTCTGACTGGCGAGCCTTTGCCCGCCCAGAAGGCCGTGGACTGGGGTTTGATCTGGAATGCCTATCCTGACGCTAATTTGATGGCCCAGGCGCGCGCCTTGGCGGAAAAGTTAGCCAATGGCCCGACGTTGGGTTTGGGGCTGACTAAAATGACCATTCAGGCCTCGGCCACCAATAGCCTGAGTGATCAGCTGGAAATTGAAGCAGATGCGATGAAAACCTGTGGTGAAAGCGCAGATTATGCTGAAGGTGTCGCCTCCTTCCTGCAAAAGCGCGCACCCGTGTTTAAGGGCAAATGATGATGACACCAAAACTAAGGGCTGAAAAATCTGCCGCTGCCATGTGGGCCGAAGATCACGCCTCCAAATGGGCGGGGATGGAGATCACCCATATGGATGAAGGTGTTGCCACTTTGGAACTGACTGTGGCGCAACAGCATTGCAACGGCCACGGCATCTGCCACGGTGGCGTCACGTTCATGCTCGCCGATAGCGCCTTCGCCTTTGCCTGCAATAGCCGTAACCAATCCACGGTGGCGCAGCATAACATGATTAGCTTTACTGCGCCGGGCCAGCTGGGTGACCGGTTGACGGCCAGCGCCAGCGAGGTCTCGCTGACTGGACGTAGTGGGATCTATGACGTGACAGTGACCAATCAGACTGGCCAGAAGATCGCAGAATTTCGGGGTTTCTCCCGCGCGATCAAGGGTCAGCTATTTGATGAATAGAATGAGGACGACGCCATGAAAGACCTGAGCCCCCAAAAATCCGATCTGGAACCGATTGAAATCGCCTCGATTGACGAAATCCGTACCCTTCAGTTGGAGCGGATGAAATGGTCGTTGCGCCACGCCTATGACAACGTCCCGATGTATAAGCAACGGTTCGACGAAGCGGGCGTCCACCCTGACGACTTGCAGTCGCTATCGGACCTGTCCAAGTTCCCATTCACCTACAAAAACGACCTGCGTGACAACTATCCCTTTGGCCTGTTTGCGGTGCCGCGTGAGCAGATCATGCGGCTGCACGCGTCGTCGGGGACCACAGGTAAGGCAACCGTGGTGGGCTATACAGCCAATGACATCAGCAACTGGGCTGACCTGCTTGCACGCTCACTGCGCGCCTCGGGATTGCGCCGCGGCGATATGATCCACAACGCCTATGGATATGGGCTGTTTACGGGTGGCCTAGGGGCGCATTACGGCATCGAACGGCTTGGGGCTACGGTGGTGCCAATGGGCGGCGGGCAGACCGAAAAACAGGTTGGCCTGATCACTGATTTCAAACCCGACGGCATCATGGTCACGCCATCCTACATGCTGAATATCCTAGAGCAGTTTCACAAGCAGGGCCTTGATCCACGCGACTCGTCGCTTTCAGTGGGCATTTTTGGCGCGGAACCCTGGACCAATGCCATGCGGCAAGAGGTCGAAGCGGCCTTTGATATGCACGCGGTGGACATCTACGGACTGTCTGAAATCATGGGCCCCGGTGTCGCCAATGAATGCGTTGAAACCAAAGATGGGCTGCACATCTGGGAAGATCATTTTTATCCCGAGATCATTGACCCTGCAACTGGCGAGGTGGTTGAGGACGGCGAGATGGGTGAATTGGTCTTCACAACTCTCACCAAAGAGGGGCTGCCAATGGTACGCTACCGCACCCGTGACCTAACCCGGTTGTTGCCAGGGACAGCACGTTCGATGCGGCGGATGGAGAAGATCACCGGGCGTAGCGATGACATGATTATCCTGCGTGGTGTGAACGTGTTCCCGACTCAGATCGAAGAGCAGGTGATGGCTACCGGTGGCTTGGCCCCCTATTTCCAGATCGAGCTGTATAAATCCGGACGTATGGATGCGATGCGTGTATATGTTGAGGCAGAACCTAATGCGGCAAATGAACTGTCAAAAACCGCGGCGGCACGAATGTTGACTAAACGGATCAAGGATATAGTAGGTGTTTCGACCGAGGTGATCACCGGCGATCCCGGATCTGTTGCGCGGTCGCAGGGTAAGGCCGTCCGAGTTGTTGATAACCGCCATAAAGGGTAACAAAATGGCCCGAACGATAGCTAAGGACCATGATCAGAAGCGTGAACAAATCCTGAAATCCGCAGCCAAGGTATTTGCGGAGCAGGGGTTTGACCGCGCTTCAATGACCCAGCTTGCGCGTGAATGTGGGATCTCAAAGGCCAATATTTACCACTACTACGATAGTAAAGATGCCATCCTTTTTGACATTCTCGACAGTTACCTGCGTGACCTGCGCGACCGGGTTTGTGGGCTGGACCTACAGGGCTTGACGCCAGATCAGCAGTTGCACCGGATCGTTTCTGGAATACTGCAGGCCTATCAGGGGGCCGATCATGAACATCAGGTGCAGATTAGTGCTATGGCAGCTCTACCAGAGGACCAACAGGCCCTACTCAGGGGCTACCAGCGCGAATTGGTTCAGTACATGAGTGATACCCTGCGCAGAGCGGCACCACAGATTTTTGATCATGATGCAGCCAAGTTGCGTGCGGCGACGATGTCAGTGTTTGGTATGCTAAATTGGTATTATATGTGGAATTCAGGTGCAGGATCTCAGGCGCGGGAAGACTATGCCAGTATGGTTTCTAGCTTAACGCTGAACGGTGTAAGCGGAATCTGATCGCTAACAGTCACTTCCGTTGCTCCCAATACCACCAATGGCTATTCCGTCATTTTCGGGGGGGCAGGGCTCTGTTTAAGATCTATTTGTGCTTTCATGAAATGAAAGAAGCCGCCCTTGAAAAGGGCGGCTTCTAAATGTCTGCAGCTCAAGCTGCAAGAAACTGAATTACAGCAGTTTCAGCGAACCAGCAGATTCTTTGCCATCACGGCCAGTTTCCAGCTCGTAGGAAACTTTCTGGTTGTCGTTGAGGCCGTTCAGGCCCGAACGCTCAACAGCAGAAATGTGTACAAACACGTCTTTTCCGCCTGCTTCTGGCTCAATAAAGCCGAAACCTTTAGTTGCGTTAAACCATTTTACGGTGCCGTTAGCCATCCGATTTTCTCCAGTATGTCGCCCAAACAACGTGTAAGGGCTTGTTGTCGTTCAGTTATTACAATGTGGTAGGCGGAACCATACCCACAATGTCATATGTCTTGCGCAGAATCGGCGCAGTGATGTCTCGCGCCCGTTCTGCACCACGAGACAGTATGCGGTCAATCTCTGTTTGTTCATTCATCAATCTTGCCATTTCTGCCGCTATCGGAGCAAGCTTGGCAACCGCCAGATCAGCCAGCATCGGCTTGAATTCGCCAAATTGTTTTCCGCCAACCTCGGTCAGCACGGCATCGACGCTTTGGTCATTTAGTGCAGCATAGATATTGACGAGATTGCGTGCCTCGGGGCGCTCTTCCAGACCCTTTGCTTCACTTGGCAGTGCATCCGGATCAGTTTTCGCCTTGCGGATCTTTTTGGCCAATGTGTCCGCGTCATCTGTCATGTTGATACGGCTTGCATCTGACGCATCTGACTTTGACATTTTCTTCGACCCATCTCGCAGGCTCATCACCCGTGTAGCGGCACCTTTGATCACCGGCTCGGTCATCGGGAAGAAATCAACGCCATAGTCATGGTTGAACTTGGCCGCGATGTCGCGGGTCAGCTCCAGATGTTGTTTCTGATCGTCGCCCACGGGCACGTGGGTGGCGTGGTAAACCAGAATGTCCGCGGCCATCAGCGCTGGGTAAGCAAACAGCCCCAATGAGGCGTTCTGTGAGTTTTTACCGGCCTTGTCCTTAAACTGTGTCATCCGCTGCATCCAGCCCATGCGGGCGATGCAATTGAAAATCCACGCCAGTTGGGCGTGCTCAGGGACCTGGCTCTGATTGATCAGGATTGATTGCTCTGGGTCGATGCCACTGGCGATGAAACCGGCGCACAACTCGCGGGTGGATTTCATCAGATCCTGGGGGTTTTGCCAGACGGTGATCGCATGCATGTCCACCATGCAATAAACGGTCTCGAAATCCGAGCCCTGCATATCGACAAAGCGCTTGATTGCGCCCAAGTAGTTGCCCAGGTGCAGGTTGCCGGACGGCTGAATGCCCGAGAACACACGCGGGGTAAAACTGGTTTCGCTCATCTGGCGATAACTCCCGTCTGGAATTACGATCTCAGGTGCCTTACCCATGGGATCAGCTATCGTCAACAGGCGGCACGTCCTGAGATGGTTAAAGAACAGCCACAAGTGGCCAAGGAGTTATTGAAATGAGCAGCGACCCCAATCCATCTCCGGTTAATACGCTTCCCCCTGCCGTGGTGGCGCTGGCTTTGTTCATCATGGGGATTGAGCTGGTGTTTTCCCTCGGCGCACGTGGCATCATTGGTGGCCCCGGCGCGATTGGGTGGCGGCTAGATGCCCTGCACACCTACGGCTTTCACAGCGAACTCTTCTGGTCGATGTGGGAAACGGATCGCTGGCCAGCTGAGCACATGATGCGATTTGTGTCCTACACCTTTGTGCATGGGGCCTTTACCCAGGCGTTGTTTGTCTGTGTGTTTGTTTTGGCCATGGGCAAAATGGTTGGTGAAGTCATGGGAAATCTCGCCATGGTCGTGATCTTTTTGCTCTCTGGTATCGGTGGGGCGCTGGGTTATGCGCTATTGGTGAACTCATCCCAGTGGCTCTACGGTGGCTTTCCTGCGGTCTACGGGTTGATCGGAGCCTTTACCTATCTACTTTGGCGATCTTTGGCGCTGGTTGGCGCCCAGCAAAGCCGTGCCTTTACACTGATTGCTTTCCTGATGGGGATTCAGCTGCTGTTTGGTCTGCTGTTTGGTGGCCAAAAGGACTGGGTTGCGGATTTGGCGGGGTTTGCAACTGGATTTGGGCTGTCATTTTTCCTTGCTCCGGGCGGTTGGGCCCGCATTCGAAGCAATATCCGCCGCGACTAAGATGGTGCACTCCCGCCCCCTTGAAGCTCATCGTCGATGAGCCACAAGGCGTTGGGCGTAGCGCCGCGCAGAGGCGCAGCGCTGTGGCGGACTCTAGTTCTGTTTCTTTATTGGGCAGGTGTTGAGACCGATGATCCGGTAAAGTGGGCAAAAGCCCATCAGACCAGTGGTCAGCGGGATGATTCCGACGAGCCCCCACATGGTTTGCGGGCCGATGAAAATCAATGACAGCAGTACACATCCGAGGATGATGCGCAGGGCGCGGTCTAGAAAGCCTTCGTTGCAGGGCATGGTCTTTTCCTTTCAAACTAGCGCGTTTGAACGGACTTTAGCCCCTGAGGCTTGGGCTGTCGGTGACAGTGTCACCGTTGGTCTTGAGAAACAGCAATTAATCCGGGGCGGTCCAAAATTTGCAACCCGCCACGGTGTGTTTCAACCAGTTCCAGACGAGACAGTTCACGTAGACGACGGCTGACAAAAGCGCGTCCTGATGCCGTTTCGGCGGCTAAAGCGTCGTGTGTGATTGACAGACGCCCCTGATCATCAGCCAGTCGCAGCAGCACCCGGGCCAACCGCGCATCAAACCCGGTGAGGGCGACGTCTTCGACCAGCTGCTCATAATCGCCAAAGCGCCGTGCAACCGCAGTCATGATTTCGGTGCGGAATGCGTCGTCGCGGGTCATTGCACTGCGAAAATCAGCGTGAGGTATGATTTCGCCGCTAAGCTGCGTTTCGGCAATACCTTCTGCAGAGTAGGTTCTACCATCGGTCAAGCAGGCAAAGGTTTGCAGGCAGACGTCCCCCGGCCCAACCCGGTACAGTACCACCTCGCGCCCGTTGGCTGCGGTGAGCGAGACGCGCACCGTACCTTTGGTCAGGCGCACAAAGCCCGGGCAGTCCTGACCGGGTGTGAACAGAACGGTTCCAGCGGGGCATGTCAGCTGGGTCATGTGTGGCCGCCGCGGCGCATGGCACGTTTGAACTCACCCAGTTTGAAAGCGCCAAGAAGTTGACCCGCACCGAAGTAGCTGATTGCGCCAAGAATAATCAGACCCAGAAGAGCCAGATATCGCCAGCTTGGCAGGGTGAAGAGCCAGCCAAATGTTGATACCAGTGCTAGCAGAACCACACCCATCACGGCAGATGCAGCTACGATGCGCCAGACACGACGGTGAAAGCGGGCGTCAAAGCGGGCAACCTCTCCCATTCCCCGTGCTCCGAATATCAGTAGGGCCACCATCACCCAGCCTGCGGCCGAGGCTGCGACAGCAGGGGCTATCCAGCCGACCACTGGTTTCAGGCCAAAGGCCAGTGCTGCGTTCACCACCATCGCTACCAGTGCAAAGCGGAACGGTGATTTGGTGTCTTCGCGGGCGAAATACAGCGGTTGCAGCAGCTTGTGCAGCACAAATGAGGGCAGGCCCACGCCGTAGACAGCAACCGCGAGGGCAATGGCGGTGACATCTTCAGGGCCTGTTGCTCCGCGTTCATACAGCACCGACACCAGCGGTATCGGCATCACCAGAAAGGCAACAGTTGAGGGGATTGTCAGCATAAGCGAGAACTCTCCAGCGCGGGAAAAAGCATCCCGTGCACCGGTATCGTCCCCGGCGCGCAACCGGCGTGACAGGTCAGGCAGCAATACGATGCCGACGGCAATTCCTACGACGCCCAATGGCAGTTGATACAACCGGTCGGCCACAAACAACCAGCTGACGGCGTTTTCAATATCCGAGGCCACCAGTTGACCCACCACCAGATTGATCTGTGTCACCCCCATAGCCAATGCTGCCGGAACAGCGACCCGTACCAGATTGCGCATCTCTTGGGTGAGGCGGGGTCTGCCAATGCGCAGACGAATGCCTGCACGTTCGGCCGCCCCCCAAACCAGAGCCAGCTGCGCCACGCCTGCCACGGGTATGGTCCAGACCAGCCATATGATTACCTCGCCGCCAAGCACAGCCCCAGCCACCATTGCCGAACAGGCAAAGATGTTCAGCAGCACTGGGGCCGCCGCCGCCGCGGCAAACCGGCCTGTGGCGTTCAGGACGCCGGAAAACAGTGCAGCCAGTGACATGAGCAGAATGTAGGGGAACATGATGTAGCCAAACCCAACGGTCATGTCGAAACGCATATCGCCAGAAAAGCCGCTGGCTGTTGCCCAGACCAATGCTGGCATGAACACCATGCCGAACCCAACAAGCACCAAAACGGCTGTCAGAAGCAAATTGAGGGCCGATTGGGCAAATCCCTGTGCATCGTCGCCTGCCTCAAACTTTTTGGCAAACATTGGGACAAAAGCGGCGTTAAACGCGCCCTCGGCAAAAAAACGACGAAACATGTTGGGCAGACGGAAAGCCGCAACAAAAGCGTCCATCACCGGGCCTGGCCCGACATAGGCGGTCAGTAGGATCTCGCGTGCAAAGCCCAGAATACGGCTGGCGAGGGTCCAGAACCCAACGGTCAGGAACCCGGATAACAACTTGATTGGCTTCATGTCCGTGCCCGCTTTGCGCCTTCGGCTATTGCTGTGCGCAACTTGTTTTCAAGAAACCGTTGCTTTGAGGCCGCGTAGTATTTCAGTCCAAACATATCTTTGACGTAAAACGTGTCGACCACCTGTTCGCCATATGTCGCTATGACGGCATTGGCGACATAGACATTTGCAGCCGTCAAGGTGCGGGCCAGATCATAAAGCAAACCAGGGCGGTCGCGCGTGTCGACTTCGATGATGGTGTAAATCTCGGATCCATCATTATCAAAGGTGATATGGGTTGGCACGTTAAAGGCGCGCTCGCGTTTCTTGATTTTATCACGCGCCTTGAAGGCATCACGGGCAACAACTTCCCCTTTTAGGGTTCTGCGGATCATTTGGCGAAGGCGGGGCAGGCGCGATGCCTCAAAGGGGTGACCTTCGGCATCCTGGATCCAGAAGGCATCGGTGACGTAGCCATCTTTAGTGGTATAGCTGCGCGCGTCCACGACGTTGGCGCCAACCAGTGCCAATGCGCCAGCCACACGGGCAAAAATTCCGGGGTGGTCTGGCATCACAAAACAAGCCCGCGTGGCATCACGGTCATCATCGGGAAATAACCGGATAACGATATCCCCCGGGTCCTCGCTTTGCTCCAGTTCACGCAGCATTTCGGCAAAATCCACATGGCCAGTGATATGCAATCCCTGCCAGTACGGATCATAATGACGTGCTGTTTCTTTCTTGAGCACAGCTTTGGGCCAATCCGGAAGAGCTGCCCGCAGAGCTTTTTTGGCACTGGTACCGCGCAGTTCGCGGTTCAGCGCCTCCATGCCGTTCTCTAGCGCTTCACGGGTCTGCTTATACAGCGCCCGCAATAGCGCCGCTTTCCAGTTGTTCCAGGTGTTTGGTCCAACGCCACGAATGTCACAAACGGTCAGCACGGTTAGCAGGTCCAGCCGTTTCACTGTTTTTACAGCCTTGGCAAAATCCCGGACGGTGCGCGGATCGGCGATGTCACGTTTCTGCGCCATATCCGACATAAGCAAGTGATAGCGCACCAGCCATTCCACGGTTTCACTGTCGGCTTTGTTTAGTCCAAGCCGCGGCGCCACCTTACGCGCGATTTGCGCCCCCAAAATTGAGTGATCAACAGGCTGGCCCTTGCCGATGTCGTGCAACAGCATTGCCACCATCAGGACTTTTCGATTCAGCCCTTTGCGCATGATTTTTGAGCTGAGAGGTAATTCTTCTTCTAACTCTTCCCGCTCGATAGCGGCAAAATTCACGATGACCTGAATCGTATGTTCGTCCACAGTATAGGAATGATACATGTTGAACTGCATCATTGCGACGATAGGTGCAAATTCGGGCAAGAACGCCGACAGCACACCCAGTTCATTCATGCGCCGCAAGGCGCGTTCGGGATTACCGTGTTTCAGAAGCAAATCCAGAAAGATCCGGCGTGCTTCGGGGGTCTTGCGGAAATCATCATCGATTAGGTCCAGATTGGCTGTGACCAACCGCATCGCGTCAGGGTGGATCAGCATACCCGTGCGCAGACCTTCCTCGAAGAGCCGCAACAGGTTCAATTTGTCGTTCAAAAAGGTCTCAGGCTCAACGACGTCCAGACGGTTATTCACCACGGTGTAACCCGGTTTGGTCTTGGGGCGCCGGCGGAACAACCGCTCCAGCAAGGGTTCACCTTTCTGATGGCTGGCTTCAAGTTTGGTCAGAAAAATCCGGGTCAGATCCCCCACCGTGGTGGCATGGCGGAAATAGTCCTGCATGAAAATTTCGACAGCGCGACGACCGGCCACATCCTGGTAGCCCATACGTTCGGCGACCTCGACCTGCATGTCGAACGACAAAACTTCAGAGGCGCGTTTGGTCAGTAAATGCAGGTGGGATCGCGCCGCCCAGAGAAAATTTTCGGCCTTGGCAAACAGATCAAACTCTTCTGGTTCAAACAGGCCCAGTGGCACCAGTTCAGCGGTGTCTTGAACCTGGTACAGATACTTGGCGATCCAATACATCGATTGCAGATCCCGCAATCCGCCTTTGCCCTCTTTTACATTGGGCTCAACCATATAGCGTTGGCCCTGCTTGATATGGCGCGCTTCGCGTTCAGACAGCTTGGCCTCGATGAACTCATGAGCGGTTCCTTGAAACAGATCACGCGTCAACCGCTGATCCAACTCGTCGGCCAGATCCTGATCACCTGCTAGAAACCGGTGCTCCAGCATCGCGGTTCGGATGGTGAAATCTTCGCGCCCTAATCTTAGGCAGTCCTGGATGGTACGACTGGCGTGACCAACCTTCAACTTCAGATCCCATAGAATATAGAGCATCGATTCTATGACGCTCTCGGCCCAGGCCGTGATCTTGTAGGGGGTCAAGAACAACAGATCGACATCCGAAGCTGGTGCCATTTCACCACGACCGTAGCCGCCGACCGAGATTACAGCGATACGTTCACTGCTGGTTGGCGTCGCGGCAGGATGCATAATCTCATTAGCTGCGTACAAGGCCGAAGTGACCAGACCGTCAGTGAGAAACGTATAAGACCGGGTCATGGGGCGGGCATCAAAGGGCGATTTTGCGAACTGCTCGGCGATCAACGCCCGCCCAACCTTGTTGGCGTCCCGCAAAAGCTGGACAACTTCGCCACGCAAGGTGGCATTGTCTTTGCTGGTGGCCAGATCATCGATCTGTGACCGTATTTTTTCGCTGTCGAAAATCGCAGTTGGGTCACAGACCAGTGGGCCCAGGGCCAATGGAAAACGGGTAATGGCCCTGGCCGCCGGATCAGAGTCCGGCGCCGGTGAAGCTGCTTGGGGCTGGGTCAATGACAACGACCTTCTGTTCTTGGATTGTTGCAATGGCAAGGCCACGGTCGTTGGTGCCGTCAGGACGCAGGCGGAAAATGCCGCTGACCCCTTGGAAACCAGATCCCTGTGTTAGGGCGGCTCCGGTCAGAGCGTCAGATTTGCCCGCACTAACAAGAGCACCGATGGCTGCAATACCGTCATAAGCCAGCCCACCAATGGAGTGGGGGGCGCCGCCGTAGGTGGCACTATAGCGGTCGCGAAACTGAGTGGACTTTGTTGGATCTGGCAACGCAAACCAGCCACCTTGAACCCCCGGCAACGCCAATGTCTGTGCCGGGATGTCCCAGCGTGTCAGGCCAATGTACTGAGTGGTCGCAGGATCAAGGCCAGCTTCCGGCAACAGCTGAGTGAGCAATGGGAGCGCCCCGGCAGTGGTGGCCGTCATAAAGATTGATGTCGCGCCTTTGCTTGCTGCGGAATCGCGAATTGTCTGAACCGAGTTGATCACGCTCTGTTGAGACAATTCATAACTGACGTTGCCGACAACGTTTGCACCTGTGGCTGCGGCAGCGTTTTGGATCGACGCACGCCCGGCTTGGCCCGCAGCATCGTCACCACTGACCACCAACATATTTCCTTTGCCCTGACGGGCGGCATAGCTGGTCAGGCGGCGAGCGGTATTGTCAAATGTTGCGCCCAAGATGAAGACATTGCCACCGGCAATGGCGGAGTTGTTGGAGAATGCCAGCACGTTTACATTACGTTTGGCTGCCGCCACACCAGCAGCATTTGCGGCCTCTGCGTAGACTGGTCCCAAAATGATGCGCGCGCCGTCACTGATCGCTTGCGTCGCAGCGGCTGCAGCTGTGTCTGGATTGCCAGCAGTGTCATAGACTTTCAGGTCGATTTGAATGCCTTGCAAATCGGCGATTGCCAGCCTCGCAGCATTTTCCAAACTTTGCGCCAGAACCGCATCACCCTGTTGCGCAGACCCACGCGGGACCAATAGCGCCACTGGAACGGGCTTTGACGTGTTGATGGTTGGGCCGCCGCCGGTCCCAATAGGGTCACAGGCGCTCAGAGCAATTGAGGATACAGCGAAGATAGCCGCGAGTGCGGCCTTGCGGGCGGGCTTGAAAACAGCAAACATAATAGACTTAAAACTCCCTGATCCGGCGGTGATACGCCGTGTTGGTGTTGGGGGAATAATAAACGACGATATAGGCGGGTCCAGCGTTGAATCACCAGAAAGTCAGATTGTCTCCGGGGCTGCACTTTGTTGCCACTCCAATTGGGACCGCACGCGACATCACGCTTCGGGCGCTGGATGTGCTCGCCTCAGCCGAGGTTATTGCAGCAGAAGACACCCGTTCCCTGCGACGCTTGATGGAAATCCACGGCGTGCCTTTGGAGGGGCGTCGGGTCATTGCCTACCACGATCACAGCGGTACGGGCGCCCGTGCAGGGCTGCTTGCGTCATTGGCTGAAGGCAAGTCAGTCGCCTATGCCTCCGAAGCAGGTATGCCGCTTATTGCGGATCCCGGGTATGATCTTAGCCGCGCCGCTGCCGAAGCGGGCCACGCGGTCACGGTGGCGCCGGGTGCGTCGGCGGGATTGGCCGCACTAACACTGGCCGGGTTGCCCACCGATGCCTTCTTTTTTGCCGGCTTTCTCCCAAATGCCAGCGGTGCTCGTCGAAAACGATTAGAAGAGGTCAGCCGAATCCCCGGCACTTTGATCTTTTACGAATCTCCCAAACGGGTAGCCGCGTCGCTGGCAGATATGGCCGAGGTTTTGGGCGATCGTCCAGCGGCCCTGTGCCGGGAGATTACCAAGAAATTTGAAGAGGTCCGTCGCGCTTCGCTTAGTGAGTTGGCCGCACAATTGGCCGAAAATGGTGTGAAGGGTGAAATTGTTGTTCTGGTTGATCGCTCACACAGCAAAGATGTGAACCCAGAGGATCTGGAAAGCGATTTGCGTGCGGCCCTAAGGGAAAACTCCGTCAAAGATGCAGCTGACATCGTGTCGAAGCTCCACGACTTGCCGCGTCGCAAGGTTTATCAGATGGCCCTTAAACTGCCCAAGGATGATGATTAAGAAATGGCGGGGCCAAAGGATCCACATGATCGCGGTCAGCGGGCCTATCTGGCAGGAGCCGCTGCCGAAGACCTGGTGCTTCGTCATTATGAACAACGCGGCTATCAACTGGCCGAACGGCGCTGGCGTGGTGCTGGCGGAGAGATTGATCTTATTCTACGTCAGGGTGCGGCTCTGGTGTTTGTTGAAGTGAAGCACAGTAAAACTCAAGCCCGCGCTGCCCTGCGGATCAGTCAGGCACAGATCAACCGGATTTATGCCAGCGCGGGTCAGTTTTTAGAACATGAACCAGCAGGGCAGCTGACCGAAGCGCGCTTCGATGTGGCTTTGGTTAGCGGGGCGGGTGAGATCGAAATCATCGAAAATGCTTTTGGTCAGGGATGACCCATTGAACATAGTCTGCGGCTGCGCCATGTATTTGGCCGACAGATAAGGGATAAGCGCATGAAAATCGCCTTTCAAATGGACCCGATCGGGGACGTGGATATCAACGCCGACAGCAGCTTCCGGCTGGCCGAAGAGGCGCAGAAACGCGGTCACTCGCTATTTTTCTATGGTCCTGACCAGCTTGCCTATCAGGAAGGTCGCATAACGGCCCGCGGCCAAGACATGACCGTGCAGCGGGTTGCGGGTGATCCCGCGGTTCTGGGGCCGCTGCGCGAGGTGGACCTGGCCGACTTTGATGTGATCTGGCTGCGTCAGGATCCGCCATTCGACATGCACTACATCACTGCGACCCATCTGCTGGACCGGCTTAAGGGGCAGGCTTTGGTGGTTAATGACCCGTTCTGGGTGCGCAACTACCCTGAAAAACTGCTGGTGCTGGATTTCCCACAGTTGACGCCACCGACCACTATTGCCCGTGATCTGGACACTATCAAGGCGTTCAAAGCTCAGCACGGCGACGTAATCCTAAAGCCACTGTATGGTAATGGTGGGGCAGGGGTATTCCGTCTGGATGTCAATGACCGCAACCTGACATCACTGCATGAGCTGTTCACTGGATTTAGCCGCGAGCCATTGATCGTGCAGAAATTCCTGCCTGATGTGAGCAACGGAGACAAACGGGTGATCCTTGTGGATGGTGAGCCTGTCGGCGCAATCAATCGGGTGCCTGCGGCTGGTGAAACCCGCTCCAACATGCATGTGGGCGGTCGCCCCGAAAAAATTGGTCTAACCGACCGTGACCTTGAAATCTGCGCTGCTATTGGACCGCTGCTTAAGGAACGGGGGCAGGTTTTTGTTGGTATCGACGTGATTGGCGATTACCTGACCGAGATCAACGTGACCTCTCCAACAGGTATTCAAGAGCTGGAACGGTTCGATGGGGTAAACATCGCCGAGAAGATCTGGCAGGCTATTGAAGCCAAGTTGTAACGGCTAGTCGTCCAATCAGTTTCTTTTGCCCGGTTGAAAACGCCGGGCAGAATTGTGTTCATGCCGCTCCCGCCAATCTGAAACTCAGAGCCTCGGCCACATCGCTACGGCGAATGTCAGGGGCCGCGTCCAGATCTGCAATGGTGCGGGCCACGCGCAGTACCCGGTGATATCCACGCGCGGTCAGGCCAAATCTTTCTGCTGCGCGCATCAGCAACTCCCGGCTGTCGCTGTCCGGGCGTGCAACCTGTTCCAATACCTCGCCCTCTGCATCGGCGTTCTGAAGTAAAGTGGGATAGTCCGCATACCGATCCTTTTGCAGCGCGCGCGCATCCGCAACACGCGTTCCAATGTCGGTCGTGCCTTCGCCATTTGCAGGCAGGTCCAAATCGCTGAAGGCAACTGGAGGCACCTCAACGCGCAGATCAAACCGGTCCATCAGTGGCCCGGATATTCGCCCAATGTAGTCCTCGCCGCAAATGGGCGCGCGGGAACAGGCGCGTGCTGGGTCTGTGAGATAGCCGCATTTGCAGGGATTGGCCGCGGCCACCAACATGAACCGGCTGGGATATTTTACATGAGCATTGGCACGAGCAATCATCACCTCGCCGCTCTCGATAGGCTGTCGCAGGGTTTCCAGGACCATCCGATTGAACTCAGGGAATTCATCCAGAAATAGAACGCCGTTGTGGGCCAAACTAATTTCACCCGGCTTAGCCCGTCGCCCACCACCCACAATCGCCGCCATTGATGCGGTGTGATGTGGCTCGCGAAAGGGGCGGGTGCGGTTGATGCCTCCTTCTTCGATCAGCCCGCACAACGACTGGATCATCGACGTTTGCAGGGCTTCATCTGGTGTCAGTGGAGGCAATATACCGGGGAGTCGCGCTGCGAGCATGGACTTCCCAGAGCCGGGTGTGCCGACCATCAAGATGTGGTGGCGACCTGCGGCGGCAATTTCCAAAGCCCGCTTGGCACGCTCCTGTCCTTTGACATCGCGTAGGTCTTTGACTTGCACCGGGCTGGTGATCTCGCCCGGCTGGGCCGGGGGGATGGGCACTTGCCCGGTGTAATGGCGCACGACATCTGCCAGACTTGCGGCCCCAATCACTGTTGCCGCCTCCACCCATGCAGCTTCTGCGCCTGAGGCTTGCGGGCAAAGCAGCGTGCGTTGTTCGGCGGCGGCCGTCATTGCCGCTGGCAGGGCACCGACAACGGGCACAAGAGTGCCATCAAGCGATAACTCGCCCAATGCGATGGTTTCGGCCACGGTGTCGGCCGGTATGATTTCGATTGCCGCAAGCAATGCCAGCGCAATCGGAAGGTCAAAATGACTACCTTCCTTTGGCAGGTCCGCAGGTGACAGGTTGATGGTGATACGTTTGGATGGCAGGGCGATTGCCATCGTTGAAAGGGCTGAGCGCACCCGATCACGAGCTTCGGACACCGCCTTATCCGGTAGCCCGACCACCGAAAACGCAGGTAAGCCGGGGGCTACAGCGCATTGAACTTCCACTGGGCGGGCCTCAACCCCTTGAAAGGCAACCGTATAGGCACGCGCGACCATCTCTCCCTGCTCCTATAGGTTCAGGAAGAGATGATTGGAAATCATGGTTTCCAATTGGTTAATGCGCCCGTCAATTCAGGATGAAATAGCCCGTCCGTAGTCTTATCCGGGCAGAGCCCACGCCCGTCTGGGCAAATCAAGAGCATAGGGTTCAGGGTCATATTTGATATCCTGTGCCAATTCCTGCCAACGCAGAACTGCCGGGTCCGACAGCAATGCCGTACAATAGGCCAATGATGCTTCCGATACGGGTAGATCATAGCCAACAATGCGTGCGGCAACTGGCGTGTAAAACACATCTGCCAGTGAGTACTGCCCGAACAACCCGCCAGACTTGCTGCCTGACAGACTGCGAGCGTGGGCCCAGAGGGTTTCAATCCGTTCTAGGTCAGCTTTGACCGCATCAGAAACGGAGAACCCCTGCCAAATATGGCTGAATTGCATGGCGCATTCGCCGCGCAACCCGCCAAAACCACTGGCCATTTCAGCACAAAGCCAACGTGCGGTTGCACGCAGTGCTGGATCGGCAGGCCACAATCCGGCCTCCGGGTGTCGCTCCGCTAGAGTTTCAGCCATTGCCAGGCTTTCTCCGACAACTGTGCCTTCAGGGGTGCGCAGGCTTGGAACCAGCCGGGCAGGGGCGAGGTTCGCCATGTCCTGGGCCATTGTGCCGGAATAAAGCCCAATCATATGGGTGCGATGCGGCAGGGCGAATTTTTCAAGCATAAGCCAGCCACGTAAGGACCAGCTGGAATACATCCGGTCGCCAATATAAAGATCATAAGTCATGGCATCATACTAACAACAAATACTCATTCCAAAATCGAATATTTGTTGCGCTGTTCATCATGGAATTTGATTTACCTGACGGATTTTCCATCCTGTAGGCCCATGTACAATCTCGCTGACCGACAGGTTGTCAATCTTGTGGCCAAGAGCTTGCTCTGGTGTCGAGGAAAGTCCTCGTTGAACTTGGGTGAGTATGACCCCGATATGGGCTACGGCAATGACATGTCGTCCAGGATGGGTTGCGGTGATGGTGTCGACAACGCATGAAACCCTTAAGGCAGCTGCATTCCAGCTCTCCCCGTTTGGCGGCGCAATATCTCCCGGTGTTTCCCAATATGCCCGGCTTAACTCAGGATGGGTCTTGGCAACCTCTGAAAAGTGCATTCCGTCCCAATCTCCAAAGTTGAATTCACGTAAATCAGGGTGGTCGGGTAGCCGGGTCCGCGAGCCAGAAATGGCATCAGCCGTCGCACGCGCCCGGATCAAATCTGACGAAATCAGCAATGCATCATTTGGAAGGTGGCTCGTCAGACGCTCAATTTGCGCTGTGTCTGATAAATCGGCAGGCACATCGCGCCATCCAACAAAGGCTTTTTCATGGGTTGGGCCGTGGCGCACCCAGTGCCAAGTTGTTTGGTTGCTCATGACAATTGTCCTTTAAGGACCATCGGCAATCCGGCAATAACCTGAACAACACAATTTGCCTGCGCCGCGAGTGCGATATTGAATCGCCCTTGCGCCTCACGGAATTTCCGCGAAAGAGCATTATCCGGGACTATTCCCAGCCCGACCTCATTGGACACAACCACAAGGTCTGCTTTGCAGCTGGCAATTGAAGCCAGCAAATTTCGTTGTTCTGTATCTAAGTTATTTTCTGCCAACAGGTGATTTGTCAGCCACATTGTAGCGCAATCGAGTAAGCAAATTTGAGAAGTATTTAATGAGTTTAATATTGGAGAAAGGTCAAAGCTTTCCTCATAGGTTGTCCAGCCATTACCTCTTTGCACGACATGTTTGTCTACTTTAACGCGCATTTCATGATCAAGTATTTGTGATGTGGCCAAATATACTCGGTCTTTTCCACTAGTTAAGCAGATATGTTCGGCATATGAACTCTTTCCAGAGGCCGCGCCGCCCAGAATAAATGTGACTTGGGCCGACAATTTTATTACCCTTTTCATTACAGAAGCCGTACCGGTGGGTAACCACAGGGCCCGCTTAAAACAAGCTGAGAAAACGCAGTCCCCGTGTCGCTATTCTTGAACGGGGAGATTTGCAACAGGACGGGGCATTTGCGCCCATCCATTACAGAACTTGTTGCCGTGTGGCACTAAGCCACCAAGCCAAATGAACTGCGTACTATAACATTGGGTCCTTACTGAATTTGACGTTGCTCTAGAACGTAGACGGCAAAGCTGTTTTCGGGGGAAAGTACATGGCACGTGAAGGACAATTTAACAATCCATTGCCCAAAAGGGCGATGAAAGCTGAACTACTGGATGCAGAAACCGAATTGCGACTGGCCTATGCTTGGCGCGATGATAGGGATGAGGCAGCGCTGCACCGCCTGATAAATGCCTATCTCAGACTGGCAATATCAATGGCAGCCAAGTTTAAGCGCTACGGTGCGCCGATGAATGACCTGATTCAAGAAGCGGGACTTGGGTTGATGAAAGCTGCCGACAAATTCGATCCTGACCGTGGGGTGCGGTTTTCGACCTATGCCGTGTGGTGGATCAAAGCCTCTATCCAAGACTATGTGATGCGGAATTGGTCGATGGTACGAACCGGTTCGACCTCGTCGCAAAAATCACTGTTTTTCAATATGCGTCGAGTTCAGGCTCAGTTAGAGCGTACAGCGACGGCGCGGGGCAACAAGTTGGACCGCCATCAATTACACCAAAAAATTGCCAGTGAAATCGGTGTTCCAATTCGTGACGTCGAAATGATGGAGGGACGGTTGTCCGGATCAGATTTCTCGCTGAACGCGGTACAGTCAGCGGATGAAGATGGTCGTGAATGGATTGATGCGCTTGAAGACGACTGTGATCAGGCCCAGGAACTGGTGCAGAAACGTCATGATCGTCGGCAATTACGCGTCTGGCTCGTGACGGCAATGCAGGCCTTGAACGGCCGCGAACGCTTCATAGTGAAAGAACGCAAATTGCGAGATCGCCCGCGCACCTTGGAAAGCCTTGGTACCGAATTGGGGTTATCTAAAGAACGTGTACGCCAATTGGAGGCCGCAGCCTTTTTGAAGATGCGGAAAAACCTTGAAACCCAATCGCGTGAGGTGCATAGCCTGCTTGCATGAAAAACCTTATTAATTTTGTAAGAAAAGGCGCCTCTCTCTTGGGGGGCGCCTTTATCATTGCCAGTTCTGGCCACGCTTTGGCTGAACCAACGGCTGGTGAAATCCATCTGCTGGCTGCCGCTGAGGTGGTGATTTTGGGTGAGGTGCATGACAATGCTGCTCATCACCAAATACAGGCTGATATCTTGAACGCGCTGGCTCCTAAGGCTGTGGTTTGGGAGATGATCACACAAACCCAGGCCGCCGCGCTTTCGGGGATCGACTTAAAAGACGCAACACGTGTTTCTGCGCAGCTGGATTGGGAAAACTCAGGCTGGCCCGAATTTGAACTTTATGCGCCGGTTTTTGCGGCCGCAACTGGGGCCCAGCAATTTGGCGGGTTGGTGCTGCGGTCTCAGGCAGGCGCGGTGATGGAACGCGGCGCAGCAAGCTACTTTGGTGATAAGGCCGCACTGTTTGGGCTGGATCAACGATTACCGGAAGCAGAACAGAAGGCCCGCGAAGCTGACCAGTTGAGCAATCATTGTAACGCCTTACCCATAGAGATGTTGCCTATGATGGTTGAATTCCAAAGGTTGCGGGATGCGGCACTGGCAAAGGCAACACTGCAGGCGCTGAAGGCGACCGGGGGGCCTGTTGCAGTGATCACGGGCAATGGCCATGCGCGCAAAGATCGCGGAATACCGGTTTACCTTACGCAGGCGCGTCCAGATCTGAGTGTTGTCACGGTTGGACAATCCGAGAAGGGACAGGTGGCAGGCGCATTTGATCTGGTTCTGGATTCTGATCCGGTGGAACGTCCTGATCCTTGTTTGGCGTTTCAGTAGGGCGCTGGTTCTCACACGGGATTGCTGGAAAACCGTTTCACACTTGCGTAGCAAGGCAGTACTGTCAGTGAAGGTGCTGCGTAAGGACGGGTAAATGCTGGCTGACAAACGTATTCTTCTGATTATTGGTGGTGGTATTGCTGCCTATAAATCGCTTGAGCTCATTCGGCGATTGCAGGATCAGGGTGCTCTGGTGACTCCAGTTTTAACCCGTGCAGGCGAACAGTTTTTGACACCTTTGTCTGTATCAGCATTGGCCGGTGCCGCCGTTCACCGTGATCTGTTTGATCTGACCACTGAGGCTGAGATGGGGCATATCCAACTCTCTCGCAGTGCGGATCTGGTTGTAGTGGCCCCGGCAACCGCAGATTTGATGGCTAAGATGGCGCAGGGGCTGGCAAATGACCTGGCCTCAACCCTCCTGCTGGCTACAGACACACCTGTAATGGCTGTCCCTGCGATGAATGTGCGCATGTGGGAACATGCTGCTACTCAACGCAATATTGAGACGCTGAAAGCTGATGGCGTCAGTTTCTGTGGTCCAAACGAGGGCAGCATGGCCTGCGGCGAATTCGGACCGGGCCGCTTGGCCGAGGTGGACGAAATCGTTACAGAGATCATTGCTAAGCTGTCAGATGGGCCTCTGCAGGGAAAACGAATTCTGGTGACGTCAGGGCCAACACATGAGCCCATCGACCCCGTCCGATACATCGCCAACCGGTCGTCAGGAGCGCAAGGGGCCGCAATGGCCCGTGCTCTGCGCGATCTGGGGGCAGAAGTGGTGTTTATCACGGGCCCTGCATCGGTGTGCCCACCTGAGGGGGTGACTGTGGTGGCTGTTGAAACCGCAGAGCAAATGTCCGAGGCGGTGGATTCAGCTTTGCCGGCGGACGCCGGGGTGTTTGCCGCTGCCGTGTCCGACTGGCGGGTGGTCAATGCATCGGACCAAAAGTTGAAGAAATCAAAAGACGGGCTGCCCGTTATGGAATTTGCCGAAAACCCTGACATCCTGAAACGGGTGTCACATCTGGAAAAAGGGCGACCCGACCTGGTGGTTGGCTTTGCTGCTGAAACCAATGATGTGATCGAATACGCCACAGCAAAACGCCTCCGTAAGGGTTGTGACTGGATTGTTGCCAATGACGTCTCACCTGCTACTGGGATCATGGGTGGCAGTGAGAACGCAGTGGTTCTAATTGGTGAAAACGGCGCTGAAGAATGGCCGCGGATGGGTAAGGATCAGGTCGCACAGCAATTGGCTCAACGAATAGCGCAGGCTCTGACCTCATAGGGTTACGGTTTGCGACCTGCGTAATTCTGAACATGACGAAGGGACGACCGGTATGATCTCAATCCGGGTGACTTATGACGTGGGGGCGGACCAAACAGTGTCCCTGCCTACATACGAGACGCCAGAGGCGGCGGGAGCGGATTTGCGCGCCAATCTTCCGGACCGAGGCACAGTTGTGCTGCAACCGGGTGAACGCGTTCTTGTGCCGACCGGGCTGCGTCTCGAAATTCCGCAGGGGTATGAGGTACAGATCCGGCCCCGCTCCGGGTTGGCGCTCAAACATGGCATAACCCTGCCAAATGCGCCTGGTACGATCGATAGCGATTACCGGGGACCTTTAGGGGTGATTGTGATGAATGCCGGGCAGGGAACGTTCGAAATCACCCATGGTGACCGAATTGCACAGATGGTGGTGGCCCCTGTCCTGCAAGCCCGCTTTGATGTCGTCGAAAGGTTGGGTGACACCACACGGGGCAGTGGTGGATTTGGATCGACTGGGCAGAACTGATGCTAAGAGTTTTATTTCTCGCCGCCATGGTCTGGTGGGGTGGTCGGTTTCTTGGGCTGCCACACCAACTGCGTGTCGCGCTACTGGTGTTGCTGTTTTTGGTTATTTTACTCATTCAGCTGACCCTGCCTAACGGCCATGGGTTGCGTGAGGCCACTGGCGGCTCTGTGGCGCTCTGGCTGATCTTGGGGGGCTTTGGGCTCTTGGCGGCAGGCTATGGGCGGCTTATTGCTGTTCTGAAAGCGCGCGCCCAACCCAAGGAGATACCAATGTCGCAAAAACCCAGTACGTTTTCCGAGACTGAGTTAGACCGGTATGCCCGCCACATCGTCCTGCGCGAATTGGGTGGACCTGGACAGAAAAAGCTAAAGAATGCACGGGTTCTGGTGATTGGTGCTGGCGGATTGGGCGCACCTGCTCTGCAATATTTGGCCGCCGCCGGCGTTGGAACCATTGGGGTGATCGACGATGACGAGGTGGAAAACGCCAACCTGCAACGTCAAGTGATTCATCGGGACGAAGACATTGGCATGGCTAAAGTTTTCTCAGCGAAAAAAGCGATGGAAGCACAGAACCCATACGTGACCGTGTTGCCGTATCACCGGCGTCTCAGCTCTGAAAATGCCGAGGCGTTGTTTGTTGATTTTGATCTGATCCTGGATGGAACCGACAATTTTACCACCCGCTATCTGGTCAATCGCACAGCTGTCGGGTTGGGCAAGCCACTGATTTCTGGCGCGCTGTCACAGTGGGAAGGCCAGCTAAGCCTGTTTCACCCCAGCGAAGGGGGCCCTTGTTACCAGTGCATTTTCCCTGAAGAACCAGCTGCGGGATTGGCCCCATCATGTTCCGAGGCTGGGGTTGTTGGTCCTTTGCCGGGTGTGGTTGGGGCGATGATGGCGCTGGAAGCGATCAAACAGATCACCGGCGCGGGCGCGGTCTTGCGCGGTGCGATGTTGATTTATGACGGTCTTTACAGTGAGACGCGACGTATTCAGCTGAAATCGACGCCAGATTGCCCTGTTTGTGCGTCAAAAAGCGACTGATGGCTTGCGCAACAACTCTGCGCACGGCACATCTGTTGCAAACAAAATTCAAGAGAGGGGATAACATGAAAACGATTTTTTCACTGACCGCAGCAGCGGTGTTTGGACTGACAAGCGGTGCTCTGGCAGCAGATCTGCCAGATCTTGGCGGTGTAGAAGTGGTTATTGCGACTGAAAACGCATATCCGCCACTGCAGTTTGTTGACCCAAAATCGGGTGAGGCCATTGGCTGGGAATATGACGCCATGGCTGAAATTGCCAAGCGCATCAACATCACAGTGGTCTATGAAAACACCAGCTGGGATGCGATGATCCCTGCGGTCAGCGAAGCACAGTATGATCTGGGTATGACCGGGATCACTATTCGTGACGACCGCAAAGAAAAGGTCGACTTTTCGGACAAGTACCTGACCTCGCAAATGCGCATGATTGTGGCCAGTGACGAAACCCGTTTTGACGATGCTGCCAGCTTTGCTGCCAACGATGATTTTCTGGCTGCAGCACAGCCCGGTACCACACCATTCTACGTGACGGTTTATGATATCCTGGACGGTGACGAGGCCAATAGTCGTATCAAACTGTTCGAAACCTTTGGTGCTGCAATTCAAGCCCTGCGGGTTGGTGATGTGGATCTGGCCCTCTCTGACAGCACAGCCGCCAATGGGTATGTAACTGCGTCAGCTGGTAAGCTGAAAATCGTAGGTGAACCACTGGGTACCGAAGATTTTGGATTTATCTTCCCCAAAGGCAGTGAACTTGTTGCACCCATCAATGCAGCAATTGCATCAATGGAAGCTGACGGAACCCTGGAAGCACTGAACACCAAGTGGTTTCTCGAATATAAAATGGGCCAGTAAGGCGCGTCACATTTGACCTTAATACTCCCCGGTCCCTTGGGCCGGGGTTTTTCATGAAAGACGACTATGGCGGCTCCCAAAAAAGACAAAGAAGATTTCCCCTGGTGGCTGGCTGCGGTTGTGCTGATTGGGGTTTACCTCGGCTGGCAGGTGGTTGCGGATGACCTGTATCTGCAAATCCTGACCACTCTCACGAAAGGTGTGAAGACGACGGTTTTTGTCACTCTGGTTAGCTTCTTTCTGGCCTCGTTTCTTGGGTTGTTACTGGCGCTTGGCGCTGGCTCCAAATGGCTGGTGGTTCGACAGGTCACCCGGTTTTATGTTGAGGTCGTGCGCGGTGTGCCGATTATTGTGCTGCTGCTTTACGTGGCCTTCGCCATGGCCCCGGCATTGGTTGAACTGCGCAACTGGTTGGGGGACTTTGTCGGTCTAGACCCTATTCGCACCCGTAACTTTCCACTGATCTGGCGCGCGATCATTGCTCTGATGGTGGCCTATTCGGCCTTCATTTCCGAAGTGTTCCGCGCTGGATTGCAATCGGTAGAAGAGGGACAGATCGAGGCCGCCAAAGCGCTGGGTCTGAATGGCTGGCAGCGGTTCCGGTTGGTGATCTTCCCGCAAGCTATCCGCACCATAATGCCGCCACTGGGCAATGATTTTGTCGCCTTGGTCAAGGATAGCTCATTGGTGTCTGTTCTTGGTGTGCTCGACGTCACTCAGCTGGGTAAGGTGACGGCGGCGGGTAACTTTCGCTACTTTGAAACCTATAACGTGGTGGCATTGATCTACCTCACCATGACCATCGGGCTGTCTTTGGCGCTGCGTCGGTTTGAACGTCACCTGCGTGAGCGTGAGACTGCAAAATAGTAACACCAACTGACCACATCCCTTAGGGCACAGCGCTTTTGGGGCGGGAGTATATCTCTGTTTCCTGAGATGTGCCGTTGCGGGGCATATGGTCGATACTCTAGCGTAGCGACAAAGGAGATATTGCCATGACCAACCCACTTTTGCCCCGCTGGGACACGCCATTTCAAATTGCCCCGTTTGATGCCATTTCAGATGATGATTTTTCCCCGGCGCTGGAACAGGCGCTGGCTACTCACAACGCTCAGATCAAGGCCATTGCTGAAAACGCGCAGGCTCCGACATTTGCCAATGTGATCGAGGCGCTGGAAACCCCGTGTCGAGAGCTGGATCAGGTGCTTTCAGTATTCTTCACCGTGGCCGGGGCTGATAGCAATCCCGCACGCGAAGCTTTGCAACGGGACTTCTCTCCCAAATTGGCGGCTCATTTTTCTGCGATTACGGCAAATAAGGCCCTGTTTGCCCGGGTGGCGGCCGTTTGGGACGCGCGTGAAAATCTGGATCTGAGCGATGAACAACAGCGGGTGCTGATGCTGACGCATCGTGGCTTTGTCCGGGGCGGTGCCGCGCTGACCGGCGAAGCAGACGCACGGATGCAGGACATAAAAGGCCGTCTGGCGACGCTGGGCACTGATTTCACCCAGAACCTACTCGCAGATGAGCGTGATTGGTTCATGCCGCTGTCAGAAAGCGATTTGGAAGGTCTGCCTGATTTCCTCATCGACGCCACACGGGCAGCTGGTGCTGAAAAAGGTGAGGACGGGCCGGTGGTGACACTGTCTCGTTCGATCATCACACCGTTTTTGCAATTTTCCCCCCGGCGCGATCTTCGTGAGGTGGCATTTAATGCCTGGGCTGCGCGTGGTGCCAATGGTGGCGAAACGGACAACCGGGACATTGCCGCGGAAATATTGCAGCTAAGACAAGAGCGAGCTGAACTGTTAGGCTATGACAGCTTTGCCGACTACAAGCTGGAAACCGAAATGGCCAAAACGCCGGATGCGGTTCGCGGCCTGTTGATGGACGTTTGGGGGCCAGCCAAAACTCAGGCCGAGGCAGATGCAGAAGTGCTCACCAAATTGATGGTGGCGGATGGCATCAATGGCGACCTGCAGCCATGGGACTGGCGCTATTATGCGGATAAACGCCGCAAGGTCGAACATGATTTGGACGAGGCCGAGCTAAAGCCATATCTGCAACTGGATCGGATGATCGAGGCCTCGTTCACCTGTGCCACCCGCCTGTTTGACCTGAAGTTCAAACCGTTGAACGTGGCACTGTATCATCCCGATTGCCGCGCCTGGGAGGTAACCCGCAACGGCAAACATGTGGCGGTGTTCATAGGGGACTATTTCGCCCGTGGGTCTAAGCGGTCTGGCGCATGGTGTTCAGCGATGCGCAGTCAGGCAAAGTTTCCGGAGATACAGGCACCTGTGGTGGTCAACGTCTGTAACTTTGCCAAGGGTGAGCCGGCGTTACTGTCCTGGGATGATGCGCGCACACTGTTCCATGAATTTGGTCATGCGCTGCATCAAATGCTGTCAAATGTATCCTATGAAAGCATTTCCGGCACCTCGGTTGCGCGCGATTTTGTCGAACTGCCCAGTCAGCTATATGAACACTGGTTAGAGGTGCCCGAGGTGCTGGCAGAGTTTGCCACACATGCCGATACTGGGGCAGCCATGCCGCAAGAGATGTTGGATAAAGTTCTGGGGGCGGCAAACTTCGATATGGGGTTCCAGACGGTGGAGTATGTCGCCTCTGCACTGGTTGATCTGGCCTTTCACGAAGGCGCGGCGCCAGCGGATGTGATGGCAAAGCAAGAGGCTGTGCTGTCCGAGATTGGCATGCCGCAAGCCATCACAATGCGCCATGCCAGCCCACATTTTGCCCATGTCTTTTCCGGTGACGGCTACAGCTCGGGCTATTACAGCTACATGTGGTCCGAAGTGATGGACGCTGATGCTTTTGCCGCCTTTGAGGAGGCAGGCGGGGCGTTTGATCCAGAACGCGCCAAAGCGCTGGAGGATAACATTCTGTCTACAGGCGGGTCCCAAGATGCGGGCGAGCTCTATGTGGCGTTTCGTGGCCGCCTGCCGGGGGTCGAGGCATTGCTCAAAGGTCGTGGCTTAGCTGCGGAATAGACCTGTCGGGGTAGGCCGATATGTAAATCTATGTCGCGCCCAGTCTTTCGCAAAGACGGGCGCGATAGTCTGGGACTAGTACCCTAATTCACGATCGACCAGATGAAGAAATGGCTCACCCGCTTCGCCACGTCGGATATTTTCCGCAATCACCTGTGCTGACGTCACAACACGGGTTTCTGCGGCGATATGCGGGGTGACGGTGACATTGGGATGGGCCCAATAGCGGTGCTCTGCTGGCAAGGGTTCGATGCGAAACACATCCAATGTTGCGTGGGCAATCTGACCACTGTCCAATGCCGCAAGCAGCGCGTCATCGTCGATCAATGGTCCGCGGCCGGGATTGATGATACGGGCACCGCGTGGCAGCCGGGCCAGTGTTTCGGCATTCAACATGTTCTCGGTGGCCGGGGTGTCCGGTAGCAGCAGTACGACAATTTCTGCACCAGCCAATGCCCGGGTCAGACCATCGTCTCCGTGTTGGCAGGTGATACCTTCAATGACCTTTGGTGATCGCGACCAACCGGTCACCGGAAACCCAAGCTGTGCAAGTGTTTCTGCACAGGCACGACCCAATGCACCCAGCCCAAGAACGGTCACTGGTCGCTCCATCGCCAGCGGCGGCACCCTGGGCTGCCATTGGTCCTGTGTGGCTATGGAGCGATCAATATCGAGATGGTACCGCAACACATGTCCCGCGACCCATTCCACCATTCCCGCCGTTAGTCCCGGGTCCACCATCCGACAAAGCGGCATGGTTAGGCTTGTATTTCCAACGACTTTTTCAACGCCCGCCCAAAGGCTCAAGACGGCTTTGCAGGATGTGTAAGGTGAAAAGTCTTTCAGCGGGCCATTGGGGGCATAGATCACGTAATCAACCGCATCAGGTGTGTGATCGACACGTAGATCAACGTCTAGCCCAGCATTAGAAAAGCCCGCTCTCATCGGCTCTGCGTAGGTCTCCCAACGCTCTGGAGTGGCGGCGAACTGGACCTTGATCATGTGGCAAAAACTCCTGTCATATCTGCAAACCCCTTGATCTCGATCGGGTTTCCCGCCGGATCATGAAAGAACATTGTGCTCTGTTCTCCCGGTTGTCCCGCAAACCGCGTGGTGGGGGCAATGGTAAAATCTACATCCTTGCTGACTAAATGATCAGCCAGTTTCTGCCAGTCCTCTTGGGGCAGGATGACCCCAAGATGTGGCATTGGGACCATGTGATCACCTACCTTTCCAGTGTTGGCGGTTACAAACACTGGCCCGAGGTGAAGTGAAATTTGGTGTCCAAAGAAATTGTAGTCGACCCAGGTGTCCGTACTGCGGCCTTCAACGCAACCCAGAAGCCCACCATAGAAAGCGCGGGCACGGGTCAAATCATCGACGTGATAGGCAAGGTGGAAAATGCTCATTTGATAGGCTCCTTTTGTTGCCACCCGTCTAAAGGATCTCGTGGCAGCACCCTAGCTTATTTTTCTGTCTTCAGACATAAGGAGAACTATGGATTTAAAGTTTGTCTCCAGCTTGGTTGCGGTGGTTGATCTCGGCTCTCTTGCCGCCGCCGCCCGCGCCGAAGGGATCACGGCCTCGGCAGTGACACAGCGAGTGGCTGCGCTGGAAGCAGAACTACAGGTCAGTTTACTGCTGCGGGCAGGGCGCGTGATGCAACCAACGCCACAATGCCGCGCGGTCCTTCCCCTGTTGCGCCAAATACTGGCTCTGCGAACGGATGTACGGGCTAAACTGCAGCAACGAAACATGACCGGCCCGTTGCGCCTGGGTGCGATTTCAACCGCACTTGCGGACTATGCTCCTAACATGGTCCGGGTGTTGCGATTGCAGGCACCAGAGGTTGAATTGAAGCTGGTACCGGGAACCTCACGTGAGCTATATGCTGCATTTGAGGCAGACAAGCTCGACGCCGCTCTCCTGGTGCAGCCTCCGTTTGATTGGCCAAAAACTCTGGTTTTCACTCCAATCGAACATCAAAATATCCTACTGATACGGCCCGTCGGCGCGCAGGATGTTTCCGACCTGCCGTTTATTGTCTATAGCCGGGATGCTTGGGGTGGTGCGGCGTGTTGGACCGCTCTGACCAATCTGGAGCCGATGCCTAAAATCCTGGCTGAGATGGATGCGGTCGAAACAATTGCACAAATGGTTCAGGATGGTTTGGGGCAGGCGGTCTTGCCGGAATGGTCAGGCGGGGCTCACCGAATGCCAAATGTGATAACCGCGGCCCTAGATGCGCCTGCGCGCGACGTCGGCTTGTTGACCCGTACGCGAGATAAGGACCGACCAGTATTGCAGCTGCTCATGACAACTCTGCAAAAGACTTGATCCGACTATTCTTCATCTAGCCACAAATATCCCGGGGGTGAATTGGCCTTCAGGCCAAGAGGGGGCTGGCCCCCTTTGCCTCTTGTTCTATCTTGGTCGGTGCACGTGGGCACTTTGGACCAGGCCAAATGCACCAAGTAGCACCAACATAACCGAACCGCCGTAGGACACCATTGGCAGCGGCACCCCAACCACTGGCGCCAACCCCATCACCATTGACATGTTGACCGCGAAGAACAGGAAAAAGGTTAGCGATATGCCCATGATCACCAGTGAAGAAAACCGGTCACGGGTCGCCAATGCAGCGGCAATACAGAACACCACAATCAGCATGTAGATCGCTAAAAGTGACACGCCGCCAATAAATCCAAATTCTTCGGCCAGGGTGGTGAAAATGAAATCGGTGTGTTTTTCAGGCAGGAAGTTCAACCGCGATTGAGTGCCCTGCATGAATCCGCGCCCGGACCAACCGCCAGATCCCAACGCGATTTTGGATTGAGTGATATGATAGCCCGCCCCCAATGGGTCGGTCGAGGGATCCAGAAAGGTGTCGATACGCCTGTACTGATAGTCCTTCAGCAATTGCCATGAGGTCCCGCGTCCTTGAAACACCGCAGTGACCAATCCAACGCCTGCGCCAATAACCGCGGCAAAATAGGCCCAGTGCACACCGGCAAGGAACATCACACCGCCCCCTGCGGCCAGCAGTAAGATTGATGTGCCCAGATCTGGCTGTTTCAAGACCATAAAAGTTGGCACAAGAATCATGATTATCGGGGCCAGCACCCATATGGGCCGCGAGGTCCGTTCACGCGGTAGCCAGTCGTAATAGGCCGCCAACAGCATAACTAGGGTGATTTTTGTGAGTTCGGAAGGCTGCAGTCGCATAAAGCCAAGGTCAATCCAGCGCTGCGCGCCCATGCCTACGCTGCCAAAAAATTCCACCGCCAGCAGTAAGGCGATTGAGCTAAGATACGCGACAACCGCCATATTTCGCCAAAACCAGATCGGAACCATGGCAATGGCGACCATAGCGACCAAGCCCATAAAAAAGCGCTTTATCTGTGGTTCGACCCAGGGGCTGAATGAACCGCCAGCCACTGAATAGAGCATCAGAAAACCGATGCTGGCGACCGAAACCAACAGAACTATCAGCGGCCAATTTAGGAACAGTATTTTGCGTAGCCCAGATGGGGTCGTTTTTGCATTGTATTCAAGGTAACTCATGCCCGGTCGCTCCCATCAAGCTGCCGAACGGGACGTTCACGTTCCAATCGCTCCTGTTGCGATCTGATGCGGCTGCGGTCCTTCTTGGGATAGGCCTCCAGCGGCGGCGTGCCGCCATATAAGGCTTGCAGCATCACATCACGGGCTATTGGAGCCGCCGCTTTGGAGCCACCGCCGCCGTGCTCTACCACAACAGCGACCGCATATTTTGGCTTCTCAAAGGGCGCAAAACATACAAAGAGCGCATGATCTCGCCGTTCCCACGGAAGATCACTGTTGCGGATCACGCCTGCAGCACGTTCGGCTGCGGTGATGTTGCGCACCTGGCTGGTCCCCGATTTCCCGGCCATGCGCATCGTTTCTTCGATAATGCGCGACCCATATCCAGTGCCACGCCGCTCATTCGAGACGGAAAACATGCCACGACGCAGAGTGCGCAGGTTGTTTTCGTTTACTCCAAGCGGAACTCCTGCACCATCTGGTTGTTCGATACTGTCGATTGATTTGACCAACCTTGGGGCGACGCTACGCCCAGTGGCCAGCCGCGCTGTCATCACCGCCAACTGTAGCGGCGAGGCCAGCATAAAGCCTTGACCAATTGAAGCGTTGGCTGTGTCACCAATCAGCCAGTCTTCGCCGCGATTCCGTGTTTTCCACTCTTTAGTGGGGGTCAGACCAGACGCCACAGCTGACATGGGCAAATTATGCCGCACTCCCAAACCAAGGCGCTGGGCCATGGCAGAGATTTTGTCGATGCCGACTTTGAGGGCGAGGTCATAATAGTATACATCACACGACTGCTTCAGAGAGGCGTTTAGATCCACATTCCCATGTCCACCGCGTTTCCAGCAGTGGAATTTGCGGCCTGCCACTTCCAGGTAACCCGGGCACCAAACGGTTTCTTCTGTCCCTATGATACCTTCTTCCAGGGCCGCCAGTGCAACGACCATCTTAAAGGTTGACCCAGGTGGGTAGGTTCCCTGCACCGTTTTGTTGGCAAGTGGGCGATAGGTGTTTTCAGTCAGCTCGCGATAATCTGCAACAGAAATTCCGCGGACAAACAGGTTGGGGTCGAAACTGGGGGCCGAGGAAATGGCGCGCAGATCGCCGTTTTCACAATCAATGATCACAGCGCTGGCGCTTTCACTGCCCAGTCGTGCCTGCACGTAGCCCTGCAGATCTGCATCAACAGTCAGCTGCATATCCGCACCGGCAGCCCCATCGCGACGATCAAGTTCACGCATCACCCGGCCAGTGGCATTCACTTCAACCCGTTTTGCTCCGGCCTTGCCGCGTAGCTCGGCCTCCTGTTTCGCCTCAAATCCGACTTTGCCGATTTGAAACCTTGGAATACGCAAAATTGGTTCCGGGTCTTCGATCTGGCTCAGGTCGTAATCGGAGACCGGGCCGACATAGCCTACCACATGGGCAAAGTCGCTTTGGCGTGGATAAATTCGTGCAAGCCCCACTTCGGGGGTAATGCCTGGCAGGGCAGGCGCGTTCACCGCAACCTTTGAGATATCTTGCCAGTCAATTTGATCCGCTAGGGTCACCGGCAAAAATGGCGGCGAGCGGCGCATCTCTGCAATGGCGCGCTCTAGGTCCTCGGGGGCGATGTCGATCAATCGCGACAGATCCGCGATCACCTTGTCCACATCTCCTGCATCTTCAGGTACGATGGTGATCCGGTACGAGGGAGAGTTCTGGGCCAGAGCAATGCCATTGCGGTCGAAGATCTGACCACGGGCCGGGGGAAGCAGGCGGATGTTTATCCGATTTTCCTCGGCGAGCAGCAGGAATTGGTCTGCCTGATCCACCTGCAGATAACGCATCCGCATCGCCAATCCACCAGCAAAAGCTAGCTGGAGCCCTCCTAACAACAGAGCACGACGGCTTAATGTGCGATGGGTCGAGTCCAGCTCTTTTGGGTTGCGTCTCATAGCCTGGCTCCAAGCGTCTCGGCCTCTGATGGGGTCGGTCTGCGGACCCCAAACACGGACTGGCTGACCAGCACCACCAACGGGTAGGCGGCAATGGTCAGCAGCATTTGAATTAGGATTAATCCAAGCGGAGCTTGCTCGACCCCAAGCAGCGCAAGGATCAGTTGGTTCACAATAGTGATGCAGGTTAGAACCACAATCACCGAGAACCATTCAGCCGCAAACCCTGTGTCGCGGTGGGTTAGCGCCCGCGGCTTCAGGTATTCACAGCCCAGTAGGACCAACAGCGCCAGCAAGCCTGGGGGCCGTTGGAACATCAGATCAGCCAACAATAAGGTGAGCGCCAGTATCACCGTTGGTACGTAGTCTGGCCGACGCAATGACCAGGCCAGCGCCAATGCCACCAATACATCAGGCGGAGCCCAACGGCGTGGTACAGTATCCAGAGGCAGCAGATGGAAAAAGATGATGAGCAAGGCCAGCGCTGGGAACGTGATCCGCATGGCCCAAATATGCGCTGGAGAGGTGCTAGCCATTGTCCGCTCCCAGGCTTTCAGGGCGCGGGCGTGGATGTGGCGCACCAGGAAGCGGCACCACCAGGTCGCCGGGGTTTTGAATGAATTCAGTGCCATGGTGGCGGAGAACGCGTAGAAACTCCAGCCGTTCATAATCGGCAGATAGTCGAACGCGCAAACGGCCAGAGGGATCACTGGCCACTTGGCCAATCAACAGGCCTGCGGGAAATACATCGCCGTCCCCGGATGTAACGACACGATCACCCGGGCGCAGTTTTCCAGGGTTTTCCAGAAAATCGATCACCGGTGCTGCACTGTTATCCCCTGCAATCAGGGCGCTTTGCCCTGAGGGCTGGATCAGAGCGGGCACCGAGCTGGCAGCATCGGTCAACAGGATCACGCGGGCCGTGTTGCGACCGGTTCCTGAAATCCGCCCCACAAGTCCAATCCCATCCATCGTGGCCCAGCCATCTCGTACCCCATCACGGGCACCCACATTCAGCAAGACTGATTGACGGAACGGGGAACCGCTGTCAGCCATCACTACGCCGGTGATGTAAGTCAAACGGGGGTCCAGACGCACATGGTTGAGATCCAGCAGCCGGGCATTCTCCTGTTCTAGCTGCAATGCTGCCTCTTTCCAGGCCTGCATCTGGCGCAGTTCTGACCGCAGTTCGCGGTTTTGCTCAGATAATCTCTGGTACGATTGAAAGTCGCGGAACAGGTTGATTGCTCCGGTGACTGGCACCATCGCCCATTCCATGTTGGGCACAACTCTGTCGATGACTTGGGCGCGAAATCTTTCGACCCTTGGACTGTCGATACGCCAGACAATAAAAATAATCGCCAAGCACAAGCAAACTACTCCGATCAGCAATCGCTTCAGCGGGGTCGTATAGTCTTCGCGCTGGGATCGATCTCTGGCCAAGGGTTTCCTTCCGGGGATCTAAACGGCGCCCCATCTACAGCGAAGGGTAGGAGTCTTAGCTGTCGTAATCAATTGCGTGGCGCAGCTGCTTTTCAAACTCCAGTGCCTTGCCGGTGCCCAAAGCCACACAATTCAGGCTTTCATCGGCAATCGACACCGCCAGCCCGGTCTGTTCACGCAGGGCCAGATCCAGATCTCCCAACAGCGCACCGCCACCAGTCAGCATCACACCGCGATCCACGATATCTGCAGCCAGATCCGGTGGTGTTGCTTCCAGCGCAGTCATCACCGCTTCGCAAATCTGCTGCACGGGTTCGGCCAAAGCTTCGGCAATTTGGGCCTGGCTGATTTCGATTTCCTTGGGGACACCGTTCAACAGGTCACGCCCACGGATTTGCATGGACTGGCCACGGCCATCATCTGGCATACGGGCGGTCCCGATAGAGGTTTTGATGCGCTCTGCGGTGGCTTCACCCACCAGCAGGTTCTGCTGGCGACGCAGATACGAGATGATCGCCTCGTCCATGCGGTCGCCACCAATGCGAACCGAACGCGCATAAACGATGTCGCCTAGCGACAGAACCGCAACCTCGGTTGTACCACCACCGATATCAACAACCATGTTGCCGGTTGGATCGGTGATCGGCATGCCAGCCCCAATGGCCGCGGCAATAGGTTCGGCAATCAGGCCGGCGCGACGGGCACCTGCTGACAGAACCGACTGGCGAATGGCGCGTTTTTCAACCGGGGTCGCGCCGTGTGGGACGCAGACGATAATCTTAGGCTTTGAAAAGGTTGATCGCTTGTGCACTTTGCGAATGAAATGCTTGATCATCTCTTCTGCGGTGTCAAAGTCCGCGATCACACCTTCACGCATAGGGCGGATTGCCTCAATCGAACCCGGGGTTCGGCCCAGCATCAGTTTGGCGTCTTCGCCAACCGCCAGAACTTTTTTGACACCGTCCTTGACGTGATAGGCCACCACCGAAGGCTCGGACAGGATCACACCGCGGCCTTTGACGTAGACCAGCGTATTTGCTGTGCCAAGGTCAATAGCCATGTCCGAAGTGAAAAGGCCGGACAAAAATCCAAAGATCGACATATATTAAGGATCCTGTAAGTGCTGCAAAAATGGCCCGCGACTCCGCACAAGTTCCGGGCTTTTGATCTTATAGGCAGCACAGCCGCATCGTGAAAGGGCGTATTGGGTGTAACTAGCGCCTTTTCGCCTGCTTTCAGGCCTACTTGGTCACTTCTGGGGCGGTTTGTGACAAGTATCCGATCACAGCTCGGCGTGCACGATCAAACAATGCATCACTGCCAGCTTCACCTGCCATCGCTGCAGCATTGATAAGCCCCTTGGTTATTGCCACGACATCTCTGGCATTTTGCAGACCAGCGTCTGGTTGTAGCCGCTGTATGGTCTCCAGCACCAGCTGCGCCATCTCCTCGGCTAAGGCTGCTGACTCAGCCGCCAATTCCAGCCGCTGCTCTACATATTCCAGTTCGAAAGCTAAGGCGGGACGTATGAATTGATGCATCATGCCAGCCCGCAGCAAGGCATCCAGCGCAACTGATGGCGCGGCTGCAGATGTTTCCTGTACCGCTTGTTGCATCTGCATCAACAGCGTCCTGCGCTTATCCCGGATCAAGGTCGCCAGAATGGCCTCTTTGTTGGGGAAATATTGATACAGCGACCCAACGCTCACGCCCGCTCGATCTGCAATGGCATTGGTGGTCAGCCCGCCGCGCCCCTGTGATTCCAAAAGGCGAGCAGCGGCCTCGACAATGGCCGCTTGGGTCGCCTTGGAGCGCTTCTGTCGGGCTTGTTTTCTGGGCTTATGCATGGATGAACGTCCTGCGGAGAAACGCGAGTTGAGAAATGTGAGCAATAGTTCACATTTATGAACCAGAAGCAATAAACACAGGACGTGCTGATGACGCTCACCATCTTTCTCTTTCTCCGGGCGAACCCATCATGGTTGCAACTCACACGGAAACAACGGGCGAAAATCTCCAAGGAAAGCCTGGGTGCAACGTGCTCGGCGCCGGGCATGAAGCTACGGTATTTCGATGCCGAGGCGTTCCATGCGCGGATCAGTGATATAGCAATGATCGAAGCTGAAGATCCGAAGGCTTACTACTTTGCAATCGAAGCTCTACGTGATTCAGCGCTCCTCGCGGAAGGCTATTTTGAACTGCTTGAGATCATTCCCAGCTATGAAGACGGGTTCCGTGCCTACGAGGCCGCTCATGTGGCTTGAGGGAAAGCACATCCTGCTAACTGGGGCTACGCGCGGTATAGGACGGGAACTGGCCAAACAATTGGTCGCCGCAGGCGCGACAGTTATGGCAGTGGCACGCGATGACGAGGCACTAATCGCTTTAAAGTGGGAGCTTGGACCACAGTTACAGACTTATACTTGCGACCTGCAGAATGAGGCTGAACGAGAGCAGTTGATAAGTGAACTGATGGGAGCCCAGACTCCCTTGGACGGGCTAATCAACAATGCTGGGATGCAGATCGAGGTTGACTACCTGATGGGAACCCATGTGGATCTGGCCAAGGACATCAGCATGGAAGTGAACGTAAATTTAGTCGCGCCTCTGCATTTGTGCGCTGCGCTGGTACCCTGTCTGGCAAAACGGCCCGAGGGGATCATCATCAATGTAACGTCGGCCCTTGCGCTGTCCCCAAAACAAGATGCGCCAGTCTATTGCGCCACCAAGGCGGGCTTGCGAAATTTTACAACAGGACTGCGCTACCAAACTGGTCAGCTCGCGCCAAATCTGCAGATTTCTGAGTGCATCATGCCCCTTGTCGAGACGGATATGACCAAGGGGAGAGGCCGCGGTAAAATCAGCCCCGACAGGGCTGCACGAGACTTGCTGCAAGGGATCAAACATGGGGCGGATGAGGTTTGGATCGGCAAAACCCGGCTGTTGCGCATTATCCACCGTTTACTGCCGGAATTGTCTGCCCGCATCCTGCGTGGGTGATGTTTTAGCTGCTGGCCTTTTTCTCACGCCGATAACTGCGCGGAGATTGGCCTGTGTTCGCTTCAAACGCACGGCTAAAGGCGGTGCGGCTTTTGAAGCCCACTTCGGCGCTGATGCGTTTGACGGGCATATCACTCTGCGCCAGTAGGTCAGCGGCCTTTTGCATCCGCAGCTCGCGCAACAGCTCCATCGGACCACTGCCATAAGCATCGGAAAACCGCTGCGCCAGGGTGCTGCGGCTCATTCCGGCCTGCTCTGCCAGTGTTTCCAGCGAGTGATCACCCCCGGGAGACTGCATCATGTGGGTCAGGACCGGCCATAGCCTCGGGTCGCGCAGCGCCTGCATCCAGGCCAGATCGCTATCATCCCGTTGCAGCTTATGTCGCATCAAGGCGATCATCGCCTGCTGGATCAATGCCCGCAGCATCGCCTTGCTGCCGAGTGAAGGGCAGGCGATTTCCTGTAAGATCTGTGTCACAGGCACCGCCAGCCCCGGATTATCGGCAACGGTATCAATGATTGGGTCGCGGACCAGATCAATGATGTTGTTCAGGTTTTTGAGGGATAAGTTGATATGCGCGCAGATTGCGACCAGTCCACCATGAAGGTCTCGGCCATCCTGCTTGTGCACCAGGTGGACAAGGTTCAACCCAGCAGGACGGCATTGCGGCAAAGGGTCAATGTCTTCTCCAAAACTGTGCAACACATGCGAGCGTAAGGCGGGTACCAACACCAGTGTTCCCAGCGAAACGGGTAAATTGAGTTGGCCGGGAATACGGATTTCCCCCCGACCAGACAGGATGTAATGCAACGTTGCGGTGCTGTCCTGCCCAAGCCCCAAATCGCCCTTGCCGTTGAGTTCGCACAGGGCAAAAGGCGTTGCCTCGATCTGCATCTGATCCAGAATGAAGTCATGTTCCATGTGGTGATCCAATAGCGTCTCTGGATGAAAGGATACGATTTTCTTCGGATTGATACTCATTCCGGACCAATTGATACATTGCCCATCCTATCTCTTACTCATCAAATGATGAGGAGACACCCCATGTGCAACGATCATGACCACACACACCTAACCCGCCGTCAGGCCTTGCGCGGGGCTTTGGCCACCGGCGCAGCTGCTGCAGCCGTCACTGCAGGGTCCACAGCTCAAGCGCAAGAAAGCCCCTATGCCGACCCGGCATCTCCAGCGCTGCCACCCAGCACTATGAAACTGGACCTCAGCCGTACCGCGCTGGTGGTTACCGACCCGCAGATCGACTTTCTACATCCCGAGGGCGTGACCTGGGGCGTGGTTGGTGAATCCGTGCAAGAACACGGCACTGTTGAGAACATCGAACGGCTGTTCCAGGCGGCCAAGGCAGCGGGGATCACCGTGGCCGTGTCACCGCATTACTACTACCCCACTGATCATGGCTGGAAGTTTGAGGGTGCACTGGAAAAGCTGATGCATAAGATCGGCATGTTTGATCGCAAGGGAGCGTTGACCACCGAAGGGTTCGAAGGCTCTGGCGCTGACTGGATGCCACAGTACAAGAAGTACATTGAAGATGGCAAAACTATCGTCACTTCGCCGCATAAGGTGTACGGAAATGACAGCAACGACCTGAGCCTGCAGCTGCGCAAGCGCGGCATTGATCAGGTGATCTTGGCTGGCATGTCCGCCAACCTCTGCACCGAAAGCCACATGCGCGAGCTGATCGAACAGGGGTTTGAAGTGGCGGTGGTGCGCGACGCAACTGCGGCGGCAAAACTGCCCGAAGGGGACGGCTACCTCGCGGCCCTAACCAACTTCCGCTACATCGCCAACGCGTTGTGGACTACCAGCGATGTCGAGGCGAAATTGACCGCTGGCTAAGCCTTCACTTGGAAGAAATACGGTGACCGGTTCCGGTCATCGTAGTAACTGGAAGGCTCCTGCGCCTTTGTTCTCTCATCATAGATGAGAAGCAAAGCCTTGGGCCTGGCGCCGCTGTGCGGCGCAGGTGATCAATTATGCAGCTGGTTGTAGTTGTCATCGTCATTCGAGCCGTTACAGTCGGGCCCTGAGACTGGCAGATGATTACAGGTTACTACCTACGTTTACACGCCATCCTCAGACCAAAATGACGCAAAATTAGCTATTTCAGCAGAAAGATAGAATGGGTGAGCTCAAGAAAAACCTTGTTGGGAAAACACTAATGTTTGGACTTTGTGTTTGGGGAATCTATGGCAAAGAAGGGGTATGGGGAGAGCCATACGGTTACTTTGTACTAGGTCTCTTGTTTGTACTTATCTATTTTGGCGAATTTATTCGTTTGTGGCTCGAAAAGTAGCGAGTCCCTTATGAATTTGGGTCTTCAGAACACATTATTTGATATTGTGTACCTGTCTTTATCCTAATCGGATTAAGTTTTAGGTGTTGCAGGTCGTCGGACATGGCGGAGCCTTTTCGCGTTGGGCGCAGTCATCCAACGGTCTCCTCAGGTCGCCGATACCGGGTCAAGGGGCGCATCGCGCCCGTGCGCAGCACGGCTTGCCCTTGAGGCGGATCTTGATTTCCATAATCGACATGGCGCTTTCAGGGCAGACCTGCCCCTGAAACGCTTCCCCAGCAAAACCTTACACCGCGCAGCGGTGCTCGGCCCAAGGCCCTAATCTGTTTCGGCGCAGCCGGGCCAGCTTGGGGCGCGGGAGTACCCCCCTTTGCCTTGGACCACATCGTCGGCAATTGGTCCCTTGGCTAAACCGCTTTATATACTACGCGGCGTCCTTTTCCTCCCAGGCACGGATCCAGTGCCATCCTCCCAACGCCTCAATCAGTGGGGCCAGTTCGGTCTCATAGCGCTTCCATTTGCCGATACCCTTTTGATTGATACCTTCCCGGACCTGCAGCACCGAAGCCGTCTTTAGCGCATCCTCGCTGTGTTGCGGGGACAGGCATGACTGATCCCAGTCCAGCCCAAGGTGGTTGGTTATCTCTTTCATTTGCGGTTCCGGCGATTGAACCAACGCGCGATAGGACTGGATACGCAGCCGGTCGCCGAGCTTGGGCTGGTAATCTTCCAACGACGCATAAGACGCACGGATCATATGGCCGATCCATTCTAGATTTTTGGTATAGGCATGGCCAGTAGCAAAGCCATTGGTAAACAGCGAAAGCCCAACATCCAGTGGGTGACGCGCCATAAATATGAACTTTGCGTCTGGTAGCATCATGCGGGCAAAACCCATTTCAAAGGCATTCTGCGGAAGCTTTTCAACGACCACCGACAGGTGTTCGACGCTTTCGGGCAGGTTCTTCTTTCGAAAAGTCTGCCGCGCAGCGGCCAGCAGACTGGGGCTGGCGTGTTGGCACCACTGCCAATGCCCGGTGCTGGGGAAATCCTGCTGCACAATCTGTTTGAGTGCCAGTTTGGTGTCAATCAAGCTGGGGCTTTCACCATTGGAAACAACACGAGCATGTCTGCTCAGCATTGCCGTCAATAGGGTCGTGCCAGAGCGCGGCAGGCCAACAACAAATGCAAATCTTGGCTCAGCGCATTCACTTGCCACTTCGGGCATTGTTTTAGGGTCAAACGCCCGACACTGGTCAGCGACCTTGGCGTCAATTTCGTTTGGCGCATACTCCCCGGGCGTGGCATCTTTGGCTTGTTGGAAGTAGCAGAAGGCCTCTTTTGTGTTTCCCGCTGCGGACTCAATTTGGCCAAGGGCGTTGATAACGCCTGCTCTCTCTTCAAAGCTCAAGGATGTATCAGCTGCCAAAATGTGCAGTTTTTGCGCGCGTTTGCTGTTAGGGGCAAATGTCTTGATCAGGTTGAGCGCCGCAAGGGCCAAAGCAGAGTCCGGCGCTAGGGCTAACATGCGTTCAAATGCAGTTTCCGCCGCCGGCTTGTCACCAAGTGCCAAGTTGCGAGCACCTAACTTGCCCCAAACGGCAACGTTATCGGGCCAGATATCTGCGATGGTGTTGAGCACCACCATTGATTGGCCTGTTGTCCCCATCAGCCAGTAACAGTCCGAGACAGCCTCAAGGAGCGAGGGGTTCATCGGGTCCGCCTTGACCAACGGTTGCAGCTGAACAAATGCCTTGCGGTGCTGGCCGACCTGCATCAGGGCGGTAACGTGATCCAATTGCGATTGGTTGATCGGGTCGTCCGCGATTCTAAAACTTGCCTGGGGCAAAACGGGCCCTCCGGAGGATGTGAGCATCTTGTTCGACAAGAATGATAACATCGTCAAATTGAGAGATCGTTAAAAATAATTTTAGAAAGTTGTGCCCCGTGCTGTGGCAGGGCTATGCGTTGACCTCCCCACCAACAGCTGTGGTGAGGAGGCCAGATTCACAAATTTAGGTGAGATCTTTGTAAGAAATCTCGCGCGCATCAACACCTTCGCCAACTTTACCGCGACGTACGATCAACCGGTTCAGCGCGTTTACATAGGCCTTGGCCGAGGCCACAACAGTATCTGTATTTGCGCTTTCACCGGTGGCAATCATGCCGTCTTCTTCCAACCGGACCGAAACCGTTGCCTGCGCATCCGTACCTTCGGTCACAGCCTGCACTTGATACAGTTGCAGAGTGGCGGTGTTGGGATAGATCTCGCGGATCGCCTTGAACGTCGCATCCACTGGGCCGTCACCGGTTTCGGTGGCGCTCACGTCTTTGCCGTCGATCTCCATCTCGATTGTGGATTCAGCCGGACCACCAGTCCCACAAACCACTTTCATTGAGACAATTTGCAGATGATCGTTTTCAGCATCCTCGCCAGACCGCATCAGCGCGATGATATCGTCGTCAAACACTTCCTTTTTGCGATCAGCCAGCTCTTTGAAACGGACAAAGACGTCCTTGAGTTGGTTATCACCCACCTCAAAGCCAAACTGCTCCAGCTTGTCGCGCAGCGCTGCGCGGCCCGAGTGTTTGCCCAATGGCAGCGACGTACCCGACAGGCCCACATCAGCAGGGCGCATGATCTCAAATGTTTCAGCGTTCTTTAGCATGCCGTCTTGGTGGATGCCGGACTCGTGTGCAAAGGCGTTCTTGCCAACGATGGCCTTGTTAAACTGTACCGCAAATCCCGAAACTGCGGCGACACGGCGCGAGATATGCATGATTTTCTTGGTGTCGATGCCGGTGTGCCAAGGCATGATGTCATTGCGCACCTTCAGCGCCATCACCACCTCTTCCAGCGCGGTGTTACCCGCCCGTTCGCCCAAGCCGTTGATCGTACATTCGATCTGACGCGCCCCGCCAGCTACAGCCGCCAGCGAGTTGGCAGTCGCCATGCCAAGGTCATTGTGGCAATGGGTGGCAAAGATCACATCATCAGCGCCCGGTACGGTTTCGATCAGACGTTTGATCAGGTCGGCGCTTTCCATCGGGGCAGTGTAGCCGACGGTATCCGGGATGTTGATGGTGCTGGCGCCAGCTTTGATGGCAATCTCGATCACCCGACACAGGTAGTCCCACTCAGTCCGGGTGGCATCCATTGGTGACCATTGCACGTTGTCACACAGGTTGCGCGCATGGGTGACGGTCTGGTGAATGACATCGGCCATTTCATCCATCGACAGGTTCGGAATCGCGCGGTGCAGCGGCGAGGTGCCGATGAAAGTGTGAATCCGGTTCTTCTCGGCGTGTTTGATCGCGTCCCAGCAGCGGTCGATATCGCCGGTTTTAGCACGCGCCAGACCACAGATACGGCTGTTTCTGGAGTTCTTGGCGATTTCTGAGACGGCGTTGAAGTCGCCTTCCGAGGCAATTGGAAAACCTGCCTCGATAATATCGACGCCCATATCGTCGAGCAGCCCGGCAATTTCCAGCTTCTCGTTGTGGGTCATGGTCGCGCCGGGGCTTTGCTCGCCATCACGCAGGGTGGTGTCAAAGATCACTACGCGGTCTTTATCGGATATATTTGTCATGTTGGGTATCTTTCGTGTCTGTCCTAAGCCATGTGGCGCGCTGGCGATCCCCTCTGAGCGGACGCGCCGGATGGCACGCTCAGAGGCGAGTTAGGATCAGTAGGCCACGCAGCGAGGCGCTGCAAATGGCAGCGTCGACGGAAAGGATATGTGCGCGGTTGATCATGGCTGCGATTTATACATCCCCATTGGTAAATGAAAAGCCTCAATTGCCAGTTTTCTTTTAGATTTGGATTGCACGTCCCAATCGCTCAATCTGGCCCTTCAACTGTTCGGGGGGCGATTGGCAAAATCCGATCAACAGTCCTTGTGTCTGCCCGCTGGGATCGTAGCGAGACAGTGAACTGATTGAAAACCCCGCGGCTTGTGCAGCTTTGACCATCTCTTGCTCATTGTGAGGAGATGCTAAATGAAATGCGATTTGCATACCGGCCTGATGGGGGGGGAAATGACCAAGATGATCGGGCCAGTCTGCGAGAGCCGCCGCCGCCACTGCGTAGCGCTGCGCATATAGGCGTCGGGCCCGGCGAATATGGCGATCATATTGTCCCGAGGCCATGAATTCGGCCAGCGGCCGTTGTGCTGTGATCGGGGCTCCGCCAACCGTCTGGTTCAGGGTGTCTCGAAAATGACTGATCAAGCTAGAGGGCAGGATCAGATATCCCAAGCGCAATGAATGCGAAAACGTTTTGGAAAACGTACCTGCATAAACGCAACAACCATGGTGATCCAATGCCGCCATAGCCGGAACCGGCTGCCCGGCATAGCGGAACTCGCTGTCGAAATCGTCTTCGATGATCCAGCCATTCCGCTCGGCCGCTGCTTGTAAAAATGCTTGCCGTACTGGGACGGGCAGGCTGCCTCCCAGCGGAAATTGATGCGATGGGGTTAGCACTGTGACCTCTGCGGCCTGTTTCGGCAGTGCTGCACCCTGCGCACCAACAGGCATCCAGTTAACAGTCCAGCCCCGCGCCGAAGCAAACTTTTGGGTGGGCACGTATCCGGGGGATTCAAGTGCAATGTGGCTGTCGCTGACAAGCAGCTCCATCGCAAGCCTCAGGGCTTCACTCGCACCGCTGGTGACGATGACTTGATCCGCCGTGGCAACAATCCCGCGCCAGCGACCAGCATAGGCTGCGATTTCGCGGCGTAAGACCGGGTCGCCAAACGGGTCGTCTTGATGGACCAGTGCCTGCGGTGTGCTCCGGGCGACGCGCGCCACACAACGCGCCCAGGGTTGGACTGGGAAAATGTCAGGATCAGGGGCACCGGGCAACAACAACTGCTTCTGTTGCGGGGGCCGTGTTGGACTTTGTGGTGGCAGTACTCGGGTAGGCGAAATTGGGGCCACGTCACAGACAAAAATCCCCGCACCTTGGCGGGCTTCCAGATATCCTTCTGCGATCAGCTGATCATAAGCGGTGACGACAGTTGATCGCGCCACCCCAAGGTCCTGTGCCAGCGCACGAGATGCAGGCAGCCGTGCGCCCGCAACCAGATGACCTTCGGAAATTTGGTTTCTCAACCCGTCGCCAATCTGTACGTATCGTGGGCTTGGATTGGCTTGGGATAAAAGATGGGCAAGATCTGCCATATTGGACTGGTCTTTTTGTCGATAAGTGGGGCTTAATTTAAGTCCGCAGGGGCGATACCTGTCAAGCCGAAAGAGACTTTGAGTGAGACCAGGTACATGACCCAGAATCCACAAGATGCCGAATTGAAAACTGAACGCAGCCGTCTTCGACGCAGCCATGAACGCGGTAGCTATGATCGCGACACTCTCTATTCGGTGCTGGACGCAATGCCCCTGGCCCATATTGGATACCAGCTTGATGGCCGGCCGTCAGTGCTGCCAACCCTGCAGTGGCGCGAGGGGGATCATCTGTACTGGCACGGGTCCTCAGCCAGCCGGGCCATTCGGGCGATGGAGGGCGCAGACGTCTGCATAACCGTGACCCTGATAGATGGCTATGTTTTGGCGCGCTCAGCTTTTCACCATTCAGTGAATTTCCGGTCGGCAATGGTCTTTGGACGGGCTGAGAAAATCGTCGATCCTGCTGCCAAAGAAGCACGGTTAAAGGCGATGACGGATGGCTTGTTTCCGGGCCGTTGGGAAACTCTGCGCCCGATTACAGAGCAAGAGATCAAGGCAACAGCGGTTCTACGCATCCCAATCGAAGAAGCCTCGGCCAAAATCCGCGACGGAGCCCCCAAAGATGACGAAGAAGATTACGCGCTGCCAATTTGGGCAGGTGTTGTGCCGATGTCACTACAGTTGCAACACCCCGAAGCGGATCCCGCGAATCTTTCGGGGGTTAACATGCCCGATCATCTGAGCCGAATTCGGATCGGCTGACGATCAGGGGTGGCATGTTGAGAGGCTGTAGGGTGCGTGCTTGCACGCACCTTTTGGTCCGGGTCAGCCGCCGTCAGCCGCCGCTGCGCCATCATTGGTGGTCTCTTCAGTGGGAGGGGCGCCATTGTCCCAGCTCCCGCTGATCTCCTGACCACTGGAATAGCGCATGGTGCCGGCGCCTTGGCGTTTGCTGTTCAGGAAATGTCCCTCATAGACATCCCCATTGGCATAGGTCGCAACGCCCTGACCACTGATTTTGCCCTGATCCCAATCGCCCTCGTAAACGAACCCATCCGGCATTTCTATCTTTCCGGTACCGTGACGCTGACCTTCGGAAAATGCACCCGTGTAGATAGAGCCATCTGCATAGGTGACCGTCGCCTCTCCATGACGCAGTCTATTCTTCCAGCCCCCATCATAGCGATACCCATCTGTATAGGTCATGATGCCCTGTCCATGGTTGCGGGCATTTTTGAAATCGCCGGTATAGATCACCCCGTTGGGGTAGGTGGCTGTTCCTGCACCTTCGATGACGCCTGCAATCCAGCTGCCTTCGTAGGTAGATCCGTCCTTATATGTGATTTTGCCCTGGCCATCCGCCAGATCAGCGCGAAACTGACCCACATAGATGGATCCGTCGGGATAGGTGACATGGCCATCACCCTCGATCTGCCCGCCCAGCCAATCGCCAGTGTAAATGTATCCGTCCGTGCCGGTGAAGGTGCCCTGTCCCTCGCGCTGGTCATTATTGAAATCACCCTGATAGGTGTCTCCGTTGGCATAGGTTAGGCGACCCTTACCCTGGCGTCGACCGGTATCCAGCGGCCCGTCATAGATATCACCGTTGGGTTGGGTCAGCAGGCCAGTACCATGCATTTGGTCGTCTGCCCATTGGCCATCATATACCAGCCCATCGGGAAGGGTCAGCTTACCCTGACCATGTAGCTTACCATCCAGCACGTCACCTTCATAAACCGCCCCGTTGGAATAGGTGATCGTGGCCTTGCCCTGTTTCTTTCCGTTGACCCAGTCCCCATTGTATTCATAGCCACCGGGGTTCTGCATGACGCCGCGGCCATTATGTTGGGCATCAACAAAACTGCCTTCGTAGCGCACGCCATTGGCGTAGATGACAACGCCTTGGCCGCTGATGACCCCGTTGACCCAATCGCCTTCATAGGTGCCACCGTCAGAAAAGGTGATTTTTCCCTGTCCTTCGGGTTTGCCGCTGGCAAAACTGCCCTCGTAGACGGATCCGTTAGGGAAGCGGGCAACGCCCTGGCCGAGGATTTCTCCATCCACCCAATCCCCGGAGTATTCGTACCCATTTGGCAGTCGGTAGGTGCCGGTGCCATGCTGCAAGCCGCCCCGAAACGTGCCCTCATAGACGCCGCCAATTTCGTCCTGAGTAGAGATAACCTGGCCATCCTGTGCCAGAACAGCAGAGCCCAGCGTCAGGGTTATGGAAAGTGCGAATGCGATGCCAAGTCGGACCATGGGAACCTCTGCTGATCAAAATAAAATGTCGCAGCTGCGCCGCGGTCTATTTAGAAACTAGGCGAGCGAGGGAATTCCCGCAATGTCTTTTGCCTCTGCTCTCTTTCCCTTGATGTTAAATCTGCTAAATGGCTGGGGTGGATTTTCAAAGGGACTAGAGCAGGATGGCTGATCGTTTCCGCGTGACATTGGCGCAATTGAACCCGGTGGTGGGTGATCTGGCAGGAAATGCTGCATTGGCTCAGAGCGCCTGGGAGCAAGGGCGCGAGGCCGGGGCTGATCTGGTGGCGCTGCCGGAAATGTTCATTACCGGGTATAATACTCAGGATCTTGTGATGAAGCCCGTGTTCCATCAAGCGGCAATGGCTGAGGTGGAAGCTCTGGCTGTGGCCTGCGCTGATGGTCCGGCTCTGGCGATCGGTGGCCCATGGGTTGAAGGCGGCAAGCTGTATAATGCCTATTTGATCTTGAGGGATGGCAAGATTGCCAGCCGTTGCCTGAAACATCACCTGCCGAACGAGACGGTGTTCGACGAGGTGCGAATTTTTGCACCCGGACCGTTAGGGGGGCCCTATGCCATTGGCGACACACGTATCGGAAGTCCGATCTGCGAAGATGGCTGGCACGAAGATGTCGCTGAAATGCTCGAAGAAACCGGTGCCGAATTCCTGCTGATCCCTAATGGATCTCCCTACTATCGCAATAAAATGGACGTCCGGCTGAACCACATGGTTGCCCGGTCGGTCGAAACCGGATTACCGGTGATCTATCTGAACATGGTCGGCGGTCAGGATGATCAGATGTTTGATGGCGGCACCTTTGTGCTTAACCCGGGTGGCGCGCTGGCCCTGCAAATGCCGGTATTCGACGAATGTGTCACCCATTTGGATCTTGAACGCACCCCGGATGGCTGGCGCGCGGTCGAGGGCGAAAAGTCCCACCTGCCGGATGAATGGGAGCAAGACTATCGCGTGATGGTCGAATCCTTGCGCGACTACATGCGTAAAACCGGGTTCTCCAAAGTCCTGTTGGGCCTGTCTGGTGGTGTGGATTCCGCCATTGTAGCAGCCGTCGCGGTGGATGCGCTGGGCGCGGAAAATGTGCGCTGCGTTATGTTGCCTTCTGAATTCACCTCGCAAGAATCTCTGGATGATGCCGAGGCCGTAGCCAAGGCACTGGGCTGTCATTACGATTACTTACCAATATCCGAAGGTCGCAGCGCCATTGCCAACACGCTGGCGCCGTTGTTTGCCGGGCTGGAGGACGGTCTGGCTGAAGAAAATATCCAATCCCGCCTGCGTGGATTGCTGCTGATGGCGATGTCCAACAAATTTGGCGAGATGCTGCTGACCACCGGTAACAAATCTGAGGTCGCGGTGGGCTATGCCACCATCTACGGCGATATGGCGGGCGGCTATAACCCGATCAAGGACATGTATAAAACCCGCGTGTTTGAAACTTGCCGCTGGCGCAACGTCAACCACCGTCCATGGATGATGGGGCCAGAGGGTGAGGTGATCCGCCCTAACGTGATCGACAAACCCCCAACAGCCGAGCTGCGCGAAGACCAAAAAGACAGCGACAGCCTGCCGGACTACCCCGAGCTGGATGCGATCCTTGATATTCTGGTAGACCAGGACGGCTCTATTGCTGATTGCGTGGCCGCAGGATTTGATCGAGATGTGGCTAAACGGGTTGAGCACCTGATCTACATAAGCGAATACAAACGCTTTCAGTCGGCACCCGGTGCCCGTCTGACCCCGCGCGCGTTCTGGTTGGATCGCCGCTATCCCATTGCCAACCGTTGGCGTGACCCGAGCTAAGATGCCGAAATCTCTCTTTGATGAATACAATAAGGCGCTGGATGTCACGGGCGATGTGGGGCCCGAATTGTTCGACTATTACGGCGGCATTGTTTGTGTGAACGGGAGCTGTATGAAAATTGCAGATCTTGATCATCCTGTGTCCGCTAAGGCGGCATTTGCGGCCAGTGTCAACCATAAGGATCTCGAGCGCCTAGCCACGTTTCTCGATGTCGAATGCTTGAATATCAAAGGGTTGCGTTCCTTTGACCTGTCTGCTTTGGCTCATCTTCCAAGTTTAAGGGCGTTGTTCATAAATTGGGCTCCAAAACTCGAGAGCTTTTCCGGGTTGGAAAAGCTCAATCAGCTGCGCCTATTGCGAATAGTCCAGTTCTCAAAGGTTCAAGACATTGCTCTGGTCAAAGAACTGGACAGACTTGTCGCTCTTGAGTTGTCAGGCGGCTTTTCGAAACCTCAAAAAATTCTTTCTCTCAACGGTCTGCAGGACATGCCTTCTTTGCAGGAACTCTGGCTTTTGAACGTCAAAGTTCTTGAAGAAGGTCTGAGACCTCTGTCAAGAAGCCTATCATTGCGAGACTTAAGAGTATCAAATCAGTTTGCCACCGAAGACTATGCCTACTTGGCAGCAAAAATGCCGTACCTCAGGTGTGACAAATGTGTTCCTTATGTACCTTGTGGGGATTACGGGTCAGGAAAAGATGTCATGGTGACAGGAAGGCGTAAGCCCTTTCTCAACAGTAAGACGGATGCGGACAAGCTGGCACGATATGTGCAGAAATTTGAGAAAATGGTTGCGGAATTCAAAAAGGACTAACGGCTTAGGCTTCTGGTGATCTAAGACCGTTCAACGACCAGTGCTAGGTCCGGCAAAAACGCGATGCGCCGTGCCTGAGCTGTAACTGCGCGCCCGTTCGAGTAACGTTTCAAGATTGCACCTGTCAGCAAGTCCGGGTTGGCGGCTATAAAGCTGTCGGCGTCCGGAAAGTTGCGTGCCTCCATCCGCTCTGCGATTTCGCACATGAAAGCCAGCGTAATGGTCGCATTGAACTTGTCCGGCGCGCCCGCTCGGCTGGCCGCCGCGGCGATGCCATTGGCTACGGTCGCCATCGCATCAAATAAACTCTCTCGCTTCAGGGCCTCATAGGCCACGCCGATATGATCTTGATGCCCAAACGTACTTGCGTCTAACGTACCGTCGTTCAGTTGGTCCAGTTGATCCGAATAGTTGCTCATCCTGCGTCCCCCTTATCGCTCAATCCGTGCGCATCGGCAGCGGTCAGATCCAGCTCATAGACCTCCTTCAACTGCTCAATTTTGCCCAGCGTTCGCTCTGAGAAGGGGGGGTTGCCGTCGAAATTATGCAAGATCATACCTTCGATGACTTCTGCCAGTGAACATTCCAAGTGCTCCGCCAGCCCCTTCATCACCTTCAACATGCGTTTTTCGATCCTTAGACCGGTTTGAGTGCGTTCTATCTTTTTCATATCGTTACCTTGGTACCAAGGTAACGATTCTGCAAGACGCTAAATGAAAGCAAGCGAAACTGTCGCAAATTTTCCGGGTCTTTTGCTCGCAACGTTGTCCCCAAGACGTGAACCGCCAATGTGATTCTGGTTAATTGTCATCCGTTTAGGGACAGTGCCATGCCCAAGCTTCATTGTTGACGCAGCCGCGCCGTTCATCCGGCATTTTCGTCTAATTTGAGGCAAAACCAACAAAACTGAGGCCATATAGGCTAAATTGTATTCGTGGTTTGAGGGGTGGCCCCAGAGACCACTCCGTTGCTCAATTTTTGAAGACTAGGAGTTGCCAAATGGTCCAGTATTATCAGCCAGAATGTGACGCGTTGATCCAAGCTCCGAATGTTGAGACCAGCGATGCAGAAATCATGAATGAAATTCGCAAAGTCATGCTGGCCGAGAAGGTCGAACATCCAGACGTTGTTGAGACCCAATCGCGCAATGAAAAGCCACGCCCACAAGCGACCGCGCCAAAACCAAGCGTATTGGCAGGCGCCTTGACTAAGGTAAAACAGTACCAGCCGCGGTGGAGCCACAACTTGCTGATCCTGTCATTGGCCGCAATAATCTTCAGTCCCCTTGGCGTTGCTGCTGTCGTGACCTTGTCGCTGGTGGCGGTTTTGGCCTTGGTGTGGAGTGTTGGCCCAAGCCGTCTGGCCCGCGCTGGACGGGCTTGCTTTGGTCTTTATTACCGCTTTTTGCCTGCACAGGCTGACCGGATGGTGAGTTGGGCCAATTGGTTTAGCGACCGGCTGCAGGGCCTCTCCAGCCACTTGCCGAGCCGTTGGACACAGGGGTTGTATTTGCCAACGTTTTCAAGCGAGCCAGATGAAGATCTTGATTTGGTCGAACCATTTGACCGGCTTTTGGCCCAACGTCAGGAGAGTGATCTGGCCACAGCCAAGTGACCTAACGCAAAACTCGTCCCTAAGGGGCTAATTTTGCTTTGCACAGGACGCCGGACTTCGCATAGTGCACCTTTAAGAGTTGCATTTAATCGGAGGCGTTTTTTGCCCGGTCCCGAGTTACCGTCCTTTCCCGAGGACAAACGTCTCCCAAAATCCGTCGATACAGTTGTCATTGGCGGCGGTATCGTAGGTGCCTCAACTGCGCTGGAACTTGCGGCGCGTGGCGTATCTGTATTGCTCTGTGAAAAGGGCCGTATTGGCGGCGAGCAAAGCTCGCGCAATTGGGGCTGGGTGCGCCTGTCTCAACGCGATCCGCGTGAAATCCCACTGATGATCGAATCCATGTCAATCTGGCAGGGGCTAGAGGCGCGAACAGGGTACCAGACCGGATATCATCGATGCGGCAGCCTGTTTGTGGCCAACACCGACAAGCGCCGCGATCACTTGCAGCGCTGGGCGCAGAACCTGCAAGACTTTGATGCCACCAGCGAAATACTCAGTGGCGATACCCTGCAGATGATGTTGCCGGGGCATGAGGGCCATATTCCATTTGCCTTGTCGACTCCAATGGATGGTCGCGCCGAGCCGCAGTTGGCAACACACGCGATAGCAATGGGCGCCCGAGATGCAGGCGCCGTTGTCCTCTCGAATTGTGCGGTTCGATCTGTGGATGTGCAGGCTGGCCAGATCGCCGGGGTGATCACCGAACGGGGCCGGGTGGCCTGTAGCTCGGTGGTGGTCGCAGGCGGTGCTTGGTCGCGACTGTTCCTTGGCAATGCCGGGATATCCCTGCCACAGCTTAAGGTCCTGAACTCGGTGCTGCGCTGTTCCGCGGTGACAGGCGGGCCGGATGTCGCGCTTTGGGGCGACGGCTACGGCCTCACCAAACGCGCTGATGGCGGCTATACCGTGGCCAACAGCGGCGAGAGCACGGTTGATATCGTGCCCGACAGTTTTCGCTTGGGCTTGAAATACCTGCCTGCATTCTTAAGCGAATGGCGCTCACTGCGGTTCCGCCTATCAGATCGCTGGCAGCAAGAGGCCGCCCAAGCGCGTCGCTGGACACCCGACCAGGAAACCGCGTTTGAGCAATGCCGCATCCTCGACCCAGAACCCTCACAATCGGCGCTGAAATCTGGCTGGACCGCCGCCCAACAGGCCTTCCCGTTCCTGCAACAGTCCGACGTGGTGCAAAGCTGGGCTGGGATGATTGATGTGATGCCGGATGCCATCCCAGTGATCTCAGCCGTGGATGACCTGCCGGGCTTGTACATTTCTACCGGATTCTCTGGCCATGGCTTTGGTCTTGGACCTGGGGCAGGGCGCTTGATGGCGGATATGGTCACCGGTTCGACACCCATTGTGGACCCTCACGCCTTCCGCCTGTCGCGTTACACCGACGGTAGCCGGGTGCGGATAGACAACGGCGCTTAGAACAGCCACCGGACTTTCGCTTCTTTTTGCAAAAATACTCGCGCCGCAGGCCCGTGCCCTTGGCGCGGATACTTCTCATCAACTGGACAAAACCCTGCCTATGTGAGATGGGCAAGACAACAGGAGACATGTGATGACCACCACCCGTTTTGCCCCGTCGCCCACCGGATATATCCACGTCGGCAACCTGCGCACCGCGCTGATGAACTATCTGATCGCCCGCAAGGCCGGCGGCACCTTCATTCTGCGCATCGACGATACGGACCCAAACCGGTCCGAAGAGAAATATGTCGATGCCATCAAGCAGGACATGGAATGGCTGGGCCTGACCTGGGACAAGGTCGAACGCCAGTCCGACCGTCTGGATCAATATGCCGATGCTGCCGACAAGCTGCGTGACATTGGCCGCTTCTACGAGGCGTTTGAAACCCCAACCGAGCTGGACCTGAAGCGCAAGAAGCAGCTGAACATGGGCAAGCCGCCGGTCTATGACCGCGCCGCGCTGGACCTGTCAGATGCTGAAAAAGATGCCCTGCGCGCCGAGCGTGGCGACGGTGTCTGGCGTTTCAAGCTGGACCACGAGCGGATCGAGTGGACTGACGGTGTGTTGGGCGATATCTCGATCGACGCTGCCTCGGTTTCCGACCCGGTGCTGATCCGTGGTGACGGTCAGGTGCTTTATACAATCGCATCTGTTGTGGATGACACCGAAATGGGTGTGACCAACGTTGTACGTGGATCTGACCACGTGACCAATACCGCAACCCAGATCCAGATCATCAAGGCGCTGGGTGGCACTCCACCTGAGTTCGCCCACCACTCGCTGCTAACCGGCCCTCAGGGCGAAGCATTGTCGAAACGTCTGGGCACCTTGGCATTGCGCGACCTGCGCGAGCAGGGCGTGCAGCCGATGGCGCTGCTGTCACAGATGGCCCGTCTTGGCTCGTCCGACCCGATCGAGCTGCGCAATGAAATGGCCGAGCTGATCGAAGGTTTTGACATCAACCGTTTTGGCTCTGCGCCAACCAAGTTCGACGTGCAGGACCTGTTCCCATTGACTGGCCGCTACTTGCAGTCGCTGCCTCTGGAAAACGTAAAGTCCGACCTAGATGCACTGGGTGTTCCTGCTGACAAGCAGGCAACGTTCTGGGATGTCGCTAAGGAAAACATCACCACCTTGGCTGATCTCGAAACCTGGTGGACCCTGTGCCGCGACGGTGCCGAGCCATTGATCGCGGATGAGGACAAAGAGTTCATCGCCGAGGCAATGGCGCTGTTGCCCGAAGGTCCTTATGACGCGGACACTTGGAAAACTTGGACCACAGCGGTGAAGGAAGCCACTGGTCGCAAGGGCAAAAAGCTGTTCATGCCACTGCGTCACGCGGTTACCGGCATGGAACGCGGCCCAGACATGAGTGCGCTGTTGTCGCTGATGCAGGTTATCCGCGCCCGCGGCTGATTTGCCTTATATATGATTTTGAACCGCACGCACCTTTCTGGTGGGCGCGGTTTTTTGTGAAGCCAGGCTTGCCATGCCCGAACAGCGGAGCAGCTCGCCCAGAGTTTTGAAGATCTGGTCCAGAAGCATCTTCGGAATTTGAGTATTTAGAAGCAAAAAGAAACAGTGGTGTTTGTCCCGATCGCGGGCTTCTTTTTGCCAAAAATACTCATTGCTCCCTCTGGCCGCAAAATGCCGCCTTTTGGGAAAGGCGTTGGGCGAGTACCGCACGGTCTGTTTAGGGAAAGTTTTGCCGTATGTCGCAGTATGCGACCATTCGCGAATACCGCTGGGCCTATCACCCCCGGCACATGGAACAGGGTCCCATCACGATAGGGGCGCGCAGAGACAACGTTTAGCACGCGGGGTTTGATCCCCGTCCGCATCCGCTTTGGCGACGTCGCCATCTTTATACCTGAGTAAGCAATATCAAACCGCAATCTGACTGAGGAACCGGACGCCACAGGCTGACCGGGCTATTGGCGTGCAGTGATTAATCGCTCGCGTGTTGTTGTGTGGATGAGATTTGACAGACGCCTCAGGCAATCTATTCTGGTCACAAGTCCAATGTGTGTTTCTACAGAAAGTGGAGTCTCCAATGGCCAAATCCCCAGAAGAAATCGCCACCATGGTCGAGGCCACAGGCGGCAAGAAAGCCAAGCGCAAGGCGCTAAAAAAAGCGCCCGAAAGCACCAAGGAACTGAAGCTGCCAAAAGATGTCCGTGACGGTCTGGAGAAACACTTTGGTGCGAAACTGGCCAAGGTGCGGGTGCACACCGGCGGCAACATCAAGGAACTCTGCAAAGAGCTAAAGGCCAAGGCGTTTACGCAGGGGCACAACGTGTATTTTATGCGTCCCGGAGATGCCAAGAAACCCGAAACACTGGTGCATGAACTGGCACATGTTTTGCAGCAGAGCCGGGGTAAAGTTCCCAAACCAAAAGATGGCGAGGCGCTTATCGCGAAATAGGCGATATAGGGTGTTCTGAGTATGAATGGACTTTCTTGTTTCTGATCTTAGTCTGTCATCATTTCCAGAGACGTTCATTTACAGGATTAGTTGTTTGCCTTTCAGGACCTTTGTTGCACTCGCCCAGCGTTTTTTTACACCATTGACGATTTGCGCAACCCTGACAGGTTGCGGGTCTGTCGACTATGATGCGGCCCCTGTAGGTGAGTTCACCGGATCGCTGTTTGTGATGTGGATCGGTGAAGGGGATGATACCGGTAGCGGCAGGTTTGTCTATGTGCCGGACCAGAACAACCCACTTCGGTTCACCCGAGGGGGTGATCCCGCTGGGGTCAAGGTGATCGAGCCTGAAATCATGTACACCGATGGCGGGTCGATCCCAAAGCAAGCGCAACTGTTCAAAGGGTTCTCTCCCTGGGGATATGCCCCCGCCTATATGGTGCATGACTGGATCTATGTGGCGCGTCATTGTCTGACTGACGGCAAGCCGACAGCTCGCGAGGAAACGATCAAGGATATGACTTTTCAGGACAGCGCCGATTTGACGGCAGAAATGATCAAAACCCTGATCCATTCACAGAAAGTCAGCGAAAATGATGTCGCATCACGGGTTGTTTCCGGCACCGTGGCCGGGCCGGCGTCATACCAGAGATGGGTAATTCGCGGTGCCTGTGACGCAGATCGGGTCAGCGAGGAGCTGCGGCGGGAAGTTGAAAGCGCTCTGTTTGCCCCAAGCGCGTTAGTCGAACTCAGACCAGCTCTCAGTACTTCTGCATCGGCGGGTATAGCGCCCAGCGCTCCGGTTCAAAGAGAGGTCAAGCTGATTACCGTGATAGAGTTCTAACCCTTAACCCAGCCGACAATCTGACCTTCGCGCATCGCACCCGATTTGCGCTTTTTCTCCTTGCCGCGTTCAAATGCGACCATGGTGGGAATGCCTTTGATCCGGTACCGGGCTCCGGTGGACTGGTGATCTTGTGTGTTCATTTTCACCAACCGTGCCTTGCCGCTTAGCTTTTTTGCCGCCTTGCTGAATTCAGGACCCATCATTTTGCAAGGGCCGCACCAAGGGGCCCAAAAATCGACCACCAATGGCAGATCATCGTTTTGTGCCGCTTTTTGTAAAATGGCTGGGTCCACGTCCATGGGCTTGGCGGGCAACAACCAAGTGCCGCAGGTGGCGCATTTTGGGTTGGCGCCTAGCTTGTCGTCGGGCACCCGATTGAGTTGGGCGCAGGATAGGCAAGTCAGTGTCTTGGTCGCCATGACGCGTCCTCCAGATTAATATTCCAAATCCCATATAGGTTTTGTAGCGGCAGGCTCAAGAACTTATCACCTGCATGCTGGGGATCGGAGGATCGGTTGCTGCACGCGGATTTTATTTGACCGAACAAGAAACTGGGGCAATTCTGAAGGAAGAGCCCAAAATCCTAGAGAGGTGCCATGTCCACCAATTGCTTTAGTCGCCGCCAGTTTGTCAACGCTTCTGCTGCAGGTGGTCTTGCTTTATCGCTGCCTAGCCTGGCCCTTGCAAAATCAAAACCTGCTGTGTTTGACCCAACGCCACAGGAAGTCCGGATCAAGAAAGAGTTCGAGCCTGGTCAGTTGCTGATCCTGCCGCGTTCTTTCTATCTCTATTTTGTCACCGACAAGCGTAAGGCACTTCGTTACGGGGTTGGGGTCGGACGGGCCGGGTTGGAGTTTACCGGCTCTGCGATTATCGAGGTCAAAAAAGAATGGCCGACCTGGCGTCCAACTGACGAGATGATCGAACGCGAACCCAGAACCTATTCGCGCTTTGTAGACAACAAATATGTTCAGCCTGGTGGCCCGACAAACCCATTGGGTGCGCGGGCATTGTATTTATTTCAGAACGGCGTCGACACCTACTTCCGTATTCACGGCACCACCCAGCCGGAGACCATTGGGCAATCTGTGTCAAACGGCTGCATTCGTATGCTCAACGAGCATGTGATCGATCTGTACCAACGTGTCCCTGTCGGTACTGTTGTTACCGTTTTGTAGGGTGCTGAGGCGGTGGGTTTTGAGATAACCAACCTATAGAATGAACGCAAAATCACGCCAGTGAAATTTATTTCAGGTGGGTGGAAAGTGGTGTGACCAGCTGAATTTAACCGATTTTCGCTGAAAAGGGCAATTTTCCTTGCACAGTTCCTTCATTGCCGACAACATTAGAACCGCGATGTTACGCTATCGGCTATAGACTGCCCGTTTTCGGCTCAGGCTTCGATTTTGCACTGACTTTGCCGACCTGCCGCATGGTGCGGGCAGACCAGACGATTAGGAGGCATGACGATGGCTAATGGCACCGTCAAATGGTTTAACACAACCAAAGGCTTCGGCTTCATCGCACCCGACGATGGCGGCCGTGACGTATTTGTACATATTTCTGCTGTTGAGCAAGCTGGCCTGACAGGCCTGGCTGACAACCAGAAAGTAACTTATGAACTGCAGCCCGGCCGTGATGGTCGCGAGTCCGCAGTGAATATTGCACTGGCTTAAGCCGGTGCAAAGACGGCCTCTAATGGGGCCGTCTTTTTGTGTGCATGTATTCTGGTTCAGCGGGTCTGTGGCGTTAAGCAAAGCGCTTTGCGCCAACCACGCAGCTGACCACAAACAGAGTAACGGCGACCATCGACGGTGCAATGGCTTCGCCCAATAAAAGTGCCGCGAGCATCAATCCAAAAAACGGTTGCAACAGCTGGAGCTGGCCCACTCCGGCGATCCCACCCAAGGCCAGGCCGCGATACCAGAACACAAATCCCACCAGCATCGAAAAGATCGACACATAGCCCAGGCTGACCCATGCCGCTGGACTGATACCGGACCAGCTGTTGGGCATTGCGACTATTGCGATAGCAGCCATGATCGGCAGAGACAGCACCAAGGCCCAAGAGATCACCTGCCAGCCGCCCATTCTGCGGGACAGGGTGGCGCCTTCGGCATAGCCCAGGCCGCAGACAGTAATTGCCCCGACCATTAACAGATCCCCTTGAACCGAAATTTGGGCATCTTGCGACAGGGCATAAGCAGCAACTGCCAAACCTCCAAACCCAGAGAAAACCCAAAACATAGGCTTGGGCTTTTCACCGCCGCGCAGCACGCCAAATATCGCAGTTGTTAGTGGCAGCAGGCCGATGAAAATGATCGAATGGCCCGCCGTGATGTATTGCAGCGCCATGGCAGTCAGCAGGGGGAACCCAACGACCACTCCGAAGGCGACGATCAGCAAGGGTGGAACATCCATTGCCTTGGGGCGGGATTGTTTCAGCAATGCCAGTAAGACGACCCCGAGTATGGCGGCAATAACCGCCCGTGCTGAAGTTAGAAAAACCGGCTCAAACCCTGTGACGGCGATACGGGTTGCGGGCAAGGAGGCGCTAAAGATAATGACGCCAATCAACCCGCTGCCCCATCCTCGCATTGAGCTGGTTTGTGAAATGGCTTGCATGTGTTTGGTCTCCTGACTTTTGGGAAACCTATGCAACAGCGCGAGACTAATGTAGGAACAGATCAATACAATAAACCCAAACTGTACTGGTATGTTTTCCAGTACAGATGCAGGAGCTTGAAATGAAGCAAGGCTCACGGACCGCATTGGTGGTTGACGCCATTCTTCGCAAAATCAGCAGTCGGGCGCTGCAACCGGGGGAGAAACTGCCGTCGATACGGGGTTTTGCCAGTACCATGCAGGTGTCGCCGTCTACCGTGGTGGAGGCCTATGATCATCTGGCGGCAGAGGGCACAATATTTGCCCGGCGCGGCGCAGGATTTTTTGTGGGGCGCAGCACTCAGCCCTTTGCTGTCAGCGAGGTGGGGCCGCAGTTGGACCGTTCGGTTGATCCGTTCTGGGTCTCACGACAGTCTCTGGATGCGGCGCCTGACGCGCTCAAACCCGGCTGCGGTTGGCTGCCGGCGGATTGGATGCCCAATACGGCAATGCGACAGGCCCTGCGTAACTTGGGGCGCTCTGATGACGCATTGTTATCAGACTATGGCAGCACCCAAGGTGCGCTGAATTTGCGGCGGTTGCTGGCACGGCAATTCATTGACGAAGGTTTGAATGTTGGGCCAGATCAGGTTCTGCTGACGCCCTCTGGGACCCAAGCCATCGACTTGATATGTCGGTTTTTACTACGTCCGGGCGATACCGTGCTGGTGGATGATCCCTGTTATTTCAATTTTCAGGCTCTGCTAAGGGCGCACCGTGTCGAGTTGGTTTGCGTGCCTCTCACCCAATCCGGGCCGGATATTGAGCTGTTTGAGCAGGCGCTGATCCAGCATAAACCCAGTCTCTACATCACCAATTCGGCGCTTCACAATCCAACAGGGGCCACCTTGTCGCCGCAGGTTGCCCACAGGGTTTTAAATCTGGCGACATCCCATGATCTGGTCATCATCGAGGACGACATCTTTGCAGCATTTGAGCCCAGCCCATCGCCTCGATTGGTGACGATGGAAGGCTTGGACCGGGTGATCCGTATTGGCAGCTTTTCCAAAACCCTTTCGGCCTCGGTGCGCTGTGGATACATCACGGCCCGCGCTGACTGGATCGAGGCCCTGACGGATCTGCAGGTTGCCACCAATTTTGGTGGTCCGAGTCCGGTCGCAACGGAACTGATCTACTCGGTGCTCAGCAATGGCAGCTATCGCAAACATATGGAGGCCCTGCGGAACCGTTTAACCAAACACCGTCGCGAGGTGGCGACTCGATTGACCAGCTTGGGGGTTACACCCTGGTTGATGCCCCGGGGTGGGTTCTACCTGTGGTGCAGCCTACCGGAACAGGTGAACGCCGCAGATCTGGCCAAGGCCACGCTGGTCGAAAACATTGTTCTGGCCCCCGGGAATGTCTTTAGTGTGTCGCAATCAATGACATCGTTTATGCGGTTCAACGTAAGCCAGATGTCCGACCCAAAGGTGTTTGAAGTTTTAGAACGTGGGCTTGAGGCGCGATAAGGCGGCTATTACTTTGAAATCCGCTCAACCAACTGTAAGGCCACAGGCCCTAACGCCGCGACATTCAATGCCACCCCTTCGACATTGGGGTGGATGCCGTCGTCTTGCAGGTACTTCTGCGCCGCAACCGGATCACCGGACACTTGGTTCGAGATCCCTGTAAAGGCATCTTTGAACAGCAGGCTGCCAAACTGCGTTGCCAGATCACTATAGATGGCCTCAAACGCGACCTTGTAATCGGGCCCGAAATTGCCCGGCGCCTGCATCCCGATCAGCAGCACATCGACGTTTTGTGCCTGTGCCGCGGTCAAAATAGCGGCCAAGTTGGTCTTGGCATTTTCCGGTTTCATCCCTCGCAGCATGTCATTGCCGCCCAACAAAATGATCAATCCCTGTGGGTTATCGCTTAATGTCCAATCAATGCGCGCTGCGCCACCGGCCGTCGTATCACCCGACACGCCAGCGTTGGTCAGAACAACATCAGCGCCATTTTCCTGTAGCCAAACCTGCAGTTGCGGCACCAACCCCTGATCCGTGGGCAGCCCATATCCATGCACCAGACTGTCGCCAAACGCAGTGATGCGCAGGGGCTCGGCGGCTGCCATGGTTGAAATAAAAAGCAGCACTGCAGTGGTCAGCATCTTGTGCATTTGGCTAGAACCTCCATATCGCAACGATATACCAATTAGGCGCGGCTTCATGACATTACAAACCACTTCCCCAATTCTGTCCTTACAAGACACATCCTTGTCGTTGAATGGCAATACCGGAGTGGTGGAAATCCTGCACCAGATTGACCTTAACGTAACCAAGGGTGAAACGCTGGGTCTGGTTGGTCCCTCCGGGTCCGGCAAGTCATCGTTGTTGATGTTGATGGGCGGATTGGAACAGGCCTCTGGTGGGAAAATTACCGCGCTGGGTCAGGATCTGACCGCGATGGATGAAGATGGGCTGGCGCGGTTCCGGCGGGATCATATGGGGGTGGTGTTCCAGAGCTTTCACTTGATCCCCACAATGACCGCACTGGAAAATGTCGCTACACCGCTGGAGCTAGCAGGCCATGCAGACGCGTTTGAGCGCGCACAGGCGGAACTGGAGGCGGTGGGGCTGGGTGCACGCTCGGGGCATTTCCCGGCGCAGCTGTCTGGCGGAGAACAACAACGGGTGGCACTGGCCCGCGCTGTGGCACCACGGCCCGATATTTTGCTGGCGGATGAGCCCACAGGAAACCTGGACGAGGCCAATGGCAGCGCCATTATGGACCTGCTGTTCGACCTGCGCGATCGCCACGGTGCAACCCTGATCATGGTCACCCATGCCCCCGAACTGGCCGCACGCTGTGATCGCGTGGTGCGTCTGCGAGATGGCCGGATTGAAACAACAGCTGATAAACAGGCCGCAGAATGAAGTCCCTGTCTTTGGCCTGGCGCTTTGCCCGGCGCGAGTTGCGTGGCGGCTTACGTGGCTTTCGCATTTTTCTGGCCTGTCTGGCGCTGGGCGTTGCGGTGATTGCAGCCATTGGCACGGTGCGGGCTTCGATTGAACACGGTTTGTCCAGTCAGGGTGCTGTGCTGTTGGGCGGTGACGCCGAAATGGAGTTCACTTATCGGTTTGCCGATGACGCCACTCGCGCCTGGATGGCGGAACATGCAAGCGCCGTGTCCGAAATCGCTGAGTTCCGTTCTATGGCTGTGGTCGGAGAGGACCGGGTGCTGACCCAAGTCAAATCAGTAGATGATGTCTATCCGCTGACCGGAACGGTGGTTCTGTCGCCAAATATCCCATTGGAACAGGCCTTGGCCGGGGAAGGTGGCGTACCGGGGGCGGTCATGCAGTTGGCCCTATCGGCCCGTCTGGGCCTGCAGGTTGGTGATATTTTCCAGCTTGGCACGCAAGATTTCCGACTGATGGCGGAATTGGTGATCGAACCGGATGCTGCGGCGTCAGGGTTCTCCATTGGGCCACGTACAATTGTGGCGACGCAGGCATTGCAGACATCAGGACTGCTGGCCCCCGGCACCTTGTTTGATACCAAGTATCGCCTTGAGCTGCCTGATGACACCGATCTGGACGCTACGAAACAAGCCGCAATGAGCCAGTTTTCGGACAGTGGGTTACGATGGAGTGATGCGCGTAACGGTGCCCCCGGTATCACCCGGTTTGTTGAACGGTTGGGCTCATTCCTGATCCTTGTTGGTCTGTCTGGATTGGCTGTGGGTGGCGTTGGGGTGTCGGCTGCGGTGCGGGCCTATCTGGCCACCAAAACCGCAACCATCGCCACGCTACGCACCCTTGGGGCAGATCGTTCGACAATCTTCATGACCTATTTCCTGCAAATTGGCGCCCTGGCCCTGTTGGGTATTGCCATTGGTCTGGTCATTGGTGGCTTGGGGCCAGTCCTGTTTGGGCCTCTGATCGCTGCCCAACTGCCATTCCCGGCCGATTTCTCTTTCTACCCATCAGCGCTGGTTGAGGCGGCAATTTACGGCGGGCTGACCGCCTTTATCTTTACCCTGTGGCCTTTGGCGCGTGCTGAACGCATCCGCGCGGCCGAACTGTTTCGGGATGCTTTTGGTGGCCGCAACCACCTGCCTGCGGTGCGTTACCTGTTTGCCACCGCACTGGCGCTTGCGTTGCTGGTTGGGGCTGCGGCCTGGTTTAGCGGATCGCCTGAACTGACGCTTTGGGCGGCGGCTGGGCTGGCCGCTGCACTGGCCGTGTTGTTGTTGGCCGCACTTTTGCTCGGCATCGCGGCGCGGCGCAGCACCCGGTTGACACGGGGTCGACCGGCGTTGCGCTGGGCATTGTCTGCGATTGGCACGGCCCGCGATGGGGCCACACCGGTGGTGTTGTCACTGGGGCTGGGCCTGACGGTCTTGGCTGCGATTGGCCAGATTGACGGCAATATGCGCCGTGCCATCGGGGACAACCTGCCGGACCGGGCGCCATCGTATTTCTTTGTTGATATCCAACGGGATCAGATGCCTGCTTTTGCAGAGCGGATTAATGGTGATCCGGAGGTTTCCAAAATGGAAAGCGCGCCGATGTTGCGCGGTGTTGTCACTCAGATCAATGGCCAACCCGCGCGCGAAGTGGCAAGGGATCACTGGGTGGTGCGCGGCGACCGGGGGATCAGCTATGCGGGCCAAAAGCCCGAGGAAACCAAACTGACAGCTGGCGAATGGTGGCCTGAGGATTATTCCGGTCCACCCCAAATCAGCTTTGCTGCTGAAGAGGCCGAGGAGCTGGGGTTGACGCTGGGGGATACCCTGACGATGAACATTATGGGCCGTGACATCACGGCGACAATTACCAGCCTGCGTGATGTTGATTTTTCCAACGCCGGAATGGGTTTTGTTCTGGTCCTGAATGAACAAGCACTGGCTGCGGCCCCCCACAGCTTTATCGCCACCGTTTATGCCGAGGAACAAGCCGAGGCACTGATCCTGCGTGATCTGGGGCGTGACATGCCCAATGTGACAGGCATCCGGGTGCGGGACGCAATTGAGCGCGTGTCTGAGGTTCTGCGCCAGATTGCCTCTGCCACGGCTTACGGCGCGGCGGCAACGTTATTGACTGGGTTCTTGGTCCTGCTGGGAACCGCTGCCGCAGGCGAGCCAGCGCGTCGCTATGAAGCTGCATTGTTAAAAACGCTTGGTGCCTCGCGTGCACGCATATTGTCCAGTTTTGCGCTCCGTTCCGTTATCTTAGGCGCGGGGGCTGGCGTCGTTGCGCTGTCGGCCGGTATTGCCGGGGCTTGGGCGGTGAACACCTATGTGTTCGAGATCAGCTATCAAGTGATCTGGCCCAATGCGCTGGCCATTGTCAGCGGTGGTGTACTGGCAACCCTGTTGGCCGGGCTGGTGTTCGCCTGGCAACCTCTGGCCGCGCGTCCGGCAGGGCAATTGCGGTCACGGGAATAGAGTCAGAGTGCAGCTGCGGTTTAACGACCGCAGCTGACGGGTTGCAGGATTTTCATCAAGTCGAAGTTGTCACAGACCAGAGATTCAAGGGTAATATCATCCAGCGACGCATAGAAAGCGTGCGCAGCGTCGGTAAGGGCCAGTTTCAAACGACAGGCATTGGTAAGCGGACAGGTATTGTCGTTATCAGCAAAACACTCGACCATTGGCAGGTCGCCCTCGACCTGGCGAAAAACCTCGCCTATGCGGATGTCGGTGGCGGGTTTCTGCAGGCTCATGCCGCCGTTGCGTCCCCGTTGGGTGTGCAGAATGCCCAGTTGGCCAAGCTGATTGATCACCTGCGCCAGATGGTTTTCAGAGATATTGCAGCATTCTGCAATTTCAGATTTGGTCACCAACCGGTCAGTGTTGGTTGCACAATACATCAACAATCGTACTGCAATGTTGGTTCTTTTGGTTATACGCATTTCACTCTTCCAATCACTACTTGTAATTCATTATTGCACAGCCATTCAAAAAGCGGTTTGACATACATCAATAAGACAGATTGACGCTATGTGAGGTCCAACCCTGATGTCCAACCCTTATTTCTTTGGCTATGGAAGCCTGGTGAACCTGGCGACCCACGACTATCACGACCCACAGCCCGCACGGTTGAGAGGCTGGCGTCGCAGTTGGGCACATACCACCCTGCGCGAAGTTGCCTTTCTGACGGCTGTTCCCTGTGCAGAGAGCGAAATCGACGGGTTGATCGCTGCGGTTCCGAATGCGGACTGGGAGGCGCTGGACCAACGCGAATTCGCGTATGATCGGTTGTCGACACAGAACGCAGTCCAGCATGGGATGCAGCAATCCCCTGAAATTTCAGTCTATGCGGTGCCGCCGGCATGTCAGCAAGCGGTTACAGATCAGCACCCAATTCTGTTGAGTTACTTGGATGTCGTGGTGCAGGGCTATGCTCAGGTGTTTGGTGCAGACGGAGTGGCGGAGTTTTTTGCCAGCACGGATGGCTGGACAGCCCCCATTCTGAACGACCGTTCTGCGCCACGTTATCCGCGCCACCAACCCTTAGGTCCTGCTGAATTGCAATTGGTTGATGATCACCTGAACGCCCTGGATGCCCGGATTATCGCTGCAGCATAGCTGCCGAATTTGAAAAAACAGGGGTTACAACTATAATTACGGCAAACCTAATCAGGGCAGGTGGGCCGTAATTGAAATTTTTAAATCAAAATTCTGCTAAGCATGGTAAAGGTGATATATAAACTGAGCCGTGCACATTTTTGAAACTAGGCGCGGCCCAACTTCAATACACAGTGCCCACCTTTGTTACGCGGATATTTCTCCCGAACTATAATAGCTAAGGTTCATACCTCACATAAGAAACTCAACTGGCAAAAATCTTTGGAGCTTTGATTAATGTGTTCAAAAATGAATATTCCCTTCAAAGCATTGAGCGAAGTAAAAACCTGTCCCGTTTGCAATGAAAATTCAGTCGAATACGCGAGCAACTACCCATCTGAAGTTGAACCATTTGCATCAAGTACGATTGAGTATTGTACAGCCTGTGGCCTGGGCTACGTCGTAGATGCCGATGTCTTGCTAGATAACTTTTACAGCGTTCAATATTCCCGGTCCAATCGGGGGGATCGACAAATTGAACCAGAGCAATACTTCTCCCCTGAAATGCGGAGCAAAAGTCCACGCCTTTCCCGTTATTTTGCTCGTGCGAGTCGGCAGCTTTCGGTGCTCGAAAGCCTGAGAAATCCGCTTAAGCATATATTGGATTTTGGCAGTGGACCCGGCTATCTACTTTCGATCTCTCAGGCAAAAACACTTGCCGCGTTTGAACCTGATCTAGATAGCCAAAAGTACCTGTCTTATATTGGTGCTACCCAATATGAGAGCCTGGATGACTTGCCACGTGGGTCGTTTGACGCGATCATATCTTCACATTCGATGGAGCACCTTGTCGCCGAACGACTGGTGGAAACGCTGACTGTTCTGCTTGGCTGTTTGAAGGCAAATGGGCGCTTGTTGATCGAAGTGCCTCAAGGCGGGTTAAGCCATTTGGTTCTGAATTCCCGGCATGATCCGCATACCATTTTTTTTACACAGGAAAGTCTGACCAAGGCAATTCAGGCCGCAGGTGGTGAATTGGTTTTCTCGAAGTGCTTTGCCGAGAAACAGTCTAACAAGCGCCCAGACGCAGTTTATGAGCCCAAGGGGAGCAAGTTCCTCCGGTCTCGGTCAGGATCGGTGACAATTGTCGCCGGCCGTAAGCCGGGGTTTGCAGGTCGGGTTGGAAACAAATTTGACCGGCTCTCACGGGGGTTGTGAAAGGCCATTGGTGTAAACTGTACAGGGTCGCTCATCGCAGCAAAATTGCCGATCCCATCGCCAATATAGGATGCGTGCAATTCCTATCTGCTTTCCATCTACGGCTTCGACTTCCTGGATTGAAATGTAATTTCCCGAAACGGTAATGCGACCGGCACCGGTCCAAAGGTGTCTTCCAGCTTTTTGCTTGCTGCCGTGATGAGGGTTTCAATGTCTACAGAACCGCGGTCATTTACCTCTAACACCGTCGGATTTCCGGTGAGGAAGCCGCGTGCAACGTTTTCATGGTCGAGCACTTTTGCAGCTTCACTGACATGGGCGACCTCAACGTCCTGAAAACCCGCGCCATGGTACAGGCTTTCCACTGCGCTGACATCGAGCAGATTAAAGGGCACCTCAAGAAAGCGCGGTGGGTTGGCGTCAAACGCACTTTTAATGACGCTATCAACAATCCCGACAGCCGGGTTGAACTCAAAGCGATCCCAAATTGTGATGGTCAACTGACCGCCGGGTTTCAGAACACGCGACATTTCGGCTAGACCTGCGGCTTTGTCCGGAAAGAACATTACCCCAAACTGGCAAACCACGGCATCGAATTCATTGTCCGCAAAGGGCAGGGCCAGAGCGTCGGCCTGTTGGTATGTTACCCCCTCAAGTGAGCCATTTCTCTCAGCGGCAAAATCCAGCATGGCCTGGTTCAGGTCTGTTGCGGTGATTTCGGTTCCGCCAAGTGTCTTTTCAGACAGATGACGTGTCGAAATGCCTGTCCCACATGCCACCTCCAGAATTCGAGCGGGACCGTCTAGTCCGCTTGCCACCCGCTTTGCCATGTCAGCAGCCGAGAACTCAAATATCAACGGGCCAAGATAGCGGTCATAATTTGCCGGGATCGTGCCAATAAAGGATGCGCTGGGACTATCAATTTCCATAATACAACTCGCTCTCTTGAAACCATCGCCAACGGGGTCACACCGTTTTATGAGATAGCCAAATGTAAACGTTCCAAATCTTACCCCCGATCAAACAGGTGTCGAACAAATCGAGTCAATGGTTTTATGTCACCCGTCCGTCAATCAGGTGCAACGTTTTGCTCTGTAAAGGGGGTGGTAGACGTGAACGTTTAGACTGGACACTCGCTTCTGCCGCGCATTTAATCTCAAGCTGAATATTTCTCACGCTTAGTAAAGAGAACCCGGACCAGCCAAGCCAATTCAATCACCTAAAGATTTGGAATGTCACAGGATCAATTTGGCCTTGCCCTACGTGTAGCAGCGAGCTTTTTCTTCACCGTTATGGTGGTTTTTGTAAAGCTGACTACAGAAACCGTCCCTTTGGGGCAGATCATCTTTTGGCGCAGTGCTGTCGCTCTGCTGCCGCTGGTGATCTATTTGTACTTGACCGGAGATCTCCCAACCGGATTGCTGACCAAGCGCCCCGGGTCCCATATCCTACGCTGCTTGTTGGGGATGGCGGCCATGGCCACGTCTTTTGCCTCGCTAAAATACCTGCCGGTTGCTGACAGCACGGTGATTGGCTACCTTACTCCGATTGTAATGCTGATCCTTGGGCGCATCATGCTGGGAGAAGAGATCAACCGAACCCGCATCCTGGCCGTTGTCTTTGGCTTTGCCGGTGTGCTGGTGATTACCGTCCCCGCGATCGAGGGCAGCCAAGGCGACGGTTATTTGCTTGGTGTAATGCTGGGATTGATCACTGCAGTGATCACCGCCTTTGCCAAGGTGCAGATCCGTGGCCTGACCAAAACCGAACATCCCGGCGCCATCGCCTTTTACTTTGCCTTGGTTTGCGCAATTGGTGGGCTGTGTTCACTCCCGTTAGGTTGGGCCAGTCCCGACCTTGTCACCTATGGCTATCTTATTGGCGCCGGACTGGCCGGCGGTCTTGCCCATATCTGCATGACGCTTGGGTTGAAACTCGCCGAAACCGCCAAGCTGGCCGGGGTGGAATACCTATCGCTGATTTTTGCCGTGGGTGCGGATCTGGTGGTGTTTCAGATCTGGCCGGGTCTTGCCTTTGTACCGGCCACATGTCTGGTGCTGATCGCGGCCTATCTGGTCAGTTTCCGTGATAAGCCCACAGCAGCCAAATCGCCCAGCTAAGTAACAAAAAAGGCGCCGCAGGGGCGCCTTTTCTATCTTCAAACCGATGTTAAGCCTTAGTCGCTGACCAGCTCGCCCTTCAACGCGCTGTCGATCAGGGCGATGGTCTCGTCGACGCCATACAGGGCGATGAAACCACCAAAGCGTGGGCCTTGGGTTGCACCCAGCAGGACCTCGTAGATGGCCGAAAACCAAGCGCGCAGCGGGTCGAACCCGTGGATCTTGCCAATGGCAAAGACCACCGACTGTAGGAAATCATCGCTGCCAAAATCAACCTCTGGCAACGCATCATCCTTGCCGTCGATCTCATTCTTCTTGGCAATTGCCGCCAATGCTGCTTCGGGCGATTTTAACGCTTCGGCCAGATCGGACAGCGCAGTGCGTTCCTGATCTGTTGGCAGGCGGTAGGTCTTGGCCGGTTTCACGAAGTCATTGAAATAGGCCACCGCAAAGCCTGCGGCTTGATCCAATGTCGGGTTGCTTTCCGGTGTCGCGTCAGGGGCGTACTTGTTGATGAAACCCCACAGGGTTTCCTTGTCCTCGGCATTGGACACGCTGGCGATGTTCAGCAGCATGGCAAATGGCACCACCATATCCGACTGCGGAACGTCGCCGCCGTGGATGTGCCAGACAGGGTTGTTCAACTGCGCTTTGGTATCCTGCCCGTGATAGGCGCGCAGCTGCTGGTGATATTCATCCACTGCCTTGGGGATCACATCAAAGTGCATCCGCTTGGCCGTCTTTGGCTTGAGGTACATGAAGTACGACAGGCTTTCTGAGCTGGCATAGGTCAGCCATTCGTCAATCGAGATGCCATTGCCGGATGTTTTTGAGATCTTCTGCCCGTTGGCATCCAGGAACAGCTCATAGGTGAAATGGTCCGGTGCACGGTGGCCCAGAATGCGACAAATGCTGTCATAGATCGGTGTGTTGGTGCTGTGGTCCTTGCCGTACATTTCAAAATCAACACCCAGCGCGGCCCAGCGAGCACCAAAGTCCGGCTTCCACTGCAGTTTCACATTGCCGCCGGTGACAGGCACAGTCCACTCCTTGCCGTCTTCGTCGTCAAACGTGATGGTGTAGGTCTCGGCGCAGACTTTCTTCATTGGGACATAAAGAACGCGACCACTTTCCGGGTGGATTGGCAGGAAGATGGAATAGGTCTGGCGTCGCTCTTCGCGCAGTGATTTCAGCATCACCGCCATAACCTCGTCATACTTCTCAACCGCGCGCTTCAGCACCTCGTCAAACTGGCCCGAGCCATAGAAATCATTGGCCGAGATAAATTCATACTCGAACCCGAATGTATCCAGGAACCGTCGAAGCATGGCGTTGTTGTGATGGCCAAAGCTTTCGTGGGTGCCAAACGGATCTGGCACCGCGGTCAGCGGCTTTTGCATATGCTCGACCAGCGCATCGGGGTTTGGCACGTTGCCCGGGACTTTGCGCATGCCGTCCAGATCATCCGAGAAACAGACCAACTTGGTTGGGATGTCGGAAATCTCTTCAAACGCGCGTTTGATCATTGTGGTCCGGGCGACTTCGCCAAAGGTTCCAATGTGCGGCAAACCCGATGGGCCATAGCCGGTTTCGAACAGGACAAATCCCTTTTCCGGCGCGCCTTTGGCATAACGTTTGAGCACCTTACGGGCTTCTTCAAACGGCCAGGCTTTGCTCTTCAGAGCAGTTTCGCGCAGATCAGACATAGTGTTCTCCATCGGATGGCCTCAATTGGGCCGCATCGCGTATCCAGCTGCCCCATGCAGCCGACTGGCCCGGTCTATTGTGCTAGTGCAGCATGAGTCAATGAACAGCACAACATTGGCGCTATTTACAGGCCTCTTTTGTGATCCAATCCAGAATTTGCTGCACATCCTGCCCTGCAGCCAGTCCATCCCGCGCTGTCGCGAAATAACCGCGCAGGGAACTCGCGCTGGGCCCGTGTAGGCGCACCAGTGCTCCGGTTTGCAAAAAGGTATCCAGTACCCCACCCCAGGCCAGAAACACGCCTTGGCCAGCTAAGCCCGCATTCACCAACATTGCGTAGGAGCTGAAATCCAAAGATCGCACCCCGCGCGGCATCACCATTCCGGCGGCCTGAAACCAGCTGGGCCAGTCATGCCACTGACTGCGTGCGGCTTCCATCGTCAACAGGGTCACACTGGACAGATCATGCTGTTCGGGCGTCATCCCGCGTCGATCCAAATACAGGGGGCTGGCGACCGGAAAAACCTCAGTGCTGAGCAGGCGTCTTTCCTCTGTGGCTTCCAGGTCGGGTAGGCCAAACCGGATCACAACGTCACCAGGGCGCGCGGCCTCACCATACTCTTGACTTATGATACGAATGGTCAGGTCCGGGAAGCTTTCTTCCAGCTGTCCCAACCGAGGGATCAGCCAGAATGCCACAAACCCAGAGGGCGCGGTGACTGTGACAACACGCGATTGTGCCGCCTGCCGAATTTGCGCAACGGTGTTTTCAATCTGACCAAACCCACTGTGCAGCGCCTGCAGCAGGTCCCTGCCTTGTTGCGTTATCTGGGCAGGTTTATGTGATCGGTCAAACAGCAGGCACCCGAGATCCGCCTCTAACGCCGCAATGCGTCGTGATACGGCGGGTTGGGATACATTCAATTCCTGTGCGGCTGCCGTCAGTGTTCCGTGACGTGCTGCAGCGTAGAAAGCTGTGAGACCTGAGAAGCCTGGAAGTTGTCGCATGTATCATAACCTCAGCGTATGTTGTGATGCAGCTTTACCTTATTGAACTGGCTCCGCCCAGCCCTCTAACTGGCGGCAGGAAGAGGAGACTGCGCTATGACTGAGATTCTGTATGGGTTTGCTGCTGAGATTGGTGAAACGGAGGTGCTGAACCAAGCCAGTAACCTGCCGCATGCGCCTTTGGCGGTGAACGCGGCCCATGTCCCGTTGTCCGGCGGCACTGATCCGACCTATGGCGAAGTGCGCTGGCGCACGCTGATCAATGGCACCGCTGAGACACCGCGTGACATGGTTCTGGGTATTGCAGAATTTGAGGCTGGCGGCCGGTTGCAAGCTCATCGTCATGACCCGGCTGAGTTCTATTTTGGTCTGGAGGGCGCCGGGATTGTCACAATTGATGGAATGCCACATGATATCAGTCCGGGCGTTGCGATTTATATTCCTGGTGGCGCAGAACATGGCACCGTTGCGGGGGGCGAAGGTCTACGCTTTGCCTATGGGTTTCCAAATGGCTGCTTTGAGGACATCGAATACCAATTCTCAGCGCAGGGCTGATTGTCGCCAATATGAAAGGCAGCAGTTGAACCTATCCCGCAGGCTGCCTATCCTATCCTCTGCAAGAGACAGCATAAAAGGATGCGCATATGACCGAGCCAACCCCACACCCGCTTACCCCGCAGGATTGTCTTGTTGCGATCATGGTGGCGGTGTCGGCTTCGGACGAAAATATTCGCACCTCTGAACTGATCGAGATCCAGTCAGCGGTGAATATGCTGCCAATTTTTGCCGATTATGACATCGACCGGATCAAACGGATGTCGCAGACCGTGTTCGACCTTTTTGAACAAGAGGACGGGTTGGATGCGCTATTTGGCCTGATCCGAGATAACCTGCCCGAACGGCTACACGAGACCGCCTATGCGCTGGCTTGTGATGTCGCAGCGTCGGATGGGAAACTGGCCGAGACCGAATTGGAGTTTTTGGCTGAGATCCGATACGAGCTGAACATTGACCGGCTACATGCCGCCGCGATTGAGCGCGGCGCGCGGGCACGACATGTGACCTGATCCAATTTGTACTTGCTAAAGAGTGTCTGGTGGCCCTGGTCGCTAGGGGGTCTATGCCTATGTGTTTGAATTCAATGTTGGAAAAAGAAAAACTGCGGTTCACCCGAGGTGATTTTGAAAAGAGCCTGTCGCAGGATCAAACATCGTTTCAGTCGATCGACATTACAGGTGTGGATCTGTCTGGGCTGGATTTCACCGAATGCTCTTTCGAAGAATGCCGTTTTTCAGAGAGCAGGCTCACAAATTTGTCCTGTGAAGGCGCTACGTTTAAATCCTGTCGCGCCCTGAAATGTGACTTCAGCTACGGTGATTTTTCCGAAGCCAGGTTCGACAATTGCAACTTGTCGCTTTCTGTTTGGCGGGGTGCTTATTTGTCGGCAGCGAGTTTTACGGACTGCAAACTGACAGGCGCCAATTTTGGCGAGGCACGGACGTTGGGCGTCCAGTTTTCTAAATCCACTTTGTCCAATGCGTTTCTTAGGAAGATGAATTTCCGAAAGTATGAACTGGAAGAGGTTGATTTTTCTGGTGCTGATTTGGCGGACTGTGATTTTCGCGATGCGGTGCTGTACCGATGCCGGTTGGACGATGCGCATATGTCAACAACACGTTTTGCCGGCGCTGATCTGAGAGAGGCTGATCTGGGGGACCTTAGTTTTTCCAGCGCAGCAAATTTCAAAGGCGCAATTATTTCTAAAGACCAGGCCACCGAGCTGCTAAGGGGGCTTGGTCTGAAAGTTTTCTAGAGGGGGAAGAGTTTTTCGCCCTCGCCATATGTATTTTGCAAAGGACCACTGATGTCTGTTCCGGATATTGTCACCCAACGTCTTCAGTTGCGTCAACGCGGTTTGGTTGATTTCGACGACTGCCTGAGGATGGACCGTGACCCTGACGTCACCGAGTTCGTCAAGGGACCATGGAACAACCCAGAACAACACAGCGCATTTCTGACCGAACGCATGCAGACCAACTATCCGGACGGATTGGGGTACTGGACGGTTCGTCTATTGGGGTACTGGACGGTTCGTCTAAAAGACGCAGATCAGGGATTTCTGGGTTGGATAATGCTACTTCCTGATGATCCGGACAGGGAGTGTGCAGAGATTGGATGGCGCTTCAATCGCAAGACTTGGGGAAAAGGCTATGGGACGGAAGCGGCCAAAGCCGTGTTGGAGTATGCGCAAACCTTTCTAAAGTTGCCGCGAATTTTTGCTGAGATTGACCAACGCAACATCGGGTCAATTCGTGTTGCAGAGAAACTTGGAATGTTGGCCGTCGGTCGTTCCACCGACGCCGGACAGGGCGATCTTGTCTTTGTGGTAGAGGACAAGAAATGAAAGGTTCCGCAAAGCTAACCTTGAGCATGAAGTGCGACGGCGTGTCTTTGTGACGGTATTTACCTGTGTCCCTCGGATGGTGGGCAAAAAAGGGGGAGGCGGGCATTTCTGCCGCCTCCTTTCTTATCATTCGCAACCACATCGGTTGATTTACGGTTGCAGAATTTGGGTGCGGGTAAAGTTTCTGGTTTTCTTAGACCCGTTAGCAAAGGTCATTGTCACGCTGACAGTCTCGATGGAGTTCTGAGAAAAGGTCCAATATGGTGGGTTGGCCTTTGTTTTACCGCCTGTGCAGGGTGAGAACAACTGTGTCTGTGTTTCGCCACCGTTGACTGAGAACTGCATCTGTTTGATCCCGCAGTCGTAGGGGGCCACAGCTGACAGATCAAGCATATCATGAGGCCAGCTTTTTGAGAGTGTCGCCCAAAGTGTGCTGGCGTTCTTCAACGTGGCCTGATCCTGGGCAACACGAGAGGAAGACACAGATGGTGCCGGGGCTGCTGCCGCTGGCGCAGTTGATCGGCCAGTTGACGGAGGTGCGGCACCGCCATTTAGGCTTGCATAGTTTGCTTCCCAGACAGATCGGGACGGAAAGGTGAGATGTCCCATTTGAGCAGGGTCATTCCGTTTGGCTTCTTCGAACATGGCCCGGCCTAAAGCATAGTCATCGGTGACGTCGACGCCGGGATACTTTGCCGGTACTCTTCCTGAACACGACGCTCGGCGGCGTCATCTACGGCTGAATAAAATGGATCAGCTGCACCTGTAGCCAGTACCGCTGCGGTGCAGGCAGATTGCGACAAAACAATTGCCATCAGAGCCATTTTTAGCCAGCCCGCACCTGAACGTGATTTTCTGCGCGCACAGCACTGTCAAAATTGCAGTATTTCATTAATCAGATTTCCCGATGTAAAAGTTTACTAAGGTGTAAACAGTATACATCTTCTGGAATTCAAACCGTTTTGCTGTGCTGATCCGAAGAAACAATCTTTGATTGTAAGTGTTTTTGGTCTGTGGGCTTGGTTTAACTTGTGGGTTGAGTATTAGATCACAACGCCTTGGGCGATCCCTTGGCAGTGGGGGCCCGAACCGGTCACTTTAGCTGCCGTAGACCGACCCCCAGCGCTCGATCAGCTTTTGTTGCATCTTCTTGGCTTTTCGGTTCCAACCGCGTGCGCCTTCTGGCCGTTCACGATCGGCGCGTTTGATCCGCGAGCGTGCGCCCTGATCGGCAGCAAAGATGGCAAAAGCCAATTCGGTTCCGTCCGCAGCGGTCATAAAACCACCCAGACCAGAGACAAAATTCAACGTTCCGGTTTTGGCGTTCACCTTGATCGGGTGGTTCTTGTTCACCTTGCCATTAGCATCCCGCATCAGGAAGGGTTTGAGCAATGGTTTTAATTGACCACTCTTTCGGGCTGCAATCAGGGCACCAACCAGATCATTTGGAGTCATCCGAGATTTTTCACCCAGGCCTGAGTGATCCACCAGCCGGGTGCTGGTCATGCCATATTTGCCAGCGGCCCAGCGGTTCATGGCGTCTGCGGATGCTTTCAGCGAGTTTGGGCTTCGCCCGCTTGCCGCTGAGGCGGACATGCCGATCATTTCAGCCATCAGGTTGTTGGAATATTTCAACATGCCACGCAGCAAAACCGAGAGCGCGGCGCTACTGTGATGTGCCAGGACCTCTCCCTTTGGCAGTGATTTCAGCTTGCGGGGTTTGCCCAGTACAATGCCATTGGCGCGGGCCATGGTCCGAAACACATCGCCGGTGTATTCGGCTGGGCGCCGCACAGGCAGCCAGCGTGATCCACCTTTGCCCAAGGCTGCATTGGCCACAGTCCACTGATCTGCGCCACCTTTGTCAGAGTAAGTGTAGACTGGTGTTGTGCGTGTCACTACTTTCATACGCGCCGTAGATACCTCGGGGCGGTATTTTTCGGTGCGGGCGTCCATGGTTACGGCCCACTTTTGGCCCGCGCGCTTCCATTCAAAATGCACCCGGTTATAGTTTAGCGACAGACCTGAAATTGCCGGGCTATAGCCAACGTGGTCGGGTTGGTCGGGGTCGATGGAGCGCACGTAGGGCAGGGCACCGTCCCACAGTTTAAATCCGCCTTTGACTTCACGCACCCCGGCGCTCTTGAGCGCCTTGGCCATCTGCGCCAAATGATCGGTGCTGAGGGTCGGGTCGCCGCCACCTACAAGGATCAGATCCCCCTGGATTACACCGGCACGCAGACCACCAGTCGCGATAATTTTGGTTTGAAACCGATGGTCTGCGCCCAAAACATCCAATGCATACAAAGAGGTCAGTGCCTTGGCGACGCTGGCTGGGGGCAGGCCGGCGGCCCCATTTTCAGCCTCAAGCCGCAGACCTGTTTCAACATCGGCCACAGCGCAGGCGACTTTGCCCGGTAGGGCCGCGCGTCGTAAGACGCCTTTTAGACCGTCAGCGGTACTGATCCGGACCGCCTCACGCCGGGCATGAGGTCGCAATGAAGTGGTCGGGGCGTTGGCCCAGGCCCCACGAGCCCCGATCAGGGCCAAGCTGGATAGCAGAAAATGTCGACGAGAAACCATATTGCTCATAGTCTAATAAATTCGTTTCAAAACGGCAAACAATCACCATTAGGGGTTTTTAGTAAGTGGGCTGCCTGTTAAGGGAGCCTCATGTTACAGGCAGTCATTCTCATGTTCGTCGCGATGTCAATGATCCCTGCCGGGGATCTGTGTGGCAAGCTGTTGACCAGCAGCGGCATAGCAACACCTGCCTTTGTTGCCTCGTCGCGTTTCGTCGTCGGCAGCCTATTGCTTTTGCCGTTTGTTCCCCGGCGGGCCTATTTGCTGCTGAAGAACTGGCGTATGTGGCTGCGTGCCCTGTTTCTGGTTGGTGGTATTTTTTCAGTTCAGATGGCGCTTAAAACCGAGCCGATGGCCGATGTGTTTGCGGCCTTTTTTATCGGCCCAATTATCAGTTACGTTCTGTCGGCATTGTTCTTGCGTGAACCTACCACCTGGTTGCGATCTTTGCTTATGGCGGTCGGGTTTGCCGGTGTAATTCTTGTTGTCAGGCCTGGTTTTGGCGGATCGGTCAACCTTTTATGGGCGGTGCTCGCAGGTAGTTTTTATGGCGCATTTCTGACCACTGGCCGTTGGCTTGCACATCTTGGATCACCGCTGGAACTGAGCCTGATCCAACTGTTGTTAGCTGCTGTGGCAATGCTGCCTTTGGGTTTGGCAAACCTGCCGGAACTGACGCCGAGTACAACAGCCCTTACCGTCGGTAGTGCTGCGTTTTCAATGTTGGGGAATTTGATCCTCCTGTTTGCCTACAACAAGGTGGCAGCAACCAAACTGGCACCGATGGTCTATTTCCAGCTGATCGCGGCGGTGGGGCTGGGCTGGGCTGTCTTTGGACAACTGCCTGATATGCTGACATGGTTGGGGTTGCTGGTGGTTGTCAGCGCTGGTCTGGGGTCAGCACTGCTGCGTCGCTGACCAGTTGCCGTTTGCGCGAATAGCCGAAGAACTGGCATCGACCATTGGCACATTGATGAAACACCAGGCTGGTGACTGCGCATGGGCCAGCAAATGACTGCTATTCCCTTTTAGCCTTGCATGGGTATAGATCTGCGCCGCAGGAGACAAACGTGCCGAGATCCGATCTCGGGGCCGGGCCAACACGCCGATCGGGACCGTCTCCATAATATCGCGCCAGTCTTTCCAGCGATGGAACTGCGCCAGATTATCTGCACCCATCAACCAAACAAAGCGTACACCGGGATAGCGGCGCCGCAAATGCCGTAGTGTTTGTGCCGTATAGCGGGTCCCCAGCTGTGCCTCGGCGTCGCTGATAAGGATGCGCGGATGCTGCATGATCTGGCGCGCCGCTTGCATCCGTTTCTCTAACGGGGCGGGTTGATGGCGTTTCAGCGGATTGCCCGGGGACACTAGCCACCAGACCCGGTCGAGCCCAAAGTGTTTCAACGCCGCCCGGCTGATCTGTACATGACCCATATGGGCCGGATCAAAAGATCCGCCCAACAACCCAACGGTCATACCGGGGCGTAAAAAGGGAAAGCCATGTTCCATCCGGGGCTTGATGCACATATTTGGCAGGGAAGCCAAGTGTAACCGAGGGCGCGGACTGTTCTTAGGTAAGTGCTAGGTCGACGGTTTGATGGTCAGCCAGAGCACTTTAGATAGGTTTTTAACAGATTGTCCCAGGCGCGCTGATCATTGAAATCATCCACCAGACCGTCACCTTCAAATCCGGTAATGGCCTTCATGCCATGCTGAATCATATAAGATGGGGAATGCCTGGGCAGGCCTTGTTGTTTGACCTGCTGGCAGAGTTTGGTGTGATGAGGCGATCCAGTGCCACCAAAACGCTGAAAGGCTTCTTGCATTTGCCTTTGGTACCGACGTCCACCTGCATCCTGTGTCTGAAGAGCCAAAACCTGCATCGCTTGATGTGCTGTCTTGTCCGCAACGCGCAGCTTATCAAACTCACCACGCAGCTGAGCGACAATCATCAGTTCTACCGCTTTGTCATAGCTGCGGTCACGGTGGCATTCAGATATGCCACCAAACAGATCAGCAGGCGAGAAGTCTGCAGCCACTTGTTCGACGGAGATGCATCCAACGTCATGCTCCGACTTCAAATTGCCGGGGGTCTCAATATTTGTGACCTGCGCTATTGTCCCGCTGGCAACACAACACAGAACCAGCAAAAATCTCTTCATCTTGATATCCTTCAGAATAGGTTCCTAATTGCCCTTTACCCGCAGCTTGTCTAGACCAATTGCTAAATAGAAATTCCCCATCACGGAGCTGTCTCATGGCCGCCTATCAATACGTCTACCACATGCAGGGTGTCTCCAAGACATATCCCGGTGGAAAGAAATGTTTTGAAAACATTCACCTGTCCTTCCTCCCCGGTGTGAAAATCGGTGTTGTCGGGGTCAACGGTGCGGGTAAATCGACCCTGATGAAGATCATGGCCGGTCTGGACAAGGACTTCACCGGCGAGGCCTGGGCGGCTGAAGGTGCCCGCGTTGGCTATCTGCCGCAGGAGCCAAAGCTGGACGAGAGCCTGTCGGTGCGTGAAAACGTCATGCTGGGTGTGGCCTCGAAAAAGGCGATCCTGGACCGTTATAACGAGTTGGCGATGAACTACTCGGACGAAACCGCTGACGAGATGGCCGAGCTGCAGGACAAGATCGACGCCGAGAATCTATGGGATCTGGACAGCCAGATTGATGTGTCGATGGAGGCCCTGCGCTGCCCACCGGATGATGCTGAAATCGCCAATCTGTCGGGTGGTGAAAAACGCCGCGTGGCGCTGTGCAAACTGCTGCTTGAAGCGCCCGAAATGCTGCTGCTCGATGAGCCGACCAACCACCTGGACGCCGAAACCATCGCTTGGCTGCAGCAGCACCTGATCGACTACAAGGGCACCATCCTCTGCGTCACCCACGACCGCTATTTCCTGGATGACATCACCAGCTGGATCCTGGAATTGGACCGCGGCAAGGGCATACCTTACGAAGGCAACTATTCAGCATGGTTGGAGCAGAAAGCCAAGCGTCTGGAGCAGGAAGCCCGCGAGGACAAATCCAAGCAACAGACGCTGCAACGCGAGCTGGACTGGATGCGTCAGGGCGCCAAGGCCCGTCAGGCCAAATCCAAGGCCCGGATCAACGCGTACAACGATCTTGCTGCCCAATCCGAGCGCGAAAAACTGACCCGCGCCCAGATCGTCATCCCCAACGGCCCACGCTTGGGCAACAAGGTGATCGAGGTCGAAGGTCTGGCCAAGCACTATGGCGACAAGCAGCTGGTTGAAGGTCTGTCATTTGATCTGCCCCCCGGTGGCATCGTCGGCGTGATCGGCCCCAACGGCGCCGGTAAATCCACCCTGTTCCGCATGCTGACCGGTCAGGAACAGCCGGATGAGGGCACCGTGTCCTATGGTGACACCGTGAAACTGTCCTATGTGGATCAGTCGCGCGATGACCTGAAAGACAACGAAACCGTCTGGGAAGCCATCTCCGGTGGGGCCGAGATCATCGAATTGGGCGATGCGCAGGTCAATTCGCGCGCCTATTGCTCTTCGTTCAACTTCAAGGGCGGAGACCAGCAGAAACCACTGAACCTGCTATCCGGTGGGGAACGCAACCGTGTCCACATGGCGCGTCTGTTGAAAGAAGGCGGCAACGTGTTGCTGCTCGATGAACCGACTAACGATCTGGACGTGGAAACCCTGCGTGCGCTCGAAGACGCGCTGGTCGATTTCGCCGGCTGCGCCGTGGTGATCTCGCACGATCGCTTCTTCCTTGACCGGATCTGTACCCACATGCTGGCGTTCGAGGGCGACGCCCATGTCGAGTGGTTCGAGGGTAACTTCGAGGACTATGAGGAAGACAAGAAACGCCGCCTGGGCGCTGATGCGCTAGAGCCCAAGCGGTTGAAGCATAAGAAGTTTGTGCGGTAGGAAAAAAGAGGAAGGCGGGCATTTTCCCGCCTTCACCACAAATGTATTGCGAGAATGATATGAGCGAAGACGAATTTGAAGTCGAAACCCACAATGAAGACGCCGAAAGTTTCATTGAGTACGATTTGCAGATTTACCCCTCTGATTACACTCTCAGAGGCATCAACGACATGTGGAAAGACGGTGAAATTGAAATTCCGGAGTTTCAACGTAACTTTGTTTGGACCATCAAACAGTCATCTCTTCTGATAGAGTCCTTTTTACTCGGTTTACCTGTTCCTCAGCTTTTCTTCTACATTGATGACGAACACAAAAATCTTGTTATTGATGGACAACAGCGCATTACAACAGTCATTGATTTCCTCGAAGGTTACTTTGGGCCTGAAAACAACAAAGGTCGCCGCCAAGTTTTCCGATTGGCAGGATTAGACGACAAAAGCCCATATAACAAAAAGCGCTTTACTGACCTAGAAGAAAAGGATCAGAGAAAATTAAAAAATACAGTTCTGAGAGTAGTCAACATACGACAAGTCGCTCCGGCAAATGATACCACGAGTATGTATCACATATTCGAAAGGCTGAATACCGGGGGAACCCCACTAAAACCGCAAGAAATAAGAAATTGCGTCTTCTCGGGGCCTATCGTCAAAGAGCTGAGAGCGCTAAACCTTGACGAAAATTGGCGAACAATCCTTGGCCGTCCTGCACCAGAAAAGCACCAGAGAGATATTGAAATGCTTTTACGTGTTTTCGCATTTACCTTCCACGCCAGGGAATACGAGAAACCAATGAAAGAATTTCTCAACATTGCCATGAAGAAAAGCAAGGCAGGAACAACTCAAGACTGGGAAAAGTTCAAACAAGTATTCCCAGTTGTTTGTGAAGAACTTGTCAAACAGACGGGAGATCGCCCTTTCAATGTGAGAGGACCGATTAATCTTGCGGCTATGGACTCAATCCTACCTACGTTAATAAATTCCAGACCCCACAACGGAAAAAATCTAAAGGACAAACTGTCGAAACTATTTAGCGATGAAGAATACAGGGAAAACATCTTTTTCAACACGAGTGACAACGCCGCCGTTGAAAAACGGATAAAAATCGCAAAAACGTACTTGGCCTAAAAATGAGTTTCGAAAGTAGGTTCACTTTAGCAGACGACTTCTTAACGCATGTCGATGGACTAATGGATGACATTGATGATCCCTTTATTCGGTATAGATATTTAGGGTTTATCGCGGTGGCTGCGGTCACCGCATATGAGTTGGCAATTAAAGATGTCATGCAGCGTTTTGCTGATGAAAAACACAAGGCTCTTGGCGAACTCACCAGAGCCAAATTTTCAAGGTTGAACGGACGGATCTCACTTAATGACTTGAAAAGAGGACAAATTGTGTGCTTTGGGCGAAAATACCTGGTCAAATTTGACAAAAAGCTGCTGGAAGCTGAGACGATTGCACGCACAGCTCGAGAACCTAGCATTGCAAGCAGTTACGGGAACTTGGTGAGTTGGCGGCACAAGTTCGTACATGAAGGTGAACCACCAACCAACGCTACTTATCCGGAATTGCGAAGCGCATACACGCAAGGAAAAGAAGTCATTCGCTGTATGGACATGGCTCTCCGCAGATAGCTCCATACAGTGGACAAGCTAGATTATCGATTTGCACAATCGAACTATTTTAATTGTCCAACGTAATCTTTCGAGCAACACTAGGCCCGTGCCTGACCTTGGGGAGGTGCAAAGCGCCTGCCCGGGGGGAAGGTCAGGCGCGGGCCGTGCGGCTTTGCCTTACGTCCCAAGGGGGAATTCCTGCAGGCGTTACGTTTGGGGGGCTGTTGGTGCGCGGGGCTCCGCCCGTTCATGCCTCAAACAGCGTCCCACGCTGTTTGCCGCTGCGCGGACCGGTTCGAACTCCACGAGGGGAAGGTCAGGCGGGGGCTGGGCCACTGGGTGGCACACCCCAAAGAAAGCTCAACTGTTCTGTATTCGACCGGGTGTTGCCCACCCAGCGTGCGCTGTGCTTGGGGTGAATTAATCCTGACACCTTAAACCCTCACTCCCAAAGCTATTGGCGCTGTTGGAAAGGGTTTTACATGAACAAGGCAATCACCGAGGGCGTTGCATTGATGCCACCTGCATTTGTGGATGGTCTGGATCAGTGGTCCAGCGGCGATGGCACGCCAGGGTCGGATACCTATGACGGCGCGGTCAACGCGGCCTTTGTGCCGTCGGATGCGGATTTTGGGGGCTGTCTGGAGCTGCAAAAAACCGCCTCGACCCAGAACCTGCGGCATATGGGGCAAACGCCGTTGCTGCCGGGGTGCTATTTGCAGGTCAAGGCGCGGATCAAAGCGATCAGTGGTGCCTTACCCAGCGTGCGTATTGCTGCCTGGGCTGGTGGGTCAGGCGGTAGCCACATTGGCGGTGTGGTTGAAACCGGGCCCAGCACCACCCTGACCAGCTATGGCGCGGTGGTTGAGGTGAGCGCAATCATCGGCACCGGCGCGCGCGGTGGGGTGGATATGGCTTGGGGGCGCAATGCAACCTACGGCCATATGGGGCTGGATCTGACCGGGCCAACCGGTGGCGTGGTGCGGATTGAAGATATCGAGATCACCGATATCACCAGCGCCTATCTGCGCGATATGCTTAGCTTGGTGGATGTCACTGACTTTGGCGCGGTGGGCGATGGGGTGACCAATGATGCACCAGCGTTTGAGGCCGCAGATGACGCCGCGGATGGGCGGCGAATTCTGGTGCCGGCTGGTGAGTTCTATCTGGATGACACCGTGTCCCTAAACCACCGAGTGGTGTTTGAAGGTACGGTCACCATGCCCACCGACAAGATGCTGCTACTGACCAAGGATTTTGACCTGCCCACCTATGCTGCCGCCTTTGGCGAGGAGGAGATGGGGTTCAAAAAGGCCTTTCAGGCGCTGATCAACAATTCAGACCATGAATCGCTGGATCTGGGCGGCCGCAAGGTCAGCTTGAGTGGTCCGGTGGATATGCAGGCGGCGGTGCCGAACAAGACCAGCTATTCAACGCGGCGGATAATCCGCAATGGACAGATTGAGGCACAGTCAGGGGTGGCCTGGGATACCGAAACCGTGACGGCGCAGGCCACCTATGATCCCAATGACTCGCGGACCCTGACATCCGTTGCCAATATCGCCAATATCCCGGTTGGCGCCCTGGTCGAGGGCAGCGGGGTGGGGCGCGAGGTCTATGTGAAGTCGAAGAACACTGGCGCGGGTGAGCTGACGTTGAATTCGCCGCTTTATGATGCGGCCGGGACGCAGGTGTTTACCTTCAAAGATTTCAAATACATGCTGGATTTCAGTGGCTTCAGTTCGCTGAGCAAATTTGGCATGACGGAGGTTGAGATCCAGTGCAACAGCCATTGCAGTGCCATACGGCTGGCCCCGGCTGGGTCGGTATTCAGCTTGGATCACTGTTTTATCTCACGGCCCAAAGATCGCGGCATTTCGTCGATTGGGTCGGGCTGTCAGGGCATTTTGATCGACAACTGTCAGTTCCTGTCTGCAGAAGAACCCGACAATGTGCCAGACCGCGTCAGTGTTGCGCTGAACGTCAACGCCAATGACGCCAAACTGCGCAACAACAGGGCCACCAAATTCCGCCATTTTGCTATCTTGGCAGGTGAGAACAACACGGTGACCGGCAACCACTTCTTCCAAGGCGACACGGTGACAGACGGGGTTCGCACCGCTGGGTTGGTGATTTCCAGCACCTATTGTTCAACAACGGTGTCGGACAATTATGTCGATAACTGCTTTATCGAATGGACCAATGAGCTGGACTCGACACCAGATTTCACTGCCGGGTTTTCATTCAGTTCGCTGTCGATCACCGACAACGTCTTTCTGTCAGGGGATGTTGCACCGTGGTTCAGCTATATTGTGATCAAGCCTTACGGCAGTGACCACTTCCTGAATGGGATGTCCGTGAGTGGCAACAAATTCCGTTCGATCAATGGGTCAATAGACCGTGCCGAGCGGGTGGATACCAGTTTTTCCGGCCTGGACTTTAGTCGCACCAAAAACGTGTTTTTTGAGGGCAATACCTTTCACAATGTTAGTGCCGCTGTTTCGAACCCGTTGCGGGTGCGGCATGACCAATCATCCGCGACTAAAACCTGGACGATTGATCCTGATGATGGGTTGCCCTTTGGTGGTCGATCACGCGGAGTGGATAGCGTGATTGCGTTGGGGGCCATCAGGACCAGCGGTGGCTCGTCTCGCTATGCGATGCCCTATGTCGATCTGGAGCAGGGTAGCAACCAAGATCAGATAGATCTCGTTTGGGAAGAATCCGTGCATGGAGAAGTACAGGTGACCATGCGTATGGACAAATGATCAGGACTGGCCAAGGTCTTGGGCCGTGAGGTGAAAGGCCTTGCCAAAGCCGCCATTCAGATGGCCTTCGGTGACGTTCAGCTGGGCAAATGCAAAATCGCTGAAGTCGATGTAGAGTTTGGATTTGGGGTGGTCGCGCAGGTAATGTGCGGCCAGTTCGCTGTATCCGTCCTCACCATGACGCACAAATGAGGCGCGGCAGATCAGGCTCAATCGAGGATGAGTCAGGGGATCGCCCTTGTCGCCGGGTTCCCCCACCAACAGTGAACAAGCTGGGTTCGCCTGTAAGGCGCGGGTGTGCATTGACAGGGATGACACCAAACTAACAGGACGGCCCTGTGGGCACAGGCCAAAGGCAATACGGGTTACCAAAGGTGCGCCATTGTCTGTAACAACACCCAATGCTGCAAATCGGGCATTGACCATCAGGGATTGAGCCAATGCGCGGGCTTCGTTGTCTGTAGGTCGAATTGGGTTTGTCATGTTTTGGCGGTTCCAGTTGTGCGACGTGATGTTATCCGTCGGCTAACGACAGACAAGTTAAAACACGCGCAACGACTTCATTTCTATTGTGCGGATTGCTGAAAACTCTTCTGCTTTTGCAATGTCTTCGGTTAGGCTGAACCCATTCAACGGAGGAGCCAATGCCAACAATCGCCAAAGCCGCTGATATCCAGACGGTCATCACCACGTTTGAGATGACCCCCGGGACATGCCAGGATCTGCTGGATGCGCTGACCGAAGCTTACGCTGAATTCATTTCACTACAGCCGGGGTTTATTTCGGCGGGCCTGCACGTCAATGACGCCCAAACCCGGATTGCCAACTATTCCCAATGGCGCCGCCGTGAGGATTTTCTGGCAATGCTGAGAACCCAGGAAATGCGGGACCGAAATCGAAAAATACACGAATTATGCCGCAGTTTTGAGCCTGTGATGTATGATGTTGCCGAGACCTTTGGCTGACACCAGCGTTATGTCAGATGCTTGAACAGGACCTGCATCAACAACTGCGAGCGGATGATCAGCTTGTTGGAGCCGACAACCGAGGCAATACGTTCGTAGTGAATTCTGATTGGGCCATTGGCACGTAGCAGAATGGTTGTGGCCTCAGCCCGCGCACGCTCAAAAGCCGCGGAGGCGGACTTTACCGCGTCAGATTGGACGGGTTTGTAGGTGCGCCCATTGCTGCGCAGCGGTGGGGTTGCCTTGTCGGGGTATTGTTTCAGCACCGCCTTCAGGGTTTTTTCAACATGGCGGAAGGCTTTGCGTGCTTCGCTGTAATCGGGAAATTTGCTGACGGAGGAGCCGGCGCGACGGAACATTTGCCGGTAACAATCAAACTGATAGACATTCGGGATGCCACGACATTCATCGCCGCCCTCCTGCAACACCAACACGACTTTGCTGGTTACAGTGTCAGACATCGCCAGCTGTATGGTTCCCGTTTCGTTTGGCGAAGGGTTGGATGCAGCGACGCCAATTGTCGGGAGCGATAGGATCAATAGAATTTTTAGAGAGTGGGCAAACATGAGAGTACGCCTTTAACCAATTAAAACAGTTGTTTTGGCCTGCCGTTATCAAACAGGCCTACTTCGTCCGACAAACTACCCAATAATGTTCCGCACTATGCGTTTGAAGAACCGGATGGGCGTTCGCTAACTGAAGTCGAAGCGCTAAATAGTGGTGTGCCCAATGCTGAATTCTGTCTTGGGTCGGCTATGTGAGACTGGGCCGAGTATATTTACACCAAGGTATTGGGCAACAACAAATGCGTAAATTCCTGACGAGTTGTATTTTGACGCTGGCTGACCTGTATCAAGGTCAGTTGCCCGTCTGTGGAATAGCCTGAAACCGCAAGAGAGGAGACTAGTGATGTATCATAAAATTCTGGTGCCAATTTCCTTTGATCCCGACCGCGATATAAATGGGCCGCTCAAACTGGCCAAGCTGTTGTGTGCTGAGGGTGGAGCTGTAACGCTACTGCATGTAGTAGAGCATATTCCGGCCTATGCCATTTCATATATGCCCCTTGATTACCTTGCCCAGGCCCGGGCCGCGCTACAAACGGAGCTCGACATCTTGGCGGCCAGTCTGCCGCATGCAATTGGGGTTGTCATCGAGGGTCACTCTGGGCGTTCAATCCTGGACTGGGCTGAGACCAACAGCCCGGATTTGATCATTATCGCGTCACACCGTCCGGGAATGCAGGATCTATTACTTGGTTCGACGGCTTCCCAAGTGGTGCGTCATGCGGCCTGTGCTGTGCATGTGGTGCGGTAAATAGAAATGGAGTGTCTGCGCTCTGGTTGAGTAGTTCGCCCGGACGTGCTTGGGTGTGTGAAAATGGAAGGGATAGATGATGCGGATTTTTCATGCGCTGGCGGTTGTCGGTGTTGCGGTAACCTGTGCTGGGGCCACGTTGGCGGAAACGGTCGGGATCACCAAGACGATCATTGAGGTCACAGTGCAGACCTCAGACGGCCCGGTTGGAATTTCCCGTGTTCAGGACACTGAAAATCGGGTTGACGAGAATTGGGCCCGGACCTCGCGAGCCTGTCCACCGTTTTGCGTGCAGCCCATGGTGCCTGCCGAAGGCGTGACAGCGATTGGCGAACTTGAACTTATGGATATGTTAGTCGATCCAGAGGCCATGGTGGTCGACAGCAGGGTTGTTGCTAACTTTGCTGGAGGGTCGATCCCTGGCGCGGTCAATATTCCGTTTGCCGAGGCCTCTGATCGGCTGGACGAACTTGGCTGTGAGATCGATTTTGACGGGTTTGACTGTCAGGCTGCCAAGCCCGTGGCACTGTTTTGCAATGGACCATGGTGTGGCCAGTCGCCAACTGCAGCGCGCAATATGATTGCCGCTGGATATCCCGCAGATAAGATTTTTTATTATCGCGGTGGGATGCAGAACTGGCGGATGTTGGGGCTGACGGTCACCGATTAATCGGAACCCCGTTTATAGAAGAAAAGGCAGAGACGGCTCCCAATGGGCTGTCTCTGCCTTTTTCCCGTCAATGCTCAGATGAGTAAGTCACAGGGCATTAAGGTCGTTATACTGGCCTAAGCTGCATCAGGTGCCAAGCGAACCGTAACAATCCACCCGGCAACAGGGCAGAGCGAAGCAATACCTTGTTTGAATTCACTGCGTCAGCGATGCGGGCAAAATGCGTCTGCTTGTTGTCCGGAGCCCGCAATAACACTGTTTGAGCCTGATCCATTGCACGTTCGGTGCGGGCTTTGGCTTCGGGAATGGCCGCTTCGTGAATGGCTCTGTAAGTATTTAAACCTCGCCGGACCGGCTTTTTGCTAGGATCCACATTGTTGCGCACAACAAGACGAAGGGTGTCTTCAACGCCAGATATAGCCTTATGTGCTTCTGAGTAGACGAGGCTGCCACGCAGAACGTCCGAGGCCTTTTTGTATGTTTTCCAGTAGCAGTCATAGCGGTAGATCCGTGGAAGGCGTTTGCACTTGCCAAATCCCCGAGTCAAAATATCCACAACCCGACCGGTGGTTGAGGCATTGAGGGTATTCGTGTTGAGGTTATCGCCCCGGCCGCCACCTTCGTTTCCTCCACCACCTTCGCTGGCGAAAACAGGATGGGCGGTGACAAGGGCTGCAATCAGCAGAAAACGAAAAACCATTGTAAACATAAGCGATACCTCTGTTGATTGAGCATAGCCTGATTGCAGCAGGCGGCAAGCCTGCTGACGGGATCGCAAGCGACAGATTGTGTCTTTAGTGCATGGTGCAGAATGAGCCGTGTTTTGCCCCCTGCATCAACTGGTCAAAATGCTTGCCCTGCATTTCTACCAGTGTTTTGTGATCACCGGCTTCGAACCAGACTTTGTCCAACCCGGACAGGCTGTTGTCGACAATAGTCGGTACGTCATATGCCTCACCCACCGGTGGGGCGGCACCAAGATTGCAATCATCGAACAGGGCCTCGATTTCGCGTTCTGCGGCCAGGCCCAGGCGCCGGTCCAACATCGCCTGTAACTGGGTCAGATCAACCTGGTGGTTTGACGGGACCACCGCGAGCATTGGGCCTTCTTCCATATGGATCAGTACCGATTTGGCCAGATGATCGCCGGGTACATGCGCGGCCTCGGCGCAGCCACTGGCGGTGGCGGCATAGGGGTGCGAGATCATGTCAAAGGGAAGTCCCTGCGCATCAAGGTGGTGTTTCAGGCGTGCGGCAATAGTCATGGTGTCCTCCGGTTTGCGAAGGCGCAAGGCCGCAGAGCCATCCAACCAGCGCGGCCATTGCGCCGGTGATTGAGGGTAGGGGGCTAGTGTGCCCCGATTGTGCGAGTCGGGCAAGGGGCAGGACTGGTCCGTGTTTTCGCGTCAACTGGAGGTATAGCGCCGGCTGGTTGGCCGCTAGGTTGCGAACAATAGATGGAGGATAAACATAATGGCAATTGAGGCCACAGCTATACAGATGATTGATGACCCACGAGTGCGGGTGACACGGTTTGATTTCGAACCGGGGGCAGAGACAGGCTGGTATACCCACGCGATGGACTATGTGATCACCGCCGTTACTGACTGCCACATGCGGCTGGACATGCCGGGTGGAGAGATGCGCGAAGTCGTCGTGCCCGCCGGCACCGCCTATCGGCGCGAGGAAGGCGTGGAGCACAATGTGATCAACATCGGTGACGAGGTGATGAGTTTTGTTGAGGTGGAGTTGAAGTAGGCCTTATTTTCCGGCGGGCAGATAGGCGAAACGATAGGCAAGGGCGACCCCGCCCGCACCGCCGATGATATTGCCCAGTGTGACCCAGAACAGGTTGGTGATAACGGCTCCAATTCCCACCTGCGCTCCGGCGATGATGCCTTGGGGCAGCAGGTACATATTGGCGACTGAGTGCTCGAACCCCAGCAGCACAAAGGCGCTGATCGGCCAGAGGATGGCGAGGATTTTGCCCGCTGCGGTGCGCGCCGCAAAAGTCAGCCAGACGGCGAGGCAGACCAGTGCGTTGCACAGGATCCCACGTGTTAAGGCCTCTAGTGGTGACAGGGCGGCTTTGCTCTCGGCGATGCTTGATGCCATGGCACCAATGGGGCCGTCCAGCAGCCCGGTGCCGAGCATGGCGATGGCCAGCGCCACGGCGCCGATCAGGTTGCCGAGGTAGACAATCCCCCAGTTGCGCAGCAGGGCGGGCAGGGTGATTTTGCGGTCAACAGCGGCCATGGTCATCAGCGCGTTGCCGGTGAACAGCTCGGCCCCGCCGACGATCACCAGGATCAGCCCCAGCGCGAACACCACCCCACCCAAAAACCGCGCTGGGCCGGTGGGATCCACCCCGGTCATCACCGCCGTATAAGCCGCGCCGCCAAGTGCGATGAAGGCCCCGGCCAATATAGCAAGGGTCAGGGTCTGGGCCGCCGATAGATGTGCCTTGGCCACCCCGGCGTCTTCGACCCGCCGGGCAATCTCGGCAGGCCTATAGGCATCCAGTCCGGTTGGGTTTGGTTGAGGCATAGGGAGAGGGTAGGGCAGGGACAGGTGATGGGTCTTTGATTGGGATCAAGGGGGGGATCGGGTGAGCCCGTTGGGAAGGGGTCGCAAACCTATGCCCGTGCAAAGCACGGGCTGCGCCCGACCTAGGGAGGGCGCATTCGCACCCACCCTAGGTCGGGCGCGTCAGTTTGAGAGATTCAACGTTACCAAGCAGCTTTCTTCAAGGATTCCAAGAGAGCTTGGGATTTGCCTGCAATGGCATGGCTCCTTCTGGCAAGGCTTTGATTGAGTTGCCGTACAGAGCGGTCATCTAATCTAAGCAAGTCCGTTTGAAGGTTGTCGGTTTTGTCATAGTGGGCAAAACCGACAGCTATTTTTGGGGAAATGGTGGTCCATAGCTCGACACCTGGTGTGCCCAGCTCTTGAAGAGGGTAATCTTCGAACCGAACTACTGGATTACTTGCCACAATAAACTGTTTGGAGACCCTTTGGGGGGTCGCAACAAAAATGCGCATAGCGGCGAGACGATTTAAAATATTTTCCGATTGCTTTCCGAAATTTGACACCCTGCTATTTGCAGCTGCGCGGTCTCTAAATTCGTCTTGTTCTAACAATTTCTTTTCCTGCTCCGTCAGTGGGCGGTGCCTTTTTTCGAATTCACTCTCCAAATCTCGGCTGAAAACTTCAGATTTGACTTCTTCGACAAGCGGAGCGGTTAAGTCAGGGGTCCGCTTCATATGATTGTAAAAAAATTGGATGAAGCGGTAGCGGCTTTGCTTTGAAGAAAATAGTATTTTATTGTCGCCCTTGGCAGCTTGTTCAAATGCCACCTGCCATTCTGGAATAAAATTGTCGAGTTCACGAGCAAAGAACTTTTCAACTTGATCGTCTTTCCGCCCGTCGACGAGCTCAAAGCTATTGTAATGCCAGCGGAAAAATATCCTGTTGATGTTTCTCCGTCCCGGTAGCCCGTTATCAGCGCGTCTAGTGTACAGGGTACTTTCCCCGGAGATGCAAAAATTCTTCAGAATTGAGACTGGAATAAAATGGTGTCGTTTTGAAACCTGCTGAGTCAATGCACTCTACTTGCCTCCGCTAATTCACATCCCAATGCCCGAGCCTCGCACGGGCCGCGCCTGCCTCGGCTCCGCCTGTTCAAACCTGAAATGATCCCCCAGATCATTTCCAAGACGGTTTTCACTCCCCCCGGGAAGGCGCTTTGCGCCCACCCAAGGTCAGGCGCGGCCCTTTATTGCGTTAGTTAACGTCCCCGCCGCTTCACATTCCCGCCGCGTTGTCCTGACCTACCAGCCGTTGATCGCCCACGTGATTTCACCGCCGCCTCAGACGCCTTCTCAACCGCATACTGTCGCGCCAGTGGGTCATTGGAAATCGTCAGGTCCACCGCCTCCAGTCGTTTGACCTCGTCGCGCAGGCGGGCGGCTTCTTCGAATTCCAGGTTCTCGGCCGCCTTGCGCATGTCACTGCGCAGCCCGTCCAGAACCGCCTCCAGATTGCCGCCGTGCATCGGTTTGTCGATGGTGGCGGTGACGCGGGACATGTCGGTGTCGGCGGGGTAGAGGCCGGCCAGAACATCCTCGACGTTTTTCTTTACCGTGGCCGGGGTGATGCCGTGCTCGACGTTATAGGCCTCTTGCTTGGCGCGGCGGCGGTTGGTCTCGGCCAATGCGCGCTCCATCGAACCGGTGACCTTGTCGGCGTACATGATGACGCGGCCATCGGCGTTACGGGCGGCGCGGCCGATGGTCTGCACCAGTGAGGTTTCAGAGCGCAGGAAGCCTTCTTTATCCGCGTCCAGAATGGCGACGAGTCCACATTCGGGGATATCCAGACCTTCGCGCAGCAGGTTGATACCGATCAGCACGTCAAAGGCACCCAGACGCAGATCACGCAGGATCTCGATCCGTTCCAGCGTGTCGATGTCAGAGTGCATATAGCGGACCTTGATGCCCTGTTCATGCATGTATTCGGTCAGATCCTCGGCCATGCGTTTGGTTAGGGTGGTGACCAGCGTGCGCATGCCGTTTTCGTTGACCCTGCGCACCTCGTCCAGCAGGTCATCTACCTGCATTCCGACAGGGCGGATTTCGACTGGCGGGTCCAGAAGGCCAGTGGGACGGATCACCTGTTCAGTGAACACACCGCCGGTGCGTTCCATCTCCCATTTGGAGGGCGTTGCTGACACAAATACCGACTGGGGCCGCATGGCGTCCCATTCCTCGAACTTCAATGGGCGGTTGTCCATACAAGAAGGCAGCCGGAAGCCGTGTTCCGCCAGTACGGATTTGCGCCGAAAGTCACCTTTGTACATGCCGCCGATCTGCGGCACAGAGACGTGGCTTTCATCAGCAAAGACAATGGCATTGTCGGGGATGAATTCGAACAGGGTGGGGGGCGGCTCGCCGGGGGCGCGGCCGGTCAGATAGCGCGAGTAGTTTTCGATGCCGTTGCAGTGGCCAGTGGCCTCCAGCATCTCAAGATCAAATTTGCAGCGTTGTTCCAGCCGCTGTGCCTCGAGCAGTTTGCCTTCGTTGTTGAGTTGGTCCAACCGCTGACGCAGCTCTTCCTTGATCTTGACGATGGCCTGCGTGAGGGTTGGTTTGGGGGTCACATAGTGAGAGTTGGCGTAGACGCGAATCTGTTCAAAGCTGCCGGTGCGTTCCCCGGTCAGCGGGTCAAATTCGGTGATGGTTTCCAGTTCTTCGCCAAAAAAGGACAACCGCCAGGCGCGATCATCCAGGTGGGCCGGGAAGATTTCCAGAGAATCGCCGCGCACACGGAAAGAACCACGCTGAAATGCCTGATCGTTGCGTTTGTATTGCTGGGCCACCAGATCCCCCATGATCTGGCGCTGGTCATAGCTTTCGCCGGCCTTCAGATCCTGGGTCATGGCGCCGTAGGTTTCGATGCTACCGATACCGTAGATGCAGGACACCGAAGCGATGATGATCACATCATCACGTTCCAACAGCGCGCGGGTGGCCGAGTGGCGCATCCGGTCGATCTGTTCGTTGATCTGGCTTTCCTTCTCGATGAAGGTATCGGACCGGGCGACATAGGCTTCGGGCTGGTAGTAGTCGTAGAAGGACACGAAGTATTCGACGGCGTTGTCCGGGAAGAAGCCTTTGAATTCGCCGTATAATTGTGCCGCCAGGGTTTTGTTTGGGGCGAGGATGATGGCCGGGCGCTGGGTTTCTTCGATCACCTTTGCCATGGTGAAGGTTTTACCTGTACCGGTGGCCCCCAGCAGCACCTGATCGCGTTCGCCGTCCAACACGCCTTGCGACAGTTCTTTGATTGCGGTGGGCTGATCGCCAGCCGGATCAAACTCGGTATTCAGGGCAAAGGCCTTGCCGCCCTCCAGTTTGGGCCGGTCGCGCACATCCGTTTCCCCCATACCGGGGTTGGTTTTGTCGGAATGGGCATAGGGCATACTGGCTCTCCTGTCTGGCGGCTGATTTTTGATCTGTTTTTGTTCTTGTTCAAGCGGATTCGTACAGGTGATGAAAAACTGCGGCAAATCATGGGTGAAGTGAGACAAAAGGCACCTTGCCGCGCAGCCCTGTTTTGCGCATATAGGGGGCAGTGATTTATCAGGAGATTGCGATGCAAGCGCGGATTTTCAAGCCTGCCAGAAATGCAATGACATCGGGCATGGCAAAAACACGCAAGTGGGTGCTGGAGTATGCACCATCCAACACGCGTGAAGTGGATCCGTTGATGGGCTGGACATCGTCCAGTGACACCCAGACACAGGTACGCCTTCGCTTTGATAGCAAGGAAGCTGCAGTTGATTATGCTGAGGCACACGGCATCGACGCACAGGTTGTTGAGCCCAAAACGCGCAAAGCCAATGTGCGACCCGGCGGATATGGTGCAAATTTTGCCACCGACCGACGTGGTGTCTGGACCCACTAAATGCCCGAATTTACGATTGCCTTGGCCCCGACCGGTGATCCGGATGCTGCGCGGCTGATCCAGCGGCATTTGGCGCTTATGACGTCTCAATCGCCAGCTGAAAGCTGCCACGCACAGGGGCAATCCGATCTGGAGGCCCCTGGTGCGCGGCTTTTTCTGTTGCGGCAGGACGGCGTTGCGATTGCCATGGGGGCGCTGAAATCTTTGGATAACGGCGCATTGGAGTTGAAATCCATGCACACCGTATCAGAGGCGCGCGGTAGTGGTGCTGGACGGGCGATGTTGACGCATCTGGTGACCCTAGCCCGAAATGAAGCTGCGACAGGTGTCTTCCTGGAAACCGGCTCGGCTGAAGAGTTCAGACCATCGCGCCAACTTTATGCGACGCTTGGTTTTGTCGAGTGCCCACCGTTTTCGAACTATGAAGAAGACCCTTTGTCGACATTTATGTACCTGGATTTGTCCAGCGCGTCTTGACCCCCCCTGACCCCATGCCATAACAGGCATCAAGCGGTCCCTTAGCTCAACTGGATAGAGCAGCTGACTTCTAATCAGCAGGTTGAGGGTTCGAGTCCTTCAGGGATCGCCAGTTGCCTTTTAAGGCATTGAAAAACAACAATGTTTACGCTTGGAATTGGATTGTTTTACAGGGTTCTGGTCTTGTTCTGTTCCTAAAAATGCTGTCCGTCGCTGCGCTTTGCGAGTGTACTGTTCGATCTCATCAAGGGTGGCGTGGCCGACCCAAGCTTGCATTTGTAGAACTGAGGCTCCGTTTTCTGACAATTCATTCATGCGATACTTGCGCAATCCGTGTGCTGAAAAGCGCATTAAGTCAGCGTCGGAGCAGGCCTTTGAGAACCATTGCGAAAACGATCTGTGAGATCGTGGCTTGCCGTGAGCTGTGGTAAGGAACACCATATGTTTAGTTTGGTAGCTGAGAAGAGCTTCGCGCTCCTATTCAAGCCCCAGAGCGGGGCAAGTCCAAGGGATGTGGGCGATCACTTTAGTTTTTTGCTGCCTGAAGGTCAGGAGGCCGTTGCGGTCAATCATGCCGGGGCCTAATGACACGGCATCGACGCATCGCGCTCCCCTCCACTGCAAGAGTTCGAGGGCATGGCGTTGAGGGGTGTCAATTGGCCAGTAGTTGCGAAACAGGGCGACTTCGCTGCGCGTCCATTCCTTGTGCCCCTCTGTTTTGGGCATTTTCTTACCGACAGCCGCGCGGGAAACATCGTCTGGGATCATTCCTTGGCCTGTCCAAAAGCCGCATAGCTTCTTCCAGGCTTTCAATCGGGACCTCGCCACGGCGGGTGTCAGTGGGTCGAGGTCCGCATTTATGTGATAGGCGCGAAGTCCGGTCACTGGTGCCTTGCCCCGTGTGTCTCTGATAGCTTCGACATGGCGGCGGATAACAGGGCGGTAGGAATCTGTCAGATCGCGATATGAACCCGATTTTAGATAGGTCTTGCACCCAGCAGCGATCGTGCCAAGTTTGGCGCGTGATTTGGTTTCCGGCTTCTTTTGTTCTTCAATCGACCAGGCAGCAATGAATTTAGGGTGATCCTCGGGTATATCGTTGGGAAGTTCGGCGGTGGTATTTGTACAGTGTCCCTCTGGCAAAAACTCGATGAACCCTTGGCAGTTTCATTTAGTCATACCAAAGGCATCATCGCAGGCGGTGATTGCCTTTTCCTCATTGTTGCGGTTCTCTGGCTGAACCTCATAGGGCAGGTCATCCGCATGTGCGTCAAGGTCTGATCGGTCATACAAGCGCTTCGCCCCTTGTTCCTTTCGGGGGATGCCCAGCTTGCGCAGCATGCTCTCAGATACGCCAAGATAGGCTGCTGCAGCGGGGCTGGGCAGTAGGCGGGGGGGGGGGAACCCATATGACATTTGATAGGCCCTCCTGGTTTCCGTCGTTAGCCCAATATGATGGGCCAAGGAGAGAGATCAGGGATCCTGTCGCCACCCGGCCAAGGGATTTCAGCGGCGGGGTATCAGTCAGATTGACCGATTAGGTGTTAGTTCTTTCCACCAGCCCGGCGCATCCGACGGATGCAGCAGCCGGATTTGACCACCTTCATGGACGCGATATGCGGTCGCCTTGTTTGCACTTAATACTCTGGAGCAGAGGTCAAAACGTATGATTTCGCGCGGAAGAAAATATCGTGGCGGGCTGAGGCGTGAACGTCCGGGAGGACTGGACCACGGCTTACCCCGCGTCCAGATCGACCGTTTGTACTCGGTTGGAAGTGTGAATTCGCTGTGCTGGGGCCCAACGGCAGCTATGTGCAGATCGCGACATTTGCAAAGTCTGACTGCAACTCGAGTTGATGTACAAGAACGGTCCACAACCGCCGTTGACTGGTCCGCCGTTTCTGCGCTGCCGCTTCCCCAGACCGGACGTTCGACATCTTGCGCAGCATTTTTATGGTTTGAGGTCGGCTCTACGGACGAAGCGGGCTTTCACCACAGCTGCACAAACGGCTGCTTTAGGTTCAACATTTAGTCAGCCGATCCAAACAGAAACCACCAATGGCATCGCTGAATTGTCGCAAAGCGACAGGCACACCAACGCAAGGAGAGTCAGAATTTTAGCAGTACTTTGATGAGATTTAGAGAAGGCTCAAAGAGCCTTGGAAACCCCAAAATAGAATGGACGCGGTTATACTGACCGGACATGGCGGTCTCGAAAAGTTGAAAGGCCGAAGAACTCCTAACCAACGGATAAAACGTCACAAAATGTATGGAGTGCTTTCTTTGCGGTCCTTCATGAGTCGGGCAAAATGGGAAAACAAGGCCGCGGACAAGGGCTTTTCAGTTGCCCTGTATTCCGGGTGCCATTGAACCCCGATAATAAATTTGCTCGAGCTGTGTTCAAAGGCCTCGATAATCCCATCATCGGATAGGGCTACGGGCGTAAGGTCTTTGGCCAATTCGTCAACAGCTTGTACATGTACGGAATTCACAAATGCGCGCGTCTTGCCGATGGCGGCACCCAGCTGGGTTTCAGAGTTCACACTAACCGGGTGTGCTTCCTGATAAACAAGGTCCGGGTCCGTGACTTTGGGCAAATGTGGATGGTCCGGGTAGTCAGCGCTTCCAGCAAACCCTGTCTGGATTGTGCCCCCAAGGGAGACATTGATCTCTTGCATGCCGCGGCAGATGCCAAGCAGGGGCAGTTTCCTTTTGCGGGCCGCATTGACCAGATAGAACGCCGAGGCATCCCGTTGCGGATCAAAAGGGCCGTGGCTCTGACTGTTGCCGGTTGCACCATAGGCACCGGGTGCGATGTTTGATTGATCCCCGGTCAGAATGATTCCATCAACCAGGTCAAGGAAGGCTTCCAGCTGTGCCGAGCTGGAGAGGGTCGGAACGATGATCGGTAAAGCGCCGCAACCTTCGAGCGCCGCCGTCAGGTATTTGTCGTCCAGGGTTTGCCGTGTCAGGCCAATGTCCGAGTCAAACCCCGAGTTGGCCATCACGGCCACTCTCAACGGACGGTCACTATACGCAGTCATCTTGACAATATTTCTTTCTGTTCTTGCGGTTATCGGATCAAGGATTTGGAGAAATGCAGCTCAATCCGCTTTTGGACGAGTTCCAGGATAATCGACATCAACCAGTAGACAATCGAGGCCGTGATCAGCATTTCGAGGATTTTGAAATCAGACCGGCCAACGGTGCGGGCCAGGAACATCAGGTCCCAGACCCCAACGACACTTACAAGGGAGCTGTCCTTTAGCATGGCGATGAACTGGTTGCCTGTTGGAGGGATGATCACGCGCATGGCCTGCGGCAGGATCACCTTGCGGAAGGTCACCATGCGGTGCAAACCCAGCGCGTCGGCGGCCTCCCACTGTCCTGCGGGCAGCGATTGAATTCCGGATCGGAAGATCTCGGTCATGTAAGCGCCATAGACCAGCGAAAGTGCGGCAATGGCTGCGGGCACCGGATCCACGACTATGCCAATCTGGGGCAGCCCCAGGTAAATCAGGAACAGCTGCACCAGCAGCGGCGTGCCGCGGAAGTATGAGGTGTAGAACGATCCGATGCCTTCAAGAATGCCAATGCCAGAAAGTTTTGCGGTTGCCCCGGCGAGGGCAAAGACAAAAGCGAGGGCGATCGAAATCGTAGAGACATAGAGCGTTGTGACCGCCCCCTGCGACAAGAGAAAGGGCAGTTTCTTGCCGATGAAGCCGAAGCTCAGATCAAAGGAATAGAATAACCCGAGCGCAATTGCGGCCAATACAGCCCAGGTCAGATAGGCTTGCAAACGGCGTTGAAGGCCGAGGAGGGCGTAGACCACGCCCCCCGCGATGAGAAAGGCCACCAATGCCGCCGAAAACCGCCCCCAGTTTCCGGCCAGAGTCTCAGGGCGCATGGCGGGCAAGAGCATCTCGCCCAAAGCCCCTTGATTGGCCGACAGCAGGAAGGCTGCCGCAAAGACCGACAGCGCCAGACCGGATGCCAGCTTCAGACGCTCCGGCCCATGCTGGAAGCTGCTTTTGAACAATGTGACCATTGGCTTGCCTTATTTGGTGCTGACGAGGTCAGTGCCGTGCCATTTGACCGACAGTTTGGCCAATGTGCCGTCGCTCCGCATCTCTTCGATAATGTCATGCAGGCGGGCATTCAGCTCAGCGTCCCCCTTGTCGGTGGCTAGGGCGAGTGGTTCAAAGAAGACGGGCTCTCCCAGCTGTTTGATCGGAAGGCCAACGGAGACCGCCTCAGCAATAACGGGCACCGATTGCAACACTGCATGAAGTCGCGCGCCATCGCCAAGGGCGAGGTCATCAAACTCGTTCACATCGCTATAGGCCCGGATCTCGCCGGGGGTGACATCATAGGTAAAGGCAGGCATCCCCACCACGTCGAGCTTCAGATCGTGCTCCAGATACCGGTTGTAGGTTGAGGCAGAGACCACACCCACGGTTTTTCCGTCCAGATCCCCCGGTTTTTCGGCAGGCGATGTCTTATGCACCGCAAAAGCAGCGGGGCTAAAGTAATAGATTGCTGGAAAGTCCAGGATCTCGGCGCGGGCCTTAGTGGGCGTCATCGAGCCAACAACCATGTCCCAGCGGCCTGCCCAGTGTCCTGCGGTCATGACCTCCCAGCCAGGGGTTACGAATTTGACGTCGACGCCTAAGCGTGCGGCAACTTCCTTGGAGACCGCGATATCAAAGCCGTCGAGTTCATTATTGTCATTCATGAAGGAATTGGGCCGGTAATCCGAGTTGGTGCCGACGGTCAGCACGCCTTCGCTCAGAATGCGATCCAGCGCTTCTCCGGCCTGAGCGGCCAATCCACTGAGGCTCACTGAAAGTGCCGTAGCAAAGCCTGTGATCACCGCTCTTCTTGAAATTGTCATGTCTATCCTCCCGTTTCGACTAAAACAAAACTAGGCTGATCATTCGCCTTGCAGGTGGTTTTTTACAAATCAGTAAAGTTGAAAGTCCCATAGAAAACCTCTATGAATTCAGCATGAGCGCCCCACGAAGATTCATCCCAACACTGCAGGAGGCACGGTCTCTCGATGCGGTATCACGGCTGAATTCAGTTTCTGCCGCCGCGCGTGAACTCAATTTGTCTCAGCCAACTGTATCCTATCATATCAGCAAGTTAGAGGAGAGGTGGAACGCAAAATTATTTCGAGCGAAAGGGCGAAATCTGGAGCCAACAGAGTTTCTGCGTGCTATCATCCCAGAGATCCGCGCCGTGACACATCAGTTGGAACATATTGGTCATTTGGTGGGGAGCCAGTATCATCAAAAGGTTCTTTCAATAGGGATTGCCCCATCTTTGGCCTCTATCGTATTGCAGCCAAGACTAGACGGTTTTCTGAGGCGTTCCCCAGAAATCAATGTCAGAATCTGTGCTGCAAACCGTTTTGTGAATCTGGAGGAAGAGCGGATCGACGTCGCGCTGCGCTTGCTTCCGCGCCTGCATTCGCAAGAGGCAGAGGTAAATGGCAATGCCTTGCTCCCGGTGCCCCAAGAACACATGAGGGTGGTGTGCGCCCCTGATTACTTGGCCGCTTTGACAGGGGAGTTGCAGCCAAATGGCAAGCCTGATGTCGGACTTCTCAGCCAGGCGCAATTGATCCACGAAGATGAAACCGTACATTGGGCCAACTACTTTGCGGCCTTTCTTGCGGGCCATCCCTTTGAAACCCGGCCGCGCTTGACCTTTAACAATGCAGATATGATCCTTCAGGCGGCGATCTCGGGGCAAGGTTTTGCCCTGCTGCGTGACGTTTATGTGATGGACGCGCTTGGAAAGGGTTGTTTGGTTGAACCCTATGCATCTCGCTTACCCTGCGAGCGCGTCTTTCAGTTCGTTGCTCCTGAAGCCATCGGTTTCACTCAACCCGCCTCCAGCTTCGTTGCCTGGTTTGGGGCTGAACTAAAAGCCCTGCTAAACCAAGCTTGAAACCGATGTCTGCATACCTGCGACGGCACATCAAGAGGCCTGTCTAGAGGGCTGCAAAGGTAAGGTTAGCAAAGCCTGTTTTCTGCGCATTGCCGATCTTTGTGCGCGGCGCAGCATTTGGATTACGGTCTGCTAGGTCTTGAATGGCCGCTTTTGCCTGCCTGACATAGAACCTTCGCAGACGCAGACGCAGACGCAGACGCAGACGCAGACGCAGCCAATGTCCGGTTTCCGCCCTTCTTGTCGGATGCTGCACAGGCCACCAAAGTCGCAGAAGGGCTGGAACCGGCCAGTAGACGGGTTTGTCACCAATGGCGATAATGCGCAGTTTGTGACCTTTGCAAAGTCTGGCTGCGGCTCGACCTTATAGGACGTGAGCAGCCAGGCCGGTCATTCACGGGACATCACGTCGCCGCAGTACAGCTTCTCCAGAACGACCAATCAATCTGAAAATTGGTCTCGTCCACGATACGAGCTAATGTGTAGTGTGCAGCCTAGAATGATCAGTTGCGTGGGCAAACTCAATCTGGAGATAGCACATTGGCTTCGAATTCATCGAATTTTTCTGCCTCCAGTGGCAAAGGTTACGAGTTGCAAATGGGGCGTTTTAGCCGCTTGCTAGCACCAAAATTTCTGGATCTCATAAAGTTTGAGGATAGCTGCAATATTCTCGACGCCGGATGCGGTACAGGCGCACTGACATCAGAGATGTTGGGCCGCACCGAAACTGCAGATATTACCGGTGTCGACATCTCTAAAGCTTATGTTGAATTTGCTTCACGACAAATTTCAGACCCACGCGTTTCGTTCGAAGTTGCTGACCTGAATGCTCTTCCAATGCCGGATGAAACATTCGATCATGTTGTATCCCAACTCGTCCTAAATTTCGTTCCAACCGCAAGCGTGGCGATTTCCGAGATCTCGCGTACTTTGAAGGTGGGTGGCCGTCTTTCGGTAGCCATTTGGGATGTAAGAGGAGGCCTCGTGTTCAATCGCTTCTTTCTGGACACAGCTTCAATGCTGGACCCTGAGGCCAACGAGCTCCGAAAAAAGAACTTCACACGACCGCTAACGCGACCCGGACATCTGGAAAGTGCTTTGAAGTCAGCGGGCTTTGCCCATGTTCAGATCAGTGAGACCCACATCCGGACTGAATTTGCATCCTTCGAAGACTATTGGAGACCGTTCGACGGGAAGGATGGCCCAATTCCATCCTACCTTTCGAAGAGACCCGCCGAACTGAAAAAACAGATAAAGGATGCCGTACGAGATGCCTATCTAGATGGCGAAGCTGACGGACATCGTTCTTATGTTGCAACAGCATGGGTAGCAACGGGGCGACGGCAATAATGAACTTCATAGCCTGCTTTGGGCTCGGGGGTCGCCTCGCGGCGGCGCAAAAAAGAGCCGGTTTCGAGGTCACCTGAAAGCCGGCTGCCGACATGGTGCCTTGAATGGCTCGCATCTGCAACGAAAGTCTGGAATCCGCCCTTCCAGCTTCAGCCGTCCCCCATGCTGCGCCCGGCACGAATGTCGTAGAAGGGCTGGAACCGGGAGTTCGCTGCAGTCAGCTCCAACGGCGGCATTGCGCAGGAAGCGGACTTTGCAAAGTCGGGTTGATCAGGGTCCCTGACCCGATGACAACAACCCGTTGCGGATATTGATGGCGTACCTGGCTCTGGAACAAATCTCCCGCAAAACGGTCGTTCTTAAATTAGAAATTTTTACCGTCGTGGATAGCTGTTAGTCGTAACGAGTTTCCAACCATGCATATCGTTGCATGACAAGTTTTCTCTGCCGGATCTGAGGGGAAATGGAACGATAACGCCTAAAGGACCGCTCCAATTTGCCAAGGAACAAATTCAACCCCGCCAAATCCGAGATCTTCACTTTTTGAGTGCTGACCGCTGGCGATCGCTATCAGCGCCTCGAAGATTTCTTCACCCTTTTCAGCAAGAGATGCGCCTTCCGCGATGTCACCGCAGTTGATGTCCATGTCCTCACCCAAACGTGTGAACATGTCAGTATTGGAGGCAATTTTGAGGCTGGGTGCTGGTTTGTATCCCGAAACCGAGCCACGCCCAGTTGTAAAGGCAATCAAAGTGGCCCCGGACGCAACCTGCCCAGTGACGGAACAGGGATCGTAGCCTGGACTATCCATAAACACGAAGCCTTTGCTGGTCAGTGGCGCGCCATATTCGAACACCCCAGACAGAGGCGCTTGCCCGCTCTTGGCCACTGCGCCTAACGATTTCTCGAGGATCGTGGTCAGACCACCACGTTTATTACCAGGGCTTGGGTTGTTATCCATTTTTGACCCATGGCGCGCGCAGTAAGCTTCCCACCAGGCGAGTTTGTCCACCAGGTCTTGCCCCACTTCTGCTGATACAGCGCGGCGGGTCAATAGGTGTTCAGCTCCGTAGATCTCTGATGTTTCAGACAGGATTGAGGTGCCACCTTGCTGAACCAGAAGATCAGACGCGACGCCGAGTGCCGGATTGGCGGTGAAGCCGGAATAGCCATCTGACCCACCACATTGCATCCCCAGTACTAGTTCAGATACCGGTGCAGGGGCTCGTTTGGCTTGGTTAGCATAACTCGCAAGCGAGGTGAGGTGTTCGAGGCCCGCCTCTATGGTGCGCCGAGTTCCACCCATTTGCTGGATCGTCATGTAACGTAGCGCACCGTCCTGGGTAATCTTGCGATCACCTACCAATTCGGCCAGTTGCAGCACTTCGCAGCCTAGTCCTACCAATAGGATTCCGCCGAAATTCGGATGGCGCGCATACCCAGCAAGTGTCCGCAGCAGGAGGTCATAACCTTCTCCTTGATTGGACATGCCGCAGCCACTGCTATGCACGATGGGCACAACGCCATCTACATTGGGGAATTCATCCAGAAGGCCGGACTTTTCCGCCGCTTCAGCAATGAAGCGGGCGACAGATCCGGAACAGTTCACTGATGTCAGGACGCCAATGTAATTGCGTGTTCCAACACGCCCGTCCTCGCGGTGATAACCCTCAAACGTGCGCAGTTGTTTGGGATCTGGCAGGGGGTGGGCTGCGGAACCAAAGGCGTAATCCGCCACATGATCGCTCATGCTCATATTGTGACTGTGTACGTGAGAACCTGCCACTATGTTGCAATCTGCTTTACCGATGATTTGGCCGTAGCGGACCACGTGATCCCCTTTGGCAATATCTGTCATGGCAACTTTGTGTGACCTTGGGATCGGCTCGATTGCAACGTCATCGCCTGCCGCAAGGGTTTGCAGAGTGATGGCAACGTTATCCACATCGTTCAGAAGGAGTGTTTTCGATGACATAGAGCTATTCCTGCAGCTGAACGATGACTTTGATCAGGTCCGCGCGTTCCTCAGCTAGACCGTTAAACTGGACGGCCAATTCATCCAGTGTGAGTACCGTGGAACACAGGGCATCTGCATCAATCAAGTTGTCACGAAAGGCTGACATGACCCAATCAAAGTCGGACTTTAATGCGTTGCGACTACCGATCAGGCGCATCTCGCGCTTGTGAAATTCTGGGTCGCTGAAGGTGATGTTGTCCTTGACTACGCTGACCAGAACGTATGATCCACCGTGGGCCACGGCCGGAAAACCTGCTTCGATTGCGCCGGCATGTCCGGTGGCATCAAACAAGACGTCGTAACCTTCATCACCCGTCGCTTTGATTGCGGCTTCGATTCCTGTGTGTCCCATGTCGAAACCAAACTTATCTGACGCCATAGCCAAGCGTTCAGGGCTGAGATCCAGCAACGTGACGGTTGCACCCTTTAGGCGCGCAAACAAAGCCGTGCCGATACCAATGGGGCCGACGCCGGTTACCAGCACATTATCACCCTCGGATACGCCGGAACGTTGCACCGCGTGCGCACCGATGGCCAGAAACTCTACCATTGCAGCTTGGATCGCTGACAAACCGTCCGCGGCATAGAGGTTGCCCGCAGGTACGGCCAGCTGGGGGATTAACCCGCCATCGCGGTGCACGCCCAAAACCTCAATATTGTAGCAGCAGTTGGGTTTTCCGCGTTTGCAGGCCCGGCACTCACCACATGTCAAATAGGGGTTCACCAAGACTAAATCACCAGCCGACCAACCTTCTCCATCACGTGCGACATGGCCGCTTAATTCGTGACCGATGACCCGTGGATAGTTGAGAAACGGATGTTTCCCTTCGAGAATATGATAGTCGGTCCCGCACAGACCCACGGTGCAGATATCAACCAACACCCAGCCTTCTGGAACTTCACTCACGACGGGGCGAGGTTCTATTGCAAAGATTCCCGGTTCGACGACTGTACCTGCTCGCATTGTATTGGTGCTCATTTGGACTCACCTCGTGGTACCCAGCCATCTGGCAATGTCCCCTTAATGATGAGGCTCAGAATATCGTCTTTGTTCACGTCTTCGATCCGGAAGGTTCCAACATTGCGGCCCTTGTTCATCACCATCACTCGGTCACACAGGTCAAACACATCATGCATATCGTGGCTGATCAGGAAGATGCCGATGCCTTCGTCTTTCAGGCGTAGCGTCAGATCGGCCACCATCGCCGTTTCCGAGGGCCCGAGCGCCGCCGTCGGCTCGTCCATAATTAGAACTTTGGCTTGAAAGTAGATCGCGCGGGCAATGGCGATGACCTGCCTTTGGCCACCAGACAGCTTGGCCACTGGGTCCTTGAGGTTCTTGAAATTCGGGTTCAACTGGCGAAGTGCGTCTTGCGCCTCGGCATGCATGCGTGCTTCGTCGAGGTTTCCGAAACGGGTCTTTAACTCGCGTCCAAGAAACAGGTTCTGCGCCGCATCCAGATGGTTGGCCAAGGCCAAGGTTTGATAGATTGTTTCAATGCCGTGTTTTTTGGCGTCGTGCGGAGATTTAAGATCAGCCTCTTGGCCGTTCACGTAGATCTCGCCGCCATTGGGTATCATTGCTCCGGACAGGATCTGCATGAGACAGGATTTTCCAGCCCCGTTGTGGCCCAATACACCGACGACCTCACCCGGATAAAGATCAACTGAGACACCTTCAACGGCATGAACACCGCCAAAATGTTTGTAGATCTCTGACATTTGCACCAGAGGGGTCTCTTGAGCGTTTGCGTCCAACATTATTCGTCCTATCGGAATCTAGAATTGGGTCAGCGAAGCCTGTTCGCTGACCCAGGCACAATCAGTACAAAACGTTTTGTGCGACTGGTGTGTCGATGTTGTCTTTTGTGACCATTACAACACCGGTGTCGATGAAGTTGGTGATCTCGTTGCCAGCCAGAAGATCTGCGATGGCATTCACACCCAGTTCTCCCATCTGGAACGAGCCCTGTACGGCAGTCGAAAGGAGGGTTCCGCTTTTGACCATGTCTTGCAGGTCCGCGTTGCCATCAAAACCGATGGCGGTCAGTTGACCCGCTTTGCCTGCTTGCTCAATTGCGCGGCCCATGCCGATTGCTGTTGGTTCATTGGCACCGAAGATACCAACCAGCTTGTTTGCAGCCAGAATATCAGTGGTTTGGTTCAGTGCGGTTGCCATTTGCGACTGCGAGTAGAACGGGCCAACGATCTCGATATCCGAGCTTTCGCCGATATGTTTTACAAAGCAGCCTACACGGCCGATTTCTGAACCAACGCCAGCGACATATGACATCACGGCCACTTTGCCTGAGGTGCCGACAGAGTCGATCATCATCTGAGCAGCCTGCTCACCCGCTGCACAATTGTCTGTGGACAGGAAGGTCTGGTAATACTTTTCGTTGCCTTCGGCCAGACCGCTATCAATGATTGCAACAGGGATGCCGCTTTCATATGCGCGCTTTACCACAGGGGCGAGTGCCTCTGGATCAGATGGTGCCAGGACGATGCCGGAAACGCCGCGGTTGATCGCATTTTCGACCAGGGCGACCTGATCTGCGATGGCGGATTCAGCAGCTGGACCGTTGAATGTCATCGTGTGATCGCTGTGGCTTTCAATGGCGGCAGTCGCGCCTTTGTTGACGTTTTGCCAGAAGCTGGAGTTCGTCGTTTTTACGATCACGGCGATCTCGCCGGCCGATGCGACTGTAGCTGCAGTGGCTAGGATGCCTGTGGCTAGCGCCGTTGTCAGTAGTTTCTTCATGGTTTCCTCCCGTTAAAAACTAGTTCTTGGTGATTGAGTTTGGTTAGTTCCGGTTGCGGATTTGGTCGATGTAGACCGCGCCGATCACGACAATCCCGATGATGATTTGTTGAATGAAGGCAGAAGTGCCTGCCATGTTCAGGCCATTTCGCAGCACACCGATGATAAATGCGCCGATCATGCTGCCTGAGATGCTGCCAACGCCCCCCATCAGCGAAGCGCCACCAATGACCGAGGCCGCAATGGCATCAAGTTCGTACATCACACCTTCGTTGGGCTGCACTGTGACAAGGCGTGACATCAGGACCATTCCGGCCAGTCCTGCCAGAGCGCCTGACGCTGTGTAGGCCCAGATTTTTGTTCGGTCGACTTTTACACCGGATAGGCGCGCGGCTTCTTCATTTGAACCGACTGAAAAGATGTGGCGACCAATCTGACGGCGCTGCAACAAGAACCCGCCAATCAGTGCCATTACGACCAACAGGACTGCGGGATAAGGAATGCCTGGGAATATCACCTTGGGAAAACCATTGGCCTGCATTTCGACAATGCGGAAAAACGAGCCATTGCCCAGTTGTCCAAAGGCCTCGCCAAGGCGGCTGATAGGGGCTGCGCCCGTCAATTGCAGTGCTACTCCACGCGCAATCATCATCATGCCCAGTGTTGCTACAAACGGAGTAATGCGCAGTTTTGTTATAACGAGACCATTGATGAACCCGCAAAATGCACCGGCTAGAATTCCGAAAGCCATAGCTGGCATGACTGGGACGCCAGCCTTGATCGCCAGCCCGGCAACCACACCGGACAAGGCAAGGACAGAGCCGACGCTTAGGTCAATGCCGCCGGTGATAATCACCAATGTCATACCAATGGCCAGTAGCCCGATAACGGAAGTTTGCAGAAGAACAGTCAAACCGTTATTCACTGAGAGAAAGGCCGGACTGGTAAAGGAGAACGCCAGTATCAGCAGCAGCAGTGTCAGTAGAGCTGACAGTTTGTGCAGGCTTGATCCGGTCGGCAAGAACCGCAATTTAGTGTTGCCATTAGTGTTGGACATGGTTGTTCTTGCTCCCCGAAAAGACATGGTCTGTCTTTAATAATAATAAACATATTGGCGGGAAGTTGACCCGTCAAATGTTTTTAATTTTTTTGAACATTTCAAAAAAACAGGTATAACGGGCCAATCGAGAGAGGAATGATACGACCTATGGCAAGGACCAATACCCGCTTCGTTGAGGCATACAATGAACTCTTAAACCTTTGTGATCAATTGGAAGTTGGGGCGTATTTGCCGTCTGAAAATGCTTTGTCCGCCCAGTTGGGCGTTAGCAGAACCGTGATCCGAAGCGCCCTGACACGGCTGGATGACTGCTCCATTATTGCGCTCGATGGCCGCGAAAAAATCCTAAGGCGTCATTCGAATGTGGAAGATCGGTTGGAGGGCCCGCCTGTTTTGTTGGGCATCGAGGAACTGGAGAGCCGATTCCTTGACTGGGTTTTGCGCATGGATGTTCCGCCCGGCACCGTGCTGAATGTCGCGCAGCTCTCTAAAGATTTTTCTGTGGCGACCCATACCTTGCAGGAATTTTTCTCGTCACTCAGTCGTTTTGGTATTGTCGTGCGCAGGCCGCGCGGAGGTTGGGTGCTGCTAGGATTCACCAAAAACTACGCGGTGGAATTGTCAGATTTTCGAACCGTCTTGGAATCGAATTCCGTACGTCATCTTGCTGCCCTTCCATTGGATCACGAAATTTGGGCCCGTCTAGATAGTCTGGAACAGGAGCATCTGGATCTGTTGCTGCGCATTGACAAAGATTTCCATGATTTCTCACCGCTCGATGAAAAATTCCACGCCGTCATCAACAGTGTGGTCGTAAACCGTTTCGTCAAAGAGTTTCAAAAAATCATTTCTCTCGTGTTCCACTACCACTTTCAGTGGAACAAAACCCACGAGCGCGAACGAAACGAAGATGCCATTCGTGAGCATCTTGCGCTGATCGAGGCGCTGCGCAGTCGAGATGCAGATAAGGCTGAGGCGGCCGCGCGTCGCCATCTTGCCACCTCTAAGCAAACACTATTGTCCTCGTTAGAGACCAATAGCCACGCGACCTAAGTGGTGACAAAAGTCATTGCTGCGTCTGACAATTGCTTGTTGGCGGCATCAAGATTGCGTTGCAGCGAACTGACTTTGCCGGTTCCCAGCAAGACAGAGCAGGCCGCGGGATGATGCAGCGCAAATTGCAATGATGCCTCTGCCAAGGTTAGGTCAGCTGCTTTTGCGCTGTCCTGCAAAGCTGTCACCTTGTCTAATATTTCTTGTGAAGCTGGCGCATAGTCAAACCAAGCCCCCGGTTTTGGCCCGGTTGCCAGAATGCCTGAATTGAAGATCCCGCCGAGCACCAGACTGGTGCCTTGCTGGGCACATAAGTCCAGCAACTCGGCTTCGGCCTCGCGGTCTAACAGGGTCAGGCGTCCAGCAAGCAGAATGACGTCTAATGGAGTTTGTTTCATCACGTCGATGCAGACCTTGCTTTCGTTCACGCCAAGCCCGATCGCCCCTATACGTCCGGCTTGCTTTAGGTCTTGCAGTGCAGACATGCCTGATCCCATCAGGTCTTCCATATGGCGAGCGCCGCTGGCTGCGCCGTGGGTGTAGTCGCCGATGTCATGCACAAACACAATCTCAACGCGGGAGGTTCCCAGCCGTTCGCAACTGCTCTCAAAGCTTTCTAGAATGCCGTCTGCTGAATAGTCGTAGCGAACCGCATTTGGCAAAGGTTGGACAAATCCGTCGGCTTCGGCCAATTGAGGGCCAGGTGACAAGACCCGTCCCACCTTGGTGGACAACACATAGTCGTCACGTGGGATATCCTTGAAAAAGTCGCCCATCCGTTGTTCGGACAAACCGCGCCCATAGTGGGGGGCCGTGTCAAAATAGCGGATTCCGGCGGACCAGGCGTGTTGCAGGACATCGGTCACGTCGCTGTCACGAACGACATGGCCAAGATTGCCAAGGCTGGCACCGCCCAACGATAGAGACGTTATTGAGATATCGGTTTTGCCGACGCGGTTTGTCTTAAGGGGCATCACACTGTTTCCTTATTATAGGCCACAATCTCGGTTAGAATTGGCTTGATAGAGTGGTCGCCTTGGGCCTTGGCCCAGTCCAACATCGCAGCGATCCGGCGCGTAACCTTCTGGCTGTGGTTTTGCGAAATATCCGCAATCCGGTGATCCAGAAATGGATTTGAAAACCGCTCTATTGTTGTGTCAACGTAAGGATCGAATTGATCCTCAAGCCCTGCCGCAACAAAGGCGGGCCTAACCTCGTTGTTCAGCACGTCTTTCAGGCTAGTCAGTTCGGTTGTATCCTGAACCAAATTTCGAACGAAAATGTCCTGTGAACCGCGAGCTCTCAACCATCGATCAGCCAGAAACGTGTGACCAAGGTTGAGGATGAATAGCTTTAGCGCTTCGATTTCGCCCAATGACGGAACAACTTGTACCGAGGGATGATCACAGGGTAACGTTATTCCCGGCTGATCCTCTATCGCCCAAAGCGCATAGGGTTCAGCCACAGCACCTGCAGGTTCGATTGGTTGCGACACAATCCGATCCACCAGTGAGTTCACCCAGACAACGTCACGGTCAAGATAGTTGAGGAACTCAACAGGATCTTGTTCGGCCAACTGCATCACCCGATGTTTCAGAACCGTTCCATTGTCTGCAATTAGCTCCATCGGCATGATCTGGATTGGCGCAGCCCCCGCCGCAAAACGCAGGCGCAATAGTTGGGTCAGCTTGGCTGGATAGGACATGGCCTGGTCAAATTGCAAAGCTGAGTCTCTGGCATTGGGGGCAAACCCAGCGTCCCCTGTGTTTGACAGAACAATCTGCGCTTCGTTCACAAAAATACGTACGATCTTCACCCAGTCGCGCTCAGTCGACAGCGCGCGTGCGACGCTTTGAACGGCGATTGTTTCTTGCTGCCGCTGCCCATCTTTCAGGCCTTCGATCCGCACGGGATATGACCCTATCAAGGCACCCAGACGCTTAGCTCGCGCTGGATTGCCAGAGCTTTGGACCACGGTAATCGGCCCAACATCCTGGCCGGCCTCCATTGCTTGAGACAGGAATAAATCGGCATGGGCTTGCAAAAACCGGCTGGTACCAAACTGGAGGATAGGGGTGGTTCGCACGAATTTTCCTTTCACAGGCGTTGACCGAGATCAGCACTTTACCTGAAATGTTTTTAATTATACAAAACAATTCGAGTCAAGTAGGCATGATGGGAACTTGAGATGGTCGAGCCTGTAAAAATCGATGCACACCAGCATTTCTGGCAAATTTCGCGTGGTGACTATGATTGGATGACAGACGATGTCGCGGACATCCGTCATGACATCCTGCCGCCAGACCTATCGTCACTGATTGATTATCACGGTATTACAGGAACGGTTGTGGTTCAGGCCGCAGCGACCGTGGCTGAAACAGAGTTTTTGCTTGGACTGGCGGACCAAACCAATTTCATCAAAGGTGTTGTGGGTTGGGTCGATCTTGAGGAAGCCGATGCGCCGGAGACTTTGGATCGTTTATTGCAGTCCACTGCCTTCAAGGGCGTGCGACCGATGCTGCAAGACATCGAAGACACCAATTGGATTTCCCGGCCCAAGGTTAAGGCCAATCTTGCAGCGCTGGCGGAACGAGGACTGCGGTTGGATGCTCTTGTTGTGCCACGCCACTTAAAAGTCTTGGCTCAGGTGGCTAAGGAACTGCCGGAACTTTCTATCGTCATCGACCATTGCGCCAAACCTGTGATTGCGGGTGGGGCAGAAGCTGGGGACGCCTGGTATGATGGCATGGCTTGTTTGGCCGAACTGCCTAACCTTACGTGCAAAATCTCGGGCCTCGCCAATGAAGCCGGGCCAGGGTGGGGCACAGAGCATTTACAGCCCGTTGTTGATCATGTCCTGCGCCATTTCGGCGCCGACAGAGTCATGTGGGGCAGCGATTGGCCGGTCTTGAACCTAGTCGGTGATTACGATCGATGGCGCGCAGTCTCAACACAGTTGTTACAAGGGTTTTCCGACCAAGATCGTGCAGCAATCTATGGTGGCACTGCTGTTAAGTTTTATGGATTGGAATTTGACGTATGACTTTTCACATTGTCTGTATCGGCGAACCATTGGCCGAAATCTCGCGCCAGAAACCCGAACTAAGTGTCGGGCTTGGTGGGGATACTCTCAATACGGCAATCTACTGCGCGCGCGGAGTTCAGGGGCAGGATGTAGCAGTTCACTATGTCACTGCGATTGGTCAAGATGTGCTTTCCAATAGCATGGTCGAATTGATGCAAAGCGAGGGCATTGGTACAAACTATGTCACCCGCGATCCACATCGACAGATTGGGATCTATGCCATCCAGAACGATGATCAGGGCGAGCGTAGTTTTCATTATTGGCGCGATGCATCTGCCGCACGTGAGATGTTCAGGACCGAGACTTCGCCGCACCTGGAAGCGATTAAGGAGGCGGATCTAGCTTATCTATCGGGCATCACACTGGCGATCCTGACGCAAGACGCGCGGGACCGGCTATGGGACGCTCTGGCAGAGCGACGCAAGTCGGGACTCCTGGTGGCGTTTGACTCCAACTATCGGCCCAAACTGTGGGAAACACCTGAGATCGCCCGTCGTGAGATCGCCCGGTTCTGGGAAATTTCAGATATCGCTCTTCCGTCACAAGAAGATGAGGTCGATTTATTCGGAGACAGGGACAATGCGGCAATTGTTGATCGCATCTTAGCCTCTGGGGAAAAAAGCGGTGCCCTAAAATGCGGAGCAGATGGACCTGTACCTTTGCCTCTATCGGCGACGACCCAAGTTTTTGCAGCCGTCGAATCCGTTGTAGATACAACAGGTGCAGGTGACAGTTTCAATGGCGCGTATCTGGCTGCGATTGTTTGCAAAAAGACGCACAATACGGCCCTGGTATCAGCACATGATCTGGCCTGTCGTGTAGTTGGTCATCAGGGCGCGATCTTGCCAAAGACACAGCCTGTGACCCCGCAACGCATGGGCAGTGTGATCCAACTCAAACCCGAGCACCTTGATGAATACAAACGCCTTCATGCGGATGTCTGGCCGGGTGTTTTACAGCGGCTGCGTTCGTCTAACTTCAGCAACTATTCGATTTACCTGAAACATCCAGAATGCCTGATGTTCGGGTATTTTGAATACACGGGCAGTGACTTTGCGGCTGATAACGCTGCCATCGCCGCCGATCCAATCACCAAAGACTGGTGGGCGGTCTGTGGCCCAATGCAAGAGCCGTTCGAGACACGCGCCGATGGCGAGTGGTGGGCAGAGATGGAAGAGGTTTTCCATCTGGACTAGCGCGGTGCCGCTCTGTCTGTGCGGCTGGTAGAACTCTCAGTATAGAAATGGAATGAAGATGGCTCAATTCGAAGGACGACTTTTAGGCAAGACCGCACTGATCACGGCTGCCGGGCAAGGCATAGGCCGCGCCACAGCCGAGCTGTTTGCACAGCACGGGGCAACGGTAATCGCTACGGATGTGAACGATGCGTCTCTGGCGGAATTGGAGGCCGTGGATGGCGTGTCCGCCGTGAAGCTGGATGTCACTGACGCTCAGGCAGTCAAGGACGTGCTCGGCCAAGCTGGCCCGCTGGACGTCTTATTCAACTGCGCTGGCGTTGTGGCCAATGGCACGATCCTAGAGTGCTCCAAGGCGGACTGGGATTTCAGTTTTAACCTGAACGTGACGGCCATGTTCCAAATGATCCAGACCGCACTGCCTGCAATGTTGGAGAATGGTGGCGGGTCGATCATCAATATGTCCTCCGTCGCGTCGTCGATCAAAGGCGTGCCAAACAGATTTGCTTACTGCGCCTCTAAGGCAGCGGTTATTGGACTGACCAAATCTGTGGCTGCCGACTACATCAAACAGGGAATTCGGTGCAATGCGATCTGTCCCGGAACGGTTGATAGCCCCTCGATGCATGGACGGTTGCGCGCAACTGGAGACTACGAAAGTGCCCTTGCGGCATTTATCGACCGGCAGCCTATGGGCCGCATTGGCAAAGCCGAAGAAATCGCATCATTGGCCTTGTATCTGGCAAGTGATGAAAGTGCGTTCACGACTGGTCAGGCACATGCAATCGACGGCGGTTGGTCGGTTTAACGAAAAGGAAATTGGGAAGAGATGAAACTACTTCGTTTTGGAGACCGTGGTGCCGAACGCCCCGGCATGGTGGATGCGGATGGTATCATTCGTGATCTGTCGTCAGTGATTGGTGATGTAGCTGGCCATGTGCTGGGCGACGAACAGCTCGCAAAGCTGCGGGCGGTTGACGTGTCAACGCTACCCATTGTTCCCACTGAAACGCGGATTGGTGCTTGTGTAGGGCAAGTCGGAAAATTCATCTGCATCGGTCTGAACTATTCTGACCACGCCGCCGAAGCTGGGATGGCGCTTCCTGATGAACCCGTGGTATTTTTTAAAGCAACCTCGGCCATCACCGGCCCAAATGACGATGTCGAAATTCCACGCGGGTCGATCAAAACTGACTGGGAAGTCGAATTGGGCGTGGTCATCGGCAAGGCGGCAAAATACGTCAGCAAAGAGGACGCGTTGAACCATGTCGCGGGTTATTGTGTCGTGAATGATCTGTCTGAACGTGACTTTCAATTGCACCGATCGGGCCAGTGGGTGAAGGGTAAGTCCTGCGATACTTTTGGGCCAATCGGTCCTTGGCTGGTGACACGCGACGAAGTGGAAGACCCACAGAACCTGGACATGCATCTTGAAGTAAACGGACGTCGCTATCAGGATGGCTCTACCTCGACTATGCATTTCGATGTGGCGATGGTCATATCACATCTGTCCCAATTCATGAGCCTTCAACCGGGCGACGTCATTTCCACAGGTACTCCTCCGGGGGTAGGTATGGGGCAAAAGCCTGAAACTTACCTGAGAGCGGGTGATCGCATGACGTTGGGTATTTCTGGCCTCGGAGAACAATCCCAGAATGTCAGGTCCAGCGAATAATGAGGACACAGGTGCCCCTATTTAGGTAACTCAAGCAGTATCGGATCTCCAATATGGGATTGCTATGGCAAGAGGCTGAGTGAAACCTACGAAGGTATGCTTTTTCCCAAAACCTATTTTTCAGGTGCGAGGACGAAAGTGATGGCTTCCACCCAAACTTGGATGATCTGCTGCATTAATCAGACATAAAAATGAATGTCGCGTTAGGGCTGGAAGCGGACCTTAGCTGCGGTCAGCTCCAACGGCGGCATTGCACAAAAAAGTCACCTTTGCAAAGTCGAGGGTCCTACGTCACGAGAGTGCATAAGCGGCCCATTTCCGACCTTCGTTGACGACACCGCGAATGGCTGGTCAAAGCTTAATGCTATCGTCGCAGAAACTCGTCAGGGAAGGCGGAGAAGAGATATTCATCACAGGTACATGCGGCCAGTTAGCGGGCGGCAAAGCGGCCGTTTGTTCGTTGGTAAAATTGCATATGATGTTGGCGGGCATTCACAGAAATACAGGTGTTCAGCCTTAGTAACCAATCCCTTTTCGCGTGACTGGTGCTGGCAGGCAACCCGGTAAACCTGCAGGCAAAACAACTTGAGCACCTGCACTATAAAGGCGCGCCGCAACGCGGGGGCTGTCTGCAGCAAGGGTGATGCTAATCGGTCCAACTGCAAGGATCGACATATCCGGGTCGAGCTGATCCACAAATTCCGCAGAAGGCAACAGCACGATGTATGCAGGAGCCGCATCAGTCATCAGGCTGACTGCCAAGAGTATACAGAACCAACCTAAACCCAAAAGCGGCACAGCCAACAGGATCTGTCTAATAGTCATGGATATGTTCTAGTCGCAGGCCAGCCTCATCTAGTCCCCGCAATGTTTTTGCCAACTCGCCAACCTTCACCGAAATCAGGTGGCGATAATCACCATATCCCTGCCGGGCAAAGCTGTAGAGCGCTGGAATATGGGACGGATCAGGAGAAAGCGCGGTGAACAGGATATCATCATTTCCGGCAATTTCGACGAACTCAATACCCTCATCCGCCATTCTGACAAGGATAGCCGTGAGAGCCCGATACCGCGGTGTTTCGATGACAACGCCATCTGGCAGCACCTTGATGAGCTTTACGCTTTCATAAGATGCGAGTTTGTCGGGATCAGTGCCAGTCAACACCATCCGCAGAGTCAGTTCGTCGCCGCCAGTTTGTGCAACAGCGGACGCAATCACATTCGCGTAAGCCGCCTTTATCTGATACTCGAGGCCAAGTGCTAGTTTACGCTCCCTGTCACGAAAAGTCCTGACATCAACTCCAGACAATGCCTCAGCATCTTCCCGAAAATCCCATTTGTACCACGGCACCTGTTGCAGAAAGAGAGCATAGGCAGCTGCTTGCTCAGCTGAAAGTTCATCCGTGGCTGCCCGCTCTGCACCTCGCATCCATGCTGTCACTCGACCAATCGTCTCTTCGTATGCCGCCTTCATCGCCAGCTCGAGCGTGAAGCTTGATCCGATTACATAGACCATCTGCTTGGTTGCACTGTCGATCCCGCCATGTGCGGCAGACTTTTCCGTAAGCGCGCAGAGCGAAGACCAGTAGCCGACGATACCGCTCAAATATCCATACTCATGCGGGTCACCATTCTGGATTACTCTTCCGTAATCGTCATATGCGTGGACGATGTGCCACTCTGGGTAGGTCATAAAGGTTCGGGATTCCGTCCGGTGGTATTCAATCGGGATCAAGGAAGCATAGTCTTCCCCAATCGCCTCTCCCTGGCAGCTTGTTTCCACGTAGACAATTGGAGCGACCAGAACCATCGTAAGCAAGATCAAGGCCAGCAGGCCCCGCTTTGTCCAACGCCAAAGGGCCTTCACGCCCGTCGCTCGATGAAGAGTCCCGAAACAAGCGCAAATCCACCAAGTGCCAGATGTGGTAGGTTCGCAAGACTGCGTCCAAGCGACAGTTCCATGCCCAGAGAGGCGTTCGTGAAGATACCCATATCCAGAAAACCATAACCTGTGAAGAAACCAAAGATGCCGTCACTCAGGTATGCTGCACCAAAAAGGACAAGGAAGATCCTCGAAGCATTGCGTGACATCAGACCCGCGATTAGCGCCCAGAGAGCCGAAGCCACATGCAAAGCATCGTCGTATAAATCCAAAGCAAAGATACCAAAGGCCAGTCCACTTTCATCGGTCAAACCGGGAATGTAGTTGATCGAGGCAGCGATCATCAGAGCTATAAAATAGCCAATCGAGATTTTCTGAAGTTGGCTCATAGCGTTCTCAAATATGTGTCCCAAAAATTATTCCGCAGGATGAGGTCAGGGTCAATACGGCGTTTGGCTTCCACGAAAGCAGACACCTGCGGATATGAAGCCACCAACTGGTCAATCCGTGCGTGTGGGCGGTACGGCAGGTAGAAAGCGCCGCCAATTGCCACGATCCTATCGATCAATATCTCAGTCATCCGTGCCATGTCTGCTTCGGCGCGCTCGGTTAACTCTTGGCTGAAGGACATGACAGCGGCAATGCGCGGTTTAGGTGCGTAAGTCAGGGTGCTTTCCGCATCAACCGCCACATAGCGCAAAGTGACATTCAAGAACTCCTGGTAAGAGGCCGGGATGACCTCTCGGCAAACCGTCAGAAACTCGTTGAACCTATCGAAATCAACAAAATACTCATGGAGTATGTCAGTCCGGTCTGGATCCCGGTCATCAAGCGTTTTGACCGGCTCGTTCATCAGGCCGTTACGTGTAACATCCCCTCCACCGACGCGCGGTCCGATGACTGTCTCGTTCCACCAGCGGAAATCCTTCATCGGCTCATTACCGAGCTGGGCCCGGTAGATACGGCTTGCCAATATTGACATCCAACCTGATCCGCTCACTGGCGGAAGGTTTTCCTGATCTGGCGTTTTCCGGTAAGTAACGAGTAATGCCTCCTCAAAAAATGCCGCCCGTTCCACATTGAGGCGCCCATAGGCCATTGTGACTTCCGGATCCTTTAGGGCGGCCTGGTAGGCCTTGCTAAACTCGTCTGCTGGCATGACTTCATAGAGAGGATAGAGCCGGGTATTGGTCTCCATCTCTACGTCCAGATCCACGATCGCGCCAATCAGGCCGTAGCCGCCCATAGCATGTCTAAAAAGGTCGGAGTTCTCTGTCCGTGAACAGGTAACAAGTTCACCGGATGGCAGGATCATATTGAGAGAACGCACCGTCGACCCCATTGGGCCATAGGGTACTGGCCACCCATGCGCATTCACGCTGTAGGTTGCAGCAACTCCAAAGTCGTTGTTCGATTGCATGACCTTGGGAGAAAAGCCAATCGGATCCAGGGCGGAAATCACCTGGGACCAGCGCGCACCAGCATGAACACGGTAAACGCCTGTGTCCGTATCGGGATCAATCATACCATTTTCGAAAGTCATTGCGTTGCCATTCCTTGGAATGGCTTGCCCCCCCATCGAATGACGCGCCGCGCCGATGTTGAACGGCCGCCCATCTGCCTTTGCCTCACGCATCTCTTTGCGCACGACCTGAATCAGGGCTTTGCCTGGGTCCTCTCTAATCATGATGTGCTTGTGAACTCGTGTTGCAGAAAGTCCGCTGGCATCGTTGAGGATACCACTTCCCGATGAAGGCATAATGCGTTTCGCACCATCAAGCACAGGTTGCTTCACACTGAACTGGTTGGCCGCAACCCATCCTGCTGCGCCACCAGACCCAAGCAAGAAAGCTCGGCGGGCAATCTTTTTCATCTGGCCTCCATTCAACAGCCGAACTTCAAATAACGGCTGCTTGAGTTTCCCTGTAGGTCACAGGAATCTATTTTACACACCAATTGGCCATTTTCATTGAAGCAACAAGTCATGAAATCCTCCACTAATGTCGTCACGTTGGACATTTGCCCAAACTTGGTGGCTTTCTCCACTTTGGTTCTGGGCTATCTTGCTGATCACGGCACTCCCCACGAACGGCAGTAAAGCGAAGTCTGCACTGTAGAATTTTTGACATGGGACTAAAGGCAAAAAAGAGCCGATCGCTCTAGGTGGCCCAACAACTTTGGATAACAGCTATGTCCGCTTAGCGGGCATTCGTGCGACGCTCAGCGAAGGTCGGGAACGCTCTTCGTGTCAGATGCTTCACCGTGCACCAAAGTCTTAATAGGGCTGGAACCGGCTAATAGACGCAACCACCGCCAACGGCAGCTCTGCGCAGTTATTTACCTTTGCCAAGTCGGGCCCCAGGACGTGCCGACATGTCGCGAGCGGCCCTTTGCCGACATTCGTGACCATTGCGTTGAATGGCCGGTTCGAACGTCCCAGAACATTAGGGTCACTGCAAAGAATGACGGCTTTCAGCAATCAGTTTAGGAAGAAAACAAAGTCATAGTAGTTTTACCAGGGGATTGTGGTTCTGCATCTCTCAGCGAGCTCGAGGATCAGCGTTTTTGTGACGATTACGACTATTATTGGCATAATGGTAATAGCATGTGGTCGATGTACGCACCGCGGAACAATACTCAAGGCTTTTCACGGAATAATCGCAGGAACCTGTTGATAGTTCGGAAATTCACCTCTTCGCTTTTTTTTTGAACGGGTTGTTTCCGAAACAGTGATAACTGACGCCATTCCGTCCCGTCCAAATGCTTCTGTAGAACTCGGTAGGGCGCTCGCGGATCTCCGGAACGCATCGCCGTGACAAGTTTTCGGCGAACAGATGATGGAATCGTTTTTTCGAGCTGGGCGGCGGTAGCGATTTCCCGGCGATCAACCTGCTCTTCCTTGCAAATGCCGTTTTTATCCCAGATGTACCATCTTTGCATAGTAGGAGCGATCTTTTCGGTCCAACGGAAACCGCCTTCTACTTGTTCACTGTAGCCACATTTTACCAATAGCTTGAGAGCTTTTAACAGGCTGCTTGGCACGGTAACAACGCTGCGATATCCCGACAAACCACCGCCATAAGTGATGTAGTTTTCGATAAAGGCCGATAGCAAAGTGTCGAAGGCTTTTCGGGAAACAACATCCGCGCCCGACATGTGCTGAGCAACACGTTCGACCGGTACAACTATTTGGTGCCGTGTGTAGTGTTGAGCTTGCCGATAAACACCAACAAGATTGAGCGCAAGACATCCGCATTCGTAGTTCGACTGGCCAATGTTGTAAATCTCGCCATCGACCCGATCCAGTTCGATATCCATTTTCTTGGCGACCAATTCAGCAAGTTCGTTTGCTAGCAGCCGTTCTGGGAGATTTAATGGGTGTTCAGCCATATGACTTCGAAACCTTTTTCGTAGAATTGAGCAAAGCCGTCTTTATGGCGCATCACAGTAAAGGAGAAGGTGCGAGAGGCGACCGGAATACTCATGGGTGCATACTCACACCATGAGCCAAGTGGCATCGCTATCGCAACGGTTAAAAATCTGTTTTATTAAAGTGTCTTGTAGCCAGACTTTGGCACATCAAAACTGAAAGGCTGATTTTCCCGCGTAGCAGCCGTTCGGGCAGAACGCAGCGAATGTCGGCAATCCGCCCAAACTGACCGATGCTGCAAATTGTTCAAACGTCTGCTATGAGGTTTGGGCGTAAATAGAATTCCGTCAAAATTTGGGGACGTTATTATCGTCTCTGCCCAGCAAGTTACCAAAGTGAGACATTCCTTGATATTTGATACGATCCCTTACCGAACCAAGGAAGCCAAATATTGGGAAACTCTTGGTAATGAAATAGAAGAACATTACGGACTGCTTGACGACATCTCCGACTTGATGGTTCGACGAACGAGTAATGCGCACATAAGTGATGTCCTTCTAGCTGCTGAAGGCATCAACCAATACACGTCAGGGCATGGATGCGATGCGACCTGCTTGTTGCCAATGGCCGACCTTGCAGAAAAGCTCGGGGGTATCGTTTTGGCAAAAAAGGTAAGATCTGCACATGAGACGATAAAAAACGCACTCTAATTGGACCACTCAAGAGATCGATGATTTCATCCACGACGCCCTTTTGGTTTTGACTGACAAAGAAATTGCGGAACAAAGGCAGTCTCAATCACAAAGGAATCAGGCTTTTAAAAGTGCATTTGCGGAATGGCTCAAGTCGCATTTCCCACGCATGGAAGTCGCAGATATCAACGCCTATCTGCGCGAAAAATGGAAGCAGGTACGACCAACACATCCAGAGATTTGGCGCGCTCATCAGATTGGCAAACTTGGACCAAGGATCGATGGAGAAACAGCATTCACGCTTCTTAGGCAATGTGGTTTCGATGGTGCCATCAAAGTTAGAAGGGCAAAGTCAGCAGTCGACGCAACGGCATCCGTTCATTTCCTTTGGGTCGAGACCGTAGAAGGCCACGAAGTCGTCATCGTAGGCTTTGTCGACGCTACGAGCTTGCTGGATGTGGCTAGTTGGAGTGAGCTGGCCCGAACCCCTTCAAGCCCGCCGCTCAACAGCAAGACGCAGTGGCTGGCAAGTCAAAACAAACAGTTCATGATTGATCGAGATAGTCTTTCAATAACTGAACCAAAGTTCCTCCGCCCGTTGCCCAGAAAACTAGTTTATTTGAATTAGCGGTCACTGTCGCAGCCGCAGCGAAAGAGCGCTTCGTCCGGCTTTGCAGCTGTCTGTTCACCGTGCAGCGAATGTCAACTTTCCGCCCTTTGTGCTCGATAAACCGCGTCATGCTGCACCCTACACGAATGCCGTAGAAGGGCTGGAAGCGGACCTTAGCTGCGGTCAGCTCCAACGGCGGCATTGCACAGTAAGTCACCTTTGCAAAGTCGGGGCGCCAAGTGTGTCGGGTCGACAAGACCGGACCTCTGCGAACTTCGTGGACGGCGCAGCGAATGACAGCTTGTGAAACACAACACACTTTAGCCGAAGTTCAAAGTCGACCACCAATGCTCCTCGTTCGCCGATTGGAAATTACTATTATGGGATAATGCCAACCAAAAGATCGGAGCGACAGGAAATGAGCGCACGGGCCATCGCATAATTGAGCCAATTCTGTTGTAGTGTTTTAAACAAGTATGATGTTTATCGCGATCAGCGAGGGAAAATGGAGCGCCGCCTCACAGCAATTCTTACCATAGACGTTGTCGGCTACAGCGGCCTGATGGCGAAAGACGAAGCGGACACCTACGAAAGGTTACGGGCTGAACGAAATAACTTCGTTGAGCCTACTGTTGCCACTCACAACGGGCACATTATTAAGCTGATGGGCGATGGTGCCCTTATCGAATTTCCCAGCGTGGTCGATGCCGTTTCCTGTGCTATCGCAATTCAAGAGGGCGTCGCGAAACGCCAGATCGAGGTTCAGGTCGATCAACGAATTCTGTTTCGCATCGGCATCAATGTTGGTGACGTGATCGTAGAGGAGGGAGACATTTATGGCGACGGTGTAAATGTCGCCGCCCGGCTCGAGTCGCTGGCACACCCCGGAGGCATCTGTGTTTCGCGCGCGGTTTTCGAATACACGCGCGGAAAGGTCGATCACCCGTTCGAGGCAATGGGCGAGCATCAGGTCAAGAATATCCCCGATCCCATCGACGTCTATCGCGTGACCATGCAGAATACCGTGGGTAAACCTCCGCCCACGCCAAGGCCTATGTTTCGGTGGCTCAAGCTCGGCGGAGGTGGAATCACTGCCATGCTGGCGGGACTTGTGCTCTGGTTTCAGCCCTGGCAACCGACCTCTTCACCACTTCCCCTTCAAGAGTTTCAGGCTCCCGCGGATCGGCCTTCGCTTGTTGTGCTTCCTTTCGACAACTTGAGCGCAGATGCCAGCGACGACTATTTCGCAGACGGATTGACGGACGATCTGATTACGGATCTCTCGGGGCTCTCTGGGTTGCTGGTCATCGCCCGTAACACGGCGTTCAGCCTGACAGACCAACCTGTCGACATTCGCGACGTGGGACGTAAGCTTGGCGTCCGCTATGTACTAGATGGTAGTGTGCGCCGCGCCGGTGATCGTATCCGTATCAACGCCCAGTTGATTGATAGTCAAACAGGCGACAGCCTCTGGGCTGACCGGATTGAGCGCAACGCTTCAGATATTTTTGCGGTTCAAGACGAGGTAATCCGCCACATTGTCGAAACTCTTTCGGTCCGGCTCTCACTGTCTGAGCAGAAGCGTCTCGAACGCCTGCCGACCCAAAATCTCGAAGCATACGACTATTATTTACGCGCCGAGCATGCAGCCCGAACAGGCTTTCGTCCACAGCTGAACGAGGCACTAGCTCTTTACACAAAGTCGACGGAACTCGATCCTGAGTTCGCTCGGGCTTTTGCGGCGATAGCGAGGACCGAGGCCTATGTCATGCGTAGCAACTACGACGATGTTTTGGCATTCCCGGTTGCTCGAAAGCGAGCCTATGAACACGCCAGCAAAGCGCTGAAGATCGACGCGGAACTCTCCTTAACCTACTCAGTACTTGCGGAACTACAGGTGATCGACGGTCGCTATGAGGACGCTCTAATCTCTGCTGAACGGGCTGTCGCCTTGGGACCAAACGAGGCAGAAGCTTATGCGGCACTGAATCTCGTACATACCTTTAGCGGCCGCCATGCCGACGCGGTTGCAGCCATCGAAACCGCACAAAAGCTGAACCCAAACCTTCCCAACGGAACCCGCCTGGACGCCAGTTTAGCCTTCATGCTTAATGGCCAGCCAGAACGTGCGGTCAGCATACTCGAACAGGCTCGCGACGCGGCACCGAACGTCGATGAAATTTACACTTATCTCGTTGCCGCCTACACATTGGCAGATAGCATAGAACTTGCCCACGCTGCAGCCGCAGAGGCAGAGCGTCTGGAAGCAAACATGTCCGTGGAGCTATACCGGATGAAATTTGGACATCTCCGCAGAGCGGAAGATTTGACGATAGTTCTTGGCGCTCTCGCCAAAGGTGGATTGCAAAAATGGCCATGGGGCTTCGATGCCGGAACCCGCGAGCCCCTGACCGCAGATGAAATCAGGCACGTTACATTTGGGAGCATATGGCAGGGCAATGTCGAAGGGATAGGCCCCGGTGTTACGCAGATCGGTACAGATGGTTCATTGGCATTCCGTACAAACGCTTACATCGCAACGGGTGAAGTGACCATTTCGGGCGACATGTTGTGCGAACGTGTAGAATCATTGTCACTCGGTCGAACCGTCTGTGGTCCGATCTACCGCAACGCCGACTCTTTGGTCGAAGGGGAGTACATGTACACCTACGTAAACGCGACAAAAGTCTTTCATTTTTCGCCAGTCGACTGATCCTGTTTCAGTTGCTCAGTTCCTGCTCCACACGCGCTTTCACTTCAGGCCAATTGGCCTCGGCTTTTGCCAGCCATTCGTCCCGTGAAGGACCATCAAGCTCACCAACATATTCTGCAGCGTAGACGAAATAGAGCTTGTCATCGATGATCCTCCAAGATGTTTCCGGATCAATGTTTTCTGCGGCGTGCCCGTCCAGACCAACACCAAGGGTACAGTAACCGCCATATTGCGGCGCGTACTTACCAGGGTCATCCACGAACATGTCTCGATGCTTTGCGTTGGCGAAATGCCACGGTGTGCCGAGCCAGTTGTGGGAGAACTCTTCCGAACCTTTCATTGCTCGACCCTCAGAAAAATACGCGACCGTGTCATACCCCTTTATCGCCACCCCGCCAAAAAGACCGGTGTTTACCGGGTCGGTCGCAAAAGCAGGGCCGCCGAATACCACCAGCATTGCGAACCAAAATCGGAGAAAAACATACATTTTCGACCCTCCTACTATTTGCCATATTCAACGCATTTCCTGTAATATTCTTCTGTCCCAAGCACCTCACTAGGTTGGCAGACCGCGCCGTTTTGCTTTAGCAATCGCACCATCTCAATCCGGTTTTTTGACCATGCCCCGGTCAGCGCAGAAAATCCGTCTCTGTCCAAGATACTTATATTTGCACCACGCGCGATCAACAGCTGAGCAACATCCACCCTGTTTTCCTCTGCTGCTACGATCAAGGGTGTTGCGCCAGAAACATTCCGGACGTCTTCAAGGCCAGCGCCGTTGGCTAGCAATAACGCCGCGACTTTCGCACTTCCAACATAGGCCGCGGCATGCAAAGGTGTGAACCCGCCAGTGTTGCGCGCCATTACATTGGCGCCACGGTCAATTAGGATTTCGGCAATTTCGACATCGTCTCGCAGCGTAGCTGCTGTTAGTGGCGTTTCCTTGTTTGGGCCTAATGCGTCAACATTTTCACCAGTGGAAAGAAAATGTTCAACTGACCCCAGATCACCCATCTTTGCCGCATCGTAGAGCGCACCGGATTCAGCAAAACCGGATATCAGAACTAGAGCAAAGGTCGACAGGCAAACGCGTAACATGAAAGGCCCTCCGCGTTTAGCATACCACGAATTGTAAGAATCCTACATCGTTTCTTTGACGTCTCCGGCTTGACCTGCCTTTTGCATCGCAGATGCTGGTGAATATTCCCGACGTCGAAATCGTTAGAATTTTGGATGCACTATGGCTCGAGTCTAGCCGGTATCTGCACTTCCTGGGGCACCAAAATTTGCCTATGCCTTAGCCTGATATCGGGGTTGACCAGTGCCAAAGACACGACTGCAGAAGGCTCGAAACAAAAAATTACTTCGCGTTCCTTACTTGGTGGCTCTGGACCGTTCGAGAAAGTCCGCAAAGTTCTCGATCTCCGCATAGCGGTCCTTGAATTTGAACGCAACGAACGGCTCCTTACCGCTCTTCCTGCTTCAAACGTCCCCCATGCCGCACTGCGCACCGATGTCGTAGAAGGGCTGGCAGCGGCCGCTAGACGGAAGTTGTACCAATGTCAACAATGGGCCGAGGCTGTGTGAAAACGTATATTTCTGCTAATCTGATTGAGTAATTAGGAGATGTCGGATGAAGCGTTTCATTGAAGGCGATGACCGAGAACAAGTCGTTCTTTTCCCTGATCATCTTGAGGACTTTGTAGGTGACGATAACCCGGTTCGTGCTGTGGACGCCTTTGTTGATGCACTTGATTTGATCGATATCGGTTTCAGTGACGCTGCGGTGACAGGACGGCCCGGTTACCATCCGGCGGTATTGCTCAAGATTTATGTTTACGGGTATCTCAATCGCATTCAGTCGAGCCGTCGGTTGGAGTTGGAGGCAGGTCGAAACGTGGAGGTGATGTGGTTGACCGGTCGTCTTGCGCCAGACTTCAAAACAATTGCGGACTTCCGGCGCGATAATAGCAAGGCGATCCGGCAGGTCTGCAGTCAGTTTGTGATGCTGTGTCGTCGTGTTGGTCTTTTGAACGGTGACGGTGTTGCGATTGATGGCAGTAAATTCAAAGCGGTGAACAACCGGGTTAAAAACTTTACGCCTGCCAAAGTGACGCGACGCATGGCAGACATAGAGGCCAGCATTACTCGTTACCTTTCTAAGCTGGATGCGGCTGACCGCAATGAGCCTGCTTTGCCGCCAGCCAAGGTTGCTCGTTTGCAGGAACGCATCCTCAAACTCAAAGAACAAATGCAGGAATTGAAGGCCATCGAGGCCAAGGTGCAAGACGCACCTGATGCCCAGGTCTCTTTGACTGATCCAGATGCACGCTCGATGCGGCATCGGGGCGGCGGCATTGTCGGCTACAACGTACAGACAGCCGTTGATGTTGAGCATCACCTAATTGTGGCACACGAGGTGACAACAGAGGTGGTCGCGGGATTTTAGACCAGTAGCTAAGGTGGATCGACTTGTGAAAGAGATGATCCCAAATGACGAAGAGAAAGAACCACTCAGCAGACTTCAAGGCCAAGGTTGCGCTTGAGGCGATCCTTGAAGAAATGACGGTGGCAGAGCTTGCAAAGAAATACGGCGTCCATCCGACCCAGATTGGCACTTGGAAACGAACAGCGATCACCAATATGGCCTCGACGTTTTTCAAGCGAAAAGATGACGCCACACGTCCCAACGAAGCTGAGATCGACAAGCTGCACTCCAAGATCGGCCAGTTGGTGGTGGAGCGCGATTTTTTGAAACGCGCCTGGGATCGCTAAGCAAGGATCGCAGGCAGATGTGCATTGAAAAAAAATCACCCCAAAATCAGCTTGCGACGGCAATGCAAGTTGCTGTCATTGGCACGTTCAAATCTGTATTATCAATCAACGGGTGAAAGCGCCGAGAACCTGCGCTTCATGGCCATCATCGACAAACAGTTCCTGGAAACGCCATGGTACGGGTCGCGTCAGATGGCGCGACACATGCAACGGCAGGGTCACAAATGCGGCCGCCACCGTGTGCGCCGTTTGATGCGAATTATGCGTTTGGTCCCTATTTACCAGACGCCAAACACCAGCAAAAAACACCCCCAGCACAAGATTTACCCTTACCTGCTCCGAAGGCTGACGATTGACCGGCCAAATCAGGTTTGGAGCGCGGACATCACCTACATCCCAATGCGGCTGGGGTTCCTGTATCTGGTGGCGGTCATGGACTGGTACAGCCGTAAGGTGCTTTCCTGGCGGTTATCCAATAGCATGGAAGCCGACTTCTGCCTCGAAGCCCTAAAAGAGGCCATAGCCAAATATGGTGCGCCCGAGATCATGAACAGAGATCAGGGTAGCCAATTCACCGGTTTTGAATGGATACAGGCGCTGAAAGATGCCGACGTGAAGATCTCCATGGATGGCAAAGGTCGCTGGATTGACAACCGGATGATCGAGCGGCTTTGGTGATCCCTCAAGTATGAATGCATCTTCCTGAATGCATTCGAAACGGGCTCAGAGGCACGGATCGGGATCGGAAGATGGATGACATACTACAACGCCGAACGCCCGCATTCGTCCCACAGAATATTGACGCTAGAGGAGGCATATGAAAGCAAAGAGAAACCAATGAGAATAGCAGCCTGAATGAAACCCTGATCCACCTTAATCATGCTGCAATATGGTCGAAAAAGTAGGACCACCTCTCATGCCCTACTATAAGCGCAGCGATAATCCAATTATGCCGTTTATCGAACAAAACAAACGGGTTTGCCAGAATTGCGAAAAACGCTTCTTATCTGGGGTGATTGTTGTCGAGCGCTGCTATCCAGTGCGTGCTCTTTGTCAAAAATGTTCACATCTATAGTCGGAGCGCGATTGGGGTGAAAACAGTTTCAACTAAGTAGCGCCACTGTTTGTTTCTCTTGAAACATGGGTTGTTAGACCCAAAGTCTGTGATGTCTTTTAGTTGGTCCCCATAAGGAGCGTGTCGTGAAAGCTAAATGCAAATGCGGACACGTCGGCACGCCTGATTATAAGACCATGAAATCCTTGAAGCTCAACCAAGGTCGTATTGTCTACATCTGCCGTGACTGCGACACGTGGTACGATCTGCACGGGATACCGGTTGAGTTTTTGAATGGCTTTTCTGATGATGACGAGTCCAAATAAGGAGGGCCAAAGAAAGCGTCAAACCGGTAGCAGGGACCAAGAATATCGTCTTGACGGCGCTAAGGAAGGCGAAATCGCAGAACGGCACGGCCCAGAGTCTAGATCAAGTTGAAAATATGCGGCAACTGTGCAACCACAGGTGTTCCACTTGGGGGGCGGATAAGGGGAAGACTGACCTTAGGCCGATATGTGCAACAAAGCCGATGTGAGGCGAACAAAACGCCTGGTGAAAATTATCTTCGCCAATTTCAAATAGGGATACCTAATGGCAAAACTATCAGTGGACAAGGCGTTTTTTAAGGCAAAATTTCATGCCAAAAATGGCGAGATTGAAGAAGCGAAAAAGGTTTATCAGGCAGTTCTGCAAGCTTTTCCCAGGAACAAACGGGCGCAGCAGGGATTAGTCGCTCTAAATAAACCTAAACAATCTGCTGCCACGCAAGGCCTGCCTCAGGATACTGCTAAAAAACTGCTCAACCTTTATAATCAGGGGCAATTGGTCGCGGCAGCAGAACAAGCGCAAACCCTTACAGTTCTATATCCTGAATCGTTTGTATTTTGGACTATTTTGGGAGCCGCACAAAACGGTCTAGGAAAATTTATTGAAGCCGCAGCGGCTTTTAAAAAAGTGACAGAGCTAAATCCTAATTCCGCTGATGGTTACTACAACATGGGCAATGCTCTCAAAAAGCAAGGCAAGCTGGAAGAGGCGATAGAGGCTTATAACAAAGCTCTAGCTATCAAGCCTGATAATGCCGATTGTTACTACAACATGGGCAACGCTCTCAAAGACCAAGGTAAGCTGGATGAGGCGATAGAGGCTTTCAACAAAGCCGTCGCCATCAAACCTGACTATGTTGAGGCCTTCCGCAGCATGGGCAATGCTCTCAGTGAGCAAGGCAAGCTGGAAGAGGCTATAGGGGCTTTCAACAAGGTTCTCGCCATCAAGCCTGATAATGCAGAATTTTATTACAATCTTGGAAACCTAAATCATCGAGTATCAGCACATAATCAAGTTGGTAGATTGTACGCTAGCGCACTAGATTTATCTCCATTTGATGCAAGATATGCTTTGGCAAAACTAAGCAGGTCTTTGCCAATTGTTCTTTCGAAGGAGACCAATGAAAACCCTCTTAAATCTTTTGATGACGAGCTGGAAAGTTTTTGCGTTTGGTCAAAACCTACTAAAGCAGAACTCGACTTAAGGGAAAATTTTGGATCCAGCCTACCATTTTACCTTGCATATTATCCAGAGAACATGGTTGAGCGACTAACTTTATATTCTGATGCTGTTAACTTCGCTGATTTAGATCGGGTGGTTAATTCAAAACGTAAGGACGCTAAAATAAAAATCGGAATTATTACAGGCCACTTGAGCCAACATTCTGTTTTTAACGTTTTGACCAAGGGCATCCTTTCAAATTTGGACCGACTTCAGTTTTCCGTTCATGCGTATATCACCAATGAAAATGGAGAAAATGAACAGATAAAGGATAGTCTTGATTTTGATGATTTTTTTTCGATTTCAAGCGAAAATCAAAAAAGGGACATGGCTGAGAAAATTTTGGCCGATGAGTTAGACGTATTGTGGTATCCTGAGGTTGGGATGGAGCCAGTGACAGCCTGGTTATCGGTGCAACGGCTGGCTCCGGTTCAATTTGCATCTTGGGGTCATCCGATTACGACTGGATTTAAAAATATGGACTATTTTTTGTCGGGTGAGTTGATCGAGGGTGTTGATAGTGAAAAACATTACCGCGAGAAGTTAATTAAATTGCCAGGTACTGGCTGTGTAACTGAATTTGGAAAATGGGCTTCTAAACCTGGAGATTGGGAGAAGAGCTATCTTCATGAAAATGAACTTACCTTCTTAATTCCCCAGAGTCCGTTCAAATTTCACCCACATAATGACGAAATTATTGTGCAGATCGCTAAAGAAATTCCTGAGGCAAAATTTTTGTTACCTGATAGCGAAAAATTTCCGGGGAGTATTGAACTAATTTTGGGGCGCTTGAAGGATAGATTTGAACAAGATGACGTACCTTTTAATGATCGTTTTGTAACGTTTCCTTGGATGAAAACCGATGAATTCTTAAGCTTGATGGAAAAGGCTGACATTTACTTGGATCTGCCTACATTTTCGGGTTACACGACGGCTTGGCTGGGTATAAATTGTGGCATTCCAATTGTGACATTCGAAGGGGAATTTATGCGGCAGCGCCTCGCTTCTGGTCTGTTGAGAAAAATTGGTATTACCGATACAATTGCGCAATCACTTGAGGATTATGTTTTGATTGCTCGTAGGCTGGCTTCCTTAAGGGATGAGCAATTGCTTTGGGAGGAGTATCGCCGGAAAATCAAGAATGCAGCTCTCATGGCAGATAACGACTTTTCAGTCGTTCGAGCCTTTGAGAAATTCGTGTTACAAGCTGTCAAATGAAACTTGGTGGGCAGATCAACAAATAACTTCTTAGTTGTTCCATCCCGAATGCCCCTTTAAGGAATTGCCTTCTGTTCAGTAAAGGATAATTGGTAATACGCACAATTCTTACGTTAACTTGTGCTTCCAGTGTTTTATTGGCCAGCATTGCCGTCGCTGAAAGTGCGTGCGAAGGGTTTCTTGATAGTCCCGCAGGAACCTCTCTCGTCAAACATGATAAAATTACCATGGGTGTAGATTGTTTAGAGCAGTCAATTAGGGAATTTCAGGAAATTACGGTTGTACTAGAGGAAGAAAGAGCTTCATTTCGGAGTAAGCATGAAGAGCGATTTTCAACCGAGATAGAACTCATGCGGATTGCAAACTCCATCCCTTCGGGTGCAGTTATTGCTTTTGATGTTTTTGAAGGATGCGCACCGGGCTGGACTTTTTTTGAAGCCGCTGGCGGGCGGAGTATCATAGGTGTGGATGGCAAAAAGTACGAATTGCCTTACAAGCGCGGGATTCCTGATTATCAAATCGGAGGCAGTTAAACCCATGTTCTTACACCGGATCAAATGCCCACACACAAGCACGGGCTCTTTATGTCCTTGGCAGATAGTGGCCAGCACCCAGTTCATTGGAAGACGCACGCGACAGCGAATACTAATTTAATAGCGTCGAACAAGAACATCGGTGCAGGCGACGACATTGTTTCACAAGGCGGGGGAGCACCCCATAATAACCTCCCCCCGTATATCGCGCTATACTACTGTAAAAGGGATTAGGGTACTGATGTTACGAAGAACCATTTATGGATGTCGATCTCTCACATCTCGTCCCTCAGTAATAGTCGTTCCAACATAACTGCTCTGGTTTGAACATATCTGCGGGAACACCGGTCGGTCGAGGTTGGCCAATAGGAAGGCCATCCAAATAGTCGCTCGGATCCAGGCTGGGAAATCCATCAAAGGAGGCTTGAATCTACAAGATATGTTCCTTAAATGTTCTAGCATGTGGAGGATGCGAAAAACTCTAATTGCTGGCGAAACCAGACCCAACGCCTGGGTCATCGTCAATGGCGAGAGGGAGGTTGGGCGTATCATTCTGGACGAATATCCCAATAATAGCGCAGCGCCGTGGGGGTGGTCTTTTGGGGTCCATCCAGCAAGCAATGGCCGAGTTGATACGATGAAAGAGGCGAGGGAGGCGGTGCGCCGGGCGGTTGGTACCGCTGTGGCTGGCTCTGACAGAGAATGAACTACAGCGCGTCGGCAGAAAACGCCCGAACTGTTTTACAAATCAAAAAATAGATCGTTGAAAATCAATAGGGGTAGAGTAGGGCGTTTTACATCGTAACCTCTTGTAATATATGAACTAGAGCTGTCCTTCAGGGATCGCCAGTTGCCTTTTTGAGTGCCATTTTTTCTGCAGGACTGGCTTACACCCGCATTAAGAAACCTTCGCCGTGGCAACCACGACCTGCCTGCACACTATTATGCAATCAAGTTGATTCGAAACGGACCCCATGCAACTGCGTTAGAACACTCATGGGTAAACTGATTTAAGCGGCATTCACCGTTGGCGCGAAGGCTCGTTACACTAACAGTTTGCTTTTCTTCTGTATTGCGTTTTTCGTGCGTGCGAAGTGGAAAAAATGACAAAAATGTGAGACAATTCCGGCCTTCATCCAGATAAGAGGAATTGACAATGAAACATGTGTTCACAGTGATTTCTACCGCTGCTCTGATGGCCCTGTCTAGCCCGGTCCACGCGGGGGGTAATGGCCAAGCTATTGGCCAGGATGATGCTCTTCTTGCGGCGACAAAATGCGCCAACTCTGGCAAGGGTAATGGTGCGGAGATCGTAGTCACCAGACGCGGAGTAACAACATGCCGCAAAAACTTGGGGGGGAAGAATGCTGAAGACCACCCAAGAGACATTGATCCAGGCAACTCTGGTAACTAAGGCCTGAACTCATACAGCTTAAGTCCATTCAAACCCGCGCTCTGAAAGCGCGGGTTTTCTTAGGGGCTATTCACTTCTCAGAGCCTCTATTGGGTCAAGCTGTGCGGCCCGGCGTGCCGGAAAATAGCCAAAAACGATCCCGACAAGCCCCGAGAATGACGCAGCTAAGATCACAGCGAAGGGTTCGATTATGATCGGCCAATCTGCGATCGTACCAATCGCAGTGGCAAGGCCGATCCCGATCGAAATGCCAATCGCCCCTCCAATTAATGCCAGTACCAAGGCTTCGGTCAGGAATTGCGCGCGGATGTCGCGCGGGCGGGCGCCTAGCGCCAGACGCAAGCCAATCTCGCGCGTGCGCTCGGTTACGGAGACAAGCATGATGTTCATGATCGAAATCCCGCCAACAACCAGTGAAACCGAAGCGACTGCAGCCAAAAGAATGGCGATAGAACGTGAGGCTTCGGTCTTTGCGGCAAAGATTGCACCAAGGCTTTGAATAACAACATTGGCGGACCGGCGCTGTTTTCGTTCGATGATAAGTTTTTTAATTTCTTCTTGAGCCGTCACCATTTCCGCATCGGACGTGACTTTTGCGAGAATGTAGCGCACGGCATGCCGGTTCGCCCGGTATTGTGTGCCAAGCAAACGTAATTTTGCTGTCGGCATTGGAACCAACAGGACGTTGTCCTGATCGTATCCGTTTGGGCTCTGCCCCTTTTCAGCAAGACGTCCAACTATCTGTATTGGCATATGATCCAATCTGATGACTGCGCCCACTGGGTCTTGCTCTCCAAAAATTCGATTGGCAACGGTTGCACCGATCAACCCGACCTTGGCATGCGAGCGGAATTCGTCTGTGCTGAAGTTGCGCCCCGAAATGATGTCCCATTCGCGCACGAGCAGATAGTCCAGAGTAATGCCGACAACGGTTGTCCAACGGTTCCGGTTGCCGTTAACGGCACGCATCCCTCCTGACACTACAGGTGCTGCCACTTCGATGCCCCGGATTTCCTCTGAAATCGCAACGGCATCATCCACGGTCAGCGGAACAATGCGGTCCTCACTGCCAGTCCCCTCCTGCGGCGCTGCTTCAATCAGCAACACGAGGGCCCCAAGACTGTTAATTTGTTGTTCAACTTGAACCTGCGCCCCGCGCCCGACCGCGACCATAGTGATCACAGCAGCAACTCCGATTACGATCCCAAGCGCCGTCAGCGCGCTTCGCATTTTTGCGGTCCAAAGAGAGGCGAGCGCAATGCGCAGTCCGGCAATGAGGCTGAGACCAACTGGTTCTAGCGGCCTTGACCTGGAAATTGCGGACTTTCCCGTCGTGTGCGGTAGCTTTTTTGTGTGTTCCTCGTCTGTCTGGGATAATGCGCTGAGCCTATGCGCGGGCGCTGCGAGGGCATCTGGAGGTGAGGTGTGGGTTGTCGCATCGTTGGGCATGAAAGGGTCGGCGGTGTCTCCTATGACCTGGCCGTCACTCAACGTTACGATCCGCTCTGCATTAGCGGAAACTTCGGGGTCATGGGTCACGAGCACTATCGTCATGCCCGCCGCGTGAAAAGATTTTAGCATTTGCATAACGGAATGCGCCGTTGCGCTATCCAGCGCGCCAGTGGGTTCGTCGGCGAGAATGATGCTTGGGTCGCATACAAGAGCCCGTGCAAGTGCCACACGTTGTTGTTCACCGCCAGAGAGTTGTTGCGCGCTATGATCTGAACGGTCGGAAAGCCCGACAACGTCGAGAGCATGTTGCACGCTTTTCGAACGCTCGCCTGACGATAGCCCCCTGTAGATCAGTGGGACTTCGACATTTTGACGCGCATTGCTTCGAGAGAGTAAATTATAGGATTGGAATACAAATCCGATCCTTTGGTTCCGAATAATCGCCCGGCTTTCTGCGTCCAGCACAGATACATCCTTACCTTCAAGCTCAAACCGGCCACTGCTGGGAGAGTCCAGAAAACCGATGATATTGAGTAACGACGACTTTCCGGACCCCGAGCGGCCCACAATCGCAACGAATTCCCCTTCGTTGATCTGTAAATCGACTTCATGTAGGGCTCGAACAGAGTGCCCCCCCATCTCATAAACGCGAGAGAGCTTGCTCAATTTGAGAATGCAGGGTGGCATCAAAACCCGATCTTCAGGCCAAAGAGACCGCGTACATCACGCGTTACGCGCGTGCCAATCACCACATGATCTCCAGCGTTTAGTTCGCCCTGGACCATTGCAGTCGCAGTCCCATCTGTCAGCCCGCCCTGGATGGGGAGAGGCAACAGGCCACCCACGCCGTCCTGTTTCCAAATCAACTGGCCCGCATCGAAACTGGGCGTTTCCAACTGCGCAATTTCCAGAAGTTTGTCAGCATTTTGCGGGCGGAACCGAAGCGCGGAATTTGGAACTTTCAGCACATCCAAATTCTCCTCCACAACGATGTCGACCAAGGCTGTCATGCCAGGCAAGAGGATAAGATCAGGGTTTTGAACGGTCAGGACAATCGTATAGGTAACTACACCATCCTCGTCATCTGAAAGTCTCCGGATCTGTGTGACCTTGCCGGAGTAACTTCTATCCTCCAAAGCATCGACAGTTACCGTCGCAATTTGGTTTAGCCGGATTCGAATAATGTCGGACTCGTCAATGATCGCGCGCACTTCCATGTTCTTCAGGTCTTCGGCTAAGGTAAAGAGCGTCGGAGCTTCGAGGCTTGCAGAAACGGTCTGGCCGAGCTCAACACTGCGCCCAACAACTAAACCGTCGATAGGAGCCCGCACTGTGGCGCGCTCCAGTTCTATAATTGCCCGGTCGACGGATGCCTCCTTTTGTTGGATCGCGGCCCTGGCATTCGTGAGTTCCACTTTGGCTATCGTGACATCTGCAACAGCGCTCTGGATTCGCATCTGCGCGACTTCCTGCTCCAATCGTGCGATTGCCAGTTCGGAAAGCGAGGCTTGAAAAGCATATTCAGCTCGTTCGAGTTCGCTTGCCGCGACGCTCTTTCGTTTTAAGAGCAAGCGTGTCCTATTTAGTGCGCTTTCTATCTGACTGTGCTTGGCAAAGCTGCCATCGATTTTGGTGCGTGCGACTTCACCGCGCAGACGGGCGTCGGCCAAATCGGCGTCGGCTTTGGTAATTCGTGCTTTGGCCATCTCGGCATTAGCCTGCGCGACAGCGAGTGCGGCTCTGACCTCTTTTAGGTTGGCGACCAGCACCCGGCGGTCAAGAACGGCGAGCGGCTCGCCCTTCTTGACTGTATCATTGAAGTCGACATTGATTTCAGCAATCTGGCCGGAGGTGGACGAACTTATTTCGACCATTCCAATGGGTCGCAAACTCCCAACAGCCGAGATAGAGACCACAATATCGCCAGATGCAATCTCTGTCTCAATGTAAGAAATTCTCTGACGATCCTCGGAGAAATACCTCGCCCCCGCGACGACGGACGCAATCACGATGGCGAGAAATCCAATCCGGTTTTTAAATTGCATAGGGCTAAATTAGGTCTTTGAACGCGTGGCGCCACAATTTCCAGTTTTGATGAACCGCGGAATTTCCTGTGGTGCGTAGCAAATCCGGCTCTCCGCTTGCCTGCGTGTAAGCCCACTGGTCAGTGCGATCTGCATAGATCGTTGCGAAATTAGTTCACTGCAGTCCTATGCTTCGTCTCCTTTGTTGCAATTAATGCGATAGGAGGCGCGGCATCAGGCCGAGACAGGTCCGTGTTGGCTCTAGTGGTCGAATTCCAGCTGCCTAGTCAGAGAGGAATGTAAGAGCGGCCTATATTTTTGGCGGCGGGTAGGTCACAGTTGGGCAGCCATATTGCAGGTGGTTCGTATTTGAGATTTGAAATCTGCCGTCAGAAGGGTTTTTAGCCCGCTTGGCGCGGTCATGGAGTGGAAAATGAATAAGTATTTCAAGAACTTGATTATCGGAGCTTTATTTGGAAGTGCGGCACTGGCTTTTGCCGATGTTGCAAAGGCGGATGCCATTTCTGGAGATTGCGACTATCACGATACAATTGGAGATATCCCCTCTCCCGTTAGCGAAAATGTTTTTGACATTGTGGAAACTGACGGGTTTCTCGGCCGTGTGCGGATCTCCTTGTCTTTCGCAGGAGAGCCCGTTTCTGCTGGCGCTTGGGTGGTTCTTCACATTGAAAATGATGAAGGTTCGTCAGATTGCTATTTGGTCCACAAAGGAAGCACCACAGACCCTAGAGGTTTTAATGACGCTTATGTGTCAAAGACCATAGTGCGTCCCAACCACGAAACTGAAGGCTTGGAGATCTTTATTCCGGTCTCAGAATATCCGTATGCTTCGGACGAAAACCACATAGTCAGGATGGTTGAAATCAACATATCTAAGAGTGGGCAGCCATTTCTAGTGGAGTGATGCATGGGAGTTCCTTTCCACCGTTCGAGTGATGAGGGTTGGAGGTCTAATGATCTCCTCTACGCGTTGCGCGGTGGGGCTTGACCTAGGGGTGCAGGGCCTTGCAGCGGTCTAACAAAGGAACAGAACGTGACGTCACTGAGGCTGTCGATTTCTCTTTTTGTCATTGTGGGGTTTTCTGCATGCGGTCAATTTCAGTTGCAAAAGGTGCGACTAACCGCGGACGAAGCAATGGCGAAGCTAAACGACGGACAAGCCGTTTCGCTAGGTGTCGATCATAGCGGTTGGGTTGGTCTTGAAGAGCGCGATGGGGCTCATTGAGTGGTTCGTTCTGAGGAGATCGGTAGCATAGAGGAAATACTTGATCGGTGTATTGGTTGTTCAGATATGACTATTTGGATTGAGTAACCTGCGTATGCCTCTGCTAATTTAACATCTAACAAGGGAGCGCCGTACTATCGAAGTACAGCAGGTTTGATTTTTAATGCTTTCAGCTGAATGTCATTGAACCCAACACTGGACGAGGCCGCATGATTTCCGGGCGAACGAAAACCATACAGGCTCTTGGGCTGGGAACGGGAGGCGCTTGGGTAGAGGTTGTTTCAACTGATGCACGCGTCGCCTATAACCTTGGCTCTGGTCTTGAGATTTCGCGCGACCCGGATGTGATCCGGAAGGAAGCCGCTGAGCTTTCGAGTGCTTGGGCAGGGGCAAGCGACTTTGCCCAAACCACCTTGCTGGTCATTCGGTGCCTGCCCGATGGCCTCGCCGATGGCTGTGCCTATCTGCAGTTTCACAACGAAGGCAGCTGGCGGGTGATCAATGTTGACCACCTGGCCATACGCCCCGAAAAGCGGCGACTTGGCTATGCTAGTGCCTTGTTGAAGTTGGTCAGCGACATAGCTGCCGCACTCAGTTACGACGCTGTGACGCTACTCTGTGCGACAGATAATGTCGCGGGTTTTCAACTCTATACCAAAAAGCATGGCTATCACATCATGTCTGAACTGCCAGCTAGCTCACCCTCTGCAACAACAGATCAAATATTGATCAAATATATCGCATAGGCATCTACATTACGAAATTTTCAACTTCTTAAGCGACGAAATAACTTTGTTCGCTCCGACAGCATAGGCTTTGAATGCCTTGTCATCTTTGTTCTGACCCTTGGCCTCCTTTACGTCCTTTTCCATAGCTGCGATCGCTGCGGCCACTTTTGCTTTGCTTGCGTCCTTTTCAGCCTTTTTCAGCGCCTGAACCGTAGAAGGCTTCCCATTGACAAGACCGTTGCTTTTTTTGATCGCAGCCATGTACTGGCTTTCAATGTTGGTAAACTTGATCAAAGGCGCATCGTGGCCGGTAATTTTTTTCACAAGCGTTTTCGAAGATTTATCCAGCTTATCCGCATCACTTTCGAGCGACTTCAACTTGGCCTGAATAGATTTACTGGCTACTTTTATTGACTTTTTCATGGGCGGTTTCCCTTACAGAGTAAGTTCAAAAATCTGTTGCTCAAGCTTGATCGACGCGATGCTTGCTTGACGAGACTTGACTGCCTTGCAGAGGGTATCGATTTCTTTCTCTACTTTCGCGATCTCCTGGATTACTTCCTCGCGCTGTGTCGCAGCTGCGCCCCAGGCCCAGCCGATCCAAGTGTCAGCTTCTTTTTTGAGCTTGGCTTCGGTAAGATTGAGGTCCTTCAACACCTGTTTGTCCTTGATTAGCGTAGCAATATCCTTGTCCAGGTCTGCTTCCAATTTTGCCAAGGCGTTGTCCTGCCTTTCCTCTTCCTCCACAGCTTTCTCAAGAAAATTGGCAAGGGCGACAGCTAGGGCAGCAATGAGATAGATACTGGGGTCTTCTATGTCCTGTTTCAGTTTATTCATACGCGTCACGTAATCCTTATGCGCGGATTCAAATTGCTCTGCCTTCAATTTTGCAAGCGGGCCACCGGAAGGAACAAAGGATCCGTTGATGTTGGCAAAACTTGGTTTTTTGGCAAACATGACGCGTTGGTACATCGCTTGTTTCAGGCGTATTTCGCCCAAACATAGCCCATAGGTCTTTGCAGGATCCTGGATCGCTGCTTTTACATGGCTCACACGAACTTTTTTGAGATGTTTGAAGAATACGGGTAACCTGTTCGACATAAACGAAGATCTCCTAATAAAGAAAAATGCAAAAACACGTAAAAGAGGAGTAAGCCAAACTTAAACCATTGAGCTCATTTTCCAAATAATAATTTGCGGATTAATGAGGTGGTCCTAGTTGTTCGACCACTTCGCAGCCATGTTAAGAAGGATCATGGTGTCATATCAATCTGCTATTCTCAGCGGTTCTGTTCTGCTGGCACAGGTTTCAATCGGGGCCGGTATGCCATGGGGCGAGCACGGCCTCTGGGCCTTGAAGGGTAACAAAGGTTTTTTGGGGTCAGATAATTCCGGTCGATGGCTTCCGCATCTCAGGGCGCTGTCCTGCGTTGGGCATGTAGCGCAGCTTGATTGAAACATAAAAACGCGACAACATGCAGAAGATTGCATTCAAGTTGGGCAAGAGCGGTTGAAATTAGCCGGTTTTATTCGTTTGCCGTTTAGGTAAAAAAAAGGATTTCGCGCATGGCAAAATTTCCAAAAATGGACAAATCGGAAAAGGAATATGAGCGCGAACTCCGCCAATTCAAATGGAATGATGCACGCGCCTTTGTTGGTGTGGATTTCGATTCCACAGGCCTTACTCGTGCTAAAAATTTGATGGGTCAAGCCGCAGGGGCTGCGCTAAAGAAGCCCTATTGTAAAATCGGACTGGTACAAAAGAACCTTGTTTTCAGGATCAAACATGACAAGAAACACCATTTCGGTGAAGACGACATTATTCTGATCCGCAACTATGGTGATATCTCGGGCGAGGAAGCGTTAAGCAGTAAGTCCAAAAATCAGGGTGTTTTGGGCCGCGCGACGGCGCGTGATCCGCTGACAGTAGAATGGTGGCAAAGGACCCTGGGCTCAACCGTCCAGGACCCGTCAGATTTGAATGTGATGATCCCACAATTTCAGTCCAAGCTCGAGACTTTGAACGGAGTAACAACCGCGCGCGCGTTTGACGAAACCATTCAGGTTTTGGACAGTATCAAAGGAGAGGCCCGTAAAGTCATTGCTGCCTTTCCTGCTAAAAATGATCGCATTCTTCTCAAAAAACTGGTTGCTGGAATTGCTTTCCACGAAAAGGCGGTTCGGGCCAAACAAGATCAATTCCAGGCTAAAGTCGGCAATGTGCTGCGGGTCATTATAGATTTTCTGAATAAGACTTCGAAAGAAAGAACAGCTGAGCTTATTAAGTCCGTGCAACAAGGGAAGAAATGCCTTGCAGCTGGCGACCAGCGAGGCGGTTTGCGTTGCCGTTCTGAGGCCGAACTCAACCTGAACAAGCTCACCGAAGAAACAAGTGAAACCTTTACAAAGCGTCTGATTGCACTTCAGGCTCAGAAAAACGGCATTCATTCCGACGAGTTTCCGCTGCGCCTAGTGGCGTCTGCACTGGGCGATGCCAGCCGGCGCGTTACAACGGCCACTGCAGAGTTCAAAACACTTGCGGATGAAATTGACGCCACGACGACTGAAGCCTCACCCGGTAAGCGAAGTTTCAAGGTGGTCGACAAGCTGGAAGACGCGCTTAAGAAGATTATGAAACTGGCAAAAGACGTCGAAACCGCAGCGGTGCATGCGAAGGAAATGTTTTTGGATTGCACCACGGGTAGCAGGTTAGGTCGTTCAGCAGACGAATGGTTTGAAACGGCAACGACGGGGTTGAACGATACCCTTATTCCCACAATCAATAAAATTTCTGCTATGATCACAAAATCTCGCTCTGAAGCCGGTCAGGACGATAAGGAACTTCTTAGTGCCCTGAAGAAATTGGAAACTTTGAATTCCCGACTGGAAGCCAACTGCAAAAGCGGGAAGTTACATCAAAGCGTTGAAGCCGCCCAACAAGCCTATGATGACGCGCCCAGACTGGTTGAGGAAATGGTGCAATCCGTTAGCGCAGATACAGACGACCTTCAGGCTATGGCGGAAGCCGCTCAATCAATAGTCAAGGATTGGGAAGACAATAGAGCGGAAGCTGCAGAGACTAGAAAGCTGGTTCGGGAGGCCGTTTCACGAGCCACAATAATGTCTACAAGTGGGCAGGGTGGATATTCAATGTTGGGGTACTTCCCATGGGGGCATCTTGATAAAGTGGTCAAACATCAGCACTATTCTGGTTCGCGGAACTCTTACATCAGAACCAAGGCCAAGTTTGAAGACGTCAAACAAATGCTGGCAGATCTTGAACAACGGGTGGCGTGAAACCCGTTTCATACCAACCCAACGCTTACTATGGCTGTGGCAACCCCACTCAAAACTAGGGGTGCCGATCCATTGCGAAGGTTGGATAAGATGCGCACTTGCCAGCATTCGTAAAAAACGCAGCAAGTAGTCGGCTGGAACCCTTTTACTGAAGTTCGGTTCCACTGCTTTTGGCAGCAATCACTGTGAGGCTAATTGCAATTTTTAGCTTTGGACATTCGACAGCGTATCAAGGCAAAAACTAAGGGGAGTGTTCTTTGGAAGCGAGCAATAGCCATTTGACTTTAGAGCCTCCGCCGGAGCTATTCCCCCTCCGATGAGAATAAGAAGGAAATCGTCCAAAGGCGGCAAATGCTCCTCTGAGTTTGCAACTATCTTGTCCAGAGACACAGTTTCAAGCGCTTCAAAAGCGGGAAAGTTATTGTGCCATCGGCCCCTGTTGGATGTTCAGTAAGATAAAATTGCGCCCCCCAGACCGGGTCACTAAAGAAACGATTGAAATATAGTCTATTCAATTGATCATGTTGGATTTTCAACCCTGTTCGCTCAATCCCTCCAGCACGAGAGGTTTCATAAATCTCCTGCATTTTAGTATGAACTTCCGGCCATCTTTCCGCCTCAACTGTCGCACTCAGCGATAAGATCGCCTGGTTCTTATTCATGATAATGAAGTCAGAGCGTGGATCGTAGGCCGCGCGCATTTCCTGTCGGATAATCCGGAACATCTCGGAGCCTTGGTTGGCACCAATATAATCCATTAACAGATTTGCGCCTATTTGATCGACATCGTCTTTGAACGCTTCTGCTTTCACGAACAGGATCAGCATTTCAGTGGAGTTGGGGTCCGCAAAATGAATGGTACCGGTTGGCAGGGCAAACGGGCGTTTTTCTATTCCGGTTAGTGCGTTTGCCCAGCTTGCAAAGGGCCATTCCCACTTTGCCTTCGCCTTGGGAAGTTTATTGATCAGGCGACTGGCACGGCGTTCTACTTTCGGATCTCCGGATCTCAAGATTGCCTGATTGGGGCGCCCAAAACGAAACTGGCCATAACTTCAACGATAGCTGCTTCATCAGGTTCAAATGCAAGTAAGTAAGAGACTTCGTTTAAAACATCCGATGGTCTTCTCGTTTTGCTAGAGTTCTCAAGATTGATTTCTTGAAGTTCCCTTGCATACCAGCCTTTCGAGAATTCCGGCTTAAGCAAAAGGTTCTCGAGGTGTACAAGTGTTTCTGGAAAAACCTCTTCGGGTGCAGAAACGGTGAGCAACAGATTGCTCCCGTTTGTACTGATGTCTTGCCTGATCCCCTTTAATCTCAGGAATGTACTGATTTCATAGGGGGAGCGGCTCGACGTTCCGCCTGAAATAATACTTGAGAGATTAGCTGTCAATTTGGCGATCCGATCTTGCGTCGGACGATCTATTGACCAAACCAAAGTTATTGCTGAAAGACCATTTCGAAGAGGGGCAAGATAAGCAAAATCCGTCTTCCCAGTTGAAGCAACAAGCTCTGCTCGCGCTTGGTCCTTTCGCGTTTGATCGGCGCTCGCTTGCTGTGCTGGTAGCAAGTAAAGAGACAGGAGAAGGGCAGAAACAAAAAGATATCTGAGTGCTCGCATTTTATTCTACCTTTTTGGCCAAAATGACGGATGTAGCTGATGGCCTCAAAACGGTATTTGCAAAATCAATGACCTCTTGGTCTGTCGTATTGCTTATCAGCTCAACGAACACTGAGGGGCTAATAGGCGGGAAACCATCGGCCGCAACATTTTGTAGGAACGACAGAAACGTTGCTGACCGACGGCTGGCGGCTTGGGCGTTTACCACTTCTTTCTGGCGCGCTTGATTGATCTCATCTCTGTTGATCGGTTCGTTTAACAAGTTGTCTATAGTCTCTTTCAGACTGTTGTGCGCCGCATCCAAACTGAAGTCGGGCATCAACTGCATATCTATGAAGAGTTCAAGATCGCTATTTTTAGCAAAGTACCAATCTAGATAAACTCCAAGGATCCTCTCGTCCTCAAAGTACAGGGCATTATGTAGTCTGCTGTTCAAGATATCGATCGCGATGAAAAACGCGCCCTGCATGTCTATGCTGGTTGACCGATCTTCGAAGTCCACGAACTTTGCATACTGCACAGTGTTATGCTTCAACCTAGTCGATTCTACGTACTCAACAGATCTAAGCGCAGGATCTGGCTTGTAGTCTAGCCAAGGTTTTTCAGGAACCGCAGAGGGCTTTGTATCGCCGAATATACGCGAAACAAGTTCTGCGGCTCTATCGGGTTCAATTTTGCCCGAGACGATTACAGTAACATTGGAGGGAGCATAGTGTTGCTTGTGAAACTGATAGGCCTTTTCAAGGCTCAATTTGGGCAAGTCATCAATTGTATTATTCGCACGACCGCGCAGAGTGCCATACAGGTTTTGAAGCGCAATTCGTTTCAGCCAACGACGCGGAGATTGCCTTTCCCGAAGCAATGTTTCGCGCTGAACGATGTCAATTTCACTTTCAGCAAAGCCTGTTGGCAAATTCGGTGTGTCAAGGACGGCTCGAGACAAACGCAATAGCATTTCAATGTCGGAAGGCGCGCCAGAATTCGTGTAAACCGTGGACACATTGTGGGTTGATGCATTGAGATCGCGTTCTCTAGGTTGCCTAAGTACGGCCGTATCCGACGAAAAAGCCGCCAGATGCTCTGTCAGGTGAGCCGTTCCCGATGGCTCTGGATCATCATATGACCCTGACAGAACAATCAACTGAACGTCTACGCGGTTGAAGTCATCTGTCGGAACAACATAGGCTGCGTGCAACCCACCCTTTTCCGAAAGGGGGATGACGCTTTGTGCTTGAACTGCTCCACCAATGAATAAGAAAAACGACGATAGAAAAAAACCAACTGCGCGCATTATGGGCCTTTGAAATAAATTACCTGAGCAAAAAAAAGAAAACCCGCCTTGGGGAAGCTTTTGAAAGTGACTTTGGTCTGCGAAATGCTTGCTGGAAATGGGTTGTTTTTTCAAGCAGGCAATTGTGAAGTAGCGGCGAACGACTGCAAAGTAGGCCCAAACTGCGGTAAACGAGGTAGGTATTTCCCTTAAATTCGGCTAACGGCATTTGCAGATTCTGGCGCGTAGCGCTGTATTTGGCACAATGGGTGGGTCGCGGATACTTGTTGCTGCCTGTTTGAAGGACTGCATAGCTGGCTTTTTGCAGTTTGCAGCTTACTCGAGAACGTCAACTTCTACGTTAGAAATAGTCAGGAAAACGCTCTCGATCCATCCCAATAGCTTTTTTTCAGAATCACTTAAGCCCGGCTTCGCTGGGAAGATCAGGCCATATGTCGAACTGTCGGCGACAAATCCATATGGGGCCACCAGACGGTCCTTGTTGATGTCATCACTGACAACGATACGGGGACAAATGGCGACGCCCAATCCACTCGCCGCAGCCTCTGCCAGCAAAAAGTGGTGGTCAAATAACCTGATGTCCTTGGGTCTTGGTGAGTCTGGGTGCATATTCATCCAGGTCGTCCATGCGTCTGGACGTGTCTTGCTGCCAAGTCCAATGTAGTCACCGCTGCGAAAAGTAGCCGACATCTCTGGCGCCATTACCGCGCCAATTTCTTCGTGAAGCAGCGTCTGCACATGCCAAGCCGGGTCAATTGCGAAATCGAGCCGTCTGATAGCGAGCGTCACCCCATCTTTTGCAAAATTCAATGACCCGCCCCCCACTGAGAGGTGCACTGGAATGTGAGGGTGGGCATCCTGAAACTGACTAAGTCGCGGGATCAGCCAGCGCATCGCAACTGACCTTTCGCAGGACAGTACGATGGGTGCATCCCCTTCTTTGTCGCGGATGGAGGATAACGCTTCACCAATTACTGACAGACCTTGTTGAGTGGCCTGCGCGAGCAAGTCGCCGTCTGGTGTCAGTGCGATGCCGCGCCCCTCGGGTGTGACAAGAGTAATGCCCAGATCACGTGACAGCTTCGCTACGCGTCGACTGATCGCGCCATGCGTCAACGCCAGTTCGTCAGCTGCGGCACGCATTGATCCAAGGCGGGCAACCGTTTCAAAAGCACGTAAGTCATCAAGGGAAGGGATGTCGGATCGTTTCATTGGTGACCATATATCACCACTATAGGTGAAAACATATCGATTTATAAAGGCAAGCGGATCGTTATGTTCACCATATGACGAATAGTTCACCTCTCATCCCATCTGTTGGGATCCTCGCAGACGACTTGACCAGCGCCGCCGATGGCGGTGCGCCCTTTGGGGAAAAAGGGTTGGAAATCAGGATCATTCGAAAAGGCATCCGGCAGGAGACCGGTTCTGCTGAAGTTGTTTCTATAGATTGCGCAACGCGTTCACTGGACGAAGCCGCTGCCATCAAGGCAACAACGCTGGCAACCCGATCCATCGCCGGTGCTCGCGTCCTGTACAAAACCATCGATAGCACCTTGCGTGGACATATTCGGGCTGAGATAGGGGCCGCCTTTCTTGCCAGTGGTCGAAATCGTTTGGTTGTCGCGCCGGCCTTTCCTGATGCTGGGCGGATTACGCGAAATGGAGTGCAATTCGTTCATGGCCTCCCTGTCTGCCAGTCCAATTATGCGCAAGACCCGGTACACCCAATACAGTCATCAAACATCTCCGACTGCATTCCATCTGACATCCTCAATGTGATCATACTGGACGCTGAAACACAGCAGGACCTGAACGACCAGGTTACTGCTCTTGGAGAGATCGAAACGACTCTTTGGGTGGGTTCACCAGGAATGGCAAAAGCTCTTGCCAGCCAACTGCCACACAAATTGGGAGCAGAACGTCAGGCTCCAGTTTCTAAGTCTGTCTTGGTGGTCGTAGGCAGTGCAAACCCCATGAGCACATTGCAGGCGAGGAGACTTAGAGACGATCCGCGCGCGGTTTGTCTGAGCGTTCCCAACGAACGTGCGGTTGATCCGCGAAGGGTGGTTTCAGACCTTATTAGCAAGGCAATTCAGCAATGCTCCCAATGCGATACAGTGATTGCGACTGGTGGCGATACAATGGAAGCGTTTCTTGATCGGCTCGACGTGTATGAATTTGTTCTGGCTGGCGAAATTGAGCCCGGTTTTCCATTAGCCACAGCGCGTCTCTCAAACGGCGCACCAATAACCCTTGCAATGAAGGCTGGTGGCTTTGGCGATGAAAACACCTTGCGCCGCGCAGTAGATCACCTTTGTTCCCGCTCTTCATCCAACTGAGAAATCCAGATGACACAAAACAAACTGCCAATGGCAATTACGATGGGTGATCCATCCGGGATTGGGCCTGAAATCACGGTTAAGGCGCTGATCGAGAGTGGGGCTTCAGATCGCAGCATCGTTTTCGGCTGTCCACGCGTAATGGAACGGGCCGCAAGGATGGTGAACGCGGATATAGAAATCCACTGCCTGAAAAGCATTGATGATGCCCGCTTTGCTCCGGGTACAATTGAAGTGCTCGGCACCAGCGACCTGGATACCCCGCCACCTATGGGAAAGGTGAGTGCCGCCGGTGGTCAGGCCGCTTTTCGTGCCATCAAGACGAGTATAGATTGTGCCTTGGCTGGGGATGTTTCGGGCATCGTGACCGCACCGATCCATAAAGAAGCACTCAGTGTTGCGGGCATAAAGTACCCGGGTCATACGGAAATGCTGGCTGATTTGGGCGGCGCGGATAAAGTTGCGATGCTTTTGGGTAATGAGGAAATCCGAACGGTTCTTGTGACGATCCATTGTTCGCTCAGCGATGCAATCAAGGGGGCGGATTATGACGCGCAAATGGATGCAATTCGTCTGGCGCATCAAGGCGCCATCGCACTTGGGTTTGAGAACCCTCGGGTTGCAGTCGCGGGGCTTAACCCTCATGCGGGGGAAGGCGGGTTATTTGGGCGCGAAGAGATCGAAATTATCTCACCAGCCATCAAGGCGGCACAGGCCGAAGGTATCAATGCGTCGGGACCTTGGCCCGGTGACACGGTGTTCATGCAAGCCCGGCGGGGATACTTCGACATTGTGGTCGCGCAATATCATGATCAGGGATTGATCCCCGTAAAATACATGGGGCTGGAAAAAGGGGTCAACATCACGTTGGGACTGCCTTTTGTCCGTACGAGCCCCGATCATGGAACCGCTTTTGATATCGCCGGGACGGGCAGGGCCGACGCGTCCAGTCTGATCACCGCTCTGAACTACGCCGACCGTCTGGTCGCAGCCAAACAAGAAGGAAAACTCTGATGGGACTTCGTTTTATTTTTATGCTCACCCGCAATGACAAAACTGTCGAAGACGCAGAGCAACATCTGGCCACGGCTCTTGCAGCAGGTGTGCACCACATAGGGTTCAAGGATGTAGGCCTGCCATTTGAACGGCTGACAGATCTAAATGCAGCGATCAAATCTGGCGGTGCTACAAGCTATCTCGAAGTTGTTTCACTCGACAAGGAAAGCGAGGTTGCGTCAGCAAAAGCAGCGATCGACATTGGTGTCGACATCCTTCTGGGGGGTACAAACGTTGACGAAGTTCTGCCAATCCTCAAAGGTACGGGTATTCGGTACTACCCTTTTCCGGGACGGATTGAGGGGCATCCAAGTGTTCTAGCTGGGTCTATTGATGAAATCGTAGAGAGTGCTCAAGCACTCGCGGCACGCGACGGCGTTCACGGTCTTGATTTGCTGGCCTATCGTTCAACAGAAAACGTTACGGGCCTCATGGCTGCTGTTTGCGCAGCCGTGGATAAGCCTGTGATCATGGCGGGTTCAATCGGCAGCCGTGAACGTATTGAGATTGTTCGTCGGTCCGGCGCGGCGGGCTTCACCATTGGAACCGCAGCGCTGGATGGGGATTACCCCGCAGATAGTCCGGAACTTGAAACTCAACTGCGTTCAATCCAACGCGACGTCGCTGGTGTAAACAAGCATCTTTCCTCGCACACACCCACAAACCTAGATGCGTGTTTCGCCACTTTCACGGAAACCTGGAGCCCGAGAATAGCTGGTCAGGTAAACAACATGATGATTAAACTTGCGAAATTTGAAGGCGAGTTTCTCTGGCACCACCACGAAGTGGAAGATGAGCTGTTCATGGTGCACAGGGGCAAATTGATGATGAAATTTCGTGATCGTGACGAGATCATCAACGAGGGTGAGTTCATTATCGTTCCGCATGGGGTGGAGCATTGTCCGGTCGCTCTGGATGGGACATGTGAAGTGCTGCTGTTGGAACCTGCTACAACAGTTAACACAGGTAACGCCGACGATCCTCGTAGGGTCACTGACCTTGCCCGCGTGTAGATCAATTCGCCGCTTGTCATTAGAACAGTTGCCGCAGTTCGACATTCTCATTCCAACCATTTCTTGGAGGACCTAAGCAAATAGATTGCTCAAAAAACGGAGTAAATCTGTTGGTAGCTGATCTAATCTACCGACCTTTAAGTTGGTTTCGTAGAGAGTGCTCACGTCATGCTCAATTCCGATACCAACGACTGAGAAGCCCGGCGTTGCCTGTAAATCTTCAATAACTGATTTGAGATGAGACAAGAGAAAGTCAGGCCCGTTCTCTTGAAGGGTTCCAGCATCGGTTGGTGCCCGATCAGAAATCATCAAAACCAGGTTTGTGTCTGTGTTCAATGCCTTCAGCCGTTCGGCCGCCCAAAACAGAGCCTCTCCGTCGATGCTTTCTTTGAATAGCTCGCCTCTGAGCAGACTTCGGGTTTCATGTAGAGCACCAGAGGTGGCCGAAGAAGCGTCTCGGTACACAATATGCGTAACGTCGTTCAGACGTCCAGGGTTCTTTGGGCGCCCTGAATTCAGCCATTTCTGTCGCGATTTTCCGCCATTCCAGTCGACTGTGGTGAAGCCCAGGGTTTCATATTGTACCCCGATCTTGTCCAAAAAGTCGGACATCACTTCGACCAGCAATAAGGTCTGGGTGGCTCGTTGCTCACTTAGTGGTCCGGCCTGAGCAACGACAATTGAAACTGCGGTACGGGAGGGGGTAAAAGTTGGGTTTTCCAGCACTGTATCCACCTGCCCCTGGCAGCCAAACGCTGCCATCATCCGCATTTCTCCCACAACGTTTTCGTATGCCAGCCACTGGTCATTTAGGGACAGGTTTCGTTGCGGGGACATATCCGCCCAGAGAGAAAGTGCTGAGGTGTAAATGTCATTTTCTGTCGTGAATATTTTGTAATCCGAGCCTGTGTATGAGCTCTCCCATGGCTTTTTCACACTATGCCTCCCTGCTGAATGCTTCATTGGAGATTAGAAACCGTTCAAGATCAATGATAGTTCAGGGGGAGGTCTGTTTTCTGTGGTTCTGCAGGTCCGCAGTGACAACGACCACTTTCCAAAGTCAGTGGAGGTGGATCCGTTAAGGTTCAACAACTGCAAAAGATCGGTTTTGATCAACGGCACTATACCGATGATGCCGGGGCAGGAATGATCACCGTTGTCTTGGATGGAGTCGGCTTACCAGTCGCAACCCGAGAACGTTGTGTCTGATGGCCCGGTGCACATCGCAATCCGGGCCTTAGAAGGTGTTGTCGCGGTGGAAATATGAGTGGACAGCCGTCATTCGCTACGCTGCATCAATGACAGCGATCAGCGCATTGGAGCTGAAAGTCGTGGCCTGTTCTTCCAAATGATTGTTGGTGGCTGCGGCAGATCAATCAGGCTGAAAAGGAACAATTCACCGGATCTTCGATGAATGTGGTGCCGCAAGAAGGGCCTGCACAATTTATGCACGAAACCAGTCTTTTTTCTGCACAAGTCGTGACCGTGAAATGCAAACTGCTCAGTCATTGGTTTCCTCGAAAACAAATTGATTTCTTGGAGAGCATTGATGAGCAGGCAACTTGTAATTGACGGTGTACCTGATTGCATACGACAGGATGGATGGTGGCTAACATGTGACAGCCCCCAGACAGACGATGACGTTGGTCGAGATCGCGTTCCGCGATCCACGACCTTCATCAAACGGCATCCCTTGGCCTTTCCGGCACTGGCCCTTCTGACTCTGCTTGCGGACTGGTTGTTCTGGCAGAAAAATCTTGGGATTTCCGTTGTTCTATTTGCACTTGCTCTGTCCTCCGCCATTCTTGCGTTGAAACCGGGGGGTGTCAGCCGTCGTGAGACCATGGCAGCACTAGTATTTGAACTGATTTGCAACCTCCCAGTGGTGGAACAGCTTCAGCCCATGTCCTTTCTGTTCACCGTCCTTGGGATCGTCGCATTGATTGTTTGGGCGGCTTTTGGACGGGTAGTGGAGTGGTGGCAGGCCATTTGGGCATTCCTGCGGATCTCAATCGTCGGGCCGTTTGTGCTGCCTGTAATGATTGTCGACGAGATAAAAGGCTCCCAGACAAAAATAGATCTTAAGCAACAAGCCAAGGCTTTCATCCTGCCGCTGTCCATCGGGCTGGTATTCTTGTTTCTCCTCACCTCCGCCAACCCAATACTGGAGCGTTTACTTGAACAGTTTGCAACGCTGGAGTTCTTGTCTCCCAAGCAGATCATGCGTGGCTTGTTCTGGATTATCACGGCATCACTGATCTGGCCCTATCTGAACCTGCGTGAGAAATGGCTAGGCCCGGTAGCGAAGGCACCAGCCTTTACCTCTGCTAAATTAGCGTGGTGGGGTTCAATAGTGAATGCAGAGTCGGTTCGAAACTCACTGGTCCTCTTCAATGTTCTTTTTCTGTTTCAAACAGTTATGGACATCGGCGTTTTGACGGGGGGGATGTCCATGCCCGAGGGGATGACCTATGCCCGATATGCTCATCGCGGGGCCTATCCGTTGGTGGCCACTGCGTTGTTTGCCGGGGTGTTTGCTATCGCCACCCACAAGATGATCAAGGCGAACAGGTTTCAGCAAAAACTTTTGTACCTATGGCTTGGCCAAAATCTGTTTCTGGTCATCACAGCGGCATACCGTCTAAGCCTATATGTTGAGGCCTATACACTGACCTACCTTCGGGTTGCGGCTTTCATCTGGATGCTGTTGGTGTTTGCGGGGCTGATCCTGACCATAATCCAGATCCGCCAGTCAAAGAAAATTGCGTGGTTGGTTCGCTCCAATCTGGCGGTATTGGCAGCGACACTTTATCTGTGTTGTTTCGTAAATTTTGCCTTTGTGATCACGAGCTACAACATACAAAACGCAAGTACTGCAAACCGGTTTGATGAAAGATACATATGTGAACTTGGCGAGCAAGCATTGCCTTTGATCTTGGCACAAGACCAGAAGACAGGAACTCGCATGTGCATGGGATACCACTACGGTAGGCCTATTTTTGAACCAATCAGCGACTGGCGCGAATGGGGCTTTCGCAAATGGCGTCTGCAAGCGTATCTTGGCGAAAAATTGCATAGGTGAGACAATTATGTCCGGCCGAATTCTTATTGTCGACGACGACCCAAACATTCGAGAAGTGATCGGTTACGCGGTCGAGAGTTCCGGCTTTACGACGATGTACGCAGAAGATGGTTTGGCTGCGCTGGATGCCGCCAGAGGCAGCAATCCGGACCTGATCGTGTTGGATATTGGCCTGCCCGAGATTGATGGGTTAGAGGTTTGCCGCGCGGTCAGGAAAAACTCTGATGTACCCATTCTGTTTTTGACCGCTAGGGATGATGAGATCGACCGGATTATTGGCTTGGAAATTGGTGGCGACGACTATGTTACCAAGCCGTTTTCGCCAAGAGAACTGGTTGCACGGATCAAGGCAATTCTGAAAAGGGTAGCGCCACCCCTAAAGGAAATCGAGCAGACGTTTGCCCACGGTGATTTAGAGATCGATGCCCACCGGCATTTGTGCCTCGTGGCCGCACAAGAGGTTGCGTTGACTGCCTCAGAATTTGCCCTGCTCAAGGTCCTGATGGCAAAGCCCGTTAACGTCATGACCCGTCAGCAGCTTACGGTTTCGATGTATGGCAACAACATCCATGTGTCAGATCGGACAATCGACAGTCATATCCGAAACATCCGAAACAAACTGACGAAGGCAGGGTGTCCGAACAGCATCATCACCGTACATGGCGTAGGACTGAGGATGGGAACATGCCAGACGGGATAACTTCAGGATGGCGTCCTCGCCTTTGGGCAGTTCTGTTGCTCGTACTTGGGCTGGTGTTGTGTTTGCCCTTTGCCGGGCTGTTTCTTTTCAAATTCTATGCCAGCCAGTTAGTCCAGCAAACTGAAGAAAGTTTGCTTGCGCAGGCTTCGGTCTTGTCTGCCACTTACGCCCAGTTTTATGAGATGCAGACTGGCGAAGAAAATTCGGTCCAAGAAATCCAACAGGATGTTGCGCCCGTTTTTCCGTCGATATCTATCAACAGCGATCGTGTTCTTCCACCTCGTCCGGACGCTGTGCCAAGTGTCGACTTGCCGAGCCCCGCTTACGTTGAAATTGGCGCGCAACTCACACTGATATCGGAGGCTTCCCAAGCGCAGACGCTGGCCGGATACAGATTGCTGGATGCCAAGGGGAACGTGATCGGCGGTAGTGCCGAGGTGGGACTTTCATTGGCCGCAGTGGATGAGGTGGCTCGGGGGCTCAAGGGGGAAGCCGTTTCGGTGGCCCGTGTGCGCATTCGGGAAGGCCGGGAGCCTTTCCTATACGCATTCAGCCGTGGAACCAGAGTCAGGGTCTTTGTGGCGATGCCCGTAGCCGTCAAAGGTAAGATTATTGGGGTCGTCTACTTAAGCCGTACTCCAAGTCACATCTTTCGCTTCCTTTATGGCGAACGTTTCACCCTGGCCAAAGCGGGCGCTTTCATCTTCATTTCAACGGCTTTGATTGGTCTGGTGTTCTGGCGTTTCATTACTCGTCCGATACACACCTTGATGCAGCGCACACGGTCAATTGGGAACGGAGGCAGAAGATGGGAACCTATCAACCACTATGGAACCCGAGAAATTGAAAACCTCAGCAACAGTTTTCAGTCTCTGACTGCACGGCTTCAGGATCAACAAGACGCACTGAAATCTTATACGGCTCATGTGACCCATGAATTGAAATCCCCATTGACCGGGGTGAAAGGTGCCGCTGAACTGTTGCGCGAAAGTGAGATGTCGCAAGAGCAGCGGCAAAGGTTCCTTGATAATATCGAGAAAGATACGGCCCGCATGGAAGAGCTATTGGCCAGCATGCGCGAATTCAGCTTGGCCGACCAAAATGCAAACATTGGGACCTGTAATCTAGGTGGGTTAGATAAGGAATTCCGTTCCAGTTTCCCCAACCTCGAAATCGGGGTGAAAAATGAGAACCTAACTCTGCCCGTACACCAAAACACATTGAGGATCATCCTGACACATCTGTTGGAAAATGCCGCTCAGCATGAGGCAAGTGCAGTCGATCTGGAAGCTGGCATGAATACCAGGGGAGTTTGGTTGACAGTCAGCGATGATGGGGCAGGTATCAGTAAGGGAAATCGGGAAAAAATCATGACTCCCTTCTTCACGACACGGCGAGAACAAGGGGGGACTGGAATGGGGCTAAACATCGTAAAATCAACTGTTGAGGCACTTGGCGGAAACCTTTCCTTAGACCCTCGGAACAACGGGACCTGTTTTCGCATCAGTTTTACCGACGACTAAAATTTCGATCTACGCAAAGTCCCACCCAATCAGCTTTCCACTTTTTCAGGGCAGCGAGTATGAAGGGTTTTGAGACAGGGAGCTGCCAGTAGACGCCAAAAAGACGGATGCTGTACAGGAAAAGAAGGAGCTGTCCAATGCGAGAGCAGGGGATCTTCGCTGCTCTTGGTTTTACTATTGGTGGCTGAGGGCCTAAAACCAACGCACCCTTTGGCGAATGACGCCCACAAACTTTTATGAAGGCGTCCCCCATGCCCACCAAAGCGAAACTGCATCCCCGCAATCAACATTCAGAAAGTTACGACTTTGCGCGTTTAGTGACGCAGACACCTGAACTTGAGCCCTTCACGATCAGCAACCCCGCGGGTCAGACGACGGTTGATTTTCAAGATGTGGGGGCTGTCCGCATGCTCAATCGGGCATTGCTAAAGACGCATTACGATATTGATTTTTGGGATATCCCTAGCGGCTATCTATGCCCACCAATTCCCGGCCGTGTCGATTACATCCACTATCTCGCGGATTTGCTTGCCGACAGAAATACTCAAGAAATCCCGCGCGGGCGCCACATCAAAGCGTTGGACATCGGCACCGGTGCGAGCCTAGTTTATCCCCTATTGGGGCAAAGCGAATACGGCTGGCACTTCACCGGCTCCGATATCGATGCGGGTGCTCTCAAATCTGCAAAGCAAATTTGCAAATTGAACGGGTTGAAAATCACTCTTAGGCGACAAAATGAACCTGAGAGTATTTTTCGTGGCGTGATCACACCCAACGATGCTTTTCACGTAACCCTGTGCAACCCGCCTTTTCATTCGTCGATGGAGCAAGCGCATAGAGGCACCCAACGTAAGTGGGCGAACCTTGGCAAAGGGCGGTCGAAAAAGCTCAACTTTGGTGGCCAAAACGCTGAACTTTGGTGTCCGGGTGGCGAAGTGAAATTTATCGCCCGCATGATCGAACAGAGTATCGAGTTTGCCGACCAGTGCCTGTGGTTTACCTCGCTTGTGTCAAAAAAAGATAACCTCCAGCCACTCCAACGAATTTTGAAAAAGGCCGGTGTCGTTGATTTTAAGATCGTCGAAATGGCTCAGGGGCAAAAGACAAGTCGTTTTATAGCTTGGACTTACATGAAAAAAAAGCAGCGCTCTTTGTTTTTTAACAGAGCCGAGACATAGGGGCCTCTGGTGCCGAAGGTCTGCAATGTGGCTAATGACTGCCCAATTCATCGGCACACTCGACGACACCCGTTTTGTTTGCGAAGCCAATATCAAGGACGTCATGGCTGAGTCCGCACGCGTCGGTGGCAAATGTAAAGCAGTTGAAAGAGCGCCGAGATTAGCCAACGACAATCAGAACAATTTGCTGAAGGACTTCAACGTTGCGGTTGCTAACGCGAAGGTGATGGTCAAGAAAGTTTCGTCTGCTCACAGCATGATGCTAGGCCGGCTTGAGGACTTAGAGATCGCTAAGAATGAATTGAAAAAGCATGATATTGATACGCTCACTGAAAAAGCTAAGAGCCAACTCAAGGCGTTGAAAAAAGAACGAGACGAAACCATCAAATCAATCGAAGAAATTACCAAAATCGCAAAAGTTCTTGTTTCAAAGAACCTCATCAATATTTTCACTTTGGCGCTTAATAAAGTCGCAACACACAGTGTGAAAGCCGAATACCAGCCCGAGCTTTCGAAGCTCGCGGATAAAATAAAGAGTATGAAGGAAAAATCTGCCGGACTTGCTAAGGATATCAAGTTGGGTGAGATTAAATCTGCCACCCACAAGTTCAACGCAGGCGTCGATACGTAAAACGCGGCGGAGAGCGAATTCAATGCTCGGATTGACGAGGCTGCGCAGGCGCGGAAGAATTTGATGAACAATCTTGATGGCACGCCATCGAAGGCGCTTGCAGACGTCATGCGTGCCCACAAAATAGATGATCAGCGTGTTGCAATTGCCAGGCGAAACGTCTGGGAATACAAAACCGGGCTTCAAGGCGCATTGAAGAGTCTGTCAATCCTCTTGCTAAGCTATAAATCTGCTAAGAACACCGTCAAGAAAGCTGTAAAGAAAGACAGTTCTTACAACCCGGTGTCAGAGTATGGGAAGGCTGTGTGTGGAGGGGCGTTTCAGAACGGTCACCATTTGGAAGCCTGGAAACGCAATGCCGTATCTGAGATCGGTTACTGCAAAAAACAAGAAATTTATCTGGACGACGATAGCAGGAAGGGACCGTTCGGAGGGTTCCATAAAATGAATGCAATGGTAGATGCGGCACGAGACAAAACTCGCAAGGAACTGAAAGCAAACCGTCCGAAGTGTCCGGTCTGAGGTCTAAGTTTTGGGCGGATGAATTTGAAGAATACCAGCTGCCTGGTTGGATGACATGATGCAGGAGAAGGTATTCTACATGGGGAATGTCGCGTAAAAGCTATTGGATTTGTCGAGGAAATATCAGAATCGCTTTCCTCGTTTTCTCTTGATCTTTCCGTCATCATTTATTCAACATATGCGACCATTCCAACAACACGGTGATTCAGTTGCGTTTATTAGTCTCATTGGCTTTCACTGTTCTTTCCCTTATTTCGACGTCAGCTTTTGCAGCTGATTTCAGCCCTGGTGAACCAGGGATCTGCCAGTTGCGCATGACGGGACCAATAACAACTGGGGACGTGCAGAAACTTGCGTCCCAGATCGATGTTTTTGGCGAAGCCGTGGAAAGCACAAGTGATCATATTCTTTGTGTGTCGGGCCCAGGCGGAAGTCTGGATGAAGCGCTGAGAATCGGAGCATTGCTGTATGACAAGGGGATTGGTACCCGGATCGAGGCCAATCAATCCTGCATGTCAGCCTGTTCGATCGTCTTTATGATGGGTACCGTTTTCTTTTACGAGGGGATTGGCGACGGACACAACTCCAATCGCCGGATGCACGTTACTTCTCGTCTTGGGTTTCACCGACCAGAATTGAAGCTAAAGGCCGAAAACTTGTACGACGCAGCAGCCGTTGAAAAGTCCTTTGATATTGCCTTGCAGGCCACGTTGGAATTCATCCGAATGGCTAATCTGGGATCTAGGTCTCAGACAATGGTGCTACCTGATTTGATCGAAAACATGTTCGCCCATAAGGGGCAGGACTTCTATTTCGTGGAAACCACTGGTCAGACCAGTCGATGGGACATTGATCTAGACGGCTTTAACTCACCACAGTTGATGGATTCACGCGCGGCCCACAACGCATGCAGCAATCTGGGTGTTTGGCAAAAGCGTTATGAAACTGATGCGGGGCAATATTACGAACCCAATGTCGAAATTGTTGCGAACCCAAATGAAGGCGCTGTATTTCGGGTTTACGGCGCCTTTCAAAGTGATGCGTCGCATGAGTGCCTGATCCAATTACAAACCTATTCAGGAGGCGATGCGACGTTATTTGCATGTGGTAGCCTTGGACGCGAGAACCTGCTGATTGCAGGTAAGGCTTGTGGCAATGGTTTTGATGAACTGACCTACCGGTCTTCGGACCAGCTAACGTATGTGCATAACTATGATAAACGGGCATTGTTGCCGCCTGCCACCCCCTTAGAGTTGGCAAACGCCGAGGCGCGCAAGATTGAAAGCCGGGCGAGGGACTATTTGGCCAATCAAATTTTACCCAGTGACGTAGCGCGACTGAGGGCTGAATGTACTGCTCCAAATGGACTTGTTCAGGTCGCAAATGTGCAGAATTTCGTCAACATGCGTAGAGGGGCCAGTTTCAGCGACGCAGTTGTAACCCAAGTTCCATTGGGTGCCAAACTACGTCCTGCCGACGATAAAATTTACCGGTCTTCGAACCATTCAGCCCAAGGCGGACGCTGTACTGATCTATGTATCAGCGCACAAAATAAGGAATTAACGGCGGTTGATTTTCTCGCGTTGAACCAATGCTTTGATGATAACTACTTTTGGTACAAACTTCAGACACAACGTGGACACACTGGTTTCGTAAGTGCCCGATTTCTTGAGTATTGAGAATAATGGGATATGATTTCCAAAGCTTTATTCGGCATTTGGAACGCACCCTTCTGGGGTGCAAACAAACGGGTCACTAAAGCTATTGGGAAGTCCATCAAAGGAGGGGCCGAGCTATGAAACAAGCACTTCGATACTATGGATATCTATTGATAATTGGTTTTGTTTGTTTGGGTATTTGGTACTTTTTTGAAAGATATACGTTCCTATGGGTGGCCTTGTTGAATTTTGGTGTCTTCACGTATTGCTTGGTAAAACTAACCCTTGGTAAGTCTGGACCTGATTGAAATGTAAGCGTGGTCCGTCAATATTGTAGGAATTTACCACTTACGAAACCGACCTGTCCATTTTCGGTTTCCACTTCATACCAGTAGCGGTTCGCATCATAGCATTGAGATATTTCGTCAAGATCATATTGCTCAGAAATGAGTGAAGTTAGGCCGAAAGCGCTATATTCACACAGGGTTTCACATCGCTCTCCCGCTTGGGTGTCCCACAAGTGAACCTGACCAGTTATCGGTTTTACAATTCCTCCAAGTTCTATTTGGCCTATGGCAGTTGCTTCCAAACCTGGTTGAGAGCGAAGGTTTGTAAACGAGCTAACTCCTCTGACACGCGCTGACATCCCGAGATTGCTGCAACGTCGGCGCAAAGATTCGACCGGCGATGAGGCTACCTTTGCAAGCGCACGACCTTTCCTTTGCACCTCTCGTGCGGCAACTTGCACCGAACTCAGCGGCGTTGATGGCTCAAAGATTACATTCATTTCAAAACGGGGGCCGATGCTTTGCAAGGGCGATGCCCAGCGTTCAATATTTGGGTCAGCCGCTGCAATACTGCGGCAGTCACCGTTGCCGACAAAACGTTCATCACTTGGGAAAGAGCCACATACCTCCAGTACAGGCGCTTCTTCACCTGTAACTCGCACAAGGCATTCGTTGCCGCTGCTTTCGGTCAAAAAGTTACCAAGCACAGCAAAGACGAATTCGTTATCGCTTCGGGTTAGAATATCGACATGGCGATCTGCATCCAGGTCGTCCATCAGCACTTCTGAGTACCGTGATTGCCACTCACCTAGATTGTCGCAGGCATGGATTGCCGCGCGTTTGTCAATTGCGTCCGGCCAGCGCACCCCATCGATTCCAATGTTCCAGCGGCCAGCCTTTCCAATGGTATCAATGTAGAAAAAATCATTGCCACGGTGGGCATACATTGACTGGATCAGATCCGATGGGATCATCGTTTCCCGGTAAGATCCAAAATTTGCCAAAACGATAAATTGCAGCGACGCTTCAATAGCTAAGTCAAAGGCTTCTCCTAAGAGAGCTGAATCATTTCTGTCTGCCACAGAAGATACCAATTCGGGGCGATGGAAACCCAGAACTGAAGAAGTGTGCATTCGTCGGTCCGCGTTATGACCGTCACCTGGGGCGTGGTCTCCGTATGTGTTGCCCATCATAAACGCAATAGCGCAGGAAGACAGGCACTCCGCTTCTGGTTCCAATCGCGTAGGGATGCCGCGATCATAAAGTAACTGTCCGATGTGAAGCCCCTCAGTTATCGACCCTCCTGGGCTGTCGAGGCAAAGCTTTTGGCCGTGGATACCGCCTTCTAAGGCGCCATTCTCGTCAAATACCTTGCGGAGGGTATCAGCGTCACCTTTGATGATCTGGCCAGAAAAGCGGGTTTGGCAAAGACCATCTCGTCCAACTTCAACTGTCCCAGCCCAAAGGGGGGCTCCGATCAGGAGCCCGATAGTTGCGAGAGAAATGGCGGGTTTCATCACAATTTATCCTTCCGGGCAGCTCAAGACACTTCCGGTAAGAAGGATGCCTCTCGCTTAGCGATTTCGTCCAGCAAAAAGTAGAAAACTGGCTGTGAATTCGTTTCTTGGGGGGCAAGCCAGCAATAAGTAAAGCGGGGCTTGAAATCCCTTGCTTTCAGCGCCTGCTAGAACGTCCCTGACATTCACACCATCGTAAGCGGTATCAATGAGGTTAACGATGTCCTTTAGTCCAACAAAAGGAGCGCTCTAACAGAGTGTTTCGTTTTGGGTAGTTGTGTGAGAGCGGATATTGAGGACAACTCGCGCATCCGCTCTCATCTCTCAAATCTGCCTTGTATACGCGCTCAACAGAACCAGTGTTGAGCGCAGACTTCTATGAGGGTACTTATTTAATTAGGCCTACAGAGGTGAAATTAATCAAAGTTTGCTGAATTGGCCAGTCGACCAAGTGACGTTGGGTTAGTCCGTTTAAGGAGAGCTGGTGGTCAGAAAATTGATTTCTTTGGTGTCCCTCGGTTTGGCGGCCATATTCGGATTTTTCTTCTACGTTCAATACTTCAAGTGGCGAACGTGCTTTAACGAGTTGGGTCGATGCTATGACCGTGAAACGGGAACGGTATATCTAGAACAGTCGGGGCAGGTTTGGATTTCCCTGACGGTCTTGGCCCTCGGCATTTCGTTCTACCAAGTGCTGCGAATGAGGCGTTGATTCCAATAGAGAAGTGATCAATGAGGGTAGATAGGGGTGTTTTACAGCCTAAAGGCTTGAAACATATATACTAGAGCTGTCCTTCAGGGATCGCCAGTTGGTTGAAGCGCAGTGCATAGTCTACTCATCTCATACCCTCTTGACGAGAGTCTCAAAAATTTGCCGCAGATGGTGGAAATGTGGTAATTTTCTCTGCAAACCTACTGGCCAGTCTGCCAATTCCACCAAAAGGCCTGCCTGTTTGGGGCCAGAGCGGATGCGCTATCCTGTAGGAAATATGGAGTGGCAGTATGAAGAAAATGGTTCAGTCAATTGCTTTTAGACTATCCATGCCAATCCCACTATTTCTCTTACTGTGTATGGGTATCGCTTGGGTTACCGTTCCACGCATTCTTGAAAACAGCACTGTAGATTTTGTTACGAAATCTGCCACCAATGCGGCGAACCAAATCAAGCAAATCCGCGGGTACTATACCAGGAATGTGGTGGTGGATGTCGAGGCTTCGGAGGGGCTGTCGGTTGGGGTGGACCACGAAGATAACCCAGGTGTAGTTCCATTGCCTGCCACATTTGTTCACGATATCAGTGATTTGATTGCAGATCAGGATATCAGCCTTTCACTATACAGTGCCTTACCGTTTCCGGGCCGGCGAGACCGTCAAATGGATGGTTTTATGCAAGAGGCTTGGACCTATCTTAATGAAAACCCGGAGGGGACTTTTAAACGTCAAGAGGTTGTGGATGGGGTGACGTTTTTGCGTGTAGCAGTCGCGGATCTGATGGTGGTTGATGCCTGTGTTTCATGCCACAACTCACACCCCGACTCACCAAAAACCGGCTGGAAGCTGGGTGACGTTCGCGGCGTGCTGGAGGTGCGTGAGAACATTCAGGCGCCTCTGGCAGCTTCGCTTGATCTGACGCGCAATATCCTGATTGGTGTCGCATTGGCGGGTTTGGGGCTTCTCCTCATAGTCTGGGCGACAACCCGAACGATCACCCGGCCGATTACCAAAATCTGCGAAAACATGGATGTGTTGGCTGCTGGAAATATGGAGGGTGAAATTTCTGCAGCCAGTCGAGGCGATGAGTTAGGGCAGATTGGCAAGACGCTGGTCAACCTGCGCAATGATCTGAAGAGTGCAAACGATGTTGCCAAAGAAAGCGTTGATCGAATGACGGCTTTGCTGGGCGCCTTGCCTGACAATTATTTCCGCATTGACCAAATGGGGGCCATTTTAGAATACCGGGTTCGTCCAGGGTTTGGTCCGGTCAATGACCCGGTTGCATTTCTCGGCTGCAATTTGGCAGATATTCTTCCCCCTGATCCACTTTTGTTGTTCCAGGAAAATATGCGTAAGCAACAGGATACCCAGGGCGTCGTGTCTTGGGAGTACACGCTGGAATATGAGGGTGAGCGACGGGACCGTGAAGCACATCTTTGCCCCATCTCTGGAGGCGAGGAGCTGGTTCTGGTGGTGCGCGATATATCGAAACGCCGCCAGGCAGAAAGGCAGCGCACCTTGGTTGAAGCCCGCTTGGGACGGCTCATCAGTAATTTGCCGGGTGTCGTCCTGAGTCGAAAGCTCTCGCCAGCGGGGGAATCCGAAGTCATCTATGTCAGCCCACAGAGTGAAGATATTTGGGGGTATACACCTGAGGAAATCTACACCACCAAAGACATTCTAGAGGGGACGCTTGACCCGGAAGATTTGATCACACTTCGGCAACTCTTTGTGACCTCCGCTGAGACTCTCAAACCCTATTCTCACCGCTATCAAATCACCTCTCGCTCGGGGCAGCGCAAGTGGCTGGAAACAAATTCCAGTGCTTATATGCAAGACGATGGGAGCACTTTAACCGTAGGATTCATCTCGGATGTGAGTGCGGAAGTCCGGACACAAGAACAGTTGGAAGGGCAACGGAAAATTGCAGATCGCGCGCAAAAACTTGAAAGCATTGGTCAACTGACCGGTGGTATGGCGCATGATTTCAACAACCTGCTTGCGGCCATTATGGGTAGTCTGGAATTGTTGCGAGATGACGAAACAGACCCCGAGCACCAAGCTCTGATTGATGCAGGTATTAGGGCTACCCAACGGGGAGCCGATTTGACACGCAGCATGTTGGCCTTTGCGCGCAGGGCTAGTCTGGATCCGAGTGTGATTGATCTAAATGCACTGGTGAATGAAACCTGCAATTGGGCCGGGCGTACTCTTCCCTCCAGCATCGACATCAATACGTTTCTAACTGTCGGATTGTGGCCGATTAAGGCCGATATTAGTTCCACTGAAAGTGCGGTTTTAAACCTGATCGTCAATGCGCGAGATGCGATGCGTGAGGGAGGCCAGCTGACGATTGAAACCTCAAATATCCGTATTGACGAGGACTATCTGGATGCGCGTCAGGAGAAGATGGAACCGGGCCGATACGTCATGCTTGCGGTCAGTGATACTGGGCATGGCATTCCGGATGCAGCTTTGGACAAGATTTTTGAACCGTTCTTTTCAACCAAAGCACTTGGAGCGGGGACTGGCCTTGGCCTGTCAATGATCCTAGGTTTTATGCGGCAATCTGGTGGTATGGTGCAGGTCTACTCGGAACCAGATGTTGGCACGACGTTTAAGCTCTACTTCAAGGCTTTCACCGATGAGGTTGAGGCCACAGTAACAGAGCGGGTTCAAAAAGTTAGTTTAACTGGAGACGGGCAGAAAATCCTTGTCGCTGAGGATGATAAACACGTTCTTCCCATTCTCGTCGCGACGCTGGAAAAGGCAGGTTACGGTGTAACCGCAGCCAGATCTGGAGACGAGGCGTTTGCCCTGTTTGAGGCCGATCCGACCTTTGATCTGCTTTTGACGGATATTATGATGCCCGGAACTCTTAAAGGCATAGCATTAAGCAGGGCAGTTCGCGAAAAAGTGGCAGATCTACCCGTCATCTTTATGTCCGGCTACGCCAACGAAGCAACTGTCCACGGCAACGGGTTGCGACCAGAAGACATCCGCCTGATGAAACCTGTCATGCGGGCCGACCTTCTGACTGCAATCAAGGAAACTCTGATCGGCTGAAGGCCCATGCTAAATAGAAGATAGAAGGCGAGGCTGGCAATTGTTCAATTTTAGCCCCTTTGAGCACAAACTGAAAAAGCGCAGTGCGAAACCGCACCGCGCCTTTCATGAGACTTTTGCATAGCAAGTTGGCTTTAGAAATCTTCCCATCCCGAAGCTGCGCGTCTTGGCTCGGGTGTTTCGAAATCAGGCTCGTGCGCTGAAAAGTCTGTGTCCCCCATTGGTGCTGCAGGTGCACTGTCAAACGAGACCAGATTATCGTTGCCCTCGCCGGTTTTGAACACGGACACTTGGAGAGCCAGTTCATTTGCGTCATTGCGCAGCAGTTGGCTGGCAGCAGTGGATTCTTCAACCATAGCCGCATTGTGCTGGGTGACCTGATCCAACTGTAAGACGCCAGCGTTGATTTCGGCCAGTGCGATTGACTGCTCTTCTGCACCCGAAGCAATGCCAACCACATGGCTGGAAATTGTACCGACGCTGTCGATGATTTTGCGCAGCTCTTCGCCAGTACGTCCAACAAGGTCGACGCCGTGGTTGACCTGCTGCGAGCTGTCACTGATCAGTTGTTTGATCTCTTGTGCAGCATCTGAGGAGCGCTGGGCGAGAGCCCGCACTTCGGAGGCAACCACTGCAAATCCCCGACCAGCTTCGCCAGCGCGAGCAGCTTCTACTCCGGCGTTGAGAGCCAGCAGGTTGGTCTGGAATGAGATGTCGTCAATCACCGAGATGATCTGAGAGATCTGTACCGAGGATTTTTCAATCTCTGCCATCGCATCTACTGCTTCACGCACAACAACGCCGCTTTGCTCTGCTGTGGTGCTGGCACTGGCAACGATACCCTCGACCTCTTTGGCGCCAGAAGCCGCAGATTTCACACTGGAGGTCAATTCGTCCAACGCAGCAGCGGTTTGCTCTAGCGTTGCGGCCTGACTTTCTGTGCGCTGTGACAGATCGTTGGAAGACTGGTTGATTTCTTCGGAGCTACCACGGATCTTTTCTGAGTTTCCGACGACAGAACCGATGATACCAAGCAATGTTTCAATTGTGAGGTTATAGTTTTCGCGCAGGGTTTCATATTCAGGGTCGAACGGCTGGTCGATGGTTTCAGTCAGATCGCCCTCTGACAGCCGCTGAAGAGCACCGGTCAAATCGTCGACCACTTTCTTTTGACCTTCCTGAGCCTGGATGCGTTGCTGCTCCACCTCTCGGGCCTCGGATAGCTGTGTTTTGAGGTTTTCCACTGTCCGTGCAATGGCACCGATTTCGTCACCGCGCTCCAGATGGATTGGGTCTTGATTGTAGGTGCCATGAGCAATTTCGTCGATCAGTTTGCCAACATCCTGTAGCGGGCGTGACATCATCGAACGCAGCAAGAACGTTGAAATTGTGCACATGATCAGGAAAGCGACGCCTGCTACGACATAGGAAATCAGCTTGGCCTCGGCAACTTCGGCAAGAGCCAGATCTGGTGACCAGATGATCGCGATCGCGCCTACGATGCTGTCCCCTTTGGCCCCAGCTGTTGCTGGCATGGCGATGAAATACCCATCCCCTGTGGTTTCACCTGCACCCGTTGCAAAAGAGGCCTGCGCCAGGGTTTCCAGTTGACCCATTTGGGCTTCATCGGCGACACCAGATGTTGCAATCACCTCATTTGAGCTGTTGGTGGCAATGGCATAACGTGCGCGGCCTTCGGACTCTTCAAGAATGCGGTCGAGTGCGATTTGAACACCGCTGGCATCACCAAATCGCATGGCTCCGCCATTGCGGGCGCCTGCGGCCTGAGTGATTTCGGCCGCAAGGCCCAGAACGCCATCTTCGATGGCCTTGTTGACGATCCGCTGGTTCTGAAACATCAAAACGCTAGCCACAATAAGTGTTGTCGCGGTAATCAGCAGGGTACATTTGATAAAAACCGACATGCCGTTAAACACTGGTTTTAGTGGATTTCGAATTTTCATGTGAGTGCCTTATCGGTTCCAGGCCAAGCGGCGTTGGCTGAGATTATATTAGGGCTTCTGCATCAATGCCGATGGTCATTGCGCCAATGGACTGCCCGGTTTCAGGATCAATTATCGTCAACGAGATCTGGCCTTGATAACTTTGGGTGGATTCATCGAGCTCCACATCTCCAAAGTGAACTGCATCAGGGCCTACGCTGTAAGTCTGAGAAAATTTAGCTTCGTCGCCTTGCCACATGTCAGAGGTCATGCTGGAAGCGGCCACATTTAGACCTCGGGCATCCATGATAAAAACTTCGGTGACGCGGCCGCCAGACGCCTCAACCTGCTGGCGTAGAAAGTCCGCAGTGGCGCCTACGATGACTGGCGTAATAGTTGGGGTAGAAGGCGTTCCAATTTCAGCGCGCCAGGTTTTGTCCAGTTCGTCGATCATCCCCTGATCATAGCTACTGGTGCGTTTGTTCTGGGCGTTGATTGCCTCCACCAGGATTGGAGATTGGACCCAATTCCGAATCTCTGCTTCCAAGTAAGCTGACATCGCTGGCGCGTACTCATTTGCGTGAACATGAGCTGACAGCATGGATGTCGTTATGGCGAGTGCTGATAGTGTAATCGTTTTCATTTGTCGGACCCCTAGTAAAATTTCCTCAGAGTGAATGAGGACAGGCTGAATTTGGGGACAGGGTATTTACGGTGAATTAATTCACTTTTGGAATGTTGCGTAAAATTTTAAGAAATGAGAGGTGAAGTTCTGTTGTGCCAGTGTCGCAAGACGTGGTGGTAGAATTGAAAGGCTTGTTCCACTGCACATGGGTGCCGTAGAGAAAAGGGGAGCGGAGTTCGCGTATTTAGCTTCTCCTAATACACTGTCCTGAAAGGTATAAAATGTCTGAGATTACTCGTAAACACACCGGCGCTCGCATGAGTCAAATCGTCATGCATGGCGATACAATTTATCTGGCGGGCCAGGTAGGCACAGCTGGCGAAAGCGTCGCAAAGCAAACGCAAAGTTGCCTGGAAAAAATTGATGCATTGCTTGGTGAAGTTGGATCAGACAAGACAAAAATCCTGCAAACGACCATCTGGCTGGCCGATATGGCGGACTTTGCCGAGATGAATGCAGTCTGGGATGCTTGGGTGCCGCAGGGCCATACCCCAGCACGGGCCTGTGGTGAAGCAAAGCTAGCGCTACCAGAATTCAAGGTTGAATTCATGGTGACCGCAGCCCGCTGATGGGATCAGGTCTGCGTTGATTGCAGACTGCGTTGTAATACAATGCGCAAGGCGGCCGGATTGATCGGCTTGTGCAGGAGACCGACATCTATACCACTGCACAAAACGGTCACGTCGGGATCGCGGTTGGCTGTGATCAGGCAGGCAGGTAGCGGACCATACTGTTGCCTGAGGTGGATAATTGCGTCGCTACCCAATAGCCCATCGTCGAGCTGGTAATCCGCAATCACCAGATCCGGGGCGATGTCCACTTCATGTAGTAGTGCGATAGCTTCCGCTTCGCTTGAGCAGGCAAATACCTCCAGCCCCCAATCTTCCAGTGTAGCGGTCAAAGCTTTGCGCAGGCCGGTGTCATTTTCCAACAGCAGCACTATAGCCGGAGCCATGATGGCAGGCCCTAGAATTTGGTCGGGGAGGGGGCTGTCAGGTTTTTGCGGGCTGACAATAGGAAGCGTGACGCTAAACACCGTGCGACCTGTGGTTGAGCGAAGCTGAAGTGGGTGATCAAGAAGATCACAGGCCCGTTTGACTATGGCGAGTCCTAGTCCTACGCCCTCGCTTGGGTGGGACGGCGTGACAATGCGGTGAAATTCGTCAAATACACGTTGATGCTGATCCAAAGGGATACCAGATCCGGTGTCATGTACCTCGATCCTCAGGTTGTCACCACAACGACGAGCTCCAACCAGAACTTTGCCGCTGTTGGTATAGCGTACAGCGTTGGAAATCAGGTTTTGCAAGATTCGGCGTAAAAATGTGGCGTCGCTGCGGACGGTGGCGCGCGGCAGCACAATGCGAAAATCGAGCCCCTTTTGCATTGCGAGCGGCGCCAGTTCGTCCCCCAGTTGGACAAGGATATCCGCCAGCGCCACGTCGGTAACATCAACGGCTACTCGACCACTATCGAGTTTTGAGATGTCTAACAGAGCTTCTAGAATGTCTTCGACGCCAACCAGCGCATTGGTGGCCTTGTCTAGGCGGTCCTGTAATTCGGGGGTGGTGATGCCTTCGGCGAGCGATGCCATATACAGTTTTGCTGCTGACAACGGTTGCAACAGGTCATGGCTGGCGGCTGCAACAAAACGAGACTTGGAAGTATTGGCCCGTTCGGCATCCGCCAGGGCGGCTTCCAGTTCCAGCGTTCGCTCCGCGACGCGGCGTTCCAGGGTTTCGTTGGCCTCTGCCTGGGCGCGGGCTGCGGCCCGTTCGATGGTGACGTCAGAGAAAGATATTACAAAACCACCGTCTGGCATTTGCTGGGCAAAGGCGCTGAGCGCACGCGAGCCGATCAAAACGTCAAACGACAGTGGTACACGGTTTTCTTTGCTGGCAATCCAAGAATGTAACGTGTCGGCGGCATCTGGATCGGGGAACTGTCCTTGGTCCTGCAACAGCTGGAATAGCGCCCCGGCACGACTGCCCAGCGTCAGGTGGTGCAGTGGCAAAGCTAGTAACTCTCCTAGGCGCTGGTTCCGGCCTGCCAACAGGTTATGGGTGTCAAAAATACAGACCCCCTGATCCAGATGATCCAAAGTGGCCCGGATCAACTGTGCCTGATCGTCCAACAGCCGGTCTCGCTCACGCCGCTCCAAACGCATCATATCGGTGACATCGGTTTGCAAAATGACAGTGCCACCGTCAGTGGTGCGCTGTTCACTCACTTGTAACCAGCGTTGGCCCGCAATGCGGGTATTGAATACCGCGTGTTTGTCCCGGTGGTGCAGCATCCTGCGTTTGGCCCAAGTGGCAGGTGAGATCCCTTTGGGCAGGGCCAGTGAACTGCTCCTTGAAACCAATTGTACGTAGGTCTTGAAGCTTAACCCCGGTAGTAATTTTGGGTGTACGTCGCGCATCCATTTGCCAAAGCGGCTGTTGCACATCACCAGTTCATCCCGGGCATTGAACAGGGCAAAACCCTCGCGCACTGTTTCGATGGCATTGCTTAGATCAGCGCGGGCGCGTTCCGTGGCGGCATTGGCGCTCGCCAGCTCATTATGTGTTAAATTCAGCTGCTCCAGAGCCTGCTCCAGATCCAGTGTCCGGCTGCGAACTTCCTCTTCCAGTAGCGCGGCGCGTTCAAATTGTGCATAGGCCATGCCGCTATCCGACGGGCTTTGTTCGACCCGGCGCATCAGCGTTTCAGCGATTTTCAGCAGCTTTTGGTTTTGTCGTTCCAGCGTATCGGCAGGGTTGATCAATGTATGGCTCACGGCACGTCAGCCTGTGTCGGTACCAGATCGGGGGGCGGATAGATCGCCACACCGGTCAGGGTCTGGTTTACGTGCATGGAATTCACTTGCTCACCGTAGGTGGAAAACCCAAACACCCGATTGGCGGAAAGGATGTGCGACACGGCATTGGTTTGTTGTTTTTGCTCGGCATCTATACGGCGCAACAAGCAGTCGCATGCCAAAATCATGTCGGGCGCCCTTTGCTGCCCCAAACTCTGCATTTCCTTTTGCAGGTGTGTCACCATATCCTGCTGGTCCGCCAGCGCCAGCACCATGCCTTCGTCGATGGCAGAGAAGAACACCAGCGACCCGTCCGGGGCGACCTGTTGAATGGCGCGGACATGGTGTTGGTCGCCCAATCGCACCAGCAAGGGATGGGCTGCAAAGGTATAGGTCGACAGTTGCTCGGGATCTTTTCCCAGAATCCGGGCCAACTCGCGCGCCGCAGGTTCGGCGTTGATCTCATGGACAAGGCGCTGACCCGGGTCGGCGGCGGTCACCACCATTCTGTTATTCGTCGGGGTCAGATTATCTGCTTTAAACACCTTTACGGGGCAGATTGACCGGACCTGAGTAAGGACAGCAGCATTTTCAAAGACCTTCCCATCATACAACACTGAAGTCTGCTGAAAAGCGTCTCCATCGCCAGCGGATCCGCCAAACAACGGGACAGGCCCTAAGCCCGGGGCCAGTTGTGCCGTCAAGGTATCCTCGCGTCGCGATAGGCCATCGACCATCAAAAAGGCGAATTCAGATTCCCAATCCGGGGCGGCCAGGGTCATCTGACGACGGTTACGAATGATCTGGTGCAGCGCGGTTTGTATCTCGGGGGTGTCCAAAGTCTCGATCAATGTGCAACATGTGGTGAAGTGAGATTTTGGAAAGCCCACGGCGACGATCCCACCCTCACCATACCCACTTTGTGAAATTTCTCCGGCTGTGGTGCAACCTACCACCGGAACCGGCGCAAATTGTGCATGTGCTTCGGCGGCAATCCGGGAGATGTCTGCCAAAGGGGAGACAAACAACAACACCAGTTCCAATTCCTGGTCAGGACAATCTGTTGCTGTTTTCGCGGTGTCGGACGGGGCCAAACCCTGAGCAAGTTGAGCTACAGCTTCGGGGTGCTGGCAGTCTGCATAGGCCGTTCTCATTAATGAGGGGGAGGTTTCGGGGAGGTGTTTCAGGCTTGGGGCTTTCGTTCTGACTATGGTTGCAACAGCTATAGCGTTGCCGTTTTGGAGAGAAAAATCCAGAGTTCAGGTTAGCGAAACCCTGCGTCCTTGGCCCGCAGCACAGCTTGTGTGCGGCTTTGGACGGCGAGCTTGCGCATAATGGCAGTGACATGGGCCTTGACCGTGGTTTCGGCGATCGACAGGTCAAAGGCGATTTGCTTGTTTAGTTTCCCCTCGCAGATCAGTCGCAGAATGCGGGCTTGTTGTTGCGTCAGACTGCGCAAACGGCTGAGCGCATCGGTGCCACCTTGGTCTTGCTGTTCTGGCAACAGCACATACCCCGCAGGTAAAAAGCGTTCGCCCCGGCGCAGGGCATCAACTGCGGCGCGAAACACCTCGCGTTGGCTGTGCTTGGGAATAAACCCAGCCGCGCCCGCATGCAGCGCGGCGCTGATCACCCGGTTGTCGGCCATAGAAGAGATAACCAGAATAGGGGCCTTGGTCAGCCGTCGCAGCTGCTTCAAGCCATCCAAGCCCTGAACGTCTGGCAGGTTCAGATCCAGCAAAATCAAATCCGGGGCTAATTCGAGCTGCGGCAATGCCTCTTGCAGGCAGGGGGCGGTGGCGATCTCCTGCAACCCTGCCACCGATTGCAATGTCATCAACAGTGCATCACAAAACAACGGATGATCATCGATGATCAAGGCCGAAGTAAAGCCGGGAGGGGCAATCTCTGCAGCGGATTGGGTCATGTTCAGGCTCCTTGCAGGGGCAGACTAGCAAAACCTCCCTGCGGGTCAAACCGCCACATAGGTCGCAGGGGTCATTGGCCTGGGGTCCTTCATCTAGCTGAAAATATCCTCGGGGGTGCGGGGGCAGACAGCCCCCGCTTCTGATTGGCGATTGAGTGCCTTTGCCCTGTTCATTTGTCCGATCCAACGCCAAGATGTGGCAAACCGAAAAAAGGTCTATGATGATTGAGCTGAAAGACATGCAGCTGCTGAGCGCGCTGGCGCGACACCAGCACTTTGCCAAAGCCGCGCAGGATTGCGGCATGTCACAACCGGCTTTTTCCATGCGGATACGCAACATGGAAGAGCGACTGGGGGTTTCAATTGTACGGCGTGCCAATCGTTTCCAGGGATTGACCGAAGAAGGACAGATGATCCTGCAACGGTCGCGGAGCATTTTAGATGATGTTAAAGCGCTGGAGCAGGAAATTGCTGCCAGTCGTGGTGAGGTGTCCGGGACTTTGGTGTTGGGGGTGGTGCCCACAGCTACGGCCTATGCTGCGCAGTTGGTTGATCAGGTGCTGGCCCAACACCCACGTATACTGGCGCGGGTGGAGGTGACCACGTCGCTCTCTATCCAGCAACGGCTGTATGATGGGACAATTGATGCTGGCATCACTTATGATGACAGTCTGGGCCGTGATCTGGTCAATATCATACAGTTGTATGAAGAAGCCTATGTTCTGCTCGCACCAACAGAGATGGTGTCCGGGTTCGACGGTTCCATCAGCTGGGCAGAGGCCGCTAAATTGCCGTTGAGCTTGCTGGATCCACAGATGCAGAACCGGCGCATTCTGGACCGGGTTTTCGATGATCTTGGGCTGACACCAAAAATTGTGTCTGAATCCAATGGGTTCATGACGTCGATGGTGATGGCGCGGGCTGGGTCTACGGCGACGATCCTACCATTGGCGCTGGTCGATGCCCTGGGCGATCTGGGGGGGACACGGGTGTTGACGCTGATTGAGCCTGAGCAGGCAAAGCCGATTTGTATAGCCACTTTGGACCGAACACCGGAGTTGACCACCGTGCGGGCGCTGAAGCAACTGGTTGCCGGTTTTTCACGATAAGCATTCGTTATTGTGCCTTTGGATTTTCAGATTTGACGATATTCATTCCTGATGACATTCCGCTTGGAAAGACTCGTGCGAATTGGAGATCACCGTGGCACCATTGGATCAAGGCAAAGGCGTTTGGAAGTCCGGTAAGGGCAAGGGCCGCAAAACGCCCAAGGGACGTCAGGTTGATGACATCGCGTTGGGCGAAGTTCAGAGCCTGTTGGGTGATAACCCGCGTCGCCGCGACCTGCTGATCGAATTCCTGCATCTTATACAGGATGAATATGGCCACCTTAGCGCGGCACATATCCGGGCCTTGGCCGAGGAAATGCGCACGGGACAGGCCGAGATCTATGAGGTTGCCAGTTTTTATGCCCATTTTGATGTGGTGCGCGAAGATGAAACGCCTCCGCCTGCACTGACCATTCGGGTCTGCGATTCATTGTCGTGTGAGCTGGCCGGTGCCGAACAGTTGCAACAGGCGCTGAAGGACGGGCTGGACGAAAGTCAGGTTCGGGTTCTGCGCGCGCCCTGCATGGGCCGTTGCGATACCGCGCCGGTGCTGGAAATTGGCCACAACCATATTGACCACGCCACGCCGGAAAAAGTGCAGGCGGCAATTGCTGCGGATGACACCCATGCCCATGTGCCTGATTATGAGGGCTATGACGCTTATGTAGCCGAGGGTGGCTACGCGACCTTGAAATCTTTGCGCGCGGATGGCGACTGGGAAGAGGTGCAAGCCAAAATCAAAGAGGCCGGTTTGCGCGGTCTGGGGGGCGCAGGTTTTCCGTCGGGCACCAAATGGGGTTTTGTGCGCGCCAATGCGGGCACTCGTTATCTGGCAGTGAACGGCGATGAAGGCGAACCGGGCACGTTCAAGGATCGCTACTATCTGGAGCGCACGCCACATTTGTTCCTGGAGGGCATGCTGATCGCGGCCTGGGCTGTCGAAGCTGAAAAAGCATTCATCTATATGCGCGATGAATATCCGGCGGTGTTGGAAATCCTCGCGGATGAGATCAAAGCGCTGGAACAGGCCGGTATTGTCGAGGAAGGCTATATCGATCTGCGTCGTGGGGCAGGGGCCTATATCTGCGGTGAAGAAAGCGCGATGATTGAAAGCATCGAGGGCAAGCGCGGCATGCCACGCCATCGGCCGCCATTTGTGGCGCAGGTGGGGATCTTTGGTCGCCCGACTCTGGTGCACAATGTCGAAACCCTGCTGTGGATCGCCAAGATCAACCGCGAGGGTCCGGAATGCCTGAACGCGGTGGAAAAAAACGGTCGCACAGGGCTGCGGTCGTATTCTGTATCTGGTCGCGTCCAGAACCCCGGCGTGCATCTGCTGCCAGCCGGCTCAACCATCACCGAGATCATCGAGGCCTGCGGTGGAATGCTGGAAGGGCATGTCTTCAAAGCTTACCAACCCGGTGGCCCGTCTTCAGGTTTGTTGCCAGCCTCGATGCATGATGTGCCGCTCGACTTTGACACACTGCAGCCTCATGGCACCTTTATTGGTTCAGCAGCTGTGGTAGTTTTGTCCGATCAAGACTCGGCCCGTGATGCAGCGCTGAACATGCTACGGTTCTTTGAAGATGAAAGCTGTGGCCAGTGTACCCCGTGCCGCGTTGGTTGCGAAAAAGCGGTCAAACTGATGAACGCGCCCAAATGGGATCAGGATCTGTTGGAAGAGTTGAGCACAACCATGGTTGATGCCTCGATCTGTGGCTTGGGACAGGCCGCGCCGAACCCGATCCGCCTGACGATGAAACACTTCCCGGATGAGGTATAAGCCATGAGCAATTCGATCACCTTTACCCTCGATGGCAAAGAAGTCACCGCTGAAGCAGGCATGAGCATTTGGGAAGTGGCCAATGGGCGTGGATTGAAGATCCCGCATCTGTGCCACAAGCCAGCGCCGGGTTACCGCCCCGACGGCAATTGTCGCGCCTGTATGGTTGAGATCGAAGGCGAGCGTGTGCTGGCGGCGTCCTGTATTCGTGAACCGTCTGAGGGCATGGTTGTTACCACGAATAACGCCCGCGCCGAAGGTGCCCGCAAAATGGTGATGGAACTGCTGGTCGCAGACCAACCCAAACAGGAAGAGGCGCATGATAAATCCAGCCACCTGTGGGACATGGCCGAGCTGAACGGGGTTTCGGAGTCACGTTTCCCCAAGCTTGAAAAAGCCCGTATTCCGCTGCTGGATGACACCCATGTGGCCATGTCTGTAAACCTGGACGCCTGTATTTCTTGTAATCTCTGTGTGCAGGCTTGCCGTGAAGTGCAGGTCAATGACGTGATTGGCATGGCCGGTCGCGGCCATGATGCCTATCCGGTATTCGATGTCGCAGATCCGATGGGGCAATCGTCCTGTGTGGCCTGCGGCGAATGTGTGCAGGCCTGCCCAACCGGGGCGTTGATGCCATCAGCAGTACTGGATGACGCCGGGCAGGGGGATTCCAAGGATTTCGACAGTGAAACCGAAAGCGTTTGTCCGTTTTGTGGCGTGGGCTGCAAGGTCTCGCTGAAAGTCAAAGACGGTAAGGTCAAATCTGTTGAAGGCATTAATGGCCCGGCCAACGAGGGCCGTTTGTGCGTTAAGGGCCGCTTTGGCTTCGACTATATCCACCACCCCCACCGGTTGACCAAGCCGCTGATCCGTCGCGACGATGCCCCTGCCAAGGGATTGAACGTCGACCCTGGTAATCTGGGCACTCATTTCCGTGAGGCAACTTGGGAAGAGGCGATGGATCTGGCGGCCAAGGGGCTGGTAGGATTGAAGGATGAACACGGCGGACGCTCGGTTGCGGGCTTTGGTTCGGCCAAGTGCACCAACGAAGAGGCCTATCTGTTCCAAAAGTTCATTCGTCAGGGGTTCAAGCACAACAACGTTGATCACTGTACGCGGTTGTGCCACGCGTCCTCTGTTGCGGCGCTGATCGAAAATGTTGGATCCGGCGCGGTGACCGCAACCTTCAACGAGATCGAAAACTCGGACGTGGCGATCATTATCGGTTCGAACCCGATTGAAAACCACCCCGTAGCCGCGACCTATTTCAAGCAGTTCACCAAACGTGGTGGCAAGCTGATTGTAATGGATCCGCGCGGCGTGGGCATGCGACGCTTTGCCGAAGAGATGGTGCAGTTCCGTCCTGGTGCTGATGTGTCGATGCTGAACGCGATCATGAATGTGATCGTCGAGGAAGGTCTCTATGATGAGGCCTATATCGAGAAATACACGGAAAACTGGGAGGCCGAGAGGGCCCATCTGGCGCAGTTCACGCCTGAGGCGATGTCCGGGATTTGTGGCGTCAGCCCCGAGCAATTGCGCCGGGTTGCCCGGATTTATGCCAATGGCAAAGCGGCGTTGATTTTCTGGGGTATGGGCATTTCCCAGCATATTCATGGCACCGATAACTCACGCTGCCTGATTTCGCTGGCGCTAATGACCGGAAACGTGGGCAAGCCAGGCGCCGGTCTGCATCCGTTGCGTGGGCAAAACAACGTTCAAGGGGCCTCGGATGCGGGTTTGATCCCGATGTTCCTGCCGGATTATCAGTCGGTGATGGATGATGGCATTCGCAAATCCTTTACTGATGTTTGGAACAGCGATGACTTCTCGAATGAGAAGGGGCTAACCGTCACTGAGATCGTTGATCAGGTCTATGCAGGCAATATCAAGGGCATGTATATTCAGGGTGAAAACCCGGCGATGTCAGACCCGGACGCAGGCCATGCGCGCGAGGCCTTTGCCAAGCTGGACCTGATGATTGTGCAGGATATCTTCCTGACCGAAACCGCCAACTACGCAGACATCATTCTGCCGGCTTCTACTCTGTATGAAAAGAACGGTACCGTTTCCAACACCAACCGACAGGTACAGCGGGTGCGTCCAGCGGTGGCACCTCCGGGTGAGGCGCGTGAGGATTGGAAGATAACCACGGAACTGGCGCAGCGTATTGGGCTGCATTGGGGCTACACAGATGTCAGCGAAGTCTTCAACGAGATGAAGCTGAACATGAAGTCGCTGGACAATATCACTTGGGAGCGTCTGAAGACTGAGACGATCACCTACCCGTCGCTACATGAGACAGACCCCGGTCAGGCGATTGTGTTTGGTGATGGCTTCCCACGTCCCGAAGGGCGGGCGAAATTCACCCCAGCCAGCGTTATTGCACCGGATGAAGCGCCGGATGCCGAATATCCGATGATCATGACCACTGGTCGTCAGCTGGAGCATTGGCACACCGGGTCGATGACCCGTCGGTCCAAAGTGCTGGATGCGGTCGAGCCAGAGGCAAACTGTTCGTTGAACCCACGGACACTGAAACTGATGGGGGTTGAGCCGGGCGATATGGTGCGCTTAAGCACACGCCGTGGTTCGATTGTGATCATGGCGCGGGCAGACCGGGCGATTGCCGAGGATATGGTCTTTGTACCTTTTGCCTATGTCGAGGCCGCTGCCAATATCCTGACCAACCCGGCAATTGACCCCTATGGTAAGATCCCCGAGTTCAAATTTGCAGCGGTGCGTGTGGAAAAAGCCGTAGGGCAGATCGCGGCAGAGTGAGTTGCGGTTCAGTTTTATGAAACAAAGCGGGCGCGGAACCATTGGTTCCGCGCCCGTATTCCTAGTGGCGCCGCGCTGACGCGCGGCGCAGTGGTGGCCCTCGTTGGCCTGTCAACAGGGCGCGGAGGTCACGCCATCAGGGTTACAGTGCTTTTGCCGGCGCCCCGGCGCAGGGCGTGAACCTCAGCCAGTTCTGGGTCATTGATCCAGGATTTTGCGGCCTCGGCTGTTTCAAATTCCAGAATGGCACCAAGACCCATTTCGCTGCGAGTACCTTCAAGCACAGTTTGCTGAGGGGTGGCCTGTACGACGCGGCCACCATGTTTGGACAGCGCGTCGCCTGCCTTTTCCTTGTAAGCGGCCAGTGACTCAGGCGCAGTTACGATAATGTTTGCGTAGGCATAAACCATTTTGAAGCTCCGTGTTTGAATGACACGGCATACATGGAAGGATGTGTGGCAAACGAAAACACGTGCATTTGCACGCATGACATGCGTAAATGCTTGGATGCAGGTGAACTGGGATGATATGCGCACGGTGCTTGCGCTGGTGCGGGCGGGGACACTGGCTGGCGCGGGCGAGGCATTGGGCGTGACCTACACCACAGTCGCCCGCCGGGTGCAGAGGGCTGAAGACATGTTGGGTCAATCGCTGTTTGAGCGCCACCCCGACGGGTACCTGCCTACAGCACAGGCCCATAGTATGGCGGACGCAGCGGAGCAGATGGAACAACAGGAGCATCAGCTGTTGCGCCAGCTGGCGGGGCAGGATCGGTCCTTGTCTGGCCCCTTTACCTTAACTGCACCGCAATTATTGATACAGGCGCAGCTGGCGCCTTTGCTGGCTGAATTCACCCTGCGCTATCCAGAAATAGAATTAAGAGTAAAAGCCAGCAACGACCTGCTGAACCTGACCCGGCGTGAAGCAGATTTGGCCATTCGGATTAGCGCAGATCCGGGTGATACTCTGGTGGGGCGGCGGCTTTGTGATCAACGCAGTGCCTGTTATGCTACGCCCGAGCTGGCACGGCGCGCTTCTGAGGATCCAAGTGCACCGTTAGACTGGGTTCTATTCTCAGAACACGCCGCCGCCCCCAAAGCAGCGCTGGCCTGCTACCCAAATGCACGCATCCGTGGTCGGTTTGATGATATGGTTGCTCTGATCGCAGCGGCGCAAGCTGGAATGGGGGCCTTGCGACTGCCTCTATTCTTGGCGCGTGCGACCCCTGGACTGGTGCCTCTGCCGCAGGTGCCAACAACCCCATATGCTCCGATCTGGATGCTCAGCCACCGAGATCTGCAACATGCGGGCAAACTGGCTGCCTTCAAGGGGATACTACTGCCTTGGTTCAAAGAGCACGCCGATCTGTTTACCCACCATTGACCCCATGTCCTCGCTTGGTAGCTTCGCTTAGTTCTAGCTCTGGCCAAAGGAGTACTAATGCAAAGCCAAATGAAAGACACGCTGCCCATGAACAGCTCTGGTTGGGAATGGCAATGAAGCTTCTTGCTCTCTCTGGCAGTGCCCGCGCCGCTTCAACCAACACAGCTATGCTGGAATGCTTCTGCCAACTGGCTCCACTTGATATTGAATTGGAGCTTTGTCATGGGCTGGCCGACTTGCCGATATTCTCTCCTGACCGTGAAGGTGAGAATATTCCGGCATTGGCGAGCGAGTTCATTTCAGCCGTGCGTCAGGCCGACGGGATCATTGTGGCCAGCCCTGAGTATGTCCGGGGCATCCCCGGTGGATTGAAGAATGTGATAGATTGGCTGGTGTCCGGTGACGAGATCATCGCAAAGCCAATTGTTCTGGCGCATGCCTCACATCGCGGCTTGGACATGCTGGCTTCGCTGCGATTGGTGCTGGGAACTGTATCGCAGAGGTTCAATGCGGAGCTGTTTGTGCAGTTCCCTTTGATGTCACAAACCCCACGGGATGTACGGCGTACATTAGAGATCGAAGAGAACGCCTCGGTTATCGAGGCCTTCCTGAAGGATTTTAGCGCCTACATCCTCCATTCCGACTCGTTTTGACATATTCCGACTCGTTTTTTGTTGTTTTTGAGGGTTGAGTCTGTGGATAGGTCTGTGG
>NZ_WQLV01000008.1 GCF_009753675.1 Parasedimentitalea huanghaiensis | reverse complement strand
CCTTCGCCGACAAAACCGCAGCCCGCGTGCGACGCAACGACTAAGTCAAACGGTGGCGCGGCAAAACTACCGTGCCAATACAACCAATAATCAGGAAAGACCGCTCAGAATATCCAGCAGCTTTTGCGCTTGTTCATCGCCAAGTTGCTCGACAATTTGCTTATCCTGATCCTGGATGTCGGCGCGAATTTGGATCATTCGTTTTTGTCCCAATGCGGTGATCAGTAGGTTGACCTGACGGTGGTCATTTTGTGCGGACTGACGGTGGACAAAACCATTAGAAACCATCCGGTCCACCAGCTTGCTAAGAGCCGGTGGATTGATCAACGCGATCTCAGCCAGCTCTCCCATGGTTAGCCGCCGCCCGGTATCCAGTATTTCCATGATCCGCCAGGCTTCGATCTGAACGCCATGTTTCTTTAGCCGCGCCGCCAGGGAACGGTTCACGGCCCGGTGCGCTGCTGCCAGCGCATAGGAGACGTAGTCTTCTATTGGGTTCTGAGGTTCACTCATGTTCGACACCACCAAAGTTACAAATCAGAATTTAATTGACTTGGAAACTAAATTCAATTGCTATGTATCAGCTTCCTAAATCCAGTTGGCCAGGAGGCAAGGGGGGAAGACGGTGTTATTGCCTGACAGATTGATACCGGCCGAGCTGGCTGATTTGCACGACGGGCCATTGGCCCAGTCGCACGAAGCCTATCGAATTGCTCTGCTTATTCCGATGTGCGGGTCGGCGGGTATCTGGGCACCGTCCTGTATTTCCAGCGCCCAGGTTGCGGTCGAAGAGCTGAACCGTGGAAACGGAATTTGCGGACGCAAAGTACAATTGATCATGATCGATTCCGCACTAGAAGCCAGCGTTCCGATCGAGGAAGTCGTCAACGATCTGATCGAAAGCAAATCCATAGACGCCATCGTCGGCATGCACATCAGTGCGATCCGGCAGCGGCTAAGCAAGGTGGTGCGCCAACGGGTGCCCTATATCTATACGCCGCTGTACGAGGGCGGTGAGCGGACCGCCGGTTTGTTTGCCATTGGAGAAACTCCACAAGAGCAACTGGGACCCTCGATGGAGTTGTTGCAGAATAGGTATCGACCAAAGAGCTGGGCCCTGATTGGCAATGACTACGTTTGGCCAAGAACTTCACATTCCTATGCCAAGTCGAAACTGGCCGAAATGTCGGTGGATCTGGCCTATGAAAAATACGTTCCATTTGGTCTGAAGAAAATGGACCACTTTGTTGACGAAATCGACCGGTCGGGTGCCGGAGCGGTGTTGCTGTCTTTGGTGGGGCAGGACGCCATTGCCTTTAACAGGGCATTTGGCAGGGCAGGTTTGCATGACCGCGTCCTGCGTCTGTCTTGCGCTATGGAAGAAAACGGCCTGTTGGCCTGCGGTGCCAAAAACCTGAAGCGGCTGTTTGCTGCGTCGGCCTATTTTGGCAACCTGCCAACCGAGGCGAACGGCGCGTTCAAGGAACGGTATTATGGCCTGCATGGGGATCAGGCGCCTGTCCTAAATGCCATTGGGCAATCGACCTATGAAGGTGTGCAATACTTGGCTGGCCTGATGCAGGGGCATGCGTCCCGTTGGCGCCACCAAAACAGCCTGGATGCGCTGCAAGTGAACTATAAAAGTGGCCGGATTAGTTCCAGTGATCGCATTGGTGAACGGGCGAAAATTTACCTCGCTCGCGCCGATGGGATCAAATTTGAAGTAATAGAATCGTTCTAATTCAAGTGGTTAAAAGAAAATATTTTCCATTTCAAATATTTACTTGAAATGGAAATCAATTTCCCTCACGGTTGAGGCCAAGGGGTCATTGTTGGGTAGCCAACAGTTGACCGGACACGCGGCTTTTGGGGGATCTGGCCTTGATCTGGACAATTTCACTGTTTTCTCTGGCATTGCTTTCGCTGTTTGGGATCTGGTTTCTGCACCGATATTTTGCCAAGGCGACGTTAGACACCGCGCTGGTACGCACCGGATTTGGCGGGTGTCGTGTGGTCATGGACGGAGGCTGTCTGTCGCTGCCGTTTCTGCATCAGATCCATAAGGTCTCGATGGGGGCTTTGACGTTTTCAACTTCTAGAAAAGGCAACGACGCCTTGCTGACCCGCGATCAGATGCGCGCTGATGTCGAGGTTGAATTCGAACTCCGCGTCGCGCCCAGTGTTGAAGGTGTTTCAACAGCCGCGCAGGCCTTGGGGCCGCGGATCGCGCGCAATGGGGACGCGGTTCAAGAAGTGCTGTCCGGCGCGCTGGTGGGTGCCATCCAGAATGCAGCCGCGACCCGTACACTCGAGGAGATCCACCTGGATCGTGCTGGATTTACCAACGACATTTCCACAGCTGTTGAGTCGCAGGCTGCAAAACTGGGACTAACATTGGTCTCTGCGTCGCTTGTCTCAGTCGATCAAAGTGATCTGAGCCAGATGAACGAAAACAACGCTTTCAATGCACAGGGCATGCGGCGATTGGCTGAGCTGGTGGCCGAACAGCGCAAAGCGCGCGTGGCGGTTGAAACCCAAGCCGAAATCTCGGTGTGGGAAAGCCGGTTGGCGCAGAACCAGCGCCAGATCGAAATTCAGCAAGCCGAACGTGCGGCTGAAATCGCCAACCAGGAACATCTGGCAGCCCTAGAGGCGGATGCAAAGTCACGCCAAGACATCAGCCGTGCCGAAGCACAGTTGGCTGCTGAAACAAACCGCATCGAAAGCGACCAGAAGGCCAAGGCGGCCCAGATCGAAAGTGATGAAACCCTGCGCCAGGTGGAAATGACGGCCATCCGGGTGCTTGAGGAAGCCAAGATTGCCAACGACATTCTTTTGGCCCGCAAACGAGCCGAAGAAGCAGAAGTAAAGGCCCTGGAAGAGGAAGCGCGGGCGCAAGTCCTATTGGCTGCGGAAAATGTTCAGGCCCAAAAAGACCGGGCTGTGGCAGAACGGGAACGCGACACCGCCCGCCTGGTGCAGCAAAAGAATATCGAACTGGAAGACGCACGCGTCAAAAGCGAAGTCGACATCTTGTTGGCACGGGCCAAGGCCGAAGCCGCTGTTGCGACCAGCAATGCCCAAGCTGAAAAAGCCCGCATGGAAGCCACCGCTGCTGGCCAATCAGCCCTGAATTCTGCCGAAAACACCCTGAGTGAGGCTGTAATCCGCATGCGTCTGGAAGAGCGCAAGCTGGACCGGATGCCCGAGATCATGACGCAGATGATGAAGCCGGTCGAGAAAATCGACTCGATCCGCATCAATCAGGTCGGCGGACTGGGCGGATCAAAATCTGGCGAAGGTGTCGAAGGCGCATTTGGTGCGGCAATGGATCAAATCCTGGGCATGGCTGTACAGCTGCCCGCGATGAAGCAGATGGGCGAAGAGATCGGATTGGATTTTGACGCCAATCTGGCCGGTCGAACGGCCGACTACGCCAACCGGATCAAAGCCAAAGAGTAACGGGCAGAACCGTTGCCGACCCAACTGAACTGACAATAGGGAGGAAAACTAATGTCACTTGACCGACGCGCATTCTTAGGCGGAACAGCGGCCATGACCGGGGCGGCAATGTTGCCAAGCTTCGCCAGCGCCGCAGAGACCATCAAACTAGGCTCTATACTCGATACTTCCGGCATTTTTGATGCCTATGGTAAGCCAATGGACATGGCGATGCGACTGGCCGTGGACGAGGTCAACGCCTCTGGCGGATTGCTGGGCAAACAGGTCGAAGTCTCGGGTTATGACACCCAATCCGACATGGCGCTTTATTCGCAATACGCCCAACAGCTGACCCGCCAAGACCGAGTTGATGTGGTGCATGGTGGCATCCTGTCAGCATCGCGTGAGGCGATCCGCCAGACCATGCGCAAAACAAAAACGCTGTATTTCTACAACGTGCTGTACGAAGGCGGCGTCTGCGACCGCAACATCTTTATCAACGGTGTGACACCGGCCCAGCAGGTCGAGGCCCTAGTGCCATACGCGATGAAAAAGGCAGGTAAAAAGGTCTATGTTTTGGCCGCCGACTATAACTACGGTCAAATTACCGCCCGTTGGATTCAGAAATTTGTCGCGGACAATGGCGGTGAAACCGTAGGTCTGGACTTCTTCCCGCTGGACGTCAGCGACTTTGGCTCAACCATCGCCAAGATCCAAACCGCCGCGCCGGATCTGGTGATCGCTCCGTTGGTTGGCGGAGCGCATCTGTCCTTCTTCCGTCAGTGGGCGGCTGCAGGCATGAAAGACCGTATCCCTCTGGCATCCACTACTTTGGGTGTGGGCAACGAACAATTGGTTCTGACACCGGAAGAGGGCAACGGGATCATGGTTGCCTATAACTATTCGCAACAGCTCGACACCCCTGCAAATGCTGCGTTCAAGGCGTCCTGGCTGGCGGCTTTTGGTGACAACTCCAATATCCACGAGACAGCGGTATCGACTTATCAAGGCGTCAAGACATGGGCCAAGGCGGTGGAAATGGCTGGGTCTCTGGATCGCGACAGCATCATTGATGCACTGGAAACCGGCATTTCCATCGAAGGACCCGGTGGCAAAGTGACGGTTGATCCCAAAACCCACCATGCGGTTCTGGATGTGCATCTGATGGAGTTTGAAGACCAGCGGATGAAGGTGATTGAAACACTGCCCCAGCGGCAGCCCATTGACACCCAATCCGTCTGTGATCTGGCCGCGAGTCCAAACGACAACACGCAGTACGAAATCCAGATCTAATCCGATCATAGAACAAACCTGGGGCGGCGCCTGCCGCCTCAACCTCTGGCCGGGGAACACCCCCGGCTTGTCTAGCGAAGTTGGGGAAATATGGATCTCTCTGTCGTCATACTTGTCGAGATGCTCTACGCGGTGGCCTCTCTAGTGCTGATCAGCGCCGGGCTGGCCGTGGTGTTCGGCATGATGAAAGTCATCAACCTGGCCCATGGTGAGTTCATGATGATGGGTGGCTACGCCACCATCACCGCCGTTAATCTGGGCGTGAATGTTTTTGTGGCCATGCTGGTCGTGGCCCCGATCACCGTTGGATTGATTGGTCTGGTGGTCGAAAGACTGGTGATCCGCCATCTTTATGGCCGGTTGGTCGACACCATGTTGGCCACCTGGGGGCTAAGCCTGTTTTTCATCGGTGTGGCCACGATGATCTTTGGCAATACCACAACGGGCATTTCTACTCCGATCCCCGGCTTCTCTATCGGAAGCTACCAAATCAACGGATACAACTTTTTCATCATCGTTGTCGCGATCGCCCTGGTGATCGGCATGCTGGTAATACTGAAATCTACACGGGCTGGGTTGATCGCGCGGGGCACCATGCAGCGCTCTGATATCGCGGCCGCATTGGGTTACAGCCCCGACCGTATCTACATGGCGACCTTCTTCTGCGGCTCGGCTCTGTCCGGCCTGGCGGGCGCTGTGTTGGCGCCATTGGTGGGCTTGGTACCCACATCCGGCGGCGCCTATATCGCCAAGGCCTTTATCACTGTGATCGCGGGCGGCCCGTCGCTGGTCGCCGGTTTGCTCAGCAGTGCCGGCCTGTTTGGCCTGGTCAACCAGATCTTCACCTTCGCCATCTCGCCGGTCATCGGAGAGGTCGCATTGCTGGTGTCGGCTGTCATCCTGTTGCGGCTGTTGCCGCAGGGCGTGACCGGTAAATTCTTCAAGGGAAAGTTGTGATGCAAGATAGAATGGGCAAAGACGTCTTAATGACGCTTGTCGTGGCAGGGCTGCTGATATGGCTGCTGCCGCAATTGGTCAGCACCTACACGCTGACCGTACTGATCATCTATGGAATGCTGGGGTTTAGCCTTGGCCTGATCTGGGGGTTTGGCGGCATCTTGTGCTTTGGTCAGGCTGCGTTCTTTGGCCTGGGAGCCTACACCTATGCAATCGCCGCCATCAACATTGGCGAAAGCACCTTGCCCATGATCATCGCCATTCTGGTACCCGCCATCGCGGCGCTGCTGCTGGGTGCAATGATGTTCTATGGCCGACTGACCGATGTTTATCTTGGGGTGATCACACTGGTGGTCACGCTGATCCTGTTCAAGTTCATCAACTCCACCGCAGGCCCACAATACATGATTGGCACAGCGCGACTGGGTGGCTTCAACGGCATTCCAGGTTTTCAGACGCTGAATGTACCGGGCGATCCCGATGCCTATATCTGGGGCGACGCCTATTTCTATGTCTGCGCAGTCATAATGGTGCTGGTCTATCTGCTGGTGTCGGCACTGCTGCGGTCCAGCTTCGGCCGGATCGCCGTTGGCATCCGCGAAAATGAAACCCGGATGTCACTTATGGGCTATGACGTAGCGGCCCGCAAAACCATCCTGTTTGCCATTGGCGCCGCCATCGCCGGACTCGCTGGGGCACTATTTGCCAACTGGGGCGAAATCGTCACGCCTGGGCTATTCTCGTTGGGGCAGTCAGCCGAGATCATCATCTGGTGCATTGTTGGTGGCCTAGGCACCCGGTCCGGTCCCATTTTGGGAGCCGCAGGACTGGCCTACCTCAAATTTGCCTTGGGCCAGCAGAGCCTGATCGACAACACGTTGATCACCGGGCTGATCTTGGTGCTGTTTGTACTGTTCCTGCCCAAAGGCCTGGTGCCTGCAATTTCAAGCCTATGGAAGGTAAGTTTCGCGCGCCGCTCACCCAGCCGGGTGCATCAGGCCCGACGAATACGCAATAGGGGGCGGGCCAATGGCTGAAGTCGTTCTTGAAACTCAGGCTCTAACAATGCGATTTGGCGGTGTGGTGGCTTCAGACAATGTGAATTTCAAACTGCGCGCCCGAGAGCTGCGCTGTCTGATCGGCCCCAATGGCGCAGGCAAGTCCACCTTCTTCAAATGTGTGACCGGGCTGCTGACACCAACCGAAGGTCAGGTGTTTATGCGGGGCCAGGAAACCACCGGTTGGATGCCGCATCAGATTGCCTCGCTCGGCGTGGGGATCAAAACGCAGACGCCCAATGTGATGGATTACCTGAGCGTGTTTGAAAACATTTGGCTGGCAGCGCGGCGGTTCCATTCGGTGGATGAGGCCAAGCATAAAGCCGAAGCAGTCATCGACCGGCTGGCGCTGAACTCCATTGCCCGCTCGGATTTGGGCAACTTGGCCCATGGCGAGCGGCAGCGGGTGGAACTGGGACTGGTCGCCGTGGGCGATCCTTGGCTGGTGTTGCTGGATGAACCCGCCGCCGGCATGAGCGCGGAAGACGTCGAACGCATGACCGAAATCATTCACGAACTGACCAAAATAGCCGCTGTGGTGATCGTTGAACATGACATGCAGTTCATCCGCTCAATCGCCGAAACGGTGACTGTTTTCCATCAGGGCGCGGTGCTGATGGAGGACCACGTGGACAAGGTCATGTCCGACGAAACTGTACGTAATGTTTATCTTGGAAAGAAGGCCGGATGATGCCCGAGGACGTGAACGATATCCTGGAAATCAAAGGCCTGTCTGGGGGCTATGGCAAGGTGCCAATCCTGCATGGCATCGATTTTGCCGTGGGCGAAAACGAAGTGGTTGGCATCCTGGGTCACAACGGTATGGGCAAGACCACGCTGTTGAAAACGGTGATGGGGTTCCAGGCTGCCAGCTCCGGCCGGGTGCAATTTCACAATACCGATATCACCCGCATGTCCCCCAACGAGAGGGCCGGGCTGGGCCTGGGTTATGTACCGCAGGGCAGGGGGATCTTCCCGCAACTCTCTGTGCGCGACAACCTGCGATTTGCCTGGCACGTCTATTCCGGCGGCCCAGAGCAAGAGGTGATGGACGCGGTGCTAGAGGATTTCCCGCGTCTGACCCGATTGCTGGATCGGATGGGCGGCGCCTTGTCTGGCGGCGAGCAACAGCTGCTGGCTCTGGCCCGTTGCCTGATGGGGGACCCGGATTTTCTGTTGTTGGACGAACCAACCGAAGGCATCCAGCCGTCAATCATCGAAGAAATGGCCGAAACGCTTTTGCAACTGCGCGAACGGCGCGGGCTCTCGATCTTGTTGGTCGAGCAGAATTTTGACTTCATTTCGGACCTTTCTGACCGGGTCCTGGTTCTTGAACGCGGCCGGATCACGGGTGAGCTGAGCCGCAGCGACCTGAGCGATCAGGCCAAAGTCGACCAGTTTCTGGGCTTTGGCGCGGCACGGTCAACACGCGGTCAGGCCAGCCCGACTGCTTCTCAATCCAACACACCACAACAGTCGCAGCCCAGATCCTCGGCAGCGGAACCCATTTTCCCAACGGTGACCAACATGACAATCAAACGCCCGACTCTTACCCAGATGCGCGACATGGCCACGCGATTTGGCATGAACCTGACGGATGCAGAGCTGACTGAATATTCTGAGCTGATGGAGCCCTATATTCAGGCCTATGATCGGCTGGATGCCACCCCAGATAACCTGCCACCCGTGCGCTATCCACGCGCGCCCGGCCGGTTCCCGGATTTTAGCGAAAACCCCCTGAACGCCTGGTATGTGAAAACCGATGTACGTGGTGCCGCTGATGGCCCGCTACGCGGCAAACGCATTGTACTGAAAGACACCGTTTGCCTGGCTGGTGTGGCGATGATGAACGGAACTTCGATCATGGAAGGCTACACCCCCGAGATCGACGCGACCATTGTGACCCGAATGCTGGACGCCGGCGCGACGATTGTTGGTAAGGCGCATAATGAGAATTTCTGCCTGTCAGGCGGATCACACACCAACGCCAAAGGGCCGGTCCATAACCCTTGGAAACACGGCTACATGGCAGGGGGCTCGTCCAGTGGCTCAGCCGCATTGGTTGCCGCTGGCGAGGTGGACATGGCCATTGCCGGCGATCAGGGGGGATCCATCCGCATCCCATCGTCAAACTGTGGCGTCTATGGCATGAAACCAACCCACGGGTTGGTGCCCTATACCGGTGTTATGCCGATCGAGCAGACCATCGATCACGTTGGACCGGTGACCAATACCGTTGCTGACAATGCGCTGCTGCTAGAGGTGCTGGCAGGCGAAGACGGTCTGGACCCTCGCCAATATAATCCGCAAGTGTTCCGCTATACCGAAGCCCTGGGTCGCGGTGCGCAGGGACTGCGTATTGGCATCCTTAAACAGGGTTTCCACCGCCCCGAAAGCGAGGCAGACGTGGACCAAAAAGTTCTGGCCGCCGCAGACCGTTTCCGCGAGCTGGGCGCACTGGTTGACGAAGTATCCGTACCGGAACACCAGCTTGCAGTCGATTGCTGGACAGCGATCACTCTTGAAGGCCTGCAAGATCATATGATGCACGGCAATTCAGCCGGAACCAATTACCGCGGGCTGTTCCTGCCCTCGATGATCGACCACATGGCGCAGTGGCGCAATCGTGCGGATGAGCTGAGCCATTCGCTAAAGGTCAGTATGTTTACCGGCGAGTTTTTTCAGGAACAATACCGGGGCCGGTTCTATGGCAAAGCCCAAAACCTGATGCGCAAGGTGAACGAAAAATACACCGCCGCCTTGCAGCAATATGATGTGCTGCTGATGCCCACGGTGCCGATGAAGCCGCAAAAGATCCCAGCCGCTGACTGCTCGATCACTGAATACGTGCAGCGCGCCTTTGAAATGATCGGCAATACCGCACCGTTTAATGGTGGCCTGCCCGCAATGAACGTTCCCTGCGGGCTCAGCGAGGGGCTGCCAATCGGCATGATGCTCGTAGGCGCAAAATATGGCGAGTTGAAAATATACCAGGCCGCGCACGCATTTGAGCAAAGCGGTGACTGGCGGAACATGTAGGTGAGATGGCAATGTCAATTTTGAACGAAAGTCTGGCAAGCAAAATTCTGGACCTTGGCCAGAGTGACGAGATCAACAGCGAAACAACCGCCCCGCAAAACGGACAGTCTTATCTGCGGGGGGCGAATGAACCGCCACTGGTCTATGCCACCATCCCCCAGCTTCTGCGCGAAGCCGTGTCGCGGTTCGGTCCGCGCGACGCCATGATCTTTGCCGAACAAGGTATCCGGATGAGCTATTACGAGCTGGACCGGGCCGTGGATGAGCTGGCTGCTGGCCTGCTGGCACTGGGCCTGACCAAAGGTGACAGGGTTGGCATATGGTCACCCAACCGCTGCGAATGGGTGCTGACGCAATTTGCCACCGCACGGATCGGGATTGTTCTGGTCAATATCAACCCAGCCTACAGGCTGAACGAGCTGGAGTATGCGCTGAACAAAGTCGGATGCAAGGCGCTAGTCACAGCGCGAGCTTTCAAATCCTCTGACTATCTGGACATGATCCGACAGTTGGCGCCCGAACTTGAAACTTGCAAACCAGGGCAATTGCGGGCGGCTAGGGTGCCTGACTTGCGCAGCGTCGTTGTGATGGGTCCGGATGCAGACCCGGGTGTTTACTCGTTTGACCAAGTCTGTAAATTAGGCGGTCCCGCACAGCAGCTGCGGATGCCGACAATCGACAAAACGTTGAACCCGGATGACGCGATCAACATTCAATTCACCTCCGGCACCACTGGCGCGCCCAAGGGCGCAACCCTGTCGCATTACAACATCGTCAACAACGCGCGGTTTTCGACCCGTCGGATCAATCTCACTGAAAGCGACCGTTTGGCGATACCTGTGCCGCTTTATCATTGCTTTGGCATGGTGCTCGGATCACTTGGCGCGGTCAGCACAGGCGCAGCCATGGTGTTCCCGGGTGAGGCGTTTGATGCCGGGCAAACCCTGGACGTATTGTCCAACGAACGCTGCACAGCAGTTTATGGCGTTCCAACCATGTTTGTCGCCATGCTCGAGGATCTGGAGGCAAAGCCACGCGATCTCAGCAGCCTGCGCACCGGCATCATGGCAGGTGCCCCCTGTCCGGTCGATGTCATGCAACGGGTCAATGATGAGATGAACATGAAAGAGGTAACAATCTGCTACGGCATGACCGAAACCTCGCCCGTGTCCTTCCAAAGCTTTGTGACAGACACCACCCAGAAACGCTGCGAAACAGTCGGCCGGGTCCATCCGCATCTAGAAGCCAAGATCGTTGCAAAAAATGGTGAGAATGTCGCTGTAGGCGAGCAAGGTGAGCTTTGCACCCGCGGTTATTCGGTGATGAAGGGCTATTGGGACGACGCGGACAAAACGGCAGACAGCATCGTTGATGGCTGGATGCATACCGGTGATCTGGCGGTGTTTGACGCCCAAGGATTCTGTTCAATTGTCGGCCGCGTCAAAGACATGATCATTCGCGGTGGTGAAAACATTTACCCGCGAGAAATTGAAGAGTTCCTGTTCACCCATCCCAGTGTCAGCGAGGTGCAAGTGTTCGGCATCCCGGATGAACGATTGGGTGAAGACGTCTGCGCCTGGGCAGTTGCAAAACCCGGGACCGAATTGACCGGTGAGGAGCTTATAGCTTTATGCAAAGGGCAAATAGCGCATTACAAAATCCCCCGTCACATCCGCATCGTTTCAGACTTGCCTATGACGATCACCGGCAAACCCCAGAAGTTCGTGATGCGTGACAAAATGATAGAAATGTTGCAGGAACACGGTGGTCAGGTCTAACTCCGGTTCCCCTAAAAGCTTCGCAGGCACAAGGAGACCCAATCACCTGCGAAGCTTCTAAGCCGGTTACTCTGCCGCGTCTTGGTTCCGTCCGCCGCCGAGAAACAGCTTCTGGATATCCACAAATGGACCATCAGTTAACTGCGCCTCTATGCCGCCCCATTGATCTCGCGCATTTTCAACACTGAAATAGGCCTCTTTGCTGACGGCCATGAACTCCAATGCTTCCTCTGAGTCCGCCCGAACCCAGGCAAGTTCAAGGTTTTCATCGGAAACAGACGTTACCCGAAGCTCCACACCAATGTCGAAATGGGCTCCCGGCATACGACGTAGCAGATCCATCTTCATCATTTCGACAATTATATCGTCGAGACCGGCAATCCGAAGAACCAGTTTTTCGCGCGCGGCAAGCCAGCCAAAAGTCAGACGACACGTCAAGTTATCACCAACAGTTTGAGCAGCGTCAGGAGCATCAGCACCGTAAGATGTTCCGAACAAGGCCGTGGTCTTGTCTTCGTTCTCGATGTAGTCCGCAACGCCATCTGCAGGCATTGCAAGGATCCACAATCCATTTTCCACATCCAGATAGTTGAACTCAGGCTGCAGTCGAAACTCGGTATCGCAATTGGCGCATTTTATGATTTGGAACCGGTCTTCCAGGATATCCTCCCTTAGATCCGGCCGCCTGTCCGCATTTACGCTGCCTACCGCATCCATTGTATTGGTGTGATCGCATTCAGGGCAATCAACATGCATTGAAACAAACAATGACATTACAAACTCCTATTGCGGCTTCTTCTTGGGTGAGATCTTGGACAGCCAATCTACTGCTGGATGCAGGTCGCCCAGCTTGTCGCAATGGTAGGCTGCGTAGAGCTCAGAAAACCATTCAGCCGGGGCTCTGAATTGATATCCAGTGATCGCCTCTGATCGGGCAGAGGCGTCGTAGCTTACCCACCTGCCTACATATGCCTCATGGAATATCCGATCAGTTCCGCCATCTTTTACGGCTAGTTTTTTCGCACCCGAAGCACTCATCCATGGGTTTCCTGAAGCGCGGCAATCATCCACATGAGATATGAGCCGTACCCGGTTTCGCTCCCAAGTTTCGGGTTCAACTTTTTCTGGCGCCCGAGGTGTGGGTGGATCTGTATTCCCGGAGATATAGGCGAGTGCATAGGAATAGTCATAGGAGTAATGTTTCGCGATCGCCTTGGCCACGGGTGTGAAATCACCGAAGTGGAACTCCCACCCAGCTAGTTTCTTCCCGTTTTTCTCCATATATTTCTGGTTGTCATCAACGGCGTGCCCGACCTCGTGAATGGTGTTCCAATCCAGGGCTTCGACGGGGTCGGTGTTCTTGGGTACACATTTTGGATCGACTTCGCCGACTTCATATTCGTCACCAAAACCGTAATCCCACGAGTACTTGGTATTACCCTCACGTACCTTTACCTTTTTGCTTGCCCCACTGAAAGAAGACCCGCCACCTTGGTCTGAGGTCCAATATTCCATCAGGCTGTCGTTTACATTGGTATCGGATGGCGGCAATTGGCTCATCGTCTCGTACATGCGCGCGAGATTGGGCCCTTTACCTTCCAGATCGGCCCAGTGGGTCATCTCTTTGTTTGTCACAACCAGTTTGCAGCCAAACCGTGCTTCGAACGCCGCTTTAATGACCTTTCTCTTAGTCGCTTCATCCAGACCTTCGCTGGTTTTGGTGCCTTTCACGATTTCGTCTAGTTTTTCCATGCCATCGTCACGCTTCATCAAGGCCTTCAATTGATTGGCGTCTGGTGGTTCGTTGTTGCGCATCTTGACTTCGATTTCTGCGTCGAGCAGAGCTGTCTCGACCTTGTCGAGGTTCTTTTTGGCTTCGGGGAATTTGTCTAACGATGCGTCCCCTGCAGCCTGTGCTAGGTTGGTCCGGATTTTATCCAGGGAATCCTTAATGGCGTACCGGTGCGGATGTTTGTCCAGAACCAGCAACCGGGCATCGAATAGGTCTGCTCGGTCTTTGTATTCCTTGAAACCATCGCGAAGCGCCATAACCCGGATAATGTCCGAAAATATAGCTTCGGCTGCTGCAAAGCCAGCTTCGGTCTTGCCCGACGCAATTGCGTCTACTGTCAGAGCGGCAATGCGGAGCTTGATTTTAGCGGCTTCTTCGGCGACGTGCTCTTTTCCGGTGTGGTTTTCTTCCAGTGGTTCGAACCGTTTCTCAGCACGCCCGGCAACCGTTTTGAGCTGATCGAAATGCCAAAGCCCAGTCTGGAGTGTTTTGCAGGAGGCAATCACGGCGTCCAGCAGCTTCGTCGCGGCAAGGCCATCAGTGTCGGCCTTTTCCTCAGCCGCTTTCAAGCCTTTGTTGACGGGGATCAACCCAGGAAGAACAAATGCATTATCTGGCGAAGTTGAGAGCTGCTCAACCAGCTCGCGTGCCTTGGCAATTGATTTCTTGATTGCCTCACCATCGTCCTTATCCAACGTCGTCAGTTCATCGGAAAGCTCACCAAGGGCGGCATTTTTGTTGTCAACCAGCAAGGCCTTGGCAACATCATCGGGGATTTGATCAGCCAGCCGTTTTGCGCCAGCGTAGTCTTTTTCAGTGGCCCGGCTTTGTGCATTTTTAAGCTTTTGGTCGACACGATCCTTAAGCATTTTGACTTGGTCTTTGTCATTAAGCTTTGCGATTTCTTGTTCGGCTGTTTTCTTGGACTCAGCAAAGGCCTTGAACAACCCTGCGGTAGTGACCAGAGCAGCAGACTGTTCGGCAATCGGGTCAACAATTTTGCAGGCTTCTTTGTATTTGAACTCCTTTGCCGTGGCGTCGGCAGAGGCCAGCAATTTGTTCAACTTGTCCAAGTCGTCGGTAACGGCGTCGTTCTTTACGTCATCAACATCTTTGATTTTAGCAACGGCTGTTACCCGGGCTGCTTTCCAGGGGTCCAGAGTTTTCTGGTGCCCCATGCAGCTCCAGATTTCCATTTTGATATTGAAACATAACCTAATGGCACCCTTGAAATCATGCGCAAGCATGAGCTTCTTATAGGCCTCTTCCAGGGCGGCAATTTTGTCTTTTCTCTCATCCTTTACGACTTGATCATACGCATTATACGTGACCTTCATCGGACCGACTTTGGTTGTGTATTCAGTCACCACATCTTCGTAGGCCTGAACCTTATCCCAAACTGGCTCACTAAGTTTCATACTTTCCTTGGCGACTTCGTATGCCTTTTCGTATTCTCCAGCCTTCTTGTGGTCCTCGATCTCTTTGACATGCCCGCTTAGCAATTTGATTTCTTTATCGAAGTTTGCCGCTCCACTTGGCTGGCCTTTAATGTCTGAGATTGTCTCTACAGGTCCATATTGATGATCAAGAATAGCTTTGATTTTTGGGTTAATCTCGGCCTTTTTGCGCGCATCACGCCCCTTGCGAAGGGCGTCGTTCATCAAGGCTTCGCCAGTTTGGAAATCGAAGTCTGGTGATTTTACTGCTTCTTTGGCCTCCACAACCAGCTTCTCCATCGCCTCCCAATCATCTTTGGCAGCCGGTTTCTGATCGCCAGGGAGGGCTTTGAGATCGGTGATCTCCTGTTCGACCTTCGCCAAGGTTGTTTTGTAGATCTGGGCGCGATCGCCTTTCAGGACGAGTGGTTTGAGAATGTCGATGGCTGCTTGCAGGTCTTTGGCCATCTGCTTTGCATCCGCATCCTTTTGATCTTTTACATCACTGGCTTTTTTCGCTTCAGCTTCGGCGCGCTGCACCTCTGCCTGAAAAACATTGTCCTTGTCGCCACTTGTAACCAAGCCTTTCAGGTCGGTGAATACTTTGAAAGCGCTGTCAAACTCGGTGTCGATTTTTCCAAGTTTGTCATCGCTGCCTTCCAGGGCTTCTTTGGATTTGGCGTCTTTTTCCTTAAGCGTTTTGACGTATTCGATCAGCTTTTCAGCTGACTCAAGTTCGGTTTTGGCGCGTTTGTAATCTTTGGCCACCCGAGCATCAGCCGCGGCATTCATCGTATCGGCCAAATCCGCGGCATCGAAGAAGGTATTGGAATCCCAGTCGAGATCTTTGACCAGTTCGTCAAATTTCGGGTTAACCACGTCGTACTTGTCTTTGTACGCCTTGTAATCTTTGCCAAGCTGATCCCAAGTGGCCCACTTGCCCTCAGTCACTTTCAGCAATTTTTCGGCCAAACCAAACTTGAATTTCTTGGCTGCCTCCTCTGCCCCCTTCAAGTCACGCCCCATGAGATCCACGTATTCTCTGATCCCTTCAATTCCGGGGTGGGTTTTCAGGTTCAGCGGGCCCTTGGCATACGCTTTGTCGAATTTTTCAAGCGCCGTCACATAGTTTTTGGCAGCTGCTTTTCTAGGGTACAGAATACGATACAAGATACCGAGATCACGCCCCATTTTTTCATGTGCAGCGCGATAGCCGATCTTTGCAACCGTCGCGTCGGTATAGGTTGTTTCAAGCGGCGCGGCTAATTTGGTCAAACCCAATTCCACAGAACTGTTCGCGCCCTCAATAGCTTCTGCTTTGGTTTTGAGCGTTCCCAGCCCGTTCAAGAGGCCGTCTAGATCAGTCCGGAATTGGACACGTCGCGAATTGTATTTGCCATGAAGAACGTGAAGTTTGACATAGTCCTCGTGGGCTGTTCGCATTTCGTTTAGTTTGGCTACACCCTCTTTGAATTTGCCTGCACCCTTATGAACTTCGGCTTCGGCCCAGACGGATTTGGCTTTGGCTAATGCGTCCACAAGTGACTGGTGCGCTCCACCAGGCGCGGCCCCGGGCAGGGCATCGAACAAGATTTTTCGACCCTTTGCAATTTCTGTGTAGTGAGACAGCTCATCGGCATAGATCTCGGCCTTGTCTGCAAGATCACGCAGACGTGCCAGCTCTTTCTTGCCTGCCACATATTTGCGTTCTGTTTTTGCGGCGGTTTCAGCGACTGCCAGCGCATCAGTGATTTCTTTGATCTTGCCAGCGATGGGCTCAACTGCGTGCATGGCGTGGCTGCCTAGGATCTTCATGCGTTCCTTGAAAACAGCAAGTTCCTTCAGCCAGATCTCGCGCTCAGCCATGGCGGCACCCATATCCGCAAGCACACCTTCGGTCTTGTTTTCTGCGTCTTTGATAGCCGCCTTAATTTCATTGTCTTCGGCCGTGTCCGGTATTTCATTTAATGCCTTGGTCGCCCCATCCAGGATCGTTGCCCATTCCCCTGATGGCGTGTCCGGGAACTTCCCTATTTCCTGTTTGGCTGCTGCAACGGTTTTGACGGCAGCGCCTATGTCTTGGAACATCAGAGATTTGGCTTTGAGCTTTTCTGGCTCAGGTTTATCAGCGGCCTCGACGGGTGGCTTGGCCAGAACAGCATTGATGCGCTTTAGGTAGTCCAGCGCGGTTGCATACTCGCCGTTTTCCGCTTTGTCCTGAGCAATCATCCAGGCTTGACGAAGTTTGTCGTTGCCTTCGGCTTTCATTGCCAAGCGTTTTTCGATTGCGGGGCGCATACGGGCGACACTGATGTCGCATTCAGTTTTGAGCTTATCGACGCGTTCTCCGGCGTCTTCCTTGCGCGCTTCAGCCGCGACCTGCGCTTCGGACTTGGTTTCGGAGCGTGCCTCGGCAATTAGACTGGCCAATGGCACCAAAGCTTTGAGTGCGGCAGCGTAATTGGGCTTGTCTCCATCGGCCTTTTCATTGGCAAAGGCCCAGACCGCGCGAATTTTTGACGTTTTGCTGGTATTGAGTTTTAGGGCTTCAAGAACATGAGGTTCCATCTTATCGCGCGCGGCGATCCATTTGGCTGCATTTGGACCAGCCTCCGCCTCTTCACCAGCGCCATCTTCGGGTGGCTCGGGCGGCTTTTGTGCTTGCTCTTCTGCACCCTCTGGAGCCTTGAGTTTATCCAAAGCCTGGGTAACCTTTTCGATCCCAGACTCGACGCGGGCGCTGTCGCCTTCCTTCAGGAACGCGGCCAGTTGTTTGTATAGTTTTACGAAGGGGCCACTTACATCAGCTTCAAGCCCTTGAATGCGCTGAGCCAAGGCCTTTAGCTGGACAGTTAGTTCACCCATTTCGGGTGCTGATGGCTCTGATGGCTCAGACGGGGCTGATGGCGCTGGTGGTGTAGGTTCGGATTCGTCTGGTAGGTTTTCGTCTATGTCAGACTCGAGTACTGAGCCGCCTTCATCGAGAATCTCTACATTCAAAGAGACTTTTTCAGACTTCAGATATTTCTTCAGCTTTTTGGCAATTGAAGGGACGACGCGTAGGCAGGTCAAAGACATTACTTTGCCATCAACTGTCACAGTGCCAAAAGCAGCTTTTTTCCCGACGCCTTCATCTAGGGCTGCTTTACCAACGGTTTTTGGGGGTTTTCGCTTATCAAGACCAAAATAGTCGTCCTTTGGACCTGTACCGGGATTATAACCAAAAGGGATCGATTGCTTGCGTGCAAGTTTGATCATTTTCTTTAGTTCGGGGCCTCTAACGTCATACTCACCCATGGCGAATATCCTCCGAATGCGTGTCCTTTAACCGCTGATATGGTGGTGCGGACTTGATTATTGCAGGTTTGTAAGGGGGGGGAGGGACATCAGAACAAAAATCGGTTGGCGAGCACTCGTTACCACAATCTGGTAAGTCGGCTAACACTGCGTGATTGCGCCAAAACCTTTTCATATGCCCTAACCTCACTATTTATCTTAAAATATCTCATTTCTGGTTTAGCTCTGAGCCGGGGGACCGTGGAAATTACCGGAGCTCAAACATTCCCCCGAAAGTGGAGCGCCCAAGATAAACATCACGCGAAAGGGGATTTTTTGCAACCCCGGCGACTTTACTGATATCAGGACGCTTCAAATTTCAATGTTTGGGTCCAATACTGTTGGGTCGTGCCCATACAGAAACCATGTGTATCAATCCTACCATCCGTCAATGCATTGGAGGTAAGAAAACAGTTTGAACGATCCATCTGTTGCTGGGCACCTAGGCAAGTTGAGCGATATGTTTTTAATCTTCGGATGATGGATCGGAATCGTCGAATAGTTGGCCGGGAAGCCGAACAACTGTTGCACAATCAGCCAGTGCTAATGAACTTGTACGACGGGTTCAGCGTTTGTTTATTGATGAGGTGGCGGAGACACGGGCGATGGATTCAGATCAGGTAGACTTTCGGCGCCGGTCTGCCGTTTTTTGTCGGCTTTTGCTTGGCTATATAGCCGGGTAAATGCATGTTCTACAGCCCTCCATTGTTTATGGCAGTCAGCCGTTGTTTTGCTGGTGGTTGTTCTGTTTGAGGTAGAGGGGCCATAGAGACCACGACCAACCTGTGTCAGAGCTTGTTCAATTTCATAATAATTGGATGGTGCAAGGGAGGGAAAATGACCTCCCCAAGTCGCAAGCTTGGCTTGAAGTTGCCACAGGTCCTTAGACTTGATGGACTGTTGCACTGCCCTGCGCGCATAAAGCTCTGAACTCATCCAACGTGTTTTCAATATCTGTATGTAATTGTGCAATCTAGGTCTAATGCTGCGCAATACCAATACAGCCGATGCTAAGAATGCTAAAACTGCAGCCAACTGTAGCGCGCGCTCACCGGGGGCACGAGGAGCCACAGGTGGTTTCGCGACATGCACGGTCAAAGCGTCCAATCGCGCTGTTTCGACTGTTCCTCTATCGATGTCGAACCATTCAATTTCGATCGAGGGCAGAGTTGCTGACCCTCCCGCCTGAGCCAAATAGCTTACCTCTTCTATGCGGCTCCCGGACAAGGATCCTCTTTCGACGCTTTCTTCGATGATTGGATCCTTTGGATAAGCACGCAAAGAATTGGGTTGTTCTTCTTCAGTTTTGGATGTCGATTGGATGGGAGCTGGGATCAGAGATGGAATTAAGATTGCGGTGGTGCCCTCAATCTGCGCTATCACACGGCGTGTCAGCGCATCACCAACATTCAATTCCTCCAAGCCAGAGAACTCTTGGTCCAAGGAGAGGTCCGAGGCAACGATAACGGGTGGATCCATCACCTCAGCGCCTTTTGGCAGCTCGGCGGTGAATGAAATTGCTTCCAGCTGATGTTCAGTTTTAACCGGTTGGGCAGATGGACCGGCAGAGGTGATTTGCACGGATTGGCTTGGTATCCCGAATGCCCCCAATTCCAGAGGGTAGAGCTGATAGGTGCGTGATGTTCCTGACCAGGTCTCTCCCGAGATTGTCTCGCTGACCGGATGCGTTGATCGTTCAGCGAGCCGTATCAACAAATTGGGCTGTTCAAAACTTGGGTAGACAGGAGGAGTTGGCATCCATGTCGGGACTAGAATTTTGACACGTAGGGTAATTGGTTGCCCAACAATATATGGCCCATCGGAGAGTGTAACGCTTAGGCGCGGGCTGTCAGCCTGAGGCGGATCTTCCTGCGCAACGACATGGAAACCCATAAGAGCGAAGATCAGCATTGAAAAAATCAGCCGCAAAGTCATGGCTTCCTCATTGACTGTTCCAACAGGAATCTGCTGCGCAAGAAGCCTCCCATGTTGGTATCGATAGCCGACATCCACTGTTCGCCGGTTAGGGGTGCTGCGTTTTCTTTAGGCGCTACAATTCTGCTGTCAGCGCCGTGACCCGCCTCATTGTCAAACACCATGTCATCAGCTCCAATTCCGGTATCTTCACCGGTGTCGGACTGCGCGCGGGTTGTTTCAACATAGTCCAGAATGGCCTTGGCAACTTCCAGGTTTGTTTCCGCTTCGGGGTAATCGGTGCGGCGCTCAATCGCGAGTTCAAACGCAGCAATTGCAGGCCGATACTGTCGGTTCCGAATGAGTGACATGCCTTCTGCCAAGGCTGCCTCTGGCGTGTCAATTGTGGCAAACACTTGCGCCGCATCAGCATAGTGACCTGCCCTGAATTTGGCATACCCTCTCCAGTATGGGTCAATGAACAGATCCCCGGCACGGGAAAACTCCAGATTGTTGTATGCTATTTGGCCCTGTTGGTCGGATGTCAAAAACCAATCTATCCAGCCTTCTGCCATTGCGGTTTTCGGGGTCGTCGTTCCAAGAAAAATGCCTGCACACATTGCCCATCGCATTGTCCAACCCGGGCGAAACCAAATCAGGACCAGTAAGGCCACTGGCCAAGCAAGCAGCCAACCTCGATCTTGCCAGCGCAAGCGTTCATCGCCCGCCAACGCAGCGATATAAACAGCATTTAGCTGGCGGTCGATTTGGTTCAGGTCCCTGTCGTCTACAGTTAAACGAATAACGTCAGAGTTGGGGACCCGATCCAGTTGAGGTAAAGCAAGGTCGCTTGGCGCGGTGACCAGAAAAATTACCGGAGGGCGCGGCGAGTCCTTTTGACTTCTAAAACTAGCTAGGTCGGACGGGTCAAAATCATCCAATAAAAATAGAATGGCACCTGGGGTGCTAGATTTGTCTAAAATCTCTTCGGCCAGTGCGAGAGCTGCACCAGCATCATTGCCTGATATGGGCATGACTTCTGGTGCAAGGCCGTCCAGTAGGGGGCGCAATATATTGGCATCTTCGGTCAGTGGGGAGACGCGGTGTGCTGATCCGGAATAGGCGATCACCGCAGTTCGTGCACCGGCGCGCTTAGTTATCAAGTCCTTTAGCTTGAACCTTGCCCGATCCAGACGGGTAGGTGCCAAATCACTGTTCAGCATACTGTCCGTCACTTTGAGAGCCACCACCAGCGGCGCAGAGTTTGCCAGCAACGGGTTTGGTTCGCGGGTCCATGTCGGGCCCGCCACTGCCAATGCTAAAAGGCATGCGGCGAGTAGAACTCCGTCGATGGGTAGGAGTTTGCGCGGGGCAGAGCCACCGACTTGCAATGCAGTCAGCAGATGGGGCGCGAATGCGTCAGCCTGAAGTCTAGAGCTTTGCCGTGGTTGCCATCTGATCCAGACCCAGAGTGCTGCCACCAATGGGAGCGCCAGCAACCACAACGGTCGCAGGAAGTGAAAGTAGCTGAATGTCTCGATCACAGTCTTGTCCCCCCGTGTTGCTGCAGGCTGCGCGGGTGGAGAAAAATTAGGCTGATGAGGATGAGCAACAAAGCCGTTGCAAGTGGGATATGTGCCAGACTTTTTCGCGGGCGAAACGACTGGGTCTGTGTTTCGCGAGGGTTTTGTGCATCGATCTGAGCGTAGATCTGTTCCAGTCCGGCCTGATCATCAGCAAAAAAGTAGTGACCACCCGTTCGCTTGGCGATGTCTTCCAGCGCTGCGAGGTCGACCCATCCCTCTCCACTTGCCTCTGGATCACCAACACCAATGGTTGAAATTGTTACCCCCTTTTGCGCGGCAAAGCTGGCGGCATTCACGGGTGTCATTCTGCTGGAGGTATCCGCACCATCGCTCAATAGGATAACCAACCGTTGGTCAACTTTGCTGGTTTCAAAGCTGCGGATTGCAAGACCTATGGCGTCACCAAGTGCGGTCTGTGGACCCGCCATGCCAACCACGGTCTGATCCAGAAACCCAATCAGGCTGTCTAAATCCTCAGTGAACGGGGCCTGAACAAAGGCGCGCGAGCCAAAAATGATCAATGACATGCGGTCTGTATCCCGCTCGGCTATGAACTGCGCCATGACATCTTTGACCGCATCCAGCCGTTGTCTGGGTTGGCCTTCAGGGGTCCGAAAGTCTCTTTCATCCATTGACCCGGAAATATCCAGCGCCAGCACAATGTCCCGGGCAGAGCTTGTGATTACAATTGGTTCCCCCAGTTGTTCCGGGCGCGCAAGTCCCAACACCACCAACACCCAAACCATAACCGCAGCGATCATTTGAATTGGCTTTCGTCCAAGCACCACCGAGCCTGGTTTCGGAGTTAACCTTGCTGCCTCTGTTACCCGCCGAAAAAAGGGAACGCGCAGAGCAGATGTTCGGTCGCGCCAAGGGGGCATGAAACGCCAAGTCAGCCAGGGCAGGGGCAACAGGATCAGGGCCCAGGGAAACGCCAGCGTTAGCATGGTTCACCGCTATGCCGCTGGTGCTTGCAAATCCAGTCCCGAGCCAATGCCGTCAACGCTGGATCAGGTGCAACGGGCCGCCAAGGTGCTGTCGCCAGGATGCGGCCCGGCCCAGTGCTAAACCCATCGCCGGGGAAATGTGCGTCCAGAAACCGTAGCCATCTGTCACCGTGCAAGCTGGCCACCTGTTCGCGTGGGTAGGCAGCCAAAGCTGTGCGACGTAGTAAAACAGAAATTTCAGCAGGGCTTTCACCGGTTGTGATCAGAAGTTCCAGCTCAGCTAAGGCAGCCCTGCGGTATCCGTTAGACTGGTAGCGTCGGAGCTGATATCTTGTGGCCCACAGCATTAAGCTGAGCGTCAGCACTGCCAACACAATCCACCCCGGCGTCTGGGGTGCCATGGAAATTGGTATGGGTTGTGGAACCGGCTCAAGCAGATCCAACAATTCAACCAGGTTCAATCCGTCTAGGTGCTGGCTCATCCTATGCCACCTCGCAGGCCAAACAATCGCATCAATTGATCTAACGCCGGGACCTGCGTCCCCAAAGGTGCCAACGGAAATCCATAACGTTGCGACCAATGCTCCAGATCTTTCACTCGGTCGAGAAATGTCGCCTTGATCCGAGCGCGAAGGGCAGGGTTTCGGGCATCAAAATCGGCCTGCAAATTGCCGTCGGAAATTGCCGCCCGCATGGTTGGAGGTAGCTGTTTTGCTAGTGCATCGGTGACGGGAAACAGGATCAGATCATTTGCTGCCGACAGTTTGCGTATCAGCTGTTCGCTCTGCGTGTTCAGCCCGTCAAAATCAGAGAACACAAGGACCAGCGCATTGCTCCCAACAATTCGAGACGCTTTTTGAAGGACGTCGTTCAGTTCGACTGAGCCTTGTGGGCGCAGATCTGCATTCAGCATATTATTTGCTTTGGCAACCGAGCTAAGAAACTGGTTTAAGGCGACAGCACGGCGCTGGGGGCGGTGTTCGGCAATGCTATCATCCCCAAATACAAATCCACCAACCCGATCTCCCTGCGCCAGCACCCGTTGCGCGACAAGTGCCGCAGCTTCGGCGGCAACTACTGATTTCATGTAGACCTGAGACCCAAAGAACATCGACACCCTCTGATCGACCAACAGAAGTGTCTGACGGTCCCGTTCTTCGGTATAGACACGCACATGAGTCTCGCCAGTACGGGCGGTCACTTTCCAGTCGATGGTACGCACATCGTCGCCGGGCATGTAGTGACGCAGCTCTTCGAAATCCAATCCACGGCCTCGTAGACGCGAGGCGTGTCGTCCATTCAATACTGACCGGGCAGGTTGATGAGCCAGCAGGGTGAGCGAACGGGCGCGGGGGCCCAGCCTGCGCAGTTGCTCGGCAGAGACATAAATGCGGGGATCTTGAGTGGAGTTGTCATGCTGTGACATGCGGGCCTCGTCTCTTAGGGCAGGGCCACCAGTTTGACAATTTCATCCACAACGTGATCAGGTTGCTTGCCATCGCCTTGTGCCTCAAAACTAAGCGTCAAACGGTGGCGCAGCACATTGTGTATTACCGCGTGCAGATCCTGCGGGTCGACATAGTCGCGTTTATGTAGCCATGCATGAGCGCGGCTACATTTGTCCAAGGCCAGCGAGGCCCGCGGGCTAGAGCCGATTTCGATCCAGCGTGCCAGATCATCGCTAACGGCACCGGGTGTGCGGGTCGCCTGCACCAGATCGGCCATATAACGGTCCATTTCATCCGAGACGTGAATCTGGCCAATTTCCGCCCGCGCGGTGAATACCGCCTCTTGTGAAATGGCAGGCGGTTTTTCTTTCTTGGGCTTGTTTCCTTTGCGGCCTTCAAGTGCCGAGATCTCTTCTCCTCGCACCAAACGGATCACTTCAACCTCATCTTCCACTGGTGGATAGGTGATATTGACGTGCATCAGAAAGCGATCCATCTGCGCTTCGGGCAGTGGATAGGTGCCTTCTTGTTCGATGGGATTCTGGGTGGCCATCACCGTGAACAGAGATTCCATTTTGTGGGTGGTGCCAGCGACTGTCACCTGCCGCTCTTCCATCGCCTCTAGCAAGGCGGCCTGCACCTTGGCCGGGGCGCGGTTGATTTCATCGGCAAGTACAATGTTGGCAAAAATTGGCCCCGGATCGAACCGAAAACTGCCACCCTCGGAGGTCTGGGTATAAACCTCGGTTCCGGTTACATCCGACGGCAACAGATCCGGAGTGAACTGAATGCGCGAGAACTGAGCATCCAGGTTTTTCGCCAGCGCCTTGATCGCCCGCGTCTTGGCCAGCCCCGGCAGGCCTTCGACCAATAGGTTGCCATTGGCCAAAACACCGATAACCAGACTCTCTACCACGGCTTTTTGGCCAATGATTGACTGAGCTATCCGATCTTGCAGGGCTAAAATATCGTCATGTGCGTTCATTTAGAACCTCGCTAAAGGTGGTGTTGGGCCAGTCTATTCAAAAACTTCAACTAGCGGCACGCCGGATACGCCAGACGGCAGCTTAGTGCCAAGATAGGTGGTGATTGTCGGTGCGATGTCGACGGTTTCTACCCGGCGCACCACAGTTTTTGCCTGAATGCCCGGCCCTGCAAAAATCAGCGGCACATGACTGTCATAGCTCCACGGAGACCCATGTGCCGCTGCAACGCTTAGTCCATCCAGATCGCCAATGAACCAATGCGGTTCAAACACCACATAGATGTCACCCGACCGATCCGGGTGAAAATTTCGCAGCACCGAATTGCTGATCGACGTGTCCGCCACCTGTCCACGCCGCAAGGCAGAACTGGAAACCGCAAAGGCAATACCCGGTAGTTGCTGAAGCTCCTGCGCCACCGCACGCTCAACCTCGTCTGCATCTAATCCCCGTTCTGCAATCAGCGCTTGGTCAAGATAAACATAGGGTGCCGAGAAATTCTGGATCAGCTCCCGGCCAACGCCAAATGCATCCTTCAAACGCTGCGCACCCGGTGTTGTATCCAGGCTGTCAAAGCTGAACATCTGCGCCTCAATCCCCAATGTTTCCAGGTACCCGGGGTTTTCGGCTCCGCCATGATCCGCGGATAAGATAACCAGCGTATTGCGCAAGCCAACCCGCGCATCGACGTAGGAAAGCAGGTCAGCAAGCTGCCCATCCAACTGTTTTAGATTGTCCTCAGACTCCAGACTTGAGGGGCCAAAAATATGCCCAACATAGTCAGTTGATGAAAGGCTGATTGATAGATAGTCGGTGACCTCATCCGTGCCGACCTGTTCAACATCAATCAGGGTTTTGGCGAAATCCACAGTCAAGGCATCACCCGCAGGGCTAAGGGTTAGAAATGTGGTGAAATACGGGTTGTCCGCTGGGCCGTATTCATGGGGGAACACGGTGCCCCATCCGGGTAGATCCGTTTCCCAGGGCTGATCATCAAGCTCGGCAAATCGGTAGGTCTCAACAGGTTGGGACAGTGTCCATTGCGTGCCAGTATAGGATTCAATCAATCCCTTATCCTGCCAGGCGCCAACCCAATCTGGATAGGTATCGCGATAATAGGTGCTGGTAACAAACCGCCCCTCGGACTTGGAAAACCAATAGGCTGTCCCGGCATGGCCCGCCATGGATATGGCACCGCGATCTTTGACCGACACGCCGAACACCTTGGCTTCGGGGCCAAAGAAATCGGCAATTTCATCGGAAACGGTCGTGGTCAAGATTGCGCGCGGCGATCGGCCATCTGTAGTGGCGGCACGCTGTGTTGGGTCAATCTCACCGTCTTGATCAACGCCTCGAGCGCCCAAAAGCGGGAATTCTTCGTCTTGAACGTTGTAGAATTGCCGCCCGGCTTTGCGATCGTACCAAAGATTGGCCACCATACCATGGATCGCAGGATCTGCGCCGGTGGCCAGTGTGGCATGGCCAACAATGGTTTCGGTATTGGCGTGACGGTGATGGGCGTTTTTAAACACTACTCCATTGCGCAGCAGGTAATTAAAACCACTGTCACCATATCCCTGAGAATACCGTGCAATAAGATCGGCGCGCAGTTGATCAACGGTAATTTGTAAGACTAAACGTGGCGAGGAAGAGGTTGTTTGAGCGATTCCGGCAGTCGCCATCGCAAGGCCCGCAGCAATCAAGGCCGAATAGAATTTCAAGGACTGTTGCAGCATAGAAAACCTCTTTATGTGCGGCGAAAGACCCACGCCAAGGGGGACTGAAACTGTCGCGCTCAAAACTGATAAATGAAATGGCGCCGACGGAAATCCCCCGGCGCCGTAAGTGCCCCCCAAGCAATTGGGGACACCGTTGTTTAGTTGCTGCCCAGATTGGAGGTCATTTTCTCCATCACTTGCGACAGCGAGAATGAGGCCGCTTTTTGGCGAGGCGGGAATTCTTCGAACGTCGCAAGAAACTGAGCTACATAAGCCTGTGCAGGTACCAGCAGATAAACGCGATCAATCACCCAATCCCAATATGTATTGGATGTGCGATAGGCGCGCTCATATGGGTCGCGACGCAGGTTAAAGATCAGCGGAACACGCAATTCGGTCCAGGGTTCAACCCAGGCACGCAAGGTGGTGTAGGCTTTTTGCTCCAGGAAAATCATTTTCCAATCTTCGTAGCGCAGTGCTGTCAGGTCTCCGTCATCCGAGAAGTAGAAAATCTCTTTGCGCGGTCCTTCTTCTTGCTCTCCGGTCAAAACTGGCAAGAAATTGTAGCCGTCCAAATGAACGTTGTACTCACGACCAATGGCCTGAACCCCGCCTTCTTTCAGCTGAGCCTTGATGTCTGGGTTGCCCGCAGCTGCCATAAAGGTCGGCAACCAGTCCATGTGGTGCATGATTTCATTGCTAACCGAACCAGCTTCGATTTTGCCAGGCCAGCGCACCATCGACGGCACCCGCCAGCCACCTTCCCAGTTGGTGTTTTTCTCACCAAAGAACGGGGTCATGCCCGCATCGGGCCAGGTGTTCATATGCACGCCATTGTCGGTCGAGTAATGTACGATGGTATTGTCGGCGATACCCAGTTCGTCAACCTTATCCAGCAATTGGCCGACGTGCCTGTCGTGCTCGACCATACCATCAGAATATTCATCCTGACCGGAAATACCCCGCAGTTCGTCTTTGACATGGGTGCGGAAGTGCATCCGGGTGCCGTTCCACCAGACATAGAACGGTTTTTCCTGATCCACCGCCCGCTGCATGAAATCCAGTGCAGCGGCGATAGTTTCATCATCAACCGTTTCCATACGTTTCTTAGTCAGCGGACCGGTGTCTTCGACCGTTCCATCCGCCGAGGACCGTATAACGCCACGTGGCCCAAACGCCTCGCGGAACGTGCGTCCGTCCGCCAGAACCACGTCAGTTGGATAGTCCTCGTTTTCGGGCTCTTCTTCAGCATTCAAGTGGTACAGATTGCCAAAAAACTCATCGAAGCCGTGATTGGTTGGCAGCATTTCATCCAGATCGCCAAGGTGGTTCTTACCAAACTGACCCGTCACATACCCTTCGGCCTTTAGCAGGCCCGCAATGGTCGGGTCTTCAACCCGCATGCCCTCTTTCGCGCCAGGAAGGCCGACTTTGGACAGGCCTGTGCGAAACACGCTTTGGCCCATGATATACGACGAACGGCCAGCGGTGCAGGACTGCTCACCATAATAGTCGGTAAAGATCATGCCTTCGGCAGCAATGCTGTCGATATTGGGCGTGCGGTAGCCCATCAGCCCCATAGTATAGGCTGAGATGTTGGACTGGCCGATATCATCGCCCCAGATTACCAGAATGTTTGGCTTATCTTGCGCCATTGCCGGGGCTGCTGCCAAAGCTGCCACAGCCGTCAACGCGCCTATGCCCAGTAAAAGGCCGGTCCCTTTGTCACGAATGTCTTTGATCATTTTCAACTCCCTAAAATTGGGTTTTTGCGCATTTGCCAACACGCCGCGTGCGGACAGCGATTAATCGTAAGAATTAGGTCAGCTATGTTTAATCAAACCGGATACACTTCATCCAAAATCACCAACACACTGCAATTGCTGGATGAATATTAAAGCTCACCTTCTACCAAACCCAACATAAGCATTCCATGGTACTCGGGTCTAGGAGTTTGTTTGGTGACGTAGATGCCAGCAGGTTATCCGCCGATATCGGCCCGCATCAGGTTGAGTTGCACATCGTCTGGGTTCTTTTCCAAAGCGTTTTGAACCGTTTCAAGCGCGGCCTGCCGATCACCCAACGCATCATGAATGCGGATCATCATCACCCAGGCCTGGGTCAATTGCGGATCCATTTCCACAGCCTCGCCAAAGGCATTCAACGCAACATCCATCCGCCGTGTGGTCAGCCCAATGCCAGCCAGAACCAATTGCGCCTCGGGGAAATCCGCCTTGGCTGCCAAGGACGCCTGCCACTCACCCATTGCAATATTCAAATCTTGGTTCATCTTGTCGGGCATATAGGCAATCCGCATCCCCAAAAAACCACGCGCTGCAGCAATACGCACGGCCTTTACTGGATCCCCCAACAGGCCAACAAGGCGGGCTGATCGTTCCGTCTCGGGGGCGCCACGCTGAATGGAAATAGCCGCAACACGGATCAGCGGCTCAGGGCTGGACAATAGCGGCTCTAGCCGGGCCGCCAACGCAGGAGTGGTCAGCGGCACAAGCATATCCAACGCAGTGGCACGCACGATGGCGGGTAATGCGTCATATTCTGCCAAACCAACCAATGCCTCGCCCTGACCTCGCAGATCATTGCGACCCTTAGCCAGAATTTGCGAAAAATGTGGCCCGCGTTTGGTGCTATTTGGATACCAACTAGCAACCGCATCCGCTACCCAACCGTAGGTCTTATCGTCGTGGCAGTCATTACAGGCATTGGGAGCCTGTGTTTGCAGGCTCAGATCCGGGCGCGGTATGCGGAATGAATGATCGCGGCGGCCATCAACCCCCATATAGGTACGCTCGATCATGTGACAGCTTTTGCACTCCGCCCCCTTGCTGCCCTCAACATGAAAGGTGTGTGAAGGATCGTCATAATCCTTGAGCGCAAGCGTAGGGAAATCCGGGTTTCCGGCCGGTGAATGACACTGCCCACATAGTGCATTCCCTTCCAGCTTCACCTCAGCGGTATGGGGGTTGTGGCAATTGCTACAGGTGACGCCATTGGCATACATCTTGGATTGTAGGAACGACCCATAAACATAGACCTCATCTTCAATCTGCCCGTCCGGTTGATACAGGCCTTCCCGGAGGTTGCTTAGTCGATAGGCATCGTGAAACGGCGTGCCGGGGAGCGGGTTACCACCTTCAAACGGTTCACGGCGCGAGTGGCACCCGGCACATTGCTGGATCTGTGTTTCTGTGTGGCTTAACCGGCTAAGCCGTTGCTGCGTCCCGGCCAAATATCCACGTAATTCAGCCTCAGCAGAGTCATCCGAAGGCAAATTGATCAGCAACCCAATATCATTGGCTCCTGCCCATTTGGTCACATCCACAGGCACCCCTGTTTCCGCCCACTCAACATGCGCCTGGGCTGGGCCATGGCAAGCTTCACACCCAACGCCGATCTCCACTTGTCGACTTTGATACATCTCGGTTTTGGGGTCGTAATTCTTTTCAAACCCGGTGGCGTGGCATTCTGCACAGCGGGCATTCCAATTCTTATATGGACCACTCCAATGCAGCCCATCATCAGCTGTAAGTTCCTGATCAGGATAGAGATGAAACCAGCGGTTCTGCTCCACATCCCAAACCACATCAAAGGATTGCAGGCGACCAGGTTCAGTTTCAACGATGTACTGCTGAAGCGGTTCGATCCCAGCCACACCAACAACTTCGTATTGCCGTTGCCCGCCTTTGACATCGCTTGTGTCGATTAAAAACCGCCCATCTTCTTTGGAAAACCAAGAGGTGGTGCCCTGATGAGAAAAAGACCTGCCATCGAAGAGACCAACAACTGTTTCGTCACTAGGGGTGGTCCAAGCAAGGGCATGATGCGAGCCCTTCCAATCTTCAGCCGCCTCTGCATGACAGGACGTACAGGTTTCAGAGCCTACGTACTCTGGGGGCTTGGGAAGGATGTCTTTAGCTTGCGCAAATGGGCTGAGCCAAAGGAAAACAATAATAAAGAGAAATAGGTGATGGGGCTTCAATGCTGCACGGTTCAAAACGGTCCTCGTCTGCTTGGCCATTGAACAATGAATATGCAGACTAACTCGTTGCAGCAACAGTATTGTCGTCTGTTGTGCACTGGAAACTGTCTTATTGATAGGGGTTTACTGTAAAACCATCGACAACGCGTAGCGGATTGCCAGACAAAATTCAGGACCGGGAGCCCAAAGTGGTCTCCCGGTCCTGAGTTGTATTTAGATATCAAACACGATTCCTTGAGCTAAAGGCAGCTCGCGGGAATAGTTCACGGTGCTGGTCTGGCGACGCATGTAGGATTTCCACGCGTCGGAGCCGCTTTCACGACCGCCGCCGGTTTCCTTTTCACCACCGAAGGCACCACCGATTTCAGCACCCGAAGGGCCGATGTTGACGTTGGCGATGCCACAATCAGACCCGACCGCCGACAGGAATTCTTCTGTTTCGCGCACGTCAGTAGAGAAGATGCACGACGACAGACCCTGGGGTACGGCGTTTTGCAGTGCAATGGCCTCGTCCAGATCGGAATATTTCACCGCGTACAGGATTGGCGCAAAGGTTTCGGTATGCATGATTGCCGATTGCTCGGGCATCTCAACGATCGCAGGTGAAACATAGGCCGCATCTGGATAGTCTGCTGCCAAAGTCTGGCCGCCACCGTGAACTTTGCCGCCTTCAACCTTGGCCTGCTCAAGCGCTTTGTTCATCTGGTTCATGGAACCTTGGTCGATCAACGGGCCAACCAGTGTTGTTGGGGCCAATGGGCTGCCAACCTTCAGACCGGCATAGACCTTAATCAGACGAGGCATCAGGGTGTCATAAATGTCTTCGTGCACGATCAGGCGGCGCAGCGAAGTACAGCGCTGACCGGCGGTTCCCACAGCCGAGAACACGATGGCGCGCAGGGCCATGTCGAGATCGGCAGACGGGGCAACGATCATTGCGTTGTTGCCGCCCAGTTCCAGAATGGTTTTGCCTAGGCGTTTGGACATGTCAGCGGCAACTGCCTTGCCCATTGGCACCGAACCTGTGGCCGAGATGATGGCGACATCTTTAGAGGCGGTTAGGGCCTGGCCAACTTCACGCTCACCGATCAGAGACTGGATCAAGCCTTCGGGCGCATCTGAGCCGAACTTAGCCATTGCACGGTCGCAGATTTTCTGGACGGCCAATTGGGTCAAAGGTGTTTTCTCGGATGGCTTGGCGATAACTGGATCACCGCAAACCAGCGCTAGGGCTGCGTTCCAGCACCATGGCGCGACCGGGAAGTTGAAGGCAGTGATGATGCCGCAGATGCCGTTGGGGTGCCATGTTTCACGCATTGTGTGGCCGGGGCGCTCGGACGCGATGGTCAGACCATAGAGTTGACGTGACAGGCCCACGGCGAAGTCACAGATGTCGATCATTTCCTGAACTTCGCCCAGACCTTCTTGGTAGATCTTGCCGCATTCCAGGGTCACCAGACGACCAAGATTTTCTTTCTCGGCGCGTAGCTCTTCGCCCAACAGGCGGACCAGCTCGCCGCGACGCGGGGCAGGGACCTTGCGCCAGGCTTTAAACGCTTCAACGCCTTTGGCGATCATTGCGTCTGCATCTTCAACAGAATGGACGTGAACGTTTGCGATGACGCTGCCGTCAACAGGTGTGGTTACGGCAAGCGCGCCGCCAGTTGTTTCATCGGTGCTGAGCTGGCAGGCCGAGATGATGTCCTGATGGTTTGAGGTGATTGTGTCTTGTACGGTCATTTTTCTACCCTTTTTGTTACTTTGAGGTGGCGTGCCGCATGGTTAGGCCGCGGTTGCCAAAAGAAGCGGTTTGATTTTGCGAAGACCGTTTAGGACGGTATCCGCCAATTGGTCGATTTCAGCTTGGGTCATTGCGGTCGACAAAAGACCCGAGCAGGTCTCGATCATGATCAGCCCATTGTCGAACATGTGATCCAGCAACGCGCTGATGCAGGCCTGTTCTTGCGGCCCAACAAAGGCGTTGCGATAGGATGTCGGGGCCTGTTTTTTCATGTGGATGCGGAACATTGAGCCGCGCCCAGTGACACAGGCAGGGACATCTGCGATGCGAATGGCCTCTGCCAAGGCGGACCGTGCCTTGTCGGCCAAAGCATTCAGCTCTGCCACGGCTGGCTGATCAAACATCTGCATTGCCATCGACCCGGCGGTCATAGTGATCGGGTTGGCGTTAAAGGTGCCGTAGTGAGGAAAGGCTGCCGGGCCTTGAGTGGGATCCATTACATCCATGACTTCAGCGCGGCCAGCGATGGCACCGACCGGGAAGCCGCCACCGATCATCTTACCCATGGCGGTAAGATCGGATTTGATGTTGTAGCCTTCCTGCGCACCGCCAAAATTGGTGCGAAAGGTGATCACTTCGTCGATGATCATCAGCGCGCCGTTGGCCGTTGCCCAATTGCGCAGGGCCTCGACAAAGTCGGGCAGGGCAGGGATGACGCCAATCCGGTGGGGCAGCAGATCAATCAGGATGCCAGCGATGTCTGCCTTATGGGCGTCCAGAATGGCAATCGCACGTTCCGGATCGTTGAACGGAATGACAACCACATCATTCAGCGCGGATTGCGGCGTGCCTTTGGCAACCGGCACACTGTTGGGCGCGTCTGCGTCGCCCCAGCTGGCGGGCTTGGCCGTCTGGCTGACCTCAGCATAATCATACAGCCCGTGATAGGAGCCTTCGACCTTGGCTATTTTGGCGCGCCCAGTTTGGGCGCGGGCCGCCTTGATGCAGCTCATTACAGCCTCAGTGCCGGAATTCACAAAGCGAATTTTTTCAAAATTGGGGCTGCGGGCCACCATCTGTTCAGCATAGGCAACTTCGATCTCGGTCCCCAATGTAAAGGCAGAACCATTCGCCAGTTGCGCGTTGACCGCCTGCACGATGGCAGGGTGGGCATGGCCGTGGATCAGTGAGGCGACGTTGTTGGCGAAATCGATGCGCTTGACGCCCTCGATATCGGTGACAAAGCAGCCTTCGCCTTTCGCAGCGTAGATCGGGTGCGGCTTGCGCAGGATCGTGTTGCGGCTACAGCCGCCGGGCATGACCTGCTTGGCGCGGTCATACAAAGCGGCACTTTTTGTGTGTTCAGACATGACTAAGCCTCAGGCACCGATTTATCCAAGTGTTCCAACTTGCCCTCAACGCCGTCCCATTTGTCGGCATCGGGCAGGGGATCTTTCTGGTCGCAGATTTGAGGCCAGATCTGCGCCAGCTCTTCGTTCAAGGCGAGGAAGTGTGTCTTGTCCTCTGGCAGGTCGTCTTCATTAAAGATCGCATTTGCCGGGCAGGCCTCGACGCATTCATCGCAGTCGATGCACTCATCCGGGTGGATCACCAGGAAGTTGGGCCCCTCATAGAAGCACTCTACGGGGCAGACTTCGACACAGTCGGTGTATTTGCATTTGATGCAATTGTCGGTGACAACATAAGTCATTGGGCAAACCTTGAATGGGTTTGCGCCTACCCGAGGGCAGGCGCGACAGGGTTACTCGGCAGCCAGCGCCGAGATGGGCTGGATGTCGTACATGGAGTAGAGCTCTGCTTCATCCATGATCACACGATCATCATAGCCGCTGAACCAAATGGCTTCGTCGTTGCGACCCACTATGGTGACTTTGCAGCGATCAGGCGCATCCGCGGCCGAGCGCAGGAGTTTGAAAATCACCACACCGTTTTCACCACCTTTGACACCAGGGAACGGAGTGTTGGTAACAGCAGCAACTTCGGTCTTGCCCTTGTAGTGAGTGATCGACAGGCGTGCGTGGGCCTCGACCCCGGACAGGCCTTTTTGCGACTCGTTCAGGATGTGCCAAGCCTTTTCGATCGGCACGTTAAATGCCTTGTGGCCAACAATATCGCGACCGCAGAAGAAATAGTGGTTCTCAACACCGTTGCGCTTCAGCTCACGCTGCATGATGCGCAAGGCGTCGCTGTCGTCGTTGATGCCTGCAATGATCGGCGACTGGTTGTCGATGTTAATCCAAGAGCGGCGAGCAAATTGCTGGACAGATGCCCGGGTTGCCGGGATCCACTCGAGGCCACCCTGTGGGTTTTCGACGTAGTTGCCATTGGGGTCTTTTGCCAGGAACTCATCCGGGTGGTTAAAGTGCACCATCATCCGCAGGTTGGTCTGTGGATAGGCCTCGTGGAAGGCGTCCAGCATGGCAAAGAATGTTTCGTCAAAGCGCTCTGGATAGAAAGCCAGTTCCTTGGTGCCGATGCGGATGCTTTCAATGCCGGCTTCGGACAGGGCGCCGAGCCATTGGGCAATGTTCTTGTTGCCCAGAACCATCGGATCCCCACCAGACATCAGTATCTCGCGTAGGCGTTCGCGGTTGGTTTCCGGGTGGCGACCACCGTTTTCATCGACCAGTCGGTTATGCTCTACCACATAGTCAACAATGTCTTTGATCTTGGCCAGACCTTTGGCGGCCACTGTGCCGTCTTCGCGCGTGATCTCTTTCTTTGCGATCAGCTCTTCACGGTAGCAGAACCGGCAGTGCGCAGAACAGGTTGAAGCCACATAGATCAGACCCAGTTCATACTTGTGGATCAGACCTTCAACCGGACTGTAGGACATTTGCTTGCCGGGGTCTTCGGCGCCATCAAGGTCATAGGTCTCTTTTGGACTGGCCTTGACCAGAGTTTGAATCGGCTTTGATTTCAGCGCCTGTTCGAAATAATGGCGTGTGATCTTAACCGGCATGCGGGCCTGAAGGTCACGCTCGGTACCGTCTAGCTCCATAATCGCGTCGAGTTCTTCCTTGGAATAGAAACCCTGCATATCCTGAGCGACGGTTCCTTCGACGAATTTCTTCAGGCCGGTAATGATATCACGGTCATATTTGCCGTTTGTGACCTTCGCCAAGAAAGCCTTTTCGGTTTCGGAGGGAAGATATTTTTCCTTAGGTGCCATTTTCGGTTCCTCGTGGAGCAGCAAGACTGGTGTTCAGGTTTGCGATATTGATCGTTGATGTTGACCGTGGCGACAAACCATGGTTAGTCATCAACGCATTCCAAAAACTCATGTAGAAGCTGTGTTTGTCGGCAATTTTCTCACGTAAATCACATCTACAAACTTGAAGAGGCTCCGTTGCACAGTACTCCCCGCCGCATCCTTCCGTCACATTCAGTGCTACGCAGTTTCGAAGCGGCAGCTCGCCACTGTAGCTTCACTTTAGCCGCAGAGGAGCTTCACCTGACGCAAAGCGCGATCAGTCGACAGGTTAAGGAGTTGGAGCAGACAATCGGCACACCGCTTTTTCGTCGGGTAGGGCGTCGCGTTGTGTTGACACAAGCCGGAGAAAGCCTGGCCAAGGAACTGACAATTGATTTGGAGAACATTAGGCGCACAATGATGCGCGCCATTGCCGGCGGGGCAAAAGGAACCGCATTGCGGGTTGCCTGCCTGCCAGCCTTTGCGAGCCGATGGTTGATCCCACGCTTGCCGTTGTTCAGCGAACAACACCCGGACATCGAAATTAACCTGTCAACGCGATTGAAGCCTTTCGATCTGGATGTTGAACATTTCGACCTCGCAATTCACTTTGGCCGAGATGACTGGCCAAATACCGACATGGCGCCGTTTTGCTCGGAAACAATGGTTGCAGTTTCTTCCCCTGATCTCATGAAGCGACATCAAATGGATACCGTTGAGAAACTTGCAGCGGCCCCTTTGTTGCACATGACCACCCGCCCCACAGCCTGGGAAGCCTATTTTGATCTTGCGGGCTTGCCGCAAACATCGGTGCTGGTCGGAAAGTACTTTGATCAGTTCTCGATGATCATTGCTGGGGCAGTGGCCTCGCTTGGTGTTGGGCTGTTGCCAACATATTTAATCGAAGAGGAGCTTGCCAACGGCAAGTTGGTGCTGCTGAACGCACAAACGCTGGTGACGAAAAACCAATACTTTCTGGTCAGGCCAAGTAACCAAGTGAATCCAAATGTGTCGGTTTTTTGTGACTGGATGCATCAGTGTATTGCTTCAAGATAAAACGTTCACCTTGTCTTGCTTGCTGAATTTCTTTCTTTTTCCATATACCTAAGGTGATCGCAGAAAAAATGGTCTCGGCGATCACCTGTAGAGACTAAAGGTCAAGTACCAAAGTGCTGCTTCCTTGGGCCGGAACTGCGCAACAGATAAGGACATCATCAGTTCCGATGTTGGCGGTTGGCGATGTTCGATAGGCGACTTCACCTGACAGTTTTTTGACAGCGCAACTTCCACAAGATCCTGCCCGACACGAAAAATCTGGGGTCAAACCATGGGCCTCAGCTGTTTCAAGCAGGGTTCCATCGCCCGTTTCCCATTGTTGCTCAAAGCCAGATTTTTCAAATTTAACAACCGCCATCTCAGCTTCTGGTGTTTGTGTTGGCAGTTGCTCCTGAGCGTCTATCCTTCGGTTCAGCACTGCTGGGCCAAATGACTCTGCGAAAATTCGAGCATCGGCAACACCAAGGTCGTGCAAAAGGTCGTACATCGCCTGCATGAAAGACGAAGGACCACAAAGGAAAAAATCATAGTCATCAAGCACCAGATATGCGCGTAATGTATCTGCATCAATGCGCCCTGACGCAGCAAAATCCTCGCCCGCAACCTCAGCTTCGGTGGGGTGTCCGATCACCGAAACATAGCGGATTTTTCCATTGGCTTCAGCCTCAGCTGCGCGAAACTCTTGTGCGAATGCGCGCTGCTCTGTGGTCTGCGCAGCATGGAAGACAGTTAGTGGGCGTAGGTATCGTTTACGAACGCCCTCGTTTAGGACATGGCGGGTCATTGCCATCATAGGCGTGATCCCGACACCGCCAGCAAGCAACACAGCGGGGCGTTTCTCTAGTGGGTCGATGTAGAAGGCGCCTTTGGGGGCCTTGATTTCGATAGTGTCCCCTACGCTGAGATTGTCGTGCAAGTGCTTAGACACGATGCCGCCGGGTTCGCGCTTTACGGAAATTCTATAGGCCGGATCTGCCGGGGCTGAAGACAGGGTATATGTCCGGACTTGCGGTCCAGTCCCATCAGGGTGGACCCGAATGGTTAGAAATTGCCCAGCCTCATAAGAAAGCAACGGCTGGTCGTCGGTGGCTTCAAGATAGAACGAGCGGATGACGCTGCTTTCATCCTCAATTTTGGCCACGCGCAGAGTTCGCCATGTATTACGCTGCTCTTCGGCCTTAGCGCGCGCATCAGACGTGGCCCAGTCATCGGCCATTAGAGAATTGGGTGACCATTCCCCAAACTGTGCGCGAAACGGCAACGCATCAGAGAGACGCATCCCGTGGTCCAGCGTAAATCGCCAACCCCGCTCAGCTCCTTTGAATGCAATGACCTCTGGATGATCCTCCCACAGTAATTCGACCGTGCCAGTCAACATCAGCAGGTCACCGGTTTCGAAGTCCGGAAAGATGAGACCGGCCTTGGGGTTGACCAAGAAATTACCAATGGTGTTGAAAAAGTTATTGCCGGAGTAATCCGGGATGGTCAGCGTATTGCCGTCAACTTTGACAAATCCTGCTCTGCCACCACGGTGTGATACGTCAACGCCTTCGGCCGTCAGCCCATTGGCAGGGCTGATATAACTGGACACAAAAAAGGTGTCTGAGCCTTCAATGAAATCAATGGCAGCTTGGTCTAATTCGGTGAACCTGACGGGGGCAGCCTGTTCTGCGGGAGCAGACGGGTCGCGAATGAATTCAATGTCTCGGGTCTGGATGTATTGCGGGCAATTGCCAAAAGATTGCATCACGCCAAGCGAAAAGCCGCCGTCGGTTTTCTCCATTACCTGCGCGTTCATCCGGTTGCGACGGCGGGTGGGGATCTCGATCCCCAGCAGGCCAATGGGCGCACCGGTTTTTAGGGAGGTCTGCAATGGATCACCGGGTGCCGGCCTGGCAGCAAGGTCAAGTCGCTTGCTGTTGGGCGACCTAATAAACCCGTTGCCCCCGGTCAGAATGGAGGCCCAAGGCCACCCCTTTTCATCAACGCTGCCTAGAACAACAAACGGGAGATGTTCAAAAAATACCCGGTGCTGATCCGGCATAAAAGGGCGGATCGCTACTTTACCAAAGGCCTCCATAGAGGCGCGTTTGCCGACACGATCCTGTGCCTCTTGTTCACCAGCATGGAAGGGCGATTGCGGGAATGGAGCCTGATCGGTCATGGCTGGCCTCTTGGAAAAAACTGGAAGGGGTGCCCGGCCAAAATAAGATCGGCCGGGCAGGTGGGTCAGGCCGCAGAGGAGGCTCGCAATCCTACTGGTGTGGTCGGCATTGGGATAAACCCGTCAAGGGCCTCGATATTGGCCAGCAGACGACGAACATTTGGATAGGGCTCCAAAGTGATCCCACCTTCTGGGGCGTGAGCGGTGTAGCTATAGATTGCTACGTCAGCAATTGTTGGCGTGTCGCTAACCAAGAAGTCACGGCCCTGCAAATGGGTTTCGAGCTTTCCGAGAACTTTGGCTGCGGTCGCATGGGTGAAATCGACATCTAAGGGAGCCTTGAAGACGTTAATCAACCGTGCTGCAGCTGGACCGAAGGCGAGTTCACCCGCTGCTAGGGTCAGGAATTTTTGAACGGCAGCTTCTTCCGCTGGATCATTCGGAATGTAAGAGGGGGCATATCTACGAGCCAAGTAAACCAAGATGGCGTTGCTGTCGCTGATTATGGTTTCACCATCTTCAATAACGGGCACCTGACCTGCAGGGTTTTTGGCCAGAAAGTCGTCCTTCTTGTGGGCTCCATTGGCGAGGTCAACAGTCAGGACCTCGTGGTTGATCCCCGCAAGGCTGGCAAACAGCACAACACGGTGAGAGTGGCCGGAAAGAGGGAAGCCGTGAATACGTATAGCGTTAGACATGTGGTTCGTCCTTTGTCGGTGCCAGAGCCTGTCCCCGGCGATGACATAGGTCTAGCTTGAACTCTCAGTGGCGATAATATACTTACTTGTTCAATATTTGTGAACGTGGTGGCGACAATGGATACCGTGCAAGGCATGCGGACGTTTGCGGCGGTTGCGGCAAACCAGTCCTTTACTGAAGGGGCCAGACGGGTGGGGATCAGTACCAAGCTGGCCAGCAAATACGTGGGACAACTCGAAGAACGGCTTGGTGCGCAGCTATTCAATCGAACAACACGCAGTGTTACTCTGACTGAAACAGGGCGCGCATATTACGACCGATGTGTGCCGTTGCTGGAGCAGTTCGATGAACTAGAAGGGTTGGTGCAGGTAAAACAATCTGAACTGGCTGGGCGTATCAGGATTACAGCGCCAACCGGCTTTGGATCTTCGCAATTGGTGCGGATGTTGAAACCATTTCAGGCTGCGCATCCAAAAGTCTTTATAGAACTGCATTTGTCAGACCATCATGTTTCTATCATCGAAGAAGGATATGACCTCGCTGTACGCTTTGGCGATTTGAAAGATTCGAGCCTTGTTGCACGTCGACTGTTGGATATGCGGATTGTTTGCTGCGCATCCCCAGATTACTTAGACCAGCATGGTGAGCCCAAAAGCCCCGCCGCATTGGCAACACACAACTGCCTGCTACGGACATTCGCCAGCACCAGTGATAGTTGGGAGTTTAAGACTGGGAGTGGCATTCAAGCGATCCCGGTATCGGGCAGTTTTCGTGCAAACTCTCCGCTGGCAGTTGCCAATATGGCGGCAGATGGGCTCGGAATTGGGCGCATCCCATACTACACCGTCTTGCCGTTCTTGGAGACCGGTAAATTGAAGCTTCTATTTGAAAAGGAAGAGGCCAGAGTTGTGGGCTTATATGCCGTTTATCCGCCAAGCAGACATCTGACGGCTCGCATCCGGGCCTTGATTGATCATTTGGCAGCACATGTTTGAGCACGCAATTTGTGGCCTGGGAATGCCCCCGATGGACAAGGCAGGTCAGTCGTAGGACCAAATTTTCTGCCCCAGCGCCTCAATTGCTGCCGAAATACGTTCAAAGCTGTTTCTTGCCCGACCGACAGTGTGGCGGGCGCGCAAGAAGCCATGGATCAGTCCCGGCTCATTGATCCAATGGGCGCGGCCCCCGGCTGCCAGCAATTTTTCACAATACTGGCGTGAATCGTCACGCACCGGATCACAATCGGCACTGATCAACACAGTTGGTGGGAGGCCTGAAAAATCACTGTCCCGCAACGGTGCGCAGGTCGGGTCGTTTTCGGGGACAGGTCCGTCAAATCGTAACTGTTGGTAATACAGGTATTCGTCACGGGTCAGCATTGGGGCCTGCGCATGCTGGTGGTACGAACCAGACTCAAGATCACCGCCAAGCCCGGGGTAAATGAGCACCTGACCCAACACCTCGCTAAGACGCCCGCGTGCATGGTGGGCCACAGCTGCGGCTAGATTGCCGCCAGCGCTGTCGCCCACCAAGACCAAACCATCGTTAAACTGATTGGCTGCCCACTGCGTGCTCGTCCAGGCGTCGTCAAAACTGGCAGGGTGTTTGTGTTCCGGAAGCAACCGGTAATCAGTTGAAATCACCCGATAACCGGTCTGCGCACAGATCTCGGCGCAGATGTCGTCATGGCTCTCCAACCCGCCAACGACAAGGCCACCACCGTGAAAATACATGACGGTGCGGGTCGGGTCGCCAGCCCAGTAGTGCCGGACCGGTACGCCGTCTGCTGATAGATCCTCGGTCTGGACTATCGCCGGACGTGCGACGTGAAAGTCGCGGCACATTGCGTCATACACGTCTCGTTGCTCTGCGATGCTTAGCTCAACAGCGTCATCTGCATAGCTCTCACCTGTCTTTCGGATAAATGCCCAGGTCTCGGCATCTATCAATCGCTCATAATCCATCTCAGATCCCCTGCTGAGTTTGTTCGAGCCTAGAACAAGTTGTGCAAAAACGCGAAACAAAGAAAGCGCCCCAGAGCGCTTTTCATTTGTTAGTTGATACAGGACCTTATTCAGCAGGCACCATTTCCCATGGGCGGGTAAACCCCCCCAGAACCTGTGAAATTTTGGCTTGATCAATGCCGTTGGCCTCGACCTGAGCCACCAGACCACGCTTTTTGTCATCAACCACGTTTTCAACGCGCGCAGCCAGACCGGCCTTTAGCAGGGCATCGTTGTAAACGCGGATAATCGCATGACGTCGCAGATCTGGTTTGAAAATTTTGCCAACTGCCGTTTTGGGCAGCTCATCCAAAATCGTCATATGTTTGGGAATAGCGGCGCGCTCATGCACATGGAGCTTGCAGAACTCGAGCAATTCCTCGGGACTGACACTTGCACCATCTACCAGTTCAACAAAGGCACAGGGTAATTCACCGGAATGGGCATCAGGCTGCCCAATGGCGCCAGCAAAGGCCACAGATTCATGCCCCAACAGAGCCTCTTCGATCTCTGCCGGGTCAATGTTGTGACCGCCACGTATAATCAGATCTTTGGCGCGGCCAGTGATCCACAAGTACCCATCCGGGTCAATTCGCCCCAAATCGCCGGTGCGAAGGTATTTGTCGAAGTAATAAAGGTCCACATTTTTTGCGGCTTCGGTATAAGTATTGCCCGGATAGACGCCGGGGTTGGAGACACAAATCTCGCCGATCTCATCCACAGTTGCCTCAATCGGGCCATCAGCTGTTCCCTTGACAATCTTCACATCGGTGTAAGGAAAGGGGATGCCGATTGAACCAACTTTTTTCTCTCCTGCTGGTGGGTTGCAGGACACCAGACAGGTGGCCTCGGTCAGTCCATAGCCTTCAACGATGGAGATGCCCGTCGCGTCTTCAAAGCGGCGGAATAGCTCTAGCGGTAACGGGGCAGAGCCAGAAAATGCGGTTTTAACTGTCGAGACGTCTGCATCAATTGGGCGCTGCATTTTGGCGGAGATTGCAGTGGGGACTGTGATGATAAAGGTGATTTTCCAGCGTTCCACCAGCTTCCACAGATTGTCGAACACACCTTCACCGCGATAGCCTTGCGGTGTTGGAAACACCACATGCGCACCCGAAGCAATGGCCGGCATTAAAATCACCTGGCAGGCAAAAACGTGGAACAGTGGTAGCGGACACATGATGTTGTCTTCGTCGGTGAACAACAAAGTATGGCCCAGCCAGCCATTGTAGATCATGCCTGAATATTTGTGTTGCGCCACTTTGGGCATGCCAGTGGTGCCACCGGTATGGAAATAGGACGCGACCCTGTCTTCGGTACTGTCTGCAAAGGTCAGCGAAGTGGGCTGTTTGTTCAGTTCTTTGTTAAATGACTTGTATTCAGCATGTGCAATCTTGTCCTTGCCCTCTAGTTTGGGGCGGATCAGTGGCACGATCCAGGATTTCGGTGGTGTTAAGTAACGGTTGAGATCAATTTCAAGGACGGTGTTAACGCCTGGTGCATGGCGTACGGCCTCGGCCACCTTTTGGGCGACGTTGGTTTTGGGAAAAGGTTTGAGCGTCACCACAACTTTGGCTTTGGTTTCGCGCAGGATCGAGGCAATCTGTTCCGGCTCCAACAGTGGATTGATCGGATTGACAATCCCAGCCACAGCCCCGCCCAGAAGCGTTAGGATTGTCTCGGTACAGTTGGGGAGAATATAGGCCACCACGTCTTTTTCGCCGACCCCAAGAGCACGGAACAAGTTGGCCGCTTGCGTGGTTTTGTCCTTTACCTGTTTCCAGGTGAGAGTTTCAGCTTTGTCTGTGGGGCCAGAAAGTATCTGATAGCTGACAGCACTGTTATTGGGGAACTTTGAAGCGGTGCGTGATAACAGGCCGTACAGTGTTGCCGGTAGATCCCGCTCGCCAAATGGCATTTCTGCTTCCAACGCATCGCGATCCGCGAACCCGGCAAATGTCATGTTGTGTCTCCCCTGATGCCCATTTGTTGCGGGCTTGCTATGTGCTTTGTTCCAAGATGCGGTCAAAATCGCAAAGGTGCAAGCAAGGGCAAGGATCACCTTAAGTTAGCTAGGGTTGTGACGCTGCGCAATTTTGGTATCAGTAAGCTCGTTTACTGGGCCAACGTGAGGGGGCGTGTCAAAATGGATCGCCGTTTCTTATAGCCAGCGTGTTCGTCGATGTTTGGTGGCTGCTGTGGGCGCAGCCAGACATTCACGTTTCTCTTCGGTCAAAATGCAAAAGCCCCGGCGAACGGGCCAGGGCTTCCATTTCGTAATTTGCAGTGTTGATTTACTCCGCTGCCAGCCCTTCGGTGAACTGCAAACGTGCCAGCCGGGCGTACAACCCGCCCTCAGCCACCAGCTGATCATGGGTGCCAGTCGCAACAATCCGGCCTTCTTCCATCACTACAATTCGGTCGGCCTTTTTTACTGTTGCCAAACGGTGTGCCACAATCAGTGTGGTGCGGCCCTGGCTCAGCTCATCGACAGCAGCCTGCACCAGGCGTTCACTTTCAGCATCCAGTGCCGAAGTTGCCTCGTCCAACAGTAGCACCGGAGCGTCACGCAGGATGGCACGGGCAATTGCGATGCGCTGTTTTTGACCACCAGACAACATAACACCACGCTCACCGACATAACTTTCATAGCCATCGGGAAGGGCTGAAATAAAATCATGGGCCGCTGCGGCTTTCGCCGCCGCTTCGACCTCAGCGTCGGTGGCATCAGGTCGACCAAAGCGGATATTTTCGCTGGCTGAGGCCGCGAAGATCACCGGATCTTGTGGCACCAAAGAAATCGCCCTGCGGAACTCGTCCCGCTGAAGGTCGGTCAGGGCAATCCCGTCAAGTGTCACAGCGCCTTTGCTGGGATCGTAAAACCGTTGGATCATTTGGATGATCGTGGTTTTTCCAGCCCCCGACGGGCCAACAAAAGCCACGGTTTCACCCGGCGCCACCGTCAGCGAAACATCTTGCAAAGCTGGGGTTTCGGGGCGCGCCGGATAGCGGAAAGACACATCGTCAAAAGTGATCTCGCCGCGCACCGGGCTGGCCAGCACCTTTGGAGACGCAGGGTCGGTAACATTGTCCGTGGCGTTCAACAACTCGATCAACCGTTCAGTCGCACCGGCTGCTCGTTGCAATTCGCTGAATATCTCTGACAGTGCTGCCACCGAACCGGCGACGAGAACCGAGTAGATCACAAACTGAATCAGAGTGCCTTCGCTCATCAAGCCTGCGCGGACGTCAATGGCGCCCATCCACAGCACCCCAACGATACCCGAAAACACCAGAAAAATGACAATCACAGTCAAATAGGCGCGGGTTTTGATTCGACGTTGAGACACATCATAAGATGTCTCGGTCATCTCGGCGAACTGGGCTTTGCTGGCTCGTTCATGGGTAAAGGCTTGGACGGTCTGAACTGCAGTTAGGGCTTCACCTGCATTACCAGAGGAGGCGGCAATCCAGTCCTGATTTTCCCGGCTGATAACTCGTAAACGACGACCAAGAACAAGAATGGGTACGATCACGGCCGGTACGATCAGCAAGACCAATCCGGCCAGCTTTGCCGAGGTCAAAAGCATCAGTATGAGACCACCGCTGAACAAAAGCAGATTGCGCAATGCAATAGAGACGGATGACCCCAATACGGATTGGATTAGGGTTGTATCGGTCGTGATCCGGCTCAGCACTTCACCGGTCATGATTTTTTCAAAAAACTCTGGGCTCATGCCGATAACACGATCAAATACAGCCATGCGGATGTCGGCGACCACACGCTCTCCCAACCGGGTCACCAATGCATAGCGCAACCCAGTACCCAAGGCTAACAGTGCCGCAATCCCCAGTGCAGCCAAAAAGTATTGATTTAGTCGTTCCGTATCCGAGACCCGGAAGTTATCAACCACCCGCCGTACAGCCAATGGCAGTGTCAGCGATAGGCTGGCGGTCAGTACCAGCGCACATGTCGCCGCCAGCATCAACAACCGGTAAGGCTTCATAAATGGCCAAAGCGCCCCCAGAACGCTGATTTTTTTAGAGCTTTCACGCTCTTCTTTCGCATTGGGTGCTACTTGTGATCGCGCCATTTCGGATCCTCTGGTCAGTCAAAACGGGCAGGCATTCAAAGCTCTGCATGTGGCCTAGGTTCATGGCCTTGCAATGACAGTTCGTCAAGCCGCCAGTTGTCGCGCAGCTGCACGAGGTAACACTCTACTGCGATGTGAATGAAGCTGATTGAGGAGTTGGAGCGGGCGACGGGAATCGAACCCGTGTCATCAGCTTGGAAGGCTGAGGTCTTACCATTACACAACGCCCGCTCAACTAAACACCACCTATTTCATAGGAAAATGGAGGTCAAGTCACCCTGTGGTTTCTTTTGGAAATACGGGTGAACTTTTTTTGAAAACAGTATTCCATTCGGATGGCGCTATACTTCGGACAGCCAGTCACGCATAAAGCTGGCAAGCGTTGGGCTAATGTCTTGTGTTTCGCTTTCACACTCAACACATCGAGACCCCACAACTTTTCGCAGGTTATAATGCCGGTTCTTGCACATCCGGCCTGAGAAAAAGTAATCAGTTCCGGCTTTCAAAGCTCTGGGTCGCGTGCGTGGATACTCCATCCATTCGGGATGCCCTGCAAGATTGGCTCTTCTTTTACGCTGACCTTCTTTATGATGCTCTGCCATCTTTTTAGTATCGGAAGTCAGGTTGCCAATTTCAATAAGAAGATTGGCTTCTCGCTACCCAAAAAGGGCAAGAGGCCGACCTCAAGAAAAAAGGTCGGCCTCCTGCTGTTAATCCTTGGGCAGAATGGGGGCGGACTTCTCTGTTGCGAGTTCCGCGTCTGAGAAAACCCAAGGGCCTCGCACCCCGGGAACACCTTCAGGTGTGATCACCATTCCGCGTGACTGGATTTGTGGGTCATCAAATGTTTGGGCAATCGTGTTGATTGGCCCTGCGGGCACTGTTGCGGCTTCAAATGCTGCCAGTAGTTCTGCGCTGGTCCAAGCTTGAAGTTGTGTTTCTAGGATGGCGGTCAGAGCATCGCGATGTTCAACCCGCAAGGAATTACTGGAATAGCGCGGGTCACTGGCCAGATCGGGTCGGTCAAGCACTCCGCACATCCGTTGAAACTGCCCATCATTGCCGACGGCGATGATGATGTGTCCATCTGAGGTCGGTAGCACCTGATACGGTGCAATATTGGGGTGAGCATTACCTTTGCGCTCTGGGCTGGTCCCCGTGGCCAGAAAGTTCATCGCTTGATTGGACAGCATGGCGGTAGCGCAGTCCAGCAGAGACATGTCAATATGTTGACCCTTGCCCGTGGTGTGCCGTTGTTCGATTGCCGCAAGAATACCGATCGTACCGTATAGTCCGGTCACGATATCTGTCACAGCAACACCAACTTTTTGCGGGTGCCCTTCAGGCTCCCCTGTGATCGACATCAGGCCCGACATGCCCTGTAATAGGAAGTCGTAGCCAGCTCGTTTTGCATAGGGTCCATCCTGACCAAACCCGGTGATCGAGCAGTAGACCAAACGCGGGTTGAGCTCTGACAGGCTGTCATAGTCCAACCCGTATTTCTTCAGCCCACCAACCTTGAAATTCTCGACCAAGATATCAGCATCTGTAATCAGGTCGCGTACGTTCTGCTGGCCCTCGGGTGTGCGAAAATCAGCAACCACTGATGTTTTGCCCCGGTTTGCTGAATAGAAATAGGCCGCTGTCTTGTCTCCGTCGCGTTCGATGAACGGAGGCCCCCAGGTGCGGGTGTCGTCGCCTTGCGGAGCTTCGACTTTGATTACCTCGGCACCAAGATCAGCCAGGGATTGGCCTATCCAGGGGCCAGCGAGAATTCGGGCAAGTTCGACGACCTTCAGACCTTCAAGCGGTTTCATACTGGGTTCCTTGCGTATCTAAAGATAGGGGGGCGTACAGGCCGAAATCACTTCGGCTGCATGGTCAGAAATGTTTCGGAACCGGTGTGGTTCGCGGCTGTTGAACAGATAGGCGTCCCCGGCCTTTAGGATACTGATTGTGTCGCCAACCGTTATCTCGATTTCCCCGGACACAACAATCCCACCTTCGTTGGCATCATGTTCAATCATGGTCTCGCCGGTATCGGCACCAGCTTCGTAGCGTTCCTGAAGAATTTGCAACCCATGCGCTTTGGCGTCGCCAACCTGTTTGATGGCAATTTTCTGCGGAATATCTTTGCCATCCTGATACAGCAGTGACGTCAGATCACGCAGTTCACCCGGTGTGAAAAAGATCTGCGATGTAGCCACGGAATCTGGCTCAAAAAACTCTGACATTGTAATGCCGAATCCGCCCAATATTTTGCGCAAGGATGCCACTGAGGGGCTGCTTCTGTTGGTTTCGATCATGGAAATCTGCCCGTGAGGCACGCCTGCACTGTCAGCCAGTTGTCGTTGAGAAAAGCCAAATTGTTGCCGGATGGCTTTCAACCGTCCACCTACATCAAATTCATCTGCCATTATTGGGATCTCCAGATCGAGTCCCGTCTACACTAGCAGTGTTAAGGGGTCTTGCGCAATATATTGAGCGGTTGGCGGGGCTAGAGTGCCGTGATCAAGACAATACCTAAGTGCCTCGTTCTCCGTAAGTGGATCACATACAGCACTTGATATAGACACTGGTCAGAGCGGCTAGACCGCTGCTTCACAGCACGAAAAAGCTCCTACTGTTGCTCAATCCTGCCAGTCCACAAAATCGTCCAAATCAGCACGTTCGGTTCTGAATGAATTTGCAGCGTGGTTGGGGTTGCCATATCCAAATGAGATCGCACACAGTATGATCCGGTCTTTTCCAATGCCAAGGTGCTGATGCAGCATTGGCGCAAATGAAGCGACAGCAGCTTGTGGAATACTGGCAACTCCAGCAGCCTGTGCGGCCAGAGTGAATGCAGCAACAAAGCCCCCGCAATCCATAGCACCATAGGCGCCTAGCTCCGCCGGGCTGGAAATGATCGCGCAATGGGGCGCATCAAACAGGCTGAAGTTTTGCCGCATTTGCCGGGCTGACCCCTCGCGGTCGCCTTTTATTACGCCAACAGCTTCGTAGAGGGCCCAACCGCAGGTGCGACGGCGGTCTTGGTATTCATTCGAGTAACCAGTCGGAAAAGCCAAATCGGGAGCATGACCGCCTGCATCGGCGGCCCGCAGCAACTCTTCTCGCAATGTTTCTGTCTGCGCGCCACTGGTAACGGTCAGTTTCCACGGTTGCGCATTACACCAGGACGGCACTTTTTGCGCGGTTTCAATAATCTGTTCAATCACCGCCCGCGGCACCGGGTCGGATAGAAAGGCACGACAGGAGTGACGCGATGCAAACAGCGAATTTAGTTCGGCCAGGGTGGGTGGCATAAGTCTCTCCTTGGGCAAACGCCGTTGGTAAGGTGTCAGAGCTTACTGCTGGGCAGCCAGATATCCGATGCCTGCAGCGATAATTAGACCAACAACCACGGCCCCCGCAATTTTCCAGGCTGAATAAGGGCGTTCCCCTTGCACGCGGCCGGATTGCCCGTTGACGACAAACCGATAGGTTTTGCCACGGTATTTGTAGGCCGCTAACCATACCGGAAGAAGGACGTGTTTGAATGTAACCTCTGAAACACTGGTATTGATGTCATGGATCCGCTGACGATCTCCGCCAATGTCGAACCGCACATCACGTTCGATTACCCGGTCCATTTTGTCCCGCGCCTCGGTATAGCCGTCCTGCAGCTCGACGGCGTAGGCCTCGGCCCGGAACCCGGCCAGATACTGCGGTTGATAGGGTTCCATCGCCGATAGATCCCAGGGCTCCAGTGCTTCTGTATATCGTTTGGGCAGGCTTTTTGAGGCCAGTACCAATACATCGTCAAACCACCTCTGAACGCGGCCCGAGGCGGGGCTCCAGCGCACTTTGGCCACCTGGTGGCTTTCGCTCTTGCCATCCACCATCCGGGTTTCGGTAACGTAATAGACGGTCCCGCGTTGGCCTGAATAGCTGGATTTGGTGTCCGCATCAAAAGTCCAGTAGGGAACATAGATGCCCTGCATCTTGCGGCCTTTGCGCGCGTATTCCTTAAGGCCGTTGGGGGCAAACCACAACTTGCCAAGCCAAGCGCTCATGTCCTTATGAGCGCTACGCTCATCGACCCCAAATGGCAGCACACCTTTCGGCTTAATGTGACGGTTTTCGCCGGTGTCCACCACTACTGGAGACGCACAGAACGGGCATTCCTTGGCGTGAGTGTTGGGATCAAACTCAACCTGAGCCGCACAGTTAGGACAGGCCGAAATCCGGGTTACTTCGATCTCAGCCTCGGGCAACTGCTGTGCGATTGCTGTGTCAAAGTCCAGCTCACGCAGGCCAGTTGCCCGCCACGGCCCATCATTGATTTGATCCGTATGACCACAGTGATCGCAGGTCAGCGTTTGGTTCTTGGGATCATAGCGATAATCACTGCCGCATTGTTCGCAGGGAAAGCGATGTGATTCATCCGGGGTGGCAGGGCTGCCTTGTGAGGCGGGAGGTAGCGGAGGTGTGGTCACAGGGGTATCCCTTGTCTCAAAGGTATTTGTGCAAAACGCGTGGCACCATGATACGCAGAGCATTGTCTTTCAGCCAATAGTGCCGCCAGATATGAAATGCAGCATGGGCCAGGATCACGATGATCAACCCGTCAAAGACAATCTCGTGCAGCTCTTCGGCCAGTTCGTGCAGCCATTTGCTACCAAAAGCCGGATTAATAGGCACAGTTCCAAAAGCGCGGATGGCAAATGGGGCGACAAGCCCGGCCAATGCGCCTGAGGCCACAACCACTGCGACGCCATATTGCAGGGTTTTGTGGCTTAGGTGGTGAAACCCTTTGGCCCAGCTCGGCAGCTTCGGGCCGGGGCGCCCCATCAGGCCTTTGGTCAAATAGAAGGCGAGCCAGAGGGCTACGATTACCGAAAGAATCAGACCAACACCAGCATGAGTGGACAGACCTAATCCGGGATCGGCCTTATTTTCATCGGGTTCCACAAGATAGAAATATGCAATCAGCCCAAGGCAAAGCCAGTGCATCCATTTAACGGCGGAGCGTCGGTTCATAGTAGAGTAATTCCTGTAGTGACTGCGGAAGGTTGGCTAGGAACCTATCTCGCATTTCTTTTTCCATTTGGCGCGGTTGCCAAAAACACCCGTGCAATAAAGTTGGCCTGCGGCATTCTTATACACCTTAACGCACATCCCGCTCCAGTTCCCGGTACTTGCAATACACAGAAGGTCGGGCGCTGGAAGATACGAGCGCGAGGTTTCGGTAAGGTCGGTTAGGGCGCGCATGGGGCGATATACAACGTTCCCATCTGGTAAGAAAGTAAAACGGAATTCATTGCCAGCCTGAAGCGAAAACTCTTGGTTACTTGATCCGGCGTCGTGAACCTGTTTTTGCAGGGCGTCAAAGGTTATGACCTCATAGCCTTTGGGGGCTTTCTTATGACGTAACTCGGCTGGATCAGCAGCAAGGGCCGCGCTAGCTGTCAGGCCAAGCGCGGCAATTATTGTGGCAGTCAGAGACTTCATATCAAGCACCTGGAGGAGGCGGCGGAGGCGGTGGCATGATGGTGAACAGCTGCGCCAGTTCAGCGACATCACCCGCGCGTTTCCAGCCGTCCTGACCTGGGGTCCAAACATGGGTTTCGCGGGTTAATCCACCCTCAACTGCCATGCGCCCAAGGCGAGCCTTGGAAAACGGCCCGGTGGTCTGGCCGTTTTCAGCCAAGTGCCAGACATGCTCTACAGGTGGCGGTGGGGGGGCAATTGGCGCGGCTACCGGTGCCGATTGCGCGGCCGGTGCTGCTGCAGCGGGGGCAGGGCGGGCGCCCCAGGGGCCAGCGGCCTGACCCGCTGCCATCTGTTGCGCCATGCCCATACCCATCCCCATCCCAAGACCTGCGCCCATGCCACCGTTTGGATTTTGTGCTGCTGCCGTCATCGCTTCGGCGGCCGAGAATTGCGTGTACCGGCCCAGATCGCCAACAATGCCCATCTGGGTGCGCTTATCCATCGCCGCCTCTACCGCAGGGGGCAGCGAGATGTTTTCGATGTACAGCTCGGGAATCGACAGCCCGTATTCGCTGATGGTGCTGGAAATCTCCGCGGCGACCAGCTTGCCCAGATCAGCGGTGTTGGCCGCCATGTCCAGCACTGGAAGACCGGACCCGGCCACCACGCGTGAAAATTCCTGTACGATGATATTGCGCACCTGGAACGAGATTTCATCCATGGTGAATTCACCGTCCGTGCCGACAATCTCGGTCAGGAACCGGGCGGCATCCGCCACCTTGACCGAATAAGTGCCAAAGGCGCGCAGACGGATCGGGCCAAACTCGGGGTCGCGGCAGATGATCGGGTTCTTGGTGCCCCATTTCAGGTCATTAAACCGGGTGGTGTTGACGTAATAGATCTCGGATTTGAACGGCGACTGGAACCCGTGATCCCAATGTTGCAGCGTGGTCATCACCGGCATGTTGTTGGTTTCAAGCATATAGAGGCCGGGGGTGAAGACATCGGCCAATTGGCCCTCATGTACAAAAACGGCTGCCTGACCTTCGCGTACGGTCAGCTTAGCGCCGTATTTGATTTCGTGATCTTCGCGTTCAAAGCGCCAGACCATGGTGTCGCGAGTGTCGTCTGTCCAATGAATGACATCAATAAATTCACCGGTCAGAAAATCAAAAATTCCCATTGTACAGGTCCTCTTGTTAATAGGCGCGGGGTGTGGCCTCTGGCGGCACACCCATCAATTCGTTTGATATGATGCGGGCGATGGGGCGGGCCTGTTCGGCACTCATCCCGGGTTGCAGACGCGCATCATACAACATGGTCAGCAGTTTCTCATCGTGGCTGGTGAGCAGGGCAAATTCATCGTCATCATTAAAGATCGATGGTCGCGCCCTTGGACTGTCGTTACGCAATCCCAGCCCCTGCGCGACTTCTTCATGCACACAGCTTTTGCGCACCAAATTTGGGTGTTCGTCACGGATCAATGCGACACCGCGGGTGTAGGACAGAGGGTCATTTTGTGGCCCGCCAGCAAGAACCAGGCAATAAAAGCTACGCGGCGGGTTGGCAAAGATTTCCAGGTTTTCGGCGCTGATGCCGGGCAATATCTGCTGCACCCGAGCACGCACAAAATCGCTATCGTCTTTGCCGGCGTAGATCACGTGAAAATTGCCGCGCGAGGTTGAGGTGCTGACCGGATGTCCGGTGATCCTTGCCAAGCGATTGGCGTAGTCGGCAAGGAAACGACTATCTTCAAGCTGCTGTGTTCTTGAGACCGACGGACCAAACTCTGCTTTCAGGCGCACAGGCCCCCGCCACCGGCTGAGCCCGCCAGCGCTGCCACTGCCGCTGCCTGCGTATTCGTCAAAAAAGGCAATGGCCTCGAAGTTTCTGACCAATTTATCCGCGTCATAAGGTGTGTCCGGTCCCCCTCCATCCCGACGTAGTAAACCACGGGTCAACAGGTCCTGCTGCAAAACCGCGTAATAGTGGACCAGTTGCTCACTTTCGGAGGATCGTGGGGGCGGGGCGAGGTCCTCTGGGCGCGATTGTGGCACCAGCGAATCCCGCGGTGGCGGTGGCGTGCAGGCCAGCAGTGCAGTCAGGCCAATTAGACCTGCTCCAAACCGTGGCACCTGTAGCCATCTATTTCGCCGCCGAGCACTCATTGGCTTAGCTGGGAACCGAAGTTGCGGCTGTGTCCCCAACCCCGTCTTTGCGCGCCTTGGCAGCGGCCAGCGTATCGCGCAACTCACCTTCCATCTTTTTCAGCTCTTCTTCAGCTGCGGCGCGCTGGGCTTTGCCCTGATCCGCAATTGCCAGACTGTCCTGAATAGTGCCAATCAGATCTGCGTTGGCTTGCTTCACTGCTTCGATATCAAATACGCCGCGTTCCATTTCTTCGCGCACCATCTTGTTGCTGGTGCGCAGGTTGGCGGCGTTGGCGGTCAGAAGCTCGTTGGTTAGGTCATTGGCTTCGCGCACTGCAGCGGCAGCCTCGGCACTCCGCTGGATGGTCACAGCCTGCGCCAACTGTGTCTCCCACAACGGCACGGTGTTCACCAAGGTTGAGTTGATCTTGGTGACCAATGACTTGTCGTTTTCCTGAACCAACCGGATTGACGGCAGTGACTGCATGGTGACCTGGCGGGTTAGTTTTAAATCATGCACCCGACGTTCCAGATCATCCCGCGCGGCGCGGATGTCGCGTAGTTCTTGCGCCTGCATCACCTGCTCGCCTTCTGCAGCGGCGTTCACCTCTGCCTCCTTGGCGGGGATGGTGGTGGTGTCCAGCTCAGTCAGCTTTTCCTGTCCGGCAGCGATGTAAAGGCCCAATTCATCGTAAAATTCAAGCGTCTTGGTATACAGGACGTCGAGCGATTTGATGTCTTTCAGCAGCGTGTGCTCATGCCCCAACAGGTTGTCGGTGATCTTGTCGATTTGACCCTGAACACTCTCGTAGCGGGCAGTAAACTGGGCAAAAGGCGCTGCCTTGCCAATGATGCGTTCCCACAGGCTGGGCTTTCGGCGCACATCCAGTTCCGAAACTGAAAACCCGCGAATAGCGGTGACCATGTCGCGCAAGCTATCGCCTGCCGGGCCAACATCTTTGTTGCGGACATCTGCCAACATGGCCTGCGAAATCACTTGTAATTCCGCTTGTGCCGCCGATCCAAATCCAATGATCGAATTGCTGTCCGTCATGTCCAGTTGATCCATACGGGTGCGGATCGCTTCGCTTTTGGGGGCGTCAGCTTGTTCCAGTGTTTGGATCTCGGCCACAGGTTCGGGCAGGACAATGGCCGTGGCTTCAATGACCAACGTCTCGGCCTCAGTCGCTTTTTGTTTCACAATCTCGGACATAAAGGCATTCCTTATTTAATTAGGTCAGGTCCAGATGGACCCCTTCGCGCTGCAAACGGTCACGCAGCACATCAATTTCAATGGTCAGATCGCTGCGGTCTTCTAACAGCATCTTGCGGTTGCGGGCAGCAAAGTTTTTTTCCAGGTCATCCAACAGCGATAGATAGTCGACACGGGCTTGGGTATCACCACTGCGGCCATAGATATCGGCAAACTTGATTGTCGCGTCGCGCGCGCCCTGTAGATAGACCGTCAGATACTTACGCGCGGCTGTTAGATCGCGCGGATCTTCCTCGACGGTACGAAACAGGTCGCGAGCGACGGATTGGAACTGTTCGATGCGGGCTTCGACCTGCCGGTCCTGTGCGCGCAATGCAGCATCGCGCATTTCGGTCAGGTAATCCTCTGCATCATCCACAACCCGGGCGACACGGGACTGCTGAAAGTCATCAATGCCCTCAACGCCTTTGTCTTTCATCGGGTCCAGACCAAAGGCGGCAAGGTGAAGGCCCAGGGCTGCCGAGCCATAGACAGCAGCAATTAACACACCTGGTTCCGCCTTCCAGGCAGCAATGGCAGCGCCAATTCCGGTCAACAGAGAGGCAGCCAATTTGCGAGGTAAAACTGGGCGGCGGGCAACGCGACGGGCGTTAAAGGCGCTTTCGGCGCGCAGCCCTTCACGTAGCATCAAAGCTGCGGCACTCCAGGCTCCAGCCCCAACCAACCCCAGCGCGAGCCCCGATGCCCCATCCGTCAGCGACATCAACAGCAGGACTGCTGGTGGCACAAACATTAGATTTGAGCGCACTCCAATTGGATCCAACTGGGCATTTTTATATGAGTTTTTGTGAGGTGAGGGCGCTTCCGGTGCAGAATCGGGACTAAATTTCCCACCATATTTTTTGGCCATTGGTTCAGATCCCCACTATCCAGCCGGTGCCTAGGCCAAGCATCAAGATCAATAGGGCCACAAAAGCAATTTTCTGCACGCGGGTTCTCCCGAAGACGCTGTTTCCCCTAGAAATCTAGGGGATAGCAGCGCTTCTTTCTAGGGGGAACTGGTGCGCAACGCGATCAGCGGCGGGGATTTTTGCCGATAGGCTTGCCACCAGAGCGTCCATCCGGGCGCCGGGATGGCTTGCCGACGGGTTTCCCGCTTGTACGACCAGAGGGTTTACCCCCTCCGGATCTGTCAGCGCCTTTGTTGGAAAAACTGCGACCAGTGGGACGTCCGTCCTCTTCTGGTGGCTTAGGCCGACCAGGTCTGCCTGCCATCGTGCTAGGCTTTTTGCGCACCACACGTCTTGTGTTCTTGGGCTTTTCTGGCTCCGGCTCAGCCGCGAGCCCCAGTTGGTCGCGCATCACTTTGCGGCGGATTTCTTCAACCGCGCCCAGTTTCAGCTGACCCAGCTGGAAAGGCCCATACGAGACCCGTAGCAGGCGGTTCACGGTGAAGCCGATATCTTCGATTGCCCGGCGAATTTCACGGTTTTTACCTTCGCGGATGCCAATGGTCAGCCAGGCGTTGGCACCCTGCTGACGATCCAGCGCCACTTCCATTGGTTGAAAGCGCTCCCCGTCAATCACCATGCCCTTACGCAGTGGCTCGAAATCTTTCTCTTGCGGGCGTCCGTTGATCCGCACCCGGTATTTGCGCAGCCATCCGGTTGAGGGCAGCTCCAACTGGCGTTTGATGCCACCGTCGTTGGTCAGCAGCAGCAGGCCTTCGGAATTCAGATCCAGTCGGCCCACCGTCATCACCCGTGGTAAATCTTCGGGCAGTGCATCAAAAATAGTTTTACGACCCTTTTCATCACTGTTGGTCGTCACCAGGCCAGAGGGCTTGTGATACAACCACAACCGCGCGGGTTCCGGATCTCCGACGGGGTTGCCGTTGACAGTGATTTTGTCCTGCGGTGTGACATTCAACGCTGGGCTGTCAATCAACTTGCCATTGACGGTGACAAGACCAGCTTGGATCATGCGCTCGGCCTCACGGCGTGAGGCAACACCGGCACGGGCCAGAACTTTGGCGATACGGTCGCCGGATGGGGTGGCGCCGGGAGGAGGGGTCTGAGATTGGGTCATTAGTGGCCCTTAGACCATTCTGAGCGGTTGCGAAAGGACGCATTCCAAGGCAATTTGCTGCATGGTTTTCAAATCTCATATGGAACAGGCGCTTAGCGAAGCGCGCGCTGCTGCAGATCGGGGCGAGGTTCCGGTCGGCGCAGTGCTGATAGATCCACAGGGGCAGGTGGTAGCAATTGCAGGCAACCGCACCCGAGAGCACTGCGATCCCACTGCCCACGCCGAGATTTTGGCCATCCGCGCGGCCTGTGCTGCGAGTGGGTCTGAACGGCTGATGGGGTATGATCTCTATGTCACGCTGGAGCCCTGCGCCATGTGTGCCGCGGCTATTGCTGCAGCGCGGATCAGCCGGGTGTACTATGGTGCGTCTGATCCCAAATCCGGTGGCGTTGCGCACGGCGCAAAGGTGTTCTCGCACACGCAGGCGCATCATACGCCCGAGGTTTACGACGGTATTTCTGAGGATGAGGCTGAGCGGATGCTGAAGGAATTCTTTGCTGCTCGGCGGTAGAATGTTGCTTTGACGTCTGGATACGCTTAGGAGCCAAATTCCTCATCTAGGACGCGCGACCTATTTTTGCTTTTCAAACTAGGTCGCTTGTCCTAACTTGTGATGGAATCACCCGTGAAAGGACATGAGGTGCCTAGACCAAATACGCGCGACAGGATTGTTGAGGCGGCAGATTTTCTGTTTTACCAGACCGGTTTTGAGCACACATCTTTTGCGGAAATCGCGGCCATTGTTGGGGTCTCTCGTGGCAATTTCTATCATCACTTCAAAACCAAGGATGAGATACTGACGGCAGTGATTGATTTGCGTCTGAACAAAACCCGCGCAATGTTGCGGGACTGGCAGGCAGAGGGGCAGGGACCGGCAGAGCGTATCGGCTGTTTCATACAGATCCTGATTACCAACCAATCTAAGATCGTGTTGCACGGTTGCCCGGTGGGGACCTTGGTGTCCGAACTGGCCAAGCTAGACCATGCGGCGCATGACCACGCCAATGCCCTTTTCACACTGTTTCGGGATTGGCTGCATGAGCAGTTTGTGCAGCTGGGACGAAAAGAAGATGCGGATGTATTGGCCATGCGGCTCCTCGCGCAAAGCCAGGGGGTTGCCTCCTTGGCCAGTGCATTTCGCGATGCTGAATTTATCAAAGCCGAAGTTCAACAAATGCGCGCTTGGCTGCAGAGTGTGACACCGGCCGCATGAGGCCTTCCCAAAAAAGACTGCTATGGAGATTACTAAATGTTCATCGTATTACTTAGGTTTTCCAAAAACAAAGATCAGGTTGGGGCATTCCTCGAGGGACACAAGGCCTGGATTCAGCGCGGTTTCGATGACGGCGTATTTCTACTGGCCGGAACGTTAAAGCCTATGGTCGGGGGCGGATTGCTGGCCCATAACATCACTGCGGAGGCGTTGCAGGCACGGGTGAACGAAGATCCCTTTGTTGCAGAGGATGTGGTTACAGCCGAGATCATCGAGATGTCGCCTTCGCGGGCAGACAAGCGTTTGGATTTTTTGGTCGATTGAGTAAGGAAAGCGCAGGAAATGAGTAATATTACCACCGGCCCGGATGGGTTGAACCGTTGTAGCTGGAGCGGGTCAGTGCCGGAATTCCTGCCCTATCACGACAACGAATGGGGTTATCCGGTTGGCGATAACACCCGGCTGTTTGAAAAGGTCTGTCTGGAGAGCTTCCAGTCAGGCCTCAGTTGGCGGACAATTCTGAACAAACGTGAGAATTTTCGCGCGGCCTTTGATGGATTTGATTACGCCAAGGTGGCCAAATACACCGAGGACGATGTGGAGCGGTTGCTGCAGGATGCGGGCATAATCCGCCATCGTGGCAAGATCAACGCGGTGATCAACAACGCCAAACGCGCGCTGGAGTTGGAGGCTGAGGCTGGATCACTGGCGGCGTTTTTCTGGAGCTTTGAGCCGGACGCTGAGAGTTTGCCTGAACCACAGACCCAAACCACCAGCCCCGAATCCGTGGCACTGTCCAGGGCGTTGAAGAAACGTGGGTGGAAGTTTGTTGGCCCCACCACCGCCTTTGCTTTTATGCAGGCGATGGGATTGGTGAATGATCATGCGCGCGGGTGCGTGTGTCGGGAGAGGGCCGAGAAAGCGCGGCAGGAGTTTGTGCGGCCTACTTAATTCTAGGTCCGGGCATCAAGCCCGGACAGCGCCCGACCCTCCCCACGGGAAGGCGCTTTGCAACTCCCCAAGGTCAGGCGCGGTCCTGCTCTTCAGATCTCAATCGCCTGCATCACTTCCGGCTCGATCACATCGACATTTGGCAGGGATTTGATAAGGGTCTCGGCACTTTGCTCTAGGATCGGAAAGCTTTTGTAATGGCAGGGGATCACGGTTTTGAAATCAAAATACTTCTTCGCCGCAAAGGCCGCGCCGCGCATGTCCATGGTGAAATGACCGCCCGCACATAGAATGCCAATATCGGGCTGATAGTATTCGCCCATCCAATCCATGTCGGCCATGATGTCGGTGTCGCCGGATACATAGATCATGTGTCCCTCCGCGGCGATCATATAGCCACATTCGCTGCCACCAGCACGGGGGCCATCTTCGGTAGCAAAGGTCGAGGAATGCGTGGCGTTGACCATCGAAACCTTAACCCCGCCCAGATCAACCGTGCCGCCTTTGTTGAAGCCAATTGTTTTGATCTCTTCGGTTTCAGACCAATAGCCAATCAGATCGTATTGGCCGACCACTGTAAGGTCGAGTTTCTTGGCCAGGGGCAGCACATCCACCACATGATCGAAATGCACATGGGTCAAGAGAATATGGGTGGCACCGGCAATGGCTGCGTCATGGGCGACCTCGGGCAGCACCGGATTACCGGTCAGCCAAGGATCGATCAGCAGCACCTTGTCGCCGGTTTCAATTCGGAAAGAGCCATGGCCTAACCAGATGATCTTCATTGTGAGTTCTCCCAAGATTTTTTGTGCCTTAGTAATCTATGTATAGAAAATCTACGTTCCACAGCATTGTTGCGCAGCGCCAGATCTGCACGTGGAAAAGAGCGTTACCCTCCCCCATGCTATAGCATTGTCCTGGCGCTCAAAACTCCAATGGCTGCATCACTTCCGGTTCAACGACATCCACATCTGGAAGGCCATTGATTAAGACCTCTGCGCTTTGTTCCAGCATTGGGAACGTTTTGTAGTGACAGGGAATAACGGTTTTGAAGTCGAAGAATTTTTTGGACGCGTAAACCGCACGGCGCATATCCATTGTGAAATATCCGCCACATGCCAGAATGCCAATGTCGGGTTGGTGAAGATCGTTAAATATCGCCATATCCGCCATCACATCCGTGTCGCCTGAGACATAGATCGTGTGGCCTTCCCCTGAAATCATAAAGCCAGCTTCGCCACCGACATAACGTCGTGACCCGTCCACTAAAACTGATGAGGAATGTTGGGCGTTAAGCAGTGTGACTTCGACGTCGTTCAATCTGATTGTGCCCCCTTTACCAAATCCAATACCAGACACTCCGGGTGTTTGCTCCATCCATTCTACAAGTTCATAAACTCCAACAACTGGTGCTCCTGTTTCAGTAGCAATCTCAGGGACATCAGCGACATGGTCTGAATGGCCGTGAGTCATGAGAATTGCTGTAGCGCCCGTCAAGGCTTGTGCTCTGCTATTATTTGGGAATGTCGGGTTGTCGCGTAGCCAAGGGTCGATCAGCAGGACCTGATCTTCAATTTCAATGCGAAAGCTTGAATGACCAAGCCATATGATTTTCATTTTGAGGTCTCTCTTTTCGTTGCCGGAATGGTCGCAACCATATTGTTTTGCCCGGCATCGCCGGGTAGTACCTGACCTTCCCCGTGGTCAGGCGCTCTGCATCTCCCCAAGGTCGGGCGGAGTCGTTTGCCCTTAAGTAAACTAATCCTCGTTCACCTGATGCACTTCAATTACATTGCCATCGGGGTCATAGAAAAAGATCTGTCTCCAGCCTTCGACCGCTTGGTGGCCCCAGTTCGAATAGGGAATACCTTGTTCCTCTAGGTGGGCGATAAAGCTGTCGAGATCATCAGTGCGATAGGCGATATGCCCATGCGACACTGGGTTGACGAATTGGCCGCTATTGAAACCTGCGTTCACATCCTTTTGCGCCAGATGCATTTGAATGTCGCCATCGGTTACAAAGGAGACATCCCCACCATAGCCCTTGTTTTTTTGCAGCACTGGCAGGCCTTCGGTCTTTTTGTCCAGTCCCATCACGTTTCGGTAAAAATCATTCATCCGGCCCACGTTTTCGGTCGACAGATTGATATGGTGAAGCTTCAACTTCATTTGGCGGCTCCGGTCTGTAAATTGTTCTTTCAATTGCCTCACAGTGACCACTGCTAGGGCGAACAGGCAAGTGATTTTCGATATCCGCTCCGCCTAGGCTTGCAGCAGCGCCTTGAGGGCGGTAAATGCCAAGGCAACGTATATGAGGTTCCCATGTCGATTGACCAAAACACCGCCGCCAAAGTGGCCAAACTGGCCCGGATTAAGGTTGAAGATGACGCCCTGCCGGCGCTGGCAGACGAGTTCAACACCATCCTTGGCTTTATTGAACAGCTGAATGAGGTGGACGTCGAAGGCGTTGAGCCGATGACTTCGGTCACGCCGCAGCGCCTGAAACGTCGCGAAGATGTGGTTAACGATGGCAACCAGCAGCCCAAAGTATTGTCCAATGCACCCGACGCCCGCGAGGGTTTCTTTGCAGTGCCTAAGGTAATGGAATAAGAGCATGACTGATCTGAACAAACTGGGCCTGGCCGAGGCCCGCGACCTGCTGCGTAAAGGCGAAACCACGTCGGTTGAGCTGACCCAGTCTTGCCTGACAGCGATTGATGCCGCTGGCGCGTTGAACGCATTCGTGCACAAGACACCCGAGCTGGCAATGGAACGCGCCAAGGCCGCAGATGAGCGCCTGAAAGGCGACGATGCGCCTGCGATGTGCGGTTTGCCGATTGGCATCAAAGACCTGTTCTGCACCAAGGGCGTCGACAGCCAGGCCGGTAGCCGCATTCTTGAAGGCTTTAAGCCCGAGTATGAATCAACCGTCAGCCAGAACCTGATCGATAATGGCGCAGTGATGCTGGGCAAGCTGAACATGGACGAATTCGCCATGGGCTCGTCCAATGAAACCTCGGTTTATGGCAATGCTGTCAGCCCTTGGCGTCGCGACAATGATGATGCCGAGCTGACACCGGGTGGCTCCTCTGGTGGCTCGGCTTCGGCTGTGGCTGCTGATCTGTGTTTGGCCGCAACCGGTACTGACACTGGTGGTTCCATTCGCCAGCCCGCTGCTTTTACCGGCACCGTTGGTATCAAGCCAACCTATGGCCGCTGCTCGCGCTGGGGCGTTGTCGCTTTTGCCTCGTCGCTGGATCAGGCCGGCCCGATGACCAAATCGGTACGTGATGCAGCCATCATGCTCGAAGCCATGTGTGGACATGACGCCAAGGATTCGACCTCAGCTGATCTGGCGGTGCCGAATTTCGAAGCGATGCTGACTGGTGACATCAAGGGCAAGAAAATCGGTATCCCCAAGGAATACCGCATGGACGGTATGCCGGGTGAGATCGAAACGCTCTGGGCTGACGGTACCGCGATGCTGAAAGATGCGGGGGCCGAGATCGTTGATATCTCGCTGCCGCACACCAAATACGCGCTGCCGGCATACTATGTGATTGCACCGGCCGAAGCCTCATCCAATCTGGCCCGTTATGACGGGGTGCGCTATGGCCACCGCGCTACTCTCGAAGCTGGTGATGGCATCACAGAGATGTATGAAAAGACCCGCGCCGAAGGTTTCGGCCACGAAGTGCAGCGCCGGGTGATGATCGGGACATATGTTCTGTCGGCTGGCTTCTATGACGCCTATTACAACCGCGCCCGCCGCGTTCGCACCCTGATCAAGAAAGATTTTGAGGATGTGTTTGCAGCTGGTGTTGATGCGATCCTGACACCGGCAACACCTTCGGCGGCCTTTGGTCTGGGTGAGATGACCGATGCGGATCCGGTTCAGATGTATCTGAACGATGTCTTCACCGTGACAGTGAACTTGGCGGGCTTGCCAGGCATTTCAGTTCCCGCTGGTTTGGATGCACAGGGTCTGCCTCTGGGTCTACAGCTGATCGGCAAGCCTTGGGAAGAGGGTGATCTGCTGAACACCGCTTATGCGCTAGAGGCTGCAGCCGGGTTTGTGGCCAAGCCGCGCAAATGGTGGTAAGGTTTTTCGCAAACAAGAGCAGAAACTGCAGGTAACAATCATGCGTGTACTCGTTTCCCTCATCTCAGTGGGCAGTGTGCTGGCCTTGGCGGCCTGTACACCGCCTATTCCTGATAGCGGGGCCGAAGCCGGTTTTGACACCAGCCCCTTTGATGCTCCGCCTGCTGTTGGGAGCACCATTATCGGTGAACCCCTGGTGCCAGCAACTCAGGTTGTGGAAACCTCTACGGCACCTCTAGCCGCAGCCCCGCGCAGTGCTGGCAGCTCGAACAGTGCAGGTAGCCTGGTTGACAGCAATGCTGATTTTGCCAGCGAGACTGCAGCTGCGCTCTCTGCTACCCAAAGCAACTCTGGTCAGGCCCCTCTGCAAGCTAGCCCTTCAAATCCCGCCCCACCGGTGGTCAGCAATGCCGGGATTTCTGATGAGAATGATTTTGGCGCAGTGTCTTCACGTCAGAGCATCGAAAGTGATGCTGATCGTCTTGCACAACAGCGTTCGCAATATCAGGTGATTGAACCCACCGCAGTGCCTTCCCGCCCTGGGGATGCTGGACCAAACGTGGTCAGCTATGCGCTTAGTTCCAAGAATCCCCTGGGAAATCGAATCTACAGTCGGACTGGCATCAATCTGCGGACGAAGTCAGCCCGTAATTGTGCTGGCTACCGCTCGCCAGATCTGGCGCAACAGGCATTTTTGGAAAACGGCGGTCCACGCCGCGACCGTTTGGCGCTTGATCCAGATGGTGACGGCTATGCCTGCAAATGGGATCCAATCCTTTTCCAACACGCGGTGCAAAACTGAATAGCGCGGCAGATACCCCAGCCGCGATTTGGCATCCCAGCCCAAACTTCGGGATTCGTCGCGATGGGCTGACGCCCTCCCTGATCGTGATCCACTATACTGCGATGGACAGCGCAGCGGCCGCGTTACAGCGCCTCTGCGACCCATCCGTTGAAGTCTCTGCGCACTACCTCATCGGTGGTGATGGCGCTTGCTGGCAAATGGTCGCCGAAGACCAACGCGCCTGGCATGCGGGTGCGGGGCAGTGGCGTGGTCAGGATGATATCAATTCGCGCTCCATTGGCATAGAGCTGGACAATCGCGGAGGCCATCCTTTTGCAGAACCGCAAATGGCAGCTCTTGAGAGCCTGCTGGCAGGTATCATGCGTCGCTGGTCCATCCCGGCTGACGGCGTGATTGGCCACTCGGACATGGCACCGGGTCGCAAGATTGATCCGGGTCACAAGTTCGACTGGAAGCGACTTGCCCGCCTTGGTCTATGTGTCTGGCCCGCTGAAACCGCTGGGCAAGCCACGGAGCTGGGTTGGTGGCACGATTATGCAGATAGCTTTGGCTACCCCATCTTCGGTTTTGAACTTGACGGGGTAGACGACATGGAGGCGGCGTCTTTTCAAGCTTTCAGGGATAGGTTCAGGCCACAGGCTCGAAAGATCAAGCATATTGAAAACGAGGACCTTAGAATAATCGAAAACTTGGCCAACCAAGAGTTCTCCAAGTTTTAGGATTGGGTTTTGTCCTGCTGCTGTTTTAAGCGAGGCGCTGCCTCGCGCTCCGAGATATTTTAGCTAGATGAATTATGGATCCGCATTCATCTAGCTCGAAATATCCTGGGGTGAATTGGCCGTAGGCCAAGTGGGGCAACGCCCCAAACTCCTGATCATTACCTTGACGTGCTCTGAGTAAATGCGTAGTGCCCAGCTGCGCAGAGGGCTGGATGGCCGCGGGGGGCTTAAGCCCCGCGAGGAAAGTCCGGACTCCATAAGGCAGTGGTGCCGGGTAACGCCCGGGCAGGGCAACTTGACGGATAGCGCCACAGAAAACAGACCGCCGCGGCGAGTCAGAGGTTCGCCTCTGGCAAAACGCGGTAAGGGTGAAACGGTGGAGTAAGAGCCCACCGCGCTGCTGGCAACAGGAGCGGCACGGCAAGCCCCACCAGGAGCAATGCCAAATAGGACCCCCGCGCGGGCTGATCCTGGCAACAGGATATCGCCGCTAGGTATGCTTTAACCAAGAGGGGTCGGGTTGGCAGCTTGAGGTTCGCAGCAATGCGCGCCCTAGAGGAATGGTCATCGAAGGGGGCAACCCCGGAACAAAATCCGGCTTATAGGCCCTCTGCGCAATTATCCCCGGCGAATCCTATTGACTTGGGGGCTGGGGAGGGTACAAGCCGACCTCGAATAGATATTTACCGGAAGGCCCCTGCCTTTTCGGACGCAGGAGAAGCACCATGGCGAAGCCTACCACAATCAAAATCCGCCTGAACTCGACCGCGGGCACCGGCCACTTCTATGTGACAAAGAAGAACGCACGGACAATGACCGAAAAGATGGTCATCCGTAAGTATGACCCGGTTGTTCGCAAGCACGTCGAGTACAAAGAAGGCAAAATCAAGTAAGCCTTCTGTTCAGGACTGACTAACAACAGGGTCTCGCAAGTGCGGGGCCCTGTTTGTTTTGGGGGGGAAGGGTGAAGGCAATGCGGTATCAATTGAGAATACTAAAGATCTGGCAACCGATTGAAGTGGCCGAGCCAGCCAAGCCATTCTGGGGGCACTGCGAATTTGAAAATGAAACCGATGGATTTTCCTGTGGAGTAACGTTTCGAACCAAAAACTGGTTCGCTCAGGTTGGTGCAGAGGTAGAAGCGACGTTCTTCTGGGAAGCGTTGCCAATTAGAGAAATCCCGGCGAAAGTTGTTTTTTTCTCGGGTTCGGAAAGAGTTTTCGATGGTGAACTCGGATATACCACTGGCATACTCGACGATTGATCCAGCAAAGGAGGGGAGATGGCAGTCTTCGTTCGTGCAGGCGTGAAAGCGGATCTTCCAGCGGTCGATGCCTTGCTGGCACGCAGCTATCCCAAACTGCTCAAGGCGGATTATCCGCCGTCGGTGCTGGTCACCGCGTTGCCAATCATCAGTCGCGCCCGGCCAGAGCTAATTGGCTGTGGGACCTATTACGTGGCCGAAGAGGCAGGCCAGATTCTTGGGGCAGGCGGATGGACCCAGGACCGTATCCGGGCCGACAAGGGGCATATCCGTCATGTGGTTACAGATGACCGGGCGCTGCGCCGGGGGATTGGGCGCGCCATCCTTAGCCACACAATTGACACGGCGCGACAATCAGGGGTTATCGAACTTGAGTGTGCCTCGACCCTGACCGCAGTGCCCTTTTACGCCTCGGTCGGGTTTGAAAGCGAAGAGACAATTGTCATTGATCTCGCCCCGGGTATCCAGTTTCCGGCAGTGAGAATGCGGCAGTTTCTCGGCTGATCCATAGGTCGCAATGGCGCCGTATTTATCCGGTACGATGGTGGCACTGGATTGAAGCCTTATAGGATCTCCCACAATGCGTATTTTTGTTCTGACCTCACTGACTGCCATAGCTCTTACCGCCTGTGGGCCCGCGCCGCAGGGGGTGGGGTTCACTGGTGTGGGCAGTGAGCCCGTAGGCTTGGCAACCTCAACCTCTTCGGCAGACATGCGTTTAACAACGACACAGCCGCTCCCGTCCGGTAGCGTCCTGCCTTTGCACCATGTTAGCAGCGCCTCAACCAGCCAGCCTGTTTTGGCGGCTCAGGTTATGGGAGGCTCTCCTTCCGCAGCAGCCAAATCAATGGAACTGGCCGGAAGCAAGGTGCTGCTCAGCCTGGCCGAGGCCAATGGTGAAGTGTTCCTGGTTGGGCAGGTGCCAAAAAGCATGTGGTCCCAATCCCTGTCTCCTGGAGCTGACAAGGCCTTGCTGGCGGCAGTCCCGCAGCTCACCGGGTGTCGCCATCAGGGGAAGGTTTATCGCGGTGGCGTTTCCAAAACCCAACCCGTGGCATTGGCTGTACCACTGTCCTGCGGCTAGGTTTAGCTACGGCTGAAACCCTACAGCTCCTTTCAATTTCAATTGAATTCTTAACACTTGGCAACTTGGTGTTAAGAATTCGGCACGGTTCTGCCTTATTTGGCGCGCAACCTGTCATTGAACAGGAGGTGCTACATGCAATTTGTTCTCAAGGTGATGAATGTTTTGGGTTTGGCCGCATTGATGCTGCTGTTTGGGGCGATGCAATTTGGGCAGCCGACTTTGCCCGCTCAGGTTCTCGCTCCCCCGTCGATTGATACCCAGGTGTTAGACGGGCAGGGCTAAGGGGCGGCCTATTACATGCTGCCTGCGGTTTTGGCTCTTTGCGATTGAACGCTCAGGTAGGAATATGACGTTGCGCAGCCAAGGCGTCTGTCCCGCCGGGGCAATCAGGATTAGGCCCGCCACTCCGCCACGGTCAGTACGGGCTCCAACCCCATGCCTGCCATCAAGGCAGCTGAGGCGGCGTTAAAGGGCGCATAGCTGGTGGAAATGACTTTGACATCCTGTGCGCTCACGCGGGTCTTCATCTCACTCATCAGCGCTCTACCCATACCCATCCGCTGCCAAGTCTCCTGCACCGCAATGTGATGCAGCACAGCCCGTATTTCAGCGTCACGCACAGGCAGGGCCTCGCGGCGCTCGATCTGGTAGATCAGGTATCCCAGTAAACTGCCCTGAGGGCTTTCGGCACCCAATGCAACCATGCCTTCACCTGCCAACCATTCGCCGAGCCACGACTCGAGTTCGTTTGCACAGGGGTTGGTCGAATGGCGCTTGGGTTGATGGGTTACATGCAGTTCATGCAGGCCCTGCAACAATGGGACCAGGCGCGCAGCATCCGAGGCGGGGATATCAATGATCTTCATAACAAAACTCACTTTTTATAAACGCAAAGGGGCGGATCGCTGTGATCCGCCCCTTGCTGAATTTGGTATGTGGTGGTGCGGTTATTCGCGATTACCAAACAGCTGGAGCAGGAACATGAACATGTTGATAAAGTCCAGATAGAGGCTCAGGGCGCCCATGATGGCGGCCTTGCCCAGCATTTCCTGATCGCCGGAATGCGCCAGCTCAAGGTAAGTGGTTTTGACTTTCTGCGTGTCATAAGCAGTCAGGCCGGCAAAGATCAGCACGCCGATGGCCGAAATTGCAAACATCATCGCGGTCGACTGCATGAACATGTTGACGATCATCGCAACAAACAGACCAATCAGACCCATCATCAGGAAAGTGCCCATGGCGGACAGGTCTTTCTTGGTGGTGTAACCATACAAGGACAGACCAGCAAAGGCGATCGAGGTGATCAAGAAGACCTGAATGATCGACTGACCAGTGAACACAAGGAAGATCGAGCTGATCGACAGGCCCATCAGGGTTGCAAAAACATAGAACATTGTCTGCACGCCAGCGGCGGACATACGGTTCATGGCAGCGCCAAATCCAAAGAAGATGAAGGCCAGAGGAGCAAACATGATCACGTATTTCAACGGCGTCATGTAGAGCGCATTACCTAGCGGGGTCAGGAATTTACCTGCACCAATTTGTGCAGTTGCACCTGTCGGATCTGAGGTGACAGCCAAGCCTGCAATAGCCCAGGCGGCGATAAACGTGATGAACATGCCAACGGACATTGTGCCGTAGACTTTGTTCATATGGGCGCGAAGGCCCGCATCGATCTCGGCGGTGCGGGCACCGGCAGCGGATCGAATGGTGTCAAATTGTGCCATGTGTCATGGTCTCCGTCTAAAATCTCGTGCATCGCCACTTACGGCTGCGCTCTCGCTAAATATCGGGTGAACGGGGTTTGTTTTCAAGTATTTCGTTGCGGATATTGCATAAAAACGTCAATGGACGGGGCCTATTCGGCATCCCGTCCATTTCTTTACTTTCCAGACTGCGTTGAGCCGGGCTTAGCAGCGCCAAGTTTCAGGAGCGTCCCAAAATGTGCGCTTCGCTTCAAGATTGGCTTCTCTTCGGGTCAAACCAATGTCTTCCAGCGCAGTGTCGTTCAGCGCCTTCAGGGCGCGGCGTTGTTTCCAGACTGCCAGACGTGCAGTCAGACCTGCAATCAAAGTGGGGCGGCTCGGTGCGGTGGCGCAGCTGTTTGTGATATAGGTCATTGTTCTTGTCCTTTCCGGCGTTCTTGATGTTTTGCGATCTGCTGATCAATTCTATTGATGTATATGGCTGAGTATGATTGATATTGGAAACGAATGTTTTTGAAGTCACTCATCAAGGATTGTGATAATGCGAAATCTCGACATCACCACCCTGCGTTCATTCATGGCAGTGGCAGATAACGGCGGTGTGACACGCGCGGCCGGTTTCCTGCATTTGACCCAATCTGCCGTGTCGATGCAGTTGAAGCGTCTGGAAGAACTTTTGGGGCTCCAACTGCTGGACCGGTCCGGACGCACCATTGCCCTGACCGCCTCAGGGGAACAGTTGCTGGCCTATGCCCGTCGGATGGTCACACTGAATGACGAAGTGATCGGACGGCTGACAGACCAGGTTTATGAAGGCGAGATCATGCTGGGGGTGCCTTATGACATCGTATACCCAGCGATCCCACAGGTTCTGCAGCGGTTCAATGCCGCCTATCCACGGGTGCGCGTACAACTTGTGGCCAGCAATACCCGGCAGTTGAAAGAGCAGTTTAGTAAAGGCGATTGCGACCTGATCCTCACCACTGAGGGCACCAGCACCGATGACAGTGAAACGCTGGCCGAGCGTCCGCTACGCTGGATTGGTGCACCGGGTGGGTCAGCCTGGCGGCAGCGGCCATTGCCAATGGCGTTTTGTCGGTTCTGCACATTCCGCCCCAAGGCGGTCGAACGGCTGGAGCAATCGGGTATTGCCTGGGATATGGTCGTGGAGACTGAAAGCGACCGAACCATTGAGGTGACGGTTGCAGCCGACCTGGCTGTTCAAACGATGATTGATGGAACTGAGCCACAGCATTTGGTGCAGATCGATCATGGTGGCAGCTTGCCGGAGCTTCCTGTGCAAAAGATCAACCTCTATGGGGCAGAAGCAACCGGGTCACATATCGTGGCAGAGCTGTCGGTCTATCTGCGTCAAGCGTTCAGCAGTGTGACAACGCCTTTGGCGCCTGCCCAATGGCATGCGGCATAAGGTCTTGCCAACTGCCCAGCATTTTTGGCGCGGCAGTTGGCAGCGATGCCTTTTTGCATTGGTGTCCCAAATCAGGAACCGAGGGGGCGAAGGTCCTGCCCCTAAGGCCCTAGGCTTTTTAGGTGGAGTGAACCGGCATCGTGATCACCACCTTACCGGTGGATTTCCGGCTTCGTAGCAACTCCATACCATCGGCCACCTGCTCTAACGGCAGGATATGACTAATATGTGGCGTCAGCCGTCCCTGAACATACCATTCAAGCAAAGATGACATCGAGGCGTGGATGATCTCAGGGTGGGACTTCAGATACCCGCCGATGTAAACACCAATCACCGTCAGGTTCTTGACAAGCAGATGGTTGGCCGGGATCTGTGGCACGTCGCCACTGGCAAAGCCAATGGGCAACAGGCGTCCGCCCGGATTGGTGGCGCGAAAGGCGGCTGTCCACAGATCCCCGCCCACAACGTCATAGACAACATCCGCACCGCCAAGGGATTTGACCACTTCGCGCAGGTCTTCATCCGCATCGATCAGGTGGTCTGCACCCGCAGCCTGCGCAATCGCCAGTTTTTCCTTGCCGCGGGCCTGTGCAATCACGCGCGCGCCCATCTGTTTGCCGATCTCAACGGCGGTTAGCCCGGCACCTCCGGCTGCACCAGTAACCAGCAGGGTTTCATTGGGCTGCAATCTGGCACAGTGATGCAGTGCTACGTGACCAGTACCATATGAAATCTGAAACGCGGCTGCGTCTTCAAAACTCATTTTTTCAGGAATTTTGATCGCGTGCCGGGCGTCAAAAACACCGAACTCAGCCAAACCACCGTGACCGCAGAACACCGCGACCCGGTCACCCAGTGAAAATCCTCGAACTTGCGCTCCCAAAGCAGTAACCACCCCCGATATTTCCATTCCAAGAGTGAACGGCGGCTCCGGTGTGTCCTGATAGGTTGATTTTTGCATTAGTAGATCTGCAAAATTCAACCCACAGGCGAATATCTGGACCTGAATTTGACCTTCCTGTGGAGGAGGGCAGTCAATTTGCACCAAACTGGGTTGGGCATCAAAGGTAGGCATATGATAGGCGTGCATATTAAAAAACCCTGTATTTCCGCTACTAAGCGGATTTTGCCAAATACTGTCAAATGAGAATCAACAATAATCAAGCTCACTATTTCTGGGGAGGAGTGAGGGGGGCAAATTACCCTAGATGCGTGAAAAAAAAGACAGGCTAAATCAGTTATTTGGAATAAAGCCACCGGAGACCGGGTGGCGATGGGCTTGAATTCAACCAAGAAGGGCGTACAGTAATGGTGTGGTTGGTTCGGTATGTTAGATGGGGAAGGGCTAGAGGCGGCGTGACGTGAACATGCGCTTGGTTCTAGCTCGATTTTGGCAGTCCGGACATGAGACCTTTTTAACTATAAGAGGAGAGACATATGGCTCATCCCGTTGACGTGCATGTAGGAAAGCGTATCCGCCATCGCCGGTGGCTGACTGGAATGACACAGCAGCAACTGGCTGAACAGGTTGGTATTAAGTTTCAGCAGATCCAGAAGTATGAAACTGGGGCCAATCGGGTTAGTGCCTCACGCCTGTGGGATATTGCTGACTCACTGACTGTTCCGGTTAGCTTTTTCTTTGAAGGCCTGGATGGCGAAGATAAGGCCAGCGACGATAAAACGTCAGTGCCTGCAGACCTGATGGGGGACAAAGAGGCACTCGATCTTGTTCGGTCCTATTATGCCATTCCGGAAAACCAGCGCCGCCGTCTGTTTGAACTTGCGCGTGTGCTAAGTGACGTCGCCTAAATTGACTTACCTTTAGGCTTGCAAAAGATGCGGTTGAGTGGCAACCGATGGGGATGACCTCAACCGCGTTTTCTGATCTCGAGATTGCACATTTGCTGGCGGATGCCGCCCGTGAAGCAATTCTACCTCACTTCCGCAGTTCCGACCTAAGTGCCGAGAATAAGCTGAGTGAAGGTTTTGACCCCGTAACCATTGCCGACCGCGCCGCTGAAACTGCTATGCGCGCTGTGCTCTCCAACCATCGTCCTAATGATGCCATTTGGGGCGAAGAGTTTGGCCAGAAAACTGGAACCTCCGGGCGTGTTTGGGTTCTGGATCCAATCGATGGCACCCGCGGTTTTATCAGTGGCACACCAACTTGGGGGGTGCTGATAGCGCTGTCCGATGCGGATGGCCCATTCTTGGGCATTGTCGATCAACCCTACACAGGCGAGCGGTTTGTCGGATCGCCAGACGTGGCTGAAATGACCGGCCCCCTGGGCTGGAGCCCTCTGCAAACGCGAGCAACCACAGATCTGGCACAGGCGATCCTGTTCACCACGTTCCCCGAAGTCGGCACAGCTGAAGAACGTGCGTGCTTTGAACGTGTGTCAGCGCAAGTCAAGCTAACCCGCTATGGCATGGATTGTTATGCCTATGCCTTGCTTGCTGCCGGGCAGGTGGATCTGGTGATTGAGGCCGGGCTAAATGCTTATGATATCCAAGGTCCAATAGCGGTGATCCAGGCTGCGGGCGGCATTGTCACCAATTGGCAGGGCGGTCCCGCACATCAGGGCGGACAGGCCTTGGCAGCCGCAAATGCGCAAATACACGCCGCTGCATTGGAACTGTTGAAAGACGCTTGAGCACATCCGGACACTGCGCTAGTTTTGCCAAGCGCCGAGTCCTTTGCCCCTTCTGTCGGCCTATATCACACTTCGAACCGAAGCGGGCCTAAACGAAGTGTGAGGGGCCCATGCCTGAAATTCTGATTCAAAACGCCGATACTATCCTAACTATGGATGACGAGGCGCGTGTGTTGCAGGGCGCCGACCTGCTGATCCGCGATGGTGTTGTCGCTGCCGTTGGGCGGGGCTTGCAAACGACAGGCGACGTGGTCTCCGGACGTGGCTGCGTTGTAACGCCAGGTTTGGTCAATACCCACCATCATCTGTATCAAAACTTGACTCGCGCGGTGCCCGGAGCGCAGGACGCATTGCTGTTTGGCTGGCTGCAACGGCTTTACCCGATCTGGGGGCGTTTTGGCCCGGACGAGATGTTCGTTTCGGCGCAACTGGGACTGGTTGAGCTGGCGTTGTCTGGCTGCACGCTCAGTTCTGATCATCTGTATCTCTACCCAAATGGTTCGCGGCTGGAAGATACCATTCATGCCGCTGCTGAGGTCGGCTTGCGCTTTCAGCCCACCCGGGGCGCTATGAGCATTGGTGAAAGTGATGGTGGCTTGCCACCGGATGCACTGGTCGAGCGGGAAGAGGCCATTTTGAAAGATATGATCCGGGTGGTGGATGCATTCCATGATCCGGCAGAGGGTTCAATGTGCCGGGTAGGGCTGGCACCTTGTTCGCCGTTTTCGGTCAGCCGCGAGCTGATGCGCGATACGGCTCTATTGGCCCGTGACAAAGGGGTGATGTTGCACACTCACCTAGCTGAGAACGAGGAAGATATCGCCTATTCCGAGGCGCAGTTTGGTTGCCGTCCCGGTCAATACGCCGAAGATCTGGGCTGGACTGGTGATGATGTCTGGCACGCCCATTGTGTAAAACTCGACGTGACCGAAATTGATCTGTTCGCGCGCACCCGCACCGGTGTTTCACATTGCCCCTGTTCCAACTGCCGTCTTGGCAGCGGCATCGCCCCCGTACGGCAGATGCGTGATGCGGGTGTTCCAGTTGGGCTGGGTGTGGATGGGTCGGCCAGCAATGATTCAGCCAATCTGATCGGCGAGGCTCGCCAGACCATGTTGCTGCAGCGTGTTGCCAATGGGGCAGATGCGATGAGTGGTTATGAGGCGCTGGAAATCGCAACGCGGGGTGGCGCTGATATCTTGGGGCGTCCTGATTGTGGGCGCTTGGCTGCGGGAAAACGAGCTGACATTGCGATGTGGGATACCACAGGCGTGGCCTCAAGCGGTAGTTGGGATCCGGCCGCTTTGTTGCTTTCAGGGCCAACACAGGTGAAACATCTGTTTGTCGAAGGCCGCCAGATCGTGCGCAGCGGCGAGATCACTACTTTGGACCTGCCGAAGTTGCTGCAGCGCCACGGCACCCTTGCACAAAAACTGATGCAGGGCTGAAACTATGAAACAGGTGTTGGTGCTGACAATTGGCATTTTGCTTTGGGCATTGCCTGCATTTGCGGCAGATGTGGATCGCACCGCCGCGACACGCAGCATCAACGCGCTTCGTTCAGATCACAATGCAGCAGACCTGAAGTATTCCACACAGCTGGAGAAGGCCGCCCAAGCCCATGTAAAGGACATGGTACGCAACGGCTTTTTCTCTCATACAGGTAGCAATGGCTCAACCATCGGGACCCGGTTGACACGTGCCGGGTATGGCTGGTGCGCCGCTGCAGAAAATATCGCGTCGGGTCAGAGATCTTTGGCCCAGGTCATGGAGAGCTGGACCAAATCGCGTGGTCACCGAAAAAATATGCTAAACACCCAAGTCAGTGAATTTGCGCTTGCGCGCGGCACAGGCCATATTTGGGTGATGGTGCTGGCCCGACCGGGTTGCTGAACATCGGCTGCGCCTGAATTCTTCATGCGCAGCCGATCGAGCTGTCTTTTGATGAGGCCTAGCTGGCCTGCTTGCCAGCAATCCAGACCTCGGTGATCGCGCGGTCATCGCCCATCATGATCGTTGGGAAAATGGCTTCCCACAGATCGCTGGCACGTTCTGAACGTTGGGAGATAGCTGGGGTCGAGGCCAGATCCAGTACCACTAGGTCTGCCTCCATACCGACAGCGATGTTGCCAACCTTATCGTCCATCCGCAGCGATGCGGCGGACCCTTGGGTCGCCAACCACATCAATTGCGCTGCGTGCAATGGAGTGCCGCGCAGCTGGCCAACCTCATAGGCCGCCGCCATGGTGCGCAACATCGAAAATGATGATCCGCCGCCGGTGTCAGTGGCCAGTCCAATCCGGTGGCCTTCGGCCATCAGGCCTGCCATGTCAAACAGGCCGGACCCGATAAAGGTATTAGAGGTCGGGCAATGGATCAGAGAGGCGCCATGTTCGCGCAGACGGTCACGTTCACGGTCTTCAAGGTAGATCGCATGGCCGTACAGGCCACGCGCGCCCAGCAGGCCAAACTCCTCATAGGTATCTAGATAGTCGCGGGCTTGGGGAAACAGTGATCTGACCCATTCGATTTCGTCTGTTTGCTCACTCAGGTGGGTCTGCATCAGACAATCGGTGTGTTCGGCCCAAAGCGCCCCCATAGCCTGTAGCTGTTCTGGAGTAGAGGTCGGCGAGAACCGCGGGGTGATGGCATAAGACAGACGGTCAACCCCATGCCACTTTTGCAGCAGGGCTTTGCTGTCGTCATAGCCTGACTGTGCCGTGTCACGCAGCCCTTCGGGGGCGTTGCGATCCATGCAGGTCTTGCCCGCTACAATACGCTGACCACGCGCCTGTGCAGCGGTGAAAATTGCGTCAACGCTTTCGGGATGGATGGTGCAGAAACTGCAAACCGTGGTGGTGCCATTGGCAACTGTCAGGTCAAGATAACGATTGGCGATCTCGTCCGCATAGGCGCGGTCGCCAAACCGCATCTCTTCCGGAAAGGTATACGAATTCAGCCAATCGATCAGCCGCTTGCCCCAGCTGGCGATCATCGCTGTTTGCGGATAGTGGACATGGGCATCCACAAAGCCTGCCGCAATCAGTTTATAGCCGTGATCCACCACTTCCGATCGGGGCTGCAAGGCGCGCATGTCTTCCAATGTTCCAGTGCCCGTGATTTTGCCATCCCGGAGCGCCACAGCCTCAGTCACCTTTGCAGCGTCCTGTGGTGCGCCTTCGCCAAAGGGAGAGCGATCAAAGGCCAGAACTTGCCCTTTCAGGATAATTTCTGCGGTCATGATACCCGTCCTTTTGTTGCCAAACTGCGTTCTGCAGGATAGCCGCCGCCGCAGTTACAGTAAATTATGCCATTGTCATTGTTTTCTGGTAGCTGCTTCTTCTAGTTTGCAATGAATCAAGCGGAGGTCAGCCCATGAGCACAGGCAGCGATCAGGACAGCGGCGACCTGCACCGTGATGATGCCTATGAGTTGGACCGCAAGGCCGTTGCGGCAATTCTTTATGCAGTTGATGTGCAGGATAAGGACCAACTGACCCAGCTGATGGAGCCTCTGCACGCGGCTGACATCGCTGACCTGCTTGAACAGATCAACGCCCATGACCGCGCCCTGTTGATCCAGCTCTACGGCCGCGAGTTCGACGGCGAGATCCTGACCGAGTTGGAAGAATCTGTTCGCGAAGAAGTGCTGCCGATCCTCAACCCGCAGGTTTTGGCCGAAGCGGTGCGCGATCTGGAAACAGACGATGTGGTGGATCTGGTCGAAGATCTGGAAGAACCGCAACAAGAAGCTATCCTCGAGGTGCTGGAAGACGTTGATCGGGTTGCGGTTGAACAGTCGCTGTCCTACCCGGAAAACTCAGCCGGGCGTCTGATGCAGCGCGAGGTTGTGATGGCGCCTGAACACTGGAATGTCGGCAAGACAATCGACTTCTTGCGTGAAACCGATGATCTGCCAGAGCAGTTTTATCATGTGGTGTTGATTGATCCGCGCATGAAGCCGATCGGAAATGTGACGCTGGGCAAATTGATGGGCGCGCGCCGAGAAGTGCCGCTGGTCGACTTGCAGGAAGAAGTGTTTCAGATCATTCCTGCGGATCAGGACGAAGAAGACGTCGCCTATGCCTTCAATCAGTACCACTTGATTTCGGCACCGGTGGTAGACGCCGATGATCGGCTGGTGGGCGTTATCACTATTGACGACGCCATGGTGGTTTTGGACGAAGAACACGAAGAAGACATTCTGCGCCTCGCCGGGGTAGGGGAAAGCGCGCTGTCTGACAGTGTAGGTGAGACCTCGAAAAAAAGGCTGCCCTGGCTGGGCGTGAATCTGTTTACTGCTATCTGCGCTTCGCTGGTGATTTCGCAGTTTGAGGCCACGATTTCGGAATTGGTGTCACTGGCAATCCTAATGCCCATTGTGGCTTCGATGGGGGGCAATGCCGGAACCCAATCGCTGACTGTGGCGGTCCGGGCGCTGGCAACAAAGGATCTGACAGGATCAAACGTCTGGCGGGTGATCCGGCGCGAGTTGATGGTCGGGCTGTTGAACGGGCTGTGTTTTGCGACCGTTCTGGGTGTGGTTGGAATGCTTTGGTTTGAGTCTGCGATGTTGGGGGCAGTGATTGGTACAGCCCTGGTGTTTAATATGATTATTGCCGGTTTTGCGGGAACGGTGGTGCCAGTGACGCTGGACAAGATGGGTATTGACCCGGCACTGGCCTCTGGCACTTTTGTAACCACCACAACGGATGTTATGGGATTCTTTATTTTCCTGGGACTGGCTTCAAAGGTATTGCTATGACGAATGCAGATCTCGCCGCGATCAAAGATCAAGCGCGAAAGGCGGCCTTTGCACGCCGTAAAGTAGCCTCTGGGATGCATAAACCAGGGGTGGCAGGGCATCTGTCCGAGGTGCTGGCGGGATACCGTGGTGTATCCTTGTCTGGTTACATGCCAATCCGGACTGAAATTGACCCGCTCCCGGCGATGGCGGAAGCCAGTGCACACGGAGCTGTCGGGGTCCCTGTGATTCAAGGGGCAGGTCTGCCCTTGAAGTTTAGCCGCTGGATACCCGATGTGCCGCTGCGCGATGGTCCGTTTGGTGCCAAGGTTCCGGAAGTGGACGACTTTTTTGACCCCGAAATCCTGATTGTACCGCTGGTGGCCTTTGATGCTCAGGGTGGGCGCCTGGGTTATGGTGGAGGGTTTTATGACCGGACTCTGGAAGGTCTGCGGGCAAAACGGTCGACGCTTGCCATTGGCTTTGCCTTTGATGCGCAAGAGGCCGAAGCACTGCCGCTGGAACCAACAGATCAACCGCTGGATATGGTGATCACCGAAAGTCGGGTCTTGCAGTTTACACGCTGAACGAGGCTCTCCCGCCCGTCGTTGTCCTCCTTTCGGAGGACAGCCTTCCGTTGGGCCGGGCGCCGCGCAGATGCGCGGCGCAACAAGAGGACAGAGGTTCCCTTTGAAAACTAGGGAAACAAAGCAACAAAAACCAGTGATTTAAGGACGGGGATTGTAAGGGGTTGTCCTTGCCCCCCACGACAGCCTAAGGACTGGTTTATGAGAATTCTGTTTTTAGGCGATGTGATGGGCCGCGCTGGGCGCAAGGCTGTCACCGAAAACCTGCCTCGTCTGCGTGACGAATGGCGGCTCGATTTTGTTGTAGTCAATGGTGAAAACACCAGCAACGGCATGGGCCTCAGTAGCGATCACGCCAAACTGTTGCTGGACGCTGGCATTGATTGCCTGACACTGGGCGACCATGCCTTTGACCAAAAAGACATGCTGCAGTTCATCGAGAAAGAGCCGCGCATCATCCGGCCTTTGAACTATGCCAAAGGTGCACCGGGCAAAGGCTACCGGTTGTTTAATGCACCGGGGGGGCGCAAGGTTCTGGTACTGCAGGCCCTGGGGCAGGTATTTATGAAACGCGCCTTTGATGATCCGTTTTCAGCTGTCGAAAATGTGCTCAAGGCACATCCGCGCGGCGGGCTGGCACAGGCGGTGATCGTGGATATGCACTGCGAAGCCACATCCGAGAAAATGGCGATGGGTCATTTCTGCAATGGCAAGGCATCCTTGGTGGTGGGGACCCATACCCATGTTCCAACCGGTGATGCACAGATCCTGGACGGCGGTACAGGGTATTTGACCGACGCGGGTATGTGTGGTGACTACAACTCGGTTATTGGCATGGAGAAAGCTGAACCCATGCGCCGTTTTATTACTGGTATGCCGAAAAGTCGTTTTACCCCGGCAACCGGAGAAGCAACCCTTTCAGGTGTCTTCATCAATACTGATGATCGCACCGGCGCCGCCAAAGAGATCCGTATGATCCGGAGCGGTGGTTTATTGCAGCATTCGACACCTTGATTTGAGATTTCCTGCCCGTGGCGGAGCTTGCAGCTGATGCCAAAGGGAGGCAGGATATGACATATTTATGACAGCGGGCGGCGTAATGGAATTTCTGGCTTTTTCTGAAACCGGCAGTGCGGTTGTGACGCTTGTTGTTGTCGCAGTGATGTTCATTCTGTTTATGCGTGAATCCTACCCAGCCGAAGTGGTTGCGATTGGCGGTGCTGCTGCAATGCTTTCTCTTGGGGTGTTGCCCTATGACGAAGCCTTACATGTGCTGTCTAATCCGGCGCCCTGGACCATTGTGGCAATGTTTATCGTTATGGGGGCCCTGGTGCGTACCGGTGCGCTTGAATGGTTCACCCAACTGGCCGAAGCGCAGGCGGATGCGCGTCCGGCTGTGGCCATTGGCGCTCTGATGCTCTTTGTGGTGGTGGCCTCTGCCTTTGTGAACAACACCCCCGTGGTGGTAGTGATGATCCCGGTGTTTGTGCAGCTGTCCCGCAAACTTAATATTTCTGCCAGCAAAATGCTGATCCCGCTAAGTTATGCCGCTATTTTGGGCGGCACTTTGACACTGATCGGCACCTCGACCAACCTGTTGGTTGACGGCGTTGCACGGGCGCAGGGGCTCAGACCCTTTACGATCTTTGAGATCACACCTCTGGCTGTGATTCTGGTGATCTGGGGCGCGATCTACTTACGTTACGTAGCACCGCGCCTGCTGCCCGACCGGTCCAGCATGGCCACCATGTTGTCGGGCAAACATAAGATGAAATTCTTTACCGAGGCCGTGATCCCACCGGAGAGCAACCTGATTGGCCGCGAAGTCACCGGGGTACAATTGTTCAAACGCGCCGGTGTGCGGTTGATTGATGTGATCCGTGGCGATGCTTCGTTGCGACGCGAGCTGCAGGGGGTAGAGTTACAGGTTGGCGACCGGGTGGTGCTGCGTACCCAGATGACCGAATTGCTCAGCCTGCAGCGTAACAAAGAGCTAAAGCGGGTTGATCAGGTATCGGCTGTTGAAACCTCGACCGTTGAGGTGCTGATCACGCCGGGGTGCCGCATGGTCGGTCGCTCGCTGGGCGCTATGCGTCTGCGTCGTCGTTACGGGGTTTATGTGCTGGCTGTGCACCGACGCAATCAGAATATCGGCCAGCAGCTGGACGACCTGGTCGTGCGGGTTGGTGATACCCTGCTCCTTGAAGGCTCATCCGAGGACATTCAGCGACTGGCCGCTGATATGGACATGGTTGATGTGACCAAACCCTCGGCACGCGCCTATCGCCGCAGCCATGCCCCAATCGCCATAGCTGCCATTGCAGGCATTGTGATTTTGGCTGCCCTTGGTGTTGCACCTATCTTGTTGCTGGCAGTGCTGGCGATGGCAACTGTGTTCCTGACTCGTTGCATCGACAGTGACGAGGCCTTTTCGTTTATTGATGGCCGTTTGCTGGCTTTGATTTTTGCAATGTTGGCGGTGGCAACGGCGCTTGAAACATCGGGTGCGATTGATCTGATTGTGCACGCCATGGCGCCCCTGATAGGCGACCTGCCGCCCTTTTTCATTGTCTGGGCAATCTATTTGCTAACCTCTGTCCTGTCCGAACTGATCAACCATGCGGTGGCGGTGGTGTTGACACCAGTGGCGATTGGTTTGGCTCTCTCGCTCGGAGTTGATCCGCGGCCACTGGTGATTGCGGTGATGGTCGCCGCCAGCGCAACCTTTGCCACACCGATCAGCTATCAGACCAATATGATGGTCTATGGCCCCGGTGGCTATCGGTTCACCGATTTTATGCGGGTGGGTATTCCTTTGAACCTGACCGTTGGGTTGCTGGCCTCTGCTCTGATCCCAGTGTTCTGGCCACTAAGCTAGGACTAGCGCGGCGTATTTTTGCCGGTCTAGTTGAAGGGGCGGTGAAATCTCTGAAACAATCCTTAGATGTCTTAGGAACAAGTTTCCGATGAGGCGCAGAAAATGGATTTCAAAACAGGTTTTATGACTTTGGTTGTTGCGGCTTCAACCGCAATTGCAGGTGTTTCAATGGCCAAGGCAGGCACAGTCGAAGGTAGCGTTACCTATTTGCAGCGTATTGCGGTACCAGAAGGGGCCAAGCTGCTGGTTGAACTTCGCGACGTTTCGCTGGCGGATGCACCTTCGACATTACTGACCGCGCAGGAACATGATCTGACTGGCGTTCCAATGGATTACACGTTGAACTACTCAGACAGTGAGATCGATGAACGCAACACCTATTCAGTTTCTGCCCGGATCACATTGGATGGAGAACTGCTGTTTATCAGCGATACCTCTTATCCGGTCCTGACCCGCGGGGCCGGCGACACTGCGGATTTGATTGTCAGGCCCGTCGCTGCCAGCGCCGCGGTGCAGGGGGATTTACAAATGGACAATACCCAATGGACCTTGGTTGAGTTGAACGGTGCGCTTGTGGACAAGGGACGGGACCCTGGGTTGAGCTTTTCCGAGGGCGGACAGTTTTCTGCCTCAGGTGGGTGTAACCGGTTTATAGGGCAGGCGGATCTGCGCGGGACCGAGGTCAGCTTCCCTGACCATATGGCGGGAACCATGATGGCCTGTGTGCCAGGGGTGGATGAGCAGGAGCAAGAGTTTTTAGCGGCACTGGCTAACGTCACTCAACTCGAACGACAGGGGCCTTTGCTAAAATTGCTGGCCGATGATGGGACTGTGCTGATGGGTTTGAAGCTATCACACTAGAGCGTATCAACTTGATCTGTGTCTAGATCTGCCAATCTGGCCCGGCTGTCAGGCCGGGCCGCGCTTGACCTTCTCCAAGGAAGGCAACGCCCTGACTATTCCGCTTATCAACAAATCAGGACCATTTTTCTAAGGCAATGGCCCGAAAACTCGAAATCAACGGTGAGCATCGCAGCTACATAGGCCAAAACACCAGTATTGCCGGGATTGAAGTCGCTACAATCAGCACCTCAAGCGGCAGGCCGATGCGCCAATAGTCGCCAAACTGATACCCCCCGGGCCCCAGGATCAGCGTGTTGTTCTTGTGTCCGATCGGGGTGAGAAAGGCCGCCGAAGCCGCTACGGCCACGGCCATCAGAAACGGATCAGGTGAGACTTGCAAGCTGTTGGCCATCTGGATGCCAACCGGGGCAGCGACAATGGTGGTCGCTGTATTGTTCAACACGTCCGACAACGTCATGGTGACCACCATCAGCACGGTTAGAATGGCCCAGGCGGGAAGACCCTGAGTCAGCGAAAGCAGCGCATCGGCAATCAGCGAGGTCCCGCCCGAACTTTCCAAGGCAGAGCCCAGCGGGATCATCGAGCCCAGCAAGACCACAACTGGCCATTCAATATGGTCATAAATTTCTGCCACTGGCAGGATTTTGGCCAAGACATAGCCCACGACAACCAGTCCAAGCGCCACTGGCAGATACAGTAATCCAAAGGACGCTGCCATCACCGCAGCCGCAAACATGCCAATCGCCAACCAGGTTTTGTCATTTGCGGTGACAGCCAGCCCACGGGTGGCCAAAGGCAGGCATCCCAGCCAGTCGGTCACATCTGCGGCTCGGTCGCGTGGACAGAGCAATAACAATATGTCGGCAGCTTCAATTTCAGTTTGGCGGATATGTTTGGTCAGCTGGCGACCTTGACGCGACAACCCCATCAACACCGTGCTTTGCCGCCAGGCCAACCCCATCGACTGTGCCGAGCGGCCAGCGATGCGGGCGGTTTCGGGCACGACCACCTCAATAACTTCCAGGCCTTCGCCGTCTGCTGTTAGTTTTTCCTGACGGGCTTGGTCCGAAAAATCCAACGAGAGCGCAGTGCGAAATTCGTCCAGTGCTTCAGGTGTTGCTTCTAGCAGTATTGCATCGCCCGCTTGCAGCAAAGATCCAGCAGCCAGACCATAGCGGCGACGACCATCACGGATCAGGCCCAGTATGGCAACATCGGCCTTTTCGGCCTCATCGTTCAAATCCCGCAAGAGTTTGCCGATATGGGGTGAGCCTTCAGGCACGGTTAGCTCGGCGATATACTGCGCCAGCTGCGATTCAGATGATCCGGCGTCGTCGCGGGTGGGGATCAACCGCCATCCAACCAGCGCTACAAAGGCCAGTCCGGCAAGAGCTGCAATGCCACCAACCGGGGCAAAGTCAAACATGCCAAAAGGCTCCCCCTGTGTTTCGGCGCGGATTGACGCAATGATAATGTTTGGCGGCGTACCGATTAGGGTGACCATGCCACCTAAAATGGTGGCAAACGACAGGGGCATTAGGCTGAGGCCCGGCGCACGGCCTGCTTTGCGCGCCGTCTGAATATCAACCGGCATTAGCAGGGCCAATGCCGCCACGTTGTTCATAAAGGCTGACAACACGGCCCCAATGCCACCCATAAGGGTAATGTGACTGCCCAGTCCGCGCGAGGCGTCGACCAGTGTACGGGTGATCAAGAAAACCGCGCCAGATCGCACCAATCCAGCTGAGACGACCAACACCAATGCCACCACCAGCGTGGCCGGATGGCCAAAACCTGAAAACGCATCTTTGGTGGGTACCACATCCAAAACAACACCTGCCATCAGCGCGGCAAAGGCGACCAGGTCATATCGGTAGCGCCCCCAAACCAGCAGGGAAAAAACAGCAGCAAAAAGCGAAAACAGTATGATTTGATCTAATGTCATAAGCGCAACCTAGGCGTTTGGCATCACCTTTGCCAGCGCGATCAGGGATGCAGGGACAGCTGTCTTTGGCTTGGTGCGGTCCAATCCACCTCTGGTCCCATTGGGACTATGCCCAGTGGATTGCGCAATTCCGACTGGGAAAAATAGCCCTGCTTGTAAATCTCGGGCCAGACCGTCGCTGCGACACCGGGCAGGGCATAGAACGCCCGGGCATACTCCCACAGGTTTGGGTAGTCCGAGAGTTTGCGGACATTGCACTTGAAGGCGTAGTGATAGGCCACATCAAACCGGGCCAATGTTGGGAACAGACGCAGGTCTGCCTCGGTGACATGATCACCTGCTAAACAAGTCTGCCGCCCCAAATGGTCTTCGATCTGATCCAGCGTCTCAAATAACTCCAATACGGCGGAGTTATAGGCTTGCTGTGTACGGGCAAACCCCGCGCGATAGACCCCATTGTTTACACGGGAATGGATCAGCGTATTCCAGCGGTCAATGTCGTCGCGGCACTCACTGGGGTAAAGGAGCTGCGCCGGGTCAAACTCCGTCGCCAGCATCCGCACAATGTCAGCGCTTTCATTGGATACGATTTGACTGGTTCTACGGTCCCATAGAACCGGGACAGTCAGTCGCCCCGTATAGGCTGGGGTCTGGCGTGTATAGACCTGATGCAGGGCCGTCGCGCCTAACTCAATATCGCTAAACTCACCCGATGTATCAAACACCCAACCTTCAGTCGTGCGCCGCGGCATGGCATAAGACGCTGAAATCACTCCGTCCAACCCCAACAAGGCTCGTGCTAGCAACACTCGGTGTGCCCAGGGGCAATTCCAGGCCACAAACAGGTGATACCGACCGGCCTCTGGGGTAAATGGTCCATCTTGAGTGACCCAGTTGCGGAGAGTACTGGCCGCGCGCTCATAGGCCCCCTGCAGAGAGGACTGTGGTGCCGGATCATCAATGTGAAAGGTGCCGTCGATCATCACAGCCATGGGACTTCCTTTGTTTTCAGGGATCAAACTATCCGCTTCTCAGCGTGGTAAAACTCGCGCAGATGCGCGTGTGCCCTGCATTCACGCACAACACGCCTCGTGGTCTTGCCCTCCACCCCTGCTGTGGCTTATAGAACCGCCCAAACCTATGGTGATAGATACAGACGGAGAGCAGACATGGCAGGCCACTCAAAATGGGCAAACATCCAGCACCGCAAGGGGCGTCAGGATGGCATCCGGTCGAAGTTGTTTTCCAAACTGTCCAAGGAAATCACCGTTGCCGCCAAAATGGGCGACCCAGATCCGGACAAAAACCCACGCCTTCGTCTTGCCGTGAAAGAAGCCAAGTCACAATCTGTGCCTAAGGATGTGATTGAACGCGCGATCAAGAAATCTGTTGCGGGTGAAGGTGACGAATACGAAGAAATCCGCTATGAAGGCTATGGCCCCAATGGCGTGGCCGTGATTGTCGAGGCCATGACCGACAACCGCAATCGCACAGCCTCCACCGTGCGCTCAACCTTTTCCAAAAACGGCGGCAATCTTGGCGAAACCGGTTCGGTTGGTTTCATGTTCGATCGCAAAGGCGAAGTGACCTATCCAGTTGCCGTCGGCGATGCGGATACCGTGTTCGAAGCTGCCATCGAAGCGGGTGCTGAAGATGTCGAAAGCTCGGATGAGGGCCACATCATCTATTGCGAAGACACTGATCTGAATGACGTGTCAAACGCGCTGGAAACAGCCCTGGGCGAATCCGAAAGCACCAAATTGGTGTGGAAACCAACCACCACCACCGAGATGGATCTGGTGGCGATGGAAAAACTGATGAAGCTGGTGGATGCACTGGAAGATGACGACGATATTCAGCGCGTCACCACCAATTTTGAGGCCTCTGATGAGGTGATGGCTCAGCTCTAAAAGCTGACCTGACTTTGCGTTTTGAAAGCCCCCAAATTGGGGGCTTTTTTATTGAGACTAGGACTGCGCCTTCTAGTCCAGCTTGCGAAACTCCAGAGGGTTTCCGCGGGGCAGGTAGGTTAAATTCAGAACCAGCGCATCGATGTAATCCACCGCATAGCAATAGCTTTCACCGGTTTCTTCCTCCATCGCGTATAAATAGGGGCCGCCACCTTCGAACTGTCCGCACCAGTTTGAAACCGAAATATACTCAAGGCCAGACGGGGCGCCGTCATAGGTATTTTCCCGTTCCGACCCTAATACATTGAATTGAAAATGTGGATCTTCGGTCGAATACCAACTGCCCTGCAGCTTGTCCAAAATCGTGTCGTATTCGGTGCTGCGCCTTACGCTGACATTGCGCAAAACCACATCCGCGGTCCGGTCATAGATCGCTTCGAGGTCACCTTCGACTGATATAGGTGTGCCTGGGTACAGCCCATTCAGCGCGGCAAACACCGAACTGGGGGTGCGCCCATCATCGCGGACAAAGAACTTTGTACCCTCGGCGTGAAAGGCGCACTCAGCAACGCTTTGTGACCAACAGCCCTGATGGGTCGCATTGTTTGAATAGGGCTCGCCATAGGTTCCGGGGGCTGCGGTGCTGGATCGGGGCTCCGGCGTCGGAGGCTCTTCTGTTCGCTTTGCACCAGCTGCGTCGACTAGGGTCAGGGTGTAGTTCTTAGCGGTTTTCCCGGTGTCGACTTTGCTGAACCCAACCTCGTCATAGCCGCGTTTGCGGCAATTTTCGTCACCTTTGATGGTAAAGGCGTCCGAGGTGGTGCAGAACATATAGTCGCCGCTGATAAACGGATCCCCCTGGGCTGTCGCCCGATAGTAATAATACCGGTTCTTCAAATCGCCGCCTAATGGGGTTTTGCAATCGCCCGCGCCGATGTTCCACCAACCCTCAGAGACCCAGGCCTTGCCCTCCGCATATCCTACGGCGACGCTAAGACTTTGGGATGAATCATTGCATATTTCCAACCCTGCCAACACCGGTGATGCAACCAGCGTAAGGGTTGTTGTCAAAATTGATACCTTCATGAGAACCTCTTAAATGACCTGCGGTCAATGCTAAGAGAGGCGCATGCTTTCGGCAAGTATTAGGCAGTTGGACTTATCCGCAGGGAGCCTACGCAGGTCAGACGCCATCAGTTGGTCGGGAACCAGTTCTGTGATTTTTTCCCCGCGAAATTCAGGTTTATCAAAATTGAATCCGCGCAACAGGCGAAATAACATTCGGCGTCGCAGCACGGTTTCTTCACTGTCTATTCTATCAAGCATTCTGTACGTCCCCACGTATTCACCGGTCCTTATGCTGCAAGAGAATGGCAAACAAGTGGTTTCCGAGACGAAACTCTGTCTTTCGAAATTTTGTTAGATTTTATGCATATACGCCGTGTAGGCCGTTGAAAGACTGTGGTTCGACGCTCATGGGTTTAAATTTTGAGTTCTCTCACGGGGAAATTAATCCGGCCAGACGGGCCTCCGACAGACTGGGCGACCACAGGCCTGTGCTGGGTGTATCAAACATTTGGATAAGAAAATCTTCGCTAACACCCTGGCTGCGGAAAAAGGCGCGATCTTTGGCCTGCTCTTTTTGCAGGTCAAGCTGAGGAAGGGCGGTGCCAAACTCTAAGGCATAGCTATGAAAACCTAGATTGACACCCGCTGCCAGACTTCGTTGATGACCAGCAATGAACAAAAGGGTACAGGCCGAACTGCAGGCCCCGGTGGCATGGGTGTTAAGCCCTTGTTCACGGATAAGATTGGCAAATCCGCGGGCTTCGTAGATATGACCACCGGGGCTGCTTAGGGTGATGGTGGTCAGTTGGGGCGTTTCAGCCATCAGTGTACGGACCCGTTTTGTGAGGCCAAAGGTGATGGTGCCGTCGAAGTGGAGGGTCGATCCATCCTGTGACAGGATCAACTCATATTTGGCAGCGTGTTGGCGGTTCATCTGATCGGTGAACAGTTCGGGCGCTTGTGGTTGTTGGGTAAACAAAAATGCCCCCCACCACAGGGACGCCGAAGCAAAAGCGGCAAATAGCAACACCAGATACCCCCCCCAAACCGGCGCCATGCCGCCCAGGCTCCGGAGATGATCGTCCGCGCTGGACTGAAATCGGATGAATTGCCAGACAAAGAACAATCCGTCAGAAGCTAGAAGAAGGTATAAAACGAGGACGGGCAATCTTAATGCGCTGCCAAGCCCCATCACTGTCAGTAAGATCACAGCACGCGGCAATACAAGGTCAAACCAAAAACTGTGGGATATCGACGGTATGCTGCGCTCTGCCATGCGCGCAGATTGGGCGATCCTCTAGGTTAGATCAAGTACATCCGCCCATTTAATCTACCTTAAGTTAATCTACCTTAAGTTGCGTTTGGCTGCATTCAATACAGAAAGCGTGACATCTGCAAGGGAAGGCGCCATCACCCGGCTGACTTGCCATGTGAGTGGGACAGCCAGCTCCGTCTGTTCCAAAAGTGGCTGCAATCGCCCGTGATCTATCAAGGGCGTAACCAGTTGAAGCGGGTTCATGCCCCAGCCAAGCCCTGCGACGGCTGCTTCAACAAAACCCTGACTGGACGGCAAGAAATGTGTGGGAGGTGACAGATGTGGGGCAATATTGGCTTCCAGCCATCGGCGTTGCAAAGCGTCCTTTGCATCAAAAACCAAACACGGCGCGCGGCTTATGGCTTTTGCCGTCACGCCGTCGCTAAACCATCGGCGCATGTATGCTGGACTGGCCGTGGCGACATATTGTTGTTCCCCCAGCGGATAGGCGTCACACCCAGTCACCGGCTTATCATGAGCAGTAATCGCTGCCGAGACCTCGCCTCGTCTTAGCCATTCGGCACTATGGTCCTGATCGTCGATGACCAGATCAAACAACACACCCTCTACTGCCGCCATTGCCTCGATGAACCAGGTGGCAAGGCTGTCGGCATTGACTGCCAGTTTCAACCGGGCGGTATTCTGGCTCACATCCAACGACAGCTCTCGCGTCAGTTGGGCCTCCAGCAATCCAATATCTTCGGCGTGCTTGGCAATCCTCAACCCGGCTTCGGTGCCTGTGCTTGGTGGACCGCGCAACACCAGAGCTGTCCCCGTTTGATCCTCCAGCGCCTTGATACGCTGAGAGATAGCAGATGGTGTGACAGACAGGGCAAACGCAGCGGCTTCAAAACTTCCCAAGCGCAAGACATGCGATAAGGCGGCAAGGTGGTGAGGCGCGAACTGCATTAGCTGATCTTAATTTGGATAACCATCTTTAATTTGATTACTTCTTCGCCGCTTTGTAGTCAAACTGCAAACAGAATAGGAAATCATATGTCGCCCAGTCTATTTGCCGGATTTGCCCTTGGGTTCAGCCTGATCATGGCCATTGGCTCGCAGAACGCATTTGTCCTGCGTCAGGGGTTGCGGCGCCAACATGTGTTCTGGATTTGCCTGACCTGTGCGACGTCTGATGCACTGCTAATCACCGCAGGTGTGATGGGGTTTGGATCACTGACTCTGGTCTGGCCCTGGTTCGAACAGGCCATGCGCTGGGGAGGGGCGGCGTTTCTGTTTTGGTATGGTGCGCGCAGTTTGCTGGCGGCTTGGCGAGGTGGAGAGACCTTACAAACCAACGGCAGCGCGCCGGCAGAGGTGGCCTTGCTGCCAGTGTTGATGACGGTTGCGGCTTTGACTTGGCTTAATCCCCATGTCTACCTTGATACTGTTGTACTGCTAGGGGCAATTTCAGCCCAGTATCCGCAGCCTTTGCTGTTTGGGTTGGGGGCAGCAATTGCCAGCTTTACGTTTTTCTTTTCCCTTGGGTATGGCGCGGCTGCACTGGCCCCGCTGTTTGCCCATCCCCGCTCCTGGCAGGTTCTCGACGTGGTGGTGGGGCTGACCATGTGGGCGATCGCGGTCAAACTGCTGATGATGTAACGCACAGCCCATGTGCGCCTTACCGGGCTGGTCCTTTGGACCTGTGTTGCTACCTTTCAGACAGAGCAACACAGGAGGCAAAGATGAGCTGGAACCCAAGTCTGGAACCACACAGCCCCGAGGCGGGCAATCTGGATGCCATTGAAACCGTGATTATCCCACGGGCACGGGATCTGGGCGGGTTCGAAGTGCGGCGCGCCTTGCCCGCACCGCGTCGTCAGATGGTGGGACCGTTTATCTTCTTTGATCAGGCCGGACCGGCTGTGTTTTTAACTGGGCAGGGCATTGATGTGCGTCCGCACCCTCATATCGGGTTGGGCACAGTTACCTACCTGTATGAGGGGGAGTTTGAACACCGTGATAGTTTAGGCACCCATCAGATGATCTACCCTGGTGAAGTAAATTGGATGGTGGCTGGGCAGGGGGTGACACACTCGGAACGCACCTCTGCGGCCACACGTCGGGGGGATAGCAAACTGTTCGGTATTCAGACCTGGATGGCGCTACCGGAAAGTCACGAAGACAGAGCCGCCAGCTTCGAACATCACGGCAAGGCAGCGCTGCCTTTGCTTGAAGGCGAAGGCAAACAGGTGAGGTTGATCCTTGGCTCTGCCTGGGGCGAAAAGGCGCCTGTGACGATGTACTCAGAAACCTTTTATGCGGATGTTGTTCTGCAGCCGGGCGCGAAGTTGCCACTCCCTGATGATCATGAGGATCGCGGAATTTACATCACTCAAGGGTCCATTGAAATTGCCGGGGATACATTTGAGGCTGGGCGTATGATGGTGTTTCGGCCCGGTGATGCCATTACTGTCACCGCGGGTCCACAAGGCGCACGGTTGATGGCACTGGGCGGCGAGACGATGAACGGGCCACGACACATTTGGTGGAACTTTGTGGCCTCCTCCAAAGAGAAAATCGAAGAGGCCAAGGCCGCCTGGGCAACCGGTGACTGGCAACATGGCCGGTTTCAATTGCCTGCCGGCGATGACCAGGAGTTTATTCCGCTTCCCTAGGCGCGCATCAAGGGTTGGGTTCAACTGCTCATCCCCAGTTCTGTCCCGCCGAAAAGAACTTGAACAAGCGAGAGAGAACTAATTGCCATGTGAAGGGTTGTGCCTGCCTCAGTTTGGGTGTTGGTTCCCCTTATGAGCCAAAGCCCCCACCATAACCCGATTAAAGGCGTCATCTGGATGTTGGTCACGGGGCTTTGTTTTGTGGCAGTGACGGCATTGGTGAAAATTCTGGGCGGCCGCATCCCTCCGGCTGAAGCTGCATTTCTGCGCTATCTGCTGGGGTTGGTCTTTCTTGTTCCGATGTTGGGTGCCCTGCGCCGCGCACGGCTGACCGCAAAGATGTGGGGATTGTTTGCCACCCGTGGTGTGGTGCACTCAGGTGGGGTAATTCTGTGGTTCTATGCCATGACACAGATCCCATTGGCCGAGGTTACAGCGATGAATTACCTTTCACCGGTTTATGTAACGCTGGGAGCGGCGCTGTTTTTGGGTGAAAAGCTGGCCTTGCGGCGTGTGGCTGCAGTTGTTGCAGCATTGATCGGGGCGCTGATTATTCTACGGCCCGGATTTCGTGAAGTATCACCCGGCCATATCGCGATGCTGTTTACGGCTATGGCCTTTGGTGCGTCGTATCTTCTGGCTAAATTCACCGTTGATGGCACCAATCCCACTGTGGTGGTGGCGATGTTGTCGATCTGGGTGACATTGGGGCTGGCACCTTTTGCACTGATGGTTTGGGTGACCCCAACTCTGGCTGAGGTTGGTATCCTGTTTGCAGTGGCCTGTTTTGCCACCGGCGGTCACTATGCGATGACCCTGGCCTTTGCCTCTGCCCCGATGACGGTGACACAGCCGGTGACCTTCCTGCAGTTGGTTTGGGCCACCGCGCTGGGCGCACTGATGTTTGCCGAGCCGGTGGATATCTGGGTTGTCGCAGGTGGCGGGCTGATCCTGGCTGCGGTAAGCTTTATCACCTGGCGGGAAGCGGTGCTGAAACGCCGTGCAATCACGCCGCCAGACATAGCCACCAAGGTCTAAAGACCGACCTGCGTTAAGACAGAACCAGATCCACAACCCGGCGCGCTGCCGCTCGCGCAGCAACGGGGTCAAGAGGCTGATCCGAAAGAGCAGCCTGTAACCATGCACCATCCATATAGTTCTGTAGCGCCTGACGGGCGGTCTCAACACCTTCAGCGGGAAGCAAGTGTCGCAGCTCCGCCCGGAAATGGCTGCGGACCCGTGCGCGGTTCAATCTGTGCAATCGCGCCAGGTGGGGCGAATAGGGCGCATTGGCCCAAAACTGCATCCAGATGCTGCATTGCTCTACGGTGAACAGCTGGTCCGAGAAATTGGCATCCATCACCGCGTATAGCCGGTCAGTTGGGCTGTGTGACGTTTTGTAGCCCCTAATCATGGCGGTACGAAGCTTACGTAGCAGATGGCGCATCGTGGCTTCCATTAGGCCTTCTTTTGAACCGAAGTAATAGTTGATGGAGGCGGCTGAAGCTCCGGCCTCACGGGCAATATCTGCCATGGTTACAACGCTGTACCCATGATTGTGCACGGCCACGATTGTGGCCTCGATAAGCTCTTCGTTGCGGATGTCGCGGATGCGTTTTCTGTTCATGCCGCATGATTGCCGAGCAAGCGCCAGGTTGCAACTGCTGTTGTTTGGATAAGAAAAACTTGTACGGCGGTTCAAAAAATGGTTTGGATCGTTAAGAAGTCGAAATTCGGCAAGATTTTTCACCCGTGAGCCACGGACATTCGACCGGAGAAAATAAATGAACGCGGACTATGTGATTGTTGGTGCAGGATCGGCAGGCTGCGCATTGGCCTACCGTCTCAGCGAAGCCGGGCATCGGGTGCTAGTGATTGAGCACGGTGGCACCGACGCTGGCCCGTTGATCCAGATGCCAGCCGCGTTGAGCTACCCAATGAACATGGGCCTTTATGACTGGGGCTATAAATCGCAACCCGAACCACATCTGGGGGGACGTCAACTGGTCACCCCGCGCGGCAAAGTGGTTGGCGGGTCTTCTTCTATCAACGGCATGGTCTATGTGCGTGGCCATGCAGGGGACTACGACCATTGGGCTGCCAGCGGTGCACAGGGCTGGGGCTATGCGGATGTCCTGCCTTATTTCAAGCGAATGGAGTCCTGGCACGAAGGCGGGCATGGAGGCGATGCGACGTGGCGGGGCAATGACGGCCCGCTGCATATTTCTCGCGGCCCCCGCAATAATCCGCTGCATAACGCGTTTGTCAACGCGGGTAGTCAGGCGGGATATCCGGTCACGGATGACTACAACGGTCACCAGCAAGAGGGCTTTGGCCCGATGGAGCAAACCGTGTACAAGGGGCGGCGTTGGTCGGCTGCCAATGCCTACCTGCGTCCAGCCTTGCAGCGGCCCAACTGTACTTTGACGCGTGCCTTTGCGCGCCGAGTGGTGATCGAACAAGGCCGGGCTGTCGGGGTTGAGGTCGAACGTGGCGGCAAAGTTGAAGTGATCCGCGCCAACAACGAAGTTATTCTTTCTGCCAGCTCTCTGAATTCACCCAAGCTGTTGATGCTGTCCGGCATTGGTCCGGCGGCGCATCTGGCTGAACATGGCATTGATCTTGTGGCAGACCGGCCCGGAGTTGGGCAGAACCTGCAGGATCACCTCGAACTGTATCTGCAGATGGCCTGTTCGCAGCCGATCACTCTGTTCAAGCACTGGAACCTGTTCAGCAAGGCAATGATTGGGGCGCAGTGGTTGTTCACCAAAACCGGGTTGGGCGCGTCGAACCAGTTCGAATCTGCAGCCTTCATTCGATCGCAGGCTGGGGTGGACTACCCGGACATTCAGTATCACTTCTTACCTATGGCGGTGCGGTACGACGGGCAGGCCGCTGCCGAGGGACATGGATTTCAGGCCCATGTCGGCCCTATGCGCTCACCCTCACGCGGGGCTGTGACGCTGGCAAGCGCAGATCCGAAAGAAGCGCCGAATATTCTGTTTAACTATATGTCCAGCGAACAGGACTGGCAGGATTTCCGCCGATGCATCCGTCTGACTCGTGAGATTTTCGACCAAGAGGCCTTCAAGCCCTTTGTCAAAAGTGAAATCCAGCCGGGTGTAGATCTGCAGAATGACGATGAGCTGGACAGCTTTATCCGCGAGCACGTCGAAAGCGCCTTTCACCCCTGCGGCACCTGCCGCATGGGCGCGGCGAATGACCCGACCTCGGTTGTTGATCCGGAATGCCGGGTTATCGGGGTCGATGGATTGCGGGTGGCTGACAGCTCGATCTTCCCGCGCATTACCAATGGCAACCTGAATGGGCCATCGATTATGACGGGCGAAAAAGCTGCCGATCACATTTTGGACCGTAGCCTGCCATCGTCAAATGCCGAGCCATGGTTTCACCCGGATTGGCAGGGATCGCAGCGTTGATTTGATCCCAGTCAAAGTGTCGATTTTGAGACTGGAGTAGCCTGTGATCGAACCAAAGTTTAGGAGCGAACACATGGCAAATACCCCACATGAATTGGCGGCGGAATTCCCGGATAAAAGCGGCGCAATCAGTGCGCTAAAGCAGTCTGATGCGCATTTTGCCCGGCTTGCGGATGAATACCACGAGGTAAACCGAGCTGTGCACCGGGCGGAAACCAATGTAGAACCGGCGAGTGAACAGGCCGAAGCCGAGCTGCGCAAGACACGGGCCGCGCTGAAGGATAAGATCTGGGGCATCTTGTCAAAAGCCTGAGCTCAATGAATTGGCTCAAAAACTGTTTGGTCCGGCTGTCAGGCCGGGCCGAGCTTTGCTTTTTCTTCGGAAGGCCACCTTGAATTTCCAGGAGGTCAGCCTTTCAGCTCACCTCATACGGCAGCACGCCCCGCGTGTCAGTGTTGATGGTTAGCTTCCGTTCCAGCGGTGGGACTGATCGCTGGTGGCAATGCTGGCGCTCGCAGATGCGGCAGGAAATCCCGATCGGCTCATAGGCACTTTCGTTATCCACATCCATATTGTCTGCATAGACAATCGCATCGGCATGGCGCAGCTCGCAGCCCAGTGCGATAGCATAGCGGCGCACTGGAGAGCCAAACGACCCACCAGATTTTGAGACATCCCGCGCCAGTGAAATGTAGCGGATCCCATCTGGTGTTTCTGCCAGCTGACGCAGGAAGCGACCTGGCGTTTCAAACGCCCGGTGCACATTCCACAGAGGGCATGCTCCGCCAAAACGGGCAAACTGCAATCGTGTCGCGGAGTGGCGCTTGGTTATGGTGCCCGCCTGATCTACCCGCACGAAGAAGAAGGGAATGCCCTTGGACCCCGGCCGTTGCAGGGTTGATAGCCGATGCGCGACCTGCTCGATTGAGGCCCCGAACCGGGTAGCAAGCAGTTCCAGATCATGTCGGCAGTCCCGCGCAGCGGCCAGAAACCGGCCGTAAGGCATCAGGGCTGCCCCGGCGAAATAATTGGCCAAACCAATCTTGGCGATGGCACGGGCTTCGGCGCTGTTGAAGCGAGCAAAATCCAGTGTTGCCTCAAGCAACTTGTTCTGGCGCAGTAACGCGACCTGCAACAGCAATTGAAACACCTGAGTTTGCGGCGTTGCCCGGTTGGAGAGTTGCAGCGTGCGATTGGTGGCATCGTAATGGCGCAGACTATCCATTTCGACTTCTTTCACGGTGACGCCCAGATCCCGCAACGTGGAAATTGCCGCACTGCGACTGTCAGCGCCGCCAGCGAAATGCTCGGCTGCACGGTCTACGGCATCAATGTAGTTGTCACAGTAGTGAAAGAAGTCGCGGACTTCCTCCCAGGGGCTGGCTTGAATGCGGGAATCCTCGCGCCCCAATGCCTCATCCAGCGAGGCAAGCCTTTCGTGGGTTTGACGATAGGCCCGGTGCAGCTCCAGAAAGGCCCGCGCCAGCGCTGGGGCGTTGGAGGCGGTGAGGCGTAAGTCCGCCAGTGGAGGCGCGTCATCGGCAAACACCGGATCAGCCAAGGCCTCACGCATATCACTGACCAAACGTTCTGAATCCCCGCTGCTAAGCTCGGTGACATCCAGGCCAAATTCCTGAGCCAAGGCCAAAACTACCGTCGTACTGACAGGGCGGTTGTTGTTCTCCATCTGGTTCAGATAAGGCAAAGACACCCCAAGCTTGGCGGCAAAATCCTTTTGCGTCAGCGTCAGCCGGGTTCGCATCTCGCGAAGTTTGGCACCGGCATAGAGTTTTTGAGGGGCCATTGGGGTGCCTTTGCAAATCCGATTTCGTTGAACTGTAGAATTGCAAAGTCATAGCCGCAAGGGGCAGGGCGTCGCAGTGGCGCTGCGCTATTGCAGGCCTAACTGCTTCTCGCGTGAAATGACCATCATGATCGAAGTGATGCCAAGTACAGCGGTAACCAGCATGATCACCAGTAGCGGCACTGCTGTAGATCCCGCACCCAGGACCCAGCCTGCAAAGGCACTGAGTGCGGCGCCAAGGCCAAGCATCAACGCGCCACTTAGCCCCGAGGCAGTACCGGCCAGATGTGGGCGGACAGACAGGGCACCAGCGGTTGAGTTTGGAATTGCCATGCCGTTGCCAACTCCGACAAAGGTCATAAAGCCAAAGAAGGTGTAAACGTTATCGAGCCCAGCAAAGGCCAGCGCCAGCGACAGTGCCACGCCAATTCCGTTGATCCAACAGCCCCAGAACACCATGCGGTTGATGCCAATCCGCATCGAATATCGGCCCGACAAGAAATTACCTGCGAAATAACCCACGGCCGGAGCTGAGAAATAAAGGCCCAGTTGTGCAGTGTTCAGGCCATAGATCTCGGTGCCGACAAAAGGCGCGCCGCCGAGATAGGCAAAGAACGCGCCAGATGACAGGCCCGACGCTAGCGAATAGCCCCAAAAGCGCGGGGAGCGGAGCAGTTCGGGGTATTCGCGGAACTGTGCCACCAGCGTCTTTCCGCTTTTGTGAGCGGTTTCGCCAAAGTCGAAATAGGTGAAGGCGAGGATTATCAGCCCCATGCCGAACAAGAGCCAGAAGTTGGCGGTCCAGCCGAACGCCTGATCCAAAGCGCCACCAATGGCGGGGCCAATCATTGGCACCACGGCCATGCCCATAGTGACATAGCCAATCATGCTGGCGGCCTGGTCAGCGTCGTACAGGTCGCGAACAGCGGCTCGGCTCAGCACCATGGCAACGGCAACAACGGCCTGGGCCATGCGAAACAGCAAAAAGATCTCGGCCGTTGGTGACATGATACAGCCAAGGGTCGCCAGCAGGAAAAACACGATTCCCGCCAGGATGACGGGTCGACGCCCAATTTTGTCAGAGATCGGCCCAACGATGACCTGAACCACAGCGTTCACCGCCAGATACAGTGCAACAGACAGCTGCATCAGGCGATAGTCTGCTTCGAAATACACCGCCATGCCCGGCAGGGAGGGCAGGAACACATTCATCCCCAGCGCAGATATGCCTGCCAACAGGATCAGTGTCGAAATATGAGGCGGGCTGGTGCGTTTAAAAAAACGGCGCGATGAAGTCTGCATGTGGTCTGGCTTAGGTCACATGGTCACTATTGTCCATGACAATGGCGCGTCAAAACTTAAGTATGCCTATTAGCTGATTTGCAGTTAGCTGGAGGGTGGATGTATAGAGTTTGCAAATTTGCGATTATTGCCTTGGGTCCGTGTGTGGCGCAAGATATGGTCGCGTTAAATCATTAGGGGACATGGGCCATGAAAGACATCCTTTCCGAGCTGGAAAACCGCCGTCAGGACGCACGGTTGGGCGGCGGTCAGCGTCGTATCGATGCACAGCACGCCCGCGGTAAACTAACCGCTCGTGAACGTATCGAACTGCTGCTGGACGAAGACAGCTTTGAAGAGTTCGACATGTTTGTCGCCCATCGCTGCACCGATTTTGGTATGGAAAAACAACGCCCTGCCGGTGATGGCGTGATCACGGGCTGGGGCACAATCAATGGCCGCATGGTTTATCTCTATTCTCAGGACTTCACAGTCTTTGGCGGCTCCTTGTCAGAAACCCATGCGCAAAAGATTTGCAAAATCATGGACATGGCGATGCAAAACGGCGCACCGGTGATTGGCATCAATGATTCTGGTGGTGCGCGCATTCAGGAAGGTGTTGCCTCGCTGGCTGGCTATGCCGAAGTGTTCCAGCGCAATGTCATGGCCTCGGGAGTGGTGCCGCAGATCTCAGTGATCATGGGTCCCTGTGCCGGTGGTGCAGTCTATTCCCCAGCAATGACCGACTTCATCTTCATGGTCAAAGACACATCTTACATGTTTGTGACCGGCCCCGACGTGGTCAAAACGGTCACCAACGAAACGGTCACAGCCGAAGAGCTGGGCGGGGCTTCGACCCACACCAAGAAGTCTTCGGTGGCGGATGGCGCGTTTGAAAACGATGTGGAGGCGCTGGCCGAAGTCCGCCGTCTGGTCGACTTCCTGCCGCTGAACAACCGTGAAAAGCCCCCGGTGCGTCCGTTCTTTGATGAACCGGGCCGGATCGAGGACAGTCTAGACACCTTGATCCCGGACAATCCAAACACCCCTTACGATATGAAAGAGCTGATCCACAAGGTCGCGGATGAAGGCGATTTCTACGAAATTCAGGAAGATTTTGCCAAGAACATCCTGACCGGATTTATCCGTCTCGAGGGCCAGACCGTTGGCGTTGTTGCCAACCAACCCACGGTTCTTGCCGGTTGCCTCGACATTGACAGCTCACGCAAGGCGGCCCGCTTTGTCCGGTTCTGTGACTGCTTTGAGATCCCGATCCTGACGCTGGTGGATGTGCCCGGCTTCCTGCCCGGCACCTCGCAAGAATACGGCGGCGTCATCAAACACGGCGCAAAGCTGCTGTTTGCTTATGGCGAAGCCACCGTGCCCAAGGTCACCGTGATCACCCGCAAAGCTTACGGCGGAGCCTATGATGTGATGTCGTCCAAGCATTTGCGTGGTGATTTCAACTATGCCTGGCCCACAGCGGAGATCGCCGTGATGGGGGCCAAAGGGGCCACCGAGATTATCCATCGCGCTGATCTGGATGACGCCGATAAAATCGCTGAACACGTCGCCGACTATGAAGATCGCTTTGCCAATCCATTTGTCGCGGCTGAGCGTGGGTTCATCGATGAAGTGATCCAACCGCACTCCACTCGCCGCCGCGTCTCGCGCGCCTTTGCTTCGCTCCGGGGCAAGTCGCTAGAAAACCCGTGGAAAAAACACGATAATATTCCGCTGTAGGAACCGTCCTGATGGTAGATGTCGTCTATGTTCTAATCAATCAAGCAATGCCTGGTCTGGTTAAAATCGGGCTCACTTCGTCTGATGTTGAACGTCGGATGAAGGAGCTTGACACAACGGGGCTACCTCTTCCTTTTGAGTGTTTCTCTGCTTGGGAAGTGGAAAGCGCTATTGCCGCGGAGAAGGCGCTTCACGTTGCCTTTGGAGATCATCGAGTGAGGGAACGAAGAGAGTTTTTTCGGATATCCCCAGATAAGCCTACGGCCATTCTCAAAGCTTTTGGTCTTAGAGATGTTACGCCAAGTGAAGACGTCATCGGAGATCATGATGATGCGCGAGCGTTGGAACGAGCACGCTCGCGACGCCCCAGGTTCACGTTTGATATGGTGTCAGTCGTAGAAGGTTCTCAATTACACTCAGTTTTTGATGATGACACTATCTGTACCGTTGGACCGGGCAACAATGTCGTTTTTCGCGGAGAACAAATGAGTTTGAGCCAGAGTGCGTTGATTGTTGCACGCGAAACTGGACGCAATTGGAAAACGCTTGCGGGGCCGGACTATTGGAAGTTTGAGGACGAAACCCTAGCCAACTTGAGAAACGTAGAAGAGGCCGCAGTATGACCTCCACTCGCAATTTCTTGCTGCCAGATATGGGCTCCGGTTCTCCCGGCGTTACAAAAACTTCGCACAACCACACATCAACATTTGACATGAGCCACACACCTACACCATGATCCGCTTCAGCCAAGATAGAACAGCGCGCGCCGATGGTGCTGCGCCAGTAGCCCCACCCGGAGGAGCCCGCCAATTTGGGGGGTGGGGCTGCGGATATCTAGTTGCCCTGCTGCTCACCATCAATCCTGCCCATGCGGTTGAAGTCTTTCCCGTACCATCAGGTCAGGACGTTACCCTGACGGAGGTGCTGCTCGACAGTGATCCGGGCGAGTTGTGGGTGCGGTTCCGCTTTGTTGCGCCTGCGATCACCCGTGACACCGGCAGTGTCAGCTATGATCTGGCCGGACCGGATATGGACTATCTCTGTGACGCGCTGGCTTTGCCCTATTTGACCAGCCATGAAATCACCCCGGCGCGGGTGGTCATATCGCTGATGGACCGTCCGGTGGCCTTTGGTGCGCAGGATGCAGATGCCACCCAGTTTTTTGAGAGCTACACGCCCGATGGCAATCGCTGCATATGGGAGGAGTTCTGATGCCTCCTCAATATCTTGCGATGCAGGTCCCGTCTCGGCGGAATGTTGCGGCTTTGCGGTCACATGCCACGGTGATGCCCCTATTTGGATGTAATCTGGTTGAAATTCCGGCTATCATTGGCGCGGGCTGCAATTTTGCTGTCCATTCTATGAGGTCGAAACTGGTAATGGCTCAACGCCGCGCTGGTTTCAATTGTTCAAACAGGAGACAGAAATGTCCAAGAGCATCAAACTATTCGCAATGGTTGGCCTGCTGGCCGCCATCGCTGCTTGTACGCAGCAAGAAGAAGAATTTGTCATCGTCGACCCAGAGCCCATCTCGGTTGAGCCGGCCTATACTGGCAAATACAAATAACAAAACTTGGGGCCCGGCCCTGCGGTCGGTCCCCAATCATCCGCGCGGCGCCGGGCTGGAGGCGCTCCAATGCTAAAACATCGCGGATTCCCTGGCCGACTGCCAGGCACAGATTTCCAATACACCATTCGCCGACCTAATCCCAAAGGGGTGACGGCACTTTCCCGGCGTGAACGCTATCATGACCGCCGCCCGGCTGACCGGCGTGCGGATGCCGGGTTTATCAAGGCCCTGTGGGAACACTTTGGCGACCAACCTTTTGAACGCGGCAACTTGGATGCCGGACGTATCAGCTGGTTGTTCGAACGTGAAATTCTGGCTGCCGAAGATCCCTTTGATCCCGAAAGCTATGACGCTCTACTGGTTCTGGACCTTCGTGTAGCGCAATTGTCCTTTCCCGACGTGTTTGGGGAGTAAACAGTAAGATGTTGCAGGCACGGCTCATAAATCAACGCTGGGCAGGCACGCAGGTGGCCAGATCCCGTGTGATTGGCGCCACTGCTGTGTCTGCCTATATCTCTCAACGGTGGGCGGCGGGATGTCGCCGGGTCAAGCCGCTGTTTCGGCATCTATTTGCGCAAAAAACCGGCGTAGACTTGCTAGCCTTGAATGCCCGCGTGCCAGGCGCTTTGACAACTGTCGAAGCAAAACCTCAGCAGAAGGGAATTCAACAATGCAGGCAGGTAAAATCACGCTCGTTTTTGGGCTTTGTGCAGGCTTGGCGGCCTGTGGCAGCACAACTGGGGAGCAGGTTGCAATTGGCGCAGGCGCAGGGGCTCTTGGCTCGGTGCTGCTTAATACAAACCCGCTTACCGGCGCCGCCGTTGGCGTGGCTTCAAACCTTATCTATTGCAACACCAAAACTCGCAACTGCTAGCCCTTTTGCTGGCGTTGCCTGGCTGACCCACCAGCCTCTTATCGCTGTTTCGAACACCTCGCACTCACCGCGTCCGGCCCTTCGCCGGAACGCGGTGAGTTGCGTTACGACATCCCGAAGACAAAGGACTGCCCATGTTTAACAAGATCCTGATCGCCAACCGGGGCGAGATCGCCTGCCGCGTTATCAAATCCGCGCGCAAGATGGGTATCCAGACCGTCGCCATCTATTCGGATGCAGACCGGCAGGCGCTGCATGTGCAGATGGCGGATGAGGCGGTGCATATCGGCCCACCCCCAGCCAACCAATCTTACATCGTGATCGATAAGGTGATGGATGCCATCCGCAAAACCGGCGCGCAGGCGGTGCACCCCGGCTATGGTTTCCTGTCTGAGAACGCGAAATTCGCCGAGGCACTGGCCGCTGAAGGCGTCGCCTTTGTGGGCCCCCCAGTTGGGGCAATTGAAAAAATGGGTGACAAGATCACCTCGAAGAAAATCGCCAAAGAGGCTGGCGTTTCGACGGTTCCGGGCCACATGGGCCTGATTGCCGACGCGGACGAAGCGGTAAAAATCTCAAAAGAGATCGGCTATCCAGTGATGCTCAAGGCATCGGCCGGTGGCGGTGGCAAAGGCATGCGGATTGCCTGGAACGACGAAGAGGCCCGCGAAGGGTTTCAGTCCTCCAAGAATGAGGCTGCCAACTCGTTTGGTGATGACAGGATCTTCATCGAGAAATTCATCACCCAACCGCGCCACATCGAAATTCAGGTGCTCTGTGACAGCCATGGCAACGGCATTTATCTGGGCGAGCGCGAATGCTCGATCCAACGTCGCCAGCAAAAAGTAGTGGAAGAAGCGCCAAGCCCGTTCCTGGACGAGGCCACCCGCAAGGCGATGGGCGAACAGGCCGTGGCACTGGCCCAGGCAGTCGACTACGCCAGCGCCGGCACCGTGGAGTTCATTGTCGATGGCGACAAAAACTTCTACTTCCTGGAAATGAACACCCGCCTGCAGGTGGAACACCCGGTGACCGAGCTGATCACTGGCGTGGATCTGGTTGAACAGATGATCCGCGTGGCCAATGGCGAAAAACTGACCATCGCGCAAGCCGACGTAAAGCTAAACGGCTGGTCGATCGAAAACCGCCTGTACGCCGAAGATCCATATCGCGGCTTCCTGCCTTCTATCGGACGCCTGACCCGCTATCGCCCGCCATTTGAGGTGGTCGAAGAAAGCCACGTCGTACGTAACGACACCGGCGTCTATGAAGGTGGCGAGATTTCGATGTATTACGACCCGATGATTGCCAAGCTCTGTACCTGGGCACCAACCCGGGGTGAGGCAATCGAACACATGCGCAATGCGCTGGATGGATTTGAGGTCGAAGGCATTGGCCACAACCTGCCATTCTTGTCCGCAGTGATGGACCATCCGATCTTTATCGCCGGTGAAATGACCACCGCCTTTATCGAAGAACAGTACCCCGATGGGTTCGAAGGTGTTGAACTGCCAGCGGAGGCACTGCAGCGTATTGCAGCTGCTTGCGCCGCCATGCACCGAGTTGCTGAAATTCGTCGCACACGTGTTTCGGGCCGCATGGACAACCACGAACGCCGTGTTGGTGTTGAGTGGGTGGTGTCCTTGCAGGGGGAAGACTATGCGATGACAATTGACGCAGACCACGATGGGTCAACCATTGTCTTTGCCGACGGCACCGAGAAACGGGTCACCAGCAGCTGGACCCCCGGCGATCAACTGGCTGATCTTGACGTAGATGGCGAAAAGCTGGTGCTGAAGGTCGGCAAAATCCCCGGTGGCTTCCGCATCCGGTCTCGCGGCGCAGACATGAAGGTGCACGTGCGTACCCCGCGTCAGGCTGAGCTGGCCAAGCTAATGCCCGAGAAGGTCGCACCAGACACCTCGAAACTGTTGCTCTGCCCAATGCCTGGCCTGATCGTCAACGTCGCGGTGCAGGTGGGGGATGAAGTTCAAGAAGGCCAAGCCCTCTGCACCGTCGAAGCAATGAAGATGGAAAACATCCTGAAGGCTGAGAAGAAGGGCACCGTTTCCAAGGTTAACGCCTCCGCTGGTGACAGTTTGGCAGTGGACGACGTGATCATGGAGTTCGAATAAGATATGACCTTGGCGCAATCATATCGCCGAACCGCAAAAGCGGTTTTGGTGGTGCTGGCTTTAACCGGGCTGGCCGGTTGCGCCATGGACAAAGAAGACGAAGTGCGCGCTCAGATTGGTGACTGGGTCTCTCTGGGGGATACCAGCTATTTCAAATCCTCGATGAGCTGCACCGCTGGCGTGTTCGAAGTCGAAGGCGTCCGGATCACCTCGTTGATATCCAAGGCCCGGTCGGTGGCCACTGGTATGACGTTGCTAAAAAGCGGTGAGGCTGTGGCGTTTGATGTCAAAGGCCTGTCGCCGAATGCGGTGTCAGAACAGATCATGACGAAGGATCTGCCACAGGGGCTAGGGGTGCTGTCGTCTGGCGTCGCGGGCAAGGGTTGCATGGATGAGCTGACCAAAAACGCCTATCTTCGGGCGCTCTTAGATCCAGAGGCCGTATTGATGTTCGATCCGAACGGCAATGTGATGGCCGTGCTGGACCGACGCAACGAACGGCTGTTCTTCTCGCGGGGGACAGTCTGATGGTTCAGCTGCCGCGCCGTTCTTCAACCTCGCGCATGCGCGACGGGAATTTGTCGATGGTGCGGCTCAGCTCGCGCACGGTCCACGGGCTTGGCTTGCGCAATTTTACGCCTCCATCTTTACCCACCAACACCAACATAAATCCACGTGGCCGCAGCTTTTGGCGCAACACTGAAGCGGCGGCGGGGTCGGTATCCACCAAAACCACGACGTCACGATCAAACAGCGCCTCGGCGCCCTGTGACAGGCGCTCTATCTGTTCGTGGAATCGTGGATCATCCGGACTGTCGGCAAAGACCACGACGGGGCGATTCTTCCACAGAAACTCGCTAAGATCGCTATCACTTCCGGGCTGGATCAACGCCGGGGTCACAGTCTCTGCGGCATCTTGCGCCGCCAAAGAGGCCGGAAGAAAGGTCGCCAGAACAAGGGCAAGGAATGGTTTCATAATGTCTCCTGTCCTGTTGAATATATGCGTCCCTGCGCAGAATGCGATGGGGGAAATGGCCCGATCTTGGAAAAACTCAATCTTCGTTAATCGGTTTGAGAGGGGCTGCAGGTAATGTGCGTGCAGTTTTCTTCAAATCGGCTGCACCGCGTGGCCAGTGGCCATAGGACGGGCAAAGCAATGAACGTTTTCTTGCATATTGGGGCACATCGCTGCGCCACCACCAGCTTTCAGGAATATCTGCGTCAAAATTCTGAGGCACTGGACGAGCAGAATATTGGTTTCTGGGGCCCACATCGCACGCGTAATGGGTTGTTCAACGGTATTTTGCCAACACCTTCAGCTGCCACAGGTCGCGACCAGCATCGTCGCGCCATTGGGCGGGTACAGATGCATATGACCCGCAGCATGGATCTTGGGTTGGATCACCTGCTGATCACTGACGAAAATATGATGGGTACGGTGCGCGAAAATCTACGCCTTGGTACGCTTTATTGCGGTGTCGGCGAACGGATGGCGCGGTTTGCTCAGGCCTTTGATGGGCGCGTCACGGATGTGGTTGTGAACCTACGCAGCCTGGAAACCTATTGGGCCTCTGCGCTTGCCTATGGCGTGTCGCGTGGTCACCGGGTGCCCAGTGCGGCAATGCTGGACCGGCTGGTAGACACCCCCCGCAGTTGGCGGGATGTGCTGACCGATGTGGCCTGTGCTGTTCCCGGTGCCCGTATCTGGGCGATGCCGTTTGAAACCTTTGGGGGCCGCCCTGAGACGCAGCTTTCGGCGATGATAGGTCAGGACATGCCACGTGCACATGCCCGTATCCGCCTGAATGCCACACCGCATTTGGAAGAGCTGCGCACGCAGCTTCAGTCTTCGGTGGCGGATCAACTGCCCACAGGGCAGGGACGCTGGCAACCCTTTGACGACGCACAGATTGCGGCTCTTCGCGAAACCTATGCGGATGATCTGATGTGGCTGGCCGCTGGCGGTGATGGCCTGGTGCAGCTGAAACAAGATCCGGACAAAATAGGGCAGGGCATGAACCCGGCCCAGACAGACCTGACAAGAGGAAGACCCCATGACGACCAAGACAGACGAATGGCGGGCACTGGCTGAAAAAGAGCTTCGCGGACGTGCCGTTGATGATCTGAACTGGCAGACCCTCGAAGGGATCGAGGTCAAGCCGATTTATACCGAAGAAGACACGGCTGATTTGCCCCATATGGGATCAATGCCCGGCACCGGCCCCTTTACGCGTGGCGTCAAGGCCACGATGTATGCTGGCCGCCCTTGGACGATCCGGCAATATGCCGGTTTCTCGACCGCCGAAGAGAGCAACGCCTTTTATCGCCGCAATCTGGCCGCAGGCCAGCAGGGGGTCTCTGTTGCGTTTGATCTGGCGACACACCGTGGCTATGACAGTGACCATCCGCGGGTAGAAGGCGATGTTGGTAAGGCCGGTGTGGCCATCGACTCTGTCGAAGATATGAAAATTCTGTTCGATGGTATCCCGCTGGATAAGGTCTCGGTATCGATGACCATGAACGGCGCAGTGATCCCAATTCTGGCCAGTTTCATCGTCGCTGGTGAAGAGCAAGGCCATGACAAATCGCTATTGGCCGGCACCATTCAGAATGACGTGCTCAAGGAATTCATGGTCCGCAACACCTATATCTACCCTCCGGAACCCTCGATGCGGATTGTGTCCGATATCATCGAATACACCTCGAACGAGATGCCCAAGTTCAACTCGATTTCGATTTCCGGCTACCACATGCAAGAAGCCGGTGCCAATCTGGTGCAGGAACTCGCCTATACATTGGCTGATGGCCGCGAATATGTGCGCGCCGCGATTAAGGCCGGAATGGATGTCGACAAATTTGCCGGCCGACTTTCTTTCTTCTTTGCCATTGGCATGAACTTCTTCATGGAGGCCGCCAAACTGCGCGCCGCGCGTTTGCTGTGGCACCGCATCATGACGGAATTTGGCGCCAAATCTGAGCGCTCCAAAATGCTGCGCACCCATTGCCAGACCTCGGGCGTGTCGCTGCAGGAACAGGACCCCTATAACAATGTGGTCCGCACGGCTTACGAGGCGATGGCGGCTGCCCTTGGCGGCACCCAGTCGCTGCACACCAATGCCCTGGACGAGGCGATTGCCCTGCCGACCGATTTCTCGGCTCGTGTAGCGCGCAACACTCAGCTGATCCTGCAGGAAGAAACTGGCATTACCAATGTGGTCGATCCACTGGCCGGGTCTTACTACGTCGAAAGCCTGACGGCTGAGCTGGCTGACAAAGCCTGGGAGCTGATCAAAGAGGTCGAGGATATGGGCGGCATGACCAAGGCCGTGGCCTCGGGGATGCCAAAACTACGCATCGAAGAAAGCGCTGCCAAACGGCAGGCGATGGTGGACCGTGGTGATGAGGTGGTTGTTGGTGTCAACAAGTATCAGTTGGACAAACAAGACCCAATCGAAATTCTGGATGTGGACAACATGGCTGTGCGAGACAGTCAGATTGCGCGTCTGGAACAGATCCGTGCCACGCGTGACACTGCTGCTTGTGAGGCGGCTCTGGAGGCTGTGACCACCTGCGCCAATGAGGGGGGCAACCTGTTGGCCGCCGCGGTTGAGGCAGCACGCGCGCGGGCCACAGTGGGGGAGATTTCGATGGCAATGGAGAAAGAATTCGGACGTCACCGCGCAGAGGTGAAAACTCTGGCTGGTGTGTACGGTGCGGCTTATGAGGGCGACGAAGGCTTTGCCGCCATTCAAAAAGACATCGAAAATTTTGCCGAGGAAGAGGGCCGACGCCCACGTCTTTTGGTGGTCAAGATGGGTCAGGATGGTCATGACCGTGGCGCTAAGGTGATTGCCACAGCTTTTGCCGACATCGGCTTTGATGTGGATGTGGGGCCGTTGTTCCAAACCCCGGCCGAGGCCGCACAGGATGCAATCGACAACGATGTGCATGTGATTGGTATTTCCAGTCAGGCCGCGGGTCATAAAACATTGGCCCCTCAATTGGTGCAGGCGTTGAAAGACGCAGGCGCGGGCGACATTCTGGTGATCTGCGGCGGGGTGATCCCGCAACAGGATTATCAGTTCTTGTATGATGCTGGCGTAAAGGCGATTTTTGGTCCCGGCACCAATATTCCCGAGGCGGCACAGGATATCTTGCAACTGATCCGCGCCACCCGAACCTGATGGGGAAACGCAGCAAGATCGCACTTGGAATGATCGGCGGTGGCCTTTGGGGGCTGCTGCTGGTCGGCGGGCCACAATGGTTGGGCTTTGGTTACATTCCAGCGCCCCTTGCACTACCTGCTGCCTTGCTGACGCCGGGCCTGTTTCTGGTCGCAGTAGTCGGGTTTCTGGCACAGCGGCGGTTTTTTGACGACGCAATTATAGATGGCGAGCCGTTTGCCCATGGCTCGCCGGAAGAGATCGCGCAGCGGGTACTGACCAATACCGTTGAACAGTTGGCTCTGGCACTGGCGATTTGGCCTTTTGTTGCCCTTACATTGGGTGGGGCCGTCGCCATTTCACTTGGCCTTGGCTTTACCCTGATGCGCATGTTGTTTTGGATTGGCTACCTGGCATCGCCGCCTCTGCGCGCACTTGGTTTTGCCGGGACATTCTATCCAACCTTTGTCGCTGCTGTCTGGTCGATAGTGATTTGGCTGTGAGTACTGGACATGCGGGCGGTTCATCCGAATTTTCATAGCCCGCACAACGGGTTAAAGATCAACGCCTTTGTCCGTGCTGCAGGGGCAAAGAGGCCTCAACACCTACATATGGTCGATCACCGCGTCCTCAATGTCCTGAAGAATCGCCATTGAGTTCATAAATAGCGCTGCGGATTGTTCAGCGCTGTTCTTTACAAAACTCGCATCCACCGTGCCACCAATAGACCACACCAAGGAACCTGCAGTTCGCATTAGTCCAGCGCCAACCTTTAGGGCAGTCGGATTTTTGTTCAGCAACAGAAGTTGCTTCTTCAACTTTGGAAGCTCGTTTTCTGCCTTGCTGATCCGCTCCGCCGATTTGTGCGCTTTATCGAGCAATTGTTCAAAGTTCTTCTCTAATTTGACAATGCTTCGCCCAGTTTTGCTCTTCTTCAACTCAGCCTTCTTGATCGTCGATTTGCTCAACTGACTATTCAGCTTTTCCAATTTCTCCATCATTTTAATGATGTCGGCCTGTTTCTGTTGCAATCTGGTATAAGACAGAGATTTGTTCTTTGAGACGTCCGAAAAGTCATCAAGTGCCTTCTTGATCGTCGGCAGGACATCGATACCCAAGGCACCGTTCAAAAGGCTGAGGGTCAGCTCAGAAGTGACTTTGCTGGCGGCATTGGTACAGGCCACTTCTAACGCCTTGATGGAGCCTTTGAGCGACGTCATTTTCTGCTCGATGTTCATCGCGTAGCTTGCGATTTCCTTGGCGCACTGATTGCCAAATGCTTGGTGAACTTTGTCAAGCTCACGCTACATCTGAGTATCTGCATTCCTGTCTTCCAGCTCAATCAAAACAATTTCGGGAATGCGAACCTTGGCAACGCAAGCCCCAAGCTTAAAGCCGCTAATTTTCTTGATATCTGCCTCAAGCTTATCCATGACAGAATCTGCGAGGTTCTTTTCCCAAATAGTTGTGCTTTTGTTCCCTGAACCGGCCATCGCCTTGGCCTGGTTTTGTGCCAACGTCGTTACCAATCCCATGTTCTTCTTGAATTTTGCTATGAATTTTTTGTTGCCGCTTGCAGCTTTGGTAACTTCTTTGCCAAGGTCCTGTGCTGTTACTTCTATTTCTTTGATTTTGATCAGTATTTTGGTTTTTGAACGGTTTTTCTTTAGCTTTTCATAGTGTGTGCCCAGCTTTTGCATTTTGGCCAAAGACTTCGGCGGCTGGTCAAGTTTTTCCGGCCAACACCCGGAAAACTAACGTGATGAAATTTCAACTTTCCCTGCTTTAGTGGTTGGAAATTCATCCGACATATCAAACTCCTCTAAAATCAGAAAAAGGGCAGTTCACTGGCGTTTTAGGCAATTTGTATGGAAAAACAGGTTGTCCCTGTATCACCCTGCATCGCGCAGGCATACATTTGCGCAAATCTTTCTGTTCTACGGGCAGCTCTTGCTGCAAGATTGACCACGCATTACAGATTGTTGCATGAAACATGCCCTGCCTATTCTTACCGCTTTTGCACTGGTTCCTGTAGGGGGCAACGCGCACCCGCATATTTTTGTCAACACCGGGCTAACGGTGATCATCTCAAATGCAGGGCAGTTGGAAGCAGTGGAAATCACCTGGGCCTATGATGAATTTTATTCCTTGCTGATCTTCGAAGATCTGGCGCTGGATGCTGACTTTGACGGCGAGTTGACACAGCAAGAACTTGATAAATTACAAGGGTTCGATCTGCAGTGGAGCGAAGGTTATGAAGGTGACAGTTACTTGACGAACAACGGTGTGAAGCTGGCCCTCGGGGCAGGTGAACATTTGTTGACAGAAGTCTCCAATGGTCAGATCACCACCCGTCACCGCAGAGAGCTGGCGCAGCCGGTTTCCGCGGATGGTGTTGTGTTCAGAGCTTATGATCCAACATATTACACAGCCTATACTTTGAACCAAGGGTTGGAGGTCAGTGGTGACTGCAAGGGGGAAATCACACCGCCGGATCTGAATGCTGCGTATAGCATGGTTGAAGAGCTGCTCTACTCAATGCCAGCCAGCCAGACGAATGATGCATATCCGGAAGTTGGCGAAGCCTTTGCAGATGTTGTGCGGCTGAGCTGTGAGTAAATCTATGCGCTGGATTGCTTTGATCGCTGCGATAGGTCTTACCATTGCCGCTGTTTATTTTTGGTTCATGGGAGGTGCTGAGCCGTTCCTTGCTTGGGCAGCCGAGAGCCAAAGACAGGTGCAAAACGCAATGGCACGCGGTTTGCGGTCTCTGCGCGCAGGGGAACCCGGGGCGCTTATGGCGCTGCTAACATTGTGTTTCAGTTACGGTTTCTTTCACGCAGCCGGACCAGGCCACGGAAAACTGGTGATCGGCGGCTATGGTCTGGGTAAGCCGGTCCCAATGTTACGGTTGGCCGGGCTGGCAATCACAGCGTCGCTGGCACAGGCCGCAACAGCGGTACTGTTGGTGGCAGGCGGTCTGTCCCTGTTTGATTGGCGCCGCGAGCAGCTGACAAGTGCCGCAGAGGATGTGTTGGCGCCGGTTTCTTATGGGCTGATTGCCCTCGTTGGCCTTTGGCTTTTGTTGCGGGGGGGGCGCCGCTTGCTCCGGACCTGGCAAGCCGAACCCCATGGCCATCATCACGATCATGATGCTCCGGAAGATGGGGGGGAGTGTGCGACCTGCGGGCACCGGCATGGACCAACGCTAGAAGAAGCCGCAAACATGTCCTCTTGGCGCGATGCAGTGGCGATTGTAGGTGCGGTGGCGATCCGACCCTGTACTGGGGCGGTGTTTCTACTGCTGCTCACCTGGCGTATGGGGATATTGTGGGCTGGTATTGCCGGAGCTTTTGCCATGGGGCTGGGAACGGCTTTGGTTACAGTTGTTATGGCGGTGGCCGTGGTTACCCTGCGAAAAGGGACATTGGCACAGATGCAGGGAACCGGTGCGCTGCGGGCCGCTGCGGCTCTTGAGATCTTCGCCGGGACTGTGGTTGTCGTTTTGGCCAGTCAGATTTTCATGCGGGCGCTGTAACCCGCATAATTGCCCCAAAGTTCGGCATATTGGCATCCCTTCGCTCACCTGAACTATCACCTTGCCCCCGGTCTTTTCGCGGCTAAGGTGACGCTAATAACAGGAGCGTGTGATGGAACTGGATCATCTGGCAGTGGCGGGCGAAAGCCTTGAGGCGGCGAAGGCCCATGTGGAAGAGGCGCTAGGCGTTCCGTTGCAGATGGGGGGGCAACACGCCATGTTTGGCACCCATAACTATCTTCTGGGTCTTGCCGACGGGTTGTATCTGGAGGCGATCGCAATTGATCCAAATGCAACGCCGCAGCGTAGTCCCTGTTGGTTTGATCTGGACCGGTTTTCCGGTGCGCCCCGCATCAGTAACTGGATCTGCCGCTGCGCAGATATGGCAAAAGAGTTAGCTGAACTGCCAAAGGGGGCAGGGGCGCCTGTTGCCTTGACCCGTGGCGACCTGCGCTGGGATATGGCAGTGCCTGACGATGGAATTCTGCCTTATGACAATATGTTCCCAGCTCTGATTGAATGGCACAGCGCGCATCCGGCTCCAAACCTGATACAGCAAGGATGTCAGTTGAAGCGACTGACCATATCCCACCCTAATGTGGATCAGCTGCAAACCCAATTGCCACTGGTCGATGACCGGGTCGCCTATGAACGCGGTGAGGCTGGATTCGAAGCTACCTTTGATACCCCTCATGGGGTGAGGAGCCTGCAATGATCATCCGACCGGCACAGCCCGAAGATGCCGGTGCAATCTGCGATATCATCAATGCACTTGTACGCGATACATTGGTGACCTTCACCACACTCGAAAAGACCACTTCTCAGGTGCGCGCAGACATTGCAGAGAAAGCGGGCAGGTATCTTGTCGCCGAGTTGGATGGACAAGTGGTTGGGCATGCCAACTACGGCGCATTTCGCGGGGGGCCTGGGTATCGCTATACAGCGGAACATACCATTCATCTGGTCTCCAGCGCAAAGGGGAGTGGTATTGGTCGCGCGCTGCTGCTGGCTCTTGAAGATGTCGCCGCTCAGGCCGGGCTTCATGTGCTTGTGGCTGGGGTCAGCAGTGCCAACCCTGCTGGTTTGAAATTTCACGCTGCGATGGGATACAGTGAAGTGGGTCATCTGCCCGAAGTTGGACGCAAAAATGACCAGTGGCTGGGGACAGTCCTGATGCAGAAAATCCTGCCTCCCCGCTCGCAAGCCGAACCTGACAGTTTTGACAAAAAGGATTAGAGTAAACACATGTCACTCTGGGCCCGAATATCAGAAGCCATTGCAGCCCTTGCAAAGGGGGAAAACCTGTCTCAGGTGTTTGATCACCTGCGCGGATCGCCGGAAAAAACGGTTGGCTTTGCCATTGCGGTAATTGCACTGGGGGCCAAGATGGCCAAGGCGGATGGACAGGTTACGCGTGACGAGGTGACCGCTTTTCGTGAAGTCTTCCAGATTGCCAGCGGAGATGAAGCAGGCGCCGCAAAAGTGTTTAACATGGCGCGTACTGATGTGGCGGGCTACCGCGAATATGCCCAACGGATCCAGGCAATGTTTGCTGAAGATCCCACAACCCTGTCTGACCTGATGGAGGGCCTGTTTCACATTGCTATGGCAGATGGGTTTTATCACCCCAATGAGAACGAATTCCTGCGCGAGGTGTCGCTGATCTTTGGTTTGGATCTTACGCAGTTCCGGGCGCTTCGGGCGCGGTTTGTACCTGATGCACCTCAGGATCCCTTTACCATATTGGGGGTGAACCCTGACATGCCGCGCGACGAGATCCGTAAACATTGGCGCAAGTTGGTTCGTGAGACACACCCCGATGCCATGATAGCACGCGGGGTGCCGGAAGAGGCGGTCCGTCTGGCTGAGAAGCGGATGATTGATATCAACCGCGCCTGGGATCAAATCAACGGATGTGCAAAATATGCGGCTTGTCAGCTATAACGTCGAGTGGTTTGCATCGCTGTTTGATGAGAAGGATCAATTGATCCTGGATCAGGCGCCATCAGGGCGACATGGGGTCGATCGTTACTCTCAGGGACATGCGCTGGCACATGTGTTTCAGGCCTTTGATGCGGATGCTGTCATGGTCATCGAGGCCCCCAATTCTGGCCGCCAGCAAAGCACGGTAAAGGCGTTAGAGAACTTTGCCGAGAGGGCAGGGATCAGGGCGCGCCGCGCTATTATGGGGTTTACCAATGATACTCAGCAGGAAATTGCCCTGTTGTATGACCCCGATGCTTTGCAGGCGCGACATGATCCGTTGGAAAGCAGCGAGGCCCCGCGTTTTGATGGAACATTCAAAATTGATCTCGATGTCGACGCCAAGCTGGATCATGTGACTTTCTCCAAACCACCATTGGAGCTTTTAGTAACCACAGCCACTGGGCGTGCCGTTCGTCTGATTGGCGCCCATCTGAAATCAAAGGCGCCACATGGTGCGCGAAATGCGGATGCGGTGACCCGGCTTTCAATTGCCAACCGGCGTAAACAACTGGCGCAGGCGATCTGGTTGCGCGGCCGCGTGGATCAACACCTGAGCGCCGGTGATGATTTGGTTGTGATGGGAGATCTGAACGACGGCCCCGGTCTTGATGAATACGAGTTGCTGTTTGGTCGCTCAACGGTGGAGATTGTGATTGGCGATGACATGATGGATCCACACGCCCGTCAGGTGATGAAGCCCCGAGCCAGTGTTCAGCCCAGCACTTCGCGGTTCTACAACGCTACCACCAAGCGATATTTCCGTGCGCTGCTGGACTACGTGATGGTGTCGCCAGGATTGATGAACTCTGCACCCAGCTGGCGGATCTGGCACCCGTTTGAGGACGGAGACTGTTACAACAACGCCGACCTGCGCGAAGCACTACTGACGGCGTCCGATCATTTTCCTGTCTGTTTAGACATTGATCTGACTTAAAATCAGCAACCAACCAGCCTATATTGATCGAATGAAACAGATTTTACCTCTTACTTTTGCAGCATTGATTGCACTGCCCGCAGTTGCCCAAGACCAGGATCAGGATCCCAGCCTGATGGAACAGGGGTTAGAGCTGTTCTGGGAAGGGCTGCGGCAGGAAATGGCTCCAACACTGGATGACATGCGCCAACTGGCCGAAACGCTGGGGCCCTCGATGCAGGGATTCCTGAGCGAAATGGGGCCCGCGCTGGCAGAGATTGCCAATCAGGTTGAAGATTGGAGTGCTTACGAGATGCCCGAGATCCTCCCCAATGGGGATATCATCATCCGTAAGAAACCTGGTCAAGAACAACCGCAACAGCAGCCGCAGACCGACGGGCAAACTGATATTTGATCAGTCGCGGACCTGAACCGTAACCTTGGCCCCCAGTGTACTCACCAGCGATTTGAGCCGCGCTTCGGCCACCTCTCCAAACAGGGGCTCCATGTCGCGTGGCAGGGTCAGAGACAGTATCCTTTTGCGGGGCTGCCACTTCAGCTTGCCGATATCTCCATCCTGAGACACCATCAGCATGGCGCCAAACCGCATCGCCTTACCCAGTATTTCGGCCTCCTGGCGGCCCTTTTCATCCAGCAGCTCATAGAGATCCTGGAACGGCGTGCCTTCGCGTTTGTTGCGATAGCGATGAAGCAGTGCCAACCCCAGAAAAACCCGCTCGGAATGTTTTAGCCCGCCCAGATTGGCGCGGGTCGCATTATCAAAGCAGACTTCGGCCCGGTAATCAGGGTGGGCGCGCCAGCTGACGTCATGCAGCAGACAGGCGGCTTTGATCAGTCGCTTGGTTGTGTCAGGGCTGGATTTGAACAGTGGCAGTACAAAATTATACAGGGTTTTGCCAAAGCCGGGCATGCGCGCATCTTTGGCCTCGGCGAAGCGACAGGATTCAACCAGCGGATCCCGCTTGCGCAGGCGCTGTGGCATTTGTTCGTACAGTAGCCCCTCACGGATGCCATAGCTGGAAACAGCGATATCCTTGGGCTTAAAGGTGCGCACCAGCCGGGCCAGAACGTCCACCGCATAAGGCACCAGCGACATCCGGGCGGAGGACAGGCCACAGGCGTTGCGCAGAGTTTCCAAATCCTGTGAGTCGATATATTTGATGGTGTCGCGCACACTTTGCGCCGTCATCCGGTATTCATGCAGAACTTTCAGTGAATATCCGCGCCGGGCCATATCGATGCGGGCGATGGCGCGCCAGCTGCCCCCAACAAGGAACAGGCGGTCCTTTTGCGGCCCCATCTTTTCCTTCAGGTCATGGATCACCTGCTTGATGTGATCCTTGCGGCCCTTTCGCCCACCAGGCAGTTCGCGCAGCTTCAGCGGTCCCAGCGAAGAGGTCACCCGCTTGCCAACACGCCCCTCCTGAATTTCAGCCAGTTCCATCGACGAACCGCCGATATCACAGACCAGCCCATACGAGCCGGGCCATCCCAGCAAAACACCCTGCGCAGACAGGCGTGCCTCTTCACGGCCGTCGATGACCCAGATTTTCAGCCCGGTTTCACGCAATACGTCGTTGCAGAAATCGGGCCCATCACTTGCGTCCCGGACAGCGGCGGTTGCCACCACAGACAGCGGCGGCAGACCCATGCCCTGTGCCAGGTTCTGAAAACGCCGCAGTGCCGATAGAGCCCGAATGCGCCCCTTTGGGTTCAACATGCCGGTTTCCGACAAGCCAGACCCCAAGGCACACATGATTTTTTCGTTGTAGAAATAGGCTGGGCTGCGCGCGGCCCCATCAAACACCACAAGGCGGACAGAGTTTGACCCAACATCCACCACGCCAACCCGTGACAAGGCACGGGCACCAGGGTCTTCAAACAGCGGGCGCTCAAATGGCCCCCACTCAGCAGTAGGATCCGGTGACACGTTCATGATCTTCCCCAGGTCGTCGTGGGCATAGGATGCGAAATCAGCTGTCGCGGGTCAATCATCCTTTGGGTCCGATTCTAGACTCATTTCGTATTGATTTTGTGACAACAATCTAATGGCCAAAGGGCGTGACAGTGTGTGGCCCTCGGAGAGCGATATTTCGTCCATCTGTTCAACAATCTGCGCGGCGGCCTCAAAAGAACGATCCATATGGGCAACCAGATAAGGGATGACATCGGGCTTGGGCATGATCTGGCGATCATTAAATAGTTTCGCCAGTACCACAGCCAGCAATGCGTCGTCTGGGGCTTCAAGCGCGACATGGGTTGCTGCCTGCACCCGGCTTTGCAAGTCCGCCAATGTCAGACCCCATAGGTTCGGTGCGGGTTGCCCTGTGAGCATCAGTGCATGGCCATTCGCCAGCACCATATTGTGCAGGTGAAACAGCGCCTCTTGGGCCTGCGGATCACGGGCAATGTTGGGCACGTCTTCAACAGCCACCGGACCGCTGGCCAAATTGGGAACCTTATCTTCGGTCAGATCGGTGGCGGCAATGATGCGCGCACCGGACTGGCTGGCCCAGACATGCACCAGATGGGTTTTGCCAGCGCCACGAGGGCCGCTTAGCACCAGTTTGCCGCTTGGCCAGCTGAAACTTGCATCCAACATCGCCACCGCCATTGCATTCGATGGCGCTACAAAAAAGTCATCTCTCCCTAACGCCGGCTTGGCGGGAAGATCAAAGCTAAGCTGTCTGTGCATATTAGTCGGCGTCCTGATGGCCTTGGCCTTGGTATAGTCGGCTGTCCAGATACTGCTCGGTGAAGAAACGTGCAACCACGCCTAGGGCTGCGGCCATTGGAACTGCGACCAACATGCCGACAAAGCCAAACAAAGACCCAAACACCGACAGTGCTAACAGCAGCCAAACGGGGTGCAGCCCAACCGAGTTTCCAACCAGCTTGGGCGTCAGCACATTGCCTTCGATCACCTGGCCAATGGCAAAGATGATGGCAACGGCGCCAATTGAATACCAATCACCCCAGAACTGGAACAGTGCCAGCCCAATAGCCAAAGCGCCACCAATCAGCGCGCCAAGGTAGGGGATGAATGTGACCAGCCCTGCAATAAACCCAACGGCCAGACCAAAGTTTAGCCCCACCAGCATCAGCGCAACAGCGTAGTAGGTGCCCAGGATCAAACAGACGGTCCCCATGCCGCGAATGAACGAGGCCAGCACGGCGTCAATTTCACCGGCCAACCGGCTGATGGTTTTGGCGTGGTCGCGCGGCAGCAGCTCGCCAATACGGGCCGTCATCCGGTCCCAGTCCAGCAACAGGTATATCGACACAACCGGCACGATTACGATCAGGATCACCACGTTAAGCAGGGACACGGCAGACCCAAGCACGGTTTCAAGCACGCCCACCCAATGGCTCTTGAGCGTGTCAAACAGAGTGGTGATGGCCTGGTGCATCTGGCTTTTCTCGTCAAACAGTGACGGGAACTTCTCAAAGGCAAAGGCGCGCGCATCACGGAACAGTTCGGGCAGAACCTGTACCAGTTCGATTAATTGGAAAATCAGAGTTGGTATCACGACCAGCAAAAGCAGCAGGAATACCAGCACCGACCCCACCGTGATTACTGCGGTGGCACCTGCGCGGGTTAGCCCCATGCGCTCTAGCCGGTCTGCAATTGGATCGATCAGATAGGCCACCGCTCCGCCCAGTACAAATGGCAGCAACACATCGCCCAAGGCCCAAAGCACCACTACAAAGACAAGGGCCGCAATGCCCCAGTAACTCATCTGCTTTTTTGCCGGTAGCGCCATGTTCTTTTTGCCCAATCTGGTCCGCGTCCACTATCTTGAGCGCGATCTTCACCTAAGGCCAGCACGCGTGCAAGGGGCAGGGGGTAATCCCCGGTGGGTAAGCAAGGGACTGCTGCGGTTTTGCTGTGGATAAAGCGACCGCGACGGGAGCGGGCGCCCTAGTCGATGCGAACGCCCTGCCGCTTCAGTTCGGTCTGAACAGCCACGATATCAACCTGATCTAGCGGAGTGTTGCTGCGAATCGACTGCGCGGCAGCAATGCCAGCCCCCTGACCAGCCACCGCGCAACAGGCCATATTGCGGGTGGCGGCATGGGCCACCTTATCCCCACCAATAGCGCGACCTGTGACCAGCAGGTTCTTCACGCCCTTGGGTAGCATACAGCGGTAGGGGATCTGCATGTAACGTCCGGTAGTAGGCAAGATCAGGATTCCATAGCCGTCGATGAACTCGGGATAGATGCCGATAGTATCGTCAAAGCGACCCTGATTGCGGGTCTCGTCCTCGGTGATGTTGTGCATGGCGTCGATCTTGCGGGTGTCGCGAATGCCAAGTGTCATGCCAAAATTACGCAGCCGCGCAGCCTCACATCCCGGCGTGTAGGCCTTAAGGGCCTCAATCGCCAACATCGCTTGTTTGCGACCCTCGATCTCGCCACGGGTCATGCTGTCTGGATCGGTGCCATCAATCCCAGCCAGATGCACCAGGTTCATATAGGTCATCTCGCCACTGTCATGCACCGCGCCCCAGGTGCCGCCAATGGTGTTTAGATGCGCCGGGATAACCCCGTCCCGGATCGCCTGACCAAAGGGTTTGGCCAAAAAGGGAGAGAACATCTCGTCCTCTTTTCCGTCGGTTTCCACCTGCCATTCACCGGTCGACCAATCGGCATAGGTCTGCGGGTCCGCCTTTACCCCGTCCATGAATTTCTGCTTATCAACGCCCGCTATGTGGAACATCACCGATGCCGCCTGCATGTCCTCAATCGGAGTTTTGATACAGGGGGCGCCCATCATATGGGCGATGTCTGCATCGCCTGTGGCATCAATCACCCGCTTGGCCAAAATCGCCTCGCGCCCGGCTTTGGATTCGACGATCACCCCAGTAATAGTATAGCCTTCGCGGATCGGAGCCACAAACTGGCGGTGCAACATCGGGTGAATTCCGGCCTCTTCCACCAGCTTGTCCGCCACCAGTTTAAATCCTTCGCTGTCCAGCTCATAGCTTAAAGACTGGCTCTCTGGCACCGCAGCCCCCATTGCCTTGGCGCGCTCTTCGAACTCCCAGCCGATGCCCCCTGCTTCAACCGTCTGTTCGTGGCGATACCATGCAAAACCTTCGACCCCGACAGTGGTGATATTGCCGCCAAAACAGCCAAACCGGTCCAGCAAGGCCACCTGCACACCAGCCCGCGCTGCCGCAAGTGCAGCCGCCAACCCACCGGGACCTGATCCGATCACCAGGACTTCGGTTTCATGGATGACGGGTATTTCGCGGGAGGGTTCGGTTATGGTCTTGGTCACGGGGGCTGCTCCACCTAAATTTCGGGCAACATATGAAACTTGAATGAGCATTCTAGAAAATTCGCGACACGGGTCGTCAAAACCGACACCCAACATAAGTATAGCCGCAATACTATTGCGCAAAGAAACGAGCCTCTGCAAAAGACGGGGACTGTTCGCAAGCCCATTTTATTCCACCGTAACGGATGCGCGCTTTGCAGCTGTTGGCGACATGGCTTTCTTGGGGGGAAGGTGCCTCTGACGGACTGCGTAAAACCAAAATGTTCACTTTGGTAACCACCCGCGCTTTTGGTTTTGTTGCACATCGTGGGCCATGAAATGATTTGCTAACATTTACTTATTAGTCAATTCTGGATGAAATTGAGCGATATAAGCCCGCGTACCCATGGCCTTGCGAGAATTATTAGTGCTTCTAGACGGACCATCCAATCAGTTTGAGCTATTCGAGGCCATGAATCTCGCTGTCATCGTTCTCGAAGTTGGAATGGATGGTTTGCCGCGATATGTTATGATGAATGCAGTTTCCCGCAACATTGCAGATCTGACGCGTGACGACTATTTGGGTAAAACTGCGTTAGAAATTTATGGTGGCGCGATGGGGGAACGGGCTTTGGCTAAACAGCTCGAAGTCGTTCACGCTAGAAAAGAAATTACCTACGAAATCACTATGCCCAAAGTTCAGCGAACCTTTTATTTGCGGACGACAATGAAGCCCATTTTTGGTGCAGATGGCAGATTAACACATCTGATCGGGTCATCCATGGATGTGACCTCAGAACGGGAACTGGACACGGCTCTGGAGCTTGCAAAAATAGCGAAGGAAAAGGCCGAGGAGGCCGGTCGAATAAAAGAACGGTTTCTGGCCAATATGAGCCACGAAATCAGAACTCCCATGAACGGTATATTGGGAATGAGCGAGCTGTTGTTGGAAAGTGAGCTCGACGAACAGCAAGTAGTGTTTGCAAATACCATCCATAACTCGGCGGATGCACTGCTTGAAATCATCAACGATATATTAGATTTTTCAACAATCCAGGCGCAAAGGGTTTCACTTCGTGATGAACCGTTTTCTCTGAATGGAATGGTTCGCGAGATTGGCGATCTGTTATGGGCACGCGCGGCTTATAAGGGCATAGATTTACGCATAGATTATCCAGAAACCGAACCTCAGCATTTTGTAGGTGATGTGAACAAACTGCGTCAGGTTTTGCTGAACTTAATTGGGAACGCAATCAAGTTTACAGAAGAAGGCCATATTACACTCGGCGTTCACTTCGATCCAAATAGCCAGAGCTATCCCCTTTGTATTACCGTTTCTGACACAGGAATAGGGATCGACGACAGTCGTAAAGATACCATTTTTTCGGCATTTGAACAGGTTGACAGCACTGCAACCCGCGAAGTGGAAGGAACAGGCCTGGGCCTTGCGATCACACAGGCGCTGGTTGAACTTATGGGGGGGCGGTGCGTGTCGACTCCGCACTGGGCGATGGAACCACCTTTTCGGTACTGCTTGATTTGCCGATATCAGAGCAAGCTGTCGGGTCGCCTGCGCCGGAAAACGCGATCACTTCTGATAACTCTTTAGGTTCTTTGTCTGAAACAACGCAGAACGTGGATGCAGAGTTTGGTGAGACCTCTGGGATACTTGATGGGCTGAAAATCCTTGTTGCCGAGGATAACAAAACCAATCAGTTGGTTGTCAAAAAGATGCTCAAACTAACCGGGGCAAATTTGCACTTTGTTTCTAACGGGCTGCAGGCGTTTGAAGCGTATAAAAGTGGGGAATGGGATTTGATTCTGATGGATCTTTCCATGCCGGTTTTAGGCGGGCTTGAAGCGACACGCATGATCCGCAATTACGAAAAAGAAACCCAGTATCCCGCGTGCCGGATCATTGCATTGACCGCCAATGCCCAGCCCAGTGACGCCGAGGCCTGTCTTTCGGCCGGTATGAACAGTTTCATGACTAAACCGTTTCGCAAAGCAGAGCTATTGGCAAAGGTTCAGGTTTAGCGGCAAAAGTGTAGCTGGCAAACGTCAAGCCAGCTGGTTTCCTACACAGGGCATAGGGGTCGTAATTACGCCTGAAGGTTTAGGTATCTGTTCCGTGCCGACTGTCACACAGGGGCCATCTGCACACTTGCCCAGCTTGGTCACACGCTCTAAACCGGGCTAAAGTTCAAGATTTCATCACGCACCGGAGTGCCCATGCGCCTGTCCCGCTATTTTTTGCCCGTTCTGAAAGAGACGCCATCTGAGGCGCAGATCGTCAGTCACCGTCTTATGCTGCGTGCCGGCATGATCAAACAGTCTTCTGCCGGGATCTATTCCTGGCTGCCAATGGGCTTCAAGGTTCTGAAGAAGATTGAAACCATCGTGCATGACGAACAAATGCGGGCGGGTCACATCCCGATGCTGATGCCCACGCTGCAATCTGCGGATCTGTGGAAAGAGTCCGGTCGTTATGATGATTACGGTAAGGAAATGCTGCGGATCAGTGACCGCCACGGTCGCGATATGCTTTATGGTCCCACCAATGAAGAGCTGATCACCGACATCTTCCGCAGCCACGTCAACAGCTACAAAGACCTGCCGCTGACCCTTTACCACATCCAGTGGAAGTTCCGCGACGAAGTCCGCCCGCGTTTCGGCGTGATGCGTGGCCGCGAATTCTATATGAAGGACGGCTACAACTTCGACCTCACCAAAGAGGACGCGCTGCACGCCTATAACCGCCATTTGGTCAGCTACCTGCGCTCGTATGAGCGGATGGGCCTGCAGGCGATCCCGATGCGCGCCGATGGTGGCCCAATTGGCGGCGACTATACCCACGAATTCTTGGTGCTGGCTGACACTGGTGAGTCCGAAGTCTTTTATGACAGCGACGTCACCGACTTGAGCTTTGGCGATCGTGAGATCGACTATGACAGCGTCGAGCAGTGTCAGGGTGTGCTGGAAGAGTTCACCACCAAATACGCCCGTACGGACGAAACTCACGACGAAGCTGCGTTCAACGAGGTTCCAGAAGAACGCCGCCGCACCGCGCGTGGCATCGAAGTCGGCCAGATCTTCTATTTTGGCACCAAATACTCCGAAGCACTGGGCGCCAAGGTGCAGGGTCCAGATGGCAAGCCAACCCCGGTTCACATGGGCTCTCACGGGATCGGCGTGTCGCGTCTTCTGGGTGCGATCATCGAGGCGAGCCACGACGACAAGGGCATCATCTGGCCCGAAGGTGTCACCCCGTTCCACTGTGGTATCGTCAACCTGAAACAGGGCGACGACGAGGCGGATGCGGCCTGTAACCAGCTCTACGCTGCACTGACCGCTGCGGGGCTAGAGCCACTGTATGACGACCGTAAAGAACGCGCTGGCGGTAAGTTCGCCACTATGGATCTGATTGGTCTGCCCTGGCGCATCACTGTTGGCCCACGTGGGTTGAAAAACGGTGTGGTCGAACTGACCTCGCGCCGCACCGGTGAAAGCGTCGAGCTAAGCCCGGAAGAGGCGGTGAAAAAGGTCGCCGAGATCTACGCCCCGCACATGACCAGCCGCGGGTTCTGAAGCTAAGGACGAACAGAAAAGAAAAAGGCAGGTCGAAAGATCGGCCTTTTTCTTTAGACACTGTGCAATGCACTGAGCCGATAAGAATTGTGCCGCTTGCGTTTCTTTCCAAATTTGATTTTGTAGGAGAAGTGCGCAGTTAGAGGACTGTTATAGAAGGGTTATGATTTTTTTGAAGAAATTGCTTTTTGGCGAAATCATTTAGACCTGTGTCCCTCTGTCTGACCATAGCATTGAGCTGTACCTCTTTGAGCGCGCAGTCAGCGGATACAAGAACGGCGGTAAGGCAGGTGCCTACTACAGGGCGGGTGAAGCCCTGTGTGGCTTCGTCAACAGCGCGCCAGTAGACATCAACTGCAAAGCAAAAAATACAATGGGTGCAAAAGAAAACTTCCCCAAGATCAGACAGGGGAAGTTTGACTTCATAGATCGCCAGATCTGATTGGGCTAGAGATGCATTGAACGGCGCTGCTGAGTTTGCTGCCGTGGGGGTAGACAAAGACCTTAGGTCGGTGTTTGCACTCTTTGGCGAGCCGATCATGGTCGTCGCCAGACAGGATGCAGGGGTAACAAGCCCGGGGAGTTGGGCAGGCAAGCGGATTGAACCGGGATGGGTGAGCCGCAGTTTGTTCGAAACCCTTCTAAAAATGCACAGCGTTCCCAAAGCTGAATTCCCCACCGGCAGATCGGTCAAATCTGGGCACTTGGGGGAAGCTCTGTGTGGAGGACAGATTGACGCTTTTAGTCCTCATCGGTGCCAGCCCGTCCGGTTTGGTTCAGAAAATCTCCAAAGGCTGTAGCGTTACCTTGGTGAACCTGAGTGGGAAACGCGTTGATCGGCTGGTAAAAGGAGCCAGTGAACTGAGTAAAACAACCATTCCCGGTGGCGTTTACGATGGCGTGGGGGCATCAACTGAATCTTTTGGCTATAACGCTACGGTTTTGTCCAGCGCAGACGTGCCTGAACAGGTTGTCTATGAATTTGTCAAAGCGACATTCCAGAACATAGACAAAATGCGCAATCAGAACCCAGTTTGGTATGATCTGCAGCCTTCGAAAATGATCCGTGATGGCCTTGTCGCACCTCTACATCCCGGCGCGAGCAAGTATTACCGCGAGAGAGGCTGGCTGAACTAACCCATCTCCAGCACTGCGGGAAAGGGTCTTATCCCGTCCGGTGAAAACTCTTCCTGTAATCCGCTGGGGACACTGCCAGAACACTGCGAAAGTGATAGCGCAGGCGGTCTGGGGATTCAAAACCCACTGTTTGGCTGATCACTTCGATTGACTGGGTTGTGGTTTCCAACAACTGGCAAGCGCGTGTTACCCTTTCGTGTGCCAGCCATTGCACGGCGGGCAGGCCGACGTGGTTTTGAAATTGCCGTTGAAATGTGCGGGGCGACATGCCTGCCAGCTTGGCCATAGATGTAATGCGATGAGTTTCGGCCAGTGTACTGCGGACCTCATCCATCATATTTGACAGGCGATGTGCCCCCCCGGGTTTGGCCACAGGCTGCTCGATGAACTGGGCCTGTCCGCCATGTCGATGCCCATGCATCACCAAACGTCGGGCCACCGAATTGGCGATCTCCGCTCCATAATAGTTGCGCACGATATGGACAGAGGCGTCAATTCCGGCCGAACTGCCGGCCGATGTGATAATGTTGCCTTTGTCCACGTATAGTTCGTTTGGGCGTAGGGTAACATCGGGGTATTTCTGCGCAAAATCATCAATATAGCGCCAATGTGTGGTGGCGCTTTGCCCGTTCAGAACGCCGGCAGCCGCCAGCACATAGATGCCCGAGCAGATTGAGAAAAGCAGCGCGCCACGGGCGTGGCAGTCTCGGATGAGGGCGCACAGTTTTTCTGGAACGGGTTCGTCCTTTCCTCGCCATCCCGGCACCACAATGATATCAGCCCGCTCTAGATCCTGCGCCGTTCCGGTGGCCTGCACAATCAATCCGCCGGCCGCAGCGTTTTGTTTGCCTTCGGTTTGTACGGATGAAAATGTGAACAGGTTTCCGCCAAGTTCCGGGCGGCTAAGCCCAAAAACTTCGGTAACAATACCGTACTCGAATGTGCACAGCCCGTCGTAGATCAGCGCAGCCACCCGAGGTGGCACTGCAGCTTGCGACGGCGACTTTGAATTTGGCGCAATTTCCGCCAGTTTTGGCATTTTGTGATGTGGCATTATTTCACTGTACAGGCAAATTGCGACAAAGCAACATAAGGAAGCACACCATGGTTCAGAACCCCGAACTCTTTGACGCCGTACAGGTCTACTTTGACGGCTTATTTCACTGTGACACTGACAAATTGAATGCAGTGTTTCACGAAAGCTCGAGCCTGTTTGATGCCGAAACTGGTGAGATTTTTGCGGAGCCGATTGCACCGTTTATTCGCGACGTTGGGCTAAATGAACCAAACTCTCCGGCCAACCTTGGTCAGGCTCCCGAAAGTGAGATCCTGATGATTGACTGGCTGTCTCCCAAATGCGCCACCGTCAAAATCCGCATCCGCGCACGAGAAAAAGTGTATCAGGATCACCTTGGATTTGTGAAAGGGTCAGACGGTTGGAAAATTGTATCCAAGATCTGGTTCCTGGAGCGCGAGGTTGCATAACCGAGAAATTCGCTGGGTCAGCAAGGGGAGAAAACCAAGCTGGCCCTCTCCACCAGGTGGCTTTTTCGGTTCTTCAGCGCCTTTGACGGGTGCCGAAACGAAACTATTTATGAACGGTCATGCAAAGTTGTTAAAAGGGGGTAGAAATAGGGAAACCCCGCGCTACTTCAAGCAGATCATTTTCGAAAATGGGGATAATCTAATGTCGTTTGCGTGGTTAAAAATGCTTTCTCTTGGGGTAATTGTGTCCTCAATGCCTAATGCCGCCTTGCCTCAGGTCACAGGGGATGCCTTGACTGACGCGCGAAACCGTCAAGTTTGTGGGACTGGTGAGCTGGTGCGGGCCGAGTATCTTGAAAGCGGTGTTCTGCAGGTCTTTTGCCGCGGCGGACCTGTAACCAACAATGTGTTGGAGGGAACGGCATTGGCTGGCGGGGCTGGGGCAGCTGGGCTTGCGGCACTTGTCGTCCTGGCAGTCGTTGTCGGAGACAGCAGCGACGGAACCACCACCACAACAACCACCACAACAACCAGATAACCAATGGTTAGGTTCCGGGCATTACCACAGTGACGTAGTACTTCCTGTGTCGTGTTTGCTTGGCTTATCAAGGCGCTTGTAGCCTCGGTGATGTTTTCACCGGGGCTTGTTGGTGTGGATGTTCCCAAGTCGTGTAGGAGTGGTCCGTTTGCCTACAGAGTTTGCCTACAGACCTGGGCATAGTATTGGGCGGGGATTGTCGCGCAGTCGCAGCCCCCTGCTTGACCCCGGCCGTGTCACAGACCATTTTGGCGGAAAGTCCGAGCAGGAGCCAAAATGGCCAATACACCACCACCGTTTTCGAGATTTGAATGGATGATTGCCTGGCGATACCTGCGTGCCCGTAAAGCGGATGGTGGGGTGTCGGTGATGACATTGATCAGTTTGATCGGGATCGCGTTGGCAGTGTTTGCGTTGGTCGCAACACTGGCTGTGCGCGAAGGTCTGCGTTCGGACATCATCCAGACCATGCTGGGCGCAAATGCCCATGCCGAGGTTCACTACCGGCGCGACTTCAGCGGTGAAATCCCCGTCGACCACCTGATCCGCGATTATAGTAGCCTTGTTGAGAAAATTGGGGGCCTGCCAGAGGTGACCCACGCGTCTCCATTGGTGCGTGGGCAAGTTATGGGCAGCTACAGGGGGCGCAACCTGCCAGTGGATGTCTATGGCATCACACTTGAGGATCTACGCAACTATCCGATGGTGGCAAAACCAAATGAAGCTTTGGGAAGCCTGGATGATTTTGAAACGGGCGTTGCCATTGGCGCAATGATGGCTCGGCAATTGGGGGTAGGGGTTGGCGATCGGATCAAGTTGATTTCCCCTGATGGGGTCAAAACCGCGATGGGAACCTCGCCACGGGTGTCTGCCTATGAGGTGGTGTTTATATTTTCATCCGGGCAGGGTTTCATCGACCAAAGCCGCCTGTACTTGCCACTGGCTCAGGCGCAGAGCTTCTTCAATCGGGAAGGCGCGGTTGATCAGGTTGATCTGCGCCTGACAAACCCGGCAAAGGTTGGTGCACTTATACTGCCCATACTGCGGTCCAGCGGGGATCGAGCCTATGTAACCACTTGGCAAGACAGGGCAGGTGGTATGATTCAGGCGCTCAAGATGCAGGACAACGCCATTTTTATTGTGCTGTCGATACTGGTACTGATTGCGGCGCTTAACATCGTTTCAGGGTTGATCATGCTGGTGAAAAACAAAGGCCGTGACATTGGCATCCTGCGCACAATGGGGTTGAGTCAGGGGTCCATTCTACGCGTGTTTTTCCTGTGTGGCGCCTCGGTAGGCACTGTGGGGACGCTGATTGGTGTCGTTCTGGGCGTAGTGTTCGCTGCCAATATCGACAGTATTTATGGGCTGGTCGATTGGATCACCGGCAGTGGTGTACGTGACTTGGAAGCCAACGGTTTCTTCTTCCCCTCAGCCATTGTGACCATTGGCGATGTCAGCTCAGCAGCGGGCCTCAGCCTCGCTCTCAGCTGGCTGATCACATTCTTTCCAGCCCGGCGTGCCGCGCGAATGAACCCGGTAGAGGCGCTGCGCTATGAGTGAACTGATGTTGGAACTAAATGGGATTTCAAAGTCCTATAGCCGGGGAAAGCCAGGGCAGGTGGATGTGCTGCGTGGTGCCGATCTGAATTTGCGTGCGGGTGAGGTGGTGGCACTGCTGGCGCCGTCTGGCGGTGGCAAATCTACCCTGCTGCATATCGCAGGCCTGCTGGACACGCCGGATGATGGTATGATCAAAGTGGGCGGACAAGAGTTGACGGGCAAAGGTGATCGAAGGCGGACCAGCGTTCGGCGGCAAGATATTGGGTTTATCTATCAGTTCCACCACTTGCTGCCAGAATTCAGCGCGGTGGAAAACATTGTCCTGCCGCAACTGGCCAATGGCACTTCTCAGGGCGAGGCCAACGCAAGAGCACTGGATCTGCTGACGCGGGTGGGACTAGAATCGCGTGCCGATCACCGTCCTGCAGCGCTGTCCGGAGGAGAGCAACAACGCGTGGCCTTTTGTCGGGCCCTGGCCAATCAACCCCGCATTCTGTTGGCCGATGAACCCACCGGAAACCTCGATCCAGGCACGTCAGATCAGGTGTTTGCCGCGCTAATGGATCTGGTGGCGGACACTGGCATGACGGCCCTGATTGCCACTCATAATCTGGATCTGGCGGCCCGGATGGACCGGACCATCCGGTTGGAGAATGGCATCCTGACAGACTAACCCCGGATCTTCATCTAGCCAGAAATATCCTGGGGGAGGCCGCAGGCCGGGGGCAAAGCCCCCTGATACCCACTAGTCACATATTCCTGAAACCTCTGCGTCTTTCCACGGCAGGTAAACATCACTTTCACGGTTTTGCGGCAGGTCGGATACTGGCATGGCTCCGCTGAGCATTTCGTGCAGACGTTTGGTGCGTGGGGCCCTGGGGGCCAGCGCGCGGCAGCAGACGTATTCTTCGACAATGGATCCCTGTTGTTCATATCCGTAGCTGAGGAAGTCGGCGTCTGCCGTCAGTTCAAACAGATAGGGGTCGGTGCGGGTGCCATGTTCGGCGGCGGCGCGCAGCGGGTGATAGCCGGTTTGTTTGCGGTTCTGCCACTGCCAGGCATGGGTCAGCTCATGCGCCAGCAGCATAGCCTCCACCAGATAAAGCCGGTCAGGATAGGCCGGTAGATAGGTATTGGCATACCAGTCCTTGGTAAAGAATATGCGGTTGAATAGGGCCACGGCAGCAGGCGAAGCGGTGACAATCTCATCCTGTACTGGCGGCAGTATACGCTCGCGGCAGGTCAGGCGTGGGCGGGGAAGGCGGCGAAAGGTAACAGAGCCAACCGGCGCACCGCGCACCAAACGAATGCGATCCAGATCCAGCGTCTCGCCGTGGATTTGGCTGATAAACGCGCGCTCCGTCTCTGTCAGGGGACGCCCGCAAGAGGTCACAAGCAACAGGATCAAAAAGAGGCGCAAGATCATAGGGTAAGGTTAGCCGCGCTTTGCTGGCTGGAGCAAGTCCCGACCGCTGGTGCAGGGTGATTTTTTGCACAACAATTGCTCCGCGCGGGATGTCCGGGCAGAGGAGAAAAGCACTTTTTCCTAAAAGATCAACAGAAGGTCTGATCAAAAGGGTAAGGGGGACGGCGCCGCCCATGCGGAAGCGGGCGGGCGTTTCGCCCGCGTCTGATAGCTGTCAAATCGCTCCGGTTTTAAAGGAGCCCAGTGTCCTGTGGCTGGGGGTGTCAGGTCCAGCCGGTGTCGCGACGCCCTGCGTATCGCAGGCTTGGATTAAGGTCCGCCAAGCAGGGCGCGCGCCGGGTAGGCAACAGCTGATGTCTTTTGCCATTTCAACAACAACCTGTTTTGATGACGATGTGTGGTTTTTAAAGGGTGGGGTTATGGGATTTTTTGATTGGTTGTCGGGCACGAAAAAGCCAGAGGCTGGGACCTCGCCAGCCTCCCCCCAGGACATTGAAGCTACCATTTTGGCGGTCAACCGCGAGACTGCGCCTTATAGTGTGACGAAATGCAGCGATGGCAGCTGTGATTTTGCGGCTGAATGGCAGATCATTGATGCAAAGTGGGTAGAGGTGTTTGCCAAGGCAGGGCTGGAGCGGGCGGCGCGGATCAAGATGCGGCTGGATGTGGACAAGCACGAGGTCCGCGTGGTGGATGAGGATTACACCATCAGCTGGCGGGTTGGGGTGCCGACCCTGTCCTTTTCCGCCTCGGCGTTTCGGGGGCAGAAGAAAGAGGTGTCATTCGGCAAGGCCTATGGGTTCACCGAAGAGCTGCGGCCCGGAGAGATCTACAACTATCGCTTTGACAGCAAAGAGATGAAGGCGCCGTTGCAGGATGCGGTGACAGGGCAAGGCTGGGTCTGGCGTGGGGTGGCGTTTGGGAAGTTGTAACTGCGGGGCTGATATTCGCCGCCGTTGGCCCGCGCCTTGGGCTCCGCCCGTTTCGGCCTGAAATGATCCCCCGGATCATTTCCGAGACGACCACAACTCCCCCGTGGAGTTCACACTGGTTCCCGAAGCGGCAAACAGTCCGGGGGACTGTTTGAAGTTTGGACGGGCGGAGCCCTGCGCGCCAACAGGTCAATTCAAAGTGCGCCGATAGCAGGATATCCCCTGGGACGTAAGGCATAGCCGCACGGCCCGCGCCTGACCTTCCCCCCGTGGAGTTTGAACTGGTCCGCGAAGCGGCAAACAATCTGGGGGATTGTTTGAAGTGAGAACGGGCGGAGCCCTGCGCTGATGTCCCCGCCATAGAGTGTGACAGTTTTAGTTGTGCTCTTGGGCCGTCAGGCCCGCGCCTGACCTTCCCCCCGGGAAGGCGCTTTACGCCTCCCCAAGGTCAGGCGCGGGCCTTGTGTGGAAAGACTAATCCCAGTGTACGGAGTTTTCACGTAGGGCAGCTTTGGCTAGCTGATTGTACATCTCAAACAATGTGGCTTCGTTAGGGGTTTTGTTTGCAATAGAAGACAGAGCTTTTCTCAAACTCTTTTCGGACGGGGCGACGATGCTTCGCTCTGCGTTCAAGGCGCTAATGGCATTCAGCCTTTTCACTAATGCGATGGATTTGGAAACTTGACTGGGTCTATCGTAGGTCAACTTGTCGAACGGAGGTCTTTCGGTGTCGCCGAACAAAATGATGTCTCTTGCCAGCGGAAAGAAGCACAATATTCGTGATCCTACTAATGGCAATCCTGCCTGAAGTTTCCCTCTTTTTTTCTTGATCGCAAAATATGTCACTGGGCTGTCAGAGGTTATCAAGGGAATGGGTGAAACAATACGTATAGGTCTGTACCAAACTCCCTTAAGTGCCTTGCTCACTCCTTCCACAATATGTTGAGTAGAATGTAGCCCGATTTTTGTCTTTGCATCCTCATCCCCTGAACGTGCTCGATGAAGAAGTTCAACTCCTACACTGTCTACCTGCAATAGTTTCAGAAAGCTCTCGTCGTCAGGAGTAAACCCTAGGAGCATCTCGGTCATGAATTTTCGAATCAATGGAGATCGCGCCGCTTGGAATTGCATAAATGCGATAGCATAATCTATTCGCTCGCTTGTCTGGAATCCTGTTCGAAATTGATCAATGGCTTGAGGGTATTCGGTTTCCAACCTAGAAAAGAATGTTTCCATTGAAGCCTTGTCAAGGCTGCCATCCGGCAAAAGTGCGGTGTTAAAGCCTGTGCGCACAGTGGAGTTTTTGGGTTGAGTGGGGAAAGGTTTCCCCACTTCTTTGTCATAAACCCAGACGCACTTGCCTTCTTCAATAAACTGTTTTTGGTAGGTTTCTGCTAAAATGTGATGGCGGTCAGGGATGCTCAAACATCCAACTCCTCCACAAACCGCGCGTTCTCTTGGATATACTGGAACCGCAGTTCGGGCTTCTTCCCCATCAGCTGCTCGACCAATTCCCCAGTCTCACCCGGTTCATCCTCGTCAATGGTAATGCGGATCAGTTTGCGGGTGGTGGGGTCCATGGTGGTCTCTTTCAGATCCTTGGCGTCCATTTCGCCTAAACCCTTGAACCGGGAGATGTCGATTTTACCCTTGCCGCCCAGACCTTTGTCTAGCCAGGCGTCGCGCTCTTCTTCGTCGAGGCAATACACTCGTCGCGCGCCTTGGGTGAGGCGGAACAGCGGTGGGCAGGCCAGATAGAGGTGGCCATGGTCGATCAGCGGCCGCATCTGGGTGAAGAAAAAGGTCATTAGCAGGCTGGCAATGTGGGCGCCGTCGACGTCCGCATCGGTCATGATGATGATCTTGTCATAACGCAGATCGTCGAGGTTGAATTTGGTGCCTACACCAACCCCCAGCGCCTCACACAGGTCGCGGATTTCGGCATTGGTGCCAATCTTGTTGGAGGCAGCGCCCAGCACGTTGAGGATTTTACCCTTCAGCGGCAGCAGCGCCTGATTGGTCCGGTTGCGTGCGCCTTTGCCGGACCCACCGGCCGAGTCGCCCTCCACGATGAACAATTCGGTGCCGGAGCGGTTTTTGGCAGTACAATCGGTCAGCTTACCCGGCAGGCGCAGTTTCTTGGTGGCTGATTTACGCTGGGTTTCTTTTTCCTGACGGCGACGCAGGCGCTCTTCGGCGCGCAGGACAAGGAAATCCAGAATGGCCCCGGCTGATTTGGTGTCAGAGGCCAACCAGTTGTCAAAGTGATCACGGACCGAGTTTTCCACCATTTTGGAGGCGGATTCCGAGGATAACCGGTCTTTGGTCTGGCCGACAAAAGCTGGATCGGCAATGAAGCAGGAGACCAGTGCACAGCCGCCGGCCATCAGATCGTCGCGGTTGATGCTGGTGGACTTTTTGTTGCCAACCAATTCACCATAGGCCTTGATGCCTTTTAGGATCGCAGACCAGAATCCGGCAACATGGGTGCCGCCTTCGGGGGTGGGGACAGTGTTACAGTAGGATTGGGTAAAGCCGTCGCGTGATGGGGTCCAGTTGATCGCCCACTCTACATAGCCGGCCTCGCCAAATTTCTCGCGGAACTCAACCTTGCCCGCAAATGGCGCGTCGGCATAGACCGAGGACTTGCCCAGCACTTCGGTTAGATAGTCCTTGAGCCCGCCGGGGAAGTGGAAGGTGGCACTGGTTGCGGTCTCGCCATCGTCGATTTCGGTTTTCCAGCGGATTTCAACACCGGAGTAGAGATAGGCCTTGGAGCGCACCAGAGTGAATAGACGCTTAGGTTTGAAACGATGGTGGCCAAAGATCTGTTCGTCCGCGTGGAAGGTGATAAAGGTGCCGCGTTTGTTTGGCGCTGCGCCAACCTTTTCGACCGGCCCCAAAGGAATGCCGCGTGAAAACCGCTGTTCGAACAGTTCTTTGTTTTTGGCAACCTGCACCACCAGGCTGTCAGACAGGGCGTTGACGACGGAGGACCCCACACCGTGCAAGCCGCCCGAGGTTTGATAGGCTTTACCCGAGAATTTACCACCGGCGTGCAGGGTACACAGGATCACCTCGAGCGCGCTCTTGTCGGGGAATTTGGGGTGCGGGTCGATCGGGATGCCGCGGCCGTTGTCTGTGATGGTGACCGAATAATCAGCATGTAACGTGACTTCGATGCGGGTGGCGTGGCCAGCCACCGCTTCATCCATGGAGTTGTCGAGAATTTCTGCCACCAAGTGATGCAGCGCCCGTTCATCCGTGCCACCAATATACATACCCGGACGCTGACGGACGGGTTCGAGTCCCTCCAACACCTCGATAGAGGATGCATCATAGGTTTCCGTTTCGGTGTCGGAGAGGAGGTCATTGGCCATTTTGTGAGCTGCTCTTTGATGGTCTTGGTTAAGGGCAGTATGGCAGGTGTAGCGGTGTGGGGGAAGGGGCAGGCAGGGTGTTGTGGATAAACGACTTCTGAAAGGCTGGCGCTATCATCCACAGGATGTGGCTGTTGCCTTGTCTGTGTAGAGATAGAACAACGCTATCAGCTCCAAAGAAGGAAAATGGCATGGCAAATGACAGCGCGAAGAGTTGCGGATTGGATCCTGACAACTGGAAGAATTTCCGGGCTGAGGCCCATCGTATGCTGGAAACTAGTCTTGATCAGTTGCAGCAGGTTGCTGAGCGCCCTTGGCAGGAGGTGCCTGAGGCGGTGAAGGAGAGCTATGCGGTTGAGGCGTCTGGGGCAAGTGCAGCTGAGATCGTTGACCGGATCACGGATGAGGTTTTGCCCTATCACGGCGGCAATATCCATCCTCGGTTCTGGGGCTGGGTGCAGGGCACTGGGCTGGCGTCGGATCTGATTGCGGGCATGGCTGGGGCGGTCATCAATGCCAATACTGGCGGCCGTGACCACGGGGCCAATTACATGGAACGCGCAGTGATTGACTGGACGCGTCAAAAGATGGACATGCCCGAAGGCACCAGTGGAGTGCTGGTGGCCGGGACCTCGCAGGCGACGGTGATTGCCTTTCAGGCGGCGCGGGTGCGGGTGATGCCGCAGGTTCGCAAAAGCGGGCAGGGGACTACCCGGCTGACGGCCTATGCGGGGCAGGGGATCCACAATGCCACCCGCAAGGCGCTGGAGTTGCTGGGGATAGGGTTTGAGAACCTTCGACTGGTGCCGCTGATTGATGGGCAAATGGATTTGGCTGCGCTGCGGGCGCAGATTGCAAAAGACAGGGCCGCAGGGGCACAGCCGTTTTTGCTGGTAGGAATGGCTGGTTCGGTGGACCTGGGCACCTATGATGACCTGAATGGCTTGGCGGATGTGGCAGCCGACGAGGATCTCTGGCTGCATGTGGACGGGGCTTTTGGCGCCTGGACGCGGATTGCGGATGACCCCTGGCGGGGATTGAGCGACGGCATCGGCAGAGCTGACAGCATTGCGTTGGATTTCCACAAATGGATGTATGTGGGGTATGACTGCGGGCTGGTCCTGATCGCGGATGAGGCTGCGCACCGGTCGGCATTTGCGGCACGTCCCAGCTATCTGGAAGCGGCAGAGCGCGGGTTGGCGGGGGGCGATCCGTGGTTCTGTGACTATGGGATTGATCTGTCGCGCGGCAATCGCGCTTTGAAAGTCTGGACCGCGCTGGAACTATATGGCGAGGCAGCTCTGGGGGCTGCGATCACTGACAATTGCCGTTTGGCGGCCTTAATGGCAGATGAGGTGACGGCACACCCCAACATGCGGCTAGCGGCGCCGGTGGTGTCAAATGTCTGTGTGTTCACCGCGCGTAATGATCTGGCACCTGAGGCGCAATCTCTGCTGAACAGCGAGATTGCGCAGATCCTGCAAGAAAGTGGTGAGGCGGTGTTTTCAACCACACGCGCGGATGGATTGGTGATGTTGCGGGCTGCGATCACCAATCACCGCAGTCGGGCAGAGGACATCCATGAGGCTATTGCTGCGGTGGCGCGTCTGGCACAAGCCGGGTGAGGTTGACTGGGGTGGGTTATTGGGGCTTTGCCCCCGGCCTGCGGCCTCCCCCAGGATATTTATGGCTAGATGAAGCGAGCGGTCAGGTCGCTGTTGGGGGATGTTGTGCCTTACGTGAGCATTTGGGACAGGGCTTTGCAAATCGGCGATACTTTCGAAAACCCAGTGTTCAAAGCGGCAAGGGGCTGTGACCACTCCGTCTGAGGCAGGTCACGCCAAACCGACAGGGATTTGCGGCGGAGCAGTGAGGCCTGTGGGTGGTCCTTTGCAAAGGGGGCTGGAACGCGCTTTAACTCGGGGTCTTCTGCGTTGAACTGATCCTGGGTGAGGTTGTCCAATAGCGCGGAGATTGTGCCGCCTGCTTTGCCATCGACTGCAGCGCGCCAGTGAGTGAGCTGATCTTTTTCAAACCCCATAATGCCGCCGCCGATCCGGCAGTAGTTGGGGGAAATGCCAAGGAAGAAAGCCGTTTTCACGGGGCCGTGGAGCATCCAGAACATGTGAAGATGGGTGTGATAGGGTGTTTTGTCTTTGGAGAATCGAACGTCGCGGTGCGGGCGAAACAGTTTGGACGTCACCGAAACATCTGTGGTTTTGGCCAGGTCCGCCAGCAGTTGCTCTTGCAGCAACAATGCTGGGTTTTTCAGCTGGGCTTCATATTGTGGTTTATGGGCGGTGAACCAATCGCGGGTGTTGTTGGCTGCGAGTTCGGCCAAAAAGGTCTTGGCCTCGGGGATAAGCAGGGCAAAGGGGTCGGTCATTTCAAGCTCCGGGTCTGAACCTGTGCAATCTAGCACAGTCCTGTCTCAGCCCAAGGGGGAACAGTTTGACTTGCCCCAATCCAGCGCTCTGCTAAGGCTTGGGGATGAACAAGATAATACAACCAAATTCGCCGATGACTATTACTGGTCATACGCGCGCTATTGCCACGCTTGGACTGCCACTGGTCGGTGGTCATGTGGCGCAGTTTGCCATTGGTCTGACCGACACGGTGATGTTGGGTTGGTATGGTGTGGAAGCACTGGCAGCGGTGACACTGGCCTCGACTTATTTCTTTGTTTTGTTCCTGTTTGGATCAGGTTTTGGCTTTGCGGTGATGCCAATGGTGGCAGCAGCAGCAGGGTCGGGGGAAGACCGGCAGATCCGTCGCTGTACCCGCATGGGGCTGTGGTTGTCACTGGGGTATGGTGTGGTTGCCATGCCTGCCTTGATTTTCTCGCGGCCGATTCTTGATCTGTTGGGGCAAGACCCGGTGATCGCGGAAATGGCGGCCGATTACCTGCGGGTTGCGGGTTGGGGAATTTTTCCGGCCCTCTTGGTTATGGTGTTGAAATCTTATCTGGCCGCGCTGGAGCGGACACAGATCGTGCTTTGGGTCACCTTAGGGGCTGCGCTGATGAATGCGCTGGTCAATTATGTACTGATCTTTGGTAATTTCGGTGCGCCCGAACTGGGTGTGCAGGGCGCCGCAATTGCCTCGTTCAGCACGCAGGTCGTGTCCTTTATAGCGATCATCATCTATGCGCTGAAAGTGTTGCCAGAGCACGCCTTGCTGAAGAACTTTCAACGTCCCGACTGGGAGATGCTGCGGGAGGTGTTCCGGCTGGGTATTCCCATCGGACTGACCACTCTGAGCGAGGTCAGCCTGTTTGCGGCCTCGGCAATGATGATGGGCTGGTTGGGCACCGTGGCGCTGGCGGCACATGGGATTGCCTCGTCGTTGGCTGGGCTGACCTTCATGGTGCATCTGGGATTGAGCAATGCCTCGACTATCCGGGCTGGGAATGCTTTTGGGCGAGGTGACAGGGAACATATGGCGCGAGGGGCCAAGGTGGTGACGGTAATGTCCCTGCTGATGTCGGTGATCGCGACAGTGTTTTTTCTGGCGACGCCCGAGTTGTTGATGTCCCTGTTCATGAATGGAGATGATCCGCAGAAACCAGAAATTCTGGCTGTTGGAGTCGGGTTGCTGGCGATGGCGGCCCTGTTCCAGTTGGTTGATGGTTTGCAGGCCATCGCACTGGGACTACTGCGCGGCGTGCAGGACACCACCGTGCCGATGTTGATCGGGGTGTTCAGCTATTGGGGCGTTGGTATTACCGCGTCTTATGTGCTGGGCTTTGTGTTGGGTTTTGGCGGTATTGGGGTTTGGTCGGGGCTGGTGCTTGGGCTGGGCTGTGCTTCGGTTTTCTTGATGCTGCGGTTCTGGGGGCGGGTGATTGGCACGGTTGGGGTGGCAAAAGAAAACGCGGACCCGAGCTAATCGCCACCTAGGGGTGCCGCATGGCAACCGCCAGTTTTTCCCACTGTGCGCGCGAAACGGCATCGCGGCTGGCAAGGAGCCAGTAGCTTTCGTGGTGTTGCAAGATGTCGCTGCCTAGCTGAACCAAACGACCAGATGCCAGATCAGCTTCGCAGAGCGCCCGTGACGTCAGCAGGACCCCCATGCCCACTCGCGCGGCGCCAAGGGCTGGCAAAAGGGTATCAAACCGCCATTTCGGCAATGGCGTTGTTGGCGTATCAAACCGTGATGCCCAGTCATTCCAACCCGGCCGGGGGCCGGAGCAGGCGATGCGTGGCCACTGGGTCCAGTGGTCTTGCCCCTTCAACAGTTTGGGAGACGCAACTGGCAAAATCTGCTCATCAAACAGCTTCAGTTTGTAGTCATGAGGCCAGTCACCAGATCCATATCGAATGCGAATGACGTCATCTTGGGGGGCGCTATGGGCGCCCAGCACCATGGTTTGTACAGATATTGAGGCCTTGGAAAGATCGCGCAGAAGATGAAGCCGGGGTTGCAGCCAAAGGTCAATTATCGACTGGCTAGCTGAAAAGGTCAGGCTGCCCCGGACGGCCCCAAACAGCGCCTCAGAGCTGTCCCGCAGGCTGTTCAGAGAGGCGCGTACATGTGGCAACCAGGCTTCGCCTTCCAGTGTCAGGGCAATTGTACGCGAGCGGCGGTGGAACAGGGCGGTGTTCAGCAGTTTTTCCAGATGCCCAATCCGTTGACTGATTGCTGACTGTGTCAGCCCCGTCTCAGCAGCTGCTGCGGTAAAACTGCCCAGTCTTGCGGTTGCTTCGAATGCGCGGATCCATTCCAGCGGCGGCATCTTGAAATTACGGTCTGTCATTAGGAGATCCGATGCTCAGGTGATCTATTGGTAATTTGACCTTATGGCATGGTTCCGGGATGTTGTCTTGTAGTATCCAGCAGCATCAGGAGCCATCATGGCCACCGCCACGACAACCGTCACCACTGAACCCACAGGCACTCACCTCACTCTGGTCACGCCAAACGGCAGCCGCCGGTTTCACGCGGTCTGGCTGCGCGATAATGCGCAGGATCCCGATACCCGTGCGCCCGGCAATGGGCAGCGATTGATTACGTTGCGCGATATTCCGGCGCAGATCCGCATCGCCTGCGCGGCCATTCAGGAGGGTCAGTTGGAGGTGGAGTTTGCTCCAGAGGGAAAAACTGTGTCCTTTGATCTGGATTGGCTGGACGCCAATGCCTACGACCAGACCCCACCATCTGCACGCGGCTGGACCGGAGAGGGTATCCAGACTTGGGATAGCGGGTTGATGTCCGATGTTCCCACCGGAGATTTTGCCGCTTTATCGCAAAGCCCAGAAGCCCTGTGTGACTGGCTGGAACTGGTGACGCGATACGGATTTGGCAAAGTGGTGAACGGTCCGGTGGAAGCGGGGGCCTTGTTCAAGGTTGTCGATCTATTTGGCTATGTCCGCGACACCAATTACGGCAAGCATTTTGATGTTCGCACTGAAGTGAATCCGACCAACCTGGCCTTTACCGGACTTGGTTTGCAGGCTCATACCGACAATCCGTATCGGGACCCGGTGCCTTCGATCCAGGTGCTGTATTGCCTTGAAAGCTCGGCTGCGGGTGGAGAAAACATGGTGGTGGACGGGTTCGCCGCCGCCCTGCGGTTGCGCGAAGAAAACGAAGCGTATTTTGATGTATTGGCGGAACATTGCGCGCGGTTCGAATATGCTGGCGAAGATGGGGTTTGCCTGACGTCTCGCCGTCCGATGATCGAACTGGCGCCGGATGGTGAGCTGGTTGGTATTCGGTTCAATAACCGGTCTCTGGCGGCGGTTACGGACGTGCCGTTTGACAAAATGGCTGACTACTATGCCGCGTATCGCCGGTTGGGTGAGATCATTGATGACGAGGCTATGGAGGTCACATTCCGCTTGGAACCCGGAGAGAGTTTCGTGTTGGACAACACCCGCGTACTGCACGCGCGTAAGGGCTATTCTGGCGAAGGTACGCGCTGGTTTCAGGGCTGTTACGCCGACAAGGACGGGCTGCGGTCGACCCATGATGCAATGCGGCGTTCCGGATTGCTGGAGGCCGCAGAATGAAGCCGGATATTGACGAGCTGACCCCACAAAATATCGTCGCCTTTCTGGGTTCGATTTTTGAGCGCTGCGGCGATGAAGAATATCTGGGTGAGCCTGTGACCATGGGCGAGCACATGTTGCAAGGCGCGACTATCGCTGAACAGAATGGCCAACCCGAGGAAATCATTGTCGGTGCCTTGTTGCATGACATTGGCCACTTTACCTCGGAATTTGGCACCTTCTCGATGATGGACACCAAAGACCGCTTCCACGAGGAGGCTGGTGCCGAGGTGCTGAAGCAGTTTTTGCCCTCGGTCATCACCGACTGCGTGCGCTATCATGTGGCAGCTAAACGCTATCTCTGCGCCACCAAGCCTGAGTACTTCAATCGGCTGTCAGAGGCGTCAGTACACTCGCTGAACCTGCAGGGTGGTCCGATGGAGCCAGCGGAAGTTGCTGAGTTCGCAATGAATCCAAATCTGAAACAGATCATCGCGGTACGCTATCTGGATGAAGCGGGGAAACGCACGGATATGGAAACCCCGGACTACTGGCATTTCGCACCCATGGTGCAGCGCATGGTCGACAGGCATGTCGCAGGCCGCAACTGACATGGATCCCACCCGTCACCGCACAAAGCAGCGGTGCTTGCGTTGACGGGTGGTGGCGACCGCTTATTCCTGAATTGTCTGCAGCCAGCTGAGGAGATCCACAACCGGACGATTGGTCAGCATCGGTTGACCCGTCGGGAGCTTCAGAGCAACAGGCTCGTCCTCGAACAACCAGCCAAAGACCGGCATATCGCTGCCGTGGCTGACCAGAGGATCGCGCCCGTCAATACGCGCGGCGACACGCTCGATTGGGAACTCTCCATCATTACGCGCGCTGAGTGTTGTCAGATTGGCGGGTTGTACCAGCAAAACTGGTGCCATTGGGCCGTCTCCCTCGGCGGTCGCTCCGTGGCAACCAGCGCAGAAATGTTGGAAGATATCCGCCCCAGCGTCGACATCTTGAGCCAAACCTCCGGATGCCAAAACAGACAGAACTGCCGCTAAAACCATACGCATCACTAACCTCCAAACTTGCAGAACATAGTTGGAGGTTAGCAGTCAGAGAGGTTTCTGGCTTTGACACAGGTCAGGTTCAATGATGACTGCGCCATGTGACTTATTCGCTGAAACGGGGCAGGGCACTGACTATGTCGCGTCACGCGCCTTCATCAAACGATCCGCCTTTTTGCGCACCAGCACCGTTCGCAGGTCGTGCATGGCAAGCAGCAGATCGTCGGTAACCATCTCGAGTTGGTCCAGACTGGCCTTGGACTGGGCCCAGTGGGCGGTTGTGTTAAGATAGTCCACAGCGCGGTGAATATCGTCTATGTCACGGGCAGCCAGCAGCGCAGTGCGATCTGCCATCCAGGTTTTGATCTCGTCCAGATCCTGATCTGACAGGGTGCGGCCACCATGGGGTTTGATGTCGCCGTTGCGGATGTTCACAACGGCGATCTGATCCATTTCAATGCGGCGCTGGCGGTTTTCGGTGTCGACGCGGTACACGAAGGCACCGTTGTCGCGCACGCGGAAATAGTAGTCGGGCAATTCTGCACTCATGTGTTTGTCGTGCCTTCCATGACTCGCCACAGGCTACCATCTGGATCGATAAGCGCAAACATGCGTGGTGCATCCCCGCCCAATTCAAAAGGGGCGGAAAGGCGCGGGACGTTGCCCTGGGCGCTGGGCAGATTGAGGTTGGCCCACTCACCGTGCATGAGGTCGATATCGGGTAGACGCATGCTGGCTGAGAAATAGCTCTCACTGGGGTTCAGGTCCGGATGGGGGAAAAACTCAACCATCATGCTGTCTCGCGACAAGATCATCCAGCCCTCACCACGATACATTGTTTCAAAACCGAGATCTTGATAAAATGCTTCGGTCTTGTCAAAGTCGCGGCTGGGTAGGTTGGCGGTGATTTTCCCCTGGTCCGTCATAGTTATGCCAACTCCGCACAAAAGCGCTGAATGCGCGTGCAGGCCTCTGTCAAGGCCTCGTCCGAGGTAGCGTAGCTGACCCGGAAGTTGGGTGAAAGACCAAAGGCCGCGCCAAACACGACGGCGACATCTGCTTCGTCCAGTAGGGCAGTTGCAAAGGCCTCGTCAGTGTCAATCACGGTACCTTTGGGCGTGGTTTTCCCAATCAAGCCTGCAATCGAAGGGTAGACGTAAAAAGCGCCTTCAGGTGTTGGTACTGTCATGCCGTCGATTTCGGACAGCATTTTGATCACCAGATCGCGGCGACGGACGAACATTTCATTGTTTGGTATCAGAAATTCTTGTGTCCCGTTCAGCGCCTCGACGGCAGCCCATTGGCTGATGGTGCAGGGGTTTGAAGTGGATTGGGACTGGATCTTGCGCATGGCGGCGATCAGCTCGACCGGGCCTGCAGCATAGCCAATGCGCCAACCGGTCATGGCATAGGCTTTGGAAACGCCATTGCAGGTCAGGGTGCGCTCGTACAGGGCCGGTTCAATTTGTGCCGGGGTGCAGAACTCAAAACCGTCGTAGGCCAGATGTTCATACATGTCATCGCTCATCACCCAAACATGTGGGTGGCGTAGCAGCACGTCAGTCAGGGCTTTCAGTTCAGCACGGCTATAGCCAGCTCCGGTTGGGTTGGAGGGCGAGTTGAAGATGAACCATTTGGTATTGGGCGTGATTGCCGCCTCTAGCTGGTCAGCGGTCAGTTTGAAATTGTTTTCCAGAGTTGCCTCGACCGCAACCGGAGTGCCGCCAGCCAGTAACACCATATCGGGGTAGCTGACCCAGTACGGGGCGGGGATGATAACCTCGTCGCCTTCGTTCAGGGTCGCCATCAGGGCGTTGTACAGCGTTTGTTTGCCGCCTGTGCCTACCGAGATCTGCGCGGGCGTATAGTTGAGCCCATTGTCGCGGCTCATCTTGGAACAGATGGCTTTCTTCAACTCGGGGATGCCGTCAGGGGCGGTGTATTTGGTTTTTCCAGCGGCAATCGCAGCGACCGCAGCGTCTTTGATGTTCTGAGGCGTATCAAAATCAGGCTCGCCCGCACTGAGGCCGATAACATCGCGTCCCGCGGCCTTCAGCTCAGCAGCTTTGGCAGTCATAGCAATGGTCGGGGAAGGTTTGACGCGGGAAAGGGTTGTGGACAAAAACGGCATTGGGGCCTCGATTTGAATGTTGCGCCGGTCTGTCATAGGGTGCGACCAAAGGCCGATCAAGCGTTTACCTTGGCCCCAACCGGAGAGCAGACATGAGTGAAGCGGATTATGATTGGTACGGCCCTGATGCGGCGACATTTGGAGACCGGGTTGCAGGCGCGCGCGAAGTCGCGGGTATGAGCCAAGCCCAACTGGCGCGCCGGTTGGGGATCAAAAAATCCACTTTGTTGGGCTGGGAACAGGACCTGTCAGAACCACGCGCAAATAAGCTGTCGATGATGGCTGGCGTGCTGAACGTATCTATTAAATGGCTGATCACTGGCGAAGGTGAAGGTATGAGCCAGCTCATTGAAGAGATGGCGGTGGTTGGTGATTTCTCGGAAATCCTGAATGAGCTACGCGAAATTCGCACCGAAATGCGAAACGGTGCTGATCGTACCGCACGGCTGGAGAAAAAAATACGTTTGCTTTTGGAACGGGGCGAGCAGGTATGAGCGAGACACATGAACACCGCCTGAAACGGATGCAGATGCGGTCGATGCGCCGCGGTATCAAGGAAATGGACATAATCCTGTCAGCATACGCGCAGCGCAATCTACCACAGATGGATGGCGCACAGCTGGATCTGTATGATGCGTTGTTAGACGAGAATGATCAGGATCTGTATCAGTGGGTGACGGGTCAGGCGACCGGGCCAGACAACCTGCAGAACTTGATTAATGAGATATCGCAAACTTTTCAAAAATAACCCTAAAACGACTTAACTGATTATTGGGAAATTTTCGTCAAACTCTGTCTCAGATATTCGAGTCGGAGAAACGAATGAGTATGGAAATGCCAATCGGCCAGCAGGACCAAAAAGGGTTCATGACTGGCTATCTAGAAGCACTGGCGCTGGTCGAACGCCTGCACCGGTTGCTGTTGGATGTAATCAAGGACGAGTTCGAGCGGGTCGGTGTGTTGGAGATCAACGCCGTGCAAGCGCTTTTGCTGTTCAACATCGGTGACAACGAAGTAACCGCCGGGGAATTGAAAACCCGTGGCTACTATCAGGGTAGCAACGTCAGCTACAACCTGAAGAAGCTGGTTGAAATGGGCTATATGCACCATCAGCGTTGTGAAATCGATCGTCGTTCAGTGCGTGTCCGTCTGACACCCCGTGGTCGCGAAGTGCGTGACATCGTTGCGTCGTTGTTCTCGCGTCATGCTGAGGGCCTGGAAGGCAAAGGTGTTATCGACATCGAAGGAATCGCAGATATCTCGACCGCGCTGAAGCGTGTTGAACGGTATTGGACAGATCAGATCCGTTACATCTACTAAATCATTCCGGTGGGGGCCAAGGTTCCCAAAGGCGCGGTTGGCAGTTTGATCTGCCAGATAACACCGCATACGGGCAAAGTGAGAACAAGATATTTGTCCGGGCCAAGCACCGCAGGCATGCCTCCGATTTCTAGGATGGACAAGCAGGTGGATACGGTTGCAGAAGCGACCGGACCATGGCCATACCACAGATTTCCCCAGCTTTTAGCCGCGCCATGCCGCTCCGGTAAACGGAGACGGCGCGGCGCGGGTGCGCGCTACATTACCAGTGACCGCTGTTTTCCATGCTGGCCCAGGGTTCGGCTGGGGCCAAACGATCACCATTCTGCAGCAACTCCACTGAAATATTGTCAGGTGAGCGCACAAAGGCCATGTGGCCGTCGCGTGGTGGGCGGTTGATAGTGATGCCATTGGCCTGCAGGTGGGCACAAGTGGCGTAAATGTCGTCGACACCGTAGGCCAGATGGCCAAAGTGACGGCTGTCGCTGGGCAGCTCGTCGTCGCCGTCCCAGTTATATGTCAGCTCGACCGGGCACTCCTCTTGTCCCGGAGGGGCGAGAAAAATCAGTGAAAACCGGCCGGCCTCGCTGTCATATCGTTTGGTTTCTTTCAGTCCCAATAGTTCGAAAAAGGCGATTGTTTTTTCGAGGTCTTTTACGCGAATCATTGTGTGCAGATAGGTGAGCGACATGACGGTCTCCAGCTTGGTTTCGCGGCGCAGCTTACTGTGCCTGATGCTGGGCACCAGTGACAAAGAGGTGTGGTGGCCGAATATTTAACTTGCGTACAGCAGTGCTTGGCCTTGGCCTTTGTAACGGTTATGTCCAATGCAGGAATATCAGCAGTTTGGAGGGCCGTTCCGTGCAGCAATACCATGATGCGTTAAGGCAGATCTTGGAAGAGGGTGAACCCTCGGCAGACAGAACCGGGACAGGGACATTGTCCAGTTTTGGACTGCAAACACGGTATCCACTTGCTGACGGATTTCCTTTGGTCACAACAAAGAAACTGCACCTGAAATCGATCATTCATGAATTGCTGTGGTTCCTGTCTGGCGACACCAATATTGGCTATCTCAAGGAAAACGGCGTGTCGATCTGGGATGAATGGGCTGATGAAAATGGCGATCTGGGACCGGTTTATGGCCATCAATGGCGGCATTTTCCGCGGCTGGATCTGATTGAAGGCACCACTGGTGACGAGCCAATGTATCGGGCAGGCAGCGTAGATCAGATCGCAGAGCTGGTTGAAAACATCCGCACCTCTCCGGATAGTCGCCGATTGATCGTTTCCGCCTGGAACCCTGCTGATGTGCCGCAGATGGCGCTGCCTCCCTGTCACACCCTATGGCAAGTGCGGGTTCTGAATGGAAAACTGCACCTGCAGCTGTATCAGCGCTCTGCTGATATGTTCCTTGGGGTCCCGTTCAATATTGCCTCATATGCGCTGTTGCAACTGATGTTGGCGCATGTGACCGGCCATGAGGTGGGGGATTTTGTGCATACGCTGGGTGATGCTCATATCTACAGCAACCATTTGGATCAGGTGCAGCTTCAGTTGTCTCGCAGTCCCAAGCCATTGCCGCAAATCCGTATCAGGCGGCAGGTTAGTTCCATTTTTGATTTCAAATACGACGATTTCGAGGTTCTGGGATACGATCCAGATCCTGCAATTCGCGCACCAGTGGCCGTATAATTATGATTACTCTGATCGCGGCACGGGCCCGTAACGGTGCCATTGGCAAAGACAATACAATTCCTTGGCATGCACCAGAGGATTTGAAAGCGTTTCAGCGCGAAACGCTGGGTGGGGCGATTATCATGGGGCGAAGCACCTGGGATAGTCTCCCGTTCAAACCACTAAAGAACCGGCTAAATTTGGTTGTGTCGTCGAACCCCGAGGCGGCGGAGATTGTTTGCCCATCCTTGGAAACCGCTGTAGCGCAGGCGCGTGCTCAGGGATATCAGCGGATTTATGGAATTGGCGGTTTTGGCATCTATCAAGGGATGCTGCCAATGGCAGACCGTCTGCTGCTTACTGAGGTGGATTTAACCATCGAAGGTGCTGACACCTTTTTCCCAAAGTTTGACCTAAAGGACTGGGAGATGACCGGCGAAACTCAGTTGCGACCTGCGGATCCAGCCTGTGTGATGATGGAGTATATACGACGTAGAGGCTGAAACGAGTGCGGAAATAAGCCATTTGGTGTTGTGCTGCGCCCGGAGTGGCTCTAGGCGCAGCAGTGCTCAACTATAAAGACGTCAATTCGCCTGCCATTTGGCGCCCGTCGCGTCCTTCCTGAAGCTCGTAACTGATCTTCTGATTGTCGGCGAGCCCGGTCATTCCTGACCGCTCGACGGCTGAGATATGCACAAACACATCTTTTCCGCCTTCATCAGGTTCAATGAACCCAAAGCCTTTAGTCGTATTAAACCATTTCACGGTTCCGCTTGGCATGCCCCGTGTCTCCTTCTACCTTGCGCGTCACTTTGAGTAATTTCAAAGTGGTTCTGGCACAGCCAGCAGGCCGAAGATTGAAGTGATGCCATGGCAATCAATGCAACGTTCGGCAGGCTAGTGAGCCGAGGTAGAGTTTTGCATGGCTATGAAAAAAATCAAGTAAAACAAGGCGACTCTACTATAAATTGTACGTCCTACAAAAGAAATGGAAAGCTAAATTGAAGTTATTCGGTCTAAAAAACTGCGACAATTGCCGGAAGGCATTGAAATTATTGCCTGATCTTCACCTTGTGGATGTTCGAAGGGAGGGGGTGCCTGATGTGGTTCTTGAACGTGCACTGGGGCAATTTGGCGACAGTTTGTTGAATATACGATCAACTACATGGCGAGGCTTGACCCAGGAAGAGCGTCTAAAATCCCCGTTTGAGCTGATAAAAACGCACCCTGCGCTGATGAAGCGCCCGCTGATTGAGCGTGATGGCGTTCTATATTTGGGGTGGAGCAAGGAGACGCAAGCGGCTCTTGGCGTTTGAGCTGTGACCACTTATCTAAGCGGTGACATTGAATGGAGATAACAGATGCGCAACGCAGCCCTCGTGTTGGGGATTATTGCTGGACTATTTGGTATGATCGTTGGATTTTTTGGTTATGGCTATTCGACTGCGGTCGAGCATTTCGGTGAGATCGATGGTGTCGCCGAGCAGGTGCAGAACGTGACCCAATTGCGAATCTTGGCGGTGTTGTCTCCGATGTTGGCAATCGCCGGAGGGGCGATGGCTCGTTCGCGGGCGCTTTGGGGCGGCGTGTTATTACTGGCGTCATCAGCGGGGATGTATGTTGGATTTGGGTTCAACGTCTTTACGCTATTTCCAATCTGTTTTGCTGGCTTGGCTGGAGTTTTGGCGATTGCTGCTGGCAAACCGGACGAACCGAAGGCGCATTTTTAAACCGAGCATTGGTACATGAAACGGGTGTCTGTGCAGATCTAGTTGTGGATTAAGCGAAGGTTTTCATCAACTTGGAGGGTTTCACAGGTGAATACCTCTCCTTGTTTGGTGAACCTAAATCCTTCGCAGTAACCGACGGCATCCCCTAAATTGTTGGGGGTGCTATCGGGCAGAAAACCAAGAGCGCCCAATTCGATGATGCCGCCGTGGGTAATGATCAACGCCGATTGATCGTCGGAAAGCTGATCAAAAATATCTCGCCAAAGTTCTGCCTGCTGCTGGGCAAATCGGAGACAGTTTTGATCCTCGTCCAGTATCTTTGAAATTGCGGTCAGGGAATTTGGCCAGGCAAGGGCCGCCAAGACCATGTCGGGTAGGATACCCAAGTCCGCAACGTAGCGATCAACCGCAAAGCCCATGGCAATCGCCGTTTCAATTGCGCGTGGTAGCTCACTGGTCACAACCAGATCAAACGGCCCGAGATCGCGGCCAATGTGCTGCGCAAGGGAAACGCCATCCTGCGAAAGATGTTGTCCGGGTTTGGCGCGCATTGTGTGGCGTCTGACTTCCAGAATTGGCATGAATGAACCTTTCTCAACAAAAAGGGGCGCCAAAAGGCGCCCCGGTACTCATTAAAAACCTCGGTTAGGCGATCGCTGGCATTGCCCGACGGCGCAAGACGGCATCGACAGATATTGCACCGGCGCCTTTGACAACAAGATAGGTTAGCAGAAAGGCCCAGAACAGGCGCTGGTCGAGAATGATGCCGTCTGGGAAACGGTCAAACATTGCACCTAGTGTTTTGATGTCAGTTTGGCCGTGGCCGTAGACATCTGTAAGGGACTGCATCACCACAAACCCGATCATTCCCAGCGCAGCCAGGCGAGTGGCGAGCCCGATGATGATCAGGAGTGGTAGAATGAATTCGGCCCAGGTGCCGGCGACAACCACAGCCCAGTGAAAAACAGAAAGCTGTGATGCGTCGTAGCCCACGGCTTCAAGCTGCTTCGGGAAAATTTGCGCATAGGCGCCAACCGATGGGCTGAAGATTCCAAAGATTCCATCCCCCAGTTTGGTCAAGCCCGAGTTCCAGTAGTAGATCAGCAAAGTTGAGGCAAAAATCAACCGCCCTGCCAGAGGCATGAGCCAGTCACCAACTCGTTCGATCAGGCCGAAGAGTGCATTGTGAACCGAGACAAGTGCATGCATCGCCTTATCCTTTCGTATCTAATTTAAGTATTACGCCGCCTTGTAACAGCAGGGTGAAGGTTGCCCCGAGATCAAACTCAGGGGTTTTAGCCAGTGCGGCCTCATGAGCGGAGCCAATGTCTTGGCCCCGTTGCAAAGCCACAATGAAAGCCGCGCCTCCTGGGGGCAGGAGATGGGGAGCTGGATCGAATTCGGGTCGGGTGATCATTACATCCTGGGCCACGCCATCAGGCTTGGCCGCGCCATCTTGAGTATTGTAGCGCCAGATGTCGAAGATCGGCCAGGGGGAAGCGATCACCTGCATGGACGGTGCGAACTTGACCTCTGTTTGCATCAGCGCATCCGGGGACAGTTGCGCCAGTTTTTCAGGGTCAATGGGGACTGAATCTGCCGCGTGATATGAACGGCGCATGGACAGTTCCAAACGCGCGACATCCGGCAAATAGCCCAGGTGGTTGAGTTGTTCCATCGCCGCGAGGAAATCGGGAAAATGCTCACCGTAAAACATCATCAGCGGTGATGACGGAGGGTGGGCGCGCAGGTACAGGCCTGACAGCCCATCCATGTTTTCCCTGCCCAGAAGTTTGGCAATTACTGGAAAGGCAGCGTGCATGGCTTCGGTCAATGAAACGGCGACGTTGTTACGGTAAACATCGAACCGACGCCCCGCCGGACGGCTTTGAGCATCCATCAGGCCCTCGGGCACCGGTATCGAGGCATCCATCATGGCGCGGGTGAATTGGCTTTGGTTGGTGCTCATGCGGGGATCTTTTGGAGCGCAGAAGCAGCGCGGTTTGCTTCATCCGATAGGACAGGCCAGTCGGGGACGTCATTGTCCCATTCGACCAACACAGGCTTGGGCCCAGAGCGTTCAAGCGTGTAGTCCAACAAGGCCCAGACCGGGTCAGCAATGGCATGTCCGTGGCTGTCGATCAGCAAGGGCGCGCCGTGATCATCGGTGTCGGTATCATGACCGCCAAGGTGGATTTCACCAACCCGGTTCAGCGCAAAGGCATCGATGTAGCCGTGTGGGGAAAAGTCGAGGTTGGAGGCTGAGACAAAGACGTTGTTGACGTCCAGCAACAATCCACAACCGGTGCGGTTGGCGATCTCGGTCAGGAACTCGGGTTCAGACCATGTGCTATCCTCAAATGCGAGATAGCTGGATGGGTTTTCCAGTAACATTTGCCGACCAATTGTTCGCTGTAGTTGATCAATATGATCACAGATGCGGATCAGCGAGTCGTTGGTATAGGGCAACGGCAACAGGTCGTTGTAGAAATGTGCGTCATGGGTGGACCAGGCCAGATGTTCGGAAAAGCTGGCTGGGTTCAACCATTCAATCAGCTGCTTCAGGCGGGCCAGATGGTCAGTATCTAACGGTGCTTCCCCCCCGATACTAAGACCGACACCGTGAACAGAGATCGGGAATTGTTCAGAAAGGCGGCGCAACTGCGCTAAGGGTCGACCACCGTCTCCCATGTAGTTTTCAGCATGGATTTCTAGCCAGCCAACAGAGCCAGGGTGTTCGAGGATTTGAGAAAAATGCTGGGGTTTGTAGCCAACACCAGCCGTAGCAGGCAAGTCGCTCTGGGGAAAGGTGGTGTCCAGCATGGTATTTCTCGTCTGGTCCAGTGGGAAGTGGTCAAGTGACCGGCGAGGAAACGCGAGGCGAGAAATTACTATCCCGCCCCGCTTGTCGTGTTGATTTAGGCTGGGATGTCGCGGGCGAGTGCTTCCAGCGAGCCATTGCGGGCCGTACCGTCCGCCGCCGCAGGCAGCTCAATGCCTTCGCAAGATCCCGCATCAACCAATGTCCAGGCGTTGCCCTGATAATCGGTGACGGATGTGCCGGCACAGGTGGTTCCAGGGCCAGCTGCGCAATCGTTCTGGCCAGCCAGCGACACGCCATAGCACTTCTCTTTGGACTGGGCCGCTACAGGTGTGGTGGCCGCTGCGGACAGGGCGGCGGCGACGGCACTTGCGACAACCAGGGATTTAGCGGTGTTAGACATGTGGGAAGTCCTTTTTTGATAAAGCTCGGTTTCGTGTTGTTACAGACAAACCCTAACCGACCAATTATCGACATTGAAGACACGAGCTTGTGTGTCACGTGCGCGTCAGATTTTGTGACAAAGCGCAGATTGGTAAACTGTTTAATTACAATAGCTTCTGTCGTGTAAAACGAGTTCCGGCCCCACTTGGGGGCCGGAAAAACTGTCAGAATGTAGTAAATGTTACAGAAGATCGGGGGCTGTAGCTTCCAGCGCAAGAAGCTTTGTAACATTTGCCAGGCTGTCCACCTTGCTTTGTTTTTGGCCCAGACGACGGATCGAGACGGTACGTTCTTCAACTTCGCGTGCGCCGATGGCCAGGATTACGGGGACCTTGCCAACTGAATGTTCGCGGACCTTGTAGTTGATCTTCTCGTTGCGAGTGTCAGCCTCGACACGTACGCCTGCTTTTTGCAGTTCAGACACAACTTCCATCACGTAGTCATCAGCCTCGGATGTGATCGACGCAACAACAACCTGACGCGGCGCCAGCCAGAATGGCAGCTTGCCAGCGTGGCTTTCGATCAGGATGCCGATGAAGCGCTCAAACGAGCCGAGACAGGCGCGGTGCAGCATGTAGGGGCGGTGCTTGGCACCATCCTCACCGATATAGTTGGCGTCCAGACGCTCGGGCAGGTTGGGGTCGACTTGGAATGTACCACACTGCCAGACGCGGCCAATGGCGTCGGTCAGTTTGAAATCCAGTTTGGGGCCGTAGAACGCGCCTTCGCCTTCGTCCAGTGTATAGGCGTGGCCAGTCTTTTTGATTGCGTTTTCCAACGCGCCCTCGACGTGATCCCAGCTTTCTTCGGTGCCGACACGCTTTTCAGGGCGGGTGGCAAACATGATCTCGAACTTTTCAAACCCAAGGTCCTTGTAGACAGAGGACAGGAAGTCGATGAACTTGGCGCATTCTTCTTCGATCTGGTCCTCGGTGCAGAAGATATGGGCGTCATCCTGAGTAAAGCCACGGACCCGCATAATACCGTGCAAGGCGCCTGATGGCTCGTAACGGTTACATGAGCCGAACTCGGCCATGCGCAGGGGCAGGTCGCGGTAGGACTTCAGGCCTTGGTTATAGACCTGAACGTGGCAGGGGCAGTTCATCGGCTTCAGTGCGTTGATCGATTTCTCGCGCGCGTGCTCTTCGTCGACCTCAACAATGAACATGTGTTCCTGGTACTTGTCCCAGTGGCCCGAGGCTTCCCACAGTTTGCGATCAACCACCTGCGGTGTGTTGACCTCAACATAACCGTCAGCCCGCTGTTTGCGACGCATATAGTTTTGCAGCTCGGTGTAGATGGTCCAGCCGTTGGGGTGCCAGAAGATCTGACCGGGGGCCTCTTCCTGCATGTGGAACAGGTTCATTTCGCGACCCAGCTTGCGGTGGTCGCGCTTGGCGGCTTCCTCCAGCATGGTCAGGTGGGCCTTCAGCTTTTCCTTGCCGGTGAAGGCAACGCCGTAGATCCGTTGCAACATGGCGCGGTCACTGTCGCCGCGCCAGTAAGCGCCAGCAATAGACATCAACTTGAAGCTGTCGCCGGGAACTTGTCCAGTGTGGGCAAGGTGTGGACCACGGCAGAGATCCTGCCAATCGCCATGCCAGTACATGCGCAGAGGCTCGTCACCCGGAATGGCGTCGATCAGCTCTACTTTATAAGGTTCATCATTGGCGGTGTAAAAATCCACTGCGCGCTGACGGTCCCAGACCTCGGTGGTCACAGGTTCGCGCTTGTTGATGATTTTCTTCATCTCTTTTTCAATCACACCCAGATCTTCGGGGGTGAACGGTTCAGCGCGGTCAAAGTCGTAGTACCAGCCGTTGTCGATCACAGGGCCAATGGTGACCTTGGTGTCGGGCCAAAGGGCCTGTACGGCGCGAGCCATGATGTGGGCCAGATCGTGGCGGATCAGCTCGTTGGCCTGAGCCTCGTCCTTCATGGTGTGCAGGGCAATGGTGCCATCTGCAGGGATTGGCCACTGCAGGTCCCAGTGCTGGTCATTATAAGTGGCGGAGATGGCTTTTTTCGCCAGAGAGCTGGAGATGTCGGCGGCAACCTGCGCGGCGGTGACGCCAGCGTCATAAGATCGTGCATTGCCATCGGGAAAGGTGAGAGAGACTTGGGCCATGTATCGGCACTCCTCGTCAGTTTGGCGCCCACTGAACGCCCGGTTGCGGGTATATGTGTTTTGCTGATTTGGCAGGCTGTGGCGCAGCTGTCAAGCGCTGCTGAAAGAGGGCGCGCGCCAGCCTGTCATATAGAGCATTGATACAACGAAGAAATGCTCAGGGGGCTGGTACGTTTTGACGGATAGCAGCGCTAAAGCCATCGGTCAGGCCGTGTGCCAGTGCGGTTGTATTGATATGAGACCGCTTGCGCAGTTGTTCTAAAGACAGACGGCTGTCGAGCACGCCGCGGTCGTAGGCATAGTCGGGCAGATAGCCATTGGCGACCACACGCCAATCCAGTGGAACTTCGTCAACGATGGTTTTTATCATGGTCAGGACTACAGTTGTGCAGTTGGTGGTTAGCGAATTGTACCAGTGCGGTTTGGCCGCCAAGCGGTTGGCGGCCTCGACATATTGCAGGAGTAGAGCGCGTGCTTTCTCGGGCGTGGTGTTGATACGGTAGAGTTGGACATCTTCGCCGCGCACATTGGTTCGGGTGCCAACAACGTCGCGTTCATCCGCAGCGACGATCACCAGCGTATTGCTTTTGAACAGATCTGCGATGGGGGAAAAGCCGCCGCCGATCTGACGACGGACTTCGACTGACCATGCGATGGGGTCCGCATTGGCAAAGTCAAAGCTGACGATCATATGGGCGATTTCGGGGCCAGCCCAATAAGACATGAACAGATCAACGCCCTGCAATTGGGACAGGTCGTAGCTGCGGTTCTCCCAATGTTCGGTGGCCTCGGTTGGGGTTTGCCAGTCAAAATTGCGCACGTTGATCAGTGTCAGATTATCTCCATTGACTTCCCCAGTAACCTGTCGCGCCACGTCGGGGGCCCAGTTGGCTTCGGATGGAGGGGAGAGGGTGGACCACCAGAAGATGACGCTGGCAAGCGCAAGACAGTAAGTGGCCAGAGCACGCAGGCGACGAGTGCTGAACACGGAAGTGGCGACGGCCAAGCCTAATAGAGCAAAACCACCAGCCGCAATTGCGCGGGTGGGGAGGCCGAAGGGGAGGCGGTACCACAAGGCGAGAGAGGCCCAGGCCGTTAAAATTGCCAACGCCAAAAAGAAGGTTGCTGTCAAAAGGAATTTCAAAAATTTGGTCACGCTGCACCTCAAAATGTTGCAGTCTTATGGACCAGTTGCAGCAACATGCAAACAGTGGATAACGCTTGGGGGAGGTAATCACCAATTGCGGGCCGTGACAGCGCGTGTCACATCTTGGGAAAATTGAGGAGATCCGACATGGGTACTAGTGATTGCTTTGATAGCCCGCAGGGCCGCCGCATCGCCTATCACAAGAGTGAGGGAAAAGGGCCTTGGATTGTGTTTCTGGGCGGGCTGAAATCCGACATGGAAGGCACCAAGGCGGTATTTCTGGAGGCCTGGGCCAAGGCACAGGGCCGGGCGTTCCTACGGTTTGACTATTCTGGACATGGCGAAAGCTCGGGGACATTCGAAGAAGGCTGTATTGGCGACTGGCATGAGGACACTATGGCGGCAGTTTCTGCGCTCACCCAGGGCCCAATTATACCTGTCGGGTCATCAATGGGCGGGTGGCAGGCGTTGTTGTTGGCCAAAGAGATGCCAGAACGTATTCATGGGCTGGTGACTGTGGCAGCGGCACCAGATTTCACTGAAGATGGCTATTGGGCAAATTTCACGGATGCCCAGAAACAGGCGCTGGAAGAGGTTGGCCATGTCGAACTGCCAAGCGACTATATGGAACCCTATATCATCTCGAAGCGGATGATCGAGGATGGCCGTAACCAGCTTGTGTTGCGCGCGCCGCTAAACCTGCCGTTTCCGGTGCGGTGTTTGCAAGGGACGGCTGATACCGCGGTGAGCACCGAAACCGCATTGCACCTGATGGACCATGCCACTTGCGACGACATGCGGTTGACACTGGTCAAAGATGCCGATCATCGGTTTTCGGATGGATCGTGTTTACAGATGATCGAAGATGCCGTGGTTGATGTACTGGGCGGGCTCTAGTGCGTCTGTTTGGAAAATGGCTGGGGCGGGTCCTGCTGGCATTGGCGGTTATCGGGGCTGCCCTTTGGGCATTTGGGCCTTATGAGGAGGTCGATCTCAAGACCTCGTTTGAGCCGCGCCGATTTGGCGAAGGCGTGCAGGTCTATTTCGAAAGCATTGAGAGCCAGCACAAGGATGTAACCCCTGGTGTTGAAAAGCGTGTGATCTGGCGCGAAGGGTTCAAAGAACAACGCACGCCTGTTTCGGTGCTTTATGTACATGGATTCTCGGCAACCTCCGAAGAAATCCGTCCGGTACCAGATCAGGTCGCAGAGGCGCTGGGCGCCAATCTGGTGTTCACCCGGCTGCGTGGTCATGGACGGTCAGGAGAGGCATTGGCAGACGTGACCGTCAATGACTGGATGATGGACATGGCCGAAGGGTTGGCTGCGGCGCGACAGGTTGGCGACCGGGTCGTGGTGATCGCCACATCGACAGGCGCAACGCTGGCAACAGCTGCTGCATTCGACCCAGAGATGTCAAAGAGCGTGGCCGCGATGATCTTTGTGTCTCCCAACTACGGCATAAACAAACCGCTGGCGCCACTTCTAACCTTACCAGCTGCGCGGTATTGGGTACCGCTGTTGGCTGGCCGTGAAAGAACACGACCCGTGCAGAACGCAGACCATAAGACCTATTGGACCACGACATATCCGCTTGTGGCGGTACTTCCGGTGGCGGCCCTTGTTGACACCGTCGCAAAAATGGACGTATCACAAGTGAACGTTCCGGTTTTGTTCTGGACCTCTGAAAGGGATCAGGTTGTGCGCCCTGATGTGACGGCGCTTGTCGCAGATCGGTGGGGTGGCCCTGCCGACCTGCAACTGGTGGTCCTTGACGGAAAAGGTGACCCACGGTCGCACGTTATCGCAGGGGATATCAGATCGCCTGACCAGACCAAAGCCGCGACCGTAGGGTTTTTGAAGTGGTTGAAGATGCAAGGAATTGAGTGATGGAACAACGTGTCAGCCTGATTACATTGGGTGTTGAAGATATGGCAAAAGCCGCCGCCTTTTATGAGGCGCTGGGCTGGAAACGAGCAGAAAGCCCGGATGGGGTGATTGCTTTTGATATGGTCGGGCAGACGCTGGGGTTGTATCCGCTAACGGCGTTGGCAGAAGACATTGGCCTGCCGGTTTCTGCACTGGGGCAGGGGGCAATCACGCTAAGCCATAACACCCATACAAAGGACGATGTTGCTGAGATTCTCGCACGAGCCGAAGTGGCTGGCGCTGAAATTTTAAAGCCAGCAGCGGATGTATTCTGGGGCGGCCATCATGGGTATTTTCGGGCTCCTGATGGCTCAATCTGGGAAATAGCCCATAACCCATTCTCAACTCTGGGTGAAAACGGCGCGTTCCGTTGGAATGGCTACTGACATGCGTCGGCCAGGCAGCATGTGGAGCCTGGAAACGCTAGGCCGTGTGCGCCTGTCAGAACATTTTTACATGCGCGAATTTCTGTATTCAGAGATCGCCAATTTTCACCAGATCCAGAACATTCCCGATGATCCGGATCTGGCCATCGAGACCGGCAGCGTGTTTTGCCGGTCTTTGCTCGACCCTTTGCAGGATACCTTTGGTCGGGTGGCAGTGCGGTCGGGATATCGGTCTCGGGCGGTAAATGAATATGGCAATAAGAACCGTTTGAACTGTGCCCGCAATGACAATCCGTTGGAATGCCACATCTGGGATTGGGCGCGCGGCGATGCGCGTGTGGCCGGAGCATCAATTGTGATCCCCTGGTTTGCGGATCAGTATGACCGCGGGCGGGACTGGCGCGATCTGGCCTGGTGGCTGCATGATCATCTGGAATATTCCGAGATTTGGTTTTTCCCCAAACTCTGTGCCTTCAATCTGGTTTGGCGCCCCCAGCCCATGCGCCGCATCGACAGCTATATTGCACCGCGCGGGCGGCTGTTGATTGCAGGTGATGCGCCGACTGAAACGGTAACGCAACGACAGTGTCGATATGGTGACTTTCCGAAATTCCAAGGATTGGTCAGGGCTTAGGCCTCTTGCCATGGCGCAGATAAGGGCGCAGTGATAGGAAATAGATCAATGCTAGCGCTTTGCCGGCGATCATGACCAACGGATAGGCACTATGGAACAGACTGGGCAATTATCACAGGATCCGCTGGTGTTGTTGCCTGGGATGATGTGTGACGCGCGCATTTTCCAACCTCAAATCATGGCGCTGTCGACGCAGGTTCCGGTGACCGTCGCCCCACTGATTGGCGGCGAACGCATAGAAGACATAGCAATCCAGTTACTCCAGCAGTTGCCATCGAGATTTGCGCTGGCGGGATTGTCGATGGGTGGAATTGTAGCAATGGAAATCCTGCGCCGCGCCCCAGAACGGGTCAGCCGGTTGTGCCTGATGAGCACCAGCCCTTTGCCAGACACTCCAGCCCAGGCTGCCACCCGCGAGCCGTTGATTATTGGTGCGCGAACAGGGCGAATGGATGACGTTCTGCGCCAGTCCATGCTGCCTGAATACCTGGCTCCAGGGCCGCAACGGATCGAGGTCCTGAACCTGATGCATCAGATGGGCATGGAGCTGGGGCAGGCTCTGTTTGTCGCGCAGACGCGGGCGTTGCAGCGGCGGCGGGATCAGCAGGGCACGCTGCGTAAGTGCAAGGTCCCAACGTTGATCCTGTGTGGGGAATACGACCAGCTGACACCTGTGAAGCGTCATGAGTTTTTGGCTGAGTTGATACCAAATGCCTCCTTGCAGGTGATCACCGCTGCTGGGCATCTCCCTACACTGGAGCGCCCGGATGTGGTGAACAGGGTGTTGGCAGAGTGGTTGGCAGGTCAAACCTGATTTTTACGTATCAGGTTTCCAATCCGGCTGGGTCGCAAAAGACATGACATCCGCCCCAAGCTGGTCCCAACGCTGTTTGCCGCGTTCGAACACCACGACCTGTATTTCCAGAGCCGTGGCATCATCCATTGTGCCGAGGGAAAAGGTCAAATGATCTGGTGCGCGCGAATTGGAGCCGTAGATTGGGCTTCCACATTTCCCACAAAAGGCTTTTGTAACTTCAGAACCTCTGTTTGACTGGTATTTGAATGTGCTCAGTTCTCCGTTCAGAGTGACTGTATCCAAGGGGAACATAGCGCCAACCGTGTGGCCCGTTCCGCTCAACCTGCGACATTCTTCGCAGTGGCACTGTGCGACCACTACTGGTTGTCCGTTTGCCTTGTAAGTGACCGAGCCACACAGGCATTTTCCAGAGAAATTGTTTTTCATAAGCCGGAGAATACGGGCTGTCACAGCGGGTACAACTCACATCCCAGTGAGGCTTAACGCTCGATCACCCACTGTGTGGGCCAGCCCCTAATAGAACTTTGCCCGTTCTTCCTTGGTCGGGATCTTGGGCTCTGCAACAGGTTCGCCTGTTTCGATATTGAAAAATGGGGTCTGGCGCCAGCGGCCCGACATGCGACTGGTGGCCATGCGGCTGATGATACCTAGGGCCATGACGGCAGCGCCAGTGGTTTTGGAAGGCTTGCCTGGTTGCGGGACAAAGGCACGAGCGCGGATTTTCCCCAAGGCATCTTGGTTTGCAAAGTTATCTGAAAGTAGACCGGCAAAGGGCAAGCCGGGTTTTGCGAGGGTGTTGGCAAAGGGGGTGCCGCAGCAGCTCGCGTACCAGCGCAGCGTGCCTTTGGGGCTTAGCTGCAGCAATTGCAGACAGTCCGTACCCTGTGAAATTTCGATGGTATCTGGTGACACTTGGAAAAGGTCTACCGGGCCAGGGGCAGGGTCCGGCTGTTTGTGATAGAGTTGGACGGCACGGCAATCGGGACAAAAACACACAACCCGAGTGCCCGTTTTCATCCCCTGGGCGGTGACATGGCCGCGTAGTGTGCCACATTTGCAGGAAAAGGCTTGTTGTACTGCGGTGGCCATCGTCTTATTTCGCCTTGGTTTTGCGCGGTGCTTTGCGTTTGGGCGCTGGTTTGCGGCTGTTGGCGTCCATGAATTCAATCACCAGTGGACGGATGTTGTTGCGCCAGCTGCGGCCAGCAAAAATTCCGTAGTGGCCTGCGCCCGGTTCAACATGGCTGGCCTTCCGCGAGTTGTCCAGTCCGGTGCACAGGTCCAATGCTGCGATACATTGACCAGGGGCCGAAATATCATCATTGGCGCCTTCAACGGTTTTTACTGCGACATCGGTGATTTTGCCAAAATCAACCTTGTGTCCGTTGATGGTGAACTCATTCCGCGCGATATCTCGGTTTTTGAACACCCTTTCAACGGTCGAGAGGTAGAACTCGGCTGGCATATCCATCACTGCCAGATATTCGTCATAGAACCGGTTGTGGCTGTCATGATCCGAGGTTTCACCTTTGGCGGCACGCTGGATCTGATCATTGAACGCTTGTGAATGACGCTCGCCATTCATCGAGATAAACGAGGTGAGTTGAAGCAGCCCCGGATAAACCATACGACCAACACCGGGGTATTTGAAACCAACCTGCTGGATCATGGTTTCTTCGAGTTGACCCATGGTGACCCGGCGGCCAAAATCGGTGACTTCGGTTGGCGCCGCGTCTGGGTCAATTGGGCCGCCGATCAGGGTCAGCGAACTGGGCTGTGCCTTGGGATCCTGTTCGGCCAAATAGGCCGTGGCGGCCAAGGCAAGCGGGACCGGCTGACAGACTGCGACTACATGGGTTTCTGGGCCCATCTCACGCATGAAATCAACCAAGTAGAGAGAGTAATCTTCGACGTCGAATTTACCTGCCGAAACTGGAATGTCGCGGGCGTTGTGCCAGTCTGTGACATAGACCTCGCAGTTTACAATCAGGCTTTTGACGGTGGAACGTAGCAAAGTGGCATAGTGGCCTGACATCGGGGCGATGAGCAAAACTTTGCGAGGCTGTTCTTCGCGGCCGGCAACTTTGAAGTGAATGAGATCGCCAAAGGGGCGTTCAACCACTGTATCGATTTCGACCAGGTGGTCTTTACCGTCTTCGCAGGTGAAGGTGCGGATACCCCAGTCGGGTTTCACCGCCATGCGCTGAAAACTACGCTCGGTCACTTCACCCCAGGCTGCCATCCAGTTCAGGGCCGGGTTAGGCATAGCGGAAAACATTGGGTAAGATGCCATAGCTCTGGCGGTTGAGCCTAACCACTGGTTTGTGTTTCGGGCCGTTTCCATCAGATCGTAGGTCATCATATAGCGCATGCGTGTTTCCCTTGATTGCCGCCCGCATCACAGGGATAAAAGAATTCCAACCCATCGGACTTTTCGTCGCTTTGCCATAACGTCGGGGCGACATTATTCTGCATGGCAGAAAGTTAGGGGTAATTTATTAAAATGACAACAATTGACGATACTTTCACTGGACTATCCTCGGAACACATTGAACGACTTAAGAAAAACATGGATCATGTCGAGCAGCTTTCAAAGCGGTTGGCGGATGTGATGGGGAATAAAACGGCCCATAACGCGGCTCTGGATGGTCCGAATCAAGATCTCTTTGCACGTGCAGCAACAGCATATTGGGCTGAAGCGGTGCAAAACCCTGCCAGACTGTTGGAGCAACAGGTTGAATTCTGGGGCAAATCCGTCATGAACTTTGCTGAAGCCCAACAGGCGATAACGGCGGAAACTGCTGAGGGATCCGTGCCGAAATCCAGTGATCGTCGTTTTGCCAACCCCATGTGGCAGAACAACCCCTACTTTCATTTTGTCCAGCAACAGTACATAACCAATGCAGATGCGATCCGTCAGTCTGTCGCAGACATTACTGATCTAGAGGGCAAGGATAAACAGCGGCTCCGCTATTTTGCCGATCAGATCGTTGATATGATGGCGCCAACGAATTTTCTGGCCACCAACCCGGATGCATTGGAAAAGGCGGTTGAAACCGAGGGGCAGTCACTGATCGACGGATTGGAAAACCTGGTTGCTGACCTAGAAGCCAATGGTGGCGAATTGGTAGTGAAACTTGCCGATGAAAGCGCCTTTGAACTCGGGCGCAATATCGCCACTTCAGAAGGTGAAGTTGTTTATCGCAACCGGATGATGGAGTTGATCCAATACAGTCCCAGCACAGACACTGTTTGCGAAACCCCAATCGTTTTGTTCCCGCCCTGGATCAATAAATTCTACATTCTGGACCTGAAGGCGCAGAACAGCCTGATCAAATGGGTGGTCGAGCAGGGGTATACTCTGTTTGTAGTGTCTTGGATCAACCCTGACGAAAGCTATGCTGATGTGGGCATGGAAGATTATATTCAGGATGGGTTTCTGACGGCAATCGATGTGGTCAAGCAGATCTGCGACGTCAAACAGGTTAATGCGGTGGGGTATTGCATTGCTGGCACCACACTGGGCCTGACCTTGTCACTGATGAAACAGCGCGGTGACAAATCGGTGAAATCGGCGACATTTTTCACGGCACTGACAGATTTTTCCGATCAGGGTGAATTCACGCCATTCCTGCAAAATGATTTTATTGATGGTATCGAAGAAGAGGTGGGCGAAGTTGGGATGCTGCGCTCTTACATCATGGCGCGTACGTTTTCCTATCTGCGGTCCAATGACCTGATCTATGCGCCTGCCATACGCAGTTACATGATGGGGCAAACGCCGCCAGCCTTTGATCTGCTGTATTGGAATGGTGATGGTGCTAACCTGCCGGCCAAAATGGCAGTGCAATACCTGCGTGGGCTTTGCCAGCGAAATGAGTTTGCTGAAGGTGGGATTGAGCTGATGGGGCACAAGCTGCAACTGAGCGAAGTGGATGTTCCATTGATGGCGATCACCTGCGAGACGGATCACATTGCGCGCTGGAAAGATTGCTATCGCGGCGTGCAACAAATGGGGTCTCGCTCAAAGAGCTTTATCGTCTCGCAGTCGGGTCATATCGCTGGCATCGTCAATCCACCAAGCAAGAAGAAGTATGGGCACTATACCAACGCCGATCTGAAGGTTGATGCCGATGCGTGGTTTGCGAATGCCCAGTTCCACCAAGGGTCGTGGTGGCCGCGCTGGCAAACATGGCTGAAAAAACGATCCGGCAAGCAGATTGCAGCGCGTCAACCGGGTGATTCTAACCATCCGCCGCTGTCCCCAGCGCCCGGAACCTATGTGAAGGTTAGCGCAAGGCGTTGAAAACATTGATGCCGTAAGTTTTTTCTGCAGCGCAGCAATAAATATCTTGAAATGCTGCGATGCAGAATGCATATAGTTCTCATGCTGAGCAGGCGGGATTGTCCCACCGGCGGCACTTTGAGGATTTGGAACAATGGCTTCGACCCAAGACTTTACCGCCGTCATGAAAGACATGATGGGTGCATTTCCCGTAGACACCGCTTCCATGGAAGACGCGTTCAAGAACACAGCTGCTCTGAACGAAAAGCTGTCGACTGTTGCTTTGACCGCTGCTGAGAAATCAGCTGAAGTGTCCAACAAGTGGACCAAAGAAACTCTGGCTAAGCTGAGCGGCGTGTCTAAAGCCCCTGCTGATGCTGCTGACTATGCCAAATCGGTTACTGACTTCGCCAGCGCATCAGCTGAAGTTGCTGCTGAAAACCTGGCTGCTTTTGCTGAAATCGCCAAGAAGGTCCAGATGGACACAGTTGAGCTGATGATGGCCGCAGGCAAAGACATCAGCGAAGAAGCAGCAACTGCTGTTAAAAAGGCCACCGCTGACGTGACCACTGCTGCTAAAAAAGCCGCAACCAAGTAAGAGATAAATGCGAGCGGCACCGGCTCCTCCCTCTTGGTGTTCTCGCAATGACGGGCAGGTCGCAAGACCTGCCCTTTGTCGTTTCAGAGCCAGGGTTTCCCGCTGGAACACCTAGCACCCGTCAAAAGACAGCGTTCTGGAATTGAGCATGGCGCGGTGACCAGCCACACAGGCGGCGAATTTTCTCTGCGCTCATTTGCTGGTCCAGCGTTGGTCCCTCGGCCCAATTGCCATGTTTAGCCACCACATGTTTTAAGTTCCGAACGAGGTAACCTGCCTTGTGGCTGTGCCTTTTAGAAATCTCGGCGACGATATCGCCTACGCTGGTACCGTCCTCTGTGCTGACGTTGAAAGAGCCGGTCAGGTTGCTATCTTCCAGTACCATGCGATAGGCCACCGCCAAGTCGTCACGATGGACCAGTGGCCAGCGGGTGGAGATACTGCCCCAGACCTCAATTGGGTCACCATCCTGTGCCTGCTGGATGAAGCGTGCAAACACGCCACCATCTTGGTGGTAAACCATCGCAGGGTGAAGAATTGCCGCTGAGATCTGTGCAGCATTTGCCAGAGACTGACCATTCTTCGTCATCCAGGCAAAAGATTCGATTGGACGCAGCGGCCGGGTCTCGCTGGCAACACTGTTGCCGGTAGCCCCATATAGCCAGCACCCCCCAGTATACAACAATCGGAGCGGAGTTTCACGCTGGGCTGCACGGCGCAGAATTTCCGTGATTGCACGGGTATCCACTGCTGCCATATCGTCATCAAAAGTGGTGGCCAACTGGATCAGCCCGTCGACTTCACGTACCAAATGCGCCCAGTGGTCCGGTTTGCGTAAGTCTCCCCGATAGGGGGTCGCACCCAGTTGCAACAGTGTCTGGTCCGAGGTTACCGAGCGGCTAAGTCCGATGACGTTATGCCCGTGCCGGGTCAACTCTGTGGTCACTGCGGTGCCGATGGTACCTGTGCCACCCAGAATAAGAACTTTCATGGAGATCTCCCAAATCATCAGTATTGGGATAAGTCTGTAAAAGCTGAAGCCTACTTGAGGTCAAGTGAAAATTGTGGACGTGGAGGTGCTAAGCTCGTTCTGGTAATCCATATCTGACAACAAAATCTCGGGTAGGAAGCGCGGTGCTTTCCTTTTCTTCTGCACTCGCATAGGCTTTGCTGCAATGCATCATGTGGCGGGAGTAATGACATGGCGGAACGGGATAAACCCCTGCTGATCAAGCGATATGCCAGCCGTCGGCTGTATAACACCGAAACCAGTGATTATGTGACACTGGAAGATATCGCAGGCTTTATTCGGGCCAACCGTGAAGTCCAGATCATAGATTTGAAGTCTGGTGATGATCTGACGCGGCAATACCTGCTGCAGATTATTGCTGAACACGAGAGCCGCGGTGAAAATGTGCTGCCGGTAGACGTGCTAAACGACTTGGTGCGCAGCTACATGGTTCCTGGTGGTGGAGTGATGCCGCAGTTCTTGCAAAGCTCTTTTGAAATGCTGCGCGACAGTCAGTCCCAGATGGCAGAGACAATGACCGCGATGAACCCGATGGCGCAAATTCCGGGCTTTGACGCTATGAAGGCGCAGCAGGAAGCATTCCTGAAAGCAATGACTGGTGGCCTAGGAGCGGGCTGGCCTGGCAGTCCACGCGAGACGCCTAAAGCAGATAAAGCGGGTGGCGAAGACCTGAATGAGATCAAGAAGCAACTGGCTGATTTGCAGGATAAATTGTCAAAATTGAAGTGATCTGGATGGAGGATGGTGCGTGCAAGCACGCACCCTACACAGATTGACATGCTTGAGTGTAAGCCCAGGGTGTGTCCTGGGCTTTATCTTTTATTGGGTTTTAAGCTGCGGCCTTGCCTTTGACGTCGGCTACGGCGTCCAGCAAAATATCGGCAATTATGTCCAGCTCCGCGTGGGTCAGCCGCACCGGCAGCCGCACATCGCAGGCGTGGGCTAACATGGCGCGTGTTTGTGGCAATTCTGGTAGATCATTCAAAAACTGCCAGTTCCAGAAGGCGCGGGCATTATCGGTGGACAGGCCAAAAATCTGGACCTTGACGCCGCGTGCTGCAGTCGCTTCGGCAAAAGCCGCAATTTCCTGGCTGTCCATGTTGACCAAGTTGAACTGGATCGAATCCGGGGCGCGGACCTCCGGAGGCAGCGATTCTGGGACATGAAGGCTAGCAGAGGTGTTCAATCGCTCAGCCACATAGTCATGGTTGCTCCGTCCATCGCGCACCCTGCGCAGGAGTTCAGGCAACTGCGGCCGGATGACTGCCGCTGACAGGTTGCTCATCCGTAGGTTATATAGCGGCAGTTGGTTCTGCCATTTCGCAAAGGCCTGTGCCAGTTCCGGTGAATTGTCACCGCGCGGCCCTTTGTGTTTTTGCCAATTGTGTTCGTAAGCGCCGGACATGATCACCGCACGGGCCACCAGATCCGCATCGTCCGTGATCAGGATGCCACCTTCGCCGGCATTGATCATCTTATACGACTGGAACGAAAAGCAGCCGATACGGCCAATGGTGCCGATGTTCTTGCCATGCCATGTGGTACCCAGCGAATGTGCCGCATCTTCGATGATGGGTATATCGCGCGCGACACACAGAGCAGCGATCGCATCCATGTCCGAGGTATGGCCACGCATATGGCTGATCAGAACTGCACTGATATTGTCGTCCAGCTTGGCTTCAAAATCGGCAAGGTTGATGCGGTAGGTGTCACCCACCTCACACAGGACAGGCAAGCAATCGGCATGCACGACGGCTGATGGAACCGCTGCAAAAGTGAAGGCGGGGATCAGCACCCGCGCATCGCGTGGCAGTTCCAGTGCCTTAAGAGACAGGAACAGTGCAGCTGAACAGGAAGACACGGCAAGGGCGTATTTGCTGCCCAAGAGCTCAGCAAATTCTTGTTCCAACAGAGCCACAGGGGCGTCTTGTGGCGCCGTATAGCGAAACAAGTCACCCGAGGCCATCAACGCGTCAATCGCTTCGCGGGCAGCGGCGGGGATTGGTTCGGCGTCATGTACGTTGGGAGGTTGTGTCATATTTCAATTTCCAAAAGTTAACTTTTTGAAAATGTAAAACACTTGCAGGGAGCTGCCAAGTGGATTCCCGCGCTGGGACTCTGCAATCGTGAAAATTTCACAGAACTGTTGCCTGCGCCACACTCGGATAGCGGGTGTCTAGACGCCCAACCTATCGCGTAACGCATACCAGGTCATTGCCAACACCAATAGGGGAGAGCGCATTCTGGGACCTCCGGGAAATGCCGGGGCCGGAACCCGTGACATAGTGTCAAACCCTTCAGACTGACCTTGGATTGCCAGGGCCATTAGCTGTCCGGCATGGGATGCAGTGCCTACGCCATGTCCTGAATAACCTGAGGCGGATAAAACGTTGGTTCCCAACCGCGCCAAATATGGCATTCGCCTCATAGTAATGCCGAGGGTCCCCCCCCAAGTATAGTCCACTTTTACGTCGCGGAGATGGGGGAATATCTGTGTCATAGGTTTGCGTACAACCGCGTCAATGTTGCTGGGGAACTTGTAGCCGTAGCTTTCGCCACCGCCGAACAGCAACCGTTTGTCAGCGCTGAGGCGGAAGTAATTGACGACAAATTTGCTGTCGGCAATGGCGACGTCGCGCGTCAGCACTTTGTCTGCGTCTTCGCCAAGAGGTTCCGTCGCGGCGATGAAATTGTTGATTGGCATCACTCGAGAGGCCACCTGAGAATTCAGGCCACCAAGGTAGCCGTTACAGGCCAGAACCAGGTGATCAGCGCGGACACAGCCAGAGGCCGTGCTGACCTTGACCTCAGTGCCGGGATCAATTTGCAGAACTTCGCTTTGTTCGAAAATTTCAGCCCCAGCCGTCGCTGCGGCCCGCGCGAGACCCAGCGCATAGTTAAGGGGATGCAGGTGTGCAGCGCCGTGATCCAGAAAACCACCTTTGTAATCGGGGGAGGGGCAGAGCTGATGGCAGGTGTTCTGGTCAAGAATTTCCAGTTCACCATAGCCATAGTGGTTTTGCAGATGTGCGCCGTATTCATGCAAATGCGCCACTTCGCTTGCGCTAGATCCGGTCCAGGCCACACCGGGCTTTAGATCGCAGTCAATTGAATGGCGCTTGATCAGGTCTTTGACCAGGTCTTTTGCGTCTTCACCCAGTTTCCACAGTTTCTGAGCCTCAGGATCGCCCATCAGGGCCTCCAGGCCTTCTTGATCCAGACGCTGGCCGCTGCCCAATTGACCGCCATTGCGCCCGGATGCGCCAAAGCCAACACGGTGGGCTTCAAGCAGCACAACGCGCATCCCAGCCTCGGCCAGATGCAAGGCGGTTGAAAGACCTGTGTAACCAGCGCCGATGATGCAGACATCCGCGCGAATGTCGCCGCTGAGTGAGGCAAAAGGAGCAAGCGTATTGGCCGTGGCGGCATACCAACTGTTTGGGTACTCGCCCTTGTTGTCATTGCTGTGCAGAAGGTTCAAAGCCATGTTGCCACCCTGATTGACCGAGCCGGATAACGTGATCAGGCCCTTGATGTTTCTTTTTGCCAAAAATACTCAAAACTGCCCCCGCCAAAGCGGGGGCAATTGGGGAAGATCTTTTGCTCAGACGTTCAGCAGCAAGTGCTCGCGCTCCCAAGGTGAGATTACTTGCAGGAACTCGTCATATTCTGCGCGTTTTACAATTGAATAGACCCGCGCAAAATCTTCCCCCAGAACCTGGTGCAGGGCGTTGGAATTGTCGAACAGGTCCAGTGCGTCGCCCATCACCCGTGGGATGTCTTCGTCGGCTGCATAGGCGTCGCCTTTGAACTCCGGGCTGGGTTGAATTTTTTCAACCATGCCCAGATAACCACAGGCCAAAGAGGCGGCGATCCCCAGATAGGGGTTGCAGTCCATCCCGGCTAAGCGGTTTTCAACCCGACGGGCAGACGGGCCAGACAAAGGCACGCGAATCCCGGTGGTCCGGTTGTCTTTTGCCCAGCTCAAGTTGATCGGCGCGGCATGATCCTTCACATAGCGGCGGTAGGAATTCACGTAGGGCGCCAGCACCGCTATTGCAGCGGGCAGGTGGGACTGAAGCCCACCAATGAAATGGTGAAACGCGTCAGTTTCTTCGCCGTCTGGGCCGGAGAAAATATTCTTGCCAGTGGCTGTATCCAGTATCGAATGGTGGACATGCATGGACGAGCCTGGCTCGTTGGCAATAGGTTTGGCCATGAAGGTGGCATAGCAATCGTGGCGCAGTGCCGCCTCGCGGATCAGACGTTTGAAATAAAACACTTCGTCCGCCAGTTTGATCGGATCGCCGTGGACCAGATTGATCTCAAGCTGACCGGCACCGCCTTCCTGAGTGATGCCGTCGATCTCAAATCCCTGCGCCTCGGCAAAGTCATAGATGTCGTCAATCACCGGGCCAAATTCGTCAACAGCTGTCATCGAGTAGGCCTGACGTGCGGCAGCGGGGCGTCCCGACCGGCCCATCATGGGTTTGATTTCTTGCAGTGGGTCAGTGTTGCGCGCGACCAGAAAGAACTCCATTTCCGGTGCAACAACGGGGGTCCAACCCTTAGCAGTGTAGAGCTCTACCACACGTTTTAGCACGTTGCGTGGCGAAAACGGGATTGGCTCACCGGCACTGTCAAAGGCGTCATGGATCACCTGCAGGGTCCAGTCGCCGGTCCATGGGGCGGCGGTGGCCGTGCTCATGTCGGGGCGCAGCACCATGTCTTTTTCAATAAATCCGTCATCGCCTGCGGCCTCACCCCAGTCTCCGGTGATGGTCTGATAAAACACGCTGTCGGGAAGGTGGAAATAATCCTGCCGCGCGAATTTGGAGGCAGGCACTGCCTTGCCGCGGGCAATGCCGGGTAAGTCCGAGACGACGCACTCAACTTCGTCCAGGCGGCGGCCTTCTAGATAGGCTTTGGCGGCGTCGGGCAGGCTATCAGTCCAAGCGGGCATCAGATCCTCTCCTTCTTCAAAAACTCGGCCATGAAGGCTGCGATGGTGTGGCTGTTCAGAGGACCGTGTAGATCGTCTCTTGCACGGTCCAAAATGTCATCGGGCACAACGCCACGGCCGCGCGTTTCAATCAGGTCAGCGACAAACGGGCTGGCGAACTCGGGATGGGGTTGTAGCGTCCAGATAGTGTCACCATAGGCAAGGACACCGTTTTTGCAAAACTCATTGCCAGCCAGCACACGGGCCCCTTCGGGCAGCGTCATAACTTGATCCTGGTGCCAGGCATTCAAGGCTAGTTCTTGACCATCCTGGTCGTATTTTACGCGACCCACAGCCCATCCACCGGAGTATTTCTCAACGGTTCCACCCAGCGCCTGTGCGATGATTTGGTGGCCAAAGCAGATACCAACCATCGGCAAGGCTTGGGCGTTAATGTCCCGGATCAGATTCTCCAGTGGAGGTATCCAGTCATGATCTTCGTAGACGCCGAATTTTGAACCGGTAATCAACCAGCCGTCAGCCGCCTCGGGGCCCGAGGGAAAGATGCCGTCGAGCACCGCGTAGGTCTTGAATTCAAACCCGTGCCCGTCCAGCAGGGTGCGAAACATCTGGTCATAGTCGCCAGCTGTATCAATCAACTGGTCGGGTGCGTGGCCAGTTTGCAGTATTCCAATTTTCATGTCTCACCTGAATTTGATCAAATTTAGCCTAGCGGAGGGTTTCTCACCGCACAAGGGCCTCAAACCGACTCGAGCAAGGAGAGCCAATGGCTGTCTTTGGGGCGTTCGGCAAACAGTTTCATTTCTTGGCGTTTGGTCATCGCCATATTGCTGATCATCATGGCAGGCAGGATACGCGCAATCAGTGGGTCCTGTTCGAACGCTTCAATGGCTGCACCCCAATCCGCCGCCAGCTGTGGCACGCCTGCGGCTTCATAAGCATTGCCAGTTGTTGGCGCCGGAGGCGTCATCTGGTCGTCGACACCTAACATGGCAGCACCCAGTACTGTGGCCAGCATCAGGTAGGGATTGATATCGCCACCTGCCACCCGGTGCTCAATGCGGCGAGCCTTGGGGTTGCCGCCAGGAATGCGAATGGCGACGGTGCGGTTTTCATATCCCCATGTGGCCGCTGTAGGGGCATGGGCACCGGGAACCAGCCTGTCATAGGAGTTTCCATGCGGCGCAAAAATCAAAGTGCTTGCGGGCATCGCAGCAAGACACCCAGCCACCGCTTGTTGCAGAAGCTCCCCTCCGGTTTCGCTGCCATCGTCAAAGACGTTGTTGCCGTCACGGTCAACAACCGAGAAATGGACATGCATGCCGTTGCCAGCCTCGTCCGCATAGGGTTTGGCCATGAAAGTTGCGGCCATGCCATGCTTGCGTGCTATGCCTTTGACCATTAATTTGAACAGCCAGGCATCATCTGCCGCGCGCAAGGCATCCTGATGGTTCAGGTTGATTTCAAACTGACCCAACCCGCCTTCGGAAATTGCGGTTTGCGCCGGAATACCCATCGCAGCAGAGGCTTGGTACAGATCGGTGAAAAAGGCGTCGAAGGCGTCCAGTTCAGACAATGAAATAATAGCATGGCTGTCCAGAGCCCGGCCGGTCAGCGGGTTTTTGGGAGGGCAGGGCTGGTCGCCACTGTCATCCACCAGATTGAACTCCATTTCCGTGGCTGCCATGACGGTCCAGCCACGGTCTGCGTAGCGCGCCAGAACGGTTTCCAACGCATGGCGGGGATCACCGGGAAAGGGAGTGCCATCATCATAGTGCAATGTCATAGGAACCAGTGCAGAGGCCGTTTCCAGCCAGGGCATCGGCACTGGACCACGGCTGGTGGGCTTCAGAACCCCATCAATATCGCCGCTTTCAAAAACCAGTGGGCTGTCATCAATATCGCTGCCCCAAAGATCCAGGTTCAGAGCTGAGAGCGGCATCCGTGCGCCACCATCCGCCAGCTTGGCCGCAGCTTCAGAGGGCATACGCTTACCGCGCAACTGCCCGTTTAAGTCACAGGCGGCAATTCTGATTGTGGAAAGGCTGGACAGATCCATGGTTGGCTCCTTTGGGAAGATAAAGGAGGTGTAGCGCAGGACGCATCCCGCGCCAAGAAAATTTGATCAAAATATTTCGACAAGCAGGGAAGGGACAAAAAAATGGCCCCCGAAGGAGCCACTTGGTATCAAACCACATTCTCCAGCCAATACTAGCGGATCAGATTGATACGCAACTTTAGCTTGGCACGGCGCGCCTGTGGCAAGTGGCGGTTCAACCGCTTATTGACCAGTCCAAAGCCGCTGATGATCACCAGTGTCAGTAAGATGAAGTAGAACGCCAGGATCGGGTAGGGGATAAACGGGTTGAACGTCTTATCCGCAAAATAGCTGGCGTAATAAAGCGCATCGCCTTTTTGGCGCCAGGCTGGAAAGCCTGAGAAATAGACCAGTGTTGTGGCATGGAACAAAAAGATAGCTTCGTTTGTATAGGCGGGCCAGGCAAGGCGCAGCATGGTGGGCCAGACAACCCGTCGAAACCGGGGCCAGCCAGACAAGCCATAGGCATCGGCAGCTTCGACATCACCCTTTGGGATGGACTGAAGGGCGCCGTAGAAGATCTCACCTGTGTAGGCGGCTGTGTTCAGGAACAACACGATTAAAGCCCCGAGCCATGCGGAGGTAAGGGGATCAAAAATAGGCGATACACCTTTGAGGCTCAGGAACATGAAGTAGGCAAAGAAGAACTGGATAAACAGTGGCGAACCGCGGAACAGGAAGATAAACCATTCAGCTGGCTTGCGGTAGATTGCCTGGCTTGAGTTTTTTGCCACTGCCAGCGCAGTGGCAAGGAAGAAGCCGGTGAAGACGGCGAGCACTCCGAAGTAGATATTCCAGATCATGCCAGAGCCGATCAGAGTGAATTGTTCACACAGAGTAAAATCACTGCGTGGCAACAGGCGTTCGCCATAGCCCAACGATCTGAAGGCGTAATCTTGTAAGGTTTGAAAGCAGCTCATGACGCTTTCCTTTGCGCTTCACCACCCAGGGTGGCTTGCCCGTGCGACAGGCGTTTCATCAGCTTTTCCAGAACCACCTCAGAGACCTTGGTAAAGGCGAGATAGAAAATCAGGAGCGCTAGGAAATACCACATACGCCAGTCTTCATGCGGGTAGGCGGTGAATTTTGCGGTCTTGGAACCACCCAGCTCGCGGGCCCAGTAGACAATGTCTTCGACGCCCAGCAGGAACAACAGTGGTGTAGCCTTGATCAAAACCATCCAAAGGTTTGATAGGCCCGGCAGAGCATAGACCCACATCTGCGGCACCAGGATACGCCAAAACGTCTGGCGGTGTGTCATGCCATAGGCTTCGGCGGTTTCGATCTGACCATGGGGAACGGCGCGCATCGCACCATACAAAACGTTGGCGGCAAAAGCGCCAAAAACGATGGCAAAGGTTATAACTGCAAGCGAGAACCCATAGGTCTCGTGCATCCATTGCGGTGACGATCCCAGCGGCATTTTGGCGATGTCACAGACGACAAAATCACTGCCCTGACGAATGGGCTCATCCCAATCCGGACATTTGACTTTGTGGAGCAGCCATTCAATGCCCTGGTCCAGCGCAATGACAAAGAACATGAAGAAAGCAATGTCGGGGACCCCCCGGACAATGGCGATGTAACCCTTGCCCAGCCAGCTAAGCGGTGCAAATCGGGCGCGTGCAGCCATTGCACCGCCAAAGCCCACCGCCATTGCGGTCGGAGCGGTGATGGCCAGCAGCAATAGAACTGTCCCAAATGAGGTGTAAAAGGACATGTGTTTACCGGTGGTCAGGTAACAGCTTAACCATTTGATGCCCTCGAGGGTGGCAGGATCTGAGCAATAGGAGAAAATGGTGTGCCTCGTAGTCTAGCGCCGAGCTGAATAGCAACGGAAGGTAGTAGGAGAGGAGGCAGGGCCCCCTCTCGCAGGTCTTGATGTTAGATCAGGGCGATCAGAACTTGCCCTCGATCTCCCACTTGTCCAGCATAGCGTTCAGCGAGCCGTCTTCTTTCATCGAAGCAATCGCTGCGTCGAACTTGGCATGCAGCTCTGAGTCAGACTTGCGGAAGGCCATGCCGATGCCGCCGCCCAGGTAGATGTCTTCGATCAGCATCAGATCGGTTTCAGCGACGATTGGGTTCAGGAAGTCTTTGTCGGACAGAACCGCGTCAGCTTCGCCGGACTTAACCGCAGCAATGGTTTCATCTGGGGTTGGGAATTCAACCAGCGTAGCGCCAGACTCGGCAACATGAGCCGACTGAATGGTCGAAGCCTGAGCTGCAATCACAGCTGTCTTCAGGTCAACGTCAGCTGACATCGCAGCATAAGACGATGGCGAAGGCTGAGTGTAGCCCTGCGTGAAGTTTACAACTTCGGCGCGCTCGGCGGTGATCGACATGCCAGCGATGATGGCGTCGTAGTTGCCCGAAGTCAGGTTAGGGATGATCGAATCCCAGTCGTTGGTGACCCATTCGCAAGTTTGGCCAGCGCGTTTGCACAGCTCGTCGCCCAGCTCACGCTCAAAACCATCAACTTCGCCGGCATCGTTCAGGAAGTTGTATGGAGGGTAGGCGCCCTCGGTGCCCAGACGAACGGTGTCGGCCATGGCCAGACCTGCGCTAAGTGCGAGGGCCGCTGTGCCCAAAAACAGTGATTTCATAGTAGTTCTCCCAGTTAGTGTGGTTTTTTGTAGTCTTGTATTAGTGGCGGGTGGCGGACAGGAAGCCGCGCAAACGTTCGGATTGGGTGTTGCCAAATACTTCGTCTGGGCTGCCCTGTTCCTCGATTAGGCCCTTGTGCAGAAACACTACGTGGTCCGACACATCTGCGGCCAGCTTCATATCGTGGGTAACGATCATCATGGTACGGCCTTCCGCGGCGAGATCCTTGATCACCTTGACGACTTCTTGTTCCAGCTCAGGATCCAGTGCCGACGTGGGTTCGTCGAACAGCAGGGCTTCGGGCTCCATGCACAGGGCCCGGGCAATGGCGGCGCGTTGTTGTTGCCCACCAGAGAGCTGAGCAGGGAACACATCACATTTGTCGCCGATGCCGACCTTGTCTAGATACTGACGGGCGGCGGCTTCGGCTTCATCCCGGTCACGTCGCAGAACGGTCACTGGCGCTTCCATTACGTTTTGCAGGATGGTCATATGGGCCCACAGGTTGAACTGTTGAAAGACCATCGACAGATTGGTGCGGATTCGCAGCACCTGTTTTGCGTCCGCTGGACGTCGGGCCAGCCCGGTCCCATGCCAAGAAATTGGTTCGCCTTTGAACAGGATGTTACCCTGTTGACTGTCTTCCAACAGGTTGCAGCAACGTAAGAGGGTGGACTTACCGGAGCCGGATGAACCGATCAGCGATACCACATCGCCACGATGTGCGGTGATATCTACACCTTTAATGACTTCAAGTTCGCCATAAGATTTGTGCAGGTTGCGAATTTCCAGAACAGGTGTTTCGTCAGTCAAGGTTTAAAATATCCGCTAGCTGTTAAGTTGACGACAGTATTGGACCTAAAAATGGAGCCAATGCAATGCGCAAAACGATTAATACAGCGTGCAAAGAGGCGTTTTGGCGGCTGAGCAGGTCGGAACGGAAGGTTGAAGATTTTGGAAACTGATCTTTCCAAAAAATCGTCGAGCTGTGTTCGGCTTGCGAACGGCAGATGGCCACAGGCGGTAGCCTCGAAAGACAGGGAAAGTTTGTGTCCCCGCTTGCTGGATGCCCCGTTGGTACAGCTGGTAACCGTTACGGTGTGCCTTCCAAGTAGATATCTTGCGTCACAAAATGATGACACTCTGCACCTGCGATCTTAGCTGCGCTGCAATAGGATCGACACGAGAAGCGCGCGCCTACATTTGTGGGTCACGCCCTTGGTGACGCATCAGGGCAGGGCCTAAAGGCGTGGGTACCGCGAGATAATCAGTGGCTGGTATTGCCTCCACTCCCTTTAGGTGCAGGATTGTGCGGTGGGTGTCTGACAATTCTGAGATGGCGGCTTGTATCGCCAGGAAAAGCGGCTTTGCATCACGTCCCATAGCGGTGATGTAGGGAAGCGCGGGTGTGGGCTCTGTGCGGGTCAGTTCTACCAGGTCGTTGGCGAAAGCATCATATCGCTGGATCATCTCCCAAGACAGTGCATCCAGGGCGGCAAAGTCGGCCCCGCCTTCGGCAACGACCTGCGCCGATGCTTGATGTCCACCGGTTTCCATGAGTTCACCGGGCATCAAGTTGTGAGATCTCATATGGGTGATCGGGGCAGCCCAACCGGATTGAGACAGCGAATCATTATAGGCAAAGCGCTGTCCGTCAAAATCGCCAAGCTTGGCGCCAGCCCGATCCCGGTGCGCGACGATAACGCTATTATAATATCCCGGCTGACAGCCGGGCAGGCCATAATCAGGTGCACCAATCAGCTGGACGTCGCTATAGAGACGGGTGCGATAGGGCATGCCACAGGTCTGTGCCAGCAACAGATCAGGAGAGCGCCAGATCTGCCAGGGATCTGCGTCACGGGTCAGACTATCCGGACCAAACCCAAGTTGCGCCCGAATGGCATCCCAATAAGCGTCATTTGCAGCCGCAGTTTCTGGACGGTCATACATTCCGAGATGGGCAATCACAGCGCGCGCTCCATTCGTTGCCGGGCCTGGGCGCTGTCGATGTCGCTCACACCCAATAGATTGGTGGAGAGTCGCAAAATGGCATCTTCGCTATCGTCTCGCTCACCATCGGCAAGCACCACCTGCCACAGTGCCTCGATCACCGCTATGCGGTCCTCATAGGCCACTGCTTCTTTGATGGCGCGGGTGAAACGCACCGTATCAGGGGCCTCGGCCTCCATTGCCTCGGCCTGTTCGCGCAGAATGATGGCGCCGCCCATATCAAGCCCATAGCGGGCGGCAATAATGCGGTCTATCCGGTCCTGCTCAACATCGGCGTAATTGTGATCAGAGCGGGCAATACGTACCAAGAGTGCGGTGAGCGCCAAACGGGCATCCTGAGGGTCCAGCGCAGAAGGGATCGGTTGCAATAGCTTGTTCAGCAAGTCCTTGAACATCAGTTTTCCTCTGACAGAGATATGAGTTTGGCTTTGGCTTTGGCGCGAGCGGTCTGGCTGTCGGCATAAGACAGTCCCATTGCCCGGCGGATTTCCTCGACGATGGTGACTTCGCCCGGGTGCTCTTTGTTATCTGCCAGTACCACTTCCCACAGGGCGTCCATCGCGGCCAGCCGTTCTTCGATGCCGGTGGTTTCGCGGATCAACCGCCCAAACGTATCACTTTCCGGTGCGGCTGCCTGCAGCTTTTCACAGGTGGCGCGAACCTTGGCGGCTTCAATAGCGTTGTGCTGGTAGAGCCGGGCCAGGATCCGGTCGATCAAGCTGATTTCTTCAAGCTGGTATTCGCGATCCGATTGCGCCACCCGAACCAGCAAGGCGCCCAAAGCCAGTTCGGCGTCCGGATCGGGCAGCACCACTTGTCCTTTGGGACGAATGGCCTGAAACAGTTTTTTCAACATTGGCATGGCGGTCTCCGCGAGGACTGATCAAGAGAGTGCGTTTTAGCTACCATAGCCTTCAATGATCTCCATGTCGCCGGTGGAAACCGGGTCTCGCAGAGCTTTGGCATCTTGATAAGACACAGAGTCATAGCAGGCTTTCGCGGTGGCATAGTCGCGAAATTCAATCACCACGGTGCGGGCGCGTGTCTGACCCTCGCGCACCTCTTTTTGACCGCCGCGAACCAGAAACCGGGCTCCAAACTCGGCAAAAGGTGCCGCATTGGCAGCGACGTAGTCTTTGTAACGATCCATGTCGTCAACATCGACATGGGCAACCCAATATCCTTTTGGCATTTGTCTCTCCCTTAGTTCCTGCGCGCAGGCTGGAACAAATTTGTGTGCATATCAATGAGTTGCTTGAACATTTTTTCCCCGTATCACAGTTGCCAGGGGATGGTGCGTGCAAGCACACACCCTACACAGACAGGTCTTGGTGGGGAATGTTGCAACCGCGCATAAAAACGCCCACCAAATGGCGGGCGCCTTTTGTGGTGTTTTGGTGGGGTCAGCCGATTTCTGACAGACGCGCCAGCGCCTCTTTGATCTTGGCTTCTTCCTCTTCGCGCAGCTCCAGGTTGGCGCGGGTTTCGGCGACCACTTCGGCGGGGGCGGAATCTGCAAACTTGGGGTTCTTCAACCGGCCGCGCAGGCCACCCAGTTCCTTCATCAGCTTGCCAAGGTTCTTTTCCTGGCGGGCCTTTTCTGCCGCGACATCAATGATGTCAGCCAATGGCAAGGCAAACGAGGCACCCGGTGCACCGATAGAAATGCAGCCCTTGGGCAGGGTGTCTGTCGCCTCAAGGCTCTCGATCCGTGCAAAGCGTTTGATCAGCTCGCCATTGCGATCCCAGTAAGCCTGGCCTGCGTCGTCAATCTCGGTGACCAGCATTGGCACCTTGGCACCGGCAGGCACGTTCAGTTGCGCACGGGCAGAGCGGATGTTGTCGATGACGGCAATCACCCAGTTCATCTCGCGCTCGGCGTCGGCATCGACCAGATCAGCGGCCGTGTAGGTTGGCCATGTGCCATGTGCCAACATCTGCGAAGCGTCGCCAGCCTCGTAGCCACGGCCCTGGGTGACGTTCCAGATTTCCTCGGTCACAAATGGCATGATCGGGTGCATCAGGATCAGCGCCTGATCGACGGCCCAGGCATAGACGGCTTGGGTTTCGTCCTTGGCGGCCTGATCATCGGCAAAGAAGATCGGCTTGGTGAATTCCAGATACCGCGCGCAGAAGCTGTTCCAGAAGAACGAATACAGCGCATTGGCGGCGTCGTTGAAGCGGTAGGCCTCAAACGCGCCATCAACCTCTTCCCGCAGCTTGGCGATCTCACCAATGATCCAGCGGTTCAGGGGCAGGGTGGCCTTGGGCGGCTCGACCCCACGCTCGGCACTGAAGGCATCAATCTGGCTGTCACCGTAGGAACAGGCCTGCCAGATCTTGGTGACAAAGTTGCGATAGCCCTCGATCCGTTTCATGTCGAGTTTCAACACGCCACCAAGCGAGGCCATGGCCGCATTGGTAAAGCGCAGCGCATCGGCGCCGTATTCGTCGATGATTTCCAGCGGGTCGACAACGTTGCCGGTAGATTTCGACATCTTTTTGCCCTTGGCGTCGCGCACAAGGCCATGCAGGTAGACGGTGTCGAACGGGATCTTTTCGGCAACCGGACGGTCCGACAGAACCGCCATCTGCATCATCATCATCCGCGCAACCCAGAAGAACAGAATGTCCTGCCCGGTGACCAGGGTTGAGGTCGGGAAGTATTTTTGCAGCTCTTCGGTGTCTTCGGGCCAGCCCAATGTACCGATGGGCCAGAGGCCGGAGGAGAACCAGGTGTCCAGCACGTCAGGGTCACGCCCAAGCACAACTGCGGCTAACTCACCGGTTTCCTTGCGCGATACACCGCATACATCACCTTTGGCAATCGCATCGTCCCACAGTGTGCCGACACTTACATTGGTCCCCAACGTTTCTTTGTAATACTCTTGGGCCTGTTGCAGGGCCTCTTCTTCAGATGGCGCACAAAATGCTTTCATGGGGGCCGACGAAAATGCGTCTGGATCTGCTGTGAACGATGGGCCATCTTGAATTTCCGGCCCATACCAAACCGGGATCTGATGGCCCCACCACAGCTGGCGCGAGATGCACCAGGGCTCGATGTTTTCCAGCCAGTGGTAATAGACCTTCTCGCCGCTTTCCGGCAGGATTTTTACATCGCCATTCTTGACCGCGTCCAGTGCCGGGCCGACAATCTTGTCGGTCTCAACAAACCACTGGTCGGTCAGCATCGGCTCGATCACCACCTTGGAGCGGTCGCCAAAGGGCTGCATGATCGGCTTGTTCTCGACATAAGGCGTGGTCTCAGTGACCTCAGTCTCGTTGCCATCTTCGTCTTTGACTGTCTTGGTGATGGTTTGCATCACGGCCAAACCTTCGGCGGTGATATCTGCGACCACGCGTTTGCGCGCCTCGAACCGGTCCAGACCGCGATATTCCTCGGGCACCAGGTTCATTGCGGCGATCGAGGCCTCGGTGAACTCCTGCTCGCCATTGGCGATGGCCTGCGCGGTGGCGGCCTCGTCCACATAGGGCGCGCCGTCAGCGCGCATATTGGCCTTGGTGTCCATCAGGTTGTACATCGGAATGCCGCCACGTTTGGCAACCTGATAGTCGTTGAAGTCATGCGCCCCGGTGATCTTCACCGCGCCGGATCCAAAGTCTTTGTCCGGGTAGTCATCGGTGATGATCGGGATCAGGCGGCGCTGGGCCTTGGGGCCAACCGGGATTTCGCAGAGCAAGCCAACGATGGGTGCGTAACGCTCGTCGCTTGGGTGCACCGCAACCGCGCCGTCGCCCAGCATGGTTTCAGGGCGGGTGGTGGCGATCGAGATATAGTCGCGCTCTTCAGTCAGCGTGACATTCCCGTCTTCGTCTTTTTCGACGTAGGTGTAGGTTGCGCCACCAGCGAGCGGGTATTTGAAGTGCCACATGTGGCCGGCAACTTCGATGTTTTCGACTTCCAAATCAGAAATCGCGGTCTCAAAATGCGGGTCCCAGTTGACCAACCGCTTGCCGCGATAGATCAGGCCCTTGTTGTACATGTCCACAAAGACCTTGATCACGGCATCGTGGAAGTTGGGTGAGTTCTCGTGCCCTGTACGGGTGTCGCCTTTGGCACCCGACATGGTGAAGGCGGTACGGTCAAAGTCGCAGGACGCGCCAAGGCGTTTCAACTGCTCCACAATAGTGCCGCCGGACTGTTCTTTCCAGGCCCAGATTTTGCTCAGGAACTCTTCACGGCTGAAATCGGTGCGTTTCTTGCCCTCTTTGGCCAGCTCACGCTCGACTACCATTTGCGTCGCGATGCCGGCGTGGTCCGTGCCGGGCTGCCACAGTGTGTCATAGCCCTGCATACGCTTCCAGCGGATCAGGATGTCTTGCAGAGTGTTGTTGAACGCATGGCCCATGTGTAGAACACCGGTGACATTGGGCGGTGGGATCATGATAGAATAGGAAGAGGCCCCGGGTTTGGCATTTGCCCCCGCCTTGAAACAGCCAGCTTCGTCCCAGGCCTTGTACAGCCGGTCTTCGGCTTCGGCCGCGTTGAATGTCTTTTCCATCGCCATGCGCTTCGTCCTGAATAGGTATCCTTGGTTAAGGTTTCCCATATCGAATAGGTGCGCCAAGGGGAAGGGAGGAAGGGCGTCGTGTCGCCAGCAACGTGTGTTTTGAAGGAAAGTTTGGAATTTGAGTATTTTTAGCAAAAAGAAGATGCAGTGCGCCCGACCAATCCGCGTATTACGCGCAATGCGGTCGGGCGGCTTCTCTTTGCACGGCCATCGGCTCTCCAGCCTGTACCGCGCAATCTTAATACCTCATTAACCCTAATAAATTCTTACCGGCTTCTTTTTGCCAAAAATACTCAAATCCGACATTGTGCTTTAGCGCTTGCGGTGCGGCTGCGCGGGTCAGGTGCGGTCCAGCTTAGTGGCCAGATGGATCAGGCTTTCTGAGGATTTTACACCGCGTGCTTCGCCTATCCGGTCAATGGTTTCGTCCAGTTCTGAAGTGGTTTGTGCCACGACTTGAGCCAGCAAATCAAACCGCCCAGAAGTGGTATGCACGACCTGCACGCCGGGCAGGCTGCGGAGGCGGGTCAGAACTTCAGGGCCAGTCCGAGGTTCAATGGAAATGAGGACGGTAGCTTGCAGCGGTGGGCGGGTCGCGGCTGAGCTGCGTAGGGTGTAGCCGACTATGGTGCCGCTATGTTCCAATCGTTCGATACGGGCCTGAACCGTGGTGCGGGCCAGCCCCAGTTGTCGGGCTAGGTCAGCCACCGGGCGGCGGGCATTTTCGCGCAACAGGGCTAAGAGCTTTTGATCGATTTCGTCATTTTGCATGATGGATTCGTCGTTTGTTTGGATGATTTAGGCAGTGTAGGCGGTCTGACGAGTGATATCGACGGGAAACTGCCGGAAACTGGGATAAACAAAGAGGCCTTTTCGATGCAGCATATCCCAGCCCTGTGGCATAACCCTGAAACGCATCTTGCGCGACATCTGCCGGATCATCCCATCCTGTATTTTTCTCCAAGGGTACTGCACCAGACGGCTGAACGTTTTTTGTCCGGATTTCCGGGATTGGTCACCTATGCGGTCAAAGCCAATCCACATCAGGCCGTGTTGTCCAATCTTGTCGCAGCAGGGGTAAGCGCCTTTGACGTTGCCTCACCAGGTGAAATGGCCGCTGTGCGTGCCGCCAGCCCAACTGCGGTAATGCACTACAATAACCCGGTACGGTCTGAGGCCGAAATCCAAGCTGGGATTGACTACGCTGTATCCAGCTGGTCGGTGGACGAACTGGACGAGTTGGATAAGCTGGCAGATGTACCACGCAGCTGTGAGATCGCCGTGCGCTTTGCGCTACCAGTTTCTGGCGCAGCCTATGATTTTGGCAGCAAGTTTGGTGCCACACCTGAAAAAGCGGTGGAATTGCTGAAGCAGGTGGAGGAAATGGGCTGGACACCATCGCTGTGTTTTCATCCCGGAACCCAATGTGAAGACCCGCATGCCTGGGTGAAATACATCCGTGAGGCTGGTCAAATTTGTAAGGACGCTGGTGTTCGGATTGCCAGGCTAAATGTCGGCGGTGGTTTTGCCGCCAACCGGGACGGGGTGGCCCCGGATCTGGAGCAGTTCTTCTATGCAATTGCTGACGCGGTTGAAGAGAGTTTTGGTTCTGACCTACCCGCGTTAATCTGTGAACCTGGGCGGGCCATGGTATCTGAGGCCTTCACCCTCGCGGCGCGGATCAAAGGAATACGTCAGGAGGGCGAAGTGGTGTTCCTGAATGATGGTATTTACGGCGGATTGGTTGACATCCGCGATATGGGCCTGCCAGGTCGGGTCTATGTGGTCGCAGGGGATGGGATCCACCGGAGTGCTGCTGCCAAACCTAGGGTCGTATTTGGTCCAACCTGCGACAGTCTGGATCGTCTGCCGGATGGATTGCCGTTGGCTCAGGACACACAGGTGGGGGACTACGTCTTGTTTCCGGGATTGGGGGCTTATTCTTCGGCGATGAGCACACAGTTCAATGGATATGGGCTTTCTGATGTTGCGACCGTGATTGAACTGGGTGGTTCGGGGCCTGACGCGCGGTAATCTGAACCGACACACATACCGCTGGCTTGCGTCACCAAGTTGCACAGCGCATGCCAGCGTTACCTTATCTTCAGTATTATGAGCGATCCTTTACAGGCAGAAGAAAATGCCTTTTTGAAGGATGGACTTGTGATCGTTGCTGTCGGCATCCAGATTCCAACTGACCAAAGAAAATCCTCTTTTGGTCGGGATATGGTCCGCCTTTTAACCATAGCGGAAGTGCAGCATCTGGTGGACGATTCTTCAACTGGCGTTATCTCAATATGAGGGGCACTGGCCCGGATCAGGACGGTATTCTTAGGTTGTGACCTGCGGTATCCCTATCCGTCAGATACTCTCTGTACTGAAAGAGGGAAGTGGTGAGGAATGTTACTGAATCAGCTCGGTAAAAAGATCATCGGATGGTTGGGGCGGCCACTTCGCTCAGAGCATTCGGGTGAAACTAAGCTGCGAGGGCCACGGGCCCATGTAATCATTCTTGATGGCACTATGTCGACATTGGATCCTGGGCATGAAACCCATGCTGGTATGACCTACCAGTTGTGCCGGAGGATGGGCCCGGAAATCTCTGTGTTCTATGAGGCAGGGGTGCAATGGAACAGCTGGCGCTCCACTTTGGATGTTTTGATGGGGCGTGGGATCAACCGGCAGATCCGGCGCGCCTATGGGTACCTCGCCTCTCGTTATCGTCCAGGTGACCGGATTTACCTGATGGGGTACTCGCGGGGCGGATATGCCGTTCGATCTTTGGCGGGGGTGATTGATCAGGTTGGCCTACTGAAAGCTGAACATGCCACGGTGCGCAATATTCGCACTGCTTACCGTCACTATCAGGGGGATGGCAGCAAAGCCGCACGCCGGTTTACCAAGGCCTTTTGTCATGGTGAGGCCGACATTGAAATGATTGGTGTCTGGGAAACCGTGAAGGCGCTGGGCCTGCGGTTACCACTGCTTTGGCGCTGGGCTGAAGCGCGGCATGCCTTTCATAGTCATCAGTTGGGCCGCAACATCCGCAACGGGTTTCAGGCGCTGGCGCTAGATGAAACCCGACAGGTATTTGCACCGGTTCTGTGGGAATGCCCGCCGGGCTGGCAAGGGCATGTCGAACAAGTTTGGTTTCGCGGTGCACATGGGGATGTTGGTGGACAGTTGGGTGGTCTTGATACAGCACGTCCGCTGGCAAACCTGTCGCTGGTTTGGATGTTGGAAAAAGCCGAAAACTGCGGTTTACCTCTGCCAAAGAATTGGAGGTTAGAGTTTCCGGTTGACCCAGCGGCCCCTTCGGTGGGCACTTGGCGTGGATGGGGCAAAATCTTTCTGTTGCGCGGTGGCCGTCGTGTAGGGCTGGACCGCAGCGAGCGGCTGCATAGCAGTGTAGGAATCAGCGCTCAAACCAAGGCAACAGGCTTGAAAAGTTTGCAGTCCAAAGTGGCTGCAAGGGCAGATTGAGCGCTCTTGGCCCGCAATTAAGCATAGTCTGAATAGCTGAAAATCGATATCTGACAGGAGGGCAGCGCTAAATCCGCCGACCTGACATGGGTACGTTTTATCTGTTGCTCAGAAAAAAACCGATACCAAATCGAAAATGTTAGCGTTTTGTCGCGGACAAGTTCATCACGATGCAGGTTGTCGACCCGGTGGCATAGAGCTTGCCATCCTCAATCCCGCGAATATCGCCTCGCGCGACACCGGTTGATCGACCAACATGTTCAGCAAAACCTGTGCTCTCTATCGCCATTCCCAACGGAATCGGACGCAGAATATTGATCTTGTATTCCAAGGTTGTGTAGACTGAGCCCCTTGGGATGCCTGTCATGACAGAACAAGCCATGGCGCTATCCAGAAGGGTGCCATACCAACCGCCATGGACGGTGCCCATCGGGTTGGTGGTTTCGAATGCCGGGGTGCCGCGAAAAACCACGCGCCCTGGTTCTACACTGTGCAACTGAAATCCGAGAGTTCTGGCAATGGGCGGGGCGGGCAGGCGGCCTTCCAAAATGCCGGTCATGAACTCCAACCCAGACAGTTCAGTGATCTTGGTCGGTTTCAAAAGCTCATCGGGGTTCTGGGCATAATACATGGCGCGTTCCTTTTGGTTGGACCCTAGGAACACGCCGAAGTATCGGCAAGATTTACGCCACGTTCTCTAGCGACACCTTGGGGGCAACACCTAAGGCGTGGCAGACGTCACGGGTCAGTTCGGGGCGGTTCATGGTGTAAAAATGCAGCTTGCCTACGCCGCCGTCCAGAAGCTCCGAGCACAATTCAGTGCAGATTGCGGTGGCCAGCAAATCCTCGCGACCGTCGCGCAATGCGGTTTCAAAAGCATCATCAAGCCACTGTGGGATCACGGTGCCGCAGCGGCGGGCAAAATTGCGTGCGCCCTTCCAGTTTTCAATTGGCAGAATACCAGGGGTCAGGACGTGATCGATACCGACTTTAGCGCATTTGTCTCGGAAGCGGAAAAAGGTATCGGCCTCGAAAAAGAACTGGGTCAGGGCTTCGCTGGCACCGGCATCAATTTTACGCTTCAGCCAGTCCACATCCGAATCCGGTCCGGTTGCTTCGGGGTGACGATCCGGGTAGGCGCCAACGCGGATGTTGAACTTGCCAGTGTCAGCCAGGGCTTCGATCAGTTCAACTGAATTTGCAAAGCCGTCTTCGTGTTGGGTGAAGCCACCGGCCCCTTTGGGGGGATCGCCGCGTAGCGCGACGATGTCGTTGACGCCAGCGCTGGCAAATTGATCGGCAATTGCCAGGGTTTCAGCGCGGCTTGCATTGACGCAGGTCAGGTGCGCAGCGACATTCAGCCCCGAGGACTTATGCAGAGTTGCAACTGCGTCGCGGGTTAAGTCACGTGTGGTGCCACCAGCGCCGTAGGTGACGGAAACAAAACGTGGGTCCAATGGCGATAATACCTGAACAGTGTCCCACAGACGAAAGGAGGCCTCGAGGTTCTGTGGCGGAAAGAACTCGAATGATATCTCTGGCGTCGTCATTTTGGGGCATCTCCTGTTCAACTCCCCCCTTGTTGCATGTGCAGCATTGTGAGACAATTTCATAATTCTCAAGAACAACATGAGTGAAGTGATAGGATGCATATCGAATTTCGCCATCTTCGGACGATAAAGGCGATCCACGAGGCGGGTGGGCTCGCACGCGCCGCTGATCAGTTGAACATCACCCAGAGCGCGTTGAGCCATCAGATCAAAGGTTTGGAGGATCAGGCTGGGGTCGAACTGTTCATGCGCCGCTCCAAACCGATGAAGCTGTCGGCGGCCGGGCTGCGGTTGCTTCGTTTGGCTGAGCAGGTCTTGCCGCAGGTCGAATCCATGCAGGCTGAATTTTCCGCACTGCGGGATGGGCACACTGGTCGCATGCACATTGCCATAGAATGCCACGCCTGTTTTGAATGGCTGTTTCCGGTGCTGGAAGGGTTTCGCAAAAGCTGGTCTGACGTGGATGTGGATATTCGCCCTGGTCTGGCCTTTGACGCGCTGACGGCGTTGCAAAAGGAAGAGGTTGATCTGGTGGTCTCATCGGACCCAGAGCAGATCTCTGGCGTCGATTTTATTGAACTGTTTGATTACGCACCGGTGTTTGTGGCCTCTGCTCAACATCCGCTGGCGGTTAAGCCATACATCGATGCCGAGGATTTTGCAGGTCAGACGTTGATCACATACCCGGTTGATAAGCCCAAGCTGGATGTCTTTAGCCAGCTGTTGATCCCCGCAGGGGTCGAACCTGGCGCCATTCGCCAAGTGGAGTTGACGGCCGTGATCCTGCTGTTGGTGGCCTCCAACCGCGGTGTTTCGGTCTTGCCTGATTGGGTGGTGCGCGAGGTGAAATATTCCTCGGATTATGTCACCCGACCTTTGACCAAAAACGGGATCACACGCAGCCTCTATGCAGCGATCCGTAGCGAGGATCGGGATAAACCCTACATGCAAGAGCTGATCCGGCTGGCTAAGGTCGAGGCGCGGAAGCTGCAATTGCAGTGAACTGGTGGTGCGTGCAAGCACACACCCTACCTATACTGCGTCCGACCAAGGTAAGTGTAAGGTGCGTGCTTGCACGCACCTTAGGGGTTATATCAGTTTGACGATCTGTTTGCCCATGTTGCCGCCCTTTAGCATTGCCATAAAGGCAGCAGGGGCGTTTTCCAGACCCTCAGCGATGTCTTCAATGTACTGAACCTCGCCTTTGGCAACCATGGGGCCGACCTGTTTCAGGAACTCAGGATATTGGTCGAAATGATTCATGATAATAAATCCATTCACCGACAGGAACTTCACCAGAATGTTGCGCCAGATCATCGGGGCCGTCAGAGTCGCGTCAGCGCCTTGTGCGCCGCCGTACCAGCTGATCATGCCACAAACCGGAATTCGGCCATGAGGATTCATCAGGGGAATGACGGCTTCTAGAACCTTGCCAGCCACGTTTTCAAAGTAGATGTCGATGCCGTCGGGGCAGGCCACAGCAAGATCTTTGCGCAGCGAATTGGCATCCGCGTAAGCCCGGTGATCCAGGCAGATGTCAAACCCAAACTTCTCAGTTGCCAGGGCACATTTTTCAGCACCACCAGCAATGCCAACGGTGCGTAGTCCGGCCTGTTTCGCCAGCTGACCGACCATTGACCCAACTGGGCCGGTGGCAGCTGCGACAACCAGAGTTTCTCCTGCTTTGGGCTTTCCGTAGGTGTTCAAGCCATGCCACCCAGTAAAACCCGGCATGCCGAGAACGCCGAGCGCGGTGGTTATAGGGCCATGATTTGGGTCCAGTTTTTGCAGTTGATTGGCGGGCAGGCAACCATGACTGGCCCAGCCAAACATGCCAAACGCAAAATCACCGGGCTGAAAATCCGGGCTGTTTGAACTGATGACCTCACCCACCGCTCCAGCCTCCATGGTGCCGCCAATGGCCACAGGTGCGGCATAAGATTTTGCATCATCCATACGGCCACGCATATAGGGGTCTAAGGACATATAGTGCAGTTTCACCAGCACTTCGCCGTCCTTTGCAATCGGTATTGCGACGGATTCAAAGCTGAAATTTTCAGCCACTGGGGCGCCAGTAGGGCGGCTGGCCAGAGCTATGCGTTGCATCTGTTGTGACATGGGTTCTCCGTGGGTGTTCTGATATTTGTTAAACTGTGTTGTTTCGCTGGGACGCTGGCAAGCGCGGCATTTGCATAACGTTACGGAAAATGTCTATGGTATTGCCTATTGGCAAGGGAACAAAGGCGGCGTATAGGCAGCCTTTGACCAACATCTCTGTGACCAGACAGGAGCCCGACATGATCGGCAGCGCTAATCTTAACATTATGCTCAAAGCCGCCCGCAAGGCCGGTAAATCTCTGGTCAAGGATTTCCGCGAAGTGGAAAACCTGCAGGTATCGGTGAAAGGCGCCGGAGATTTTGTCTCAAAGGCGGATATCACGGCTGAGAAAATTCTGAAAGAAGAGCTGCTGGGCGCGCGTCCAACTTACGGCTGGATTGCGGAAGAAGGCGGTGAGATTGCTGGCGAAGACCCAACCCGTCGTTGGATCGTTGATCCGCTGGATGGCACCACCAACTTTCTGCATGGTCTGCCGCACTGGGCCATTTCGATCGCACTTGAGCACAAGGGTAAGATTGTTGCCGGGGTGATCTATGATGCGGCCAAAGACGAAATGTATTTTGCCGAAAAAGGCAATGGCGCCTGGATGAATGAGAGCCGGATCCGGACTTCCGGCCGCAACCGGATGATTGAAAGCATTTTTGCAACCGGGTTGCCCTTTGCTGGGCGCTCGGATCTACCTGAAACGTTGCAGGATCTGGCGCGGTTGCTGCCTGCCTGCGCTGGCGTGCGCCGGTGGGGCTCGGCAGCGCTGGATATGGCCTATGTGGCCACCGGCCGTTATGATGGGTTCTGGGAGCGTCGTCTGCATTCCTGGGATCTGGCTGCAGGTATCATTCTGGTGCAGGAGGCCGGTGGTTTGGTGGAACCCCTGACCCCGGGCGATAACATTGTTGATAGCGGCGAAGTCATTTGTGCCAACGAACCGATCTTTGAGACTTTTGCAAAAGTGATCCGAGGCTAAAGCCCGTCACCAAGGTCTGAATTTTTTGCACGCGTCTGAGACATCAGGCGCGTGTTTTTGTTTGGAGCTGTGCTACCCGCTAAGGTGGCGATCGGCGCCATTGGGGGAGCCTCCGGCGGGGATATTTTGGGCTAGATGAAGGTGGACCGGTGATTTCAACGATCACTGCCCCAGGGCGAGCGCCCCGGCTTTTTGCGGGGCAGTCGAGGGATGCGACTGGCACTGTATTTGTATTTGGCTTGAGGATGTGGTGGCTGGCCATGGGTTTTGCCCCAAAATGCGCGGGCACCGCGTTTGACCCATAAAGGCACCGTCAACAACAGCCCAACAGCGAACCCACCGGTATGGGCCCAATAGGCCACGCCGCCCTGGCTGGGGTCGGAATTGAGCGATCCAATGAATTGCATTGCGAGCCAGACGCCCAGCATCAGATAGGCTGGGATTGCAAAGATGCGGAAGTAGATAATGAGGATGAGCAATATATCGATGCGAGCGCGAGGGAACAGCAAAAGATACCCCCCCATTACGCCAGCTACCGCGCCAGAGGCACCAATCGTCGGTACATGGGACCAGGGGGCCGAGGCCACGTGGATGAGGCCTGCACCAATGCCACAGGCAATGTAGAAGGCCAGAAACGGCAGATGGCCCATCTCGTCTTCCATGTTGTCGCCGAAAATCCATAAAAACAACATGTTGCCGGCCAGGTGCATAAACCCGCCATGCAGGAACATAGAGCTTACCAGTGGCGACAACCTACGTGAGATATCGATCTCTGCAGGGATCAGGGCGTAGGCATCATAGAACTGCGCCAACTCTCTCTCGGTATCGAAGCTGATGGTGTAGAAGGCATAGGCCAGAATGTTCAACGCCATCAGCGTATAGACGACATAGGGTGTACGGCCGGAAGGATTGTGATCACGTAAAGGAAACATGATCTGACGCTGGGCCGAAAATAGCCCAGCGTCAAGGGGTTATGGTGCTAGCTTGCGCCACCCAACAGGGCTGCGTTGCCGCCAGCGGCGGTTGTGTCAACGCAGATATGGCGCTCGCCCAACACTCGGGCGCGATCAGGAATGCCAAAAATGAGCGGCAGGATCGGACCGGAGCGTTTTGCCAATGCTTGTTCGATGGCGCGGCCGGTTTCCTCATCTCCCCACCATAATACACCAGAAATACCCTCAATTTGGATCAGCCGTTGCGGGTCGATCTGGCCACTGGTCTGAATAACCGTTCCACCAAGCCCCGTGACTTCACTGGTCTGGGCCAAGACCGTATCAGGGCCGGGGCCAAGGCAGAGCAAAGGAGGGCGGGCTGAAAGTGTGAGACGGTTGCTCTCGCCAGTCGGGCCGGGAAGGCTGCTGCTGCTGGGGCTGGCCGGAGTGCCAGTTGGGTTGGGCAGGTCACTCTGGCTGGACTGCCATTGGGCGCCACTGTGTTGGTGGTCGGGGGCGCAGAACCGCGCCAGATAGTTGGGGCCACCAGCCTTGGGGCCAGTTCCCGAGAGACCCTCGCCACCAAATGGTTGACTACCAACCACAGCACCAATCTGGTTGCGGTTGACGTAGATATTGCCCGCCTCGATGCGGTCGGTGATGTGTTGCACCCGGTCGTCGATACGGCTGTGCAGACCAAAAGTTAGACCATAGCCGGTGGCATTGATGTCATCGATGACCTGGTCCAGATCACTGGCTTTGAACCGAACCACATGCAGGACCGGGCCAAAGATCTCTTTCTTGAGCGTAGAAATGCCTGGAATTTCGATCAGCGCAGAGCCGACAAAGGTGCCCTCTTGAGGGGGCAGGGTTTGTTTCAGTAAACGGCCTTCGGCGCGGGCGGTTTCAATATGGGCCTGAATACCGTCTCGGGCAGTCTGGTCGATCACCGGGCCGCTGTCTGTGCTCAATTGCCAGGGGTTTCCAAGCTGCAGGGCCTCCATTGCGCCGGTCAGCATGGTCAACACACCATCAGCGACATCTTCCTGCAGGTACAGGCAACGTAGGGCGGAGCACCGCTGGCCTGCCGACTGAAAGGCGCTTTCAACGATGGATTGAACGGCCTGTTCTGGCAAGGCAGTGCTGTCAACAATCATTGCGTTCAGCCCGCCGGTTTCTGCGATCAGCGGCGTGCCGGGGCGCAGATTGTCGGCCATAGAGGCACGGATTTTTAGCGCGGTGGCGGTTGAGCCAGTAAAGGCTACGCCTTTGATCCGGGGATCAGAGGTCAGGGCTGCCCCAACAGCGCCGCCGCCGGGTAAGAGTTGCAGGGCGGTGCGGGGTACGCCGGCCTCATGCAGCAAAGACACGGCGCGATAGGCTATCAGGGGTGTTTGCTCTGCTGGTTTAGCCAGAACAGCATTGCCTGTCGCCAACGCGGCTGCGATCTGACCAGAAAAGATCGCGAGTGGGAAGTTCCAGGGTGCAATGCAGGTGAACACACCGGCTGCCTCTGCTTGGGGAATACGAGACGCGTAGTAACGCAGGAAATCCACTGCTTCGCGCAGCTCGGATACACAATCGAGTTGTGTTTTACCGGCTTCGCGAGTCAGTAAGGCAAACAGTTCGCCGTAGTTTTCTTCGTACAGATCCGCGGCCCGGTTTAGCACTTCGGCACGGGTGCTAGCTGGTGCCTCCCAAACGGAGGCTTTGGCAAGAGCTAGGTCGATGTCGTCTTTGCTGGCTTCACTCACTTGGCCAATCACCGATAGATCCGCCGGGTTGATGACATCCACGGTTGCATCTGTTGCGACATCTTCGGCCAGCAGGGGCGCGGCGCTCCAGTTGTGGGTCAGCCAGGGCGTGCGGGCCTCATCGATTTGTCGCACCGTCGGGGCATGGGTCAGATCAAAGCCAGCGGAGTTGACGCGGTCGGGGGCAAACAGTTCTGGGCCGGTGGCAATGGTGCGGGTGACGTCTGCGATCATATCAAATGGATCTGCAGCAACCACTTCAGGTGGGACATCTTCATCTACAATCTGGTTTACAAAGGAGGAGTTGGCGCCATTCTCCAGCAGGCGCCGCACCAAATAGGCCAGCAAGTCGTGGTGTGCGCCAACTGGTGCATAGATCCGGCATTTTGTGTGATTCTGTTCCAGTACCATCTGGTGCAGCGTTTCGCCCATGCCATGTAAGCGCTGAAACTCATATGGTTGGTCGGGTTGCGCCATGTGCAGGATGGCGTTGACTGTGTGGGCGTTGTGGGTGGCAAACTGGGGATAGATGCGATCAGTCATGCCGAGCAACTTGCGTGCATTGGCGATGTAAGACACATCGGTTAGCGGCTTGGAGGTGAACACCGGGAAGCCATCGATGCCCAATTCCTGAGCCCGCTTGATTTCGGTGTCCCAATAGGCGCCTTTGACCAGACGTACCATGATGCGCCGGTCGTGGCGCGTTGCCATGTCATACAGTGCATCAATGGCCAACCCAGCGCGGGGGCCATAGGCCTGCACAACAACGCCAAACCCATCCCATCCCGCTAGTGCCGGATCATCCATCACAGCTTCGATAACTTCGAGCGACAGGGACAGGCGATCGGCTTCTTCGGCATCGACGTTCAGCCCCATGCCGGCGGCCTTGGCCAACAATGCCAGAGCGCTGAGACGCGGAACTAGCTGCTGCATTACGCTGACCTCTTGCGCCAGTTCATACCGGGGGTGCAGGGCAGAAAGCTTGACCGAAATGCCGGGGTTTTCCCGGATATCGGTATTGGTGCAGCCATCGGCAATTGCAGAAATGGCGCGCGAGTAGCTGAGATGATAGCGGGCGGCGTCTGCCTCTGTACGGGCAGCTTCGCCCAGCATGTCGTAGGAATAGGTGTAGCCCTTAGCCTCCATGCCGGATGCGCGTTTCATCGCGGACTGGATGCTTTCGCCCAGCACAAACTGACGACCCATTTCTTTCATGGCACGGCTTACGGCAGTGCGGATGACAGGTTCACCCATACGTTTGATAGCGCCGCGTAATGCTCCCACGGGACTGCGTTCGTCGTCTAGTACCTTGCCAGTCAGCATCAACGCCCAGGTTGAGGCATTGACCAGTGAAGAAGAGGATTTGCCCAGATGCTTCCCCCAGTTCGACGGTGCAATCTTGTCTTCGATCAATGCATCGATGGTTTCTGCGTCCGGCACCCGCAGTAGGGCCTCGGCCAGACACATCAGGGCCACGCCTTCGTCGGTGGATAATCCATATTCAGCTAAGAAAACTTCCATCAAACCCGGTGCCGAATGGCCGCGGATGTCACGGACCAGCGCTGCGGCATTGGCGCAAATGCGGGCGCGGTCCTCTTCGCTCAGCGCTGCTGTAGCGACCAGTTGATCACGAAGATCGTCCTGATTTGCGTAGGTCATTGTATCAATGGTGTGGCGCAGGGCGGTCGGGTGTGACATCGGGGGAACTCCGAATAAGATAAGTGTTATATAACCAATACTGGGAAATCTTCGGGACATTCGCCTGAATATCTGTGATTGTAGGGTGATCGTATCGAAAATCGAGGCCTTAGCGATGCAAATGGATTTTTCACAACTTGATCGCTTTGATCAGGCGATTCTGAATGTTCTGGGCGGCGAGGGGCGGATTTCCATTGCTGATTTGGCGCGTCGTATCGGACTATCAAAATCGCCGACGCAAACACGGCTGAAGCGGCTGGAGTCTGAAGGGGTCATCACTGGTTATCGCGCGTTGGTGGATCCGGTGCGGTTAGGCCTTGATCATGTTGCCTTCGTTGAGGTGCGTCTGAACGATACCCGAGAAAATGCGCTGACCACCTTTAACGCTGCGGTGGCGCGGGTGCCCGAGATTGAACAAGCCCATATGATTGCGTCGAATTTTGATTATCTTCTCAAGATCCGCACCCGGTCTATGACCGAGTATCGGATGGTTTTGGCGGAAAAAATATCAACCCTGCCGAATGTTGCGTCGACTTCGACATATGTGGCGATGCAGGCAGTGAAAGATGACGGGGCGTTGGCACCAGAATAGGGGGGCTGAACCGGTGGCAACGTGACCGCGCGGTAAGTTGACTTGAAAGTTACCCATTTGAGCACAGCATTAAACCATGTCTGGTTTTTCCTCTCTGGCTTTTGGCCCCCGTCTAATATCGATTTGCGCTGCCGTTTTTCTGCCAGCTCAACTGGTGAGCGCGCAGGACTGTCCGCAGGCCCCGGATCACTCTGCTTCATTTGAGATGCTGTTCCAACAGATCCAAGCGGCCGAGACCGAAAGGGCGGCCCGACTGATATCCAACCAGATGTGGGAACTCTGGGCTCAGGCGCCCAATGAGCAGGCGCAGGCGGTGCTTGACCGTGGCATGTCGCGCAGGTCTGGGTATGACTTAACGGGCGCGTTGGAGGATTTTGACAGATTGACGGCGTATTGCCCACTTTATGCCGAAGGGTATAATCAACGTGCCTTTGTGCATTTTCTACGTCAGGATTTTGCTGCAGCGCTGGTAGACCTAAACCTAACACTAGAATTGTCTCCACAACATGTGGCCGCGATGAGTGGCCGTGCCTTGTCGCTGCTGGGCCTGTCACGCACTGATGAGGCCCGCGCTGCGCTGCAAGCAGCATTGGCGCTAAATCCATGGCTGCCAGAACGTGGCCTTGCAGCTCCGGGTGGGCCTTTGGCACCAAATGTTACCAAGGATATCGATTTATAGCGAAATTTCCCGCGGAAAAGGCAACAAAATGGATTGTCCCTGCCATCAGGCCCCGGTAGACCTAAGCAAGTGATTTGCGAGCCAAATCACGTGCGGGCGTGGTGGAATTGGTAGACACAAGGGACTTAAAATCCCTCGCTTTCAGTAGCTTACGGGTTCGAGTCCCGTCGCCCGTACCAAGAAAATATCTCTTGTTTCTTTTCTGAATGAAATCAATGATTTGCGGCGTTTCTTGTTGTTTTCCCGATTTGATTTGTTGAGATGCTTGCACAAAGCCCCACCAGAGCCGGTGATTAGGGCGTTTTCCAGCGCAGTGTGGCCAGGTGCCCTGTTGGACTAACGGCAGCTCCCTGAGAAACCGCGATAAAGCCAACGTTAAAATGTTGAGTTCGAACTGACACATGGTGTGAGAAACTGATGACGCGTTTGGAGAAAAGGTAAAAACTCCGATAAATAAATTGCGGATTCTGGGCGTGCCAATTGAGTGATCTCACTCTGTATTGGATTTATCCATTTGAAATACATAAATAAATTTACAGTCAAGCTCGGAGGTACCGAGAGCCGGGCCTTTGCCGCTCTAAACGGAAAAGTTAATGTTCGGGGTGCACTGTCTTTTCGTCAGGGTAGAAAAGGGACTTGCATCAATGCCGGATGGAAAACGCCCAGCGGGGCTGTTCAAGCGTCTCTCGCTCTCGAACTTGAACGCCAAGACCAAAGTTGTGTTGGTGGCTGCTGTACCTTTGGTTCTTACTATCGCGATAGGCATTATCGCCAGCGTGAACCTTGCCCGCATGTCCGAGACAGCAAAGTGGGTAGAGGAAACTCAGGTTGTTATAGCTGAGGCCGAAACGCTTGTTGCTGCGGCGGTGGATATGGAAACCGGTATGCGCGGTTACCTGTTAGCGGGCAGTGATTCCTTTTTAGACCCGTATCGAGCCGGTTCAGGCGCATTCTATGAAAATTTCTCCCTGCTAAAAGAGCAGCTTAGGGATGATCCGGGCCAGTTGGAATATTTGCTTGAGGCTGAGCAGGTTCTGAGACAGTGGCAAATAGAGGTTGCGGAGCCGCAAATTCTGCTGCGGCGTGAAATTGATACCGCGGCAACAATGAACACGATGGCGCAGCTGGTCAGAGAGGGCGAAGGAAAACTCTACTTTGATACCTTCCGGCTCCAGATCAAGGCGTTTGTTGACGCTGAAGAGGCGCTTCTTCAGGAACGCGTGGCGGCGATTTCCCAATCCCAGGCAGAGACCACATCTAACGTCCCTTTGACCGACACAATTATACAGCTACAAGATCAGTCACATCATGTGATCGAGTTGGCACGCGGTACCCTAGCTGCGGCAGTTGACATGGAGACCGGGATGCGCGGCTATCTGCTTGCCGGTGATGTTCAATTTCTTGAGCCGTATCAAACCGGGCAGGAATCTTTTGACCAGTTTGTCAACGAGCTGGCTGTGGCTGTCAGCAGCAATCGTACTCATGTCATTCGCGTAAAGGAAATTGAGAGGCTTAATGCAAAGTGGCGCACTGAAATCGTTGAGCCTGCCATGGAGCTACGCCAGCAAATAGGTATCGCAAAGACGATGGATGACATGGCTAATCTTGTGGGCGAGGCCCGTGGGAAAATGTTCTTTGACCAATTTCGAGAAATCATGTCAGCCTTTACAACTGAGGAAGCGAGGCTGCTGGACCTGCGCAGCTCTCAGAATGAGCTGACATTTCACAAAACCAAGGTCGTCCTGTTGATTTCAGTGATTGCAGCCGTTGCGCTGGGTGCCGCTTTGGCCGGGATCATCGGCTCTTACATCGGGAAATCAATCAAGTCCGTTACCAGTTCTATGAGGCGCCTTGCAAAGGGCGATGTGGAGCACCCGATCACAGGACATGAGCGCCGCGACGAAGTTGGAGAGATGATACGGGCCCTATGCGTTTTCCGGGAGTCGATGATCCGTGAAAAGGCACTTGAGGCGGCAGTTGTGGAACGCTCGATTGCAGCCGAAGCTGGTAATGTGGCCAAGTCTGAGTTTCTAGCAATTATGAGCCATGAAATTCGCACCCCTATGAATGGCGTCCTGGGGATGAGTTCGTTGTTGTTGGAAACTGATCTGGATGAGGAGCAGGAATTGTTTGTTCAAACCATTGCGGATTCCGGTCAGTCCCTGTTGGTGATCATCAACGACATTTTGGATTTTTCGAAACTGGAAGCCGGAAAAGTTGAGTTGGATGAAGGTGTATTTGATCTTCAGCAGCTGGTGCAGAGCATTCTAAATCTGTTGTCACAGCGCGGGGCGACCAAAAACGTCGACCTGGTGATGGACTATGATCCAGACCTGCCAAAGCTGTTGATTGGAGATGAAGGGCGTATCCGGCAAATCATTACAAATCTTGTTGGAAACGCAGAGAAATTCACTTCAAGCGGGAGTGTGACAGTTCAGGTTTCCGGGACGTCGACACAAGGGGACGCTGCATTGGAGATCGCGGTGCATGACACCGGTATTGGTATACCGGATGACAAGCTCAGGCATATCTTCGACAGGTTCGCCCAGGTAAACGGGAGCAAGAACCGAAACTTTGGTGGTACCGGGCTGGGCCTGGCTATTGCGTCTGATCTGTCCCGTTTGATGGGTGGCGAAATTTCAGTGCAGTCCCAAGTCAACAAGGGGTCATCTTTCACGTTTAGATGCAGTTTGAAAACTGCGGAAAATGTGGAACTCCTGTCTCAGAATGCAGATCAAGAGGCAGGTACTCTGACCGACTATAATTTGGCTGAGCCTGAGGCTGATGTTGAAATTAAGTCTGTGCCGAAGAAAATACTGGTAGCAGATGACAACCGGACCAACAGGTTAGTGCTTCAGAAAATGTTGAAAGTAGTAGATGCCGAAATCCTGTTTGCGCAGGACGGCTGTGATGCAGTGCACCAGTTTGTGACCCATCATCCCGAGCTCGTTTTGATGGATATATCGATGCCCAAATTGACCGGCATAGAGGCGACAAATGAGATCCGCGCCTATGAAAAGGAAATTGGATTGCGAACTTGCCCAATTGTTGCACTGACCGCAAATGCCATGGTTGGGGACAAGGAAATATATTTAGAATGCGGAATGGATGATTACCTGAGCAAGCCCATCCGAAAAGCCAACCTGCTGGAGGTGTTATCGCGTTGGTCTTTAGACGAAGACGGTGATTGGCAGCAGGTTGCGTTAGAGCGAAGTGAACCGCGGCAAATAAATGCATATTAAGAATTCAGACATCGAAGTTTGTTGCTGCAAAGTTAGATCATCCCAGATCTACAAAGGTGATCGAGATCAAGGCGCCGCGCCTAAGAAGAGCTAGGCTGCGGGCAAATGAGTTGCTCACAATACAGGAGAGCCCCATGTTGCGCCTTGCCTCTATTCTTTATTCGCTGATCGCCACCAGTTTGGCTGGGGTCGGCGTGATTACTGTTCTGGTGGCCGGTTTGATTTCGGTCCCGGCGATTTTTGGTGCCGCAGCAATTGGGGCCCTGATTGCTGTGCCGGTGTCGTGGCTGGTTGCGCGGCAGATTATTCAGACCTAAGCGTTTAGAAAGGCCCGCGCGGTGGCTTCGAACTCGCGCGGCTTTTCGGCATGTAGCCAATGACCTGCGTCAGGGATCTTGGCAAACCGCGCTTGTGGAAAACGGGCGCGGATCTCGCCTCGGTGTTCGGGCCTCACATAGTCAGATGTGGCTCCGGATAAAAACAAAACTGTCCCATCCCAGACCGCATCAGTCTGTGGAAACGACATCACATTGGGCATTTGATCGGCCAATGTATCCAGGTTTAGACGCCACCGACGGTTTGGAAGGTCCAGGGACTGGGTGAAAAAGCTCTGCAAAGCTGGGTCTACACCAGCCTCGGCCAGTTGTGCCTCGGCCTGTGATCGCCGTTCTAGCGTGGCAAGGTCAATACTGCGCATGGCTTCGATGAACTGGATCTGGCTGTGTGTGTAGGCCACGGGTGCGATATCAGCGACCAGCAGGCGGTTTACGCAACTGGCATGGTTGAGTGCCAACATCATTGACGCCTTGCCGCCCATCGAATGGCCAATAACATCCATGGTTCCACCATGTGCGGCAATGACTTCAGCCAAATCCTCGGCCAGCTCTGGGTAGCTGTGGGTTTGCGTCCAATCACTGTGGCCATGGTTGCGCATGTCTACCGCGACGACCAGACGTTCGTCTGAGAGGCGTTTGGCGATAACCCCCCAATTGCGCGCTGAACCATATAGGCCATGGGCAATCAGCAGGGGTGGTTTGTCGGTGGCAGTGCCATGAGTGATCGTGTTCAACATGCCACCGTGATAACGCCGTGCGGACAAAGCTGCCAGCCCCATTGAGCACCTCAGTTTCAGCAGGTAATGTGGCGCGAAAAGCCAGACAGGGAGAGAGCCACCATGGCCCAGAGCATTGCAGAACAGATTGCCGAGGTGCAGGAATTGCTCAAATCTCGCGAACATGCTTCTGGGGATCTGGTTGCGGCGCTAAAAAAGGCGCGTCGACGACTGCCACGGCGGATCTTTAATCAAGGAATGGTATTGGCCCAGGCGATCCCGCTGATGGATCACCCCAAGCTGCGGCTGACATTGGATGAACCCGCCCTGCGTAAAGCCGCGCGAGAGGTGACAACCCATCTGAAATCGATTGATCTGGCCGACCGTCGCAAAGGCCGGGTGCTGGATGTTCTGGGCAGTATGGCGTTTTCGCTGTTGGTTGTTTTTGCACTGTTCATTGTGGTGTTGCGGTGGCGTGGCTTGATCTGATTGCAACACGGCCGAGGTTAGTGCTATTTGATTTCTGAACGCAGTTCAGGAAATAGAGGTACTATGGCAAGCAAAGCTGAGCAACGTAGGGCAGATCTGCGCGAAAAATTAGTGGTAGCAGCCGAAAGCCGAATAGACCGTGACGGGGCGGTGGCCTTAAGAGCCCGTGATCTGGCTGGCGACGTTGGCTGTGCGGTAGGGGCGATATATACGGCCTATGATGATCTGAATGCGCTGATTATGGCCGTAAATGGTCGAACGTTTCAGAAACTGGGGCAGCAGGTTGCCGCATCAGTTCAAGGCGCGGAAGCCGAAGTTGCAACGCAACGGCTGATTTTGATGAGCAACGCCTATCTTGCCTTTGCTGCAGAGAACACCAACCTGTGGCGGGCTCTGTTTGATCTGAAAATGCAAGCAGGCGACCGCGTGCCGGAATGGTACGTTCAGGCGCTACGAGACCTCTTTGCCAATATTGCCCGTCCGGTGGCCGAGCTGTTTCCAAATGATACGCCTGAGGAGCTGGACCTGATGGTGCGGGCCTTGTTTTCGGCTGTGCATGGAATTGTACTGCTTGGATTGGAACAGCGGATCTCGGCTGTACCACTGGACAAAATCAAGCAGATGATCGCGCAGATCTTGTCGCAAATTGGCGGTTAAGTTTTTCTGAACGTCGTTCATTTTTTTCTTGAACGCTGTTCTGATATTGCCTATACCATTTTCATGAACGATGTTCAGAAAGCTGGAGAGCAACATGTTTGGAACTTTAAGAACTCTGATCACCGGCGCGAATGCCCGTGCAGAAGAGCAATTGCGTGACACTTATTCGGTTGAATTGATTGATCAGAAAATCCGTGAATCTGAAGGCAGTCTGAAGGCAGCTAAGCTGACGCTTGCCAGCCTGATCCAGCGCCAACGTGCTGAGAACCGTCAAATTGAAACACTTGAAGCGCGTATCAAGGATTTGCTGAGCCGCGCCAAACAGGCGCTGGATGGCGACCGTGAAGATCTGGCGCAGACTGCAGCCCAGGCAGTGGCTGAAATGGAAAATGAATTGACCCTGCGACGTCAAACGCTGGATCGCTTGGATCGCCGGATCCTTCAGCTGCGCCAATCAGTTGCCACAGCCAGTCGCCGCATCATTGACCTGAAACAAGGCGCTATGACAGCCCGTGCGACCAAGCGCGAGCAGACTATGCAACGCCGTCTCAATAAACATCTGGGAGGCGACAGTCCGATGGAAGAAGCCGAAGCCTTGATTTCGCGGGTACTGGAGCAGGATGACCCATTTGAGCAGGGTGAGATCCTGCGAGAGATCGACGGTGAGCTGGGTCATGCGAATATCAGCGAGGAACTGGCCGATGCCGGCTTTGGCGCGCGCAACCGCAGCAGTGCAAGTGATGTGCTGAACAGGCTGAAAACCGCTAAATAATTTTTCAACTTACGAACCTGAATTACGGAGAGACCCCATGTATACCGAGAAAAACGACAACAGCCTTATCATCATGTTGAACACTGCAGGTGTAGCGATAGCTTACGGTCTTCTTGGCCTCTCTCTCTGGCTGTCCACAGATGTGCCATTGGCCACCAAAGGCTATTGGGCGATGGGGATCATATTGCTGACCCTCAGCCTGATCAACGTTGTAAAATATCGCTTTGATCACCGCTCCAGTGCGGACCGGATTAGCCGCATAGAAGAGGCTCGCAATGAAAAGCTTCTGGAAGAGGCGTTGAGTGATCCCAAGACTTCTATCTGATCGAGTGATAAGTCAGAAACGCCCGGAGTTCTCCGGGTGTTTTCTGCCGAACATAAGTTTTAGGCCTTACTGGACCGTCGCAGGCTTTAGGTTGCCTTATAGCACAAAGGCTTACGGGACAGCGTATCCCGTATCACTACAGTGACAGTGACAAAACTGACAAAGAGCAGAAGGTACCAGGACCCCATCTTGGCCAAGCTGACCATTTGGTGACTGTCCTGACCGCTATAGATCCATGTTTTGGTGCTGGTTCCAATATTTTCTGCAAGCCAGAGAAAAAAGCTGGAGAAAAAGGCGGCCAGCGGCAGGGGCATCCAATAGTGGGTTTCTGCGATGCGAAACCAGATCCGGGTGCGGGCAAATAGCAAAAGGGTCGCTGCAAATAGGGCCAGCCGGATGTCGGGAAGGAAATGGTGGGCAAAGAAGTTCCCATAGATTGCGGCGGCTAACACAACCGTTGTCCAGAACGGCGGGTAGGGGGCAAACCGCATGTCAAACAATCGGATTACGCGCGCCATATAGGACCCGACGGATGCATACATGAATCCGGAAAACAGCGGCACACCCCAGAGTTTCATCACGCCGCCGCCCGGATACCCCCAACTGCCCGCATAGACCTTGAAGATCTCCATCGCGGTGCCGGTGATGTGGAACAGTAAGATGACACGGGCTTCACGCCAGCTTTCCATGCCGGTGGCCAGAAACAGCGCCTGTAGGGAAATGGCATAAATTAGCAATGCGTCATAGCGGGCGAGCGGCCAGTCGGGCTGCCAGATTTGGCTGCTCAGAATCATGCCACCCAATAGAAGAGTCCCAAACAGTGCTGCCCAGCCTTGTTTCAGGGTAAACATGACAAGCTCGCTCAACAGATATGGCAACTTGGAGCGGGTCCAGTCGCCTAGCTGGCGCTCGAGTTGGCGGGTGCGGTTTGGTGAATCGCTCATGGGCGCAAAAAAAGTGGGGGGACTTGATCGCAAAGCCAGACACCGTTTTCGGACAAAAGAAAAACATGGCCACTTGCGTGCATCTGACCTGCCTCGACAACAAGGACGACAGGTTTGCCGTGCCGCATACCAACCTGTCGCGCTGTCTGGGCATCTGACGACAGGTGCACGTGGTGACGGTTCTGACGGGTCAATCCCTCGGTGCGGATTGCTTCGATATTGCTGGCCGCGGTACCATGAAATAGCATCTCAGGAGGGCGGCACTCGGGCAATCCCAAATCAATTGGAATTGAATGCCCCTGATTTGCACGGATTTTTTTGCCGTCGGCAGAAATTGCAAACCGTTGCTTGGAATTAGAGACGACAATCTCTTCAATTTGGCTCCGGGTTATCGGATGCTCTGACTTATCAATGATCTCATCAATGGTGACCCAGCCCTGGGGATCCATCGTCAGTTGCAGGGTTTCTGGCTTGTGACGCAAAAGGTAGCTCAGAAATTTGCTGCGTGCTCGTAATTCTTTTTTCTCCATAACCGCATCTAATCATTGGGTGGCGACGTGGTCCAGTAGAGTTGAGAAAACCGCCGCAGCCACAGGCCACGACGGCTTCAAAGTGTTGAATTCCCAGAGTTTACAGGTTTGGATACAGCGGGAATTTGGCGCACAGGTCAGCGACTTTGGCGCGAACGCCAGCTTCGACCTCGGCATTGCCTTCTTCGCCGTTGGCAGCCAGACCGTCGACGACTTCGACGATCAGATCAGCGATCTGGCGGAATTCAACTTCGCCAAAGCCACGGGTGGTCCCTGCTGGGGTGCCCAGACGCAGGCCCGATGTGACCATAGGCTTTTCCGGGTCAAATGGGATACCGTTCTTGTTGGTGGTGATATGGGAGCGACCCAGCGCCTTGTCAGCGATATTGCCGGTGACCGATTTGGGGCGCAGATCCACCAGCATCACGTGGGTGTCCGTGCCACCAGTGACAATGTCCAGCCCGCCTTTGATCAGCTGATCCGCTAGTGCAACCGCGTTTGCACGCACCTGTTTTTGGTAATCTTTGAACTCGGGGCGCAGAGCTTCGCCAAAGGCGACGGCCTTGGCTGCAATCACATGCATCAGCGGACCACCCTGGATACCCGGGAAGATGGCTGAATTCAGTTTCTTGGCGATGTCCGCATCGTTGGTCAGGATCATGCCGCCACGTGGACCGCGCAGAGTTTTGTGAGTGGTGGTGGTGGCAACATGGGCGTGTGGAAACGGCGAGGGGTGCTCTCCTGCGGCAACCAGACCGGCGATATGCGCCATATCGACCAGCAGATAGGCGCCAACCATATCCGCGATTTCGCGGAAGCGGGCAAAGTCGATTTGGCGTGGAATGGCCGAGCCACCCGCGATGATCATTTTAGGCTGGTGTTCTTTAGCCTGAGCTTCGACCTGATCATAGTCGATCAGGTTGTCGTCGCGCTTTACACCATAAGACACAGCGTTGAACCACTTGCCCGACTGGTTGGGCCGCGCACCGTGGGTCAGGTGCCCACCTGATGCCAGATCCATGCCCAGAATGGTGTCGCCGGGTTTGATCAGGGCCTGAAACACACCCTGGTTGGCCTGGCTGCCCGAGTTTGGTTGTACGTTGGCAAAGTCGCAGCCAAACAACTGTTTGGCACGGTCGATGGCCAGGTTTTCAGCAACATCAACATGTTGGCAGCCGCCGTAGTAGCGGCGTCCGGGGTAGCCTTCAGCGTATTTGTTGGTCAGCACAGTGCCCTGAGCTTCCATCACGGCAGCAGAAACGATATTCTCGCTGGCGATCAGTTCGATTTCGTCGCGCTGACGTGTCAGCTCGTTGGTGATCGAGCCATACAGCTCGGGATCACGTTCTGACAGGGACTGGGTGAAAAAGCCGGGGTCACGGGGGGAGTTGCTCATGGTGGCTCCGTAAAGTTGGACTGGGATTGGCGATTTCCTATAGGAAACTTCCCCGTGCGAAAAGCCTGTAAAGCGACGAATCCCTGCGACAGAGCGGCAAGACTGGCCATCTGGGGAAAGGTGTGGTTGTTTCGGAACCAATTGGGCAACACCGGAAACTGATTTCATGAGTATGAGAATCGCCTTTTTGGCAAGTCAAACGTCATCGGCACAAAGTGCATTCGACGTTTTGACGAAACGATATGGTAATGTTGAGCCCAATACAGCCGAGGTGATCGTGGCTTTAGGCGGTGATGGTTTTATGCTCCACACGCTACATGCCACCGTAGATGTACCTGCACCGGTCTACGGTATGAACCGTGGTACAATTGGCTTTTTGATGAATACCTATAACGAAAGCGAACTGATCAAGCGGTTGCAAGCCGCTGAGCAGGAAATCATCAACCCATTGACCATGCGAGCGATGGACCGAAATGGAAAACTGCATCAAGCCTTGGCAATCAACGAGGTTTCGCTTTTACGAGCGGGCCCACAGGCGGCCAAGTTGAAGATTTCGATTGATGGACGGCAGCGTCTGGCGGAACTGGTCTGTGATGGAGCGCTGGTTGCAACCCCAGCAGGGTCGACGGCGTATAATTATTCTGCGCACGGCCCCATCGTGCCGATCGGATCGGATGTGCTTGCACTGACTCCCATCGCCGCGTTTCGTCCACGTCGTTGGCGAGGCGCGTTATTGCCAAGTGGGGCGAATGTGCGGTTCGACGTCCTTGAGGCCGACAAGCGGCCGGTAAACGCAGATGCGGATTCTATCTCCAAGTCGATTGCTGACATTGATTGGGTTGAAATCAGCACTGAAACCAAGGTTCGTCACAAAATTTTGTTTGATCCAGGGCATGGGCTGGAAGAGCGGCTGATTTCGGAACAGTTCTCCTGATCTTTTCGCACACGAAAACGTGAGGTCGGATCACAAGACGCAGCACAAAATGATACTACCTCTGGTTGGCTGGAAGCAGCGATGGTCTCCTCAGGCGGAGCCATTGTATTTTAAATGAGTATGCATGGTACGCAAGCGTCGGGCGTGGGGCCCCAACCCCACGCCCGCGTTTGATTTTGTATACGCCTTTGTCTGAAGCGGCGGGTATCAGCGGATGCCGCCTTACTCCATTTTCTGCCAAAGCAGGTCACACATGCGCCCAACGCGCGATTCGATGGCAGCACAAGCATCGACAGCGAGATCCTCGCGCCAGCGCCGGGCAACAATTTGTACGTTGATCGGTTGTGGCCCCTGGGGCAAATCCGCCAATCGAGAGGGCACGCAACCCGCTGGCAGGCCCATATAGTTGATGGCGTAGGAATAGACCGCGCAGCCCAATACTTCATGCACACCTTCAGCGCCTTCTGTATCGCGATCTGGTTTGAAAAACGGCTGCGGCAGGAAGGGGGTCAGCACTAACGGATATTGTTCCAGAAATAGTGACCACTTACGAGCATAGTAGGTGCGTTTGGCCATCATTTGCAGCAGTTCGGTTTCCAAAAACGGTGGGAACTCCTGGAAATAGACCGCAAAGATATCACGCACGGTTTGTGAACCCGCAGCATCAACATCTTTCTTCATTAGCGACCAGACCTCACCCATCAGGGCACGATAGCCCGTGCGACCTGCGTCAAAGACATTTGGCGGTTCGACTTCTTCGACGATGTACCCGGCGTCAAGCAGGGCGTTGCGTGCGGTGTCCAGTGCTGCTTCGACCTCGGGATGTAGATCATAGCCAAAGGTGTTCTTGGTAAAGGCGACTTTGATTGGTCCTTCGATTGGGGCACCATGCCAGGGCATTGGGACATGGAATGGATCGCGTGGGTCTGGAGCAATCAGAGTTGGCATCGACAGATGCAGATCGGCGGCGTTGCGGGTCAGCAGGCCCTGTACCGACATCGACTGTGCCAGTATGCCACGTTCGGCAGACTGACTGGGGTTGTAGGCGGGGACACGGCCCAATCCGGGCTTAACCGTCACCGCGCCATTGGCTGCAGCCGGAAAGCGCAAAGATCCGCCAATGTCATTTCCATGCGCCAAGGCACCGATGCCGGCCATCACAGCGGCGCCGGCCCCACCAGACGAACCACCCGGCGAGATGTGTTTGCCCCAGGGGTTATGAGTGCGTCCAAATAGTGGATTGTCAGTGTCCGCCCGGAAGGAAAACTCGGGCGTATTGGTGCGCCCAATCACAACGGCGCCAGCGTTCTGCAAGTTTGCCACCAGAGGTGCATCTGCCGGGGCAATCAGATCCTTTAGCGCCGTGACCCCGTTGGAGGACGCATGACCTGCCTGATCTACGTTAATCTTGATGGTGACTGGCACGCCTTGCAACGGGCCGGGCGCGGCGCCATCGGCGCGGGCCTTGTCCAGTGCGCGTGCGCGTTCCAAGGCTTCCGCGCTCAGATCTTCGACTACGGCATTCAGGGCTGGGTTTGCAATGTTCATACGGGTGATCGAGGCAGTAATGCTGTCCTCGACACTTAGGTCACCAGCACGCGTGCGGTTGGCAATCTCGCTGGCACTAAGGCGCCAAATATCGTTGTCTGTCATGTCACTAATCTCCTGTGGGGCAAGTTAGACAGCGACAGAGGAGTTGCAAGGGAAACCCAAGGTCACAAAGGTGAACAGTCAGCTAATATGCCCCTTTTGCATGTGTCGGTTGCAGGGGGGGCAAGAGGGTGAGGGCGTCGTTTGACAACTCCCTCACCGACCCCACCAATGCGGGGGGGCTTATGTTTGGTTTAGGCGCGGTTACTCACCGGCATAGCCAATTGTTTGCAGCGCAGTCTTGATCTCGTCCAGAACGGCAGGGTCCTCGATGGTAGCCGGCATTTTGAATGTGGCTCCATCGGCGATGTTGACCATGGTGCCACGCAGGATTTTCCCTGATCGAGTTTTGGGCAGACGATCGACTACCACTGCTAACTTGAATGCGGCAACCGGGCCAATTTTTTCACGCACCAGTTTGACCACCTCTGAAACAACATCGGCGTGATCACGGGTCGCCGTGGCATTCAGGCAGAGGAGCCCTACCGGCATTTGCCCCTTCAACTGATCGGTAACGCCAATTACAGCGCATTCGGCAACATCCGGGTGACCGGCCAACACTTCTTCCATGCCGCCAGTTGATAGCCGGTGACCAGCTACATTGATGACGTCGTCCGTGCGCGCCATGATGTAGAGGTAGCCGTCTTCGTCTTTCATGCCAGCATCACCGGTTTCATAGTAGCCTGGAAAAGCGTCCAGATAGCTAGATTGGAACCTTTCCGGGGCGTTCCACAGACTGGGCAGGGTGCCCGGTGGCAGTGGCAGCTTGATGGCGATGGCGCCCAATTCTCCCGCTGCAACTGGATGGCCTGCGTCGTCCAGAATATCCACCTGGTACCCTGGCATCGCGACCGCAGGAGAGCCGAGCTTGGTGGGCAGTTCCTCGATGCCCAGCGGGTTGGCGGCAATTGACCAGCCGGTTTCGGTTTGCCACCAATGGTCGACCACTGGCACACCAAGGTGGTCCTGTGCCCAGAGAATAGTGGCGGGATCCGCGCGTTCCCCTGCCAGATAGACCTGACCCAAATTAGTAAGGTCATATTTTTTGATGAATTCGCCAGTGGGGTCCTCACGCTTGACTGCGCGGAATGCTGTGGGCGCGGTGAAAAAACTTTTGACTTTATGTTCCGAAATCACCCGCCAAAATGTACCGGCATCAGGGGTGCCTATTGGTTTGCCTTCGAACACGATCGTGGTGTTGCCTGCGATCAGCGGCGCATAGCAAATGTAGCTGTGACCGACGACCCAGCCAACATCCGATGCGGCCCAGAACACATCTCCGGGGTCGACGTTATAGATGTTCTTCATGGTCCAGTTCAGCGCAACCAGTTGACCAGCCGTGTGGCGGATCACGCCTTTGGGCTGCCCGGTGGTTCCAGACGTGTAGAGGATATAGGCGGGGTGATTGCCTTCGACTGGCACACAATCGGCGGGCTCAACCCCGTATTGAAACCCGTGCCAGTTGACATCCCGACCTTCGATCAATTGGGCGACATCCTGTTCTCGCTGGAATATCACGCAGAAATCCGGCTTGTGCTCGGCCAGATCTATAGCACCATCGAGAAGCGGTTTGTAGTGCACCACACGGTTGGGTTCTAATCCGCAGGAGGCAGCGATTATGGCTTTGGGTTTGGCGTCGTCAATGCGCACCGCCAATTCATTCGCAGCAAAGCCACCAAATACCACTGAATGTACAGCTCCGATCCGGGCACAGGCCAGCATCGCCTCCAGAGCTTCGGGGATCATCGGCATGTAGATGATGACCCGGTCGCCTTTTTCGACGCCTTTGGCGCGTAGTGCCCCCGCCAGGCTGGCAACGCGGTTGCGCAGCTCAACATATGAAATCTCGCGTTTGGTGTGGGTGATCGGGCTGTCGTAGATGATCGCAGTCTGTTCACCGCGACCTGCTTCGACGTGACGGTCGACGGCGTTGTAGCAGGTGTTGACTCGGGCGTCTGAAAACCATTCGTACGAGGGCGCAGCTTCGTCGAACAGGGCCTTACTGGGCCGTTGATCCCAGCTGATCGCCTCGGCGGCCTGCATCCAGAACCCTTCGGGATCATTCTTCCAGGCTTGATAGACCTCTTGGTACGACATGCTGTGTTCCTCCCATTTCTCGTATCCGAGTTAGGCGGAAGCGGGCCACTCGGGCAAGGGATCTGCGGCAGGACGCGGCAGATTATCGCAATTTATTTGCAGATTGAGTGTGGATTGGCTTGCAAAGTTTTGCAAAGCTCATCGTTCTGCAAGGTGTCGCGAAACTTATTGCTGCAATTGCAAATTTGCTAAGTCGTGCATGCAAAGACCTTCGAATCTTCTCAACTAGTAGTTGGTTTTCAACTGTAGCCAGACTGTAGCGGGACACTTATTCTTGCAAACTGGGACACAGATAGTTGCAGCAACTCGTTTTCGGTTGTTATCGCGTTCTGATGACTAGTGTGGATCATGGATCATAGCCAAACTGTCGCTGACGATACTCATCGCATAGACCTTCCATGCCGGGAAAAAGCGAACCTGGCGAAATCCCCATAAGATTTAGTTGTCTCAAAACACTTTCATATTCAGATTGGGGAAGGTCAAACACTTTGAGATACCGCTTCGAACGTTCGCCTTGCATTAGAGCTAAGTATCTCTCGATGTCGTCAATGTTAGTCAGTGAAGCTACTGATTGCTGCGGTAGCGCCCTGGGGTTTGCTATCGCCATAGGTTCGAGTAACGAGAAGTGCGGCATTGTATGTATCAGATCTAGAATTTGAACATTGTCTAACCGCCATTGCTTAGCGTCAAACATGAAAATACGGATTTTCCCGTTAGACTGAGGCATTGTCTTTACCTTATCCACTAGCGAAGAATACGCAAAGTATGCCGCAATATAGGGGGAATAGCTCCAATCCAACATTGGTGTTGGATAACCGTGATGCTGGAGAAGGTGCAAAAACGCGCCGTTGTGGTCAGGGATATTTCTGTCAAATGTATTTCCCAACTGTCCAATTGATGCGTGCCATACTCTCTGAAAATCTTCCTCATAGTACCTTACCAAGTCTTTGCGACGGGTGCGGTGAAAGGCGGATCGCAGCCTCCAGGTCGAGGTTTGCCCTCGGAAGATGTATTGGTAAGGGGTTTGAGCTGCCTTTGAGACTTCTTGTTGGAAACTTGCCCAGTCGCTAACTCTTGGATCGGCGGTGAACTTCGAGGGTTGGTCCGCTTTGCTTCTTTTCAGATCCACGCTGCCAGTTTGCCCCTTGTCGGTAATCCAAGTCACCTTGGCACCAACCATATTCAACTCCATTTCAATCCTTATTTTACTCGGTGTGGCGATTGAAGGGAACTCATCTGGTTTAGCAAAGCGCGCTTGAGTTGGATGTAGCGGCACAGGGGTAACTTCTACACTTAGCTTATTACCAACGGGAACCCCTCTAACCTCAGCATAATAATTTGAATCACCAAGAGGGCTCTGAAAGAGGTATAGGCTACCCTGGAGCCAATCTTTCCTGTGGTCCAGGTCGAGGCGAATTTCTCCATAATGTGTTCCAGATACATTGCCCGTCCACTGGCCCGAAAATTCTTCCATGGTTTCAAAGTCCTTGGGTGTAAACATCGCCTTGCGTTAGCGGTCCCCGCAACTCAAGTAGGGTGGGTCCAGCTAGATACTACGCCATCACGCTCAGCTTCCTAATGGTGTCAAAGCGACTATCTATTCTATTTAGGATAGACCACTTCTCTGATCTCCAATGGAAGATCGCCTGGACTAAAACCAAATGACTTCATCAACCGATCTCTTCTAGGTGAACTTGAAAACTGTCCTAGCAAACCAGCGTACTTAACAATTGGATCATCCGGAACTTTTAGATCGGATGAGATAGAGCTGTAGAAGTCCTTAAACAAATCGAGTGGCATATCCGAAAGGGACACAGAAATCCGGAAACGTCGGCTTTGCACCCAATGAAAATCTGCTGCAAGAATATCAGTCCGAGCTTCTGCCACCGGAACAATTAAGGCATTTGGCGCGCCGGAAAAATAGTCACGCGAAAGAACAACGTTTGTTTCCCACAGCTTCCTACCCAATCCCTCAGGTAGCGAAACGTAGGATAAGCCGTCGTCTTTGTAAGTTTGTGCTGCACTTAAAACAAAGTCGGTTCTGCTCGCGTTTGCCCAAACCCTATAGTCTTTGCTTAGGACAGGGCCTTCAGGAAAACTAATTTGGATCGAGCCGATGTTTTTGCGATCGTTTTCAACCGAAAAATCGTGACCGTCATCCGGTCCATTTGTTCCTATGTGTGCAGATATGTCGTGGAAGGTCGTAAATGAGTCAACTGTCCATTCTGGGTATGAAACCTTCCCCCAATAGGGGTCATGTTGAACGTACTCAGGGAACACTTCTCCACGCCTGTAACCGAAATGAAGGTCTGTAAATTCGACACCACTACCATTCCAAAAAGATACAAAAGAGCTCCGATCACACTCATCCAGGTATGTTGCAAGCAAAATAGCAAGGTGCTTTTTGAAGGCTCCACACGTTCGACCATTCTTCAAGTCATGTTCGCGGATGACAGCTCCGATTGGTAGAAATTTTCCTGATGTTTTTTCTTCGAATTGGCAACTTTCGGAGCCTTCGATAGAAAAACTTGAACTCATGATGCCTAACATCGACATTCGGCTAACAATGTCAGAAAGCGCCAATGCGTGAACACTTTCATTTACAGCTGGACTACGCCTTCGAATCCAATTGATTAGTCGCTCGGATGAAGTTACTGAAAATCTAGCTCGTACGGTTTTGTCCACCTGGTCACGCACAAGCCCACTGCCGGTGTTAACATAGCAGCCATCTGCGGTAGCTATTGAAAATGAAGCAAGAAAAACCCCTAGGAAGGCGGTACAATGTCTTGCCGAACTCCGCCATCTAACGAATATTCCACTTTGTATTCTAAAATTCCAAACTCTGTGCATTTTGGTCTGTTGCTCGCAATGTCGCAAATGTCTTTATCAACACCCTTGATCATAATAACATTCCGTCCATTTACAACCAATGGGCGTGGATCTTCGTATGCCCTTGGAGCTTCGCCATAAGCCTCTTGCAGTCGATCTACTGGCATATCAAAAACAGGTGTAACAACGACGTAGATTGGACTTAGCGCAGAAATCTGAGCATCCATCCTCAACACGCCGTTTTCCATTTCCATATTATAGCCCGACTGAAGCACAAGTTGTCGGCGCTCCTCGGTGGCCTGTTTATTCGACTCTATAGTTAGACCAGCGCCGAATAATGCCGCAATTCCGCCGAGCCCTCCACAGACAGCAAGAAGGATTTGTCCTGTGCTGGGTCTCTGAGAAGTTGCTTCGGTGGCGCTCATCGAACAAACCTTTCTTGGACTCTACCTAGACCAGTGGAACAGAAACTTGCCTATTCAAACTTGGTATTTATGCACTTATTGACTTTTTCCCACCCGGCTAATTAACACATTCGCCCACTATCTATAAAAATTTTGTGAACGTGGCAAACTGCGCTGTGCAGATACGCAACACTTAGTCACGACGTTCTAGCCAAAAAGATAGATCGGAATCTTCAAATATCTAGCATTCTCGGGGCATTCAGAAAACGAAAATTGAACAATTCAATCGACCTTTAATGGCTAGCATCTCCGTCAGGCAATTTCCATGCATCAGGTCAAGGCCACTGCCCCCTGTGGTGTCTGGACCTTCGACATGTCAATCAGTGACACACCCGACATAGCCAAGCCGGGCACCTTGTCGTTGACCGTGGTTTCGGCCCCCGATCCCATCCACTCCAGCAGCAATATCTCCCAAAGAAACCTGCCGTTTTCGTCCACCTTGCGGACCAGATCACCAACTATGGTGACGTTGACGCTGTAACTCGTATCCATGACCGGCTCCGTGATCATCTCACCATTGGCATCTCTTTCCGCTGGCACCAGTTCAACAGCCACCGGAAAGAAGTTCGCATGGGGCACTTCTTCGACCCATTCCCGCAACACACCGTCTTGCGTCTCTTGTCTGGCCACCATCAGGTTTTTAGCCAGTGCAGCCACCTCAACATGCGCAGGCGTGGGGGCGTTCAGTGCAAAACTTACTTGCACAACTGTCCCGTTTTCGTCCTCGACAACATCGGCAAAAACCTCAGTTCCTCGAATGGTATAGGTCATGCCACCATCTCCCGCGCCAGATCAATTCCAGAGGCACCAAAACGCAGTTCAAGCTTGGACAATGTCATTGGATAGTCAGGCGCAACCACAAATGCGGCCCCGCCTAAATCTGGAAATCCGCTGACTGCCTTCGATGTAGAAAATCCACCATGTTCAGCGACCGACATGTCGGTGTCCGAGTAGGACGCCGCAATGTCAAACGGAACGCCCATGTCCGGCGTCCAGGTTGAGGCGTCACCGCTGTAGGTCATAACACCGTCAACACCATGGACCACCACCAGGTCGCCAGAGCCGTTGACGCTATCAACCTTAGCCCCAAGCCGGTTCCCGCTGTCTTTGTATATGTTCCAGAATTCGAGCACCGAAAATTCACCCAAATTCGGATAGCTCATCTGGCCAGCCATATGCACCGTCAAATTCTGGATCACGTCCAACCCACCATGACGCGATAGTGTCTCAGCAGAAATGAAAAGCACGTCCTTAGCGCGGCTGGTTGCAGCCCCCGCAGAAAGGATCGGCGAGGTCGGAACGTGGCCTTCCTCAAATTGGAGAAAATACGCGGTGATATTCTCACCCGCCACGTTGCTGTCCGGTCCAATACCCACATTAACAGGACCGTCAGCAAGGGCTGTGTAGGTGGCATAGATCATATGCCCACCGGGCACCGCCAGCTCATGGACGACATTGGCAGTGCCCGCATTTTCTGTTGGGGTTTCCAATGCACCAAACTCACCTCGGATGTGAGTTTCAGCGGCTAGACCTTCATGCCGGATCGCAATGCGGCACCGGCCACTTGTTCCCTCTTTGACGAACGCTGTAACACTGTAGGTCTGGCCAGCAACAACAGCCATTTCAGCCGATGGACGCGCGCGGTGCCAAGTCTCGCCACCAGACGTGACCACGACACCAGCGAAGCGGCCCAAGAAGTTATCTGCCGCAGCTACGAACGTGGCACCTGAGACCAACCAATCGGTAAGATTGGCGACCGCCTGCGCAATCTTGTTCGTCCCAGACGGCTCTAGCAGCAAGCCAACAGGCGTCCACATGCCGTTCAGCCATTCATGGTGACCGCTGCGCGGTTCACCCGGTGCAGCCGTCACCAGATGGCCTAGAGCATTGATGTAATTGCGACTACCAGCAGCAGAGAAGTCAAACAGGCCAAGGATGCCAGGACCAGTGCCGCCGATGTAACTGCCAGCGATGAAGTCCGCCATGACTTGGGAGGTGCTGCGGATGGCGGGCCGCAACGTGTTGAACCCCAGACCCAGCCCAAGCATTAAGTGAGGCCCTTAATGCCGGTGGCGGTTGTGCCGTCGGCAAAGATCTTTTTGATCAGGCCACCATAGGGAAAGCCCGGCAATAGTCCTGGCAGCGTGTCTATGCTTCCGTCAATGAATTCGCATTTCACATCGCCAGCGCCGGTCACCATCAGGCCGCGAATGGGGCGGGGCAGATCTGCAGCGTCATTCGGGACAACTGAATCGCAGCCGCTAGGAGGCGCGCTGGCGTTTTGAGTTCTTATATAGTGGTCAGTTACTGGGGGCATTTGGTCTTCTCCTGGTGTGAATAATGTCGGTTCAGGTGGCAGCGGGTGGCGTTTGAGCCGGCCAATGAAAGTCGGCGTCAAAGTCGGTTGGGATGGGGTCGATATTCTTCAGGGCGCGGGCGGCAAAGACATGCACCCGGACGTGTTCAGCCGCCGCTGCGCCAAAGGCAAAAACGCTCTGTGCATCCATTGGCACGAGTACGTTGTCGCGGGTGAGCCAGGCAAAATCATCAGCGGCACCATGCCAACGCAAATTGCCTGCAAGAGCGCCTTGGGTCATGGCTCCTAGGGCAAGGGATGCAGCGCCGGATATGTTTTGGCGGGAGGCTGCATCGCAGTCAAAAACATGGCCCCCAAACGTAAAACCGGCCTCTATTCGGGCGTCCCGTTCTGCAGTGACCTGGTCACCTGTGATCGCCGGGGCGGTGTAGACAAGAGTGCCGGTTCCAGCATCCAGTTTCCAACCCTCCGCGGACTGCATCGGGTGGCCATCTTCCAGCAGGTAGTAAGGCGGAACCAGCATGTGTTCCATGCAGGTCACCACGCCGGTCACGTCATTTGTTTCAGGGTCGATCTGGGCGGCTCTGACGGGTTTCATATCTGGGGCCTCACATCGGATAAAACATGTAGTTGATTGTGTAGGTGGCAGTGTGGCTGGCGTCGTAGGTCGGGCGCTGGTTTGAGATAACCGTCATCGCGTGGTGGACGTTGCGGACGCCCGGAGTGGAAGCGCCGGGGGCCGGTGTTACCTTGAAGAAAGGCGGCACAACATCGAGCAACCAGAGGCCCGTTCTGGGCAGTAGATCCGGGAAGGATCCTGCGACTCCAGCGGTCACGGTAAAACTGCCAATTGCGGAGGGTTCCGTGGCCAGTGGTCGGGCCGCGATCAACCTGTCTCCAGAGTGCGTGTAGGTAACGACACCAGCAATACCCGGAGTGCCATCGCCACCGCCTGCGCCCGCACCGCCCGCGCCGCCCAGGCCAATCGTGATGACCAGTTTGGGCGCAGAGAGACCTGATACATCAATGTCAAGGACGTTCAGGGATTGGCCCGCATTGCCATGGCTACCCGGTAGCCCATAGTCCCACCCGTCATCATAGTCTGCCCCCCGGCTACCACCTGCGCCGCCGTCGCCTTTGGGACTGTTTGGCGAAATTCTGGAACTGCCCCCGCCACCATTTGCGGTGTAGGTCTCAACCGTGGTGGACCCATCTTTCAGGATCACCACAGTATTGCCACCGATGCCGCCGGGATAGCCAACACCAGGCAAGCCACCGCCTTGTCCGCCGCTGCCGCCGCCCTGCAGGGTCAGAGACAGCGTTTCGGTTCCGGTGGGGAGCGTCACAGTTTGCCCGGTGGTGATACTGGTTGTGTTTTGCGTTGCAGCGCCAATTTTAAAGTCGGCGTTGATGATTTCGACCCCGGTTGGCGTGATCCGCAAGGCGCTTTCCTCGCCAGCAGTTGTGCGGCCCGCATAGAGGCCAAACCCGGTGTTGCCGCCGCCTTCATCCGTGCGGCCCATAAACATTCCATCAGCAGGGTCAGCGGTTGAGGTTTTACCCATCTGAAACCCGGCATCGCTGGCGCTAATGACCAGGTAGTCCTCAATGGTCATCTGGGGCACTCTTACCGAGCCATCCAGCAAAATGTGTTCTGCAGCCATGCGGGCAACGGAGACCGCGCCGGACGATCCGTCGGCGGCGGTCAGATCCAACAGAGAAACAGAACCGCCCGCCTGGGCGCGGATCAGATAGCCCGCGCTGGCGTTGCCTTGTAGGTCAACAAGAGCGGTCTGCGCGACATAGGAGGAGGCGCTTCTGCTAACCACATGATAATCAAACCGGTGAATGCGGGCAGAGTGATCAACCTCGCCTTTGGAAGATCCGTTCACATTGCCTTGAATATAGATCCGCAATTCGTCCAAGCCGCCCGGCACATAATCGACCGGACGAGTGGCGAGGCCTTGTACCCGCTGAACCACTCCAAGTTCATCAGAAATAAGGTCCTTCAGATAGAATGAATGTGACTTGTTTACGCCGCCGGTCCCGCCCTGCCAGGTTGCAAGAATCCGGGCTGACCCCCAAGACCCAGAGATCAGCTCAACCTCAATATCTATTTCTACGGCTTCAACGTCTGAACCGATCAGCCCGTTGACCGCGCTGTCTGATGACTTCTGGTAGATGTAGGGCCGGGACTGCGACAGCTCAGAACCCGTGCCATACTCGATACAAGCGCCGTATTTACCGCCAGTGGCATAGCGATAGATCGAAGAGCCATAGCCACTCAGCCAAACATAAGACGCAGGCGCAGCGGTTGGGTTGCTTTCAGGCTCAACAAAAATGGGATTTGGGTTGCCGCCACCGCCCAGAAGCCGTGCGGACACGTCACGGGCAAGGAGCGCCCCGGCCATCGCATCCTCAGCGCCACCACGCGCCAAGACTGCGCCGGTCTTGCTTGTGCTGGCGCTGAGCGCGTCTTCGGCTGCGTTGTCGGCAGCGGTCTGCGTTTGCTGATACTCAATTTCCAGCTCACCTAGATTGTCCCCAGTAAAGCCAGCGATCAGCGCGTTGTGGGCATCGCGCACCGCTGTAGCCAGCGCAAGGTCGGCTCGCACTTCATCGCTCAGGCCTTGGGGACCTAAGCGAATGTCAGGCGTTGTGACTGGAAGCCACGCCGACCAGGAGGTCTCCCGTGTGGTAGAGAGCGCCTTTGCACGCACCTGATAGTTATGCCCCGGCTGGACCGGCTCTAGGAGAAGTTGCCCCCGCGCGAGATCAGTTGTGCTGGCAGACAGGTAGTTTTCGGTGGTGTCAGTGAGCCGGGCTTCAAAAGAAACACCATCAGCAACACCCTCTATGCTCGTTGACCAGGTGACCCCGATTGCCGGTCCCAGATCTGTTCCAGAGCTATCTTGTTGACTGACACCGGCCACAGCAAAGCCCGGAACGCCCGCATCTATGACGACACCCGGCGCAGTCACGCGGGGAACGTCTGGCAGTTCCAGGCTCGGATCTGGATCAAAATCAGAGGGATCACTTTCGCGAACACTGGCCGTAATGTTCAGGGTGCGCAGGTCATAGGCAACCTCGGCAATCCGAAACAGTTTGGCGTCATAGTCGTTCCACTCAGAGGTCCATTCCAATGATTGCAACGGCTGCAGACCAAAGAAGGAAATCGCCAACGGTACCTTGTGGCTGACAAACTGGCGGTTCTCATTCAGCAAGGCCTGGCCGACCTGCCTGGCTTGTTCGGGCGAGGCTACCATGGGCAGCTTCAGCTCAAACAGCCGCTCGCCGCCGTCGTCTGCTTCCCACTGCGGGTTGGTAATGGTTTCAAGCGTTGCGGGGTTCCACAGCGCATTGGGCGAGGGGTGAGAGATCGTTACTGCGTTGAAGGTCTGCTTGATCGTTGGAAATGGGTTTTTGTGCCAGGCCTCGGACACAAGGAGATCATCATCGGTGATTTGCACCACAGGCCCAGAGCCTGCGCCCACTTGCGGATACCAATAGCCGCCCAGTTCGAAAATCTCTGCATTGGCCGAGGAAAACACCTCTTCCAGAAAGTCTGCAGGCTCCTCTTCAAAACGGATTTCAAAGCCGATTTGAAACTGGGGCCGGGGGGGCGTACCGACGCCCAGATCGCAAGCGTCCATTGCCAGCATCCAATGGGCGGCTGGCAGATCTTCAGCCGGATAACCGCCGCCCCAGACGCTGCCACAGGGCAGGGTGATGCCCCGCATAACCTGATAGGCAATCACCATGGCATTGGTGGACGGAGCCCATGTGGCCGGATCGTCCCAACGGTGCGCGCCGCTACCGCCTGCGCTACTGTCCAGGCGCAGGTCGTAAAAGCGCGGCCCGTTCAGTTCAAACCTGTAGTCGGGTTCGCCGTGCGGGTAGACGCGGTCCATTCGGTCAAAGGTGAGAATGGCATAGGGCAGGCCGGTCAGAATGTGGTCATTGGTCCAGGGGCGGAGCGCGTCCGCTCCGTAGGCTTGCACAAGGTAGGGATCGGCAGTTGTTTGGGAGCCGTCATAAAACCGAACCCAGCCCCGTTCGGTTGCCCCGTCCTTTTTGGAGAGGATCGGCAAGCCAAAGTTTGGATGTTCAACGGCCCCAAGATCGGAATAGTCGCCATCAATGATGAGCCGGTTCAAGGTCGCACCGGGGAGGTCGCCGACCTCAACGATATGTGTCAAATATCGGCCATTGCTGCCGTGGCTGTTCTTGTAAACCAGATGGCCTGCAGTGGCATATAGGCCAATCACAGAGCCCTGCGGGTCCACCCCGCCCGTCGTTGTATGTGTTGTCTGCAGGCCGGGCTGTCGCTGCTTGCGTTGGCTGAGCTTGTTGACAAGAAGGGAAATCCCCACTTTCACCAATGACCGCAGGGCCGCCGCCGCAAGGGCTTTGATGGTGAGGCCTGCCTTAAAGGCAGTGCCAATCGCAGCCAAAATGGCAGAGATAGGATCTGCCGCTGCAGGTTCTGCGCAGATCAGCAATAGAACAAGGGCTGTTAGCAGTAGGTTCATGGGCGAAACACCCGGTCAGCGCGTGCTAGCGACACATAGTCGAGCCCTTTCAGAGACAGGACATGGATTTGCGGCCCGCCAATAATGCCCAGAGCGGTGTGGCCGTCTTCGGTCATGGCAGCAATGTCGCCAACCTTTGACTGAGCCCAGCCGGGGATCTCGGTCAAATGGGCGGCAGCCAGATCTGCCAGGTCTGGGAACCCAGCCAAACGCAACAGATCGCGGCCTTCATCAAAGGACTTGTACTGGGCGTTCCAGCGGGTGGTCAGATCTGTTCCGGTGCAGACCTGAACCCAACCAGCGGCAAAGAAGGCGCAGTCAAAGGCACCAGGACGCATCCGGTAGGGCCGGGCACGGATAGCGCGCAGATAGGCGAGCAGGTCACTTGCCCGATTTGTTTTGGTCATCCCCACCGGCCTCTCCATTCGCCTGCTGTATCGACAATTTCTCGGCCCCGGTCGGCTGGGTTGCGGCGCTGCAGCTCGGCGCTGGATCGCTTCAAAGGCAAACCAAGGGTTAGGCTGCGGGCGGATGTGACCAGGACAAGCTCGGTGCGACTTTCACCACCTTTGCGGCCCAGCTCCTCTGGGGCCTCATTCAACAGCCCTTTGAACATCCGCACTGGTTCGGCCAGGGGATTGCCGCTGTCGATGTCGAGCGGGCAGGAATGGATTTCCACCTTTGCCTGGCGCGGTTCAAACTGGCGAATGAGCGTTTTGACTTCGTCCGTAAGCGGGGGCAGCGACACCCGGTAGTGACGCACCTGAAACCCTGTTTTTGCGATGATGGGCGGTACATCAATGACGTTTCCCGCCCCAAAATAGGTGCGGATCTCGCCACCGATTAGAAACTCCTGGTGATCGTCCCCGGTCCAGAAGCCGATGGTTTCCGGCGCGCCTGTGTCGCGGTTCTTGGCAATGATCCACAGCAGCACTTGGGCGTCGGTTCCGCGACGCTCGTCAAGTTGCTGTTGTACGGCTGGGGCAATCGTCGGCATCGCGTTACCTCAAGGTCTGGGTCCAGTCAAAAGACCCGCCTTCGCTGATGGTGGAACGGCTGGCGCCATAATCGGCACCGGTGATTTTTGCCTTCAGAACCGGGTCGCCCAATGTCACCACTGCATCCACAGCGGCACCGGGTCGGATGAACGGGCGGACTTCGATGTTTGGTGTGACGCCAAGACCATCGGCTGTGCCGCCGGTCGCCACGCGGTGAAAAGCGTATCGAACCGGATTGCTTCCGTAGGTGAAGCCCAGCAGATCGCCCTGAGAGATCACGTAGCCAGAGGGCAGGCCCTTGAGTGTCAGTTCCCGGTTGTTTGGGTCCAGGCTTCTGATTTGGGGAACTGCAGGCCCGAGTATGCTTTTGTCCGGGTCGGCAATTGGACCCGGCAGGCGCACGTCCCATAACAGCAATGAGGCTCCGGGCTCTTCCAGCAGTGCCAGGCGCGATTCAATGGCGGCCCAGATTGCGTGGCTGTCCTTGTCCAGGATGATCTTGCCCTGCCAAAGGCGCGACCCGCGTTTATGGGTGATAAGTTCGCCGCCCCCGGTCTCAGAATAGGTTGCTGAGTTTGCGAGCTGAAACGTCACCTTCTGAATGGGCAGCGTGTCAAAAAACTCGTTTAGGGGCAGGGGCCAGGTGAGCGCCATTATCCAATCCTCCGGGGATCATCCAAAGTGCGTTTGACGGTTTCCGGGGCGACGTTCTGGTCGTAGTCCTCAATTGCCTCAACGACGACGCCGTGGGTTTGTTCTTCAACGGCCACCTTGAAGAGAGGGCTTGGCTGGATACGCAGCAGGACGGTTGGTTGTCCTGGAGCCGAACCGCCCAAACCGCTTCGCGATCCCAGTGGGGTTGCGATGGTGCCGCCGTCTGCCAGACCGGGGATATCGACGCCGTCGTTCATGGCCTGCAGCAGGGGGCGGAACTGGCGGGTGGCCTTGGCCGTGACAACGGTTTCACCGGGCGACAACCAGGCAGGGACCTTGTCGTCTTTGTTGCCGCCAGCGCCATAAACCGTGCCGCCGTCAGCCAGGCCAATGCCGCCTAGGGCAATGCCGATCAGGCCGCCAGTGTCACCGCCTAAACCAAACATATCAGCCCAGGGGCCATCGCCCAGAAGTGCGGCTTGCAGAGCCGCCGCAAGGATAGCCGCCTCAACCTGTTTCCAAGCTTCTGCAGCCTGATCACCGCCTGCGGCCATTCCTTCAGCCAGGGTTTGGATATTGCTGCCAAGAAACTCTGCCGCCTGATTTGTGAGTTCGACGGCCTGTTGCTCGTTAAGGCGCTCGCGAATGAGCGCTTCTACGGCTTCGCGCTCTGCATCAGTGGCGTTTTTCAGGATGTCGCGGACGCGGGCCATTTCCTGCATGACGGGATCTGTTTCGCGCAGGATTTCCAGCCGCTCGCGTTCACGGGCAATCAGGCGTTCAATGGCCTCGCGTTCCGCATTGATTTGACTTGCGCCACCGCCACCTTTTCGAGGCTTGCGGGGCGTTGACCTACTGGTGCTGTAGCCGCCGGTCCAGACGCCGGGTTGGTTGTTTTGCGGTGCGCGGGGATCGCCCGCCTCATAGCCTTGGGTGGTATCCTCATTGTGTCCGGGCTGACCCATCCCAAGGCCTGCCAGTTTCCCGGCCAGCTCCACTGAGACGCCTAAGCGATCCACCAGTCGTGCGGCTGCTTCAGCAGCGCCGTTGACACCGGGTGTCATATCCAGATCGGCCAGGCGCTGGCCTTCCTCAAAAGCTGCGCGCAGCTCGTCCTTCAGACCCTCAGAGACCTTCAGGGTTGCCAGCGTTTCTTCATAGGCAGCCCGTTCAGCCTGTTGGCGCACAAGGGTTGCTTGGGTGCTTTCGCGGCCAAACTGGAGCTCCGCCTGGCGCACATCGGCTTCGCGCTGCATTTGGGCCAGCATGTTGCGGGCGTTGGTTTCGATTTTAACCCGCTCACTCAGATATCCCTTGGCCGAGGCGGTCATGCTGGACCACAGATCGGTGCCGGTTTTCTTTAGCTCCTGCCAAGGCTCCTGCAGGCGACCTGCGAAGATCTCCAGATTGCGGATTAATCCTGCCAGACCATCATAGAATTCCCGTTGTTGGACGTTGAGGTTTTCCAAGCCGCCCGAGGCGTCCAGAAGCATGTCGCGCACATCTAAGGCGGCTTGCAGCTTGGTGGCGGGTTCTTCTGAACTTTGCAGAATTTCTAGGTTTCTGGCGAACTCTGCGCCGGTTTCACGGGCAGATCGTCGGATCGAATTCAGGCCTAAGAAATCTTGCGCGGCTGCAGAGTTGCCGCGTTCGTCCCACCAAGCCAGTTCGAGGACCAGGTTGCGGACGCTAGCCGCCGTCGCGTCTAACTGTTGCGATGCATCATATTTAGCCAGGGCTGCCATATCAGCGAGGACCAGGCGCAGGGCCGGGGACGCGGTTCCAAACTCTGCCAGCATATCAGCGGAGCTTTGGCGGGCCGAGCGTGACTTTTCGGCAAAGACGTCAATGGCATCCGCCACCGATTGGATCGCCTCTTCCAGAGTTTCGGCGTCCTCGTCCGCGCCGGTCAGCCAGTTGGACATAGCAGCGGCGGCGGCGATGGACCCAATGGTGATAATGCTGATGGGGCTAATCATGCCCAAAAAACCGGCCTTGAGTGATTGAACCGCTCCGGCAGCCCCCATCGGCCCAATGACCTGGCTAATCTGTGTACCCTGTTGAATGGCGAGTTGTAGCGGGTTTTGACCGGCTGCCATCATCACGCCGATATCGTTAAACTGGGCTGTTAGGTTGCCAACCTGGCCCGCTGCAGCCCGGTGTGAATTGCCCATCGTCATCGCCTCGCGGGCGACGGATTGTTCGGCAACAGAAAGGGCCTTTGCTTTTGCTGCCGCTGATGAGGAGGCTGCCCCCAGTTTACGGGTTGTTGCGGTTGCTTTGGCTTCGGCTGCGTTGACGGCTGCGGTTGCAGTTTTGACACCGTCTTTGGCGGCTTTGACTTCCTTCAGCTCAGAAACGGCCTGAGCGCCGTCGAGCAGAACCTTTCCTGAGACAACAAACGACATGTCAGTTTCCGTTCCATTCGGCGAGCGCGCCGCGTTCGATCATCTGAACCTGGGCAAACAAATCCGGGGTCATATCCACCCCGGCCAGTTGCCAGGCAGCCTGTGCGCCTGGGTAGTTCAGCCCAGTCACTCGAATTGAGCTGTCGGGCATTGCCAGGCGGGTGAACTGGGTGGTCACATCCAAGAAGGCCTGCACCGCGTCGGAATTGGCGGGCCAAACACCGAGCTCTCGCTTGGGGCGGATATCGTCCAAAGGGATGCCCAGGAGTTCGCAGTCGGTCTTGTCTTCATCGCTGGGCCCCGCATCGAGGAGCGCGCCCTGTACCCAAGCGCGCCCGGCCCAGATCAGTTTCCCACCGATTCCTGGACCTGCGCCAAAGTGTAGGTTTTGAGCAGTGCCACACGCACATAGGGCAGGCTCAACAGGCCTTCGCGGATCTCGTCACTGAAAGCCACCGGCTCGTTCTTCTCATCAACCAGCTCGTCCGCAGAGATCATTGCTTCGCGCAGAAACGCTTTGATGCCGTCGATGTCGGACCAGTTCAGCCCTTCTGATTTGTCATCAGAGAGAACTTGAAAATTGGCTTTAAAGCTCTGTTCAACATGGCTGTCACCGTCAGGGACTTGGACCTTAACGGTGCGGGTGAACTTGGGAATTGTGACGACATTGAACATGGGGTGGGCTCCGGTGCGTTTAAGTAAGGGTCAGCGACCACTGGTCATTCAGCGAGGCGGCGCGGGGGATCAGGCGCAGGGGCCATTCCTTGATGTTTTGGGACTGGCTGATATTGGGGCGCTGCATTTGCGCCGTCGCGAGATCCAGCGTGGCAATGCGGCCGGCCGTGGTGCCATGCACCAATTGGACCGGGACTTTCTCCATATTCAGCGCCATGGTGAAGGGATCGAAGGCGGTTAGGGGCTGGGCTTCAACGGTGGTTTCAAACAGCTCTGATTTGTCGGTGATCAGAACGCGATCGGAGCCGACCAGGAAGCGCGGTTCAACCTTGTTGCCCAGAGCCAGTTTGGCCGATTTCATCACAAACGGCGTCGCGTCGATGGTGAAAACCGGGGTGTTCTTGTGCGAGACGATTGTGGGCTCTGTCCAGCTTGAGAGGTCAACAACTGGGGGCGCGACCTCCGTTGGGATCGTAAACAACCCAGTGAATTCAAACTTGATCTTGGGCGTGGCCTGGGCGCTCAAGTCAAACTCTGCTTTGCCCCGCGCGCCAAGAATGACATATCGGGTTCCACCAATCGCCAGATGGAAGGTGCCGCTTTCAAAGCCCTCGCTAATAGGCGTGTAGGCGACGGATGTTGCGGCGGTAATAGTTTCTGCAACGCCACAAGCGCGCAGCAATGGCCCCCAGGCGGGGGCGGTCCCGGCAGCACCTGAGGCGCTGAGATCCACAGTGAAGCTGATAGCCGCGTGTAGGTCGGTTGGAATGGTGCCGTTTGCGCTCATGCCCGGCTGTTCCAGGTCGCGCTCCTGGTCTTGGCCTTCCATTGGCTTCAGGGTCACGTCCATTCCAAGAATAGCGTTTGCAGCGCCGGTGGGGCCGGGATCGACGCCATAGGTGCCTTCCAGGCCAAACAGGAAGCGTTTGTCACGCCAGAAAATTGGGGCTGCCATTTACTTGGCCTCCTTCTTGGGGCTGGGTGCCGGGGTTGGTTTCGCAGACTTTTGAACCGGATCGGCGGCGGGCTTTACGGCCTGCTTCAGACCGCCGTCGGGTTGGCGCACAAAGCTGCCGCCGCCCTGGGGGAGTTTCTGTTTGCTCATGACGGGGTCCTCACATGGTCGATGATTGAAAAGTCGATCTGGTACACAAGGCGGCCCTGGTGCAGGGAAACGAGCTTGCCGCGATCTGCCTGAAACACCCCGGACACATCCTCCGGAGCCCAGCCAATTAGGGCTTTCACCACTTCGCGGATCAGTGGGTTGATCCGCTTCAGTGCTTTCTGACCGGCCTTGTCATGGGCCGTGGCAATCAGCAGGACGCCGAGCGCCTCATTGAAAGGCTGGCTAAAGACGCCGGTTGCGTCGGCGGGTTTGCCGCCCTTGAACCCGAGCGGCACCACAATGGCGCTGGCGTTTTCTGGCAGGCGTCCGGAGCGCATCAAGTCTGCCAGGTGGGCAACGGTTTCGACGCGGCCCTGCAGGTCCGCAACTTGAGCATTCAGACGGGTTGTGACGGCGTCGAGCATCAGATGAACCCCTTGAGGTTCTGGGCAGTCAGGGGGCGCTCGCGGTCGGTGATCCGTACTCCGGTGCCACCCGAGCCTTTGGGCTCTACGCCTGCGATGGGCAGTCGGATTGTGCCGTTGCCAATGTCGCGAAGGGCGGCAACGGCGGCTTTGTGTTCAGCTTCGATTTTGTCCGATGCTGAATAGATATGCAGCCGATAGATGGCGATTGCCTCGGCCAGATCCTTGATTAGCGGGGGCGTCTCGGCCAGCGGCAAGGCGTAACGGCCCTGCAGATAGCCATTGATCTGGGCAGCAGCGCCCTCAATGGCCTGGTCAACCGTATCTGTGTCTGTAACTCCGGTGGGCGCTTCATCACGATCTGTCAGCTCAATCACCAGGCGTTCGCCGTAGCGGTCGTTAAGTTGCGCAAGCGTGGTGTAGGCCATGGGGCAGGGTCCGGCGAAAAGAGAGGGAGGGAAGGGGTTGGACGGCACCGGATTGGTGCCGTCCTTATGGTCAGGAAACTGAAACCAACAGTTTCGGGTCGTTCTGCAGCGCTTCTAGCTGACCTTTTTTCAGGTCATCCAACGGGATTTCCTGTGGCTTGGACGTAAAGTAGCGACCAACGCGCCAGCGGCCTGTGTGAGGACCGATGACCGTTACCAGTGAGCCTTCTGAGGGCTCGCCCTTGTTGGCTTCGGCTTTTTCCACCAGCGCCGCCAGTTTCTCAGTCGAGATGGTTTTGCCGTGGGACAGCTTCAGCTCAAGGGCGCGGGCCAGGAGGGTTTCACGTTCGGGTGTCATGCCGGTTCTCCCCTACGCCAGCCAGGGAACGACCATCACTTCTGCCGTGCCCTTCCATTCGTTGTCAGACCCGTTGATTTGGTCGTTCTTCATCAAACGGTTGGCTGCGCCTTCCAAAGCAGGAGAAACCACCAACAGGTTGGGCGTAATGCCCAGAGGGCGGCCATAGTCGCCTTTCATGCCCAAGATTGCCGCGCGGGCAGTCTCATAGTGGGCGGCGTCCAGGGCCTGTTTGGAGCCCCAGGCCATCTGCCAGTAGCCAAAGCCAACGTTGGAGCGGCCATCAACGCCGTAGACAAATTCCTTGTTGCTGAAGACCTGTGGGTTGGTGGGATCGTCTAGGGCAACAAACTGAGGCTTTTCACGCTCTTGGTAGATGATCGGCTTCAGCGCCCGGTTGGTGGCCAGCAGGTACCAGGACGCCCCGGCACCGCCGTCGGTATTGGCGATGGTGGTTTTCTCGCCGTGCTCGTCCAGGACAGGGTGGTCGGTGTCGAAGAAGTTTTGGCCGTCGTAGCACTCAGTTGTGAACCCGTTTTTCAGCAGGCTGAACACAAGCTGGTCAGGGTGTGCTTTGGTCGAGCGGCCCATTTCTTCGAACATCGGAGCAAAGATGCCCAGCTTGTCGTCCTTGATCGCGTTCTTGCCGACGCCGATTGTCAGCTCGTAGTCCTTGTTTTTAACGGTGTAGCTATGTTCGGAGATGCCGTGGACGTGACGCTCGCCGACCCATTCGCGCATATTGGGCATTTTGCCCAACCAGCCATATGTTTCTTCGCTGGTTGTGGATGGGACCACAGTCGCAATGCGCTCGTATTGAGAGCTGGCTTGATCCAAACCGCCTTTAAAAGAGGTTTTAAACCCGGCGCGAATGGCCTGAAGGGTAGAGGTTGTAATCTGCATGAGGGGCTCCTGTTAGCCTGCGTTGGTCAGCGCTTCGTCGAAGCGGACCCAGACGCCTTGGGCGTCCACATTGTCGATGAAACCTGCGGGTGAACGGGTGGCACCGCCGTTTGTCTTGGCAACCGTCTGGTCGTCCACGACATAGGCAAGGCTGCCAATATCTGCGGCGGTGACTTCATCCCCTGCAGCCGAGTTGGCGTAGCGGAAGGTGCCGGGCTTGTAAGGGGCGGCCAAATCACTATCCGCACCTAAGCGGTTGTCAGTCTCTGCGGTTGCGCAACCGATGCCGACCAAACCAGCAGCGGTTTGACCCGCAACCAGCAAGCCAGCGGCATTGCGCATGGCAATGGCTCCGACAAAGAGGCGTTCAGCAGCGGCAAGAGGCCCGACGCGGTTGTCACCAACGCTCTCGGGGGTGTTGCGGCCTTTTGTAAGGGCAGTCATCAGGCGTTCCCTTCATCTTTGATAGATGTGGCATAGTCCTCGTCGCTTAAGCCCAACTGGGCGGCCACGGCGGATTGATCCGCATTGAGGGAGACAACACCGTCGGCGGGCTTGGGGGGCAGAAGGGTGGTGCCGGATGTGTTCAGCTTGGGCAGACCGCCGATGATGGCCTCGGTCCCAGAAGGGTCCTTTTGGTGCATCGCGATGTATTGCTCGCGGCTGGCTTTAACCCCGACGCGCATTTCAGAAATTGCCGTATCGACAAAGGTCGTGGCGGCAGAGGTCTGGTTGGCGCTTTGCAGCGCGGTGACCTGACCGGATAGCTCGGCAACGGTGGATTGCAGCGCGACAATCGTGTCGCCATCACCGCTGCTTTGGGCGCTCTTGGCAGCGGCCAGGACGTCGCCACCTTCAGCAACGCCCAGAGCCGTGCCGATGTCTGACAGTTGGGACTGCAACGCGGTGGCTTGGGTTGCGCCTGCGTCTTTCAAGGTGGTCAGGGCTGCCGAAATATCGGCTTCCGAGGCGTCGGCACTAAGCCCCAGCGCCCCGGCCATGTTCTTTTGAAACGACATATCGTCGGTCTCCTGATTAAGAGCGGAAATTTCACGTAGGTTGGGTCGGTTGACGAGGCTGGCCCGCAAGATGCCGGTGACGGTCTTGGAGGTTTTGTTGGGCAGGCCAATGACGGGGGAGAGGTAGCGATAGGCACGCGCCTTCAGGAGGTCGCGGCCTTCTTCAGACCATTCAACCTTGCCCCAGATCCCATCGTCGCGAGCCTGCATTGCGGTGATCCAACCGCGCGACGGGGCAGGGAGCCCTTTGGGAGCGGCAAGGTCAATGGCGTGATTTTCGTCAATTGGCAGCCGGTCAGAATCTGCAAAACTGGCGTCAATAATGTCTTGGGCGTTGGTTACATGGTAGGGGCCCCGCGCGTCATTGGTTTGCACCCGGCCGTCGCTCATAGGCAGCAAATGCACCAAATCCGGCACCTCGCCCTGATTATCGGGCAGGAGCTGGGAATTCAGTGAAACGGTGGTGATTTGTGCAACTTTACTCATGCCGCCATATTCGCAGCGGGGCTAAAATGCAGACACCCACAACAGTTTGCGGGTGCGGGCGTTCATGAGTGTGTTGGGTAAGTTGGCGGGGATTTCCCGCTGGGTCAATCCCGCTGTTGCGCGGCCTCTTCCAGCCATTCGCTCAGCTCGGCGACGATATTGTCCTGGTCCTCGTCAGACATGCCGATAAACGGGCGGGCCGGGATAGCGCCCCAGGGGATCGACGCCCCATTTGACGCTTTGCCAAAGGCCCCCTTGGCTGCGCCGAATTGCATGACGGCGGCTTGAATGGCGTTTGATCCAAATTCAGCGCTGTCCTGGTCGGCGTCGTAAAACAGGGTGTTGCGCATATCGCCCGAAACATTCAGCGGCGCGCCAAATGTCAGCCCCAGCATGGCATAGCGGTCCAGAGTGGTTTGTGAGCGCGGGGCAAAGGGGGTTCCGTCTGGTTGTTCGCCGTCGCGCATCCGGTCCTGGCTGGATTGCACGAGCAGTTCGCCAATGTCCTGCATGATTGGGGACATATCGCCAATAGCCGCCGCCACAGCCGCCAGCAGCGGGTCCAGGGTGTCTGTATTGTACTCTATGGTTGAAATGCGATTAGTCCTTTGTTTTTGTTGGGTGCATCATTTTTTCTTGCAATAATACAATGCTATGAATGGTGGCATGTTCGGATGGCCCTCGCCACTGCCAGAACTCCAGTCATATTCGCTTCCAGAATGTGCTACTCCAATCGGTACGGGATAGGATTTTGCTTGTGCATACCAAGGTAGTTGCTGGCCATTGAGCCCATGCTCTAATCCATGATTGTGGGGAGGCAACTGAGCTACAGTAATTGATACAGATTCCGCGCCACCGGTGGCGCGGGCCTCGTCCGTTTCTTGAACTCCTGCGCGAGCGTCTTGCTCAAAGGTTGGATATATACTTATTGGCAACGGTTCACTTGAGTCGCGCTGAAACCACCTATTGTTGTGGTCTCCGGCTCCTACAATCATACGCCCTCCAGCTGGTTCAAAGAATTCCCAGCCTGCCGGGCATCCCGGCTCCGTCTTCGGGTCAGTATCAAATGCCATAACCGCGCCGACTGGGATGGACGGAACACTGCTGCTGTCTCCTTCTTTCTCCAACTTTTCGATACGCGCCTCAAGAACTAATGCCCGTTCCCTCTCTGTTTGAAGTTCGTTCTGTAGAGCCATGGTTTCCGTTTTAAAGGCTTCAACCTTCTCAAGAATTTCGCGCAATACGGCCGCATTATTTTGACTAACGCTAGGCGTTGCGGCCATTGAAAAAATTGCTGTCAAAGATACCGAAACAAAAAAACGATTAACGGACATTACTTTATCCCTTCTATGGTTTTAAGAATATTTTTTGCCAACTCACATTCTAACTCAGTCAAGTCGTTGCAATCAGGAATAGGTGGGGGTGGTTTACACCAGTCGGTCAAATCGCAAAGCTGCTCCTTGAAATTTGCAGCAAAGCCGACGCCCAAGATTAGCAGTATGAAAGCGGCTGGGATCGGCTTCTCCCGTAACCATTTAATTGCCTTACTGACCCAATCTGTTGGTTCTCGTCGCTTGAACTCCTCTTCGATGAGATAAGCGCGGTCGGCATGATTTTTTTTGAGAGTTTCCTGAAATGTATTCCAATAAAGCTTCAAGTCCTCAAGGTCTTGGTTTTCCAGAAATTGCCGAACGTCTTCAGCGCTCTTCAATTCAATGACAGGCAGATACTGTTTATCAAGGCGGTCTCGAATATCGTTTGGCATGAAAAAATAGCTCATATCTGGATTCGCAATTTCAGCATTCCACAGAACTTTTTTTTCGCCAACTGATTTCAACTATGAATAGATCGACAGTTGATTGCTTCATTGGACATCCTCCCTTTGACTCTGTTCCCAGAGCTCAACGGAAAGAGGTTCTCTGCTTTGCGACCGATTGTTTTCGTATTCTAGTTTGAAACTTGTCTCCCCCACATGTTTTGAACTGCCAGCATGTGGTGTTTTTTGTCTCGGATCTCCATGGCTACTGTGTAGACCTGCGCACCAAATTGCCTGGTGAAGCGCACAATTGGGTGGCCTGCTCGCGTTATGCCAGCGGCTTCAATGCTGTCGGGGCGGTCTAGTAAGCGTGGGAGCAGGGCAAGGTTGTCCTGGTTGATCTGAAACTGCCCGCGCAAGGCCTCAGATACACTGCCATGAGAGCTTAAGAAGTGGCGCACTGCGGAATCGTCCAGTGTGAAGTGGTAGTTCTCCAAATCCCGGCCAGACACTTCGGCGATACGCCTGCGGTGTGATTGGCTTAACCGGCCCATCGTGCGGATCGGGGCCACGCTGCGCCCATCTGCTACAGCGTCGGCATAACGGCGGATATCTTCGTGCAGCGAGTATAAGTTGCGATAGGCGGTGGAATGGGCGTCCTGAGCTGAAGCTGGCAGATCGTCCATATAGGCGCGGGAAATCGAATAGGGCCAGTTGATGGTTTTGCTGGCCATGGTTTGAACCATATCAGAAACGGAACCTGCAGGGGCATGGTCCCAGCCCTCGCCAATACCGTCGAGCCTGCCGGTATTGGGGTTCACCTGGTCCCAGCCGTCCTGCAGGACCTTGGTGGGGTCACCACCGCGCCGAATAGCACCGGCCATACTGCTGGCCCCAACGATCCGACAATTGCAGCCAAACCCATTGGGCGGGAAATGCTTCAGCCAAAATGGATGATCAGACGGCAGGATCAGCCCGTCCCAGGCAAGGTGTTGCAGGCGCGGCTCTGCAGATCCGCCATGGCGGTACACCCAGAATGGAAAATTGCCCTCGCGCAATTGGGCCAGGCGACCGCCCATGTAGGAGGTGCGCATGTTGGTGTGGTAAACCGTGCGCATCCGCCAGGCTTGTCCTGCCTCGGTGTCTTCGCCGGTCCAGCCCGTCCAGCCGCGTTTGGCGACAATGCTTCTGAAATCCTGTTTGAAGGCTTCAAAGCCGGTGCCCTCGGTAATGGATCGATCTACGGCAGCGGCCAGGTCAGCCAGCAGGTCGGCCTTCACAGCACCGGCAACCATAAAGCCCCGGTCGTTGGCGCTTCCGGCCAGGTCATTCCAGGCCGAACTTGGGACTAGGTTGCCAAGTCGAAGCCGAAACGCCGCGACCTGGTGCGGGAAGGGTTTGCGAAGAATGGCCTCAATTGGTTCAGGCACTGGCGTCGTCCTCAAGGGTGGCGCGCCCGCCTGCAAATGATGCCGCGAAAGCCTCCCCCATGACCTTGGCAAGCTCGCCGCTGTTCAGGTCGGGGTAGCCTTCCAGCAGGAATTCGCGGAATTCTTCCATCGTAGTCGCCGCTGCCAGCATGGCCTCAATGCTTTGCAACATGCCGTCCAAAGCCGGGGTTGCGGCTTCAGTAAACTGACCCGTCCAAACAGCGGTAGGGGCCAGAGCGCCTATATCGCCCTGTGAGGCGTTTTCTGACTGTAGAGCGGCATCCACCTGAAAATTCCCGTCGAGGCCCTTAAAACGGTGTTTAAATTTAGTCTCAGAGAGGTTCTGATCCTTTTCGGCGGATGAATTTGGGCTCGTGTCGGGCGATTGCGGGTTTCTACCCAATATTTTCGCCCCCGCCTTTGGAGCTTTGAGTCCAAACTTGGCGCGCACTTCCTCTTGCTCCACTTCAAGCCCCACATCGACCCAAGGCGTAACCGCATCCGTCCAGGCTTTCAGGTCTTCAACTTCTGGTCGGGCAATGATCAGGCGCGGGTAGGTATTCTGAGGGCCATACTCGATATCAATCCAAGGCCGGATCAAATTGCGGTTCAGGATCGCGGCAAGCAACCGAGCGTCTGCGCGCTCGATGTCTTCTTGGACCTCGCGATGTTCCTTGCCAGATCCCATACCGCCGGTCTCTGCATCTGTCGTGGCCGTTTGTCCCAGCACCGCCTTGGAGGTCTGTTTGTCCAGCCAATCGCAACGGCGCTCGTAGTGGTCTGTAGACGAGCCGAGACTTTTGGCTTCGACAAAGTCGATGGACATGCTGTCGGGTACAATCGCTGCACAGTCGCCAGCGATTTCCGCTACTGCCTGGAACAGCTTGTCCTTGTCGTCCTCAGACGCACCCGGCCCATATTTGCCGACACGCAAAGGCTGGCCATAGGTCTGGGTGAATATTGCCCAATCGCGTTGGGTGAAGGCTTTGAACATCCAAGCCCAGGAGGCCACGCGCGCCAGACCGCCGCGCAATGCGAGGCCAGATTTGGCCTGCATCGGTGCATAGATGAACCTGAAAGGCTCTAGGGGCTCTTCCTGGCCGGTGTCAGACAGCATGACCGGCGTTTTGAGGTCGTGACGGTCGAAACGGAACCAACGCGGGTCACGCCACTCTAGCCGCTCGGGGAAGTATTGCCCCATGGACTGGCCCCAAATGATCTCGGTGAAACTGTAGCCTTTGCCTACAGCGTCCAGAATATCAAAGATTTCTGCCGTCAACTCGTCGCGCTTCAGCCAGTTGCGCACCATATCGGCGTGGGACAGTTCTTCTGTGCTATCACCGCCGGGCTCAACCGTCATTTCAAGTTGGCTAACCGCTCGTTTGCGAGTGCCGACAACAGCGAGATAATGCGCGTCGCGCTCTTCAATGGTTTCGGCTAACTCAAGGTAGCGAACCGGGTCTCCAGCGTCGGCGGCGCGCAGGATGTTAGCCAGGCGCTGGGGTTCCAAACCGTCTGCAGGATAGCCAGAGATTGGCGAGCGGACGCTGCCCACCGTAGGCGCCATAATTTCCTTGGTTAGGTTGGCGCGCTGTAGCGGGCGACCAAAAGCGTCATATATTTGGGGTTTCTTAGCCACTAGATACCGCCTCTCAATCCTGAACCCAGTGGGCTTCGCCACCAGTTCTTGCCGTTGTTTTTGATCCGGTTGCGAGCTGCGCGGCCTGCGCCTCCGAGGCCGCTGCCGTTGTGGGGGGTGGTCATGCCGCGATAGTCGTACTCAATGAACCGCATCCGGGAGGCGAAGTGGGCCAGCGCCAACCCGATGGCATAGTCTCCGTGGCGCTTCTTGCCGCTTTTGCCGCCCTTGGCTTTTTCTTTTTCGCGCACATCGGGAACCCGTGGGATGCCCCGAACCACTTTGACCTTGCCCAGATCGGTCAGGTGGTCGTCATCCGGGCCGATTGACAGCGCGTCGTCTTCAAACGCGGTTTTAAGGGGCGGCATATGCAGCCGGTACCATTCCTGGCTAAAGTGAATGGCCCAGATCAGACCGGGGGTGTCTTCGTTCTCGCGCAGACCAAAACGCCGCCCCATGTCCTCGGCCACCGTCCAACCCATGCCGGTGGCGTCAAAAGCAGCCCCCAGCAGTCGCTCTTTCACACAGTCCAGAACATCACCCACAATGGCCTTTTGCTCGTTGCCTGGCACGTTTCGCATTTCAATCGACAAGGCCTCTCGGCGGCGCAGATTTTTCTCCACCATCAGCAGCGGCATCACCGACAAATCGGCCACGCGGGCAAAGTCGAAACCAGCGGCATAGTGCGGGTCCATATCCAAACCAGACAGAACCTTGTCGAGCTTCCTCATAAAGGGGCGCATTTGCTCTGACTGTTGCGCGTCGGTCATGTGTAAATAGTTGTCGGGCAGTTCCAGGCGCAGGACTGGCGCATCTGCGGTCATGCGCGCTTCGATTAGCGGAGCGCTCAACCAGGCCCCGGACCCCGCTTTGGGAATGCAGTGCAATTCTTCGTCGGCGTCGTCGCCGTAAACCGCGTGAATGCCATTTACCCAGGCTTGCTTTGCCTCTTCGGTGTTCGGCTTGCCAGTCACCAGGGCAATGCGCTCATACAGCCCGGCGTCAATTGCGTCGTTGAAGTCAACGCGCAGGACCGTTGCGCTGTCGCCCCGCTCGCCCGCATTGACCTGGCGCACCAGAGCATTGAACGGGTTGGTGTCGCCGTCGTGCGTTGAAATCACCAGAACCTTGCCGCCCCACATCAACAGCGCGTTGGCGGCTTTGAGCATTTCGTCCAGCTCTTCGTGGAAGGCCGCCTCATCGAAGATCACATAGCCCTGACGGCCCCGCAGTGAGCGCGGCTTGCTGGTCAAAGCGACGATCTCAAACCCAGAGGCAAAGTTGATCCTGAAGGCAAGAATGTCGCGATCTTCTTCGCCCTTCTCCTGGTCCTTAAAGAGGAATTCCTGCACCGCACTGGCAGCCGGAATAAACGCCTTGGCCCACATGGCGGCGGTGTCGATAAACTCCCGCGCCATATCGAGATTGAAACCGATGTAGAGCGTGTCCATGCCGCCTGCGGGCTTGGACGCGCCCGAAGTCAGAACCGCGTCCGCAGCAACTGCCCAGGTCATCCCAATTCGGCGGGATTTCTCGCAGACAACAAACTGATAGATGGCGGTCGTTTGTAGCAGTTTGGATTGGTAGGAGAGCAGGACGGCTGGCAAGTCCGTGCTTTCGCTAATGATGTCGGGAACCGCTTGGCGGCTCTGGGCGCGTAGCTCGTCCCATTCTTGATCTGTGAGGGGTTTAGCGGTCATTGCTCACGCCTTTTCCCAACAGCCGCCGCGCATCTCCCGAAACCCGATCAGGTAGGGTTCATCGCGCCACCAGGCCACGGTGCAGGCCTTGTCCAAATGGGTGAACCTGTCGCGGCGGCCAAACAACCAAGCTGCCAACGACTTTCGCATGGATCGCTTGCGCCAGTTGAAATCGCCAACAAGAACAACAGCTCCAAAATTCATGTCTTGGGTGCTCATCGCTTGCCCCCAAACAGAACCTGTTCGCGAATACCCTGGACGGTGTCCTTGGTCATGCCGAGTTGGGTGGCGGCTTTTTCAATGTCGTCAACGGCTGCTTCGCGGGCTTCTTGTGCGACACGGCGGCGCTCATCCTCGCGAAGTTTTTCGCGCATGCCGGCCGATTGCATTAGGTCCTTTAACATCCGAGACAGGTTGGCCAGGCTCTTAGGGTCAAAGTCCTGGTCCTTCTCGGACATGGCTTGCATCATTTGGAAGGCGGCTGTGGCGATCATCTGCATCAGCACTTTGTGCATGTTGCTTTCGCCTTCGATATCCAAGTCAGCCAACATGGTTTCGGCCATGGCAAAGGCGTCGCGCTGGTTCTTTAACAACTTGGAAAATTCGCCAACTGCTGATTTGCCGATGGTGAGTTTTTCGCCGCGTTCCTCAAGCCAGGAATTCAACTCAGCGGTGACGTCTAGGATGTCACCAAAACCACGTTTCATGAGAACTTCCGCAAGGCGTTCGCGAAGCTCATCCGGGACCAGATCCAATTTCTTAGGAGGCGGCATGATTACGCCCCTGGCTTTGGTCGTTGGATCTCTGGATGGCGAGCGGTGCCCTGGGCAACTTCAACGCCGCGTGTGGTTGCGGTGGCAACGATGAATGCGCCGGTTTCCTCAGTCTCGACGAGGCCTTGCTCTTTCAGCCAAGCCAATTCGGTCACCACCTGGGCACGGGTGAATGCAATTCCGATCAATGGCAGTTGGGAGGTCAGCATGGATACGTTTGAGGTGTATCGCGGGGCGTCCTCCAGAAAGCGGAGAATGGCAATCCGGGCGTGTTGGCGCAATGTGTCTGAATAGCTCATTTGTTTCCGCTTCCTGAAATCAGGTGATCTTCGTGGCGGGTCACTACGTTTTCCAAACGCCGCATGACATCGCGCTGTGCGCCCATGTGGGCCCCAATGGCTTTGATCTCTCCGCCGATATTGCTCATCGTTAATTCCAGCCTGTGCATGTCTTCTTTGGCGGGCATTGAAGCTACGGTTTGCTGGAGGGACATAAGGTCCAGATCGTGCTGATCCATGCGCTTGGAGCCGGTATCAAGCCGCTTGCCGATAGCTGTGAAGGCCTCGTCCACATCCTTTTGGCGGGTGGCGAACCAAGTGTAGATTATGCCGCCCAATGGAATGGCCAGCCCCAGGGCCTTAACTGCCAGATCGAGATCCAAGGTCATTTGCGGCCCTCGCGCCAGGCGCGGACAGCGGCGTTGTCCGTCGGCTTGGTCGCCGCCTGTGACAGCGCGGTATCGGTGCCGGTTTCTGCTACGCCGGGGCTGTCATGACGAAGCGCACGAATGCCGCGAATGTTATCCAGTACCTGCGGCAGACGCGCGGTACTGTGGGCGATGGCCTGGCTGAACTCTTGCGACTTCATCTGGAAACGACCGCCAAAGTAGAAGGCGACAACGGTCCCGGCCAACCACCAAAGCGGATCTGGAACCAAGACCAGCCCCTGCATCCGCTCAGCAAACCAAAGTGGGTCGTACATGGCCGAGGCAAACAGGGAAAAAACGGCAATCACAATCAACGGGCGGGGCAGGCGGTTTAGCCCGTCCATGAAACGGTCAAACCGGCCTTTGCGCGGCACCTGAAACTCCGCCCCAAACTGCCCCAATGCTGACTGGGCATAGTCAGCGCGGCGCTGTGCCCCGGCTTCGGTGTTCTCCATGAACGCCTCGGCTGTCTCAACGACGGCGTTACGCCCACCGCCGAAAAACAATTTTAGCCAGTTCATGTCCAGCTCTCCACTCGTTTGGAAAATTCTTGATCTGTCATGTGGAATTTCGGGCTGATGAACTCCTCCGCCCGTGTGATCCAACCGCCTTTGCCACCGGCGCGGGTGCGGGCGTATTTGCGGGACGCCGCGCGCCGGTCAGCAAGACGGAAGTAATAGTTGCGGCGGGCGATGCCGTAGGCGTCCACGAACAAGGAGCCGCCCTCATCATATGCTTTGTGTGCAGCGGCGGCGGTGTTTGGGCCCAAGGCCCCGTCAACCGTGATTGGCCCTAGCAGTTCGCCAAGTAGGCGCTGGAGGATTTTCACCGCATTGCCACCAGCGTTCACATACATGTCGAACACCGACGGCTGCAGGGCGACGGGCAGCAGATTTATACGCGGTTTCTCAAAGTAATGTTGAACGAAGATATCAACGGCCTGAGTGCGGGAAAGGGCGCGAACATCGGCGGCGTCCACATCGCCGTCGCGGTCCAGGTCAAGGCCCAAGCGCCGCATGGTGTGGATTGTTACGCCAAAATTGGTGGCCCCGCCGGGATCGTCGGGATCATTTACGTAGCCGCCTTCGCGCGCGACGATATCTTTGGCGATTTGCTGGACTGAGTGCATTGATCGACCCTTCGGGAAACCTGTTTACAGGTTCAAAATGGTCGATTTTGGGACGCCTGAAACACCCACAAGAGCTTGCGGGTTAGGGGCGATTAAAGGCTTCGAAAAAGGGAGAGTTGGTTTTCATCTGATTTGAGCGCGACTGCGTTCTCAGAGGGCTTTAGCCACTTGCGGACAGTGACGTCCGTTACGCCGAGTTTGCGGGCAATCTCAGCTTTTTTCAAGCCCATGGATTTATAGACCTGTGCGCGCCATTGCTGGGCCAACGGGACACGCGCTGGCAGGCGTTCAACAAGGGCGAATAATGCGCGCGCTTTGGCATGGCCGACAATGTCAACGACCTGCGATCTGGGAGTGGGGTTTTCTGCGATATAGATTTCAGACCCGCCAAAAGCCTCAAGGAAGTTCAGCGTGTCCTCTAGCCCAAGGGCCTCAAAGTAGGGCTGGACCTGAGCAGTTGGCTTTGGGTGGGGGAGATCTTTATCGCCGACCATCGCGCCCTCCGGTCAAAAACCGATGCTTTGGCTTCCTGCGGTTGCCCTGAACTGGAATGACGGTGGTTACGACACCATTGCGGATTTTGTAGGAGAAGCCCCTTGAGATCACGCCGGTTGCATGGGGGTGGTCCTGGTACAGGTCAACAACCCGACCAATCCGGTGGCGAAGGCCTTTGATATCGACACCCTGCACCCGCTCAAGGTAGCGGATAACAGCATGGTCAGAAACGCGGGTGCAGGGCTTTTTCATGATTGATGCTCCGACCAGTCAAAGTCGATGTCAGCGCGCGATCCCCAAGCTTTCAGTGCTTGGATTACAGCGTTGATTTTGACCCCGTCGCGCAGCATGTCGATATCGGCGGGAATCGAGCCCCAAGCCTTGCCAAACTGGTCACGAATGAACTTGTTTAGCCCTTTGCGGCTCGGATCGTGCAGCGCACCTGCGTCGCTGAGTTTACCCCAAAGCACATGCACCAGGCGCAGATCTGCGCGGGGGGCCGCTTTGTGTTTTTTACTACCCTTTGAAGAGGGTTTGAAACCGTCTTTTTCGAGCCGTTTAAGCACCTTCAGAAGGTCGGTGTCGCTCATGTCTTTCATTGAGGCCTTGCCGGTTACGGCAAGCTGCAAGGCGCGGCGGGCGTCTGCGTCCAGGTGAAGCTGGCGACAACCAATGTGGATCTTCTGTTGCAGGGCACGGGACATATTTGGTGTCCTCCTTCAGGCTTTGGCGAGATCAATGGTGATGTGCTGCCACTTGGCGTCCGGTGCTGGGCGTTGGTAGCAGCGCACATAGGTTGATTTTCCCACCACACGCATGGCGTCTCGAATGGCCTGCATGGCGCGCTGCCAGCGTTCGTCTTGGATCTCCAATTGCAGGAGTTTGTAAATCTCAGCCCGATTGATCTGGCCTTCTTTGTCGGTGTTGAAGGCGTTGGTGACGATGGCTTGCAGCTCGACCGGGGCTTCGGCGGACCACTCGTTCAAGCATTCATCCAGCAGGCCCTTGGCGATCTGCAACTCGGGGCCAAAGTCGAACTGATCAGCCACCGAGACCTGAACTTTGAACAACCCGTCAAAGCTCATCAGGGTTTTGTTGCCACGTGCGCCACCAATGGTGGACCCGTATTCCTGTTCCAGGATGGCCTCAAAATCTCCGATATCGTTAAAGACGTGCTCCTTGAAGCGGGCGGTCTGGTCGCTAAGGGCCAGCGCGTAGCCTGCAATCTTGCGCACGGTTTCGTCCTGGAGCTGGTCTTGAGCCTTGACCAGGCTAATCGGCACCAACCCGCCTTTCGTGTCCGTCATGTAGGTGTGGCCGTTGGCGTTGACGCGCCCGTCGGGGATCAGTGCAGGCTCGAATTTGCTTGGTGTCTGCGGGGTCATTGTATTGCCTCGTGTTGGGTTGGCTAAAGTGTGGCCTCAAGGATCAGGACTGGGTTTTGTGGGAGGTCCGAGAACCCGGCCTCTTCGACCAGGAGATCAAACTCGCAACCGTTCACGGCCCCAGCGCATTGGGCCAGAATGAAGCGGGCGGTTTCTGTTGAGCGAAACGCGCGCAGGGTGGTCAGCGTCAAAGTCAGATCACCGGCACAATCAAAACGCCCCTCCTTGATGGCATGGCGCAGGGCTATGCGTTCGGGTGTCTCCGGCGTCTCATCAATCGGACGGATCAGGATATTGGCGTCCACTTTGAAGTGACGACAAATCCGCGCCAGCAATGCGGGACCAGGGAAGCTTTCACCATGAAGGTAGCGATTGAACTGGGTGCGGTGGATGTCCAGATCGCGGGCAACCTGAGTGACGTTTAAACCCTTGGTTAGCCGTCTGAGGTTCGCGCCTAGGACGTCGCGCAGCTCTTGCTGATTTTGATTGCGTTTAAGCATCGTTGTCGTCCCCTTCGGTTTGGCTGCTGTTGAGGGGACATTTGCGACATGCGTGAAACATCCTAACGCGCATCGGGCTTGAAGAGGTGAGCTTTTCGGACCGGCGTCGCCATGTCAGGCAGATCGGGCTTTCGATTTCTCCGCCAAGCGCGTCACAGTTCACCGGGGCGTTTATGAAGGTATCGCGCACGACACTTTCGATGTTTGAAAGGTTGCCTGCATACCTGTTTCGGATGCTCTGACTGACAACCGCAGCGCTTAGATCGAGCTGCTTTGCTACGATGTTTTGGCTCGTCTGGTCGCATTCTCGGATCAAGGCTTCGATCCAATCTGGGATGGTCTCTCCCCAGCCGTCTTGGGCTAGTATTAGGCGGTTGCTCATTAGTTTTGCCCCACGGGTGAATATACAATTTTGTCTTCGTTCGGATCTACGATCACGGTCACGCTGCGCTTTTGCGGGGGCAGGGGACCGGCATTGATAATCAGGAGAAGCGGCGTGTCAGCGGTGATCCGGGCATTCGGCTTAGGCGGCTTAATAAAGCCAGCCTTTGCCAAGGTTCGGCAGTATCGCGTTACGTCGCCCAAGGTGACGTCTTCGCGGGATTGGCGTAGGGCGTTCAGAACGTCGGAAGGCCGGAACCTGCGTTTAATCCGAATAGCAGTCCAAATCGCTCCCTCAGTTGTGGAGCGTAAATCCCGAGCAGTGTCCCGGCCTTCTTTGGCCGACTGAGTTGTGAAGTAGACCTTGCCGTCTTCGCGGCCCCAAAACCGAATGACCTTTGCAGCCTTCAGCCTGCGCAAAAAGTCCGTCCGCATGATTGGGTCCTGCGGAAAAACCGACTCAACATCCGCGTTGGTAAAGTGAGGGCGTTTGGCGATATAGCGCCAGATCTTCGCTTCTTCTGCAGTGCGCGGTGTCTTGGCCGGAATATCGACGTTGAAGCCACTGTCCCGTGCGCTCTCTATCAGGTCAAGAAGACGCGCATGGGACGTCTCGTCGGTCAAAGAACCGGACCTTGTAGCGGCTTTGATCTTTGCGGCTTCTGCTTCGCCCCAAGTAGTCAGGAAATGTTGCCGCCCGTCACTACCGCAAGGAACCGCTGCCCCGGTGTCGAGCATCATTTGCAGGAACCGGTCGCGCACCGTGTCTTTCGCCGAGCAGTGGGTGGCCACGTCCAACGCGGTAAACCGGTGCTGTGAGCGCATGAAGTCCAGCAATTCTTGCTCAACGGCGTGTCTGACATGCACTTTGATCATTTGAGGCCGCCCCGTGGAACTGGGGCCGTGTCACGCATGAATTCCAGGCCGCCCCAAACAGCTTTGGAAATGTCGTCCAACCCCAGTTTTTTGGCCTCTTTGCAGACATGGGAAACCTCTTTGACAATCCACCGTGCGTTGCCGGTGTGACGCTCCCGAATGATTTCCAGCAGATCGTCTTCAATGGTCATGCCTGAAGGGGAAACCATATCCGCCAGGTGGCGGGCGTCGGTCATGTCGGCAGGCAGGGCCTCGGACCAAGACAGCACCCGGCTTTTGAATTGGTCGTGCTTGTTCAGGAGCTGGGGGAAGTTCTCCATGCCGATAAGTAGGATGGGGATTTGAGATCCGTCGTGAAGGTCACGGACGATGTTTAGAATACCTTTTGAGATCAGGTAATCGGCCTCATCAATGATCAGGGCTCGCCCGTCTATCGCCAGCGCTTCGTTGGCTGTCTGGACCAGCTCTGGCACCGTCCCTTTGGTTGGCCGGCCAAGTTCGCGCAAGAGCTGCTGAAGGAAGAATTTCTTGCTCCATTCGCTTTGTACCGCCAGATGAATTGCGTCCAGTTTGTCGGCGCAGAAAATGGCTCCAAAAGTCTTTCCGTATCCCGGCGGACCATGAAACACCCCAAAGCCTGGCGCGCCCCATGTGCGGCTCTCAAGTTCTTTGAGCAGGCTGGCCATCTTGGCCACGTTGGTCAGCGGCCTGACGGCATTGCCGATTTCAGAAAGATATGACATGCTCACTCCTAGTTCACTTCTGCCGTCGCTCTGGGGTCCATCCAGGCGGCGGCGTTTCTTTTGAAGCTACTGCCCGTTGTTGCGGCTGTAGCTCTGCTTGACGGCCAACAGGCCCTCATATTCGGGGTGGTTCAGGAAGCCTTCCATCCAGGCAGCTTCGCGCTCTCCAACTGGCTTTCCAGCTTTCTTGCGGTCTTGGATTTCCTGAACCTGTTCGAACCGACCATCGGGGGTCTTGGCGACTTCAAACGTCTTTGAAACGGGCGAAGATTGCTTGGCGGACAGTTCCAATATCAAAGCGTCCCGCGCCTCTGTGGCTTCTCGGTTGGTGTGGTTCTGAAACGTTTTGACCGGGGTCTTTTTCGGGAACATTCCCTTGACCACTTTGGCTTCCAGAGCGCTCGGGGCCTCGGCACGGTTCTTGTTCATGTCAGCCGCAATCTGGTCGGTTGAAATCGGCTTGTGCAGGTTACGCAAAACCTTCTCGGCTTTGACAATTTGGCGACGTCTGCGGGCGGTGGAACGCGCGCCTTCCAGATCGAAGAAACCAATTTTCTGCTGGCATTCCGCAAAGCCAAGATAGCCGCCTTCAGGTCCGTAAATGTGGACGCCGCTGTGCAGGTCTTCAGGGTCAAACCTGACAATGATTTTTCGACCGGCTTCCTGGCTCATCCAGGCGCAGTGGTAGACATTGTCGTGCAAGGTGAGTTGGCCGCTGCTTTTGTGCAGTTTGGCCGTGGCCTGTCCCATCATCCAAAGACGGCGCTGTTCTTCCGTTGCTTTCTGAATTGGGGCAACGGCGTAGCTCTCTTCAAAGGTCTCATCGAATGAGCGACCTTTGGCGGTTGGCGATCTCCGACCGGTTCGGGCGTTATGTTCGATAATGCCATCGGCCAGAGCTTCCAGAAACTCACTCGCTTTGATGGCGCGGCTGCCATAGTTTTCCGGCTTGGCGTCTGGACGGTTGCCGACGTAGGCACCAGCAAAGCGCGGGTCCTTGGCCACATCGCTGGCGAGATCCCGGAAAGCGCGTTCAATCGGCTTCGCCTGGCCATGCGCAGGGGTGGCCCAGTGCATCTTGATACCCAGCAGTGGCAAGACGCCTTTGGGATCGTCTTCGCAGATCTTAAAGCGGAACCGGGTAGGCGCGCCCGCTGTCATCCATTTGTTGGCAAATTCGCGTCCGTTATCAAACAGGCAGCGCTTGGGAATACCCCAGTTCTCAACCATTTCCCCAAAAGCGGCCATCACCATGACTTTGTTTGGGTCATGGTCCACCCGCCAGGACAGGATCTTGCCGGAGTATAAGTCCTGAAATGCAACAATCTGTGGTCGGTTTATGGTGCCATCTGGCCATTCAACAAAGGTGTCGATCTTGTGACAATCTGCGTTGACTGCTTCTAGGGCTGTGAGTGACGAGCGGTCCCGAATTTGCGCCGGATAGCAGCGCATCAAACCGTTGACGCCTTCGCGCGCAAAAACCTGTGTGACCCGAGGCACTTCTTTGTTCAAGCGGCGTTGCGCCGTCTTGGACACCAACACGTCCCAGCCTTCTTGTTCTGCCTTCTTACAGGCTAACCGATGGCACTGGGCAAATGTTGGCTGTTCGAGGCGCAGATACAGGCTCTTCAAATAGTCCATAAATGCTGCGTTACAGGTGGCTTTTGTGGCCTTTCGGGCCGCAATGCGATTGCGTGGTGCAAGATAGGCAAGGCGGTCCTCAGGGGGGACGCCTTCGATCATGTCCAGCCAGTTGTAGATGCTGCGTTGGGATGATCCGCATTGGCGCGCGGCCTCTGCTATGGCGTGGACATGAGAGACGCCCGTACAATACAAGCCATCGACAATATCCAAGGCAGCCAGCCGGTCTTTGGCCTTGGTTTTGACCCGTTCGGGCAACTGCTCAAAAACGGCCCAGGCGGTGCCTCGGTCCGGGCGCTCATCTGGTGTCTCGGCAGCTTCTTTTAACAACTTGCGCCGCGCCGCCAGTGGCAGCACTGACCAGTGATACTGATAGCCGCCACCGCGACCAGCTTTGCGCTTGAAACAGCCCTCTTCCAGACGCCAGCCGTTTCGCTCAGCAATCGAATTGATGCCCCGCTTGCTGCCGGGCAGTTTTGGCAGACCAGACGCAGCCAGTTCGTCGGCTGTCCACCAGATCTGTTTGGGTTCAACAGCGCTCATTTGATCACCCCGTCCGCTTTGAATTGAAGGGGAGGATTTCGGCGTCTGTTTCGGGGGTTTCCGTTTGCTCAGTTGGAACCTCTAGGCCCAACAATTCCAGCAGCTCGTCGCGGTGGTCATCGACAAACCGCCGGCGGGCTTCTTTTGGCGCTCGCGCATAGGCATCACAGATCTTGCCGTGGGCTTTTTCAACGGGATCTTTGACCGCCACACCGGGGGACTTTTTCCGGCTCAGAACTTCCTTGGCGGATTTGGCTGAACCGTCGCCCAAAGCTCGGCAAATGTCATAGCGATCTGTGGGCGATCCGCATTTGGCGATCTCCTGCAGGTCAGACAGAGAAACCCCCTTGGGGGCGTCTCTCAATTCTTGGATCTCTCGAGGGCCAAGAGACTTCCCCGCAGCAACAAGGCGGCGAACAGTGCGCTCGTCTACGCCCATTTTTTCGGCTGTAGAGGTGACAAAGGATGCGACGGACATTGTGTCCGGCGCATTCCATCGCTTACCTGCTAGCTCTTTACCTGAGGTCTGTTTAGTTTCCGGATAGGCGTTTTCGTAGACTTCTTTGCGGCGCGCCAGAAAGACGGCCTTTTCCAGAAAATCAAGTTCGGCGTGGGCAAGGTTATCGTCTATTTCGGCAAGATCTGCCCAGTCGTCGGTGCAATCCCAGATTTTGGCCGGGATCACATCGCGGCCCAGGGCGCGAAACGCCGCCACTCGGTGCCCGCCTGCTATCAGCCGCAACTTGCCCGACTTCTTGATTTTGCGGACTTGGATTTCAGACATCAAGCCCTGAGTTTCAATTGATTGGGTCAGGCTCTTTACGGCCAATTCAGATACGGGGCGCAATCGGTTCGATGTGTCGATTTTGTCCAGTGGAATTTCTGTAACTTCAATTAGGCGTGGGGGGCGCATGGGGGAATGCTCCTAAATGATAGGTTTCAAACGGCAGGGGAGGGGGCTTCGGGGGGGCTGACATCAAGAAAGCCCATGCAATGCTCAAGCGTTCCATCACCGTGCAGGGCCATTGCCCAGGCGGTGACTTTGTCTTGGGCCAGGCACTCTGCTTCAACAGCCGCGTCAACCATCTGGCCAGTTACGACAGCCCGCTCGTCGCCCGCTTTGGTCTCATTCCATCTCTGGCCAACGAGCTGGCTGATCCCTACGCGATAACGATGCTCGTTGAGGGCATCAATGAATGCTTCAAGGCGTTCCGTCGGCGTTAGAGGCGTGGCCGAAAAGGCCTGAATTTGTTCGTCTAAAGTCATCTAAAAAGCTCTCCAAGATAAGGGCCAATAATGGGAATTATGGTAAATGTGGCGGCGACAAAGGTTTCGCCGACCACATTGAGGGCACTCATAATTTTAGCGCGCCGGTCTCGGCCCCAGCTCGGTTGCATGGCAGTGCAAATGCTGGGGCCCGTATTCGGGGTCGAAGGGGAATAATAAGCCCCCTGCAGCACAACCCCCGTGCCGAAGGAGGAGTTATCCAACCGGGTCCGAGCAGGCGCCCGGTTGGAAGGGGAGTGAGGTTGATTAATCCGGCCCATTATGCTGCCCCAACCGTTTTACGGCGGGGCGTCTTCTTTGCTTTTGGGAAGACCGCTCTAGGCCGGTTTGGCCCATGAAGCTCTTCAATGTAGCTGCCGTTGTTTCTCAGATGGGGGAGTACATCGTGTTCGGGAGCGTCCACATGGTATCCGAGAGTGAACAGGGCCAAGCGGATGATTAAGACCGAAGGGTTGCCGTCGTCGCTAACAGCAAGTTGCCTTAGCCGTCTGCCCGTGACGCCGCATGATCGACCGAGCTCTTCGTAAGACAGCTTTCCAAGGCCCTTGTTTTGGGCGGCGACCTCTTCTTTCAGGAAGGTCGCGAATTGTTGTCCACTCATCTGGGTCATGTCTGGGTCCGCTGCATTCTGGTTCGATACATCCAAACGTTAGAATTAAACTTCTATAGTTTCAACCTTAAAAGTCGAAATAGCAGAACTATAATTCTATCAAGGTTGTGCGACCCCACCCCTAGCGGACTTATATTTCCGTTTGCAGGAATTATATTTCCATGTATGTTGAGCCCATGATTGGTGCAGTTGAAAAAAAGCAACCCACTAAAAATGGGGAGGTCGAGGTCTGGAGACAGCGCCTTCGGCAGGCGTTGGACGACCGCAACCTAGATTACGATGAAGTATCGGTATCCGCTGGCAGCAACGCTGAGTACGTGTCGAAGATGCTCGCCGGTCGGTTTAACCCAACGGTAGCTCGTTTAATGAAAATTTGTGAGGCAGGAGGCATAAATATGGCCTACTTGTTCTCAGATGATCCGAGCGAAGAAGAGCAATCCGTGCTGGAAAAAGCCGCCGACCTTTCAGGGGAAGACGCAGACTTAGTCAATCGGCTCATTCAGAGCGCCAGAGCTAAGTAGCTCCTTTTTCTTTAGAGCATCTTCAAACATTTTGGTCCCTGAATGGGGCTCTTTTTTATTGGCTTCAATAACCTGATCCATGATGGATGCGAGTACTTTGACCGAAATTTGGTCCTTCTTCATGATCCTGCCTAACAGTTGTTTTTATTACTTGTGATAATAACTTTCGCGCGATATATTTTGCACAGTTACATATCAAGCGTGTGTGTCCAATATGAAAAGTGATATTCAAGGCGTACTATTGAGGTCTTTGGAAACCATAACCGACGGTGGGTATTCTGTCGGCGTTGGCTTCCAGGGGGTTGAACCGCATTTTGTCAAATCCACCTACTCAGAGGCGTGGGTCGAACGCTATATTAGCCAGCGTTTCATCCAGATTGACCCTACAATTCAGTTTGGGCTTTCCAAAACCGGACACTTCACCTGGGCAGAATTAGAGGCGCAGTTTCCTGATTCAAAAACCTTTTTCACCGAGGCTAGGAAATATGGATTAGTGAAGGGTAACACGCTGTCAATTCGTGTCGAAGGTCAGGTTTCTATACTCAGTGGCTCGGGCCCCGCCTGGCAAGACCAAGAACTAAAGATTGCAAGCGCAACACTTCATGCCTTGGCTGTGTTGGCTGCAAATCCAAACTCCCAAAATACGGTTTTACTGCCCGACAGAGTGAAAGATGTCCTCTACCTGATGGCTGACGGCGTCAAGGATAAGGCTATTGCAGATATCCTAGGCATTAAAGTTGAGACCGTTCGGGCAAGAAGACGGAGCGCTTTTCAAGCGACCGAGACAGTAACTATTGCTCAGCTAATGTCAAAAGTGATAAAAAACGGCTTGATTTAGAACTTCTCTATACACAATGAACTGATGCTCAACAAAATGGCGCTACAAATTGGAGAGCGCTATGCAATTACATACATTTTCATTTCTCGATCAGTATCATCACGGGCCAATTTTCAACGGCTTTTTAGAATTGAGATATCGCGTTTTGGTGGAGAACCTAGGCTGGGAACTTTCGCACGACGGAGTTGTTGAGATGGATCAGTATGATCACCCAAAAGCGGTGTACTCGATAGTTACAAACAAGGGGCAGGTTGTTGCGGGGGCAAGAGCTCTGCCATGCAATGCATCATGGGGAGGCTGGTCCTATATGCTCAAAGACGCTGCTTTGCAGAAGTTGAAGAGTATCCCCGACGACTTACTAGATGATTGCCCGGACACTGCCAATACCTGGGAATGTACTCGCTTAGTAACAGATGATACCAACTTAGCACAATTGTCTCGTATGAAGGCATTGCGGATGGTTGTTCATGGCCTTTGCAAGGAAGCCGGCAAGCGTGGAGCTAATGATTTAATCTCTTTGTCTCCATCTTCTTTTGGCCGACTGCTGGAGATCGCTGGGTACTCGCCGGTTCCTCTAGGGAGACAGTACGCAGCAAACGAAGATGGCCGCCACTATCGTGTATTTAGAATGCCCTGTGACCGGAAAGTGAATGCAATTGCCTGCGAAGGACTTGATGTCGAGTTATCAATATGCATACGACCTCAAGATAGTGGCCTTTCGCTGGCCCCGAAAACGGCGGAAAAGTCATGGCCATCGCATTCAACCTGATTGAAACCGCCAAACTAAACGTGGATCTGCAAGCATGGCTCAAAATGGTCTTACTCATTTTTGCAGAAAGAGTAATTGACGGACGGGCACTGTAGTTCACGAACTGTAGTTTCTAAGTAAGGCTGTGTCCGTTTAAGTAGGTCCAGGATTTCGCGCTTGGTCGGCGCGATTGTATGTGCAATCGTCGTTTTCTCCGGATTTTGGCGTTTGAAAGGTTAGCGAAGTAGGCCGTCAGTCTCTTCTGATCAGGCCTGTAATAGCAGCTGCGCCAAGTGCTGTAACGATCCATCCTGCTGTGGAAAGAAGCCATTTTAGCCACCATAGTATTCTTCCCCAACGCCCTCTAGTCGTTGAAGGAGCCCATGCTTCTGTCTGACCGAAATTTATAATGGGGACGACCACATCGATTCCATATGCAATCGGGCTGAACGTCTCCCAATCTTGACCGGCCTGGCTTACATCGGACCAGGTTTTGGCAGGGTTCGAAGAAGAAAGCTCCTCCTTCCAATCAAGTGATGTCTGGATGACTGCTGAGTTTGGTGCAAAATCTCCGGCCTCATAAGCATAGTGGGCTGGAAGCACTGCAGCAGCAACTAAAACCAATAGTGCAATGAGACTGCGAAATGGCTGATGGCCGTAGCCAATCAATCCTTGAAGCAATTTGTCAGCAAATAGGTAGTGAACACCGCACAAACAATCATTCAATAATGCGGCGACATAGTTCCTCGAAGGTGGATCTGTGTCAACTTGCATCGCTTTCCGCGCCTCGATCTTCAGAAGGCGTTCTCGTTCTTCGAGTAATATTCGAGCGTCTGCATCGTGTCCGAGCTCTCGCAACGCTTTAGCCAGTTGTGTGTAAGGTTGCGGGAAGAATTCACCGTTCCAATAGCTGCCTTCTTTAAGCCACTTCTTTCGACCTCTTGGGTCTTTGGGTGAATTAGCTAAGCCTTCGTAGCGAAACCCATTCAGCCGCAGACGGCCTTCGCCCGGCCAACTGTCATAGTCATCTACTAAGACTCCGACATGAGCTAAGCTTATGTCCACGGCTCCTTTTGGCACGGAGACGTGCTTCCAGAAAAAACCATGGCCAACGTGCATATCTTGCCCATCAAATGCATATGGTGGTGCATTCGGCCCCGGCCCTTGGAAGTTTTTTCTTGAGTTAAACTCTGCATTTTCGCAATCTAGCTGACCCTTTATTCGGGCCCCGGACAAGCAAACTCTTTCCGAAAAAACGGTGCCATCGAGACAGACGTCGTTCCTCACTACAGCTCGTTCTAGCGTCATTTTGGATAAAACACACTTCGAGGCCTCGAGCGCGGGAATAAATGCACCAATGGCAGACAGCTCGCCGCTCATGTAGCATTTCGAGAGTACGAGAGGGTTTTTGAGTTTTTGCTGATCCAAGTGTAGAGTTCCTGTGATATAGGCACCACTCAAATTAATCGTGCAAATAGGAAGTGGCTTTTCTTCACATCCTCCTAAAAGTAGGTAACGTAATATGCTGGCACGAATTTTTTGATCACCCGGAGGGTTGCTGCAACGTGAAGGAAGGTCACCATTAGAAAATTTGCAATCAATACCGGCGTAGCATGCGTCAATCAGTCTATTCTCAGCTTCAGTTAAGTCCAAAGCCTTCAGTTGACACCATTTGCGAATAAAACCCATTAGTCTAAATCTCTCATTTACCAATTATTCTAATCTGGCATGCTTGGCACAAGCCTCGCAATCGTTCATTTGAAGAGCACAATGTGTGTCTGCTGGTGTGCCGTCAGTTTAAACTGCAATACAATCTCCAGCCCTGAAAGGGGCCATGAAAAATTGAGTCTTGAATGGCCGTTTCGTACGCGTTGCGGTCTTTAGCTCTGAAACGTTTCCCACTTCTAGCTTCCTATGAATTGCATAGGTTACTGTCATTGGGTTGATTTTTAAAAGAAAATTTCTATCTGGGAAGCCAAAAACTACCCAGGAGAGAGATTTCCCAGTTCCGGCTCTCGGAAACTGCACACTTGGTGATGAATCGGCATAGGTGAATTGGCCGACCAGCCCTATTTATATGCCTCTCAAGGATGTCAGGACTATTTGCAAGAATAGGTGTCCCAAATCTGGCCAAAGGGCTTTAAAGGCCCGTTTCAAGCGGTTTTGAAAGACATTCGGCAAACCTGTCCAGGATACAGTCTGCTGCCACAATAACCCTTGTTTCTATGTCTCTGTCCGGGTTCTTCCGGCATCCTCCGGGTTCTTCCGATTACTGCAATTATAAGTGTCCAACAACAAGACTGTAACGGGACACTTATTCTTGCAAACTGGGACACAGATAGTTGCAGCAACTCACTTTTGATCTTTTACATCAGAACCGGGCGCTGGGCTAGCTGTTATAGGTTCACCAACTGGATGCGCGTCAATGGACCAGCTTATGACAGTAGTGAAGCGGTTTCGCGCCCCGCATTTGGTGCAACGCGCGTTGTTAACGGTCGTTGGAAAAATTCGTATCGGTGAAAGAATCGTTGCGATTGTTCTTTACCAAGTCTGAAATACAACATGGATTACTTGCAGGCATTTTTCTGGATACTGAAGTTTATGGTGGGCTATTTAGAGGTGGTTCTTTTTGTGCTGTACGAGGCCATCTCACCAACGTTGGAAGTGACTGAAGGATATTCGGAAGTTCAGTTAGACTTTATCGCCAATATGACCTCATTCTTAGCTTGGCCAATTGTAATGCTCCTGCTCTCATTTTTCTTTAGGAAACGGATCGGAAAGGTGGCATCCGTAAAAATGGGGGGGGAACGAAGTAACGTTGTTCGAAGAAACGCTAAATGTGGCCAACGAAATCGAAGCTGGGTATGAAGTCCCGGAAGATGTCGAGACCGCGGTGAGATTTCAAAAATATAGTTATTCGCCGAGCGAGTTCCTTACAGAGCGGCCTACTACAATCGATTTGGACCTGTCGCGCTTTCGTGCCGCCCCAAGTGCTCGTTTAAGCCACCATCCGTTCGAAGGCGACTGGGCTTTTCC
>NZ_WQLV01000007.1 GCF_009753675.1 Parasedimentitalea huanghaiensis | reverse complement strand
CAGACTCGTAAGAAACAAATAACTCTGGAACCGGCGCCAGATTGCTAAGCATCGTCATGTCAAATTTCTCGCTGTACTTGCGTTCAATGTTGGGGTGCGGTTTGCCGCAGATTTGCTGCGCATAACGCTTCTGTGTGAAGAAAGTCTAGCATCACGTGAGCAAAGCTGACGAAAAGGGAGGGAATGGCGCGTCCCTGCCACCAATGGGTACGAAATTCTATAGCAGGCCGGTTTTGAAGGTCTTTGGTCCGTTGTTTAGGGTGTGATTGCCTGGAAGCGGGAAAACCGTCTCCTTTGCGAACTAAGGCGATTTTAGTCTTAGGGATTTGGAGGGAGTGGTGGGGGAGGCATCAATGTTGGCTCTTGTTGCGATGCACCGTTTCCAGAACCTGCATTAACTCGGTGCCGGAAGTGACCGCGAGTGCGGACAGCGGTTCAGACACACCCCGCAGGTCCAGAGTTTTCAGTTTCAATCCTGCGGTGTCATGACCCGCGCTGTGCAGCAGCACTTCGGACACCAGAAGCTCAACTTTCAGTTCTTTAGTCATGCCCTCTAGGCGGCTGGTGGCATTCACGGTGTCACCGATCAAGGTACGTGGTGCATGTCCTGCGGCGCCAATTTCTCCCAACACCAAATTTCCCAGATGCAATCCCATACCAATGGCAACCGGAGGGACATCTTCGCTGGCCAATGTCTGGTTGAACCTGGCCAGTTCGGCACTGATGTTTTCAGCTGCTTTTAGTGCGGTTCGAGCCGAAGAGTGTTCGTCCTCGGTTTCAAATACCGCCAGCAGCCCATCTCCAAGATATTTGTCCACAGTGCCGCCAGACTGGACGATGCTAGGCACGATCGCGTCAAAAAAGCGGTTCAGCAGAAACACTACATCATAGGGTAGTTGCCCGGTGGTGCGGGCCGTAAAGCCGCGCATATCAAGGAACAGGATCGCCAGTCGACGTTCTTCGCCCTGGCTGGCATGTGCACGGCCCCGTTTGCCGTCTGGGCGAAACACCCGCAGCACGGTCAGAGGATGTGTCGGTCGGATCTGACAGGCAAGTCGGGCATTGTCCGGAGCCTTGACCGCCGCCAGACTGCGGGCTTCTGCAGCAGATGGGGGGTGCAGTAAATCACCGCCATCTTCGATAATGACCCGGCAGGTGGTGCAGCGACCCCGACCACCGCAGAGCGACGTATGTGGGACACCGTTGTTTCGCGAGATTTCCAGCAGCGTCAAACCCTTAAATGCCGATACCTCTGGTCCGTTGCTGTATTTGATGCGCACGGATTTTCGCCAACTCAGAACTTTACGGGTCATATAGAACGTTGCCGCCAGTGCCAGAACGGCCCAGAACGTGTAGAGCATGTAATCTGCGATCATGACCAAAGTGGCAAACGCATCGGCATCAGGCCAGTGGTAGTCCCTCACCAGCGCACTGCGGATTTGGTCGTCTTGAAACAGTAAGAGCATCCGGCGCCCCTGAACCATAAATCCAGACAGGGCAAATGCTGGTACCAACATGGCGACGCCAACCAAGACAGGGAACCATCGCTGCCACCAGGATTTTGCGCGTATCCAGAAATGCAGCCCCATGCAGCCATGCACCCAGACAATCAGCAGCAGTACCGCCTGCCAGGCGCCATCGACAGTATCCCAAAGCAGAACGGTGACGTAACCGTACTCATCGTTCACGCCAAACATATCATGCGCCACATGTGTATGGACAATGTGCTTGATCAACAGAAACGGGACGAGAAGGCCCAGAACAACCTGCGTTGCCTCCCATGCGGGCATTCGCAATGTACGCCGTAGGGCGAGTGTGTAAATCGACAGCCCAGCATGGATCAGGAGTGACGCCATCAAGACGAACTCGCCAATTTCACTGCGGGTTATTGCTAGGCGGGCGTCTTGCCCCCAATCCAGTGCCTCATCCGAGAACAACCCAAGGCCAAGGTTGAGAAAGTGAAAAAAGGCAAAGGTGAACAGAATTAATCCGGTGACAATCCGGGTCCGCGTAGCCCAATTGCCGCGCCACAGGTCGTTCAAGGTCTGGCCCTCCAGGTTGGCTCAAATCTGACCCAAACTGTGCGGGCAGAGAGAAAATCCGTCAAGTCATGCTGTTAGGGGGCAGCCAAGGGGTTGCTGTCCCAGTGGGGGCTAAGGCAGCGCCCGTAATCTCGTTCCAGCGAAAGAGAACGATGTGCCAGCGTGCGGCGTTGGTGCGGGCGGCATATATCATTCCGTCAGCACCAGTACTGCGGGCCGCATCGCTGGCTTGCCAAGTGGTTGCTGGTTCTCCGGTCTCTCGCTGCGGTCGCCAGAGCGTATCGGCAGCTTTGGGGCAAATCTGCAAACCCTTGCAGGTTTCTGGATCACGAAGGTCCAGCAGTCTCGCGTTGTTCAATTGCAGGGGGACCGAAACGCGGGGCGGGTCATTGTCTGAGACGTAATTTAAGACTGCATAGCCAGCTGAGTCGACAGATGGGGAAAGATACAGGGCAGGCTGCCCCGAATGGTGAAATCGCCCCTCGGGCGAGATCACACCGTTCAAAACCTGATCAGCGAACTTTTCATACACAATCCGGTAGAAAAGCCCGCTGACAGTTTTCATCAGTCTTCGGCCTCCGCCAAGAACTTCTCGGCGTCCAGCGCTGCCATACAGCCCATCCCTGCCGAGGTAACAGCCTGACGGTAAACGTGGTCGGTCAAGTCGCCGGCTGCGAATACTCCGGGCACGCTGGTCTTTGTGGTACCGGGTTCGGTAACGACATAGCCGCCGGAATGGGTTTCCAGCGTGTCCTTAACCAACTCGCTGGCAGGCGCGTGGCCGATGGCAACAAACACACCTTTGCAAGGGATTTCCGTCAGTTCGCCGGTTTTGACATTCTCGGTGACAATACCCTCAACGCCCAATGGGTTCTCGGTGCCAACAACTTCTTTCAGGGTGTTGAACCACAGCGGTACGATCTTTTCGTTCTTTTCCAACCGGTCGATCAGGATCTTCTCTGCCCGCAGCTCGTCGCGGCGGTGGACCAGCGTGACCTTAGAGGCAAACTTGGTCAAGAACAGGGCTTCTTCAACTGCGGTGTTGCCACCGCCAATGACCACAATTTCCTGACCGCGATAAAAGAAACCGTCACAGGTGGCGCAGGCGGAAACGCCAAAGCCCTTGAATTTCTCTTCGCTCTCCAGCCCCAACCATTTGGCGCGTGCACCAGTGGCCAGAATCACAGCATCAGCGGTGTAGATGGTGCCGCTGTCGCTCTTGGCTGTGAAAGGGCGCTTGGATGTGTCCAGTTCAGTGATGATATCGCCAATGATCTCGCAGCCCATCGCCTGCGCGTGCTCTTGCATCTTGATCATCAGGTCCGGGCCCTGCACCTCGGTGTAGCCGGGGTAGTTCTCGACCTCGGTGGTGGTGGTCAGCTGGCCGCCGGGCTCGATCCCCTGAACCAGAATTGGCTCCAGCATGGCGCGGCTGGCATAGACGCCGGCCGTATAGCCCGCAGGCCCCGAGCCAATGATCAGAACCTTGGTGTGGCGCGTGTCAGTCATCAAAGCATCCCCAATTATGCAGCTGGGCGGGTGGTCCGCCGGTTGCGATGTCATATAACGACCCAGCTGGGCGGCTTAAACCCCTCGCAGTGACTCTGCTGTTCTGAAAGGACCTGAATGTCGGTCAGCAAAGATTATTGCGCTAACGTGAAATATAATTGCGCGTATCTCTGGCGCTGTTATAAGAAACGCAAATCTGACGGAGAGCTGAACATGGTCACAACACGCCTGGACCCGATTGATCGCAAGATACTTTCGGAGCTACAAGCCGATGGGCGCATGACCAATGTGGAGCTGGCCAAACGCGTTGGCATATCCGCGCCACCCTGTTTGCGCCGGGTGCGCACGCTGGAAGAGGCGGGGTTTATTCGTGGCTATCACGCAGAAGTAAATGCGCGTGAACTGGGATTCGAAGTGCAGGTCTTTGCTATGGTCGGGTTGGAAAGTCAGGCCGAGGTGGAGCTAAGCGCCTTTGAAGAGAAGTGCCGCGGCTGGCCCTTGGTGCGCGAGTGCCACATGCTGAACGGCGAAGTGGATTTCATTTTGAAATGCGTATCCCCGGATCTGAGCACTTTCCAGAGCTTTCTGACAGGGGATTTGCTGAGCACGCCAAATGTGGCATCGGTCAAGACCTCACTGGTGATCCGCGGTGCTAAGGATGAACCAGGAGTGCCGTTTGAGGTGCTGGAAGAGCGACTGGCCAAAGAGGCCTAGCTGATAAATTGGGTGGCTGGGAAGGCGCAGAGAACCTCCCCACTGATCATCTGCAATCCGCAGTGAACAGCGTCAACAGAACACCCCGTCGGGTGTTTTCGCTTTTGGCCGTTCTCATTTTCCCACGCCGGTCTTTGAACCCAACCACGATGTCATCGGCCTTGGCCAGATCCCTCAGCAGATCCCGGTTAGGATCAGCATAAAGCGAGCTGGTTTTGCCTGACGTCCGCGCACGAATTTTGTGGGGCCGCCCGTCCGTCATGATGGTGATCAGAGTTGATTTTTCAGGTTGGTAGCCGCGGGTATCAATCACCAGAGTTTCTTGCCCCCGCACACAGCTGACTGCAATCGCACTCGGGTCGTCGTGGCTCCTGCGATCCAGTTCCAGCACGACATGTTCTGCTGATCGATGGCTCAAACCATCAAGCCTGGTCTCTTCGGTCCAACGTCCTGCCTGAGCGGATGAGCCGACGGCCAGATTGGCTGCAACAAGCGCAGCAGTGACAAGGGGGGCGAGTGTCTTGGGTGTCATTCTTTTTCTTTCGGGTGGCCGTTTTGGCTGTACTGCTTCAGTTGGCGAAAACCATCGGGATACCGATCCGGTTTCGGGTTGGCCGCTCCCAGCATCTAAGAACGTGTAAATTGCCCTTCAACAGGACCTGCCAAAGAAATTCCTGTTGGTCTGGCGATTGCCTCTTAACAAGCTTCTGCGCTTTACCCTTGGACCACCTCAGCCTATAACGCGCCTATGACCCACCGTGCGGCCATCATTATTCGAATTATATCCCCGGCTCTCTGAACCATGAGACGCCGGGCCAAGGTGTTTGATCCGTCACACCGACCGCAATTGATATTCACGAACAGACCATCCAAAGGACGCCCCCATGTGCGCCGACACGCCTGAAACACCCGACTATAAAACCACGCTGAACCTGCCCAAAACTGACTTCCCAATGCGCGCTGGCCTGCCCAAGCGCGAGCCTAAGTGGCTGGAACGTTGGGAAAAAATTGGCGTTTACGACCGCCTGCGCGAGAAAAATGGACGTGAACCGTTCACGCTGCACGATGGCCCTCCATATGCCAACGGCCACCTGCACATCGGTCACGCGCTGAACAAAACCATCAAAGACATGATCGTGCGTTCACACCAGATGATGGGTTTTGATGCACGATACGTGCCGGGCTGGGATTGCCACGGTCTGCCGATCGAGTGGAAGATCGAGGAAAAGTACCGCAAAAAGGGCAAGAACAAAGACGACGTGGATATCGTCGACTTCCGTCAGGAATGCCGCAAGTTCGCCGAGGGTTGGGTCGATATCCAGCGCGAAGAGTTCAAACGTCTGGGCATCACAGGTAACTGGGATGACCCATATCTGACCATGGCCTATCACGCCGAGGCGGTGATTGCCGGTGAATTCCAAAAGTTCCTGATGAACGGTACTCTGTATCAGGGCTCTAAGCCCGTGATGTGGTCGCCGGTTGAGAAAACTGCGCTGGCCGAGGCCGAGGTTGAGTACCACGACAAAGAAAGCTTCACCATCTGGGTGAAGTTCAAAGTGGCCAACGAAGACCACAAGCTTTCCGGCGCTCAGGTGGTGATCTGGACCACAACCCCTTGGACAATCCCATCGAACAAAGCGGTCGTCTTTGGTCAGGACATTGCCTATGGCCTCTACGAAGTCACCGGCACGCCCGAGGAATCTTGGGTTGCGGTTGGCGACAAATACATCCTCGCTGACAATCTTGCCATTGAAGTGATGAAGCGCGCCCGTCTCGAAAAAGACCAGTACACTCGCGTCGCTGACGTGTCGGTCGAAGATCTTGAAGGTATTGATTTGCAGCACCCGCTGCACGGCGCCGAAGACTCCAACGGTGAATGGGACGGCCTGCGTGACTTCCGCGCCGCGCCTTTTGTGACCGATACCGAAGGTACAGGTTTTGTGCACTGCGCCCCAAGCCACGGTATGGAAGAATTTGAACTCTACCGTGATCTGGGCATGCTAGAGCAGATGATCACCTATAACGTGATGGATGACGGTGGTTTCCGCGCTGAACTGCCGTTCTTTGGTGGCACCTATATCCTAAACCGCAAGGGCGGCGAGGGCGATGCCAACAAAAAGATCATCGATAAACTGGTCGAAGTTGGCGGGCTAATGGCTCGCGGCAAGATCAAGCACAGCTATCCACACTCGTGGCGGTCCAAGGCTCCGATCATCTATCGCAACACGCCGCAGTGGTTTGCCGCCGTGGATCGTGAGATCGGCGATGATCAGGACACCTACGGAAAAACCATCCGCGACCGTGCCCTGACCTCGATCGACGAACTGGTCAAATGGACCCCGGCCAAGGGCCGCAACCGTCTGCACGCGATGATCGAAACCCGCCCTGACTGGGTTCTGTCACGCCAGCGCGCCTGGGGTGTACCGCTGACCTGCTTTATCAAAAAGGGTCTGTTGCCAACGGACGAGGGCTTCCTGCTGCGTGATGACGCCGTGAATGCGCGTGTTGTCGCGGCGTTCGAGGCCGAAGGCGCAGACGCTTGGTACATGGACGGCGCCAAAGAACGCTTCCTTGGTGATGACTATAACGCGGATGAGTGGGAGCAGGTGTTTGACGTGCTCGATGTGTGGTTCGACTCTGGCTCGACCCACGCCTTTGTGCTGCGCGACCGCGAAGACGGCACCAAAGACGGTATTGCCGATGTCTACATGGAAGGCACCGACCAGCACCGTGGTTGGTTCCACTCATCCCTGTTGCAAGCCTGTGGCACCAAGGGCCGCGCGCCGTATCGCAACGTTGTTACCCACGGCTTCACACTGGACGAAAAAGGCATGAAAATGTCCAAGTCCCTGGGCAATACAATCGTGCCGGAAACTGTGGTCAAACAGTACGGTGCGGATATCCTGCGTCTCTGGGTGGCCCAAACCGATTACACGGCGGATCAGCGGATCGGCCCGGAAATCCTGAAAGGTGTGGCCGACAGCTATCGCCGCCTGCGCAACACCATGCGGTTCATGCTCGGCAGTCTTGATGGGTTTGATGACGCACAAAAGGTTGAGCCAGAAGACATGCCGCGTCTGGAGCGCTGGGTGCTGCACCGCATGGCCGAATTGGATCACGAAGTGCGCAGTGGCTATCAGGCGTTTGATTTCCAGGGTGTATTCTCTGCCGTGTTCAACTTTGCCACTGTAGACCTGTCCAGCTTCTACTTTGATGTACGCAAGGATGCGCTGTACTGCGATGGCGACACACTGGCTGCGCGCTCGGCGCGGACCGTGTTGGACCTGCTGTTCCACCGTATCACCGCCTGGCTGGCGCCAATCCTGGTCTTCACCATGGAAGAGGTCTGGCTAGAGCGGTATTCGGAAGAGGATGCATCGATCCACCTGACGGACTTCCCACATACACCTGCCGATTGGCTGGACGAGCCATTGGCAGAGAACCTGGCCAAAGTCCGCCGCGTGCGCCGGGTGACCACAGCGGCGTTGGAGTTGCAGCGTCAGGATAAGGTGATCGGGTCCAGCCTTGAGGCCGCGCCAGTGGTGCATGTCGAAGATCCCGAGGTCGTTGCTATCCTGCGCACCGTGCCACTGGATGATCTGTTCATCACCTCTGGTGTTGTCCTGACGGGTGATCCGGCCCCGGCCGAAGCCTTCCGTATGCCCGAATATGACGGCATCTCGGTGGTGTTCGAGAAGGCAGAAGGCGACAAGTGCCAACGTTGCTGGAAGATCTTGCCAGACGTAGGCCATCACGCGCACCCGGATGTCTGTGGCCGTTGTAATGACGCGCTGGGCTAATGCGCGCCCGTGAACATGGCATCAAGATCGGGCGCTTTGCGCCCGGTCCATTAAACGCCATTACTGATGTGGCCGGTGTTAAAATCGGCCATGTCACTCTGATCGAAGGGGAGCGCACCCGCACAGGTGCCACTGCGATCCTGCCTCATTCTGACAATGTATTTACCAACCGACCACGGGCAGGTCTGTCGGTGCTCAACGGCTTTGGAAAATTTGCTGGCGCCACCCAGGTGCAAGAGCTGGGCGAGCTGGAAACCCCAATCCTTCTGACCAATACACTTGCCACCGGACGGGCCGTAGAGGCGCTGGTGCAGCACACTCTGGCGCATCCCGAAAACAAATTGGTGACCTCTATCAATGCCGTGGTTGGCGAAACCAACGACGGGCGTCTCAATGACATTCGTGCAGCACGCCCAACGATTGAAGAGATGCGACTGGCGCTGAGTACAGCGTCCAAAGGTCCCGTCGCAGAGGGCGCAGTTGGGGCAGGTACTGGGACCATCTCGTTTGGGCTGAAGGGCGGAATTGGCACCGCGTCGCGTCTGGTAGAGGGGCATAGCCTAGGGGTGCTGGTGCAGTCCAATTTCGGCGGCACACTGCGGGTCAATGGGCAAGAGCTCCATGAAACATCCAAAGCAGATGCTGATGGGTCCATCGTCATTGTCATTGCCACCGATGCACCGCTTTGCGCGCGCAATCTAACCCGTCTGGCAACGCGCAGCTTTGCAGGACTGGCGCGCATTGGCTCCAGCCTGTCAAATGGCTCCGGTGATTATGCTTTGGCCTTCACCAGCACGTCTGCTGACATGCCCAACGACCAGTGTTCGCCCCTGTTCGAAGCAGTGATCGAAGCCACGGAAGAGGCCATCCTAAACGCGCTTTTAGCGGCAAGAGACATGCAAGGCTACGACGCGCTAAGAGATCGTCCAAACCTGATCCGATCTCTCAAGTTGTGAACTGTCTTTTGACGGTTGCGAGGTGACGAGAAAGGCAACCCAAGGTGTTGGGTGGCCTCTTGTTCTAGCCGAGCAGGGTCTGAACGACATTGTATTCGGTGCTGGCGTCAACCGTGGTTGTCTCGGATGGTCCTGCAATCAGACCGGCAATGACCGATCCCATGTCTGCCTCGTCTGGCGGAGGCAGGGTTGCCGCCGCATCCTGCGATGTCTCGTCCATTGCAGTCGCGGGTGTCACAGCGTCCGGCGTTTCGGTTGTCGCTGTTGCGTCGGTGACCGTGGCCGTTTGCGCGGCTTGTGTTTCCTCAGCGGCGGCAGCTTGTTTAGCCCGCCAACCCCAGGCTTTGGCATGATCTGGGGGGCCAGGTTGTTTACTGTTGGTTGTAGAGTTAAGCGCGTTGCTAAGGCCGCCAACTGATGAGACCGAGTTCATAGTGTTTCTCCAACGTAGAGTGATGGCATATGTGTGCTGCCACCAAATTACGATGAAACTACTAGAAAATGGATGACGAGGACGGCCGGAGCCTGCCCAGACTGATTAGAATTTATCTTAGATGAACAAAGGGCTGAAAGGGCTGAGGTAATTTCCTTCGGGAGCAAATCCTATATCGCTTAAAACTTTAGCGAACCGGGCATTTGGGCCGCCAACCCGGGCGGCGGAACTTACGATAGCACGCCAAGTGCCAAGCGGTACTGCTGATCCGCTTGAATCACGCTGACAGGTTTTGGACCTGCATAACAACCCGACCGAAGGTCCTGAGCATCGGACTGCAGGGCCAGGGCTCCGTTTGGCGCTTTGCCCAGGGCGACCAGCCGGGCCTCGGCACGGGCGGGTCCAACGTGTTGGGTCAACAACTGCTGCGCCAGTGCACCACCAAGCGCGGCCAGACGGGCAGCTTCACGCGCTGGGCCTACATATTCGGTCTGCAGGTACTTTTGACGCTGATCTTCAACAGTCTTCGCAGCGATGGTGGTCCGGATGATCTCTTTGTTTTCCTCCAACGTGACAATCGCGTCGGCTTGGATCATCGCGGCCTCAACGGTACGCTGAACGGGCTTGTAAACGCTTATGTTGCCGGAGACTGCTGAGATCAATTGCTTCGCCTTTCGTTTAAATCCTTCCTAAGGTTTACTTGAATTTTAGGAAAACTGGGGCGCAAATTTTAGTAAAGGTTAACGCGCAGGCGAACCGGGTGCCTTTTGTTTGTTATCCGCGGGCTGATTTCATTGATGGAGGTGTTAACACCTGTCGCCTCTTGCGCTGCGTGTAGGAATGAATGAGGGTGCGCCTTATGCCCATTGCTTCCCTTCATACACCCGTTGGCCAGCTCTCTCTTGAAGAGCAGGATGGCGCGATTGTACGCCTGAGCTGGTCCAGCGAAGCCACTGCCAGAACTGCGCTGCTGGATGCGGCGCTGGATCAACTGCAGGCCTATTTTGCAGGGGAATTGCAGGTTTTCGATCTGCCGCTTTATGTGCAGGGCTCTGATTTCCAGCGTGCCGTTTGCGATGCCATGTCGGCCATCCCCTTTGGTGAGACCCTGACATATGGCGATATCGCGCGTGAACTCGGTGGCTCTGCGCAACCGGTCGGCAATGCCTGCGGTGCCAACCCAATCCCGGTGATCATCCCATGTCACCGTGTATTGGGGGCAAACGGGTTGGGCGGGTTCTCTGGTGCAGGCGGTGTCGAGACCAAGGTCACATTGCTGAAACATGAAGGCGCAGCTGGGCTGCTGATTTGAGGGCCGCATGAGCGCGACAATTTTTCTGGCCGTAATGTTTGCGGCCTTTTTGCATGCGGGATGGAATGCGCTGGTCAAAACCGGTGGCGACAAGTTTCAGGCGATGTTCATCCTGTCGACCTCGCAAGGGGTGATAGGGCTGCTGATGGCCCTTGTACTGCCGATGCCACAGGGGCAGGTCTGGCTGTGGTTGTTGGCTTCAGGCTTGGTGCACTCACTGTACAAATTCTTTCTGACCTCAGCGTATGAACACGGTGATCTGAGCCGGGTCTATCCAATTGCCCGCGGGTTGGCGCCCATGTTGGTGGCACTCGCAGGGGTGTTTTTCCTGTCCGACCAATTGTCTGTGCTTGAGTACGTGGGAATTGCGGCGCTGGGCTGTGGGATCATCGCGATGGCGCGCGGCGTGTTCAGCAATGGCGAAAGCCAGCATATGCTGCGATTTGCTTTTGCATCAGCCCTGATGACGGCCTGCTATTCCCTGATTGATGGGCTGGGCGCCCGCGCGGCTGGCGACGCCACTGTTTTTGTCGCCTGGATGTTCCTGATCGATGGGGTGATTTTTGGCTCATGGGCGCTGTGGCTGCGCGGTCAGTCTGTGCTGTCGGCGCGGCGTCGGGTCTGGCTGCGCGGCTGCATGGCAGGTGGGGCGTCGCTGGGGGCCTATTGGATCGCTGTTTGGGCGATGACACAGGCCCCAATTGCACTGGTGACAGCACTGCGCGAGACATCGATTCTGTTTGCCGTGCTCATTGGAGTGGTGGTGTTTCGCGAGAAGTTTGACCGCGCCAAAGCAGCAGCCACCGTATTGATCGTTGGCGGTGTGGTGTTGACGCGGATCTAGCGAGCTTCAGCTTGCTCTGGACTTGCACCGAGCAGGGATAATCTGCTGAACAATGCCGACAAACAGTAGGTACAAGGATGTCACAACCAATCCCCAATGCGCCCAGCTTTGCGGATGAAAATCGACCCATGCGGCCCATCCAGCAAAGAAGGTCCAGGCCAGTGCCACGGGTAATGAAATCCAGCGCCAGCGTTCGGTGCGGACGGGGTGAATGAATTTCAGTGGAACAAACATGCCGACGGATAGCAGGGTGACCAGTGCGAGGCTGGTCCAGTGGCTGGGCTGTAACGCAAAGATCACCAAGACCAGCATGTTCCAGCAGCCGGGAAAACCGGCAAACGAATTGTCTTTGGTCTTCATCCGGGTGTCGGCAAAATACATCGCGCTGGCAAAGGTGATGACAATGATCGCAAACCAGCCTGTCCAGCCAGCCATCAAACCCGAATTAAACAGGGCAAAGGCAGGAATGAACACATAGGTCAGATAATCGATGATCAGATCCAGCAACACGCCATCGAATTCCGGCGCATAGGTTTTGACCTCGAAATGGCGGGCGAGGGGGCCGTCAACACCGTCAACGGCAAAAGCCACTACAAGCCACAGGAACATCAGGCTCCATTCCTGTTCAACAGCTGCCAACATCGCCAACATCGCCAGAACGGCGCCAGTGGCGGTGAAAAGATGGACACTAAGGGCGCGGATCTGTGGAGTCATTTACATGTGATGGCGAATTTCCCCACCGCCTGCAAGAGGTCAGCTGTCAGATCGGCGAATTTCCATCAGTGCGTAGATCTGGATCCTGATACCTTGCCAGGTGCTGTTGCGGCTGAAAGCGTCAGTTGCCGACCCGTACCTCTTCCAGTGGATAGGCCAGAAAATCCTGATCTTCCCAGCTGCTATGGCAGTCATGACAGAATGCTTGGCGGAACTTCATGGGTTTCCCATTGGGCTGGATCCCGCCGTACAACCAGTCATTGGTCTCAGCGGCGGCGCCAGCCTCCAGTTTGGTCATGATAAACAAAGGCCCCACCACAGCGGCTTGTGTCTTCTTGTTGATCTTGATGCTTTCCTTGGCCAATATTGATCCAACCGGCATCATGACACCATCTTCGGCAAACTTCAGATATTGTTCGGCAGCAATGTCGTTGGCATAGGTCATCAGCAACCGGTTACCATGGGCTCCGGCCACGCCATGCCGGGTGCCGGTGACGGTCCAGTTGCGGTAGTCTTTGGCCACCATATCGCCGCCTTTGCTGTATCCTTCGGGCATTTTATCGCCGATGCAGTCATAGATGCTGGCAATGTCAGCGGCTTCCAGATCAAACGGTTCAGTGATTGATACGGGGCAATCCTGTGCCTGCGCGGCAGCGCCAAGGAATATCATGGCTGACAATACAGTCGCAAATTTCAAGACATGGGTCATAGTGTTGGCTCCTGTTGTTATTCTCTCACCAGATAGGCAGAACAAAATTACAGGTTTTTGGCGGCCTTGCTGTGCACGATGCTACACAAGCCCGTGACGCGTCAGGCCTTGGGGTGGCTGCGGTTGTAAACGTCCATCAGGTGTGCGCTATCAACGGCTGTATAGGCCTGAGTTGTGGACAGCGAGGCGTGTCCCAACAATTCTTGGATAGATCGCAGGTCGCCGCCGGCCTCCAGCAGATGGGTGGCAAAGCTGTGGCGCAAGGCATGTGGGGTGGCCGTGGCAGGGAGCCCCAATTGGGCGCGGGTCTTGGCCATGACTCCCTGAATAATGCGGGGGTTCAGCGCGCCACCGCGTACCCCACGAAATAGCGGGCCATCCGCCTCATGTGGGTGCGGACACAGGGTCAGGTAACGGTCAACCGCAGTGCGGGCGGTGTCGATCACGGGAACGATGCGTTCCTTGCCGCCTTTGCCGGTGACGCGCAGCACCGTTGCAATAGGTGCGTCTTTACCAAGCAATCCCAGCGCCTCGGAAATCCGCAATCCACAGCCATACAGCAACGTCACCACAGCCACATCGCGGGCGGCAACCCAGTCTGAGCCTGATTGTAGCTCAACTGTATCCAGTACGGCCTTGGCAGCATCAGCGGCCAGCGGACGCGGTAGCTTCTTTTGAAACTTGGGGGTGCGGGCCATCAAGACGGCAGTGGGTTCAAACCCTTCACGTTCTGCCAGCCAGCGGTAGAAACTTTTGACGGCTGACAGTTTGCGGGCCAGCGAGCGGGCGCCAGTGCCACTGTTGCGCGTCTCGGCCATCCAGGCGCGCATGTCGGCGGTAGAGATCGACTGTAGGGCGCCCAGCCCCTGAGGCGTACCAAAATGCAATGTCATGAACGACAGAAACTCGCTCACGTCACCGGCATACGCGGTCAGGGTATTGTTTGCGGCACCATTCAACGCCTTTTTACTGGCCAGCCAGTTCTGCAACGCATCACGACAAGCTGGCGAGATCAGGCTCACGACAGCCAGTGACGCATCGACCGCTCAAACACGCCGCCAAAAAAGGTGAGCAGTTCAGTGCCATGTTGTGGGGTGAATTGATGTGGGTCTTCGGCGCCCATAACCAGCAGGCCGGGCAGACGCCCGTCACCAAAGTCCAGCTTCAGGCAGGCCTCTGAGCGGACCCAGTCAGCCTTGTCGCCATAAAGCTGCGGCATCCCACCCTGCACCTGACGCAGGGTGACAGGGCGGACCATGCCGCCACGACCCTGGCTGATGTAGTCATCAATAAAGCCTGGTTCGACAATATTCAGAACCTCACCCATGCGCTCTACGGCGTTGGTCTGATCGTTCTGGGCTGATTCCAGGACCAGAGTGATAGCATCAAGCCGCATGATCTCAGACAATTCCCCCCGCAGGTTTTGCAGGAAGTCTTCAAAATTTGTGGGATCCATCAGCCGCAGCACAGCGCGGTGAATTTGATTGGTGCCCGCCAGATTGTCATAAGCGGCTGCAATCACTGACCGATGAGTGTCTTCCAGACGGTCCAGACGTGCCTCCATCCGGTCCATGGCAATGCCACGAAGATCGACGATATTGGCCCCCATGGAACGTTCATTGGCCGAAACCAGCGCGTTCATCACGGTTTGATCTTCAAGCACCGCATCGGGCTTGTCGACAATTGCTTTGCGTAGGGATTCTTCTAGGACGGGACTGCTGCTCATTCTTTGACCTCTGCTGGGTTTGGCGCACGGTATAACACGGGTTTTAATGAAAAGTGGGGATTTTTTATGAAGGGGCAGTTTTTTGCGCAGTGCGGGGCGTGGCATGCTCTCAAATGGCGACTAAGTTTGATTTGATCCGGGGGGTATCAAAAGCCAGCGCCGGGTCTTCAATCCCGGATAGTTTTGCCGGAACAATGAATGCCCCCCTCATATGTTCCGCCGATTTGCGATTGCGCGGTTGAGGCACCCGCGAGCAAGAATATTCCCAAGCCCGCGACCGAAAACAATTTGAACCGACACATGAAAAATTCCAATTATTACGAGAAACATTCGTACATGGTAATTTCCCATTTTCGTATACCTGTAAAGACGCAGGTCCAGTCATGCATGTATTGCGAGTAACCATTTGAGGCTTGCAGTGATTGTAGATGGGCCGTTTCGCGAAAGGATAACTGGATGTGTCTTGCATGGTAGACATCGTAAACGGGTTGCTTGTTAGAAATGGGCAAGTCCTGATGGCCCGGCGCTGTGCCAACAGACGTCTATATCCCAACACTTGGAGCTTCCCCGGCGGGCATGTCGAAACGGGTGAAACGCTAAAACAAGCCCTGCAAAGGGAGCTGTTGGAAGAGATTGGTATTGCGCCAAGGTCAGTGATGCTGCTGACACGGCTTTATGATCGCCCGCAACAGGATGGAACCGATGTGACGTTTCATCTCTTTATTGTTGAAGAATGGGACAAAGATCCCGCCAATTTAGGCGACGAACATAGCGAGTTGCGCTGGGTTCAAATTAGCCTTGCCGCTGTGCTACCGGATCTCGCAATGGCGTCCTATCGGGATGTATTTACCAGCCTGTTGGTTCAGTAAAACACCCGAACTTCGGCTGATTTGACCCCAATCTATAGCTTCTGTTTCACTTCTAAAGGGCGGTCTTGGAAATCTGAAATTAAAGGAAGACAGGTTTAGCAAATATCCGTTACACTTTTGAGAGGGGCAAAAAGGAGCGCTTTGCGTGGGCAAGGAAAAACTAACGATTATAAAGGCTGACGTCAAAAACGAGGTCGCCAAGATAGTAAAACCAAAATTCGTCGAGCTGGGGAAAATGACCTTTGTGGCGAGCTGCGAAGTTGACAGCAGCGTTGCCAAAGAGCTCGATACCGACGCCAGATTTGTTGCCAAACTCTATGATGACGCAACCAAAGAGTACAAAAAATTGCTGGGCGAAGTCAGCCTGCGTGTGCAAGCCGCTGATAACCTCGGTTCGGTCATGCCGCTGACCGACAAGGAATGCAAAGAGTTCGACGCTGACATCAACAAAATCTTCGCGAAGTACCAAAAGTCGATCGAAGGTGTTGCCAATGCCCACTTTAGTAAGTGGAAACAGGCCAACAAGGACCGCAAAAAATACCGTCTTAAAGTGGTGAGCACGATCGTTATCGGCAGCGCCTGTGCCATCGGCAGCACCGCGTCACTTGCGGCAGGTGCGGTGACAGGCGGGGTCTCTATCGCGGCAAGTATTTATGGCATCGCCCAAAGCGTCGTCTCTGTGGCAAGGGCAATTCAGAAAGTCACCTCAGATCTGGAGAAGGTTCACCAGAACCTTGAAAAGGCGATCAAGGAACTTGTTTCAGCTTATACCAAGCAATCAAAGGCTAAGGTGAAGGCCAAGGAAATCGGCAAAGAGTTTCTGGCTGACTTCCTGATGATTGAAACCTCGGGGTTTAACCGGGTCGACAAACATCTCGAAACCTACAAGGCCAAGCTCAAGAACCTTGATCTGGAAGCCGCCAAGCTGGGCAAAGAGCTAAACAAAATCCTCGATCAGCAAAGCAAACTCGACAAGGAAATCGACAAAAAGCTTGGTAAAATGGTCAAAGATCGAAAATACAAAAGCAAGAAGATCGACGGTCTGTTTGAGTCGATGGAGCAGGCGCGCAAAGCTACGTCACAGCTTATCAAAGACATCGAAGATTTTGATGCCAGACTGAAACCGGCCGAGAAATTTCGCGACAGCACTCAAAAGGCCGTGGATGCATTACGCCATAAAGATCCCACTTGGGCCAAATGGGCGATCTGGATCGGCAGCCTTGGTCTATCAGGTGGAGTTTCGACGATTGCTGCGGGCGGGCAAAATCTGGTCAAAGCCGCCGACGGCATAGGAAAGGGCCTTGGGGCGCTGGCCTCAGAACTCGGCTAAGGTCATTTGCCGATCGTATGCCTGGTGTTATGAAAAATTCTGCAGGCTGAAACAGCCCCAGATCGGCAAAAGGCGGCGCATTCGACCGGAAAGAGGCCTCTACGTGCTTTTGGGGGCGGTTCAGAGGCGCGACAAGGACCGGTTCTATTGTTTTGCGGTGAGAGCAGGCCTCGGAAAATATGGGTTGTGAAATGTTACGTTATAACATACGAGTCTTGACGGTCCGCCACATTCACCCGGGAGAAACCTGTGAAAGATACCATTACTGAAGATACTCGCCTTCCCGTGACGATTTTGTCCGGCTTTCTAGGTGCCGGTAAAACAACACTTCTGAACCGAGTATTGAACAACCGCGATGGACGCCGCGTAGCCGTTATCGTCAACGATATGTCCGAAGTGAATATTGATGCAGATCTGGTGCGTGAAGGCACGCAGCTATCGCGGTCCGAAGAAAAATTGGTCGAAATGTCGAATGGCTGCATTTGCTGCACGCTGCGCGACGACCTGCTGAAAGAAGTGCGTCAACTGTCAGAAGAGGGACGGTTTGACTATCTTCTGATCGAATCTACGGGAATTTCCGAGCCACTTCCTGTAGCTGCTACCTTTGATTTTCGAGATGAACAGGGGCAGAGCCTGTCCGATGTCGCCCGTCTTGATACCATGGTGACAGTTGTAGATGCAGTGAACCTGCTCAAGGATTTTTCCAGCCATGATTTCCTGACTGATCGTGGGGAAAGCCTGGGCGAAGGGGATGACCGCAGTCTGGTTAGCCTGTTGACCGAACAAATCGAATTTTCTGACGTTATTATTCTCAACAAAGTTACAGATGCAGGGCCAGAAAAGTCCGACAACGCGCGAAAAATCATTCGCAGCTTGAATGCTGACGCCAAGATCATTGAAACAGACCACTCGGACGTGTCGGCAGGATCAATTCTTGACACCGGTCTGTTCGACTTCGACACCGCGCATGAACACCCTATGTGGGCCAAAGAGCTATACGGCTTTGCAAACCACACACCAGAGGATGAAGAATACGGCATCACTTCTTTTGTGTACCATGCGCGCGCGCCTTTTCATCCGCAAAGACTTCACGATCTGCTGAACGGAGAACTGCCCGGAGTGATCCGTGCCAAAGGGCATTTCTGGATCGCAACCCGTCCAAATTGGGCTGCTGAGTACAGCCTTGCAGGTGCTTTGTCCTCCGTCACTCCACTGGGACGCTGGTGGGCGACCATGCCAGAAGACCGACTGCCAACTCATCCGCAAGCTCAGGCCGAGATCGCGCGGAACTGGGCCGAGCCTTGGGGGGATCGGCGCCAAGAGCTAGTGTTCATAGGCGTAGGGTTAGACCGCGAAGTAATCTGTGAGCGCTTGAACGCAGCATTGATCGACACGGCCAATTTTCAACCCGATAACTGGCTGGACTTGCCGGATCCGTTTCCAGCTTGGGGACATCAGTAGTGGTCGCTCAGCTTAGTCCTCAGGTGACAAGGCTTATGCCAGTCGGAGTTGACATGGTTGAGAATGCCGAGGGATTGTCGGTCATTCATCGTCCTGATTGCGCTGCTGTAATTTGGCGAAGACCGTTGCGTGCTTCAATCCAGTCTTGGATCGATGGCCTCGCACCAGAGCAGTTGCCCAAAGCAAGGATTGTCTTACCTATCGAGTCGGTGCGGGATGCTGTTGTTCAGATTTGCGAGAGCAGAGGTACACCAGATTGCAAAAACCGCACTATTTTGATTGAAGATGTTACCGCGCTGGCCAAAACCTTTTCAGGTCTGGTGTCCTCGCGGTATTTGCGTTTGCGCCTTGATGTTGTGACAACAAATGCCTGTCGCAAGTTTCATGTTGATGCGGTCACCACACGGCTGATCTGCACTTACCGCGGGACAGGGACGCAATACGGAAACGGCCAAGGCAATGCTGATCCAAAGCGGATTTTCACAGCGCCAACCGGCGCTGCGATCCTTCTGCGAGGCACTCAATGGCCTGAGCAGCCTCGATCCGGTCTAATGCATCGCTCTCCGCCTATTCAGGGCACAGGCGAAACACGTTTGCTCCTTGTGCTAGATCCGGTCCCGAACCCTAGTGGTTTTTAATAGAACGGGTCGGTCCGATTGGGATGACTGGCTGGTACTCAGCATGTTTCGTCTCCTGCACAGCAACGTTCACAAAAAAAGGAGGCACCCATTGGCGCCTCCCTTTATCTTGTCGTTGTCAGTGACCTTACAGGATCTTGATGTCTGCTAGGAACGTCTCCAGACCTTAGTCCGTCTTGTAATGAGAAACCTGATAGCGTGAGATTCGTCAGTCAGATGAATACAAACCCAGTCGGTTGTTGCTGTCTCACCAAAACAAAATTGTTTTCGTTTCTGGGGTTCAGCCCAGGCCCAATGCGTACTTTATCGCTTCGGCAACGAACGACGGGGTGACGATGCATTGTTTGTCTTCTGGCAAACACCATCTGCCCGGAGACTGATTGTCCTCCAACATTTTCGGAAATCCAAACCACATATGCACAACGGTCAATTGGCCAGAGGATTCTGCGTCCAGCCGTAAGCGAATAGTGTCTTTCCCTTCAAATTCATACTCCCGCAGAACCACACAAATGCAGTGTCATTTACGACGATTTTTCGGGATCCGCGTTTTGAAAAGCCATCGTCGAGGAGCTCCACAAATTTAATCATTTAGATTTCGGAATTTTGCGAAATTGGTCAACTAGGTTCAAAGCTAAAGAAGAATGCCAGTGATTGCGGCAATGTTACTTGTCGGAACTGCTCACATTGACGTCCCAACAAAACTTGTGTGTCTTTTGGAAACCTCAAGACATACACTCTTCTTGAAAACAGTTCATTCATCATACCAAACGAACCGCATGTGGTTTCCGCTTCAAATTCCGGCTTACCTACTACGCGATCTAAAATGTCTGCTTGTACAACACCGTGTTCTAAAATTCTTAGATCTGCGTTAGGGACCTTGAACCCTAAACAATCATGCAACCTGCCTCGTGGGTCCGAAAACAGAATTACCTCATCACGATAGTGATCCGCTGAGTTTCGAATGCTGATAACCTCTTCCACATAGTTAGACCACGCGGTACTGCACAAATCCTCAGCGGCTGAAGTTTTGCTGGAAAAGCACAACAACAAAAAAGATGGTTACCTGAACTAACGTCGCAATAAATCTGTTCATATTCCCTCGACGGCTGATTTACTGAGACGAAATAGGGCTGATTTTTTTCCAAAATGCTACTGAATAAAGCGGCATGCATCCAACCGCATTTTCCCAGTCAATTTGTTCAACCTCTCCGACCTTTTTGTCGTAATGTCTGGGGACGGGAGTGCCGAATTGTTAGGGTGACTTAAAACTGGGAAGCCCGTTCGAAACAAAAAAGGGAGGTACCGCTAGGCACCTCCTCTCAATCTCAAAATGTCTGCACCGTTTACAGGATCTTGATGTCTGCCGCTTTGATGTCAGCCAAGAACTGCGCCAGGCCTTTGTCGGTCAGCGGGTGGTTGATCAGCGATTTGATCACGCCGGGAGGCGCAGTGATCACGTCGGCACCCAGACGGGCAGAGTCGAGCACGTGATTCACAGTGCGGATAGAGGCCGCCAGGATTTCAGTTTCAAAACCGTAGTTGTCATAGATGGTGCGGATGTCTTCGATCAGCTCCATTCCGTCCAGGTTGATGTCATCCAGACGACCGATGAAAGGCGAGATGAAGCTTGCGCCCGCTTTTGCCGCCAGCAGCGCCTGGTTGGCCGAAAAGCACAGGGTGACATTGACCATGTAACCGTCGTCGGTCAGGGTTTTACAGGCTTTCAACCCATCCCAAGTCAACGGCACTTTGACGGCGATGTTTTCAGCGATCTCCACCAGTTTGCGGCCTTCGGCGATCATGGTCTCAGCGTCAACAGCGGTGACTTCGGCCGATACAGGACCGTCTACCAGATCACAGATTTCCTTGGTGACTTCGATGATGTCACGTCCGGATTTCTTGATCAGCGATGGGTTGGTGGTGACACCGTCCACCATGCCAAGTTCATTCAGCTCGGCAATGGCGTCGATTTCAGCGGTATCTACGAAGAATTTCATCAGACGGATCCTTTAGATGGTTTGGCCATTGTTTGCGCTAACCTTTAACGCAGCGGCGTAGGTTTGCGCTAGCCTTTAACGCAATAGCGAGGCATTAAAAACCCCTGAGGATGAAAGGCAGCAGCGTGAGCGAACAGGAGTTTTTTCATGCAGGCGAGCGGGTCGGGGTTCTGACCACGCAACCGCTTGATCGGGTTCTGGATTACCGCGCGCCCGAGGGCGGCTGTTTCCGCGGGGCCTATGTCGAGGTGCCACTGGGGCCGCGAAAGGTTTTGGGGGTGATCTGGGGTCCGGGGCGGGGCGATTTCGATTCGGCCAAACTGCGGTCGGTGAACCGGGTGCTGGATGTAGCCCCCATGCGTGAAGAGATGCGCCAGTTCCTCAGTCGCGCCGCAGATTACACCCTTACGCCAATGTCCTCGATGCTGCGGCTGGCCACCCGTGCGCCGGGGCTGTCTGATCCGGTGTCGATGCGCAAGGTTTTACGCCGTGGGCTGAGTGAACCCGAACGGATGACCGATGCCCGCGCGCGGGTTCTGGCCGCACTCGAGGACTACGGCGGGCTGTCTTTCACCCCCAAGGAACTGTCGGACCTGGCCGGGGTGACACCGTCGGTGGTCAAGGGGCTGGTGAAACAGGGCGCGCTGCGCGAGGAAGAAGCCCCCCGCGATTTGCCCTATCCGCATCTGGACCCGGAGCTGCCGGGGAAAACCCTGACTGATGATCAGGCAGGGGCTGCGGCGGTTCTGGCCAAGGCCGTGCAATCGGGGGCCTATGGCACCACGCTGCTAAAGGGCGTCACCGGGTCCGGCAAAACCGAAGTCTATCTAGAAGCCGTGGCCTCATGTCTGCGAACGGGACGGCAGGCACTGGTGCTGCTGCCCGAAATTGCCCTGACGGCTGAATTTCTGACCCGGGTCGAGGCGCGCTTTGGCGCCACCCCGGCAGAGTGGCATTCCGGCGCCACAATGACCGAACGGCGCCGGGTCTGGCGTATGGTGGGGCAGGGCAATGCGCAACTTGTGATCGGCGCGCGCTCCTCACTGTTTCTGCCCTTCCAGAACCTCGGGCTCATCATTGTCGATGAAGAACACGATACCTCCTACAAACAAGAGGATGGCGTGCTGTACAACGCCCGCGACATGGCGGTGCTGCGCGCGGCGATGTGTTCGGCGCAGGTGGTTTTGGCCTCGGCCACGCCAAGTCTGGAAAGCTGGACCAATGCCGAGGCAGGCAAATACCGCCGCTTGGACCTGACCGCACGCTTTGGCGCTGCTGTTCTGCCTGAGATGAAGGCGATTGATATGCGGGTCGAGAAACTCCCCGCCTCGACCTGGATCTCACCCACCCTGCGCCGCGCCATGGAGAAACGGATAGAAAATGGCGAGCAGTCGCTGTTGTTCCTGAACCGCCGCGGATTTGCGCCGGTGACCATCTGCCGGGCCTGTGGTGAACAGGTGGCCTGTGATCATTGTGACGCCCGCATGGTCGAGCACCGGTTCCAGAACCGCCTGATGTGCCACCAATGCGGCGAGACCAAACCACTGCCCACCGTCTGTCCGTCCTGCGAGGTCGAGGGCAAAATGGCCCCGGTTGGCCCGGGCATCGAACGGCTGGGGGAAGAGGCGGCAAGCGTGTTTCCCGACGCCCGGATCGCGGTGCTCAGCTCGGACCTGTTTGGATCGGCACGGGCACTGAAAGAACGGATATCCGAGATCGCCAAGGGTGAGGCCGATATAATCTTAGGCACCCAGCTGGTGGCCAAAGGGCACAACTTTCCACTGCTAACACTGGTCGGCGTGATTGATGCTGATCTGGGCCTGCAAGGATCAGACCTACGCGCAGCCGAGCGGACGTTCCAGCTGATGCGGCAGGTGGCCGGCCGCGCTGGGCGGGCCGAAAAACCGGGCGAGGCCCTGTTGCAGAGCTTCCAACCCGAGCACCCGGTGATCCGCGCTATCCTGTCAGGGGATGAAGAAGGTTTCTGGAAAGCCGAAGCCGCGGAACGCCAAGCCGCCGGGGTGCCGCCCTATGGGCGCATGGCCGGGATCATCCTGTCCGGGCCAGATCTGGCGCAGGTGTTTGATCTGGGCAACGCGTTGGCGCGCAATGATGGGCCGCTGCGATCAATCGGCGCGCAGGTCTATGGACCGGCGCCAGCCCCCATCGCCCGTATTCGCGGTCGCCATCGGGTGCGCCTGCTGGTTAAAGCCGACAAGGGGGTGCCGCTGCAGGACGCCATTTCGCGCTGGATTGCGCCCTGTCGGTTAACGGGTGAACTGCGGTTGAATGTTGATATCGATCCGCAGAACTTTTTCTGACGGTGCTGGGGGTTCGCTTGGAATTTGAGTATTTTTAGCAAAAAGAAACCCAAGTTGATTGATCGCGTCGATGTTTCTTTTTGCTGTAAATACTCATTGTGCAACCTGACCAGGTCTGTTGGCGTATCGGTGGAAGCGTTGCACAGGCAGCGAGCGGCCTGTTCACTCTGGGTTTCAGTTTTTCTGACAGATTGCCAATCAATCGCGATTATCGCCGGGCCTGACACCCCCAGCACTTGGAACAGGGCCCTATCACGATCGGGGCGCGCAGAGACAACGTTTAGCACGCGGGACTGATCTCCCGTCCGCATCCGCTTTGGCGGTACCGCCTTTCTTATTCCCAATTTGATCGCATCGCCGAGAGAGATCTTCACAGGAAAATCGAAACTGACAGGGCATTCATCCTGGCAGTTCTTTGACCTGTGCAGATCAGCCAAGTTCTGGAAATTGCCAATCGGACAGCTTCGTCGTAAAGGGCGCGGATGTCGGAGGCCAAAATGAACCCTATGCACGAGTTGAGCGACAACGTCGCCGTTCCGTTTGAACAGGCGCGGGCGATGCCGCCCTCGGTTTATACCTCGACTGAATTTCTGGAGCAGGAGCTGGACAAGGTGTTCCGCCAAGATTGGCTGTGCGCTGGGCGATCCAGTTCTTTACCCAACCCCGGCGATTACACCACGATGGAAATCGCCGGAGAGCCGATCATGGTTTTGCGGGATCGCGACGGAAGTCTGCGCGCTCAATCCAATGTCTGCAGGCATCGCATGTCGACCCTGCTCGAGGGACGTGGAACGGTGAAATCCATCGTCTGCCCCTATCATGCCTGGACCTATAATCTGGACGGATCCCTTCGTGGCGCACCGGCGATGATGCACAATACCGCCTTTTGTAAATCAGAAATTTCGCTGCCGACAATTCGCTGTGAGGACTGGAAGGGCTGGATCATGGTGGCACTGAACCCTGACGCGACCCCAGTGGGCGAAGGTTTGGCAGAGGTTGATGCGCTTATCGGTCACTATGGCATGGAAAACTACGTCGAGAGCTTTTGCGAGACTCACCGCTGGAACACCAATTGGAAGGTCTTGGCTGAGAACTTCATGGAGAGCTACCACCTGCCAGTCTGCCACGCAGGCACCATTGGTGGAACGGTCGATCTGGAGAAAATGACATGTCCCGAGGGGCGGCCAGCCTTCAACTACCATTGGATACTGAAAGACAATACGATGCCACTGACACTGGCACATCCCAACAATACCCATCTTGTTGGGGACGACCGCAACAAGACCTATCTGTTGTCGATCTATCCGGCCTTGTTGATCACTTTGACACCCGGATATTTCTGGTACCTGTCGTTACAGCCCGACGGGCCGGATCATGTAAACATCCTCTTTGGTGGTGGTCTTGCACCCGAGTTCAGGGATGACCCAGAGGCTGCGACACATTTCAAAGCCCTGAAAACCCTGCTGGACGAGGTGAACGACGAAGATCGCGGCTGCACCGAAAAGGTGTACCGGGGGCTTTGCGCCAAGAGTGCTGAGCCAGGGTTGCTTTCACATCTGGAGCGACCGAACTTTGATTTCGCCCGGTATTTGAACGCAAAAATACAGGGCGAGGGTTAATTCGGCAGATAGAAGGGCAGCCTACTTCAGCGCGGCTTGTACCCTGCCGCGTTGATCCACCAACCAATCCGTCGCTATCGCACCGACCCACATGCAGAACAAGGCCAGCCAGGCGGTGCCGACAAAGATGGATCCTCCGGTGACACCTGCGCCAATGGCGCAGCCGCCGGCCAGCATGCCGCCAAATCCCATCAGGGCGGCCCCGGTCATTGCTTTGCGCATCGTAGGGGCGTCGTCAAACGCCTGAAATTTCAGCTCGCCCGCCACTGCGGCAGACAGAAGAGCCCCGATGAACACACCGGGCACCAAGCCTATGTCGAACTCCAACACCGATCCGCGCTCAAGAAAGAACATCAGTGTATTGGCCGAAGGACCGGTAAAGGTGGCGCTCTCAACCTGCACCGGATCAAAAGCAATCTGGCTGAGGGCATAGGTCAGCACCCAGCCCAGTGCGACAGCAAAGCCAACGCCAGAGGCAAAGACCAGACGGGATGCGCCGATACGGTTTTGCCGGGCAATCACCAGTGCCAGAACTGCAATCGCGCTACCGATCACAAAACCTGCGAAATCTGGCAGGCCGGAAGTGGTCAACAGATCCATGTTACGCCCTTCTGCGGTAATCCAAAGGTTGGCCAGCCTGTCGCGCAGGGGGGAGAGGACGCCAGAGAGGCTCATTTGGGCGACAACGGCAAAGATCATCCCGGACACCACAGAGCGCAGGTTACCGGTGGCCGCCAGAACCAGAAGGCGCCCCGAACAGCCTCGCGCCAGCACCATGCCGACCCCAAATATCAGCCCACCTATGACGGCACCTGACCAACTTCCGGGCACTGCCATCATGCGGGCGCTGGAACTGTCCATCAGCCCTAACATCCGCGCGCCTTGCACCCAGACCAGTGCGGTTGAAAAGGTCAGCAACCAAACCGCAACGCTGTCACCCATCTTGCCACGGGCAAATTCGACTGTAGCCGCGCGCAAGCAAAACCGGGCGCGCTGGGCGGCGACACCAAACACCACACCCGTAAGCAACCCAAACAGGGCGGCGGTTGGGGCTTCGCCAATACGTTCAACCAGACTGATCAGGTCCATCGGGCTCTCCAATCCATTCAAGCATTGCGATATATGATTTTTGGTGACCTCTGCATTGATGCAGATCAGATGTGCAACAGCGTCTTTGCACTACCCAGTGGCGCGGATCAGGCGTAAGAGCGAAGGATGTTCAAACCGTTCCTCCTCTCCGACTCCTCCGGTCTGCCCCTTTGGCGCCGTCCTGTGACCCTGCTGTTCCTGATGTCAGCTGCGATGCCGATTGCGTTCTTCTCGTGGTATGCACTGCTGAATAACTTCGTCATCGAGGTGGCGGGATTTGATGGATCAGACATTGGCCTGCTACACACAGTGCGCGAAATTCCGGGGTTCATGGCCATCGGTGTGATCGCCATTATCCTGTTTGTCCGCGAACAAGTGCTGGGCATGGTGTCACTGGTGTTGCTGGGGGTGGCGACGGCCTTTACGGCGTGGTTCCCAAGCTTGAATGGCATCTTGATGCTGACGTTTCTTAGCTCACTTGGGTTCCACTACTACGAGACGGTGAACCAGTCGTTGCAGTTGCAATGGCTGCCCAAAGATAAGGCGCCGCAGGTTTTGGGTTGGTTGCTGGGCATGGGATCTGCAACAACACTGCTGGTCTTTGTCCTGATCATGTTGATGTGGGAAACCCTGAACCTAAGCTATAACATTGTGTTCATGGTGGGTGGCTTTACCACTGTTGGGCTGGCCCTGTTTGCGCTGTTTGCCTATCCGCAGTTTGAATCCCCAACGCCACAGAACAAGACCATGGTGCTGCGCAAGCGGTATTGGTTGTATTATGCCCTGCAGTTTATGGCCGGTGCACGGCGGCAGATCTTTATGGTTTTTGCCGGGTTCATGATGGTTGAACGTTTTGGCTTTGATGTGCACGAGCTGACTGGCCTGTATCTGGTCAATCTAGTGGTCAAAATGCTTGTTGCACCCTTTCTGGGTAAGGCCGTTGGCTATTTTGGTGAACGCCGCACCCTGATCTGGGAGTATATTGGTCTGACACTGGTTTTTGTCGCTTATGGTGGCATCTACTGGTTTGGCTGGGGCGTGCTGTTTGCCTCGGTTCTTTATGTGGTCGACAATATTCTGTTTGGTCTGGCACTGGCGCTAAAGACCTATTTCCAGAAGATCGCAGACCCAGCCGATATCGCCCCCACAGCGGCGGTTGCCTTTACCATCAATCACATCGCTGCGGTGTTCCTGCCGGTGCTGCTGGGGTTGCTGTGGCTGGTGTCGCCCGCTGCGGTGTTTGGTCTGGCGTCCCTTATGGCGCTGACTTCACTGGGGTTGTCACTGCTGATCCCGCGCCACCCTGAGCCGGGCAATGAGACAGTACTCAGTAAATACCGGATGCCTGCTCCGGCGGAGTAAGGAAACCAGAGAGGGCTGCGCAGGTGGCCCTTTCGCTTGACCTATCGGCCCAGCCAGCCTAGGCGCATCTGATCAGTTTCAGGAGATCGTGATGCCCACCTTTACCGCCCTTACCACCCTATCCGGAAAAGCCGCCGCCGAGGCGCTGGGCGAGGCGATGGAGCATCTGGTACCGGAACCCACCGGAGTTGGTATTCTCGACCTCGAAGATGACTCGGGTCTGTGGGAAGTTGGTGGCTATTTCACCGAGGCCCCGGATGAGGCTGGTCTGGCCCTGTTGACGGCAATGCATGGCTCCAAACCGTTTGCTGTCTCCGAACTTCCAGACACAGACTGGGTGGCCCATGTGCGACGCGAGTTGGCCCCGGTCGAGGCAGGGCGGTTCTTTGTCTACGGCAGTCATGACGCTGACAAATTGCCAGCGGGTAAAATCCCACTTCTGATTGAGGCGGCGATGGCCTTTGGCACCGGTCACCACGGCACGACACTGGGGTGTCTGCGGGCGTTGGACCATCTGATCGGTGAAGGGTTCAAGGCGGATAAAGTGGCCGACATCGGCTGTGGCACCGCGGTACTGGCAATGGCAGCTGCCCGCATTTGGGATGGTACTATTCTGGCCAGTGATATTGATCAGGTGGCAGTGGATGTCGCCGAGGCTAACCTGCGGGCCAACGGCATGGCTGGTCGGGTGGGCTGTGTCGAGGCGGCTGGCTTTGATCATGCGGACCTTCATGCAGCAGCGCCGTATGACCTGATCTTTGCCAATATCCTGAAAGGCCCGCTGGTGGCACTGGCCCCGGATATGAATGCGCATCTTTGCCCTGGTGGCTATGCGATCTTGTCAGGGATTCTCAATGAACAAGCCCAAAATGTGGTAGAGGTTTATGCACGAAATGGCATCAATCAGGTCCGCAGAGACGAGATTGGTGACTGGACCACGCTATTGCTGCAGAAGCAGAGCTAGTTTAGCTAAGTTTATAACGCATTTGAGGTAGTTGCCTCAGTTTTGCCACAATCCAGTCGCATGATGACTTAACCGCTGGTGGGGGCCAGTACGGGGGGCTCACATGAGCGAAGAACATCATCTATTTATGTCGCGTGTGCGTCGTCTTGAGCGCAAGCACAATGCTATGGCGCATGGCTATACAGCCCGAATCCGGTCTGACGGTCTGATTGTTGTGGCACCGCAGAAGAAGCTGGAATCGCGAATGCCACTGCGTGCAGTGGTCCTGTTTCTCGGCGCATTCCTCTTGTTCAAAGGGTTCCTGATCGCCTCCATTGGATTGGATGGATATCAGGATCGTGTCGCGAAATTGCAGGCGGGGTCTGTGCTGGAGCAGGGTGGCGCCTATGTGATGATGGTAGATCCATTGTCACGGTTGATTTCAGAAAAAATCGGCCCGGTTTTGCGCTAATCGTCGACGGCGGAAGGACCAATACAAAAAGCCGCAGCGGTGTGTCACCCTGCGGCTTTTGTATGTGCGGTCAATTTTGCGCCTCTTAAAATGAAAAACGCCGCGGCCCCTTGGGGCGCGGCGTTCTCTTTCTACCCCGAGGGAGGAGCGAAGTAGAAAAGGGGTGTTAGAATTTGCCGGTTGCGATGTTTTCAATGTCACCGCGGCACAGGCCGATGTCGGTCAACTCGCGTTCGCTCAGGGCTGACAGAGAGTTGCGTGTCACGCGCGCCTCATTCCAGTGCACCAACGCTGCCGCAATGACGGAAAACGTCGAGCCGATACGGCCGATCAGGCCAGTTGCGCCATAGGTGGTGCGGGTTGTGTCAAAAGCAGCCATATCCTTGTCCTTTGTTTGGAGATGTTGAAAACCGTGATTTGATGGATGGCACTTAGTGATGAGATTTGGTTCGAGCAAGACGGGAAATTGCAACTGTCATATGCGCTCAGAACATAGCTTCTGGTCATATAAACAAGACCTATGAGTAACCTGCGGCAAGCTGTCTCAAAATGTCGAACGGGGGCGGGAAAGGGTCGGTTTTGGACCTGTCGGTCGCAATTCTGCTAACCTTTTGTTCAGGGAAAGGGTTTGGACATGTTCGTGTTTTGTGCTAATCGACGGAAAATAAATGCAAAGCACAAGCAGGGACCGGGCAAAAGATGCGGATTTTGGGGATCGATCCGGGGTTGCGGAACCTTGGCTGGGGCGTGATCGAATCACAGGGCTCCAAGTTGAGCCATGTTGCCAATGGTGTTTGCCATTCAGACGGCGACGATCTGGGCGAGCGGCTGTTGTCGCTGCATAACCAGGTCACCGAAGTGATTACAGCCTTTGCGCCGGATCAGGCGGCGATTGAACAAACATTTGTGAATAAGGATGGAGCTGGCACGCTAAAGCTGGGTCAGGCCCGTGGCGTGGCGCTTTTGACATTGGCCAAGGCGGGGCTTTCAGTGGGTGAATATGCGCCGAACCGGGTGAAAAAGACGGTTGTGGGCGTTGGACATGCTGACAAGAAACAAATCCTGCATATGGTCAAACTGCAATTGCCCGGCTGTAACCCTGAAAACGCCGATGCCGCTGATGCGCTGGCGATTGCGATCTGCCACGCGTTCTATCGTGGCACGGCGGACCGGCAACTGCGCGAGGTGCGGGCATGATTGGCAAGCTGACCGGGCGGCTGGATTACCGGGCCGAGGACCATGTGTTGATCGATGTGCGCGGCGTCGGCTATATCGTCTACTGTTCCAGCCGCACCATGATGGCGCTGCCCGGTGTGGGCGAGGCGATCTCGCTCTATACCTCGATGCTGGTGCGCGAAGATCTGTTGCAGCTGTTTGGTTTTACCACGCTGGTCGAAAAGGAATGGCACCACCTGCTGACCTCTGTGCAGGGTGTTGGGGCCAAGGCCTCACTGGCGATTCTGGGGACATTGGGTCCGGATGCGGTTGGCCGCGCAATTGCGCTGGGTGATTGGGCGAGTGTTAAAGCGGCGAAGGGTGTTGGTCCCAAGATCGCACAGCGCATTGTTCTGGACCTGAAGGATAAGGCGCCAGGTGTAATGGCGATGGGCGGCACCATTTCTGAGGCTATGGATGGGCCTGATTTGGAAGTGGTCGAGAGTGTAGAAGCCGCACCCAAGCCCAAGTCTAAAAAGAAGCCTTCTAAACCTAATACGGATGCCGCAGCGCAGGCTGGGGCTTTGTCGGCGTTGTCCAATCTCGGCTACAGCCCCAGTGACGCGGCAGCGGCGGTGGCCGAAGCGGCCGGGAGTGAGGCAGGTTTGGGTGAGGCGGGCCTGATCAGGGCTGCGCTGAAGTTGCTTGCGCCGAAGGGGTAGGGAATGGAGTACCGCGAAAACCGCACTTTAGCCCGGCAACGCCGGGCCGCGCCTGACCTTCCCGTCAAACCGAAGGTTTGTCTTCGGCAAAATGGGAAGGCGCTTCACGCCTCCCCAAGGTCGAGCGCTGTCCTATGTTTCGCTGCGCTGAAGGATGACCCATACCAATTGAATGCCCCTAAAAGCGGACACCAAAATGATTGATGCCGACCCAAATCTTCGCGCTGAGCCGCAGCCTGATGACAATGACCGTGCCTTGCGGCCACAGGGGTTGGGGGAGTTCATCGGCCAGGCCGAGGCGCGTGCAAATTTGCGGGTGTTCATCCAGTCGGCCAAACAACGGGACGAGGCGATGGATCACACGCTGTTCCACGGCCCTCCGGGATTGGGCAAAACCACCTTGGCGCAGATCATCGCGCGTGAGCTGGGTGTGAACTTCCGAATGACCTCTGGTCCGGTGTTGGCCAAGGCTGGCGATCTGGCGGCGATCCTGACCAATCTTGAGGCCCGCGATGTCTTGTTCATCGACGAAATCCATCGGTTGAACCCGGTGGTTGAAGAAATTCTCTATCCGGCGATGGAAGATTTTGAATTGGATCTGGTGATCGGCGAAGGACCTGCCGCGCGCACGGTGCGGATCGAATTGCAGCCCTTTACGCTGGTGGGGGCCACCACACGCATGGGGCTGCTGACCACGCCACTGCGGGACCGGTTTGGCATCCCGACACGTTTGCAATTTTACACGGTGGACGAGCTGCATGAGATCGTCAGTCGCAACGCGCGCAAATTGGGTGTGCCAGCTGATGATCAAGGCGCGAGAGAGATTGCCCGCCGTGCCCGTGGCACGCCGCGGATTGCCGGGCGTCTGCTGCGCCGCGTGGTGGACTTTGCCGTGGTCGAAGGAGACGGCAAAATCACTCGTGAGTTGGCCGACAGTTCATTGACCCGACTGGGAGTGGACCATCTCGGGCTCGACGGGGCCGATAGACGTTATCTAAAGCTGATTGCCGAGAATTATGGCGGTGGTCCGGTGGGGATCGAAACTCTGTCGGCGGCCCTGTCTGAAAGCCGAGATTCACTGGAGGATGTGATCGAACCATATTTGCTGCAACAGGGGTTGATCCAACGCACCCCACGTGGGCGGATGCTGGCGCAAAAGGCCTGGACCCACTTGGGGCTGGACGCGCCCAGAACTGCGGATGATTTGTTTGGTTGAACGTGCGGGAGCCTCCGGCGGGAGTATTTTGGGCAACGAGAAACGACGGGTCTTGTTTGAACGGCCTGCGCGCGGCATAGAAAGCCAAGCCCGAATTGAGGAAGCTTAGATGACTCCGGAACAGATTGAACAGCTATTCACCCGTACAGACGGTTCGTATGCTTTTGCGCGTTGGGGGCGGCCGATCGTACCAGTGGTGTTTGGGGTAGAGGATGAAACCCTGAAGGTGGTCAAAGGTGCGGTAGAGGCCGTGGCGACACTGGCCGGGGCCCAGATGGATGAGCTGGACGGTGAACTGGGCGCCAACCTGATGTTCTTTTTCTCTCGGGACTGGGATGAATTGCTGGATGTGCCGGATCTGGGCCGGTTGATCCCTGATCTTGAACCACTTGTTGGACGGTTGAAGGCAGCGAATGCCAGCCAGTACCGGGCATTTCGATTTGATAATGATCATGCCATTCAGGCGGCGTTTGTGTTCTTGCGGATGACGGGTGAGATGGCGGATATCCCGGCTGAAACCCTGGCGCTCAGTCAGGCTGTTCAGGTGATTGTTATGTGGGGAGATCAGGCGTTTGCGGAAACCTCACCACTGGCCGTGTTGCCAGAAACCGGTGCAACCATCCTGCGGCCTGAAATTGCTGGGGTAATTGCGGCGGGGTATGACCGGATGATGCCCGCGGTGGCTTCGGACAAATCCCATGCGCTGAGGCTGTTTGCCCGGTTGCAGGGCGCCACATAAGAAAGGCGGCAGATGCACCAGTTTCCAATCCGGGTATATTACGAAGATACCGATATGGGTGGGGTGGTCTATTACGCCAACTACCTGCGATTCATTGAACGGGCCCGCAGTGACTGGGTGCGCAAACTGGGTAATGATCAAAATGCAATGCGCGATGCCGGGTTGATCTGGGTGGTGCAGCGGGTTGAGGCGGATTACCGGGTTCCGGCACGGTTTGACGATGAGCTGTTGATCGAGACCGAGGTGCTAAAGGTCAGCCCGGCGCGGCTGATCATGGGGCAGCGGGTGATGCGTGACGAAACCGAAATATTCCGCGCCAAAGTCACGGTTGCCTGTGTCACAGCTCAGGGAAAGCCTCAGCGGCTTCCGGCAGAGATCCGCGCATTATTGTGAGATTTTGGGCGTTAACGTCTGTTTGAATGGATTTTACCACAAATCTAGGCTAGCTTGCGGCAAGATAAGGTCAGAAAACTGGCCACAACATGAGCGAGCAGGCTAATGGAAGCAGACACTCTGGCGTTGGCACAGGAGATTGATTTCTCTATGTGGGGGCTATTCGCGCGGGCCACACTTACCGTGAAACTGGTGATGGTGATGTTGATCGGGGCCTCGATCTGGTCCTGGGCCATCATTATCCAAAAACACATCTCGTACCGTCTGGCCCGAAGCGGCGCGGATCAGTTTGATCAGGCGTTCTGGTCAGGTGAGCCACTTGATGGATTGTTTGAGCAGATCGGGGCACAGCCCGAAGAGGCCTCAAAGAAGATTTTTGCCTCTGGTATGACGGAATGGCGGCGCAGCCACCGGACAGATGGTGGCTTGATCGCAGGTGCACAGGCCCGGATCGACAGATCTATGGATGTGGCCATCGCCAAAGAAGCCGAAGCGCTGCAAAAAGGCCTGCCGATTTTGGCAACGGTCGGATCCACCGCACCTTTTGTAGGTTTGTTTGGGACCGTCTGGGGTATCATGACCGCGTTCATCGAGATTGCGGAGCAACAGAATTCCAACCTGGCCGTTGTGGCGCCGGGCATTGCAGAGGCACTGATGGCCACGGGTCTGGGCCTGCTTGCAGCCATTCCAGCCGTGATTTTTTACAACAAGTTGAGCGCGGATTGCGATCGTATCCTTGGCGGCTATGAAGCCTTTGCTGACGAGTTTGCAACCATCCTTAGCCGCCAGCTGGATTCCTGAGTTATGGGGGCCGCAGTACAGCAATCCTCAGACGGTGGCCGTCGTCGGGGCCGTCGCCGGGGCCGTGCGCAGCCTATGGCTGAAATCAACGTGACACCGTTTGTGGACGTCATGCTGGTCCTGTTGATCATCTTCATGGTTGCCGCACCGTTGATGACTGTTGGTGTTCCCGTGGAGTTACCCAAGACAGCCGCCAGTGCCCTTCCGGGAGATCAGGAGGAGCCGTTGACGGTGACCCTGACATTGGCGGGTGAAGTGCAGATCATGACAACACCAGTGTCGCGGGCTGATCTGGTGGGCAAGCTGCGTGCGATCGCGGCTGAGCGCTCATCGGATCGGGTGTTTCTAAGGGCGGATGGTGGGCTACCATATGAGCAGGTCATGAAAGTCATGGGCGCGTTGAACGCCGGTGGTTTTTCGAACGTCGGGTTGGTCACGGATATTGGCGGGCCTGAATTGGCTGATCCGGCTACGGCCGGGCAATAGCGGAGCAGTACCTTGCAAACCGGGACCAAAATATCTCTGACGGCCCATGTCGGGCTGATGGGATGGGTGGTGTTTGGCGCCTGGTTTCCGTCTGAGCCATTGCCGTTTCAGGTGCAGGAAGTCTCGGTGATCAGCACGGCTGAATTTGCACTGCTAAGCCAGCAGCACACCGCACCTGAAATTGCAGATGACCTGGCTGCCCTGACTGTGCCGCAGCAGGATGCGCCAGCACCAGAGCTAACACCGCAGAGCGATGTCGAACCAGAGGCCTTGCCCCCGGAACCCATTGCCCCCCCCGCGCCAGATCCCGAGGTTGTGGATCGGCCGGAGCCCGAACCAACCCCCGACCCAGTGCCGCAAGCCCCGGAGCCGCCTGCGCTGCCGGATATTCCTGCGCTACTGCCTGAAACAGCTGAGGCTCAGCCAGCACAACCTGCTGACCGCGTTGCCCCTGTTCCAATTGCGCCGCCTGCGCCGGATACGGCTGTGGATGACGTTGTGCAGCCGGAAATTGTGCCAGATGAAGGCTCGGAGACCCAACAAGACGTGCAGGAAGCAACTGCGCCCGAAGCTGCAAATGATCGTATTGTGACCGAAGCCGAAGTGCAGGACGAGGCGGTTAGCGCTGCGCCGAGCCAATCGCTGCGCCCCAAAACGCGGCCCAGACGGCCAACACCACCCGAGCCGCCGGTTGAAACAGCGACCCAGGAAACACCACCTGAACAGCCGCAAGAAGAAACCAGTGATGCGGTTGCTGATGCTCTGGCCGAGGCCCTGTCTGGTGGTGCGGATGTGATTGCACCCGAGCCCTCAGGGCCACCTTTGACGGATGTCGAGCTGACAGGGTTTCGGATTGCGGTTTCAAATTGCTGGAATGTTGGCTCTCTGTCGAGCGAAGCGTTGCGGACCACCGTTGTGGTTGGTTTCTCCCTCAGCCAGGAAAGCAAGCCGGACATTGGCACGATCCGAATGTTGTCGAGCACTGGCGGGTCTGGGACTGCCGCAAAACAAGCATACGAGGCTGCACGACGGGCGATTATTCGCTGTGGGGCAAAGGGGTTCCAACTTCCCCCTGAAAAATATGGTCAATGGCGCGATATTGAAATGACGTTCAATCCGGAAAGGATGCGGATCAAATGAGGACTTTTCTGACGGGTGTTCTGCTGGCGGCAACGCTTATGGCTCCAGCTGGAGCCGTTGTAGCGCAAAACGGGCCTTTGCGAATTGAAATCACCGACGGGGTGATTGAACCGCTGCCCTACGCGGTGCCCAGCTTTGTCCCCGAAACCGCCGCTGCAGCGGAGTTGTCGACGCAGATTGCACAGGTGATTGCCTCCGACCTGAGCGGCACCGGGTTGTTTCGCGAAATCCCAGCCTCGGCGCATATATCCAAAGTCACAGATTTTAACGCGCCGGTGCAATATGCCGATTGGAAGGCTGTGAATGCGCAGGCCCTGATCACCGGGGCGGTTAGCGTCAATGGCAATCGGCTGACAGTGCGTTTTCGCGGATATGATGTGTTTGCCGACAAAGAGTTGGATGGCGGCGGATTGCAATTCACCGGCACCACCGAAGGCTGGCGCAGAATGGCCCATAAAGTTGCGGATTCGATCTACACCAGAATTACCGGTGAGGGCGGGTACTTCGACAGCCGGGTTGTCTATGTCTCAGAAAATGGGCCCAAGAACGACCGGCGTAAGCGGTTGGCGATCATGGATTACGATGGAGCCAATGTTCAATACCTGACCAACAGCGCCTCTATCGTGCTGGCACCGCGGTTCTCACCAACCGGTGACCGGGTGCTCTATACCAGCTATGAAAGTGGCTTTCCGCAGATCCATGTGATGGATGTGGGGCAGGTGAAACGACGGGTTCTGTCTACGGATGATGGGATCATGAGCTTTGCGCCGCGGTTTTCCCCAGATGGTCGCACCGTTGTGTACTCGCAGTCGCAGGGCGGCAATACTGATCTCTTCACAATGGATATCGCCAGCGGCAAGCGTACACGGTTGACCAATGCGCCGTCCATCGAAACAGCGCCGTCCTTTTCACCAGATGGTAGCCAGATCGTCTTTGAAAGTGATCGCTCGGGCAGCCAGCAACTATATGTTATGGCCGCAACCGGCGGGGATGCACGCCGGATCAGTCACGGTAAAGGGCGCTATGGCACCCCGGTTTGGTCACCGCGCGGCGATCTGCTCGCCTTTACCAAACAGAACAAAGGACGGTTCCACATTGGCGTGATGCGCACGGATGGCGGAGAAGAACGGCTGTTGACGGCCTCGTTCCTGGATGAAGGGCCGACCTGGTCTCCAAATGGGCGGGTGATCATGTTCACCCGTGAAACTCAGGGCGCCAACGGGCGGGCCTTGCTGTATTCGGTGGATATCTCGGGGCGGAACCTAAAACCGGTGCGAACCCCAGATGGGGCCTCGGACCCAGCATGGTCGCCCTTGCAGAAGTAAGAAGCAGATCAGCCCCATGGCAAGGCAAAATAGCCTGTGATAGGGTCAACGAAATATAGAGTAACAGCATGAGGCTGACATCATGAGTGGTTTAACAAAAGCAATTCTGGTTATTTCGGCACTGGGTCTTTCGGCCTGTACCAACGCGGCCTGGGATAACAGCAATACAACAGACCTGAATTCAGGTGGCGCGGCAGGTGTCGCGGACCAGACCAGCCCGGCCTATTTCCAGCAGGAAATTGGCGACCGGGTGCTGTTTGTGGTGAATGAGTCCGGGCTGACAACCGAGGCTCAGGGCATTCTGCTGGCGCAGGCCAACTGGTTGCTGGCCAATACCGATTACAATGCCACCATCGAAGGCCATGCAGACGAGCAGGGGACCCGCGAGTATAACCTTGCCCTCGGAGCACGCCGCGCCAATTCCGCGCGCGAGTATCTGGTGTCGCGCGGTGTCGCCGGGAGCCGCATCAAGGTTCTGACCTATGGCAAAGAGCGCCCGCTTGAAATCTGTTCGGATGAAAGCTGCTATTCGAAAAACCGCCGGGCTGTGACTATTCTGGCTGGTGGGCTGACGGGGTAAATGATGCGTCTTTATGTTCTTGCTGCTGTTGCGGCTGTTAGCTTCTTTCCTGCTGGCCTGCGGGCACAGGATCAGCAAACTCTGGCAGATATCCGCCAGGAACTCACGGTTCTGCATGTCGAAATCCAGCGCTTGAAACGCGAGTTGTCGACCACAGGGGCGCCTGCCACCAATCTGGGTGGCAACACGGTGTTGGACCGGGTTGGCGCCATTGAGAATGCTTTGCAGGGCCTGACCTCTCAGACGGAGCAGCTGGAACACCGGATCAACAGCGTGGTGACGGATGGCACCAACCGTATTGGGGATCTGGAATTCAGACTGGTCGAGCTGGAAGGCGGCGATATCAGCCAGCTTGGTGAAACTTCGACACTGGGCGGCGGCATCGAAACGCTTCCAACCACTGGAGAGAGCACCATTGATACCTCGGGCGAGCTGGCACTGGGTGAGCGGGCTGACTTTGACGCTGCCATGGCAGCACTGACTGAAGAAAACTATCAGGATGCGGCAGCGCGGTTTGCCAGCTTCAATGTGACCTATCCCGGCAGCCCGCTGGCCGTTGAGGCCCACTTTAACCGCGGCAAGTCACTAAACGGATTGGGCGTCACCAAAGAGGCAGGACATGCATTCCTGGCTGCCTTTAGTGCCAGTCCCACTGGGCCGATGGCGCCACAAGCGCTGCTTGAGCTTGGCTACACGCTTAGGAATTTGGGTCAAACCAGCCAAGCTTGTATCACACTGTCCGAGATCAAGGCCCGGTTTCCCGAATCGGAGATTGTTCCTGCAGCCGAGCAGGAGAGGGCGAGCCTAGGCTGTTCTTGACCTAAGAGATGCAGAATATGAATTTACTATCGGAGGTGCGGGGTCATTTTATGACGCCGCTGCCTCGCCGTTTGGGGGTCGCCTTGTCAGGCGGGGGCGATTCGATGGCTCTGCTGCATATCCTGATGCAGTGCTTTCAGGGGCAAGATGTCGAAATACTGGCCGCAACCGTCGATCATGGGCTGCGCGCGGATTCAGCGCAGGAAGCGCAGCAGGTCTCCGAGATGGCCACCAAACTGGGCGTTGATCACGAAGTTTTGCAATGGCAGGGCTGGCAGGGCGATGGCAACCTGCAAGACCAGGCACGACAAGCGCGATACCAACTGTTGGAGGCATGGGCCAGCCGCAATGACATCCCGGTTCTGGCGCTGGGGCATACCGCAGATGATCAGGCGGAAACCGTGTTGATGCGGCTGGCGCGATCTGCTGGGGTCGATGGGTTGTCGGCAATTCCTGTCCGTCGCCAATTGGAGAAGGTAACCCTGCTTCGCCCCTTACTGGCGGTGACACGGGCGCAGTTGCGCGACTATCTCACCGCGCTTGATCAGACCTGGATCGAGGATCCTTCAAATCATGATCAGAGGTTCGAACGGGTTCGGATCCGTCAGGCAATGGACCTGTTAGAGCCATTAGGCTTGTCCACGGCTGCCTTGTCGACGGTTGCAGAGAATATGGCCACGGCACGGGAAGCACTTGAACACTATAGCTTTATCTCAGCACGAGACGTCGCGCAGATTGTTTTGGGGGCGGTGGTTCTGGATCAGTCCAAGCTGGGCGGTCTGCCAGATGAAATTCTGCATCGGGTGCTGACGCGAGCCTTGCAGTGGGTTTCGGGGGCGACTTACCCCCTGCGTCGCCGGGCTATGGGCGAGGCACTTGAAGCGGTTCGTTCAGGCAGTTCACTGACGCTTGGGGGCTGCCGTATTTTGGGCCGAACGGGACGCGTCTGGATTTGTCGCGAGCTGAATGCGGTAGGTAATGAGGCTGTCCAGCCTGGTCAGCTGTGGGACAATCGCTGGCTCTTGTCTGGTGGTGACCCCTCGGGTATTGAGGTGCGGTCGCTGGGTAAGGCGGGCCTGTTGCTTTGCCCGGACTGGCGCCAATTGGGATGTCCCGGAGTGGTGCTTGAAACGACGCCAGCCCTGTGGAACGCGCAAGAATTGGTGGCTGCTCCACTGGCGGCAATGGGCAACAAATGGACGGCTAAAACGGCAAAATCTGAGGAAGAGTTCTATGCAAGCCTTTTATCGCATTGAACCTGCCCGAATGATCCTTATTTTAGTGTCAAAGCAGGCGCGCCGAATGGCACGCTTCGAAAACTAGGAGAGCTGCCTTGGGCAACGCACGTAATATCGCCTTCTGGGTTATTCTGTTTCTGCTGGTCTTGGCCCTGTTCAATATGTTCAGCGGCTCGAGCAGCACGATGCAGAGCCAGGAAAGAACCTTTTCCGACTTCGTCACCGCCGTTGAAGGAGGTGGCGTGAGCAACGTCATCCTGGACGGCGAACAGATTCGGTTCTCCGGCTCCGACGGCAATACCTATGTCACCATCAAGCCATCAGATGCCGAAGTGACAAAGTTGCTGATCGAGAACAACATCCCTGTCCGTGCTGAAAAGCAGGCCCAATCCGGGTTCCAGGCGTTCTTGTTGACGCTGCTGCCGTTTCTGTTGCTGATCGGCGTTTGGGTCTACTTCATGAACCGGATGCAGGGTGGCGGCAAAGGTGGCGCCATGGGCTTTGGTAAGTCCAAGGCCAAGATGCTGACCGAAAAGCACGGTCGAGTGACGTTTGACGATGTTGCTGGCATCGACGAAGCCAAGGAAGAGCTGGAAGAGATCGTAGAATTCCTGCGCAACCCGCAGAAGTTCAGCCGTTTGGGCGGCAAGATCCCCAAAGGTGCACTGCTGGTGGGCCCTCCGGGCACTGGTAAAACACTGTTGGCACGAGCGATTGCTGGTGAAGCGGGTGTTCCGTTCTTTACGATTTCGGGTTCTGACTTTGTTGAGATGTTTGTTGGTGTGGGTGCATCCCGTGTTCGCGACATGTTTGAACAGGCGAAGAAGAACGCGCCGTGTATTGTGTTCATCGATGAAATCGACGCTGTAGGTCGCCACCGTGGTGCCGGTTATGGCGGTGGTAACGACGAGCGTGAGCAGACATTGAACCAGTTGCTGGTTGAGATGGATGGTTTTGAAGCCAACGAAGGTGTGATCATCTTGGCTGCCACCAACCGTAAAGACGTGTTGGACCCGGCCCTGCTGCGTCCGGGTCGTTTTGACCGGAACGTGACTGTTGGCAATCCTGACATCAAAGGCCGCGAAAAAATCCTGGGCGTGCATGCGCGTAAGACTCCGCTGGGCCCAGATGTTGATCTGCGCATCATCGCGCGTGGTACACCGGGTTTCTCTGGTGCGGATCTAGCCAACCTGGTGAACGAAGCCGCCCTGATGGCGGCCCGTATTGGCCGTCGTTTTGTCACCATGGATGACTTTGAAAGTGCCAAAGACAAGGTGATGATGGGCGCCGAGCGTCGATCGATGGTGATGACCCAGGAACAAAAGGAAATGACTGCCTATCACGAGGCTGGCCACGCGGTTGTGGGGATTTCCCTGCCCAAGTGTGACCCGGTTTATAAGGCGACCATCATTCCGCGTGGTGGTGCACTGGGCATGGTGATGAGCCTGCCAGAGTTTGACCGGTTGAATATGTTCAAGGAAGAATGTCACCAGCGTCTGGCCATGGCGATGGCGGGCAAGGCCGCTGAAATCATCAAATATGGTGAGAGCGAAGTGTCCAACGGTCCTGCCGGTGATATCCAGCAGGCATCCGGACTGGCGCGGGCTATGGTGATGCAATGGGGCATGTCTGATAAAGTTGGCAACATTGACTACCAAGAGGCTGCTGCCGGGTATCAGAACAATGGCGGCGCTGGCGGGTTCTCTGTTTCGGCTGCAACCAAAGAGCTGATTGAAGGTGAGGTTAAACGCCTGATCGATGAAGGCTATGAGCGCGCACGTAAGATCCTGACTGACAACAGCGAAGGCTTTGAACGTCTGGCGCAGGGTTTGCTGGAATATGAAACGCTGACCGGCGAAGAGATCAAACGCGTCATGAATGGCGATTTGCCCAGTGCAAGCGATGACGAAGATGACGATGCTGATCAAGGTAATACCTCGGTCACTGCCGTTCCCAAGGCCAAGCCGAAGAAGTCACCTCCCGAGGGTGACATGGAACCAGAACCTTCGGCCTAAATTAGGCAAAGCTCACAAAAGGCCGCGCTCTGCGCGGCCTTTTTGTTTGCAGCGACGTAATACATTGTGTACCATGGTATACAATGTATTACGTCGCTGTCTGGAGAGATACAATGAGCGAGCTTGACTGGAAGCCGGGTTTGTACGGGCAGTTTGCAGGGCTTCGACTACGACCTGCGCTTGATCTGCTAATGCGCATCGGATCATTGCCTGACGGCGGTATATGCGATCTGGGGTGTGGGGCAGGGACCGTCGGGCCGATCTTGGCAACCCGGTTTCGGGGCAGACAGTTAGTTGGGGTAGACAGTTCCCCGGCGATGCTGGCAAAAGCAGCCGCGCTTGATATCTATGATGATCTGGTCGAAGCGGATGTTGCACACTGGGAACCAGAGACCTCACCGGCTCTTATTTTTTGCAACGCAGTTCTTCACTGGCTACCCGATCATGATGCGTTGCTGCCAAGGTTGGTGGCAATGCTGCCAGCAGGCGGAATTCTTGCGGTTCAACTGCCCAATCAGAACCAAGCGCCATCACACCAGTTGTGGCATGATCTGGTTGATCGCCATTACCCCGGGCGTTTCGATGCGCAGTCGGGGCCGGGGATCCTGAAAGCGACAGAGTACCATGCGTTACTTTCACAATTTGGCAGTGTTGATGTTTGGGAAACGGACTATCTGCAACACCTGCCATCGGCTGATGAAGGGCATCCCGTTCGCAGGTTCACAGAGTCAACGTTTGCGAGGCCCGTGCTAGCCACATTGCAGCAGGCCGAGCAAAAACACCTGATTGAGCTTTATGATGCTGAAATCGAAACGGTTTACCCACGCAAGCCTGATGGATCAGTTTTGTTTTCTTTCCGTCGGCTCTTTTTCAAGCTGGACATTCCGACATAGAACGGGCGTGTTGGCAAAACTGAAAACCAGAGCGCGCTAGGGGAAAAGACATGCCAACGTTGATCGAAACCGAATTTCAGGGTGTGATTACATGGCTCGGGCACGTTGCTGCAAATGACGGATTAAGAGCCAAACCAGTTTCAACTATGGATCTAGGGTTTGAGGGCGATGCCGGTGCACGGCATGCAGGTGTCAATCGCGAGTCCTGTGTGCGGGTGAAGAACCTTTATCCTCAGGGAACTGAAATTCGCAACGTACGACAACTGAGCATCTTGTCAGAAGAGGAGCTGGCATTGATCGCCGCTGACATGGGCATGGAGAAAGTGGACCCGGCGCATTTGGGCGTGTCGATTGTGGTGCGCGGTATTCCGGATTTTACCTTTGTGCCACCAGCGTCACGACTGCAGGGGCCAGATGGGGTGACTGTGGTTACAGATACGGAAAACCGACCCTGCATTTTTCCAGCCAAGGAAATTGAAAAAGATCACGCAGGATTTGGTCCGAAATTTAAGCCCGCTGCAAAGAACCGCAGGGGAATCACGGCTTGGGTTGAACGGCCTGGAAAATTGACCGTTGGCCAGCCGCTGCGACTTTTTATTCCAGATCAGCGCGCTTGGGCGCCATAAATGGAATAGGTGTTTTTGCGGGGTATCTAATTCGAAACTCGTCGCGGAACAGACGCCGCTTCGCGTCCTGAAAATGTCGGAAATCACATGCTGAAATGACGCTGAGCCAGCTATGGCTTGATTAGCGTCGGCAAAACTGCCGCAAAAAGTTTCAACACTTGAGATCAAGGGTCAGGGTCATGAGCTACAAAAGCGATATCGAAATTGCGCGTGAAGCGCAAAAGCGTCCCATCCAGGAAATTGGTGAAAAGCTGGGCATCGCCAGTGCTGACCTAGTTCCTTATGGCCACGACAAGGCAAAAGTCGGCCAGTCGTTCATCAATTCGGTTCAGGACCGCGCTGACGGCAAGCTGATTCTGGTGACTGCGATCAACCCAACTCCAGCTGGTGAAGGCAAGACCACGACCACCGTTGGTCTGGGTGACGGTCTGAACCGCATTGGCAAAAACGCCATGGTTTGTATCCGCGAGGCGTCCTTGGGTCCGAACTTTGGCATGAAGGGTGGCGCTGCGGGTGGCGGTTACGCACAGGTTGTTCCGATGGAGGACATGAACCTGCACTTCACCGGTGACTTCCACGCGATCACCTCGGCCCATTCGCTGCTGTCAGCCATGATCGACAACCACATCTATTGGGGCAATGCGCTGGAAATCGACACTCGTCGTGTGGCTTGGCGTCGTGTGGTTGACATGAACGACCGCGCGCTGCGCCAGATCACTGCGTCTTTGGGCGGTGTGGCCAACGGTTTCCCACGCGAAACCGGTTTTGACATCACTGTGGCCTCCGAAGTGATGGCGATCCTGTGCCTGGCCAACAACCTGGAAGACCTGCAAAAACGTCTGGGCGACATCATTGTTGCTTATCGCCGTGATCGCACTCCGGTTTATTGCCGCGACATCGAAGCTGATGGTGCCATGACCGTGCTGCTGAAAGATGCGATGCAACCAAACCTGGTGCAGACGCTGGAAAACAACCCGGCGTTTGTTCACGGTGGTCCATTTGCCAACATCGCACACGGCTGTAACTCGGTCATCGCAACCAAGACTGCGCTGAAAGTAGCGGACTATGTTGTCACCGAAGCTGGTTTTGGTGCTGACTTAGGTGCCGAAAAGTTCATGAACATCAAGTGCCGCAAGGCCGGACTGGCCCCATCGGTGGTGGTTCTGGTTGCGACTGTGCGCGCGATGAAGATGAACGGTGGTGTAGCCAAGGCCGATCTGGGCACCGAAAATGTTGGCGCAGTGCAGTCGGGTTGTGCCAACCTTGGTCGTCACATCGAGAACCTCAAGAGCTTTGGTGTTCCGGTTGTTGTCGCGATCAACCACTTTGTCACGGACACCGATGCCGAAGTTCAGGCGATCAAGGACTTTGTGGTTGAGCAGGGCTCTGAAGCAATCTTGTCGCGTCACTGGGAGCTGGGGTCCGAAGGATCTGCAGACCTGGCAACCCGTGTCGCTGAAATCGCTGATGCCGATGCGGCCAACTTTGCACCGATCTATCCGGACGAGATGCCACTGTTTGAAAAGATCGAAACCGTCGCCAAGCGTATTTACCGCGCTGACGAAGTTCTGGCTGATGCCAAGATCCGCAAGCAGTTGCATGAATGGGAAGAGCAGGGCTACGGAAATCTGCCGGTCTGTATGGCCAAAACGCAGTACTCGTTCTCGACTGATCCGACCCTGCGTGGCGCGCCAGTTGGCCATTCGGTGCCGGTTCGCGAAGTGCGCCTGTCGGCGGGCGCTGGGTTCATCGTCGTGGTCTGTGGTGACATCATGACTATGCCCGGCCTGCCACGTAATCCAGCAGCCAAAAGTATTTGCCTGAATGAGACAGGCGAGATCGAAGGCTTGTTCTAAGTTGCAAAATACGCTTTCTGCGGCCCGGGGGATCCCCGGGCCGCAGGAGTTTGAGACATGACCCAATTGACTTCACCTCAAGCATGCATGGACATGAGCGCCGTGCGGGCAGAAATCGACAAGCTGGATGCCACACTGGTTTCGCTGTTGCGTGAACGGGCGGCTTATATCGACCGGGCAATTGCGCTAAAGCAAATTAACGGTTTGCCAGCACGTATACCACAGCGGGTAGAAGATGTGGTCAGCAAGGTACGCGACGCAGCTGGTGATGAAGGGCTGGACCCGGAGCTGGTGGACACACTGTGGCGGCACCTGATTGACTGGTCAATTGCGCGAGAAGCGCGGGTCATACGGGAAATTTGAACGGGCTTCTTTCAAAGCTCGGGGGAAAGGGAAAGAACAATGGCAGCAAGTATTATTGACGGTAAGGCCTTTGCCGCCACCGTGCGTGAAAAAGTGGCAGGACATGTTGCCCGCCTGAAAGAAGAGAATGGCATTACGCCTGGTCTGGCTGTGGTTCTGGTGGGCATGGACCCGGCGTCCGAGGTCTATGTCGCGGCCAAACACAAGAGCACGGTCGAGGCTGGTATGGCTTCGTTCGAGCACAAGCTGCCTGCGGATACCTCCGAAGAAGACCTGTTTGCGCTGATCGATGAGCTGAACGCGGACCCGAAGGTGCATGGCATCCTTTGCCAATTCCCAGTGCCAGACCATCTGGATGAACGCCGCGTGGTGGCCCGTATTGATCCGTCGAAGGACGTGGACGGGTTGAGCGTGGTGAACGCGGGTCTGCTGGCAAGTGGGGAAAAGGGCCTTGTGTCCTGTACTCCGTTGGGTTGCCTGATGCTGCTGCGTGATCAAGTGGGTAACATGTCGGGCAAAAATGCTGTGGTGATCGGACGTTCGAACTTGTTTGGTAAGCCGATGGCCCAGCTTTTGCTGCAGCAAAACTGTACTGTGACCATCGCACATTCGCGCACACAGGACTTAGCCGCAGTTTGTCGCGACGCTGATATTCTGGTTGCGGCCGTTGGCCGGGCCGAGATGGTCAAAAGGGATTGGGTGAAGCCCGGCGCCACAGTGATCGACGTTGGCATCACCCGCATCCCACATCCAGAAAAACCCGGTAAGACGAAGCTGCTGGGAGATGTCGATTTCGCCGAGGTAGCCGAGGTCGCCAGCGCCATCACGCCGGTGCCGGGCGGGGTTGGTCCAATGACCATTGCCTGCCTTCTGGCCAATACGGTCACGGCCTGCTGCCGCGCCAATGGCTTGGCTGAGCCGGAGGGGCTGACCGCCTGATCCTGCGCCAATGGTGATGCCGGATTTGAGTATTTAAGGCAAAAAGAAACAAGGGCGGCTCGTGAGGGCCGCCTTTGTTGTTAGCCACCAGTGAGGACCTGGAACAGAATGCGTCCCGGGAGCAGCGTGAACAGCCCAGCCACGACCAAGGCGCCCCACGTCATGCTCACCATGGTGCGTCTGTGACGCAGGACATCTTTGCGTCGTGCGGCGGTTACGGCCTGAGCCAAGCCAACAAGTGCAAGGGCCGATAGAATGTGAATGGGGCTGAAACGGCCGATCAACTGGACCTGGTGAATGGCAAGGCTGGACACAGCTACGGTTGTCATCAGTACAACCCAGCACCATCCCAGCCAGCGATGACGCCTGTCGCCGCGCGGTAGAGAGAAAATCGTTACGGTTAAGGGAAGAAGTGTCAGGGCGGCGAGGGTGTGTATCTGGATAACACTAGAAGCCGACAACAGTGGGGTGAGATGCATGGGACGTGTCCTGGTGAATAGCTTCAAAAGCTATGCAGGCTTGACCTCAGACAGTGCAAAGCGGGATACGTGAATGGCAGGAAACACTGCGCGAATAACAGGGTAAAACCGTACATGTCACTGACGCTTCGTGAAATTTGGCAATTTGCTTGGCTGCGCTGGGGAGTGGCCTGGCTGCTGTTTGTACTTTTGGCCAGTACCCTTGGGCCATTTGGTACGTTTGAGCTGATGCCCCTTGGCCCGCGTCTGGGCTATTGGGCGCTGGTGCTGGGCCTGTCCATGGGACTGGAGGCGCTGCGCCGCCTGTTGGGGGGATGGGACTGGGCCTGGCAATGGCGGCTGGCGTCGCATCTGCCCTATGCTGCGGTTCTTGGGGTGATGATTGTCTGGATCAATAAGATCTGCTTTGGTGTTGCAGCCAGTTGGGCGGCGTTTGGGTTTCTTTTCAGTGTAATACTGATTGTTGCCCTGGGGGTTGAGGGCATTTTGTTGCTCTTGTCCTCTGGGCCAACAGCGGTCCAAAACGCGCCTCAACCAGAACCGCGAACCGACGACTGGCTGATGGGTAGACTTGCCGTCGAGAAACGTGGGGCCCTTGTTCGGTTGGAGGCGCAGGATCACTACACTCTGGTTGTGACAGAGGCCGGGCAAGAGCTTTTGTTGCTCAGGTTTGGCGATGTGGTCGAGCGATTGGGCTCTGGTGCGGGCCAACGTGTGCACCGGTCGCACTGGGTGGCGAAGGGTGCGGTGCGCCACGCCCGAAGCCAGAACGGGCGAGACATGTTGCTGATGGCGGACGAAAGTGAAGTCCCGGTAAGCCGTAGTTTTCGCGCGGCGGCAAAGCAGGCAGGTTTGATCTAGACCTTAACCCTGCTTTGCAACTGGGACCATGGTGCCCTGAAGAATTGCGATCAGCTTTTCAGAACTCTCTGTGATGGCGTGGACCTCGGCTGTGACGACAACCAGCCGGCGGCCGGGTTTGATGACACGCCCGGTTGCACGCAGATAGTCACCAGCCCCCGGCGCTAGCAAGTTGATCTTGATCTCGGCGGTCATCACTTCCTGATCATCAGGCATCTTGGTCAAGGCGGCATAGCCGGCGGCGGTGTCGCCGATGGCAAAACTGAGCGCAGCATGAGCAACATCATGTTGCTGGCGGCTAGAGGGCAGGATGGGGGCGGTTATGACGACCTTACCTTCACTGACCTCGTCTATTTCTGCACCGAGGGTTTGCATCATGCTTTGCCGGGCAAAGCTGTCGCGGATGCGGGTTTCGATATCGGTCATTTAGCGGCTCCAGTTTGAGGTTGGGAGCAGCATAGAGGTATTGATGGCGGGAGGGTGACTGACGTTGCGCTGTTTTACGCGCCTACTTCACGATCACTTCGTCGTTGACGAACATGTTGGCCCAGGCGCGGTCAATCAGGTCCGGGGACATCTGATTTGGGATGCCCTCAAATTCGCAGATGGCGATCATCTGGTCGATCAGGAACACTGGCTGATAGTTTGCGTAGGTGTTTTCGATCGTTGGGTATTTGTTTTTAAGAAGATGCACCAGTGTAGCCTCATCCAGCGACAAACCCTTTTTTCGGGCGACGAGGGCAAAGATTTTCAGGAAGTTTTCCTGACTTGGGCCGTCGATCTTGATCTTGAAGAAAATCCGACGCAGGGCCGCCTGATCAAAGATCTCGTTGGGGTGATAGTTGGTCGAGAAGATCACAAGGGTATCAAACGGCACCTCAAATTTCTCACCCGATTGGAGAGCCAGGATATCTTTGCTTTCTTCCAGCGGAACAATCCAGCGGTTGATCAGGGCCTGTGGAGGTTCGGCCTGTCGTCCCAAGTCATCAACGATGAAAATGCCGCCGGTTGCCTTTAGCTGTAGGGGGGCCTGATAGGTGCGTGCGGTTGGGTTATAGACCAGATCCAGCATCGAAAGGGTCAGTTCACCGCCGGTGACCACGGTTGGGCGCTCGCAGCAGACGTAACGGCTGTCAAAGCGGCGGGTGCGGCGTAGGGCATTGGGATCGTCCTCTACCTGCTCCACAGCGGTATGAACAATCGGGTCATAGACGGTGATCACCTGACCGGCATATTCGATAGCCCGTGGCACGTAGACCTGATCGCCCAAGGCATCGCGAATACCGTTTGAGATAGAGGACTTACCATTGCCGGGTGGGCCATACATCAGGATCGAACGACCCGCGCTGACGGCGGGGCCGAGGTGGTCCAGCAGGCTATCCGGAAGAACCAGATGGCCCATGGCATTGGTCAACTGTTTGCGATTGACCTGGATATTGCGGATCGACTGGCGTTTGACCTGTTCGCGGTAGACATCCAGCGGCACCGGCATAGCGCCAAAATACTCGGACTGGGCAAGGGCATCCAGCGCGCGGGCCTTACCGGCGTCGGTCAGCTGATAGCCCATTTCATTTCCGCTGTTGGCGTTCAAGGTGCCGGTCGCTTCCAACAGCCTTTGCTCGCGGGCAATATCCACCAGCTCTTGGGTGACCGACATTGGCAGACAGATGGCCTCGGCTATTTCGCTGACCATATCGACATTTTTGCGGAAGATGGTTTTCAGCAGGATGTCACGCATCATCACCAGCGGTAGCTGCATTTGTTCCATGCCCTTTGGGGCAGGCGGGGCCGTCACGTGGGAAGTCTGCATGTTCATTGGTCGAGGCCTGTATCTGGTCACTGTATCGCGGCACGCTCAACAAAGTTGAGAGGTGTCGTTTGGGAACAGTTTATTCAGCACTGTGGCACGAGCGGGGCAAAGCTGTAGCAATTCAGCGATTGTGCGATGCGCAAGCTGCGTTAAGTCTCTCGGGATTTAGGCAACTGGATCGTATTAGCTGCCGTAGAGCGCCCCAAGGATCAGATAGATTGCCAGTGTTCCGCCCAGGCACAGGCCCATGGGGAATTTGCTTTGGCCGACGTCCCAGCTTTTCCAATCGGGGGCCAAGCGGCGCAGTGGAGTGTGCTTGGCAATCCTGTGCGTGACAAAGCTGGCCAGCAAATTTGCGGTAAATATCAGCAAGATGATCCTGAGATCAGCAAAGGCCACAAGAGGCGCGGCTGCGCCTGCAAATTTCCCATCTCCGGCGCCAATCATGCCTGCACTGTAGAACAAGAACCCGAGGCCAACACCAATTGGAAGATGCAGAAGCTGCCAGCCATAGTCGGTCCAGGACATCAAAAATGGCCCCACTACGATAAAAATTACCGCAGTAAGGTCTACTGCCCAGTTTGGTATCCGCATGCCACGTAGATCGGTGAGCATAATGGTGTAACAGATGGGCAGCACAAATGGCAGGAACCACAGAGCAACATGGGCCGGAATTGCCAGCATGTATTAGGCGCTTTCCAGTGCACGCAGACTGCGCACAGCTTCTTCAAAATGCTGCGGGTGGGTGCTGATTGCGTCACGCAGCAGACCTTCGCCGGTTGAAACATCACCCTGTTTGATCGCGGTCAGCGCCAAGGTATGCAAGAGCTGCGCCCGTTCGATCTGTCCCATTGGGATCACAGGCAGCGTGTAATTGCGTTGTGCGCCACGGGCCAGCACCAGATTGTTTTTGGCTGTGAATAGCGCCTGATCCTGACGGATGGCTTCGCCAAACAGACGTTCAGCATCAGTATAATCGCCGCGGGTCAGTTTGGAATAGCCCCAGTTGTTCATGACGCCCGCTGGACGGGTGGTCAGCGAAACCGCGATTTCATAGAAGCTGTCGGCCCTTTTCCATTCTTTATTGGCATCCGCAACCATCGCCTCTAGCCGATAACGTTTGAAGGTCTCGTGGGTTGGGGGAACGTCGTCCAATGCGGCTTTGGCGGCTTTCCAATCGCCGTTGCGGATCAGGGCATCAGCCAGATCTACCTTGTCGTCGTTGGTCGCGCCGTCCAGAGAATTGACCTTTTTCCAGGCTGAGACAGCTTCGGTGTTCCGCTTGGCGCGGACCAGAGATATGGCGAGACCTCGTTGCAGGTCGATACGGTTGGTATTGCCCTGCAATGATCTGGTGAAATAGCTGACCGCCTCGTTGGGGTCAGCGGCACTTAACATGACGTCATTCAGGTCGGTTTCATCAACCACGTTGACGTCCTGAAACGCCCGTTCGACACTCGCTGGATCATCTTTGGCGCAGGCAGACAGGAATAGTCCACCAGCCAGACATGCCGATACAAGAAATACTTGGCGCATTTTTGCGTCCTTTACTGCTCTGCCTTGTTCATGGCGTCGTACGGATCAGGAAATTGCCCCCACCACGTTGCACCAATTCATAGTCTTGGTTTTGTCCAGTAGTATTAGCAGAATTTTCCAAATTTGCGAGGGCCAAGCGCAGATTCTCGCGGATTGGGTCACTTTCGCCATTATCCAGGGCATAAGCGCGGCGCAAAAACTGCTCTGCCTCGGCGTAATTGCCCTGTTCCATCAGAACGACCCCCAAATTGTTCATCGCCTCGGGCCAGTCCGGCTCTTCCTTGACCGCGCGTCGCAACAGGCTTTCTGCCTGACCAAGGCGACCCAGCCCCAGGTTGGCTGAGCCCATGCTGGAGAGAACTTCGCCGGTCATTCCATGCTCCAATGCCGCGCGGGTGAACGCATCAAGGGCAAGTTCGTACTGACCTGCGGTCATCATTCTATGGCCGACTTCCAGTCCATCTTCGGCTTCTTTATTAAGATCTACACCCGGAGCCCAGGGGTTGCTGGGGTCCGGAGTGGTTGAACCGCAAGAGGCCACCACCGCACTGGCGGTGATGGCAATCAAGATCTTGCGAAGCGATGCGGGCGAAGCCCCATCTTTTGAAGTCATCTATTAGTTGCTCATATTACCAAGGTTACCGATCGCTTTCATTGAAGGGCCAACCAGAATGATCAGCAGCGGCGGTAGTGTCAGTCCCATTGTGGCAAGGGTCATTTTTGTTGGCAACTTGTTTGCGGCCTCTTCTGCTCGCATAACGCGTTTGTCACGCATTTCAGCAGCATAGACGCGCAACGCATCAGCGATCGAGGTGCCGAAGGTGGCCGATTGGATCATCACGGTAACGAAGGACGATAGATCCTGAACTCCACAGCGGGTGGCCATATCGCGCAATACCTTGTCTTTGTCCTTACCTGCTTTCATTTCGTAAGCGACGACATCAAATTCTTCGGCCAGATCGGGGTATGAGGCGTGCAGCTCTTTGGCAACGCGCACGATGGCCTGATCCAGAGACTGGCCCGCCTCGACGCAGACCAGCATCAGGTCAAGTGCATCGGGGAAACCGGCTGTAATGTTCTCTTTGCGCTCGGCGATCCGGCGGGTGACCCAGTACTTTGGCAACATATAGCCAGCGCCACCGGGGCCGATAATACGGATCATCATCTGTTGCCCGTCAAATTCGATATCGGCGTTCAGAACGTAAACAAAAAACAAGCCCGCAATCAGTCCGATGATGCCCAATGCAAACTGGGCAAAGTGGAAAAAGCGAACAGAATCCTTGGACTGATACCCCGCCTGACGGAGTTTGAGCTCCATCGCGGAAAGCTCTTCGGCGTCTTGCGGTTCCAGGAAGTTCGCAAATTTTTGCAATTGTTCGTTGCGGTTGCCCTGACGAAGCCGTTCTTTCTTGGGTTTTGAGCCAGCGTCCGGATTGTTGCGCTTTTTCAACTTTTTCAACGGGTCTTCGCGTTGGTTCAACAGTAGCGGGATGGTCAGCAGGATCATGAACAGACCCAGCAGCCCCACCACCAAAAGAGGTCCAAAGTCACCCAGTTGGTTGGTAATCTGGGCGTTGATACTTGTGAGAAATTCCACGGTGTTTGCCCCTTATACCTTAATGTTGGTCAGCGCGCGCATGACAAACAGATTGACGGTCAACAGCACGCCCACGATGAAACAGCAGGGAATGAAGTAGGGGTGGTCCAGGACAGTGTCATAGTAGTTTGGGTCCTTGGCCAGAATGCCCCCTAGCGCCAGCAGAGGAAAGGCGGAGAGGAACTTGCCCGACCATTGTGCTTCGGCTGTGATTGCTTTGACACGGCGGAACAGACGGAACCGGGCACGGATGACCTTGGCCAGACCAGCTAGGACCTCGGCCAGGTTCCCCCCGGATTGCTGCTGAATGGTCACGGCGACCGCAAGGAAACGCATATCCTGCATTTCCAGTCGTTCAGCCATTTCTTTCAGTGCCTCACCGACGTCTCGGCCATAGGCGCTTTCGTCTGCGATCATGCCAAACTCGGTCGCGAGCGGGTCGTCGACTTCTTTTGCGACAATCTGGATAGCCGAAGAGAAAGGGTGGCCAACCCGCAGGCTTCTCACAATCAATTCAACAGCATCGGGCAGCTGTTCCTCGATCATGTCCATACGTGTCTTGGCCTTTTTGTTGACCCAGATGAATACTGCAGCAACCCCAATGATGACCGACGCCATGATACGTACTGGCAATTCGGTTTCGGTGCCAATGCTGAGACCGACAAAGGCCAATGCGGCCAACCCGCCCATGATCATGATCAACTGTCGCGGGGTGAAGGCGATTGCGGCCTTTTGCGCCTTTTCCGCTAGCAGGGAATACAGCGGGATCGACTGGGACTGCATATGCTGCTGCATTTCCTTGCGCAGCTGTTCCAGCACCTGTTCGCGATCTCCGCTTTTATCCAGCATCTCCAGTCGGCGGTTAACGCGGCTGTTCAGGCTGATGGATTTGCCAAAGGCCACAAGGTACAGGCCTTCGACCAGTACCAAAACGCCAATGAAAATAAGACCGTAGATGATTGGTTCTGCGCTTAGTTGCATCAGTGTGACTCCATCTTAGTGGGTTCATAAACCGAGGCGGGCAGGTCATACCCCCACATACGGAATCGTTCGGAGAAGTGGCTGCGCACTCCTGTGGCTGTGAAATGGCCGATGATTTTGTTCTCTGGGGTCAGGCCGACCCGCTGATACCGGAAAATTTCCTGCATCGATATCACGTCACCTTCCATGCCGGTGATTTCGGTGATTGACGTCATGCGGCGGGACCCGTCCTGCAGACGTGAGGCCTGCACGATCAGATTCACCGCAGACGAGATCTGACTGCGCACTGCCTTCAGCGGCATTTCAATGCCAGCCATGGCGATCATGTTTTCCAAACGGCTGACCCCATCACGAGCCGAGTTGGCGTGGATGGTGGTCATTGATCCGTCGTGGCCAGTGTTCATGGCCTGCAACATGTCGATCACTTCTTCGCCACGGGTCTCGCCGACAATGATACGGTCGGGACGCATACGCAGGGCGTTTTTCAGACAGTCGCGCGGGGAGACTTCACCTTTGCCCTCGACGTTGGGCGGGCGGCTTTCCATCCGGCCTACGTGGGTCTGTTGCAGCTGAAGTTCTGCGGTATCCTCGATTGTCAGGATCCGTTCGGCGTTGTCGATGAAGCTGGACAGCGCGTTTAGGGTGGTTGTTTTACCAGAACCGGTACCGCCGGACACGATAATATTCAGTCGAGTGGCAACAGCGGCTTGCAGGTAGGCCGCCATTTCCTCGTTGAAGGCGCCGAAATTTACCAGATCATCAATACCCAGCTTGTCTTTCTTAAACTTCCGGATCGAAACCAGAGAGCCATCCACCGCAATGGGCGGCACCATTGCGTTGAAGCGCGAGCCATCTGCAAGGCGGGCATCCACGTAGGGGTTGGATTCATCAACGCGACGTCCAACAGCCGAAACAATTTTATCGATGATCCTGAGAAGGTGCTTTTCATCTTTGAAGGTCACATCGCTCAACATGAGCTTGCCTTCGCGTTCGACAAAAACCTGTTGCGGACCATTGACCAGGATATCGTTGACGGTTTCGTCCTGTAGCAGCGTTTCCAAAGGACCAAGACCGGTGACTTCGTCGTACAGCTCTTTGGTCAGTGTCTGGCGGTCATCGCGATTGAGAACGATGCCTTTTTCTTCCAGAATTTCGGTGGTGATCGTAGTGATTTCCGCGCGCAACTCTGCTTCGTTGGCGGTTTCCAGGGCTGCAAGGTTCAGCTGTTCCAACAGTTCTTTGTGAAGTTGGATCTTAATGTCGCTCAATCGTTCTTTGCGCTTGCGCTCTTTGTCCTGAGGGGCGGCTTCGGCTGAAGTTTTTGGCATGGGCCGACGCAGCGACGCGCTTTGGTTGGCGGCGGGTTTGGGGGCAATGGGGGCGTCTGGTTTGACCGCCTTCAGCTTGGATGCTTTGGCAGGAGCCCCAGCTGCGGCTTGCTTTTTATACTTGGAAAACATCTTATACCCCCCCAAGGGATGACTTTATGTTAGGCAGCGACGTCTTGCTGTCCGAGTTCGTGGAGCGACAGGGCCAGCTTGGCGATTTCTTTGCGCAGCGGATTTTTGGCCGCTGAAACCGCAAGCGGCAGGCCGTGGTCACAACTTTGGACAACGGGTTTGCCACCGTCCGGCAACTGCAAATCAATAGAGATGCCCAGAGATTCAGCCATCCGCTTTACCCGGCTTTTTCCGCTTAGATCGGTGAACTTGGGTGCACGGTTCAATGTGAAACGCAGCTTTTCGAAAGGCAGGTCTTCGGATTGCAACGCCCGCTTCATGCGCAGGGCGTTTTGGGCCGACCGCATATCGAGTTCGATAAGGGAGAAATAGACATGTGCCCTGTTGAGCACGCATTCAGACCATTGCACCAGGGTGCGCGGCAGATCGATGACTACAAAATCGAAGTGGCTGCGCGCCATGGCGATTAATCGCTCGATGTCGTCAGGGGTGAAGAATTCTAGCGGCACCATTTCCGACGGAGCGGTTAGGACCTGCAACTTGTCTTGAAACGAGAGCAATGCCTGGCCGAACATCTCGGCGTCCATCTCATCAATTTGGCCCAACATCTCCATCACAATCTCGCGGCGAGGCAGGTCCAGATAGGTTGCAACCGAGCCGTGCTGCATGTCGAGATCCAGTAAACATACGCTGGGTTGTTCGTGATCGCTCAACAGCGCTAGCTCCCAAGCTAAGTTGACTGCAAGTGTGGTAGACCCAGAACCGCCGGCCAGCCCCTGACACACAATGACTGCGCCTTCTCGGGCACTGCCTGACTGTAGCTGATGCGGATTGGCGATGGCCTCTTCCGGTTCGGGTTCCGGGGTGGTCACCCGTTCTATCGCTGCTTGCAACTCTTGTTCGGGAAGCGGGTAGGGGACAAATTCATCGGCGCCCTGACGCAGTAACTGATGCAAGGAGGCAGGGGTGACATCTTCTGCAATCAGAATCACCTTGATGTCACGGGTCTTTGCCTGAGTGATGATTTCACCCATCAGGACCAAGTTATCCTCGTCATTCCCATCTATGGCGAGCGCAATAAAGCTCAGAGATTCGGCTTCGGGTTGGTTGAAAAAGGCCAGAGCTTCGGCAAAGCCTAAATCGCCCCAGTTTTCACCCATGGCGGATTCCATGTCTTCGATCAACAGATCAAAGTTCTGCACATCGCGGCTGACGGTGCAGGCAACAATTGCGTTCGTATCTGTGTGCGGCGTTTCGCTGCTCATTGCCATTATCCTCATTACGGGTGACGACAGGTTCAACCTGTTCGTCCCTACGTGCGACTCGGTCGGCGCACGTCACCTCTTGCAAGTAATGTCGGGGGCAATTCTGGCGATATTGGGGCCAAAAAGCCCCAATAGTTGGGAAAGTCTAAACGTGTGGTGTTTTGTCAGACTATTCGGCCAGAGACTGTTCTGTGGTCATGTTTGATGGAGGGATCGCGCTGGCGATGTATTCGCGATAGATCACCTGCGCGTATTTTCCATCTAACAGCGAAGGATGGTTCTTAAGGAACCCGGAAACTTCGGTCAATGTGCGTCGATTCTGGCGTTCGCGGCCCTGGGTCGCAACAAGAGGCTGTGTTTCTCCGTAAGAAACAACGGCTTCTAGGCGAGAGCGACTGATGCCACGGGTCGACAAATATGAAACGGCGGCGCGCGCACGGCGCATGCCGAGTGATTTGTTGTAATGTGCCGGTCCAACAGCATCGGTGTGGCCAAAGACCCGGAAGCGAACCTCGGGGAACTGCTTAATCCAAGCGGCTTGCTGATCCAGAACTGCACGGGCATTGGCGTCGAGACGGGCACTATCGAATTCAAAGTTGATTGTTGACGGAACTTCTTCTGCAAACCGTTTCGCGAGCTGGATTGCATAGTTTTGCTCGCCGCTCATTACCTGAGCATTGTTCAACGTTGAATTGCCAAAGGTGCCCCGGTCCAATTCGTGCCCGGCTTCAATGCTGCAGGCGGCGACGGTCAGGCTGAGCCCAAAAAACGCTGCATGTTTGATCATCTGCGCCATCCTTATTAATCCATCACATAGCCGTAGGAGCCACTGAAGTCTTGTCTGGCAACTTCTGCGGCGGGGCCGTTTTGGGTTCGTGACACCCGGCCAAACAGAAACAGATCATTTTCACTGGGCGGTTTGACACGGTCTGTTGGCAGGCTCAAGGCCTCCCCACGAGTTGGAGTAACCAGATGTGCGCTGATGATGATCACCAGTTCGGTCTGGCTACGCTTGTAATCGGTGCTGCGGAATAGGGCACCGAGGATCGGAACGTCGCCCAACCATGGCAGCTGTGCATTGTTGTCTAGAAAGTCATCCTGGATCAGGCCGGCAATGGCAAAACTCTCGCCGTCGCGCATTTCAACAGTGGTTGACGCTTCACGACGCGTAAACGCTGCAACTTGAGACCCATTCAGAGTGATAGAGTTAGACGGGTCGATTGCTGAGACTGCCGTATTGAGTTCAAGGTTGATCAGGTCGCCATCAATAACCCGTGGAATGAAATTCATTTCGATGCCAAAGGGTTTGAACTCGACGGTCACGACACCATCGTCTTGAGGAACGGGGACGGGGTATTCGCCACCGGCCAGAAACTTGGCTTCTTGGCCGGAAAGTGCGGACAGGTTCGGTTCGGCAAGTGTGCGAACCATTCCTTTTTGTTCCAGGGCCTCGATCAAGAGACCGACCTGTGTCGAGCCGACATCAAAGCCAAATAAGATGGCGCCCAGAGAGTCGGCCTTGGGTGTAAGGCTTGGTTGGTTTAGGCCATTGTCGCCCTGCAACCAGGTCCCGGTTTCTGCTGAAAAATTGGTCCCGCCTAAGGCAACGGAAGAGCTGAGTGATTTTGACACCGAGCGCTGCATTTCGGCAAACCGCACCTTGAGCATGACTTGCTGCACGCCACCAACGGACATTAGATTTGACACCCGCTCGGGAGCATAGCGTTCGGCCAAGTCCATTGCGCGCTGAAGTCGAGCGGCACTGGACACGGTGCCAGACAGAACAATGCCATCATTTGCTGTACGGACTTCGATTTTTTCGTTGGGCAAGATCTGCCGCAGCCGCTCTTTGAATTCACTCACATCAGCGGAGACGCGAACGTCGACATTGGTGATCAATCTGCCGGTAGCGTCCAGCAGGGTGAGAGTGGTCAATCCTGGTGATTTGCCCAGCACGTAGATGGTGCGGTCAGACAAAGATGAAATATCTGCGATGCCAGGGTTAGCGATGCTGAGTTCAGAAAACGGAACATCGCTTTCTACCACTACAGCCCGGTTCATTGGAACACTCAGCTGCGTTTCGGTGCCCTTTTTGACAATGCGCAGGCCTTCAGCCCAAGCGGGGCCTGTCATTGGAATGCTTGTTAAAGCAAGCCCGGTTAGGGCTGCTGCTATCATAGCTTTAAATGCCATGTGACCTGCCTCTCGGATCACGCCTCGTTGTCGGGTCTTTTGCCCGTCTTTTGCGCTACCTTGGGGTAGTTTGCTAATTTTTGCAAGAATCAATGGGTTTGGTGCCCCTGCTTCTGTGTGACCCGGGCAACAGAAATGCTGGAAAGCCGCCCGATAAGGGCGACTTTCACGCAGACGTGTTGCAATTCTGAGCTGGGGCAGCTTGGCGGACCCATCCCCTTAGTTGGTACAGGGGATCGGGATTTCTACCACTTCGGCACCGCGACGCGTACGGATCGTGCATACTTTTTCGGTTTCTCTTTCTGGTGCGGAAACACGCTCACCCAGTCCAAGCAAGGACCGCTGGTCGACCTCGACAAAAGAGGCAACAGTATCATCTCCAGCGCCAACCAATGACAGTGACAATCGCCCGGTGGTTTGTGCCTGTGCCAGTGCAGCAACTTGTTTGGGCAACGCAGTGACCGTGACGGTGCGGGCAATGATAGCGCCATTGATGTCGCCGCCGGCGCTCTGGTCGATCGCGATTAGTTCAATATTCGCTTGGATCAGCCGGGTGATTTCGCCACGTCGACCGTCATCTGCATCGCGTAGGCTGCCAGTCCAATAGATATCTACATTGTCACCGGGGCGTAGGAAGCCCGAAACGCCAGAGGCCACATCCACCTTGATGGCAAAGGCCCGCATCCCACGTTGCAGTCGTGATGTGATGCCGGCATCTTCACCGGGTTTGGTGACTTTTCCGGGCAGGATGGCTTCGTTTTTCTCGATGGTACGCAGAACAACGCGTTGTTCGCCTTCAAACGCTGGCGGAAACAAGTCTTCTAGTGTGGAAAATGCCCCTTCAGGGAGGCTTTCCAACGGCCAACGTACCATTCGAACTGCGTCTTCTGTCAGGCGTTCACCATATTTCAGAGATTTGTTGGCCACAAAAACGTTTGCAGTAGGGATCGCGTCGACCTGGTTTGCATTTGCCTGGGCCAGGGCATTTTGATAGGTTGAAATATAGTTTTTGGCCATCATCACCGCACCGCCTGCCAAGGCGATACCGATGATCAATACCAATCCGAAAACTGCACGCATTGTGTTACCTCGCTGTGGCTGTGCTTTCCCTTGGTAGGCGCAGCCGGGTTTCTGGATCCGTCAGGGCGTGTGCATAGGGTGGCAATGCGTCAAAGCCAAAAACCGCATTGCTGCGGTGCACCTTTCTGGTGCTGCTGATCAACCAAGATTCCAATTTGACATGTATGCTACCACTGCGTTTGCCAGTCCTACCCCACCATCAAATATGGTGGATGCAATCACTGAACACAGGCCTACAATGCCAGCTGTTAGAACAACCCAGTCGACGGTCACTGCGCCATCATCGCTGGCAAGAAATGATTTTAGTTTATTCATTGCGAACCTCGTTGGGCCGGGGGTTACCCTGGGCAAGAGGCCGCGCCTTTGGATGAAAGACGCGGCCCCGAGCTTAAATCGCTATAGCGTCGTCAGCTTAAGGTGTAGTGGTACCGAAGCCAGCAGTTGCGAGGTCTGACGAGTCATGTGTGCCGATGTAGGTTGCTGTGCCTGCTGTCAGGTCGGCAGCGCCATCGGCGATGGAAGTGTAAACAACACCAGCCAGAGCAGCAACAGCAGCGGTCAGAACAACCCAGTCAACAGTCACGGCGCCAGCTTCGTCTTTGCGGAAGTTTTTGAAGAATTTGATCATAGTTTGTCCCTCCAAAGGATCTAAAAAGTGTTTCGACCTTGCCGTCCAGTTTGAGCCTGCTCTCTCCTGCGAAGCTCATGTCCGACTTGGTATGAACATATATAGCCTGTTGAGCGTGGCAGGATTTGGGCCAAAATCCGGAAATTGGCGCCTTAGTTTAACTTTTTGGAAAGAACTTGGTTAGGGTGTTGAAAGTAAACACAAATACATTTCTATTTTTGTAAATACCCGTGGCCAAAGAGCGGCAGAGAGCGGAAATGTGGCGAAACCGTCAAATTTCAGGCCACTTTGCGGGTGTTTTTGCCCCATATGTTGGGAAATCGTTAAATAAGTATCAGGGCAGTCTAATGTTTCTCCGTGTTGTGACACTGGCAGTGTTAACTACTGTTGTTCCATTGTGGGTGCAGGCGGATACCCCAGCGCCTTTTCCCAGCTTTGAGTCAAAGAGGGTTCTTCCGCCAAAACCTGGTACACGCCAGCGCATCACTATTCAGATCGAACCAGAGCAGAATCCGCCTGCGACCTTGCCTGATGATGCATCCGGTCCAGCTAGTGGTACGGCGGGTCAGCCCGTAGGGCGGTATGGTTGGTTCTGGGAAGAGATCTCGCCCGAGCTGACCGCGACAGGACCCGGCCGATTAGACAATGCCTTGATGGTGTTGGCTGGCGGCGAAGGTGTGTCGGCACCGCGATTGCAATTGATGCAGGACATTGCCGCGGCTCAGGGAATTCCGATCCTGACTGCCAGTATTGGCACGGAGGTATCTCCAGCTTTGATCCTGGCGGTCATTGCTGTGGAATCAGCAGGGCAAACTGATGCGGTCAGTTCGGCTGGCGCGCAGGGGTTGATGCAATTGATGCCGGACACGGCTGCGCGGTTTGGAGTGGATGACGCATTGGTGGCGCAGCAGAATATACAGGGTGGCATCAAATATCTGGATTGGTTGATGGAGAAGTTTGCCGGCGATCCGGTTTTGGTTCTGGCGGGATACAACGCCGGCGAAGGGTCCATTCGTGATCATCAGGGGGTGCCACCGTATCCGGAAACCCGAGACTATGTCCCCAAGGTCCTGGCTGCGTTTCAGGTGGCAAAAGGGCTGTGCTTGACCCCACCCGAATTGATTTCTGATGGTTGTGTGTTTCGGACGATGCAGTAAAGCAGAGCCAGGCCGCGATGATTGGAGTGATGGTGATCCGACATTTGACGGCCGGATCACCGTGACAGTTGTTAGCCGTGGGACAATACAATTTTCTGGGTCAGGCCGGGCCGTTCCATCAGGCGGTGTGCTTTGGCAATATCTTCCAAGGGCAATGTTGTCTCGATCCGCGGGGTCACCACGCCCTCGGCCAGCCATGCGGCGATCTGTTGTAGATCAGACTGATTTATCTGATGCTCCAAGACCACGGGGGTAATGCCGCGGTCAGGACTAAACTGACCGCCAGGTTTCCACCATTCCGGAACCGTTGTGACATAGCTCCCCCCATCCTTGACCCGATTAAACGCCTGTATGGCATGGTCGCGGCCACGTACATCCAGCGCGCCGTCTACGGTCTGGTCGCGTGTCGACACGACGGTCAATTGCAAGGCCTTTGCCATCGCAGCAGCAATCTGCCCAACAGCGCCTTCGGTGTTGTTGATCAGGACCGACGCCCCCTTAGGTAAGTTCAGCGCCTTGAGTGCGGTCAGAGCGGTTGTCGCGGCCAATGGTGTTGCTGCGGCGGTGTCAAAAGGCACGTTGTCGGCGATGTGAGTGACATGGTCGGCAGGAAAGGCGGCGAATTCGGCGTGGGTTCCGACACCTGAAGCTGGCTGCTGGGTGATGGCCATGACCCGGTCGCCGGGCTGAAAGAGGGTGACATCTGCACCGACTTCTTCGATCACACCTGCTGCGTCCCAACCCAGAACCATCGGGAACTGGGCGGCATCTGGGGGAACAATCGCACCCGAACGTACGCCCAAATCTACCGGATTAACGCTAGAGGCAAGAATGCGAACCAGCACTTGCCCTGCCTCGATGGCTGGGCGGGCAATACCCTTCAGCTGGAAGGTATCGGCATCACCAAAAGTTTCGATCACTGCGGCTTTCATAGTCTGTTCCTTGCTTGGTTTTGGGTAGTCCCGGAGGAAGAGGTTTATTAGTGATCGCTACAAAACAAATTTGAATTGCAGCGTCAACGCTTTTTCTTTAGTGATCGATAAAAAAAGAGAGCCGATGGGACGCCCTAAATCCTTTGATGTTGATGATGTGCTGGAAAAAGCCCTGCGGCTGTTCTGGGAGCGGGGCTATGAAGCCACGTCGCTCTCGGACCTTGAACGGGTGATGGGGCTGCGTCCGCCCAGCATCTATGCTGCCTTTGGCAACAAGGAGACCTTGTTCAAGACATGCGCTGATCGGTATGTGGAGCGCTATAGCGGCTATGTTGTGGAGGCGTTGACCAAAGAGCCAACAGCGGCAGAGGCCGTGATGCGACTGCTTTCAGACACGGTTGATGCCTATGTCCACGACACCCAACCGCGCGGGTGTTTGGTTGTGAGTGGCGCCATTCACTGCCCGGATATGGATGAGGGGCCAAGACTGGTGCTGGAGCAATACCGCAAAGCGACTGAGGCTGCCATTGCAACACGAATTGAGCGTGGTCAGGAAGAGGGAGATGTCCCGAGGGATGTTTCTGCGACGATGGCTGCCAAACTGGTGGCGACGGTGATGCAGGGGTTTTCAACACAGGCACGCGATGGCGCGGGTAACGACGATCTGCACCGTGTTGCCAAACTTGCCGTTGGGGCGCTGGGTCTGTCAGCAGTGTGATCGATTTGGCCTGCTGGAACGGAAAAAGGCCCGCTGATGAAGCAGGCCTTTTGCTTAACGATGTAGTCGCAGTTTAGCCGACAATTGTCGCCTCGGTTGCGGCGCGCAGCTCGTCTTCGGTGACGCCGTCAGCAGTTTCGACAATCTTCAACCCGCCTTCGACAACATCCAGAACGCCGAGATTGGTGATGATACGGTCTACAACTGCTTTGCCGGTCAGCGGCAGGGTGCATTCCTTTAGCACCTTGGACACACCGTGTTTGTTGGCATGGTCCATGACCACAACAACACGGCCCACACCGGCGACCAGATCCATGGCGCCGCCCATACCTTTGACCAGCTTGTTGGGAATCATCCAGTTGGCCAAATCACCGTTTTCAGCCACTTCCATAGCGCCGAGGATGGCCATGGCGATCTTGCCTCCACGGATCATCGCGAAGGATTGCGCGCTATCGAAATAGGCGGTCTGGGGCAGTTCGGTGATGGTCTGCTTGCCTGCGTTGATCAGGTCGGCGTCTTCGGTGCCTTCAACCGGGAAGGGGCCCATGCCCAGCATACCGTTTTCCGACTGCAGGGTCACTTCGACGCCTTCAGGGATATAGTTGGACACTAGCGTCGGAATGCCGATGCCGAGGTTCACATACCAACCGTCTTGCAGTTCTTGTGCCGCGCGTGCGGCCATTTGATTACGATCCCACATGTTCGCTCTCCTTTACGCCGCTGGCCGGGTGGTGCGCTGTTCGATGCGCTTTTCGTGGGTGCCCTGAATGATACGGTGCACATAGATGCCGGGCAGGTGGATCGCGTCAGGGTCCAGAGAGCCAGTTGGCACGATCTCTTCCACCTCGACCACACAGACCTTGCCGCAGGTCGCAGCAGGCGCGTTGAAGTTACGGGCGGTTTTACGGAACACCAGATTGCCGGTTTCATCGGCCTTCCAGGCTTTGACAATGGCAAGATCGGCAAACATGCCTTCTTCCATGATGTAATCTTCCATGGCGCCATCCGGGCCAGTTGGGAACTGCTTTTCAAACTTGCCTTCGGCAATCACGGTGCCCACACCGGTTTTGGTGAAGAAGCCGGGGATGCCTGCGCCGCCAGCGCGCATACGCTCGGCCAGGGTGCCCTGTGGGTTGAATTCCAGCTCCAGCTCTTTGCTTAGATACTGACGCATGAATTCTGCGTTTTCGCCCACATAAGACGAGATCATCTTTTTGACCTGCTTGGTCTGCAGCAAGATACCGATACCAAAATCATCAACGCCTGCGTTGTTCGACGCAAAGGTCAGATCCTTGGTGCCAGCGTCTTTGATGGCGTCCAGAAGCAATTCTGGAATGCCACAGAGGCCAAAGCCGCCCGCTGCAATGAACATGCCGTCGTGAAGCAGCCCGTCGAGCGCTTCTGCGGCGTTTGAATAAACTTTTTTCATGGAAGTCTCCCAACAACAACCTGTTGGGAGTGGTTCTGACGTGGCGGTTGGTGTGAGTCAAGAATACGTAGAAGGTTGCGTATTTCTACCGAGCGTTTTAACGCGCAGACGATCAGGTTGGCAGAGCATCTTCGGTATATTGCTCGATATAGCTGCCAGAAGGGGCGATCGGGGTGATGACATCAATCAAAACTCCGTTTGGATCGGCGGTGATGAAATGACGCTGGCCGAAATCTTCGTCGCAGAGATCTTTCAGAACCGGCAGCCCTTTGGAGGTCAGGCGCTGATAGTCTGCTTTTGCATCGGCCACTTCAAAGTTGAGGATAACCCCCTTTGATAGCCCGCGACCTGCTGGTGGAATGGTCTCGTGATGTCCATCCAGTACAGCAATGTTCACGGCAGGGTCGGTTTCAGATTGAAGGTGGACATACCAATCGGAGGTGAACACAGCCCTGAAGCCAAAGTGCTCGATGTAGAATGTTGCGGTCGTTTCCACGTTTTCTGTTTGTATGACGGGATAGAACTGAGTGGGTTTCATCTTGCATCTCCTGAAATAAACATACAGTTTGTATGTGGCGCAATTCATAAACATACAGGCTGTATGCATGCAAGAGAAATCCACACGGACACCAAACGCGGACAGACGTGCGATGATGCGGAAGAAACTCATGGACGCCGCACGTTCACTGTTTGTGGAGAAGGGGTTTGCCGCAACGTCGACACCCGAAATCGTAAAGTCGGCACAGGTGACCCGCGGCGCGCTGTACCATCACTTTGAAGACAAAGAGGACCTGTTTAGGGCGGTTGTTGTCGCCGAAGCGAAGGAGCTGAGGCAGGCAATTGAGGTCGCGACCAAGGGCATGATTGATGATCCACTCGGGACTGGGAGCAAGGGCTATTTCGAAGCCATGTCTATCCAGGGCCGGGCGCAGTTGCTGCTGATTGATGGGCCGGCTGTGTTGGGGATTCAAGAGATGGATCAGATCGATGCAGGAGGAGGGCGGGCAGCCCTGCGTACGGGTCTGGCCACTGCAAACTCGGATTTGTCAGATGAGGAACTGGAGGCTGTGACCAAAGTCCTGTCTGCCGGTTATGACCGGGCAGCCCTGGCGATTGCACAGGGTGAGGCGGCCAAACCATACGAACAGGCAATGGCCGCTCTTGTTCGGGCAACGATCTCTTAAGAGGCGCTGTCCTCTGTTGATTTCTTAGGCGCTGCCTTTTTCTTGGCTGGCGCCTTTTTGGCAGCTGTCTTCTTTTTGGCTGCGGGCTTTTTCTTTGCCGCGGCTTTCTTCTTCGTCGGCTTTTTACCGGCCTTTTCGGTGATCAATTGTACGGCCATGTCCATGGTGACGTCTTTGACTTCGACATCTTTGGGTAGGGTGGCGTTCACCTTCTCCCATTTGATGTAGGCCCCATATTTGCCGTCCATGATTTTGACAGCACCACCACCATCTGGATGTTCACCCAGTTCTTTGAGCGCTTTGGCGGCAGCACGACCACCGCGGCCCGGGTTGGCGCGTTTTTCGGCTAGCATTTCCATCGCGTGGTTCATGCCAATTTCAAACACGTCCAGAGTATTCTTGAGGTTTACGTAGACTGGTTTTTCCTCGTCCGGCATCTGGTGCATGACGTAAGGGCCAAATCGACCCAAGTTAGCGGCCACGGTGCCACCTTCGGGGTGCTGGCCGATTTCACGGGGCAGGGTCAGCAGGGTGACGGCCTGTTCCAGTGTTACTTCGTTTGGTCCCCAGCCGGGCAGGTAATCCCGGTTTTGTTTTGGCAGCGAAGAACGTGGGGGCTTCTTGTTTTCGGGTGTTGGCTCGCCACGCTGAACGTAGGGGCCAAAGCGACCAGACTTCAGGTGGATCTCGTCGCCGGCGTCTTCGCCCAAAATCTTTTCATAGCCTTCGGCGCCTTCGCCAGAAATTGGCCGGGTATAATTGCATTCCGGGTAATTGCCGCAGCCGACAAAGCCACCGGTGCGCGAAGACTTAAGGTGCAATTGGCCCAGGCCACATTTCGGGCAGGCCCGTGCATCTGTGCCATCTTCGCGAGGTGGATAGAGCTGTGGGGCCAGAGCATCATCGAGAACGTCCAGAACTTCGGAAATACGCAGGTCAGAAGTTTCGGAAATCGCTGCCGAGAAATCACGCCAGAACTTGGCCAACAGGTCCTTATAGTCGCCATTTCCGGCGCTGACATCATCCAGCTGCCCTTCCAGATTGGCGGTGAATTCATACCCGACGTACTGACGGAAGAAGTTCAGCAGGAAGATGGTAACGATGCGGCCTTTGTCTTCGGGGAACAGACGGTTTTGTTCCTTGCGGACATATTCGCGGTCCTGAATCGTGGTGATGACGCTGGCGTAGGTCGAAGGACGGCCAATGCCGAGCTCTTCCATCCGTTTGACCAGCGTGGCCTCTGTGTAGCGGGGCGGCGGCATGGTGTGGTGCTGCAGCGCCAGTACTGATTCATTTTTGGACAGCAAGGCCGAGCCATTGCTGCGCAGATCACCGCTTTTATCCGTTTTGGCACCGTCTTTGCCAGCCTTGGTGAACTGGCCAACAAGCGAGCTGTCTGCGAATTTCGCGGTCTCACCCATCATGATCTGCGGCAGGCGCTTGTCGTCGTCGTCCTGCACAACGTCATCGCGGCCTTCTTCGTAGACCCGCATGAACCCGTCAAACAGCATCACTTGACCGGTCGCACGCAACATCACCTGTTTGTCAGCGGAGCCAACGTCAACGGTGGTGCGTTCCATCTTGGAGCTGGCCATCTGGCAGGCCAGTGTGCGTTTCCAAATCAGGTCATAGAGCTTGCGCTGATCTGCTTCGGTCACCTTGAGGCTGGCGGCATCGCGGCTCATATCGGTGGGGCGAATACATTCGTGGGCTTCTTGTGCGTTCTTGGCTTTGTTTTTGTAGACCCGCGGTTTTTCTGGGACGTAGGTGCCGCCATACCGCTTGTCGATTTCGGCCCGGGCCTCGGTCACGGCCTCGGGGGCCATGTCGATACCGTCTGTTCGCATATAAGTAATGTAGCCCGCCTCGTACAAACGCTGCGCGGTGCTCATGGTTTGTTTGGCGCCCATGCCAAATTTGCGGCTGGCCTCTTGCTGCAGGGTCGAGGTCATGAAGGGGGCAGAAGGATTGCGGGAGGCGGGTTTTGCCTCAACCGATTGCACCGACAAATCGCGGCTGGCGACGGCCTGTACCGCCATTTCGGCAGCGGTAGAATTGGCGATGCTGAATTTGTCCAGCTTGTCGCCGCCTAAAACGGTCAGGCGGGTTTCAAATTCCTGGCCACGCGGCGTGGTCAGAAGGGCGCGTACGGACCAGTATTCTTGCGGATTGAAGGCTTCGATTTCGGTTTCGCGCTCGACGATTAGACGCAGGCAGACCGATTGGACCCGACCGGCGGATCTGGCACCGGGCAATTTACGCCACAGAACGGGCGACAGGTTAAAGCCCACCAGGTAGTCCAGCGCGCGGCGGGCCAGATAGGCTTCAACCAGCGGCATGTCGACCTGACGTGGGTTTGCCATGGCCTCGAGCACCGCAACTTTGGTGATGGCGTTAAAGGTGACGCGGCTGACCGGTGTGTCCTTTTTGATGGACCGGCGTTTGGTCAGCGCCTGTTGTAAGTGCCAGCTGATTGCCTCTCCTTCGCGGTCGGGGTCGGTCGCGAGGATCAGTGCGTTGTCTTCCTTCAGGGCGTCTGCGATGGCTTTGACATGTTTCCGGCTGTCGTTTCCGATCTCCCAAGTCATGTCAAAATCGTTGTCCGGATCAACCGAACCATTCTTCGGCGGAAGATCGCGCACGTGGCCGTAAGATGCCAGAACTGTATAGTCAGAGCCGAGATACTTATTGATCGTCTTGGCTTTGGCTGGCGATTCTACAACAACTACGGGCATTTAAGCTAAACCTTCTGGGACGGACACGGCACGTTCTATGGCCGGGCAAGATGTGGGGCGCAAGAGGGTATTGTCAATCGAAGAGTTTTACAGGCAAATTTGATGATGAATTTGGCGGCGAATTGGAGGATGTCATGAAACTAGGATGGCTAGTGGTGGCTGCATTGATTGCCAGCCCATTGGCGGCACAGGACTGGTACGAGCCAAAACGCGGTACGGCTGAGCGAAAAGCACTGATGAATGCGTTGCGGCCACTGGCCGAAGTCGACCTGGGGGCACCCGTTGAATTTGTTGTCCATGATTTGCGGGTCTCTGGCCACCGGGCCTTTGCATCGGTGCAACCACAACGGCCTGGCGGCAGGCCCATAGATATCGCCTCAACACCGGGGTTTGCCCGCGGTGAGTTTAGTCCAGATTTTATGGACGGGACCCACATGCAGGCGCTGTATATTAAAAAGGGTAACACCTGGGTGGCGGTGGAACATGCGATTGGGGCCACCGACGTCTGGTTCGCTGGTGAGCCGTTTTGTAGCAGCTGGGGACCGGTGATTGCCGAGTTCTGTTACTAACGGAGTTTACGCGACACCAATCCGCCTGCGAGCCGGGTGATCTTACCGTCCAGTTCAAGATCGGTCAGCGCAGGTGAGACGTCACGCGCTGGTGCTGCCATGTCTCGGATCAGTTGGTCCTCGGCCGTGGGGGAGGGGCCAAGGCGTGACAGGATTTGTTGGTGCAGCGCTGCTGTTTCCTGCAGGCTCCGCCGTTGTGGTGGCCTATCAAGGGGGAGCATCTGTTGTGGGGCGGACGCCCGCGCCGGAGGTTGAACAGGTGGGAGCGCAGCGATGACATCGTCACTGTTGCGAACCAGTTGGGCACCGTCGCGGATCAGCATGTTGCAGCCGCTGGCGCGGGCATCGAAGGGATGTCCAGGCACCGCCAACACCTCGCGGCCCTGATCAAGTGCATCCCGGGCGGTGATAAGGCTACCGGATTTGGCAGCGGCTTCGACGACAATCACGGCGCGGGCCAGGCCGGAAATGATGCGATTGCGGCTGGGGAAATGGCGCGCCTGTGGGGTGAGTCCCATAGGCTGTTCCGACAACAACAGGCCCCTTTGTGCTATATCCTGCGCCAAACCGGTGTTCTGTGTGGGGTAGATGACGTCAACACCGCCAGCCATGACGGCGATTGTGCCGCTGTCCAGCGATGCCAGATGGGCGGCGGTATCAATGCCGCGGGCCAAGCCTGACACTATTATGTACCCCTGCGAGCCAAGGTCGTGGGCCAGTGCACGGGCCATACGGCTGCCCAGTGACGAGGCATTACGCGCCCCGACCAGAGCAATAATTGGAGATTGCAGTCGTGCGGTATCCCCTTTCACCCAGAGGAGGGGCGGCGCATCTTTGAGCTGGGCAAGCTGTGAAGGGTAGTGGACGTCGCCAAGGCACAAAAGCCGCGCTTTGGCGGCTTTTGCGGCCTTGATTTCGGCGTCAATCACAGGTGAAGGGCATATTTTATACCCCTTTACGCCTGCTTCGCGCGCCACTTCGGGCAACGCATCCAGCGCGTTCTGCGCTGAATTATACTCGGCGATCAGGCGGTGAAATGTCACCGGACCAACCCTGCGAGAACGCAACAGACGGAGCCAGGAATAACGAATATCTTCCGTGGTGGGTGGGAGTGGGGGGTGAGTGGAAGAAGTGAATTCTTCGGTCATCCGTTGCTCCGCCTGTTTGCATGTACAGGTTTAACGCTAAGACGGTTAACAGGGAGTGAACAAGTAAGGATTTTCAGAAGATTTTCCGAAAACTTGCCAAATGATGGTGACGTAAGGGAAATTTTGAATCCGCATTGCGAAAAATCGGCGTCGCAATGCGGTTTTTACGTGGGTTTTCTGATTTTAAATTAACACAGGTAACTAGGCAGCGGCGCCGCCCACTGTCAGCCCGTCCATCAGGACAGTTGGCTGGCCAACGCCAACCGGTACCCACTGTCCGGCTTTGCCGCAGTTCCCCATACCTGGGTCCAGCGCCATGTCATTTCCCAGGGCGCGAATACGATGCAGCGCAGTGGCACCGTCGCCAATCAGGGTAGCGCCTTTAACCGGAGCCCCAATCTTACCATTAATGACCCGATAGGCCTCGGTGCAGGAGAACACAAACTTGCCGTTGGTAATGTCGACTTGACCGCCGCCAAACCCAACCGCCCAAATGCCATCTTTGATATCGGCGATCAGATCCGATGGGTTGGCTTCTCCGCCAAGCATATAGGTATTGGTCATGCGTGGCATCGGTGCATGGGCATAGCTTTGACGACGACCGTTGCCTGTGGGGGTGACGCCCATCAAGCGGGCGTTCTGCCGGTCCTGCATATAGCCAACCAGAATTCCGTCTTCGATCAGGGTGGTCGCCTGCGAAGGGGTGCCTTCGTCGTCAATCGTGATTGAGCCCCGGCGGTCTGGCAACGTGCCATCATCCAGTACCGTCACACCTTTGGCTGCAACACGTTGGCCCATCAGCCCTGCAAAGGCTGAGCTGCCTTTGCGGTTAAAGTCGCCCTCTAACCCGTGACCGATGGCTTCGTGCAGTAAAATCCCGGGCCAGCCTGGCCCCAATGCCACCTCCATCACACCTGCGGGGGCAGGGACGGCGTCAAGATTGACCACCGCAATACGAAGGGCTTCGCGGGCTTTGGCCTGCCAGTCACGGGGATCAACAAGCCCGTCCAGACCGATGCGACCGCCGCCACCTGCGGATCCGCTTTCACGGCGACCATCCTGTTCGACAATGACCGATACATTCAGGCGTGTCATAGGGCGCACATCACGCACCAAAACACCATCAGCGCGCAGAATTTCGACTTCTTGTAAGGAAGCGGCCAGAACTGCCGAAACCTGCACCACACGTTGATCCAGATCACGCGCAAAGGCATCAATCTCGCGCAGCGTTTCGATTTTCACCGCAAACGGCATCGCACCAATTGGGTCGGCGTCTGTGTACAGTTTGCGATTCGTCGCGGATGGGGCATCCGCCAGAGTGCCGCCACCATCGCCAACGGCCAGCCGCGCAGTTTCAGATGCACGATTGAGCGCAGCCATCGAAACGTCGGTCGAGTGGGCATATCCGGCCACCTCACCGTTGACGGCGCGCAATCCGAAGCCTTCGGAGGCATCGTAACTGGCGCTGCGCAATCGGCCGTCATCAAAAACCAGTGACTCGGATTTTCGGCGTTCGGCAAATATCTCGCCATCGTCGGCTCCGGAGAGAGCCGATTTCAGGACCTGCAACGCATCATCCGCGGGCAGGTTGGTTTCAAAGGGGCGAAAGGCTGCGTCTTCCATCGTGTGGACCTCATTTTTTTTGATCTAAATCAAGAAAGCGCCCATTTGACGCAAGCATAGCTCTTTATCTGATCCTTGGAATATGATTTCTACCGTCAGCAAAGACAACGGGGTCGATGTGTTTTGTGGAATCAGTGATTCCCCGCAGGATACAGCGACGCGAGGAACAACGCGATCAAACGATCAGGATATAAAATGAAGAATGCTTTGAAGCTTTCGGGCCTTTTTGCGGGCCTGTCGAGCCTGCCTGCCATGGCTCAGGATGGACTAGAGTCCATTGGTAAGCCTATTCCAGGTGGACTTAATTTCCAGCCCGCAGCAAGCGAGCTGGCCCAACAAACGCAAGATCTGGACTTTATGATCCTAGTGATCATTACTGCTGTTAGTTTGTTTGTTGCTGGCTTGTTGCTGTACGCAATCCTGCGTTTTAACCGTAAGGCGAACCCGAATCCGTCAAGCTTTACCCACCACACACCAATTGAAATCGCCTGGACGCTGATCCCGATTGTGATCCTGGTGTTCATCGGCTCATTCTCGTTACCAGCTCTGTTTAATCAGCAGGAAATTCCGGAAGCTGACCTTACCATTAAGGTTACAGGCTACCAGTGGTACTGGGGTTATGAGTATGTCGATCACGAATTCGGCTTTGAAAGCTTCATGCTGGCCAAAGATGAGCTGGCTGAAAATGGCTATGCTGAAGACGAGTACCTGCTGGCCACTGACACTGCAGTTGTGGTGCCCGTTGGCAAAACCGTTGTGATGCAGGTGACTGCGGCTGACGTGATCCACTCCTGGGCGATGCCTGCCTTTGCTGTTAAGCAGGATGGCGTACCGGGTCGTCTGGCGGAACTGTGGTTCAAAGCCGACAAAGAAGGCGTTTACTTTGGTCAGTGTTCCGAGCTCTGCGGTAAGGACCATACCTATATGCCGATCACCGTCAAAGTGGTCAGCCAAGAGGTCTATGATGCATGGCTGAAAGGTGCGATCGAGGAATACGCCGGTTTGCCCCAGAACTTTCAGGTTGCTTCAAACTGATCTGATCTGAAGGGCACTTTGCCCGTCTCCTTAGTCACGGCAGGGTGCGCAGTAATACGCACCTTGCCTGATTTCTAAACTGCCCTACGCTACGTGTATGATACGCAGCCAGAAAACCAATGGACCAAAGATGAGCGACGCAAGCATCAACGCCAGCATACTCCGTGAGGATGAGGCAAGCTTTGGCGATTATTTTGCCCTGCTAAAGCCACGGGTGATGTCACTCGTGGTATTCACCGCTTTTGTTGGCCTGCTTGCTGCGCCGGTGTCGGTGCATCCCGTCATAGGCTTTTGTGCCATTTTGTTTATCGCCATCGGTGGCGGTGCATCTGGCGCGCTGAATATGTGGTGGGATGCAGATATTGATAAGGTGATGAAGCGGACCAAGGGCCGCCCTATCCCTGCTGGTAAAGTTGAGGAAGGCGAAGCGCTGAGCCTGGGCTTGGCGCTGTCAGGGATGTCGGTGATCATGCTGGCCTTGGCAACCAATCTGCTGGCCGGTGCGTTCTTGGCGTTCACCATCTTCTTTTATGTTGTCGTCTACACCATGTGGCTGAAGCGGGCGACGCCGCAGAACATCGTCATTGGCGGTGCCGCTGGGGCCTTTCCGCCGGTAATCGGCTGGATCGCTGCCACCGGCTCTATGTCTGTTGAGCCCTGGTTGATGTTTGCCCTGACATTCATGTGGACGCCACCGCATTTCTGGGCTCTGGCACTGTTCATGCGTAGCGATTACGACGATGCAGGTGTACCGATGCTGACGGTGACCCATGGACGTCGTGCCACCCGAGTGCATATTCTGGTCTATACCATTCTGTTGGCACTACTGGCCGTTGGAACCGCGTTTTCGGGTGTCGGCGGGCCAGTTTATCTAGCGGTGTCGCTGGTGTTGAACGCGCTGTTCCTGCGTGGGGCCTGGAAAATCTGGCGCCGTGATGAGGACGACTCCGAAAAGGATAACTTCAAAGCCGAGCGCAGCTTCTTCAAGCTGTCTCTGTTGTATCTGTTCCTGCATTTTGGCGCGATCCTGGTCGAAGCCATGCTGAAACCATTTGGATTGGGAGGCTGGTAAGATGAGCTTCAAACCGCAGCACGAAATTCACCAGCGCCGCTTTGGTCGCAATCTGGGCGTGGGCCTTTCACTTGGAGCTTTTGTAGTTCTGGTGCTGGCCCTGACCTTGGTCAAAGTCACATCTTCTGACTTTAAGTTCCCACAAAACCAAGCGGCAGACCAAAACTGATGGCGCTGAATGCTCCACAAAAAACTGCGGCCCAACTGGTTGGGGTTGTCGTTGTCATGGGCGCTCTCGCCTGGGCTTCGGTCCCTTTCTACGATTGGTTCTGTCGTGTCACCGGGTTTGGCGGCACCACAGGGGTGGCTACAGCGGGCTCGGATGAAATCCTGGAGAAGACGATCAAAGTGCGCTTTGATGGCTCTAAGGACCGGGGGATGCCGTGGGAGTTCAAACCCATGGTTCGTGAGATGGAAATCAAGATTGGCGAAACCGGTCTTGCGTTCTATGAAGCTTATAATCCAACAGACAGGCCAATCGCAGGGCAGGCGTCATATAATGTGACACCCTATGCTGCGGGTGCTTTCTTTGAAAAAATCGCTTGCTTCTGCTTTGAGGAACAAGTTTTGCAACCAGGGGAGCGGGTTCAGATGCCCGTGACCTTCTTTGTCGATCCGGAAATCGTTGATGACCGGGACGGTAAGTACGTACATACGATCACGCTGTCGTACACTTTTTACGAAATCGATCTGCCCGAGGGTTATGCCGCCCTTGAAACCGGTGAAAACACCGGGGCAGAAGCAAACATGAACTAAGCCGGCAGGTGAGGGACACTTAAATGGCGCACGCTAAAAATCACGACTATCATATTCTACCACCGTCGATCTGGCCGCTGCTGGGCGCAGTGGGTGGCTTTGCCATGCTGTTTGGCGCTGTGCTGTGGATGCACGGTATCACTGCCTGGCTGTTCTGGGGCGGCTTGTTGGCTGTTCTATACACCAGCTTTGCCTGGTGGGCCGAAGTTGCCCATGAAGGCAACACTGGCGATCACACCAGTGTGGTACGGATTGGACTGCGCTACGGGTTTATCCTGTTTGTGATGTCCGAAGTCATGTTCTTCTTTGCTTGGTTCTGGTCGTTCTTCAAACATGCGATCTACCCAATGCAGGACTATATCGGCACCGAGTATGTGCAGCCTGCGATCCATATCGTGGATCCGTTCCATCTGCCGCTGATCAACACCTTGATTCTGCTGCTGTCCGGCTGTGCCGTGACCTGGGCGCACCACGCGCTGGTCCACAGCAATGACCGCAAAGCACTGGTGCAGGGTTTGGCCATCGGTATCGCCTTTGGTGTTGCCTTTACGGGCCTGCAAGCGTTTGAATACTATGAAGTTCTGGCCCATGAAGGCTGGGAGTTCGGTGGCGATATCTTCTATTCGAACTTCTTCATGGCGACTGGGTTCCACGGCTTCCACGTACTGCTGGGGACCATCTTCCTGATCGTGTGTTTGATCCGTGCGATGAAGGGGGCCTTCACTCCGGAACAGCACGTTGGGTTTGAAACAGCTGCATGGTACTGGCACTTTGTTGATGTGGTTTGGCTGTTCCTGTTCTTCGCCGTGTACCTCTGGGGTACCGCCGGAATGTAAGGGATACATGTTTGCAGTTGAAAAACTGCGAGCACAGCGTATCAAGCACAGCGCGCGGGGGATGCTCCGCGCGCTTTTCTGTTGGTGAGGGGCTGTTATGCGGCGTCTGATATTCGTTCTGATCGTTGGCGTTGCTGGGTTGGCAGTTCTGCTGAGCCTTGGCGCGTGGCAGATGCAGCGAATGGCCTGGAAACAGAATATTTTGGATACCATTGAAACGCGTGTCGCAGCCGAGCCGGTGGCCTTGCCCATTCAACCTGATCCTGAGGCCGATAAATACAGGCCGGTTCGTTTGATCGGCGAAATGGCGAGTGGCGAGTTACACGTACTGGTTTCAATGCCCATGCTGGGGCCGGGCTACAGGATGATTGTCCCATTTGTGACCGACGATGGTCGTCGGATTCTGGTGGACCGGGGCTTCATCCGATCTGCTGATAAAGGATCTGTCCGCTACACTGGCCAGGTTGAGTTTCTGGGAAACTTGCATTGGCCGGATGAAACCGACGGTTACACGCCCCCTCCTGATACCGTCAAAAACATCTGGTATGCCCGCGATGTGGAGGCCATGGCCGCTGCGCTGAAAACCTTGCCGATCATGGTGGTGCTAAGTGACCACCCGATCAATGGAAGCTCCGTCATACCGATGCCAATCGACACAGCATCAATCCCCAACAACCACTTGCAATATGCGATCACCTGGTTTTCGCTGGCCTTCCTCTGGGCTGCGATGACTGCTTACTTCCTGTGGCGTTCGCGCCAAAACCGAGAGCTAACGTGATGAAATACATCTCTACCCGTGGCCAAGCGCCTGAGCTGAGTTTTGAAGATGCCATGTTAAGTGGCCTGGCACGCGATGGCGGGCTGTATGTCCCGGCTGAGATCCCGCAGATGAGCCAGGATGACATCGCTGCGTTGTCTGGTCTCAGCTATGAAGAAACCACGTTCCGGGTGATGTGGCCGTTCTTGGGTGACAGCTTCACTGACGCCGAATTCCGCGACATCATCGCCAAGGCCTATGCTAATTTCGACCACGCAGCGCAGGCCCCGCTGAAACAGCTGGCGCCGAACCACTTCCTGCTGGAACTGTTCCACGGCCCTACACTGGCGTTCAAAGACTTTGCCATGCAGCTGATCGGTCAGTTGTTCCAGGCAGCGCTGGCCAAGCGAGATGAACGGGTGACGATTGTTGGTGCTACGTCCGGCGATACCGGGTCTGCCGCGATCGAGGCCTTTAAGGGGTTGAGCAATGTGGATGTGTTCATCCTTTACCCGCATGGCCGGGTGTCCGAGGTGCAGCGCCGTCAGATGAGCACACCGCAGGATTCCAATGTCCATGCCCTAGCGCTGGACGGGGATTTTGACGACTGTCAGGCCCGTGTCAAAGACATGTTCAACGACTTTGACTTCCGTGATGGCGTAAAGCTGGCCGGGGTCAATTCAATCAACATCGCCCGTGTTCTGGCACAGGTCGTATACTACTTCTCATCTGCTGTGTCGCTGGGCGCGCCACACCGCAAGGTGAGCTTTACCGTGCCAACCGGCAACTTTGGGGACATCTTTGCCGGCTATATCGCCCAGCAGATGGGCCTGCCAATCGAGGATCTGGTTGTGGCGACAAACCAGAACGACATTCTGCACCGCTGTCTGGACGGGAAGGGCTACTACAAAGGCGAAACCATCCCGTCGATTTCTCCCTCTATGGATATTCAGGTCTCATCCAACTTTGAGCGCGCGCTGTATTTTGCCTACGGGCGTGATGCAGGGGCGGTGTCGCAGCTGATGGACGAGCTGAAGACCGGTGGCTTTGACGTGTCGCAGGGCGCGATGCAGTCATTGGCCGATACTTACAAGTCAGGCCGGTGTTCCGAAGACGAAACTCTGGCCACTATCAAGAGCCAGTTGTCGGCCAGTGGCGATCTGCTGTGTCCGCATGGTGCTGTTGGGGTCAAGGTGGCCGAAGAACATCGCGTTTCAGAGGTTCCTATGATTACTCTGGCGACAGCGCACCCGGCCAAGTTCCCGGCTGCAGTGAAAGATGCCTGTGGTATACATCCACCTCTTCCCACACACATGGCGGATCTGTATGACAGATCAGAACGGGTGACCCGGATCGCCAACGACCTAACGACTCTCGAAGAGCACATCAGAAAGAACATACCGAATTGACTGTTCAACAAGACCAGCTGGCTAACGGCTTCCGTATCGTTTCTGAAAACATGCCAGGGCTGCAATCTGCGTCCATAGGCATCTGGGTAACGGCAGGCGGTCGTCATGAGCGGCTTGAGCAAAATGGTATTGCTCATTTTCTGGAGCATATGGCGTTCAAAGGAACAACCACGCGGTCGGCCTTGCAAATCGCCGAGTCGATCGAGGATGTTGGGGGCTACATCAACGCCTATACCAGTCGAGAAGTGACAGCCTATTACGCCCGTGTCCTGAAAGATGATGTCCCACTGGCGTTGGATGTGATCAGTGATATCGTGCTGAACCCGGTGTTCGACGCGGCTGAAATCGAGATCGAGCGTGGCGTGATCCTGCAGGAAATCGGGCAGTCTCTGGATACACCAGATGATGTGATTTTTGATTGGTTGCAGGAAGAAAGCTATCACAACCAGCCATTGGGCCGGACTATTCTAGGTCCGACCGAGCGGGTCAGCGCCTTTACCCGCGAAGATCTGGCTGGGTTTGTTGGCGAACATTATGGCCCTGGCCAGATGATCCTGTCTGCTGCGGGGGCTGTGGATCATGATCTGTTGGTCAAAACGGCTGAGAAACTGTTCGGGCATATGCAGCCCCGTGCCAGCAAGTTGGTAGAGCCTGCGCGCTTTACCGGTGGTGAGGCGCGGCATGAAAAAACACTGGAGCAAGCCCATTTTGCTCTGGCTCTGGAAAGCCCCGGCTACCGTGATGATGCGATTTACACTGCTCAGATCTACTCGAGCGCATTAGGTGGCGGTATGTCCAGTCGCCTGTTTCAGGAAGTGCGCGAGAAACGCGGGTTGTGCTATTCGATCTTTGCTCAGACGGGCGCCTATGCGGATACCGGTTCGACCACCATCTATGCCGGCACGTCGGCCAGCCAACTGGGCGAATTGGCTGAGATCACTATAGATGAGATGAAGCGCGCAGCTGAAGACATGGCCCCCGAAGAAGTGGCCCGCGCACGGGCGCAGATGAAGGCTGGTATGCTGATGGGCCTTGAAAGCCCGTCAACGCGGGCCGAACGGTTGGCACGGTTGGTGCAGATCTGGGATAAGGTGCCGCCACTGGAAGACACCATCGCACGCATTGACGCGGTAACCACCGGGGATGTTCGCGAGTTTGCAGAGATGATGGCGATCAAGGCACCAGCGGCTCTAGCGCTTTATGGTCCGGTGTCACAGGCGCCAAGTCTTGCAAAACTGCAGGAGAGGCGTGCTGCCTGATGTTACTGTCCAAGCGTAAAGTCCGAATTGAAACCGAGCGGCTGACACTTCGGCCGCCGGTGCATTCCGACTTTCGCGCCTGGGCCAGATTGCGGCAAGACAGTCAGGCGTATCTGACACCCTGGGAGCCCAGCTGGGCCCCCGAACATCTAAGCCGGAAATCTTTTTCCAACCGGGTCTACTGGGCGCAGCGTTCGGTCAATGGAGGCACTGCACTGCCGCTGTTCTTATGCAGGCGTGAAGATCAGGTACTGGTTGGGGCCATTACGCTGGACAATATTCGGCGTGGTCCAGCACAGGCTGGAACCCTTGGCTATTGGACCGGCATGCCGTTTGCCCGTCTGGGATACATGCGCGAGGCTATTGGCGCAGTGGTGCATTATGCCTTTACTCAACTGGATCTGAGCCGAATTGAAGCCGCCTGCCTGCCAGAGAATACCGCCTCACGCGGTTTGCTGGAAAGCACCAGTTTCAAATATGAGGGTGTGGCTCAGTCCTATTTGCAGATCAACGGGCGCTGGCGGACTCATGTCCTATATGCCTCTTTGCGCAGTGACCGCCGGGGACGCACCGAAGCAGGGTGATCTGTGCTGATGTCCTGGGGCTCTGCCCCAAACCCCGGAGTAGTTCTGGCAAAAAGAAACATCCGAACGCTGGTTCATTTGGGCGAGCCATGCGACCAAAACGCAGGTGGTTGTGGTGCAACAGGGCTTGCGTAGCGGATGCCAATTGGACATGGATTGAACATGACATTGAACCCCGCCACCCCCGACTTCGCAAATCAATTGAGCGCAATTCTACCAGATGGGGTGCTGCGCGACATTGAACCGCGGTATCTGGAAGAGCCACGTGGCCGGTTTAATGGCCAGGCTGGCGTACTTGCTCTGCCTCAGACTGTTGATGAGGTCGCGACGTTGGTGCGGTCTGCCAATGCAGCAAGGGTGCCCGTTGTTCCATACGGTGGCGGTACAGGCTTGGTATGTGGGCAAGTGATGCCAGATGGTCCCGCACCCCTCTTGATTTCTCTGGAACGAATAGCGGCCATTCGAGGTGTTTACCCGCAGGAAAATGTTCTGGTTGCCGAAGCCGGGGCAATACTGGCGGATGTGCAGACTGCGGCGCAGGGGGCAAACCGGTTGTTCCCGCTCTCGCTGGCCTCGGAAGGCTCGGCGCAAATTGGTGGCAATCTGTCCACCAATGCAGGTGGCGTGAACGTCCTGCGCTATGGCAATACCCGCGAGCTCTGTCTCGGATTGGAGGCGGTGTTGCCCAATGGAGAGATTTGGCATGGGTTGAGTCGGTTGCGTAAGGACAACACTGGCTATGATCTGCGTGGGCTGTTGATCGGTGCAGAGGGTACATTGGGGGTGATTACCGCAGCCGCACTGAAACTTTCCCCGGTTCCGGCGGTGCGCGGCACCGCGATGTTTGTTGTGCCCTCTGCGCAGGCTGCGTTGGATTTGCTCTCTTTTGCGCGTGACCAGTTGGGCGAGGCGGTCAGCGCCTTTGAGCTGATCCACCGGCAAGGGCTTGAGTTTTTGGCTGAGACATTGCCACAGCTGCGTCAGCCTTTTGAGCGCGCCCCTGAGTGGTGCGTATTGATCGAACTTGGGTTGTCTCGTGGACAAGACCCAGAACAGGCTCTGGCAGACCTGTTTGAGGCAGCGGTTGGGGATGGCTGCGCATTGGACGGGGTGATTGCCCAGTCCGAGACCCAGCGCAACGAGCTCTGGACTGTGCGTGAGCAAATCCCCGAAGCAAACCGGCTGATCGGATCGGTCTCCAGCCATGATATTTCTATTCCGCTGTCCGCGATCCCCGAGTTCATAGCGCGTGGCGGTGAAGCCATTGCGGCACTTGGGGCGTTTCGGATCAATTGCTTTGGCCATCTTGGTGACGGCAACTTGCATTACAATGTGTTCCCTGCATCAGGCAAAAGCCGAGAGGACTATGATGCGCAGCGCAGCGAGGTAAAGCGCGCGGTACATGATCTGGTGCACCAGATGGGCGGCTCTATCAGCGCCGAACACGGTGTCGGGCGGCTGAAGGTCGAAGATGTTGAACGCTATGGGGATCCGGTGCGGCTGGCGGCCATGCGGGCGATCAAACAGGCGTTAGACCCCAACGGAATCATGAACCCCGGCGCTGTGCTGAAAGTGTAGGGTGCGTGCTGGCACGCACCAAGGTTTACGACAGGGCAGTGGTTGCGTTTCGTGCCGAACGGCTGCGCAGCAGCAACAGCAACAGGATCGCGATGTTTAATCCGTTCCACAGAATGCCGTTGATAAAGGCCAGTTGATAGCTGCCAGTGACATCATAGATCCAGCCGGACATCCATCCACCCAATGCCATACCAAGGATGGTCATCATCATGACAAAGCCAACCCGCGCTCCAGCTTCACGCGGGGGCATGTATTCGCGCACCACCAGTGCATAGCTGGGCACGATACCGCCCTGCGCCAGGCCAAACACCAGACTGACCATGTAAAGCGAGATCATGCCGTCATAGGGCAGATACAGAAACAGAGCGATACACTGCAGGACTGATCCAGCCAGCAAGATCACAACCCCACCCAGCCGGTCGGCCAGCAGGCCCGAAATGATCCGGCTGGCTACGCCGCCCAGCAGCATCAGGGACAGCATCTCGGCGCCCACGGCTGGGCCATAACCCAGGCCAACACAATAAGCGACAATATGGACCTGAGGCATCGCCATGGCGACACAGCAACCAATGCCGGCCAGCCCCAATAGCCATTGCAACTGTCGCGGTGTCAGACCGGAGGACCGGGCATTCAGAGCGGAGGCTGCGGCCGAGGTTTCATGCGCCGTTGCTGGAAGGCGCCGGCGCAGCAGCAGGGAAAGTGGCATAAGAACAACCAGGGTGACCAGTGCCAGTGTCAGGTAGACGCTGCGCCAGCCGCTCTCGGCCAGAATTCCGGAAAGCGCGGTGGGCCAGATCGCGCCAGAAAGGTAATTGCCACTGGCAACCAGCGCCACAGCAATGCCGCGTCGTTTGATAAACCAGTGCGAGATATCAGCGATCAGGGGGCCAAACCCAACAGCTGTGCCAAGTCCCAGCAACAGGTGGGTCAGGGAGAGGACAGTAATCGAAGGAGCCAAAACAGACAGTGCATAGCCAGCTGCAATCACCAGTGCAGCCCCGTTCAGGGCCAATGTAACGCCGACCCGGTCTACCAGCCGTCCAATGATCAGATTGCCCAAGGCAAACCCGACCATGGTCAGGGTATAAGGCATGGAGGCCTCAGCTCGACCCGCACCAAACTCGACTTCGACGGCGGGTAAAATGACAATCACCGCCCACATGCCGACATTGGCAACGGTGGCGATTGCCAGAGTCACAAGCAGGCGGAGCCAGGAATATCGACTGTCGTGGATTTGGGGCGTGGTCATGTGCGCACGCTAGGTCAGACAGGAAACGGCGTGCAAGCCATTTCGCGTCAGCGTCGTGACGTTATTCGCCTTCGAATTCACACAGGACATGCACGTCCATGCCCATGTCTTCCAATACTTTGCCGCCGCCCAATTCCGGCAAGTCGATGATGAACGAGCAGGACAGGATCTCACCGCCCAATCGCTCGATCAGTTTGATGCCTGCCGCAGCGGTGCCGCCTGTGGCCAGTAGGTCATCGACCACCAGGATCTTTTCACCGGGCTGGATTGCATCGTCATGGATTTCGACCGTCGCTTCGCCATACTCCAGCTTGTAATCTTGGCTGAGCGTGGCACCGGGCAGTTTGCCCGCCTTACGAATGGGTACAAATCCGGTGCCCAGCTGGTGTGCAATCGCGCCTCCGAGGATAAAGCCGCGGGCCTCTAGCCCGACCACCTTGTCGATCTGCATGCCAGCATAGGGGTGCAGCATCTGGTCAATTGCCATCCGAAACCCGCGCGGATCGGCAAATAGGGTGGTTACATCGCGAAACATGATCCCTTCGTGCGGGAAGTCAGGGATGGTGCGGATGTAATCTTTGACATCGGGACGCTTCGACATGGCGGGGCCTCTTTGGTGGTCGGCTCGAATTGGATCAGGTCTGACCAGTTGGTCAGACCTTAAGCGGTTTGGATGATGCGGGCGCTTGTTGCAAGTGACAACCGCGGGTCCGCAGCAATTGCCGCAGATGTGCAGGCGTAGGATTTAAACCGGGCGGCGCAGAAATGCCGTGGTCAGGCCCATGCCGATTAGAGCAACCCCGCCGCCGCGGGTTAGATTGGCCACCACAGCAGGTCGTGCGATCCAGCCACGCATGCGATCAGCCAGCACTGCAAAGGCCAGAGCATTCAACCCGGCCAGGATCACAAATGTTGCAATCAGAATGGCAAACTGTGGGGCCAGACTGCCTTCGGGGTGGATGAACTGCGGTACAAAGGCGATGAAGAAGCCGATGGACTTGGGGTTCAGCGCGGTGACCATGGCCGTGTGGCCAAAAATGCCACGGGCCTGCACGTCGCGGGTGGCGGCCAGCTCAACCTCAGCGTCAGGTTCACCCGAAGCACTGCGCCACAGTTTGATCCCCAACCAGACCAGATAGACGGCACCGGCCCATTTCAGAACCGTGAATAGGGTGGCCGAGGCCATGACCAGGGCGCCAAGCCCCACCAGCGATGCGGTCATGGCAATGAAATCCCCAACGGCCACGCCCAAGGCTGCAGCTACGGCCACTTGTCGGCCCTTGGACAGGGCATAGCTGAGAACGAGCAGCACAGTTGGACCAGGGATCATCAGCAGCGCCACTGAAGCCGCGACAAACGCCAACCAAATGTTCATATCCATAGCAATTCACCCTGATCAATCTGTATCAGAGGCAGCAAAGACATCGCTTTGGCAAAGCGTCAATGATCAATTTTGATTTAGCTTCGCTTTGCCGATTGTTGCGAGGTCGGTCTTTAAACCGAATTCAACCGAGAACCCGCCCGGCCACGGCATCCAGCTTTGCTAATAGTGCGGGGTCGCGTTTTTCTGGTGCGGTCATGATTGCATATTCCAATGCACGGTCACAGCCATGCGGACAGGTCGCGCGCTGATCGCCAAGTAGTTTCGGCAGACGGCGTATCAGCTCAGCCCCATTGTTGGAGTTTCCCTGCAGGGTGGCCAAAATGGCACTGATATCGACGGCACCATGACCCGGATGCCAGCTGTCATAATCGGTAACCATCGCAACAGAGGCGTAACAAAGCTCAGCTTCGCGGGCGAGTTTGGCTTCGGGCATATTGGTCATACCTATGACATCTGCGCCCCATGACTCTCGGTACATTTTCGATTCGGCAACTGTTGAGAACTGAGGCCCCTCCATTGCCAGATAGGTGCCGCCCCGATGAACATTGATCCCGGCGTCCTTGGCGGCAGTTTGGCAGGCATCCCCCAATCGTTGGCATGTCGGGTGGGCTGCACTGACATGGGCCACACAGCCCGTCCCAAAGAAGCTTTTCTCGCGGGCAAAGGTGCGGTCGATGAACTGATCTACGATGACAAAATCACCGGGGGCCATTTCTTCGCGAAACGAACCGCAGGCGGAGACCGAGATTACATCGGTTACGCCCAAGCGTTTCAGGGCGTCGATGTTGGCACGATAGGGAACCTCGGTTGGGGAATGCACATGGCCACGCCCGTGTCGCGGCAGAAAGGCCATTTTGACACCGTCCAAAGTGCCGGTCAGGATCTGGTCAGAGGCATCCCCCCATGGCGTTTCGACGGTGACCCATTCGGCAGCCTGCAATCCGTCAATTTCGTAAAGGCCCGAGCCGCCGATCACACCGATCATTGTGTCCGTCAAAGTCCTGCTCCCAGTTCAATAATGCTTGGTCAGATAATGCCGGTGGGGTCCGGACTTGCAAGTGTTAGTCGCGGCGGATGATGCCGGTGATGGCAGCTGCACCCAGTGCGGTGACAATCCAGCCGGCTGTGGTGAACAGCCATCTGAGCCACCACAGGTGCCAGCCCCAGGGTCCGCGTTCGGTGGAGGGGGCCCAGGCGTCGGTCTGGCCCAGGTTGACAAGTGGGATGACCAGGTCACTGGCATAGGCAGGGGCATAAAAGGTTTCCCAGTCTTTGCCGGGGATGACAGCGGACCAGTCGCGCGCCGGATTCTCCGATGTGCCGGCCAGATGTCTCCAGTCCTGCGACACCAACACCGGCGCAGCGTTTGGAGCCATGCTGCCTTCCTCCCAGGCTTTTTGCGCGGGGAGCATGGCGGCACAGACCAGAGCCACCAGCAGCCAGAGACTGCGAAAGGGGTGGTGCCCATAGCCAACTGTCAGCCGCAATAGCTGATCGGCGGCAAAAAGAGCCCCGCGTTTGAGATCGCGCCAGATACTTTTGAAACCCAGCCCGAGGCTGCCATCGGGGACCACGCGCATATGATGGCGTTCATATCTGCGTGCCAGTTGTTCACGGCGGGCCAAGACACGGCGGGCATCAGTATCGTGACCAAGATCGCGGAACACCTGTGCCAGATGGGTAAAGGGTTGCGGATGGAAATAGCCGTTCCATTCACTGCCCTGTTCCAACCAGGCAATACGTTTGCTGGCGCGGGTGGAAGAACCTGAAATCCGTTCATAGGTAAAGCCATCAAGGATCAGGCGCCCTTTTGGGGGCCAGCCTGTTACATCATCAACCAGATCCCCGACATGGGCTGAGTTCAGGTCGACTGCGCCTGCACTGACGGTGACATTGCGCCAAAAGAAACCACGTTCGACCCGAAGTCGCTGACCGTTTAGCGCATTTCGGTTTGGCGCATGAATATGGGCTCCGGTTAAGTCCAACTGGCCACCGATTGTCGCCCCGTTCAATCTGACGGGTCCGTTGGTTCTTGTGTCACGCAGAAACACGTCACCATGGAAAGAGGCGCTTTGTGCATTGAGCAGGGAAATTGAACTTCCGCTCAAATTCAGCATTTCGAACCGGGTTTGAAGGGCCTGTACCCCCTGATCAATTCGACAATTCAGCAGGCCCAGTGCCCCCTTTGCCTTGGCGAAGCTGAGGTCGAGTTCGCCGGTGATGCAGGCCCCCCATAAATGCACACCAAGATCCTGAATCTGAACGATGTTGCAGCCGCCCAGAACCAAATACCGCAGGACCTCGGCGCGGACCGTCAGTGAGCCCTGAACATTGCCTTCTTCGGGGCAAAGCCCATCGCCAAGGACACAGGGGTCGCCGGACTTGCTGGCCTCGATCAACAAGATCTCTGCGGGTGTGAGCCAAGCCTGACCGCCACGGTCTTCGATGTCTTGCCAAGTTTTGATCATAGCACTGCCCCTTTAGCTGTGGCGCACTCTATCGTTAGTTGTGGGGAAGGGAAGGCAAGCTGGGAAATTCAAGCCGGACAGCCCTGATTTGCTTGCAGTTCTGTCCGATGACGGTATCCGTTGCGACGAACGAAAGCGCTAGTGTTTGCTTTGTTTCTGGCGCGTTGCCAGTTTTGGAGCCTCGGCCATCATTTTGCGGAACGTTGGACATTCGGAGTGGCTTGGGGCTGTACAATCAGCCACGTGGCGCAAGGCCCGGGCCAGTATTCTGAGCTGGCGGATGTGCTGTTCCACTTCATCCGCCTTAGTGTGCAGGCGCTGGCGATCAATCTCGAAATGTTCATCTTTCTGAAAAACCTCCCCGATCTCCTCAAGGGAAAACCCTGCTGACTGTCCCATCGAAATGAGGGCCAGCCGATCCAGAACTGTATCGTCATACTGGCGTCGCAGCCCTTTGCGGCTGTCTGATTGGATTAGGCCAAGAGTTTCGTAATAGCGCAGAGCTGACGCCTTGAAGCCGGACAGTTTGGCAACTTCCGAGATGTCGATCGATTTCATGTTGACCTCAAGTTGGCTTTAAGTTGCAGACATGCCCCTGTTTGAAACTCAGGTCAATGAAGGGTGAAGCAATGAGTTGGAATATCGAGGTTGTGACGGCGGTTGTTCTGGTGGGAATTGGGGCAACGGTCTTTATGGATGTGTTTGGGGTGATTAGGGCGAGGTTCACCGGACAACCGGGAATGAACTGGGCTATGGTTGGGCGTTGGTTGGGGCACCTTGTCGGCGGACGAGCTGTGTTAGCCAATCCAGCTTCGGCGGCGCCTATAGCTGCTGAAAAGGTGCTGGGGTGGCTGCTGCATTATAGCGTTGGTGTCGGCTTGGCTGGCGGGCTGACACTGCTCCTTGGGCCGGATTGGTTGTTTCAGCCGCCTGCTGTGTTGGTACTCGGTTTTGGTGCCGTTTCTGTGGTATTGCCGATGCTGACCCTGCAACCCGGTCTTGGCCTTGGTGTTGCCGCGCGACTGGCACCGAACCCTTGGAAGGCGCGCATGGGCAGCCTGCTGACCCACTTCGTGTTTGGGGTTGGCCTCTACTTAAGTGCCCTGCTTTGTGGGGGTGTGCTTTAGGCAACTAAAACCAGTGGCGGCGTGAAAGCCTTGTGTGATGGGCTATTTTCCGCTAACGGGCAGGCAGCGAACACCAATCCCCGATGACAGGTATTTTACATGAGACGCGCCGCCATGGCCCTTCTGGCCAACCACATTTCACCGCCCAACCTAAGTATCATGCAGGATGAGGGCTGGTCAGTGGCCCGTGTTCGGACCGAGATTCTGTCTGGCTTGACAGTGGCCTTAGCCCTGGTGCCCGAAGCGGTAGCCTTTGCTTTTGTGGCTGGGGTGAACCCGTTGGTTGGCCTATATGCGGCGTTTATGGTTGGGTTAATCACCGCGTTGTTTGGCGGGCGCCCGGGCATGATTTCCGGCGCCACTGGGGCGCTGGCGGTTGTGATGGTGGCGCTGGTTGCCCAGCATGGTGTGGAATATTTGTTTGCTACTGTGGTGCTGATGGGGATCCTGCAGGTTATTGCTGGGGTTATGCACTGGGGTAAGTTTATCCGATTGGTGCCGCATCCGGTGATGCTGGGTTTTGTGAATGGTCTGGCGATTGTGATTTTCCTAGCCCAGATGACACAGTTCAAAGTACCGGGCAGTGGTGGTGAAGAATGGTTGTCAGGGATGTCGCTGTTCTTGATGCTGGGACTGGTGGGGCTGACCATGTTGATCATCTGGGGCACCCCCAAGATCACTTCGGTGATCCCGGCGCCTTTGGCAGGGATTGGTATTGTGGCCGCTGTGGTGATCATCTTTGGTCTTGATGTGCCGCGTGTTGGTGACATGGCGTCGATCCAGGGTGGCTTTCCGATGTTCCACAATCCCTTTGGTGAAGGTGTTGGGCTGTATGGTACTGCGCTGGCTCCGTTTAACTTTGAAACGCTGCAGATCATCCTGCCCTATGCGCTGATCTTGGCGGCAATTGGTCTGATCGAAAGCCTTCTGACGCTGAACCTTGTGGGTGAGATCATCGGCAAACGTGGCGGAACAAGCCAGGAATGTATGGCCCAGGGCGCCTCAAACGTTGTCACTGGTTTCTTTGGCGGCATGGGCGGTTGTGCGATGATTGGTCAGTCGATGATCAACGTGAAATCAGGTGGCCGGACCCGAATTGCTGGCCTTGCTGCTGCATTGTTCTTGCTGTTGTTTATCGTCTGGGCCTCGAGCTTGATCGAGCAAATACCGCTCGCCGCGCTGGTGGGTGTGATGTTCATGGTGGTGATCGGCACCTTTGCCTGGAACTCACTGAAGATCATGCGAAAGGTGCCGCCGATGGATGCCTTTGTGATCGTCCTGGTGACCGTTGTGACGGTGATGACCGATTTGGCGATTGCAGTTGTTGTTGGGGTGATTGTATCGGCGCTGGCCTATGCCTGGAACAACGCGCGGCGTATTCACGCCAATGTCCGGGATTCTGAAAGTGACAAAGGCGCGCGGGTCTATGAGATCGAAGGACCACTGTTCTTTGGTTCGACCGATGGCTTTATCGAGCTGTTTGACGTTGAAAACGATGCTGACCGTGTGATTGTCGACTTTGCCCGTAGCCGGGTTGTTGATCAGTCTGCGTTGCAGGCAATCGAGGCGCTGGCTGGCAAGTATGAAGACGCCGGCAAGTCCTTGTCCCTGCGCCATCTGAGCCGGGATTGTCACCAGTTGCTGACCAAAGCCGGGCACCTGATGATCGATAGTGATGATGATCCGGACTATGCAGTTGCGGTGGACTACTCGGTTAAAACCGGGATCCTGGGTGGGCACTAAGCCCTAGCAAAACGGAGTGCGCCATCTGGCGCACACTGGTTTGTTTGATTTGAATATGCGGAGAGGTCGGTCTGTTTTTCAGGTCGGCCTTTTGGCTTGTAAGAGAAGGGACTTGGGTCTCACCAAAACAGCGATGCGCAGTGTCATATCCGCCATCACCTGAGCCCTGGCTACCAGCTCTGCCACCCCGCACCAAGTGAAATAACCGTCTCCCCGCCGGGCGGGGGGCCTCGGGGATTTCACTTGGCCCGGCGCAGCTGAGCTGGCGCAGCGGTTTCAGGCGAAGGCGGCTCCGAAACAGCGATCTTACCTCAGGGCTTTCAGGTCTCCGGTCAGGAGGGCGTTTTGAGCAGCGGCGACGCGCTCAGCTGGCCAGTCCCACCATTGCAGGTCTTGCAGCTGATTGATTTTATTCTGGTCGAAGCGGTATTTGATCACAGTGCCGGGATTGCCAGTGACCACCGCGTAGGGCGGGATGGTGCCGCGAACCACGGTGCCAGCACCGATAATGGCACCATTGCCAATATGGGTGCCGGGCAGGATCATGGCGCCGTAGCCGATCCAGACATCGTGGCCGATCACCGTATCGCGGGTGTCAGGTTGAAAACCGATCATCTGTTCTGGGTCGAACACCGGGAAGGGATAGCAGGTCAACCCCTCCATGGCGTGATTGGCACTGGAGGTGATGAAGCGGACACCATGGGCGATCTGACAGTACCGCCCGATCCGCAGCGTTTCCTTCGACATTGGGAACAGGTAAGGCGCGAGATGGTTGGCCCAGCCATCTTGTGAGGGGGGATCAAAGTCTGAGGCATAGGTGAAATCGCCAACCTTGAACTTTGGGTGATCCACGACATTGCGCAGAAAAACGGTGCCAAGGTGGGGTTGACCATCGGGCAGGGTGATGGGGTGGACGCAGGTTGCGTCGGGCAGGGCGTAAGGCATGAAGCCTCCTGTATTGGAAAATGTGGGGATTTTCGTGTGTTACAGGTGCTGGTCCATCATGCCCTCCAATTTGTGTACAGTCACTCGTCCATTTGCCGAATTCTGAGCTGCCCCGCCATCAACAATTGTATGATCCAGGTTGAAGAAGACGCTGCCCGACGTGAGACATTGCCTTCTGGTTATCTGTTTGGAGAATGTCTGGTAAAATATCTAGTCACACTGGTTTTAAACGAGCTCGAAGTCTACACAGCTTCTCACTTCTTACCACAAGCTTTTTTCTGCTTCCAAAACTCATAAACACACGCAACAAAACCGAAAGGCATTAGAACAAATATTGATAGCTCACCCAACATAGTAAACCGCGTTCCGTAATAACTCTCCGGAAAGTAGTTTCTCCAGACAATCATCAACGGAAACATACAGCAGAGAATTTGCAAGACGGGGTCGCCGAACACCCAGAACCCCTTTAGCAGGTTTGTAATCCCATTTTTCTTCATTTTAGGACTGTCCTATCCTCATACTTTTTCTAAGGTTTGTGTTCAATTCTGTCTTGCAGTTCGATCCCTCATGCGATTTTCGAAACTCTCACTTTCCAAGTAAGTCGATACAAATTCAGCTCTATTCGCCCGCCCTTCTGTGAACGGGAAGTCCGGTGAATACATAGCCCTCAGGAATAGGTGTAGTCAGTCCGAAAATTCATAGGCAAGTGTCACGCTATCTCCGCAGAAAAAGGCTTCGTTTGGATTTCCCATGCCGAATATCAAATCATCCCGAATTGCGTTTAGAAAACACACTCGCAGGTTTTGAGGGCCCAACCACTCACCGATGATCATTAGACCAGAACGGTCACTGTGAAAAATACTCCCCCCTCCTTCTCCCCACATGACTGTTGCGGAGGTGTGAAGAAATTCTCCATCTAAGTAGTTCTCTTGAATTTTTAGAGCCTTGCGATTGTCTGGAGCAAGCAAGTCAACCAGAATGGTCTCCTTGAACTCAGGAACCTTATGAACACGTCTTTTCTTCGAGCGTCTTGGTTTACTGAGTTTGCGCAAAAATGAGTGCAACGCACTACGACGTCTCTTTATCAGCGTTTCATCACCGCCTCTGTCAGACCAGATCCCTAAACTTTCTCCCGTTGTGATAAATCTCTCAGTCTCTTCAAAAACCCTAATGTCTTTATGTTGTGTTTCCCACTGGGCAAAAGCGAGAGCTAGAAAAGCTTCATATCGGTCCTCAAAGTCAGAAAAATAGTCTGACATTTCGTCCAGCACTCGGTCGCTTGCCTCTTCTGGGGAAGCTCCTTGGTTATAGATGTCAAAATAGAAATTGTAGACGTCGCAGAAAGCGTCATCCTCTCCGACCTTGTAACCTCATGTTCCCATATTTGATTGGTCCCTTTTAGCTAGCAGGAGACTACCAAGCTGGCATGAGAGCTGTACATCAATTTCAGTACCGGTCAATGCAACCGTTTACGACAGACGCAAAGTGGACTTCCACCAAAACGTAGTTAGCGGCAGGCTTCTCTGTCTACCTGCCATTGCTAACGTCCGTTGTTGACTTGCCGCCGCACCAATCCAATTTGGCAACTATCCTCAATGCCAAAATTGTGACACCCTTTCCGCATTGATCTGAACAGGAGTTTCCCATGAATGCATTACATTTCGCCGCCATCTTCTCCCTTTTGTCTGCGCCGGTATTGGCTGACGAAGTCTGGGAAAGTGACATGGGCCAAATCGTCTATGAGGCAGAAGAGGGCGGTGCTGCCATTTTTTCCTTTACCAATGTGGATGCCTATCCAGCCAAACTGATCATTCCGGGCTTGGCTGGGAACTACTCTAATCGCAGCAGCCACGATGCATATTGGATCGGTCAAGGCGCTGGCGCGTGCACCGCGTTCATGTCACACGGCAACGCACCCGCAAGCAGCCAGTGGGGGCGGGCTCAGGTTGTGTTTGACGGCCCAGCATTCCCCACATCGCTGACGGTTGTTCTGGGGTTTTGCCTGGACGAGCCGAATATCGTGCTCCGTGGGGAATAGGTTTTACCCTTAGGTGTCATCGGGGCGGGTTAGGCTGAACACCTCGCGGACGGCTGAGTAGTCACGGTAGCCCATACGCGCCAATGGAACAAAACGGGTGACGTCAAAGGTGCCGTCCACCAGACAGTCATCGCGCATATGAACACCGAGGACCTCGCCAAAGACCACGCGGTTGGCTTCGCCGGGCAGAGTGACAACGTTGGTCAGTTTGCATTCCAGCGCGGCCGGAGCTGCGGCGACGCGGGCGCAGGGGATGGTGGTGCAGTCTTGCATTGCCAGATCTGCATGGGTGAATTCATCCGCTTCCCGGGGCAGGGCAGCCGAGGATGCGTTCATCGCATCGCGCATCGCATATTCCACAATATTGACGCAGAACACGCCGGTCTCGATGATATTGGCCACACTGTCCTTGGTTCCATTCTGGTCCGGCTTGGACCCGGTTGAGGCAAACATCACCTGTGGCGGTTCATAGGCGACCGCGTTGAAAAAGGAATAGGGGGCGAGGTTATTCACGCCCTCGGCCGACCGGGTAGAGATCCAGCCAATGGGGCGTGGGGTGATGATGGCGTTGAATGGGTTGTGTGGCAGGCCGTGGCCGTCTTCGGGGCGATAGAACATGCGTGTCTCCAAATGTTTGCCCAAGGCTTAGACCCGTGTTAGGGCGATTGCCAGTCTGAGTTTGGGAGGCCATGCGCCGTGATCGAGCTGATAGCGGAACAGCCGCAGGACCGTTGGGAGGTCGAGGCGTTGTATGACCTGTGCTTTGCGCCCGGGCGTGAGGCGTTGTCGTCTTACCGGTTGCGTGATGATATTCCCCCGGTGCTGGGGTTAAGTCAGGTTGCGCGTGATGAACTGGGCATTCTGGCGGGTGCAATTCGATTTTGGCCGGTGCACATCGGATCTGCGGATGCCCTGTTGCTGGGCCCTGTTGCTGTTCACCCGACCCATCAGGGCGAGGGGCTGGGCGGCTCGTTGATCCGCGATTCTCTGGCTAAAGCTGAGAGCAGCGGTTGGGCACGTGTGCTGCTTGTAGGCGATGCGCCTTATTACCGGCGATTTGGTTTTGAACGCCTGAGCGGGGTAGAAATGCCCCCCCCCACCAACCCGGACCGGGTGCTGGGCTTTGCGCTACAGGACGGTGCCTGGGATGGGGTTCAGGGTGAGGTGAGCCGCTGGAAGGGTTGAAAACCGGGGCAGGCTGACCAATGTCTATGGGATAGAGGAGGCGGTTTTGACAGAGATTTTATCCCCGGTGCAGAGATTGAGCCCACAGCAGACCGAAGCGGAGCTGGATGCCTTGGCTGAGCGGTACCGCAATGCGGCTGGAACTGGGCTGCAATTGTTGAACATGGTTGGTGGTAAGGCAGAAAACCTGCTGGATCGATTGCCCGACTCTGTTCGCTCGGGTCTTGGAAGTGCAACTGAACAGGCCTTACGACTGGCCATGGGCGCTGCCACCCGCTCGCGCCGTGCCGTGCCGGATCAGAGCCCACAGGCCAACCGAATGATGAGCGCAGCCATGGGCGCTGCCGGAGGTGTTGGTGGATTGCCGGGGGCGCTGGTTGAACTTCCCGCGACGACGGCGTTCCTGTTGCGCACTATTCAAGGTGTCGCCGCCGAACATGGGTTTGATCCCGAGGCCGAAAGTGTCACCTTCGACTGTATTCGGGTGTTTGCCGCAGCAGGCCCATTGGCCCATGATGATGGGGCAGATCTGGGGTTTCTCTCGCTGCGCCTAAGTCTGTCAGGCGGGGCGCTGCAAAAACTGATTGCTCAGGTTGCACCCAAGCTGGGTGTGGTCATGGGGCAAAAACTGGCGGCACAGGCTGTTCCTGTTTTAGGTGCGGTTGCTGGGGCGACCACCAACTATGTGTTTTCCGGATATTACCAGCAGATGGCTCAGGTGCATTTTGGGCTGCGTCGTCTGGCGATTGATGCGGATGTCCCACACGAGGATATGGTTCATCAGCTACAACTGCGATTGCAACCTGCAGTCTCCAAAGGGTGAAGCTGCTACCTTTGGTCGATGAAGCGATCCTGCGCTGGTTGGTTACTGAGCTGGTTGTCATAAATAATTTACGTGAGTTGGCTGTCGTGTCGGTGTAGCCTGTTGGCAATTCTGAGGATTGAACCGATGATCACTCAAATGTCGATTGCTGCCAAGGTGCCAAATGAAGGTGCGGTGCTCAATCAGTTTGCTGCCCTGTGCTACCGCATCAGCAAGAAGGGGAATCCAAAAATCCTGTTGGTGACCTCGCGCGGCACTGGGCGCTGGGTTCTTCCAAAAGGGTGGCCAATCAATGGCTGCACGCCTGCCGGATCAGCGGCGCAGGAAGCCTGGGAAGAAGCCGGTGTGCATGGTACAGCAGCAAGTGAATGCCTGGGGCTGTATTCCTATCAGAAATGGCGCAGCCGCCGTGTATCGCAACCCATCATGGTTGCGGTCTATCCAGTGAAGGTCTCCGAATTGGCAGTAGAATTCCCCGAGCAAGGCCAGAGAGTACGAAAGTGGTTTTCACCCGCCCGCGCCGCCAGAAAGGTGCAGGAACCGGAGCTGGCGCGCATTTTGTCGGGGTTTCGTCCTGATGTCTTGCGCGGATCGACGCATTGCCCTTGATCTTGCCTAAGTCTGAGCTTTATTCAGGCTGCGCAACGTGAGAATAATTCATGATACAATACGCCCTGAAATGTGCCGACGGCCATACCTTCGACAGTTGGTTTCAGTCCGCCTCAGCTTTTGACAAGCTGGCGGGGGCGGGGATGGTGTCCTGTGCCGTTTGTGGACATGGATCGGTTGAAAAGGCGATCATGACGCCTCGGGTCCGGCCCGGACGAAAGGCCGTATCTGGACGCGGGGAACCTGAAGTTCCGACACAGGAAAAGGCAGCCAGTGCTGAAACGGCGCAGGCTGCAGGAGCAGCACCATCATCGCAAGCGGCCCTGCCGCAAGAGCCGGGGGCGGGGGCGCTCAGCACTCCCGCCAATGCGCAGGAGCAGGCTATGGCAGACCTGCGGCGTAAAGTTGAAGATAATTCGGACTATGTGGGTAAGGATTTTGTGTCGCAAGCGCGGGCGATGCACGAGGGTGACGCCCCCGGGAGAGCGATTCACGGTGAGGCCAAACTGGATGAGGCAAAGGCCCTGATCGACGAGGGTATACCCGTTGTGCCGCTGCCGTTCATGCCCAACCGCAAAACAAACTGACGACCTGAATATTTAGGAGTAGATGGCAAATGCATGTTGTAGTGACGGGGTCCAGCCGCGGCATTGGCCGTGAAATGGTAGCGCGGCTTCGGGCTGCCGGGCATGAGGTCACTGGCACTGCGCGGGATCACTCCACCGATACCCGGCTGAACGTTTCTGATCCGGGTCAGCAGGCGCGACTCGCTGCTCAGATGAAAGATAAGCCCGTGGATTTGCTGATCTGCAATGCGGGGGTTTTTCTCGATAAGGGAATGGCGGTGGAAGATTACACCGCAGAGGTCTGGGCCACCTCGCTGGCCACCAATGTTACTGGCGTCTTTCTGACGGTTCAGGCCCTGCTGCCCAACCTGCGGCTTGCAACTGAGCCTAAGATTGCAATCATCTCGTCGCAGATGGCCAGCCATGCGCTGGCGCCGGGGGGCAGCTATGCCTATCGCGCGTCAAAAGCCGCAGCGCTGAACATCGGGCGCAATCTGGCGACGGACTTAAAGCCTGAAGGCATCGCCGTAGGGATTTACCATCCGGGTTGGGTGCGCACGGATATGGGGGGGGATCAGGGGGATATCTCGGTGCAGGATTCGGCCGAAGGGCTGTTGAATGAGTTCGACGTCCTGAACGTTGCGACCACCGGTTGTTTTCATACCTGGGATGGACGTGTGCACGCGTTTTGACTGAAATGGTGCGTGCAAGCACACACCCTACGAAGGTCTACAGACGGGGAAGGACTAATCTGTAGCTTCCTTAGACGCACAGACCCTAGCATGAAAAAAAACGCCGATACCCGGGTATCGGCGTTTTCAATTTTAGTGGTGCGATTGGTCAATCAATTCCAGCAGCTGACCAATACTGTCATACCATTGACCACGCGGTTCATCGCGGCATTCGACAACGTGGTAGCGTCAGCGCCACGATCGCTGGCGGTCACGCCCGCTTCGCTCAATGTCAGGCGGATGGCCTCGGCATTTGCAGCAAAGCTAACACCTTGTGGCAACTGCTGTGCGCCAATTTTTTGCGGCAACAACATGCCCAGAACCGCGCCAGTCCCATCTAGGACAGGTCCCCCGACATCGCCGGGCTGTGCTGGCAGTTCCAAACGCGCGACGCCAGAATTCCCGTCCAGGCTTTTGATGTCTGCAAGCGTTCCCCAGGTCAGGCTGGGAGCGCCAAGTAGGCCTTCGTAGGAGAACCCAGAGACAGCCACTTCGGATTGCAGGCGTGGTGTGGAGGCGCTGAACTCTGCCAAAGCCATCGGTGCCAGTGGTGTCGTTGGACGCAACACAGCCAGACCATTGGCGGCATCATTGTGCTGCAGCTCAGCAGGGTAGTCGTGGTCAAGGGTCAGGCGCGTGCAATTGGCCACCACATCCGAAGTGGTCAACACTGTCCCTTGAGCATCTACGTAGAACCCTGAACGAGACATGCGGGGTTGGCGGATCTGCAGGCCAGCCAAAAGATCGATGCTCTGCTGAGCGTCGCCACCGGCGGCAGGATCGAGAACCCCATCAAGGCGGGCAAAGCTGGATTGCATTTCGGTGAGCACGCGGGACCGGCGGTTTTCATCTCCTGCGGGCCAGATCAGAGTGAAGCCTTTGATCTCTCCATTCTTCAGGCTGGCCTGAGTGAACGAAACGATACCATTGCCGCGACCTTCGATGGTGAAGCTGTCATTGCCGCGTTCACGCGGGCCAACCAGAGGCACGATCTCAAGCGTTTGCAGAATGTCATAAAGACCAAACAGAGTGCGTTGGTCGCCAGGTTGCGAGATCAGCAGGACGCGTGCGCCAATGTCGCCCTTGGCGTCAAAATGGGCAAACGGCGGCTCGTAACGGGAAAAGCCTACTTCGCGAGCGGGGATTTGCATAGAAATACCGGCGCTTGCGTTGGTCATTTCAGCCATACCAACCGAAATCAGCGGTGCGTTATATTCATCGAGCAGAGCCTGGCGCTGGCGTGTGGTCAGAATGCCTGTCAGCTCATAACCATTGGCTGCCTGCCAGTCGTTCATGGATGCACGGGTGCCTCGACCAAATGAGCCATCGATAGCGGAGTTGTAAAACCCGGCGGCTTTGAGAGCAATCTGAAGCGCCTTGCGTTCATCCGCTGTCAGTGCGCGTTCGCTGCGCCGTGCCTGTGCAGGTGTTTCATCAGGAACCTGTGGTGTTGGTACGGGCTGGGCTGTTGATGTGTCTACCTGTGCGGTTTCGGTGGCAATTGTTGCAGGCAGTGTTGTCACGCCAACGTTGGCTGAGGTCGCCCCTTGTGGCCAGAATTGTTGGCCAAGGTTGCGGCCAAAGGCAATGAAACTGTCACGTGGGATGTTTCCCTCGCGGCGATAAACCTGCAACGCGCGTTCTGCATCGGCGCGGCTGTAAGGTCCCAGTACGACGCCATACCAGCCGCCACCAAGAGCATAGCCACTGACGTCCGGCAATTGTGCTGCCAGACTTGAAGCGCGTCCCTGGGCTTCGGTCAGCGAAGCATGTGCTGCAACCTGGATCCAGACCGAGTCTGGGGAGACCTGCTGTGCTGTTGCCGCTTTCGGCAAAGTTGCGGCCAATGCCATCAGCGTCAGCGCCATCGAAGCAAAGAAAGTCTTCATTGCGGTTCCTTTATCCCTGAGGAGTCAAAATTTTGGGCAATTAAGCATTTTAGCGCCTCAAAGGGAATGCCTATTGATGGGGGGAATTCGTACCTTGACGATGCAATATGGGTTGTTTTGTCCAATTGCCCTCCATTCTGGCGTTTTTGTGCTCCAACCCGGCCTGAGATCATATGGGTCGTTGACCCTGACCGGGGGCTTGCATAGGAAAGACCCGCATTTGCAGCCCCAACAGGGAAAAAGACATGACCCAGACCAATGGCGCCCCGCGCTCGTTCCAAGAGATCATCCTGCGGCTCCAGAGCTACTGGGCCAGCAAGGGCTGCGCGATGCTGCAGCCCTATGACATGGAAGTTGGCGCGGGGACGTTTCACCCGGCAACCACGCTGCGTTCACTGGGATCGAAACCCTGGGCCGCTGCTTATGTTCAGCCCTCGCGTCGTCCGACAGATGGCCGCTATGGTGAGAACCCCAACCGTTTGCAGCACTATTATCAGTATCAGGTGTTGATCAAGCCAAGCCCGCCCAACCTGCAAGAGCTGTATCTTGGCTCGCTTGCTGCAATTGGTGTGGATATGGATCTGCACGACATCCGCTTTGTCGAGGACGACTGGGAAAGCCCGACACTGGGTGCCTGGGGGCTAGGCTGGGAGGTTTGGTGTGACGGCATGGAAGTCAGCCAGTTCACCTATTTTCAGCAGGTTGGTGGCTACGATTGTGCGCCGGTTTCGGGCGAGTTGACCTATGGTCTGGAGCGGTTGGCGATGTATATCCTTGGCGTTGACCATGTGATGGATATGCCATTCAACGACCCGGACGCGCCAATCCCGATGACCTACGGTGATATCTTCAAACAGACCGAAGAAGAATATGCCCGCTGGAACTTTGACACCGCCAATACGGAAGTGTTGCTACGACAGTTCGAAGAAGCCGAAGCGGAATGCGCAGCGATTCTGTCGCAACCCGCTGAAGATCCCAAGACTGGCAAGCGCATCGTAATGGCGCATCCGGCTTATGATCAGTGCATCAAGGCCAGCCATCTGTTCAACCTGCTGGATGCGCGTGGTGTGATTTCTGTGACCGAGCGCCAGGCCTATATCGGCCGTGTTCGGGCACTGGCCAAACAATGTGCTGATGCCTTTGTTCAGACTGAGGCGGGCGGCTGGGCGGCCTGATGCCTCCTGCCGTACCTGCCAGTGGGTTGCTCGGGAAAGGGCGCTGTTTTCCGTTATGCCAATCCGGGCAACAGCGCCTTCAACCCGTCGGTCAGCATGCCAACCGCAATAGCGGCCAGAATCATCCCCATCAGGCGACTCATGATCACCCGCGCGGTGCCCGACAGATGTTTGGCAAAGGTTGGAGCGTTGTAAAACACCAGCCCCAGCAAGGCGACCAGCCCGGCAAAGACACCAGCAAAGGCAATCATTTGTGTGGCGGTCTGGGCCTTGTGGCTGAATATGATCAGTGTGGTGATGGTGCCGGGTCCGACAATGATCGGAAACGTCAGCGGATAGAACGCCACACTTTCAGCCGAAGGAAACGCGTTCTGCTCGCCCGTGGTGCCGTGGTGCGAACTGCTCTGCTCGCCATTCAGCATGTTGAGCGCGATCAACAGCAGTACAAGCCCGCCCGCCAAGCGGAAGTCATCAACACTGATGCCAAACAGGTTGAGAACCTGGGTTCCGACCACTGCAAAACTGCCACCAAGAATAAGGCTGTATATCGCGGTTTTCACCGCAATCTTGCGCTGGACCTCAAGGGGGGCTTGTTCGGTTACGCTCAGAAAGATCGGCAAATTGGTCACCGGGTTCATGATTGCAAACAAGGCGCCGAAAAAAGTGATGGCAAAACTGCTGTCCATTTGAAATTCCCCTATTCAATGGCAGGACATTGCCCCAGTGACGTTTGAAACTAAAGGGGCGATGCGCCTCAGGACCGGCCAAAAGGACCAAGACCAAAATGGGTAAGTTTCTTGCCATGCTAATCCTCGTTTGCGCAGTGGGCGCGGGTGCTGGAATGTACTATCTGCAAGTCTACCACTACTACGAAGAGGTGGAGCTGACGCCAGGCCAGGACGTGGTACTGGTGCCGCAAGGCGGCGACGAGGGCGTGGCAATTGCCTATAGTGACTTTCAGGCGATTGATGCCAGTAGTTCGCCAATCCGCTACCGGGCCTGTTTCACAAGCTCGCTGAGCCGTGAAGAACTGGCGCAGATCTACACCGTTTCCGATCAGCATCAGCCCCGCATCGCGCCGGGATGGTTCGACTGTTTTGATGCCCAGGCTATTGGTGCAGCACTTGAGGCCGGTACTGCTACGGCCTTTCTCTCGGTCAAAAACATTAAACATGGCTATGATCGCATTGTCGCCGTCACTGATGAAGGCATGGGATACGTCTGGCATGACTCTAACAACTGCGGCAAAAAGGCTTATGACGGCACTGTGATCGGTGAAACTTGCCCTGAATTGCCTGCGGCAAGTCAGTAAACTTGGCCCTGTAGTGTGACGGAGAGTGATATGAGTGCAGCCTTCATCATCCCGGAGTTCATCACCGTGACCCTTGGGTTTGCGGTGTTTTTGATGGGCGCGCGGTTGAATGCCCGCGTCGAGGTGCTGCGCCGTTTTAATATCCCTGAACCGGTGACGGGTGGTTTGCTGGCAGCACTGGTGGTGTTGGCGGTCTATCTGTTTTCCGGTCGTGCTGTTGAGTTCGAAATGGCCAGTCGCGATTTCTTTCTGGTGTTGTTTTTTGCTGGGATTGGTCTCAACGCACGCCTCAGCGACCTGATTGCTGGGGGGAAACCATTAGCGATCCTGCTGGTGCTAACCCTGATGACCATTATCGCGCAAAACATAATTGGCGCCGCTGGTGCCGTGCTGTTTGGATATCCTGCGCAGGCCGGGGTGTTGTTTGGCTCTGCTTCGCTGATCGGTGGACATGGCACCGCGATTGCCTGGGCCCCCGATGTTGCCGAGGCAACGGGTCTGAATGGTGCAACCGAGCTGGGTGTTGCGGTTGCGACGCTGGGCTTGGTTTTGGCGGCGTTGGTTGGTGGACCCGTGGCGCGCATTCTGATCACGCGCAACAATCTGGCCCCTGCGCGCCCGGACGAAGGGGCCACTGTCGGGTTGCCGGATGCGGACGTTGCCCCTGCTGCGCAAATCGATCACCTGAGCCTGATGCGGGTGATGCTGTTTTTGAACTTTGCCATCATCTTGGGCTACATTGGGTCACAGTTGATCGAGGCCGCCGGGTTGAAACTGCCGCTGTTTGTCCCCTGTCTGATCGCGGGTATCCTGATAGCCAATCTACGCGCATGGCTTCGCCCCAATGCGCCCGCGGTGTCACGCACGCCCGCGCTGGCGCTGGTGTCGGAGTTCTCGTTGGGGGCCTTTCTGGCCATGTCGCTGATGGCGCTGCAACTGTGGACTATTGCAGAACTTGGCCTGGCGATTGCTGTGATCATGACCGCTCAGACCGCCTTTGCCGTCGTCTTTGTTCTTTATGTTCTGTTTCCGCTGCTGGGCAGTGGTTATCGCGGTGCGGTTTTGGCGGCTGGATTTGGTGGGTTTGCGCTGGGCGCAACCCCCACAGCCATCGCTAATATGACCGCCGTCACCAAACGCTATGGCCCATCGCCTATTGCCTTTGTTGTGCTGCCCCTTGTATCCGCCTTCTTTGTAGACATCGCCAACGCCATCGTCATCCAGATGATAGTGAATTTCTGAGGACCCCCAGATGCCCGACCTGCTGATTGAACTGTTTTCCGAGGAAATTCCCGCCCGCATGCAACGCCGCGCAGGTGAGGATCTGAAAAAGCGAATGACCGATGGCTTGGTCGAAGCAGGTCTGACTTATGCTGGGGCGCACGCCCTGACTACACCCCGTCGCCTGACACTGGCCATCGACGGTTTGTTGGCGGCGTCGCCCACCGTGCGCGAAGAGCGCAAAGGACCAAAGGTCGGTGCGCCTGATAAAGCCATCGAGGGTTTCCTGCGCGGTGCAGGTCTGACCCGTGAACAGTTGGAAGAGCGTGAGACCCCAAAAGGCGCGGTCTATTTTGCCTCGATCGAAAAGCCGGGTCGACCGGCGGCGGACATCATTGCCGAAGTTCTGGAAGCTACAATCCGCAACTTTCCATGGCCAAAATCCATGCGTTGGGGATCGGGCAGCCTGAAGTGGGTGCGCCCGCTGCATTCGATCCTGTGCCTGCTGTCGGATGAGGCCGGATCAGAAGTTGTCCCGTTGGACATCGACGGTATCAAGTCGGGCAATACCACCCATGGACACCGTTTCATGGCACCGGATGAGATTACAGTGAGTGGCTTTGACGACTACGCTGCCAAGCTGAAACGCGCCAATGTGGTGTTGGACCCGGCGGAGCGTGCCGATGCGATTTGGCAGGACGCCACCAATCAGGCCTTTGCCAATGGGTTGGAAGTGGTCGAAGATAAGGGCCTGCTGGCTGAAGTCGCGGGTCTGGTCGAATGGCCAGTTGTGCTGTTGGGATCCATCGACGACGAATTCCTGAGCCTACCACCTGAAGTGTTGCAAACCTCGATGAAGGAACACCAAAAGTTCTTCTCGGTTCGCAACCCCAAGACCAAGCGTATTGAAAAGTTCGTTACCGTTGCCAACCGTGACACTGCCGACAATGGTGCAACCATTCTGGCGGGCAACCAAAAGGTTCTGAGCGCCCGTTTGGCAGATGCGAAATTCTTCTGGGAGAACGACCTGCGCACTGCCAAAGAAGGCATGGAGGTCTGGACCGAGGCGCTGTCAAACGTCACCTTCCACAACAAGCTGGGCTCTCAGGCCGAACGGATTGACCGCATCGCTGCACTGGCGCGCGAGATAGCCCCGGTTGTGGGTGCTGACGCTGATTTGGCCGAGCAGGCGGCACGGGTTGCCAAAGCCGATCTGTCCTCGGAAATGGTATATGAATTCCCCGAGCTGCAGGGCCTGATGGGCCGCTACTACGCCGAGGCCGCAGGCCTGCCGCAAGAAGTTGCCAATGCTTGCGAAAACCACTACTCGCCGCTGGGCCCATCGGATGATGTGCCAACAGAGCCGGTTTCGGTTGCGGTCGCACTGGCCGATAAGCTGGACACGCTGACCGGGTTTTGGGCGATTGATGAAAAGCCGACCGGGTCGAAGGATCCCTTTGCGCTGCGCCGCGCTGCGCTGGGTGTTATTCGGTTGGTTTTGGAGAATGATTTGCGTCCAGCAATGCGGGATGCAATGGCTAAAGGATATGAAGGTACGGATGTCGAAGATCTCCTTTCCTTTTTCCACGACCGCCTCAAGGTCTTCTTGCGTGATCAAGGTATCCGCCACGATGTCATCGACGCCTGTATCGCCATGGACGGCAACGACGATCTGACCCTGCTGGTCAAACGCGCCCGTGCTTTGGAGGATTTCATGACATCCGACGACGGCACCAACCTGCTGCAGGGCTATAAGCGCGCCAACAATATCCTGACCCAAGCCGAGGAAAAGGACGGGGTGGAATATTCCTATGGCGGTGATGTGAAATTTGCCGAGGAACCCTCAGAGATTGCCTTGTTCGAGGCGCTAGCAGCCTCCGAGGGGGCGATCTCGTCGGCCATCGAGGCCGAAGATTTCGCGGCTGCCATGGGCAGCATGGCAGCGATGCGGGCGCCGATTGATGCGTTTTTTGAAGCGGTGCAGGTGAACTCTGACAATGACGTGGTCCGCCGCAACCGGTTGAACCTGCTGCACCAAATTCGCCAGATATGTGGCCAGGTCGCGGATTTGACCAAAGTGGAAGGCTGACAAGCCGCTTCTTTTTGCTAAAAATACTCCCGCCGGAGGCAGGGGCTTTCCTATTGGAAAGCCCCTTTTTCGTTGAATACTGCGAGGTGATCCTTGTTGATAGCGACAAGATGCTTGCGCCATAGCGGCTTGGCCTTATGCTGCAGGGCAAAGGAAAGGTGCTGCAGTGCAGAAACAACCATCAGAGACCCCGTTTGCCGCACTGATCACGCCAAACGCCCCAATTGCAGCGCAAAGCCATGGCGGGCGTGCCAAATGCCTGCAACGGCTGGTGCGACTGGATTTACCGGTACCGCGCACCGTTGCGCTGTCATTTGATGCGGTACAGGCCATTGCCGAAGGTCAGATGCCGGAATTGGCGGCTGTTCTGGGGGAGTTCCCGGAAGATGCGCTGCTCTGTGTGCGCCCATCTTCGGAAGACCCCGATTGGGGTGGCCCCGGTGCGGTGCTGAATGTGGGCATGAACGATGCCCGTTATGTTGACCTGTGCGACAGCCTGGGTGCTCCGGCGGCTGCGGCGCTGTATCTGCGCTTTGTTCAGTCTTATGCGGTGCATGTTGCGCGATTGGACCCGGATGTCTTTGATGAGACAGGCGACGACGGCCCAGAGGCTTTGAGTGGCATTTTGCAGGCCTACGAAGCTGAAACGGATGAGGTGTTCCCACAAGATCGTGGCGAGCAGCTGGCCGCTGTGCTGCGGTCAATGGCGCGGGCCTGGGATGGCACATCGGCGCGTCTGTTGCGCCAAGCCAAAGGTGCACCGGTTGATGCCGGGCTTGGGCTGGTGGTACAGGAAATGATACCCGGGCTGGGGCAGGGCGAATGTGGCTCTGGTGTTTTGCAGCTGATCAACTCACAAACCGGGCAGCCGCAGATTACCGGACGGTATCTGAGCCAGTCGCAGGGGCGCGATGCACTTGGGGCCGGAGCGGCGGCGTTGTATCTGGAGCAGGATCCGCGTGGGACAGCGCTGGCTGATGTCGCACCTGAGGCGTTTGCCGAACTGAAGGCCCATGCAGCCCTGATGCGCCAGCGTTTGCGTGAAGCGATGCAGGTTGAATTTGTCATTGAGAACGGCCGCGTTCATATTTTGGATGGGGTGCGGGTGGCACGCTCGGCGCGGGCTGCGGTTCGCATTGCAGTGGCACTAGCGGAGGACAACATTATATCTCCGCAAGAAGCAGTGATGCGGATCAATCCACATGCCCTGAATGAGCTGCTGCACCGTCAGGTTGACCCAGAAGCGGACCGTGAAGTGATCGGCACGGGTATTGCTGCCAGTCCTGGTGCTGCAACCGGACGGCTGGTGTTTACAGCCGCGGAGGCACAGGCCAGCGCGGCACGGCGTGAGCCTTGTATTCTGGTGCGCCGCGAAACCTCCCCCGAAGATATTCGCGGCATGCATGCCGCGGTTGCGGTTCTGACCGAAAAAGGCGGCATGACCAGCCATGCGGCTGTGATTGGCCGTGGTTTAGGGTTGCCGTGCATCGTAGGCGCGTCGACGTTGAAGTTTCTGAGCAAGGAAAAACAACTGGTTACGGCAGAAGGCCGTGTCTTCAAAGCTGGCGAGATCGTCACCATAGATGGCAGCTCGGGGCAGGTTTTGGCCGGGCAGCCCGCAATGCTGGAAGCGGCGTTGGATGATGCCTTTCAGACATTGATGGGCTGGGCGGATGCTGAGCGCGACATTGGTATCCGCGCCAATGCGGATACGCCGGCTGATGCGCAGGTTGCGCGAAATTTTAACGCTCAGGGTATCGGGCTTTGCCGCACCGAGCACATGTTTTTCGATCCCAGCCGCCTTATCGTAATGCGTGAGATGATCTTTGCGGAAACCTCGTCTGGGCGTGCTGCGGTGCTGGCGCGGCTGCTGCCGATGCAACGTGGCGATTTCTGCGAGCTATTCCGCATCATGGCAGGGATGCCGGTTTGCATCCGCCTTTTTGATCCGCCATTGCACGAATTCCTGCCTGCTACCAAGGTCGGTCAGCGGGAGCTGTCCGAGGCACTGGGTATTCCTGTTCGCGATGTTACCCGTCGCGTCGAGGAGATGGGCGAGTATAACCCCATGTTGGGACTCCGTGGTGTTCGGTTGGGTGTAACGGTGCCTGAAATCTATGACATGCAGGCGCGTGCCATTTTTGAAGCGGCATTGGATGTTTCAAAGGGCGGGACTCCAGTGGTGCCTGAAATCATGATCCCCCTGGTCTCGGCTAAGCGAGAAGTCGAGCTGGTGAAGGCCCGCATTGACGCGGTTGCAGCCGCAGTGAAATCCGAACGTGGTATTGAATTTGAGTATCGCCTGGGGGTCATGGTCGAGACACCGCGCGCTGCGCTGCGTGCAGATGATATCGCGCCGCACACCGCATTTCTAAGTTTTGGGACCAATGATCTCACTCAAATGACCTATGGTCTTTCTCGCGATGATGCGGGGCGGTTCATGTCCGATTATGTGCGCCAAGGGGTGTTTCCCGAGGATCCTTTTCATGTGCTGGATATCGAAGGCGTCGGTGAATTATTGAAACTTGGGGTGCAACGAGGCCGAAAGACCAACCCAGGTGTGACCCTATCCATTTGTGGGGAACACGGCGGTAACCCCGAATCAATCGCCTTTTGCCGGGATGCTGGGTTTGACTATGTGTCGTGTTCTCCGTTTCGGGTACCCGTTGCGCGGCTGGCTGCTGCTCAATTGGCGATTGCACATAACATTGGGCAAGCGGTTGCTGAAGTCACCTAGATCTTGCGGTTGCGTCAAAGGTTAAAGGGCAGTTTTGCTGATAAACAGTCCCTTAACTCTCAGATTAGGGTTGCAAAATTCGCGAAAACTGGACCTTTGCGCTGTTCTGGGGTAGACCATCAGCGCGCAGAATTTAGCTGGTTGGCGCGACCATTTGGTACCTGGGGTATCTGACATGAGAACTTTTGCTTTTGCCGCTTTTCTAGTGGCATCTTTGGCAATGCCCGACGTTACCCCCGCAGAAACGGGGTTTGCTCGCCTGTTCCAGAGGGATCAGTCGGCGTCGGCTGCTGCGCCTAAACGGCGTCAGCGTGGGTTTCTATTTTTTGGCAGGAAACCTGCCAAGGTTGAACCCATAACCTACACAACGGCTTGGCTGGATTCCCAGCCTGCAGCCAGTGGTGATGCTAATTTTGAATGTCTTGCCCAAACCCTGTATTTTGAAGCACGCGGAGAAACCGTAAAAGGGCAATTTGCGGTTGCCGAAGTGGTCATGAACAGGGTCGCGAGTGCGCAGTTCCCCAACAGTGTTTGCGGTGTTATCAAGCAAGGAACTGGCCGTCGTCATCAGTGCCAGTTCAGTTACACATGCGACGGTCGTTCAGAAGCGATTGGTGAGCGCCAGTCCTACGAACGGGTTGCCAAGGTTGCCCGAGCCGTATTGGACGGAAACGCGCAGGAGCTGACAGAAGGCGCCACCTACTATCACACCACAGCAGTTCGGCCACGTTGGAGCCGAACGTTTACGAATACTGCGCAAATTGGAGTGCATCTGTTCTATCGTGATGAGCGTTATCGTACCGCGTCTAGCGACTAACCTTTTTCCATCGCCGTTTTTGGACACTGGTGTGGCGTATGTCGGGCTGTTATCAGTGGGCGTATGTTCTAGACTGTGAGACCTAGCTCTCCCACTGCCAGCCAAAGGCGCGACCCTATGAATTCAGAAATCCCCCTTGCTTTTGCACATCCTTCCGAGAGGGCTGCGGCAACAGCAACTGATCAGGCGTTAGACCGAATTTCCCTGCGCGACCACATCGTTGAGGTCGAAATTGGTGCCTTTCAAGCGGAGCGCGGAAATACACAGCGTATCAGCTTTAATGTCGTGGTCGAAGTTGAACCATTGCCCGATGACGTCGACGATGACGTTGATCGTATTCTATCCTACGACAAAGTAACCGAGGCCATCGCCCATGAACTGTCAGAAGAACGTCTGAATCTTCTGGAAACACTTGCTGAACGGATCGCCGATCGAATTTTACTGGAACCTCAGGCCGTGCGGGTTTTTGTTCGGATTGAGAAACTGGATCGCGGCTCGGGTGCGTTGGGCGTTGAGATTGTCCGCGCACGGCATCAATTGCTGCACAACACCGAAGTTGAGGAGCGCCCACACCCGAGGTTGTTGTACCTAGGGAATGCTGCGGTGGATAGCGGTAATCTGCGTGGTTGGATCGACCAGATGCAATCGCGCGAGCGACCACTGATCCTTTGTGTTGGTGCGCATGAACTCGCGGTGCCACGCACCGGGCATGGGATGACGGAACGGCGGATTGATTTGTTGGCCATTGAACAAAATGCCTGGCGTCTGGCCGCGCGCGATGACCGCTGTGTCGTTGTGGCGACCCGTACCGAGCTGGACTGGGCAATGAAGAATGGCCAGATCAGTGTCTGGGCACCGTCCAAAATTGTTCTTGATGCGGTGGATGGCCCGTCAGTGCCGCCCTCTGAGCCAGTAGAGCTTGCGGCGTGGTTCGCCACCCTGCTAGAGGCCGGAGAAATGATGGTGATTGGTGCAGAATTGCCCGGAACCTCGGGCGTACCAGTGCGCGCGATTGCTGAGACACAGGTCGAGCTATGACCTATTACCGTCCCCTTGTTCAACATGGCGAGGCCCGTCCAGAAGGCGCGGTTGAGCTGGCCGGGGGAACACTGTGGTTCAGTCATGCTGAAGTGCTTAGCCGTGACACACCATCTCATATCATACCAGCTGGGTTGGTACCTGACGTTGTTCTGCGCCGCCTGTCTGGCCATCGCCCTACCTTTGCCGGATTGGATCTGAGCCAGCCACAAGTTGTGGGAATTCTCAACGTGACGCCCGACAGTTTCTCTGATGGCGGTGATCATGATGATCCAAGTGTAGCAGTTCAAGCCGCGCTGCAAATGGTTGAGCAAGGTGCTGACCTAATAGATATTGGCGGTGAATCTACACGTCCCGGGGCGGTTCTTGTTCCCGAAAGTGAAGAGATCACTCGTACCGCACCCGTAATTCGAGCTCTGCGTGAGGTCAGCGACGTACCAATCTCGATCGATACAAGAAAGTCTGGCGTTGCAGCTGCAACGTTGGAGGCGGGCGCTAATCTGGTGAATGACGTTTCCGGGTTCACTTTTGACCCGGAGTTGGGACCGGTCGCGGCTGCAGCAGGGGTGCCCGTCTGTGTGATGCACGCACAGGGCGATCCGGCGACGATGCAGCAGGATCCCAGCTATGAAAACGTCCTGCTCGACGTTTATGACTTTTTGTCTGCCCAGATAGAGCGGTTGGAAGCCATTGGCGTCTTGCGTGATCAGATTGTTATTGATCCGGGTATCGGGTTTGGCAAAACACTTGAGCATAACCAAGCTCTGCTGCAGGGTATTGCTTTGTTTCATGGGCTAGGCTGTCCCATTCTACTAGGTGTGTCGCGTAAGGGATTTATCGGCACAATCGGCAAAGAACCGCAGGCGACCGCGCGGGCGCCGGGGTCAATTGCGGTGGGGCTTGCGGCACTGGCCCAAGGCGTGCAATTCCTACGGGTGCATGATGTCGCGGCAACAGCGCAGGCCATTCGCCTTTGGCAAGCTGTTCGTTAAGACCTGAAAAGAAAGACCAATATGCGCAAACTATTCGGTACTGACGGCGTGCGTGGCACCGCCAATATTCACCCCATGACCGCTGAAATGGCGCTGCGTATCGGCGCCGCTGTTGGGCGTTATTTCCGCAGAGATGCCTCGGGTGTGCACCGAGTGGTGATCGGAAAAGATACGCGGTTGTCTGGCTATATGTTCGAAAGTGCATTGACCGCAGGGCTGACATCAACGGGCATGAATGTACTGTTGATGGGGCCGGTACCAACCCCGGCTGTGGGTTTGATGACACGGTCCATGCGGGCCGATCTTGGGGTGATGATTTCAGCCAGTCACAACCCGGCTGAAGACAACGGCATCAAGTTTTTTGGCCCGGATGGGTTCAAATTATCGGACAGTGCGGAACTGGAATTGGAGGCGCTGATAGAAGCCGGGGTTGAGCCCGCTCAAACCGAAAATATTGGCCGGGCCAAGCGGATTGATGATGCGCGCTTTCGCTACGGTGAACGGGTCAAAAGCTCACTGCCCAAGGATATCCGCTTTGATGGGCTGAAGGTGGTGATCGATTGCGCCAATGGTGCAGCCTATCGTGCTGCGCCTGAAATCCTGTGGGAACTGGGCGCCGAAGTGGTGCCAATCGGAGTTTCGCCGGATGGTGTGAATATCAATGATGGCTGTGGGTCCACCAAGCCGCAAACCGCCGCCGAGGCCGTGGTTGCCCATGGTGCCCACGTTGGGATCTGTCTTGATGGGGATGCCGATCGGGTCATTCTGATCGACGAAAACGGGAAAGTGGCGGACGGTGATCAGTTGATGGGGCTTTTGGCTTCGCGTTGGGCCGAACAGGGTTTGTTGACGGGCGGTGCACTGGTCTCCACCGTGATGTCCAACCTGGGTCTTGAGCGATTCCTGAATGATCAAGGAATTGGGTTGGAACGTTCAGCTGTAGGCGACCGCTATGTGGTCGAGCGAATGCGCAGCGGCGGCTTTAATCTGGGCGGCGAGCAATCCGGCCATATCGTGATGTCCGATTATGCGACCACTGGAGATGGGTTGATGGCCGGGCTGCATTTCCTGGCTGAGATGGTGCGCTCTGAGCAGAAGGCCTCGCTGTTGGCAGAACAGTTCCAGCCAGTGCCGCAGCTGCTGAAGAATGTCCGTTTCAAAGCGGGGCAAACCCCACTTGAGGCGGAACTGGTGCAAGACGCCATCCAGACCGCTGAACAGGTGTTGAACGGGCAGGGGCGATTGCTGATCCGCAAGTCGGGGACCGAGCCGCTGATCCGGGTGATGGCTGAATGCGAGGACGAAGCTTTGCTGAGCAAAACTGTGGATTCAGTTGTCGATGCGGTCACCTCTGCGGTGACGACCTAGAGGCTTTTCCGCTCAATATGTTGGGTAACGCTGGCTGTTGGTTGTGTGCGCCCAAACAGTCGCATCAGTGCGCCGTATTGGCTGAGCCCCATTCCGCACAGGATCAGCGCCAGCGCCCATACCATTGCACTGGGCAACGGTTCTGCTAGGAATAGGGTGCCCAACAGCACCGACCAAACCGGCACCTGATAGCTTACCAAGGACATGAACACCGGTCCTGCGCTGCGCACGACCGAAACCCGCAAAATACTGGCCGCTGCGGTCGGGATCAGGCCGAGAAAGGCTGTTGCGATCAATGTCTTCCCATCTACCATTGGTGGCAGGCCTTCGACGAGCAGCGCCAAGGGGATGACCACCATGGCGCCAATGATCAAAAGAACGGCTGTCATTCCAATAGGATCGATTTTGGGCATCCGCCGTATCAAAATTGAGCTGAAGGCGTAGCAACAGGCTGCACTCATGCAGGCAATTCGTCCGAACAGTTCTAGCTCAGCTCCATTCGAGCTAAAGGCCTGACCACCGATCAGGATGCCAACCCCAACAAAGCCAATGATAAACCCCAGGGCCCGGCGCCATGTCAGCCGTTCCCCCGGAACAAAGAAATGTGCCAAGGGAAGCACGATCAGGGCCACTGAGGCCATCGACACCCCGGCGAAACCAGAGGTAACATATTGCTGTCCCCAGTTCAGCAGAATGAACGGAAGTGCTGAACTGAGAAGTCCAAGGGCGCATAGAGCAATTTTGTTGGACGGGGCAGGGGGCGCAGAAAACAGCTTGCCACCGCGAAACTGCCAAATAGCAGTGGTAAAGAGCGCACCAAGGGTAATCCGGGCCGCGGCCAGCCAAAACGGTGTGATGCCGCGCAGCGCGATCTCAATCACCAGAAATGTCCCACCCCAGGTCAGGCCCAGAATAGCGACCATTAGCCAATGTCGCCCAGTGATATCAGTCATGTGTGCTCCTCGCGGGTGTGCAGGTACATGAGGTCAAAGTGTGGGCAGGGTCAATTGCCATCCCTTCGTGCTGGGTCGAAGTGTTGGCTTTTTCAGGTGGCGACGATGGCTCTGCGGCGTTTCTTGCTGAGGAGTAACCCACCTAAGATCAGCGCGAGTGACACATAGAGCTGAGGTGGCAGGATTTCATTCAACAGCACAACACCAAACAGCACCGACCAAACGGGCAACTGATAGTTCACCAAGGACATAAAACTCGGGCCTGCGTCCCGAATAACCTGTACCAGCAAAACCTGTGCCAAGGCAGTTGGGAGCAGACCCAAATACAAAATAGCCGCCAAAGACAGTGCAGATGGCATTTGTGGGACACCTTCGAGGATCAGTGCAAAAGGCAGGATCATAACTGTTGCCGAAAGCAGAGCAGCGGCAGAGAGGGAAAGCATATCTGTTTTGGGGCACAATCGGGTTATGATTGCCCCGAAGGCATAACAAAGAGCTGCACCAAGGCAGGCAACTCTAGCCAGGGCCTCAAAATCGCTGCCAACCAGTTTAAAAGCATCCAGTCCAATCAGCACAACAACTCCAGCAAAGCCAACCAGGAAGCTGATGCCGCGTTGTAAGGTCAACCGTTCGCCTGGCACCAGAAAATGCGCCAATGGCAGGACAAATAGAGGCACCACGGCCATGCAAACCCCCGCGAACCCGCTGGCGACGTATTTTTGCCCCCAACTCAGCAGGGCAAACGGCATGGCGCTGGAGAAAAAACCCATGGCAAGAGCTGCAGCCCAAACACGTTGTCCTGTGTTGTTGCGCCAGTCAGGCAGGCCAATGCCCTTGAGTTGAACGATGATCAGCAGGACAATTGCACCCAGTCCAACACGTCCAGCCACGATGGTCAGAGGTCCCAAGTCGCGCAGCGCCACCGAAATAAACATGAAAGACGCGCCCCAAATCAGGCCAAGGCTCAACAGCTTGACCCAGTTCATCATTCCAACAGGCGCAGTCATATTTGGTTCTCCAGAGAAAAAGGGCGCCCCGGTCGGGGACGCCCTGGGTATTCAAGTTGAATGCGGGCCTAGACCCGCAATCCTTAGTTCTTTTCTTTGTCGACCATTTTGCCAGCAGAGATCCACGGCATCATGCCACGCAGCTTGGCGCCGGTTTCTTCGATCTGGTGCTCGTCGTTGGCACGACGCGATGCTTTGATAGTTGGCTGACCAACGGCATTTTCCAGCATGAAGTCACGAACGAACTTACCGGACTGGATGTCAGACAGAACGTCTTTCATGCGGGCTTTGGTTTCGTCGTAGTTCAGGATGCGTGGGCCGGTGACGTACTGGCCGTACTCAGCAGTGTTCGAGATCGAGTAGTCCATGTTGGCGATGCCGCCTTCATAGATCAGGTCAACGATCAGCTTCACTTCGTGCAGACACTCGAAATAGGCCATTTCTGGTGCGTAACCAGCTTCGACCAGAGTTTCAAAGCCACAGCGGATCAGTTCTACCAGACCACCACACAGAACAGCCTGCTCGCCGAACAGGTCGGTTTCACACTCTTCGCGGAAGTTGGTTTCGATGATGCCGGAACGACCGCCACCGATTGCGGAACAGTAGGACAGACCGATTTCCAGCGCTTTGCCAGTTGCATCGTTGTCCACTGCAACAAGGCAAGGCACGCCGCCGCCTTTGGTGTATTCGCCGCGTACGGTGTGACCTGGGCCTTTTGGCGCCATCATGATCACGTCAACGCCTTCTTTAGGCTCGATCAGACCAAAGTGAACGTTCAGGCCGTGGGCGAACGCAATTGCCGAACCCGGCTTGATGTTGTCGTGGACGTATTTCTTGTAGGTTTCAGCCTGCAGCTCGTCGGGCATGGTGAACATGATCACGTCACACCAGGCAGCAGCTTCTGCAATGCCCATAACCTTCAGGCCTTCGCCTTCGGCTTTCTTGGCGGATGCGGAACCTTCGCGCAGAGCCACGACGAGGTTTTTGGCACCTGAGTCACGCAGGTTCAGCGCGTGCGCGTGGCCTTGCGAACCGTAGCCCAGGATGGCTACTTTTTTGTCTTTGATCAGGTTGATGTCGCAATCGCGATCGTAATAAACGCGCATGTCCACGTCCTCTTTGTTTGATGTCTGCGGCGATCATAGTGATATGCCCACAAGGTTCGAGAGCATTGTTGAGGTATTAGTGGGAATTTTTGCACTATTCATCCGCTAATTGTCGGTATATCGACTGAATCATGCTTGATGACCTGGATCGACGAATTCTGCGCAACCTACAAAGTGATCCCGCCCAGTCGATTCCCGAACTTGGGGACCGTTTGGGTGTCTCAACCTCGCGCCTGACCCGCCGGTTGGACAAGCTGCGTGAAACAGGTGTGCTGCGCGGCCAGCAGGCGGTTATCAACTGGCGGGCGCTTGGTTACGCAGTCGAGGTCAGCCTGCGGGTGACACTGGACAAGACTCAGACGCGCGCTTTTGATGATTTTATCGAGGCAGCACGCGGCATTCCCGAAGTGATCGAAATCCAAACCTTTCTGGGCCGGGTGGATGTGCGCCTGTCCGTCATAGCGCGGGATATGGCCCATTATCAGCAGATCTATCGTGCGGGGATCCTGACCCTACCGCATATCGCTGACATCGAGGCTCTGATGCATGTGGCCCGGATCAAAAGTGATGAAGGGCTGCCGCTATGAATGATCTCGACGAGTTCGATCAAAAACTGCTGCTGGCATTGACGCAGGACGCTAACTTGTCGGCTGGGGCCTTAGGACGCCAATTGGGGCTCAGCCAACCCGCTACATGGCGACGAATTAAGCGGTTGCAAGACAGCGGTGTGATTGCCGGGCGTCGTCTGGATCTGGATCGTGAAAAGCTTGGCTTTGGCGTCACTGTGTTTCTGGGTATCAAATTGGCCACCAAGGGGCGGGTCAGTCTGGATGACTTTGAACGCGCGGTCAGCGCAATTCCCGAAGTGCAGACGGTGGAGCACGTATTGGGCATGTATGACTACCGTCTGCGCGTCACTGCTCGTGACATTACTGATTTTGAGCGAGTGCTGCGCCGCCGGGTGATGACCTTGCCGGGGGTGGGGGATGTTGAGGCCAATGTCCTGCTAAGTGAAGAAAGGCGGCCGGGGCCTTTGGGGTAATCCGCTGTTCGCAAATACACTTTCAAACAGTACCGACCAAAGAAGGCTTTGCTAAGTTGCCCCCAGAAGGATAGCCATTGTGCAACGCTATTTGGAGGATCAGAAATGGCACTTTTGCAAACTGTCGACCCGGATGGGATGGATGAATTTTCGGTCGTTTTCACGGACCGCTCGCTTAATCACATGTCTAAAACCTTTCAGAAGGTAATGCTGGATATCAATTCCATGCTCAGAGAGGTCTACAAGGCCGAGGCCGTGGCTGTGATCCCAGGGGGGGGCACCTATGCGATGGAGGCCGTTGCCCGTCAATTTGCACGCGGCGAAGACGTGCTGGTGGTGCGCAATGGTTGGTTTTCCTATCGCTGGAGCCAGATCTTCGAAACAGGTGGTCTGACCTCATCTGCCACAGTGATGAAGGCGCGTCAGACCGGCAATACTAGCCCGTCACCGTTTGCTCCTGCACCCATTGGCGAGGTCATTGCGGCCATTAAAGAAAAGAAACCGAGCATTGTGTTTGCGCCGCATGTGGAAACGGCGGCTGGGGTCATCCTGACGGATACTTACGTCAAAGCTATGGCCAAGGCTGCGCATGAAGTTGGCGCGCTGATGGTTCTGGACTGCATCGCTTCGGGCTGCGCCTGGATTGACATGAAAGGCACCGGAGTGGATGTGTTGATCTCGGCCCCGCAAAAGGGCTGGTCGGCATCACCCTGTGCTGGTCTGGTGATGTTGTCAGAACGGGCAGAGGCCCGGATGGCCGAGACACAGTCTGACAGTTTTGCCATCAACCTGAAACAGTGGCGCACCATCATGCAGGCCTATGAAAACGGCGGCCATGCCTATCACGCCACCATGCCGACTGATGCGCTCAAGGATTTCCGCGATACCATGGCCGAGACCAAGGAATATGGGTTCGACAAGCTGCGTGATGCGCAATGGGATCTAGGCAATGGCGTGCGGGCCATGCTTAAGGAAAAAGGCGTGACCTCGGTTGCTGCTGATGGGGTTGGCGCACCGGGTGTGGTGGTTAGCTATACCAGTGATCCGGAGATCAGCACCGGCAAGAAGTTCGCCGCTTTGGGTATGCAGATCGCCGCCGGTGTGCCGCTGCAATGTGACGAGCCCGGGGATTTCCAGACTTTCCGACTGGGCCTGTTTGGTCTGGACAAGCTCTATGATGTGGATGCCACTATGGCTCGTCTCAAGACGGCGCTGGATCAGGTTCTCTGACGTCGAATGCGTTTGAGTTGACGCAATGACATGTTGCTGTTTGCGCCAAGGCCACGGCGCAAACAGCGCATGATGATCAGACCCGAGATAATCAACCAGGCTCCGCCCCAGAACAGAGTGGGGCCGCCGAATTCCTCGGCCAACATCCGGGCGTCAGAGCGCAGGTAGGATCGGGCAATCGTGTCGCTGAAGATGTCATAGGGCACAAAAATCATGCTGCTAAGTCCGATCACCCGCAACACCAGATCGTTGAATCCGTGCGACAGATATTTGGAACTGCCCAACATCAGCAGGCCGGCGATGATGCAGAATGACAGGGCGAAAAGGTCGCGCACGTATAGGGCAGCAGCGGTAAGGATCACTGCCGCAAGCAACCCCATGACAAAACGGTCCCAATTTGCACGCACCGCAATCAGGAACAGTGTCACTCCAATCAGCAGTGAGCCGCAGTAGCCTGCGCTCAGCGTCAGGAAGCGGCTACCTCCGCGAGAAATGACCATTCCGCCTTGTTGTGGGTCGATTGTCAGGCTTTCGACGGAGCCGCCGGTCAGCAGTGTCATTGCAGCGTGGGACAGCTCGTGTAGCAGCACGATCAGGATTTTTAGCGGCACAACTACGGGCGTTGACCAAAACGCAAAGATCAGCGCAGTCAGCAGCATCAACTGCCAGTGACCGGTGCAAAACCGTTTGACCCGGCGCAGGCTCACTTCGTGCCCAGCCCGGTACGCATGAGCGTCTTGCGAACTGGTGCGATGGAGTAAAAAGCGTTCAGTGCGGCTGCCCGCATATCCCGCAAGGGGCGCGCTTCCAGCATCGAGGCCCGGTTCAGCATATCAATGCCCTTGACCCGTAACTTGATCTCAGTGTGGCGCGCCTTGTGATAGGCCTCTAGCATCTGAGTATCCCCCAGCCCGTCACGGCGGGCTTCGGCAAATTCCAGCAGGCTGGCGAGATCGCCCAACGACATGTTCAAGCCCTGCGCACCAATGGGCGGCACCACATGGGCGGCTTCGGCCATCAATGCCAGGCGCTCGCCATTCAGCCGTTCGGCGGCTTGGCTGATGATCGGCCATATGGTGCGACGCGAAGCCAGTTTCAGATCACCCAACTGACCACAAGAACGCCGTGTCATCGCGGCTTCGAATTCTTCGGTTGGCAGGGCTTGCAGTTCTTGCGCCTTTGGGCCGCGTTCCATCCAGACAATTGCCGAGCTTGGCAGTCCGTTGTGGTCGGGCAGGGGGACCATTGTAAATGGCCCACCGGACCGATGCACTTCTGTCGACACATTGTCGTGTGGCGTTGGGTGAGTGACCGCAAAAGCCAACGCTTTTTGGCCGTAGCGGGTGGTGCTTACCGCAATTCCGGCAGCTTCGCGCATCGGAGAGCTGCGGCCGTCACAGGCGATGACCAATTTAGTTGTGACCCTGCTGCCATCGCTGAGGCCAACACGGGCTTCGGCAGTGCGTGTGAACAGGCTGGTGGTGGCAACACCAGGGCGGAAATCGACATTGGGCAGCTTGTCCAATCGTGCCAATATCTCGCGTCGCAGCAACCAGTTGGGCAGGTTCCAGCCAAAGGGTTTGTCCGAGAGGTCAGCGGCGTCAAAATCCTTGACCACCCGAGGTTCGGGCACTTCACCACCGGCATCCACAATACGCATGATTTGCAGGGCGGAGGCGTGATCGGCCAGCCGATCCCACAATCCACAGCGCTGCAATAACTCTTGTGCTGGCTGTAAAAAGGCGGTTGTGCGCAGATCTGACCCTTCGGCGTCGCGTTCGGTCACAGGTGCAGTAGGATCAACGCAGATCACGTCAAAACCAGCCGAGCCAAAAGCAGCGGCTGCGGTGAGACCCGCAATGCCGCCGCCAGAAATCAGGATGTCGCAGGTATCAGCCATTTTTCAGCCCTCTGTTTATGGGCTGATCTAGGCCTGAGAACAGGGAAATGGCAAGCGCCAAGCGGTCGCAGGGATTGTGATCAACCGCGTGTGATCAGCATGAGAATGGCAAAAATCACCGGGACCATGGCAACTGCAGGCATGTATAGGCCGGGAATACCCCAAGTGACGACAGACAGCGCCCAAAGAAGCAAAAAAACTGCGATGGCCAGAAACATCTTGGCGTCAGGAGATAGTGATCTCTTAGCGGTTGGCAAAAGAGGTTTGGCAACGGTGGTGTCGGTCATCGTGCAGTCCTGAAATGGGTGAAAGATGACTGTGATATATGTATTTGTGTGACGAGGAAAAGTGACGCTTACCTCAAAGCATTGATGTTAGTCGAAATGCCGCAGGAACTCTGTCAGATCGTCGGTGTGATACTGAATGTGACCCGCATCAAGCGGATCCGGTGCGACATGTATGGTGCGCATACCCATCTGGTGTGGTGCTGCCAGATTACGCGGATCATCTTCGAACATTGCCGCCTTTTCAGGGACAACACCCGCCTGGGAGAACACGCGATCAAACGCGCTGCGCTCTGGTTTTGGCAGATAGCCTGCATGCTCAACACCATAGATCCCGTCAAACAATCCGTTCAGTCCACGCGCCGCCAGTACACGTTCCGCATAGGGGGCACTGCCATTGGTATAGACGATTTTTTGTCCAGGTAGGCCGCTGATTCTGGACGCAAGAGCGGGGTCTTTCTTCATATGGTCCATCGAAATGTCATGCACTTCGATCATATAGGGCACTGGGTCCAGATCATGTTCACGCATCAACCCCGCCAAGGTTGTTCCGTGTTCGCGCCAGTACAGGCTGCGTAGGCGATTGGCTTCAGCTTGATCCACCTTCAGCGCGTCCATCACGTAACGCGTCATTTTGACCTCGATCTGATCGAACAGACGGTCGGATGGCGGATATAGGGTATTGTCGAGATCGAATACCCAATGAGTGACATGTGAGAAGTTATCTTTGACCATAGCGCAGGCTTAGGCAGCACGTGATTGATTTGCAAACAAAAGCGTAGGCTGCTGTGTCGATTTGCCCCGCAAGTTCGCCGTGGGCTTGATTGAGAGGCAACGGGCCATGTAAACAGGCATAACCCAAATCGAGAGTGATCATGAGCCAGAGCCGACACAATCAGAAAGATGCCTATAGCCTGATCCTCGAAGCGATCGATGTCGGTGTTTATAAACCCGGTGACCGCCTCGTTGAAAGTGACCTGGCAGAACGGTTTGGCGTCTCACGCACGCCAATCCGCGAAGCGCTTCAGCGCCTTGAGACCCAATCCTTGCTGGAACGCGACGGCCGTTCACTCATCGTTGCTTCGTTAGACCACAACCAAATGGCAGAGCTATATGTGGTCCGTCGTGAGTTGGAGGGGCTGGCAGCGCAGTTGGCAGCGCGTCATGCGACGGAAGAAGAGATCCAAGTGCTGCGCGATATGGTGGCGGCTGATGATGCGCTGGTTGACGACCCGGTGGCGCTGGCCAAGGCCAACCGCCGGTTTCACGAGCAAATCCACCTTGCGTCTCACAACCGATATCTTGTTCAGCAACTGAACCTTGTGCACCGGACGATGGCTCTTATGGCGACAACCTCTCTTGCGGCTCACGGTCGAGGAGAGATTGCACAAAGTGAACACAAGAAAATCGTCAGTGCCATCGAGAAACGCGATGAAGAGGCCGCTGGGCAAGCCCTCAACGATCACATCTCAGTCGCCTTTATGACGCGGCTAAAACAGGATGCCGGAAAGCGCAGCAACAATTAATGTTGCTGGTGTGGCGTCTGCGATTCAGCATCGCTGTGACCATGGGTCGTTTTATCCCAGTAATAGGGACGCCAAACCAGTTCATGCAGGGCCTTGAATGCGGCAATACAGCCCAGTGGGAAGTATAAGATCATACTCGGCGCCCAGAAAGCCAAGCTGGGCCGGTTTGAAGCAAAAGACGCTGTGATGGCAATGCTGATCCCTAGCAGCTCGAAGAGCATCAGCGATGCTGCGGTGCCATAAAGGACGTTCATTGGGAGTATGCTTGCACTAGGGTGTGGCACCCCCAATAGCATCAGCCAGAACGACCATAAGAATGGTGCCAGTAGGAATTGACCTACTGTACCAAGAAAGAAAGCCTGAAACCCCAGGAACCGTTTCCAGCCCAGCTCGTCCAACAATAAGCGTGGTCGTCGCATATGCACGAGATACGTCACCATGAAGCCTTTGAGCCAGCGAGAACGCTGCCGGATCCATGACCAGAGGTGGCAGTTGGCCTCTTCAAACGTTGCCGTGTCTATCATTTCGGTCAGATAGCCAGACCGGGCCAGACGGACACCCAGATCCGCATCTTCGGTGACATTATGAGCATCCCAACCGCCCAGGCTTTCTAATGCAGCGCGCTTCACAAATAGGGTGGTGCCACCAAGCGGCAACACCATCCCCAGTCGGGCCAAACCGGGTAAGACAACACGGAACCAGCTGGCATACTCCAGTGTAAAACACCGTGACAGCCAGTTTGTGCGGGGGTTGTAATAGTCTAGTACGCCTTGCAGGCAGGCCACATTGTCAGCAGTTTGTTCAAAACTGCGGGCGACCCTTTCCAGTTGATCGGGTACTGGTGCGTCCTCGGCATCCCAAACCCCAATGATGTCGCCCTGACAGAAATTTAGCGCGTAGTTCATGGCCCGGGGTTTTGTTGTAAGCGTTCCTAAATGCGGGACCTCGATGATATGCATCCAACGCGGCAGGGACGCAGCCTTCAGCGCAGCACGGGTCACGATGTCATGTTCTTCAAGCACCAAAACCACCTCGACTAACGAACGGGGGTAGGTCAGCTTTTGGAGGCGATGCACCAATTTTCGACTGATTTCGGGTTCGTGGAACAAGGGAACCAGCATTGAGATCCGGGGCAGTCGTTGTGGTGTATGGGGGAGTTCATGTGACAGCGGCGTGGTTGCTACCTGTCCTTCGTGGCTTAGGTGGGTGATGAACCCACACATCTTCAACCCGACGAACAGGCTGAGAAGGAGGACTGACAGAGCGCAGAAAAAGGTGAATGTCAGAACTGGCGCACACCACATCAACCCAGTGAGAGTTGTAACTAAAATCAGAGGTAAGTGGTGCTGGTTTGAGGTTTGCCAATGGCGGATGCTGTTGTGCAGGGGTACCCGGGTGTTGGCAGCCAGAGCCAGTTCCTCGCGGAAATATGCGGTAAGCAGGGCTGTAATCTGATCCTCAGCAGCCAAAACCGGCCGGATCTGGTCGAAGCTGCCTTTCAACGACTGCTTCAACGCGTGAAAGTGTTCCGGGTGGGCGATGGCGATTACGGTAACTGGCCCAAGTTGCAGCCAGGGCAGGGCATTATGTCCAATCCAGAATTGCGCCGGTTTGCGGCCCAATAGTCGGGGATCTGGTGTGTGTTTGGACAGGTCTACTTGTTGGATTCCGTGTTGACGGGACAGGGCATGTAGAACCTGATCCTTGTTGGCCCAACCCTGACTGATCAGAATATGGCCTAGCGGGGCTTTCTGGTGCCGCTGTAGAACCAGTGCCCGCAACAAGTCAGTGTCTTGGATCGCTTGAATGTCTAAAAGGTGGCGGCCAAGCGGTAGGCGTGGATAGGGGGGGGGTCGCTTAGGGCGATGATGAAGAATCCCTGCTGAACGATCCTGCATATCCCCACCGTTTGCCATTTAGCTCATAGGGCAGCGTGGCGAACGGTGGTTAACAGCCCATTAACCAAATGGCTTGGTGGCTGGGTTTTACTCTAAGCTTACGCGTCGACTGTTTTGCGGGCTTCCATAGCTTCGGCAAACCGCTCAAACAGGTAAAAACTGTCTTGTGGGCCAGGGCTGGCTTCGGGGTGCTGCTGTACCGAGAAAACAGGGCGGCCGGACAAGCGAATACCACAGTTAGATCCGTCGAACAGCGACACATGTGTCTGAGTCACACCTTCTGGCAGGGACTGTGCATCGACGGCAAAGCCGTGGTTCATTGATGTGATCTCGACCTTGCCGGTTTCCAGCTCTTTTACTGGGTGGTTGGCGCCATGGTGGCCATGGTTCATCTTGATGGTTTTTGCACCCAGCGCTAGCGCCAGCATCTGGTGTCCGAGGCAGATACCAAAGACCGGCAAGTCAGTGGTGTCCAGAATGGTTTTGATCATCGGTACGGCATATACGCCCGTCGCTGCCGGGTCGCCGGGACCATTGGAAAGAAAGACCCCATCCGGGTTGTGGGCCAAAACCTCTTCGGCGGTGGCTGTGGCGGGCAACACGGTGACATCACAGCCCGCAGACGCGAGGCAGCGCAGGATGTTGCGTTTGGCACCATAGTCGATGGCGACAACTTTGTGCTTGGGGGCGTCCTGACGTGGATATCCATCAGGCCAAGCCCACCGCATTTCATCCCAGCGGTAGCTTTGGGCACAGGTGACCTCTTTGGCCAAATCCATCCCTTCCAGGCCAGACCAGGCACGGGCGGCAGCCACCAGTGCATCGACGTCGAAATTGCCATCGGGATCATGGGCCATCGCGACATGTGGAGCCCCTTGCTGACGAATGACGCGTGTCAGGCGACGGGTGTCGATACCGCCAATGGCAATGCGGCCGGTCCGGGTCAGCCAGCTTTTCAGCTCTTCTGTGCTACGCCAATTGCTGGCAAGAGTTGGATCCCATTTGACCACCATGCCCGCAGCCACTGGGTTAGCTGTTTCATCATCTTCGGGGGTAACACCGGTGTTGCCGATATGTGGGAAGGTGAAGGTCACGATCTGGCCCGCATAAGATGGGTCAGTCATGATTTCCTGATAGCCAGTCATTGCGGTGTTAAAGCAGAGCTCGGCTACGGTTTGTCCGGTGGCACCAAAGCCAACGCCGTAAAACACGGTACCATCAGCCATTGCCAGGCATGCGGTGGGCTTGGACGGGGCAGTATCGGCCATTGCGCGAGTCTCCATGTGGGATAAATTCAGGGGTACTTAAGGGGAGGGCGGGAGCGGGTCAAGCCCGGCCACTTATTGCCCATGCGGAACGCCCTATCACGCCGGGCTGGACTGTGCGGTCTTGTCTCGCGACAGTTCATTGGGTAAGGCTGTGATTTCCAATGCCATGGGGATGGAAGTAAAATGGATATGCGCACACGGGTCAACACGGCCCTGAAACAGGCGATGAAAGATCGGGCCGCCAGTCGCTTGGCCACTTTGCGTCTGATCAATGCTGCGATCAAGGACAAGGAAATCGCAGCCCGCGGCGACGGTGAAGAGATTGTCGTTGCAGATGACGATGTATTGGCGATTCTTAGCAAAATGACAAAGCAACGCAATGAAAGCGCCCGCGCCTACGAAGAAGGTGGGCGGTTGGATCTGGCCGAGCGAGAGCTTGAAGAAATTGCCATTATTGAAGAATTTTTGCCCAAGCAGTTGGCTGACAGTGAAGTGGTTGAAGCGGTTCGAGCGGCCGTTACCCAAACAGGCGCCAGTTCGATTCGCGACATGGGTAAAGTGATGGGAGCACTGAAGGCAAAGTACACTGGCCAAATGGACTTTGGTAAAGTTGGCCCATTGGTCAAGGATCAGCTTTGTTCGGGTGGAGACTGCTGAAATCTCCCTTTGAGGGAGCTTTCGGAGAATAGCGTGTGATACGTTGAATAAGGCGGCCCAATTGAGGCCGCCTTTTCTGTGCGTTGAGAACGTTATTGCTCAGGCGATGTTACCCTAAGATTGGCACCCAAGTCTGCTACAAGGGCAAGGAATTCGTTTCGTACGTCTGCCGCAAAAGGGTTCTCTTCCTCAATTGCGGAAAACACATTCGGCGGATCATGACGCACCATAGATGTAGCCTGAAGCAATAGATCAAAACTAACCGTTGTCATCCTGGTGGGTAAGGGGCCCATCTGGGTCAACACCTTGGCGATCAGGTGGGTCAAACCCTGAGTGACTGCGGCCTCACGATCGTGATCTTCCGGGCTCAGGTTGTAGACCTGAAGATGCAGAACTCGCCGCAAGAAGGCACCTATAGAACGATCTGCCTGACCACGGATATTGCAGAGTGCGATTTTGCGCCCGGCCAGAGATCCAGTTGCGCTTTGTGGACCAAACAGAGGGTGGGTTCCAATCAGGTCGACATCGGCGGGCAAGTGGTCTTGCATCGCCTTTGCAGTTGTCATTTTGACGGAGCCAACATCCATCACGATGCAGCCGGGTTTCAGGTGACTGCGAATGGACTGACAGGTACTGGCTATGCTGCTGACGGGGACAGCAAGGATCACCAAGTCGCTATTTGCGGTCTTGGCTTCCGTGTCAAAATGATATGCCTTTGTCTCTGATGCGATGGGATGAGGGTCATGCACCGTCATTTGAAAATGCGGGGACAAATGCTTGGCGATCAAGCGGCCAAACTGGCCAAAACCAAACAGGCCTATGGTTTTGATATTTGGGACAGGGGGCATTGGTTCGCTCCAGTGGGCCGCGATACCAAGCCAAGAGTGTGTGTTCTGCCGCCGGTACGCGGCGGTTGAACATGAAATAGATGAAGGGACCGCCGTTATGTGAAGGGCGGATAATAGCTGGTTAGAAGGTGGTTGGTCAGCATTTGCATAGGGTTTGAGTAGTCCAAGTTGTTCGGCCTGTCAAAGTTCATTTGACGGGGCTGCTGGCGGTGGGGCATGGACTGGTAAATATGTCGCTAGTTCTTGGTAGAGTGACTTGCGCTCGTCCTCAGACAAAAAGGCACCAATTTCGACTTCACGACCGTTGCCGCGCAGGGTGACATAGTTGGGGACCGGGCCGCCTTCTTTATGTAACTGGACTGAAGTCCAATATCGATTGCAGTTCCAAGACTGTTCCTCTTGGCGCGGAGAATTGCGTATCAGGCGCGCAGTTTCGGAATCCAAGGTCAGGATCTCCAGTATCTGCTGGTCGCGTCGGTTGCGGTCCAACGCCCATTTTAATCCAAACAGGGCGGCCAGCAGGAACGGCAACACCCCCCACAAGATGACACTGCCTAGTACTGGCAGCAGAGGAGCGCAGATCAGAACGGCCGCCATGGCCAGAATATTTACATAGCCCCTAACAGGGAGAGACTGATGGGGCCAAAGGTGTAGTTCACCGTCGTCGGTGGTGGCAGGAGTGATCCAGTTGTATGGCATTGAGAGATCAATCTGTGTTGCGGCGTTTTCGTTCATCATAAAGCGCCGCATCATTAGTGGGAGTGCTTTTTACACACTTTATCCGCAGCCAACCCAGCCTTTGCAGAATGCGCTGGTTTGTTTTGCCAATTGAGTAGTGAGTGAGAAAGCAAGGATACTGCGAAAACGAAAAAGGCCCCGAAGCAGTCTGCTTCGGGGCCTTTTCTAACATTGCCCGTCCTTAGTGGGAGTGGCTTTTGTCCCAGTCTTCCTGCTTTGGCAGGATTTCAAAGGTGTGCTCTGGTGGAGGTGACGGCAGGGTCCACTCCAGCGTGTCAGCGTATTCGTTCCAGTAGTTGTTCTGGGTGATACGGGCTCCACGCATCATAGCGTAGATCACGATACCAAAGAACAGCAGGAAGGAAGCAAACGAGATGAATGCGCCGATTGACGAAACATAGTTCCAGTAGGCAAAGGCCTCAGGATAGTCGATGTAACGACGTGGCATGCCCTGACGACCCAGGAAGTGCTGTGGGAAGAAGGTCACGTTTGCACCGATGAAGAACATCCAGAAGTGCACATGTGCAAGCTTCTCAGAGTACTGACGGCCAGTCATCTTGCCGAAGTAGTAGTAAACCCCAGCAAAGATAGCGAAGACCGCACCCAAGGACATCACGTAGTGGAAGTGCGCCACAACATAGTAGGTGTCGTGATAAAAGCGATCCACGGCAGCCTGCGACAGAACCACACCGGTTACACCGCCAACGGTGAACAGGAACAGGAAGCCAAAGGCAAACATCATAGGGGCTTTGAATTCGATGGAACCGCCCCACATGGTGGCAATCCAAGAGAACACTTTAACACCGGTTGGAACCGCGATGACCATCGTTGCCAGCATGAAGTAGGCCTGTTGGTTCAGCGACATGCCAACTGTGTACATGTGGTGCGCCCAAACGACGAAGCCCAGAACACCAATTGCGATGATCGCCCAAACCATTGGCAGGTAACCAAAGACTGGCTTGCGCGCAAAGGTCGCGATGACGTGAGAGATGATACCAAAGCCAGGCAAGATCACGATGTACACTTCGGGGTGTCCAAAGAACCAAAGGATGTGCTGATACAGGATTGGATCCCCGCCACCGGCAGCGTCAAAGAAGGCGAAACCAAAGTTGCGGTCCATCAGCAGCATGGTGATAGCGCCAGCCAGAACAGGCAACGACAGCAGGATTAGCCAAGACGTGACAAAGATCGACCATGAAAACAGCGGCACCTTAAACAGGGTCATGCCAGGGGCACGCATGTTCAGGAATGTGGTGATCATGTTGATTGCACCAAGGATCGAAGAGGCACCCGAGACGTGAACAGCGAAAATCGCCAGGTCCATCGAAAGACCACCTTCGTTCACCGACAGCGGAGGGTACAGAACCCAGCCAACACCTGAACCAAGCTGGTCGTTACCACCAGGTGACAGTACCGAAGCAACTGCCAGCGAGGTACCAGCTACATAGAGCCAGAATGACAGGTTGTTCATCCGCGGGAAGGCCATGTCTGGCGCACCAATTTGCAGCGGCATGAAGTAGTTGCCGAAACCACCGAACAGAGCTGGGATGACCACAAAGAACATCATCAGGATGCCGTGGGCCGTGATCAGAACGTTCCAGAGGTGGCCGTTCGGGGTACATTCCGCTGAAGCATCAGCAAACAACCGTGCGCCTTCGGCACACATATACTGAACGCCCGGATCCATCAGCTCTAGCCGCATGTAAACGGTGAACGTGACAGAGATCAGACCGACAAGTGCCGAAACGATCAGGTAGAGAATGCCGATATCTTTATGGTTCGTACTCATGAACCAGCGGGTAAAAAAGCTCCGCTCGTCCACGTGATCGTGACCATGAATGGCTGCGTCTGCCATTTGGTGCCTCCTGTTATATATAGAAAGGCCCCGAGAGCGGACTCCGGGCACCTTGATTCATAGGGTTTTTAGAGTGGCAAGGCTGTGCCTTCAATGGCGGAGTTTGATCTGGATCAAGATAAATTGACGCGCCCCCCTCTGTATTGGTTGAAAACTGACCGGCCGGAATTAAGGAATGGGAGTTTTCGTAGTGCATTGGTACGTACTGCGAACAGGCTGTCGTCTGCGCGGTCATCTAAAGGACCAGGTCTTGACGGTCTGAATGTGGAACCTAAAAGGGTCAATTCAGCTCGCAATCTTGCAAGGACGCACCATGAACTACGATACGGACAACATTTTTGCCAAAATCCTACGTGGGGAAATTCCAGCTACTCGGGTCTACGAGGACAGTGAAACGCTGGTGTTTATGGATATTATGCCGCGTGCTGATGGACATATTCTTGTTATTCCCAAGACACCTTGCCGTAATGTTCTTGATGCAACACCTGACCAGCTAACGGCGGTGATGAAGACCGTTCAGAAAATGTCCCGTGCGCTAATGTCGTGTTTTGACGCTGACGGAATCACGTTGCAACAATTCAACGAAGCCGCCGGTGGACAGGAAGTCTTCCATTTGCATTTCCATTTGCTCCCACGGCAGGCTGGTGATCACCTTAGGGCGCCAGGAACGATGGGCGATCAAGGTGTTATTCAGAAAAATGCGGAAAAAATTCGCAACACGTTGCTAGAGTTGTAAAAATCATTGCTCGAAAAGCGTTGATCTGAATTTCGCGGCGCGGAAGTCCTTTTGGCTTCTGCTGGTGTTACGTACATTTATACGTTGAGTTGACATTCGATAATGCAATTTCTTGATAAATAGTTTATTCATATAATGCTGATAGCTTTTTACGTTCAAATATTGCTTATCAGGCTTGCCGTATTGGCCAGTTAATAATTGATTCGAAGACTTCTTTGAGGAGCGATGTGACATTGTTACAGCGTGTACATGCCTTGTCTCAGCATCAGACTATTGCTGCTATATATGAAACCGTAATTCGATCTGAGTTGTGCGATTTCTTTTTGAAGCCGACGGAAGAAGACGTTTCTAGGCCCGCTGAAGTTACTCCACACTCACAGCTGCAAAAGCCAGGAGCAGATCGGGATCTTGCGTTGCATTTTGCCCGTGCTGTCGAGATCCTGGAACAACAGTGGAGTAGATCCGGTCGCCCAAAGCCTACGCAATTTTTCGAAGGAGGCGATAATTTTTGGATACTATTGGACGTAGACGGAAAAGTTTCCCGTGCCAGTCGCGTCGCAAGGGTCTTCTTGCAAAAGCGTGATGCTGATGTGCTGACAGCGTTAGATCTTAACCTGGCGGGTCAAGCCAGTATCAAACGCCGATTGTCACATTTGGGGCTGCCTGCCTACAGCCGAGAAGGTCCTGAGGTTTTGCTAAGGCTCGATGGGACGCGCAGGTTGCTGTGCAGATCTGTCAGCAGCGGATACGGTCTACAGGCCTCTTTTGGTGTGATGATAGAAGCCTTGGATTTTGATTGGACAAAACGTGCGAAAGAAATGTTAGGGGCGACGTTTGGGCTGCATCTACAAGAACTGGAGTTGTTAGGTAAGGTATTCGAGGGGGTAAGCCTCGAGGATTTAGCCCAAACCACCCGAGGCGGGTTGGCTGACATTGATGCACAGCTACAAGTGATCATTGCCAAGACCGGCGCCCCGGGGTTGGCTGAAATGCTCCGCCTGTTCTGCTTTCTCATTGACGAGCTTGCTACGGATGATCGGATTGCAAGCGGTGTCGAACCACCCCCAGAAGGAAGGTTGGTGCGTTCGAGCAATCATCCGCTACAGTTTTACAAGATAGGCGCGGACACCGGGCAACCGGTTATCTTTCTGCACGGCCTATTGGATGGCATTGCTGGGGTGCAACGGCTGCAATCACAGTTCAGGAAACGCGGGTTTCGTGTGTATGCTCCGCTGCGCTGTGGCTATGGGTGTTCCGGCCCTACGCCAATGCCAGAACGCAGTTTTGACATTTTCATTGACCAGCTCGAAGGGTTGCTGGAACAGGAGAACCTGCAGCGTCCGATTCTGTTGGGGCACAGGGGGGGCTCCTCATTTGCACATATAGCAGCACGTCGACTGCGCGACCGGGTCGCCGGGGCTGTAATTGTTTCAGGCATGGGGCCAACACAGAACCTGCGAGAGTTGTCCAGCCTGACAGGGCATCTGCGGATGATGGCGCTGACTGCAAGCTATAGCCCAAAGATTATGCCCTTAGTGGTTAAGCACTGGGCAAGGTCAATTCGCCAGAATGGTTTAATGACACTCGCTCGATCGCAGTCTGGAATTGATGGCGACGCAAATGATCTGTTGGAAAGCCCAACGATGACGGCGCTTCTTCAGTCCAGTCATGACATGTCTTTGATACAGCAGTGTACGGGGCTAATGGCCGACTTTCATTGGATTGTTAACGATTGGCGACGTCACATTGATGGCCCTACAGCGCCGGTAATCTACCTGCATGGTGAAGGCGATCAGGTCACTTCGACTGAGCGCCTGCAGCGAGCAATGATAGGGCGAAGTAATGTACAGGTCCGGCTGTGCCATGGCGGCGGAGGGTTGCTGTTATACACCCGCCCGGAATTGGTATTCTCAGCGTTAGAGGAATTGGCGGACAGGTAGGGGGGGCTCGCTCAGTCCGTTTCGAAAACTTGTCCAAAGCCATGATGCAGAGCGACGTCAACATCAGGCATGCTGACGGGCAGGCCCAAATCAACGAGGCTTGTAACCCCATGCTCAGTGATGCCACAGGGCACAATGCCGTCAAAATGGCTGAGATCAGGGTCGAGATTGATAGAAATGCCGTGAAAACTGATCCATTTTCGTAGCCGGATTCCTATTGCTGCTATCTTGTCCTCGGCTTTTGCACCCAAGGCAGTCAGCGGCTTGTCGTCTCGCTCTACCCAAACGCCGACGCGACCTTCGCGGATGTGCCCGGTGATATTGAACTGCTCCAAGGTCAAGATCACCCACTGTTCTAGCTGTTGCACGAAACGCCGCACATCCCGACCGCGCTTGCCAACATCCAGCATCACATAGACAACCCGTTGGCCCGGGCCGTGATAGGTATATTGGCCGCCGCGTTTGCTCTCATAGACAGGGAACCGGTCTGGATCGGTCAGGTCTTCACGCTTGGCAGAGGTCCCGGCAGTGTAAAGCGGTGGATGCTCGACCAACCAGATGCATTCTTCGGCTTTGCCGGATGCTATGGCTGCGACCCGATTTTCCATAAAAGTCACGGCTTCATCATAGTCGGTCAGCCCGTCGCTGGTGATCCATTCAACCATATTTAATCTCGTTATTGCCATTTATGCCTTCATAGGTGTTTTGGGGTGGTGAATTCCAGCCTTTTCAAGATGTGTTTATCAGTTATTGTTAAGTCAGTTGTTGGTACGCGAGTGATTTTGGAGATTGAAATGCAACTTAAATTCTTAACTACAGCAATATTTTCCTGTGCTTTGGTATTAGCACCCGTAGAGCGGGTATCAGCAGATGCCGGTGATTTTGCCGCCGGGGCTCTTATTGGTGGATTGATTGGCGGTGCGCTTTCCAATGGCGGTAAACGTCGCCAACGAGGTGGAACGCAGAGATCGAGGTTACCCTCCACTCAGGAAGGGAAAGAGATTCAAACCTCTCTCAATTATTTTGGATTTGATGCAGGATCGGTTGACGGTCAGCTTGGACGAAAGACCAAAACGGCGGTTTCTCAATATCAAGCTTATCTCGGATATCCTGTCTCGGGCCAGCTTAGCCCTTACGGGCAGGAACTCTTGATCAGTTCGTACAAGCGAGCGGTTTCCAGCGGCTATTTGGCTTCGCAACAAGCGATGGCTCATCCGGACGGACCACGAGGGTTGTTGAAGATCTATCTGTCAGAACGCATGGTGCCGCAGCCAAATATGCCGATGCAAAACCAGCAACAGTTTAATCAACCTCAAACGATGATGGTGAACACCAACCCAAACCCAAACATATATGGCGCTCCACAGCAGTATGGACAGTCAGGGCAGCAGCCGAACTATAACGCAGGTGCCCAGGCAAACGTGCAGACCTATGGCGCGCAAGGACAATATGCCCCGCAAGGACAATACGTACTGCAGGGACAGCAAGCGCCTCAGGGTCAATATGCTCCTCAAGGGCAGTATGCAGGGCAGGGGCAATACACCGCGCCTCAAGGTCAATACGCACCGCAAGTGCAGCAGTCACCTCAAGGGCAATTTGTTCCACAGGCACAGTTTGCGGCTCAGGGACAGACTGCCCCACAAGGTCAAGTCTTCCAAAATGGACAAACACAGGCCGCACCATTGGGTACTGTTGTTGCCGCATTGCCAAATTCCGGAGAGATCGTAACAGCCTCTGCCACGCCTCAGCAAACGCAGCCGGCTGTTGTGCCTCAGAACAAGCGGTGGGCGTTGGTCATCGGTGTAGACAACTATGATAATGTTACAGCTTTGCAAAAAGCTCGCAATGACGCCCAGGCAATCAGCCAGACATTGGTTGGTCTGGGCTTTGAAGTGAGCACATTGTACGATGCCGGTCGTCGAGACATAAATGGTGCTGTATCCACTATGGCCAATAAAATCGATCCCGGAGACGAAGTTCTGTTTTACTTCGCGGGGCACGGCGTTGAAGTTGAAGGGCGAAATTTTTTGCTGCCATCTGATGTGCCAGTGATCAATTTGGGAGATGAGAGCTTTCTGACTGGAGAAAGTATTGCAGCTGATCGCGTTCTTGAGACATTTCAAAAAAGAGGCGCACGCACCACTGTTATGATTCTTGATGCATGTCGCAACAATCCCTTCCCATCCGATGGCAAACGTTCGGTGGGTGGAAGCCGGGGACTGGTACGGATGGATCCGCCTGAAGGAGCGTTTATTCTTTACTCCGCCGGGGCAGGGCAGACCGCACTTGATCGCCTGTCTGACAATGATGCCAATCCAAACTCGGTGTTTACCCGAGCGCTGCTGCCCCGGTTGCAGGACCCAAGCATGACGCTGCATCAGTTGGCCAAGCAGGTTCGCCGAGATGTTCAGGTTCTGGCGTCTGAGGTCAATCACGACCAGTTTCCAGCCTACTACGATCAGATGTCCGGTGATCTGTTTCTGGCCCGCACAGCGCAGGGATCTGGCAATTGATGATCTATTTGTAAGAGGGCGAAGAATTGCAAATCCGGACCACTTTCTTGGTCTGGATTTGTGTTTTAATTCAATGTTCTGACTATAGTTCTAGAACGGGCATGCAAATTTGAGTTCAGTGAATGGGCTGTTGGAAAACAATTTTCCAATGGAGGCAACTTTCGACTTCACTTCATTGCAGACCTCGTCTATACGCCGCCCTACCAAGCCTGACAGTGCGGTCGTGGCGGAATTGGTAGACGCGCAGCGTTGAGGTCGCTGTGGGGTAACACCCGTGGAAGTTCGAGTCTTCTCGACCGCACCAACTACTTTCCCTGTTCTTGATAAATGATATTTGTTGTGGGATTTCCATTCCCTCAATCTCTTTGCGCGTCGGTTCTACGGATTTTCGGTCTGCGGGGATGGGCAAAATTGCTGACTACTAGGACCATTGTACAAGTAGTGCTGTGATCTGTGTGTTTGATACCCAAGCCAAGGTGGTTCAGGTCAAGGCCCGTAACTTTCTAACCAACCCTGGCCAAACTGTCTGTCCTGCTGGTTTGCGTCCAACAAAAACATAGTCGGCATCGTTGTAAACATTTTCGGGCACTTGTTTCTTAATTTTGAAATCATTCATATGATTTTTAGTCCATGGGCAGCGTATCGATTGCACGATCTCGAAGCCTGAATCCAGCAGCATCATATTCATGGCGTAAGAGGAGAAAAACAACGTATGCGGTTCAAGCCTTTGGTTGGGAGGGCGATTTCCGGCCGCGAACTCCTCTAGTTGCCAGGCACCCGGCGGTACTTCTATTAAAACAACGCCATTTGGTTTTAGCGCTGCAATAAAACCCAACATATAATCGCGCACAGTGTCATAGGTAAAATGCTCCACAACATGGGATGCCACGATCACGTCAAACGTGGGTTTCTCTGGTAGCTGTCCGATCATTGTTGCGCCCACTTCTTCTTGCAAAATACCCTGGACGTTCTCGTCTGACTCCAGCGCAAATTTTCGCGGCACGTTAATATTGTGGAGCAAGTAACCTTCGCCGCAGCCAATATCGAGCACGTCCTGCGCGTTTGGGGCAATTCGGTGAAGTATATCAGCGTGTCGCTTTGCACGGTCGCGCACTGCGTGTTTTTCTTTTGACCAGACCGGATTGTCCGGCCCGTAAAACTTCCCTTCGAACAATCGATCTTTACGAACCTCTTTCGCGTAGTGTTTTTCATAGTAGGTATCGAGATCGAGATTTGGGATCGGTACCCATCCGGTCCCGCAATTGTCGCAATGAGCGAGTAGCAATCCAGAAAAAAATTTGCTGACAAATGCAGGATAGCGAGAGACTGAGGTGGCTTTTCTTCGACAGCATGGACACGATTGTGTCGCAAGATCTGAAAGACGTATTCTGGGCGATGCTGCCGTACGGAGTGCTGCCACAACTGGATTCATTTCCGTTACCCATCCTAATTACCAAGTATCAAGCAGGTTCTAATTGTTCATACCTACATCAATGCCGCCCAACGTAACAATCCATCACGCATTTGATTTTACGCTAGTGGGTGCAGTTAGAAGGTATTCGGCGAAAGGGTATGGGCGTTTGGTGGGTTTGGACTGAGGGGGATTGAGCCAGCGCGAAACTCCACATGAGTTCTTATCTTGCAAAAATGTCATCTGGGAATGTGGTAAAGCTCATTTTCTATCCACACTTGGCCGGGCTCAGTACAAACAAGTCTTACAGTATCGCAGACTTGCCAAGATCTGATGCGTAAGACCTTAACTTTTCGGCTTTGCTAAAGGGGAGTGTGGGCTATCGGACAGGTGGCGAATAGGTCTCTAATTCAGATAGAAGCAAAGATAGAAAGTCCTGTCCAATTGCAGACAGAGGGCGTGTTTTGGAAGTAATTACTGCCATTTCCATCATGATAGAGGGACGAAAGGGGCGGGTGATAAAGCCGCCCTCAAAATCAAAGTCCAACACAAAGGGATCGAGGATTGATACGCCCATACCTTCTTTGACAAAACTCAGCAGGTTTTTGAATAAATGAGAGTGAACCCTTGTTTTCAATGGGATACCTGCACTGTGAAAGGCTTCTCGTGTACGGCGGTGGGTCATATGATCAGGCCCCATGACGATAAATGGCACGCCATCCAATAGCTCTGGGGTCAAGACTTGGTGCTGCGCCAACGGACTATCTTCTGGCATCGCGATCAGGGTTTCGACGGTGATCGGATGCACTTCCAGGGTGTCATGCAGGACAGGAATTTCGCAGACGCCGATTTCAAATAGCCCCGACATTACCCACTCTTGGATCTTGGCTGAATATTGCGACTGAAAAGAAATTGTCATATCCGGTCGGCCATGAGCAAACCGAGCGATCAGTTTGGGCATAAAACCAAATGACATCGAGTGTTGTGAGGCCACCTGGAGCTGTCCAGCTTGCTTGTTTTGCAGATCGATAACCGCCTGACTTACATGATCAAAACCCCGCACAACGGTGTCAATTTCCTGATAAAGAAGACTGGCCTCTGGGGTCGCGACCAGTCGGCCTTTGATACGCTCGAATAGCTTGAAACGGGTCTGGCGTTCTAGCTGGTGCAGCAAGTTGGAAATCGCAGGTTGCGATACCCCAAGTATAGAGGCCGCGCCGGTAACGGTGCCGGTTTCGATGGTGGCGTGAAAGGCCTGTAATTGGCGAAATCTAAGGTGCATGACACATATATATCATAAAAAATGATGGCATGGCCAGAAATTCATATTTGAAATGATACATCCCTGCGGGCATGGTAGCAAAAAATTATGGAAATCAATGTGCCACGACTAATCAAACCCCTGACCGGAAAACCTGCCGGAGCCTGTAAATGACCCAATCGCATACAATAATTGTTGGAGCAGGTATTGTTGGTGCTGCCACTGCGATCTGGCTAGCCCGCGCTGGGCACCAAGTGACGCTAATCGATAAAGGCGAGCCGGGTATGGGCGCGTCTTATGGAAATGGCTGCATCCTGGCTGCATGCTCCATGGTGCCAGTGACTGCTCCGGGCCTGATCACCAAGGGCCCCAAGTATCTGGCGGACCCAAATTTCCCACTGTTTTTGCGCTGGGGTTACACGCCCAAACTGCTGCCTTGGCTGCTACGCTACCTGTCAAATGCCAATGACAGTGACACCCGTCGCATTGCCCAAGGGCTTACCCATATCGTTGGAGATAGCCTGGAACAGCACCAAGCGCTCACTGCGGGTACCGAAGCGGCCAGATGGGTGCAGGAAAGCGAATACAATATTGCCTATGCAGATCGGGCTGCCTTTGAAGCAGATGCTTACACATGGGAGCTGCGGCGCGAAGCTGGTTTTGTGCCTGAATTGATCGAAGGGGCCGCCGTTCAGGAAAAAGAACCAATTCTGGCGAAGACCGTTAAACTGCTGGCTGTGAACAAGAACCATGGGTTTATCCATAATCCCGGCCACTATGTCCAGGATCTGGTCAAGCTGTTGAAGCAGTTGGGCGGACAATTTGTTCAGGCCGAGGTCAAAGATTTTGACCTAAGTGGCGGGCGTATCAGTGCGGTTGAAACCACGCAGGGGCGGTTTGATTGCGATCAAGCGGTGCTTGCAACAGGGGTCTGGTCAAAACCTCTGATGCAGAAGCTGGGCCTTAATGTTCCACTCGAAGCTGAACGAGGGTATCACATCTTGTTCAAAGATCCTTCACAGACCCCCAACAACCCGCTGATGCTAACGTCTGGGAAATTCGTTGCGACTTCAATGGATCAGGGGCTAAGGTGCGCAGGTGTTGTTGAATTTGGTGGGTTACAGGATACTCCGTCAAAGGCACCACTTAAGCTGATGCGCAAAAAGGTTCGGGAAGTGTTTCCTAACATGACGGCCAGCAGCGAAGAAGAGTGGCTGGGCTTTCGGCCAGCCCCGTCTGACAGCCTGCCGTTGATCGGCGAAGTGGGGACTTCCGGGGTCTACGCTGCCTTTGGTCACCATCACATCGGGTTGACGGGCGGACCTAAAACCGGACGCATGGTGGCGGATATGATCTGCGGCCAGCGCAACAATATGGATATGAAGCCTTACGAGCCAAAACGGTTCGCCTAAAAGGCCAACAGAACAATAAAATAATCAACAGGGAGATCAAAATGATCATGAAATACTCAGTAAAAGCCGCGCTAACTGTTTCGACCATTGCACTGGGCGCTACCGCAGCCTCGGCAGAGAAATGGGACATGCCAATGGCCTATTCGGCCACCAATTTCCACTCGGAAATGGGTGTCGTGTTTGCAGACAAAGTGCGTGAGTACACAAGCGGTGACCTGGACATCACTGTGCACCCGGGTGGTTCGCTATTCAAAGGCGGCGAAATCAAGCGGGCTATTCAAACTGGACAGGTGCCAATCGGGGAACGTTTCATGGCAGCCCACGCTAACGAAGTGCCACTTCTGGGTTGGGATAACCTGCCGTTTGTTGCCACAACCTATGCTGACAACGCTAAGCTTTGGGAAGCAGCTAAGGATACAGTCAACGGGCAGCTGGCAGATATAAATCTTGTCACTTTGTACACCTGCCCATGGCCGGGGCAGGGTTTCTACTTCAACAAAGACGTGAACTCGTCTGCTGACACCCAGGGCGTCAAGTTTCGTTCATACAACACAGCAACTGCCACCTTTGCTGAGGCACTCGGTATGGTCCCAGTTCAGGTTGAAGCGGCAGAATTGAGCCAAGCCCTAGCCACAGGTGTAGCCGAGGCATTCATCTCGTCAGGGTCTACTGGTTACGACCGTAAAGTTTGGGAACATCTGTCCAACTACTACAAGGTCAACGCCTGGTTGCCACGCAACTATGTGATGGTGAACAAAGGTGTTTGGGAAGGCTTGGACGCTGACACACAGGCTGCTGTGCAAAAGGCTGCCGACGAAACGGGTGCTGCATGTTCTGCCAAGTCAGAGGAGCTTGCAGGTTGGTATTTTGAGCAGCTTGAAGCAAACGGCATGAAAGTTGAAAACGCTGGCGCTGATTTCCTGAAAGAACTGGAAGCTATCGGTGCTGACATGCAGGCCACTTGGCTGAAGGACACCGGCGCAGATGGTCAAGCGATCCTTGACGCTTATAACGCCAACTAAAGCCACACAAATTTCACGGCCCTTCGCATCTATGCGTGGGGCCGTGTCTCATCTGACCGGGGGATAGGGTATTGCGCGACTGGCAACCTTTTCTGGGCCTGCCGTTATGGGTATGGCTTTTCATTTTTCCAACCATATTGGCAGCGTTTTGTCTGCTTTATCGAAAACCAGCGGAGCGGTTGCTGACGCCTGTCTGGCGCGTGCTTGATCGTATCTATCTAGGCGCCGGAGTGGTGGCGGCCTGCTTTATGGTAACCATTCTTCTGTTGATTATAGGGCAGATGATTTCCCGCTGGAGTAGCGTGACATTTTCCGGATCAACCGAGTATGCAGGCTATGCGATGGCGGCCACATCGTTCTTGGCGATGGCCCATGCGCTGACCCGTGGCGCCCATATCCGGGTGTCTATATTCCTGAATATGAACCGTTTTTTGGGTTTTTGGTTGGATGCATTGGCGATGTGGATTGCCGCGATCACAGCGACGTATTTTGCGCGCTACGCGATCAAGACTAACGTGCTATCGAAACTATTGAACGATCGCACGCAAGGGCAGGACTTTGTGCCCGAGTGGCTTTTGTCCTTTTTTTCCATGTTCGCAAACGCACCCAGCAAATGGGCGCAGATTTGGGCCGAAACCGGATCAGAGTGGGTCTACACTCCAGTCTGGCTGCCACAACTACCGATGTCGATTGGCACGGTCCTGCTGGCTGTCGCCATTTGGGACTATCTGACCCGGCTTCTGGTCACCCGCCAGTCTAGCATTATTTCGGAGGCGGTCGAATGAGCGAGCTCTACACTACCATTATTTTCTTGTTCGTACTGTTCGCCCTTTTGGGTGGTTCAGTTTGGATCGGGCTGGCGCTGATGGGCGTGGCCTGGGTTGGCATGGTCATGTTCACTTCTCGCCCGCCTGGGGATGCGATGATCACAACCATCTGGACTGGCTCTTCAAGCTGGACGCTGACCGCTCTGCCGCTATTCATCTGGATGGGGGAGATATTATATCGAACCCGATTATCGCAGGATATGTTCCGCGGACTGGCGCCTTGGATGCGCTGGTTGCCGGGTGGGTTGCTCCATACCAATATTGCCGGCTGCACGATCTTTGCTGCGGTCTCCGGGTCATCTGCCGCTACCCTGACCACGGTTGGCAAAATGTCGATCCCGGAGCTGCGTAAACGCGGCTACCCCGAGCACATGATCATCGGTACCCTGGCTGGCGCAGCCACACTGGGCCTGATGATCCCGCCATCCCTGACCTTGATCGTCTATGGGGTCACGATCAATGAATCGATCACCAAACTGTTCATGGCTGGGATCCTTCCTGGGCTGGTGCTGGCAAGCCTGTTCACTCTCTACATCATGGGTTGGCATTTCTTCACCAAGGGGCCGCGCCCAGATCCGGAACCACCGATGAGTTTTGGAACCATGCTGGCCGAGAGCCGTTTCCTAGTGCCAGTACTTATGTTGGTTACGGTTGTCATTGGCTCGATGTATCTTGGCTTTGCCACAGCCACAGAAGCTGCCGCTGTTGGTGTGCTTGGCTCCCTGACGCTTGCCTTTATGCAGGGCTCGCTTAGCTGGAGCACGTTTACCGAGTCTCTCATGGGGGCCACACGAACGTCGGCGATGATCTCCTTGATCCTGATGGGGGCCTTTTTCCTGTCACTGTCAATGGGCTTCACTGGCCTGCCGCGGGCGCTGGCTGACTGGATTGATACTTTGAACCTGTCACCATTGGCGCTCATCGTTGCGCTGACCATATTCTATGTCTTCCTTGGTATGTTCCTGGATGGGATTTCCTCGGTTGTGCTGACGATGGCGATCATCGAGCCGATGATCCGTCAGGCTGGAATTGACCCGATCTGGTTTGGTATCTTCATTGTTGTGGTCGTCGAGATGGCACAGGTGACGCCACCGATTGGTTTCAACCTGTTTGTGCTGCAGGGCATGACCAAACACGAAATCTCCTACATCTCAAAAACCGCCATCCCGATGGTTGGCCTGATGTTGCTGATGGTTGTGATCTTGGTGGTCTGGCCTGAACTGGCCACGTGGTTACCAGAAAACATCCGCTCGCGGCCTGGAAGCTAACTCAGAAAACCGAAAACAAAAAGGACCGCCCCGGCCATTGGCTGGGGCGGTCTTTTTATTGGGCATGGACTGCAGGTGCAGAGACCGTTTAGCCCATCCAACGCCGAACAGGTGCGTTGGTTTCTTCTAGCGGCTGTGTCACCACATCAATCAATGTCGGCCCGTCATGGTCAACCGCTTCCCGCATCACTCGTTCCAGATCCGCAGGGTTTTCAACCCGCCAGCTTTTCACCCCATAGGCAGCAGCGATAGCCGCATGATCGGTGCGGTTGAAGTCGACGTTGTAATAGCGCGCATCCTTGTCTGCATGCTGGCTCGCTTTGATCCAGCCAAAGTTTGAGTTGGAGAACACAACAAATGTAATTGGCGCGCGACACCGGCACACGGTTTCCAGTTCACCCACTGTGAACCCAAACGAACCATCCCCCATCAGGGCCACGACCTTGCTGCTAGGTCGCCCGAACCATGCGCCCAGAGCCGCAGATAGCGAATACCCAAGTGCCCCATGTGCGCGGTTGGTAATGAAATGACGCCCTGCCTGAGGCAGCTGGTAGTAGGCCGAGAAATAGGGGCAGCTGGTGCCGGGATCTGACACTACAGTTGCATCAGGCGGCAGCACCTTCATCAAGGTATCGATCACCCGCTCGGGGCGAATTGGTGCTTCATCGCTGGCAGCGAATTTCCGGAACACGTCAAACTTGCGCTTTTTGATGTCGGCAATGGCGGTTGCGCCACCGAAGGTATCAGCACCCTGATCGCCCGCATCTAAAACTGCGTTTACCTGAGCGAGGGCCAGCCGCAAATCTCCAACGACACCCACTTCGGTCCGGTAGTTTGCACCAATCACCATGGGGTCATTGTCAAAGTGTACGATCCGAGCGGCTGCAGTGGGGGCTTCCCAGCGGGAGGTTGTGGTTGAGCCTGCACGGCATCCCATGAAGACCACAAGATCGGCTTGCTCCATCAGCTCCCAGGTTTGATCTGTGCCGCCGTTCGAGCCAACAACACCCAGACAGTTGGGGTGGGTTTCGGCGAGCGAGCCTTGACCGGAGATCGAGGTGGCCACAGGAATATCGAGTCGGGTCGCGAGGCGAGACAACTCCTCCATTGCGCCGGATATCACAACGCCACCACCACAGACGATCAGCGGATTTTTAGCGGATAAGATTGCGTCCACGGCGGCTTCAGCAGCGCCTTGTTCCGGAGCCTGTGGATAGGCGGGGTAGCTCTGGTGCTTTGGATCAGCCCAGATATCTGACGGGTCGACCTGATCGTATTGAACGTCGTAGGGCAGGCCAAGATGCGCGGCCCCTGAACGACCGGTCGTCATGGCGCGAAACGCAGTGCGTACCATACGCGGAATATGCGCCGACTGTTTGATCACCGTGTTCCACTTGGTCAGTGGCTGCATCAACCTGTCTTGGTCGACTTCGGTCAGCGGATACTTCCCATACGACCCAACTGATATGTCTGTGGTGATGCCCAACACAGCATAAGAGCTCTCAGTCGCTTCAATCAGGCCGGGTAGGATGTAGGTTGCGCCCCCGCCAGATGGACCTTCTGCAACACCAACCCGGCCGGTCACGCGCGAATAGCCATCAGCCATGTATGTCGCGCTCCGCTCGTCGCGGGTCAGCACATGTGTCATGCCATGATCGCCACGCAGCATTGCATCATAAAAGGGCAGTGTCGTGTCGCCGCAAAGCCCGAAAATATGTTTTACCCCGTGCGCCTCGAGCATTTGAACCATGGCTTCGGCGCCATTCAATTTGGATGTCATTCCGATTTCCTTTGACTAAAATGCGCTCTGGAAAGTGGCGCATACAGAATTGTATACAATTTAGAATACAAACTTGCGCTCATGTCAATTCCCTTGTAGCGTTACCTAAACTCAAGGTGAGCCGCAAAATGTCCAAGCAGTTAAGCAACGTGGATAGAGTGTATGAAGCGCTGCGTCAGATGGCGGCGGATTTTGCGTTCAAACCTGATCAGCGCATAAACGAAAGCGAGTTGTCCAAACTGCTGGGTGCCAGTCGTACGCCATTGCGAGAGGCGCTTAACCGTCTGGTCGCAGAGGGGTTTCTTACCTTTCAGAATAACCGGGGGTTCTTCTGTCGCTCGTTGACGCCAAAATACATTCTCGACCTGTATGAAGCGCGGGTGGCGATTGAATGTGAGGCGTTACGGCTAGCCTGTCGACGCGCAAAAGATCATGAGATCACGGCACTCGGAGATTATCTTGAACAGATAGAACCGGATTACGAGAGCGGCTCTGATCCGGCGGAGCAACTTGCGATGGATGAGGCATTCCACTTACGGTTAGCGCAGTTGTCAGGGAATGATGAACTGGGAAGGATGCTGAGAAACCTGAATGATCGCATCCGCTATATCCGTCTGATTGATCTCAAACGCCTACGCGACAAAACCGGCAAACGGGTGCCGGGTGAATTGTCAGCGCATAGCCGAATTTTCCTTGCGCTGTCAGGCCGAGATCCAGCTGCTGCGGAGGCTGCAATGCGAGGACACATTGAGAAACGACGAGAAGCCGCGACCGAAGCAGTGCAAATTGCATTTTCGCAATTATATGTGCCGCAAGATTAGAAGATCACTAGGAAGGACTCCCAATGCAACAGGGCGGTAAAACCGTTTATGGGGCCACAGTTGGCATCCTGATGCTGGAAACCCAATTTCCCCGAATCTACGGTGACATGGGAAATGCGATGACCTGGGATTTCCCAGTTCAATACCGGGTTGTTCCGGGTGCCACACCGGACAAAGTGGTACGCAATAGCCCTACTGAATTGATCGATAATTTCATCGAAGCAGGGCGCGATCTGGTGCGATCTGGCTGTGATGGCATCACCACCAATTGTGGTTTTTTGGCGCTGATTCAGGACGACATAAAACAGGCGCTGGGTGTACCGGTGGCGACCTCGTCACTGATGCAGGTGCCTATGGTGCAAAATCTGTTGCCAGCGGGGAAACGCTGTGGCGTGATCACTATATCAAAAACGTCACTGACAGACGAGCACTTGATTGCCGCTGGAGCCCCAGTCGATACACCAATTGTCGGCACAGAGGGCGGACGTAACCTCACCACGAGCATCTTGGGCGATAAATTGGAAATAGATTTTGAGTCGTGCCGTTTGGACATGATTGATGCGGGGCTTGAGATGGTACAGAGCCACCCTGATGTTGGCGCCATCGTGTTGGAATGTACCAATATGGTGCCATATGCCCGTGACATCCGCAAAGTCACTGGGTTGCCGGTGTTCTCGATCTATTCGTTTATTAAGTGGTTCCATTCAGGAATTATGCCGCGCGGGTTTCCACTTGAACTGGATGATCCTCGTTGGTGACTGCCGTGGCCTAGTTCTGTTGTACCGTGCTGTGCCACTCGGCCAGGAACCGTTTACGTTTTAGATGATCCAGAAAAACAAGTAGCCCAGGCCCCATCTGGATCGGGCGAAAAGGGGCGTTCTGGGCTTCGTCAGAGATGGGGTAGCGGTGAAATGGGTATTCGGGCACGTCCGGTGTGTCCCAGGCCGCGCGGAGCAGGTGGTCAATAAATGCTCCTGCCAGTTTAGGGTGCTTTGCTGTTCGCAACACAACAGCGGTGCGTAGCATCATGTTGGTGTAGTCTTCTGGCTCAACAATCGTGATCCGGGAGGCCAGATCCTTGCGCGCACGCGCATAGCTGCCCAGTACGTTGTAGGCGACGGCTATGTCTCCACGCGCTACATTTTCGATCATGTCCCCGGAGCAGCAAAACAACCTGATTTTTAGCCCTCCCATGATTTCCATCAACCGCCAGTAGGATTCTGATGTGCGCGCATCTTGGGTTGCAAACAAATAGCCCAGACCACTGTTGCGGACGTCATAAGTCCCTATGCGTCCTCGAAACCGGTCTGGGTGTTTGCGAAGCAGCGAAATCAGCTCTTGCCGCGAGCGAGGAAGTTCCAGCCCTGCAAATGCTGCAGGAGAAATCACAATTGATGCGGGCTCTTGTGAGAATGCGAAGACATGGTTGCGCCAGGTTCCCCAGGTTGGGACCAAATCAATCAAGTCCGAATAATGTGCAAGCGTATAGCCATCATTGGCCAGCTTAACCTGCAGATCCATAGCCGAAGACAGCGCGAGGTCGAATTCCGCCCCCTCAAGCATGACCGCTTTCATCAGCTCGGCGCTGCTGACGCTGGTGTAGTCGATTGCAACGCCGGGATTTAGTGCGAGAAAGCTGCCAATCAACGGCGCCAAAAGGTCCGTGTCGGTGGTTGAAAGTATTTTGAGAGCATCGCTGTCTTTTGGACCAAAATACCGGTTTTCCTCGACCTCAAACGCACGACTTGTGGTGGGCATAGTCAGCACCGCGGAGAAAACGCTCGATAGGATTAGTGCAAAGGAAAACAAAGAGATACGCATGCGCCTGTTCCGGTCTTGCTGGTTTCAATTATTAGGACGCCACCGTGAGCTTCGACGACTTCACGGGCGATGGTGAGCCCCAGTCCCGAGCCGATAGTGCCAGCCGCATTTTCGCCACGTGTAAACCGCTGGGTAAGTGCATCAGTGTCCATTCCTACAAATCCGCCTGCCTCGTCCTCAACTTGGATACGTGCGGTATTTCCGTTTTGGCGGGTGCTTACCTGAATTGCGCTTTCATTTGGGGAGTATTTGATAGCGTTGTCCAAAATGTTACGTACAGCGTTTTGGATCAATATCGCGTCACCGGTAATCTTTGGATTTCCGCTTCCGAAGAAATGCAGATCTATATCTTTCAGTTCCGCAATCGGTTGAAGTCGGTCAACCAGTTCTCGCCCCAATTCAGTTAGATCAATCGCCTTGCGCTCCAAACTATCAATACGAAAGGTGACCATGGCATGATCCAACAGTTGCCCGGCGGCACGTGAGCTTTCGTCTATGGCGCGGATCATTTCACGCAGCGAGGCGCGGTTTTCGGCTCTGTCTACCCTACGCAGAGTGATTTCCGCTTGAGTTCTGACTGTTGCAAGCGGTGTGCGCACTCTATGAGCCGCCTCGGCAATAAAATCTTCCGACCTTGTCAACGACACCCGTAGTCGGCCGATAAATCGGTTCAAAGAGGAGACTAGCGGGATCATTTCGCTAGGGACAGGCCGCTGAACTGGCCGCAGGTCCTTGGGACCACGTCGTGAGACAGCCTCGGTGAGTTGTTTCAGCGGTCTAATACTGGATTGCGCGGCCCAGATTGCCAGTATTGTTGCCACCAGAAAGAAACCTAGTCCAAGCTGCATCGCTGATCGCGACAACTGTGCAAGCTGTGCGGCTTGACCTTCACGAGTCTGAGCGACGGAGATAATGATGTCGGCTGGCGCACCGTTCAGTGACAGGCGCCGTAACGAGGTCACCATGCGAATACTGTCACCTTTGTAAGTCAGTGTATCAAAGGCTGAATGCCCAGATCGAACGCTTTGGCTGGTTGTTGGAAGGTTCTCATATCCAGTCAGTACGTCGTCGCGTGTCGAGACGCGATAAAACACTCTGTCATTGCTGACATTCCCCAGCATAGACAAAGCCGCGTATGGAATGTCGACGGTAATTTCATCGGCTTGTACGGAAACTGAATCCATGATCGAGGTGGCTGAGGCCAGCAGGATGCTGTCATGAGTTTGCTGCGCAACATCGCGTGCAAACCCCAACACTACAAAAAACAACAGCGTCGCCAAAAATGCAGCGCTGCCAACCAGTTGCAACATTAGTCGACGGCGCAGAGATCCACTGGTTTGCAACGGTTCGTTCATGCCAGCGACATCCGGTATCCGAGTCCCCGCACTGTGGTAATCTCGACCCCGGAACCTGACAGGTGCTTACGCAACCGGCCGACGTAGACTTCGATGGCATTTTCCGAAACGTCTTCGTCATAAGAGAACAAGCGATCTACCAGCTTGGGCTTGGAATAAATACGATCTGGACCGCTGAGGAAAATTTCCAACAATCGTAATTCTTTATTACGCAGGGTAATGGTCTTGTCGCCGACCGATAATGTTCCTGCAAGAGGGTTGAAAACGAGGTCCCCGAATCGTTTTTGGTTGGAACTGTCTCCGCCATGCCTTCGTAATACTGCCCGGCAGCGTGCCTCCAACTCTGAGAAATCAAACGGTTTGGTGATATAATCATCGGCTCCCAAATCCAGCATTCCAACCCGATCCGAGACCTCTGACCGAGCCGTGAGGACGATAACCGGAGTTTCCATCAACCTGTTTCTATGGGACCTAAGAAAGGCGCGACCATCGCCATCTGGGAGCATAATATCTAACAATATCAAGTCGTAGTCCGCGGTGGCTGAAAAGTCTTCGGCTGCGGCAATATTGGCGGCGTGGTCGATGACATGACCGTCCATCCGCAGCCGGTCCAAAACCGCGGTGGCTAGGCTGATGTTGTCTTCAACCAATAGGAAACGCATCTGGTCAATGGTCCTTTCTGCTACCGTGACAGGTTTGTGTCAGCTTGCCGTGATCCTTTTAGTCATGAGCGGCTAAGCCGTGAATTGTCAAATGGGAGGACAAAATGATTAACTTGAAACTGACTCGACGTGCGATGATGGCGGCTGCTGCGGCTGTTGTAGCGCTTGGTGCCCCAGCAGTAGCTGAGGAAAAAACTCTGGACAGTCTACACTTTCTGATCCCCGGCGGTGCCGGTGGTGGTTGGGACGGTACTGCACGTGGTACAGGCGAAGCGCTGACCAAAGCAGGCATCGTAGGCACTGCTAGCTATGAAAATATGTCAGGCGGCGGCGGCGGCAAGGCGATCGGCTTTATGATCGAGAATGCAGAAAGCCAGCACGGAACACTGATGGTGAACTCAACACCTATCGTTATCCGGTCGTTGACAGGGGTCTTCCCATACAACTTCCGCGACTTGACTATGGTTGCTGGCACGATCGGCGATTATGCTGCGTTTGTTGTTGGCAAAGACAGCCCAATCAATTCGATGGGTGATCTGATTGCTGCGTATAAGGCCAATCCCCGTAAAACCGCCATCGGCGGTGGTTCGGTTCCGGGTGGCATGGACCACTTGGTTGCAGCGATGGTCATGAAGGCCGCAGGTGAAGATCCAACAGCCGTCAAGTACATCCCTTACGACGCTGGTGGAATGGCTATGGCAGCCCTGTTGTCAGGTGAAATCGCGGCTCTGTCGACTGGTTTCTCTGAAGCAGTAGATCTGGCAAATGCAGGTGAAGTCAAAATCATCGGTGTGACCTCTGGTGACCGGGTTTCGGCCTATGCAGATGCGCCAACTATGACAGAGCAGGGCATCGAAGCCGAGTTTGTGAACTGGCGCGGTTTCTTTGCAGCACCAGGCCTGTCTGACGAGCGTCTGGCCGTTTATCAGAACACTCTGAGCAAAATGTATGACACCCCTGAGTGGGAAGCTGTGCGTGAGCGTAACGGATGGGTCAACATCCACAACAGTGGGCCAGACTTTGTCAGCTTTCTTGAAGAGCAGGAAAAGGTCATTGGCGATCTGATGTCCGAGCTTGGCTTCCGTTAAGTCAGAGCATTTGCTCGGGGTGGGCTCGTCCTGCCCCGGGCTTTTTTACGATACTCTGATCTGGTGCCCTATATGGGTTGGATAGGGTAAACCACGTTTGGGAGGATCCTATGGCGCTTGATCGCTGGATCGCATTGATCATCCTAATGATCTGCATGGCTTATGGATACGCCGCCTTTTTCACCATGGATGCCGGTCTGCCGCCATTCATGCAACGCAACGCAATATGGCCCAGTACCTTTCCAAAGGTACTTTCAGTTTTGGCTATCACATGTGCGCTGATTATCCTGCTGGGGCAGGGAAAAGGTGATGACGAAGCCAAAGAAGGCGATATCAATTACCGCCGTTTGATGGACTACAACTTGGGCCAGGCGCTGCTGCTGCTGGCGATGATGGCAGGTTATGCGCTGATGCTGCGGCCTGTTGGTTTCTTGATTTCCACTGTCGCGTTTCTAACCCTCGGAGCGATGGTTTTGGGGGAGCGGAAACTGCAGTTCTTACTGCCGGTGACGCTACTGGCAACCGGGTTGGTTTGGTATTTAGTGCAACAAGTGCTTGGGATCTATCTGCGACCCTTGCCATATGTTTTTGGAACCGGAGGCTGATATGCTCGAAGGCATTATGATCGGGCTGTCCACGGCCTTTACACTGACAAACCTAATGATGGTCATCGGCGGCTGTCTGATTGGTACGTTCATCGGAATGCTGCCCGGACTGGGCCCGATGAGCATCATTTCCATCATGATCCCCGTAGCGATCACCATCGGTGATCCATCTGCCGCATTGATCCTGTTGGCTGGTGTTTACTACGGCGCCATTTTTGGCGGTTCGACCTCGTCGATTCTGATCAACGCACCGGGGGTAGCCTCAACCGTAGCCACCTCGTTTGACGGCTATCCGCTGGCGCGCGCTGGTAAAGCGGGCAAGGCGCTGACCGTTGCTGCGATCTCATCTTTCTGTGGTGGTTCTATCGGTGCCATCCTGTTGATGATCTTTGCACCGGCACTGGCTACCGTGGCCCTGCTGTTCCACTCGTCCGAGTACTTTGCACTCATGGTTGTTGGCCTGTCTGCCATTGCTGCATTCGCGGGCTCCGGTCAGGTGGCCAAAGCGATGTTGATGACCGTTCTGGGGCTGATCATGGCCACAGTGGGCGAAGGCGCGCTGTTCAACTTGCCGCGCTTTACCATGGGCATCATGGACCTGCAGTCTGGTTTTGGCTTTATTACCCTGGCGATGGCGATGTTCGCTCTGCCTGAGGCGCTGTACTTGGTACTGGATCCTTCGCGGTCCAACAACGAAACCGGCGGCGAAATCAAAGATCTGCGGATCACTAAAGCTGAAGCCAAGTCGATTGCACCTGTCATTGGTCGCCAGTCAATTCAAGGCTTTTTGATCGGTGTGCTACCTGGGGCAGGCGCGACAATCGCTTCGTTCCTTGGCTATGCTGTGGAACGTAACATTGCGCCCAAAGAAGAACAGGATCAGTTTGGTAAGGGATCGGTCAAAGGTTTGGCTGCACCTGAAGCTGCTAACAATGCAGCCTGTACCGGTTCGTTTGTGCCACTGCTGACACTGGGTATTCCAGGGTCTGGAACCACTGCGATCCTGTTGGGGGCCTTGATTGCGCTGAATGTTAACCCGGGTCCACGATTGATGGTGGATCAGCCAGAGATCTTCTGGGCGGTTATCATTTCGATGTATATCGGTAACCTGGTTTTGCTGGTCCTGAACCTGCCGTTGATCCCTTACATCGCCAAAGTCCTGGCCGTTCCTCGCAACTACCTGATCCCGTTCATTCTGTTCTTTACCATGATGGGCGCCTATATCGGTCAGAATAACGCGACTGAGCTGCTGTTGCTGGTGGGGCTTGGGATATGCGCAACGGTGTTGCGGTTTGCAGACTATCCTCTGGCGCCACTTCTGATTGGGTTCATCCTTGGCTCAATGTTGGAAGATAACTTTGCGCGCTCGATGCAAATATATGATGGCATACAGTTTATCGTGGAACGGCCAATGACGTTGGGCCTTCTGGGAATAGCTGCGATCCTGATTGTTTTGCCCAGCTATCGCGCTCGGAGAGCACGAAACCGCGCCAAGGGCATCGCTGACGGCGATTAACACTAACAAATTGGGGGGGCGCAGGCCCCTCTGATTACGTATTGACCGCCGGAAATTCCAAATGATCTCTACGCTTCAGCTCAAGCCGCGTTTGCTCACGGCAGTTATTGCTCTGTTTGGAGTGATGCTATTTTTGTGGGCAAACTTTCCCTTACCCTTTTTACTTGGCCCGATGTTGATGTGTCTGCTGTTTGCGCTCGGGGGCGTAAAGATGATGGGGATGGGACAGTTGGGAATGGCGTTCCGCACCATCTTAGGAGTGGCAGCAGGATCGTCGATCACACCTGACGTGGTTTCGGCGTTGCCCAAGATGGCTGGATCCCTTATGTTGGTGCCTGTTTTTGTTGTCTCGGTGGCATTGCTGTCGTTTCCCTTGATGCGGCACCTTTTCAAGTTTGACAAAGTAACCAGCTACTATTGCGCCATGCCCGGTGGGTTGCAGGATCTAATGGTGTTTGGAGAATTAGCCGGGGCCAACTTGCGGGTGTTGTCGCTGGTGCATGCAACCCGCATTTTACTGATCGTCAGTGTGGCACCGTTTGTACTGAATATGCTGTGGCAAGTGGATCTGTTGGCGCGCCCGGGTAGCAATGCCAGTGACACGCCGCTGACACAGCTGGCTTGGATGGCTTTTGCTGGGTTGGCGGGTTGGGGAGTTGCGGCACGGCTCAATATCCTCGGGGCCTCAATCATTGGGCCAATGGTGTTGACCGCAGGGCTGAGCCTGTCTGGTATCATCACCCAACGACCACCTGCTGAAATGATCTGGGCCTGCCAGTTTTTCATCGGCATGGCGGTTGGTGCAAAATATGTTGGTGTAACCTTGGGTGAGTTACGCAGAGTGGTATTGGCGGGTATTGCAAATGGGGTACTGCTGGCGTCTGTCAGTGCGGTGTTCATTCTGGCTGTGAGTGGCCTGGCGATCGCACCTGCACTGGACGCATTTTTAGCCTATTTGCCGGGTGGGCAGGGCGAGATGGTGGTACTGGCCATCATTGCTGGCGCAGACCTAACTTATGTTGTTTTACACCATATTCTTCGGATCGCGTTGGTTGTGATACTGGCACCTTTGTTGCTGTCGCGACTTAAATAGAACTATTGGGTAAATCTGCCTTGGCCTCGAGCTCTTCGGTCAATTGTTCTGATCTGCATGATCCATCAATTTTCGGATATGTTTGGAGAAATACCATGTCGCGGGCAGGGCGATCAGAGCGCCGAGAAACAGTGACCAAGCCGTGGTCAGAACTGGGCCGCCAACCCAGCTGCCAATGAGTGAGGCGAAAAACACGTTCACCGCAAAGGCGCCCACTCCAAATGGATAGAGCGCCAGAGTTATTTTCCAGGTGGGCCAGCCGGATTTGGTCATTTTCTAAAAATAATCTTGTGCACCGCAAATAGCGCGGCGATCAGGGCCAATGAGGCAAGGGCAAACCAAAATTCCGCTGTGGCGGATTGGGCCTGCGGCACAGGGCGGGTGTAGCCAGCGGCCAAAAGTGGTGAAGCTGAAATCGACAAAGTCAGCAAAGCGAGGAGGTGTTTCATGATCAGGTTTCCAGTGTCAGGGTGCGGTAGATATCGGGTAGGGCGTTGGCCAGCCGTTGCGGGTGCGGTAGCAAAGTGAAGCCACCGCGGCCAAAGATGCGGGCAAACCAGTCCTGGCCATCTTCATCAATAATGACGCCATGTAGGGAAATGCCGACGCGGCGGGCTTCGCGCACCGCCATGTGGCTGTCTTCGATGCCGTGTTGGCCCTCATAGTGGTCCAGATCGTTGGGTTTGCCGTCTGTCAGAACGATCAGCAATTTTCTTGTGGCTGTTTCCTTGGCCAGCATCGCCGAGGTATGGCGAATAGCGGCGCCCAAACGGGTGTAGTGGCTGGGGCGGAGCGAACAGATATTGTCGGTTATTCTTTGCGACATAGGATCATCAAATCCCTTGCATTTCGTCAGGAATACCCGGTCACGGCGCAGTGAAGAAAATCCCCATATCCCCAGTCGGTCACCCGCCATATCTATTCCAGAAGCCATAGCTGCAAGTGCGTCGCGAGCGACGTCATTAACGCAGGTATCGCCAACTGCGGCCTCGGTTGAACGTGATGTGTCGACTAGAAATGCCACTGCCAGATCGCGCTCAATCTGTCGAGACGAGATAAAGATGCGGTCGCTGGTTTCGCCCGTGGCCTTTAGATCAACCCGTGAAGCAATGACGGCATCCAGATCCAGTTCGGTGCCATCCATTTGCCTCGGGCGCAGGATCCGCTTGGGGCGCAGGGCCTCAAACTGACGGCGCACCATCTTGATTTGGTGTGGGTTTGGAATAAATTCTTCGGCCTCGGGATCCTGCTTGGCATCTGCTTCCAGCACCCGACAGTGGCCGTCCATGTAGCTACGGGCGCGGTGGTTCCACTCGGGATAGATGAACTCACCAGACAGTTTTTCATGCTCAGCATCTGCAGGAGACAAATCCAAATGCAACCGCAACCGCGTGGCGGCACGTCGATCATTTTTGGTCAGGGTGATGTTATCCTGATCATCGGCGGCCTTTTGGGCATGCTCATCATCATCGTCATCAACAGACCGGTTTAGGTTCATGCTTTCAACCCAAGAGAGGATTGATTCAAACCGGTGAATAATAAAGCTGTCTTTGCGGTTGGCCTGGTCCAGATCGCGACGGAACCCCAGTTTTCGCTTCGTTACGCCTGCGGCCGGCGGTGGCGGCGCGGCTTCGTCCGGATCTGCCTGCGCGGTGTCGCCCGCGCCGGGCTGCAGAAACCTGAGCCAAATTGGGACGGGGGCAAAGGGGAGATAGCCTCGCGCCTCCTGCGACAGCTCTTGATCACCCGCCTGGCCAGAAAGCTGGTTGCTCACGAGACGTTCGATATCAGCTTCCGCAGTTGGAAGCCGCAGCCTGGGGCGCATTTGAAGCGTATGGCGACAGAGACTTGCATAGGCTTCACGCAAACCGGGGCAGGTCGCAAAGGCGCGCGCTGCCGCCAGCACATTTGCGTGGATTTGGGCACGGTCAAAATCTTGTTGGCTGATCTTGGGATCTGGCAGATATATGTGCGACATGTCAGTCTTTGCTGCCAGTGCAGCAAGCCAGAAATAGGCTGCACGGTTCAATGCAAATTGGGGGAAGAGGTCCATGACTGGAGGCAGCCGTAGCCGCTCTCCGTCAAAAGTGGCCTGAGCTACAGTGTCCCCGCCAGTGCCCAGCTTGTGCCTTGCAGCGCGACGGTGTGTGACAGGCAGGTCTGGGGCATCCCCCAGTTCGACGCCCGGGGCGCCGTCTAATGCGCGAAACAGAACTGCAAGGCTTGGGCGGACTTGAGCCAAGTTTACAGCTGCACCGGGAAAAGACGGCGCAGCGCCAATGCCGCTGGCATAGTCGTGCCAGAGATTGCCAACCGTTTCTTCCGGTTCCATCAGGTCAAGTGGGCTCAGGTCCATAGTATTATCCGTAGATGGTTGCGATCAGGTCGCGTAGCGCAGTCTGAACGTCAGCATCGTCAGTCAAGGGTTCGACAATTGCCACTTCGAGGGCTTGATCAATTGGCATGCCTTTGGCGATCAGGGTAGCCGCGTAAATCAGCAAGCGGGTTGAGACACCTTCCTCGAGATCCATACCGGACAGTTTACGGATATGACCACCTAGGCGCACCAGTGGGGTGACACGGGCAACGTCTAGCCCGCTTTCGGTGGTTACCACTGCGATTTCGGTTTCCTGATCCGGAAAATCAAAGGTCAGCGAAAGGAAACGCTGGCGGGTAGAGGGCTTCATCCGCTTTAGTACGTTCTGATAGCCGGGGTTATAGCTGGCCACCAACATGAACCCAGGAGGGGCAATCAGTTCTTCCCCGGTGCGATCAATCATGAGGGTGCGTCGCGTATCCGTCAGCGGGTGCAGGACTACGGTGACATCTTTGCGGGCCTCGACCACTTCGTCCAGGTAGCAAATCGCGCCTTCCCGAACAGCCCGGGTGAGTGGTCCGTCGACCCATTCGGTTTCACCACCGCGTAGCAGGTAGCGACCGATCAGATCTGCTGCTGACAAATCATCATGGCAGGCAACAGTATATAAAGGACGGCCCATTCGGGCGGCCATATGCTCAACAAAGCGTGTTTTGCCGCAGCCGGTCGGCCCCTTCAGAAGAAGGGGCAAACCGTTGCTCTGCGCCATTTCAAACAGCTCACATTCGCGGCCAGTTGGCTGATAGTGTGGGATGTTCATTTCGGGCGTCACAGCGTTCATTTTTTAGTCCTCCGCAGCTGCAAGGTTGCCAGGTGCGATGACTTCGCGTTTACGAACTACCAGCATCGAATAGATGAATAGTAGCGCGCCAATTGCGACAGCCAAACCCGAACCAAAGCGCATGATGTAGAATAGCGACAGGCCTTCCTGTACCGACATGAAGTCTTCACCCAGTACGCGCTGCATGTGGGTTTGGATGGTGCCGGCAAAAGTCAGGACAAAGGTCATGAAGGCCATGCCACCGGTCATCAACCAGAATGAAGCCATGTTCAGCACTTGATTATAAGGCGCTTTCTGGCGCAGCATTGGTATCGCATAAGCGAACATGGCCAGGTTTAGGGCAACGTATGCGCCAAAGAATGCAAGGTGCCCGTGAGCTGCTGTGATTTGAGTACCGTGGCTATAGAAGTTCACCCCGTGCAATGTGTGCAGGAAGCCCCAGACACCAGCGCCAAAGAAAGCAACTGTGGAGGATCCCAAAGACCACAACAGAGCGGCTTTGTTTGGGTGGTTACGACGGCCCTTCCAGACCATGACAAATGCAAAGCTCATCATCAGGAAGAAGGGGATCACTTCGAAGGTCGAGAAGATCGAGCCGATCCACTGCCAGTACCCCGGTGTACCAATCCAGTAAAAGTGGTGTCCGGTGCCCAGAATGCCTGAAAACAAGGCAGTTGCGACAATGACATAGAGCCATTTTTCAACGACTTCACGATCGACACCGGTCAGTTTGAGCAACAGGAAGGCTAGGATTGCGGCCATCACCAGTTCCCAGGTTGCTTCGACCCACAGGTGGATCACAAACCACCAGTACATCTTGTCCAGGCTCAAGTTGTTTGGATTGATGAAGGCAAAAACCCAGAGCAAGCAGAGCAGCCACAGACCAACCAGCAAGACATTACTGATAGCGGTTTTACGACCTGCAAGAACAGTCATGGTTACGTTGAACAGGAAAATCAGCGCAGCGACCAGAATACCGAGTTTGACCCAGGTAGGCTGCTCGATGAACTCACGGCCTTGCATCCCAAACATCCAGTTTCCCGGAAACAGGTTGAAGACATATGTGACAACAGCGCCAAGTGTGCCGACAACCAGAATAGCGAGTTGAAGATAGGCAAGATTGACCGAGTAAATCTCTCGCTCGCTTTCTTCTGGAAGCAAGAAGTAGGCCCCGCCAAAGAAGCCAAGCAACAGCCAGACGACGAGTGCATTGGTGTGCAACATGCGCACAACGTTGAATGGCATGAGTTCAGACAGGAAATTGGGGGCGACATAGATCCAGCCCGCCAGCAACCCACCCAGAACCTGAATGGCGAACAAGCCTAGGGCGCAAAGGAAATAGGCGTAAGCCACTTTTTGTGATTGATATTTCATTATCTCTCTCCTCAACCGGCGTCGTTGGGCGGCCAGCCCTGAGTGTCAGTTTGATCGGCCCAACGTAGGAACTCCGCCAATCCGCGGGTTTCTTCTTCTGTCAGGTCAAAGAAGGGCATCTGACGGCGGCCTTCGACACCGCTTGGTTGGGATTTCATCCAACCGTCCAGCATCTCGTAGGCCTCTTCGGGTTCGTCCTGAACATCCCAGCGGGTCATTACATTGCCGACCTCTGGCGCAAAATATGCGCCCTCGCCGTGAATGGTGTGACAGTTGATACAGCTATTGCGTTCCCAGACATGCTTGCCCAGCACCACGGCTTCTGACAATTCCATGCCTGCGGTCGAGGTTTTGACGATGAATCGGTGGCTTTGCACAGTCAGCAGCACAAATATGACGACGAAGAATATTGATCCGCCGTAAAAAATATTGCGCGCCCGTGATTTTGTAAGGATCTCTGCCATTACGGGGCTTCCTTTTTAGATTTCACTAAAAAGACTCCTAACGCAGGTCGGATGCACCAAGGTTGTTCTAGCACAACGTTGCGGAGCTATTGTTGTCGCTAGTAACAGGAGTTGGCAAAGGGAGGGACGTCTGATCGATTGCTTTGATAATCCGGATCTTACCTTGGAAGAGCTAATGCATCGCTGGCCACAGGTAATCGACGTTTTCTTGAGAAAGCAGATGCTCTGTGTTGGCTGTCAGATACGCCCATTTCACACACTTGACGACGCCTGCAAAGAATACCAACTGGAGCCAAAGGCATTTCGTGCTGAATTGGCAGAGGCGGTTAAGAGGAGAGAGGGCCTTGGGCCAGCTCTACCAGTTGATGTGGCTGACGCACCATGACCCGCTTGCGTTGGCTTTCGACAATTCCCTGCTTTTGCCAGGCACTGAGCAAACGACTGACTGTGTGCAGGGTTGTTCCAGTCATTTCAGAAATATTCTGTCGGGTAATAGGAAAGTCAATCTCAACTCCGTTTTCTGTCTTGCGGCCAGTTTGGTTGATCAGCCGCAACAGCGCATTAGCGACCCGTTGCTCTACATGCTGAGTGGCCATCTCTAGGATACGATTGTTCATTTCGCCGATACGCGAACCTAGTGTTTTGTAGGTTTCGGTAGCAAAACCATCATAGTTGGTACTGAAGTCAGTCCACAATCTGGTGGGCCAAGACAGAATAATGCTTTCGGCTGCGGTCACTGCAGTCGCGGGGTAGCTTTCTCGTCCAATTGCAGGGGCAATCCCAAAGAGTTGGCCAGCTGGTATGTGCAGGGCAATTACCTGTTCGCCATCCGGGGTGATGCGGATGACCCGGATGTAGCCGTCCAGTAGCATATAGAACCGTTCGGCCGTTTCACCTTCGCTAAACACTGTCAGTTCGGGGTCGAACCGTTTGGAGCTGGCCTGATCCAGAATTGCACGGATCTGGCTGCGGTGCAGTTTCGCAAACGGCGGCAGATGCGTCAGCAAGCTTTCATCGAGTTTTTGCAGCACAGCGGGGCCCTTCGCCTAGCGATAAGTGTCACTGCTTGCCTATCGCTGCTGCGCTTGAATTCCAAGGGTAGAGTGTCTCACACGAGAGGTCTTCGTCAGTTGGGTGGGCGCCGGGACAGCAACATCGGGCCGTAAATTACTACAAACCCAAGGAAGCCCAGTATCCAGGCTGTGCCCGCAAGGTGATAGAGTGTCTCGGCACCAGTGGGCCAAACTCCAGCGGCAACACGGGCGATAACTGAAACTGGAACGGTTAGAAACACTGCCACAGTGCCCGGACCTGCACTTAGTACGTTGCCGGAGTGACCCAGGGTGGCACGCGCCATTACCGCCACTGTCATTAGCGGCAGCGCGCCGCCCATCCAGATATGTTGGGCTGCGGCAGGCAAGATCGCGCTGGGCCAAAGGATCGCGGTGCCAAGACCCCAGGCGCCTAAGGGGATAAAGCCATACCCAAGATGCAGCACCCATAGTAGTGGCTCGGACCGGGTCTGCAGCGAACACCAGCGCGCCAATCGGACGGCATGCAATACACCAAACAACAGGAACGCTGCTCCGGCATACAGGCTATCGGGCTGTGCCACCCAGAACCCCAGCACAAAAACTGAATACAGTAACACCAGCTTATCGAACTTCTGCATTGGTGGTGCAGGACGGACGTCAGAACCGGACTTAACCAACCAGTTGCGGGTGAACGATGGGACGATACGCCCACCGATGACTGAGATCATCAAGACCCCAGCTGCCAGTCCGATACGCAGACCATATCCTTTGGCCGCATATTCGCCGCGCGCGGCCTCAATATGGAATACGGCGTTACCCAGGACCAACAGGGCCAGCATTGCTAGTACGATCAGGTTGCGCCAGTTTTTACCAGCCACGATCTCGCGGGTCATGACCGTCGCCAATGCGACCATTGCGGACAGGTCCACCAGTGCCACCAACAAAGGTGGCAGCGCGGAAGAAAACAAAACCGCAAGTCGGCCCAGCACCCACAGCACCACCAGCCCCCCAAGGGACCAGCCCACCACTGGTAGGCGTCCTGTCCAGTTCGGCACTGCTGTTAGCATGAAACCGGCAACAATTGCGGGAAGATAGCCAAACAGCAAGGCATGAGCGTGCCAGCTGACAGGGTCGAATACGGATGGCAGGGATAGAGTTCCTGTTAGGCTCAGGATCCACAGCACCATGGCCAGCCCAGCCCACAAAGCGCCCAGCAGAAAGAAGGGTCGAAATCCATAGGACAGGAGCGCAGGCCCATGCCATTGGCGCATCTGCTGGGCGGTAGAGGTCGACATTTGAAAGCTCCTGAGATCTGTTTGCTTCACAATAGCGAACGGGAACCGTTGCGACCTTGCGATAAAACAAACATCCAAGGTTCAGCTTCATCCCAGCAAGGTCAGCCAAAACCAGACCGTAAACAAACAGGACCCTGTCGCAATCAAGACGGACGATGCAGCCACTCGTTTCGCACGTCCGTACATATTGGCAAAGATATAGGCGTTGAAGCCGGGTGCCATGGCAGAATTTAGAACGCCGGAACGGAACAGATCCTGCGGCACAGCCAGCGAGGAGCCAAACATCCAGACCAGCGACGGGTGGACAAGCAGCGAGGTCGTGCAGACAAATGCTATCGTTCGCATATCACCCTCGGGGCGATATTTCACCAACACACCACCAAGAGCAAACAACGCAGCGGGTAGGGCAGCGCGGATCAGAAGTGAGAGAGCTTCGTCAATAGCGCCTGGAATGTACAACCCGGTCAGGTTAACGACAAACCCCAAGCCAATCGCCAGGATGAGTACATTTTTGAACATGGCTGAAAACACAGAGGACAAGGTTTTGACGCCACCCGACCCTCGGTTGCGCACGACCTCCATCACGGTGATGCCAAGTCCGTAGCAAAACGGAGCGTGAAAGGCGATGATGGCGAAGTTGCCAGTCAGATTATCAGCGCCATATGCGCGCTCGGTGATTGGCAGACCAAGCAGGACTGAATTGGAAAACAGGCAGCAAAACCCAATGACAACGCAGTCTTCCCATTCCCGCTTGAATATCAGACGAGCCCCAGCGATTCCAATGGTAAAGCAGATTGCAGCACCCGCGTAAAAGCTGGCCAAGAGGCGCAGATCAAAGCTTGCTGCCAGGTCTAGATTGGCAATCGCGCGAAATAGTAGGCAGGGAATAGCAAAGTTCTGGGTGAACTTCATCAACCCATCAACGTGATCCTGTGTGAAGTAGCCAGCTCTGGTGGCGCTATAGCCAGCGCCGATAACCAAAAAAACCGGGAGGATAACATCAATCAGGTTCTGAAACATCTACTGCCTGCAATAAATGACGAAGGACAACAGCCTCCAGTGCGAAAGGGGTTGGCAAATTGAAACTGTGGAGTTCAAATTGGATACCTAATCACCATACCATCATAGGCAGGTGTGATGTTGCCCGGGGTCTCTGCCTCTACAGTGGCATAATCCAGATCAATATGCATATTGGTCAACACGGCACGACGGGGGGCCATTTTGGCAATCCACTCAAGTGTTCGGTCATAGTGGAAATGTGTTGGGTGAGGTTTACGACGCAATGCGTCGACGATCCAGCAATCGAGATCTTTCAACTCTTCAAGCGCATCGTCATATATTTCGGCAACATCGGGTAGGTAAGCCAGGTCACCAATGCGAAACCCCAGTGCATCAATCGAGCCGTGATTAACACGGAAAGGACGGAAATCAATCTCGCCCCCCGGTCCGTCGATGGTTACGGTTGTATCGATGCTGCGCAGGTCGAGGATTGGCGGGTATGGCGAGCCCTCGGGTTGTACAAAGGCATAGCCAAAACGGGACAACAGTGCGTTCTGAGTATCCCCGTCAGCATAGACCGGCACCCGTTGGCGCATGTTGAACACGACCATTCGCAGATCGTCGATGCCATGCACATGGTCAGCATGGGCGTGGGTATACAGAACCGCATCCAGACGCCCTGTACCGGTACCCAGCAATTGGCTGCGCATATCAGGTGTCGTATCGATCAGAACCGTTGTGGTTCCATCAGGCCCGTCGCGTTCCACCAGCATCGAGCAGCGACGGCGATTGTTGCGCGGATTGTTGGGATCACAATCACCCCAATGACCGCCCAAGCGCGGCACGCCGCCGGAAGAACCGCAGCCCAGTATGGTAAAGCGCAATTCACCCATTAGGCAGGAACCGTATAGGCCGCAGCCTTGCTGAACAGGCGCTCGAAATTTTCTTGGGTGCGGGCTGCAAAATCTACGTAATTCAGGCCAAAGACCTCAGCTCCAATGCGAGCGGTGTGGGCTGTATAGGCCGGCTCGTTGCGTTTGCCACGGTGGGGCGGCGGTGCCAGATAAGGAGCATCGGTTTCCACCAAAACCCGTTCAATCGGGGCCGCTGCAAAAATATCGCGGATTTCCTGGCTTTTGGGGAAGGCCGCGATGCCTGACATCGACAGGTAGCAGCCAAGGTCCAGCGTGGCGCGGGCCAGTTCGGGTGAGGACGAGAAGCAATGCATGACGCAGGAAAACGCACCGTTGTTCATTTCTTCAGTCAGGATGCGAGTCATGTCTTCATCTGCAGCACGCGAATGGATGATCAAGGGCAGGCCGGTTTCACGCGCAGCAGCGATATGGATGCGCAGGCTGTCTTTTTGAACTTGAGCGCTGTCAGCAGTATAGTGGTAATCCAGTCCGGTTTCGCCAATACCTACAAACTTGGGATGTTTGGCAAGTGCTAGAAGTTCGTCGAGCGTGGCCATTGGTTCAGACGCGGCGCTCATCGGATGTGTACCTGCAGCGTAGAATACGGGAGCATGAGCTTCGGCAATAGCACGGACGTTGGGTTCGTTTCTGAGCTTGGTGCAAATGGTCACCATGCGCGTCACCCCAGCCTCTGCGGCACGGGCGACAACTGAGTCCAGTTGGCCTTCGAAATCAGGAAAATCCAGATGGCAGTGGCTGTCAGTGATCTGTGGAGTGTCAGTGGTTTGGGTCATGCCTGTCTCTGTCGCGGATGCGTCGGTGCGGACCGTCGGTGGTCTAGCGGGACGCTGTTGTTTGCATCTTGAAAACGGTATCTAGGACAAGCGCTGCAGGGTCAAGGTTCACGGCTTGACCGTGGCGGACCCGCGCCGTGACTTCAGCTGCCAGGTCAGCCCAGACGCGGGCCGCCTGCGGAGTGGGAGACAGGCGGTTTAACATGTTTGCCTCATCCGGTGCTGCCTCAGGCGCTGGCGGGGCTCCGATGGCACCGGTACGTGCCAGACGGGCCAGCGCCACGTCAATCAGAGTGAGCAGCAGTTCGAACTTATCGGACGCACCGCGTTGGGCAGCTGCTTCAGCCAATGCCATGGCGCGCGGGCGGTCGAGGCGGGGCATCGAAGCGAGGATTTGCACCAGCTCAGCATAGATTTGCAATCCTCCTAGGTTTAGCAGGCGCAGGGCTGCCCCAACGGATCCGGCTGCAAGTGCCGCGAGGTGATCCGGGTTATTCGGGAGTTCTGCACCGGACTGTGTCAGCGCTGATTGCATGTCGTCGGGGGTAAGAGGCGACAGGCGCAGAGTGCGGCAGCGCGAACGGATCGTGGGCAGCAGACGTGACGGTTGGTGCGAGATCAGCAGTAGAGTGGTGCGCGCAGGTGGTTCTTCGAGCATTTTCAGCAAAGCATTGGCAGCACTTGTGTTCATGTCGTCGGCGGCATCAACAATCACCACGCGGCGGCCTCCGTCGGTGGCTGAAAGGCCGAAGAAGCGGTTCAATGCTCGGATGTCATCGACTACGATCTGGCTGCGCAGTTTAGTCTTGTCGTTGTAGCTGCGGGTGATCGCGGCGAGACCCGGTTCGGCCAAAGCCTGAATGCGGTGTGCGACCGGATGGTCTGGGTGGATGTCCAGCGTTTCCACCGGGGGCGGCGCGCCGAACAAGCCATCCTCGGCGGGGGGCGTGGCCAGCAAAAACTGGGCGATGCGCCAGGCAAGGGTGGCCTTGCCAATGCCTTGGGGGCCAGTGAGGAGCCAGCCGTGATGCAGGCGATCAGAATTGAAGGCCGTCAAGAAAGCGGTTTCGGCGTCTTCCTGGCCAAACAGTTGTTCGGTTTCGCGCGGGTGTGGCGCACCGGGAGCCTGATCGGCGCGCGGCAAGTCTTCGTCTACCGTTTTGCCTTTCATGACAATGCAGCCCGAGCTTGGGTCAGAACATCGGCGGCAACTGCGTCAAGAGATTGAGTGCCATCGATCACCCGAAACCGGGGTGAAAACTCTTGAGCCAAGGCCAAGAATCCTGCGCGCATTTTTAACTGAAGTTCGAGGCCAAAATCTTCGAACCGCTCTTCGGCTGTCTGTCGGCCTTTGGCACGAGACAGGCCAATTTCGGGATCCATGTCGATCAGGATGGTCAGGTCTGGTTCCCGGCCAATCATCATCTTATGCAGTTTGTCGACCTGTGCTCTCAGATTGCCACGCGACAGACCCTGATACATCCGGGTGCTGTCGGCGAAGCGGTCACAAATCACAACTTTCCCGGCTGCCAAAGCTGGTTCAATTGTGCGTTCCAGGTGGTCGCGTCGGGCGGCTGTGAATAACAAAAGCTCCGTCTCAGCGGACCAGCGGTCTGGGTCGCCTTCAAGCACCAAACGGCGAATTTCTTCGGCACCGTTGGATCCACCTGGCTCGCGGGTCAGAACAACCTCGTGGCCCTGTTCGCGCAAAGTTTCGGCTAGCAGACGACATTGGGTGGATTTACCCGAACCGTCGATACCTTCAAATGTCAGAAACAGGCCGTTCGTCGGAAGTAGTGTCACATTGCCCCCTCGGGACCGGTTAGAAATCGTGAAACCAGAATATCTGCCGCACTCATGACGCGAACCAGAAAGCCGCCACTAGGCACATCTTTGGCTGCGACAAGAGGGAGGCGTATTTCAGGTAAATCTTCGGGTTTCAATACAAGTTTGGCAAGTTCTTGACCTTTTACGATTGGTGCTTCGATAGGGCCAGTATAGACCACTTCTGCATTGATTTGTTTGCCTGACAGAGCAGGCAGTAACACGGTCAGGTCTTCCGCAGGAACCAGTCCTACGGTTTTTTCCGTGCCCCTCCAGACTTCGGCCTGAGCCACCGGAACAGAGGCTTTCGCGATGGTTTTGCTGGCAAATTGGCGAAACGACCAGTTAACGAGGGCTTCGGCCTCCTCTGCGCGGGCCGCGGTGCTGTTTAGCCCCGATACGACAAATATGACGCGTCGATCACCCTGAATTGCGGAGCCGACCAGACCATAGCCTGCCTCGGAAGTGTGACCCGTTTTTAACCCGTCTGCACCAATGCCAAGACTAAGCAAGGGGTTACGGTTTCTGGTGTTCGAAGGAGCTCTGCCGTCAAACTTGAACTCGGTCTCCGAGAACAGAGGATAGTACTCCGGGAAATCTTCGATCAGATGTTCTGCCAAAATAGCCAGATCTTGCACTGACATCCGATGTCCGGCAGCAGGCCAACCATTGGCATTGGCAAAGGTCGAATTCATCATACCCAACTGCTGGGCCCGCTTGGTCATGTAACGGGCAAAGCCTGCCTCGGTACCGTCGGGGCTAAGTGCTTCGGCCAGAACCACGCAGGCGTCATTACCTGACAGGACAATGATGCCGCGCAGCAGATCTTCGACACGAACCCGGTCAGTTGTATCCAGGAACATGGTAGACCCGCCGTAACTCATCGCATGCTCGCTAACAGGTAGCTGCTCGTCCAAGGTCAAGCGCCCGTCACGGATCGCTTCAAAGGCAACGTAAAGCGTCATCAGCTTGGACATCGAGGCGGGTGGCAATGGCTGTTCGGCGTTTTTTGCCAACAAAACGGTGTCAGTTCGCTGGTCTAGAACATAGGCGGCGCGGGCCTTGGTCTCGAACGCAGACGCTGACAGCACGGATAGCCCGAGGAACAAACCGCCCACCGCAACCATCCTAGCCGAGGATTTCAGGATCTTGATCATAGCTGTACCCTCCAGCGCTTAGTTAGTGACGGCATAGGCATCTGAAAAGCCTGCGGATTTGACCTTTTTCAGAAGTGCCGAACGCTCGGAATTGCTTTGAGCGGGGCCAACAACGACGCGCCAGAATGGTTTACCATTCGACGTTTGCTCAATAACCGTAGGGATCATTCCGGCATTCCGCATCTGCCCGGCCGTGCCCTTGGCGTTGGCTTCCACGCTGAAAATTCCAATTTGAATGTAGGGTTTGGCAAGCGGTGACACCTTGGCTGGTAACGTGGAACTCGATGTCGGAGCCGTGGGGGCTGCCGGTGTTGATGCCTCAAGCGCGGCTGCCGCACCCGCGATAGGATCAAGCTGGGTTTGTGAGATGTCGCCACTTGTATCTGAATTGGGTTCAAGCGTAGCGACCTCTACGTCTGCCGCGTCTTCAATTGTGGGAGTTTCATCAACCGTTTCACGGCGCAAAGCAGTCACATTCAATTCAACAGGCGCACCGGCTAGCATTCCCAAAGCGGCAGCGGCATCTGACGACGCCTGAAGCCTGGGACCGGGAATTTCGCGCTCGCGCCGAAACAAGGCGCCAATCACAAACTTACCGTTGGCACTGTTACGAATGATGACACGTTCCGGATCTTTGGCATCTGGATGTGCCACCCAGACACCGCCAAGGGAAGGCCGGCCATCCCACAGACCGGCTTCAGTGACTTGGAAAACATCCGGTGCCTCGACATCGCGCTCAACAAGTTTGGTGCTGTTGCTCGCTACTGGGGCACTGTCACCTGCACTGTCATTGGATTGCAGGAAGCTGGGCATGGCACCTTCTTCACATGCAGCCAATAGTGCAAGGCTCATAACGGCAATCGTAAGGCGCGCTGCCTGGGATCTCGTCACCTTCGCGTCACTCATAATCTATTCCTTGCCTGTCTTGTGGACGTCGTTACGCCCCGTGCCGGTTGCCCCGGTTGGCCCTCTATTGGCGCCACCATAGCGCGTGCTGGGTATCATGAAAAGTCTGTCCTGTGAGCTCGGCAAGAAATCCCCGTATCAAGCTATTTTAAGTGTTTTTTGTTTTTCGCTTGCCAGTGTTCGAAACAGCGCCTAAACCCCACTTCGACCGGGGAGGTGGCAGAGTGGTCGAATGCGGCGGTCTTGAAAACCGTTGAACGTGAGAGCGTTCCCAGGGTTCGAATCCCTGTCTCCCCGCCACTCATCAAATGTCAGGTCTAGGCGCCCCATTTCGCCAAAAGTTTTGACATTCGGGTAAGCCCAACTTCCAATTTTGCAGAAGCACCGCCGCCAACTCCTAGTCGGATGTGGTTCGAAAGCCCGTAGGCGCTGCCTGGAAGCAGAAAGGTCTTGTATGGCGCAGCCAGCAGGCGTTTTGCGAAGGTGTCACTATCAATTCCCTCTGCCAGCCGTGCCAAACCTATCAATCCTGCCTCGGGTCGGTGCCAGGATAATTTGGGCTCAGCACTGATGTATGCGTCCAGATACTCCAATGTAGCCATGCTATCGTCTCGCGCTTTGGCCAAAGCTTGGCTTAGCTGATCTGGGCGCAGAGCAATTTCTGCTATCACTTCCCCCATGACATTCATGATTTCACTGCTGTTCTCCCGCAAGACAATCGCGTCCATCACCATGTTTTTGTCACGGCAGATAAGCCAACCGGTGCGTAGCCCCTGCAACCCCAAGGCCTTGGACACGCTGCCTGTGGTAATTCCGCGCTCATAGAGCCCCGCAATCGACGGCGCTCTGTTGGTTGTCCATTCCAGACCAGCATAAACCTCGTCAACGATCAACCACGCGCCAACCCTGTCAGCAATCTGCGTAATCCGAAGAAGCTCTTCTTGGCTCAACAGTTTGCCGGTTAGGTTGTTTGGGTTGGTCAGGAAGATCAGCCGGGTTTTCTCGGTGACGAACTGTTCCAGTTGATCCAGCGGCAAAGCCCAACCTGCGGCTTCATTTCTTTCGACCAGTTTGACTGTGGCTCCTCTGGCTTTGGCCAAAACTTCTATCTGCGGCCATCCAGGTGTTTCTGTGATAATTTCATCACCGGCGTCGACAAGTTGCATGAACGCCAGGTAATTGGCTTCGGCAGCGCCAGCGGTAACTAACACGTCATCAGCAGTACATATCGTGGCCAAACCAGCCTGATCGATGACACGCTGGCGCAGGGATGGCAGGCCTCGAAAGGACTGTAGATTCCAATCGAGAGACATTTCTGGGTCAAGATCATCCAGAAAGTCACCCAGTTTTGGCGACTCGGCCAGCGAAAAACCAATAAAGGCTTCGGGATCAGTTTCGGTTGTATCAAGCAGATACTGGAACAGGGTATGAATCTTGACTTTCATCTGTGACCCGCGATGGTTGGAGCAGCAATGAGGGGATGTTATGCAAGCCAAAGGTTATTTGAAAGGGCGACCGATCTCGTTGCATGTTCTGGATTACGGACTGTTCAAAGTGCATGCAAACGGTAGAGTTATCGGCATTTGCGGGTTTCTGATCCAGACAGACGCAGGTGAAACCATTCTGGTCGATACCGGGTTTCCGCAAAAATATGCCGTGGACAAAGCCGCAGCCACTGAACAGGACAGGCTGTATGAGTTTGGCGAAGTTCTGGAGTGTGAGATGGTCAATATGCCTGCGGCACAGCTTGCCTTGGCAGGGATAAAACCAGATCAGATTGATCTGCATGTTCTGACACACACCCATATTGACCATGTTGGCGGTCTTGGTGATTTTCCGCAGGCCCCAGTTTTGGTTTCAAGTGCAGAGCGACGTTTGCCCAGACCGCTTTACTGGGGGGATGTCCAGCCGCTTGAATGGCCAGATCAAGAGTACTTGGTGATTGAAGACGACGTTGAGGTGGGCCCGGGGTTTCGTGTTCTCACCTCACCGGGTCATGCGCCGGGCCAGTTGGCGCTGATGTTGGAACTGCCAGAAACAGGGATGGTTTTGCTGACCAGTGACGCGATCTCGCGCCCCTCTGAAATCGACGAGAAGTTTGCCGGATCCTGGGACGAGGCAAAAGCCATTGCAAGCGCAGATCGCTTGATGCGTATGGCTAAAGAAACTGGAGCGTTTGTGATCTATGGGCATTCGCCCGAGCAATGGCCAAACCTCAAGAAGTCGCCCGAAGCATACACCTAACGCACGTCCCGCCCTTGGTTGAGAATGATGATATTGCCGCTGGAGATATCCCCGGCAGGTGAAATCAGGAAGGCAACCCAACTGGCAATTTCAGACGGATCCATCGCACGCCCGTGTGGCATTGCCGATATTGCCTGCTGTAGGACCTCATCCGTTAATACATCAAACAACGGAGTGGTGGTCATGGCAGGAGCAATCGAATTGACCGCGATTTTTTCAGCCGCATACCGCCGCGCAAGATCTTTGGTCAAAGTGTCCATTGCTGCTTTGCTGGCGCGGTAATGTGGTGGGTCAAAAACATCAAAATTATAGGCGCCGTTGGATGAAATGTTGATAATTTTTCGCACGCCTGGACGATCCATCATTATGGGAACCGCTTGCTGGCAACAATAAAATGCTGAATTGAAGTTTATCGCCAGTTGACTGTTGAGCTCCGACGCCGGGATATTCGGGAAATCGGACATCAGGCAGGTTCCGGCATTGTTGACCAATGCATCCAACCCGCCGTGCTGGGACTTAATGTTGGCGAAGGCCTCTGCAACTGCGGTGGCATCTGTCAGGTCAACGGCCAAGCTGTGAAAACCATTACCGATGGCCATCGACGTTTCTTCGAGCCTTTCTGCGGATACATCCAGTCCGACCACGGTCAGCCCGTCTTGCACCAGTTTGAGGGAAATCGCGCGGCCCATTCCGCCACCTGCTCCTGTAACGACCGCAACCTTGCCCAGCATGATGATTTCTAACCCCGAATTGTCTTTTGCAAATTTAAGGAGGACGCTAGACTTTGAAATGCCATTTGTACAGGCAACTTCAAGTTTGGTTGGTTGCGCTAGAACTGGCTGTTCGCCTCTGTTCGAATGACCGTCAGTACAGGGCCTTCCTTACCAATCTCAATCAGGAAAGACGCTTGGCAACATTTGCCGCGCGGCAGGTGTTGGCGCGTTACGCGACGAAGTTTCGCCCACCGCCCAGCACCCTGACATTTGAAGCGACGGTCTATATTCTGAATTCATAGTGACCAAATTCAGACGGTCACGGTGACCTTGTTCAAGCCACTTGGCGCATCAGCATTTTCACCAAGATTGCAGGCCAGTTTTTCTACGAATTTGTAGAATCCAATAATCTGGACCAGTGGTTGCAACAACGGGTGATTTACATCTGGAACATCCAGATGGTCGGGACTGTCTGCAAGAGGGGTCACCACAAATGCTGCGGCTTCACGCTCGGTCATGGTCTGGATTACTGCCCGAATTGACTCTTGTGTTTCGTCTTGGCTATCAAAAACCAGGCTCGCAAACCGGTTGTCAGCTAAGACTACAGGTCCGTGAAGAAGCTCGGCGGCTGAGAACACCTCGGCGTGAATCCGGCAGGTTTCTTTCAATTTCAGTGCTGCTTCAGCTGCAACAGCCAAACCGGGTCCACGACCAACCGTAAACACGGATCCAGCGCGAGCCAGTGACAGTTGGGCGTTGCTCCAGTCTTTGTTCAAGGCGAGTTTGGAGACATCGGGAAAACTGCGCAGGGCTGATTCTAACTCGGTGTCATCGGTAAAGCCAGCGGCAAAACCAAGGATGGCAAACAGGGTGCTGACAAACGACTTGGTTGCGGCAACCGCTTTTTCTGGTCCGGCAAGAACGTCTAGAACCATGTCAGCAGATCCGCCAACGGGGCTATCGGCTTCGTTCAAAAACGCAAGTGTTTGCGCGCCACCCTGTTTTGCTGCTGCCTGTAAGGCAACCAGGTCGGGGCTGCCCCCCGATTGCGAGATTGTTATGCAAATAAGATCCTGCAATTTCAACTGTGTCTTGTAGACCGAGGCAATTGATGGCCCGATGGAGGTCACAGGCAGTCCTGTCCGGGTTTCCATCACATATTTGAAAAAAGTTGCAGCATGATCGGATGTCCCGCGTGCGCAGGTCACAAAACCACGGGGGTTTGTTCGGGCTGCTTGCCGACCAGCTAAAAGGTAGCTGTCCAGTCCTTGTTGGACCTGACGGTGCAGGACCTCGGGGATCTCAGCCACTTCGCGTGCCATTATGGTGCCAATCATTTTCGTATCCATATCAGGCGACTCCGGTGATCATTGAGACTATTTCGTTTTTGTCGGTTTTTGCGGTTTCTCGAATGCCGATCTGTTGACCACGGCGCAGCACGCAAATCCGGTCGGAAAGGCGGAACACCTGATCCAGGCTGTGGCTGATGATCAGAATGGCGAGGTTCTTTTTCTTGAGATTCTCGATTAGGTCTTCGACCCGGGCGGTTTCCGCGACGCCAAGTGCAGCGGTGGGTTCGTCTAACAAGATCAGTTTGCTGGCCCAATGGGTGGCACGGGCAATAGCGATGCCCTGCCGCTGGCCACCACTCAGCTGGCTGATTGTCGAGCTTGCTGAGGGAATGCGCACATCCAACTCGTCCACCAGCTCTTGCGACTCGCGTCGCATACGGTCCTTATCCAACAAGCCAAACGGTGGTTTGGTTAGCTCACGACCCAGAAACATGTTCATGAATACCGGCTGTTGATCTGCCAGAGCCAAGTCCTGATAGACCACTTCGATACCCTTGCTGCGGGCAGAACTGGCATCGCTGAAGGATGTTTCTTCGCCGTCCAACTCGATTGATCCCGATGTTGGGGTATAAACCCCGGACACGATCTTGATCAGGGTGGATTTACCCGCGCCGTTGTCTCCAACCAGTGCTACCACTTCGCCTGCCTTCAGGTTCAGAGAGAAGTCTTGAATAGCGACAACACCGCCAAATGCCTTGTGAATATTGGTCAGGGACAACACGTTTTGTTCAGCAGTCATGACAAAGCCTTTTCTGGCCAGTCAACGGCCTGTCCGAAGATATTTTCGATGGTGGTGACCTGCGGGTTTCCGCTGGAAACGCCCGAAACGCCAACCACATTGGCGCGGGTGACAAAGGCTTGACCGCGAAAGCCAAAGACAACGGTGTCGCCGGTTTTGGGTTTCACATCCCCAGTTGCATCGATCATGCCGTAATAGTCGATGGCAGCATAATCGGGGATTTCTACACTGGCCAGATCCTTGCGGGCGCTGGTTGGTTGCGAGGATACAAGCGCCTTTACATCATATTTCGGAAACACCGGATCAACATACAGACCTCCGCCAAAGCAAAATGCATTGCCGCCGTGTTGATGAGAAACCTCGGACAGGTACAACACCGCCGGCTCTTCAGGTAGATCTTCCATTGCGTGCAGCGGTGTGGTGCCATGCAGCGCATTGCCGGGTTCACATTGGGTGGCGCCTGCCGCAGCAAGGGCAGGCAGGACGGCTGCCGAATTGGTGCCAGGAGCGTTGATTTCAATGTCGGTGCGACCTGCCGCAGCCAGCGCTGCTGCCGCTCGTTTCAGGGTGTCCAGATTGGGTGTTGGTTTGACGCTGCGGCTTTCCAGATCAAACAACAGGGCTGGAAAGGTGGTGATGCCAGCAAAACGCGCGCCCTCCAGCGCATCAATCTGATCTGCGACTTCACAGATATCTTCGGCTGCAAATCCGCCCTCGTGACCGCGATAGAAGGTATCGCCTTGCGTTTGGATGCGGGCCAAAATGTTCTGAACGCGACCGGCTTTGGCCGCAGCTGCCGCTGCTTCCTTTGCCTTGTCGTGGCTAAACACGGTCCAGTAGTCCGGTTTGAGCTGGCTGGCGGCAAAGTCTACGCCGCCGCGCGGTACTTGTACCAAGTGGCCAAGGTGGCCGGTTTTTAACCCCGCGCGATGGCAGGCGACAGCACAATCCATATCCACGGCAACCGACCGCGCAATGCCGCCACGGATCAAGGCCTGGCAAAATCCAGAATGCCGGGCGACCTGTTTGGTCATGGCAAAGGTTTTAAGTCCCAGTTTGGTTGCGGTCTCAGAAAAAGTTTTAGCGTTGCGTTCAACGGTGTCGAGGTCAAGCACATATGAGTTGGCCGGGATCTTACCTTGTTGATGCAGCTCCATGGCAGCTTCGATAAAAGCTGGGTTGCGGCGTATGAGAGTGTCGAGAAACATTTCCTGCTCCTTTCTTAGCGGTTGCTGTCGCGCAGCGACAGAGCGACGGCGACGAGAATGATGAGGCCTCGGACGATCATCTGATCGGAGACCTTGAGGTTCATCAAGATCAGTCCATTGTTCAGCATCCCCATCAGGAGTGAGCCGAGCAGGGCGCCGATAACTGAGCCTTTTCCTCCGTTTAGGGCAGTGCCACCTACGATTACAGCGGCGATCACGGTCATCAGGTCACTTTCACCCAGGGTGTATTTCGCGGCCTGAAGGCGTCCGGCATAGAGCAACCCGGCCAAACCGGCACAGCCGCCGCAGATCATCATGACGTACAGACGCACGCGCGGTACTTTGATGCCTGACACCTGTGCGGCGCGGGGATTGTCTCCGGTGGCCAGAACATGGGCACCAAATCGGGTATGGCGGTAGATCAGATGGCCAACGGCAACGCCGATCACTGTCCATATCACCAGAGACGGGACTGAGAACAATTTGCCGGAGCCAAAGATGCCCGTAAATGTATCGTTCATTACTGGAATGGACCGCAGGTCGGTCATCGAGCGAGCGATGCCTGCAAACAGACCCATGGTGGCTAAAGTGACCAGGAACGAAGGCAGTTTCAAATATGCAATCAGGACACCGTTGAAGGCTCCGATACCCATGCCAACGCCCAGACCTACAGCAACGCCGAAGGGTAGTGGGTAATCCTGTAATATGACTGCACAGGACAATGCAGAAACTGCAACGATGGACCCGAAACTGAGGTCGATTTCGCCTGCGGACAGGGCAAAGACCAGTCCAATAGCCATGATCGTGGCAGGTGCTGTTTGCAGCACGATGTTTGTCAGATTTCGCTGGGTCAGAAACCCATCGTCATAGAGGGTGACGGCGAAGAACAGGAAAATGGCAAGGAAGCCGAAATAGACAACCGCTTGCTGGAAGTCCAATCCGTTCAGGCGTGAGGTGACGCGGGTCATGTCAGTCTTTCAGAGTCGGTGTTTGCAGGAATGAGGGGCGCTCATGCCCCTCGCAAGAAGGCAAGAAGAGTGTAATCAGCGCAGGCTTTTGGGTGCTTCGGAGTGCAGGGATTTCACCCAGAGATCCGCCACGTTGTTTGGTCCAATGGTCAGTGCATCTACCACAGGGAACGGGGCAACCGCCCAGCAGAACGTGACTTTTTCTGCTGGGCAATTTCTTGATTTAGTTGCTGGTTGTCAGGCTTGCCGGAGCGTTGATATGCAGGGACTGCATCCAGCCTTCGGCGACGTTGTCAGCTGTAACCGTGACAGCAGGAGCCACTACAAATGGGGGCACGTCTTGGTCCAACAGGTCCAGAACAGCAGCAGCAGCCATTGCACGACCCAGTTCATAAGCCTCGTCTGCGATGATCGCCGCAACGTTGCCGCCACGGACCATGTCTAGCGCAACGGGTTCGGACAAATCCAGCGTTACGATCTTGGTGGTTTTGTTACCATTTGCACGCAGGGCCGCCAGTACACCTTCGGCTGGGCCAGCCCAGGTGACGTAAATGCCGCCAAGGTCTGGGTTGCGTAGCAACATAGCATTGGCAATTTCTTCCGCGCGGGCAGGGTCGGTGATCCCCTGTTCAGCAACGATCGAGATGTTTGGATAGTCGTTTTCAATGGTTGTTTTAAACGCGTTGTCGCGCTGATTGGTGACATAATAGCTGGCATCGTGATAGATCCAGCCTACCGTGCCGGTCCCACCCATTGATTTGGCCAGTGCATCCGCCGCCTGTTTGCCCATCTGGAACAGATCATCGGTCACAATAGCCGCATAGTCGGCAGGGTGCTCATATCCAGAGGGCAAGTTAGACAGAAACACCAGTTTGATGCCTTCGGATTTGGCTTCTTCGAAAGCCGCAGCCGAAGTTACAGGGTCAAGAGGAAGTGACAGGATGATGCTGGGATTTTTGGCCAAAACAGTTTCAATATCACTACGCTGTTTGGCGGCATCAAATCCGGCGCTTGTGGTCGCAACCACTTTGATGTTCAGGCGTTCAAATTCGGCAGTGGCACCGGCGGTCACGGCGTTCACAAAATCGGACTGATCGTGCCACAACAGGGCGGCAGTGTGATTGCCCGCTCGCACGGCTTCGACATCGGCGTCTGCAACGGCAACGACATTGGATGGGGTGGCAGTTTCGCCCTGTGGTCCCATGGTTTGGGCCAAAGCTGGCAGGGTGGCCAGCGCAAAGGCCGCAGCAGACAGGCAGGTTTTTGTTAGATGTTTCATTGAGTTCCTCCTTGTTATTCTTCGTTGCCTGTCTCGGTGCCACAGTAGGCAACCATAAACAGGGCAAATGAACGGACTGCTGCCAGATATTCATCGACATTGACGCGTTCATTGAATGTGTGGGCGACACTGATGTCGCCCGGTGCGCAGTAGACCGTTGGGCAGCCAATTTCGTTCACCAGAAACGGCGCCTCTGACCAATAGGGGGCACCACCAATCTGGCCTCCACTAGGGTGCTCTTGTTGGACGCATTCGGCCAGCAAACGCGCGGCGTCATGGTTTGGGTCGATTTCAACAGGTGAGCCACCAAACGGATGATCCCGGCCGGCGGGGTATTCCATTTCTACTGAAATCCCGTCGCTTAAGTCTGCTGAATTTACAACCTCTTCAAACTGGGCAACGGCTTTGTCCAGCTCTTCACCAGGGCGTAGTTTACGAATGACCGACAACGAACACTGACCGGGGACGGCAATGTATCCGCCGCCTTTGATGTCAGTCACCAAAATTCCTGAGGGGCCGACAAAATCATGTGCTGGACCAGACGTGAGCTCTTCTTCGTGCTGCCAAAGAGCGGACAGGATTTTGTGGCTCGCTTTCAAGGCATCAACCCCATCCTCTGGGGTGCCAAAATAAGCTGACTTTCCGGTCACTTTGATATCGGCGATGAAAAAGCCAATTTGTGCGGTGTAGACGTTGAGCTTGGTTGGTTCGACATAGATCGCAAAATCGGGTGTCGAGATTTCACCCTGTTTGACCCGTTGCACAAGATCCTTGGCACCGGCGCTGACACCCAGTCCGGGTTCACCACTTTCTTCGTCACCGATAAAGGCAAATGAAACTTGCCCTCGTAGTTTGATGTTGGCAGCATCCAACAAACGCAACGCCGCCAGTGAGGCGCAGATTCCAGCTTTGAGATCACAGGCTCCGCGCCCCCAGATTTCACCATCAATTTCGACAGCGCCAAACGGGTTCTCGCGAGTTTGACCTGCCCAGGCTTCGGACCAGCCCTGTACGTTTACCGTATCTGTATGGCCGACAAACATCAGGTTGGGTCCGGGTTCGGACCCTTTACGCTGACCCCAAATGTTTGGGCGGCCCGGCAGGAATTCACCAGTGATAGGTTCTAGCCCAGTAACCGCCAAGACTTCTTGCAGATGCTTAACAAAGTTAGCTTCGGAGCCTGTTATGCTTTGCTTGCCTATTGCTGCCTGCAGCAATTCAACATCTGCAAGATTGTCTTGGGCTGCTCGTAACTTGGAATTTATAGTCTCGTTGATCATGTCACGTCCTCAAGGTAGGTTTTGACATGGGGTGGTGGAACGACAATTTGTGCCCCCGGAAGACCGCCTGAAAACAGGGCAATGTGGAGGCGCGACAGGGCAATGGAGGTGCCGCCTGCAAGGGCGGCGTGATTGCCCAGAATAGAAGGTTCAACCGGAATAGAGCGGGGGAAGCAGCGGTCAATTTCTGGCTTGATCAGGCTGACCAGCTCTTCGCGTGCGCCGATGGAGCCGCCGATGATAACACAGGCTGGATCAATTACCGATGCGATTGCAACCACAGCGCGTGCGATATAGCTGGCAACGGTTTCCAGAACCTGTTTAGCGTGGGCATCACCGGCGAGGGCCGCGTCAAATACAGCAGGGACGTTTTTGTTGGTGCCGGTTAGTTGGAAATAATGGCTGGTGATCGCCTGCGTTGCTGAAACCCGTTCCAGAGCACCTGTTGTTTTGCTGTCTTCCTCAAACGGATCAGCTCCAAAAGGCAAAAATCCGACCTCGCCTGCTGCGCCAGAAGCGCCGCGTACCAATTTGCCGCCGATGACAACACCAGCACCAATTCCTGTGCCAATTGATAGATAGACCAGATCATCTTTGTCGCCCTGATGGGTCATCCAGTGTTCACCCAGAGCCGCCAGATTCACATCGTTCTCGACAAGGACCTCAATGCCAAGCCGCTCATTCAACAGTTCGGGGAAATTGACCGCATCGACGCCCTTGATATTGGGGGCCATTTTTACATGGCCTGTTTCAGCCTCGGGGACACCGGGTACTCCAACAACTGCAACCCGAATTTTTTCTTGTTCGATATTATGAGATGTGGCGGTTTCAAGAATAAGACGCCCGATTTGATCAACGACAGCTTCACCACCGCTTTGAGTGGTGGGCTCAACCATTTCAGCAACAACTTTTCCAGTTAGGTCACATAGGGCGGTGCGTACTTTGGTTCCACCCAGATCGACACTGGCAACCAGCGCGGCCTCGGGCACAATTTCATACACCACTGCGCGGCGACCGACATTTCCTTCGGTACGCCCAACGGTTTGTACCCAACCATCTTTTTCAAGCGAGGACACAATCTCCGAAACTGTTTGTTTGGATAGGCCCGTCATCTTGGCGACGCTTGCGCGCGATATGGGGCCATAGGATGTGATGGCCTGAACAACCGAGCTGAGTGTCATGCGTCGCGATAGGTTGGATTGATCAAGCACAGTGGGCCCCTATTAGTTCGTCTACCTACCGAACTAATAGAAATCACACGTTTGAGTCAACTCATTTTGCGATGACTTTTTGTATGCCGCGTCGATTTGGTCTACCTGTTGAGCTGGAATTGCAGAGGTGTCAGGGGGAATATTCTTGAGGAGAAAGGGGAGAATTGTTGCGCTTCAATATGACGAAACATTTTTCTTTCAAATACTTACAGAGAGGTTCGACACTAATCAGGCTAGCGGAAATAGATTTGGCTCGCGTCCCTTCGAAATACCGAAGTGCAGTTAGGTAAACAGAACGACTTCAATGAAGATTGATTGTTGGGATTGAGGGTGTGAATTTCCGATGCCGACCATAAACTCCTCCAGTGAGCAACCAAACGCCCGAGGTCAACGGCTTACATGTTGGCAGATTTCTTGTTCGACGGGACAGAAAGCATTTGAACTTCACGACCAGACACGCGAAAAATCCCGTCGGCCTGAATGCGCGTGAACAGGCGTGACACGGTTTCGGTTTGCACTCCAATCAGGTCGGCAAGGTCTGAGCGCGACAGTGGTAGTTGCATATGCAGAAACTGCCCGGTTCGCTCACCATGCGTCTCCATCAACCTAAGCAGTATATCTGATAACCGTTGCTTGTTTGACGTTGTTGCTGCGGCGATAATCCGTTCGTGATTGCGGTCAATTTCCTTTATACAGCGTGACGCTAAACGGGTCAGTACTGATGGATTGCCCTGCACGACATGTCGTGCATCACGTTGGGCTACGGTGCAAACGCGAGAGCCGACAAGCGCGCGTGCTTCGGTACGGTGTGGGCGAGATTCGAGAAAAGACCGAAACCCAATGATTTCCCCCGGATACGCCAGCCGCATCAACGTTGATGTTCCGTCATGGTGTTGGGTGCGTAGCGCAATTAGACCTTTGGAGACGCAGAACACACCACGGTTGTCGTCATCCTGATAATACAGGGATTGTCCCGCTATAAGATCCCTGCGCGAAAATCCTCGCGACAGAACGGATACGCAACTGGATGACACAGGCTGCCATATGCTGTCCCTGTAAAATGCGCAGTTTCCGCAAGGGTGTGAACTATTCGATTGGTCCGGCATTCCGCTCCTCGGATCAGATATCATACAGCTGAATAGGCATAACTGCCTGACCTGTGTTTGATGCTGGTCAATAACACCTGCGGTTCGGCCTGATTTAGATAAGAAAACCAGCCATCGAGCCAAGATTTTGATGATCGTCAATTACAAAACCCAGAGGCCAAGAGAAAATCGTCCAACTTTGACCATTTTCACAATCGGGGAAACCGAATTGCTGGACCATGACCTGATCAGACTGCCAGATGCACCGCCTAAGCCTGCGTCACGACAGGGGCGGGTCTCTCTCTGGACCTATTTCCGGCAATTCAAAAAGGACATTCTGTCGGCCCAGCCTGCGCATTTGTATCGCGCCTGGATGGCTGAAATGCGAACGCCGTTCCTTCGATCATACTTGTGCAATGATCCGGCATTGGTCGATCTTGTTCTGAAGCAACGAGCGCAAGATTTTCCAAAATCCGAACGCATCCGGGTTGGTCTGAAGCCGCTGTTGGGGGAGTCGGTTTTCATCTCGAATGGTGAGACTTGGGCACGTCAGCGTCGGATCATAGATCCGGCATTTGAAGGAGGTCGAATTCGCAAGGTGTTCCCGTCTATGTGGGACAGCGGCGTTGCGGCCGTTCAACGGCTGAAGCCCATGGCGGATGGTTCCCCGGTGGAAATTGAGGCTCAGACCAGTCACCTCGCAATGGATGTGATCTTTCGCACCTTGTTTTCGGTGCCCATTGAACATGAAATTGCAAACGCAGCGTTTGAGGCCTTTCGCCAGCATCAGGCGGCACAACCGGTTGCTAATGTTGCAGCCATACTACCGCTGCCGCAGTGGTTTCCTCGTTTCCATTCACGCCAAACCAAGGAAACGGCCCGTAGAATCCGTGCGCTGATTGGACAACTGACCCAGCAGCGCGCCTGCGCTATTGCCGATGGCACCGCCCCAGATGACTTGGCAACCAAGATCATGATCACCCCAGATCCCGTAACCGGCAAGGTGTTTGAAACCGAAGAGATGATTGACCAAGTCGCGATTTTCTTTCTTGCCGGGCACGAAACCTCGGCTGCTGCACTGGCCTGGGCGCTGTATCTGATAGCGCGCTATCCTGAGTGGCAGAATAAACTGGCGGCGGAGGCACTTGAGACGATGGAGCCCGAGAAAATTTATTTCTCAACGCTGTCCAAACTCCGCCATTCTCGTTCTGTCTTTCGCGAAGCAATGCGTCTGTACCCCCCAGTGCCGATGTATGTCCGCGAGGCGGCCTGTCCGGAACAGTTTCGCGGCCGTGAAGTCAAGCGCGGCTCTCAGGTTATTCTTAGCCCATGGCATTTGCATCGTCATGAACGGTTGTGGGATCGACCTGATGAATTTGATCCGGGCAGGTTTGATACCCCTAACGGCAAGGAATGCATGCGGTCGGCCTACATCCCGTTTTCAGCAGGCCCTAGGGTTTGCCCCGGTTCGGCCTTTGCGATGGCGGAAGGTGTGTTGCTTCTGTCGATGCTGGTGCGGGCCTATCGGTTTGAGCTGGTCGAGGGGGATACGCCAATACCTGCCGCTCAGCTTACCGTGCGTTCGGCCAATGGTATTCGGTTGCGCCTGACCCGACGGGCGGAAAAGATCAACAAGGAGAGCGGCACATGACACTGTCCACTACTGATAGCAAGGGACGGCTAAACGCCTGGCCCTATTGGATGACACTCACCTTTGTTCCACTGGTGGTTCTGGCGGTTCTGTTTGGGGGGTGGACCATCCTTCTGATCCCAATCTACGGCTGGGTGCTGATGCCTTTGCTGGACGCCGTGGTGGGTAAGGACCTGCGCAACCCGGACCCAGAGACCCCGGACGCCGAATTGTTTTGGTTTCGTTTGCTCACCTGCATTTGGTTTCCAGTACAATTCGCCTTGGTATTTGGAACGCTCTATTACCTTACGCGCGTCGGCCAGTATTCAACATTGGAAACGCTGGGCATCATGTTTGGTATTGGCGTCACCACTGGCACCGTTGGCATAGTCTATGCACATGAGCTGTTCCACAAATCCAACCGGGTCGAGCGCGGGTTGGGGGACCTGTTGATGGCGCTGGTGCTGTATGGGCATTTCCGAACCGAACACCTGTTGGTCCATCATCCTTATGTTGGCACACCGCGTGACACTGTGACAGCCCGCTATAACGAGGGGTTTCACCGGGCCTACGCGCGTATCTTACTGACAGGCTTCGGATCGGCATGGCGTGCGGAAAAGGCGATGTTGGCCCGGCGCAAACGTTCACCATGGCATCTGTCCAATCCTATTTGGAAATATCTCGGGCTACAGTCAACGTTTCTAGCCATCGCATTTGGTATTGGCGGTTGGGCCGGTGTGGGTCTGTTTGTTTTTCAGGCTTTTGTTGCGATCTGGCAGTTGGAGCTGACCAACTATGTCGAACACTATGGGCTGACGCGCAAACATCTGGGTGATGGAAAATATGAGCCTGTACGGCCGCATCATTCCTGGGATTCAGCACACCGTGTTTCAGGGTTGCTGTTGATCAATCTGCAACGTCATGCTGACCACCATGTTCATCCAATGCGGCGTTTTCCGCTGTTGCAGGTCTATGACGAAAGCGAAGTTCCGATGTTGCCAACTGGCTATCCGCCGATGACAGCACTGGCAATGATCCCGCTTCTGTGGCGGCGAGTGTTCAACCCGCGCGTCCGGGCTTGGCGCAAAAAGTTCTATCCCGAGATCGAAGATTGGAGCGCATACAAAAACGGCACGTTACCGAAACCGAAGGGTGCCGGGTGATCAAACATTTGCGATCAACCCACGGGGATCGCGCTTGCCATTGAGCCAGTTCAAATCACTGTCGCGGCCTAGGTGATGGTAGGTGAGTGGCCGCCGGATGTTTTTTCCCACTCAGCACCGGTCGAACGACAGGTCCACAAATTGCAGGAAGAAACCCGGCGATAAAGACGCCCCAACTTAGGCACCAGAGCACTGCGGCGATGGTCAAGATTGTATGTGAGTTGTGTGGAGCAAGAGGAGCTGCCAGTCGGACACAGGTGGTGACCCACATCATCAAGGCGCCAAGCATAAAGCCTTTGCCGGCTTGCATGTCGCCATTGCACTGATGAGCGGCCGCGCGTCCTGCAATTGCCATGATCAGACCAGACATCGCGCCTATGGTAAGGGTATGAAGGGCAGTCGTCAGTGGATAGATCTCGGGGAAGAACCACAAGATAGAGATGGCTATCTGGCCGACAGGCAGCCAGAGAAACGCCAAATGCTGTGCCGCCAAAAGTGGGTTGCGCAAGATCGTTGTCGTTCGCCATCCGCTCATGATCCACAAAAGGGTCAACGCGGCGCAGATCAGTGCCCCATAAGCCAGGTCGAACTGCGTGAGCGTCAGTCCGAAAATGGCTAGCACCATCAACCCCATTGTCAGATTGCGCGCGGCGGGCATCGCTGGGATTAAAAGTTCAGTGCGCCCGCAGCGCATAAACCAGTTGTTGGTGAAGGCGGGAATGGCCTGTGAGCCGATAATTGTCATCAACAGGGTGATCCCGATCACCGCGGAATGGGCCAGATTGAGGCTGGCTGAATGAGACCCTTCCAGTGCGGTATGCAAAAACAGGGCCTCGGCACATCCGATGGCTAAGACAACCACCAATATCCAGCTCTTATGAAAACGTCTCGCCAATAGGAACTGTTGACAGAGCACTCCCGCAAGCCAAAGGAAATAGCCGGTGTTGAATATATGAAGTAACCAAAGAGGCAGATGGTCGGCCAGTGCGATTGTCAATCTAGACCCCAGCCAAAACAGCAACAACAACTTTAAGGGTGCCCCACGCAGCAGAGGCAGGCCTGTCCAATTGGGCAGGGCGGTGAGCAAATAGCCGGCCATAGCTGCGGCCACAAAACCGAAAACCAATTCGTGGACGTGCCACAATACCACAGGTTCAAACTGCGGGGCAGGCAATCCATGGCTCACTCCCAAAGGCCACCAAGCTATAGTAGCCAACGCGCAAAAGAATGCGGCTAGGAACAACGGCCGGTGCGGGGCCTCCCAGAAATGGCTAAGGTCGCAGTCCGTGCTCGCTGTGGGCATCATACCCGTAGCGTAGGCTGCGCTTGGTCTCCTGACCAATCCACTCCGCGGTTGCCAGTCAGGAACCCATCGGAAAGCCGGACATTATCATCCAGACGGGTGAGGGTTTTGATGGCAGCCGCGCCGCTGATATCCTTATCCAACACTTGCCGGTACAGCTTACAAAGCTCAATGAACCCATTGGATTGTGGCGACAGGCGAAGCGCCGACACCCCGGCCTCTCTGAGTGTATCAATTTGATGAACTGCGGTGGCATAAGTGTCGGACAAGGTTTGCACTCCATTCATGGCCAAAAATGGTTGGCCCTCCAGGGTGGTCACGTCCAAACCATCAGGGTCAACTTCGCAGGCGAACTGGCAGTTGTCTTTGGTTCGCTTGTGTAGACGGGCATGATAGCAGCGACCGGAAATCGCCAGGGGCAGGCGCCCATGCCCCCAAGTTTCGATTGCAACGCCTAGGTCAGCCCCCGCAAAGGCTAAGGTTCTAACGGAAGCTAGGGGCAGTTCCGGTGGCAGGCAAATACGTTTCACCCCTTGGGAGGCAAGCCAGGCCAGAGTGCCTTCGTTATAGACATTGACCAGTGGCCCAACTGAGAGCTTTGCCCCCTTGGGGAGATGGGGCAGGGTTGTCAGGTCATTGATCTCAACCTCGACACCCATCTCTGCCAGTTCCGCCGTTTGCTTGCGCTCGCGTTTTAGGGTGATCAGGGCAAGACTGGTCAGGGCCACTTCTTTGCCCGCTTCAATTAGGGTGGAAACTGCTTCGGGAATCCGATCCTGATAGAAGGGCAGCCGCTTGGAACACACGAGCTCGCCCAAGACCACCCGGTTCACCGGCGTACTGGTTAGGTCGTTATAGAACTTTGTCCAGCGATCCGCTGACCAGAAAAACTGATTTGGTCCAACGTTCAGTTCCATCCGATTATCTCCAGGTCTTTTTATAGGCGCCGGTTGTCATGGCCTGACCTTCGGAAAGACGTGTCAGCATGCCTTCGGGCATCGGCCGTCCTGCCTCCAGTGCGTCGACGGCGCCTCGGAAGTTGCGCACAACCTGTGCCACATAAGACCGCGATCTTTGGCGGCCTTCGATCTTGAGCGCGGTGACACCAGCTTTTTGCAATTGCGGGATCAATTGTTCAGCGTTCAGGCTGACTGGATCTTCAAACAGATGACCACTTTTGTTGCTGGCACCAAAGCACCCTTTGCACAGGGTAGGGTAGGGGGCGGGCTCGTTTTGGCCGACGCGGTGAATGGTATAACCGCCCAAACGGGCATCAAGTACGCCTTTATCCTCACGGTATTCGACGTGGTTTGCAGGTGAGCAGACACCATTCATGTTGGGCGACAGCCCAGTGGCATAAGACGATAGCGAGCAGCGCCCCTCGGCCATCACGCACAGGCCGCCAAAAACAAAGACTTCGGTTTCCACCTCGGTTTCTGCGTTGATCGCAGCAATTTCCTGCACTGACAGTACCCGTGGCAGGACAACACGTTTCACGTCAAAGGTCTGGGCGTAGAAGTTTATGACATCGGCGTTTGCTGCCGCCGCCTGAACCGAGAGGTGGCGGCGCAGGCCAGGATGGTTGCGGGCCGCATAGTCCAGCAGGCCCAGATCCGCCAGGATCACCGCATCAACGTGACAAGACTCAGCGTCCGCTACAGCGCGGTGCCAAATGGCCTCATTGCCAGCCCTTGGGAAGGTGTTGATCGCAATCAGGACCTTAGAACCATGCGCGTGGGCAAAGGCGATCCCCTCGCGCATTTCTTGCCGGTCAAAGTTCAGACCTGGGAAATTTCGGGCATTGGTTTCGTCATTAAATCCACAATAGACGGTGTGGGCTCCGGCTTTGACCGCTGCACGCAAAGCCGCCGGTGTCCCAGCCGGGCAAACGATTTCCATCACCATGCTTCGGCCTCTTCTGGTCGGGTCAGATAAACTTGGGTGTGCCGCTGGATAAATGCAGTCAGGTGTAGCAGAGGGCCTGAAAAGGGGCCTGAGATTGCTGCAATTTCCTGTGCCAGGTCAAGTTCGGCATCATCAATTGCGTTGCGTAGGGCAAGGGCTGCCCCGGTATCGCCTTCAACCACCAGATCGCGGGAGAAAAAGAGCGCATCGCCGTCATATGCCCCATGGACCAAGCCAATCAAGGCGGCAAGAGGTCCGGAAATCCGCGCGACTCCGTCTCCTTTTCCCCGCGTCACTGTCACGCGCGGCACGCCGCCAGATGGCGCTAAACAGATTACAAAGGGCAGATCGACCGGGTCCAGTACAAACTTAACATGGTCAAACTCACCAAGACGTCGAAACAGGCTGGGATGGGATTTTGCGATTTTTTGGCTATAGGCCGTCAGCGATAATGACAGCGGCGCAAGGGGGATCACCCTGAGCACACGCGCAAGGCCCGGTGGAAACAGCGGGATTAAGGCCTGGGATTGGGACACATGAGTTTCCTGTTGTCTCGATTTTTACTTCTCTGAAGCCTTCGTAAGAGCTTTTTGGGTGATGGAAATTGATGGGTGTCAATTTTCCAAACGGTTTTGTTGCTAAGGGCTACAAGTCTTAAGTCTGGAACCGTCCCATTCGAACTTTACCTTCATATCCCAGCCTTCGTAGCTTCCTTGATTGGTGCGCCACGTCTGACCAGTTTCAGCATGTGCCAGACCCGGTTTCGGTGACCCACCAAATGACCGCCGTGCATCGTGCAGTGCTTGAACGTCGGGGGCCGGTACTGCAGTTTGACCATCCGCTGCTGATAGGGGGGGCTAAGTCGACAGTTCCCGTGGTGCTGAACCTGTTTGGCACACCCGAGCGGGTTGCCGCCGGGTTGGGCGTGACATTGGACGGATTGGACGATCTTGGGGCTTTTCTGGCGGCACTTAGGGCACCTACGCCACCAGATGGATTGCGGGATGCATTGTCGCGCTGGCCGATGCTTAAGGCGGCATTGGCAACGCGCCCTAAGATCGTCAAGTCTGCGCAGGTGCAGAGTGTTGTCTCAAAAGGTGATGACGTAGACCTGATGGCTCTGCCGATCCAGACGCACTGGCCACAAGATGCAGGGCCACTGATAACCTGGCCAGTGGTTGTGACGCGCCCCCATGGAACCGAGGCCGCAGAGGTCGGGACCTATAACGCAGGTGTCTATCGGGCGCAGGTTCTGGACCACAATAGGTTGATCATGCGCTGGTTGCCTCATCGTGGCGGTGCGGCGCATCACCAAAGCTGGGCGCGGCAAGGGGAAAAGACGCCCGTTGCTGTGGTCTTGGGTGCCGATCCTGCGACGTTGCTCTCGGCAGCACTTCCCTTGCCCGAATCCGTGTCCGAGCTGACATTTGCAGGTGCGTTGAATGGCAGTCGCCCCCGTTTGGTGCCAGCAAAAACAGTTCCCCTGATGGTGCCCGCTGATGCCGAAACCGTGCTGGAAGGATGGGTCTCACCTAGTGAACTTGCTCCGGAAGGACCGTTTGGCGACCACACCGGATATTACAACCCGGCAGAGCCTTTTCCGGTTCTGGAGGTGAGTGCGATCACCCATCGCAAAGACGCCGTTTACCTGTCCACCTATACCGGGCGCCCACCAGATGAACCGGCGATTATCGGAGAAGTGTTCAATACACTGGCCCTGCCAACCATCCGCGCGCAGATCCCGGAAATTCATGATCTGTGGTTGCCACCAGCGGCGTGCTCCTATCGCATGGCCGTTGTCAGTATCAGCAAACGCTATCCGGGCCAGGCGCGCCGTGTGATGTTGGCACTGTGGGGGATGCTGCCACAATTCAGCTATACCAAGATGATTGTGGTTGTTGACGAAGATATCGACCCCAGAAACTGGGATGACGTTGCCTGGGCTCTGGCCACCCGGATGGACCCGGCGCGTGATGTGATGCTGCTAGATAATACGCCGATGGACTATCTTGATTTTGCCTCTCCGCAACCGGGTCTGGCTGGGAAGATGGGCATTGATGCCACCACAAAAATTGACAGTGAAACATCCAGAGAATGGGGCACGGTTATGAGAATGTCAGAGGAAGACGCAGGTTTTGCCGCTGATCTGGTTGCGCGCCTGATGCCGGGGGCAGGGGGATGAGCGAGGCGCGTGTTGTACTTGGCGTGGCGGGGGCCTCGGGCGCAGCATTGGGGCTGTCGATTGCGAGGCAACTGTCAGATATGCAGGTTGAAACTGATCTGGTCACCAGTGCCGCCGCAGAGCGTACCCTCGACGCAGAATGTGGCGCGCAGGCGCTTGCCACTTTGCAAGGCTTAGTCACACGCTGCCATGCCATCGACGACATCGGGGCCAGCATTGCCTCAGGTTCGGTTCCCGTTGCAGGCATGATCGTGGCCCCCTGTTCGATGCGATCGCTGGCGGCCATTGGACATGGCTTGGACGATAACCTGTTGACCCGCGCGGCGAGCGTACAACTCAAGGAGCGTCGACGTCTGATCTTGTTGACCCGCGAGGCCCCGTTAACACTGGCACATTTACGAAACATGACGGCCGCAACAGAATTGGGTGCCGTTATTCTGCCACCCGTGCCGGCCTTCTATTTAAAACCTCAAAATGTTGCCGCCATCGTGGACCAAATTGCAGCCCGTGCGATTGATATGCTGAACGTTGCTGCGCCTGTTGCGCAGCGATGGGGAGCAACAGGCTAAACGAAAATGCCCGGGCGGGATGTAACTGTCATTCGGGAAACAATCCGGTTGTGGGGCCAATAACTTGGTTGGCACGTTGCAGATCGCATCCGTCGGGACAGGTCTAGACCGAGCGACAAGTTACACAACGCCTTCACACTGATCTGACATCCGCGTCAGATGTCCCCGATTAGAATTGCCCTGGCGCACATCCAAAGGCCCGCCTGAACTGACGATTGAAATAGGAAACGTCGTTGAAACCACTGGCGTAGGCAATTGTGGATACAAGCTGAGTTCCGGGCTTTGAATGGCGCGCGAGCAACAGCTGGCAGGCGTGTTCTAACCGTTTTTGGATCAGGTAATCCGTTGGCGTGGTGCCAATAAGCGCAAAGCTGCGCTGCAGTTGGCGCATCGAAGTGCCCAAGTGATCGGCAACCTGAGGAATTGTGAGTTCATTGTTCGAGAAACACTGATCAATAAAATTCAATCCCCCCTTCAGGGTTTGCGCACCGGAAACATCCGCATCAATCCCAGCGGCATTGGGATCGCTGGCCTGTTCAAACAGCATTGCCCCAATCAGACCAAACAGCGCCTCACGCAGGTAGTTTGATTGCGTTTCATTGGAATTATGCGCAAATGCCTTTGAGACAACCGCGCTTAGGGCTTGCGCAGTTTGGTCGTTCTGAGTGAGAAACTTGCCGCCGTGAATAAGTTCACCAAATCGCTTTGACATCTCTTGCCGCGGGAGGTGAAGTGAGAGCTGGCGTTGAAATTTGCCAAAGAAGGTGAACTCAGAGGGTTTCGCGCTGTCGATCAGGATCATGTCGCCAGGTTGAAGCATACAGGTTGTGTCATTCTGCGACATCAACGCGCGGCCCTCTTCCTGGAAAATCAGGAAGAAATTTTCGCCGTCGTCCTGCCGGACATCCCGATTTGAACGGCGGATCGCGTGTATGTCTGTCGCGACATGTGCAAATTCCAAACCAAAGCGTTCTTCGACCTGAAGCGCTCCCCGGTGTTCAGTTTGTTGTTCCGTGGCCTGAGTTTGGAAGGCCCCACAGATGTCGCGCAATTCAGTGTTGAACTGTTCGACCGGCAGTTTGGAGTGAGCGATGTTTGCAAGCATAGTGGCCTAAGATGCAGATAAATTGGATTCGCGCCAACTATTTTTGAACGCTGCTTTGGTCGTCGCCAGAGTCCAAGGTTTTTGTCGCCAGCCCCCAAGACCTCACCACAATTCGATCCTTAACTTGTAAAGGAGACAAGTTTCTTGGGAGGGAAGCATGCCGGACTTTGGTATGATGATTAACGGCCAATCAGTATTTACAGCTGCAAATTTCAACGTGGAAAACCCATCCACGGGTGACGTGGTGGGGCGTGTTCCCAACGCCAGTCTTGGGGATTTGAACCGTGCGGTAACAGCAGCCAAAACCGCATTTGAGACTTGGTCAAAGCGTTCGGATGACGAGCTACAGGCGGCATGTGCGGCTGTCGCGGCAAAAATCGAAGAGCATACAGAGGAATTGGCGCAGCTGGTTACATTGGAGCAGGGCAAGCCATTGAACGGGCTTGGCTCAAGGTTTGAACTGGGCGGAGCGCAGGCTTGGGCCGGGTATACTGGCGGTCTGTCACTGCCGGTAAAGGTACTGCAGGATAACGAAGAAGGCCGCGTTGAACTGCACCGCAATCCTATTGGGGTTGTCGGGTCGATCACCCCCTGGAATTTCCCGGTTATGATTGCAGTCTGGCATATTCTGCCAGCGCTGCGCACGGGCAACACAGTGTTGATCAAGCCATCCCCTTATACGCCTATGTCGACGCTTCGCCTGATAGAACTGATGAACGAAGTTTTGCCTGCAGGGGTCGTAAACGTTGTGACCTCGGATGATGTCTCGGAGAATATTGGCGCGGCCATGGCGGCGCATCCTGACATCGGCAAGATGGTTTTTACCGGGTCCTGTGCAACAGGAAAAAAGGTGATGACCTCCTCGGCGGAGACAATGAAGCGCCTGACCCTAGAGATGGGTGGCAACGATGCAGGCATTGTGCTGCCGGACGTAGATCCAGAGGCGATTGCCGAGGGGTTGTTCTGGGGTAGTTTCATCAACAATGGGCAAACCTGTGCGGCAATGAAGCGGCTGTATGTTCATGAAGATGTTTATGAGGCCGTCTGTAGTGCATTGGTCAACTACGCTCGCAATATCCAGGTTGGTGATGGCCAGGATGAAAATGCGGTCTTGGGTCCGATCGGCAACCAAATGCAATTTGACAAGGTGGTACGACTTGTCGCTGATGCCAAAACCAAGGGCCGTATCCTGTTGGGGGGAGCCCCCGGTGAAGGGCTGTTTTTCCCTCCTACAATCATTGCTGATCTTTCCAATGGGGATGCTCTGGTCGATGAAGAGCAGTTTGGCCCGGCGCTTCCGATCATCAAATATACCGACATTGATGAAGTCATTGTCGCTGCAAACAAAAGCGAAAACGGTTTGGGCGGGTCGGTCTGGTCTAATGACGTTGAAAAAGCCCGCACCGTTGCGCGCCAGCTTCAATGCGGATCGGTCTGGATCAACAAACATGGTGCGATCCAGCCAAATGCACCCTTTGGCGGCGTGAAGTCCTCCGGTCTTGGTGTCGAATTCGGCGAAGAAGGTCTGGCGGAATACACCAACATTCAGGTTGTCTTTAGTTGAGGTAAGCCCATGGAAAAGTTTGATTACATCGTTGTCGGTGGTGGTTCGTCCGGCTGTGTGATGGCAAGCCGACTATCCGAAGATCCCGGAGCACGGGTGCTGCTGATTGAAAGCGGACGCCGTGACGATGCCGCGTTCATCAAGATCCCGGCCACCTTTTTCAAAGTTATCGAAAAGGGCAGGGATATCGTGGCCTATGTTGGTGAACCCGCTGAGGAAGTGAACGGACGGCCATCAGTTGTGTTGCAGGGAAACGTGATCGGCGGCGGATCTTCGGTGAATGCGATGCTATATGTGCGCGGGCAGGCCGAAGATTACGATGGCTGGGCGCAGGATGGCAATCGTGGTTGGGGGTATTCGGATGTTTTGCCTGTATTCCGGGACCTTGAAACCAACATGGAGCATTCCGGTGAGTTTCACGGCACCGAGGGGGAATTGCATGTATCCGAGACCGGGTTTCATCATCCGCTGAGTAGGGCGTTTATTCGGGCGGCTCAGGAAACCGGGATCCCTTACAATCCAGACTTTAACGGCAGTGACCAGACCGGTGTGGGGTTCTATCAAACCACAACCCATAATGGGCGGCGCTGGTCAGCAGCCGAGGCGTTTTTGCGCAAGGCAGAAAAGCGTAAAAACCTGAAAATCATAACTGAGGTGCGGGTTGCACGGATCCTGTTTGAGGGCACCCGAGCGGTGGGGGTCATGCTTGAAGATGGGTCACGCTATGGGGCGGCTGGTGAAGTAGTTTTATGCGCTGGGGCAATTGAAACACCCCGGTTGATGCAATTGTCCGGCATCGGAGACGCCAAGCACCTGTCGGATCACGGTATAGAGGTGGTCGCGGATCTGCCGGGGGTCGGAGAAAACTATCAAGACCACTTGGAGACGACAGTACAGGGCGTCACCAAAGATCCAATCTCGTTCTATCGTCAGGACAAAGGGCTCCGGGGTGCATTGCATATGGCGCAGTACCTGGCGACGCGGACCGGCATGCTGGTGTCAAATGTGGTGGAAAGTGGGGGCTTTATCGATGTTTCGGACGCTGGGTTGCCGGATCTGCAGTTGCATGTCTTACCCTTTATGGTGGGTTGGGCGGATCGCGAGCCCATCGAAGAGCACGGCATTGCCATTGGCCCTTGCTTTTTACGCCCGAAGTCTCGCGGCTCGGTCAAGCTGAGATCAGCTGATTTCAAGGACGCAGCTCTTTTTGACGCCGGTAGCTTCTCACATAGTGACGATCTCGAAATCCTTGTGCGGGGGGTAAAGAAATCAATCGAGATCCTTGAGGCCCCGTCGTTGGCCCGATTGATCAAACGGCGGGCCCTGCCAGAGCCGGGCATCGAAAACAGTGATGATGCGCTAAAGGATTTCATTCGCCAGACAGCCAAGACCGTTTTTCATCCGGTTGGTACCGCCAAGATGGGGCCCGACAGTGATCCAATGGCAGTTGTCGATACCGAGCTACGGGTGCGCGGGGTTCAAGGCCTGCGGGTTGCGGATGCGTCGATTATGCCCCGGTTGGTCTCTGGTAATACCAATGCTCCAACGATGATGATCGCTGAGCGGGGAGCACGGTTCATCACAGGCAAAGAGGCGCTGAATTGCTGATCCAGTATTAGGTAGCAGGGATGAAAGGAAAGCAATCGGTAACAAACCATTCGCTGTTGGGGATGTCTGTGGAGGGACGTCAGCCAGCTTGGACGCAGTGGCGGTGTTAAGCGCGAAACAACCGGCAATCAAAATATCTAGGGAGAAAATCATGAAGAAACTGAACATCATGTTGTCAGCAACGGTAGGATTCATTGGCGTTGCCATGGCTGGTCAGGCTGCTGCGGCACCGTCTTGCGGCAGCAATACTGGCGAGGCAGCAACCGGTGAACCCATCATTGTCGGTGGTATCCACGGCAATGCAGCTCCCGGAGATTTTTCGGCGTCCACCGATGCCGCTGCGGCCTATTTCTCATGCGTTAATGCCAATGGGGGGATCAACGGTCGCCCCATCGATTACCGGGTGGAGAATGACCAATGGAACCCGGAATTGGCATCACAAGCGGCTGCCAAGCTGGTTGATGATGCTGGCGCTGTGGCCTTGGTCGGCAATGGGTCGTTTATGGAAATGGCTGTAAACGCAGGCACCTATGCCAAAGCCAATGTCATGGTTATGGCATCGGCCTGCGCCATTTCTGAATGTTTTGAATCGTCTAACATTGTGTCGACCAACCAAGGTCCACTGCCCTCGAATCTTGGCGCAACACAATATGCACAAGAAGAGCTGGGTGCGACCAATGTGGCCTGCATCGGTTTGAATATTCCCAACAACGGCCCTTGGTCTTGTCAGCCTTCGATCGACTTGATGAAGGCCCGTGGTGGTGATGGTTCGATGGCGCTGCTCAACCCGGGCGCTCCGGATGTGAACTCGGCCCTGTTGGAATCGATCGCCAACGGTGCGGATACAATCCTGATGAACCTGCCAGCGGGGCTGGCCATTGCGGTGCTGAAGGCCGCTGAAGAACAGGACCTGCGGGACTCGTATAACTGGATCGCGCCGACACCATTGTATGACCTGTCGGTCCCCGAAGCCTTGGGTGAGTATTGGGATGGCAAAGTTTGGGTGAATGCGGAACTTGCCCCCTTCCATCTGAATGGCGCGGATGCGCAAAATTGGCTTGCTGTGATGGATAGCTATGCCAACCCCAATGATCCGCGCGATACCTTTGCCCAGTCGGGCTACCTCTCGGCGCGCTTCTTCACAGACACCATGCTGGCGATGGACCCCGCAGAGGTTGGTGACCGTGCTAAGGTGACTGATGCGATCAAGTCCATCAAAGGCCTGACGTCGGACCTTATGTGTGGTCCCTATTACGTCGGTGACTCCGATTTCCACATGCCAAACCATGCGGGCTATATGCTTCAGATGGTTGGCGGCGGCTTCAAGGTTGTGCGCGACTGCTATGAATTCGACAGCGCCTATTTCGAACCGCATATCGCTTTGGAAAAAAAGCTGGGCCTGCGCTGACACCAAGCATTTGTGTATCACACCCGCCGATAGGTTCGGCGGGTGTTTTTTTGACCGGAAAGAACCGTTGTGATGAAGACTAAATACATCAACTGGCTGATCTATGCCGTGCTCATGGTGGTGGTTGTGACTTGGCTGGGCTGGGGCAAGCCAAACAAGATCATCGGGATGTTTTTCGTCTCTGGGCTGGCGGTTGGATCACTATATGCCCTGGGTGGAATTGGGTTGGTGGTGCTTTTCCGTGCCACGGGCGTGTTAAACTTTGCCAATGGCGCGGCGGGTGCCGCCGGCGTGATGACGGCCTGGCAATTCGGCCAATGGGGGGTTTGGGCGCCTCTCACTTGGGCGGCCTGCATTCTTGTTGCTTTGCTCATTTCCTTGTTTTACGGCCGAATGATAGCGCCATTGCTGGCTTGGCGTGAACCGGTGGTTAAGGCAGTGGCCACGCTGGGTTTTGCGCTGATCATCCTTGGCTTGGTCAGCTTTCTCTGGATTGATGATCCTCGCTCTATTTCGCTGCCAACTGACAAAATTGGGATCAAGCTCTTAGGGTTGCGTGTGACAGCCACCCGGATGATCGTGTTTTTGTCTACGATTGGGCTGGTCATCGCTATTTATCTGTTTTTGGGCCAGACCAAAATTGGCTTGAACATGCGGGCATTGGCCAATGACCGAGATCTTTCTGCCCTGATTGGCATTCCAATTCTTAAGGTCGAAACCATTGCCTGGGGTCTGTCAGGGCTGATTGCTGGCTTTACCGGGCTGATGTTCGGCGATCTGATCCGGCTGGAACCGACGGTTATCACCTTTATGGTGATACCTTCGATTGCTGCTGCCATCTGTGGCCGTTTGGACAACCTGGTGGTTGTGCTTGTTGGTGGCCTGTCGATGGGAGTGATCGAAAGCCTGCTGACCCTGTCACCCGTCTTGAAAGGCGCGCGCCCCATTGCCCCATTTGTTATCGCCTCTTTGGTCTTGTTGTGGTCCCAGCGTGGTACGCAACTCACCTTTGGCGGAAGGGATTGATTTAATGCTGCCAAAACTTTTTCATATCACGCCATCGGGCGCTGCCGGAATTCTGTTTGCGGCCTTTGCTTTTTTTGTTGTGCCTACTCTTGCTGGCAGCCTTTGGCTGAGTGTCTTTACATCTATGGGGTGCTTTACGCTGGCAATTGCTGGGGTGGCCTTCATGTATGCCCGCCTGGGTATGGTTAGCTTGACTCAAGTTGGGCTTATGGGCGTAGGCGGTTGGGTCATGCTGCGATTAAATCATGGGTTTGCGCTGCCGTTTGAGGTCAACTTGGTGATCGCTGGGCTTGCAACAATGGTACTGGGGTGGGTGTTGGCGCTGCCAGCCCTGCGGCTACGAGGGTTGTATCTTGCGCTAGTCACCTTGATGGCAGCCGGTGGGTTGGAGATTATTCTCTCGACCTTTCAGTTTCCCAATGGTGGTTCCGGGTTTTGGGGTGTTCAGACAGGGTCGGGGGCAGGGTTCCGACGACCCGCATTGGCACAAAGCCCCGAGGCCTATCTACGATATGTCGTAGCCATGGTGACCTTAGCTTTCTTATTCATCGAGTTGCACCGGCGACTGGCCCCGGGGCGGGCCTGGGCACTTATCCGGCGGTCCGAGGCGGCGGCAATGGCGGCTGGCGTTAACGTCACCTTCTACAAGGCTTGGGCTTTTGGGATTTCGGGGCTGCTGGCTGGCGGGGCTGGTGCGCTGTTGGCGGGTAGTCTGGGATTGTTGGACGGTGGTACATTTAGGGCCAGCGAAAGTGTCATGCTTTTTGCTCTTGCTGTGGTCGGCGGTGCCCGGTTCTGGTTAGGGGCTGTCATTGCTGCCGCGTTGTTCCGGGTTTTGCCAGCGTTGTTGAACAACTGGGGGGTGGACGCTGACCTGTCGTTTGTCATTTTTGGCGCAGGGTTGCTGCATGCTGTTATCACAGCGCCAAACGGTATTGCCGGTCAAATCACGGAGTTTTTCGCTGGGTTAAGTCACAAGCTGAGCAACAAACTGGGCTTAGTCCCGTCTACCGTTATTGAGGGCAGTGCAGATGATTGAGGTTCAGAATGTAACTGTGCGCTTTGGCGGTGTGGTGGCTCTTGACGGGGTTGAGACTCAGTTCGCCAACCCCGTGAGCGGCATTATTGGCCCAAACGGAGCGGGTAAGACCACGCTGATGAATGTGGTTTCGGGGTTTGTAGCAGCCCAAAACGGTCAGATAGTCAAAGACAATCAAAACTTGATGGGGTTAGCCCCATACAAACGTGCACATTGGGGTCTGCGGCGGTCTTTTCAAAAAGAAGAAATTGCGGATGACCTGACGGTTGCAGAAAATGTGCTTGTCCAGGTGGATCACTCGACACTGACCTCTGCGCACAAAAGCAAAGATGTCGCCCGCGTGTTAGAAATCGTGGGCATGGCTGAACAGGCCGATAGGCCCGGAGCAAGACTTAATTCATTTGAGCGGCGTTTGACCGATGTCGCCAAATGTCTAGTGGGCGATCCCAAATTGATCATGTTTGACGAACCGGCGGGGGGGCTGTCGGTGGAAGAGACGGCCCGTCTGGGTGATTTGATCCTGGAAATCCATGCAAGAACCGGGGCGCAGACCCTGGTAATTGATCACGATGTGGATCTGATTGCGCGCATCTGTTCCGAAACATTGGTTTTGGATTTTGGTAGAAAAATCGCCTTTGGTCCAACAGCTGAAGTGCTGTCAGATCCCAAGGTCAAAGCAGCCTATCTTGGTACCGAGGATATTTGATCATGGCGTTGGAACTGAAAGATATTGTCGTCAAAGATGGATTTCGTACATTGGTTTCGCAGGTCAGTCTGACCCTGGAACCTGGTCAGGTCACCGCAGTGCTGGGATCAAATGGGGCGGGTAAATCCGAATTGGTACTGGCCATGGCCGGAATGTTGCCAATCGCGTTCGGCACAATGATTGTTGATGGTGTTGCGATGACCGGGCAAGGCCCCGATGTGATCAGAGCTGCTGGCGTTGCAGCGGTCCCTGAAGGTCACCGTGTTTTGACCAAGTTGTCGGTTGATGAAAACCTGCGGGCTGCTGGTGCGATTTTGCCCGAGGGGGCGCGGGAAACCCTGATGGATGTCTATCAATTGTTCCCTGAACTGGCAGAACGCAAAAATCAAATCGCCGGAACATTGTCTGGTGGGCAGCAGCAGATGGTGGCCCTGGGGCATGCGTTGATGTGCCGCCCGCGGTATATGTTGATTGATGAAATGTCGCTTGGTTTGGCGCCTTTGGTGGTGAAACGCTTGATGGGGGTTGTGAACAGCCTAAAAGCGCGGGGTGTTGGTGTGTTGCTGATCGAGCAGTTTACCGATCTTGCCCTTGGAGTCGCCGAGCAGGCAATGGTGCTGCGTGGCGGGCAAACAAGCTATAGCGGTTCGGCCGCTGCGTTGCAGGCTGATCCTGTTCTATTAGAGACCGCCTATTTCGGAGCAGATCATGTGCAGACTGATCCCAATCCGACAACAATGGGAAAGGGCGCCTCGACGGATGGTACCTAAGGCCAGTCGAGAATAGGCACCGTTACCGAACACGTGGATCAGAAACGGTGCCTATTCTCGCATTAGATATTCATACCGCCGTCTACCAACAACACAGTTCCAGTGGTATAACTGCTTTGATCTGACGCCAAATATAAAACTGATTGTGCAATTTCTTCGGGCTGACCGTGTCGCCCCATGGGAATGATCTCGTCAAAGAATTCGGTGCCATCACGACCGATTTCTTCGGATAATCCGTCCTCGACCCGCTTTTGAAAGCCGTTGTCGACGGGGCCAGGGTTGATAGTATTTACGCGAATTCCCTGAGGAGCCAGTTCCTTTGCCATCACCCGCATCAGACCGGTCTGCGCATGTTTGGCTGTGATGTAGGCATAAACACCAGGATCCCCTCGCAGCCCCGCAACACTGGAGGTGATGATAATGCTACTGCCACGGGTCATATGTGGCACCGCATATTTGGCTGCCAAAAATGCTCCACGAACATGGACTGCATAAACACTGTCAAAGGCTTCGATCGGATAGTCCTGAATTGGAGCGATGGTGCCAAAGTTGCCTGCATTGCTGAACAACACATCAATTCTACCAAAGGCCTCGACTGTTGCATTTACATATTTCTCCGCTTCTGCCTCAACCGAAACATCGGCGGTCAAAAGCAACAGGTTGTCCGGCAAGCAGTTCAATTTTTCTGCGGCTTTTTCCAGCGCTTCGGTATCACGGTCTACCAGTGCGATCCGTGCACCATATTCAATCAAAGATTGAGCAGTTGCTAAGCCAATAGATCCGGCGCCACCAGTAATCAAACACACCTTGTTTTGCAATCCATACATCTTTTCTCAGCCTTTAATTTTTAGGTGAATTACTACACTTGTGTATAGCCTGAACCAATTGAACTAGCTAACTTTTTGTTGAAAAAACCACCCGATTCTGTTACTAGGTTTGGAGCTGTTATGTGAGTGACTTATCGTAGGTGATTATACGGCTATCGACTGATGAAATCTCCCGCATAGCGGGCATAAGTAGGGTCGGAAATCGAAACACTTTTCCTGCGAGAAATGTACATTTCTGTATGAATGACATACCGTTTCGCAATGTGATCAGAACGGACAAATTTAGATCCTGCTGCGCTGCAATGAAGATCATTGGCAATGCGGAAAATCACGAAACCAGTGACTGGTTAAACAAGTGATGTAATAATTCGCATCGGCCGTTTCGACAGCGATAAGGGGTAAAGCATCGCTTGCATTGAATGCGGATCCGGTTGAAATTTTCGTCCATATAAATGTCCGATTTCAACCGCTTAAGTCAAAGTGCAGTCTTTTGAAACGTGAGTATTTAGAGCTATCTAGAACCGCTGTTCGAGTGGAGTTGTGTAATGTCGATGTGGGACAAAGGGCAGTGGTGTTGATTTAGTTCAGGCGAGTTCAAATAGGTCTGGCAACACCACCAGCAAGGCCGAGGTTTTTTGTACCGAGGCTTTAAGCAAAGAACTCAGTAAGTTTTACTGGAGGCTGCTCAAGCATTTTTTCCAGTCACTTTCGAACCGGGTTGCTTCCATATTGCTGTTTGATCGGTTGTTGCGACTGTTTTTGTCCAGGGTCTGGGTTGCTTGAATTATCGCCTGTTTCCACGCAGCAATACTATGATCATGAACATTGGTTGCGCCCGCCTGAATGTGGTCTTTCAGGCCGTCTGTCGTCGCAACAATGACCTTGCGACCGGCTGAACGGGCTTCGTGTGCAACCAGCCCATAAGCTTCCCAGCGAGACGGCATCAATAAGGCATCAATGGAGCGCATGGGTTCCAGCGGATCGTCGCAATGGCCATGGAAGGTGATCCTGGGATCACAAAAGGCAAGCGCTTCCAGTTCTGACCGCAATGGACCATCGCCAAACACCATAAGTCGCAGATCTAGCCCGCTGCATTCGCGAAAGGCGCGGATCGCAATATCAAATCCTTTCTGTTCGTGTAGACGCCCTACCAGTCCAAAGATCCGAGGGCTGGTGGCAGGTTTGGGTAAGGTTTCAAATCCGGTCAGGTCGACCGAAGAATGGATGACTGACAACCTGTCTTCGTCGATCAGGTCGCGTCGGATCAGCCAGTCTTTTTGTGCATTGCTGACTGCGACCACGCGGTCGAACAGACAAAATGCGCTGCGCAGCATGGAAAAAAAACGAGTTTTGTTCAGGACTTTCTGCGCCACGAAGCCCTGAGTGTAACTGTGTTCGACATGGATCATTGGTGTATCTGGGTACATTGCCCTGAGCCGAGCACGGGCTGCAAAATTGCGCCAGTTCAACGCTAAATGTGAAACAATAACATCAACGCCACCTTTGGGCAGTGTCAGCTTGCTGTTCTCAACAACTGCCATGCGGTGCTTGCCGGTCTTGGCAAGATATTTTGACGAAAGAATTGTGTCGATAACTCTCATGACGCCACCTGGCGTTGTATCGTCGGTTAAGTGCAGAATGGAAGCATGGCTCATTGTGGTCTCCTATGTCTGTTTCTGTGGACGCGGATTTAAGGTTCCGCGCCGTAATATCGCTGCAAATCGCATTGGGTCATATCCGGTCCAGGAGAGACACACGGTAGCGGCGAGTGTGGTTAGTGTTTTCAGTGGTTCCTCAAAAAACGGAGAAAAAGAGGCCTTGAGGAATTCACGCGCATATTTTTTAGCTTTGTGTTCATCGCCTGCGCTAACAGCGCGGCGGGCGAGATAGCGTAACTGATATGCACGGGCCGCGGGTTCGTGTTTGGCAAAGAAAATTGGGGACAACGGGCGCAGTTTTTCGACCATGCGGTTCCAAGATGCCAACTGCTTGTTGGTGTTGGCCGACAAACCGCCGCCTGCAATCCGGTACTTGGTCAGATGACCACGAATGCCTTCGATTTCCCAATCAGTGGTCAGTGCCAGACGCAACCAGCATTCGATATCTTCGGACTGGCGAAATGTTTCGTCAAAGAACCACTGCCGTGGCCGATCTTTCTGCGGGGTATAAGCTATGTCCATTAGCGCGGCGCGGCGAAAGATAGCCACCGAGCCGTTGCCCACTGGGTTTCTTTTGAACACTTCAGCAGCGGTTATCGCGTGCAGTCGTGGGGACTGTTTCAGGCCCAGAGGTTGGCCTTCACCATCAATCAGTATCGAGCCTGCATAGCTCAATCCGACGTCCGGTGATAAATCCAGATGCAGGATGTGACGCGCCAACTTGTCTGCTACCCAGAGATCATCCGAGTCACAAAAACCGATGTAGTAGCCTGTTGCTTCGGCAATTCCGGTGTTTCGCGCCCCTGCCAAGCCCCGGTTTGGTTGGTTCACAATGTGAAATCGGCTATCTTTCAAGAATGGTTGGATGATGTCCACTGTGTGATCCGTGGACCCATCGTTCACCACGATTACTTCAAAATCGCGAAAAGTTTGGCTCTGGAGAGAACTCAGTGTCTCCGCGATAGTTGCAGAGGCATTAAAAGCGGGGACGACAATACTTGCTCTGGGCATCAGATACTCCTTTGGGAATTAGCGATTGAACAGAGAACGGCGCAGGGATTTGGGCAACAGCGGTGCACACAACGAACCGATCGCTGTCAGTAATCCCCGGCGCAGTGGAAACAGAAATGCGCGCGGACTTTGCATAAGGCCTGAGAACGTTAGGTAGATGGCCGAAGACCCATAGTGACCCAACCGAAGGGCGCGGCGTGCCAGGTAGCGCATATAGATTGCTTCGGCGCGCCGGTCTGGTTGGAAGCCAAAGCTGCGTGCGGTTGCTAAAACCCGCTGTCGTGATCGGGACATGGCGACCAGATCAGACGACAACCCCTGTGGATTGGTGCGATACCAAACATGTAATTGATCAAGCCCATTGATGGATGCGCCGCTGCCAACCAGCCGGATCAGCCATTCCAAGTCTTCGTTATGAACCATATTGCTGTCGAAACCGCCACTTTGCAGAAAGACCTTGCGCCGCAGCGAGATATTGGAGGTAGTACAGACTGGATTTTCACCCATCAGCAGAGGTACAGACAGCGGCGCCTTGGGAACGGTTGAATGTGCGTCGGCCTTGCCGCGTCGGCGAAAAAAGGCAACGCGGCCGAACAGACCATCTGTACTGTCATCCAAAAAGGCCCGGTGCAGGGTTTCCAATTTGGATGGCACCCACAAATCATCGGCATCACAAAAGCAGAGTATTTCCCCGGTGGCGTGATGTGCCCCCATATTCCGTGCGGCGCTGGGCCCCTTGCCGATGTTGCGCAACATCTTGATACGCGGGTCAGCGTCCTCCCAACCCTTTAGCAGTTTGGGGGTATCATCTGTTGACCCGTCATCGATGCAGATCAACTCCCAATCTCTAATCGTCTGAGACAAAAGCGCTCCGATGGATTCACTCAATGTTTTTGCGGCGTTGAAACACGGCATGATGATTGTAAATTTTGGCATGGCTTAGACCTTTCTCAGTTCCTGGGGGGAGGGTTTCATCAGGTGCGGCAGGGCCGCAGCGATCAGTATGATGGTGGTGGTGAACACATAGGCGGTCGCCATGGTACCCAATCCGTAGGGGGCGGCGATGACGGCCGAGATAACCAGCGCAATGGTCAGGATCAGGGTCACGATGAACTCGACCTTGGGGCGACCATTGACCCGCAGGCTGGCCGCAACGGCGGTCCAAATGGTCAGGGGCAGGGCGGCAAAACACAGCACCGCAACGGTGGGGGCAATATGGGCCCACTTTGCCCCCAATAGCAGGGGTACGTAAATCGGAGCAAACAGGGACTGCAGCAGCACAAAGGGCAAAATACAGGCCAAGGATAGTTTCACGGTGCGCCGCAGCGCGGCCTGTTGATCAGTCTCTTGGCAGAGATGCGGGAACAACACGATGCCCAGCGCGGCGCAGAAAGACGTGGCCAGGCTCAGCCCTGCATTGAAGGCCAGGAAGTAGATCCCCAGCACCTTGGGGCCCAGCAAAGCACCAACCACAATCTTGTCCGCATGTAGCCGCAGTGCCTTGACCAATTCGATGCCAGTCACGGGCAGACCGTAAGTCAGGAAAGGGTGCCGCGGAGCCAACGGTGCGGTGCTGATACGCTGCCACGGGCGTAGATGGCGCACCGCCACCAACCAGACCGGCGCGGTTAAAATACGTGGCAGGACCAACACCATTGGCGAGGCCCAGGTGAAGGCCAATGCAACGGTGATTAGGTTTGCCCCCGACACCTGCGTGGCAGAAATCATCGCAACCCGCTTCAGTCGGTTCTCGCGCATGGCCAGTGCGACCTGCACCAGACCCGCAGGCATAAACAGATATTCGATAGCCATCAGCCCAACCAGTGCCCCAACAGTGGTTTGGCCCGACAAATAAAGCCCAAGACCGATGGCCATCTGGAGCAGCGCCAGTCCAACGCAATAGCCCCAAAACAAACGGTGTGCCGAATGGCATACCGCCTCAAGATTGTCTTTGTGCGCAGCGATGATCCGTTGGCCAATGCCGTTTTCGGTCAGCGACTTTAGCACTTCACCGATGGCCAGTGCGGCGGCAGCATAACCAACACTTTCTGCGCTCAAATTTCGTGAAATAGCGACAACAACCAACAACCGGGTGGACTTGGCCGAGATTTCCGATGCCCCAAAGGCCAGCAAATTTGCTAGGAGGGAGGAAGTGCCTGAAGAGACGTGGGACATCGGAAACTCATCTGTTGTTTCCTCCAACCTAACGACGCACGTCCGTCGAAGATGGACCCACATACGGAGAGAACCGGACAATTCTGGTGCGCAATTGACCCATTGGGATAGGAAAACGATCCACCTGCATAAGGCGAACTAGACTCAGGCTTGGTCTATTGTTTGATTAAGTGAAAAAAATAACGAGGTAGGGCACGTTTTGGTTGAACAGTGGATGAAACGTCTCAGCACGCTTTCTGTTGTGCTGCTTGCCAGCTGTGCAGCAACTGGCCACCCTGACAATATTGAAACCAAGTCCGGTGATTACGGCTATCAAGCGCAATACCGTGACATCGAGGTCAGCCGCGCTGATGCTGGGTTCCTTAAATCAGCTCGTCTGAATTCCGAGATCTGCCTGCCTTATCGTGGCGGAGCCTATGGCACCAAGGTCAGTGGAGTCGCCAATACTCTGTTGGGTGAAAGACTGTCTCGTAATGATCTGGTCGAGGTCCGAATTGGCAACGATGAAGATCTTGGCGGCAACTACGTGGTCTCGCGCGATGGCACGCTGAAAATACCTTACTTGCCGTCGATCCGGGCACAGGGTCGCAGTACCGCTGATGTTGAACGGGATCTCAACACCATACTCGTAGAAAAACAGCTGTATGATACGGCCCCTTTGGTTTCGGTCCGGATCATGGATGTTGCTTCGGCCCTGGTTGGGGTATCCGGCGCTGTGTTTGAACCGCATCAGGTCGAACTGGGTGGCGTTGCTGGCGATCAGCGCGATGTCGGCCGACAAGAGGCGCTGGGCGCGTCAACCGAGGCCCGAAACTTGTCGGCAGCCCTGCGCGCAACCGGCGGGGTTCGTCCAGACGCCGATCTATCTGCGGTGGAACTACGGCGCAATGGCCGACTGTACACGCTGGATCTACGTGGCGTCTTTCAAGGTCACAACATGGTGGATGTCATGTTGCTGACGGGTGATCAGGTTTTTGTGCCATCCCGCCAGTGTTTTCAGGACGATCTGATGCGCCCCAGCCCCGTCAGCCCTCCGGGGGTGAGTGTGTTTATGTCGAACCTGACCCAACCGGCAACCGGCAATGCCATTTCGGCCATTGGCCGCAACGTGCGCGAAATGCCCTATGGCACTCGCTATTTGCAGGCCATTGTGGATTTGAATTGCGTTGGCGGTGCGCGCGCCAGCAGCGCCCACCGGTCGGGGTTACTGTTGTCGCGTAACCCGATGACAGAAGTGTCGATCGCTATCGAACGCGATATCGAGGACATGTTGCGCCGGGCGGATCGGGATGACTATGATCCCTATATCCTGCCAGGTGATGCGGTCGCCTGTTATGACAGCACCTTGACCAATGTCGCCGAGGTTGCACGCGTGCTGGGGTTGATCGGCGTGGGCCTGTTGCTGAACGAGTAGGCTTACTCGGCAACAGGCGCTGACGTGCGGTTTGGATCCAGCGTTTTGCATGTTGCAGCCCACACATCAGATAGCTTGGCAATCTCGATCAAGCTGACCACCGCGTCTTCCTGTTTGGCGGCGGTCTCAATATGTCCGAGGCTGATGGCAAAATCTGTGGCGCCAAACAGGCTGGCGGTGCTGCGTATCTGGTGGCACTTTGAAGCAATGGTCTCCAACCCCAGCGTTTCCAACGGCTCCTGCGCCAGTTCGGCCAACAACGCATCGCCTTCGGCCAGAAAGCGGCCCAGAAAGGTGTCATATTCGCTCTGGTCCAGCAGATCCTGAGCCATCGTTGCGTTCTCGTCCACTGAATTAGGCTGTGGGTTTTCCGGTGGAGCCGAGTTGATTGAAAGGGATTTCTTAAGCACCGCCTGCAGCGCCCGACGCAGCTCCGGCAATTGCAATGGCTTGCCAATAAACCCGTTCATACCACTGGCGCGGAAATGGTCGGTCTGTTCGGGCAGCACATTTGCCGAGAATGCCAGTATTGGGATGTCACAGAAGGGCGATGGCGCATTTCGTATTTCCTGCGTGGCCTGAAGGCCATCCATGCCGGGCATGCTGATATCCATCAATATCACGTCAAACAGTTCGAGTTTGGCCCTTGCGACAGCAGATAATCCATCGGTGACAATCGTCACTGTGTGGCCGTCCCGCTCTAACAGTCGGCGCGCAACAAAGGCGTTGGTTTCGATGTCCTCGGCAATCAAGATCGAAAGCGAGCGGTCAGAGGCTTTGACCTTTTCCTCGCCTCCGACGCTGGCGGGTTCTGCAACCGACAGGAAAGGCAGGCGCAGCCAGAAAACGCTGCCTTCGCCCGGTGTGCTTTCGACACCTATCTTGCCACCAAGCAGTTGAACCATGCGTCTGGCAATGCCCAGACCCAGCCCGGTTCCACTGCTGTCGCGGGTATAGGTTGAATCGCAGGTCTCGAAGTCTTCGAAAATTCTGGCTTGATCCGCTTCGGAGATGCCAATGCCGCTGTCGATGATCCGCAATTCCACATTGCAGTCGCCGTCATGTGGGGTCAGCTGCTCTACTTCAATACTGATGCGACCGGCATGGGTGAACTTGATCGCATTGCCCACAAGATTCAACAGGATCTGTTCTAGTATGGTTTGGTCAGCCTTGACCCAAGCCATACTAGACCCGAGCCATTCCCATTCGATGGTGGTTTGGTTGTGCCCCGCGTGACCGCTTTGGCTGTCGATAATTTCCTGCAGAAAACGTCCAAGATGAAAGACCGATTGAGTCACCGATGTTTTACCGGACTCGAACTTGGCAATATCCAAAATTGAATTAACGTGATGCATCAATTGCCGCCCAGATACCTCCATGTTACGTGTGAACGTCGTTTGATCCGCATCTAACTGAGTTTTGCTGATTAAAGTCAGGTTGCCCAGCAGGCCATTTAGGGGGGTACGAATTTCATGGCTCATTACTGCTAGGAAATTCGCCTTGGCTTTTTCACCGGCCAACGCTTGATCTCGTGCCTTGCGCAGTTCTGCCTCGGTATTTAACTGTTGAGAGATATCCCTGAGAAAACCAATAATCACATCGCCATCTTCAGTTTGGGCTGACTGCATGGCAAGGTCGACAGGAAAGCGCTTTCCATCGGCATTGCGGGCGTCAAGTCGAACACGGCCTGTTCCTATTAGCTGGCTTTTCCCGGTGCGTACCATGCGTTCAAATCCCATTCGGTGCGCTTGTTGTTGCTCAGCAGGGACTATCAAATCACCGATACTCTGGCCCTTGGCCTCAGCTAATGAGTAGCCGAATGTAGATTCTGCTGCAGTGTTCAAATCCACTACATTTCCCATGGTGTCGGCAACAATTACGGCCTCTTGTGTGGTAGAAAGGATCGTCCGCATCCGTGCGTTGGCGCGGGTCAATGCACGCCCTCGGGCCTGGATTTGAGCGTTGGCCATTAAAGAATAAATAAATAGCACCCCCAGTCCGACCAATATTGTGAGTGAAACAATCGCTAGCTGTGTCAGGGTTGAAAATACCTGTGACCGCTGCATGTCGGAATCACGGGCAAATCGCGCAAGCCCCAAAATAAACAGGCTTCGCACTTCTGGGCGCAACGTAGCAGTTTGTTGTAACAGACTTGGGATAGCTAAGCGCAGTGTGTCGTCTGGCCCATCTATAAAAGCAATGGTCTGATCCAGAAAGAGTTGTAATTTATCAACTGAGTTCAAAAAACTGTCAATTTCACGTACAGAGGCAAATAGTTTTCCGTTGGAAAGTATCCCCAAGCGGCTGTAAAGAATGTCAAAATCCTTTCGAACAACAGAGAGGTCAGCTCTTTGTGGATCACTGTTTCTTTCTAGCGTCAGCAAAAAGTCGAGATACTCGATCTCGACCTGCGACAATGTCCATTGAACTGAGTCGGTATCGGCTGACCGCAGCAATTTCAGATCCCGGTAAACCTCTTGGCCCAGCAAGACCAAAAGCGGCAGGCACAGGACAACCAGGGGTAGGAAAAACCAATTCTTGAGGAAGAGAAATAACCTAGGATAACGTGGCAAATTGCGATACTTTCTAACCGATGTAGTGATCCTACTATAGCATCATTCAATAATGTTTAATCGATTGAGCTGCCAAATGCTGCGGGAATAGACTGTTTCTGTTCGGAACTCAGGCGACTGATCGAAGGGGTATATGATCCACAGTGGGCCTTTTTCGCGTCTTGGGATCGGTTGCCCGTCGATAGCAAAGGCCACTATCGGCCCGCCTTCCCGCGCATCACTTATTGGGATGAATACAGAGTAATCGTTAAGTGCGATAGCTTCGATTGTGCTTCCTGTTACGTCTAGATGTTGCAGAAGCTCGTAAAGTGGCACACCAGAAAACTCATGTACCCCTTCGGTCCAGATAGTTGATGTGACGATGTTCCGGACGGCAATATCTCGAAGGTCCTGAACACCCAGCGAGACAGGTTGATCAAGAAGTTGGCCGCCGGTTACTTCCAGCACTGAGGGCTCGGTGGCATCCGTCGTTCCTGCCGAACCCTGTGTTGCGACTATTGCAGCAAAAAACATCGCGCGGGCGAAAGAGAATATTCCGTTGGTTTTCATGATGCACCTTTGTGTTTTCATCTTGAGTTTTGCACATTGCCTGCAGATCTTTCTGCCTCCCTCAAGTATTAGGACCTATCCGATCGGATAGGGGCAGTGATGGCTGTTCGGGAAAAGTTGGCCGCAGGGCGAACCCCGCGACCGGGGAGGGTTCAGTAAGCTCCGCGACCTTTGAAAACCGCCTGAAACGTCACCGCGATCAGCATCAGATCCAACAGGATTGAGCGGGAGCGGGCATAGGCGATGTCCATATCCACCATGCGGTCGAAATCGATGTCCGCGCGACCAGAGACTTGCCAAATGCCGGTCAGTCCGGGTTTGACGCTAAGGCGGCGATGCGCGCGTCGGGAATACGCGGCAACTTCTTCGGGCAGCGCAGGGCGGGGGCCGACGATTGACATCTTACCAGACAGGATATTCACAATTTGCGGCAACTCGTCCAACGAGAACCGGCGCAGGAACCGGCCAACCCGTGTCACCCGCGGATCATTACGCGCTTTGAAACAGATGCCTCCGCGATCCGAGGTCGCTAGCAACTCTTGGCGTCTCGCACCGGCGTCAACATGCATAGAGCGGAATTTGTACAGGGTGAAGGGCTTGCCATTTCGACCAACGCGTTTTTGGCGGAAAATCACTGCACCGGGGCTTTCTAACCTGATGGCAGCACAGATCAGCAAAAGGAGCGGTGACAGAGCAATCAGTGCCCCTAGGCTGAGCACGATGTCCAATATCCGTTTGTGGATAGCGTATTGGGAACTGGAGCGCATTGCATGTCGGGCTGCACGCCACATGAAGGCGAAATTTCCAAGCAGGTAGCGCTGTGCCAGTCGGCGTGGCTCCATTGCAAGCCGCCAGACCCATTCACTTTTGAGTTGCCGCAACCATAGTGGCGCGCGTTTTACATTCCCCGCCCAAAAATCAAACAGCCCGCCAACCGCCATCATGAGATCCGCATCAAGCTTGTGCCCATGGCGGTCCAACCACAACTCTTGCATTGGGACCCCCATGGCGACCAGCAAGATGTCGGCCCTTGAAGCATTGATGACAGAGATCGCATCTTCTGCGTCTTCAGCGCCACCATATCCATCGCGAGTACCGGCAATGTGAAGCCCAGGAATGAGGGACTGAAGGTGAGTAGCAGCCTTTTGCGCCGTGCCGGGTCGCCCGCCGAGCAAGAAAACACTTTTGTTTTGTTTTGCGGCTGACGCCAGAAGGGAGGGCAGCAGGTCAGTGCCATTTAAGTTGGACGTCAGCGCATCGCCGCGCATCCGGGCGGCCAGCTCTATACCGATGCCATCGGGTAGTATCAAATCTGCGCGCGTCAGTGCCTGCGCATAGTCTGCATCCGTGGCTCTCAGGTTCGCGCAATGGGCGTTGTAGAAAAAGACCCGGTTCCGTCCTGGCTGGAGCAAAGTGTTGATAACTGCTTCAGCTGTCGCATCGACCAGATCAACATTCACGACAGAGCATTGATCCAACTTAGGAAATACAGGTTTGGCTCCCTGGGCGAAAAACTTTTCAACGTTGGATCGATGCTGCATGGCGTGGCTCCTCGTGGCTTGCTTCACGAATAACTGTGCACCATCAATGGGGTTGGCAGTTCAGGGCATCAGGATTAAAGGTGAGACGAAAGTGCCCAAACGGCGCGACCGGCTGTGAATTTACCCGCCTGCAGGGGAGGATTATCCATTTGGATAGAAATCTGACCTAAATTTATACCTAACCCCTACCATTTGCTCTTAGAGTGATGGCTATAGAAGCTATATTTTGATGAGGTTTTGTAGTGCGAATTCTTATTGCAGATGACCACGAACTCCTGCGGGATGCGCTGGGTGCATTTATGCAAAGCGAAGATGGAATTGAGTTGCACACAGCAGCTGATTTTGACGAAGCTTGTGCCTTGCTAAAGGGGGAGTGGACCTATGATCTAGTTCTCTTGGACTACAATATGCCAGGTATGAATGGTTTAGATGGCATTTCTGTCGCTAATGAAATCAACGGGGTCCACCGGGTCGCGCTGATGTCAGGCGAGGCCAGTCGCGAAATTGCTGAACAGGCACTTGAGATGGGCGCCATTGGATTCATCCCCAAAACACTGCCGGCGAAATCTCTGGTCAATGCAATCAAGTTCATGGCCATGGGTGAAAAATATGCGCCGCTGGATTTCATGACCGCTGAAGAGGGTAAGGTCAGCCATCCCATTTTGGATAAATTGACCGAACGCGAACGACAAGTGTTACATGGGTTGACCGAGGGTAAATCCAATAAGGAAATTGCTCGAGACCTCGACTTATCCGAGCCGACGATCAAACTGCATGTCAAAACGCTCTATCGAAAACTTGAGGTTGGCAACCGCACACAGGCGGCTCTTGTTGCAAGGGATGCGGGAATATTTTGAGTTTAGGCTATCCCAACGGATAGGCCAGCATCCAACTGTGACAGGCGCAATGCGAATGGGATCACCGAGCCACGCCTGACGCGCAGTATCATCCATTGAAACAGTTTTTCAGTGAGATGACATAATGGCGTTTTTGGCTGCATCCAGCAAAATTTTCGGAAAAAGCGGAGCGACCAAAGTATCGCTGAAGCAAAGCAAGGCGGTCAACAACGGCTACCCAAACGCCCAGTTTTTGCCACGCAAACCACGTAATTTCTTCTGGCGCTGCAGTCGTTACACTACGTTTTTTCTGATGTGGTGTGCTGGCATCTGGATGCCTATTTTCACCTATCTGACAACCACTCCGCCCAAGTATACTTCCCAAATGGCGTTGATCCTGCCGGGATCCGGGGCTTCAGCTTCGGTCAATTTGGAAAGCATCGGTCAGGCATCGTCTTATGCGTCGTCAGCCTTTGCCACGGATTCCGTCAGCCCTACCCAGACCTACAAACGGCTAATTACAGCCAATCGGATCAGATTGGCCGCAGCCGTTAGTCTGGATATGCCGGTGACTGAATTGCCTGCGCCGGTGATTGATCTAGTGGATCAAACCGGCCTGATCCGGGTTCAAATGAAAGGCCCCAGCGCGCAAGAGGCACAGCTGCGGGCCGAGGCTATTCTGCAAGCCTTTCAAAGCGAACTAACCCTGCTGCGGAATGATGAACTCAGCATGCGCGAGCAAAGTGCGGTTTCCGCGATTGAGGAATACCGCAGCTCGGTTGCCGCCACGCGTATTGATATTGACCGGCTGCAACAGGAAACCGGTTTCCTGTCCAAGGATCAGTTTTCCGCGCAGGTACGCGATAATGATGCCCTGCGGGTTTTGACCGAAAATGCTCAGGCCCGGCTGCTGGAGAAGACAGCCTATGTCAACGCACTGGAGGTAACCCTGGGCTTGCCAGCAGCCAAGGCCGCAAGGGTTCTGAACCTCTATTCCGACAACAACTATCTCACCTATGTGAAAGATGCGTCGGACAAGGCGGCCCTGCTGACCGAAATGCGTTCGCACTATGGCTCCCAGCACCCGCGCGTGCTTGAGGCCAAGGCGCAGCATGATTTGGCGCAGGGAACACTGGTGACAATTGCCGTGGCACGTACCGGGTTGACCGAACCAGAAGTTATTGGGCTCGAGATGTCACAGCGAGGCGATCGGACGGCCTTGCTGGCGGATCTGGTGCGCGCCGAGGCTGAGAGGCAAGGGGCGAACGCTGAATATCACACCTTGCACAAACGCTGTCTGGAAGAACGCCAGAAGCTGGAAATCATTGCCCCCATGGCGGCGCGCCTGGAAGATCTGCAACGTGACTTCCGCGTATCCGAGGCAGTTTTCACCTCGGCCATTGCACGGGGGCAGTCCTCCAAGGTTGATGTTTATGCGTCTTATCCACTGGTTCAGGTACTCGAAGCCCCCTCGCTGCCGCTGAAACCGTCATCCCCCCGGCGCATGCTCACCATTGTTGCCGGTGTTGCCGCCACGTTTTGCGTCATGGTTGCGTTGGCGCTGGGTTGGGCCCGCTTTGGGATGATCAACTGGTTGATTGCCCGCCGTGAAGAGCACCGCTCATGAGCGATATCACTCCACGTAACCCGGCTGAAAACATCGTCTACAAAGTTTTGATCTGGACCTGGCCGTTCTATGCCGTTGGCGCTCTGTATATTGTTGGTCCGGTGCTGGGCTGGATGCTAGGTGGATTGGCCGCGCTCGTGGTCTATTTCGGGGCAGCTGTGCGCGAGGATCTACGGTGTGACACCCCGATACCAGCCGTTGTCTGGGCCTGGATTATCGGTATGACCGCCATGCTGATCATTCTTTGGGTTGGGTTGATCAATTTCGATTTCGGCACGAAGACGATTATCCGTTCGACCATCGGCTGGGCCAAGGGCTGGGCGTTGATGGCACTGTTCCCACTGGCCGGAGCCGTCTTGCCCATCCGGCGCGCGATCCTGATCCGTGGCCAATGTGTTGTTGGCCTGTGGGTTCTTGTTCTTGCACCCCTGATGCTGGTTGCGCCCTATATTGGCCTGCCTGAAAAGATTTTCACATCTCCGCTCAAGGTGGTTGGCGGGCCGGGGCCCGAGTATTTTACTGTTTTCCTGTATACGCTGGACCCGGCCAGCGGCACACCACGTTGGCAATTCTACGCGCCATGGTCGCCTTTTGCGGCGCTGTTGGGGGTGTTGATGGTGCTGTTTGCACTCGAAGAAAAATGCACCCGCTGGAAAGCCATCGGCGTGACTGCTGGTATTTTCCTAATACTTGCCTCTAAATCGCGCATGGGGCTGGTTGGGCTGGTCGTCTGTCCGGCGATCCCACGTCTGTTGCGTCTGTCCGCCCAATCTTGGGCCTGGCAGGGGTTGGCAGGCTGTTTGGTGGTGGCCTCAATGGTTGCTGACGGGTTGATCACCTCGGCCCAGTCTAGTGTCCGCGCCTTCAAATCTGCCCGTGCCGACAGCTCCCGCGTGCGCGCCACCCTGCAACGTATTGCAACTGAACGCTGGGAGAATGAAGCGGTGTGGTTTGGCCACGGTAGGGTCGCGCCGGGGTCTCACATCGTTGAATACATGCCCATCGGCAGCCACCACACTTGGTATGGGTTGCTCTTTGTAAAAGGCGTCACCGGGTTTCTCGCACTATTGATCCCACTGCTGTGGCAATTGGTGTTGGCAGTGACTGACACCATAAAATCGAACCGCGGAACGCTGCCTTTTGGGATCATTCTGGTTTTTGTGCTGCTGTCTTTTGGTGAGAACATCGAGATCGAGGTCTATCTACTTTGGCCAAGTCTCTTGCTCTTGGGAATACACGCCAAAGAAATGACGAAATGAGCAGAGCACATATTTTTACATGAGAATTCCAGCTTAGCCGCATCGCCATTCTTGCAGGCAGGGGCGAGGTGAGAGGGTATTATGCTGTCGTGTAGAAGTTGATTCGCGTCTGAACGGTCATATGCGCGCTAATTGTAATGACGACAACGAAACAGTTCTGACATGCTAGGTAATCTGTTTCCAAACGATGAAATCAGCCCATTCGTCTCGGGGCTTCTATTGTCAAAACTGTGCCCACAATTGGCGAAATAAGGCCTCTTTGCCCCATTTCGCCGCAATTTTACCTTAAATTGGATTGCCCGAGCACGATTTTACGGGCACAAATGAACTGAAGCGAATGAAGGTGTTTTCCTGCCACGATGGGCCTTGCAGCGCTGGACCTCCCCGGTCCTGATGAAGATTTTTTGCGGAAGCTGGCTGCACAGCTACTGGAAAGGATCCCGCTGACTATGTGTATCGTGCCGCCTCTAATCGCACTGACTTAGGAGCTGCCCCTATGTGTACGAAGACCCATACGATTGCCAAATCTGGTCATAAAACCATTGATATGGTCGATAATACTGTGATGAAAATCATCCCAAAGGATGGCAAGCGCTTTACCAGCAATGTGCATGCATACAGAGAAGGTAATGATCTTGTGCTATGCTACTCGGATGGTACTGCTGTCACGATTGCCAATCTTTAACAGAAGCTTAGTTTTGGATTGAAATTCAAAAGGGCTCGTAGGGATACGGGCCTTTTTGCTGCGCACTCCTTGTGGAAAATGCTAGTCGATTGCCGGCTTATTAGATTGCTCGCGCAACAATGGGTCGACCTGGCTGCGCGATGACCCAACCGCGAATTCGTCATAGTACACGACCAGAGTTGGCTTGGGTTTTGCGCCATGTGTTTTTGTCCAGCGTTCTGTGTAGCTTGAAAAGATACCACGGCGATGCCCCGGTTTTGCTCCTTTGAGCAAGCTGTTGGGAGAAACGATTGGGCCGTTATAGTTACACCGTAGATCACCATTGACCCAGACCTGCAAATAGCCGTCTTCACCGTCTGAAAAGTTAGTGTTCATAACCAAGTCAACCCACCGGTCTTTATGCTCCTGCATCTCAAATAAGCGGCACACATAACCTTCATTCTTGTGTTTACCCCAGTCGAAGGCACGATTCATATCCGCGAGCTGAATGACAACGTCGCCGTGATTTATGGCTGACCCGGCACAGGTGGTGTTTTGGCAGGCCGTCCAATTGCCTTCGTCCGTGCCCAATTGGATCAGCCGGATCGAAGGTGTTGCCCCGCCAGGCATGCCCCATTGACCAAAGACAAGTCGCAAAGAGTTTTCGCGAGTAAAACTGGGGACGCCAGAGTTTAGGAAGCTCCAGCCATACCAAATATCTTTGCCGACGTTGGCAGGGTTCGACTTGGTTGGCATCTGAATTTCGGTGCGGTAGCGGGGATTACCGCAATCACCACCGCCACAATCGCCATCACGCAGTTCGAACCGCTCACTACGGCTGCCCCGGCGGGTGGGCGCCTGGTGTTCAGCAAATGCGTATCGGAAGTTGTGGTCGGCTGAACTGTAAAACCTTTCGTAGCCGTCTCCGGGCGTAAACACTTCGTTACTTCCACTGGTCGAATTGGGAATCGCACCGGTGCAGCCGGTTAAGAAAGCGCTGAGAAAAAATGCAATCCGGGCCATTCGCTGCATTGGGCGTCTCATTCTTCGTTGATCTAAAGTCTAGATGGCATTCTATAGACGTCAAAAATAGGTGGCGCAACAGAATGAGCTAATACACTGTAACATAACGATAAAAATTACAAATCGAAAGAGGGTGATCTGTAACGCAACGCGCATGAAATAAGGAACTAACTGTAGCGAACGGGGCACAGTTAACAAAAAGTTAACGCTAGAAAACCCGCTTGCTTGTCTGATTTCGATTCTCCTCCATACATTGCGAGTCGAGCGCTGCATCAGATGGCGCCGATATTGAGAGGCAGAACGATATGGCAAAGATCAGTGTCTTTGGCATTGGCTATGTTGGCGTCGTGTCCGCTGCGTGTCTTGCGCAGGACGGTCATGAAGTCATTGCAGTTGATGTAGACCAGGGTAAAATTGATGCAATTAATGCGGGTATGTCCCCCATTGTTGAGGAAGGGATCGATGATCTTGTCCGAGAAATGGTGGCCAAAGGTAAGCTGCGCGCAACCAGCGATTTTGGCAGAGCAGTGCACGAGACGGAGATGTCCTTCGTCTGTGTTGGAACACCTTCAGCAGCTGACGGATCTGTAGGACTATCGTACGTAACCAGTGTCTGCGAAGACATTGGCAAAGCATTGCGTGAAAAAGACGTCTATCATTCGGTCGTTATCCGCTCGACCATTGTGCCGGGCAGCACTGAAAGCGCATGTATTCCGGTTTTGGAACAGACATCTGGCAAAAAGGCTGGTGTGGGATTCGGGGTTGGCTATTACCCGGAATTCTTGCGCGAAAGCACTGCCATTGCCGACAGCTATGACCCCGGTCTGGTGGTCTTTGGCTTTATGGATGAGCCGACCGGCCAGATCCTGGCGGATCTGAATAAAGACATGCCCTGTGCGGTCAACAAAGTCGATATTCGTACCGCTGAAATGGTGAAATACACCTCTAACACTTGGCGTGCGGTCAAGGTGACCTTTGCCAACGAAATCGGTAACATTGCCAAGTCCTGCGGGATTGACGGTCAAAGCGTTATGGAAATTCTGTGCAGTGACAAAAAGGCGGCGATGTCGCCCTATTTCATGCGCCCGGGCTTTGCCTTTGGTGGTTCTTGTCTGCCAAAAGATGTGCGTGCGTTGCGCCACCTCGCCAGTCAGAACGATACACCAGCGCATCTGTTGAATGCAGTCTTAGAGGCCAACGAAGCTCAGATTTCCAAGGCAGAAGCCATGGTTGAAAAGAGCGGCGCACAGACAGTTGGCTTTGTCGGTATCAGCTTTAAACCAGGTACTGATGATCTGCGCGAAAGTCCCCTGGTCAGCCTTGCGGCACGCCTGATCAACAAAGGCATAGAGGTCAATATCTACGACCCATTTGTCAAAGAAGCTTATGACAGCGGTACCCCAGGTGCGGGGCGTGGCAATGAAAGCGTCCCAAATCTTGAAAACCGACTGGTCGGCGATCTTGATGAGCTAATCAATGACGCCGGTGCGGTTTTGGTGGGGAACTACTACAACGAGACCGTTGAAAAGCTTAAAGAAGCAGCCAAAACCCAGACAGTTGTCGACCTGACCCGATTGCATCGCGATATGGTGTCAGACGAAAACTACGAAGGCATTTGCTGGTAAAACCGCAATGACAATGGTCCTTACTCATACGGCGTATTTTGCGGTCATCTATTTGTTGGTGGCCGTTGTCCCCCAGGGTTTCCTGGGGGAGTTGCATCACGCATCTAATGCGGTGTTCATCGTCGGCTTTTTGGGGACTTGGCGCTATACTTGGGCGGTGACCAATTTTGGTCGGGCCGTTTTTTTTCGCCGCATTGCCTATCCAATCTGGAAGCGGCGTCACCACAGGCGTTTTTGGGCCAGCAACGTTAAATCGCACTGCTACTTTATGCTGACCAGCTATATGGTCGATAACGAAGTGACGATCATGGTTTATCGTCGTTTGTTTGAGGCAGCGTCAAAAGCTCGCGATGGCGCGACGATTGTGGCCTCAGTTGTGGACGGTAAAGATGAGCGTCTGATCCAGCAGCTCTATGCGTCTTCGAAGTTCGATATGAGCAATGTCGAACTGGTTATCGATCGAATCAAATCCAGCGGTAAACGTGACGCCATGGAGAAGGCTTTACGCATCTTGGCTGATAAGGCCCCGACCAAAGATGACATTATGGTGTTTGTCGATGGGGATACTGTGGTGCCGGTTGATATCTGGGCCCAAGCGGCTCCTTTCTTTTCGGATCCGCGCATGGGGGCGCTGACCACCGATGAGGCCGCAATCATCGACAAACAGAATCTGTTCAAAGACTGGTTCACACTGCGCTTCAACCAGCGTCAGGTGATGATGTGTTCAATGGGACTGGGCAACCGGGTGCTGACGCTGACGGGGCGTATGTCAGTGTTTCGCGCTTCCCTTGCGACAGATCCAGGCTTTATCAAAGGTGTTGGTTTTGACTTTCTTGATCATTGGCGTCTTGGTCGGGTGAATTTCCTAACCGGTGATGACAAATCCACTTGGTATTGGCTACTTCGTAATGGATATCAGATGGCCTATATGCCCGATATCCAGTCACAATCCGCGGAAGACCAACCGCGTGACACGTTTTATGACAGTGCCAAAACGCTGATGATCCGATGGTTTGGCAATATGATGCGCACAAATGGTCGGGCACTTCGTGAAGATCCGCGCAAAATCGGATTTTTTACCTGGTGGTCGATCCTTGATCAGCGGGTTTCTATGTGGACCACACTTGTTGGCCCGATCTCAGTTATTGTAGCGGCGGCAACAGTTTCGCTTTCGGTGATCCCACTCTACATCGCTTGGGTTATGGCGACCCGCTATATGTTTTGTATCTTTATCGCCCTGTTTAACAAAGAATGGTTCCCCATCACTCATCCCCCGATCTTGTATTTCGGGCAGGTTGCTGGGGCCATCATCAAAACTTTTGTTCTTTTTCGACTGGATAAACAGAAATGGACGCGGCAAGGCAGCGGCGGTTCGGGCAAGGCTATGGCCCTGCAGGACCGTGTCAAAGCTTGGGAATCCTTTGCTCACCACGCGCTTGCCCTGTCATGGCTGACCATCGCCGTAATGTTTCTGAACACTCTCTAATAGGCACGACGAGGTACCCTTATGGACAACAACCTTTTTCGACTGGCTCCCTCTGACAAGCCTGAAACACCCGAACCACGGGCCGAAGCCCGTCGTCCTCTTGTCCAGCGGACTGCCAGTATGAGCAAGAACTACAACCCGGGCGAAGCCAGTCCCCCGGAACCTGCACCCCAGCCAGTTCATCGCGAACCTCAATCCCCGTCAGGCACAACACAGAGCCAGCCTTTACCGGTAGATTTTGGCTACGATGATGAGCATCCACTGTTGAAAATTCCGTATTCGGTGACTGTCGCCGGGCAACGATATACCGGTGACAGTATCTCGCTTATGCAGATCCATGCACAGGCGACAGAAGGTGGGATGCTGGGGAACGGCACGCGGCATATCGCTATTATCAACTTTGCATTCGAGAGCTTTGTACTCTCGTTGCATCCCGAAGTTATGGTGATTAGTGAAGACGTTCAGGGCAAATCAGTCTTTCAGTTTACAGATCCCACCGGCGGGCACCTGCCGCAGCTACGCTATATAGTGAACAGCCATATTGGCGGGGATTTTGTATCCGTAGACGGTATGATCAGCTATACTGGGCCGACCGCACCCAAAAAGCCAAAGGGTGAGGCGAGGGGGCATTCACTCATGAACCGGGTGCGCTCACTTGGTGTGGCCGCGTTGTCGGTTTTGCTAATTATTGTAGCAGGCAGTGTGCTACTTCAACGCTATTCAACGAGTTACGAAATGCATCCGGTGTTTGTGGAGCGAGCCGGTCAAAAAATGCGCGCTACAGCCGCCGGGCAAATTTCTTACCTAAATCCTAACGCCGCCAAGGGAGAGGTGCTGTATTCGGTTAACGCCAATACCGGCAATGTATTGAACTTCACGATGCCATGTGACTGTGAAGTGGTTGTTACAAAAGGAATTTCAGATGGCACAACTGTCCTTCAAACGGACTTAATTCTGACAATTTATGTTAATACTTCATTAATCAGAGCACAGACTCTGATGAGCATAGAAGGGCTGAATCGGGCGATGAACGGAGATCAGGTTCATATGGATCTCAATGACGGGAGAAGCATTCCTGTCGAGGTTATCGCCAGTGAGGCAACCACAGCAGCGAGCCTGCGTGGTGACGTTTTTGTCCCTGTCGAACTTGTTTCTGAAGAGGGTGCTTTGACAACAAAGGATATCGGCAAATCCGCAAGATTGCGGCTGTCGAAGGGCCTGTTGGGCCTTTGAGATTGAAGCGAGAGGCAATTACAATGACCACGATTTATCCACTGATCATCTGCGGCGGAAAAGGCACCCGCCTTTGGCCTTTGTCACGAACTCAAAGCCCCAAGCAGTTCCAAAAAATCAGCGGCCCTGAGTCGATGACCTTTTTCCAGGTCGCCGTGCAACGCCATCGCGGGCCAGTTTACCAGGATCCTGTGATTGTCACCGGTGGCATTCATCGTGGCACCGTGGTGAAACAACTGCGTGAAATTCAGTCCAAGGCGCAGATAATTTGCGAACCCGTTGGACGCAACACCGGTCCAGCTGTCCTCGCGGCTGCCCATGCTATTGCGCGCAAAGATCCAGACGCCTTATTTGTCGTGATCCCTGCGGATCACGTGATTGAAGGTCGTTTGACGGAAACAATCGAGGCGTGCATTCCAGCGGCTCAGGCTGGTCATATCATCACCTTCGGTATTCCGCCGCGTTATGCGGAAACCGGGTTTGGTTACATCACCGATGCCGGACCTTTGGCTGGGTTTGACACAGTTCGACAGGTTGGCGGCTTTGTCGAAAAACCTCCGCAGGAGGAAGCTCAGGCATTGATTGACAGTAAGTCGGCCTATTGGGCGTCAGGACTGTCGATGTTTTCCGCCAAAACTATCATCGAAGAATACCAGAAATTTGATCCAACGACCGCGGGCCACGTGAGTGCCTCTGTGGACTTTGGTTCTGATACGCCCGAAGCCTTGTATCTCGACGAGGCAGAATTCGCCGAATCCGCTGCCCAGCCCACCGAAAGTGTAGTGTTTGAACAAACAGACCGTATCGCTCTGGCGCCTTTGGATGTGTCGTGGAATGACGTAGGCAGCTGGTTGGCGATGTACAATATTTCGCAGCCCGACAAAGATGGCAATGTCCTGCAAGGCGATGTTGTCGCGCTGAATTCGATAAACACGATGGTCTCTACCGATACTCGTTTGGTCAGTGTGGTCGGACTGAGCGATATCATTGTCATCGACACGCCAGACGCACTGCTTGTGGCAAAAATGGATGAAACCCAGAACGTCAAAGCGGTTGTTGATCTGCTCAAAGCCAGCAAGCGCTCCGAGGCAGAAGTTCACGTCAATTCCACTCCGACCATGGTGCCGTTCCACAAACAAGACCAACTGGAAAAGATAGTCGAAACAGACCGGTTTCACCTGGGAACCGCCGAAATCGAAGTGGGGCGGACGATTTTGCTCGACCGTGGCTCGCGCAGCCAGCAGGTCATTGTGGTTCAGGGGACCGTTCATGCCACAGGCCCAGACTGGAGCAAGGCAGCGGTGGAAGGCGGGCGTATCTATGCAGATGAGGCCGGTAGTGTTCGCATCCTTAACAGTGGCGATACCACTGCGGAACTCCTGTTTGTGACGCTGGAAAATGCGGACTTAGATAAGCAAAACGAGCCTATTGTGATCAATGGCTGACAGGCAGGTACAAATACAGATCCGGGCTCTTTGGGTTGCGTTGATGTTCTGTGTCTCCTTTCTGGTGCCCAGCCCCTCTTGGGCTGGGCCCAACTCTGATTTGACGAAACTAGATCAGCAACTGACCGAGCTGTCCGATTTCTTGGTTCAGGACAGAGCTACCTTGCGTTTGCCCTTGGGGCAGTTGATGCATCGCACTGGATTGTCGGGCCTGACACCAGACTTGCCATCTTCGTACCAAATCCCAGTGACTGGCGTAAAAACCACAGATTCTCCGACCCAGTTGGCCAACACAAGCGTTGAAGATTTTCGCACAGCGCTGGCGCTGCTGACGCAGGTGCACGGTGGGCAAGATAATCTTGATGTCTTGAACGCACATCCAGGTGAAAGAACCCAGGCACTGACATTTCGCTCCGGATTGGTGACGCTGGACCACATCCGTGCCAGCCAGGCACAAACTTTTCCACAAGCCCAAATGCAGCCAAGGAACAACACTTTGCGGGTTCCGGTCATTCTCTGGGATGACACGGTGTTGCAGTTGGGCCCAGAAGACCATCTGCAACTTAGCCGTGGGGATGGGGCGTTTATCATCAGCTTTGGCCGCGTGGAGATAACCGGCAGTCGCGTTAGCGTTGTTGGGGAAGCCTCTCCAAGCAGCGGGGATTTTGTTCCCTTTTTCACCATCGGTGGTGGTGGTGCACTGCAAGTTGACAAGGCTGTCTTTCAGGGACTTGGCTTTGGCAAGTCACCAAAGTTTTCCGGCCTGTCGGTTGTGGCTCATCCGCTTTTGCCAACGGTCGGGGAAACGTGGATCACAGATACTTATTTTGATGATGTGCAGACGGTGTCATTGACTGGGATATCTGGTGGTGAGGTCTCTGGTAGCCAGTTTTATAATATGCGTAACAATGCTTTGCTGCTGTCGACCTCGTTGGGTACCAATGTACAGGGTAACCTGTTTTTTGGTTCGGGTCCGACAAATGCGATACGGGTTTTGCGCGGGTCCGACCACAGCACTCTCCAGGGGAATGTTCTGCTACAAGGTGACCGCTCTGGCATTTTGGTGCAGGGCCAAAGCAATCACGTCCTGGTGTCGGGGAATGTGATTTGGCGGCGCAGCGGCGGTGCAATCAAAATTTCCAGCTCAAATTGTGCTGTTGTACGCGACAATGTGATTCTGAACAGCCGCCAAAAGGGGGTTGATATTCGCTCCAGTAGCCAAACTACGGTTCAGGCAAATAAAATCAGTGGAAGCCGTAGCGCTGGGATTTGGGTTTCAGATCAGCCTAGAGATGCAGTGACCTATGTTTCAGACAATACTCTGCGCCAGAACAAAGCAGGGCTATCTACGGCCACAGGTGGACAGCTTATGCTAGTAGGAAACGACTTGTCAGATCAACTTCCACGTTTGATTGACGGTGATATTGCGCTGCAAAACAGAGCTGTCGCCACTAATTTGAGCGGCGAGACTCCGATGCTGATGTCAGCCGGTGGTACCCAATACCCTGTGCAGGTTGGCTTGGCTGAATGTGAGTCATGATCATGATATTACGCTTTTTTCTAGGCCTTTGGGTGTTTTGCGCCACGGCAGCAGTCGCGCAAAACATGCCGCTGCCGTTTGCAGACGATACCAAGGCCTCGCGGATCAGCGTCACGATTACACCTGATCCTCTCAGCATGAAGGGGTTGTCGCCATCGCTGGTCGCTGCGCGTCAGCAGCTGCATGCACATCAACCTGTAAGCGACGCTAATCTGATAAAACTGAGTGAGGCCGGCTATGGACTGGCGGCTCAGACCTATGCGCGTCGCCTGATCTCCGCCGGCGCGACGGTGAACACGCCGTCAGACGTGGCCTATTACAGCGCAATTGCGGTGGGCACCGGGCGGGTCTGGACGTTGCCCGACATGATCAAGGCGATGATGCGCCTTGATCCAGCCACAGAGCCACGCGACCGTCTTCGAAAGTATATTCAGGTGCTTTATCCGTATGCTTGGGCCGGAAATACACTGGCCCTGGATGCGGTCATTGAATTCAATGGTAAGGGCAAGCTGTTCGGTGAGCTCAGTGAAAGTACAAGAGACAAAATCCTAGAACAAAGCCAACGCAATGGTGATGGCAGGGTCGAGTTGCGCTTGGCGGTGGCTCTTTTGGAGCAAGTTAACCTCACTAAAGAACAGCAAGGCTGGGCGAGGTCCTATTTGCAGCGTGCGCAGACGTCATCGCATCTGGGTATCATGACGTCAGCTCAGAATCTGGTGGCGCTCATGGACAAGACATACGCAGCTAATGAATAGCTTAAAGAATAACAGGGCAGCAGGGGCTAGCTTATGACGGGCAACATGGTCAAATTTTTCAAATGTAACGCACGGGCTCAGTGCGCTGCGTTGTTGCTTTCGCTATTCGGCGCACCTCTGGCCGCGCAAAGCTCTGAATATGCTTGTTCTGGGCTGATGAACTCAGGAACCAGCCCGAGTGTGGAAGGATCGCAGGGCATGTTCTACAGCGTGTCTCCTGACCTGATGATGTCACATGAGATCACCGAAGAAATTGCCCAAGACCTTGCGGAACTGTCTGACACTCTCGCAGCACAGGGAACAACGTTAATCTATCTGGCGACGCCAACTAAGGCCCTGGGACAACCTCAAAATTTACCTTGGGCCGCAGTTGATTTGGGCTTTGACATTGATATTGCTGCTACGGTCTATGATGAGAACATTCAGCGCTTGAATCACCATGGGGTGGCTGCTCCAAATGTCCGTCATATCCTGGCGCGCGCTGCTATGGATGCCCCGGTATTTTTTGGACCTGACCCGCGGTTGAACTCGCACGGTGTGCGCACCATGGTGCGGGCTGCGGCGGAAATGGTTGCAGGATCGCCCGGGTATGCTGCATTGCCACAAACGGCGTTTCTCAGCGGGCTTAGTGGTAAAGCAGCTATGCACTCAGACAGGCGCCTTGATTTGCAAGATCATTGCGAAAAAGACCTGCCTGGTTTGACATTTGATCAAGTTCTGATGCGTCAAGGGGCGGCCCCGCAGGATCTGTTCAACTCGGTTGCGCCCATTGAAGTTGCAGTGGTCAGTTCAGAGATGACTGGTGGATCGACATTGGGTTTTGCGCATCATTTGCAAGAGGCCACCGGCCTGTCCGCTGGTCACTACAGCCTTGCCAAAGGTGGCTCCCTGGCGGCGATGACCGCCTATCTGACTTCACAACAGTTTCAGGCCAACAGGCCGTTATTTCTAATTTGGGAACAGCCCATTTGGATAAACTCTGGTGAATTTGGAGAGCAACCCCTGCGGGAATTGATTACAGCAGCCGGGCCGAGATGCGAGATTGTCTTACCTTTGCGGTTTGATAAGGGCCGCAAGGTTTTTCAGGCGGATCTGAGCGGCCTTGATCCAGCCAAACGCTACACCTTGTTCTTCGATAATGATGGCGTTCAGGTACAAGCGGCTCGCTTTATTTTTGCCGCCCGGAACAAGAGTGTTCGTGCCCGAACAGTCTACCGCACTCCTGATCAGGTTCTGACTGGGCGGTTCTACATGCCGATGTCAGGGCTGTGGCCTGAGGGGGCATCTCATGTGGACGTCCAATTGGGTGGTGGTTCCTTTGGCCCTGCCGCCAGTCTAACCGCCTGTCAGCAAGAGGAGGCATACTGATGCTGCGTAAACTTGCAGGTCTGGAAATAGGACTGAGTTTAGGGATACTTGGCATCCTGTTGCCATTTGGCGCCTCGGCCAATCCCCTTCCGATCGATTTTTTGCCGCCCAGCATTTCGTCACGCGATTTGTGCAATGCCCCTGCGGCTGGTGAGGCAGAGTTTCACACAGAACATGGACTGGGTGATCTGGTTTTGACCCATGAGTTGCGGTTGAAATTTTTGGTCCGCGACATTCATCGCCTGCAACGACAGGACGCGGATCGTTGGTTCGATTTTATCAACGCATTAATCACTCGCCGCGCTCAGTTGGACGATTCATTCGCTGGGGTGAGTGAAGAGTTTGCTCGTGTGGCCTTGTATCTTAAGGCCAGACGCCTTGATGAATTGCGCAGCATAAATCTGATTGGACAGCTACGTGTCCGGTCTGACGAGCTATCAAACAATCAGCAACTTGTCTTGGCGCGCTATTATCGCGAAGGCATTCTGGTGCCCACTGATCTTCCTTTTGCCCAGGAAATGCTGCGTGAGGCAGCCTTTGGTGGCAATGCCCGCGCCTTGACTGAGATCGCCCGCATGCAAATACGGGGTGAAATGCTCGAAGGTTGGGACGCACCGTTGGACTTGACGGTCACGCTGGCCTTTGGTGGATTGCTGGGTGAATTGACCCCGAGTGTTTGCAAGCGGGCCGAACGCATTGCACAGGAGTATCTGAAGGGTGATCTTGTGGTCGCCAATCCTGATATGGCACATGCCTGGCGCAAGTTTGCGGCGGATATGGGCGGGGTAAAGGCCGCGTGGCGCGTTGTGGAATACCATTTGAACGCCGACGCGGATCGCAAAGATCTAGACGAAATGCGCACCTATCTGAGACGTGCTGCACAACTGGGTCTGTCGCCTGACGAACGCCAAACCAGCCAGCTTTTGGCTAGTGGCGTGATCACAGCGCAAGAAATCGAAGACATTTTGGGCTTCAACCAAAGTCAAGACCGCCGGCGAGTCCAAAACTCTATGATCCCCTATTTTGACCTTGGGGTGCGCAAGAATGACGTCGTTGTCAATGAAGACAGCGTTCGCCTGCAGTATCTTCGCGAACTGTCCGCGATGCCAGAGGCTCCGGGGTTTGTTTTCACGGATCTCGCCGAAGAGGTGATTGCCCGCAAAGGTCGCTGGGCTGGTGAGGCTGAGGCTATGGACCTGCTTGAGGTTGCGGTCACCCGTGGCGACGAGACGGGCATGCAAATGCTGGCACGTTTTCTGATCCGCTATCGTGATGATCCTGTGCGTATCAATCGGGCGGAGAATCTTTTGCTTGATACTGTGTCGCGCTTCGGCATGGCCAGTTCCATGCAGGTTCTGGAAGGTTTGTATCGTTGCCAGTTGAATGATGCGCCACATAAGGACGCCGCCGATCTGTGGGCCCGCAACTATGCCGCAACTGGGCAAGCTGCGGTGCAGGCATCGGCCACCGACATTTTGACGCTGAGCCCGTTTCGATCCCCTGAATTACTGGCACGGATTCAAACGCAAGCCTTGCAAGGGCGCACACAGGCACGGGCAGAACTGGCGCAACTGTTGCAGTCAAACCCACTGACGTCAGAGGCGGCGCTGCGACTTTGGGCCAAGCGCCTTTCGCCATCTGATAAAGCGTTGGAAACCTTTGTTCGCATGGAAATGGAGCTATCCAGAACGCCAGCAGAGCGGGCCTTGGCAATAGAGTTTTTTCGCAGAGTGTATTTGAACAATGGCGTGACGTCGGCCTTGGATTTGTCGGTTGCATTACTTGAGGATCAAGCGCGCGAACCTGATGTGGCAAAAGACATCATCAAGATGTTGACCATCGCCGGGAACCGCGGCGAAGGGGCCTCAATTCGGTTGAAGTCACGGCTGTTGGCAAAAAGCACCAGCCCAGAAGACTACGCCGCCAGTGCATTTGTTATATATAATGAATTCAAGGATGTGATCGAAGAGCGTGGCGATTTTCTAGGGCTGATCTTTGCTATTCCGTTTCTGCCGGCAAACCGGGTGGATGACTATTTTGACCGCGCAGCATCTTTGATGGGTTGTGAAAACAAAGACGCCGATGAAATGGGCGATGCCTATGCCATTCGCCAGGACCCGGAAATGGTCTATCATTGGCGCAACGTGATACTGGATTTTGACGGCGGGCATTTGTTGTCGAAATTGAAGCTGGTCGACAGTCAAGTCAGACTGTTTGATGCCGGTTCTGCGCCTGATATGCAGGGTGTCGCGGCCCGCAACCTGACCGAGCGCGAGCCCAATGCCAATTTGCGCCTTTACCGTTTGACCGGAAACCCTGATTTGCCGGGCTTTGATGCTCAGGCGGCGGCGAGCCATCTGTTGGCCGTTTTGGAAGAGGCTCAGGGTGATGAGTTGGTCTGGGTGATGTCCAGTTATCGCACTGCGCATGAAGATGTGCGTGCACAGATTGATCAGCGCCGCGATATGGCGGCTGTATTGCGTAACGCGGCCAATGCTGGCGACAACAGAGCGCGGTTCGAGTATGCGATGCATTTGCGAGATCGCGCTCGAACGCCCGAAGATCTGCGCCAGTCTACACAGTGGTTACAAAAGGCTGCCGAAGGCGGGTATGATGAAGCCATGGTCGAGCTGGGCTTTGCCCTGGGCTTTGGTCTTGGTACCCAAAGTAACATTGGAGTTGCACTGGATTGGCTGGCACGCGCCGAAAATCTAAGTCACCCGCGTGCCGGTGAACTTGCCCAGTTGTTAGGGGCTGCTCATGGGAAGTAACACACTCAAAAGGTTTGAAACGGGAGCGCTTTTCATAGGTCTATCCTTTGCCGTGTTATCTGGGGCAGGCGCAGCTGCGGCTCAAGACGCATCGATCTGTGCCCCGGCGCCACCACCTATACAAAGCCTGTCAGTCCAAAGCCGCTATGAAGGCAGTGATGCCAGCCGCGCGACGCTGAACAAAGAAGCGCAGGCGAAAGCTGAGATCTCGCTAAAGCCACTGGATGATTTTTTGCGCGATCTTGCCGAAGGGCTTGAGACACTGTTGAAATCTGAGATGAGCCAACGCCCCGATCAGGCCGATTGTCTTATCCGCCAGCTCGCAGTCTGGGCCGAAGCAGATGCGTTGTCTGATCTGAGCACCCAAACCGCTCAGCTGACTATCGGTGCCCGCTTGGCCGGTCTTGCTATCGTCACAGGTCAAGCAGCGCAATTTTCCGCCGACGAACAGGGATTGGAGACAGTGGTCGCCTGGCTATCCCGTCGTGTCAGTGAGCAAATGAAGTTTTGGGAACAGGCTCCTAAAGGTGCTGCTTCGGGGAATTTGCGGGCCTGGGCTGGACTTGCCGCAACAGCAACTGCAGAATTGAGAAATGACATAGTCATGCGTTCCTGGGCGATCTGGTCGACGACATATGTGCTCTGTTCTGCCAATCCGGATGGAAGTCTGCCCCAAGAAATGACCCGCGGAAAATTCGCGTTGCATTATCAACTTTACGCGCTGGCCCCCTTGGTGACTTCAATTTTGTTGCTGGAACAACAAGGTACACCAATAGTCGATCAATGTGATCAAGCCCTAAAACGGGCAGTACATTTTGCTCTGTCCGATCTAGAAGATGGCGCACAGACTGAGGCAATGACAGGGAAGGTGCAGTCATTCTTCGATGGTAGTGCAGAGCTCGGCAAACATCATTTGGCGTGGCTGGAGGCCTATCTGACGTTAACATCGGATCCCTTGGCCGAAGATTTCGCCGCCCCGCGTCGGCCTTTGTCCTTTTCTAAACTGGGTGGCAACCAAACACTGATCTGGGACAGATAACGTGAGTTCCGGTTGCTTACTGTTCAACCGGTATTTGAGCTTTGTCAGGGGATATCAGGATAAGGCGGGTAGGGTGATCCATAAGCATCGAAGCCTGCTGATCCTTGATCCCTGTCGGTAGTTCAAAACCTTGCTCGAAGTTGTTTGGACCAACCGCCATCCGGTGTGATGGATGTCGCCTTTGACTGGGGACATAAGGTGATAACGGCCCACAGGATATCTTTCAGCCTTTTTGTTATTCGTGGCAGTCCATACCAGCCAAAGTTAAAGCGACGAAGCCTTTGCTCTGTGACAAGGCAACCAAAACAGATCGCTATCTGCGGCTGGCTGGGCGGCTCCGGAAAGCTTTGCAGGGCTCTTTCCCTGACTTGTTATGGAACGACAAGTTAAACAGCCAAGTGCTTACGCAGGTCTCATCGAGATTACATTTCGATTGCCGGACTTTGGTTCATCCGGTGGGCAGCGGCGTTCGAATGGATGTTCGCCGAACCATTGCATCCGTTTTGGTTCCAGCTTTGTCTCGTTTGCTAGCTATCAAGCTCAAATCGCTGATGCCCAACTGCATATGATGGGCAGCGGGCGAGGTGTCGCCCGCTCCTCAGGTGTGAAATAAATTTCATCTAGTGATTTTTTTTGACCAGCTCGTTGACCGGTTTCATTTTGCCTCCTACCAATCAAAGGCGAAGTTTCTTGCGGTGCCTGAAATAAATACCGCAGCTCGGCACATTCGTGCCATCGTGTAAAGGACCTTCAATTCAGATGCTCTAGGGAGGAGTAAGATGATGAAGCATAACGTTACTGGAATTCTGGCGTCTCTCGCCATGACGGCCTCGGTTATTTCTGTTTCCTCGGCACAGGCCGAAGGCGGACTGCGCTGCGAACCGGGAGAGACATATATCATGAACGTCATGGTGTCGGGGCACCCTTATTGGGTCCCGGTCTACCAGGGGTTCAAACAGGCCGCCGAGGCCTTTGGTTGCGAGACTGTGTTCTCGGGCACTCCGGACTACGACATCACCAAACAGATCGCGTCGTTTGAACAGGATATGGTCAAACAGCCGGCTGGCATTCTGGTGCATCCGATGCAGTCAGACCCGTTTATTGAGCCAATCGATCGTGCAATCGACAGTGGCACCGAAGTGGCAACCTTTGCGGCGGATTCGCCCAAGTCAAAGCGCACCGCTTACATTACGTCGGACAATCTGGCCGAGGCCAAGTTTGCTGCTGAAGAGATTGTAAGCCAGATTGGTGACAGTGCTGAATTTGCGGTGTTGGAGAACCCAGGTCAGTCCAACCACGACCTGCGCGTCACCGCACTGCTGTCCTATATGGAAGAGCACTATCCCAACATGAAGTTGGTCGGACGTCAGGCCACCAATCAGGATAGCACTGCAGCCTATCGCGCCACAGCGTCGATCTTGCAAGCCAACCCAAATCTGGGCGCTTTGTGGATCCCCGAGGCAGGCTCGGCTGAAGGTGCAGTTGCCGCCATTCTGGAAGCCAAAGCCGAGGTTTTGGTCATGCATGCCGATATCACGCCTACCACGCTGGAGCACATCAAGGCAGGCAATATCCACATGGCGCTGAACCCGAACCAAGCCATGCAGGGATTCATGGGCTTTATGTCCACATTCCTGGCGGCACATTCCGAAGTCTTTGATCCGTTCAACGACTACAAGGTATCAGGATATAACCCGATGCAAATTCCTTTTGTTGACAACGGTTTTTCCGTCATCACTAAAGAAAATGCAGATAGCTTTGATCTGAATGTCTACATGGATGGCCGCGATCCCAGCTGATTGTTGATCTAAACATTCTTGATGGGCCGTTTGCCAATTGCGGCCCGTCACATTTTGCAATTCAAATGGACTGAAACCCGCCCATGCCAGATGACGTGATCCTCAGTATTTCAAACGTCAGCAAGTCCTTTGGCGCCATTCGCGCGCTTCGGGGTGTTGATTTTGAACTGCGTCGCGGTGAAATCCACGCATTGGCGGGCGAAAATGGCGCGGGGAAATCCACGCTGATGAATGTCATCGATGGCATTCTAAAACCGGACAGCGGCGAGATTAACTGGGATGGAAAACCTGTCCGGATCAGTTCTCCGACTAAGGCGCAGAAGCTGGGTATCGGATTTGTGCATCAAGAGATCGCCCTGTGCCCGGACGTCTCTGTGGCTGAAAACATATTCATGTCGACCACCAATATCAGCCGCTCGTTCTTGATGGATTACAAAGGGCTGGAGGCCAAGGCACGTGAAGTGTTCCGCCAACTCAGCGATATTGATCCCTCGGTTCTGGTGCGGGATCTTTCGATTTCGAACCAGCAGTTGGTTGAGATCGCCAAGGCGTTAACGCTGGATTGTAAGGTCTTGATCCTTGATGAGCCCACCGCTGCACTGACCGAGAAAGAGGCGCAGGTGCTGTTTGGTATCATGCGGCGGCTGGCAGACAGCGGTATCGCAATCATTTACATTTCACACCGCATGATCGAGATCTTCGACAACTGTGATCGGGTGACGGTATTTCGCGATGGTCAATATATCACCACGCGTGATGTGGCCGAGATTGAACCTGCGGATGTGGTCAACGCCATGGTGGGGCGGGTGATCGAGAACCTATATCCGGACAAACAGGCGCAGGTTGATAAATCAGAAGACATTATTCTCGATGTGCAGGGGCTGACGGATAACAAACGATTCAGCGATGTCTCGTTCCAGCTGAAAAAGGGTGAGATCCTCGGCATTGCCGGGTTGATCGGCTCGGGACGCAGCGAAATCGTCAAAGGCATTTGCCGGTTGGAAGGTGATATTTCCGGTGATGTTAGTCTGAACGGCGAACAGCTTGATCTGAAGCACTATCAAGACAGTATCGCTGCAGGCATGGTCTATCTGTCCGAAGATCGCAAAGGCGACGGTATCTTTTTGGATATGCCGATCTCTAACAATGTGTCCGCCTTGAAGCTGGACCAAGTGGCCAGTCCGTTGGGGCTGATCAATCGTGAGCTAGAGGACGGGCAGGCCGAAAGATTGGGCAACAAGCTGAACCTGAAGTGTGGTCAGCTATCGGATCCAGTTTCGTCACTGTCGGGTGGCAATCAGCAAAAGGTCGCGATTGCCAAGATGCTGTCGGTGAACCCCAAACTGATCTTTCTGGATGAACCTACGCGCGGTGTTGACGTTGGCGCCAAGGCCGAAATTCACCGCATTCTGCGCGATTTGGCCCGCAGTGGCGTGGGCATTGTGGTGATCTCGTCTGAACTGCCTGAGCTGATCGGGGTCAGTGACCGGGTGCTGGTGGTCCGCGAGGGGCGCATCGGCGGAGTGGTCGAAGGCGACATGATTACTGAAGAAAACATTATGCATCTGGCTTCGGGCCTGGATGCCCAAGAACTGACGGGCTGAGGGAGAGCACGGTGGAGAACTCGATAGAAATAACAGCTTCGGCGCCCGCAGAGCCAACGACCAGCACGTTGCACAAATTGCTGCGGATGCGTGAAACCGGGCTGATTGCGATCATATTGGTGATGTTTGTGATTATGTCCTTTGCCTCGCCTTATTTCCTGACCTGGGTGAATATGAGGGCCATGGTGATGGCCTTCGCGGTCGAGGGTATCGTGGTGGTTGGAATGACCATCTTGCTGATCTCTGGCGGGATCGACCTGTCAGTTGGCTCGGTCACCGCGCTGTCGATGGTGATTGCCGGCTGGCTGTTCCTGCAGGGCATTGACCCCTGGGTGGCCTCGGCCATCGCGATTGCGGCCTGTACTGCCATTGGGGCCTTTATGGGGTTCTTTGTCACCCGCGTTGGGCTGCATCACTTCATTGTGTCGCTGGCGATCATGGTGATCGCACGGGGGGCGTGTTTGCTGGGTACTGGCGGGCGACCGCTGGGGCTGTACACGCTGCCGCCTGAGTTCAAATTCATTGGTCAGGGCACAATAGGGCCAATACCGCTGGTGATTATCATCTTCTTGGTGGTGGTGCTCGTGTTCGACTTCATGCTGCGCCGTACCACTGTATTTCGCAAAGTTTTCTATACCGGCAGCAATGAAAAGGCCGCAGCCTATTCCGGTATTCGCACTAAGAAAGTGATCTTTCTGACCACCACTCTGTGTTCTGCATTGGCTGGGTTTGCTGGCATTATCTACATGGCTCGGTTTGGCTCGGCGCAGCCCACCTTTGGGTTGGGGATGGAGCTGAACGTGATCGCCGCAGCGGTGATTGGCGGCGCCAGCCTGACGGGCGGGTCCGGCACCATCTTTGGCGCCATCCTTGGTGTGGTGCTGCTGTCGGTGGTGTCCAGCTCGCTCGCACTGTTGGATGTGTCGGTCTACTGGCAGGACATCATTCGCGGCTCGATTTTGTTGGCGGCGGTGTCGATTGACCACTACCTGCACAAGAAACGCGGATAAGGGAGGGCAAAGACATGTCAGAACGTATCCCAGATTTTGAACTCTCGCGACAGATCCATACAGTACTGGTGTTGCATTTCGTCGAAGGCTTAAAGCAGTCAGAGATTGCTAAACGACTGAACCTGTCAACGTCCAAGGTGAACCGGTTGATTGCGCAAGGGCGCAAGCAGGGCATGGTCAAGATTGACGTCACAAGCCCGTTTCAGCGGCTGGCAGATCTGGAAAACCGCTTGGTTGGGGCAACTGCGCTAAATGGCGCGATGGTAACACCAACAGTGTCAGGCAATCCGAACACCACGCTGCAACAGGTTGGTCGGGCGGCTGCAAACATGCTGCTCGAGACCATCCGGGACGGTGATGTCATTGCGATCACCGGCGGCAAGGCGGTGAGTGCCGTAGTCGAGAACCTGTCACCTGAGCGTAAGATAGACGTGACTGTCGTGCCGCTGACCGGCGGGGTGCAGGGCAAGTTTTATACGGATGTGAACCATCTTGCGACGCAAATGGCCGAACGGTTGGGCGGCACACCGATGTTGATCCACGCGCCGCTGTTTGCCGAAAGCCGTAATCAGCGCGACATGCTGAAAAGCATGGCCTCGACCAAAGAGGTGTTCGACCTGGCTCGCCGTGCCAATGTGGCGCTGGTTGGGGTTGGCTCGGTCGAACCACGCGGCTCCAGCTACTACGATCTGAACCCAGTACCCGAGGCGGACCGCAAGATGCTGGTTGGCATGGGCGTTGCGGCTGAATTCATGGCGCATCTGATCGGCGAAAACGGGCGTCTTGCTGAGTATGAACTGAACTCGCGTCTGGTGGCACTGGACCCGAGCGAGCTGGAAACCTGCCGCACCGTGATTGGCATCGCTGCCGGGGAACAGAAAACACGGCCCATACGGGCAGTCCTGAATGGAAATTTCCTGGATTCACTGGTCCTGGACGAAGAGACCGTCAACGCGGTGCTAGAGACTATGGAAAGGTCAAAACATGTCGCATGAAATGCTAACACGCCCAATTGGGGCATCCGGGATCGAAGCCTCGGTGATTGGTCTGGGCACATGGGCCATTGGCGGCTGGATGTGGGGCGGCACTGACGAAGCACAGTCAATCGAGGCTATTCAAACCGCCGTAGACGAAGGTGTCACCCTGATCGACACTGCTCCTGCTTATGGTCAGGGACTGGCCGAAGAGATCGTCGGCAAAGCTTTGGTTGGGCGCCGTGATAAAGTTGTTTTGGCAACCAAATGTGGGCTGGTCTGGCATAGCCAGAAGGGCAACCATTTCTTTGACTACGACGGTCAGCCAGTGCACCGCTATCTGGGTAAAGATGCGATCATTTATGAGGTTGAGCAAAGCCTGACACGGCTGAAAACTGACTATATTGACCACTACATCACCCACTGGCAGGATCCGACCACCCCTATCGCCGAGACGATGGAGGCGCTGGAAACACTGAAACAACAGGGCAAAATTCGTTCGATCGGGGCCAGCAACACCAGTGCAGATGATGTTGCTGCCTATGTGGCTGGGGGGCAGCTGGATGCCATCCAAGAAGAATACAGCATGGTCAAACGCGATATTGAGACCTCGCTACTGCCGCTTTGTGCGGAACACGGTGTTTCGGCGCTAAGTTATTCGTCGCTGGCACTGGGACTGCTAAGTGGCAAGGTTGGACCGGATCGGGAATTCTCGGGCGATGATCAGCGCAAGGACAACCCGCGATTTTCCATGGCAAACCGCCAAAAGATTGCGGCACTGATGGTGGAAATCGCACCTGTTGCCGATGCCCATGACGCAACCTTGGCGCAGACGGTGATTGCCTGGACTGTGCAACAACCCGGCATCACCTTTTCACTCTGTGGTGCCCGCAACGCGGACCAGGCCCGCGAGAATGCCGCCGCAGGGCGCATCAGACTTTCACAACAGGACATCGCAACCATTACCGTCGCCGCCGGGACACATTTGACCAACCTCGACGGCTAACCAGAACTAAAAATCGACAACAAGAAGGCGTCAGAGGGCAACTCTGGCGAACGGAGAAGTTATGTCTGCGCAACGACACAACAGCTTTCAGCGCATCCGCGATAACGGTGCCTTTGACGTCGTCGTCATCGGCGGCGGTATCAATGGGCTGGGCGTCTACCGCGAACTGGCCCTGCAAGGGCTGCGGGTGCTGCTGGTCGAGCGCAACGATTTTTGTTCAGGCTGCAGCGCGGCACCATCGCGGATGATCCACGGTGGACTGCGCTATCTGGAAAATGGCGAGTTTGACTTGGTGCGCGAGTCACTGGCGGAGCGGGATGCACTTTTGCGCAACGCACCGCATATGGTACGGCCGCTGCCAACCACGATCCCTATCACCTCGCTGTTTTCGGGGTTGTTTAATGCTGCGACCAGTTTCTTTGGCGGATCGGGCAAGCCGTCGAACCGTGGCGCGTTACCGATCAAGGCCGGTTTGACGCTTTATGATTTGGTGACCCGCAAACGCCGGATCTTGCCTAAGCATAAGTTTCGCAGCGCCAAATCAACTTGGAGGCAATGGCCAAACCTGACACGCAAGCTGTTGTTCTCGGCCACCTATTACGATGCATGGATTTCGCATCCAGAGCGGTTAGGGGTGGAGTTGATCACGGACACCGAAACGCTGGCTCCGGATTCGGTTGCGGTAAACTATGCTGAATTGAATGCGATGGATGGGGCATTTTTGGTAAACGACGTAGAAACTGGTGACCAATTCTCAGTGACCGCGCGGGCGGTGGTGAATGCTTCGGGGGCTTGGCTAGACGAAGTGATAGCGCAGCTATCGTCATCAGAGACCAAGCCACCACCACTGGTGTCCGGCACCAAAGGGTCGCATCTGATCCTGGACAACCCGGCACTGCTGCAAGCGTTGGACGGCCACATGATGTATTTCGAAAATACTGATGGCCGGGTTTGCATTGTGTTTCCTTATCTGGGCAAGGTACTGGCCGGCTCGACTGATATCCGGGTGACCGCAGCCTCACGGACCCGCTGCGAGCCAGAGGAAATGGACTATATCCTGACGTCACTGCGTTTGATCTTTCCGCAGGTCCCGGTGAGCGAGGACGAGGTTATGTTTAGCTACAGTGGTATCCGGCCACTGCCGTCGAGCGATCATGATTTCACCGGTCGCATTTCACGCGGACATTTCACCCAAAAGATCGACGGCACGGTGCCGCAGTTCTGCATGGTCGGGGGCAAGTGGACGACGTTTCGCGCCTTTGCGCAACAGACAACGGACGAAGTGCTGGCCGAGTTGAGTAAGCCTCGCAAGCAGGATACAATTGACCTGCCCATCGGTGGAGGAGCTGATTTCCCGGCGGGCGATGGTGCGATGGCGCGGGCGCTGATGGTGGAGTTCTCACTGGCGGCAGACAGGGCCGAGCATCTGGTGCAGGTTTATGGCACCCGATCACGTGAGCTTATGCGATATAGCGTTGCCAGTGGCGATGATCAGACGCTGACGCAGGACTGTCACTATACGGCTGCAGAAATCAGGTTTCTGGTGCAACGGGAACATGTTGTGCACCTGTCCGACATCGTGCTTCGGCGCACAGATCTGGCCATTACGGGCCGGTTAAGCCTGCCCCTGATTGATGCCATCGCTGACCTGATGGCGCAGGACCTGGATTGGAGCCAAGATCAGTTGGTGGCCGAGCGGACATCATTGTTGAATGAGTTGGAAAAATTCCACGGTGTCTTGCTGTCAGAGCAAGAGCCGAATGCAAAATCAAGGAGAATGGAATGCGTGTAAGCACCAAAGCCCGCATGAATCGGATGTTCACCAATGGTGGCTGTCTGGATGTCGCGATTGATCACGGGGTCTGCAACGAACCCAGCTTTATGGTCGGGCTAGAGGACATGGGCAGTGTTGTGAACACCCTGATCGACGCCCGCCCGGATGCAATTCAGATGGCCTATGGTCAGGCTGATTTGCTGCAAGCCCGGCCCGAGAAAGACAAACCGGCGCTGGTGATGCGGATCGACATGGGCAATCCCTATAACGACCAACGCCACCGGGTGATGTGGTCCCTGTTACAAAACGCGGAAGAGCCGATTATCGGCGCGCTGGAAATGGATGCTGCTGCGGTGGTGGTGAACCTGTTCATGTTGCCGGACGAGCCCGAGCTGTTCCGCCAGTGTGTCGAGAACATCTCAAAGGTGCGGGCGGCCTGCGAAAAATACGGCATGCCGCTGATGATCGAACCACTGGTGATGCTGCCCAATGACATCCGTGGTGGTTATCAGGTGGATGGCAATGCCGACAAGATTGTCACGCTGACCCGGCTGGCCAGTGAAATGGGCGCGGACATTATCAAGGCCGACCCAACCGAACATGCCGAGGATTTCCATCGCGTAGTTGAGGCTGCTCGGGTGCCTGTGTTGGTGCGGGGCGGCGGCAAGGAAAACCTGAAAACCGTGCTGATGAAATCAGCGGCGCTGATGGGGCAGGGCGCCAAAGGCATGGTCTATGGTCGCAATATCTATCAGCATGACAATCCTAAAGCGGTGGTCGCCTCACTGATGGCGATGATCCACGATGGCGCCAGTGGCGAAGAAGCATGGGATATTTACAACCGTGAGTGATCAACAGACATATCTGCTGGGGCTGGATGCGGGCAACACTGTGATCAAGGCGGTGTTGTTTGATCTGCAGGGACGTCAGGTCGCGATGCATGCACTGGATGGGCAATCCTCGACGCCGCAGCCGGGATATGTTGAGCGTGACCTGAACGAGCTGTGGGCCAATGCCAAAACGGCAATCCGTAACTGTATTGATGCGGCAGGTATCGCACCAAGCCAGATTGCAGCGGTTGGCTGTGCCGGTCATGGCAACGGGCTGTATCTGGTGGACCGCGATGGCGAACCACTGATTGGCATTCAGTCGCTGGACACCCGTGCGGCGGATCTGGCGGCGGAGCTGGCCGAGGCACACGGTGATGCCCTGCATGAGATTTGCTTGCAAAAACCCTGGCCCTCGCAAACGCCTGTGTTGCTGGCATGGATCAAACGGCACCGCCCTGAAATCTATGCGCAGGTTGGATCTGTGATGTTGTGCAAGGATTTCATCAACTTCAAACTGACAGGACTTCGCACAAGCGACATTTCGGACATGTCCGGCTGTGGGCTGCTGCGAATGCCGGATTGCATTTATGATGACGATCTGCTGGCGCTATATGGGCTTGAAGATGCACGCCCGATGTTGCCCTGGTTGTTTGACCCTGCTGATGTCGCGGGAACAGTCAGCGCCCAGTGTGCTGAGGCCACAGGATTGGCGGAAGGTACACGCGTGGTGGGCGGGTATTTTGACGTGGTCTCTAGCGCGATGGGATCTGGCGTGGTTGAGGCAGGACAAGCCTCGATCATCTGTGGCACCTGGAGCATCAATCAGGTGTTTTCATCCGCGCCTGTGGTCGATCCGGGTGTGTTCATGGTTGCCGGTTTTGGTCGCGCTCGATTTGTGAATATCGAGGCCAGTGCGACCTCGGCAGCCAATTTGGAGTGGTACGTCCGAGAGTTCATAGAACGCGGCGCACACCATGACGACCCGTTTGGATATAGCAATGCAAAGGTAGCAGAAATCACGCCTGCGGCAGACGATCCGTATTTCCACCCCTTCCTATATGGATCAGGGCAGGGGGCAGACTATCGCGCTGGGTTCTATGGCGTTGCCGGCTGGCACGGCGAAGGCCACATGCTGCGCGCCCTGTTTGAGGGCGTGATGTTCGAACATCGCCGCCATATTGAGGTGCTGCGCAGTGCTGGAGTGGAATTCAACTCGGCGGTGCTGTCCGGCGGTGGGTCGCGCAGCCCTATCTGGCCACAGATGTTTGCTGATGGGTTAGGTGTGCCGGTGACAGTCGCCGAAGCACAGGAGACCGGTGCCCTGGGGGCTGCCATCGGCGCGGGTTTGGGGGCTGGGCTGTTTGCCGATTATGAGGCGGGTATTGCTGCAATGACCCGCTGGCGTGCCTCGTTCACGCCGGACGCCGGGATGCAGTCCCACTATGACAAACGCTACAGCCGCTATCTGCAGTTAAGCGAAGCCATGAAACCGCTGTGGACCCAGTCCTGACACCTAACCAGTCCTGACACCAAATTTGACAAGTAAGGAGTACAGCCATGCGTGCTGTTGGATTTTTGAATTCGCTACCAATCGAAGAAGCTGAAAGCCTGTTCGATGTGGACCTGCCGGATCCTAAACCAGAAATGAATGATCTGTTGGTCGAGATTGAGGCTGTCTCGGTCAACCCGGCGGATGCCAAACGGCGCATTCGCACCGCTGTAGACACACCACACGAGACGCCATTTATCCTTGGCTATGATGCGGTGGGCATTGTGGTCGAATGCGGAGCTGACGTGACGGGTTTCAAACCGGGTGACCGGGTGTGGTACGCAGGTGATGCCAATCGCCCCGGCTCTTATGCATCGATGCAATGTGTCGATCACCGCATTGCCGCCCATGCACCCAAAAGCGTCTCTCCCGAGGCTGCGGCATCTCTGCCACTGGTTTCGCTCACCGCGTGGGAAATCCTGTTTGAACGGCTGCAGGTGCCACAGGGCGAAACTCCGTTTTCATTGTTGATCATTGGTGGCGCTGGTGGTGTTGGATCAATAACCGCGCAGATTGCCCGCAAATTGACCAATGCAACAGTAATCGCCACAGCTTCGCGGCCTGAAACGGCCAAATGGTGCCGTCAAATGGGCGCTCATCATGTGGTGAACCACCGCGATCTGGTCAAGGATATGAAGCAGGCCGGGTTCGAGCAGTCCGATTACATCGTGCAATATGCCGACACGGCCCAGCACTGGGATGCCATGTGCGAGTTGATCGCGCCTCAGGGCCGGATCGGTACCATTGTCGAGACCTCGGAAAAGCTGGATGTTTCGGCGCTGCAAGGTAAATCTGCCGCGCTGATGTGGGAGCTGATGTTCACACGCTCGCTGTTTGGGACGCCGGACATGTACAAGCAGGGCCAGATCCTGACGCACATGGCGCGGTTGGTTGATGATGGGACCATTGCCACAACCGAAACCAAGGTTCTGCATGGACTGTCTTCGAACACCTTGAAAGAGGCCCACCGGATCATCGAAGGTGCTGCCATGATCGGCAAACTCGTGATCAAATACTAACCTCAAGACTCGGATCAATGACTATGGCGCAGGCGCAGCCCCTTGATGGGCAATATGACTATGTTATCGTAGGGGCTGGCACTGCCGGCTGCGTGTTGGCCAACCGGCTAAGCGAGGACCCCACTACTCGGGTTCTGTTGCTAGAGGCTGGGGGGAAGGATAATTACCACTGGGTACATATCCCAGTGGGGTATCTTTACTGCATCGGTAACCCACGTACCGACTGGATGATGAAAACCGTGCCCGAGCCCGGACTGAATGGACGCAGTCTGGTGTATCCACGGGGTAAAGTGCTGGGCGGCTGTTCGTCCGTCAACGGCATGATCTACATGCGTGGCCAGTCCACGGATTATGACCATTGGCGTCAGCTGGGCAATGTTGGCTGGGCCTGGGACGACGTGCTGCCCTATTTCCTTAAGTCCGAGGACCACCACGGTGGAAGCACTGATCTGCACAGGTCGGGCGGTGAATGGAAGGTCTCAAAGCAGCGGCTTGAATGGGACATCCTGCGGGCGGTGCAGGTGGGAGCCAAGGAATTTGGCGTTATGCCGCGCGAAGATTTCAATGATGGCAGCAACGAAGGCAGCGGCTTTTTTGAGGTCAACCAAAACAACGGCGTGCGCTGGAATACCGCCAAGGGTTTTTTACGCCCGGCAATGAAACGGCCCAACCTGCGTGTGATCACCAAGGCCGAGACGGAACGGCTGGTGATCGAAAATCACCGCGTCACCGGCGTTCTGTTCCGCCACAAAGGCAAGTTGCTGCAAGCCAATGCCAGTGCTGAGGTGCTGTTGGCCGCTGGTGCAATCAACTCACCCAAGGTGCTGGAACTGTCAGGCATCGGCAATCCAGACTTGCTGAGGGGGCTGGGGGTGGATGTGGAGCATAATTTGCCCGCGGTCGGAGAGAACCTGCAAGACCATCTGCAAATTCGGACCGTGTTCAAGGTAGAGAATGCCAAGACGTTGAACACTATGGCCAACAGTCTGTTTGGCAAGGCGCGGATTGCGATGCAATATGCCTTTAACCAAAGCGGTCCCATGTCGATGGCACCAAGTCAGTTTGGTATGTTTACCAAATCGGATCCGTCGCTTGAGATGCCCGATCTGGAATACCACGTACAACCGCTGTCCACTGATAAACTGGGTGATCCGTTGCATCCGTTTCCAGCTATCACTGTGTCAGTGTGTAATCTGCGTCCTGAAAGCGTCGGTGATTGTCATATATCCAGCGCCCAAACGGGCACCCAGCCGAATATCCGCCTGAACTACCTGTCGGCGGAAAAAGACAGGCGCATTGCGGTGCAGTCCATAAAACAGGCCCGTCAGATAATGACAGCCAAGGCGCTGGTCCCCCACATGCCACAAGAGATCCTGCCCGGTCCAGAGACCCAAACAGATGAGGAAATTCTGCAGCAAGCCGGTAACATTGCTACCACCATTTTCCACCCTGTGGGCACATGCCGTATGGGCAGTGACGAGCAGTCGGTGGTGGACCCGCAGTTACGGCTACGCGGGCTTGATGGACTGCGCATTGTTGATGCCTCGGTGATGCCCAAAATCGTTTCGGGCAATACCGCGTCCCCCGTGGTGATGATCGCCGAAAAAGCCGCTGATATGATTTTCAATGACGCACGCTGAACGGGCTATTTAGCAAACCTGAAAGGTGGCAGCGTTCAAGCGTTTCTAGTTGAGGCGGCGAAGCAGGCCGGTCATGTCCATGTTTCAGGGTGAATAATAATGATGCCCGCTAACGTTCATGTAGAAACACGAGATCATTTGTTTCGTGGGGGTGATGCTTGTGTGGAAAAGTTCAAAAAATTGTCGCCGTCATTGTTGCCTTTTTGCGGACAGCAAGGCAGCTCGCCTGCATTTTGGTGAGGCGAACTATCCTTTTGGACAGGCCGAAAACTCGAAAGACGGGATTGTTCGACTTATGCACTAATAGACAAATAGTGACAATTTTATGTATTTTAATTGCAGAGAGGCACACTAACAAAAGGGAGCCCGTCATGTTCGCCAAACACGCCAAAGAGCAAGAGCAACACGATGTAACCCTTATGCAGGCCACCTTGGTCAGCAAGAGCTCGAGTACAAAAACGAATGTTTTCTTGCGGATGTGCCGCGAGAACAGGTCTTCAAAGCGCGCAGCTGTCAGGGGCTGCGTCACCGCCTCCTAGGAGAATCTTTAGTTCAGCTAACTTTCAAATGTTCAAACGTCCGAGCAACATCAGCAGTCAAAAATAAGGTAAAAGCCATGATGAAGACTATGATTAAATTGACAATGAGCCTTGGTCTCACCGTAATGGTTGCCCAGCAAGCAACCGCTCAGCAAAATAGAAAATGTGCCCCGCGTGATGCCGTTATCGAACGGCTGGCCAATACATATGGCGAAAGTCGTCAGAGCATTGGCTTGGGTGAACAGGGAATGGTCATCGAAACCTTTGCCTCTTCCAGTACCGGTACTTGGACTATCACGGTGACGACCCCAACTGGTCAGACTTGCCTTGTGGCGTCAGGACGGTCTTGGGAAGAATTAGCTGAGGCTTTGCCTCCACCGGGTAACGACGCGTAATCTTGTTGCAACTGACGCTTAAAGGCGGTTCGATATTCCGATAAACCCCGGCCCAATGGTCGGGGTTTATTCGTTGGCTATCTCACGCGTGAAACCGCTAGCCCTGCTGAAATACGCGCCAGACCTGTCGACCGATCTCTATTTGCTCCATATTGGAAAACTGACAGGCGCACCCGTTGAGGCCGGTCAGAAACCTTGACTGCTGGAGACGTTTAGTTGGCTTTGGCGGTTGGGTGGTCTCGTCCGAACAGGCCAATCATCAGGAAAAGCAGGGCAAAAATCGTTTCGATTACAAGAGCTGGGTAGATCTCCGCTCCCACAGCACCGCGCATGTGTTCATAACTGCCGAGGAGCGCCAAGCAAAGCCAAGGCATCGCCAAAGCCAGAGCTGCAATCTGCTGATTGCGGTATAGAAACGCTGCAGCAAAAGAAAGTGCCGCTAGGCCAAGGAACATCGCACCGGCGCGGCGGGCGACAAACGCGACTGATGCATCGGTTGGCAGACCAAAGGATGCAATCATAGTCTCAGGGTCAGTAAGAAGCGCATAGCTCAGGTAGCACTGCAACACTCCAGAGAGTAGCGTCGTGGCAAGGAAAAGTTTGGTCATTTAGGTGTCTTTCGAATTGTTAGGGGATATCAGGTGCAATACGCGCTGAAACATCGATTGACGTTGGTCTGCAGAGCTTCCGCTCATCAAATGTTGAAAGCCAAGAAATGCAGCATATTCAATGGTAGCCAATTCACGCGCCTCAGACGGTTCCAGCCCGTCAGTTTCTACAATCAACTGCGCTACAAACCCGATGCGGCGTGCGTCGACCCTTGCGATTAGCTGACGGGCAGGGGGTTCTGTATGAGCCCAAACCCGAATGGCACGCTCCACCCCGTCGTCGAGTTCTGCAGCAATAACCGGGACGGAAAGGCGCTGTGCCTGTGGGTTGGGTTGTGAGGCAACATAGTCCTCGACCACCTGTGTGTGCTGTGCCTCCCAATAGAGGAGCAGCGTCTCTTTGTAGGGATCAATCGAACCAAAGTGGAAGTAAAATGAACCTTTGGAGCGATCCACTTCTTTGCAGAGCCGATCAACCGTTAGGGCGGTGGGCCCTTCTGTCTTTAGCAGCATAAGGCCGGTTTGCAGCCAGGTTTCCCTAGAGATGCGTTTGGATTTAGGAGGCATGTTTCACCAGTTTGAAGCTCTGTACTATCTGGTATAGTTTAGTCTAAGTGTGCGCAAGATCGTTCTGACACTTGCTTGGTTGCGAGGTCGGAAATCTTAAAAAATTCAGCCGCTTAGGTCTTTCGCAGCTAATGACTTTTTGACAGAGCCAAAGCACTGCACACCGAAACCAACCAGTCACGTGTAACTTCGGTTAGAAAGGGCGACAATCTGCTGACCACCTCTTCGTGATAGGTGTTCAACCAATCGAGCTCTGATGGGGTCAGGTTGCTGAGGTTGAGCATATCGGTCTGGATCGGAGCAAACGTCAGATTTTGGAAGGACAGAAACCCATCAGCTTCCTCGATAATTTCAAAAAGGTTTTCAATACGGATGCCAAATTGGTCAGCTGCATAAAACCCAGGCTCGATCGAAAGGACCATTCCCTGAATAAGATCGACTGGGTTTACATCTTTGCCAATCCTGTGGGGATGTTCATGAACTGAAAGACAATGACCGATCCCATGACCGGTGCCATGGTCATAGTCCAAACCTAGATCCCAAAGCGGACGACGGCAGATTGCGTCGATATGGTGACCTTGTGTGCCTTTGGGGAAACGCAAGGTGGCCAGTGCGTGAAATGCTTTGAAGACAGCAGTATAGGCCCGCCGGTACTCTTCGGAAGCCGCCCCAAAGCAGAAACTACGGGTCACATCGGTTGTGCCAGTGTCGTATTGGCCACCACTGTCCAGAAGATAAGGGTTTTCAGGCAAGATTGGCGCATTCTGCTCAGGGGTTGTGGAGTAATGGCACATTGCGGCATTACCCGAAGCGGCCGAGATCGTGTCGAAGCTTTCGCAAATGAAACCAGGTCGGGCCTTTCGCAAAGCAAGGATTTTCTCTTCTGCGTCGCGTTCACGCAACGGGCTTCCGGTGGCAGATAACATGGGGACAGCTTTGGAAATCCACGCGCAGAATTCCGTCAAAGCAACACCGTCTTGAACATGGCAGGCGCGTATCCCTTCCAGTTCTGTCGCGTTCTTTTTGGCCTTTGCCAAAGTCAGAGAGCTAGTTTCGTTGACTTCAACCGCCTGAACATCCGCAAGTGCCAAGCGTACGGCAATAGGTGAAAACCCGGGGTCCAGCAAAACGACTTTTCCAGCGCCAACCCGTTCCAAAATTGATTTTAAAAAATCGCCATGCGGTAAGATCTCAACTTTTTCGGGAATACTATCGTGCACCAGATCATCAAATTTCGATTGATCGACCGACCAGAATACCTGTCCCGATTGTGCCACCAGAAGAAAGGAATGTGGTATCGGAGTGTAGGTTAGGTCCTCGCCGCGTACATTCATAAGCCAGGCAATATTGTCTGGCTGGGTTTCGACAAAGAAATCTGCGCCAGCGTTCACCATGTGCGCGAACAGGTCTGACAACTTATCCGCACTGGATTTACCGGAAAATTGCAGCGGGAAGGTTGAGATGAGCCCCTTTGGCGGCTTGGGTTGATTGTGCCAAATCGCATCCACTGGATTGCTGTTCTGCGGTACAAGCTTTGCCCCCACATTGGCGCAGCTCTGATGGAACTGGTCATGCCATGTGGTTGGCAAGTGCATTGGGTCGAACCCTACTGCCCATTCCGCCATAGCGTTTGTTACCAACCATTGTGACGGCGGTGCATCGTGCAAATGCCAATGTGTAAACAGATCACCTGGACATTCATTTGCAACCTGCACTGTGTAGCGCCCGTCAACAAAAACTGCGACGGTATCATGAGTGACGATGGCCATGCCGGCCGATCCAGAGAAACCAGTGATAAATTTCAACCGTTCATCATGAGGTGCTACATATTCCCCCAAATGTGCATCAAAACGGGGAATGATAAAGGCATCCAAACCTCGCGCAGACATCTCGGTACGCAAGGCAGCAATATGCTGAGTTGCCCTAGGGATAGAAGTATCAGGCATGTTCACTGACCTCTTCAGCGTGGTGGCAAGCAACTTCACCGCGTCCGGGTAGCGCACGCAGCTCTGGTACTTCAATTTTGCAAAAATCGGTCGCATGGCGACAACGCACATGAAAGGGGCAGCCCGACGGCACGTTCAAAGGAGAAGGCAATTCACCTTGAAGTCGGATCGCACTCCCTTTGTCGTCGGGATCAAGGGACGGTGCGGCGCTAAGTAGGGCTTGCGAATAAGGGTGTGAGGGGTTGGAGAACAACGTTTCGCTATCACCCACTTCGACAATTCGGCCCAGATAGATCACTGCCACGCGGTTCGAGACATGGCGGACCAGACGCAAGTCATGGGCGACGAACAGGATTGTTAGGTTCAACCGATCCTGCAGTTCCAGCAGCAGGTTGACCACCTGCGCTTGCACGGAAACGTCCAGTGCTGACACCAGTTCATCGGCGATCAGAACCTCAGGCTCTACCGCGAGTGCCCGGGCGATAGCGATACGTTGGCGTTGCCCGCCAGAGAATTCATGCGGTAGCTTGCCCGCAGCATCCTGCGGCAGACGAACAAGATCTAACAATTCGGCGACGCGCGTGGCAATTTCGTCTTTCGGGCGCATGTTGTGCACGCTGAGAGCCTCGGACAGGATCTGTCCAGTGGTCATGCGTGGATTAAGAGACGAGTACGGGTCCTGAAACATCATCTGAACGCGGCGGTTATAGCTTCGGTCAGCTTTTGCACCTGCAGCGAAAATGTCTTTGCCATCAAAGTGAATGGAACCGCGTTTGGGTTCGTAAAGACGAACGATGCAACGGGCCAGTGTTGACTTTCCACAACCGGATTCCCCAACGACGCCAAGGGTCTCTCCCTTATTCAGCTGCAAGCTGACGCCATTGAGCGCCCGAACTACCCGCCCCGGACGCTGTTTTACAAAGTCGGTGAGTGTACGGGACACCTGGAATTCCAGCTCGATATCTTTGATGTCCATTACGGGCTGGGTCATGCGGCGGCTCCCTGTGCATCGGTGACAGGATTGAAGCAGGCAACCGACCGGCCCTGCGCGATGGTTGCAAGCGGAGGGCGCGCGACAAGACAGCCTTCGGTCCGGCCTTGGCAGCGAGGCGCAAAAGCGCATCCTTGCGGTAGTGCTTCGAGACTGGGAGGGGTGCCAGGCACCGTATACAATTGGCTACGCGGTGGAACATCCTGCGGTACGGAGCGCATTAGGCCCACAGTGTAGGGATGGCGCGGCGCGCGCAAAACTTGGCGCACATCACCCTGTTCGACAATGCGCCCGGCATACATGACTGCAGCCTTTTTGCAGGTTTGGGCGACAACACCCAGATCGTGGGTAACTAGGATCACCCCCATCTCCAACTCATCTGCCAGCGACAGGATCAGATCAAGGATCTGTGCCTGAATTGTGACATCCAACGCCGTGGTTGGCTCATCGGCCAACAACAGCTTCGGGCTAGCCGCCAGTGCGATAGCAATCATCACCCGCTGGCGCATGCCTCCGGAAAACTGGTGTGGGTACTCGTTTAGTCGCGAGGCGGCGGCTGGGATACCAACGTGATCTAGCATTTCGATCGCGCGATCCCGGCGAGCGGCGCGGCCCATGTCAGTATGGGCTTTTAGGGTTTCGGTCAGTTGCAGGCCAACCGTCAACAGCGGGTTGAGCGAGGTCATCGGTTCCTGAAAAATCATAGCAATGTCGCGGCCCCGGATGTGGCGTAATTTGCGTTCCGGCATCTGAGCAATATCCTGCCCCATCCATTTAACACTGCCGGTAACATCGCCGTAGCGACGCGATAGACCGAGGATAGAACGCAGGGTGACGCTTTTTCCGGATCCACTTTCACCAACAAGACCAAGCACTTCGCCCTTGCCGACATTAAAGCTGACATCGCGCACTGCAGGGAGTGCGACGCCCCCCCGAGTGAAGGTCGTGCAGAGGTTTTCGACCTCAAGTATTGGCTGGGTATCACTCATTTTCGTTCCTCATCCACGGGGGCGCAGCAGGTCTGCAAGACCGTCACCAAGCAGGGAAAAGCCAAGACCCGTCAGGACAATGGCGATGCCGGGCATCAGACTGAGCCACCAGGCAGTGGTAATGAAGTTACGGCCTTCTGCGATTAACACGCCCCATTCGGCCTGCGGTGGTTGGGCGCCAAGGCCCAAGTAACCCAGCGACGAACCAAGCAGGATCGCCAGAGCCATATCGGTCATCCAATACACAATCACCGGGGTGATCGCGTTGGGCAGCAGATGACGAAAGATAATACGCCGGTCGGAGTATCCCATCACGATACCAGCGCCGGCATAGTCATTTCCCATCTGGGCAATCACTTCGGCCCGCATCAGGCGTGCGTAGTATACCCAGCCCACCAGCGTGATCGCGATATACATATTGATCAATCCAGGCCCGAGCACGGCGACAACCGAAATCACCAGAACCAGAAATGGAAACGTGATTACAGCATCGACCACCCGGCCAAACACCATATCAGCGACACCGCGGTAATACCCGACCAGAGCGCCAACAATAACACCGATTGTCATTGCGAACACCGTGGCCAAAATCGCCATCTGCATATTGACCGTATAGGCAAAAATCACCCGGCTCAGACTGTCCCGGCCTAACATGTCAGTGCCAAATGGGTGGGCCCAGCTTGGCGGCTGCTTCACGGCGACATAGTCGATTAGGTTGGGGTCATAGGGTGCAAAAACTCCCGGCATCAACGCCAGCATGGCTGACACCCCGATGATGAGGGCGCCGACCAGAAAGCCAGGTTTGCGCAGAGCCAACTCAATGCGGGTTTTCTGGGGGATGGTGGCTTCAGCGGAGAGTGCGGTGATATCAGTCATGTCAGGCGCATCCGGGGATCAAGAGTACTTTGGAACAGGTCAGTCAGCAGGAAGACCACTGAAACCAGAACTGCGAAAGTCAAAGTCAGACCTTGGATCAGCGGATAGTCACGGGCAAATATCGCCTCAAGCATCAGTCGCCCGACACCTGGCACTGCAAACACAGTTTCAGTCACCAGTGTGCCGCTCATCAAGTTGCCGATCGACAGGCCCAGCAGGGTGACGGTTGAAATCAACGCGTTGCGCAGGACATGCCGACCCAGCACAAGTCGGTCCGGCAATCCTTTGGCACGAGCAAACTGAACGTACTCGGCATCCAAAACTTCGATGATTGCAGACCGCAGGTTGCGCATGATGATCGCAGAGGTATAGAGCGCAACGGTCACGGCAGGCAGAAACAAGTGATGCAGCCGTTCGATAAAGGTATCTCCATAGCCGCCGACCGGAAACCAACGCAGTTGTGCGGCTAGAAAAGTCAACAGGATCAAACCTATATAGAAAACCGGCATTGATAACCCGACCTGAAACACAGTGCGGATCACCGCATCCGGCCATTTATTGCGGTTCAGAGCTGCGACAAAAGCCAATGGGCCGGCAATGAGCAGAGACAGGGAAACGGCATAAACTGTTAGGAAAATTGTAGTGGGCAAACGGTCGTAGATTATGTCCGTAACCGGTGCACGCATCAGGATCGAACGGCCCAGATCACCTTGTAGGGTATTCGTCACAAACAGCCAGAATTGCACAAGTAGAGGTTGGTTCAAGCCCAGACGTTCGCGGATCGCGGCCAGATCGGCATCAGAGGCACGATCACCTGCTATCGCAATCGCCGGGTCTCCGGGTAGAAACCGTACCAGGAGGAAAATAATGATCATGACCAGAAAAAAGGTCGGGATCATCAACAGCAATCGCTTGAGTGTGTATTGGATGATGGCCATCGTTGCCTCTCTTTAAGAAGGTGCCGCCGACACGATCGGCCGACGGCACCAGATCTGCTGCAATTAGCGGCTGACAGTTGCTTCTTCGAAGATATTGTTGCCTAGAGGCGTTTGGACATAACCTTCGACGGCATTGGATACTGCCACGGCAAATGGAGTTTCATACATGAACAGCAAAGGCGCAGAGTCTGCATAGAGTTTCTGCATTTGGGCATACTGATCTGCACGTGTTTCAGCGTTGATTTCGGTCGCTGAAGCTTCGAACAGACTGTTGAACTCTGGGTTCTCCCACCCAGTGCCTACTGCTTTAGCGGTGGGTGTATGACCCAACCAGCCAACCACTTGGCTAGGATCGTTTACATCGTTCACCCAGCCATAGGTGTGGATGTCAAACTCACCTGACCGGTTCTTGGCACCACGGGTCGCTCCATCAACCTGTTCAACTTCCAGTGCAATTCCCAAAGGGGCCCACATCTGCTGGAGCGCCGCAAAGATAGTGCTGTCATCGGCTGAACCAGCCAGTGTGGTAAAGGTGATCTTGGTCCCCGGTGCGACACCTGCATCGGCAATCAGAGATTTAGCCTTTTCCAAATCATAGCCGTAGAGTGGGCCAAGATCTGACGACAGTTGTGTGGCAGCGGCCATCAGCGGTGAGGTCATCGGTTTACCTGCGCCCTGTAGAACCAACCCAATTAGCGCGTCCTTATTAGTCGCATAGTTGATCGCCTGACGTACGCGTACATCGGCCAGCGGGTTCGGAGTGCCGTCTGCGCGGGCTTCACGTGTGTTGATCGGCGAATAGATGATCCGGGTTGATGGATAGAGGTTCATGTTGATCGACGGATCTGCTTCAAGCTCTGCAACCCGCGAAAACGGGATGAACTCGGCAGCGTCAACTTCACCGGCTTGCAGCTTTAGGATCCGTGTCGCGTCGTCTGGTATGATCTGGAATTCAACACCGTCAACATACGGCAAGGCCTTGCCGTCGGCGCCCATTTTCCAATAGTTCGGGTTTGCAGAAAAGCTCATTGAAGAGCCTTGTTCAAAGCCTGAGAGGTAGAAAGGTCCGGACCCAACCCCGGCGCCACCTGCGGCAAAAATTGCGGCAGACTTTTCCTGATCGTTGGCTCCATCTGCGGCCTCAAATACGGATTTTGAAACAATCGCTGTATTGAAAGTAGCCAGCATCGACAGGATTGTGGGATCAGGCGCCTTCAGTGAGATGGTAACGGTAAGGTCGCTTGCCGACACATCGTCGATTGACCCTAGCAGGCCCGCCCAGGGGCTGAGGTCTGGATTGCGTGCCCGGTTCAGTGAAAAAATTACATCATCGCCAGTTAACGGCGCGCCGTCTGAAAATTGCAGCCCCTCTTGTAGGGTTAGCGTCACGGATAGGCCGTCGTCCGACATTTCGTGGCTTTCGGCTAGACCCGCAACCACTGAATTCCCGTCGGGGCTGGACCGCAATAATGTGTCAAATAGGCTGCCAACCATCCAGATATCCGGATTGCGGTCAGCATAAATTGGATCAATTAGCTTTGAACCGTCATAGCGGGCGAAATTCAAAACCCCGCCGCGGTCTTGCGCCATAGCGGGCGTCGTAATTGCCGTTGCTGCAGCAATGGCCGCCGCTAGTAACTTGCCTCTCATAGTCGTGTCCTCCCAAGACGATTGACTGTGAGCCGGAGTATAAGACGTTTTATTAGTCATACTATAATTTTTTTTAGCAACGCTGAATATCTACACTGATCGAGTGTGATCGGGTTGAAGTTGACTTGTTTTTGATTGTTTTTTCAGATGCTTGTAGCGGCGCGAACATGGTGGAAGGGCACTCATGAAGCTCCGCTTCGCGGGTCTTCCCGGACAAGAGGCCCTGCCAACCGACACAACTTCAATAGTGCCCCCACTGACAGAGATTTGCATTTTCGAATCAAATTCAGCGGGGGTTTGGCAGATCAGATTTTGCTGTTGGCATCGCTCATTGGCGAGGTGCAAACCCAAAGCTCTACAGCTTCGGTGTCGCTCAGAACTTTGGAAAAATGCGGTTTAGAAGTGTCATGGTGAATAGTGTCGCCCGGAGAAACAACGAATATTTCGTCACCTAAGTGATACTCCAGCTGGCCGGCCAGCAGGTAACAAAACACTTCACCATCATGTTGCATCTTCTCCGATACATGCCCCGGTGGCCGGTGAATGATTGATGAATAAAGCAATGATCCAGCAAAACCCGGCCCCAGTTTTTCATATAGGCGGCCAGCCGTACCTAACGAATATGTCTGACGTTTATCTTTAGGAGTATATTCGCGTAGCTCTTCCGGCACGCTCAAAAGTTGTTCGATGTTGGTCTGAAGGCACGATGCAATGCTCATGAAAGATGACAGCGAAGGTGAACTGATGCCGCGTTCAACTTGAGAGATAAAGCCCGTGGTCAGACCTGCTTCGTTGGCAACATCTTCCAAAGTTTTTTTAAGCGCCTTCCTGCGGTAACGAATGGCGTTTCCCAATTGGGTAGGCTCTGGGCCAGCTGTACGCTTACGTCGTTTGTTTGGTCCGTCCATCCGTCTGTCCTTTGTATTCTAAGAGCAATCACTACCTACTATGGAACAGGGCCATACAGGCAATGTGTCAAATGAGGTCGTGTTTTGGCTGCGCTGGTTGGCCGCTTTTCTGGCTTAATATCACAAAGTTGAGCATATTTAGGCATTCTAAATTAATTTTTAGTCTGTGCCGTTCCCTTGCACGGTTTGCCTTGGGTCAATTGTTGCGGGTTAGCCTGCTCCAAGGTCCTATGGGGTCGTCGCAAGAAAACTGGCGCATTGCTGTTGCAACCAAAAGCCAAATGTCTGGGCATTCACGTCGTTCTTCATTTTGGGTGGGTAGACAAAAAAGTAACCGTCTTCAAATTTTGTTCGCCCACCAAATGGTATGATCAAATCCCCAGAATTGATTTCTCTTTGGACAACCAGATCGGACATCAAAGCAATGCCAATACCACTAGTGGCGGCTCCAATTGCATGAGAGTGGAATTCAAATTTCGGACCGCTCGTGGCCTTGGCGGTTTCGATGCCCAGTTCTGTGAACCAGTTTTTCCACAACAGGGGGCGTGTCGTGTGTTGAATGAGGGGGAATTTAAGCAGGTCTTTTGCTGTCTTAATTTCTTGGCCATTCAACAGGCTGGGGGCGCAAACCGGGACTACAAAGTCGCTCATTAACGGTTGCAGATGTACATCTGGCCAATTGCCATCTCCTAGGTAAACAGCAACATCAATATCTTCATTGTCGAAGTCAAAGCGTTTGATTTTCGAGACCAAATTCAGGTCAATATGGCTGTGTTTTGTAATGAAATCATTCAGTCTTGGTATCAACCAGCGTGAAGCAAGTGTTGGGGGGACAGCCACAGTCAGTAGTCCGAGTTCATGCCCTTGCGAGATGAACCTCGTGGTAACTGCTTCAAGCTCACCCAGAAGGCGCCCCAGATCTTTCCCGTATTGGATGGCCGCAATATCAGGAATTAACTGCCTGTTTTCACGCCGAAAAAGCGACTTTCCTAATAGCTCTTCTAGCGACTGAATGCGCCGACTTACTGCGCTCTGTGTCATGTTTAACTCTTCCGCAGCTCGGGTGACACTGCGATGGCGAAAGGTCGCTTCGAAACATGCGAGTGAGCTGGTGGAGGGTAACGTTCTACGCATTTTGGGTCTCTTCATTCCATTTTGGAATGAATACCGGAGGAAACTGAATTATGCAATTTGGTTTTGCGTCGCTAGGTTCACGCTGAGATCTGACAGGCCGCAGTCGTCGGATTTACGTTGAAGGGGGAGACTAGAAATGCAGCCAGTAAAGCCACATTGGTTAGCGCGCGCCGGATGATAAAAGTTGAAAATCTTAGTAAGCACTATCCGATTTCCCGTTCATTTCGAGATGTCCTACGAGGGCGAGAAGGTATCAAGCTGCGCGCTGTCGATGGCGTTGACTTCTCAGTTTCCGCCGGTGAGGTCATGGGGCTGGTTGGTGAAAGCGGTTGTGGAAAATCGACCCTGGCTCGGCTTCTTGTTGGGCTCGAGGCGCCGACTATTGGCGATGTCTACTTTGGTGAAGACAGTGCAATAACTCTGAAGGATCAGGATCGGCGAGCGTTTCACCGGCGAGTGCAAATGGTGTTTCAGGATCCCTATGGGTCGCTCAACCCTCAGCACAAGATTGGTGAGATTGTTACCCGACCGCTGATTTATCAGAGGGCTAAGAAGTCCCTGAATGAGGTACATCAACTTGCCATAACTGCATTAGAGGAGGCGGGCTTAACGCCGCCTTCGGATTATTTAGAAAAATTTCCTCATCAGTTAAGCGGCGGCCAGCGTCAGCGTGTTTGTATCGCCAGGGCCATTGTGCTGGCACCGGAACTGCTAGTTGCGGATGAACCGATCTCTATGCTGGATGTTTCGATCAAGTGGGGGATTATCCAGCTCCTGAAAAAGCTGGTGCAGGATCGAAATCTTGCGATGGTCTATATCACCCATGATCTGTCTTCAGCAGCTTCGATCTGTGACAGACTGGCAGTGATGTATTTGGGGCAAATTGTTGAATGCGGCCCAACGTTGGAACTCATCAACAACCCGCAACATCCCTACACAAGGGCTTTGCTGGCTTCGACACCCAAGATTGATCCTGACCTGAGACGCGAGGCTGCTCAGATTAAGGGGGCCATTCCTAACGCTGCGGATATGCCATCCGGTTGCCGGTTTCACCCACGTTGTCCGGTGGCACAACCAGAATGTGCCCGAACAGTGCCACCAACATTGCGCAATGGCGAACATCAGGCGGCCTGTCGCTATTCGTTCGCTGATCTTGACGACGCATGCCCCAATGAGGTGGTTCAATGAGTATGTTCTGGTTCCGACGCCTATGGCAGTCGGCTTTGACGTTGTTCACTATGCTGACATTGATGTTTTTCCTGTTTCGGATGTTGCCCGGTGATCCAACCGCAACGGTGATCAGCCCGGCACTGTATCCCAAGGCGCAGGAGATCCTGCGTATGCAGTTTGGCCTAGATAAACCGTTGTGGGAGCAGTATTTTGTCTATGTCAAAAACCTGTCTGTTTTTGATTTTGGCCTGTCGTTTCACACCGGACGCCCAGTTGCGGATGAAATAGGCAGCCGCCTGCTAAATACCGTGCTGTTGGTGTTTCCATCCCTAATCACGGCCTACGCGCTGGGTTCGATTGTGGGCGCTGTGGTGGGGTGGAGCCGCGGTTCCAAAACTGAGACAATTCTGGTTTTCCTCTCGACTGCGCTGCAATCGGCTCCGGTTTTCTGGCTGTCGATGTTGTCAATCCTGTATTTCTCCATCCAGCTGGACCTTTTCCCCATCGGTCACATCGTCTCGCCTGGGAAATTCCCTGATGAAACCTGGCGGATGTATTTCTCGGCGGACTTTCTACACCATTTGGCGCTGCCGTTTCTGGTGAATACGCTGTATCAGTTCTGCTTTCCCTTCCTGCTGATGCGATCCAGCATTTTGGCCACCGTTGGCGAAGATTACGTCGAACTGGCACGGATGAAGGGTCTCTCAGAGCGAAGCGTTCTTTACCGGCACGCAATGCGCAACTCTCTATTGCCGTTGGCCACGACCTTGCCAATGACATTGGGCTGGGCTGTCGCAGGGTCAGTTGTAATCGAAACAGTGTTTTCCTGGCCCGGGCTTGGGCTGCTGATGGTCGAGGCCGTCGGCCGGTCAGACTATCCGGTGGTTCAGGCTGCATTTTTGTTGATCGCCGTTTTGACGGTCCTCGGCACGCTGATCGCAGACTTTCTTTACACCCTGCTTGATCCGCGCATCGTCAATGAGTGAGCAATCTCCATGAATATCTTCAAATCTTTCATTCAGATAACCTGGAAGTCAACGAGCGGTCGCATCAGTCTCATCATCTTTGGCTTTTGTTTAGTACTGGCTGTTGTTGGGCCGCATATTGCCCCCTACGGACCAAATGAGCGCTGCTATGATGCGGCTGGAAAATTGCTGCGCTTGGCCAGTCCAAGCTGGGATCATTGGCTGGGCACAACTGTTTTGGGCCGCGATATTTTAAGTCAGATGTTGTGGGGCGCGCAGACCGCCATGCTGGTCGGGTTGCTGACTGCACTGGGAACAGTGGTGATTGGTCTCAACTTTGGTCTGATTGCAGGTTACTTTGGTGGTCGCATTGACGCCATTTTGATGCGGATTACCGATATCCTGTTGGGACTACCATTCCTGCCCTTTATCATCGTCTTGTTGTCGCTGACCGACCGCAACATCTGGACCATCATTCTGGCAATGATGTTTGTCATGTGGCGCTCAACTGCGCGGATTGTTCGGGCCGAGGTGATGTCCTTGCGTCAACGCCAGTTCATTGCTGCTGCCCGCACGACTGGCGCCAATGATACCGACATTCTGTATCGCGAAATTGCACCTAACATCATGCCCTTGGCAGTGACATCGATTACCTTTGCTCTTGCCTGGGCAATTATCACAGAGGCGAGCATCGGCTTCCTTGGTTTTGGGGATCCAGATGTCGTGAGCTGGGGGTCAATCCTGTACGACGCCTACGCCTCACAGATGATGTACCGCGCCCCATGGTGGGTGTTCCCGCCCGGCATCGCGATCATGATCCTGGTGACTTCGGTCTATTTCATTGGCCGCGCCTACGAAGAAGTTATCAATCCGCGATTGCAGGAAAGGATGTAGGAGATGCAAGGAACTGATCCTCTTGTTCAAATCCAGAACCTCGACGTGAGCTATTACACCAAAGGCGTTCAAGCCAAGGCTTTGCACAATATCGGAATGGAAATTCTGCCAGGCGAACGCCTGGGGCTGGTGGGAGAATCCGGGTGTGGCAAAAGCACCCTATTAAAAACCATCATGGGCGTACTGCCGCCCAACGGGAAAGTGAACCGCGGCAGCATAGAAATGGACGGCCGCAATCTGATCGAAATGGATGAAAAACTGCGGCGCCAGACCCGTTGGGCAGAAATTTCGATGATCACTCAAAGCGCCCTGAATGCGCTGAACCCGGTACAGCGGATCGACAGGCAGATCATCGAAGCCATTAGAACCCATCAAGCTATGTCGAAAGAACAAGCTGCAGAGAGGGTGTCAGAGCTGTTTGGTATGGTGGGCGTAGATCCGGCTCGGGCGCGGGACTATCCGCATCAGTTCTCAGGTGGCATGCGGCAGCGGGCAGTGATTGCCATGGCCTTGGCCCTTTCACCGCAACTGATCATTGCTGACGAACCAACAACGGCGCTTGATGTGATCGTACAGGATCAGATCTTCTCGCGGTTGCGACAACTTCAGCAAGATCGTGGTTTCGCCATGATCCTGGTGACCCATGATATCGCGTTGGTCGTCGAAAACTGTCAGAAGATCTGTGTGATGTATGCTGGCATGATCATCGAGGCAGGCAACACCCGCGATATTATCCAAAAGCCACGCCATCCTTATACAATTGGCCTGATCAACGCGGTGTCGGTCTTAGGGTCAGTCACGGCGCCAATTGCAATTCCCGGCTCACCGCCCAACCTGTTTGAGAATCTGGAAGGCTGCCGGTTTGCGCCTCGCTGTCCATTTGCCTCTGCGCTCTGCCACCAGAAAATCCCCGAACCAACCACGTTGGAAAATGGCCAGAAGGTGTTGTGTCACCATTGGAGTAAGGCCGACGAGTTTTCAAAACTTGCCAAGTCTCCAGAGACTTGGATGCAAAGCACCACAGCAACAACATGAGTTCAGCCTCGGCATACGGCGCTGTTCCAAGACAAAAAAATTAGGAGAAACAAATATGAATTACTTCGCATATGGTACTTTGTTGGCCGAAGATGTGATGCGCAAGGTGGCCGCTGGTGCCCGCAATGTTGGATATATGCGGCTCGACAATTATGCGCTTGGATTTGGCGAGTGTAGCCAACCCGGTGTGGCGGGCTGCACTTTGATCCCTCAGGAAGGCGCTGTCACATACGGCATCCAATATGAATTGTCAGATGAATCGATGGCTGTCTTGGATAAAGCGGCGCATGTTGACGAAGAACAGTGGGTCCATTTCCCTGTCACTCTGACCGATGAAAATGGTCAGAAGGTTCAATCCAGCACCTACATCATTCCAGGCGAGCATAAAAACTGGGCACCGACAGACAAATATGTCGAACCAATCCTGCTGGGGCTGACCCACTGCGCCTTTCCAGAAGAATACAAACATGGCCTGCGATCGATGATCGCGCACGCGCAAACTTGAAAGACCTCACGAACAAGAAACACCCAATTTGACCATCAGGAGGAAGTTATGAAGCTAGCAACAATGACCGCAATGGCTGTGGGGCTCTTAGTCGCGCCAATACAAGGGGTTGCTGAGGGCCGTTTGGTACCCGAAATCAATTTTCTGACTTGGCCGTCTACCAAGTACCAGCATTACTATGAAACCAGTGCATATCTGGCAGAATCGTGGCGCAAGCTGGGGCTTGATATCAAATTGGACCCGCAGCCCTTTCCCGCACCGATGCTGGGAATGTGGTTCACCGATCACAAATTCGACGTTGTCATGTCAGTCTTATCCGGATCATCAGCACGCTTTGAGCCAGATTTCTACTCCAACAATCAGTTCAAGACAGAGAACTCCCGTCCGGGCGGTATGAATGTTGGATCTTTTTCATCACCGGAAGTCGATGCTTTAGGTGCCAGGCAAATGAGGACCTACGACTTAGACGATCGTCGCGAAGTTATTTATGAGCTGCAAGAAGTGCTGTACGACCAGCAACCAGAGGCACTGGTCGCCTATGTCGTCAACACCACTGCGTACAATACTGAGAATGTTAAGATTGAAGGTTATGAAAGCACCCCCGAAGGGCTGCGTTCAATTTGGAACCTGTTGAAAGTCGAACCCCTGAACGAAGATAAGATCGTACGCCTTGGCTGGACCATCGATCAGGATAGCTGGAACCCTCTGTCTTTCAAAACGCTTGAAGACCTGGGTCGGCTTGGCTTGGTTTACGACCGCCTTGTGGTGGTAGGGCCCTCCGGGAAGCCTGAAATGTGGGCGGCAGAGTCGCTTGATGCAATCAATGAGACTACGTTCGAAGTGACACTGCGGGACGATTTGACGTTCAATGACGGTGTCGCCCTGACTCCAGAAGATGTGAAATTCACATTCAATTATCTAAAGGAAAACAACGCAGTCTACTTCCAGCAGTATCTGGAAAACCTGGCCAACATCACGGTGGATGGTCAAAAAATTCGCTTTGAACTGTCGACGCCGTCAGCTCCTTTTGTTGCTGCTGCACTGGGTCAAATCCCAATTCTTCCCAAACATATATGGTCTAACATTCTTGAAGAAACCGGGCTGGAAAAGCCTCAGGACTACCGCAATACCAAGATAGTCGGCAGCGGCGCCTATAATCTGAAGTATTGGAAAGAAGGCCGGGAAATCTACTTCGAGCGCAACCAAGATCACTTCAAGGCACCAAAGGCGGACCTGCTGATGATCCAGTTTGGATCAGCTGAAATTCTGTCCTCTTCCCTGACCAAAGGTGACATCGACATCACGTTACAGCCATTGGTGCCAACGGTGATTGAAGAGTTTAAGGCCCTCGATCAGCTGGAATTGGTGCAGGCAGAGTCCAACGGCTATATGTCCGCCCGCTACAATCTGAACACAGAATTGTTTTCCCACAAAGCAGTTCGCCAAGCGTTGTCACATGCCATTCCGTTTGAGGCCATCATCGAAGAAGTTCTTGGTGGAGATGCCGCGCCCACACCTTCGTCGATTGTGCCCTCCAACGCCTATTGGAGCAATCCTGAGTTGGAGGTACCAGACTACAATCTGGACAAGGCGCGTAAAATTCTGACTGAAGCAGGCTTTACCTGGGATGCCGAAAACCGGCTGCATTTCCCCGATTAGATGTTCAAAAATGAAACAGAAGAGGGCCGATTTCGGCCCCTTTTTTGTGTACTCTTTAGGCTGACGGATCATGCAAAGTAATCCAAATTTCTATGGCTATGAAGACGAGTTTGTAGCGCTTCGACGTCAGATACATGCCAACCCCGAACTATTGTTTGACGTACACGAGACCGCAGCCTTGGTCGCAAAGAAACTGCGCGAGTTTGGTGTTGATGAAGTTGTGACAGGCATTGGCCAGACCGGCGTGGTCGGGGTGATCAAAGGGTCAAGCCCAGGGCGTACAATTGGCCTGCGGGCGGACATGGATGCCTTGCCAATTCCAGAAGAAACCGGGGTGGAGTATACTTCCGTCAAACCTGGCCTGATGCCTGCTTGCGGCCATGATGGTCATACGGCCATGCTCTTGGGAGCCGCAAAATATCTGTCAGACACGCGTGATTTTTCGGGCACTGCTGTGGTCATCTTTCAACCGGCCGAAGAAGGTGGCGGCGGTGGCAGAGAGATGGTTCAAGATGGCATGATGGAGCGGTTCAACATTCAAGAAGTCTATGGGCTGCATACATTTCCAAACACACGATGTGGGGCCTTTGCTATTCGGTCTGGGGCTGCCCTCGCTTCGGTTGATACCTTTGAAATACAGATTGCCGGCAAGGGTGCCCATGCGGCCAAGCCGCAGGCCTCGGTCGATCCTATTGTTATCGCTTCAAACATCGTTCAGTCGTTACAATCAATTACCTCTCGCGGTGTTGATCCAAAAGAGGCGTTGGTGGTTTCTGTAACCACGTTCAACGCGGGTCAGGCAACAAATGTTATCCCACAAAAAGCACTCTTAACTGGGACTGTGCGTTCTCTTTCTGCCGAGGTGCGGGATTTAGCCGAGGCGCAACTGACCCGGATCGTGACTGGAACAGCCGCTGCACACCGCGCTGTTGCTAAGGTGAACTATACACGCGACTACCCGGTGATGAGCAATCACGCTGTACAGGCAATGATAGCCGCTGATGTGGCTGCAAGCCTGGTCGGAGACGACAACGTGGATCGAGATTTTCCCTCCAGTATGGGAGGTGAAGATTTTGCATTTATGCTGCAGAAACGGCCTGGGGCAATGATCTTCATGGATCAAGGTCCGGGTCCGGAACTTCACAATCCAGCCTTTGATTTTAACGACGATGTTCTTCTCACAGGTATGTCGTTCTGGGTGAAACTAATGCAGTCACGGGGCAGGGTGTAAGCCTATTAAGCGCTTGCCCAATTTTGTCACTTTAAGCAAGTTTTGGGTCTGTTGTGGCGATTGCTGGGTTGAGGTGAAGTTGTCTATAGAC
>NZ_WQLV01000006.1 GCF_009753675.1 Parasedimentitalea huanghaiensis | reverse complement strand
CTCTTCCAACGGTATCCTGCTGCCACTGCTGCTGCTGGTTCTGGTTGGCGCGGCTGTTGCAAGCAACTAATATTGCTTACTATCAGTTACGGAAAAGGCGGTGGTTTTCCACCGCCTTTTTTGTTGTTTAGAAGATCAATCTTAGCTGCAGTTCAGCTTAGCTAATCTCAGATAATACATGATTCAGTGTTGTCAGAATCATCTCGACGCCTTCTTTATCAATCGTCAGAGGGGGGCGAATTTTCAGGATGTTATCCTTGGGTCCCTCGCTACCGATAAGAATACGATAGTCGCGCATTCTGTTTTTAACGTAAGAACTGATTTGAGAAGCTTCAGATCCATCAGGGTTGATCAGCTCCAACCCCAGAAACAGTCCCATGCCGCGTACATCGCCAACGCAATCATATTTTTGTTCTAATGTGCGTAACCCGTCGATCAACAACGCACCCATTTGACGGGCATTGCCCTGCAAATCTTCATCATCGACAATATCCAGAACCTCTTTGCCAATTCGGCAAGACAGAGTGGATCCCCCAAAGGTGGAGAAAAATTCCGGTCCTTGGGCAAAGCTGTCAGCGATTGCTTTGGTTGTTACCAGAACTCCCAGGGGGTGCCCATTTCCAATAGGTTTCCCCATCACCACGATGTCAGGCAACGCTTCCTGATGTTCAAAGCCAAAGTAGAAGTCACCGAGGCGTCCAAGCCCGGTTTGTACTTCGTCAGCAATACAAACACCGCCAGCTGCGCGGATCTTTTCATAGACAGAAGATAGGTATCCCTTGGGTGGGATGATCTGACCGCCAACCGAAGGAAAGGTTTCGGCAATAAAGCCAGCTACACCGTGACCTTTGTTCTGCAGTGCCTCAATTGCCGGTTCGACAAGATCTGCAAATTTTTCTGCACGGTTCGCGTCATCACGTTTGAACGACCCACGGTAGTCATCAGCAACTTCGACAAGTTCCACCCAATCCGCTTGGCCGCAGCCACCTTTGGCGTTGAATTTGTAGGCCGAGACATCAATCACACCAGTGGTATTGCCGTGATAGCCATGATCCGGTGTTACCATGCCTTTGGCGCCAGTATGAGCACGGGCCAGACGCAGGGCCAGTTCGTTGGCCTCTGTGCCCGAATTGACAAAGAAACAGACTTCGAATGAATCAGGGAGTTTGGATAGGACTTTGTCGGCAAATGCGGTTTGTGCGGGATGCAAATAGCGGGTATTTGAGTTCATTCGCTTCAGCTGATCCGCAGCGACGGCCTGAATACGTGGGTGAGCGTGGCCAACATGTGGAACGTTGTTATAGGCATCCAGATAGGGGCGACCCCATTCATCAAACAGATGGTGTCTCCAGCCACGAACCAACATTACCGGGTCCGAATAAGTAAGGGATAGGTTGCCACCGAAATGGGCTTTGCGCCCAGCCAGAACCTCTTTTTTGTTGGTTGGCTGATACATTACCTTTTGATCTGGCAAGTTTAGCAGTGCAGCGGGGTTAGGACAAATTGCCTCCCACAAAACCATTTCATCAGGATCAGCCACGCCGGGCCAATCCGTTTCAATGCCTTTTGTTGTAAGGGCCAGTTGAAAATGAACATGCGGAGCCCAGCCACCGTTTTGGTTGGCATTGCCCAAACGACAAAACTCAGAACCCTTTTCAATGACGTCACCAGGGGTCAACCGGTCACAGCACTCCGGGTTTAGATGGCCGTAAAGCGTGTAAAATGCGTCATCATCCGGGGTCTTATGGCGCAGGATAATAACGCCGCCATAATCCAAATGCCTGTTGCGATTCTCGACCACAAACACTTCGCCTTGCAAGGGCGCATAAAGGGGTGTCTCTGCTGGTGCAAAGCCATCCACAGCAAGGTGAACTGTGCGTCGGTTACTGGCTTTGTATGGGCCCTTTCGAAAAGCAGGTTCTGCGTAGATTAATCGAGGCTCATGATAATACCCCAACCACAGATCTGTGCCGAATTCCTCACCAACCCGCGCAGCTTCTTCCAGCGACATATGAAAGGGGTTTTGTGGCCATATCGAGTTTTCGACAGATAGAGATCCCATGGGTGTATTAGCCAAATCTGTGCCCATCAGGGACGCAAAATTACCACGTTCTGTATCCAGATAAGCCAATACCCGATCGGCCCCATCAACCACTGGCAAGCCACAGACTGCGCGTAACTGTGCGGTCAACAAACCCTGGTGAATAGGGTGGTTCTCCAGAAACCGCCAAGCTGGGGCCTGAGATATCACCACATAGGGGTCATCGGGGTTGTCGGCCGCCATAAGGGTCGAATTGACTACGCTGACCGCCAGTCGGGCGCGTAAAAGCGGCCAGATCAGATCAACTTCAGCAGGGGTAAGTGGGTTCGCGGCGTGATATCCGGCAACCAATGCAGCCAGCGCTTGCTCGGGTTTGGCATGGTCCAAGACAATGTAAGCTCCGGCGATTGCCAGGTCGCAAATTCTAGGCGCGGTGCACATGTCGCCAAGGTCTATCAGGCCAGACATTTTTCGCGGATCGTTCAGTTCGCCGACAACCAAGATGTTGTAATCATTTGCGTCATTGTGGATCGCCTGTTTTGGCAGGTTAGCCAATGATGGCTCAATCTCCGAAAAACCTGACGCGACTTCACTCAGGATAGCGCGTCGGCTTGGATCCGTGACGCAGTCCAATTCCTTTGCAATCCAACCAGCTTGCATCAAGTCCCACTTGAAATCACGCTCCAGGCCATCGTGGCGGAAATCTTTTAGTGCATCAGCCGATAGTCCAAGAACGTGGCCAATCTCATGAATAAGCTCCAGTGTCTTGGGGTCCGTCTTGGCGTAACAGCGTCCCTGCAACCGGTTTTGCAGCCAGACCAACCGCAGATCCCCTTTGTCATCAGGAAGTTCCAACATTGCAGATCCGGAAGGAGTGCGGATTACACGGGGACAGGGTAGTTCAGGCTGTTCTGTAGCAATGTGTTCCAAGGCTAAGATCTGTACTTCAACCAACCAAGGTTCACACCCGGGGCGCATTGCTTTCAGAATGTAACCCTGACCATCGTGTCCTTCGGCAAGGAAGTTCAGATCATATTCACCGTCCAAGCGGCTTAGGTCTGCAGTGATGCCCCAGTGTTCTTGCAGGGTTGCAGCCCAATGATGTTCACTCATTTGTTCTTTCCCAATCGGCATTTATGGCGATTGCCAATCGGAATGGCTCGCCTAGTTTTTAGGTTTTCGCCACCATATTGCTACTGACCGGTTAGTCCAGCCAGCCTTGCAAATTCTCTTCGATTACCTTTGCCAGTGCGGCGATATGGGCATCATCGTCGTTCAAGCAGGGAATATAGGTAAAGCTCTCACCGCCCGCATGTTCAAAACTCTCGCGGATCTCGTCGTTGATCTCTTCTAATGTTTCGATGCAGTCAGCGGAAAATGCGGGGGCCACTACAGCGATGGATTTCTTACCTTGCTTGGCCAGATCGGCAACATGGTCCACCGTATAGGGTTTCAGCCATTCCTCCGGGCCGAATTTGGACTGGAAGGTCGTGACCAGATCAGTGTCGTCCCAGCCTAACCGTTCGCGTAAGAGCCGTGTAGTTTTCTGGCAATGGCAATGATAAGGGTCGCCTTGCTGAAGATAGCGTTCTGGCATTCCGTGGTAAGAGCAAACCAGAATATCAGGGTGTTTTTCCATCTTGGAATAGGCTTCGGAAATTGATCCTGCCAGCGCATCTATATAGCTAGGGTGGTCAAAATAAGCTGGGACTGTCCGTGCGGCGGGCTGCCAAGTTTCTTTCATCAATGCGCGGAAAAATTCGTCGTTGGCGGTGCCTGATGTGGCACCTGCGTATTGTGGATAGAGAGGCAGAAATAGAATCTTTGTACAGCCTGCATCGACCATTGCCCGGACTTTGGACTGGGTTGAGGGATTTCCGTAGCGCATACAGAAATCAACCATGACCTGATCGCCATAGCGTTCCTGCATTGTAGCTGCCATTTTTGCTGTCTGATCTTTAGTGATGGTCATCAGCGGGCTTTCGCCCTTGTCGTGATTCCAGATTGATTTGTAGGCAGCACCGGAGCTGAACGGACGTTTGGTTAGGATGATCAGTTGCAGCAAAGGCTGCCACTTCCACTTCGGATAATCGATAACCCGCTGGTCTGACAGGAACTCACCCAGATAGCGCCGCATCGGCCAGTATGAGTAATCATCTGGGGTGCCGAGGTTGGCCAGCAGAATTCCCACTTTTTCGGCCGGAATTTTTTGGTGATTGGCAGGGTAGGTGGCTTTTGTTTTAGCGTCCAGCATAGCGGAATCCTGTTAGGCTTGGTCGGGCGGATGAATAGGCATAACCCACTGCGGGTCAATCGGACAAATGGCGCGTTTGAACTATTCTGGAAGTTTGGTTTCAGGGACTTTTAGCGCATCCGCCAGACGAGAACGGGCAGATCCGGGTCGCAGTGGTTTTTGCTGTGTCTCTGAAGGTGACCAGCCAGTTAGGCAAACCATCTCAAACGTGGCTGGCAACCGATCCTGATCATTGGCAAAATGCTGGCGGTACAAGTGGTCCGCCATGTCAAATAGCAGCCTTGAGGACGGCTGTTTCTGACGATGGGCAAGGGCATTGGTTTCAGCCATGTCGCGTAGGTCGTGCATCAGGTGGAATAGATCGCGATATTCAGCAGTCAGTGGGATCAAATCCGCAACCGGCAAATTCAACCCGGCGCGTTGCAACAACGCGCCCAGATCTCGAATCTCCCCCATAGGGGCGACACGCGGTGACAGACCGCCCGTGATTCTGGTTTCAGCCTCGGCCAATACACTTCGTAATTGATGCAGGGTTTGACCTCCCAACATCAGCACCAGCAAGAGTCCGTCTTCTTTTAGCGCGCGACGACACTGGATCAACTGCCCTACAGGATCGTTAGCCCAATGAAGGCACATGGCGTGTACAACCACATCATGGGCATCGGGTTGCAACGTAATCAGATCTTCGTCAGCCACGATTTTTGCATTTGGGAGGCTGTTTTGCCAAATCTCCGCAAAAGGGGTGACGACGGCAGGGTCCGTAAAGGTTCTATTAACCATGGAAAGCCGATCCTCGACCTCATCCCGTGCCATATCATGCAGAAACAACGCTGCCCGTTTGTGTCGGTCACGGTGGAAGCGAAGAGCCTGGCGGTCGAACAAGGTCGGCGGAGTCTGGGATGCTTTGGTCATGGGGGCTATTTAGGGTGATGCTGAGGCAGATACAAACGGCTGTTGCATTGATCTACCCACCGCGATGTCTGGGCTGCGGTGGTTTGGTCGAGAGTGACTTTGGATTGTGTGGTTCATGCTGGCGCGAGACCCCGTTTATAGGGGGTACCATATGTGATGGGTGCGGCCTGCCTGTTCTTGGTGCGAACGACGGTTTTCGGTTGGAGTGCGATGATTGCATGGCGCATCCACGAGTTTGGAGCAGGGGAAGGGCGGCATTGTTGTACCGGGATCAGGCGCGGGCGCTGATACTGGCGCTTAAACATGGTGATCGCATTGATATTGCCAAGCCCGCTGCAGCCTGGATGGTGCGAGCCTCAGCTGCCTTGCTGGATGATGCGCCGCTGATTGCGCCAGTGCCGTTGCATTGGACCCGTCTGTTAAAGAGGCGTTATAATCAATCAGCCTTGCTGGCGCGTGAACTGGCGCGACAAACCGGGTTGGAGTACTGCGTCGACATGCTGCAACGACGTCGACGTACTGCCTCTCTTGACGGAAAGACCCGTGCGCAACGATTTGCGGCGCTGGGCGATGCCATATCGGCAAACACCCGACATCGGTTGCTGATGCAAGGGCGGGTCATTTTGCTGGTGGATGACGTAATGACGTCAGGCGCCACTCTGACTGCCTGCAGCGACGCTTGCCTGCAAGGGGGTGCAGCTGATGTTCGGGTGGTAACACTGGCCCGTGTCACCAAGCAGTGAATTATCGATCACGTTTTCGCGTGACCCTCGCAATTGTTGCATTGCCCCCCCAAATCCCCCACAACGTCGAAGCTGAATGAAACGGAGACCCAAATGAAAACGGTCGAAATATATACTTCGCCACTGTGCGGATTTTGCCATGCAGCCAAGCGGCTGTTGACCCAAAAGGGCGTGAACTTTGCTGAGGTGAATGTACTGGCTCAACCGGACCGTAAGCCAGAAATGATCCAGCGTGCCAACGGCGGTCGTACAGTTCCGCAGATTTTTGTAGGCGACACCCATGTGGGTGGCTGCGATGATTTGTTCGCACTGGAGCAAGCAGGTAAACTGGATCCGCTCCTGGCGGCCTAATACCGGAGTCTTTTTATGCGTACGGCCCTGTTGCAGATGACATCAAGTGATAGCCCGGTTGAAAATCTGGGCATGGTTGAAAAGATGTTGGATGAGGCCGTCTTGGGCGGTGCAGGATTTGTGCTGACCCCAGAAGTTACCAATTGTTTGAGTGCCAGCCGCAGGCACCAACAGGCCGTATTGCATCATGAAGAAGACGATCCAACATTAGCGGCGCTGCAAGATGCAGCAAGGCGGCATGGGATTTGGCTGTTGTTGGGCTCATTGGCGGTCAAGACACATGATGTCGACGGTCGGTTTGCCAATCGACAATTCCTGATTTCGCCACAGGGCGAGATCACAGCACGTTATGATAAGATCCACATGTTTGACGTGGATGTGACGCCAGAAGAAACTTATCGCGAATCCGACGGCTATCGGCCTGGTGACAGGGCAGTTGTGACAGACACACCGTTTGGTCGGGTGGGCATGAGCATTTGTTATGATGTCCGGTTCGGATACCTGCACCGGGCACTGGCCCATGCGGGTGCTGAAATCCTGACCGTTCCTGCGGCGTTCTCACATGTGACGGGCGCAGCGCATTGGCATGTGTTGCTACGAGCTCGCGCGATTGAGACCGGGTGTTATGTCTTGGCTCCTGCTCAAACCGGCCGACATCTGGCCAGTGTAGGTGCCTGTCGGCAGACCTATGGTCATTCGCTTGTGGTCGCTCCTTGGGGAGAAGTCTTGGTGGATGCTGGAATTAACTCAGGTGTGAGTTACGTTGATCTTGATATGGAAAAAGTGGCAGAAGCGCGCAGGCGCGTGCCTTCACTGACTCATGATCGGGATTTCGACGGACCCTAATGGACGACAATAATTCTCTTGCGGTTTCGCTGTTCAGCGAGATTCTAATGGCTGATCAACTAGCTCGTGCGCGACTGACCAAGGCGCTGCCCAAAGGTATGGAGCTGTCGCATTTTTCAGTGCTAAATCATTTGGCGGGTGCCGGTTTGGAGAGATCCCCAGCACAGCTCGCTAAGGCGTTCCACGTTACGCGTGGCGCTATGACGAATACGCTAAGCAAGCTGGAAGTGGCTGGCTATATCCATATTCGTCCGGATTGGGACGATGCGCGACGCAAGATGGTGGCGATTAGCCCGGCTGGTCGTCAGGCGCGTGATCGGGCTCTGGCCAGTATAACTCCGATGATTTCTGAGGTGGTAAGTGATTTGGGCGGCGACCGGGTCCGTGCAGCCTTACCCATTCTACGTGAGTTACGCTCAAAATTGGAAAGCGACGGTTGATCTGAACGTTGGCTAAATGTGGAAGCGGGGCGCCTGCTCCCAGACACCCCGCCGTTCTGATAGGTCCCGTGAGTGAGAATTTCCTATTAGAACACTGTAGCATTCACTCGGTTAAGGGCGAAATTATGCCCCTTTAACCCCCAGGGTCATTCCTGAGTGTTGAGTTTTATCTACCAACTGTGTCGAACATTAACAAAGGTGCAGAAGGATCAAGATCTATCCTAAAGGATAGGCCTTCTATTTGGGTTTAGTGCTGGCAGTGACATAGTTTACGCTAAGATCTCGGGCGGAGATTGACCAACCCCAAGTGATAGGATTGAAGAGAAAGCCCTTGCGATCCACCGGTGTCAGCCCAGCCTTTGACAGCAAATCGCAGAGTTCGTCCGGTGTGATGAATTTTGACCATTCATGTGTGCCTCGTGGTAGCCAGCGCATGACAATTTCGGCGCCGACAATTGCCATGGCAAAACTTTTGGCGTTTCGGTTAATGGTCGAACATATTTCCAAACCGCCAGGGCGTAGCAGTTGTTGGGTCGCAGTTAGATAGGCCAACGGATCTGAAACATGTTCCACCACTTCCATGTTCAACACGACATCGAATTGCTCACCTGCTTCAGCCATTGCTTCGGCAGTGGTGTGGCGGTAGTCGATTTCCAGTCCGGATTGCTCTGCATGGATGCGTGCTACGGGTAAATTGCCTTCGGCGGCGTCCGCTCCAACCACTGTGGCACCCAAGCGCGCCATTGGTTCCGACAATAACCCGCCACCGCATCCAATATCCAGCACACGTAATCCGGAAAACGGATTGCGGGAGGTCAGATCGCGATCAAATTCGCCAGAGATCTGTTGTGTGATATAGTCCAGCCGACAAGGATTCAGCATGTGCAACGGCTTGAATTTACCGTTGGGATCCCACCATTCTGCGGCCATAGCTTCGAATTTGGCGATCTCCGAAGGATCCACCGTGGATTGAGGCGCTTGCATTCCTGTCTCCGTGTGTTCTTTTAGGTCAGACATTCTCAATCAGGTCAGTAATGGACAAATACCGAGATCAAAAGCACGCAGTGCAATATCTTTACCCGCCAGTTGAAGCATTTGATCAACGGATGATCGATGTTGGGCAAGGGCATCGCATATATGTGGAGCAATGTGGCAATCCACAAGGTGTACCTGTTGTTGTGTGCCACGGTGGCCCCGGTGGCGGCAGTAGCCCGGCAATGCGGCGCTATTTTGATCCTGATGTTTATCGTGTGATTCTCTTTGATCAACGAGGCTGTGGACGATCAACGCCGCACGCATCGTGTCAGGATAATACGACCTGGCATTTGGTGGCTGATATGGAACTGATTCGCCGTCAGCTGGAAATTGATAGCTGGATGGTATTTGGCGGCAGCTGGGGCGCAACTTTGTCGTTGATTTATGCGCAGGCACACCCTGACCGGGTTCGGCATTTAATTCTGCGTGGTGTGTTCTTGATGACCGAAGCAGAATTGGACTGGTTTTATGGCGGCGGCGCTGGAAAATTCTGGCCTGAGACCTGGGCCAGATTTGTGGCTTTGATCCCTGAGAATGAACGTGGCGATATGATTGCAGCCTATAATAAGAGGCTGTTTTCCGGAAATATTTCAGAAGAAATTCGCTATGGTCGCGCGTGGTCTGCTTGGGAAAATGCGCTCGCATCAATTCATTCCAATGGAACATCAGGCGAAAGCCCAGGAGACTATGCCCGTGCTTTTGCCCGGTTGGAGAATCACTATTTCACCAATCATGGGTTTCTTGAAAAAGATGGACAAATATTGGCCAACATGGGCCGCATATCGCATATCCCAGGTGTCATCGTGCAAGGGCGCTATGATATGATATGCCCACCAGTCATGGCTTGGCGTTTAAATGAGTTGTGGCCAGCAGGCGAGTTGAAAATGGTTCGCGGAGCAGGACACGCATTGTCTGAACCGGGAATCAGCGCAGAACTGGTTTTAGTGATGAACCGCATTGCAGAGGATCTATAGATGAGTCGGATCGACCGCCGTGCACTGTTTACCTCGGGTGCTGCTGCTGCATTGCTGGCCGCAACCGGTACGTCGTTGTCCGCAGCGCCGCAGCCGGGCGGCACTTTGCGATTGGCTGTGCCACGCGAAGGTGGCTTTCTTGATGTGGTGGCGCGCGGAGCCCTGTATCATACCCTGACCGAAATTGCACCCGATGGGGTGTTGCGCGGTGAGCTTGCAAGTAAGTGGCGAAGCAATTCGGATGCACGTGTCTGGACATTCGATCTACGCTCAGGTGTTCGTTTTCATGATGGCCAGTCAATGACAGCAAATGATGTTGCGGCTTCGTTATTGGCGCATGATCTGCCTGAAAACGCGAAAATCCAGCACGTTACTGTTCTTTCTGATCAGAAACTGAAGCTAGAGTTAGTGATATCAAACCCTGGTTTCCCATATCTATTAGCTGACCCTGCGTTCATCATCGCTCGCGCGGGTCATATTGATGCGCCGCTGTCCGTGGCTTGCGGTACAGGTTGCTATCAGGTCGAGCATTTTCAGGACGGTCGGCGCTTTCGTGCAACGAAGTTCGAGAGGAACCATAAAGACGGGCAGGCGGGGTGGGTAGATCAGATCGAAGTGATTGTGATCCCTGACGCATCGGTTCGCGCCGAGGCGCTGCGCGATGGTTATGTCGATATATCGGCTCTTCCTGATCCCAGCGGCCTGATCAAGCGAGGGGATTTCCGTTATCTTCCGTCCCAGCAGGAAATGGCGCTGGCGACTCACTCAGGAATTGGTGTGCCAAAAGTGATCGGCAAGCGGGTTGCATTAGACGACGGGCGAATTGCTGAACGGTGGTGGCGGGTCTAAATCTTGCTGCTTCCAAAGGCACCGGGAAGAGGTATTTGGGACGAGAAGAACTGAGGGCTTGCAGATTCGCTCAGTCCCGCCTATATCCCAATTCAACAGCGGCGCGTCGGGCCTTGGGTACGAAGCACCATCGGAATTTTCGACGGGCCGCGCGCCCGTTTTTTTGTGCTGTAACGCATGTGATGGATCATGATGACAAACGACCTGATTGCCAAAGCTGCCATTGATCGCCGTATGGCCGAGATTATCACACCTGTGATTGAAGATCTTGGTTATGAGTTGGTGCGTGTTCGACTGATGTCAGGTAAAACAACCGCTTTGCAGATCATGGCTGACAAGCCTGAAGGTGGCATTGAGGTGGATGACTGCGCCGTGATCTCAAATGCTGTAAGTGCAGTTTTGGATGTAGAAGATCCGATCCTAGACGCCTATGCTCTAGAGGTATCCAGCCCGGGAATCGACCGACCGCTGACACGGCTGAAAGATTTCGCCATGTTTGAAGGATATGAAGCCAAGATCGAGACTGGTGAACTGATCGGTGGTCGGCGTCGTTTTAAAGGCGAGCTGGCGGGTGTCGAAGGCGAAGAGGTGCTGATCAACGTTGAAGAAGGCACCATTGGATTGCAGTTCGACTGGTTGAGCGATGCCAAATTGGTGTTGACCGACGAGTTGATCAAGGAAATGTTGCGCCAGCGTAAAGATGCAGGCGCTTTGAACGAGAATGCATTCGACGAGATCGAGACCGAAGGGTCCGAAGAGGAGAAAGAATAATGGCAATCACCTCTGCTAACCAGCTGGAACTCTTGCAGACCGCCGAAGCGGTAGCCCGCGAGAAGATGATCGACCCCAGCCTGGTTGTCGACGCGATGGAAGAAAGCTTGGCCCGAGCAGCCAAGAGCCGTTACGGTAGCGAAATGGATATCCGGGTAGCGATCGATCGCAAAACCGGTAAAGCCACGTTTACTCGAGTGCGCACAGTGGTCGAGGATGAAGATCTGGAGAATTACCAGTCTGAATTCACCGTCGAACAAGCCAAACAGTACATGGCGGAACCCGAAGTTGGTGCGACTTTCGTCGAAGAAGTACCGCCGGTCGAAATGGGCCGTATTGCCGCACAGTCGGCCAAACAGGTGATCCTGCAGAAAATTCGTGAAGCAGAACGTGACCGTCAGTTCGAAGAATTCAAAGATCGCGCTGGCAGCATCATCAATGGGCTGGTCAAACGTGAAGAATATGGCAACGTCATCGTTGATGTCGGCGCTGGTGAAGCAATTCTTCGCCGCAACGAAAAAATCGGTCGCGAGAGCTATCGCCCGAATGACCGCATCCGTTGCTACATTAAGGATGTGCGCCGCGAGCCCCGTGGCCCGCAGATTTTCCTGAGCCGGACAGCGCCAGAATTTATGGCTGAACTGTTCAAGATGGAAGTGCCTGAAATCTATGACGGTATCATCGATATCAAAGCAGTAGCCCGTGACCCGGGTTCGCGCGCAAAGATCGCTGTGATCTCATATGATGGCTCGATTGATCCTGTAGGTGCCTGTGTTGGTATGCGCGGTAGCCGGGTTCAGGCTGTTGTGAATGAGTTGCAGGGTGAAAAGATTGACATCATCCCGTGGAATGATGATCAGCCGACCTTCTTGGTGAATGCGTTGCAGCCTGCCGAAGTCTCCAAAGTTGTTCTGGATGAAGAAGCTGGAAAAATCGAAGTTGTGGTGCCTGAAGAGCAGCTGAGCCTGGCGATTGGTCGCCGTGGCCAGAACGTTCGCCTTGCGTCCCAGCTGACTGGTCTTGATATCGACATCATGACTGAAGAAGAAGAAAGCGCCCGTCGCCAGAAAGAATTTGAGGCCCGCACTGGGCTGTTCATGGAAGTTCTGGACCTTGACGAGTTCTTTGCTCAACTTCTGGTGTCCGAAGGCTTTACCAACCTTGAAGAGGTGGCCTACGTCGAACTAGAGGAGCTGCTCGTCATTGACGGTGTGGATGATGCGACAGCTGCCGAACTGCAGGCCCGCGCGCGTGACCATATTGAAGCGCAGGCCAAGGCGGCCATCGAAGCAGCCCGGGCTCTGGGTGTTGAGGACAGCTTAATCAACTTTGAGGGTCTGACCCCCAAAATGATTGAAGCCCTAGCCCAAGACGGCGTTAAGACATTGGAAGATTTTGCGACCTGCGCAGATTGGGAACTTGCCGGCGGCTGGACCACTGAGAACGGCGAGCGAATCAAGGACGACGGCATTCTAGAGCCGTTTGAGGTGTCGCTAGAAGAAGCACAAACACTGGTCATGACAGCACGTGTTCTGTTGGGCTGGGTTGATCCGGCAGATTTGGAAGTGGAAGAAGAAGTTTCCGAAGACGCAGATGAAGATGAACAACAATCGGAGGCCGAGGCCTGATCTCAGGCCTCGAGTGTTTGAACATGGGTGGCGCTAGCAACTCAATGGACCTAAGTAATGGTCCAGATCGCAAATGTCTTGCCACGGGCGAGGTGCAGCCAAAACACGGATTGGTGCGTTTTGTCGTCGGTCCGGATGGGCAAGTCGTTGCGGATATTATGGGCAAGCTACCTGGTCGTGGGGTCTATGTGACTGCCGAGCGGGAAGCTCTTGAAGTTGCAGTAAAGAAAAAACTCTTTTCGCGCGGTTTTAAAACCCAGGTGACAATGCCCGACGGGCTGGTTGATGAGGTGGAGCGGCAGATTCTGCGCCGCCTTGTCGAATTGCTCAGTCTGGCTCGTAAGTCAGGTGCAGCAGTAGGTGGCTATGAAAAAGTCAAAGACTGGCTGTCCAAAGAAGAGGCCCAGGTGCTGATACAAGCCATAGATGGGTCCGGGCGTGGTAAGTCTAAATTGAGCACGCCACACTTAGGTAGCTATATTGGTTGCCTGACCGCAGATGAACTAGGCATGGCTTTTGGCCGAGAAACTGTGATACATGCAGCGCTCTCCTCTGGTGGACTCAGCAAACGTGTTGTAGAGGAAGCGCAGCGACTGCAGGGCATGCGTAAAACAGTGGGCGGCAACGGCCGCACAGAAGGATACAAATCTTAATGAGCGATAGTGACGGCAAAAAGACTTTGGGACTTCGTGGTGGGGCCCGGCCCGGGAACGTGAAACAGAGTTTCAGCCATGGTCGGACCAAGAGTGTCGTGGTGGAAACCAAGCGTAAGCGCGTTGTGGTCCCCAAGCCGGGTGCCGGCCGGGGTGGATCAAGTTCTGCTCCTGTTGGTGACCCATCACGTCGACCTGCTGGTATCACCGATGTAGAAATGGCTCGCCGCCTAAAAGCGGTGCAGCTCGCCAAGGCACGTGAAGCGGAAGATATCGCTAAACGAGCGGCTGAAGAAAAAGAACGCGAAGAAAGCCGTGCGCGTCGCCGTGCCGAAATGGAACAGAAGGAACGCGAACAGCGAGAAGCTGAAGAGCGTGCCAAAGCTAAAATCGAAGAAGCAGAGCGCAAGAAGCGCGAAGCTGAAGTGGCAGCCGAACGAGCTGCTCCTGCCCCTGTTGCGGAAAAGCCAGCTGATGCTGCACCGCGTACTGCGAACTTTGGAAAACCTGCCCCTGCAGCGACGCCGCGTAAATCAGATCGTGAACGCGATCAGCGCCAAAACCGCGGCAAAGGCCAAGCCGACAGTCGTCGGTCGGGTAAACTGACATTGGGTCAGGCCACTGGTGGTGCCGGTAACCGTCACCGTTCAATGGCGTCGATGAAGCGTAAGCAAGAACGTGCCCGTCAAAAAGCCATGGGAACGGTTGAGCGCGAAAAGGTATTCCGCGAAGTTCAGCTGCCCGAAGCCATTTTGGTTTCTGAGTTGGCCGTTCGGATGGCGGAGCGTGTTGGAGATGTAGTAAAAGCACTGATGAACATGGGTCTGATGGTTACTCAGAACCAGACAATTGATGCGGATACTGCAGAACTGATCATCGAGGAATTCGGCCACACTATGGTTCGTGTTTCCGATTCGGACGTTGAAGACGTCATCAACGAAACTGAAGATAAAGACGAAGATCTGAAGTCGCGGCCTCCGGTTGTTACGATTATGGGTCACGTTGATCACGGTAAGACTTCGATCTTGGACGCGATCCGCAATGCGCGGGTTGTTGCTGGCGAAGCCGGCGGCATCACACAGCACATCGGTGCCTACCAGGTGAAAACCAAAGATGGTGCTGTTCTTAGCTTCTTGGATACTCCGGGCCACGCGGCATTTACGTCTATGCGTTCGCGTGGTGCCGATGTGACTGACATCGTGATCTTGGTTGTGGCTGCTGATGATGCGGTCATGCCGCAGACCATCGAAGCGATCAACCACGCCCAGGCTGCTAACGTGCCGATGATTGTTGCAATCAACAAAATCGACAAACCTGCTGCGAACCCGACCAAAGTGCGCACCGATTTGCTGCAGCACTCGGTTATCGTGGAAGAAATGTCTGGTGAAGTTCAGGACGTTGAAGTCTCGGCGACCACTGGTCAGGGTCTGGACCAACTGCTAGAAGCCATTGCGCTGCAAGCAGAAATTCTGGAGCTGAAAGCTAACCCTGATCGTGCTGCCCAAGGTGCCGTGATCGAAGCTCAGTTGGATGTTGGCCGTGGACCGGTTGCGACTGTTCTGGTTCAGAACGGTACACTGCGCCAAGGCGATATCTTTGTTGTGGGTGAGCAGTACGGTAAGGTCCGTGCGTTGATCAACGACAAGGGCGAGCGGATCAAAGAAGCCGGTCCTTCGGTTCCTGTTGAGGTTCTGGGATTGAACGGTACGCCTGAAGCGGGCGACGTGTTGAACGTGACCGAAACCGAAGCTCAGGCACGCGAAATTGCCGAGTATCGGGCTCAGGCTGCGAAAGACAAACGCGCTGCTGCTGGTGCTGCGACCACTCTGGAACAGCTGATGGCCAAAGCCAAGGATGACGAAAACGTCTCTGAGCTGCCTATTCTGGTTAAAGCAGACGTGCAGGGTTCAGCCGAAGCGATCGTTCAGGCGATGGCCAAAATCGGCAACGACGAAGTCCGCGTTCGCGTTCTGCACTCTGGCGTTGGCGCGATCACTGAAACCGATATCGGCCTGGCCGAAGCATCGGGTGCTCCAGTGTTTGGCTTTAACGTACGTGCCAACACTTCGGCCCGTAACACAGCCAACCAAAAGGGCGTAGAGATCCGGTATTACTCGGTGATCTATGACCTGGTAGATGACGTTAAGGCAGCTGCCTCTGGCTTGCTGAGCAACGAGATCCGCGAAAACTTTATCGGTTACGCGAACATCAAAGAGGTGTTCAAGGTTACTGGCATCGGCAAAGTCGCTGGTTGTTTGGTTACCGAAGGCGTCGCACGTCGTTCGGCGGGTGTCCGTCTGTTGCGCGATAACGTAGTTATCCACGAAGGCACACTGAAAACTCTGAAGCGCTTTAAGGATGAAGTGCCCGAAGTTCAGTCTGGTCAGGAATGTGGTATGGCATTTGAAAACTACGACGATATTCGCGCTGACGATGTTATCGAAATCTTCGAACGCGAAGAAGTGACCAGAACGCTCAAGTAAATTGGTATAGCGTTCAACTTAAGAAACCCCGGCCTAGCGCCGGGTTTTTTTGTTGTGCCTATTAAAGAAAAAGAGGGCTACTGCTGGAGTAGCCCTCGTAAATCTGTGCCGTGAGTGTGGTAGATAGACGTGTTACGCCGCCGCTTTGATTGGACGACCTTCGTATACTTTTTGGCCTACTTTTACGGCGATTTTGCCATCCGGTAGTGCTCGGACATAGGTGCCTTGGACCGAAACACATGAGCCCATCGTGATTGTACGTAGCATGTCAAATCCTCCCCAAAGGAATTACATCGGAATAAGTCTAACCCTAGTTGACATGAATTTGACACATTAAAAGTTAACAAAGTGTTCATAATTCCAGCCAAATTGTACATAATTGGCGCATCTGTGGCGATAATACACTATATGAGGTAGTAAGCCATGGGAAATTCAATTAATGGGCCGCATTCTTAGAGCCAGTCGCGCAGCACTGGTATTAGGGGGATGTCGGCTGCCGGCATGGGATAACTCCTCAAATCTCCGGGTCGCACCCATTTAAGAGTCTGGCCTTCTTGTGGAAGCGGTATGCCCTTCCACTTTCGGCAAGCAAAGAGCGGCATCAACAAGTGAAAATCATCATAGCTGTGACTCGCAAATGTCAGCGGAGCTAGGCAAGAAGACCAGGTGTTGATACCCAGCTCTTCTTCTAACTCCCTGACTAAAGCTGCTTCTGGGGTTTCGCCAGATTCCACTTTGCCGCCCGGAAACTCCCACAGACCGGCCATAGACTTCCCCTCAGGACGCTGAGCAAGCAATACCCGCCCTTCAACGTCGATTAGGGCTACAGCTGATACCAGTAGCGTTTTCATGATCGGTAATCCGCATTTATTTCTATATAGCCGTGGGTCAAATCACAGGTCCATACGGTTGTTTTGCCACCGCCTAGTCCCAAGTCGACCTTAAGAATGATTTCGTCACGCTTCATGAGCTCGGCAGCGTCTTCTTCACGGTAGTCGGGCGATACCCAGCCCTTTTCAGCAACAAGCACATCCCCAAATGAAATGGATAGCAGATCGCGATCTGCAATTGCGCCAGATTTGCCAATGGCCATAACCACGCGCCCCCAGTTTGGGTCTTCGCCAGCGATCGCTGTTTTAACTAAAGGCGAGTTGGCGATGGCGAGCCCATGAACTTTGGCTTCTGCATCTGAAACCGCACCAGTAACTTGAATTTCCACAAACTTAGTAGCGCCTTCACCATCGCGAACAACCTGGTGAGCCAGATCCAGCATTACGGATTCCAGTGCGGCAGCAAAGTCGCTGTTCCCCTTAACGTCTACTCCCGATGCCCCGGTTGCACAGAGCATTAGGCTATCGGAAGTTGAGGTGTCGCTGTCGACAGTAATGCAATTGAAGGAGCGGTTGCAGAGTTTTGCCAGCAGCGATTGTAGATCAGAGTCAGCCAGTTTGGCATCGGTGAAGATATAGACCAGCATAGTGGCCATATCCGGTGCAATCATACCTGAACCTTTGGCGACCCCTGCAATAGAGACGGCTTGACCGTCAACTTGGATTTGTGCCGATGCCCCCTTCGCAAAGGTGTCGGTGGTCATGATAGCCTCAGCGGCATCCTTAATCCGAACTTCATTAAGATCGTCCACCAAGCCGTTGATTTTGGCGGTTATGCGATCATGAGGTAGCGGTTCGCCAATTACACCAGTTGAGGCGGTAAAGACACGGGAGGCGGGCAAGCCGGTTGCCATTGCAACGGCCTCTGTGATCTCAGCCACCGAAGTTTGGCCAAAATGCCCAGTAAAAGCATTGGAGTTACCAGAATTGACCAAAATTGCAGCGCCCGCCTGAGATTCGGCGCCCAGCTTGTCCTGACAATCGCGCACTGGCGCAGAGCGTGTGGCGGACTTGGTGAACACCCCAGCTACAGTGGTACCTGGATTCATTTGGGCCAGCATAACATCAGTCCGCCCCTGATACTTGACACCAGCCGCTGCGGAGGCAAAGCGAACACCCTTAATAACAGGGAGATCCGGGAATGCAGCAGGTGCCAGAGGTGAGCGAGACATCGATTGCGCCATAGTTAGTTCCTTACGAGATCGAGGTTTTGAAGAATTGCGGGGTCTAGATCTTCGACTTCTGGACGCTCAATTTCAGCTGAGGTGGTTAGTTCGTTTACACGCGCTTCAACCGCTTCGTTTTGCAGCTTGGTGGCCAACTCTTCGCGAACAGCCTCAAACTCCGGAGCGGATGTTTTTCGGCGCTCATTCAAAATAATCACATGCCAGCCAAACTGTGTTTGGATGGGATCGGAGACCTCTCCCGACTTTAACTTAAGCACGGCTTCTTCGAATTCGGGTACCATGCGGCCTTTGCCAAACCAGCCAAGCTCACCTCCACTGGGGCCAGATGGGCCGGTAGATTTTTCTTGCGCTAGTGTTGCGAAGTTGGCGCCGGCATCGAGTTCCAACTTCACGATTTGAGCTTCTTCTTCGGTTTCGACCAAAATGTGCGAAGCATTGAACTCATCGCCACCATCACCATCCGAGTATTCGGCTTCATAAGCGGCAAGCAAATCTTCCTCGGTGGTAGCTTTACGCATTACTGTTTCAATTACTTCAGCCGCAAGCAGTGACCGCGACTCGTTTTCAAGCGAGAGTTCGATGTAATGAGGAACTTCGCCGTGCAATGCTTGCTTTAGGGCTGTCTGTTGGATCAATTGGTCCAAAATCGCATTGTATAAAACATCTGCGGGCAGCTGCTGATACTGCGCGGGCAATGTTGCGCGCGACAAAATCATATGACCAATAGTAATTTCTTCACCGTTAACAACGGCAACAACTGTATTGGCATGCGGGGCAGCTGTAGCAGGTACCGGCAACATCAATAGAGCGGACATAGCCACACCGGACAAAAAAGTGATACCTTTGCGCATTCAATTCTTCCTATTTTTATGCCGTAAAACGGGCATAGCGTTGACACTGTATACCCCGCCGCTTACATCGATTTGTGGCCTTCGGCAGGACCGTCTTTCTCCCTTTGTTTATGGGTTGCAGGCAGGACGGGCAAGCCTGCCTAATTTTAGGGCCAGAGACAGGACGTTGGAGAACACATGCTGGGTATCGGAACAATCGCCAAAAAGGTTTTCGGGACACCGAACGACCGCAAGATCAAGGCGACAAAGCCGCTGATCGCAAAGATCAATGCGCTGGAACCCGAGTTTCAAAAACTCAGCGACGAGGGCCTGAAAGATAAGACAAACGAGCTGCGCAAGCGAGCGCTTGAAGGCACTTCGCTCGACGAGCTTTTGCCTGAAGCATTTGCGAATGTGCGTGAAGCAGCGCGACGCGCCCTAGGTCTGCGCGCCTTTGATACCCAGCTAATGGGTGGCACGTTCTTGCATCAGGGTAGCATTTCCGAGATGAAAACTGGCGAGGGTAAAACTCTTGTTGCAACATTCCCGGCCTATTTGAATGCCCTAACCGGCAAAGGCGTTCATGTGGTCACGGTGAATGAATACCTTGCCAAGCGAGATTCAGAGTGGATGGGCAAAGTGTTTGCCCAATTGGGTATGACCACTGGCGTCATCTGGTCCAATATGCCTGAGGCCGAGAAAAAGTCTGCCTACGACTGCGATATTACCTATGCCACCAATAACGAACTGGGCTTTGACTATCTTCGCGATAATATGAAGTCCGATCTGGATCAACTGTTCCAGAAGTACCATAACTTTGCGATCGTCGATGAAGTTGACAGTATTCTGATTGATGAAGCACGGACCCCGCTGATTATTTCTGGTCCGGCCGAGGACCGTTCAGATCTCTATTCGAGCATTGATCAAGTGATTCCACTGCTGAGCGATGATCACTATGAGTTGGATGAGAAAACCAAGGGCGTAACTTTCACCGACGAGGGCAACGAATATCTGGAACAGCAACTGCAAGAACGCGGTCTACTGACAGAGGGTGCCTCGTTGTATGATCCGGAAAGCACATCGGTTGTACACCACGTCAACCAGGCGTTGCGAGCGCATAAGCTTTTCCAGCGAGACAAGGATTACATCGTTCGCGATGGCGAAGTGGTGCTGATTGACGAATTCACAGGTCGGATGATGGCCGGTCGTCGGATGTCCGAAGGTCTGCATCAGGCAATCGAAGCGAAAGAAAATGTGACGATCCAGCCAGAAAACACCACTTTGGCCTCAGTTACCTTTCAAAACTACTTCCGTTTGTACGACAAACTATCGGGTATGACGGGTACGGCGCTGACTGAAGCTGAAGAATTTTCCGAGATTTATGGGTTGGGAGTGGTGGAAGTTCCCACCAACAAACCGATCGCACGCATAGACGAAGACGACCGTGTTTATCGAACGGCAGCTGAAAAATATACTGCCATGATTGATGAGGCCAAAGTGGCTCATGCCAAAGGGCAACCCGTTCTGCTTGGTACAACGTCGATTGAAAAATCTGAACTGTTAAGTCAACTGCTCGAGAAGGAAGGCGTTAAACACAACGTTCTGAATGCGCGCCAACACGAGCAGGAGGCACAGATTGTTGCGGATGCGGGACGTCTGAATGCGGTAACTATTGCTACCAATATGGCTGGTCGCGGTACGGATATTCAACTTGGCGGTAACGTCGAAATGAAAGTGCTGGAGGTCCTAGAGCAAAACCCGGATGCGGATCCAGTAGCTCTACGAGCTGAAGAAGAAGCACGGCACGAAGAAGAAAAGAAAAAGGTTCTCGAAGCCGGTGGACTGATGGTAATGGCATCAGAACGCCATGAAAGCCGCCGGATTGACAACCAGCTACGTGGCCGTTCGGGACGTCAGGGCGACCCAGGCACAACCCGCTTTTACCTAAGCCTTGAAGATGATCTGATGCGTATTTTTGGCTCAGAGCGGCTAGACAAGTTGTTGACAACGCTGGGTATGAAAGAAGGCGAAGCCATCATTCACCCTTGGGTGAACAAGTCGCTGGAGCGCGCTCAGGCTAAAGTCGAGGGTCGTAACTTTGACATGCGTAAGAACGTTTTGAAGTTCGACGATGTGATGAATGATCAACGTAAAGTAATCTTTGGCCAACGCCGTGAGATTATGGCCGCCGCGGATCTGTCTGATATCGTTGGCGATATGCGACACGAGGTCATTGATGACCTGCTGGATGTTCACATGCCACCCAAAACCTACGCTGATCAGTGGGATACTGAAGCTCTGCACGACCAGGCTTTGGAAAAGTTGGGTATTGACGTTCCCGTTGTTGATTGGGCTGCCGAAGAAGGCGTGGATGATGAAGAAATCCGCGAGCGCCTGATCAAGGAAAGCGACGAGTTGATGGCCAAAAAGGCCTCTGCTTTTGGCCCGGAAAATATGCGCAACATTGAAAAACAGATCTTGTTGCAGACCATTGATACGAAATGGCGTGAACATCTTTTGACATTGGAGCATTTGCGCTCAGTTGTTGGGTTCCGTGGGTACGCTCAGAGAGACCCGCTGAACGAGTATAAAAACGAGAGTTTCCAGCTGTTCGAAAGCATGTTGGATGGGCTACGTGAAACTGTCAGCCAGCAGTTGAGCCATATTCGTCCGATGAACGAAGAAGAGCAGCAGAAAATGCTACTTGAAATGGCTGCTCGCCAAGCGGCAATGCAAAGTGCAGCAAGTGCGCCTGTGCAAGCCCCAGCGGGAGAGGCTGCGCCAGGTTTTGTTGAAGATGATCCGACAACTTGGGGTAGCCCGTCGCGTAACGATAAATGTCCTTGTGGATCCGGCCAAAAGTTCAAACACTGCCACGGCAAACTGGCCTAGTTCATAGTCCGATAGGGGTAAATTAGTTAAATTTGCCTGAATCAAACCGAAAGGCGGCCACAAACTGGTCGCCTTTCTGCGTCATTCTATATTCACTTACCTGGTGGAGAGAATGTGATGTTAAACAAGCGTATGATGGTTATGAGCGGAGCAACGTTGGTTTCGGCGCTTGCAATTGGATTCGTCATGCAGGAAGGCTCGGCAGCCAGAGCCCCTCAGGAAACCGCTACCGCTACGGTTGATGCTGACTTGGTCCTGCAGGAAATCACCCTGACCTCTATTGCACCAGCTGAGGCCCCTGAGGTTGCGGAACGTGATGCCGTAGCATTTGAATCAAAACGGGTCGAAGTAAGGCCTGTTGACGCTTCCTGCGAGGCTACGGCTACAGCTTCGGCTACGGCTGTTGAACAAGCCAATGTTCATCTAACGTTTTCAGCCCCATGCCACGGGAACGCGCGGGTTACCGTGCATCATTCGGGGCTTATGTTTACAGCAACCACGAATGATGATGGCGACCTGGACATGCAGGTACCTGCTCTGGCTGAAACGGCAGTCTACATTGTCGAGCTGGCCTCGGGACCTGGTGCTGTCGCTTCTACCCAGGTGAGTGGTTTAGATCAGATAGACCGGGTGGCGTTGCAATGGACAGGTAACAGCGGTTTCGAAATCCACGCACGTGAATTTGGTGCGCAATATGGTCAGGCTGGTCATATCTGGTCGGGAGCAAATGCGAATAGTCAGACCAGTCAGGTACAGCGGCTGGGTGATGCTAACCAATTGGCGCCCCGTATGGCCGAGGTCTACAGTTTCGCCCGAAATACAGCTGAAAACAGCGGAATAGTTGCCCTGAGCATCGAGGCCGAAGTTTCGGCTATCAACTGTGGCCGTGAAATTTCTGCGCAGACGCTTGAGTTGCGTGAAGACCGAAAGTTGAGAACTCGGGATCTGGAGTTGTCGATGCCAAATTGTAACGCAATTGGTGATTTTCTGGTGTTGAATAATCTTGTAGAAGACTTGAAAATCGCCTCAAAATGATTTGCGGTTAATCAGGGTTTCCTATGGCTTGGTATCGTGCGGCGTTTAGTGCCGCACTCTTTCTTTTTAGCTCAACGCTTGTTGCAACTGCGCAGGACGTAACGCTCTCCTCACCAGACGGAGCCGTTGCGATCACTGGTGATCTGTTGGGGTTTGACGGTCAGTTCTATCGAGTAGACACCCAGTTTGGTGAATTGACTGTGGATGGATCAGGGGTGACCTGCGATGGGCCGGGTTGTCCAAGTCTATCGAGCTTTATTGCCGAGCTGACCTTGTCAGGATCTTCAACGATGGCCGAGGTGCTGTTACCTGCGCTGATCGAAGGATTTGCGTTGAGAAACGGCTATCAGACCCGCCGTGACGGCCTGCCGGACGGAAATTTTGACTATCTTCTTTTGCAGGGGGACCAAATCCCGGTCGCGCGGTTCACCTTTTTGGTTAGCAACACAGATGAAGGTTTTGCTGATCTTCTAGCCAACGAAGCGGACATGGTGATGGCATCACGTGAGATCCGTTCGGAAGAGCGCAAGTTGGCGCAAGACGCTGGTATGGGTGATATGACTGGCGCCAGCCGCAGCCGCGTTCTGGCATTGGATGCTTTGGTGCCCATAGTGGCACCGGTTAATCCTGTAACAAACATACCCGTACCACAGCTTGCACAGGTGTTTGCTGGAAAAATCACGAACTGGCAGGAACTCGGCGGCCCGGATGCCCCGATTTCACTTCATCTTCCGGTAGCCGGATCGGGATTGGCTCAGGCTGTCGAAGATCGACTGTTGAAACCCGCAAACGTGTCGCTGTCTCAGGATCTGCGTCGCCACGACCGGAGCAGCGGTTTGGCGCGGGCTGTGACGACGGATCCATTTGCCATCGGTATTGCCAGCTATGCTGAGACGGGTACAGCGCGCACGCTGACCTTAAGCGGCGCTTGTGGCTTTGCGGTGGCAGCAGGACGGCGCGCTATCAAGACTGAGGATTACCCGCTGAGTGCGCCAATGTTCTTGTATTTGCCAGCGCGGCGACTTCCCAAGATTGCTCGCGATTTTCTGAGCTATGCGCGTGGCCCGGCCGCCCAAATTGTGATTCGTCGTGCGGGGTTTGTTGACCAGGCCCCGGAAGAAATTCCGGTGAAAGCACAGGGACAACGACTGGCAAATGCCATTCAGGCCGCTGGTGAAGAAGTTGATCTCGTAGAGCTCCAACGCTTGGTCGCTTTACTTAGAGGAATGCAACGTCTGACTACGTCCTTTCGGTTCGAAACCGGATCGACACGGCCGGATGCGCAATCCCGTGCTAACATCGCCCAGCTGTCCCGTGCGATTGAAGTCGGGGATTATGATGCCAAGAGGTTGGTCTTTGTTGGCTTCTCCGACGGGGAGGGGCCAGCTGAGGGTAATCGGAAAATTGCGATGAAGCGTGCCGAAGCGGTGAGAGATGCGGTGGTCAAAGCCGCAGAGACCGCCAATATGGAGCGTTTGCAAGTTGACGTAGATGCCTTTGGCGAAGCTCTTCCAATGGCTTGCGATGACAGTGGATGGGGTCGTCAAGTGAACCGCCGGGTTGAGGTCTGGTTGCGCTGACTGGTGCCGCGGGGGGCATGGGTTTCTATAGATAGCCTTCGGTGCGAAAACTCAGTTCTCGGGATTTGCCGATAATCAGGTGATCGTGGAGAACTAACCCCAGCGCCAGTAGTGCGGTGTTTATTCTGTCAGTCATGTCTATGTCACTCTCCGATGGGGTTGGGTCCCCAGAGGGATGATTATGGACGAGAATCAGTGCGCTAGCGTTTAGCTCTAATGCGCGCTTTGCGACTTCGCGCGGATAAACCGGGACATGGTCAACCGTGCCTCGGGCCTGCTCTTCATCGGCGATCAAGACATTTTTGCGATCAAGGAACAAGACTCGGAATTGTTCAGTTTCGCGATGCGCCATGGTTGTATGACAATAGTCCAGAACGGCATCCCAGCCGGAGATAACCTGTCTTTGCATCACCTTGGAACGGGCCATACGCTGTGCCGCGGCCTCAAGAATTTTGAGGTCGGTGATGACCGCTGCACCAATGCCCACAACTTCTTTCAAGCGCTCAGGAGGTGCGGTTATGACACGGTTAAAGTCTTGAAATTTGTCCAGCAAAGCACGGGCTACAGGTTTGACATCGCGGCGCGGAATCGAGCGGAACAGGACAAGTTCCAGTAACTCGTAGTCGGGCATCGCAGTTGCACCACCTTGCGTGAACCGTTCACGAAGACGGGCGCGGTGGTCTTGGATGTATGAAGGTAGCCGACCTTTTGGGAGCGGCTCTAATGTCGCTTCTTCCCCGCCCTGAAACAGCGGCAGAGAGGTGTCGTGAAAGGCGCCTCGCCGTGTCATAGGGACAATTTTCTGCCTCTATAGTTGATAAAGCGTTAACGTCGATGGTTTGATAGCTGACCAAGAAATTGCCGATTGGGTTTATTGGAGACAACAAGCTTTTCTTCCGGCCAGAAAAAAAGGCGCCAACTGGAGAGCTGGCGCCTTTTAATGATCAATATTGCAGATCTTATTGGCTTTTCATCGAATCCCAGAAACTCTTCACTGAGGAGAAAAAGCTACCAGATTCCGGGTTGGTGGTCTCTTCGGAAAGATCCTCAAACTCGCGTAGCAATTCCTTTTGGCGGCTGGTTAAGCTGACCGGAGTTTCTACTGCGAGTTCAATGAACATGTCGCCCGAAGCACCACCACGCAGGGCAGGCATGCCCTTGCTACGTAGGCGCATCTGACGGCCGGACTGGCTGCCTTCGGGAATTTGTACGCGTCCACGCCCGCCATCGATGGTAGGCACTTCGATGGCGCCACCCAATGCGGCCTTGGCCATGCTGACTGGAACCCGACAGTAAAGGTTTAGGCCATCACGTTCGAAAAGCTTGTGCGGCGACATTTCGATGAAAATGTAGAGATCACCGGGAGGGCCGCCCCGCATTCCGGCCTCACCTTCGCCGGATAGACGAATGCGGGTGCCGGTTTCGACGCCAGCTGGGATGTTAACGGATAGAGCCCGGTCTTTTTCGACTCGACCATGACCACCGCAGCTCTTGCAAGGGTTCTTGATAACTTGTCCAAGGCCCGAACAGGTCGGGCAGCCACGTTCAACAGTAAAGAATCCCTGTTGTGCGCGCACCTTGCCCATGCCTGAGCATGTCGGACAAGTTGTCGGCTCAACACCACCTTCTGCCCCAGTTCCCTCGCAGCCAGTACAGCTAACTGCGGTGGGTACGTTGATGGTTTTTTGCAGCCCGGCAAAAGATTCTTCGAGTGTAACGCGCAGATTATAGCGAAGGTCTGCACCACGCGCAGCGCGGCGTCCACCGCCGCCAGCACCACCGCGTTGGCCACCCATGAAGTCGCCAAACAGGTCGTCAAACACATCAGAGAAGGCAGATGAGAAGTCGCCGCCGCCGCCGCCAAAGCCTTGGCCTGGGCGCGCGCCGCCGTTTCCACCCATGCCGTTTTCAAAAGCGGCATGACCAAAACGGTCATAGGCGGCTTTCTTGTCGCCGTCTTTCAGAACGTCATAGGCCTCGTTGGCCTCTTTGAACTGCGATTCAGCGTCCGGGTTGTCTTGGTTCCGGTCGGGGTGCAGTTCCTTGGCTTTCTTGCGATAGCCTTTTTTGATTTCGTCGGCAGAGGCCCCTTTGGCCACGCCTAGAATATCATAGTAGTCACGCTTGGACATCGGTTTATCCCTTCTGCCTCAACGAAAGTGGGCCGGCCCTGGTTTCGGACCGGCCCGCTTTGGCCTAGGTTAGTTGCTTAGGCGCGTTTGTCGTCGTCCAGGTCTTCAAAGTCGGCGTCAACGATATCGTCGTCAACGGGACCCGCATCGGCAGCTGTGGGCTCGTCACCCTCTTCTGCTGCGGAAGCTTTGTAGATCGCCTCACCCAGCTTCATAGCCGCTTCGGTTACGTTCTGGATGCCGGACTTAATTTTCTCAGCGTTGTCCGTGTCAATCTCGTCTTTCAACGCAACGATGGCCAGTTCTATGGCTTCGATGGTTGTTGGATCCACCTTGTCAGCGTGCTCTTCCATCGACTTTTCAGTTGAGTGGATGAGGCTCTCGGCCTGGTTCTTCGCTTCGATCAGCTCACGGCGCTCTTTATCGGCCTCGGCGTTCTCTTCAGCGTCTTTGACCATCTGGTCGATGTCAGAGTCAGACAAGCCACCTGAAGCCTGAATAGTGATCTGCTGTTCCTTGCCGGTGCCTTTGTCTTTGGCGCCCACTGACACGATGCCGTTGGCGTCGATGTCAAAGGTCACTTCAATCTGTGGCAGGCCACGTGGCGCTGGCGGGATGCTTTCAAGGTTGAACTGACCAAGGATCTTGTTGTCGGCAGCCATTTCACGTTCGCCCTGGAACACCCGGATCGTCACGGCGTTCTGATTGTCTTCGGCGGTCGAGAATACCTGCGACTTTTTAGTCGGGATCGTGGTGTTGCGGTCGATCAGGCGGGTAAAGATGCCACCCATAGTTTCGATGCCCAGCGACAGTGGTGTCACATCCAGCAGTACAACGTCTTTAACGTCGCCTTGCAGAACACCGGCCTGAATGGCGGCGCCCATGGCAACAACTTCGTCAGGGTTCACACCCTTGTGTGGTTCTTTGCCAAAGAACTTGCTGACTTCTTCGATGACGCGCGGCATGCGGGTCATACCACCAACCAGAACAACTTCGTCGATGTCGTTGGAAGACAGGCCTGCGTCTTTCAGTGCTGCAGCACAAGGCTTCAGCGAAGCTTTGATCAGATCTGCAACCAGGCTTTCCAGCTTGGCGCGGGTCAGTTTCAGAACCAAGTGCAGCGGAGCACCGTCTTTGCCCATCGAGATGAACGGTTGGTTGATTTCGGTTTGGCTGGCCGAGGACAGTTCGATCTTAGCTTTTTCAGCGGCTTCTTTCAGACGCTGCAGAGCCATCTTGTCCTTGGACAGGTCAACGCCGTGTTCTTTTTTGAACTGGTCAGCCAGGTAGTTGACGATGCGCATGTCAAAGTCTTCGCCACCCAGGAAGGTGTCACCGTTTGTCGATTTGACTTCGAACAGTCCGTCGTCGATTTCCAGGATGGTTACATCGAAGGTACCGCCACCAAGGTCATAAACCGCGATGGTCTGGGTCTCTTCTTTGTCCATGCCATAAGCCAACGCAGCCGCAGTTGGCTCGTTGATGATGCGCAGTACTTCGAGACCAGCAATTTTGCCGGCGTCTTTGGTGGCCTGACGCTGAGCGTCATTAAAATACGCAGGAACGGTGATGACCGCCTGTGTGACTTCTTCGCCAAGATAGCTCTCAGCGGTTTCTTTCATTTTGCCCAGTGTGAAGGCTGAGATTTGCGAAGGGGAGTACTTCTCACCCTGCGCCTCTACCCACGCATCGCCATTGCCACCGTCAACAATGTTAAAGGGAACCATCTTTTTGTCTTTTGCGACGGCTGCGTCGTTGTTGCGGCGGCCGATCAAGCGTTTGACACCAAAAACAGTGTTTTCAGGGTTGGTGACGGCCTGGCGTTTTGCGGGCTGGCCAACCAGACGCTCGTCGTCAGTGAATGCAACGATCGAAGGTGTTGTGCGGGCGCCTTCTGCGTTTTCGATAACGCGAGGCTGCGATCCGTCCATGATAGCCACACAAGAGTTGGTGGTACCCAGGTCAATGCCGATAACTTTGCTCATACTATTTGATCCCTTTACTTCATAAGGCGATTACCCGAGGTCAGAACCCGTTTCGGCATCCAAACCCCGATTCATGTGCGCAATGGCCTACACCATTGTGCGTCTCGGCGTATATAGGGAGCAGAAATGAGCCCTGCAACCGTCACATGGCACCGGTTTATGCGAATCTTGAGGGTTTTTTGAATGGGGTTGGTTAAGAATGGGTGAATGGCGATGACCTTGCTGCGGTTGCGTGGGTTTGAAATTCACAAAGGCTTTATAGATGTGGCGGCACAGCGAGCGCTGATCGAAGCCCTTCGGCCCGTATTAAGAGCCGCACCGTTGTTTTCACCGACGGTGCCGGGAGGCGGTCAAATGTCGGTTCGCATGACCTCGGCAGGTGCGTTTGGGTGGTATTCCGATGCCTCCGGATATCGTTATTCGCAAACCCATCCCAAGGGGCAGGTATGGCCAGATATCCCTGAGTCGGTATTAGCGATTTGGCGGAAACTTACCGGTGTTGAGCGATCTCCTGAGTGTTGTTTGCTAAATTTTTATGGCGAAAACGCCCGAATGGGGCTTCACCAGGATAAGGATGAGGAAGACTTCTCCTATCCAGTGGTGTCCATTAGCCTAGGGGATGATGGACTATTTCGTATCGGCAATCAAACGAGAGGCGGTAAGAGCGAATCTCTTTGGCTGAGTTCGGGAGATGTGGTTGTGATGGGCGGTGAGGCACGACTGACCTATCACGGTGTGGATCGGATCCGTTTTAAGTCTTCTCGACTGTTGCCCAAAGGCGGGCGAATCAACCTGACATTGAGGGTGGTGACTTGATCACCTCACGTGGCGGAAACTTGCCGAAGGGGTACTTGGCGCAAGCCGTGAAACTAACCATATAGACTGCATGATTACTCGTCCGGTCAAATACGCTTGGCAACATGTCAGGTATGTCCCTCTCTGGTCTATGCTGACCTTATCCCGTCGGCGTTCTTTTGAGACACGCTCGGCTGCTCTCGGGCGTGCGGTCGGCGGAGTGATGCGCTGGTTCCCGATTGCAAGACGTCGTTTTAACCGCGAAGTGAAGCGGGTGTTTCCTGAAATGACCCGGGATGAGCGCAATTCTTTGCGACGTCAGATGGGGAAGAACATGGGTCAAACCCTGTTCGAAATCTATCACAACGCAGAATTCCACACTCGTTTGAACCGTTTTCATGTTTCAGGTCCCGGATTGGATGCGATTGAGGCAGCGCAAGCTGCTGGCAAGGGCGCTATTATCGTGTCTGGTCATTTTGGCCAGTGGGAAGCTGTGCGCGCCTCTCTTAAAGCGCGTGGCATCGAAGTCGGGGCGGTGTATCGCCGCCAAAGCAACCGGCATTATCAGCGACGACTTTTGGCTGGAATCGAAGCAGGCGGGTTGCCAATTATGGAAACCGGGCGAGTTGGTACCAAGACGTTGGTTCGGCATCTACGAGCTGGTGGAGTGGTTGCAATTTTGTTGGATGAAAAGCACCCTGACGGGGCCAAACTGCCATTTCTAGGCCATCCGGCACTGACGTCGCTCGCAGCGGCACAGCTGGCTCTAAAGTATGATTTGCCCATGGTTCCTGCCTATGGAACCCGCATCGGTGATGGCAGTGACTTTGAAGTCAACTATGAAACGCCAATTGTACATAGTGATGCGGAAACCATGACGCAGACGTTTAATGACAGCTTGTCAGAACGTATTCGAGCACACCCTGATCAATGGTACTGGCTGCTGAATCGTTGGAAGGGTGTGTAACGTCAAGGTTGCAGAGAACAACACCCAGTTATTGTTTTGAAATCAATGCCCTGCTGTATTAACAGGTCTACCGAAACACCGTACTCCCGGTCCGACATCCCGTCACTACAGGATTGCGCGGATATGATGCCGGCAAGCGTGTTTCGTGGGTCCGCGCTTGATCTGGCGCTAAAGCCAGCCTTGTGATTGCGGTTTTCAACGCGGTTGTGCGCTACCAGGAAATAGTCTGTGATTTCTCCATTGATATCAAGAAATGCTCGGGTGCCGTCTAGGGATGAGGACCAGAACGGCTCAGTACCCGAGCAAGACAGCTTTTGTTCTAGATCGAGCGAAGATCCCGCTTGGACACGGACCATGTAACGAAGAGAGACCCAGCCTGATGTCTCGTTCGTATTCACCAACCCCCATTTCCCGGAAGAATCACTCCTTATGACTTCCACCCAATTTTGATCTGGCCCAAGAAAGCCGATGATGGTGGATGAAGCATTGGGCGTGCTGCGAATATTAAGGACGTCGTTACTCGCAACACCTGTCACGTTGTGCAAAGCTGGCAATTCTTGTGCGGATGCTGACAAGGCCGAAATGCAGGCAAGTAGTAAAGTGAAAGCGAGGCGTTTCAACGACGCGAACTCCAGCTGGCCGAGACATGACGGCGCGTGTAAAATTCGCCCATCAACCCGATCATGATCAGGATTAGCGACACCCAAGCAGCATATTCCCAGCTACTATTATGGGGATTGTAGTTGATGAAAATATAACCCCGTGCCTGATCGATACAATGGAATAGAGGATTCCAATCGAACATCGACAGCATGTAAGATGGCAGCATGTTTGCAAGGAACATCTTGCCAGATGCGATCATGTTCGCGCGTTGGTAAACTGTTGTAACAATGCTTACAAAATTTGGAGCCCAAGGTTTGATCACGAGAAGAATCAGGCCAACCCCAACGCCGGATATCCATGACAATAGCAACATCCCAAAGGCGGGGATCGGTTCTTCGATGTGAACCGGAGTGATGGCGACGTGATAGGCGAACAGTATGATGAACAGAGATAGAACCTGAATATACAGCGATCCAATGGCTGCCGACAAAATAGCCACCATTGTGTTCATCGGGGCGTGTTGCATCATTGGGCTGCTGGGCCCCTCAGCACCTGCAACAGCGCCGACAGCCTTTGTGTGGGTGATGAACAAAAAAATACCGGACATCACATAAAGCAAAAAGTCACCGCGAACACCGGACCCGCGCATGTTCAGCACCGAAAACATCACATAAAAGGCTGCAACCATCAGAATGGTCTGCAAAAGGTTCAGCCCAAGCGCCATAAATGCATTGTTGTGCTTAGATCGCACGCTGCGCACGATTGAATGAAAGACCACCTCACACATTGAGAGGAAGCCGGAAAATGCTGACGGTTTTGTGGTTTGGTAAAACATGGGACCTGCGACAGTGATACTCTGCTCAAACTAGCACGGATTTCTTGCTGTTCCGTTGCTACGCCAGCATATAAGGGAAAAGGTGTTTTTTCAACAAATCCTGTGCAGTGGAGTATTCTGGTGAACTACAATGATCTTATTCCCGTGATCCGTCGTCTTTCTATCGAGGCGGGCAATAAAATTATGGAAATCTACAATTCGGATGATTTTGACGTGAAGCAGAAATCTGACGATAGCCCGGTAACTGCGGCGGATGAGGCGGCGGATGCGTTGATTTCGAGTGGTCTACGGGCTGCTTTCCCAGAGATGGCGTTGGTGACAGAAGAGCAGGCGGACTCACATAAAATCAAAGGTGACACGTTTCTGATTGTTGACCCGTTGGACGGGACAAAAGAGTTCATTCACCGTCGTGGCGACTTTACTGTTAACATTGCGCTGGTAGAAAAAGGCGTGCCGACGCGCGGAGTTGTTTATGCTCCGGCGAAAAATCGGCTATTTTACACTGGGCCGGAAGGGCAAACAGTTGAGGAAGTGCTGGTTGCTGGAGCTGACACTCACCCAATTGAGTTCAATGAGCATATAGCAATGCAAGAGCCGATATCGGTTCGGAAATCTGACAATGATGCTTTAGAGGTTGTAGCGTCAAAATCGCACCGAGATCAGGCAACGGATGACTACATCAATAAATACAATGTCAAAGACAGTAAGAGCGCAGGGTCTTCGTTAAAATTTTGCCTCGTCGCTACTGGTGAAGCAGACATTTACCCTCGCGTTGGTCGAACCATGGAATGGGATACGGCTGCAGGGCACGCTGTGTTAACGGGAGCTGGCGGAAAAGTGGTACGGTTCGATGACCACACGCCGTTGGTGTATGGTAAGGATGACTACGCTAACCCGTTCTTTATTGCCTATGCTCCTGACGTTGAGTTGAAGGAAGCCTGATGTCTGTTCTTGTTGTCATTCCCGCTCGCTATGCATCGAGCCGTTACCCTGGGAAACCCTTGGTTGAATTGACCGGGGCCACCGGCGAAAAACGTACATTAATCGAACGGTCATGGAGGGCTGCGACAGCTGTATCTGGCGTCGACCGGGTGGTTGTGGCTACTGATGACGATCAAATTCAGGCTGTAGCACAAAGTTTTGGCGCTGAAGTGGTGATGACCTCATCAAATTGCGTCAATGGTACAGAGCGGTGCGCAGAGGCTTTTGATGCGTTGGGTGGCGGCTTTGATGTAGTGGTGAACCTGCAAGGAGATGCGCCGTTGACGCCACATTGGTTCGTCGAGGACTTGATTAAGGGTTTGCAGGACGATCCGATGGCTGAAGTTGCCACTCCGGTGCTGCGCTGTGATGGTCGCGCCTTGAATGGATTTTTGGATGACCGCAAGGAAGATCGAGTGGGTGGCACAACTGCAGTCTTCACTCAGGACCGGCACGCGTTGTATTTCTCCAAAGAAGTGGTGCCCTTCACCTCTCGGGTATACAGTGATGACGAGGCGACGCCCGTGTTTCACCATGTAGGGGTCTATGCTTACCGCCCATCGGCGCTGGGCGCCTACCCACGCTGGGAAGCCGGACCATTGGAAACATTGGAAGGATTGGAGCAGTTACGGTTCATGGAACACGGTCGCACGTTGCTATGCGTTGAAGTGGATGCACGGGGCAGGCAGTTTTGGGAGCTGAACAATCCCGAAGATGTACCGCGGCTTGAGAAGATGATGCGGGAGATGGGGCATCCATAGTAAAATGCGGTAACACGATGGCAATATGCCTATGTTAACGGTGGTTGGAATGTGTATACGCTGAGCTACTTATTGAGTTGATGCGGCTAAGATTTTGACCGCTGTTCAATTTTATTTCGACTTGGCCAACACATACAACGTTTGCTGCACGGTTGTGATCGTGTCTGAAGAGTAAGATATTGAGAGCCTATTATGCGTAAAAAAGTAACGAAAGCTATTTTTCCCGTGGCTGGTATGGGGACTAGGTTCCTTCCGGCGACTAAATCTGTACCCAAAGAAATCATGACCTTAGTGGATCGCCCCTTGGTGCAATACGCCATTGATGAGGCGCGCGCTGCGGGTATCAAAGAATTCATTTTTGTAACCTCCCGTGGCAAGGGGGCGCTGGAAGACTATTTTGATCACGCACCTGTTTTGGAGCAAGAATTGCGCAAAAAGGGCAAAGATGAACTTTTGAATATTCTGAAGTCCACTTATATGGATTCGGGTGCTATCGCTTACCTTCGGCAGCACCGTGCTCTGGGTTTGGGCCACGCCGTTTGGTGCGCGCGCCGACTGATCGCCAATGAACCATTTGCGGTTATTCTTCCTGATGATGTGATTGCTGCTGAAACCCCTTGTCTGCAACAAATGGTTGAAGCCTACGAAGAGGTAGGCGGCAATATGGTTGCCGCTATGGAAGTGCCACCCGAACGGGCCTCGTCTTATGGTGTGTTGGACATCGAGAAAGATACGGGTTCCGTCGTTTCGGTCAAAGGTATGGTTGAGAAGCCCAAACCAGAAGACGCACCGTCGAACCTGGCTGTGATAGGCCGTTATATTCTTGGGCCATCTGTATTGCGGAACCTGAACAAGATCAAATCGGGGGCTGGCGGAGAAATTCAGCTGACTGATGCTATAGCAAAAGATATTGGTACGGACGTGCCTGTTTCTGGTTACCGGTTTCGTGGGCAGCGCTTTGATTGCGGCTCTAAAGCGGGATTTTTGCAGGCCACAGTTGCGTTTGCATTGGCGCGCGATGATTTGCGCGATGATCTAAGTCGGTACCTAGAAAGCATTTCTCAGGTGACCAAAGCAGCGGAATAAGCTAAATTCTGGCGAATTGTAGGCAGAAGGCACAATTGCGATGGCACATGTTTTAGTAACGGGTGGAGCTGGCTATATCGGCTCGCACGCCTGCAAGGCATTGAAACAGGCCGGGTTTACGCCTGTCGTCTATGATAACTTGGTAACGGGTTGGAAAGACGCAGTAAAATTCGGCCCGTTTGAACAAGGTGACCTGAATGATCGCGTGCGATTGGATCAGGTGTTTGCCAAATACCAACCTACAGCGGTAATGCATTTTGCGGCCCTCAGCCAAGTTGGGGAAGCGATGAGCCAACCTGGGCGCTATTGGGCAAACAATGTTGGGGGGTCATTGAATTTGATCGAGGCCTCAGTTGCTGCTGGCGTTACAGATTTTGTTTTCTCATCGACCTGTGCCACCTACGGTGAGCATGACAATGTGGTGTTGGACGAAAATACGCCGCAATTGCCGCTGAATGCGTATGGTGCCAGCAAGCGAGCGGTTGAAGATATATTGACCGATTTTGAGGCCGCTCATGGGCTGCTCTCGGTTGTATTTCGCTACTTTAATGTGGCTGGGGCTGATCCTGAGGCTGAGGTAGGCGAATTCCACCGTCCTGAAACACATCTTGTGCCATTAGTATTGGATGCAATTGACGGCAAACATGATTCCCTGACGATTTTTGGTACCGATTATGACACGCCTGATGGAACCTGCATTCGCGATTATGTACATGTCTGTGATCTGGTGGATGCGCATGTACTAGGCTTGAAATGGTTGCAGGATGGCAAAGGAAGTCGGGTGTTTAATCTGGGGACCGGTACCGGATTTTCAGTCCGTGAAGTGATGGATAAGGCCGCAGTCGTGACAGGGAAAGATGTCCCTTGTAACACCGGCGCACGTCGTGCTGGTGATTGCACGAAGCTGGTGTCGGGGTCGACACGTGCAGCAAGTGAACTGGGTTGGGAGCCAAGGCGATCAACATTGGAAACTATGATTCACGACGCTTGGAAGTGGCACAAAACAGGCCACTACGAGGCCTAGGATGAATCGGCAGGGCGCCTCAGCCAAATCGGTTGCAACTGCCGCCGCCGCTTACCGCATGCGGTGGCGCCGACGTCATTTGTTGTGGCGGTCGTGGCGTGCTCGGCATCAATTGAACATCAGGATGGATCGCACAAGCGATATCACTGGTGAGCCAATTCTATGTTTTGCAACCATGCGTAACGAAATCACACGACTGCCCCACTATCTGGAGCACTACAGACTGATCGGAGTGTCTCATTTTCTTATTGTGGACAATGACAGTGACGATGGAACAGCCGACTATCTAGCCCAGCAACCGGATGTTTCGATCTGGAGCACCAAGGCAAGCTACCGAGATTCTCGGTTTGGAGTAGATTGGCTAACGTTCTTGCAAATGCGCTATGGGCATGGGGCTTGGTGCCTGACCGCAGATGCAGACGAAATACTGACATATCCGCATGTAGACACCCGGACTCTTCGCGATCTAACCAACTGGCTTGATCAACTGGGTGTACCGGCTTTTGGTGCGCTGATGCTGGATATGTATCCCAAAGGACCTCTCGGCATTCAGGGCTATCAAGCGGGTGCTGACCCGTTTGAAACGTTGAACTGGTTCGATGTGGATGGGTACACTTGGGAATATCTGGATCGCTATCGTCATGTTTCCATCCGGGGTGGCCCACGTAAGCGGGTGTTTTTTCAGCAGGACCCAGACCACGCGCCACATTTGCATAAAGTGCCGCTGGTTCGTTGGAACCGTCGCTTTGCTTACGTTAGTTCTACTCACATAGCTTTGCCTGCACATCTGAACGGGGTATTTGATGCGAGGTTGGATCTGCCTACTGGCGTGTTTTTGCACAGCAAATTTTTGGATGAAGTGGTCGCTAAGTCCGCTGAGGAGAAGATTCGCCAGCAACATTTTACGCATACGGATCGATATGGCGACTACTATGATCAGCTAACTGCGGGACCAGATCTGTGGTGCCCCCGATCAGTTCAGTATCAGGGGTGGCAGCAGCTTGAAGCCTTAGGCATGATGACAAGGGGGAAATGGCGTTGAGCGTGTGAGAGTTAACGGCGCATTCTCAGATTCTAAGTCCATTGATTATAGAAAGATATCCATGACATACTGCCTAAAAATATGGGGCGGCGCGTGCTTGAAAATCGGGCGGGTTTCTCTTGACTTGTGGATGGACTAAACGTTGAGCCTTTGGGATTCATACCGGATGCGAGTGCGGCGGAAGCGGCGCATTGTAAGGGCGATGCGAAAGTCCAACGAACTGCGTGTTGTGCAGAACAACACCAGTCACATTCGACCTGAGGACATTCTGCTGGTTTCCACAGTGCGCAATGAGAAGATCCGGCTACCGTACTTCCTACATTACTATCGTGGGTTAGGGGTCAATCATTTCCTGTTCGTAGATAACGACAGTACGGACGGCACTGAAGAATATCTGCGTGGGCAGCAGGATGTCTCGTTGTGGCATACTACAGCCAGCTATCGACGGGCAACGTTTGGTGTCGATTGGATGAACCACCTGAAGCGCAAGTTTGCGCATGGGCATTGGACCTTGGTCGTCGATCCGGATGAGTTTTTTATCTACCCCTTTTGCGATACACGGCCAATTCGTGCTTTGACAGATTGGTTGGATAACTCTGATATCCGCAGTTTTTCGGCGATGTTAATCGATGTTTACCCGAAGGGAAGGATCGACGAAGTCCCCTATAGCGCGGGTCAAAACCCACTGGAAATAGCTCCTTGGTTTGACAGCGGAAACTATTCGGTCAAGAAAAATCCAACCTATGGAAACTTGTGGATCCAAGGCGGCCCCCGGCGTCGGGTGTTTTTTGCAGACGAACCAGAAAAAGCACCGGCACTGAACAAGATCCCACTGGTGAAATGGGACCGCCGTTATGCTTATGTCAGCTCGACACATGCGCTGCTACCGCGCGGGCTGAACCAGGTTTATGAAACCAATGGTGGTGAAAAGGCCAGTGGAGCACTGCTACATACAAAATTCCTGGATACCTTTACCGCCAAGGCAATTGAGGAAGTGACGCGTAACCAACACTATGCCCAATCTGCGGAATATAAGGCCTATGCAGATACTATGCAGGGTCAACCTGACCTGTGGTGTAAATGGAGTGAGAAGTATATCAACTGGCGCCAGATAGAGATCCTGGGCTTGATGTCCAAAGGAAACTGGGCGTGAGTACTGTTGGTGTCGTCATGCTGGTGCACACGGCACTTGATCGGGCTGAGCAAGTGGCCCGTCATTGGACCGCTGGTGGTTGTCCGGTGGCGTTGCACGTAGACGGAAATGTCCCTAACGCGACGTATCGTGCCTTTGCTTCTGCGCTCGCAGATGATCCTTTGGTGCGGTTTTCCAGACGCCATCGCTGTGAATGGGGGACCTGGGGGATTGTAGCAGCTTCGCAAAGTGCCTCAGAACTTATGTTGAGAGAGTTCGCAAACGTCCACCACGTCTTTCTGGCATCAGGGTCTTGTTTGCCATTGCGACCGGTGCAAGAGCTGATTGACTATCTGGCAGCAAGGCCGCGCACTGATTTTATCGAGAGCGCCACAACTGCTGATGTTCCCTGGACCGTTGGTGGCTTGGATGTTGAACGGTTTACCCTTCGCTTCCCGTTTTCATGGAAAAAACACCGGCTTCTGTTTGACCGTTATGTTGATCTGCAACGTAAAATTGGGATGAAGCGCAAGATTCCTGCTGGTCTTGTTCCGCATATGGGTAGCCAATGGTGGTGTTTGACGCGGCAGACTTTGTCAGCGATTTTACAAGATCCAGACAGGGCAATTTATGATCGGTATTTCCAAAAGGTATGGATCCCCGATGAAAGTTACTACCAGACCTTAGTTCGACAATACTCTGGTAATATCGAAAGCCGGTCACTGACACTGTCCAAGTTTGATTTTCAAGGTAAGCCACATATTTTCTACGATGATCATTTGCAGTTGCTTCGCAGATCTGATTGTTTTGTAGCTCGCAAAATCTGGCCAAGAGCTGGGCGGTTGTATCAGGCGTTCCTGACCGATCAGGCCGGCGCGATGAAGAGAACTGAGCCTAACCCAGGCAAAATTGACCGCATTTTTGCAAAGGCGGTAGAGCGACGGACCCGCGGCCGACAAGGGTTGTATATGCAAAGTCGGGTACCACGGCACGGCGCTGAAAATGGGATAACTTCGAATCCATATTCCATGTTTCAGGGGTTTGCGGAACTGTTCGAAGACTTTGAACCTTGGTTGGCAAGAGCCACCGGTACCCGCGTTCATGGGCACTTGTTTGCGCCTGAACGGGCTGAGTTTGCAGAGGGTCAAGTTTTGCTAAACGGAGCGCTGACCGATAATCCAAAAACCCGCGATTATAATGCTGATAGCTTCCTTACGAATTTAATTTGGAACACTCGTGGAGAGCGGCAGTGTTTTCAGTTCGGGCCCGGTGACAATCAGGAAATCAACTGGTTGGTTGCGCGTGATCCGAATGCACAGGTTTCGGTCATCTCAGGGGCTTGGGCCGTTCCGTTGTTCAAGTCGAACCGCAATTTTGCCGATCTCAGAAAAGAGGCCGCAAGGTTGCAACGGATCGAGAGCAAGCATTTGAATGTCTTACGGTCGCATTACACCAAGGCGCGGGTTCGGATTTGGACAATGGCAGAATTCATTGAGGCACCCATGGAGCCTATTCAAACCATTGTCGATGAAATTGGTCTGTTGCAGCAACGCCGGTTAAGCGAGGCGCCGACAATGTTGGATCTGGATGGGTTTGGTCAGTTTCTTCAAAACCTCAAAAATCAGGGCATGCATCCTTATTTGATGGGCGACTTCCCTGTTGAGCAGGGACCGGTCAACATGCCGAAACCACCTCGTAAACCCTATTTGGTGCGATGATCCATTATGACAGACAAGTTTGATTACTTTATTGTTTTTGCCGAAATGCGGACGGGTTCCAATTTTTTGGAGACCAATCTGAATAGTTTTTCTGGTCTTTGTTGCCATGGTGAGGCTTTTAACCCGCACTTTATTGGCTATCCAAATTCTACGGAAATCTTGGGAGTTAATCAGGATGATCGAGACAACGACCCCGCGCGTTTGATCGATGAGATAAAGTCTCAAACCGGGACGTTGGGCGGTTTTCGATACTTCCATGATCACGACTCGCGTGTGTTGGATATCGCTCTAGAAGACCCGCGATGTGCTAAAATAATCCTGACTCGAAATCCGCTGGACAGCTATGTGTCCTGGAAAATTGCTGTAGCGACTGGTCAGTGGAAGCTGACAAATGTGACGCGCCGCAAAGAGGCGTTGGCCGAGTTCGATGGCGCAGAATTTGCGCATCACGTTGATGCCTTGCAGGACTTTCAAGTGCTCTTGCTTAACCGCTTACAAAAGAGCGGGCAGTCTCCGTTTTATGTTGCCTATGAGGATTTACCGAGCGTCGAAGTGATGAACGGCTTAGCGTGTTGGTTGGGGCTGGATGAGAGACTGGAGGCACTGGACGAAAGTTTGAAGCGTCAGAATCCCGCACCCGTTACAGCCAAAGTGGCCAACGTAGAAGAAATGGAAACGGCGCTGTCAGGCATGGACCGTTTCAATCTGTCACGCACGCCAAACTTTGAACCTCGTCGCGGCCCTGCAGTTCCTGGTTATGTGGCTGGTGTGGTAACACCGCTGCTGTTCATGCCGATCAAAGGTGGCCCCGATGCAGAGGTGATTAACTGGCTGGCGGGGCTGGATCGCGTTGCGGCAGACGGGCTGATTAGTAAGATGAACCAAAAACAATTGCGGTTATGGCGGCGAGGCAATCCCGGATATCGCAGTTTTACTGTACTACGCCATCCTGTGGCTCGAGCGCATACAGTGTTCTGCCAAAAAATATTGTCGGCGGGTCCGAATAATTACCAAAAAATCCGCGAGACCCTACGTCGGAAATTCAAGGTTCCGTTGCCCAAAAATGCGCCTGATGCAAGTTATTCAATTGTTGATCATCGCGCTGCGTTTGAGGGATTCTTGGAGTTCCTGCGTGTCAATTTGGCAGGTCAGACGGCAATTCGGGTTGATTCTGCCTGGGCCAGCCAGTCGCAGGCAATTTCAGGTTTTTCCGACTTGAGTGTGCCGGATTTCGTGTTCCGTGAGGAGGAGCTTGCTGAAGAATTGCCGCATCTGGCGCGTCGCGTTGGGCGGATGGAACCCGGTGAGTTGGTAGCGGCTGCAAAAGACTCGCCCTACGCGTTGGAAGACATATATGATGCCGCGTTGGAGCAAAAAGTGGCCAAAATCTACCATCGAGACTACTTGATGTTTGGCTTTGGCCCTTGGCGGTAGCATTCAGAATTAGGTCTGGGACAGTACCCAAATCTCAGCGATCATCCGGGGTTTGGGGAACTAGGCTGCCTGAACCGATTGGCTTTCGGTAAGAATAGTATAGAGCGTTGCAGCATCGGGGTTGGCGCGTAGTTTCGTACAAAAACTTTGCTCGCGCAGGGTTCGTGATACCAAAGCAAGTGCCTTCAAGTGTTCAACACCTGCGTCTTCGGGGGCCAAAAGTGAAAACGCGATGTCCACAGGCTGGCGGTCAACTGAGCCGAAATCGAGCGGTTTTTCCAAAATTACAAAGACACCGATGACCTCTTCGACGCCGCTTATCCTGGCGTGGGGCAGGGCAACACCATGCCCAACCCCAGTCGGGCCGAGGCTCTCACGGTCAAGCAAGGCCTCGACGGTTGCGAGAGCTTGCAGGGAATAGGCCGAGTTGGCCACATCCGCGATTTCCTGAAACAGCCGTTTCTTGCTAGAGGCCGAACTAATGACTCGGACTGCCTCTGGCTTGAGGATGTTGGAAAGTTGCATTGCCCTGTGCTCCACTTGGGTTCCCCGAAGGGCACCTAGAGTTCTAATAGTTACGGATCAATCCAGCCGATATTGCCGTCGTCCCGTCGATAGACCACATTCAGCCCATCTTGTCCTTCTTGGCGGAAGATTAGCACCGGGGCACCCGCCAGTTCCATCTGCATTACAGCCTCACCAACCGACAAAGAAGGAATTTTTGTCTCTAGCTCAGCCACGATGATGGGTTGTAGCGAAGACGGTTCGTCCTCGGTCTGTGTATCTTCTGAAGCGAGGATATAAGAGCTGGCAGCCGAAAGTTCAACAGGCACGCTTCGGTCACGGTGATGGTCTTTGAGGCGGCGCTTGTACCGGCGCAGCTGCGTCTCCATTTTTTCGCAGCAGCTGTCAAAGGCGGCATAGATCTCAGTTTCGTGCGCCTTGGCCTGGGCGGTCAGTCCAGTCGAAAGATGCACGGTGGTTTCGCACACATATTCATGCGCCGAACGGGAAAAGACGACGGTGGCGTCGGTAGGGCGCTGTGCATACTTTGCCACGGCCTCGCCAAGTTCGGTCTGCACATGAGTTTGCAGGGCCGAGCCAATGTCGATCTGTTTTCCGCTGATTTGGTAACGCATGTGATCTCCTTCACGTATGGACATCCAAAGCTCCAACCGGACCGGGTCCGAAAGGTTCACTCAGCTTAGGATGGGGGGAAATAGGCTGATCTTCTGGTTGCATCCAACCGGTCCTTGTTTCCAAGGTCAGGTCGAGAATTGCATCAAGCTGATCTATTGCCATAGGTCAATTCGATGCCAAGAAAGAAGGAGAGTCAATGGCAAACCTGACAACAACGCTAAGGAGCATTACCCAATTTGGCGGGAATTGGCCGAAAGGTGGGAACGTACCGCAGGTCAGGAAATACGGAAATTGTCGCCCAAGTAGACACGGCGAACGTTTTCATTCTCAACCACTTCTTCGGGTGTGCCAGACATGAGTACTTGCCCGTCGTGCAAAATATATGCGCGATCTACAATTTCCAAAGTTTCTCGCACGTTGTGATCGGTAATTAACACACCGATGCCGCGTTTCTTCAAATCAGCGACCAAATGGCGGATGTCCCCAACTGAAATTGGGTCGACACCAGCAAAGGGTTCGTCCAACAGCAGGTATTTGGGTTCAGCAGCGAGACAGCGCGCGATTTCGACCCGGCGTCTTTCTCCCCCGGACAAAGCGAGCGCGGGGGCGCGACGCAAATGTTCAATCGAGAAATCCGACAGCAATTCTTCTAACCGCTCGCGACGCTTGTGGGCGTGTGGAACTGCGATATCGAGCACTGCCGAAATATTGTCCTCAACTGACAAACCGCGAAAAATCGACATTTCCTGAGGCAAATAGCCAATACCCAATCGCGCCCGGCGATACATAGGGAGTGTAGTGACGTTCTGGCCGTCGATTGTCACCGTCCCTGCTTCAGGGAAAACGAGGCCAGCGATAGAGTAAAAACTGGTGGTTTTGCCGGAGCCATTAGGGCCAAGCAGGGCTACGACTTCTCCTCTATCCAGGGTCATGGTGACATCGCGAATTACCACCTTCTTCTTGTAGGACTTGCGTAGCTTGTCGATCCTTAGACCGGACGAACCTGACGTAACGGTAAGAGTCGGTTTCGCCATCAGTTGTTGCCGTCGGGGTTGAGGATGGTCTTGACGCGGCCTGACATCTGGGCGGTACCAGAATTCAAGTTTACTACCATCTGACTGGAGGCAAGGGTGCTATTTCCCTGACTGAGCAATACATTACCGTTCATCACAATGGTGCCGCTGTCGATGGTATATTCAGCACGTTCGGCTTCTGCGGCGTCGGGGCCGTTGACGAGAATGACATTGCCAGTAGCTTCAAGCCGGTCAATTCCCTTTTGCTCAGGCTTGTAGATCACGAGAACGTTGTCTGCAGATAGCCTCATCACACCCTGTACCACCAAAACACTACCCAGAAATTGCGCCGAACCATCGACTTGGTTGACCTCAAGTGTGTCGGAGGTGACCTCGACTGGTAGCGATGGATCCGCCTTGATCGTGCCAAAGGCAATCGAGGTAGATTGGGCCGTCGCCAGGCCCGAAATGAAGGCCAGCGGCAGGCAGAAGATCAGGGTACGCAAATATGACACAAGTTATCTTTCTGATTTTTGAGGATCGTATACCAGTTTTACCCCGTTATTGAATAGCATTTGCAGCGGCCCACCTTGAGTTTTTGTTTCCAGTTGCATGCTGCCAGCATTTAATACTCCTATTGGGCCTGTTGCCGTCACAGGACCAGGGCTGTTGGCAGATATACCGCTGAGGGTTGCGTTCAGTAGGTCAGTTGTTACTTCAAGACCCGAAGTGGAGGTGATTACAACATCGCCGGAAAAGCTTGCTATATCCTTGTCAAGATACACTTCTCCGCTGTTTGAAGTCAGCGTAAGGCGACCCCCATCTGCCATTTTGATGACTGCTTGCAGATCCGTAGCCACTGCTGGAGCTGCAAGACCGCCTGGTCGGGCGATGCTTGCAGTGACGGTGATTTCGTCCCCTTGGGCCGTGGTGCCGGAAAAAAATGGCGCTGTAACTTGCTGGCCGCGCATGCGCTCTTCGATTTCATGTTCGGCAAAAGGAATAGTTGCGTCAGTGTCCACTCCGCGTGAAATCAAAAACAGGGTGGACAAAAGAACCAGTGCCGTAAGCGGTAACAACACCTTTAGAAATGCCACCATGCGGGAGTAGCGATCCATATTCAGTGCCCTTCTAGCCTTAGCCCAGGCCTGCACGAAGGCAGTCGTGGATGTGCAGTAACCCTTCAGCTTTCTGGCCGTTGTCTGGGTTCACGACAAACAAACAGGTGATATGGCGCTGATTCATAATTGCAACCGCCTCTTCAGCCAGTGCGCCGGGTGCAATTGTAGTAGGATCTTTAGTCATAACGTCGGTGGCGTTTAGTGATAACAGCCCATCCATGTGACGGCGAAGGTCACCATCTGTGATAATCCCCAGTAATCGCCCGTCATCCGCAGTTACACCAACCACGCCAAAGCCTTTTTGACTGATTTCAATCAGGGTATCTGACATTGGTGCGCCTGGAGAAACCGTGGGCAGCGCTGTGCCGCTATGCATCAAGTCACTAACTTTGGACAATCGAGCACCCAGCTTCCCTCCGGGATGGAAATCCCGGAAGTTTTCGGGGGTGAATTCCCTGTGCTCCATAAGAGCGACAGCGAGCGCATCACCCAAGGCAAGTGTCATGGTGGTAGAGGTTGTGGGTACAATACCAGATCCACAAGCTTCGGGTGCTTGTGGCAAAACCAGTGCTACGTCTGCCTGCTTCAAAAGAGTCGAACTCGCTCGGCCAGCTACCCCAATCAGCGGAATGCCAAAGCGACGGGTATGGGCCACCATGTCGGCTAGTTCCGGTGTTTCCCCAGAATTAGACAGCATTAGGGCAACGTCACCCTTGGCCATCATACCAAGATCACCGTGGCTGGCCTCGGCTGGGTGTACAAAATGTGCTGGAGTACCCGTTGAGGCCAAAGTGGCTGCGATCTTGCGGGCAATGTGTCCGGATTTCCCCATGCCAGAAATGATCACCCGGCCAGTGGCGTTCAGGAGGGTATCAACGGCACGGTCAAAGCTGTCGTCCAATCCATCGGCCAGCTGTTGAAGAGCCTGTGATTCGATGTTGATGACGCGGCGGGCTATGTTCTGAAAATTGCTCATGAGTGGGCAAAAATATCGGTTTCGGGCCAGCCAGCCAGATCAAGTTTGGCGCGCATTGGTAGGAAATCAAAACAGGCCTGGGCCATTTCGGTGCGGCCTTCGCGGGCCAAGCGTTTGTTTAACTCTTCGCGGAGGCGGTGCAGGTGCAACACATCTGAAGCGGCGTAATCGAGCTGTGCCTTGGTCAGTTTGGGAGCCCCCCAGTCGCTCATCTGTTGTTGTTTTGAAATATCGACTCCGATCAATTCCTGGGTCAAATTCTTTAGCCCGTGACGATCCGTGTAGGTGCGGATCAGGCGGCTGGCGATCTTGGTGCAGTAGACCGGTGCCGTCAGAGCTCCAAAAGCGTTGAACATCGCTGCGATGTCGAAGCGGCCAAAATGAAATAGTTTCAGGACCTTGGGGTCTTCCAGCATCCGACACAGGTTCGGTGCCTCAGTTTGGCCCTTAGAGACCTGGATCATGTGGGCGTTGCCGTCGCCGCCGGACATCTGGACAACACACAACCGGTCGCGGTGAGGGTTTAATCCCATGGTCTCGCAATCGATGGCAACGATCGGGCCAAGGTCAAGCCCATCGGGGAGGTCGTTTTGATACAGATGATTGGCCAAGGGATGCAGTCCTGATCATTATTTGAAACTGATGCAGGAGATAGGCCTTTTACATCCTCAACTCAATGGGGAGGAGGAAGAGGTTGGTATTTGGGCGCCCCGACGCCAAATCAACGCCGGGGGGCTATAGTGTCTTTGCCTATTAGGCGAACTTGCGGATTTCGCCAGTTTCCAATTTGGCCTTGTAGGCTTCCATTTCCGCCCGAACGATTGGGGCGAGGAAGTACAGACCCAGGATGTTTGGTACACAGATTAGGAAGACCAATGCATCTGAAATATCCAGGATTGGACCCAGCTGTACAATGCAACCAAGGGCCACGAAGGCACAGAAGATCACCTTGTATACGGTCTGGCCCATTTGACCTTCGCCAAACAGGTAGGTCCAACCCTTTAGCCCGTAGTAAGACCAGGAGATCATCGTGGAGAAGGCAAACAGCAACGCCGCAAAGGCAAGCGGAACTGGGAACCAGCTCATGTGGCGCTCAAACGCAGCTGACGTCATTGCTACACCTGTTGCGTCGCCCGCAAAGTTGGGGTCAGCCACCTGACTTGTGCCGATTACCAATGCGGTAATTGTACAAATAACGATAGTATCGATAAAGGGCTCTAACAGTGACACATAACCTTCGGTCACCGGCTCTTTAGTTCGAACAGCAGCGTGCGCAATCGAGGCTGAACCAATACCTGCTTCGTTTGAGAATACAGCGCGTTGGAAACCGATGATTAAGGCGCCAAGTGCACCGCCTGCTACGCCTTCGCCGGTGAATGCACCGGTAAAGATGTTGCTGACTGCCATAGGAAGGGATGAGAAATTCAGCAGGATCACGATGATGGCGAAGAAGCAGTAAAAGATGGCCATGAATGGCACAACTTTTTCAGTGACGCGCGCGATGGACTTGATGCCACCGATGATCACCGCGAAAACCACACCGGCGAGGATGAGGCCAACCAGCCACCCGTAACCGTCCAGTGCACCACCAGCCACGGTGTTCAGTTGCACATAGGCCTGGTTCGACTGGAACATGTTGCCGATGCCGAGTGCGCCGATGAAGATACCAACAGCATAGAATGTACCCATGAATTTGCCAAACCCTGGCATGCCGCGTTCTTCAAATCCTTTGCGCAGGTAGTACATTGGTCCACCCGAGACAGACCCGTCTGGATTTTCGGTGCGGTACTTTACCCCTAGTGTACATTCTACAAATTTGGTGGACATACCCAGAAAGCCGGCCACGATCAGCCAGAAGGTGGCGCCCGCGCCGCCTATGGTCACAGCAATGGCAACACCACCAATGTTACCAATGCCAACAGTACCGGAGACGGCAGTCGCTAGGGCCTGGAAGTGGGATACTTCGCCGGAGTTGTTTGGGTCAGCATAGTCGCCGCGAACCAATTCGATCGCGTGCTTGAATCCGCGTAAGTTGATGAAGCCCATGTAAATGGTAAAGAACACTGCGCCAATAACGAGCCACAGCACCACTAAGGGCAGCTGAGCACCAGCAACCGAGATTTTGAAGAAAACAACTGTGCCTACGAATTGGGCGATGGGGGCGGTAAAGGCATTGATCGATTCGTCTATTCCTGCCTGTGCCTGAGTGGCAAAGGCGAGGGTTGCCAGAAGGGCAATGATGATTCGGTTCATCCCGAACTCCTCGAATTTCGATGAAAGATTATTGTGTAAGCGAAATTGCAACCTATGGGACAACCATAACCGGCACTGGCGCAGTCTGAATCAAGTTGCCTGCAACGGACCCGAAAATCAGTGATTTAAGGCCTGATTGTCCTCGTCTGCCAATTACAATCTGAGCGGCACTTGTTTCTTTGGCTACTGCGATCAAAGTTTCCGTGGGATTGCCATGCCGCACAATGCTGTCAACGACGATTCCCCCGTCGGTCAGATAGCTAAGCGCTGGGCCAATCACTGAATCATGTGCTTTGGCAATTTCACTTTCACGCCGGGAATGGCGTTCTGCGTTTTCTTCTGGTGTGTTGAACGAATAGGGGGACCATTCGATCACATAGGCAACAACCACTTTGGCGCCACCCAATTCAGCGCGGCGACGGGTGTGAGCTAACGCTCGTTCCGCACCGCTACTGCCATCAATTGCGAGTAATATTACATTTTCGGACATTAATAACTTCTCCCTGTCAGAGGTCGATGGGGAAGCATGGGGTAATCACATGTAGAAACATCGGGCCAGTTTTGCGTAAAAATCAGTCCAGTTTGGCAACTTTTTGAAATCAAACAGATTAAGTGACGCTAAAACTTTTTCTAGGATTGCAACCATGGGGGGTGTTTTGGTGCCCAGAAGAGGACTCGAACCTCCACGACCTTGCGGTCACTGGCACCTGAAGCCAGCGCGTCTACCAATTCCGCCATCTGGGCACGGATGTAGTGTGGGGCGTATAGGTCGAGTCGGGGAGGGCGTCAAACGGATATTTTCGAGAGGCAAGGGGATTAAATTTGGGAAGTGGAAGCGGAAGTTCCTACCGTATCCGACGGGAAAATGCATGTCATACTGTTGGATAGATGGTGCCCAGAAGAGGACTCGAACCTCCACGACCTTGCGGTCACTGGCACCTGAAGCCAGCGCGTCTACCAATTCCGCCATCTGGGCACGGATGTAGTGTGGCGCGTATAGGTCGAGTCGCTGGGGGCGTCAAATGGATTTTTCCATTTTTTCCGTCGATCACCGACGGGGCGAGCAACTTCTGATCCAGAGTGTGAGGAAAACCGGGTGTTTGAGATCAATCCACGGTGTTTTGCGCCTTGTTTGCAGGGGCGTGGGGCGGTAGATCGGTTCAACAGCTAAAGTTAGGAGCCAAAAGATGTCCAAACTGGTCACGATCTATGGTGGGTCTGGTTTTGTCGGTCGTTACATTGCGCGCCGAATGGCCAAAGAAGGTTGGCGCGTTCGGGTGGCGGTTCGCCGTCCTAACGAAGCCATGCACGTAAAGCCTTACGGTGTTCCGGGGCAGGTCGAGCCAATATTTTGCAATATTCGCGACGATGCTTCAGTTGCGGCAGTTATGACTGGCTCCGACGCCGTGGTGAACTGTGTGGGTGTTTTGAATGAGCTGGGCAAGAATACCTTTGACGCTGTCCATGCAGAAGGTGCGGGCAGGATTGCTCGGATCGCTGTGGAACAAGGCGTCGCCAATATGGTGCATGTGTCTGCGATTGGTGCCGATGCTGATGCGCCTAGCGCGTATGGTCGAACCAAAGCAGCAGGTGAAGCGGCTGTTCTGAAGCACATGCCAAATGCGATGGTGCTACGTCCGTCGGTTGTATTTGGCACGGAAGACAACTTCTTTAACCGCTTTGCGGGCATGACCCGACTAGGCCCAGTATTGCCGATTGCCAGCGGTAAGACACTGTTTCAACCTGTGTTTGCAGATGATGTAGCTAAGGCCGCGGTCAAAGGTCTGTTGGGCGAAGCTGCCGGTGGTGTCTACGAATTGGGTGGTCCAGAGGTGAAGAGTTTCAGCGCATTGATGCAGGATATGCTGTCAGTGGTGCACCGTCGTCGTTTGGTGGTTTCATTGCCGGGCATCGTTGCTTGGCCGATGGCTTTTGGCTTTGACATGATGCAGGCTGCCAGTTTCCAACTTATTTCTAACGGCGTGCTGACCCGCGATCAGTTGCGTGGTCTGAAGCGCGATAATGTGGTCGCAGAGGGTGCCATGGGGTTTGCCGATTTGGATCTGCAGCCGGTGACATTGGGTTCGGTATTGCCAGACTATCTATGGAAGTTCCGCCCGGCGGGTCAGTATGATGCAATTACTGGATCTGCTCGTAATCTGCGTCACGACGGGTAAAATAAGAAACTTTAATTTCGATTGGGCGTAGGGGGGACCCTGCGCCCTTTTTGTTTGGAAGAGTTTAGTGTGAAATTTTATCTTGACGTCAAGATATTTGGAATGTATCTCGACATCAAGATAGTTGAGCTCCGGTTGAGCCAGCTTAGCAATAAGAGAGAGGATATTAGCTATGAAAGTACTTATTTTGGGCGCCACAGGCGATGTAGGGCGTGAAGCGGTGCGGGAGGCGCTTTTGCGCGGTTATCAAGTGACTGGCTGTGCGCGTGGGTTTGCAGGAGCGGATGAAAGCAATCCAAACCTTGCGCATGTCTTGTTGGATGTGTTGGCAGAGCCAGAACGGTTAGAAGAGCTGTTTCAGACGCACGATGCAGTAATTTCTGCTTTGCGGCCACCAAGCGGTCATGAGGAACTTTTGGTTGCTCTAACACAGCAGGTATTGATTGCGGCGCGGGTCACTGGCACACCGGTATATATCACTGGCGGTGCAGCGCTGCTGAAGCTTGGGGATGGTTCTGGTCACACCGTAGTCTCAGCACCAGATTTTCTACCGCAAAGTGTTCGTCCGATCGCAGAGGCATGTGCCGCGCAAGATGCATTGCTGGAAGCTGAAAAGGATGCCAACTGGATCTGCCTGCGGCCGTCACCAATGTTGATACCTGAGGTTCGAACCGGTCGTTATGCGCTTGGACGAGATGAAGTGGTCCGGCAGGCGGATGGGCAATCACAGATTTCAATTGCGGATTTTTCTGTGGCAATGCTGGATTTGGTAGGCTTGCACCCTGCACCTCATCAGCGACTGACTGCGGGATGGTAAAATAGATTTACGGTGATCTGGTGGTTAGCTGCTGTAGGCAACCACCAGAAGAACCAGGCCAAGAAGTATCCGGTAAATTACATAGGGGGTAAAGCTGACGCTAAGCAGCAGTCTCATCATCAAGCTGAGCGCCAGTAACGCTGACAACATAGAAAGCAGCGCTACAATTCCGGCGTCTCGAATCACGGTTGTATTGGCTTCGATTGCCATTCCGCTCCCCAACAGGACGCCGGACGCAACAATCACTGGAATAGACATCAGCATTGAAATCCGGGCTCCGTCGGTACGGTTGTATCCCAGCTGTCTTGCGCCGGTGATGGTTATCCCAGAGCGTGAGGTGCCGGGTATTAGTGCCAACATTTGCCAAAGGCCCATGAGAAGAGCGTCTTTTGGCCCCCAATCGCTGGCGTCCTTAAATGTACTCCCCTTTTGGTCGGCGATATACAGAACGACCCCAAAGCCCAGCATTGTCCAGCCAATCACCGTTATTGAACGTAGAGCGTCGCTCAGCCCAGTGAAGTGAAGTATGGCGCCAAAAATGACAGTCGGAACTGTCGCGATCATGAGCCCCAGCGCCAATTTGGATCCAGGTGTATCTGCGCGTCCGCGCATCAAATGTGGTAACCCCAGTAAGCCGGTGCGTACGTCACTCCAAAAGTAAATCACCACTGCGGTCAGAGTGCCGATGTGGGCTGCTACGTCGATTAGCTGCCCCTGGTCTTCAAGGCCAGTAAGGCCGGGAAGCAATATAAGGTGGCCAGACGAGGAAACTGGTAGAAATTCGGTTATACCTTGAATGAGTGCAACTAGGACCAATTGAAATATGGGCATTAAAACCTGATGCTCGTTGTTTTGTTGAAGAAGTACTTGCCGCTCCAATGTGTATAAGTGTCTTGTTTCAAATGAAAGTCCTTGATTTAGGTCCGGTAATGTACCTAAAATCTCTGTACATCCCTTCAGATTCAGGTAATGGATCATAAGTGCAGGCCTTAAAGGTCAGCAACATTGACCTTTAATTCACCGTGCTCTGATCTACAAAATCGCAGCCAGCCAAATCAGGGAGTCTGACCCGTGGCCAAGCAACCGATGCTCAAATTCGTGCAAATCGAACGCGATATGCCTGAGAAACGCGCAGCCGAGGTGCGTAAGGAAGATTTCGACGAGATCTATGCTGAATATGCCGCGACCAAGGCAGCAGAGCAGTCCAGCCGTTGCAGTCAATGTGGCGTACCCTATTGCCAAAGTCACTGCCCACTACACAACAATATCCCAGACTGGTTGCAGCTGACCGCCACTGGCCGTCTGGAAGAGGCATACCAGGTCAGCCAGGCTACAAACACGTTCCCTGAGATTTGTGGTCGCATCTGTCCACAAGACCGCCTTTGCGAAGGCAACTGTGTGATTGAGCAGTCAGGCCATGGTACTGTGACTATCGGCACAGTCGAAAAATACATCACAGATACGGCATGGGACAAAGGCTGGGTGAAACCTGCTGCTCCGGCTGCCGAGCGCTCTGAAAGTGTTGGAATTATCGGCGCTGGGCCTGGTGGTCTGGCAGCTGCTGATATGCTGCGGCAGGCAGGGGTGCAGGTCACTGTATATGACCGCTCTGACCGGGCAGGCGGGTTGCTGATGTATGGCATCCCGGGGTTCAAGTTGGAAAAAGATGTTGTTCAGCGCCGTAACGATTTGTTGGCTGACGGAGGCGTCAAGTTTGAACTGAATTGTGCTATTGGCGAAGACATCTCCTTTGATGAACTCCGCGCCAAACACGACGCGGTGATTATCGCCACTGGTGTCTACAAATCGCGCGATCTGGCTGTGCCCGGCAGTGGATCTGAAGGGATTGAAAAGGCAATCGACTTCCTGACGGTTTCAAACAAAAAGAGTTTTGGTGACGAAGTGGCCGAATTCACCAGCGGGCAAATGAACGCTGACGGCAAGCGTGTTGTTGTGATCGGCGGTGGTGATACCGCTATGGACTGCGTACGGACCTCAATCCGACAGGGTGCGACTTCGGTGAAATGTCTGTATCGTCGCGATCGTGCCAATATGCCGGGTTCGCAGCGCGAAACTCAGAACGCCGAGGAAGAAGGCGTAATCTTTGAATGGCTGTCCGCGCCCAAAGGATTCACCACTGAAGACGGAAAAGTTTCCGGAGTTATGGTGCAGAAAATGCGCTTAGGTCAGCCAGATGCTTCGGGACGTCAAGCACCAGAAGTGATCGAAGGTGCTGATTATGTTGAAGAGGCAGATTTGGTGATCAAGGCGTTGGGCTTTGAGCCAGAAGATTTGCCAACCCTGTGGAACCAGCCTGAGCTACCAGTAACCCGTTGGGGCACAATCAAAGCGGCCTATACCACCGGAGCAACTGACATGGATGGCGTCTATGCCGTAGGTGACATCGTGCGTGGTGCCAGCCTCGTGGTTTGGGCCATCAAAGACGGCCGCGATTGTGCTGAGGCTATCATCAGTAAGTTAAATGCAGAGGCAGTTGTTGCAGCGGAATAGAGGCCGACTGCAAGCACAACCAGCCAAGGGGCCGACATGGCCGCATAGCAAAAGGATACATTGGTATGAGCGAGATAAAAGGTCAGTGCATGTGTGGCGCCGTGACCATTTCGGCGACCCGTGCTGATCCAGCAATCCGGGCTTGCCACTGTGATATGTGCCGTCGCTGGACCAGCAGCATGTATATGTCTGTCCCCACGGAACCTGGCTCAATCACCGTTTCTGGCCCGGCCAAAACATACCGATCGTCCGATTGGGCTGAGCGCGGCTTTTGCGGCACCTGTGGGTCGGCGCTTTGGTACGCCACTGTGCATGACGATCACAAAAGCTTGGCAGCGGGACTGTTTGAAAACGCTGCCGATAACACCATGGCGCTGGAATTCTTCAGTGACATGAAACCGGAAGGCTATGCGCTGTCCGGAGACCATAAACGACTGACAACGGCAGAAACGATTGCCCTGTTTGCGCCCGACGAAGGAGACGACCAATGACCAAATATGATGCCGACTGGGTGCGCAGCGAAGAAGCTAAACGTAAATATATGGCCGAAAACGGTCTCTATTCCGAAGCGGAAGAGCACTCATCTTGTGGGGTGGGTTTGGTCGTCTCAATCGATGGCACGAAAAGCCGCCAAGTGGTGGAAGCCGGTATCAATGCGCTTAAGGCGATCTGGCACCGCGGAGCGGTGGATGCCGATGGAAAGACCGGCGATGGCGCTGGCATTCACGTTGAAATCCCTGTTCCGTTTTTCCATGATCAAATCAAACGCACCGGGCATGAACCGCGTAAAGATCAGCTGATTGCTGTTGGACAGGTGTTTCTACCGCGGACTAACTTTGGAGCGCAGGAAACCTGCCGGACCATCGTTGAAAGCGAAGTACTGCGGATGGGATACTACATCTACGGCTGGCGACATGTGCCAGTGGATGTAACCTGCCTCGGGGACAAGGCCAACGTTACCCGCCCTGAAATTGAGCAAATTCTGATCAGTAACTCAAAAGGTGTGGATGAGGAAACATTCGAGCGCGAGCTCTACGTCATTCGTCGTCGGATTGAAAAAGCGGCGATTGCTGCAAATGTATCTGAACTCTATATCGCGTCACTGTCCTGCCGCTCGATCATCTACAAAGGCATGATGCTGGCCGAACAGGTTGCGGTGTTCTACCCCGATCTGATGGACGAGCGTTTCGAGTCCGGTTTTGCGCTGTATCACCAGCGTTACTCCACCAACACCTTCCCGCAGTGGTGGCTGGCCCAGCCCTTCCGCATGTTGGCGCACAATGGCGAAATCAACACGCTGAAGGGCAACCTGAACTGGATGAAAAGCCACGAGATCAGAATGGCCAGTTCGTTCTTTGGTGATATGGCTGAAGATATTAAACCTATCATTCCGGGCGGTGCCTCAGACTCGGCTGCTCTGGACTGTGTGTTTGAGGTCATGGTCCGCGCTGGGCGTACAGCGCCGATGGCGAAAACCATGCTGGTGCCAGAAAGCTGGTCCAAGCAAGCGGTTGAGCTGCCGCAGCCGTGGGTCGACATGTACTCTTACTGCAACTCGGTGATGGAGCCCTGGGATGGCCCGGCTGCGCTGGCGATGACTGATGGTCGTTGGGTCTGCGCAGGTCTGGACCGCAATGGGCTGCGCCCAATGCGGTATGTCGTAACTGGCGACGGATTGCTGATCGCGGGATCCGAAGCTGGCATGGTGCCAATTGACGAGGCATCGGTGGTTGAAAAGGGTGCGCTGGGTCCGGGGCAGATGATTGCTGTGGATATGAAAGCAGGCAAACTATTCCACGACACTGAAATCAAGAACCAGCTGGCGGCAGCACGCCCATTTGGTGAATGGGTTGGCAAGATTAACAACCTGGAATCCGCTCTGGCTGGTGTGAGTGAGCAAGCGATGTTCAGCGGTGAAGATCTGCGTAAGCGGCAGATCGCAGCGGGTTACAGCATTGAAGAGCTTGAACAAATTTTATCTCCAATGGCCGAAGATGGCAAAGAAACTCTGGCTTCGATGGGGGATGATACCCCGTCTGCGGTTCTGTCCAAGATGTACCGTCCGTTGAGCCACTTCTTCCGTCAGAACTTTTCGCAGGTCACCAACCCGCCGATTGATTCCCTGCGCGAATTCCGAGTGATGAGCCTGAAAACGCGCTTTGGTAATCTGAAAAACGTGCTGGAAGAAAGCAGCAGCCAAACCGAGATCATTGTGCTGGAAAGCCCCTTTGTTGGGAATGCCCAGTGGGACAAGCTGACCAGCGAATTCAACGCACCTTTGGTCGAAATCGATTGCACATTTAGCCATGGTGAAGGTGCGTTAAGCGCGGCACTGGCGCGGGTTCGTTCAGAGGCGGAAGACGCGGTGCGCTCAGGTGCTGGCCACCTGGTGTTGACCGATCAACATTCTGGCGCAGATCGGGTTGCGATGCCGATGATTTTGGCGACCTCTGCCGTACATTCACATTTGACCCGCAAAGGGCTGCGGACGTTCTGCTCACTGAATGTTCGTTCCGCTGAATGTATCGATCCACACTACTTTGCAGTACTGATTGGCTGTGGTGCCACTGTAGTCAACGCCTATCTGGCCGAAGATTCTCTGGCCGATCGGGTTGAACGCGGATTGCTTGACGGCACGTTGACCGAAAACGTTACCCGTTACCGCGACGCAATTGACCAAGGCCTGCTAAAGATTATGGCCAAGATGGGGATTTCGGTAATTTCTTCGTATCGTGGAGGTTTGAATTTCGAGGCCGTGGGTCTGTCACGTGCGATGTGTGCCGAGTTTTTCCCCGGCATGACAAGCCGGATTTCGGGTATCGGTGTCACTGGTATTCAGACCAAAGCTGAGCGAGTACACGCCAAAGCTTGGGATGCGGGACTGGATGTGTTGCCCGTTGGTGGTTTTTACAAGGCACGTAAATCAGGCGAGACTCACGCTTGGGAAGCCACATCAATGCACATGATGCAGATGGCCTGTAACCGTGCATCGTTTGAGCTGTGGAAGCAGTATTCAGCCAAGATGCAGAGCAATCCACCAATTCATCTGCGTGATCTGCTGGATTTCAAACCATTGGGTAAGGCGGTACCGATTGAAGAGGTGGAAAGCATCACTTCGATTCGCAAACGTTTTGTCACTCCGGGTATGTCGCTTGGCGCGTTGAGCCCTGAGGCTCACAAAACCCTGAACGTTGCGATGAACCGCATCGGCGCCAAGTCTGATTCGGGCGAGGGCGGTGAAGATCCGGCGCACTTTGTGCCTGAACCAAACGGCGACAACCCATCCGCCAAGATCAAGCAGGTGGCCTCGGGCCGATTTGGTGTGACAGCCGAATACCTGAATCAGTGTGAAGAGCTGGAAATCAAAGTGGCCCAGGGGGCGAAGCCGGGTGAGGGTGGCCAGCTGCCCGGCATGAAGGTCACTGACCTGATTGCGCGTTTGCGTCACTCGACCAAAGGCGTGACCCTGATCTCGCCACCACCGCACCACGATATCTACTCGATCGAGGATCTGGCGCAGCTGATTTACGATCTAAAGCAGATCAACCCACGCTGTAAGGTGACCGTGAAACTGGTGGCCTCGTCTGGTGTTGGCACGATTGCAGCTGGTGTGGCTAAGGCTAAGGCGGATGTGATCTTAATATCGGGTCACAATGGTGGCACCGGTGCATCTCCGGCAACTTCGATCAAATATGCGGGTCTGCCATGGGAAATGGGTCTGACCGAAGCACACCAGGTGCTGAGCATGAATAACCTGCGTGAGCGGGTGACATTGCGGACTGACGGTGGTTTGCGGACTGGTCGTGATATCGTTATGGCCGCCATGCTGGGTGCAGAGGAATACGGCATTGGTACCGCCGCCCTGATCGCCATGGGCTGCATTATGGTGCGTCAGTGTCAGAGCAACACATGCCCAGTTGGAGTCTGTACTCAGGACGAAGCTCTGCGTGGTAAATTCACTGGTAACGCCGACAAGGTGGTGAACCTGATCACTTTCTACGCTCAGGAAGTGCGTGAATTGCTAGCCTCAATCGGTGCCCGTAGCATGGATGATGTGATCGGTCGCGCGGATCTTCTGGCGCAGGTCAGCCGTGGTTCGGCTCATCTGGATGATCTGGATCTCAACCCGCTGCTTATCACCGTCGATGGATCGGCAGATATTGTCTATGACCGAAAGAAAGAACGTAATTCGGTACCGGATACGTTGGATGTCGAGATTGTACGTGATGCCGCTCGCTTCCTTCAGGACGGTGAAAAGATGCAGTTGTCATATGCTGTGCAGAACACGCATCGTAGTGTTGGGACTCGGACCTCCAGTCACATCGTTCGCAACTTTGGTATGCGTAATTCGTTCCAATCTGATCATCTGACAGTGAAACTGCAGGGGTCGGCGGGTCAATCACTTGGCGCATTTGCGGCACCAGGGTTGAAGCTGGAACTCTCTGGTGATGCGAATGATTACGTCGGCAAAGGCCTGTCAGGTGGCACCATTGTGGTGCGCCCCCCACAAGTTAGCCCGCTGACGGCCTCCGAGAACACCATCATTGGGAATACAGTTCTGTATGGTGCTACTGACGGCTATTTATTTGCAGCTGGCCGCGCGGGTGAACGCTTTGCCGTACGCAACTCGGGCGCCAAGGTGGTGATTGAGGGTTGCGGGGCCTGTGGTTGTGAGTACATGACAGGTGGCTTAGCCGTGATTTTAGGCTCCATTGGTGCCAACTTTGGTGCAGGCATGACTGGCGGTATGGCCTATCTGTACGACCCTGAAGGCAAAGCCGATACCATGCTGAACATGGAGACACTGGTGACTAATCCAGTGACCGTAGCGCATTGGGAAGATCAACTGAAAGGTCTGATCGAACGCCACCTAGAAGAGACCGGCAGCCGAAAAGCGGCTGATATTCTGCAGCATTGGGACACAGAAAAGAAAAACTTCCTTCAGGTTTGTCCAATTGAGATGTTGGTGCATTTACCACATCCGCTGTCCGTTGAAAAATCAGCGGTTCCGGCTGAGTAATCAAGCTGAAGTTAGGTCAACGCTCCTCGCTGCTTGTGCAGCGGGGGGCGTTCTTGTTCCTCAGGGGAGTTTATAGGTCCCGGTAACAGTACTACGGGACGAAGAGCGGGTTTCAGAGGGATTGGGGCCAGATATTCTTGTGTATGAGCCGCCACCCGTAATACCGGAGAGTGCACCGGTGCCCCCCATGAATGACCATGAACCTTCCGCTAAGCCTCCTAGGGTTCCAGAGCCGCCATATCGGGTCATTGTGGTGCTGCCATCCGGATAAGTGGTGCTGCACAATCCGCTCTCGTTGTCCCATTTGCCTTCAAATACAGACGCCGCACCAACACAGTGCATGCTGGCAATGCCGTTCACTCCTTCTCCATGCTTACTCCGCAGACCATTAACAGCATAGTTCAGTTGCAAAGTGCCTTGACCCGCTGCGAGGATTGTAGCCTCACCTATAGCGGTCACTTCAAAGTCGACCGGTCCCTCCTTTGGTAAGTCCTGTGCAAATGTGGGTGGTGAAAGGAGCAAGCAAATAGAGGTGGAAATGGCAAGCAGCTGCTGCTGACGTGAAAACATAAAAAAACCCTCCCTGATTGTGTTTACTTAGGGTGTGTTGGGATGGAGGCCATGTTTGTTTCGTTGGATTGCGGCGATTTACGGGTTTGAGCGGCCCAACCAGTGGCCTATAGAGGCAATATGGCAAAAACCAAAAAGACAAAAAAAAGCAAAGGTAAGAAATCAGTGTCTCAGCCGAGGCGCTGGTTGCGGCGCTGGGTGTTGCGAGCGGTGCTGGCATTTGTAGGGCTGATTGGCTTTTTGATTCTGTTGTACTCAGTCGTGAACCCTCCCACGACCCATACCATGTGGTCAGAGAAGCATCGGTTAGGCGATGTTGATCACGAATGGGTGCCACTGGAAGATATTGCCCCTGTTATGGCACGATCTGCTGTAGCGGCTGAAGACGCAAGATTTTGCCAGCACTGGGGAATTGACATCCGGGCCGTGCGCGCGGCGCTGGGTGAGGGCAGTCAACGTGGCGGCTCAACCATTTCGCAGCAGGTTGTTAAGAATGTGTTTCTTTGGCAAGAACGCAGCTGGTTGCGAAAAGCGCTGGAAACCCTGATTACCCCTGCCGTTGAAGCTGTGTGGAGCAAGCGGCGTATTCTGGAGGTTTACTTGAACGTCGCTGAAATGGGTGAAGGCATTTTTGGAGTTGAGGCAGCGTCGCGGCATTACTTTAGTGTGGGTCCGGATCAACTGAACTCAAATCAGGCAGCTTTGTTGGCAGCACTTCTGCCTGCCCCTAAAAGCAGGTCGGCCTCAGATCCTAGTACCGCAGTACAAAGTCGGGCGGTTCAAATCGCCGACGGTGCGGCCACCATCCGCGCAGATGGTCGTTCCAAGTGTTTCGAGGATTGAATTCTTTGGCGCTGCGGGGCATTGCTGGTGGGCAACTCTCCTCTGTTTCTGGACGTAATTGAACCCAATGGCCCGCCTGCATCACGTACCGCTTTCCCCCTTCTGCCGCAAAGTCCGCCTTTCCCTGGCGGAGAAAAAGATCGAAGTGGAATTGGTCGAAGAACGATATTGGGAAGCAGACCCAGATTTTCTGCGTCGCAACCCAGCGGCTAAGGTGCCGGTTATCCGGCTGGATGGCAAAACAATGGCCGAAAGCGCCGCAATTTGCGAATACTTGGAAGAAACACGGCCCGAGCCGTCGCTCATGCCTAAAGACCCAGAAGCCCGTTACGAAGTCCGCCGGCTCGTGTCCTGGTTTGATGATAAATTTCATCATGAGGTGACATCGAAGCTGCTGTACGAACGGGTTAACAAGAAGATTACAGGGCAGGGCTATCCTGATAGTCGTAACGTCAAGGATGGTGCCAGAGCAATCAAGTACCATTTGGACTATATGGCTTGGTTGTTGGATCAACGCCGTTGGTTGGCTGGTGATGTGATGACTTTGGCGGATTTTGCTGCCGCTGCACATTTATCATCGCTAGATTATATTTCGGATGTGGATTGGAATCGCTCGGCTGTGGTCAAAGACTGGTACGCAAAAATCAAATCGCGGCCCGCGTTCAGATCAATTCTTGCGGATCAGGTGTCGGGGTTCCGCCCACCACCGCATTACGCTGACTTGGATTTCTGATAATTGGGTGTCAAATTGGGGCTGTCTGCCCCATCGCCTGACGGCTCCCCCCGAGGATATTTAGGGCTAGATGAACATGGGATCAGCTTTAAAAAAGGACTTGGTGGCGCGGGCGCTGGATGAGGGGTTTGTGTCTTGTCGAATCTGTCGCCCATGGGATGTGCCCCTGGTGCCGGATAGACTGGCGGCCTTCATTGAGGCAGAGTATCACGGGCAGATGGGTTGGATGGCAGAGCGCACCCACTGGCGTGGCGATCCAGCGCTGCTATGGCCTGAAGCGCGATCGGTCATCATGTTGGCAGAAAGCTACGCACCTGAACATGATCCAACAGAAATCTTAAAGCATCAGGACCGAGGTGCAATTTCTGTTTATGCCCAGAATAAGGACTATCACGACCTGGTGAAAAAGCGGCTGAAGCGGTTGGCCCGTTGGCTAATTGAAGCCTCTAAGGAAGAGGAGGTCGGGGTTAAGGTATTCGTCGATACTGCGCCGGTGCCGGAAAAGGCGTTAGGGCAGGCTGCAGGGCTGGGTTGGCAGGGCAAGCACAGCAATCTTGTGAGCCGGGATTGGGGGAATTGGGCCTTTATAGGGTCTGTTTTTACCACTTTGGAACTCCCGGTAGATGCAGCTGAGCCAGATCGTTGCGGATCATGTCGTGCCTGCCTGGATGCCTGTCCTACTGATGCTTTTGTCGCACCATATCGCTTGGATGGGCGGCGTTGCATTTCATATCTGACAATCGAATACAAAGGTGTGGTTGCAGAAGATCTGCGGGAAAAACTTGGCAACCGGATCTATGGCTGTGACGACTGTCTGGCGGCCTGTCCATGGAACAAATTTGCGGTTGCAGCTAGCGACATGCGCTACGCTGCACGTGAAGAGCTGAAGGCGCCTAAGCTGGCTGAACTGGCTATTTTGGATGATCCAGCATTCCGGGTAATGTTTTCAGGGTCGCCAATTAAGCGGATAGGGCGCGATCGGTTTGTGCGCAATGTGCTGTATGCGATTGGCAACTCGGGAGACGGCAAGTTGCGCGGTGTTGCGCAGTCGCTAGTTGATGATCCGGACGAGTCTGTTGCAGATGCTGCCCGATGGGCGGCCTTGCGGTTGTCACCAACCGGCTGAACCGGTTGGTGACCCTGTGTCAGGACGCTTTTGCGCGTTTGGGCAGGACCCAATCTGGTCGGGCAAAATGACAGGTGTATCCGTCTGGGCGGTTTTCCAGATAGTCTTGGTGTTCGGCCTCGGCTTGCCAAAACTCGCTTACTGGTTCCACTTCGGTTGCCACTTTGCCAGGCCAAAGCCCTGAAGCGTTAACATCGGCGATGGTGTCCTCTGCGACTGCCTTTTGATCTTCGTTGACGAAGTAAATGGCAGAGCGATAGCTCATCCCAATATCATTGCCTTGGCGGTTGGCTGTTGTTGGATCATGGATTTGAAAGAAAAACTCCAGCATCTGACGAAATGATGTCACTGCCGGGTCAAAAATGATTTCGATTCCTTCAGCATGTGTTCCATGATTACGATAGGTGGCATTTTGCACGTCGCCGCCGGTATAGCCTACCCGTGTACTGATCACACCGGGGCGCTTTCGGATCAGATCCTGCATGCCCCAGAAACATCCTCCAGCCAGAACTGCGCGTTCAGTGGTGCTCATGTTACATCCTCTACTTGATCAAGATATTCGGCATAGCCCTCGGCCTCCATGTCGTTTCGATGGACAAAGCGCAGAGAGGCGGAGTTGATGCAGTAGCGCAAGCCACCGCGGTCGATTGGTCCATCGGGAAAGACGTGGCCAAGATGGCTGTCACCATGGGTCGAACGGACCTCTGTACGGATCATACCCAAGCCACGGTCTTGCAGCTCCTGCACATTGGTTGGCTCAATTGGTTTGGTGAAGCTTGGCCAACCGCAACCAGATTCATACTTATCCGCTGAGGCGAACAGCGGTTCGCCCGAGACGATGTCGACATAGAGACCGGGTTCCTTGTTGCCCAACAATTTGCCGGTGCCGGGGCGTTCGGTACCCGACTGTTGGGTTACGTGAAACTCTTCTTGCGACAGGGCGGCAATCACGTCCGGGTTTTTGCTGTATTTTGTCATGTGGTGCTCCGGTTGTTCGCGTTGAGCAGTAGATGGGTTGGAAGGTGGCAAATGCAAAGCAATATTTCAGCCTGATCGCGCAACTGTGCAGCACTCCTAAAACACGGAGGTGGTCAACAGTAGGGTCAATCTGTGAACGCTTCAGCCAGCTCATTTGGCAAATCGAACTCCTGCAGCACGCGCGCGCGGCCTTCGGAAGACATTTTGCGCGCGGTCTTTTCCACGATGTCCTGAATTCTTTCGGGCGAGTGTTTAGCGGCAAAGGGGGCGAAATACCATTTGATGAAGACAAAACAGATCACGTCTTCCAAGGCCTGCACGTTTGCATTCCGTTTCAAACCTTCCTTGCGCAGCATCTGGCCAGTGACCTCGACATCTGAGGCGTCAAAGCCTGCATCTTGCATCATGGCAGTAACCACGTCGGCGTGATGACGGCCCTGATCCTTGCGCCAGGTCAGATATCCTACACGACCCTCGGGATATGATTTTCGCTTTAGCTTCCATCGTTCCACATGTTGGCCACGGGCAGCAATTTGCAGCAGATCGCTTGCGTCAGGAAACAGCCGGGTCAGTTCATCACTCATACGTCGCCCGTACAGCAGTTCTGTTGGCTGACCATCTTCCAGATTTGGGTCCTCTGCATTGGCCGTGTCGATGGCCTGTAGCACCTGAGCTAAATTGGCGTTCATTTTCATCCCCTTCTGTCTGGGTTTGATAGTATTCAGATTTGTTCTAATAGTGTCCGATGACCTGAAAAATCACTCGGCGGCTGCTGCTTTTGCCGTTGCGGAGGGTTGGCGTGACAGTTGTACAGCAAGAATACCGGCTGTAACAATCAGCACACCGACCAGATCCAGACCACCGAGCCGTTCTCCTAGTAAGAAATAGGCGATGGTGACGCCAAAGACTGGATTAAGGAAATGGAACGTAGCGGCACGCAAGGGCCCAATGCGGTTCAACAACAGAACCCAAATAAAGGTGGCAATCAGGCCGGGGACCAATGTTGTATAAGCAAAGGCCAGCGCCAATGGCAGCGTTGGCGTGATGTAGATGTCTTCGAACAGTGGTGCAGCAACAAACAACAAGGCGGAGCCGATTAGCATTTGAAGCCCGACTACCATCATGAAATTGCCACCCGATGTTGCTCCGCGTAGTGATAGTGTTGCCAGGGTCAACGCTAAGACTCCTACACCGCAAAGTGCCATCCCAAACAGATCAACGCCGGCACTGACACGGGTACCCATGATCAGGGCTACACCCAAAACCCCTGCGATTAACCCGATGATGCCTAGTGGCTTTAGCCGCTCTCCGAATATCAACCAAGATGCCAGTGCCACCAGCAGTGGCATGGTGGCGGCAATAATGGCGGCGAGCGAGGCTTCTATGGTCTGCATGGCCACAAAATTGAGGCCCAAATAAAGCGCATTCTGACATATTCCGAAGATCACTGTGGCGCGCCATTGACCACGGCTAAGGTGCCAAGTTTGACCCATTGCCTTAGCGATGGTGACACCAATCAAGCCGGAAATCAGGAACCTCATAGCCAATGAAAACAGCGGCGAGGCATCCGTGACGATAATTCTGGCTGAGGTAAAGGCCGATGACCACATCAGGGCAAAGGCAAGCCCCATGGCAATTGCGCGTGCGTCCATGTGATCAGCCCAGCCGTGCGGTAAAGATTTGCCAGCTAGCTGTGGCAAACGCAGCGGCAAACAGGGTTTCAAACGTGCGGCGCAATCGTTGGTAGATACGTACGGCGGCGGTGCTTGAGAACAGCAAGGCATAGCCGTGGAAAATCAAAGAGCTTTGAACCGCGATGACCGATATCACTGTCAACAGAACTGACGGTTCGGTGCCGGGTGGAATCGCGATGGCGTAGAGCGAGCCAAAGAACAGAACAGCCTTGGGGTTGGTAAGATGCAGGGCGAGCCCTTTGGCATAGATCGACTTCAATGATTTAGCCGCTGAGCTGTGCAATTTAGGAGTGCCAGGGGTGAGGGCAGAGCGCGCTGAGCGTATCGCCAGATACATCAGATAAGCAGCGCCGAAATACCGGACCGCTTCAAACATCCAGGCATTGGCAAGCATAATTGCCCCCAGACCAAAGGCCGCAGCTACTGACCAGATCAGCGAACCAGTAGAGACACCTGCGGCCACAATCAACCCAGCCTTACGCCCGCGTTGCATCGCGGTTCCGGCAATGGTCAGCGTTGCTGGGCCGGGGCTGAGACAAGCCAGCAATCCAGCTGCCATGATCAGCAATAAGTTCACACCATCCATGCGGCTGTTCCTTTATCGGAGCGGCACAAAAAAAGGGCCGCCTCTGGGGCGACCCTTTCTGAAACTCGAAGTAAATTCAAGCTTAGCCGTTAACGCTGTCTTTCAGCGCCTTGGCGATAGTCATTTTGACCACCTTGTCGGCTTCTTTCATGAACTTCTCACCTGTGGCAGGGTTGCGCACTTCGCGCTCTGGGCGCTCGCGACAATAAATTTTGCCAACGCCGGGCAGAGTCACAGCGCCGCCACCGGATACTTCACGGGTGATCAGTGCACAAACGGCTTCCAGAGCAGCGCCTGCAGCTTTTTTGTCAGCACCCATATCTTCGGCCAGAGCGGCTACGAGTTGGGTCTTTGTCATTGGTTTGGACATTCTTTGTCTCCTTACGTCTGCCCGACTTATGGGGCCTCATTGCGTAATCTTAGCGTTATGTTGTGGGCTAACACAACGAATAGTGTAACGAAATAAGGGTAAAACGAGCCATTTTCGGCTGAAAATCGCAGAAATCGTCCTTACAAAAAGGCGGTTTCGTCGAACGAGCGCAATTTCCGACTATGCAGCCGCTCTAAAGGCATTCCGCGTAAGCGTTCCATCGCGCGTATGCCGATCATTAGGTGACGCGAAACTTGGGTGCGATAGAAGTCTGAGGCCATGCCTGGAAGCTTGAGTTCACCATGCAGTGGTTTGTCAGAAACACATAGTAACGTGCCATATGGAACGCGAAAACGGTACCCGTTTGCGGCAATCGTCGCGCTCTCCATATCCAGCGCAACCGCACGCGACTGACTAAGCCGCTGTACTGGGCCAGACTGATCGCGCAGCTCCCAGTTGCGATTGTCGATGGTGGCAACGGTGCCGGTTCGCATGATGCGCTTTAGGTCGTAACCCTCTAGTTCGGTCACTTCTTCAACGGCCTGTTCCAGTGCAATTTGGATTTCTGCTAGGGCAGGAATTGGGGTCCAGACAGGTAGGTCGTCATCCAATACGTGATCTTCACGCAGATAGGCATGGGCCAAAACGAAATCGCCAAGCGCCTGAGTGTTGCGCAATCCGGCACAGTGGCCAACCATCAGCCATGCATGTGGGCGTAGTACTGCAATATGGTCAGTCGCCGTTTTGGCGTTCGACGGCCCGACGCCGATGTTGACCAATGTTACGCCGCTGCCATCATTTCGCTTCAGGTGATAGGTGGGCATTTGTGGTTGCTTGGCCGTTTCGGGAATTTCAGCATCAGCCGAGGTGATCTCTTGGTTCCCGGTGCTGACAAAACTGGTGTAGCCAGATTTCGGGTCCGCCAATTGCGCTCGAGCATAGGCCTCGAATTCTGCGACGTAGAACTGGTAGTTGGTAAACAACACATGGTTCTGAAAGTGGTCTGGGTCGGTGGCAGTATAATGTGCCAACCGTGCCAGCGAATAATCAACACGCTGTGCAGTGAACAGGGCTAATGGGCCCGTGCCATTCGCAGGGGTATAGGTACCATTTACAATATCGTCGTTGGTGGTCGCCAGATCCGGCACATCAAAGACGTCGCGCAGGGTGAAGCCAGCAGCGCCTTCCTGTGGGATTGTCAGTCCCGGCTGCGCTGCAACCGCAAAATGAACCGGGATTGGTGTGTCAGACACGCCAATGGTGATTGGCTGGCCATAGTTGCGGATTAGCAGAGCAATCTGCTGCGTCAGATAGTTTTCGAACAGATCCGGTCGGGTGACGGTTGTGGCGTATTCACCCGGAGCAGCAACATGTCCAAAGCTTAGACGGCTATCCACCTGAGCAAAACTGGAGGTGGCGACGCGAATTTCCGGATAGAAAGCACGGATACGCTGATCATCAGGCGCGCCATCCGCCATCGCCTTTGTAAAGCCCTCACATAGAAAGTCTGTGGCCTGTTGGTACAGCAGTTGCAGCCGCTCGACAGCTGTGGCGGCATCGGTGAAATTTTCGGGTTTTGGGTGTTGAGGAAGTGAAATGGAAATCATGTGACGGACTCAATAACTGGAATTTTCTGGAAAGTGCGCACATCGACGAGGCCAAGATCGGATATTCGCAATTCAGGAATGACCACTAATGCCAATAGTGAGTGCTGCATGTAGGCGTTGTTCAGAGAACACCCACAGGCCTGCATTGCCTCACCCAAGGCCTGCGCTTTGGCGGCAACTTCGGTCGCTGGTTTGTCCGACATCAAACCGGCGATGGGTAATTCTACTAGCGCGAGCTCTTCACCATCGCGGAATAGTGTAACGCCGCCGCCAACTTCGGCCAGACGGTTGGCAGCCATCGCCATTTGCTCGCGGTCGGTGCCGACCACAATCATGTGGTGACTGTCATGCGCGACGGATGATGCCATCGCCATTTTTCCTTGATAGCCAAAGCCCGAAACAAAGGCGTTGGTCACACCGCCCGTGGCCCGGTGACGTTCCACCAATGCGATCTGCATAGTGTCGCCTTCGCCTTCGACTAGCCCGTCACGCACCGGAAGATCTGCCTTGAGCGCCTTGGTTGGGGCCTGATTTTCCACCATGCCAATGACATTGACGGTCACACCGTTTGCGCCTTCGGGGGCAGGGACTTCAAAGTCCTTGGCGGCCAGCTCATGGCCCAGATGCACGGTGCCACGGGCGCTGTCGGGCCAGTCATAATGTGGACAATCCACTTTGATAGAGCCTGATTTCGCGACGATTTGCCCCCGTGCGATCACGACCTCAATTGGCAGTTCGTTCAGGTCCGAAGTCAAGATGACGTCTGCCCGACGCCCCGGGGTGATTGAGCCGATGTCGCGTTCCAACCCAAAGTGTGTGGCGGTGTTGATGGTTGCCATCTGTAAGGCAACGATTGGATCGCAACCGCAAGCAATTGCATGACGCACCACGCGGTTCATATGGCCATCGTTGACCAGTGTTCCAGAGTGACAATCGTCAGTGCATAGGATGAAACTACGAGGATCCAATCCTTTTTCTGTCACTGCGGTGATCTGACTTTCAATGTCGTACCAGGCAGAACCCAACCGCATCATCGACCGCATACCTTGACGGACCCGAGCGATCGCATCTGCCTCGCAGGTGCCTTCGTGGTCATCTGCCGGGCCGCCCGCCACATAGGCGGCGAAGTTTGGCCCTAGGTCAGGCGAGGCGTAATGGCCGCCTACGGTTTTCCCGGCCCGTTGCGTCGCTGCAATTTCGGCCAACATTTTTGGGTCGGCGTTTGCCACACCGGGGAAATTCATCATTTCACCCAAGCCCACGATGCCGGGCCACGACATTGCTTCAGCCACGTCCTCGGGCGAAATCTCGTACCCGGTCGTCTCCAACCCTGGGGCCGAGGGCGCACAGGATGGCATCTGGGTAAAGATGTTGACGGGCTGCATCAGCGCCTCGTCATGCATGTACTTCACGCCGTCCAGTCCCAGCACGTTGGCAATCTCGTGCGGGTCAGTAAACATGGAAGTTGTGCCATGAGGGATCACCGCGCGGGCAAATTCGGCTGGGGTCAGCATACCGCTCTCGATATGCATATGCGCGTCACACAATCCGGGGATCATAAAGCGGCCACTGGCCTCGATCACCTGGGTGTCCGGCCCAGTGCAATAGGAGGCATCGGGACCAACATAGGCGATACGCCCGGCTACGATAGCAATGTCATGATCGGGGAGAACTTCGCGGGTATGAACATTTACCCATTTACCTTGGCGTATAACAGTATCTGCAAACGCGCGTCCGGCGGCAACTGAAATGAGTTTGGGGGCGACGTCGGGCCAACTTGGAAAAACTATGTCTGTCATGTGCCAATTGTTATGATTGTCGCGCCGAGCGCAAGCCCCCGTATTGTTCTGACTTCCCGAATACACTCTCTTTGATGACAAGAAGATGTCAGGGTCTGCGACCCCCCTTGCGCAACTGACGCGCGCGGCGCATTTATGCGATATGAAAAAAACACTGCTTTGCCTTGGATATGGCTACACCGCCCGCGCCCTTGCCCGTGTTTTGATTGCTGACGGCTGGCGGGTGATTGGAACTTCTCGTGACGCAATCGCCGAGGAAGGCGTCGAAACGCTGACTTGGCCGGGGGGCGAGGTGTCGCTGGATGGCGTAACCCATGTCCTGTGCTCTATTGCTCCGACAGCCGATGGTGACCCGATTTTGGCCGAAATGCGCGACAAAATCGCCACGGCCAAAGATCTGGAATGGGCCGGTTATCTGTCTACTACAGTGGTTTATGGCGATCACGACGGCGGTTGGGTCGATGAAACCACTCCGATCACACCGATTGCTGAGCGCGGTAAGATTCGGGCCGGGGCTGAGGGTGAGTGGCAATCCATCGACAGCTTACCGCTGCATATCTTCCGTCTGGCCGGCATTTATGGTCCCGGTCGCGGGCCGTTTGCCAAATTGATGTCTGGTAAAGCGCGGTTGATCATCAAGCCGGGTCAGGTGTTCTCGCGCATTCATGTCGATGATATTGCTCAGGTGCTGGCGGCGTCGATCGCCCAGCCCAATCCTGGCGCAGTCTACAATGTCTGTGACGATGTCCCAGTGCCACCCCAGGACGTGCTTAGCTATGCGGCTGAACTTCTAGGCCTGCCAATGCCCCCTGAGGTGCCGTTTGAAGAGGCCGCAATGACCCCAATGGCACGCAGTTTCTATAGTGAGAATAAGCGGGTTGGGAATGCGCTGATCAAGGATGAGTTGGGAGTAAAACTACGCTACCCCGACTATCGCACCGGGTTACAGGCCGTGTTCAAGGCTGAGGATATGGAGAAATTTGTGCCCCCGGCAGAGCCGCCTGCGCTATAATCAGAATATGACTTCGTTCCATATAAACGCCTCTTTCCATCTGCTATTTGTTTTGCTCAATTTTCGAACTTTGGGGCGAATGTATGCTCGGCTGGACAAAAGGTTTCCGGGTATGGTTGAACAATTGTGGGCGTCCCAGTCCTTTATTGAGCGGATGGATATTATTTTTGATCCAGCTGTATTTGCTGAACGGGCGATGCTCCTCAATTTGGCGGTTGCCCGACCGCAAGATCTTCCTCCGGTCATCATGGGAGATGATCAGATTGCGGACTTCGTATTCAAGCTGAACGGCCGTTGGCATGCGAAGATCTACCGACTTATCAGTTAACTTACTGGGTTTTTCCGTATTTCGTGCCCGCCTGAGGCCGTCGCTCGCCCATAGTCAAAATATGTAGACTATTTCGAAGGAAACTAAGCCCGTTTTTCCCCAATCGTCGCCACGCCCAGCACCTCCAGAACCTTGGCCTCGATCTGCGTGGCATCCATGCCTGCAACCTTGTACATATCCGCCGGGCTGGCCTGATCGATAAAGATATCAGGCAGCACCATCGAGCGATATTTCAGACCACCGTCAAACACACCTTCATCCGCCAGCAACTGCGCCACGTGCGAGCCAAAGCCACCCACGGCACCTTCTTCGATGGTGATCAGTGCCTCATGATTAGCGGCCAGATCCAGGATCATCTCGCGGTCTAGCGGTTTGGCAAAACGCGCGTCGGCAATTGTTGGAGTGATACCTTTGGCCGATAGTGCTTCGGCGGCCTTGCGGACCTCGCCCAGCCGGGTGCCGAACGATAATAGTGCCACGCGGGAGCCAGATTGGATCGTCCGGCCTTTGCCGATCTCCAACACTTGCGGCTCATCCGGCATTTCGACACCTTCGCCCTCACCTCGGGGATAGCGGAAGGCAATTGGGCCGTCGTCATGGGCCGCGGCTGTGGCAACCATATGCACCAGTTCAGCCTCATCCGCAGCAGCCATCACCACCATACCCGGCAGGTTGGCCATGAAACCGATATCAAAACTACCGGCATGGGTGGCGCCATCGGCGCCGACCAGACCCGCTCGGTCAATCGCGAACCGCACAGGCAAGCGCTGGATGGCCACATCGTGCACAACCTGATCATATCCGCGCTGCAAGAAGGTCGAGTACATCGCGCAGAAGGGCTTCATGCCACCTGCGGCCAAAGCGGCTGAGAAGGTTACGCCATGTTGTTCGGCAATGCCTACGTCAAAACAGCGCGAGGGGTAGCGTTCGGCAAACAGGTTCAGCCCGGTGCCATCTGGCATTGCTGCGGTCACGGCGCAGATTTTGTCGTCTTTGGCGGCCAGTTTGACCAGTTCGTCACCAAATACCCCGGTATAAGACGGAGCGTTTGATGGAGTCTTTTTCTGCACACCCGTTACTACGTCGAATTTGGCGGTGGCATGGCCTTTGTCACGGGCGGCTTCGGCCGGGGCATAGCCTTTACCTTTTTTGGTCAATACATGGATCAAAACTGGGCCGGTGGCGCGCGTTTTGACTGTACGTAAAACCGGTAGTAGTTGGTTTAGATCATGACCATCAATGGGGCCAATGTAGGAAAAACCAAGCGATTCAAACAAGGTGCCGCCAACAGTCATGCCTTTCAGCATATCTTTGGCACGCTTTGCGCCCTCGCGAAATGGTTCCGGCAGTAGGGATACTGCACCCTTGGCGGCGGCCTTTAATTCCTGAAACGGTTCCTCAGCATATAGCCGCGAAAGGTAGGATGACAGCGCCCCAACCGGAGGTGCAATGCTCATCTCATTGTCGTTAAGAATGACAAACAGGCGTTTACCCAGATGGCCAGCGTTGTTCATGGCCTCAAACGCCATGCCTGCTGACATCGACCCGTCGCCGATCACGGCTATACCGTCGCCTAGACCCTCGGGCACAACACCGCCCAAATCGCGAGCGACAGAAAAGCCAAGTGCAGCACTGATCGAGGTGGAACTATGCGCTGCGCCAAATGGATCATAAGGCGATTCACTGCGTTTGGTGAAACCGGATAATCCGTCTTTCATCCGCAGAGAACGGATGCGATCGCGACGTTCAGTCAGGATCTTGTGCGGATAACATTGATGCGAAACGTCCCAGACCAATTTGTCACGCGGGGTGTCAAACACAGCGTGCAGAGCCACTGTTAGTTCGACAACGCCTAAGCCAGCACCCAAATGCCCGCCCGTAGTGGAGACCGCCGAAATGGTTTCCGAACGCAATTCATTGGCCACTTGTGCCAGTTGCGAGTCACTTAGCGACTTCAGATCTGCGGGACGGTTGATCTGATCCAGCAAAGGCGTCTTGGGTCGGTTAGTGGTTTGTTCGGGCATGCGGCGCCTCCTCTGGCGGCAATTAGCTGTCGCGCGAAATAACGAAACGGGCGGCTTCGCGCAAGGTTTCGCCACGATCACCGTAAATATCTAAGGCAGCGCAAGCCTGATTGCATAATTGCTGGGCGCGCGTCTTGGCTGCATCTAACCCTAAAACTGACACAAATGTCGCCTTACCAGCCTCGGCATCTTTACGTACACGCTTGCCAACTTTTTCAGCATCGCCTTCAACGTCCAAAATGTCGTCAGCAATTTGAAAAGCAAGGCCAAGTGCTTCGGCATAGTGCCGCAGTGGCTCAGTGTCCGCGTTCGCAATCACAGCACCAGCCGTGGCTGACCAGGAAATTAGGCAACCTGTCTTACGCCTCTGCAGAAGGATAATCTGTTCCAGCGTCAGTGGTTGAGGGCTGGTTTCCGCGGCGATATCGAGCATCTGCCCCGAGACCATGCCATCTTTGCCAGAAGCCTGGGCCAGCATTCGGATCAGTGTTAGAGTATTATCCCCGAATTTGGGGTTAGCAAGCAGTTCGAAACTTAGCGTTTGCAAGGCATCTCCAGCCAGCACCGCCATGGCTTCATCCCATTTGCGGTGTAGAGTTGGCAGACCGCGACGCAAGTCGTCGTCGTCCATGCAGGGCAGGTCGTCATGCACAAGCGAATAGGCGTGCATACATTCGATCGCCAGAGCAGCGTCCAGCGCCACCTCATCGCTGACCTCATGCAACCGGGCGCTTTCCAAGACCAGAAAACCACGCAGCATTTTGCCTCCGGTGATGGCATAGCGCATCGCCGCTAGCAAAGTGTCGTCGCCGACTAAAGCACTTTCCATACGGGCGGAAACCAGCCGCTGTGTGCGGCTTAAGGCGTGAGTAAACTTTGGTGCCGGTGTTTCTTGCCGCACAACTGTGGACGCGGACATAGGCTCAGCCTGCGTCCAGTGGCGTTGTGCCAGTGGCATTGCCATTGGCGTCCAATGTGATTGCAGCGACCTTCTCCTCGGCGCGCTTCAATTCATCTTCACATCGCTTTTTCAATGCTGCACCCCGTTCATAAAGTGCGATCGAATCGTCCAGAGCCACGTCGCCGCGTTCCAACTGGCCAACTACGGTTTCCAACTCCTTCATCGCCAATTCAAAACTCATCTCTTCGACGGGTGTCTGGGTCATGCCGATGCCTTTATCATTTCTGTCACATGTGCCGCGCAGGCGGTGCTCAGCGCGTTCAGATCATACCCACCTTCCAAAGTCGAGACGATACGGCCATCGCACAGGTCTTGCGCTATTTCGCAGAGTTCAGCGGTGAGCCAGGCAAAATCCTGGGTAGACCAGTTGAGATTGGCCAGCGGGTCGTCACGATGAGCGTCGAAGCCAGCTGAAATCACCAACAACTCGGGTTTAAAATCGCGCAGGCGGGGAAAGACCTGTGCTTGATAGAGGGCACGCATTTCACTGCCATCGCTATCAGGTGGCAGAGGGATGTTGAGAACATTTCCATAGGCGCCGTCTTCATCCGCTCGACCTGAACCCGGCCAGAGTGGCATTTGTTGCGAAGTAATCACCAATGCTCGGCGCTCATCCCACAACAAATCTTGGGTTCCATTGCCATGGTGGACATCAAAATCCACCACCGCCACGCGTTTCAGGCCGTGGTGATCCAACGCATGTTTTGCGGCCAAAGCTGCATTTCCAAACAGGCAAAAGCCCATAGATGTGTCGGTTTCGGCGTGGTGGCCAGGCGGGCGAATAGCGGCAAAAGCGTTTTGAACTTCGCCTGCTAACACCATATCTACACCGCGCACTACCGCCCCGGCGGCACGAAATGCTGCATCCAACGAGCCTGGGGACAAAAAAGTGTCACCATCAATGTTGGCCAAGCCTTGGGACGGGAGTGCTGCGCGTAGATTCGCAAGGTAAGATGCCGGGTGGATGCGTAGAATATCATCATCGGCGGCCATTGGCGCAGTGACTCGCATTAGATCCAGAGGTTCCAGTGCATGGAGCACGTGCTCCAATCTGGCCACAGATTCGGGGTGGCCCTCGGGTGCCACATGGGACAGGCAATCGGCATGGGTGATCAAGGCAGTGGTCATGGCAATATCTCAAAGGATGTTTGGCCATGACATTAGGATGCCTAACGGGGCGGCGGCAAGTTGGTGTTTGTCTTTCTTGTGGATGCCCGAAAAGGCGCTGTCGGGCAACTGGAGCGTTTCAGTGGATTGGGGGCAGTAGGTCTGAAATTAGTCAGGGGCAAGCATATATCCGGCACCACGTACCGTTTGCAGGTATTGTGGTTGCTTTGGGTTTGGTTCGATTTTGCGACGCAGTCGGGTGATCTGAACATCCACCGCGCGTTCCTGTGCTTGACCCCTGTCACGACCCAGATCTTCGACCAGTTTGGCACGGCTGACGGCTTCGCCTGGGCAGGTTGAAAAGATTTTCATCAGCTGACTTTCGGTGCCGGTTAGCCGAATAAGCTGGTCGCCTTGCCACATTTCACCACGGTCGATATCATACCGGATCGGTCCCAAATGCAGGACTTTGGGCGCTGCCTCCTGCGCTGAAGTTTCTGGCATACGGCGCAGAATTGCGTTGATCCTGAGTAACAGTTCCTTGGGTTCAAATGGCTTGGCCAGATAGTCATCCGCCCCAGCTTCTAGCCCGGTAATACGGTGTTCGGTTTCACCACGGGCCGTTAACAGCATGATTGGAGTACTGAGAGTCTCGCGCAGGCTGGTTGTCAGCGATATCCCGTCTTCGCCCGGCATCATGACATCCATCACGATTAGATCAAATTCCAAACCGTCCAGTACCCTACGGGCGTGGGCAGCATCCCGGGCAGCAGTTACCAGAAAACCGGCCCGAACTAGAAACTTCTTAAGCAGGTCACGGATCCGCTCATCGTCGTCTACAATCAACAGGTGGGCGTCAAAACCACTCATAAGCCTGCGTCCCGCATTTTGGCATAGGCGCGCCGCATGTCCGAATCCATCATGGCCTCCAATACTCTTTTGAAGCCGTGCACCGCTTCGGGCCCCGCATCCTTGAATGCGGCCCGCATCCTAGCGCGTTGGGCATCCGATAAGGTCGCCTCCAGTGCGTGGCCTGCGTCCGTCAGGAACAGATGCCGCTCGCGCTTGTCGATAGTGCCGACGCGGCTCTCGACCAGGCCATCACCGATCAATGTACGGAGCACCCGATTCAAAGACTGCTTCGTCACGCCTAGAATGGTGAGAAGGTTATTCACGGTGGTACCAGGAGCGCGATTGATAAAGTGGATGGCCCGGTGATGGGCGCGACCATAGGCCATTTCCGTTAGGATGCGGTCAGGGTCAGCCGTAAAGCCGCGATAGGCAAAGAACATTGCCTCAATCCCCTGCCTGAGTTGTTCATCAGTGAGGAATAGCAGGCTTTCACCGCCAAAACTCTGACTTGAACGTCCATCCGACATAACGCGCCCCCATCTTTCAATCGTGCCCAGTTTAAGTCAGCGTTATTGACATTCCAAGAGCGAAGAGGTATCGAATCTCAGTTTTGGCGCAATAATATGTCCTTTTCGGCCCTAATTGACGCAACAAACGAAAAGATGACGATGCTTAGGAGGAAACAGCATGTCGGGATATGATGATCGGGATGGTGTTATCTGGATGGATGGCGAAATGGTTGATTGGCGCGATGCACAGGTGCATGTGCTGTCTCATGCCATGCACTATGCCTCTTCAGTTTTTGAGGGTGAGCGCGCCTATAACGGCAAGATTTTCAAAAGCCGCCTACACTCGGAGCGCCTGATCAAGTCGGCCGAAGCGTTGGATATGCCGATGCAATATTCGGTAGACGATATCGAAGCAGCCAAGGAAGAGGCGCTAAAAGCCAGTGGGCTGCAAGACGCATACGTTCGCGCATTGGTATGGCGTGGATCGGGCGAGGACATGGGGGTCGCTTCGGCCAAGAACCCGGTGCGTATGGCAATCGCGGTTTGGGGTTGGGGGGCCTATTATGGCGACGCTAAAATGCAGGGCGCCAAGTTGGACATCGCAGAGTACCAACGGCCCAGTCCTGCAACCATCCCTGTGCATGCCAAGGCCGCTGGCCTTTACATGATTTGTACGATCTCCAAGCACAAGGCCGAGGCCAAAGGCTGCTCTGATGCGTTGTTCATGGATTACCGCGGCTACGTGGCCGAAGCGACCGGCGCAAATATTTTCTTCGTGAAAGACGGTGAAGTACACACACCGCTGCCGGATTGTTTTTTGAACGGTATCACCCGTCAGACTGTGGTTGGAATGCTCAAGGAGCGCGGCATCACTGTGCACGAACGTCATATCATGCCCGAAGAAATGGCTGGATTTGAACAGTGCTGGTTGACCGGAACTGCAGCCGAAGTAACCCCGGTAGGGCAGATAGGCGACTATACGTTTGAGGTTGGAGAAATGACCCGCGAGATTGCAGAAGCTTATGAGGCGCTGGTAAGGGCCTAATGCTTTGTAAAATCAAGTTTCACGACGGGCGCTAACAAGGCGTCCGTTTTGTTTTCCGTTAATGCGCATCGCTTCTTTGTGTCAGTAGCCAGTTCACAACAGTTTTCCGTGCTTGGTTTGGTACTTTTCTGCGAGGCCAGACAACATAAAAACCCGCGTCTTTTATGGCAGGGCTACGCCAGACTTGTTGCAGAGAGGGGTTGCCCAGAAAAATCTGCGGTACCAGAGCGATCCCCTGACCGTTCATCGCCGCATCCATCGCAAGTGCAGTTTGGTTGAACTGCAATAAGCGTTTTTGCGTAGATAGCCCGGCGTTTCGTAACAACTGGTCCCAGTAATGGTGCCCATCCTGAATGAGCGTGTGCTTGGCTAGATCTTCCAATGTGGGTATTTCACCCAGCGTTAGAGCCACAATTTGGTTTGTGACGGCTACCAGATCCATGTGCGATAAGCATTCAGATTGCAGATCCAGATCGTTGGGGCGCGGACCCAACCGGATCGCCAGATCAATACCATCATGCTTGAAATCACTCAGAGCTTCCTCGGCCAGAATTCGCAGTTCAATGCCCGGATGCGCTGCCTCAAACTCGGGCAAACGCGGAACCAACCATTTGGCGGCAAAAGATGGCGGCACAGACAGTGTTACCTTTTGCTCGGCAGGGGCAAGGCAATTGGTTGCGTTCTCAATCAGCGCCAGCGCTTGGCGCACTGGGCTATGATAGCTGCGGCCAGTATCGGTTAGTGATAATCCACGCGCATGCCGCAGGAACAGTTTGTGCCCAAGATCCGTCTCTAACCGACGTACCTGTTGCGCCACTGCGCCCTGCGTCAAATTCAGTTCTTCGGCAGCCAAGCGAAAATTCAGATGCCGGGCAGCCGCATCAAACATCCGCAGAGAGTTTAAGTTAGGAGGTCGCATTTGAATTGAGCCAATAGTTTTCCTACAGGCTTGCGCGATGAGAGATGATTGGTCAAGTGCGCGGACTGACCCCATCTTACCTATAACAGATAGGAGCAAGTTATGACCAAAGTAGCACTGATTACAGCCGGTGGCAGCGGCATGGGCGCCGATGCAGCACGACATTTGGCAGCAAATGGGTATCAGGTCGCGATTCTCTCTGCCTCGGGTAAGGGGGAGGCGCTGGCGAACGAGCTTGGCGGTGTAGGCGTTACAGGATCAAACCTTGAAACAACCGACCTTCAGGCGCTGGTGGACCTAGCGATGCACCGTTGGGGGCGGATTGATGTGTTGATCAATTCGGCGGGCCACGGACCCAAGGGGGATATCATGGACATCAGTGACGACGACTGGCATTTGGGCATGGATTACTACTTGCTCAACGTGATCCGCCCCAGCCGCTTGGTGGCCCCAATCATGGCAGCACAGGGCAGTGGTTCGATCATAAATATATCGACTTTTGCGGTGTTCGAGCCTGACCCACTATTCCCGACATCGGGTGTATTCCGGGCTGGACTCGCCAGCTTTACAAAATTGTTTGCAGATAAGTTCGCCTCCCAAGGCGTGAGAATGAACAATGTGCTACCCGGCTTTATCGACAGCCTTCCTGAAACTGAGGATCGCAAAGCGCGGATTCCTATGGGGCGATATGGCTCCGCACAGGAAGTATCGGCGCTGATTGCCTATCTGGCCTCTGATGACGCCGCCTATACCACAGGCCAGAATATTCGTATCGACGGCGGGCTAACCCGATCAGTGTGATCCTGAAAGGAGCAGCGCCGTATTGGATGCTGTTCCAACCCAAAACGTCTTATTAGAGCCTGCTAGCCGCCCTTGGGATCCATCATCGGGCGGGCTTTGCCGCGCGCCACTCCTAGGCGGCTCTCGCGCCAGATCACCACTGCATTGCCAGCGATGACTAATGTTGCACCAGCCAGCATCACCAGCGTGGGCAGCTCGGCGAACCAGACATAACCAATGACAATAGCAAACAACATCGAGGTGTAATCATAAGGCGCCAGCATTGATGCGGCAGCAAAGCGGTAGGATGATGTCACCAAAATCTGCGCCACCCCACCGATAAATCCGCTGGCAATCAGCATCAAAAGAATATCCCAGCTTGGCACCTTCCAGCCAAAAGGAAGGGTCAGAAGCGACAAGCCTGTGGCAGTGATCGAAAAATAAAAAACGATGGCAGCCGTGTGTTCGGTTTGAACCAGTTGACGGATGTGAATCTGCACCATGGCGCGCGCAATGGTGGCAATCAGGATCAAAATGGCACCAAGCGTGGCGGTGTCACCGATATCTGCTCCACCACTTAATCGGGGCCAGATCATTATCATCACCCCAGCCAAACCAACGACAACGGCACTGATACGGATCAGGCGAATAGTTTCTCCGAGAAAGATCGCCGCAAGAATCAGGGTGAAAATTGGTGTCGCAAACCCGATGGCAGTGACTTCGGGCAGGGGTAACATACCCAGGCCTGTAAAGGTCAAACCCATCGCAGATGTCCCAAGCACCCCCCGCCAAACATGACCCATTGGATTTTTAGCGATCAAACCGTGGCGCAGTTCGCCGCGCATCATCAGCCAGATTACGATGATCGGAACTGCAAACAGGGAGCGAAAGAACACCGCTTCGCTGGCAGGGACATGGTCAGCGGTGGCTTTGATGATCGCGGCCATGGTGGTGAACAGCCCAATTGCTGTGACCTTAAGTCCAACCGCGAGCAACGGTCGATGCGATGTTAACGACTTTACCATGGCCGCGACCCTGCGCTCCGACGAGGCAAAGATCAATGGGTTGATTTGGATGCCGTGCTGGTGCTGGTACATAAAGATGGGTTGTGATGAACCACGCCAGTCTCCTAATTCATCAGCTGTACTGCGCGTTGCAGCGGGCAGAGTGAAATGTGGTGGTAGCAGTGATACCATCGGCTTGGCACGTTACCTGCCTGGGGTGAGAAAATTATAGGTATAGCGCAAAAGAAAACCCTGCGCGAAGATCACGCAGGGTTGTTTAACTAAGCAACACGGGGCGTTTTAGTGCTGATGGGCCTCCAAAGGGGCTTCCTCCGAGCGCCATTCCCTTATCGCTTGGTTAAGGATCTGGAAAGCAGAGCTGAGGAACAAGCCCGCCATGATCCCGGCAACGATTAGATCTGGCCAGCCCGATGCAGTACCCCAAACCCCAAGCGCCGCGATCATCACCGCGACGTTGCCAATGGCATCATTGCGAGAACACAGCCAGACCGACCGAACATTGGCGTCGCCGTCTTTGTAGCGGGCCAAGATCGCAACTGATGCCAAATTGGCAGCCAACGCCATAAAACCGATCGATCCCATGATTTGTGCCTGTGGGACACCGATGTAAAACACCGAGTATATGGTCGACCCAAACACCCAGAGCCCCATCAGCAATAGGCTGATTCCTTTACCCAGCGCCGCCAATGAGCGGGTGCGTAAGGTGGCGCCGATCACCGCTAGAGAAATGCCATAAGTGAGCGCATCACCAAGGAAGTCCAGTGCGTCCGCCTTAAGCGCCTGACTGCCGGACATTTGCCCAGCACTCATTTCCACCCCAAACATGCCAGCATTGATGGCGATCACCAGCCAAAGCCGTCGTTTGTAGTCGGCCGACACCCCATCAAACTGGGCGTTGTGGTTGCAGCATCCTGCCATTGTCTCTTGTCCTTCGTTCTGATTCGAGGCCAATGTAGTTGCTCTAGCCACTAGAGCTTCAAGAGGTATTTTGATGTACACCATCGGCGCAATGTCCAAGGCCACCGGGGTAAAGGTTCCGACCATCCGATACTACGAAGAGATAGGCCTGCTGGACGAGCCGGGGCGCAATGCGGGTAACCAGCGGCGCTTTGATCAGGCGGGCATGGACGCGCTGGGCTTTATCAAGCATGCGCGTGATTTGGGGTTCAGCTTGGACGACATCCGCGCCCTAATGGGGCTGGACGGGCAACTGGGGGATGACTGTGCCGAGGCCGATCAGATCGCACGTAGCCAGTTAGAAAACGTCCGCGAACGGATCGCCAAGTTAGAACAGTTGGCAAGAGAGCTGGAACGGATCAGCCATCTGTGTGATGGCGGCAACGGGGGGTGTTGCAAAGTGCTGACGGCGCTGGCTGACCACAGCCAGTGCGCCGGGGATCACGGGTGAGAGTTTAGATTAAAAGGGGCGTGCCCGACCTTGGGGAGGTGCAAAGAGCCTTCCCGTGGGGAAGGTCAGGCGCGGCCCGGCGGTGCCGGGCCATGGCAAGATTTCGAAATTTGAGGTTGGCATCGCCCTTTTAGAGCCTAATGTCAGCCAATCGTGCCTTGGTTTTCACCAATCTGTCCGCGATGCAGCAGCAGTTGGTCCAGGATTACACAGGCCATCATCGCTTCTCCTACCGGCACCGCGCGGATGCCGACACAGGGGTCGTGACGGCCCTTGGTGATTACCTCGGCTGGGGAGCCATCTTTGCGGATTGAAGCGCGCGGCGTCAGGATCGACGAGGTTGGTTTTACCGCAAAGCGCACTACCACGTCCTGCCCGGTGGAAATGCCGCCCAGAATGCCGCCCGCATGGTTCGACGAATACACAGGTGCGCCATCATTGCCGCGGAAAATCTCGTCCGCGTTTTCTGAACCCTTCAGCCGGGCCGCATTCATACCTTCGCCAATCTCGACGCCCTTGACCGCGTTGATCGACATCATGGCTGAGGCCAATTCAGTGTCTAACTTGGCATAAATGGGGGCGCCGATACCCGCAGGTACACCACGCGCCACAACCTCGACCACGGCTCCAACCGAGTCATGTTCTTTGCGAAGGCCCTGCAAATAGTCTTCCCACTGCTGCACCGCGTTTGCATCAGGGATCCAGAAATCATTCTTGTCGATGGCGTCCCAGTCGAAGTTGGAACGATCAATGTCCAGCTCGCCCATGGCGACCATGTAGCCTTTGACCTCTAGGTCCGGGGCCAGCAACTTGATCGCCTCGCGGGCAATGCCACCTGCTGCCACACGGGCTGCCGTTTCACGGGCCGAAGACCGCCCGCCACCGCGATAGTCCCGGTTGCCGTATTTCTGGTAATAGGTGATGTCTGCGTGACCGGGACGGAAGGTGTTGACGATGTCGCCATAATCCTTGGAGCGCTGGTCGGTGTTTTCGATCATCAGCTGGATCGGCGTGCCGGTGGTTTTGCCTTCGAACACACCCGACAGGATTTTTACCTCATCCGGTTCGTTGCGCTGGGTCATATTCTTGTTCTGACCCGGGCGGCGCTTGTCCAGCCATTGCTGCAGCATCGTCTCGTCCAGCGGGACGTTAGGCGGGCAGCCATCCACAGTGGCGCCCAGCGCAGGCCCATGGCTTTCGCCCCAGGTGGTGACGCGGAAAAGATGACCAAAGCTATTCATCGACATGGGGTAGGCTCCTTTGCGGGATGTGCTTAGCCGTGTGGCGGCTAGCTCTCAAGGGGTTTTGCACATCTGGGGGTGGGTTGGGGCGCTGCCCCCGCCGTCTGCGACGGCTCCCCCGGGATATTTGTGGCCAGATGAAGGGCGGATCATTCCAGTTTGTCGAAGCGGTAGGGCCTGATTGCGGATGTGCTTGTGTTTGGGTGAGGGGGCGCATAGGTATCGGCCACACCTCGGGGTGCGCAGGCAACTGCGCTGAGATGCCATCAATGGCGGACCCGTTGAACCTGAACCGGCTAACACCGGCGGAGGGAAGGTCTGGGAGCATATCCCCCTTGCCCGTCGCCGCAATGGAGGATGCCATGAAGTATCTTGTGATTGCAGCGGGACTGTTGAGCACAACGGCGGCCTATGCCGACGCACCTGAACTGACCGTTTACACCTATGACAGCTTTGTTTCCGACTGGGGCCCCGGCCCGGCGGTGGAAAAGGCCTTTGAAGAGGTCTGTGGCTGCGACCTGAAACTGGTCGGTGCTGGCGACGGTGCTGCCTTGCTGGCACGCATTAAACTGGAAGGCGAACGCTCGGACGCGGATGTTGTGTTGGGTCTGGACACCAACCTGACCGCCGCCGCAAAGGCTACCGGTCTGTTTGCCGATCATTCGGTCACTGCTGACTACGCGCTGCCTGTGACTTGGACAGACGCAACGTTTGCCCCTTATGACTGGGGCTACTTCTCATTTGTGCACAATGCCGATGCAGCGGCTCCTGCCAACTTCAAAGAGCTGGCCGCAAGCGACAAGAAGATCGTGATCCAGGATCCGCGTTCCTCGACCCCTGGTCTGGGTCTGCTGATGTGGGTCAAGGCGGCCTATGGCGACGAAGCCCCGGCAATCTGGGCTGATCTGGCGGACAACGTTGTCACTGTGACCAAGGGCTGGTCTGAGGCCTATGGCATGTTCCTCGAAGGTGAGGCTGATATGGTGCTGTCTTATACGACTTCGCCAGCCTACCACCTGATTGCCGAAGAAGATTCTTCGAAAGCCGCAGCGGTGTTTGACGAAGGTCACTACATGCAGGTTGAGGTTGCCGGGAAACTGGCTGCCAGCGATCAGTCCGAGCTGGCTGACCAATTCCTGGCGTTCATGGTGTCGGATGTGTTCCAGTCGATCATTCCAACCACCAACTGGATGTACCCAGCCGTGACCCCAGCCGAAGGCCTGCCCAATGGCTTTGAAACTCTGGTTGAGCCGGGCAAGTCCCTGTTGCTGACCGAGGATGAGGCTGCAGCGGTGCGTGATGCCGCGTTGGACGAATGGCTGACTGCGCTCAGCCAATAGGCGCAAGAACCGGGATCGGCGCTGCCCTTGTTGTGGCGGCGCTGATCTTTGGCACGCTTGCCGCGGTTGTCCTGCGCGCTGAACCCGGTCGGGGGCTGGGCAGTGCCGATTGGGCCGCGCTGCGGTTTACCCTGATACAGGCCTGTCTGTCGGCGGGACTGAGCGTGGCGCTGGCCGTTCCGGTGGCGCGAGCCTTGGCGCGACGGCGGTTTGCCGGGCGGCGTCTGTTGATCGCCCTGCTGGGCGCGCCGTTTATCCTCCCCGTTATTGTTGCGATTCTGGGACTGCTGCAGGTCTTTGGCCGAGCTGGGTGGATTAGTGATGGTTTGGCCCTGTTTGGGCTAGAGCCTGTGCAGATCTATGGGCTGCACGGCGTGGTTCTGGCGCATGTTTTCTTTAATTTGCCCCTGGCGACGCGGCTGATCTTGCAGGGGTGGCAGGAAATCCCGGCCGAACGTTTTCGGCTGGCGGCGCAATTGGGCGCCGATGCGCGGGCCACGCGGAACCTGCTGGAATACCCGATGCTGCGCCGTGTGGTCCCCGGCGCTTTGGCAGTGATCTTTGCCATTTGCCTGTCCAGCTTTGCCGTAGCGCTGACATTGGGCGGCGGACCGCGTGCCACCACCATTGAGCTGGCGATCTATCAAGCATTTCGTTTTGATTTTGACCTTGGCCGCGCCGCGATGCTGTCGGGGCTGCAATTGGTGCTGACCGGAGCAGCCGCGCTGGTGGCGGTCAAAGTGGCAGTTGGCGAGGGGTTTGGCACTGGCCTAGACCGCCCTTTGCAGCGTTGGGATGGCAATTCGACCACCTCGCGGGTCTTTGATGGATTTTGGATCCTTCTGGCCGCAGCTTTCCTGCTGTTGCCACTGGCGGCCATTGCCCTGTCCGGCGTGCCCGGTCTGGTTGGCCTCAAGGCCTCGGTTTGGACGGCGGCGCTGAACTCCATCATGGTTGCCACGCTCAGCACCGCTCTGATGTTGATCCTGGCGCTGCCCATGGCAACAGCGGTGGCGCTGGGGCGAGGCACCATGATCGAGGTTGCCGGTATTTTGGGTCTTGCGGCCTCTCCACTTGTGATCGGCACCGGGTTGTTCATCGTGATCTATCCCATCGCCAACCCCTTTGCGCTGGCGCTGCCGGTGACGGCGCTGGTCAATGCCGTGATGGCGCTACCCTTTGCGCTTCGCATTCTGGTGCCCCGCGCCAAATCCGTGGTGGGCCGCTATGGCCGTCTGTCGATGTCGCTGGATATGCGCGGGCTCCCTTTTGTGCGGCGGGTGCTGCTGCCTCGGATGCGGGCGCAGATCGGCTTTTCTGCTGGATTGGCAGCGGCGCTGTCGATGGGGGATCTGGGCGTTGTGGCGCTGTTTGCCGACCCTGAGTTTGCCACACTGCCGTTGCAAGTCTACCGCCTGATGGGGGCATACCGGATGGAGGCAGCCGCCGGTGCGGCATTGCTTTTGCTGGCGCTGTCGATGTCGGCGTTTTGGATTCTAGATCGCGGAGGCCGCTGGCATGCTGAGGCTTGAAAACTGTCTGATTGAAAATGGCGGGTTTTCCCTGCGCGCAGATCTGGAGATTGCGCCGGGCAGCCGGATTGCTGTGATCGGGCCGTCGGGGGCAGGGAAGTCCACCCTGATCGAGGCTCTGGCAGGGTTTCGCTCGCTCTCCAAAGGGGCAGTTTATTGGAAGGGTAAAGACCTAAGCAAGGTCGCGCCGGGCAAGCGGCCGATTGCGATGCTGTTTCAGGATGGTAACCTGTTCCCGCACCTGACTGTGGCGCAGAATGTCGGCTTGGGCATTCACCCCAATCTACGTTTGGACGATGCTCAGCAAGCGAAAGTTAAGGCGGCTCTGGCCCGTGTCGGGCTTGACGGCATGGGAGATCGCAAACCTGCCTCCCTGTCTGGTGGGCAGCAAAGCCGGGTCGCCTTGGCGCGGGTGCTGGTGCAGGGGCGCGATCTGTTGCTGCTGGATGAACCCTTTGCCGCGCTGGGGCCGGCGCTCAAGGCGGAAATGTTGGATTTGGTGGCCGAGTTGCTGGCTGAAAGCGGGGCAACCTTGTTGATGGTCAGCCATGATCCCAGCGATGCCCGCCGCATTGCAGATCAGGTGGTTCTGGTGGCCGATGGGCAGGCCCATCCGTCGATGGAAACGGCGGTCTTGTTGGATAATCCGCCACCAGCGTTGAAGGCTTATCTAGGGTAGCAGGGGGTGAAGCTGAAGCGGTTGAAATGGCTCGCGATGAGCGTTCGTCCGGGTGGGTGCGGAACGCGCCCGCCGTGGGGCGGGCGGACGCGTGCTCGCCGCTTTCGCGACGAGCGAAATTATGCAGCCTTCGCCACTTCGGCCCGAGTTTTGCCGATCATCAGAGCAGCATTGGCTGCCTCGCGCCCTTTTTCGACAAAATGCTCGCAGTAGATGGCATTGTGATGATCGGTTTCCTGATAGTGGTGCGGTGTCAGTGATACTGACAGTACCGGCACCCCGGTGTCCATTCCGGCGCGCATCAATCCGTCAACCACGGCTTGAGCCACAAAATCATGTCGGTAAATACCGCCATCCACAACAAAGGCGGCACAGGCCACGGCGGCATACTGGCCTGTTGCGGCCAGATCCTTAGCCAGCAGCGGCATCTCAAACGCGCCGGGCACGTTATAGACATCAACCTGCTCGGCTGGGATCAGCTGCAAGAAACCTTCGAGTGCGCGATCAACAATATCGGCGTGCCATTGTGCCTTGATAAAGGCATATCGGGTGTGTGTCATGGTTATCTCCTTTGGTACAGACACGTCACCCAAGGCGATAACGAACGATAAGGTGCACCGATGATGCTCCCTTTCGCACGTTCTCTTCCATCCGGACTATGACCGTCGGCTCTGGAATCTCACCAGATCTGCTGACACCCCTAACGACGGGGCCGCTCGCGGGCTTACAGGATGAACCTGCTCACCGCCGGTGGGGAATTTCGCCCCGCCCTGAGAACAAGCGCAATTTGGCAATAGCAGTTGCGGTTTGCAAGGGGGACGTTAGGAAATAAGCATCCACACCGCCACCAGCGCCAGCATACCACCAAACAGCGAATTCAGCCTTCGGGCACTGTCTGGCGATCTGAAATGGCTGGCAATTTGGTCTCCGATCAGGGTCCAGACCGTAAATGCGATAAAGTTGTTCATGGTGAAGACAGTGGTAATCAGCAAGGTCAATAACAGGCGGTTGTCGCTGGACGACGTCAAGAACTGTGAAAACATCAGCGCAATGATGACATAGGCCTTAGGGTTTAACAGCAGCAACATCACCCCATCACTGAAAGAAGCCGGTCGGGCCGTTTCATCACTTTGCAGCATACCTGATCGGAGCAGTTTCCAAGCCAACCAAAATACATACGCTGATCCTGCCCATTTTAAGGCGACGAAAAGTTGTGGGAAGAGGTCAAATGTGGTGACAAAGCCCAACCCGATGGCCGCGGTCACCAGCCATGTTGCCAGATGGTATCCAAAATTCGCGCGCAAAGTTGCCCACAACCCAAACCGGGCGCCATTGGCAGCAAAGAACATATTGCCAGGGCCGGGACTGTAAGCCAACGGAAACAAAAAAACAGCAAGGGTAACGAGTGTTTGGGACATGAACATGATCCTGTTGAGACAAGAGATTGCTATCAGTTGGGCCTTGAGCGGTTCGACCCGGATCCTGCGGAATAGGTGTCGATTGTCGCTTGCCATTGGTGAGAAGGTTTTCAAGAGTGGGCGCAAAAGGAGAGATCAATGCATCCCAATCCGATGTTTCACGATGCTGAAACAGAGCAGAATTTAGATTTTGCGCGTGCCCGTGGTTATGGCGTTTTGGCGATTTCTTGCGAAGGTGCTCCCTTGATCAGCCATGTACCATTCTTGCTGTCACAAGATGGTCAATGGGCGGAACTACACTTGGTGCGTTCAAACCCCATCGTAAAAATGTTGAAAAACGCTTACCCGGCACGAATCGCCGTAAGTGGGCCCGATGGCTACGTCTCACCGGACTGGTATGGGGTTGAGGATCAGGTGCCGACCTGGAACTACGTAGCTGTGCATTTGACGGGGGACCTAGAGCTGCGTCCGGCGGATGAACTGCGTGACCTGTTGGATCGGCAATCCGCATTTTATGAAGCCCAGCTGCTGCCAAAACCACCTTGGTCCACAACTAAGATGGCTCCCGAAACATTAGAGCGGATGATGCGGATGATCGTGCCAGCGCGGATGCGAATCAGAGATGTGGATGGCACTTGGAAATTAAGTCAGAATAAGTCGATTGGTGCGCGTGAGGCTGTAGCGGAGCAAATCAAGGATGGACTTGGCTCTGAACTAGAGACGTTGGCTGTGTTGATGCAGGGCAGAATAACGCAGAGCTAGCATCACCTGACGACGTTGCTATAGCTTTTGCGAATACCAAGGAAGCAACTGTATGAAACTTAGGGATAAAGTGGTTGTTGTAACCGGTGGTAGCGACGGTATTGGCAGGCATATCTGTCTAAAACTGGCTGCCGAAGGTTGTAGAATTGCCATTCTTGGACGCAATAGCGCCCGGCTGGACCAGGTCGTTGCAGAATCGCTGGCGCTAGGCGCAGCAGAGGCACGCGCATATTCTGTGGATTTTATGGATGCTCATGCGCTCGCACACACTGCGCATCTCATCGAAAGCGATTTAGGCGGCGTTGATATTTTGATCAATAACGCAGGAGTATGGCATAAGGCAGGGCCGCTGGATTCCATTGACGCCGACATGTTGGTGACGACAGTTCAGACCAATTTGATCGCCTTGATGCAGCTAACCAGACATCTCCTTCCCTCATTGCGAACCCGAGAAGAAGCCGCAATTCTCAACGTAGCTTCCAAGTCTGGCGTCGTCGCACAGGCTGGACAGTCAGTTTATTCTGCCACTAAATTTGGCGTGCGTGGCTTTACTGACGTGCTGAAGGAAGACGAATCCGAAAGTGGCGTTCGGGTTGCCGGGTTGTATCAGAGCGGCACCAACACAGGGATGTTTGCCAAAGCTGGTGAAGATGTTCCCAACCATATTTTTACCGAACCCGAAGATTTGGCTGATGTGGTTGTGTTTATGTTGTCTCGGCCTGCCAAGTTATGGATGCACGACGTGCGCGTCGAGCTTTAGTCAGCTCAAATCATCTTCCCTTTGCCTGCCAGTTACCTACTGTGCGGGCAAAGAGGAGAATGATATGAAGCTTATTTACGCCCCAACATCGCCATTTGTCCGCAAAGTTATGGTGCTGTTACATGAAACAGGCCAACTCGACGATGTGGACATCCAATCGGTGGCCACCACACCGCTGGCAACAGCGGATGAGGTGAAATCTGCCAATCCACTTGGGAAAATTCCCGCGCTGCAACGAGACGACGGCCCTACGTTATATGACAGTCGGGTGATTTGTGCCTATCTGGATGACCGCGCAAAAAGCGGTTTGTATGCGGGTGGTTGGGATAGCAGGGTGCTTGAAGCGACCGCAGACGGAATTATGGATGCAGCTGTTTCTGCCACCTATGAGCGGAGGATGCGTCCCGAGGATAAGCAATGGGACGATTGGGAAACAGCGCAGTTGGGTAAAGTGGCCGGTGGCTGCGCCGCGCTGAATGCGCGCTGGATGAGCCACTTAAAAGGGCCGTTCGACATAGGCCACATCGCTGTTGGTTGTGCGTTGGGTTATGTTGATTTTCGACACCCAGACAGCAATTGGCGTCAAGGCAACGAAGCATTGGCGGATTGGTTCAAAGGGTTCGAATCACGTCCCAGTATGTTGGCAACGCAACCTCCAGCCGGATAGCGCAGAGCCTTGAATGACGGGCCGCGCACCCAATATCTATGTAGCTTTGCGACCGCTGCCTGTCAGAAACATGTCTATGCGGCCTTTTGCGCGTCTATGATAGCTGGACGTAAGCCATTCTCATCGGTACATACCCGCCTGAGCCACCACGAATTTTCGCGGTGCATGCGCATGTTTGCCCGAAACGGGCGCTGGAATTGGAGAAAACCTCGTGTCCCACGCAGAAGACAACGAAGGCACCCGGAGAGACTTCCTCTATTACGCCACCGGTGGCGCTGGGGTCGTCGCTACAGGGGCGGCCGTTTGGCCGCTGGTAAATCAAATGAACCCCTCGGCTGATGTTCAGGCCTTGTCGTCGATCATCATCGATATCAGTGGCGTCGAAGTCGGCACGCAGATTTCGGTGATGTTCCTGGGTAAGCCGGTGTTTATTCGCCGTCGTACCGAGAAAGAGATCGCTGAGGCGCGCGCCGTCGAACTGGACGATTTGCCGGATCAGCTGGACCGTAACGCCAACAAGCCTGGCTTGGACGCGTCTGACGAAAACCGCACCATGGATGAAGCTGGCGAATGGCTGGTGATGATGGGCGTTTGTACCCACCTGGGCTGTGTGCCTTTGGGTGATGGTGCTGGCGATTTTGATGGCTGGTTCTGCCCATGCCACGGGTCGCACTACGACACATCTGGCCGTATCCGTAAGGGACCCGCACCTGAGAACCTCCCGGTTCCAGTCGCTGTGTTCCTCGACGAAACAACGATCAAACTGGGATAAGGAAACCTTTTATGTCCGGAATTCCGCACGATCATTACGAACCCAAAACTGGTGGTGAAAAGTGGCTGCACAGCCGCCTGCCAATTGTTGGGTTGCTGTATGACACAATCATGATTCCCACGCCCAAGAACCTCAACTGGTGGTGGATCTGGGGCATTGTACTGGCGTTCTGCCTGGTGCTGCAAATTATCACAGGCATCGTTCTGGCGATGCATTACACACCGCATGTTGACCTGGCCTTTGCCAGTGTTGAACACATCATGCGTGACGTGAATGGCGGCTTTATGTTGCGCTACGTGCACATGAACGGCGCCTCGTTGTTCTTTGTCGCGGTCTATATCCACATGTTCCGTGGGTTGTTCTACGGCTCATACAAGGCCCCACGTGAAATCACCTGGATTGTCGGCATGCTGATCTTCCTGATGATGATGGGCACCGGCTTTATGGGCTACGTCCTGCCTTGGGGGCAGATGTCGTTCTGGGGTGCAACCGTGATCACCGGCCTGTTTGGCGCGATTCCCTTTATTGGCGAAGCGTTGCAAACTTGGCTGCTGGGCGGACCTGCAGTTGGAAACGCCACGCTGAACCGCTTCTTTTCGTTGCACTACCTGCTGCCATTTGTGATTGCTGCTCTGGTGATTGTTCACATTTGGGCGTTCCACACTACCGGCAACAACAACCCATCGGGTGTTGATGTCCGTAAAGGATCGAAAGAAGAAGCCAAGAAAGACACTCTGCCGTTCTGGCCTTACTTCGTGATCAAAGACGTGTTTGCGCTGGTTGTTGTGTTGGTCGTGTTTTGGGCGATTGTTGGCTTTATGCCAAACTACCTGGGTCACCCTGATAACTACATCGAAGCAAACGCGCTTGTGACACCTGCACACATCGTTCCTGAATGGTACTTCCTGCCGTTCTACGCGATCCTGCGGGCTTTCACCGCCGAAGTTTGGGTTGTTCAGTTCACCTCGTTCATCACTGGTGGCATCATCGACGCCAAGTTCTTTGGTGTGATGGCAATGTTTGGTGCGATCGCTGTGATGGCTTTGGTGCCTTGGCTGGACACATCCCGTGTACGTTCGGGTACTTACCGTCCGATGTTCAAATGGTGGTTCTACCTGCTGATCGTCGACTTCTTTGCCCTGATGTGGCTGGGTGCGATGCCTGCGGAAGAACCTTATGCGAGCTTCTCACTGATCGCTTCGGCTTACTGGTTTGGGTACTTCCTGGTGATCCTGCCGCTGTTGGGTGTCATCGAAAAACCAACTGCCATTCCTGCGACCATCGAAGAAGATTTTGATGCGCATTATGGCAAGGCGTCCGACGCCAAAGCTGCCGAATAAGAAAAGGGACCGGAAACTATGTTGAAGAAACTTGTAATCGGTGCCGCTCTTGCTCTGACTCCTGTTGCCGCAATGGCAGCAGGGGGCGGCGACCAGCACATCGAGGATTTTGCGTTCTCGTTCGAAGGTCCGTTTGGCACCTACGACCAAAACCAGCTGCAGCGCGGCTTGCAGATCTACACCGAGGTTTGTGCAGCCTGTCACGGGCTGAAGTTTGTTCCTATCCGCACATTGTCGGACGAGGGTGGACCACACATGCCAGAAGATCAGGTGCGCGCCTACGCAGCTGAATACTTCTCGGTTTATGATTCCGTAGAAGATGAAGATCGTCCGGCAACTCCGGTGGACAATTTCCCAGCGAATACGAATGCTGGTGCACCTGATTTGAGCCTGATGGCCAAAGCGCGAGCAGGTTTCCACGGTCCTTATGGATCGGGTATGAACCAGTTGTTCAAGGGCATGGGCGGTGCTGAGTACATTGCATCATTGCTAGACGGCTATACTGGTGAAGAGAAAGAGGAAGCAGGGACTACCCTGTATGAAAACACCGCTTTCCCTGGTGGCTGGATTTCGATGGCACCACCACTGTCGGACGAACTCGTTGAGTTCAGTGACGGTCATGCTAACGACGTACGCGCTATGTCTCAGGACGTTGCGGCCTTCCTGATGTGGACGGCTGAGCCCAAGATGATGGCGCGCCAGCAGGCTGGTTTTGTTGGTGTGCTGATCCTGACCATCCTGTCGGTTCTGCTGTACCTGACCAACAAGCGCATCTGGGCGCCGGTCAAGGGCCGCAAAGACAGCTAAACGCTGGTTGGATAGAAAATCAAAAACCCCCGTGCATCTGCACGGGGGTTTTTCTTTGTGGTGCAGTACAACGGGGGCCAGCCCCCAGCGCTGTGCGCTTCCCCCGGAGTATTTTTTAGCAAAAAGAAACCACTTAGATTTGCTCAGGCCGTCAGCTGGTTGCCGTCAATCCCAGTGATCAACGCCGAGACAATCTGCCCTTCGGCTTGGGGGGTGGCAAACGTCACTTCGGTAAACTGCTCGGTGCGGCCCATATGTGGGTTTTCCATCAGGATGTGATGGGTTTTGTTTAACTGTGCTTGCAAGTGACGCTGGACCTGTGCGTCGCCGGCAGTACGCAGACGGGCGGCGCGATCCTTGATGACGTTGCCATTGATCTGGCTGGGGATCTTGGCCGCCGGCGTGCCGGTCCGTTTGGAATAGGGGAACACATGCAGCCAAGTTAGGTCGCATTCGGTGATCAGTTTCAGCGAGTTTTCAAAATGCGCTTCGGTCTCTGTTGGAAAGCCGGCAATGATATCGGCACCAAAGGTCATGTCGGGGCGCAGTTTTTGGGCCTCTTCGGCGAACCGGATGGCATCGTCGCGCAGGTGGCGGCGCTTCATCCGTTTCAGGATCAGATCATCGCCATGCTGCAGCGACAGGTGTAGATGTGGCATCAGGCGCGGTTCGGTGGCGATGGCCATCATCAGGTTCTCGTCCACCTCGATCGAATCGATGGAAGAGATCCGCAAACGGGGCAGGTCGGGCACCAACCTCAGGATCCGCATCACCAGATCACCCAGCTTGGGCGCCGCAGGCAGGTCAGCCCCCCAGGAGGTCAGATCAACCCCGGTCAGCACCACCTCGTTATAGCCGCGATCGACCAATCGTTTGATTTGATCCACTACCACTCCGGCTGGCACTGAACGTGAATTACCACGGCCATAGGGGATGATGCAAAATGTACAACGATGGTCGCAGCCATTTTGAACCTGAACATAGGCGCGGCTGCGGGTGCCAAAGCCGTCAATCAGATGGCCAGCGGTTTCCGTGACCGACATGATGTCATCAACCTGAACCGCTTCGCTCTCGCCGATGAAATCCGCTGCCATGCCGGTCCAGGTTTCCGGCTGCATCTTCTCGGTGTTGCCGATGACGGCGTCGACCTCTTCCATTTTGGTAAAGGTCTCTGGTTCGGTCTGTGCCGCACAGCCGGTTACGATCAACCGTGCGTCGGGGTTTTCGCGGCGTAACTTGCGAATTTCCTGCCGGGCCTTACGCACAGCCTCGGCTGTCACGGCGCAGGTGTTGACCACTACGGCGTTTTCCAGACCTGCTTGCTGCGACAGCTCTTTCATTGCCTCGGTTTCATAAGCATTCAACCGGCAGCCGAGAGTGGTGAATTTGGGAACGCTCATCTCAGGCTAGCCAGAAATTCAGATGTAAAAACACCGTTAGCCACATGCATTGTTTTTCCGGTCATCCAGACACCATCCTCGCGCCAATCGATCCACAAGGTGCCACCATCCAGTTCGATCTGAACCTTGCGACCGGTTAGCCCACGGCGGGCCGCAGCAACGGCCGTTGCACAGGAGGACGAGCCGGAGGCCAGCGTAATACCTACGCCACGCTCCCAGACCCGCATACGTAGGTGGTCAGGGGCGACCAGTTGAGCCACCTGCACATTGGTGCGTTCCGGGTACAAAGGGTGGTGTTCCAAACGGCCACCAAACTCCTCTAACCGGACCTGCTCGGCATCCTCGACGAAAAAGGTACAGTGCGGATTACCCATGCCGGTTGCCGTCGGAGCACCCTCGATTGGTAGTTCCAATGTGTCCATCTCTTCGGCCAGCGGGATTTCATTCCATAGCAACTGCGGATGCCCCATGTTGACCGAAGTTAGCCCACGTCCCGCATCGCGCGCGAACAGATCACCTCGATCTGTGGTCAAGTGTAATTCGGCCTTGTCACTTTCATCCATTAGCCACCGGGCAATGCAGCGAGTGGCATTGCCGCAGGCCGCAGAAGTTGATCCGTCGGCATTGTAAAAAGTCAGGTGCGCGTCCGCAGTCCCGTTTTCAATCACCGTCAGCTGATCAAAGCCCATCCCAAACTGACGGTGGGCGATTCCCCGTGCCAAGGCAGGAGTAATTTCGACAGGATGCAAGCGTGCATCAACAACGACGAAGTCGTTGCCCAGCCCATGCATCTTCATAAACGGCAATCCGGAGGAGGTTTTGGTGTTCATGTCGGCCATATAACCCTGCCCAAAGAATGAATCCACCCTTGGGCCAAGAAAGTTGAAAAAAGCTCTTGACCGTCTGGCAAGCTGGCCCTAGAGAGAGCGCCTATCGGGACGGTGTGAATGACAAGTTCAAACGGTCGCGAAGCAAATTAAGTTCTTGATCTTCTTCGATCATTCAGCTTAAAGAGCGACACAGAAGCGATCAGATCGCTTCGAAGAAAGTGGGCCGTTAGCTCAGTTGGTAGAGCAACTGACTTTTAATCAGTAGGTCGATGGTTCGAGCCCATCACGGCTCACCACTTTTAAAAGGCTTAGGCGGAAACGCCTGAGCCTTTCTCAGTTTGGCTCACAAAAACTTTGTTCACCCTTTTTGTAGATACTCAACATGCGCTGCCTAACAGCGCCGTATCTGGTTTTTCAATAAGTCATTCAAACTGTGGTTGTTTGATAGTTGTGGATATTGGCTGCAAAATGAGTCTAAGCTCGGATAGTGGTGCGTAATGCGACCCATTTTCAGAGGTTGCACGACACTTCTTACATCAGGGAGTACAATCATGAATAAGCAAACACGCCTATTAATTGCCAGCTTTCTATCAAGTACATTCATCACCGGGGCTGCATTTGCAGCAGGTGTTCACCCAACGACGGGTGAGGCATTGGCTGATGATCAAACTTTTACTTATCGTATTCTGGACGAACACAGCTCGGTTGATCCGCAAGTGGTCGAAGATGTTTCTGGTGCAGAAATTGTACGGGACCTGTTTGAAGGCCTGATGAATCAGGATCGGGATGGAAATCTGGTGCCGGGTGTGGCCACAGGGTTCACCACTAATGACACAAAAGATGTCTATACCTTTACACTGAGAGATACGGCCAAGTGGTCCAATGGTGACCCGGTGATTGCCAGCGATTTCGTTTTTGCTTGGAAGCGCGCTGTCGATCCTGAACTGTCGTCGCCTTATGCTTGGTTCGTCCAGTTGATGTCGATCGAGAATGCGGGTGCAATCATAGCTGGGGAAACGGCAGTGGATGAGCTGGGAGTCACAGCAATTGATGATCATACACTGGAAGTACGCCTGTCCGCACCTCTCCCATACTTTGCTCAGATGACCACACACGCCACTACGTTCCCGGCCCCCCAAAAGGTGATCGAGGCTCATGGCGATGCCTGGACGAAGCCTGAAAACATTGTCTCGAACGGGGCTTACGTTTTGACCGAGCATCTGCCTCAGGAACGGTCAGTACGTGAGCGGAACGCGATGTACTGGGATAATGAAAGCACCATTGTGGACAAGGTTGTAGCGCTGGTCATCAACGACGAAAATGTAGCTCTGACACGCTATTTAGCGGGTGAGCTTGACCGAACTGAAGTGCCTGCAGGACAGTTCCCGAGATTGCAAAAGGAACACCCTGCTGAAGCCATCAGCTTTCCACGCCTGTGCAACTATTACTACACATTCAATCTGTCCGAAGATGGTCCAGAGGCATTCAAGGATCCACGCGTTCGCCAAGCGCTTTCTTTGGCGGTTGATCGCAAGATCATAACCGAGAAAATCCTCGCTGGTGGACAGCCAGAGGCATACACCTTTGCCCCGGAGGCCACAGCTGGATTTACTGTGCCGGAGGTCGAAATGTCCGCCATGACACAGGCAGAGAGGGATTCGCTGGCTAAGGAACTCTTGGCAGAGGCTGGGTATGGCCCGGATAACCCTCTGACTTTCAACATGATCTACAACACATCTGAATCGCACAAGAAGATCGCTGTCGCGTTGGGGCAGATGTGGAAACAGAAGTTAGGTGTACAAACCGACCTTGGTAACTTGGAGTGGAAGGTCTTCCTAGAAACACGTGGCAATCAAGACTTTGATCTGGCGCGTGGGGCTTGGTGTGGCGACTATAATGAGGCATCGACCTTCCTTGATCTGCTGCAATCCGACTCTGGATACAACGATGGTAAATTCCAAAACACCCGCGTTGATGAACTGTTGGCATCGGCCAAGATCGCAAGTGATACCACCAAGATCTATACTGAAGTCGAACAGATTCTTGCGCAAGAGTCGCCGATTATTCCGATCTATCACTATGCCGGTGTTTATATGATGGACAGCGATGTCGGAAACTGGCCTGTCGATAACGTCGAGCAGAACTGGTACTCAAAGAACCTCTACAAAATTGCAGAATGATCGCGTGATCTTCTAACGCCGCCCTGCCCCTGATCTTGGGGGCGGGGTTTCCGTTCTGACTGAGGTCTCGAATGATCGCCTATATTATCCGGCGTCTCCTTGTCGCCATCCCGACTATACTTGTTTTAATCATAGCATCCTTCTTTTTGATGCACTTTGCGCCGGGTGGTCCGTTCACCTCAGAGCGTCCACTGCCACCACAGGTGCTTGCCAATATCGAAGCACGATATGGTTTGGATCAACCGTTGTGGAAGCAGCTGTATGATTATCTCTTCAACATTATCTTTCACTTTGATTTTGGCCCGTCCTTCAAGTTCAAAGATCGCGATGTAAATGACATCATTGCGCAGGGCTTTCCGATCTCGCTCACTTATGGTGCTCTATCGTTTCTCGCGGCTTCTGTTGTTGGGATTTCCTTAGGGATTGCCGCAGCCATCCGGCACAATACATGGATCGACTACGTTGCTGTGGGGCTGGGTATCGCCGCGCAGGCGTTGCCAAATTTCATTATGGGGCCAATTCTGATTCTGACGTTTACCCTGTGGCTTGGGTTGTTACCGGGCGGAGGTTGGAATGGGGGGCAGTGGCAATACCTGATCATGCCAGTGATCGCCCTGTCTACATCCTACATGGGATCGATTGCCCGGATCACCCGCAGTTCGATGCTTGAGGTGCTGAATTCGAACTTCATACGCACAGCACGGGCCAAAGGGCTTCCAACTCGCAGTGTAATCTGGCGGCATGCCCTGAAACCTACCTTGTTGCCTGTGGTGTCATACCTCGGGCCGGTTTTTGTTTACGTTCTGACCGGCTCGGTCTTTGTCGACATCTATTTTTCCACCGGCGGTTTGGGGCAGGCATACGTTGGCTCAGCCTTGTCGCGCGACTACGCAGTGCTATTGGGAGTCACGATTTTGTACGGTACTCTTACCGTAGTTGTGAACCTTTTGACCGACCTGGCTTATGCCTGGTTCGATCCCAAGATCCGATATTAAGGGGCGCAACATGTTTGGAAGCTCTCAAAAATCCGCCCAACTGGCCGAAGAAGTCACTGATTTCACGGCTGTTCAGGGGCGTTCGCTCTGGCAGGATGCGCGCACGCGCTTTGTACAAAACCGGGCTGCGCGTACCTGCGTCTTAATCCTAGCCTTGATCGTCGCCTTCACCATTTTTGGACCTTACTTCGCGCAATGGAACAATGAAGAAATTGACTGGGACATCATGGGGAGCGCTGCGGAGCGGGGAATGCCATCCTTTGCGACGGGACACTACTTTGGTGTCGATGACTTGGGGCGGGATCTCTACAGCCGGGTCATTCAGGCGACCACAACATCATTACTAGTCGGATTGGTTGGCGCTGCAATGGCGCTGTTTGTTGGAACGATTTACGGCATTATTTCTGGTTTTGTTGGTGGCCGTGCCGACAACATCATGATGCGAATTGTGGACATACTAATGGCGATCCCCACTGTCTTAATCATTATACTATTGCTGGTGGTCGCTGGCCGCTCCTTCTTTATGCTGTTTATCGCCCTTGGTGCGGTCAGTTGGCTTAGCATGGCTAGGATCGTACGGGGGCAAACACTCGCCTTGAAGCACCGAGAATTCATCGAAGCTGCACGAGCCTCTGGCGTCAGTGAGATCACCATCATGTATCGACATATTCTACCGAATTTGTTGGGGGTGGTGATCGTCTACGCTTCGTTGTTGGTGCCCGAAATGATTTTGGCGGAGAGTTTCATCTCCTTCCTCGGTTTGGGGGTTTCGGAGCCCTATACTTCGTTGGGCAGTCTGATTTCCGAAGGTGCAGGTACGATGGCCTATGGCACACTGTGGCAACTGGCCTTTCCCCTATTTTTTTACGTTACCATTATTATCACTATGTTTTTCATCGGTGATGGTCTGCGTGACGCGCTTGACCCCAAGGACCGCTGATTATGAGCCTGCTAAGTGTAAAAGACCTCAGCGTTGAATTTTCCACACCAGATGGGGCCGTGGCCGCAGCCAAAGGGATCTCCTTTGATATCCAGCCAGGTGAATGTCTAGGCATCGTAGGTGAAAGTGGATCGGGTAAAAGCCAGACTTTTATGGCGGCGATGGGACTGCTGCCGCCAAATGGGCGGGCGAGTGGTTCTGTTAAATTGAATGGCAGCGAGATCCTTAATTTGGCCATCCCCGAATTAAATCACATTCGTGGCAGTGATGTTGGGATGATTTTTCAGGATCCCCTAACCGCGCTGACGCCTCATCTTCGTGTCGGCGATCAAATGCGAGAAGTTCTGCAGGTTCACGAGGGGATTGTCGGCAAGGGGGCCCGGCAACGTTGCCTCGAGTGGTTGGATCGGGTTCGGATCCCCGAAGCTGCGCGCAGATTGGATCAGTTTCCGCACGAATTGTCTGGGGGTATGCGCCAGCGGGTTATGATTGCCATGTCTATGCTGTGTAATCCGAAACTGTTGATTGCCGATGAACCTACAACGGCGCTGGATGTGACTGTGCAGGCAGAGATACTCGAGCTTATGGCTGGGCTGCAAAAAGAGCAGGGCACTGCAATTGCACTGATTACGCATGACATGGGGGTGGTCGCTCGGATGTGTGATCGCATCCAGGTCATGCGACAGGGCGAGTTTGTTGAAGATGGCGATGTTCGTGAGATTTTTCACGCCCCCAAACACACCTATACGCGTGCCTTGTTAGAAGCGATGCCCCGCATTGATGCAGCTGACGCGCCACAGATGTTCGAGGCCAAAGCTGAACCAATCCTGCGGGTTGATGACGTCAAAGTTCATTTCCAGATGAAAATGTCAGGCGGGTTGTTTGGTCGTCATGTCCCGCTCAAGGCAGTGGACGGGGTCAGTTTTGAAATCCGTCAGGGTGAAACTCTTGGTGTGGTGGGGGAAAGTGGTTGTGGGAAATCCACCCTGGCACGAGCAGTTTTGCAACTGATAGAACCTACCGGCGGCGGTGTGAGTTGGTTGGGTCAGCCAATTGTAGGCTTGAAGCGGTCCGAACTGAACAAGTACCGGAAAAACCTCCAAATTGTTTTCCAGGACCCTCTGGCCAGCTTGGATCCGAGGATGACGATTTCTGCGTCTATTGCTGAACCACTCCTTACTTATCGACCCGACCTGACCACTCGTGAGCGAAAAGAGCACGTGGCGGCAATGATGGAAAAGGTAGGCTTGGAGCGGCATCTGTTTAACCGTTACCCACACGAACTGTCAGGGGGGCAGAACCAAAGAGTTGGTATTGCTCGGGCCATGATCAACCAGCCCAAATTGATCATCTGCGACGAGGCGGTATCGGCGTTGGATGTGTCTATTCAGGCGCAGATCATTCAACTTTTACGTGATTTACAGGCTGAATTTGGTCTTGCGATGATTTTCATCAGTCATGATCTATCGGTGGTGCGGGCGATTTCTAACAGGATCATGGTACTATACTTGGGACGCGTGGTTGAGCTGGCGGATGGTGAAACGATTTGTTCGCAACCCCTACACCCCTATACTAAATCTTTGATTTCGGCAGTGCCAATTCCGGACCCGGATATTGAGCGGTCTCGAAACCGCCTTAAAATACCAGGCGAGCTACCCTCTCCTTTAGATCCGTCTGCTGCACTTCGGTTTTTGCCCAGCCGACTGAATACTGGGGAAATCGGATATATACCCAAGCTGCAAGAGATAAACCCAGCTCATTTTGTTGCAGAACATGATCCATTGGATGTGATTATGACCGACTAGAGTTTACCTGTGCGGATGAACAAGGGTGCAGGCCATTGGTTGCCATGTTATGAATTCCGCAAGCCGCTGTGGTGAGGAGTGCGATCAATGGTAAATTCTCTATTTCAACTACCTGAAGTACCTTTGGTACCGGTAAGAAATGAAGAGGCGGGGTACCCAGTTGCGCGAATTTTTTGCGTGGGACGAAATTATGCTGCTCATGCCGCAGAGATGGGGGTCGAAGTCGACCGCGAGGCACCGTTCTACTTTACAAAGTCACCAGCCAACATGGTTCTAAGCGGAGCAGAGACTCCTTATCCACTTGGTACCGACAATTTCCATTATGAAATGGAACTGGCCCTGGCCATTGGCGCGCCGCTATTTCGTGCCACTTCCGAGCAGGCGCGCGCGGCGATCTATGGGTATGGCTGCGCATTGGACATGACACGACGTGATTTGCAAATTCGAGAGAGGCAAAAACAACGACCGTGGGATCTCGGTAAGGATGTCGAAAACGGCACAGTTATGGCGCCGTTGACCCGCGCCAAGGAATGGGGATCTCCCGACGCGCAGCGGATATTTCTGAACGTTAATGGCGAGATCCGTCAGGATGCGACATTGGCCGAACTGGTCTGGTCGGTCGAAGAGATCCTTTGTCATTTATCGCAGTTCTATCACCTGCGCCCCGGCGATCTGATCCTTACCGGTACTCCAGCAGGTGTCGGCCCAGTTGTCGCCGGCGATATCATTGAGGGTGGGATCGATGGGCTTGACCCTATTTCCCTGAGTTTGACGGATTTGAGATGAAGCTTGAAATATTGTTTGCTTGCGGCAAAGTTTCCGGAAACTTTGTTGATTGGAAAATGCATGTTCATGGTTGATAGTTACAAATGCGCCTAATAGCAGGTGTGTAACCGGTTTGTTTTATGAACCAGACATAGGTGGCGGCAGCTCTGTAGAGCAGGGCACGCGGCCTTTGGGAGAAAGAAACGAGAATAATTTGGCATTATATTGCAAACTTCAAAAATGAAGGCATTATATTGCGTGACAACGGTCCTAGGGAGGAATCACATGACCACTCGGAGAAAGCTACTCGGCGCCTTTGGTGCTGCAGCCATCATGGCGATGGGCGCATCATCAGCAATGGCGCAGGAAGTTACTTTGAAACTGCACCAGTTTCTGCCTGCACAGGCCAATGTGCCAAAACTGATCCTGGATGTCTGGGCGGATAAGATCGAAGAAGCGTCCGAAGGCCGCATCAAGATCGACCGTTATCCATCCATGCAGCTGGGTGGTAAGCCGCCAGAGCTGATGGATCAGGCCATTGATGGCGTTGCCGACATTGTTTGGACTGTGGTTGGCTACACCCCAGGCCGCTATCCGTCGACAGAAGTGTTCGAACTTCCATTTATGATGACCGACGCCCGTGCTGTGTCACGCGCCTATTGGGAAATGTTCGAAACCCACATGAAGGACACCGAGTTCAAGGATCTTAAAATCCTCGGCACTTGGGTTCACGGTCCTGGTATGATCCACACTTCAGATCCAGTGGAAACACCTGATGATCTGCGTGGCATGAAAATCCGCGGTGGTTCGCGCTCGGTCAACTCACTACTGACCGAACTTGGCGCAACTCCAGTTGGTATGCCAGTTCCAGCGGTACCTGAAGGTCTGTCCAAAGGTGTGATCGACGGTACAACTATCCCATGGGAAGTCACTGCAGCGCTGAAAGTTCCAGAACTGGTCACAAACCACACCGAATTCACTGGTAAGGCGCTTTACACGCTGACTTTCGTTCTGGCGATGAACAAGCCCAAATTTGATAGTCTACCTGCTGACCTGCAGCAGATCATTGATGACAACTCGGGCTTGGAATTCTCAGTGTTTGCCGGTGGTACGCAGGCCGATTCCGATGGTCCTTCGCGTGAAATGGCACTGGACATGGGCAACAATGTCATCACCCTGGATGCAGAGCAAACTGCCGAATGGCGTGTGCGGGCTCAGCCTATCTATGATAAATGGCTGGCTGACATGACTGAAAAAGGTATCGACGGTCAGGCGTTGATCGACGAAGCAACTATGCTGATCGAGAAGTACTCGAAGTAAGTCTGGTACTCATCAAAGGGCCGCGGCGATGACTTCGCCGCGGCCTTACTTGTGACGCGAAAGGAATGCGTAACTATGCACAAGTTCATGCTAAAGCTGGCCAGGTTCATGGCTGCTACCGGTGGGTTAGTTCTCACGCTGCTGATTTTTCTGACCTGTCTTTCAATAACCGGTCGCCTGCTAAACGGATTTTTTCACGGCAACCTCATGCAGGGCATGGCGCCTGAATTGGCTGAGTGGATGATCGCGATTGGTGTTGGTCCCATCAATGGAGATTTTGAACTGGTTGAAGCAGGTGTAGCCTTTGCTATCTTCGCTTTCTTACCGCTTTGTCAAATCACCTCAGGGCACGCATCGGTTGATATTCTGGCGAATAGTTTTTCGGCTCGTGTAAATAGATTTTTGCGCATGGTGACCGAAATTGTTTTTGCTGGAGTTTTGGTTCTCATCGCGTGGCGACTTGAGGCTGGGATGATTAGCAAACTGAACAATGGTGAAACTTCGTTCCTACTCGAATTCCCTGTCTGGTGGGCCTATGCCGCCAGTCTGGTTGCCGCAGTGGTTGCTGCCATAGTTGGCCTATACATGGGTGCAATTCGCACCTTCGAATTTCTTACCGGCCGCATCCTGATCTGGGACGGCGTGGAGACTGAACAGTGACTGCTCTTGAAATCGGAATTGCCTCTTTCCCGCTCCTGATGGTGCTGATCTTTCTGCGCGTCCCCATTGGCCTGTCGATGTTTCTTGTTGGTCTGGGTGGGCTGATGATCGTCACAGACGGTACACTCGTGGCGTTTGGTCGCCTTAAAAACGAGACCTATTCGACGTTTTCCTCCTATTCCTTGACCATCGTGCCGATGTTCTTGCTGATGGGACACTTTGCGACACTCGGCGGTATGTCCAGCGCCCTGTTTAAGGCAGCCGAGGGGTTTCTTGGCCACCGCAGAGGTGGTGTCGCGATGGCAGCCATTGGTGCTTGTGCTGGTTTTGGCGCGATCTGCGGTAGTTCGCTGGCCACTGCGGCCACTATGGGGCGCGTGGCGCTGCCGGAGTTAAAGCAATATGGTTATGCAGGCGGATTTTCAGCGGCTACCTTGGCGGCTGGTGGTACTCTTGGTATTTTGATCCCACCCTCGGTAGTGCTGGTGATCTACGCCATTCTGACCGAGCAAAACATTGCTAAACTGTTTCTTGCGGCCTTTATTCCCGGCTTGTTGGCGGCATTCGGCTACGTGATTGTTATCTCTATTTATGTTCGCCTGTTTCCCGAATCTGCTGGCACACGACCAGCAGTTCCCTGGGGCGAACGCTTTGCGGCGCTGTTCAAGGTTTGGCCAGTGTTGATGGTGTTTGGTCTGGTTGTTGGAGGCATTTACTTGGGTTGGTTTACCCCGACCGAAGGTGCTGCAGTGGGGGCCTTTGGCACCGGGTTGATTGCCTGGCTGAATGGTGGCCTGAATCGTGAGAGTTTGACTGATAGCTTTATGGTCACGGCTCGCTCAACTGCGATGATCTTTTTCATCGTGCTGGGTGCGGGCTTTTACAATGGCTTTCTGGCCCTAACAAAGGTGCCGCAAGAATTGGCTGACTTTGTTGTCAGTCAAGGCTTTAGCCCATGGATGGTACTGACGCTGATCCTGGTTTTCTATCTGCTGTTTGGCTGTTTAATGGACAGTCTCAGTATGATTCTTCTGACCATTCCAATCTTCTTTCCGGTGATCTCGGCAATGGACTTTAACATGGTCTCGCTTCCTGCCATGCAGGCGAGCGCAGCGATGGAAGTGCTAAATGCCGGGGTGCCCGACGGCATGGCGGATGGGATGCTTGCCTCGATACAAGAGGCTATTGCAGGCGGTATGGAGCTGACCCGCGACCAAATGAAAGAGTTGGGCATTCGGGTGACTGAAGGCATGGCAAACCGGATCGAGGCAGAATACGTTGCCATCTGGTTTGGTATTCTGGTTCTGATCGTGGTTGAGGTTGGCTTGATTACTCCACCAGTTGGGATGAACCTGTTCATCATCAACGCGATGGACCGTAAGACCAAGATGATCGACACTTACAAGGCGGTGATGTTCTTTGTCGCCTCAGACCTGATCCGTGTGGTCATACTGGTGCTGTTCCCAGTCATTACGTTGCTGCCACTCATGTTGATGCACTGACCAGATAGATTACAGTCTCCAATCCGCAATGAGTAATCGGTGATTACACGTTGCGGATTGGTCATGCCTTCGACCTCATGTTGACAAGATGAACTTGGAGCGGCCCGACTTGGTGCTTGCTCACAGCATTCATGGGCTGTTGTTTTCGACAGTTTGTCAGCAGCCAAGTATTTTCGCGTGAAATTATGATGCATTATCATGCATGAAAATTGCGCAATATGTTGCATATCTCTGAAGCGGGTGCATTATGGCCCTTCGAATGCGTATCATCGGGGAGGGTGGTACATTGCCGGAGACACGATCCGGCCGTCGTAGAGGGAGAATTACAAATGACAGCCAGCTCAAATGCAGCCAGCTACTTCGTTGACCGCCACCGTCAGGAACGCTCAGACAAAATTGCCTTTCGTGAGGCTGCCGGCAAGCGACGCAGTTTAAGTTACGGTCAATTAGCCAAAGACAGTGACTTGATCGCCGGAGCATTGCGTAGCGCAGGTATTGCGCGTGAAGAGCGCGTAGCCATGCTGGTGTTGGACACGATCGAGTTTCCACAGATCTTTTGGGGTGCACTCAAATCTGGTGTGGTACCGGTGCCCATTAATACCCTGCTTGCAACCTCGGTCTACGAAGCCATTTTGCGTGACAGTCGCGCCAGTGCTTTGTTTGTCAGTGTAGAGCTATGGCCCGTGGTACAGGCCGCTGTCCAGATCGTACCTGAATTGAAGCAGATTGTGGTCATCGGTGGCGAAGCTCCCGAAGGCACCATTAGCATGGCCGAATTCATGGCGGGTGCAGATCCGCTGCAGGCGGTAACCTGCTCTGCGGATGAAACAGCATTCTGGCTTTACTCTTCGGGTTCGACTGGACAGCCCAAAGGAGTACGGCACGTGCATGGGGCGCTGCGGGCCACTGCTGAGACATATGGCGCGCAAGTGCTTCAAATTCGTGAGACTGACGTGGTGTTTTCAGTCGCCAAACTATTTTTTGCCTACGGAATGGGCAATGCGATGACCTTCCCAATGGCGGTGGGTGCGACAACGATCCTGTTCCATGATCGCCCAACGCCTGATGTTGTGTTGGATATCCTGAGAAACGAGCAACCAACAATATTTTGCGGCGTGCCAACGCTCTATGCGGCTACATTGGCGAAACTCGAATTGGCAGCCAAACCAGATGCGTCGCTAAGGTGCTGTATTTCAGCTGGTGAAGCGCTGCCCAAAGATGTCGGGCGAAAATGGCGAGATCTCTGGGGCGTTGATATTCTGGATGGCGTTGGGTCCACTGAGATGCTGCACATCTTTCTCTCTAACGCACCGGGAGACGTGACCTATGGAACCTCGGGTGTGGCAGTGCCTGGATATCAGTTGCGCCTGGCAGATGAGGCGGGAGATGAGGTTGAGCAGGGCGAGATTGGTGAGTTGTTGGTGCGTGGGGACTCGGCGGCAGAGGGATACTGGAACCAGCGAGACAAAAGTCGAGCAACTTTTGAAGGGGAATGGACCCGCACCGGCGACAAATACGAGCGCGACCCACAAGGGCGCTACATCTACTGCGGTCGTACGGATGATATGTTCAAGGTTTCGGGCATCTGGCTATCGCCATTTGAAGTCGAACAGGCTCTGGTCTCGCACCCATCGGTGTTGGAGGCAGCTGTCGTTGCCGTTCGCGATGGGGAAGGCTTGGAAAAACCAAAAGCACATATTGTGTTAAAGGAAGGTGATGCCAGTCCCGAGTTGGCAGCCGAGCTGAAAGCCTTTGTCAAAGAGAAGATCGGCAAGTGGAAGTACCCCCGTTGGGTAGAGTTCGCGGAAGACTTGCCTAAAACGGCCACAGGTAAAATCCAAAGGTTCAAACTCCGTGAGAAGGACGAAGGAGGTGGCTTGTGAGCTCCAATTGTTCAGCCCTTGCATTATTATGCACAATTTGCGTGAGTGTCGTAGACTGTTTGGTTAGGTTGAGTGGGTATATTCTGCATTATCGTGCACAAAATGCTTTACGAACATCTTTGAAGTGCGATATGCTGCATTCAAGGCCGGTATAAGGAACGCGCGTGATGACACAGATAATTGACTTTCAAACTGACCCGTCAAACTATCGCCACTGGCGGGTGAGCTATGACGGTGAAGTCGCCAACCTGTTCATGGATGTAGATGAAGATGGTGGGTTGTTTGAAGGCTACCAGCTCAAGCTGAACTCTTATGATCTGGGCGTTGATATAGAGCTAGCCGATGTGGTGCAACGGATGCGGTTCGAGCACCCAGAAGTCAAAGTGGTGGTGATGCAATCGGCTAAGGAAAAAGTATTCTGCGCCGGGGCCAACATTCGAATGTTGGGCGGTGCCAGCCATGCGCACAAGGTGAATTTCTGTAAGTTTACCAATGAAACCCGCAACACATTCGAAGCTGCCGAAGCGGATTCGGGGCAGATGTACATGGCAGCAATCAAAGGTGCTTGCGCCGGAGGTGGCTACGAACTCGCGCTGGCCTGCAATTACATCATGCTGACCAACGACAGCGCTTCCTCGGTTGCTCTGCCCGAGGTGCCGTTGCTGGCGGTGTTGCCAGGCACTGGTGGGCTGACACGGGTGACGGATAAACGCAAAGTGCGCCGTGATCTTGCGGATGTGTTCTGCTCGATTGAAGAAGGTGTCAAAGGCCAGCGCGCGGTAGATTGGAAGCTGGTCGACGAAGTGATTGCCAATTCCAAGTTTGACGCAGCGGTGACTGATCGCGCGGCAGAGCTTGCCGCGGCCAGTTCTAAGCCATCGGGTCTGACAGGCATTGAACTAACACCGCTGAATCGCAGCTTTGGTGACGATGGTTCAGTGACCTATTCCACGGTAGAGGTCGATATCGATCGTAAAAATGGTCGTGCCAATATCACCCTAAAGGGGCCGGACGAGGTTGCTCCGGCTGACATGGCTGCCTTGCAAGCGCAGGGGGCTGAAGCCTACATGTTGCGGCTGGCTCGCGAATTCGATGATGCCCTGCTGCATCTGCGATTGAACGAACGTGAAATCGGGCTGGTTGTGTTTCGCACTCAGGGCCACCCTGAAGTTTTGCTGGCTCATGAAGAACTGTTGTTGTCCAACAGTGATCACTGGCTGGCGAACGAGATCCTGAAATATTGGAAGCGGGTGTTGAAGCGGGTCGACATGACGTCTCGTTCAATGGTGGCACTGGTCGAGCATGGGTCTTGCTTTGCCGGAGTGTTGGCTGAACTGCTGTGGTCAGTCGATCGCAGCTACATGATGCTAGAAGAGTTCGAAGGCGACAACCGGGCTCTGGCCACCATAACTCTGAGTGAGTCGAACTTTGGTTGCTATCCAATGGGGAATGGTCTGACCCGCCTGCAAACCCGTTTCCTGGGTGATCCGGAAAACGTTGATGCGCTGAAAGAACAAATGGGCGAGCCATTGGATGCTGACGCCTCTGATGACTGTGGTCTGATCACCTATGCCTTTGACGACATCGACTGGGAAGACGAAGTGCGGATCTTCATGGAAGAACGTGCCAGTTTCTCCCCAGATGCGATGACCGGTATGGAGGCCAACCTGCGCTTCGCAGGTCCGGAAACCATGGAAACCCGTATCTTCGGTCGCCTCACCGCCTGGCAGAACTGGATCTTTCAGCGTCCCAACGCAGTAGGACCTGAGGGTGCCTTGCAGCGCTACGGAACAGGCAAGCGCGGCGAATACAACATGGAACGCGTCTGACACACAACGGTGCGTGCAAGCACGCACCCCACCTTGAACCCGTAGGGTGTGTGCTTGCACGCACCGCCCAGTAGGAGGAATAATATGCTCGACCTGATTAATGTTAGCTATGACACTCAAATTCCAAATAACGTTGGCCTAAGCAGCGACAAAAAGGTGCTGAAGGCGCTTGAGAAATGGCATCCCGGGTACATTAACTGGTGGAACGACCTGATTCCGCAGCAGTTCCAGCAAAGCATGATCTATTTGCGCACTGCGGTTTCTGTCGATCCCAAGGGCTGGGCCAAGTTTGATTACGTGAAAATGCCAGAGTATCGCTGGGGAGTGCTGCTTGCTCCACAGGTCGAAGGCCGTACTATTCCGTGTGGTGAGCATTACGGCGAGCCCGCTTGGCAAGAGGTCCCAGGCGAATATCGCAATATGCTGAAGCGGATGATCGTGATTCAGGGCGATACCGAACCGGGATCGGTTGAGCAGCAACGTTTCCTGGGCCTGACCGCACCGTCTCTCTATGATATGCGCAATTTGTTTCAGGTGAACGTCGAAGAGGGTCGCCATCTCTGGGCGATGGTCTACCTGCTGCAAAAGTATTTTGGCCGGGATGGTCGTGAAGAAGCCAACGATATGCTGATCCGGTCTTCTGGTTCCGAAGAAGCACCACGGATGCTGGGTGCGTTTAACGAGGAAACGCCGGATTGGCTGTCCTTCTTTATGTTCACATATTTCACCGACCGCGACGGCAAGATGCAGTTAGAGAGCCTGGCGCAATCGGGTTTTGATCCGCTCAGCCGCACCTGCCGGTTCATGCTGACCGAAGAAGCCCACCACATGTTTGTGGGTGAAACCGGGGTAGGGCGCACTATTCAGGCCACCTGTGATGCAATGAAAAAGGCCGGGATTACTGATCCATATGACATCGACAAGATCCGTGATTTGGGTGTCATCGACCTGCCTACGATCCAGAAAAAGCTAAACCTGCACTACACTCTTTCATTGGACCTGTTTGGCCAAGAAGTATCGACTAATGCAGCCAATGCTTTCAACTCAGGCATCAAGGGCCGCTTCATGGAGCAGCGGATCAAGGACGATCACAAGTTGACCAACGACAGCTATATGGTGCGTTCGATCAAAGATGGTCGTATCGTCTCAGAGGAAGTCCCAGCACTGACTGCGATCAATATGCGGTTGCGCGATGACTATGTAAAAGATGCCGCTGGCGGTGTCGGGCGCTGGAACAAATTGATTGCCAAACTGGGGGTCGAATTTGAGATGACCATACCGCACGAAGGCTTTCACCGTAAGATTGGTGTCTTTGCAGCAGTTAACATCTCGCCTGATGGTGATATCCTTCCCAAAGAAGAATGGGATGCCCGAGCAAAGGATTGGCTTCCAACCAAAGCAGATGGCGATTTCATCCAATCTTTGATGAAACCCTGTATGGAGCCGGGCAAATTCGCCAGTTGGATTGCGCCGCCGAAAGTAGGCATTGATAATAAACCCGGCGATTTTGAATACGTGCAGTTGCACATGGCCTGATGCCCACAGACCCGGCGCCATTTTTGGGGCCGGGTTGTTTCACTTCACGGAGGATTCGCAATGAAAATCAGCCGCACCAAAGCAGAGACGCCTAATATCAATAACCTGTCAGACCAAATTGTCGGCCTGAAAGGGCCATGTGTGGGCTGTACCAACTGCACTGGTATGTGTCAGGCATTGATCGATGCACTAATTCTACCTGACCTAATCCTGAGCAAATCCAACAGGCCCCAATGACCCAAGCTGTAAAGCAACACCTGATCGATCCCGAGATATGCATCCGCTGCTATACCTGCGAGATGACATGCCCCGAAGAGGCGATCGTGCATGATGATGTCAATGTGGTTGTTGACGCGTCCAAGTGTAACTTTTGCATGGATTGTATCCCGGTTTGCCCAACCGGTTCGATCGACGAATGGCGGGTGGTCACAAGCCCATACTCAGTTGATGATCAATTCACTTGGGAGGAAATGCCGGAACAGGCAGATATTGCCGAAGGTGGGGAAGCTGAAAGTGGCTTGGAAGCCCTGGACGAAGCTATGGCAGAGCTGTTGGCCAAAGCGCACGCGGGTGCTGGTGGAAAAGCCAAAGCCCCGGCCAGTGCCTCCAAGCCCTCGATTAATATGTATAACCTTGGCAAACCGGCCACCGCACGAGTTCAGGGCAATTATCGGTTGACTGAAGAAACCAGTGATGCCGATGTCCGACATATTATTCTTGATCTTGGTGGCTTGCCATTTCCGGTTCTCGAAGGTCAAAGCATCGGGATCATTCCACCGGGTACTGATGACAACGGTCAGCCGCACTTGCCGCGCCTGTACTCAGTTTCAAGCCCTCGCGACGGTGAACGGCCGGGCTATTTGAACATTTCGCTGACGGTCAAACGAGAACCGCAGGGCGTGTGTTCAAATTACGTTTGCGACCTGGCGGCGGAGGATGAGGTTCAGCTAACTGGCCCGTTTGGATCTACTTTCCTAATGCCCAGCGATCCACAGGCCGACATATTGATGATTTGTACCGGCACCGGATCAGCTCCGTTTCGCGGCTTCACTATGCGCCGCCAGCGGGTCTCGCCGCAGGACAAGGACAGTATGACACTGGTGTTCGGCGCTCGCCGACCGGGGGAATTGCCCTACTTTGGGCCGCTCAAGAAAATCCCAGACAGTTTTATGGCCAAGCATTTTGCATTTTCCCGTCAAGAAGATGCGCCCAAACAATATGTGCAGGACCGTCTGCGCGAGGAAGCGGATCGGGTGGCAAAGCTGTTGCAGAACCCGAATGGGCATATCTACATTTGCGGACTAAAGGCGATGGAACAGGGGGTCGAAGAGGCCTTAAGGGATATCGCCCGTGGTATCAATTTGAATTGGCCTGAGTTGAGAGATAGCATGCGTGACGACGGAAGATATCATGTGGAAACTTACTGAATGACATCGCAGGAAGCATCAACAGAACCAGCTAATTTCATCCATCAAATTCGGGTTGGCTGGGGCGACTGTGACCCGGCGCAGATTGCCTACACCGGTCGTCTCCCTTGGTTTGCGCTTGAAGCAATCGACGCTTGGTGGGAGCATGTTCTAGGCGGTGACGGCTGGTTTCAGATGGAGTTGGACCGTGGAACCGGAACACCATTTGTACACATGAGCATTGATTTTCGGTCACCGGTGACACCGCGTCATAGGCTGATCTGTGAAGTTTGGCCCTGCAAACTGGGAGGCAGCTCCATCGCGTTTCGGGTCAATGCGCGGCAGGATGGTAAGCTGTGCTTTGAGGGCAAATTTGTTTGCGTTTTCATCGCGCCCGAAACATTCACAACAAAGCCAGCACCGCCTGACATTCGCGATATTGTGACCCCACTCCTCCGGCCTGAGTAATCCTGTAACCGCAAAATAATGCAGGTTCTCTGCTGTTAGACGGGTTTCTGTTTGAACGTGCGGCTTAGTCGCTTTAGATTCGTGCAATATGTTACACATTTCGGCAACCTTATGAGTGAAATCACCAATTTCCGCGGCGAGACCAGTTCGGTGTCGGATAGCGATCAAATCGACACTTCGGTATCGGCCCTAATCGCGCGGGTGGGTGAGCGGGTTCGTCGAGCGCGTGAACGCAAAGGTATTTCCCGCCGTGTTCTGTCCGAACAATCCGGTGTGTCGCCGCGCTATCTGGCTCAGCTTGAAGGTGGTGAGGGTAATATCTCGATCGGGTTGTTACAACGTGTGGCAATTGCGCTGGATCATCGTATTGAGTGGTTGACGGGTGAAGAGGACCCGTGGACATCGGATGCAATGCGCGTCGGTGATTTGTTTAGCAGTTCCAGTGTAGCTACTCAGCAGAAAGTGATGAGTTTGCTGGCGCCCGAACCAGAGGCGAACCTGCGTGCGGGGCGTATTTGTCTGGTGGGTTTGCGGGGCGCTGGTAAATCTACACTTGGTGCGCTGGCAGGGCAGGAACTTGGACTTCCCTTTGTCGAGCTGAACTCGGAAATTGAAGCTCAAAGCGGTATGCCGGTAGATGAGGTCATGGCGCTGTATGGACAAGAGGGATATCGCAAGCTGGAGGCGCAAGCGATTTCACGGATTACCGCCACACATGACAGTTTGATCCTGGCCGCAGCAGGTGGTGTGGTGGGTGAACCAGAGACCTACAACAGCCTGTTGACCGGGTTTCATACCATTTGGATCAAGGCGAGCCCGGATGAACACATGTCGCGGGTCCGTGCACAGGGGGATGAACGCCCAATGGCCGGCAATCCCGAAGCGATGGAGCAGTTACGATCCATCTTGACCAGCCGTGAGGCGTTGTACGGCAAGGCGTTGGCGCAGCTGGATACCTCGGGGCAGGGAGTTGAAGAAACCTTGGCGGGTTTGGTTGATCTAATCCGAGATCGAGGCTTTTTAGGTTAGTTCAACCCCATTCTGACAGTTTTGAATGTCGCGGCATTCGAGTTTCTCAGACAGGCTCTCGTAGCCATCCATCGGCAAACACCACTTCGGACAGCCCTGCAAACCGCGCAACGCGCTGAAGTTCGCTTTCCAGCTTACGTATACGGCCGGGGGACCAAATAACACTGCGTTCCGGCCAGACGGCTGTAACTTGCAACAGGTCAGCATCCCGCTGTGCTTTCATGTCGATCCGGCCCACCATGCGCTCGCCCTCGAATAGGGGGAAAACGTAGTAGCCGTAGATGCGCTTGGGGGCGGGAACAAAAACTTCGATCCGGTAGTGAAACCCAAACAACCGCTCGGCGCGTTTTCGGTCGCGCAGAGCGGGATCAAAGGGGCTGAGCACCCGCATACGGCCAGGTGCTGGTCCAATATCCTGAGCGGACTCAACTGTTCCTGGTCGGGCAAAGGCGCGACGCAACTTGCCATCGGTATGGGCTACGTCGACCTCTTCGAGGTTGCCCTGTTCCAGCTGCGTTTTGCACCAGTCCCGGGCTTCGGTGGTTGAGACAGTATCCCAAAACGCGGCGATCTCACGCGACGTGGCAAAGCCAAGCCGATCTAAGGCTCCACTGCAAAGGGTATCGAGCGTTTTGGCTTCGTCAAAGGGCGAGACACCGGGGCATAGATGCTCTTCAATCACCCGTTCGGTCAGGTCATATTGTTTTTGGAACCCCTTGCGGCCAACTACGGTTAGCGCGCCGGAGCGCCACAGGTATTCCAGTGCTGTTTTTGAGGGGTGCCAGTCCCACCAGCCACCCGATCCCTTTTTCTCGTCTTTGCCAACGTCGGACGACCCAACTGCCCCGTGATCGCGGATATGTTGCAGCACAGTGTCGAACTGCGCCTCGTAGTTGTCACGGTGCCAGTTGCGGTATCTCGATTTTAGACGAGCGGCATCCCGTTTGAATCGTAGGTGCCACTGAGGGTAGAATTGCATTGGGATGACGGCCGCATCATGGGTCCAATGTTCAAACAGCGCCCGGTCACCTTCGTACAGCTGTTTCAGGTTTTGGGCGCGGTATGACGGGCGCCGGGAATACAAGATCATATCATGGGCCCGAGCCACGGTATTGATGCTGTCCAGCTGGACAAAGCCAAGCCGGGTAATCAGCTCCAGTAGTTCAGCGCCTTTGGCAGAACCGGTCGGAGACTCGATCAGCGCGTGCCGGTCCATAAACAGCCGTCGCGCTGCGCGATTGTCGAGTTGTTGCAGGGCCATTAGCGTCGCTTTAGCGTGTCGCCATAACTGATGGTAGGGTTCAGCGTAATCCGGGTTTCGATTTCTTCCTCAGGATTGTCTAGTTGGGCGGCGATGATCTCGGCCGCTTTGCGCCCTATCTCAAGTCGGCAGGCATCCATGGTGGCCAATTTTCGAGGTAGCCCTTGCAGAAGTTCAACGTCGTTGAAACCGGCCAGACCGATCTGTCCTGGAATATCAATGCCTTGCTCCAGCAGATACAACAAGCCACCGGCACCGATCATGTCATTGGAGTAATAGAGAAAATCCAAGTCGGGGGAGCGTTCCAGCATTTCGGCGGTCATTTCGCGGCCCTTGGCCAGCGCTGAACCACCTGAGTAAAAATTGCGGTCCTCGATCTCGACGCCTTCTTTGGCCAAGGCCTCCGTAAAGCCTTCAAATCGTTTACGGGCGCGATGGTCCAGTGGCATTTTTGTGCCCATAAACCCGATATGGCGATAGCCAGCCTTGAGAATGGCTTTGGCCATTTCACGGCCTGCACGGCGGTGTGAAATTCCCACCATCGCATCCACTGGCTTGCCGTCGGTATCCATGATTTCAACCACTGGGATGCCTGCAGCGTTCAGCATCGCGCGCGCAGAATCGGTGTGCTCTAGTCCAGCGATTATCACGCCCGAAGGCCGCCATGAAAGCATCTCGTAGAGTACTTTTTCTTCTTTTTCTGGTTGATAATCGGTAACGCCGACAACTGGCTGCAACTGGGTGGTTTCAAGAACTTCATTGATACCGGTTAGGACTTCCGGGAACACCATGTTGGACAGCGATGGAATAATCACGGCCACCAGATTGACCCGGTTAGAGGCCAAAGCGCCAGCAATTTTGTTCGGCACATATCCCAATTCTTTGGCGGCGGCGAGCACCTTGACGCGTGTTTTTTCCGATACGTCGCCACGATTGCGCAGCACACGGCTGACGGTCATCTCGGAAACCCCTGTGGCTTCGGATACATCGCGGAGGGTCAGGGGGCGTTTGTTGTCCGATGTCACGTTGGCTGCCTCATGTTGTTGTTTATAGGAGGTTAGCGCAATCAAGCCTCACAGTACAATGGGGCCATTGTAAGTGGATATTCGGTCTTTGCGTGATGGTAATTTAGCGCCTTTTGGGAAACAGTTTTGGGCTGATATTCAAGTGTTTTCGAGCTCAATTCGCGCGGTGTTACAAAATACGACCTGGCTTCTCTGCATGGGGTCAGGCTAGCATGGCGCTCCATAGGGTACTAATGCAGCTGCATAGCGGCGTGGTTCAACTGAATAGTGCGAAACAACCGCCTACGTCTTACATTGAGTGTAAGTGTAGTGTTTTCAGTGGTTTATTTCTATTAGGTTTGGCAGGTGCCTACTGAGTTGACATGAGTTGGGGTTTCTTTCAAAACACATAGTGTGTGGGCCGTTAGCTCAGCCGGATAGAGTGCCAAATTCCTAATTTGGAAGCCGCAGGTTCGATTCCTGCACGGCCCACCATCTCAACAATTCTAATGCTGGATAAATGCCGGCGCACCAAGTATTTCTTACACGGCGAGCATCGTACTTGTAGGCATCGTCGGCACGCTAACGATGCAGTTGTGTTAGATACCCACATTAGAAATCAGAACTGGGCTCATGACGTCGATGTACCATCGTTTCGGTCAAGAACCGCTAAAGCCTTATTTTATTTGGAGAAAAAGCAGTGGAAAAGCGCCTGCACAGCGATCACCACCAATCGGGCGATGGTGTACGCCGTTGAAGCAGACGCAGGGCATGTGATAGAGGAGCCACTTGGGCCGCTGGCTGGCTTGAGTGTGGTTTGGAAAGACATTTTTGATCAAGCAAGTGAAGTAACCACCTGTGGGTCAGCATTGCGACCTGTTGGTGGGCACCATCGCGCCCGACACTGTGTTGTTGAACTTCGGATGCATATGCTGCCAAATCCGAGGAGAGTTGAAAGCCGCAATTTTGGATGTAATCACCCGTGCTGAATGAGATGAGATTCCAACATTTGAGAAAATCGTCATCGAAACCACCGGCCTTGCTGACTCCTCGCAAATTCTGTCGACACTGTCTCTCAAAACGGAGCAACTATTCATTCAGCGCAACTGGAATGGGTTGGCTATCTGCGCTTATTCATCGTCACAGTGCAAAGCTTCTGCGCGTAAAGCACCTGTTGAATACTGAAGAGATAGGCCCAGTGTTGATTGACGGCGTTTTGGGCATGCGCTGCACCATCCCCGCCACCTTGACAGTGAAATTGCATCTGACGAGAAGTCACGCCTCGTGTTTATTACCCGTTATCTCGATATGACGCGACATCGCTTGTCTTTTGAGAAATTTGTAAGAACGTGAAACTTGTTCGACTGGTTTAAGGAATTGAATGCCGGGTCCTTTGAAAACCCCATCCGTTCACTCCAAGATGTCCAAATTGTGTGTACTTGGGACTGACGTTGCGCTGATTGGTGCGCTCAAAAATGCTGCTGAAACCGATTTGGGAATTCAGTTCCGACAGCTTCGAGAACACGTTCGATGACTTCGCAGGTCAGACGAATTCGCCCAAAAACGTCCTGACCGTATTTGTCGTTTCGACGGTTGGTATAGTCGGTCAGGAACTGATCTAGTAAATATCCATTTGCGCCACGCACTTCGACCCGTCTGCGCCAGCATCCTGGGCACGTTTCGCAGCTTCAGCAAAACCAGAAATTGCCGTTTCAATTTCAGCGGGTGTCATTTCGACAGTTACAGGATATGCGCCGAGACCACGGTAAAACTCCATCTGGGTGCCCTTGGGCTGCACTGCCGATGGTGCACCGGTTTCATTCTTAAACCGATTAAACTGGGACAATGCCCCAGCGTGCATCAACTGTAGGACGATCTTCGCACCGGTGGAGTGTACCCCCTCGATCAAGCCAGCCCAACTGGCAGCCTGCGCTGCATCCGTAATACCCGGCTGATACTGGTAACCTTGGCTAAATTGGCGGTCGGTATAGACACCTTCGGTAATAATGGCTCCAAACCCACCCCTGCCAAAGGCTTCGTAGTAAGGTTGCATCAATGAGCTGACCTCACCCGTACTTCTGCACTGGTACGTGTCATTGGTGCGACTAGGGTTCTGTTTCGTAATTCGATTTTGCCAAGCAGGGCGGCCTCAAAAAGGCGAGAGTGGGACATCTGATCATCCTTGTTACTGTCCTTTCAGCTATATTTGGTTGGACAACTGCGAGAATTAGTCAAAATGTTCAGTCATCTTTTCCAAATCGATACATAATGGGCAGCGAGAAACTCTCCGACCTTCTGTTGGTTTTTAGGGCAGTTGTGGATGTTGACAGCTTTTCCGCAGCCGGGCGTGAGCTAAATATGTCACCTGCTTGGGTGGCAAAGCAGGTGACCAGACTAGAAGCCATTCTGGATTCAGCCCTGTTGATCCGGTCGACCCGGTCTCTGCGTCTGACAGATGCTGGGCAACTGATCCACCTAAACCAGTTCGAAGATGCAGCCCCATTGACCCTGTTCCTGCTTCGAGCACCACAAAGGCAATTTCAATTCGTGTGCAAACGGCCTGGAACTACTTCGCCAGATTGGGGGAATAGGATAGTTCTCAATTGAAGAAACTTCGACCTGGGCAACCGTTGAATGCTGTTGTGTGAATGGCGGTCTGCGGCGGACCCAAGATCCGCCGCAAGCTGTGTTAAAGATCAGCAGGCAGCAGCGCTGCTGGCATGTTCTGATAGCAAACCGGGCGCAGGAAGCGGCGGATCGACAGAGACCCAACCGAGGTTGCACCGAAGTTTGTTGAGGCCGGATAGGGCCCGCCATGCACCATGGTGTCGCTGACTTCAACGCCGGTTGGGAAACCGTTGGCCAGCACGCGGCCAGCTTTGCGTTCGAGGATCGGCATCATCGCCGCAGCTTCGTCGGTGTCTGCATCGTCCATGTGAACGGTACAGGTCAGCTGGCCCTGCAGGTTCTTGGCAATGTCGCGCATCTCGTCTTGGTTGTCAGCAACAACAACCAGCCCCAGCGGTCCAAACACCTCTTCGGCCAGGGTTTCGTTGGCCAGCCAGGTTTTGGCGCTGGTGGTGTACAGATACGGTGTTGCGTTGCGCAGATCACAAGAGGTGGTCAACACGTCCTGCACACCACTGGTGGCGGCGATCCGTTTTTGCCCGTCGTGATAGGCCGATGCAATGCCATCGGTCAGCATGGTCTGGGAACCCACGTCAGACAGCGCGCCTTGGGCGGTTTCAATAAACTGATTGGCCTGTTCACCCGCCAGAACCACGGCGATGCCGGGGTTGGTGCAAAACTGGCCTGCGCCCATGGTCAATGACCCGGCCCAGCCCTTGGCGATGTCGCCTCCGCGGTTTTTCATCGCAGCGTCAAACAGGAACATCGGGTTGACCGATCCCAACTCGCCAAAGAACGGGATGGGCTCGGGGCGGGCGGCGCAAAGATCAAATAGTGCACGACCACCGGCCAGCGATCCGGTAAAGCCAACCGCCTTGATCAGCGGGTGCTGGACCAGAGAGGAACCGACCTGACGGTCGCCGCCCTGGATCAGGCTGAATACGCCCGCATGCAGACCACAGGTTTTGATCGCCGCGTGGATGGCTTCGGCGATGATTTCACCGGTGCCGGGGTGGGCGCTGTGACCTTTGACAATAACTGGACAGCCAGCCGCCAGTGCCGCTGCGGTGTCACCGCCAGCAGTTGAAAAGGCCAGCGGGAAATTCGAGGCGCCAAACACAGCCACCGGGCCGATTGGACGCTGAATCATCCGCATGTCAGGACGGGGCAGGGGCGCGCGGTCTGGCAGTGCGGCGTCAAGGCGGTGGTCAAGATAGTCGCCCTGCAGGATGTGCTGCGCAAACATACGCAATTGGCCAGTGGTGCGGCCACGCTCGCCCTGAAGCCGCGCCTCGGGAAGACCAGTTTCCTGGGTGCCGATCTGGGTGATCGCTTCGCCACGGGCTTCGATTTCGTCGGCGATGGCGTTCAGAAATGCAGCGCGCTCTTCGCGAGTGGAATAGCCAAAGCTCCAGAATGCGTCTTCGGCGGCCTGCACAGCGGTGTCGACATCCGCGACGCGGCCGATGGCAAAATTATGTGTCGGCCCCGATGCGGGAGATGAGGCGAACGAGCTGTCTCCGGCGATCCATTCGCCTGCAATCAGATGTTTTCCGTGGGGTTGAAAGGTCATGGAATCCTCGAGTTCTGCCAGTGGCAATGCGGGTGGTTGGTTATTTGTGGATAATGTATCCAAAATTCCAAAAACTACAAGGCCACACACTCAAATGATTGAATTGTTAGGGGTCTTCGGCTTCCCGCTTAGCGGCAACCATCTGAAGCAATTGCTCTTTAGTCCGTTTGATGTGATCAGCCAGCAGCGCGCAGGCCTCTTCGGTTCGACCTTGCTGCGCCAAAGTCAGCAATTTGCGGTGCTCTTCTTTGGCAGGTTCGCGTTGTTTCATAACGCTCAGGTTCATGCGGACATAGCGATCTGTCTGCAGGTTGATCCGTTGCAACAACTCATTTGTTAGCCCGCGCCCAGCTGCTGAATACAGCGCCGAATGGTAGTTGTAGTTCAACGCTCCCCAGCGGCTCACATCGTCAGCGTCATAGGATTCTTCCATCTGGTCAAGGATCTTGGTGCTGCGTGCAAAGTCGCTCTCTGTCATCAGTGGAATAGCGCGTCGAAATAGGTCAACTTCGAGCAACGTGCGAAGATCAAAGATCTCCCCCATTTCGGCAAGCGAATGCTTGGTTACCGTCGCCCCCCGGTTTGTGGTCAGGTTGACAAGGCCCTCAGCGTCAAGCCGCTTGAGCGCCTCGCGGATTGGCATGCGAGAGACCTCGTACTCTTCAGCCAGATTCTCTTGTCGAATTGTCTCACCTTCCGCGAGATCACCAGACAGAATTCGTTCACGCAGATCATTTGCAATGACTTCGGGTAGGCTCAGTCTTGGGATCGCACGTTTTCCTGCCACATTGGGTTCCTTCGACTATGTGAATTTTGGATACATTTACCGGTTTCACGCTGTTATTTAAACCAAAATCTGTCTCGGCCTTGCAAGAAATGGACTGTGAATCCCGGGTGAAAACATGTATCCAATATCCAGCAGCGATGGTTTCAAGAAGAAGAATAGAAAATGGTTGAGTCGGTCCAGGTAGAACTTGATGAATTGTATGCGCTTAGCACTGCTATCCTGACACGGTCCGGGTTCAGTGGTGTGCATGCAGCTGCGATTTCTAAAATGTTATCTACATGCCAGTTAGACGATTGCCAATCGCACGGGCTATTCAGGTTACTGATGTGTTGTCAGACCATGCGGGGTGGTAAAATCGACGGTCACATCTTGCCAGTGGTTGAAGCCAGTGATTCTGCCATTGTTCGGGTTGACGCTAGAGGAGGCATGTCCCTCTTGGCTGTGGAAGCTGGGATGCCGCTGCTCATCGAAAAAACGCGCACGTATGGCATCGCTGCGATGGCAATCAATCGCTGTTTCCATTTTTCAGCGCTTTGGCCTGAGGTGGAGCAGCTTTCAGCCGCAGGCCTTGCGGGGCTTGCCATGGTCCCAAGCCATTCCTGGGTTGCCCCAGCGGGGGGCAAACGGGGGACCCTTGGTACCAACCCATTGGCGTTCAGCTGGCCAAGGCAGAACCAAACGCCATTCACCTTCGATTTTGCGACCAGCGGCTTCGCCCGTGGAGAGATCGAACTGTACCTGCGCGCCGGGAAACCCCTGCCCGAGGGCGTGGCGGTGGACGCAGAGGGCAATCCAACTACAGATCCGCAAGCTGCGCTGGACGGCGCGATGCTTACATTTGGCGGCTACAAAGGCTCGGCCCTGTCCATCATGATCGAACTGATGGCCGGGCCGTTGATTGATGATCTGACCAGCATGGAAAGCATGGCGTTTGCCGAAGGCACCGGCGGCGCGCCCTATCATGGCGAGATCATTTTGGCCTTTGATCCGGACCACTTTAGCGGTGGTCGTGTCGCGGATAATGATGCTCGCGCGGAACGGCTGTTTGCCGACATCCTGGACCAAGGTGCCCGGTTGCCCTCGCAGCGCCGGTTTGAGGCACGCGCCCGCAATACAGCACGCGGCTATGTCGAAATGCCGGCAGCACTACACGCAGAACTCTCGGCAATGCTGGATTAAGCGCCCCAGGTATCGCTTAACCGGTAGCCACCCGGCCAAGGGTCATCGGGGTCCAGCATGTGCTGATGTGTCCCGGTGATCCAGCCGCGCCCGCTTATTTCAGGGATAATCGCGGCCCGGTCCCCCACCTGCGCGGGTTCAATGATCTTGCCAGTAAAGCATGACCCGATGATCGAGGTGGCCTCAAACGTCTGCCCCACCTGCATCTGCCCCTTGGCCGCCATCAACGCCATCCGCGCCGAAACCGCAGTGCCGGTTGGGGATCGGTCAATCTTGCCCGGCTGGATCGCGACAGCTGATTTTCCGGTAAACCCGGTTGCTGTCTCACTCAAAGGCCCACAGAACGCGCAGAACGAAATATGCGTCCAATCGGGGTTTTCAGGATGCATGAAACCCAATTGCTCATTGGCCGCATTGGTGATGACCACCCCTAGGCGAGCCAGCTCCTTGGCCTCCTGCTCGACAATATCAAACCCCAGTGCTTTGGCGTCGACCACGACGAAGCTATCGCCCCCATAGGCAGTATCAACCGTAATGGTTCCAAGTCCCGGCACGTCAAGCGGCACAGAGATCTGTCCGGCAAAGCTGGCCACGTTCTGCACAAAAATCCGCTCTGCCTTGCCATCGCGACACTCGGCCCGCACACGCACCAGCCCGCCGGGGGCCTCTAACGTCATATGTGTTTCGGGTTCCTGCATCGGAATGATACCGCCATCCAGCAACACCGTTGACACGCAGATAGAGTTTGACCCCGACATCGGCGGCGTATCTTCCGGCTCCATGATGATAAAGGCGGCATCCGCATCGGGGTGTTTTGGCGGGACCAGCAGGTTCACATGGCGAAACACCCCACCGCGCGGTTCATTCAGCACAAAATTCCGAAGAACCTGATCCTGTGCAATGAACGAACGTTGCTCCCACAGGGTGTCCCCCGGTGGCGGCATCACACCACCAACGATAACATCCCCCACTTCACCCTCTGCATGGGCCGAGATCACATGGATTGTTTTACGGCTTCGCATGTCTGGTCCTCTATGTCAGTGAATGGCAACGCGAGGCAAATGCGCTCAAAACCGCGTTGGGGCGTAGGCTTCAATTGATATTTCGGGCGAGGCACCATCGGCAAGGGCAGCGATCAATTCAGCTGTCCCGGCAGACTGGGTTAGGCCAAGATGCCCGTGGCCAAACGCATACAATACGCCTTTGGCACGAGGTGAGCGACCAATCACTGGCAGGCTGTCTGGCATTGACGGGCGAAAGCCCATCCATTGAGTACCACCCTTGGTATCCAGCTCCGGAATGAACCGCGCCGCTTTTTGCAACAAGTGTTCCGACCGCTTGTAATTTGGGGGAAGCTTCAACCCACCCAGTTCAACCGCACCGCCGACCCGCAAACCATCGCCAATCTTGGTGATAACAAACCCGTGCCCGCCAAAGGTCAGCTGAGTGCGCAGGTCAAAACCCCCGGTTGGAAGCGTCGTGTTATAACCGCGTTCCGTTTCCAGCGGCAGGTGATCTCCAACTGTACGCGCCAGATGATGCGACCAGGCCCCACAGGCAACCACCACCTGCTGCGCGATGATCGGCCCATCCGAGGTCTGCAGAGAAACAAGATCACCCTGCTGTTCCATCTTTTGAACATCCGCCGTATCAATCACACCACCGCGGTTGCAAAACACCTTGGCTAAATGTTCGGTCCATACCTTGGGGTCGGTTGTGCTCATCCATCCTGGGGTGAACACCCCGTGGGTAAAGCGGGAATGAAGCCCGGGTTGCATTTCGGCTATGGCCTCTGCCCCCTCTAGGCAGGTGAACTCAACCCCATGCTTGCGGCGCACCTCCCAATCCGGCAGGCTGGCCTGAAACTCTTTTTCACCCTCATACAGCTGCAATTGCCCCTCACGCCGGATCAGACCTTGGCCTTCAACCGCCACGATCTGACGTTCCAGCGCATCCCGAGAAAACCCCATTAAACTGGTCTGAGCCGTAATGGCCGCTTCATAGCGATCTGGCCAACTCGCGCGCCAGAACCGCAGCATCCATGGCGCAATTTTCAAAGCATAGGCAAGAGGCACCGAAAGCGGCCCCATGGGATCCAGCAGCCACTTTGGTGCCTTGCGCATAATCCCCGGCGTCGCCAGCGGAATGATATCAGTAAAGGCAAACGCCCCCGCATTACCCTGAGAGGCCTCGGCGGCCACGCCTTTGCGGTCAAGCACACGCACCGAATACCCCTTTGCCTGTAACGCTAGGGCTGTGCTGGTGCCGACAATGCCGGCACCAACTACAATGATATCATCCCGCTTCATCGACACCTCTATAATCCAACAAGTATTGACGGTAGCCAGGTTGCAATTGCCGGGAACAATATGATCACAAGTAACACCAGCATTTGCGCACCGACAAAGGGCAACACGCCACGATACATTTGTCCGTAAGTCATGCTGCGAGGGGCAATCGAGCGCAAGTAGAAGATTGAAGGGGCCATTGGCGGAGTCAGATAGGATGTTTGGATCACCACTAGAACCATCATCGCAAACCAGATCGGATCAATGCCGGCACTGCGGACAATGGGGGCAAAGATCGGGATAAAGATCAGAACAATCGAAACCCAATCAAGCACAAAGCCCGCAAAGAACACCACCAGCAGGAAGAAGGTGATAATCCCGGCATTGCCATAGCCAATGGTCTCCACGGTGTCGCGCACCAGATTGCCACCGCCCGTCACTGCAAAGATGCTGGTGAACATGGTACCGCCTGCAACGATCAGCATGATCATAGCGGTGATGCGCAGGGTCACACCCAACGAATCCATCAGCAGTTTCAGGTTCAGTTCGCGAAACAGCATGGTCAGTATCAGCGTACCCGCCGCGCCCACTGCCGCAGCCTCGGTTGCCGAAGCGGCCCCCATCAAAAGTGATCCCAGCACCATGCCAATCAGCGCAAGGGGCGGCACTAGTGCAGTGAAGGTGATCTTCAGCTTCTCGGGCAGCGGCATACTGCGTTCTTCAGGTGGCAGCGGCGGTGCGTCTGCAGGGTTTCGAACGCTTCGGAACAGAATATAGCCGACAAAGAACAGCACCATCAGCAGGCCGGGCAGGATCGAGGCGGCAAACAGCTGGCCGATCGAGAGCTGCGCGATCGATGCATAGACAACCACGATCACCGAGGGTGGAATGATGGTGCCCAGCGATCCACCAGCGCATATAGTGCCGGCAATCAGGTCGTTCTTATACTTGGCCTTCATCATGGCGGGGATTGCCATCAGGCCAACAACGATTTCAACCGCGCCAACAACACCGGAAGCGGCGGCAAAAATGGCGCACATGGCGATGGTCGACAGAGCCAACCCACCAGGCGCGCCGCCAAGCCAGAGCTGAAGGGCAAAAAACAGGCGCTTGGCAATGCCAGACCGTTCCAGAACAGCACCCATAAAGATGAACAGCGGAATGGCGGCCAGTACAAAGTTCGACGCCGTATGCAGCAAAGGCCCATAAAGCTGAAGAAAGATCAGGTCACCAAACACCGTGTAGCCAAAGCCAACCGCAATGATGATCAGCGAGAAGGCAACAGGAATGCCTGCAAAAACCAGCACAAACAGTGCTGCAAACATAAGCAGAGGTGTCATGGATTAAGACTCCAAGTCTTGCAGTTCGGCATCGGTGCCGCCAGGACACTTTTCGCCGGATAGATATTTGATGGCTTCCAGGACAAACTGCAGGGCAAAGGCCAGCAATCCGATCGCAATCACCGCATAGAAGGGCCAAACCAACGGAGCCCATGGGCTGACGGCTTCGACTTCGCCACTGGCAAAGGCCTTATACGCTTTGGAGCCAGCCACCCATGTAAACGCGCCAAAGATCGGCGCCATCACCAGCAGATAGATCAACCCATTCAAGAGTTGCTGCACCCGCAGTGGAAACTTCTGCGACAGAAAATCAATACGCACATGAGCGTCCTCGCGCAGAGAATAGGCGGCCCCCAGCAGGAAGATGGACCCGTTCAACATATAGGAAATGTCAAACGCCCAAAGGGTCGGCGCACCAAAGGCATAGCGCGCAACAACCTCATATAGCATTGCGGCAATCAGACAGAAAATGGTCAGCCTGCCTATAACCCCAAGAAATGCTGATAGCATCTCGGCGCTGTTTCGAAAGAATGTCATGAAAGTCTCCGTCGTAAGATGGCCGACGGGTGTGCCGGCCATCTTTGGTCAGTTAAGTTATTCGGCGGAGTCGCGAACAAGGTAGCTGGAGTTGGCAGCCCAATCAGCCTGGTAAGCCAGATAGCTGTCGAGAACTTCCTGCATGCGGGTGTTGCCACCTTCGGCCAGTGAGGCAGCCTTGGCGCGGGCCCAATTGCGGCCAGCTTCACGGATACCTTCGGAGGCATCGCGGTCCATCAGTACCACTTCGACCTTGGTGTCGCGGAACTGAGCCATGGCTTTGATGTCGCTGTCGCCAAAGCGAGTGAAGCTTTCATAGGTGCTCAGCTTGGCGGCTGCTGTGATCAGGTTTTGCAGATCGCCTGGAAGCGCGTCCCAAGTTTCCTGCTTCACAAACACTTCCCATAGGAACGACGGCTGGTGGACGCCAGGCATGATCATGTATGGCGCGACTTCGTGGAAGCCTTCGGAGATGTTCGCACCTGGGGTCGACCACTCGATGGCATCAACACCTTTACGCTGCAGCAGCGTGTAGATTTCGTTGCCCGGAACAACCGTTGGCACGCCACCGAACTCTTCCTGCAGAACCGCAGCAAAGGCACCGGATGTGCGATACTTAACGCCCTTCAGGTCTTCGATGGTTTGGATTTTCACGTTCGAGTGCGCCATGATTTCAGACGTACCGATGCCAACAACAAGGCTGTGCAGCCCCATGTCGGCGCGGCGGAAATCCTGCAGCATCTTCTCGCCGCCACCTTCGTATACCCAGTGCATTGTTGCCTCGGGGGACATGCCACCGGGGAAGCTGGCGAAAATGGCGTTGGTTGGGTCCTGGTTGACCAGATAAGACGGGGTTGAGTGACCGGCTTCTACGATGCCATCCTGAACAGCTTCAAACGCCTTAAAGGCTGGCGCAAGAACACCGGCACCAAAGGGCTGAATTTCCACACGGTCCTGAGTGATCATGCCAACGTTCTTGGCGAAACGCTCCATGAAGTTTTGGTACAGGAAAGACCCTTCGCCGATGGCTGCGGTCATTTTCCATTCGACTTCAGCAGCAGTAACTGGGCTGGCGATGGCGAGAGCAACCGCACCCGCGGTAAGTGTAGAGATTAGTTTCATTTGCATTCCTCTTGTTGAAACTTTTTGGTCTGTCTTGTGGACTGACAGAAAATGTGACCCGGTTAATCCGGGCTCTTCGTGTTCGTGCTGAGTGAGATGCCGTTTTTGAACGGGTCGTTCTCTGAGAAAATCAATGTGCTTTCGGACATAACGAATGCCTGGCCGGTGATGGTCGGGATGACCCCGCCATTGGGACCGGGTTGATACGACAGGCGATATGGGCTGCCGATCACGCTTTCCTGGATGATTTCATCTCCGGGGCTAAGCAGCCCATCAGCGGCAAGGCAGGCCAAACGCGCGGAACTGCCAGTGCCACAGGGTGAACGATCATAGGTATCGTCGGGGCAAAGCACAAAGTTACGGCTATGCACTCCTTCCTTAGGAGATGTGTCCTGAAAAATGACGTGGTCTACGGGTTCGCCAGCCTCGCCGCAAATACCTGCGGATATGGTGGCGTCGCGTATGGCGATGGCAGCATCCGTCAGCGCTCGGATATTACTGGGTTCTACGGGAATTGGACTTCGATCAACGATAAAGAACCAATTGCCACCATAGGCCAGATCACCCCTGACGCTACCCAATCCGTCGACCTGGATTGCAACTTGTTTTTGAACGCGGCGGCTTTCAATGTTGGTGACTGTGACGGTATTGGCATCAGACAGTTCAACCTGAACCACGCCCACTGGGGTTTCAATCTTATGCGTTCCAACCTTGATCATTCCGAGGTGGGCCAATGTGACAGCCAATCCAATGGTGCCATGACCACACATGCCTAACACAGCATCCGCATCGAAATAGATGACACCTGTCACACAGTTTGTGTCTTCAGGCTCCACAAGCATGGCAGCCACCATGGCCACCTGGCCGCGTGGTTCAAGTATCACCGACTGGTAGAAATCCACATGGTCAGTGGCCAGGCGGTGTGCGCGTTCGGCCAGCGGCCCCAATCCCAGATCAGGGCCACCATCAAGGATAACCCGTGTGGGCTCACCCCCGGTATGGCTGTCGATTACATGCATTCTGCAATGATTCCGCCCTGAGCGGACCAATCAGCAAACCATGTGCGGAATAGGGTATACTGCTGCTCACAGTAGTTCCGCTGCGCATCGCTCAACACGTCGGTTTCGTTGAAATGCAGGGTGTATTCTTCTTCGCCGTTCAGTACGAGAAGATGCTTGTAGTACAGGACCAGATCGGTGCCCTCGTCAAAGCTGGCCAGCACGCCAAAGGCTTCTTCCAATTCCAGCGCCCGCTTACGTGCTTCGGCATTCCCCTTGGCAGCCTTTTGCGCCAAGGCTGCAAGCAACAGGGCTTCTTTGGGCAGCGCAGTACCAATTCCGGTGATCGAACCTGTGGCACCACAATTGACAAAGCCATGGTAAACTTCGGTGTCAACGCCAACCATCAGTGTAACCTGATCATCCTGGCTGGTGATGTGCTCCGCCGCCAGACGCAGGTCGTCTTTACCGCCAAATTCTTTGAACCCAATCAAGTTCTTGTGCTCAGCGCGCAGGGCAAAGAACAGATCAGCGCGGGTGGCAAAGCCATAGACCGGGCTGTTGTAGATGATCGCAGGCACATCAGGCGCTGCGTCAAGAATGGCCTTAAAGTGATGTTTCTGCGCAGTCGCAGAAGAACCGCGCGACAAGACACGGGGAATGACCATCAGGCCGGCCGCGCCGACCTTTTGGGCATGAGCCGCATGAGCCGCGGCCGACTTGGAATTGATAGCCCCGGTGCCAACAACCACTGGCAGGCCAGCATCGACCAAACGTTCTACACCTTCCATACGCTCGGCATCAGTCAGAAGCGGCCAATCCCCCATTGATCCGCAGTAGACAACCGCCGACATGCCGGCATCGATCATCTCTTTGCCCTTTTTGACCAGCGCATCAAAGTCAGGGGTTCGGTCTGCTTTGCAGGGTGTCATCAGGGCAGGCATGGTGCCGGAAAAAACAATCTTGGACATAGGTTTCCCTTTCGGAGTCGGATCTCTGTCAGCTAACGCGCTGGCGGGTTTTTGAGATGTATGTTGGGCCCTGAAGTAGGCGTTGGATGTGTGATAAGGGATAATGGATACAAAATCCATAAAAGAATTTTGGGAATATGATATTTGAGCCCATGCCGTCCGTCAGGATGAGGAATACGCTCCAAAAGTGAGGGAGAAATGTGCGATATGTTCGATAACATCAGGAGTTGAAAATATGTTTATTTTCAATCTACTATGCTGCAGTTATCTCGATGTGACATTGCTTGCTGTAGCTGTGGGTTTCTCAATCTATAAATTGAGTGGTGTTGTGCTGTTGGGTGGTGCAAAACAGGCCGGAAATGCCTCCGACGATAGGGTGCATTTTCTTGTGCAAGGCCAATTTCATGCTCATTAGTGTGGTTCTCATCCCTGTTCGAACCAAATCTGACAGTGATTTATGCTTCCAGCAAAACAAATTGAAACCTTAAAACGGCCGGCATCACATGGCGGTGAAGAGTTTTTCTTTGTTTTATCAGGAGAAGTTGAATTCATCGGCGCAGAAGAAAGCAGCAATAAGACGAAGGTTGGGGATGCTGTCTATTTTGTCAGCAGTGTCGAGCATCTTGTGGTGAATAAAGGAGAGGAGGAAGCCCGTCTCCTTTGGGTTTGGCTGGCCTAGTCGCGTGCCACCTGATTCAAACGCTTGGCAATCTGCTCACCAATGACCGAGAGTTTGTGGAATCCGGCAAAGCTATCTCGGCTCATCTCTTCAAGCATGGTTTTGGCAGTGTAGAGACCCAAACGTGGGGCATTGTGGCTGCCGTAGTGCAGAACTTTGCCATAGGTCACGATGTCGGGCTGCAATCCATACAGCGTAGCCGCACCACCTGGCGGGACGCGAAACCCGGTTACGGTCTCATCCAGATAGAACAATACGTTATAGGCGCGGCAAAGTTCTTGTGCGTGTTTCAGGTATCCGGGTTTTGGCGGGATCACACCCATATTGCACATTGCTCTTCCCGGTGATCCCACGCGCCATGCGTAGGCCCGTCATACAGGCCTCGGTGCCGGTATTGGCAAAACGGGTGCCTCTGGCGACTTTTTCCTCGACCATTTCAATGATCTTTGGGTGGGCATACCCCATTGGCAAGCACCCGAACGACAGTTGCCAGTCGATGAACCCGCTGCCATACACGTTCCAAATGCGGGCACCTTTGCCTTCGCGCATATAGGGTGGGAAGGGTTTGTTGTTCATCGGCCTCCGGAGAGGCTGAGCTGCACCCTTCGACAAGGACCTCCATCGCACGGTTGAACAGCTGTTCGGAGCTTTAATTTCTGGTAACCACTTCAAGAAAGCTGGTTCCAAACTCTCCCACTGAAACGATTCCTTCGGGCGCTTTTTTAGGGTAACTGCTAATGTGAACGAACACCTCCCTTACATATGGGGCTCAGGTTTTTACCTTGTTCATGGCTGGGTCGTAGAGTGGCTGCAGGTGAACTTTACACGGCACCCTCTTTGTCGCCACTTCCAGTTCATATTCCCCAGATGCCACATATTCAGCAGAGACACCGCCCTCTGCACGAATGTAGCCGTAGCCAATAGATTTCCCGACTGTATGCCCGTAACCTCCACTGGACAGCCAGCCGACCCGTTCCCCATTCCGAAAAATGGTTTCGCGGCCCAACAGCACTACGTCGGGGTCAGAGGTAAAGCAGGCAAGCAGTTTATTCACACCTTGAGTCTTTTGCGTCTGAATGGCGTCGCGACCTTTGAAGTCGATGTTGGTTCGCAGCTTGACAGCCCAGCCCAGCCCGGCCTCAACTGGTGTGTGATCCGGTCCGATATCGGCACCCCAGGCACGATAACCCTTTTCCAAACGTAAGGATTCGATCGCACGGTAGCCAGCATTGATCAGCCCGTGTGACTGTCCAGCCTGCATCAGCGCAGTGTAGACGGTTGTGGCGTATTCTACCGGCAGGTGCAGTTCCCAGCCTAGCTCTCCGACATAGGTGATGCGAAGGGCCTGAACAGGACAACCAGCGATGCCAATGGTGCGCAGGGTGCCAAACTGGAATCCTTCGTTTGATACGTCGTCGCGGGTTACAGCCGTCAGAATATCCCGCGCCCTTGGTCCCATCAGCGACAACACCGCATTGGAGGAGGTTATGTCGAACAGTTGGCAGTTTGAACCGACGGGAATGTTTCGTCTTATCCAGTCAAAATCATGAGTGGCAAATCCGGTTCCAGTGACGATGTAAAATTCATCTTCAGCCACTCGGCCAACGGTCAAATCGCATTCGATGCCGCCGCGATCATTCAGCATCTGGGTGTAGGTTAGTGTTCCAATTGGCCGATCTACGTTATTGGCTGCAATCCAGTTAAGGGCCTCTAATGCATCGGGGCCTTTGAGGGCAAACTTAGCAAAGGATGTTTGGTCGAACAGTACGGCGCTGTTGCGCGCTGCATGGTGTTCGCGGCCTACTGCGTTGAACCAGTTTGGACGGCCAAAACTGTATTGGTCCTGTGGCGTTTCGTTTAGCGCGACATCTGCGAACCAGTTGGGGCGCTCCCACCCCAGCTTTTCACCAAAACAAGCGCCTTGATCCTTAAGTATTTCGTACAAAGGTGACTTGCGGCAGGGGCGGCCTGAGCGGTTTTCCTCATGCGGCCAGTCCATGGTGTAATGTTTGCCGTAGGCCTCGATTGTGCGGGTGCGGATCCAGTCGCTGTCGAAATGTGGGCGTCCAAACCGTCGAATGTCGGCGGACCATAAATCGAACGGTGGTTCTCCTTTATGTACCCATTCTGCCAGCGCCATGCCAGCGCCGCCACCTGCGGCGATGCCAAATGCGTTGAAACCAGCGCCGACAAAAAAGTTAGCCAGTTCAGGGGCCTCACCGATGATGAAATTGCCATCAGGAGTAAAGCTTTCGGGGCCGTTGGTCAGGGTCTTGATGCCCGCGTATTCCAGCGCGGGAACACGACCTAAAGACAGTTCCACCAACTGTTCAAAATGATCAAAGTTGCTGTCGAGCAATGAGTAGTGGAACCCTCTTGGGATGCCCTTGGTGGCCCATGGAATTGGATTGGGCTCATACCCTCCCATGACCAATCCCCCGACCTCCTCCTTGTAATAGGTCAACCTGTCAGGGTCCCGTAGGGTTGGCAGATTGGCGGGCACACCGTTAATGGGCTCGGTGACCATATACTGGTGTTCCATCGGCACCAAAGGAACGTTGACTCCAAAGCGAGCGGCGAAATTGCGAGTCCATTGTCCGGCGCAACAGATCACTTTTTCACATTCAATCCGGCCCTGCTCAGTGATCACAGCGCAAATTTTTCCTTCCTTAATCTCAAGATCTATGACCTTTGTATCTTCATATATCTGTGCGCCAGCCATCCGGGCCCCTTTGGCCAAAGCTTGGGTGATATCAGACGGATTGGCCTGGCCATCGGTGGGCATAAATGCGGCACCAATGACATCGTCGATATTCATCAACGGCCACAGGTCCAGTGCCTCTTGCGGCGTGAGTAGCTGCATTTCCAGGCCAAAGCTGTGGGCAGTGGTGGCCTGTCGTTTTACCTCGGTCCAGCGATCTTGGTTACAGGCCAGCCGTAGCCCACCGTTCATTTTCCACCCGGTGCCCAGCCCAGTTTCCTGTTCGATTGAGTTATACAGATCAACCGAATAGCCCAGCAGCTGGGTGATATTGGCGTTGCTGCGCAGTTGCCCGACCAGTCCGGCGGCGTGAAACGTGGTGCCCGAGGTCAGCTTTTTCCGCTCAAGTAACACACATTCAACGCCCAATTTGGCGAGGTGATAAGCTGTCGAACAGCCGATGATGCCGCCGCCAATCACGATGGTTTTTGCGCTGGTTGGGAATTCGGTCATAGTGTGGCCTTAGATGTTCTGGAAATCGGAATGCGCCGCACGAAAGCGGGCGAGGTTTTCCGCGGTATAGGCGGCATAGTCAAAGTCGAGAGATGAGGTGAGTTCTGAGACCATGCTCCACATGGTTTCGCGCAGCAGCGAGGCACATTTCATCGCCTCATAACGGTAAATAAGATCATCGGTGACTGGACACTCGAAATAGCTCTCCAGCATGGTCAGTTCCTGCGTTTTACTCAGACCGTTGTTGCTGGCCAATCCGCCCAGATCGAAAAGTGGAGTGTTGAATCCGGCATAGTCAAAGTCGATCAGCCATAGCCGGGTGCCATCATCCAGAAGGTTGGCCGCCAATAGATCGTTATGCCCCATCACCATGTCAAAAGGCCCAGCAGCCCGTTCGAGCGCATCGCCAATATCCACAAGTTCTTGCACCAGAGCACCATGGGCGCTGTCTCGCTCATCCAAGGTAGAGCCATAATCGCGGATTACGTGGAACACCCAGAAGATTAACGCAGGACCGCGCAGGTGCTTTGGTGCCTCATGATGGAAACGTTTCACCAGTTCCAATACGCGGGGGAGCATGTCGGGACGGGCCACATCCGCAGGGCTGAGCGTTTGACTATGAATGAACTGCAACACGGTCAGGGCTGGCTGAGAGTAGACAACGGCTGGTGCTACCCCTGTGGCATGCGCGGCGCGGCTAGCGGCCAATTCGTTGAATCGCATCAGATGGTGTTCAGGAATGTCCGCGCCCAGCCGTACTACATAGGTGCCGGTGTCATCCGTAACTCGGTAATTGACGTTGGTGATGCCACCGTCCAGCGGATCCACTGTAAGCGTGCCGTGCCAGCAGGGTAGGCTGTGAATGCGGGTTATGTGGTCTGGCGTAATTATGCTGAAACCTCTGCAACAAAGGGTGGCATTCATTATGGCTCTAGCATGCGGTGCGGTTTTGGTTGGGTCAAGAAAAAACCACATAAAGCCACATATAAGCTAAAAAAGACATTTTTCAGATGTGCAGAGAAGGAACATAAGCTAAGTGTTGCGTAAGGCATCCTAATGTCGGCGTGAATTCAGCGAGAGACCATATGCAGTCAAGTGGACAAACCACCAATCAGCGGGAGGAGGAAATCCTGCGAGAGATTCGCCTGGTGGGCGGTTCGTGTCGTGTCAGTTTTTTGGCCGGCCAGTTGGGTGTGACTCTAGAAACCATTCGTCGCAATATCCGCACGCTTGAAGACAAAGCACTTGTTCGCAAAGTACATGGGGGCGTGCATCTGGTCGAAGATGTGACGGAACCGCCATTCCACAGTCGCATGGATACAAATGCCGCAGTTAAAACGAGGCTTGCAACGGCGGTGGCCGCAACCATCAGTGATGGCGATTCCGTGTTTTTGGATATCGGCTCCACCACGGCCTACGTTGCGCTGGCGTTGAAGCAGCACAGCAACTTGTATGTTGTTACCAACTCCGCCTTTGTGGCGCAGGCTCTAGCGACACGAAACAACAACCGCGTGTTTATGGCAGGCGGAGAACTGCGGTCACATGATGGTGGGGCATTTGGTACCGAAGCGCTGGAGATGATCGGGCGGCTTAACGTGCAATTTGCAGTGTTTTCCGCTGGTGCGGTGAACGCAGGTCTGGGGTTTATGCTGCACGATCTAGAAGAGGCCAATATCGCCCGCGCTGCTGCGGCGAATGCCCAGATCAAGATCATTGTGGCTGACAGCGAGAAATACGGCAAACGTGCGCCCGTTGCATTGGACTGCTCGGGCGACATGGATGTTTTCTACTCTGATGCCACACCGCCAGATGACATTGCCCAGTATTTGGCACAACATGAGATCGAGGTGGTGACTATCTGATCAGCTGGTCAGGATGGCGAAGCTTTCGACCGGTTGCGAGACATTGTGCAGGCTTACTGCACCCAGTTGCTTGGACTTGACCGCATCATTCACAATGTCGCCGCTGACCACAATCGGATGGCCCAGCGATTTTCCAAAGTCCCCCAGCCGTGCCGCGATATTGGCGGCTTGTCCAATGACCGTGAAATCCAGACGCTCGCGCGAACCGACGTTGCCATAGGTAACGCCACCATAAGCAATGCCAATTGCGCATTCACAACGGTGGCCACCTTCTTCTTTGGCCAGTTCTTCAAGTGTGCTGACGATGGATCGAGCTGAATTGAGCGCCTGTTCACGTGCTTCGTGTGGGTTTTCGCCGGCGGGAAACACCGCTAAAACCGCGTCACCGATAAATTTCAACACTTCGCCGCCATGGTCATGGATGATGGTTGATGTGGTCTCAAAAAACTGGTTCAGCAGTTTGATATAGGCCACCCGGCCGAGATCTTCTTCCAGTCGGGTGGATCCGCGCAGGTCGCAGAACATGATAGCGGCGTCAATTTCGTCACCGTCGCCCCGGTGAATTTCACCGCCCAGCACTCGTGCACCGGAGCGTTTACCAACGTAGGTTTCCAACAGTGACTGCGCATTCTCGCGCTGCATGAAAACTTCGTAGTAGCGGCTAATCACTGCCGAACATTCAAAGATCAGCCCAAGGTTTGCGGTGGAGAACCCGGTGGGGTGGTCGCTGGTCAGGGTCATCACGTTGATGCGCCCATCTGAAAAACGCAGTGGCATGGCCACATAGTCGGTCGCACCTTCCTTGCGCAGATCCTCAAGGATGGGGAAGGCATCAGTTGGGTGGTCGCCCCCAATCCTGTGTCGTACCCCGCCCATCCCGTTGGATACGTGCCGCAAGGGGCTGTTTTGATAAGCAGGGTGGTCGTGAATTTCATAGGTGGGTGCAAAGGTGTTGACCTCGCCGCTGTCCTTTTTCCACACAAAATTCTTGCCTGCGATCATGGGGTGTAGCGACCAGACCATTACTGCCATTCGGGAGAGGAACACGCCCTGTTCCCGCAGTTTGACGGCCAGCGCTGCAGTGAACTCTTCCGGTGTTGGAAGATAAGCAGCCTCGCGCAACAGCCAATCAATTACTGGTCCCGAAATATTGCCATCGTTCCGCTCCAGGAATTCATTGTCCCCCAGATCCAAGTCAGTATAGGCATTGGGCATGAAACCAATATGGCCCTTAATTCCAGCCGCTTCGGGCAGCGCACTATCATAAGCCCAAGTGGCGTTCTTGATGCAAGTGTCCGGTAGCAACAGGTCGCGGTAAATCGCGGTACCCTTGAACGGGCAAAAGGTTTGCAATTCAGTGCGTTTGGATAAATCAGCGCTGACATCTTCTGGTGGGAAGTAAATTGTTGGCTTTAGGCGAGTTTCATACATCACCTTGGCGCGATCACTGCTCGCAAGTAACATCCCGTTGTGGCGCAGCGTTACTGTCCCAGTAAGCGCCTCGATCAGGATCCCATAGCCATCATGTTCCGGCTTTACATGCACATTCATTGGCCGGGTCCTTCCGTGTTCGGTCATCAGCTTGTCTGGATTGGCCTATATGTGGGGTGCAGTACAGCGATTTCCAGAGCCTGCACCCGATATTGAAGCCATGTGAACATCAGAGTTTCTGGCAGCGTTTCTTTCCGCAAGATACCCTGATTTGCTACGCTTTGATATTCAACCCTGATGACAGTTTCTTACATCATTCGGATCACATCTTTGCTGATTGCCAGCACATAACCGCGTTTGGCGATGTTTTTGACTAATAGTTCGCTGATCATTTGGTTGCCCAATGTGTCACGTAAGCGTTTGATGCGGGTGGCGCCTGCGGCTTCTTCGCAATCGGTCGCGTCGCGACCTGAAATGACCCCCTCAATTTCCGCGCCTGACATTACGTCGCCATCCAGCCGTGCTTCGGCCAGGACTGATAGAGTTTCCATCGCCGCTGGTGTCAGGCGAAACCCCATATTGTTCAGATAAACAGTGTTTTCTTCGCGGCTGATCAGCAGCTCGGTCACCTGAATGCCGGATCGTTCAATTTGTGCCATGCGTCGGTTCAGCATCATTAACATGGCCAGCACGACCAAAGCAGCAACCATCATTGCGGTGGCAAAGACCAGCAGGACAAAAATCACCATACGATAGCTGCTGAGTGTATCTGCAAATGAGGTTCCGGATTGGGCCAGGATTTCGAGCAGTTTGATTTCAGCTTGGGTGGTCAGATCGTTTTCAATAAACAATTGTTCAACCCGTGCGTTGAACGCATTGGCATCTGGTAGCGTCAGCAACAGGAGCGTACCAGCCGCCACCAGCAGGCCAACAATTGCTACAATGCCCAATGTGATTACCCGGCTGCCGGCGCTGCGGGCCTCAGAAACGGAGGTAGTAGGATCCGGCATCTGCTCTCCTTTGCTGCAATCCCTCAGGTCCGAAAACGGACAGAACATTTAATAAGGTCCAGCCTTGTGATTCAATGCGGCCACTAATCTCGGCCTTAGCAGCACCTTTTTTGCAAGCCCCAGACAGCTGAATTACACCATAGTGTAGTCGCAAGGGACTGTCCTGTTTAGCCTTGTAATCGGCATAGCATTCCGCTGCCTGTGCGGGCGCGGCAAGCGCTAGCAAAGCAGCAATCAGAGCGGGTTTGAGAGCCAGATGTTTCATAAGGCACATCCTGCGCAATGGTGGGGTGATATTCAATAACCACAAGCCGTTAAAGGCGCTGATATTCGATAACAGTGGAGTGTTATTGCCTGTCTGGACGGGGTTGGACCAGTTTGAGGCATACCGGCCAAGTGCCGACTACCGCACCCAGAATGGAAAGGTCACACCATGCAACCCGCCAAACAGATCAACCTGCATCGTAAGTTCATTGCCTTTGTTCTTGCCACCTCAATTGCAATCACCGGGTTCTCTGCCGCACCAGCCCGCGCAGACGAAAATGTCGCCAAAATTCTTACTGGCCTGGCCGTGTTGGGGATCATAGGCGTTGCGATCAACAAGGACCGCAAGCGCAACAGAACGGTAACCAGAACAATTGTTGACCCAGAACCGGTTTACCCAAAACCCCGGCCTTTACCGCCACGGGTGTCGCGCTACGACTTGCCAGCCCATTGCCTGCGGTTCTTCCCAGCCTACAAAGATGGTCGGAACTTGATGGGGCAAAAATGTTTGCGCAAAAATTACCACCATTCAAAAGCACTGCCGCAGCATTGCCGGGTGACGTTCTGGAACGGCCGCCGCCATAAAAACGCGTACAGACCACATTGCTTGCGTCAAAAAGGATATCGCATCGTTCGTCGCTGATACTCCCAGAAACAAAATTGAGCAGTCGGAGGAGGGGGCATCTTGCCCTCTTTTCTGCGTGAAAATTAGCTCTTGAAAGGACGCAGGAAATTGGGTCTGACAAGAGTATGGAACAGCCAGATTACAGTTTTGAAAGTGCCGCGCTTCAGCGCGGGCGTGTGCGAATTGCCGGAGTTGACGAGGTGGGGCGCGGGCCACTTGCGGGGCCAGTCACTGCGGCAGCGGTGATCCTTGATCCTGAAAACATCCCCTCAGGCCTGAACGATTCTAAGAAGCTAAGCGTAAAAAAGCGGGATGCGGTAGAGCAGGGGATCTTCGATACTGCTGAAGTGGCGATTGCTCATGCCTCAGTAGAGGAGATCGACGAGATAAACATCCTGCGTGCCTCCCATCTGGCGATGGAACGTGCGGTGGCGATGCTAGATCCTGCGCCCGACTACCTGCTGATCGATGGCAATCTGATCCCCAGAGGACTGACAATTCCATGTGAAGCGGTGATCAAGGGTGACGGAAAGTCACTATCAATTGCAGCGGCATCAATCGTGGCAAAGCAGTGCCGGGATCGATTGATGGTGGATTTGGCGCAACAGTATCCGGGATATGGGTGGGAAAAGAACGCGGGTTACCCCTCAAAGCAACACAGAGAAGCCTTGGTCGATCTGGGGGTGACACAACATCATAGGCGTTCGTTCAAGCCGATACACAAGATGTTGTATCAAGATTGAACCGCAGGTATTTGTTTTAAAAAAGAAATTGACCTCGAATCCCGGATGACTCATCCTGTGGACAACCTAATGAGCGCAAAAATGCGCCGTGGTATCGAGGCAGAGACATGAACAAAACAATGGTAAAGAGCGCAGCCGCGCTCCCTCTAAACACGATTCTTGGTGGTGACTGCATCGATGTGATGAACAGTCTCCCTGCAGAGTCAGTCGATCTGATTTTTGCAGACCCGCCATATAACCTGCAGCTGAAGGGTCAGCTGCACCGTCCTGACAACAGCCAGGTCGATGCTGTTGACGACCATTGGGACCAGTTTTCCAGCTTTGCCGCCTATGATAAATTTACCAAGGAATGGCTGAAGGCCGCCCGCCGCTTGTTGAAACCCAATGGCGCGATCTGGGTCATTGGCTCGTATCACAACATTTTCCGCGTTGGCTCTGCCCTGCAGGATCAAGGCTATTGGATCCTGAACGATGTGGTTTGGCGCAAGTCGAACCCAATGCCCAATTTCCGCGGTAAACGTTTCACCAACGCACATGAAACAATGATCTGGGCGTCCAAGGCCGAAGGCGGAAAATACACCTTCAATTATGAGGCGCTGAAGGCGCTGAACGAAGGTATTCAGATGCGCAGCGATTGGGTTTTGCCAATCTGCACCGGGCACGAGCGTCTGAAAAACGAAGCTGGCGAGAAAGCTCATCCAACACAGAAACCCGAAAGCCTGCTGCACCGCATCATGGTTGGTTCAACCAATCCTGGCGATGTTGTATTGGATCCATTCTTTGGCACAGGCACCACAGGTGCAGTCGCCAAGATGCTGGGCCGCGAATTTATTGGCATTGAACGAGAGCAAGAGTACCGCGAAGTTGCCGAAAAACGCATCGCATCAGTGCGAAAGTTCGACCGAGAGGCGCTGCAGGTTTCCACATCTAAGCGTGCCGAACCGCGGGTGCCTTTTGGCCAATTGGTCGAACGTGGCATGCTGCGGCCAGGCGAACAGTTGCTGAGCATGAATGGTCGTCATAAGGCCAAAGTGCGCGCTGATGGCACTCTGGTTGGCGACGACGTCAAAGGCTCAATCCATCAGGTTGGCGCCAAGCTGGAAAATGCACCGTCGTGCAACGGCTGGACCTATTGGTGCTTTAAGCGCGACGGTAAGACAGTGCCGATTGACGTGCTGCGCCAGCAGATCCGCGCCGAGATGCAGGCCTAGCCTCACAACATACCAAAAATACTGGAACACCGCCGGTGCTCGCGACTTGTCGCGTGGCACCACACCTTACCCCGCCTATCAGGCGGGGTCTTTTGATTCTAATTGTTGGATCTTGGGGTTCAATTTGATCTATGGGTACTTATCTTGGCGTCGTCCCAGAGGAATAGATATGACCGATACTACCTTTGCAACGCAGGCAATTGAACGACCTGAGCGACATGTTGACCTCGCTGACACAGTTGCCGACAACGCCTATGCCGAGGCTGCACTGGAGGCACACAAGCAGCAAGGACTAGAGCTGGCCGTGCGGGCGCGATGGATCGCCATGCCGGTCATCGGCGTCATGCTAGTGTTTTTGAACCCCAATTGGCATGTACTGTATTACCACGTTATTCTAATACTTCTTTGTGCCAACGGCTGGATGATCCGGCGGACGGGGCGCGTTGGTCAATCCAAGTCTGAATTGTTCCTTATCTTTCTCGACTTGTTTCTTATGACCGTGACCATGGTGGTTCCCAACCCTTTTGACCCACATGACTATCCGTTGGCATTGCAATATCGCTTTGACAATTTCATCTATTTTTATGTGATTTTGGCAGCTGGAACGCTTGCATATTCATGGCGGACTGTCATCGCCATTGGGACCTGGTCGGCAGGAATGTGGTCAGCCGCGTTGTTGATTGCTTGGTGGGTGTCATCTGTGGATGAAGACCTGCGTCAACGAGCGGTTGAGCTGTTTGGTGATAATGAAGTTTTGAGCAAGTTCATGGACCCTAATAGCTTTATGTTCCACCTTCGAATTCAAGAAGTGGTTGTTTTTGTTATCGTTGCGGTGACTCTTGGGTTTTCCGTACGCCGGTTCAACGCGCTGCTGATGAACAACGCCAGCCTATCGCGCGAACGAGCAAATCTTTCCCGGTACTTCTCGCCCAATGTGGTGGACCAGCTTTCGCAGAATGATGACCCGCTGAAGCAGGTTCGAAAGCAGGATGTGGCGGTCCTGTTTATCGATATCGTTGGGTTTACCCGTTTGGCGGCCAAACTCGATGCTTTAGAGGTGATTGAACTGTTGCGCGGGTTTCATGGACGGATGGAACGAGAGGTGTTCCGTCATCACGGCACCTTGGATAAATATCTCGGTGATGGCCTGATGGCTACATTTGGAACACCAATGGCAGGTCCACAAGATGCCACCAATGCATTGGCCTGTGCCAGAGATATGATTGAGGTTCTGGAACAGTGGAACCTGGAGCGCCGCCGCAAGGGGGATAAAGAAATTCATGTAGGCATCGGTATTCATTACGGTGAAACGGTTCTGGGCGATATCGGTGCCAACCGGTTGGAATACGCGGTGATTGGTACTGCCGTGAATGTGGCTGCAAGGCTGGAAGAGATGACCCGAGCGCTAAATGCGAATATAGTGATCAGCGAGCAGCTCCGCTTTCAGGTCGAGGCCGAAGAGGTTGAGGTTAGCCTGTTTGATGGTTTGGTGAAGCACTCCGATCAAGAGGTCAGAGGGTTGGATCAGACAATGACGCTCTGGACGCTACGTTGAATATGGCCCCCTTTTGGATGTAATCCTTTCGCCTTTAAGGTGGTTTTGATTTTTCTGTAATTTTAATAGCCAATTGAACTAAGGGTTTGTGCGTAAATCGCCCCTTAGGGGCGCTTATGGTAACTAAATTGAAACGCTGGGTTGTAAGAATTGTGTTGTTAACCAGTGAAGGGCGCAAGCAAGTCAATTGGTGTTCAGGGTCACGTTAAGCGCCTGTTTTGGCCCGGTGAATAAAGACCACATTCTAAGCGGAAGTGGATAAAAATGTTACCTAAGTTTGGATGGACTTCGATTGGGTGGCAGTAGAAGACACAGGCAAAGAAAGGCCGGATTACCGCTTTGACGTTTGGTACCGTCAAGAAAGGTTGTCCAGAATATGGCCACCGCCAACCCGGTTTCTGTATCCTCCTTACGGGAACCGGGATGGCGGGCTTTATTTCCCCGAGATCTAAAACATCCCTCAACATGTCCCACTCTGTGTGTGCGACATGCCAGGATCTCTTTTAGTAAGCTGTTGTCAAATGCGGCCTAGGATTGCAAAGCCAAATGGCTCAGGCCCAACGCTTGGTGAGCAGCAGAGGCTGCAAATTTAAAATTGCTGCGAGCGTCGGAAGTGTGGGCTGTGTACAAGCAAATAGGATTTAGATTGATGTGTTCGGGATCTATTTTGGCATCGGGTTGCTTGACTTGTTGTAAGAGGCCCAATTTGTGATTTCAGGATAGTATTTTTGGCGCCAACCGCGCACTCGTGGGTTCATGACACGGCGCCACAACGGTGGGATCATCGCTGCCACAGTCATTACAGGATATCCATAAGGCAGCTGAGGCGCGTCTCCTTCGGCATGGTGCTGCAGCAAGGGAAAGCGGCGGTTAGGTTTGTAATGGTGATCTGAATGCCGTTGCAGGTTGATGAGCAACCAGTTCGACGCCTTTTGAGACGCATTCCATGAATGGCGCGGTTGCACATGTTCGTACTTGCCGTCACCCAGATGTTTACGGGTCAATCCATAATGTTCGACATAATTCACCAGCTCTAATTGCCAGATGGCCACTCCGGCTTGCACCAGAAACAGGACTAGCCCGCCCCAACCGCCTAACAACATCGCCAGTAGGAGCATCACGGCCTGAAGCCCCCAATAGCGAAAAAATGGGTTAGACAGATCGCTCCATGGTAGGTCTTTTCGGGCCAACATTTCCTGCTCGGCACGAAAAGATGAGTGCCAGCTTTGCTTTAGCACCCTTGGGTAAAACCGGAGAAAGCCTTCATTATAACGTGCAGTTACCGGATCGCGCGGTGTGCCGACAAACCGATGATGCACCAGCAGGTGTTCAGAGCGGAAATGTGAGTAGAGCACCATCGACAGCAGAATGTCCGCCAACCAGCGCTCGACCCTGTTTTTTTGGTGCATCAACTCGTGGCTGTAGTTAATACCGACTGTGCCGGTGAGGACGCCCATTCCAAAAAACACCCCGAATTTTTCCAATCCGGTCAAATGGCTGGCGCGGGTGACGTACCAGATCAATCCGTAGAGGGTCACAAATTGCAAAGGTACCCAAACCGACGTCAGGGCGGTGTACCAAACCAGTTCATCTTCAGATGTTAATGGATCTGCATTGTCTAGGTTTAGGCCAAAAACGCCATCCAGAGCGGCGAACAGATACCACGTCACCAGTGGGGCCAAAAACACGGTCCAACCGCCATAAACCGCTCCGATCCAGACGAGGGGGAGCAGCGCAAATGACATCCAGAACGGCAGCGCGCTTTGCCAGCGGGCAAGGGTGTTCGAGGTAGTCATCGGGCAACTCCGGGTGTGTCAGTGTGGGATCGGGAGATCCTACGCTGGATTGAGAAGCAACCCAAGGGGGTTACTGGCTATGCCACAGATCAAAGGCCTTGCGCATGACTGTGGGCAGATCCGAGGGACGAAAGTCATCGGCGGCAACGCGAAGATGCCTTTCGGTTGGAGGGTATTGTGTCGGTAGCTCCGTTACCAGGACCTGCAATATCAGGTGGAAATGGGTGAATGTGTGGCGCACTTCTCCCCCAAGGTCCCGCCAGTCCGATGCAAACGGAGGGTTCGGCGCGGGGTCTTCGGACCACTCAGATCCAGGCCAGCCAAGCATACCGCCCAATAGCCCCTTGTCCGGACGCCTCTCTAACAGCCAGTCGCCGTTACTTGCTCGGGCCAGATAGACATGGCCTCGCCGGGTTGGTTTGGGTTTCTTCGGGGTCTTTTGGGGTAACGATTGTGCGGTGCCTGCGGTGCGGGCCAGACAAGGATCGCGCCACGGACAGATGCCACAGGCGGGTGACTTCGGAGAGCAGATGGTTGCGCCCAGATCCATTACCGCCTGCGCATAATCGCCGGGGCGGCGGTTCGGGGTCAATGCCGCAGCCAGTGTCTTTAACTGAGGTTTGGACCCCGGCAACGGTGCATCAATGTTGTACAGCCGGGCCATGACACGTTCGACGTTCCCATCCAAAACAGTCTCCGGTAGGTCATAGGCGATCGAGGATATCGCGGCGGCGGTGTAGGGGCCGATGCCCGGCAGCTTCAGCAAGCTATCATGGGTCGTTGGAAATACACCGGCGTATTCATCTGTAACCACACGAGCGCATTTCAACAGGTTTCGGGCGCGAGCATAGTAGCCCAGCCCGGCCCATTCCCCCATAACGTCGCCATCTTCTGCTGCGGCTAACTTTTGCACGGTTGGCCAGCGCTGGGTGAAACGGTGAAAGTAGTCTTTTACCGCAGCCACAGTGGTTTGCTGCAACATGACCTCAGACAGCCAGATTCGGTAAGGGTCGGGCTGTATTCCAAGGGCACGATCCTTCGGACTGATCCGCCAGGGCAGGGCTCGGGCATGGTTGTCGTACCAAGTGAGAATGTGATCACTCAGCCCCAATGGATCATCCTTTAGGTCACGCATTCTTTACCCCTTGTAGTGCGGTTTCACTGGTTCCCGCTTCTGCGGTCTTTACAATAGGCCCAACAGTCACGCAAAACCATGGTCATGGCATTTAGACGGTCTTCAACGCGCGGTTTCAAACGCACCGCATCGCTGCTCAACGAGCAGATCCGCAAAGCTGGCGAAAGCCGCGGTTTTGCGGTGTCGCGTCTGTTGACCCACTGGGCAGATATTGCCGGTGAGGACATAGCCTCTATCGCCCGCCCGGTAAATGTTGGCTATGGGCGCGGCGGTTTTGGTGCCACCCTGACGGTGCTGACCACTGGGGCTCAGGCCCCCATGCTGGAGATGCAAAAAGAGCGGCTGCGTGAAAAGGTGAACGCGGTCTATGGGTATAACGCCATTTCCAAAGTGCGGATTACCCAAACTGCGCCCACCGGCTTTGCGGGCGGTCAGGCGCAATTTCAGTATGCACCCAAGGTGCAGGATAAACCCAAACCCGATTCGCAAGATGTGGCTGAGGCCGCCAAGGTAGCGACTGGGGTTGATAATGACGATTTGCGCCAAGCTCTAGAACGGCTTGGACGCAATGTGTTGAGCAAACAAAAAACTCATGGAAAGGGGACTTAATGGCCCGTGTAATGTTTGGTGTTGTTGCTGCGGTTGCAGTTGTTGCGGGAGGCTATGCCCTAATGGGGCCGAGCGCGACCGGCAGCTTACCTGCCAATCCGTTTGTCGGTGCGGCCACTGCACAAGAGGCGGCTGAGGTTGATACCTCGACCATTACCGAAATGGTGATGGGAGCCGAAGATGCACCCGTTACTTTGATCGAGTATGCGTCTTACACTTGCCCGCATTGTGCCAATTTTCATGCTGGCCCGTATAAGCAACTCAAAGCGGACTATATCGATACCGGTAAAGTCAAATTCATCTATCGCGAAGTCTATTTTGATCGCTACGGGTTGTGGGCGTCGATGATTGCACGCTGTGCCGGTCCCGAAAAATTCTTTGGCATTTCTGATTTGATCTACAAGGGGCAGTCTGATTGGTCACGTGCCGGTGGTGCGTCTGAAATTGTTGATGAGCTGCGTAAGATTGGTCGCTTGGCCGGCATTGAAAACGAACAGCTAGAGGCCTGCCTGCAAGATGGTGCCAAGGCGCAGACGCTGGTGAGTTGGTATCAGGAAAATGCTGAAAAAGATGGCATCGAATCCACCCCGTCGTTCATTTTGAACGGAAAAGCAATTTCAAACCAAGCCTATGATTCCTTCAAGGCGTTGATCGACGCTGAACTGGAAGGTTAACGTTTATGCGCCCGCTGACTGAGGCGGGCGCATGACAAACACAAACCGAATTTAATAAGCTGACACTTTAGCTTAGCCGCTGGATGGCGGTGGTGCAGCGGTTTCTAATATTTCGCGCAGAGCCGCATCCCGATTAATTTGTAACCGTACGGGCAGGGTGATCACCTTGGAGCGAAAGCTTGCAGGCAATCGCACGGAGTCTTTTTCAGTGGTGACCAACTGTGCGCCCAATAGTTTGGCTTCGGCCTCTAAGCGGGTCATTAAGGCAGGGGTCAGGGACTGGTGATCCTCTAGTGCTTCACTTCTAAGAATGTCAGCGCCTAGTGCCTGTAGAGTGTCGAAGAATTTTTGAGGATACCCGATACCGGCAAAGGCCATAACGCGGGTCCCTTTCCAGGGCATCCCGGTTTCTAGGGGCTGCAAGGCACCAGTGAAATGAGGTAGCCCATGTAACTGCATCCCCCATTGGGCATTAAAGCTGGCCTGAGCTGTATCCGAACCAAGTGACAACACTATATCCGCACGTTTGAGGCCTGTGGCCACGGTTTCACGCAGCGGTCCGGCGGGCAGGCAGCGCCCATTGCCAAAGCCGCGTTGCGCGTCGACCACAATCAAAGACAGGTCTTTGGTCACGGCTGGATTTTGAAATCCATCGTCCAGAACAATAACTGTCGCGCCAGCCTCAGCAGCTGCACTACAGCCCGCCGCCCGGTCACGGGCAACCCAGACGCTGGCAAAGGCGGCCAACAATAGTGGTTCGTCTCCGGTATCTGCAGCTCGGTGTCGTCTGGGATCAACCTCCGTCACGTCCTTAAGTGATCCCCCATAACCCCTGCTAACCACATGCGGAAGGTGGCCCATGTTCCGTAAGGCTTCGAGAAGCCAGATCACTGTTGGTGTTTTTCCGGTGCCCCCGGCATTCAGGTTGCCCACGCATATCACAGGGATGCCGGGATCAACCGGTGACCCAGATGCAATCCGACGCGCAGTTGCGCGGCTATACAGCCAACCCAAAGGGGCAAGCAGAGCTGCTCGCAGGTCAAAGGCCTGAGGGGGTTTGTTCCAGAATTCAGGAGGCCGCATTTTGTGACTCGCGCAGATCCAGAATGTCCTGAACTCTGTCCAATAGCTGATCGGTCAATTCAGCACTTTCAGTTACGACTTGCCATCCAGCCAGAGCCATTTCTGCAGCTTTGTCTGGGGCCGAAAGCTGGATGACCTGCACAGCTAGCTCGTCTGAGTTGTGTATCATATGTGCAGCCCCGGCTTCGGTCAGGCGCTGATACAGAGGGTCATGCCCACCTATACCTGGCCCATGCAAAATGGCTGATCCCAGTGCAGCGGCATCCAGCGGGTTATGCCCGTTCGCTTTGGCGTTCAAGGTTCCTGCCAGTAGGCTAAGTGGGGCAACCCGGTACCACAGTCCCAGATCTTCGTCACAGGTCAATAGAACCTGCGTATTGTCGTCTACTTCTTCACCCGCGTCCCAATCCGTGCAACGCAGCCCAAATTCTCTCAGTTCATCGCGCGCCGCATCCAAATCCGAAAAACGCTCGACCGACAGGACCAACACTAGCCGATGCAGCAGCCGCAGTGCGTTGCGATGGGCGCCAAGGATGGTGGGAATCTCGTCGATGCGAGTATGTGCTGACAGCCAGACCTGACGGCTTCCCAAACTGTCTTGTACACGGCTCAATTCGTCCTCGTGATATCCTGGCGGGGTGGCAGAAATACGAAGGCGCGTGGTTGTAGTAATTTTTTCTGTAGCAATGCCTGCACGACGCAACTTGGTAAATGCGGCAGTTGAAGGAGTGAGGATAGCTGAGAAATTATCTAATAGTTTTCGGCTCTTGTCTGGTAGCCAGCGGCTTCTACGAGCGGGGAGCTCGTGGGCTTCAATGTCGATCAAAAGTGCATTGATACCACGGTCACAACAGTTTCGTATCAGCCCTGGGCGCAGTTCTCCACCTGCCCATAGACAAATATCCGGTTGCCAGTGGTCAAGAAAGTTGCGGATTTCGGCGATGTGCTCGGTAGGTAATTCTCCAACGATTAGATGAGAGTCTTCAGGGATTGGCAGGGTGCATAGCTCTGGCTCTCTGGTGATCAGGATTGACAGGTCAGGGCGCATCAACTTTAGGCGATGTCCTAGATCACATAGCGCAAGGTATCGTTCATCGCTGGTGGCGTGGGCCCAGATCAACTCGCCGGGTGCGCGTTGGGGAAGGGGTATGCCACCAGCGGTAAAAGATTTGTGCCAAGACATGGCCCGTGTGGCCGCAGTAGGGCGTTGGGCGCGGCTCATGAGGATCAGCCCAACTCCCGAGGAGAGATCGCTTCGTGCGAAGTGCCGTGAAAACGGAAGGAGTGGGTTATGGAACAGGACATCTTCGCAGTGTCTCCAGTGTCGTTCAATTTTCGGATCAGCGGCAACCTACGCCTTTGACAAAGCAGGTCAAGCGACGGACTTCGCCGCGAGCTGATTTCATTCTAACGAGCAGAAATACCGGAACTGGTCGGATCAAGTGCTGAAATCATTGCTTCATGCAGTGCATGATTGGCCGCCACGACACCACTCAGAAGCGGCTGTGGATTGTTAAATTTTAGCGGTTTCCCTGTTCGATCCGAACATATTCCGCCAGCTTCACGCAGGATCAAGTCGCCTGCCGCAATGTCCCATTCCCAACTGGGCCGCAGGGTCAGCATCGCGTCAAAATGACCATCAGCCACCTGTGCCATACGATAAGCTAGCGATGGGCGCAGGCTTCGTTTGAACATCGGCGCTGTGCCGGTGCGCCAATGACGGCCATCCAGATTGGGGCGGGCCGCCAGTACATTAGCTTGATCAAGATCGGCTAAATCCGCGACATAGATTGGCGTGCCGTTACACGTGGCCCCCATGCCCCTGGCAGCGCAATATAGCAGTTCACGCTGAGGTAAGTAGATTACGGCCGCTGTGACCTCACCTTTGTCTGCCACCGCAAGAGAATGTGCCCAGGTTTGCCCACCTTCGGCAAAGCTGCGGGTGCCATCGATCGGGTCGATGATAAACACGCTGTCGCAAGAGAGACGGGTGTCGCTGTCTTCGCTTTCCTCTGAAAGCCATCCATAGTCGGCGCGTGCGCTGGGCAACATATCTTCGAGCATGCTATTCACTGCCAGATCCGCTTCCGTTACCGGTCCAGCTCCGTCGGGTTTGTCCCAACGTTTAGCCTCGGGTCCGGTGAACTGTGTTGCGATCTGACCGGCCCGTTGAGCGGCGTCAACTAACAGTGAAAGATCAGTTGCCGGCAAGGGTCATACCCTCGATCAGAAGTGACGGTACCACACGTGACAGGTAGCTGCGGGCATCATTTGCTGGAATTATGCGCATCAGCATATCACGCAGATTACCTGCGATTGTACATTCATTCACTGGGTAGGCGATTTCGCCGTTTTCCACCCAAAACCCTGATGCACCGCGCGAGTAGTCGCCGGTGTTGGGGTTGATCGTTGATCCAATCATCGACGTCACCAACAGGCCCGTGCCCATGCCCCGGATCAGATCTTCGCGAGATTGGTCCCCAGATGTCAGTTCAATGTTCCAGTTCGATGGCGAAGGCACCGATCCAATGCCACGCGCAGCATTGCCGCTGCTGTCCAGCCCCAGTTTGCGGGCGGATGCCAGATCAAGGGTCCAGCCGGTTAGCACCCCATCCTGAACAATCTCGCGTCTCTGAGTGGGCAGACCCTCACCATCAAACGGGCGCGAGCCAGTGATGCGTGGACGGAACGGATCTTCGATCACCGACAGATGTGCAGGCAATACCTGTTCGCCCAGATTATCCTTGAGCCAGGAAGATCCGCGGGCAATCGAGGCCCCATTGACTGCGCCAAGAAGGTGACCAATCAGCGACGAAGAGATCCGCTCGTCAAACAGCACCGGATAGGTTCCGGTCACCGGTTTGCGGGCGTCCAGACGCTCAACTGCGCGTTCCCCGGCGATGCGGCCGATGTCAGCCGCTGCACGCAGGTCACTTTGGTAAGTACGGGAGTCGCCATCATAGTCCCGCTCCATTCCAGCGCCAGCACCCGCAATGCCAACACAGGACAACGAGCGGCTGGTGCGGCGATACCCACCCGAAAACCCGTTTGATGCGGCAAGATGAACAGAGTGTGAGCCATAAGACGCACCAGCTGATTGCACCTGTGTGATTCCCTCGATGGCCTGGCATGCTGCTTCGGCCGCAAGGGCGTCGTCCTTCAACGCCTCAGGAGCAGGTTCAACTGCAGGATCTTCCAATTCAAACGCGGCCAAATCCCAGTCTTGGATCAACTGTGAGGGGTCCGCTAGTCCTGAATAGGGATCTTCAGGAGCTTCTTTTGCCATTGCGACAGCACGTTCAGCCATAGCCAGCAAGGTCTCTGGGCGCGCGTCCGAAGATGAAACCAGCGCCTGTTGCCTGCCAACAAATACCCGCAATCCCAGATCAATACCTTCTGAACGCTCGGCATGTTCCAGCGCGCCTTCGCGGACTTCGATCGATACCGATTGTCCTTTGGCTGCCATTGTATCAACGCCGTCAGCGCCAGCCTTTTTGGCGGCATCCATCAAGGCGTGGCAGAGATCTTGTGGGGACTGGGTCATGGGGGGACCTCCTGAAATGAATCGCGCTGACCCTACCAGTGCACAGGGCTACCGCAAGGGCAGCAATAGAAAAAGGGGCCGCATATGGCAGCCCCTCCTGTGATATTTTGACGGTGCAGTTACTTAATGCGCTGACCGTTGGCTAGAATTTGACCATCCTCTGTGATCTCCAGATTGGACTTCAGGCTGTCTTCTCCTTCGCCCGGAACCGTCAGTATTCCCATCATCATCCGTGCACCCATGGCGTCAGATTCTGCAATCAGGCCCATTTCGATCAGCTTGTCGATCAAACCGTTGGCGCCAGAGATTTGAACCTCTGCGTTGCCCGAAGGAGCAGGTATTCCGTCAAAGCTGACGAGATCATCGTTGTCGAAGGCAAAGTCGCCGGTTGCCGAAGCAGAAGCGCCTACGGCTGAGATCTGCAGGTCGTTGATTGACAATTCGTTCAACTGTGCAGGAACATCACCGTCAGACAACTGCATCATTTCTTCGAAGTTCAGCAGGTTCTGGAGCAGTGTGGTTTTGCCAGTCAAGTTCAACAACAGGGTTGCCGGCTCACGTGGCAGGATTTCGGAGGGGTCAAATAGTGCCCACAGATTCTTGTCCAGATCAAACCCTTCCAATCCAAAAGCGAAGGTGAAATCCTGTTGTTCTTCGGACTTGGAAACTGGGATGCGAAAATCGCCAGTGGCTCGGTCGACATAACCTTCTAGCGCAGTTTCTGAGAAGCCGGTGACACTAATATTATCGGAGCCAGCGTTGACGTTCTCATCGTATTTGAAAGCCATTTGGATTTGGTTGCCATCTGCGGTTAGCTGAAAGGCGTCGGCATTTGCAGAAATTGTGTTTGTTGAAGGCCCGGCTGACATAGTTTGAGATGTATGTGAAGAAACTTCGTTTCCATCCGCCACAATGACTGTCTTTGAATTGCTACCTCCAATTTTGCTGGTAGCCATGATTGATAGCCCATCATGTAGTGCCCCAGCGAGGTTCATGATCGACATGCCGCCAGTTGGCAGCGTGATGGTCGAGCTGTTGGACATGCCTTCGTAAGAACCGTTTGTAGTGGAGATGCCTCCACTTGGGTCTGCGATCTGCATGGAATAATCGATACCCGTAATTTCAGACTGCCCGGCAAGAGTGACGAGGTCCCCAAGAGACAGGCGGCTTGTCCCTTTGGTTGCCGAACCTGTGCCGGTCAGTGAAAAGTTGACGTCTTCGGGATCTTTGAGTTCACCGAGATCCAAGTTTTGAACCTCGAATTCAAACCCATCCATGGCATATGAGAACGTGATATCATCGGGGTCGCCTGTTGCGATCAGTTCGGCGTCGGCATAGGTGATAACCATATCTGCCGAAATACGATCCGCTTCCGCGTTGGGCCCGGTTACTACAAAACTGTATGTCTGGGGACCGTCCAAATCCATCGCCAGAGTTCCATCACCATTTTCAGTGTAGGAGAGCAGCGGATACAAAATATCGACGGACCCTTCATCACCGGGGAAGGAAATGTGGAGTTTGGCGTCAGCAAATACCACCGTGTTGCCATCGCGATTGGTGGTTGCGGTTAGCTCGCCACCAACGGTTTCAGCAATGGCTTGATAGCTGTTCCAGATGTCGTCGGCTGTTATGTCGGCCAATGAGGGTGAGGCGGTGAGGGCTGCAAAGCTAACAGACAGCAGGGCGGTGGAAGTCTTGAACGTCATGAAAAACCTTTCAAATCACTTGGTTCGAATGTGTTGGGGGCAATTAAGCTGCTCTGCTGTGTAGTTTCAACCACAAGGCGCAAAAAAGGCCGCTACCCAAGGGAAGCGGCCTAATGTTGTTGATTGAAACGCGCTTATTTGATGCGCTGACCATTGGCCAGAATTTGACCATCATCGGTGATTTCCAGTTTGGATTTCAGGGTATCTTCGCCGTCACCCGGTACGGCCAGCATCCCCATCATCATCCGCGCACCCATGGCGTCACTGTCGGACATAAGGCCCATCGAAATCAGCTTGTCCATCAGAACATTGGCACCAACAAGTGTCAGGTTGGCGCTGCCAGTTGGGGCGGGCATACCGTCAAAGCTAGCCAGATCATCGTTGTTAAAGGTGAAATCACCGGTGCCGGACAGTTTGGCGCCAGCAGCCGAGACCAGCAGGTTGTTGACGCTCAGCGCGTTCAACTCGCCAGGTTCCTGATTACCACGATCGACGGCTTCCATTGCTGCGGGATCGAACAGATCAAACAGCAATTTACCTTTGCCGGACAGGTCCAGTTCCACGGTGGCAGGTTCATGCGACAGAACGCCGGTTGGATCCACCATACCCCACAACATGTCAGGTACAGCAAAATCACGCAGGGTCAGGCCCAGTGCAAAGTCCTGCTCACTATCGGATTTGGCGATCGGCATTGCGAGTTTCGCACCATATTCCGCCAGGCTCAACGAAACTGGGAAGGGCAGGTCGCTGCTGGTCACGTTGATTGCAGTTGCGAGTTGGGACAGGTCATATGACAGCTGCCCGTTGCCCATCGCAACAGCCAGTTTCCCGCCATCTGACGAGGTCTCAAGACCGAAGGTATCGCCGCCATCAACGCCGGACATAGATGCGCTGCCGCCGGTATAGGAAAAGGCCCCGTCAAAGGCGAAACCAGAGGCCAGCATCGCAGTGATGTCAGCAAAATCCAATCCCATTGGAATTGAACTTGTTCCCCCAAAACTAACCCCCTGAAGGCTGCCTTTGGCAGATCCGCCATCACTTCCGCCGGGCTCTTTGGCGCCAAAGTCATAGTTCAACGACGCGGCCGTCATATTTTGGTCGTAGCTGCGGATATCGCCGATTTTCATATTGGTCTTGGTGACCACATCAGTCAGAGAGATCGTTGCTTTGACCATTCCTTCGGGCATGGCTTCGCCATCGGCCATCACCTTACCCAGCGCGATCTCAACCAGCGGCGAGGCGTAGTCATAGCTCATGTTCTGTGCATCGCCGGACACCAGCATCGGGCTGCCGTCATGTGTATAGATCAGTTCACCTGATCCTTCATCTCCGTCACCTTTGAAACTGATGGTGAGTGGGAACTCTTTGGGGAAGAGCACATTGACTGTGCCATCGCCATTTTCGACGAACTGAATTTCGGGGAGGGACATCCCAACTGTTGCGTCTTCATCAGGGATTGGCATCGCCATTGTCACATCAGTGACAGTGAGGGTACCACCGGACAGCGATTCTGAGCCTCCGACATCATAACCTGTGCCCGAAAGATAGGTTTTCCAATCGTCCCAGACCTCTTGGGCATTTACATCGGCAAATGCTCCCTGAGCGGAAATGACCAAAACAAACGCTGCACCGTAACCACGTGCGAGGAAAACTGACATAAGAGAACCTTTCTTTTTAATCGGTGGGACTATGGTCGGCAGTTGAGTATCCTGCGTCAAGGGGCCAGACATTGGACTGTTCCCCCCTATACATATTACCACGAAATGAAGATGTGATTTGGAGATAAAATTCATGGAATTCAAGGGCAAGACGGTTCTCATTACCGGGGCTAGCCGGGGAATCGGTGCAGAAACTGCACGGATCTTTGCTGCGGCAGGTGCCAATGTGGCCTTGCTGGCAAGGAGCGCAGACAGTCTGAATACGCTTGCGGAAGAGATCGGCGGGAACGCGCTGGCACTGGCCTGTGATGTTGCCGACTACGCAGCGGTCGAGGCGGCGGTGCAGCAGACTGTCGAACATTTTGGCTCGTTAGATGTGCTGATCAACAATGCCGGGGTCCTGAAACCAATGGCTTCACTGGTTGAAACTGATCCGGACGAATGGGGTTTGGTCTCGGACATCAACATCAAAGGTGTGTTCAACGGCATGCGCGCAGCTGTTCCGCTGATGAAGGCTGCTGGTGGCGGCACGGTCCTGACGGTGAGCTCAGGTGCGGCTCATAACCCGCTTGAAGGCTGGAGTGCCTATTGTACCTCCAAGGCTGGAGCGGCGATGTTGAACAGGGCGTTGGACCTGGAAGAGCGCGGCAATGGCATCCGTGCCATCGGCCTGTCTCCCGGCACGGTTGCCACCGAAATGCAGCGCGAAATCAAGGCGAGTGGAATTAACCGGGTGAGCGAGCTGAACTGGGAAGATCACGCCCCCGTAGAATGGCCGGCCAGGGTGTTGTTATGGATGTGCACGCCGGACGCAGACGAATTCGTTGGCAGTGAAATCTCTTTGCGAGATGATGAGATCCGTAAACGGGTTGGCCTAGAGTGATCGATCTAACGGTCGAAAAATCCGGGCTGTGGATTGTAACGATCAATCGCCCGGAAAAGGTCAATGCGCTGACGACAGTGATGCTCGAGCAGTTGTTGGAAATTGCTCACCGCGCCACCGAGGCACGCGGGTTGATTTTGACGGGCACGGGCAAGGTGTTTAGTGCTGGTGCCGATCTGGACGAAGCCGCAGCTGGATTGGCGCTGTCCCCTTTGTGGGAACAGCTGTCTGCTGCCATAGCTGCACTTCCCTGTCTGACGGTTGCAGTGTTGAACGGGACCCTGGCAGGGGGGGCTAACGGTATGGCATTGGCTTGCGATCTGCGTATTTCTGTGCCCAGTGCCAAGGTGTTCTATCCAGTGATGAAGCTTGGTTACTTGCCGCAACCCTCGGACGTTAAACGGATGGCGGCGCTAATCGGGCCATCCCGCACAAAAATGGTATTGGTGGCTGGTCAGAAGATCACTGCGCAAACGGCTTATGAATATGGGCTGATCGATAAAATCGTAGAGCCTGCAATGTTGATACAAACTGCGCGCGATTTGCTGACAGACAGTTTAGCGGCGAAGCCTGAAATCGCCGAGAAAATTCTGTCGATGTGCAGTGATGCCTAAGTTACACGTCCGGGTGGGCATAGGTGTGTCTCTTGGCTCACTTCTAACGAAAAATGCGCCGGGCTACGCTTTGGCAAGGAGACGGTGATGGCAGAGCAATTTGATGCAGTGGTGATCGGGACCGGGCCGGCAGGGCTGATGGCTGCCGATGAGTTGGCGCAGGCAGGCCATTCGGTGTTGCTGTGTGAGGCTAAGCCGTCGGTTGCGCGTAAGCTGCTGATGGCTGGTAAATCTGGCTTGAATCTTACCAAAGATGAAGAATTTGACGAGTTGATTCACAATTTCGGTGCGGCTGCAGAGTGGCTGACGCCAATGTTGCGCGAGTTTGATGGTGCAGCTGTGCAGACCTGGGCGCGCCGCCTAGGAATTGAGATATTCACCGGCAGTACAGGCCGAGTGTTTCCCAAAGTAATGAAGTCTTCACCGCTGTTGCGAGCGTGGTTGCTCGAGCTGGATCAGAAAGATGTGCAGCGCCGCACGCGTTGGCGGTGGTCTGGCTGGGATGGTGGAGCCTTAAAGTTTGAGACGCCAGATGGGTCACAGAATGTCGATGCCAGTGTCACTGTGTTGGCCCTGGGGGGTGCAAGTTGGTCTCGACTGGGTTCGGATGGAGCTTGGACATCTCTGCTATCGGGCAAGGGGGTTGAATTGGCACCGTTTCAGCCCGCAAATGCGGGACTTCTGGTCAACTGGTCAGATCATATGGCAGCCAGGTTCGGCGCACCGATCAAAGGGATTTCACTGCAAGCTGGCGCACTAGTCTCGCGGGGCGAAGCAGTGATTTCGCAACGTGGTCTCGAAGGCGGCGGCATCTATTCCATCAGTGCTGGCGTGCGGGAGGGAGCGCCACTGGTGCTGGATCTGCTGCCCGATTTGGAAGAGGACGAGGTCGCGCAGCGGTTGACGCGACCGCGTGGTAAGGCAAGCTTAGCCAACCATTTGCGCAAAATGTTGAAACTTGATCCAGCCCGCATCGCGCTGTTGCAGGAATTCGGCCGCCCATTACCGCAAGCTCCACAAGAACTGGCCCGGCTGATCAAAGCACTGGCCGTGAAACATTCCGGACTGCGCCCTATCGACGAAGCGATTTCAACAGCTGGGGGAGTCGCGCAGACGGCTCTGGACGACGGGTTAATGTTGAAAAAGATCCCCGGAGTATTCTGCGCTGGAGAAATGTTGGACTGGGAAGCTCCAACCGGCGGTTATCTGTTGACGGGATGTTTGGCCACCGGGCGTTGGGCCGGACGCGCTGCGGCGCAATATCTGAGCGAGCCATAGAACCCAATACCTCAAAAGTTGGCCAGTCTGGTGCGCGCCCAGACTGGTCTAGATTAAGCTAAGTTAATCCTTCAGGTGAGCAAAGGCTCGCTTGAAACCCTCGCGCTCGCGCATTTCTTTGGCATAAGTACGCAGGGTTTTGTCGCTGACCGGAAAGTCGGCAACCAGCGCCCAATTCAGGCAGTGGGTGGCCACAATATCGGCAATGGTAAAGCTGTCACCCTGCAGGAATGGCCCGGAAAAACGGTCAGACAGACGGCTAAGATTGCGCTCAAATTCCCATTTTGAACTCGCCGCGATTTCAGGCATCTGATGCTCTTTTGGCAGATACTTCATGTTGTGGCGGGCTGCGGTCCACAGGATCGAGTCGAATTCGTCCAGCAATGTGTGGGTCAAGGCATCCTGATGTGCACGATCAACGGTACCAGCCGGAGAGGTCAGCTTTCCATGTTTGTCAGCCAGATAGGTAAGCATAGCCGTGGAATCCGTGATGACTGCGTCGCCGTCTACCAGAACTGGGATCTTGCCGGATGTATTCAGCGCCAGAACCTCGGGGTGATGTGGCCCGGCCTCGATTAGCTCATAAGGCTCACCAAGTTCTTCCAGCATCCAAAGAACGCGAAAGGCGCGGCTTCTGACTGTTCCGTAGAGTTTGTACATTCTGATCCCCTGATATGTAGAGCGCCACAATGCGAGGTGACGCGCTAAGGTCAAGGGGGATCAGCGCACGCGGCCCAGCATAGCCAGCCGGATCAAAGCCCGCTCCATCAACGCCAGTGCTGGAGCTGTTTGCCCGGCTGATCTTAGTTGCAAGTCAGTGTCGGTTAAGAGAGTCAGGGCAGTTTCCAACCGGTCTACGCCCCAGTTTTGGGCCTGACGCAACACCCGGTCGCGGCGTTTTCCATACAGGGGCGGGCGCAATCGGCCAATACCCTGCGCGGCTCCACCTGGATGTGAAGCACAGGTATATAGCGTGCGAAAATGCCGTGTGGCACCAATGCACAGCGTTACCGCGTTGGCGCCTTGCGATTGCAGGCGGCGAATCAGAGGACCGATCTCGCCACTATGGCCTTCGGCGACGACATTCAGCACATCATCCAGTGCGGCTTCGGTGGATTGTGGCGCGACGGCGTCGATGTCGTCTAGCGACAGCGGGCTGGTATCTCCATGTTTATAGAGGGATAGTTTTTCAATCATCCTTGAGAAATCACCGGGGCCGATGTCATTTGCAATATCGGTCAGCGCTGACATGCTGTCGCCGGGGACGTCACGAATAGAGGCTGCGGCCAGAATACGCTCGATTTCGGCACGGGAGGGCGGGTCATCATAGATACCTACTGCGTAGGCGTTGCGGTGACCCTCAAATCCTTTGCGTAGTTTTGACGTCGCTTTTAGTTGGCCACCAGTAACAATGATTTGTGCATCGCCGGGCTGCCATTCGTCCAGCGCGGCGAGAATGGCCGGGGCAGCCTGATCGTTGGCCTCTTCGACGAACACCGCGCGGATGCCAGGGAAAAATCCCACTGCCTTCACGGCGTCCAGCAACTGTGCCGGGTCTTTGCGCAACCCGCCCGCGGGCATTCGGGTCAGGCGCATTTCTTCCTCGGCACTAGTGCCGAGCAGCGCCGAAAGCGTTTGTTGCCTTTTCAGTGCCACCCGCATCGCATCACCGCCATAGATCAACAGTCCGGCTTTCTCCGGGTCGGGGCGGGCAAAGTAGCCGTCGGCGTCACGCGGGCTCAGCTTCATGTTGGCGGGGGTAAAAGTGAGGGAGGGGCAGATTCTGCTGCGGAACTGGCTGACAGATCTACGGTGGTTAGAATGCGGGTGGTAATTTGGTCAGCCAAAATAACCATCAAACGTTGATGCGCATCGCGTTCACCCGCCAGTGTTTCAACTGTCGAGCCAATGGCAGAGTAGCCGGTGAACGCGTCTTCGTCGCCGCTGGAAACCACTTTTCCATCAGATAGGCGCGTCAGTGTGTAACTGGCTTTGCCAACAATGGAATAACGAATAGTTTGGGCGTCCGCAGTGATTGCCTGGCCTTCATCGTGGGTGCCAAGCGTCAGATCTAACTGATAACGGCCAGCACTCGTTCGACCCAGTCGTTGTTCCAGCTTCTGTACCAGCAAGTAGGAATCAACCTCGCTGGTCGAGGGGATGTCCTGGGGTGCCTGAATCGTGATCTGGCCATATAGCGCGTCGCCGGTACCACCAGGGGCGTGAACCGGGGTGAAACCGCAGGCCGCCAGCGCCAAAGGCGCCAGCAGCGTTAGCAGAGTTCTGCGATCAAGCAACGACATTTACGATACGTCCGGGCACCACGATCACCTTCTTTGGGGCGCCGCCATTCAGCGCCTTTTGCACAGCTTCCGTTGCCAGCGCGATTTTTTCAACCTCAGCTTTGTCCATGTCCTTGGGTACGCTGATTTCTGCGCGGCGCTTGCCATTGATCTGGATTGGCATCGTGACGGTGTCGTCAATCAGCATTGCCGGATCGGCCACAGGCCATGGTGCGACAGTGATCAAACCTTCGCCGCCCTGATGGGCCCAGATGTCTTCAGCTAGGTGCGGTGTCATAGGTGACATCAGCTGAGCTAGCGTCATGATTGCTTGCTTTTGGGCTGCGGCGCCGGCCTTGGATTTGGCCAACAGGTTAGTGAAGCCATAAAGCTTGGCAATCGCGGCGTTGAAGCCAAAACTATCGATTCCGTTGGTTACATCGTCGATGGCCTTGTGCGTTGCCCGCAACAAGGCTTCGTCGCCATCACCCTTAGCCGCAGGATCCATTTCGCCGATTTTGTCGCACAGGTTCCAAACCCGGTTCAGATGTTTGAACGAGGCTTCGGCGCCCGAGGCTGTCCATTCCACATCGCGTTCCGGAGGAGAATCGGACAACATGAACCAACGAGCAGTATCTGCGCCATAAGATGAGATGATCGATAGTGGATCGACGACGTTGTTCTTGGACTTCGACATCTTGGCTGAAGGAATCACTTGGGCCTCGGCGCCAGTATCCTTCAGGAAGGCTTTGCCTTCGCGCAGGTCAATGTTTTCGGGATAGTGGTATTTGGGTCGACCATTGTCGCCTTCGGTCTGATAGATCGCGTGGGTCACCATGCCTTGGGTGAACAAGGCATCAAACGGTTCCTTGGCACTTTCGGGCAGGTGGCCCGTAATCTGCATCGCACGGGCAAAGAATCGCGAATACAACAGGTGCAGAATCGCGTGCTCAATCCCGCCAATGTACTGATCGACGTTCATCCAGTACTCGGCCTCGGCCAAATCGGTCGGCGTTTCAGCATTAGGGGCGGTGAAACGCGCGAAATACCAGGACGAATCAACAAAGGTATCCATGGTGTCGGTTTCGCGCTTGGCAGGTTCACCGCAGGACGGGCAGGCGCAGTCACGCCAGGTTGGGTGCCAGTTCAGCGGGTTGCCGGGCTTGTCAAAGGTGACATCGTCGGGCAGCTCGATCGGCAGATTCTCTTTCTTTTCTGGAACGACGCCACAGGCCTCGCAATGGACCACGGGAATCGGACAGCCCCAGAATCGCTGCCGGGACAGGCCCCAGTCACGTAGCCGGTATTTGGTCACCCCAGTGCCCCAGCCAGCCTTTTCGGCAAAATCGACGGTGGTGTTAACCGCATCCTCGCCCGTGGCCTCGGTCAGTCCGGCAAAGTGATCAACCCAGCGCACCTTTTCGGATTTGGCAGGCACAAAGGCTTCGGTTCCGACTGGCGTGTCGTTGTCGAGGGCAAAGAAGGTGTCGATTACTGGCAGGTCGTATTTGCGGCAGAAATCAAGGTCTCGCTGGTCATGGGCGGGGCAGGCAAAAATCGCGCCGGTGCCATATTCCATCAGAATAAAGTTGGCGATCCAAACCGGCAGTTCGGCACCGGTCAATGGGTGCTGGACCCTGATACCGGTGTCATACCCCAGCTTGGGCGCAGTTTCGATAGCTTCCTCGGTGGTGCCGCCCTTGCGGCACTCAGCCAGGAAATCAGCCATTTCTGGCCTGTCCGCTTCTAGCTGCTTGGCAATTGGGTGGTCTGGGGAGATGCCTACAAAGGAGGCTCCGTTCAGTGTGTCTGGGCGGGTCGTATAGACCTCGATCGGCTCGCCGCCGTCTGTGCGCTCGAACGAAAACTGCAAACCACGAGATTTGCCGATCCAGTTTTCCTGCATCAACCGCACCTTGGCAGGCCAGTTGTCCAAACCGTCCAGCGCAGTCAGCAACTCGTCTGAAAAATCCGAGATCTTAAAGAACCACTGGGTCAGCTCGCGCCGCTCTACCAATGCGCCCGAACGCCAGCCGCGGCCAGCCTCGACCTGTTCGTTGGCTAGAACGGTCAAATCAACCGGATCCCAGTTCACCACTGCATTTTTGCGGTAAACCAGACCTTTATCAAGGAAATCAAGGAATAAGGACTGCTGCTGGCCGTAGTAATCCGGATCACAGGTAGCAAATTCACGGGACCAGTCAATCGACAGGCCCAGTGGCTTCATCTGGCCACGCATGTCGGCAATGTTGTTATAAGTCCACTCTTTCGGATGGCCGCCAATAGCGATGGCCGCGTTTTCCGCAGGCAATCCAAAAGCATCCCATCCCATCGGGTGCAGCACGTTATGGCCGGTTGCCATCTTATAGCGCGCGACAACATCACCCATAGTGTAATTGCGTACATGGCCCATGTGGATGCGGCCCGACGGGTAGGGGAACATCTCCAGCACATAATACTTCGGCTTATCAGCCGTGCGCTTGGCCTGAAAGATTCCGGCCTTTTCCCAGGCCGCTTGCCATTTTGCTTCGATTTCGGAGGCTTCGTAACGCGACATCAGTGCGGTCCTTTGAATAAAAACGCCGGGTGCAAGACCCGGCGCTGTAATACTGAGATTTTTGGCCATATTCCAGAGCGCAGCGAATTAGAACTTTGTGTCTGCAATCCGCAGCTGACGCGCCCGCGACAATATGGCATCCTCCACCGCACGGGTTGTGCTGGCGCTAACGGGTCCACCCTTGCTGTGCAGTGATACATTTAGGGACCGCGCATCCAGTGCGGGATCTTTAATATGTACTGTCGCACGATAAGACCGACCGCCACCCGGAGGGGTGCCAAACCCAGTGATGATTACTCCGGTAAAGGGATCAACCGACTGCACAGGTAGGAAATCCAGCACATCTAGCGACGCGTTCCAGAGATAGCGATTTACCTGCACGGTCTGTTCGGCGTCGTTTGGGCCAAAAAGGTCAAAAATGGATGAGCCTTCAGTGAATTCAGGGTCGGCGGGGTTCCCGCCAACAACATTCTCATTATAGGTGGAGGCAGTATCACTACCTTTACCGTTAAACAGGCCACAGCCGCTGATCGCAGTCAGTAGTGAAAATAGTCCAATAACCTTGAGCCAGCGCATATTAGGCAGTTCCGTTTCTAGATTGGTTGCGCAGTAGTCCTAGCCAAGGCATCGGGCTGCAACAAGCTTATTCTTTAAGAGTCTTAGCTATTAGTAGGATACTTCAGCCTCCAAGGGTTAACACACTGTGACATCCTTGCACCAACTTTAGCGCGAAAAGAATGGTGCCTTAGCTGGCCCTTGCACCATGACCCCAAAAAGAGCGAAACGAGGATCGTACTCAGACTTGTTCCGTTTGGTTCTTGTTTGAATAGAAATCTAAACCCGAGGGAAAAAGACTATGAAAAAGATTCTCTTCGCTTCGACAGCGCTGATCGCCACCGCAGGCATGGCAGCTGCCGACATCAACTTCAGCGGTTACGGCCGTTTTGGTATCTCGTACGAGGAAAATGCTGGCACACCTGGTACAGCAACACTTAACGGTTCTTCCGACACTATCATCGTTCACCGTTTCCGGATGAACATCGACGGTTCTGCTGAAACCGACAGCGGCGTACGCTTCTCGGCTCGTGTTCGTTTGCAAGCTGACGAACAGACTTCCGACACTGCTCCAACCTCTCGCGGTGAAGCAGGTGCAGCTGGCCTGAACGGCGCTCGTTTCTCGGTTGAGTACGAAGGTCTGCGCGTTGACGTAGGTAACGTTGCTGGTGCGATCGACAACATGCCTGGCTACTACGGTGAAGAAATCGGCCTGGAATACTTCGTTGGTCAGTACTCTGCTGCTAACTATAGCTTCCTGGGTTATTCTTCCGGTGGTGCTGGTTCGAACGGTGTATATGTTCGTTACGCCATGGGTGACTTCGCTGTTGCTGCGTCTTACGACCAAGCTTCTTCCGCTAGCGGTACTTCGACAACTGCTCTGGTTGGCGACCGTTGGGACATCCACGCTGCTTACACATTCGGCAACATCACAGCCGCTCTGGGTTATGGTGAAACTGACACCACAGTTAAGCAGGACATCCTGGTCTTGACTTTGGGCGGTTCCTGGGGTGCTTTCTCGGGTAACCTGATCGTTGGTGACGAAAGCGTGAACGCTGCTGGTGTTGCAGACGCAACGACTTCCGACACCTTCTACGGTATTTCAGGTACTTACGACGTATCTTCGGCTACTTCGATCGGCTTCACCTACGGTGACGGTTCCGGCACTGGCGACCGTCAGCAGTACGGTATCGGTGTAAACCACGACCTGGGCGGCGGTGTCTCCCTGCGTGGCGGTATCGGTAACTCCAAAACTGGTGCTGGTACTTCCACAACACGTGCGGACTTCGGTGCTCGCTTCAACTTCTAAGTTGAACGTAACCTGATAGTATTTGGGCGGTCTCATCAGAGGCCGCCCTTTTCTTTTGCCTTGAAACAGTGTTTCTCTGCCCCAAACAGATATGAGGGCCGAAATGTCACTGGAAGAAATCAAATCCCGCATCGCCAAGGCTGAAATTGCTGCTGGACGTGAACCAGGGGCGGTGACGCTGATTGCGGTTTCTAAAGTGCAGCCAAATGAGCGGGTTGCGGTAGTGCTTGAACAGGGCCAACGTTGTTTTGGCGAAAATCGAGTGCAAGAGGCATCGGGGAAATGGCCCGACTTCATGCAGCAATATGATGGTGTTGACCTGCATCTGATCGGCCCACTTCAAACCAACAAGGCCCGTCAGGCGATGGAGCTATGCCACGCCATACATTCCGTCGACCGACCAAAACTTGCCAAGACGCTGGCCCGACTCGCACAAGAACTGGGCCATTGCCCGGATCTGTTCATTCAGGTGAATACTGGCGAGGAAGAGCAGAAAGCCGGAGTGATGCCCGACCAAGCGGATGATTTCATTGCGGAATGCCGTGCACTGGACCTTCCAGTGAAAGGTCTGATGTGTATTCCGCCAGCCGAGGAAGAGCCGTCCCTGCATTTTGCGCTGCTTGCCAAAATTGCTGCGCGCAACGGGCTGTCGGGTTTGTCGATGGGGATGAGTAGCGATTTTGAGACTGCGATTGCGCAAGGGGCGACTCATGTTCGGGTTGGATCTGCCATTTTTGGGACCCGCGGCTAGGCGTTACGCAAGGGACGGCACTATCACACGAGTGCCAGGCTGAATCTGTGCGGCTAACCAGTGCAAATCAGTTCGGCAAAATGCGATACAGCCTTCCGTCGGATATCCGGGGCGGCGCCACTGGTGGATGAAGATTGCCGAGCCAAGGCCGGGCTGCGCATTTGGCCAATTCCAATCCATGATCAATACCAGATCATAGAGCGGATCACTGCGCCGCAGAGATTCGTGACTGAAGGCATAGGGGGCACGAACCTGCGTGTTGTAGGCGCTGTCACCCTGATCGTCAGACCATAAATCGTTTGGGCCAACTGGCTTTGCCCAGTGCGCGGGGCGGGGGATGCGATCAGGTCGATACAGCATTCCAACGATCTGATGTTGCCCAACGGGCGTGGCGCCGTCGCCCTCGCGTTTGGTAGACGTCAATCCACCTTTGCCGATAGAACACGGTAACACGCGACCACCAAATCGTACGCCACGTGGGGTCAAAACCAAATCAAAAGGCGTCACAAGATGTGCCCGGATTTGGTCGCCTTGGTCGCCAGATAGTCGCGATTAAATGTGTTCTCACCGACTTGCAGAGGTACCCGTTCAGTTACCTTGATGCCTGTATGCTCCATCATGGCGATCTTTTTGGGATTGTTAGTCAGCAACCGCACCTGATCAAATCCCAGTTCCCGCAGGATCGCCGAGCCAAGCCGAAAGTCACGTTCATCATCTTCGAAACCCAGCCGGTGATTGGCCTCTACTGTGTCAAATCCTTGATCTTGCAAGGAGTAAGCGCGCATCTTGTTGGCAAGGCCTATCCCGCGACCCTCTTGGTTCAGGTACAGTAGAACACCAGAACCCTCAGCTCCCATCTGCATGAGCGCAGCCTGAAGTTGCGGGCCGCAATCACATTTCAGCGACCCAAGTACATCGCCAGTAAAGCAGGCAGAATGCAATCGTGCCAGCACGGGTTGGCTTCGGTCCGGTCGGCCAATTTCAATGGCGTAATGCTCTTCTCCGCCATCTTCGGGACGGAATACATGCAACCTACCGGCCTCAGCGGCTTGAACCGGCAGGCGTGCGGCGGCAACAGGATGGAGTGGTGAGCTTTCACTGAGCAACGGTTCAGCCGCGGAATGGCTGAGCAGAGTCAGCCCATTTTGACCGGCGAAGTCCTTGGCGTTTTCCAGTGGCACCAGCAGTGCAGAGGGCAGTAACCGGGCGGATTTAACCAAAGCAATTGCCAGCCGGTGCAGCTCGGCGCTACCTGTTCGCAGACTATTGAAGGGGCCTTTCATCGGGGTGCTCAGGTCATCTGCCGGATCCGCAAGCGCTTGAACCCAGGCACGGTCCGCACTGTCAGGCAGTGTGATCCGGGTGATGTCGCCATCGTAGACTTGGGCTTTCAGTGTTTCGGCACGGCGCGCGGTCAGCGCCAGGGAAACTGTTCCCATAGCGCGCAGATCTGCCAGCCGCTCAGCCGTCAGGCTTTCCGCTGCAATGGCCAGCGCGGCTATGCCGTGACCTGACAACACCACCGGCAACCCCATGCGAAGATCTACCCGAGCCCGGGCAAGCAACTCGATCAAAGTGGGCATTAAACTCATCTGCGGTGTCTCGGTCTGTGGTGAAATATAAACATGCTTTACCTATGCTCAATGACAAGGAAAGTGAAACAATTCCCGTGCAGGGGACACGTGCGCGTGAGAGGGTTGCAGCAAATCTTGTCGTTTGGGCAGGCTGTGATCATGTGTGGTCAACAGGACAGGAGGGTTCCCCATGGCACAACTCAAAAAGATATTACTGGTTGATGATGATGAAGATCTGCGCGAGGCGCTGAGCGAACAGCTGGTGATGACAGAAGATTTCGACGTGTTCGAGGCGGACAATGGGCAGAGTGCGATGGAGCGCGCCAAGGAGGCCCTCTATGATTTGATCATTCTAGACGTCGGCTTGCCGGATACCGATGGCCGTGAACTGTGTCGCCTCATGCGTAAGCAGGGTGTCAAAGCTCCAATCTTGATGCTGACTGGTCATGATAGCGATGCAGACACCATTCTGGGTCTGGACGCCGGCGCCAATGATTATGTGTCGAAACCCTTCAAATTCCCGGTTCTACTGGCCCGCATCCGGGCGCAGTTGCGCCAACACGAGCAGTCGGAAGACGCTGTTTTCACCTTGGGCCCATATACGTTCAAGCCATCGATGAAATTGTTGATGACCGACGATGACCGTAAAATCCGGTTGACCGAAAAAGAGACTAATATCCTCAAGTTCCTGTACCGATCGAACGAAGGGGTGGTCGCCCGCGAGGTGTTGTTGCACGAAGTTTGGGGCTATAATGCTGGCGTTACCACCCATACGCTGGAAACCCATATTTACCGGTTGCGCCAGAAAATTGAGCCGGATCCGTCAAATGCGCGGTTGTTGGTGACAGAATCAGGCGGATATCGGCTGGTTGCCTGACAAAAATTGGGCCCGGGTGTTTAAAAAGGCAAATGTAGACATACTTATTAACCAACAGACCCCGCGCATATCCGGGTTATGATATGCACCTCCCTGTTGGACTTGGCCGGGCTTCGCGCCCGGCCTTTTTTTGTTTTCGCCTCAGCGCTGTAGAACGCGCAGGCGACTTTCAAATTCGCCGCGATCTACATAGCAGCCGTGTAGGTGGCGAAACCCGGTTTGCGGGTCAAAGGCTTCACGACCGTGCAGCACGCGACGGTTGTCAAATACCACCATTTCACCGGCTTTCAGTTTGAGTGTGACAAGATAGGCAGGGTCCCGCGTCATGATCATGAATTGACGATAGGCGCGATAAAACCGAACCATCAATGTGGGCTCCAAGTCCAACACATCCGCGATATGTGCATTAAAGCAGATTTCGATTACCTGACCGTCTTCATCCAGGTTGATCACATTCTTACGGCTTCGAATGTCAGTATTTTCGTCATGAAACCGAAACGGGATCGAAATGGTTGAAAGTAGGCCAAAAGCCTCGGGGTCGGACAGACGCAGGTCTTCAGCGATGGCGTACCCGTCACAAAACAGCGAACCACCTCCCTCAGCTTCATTAGCCATGCAGTGCAAAAACTGAAATCCGGGCGGCAACTCCTGGTTGGTCAGATCAGTGTGCAACGGCAGTGCAACCGATGTGTAAGCAAGATTGTTGGGATTGGGCTTGGATTGCACCTCAAATGTGCGACCAAAGTTGGTTTCCCGCAAGAATCCGATGCGCCGCGCGACGTCCATGCCTGCCTGGGTATTGTTGGCTAGGTCTTCGACAATTGAAAACCCAAACGTCTGGGTGCTGACCAACCAGTTTTTCAAGGCTGTGTCAGAATTGAGAACATCATCGGAGCCAACGCGTGGAACTCCAGCAGCGCCAAGTTCCTGCCGCCAATAAGTAAAGCCTGTATGCGCGGGGTCTGCCGCACGCTGGCCCGGACTACGGCTACGCAACCAATCACAATCAAAAGTGCTGATTGTGTCATCCCCAGACCACCAGATGGTCAGAACTTTTCCGTCAGTTTCAATTTTGGTGGCGAGGACATCAAGCGAAAGGGAGGTCAAATCACCAGTTCGCTCTTTGGTTTGAGGGTGGAATGCTGCCGGGTCATTGTCCCGCAGCCAGATATACGGGAAATCGGAGCTGGTACCGTCCTGCCAGTCAACGTGAACCATAGCGGTATCGTGACGCAAAGTTGCGTTGTTCATTTGGATATCTCCAAGGGGAATGTGTCTAGGGAATTGGGATCAGGGCCTTAGCCCGCAAGCGCGGACTGCGGTGGCGGCCACCAATCAAAGGCCTTTTTATAAGGGTGTCCGGGGCGGCGCCCCAACACAGCAGGCATGTGTGAATTCCGATTCAACTCATTCAGAGACAAATCCACTTGAACAGGAAATTGAAAAATCGCAAGGAAATTTCACGAGAGCCGCAAAATAGGTTAAGGGGTAAATTGAGGCTGGTATCGCGCTGTCTGAATGGGCAGGGTGCGCTTGGCAACAAAAGGAAGCGCGATGATACAGAAATTCTATCAGGTGATTTGGTCCGGTTTGTTGTGCTTCGGGCTGGTTTCGACAGCGACGGCCCAGTCCCAGGCTGAGATGGCTGCATACCAGATGGCAGAGCAGAAAATTGCAGAGAATGCCGCTTCGGGTTACCCAAAACTGGACTTGGGGCGCGTAAAAGACCTGCAGTATTTGCCACCGTCGCTGGCTAACTCAAAACACCTGCGAGAAATTGTCTTGGGGTCGCAATATTGTACACCCGGTAGAATTTCTTGTGATCGTGAAGGGCCTGCGCTCAACGATATTTCCATTCTGGCTCAGCTGCCAAATCTGAAAGTGCTGGACCTGGGATCTGTTGCCGTTCTGGACAAAGAGTTGATTGCGAGTCTGACGGGGCTGCGCGTTCTGTCCTTGGCCAATACCTCGGTCAAAGACTTGTCCTTTTTGTCTGAAATGACGCAGCTACAAGAGCTGAACCTGTGGTTTAATCCGGTTTCGGACCTGTCGCCACTTGCCGGGCTGACGGGCCTAGAAAGCTTGGGCTCAACAACACTCAAGTTACTGACATATCATCGCTTTCTGAAATGAAGGGGCTAACTAAAATTAGCCTTGATGAAACCATGGTTTCGGACTTGTCACCGCTGGCCGATATGGCAGAGCTGCAAATCCTTACTCTGGGCAACACGCCGGTCAGCGATATTTCCGCCGTTGCCGGAATGACGCAGTTGAAGAAGCTCGACTTGGCGAACACTCAGGTACAAAATGTGGAGCCGATTTCAGAGCTCCCCAATTTACAAACGCTTTATCTTGGTGGCACTTGGGTTGAGAGAGTTCGCTCGCTTATCCATCTCGATAGTCTGATCACTCTGGATATCGGCAACACTGCGATCGATTCGATCATTCCCTTCAAAAAAAACACCTCGCTTGAGTACCTAGGACTGCAAAATACCAACGTTGTCTGGTTGAAGCCGATAGAGAATTTGACCGCTCTTACCCGGTTGGATATCTCCAATACCCGAGTGTCTGAGATCCCGTGGTTAAGTTCTCTGGTGAATTTGAAGCGTTTGAATATGCAGGGAACAGCGGTTTCAGATCTCACACCGCTTGTAGGGCTGCCCGCATTGGCAATTGTAAGTGCCAACAACGGCATCAAGCCCTTACAACTCGGCCCAGTGGCCAAATTGCGTGAGCAGGGCGTGCGCGTCATAGATGACTAGTTGCAGTTGGGCTGGTTAGCCTCGGTGCCAATCACCTGATAATCAATGCTGGCTGTTCCTGTTTTGTGCAAATCGGGATAGGAACAAAGTCAGCATCATCACGCAGCCCGGCTGCTTAAGAATTTAGAACAGGAAAGACGCATATGTCCTTTACCCTTGCCACTTGGAATATCAACTCGGTCCGCTTGCGTGAGCCATTGGTGCTGAAATTCTTGGCCGAACAGGGCCCGGATGTGCTGTGTCTGCAGGAATGTAAAAGCCCGGTCGACAAAATTCCGACCGAAGGTTTTGCCGAGCTGGGCTACACCCACATGGTTGCGCGCGGTCAAAAGGGCTACAATGGCGTTGCAATCCTGTCGCGACTGCCAATCGAAGACGCGGGAAGCCAACAATTTGCTGGCTTGGACCATGCGCGTCACGTCGCCGGACGTCTGGAGAACGGCGTAACCATCCATAATTTCTATGTCCCAGCGGGTGGCGACAAACCGAACCGCGAGATCAACGAGAAATTTGGCCAGAAGCTTGATTACCTGACCGACATGCGGGACTGGTTTGCCAATGAGACCCCGGAAAAAGCCATTCTTGTAGGGGATCTGAACATTGCGCCGCGTGAAGATGATGTTTGGGACCACAAGAAAATGCTGAAAATCGTCAGTCATACACCAATCGAAATCGAACATCTGGCGGAAGTTCAGGAAGCCGGAAACTGGGTTGATGTCACGCGTCAGGATATCCCTGAGGGCCTGTTGTACAGTTGGTGGTCCTACCGTGCCAAAGATTGGGATGCGGCGGACAAGGGGCGGCGCCTGGATCATGTCTGGGCCACGTCTGACATCTCGGCATCGGCACATTCCAGCCGCGTCCTGCGTGAGGCACGAGGTTGGGAAAAGCCCAGCGACCATGCCCCAGTTTTTGCAACCTTTGACATCTAGCGCGGTCAGGTTGAATTGACGCCTTTTGTGGCCTGATACAGGTAAACCATCCGGTCAATATACCACAGCTTGCCCTCAATCATGGGGGCAAGCCTAAACACATCCCATAGTCCAGCGTCGGCAAGCCAATAGATCCGTTATACCCTGCTGACCACGGCCATAGACATTCAGTGGGCTGCCATGTTTGACCCGCGTTGTGCCGTCCCTTGCCATCATTCTCTCAGAAAACTAAACAATATCCATTCGGCTACACTCCAATCCGCCAACTCCTCTCTTGGTTTCTTGGTCGCCAGCTTTCATATAGGGGGCAAGTCCGATGTGGAGAACAAGGTTATGATGGATATTATTGGTGGGGCCGAAGCGCCGGCAGCAGATTTGATCAAGGACGTCTCTGAGGCGACCTTTATGCAGGATGTGGTCGAGGCGTCGCAAAATGCGCCGGTGATCGTTGATTTCTGGGCTCCTTGGTGTGGCCCCTGCAAAACATTGGGCCCGGCGCTAGAGGCGGCAGTGACCCGTGCCAAAGGCGCAGTGACCATGGCGAAGGTCAACGTCGACGAAAACCAAATGATTGCCCAGCAGATGCGGGTCCAGTCGATCCCAGCAGTGTTTGCCTTTTACAAAGGTCAGCCGATTGACGGGTTTCAGGGTGCATTGCCCCCTTCCGAGATTGACACCTTTGTTGCCAAAGTGGTCGAGGCCGGAGGCGGATCTGCTGACGGTGGACTGGGCGAAGCGCTGGAAGCTGCAGAAACTATGCTGGCCGAAGGCGAAGCTGAAGATGCGGCACAAATTTTTGCAGCAGTGATTGGCGAAGATGACAAAAACGCCGCTGCCTATGCTGGTTTGGCACGCTCACATCTGGCCCAGGACGATGCTGATCAGGCCGAGGCGGTGCTGAACGGTGCACCGGCTGATATCGCTGAAGCACCTGAAATCGAAGCGGCGCGGGCCCAGATAGAGCTCGCTCGTCAGGCCGCAAATGCCGGTCCCGTGGCTGATTTGCGGGCTCAGGTTGATGCGGACCCCAGTAATCATCAGGCCCGATTTGATTTAGCACAGGCCCTGCATGCAACAGATGATGCCGAGGCCGCAGTGGCTGAGTTGCTGGAATTGTTTCGTCGTGACCGTGAATGGAATGATGGCGCAGCTAAGGCTCAGCTGTTCACGATATTTGATGCTCTAAAGCCAGAAGATACGGTTGTTCTTAACGGTCGCCGTAAATTGAGCTCAATGATATTTGCTTAATCACGGGGCAGGGCTAGTCTCAATTCAATGATCCAAGCCGCTGACCTACCGGACACGGTTCCCGTGTTTCCTCTTCCCGGGGCGCTGTTGCTGCCCCGGTCACGCCTGCCGCTGCATATATTTGAGCCGCGCTATTTGCAGATGCTCGAGGATAGCCTGAAAACGCCACAGCGATTGATTGGCATGGTGCAGCCCTGTTCAAGGCAACTGCAGGACGATGCCCTGCATGAAATCGGTTGCGCTGGCCGGGTGACACAGTTCTCAGAAACTGAAGACGGTCGTTATTTGATCACCCTGTCCGGGGTTTCACGTTTCCGGATTGAACAGGAAACCGACGGCTTTACGCCATACCGGCGTTGCCAAATTGACTGGGACGGCTTTAGCCGTGATTTGGGTAGAGTTGAGGCGGATGCAAAATTTGACCGGCTGGAATTTCTGGACTTGCTCGAGCGGTTCTTTTTGTCACGTAATCTGTCGACAGACTGGGAAGCGCTTAAAGATGCGGATGATGAGTTATTGATTAATTCGCTGTCGATGATGCTGGACTTTGATCCGGAGGATAAACAAGCCTTGCTCGAGGCGCCCGGCCTTGCGACAAGACGTGAAACTTTGACAACCCTGATTGAATTTGCCCTGCTAGGCGGTTCCAACGAGGAAGTACTTCAATGAACGAGACCAAAACGCCAGCTTTTGACCGCCATATGCTTGAGGCGTTGGTTTGTCCGCAGACGCAGGCCGTGCTGGAATATCACGCCGATTCTCAGGAGCTGATATCCAAGGCCGCAGGTTTGGCGTTTCCGATCCGTAACGGCATTCCTGTGATGCTGGTAGATGAGGCGCGCGTGCTGGATTGATGGAATGTCGCAGCCGAAAGGTCGCGCCACACCGTTTTGTTCTGAGTGAATTGTCCTAGACTCGCCTAGATTGCTTTCCCCACCAGTAAGTTTGGCAGATCTCCAGTCAGGCCTGCTGCCTCGCGGACAAAACTGCGGCGCAAACCAGGCAGCGAGCCAACAACGCCCATACCAATATCGCGCCCAAACCGCAGGACCGGGTTGTTGTTTGAGAACAATCGGTTGAACACATCGGTCGCAGCAGCCAGTGTTGCTACGTCAAACCGGCGCCATTGCTGATACCGTTGCAGCACTAAAAGTGATGCAAAGTCTTCGCCCCGACGGCTGGCTTCAGTCAAGACCTGCGCCAGTGCGCCAACGTCGCGCAGACCTGCGTTCAAACCCTGACCTGCAATTGGATGCATACCGTGTGCAGCGTCACCCACCAGTGCCATGCGCTCATCAATAAAGGCGTTGGCGATTGTCAGATTCAACGGATAGGTGAACCGCTTTCCAGCCAGTTTCATGTCACCAAGGAAGTCACCAAATCGCGGACGAAGGGCCTCGATATAACCGTCGTTGTCCAGGGCATGAATGGCTTGCGCGGTCGCGGTGCTCTCGCTCCAAACGATAGAGGAGCGAGAGCCGGGCAGAGGTAGGATCGCCAAAGGTCCTGGCGGCATAAAGAATTGATGGGCAATTCCTTGGTGCGGCTTTTCGTGTTCGATGGCACAGACCAGGGCCGTTTGGCCATAGTCCCAGCCACTGCGCTTGATACCTGCCCGCTGGGCGGTACCACTTTTGCGTCCGTCAGACCCAATCAGGAGCTGTCCGCGCAACGTGTCGCCGCCGTCCAATGTCAGGGTTACACCGCTGACATCCACGTTCTGTGCCACCACGGTGCGCTGGTTGATCATTGTAATATTGGGTTCGTTTTCCAAGGCGTTGATCAGGGCGCGACGCAGATACCGGTCTTCGACCATATAACCCATCGGGCCTTCTTCGATCTCAGCATGATCAAAATGCATAAAAAATGGCGAGGGCCCCTGGCCGGCATGACCGTCGGTGACTTTGATTTCCAGCATGGGTTGGGCATTGTCTTCGCCTACATGCTGCCACACACCAACCTGTTGCAACAATCTCTGGGACGCCAAAGCCAGCGCGTAGCCACGGCCATCAAAGTCTTCGTCCTGTAGCGCCGTTTGTGGCAATGCATCGATCACAGTGACGGTAAAGCCGGTCTGAGCCAGCGCTAAGGCCAGTGCAGGACCATTCAGTCCGCCGCCCACGATCAAGATATCAGATGTGTTTTTCATGCGCCGCACTATGCGCTTGCGTTCGGGATTGTCCATGGGCTGCGGTGTCGCTACCGTCTCTTTGACACATATTTGGGAGCACGGTGAGAATGCAGGATTGGTTAAATATGAGCGCAGCGGATCTGGGCCGTGGTATTGGATCGGGCGAGATTAATCCTCTAGAACTGACTCGCACCTACCTGGACGCCATCGATGCCCACCCACAGCGTGACCGTATTTATGCCCGTGTGACCCATGACCGCGCGCTTGCCGAAGCCAAAGCCGCTGCTGAGCGGGCCGATGCAGGTCAACGTCGCTCCCTTCTGGATGGGGTGCCGATCAGCTGGAAGGACTTGTTTGACAGCGCGGGGGTGGGGACCGAGTCGGGATCTGACCTTTTGTTGAATCGGATCCCGGATCAAGATGCACTGGTCCTGCGCAATGCCACAGCGATGGGAACCGTATGTTTGGGGAAAACTCATATGAGCGAGCTGGCGTTTTCCGGGCTGGGATTGAACCCGGTCAAAGAAACGCCTCCCTGTATCAACGACGCCGAGGTCGTACCTGGGGGCTCGTCTTCTGGGGCGGCTGCCTCGGTTGCTTTTGGACTGGCGGCCTGTGGGATTGGCTCTGATACCGGCGGTTCGGTGCGCATCCCGTCTGCCTGGAATGATTTGGTTGGGCTAAAAACCACATCGGGTCGGGTGAGTCTGGAAGGGGTGGTGCCACTGTGCCTGAAATTTGACACCGTGGGTCCACTGGCTCGCACAGTCGAAGATGCAGCTCTATTCCTGGGGGTGATTGAAGGGACGTCTGGCTCGGACTTGCGCGGTGTGAACCTAAAAGGACGGCGGTTTGCGGATCTTCAGACCGTAGCGCATCAGGATCTGGATGATCCGGTGCGCGATGCACATGCTTCGGCATTGGAACGCCTGCGCCTTGCTGGTGCAGAAGTGATTCCGCTGGAAGTGCCCGCCCTAGAGGATGCGATGGCCCTTAGCGGTGTGTTGTTTACCACCGAGGCTTACGGGCTGTGGAAGGATGTGATCGAGGCGTCTCCGGACCTGATGTTCCCTGCCATTCTGGAGCGGTTCCGTTCTGGTGATGCGTTCTCAGGTGCTGACTATGTGGCTGCATGGGCCAAATTGGAACAGATCCGTATGGTCTGGGATCAGGCTACGTCTGGGTTTGATGCAGTTCTGTGTCCGACCTCACCCATTTTACCCCCAAATATGCACCGGCTCCTGACTGACGAAGACTATTATGTCCGTGCCAATCTGATGGCGCTGCGCAACACTCGCATTGGCAATCTGATGGGGCTGTGTGGCCTGTCACTGCCGACCGGTACGCCGAGCTGCGGATTGCAGGTCTTGGGGCAGCCAGATTGTGAAGAGGCGCTGCTGCGGGTTGGTGCAGCGATCGAGCAGGTTTTGGCCTGAAAGCCACATATATCAAAGGCCTGTGAATGGGCGGCTGGACGGAGAGCCGCCACACCTGTATCTTGTGGATAAACGGGGCGAAAATGATCCCGGACTTGAGGCATAGAAAATGAATTTTCCCGAGCGGTTTTCGAACCTTCCGGCTTACGCGTTTCCGCGATTGCGGGCGCTTTTGGATCACCATACCCCAGGCGGGGACGTGGTGCACATGACCATTGGTGAGCCGAAACATGAGTTTCCTCAGTGGGTTACTGATGTGATCGTCGAAAATGCAGCGGGCTTTAATAAGTATCCACCGAATGAGGGCTCGGACCAGCTGCGCGGAGAAATCAGCGCCTGGATTCAGCGTCGTTACGGTGTTGCAATGGACAAAGACAGCCAGATCATGGCGCTAAACGGCACTCGCGAGGGGCTGTACAATGCGGCAATGGCGCTCTGTCCTGAACAGAAGAACGGTCAAAAACCGGCGGTTTTGATCCCAAATCCGTTTTATCAGGTCTACATGGTGGCGACACTTTCGGTGGCCGCAGACCCGGTTTTTGTTGCTGCGACCGAAGCAACCGGTCATTTGCCCGACTATGCCAGCCTGCCAGAATCCGTTCTGAATCGGACTGCGGTGGCCTATATCTGCTCGCCTGCCAACCCGCAGGGTGCAGTGGCTGATCGCGCCTATTGGACACAGTTGATCCAACTGGCCGAGCGCTATGACTTCAAAATCTTTGCGGATGAGTGCTATTCAGAGATTTACCGCGGCACAGCTCCGGTTGGCGCATTGACCGTAGCGCAGGAGTTGGGGGTAGATCCTGACCGTGTGGTATTGTTCAATTCGCTGTCGAAGCGGTCGAACCTGCCCGGGTTGCGTTCGGGCCTGATCGCAAGTGGCCCTGAAAATATGGCTCAGATCAGGCAACTGCGAACTTATTCTGGTGCCCCATTGCCACTACCTTTGCAGGCTGCGGCGGCCCGCGTTTGGTCAGATGAGGCACATGTGGTACAAAACCGAGCGCTCTATGTAGAAAAATACGAGATCGCGGATCAGGTTTTTGCCGAGCTACCGGGCTATCAGTCGCCCGAAGCAGGCTTTTTCCTTTGGCTGCCTGTTGCGGATGGCGAGGATGCAGCACTGAAGCTGTGGCAGCAGACTGGCGTGCGGGTTCTTCCCGGGGCTTATCTGGCCCAAGGCGAAGGCGAGCAGAATCCGGGCAAAGAGTTTATTCGGGTGGCACTGGTGGCGCCCAAGGAACAAATGCAGGTTGCGCTGACACAGCTGCGCAACTGTCTGTACTAAATTGCGTTTCGATGGTCCGAGCAGTGGACCGTCGTTTCGCCAATAGAAAAGACCGGGCACAAGACCTGCGAAAACAGCAGGCAATGGCCCATATGAGGACGAGGTAGGCATGGCATTTCAAACACGCAGTCGCGACCCGCTGTTGGATAGTAATATGCAAGCAGCCATCGAAAAACGTGGCAAAGAACTGGTTGGCATCTTGCTGATCGTTACTGGCTTGATGGCCGCTGCAATGATTGGTTCTTATACACCTGAAGATCCCAACTGGTGGGTGTCGACCGATGCACCGATCCAGAACTGGATGGGGCGACCTGGAGCTTCGATTGCAGCCCCCTTGTTTATGGTTATTGGACAGGGCGCTTGGGCAATTTCCCTGACGTTGTTGATGTGGGGAGCCCGGTTTGCACTGCATTGGGGCGAAGATCGCGCAATAACACGCATGACTGTTGCGCCAATTGGTGTTGCTTTGTGCTCCATCTATGCAGCGACGCTTGTTCCCGCTGACTCGTGGTTAAGTACGCATAACTATGGTCTTGGTGGTTTGATGGGTGACACTGTGATGGGGGCATTGTTAACCCTTTCACCAATTAGCTATGCCGTCACCGTTAAGCTGATGTCTCTTATTGCAGCACTCAGTATGTTGGCCTTGGGTGCATATGTTCTGGGTTTCACCCGGGCAGAGTTATCCCGCGCTGGTCGTTTCATGTTGATTGGGGTGATCATGGCATACGGTGCATTGGCTAATCTATTAGGCCGGGGTGCGACCGGTGGCCTGCATGCAGCGATGAATTACCGTGCGCAACGCGCTGAACGGGCTGAAGCCGACAGGCTTGATGCTGAGACCGAACCACAAGTGATCGAAACTATGGATCGCTATGGCGTGGTCCCTGCCTCGCCACCCGTAGAAGATGTGGTTGAGGAACCTGCGCCAGAACGCGGTGGTCTGTTATCTCGGATGCCATCCTTAATCCGTCGTTCCGAAGCGATGACAATGCCAGAATCGGAATTGGTTGAACCACAGTCCTTTGCGGAAGTGGACGGTATGCCGGGCGATGATCGTATCGCTGCAAGGATCGCTGATGCTGTGCGCGAGCGCCGCGCTGCTGACCTGCCGCCTGAGCAGGACCCGAATTTGCCACTAACCAAGGGGAGAGGCCGCCGCCCCGAGCCGCTGGTGTTTAACCCGCAATCCCCACTGGATGGGTTGCCGCCTGAACCTCCGATGTCGGCCCAACCTTTCACACCCGCGCCGGCACCGGCAATGGCTCCTGTAGAAGATATCGATATTGGAAACGAAATCCCTGTTGCGCCGCAGCCTGCTCTGCCGCGGGCTCCGATGGATCTGCCCGTTTCCGAGCCACGCAAATCTGTGGTTGAAAAGCCGGTTTTGAAACCAGTGGTGCCCTCCTCTCGTGCGATTGCCGAGGCGCAGCCTGGACTGGTCTTTGAAGATGGTGAAAATGGTTTTGAACTGCCACCTCTGAACTTGCTGTCCAATCCGGACAACGTTGAGCGGCATCATCTGAGCGATGAGGCTCTCGAAGAAAATGCCCGTATGCTGGAGCATGTTCTGGATGATTACGGCGTCAAAGGTGAAATCGTCTCGGTCCGCCCTGGCCCAGTTGTGACCATGTACGAACTGGAGCCTGCGCCAGGTTTGAAAGCCAGCCGCGTGATCGGTCTGGCAGATGATATCGCCCGGTCCATGTCGGCCCTGTCGGCGCGTGTCTCGACCGTGCCTGGTCGCTCTGTCATTGGTATCGAACTGCCGAATGAAAACCGCGAGAAAGTTGTGTTGCGTGAAATCCTGGCGTCGCGTGGCTTTGGCGACAGCACGATGAGCCTGCCGTTGGCGCTGGGCAAAGATATTGGTGGTGACTCGGTTGTGGCCAACTTGGCCAAGATGCCTCACCTGCTGATCGCCGGTACCACGGGTTCCGGTAAATCGGTTGCGATCAACACCATGATCCTGTCGCTGTTATACAAGCTGACACCGTCCGAATGCCGCATGATCATGATCGATCCCAAGATGTTGGAATTGTCGGTTTATGATGGCATCCCACACTTGCTTTCGCCTGTTGTGACCGACCCGAAAAAAGCGGTTGTGGCGCTGAAATGGACCGTTGGCGAGATGGAAGATCGCTATCGCAAAATGTCCAAAATGGGTGTGCGAAATATCGAAGGCTATAATGGACGGGTCCGTGACGCCTTGGACAAGGGTGAAATGTTCACACGCACCGTTCAGACCGGGTTTGATGACGATACCGGCGAACCAATGTTTGAGACTGAAGAATTCGCCCCCGAAGTGCTGCCCTATATCGTGGTTGTCGTGGACGAAATGGCCGATTTGATGATGGTTGCTGGTAAAGAGATCGAGGCCTGTATTCAGCGCCTCGCGCAGATGGCGCGTGCGTCTGGTATCCACTTGATCATGGCGACCCAGCGTCCGTCGGTTGATGTGATCACCGGTACTATCAAGGCAAACTTCCCAACTCGGATTTCTTTCCAGGTGACCTCGAAAATCGACAGCCGTACAATTTTGGGCGAAATGGGTGCCGAACAATTGTTGGGTATGGGTGACATGCTTTATATGGCTGGTGGCGCCAAGATCACCCGTTGTCATGGTCCCTTTGTGTCGGATGAAGAGGTTGAAGAGATCGTCAATCACCTCAAAGCCTTTGGTCCGCCAGAATACATGAGCAACGTGTTGGAAGGTCCTGATGACGATAAAGCCAGCAATATTGATGCAGTTCTGGGGCTGACAGGTGGTAACACCAACGGCGAAGACGCGCTGTATGACACCGCCGTACAGATCGTTATCAAAGACCGGAAATGTTCAACCTCCTATATTCAGCGTAAACTTGCCATCGGGTATAACAAAGCCGCGAGGCTGGTTGAGCAGATGGAGGATGAAGGCCTTGTTTCTCCTGCAAACCATGTGGGTAAAAGAGAAATTCTGGTTCCAGAGCAGCAGTAACACACCTCTTCACTTTCAGCGCACAGGGCTTATGTAGGATCTATGAAACAGATTGTATTAGCTCTGGCGCTGACTGTCTGCGCCCCTGCCGCATGGGCCGCTGAAAAGCTGAGCCTGAATGAAATCTCTGGCTACTTGAATGGTATCAAAACGGCCAAATCCAGTTTTACGCAGATCAACGATGATGGCAGCCTGTCGACGGGCCAGCTGTATATTCACCGTCCTGGTCGGATGCGGTTTGAATACGACACTCCGGGCGGGGGGACAGTGGTTGCCGGTGCTGGGTCAGTCGTGATTTTTGATCCCAAGTCAAATCAACCGCCTGAAACGTATCCTTTAAGACGCACGCCACTGTCCGTGATCCTTGCCCGCAAGGTGAACTTAAATCAGGCCAATATGGTGGTTGGACATCGGTTTGATGGAACCACAACAATTGTTCGGTCGCAGGATCCGGAACACCCGGACTATGGCAGCATCGAGTTGATGTTCACTGGTGACCCAGTGGAGCTGCGGAAGTGGGTCGTTCATGACAACGCTGGGGGACAAACTACGGTAATACTTGGTGCCTTGGAAACCGGATTACGGCTGCCATCAAATCTGTTCAGTACTACGGCAAGCAATTAAGCGCCCAACGAAATTTTCGTTTCCGACTGTATGATTGGGGGTCGCTGTCAATCGTAGGGCAACACCTTGTGGGGTTGCCCTACACTCAAGGCTGATCAGTTGAACTGGCGGCAGTTGGCCAACTGTCTTTGGTACATATTTGATCGGTCATTAACCTCATTCGCAACTCTTAGCAGCCAGGGTTTGGATCGATAGCTGCCACGGGCATAGCCAGTGTTGCCCTCGTGATAAGCTAGGTATTGGTTGCGTGCATCTGTCAGTGGAATGCCGTTTTTCTCGCGGCTATTGTTCATGTACCAACCCATAAAGTCACTGGCGTGTTGTATGCGATTGCGTTTAGCTCCACGCTTGCCGGCCTCTTGGCGATACTCATCCCAAGTGCCGTCCAGTGCCTGTGAGTAGCCATAGGCGCTAGAGACACGCCCCATCGGGATCACCCCCAGAACATATTTGTGCGGCGTGCGTGCGTCAGCGCGATAGCGGCTTTCTTGATAAATTGTAGCCATTTGAACATGCACCGGGACACCCCAGCGACGTTCGGTGGATTTAAACGCTTTTAGGTAGTCCGGACGCTGCTTGATGATGCTGCAGGCGTTGTCCAGATTACGTGGCGGTGATTTCTGGCCACCGCCGCAGGATGCCATGATCAGCAATGCGATCAAGGCGCTGATGATTCTGCTCATTTGCCTCTGCCTTCTTGTTTTTTTGCAGAGCATATCAAAAAATGACCTGTGGATGAAATCACATTTGCAAATATGATTTCATTAGAAGCGGCACAGCCACAATCTGCGTAATCAACTGAACCCAAGTGACATTCAGCCAAAAATCTTGCTGGTTGTCTCGGGAGAAAGCAGCGCTAAGGTTATCTGTACTGTTAAACAAATACCCACAGACTGTTTCTCATAATTGGGTCTCAACTGTTGGACAAAGTCAGTGATCACAGAGTATAAATAAGATCTGGGGGCTGCAGAGACATGCTAAGAACACGCGCAAAATATCACTTGGGGCAAGTTGTTCGCCACAAAAAGCATCCGTTTCGTGGTGTGGTGTTTGATGTCGATCCCGAGTTCACCAATACGGATGAGTGGTATCAGGCAATTCCTGAAGAAAGCCGACCTGCCAAAGAACAGCCGTTTTACCATTTGCTGGCGGAGAATGACCAAAGCTATTACGTGGCCTATGTCTCGGAACAAAATCTGGTTGCCGACTATTCTGGCGAACCAGTGGACCACCCGGATATCCCAGATATGTTTGGCCCGTTTTCAGACGGCACCTATCCGCTGCATTTCCAACTGAACTAGCCCTTGGTTGGCGAAGGTGCGTGCAAGCACGCACCCTACACTGAACGCCCCTGTCAGATTAGTACCCTAATGCGCAGCCATCCTTGCGTGGATCACTGGCGCCTTCCAATACCCCATGATCGTGAATGCGGATTGCTTGTGACCCGCCAATAGCTGTGTGCGGCACTTTCACCTTATGACCCATGTCTGCAAGCTGCTGCCGAACAGTATTTGAATACCCCCGTTCAACGTTCATAACAGTACCATCATGGAAGGCGCGTGGCGCATCCATTGCGGCTTGCAACTCCATATCGAAATCAGTCAAATTCGAAACAAGTCGCGCATGCCCGTTGGGTTGATACGCTCCGCCCATCACGCCAAAAGGCATCACCACCCGTCCGTTCTGGCGCAGCATGCCGGGAATGATCGTGTGCATTGGCTGCTTGTTTCCGCCCAGCTCATTTGGGTGACCTTGTTGCAGGGTAAATCCGGCGCCACGGTTTTGCAGCAATATGCCAAATTTGTCTGAAGAAATTCCGGACCCAAATCCGTGGAATATGGAGTAGATCAGCGAAACCGCCATCCGGTCTTTGTCGACCACCGTGATATAGATGGTATCTTTGTGCACGGCCTCACTTAGCTGTGCGGGGTTGTCCATGGCGCGGTTCGGGTCAATCAAGGCCGCCAGTTTGGCCGCCGTTTCAGGGGCCAGCATATGCTGCAATCGAGTCATGTGATCCGGATCAGCAATAAACCGGTTGCGGGCATCATAGGCCAGCTTTGCGGCCTCCGCTTCGATATGCGTGCGTTGCGCCCCCAACGGGTCCATTGCAGCAATGTCAAAGTGTTTCAGAATGTTAAGCATCAGAATCGCGGTTGCGCCCTGACCATTGGGCGGATGCTCAACCAGATCTATCCCTTTATAGTCACCACTTACCGGAGTGGTCGAAAAGCAGGCGGTTCTAGCAAAATCATCCGCTTGATGGACGCCACCCTGCTTGGTCAAAGCGGCCAACATATCGTCAGCGACCTCGCCAGTGTAAAAAGCGTCGCGCCCATCACGCGCAACCCGACGTAAAACTTCTGCCTGACCGGGTGATCGAAAAACCTGTCCTACACGCGGTGGCTCGCCGTTGAACAGGTAATCACGCCGCGCGCTACCCTGCAGTGTGGCGGCCCCTTCAGCCCAGTCAAAAGCCACACGAGCAGCCACCGGAACCCCTGTGTCCGCATAGTGAATGGCAGGTTGCAGCACCGCATCAAGACCCAGTTTACCCTCTGTTTCAGCCAGATGGCAAAAGGCATCCATCGCACCGGGTATGGTCACCGAGTGAGGGCTGTTTAGGGGAACAGTATCCAACCCCTGATCGCGTAAATCCGCTGCGCTGGCAGCTGCGGGAGCACGTCCAGATCCGTTAACGGCGTGGATTTTATTTGAACCTGGCCGAGTGTAAAGTAGGAAACAATCGCCACCGATCCCCGTCATCTGGGGCTCGCAAATACCCAACAGTACTGCGCCGGCAATGGCGGCATCCATTGCATTCCCACCACGTCGTAAAATGTCGATCGCGGCTCCGGCCGCCAGCGGATGCGAAGTCGCACAGATTCCGTTTTGGGCGAAGACCGCCGAACGGCCCGGAATTTGAAAGTCTCGCATGGTTATCTCCCGTCAAGTGTTGATGGGAGATTAGAAGTTAGGCTCCGGAAAGCAATCCTCATAGATGACGATGAGGTGCATTAAGCCAACGTTTTAAAAGAAGAAAGAAGTCCCCGGCGCGCGTACAGGGTGGGGGCTGGATTGACGCGGCGCCGAGGGAAGCTTTGTGCAGCTACACGTAAAGTAATTGCACAGACTTTGGGCGCGGGTTTGCCAATTTTGCGGCAGTAATGTGGCGTCCTGATGGAATGATCGGAACTAAGTGGGATGTTCTGAAACACAGCGCTGAAATGATGCAGCTGGAGTAGGAGTGGTGTAAACTGAATAGACCGAGCCGTTGAGTCTCGAAGGATGTGAATTATCCCAAGGGCGCACTGGCGCTCACTTCAAACCGAAGGGATAGCTGGTTGTTCCCACTTTTGCGTTCGTAGTGAATATCGCTGGTCAATTCACGAATCAAAAACCAACCAAACCCACCTTCAGGGAGATCTGCCTGAGGAACGTTCAAATCGACTGGCTTACCTTCAGGTAGCTTGTCATCGGGCAAAGGCAGGCCAGCGTCGTGAATGTTAATCCACAACTGATCCGCATCCAGATTGCAGCGTATATTCACGTCACCGGGGTCGGTACCTGCATAGGCGTGCTCAACAACATTGTTGACAGCCTCGGCCAGCGCGATCTGCACCTCTTCTGCCCGGGCTTCGGGAAGCCCCATTGTCCGCAACCGCTCCACCACCGAACCAATGCCACTGCGGGCATTCAGCTCCGTGGCCAGGAACGAGTAGGCAAAAGTATTAACCATTGGGCTTTCACTCCGCGCAAATTGCGCCTTCGATACCATCAGTTAGCTGTTGCTGGTGGCAGTGGCCTCGTTCAGCGAGGCATAAAGATCAAAAACGGTGTCCATACGGGTCAACCGAAATACTTTGTCGACCATTGGGGACAGGCCAGCAAGATCCATCTTGCGACTGCTGCCTAACTGCTTCATCGCAGCGACAATGGCGCCTAATCCGCTGGAATCAATAAATTCCACCTCAGACAGGTCTAAAATGACACGGTCTGCTCCACCTTCGGTTTCGTTGCGCATATCTTCTTTGAATTGAATCGCAATCGTTGCATCAATGCGCTCCGCGTTCACGGTAACAATTTGGGCACTGCCCGTTGTTGTGCTGGTCAGGCTCATAATTTCCCCCAGTTGGCATTTCGTTACTGTGCAGACTAGACCGTAAACCTTACCATTTTGTATGCAGGATCAAAGCTGAAGAGGAAAGAGCATGAAAGAGGTTATCATTGCGGGAGCTGCGCGAACGCCAATGGGCGGATTTCAAGGCGTATTTGATGGCGTCGCTGCTGCGGAACTGGGCGGTACGGCGATTCGGGCCGCCCTTGCGGGTGCAGGAATTACCACTGTAGATGAAGTTTTGATGGGCTGTGTATTGCCTGCTGGCCAAGGTCAGGCACCGGCTCGTCAGGCCGGTTTTGCTGCTGGTCTGGGCGAAGAGGTGCCAGCCACCACACTGAACAAGATGTGCGGGTCCGGGATGAAGGCCACGATGATGGCTTTTGATCAGATTGCGCTAGGCCATGCTGAGACAATGATAGCCGGTGGTATGGAAAGCATGTCCAACGCTCCGTATTTGCTGCCAAAAATGCGCGGCGGTGCTCGAATTGGCCACAATCAGGTGATTGATCATATGTTCCTCGATGGGCTTGAAGACGCCTATGATAAGGGGCGCTTGATGGGGACATTTGCCGAAGATTGCGCCGATACTTATCAATTCAGCCGTCAGGAGCAGGACGAATTCGCCCTGAGATCGCTTTCAAACGCGCTGGAGGCACAAGAAAGCGGAGCTTTTGACGGTGAGATCGCCCCGGTCACTGTCAAAACACGTAAAGGAGAAATCGTCAGTGACGCGGATGAGCAGCCCAAGTCGGCGCGCCCTGAAAAAATCCCTACACTGAAACCGGCGTTTCGTAAGGATGGCACGGTGACGGCGGCGAATGCATCTTCGATCTCAGATGGTGCGGCCGCGCTTGTGCTGGCCTCTGCCGAATCTGCGGCGGCACAGGGGCTGACCACACGAGCGCGTATCCTCGGTCATGCCAGCCACGCGCAGGCACCGGGTCTGTTTACTACTGCACCAGTACCGGCAGTGCAAAAGCTGATGTCCCAGATTGGTTGGTCCAAAACAGATGTCGACTTGTGGGAGGTGAACGAAGCCTTTGCGGTGGTCCCCATGGCCTTTATGCGTGAAATGGGCCTGTCGCGTGATATTGTAAACGTTAACGGCGGTGCCTGCGCGCTGGGACACCCGATTGGCGCATCAGGTGCACGAATCATCGTTACCTTGCTGAACGCGTTGGAAAAACGTGGACTAAAACGGGGAATCGCGGCGATCTGCATCGGTGGCGGTGAAGGCACTGCAATCGCAATTGAGCGGATCTGATCTTCATCTAGCTCAAAATATCCCCGGGGGTGAATTGACCGTCAGGTCAAAAGGGGGCAGGCCCCCACCCCTTTAAATCAAAGGTTTCTCTATGAGCGTTGACTATTCTTACCTTGCAAAATCCATTGCCTCCCTGACTGCCGGAGAAACAGACGAAGTGGCGTTGATGGCCACTGTCGCCTGCGAAGTCCATTTTTCCGATGACCGCTTTGACTGGACTGGATTCTACCGTGTCACTGACCCGGATTTGCTAAAAATTGGTCCCTATCAGGGGGGTCACGGTTGTCTCCAAATACCATTTTCGCGCGGTGTTTGTGGTGCAGCGGCCCGAACGGGAGAAGTTCAGTTGATTGCAGATGTTGAAAGCTTTGAAGGTCATATCGCCTGCGCTAGCTCCACCCGTTCGGAATTGGTGTTGCCGGTGTTAGATAACTCGGGTGGATTGATTGGCGTTTTTGACATCGACAGCAATCAACCGGATGCGTTTACACAGAAAGATGCCACAGCTCTTGGTCAGATTCTGTCAGATGTATTTGCCCGTTAGGGCGCTCCAGATAATTGCCGTTCCAGCTATCAGTTGCAGTAGGGTAATCACATGCAACAGTGTCGAAAACGGTTGTTTCCGGGTCTTGTGGCGAAATAGTTGGCGGCTCCAATAGGCGCCCGGTGTGCCGCCCATCAGGGCTACAATCAGCAGGGTTCGTTCCGATATGCGCCAATGACCAAGCCGCGCCCGACGTTTATCAAGCATAAAGAGCACTATCTCTAAGGCGTTGATAGTAAATAGATACACGGCAGAAAGAACCCAAGGGTTGGTGGACATACTGTTGTTTCTCCCTCTTAACGCTTTGGTTTACCGTTGCGGATTTTGGTGAAGATGCCCTAGGACTCGCCATATGAACAGCCGATCCAAACCCGACCTAAAGCCCACGTCCCGGTGCTGGCAGATTGATATTGTCGTTGCCGATGGCTTTGTCCTGCTTGAAGTCGCAGCAATTGTCGATGCCCTGCGTGTTGCCAATCGGATCATCGCGCAACCGCCATTTTCCTGGACCTACCGATCAGCCAAGGGCGGGATGATCGAAAGCCGTTGCGAGGCCTTTGTCAATTCCCAACCTTTTGTCGACCGGCCAACAGCTGATTATGCCTTTGTGATCGGCAATAGCGATCCCGACACCCCTGCTTTGTCGCTACCGGGGCTGATCTCGGCTTATACCTATCGCAACGCGCAGGTGTTTCTCTTGGCCGAGGCCGCCAGCCGATACATCCAGGATCGAGGTGATAAAGGGGTACACCTCTCCACCCATTGGGAAAACTCGGCCCTGTTGCGTGAACGCAGTGGATTGTTTGAAGCAGGCACGGCATTGGCCAGTGAAGACGGGCCCGTGGTGACCTGTGCCGGCATGGGGGCAACGGTAGATGTGGTCTTGTCACTGATGGGGCGGCACATTTCACCTGCGGCGCTGGTGACAGTGGCCAATGTACTGCTGCACGACAATATCCGCGACTTTTCAACCCGGCAACCGTTTGGCGGCGCACGGGGAACTGCGACCGGAGACACCGATCTCGACCATTGTATCCGAATCATGCAGGATAATATCGAGGATCCGCTACCTATTTCCGAACTGGTCGCTCAAGTCGGCATTTCCGCCCGGTCACTTGAGCGCAAGTTCAAGACCAGATTTGCTACAACCCCCAACAGTTTCTATCGTGAAATGCGGTTAAGCAAAGCCAACAACCTGTTGCTCAACACCAGTCTAAGTGTACAGGAAATCGGTCTGGCCTGTGGTTTCCCCAGTGGTTTTTCCGGACAGTATAAGGCGCAGTTCGGACTTACGCCGCTTGTGGTACGCAAAAGGCGTCGGTCTGGCGGGCAGGGCGCAACACCCGATCCTGAGATCGGAGAATAACTGTCAAAAATTGGCGGAAATGGTGCATTTCCAGTCACGCAAGCATGTCAGGCTGATGAGAAATTCAGAGTCTGGAGCGACGACATGAGCGATCTTCCCACCAAGGCCCGTGTGGTCATCATCGGCGGCGGTGTTATTGGCTGCTCGGTAGCCTATCATTTGGCAAAACTGGGCTGGCAGGACGTGGTGCTGCTAGAACGCAAACAATTGACATCGGGCACCACCTGGCACGCCGCCGGGCTGATCGGTCAGCTGCGGGCCAGCTCGAATATGACCAAGCTGGCGCGGTATTCGGCTGAGCTGTATCACGGGCTGGAAGATGAAACCGGGGTTGCTACGGGCATTCGCCAAGTTGGATCAATCTCGGTTGCGCTGACGGATGAGCGACGCGAAGAACTATACCGCAGCGCCGCCATGGCGCGGGCCTTTGGGGTTCCTGCCGAAGAACTGTCACCGGCGGAGGTCAAGCAGCGTTATGAGCATCTGAACCTGGATGGCGTGACCGGTGGTATCTGGTTGCCGACAGACGGGCAGGCGGATCCGGCCAACATCGCACTGGCGATGGCCAAGGGCGCGCGTCAGAATGGTGCACTGGTCAAGGAGCGTATCAAGGTGACCGGCATGACAAAGCAAGGTCGCCGGGTCACCGGTGTAGACTGGGCCAGCGACGATGGTGAACAGCAGGGCCATATCGAAGCCGACATGGTGGTGAACTGCGCAGGCATGTGGGGCCGCGAAGTTGGTAAAATGGCAGGCACCAACGTGCCGCTACACGCCTGCGAGCACTTTTATATTGTCACCGAAGCGATCCCCGGTCTGACCCAGATGCCAGTGCTGCGGGTGCCGGATGAATGTGCTTATTACAAGGAAGATGCCGGTAAGATCCTGCTGGGCGCCTTTGAACCCAATGCCAAGCCTTGGGGTATGGATGGTATTTCTGACCGGTTTGAGTTTGACCAATTGCCTGAAGATTTCGACCATTTTGAGCCGATCCTTGAAGCCGCCTGCGAGCGTATGCCGATGCTGGCCGAAGCAGGTATCCACACCTTCTTTAATGGGCCTGAGAGCTTTACGCCGGACGATGCCTATCATCTGGGTCAAGCACCTGAGATGGACAATGTCTGGGTTGCCGCAGGCTTTAACTCAATCGGTATTCAATCTGCTGGTGGCGCTGGAATGGCACTGGCGCAATGGATGGACGCAGGTGAAAAGCCCTTTGATCTGGGTGACGTTGATATCTCCCGGATGCATCCGTTTCAGGGCAACAAACACTATCTGTTTGAACGCTCTAAGGAAACGCTGGGGCTGCTCTATGCGGATCACTTCCCATACCGGCAAAAGGCCACCGCGCGCGGTGTTCGTCGCTCTCCGTTCCATCAGAAACTCTTGGATCAGGGCGCAGTGATGGGCGAAACCGCTGGCTGGGAGCGGGCCAACTGGTTTGCAAATGAGGGACAGGAGCGTGAGTATCAGTACAGCTGGAAGCGGCAAAACTGGTTTGAAAACTCAGCTGCGGAACACCGGGCCGTGCGTGAAAACGTCGGCATGTATGACATGTCCTCGTTTGGTAAAATTCGCGTCGAAGGCCCCGATGCCGAAGCGTTCCTGAACTATGTCTGTGGTGCCAGCTTGTCGGTACCGGCAGGCAAGATTGTCTATACCCAATTCCTGAATGCAAGTGGCGGGATCGAGGCAGATGTCACTGTCACCCGCCTGAGCGAGACCGCCTATTTGGTTGTAACGCCCTCGACAACGCGTTTGGCGGATCAGACCTGGATGATGCGTCATCAGGGCGATTACCGAGTGGTGTTGACCGATGTCACAGCGGGCGAGGGCGTGCTGGCCGTGATGGGACCGCAGTCACGCGAGTTGCTGCAACGGGTGTCGCCAGGTGATTTCTCAAATGCTGTGAACCCTTTTGGTACTGCGCAGGAGATTGAGCTGGGCATGGGGTTGGCCCGTGTACATAGGGTGACTTATGTGGGTGAGCTCGGCTGGGAGATCTATGTCAGTTCGGATATGGCGGGTCATGCCTTTGAAACGCTATCCGAGGCGGGACGGGACATGGGGCTGAAACTGTGTGGGATGCACATGATGGACAGCTGTCGGATTGAAAAAGGGTTTCGTCACTTTGGCCATGACATCACCTGTGAGGATCATGTGATTGACGCTGGGTTGGGGTTTGCGGTGAAAACTGACAAACCAGATTTCATTGGTCGTGATGCTGTGTTAGCGCGCAAGGAAAGTGGTCCAAAAAACCGCATGGTGCAGTTCAAACTGACTGATCCTGAACCCATGCTGTATCACAACGAACCCTTGATCCGGGATGGTAAGATCGTCGGCTATCTCAGCTCTGGTAACTATGGCCACACGCTAGGCGGTGCGATTGGGTTAGGTTATGTGCCCTGTGAAGGCGAGAGCGCCGCTGATGTATTGGCGTCGACTTATGAAGTCGACGTGATGGGAACACGTATCCGGGCCGAGGCCTCGCTGAAGCCAATGTATGATCCCAAATCAGAGCGCGTGAAGGTCTGATAGCTGTTGTATCCGCTGCCATATGGTGAGAGCCATGCGGCAGCGGATATACAGAGGAACCCGACCAGATGATGCCTTTCAGCGCTATTATTGCCGTCCTGCTGCTACTAGCCATCGCATTGGTGCATTTGCTGTGGGCGCTGGGCAGCAGCTGGCCTGTGGGGGATGAGAAAGCACTGGCGCGTACCGTAGTTGGCAGTAAGGACATTCAGAAGATGCCACCGCGTTTGGCCAGTTTAGGTGTCGCTATTGTGCTGACAGCTGCGGCCCATATTGTACTGGCCTCTGGTGGATTGATGTCGGGTATCTTGTTGCCACGGATGTATCAAATTCTATTGGTCGCCATGATCCTGGTGTTCTCAGCCCGCGGGTTGGCAGCCTATATGTCCTTCTGGCGGGAACTGGTACCGGAACACCCCTTTGCTCGCCTGGATCAAAGAATTTATGCCCCATTGTGCCTGCTGATCGCTGCATTATTGCTGGATGTGGCCCTGACCTGAACAAGGGCGGCATTTCCCGGTTTCCTTTGCGCAAAGACCTGCCATAACTACGGCCATAGGAGTGCGCAATGACATCCCCCAACACTGACAACATCGACAGCCCACGTGGCCTGGCCTTTGCCATATCGGCCTATGTGATGTGGGGGCTGTTGCCGCTATACATGAAGGCACTGTCGCATATCCCAGCAGCTGAAGTGGTGGCACACCGGGTGCTTTGGTCGGTGCCTGTGGCCGGGGTGTTACTGATCGTGCTGCGCCGAACCAAGGACCTGAAGGCAGCGTTGCGCAATCCCAAAACACTGATGATGGGCTGTGTCACTGCCGCACTGATTACCGTCAACTGGGGTATCTATGTCTGGTCAATTGCCAGTGGCCACGCGCTGGATGCGGCGCTGGGCTACTACATCAACCCGCTGTTCAGTATTCTTCTTGGTGCGGTGTTGCTGGGTGAACGACCCAGCCGGATGCAGATGCTGGCGATTGCTCTGGCCACAGCGGCAGTGGTGGTGCTCACTGTGGACGCCGGAGGCCTACCACTGGCGGCTGTTGGACTGACGCTAAGCTGGGGGTTCTATGCCTTTTTCAAGAAATCACTGCCAGTTGGTCCCAATCAGGGATTCATGCTGGAAGTGCTGATCCTGATGCCGGTGGCACTGGGCTATGTCATCTATCTGTCCGCAACCGGATCCGGCCATATTGGCGGCACAGGTATAGATACCTCGCTGTTGCTGGGCTGTGGCGTGGTTACGGCGATACCTTTAATCACCTATGCAAATGGGGCCAAACTGTTGCGATTGTCGACCATCGGTATCCTGCAATACATCGCGCCAACAATGATTTTCCTGATTGCCGTATTTGTCTTTGGTGAAGAATTTGGTGGTGCCCGCATGATTGCCTTCCCTATGATCTGGGCAGCATTGGTGATCTATTCGGTGTCTCTGATTAAACAGATGCGGACTAAACCAGCCTAGGCGCCCCAGTTAAGGGACGCCCGTTTTGTGAGTTATTCGGCTGGCTCTGCAACCTTGGCAAAGGTGTCGCGCAGATGTGCGTCAAAGCGTGCAAAATCCGCCTCGACTTGCGGGTTTTTCATCACATCATAGGCGACAAAGGTGGGCAGCTTTTCAAGGCCAAGAAACTTACCGTTCTGATGGGAAGGATACAGCAACGTATCGACCGAGGCACCCGCAAAGAAAGTTTGCTCTGGGTCGTTAAACGCTTCAACCGGGGCGTTGAACGTGACCGACAACATATAGGTTTTGCCTTTTAACGCGCCACTCATTCCGTAGTTCTCAGTGGGAGCTTCTGCGCTGCGTCCGTCACCAGTGGCCAGACGCCCATCCATCCCCGCCGTGTAGACCTCGTCCTGATATTTCTTGAGATTCCACGGCGTTGCCATGCAGTGGATTGGAAACTGCATGATGATTGTGTCCGCCCATTGGTGGCTGGCGATCTCGGCTTCGACGTCATAGCCCTCAACCACGGTTGTTACCCGCACCTGATCGCCTTGCGTCTCAAAAAAAGCCTTTGCGCGCTCGGCAAATGCCCGGTTCAGGCTGCCGGGGGCAAAGTCATAAGGCTGGTAGCCGTTGATGATGAGAATATTCGACATGTTGGATCTTCCCGAAAGTTAGTTGTTTTTCACTTCACATCTCGGGAGGTGGGGGTGTAGGTTTACTATAGCAACCAGTATACTTTTGGTAACCTAGATGTTTTTTGAGGGCCATGATGAAACCACGTGTGATCGAGGATGAAAACGGACGTCGCCGCGCAACGTCTGCCTGCGAAAAACCCTGCCCAATCGAAGACGGAATGAAAATTCTGGGGGGAAAATGGACGGGGTCCATTTTATGGCATTTGCAATATGGTCCAGTCAGGTTCAACGACTTGTCGCGCATGATCGCAGCGGCCAGCAAAAAAATGATCACCGAACGTTTGCGTCATCTCGAGGCGCAGGGAGTGGTCACGCGAGAGATTATCAATTCGTCCCCGATTTCAGTGGAATACAGCCTGACTGAACGTGGTAAAACCGCGCTGCTGTTTCTCGATGAACTTCGCAAATGGACCGAGTCGATAGAACCAGAGCTATACGGCTCGTAACTGCAGGTTCACGTCAGTGCGTCGCGAAATTTTAGGAACCGTGCATCGGTCATCACCCGCGCATTCATTGCTTCCCGCAGTGCACCAACACTTTTGTAGGGGCGCATGGTCACTTCGAATAACTGTATTTCACCCGCTTCATTCAAAGTGATCAAATCGACTCCGACCGCGTCAAGCGCGCCAATCGTGCACTCGAACTCCAGTGCCCAATCGTTGCCTTCGCCCATGACCCGGCGATAGCGAAAATTGCTGAACACCCGACCTACGTGGCCCAATACAGCTGCTACAGGTTCGCGTCCGGTCCAGGTTTTGTAATAGGTTGGTGGAAGGAAACGGACATCCTCAGCTAGCAGCCCGGCAATCAGGCTGTCGTCTCCCTTGGCAACTACGTCCATCATACGGCTGACTGTTGGATGCATCTTTGGTTCTCCCGTTTTGTGTGATCCTGCGATGGTGGGCAATGGCGGGCAAGCGCGACGTCGCGGGAACTTGCCCCTGCAGTCTGCAGGCGCTAGGCAGGGATTTATGGCAGTATCAAGCGAATATACCCCGCCGCAGGACCCGTTAGAGTACCTGCATTCCGACGCCCAGATTGTGGCGGTGAACAAACCCGCCGGGCTGTTATCTGTGCCGGGCAGGGGGGAACACCTCGCTGATTGCTTGCTGACACGTGTGCAACTGGCCTTTCCTGACGCGGTCTTGGTACACCGGTTAGACCGCGACACCTCGGGTGTGATTGTCTTTGCTCTGACCCCACATGCGCAGCGCAACCTGTCCATGCAATTCGAGCAGCGCACCACCCGCAAGGTCTATGTGGCACGTCTCGAGGGTCGGCTAGAGCCTCGTGCGGGTACTGTTGACTTACCGCTGATTGTGGATTGGCCCAACCGGCCACGTCAGATGGTCTGCCAGAACACGGGCAAGGCATCGGTCACAGACTGGAATGTTGTCAAATACGGTGCGAATGAAACCCGGGTGCGATTGACGCCGAAGACCGGTCGAACCCATCAATTGCGAGTTCATATGCTGGCCTTAGGGCATCCGATCTTGGGGGATCCACTCTATGCAAGTGGTGAAGCACGCGAGTATGACCGGATGATGCTGCATTCGCAGGAGCTGCGGGTGAAACATCCCGAAACCAGCCAATCAATCAAATTTCGCGCCCAGCCGAATTTTTGAACACCTTTGGCAAGCCAAATTCACATAATATGTTTCGCACGTGAAACAACCTTACGTTGTGTCAATGAAAGGCTGACCTAGCTGATCTCTAGCCAATCCTCGGGCAGAATGTCCGGGTTGTTCAGCTTGGGATCGCCAAACCAGTTGGCCGGGGCGGCAATACGTTTGTCCGGGTTCTGGTTCAGCCAGGCAGCCCACCACGAAAATGAGCTGTTACCGATGATGTTATGCTGACACAGACTCATCAGTCGCATGTCTTCAAAGTCGGTTTCTGAGCCGTTGAAATCGACCACAACCTTTTCGACAGGCAGAGGCAGGTTGTCCTTGGCCCATTGTGGGTCGTCAGAGAACACATAGACCGTTGGGTTGTCTGATAATCCCTTCAATACGCGGGCCAGTGCAGCCTCGTAATAGGCCTGATCACACAGTACATGTGCCGCAAACGTTAGGTAATCGCCACGCCGCACATGTAACGATATGGCATTACTACCTGCTATCCGCTCTGCCATGTTGGCGTTAGCGGCATTTGAGAAATCGGGGAAAACAAATGCCTCGCGGATCTGGTCCTTGATATGCGAAAAATACTTTTCGCTCTGCCAGTACCCGTGAAGGTAGGTCCCATCCTCCCAGCTCTCAATGTCTAGATTGTATCCAAGCCCTTGTTCGCGACGAAACCTTGGCGCAGAGCCAAAACCACGCCAAAGAGCATATCGCAGAGGGGACTTCTGCTTTAACGGCGGCAGCTTGGTCGGATCTGCCAGATCCAGGTTGAACACCCGTGTTGGCACGCCCTCACCATTCAAGACCGCACCGCGCATATCCAGTGCCACCGGCACACCATGACGTGCTGCTAACCCGGCAGCTGCAGCATACTGAAACATCTGGTTGCCCAGACGACCATGGAGGCGGGCAGTGATCATACGGTGATCCTTTGTGATTTGGTACTGCCCTTACTAAGCGCTCCTACTGTGCAAGGCCAGTAACTGCTTCACGCCCTACCCCCATCTTTCGTTCTGTTGGTTATCCAATCGGAGTAGGATCTCACGCCAAAATCCGAATCTGGCGTCTCATCAAGTATCGAAAGAAACTCAAGAGAGTGCCCATCCGGGTCCTTCAGATAGATCGAAACGGCGGGCATCCATCCAATCACAACCGGTTCCTCAATGGGTTCACCATTGAAGCCCAAGGGTTGTTGTCCGGCTTGTCTTAGTTTTTCAGGAAGGGACAAAACACCGTTGAGGTCTGACCGGAACGCATAGTGAAGCCGCATGCCCATGGGGGCCGATCCGCTGCCCCAAAGACCAAGCATGGATTGGTTGCGATTCCCGACCCAAAAGAAGGCAACGTTTCGTTCTGGAATGCTGCGGGCCAATTGTAGACCGAGAATGTCCCGGTAGAACATCACTGACTGCTCAAGATCACGAACGGGGATATGGGTTTCATAGAGGCCGCGAATATGTTGGCCAATTGGGTGGTTATCGTCGGGGGCTGACATTTTAGGCTCCTGAAACACGGTTTCTGGGGCCAGTCTGCAAGCTCAACCTGGCTTCAGGTCAAGTGGGAAATCGATCTATCTTGACCGATGGCGCGATATACCGTAGTCAGCGCCCAGGTTTGGGTCCCTGCCGCTCACGGCCAATTGGCTATGGTGAAACCCACTTGATCTACATCTTCCGCCCAATACTGGTGCGTTTGATGGCAATGTGAGCCCCGTCAGAGTTTACGCGCCCGTTGATATTGGACGAGGCAAAGATGATGAATACCCAAAACCTGGCTCCGTTAAGCGAGCTGAAAACGCAGGCAAAACGCCTGCGCAAACAACTGAACGACAATGGTCACGAGATTTCGCATAGTAAGTCGTTGGAGCTACTGGCGCAGCAGCACGGTATGCGTGATTGGAACACGATGGCGGCTAAGGCCGGCAACAAACTGCACCTGAGAATCGGGGACCGAGTACAGGGTCGCTATCTGGGGCAGAAATTCGTTGCGACCATTCGCGGTCTTTCGGTCCTTGGTGATGGCGAGATCAGGTGCATAACCCTGCACTTTGATGATCCTGTGGATGTGGTGAAGTTTGATAGCTTCTCGGCACTTCGCCAACGCGTTTCTGGACGAATTGGTTGGGATGGTCGTTCTGTGCAGAAAACATCGGATGGGGTTCCGCAACTGATTGTTGAACCCCTGTTCAGGACGTGACCTTAACCGACCCGTTTCTTGCGCCTTGTTCTGGAGCTAAAACCAGGACCGCATGAAACGGGTCGCCTGATGTATAGCTGATCGATTTTGTGTCTCTGTGATCAACACATGGAGAGTCCAAAATGGAATTGGAAAACAAAGTCATAATTATCACCGGGGCGAGCAGTGGCATTGGTGCTGCTGCGGCGATGTTATTTGCAGCTGAGGGTGCCAAAGTTGTTTTAGGCGCACGCCGTCTAAAAGAGCTGGAGCAGGTTGTCGGGCAAATTACCCAAAGCAACGGGTCTGCAGTGGCACTGGCCGGGGATGTCACGGATGCTGGCTATGCTCAGGCATTGGTGGATCTGGCAGCCGAAAGTTATGGCGGATTGGACGGAGCGTTCAATAACGCTGGGATCATGGGGGACATGGGGCCAATGGCGGATATGTCAGTTGGTACATGGAACTCTGTCATTGAAACCAACCTGAGCAGTGCCTTTTACGCCGCCAAGGCACAGATGCCGGCCTTGGTGAAACGAGGTGGTGGCGCGATGCTGTTTACCTCGTCGTTCGTGGGCTATTCAAACGGTGGCATGCCGGGCATGGGGGCTTATGCTGCCTCAAAGGCTGGGTTGATTGGGTTGGCGCAATCATTGGCAGCGGATCATGGCGGGGAGGGAGTGCGGGTCAATACCCTGTTGCCGGGTGGGACGCTGACAGCGATGGCCGGAGATGATGCCGATACACATGCGTTCATATCTGGCCTACATGCCTTGAAACGTATGGCTGAGCCTAAGGAAATTGCTCAAATGGCGATGTTCCTGCTGTCGGATCGGGCCGGTTTCATCACAGGTGGCCCGGTACTGGCGGATGGAGGTGTCTCGGTTCGGCTGGTTTGACGGGTCACGTAAAACAAGAAAGCCGCCTGAAGAGGCGGCTTTCTGCAAATTGGATGTGGGGTGGGGGCTTACTCGGCCGCCCAACCTCCAACAGCTTTGACTTCCAGAAAATCTTCGATGCCAAAGCTGCCGCCTTCACGGCCATTGCCGGATTGCTTCATGCCGCCAAAGGGCGCGCCAGCACCACGGGACTGGCCGTTCATCTCAACCATACCCGAACGCAAGCCACGGGCCATGCGATTGGCACGGGCAGTATCCTGCGTTTGTACATAGTTGGTCAGGCCATAGGGGGTGTCATTTGCGATTGCCACGGCTTCTTCTTCGGTGTCGAACGGGATGATCGCTAAGACCGGCCCAAAGATTTCCTCACGCGCGACAACCATCTGATTGTTCACGTCTGCAAATACGGTGGGCTTGACGTAGAACCCTTTTTCCAGCCCTTCGGGACGGCCTGTACCACCGGCGACCAGTTTGGCACCTTCATCGATACCCCGTTGGATCAGGTTTTGGATTTTCCCCCATTGCAGTTCATTGACAACTGGGCCGATATGGCGACCTTCCTCGGAAGCTGGGCCAACGCTGACCTTGGCGGCAACTTCGGCAGCTGTAGCAACGGCTGCGTCATAGACACCACGCTGGACCAGCATCCGGCTGGGGGCGTTGCAGCTTTGGCCTGTGTTGTTCATCATATGCAGCACACCGCGTTTCACGGCCTTTTCATCCGCATCATCAAAAATGACGTTTGCGCCTTTGCCGCCCAGCTCCAGGTGTATCTTTTTCAGAGTATCAGCCGCAGATTTGGAAATTGCCGTACCAGCACGGGTCGAACCGGTGAAGGACACCATATCGACATCCGGGTGTGAGGATAGGGTGGAGCCAACGCCGACGCCATCACCGTTGACCAAGTTGAATACACCAGCTGGGAAACCGGCTTCGTCCATCATTTCGGCAAAGATCATCGCATTCAGCGGGCTTTGCTCGGAGGGTTTCAACACCATGGTGCAGCCAGCAATCGCCGCAGCACCAACCTTGAGCGTGATCTGGTTCATCGGCCAGTTCCAAGGCGTGATCAAGGCTGCAACACCAACAGCTTCGTGAATGATCATGTCATTGGGCGCATGAGATCCGAGAGGTTTTTCAAACTCGAATTTCTTGGCGGCACGGATGAAATTTTGCAGGTGATAAATGCCTGCCCCAACCTGTTGGCTGCGGGCCATGTCGATGGGAGCACCCATTTCAGTCGACATTGCCTGGGCGAGATCTTCGCCACGGGTTTTGTAAGCCTCGACCAGTTTTTCAACCAATGCGATCCGCTCGGCCACTGGTGTCGCCATCCACCCCGGCAGGGCAGATTTTGCGGCTGCTACAGCAGTGTTGGTGTCAGCTTCGGAGCCCAGTGAAATCACTGCGCAGGGTGCTTCGGTTGAGGGGTCGACTACCGCAAAATCATTTGCCTGCGATGGAGCCACCCACTGCCCGTTGATGTAAAAGTCACGTTTCTCGATCATGTCATTTCTCCCACGATGGATTATGTAACCGACCATGCGGTCGGGTATTTGGCGCTACTCTGTCACTCCGGCTCACTGGCGGCAAGAGATCAAAAGTAAATTTGATCAAATCAAGGATCGTCGCCTGACGCTGTTTTCGACTGGCACCTCGTTAGAAGGGGTGCAACGATGGTCATGAGTGACTACTTAGACGTTCATAAGATCTGTATTTTGATATGAGAGGAAAGTGCCATGGGCCTACGCATCAACGATGTCGTTCCGAATTTCACCGCTGAAACAGACCAAGGGACCGTTTCGTTCCACGACTGGATTGGCGATAGCTGGGCAATCCTGTTTTCGCATCCCAAAGACTTCACCCCGGTGTGTACTACCGAGTTTTCCGCTGTGGCCCAGTTGGCGGACGAATGGGCCGCCCGCAATACTAAGGTAATTGGGGTTTCTGTCGACGGTGTTGAGGACCACAAAAAGTGGAAAACTGACATCGAAAGTTATGGTGGTGCTGCTGCTGGATTCCCAATTATTGCGGATGATGGCCTGGCCGTGTCCAAAGCATTCGATATGTTGCCAGCTGAAGCCTATATGCCCGACGGGCGCACCCCGGCCCATAGCGCGACCGTGCGTTCGGTGTTCATCATCGGCCCGGACAAGCAGCTGAAGTTGTCGATGACTTATCCGATGACGGTTGGTCGTAACTTTGCCGAAATCCTGCGCGCGCTGGATGGGTTGCAGATGTCGGGTAAAGGTGTTGCGACACCTGCAAACTGGGTTCCAGGTGAAGACGTGATCATCCCGCCAGCAGTGTCCAATGAGGATGCCAAGGCGAAATTTGGTGAGTTTGAAACCATCTTCCCCTATCTGCGGAAGACCAAAGCCCCACAGTAAAAAGCAGAAAAGGAGGAGGCTGTCTGCCTCCTCTGTGCCACAGCCCAGGTGCTGTGGCACATTCACCTCCGAGGATATTTTAGGCTAGATGAAGAACGGGGTTCTGTTCATCTGATAAAACTGGAAAGATCCAGGCCGGGGCAAAGGCAAAAGTCCCTTATCTGGTGTTGCGGTTAGAGTGGTTTTTTACCTTGTTCCGGTACCGCGCACGCTTCCATTCACGCTGAATTTTTTCCAATAGCGGTTTCTGCGATCCAATTGTGCTTCCGCCGGTTTCGGCTGTGCGATCTGTCAGGCAGGCCGGGGTGATCACAGCGATATGGATATCTGTATGCCAATGCATTTGAAGAAAGGTATCGACTGGCCGGTCAAAAGGAGCGGTTGCTGCGAGTAGACGTTCGGCGGCTGACCGGCTGACCAGTTGCCCTGAGGTGCGTAGAGGCGTGATCCTTGGGCGGATCAGGGCATAGCTGTCCTGATGGTCTAGTTCTTCACCTTCGCATGTGCGGGTCTGCAGTTGGATATACCCGGTTTTTGCTAAATGCTGCGCCGCGAGCGAAAGCGCTGCGTCGAAATCATTGTTTAGTTCTACATCATCTTCCAATATCAGAGCCGCATCAGCGTCGCTGTCCAACAGGGAAGTCCAGGCGTTGCGATGGCTGAGAAAGCAACCAATCTCGCCGGGGCGCAATGAAAACGGATAGCGGGGCGCGAGCTGATTGGACTGATAAGCCAGTTCCAGTTGTTCCTGAGACAGGGCCGCGCCGTCAACGGCGTCGATGATTTCACTGTCTGGCCCCAACCGCTGCAATAATTGCTCTACTTGCGCTCGTCGCTGTGTTGCTCGGGCGAGGTGGATGACAAAAGGTTTGATTTTCATGATGACTCGTTGTTGTGCGCGGGCTGTGCTTCATTTGACAGCAGTGGTTCAGCCAACAGTTCCTCGATGAAGTAGCTGAGCAATTGTAGCCGACCTGTAACGCCTGCCTTACGGTAGACAGCCGCACATTGGGCTTTGACCGTGCCCTCTTTGGTTTGGCGCAGGGCAGCGATATCGGCAACTGGCAGCCCTTTGATCGCCAGTAAGGCAACGTCGCGTTCCGCGCTGCTAAGCTGCCAGTCCGAAAATTGCTGTTCGATCAGTTCGGCAAAGGCATCAGATGCTACGTCAAGCTGGCGTCGCAATCGCCGTTGCCGATGCGCGAGTGCACGGATCTGTAAAACGGTTGCCAACAAACTGCCAATCAAGGCCAGTGCCAGCAGCAGTTCAAAGCTATTGTAGTGACGAAAACTTGCTGCATCCTCGCGGCCGAGTAGGTCAGAGGCGGCGTCAAACATAAAGAAGGTGGCGCAGAGAGCCTGCACCACCAAAAGAAGCCAGAGCCAGAGTTGCGTATTGTTCTGCATTTGGCTCCCTTTGTGCTGACCGGTATCAATCGTCGTCGTCGTCAGACTCATCTTCTGCGTCATCGCTCTCGTTTGCAGAGGCGTCATCTTCGGATTCGTCGTCATCGTCGTCTTCATCCTCACCGTGGTCGTCTTCGACCTCAACTTCGGTGACCATGCCGCTTGTTTCATCAAGCTCCAGCTCAGTTTCTACGCCATCCATTCGGACTTCAACCTCGATTTCACCATCTTCGATTTCAATTTCCTGCACAGTATAGCCCTGTGCTTCGATCGCAGCCCGGATTTCGGCCTCGGTGGTTCCAATTGTATCCCCAACTGAGATATTGGCCACGGCCAGAGCAGGGGCACCAACGATCAGAGCAGCCAGTGTAAGTGTTTTGAGGTTTTCCATTTTTCATCTCCAATTTGGGTTTCGGTGATGATGAGGTGGGGAGGGGGCGAGGGCGAAACGATTGGTTTTTGGTTGGTTTTGGCGGGGATTGGACTAAGGTTTATGCGTGTTTTCATGCCTTTTGCCAGGCCGATAGGTCAGACGCTGCCCTTCGTTTTTCTACTGGACAATCAACACATGACTGTGGCTTGTGATCATCAACAAAATGGTATGACAGTAGGTCATCTGGTGTGTCAGCTGTATTTAGGGCTATGTTTTTATTGAAAAAAATTTATCGGATCAAACTGTGAATTTACTCGCTAAGATTAACGAACATTGGGGTTGGACTGGGTTGAAAGGCGTTGAAGTTGTTGGACGCAATGAATTTGGGAATATCTTGGTCTTGGATGAAAGCTCTGCGTATTGGCGTATTTGCCCAGAGGAGCTGAGTTGCGAGGTCGTGGCTGCAACTTCGAAAGATTTTTTCAAACTTGTTGAGAGTGAAGATTTTCGACTTGATTGGGAAATGACTAACCTAGTGGAAGTGGCTCGGAGCCAATTGGGTAACTTGGAGGCAGGCTGGGTGTTTCACTTGATAATTCCGGCTCTCTTCCATGGGCCATACGAAGCCTCCAATTTTGGTACAGCTCCGCTTGAAGAGTTAATCGAGCTGTCAGGTGAATGGTCGTTAACCGCCAAAGACGTACCCGAGGGCGGGCATGTCTTATTGCCAGTGACTGAGTGATTGCCGGTAGCGGAACCAAGTGGAAAGCTTGCTTCCTGCAGACGCAAAAAGGCCCCGCTGTTGCCAGCGGGGCCTTCGATATTCTCAAAAATGTAAAACCGGGTTGGCTTACTCTTCTGGTTTGATCTCTTCGCCAGTTGCCTGGTCTACGATCTTCATCGACAGGCGAACCTTGCCGCGATCGTCAAAGCCCAGCAGTTTGACTTTTACTTCCTGGCCTTCTTTCAGAACATCTGACGGGTGGTTCAGGCGGCGGTTTTCGATCTGGGAAACGTGTACCAGACCATCGCGCTTGCCAAAGAAGTTCACAAATGCGCCGAAGTCGACGATTTTGACAACTTTACCAGTGTAGATGGCACCTTCTTCAGGCTCGGCCACGATCGAATAGATCATGTCGTAGGCCTTCTTGATCGATTCACCGTTTGGCGAAGCAATCTTGATGATACCTTCGTCGTTGATGTCGACTTTAGCGCCGGACACTTCAACGATTTCACGGATAACCTTACCACCGGAACCGATGACTTCACGGATCTTGTCGGTGGGGATCTGCATGGTTTCGATGCGCGGTGCGTGAACCGAGAAGTCAGAAGCTTCGGTCAGTGCGTTTGCCATCTCACCCAGGATGTGGACACGGCCAGCTTTGGCCTGAGCCAGTGCTTTTTCCATGATTTCAGGTGTGATGCCTGCAATCTTGATGTCCATCTGCAGCGAGGTGATACCTTTTTCGGTACCGGCCACTTTGAAGTCCATGTCGCCGAGGTGATCTTCGTCACCCAAGATGTCGGACAGGATCGCGTAGGAACCGTCTTCTTCCAGGATCAGACCCATCGCAACGCCAGCAACTGGTGCTTTCAGAGGTACACCGGCGTCCATCATCGACAGCGAGCCGCCGCAGACAGAAGCCATCGAGCTTGAGCCGTTCGATTCGGTGATCTCGGACACCAAGCGAATGGTGTATGGGAAATCAGTCGAAGCAGGCAGAACAGCCTGGAGCGCGCGCCATGCCAGTTTACCGTGACCGATTTCACGACGGCCCGGGCCACCAACACGACCAACTTCACCAACCGAGTAGGGAGGGAAGTTATAGTGCAGCAGGAAGTTCGATTTGAAGTTGCCGTGCAGCGCGTCGATGAACTGCTCGTCGTCGCCGGTTCCCAGAGTGGTGACAACCAGACCCTGAGTTTCGCCACGGGTGAACAGTGCTGAACCGTGGGTCCGTGGCAGCAGGCCAGTTTCCGAAACGATTGGGCGGATCTCGTCAGTCTTACGACCGTCGATACGAACACCAGTTTTAACAACGTCACCGCGCAGGATGCCAGCTTCGAGCTTTTTCAGAGCGGAACCAAGGTTCGCGTCGTCCAGTTGCTCTTCGGTCAGGGCAGCCTTGATGGTGTCACGTGCAGCGGCAACAGCGGAAGTGCGCTCTTGCTTGTCGCTGATCGCAAATGCAGCGCGCATGTCAGCGTCGCCAGCGGCCTTAACGGCTTCGAACAGCTCTGAGTAGTCAGGTGCTGCAAAGTCGAACGGCTCTTTGGCGCAATCTTCGGCCAGATCAATGATCAGGTCGATAACCGGCTGGATCTGCTCGTGAGCAAAGTTCACCGCACCTAGCATTTCTGCTTCGGTCAGTTCGTATGCTTCCGACTCAACCATCATCACGGCGTCTTTTGTACCGGCAACAACCAGGTCCAGACGCTGTTCAGGGTTCAGGCGCAGGTCCTGCATGTCGTCAACGGTTGGGTTCAGAACATAGTCGCCATCTTCAAAGCCAACGCGGCAGCTGGCGATTGGGCCCATGAACGGAGCACCGGAGATGGTCAGAGCAGCCGAAGCAGCGATCATCGCAACCATGTCTGGGTCGTTGACCAGATCGTGGGACAGCACGGTGCACATCACCAGAACTTCGTTTTTGAAGCCAGGAACGAACAGCGGACGGATCGGACGGTCGATCAGACGTGCAGTCAGTGTTTCTTTCTCGGTGGGGCGAGCCTCACGCTTGAAGAAGCCACCCGGTACTTTACCGGCAGCATAGTATTTTTCTTGGTAGTGCACGGTCAGGGGGAAGAAGTCCTGGCCGGGTTTTTGCTTGCGGGCAAAAGTGACGTTGGCCATGACCGAGGTTTCGCCCAGAGTGGCGATAACCGAGCCGTCAGCCTGACGGGCAACTTTGCCGGTTTCCAGTGTCAGCGTCTCTTCGCCCCACTGGATCGATTTCTTTGTTACGTTAAACATCAACGTTTCCTACGTAGGCTGCAGGGGCGTATCCCCTTTGGCCGGAAAAATGCGAGCCCTTGCTCGCGACCCTATCCTTCGTGTCTGGGGCTCGGGTCTCGGATGCCCCATTCCAGATTTCCTCGCGTTATAGGGTTTTTGGGCAAAAAGAAAGGTTCAATACGACGATGCCCTTGCAGAGGGTCAATTTTGACGGTTTGCCGCCGATCCAAAAGCCTTGCCCAAATCGGCCAATGCGCTGCGGTCTGCTTTGTAGAAAACCCAGTTCTTGATCTTTTGAGAGCTCACCAAACCGGCGGCTTCCAGCGTTTTCATATGGGATGTTACTGTTGGCTGGGACAAGCCAGTTTTGTCCGTAATGGCCCCAACACAGACACCGTCGTCAACCAGATCTCCATCGATTTGAGGTGGGAAGTGGGCGCGGGGGTCCAACAGCCAATCCATAATCTTGGTGCGCTGGGGAGTAGCCAGTGCGCGCAGGGCAGGTAACGTTTCTAGCAATGGCTTGTTCATATAGATGGATGCCTATATAGGTTTTTCTCGATATAGAATCGATTGATCTCAGGGAGAATGCCATGAACGAGCTTGAGTTGCTACAGGATGCAGACCAGCGGGCGCAGGCCTATGTAGCGGGCATCGAAGACCGACGAGTGTTTCCAGCTGATACAGAGCGGGCAGCATTAGACGGTTTTCACGAGGAACTGACTGAAGGCGGCAGACCTGCAAGCGAAACAATTTCCATGATGGATACGTTGGGCTCACCTGCTACGGTCGCCTCTAATGGGCCGAACTACTTTGGCTTCGTTATTGGCGCAAGCTTGCCATCAGCATCCGCTGCAGAACGGCTTGCCTTGGCATGGGATCAATGCGCGTCAACCGAAGATGGCAGCCCTGTAGCAGATGTCTTGGAAAAACAGGCTGGGCGCTGGCTGTTGGATATTCTGGACCTTCCGCGGGAAAGTGCGGTTGCCTTTGGTACCTCGGCGACAGCCTGTGGTTTAAGCTGTTTGGCAGCCGCACGGGCGGCTTTGTTGGACCGCTTGGGGTGGGACGTGGTGAACGACGGGCTGATGGGCGCGCCGGAGATCAAAGTGGTTGTTCCCGCGTCGACCCATGTCACCGTGCGCAAGGCCTTACAGATACTTGGGTTTGGCTGGGCCCGCGTGCAGAAGGCGCCTGTGGACGGGCAGGGGCGGATCTTGCCGGACCAACTGCCTGAGATGGACGCGCAGACAATCTTGATCCTGCAAGCGGGTGAGGTGAATACCGGAGAGTTCGATCATTTTGACGAAATCATTCCACGAGCCAAAGCAGCAGGTGCCTGGGTCCATGTGGATGGGGCCTTTGGCCTGTGGGCACGAGCGGCGCCAAATATACGCAGCCTAACCAATGGAATTGACGGGGCCGACAGCTGGACGACCGATGGTCATAAATGGTTGAACACGCCGTATGATGGCGCGATGGCCATTTGTCGTGATCCGCAGGCTCTGGCACGGGTGATGAACAGCGATGCCGCTTACTCCAGTGCTTCAGCTGATGCGCAAAAGAATCTCACGCTAGAGTTTTCACGCCGTGCGCGGGGCATTCCAATCTGGGCGGCGCTTCGGACGTTGGGCCGAAATGGTGTGGCACAGATGGTCGAAACCCACCACCTGCAGGCACAGCGCATTGCTTCGGCATTATCCGAAGCAGGGTTTGAGGTGCTGAACCGCGTTGTACTGAACCAAGTTTTGGTACGAGGTAAAGATGATGCGGCCACTCGTTCCATTCTTCAGCAGGTTCAGGACAGCGGTACATCATGGTTTGGCGGCAGTGTCTGGCAGGATCGCCCTGCATTTCGCATCAGCCTGTCGTCATTCCGAACTAAAGATGAGCATGTTGACCGTTTGATTGCACTGATGCAGCGTATTGGCCCCAGCGGATAGATCAAACCGGAGCCATAAGCCGTGGAGGGTAAGCCCGAGATGATCGAACTCTGGCTTACCCCTCGTTGCCGGGCTTTTGTCTTACCAGCCAATTGGTCATTGGCTTTGCGGTAAATCCATGTGCGATGAGGCTAAAGAACACAGTGATGACAACCACCAGTGAAATTAATTCACCACCGGGCAAGCCACTATCCAGCACGATCACTGCAAAAACGATACTGGCCAAGCCGCGCGGGCCAAACCAGCCCAGAAACAGGCGGTCTTTTACTGTTGCCTCTGTGCCAGAAAGTGAAAGGAAGATCGGGACCACCCGGACAATGGTGAGGCTGAGCAAGGCATAGACGATCACTTGCCAGCTTACCAAACCAATGACGCCAGCAACAACAGAACTGCCAAACAACAGCCAGGTCAGCATAGCCAGGGCTTCGCCGACGCCCTCGGCTGCAAGTACAAAATTATGCTTGGTGTCATCAAGAAGGTGCCCAAATAGCAAGCCTCCGGTAAAGGCTGCGATGTAGCCGCTGCCGTGCCATAGCTGTGCCAGTGAAAAGCAGGCGAGTGCCAGTGCAGGCACGGTGACTTGCTTCCAGACTTCTGTGACCCAACCCCGCGCCAAACACTGACGCAGCAACAAAGACCCGGCGGAGGTCAGCCCAAGACCAACGATCAGGCCAATGCCGATCTCTTCAAGGACCACTGTCAGTGGTCGAATTGCATCTCCCGTTGGGGTCATGGCCTCAAGTGACATAGCGATAAAGATGAACAAGAAGGGGACGCAGAGGCCATCGTTCAAACCGCTTTCTGCATTTAGGCCTGTTCTGATCCAGGCCGGAATTTTCTCGTCGGTCACCACCGCCTTGCCCAGAGCAGCGTCAGTCGCTGCCAATATGGTACCCAAAATGGCGGCCTCGTAGATATTGAGCATGTCAAACAGCACAAGCGCGAGCCCAAAGCCTAGGATGATGACGCCGGGGAGGCCGATCAGCAGCATTCTGGCTGGAATGGCAATTTTTGATTTCAGCACTGAAATTTCGACATTGGCAGCGTCGCTGAATAGGATCAGCACCAGTGTCATGTCCGCGAATACTCGCAGTTGGCTGCTTATGGCATTGCCGTCAAACCAGCCAAGAACCAATGGTCCCATCAGGATGCCTGCAAAGACAAAAAACATCGGGCCAGAGGCTGCTCCGCGCTCCACACGTCCAGCGATGAGACTGTAGAGAAAGGCAAACAAAGCCAGAATGGAGAGTTCAAGGTGCATATCTATTCCTGCCAATGACTTTACTGAGCCAGAGCACGAAATCCGAGTGCTCTCCTGCTCTGAGTTGTATTGTTATATAAAATGGACCGTTAGTGGACAGCTTTTTGGGTTTTGGTCATTTGTTAGTTAGATAAACCCCAATCGGGCCAGATTTTTGAATGACGAGGCATGTCGCTAGTGTTCAGAATGTATCCCAAATTACAGCTTACCCCCATCCCAGCAAACGGTGCGCCGCCAAAATCTATGCCTTCTACAGCACATTGCAGTTTAGGACGTCAGTTTGGGCTTTCCTTGAATCAAAGAAACAGGGTTCCTGCTTTGAATTTGAAAATGTGAGTTGGAGGTTGGGTGATGGCAATTTTATCTCCGGGTACACACGTTCGTTATGACGGCTGTGAAGATGGACCAGAATATGGCGTGGTTGTTTATTGTTGGCCGGAAGACTTGGGAGATGGGTTTATGATTTATGATTGTTATGTGGCTTTTTTGGCAAGGAAATTCCCAAAGGTGCACCAGAAGAACGACCTTACGTTCTGCGATACGCCTCTACATCTCTGGTCGTGCTGGACTAGCGCATAAAAAAACGCCCGCTCCTTGCGGAGCAGGCGTTTCCAGATCCGGATGGATCAAAAAGCTTAGCGGCGGATGCCGAGACGCTTGATCAGGTCCTGGTAGCGAGCCACGTCTTTCGACTTGGTGTAATCCAGAAGCTTACGGCGCAGAGCAACCATTTTCAAAAGACCACGACGACCGTGGTTGTCTTTTTTGTGGGTTTTGAAGTGCTCGGTCAGGGTGGTGATGCGCGAGGTCAGAATGGCAACCTGGACTTCTGGCGAACCGGTGTCGCCTTCCTTGATTGCGAATTCTTTCATCAGGCGGTTTTTTTCTTCAACAGTGATCGACATCGGGGTCTCCTGTAAGGTTTGTGTGAATGGCGCAGGCCGGGATGTCGTCCAGCACAGGCCCATGGAGTCGTCCCCACCATGCACAGCACAAAGCGCGCGAATCCATGGCGGATGCGCGGATATAGGCGGTTCTGGAAGAAATGGCAAAGGTATTCTGCGAGCTGCAGCGGTCTGGGCCCGTCGATGGATCAGCTAAAGGGAAGTCCGATCACGTCACTGCTGTCCTGATCCAGCAGAGTTATGTCGGAGGCTGTGAGATTGGCGGAACTATTGACCCGCAACACCTCGGTGCCGTTAACGCGAATAACGCTGTATTCGGGGCTATCCGGGTCTGCTTCAACTTCGATGTCCGGGTCCGGTTGGGTCTGCAGATCCCAAAGTAGAACCAACTGATCCTCGGTTGGGTCGAAGTCCATCATTTCGATGGACTGGTCTGCGTCAATCCAATTCCCGACGATGATTTGATCCGCACCATCTCCCGTGGTCAGTACATCGTTTGCGCCGGCCACTAGGGTATCATCCCCATCGCCACCGTTGATAAAATCGCGTGTGTCACCGTCATCAGCGCCAGAGACTAAATCATCGCCAACTCCGCCGAACAGGGTGTCACTGCCACTGCCACCTGCAAGAGAGTCATTGCCGTAGTTGCCATGTAAGGCGTCATTTCCACTACCGCCAACCAGGGTGTCATCATCCTGCCCACCATGAGCGGTATCATCGCCGCCGCCGCCTTGGATCAAGTCATTGCCAAAGTGGCCGTACAGGCTGTCGCTGCCATTCTCGCCAAGCAGCTGGTCATCGCCACCCTGGCCATGCAGCAAATCAGACCCATCACCACCGGCCAGTGTATCAACGCCTTCACCCCCAAAGAGCTGATCGTTGTCACCACCGCCCTCTAGCAGATCGTCGCCGTCATACCCGTTGATCTGATCATCACCAAGCCCACCTGCCAGATGATCATCACCATCACCGCCAGACAGAATGTCACTTTCCTCGGATGGGGTATCCGAGGGAAGAAGGCTGGACAGGGGTTGCACCTCTCCTGACCCTGAGGACGGCACCTGGCCACCGCCTCGGGGCTCGTCGTCTTCGCTAGTGTTGTTTGCAACGTCGTCGTCGCCAACGAACAGGGTTCCACCCATAGCCATCAGGCCAAGGAGACTTGCCAACCAGATCATTTACACACCCCACACCCATGGAGACTCATTAACAGGGATCAGTGTTGCATTTTGTCGAAGATCAGGCAAAACAAATCGGGAACAAAGGTTAACAGTTGAGATCCGGTTGATATCAAACCCAGAGCTGGGGTTCTTGCTTATAAGCGATGTAGAGGGGGTGTTTTGGGTGACCTGCTTTACTAATCCCCAACTGGTAGAGTTTGTGACCGCTGGCCCGTAGCAGAGCTTCTACGCGTGGTCCTTGGTTCAGGTGTTCGCCATTGGTGCCCCAGCCACAAACCACCTGATCGGCCCAGTCCATTCCTGCCAGGATAGCAGCGTCATTGTCTGGACCGGATGGATCGGCAGCGGCGCGCATGTCTTTTGGGTCGGTGGCACGATAGGCAAAGATATTGGTGGCACGAAAACCGCCAAACCCCAGCGATCTGGCCCGCCGTTCACAGCGCTCAATGGTGGGGTCGTTCTGGACTTCGGTTGCGGTGGACGGATTCAACATCACGAACATCACCTTCTTGCCCGCCTCATCCCAGACGCGGGTCAGGCTATAGCGATAGGTCTCGCAATCGGAATACACGGCAGTTGAGGGCGCGTCGCCCTTGGTATGGGAGCGGGTGATCATCTTGCAGTTCTGGTCCAAATTGGATCAGTTCGCAACCAGTGACCTACTTCGCCTTCAACTGCTTTTCCAACCCAATTTCAATCCAGTTCAGGGCATATCCAACGGGGCCGCGAATACCCTGTTTGGGGCTGTCGGGGCGGTCTAGTTGGACGTGGGGATTGGACCCCAGTTTAGTTAAAGCAGATCGTGCGGTCTCTAACTGAGCTGTTGTCAGTTTGGGGGCATCCGAGTGTTTTACCGCCGCTAGAATAATTCGGTGCGCTGCAGACGCCAGGCTCCAGACCGTTTGGTATCTAAGGTCCTCAAGCCTTGGGTCTGATGCTATGCGATCAATGCTGGCAATAAGTGGGTCGAACATCGAAAAATCCCGATTTGCTCGCAGGATCTCAGCTGCCGCAAAGATATCCTCTGGATCGGCCCCGCTGCGCAACCCGTCAAGGATAGGAGAGGAGCCGTCCATATTGCCAGCTAACACCTTTAATTCCTGCCGAACTTTTTCCAATGCTTCCTTCGGGGCATCGGGGTCAAAAGTTGTGTAAAGCGAATTCAGTCGGCTGTTTTCTTCTTCCAGCTCTACAAGCTGAAAATTGGTTTCCTTAAACTTCTCTTCCAGCTTGCTTAGCTTGACTTCGACGCCTGAGATTTTCACGCTCTCAACTCTATTAAACAAGGCCGAAAACTGCGCCGGATTCCAAATTGCCCAGATCAGTAAAGCAAGAAAGGTGATCAAAAACACGACCGGCCATAGCGAAAAATTCTCGGCGATTACTTTGAACAGCTGAAACTCATAGCAATTCGCTAACGTCTGACAATTCTCCTCCGCTTGCCCCCAATTTCATTCGCCCTAAACGGACATCTATGGATTGAAAGCACGCCTGAGTTGAAGGTGCAAGTTTTGTTGGCTTACCGCACAAACACCCGGCTTGGGTGCAATTCACCTGCCTTGTAGGTGCCAACAGCAACGGCCTCACCATCCAGCGAGGCCCAGGCTTCATCGCCATATTCGACGGTGGCGGCCAACACCATGCCGGGGTTGCCATTGCGCAGTTTGGCAGCACCTTCGGGGGTGCATTTCAGTTCGGGCAGATCTGCCAGCCCAATTTCCAGCGGCTGGATGAAAGTATCCAGCTCCGGTGTGCGGGCGATTTCTTCGATGCGGTCAAGGGTCAGCCCGTTTTCAACGTCAAACGGGCCAGACCAAACCCGGCGCAATTCGCGTACGTGGCCGTGACAGCCCAGCGAGGCCCCCAGATCACGGGCGATCGAGCGCACATAGCCGCCTTTGCCGCAGGTCATTTCAAGCGTCACATGGTCGGCATCAGGGCGATCCACCAGCAGCAGTTCCTCGACCCAGAGGGGGCGAGCAGCCAGTTCAACATCTTCGCCATCGCGGGCCAGTTTATAAGCGCGCTGGCCGTCGATCTTCACCGCTGAAAACTTAGGGGGCACCTGCATGATGTCACCCAGAAACTGCGGCAGGGCGGCGATGATTTCGTCATCCGAGGGGCGGGCATCGCTGGTGGCGATGACTTCGCCCTCGGTGTCATCGGTATTGGTGGCTTGACCCAGTCGAACGGTAAACTGGTATGCTTTCAGCGCGTCGGTGATATACGGAACGGTCTTGGTCGCTTCACCTAAGGCCACGGCCAGTACACCGGTTGCCTCGGGGTCTAGGGTGCCTGCATGGCCGGCTTTCTTGGCGTCCAGTGCCCAGCGGACCTTGTTCACAACCGAGGTCGAGGTGATGCCAGCGGGTTTGTCTACTACCAACCAACCAGAAATATCGCGGCCTTTGCGTTTGCGTGCCATGTCGTTCCCCGAATTACAGTGAGGCGCGCGGGGTAGCTGATGGGGGGAGGCCTGTCAATTCCACTTCGGAAAACAAGCCCAGCTTTGACAGGAACTGCAACCGCTCAGCTAACGTAGGGTGTGTGCTTGCACGCACCATCGACTTAACTGCTAGTCGTTCGCCTCAACCACACCAACCACTGGTCCCATCATGAACCCGTTATCGCTACGTCCCACAGAGGGCGCATGCAGGCGAGAAATGTTACCGTCGAAATACAACGCGCTGGGGAGTTTCAGGTGGTCGCGAAACAGGCGGCCGAACTGGTGAAAGGTGACGGCGTTGCGGGAAATAGCAAAGACAACGCGTTTGCCATCTGCCGAGGTGCCAACGCCGTTTCGGATATAATAGGAATTTGAGTCGACCAAAAACCGAGGGTGCAACTCGCCTTCGATCACCAACATCGGGCCGGATTGAGTGGCGTGGGTGCAGTTCACGCCCGAATCGCGATACTGCAGACTTTCATAGACATCGGCACGTCCGGGGCGCATGCAGAACACGCCATTGGGCAGTAGGCCAAAGTTACCGGGGCCGGCGTTGGGGATCAGCCGCATTTGTTGCTGTTGGTTTTCGATGTATAGACCAACTGGCGAACGGTCGGAGTGATACATACCGGCATTGGTGGCAAAGGCGAGTTTTTGACCGTCTTGCGCCAGCGCCGCGTCGATCGCGGAAAACTGGCCATATACCTTGCCTTGATCGTTACGCAGGAACAGTTGGAGTTTTTCCGTGGAAGCGTCGACCTCGCACACCGTGAAGCGGTTGCCATCATAGGCGATGTCATTGCAGTCCAGCGCTGCAACAGGGGCAGCACCAAGCGCTGCCAGCAATACCAGCAGCGCCCTGATCACTCTTCGATGTCGCGGCGCACCACGTCCTGGTTCAGCAACCGTTCAGTTTCATCCATCCGGTCAAAGGTCTCGTCCAGACGGAACCGGAACTCCGGCGAATGCTTCAGCGCGGTTTTCTTGGATACCAGACGGCGCAGCTCTCCCATGTTCTTGGCGAGCAGTTTCAGCACGTCCTCTTTGCCCTTGCCGCCCAGTGGCAGCACATAACAGGTGGCGATACGGAGGTCGGGAGAGGTGCGGACCTCGCCGACGGTGATAGAGAGACGGTTCAGCTCGGCATCATGGACGTCGCCACGCGCCAACACTTCCGACAAGGCACGTCGGATGAGTTCGCCAACACGCAGTTGTCGTTGAGAAGGAGCACCATCATTGAATTTGTTCTTAGCCATACATCCGATTTAAGCACAAAGTGAGACTTTGCCAAGCGGTGCCAGAGCGGTTAGGAAAAAAGCAGCTTGAGAGAAAAGGGTAGGGCAAATGACGGATAGGCCAGGGATCGTGATTACCGGTGGGTCGGGGCGGATGGGGCAGATGCTGATCCGAACAGTGCTGGAAAGCGACAAGGCACGACTGGTGGGTGTCGTCGAACGTTCGGGTCATACCTGGGTTGGTCAGGATATCGGCGTTGCGATGGGCGGAGCGGCGATTGGTGTCAACGTGACCGACGACGCGCTAGAAGCGTTTTCCAAAGCTCAGGCGGTGATTGATTTCACGGCACCCGAAGCGACGCTGGAGTTTGCCGCGCTGGCAGCGCAGGCGCGGGCGGTGCATGTGATCGGTACCACGGGGATGTCCGAGGCGCAGATTGCCCAGCTTGAACCTGCTGCGCGTCATGCCGCCATTGTGCGGGCGGGCAATATGAGCCTGGGCGTGAACCTGCTGGTTCAGCTGACCAAGAAGGTTGCGGCTGCATTGGATGAGGATTTCGACATCGAGGTGATCGAGGCACATCACCATCACAAAGTAGACGCACCTTCAGGCACAGCCTTGATGTTGGGGGAAGCCGCAGCAGAGGGCCGGGGTGTGACCCTGTCAGACGTGTCTGACAGTGGCCGTGACGGCATCACTGGAGCGCGCAAGCGGGGTGATATCGGGTTCAGCGCCATTCGTGGCGGCGACATCGTGGGAGAGCATGACGTGTTATTTGCTGCTGCAGGTGAGCGTATTGTGCTGCGTCATATGGCGACGGATCGCGCAATCTTTGCCCGTGGCGCGCTAAAGGCTGCGTTGTGGGGGCAGGACAAGGCCCCAGGCCAGTATGATATGGTTGATGTCTTGGGGCTGTAACAGCGGCCGAGTGAGCGGCCCTTGGCCGCTGCCTCCGGCGGGGATATTTGTAGCTAAATAAAGCAACGGCGGCAGGTTGAACTGCCGCCGTTTTGGATTATTCAGACGATGATTCCAGCCCCTCGGGGCGACCAACCACAGTAAAATGCAACCCGTCAGGATCCAGTAATTCAGCGGCCAGCTGGTTTACATCTTCCAGCGTCACTGCGTTCACTTTGTCGTTTCGGGTGGCAATATAGTCGATTGGTAGGCCCTGCATCTGCATTCCCACCATGATCGAAGCAATGGGGCCATTGCCATCAAATCGCAGCGGGTAGGCGCCCGTTAGATAGGTCTGAGCATCCTGCAATTCCTTTGGCGTTATGCCATCGGTGGCCATCCGGCGCCATTCCTCGCGGATCACATGGACCGCTTCTGCGACTTTGCCATTGGCCGAAGCGACAGAGCCCATATAGACCGCTGCCAGATCACGCGGCACCAAGTAAGAATATACGCCATAGGTCAAACCACGCTTTTCGCGGACCTCACTCATTAGGCGGCTTGCAAATGAGCCACCTCCAAGGATTTGGTTCATCACATAGGCTGTAAAGAACCGTGGATCATCGCGGTCGATGCCGATCTGACCAAACAGAGCCACCGATTGTGGGGTGTCAAAGTCAACCACGGTGACACCGCCGGGAATGGTAACCTTGGCGGGGCCGGGGATTGCAGCGCCCGTTTCGGGCAGATCGCCGAGCAATGTATCCAACAACTCGCCCAACTGTTTTGGATCAATATCACCCACCGCACCGACATAGAGTCGATCCCGGGCAAAGACTGCCTGGTGGGCATCAATGATATCTTGCCGATTGAGCGCTGTGACGCTCTCGATGGTGCCTTTACCATCCGTACCATACGGGTGATCGCCATAGGCCATTGCCGCGAAGGCGCGGCCTGCAATGTCATTGGGGTCTTTGGCATCCGAGCGCAGACCGGACAGGACCTGACCACGTACCCGATCCAGAGCAATTTGATCAAACCGGGGCGCATGGATGGTATCGCGCAGCAAAGCGATGGCTTCCCCCCGGTTTTCGCTCAGGAAACGGGCGGAAATCGAAGCGCTGTCTTTGCTGGTGTCATAGGAGAACGACGCCGCCAGCCCTTCGAGAGCTTTGGCATAGTCCTGCGCCATCAGGTCGCCAGCGCCCTCTTCGAGCAGACCAGCCATCAGATAGATGGCGCCTCGTTTGCCAGGGGCATCCAGTGAGGTGCCGCCACGAAACCGTAGCTCTAGTGCGGTGAAAGGGATCGAGTGATCCTCGACCAGCCAAGCGGTGATACCACCTGGTGAGGTGACTTCTTTGATTTTCACCTCAGCCAGTGCCGGCAATGCCAATACACAGGCGGTCAGGGCCGCCATCACCTGTTTGAAACCCATCATTGGATTGCCTCCTCATCCCGCATCAACCAGCCGGTCACCGAGACCTCGGGGCGGAGCACTTGTTTCGCAACTGCGATAATTTCGTCAGCTGTGACGGCCTGCAAAATGTCGGGCCAAGCTTGAACATCCTCGATTGTCAGTCCCGAGGTTAGTGCCCGGCCATAGCGGTTAGCGATGCCATCGACGTTGTCACGCGCATAAATTTCAGAAGCTCGCAGTTGCAGTTTGATCCGGTCCAACTGCTCTGCATCTACGCCATCTTCCAAAAAGGCTGCATAAGTCTGGTCCAAAGCCTCTTCGGCCTGTTGCAGCGATATGCCTTCGGCGGGCACGACCAGAAATGAAAAGGTTGTGTCGTCCAGCGACATGCCTGAGTAGAACGCGCCGGTGTAAACTGCGACCTGCTGTTCGAATTGCAGGGCGTTGGTCAGATAAGACGTTGTGCCGCCACCAAGCAGTTCGGACAACAAAAAGAGTGCAGCGGCTTGCTGTTGATCTCCCGCATCCCGTTCTGGCGCCAGATATGAGCGCTGTACATAGGGCTGGGCGACGCGGGCGTCTTTGAAGGTCAGCCGACGTGCAGCAGTTTGTGGAGGTTCCTCGGTGCGCAAGCGGTCGGGCAAATCAGGGTTGGCTGGGATGACACCGTAATACTGTTCGGCCAATCGGTTTACTTCGTCCGGGTCAACATCGCCTGACACCACCAGGATGGCGTTGTTAGGGGCGTAATAGGTGCCGTAGAAAGATAACGCATCCTCCATGTCCAAAGTCTCCATTTCATGGCGCCAGCCGATGATGGGTACTCCATAGCGGTGATTGTGGTATTGCACCGCATTTGACTGCTCGCGAAAGAGCGCGCGCGGGTTGTTGTCGGTCCGCTGGTTGCGTTCTTCCAGGATCACCTCACGTTCGGTTTCAATATCACGCTCGGTCAAGCGGATATTGACCATGCGGTCACTTTCCATCCGCATCATCAGTTCTAGCCGGTCGGCGGCGACGCGCTGGTAGTAAGCGGTGTAGTCGTAGCTGGTAAAAGCATTATCTTTGCCGCCATTGGCGGCAACAGTTGCTGATAGCTCACCTGATTCCAGGGTTTCGGTGGCTTTGAACAGCAGGTGTTCCAAATAATGCGCCACGCCAGACTGGCCTTTTGGCTCATCCGCTGAACCTGCCCGGTACCAGACCATATGCTGTACAACCGGGGCGCGGTGATCTTCGACCACCACCACTTGCATGCCATTGCCAAGCGTGAAGTTGGAAACCAGTTCTTCGCTCGCGAAAGCGGCGCCAGCCCAGCTGGCCGAGACGATCGCACTCGCCCATGTGATCCCTTTGATCATGCGGCATCCTCCTTGTTTTGCTCAGACCTGTCAGCACGTGTCATTGCAACTGCAATACACGCAATTCAGCCTAGAGACGTTTCAAGTGATATGTCAGGCTCTTATCGGTTGCGGTCAAGCTATGACGTGGCTGATCTGTCGAAAACGTGAGCGCTATTGTCCCGGAGGCGCCGAAGGAGTGCTAAAACCGGAGTTCCTGAACAGATTGTTGATCTTGAACGGATTGATGGCTTCTTTTCTGTAGGCTTCTTCGTAGCGATCAACATTAAACAGTTTGAACCGCGCTGTTCTGTTTTCGCGCTTGCGAAAGGCTGCATCTTCAGTTGCGAGTGAGGCCCGAACGTTTGGCACGACGCCATAGCGGCTGGAGGCAGTCACCAGAGCGCCGTCACTACCTGGAATGGCGCCGCCTGCGTTCAATGATGACTCATTACCGCCCAAAGCCACCACAGCATCAGCCAAGGGGTTTTGATCGGTCAGATTGGCACCACCCGGGGTTGGGGTGGGTAACGTTGCATAGTTTTCTGGCTCAGTCAGGGGCTTGGCAGGCATCACCAGAAATTCATCGGGGCCAGTGCTGGGTTGCTGTAAGCTGCGCAGCCCTTTTGAACTGCAGCCCGCAAGAACCACGGCTGTGGCCAGAATAAATACACTCAGAGGGATCCGCATGGCCCCGTACTCCTGCCTGTTTCACGCGCTTTTACAGTATTTAAACCTTAAGGTCACGTAGCCTTTTTACCTTGTCTTTCGAACACGATCAAACCGGCAGCGCCAGCAAAGATAAAGACATCCGCAATGTTGAAAACAAAGGGGTTTTGAATGCCACAACACGACATGTTGAGAAAATCCAACACATAGCCATAAAGCAACCGGTCAGCGACATTGCCCAGTGCGCCACCAATCACCAAGCCCGCTGACAGCTGCATCCATCGGGATGGGTGCCAACCCCGGATCCAAACCGCGACCACGACACAGATGACCAGGGACAAGCCAATCAGGATCCAGCGCGACGCATCAGACCCGTCGCCAAACAAGCCGAAGTTGATACCAGTGTTTTCGCCGTAACGAAAGTTCAGCAGGGGTGGGAACACGTCGATAGCGTGAATTCGGGACAACTCCATCGAGTGTATCACCAGGTATTTGCTTATCTGATCGAACAGGAACGCCACAACTGCGCCCCAGATCATCCAACGTGTGCCCATGCCCTGCTGTCCTTTTTAGTGACGGAAGTGGCGCATGCCGGTGAACACCATTGCAATGCCCGCGTCATTGGCTGCTTTGATGACTTCGTCATCGCGCATCGATCCACCGGGTTGGATAACGCAGGTGGCACCCGCTGCAGCGGCTTCCAGCAGACCGTCCGCAAATGGAAAGAATGCGTCAGAGGCCACGGCAGACCCCTTGGCCAGACTTTCGTCCAGTCCCAGAACATCAGCCATGCGCTGCGCCTTGGAGGCAGCAACATTGGCGCTGTCGAGACGGCTCATCTGGCCGGCACCAACACCAACAGTTGCATTATCTTTGACATAGACAATGGCGTTGGATTTGACGTGTTTGGCAACTTTCCAGGCGAACAGCAGATCTTGCATCTGCTCGTCTGTCGGGGCTTTTTCAGTCACAACTTTCAGATCGTTGAGATCGACGTAGCCAACGTCTTTGTCCTGAACCAGCATGCCGCCGCCAACTTGCTTGTAGGCCACAATGGATGCGCGGGTGTCTGGCAGACCATCAGTCAGCAACAGGCGCAGGTTTTTCTTTGCTGCAAAGATTGCCTTGGCCTCGTCGGATGCGCCTGGTGCAATCACAACTTCGGTGAAAATTTCTGTGATTTTTGCAGCCGTCTCAGCGTCCAGCGGCTGGTTCAAGGCAACGATGCCACCAAAGGCAGAGGTGCGGTCGCAATCAAACGCTTGCTGATAGGCTTCGGCCAGAGTTGCGCCACGGGCCACACCACAGGGGTTGGCGTGTTTGATAATTGCAACAGCAGCGGTTTCGGCGGGGTCGAACTCGGCAACCAGCTCATAGGCGGCGTCGGTATCGTTGATGTTGTTGTAGGACAGTTCCTTGCCCTGCAGCTGAACCGCGGTGGCAACGCCGGGACGGTCAGATCCATCGGTATAAAAAGCAGCCTTTTGGTGGCTGTTTTCACCATAGCGCAGTGTCTGCTTCAGCTCACCCGCAAAGGCACGGCGCTTGGGGGCTTCTAGTTCCAGCGCGGATGCCATCCAGTTGGACACAGCCGAGTCGTAAGCCGCTGTGCGGGCATAGGCTTTTTGCGCCAGCTTTTTGCGGAACCGTGGGCAGGTGGCACCCTCGTGCTGATCCATATCACCCAGCAGTTTTTCGTAGTCTTCGACATCCACCACAACGTTGACAAAGCCGTGGTTTTTGGCCGCGGCGCGGATCATCGCAGGGCCACCGATGTCGATGTTTTCGATGCAGGTGTCATAATCAGCGCCTTTGGCCACGGTGGCCTCAAACGGGTAGAGGTTCACCACCAGCAGATCGATGGCTGCGATACCATGTTTATCCATGGCAGCGACGTGATCGTCGTTATCGCGCAACGCCAGCAATCCGCCATGCACGTTTGGGTGCAGTGTCTTGACGCGGCCGTCCATCATTTCGGGGAAGCCGGTTACGTCGGACACATCTTTGACCGTCAGGCCTGCATCGCGCAACGCCTTGGCGGAGCCGCCAGTCGAAAGCAGTTCGACACCGCGCTCGGCCAGCGCTTTGCCCAGCTCAATCAGGCCAGTTTTGTCGGAAACAGAAAGCAGCGCACGGCGTACGGGGTGAAACTCGGTCATGGCAGGGCAGTCCTTTGCAGGCTCAGTCAAAGATCTCGGGGTCATCCCGATTCAGGTCGCGCACGGCAATTGCAGTCTCTTGCGCCTTGCTGAGCGTCCACCGGATGCGCGTCGCATACTGCATTGCTCGTCCGGATAAAATGATCTGTTTTGTCGCGCGCGGTTTCAGGCGGGTTTTTTCCAGATAAACGCTGGGCTCCAACTTCAATTCGCAGTTTCCATCGTGGCGGAATACCCAGATTTCACCGCTTCTCAGCGCCATGGATACTGCTGAGCCACCCAAGTCAAGTGCAGCGTCCACTTCAGGATGAAGATGTAGCCGGATATCAAAGCCAACACCGCCCAGCGATAGCGCATCCATAGCTTTGTCGAACTTGTGCTTGGACTCATCTTCAATCGCCAACAGCATGTCTTCTCCTGACAGTGACCTGCCATCAAAAGACAGTTCAAGGCTGCGAGCGTGGGTCAGGCCAAAGTGGCGGTCAAAACCATTGTGCCCGCCTTGGAAACGAAAACCGTTGGCAATTTCGCTCATCTCAACCGGGACCTGATCTGGTGATTCGATCAGTATCTCGTGGCTGGTGCCTTTTTGTGGCGCACTGAGCCGGGCGCTGGAGTGACCTTCAATACAAAGAGTTGAATGCGACGGTGTCGCCCGTCCCGCGCGGCGCCATTCTACGCCAAAGGCCTCGCCCGAACCGCAGTTGACGACCAATGGCCGCCGCCCTGAGGTCAGCTCAAACGCCAATGTTGATGCGTGAGCGTTGGTTGACGCCGCGCCAGTTGGTGGTGCGCTAGCGTCGATAATAACGGAGCTACGCCCAGCTGAAAGCCGTGCATATCCCATTGCTAACCCGTCGGTTTTACTCTCGACGACATGACTGGCGGCCAATGCGTGGTCCAGCCAGCCTTCCAGCCCACGTCCGCCGCCATGAAGCCGAGCCAACCCGCCATCGCTGTGTCTCAAAGTGCGCAGGGTGGGGGCAATGCGTTCGATTGCTGCGGTATGGGCGGGGGGGACGGTGCGTCCTGCCTCGTGCAGGGCCGCTGCGGCCCATGATAACAGGGTGAAAACTTCGAGAAGCTCTTCGGGGTTGCGGGTTGGAAGACCGCCCTGATCATCAATCTGCTGCTGGCATTCCTGCGCAAGGGCCTTGATCGCGGGGTCAGCCAGTTCCTCGCGCCCTTCCAGTGCTAGCCCTGCGTAAATCAATCCGGTCAGCGCCTCAAACCTTGGCAACCCGGGAGAGGCACCCTTCCAGCGGTGGGATAAGAACCACGTCTGTTGCGACAGGGAATGGTAGAATGTTTCGCTGGCTTCTTTGTCCTGCCCGCGTAACAGGAACAGGGCATGGTTGATCCAGCGGATGACCCTGCGACCGGTTAGATCCGGCGACCAGCCAAGTCCCCCGCCATTGCCATGAGAGTCGATCCAGCCCCACAGCCATTTCTGGGCCTTTTCACGCGCAGGTAGATCGCCGACCGAGGCCAGATCGTCGAGCCAGGAAAAGCCGTTACGCTCGGCATCAAAGGCCGTGTCGGGTGCTTCGACGTCCCACAACCCGGTGGTGGGTGATTCGACTAGATATCCGGCAAACAGCAGGTTTCCCGCCACCAACTGTCGGCCACGGGCAAAGCTGCCAATGGTGCGTGGTTCGGGTTGTGATACGAAGCCGGTTGCAGCGGGCTGTCTGCGGGACAGCCGCGCATAAAGGCGGTTCATAAAACGAGTGCTTCGACTCGCCAATCTATCGTGTCTGGACATGCTCTCTGCCTCATACGCTCTGCTGGCGTTTGGCTGGAGCATAGCGCGGGCAGAGCCTCAAGTCACCGATTGAATGCGTGAGGAGGCAAGACCTAGGCGGCTTTGCGCAGGCAAGCCATATAGAATCCATCCATGCCACCACGATCAGGCCAGTAATCCGGTCGAAGACGTAGCCCGCCTTCGCTGGTAATCCAGGCCGCATCAACGCCGGGTACGTTCAATGCATCGCGATCCACGGACATATCAGGGAACATGTCCAGCGCCTCTTCGACTTGGCATTCGCCTTCGTCCGGCAACAAGGAACAAGTGCAAAACAGCAGCTTTCCACCGGGTTTAACCAGTGACCAGGCATGTGCCAGCATCTGGGCCTGCAACTCGATCAACTGACCAAATTCGCTGCCATCCTTGGCGTGGGGCAGGTCAGGGTGGCGGCGAATGGTGCCGGTGGCAGAACAGGGCGCGTCAAGCAGGACGGCATCATATTGTCCCTGCTGTTCCAGTGCATCACCAACAACCAGTGAAGCCACCAGGCCGGTACGGGTCAGGTTTTCCTGTACCCGCGCCATGCGGCCTTTGGAGATATCTACGGCAGTGACCTTGGCTCCGGCCGCAACCATTTGCATCGTCTTACCACCTGGGGCGGCGCAAAGATCCAAAGCGGTTTCGCCCGCCTTCATGTTCAGTATTTTTGCCGGAAGAGCCGCAGCAGCGTCCTGTACCCACCATGTACCATCACTGTAGCCTGGTAGCGCAGTAACCTGTCCGGCGTCAGTAATGCGAATCGAACCGGTGGGCAGGGCTTCGCCATCCAAAGCGGACAGGTCTGTGCCGGGTTTGCAACTGATATCCAATGGTGCACCGTTGAAATGCGCCTTTTCAATCTCCAGCATTTCAGGATTGCCCCAGGCCTGCGCTAGAGGGCTGCGCAGCCATTTGGGCAGACGTGGCACCCGCAGGTTAGACCAGTCTTGCGGGCCTTCTTCCGCAATCTTGCGCAGCACAGCGTTGACCAGACCTTTGAGTTTGCCGTGGCGCTTGTGCTTGGAGACAATCTCGACCATGGAATTTACCACCCCGTGGGCAGCCGCACCTTGACACAGCTCCACAGTTCCCAGCCGAAGTGTATTGTGAACCATCAAAGGTGTGGCTTTGCGCAGGTGCTTTTTTAGCAGGCGATCGGCGCGTTCCAGCCCACGCAGGGTTTCCATTGCCAGTCTTTGGGCGCGTGCCCTGTCTTCGGGAGCGAGCTTGTCCAATGCCCCAGCGGATAGGATTTCGGGCATCAACCGGTTTTCGCCCAACACCTGATCCAGCAGATAAATGGCGCTGCGGCGCGCCTGTGTTGCCGATTGGGTGGCGGGTTTGGACATCTTCAGCTCCTAAAGCGGGGGAGGGCATGCGGGTTGTTCCCGCGGGACAGGGGCGTATATCATGGGATTAGCATAAAGGAACCCGCGATGAGCGATCAAACCCCAACTGAACCCTCCGACCTACCGCCTGCCGCTGTGCGTGCATTGGCTGAAGCGGAGGAGCGTCGCAAAGCGGCTGAGGGTAAATCCCCTCCTCCCAAAGAGCTGGGTGGTCGTGATGGGCTGGACCCGGCGCGCTATGGTGACTGGGAAAAAAAGGGCATCGCAATCGATTTTTGAAGGGGCGGGCGTGGGGGCCAGCCCCCACACCCCCGGGATATTTAGTGCTAGATGAACAGGATCCCTATCTATTCGCCGTAGGGGACCCAGATGTTTTTGACTTCCGTTGCAGCTTGCAGAAAACGCTTGGAGTGATCCAGAGACCAATCCACTGCTTGTGAATTGTTGACCCAGGTGCGTTTCAGGTTGCCGGCTGAGGCCGACTCGATTGTTGAGGACAGGTTGTTGGAGGAGAAGCTCCAGACTGCGTCAACGTTCAGATGTGCGGCCAGCGGTTTGGCGACTTCGGTATGGCTGCCAGTCAGGATATTCACCACTCCGCCGGGGACGTCTGACGTTTCCAACACCTGGTAGAAATCGGTGGCAGCCAGCGGAAAAGGTTGTGAGGCAGTCAGAACCACCCGGTTACCCATGGCAATGGCAGGGGCCATCACTGAGACTAACCCGAGCAGTGGCGCTTCGTCTGCGCAGAGCGCTCCAATTACACCGGTGGGTTCCTTCATCGCCAGCGCAACGCCGCGAATGGGGACGTTATGTACCTGGCCGTCATATTTGTCGGCCCAGGCTGCAGCGGTGAACAACCGCTGCACCGAGGCTTCGACCTCGGCTTTGCCGCCCTTTGCGCCAGTCATACTGTTCACGCGATTGGCGAATTCGTCGGCGCGGGCCGAGAGGTTTTCGCCGATGTAATACAGGATCTGAGCCCGCAGGTGGCCGGTGGTCTTGCCCCAGGCTTTGGCACCGGCTGCGGCCTCGACTGCATTGCGCACGTCTTTGCGGTTGGCCAGTCCGACGTGGCCCAACAGGGAACCGGATTTGCCGTAGACGGCCTGCGAATAGCCGCTGTCGGGGCGGGTCTGTTTGCCGCCGATATACATTTTGGCAGTGCGGTCCAGAGGATCTGCGGGGGCGCCATCACCTTTAAACGGTTTGATCAGAGTCAGCGGTTTGGTTTTGCCTTTGGGCCTGGTATAGGCGCTGAGCCCTTCCCAGCCGCCTTCGCGGCCAAAGCCGCTTTCGCGCACGCCGCCAAAGCCAGCTGCGGCGTCGAACATGTTGGTGCCGTTGATCCAGACCACGCCAGCCACCAGTTTTGGCGCGATATCCAGCGCCAGATTGATGTTTTCGCTCCACAGTGTGGCGGCGAGGCCGTAGCGGGTGTTATTGGCGATCTCAACCGCTTCGCCTGGGGTGCGGAAAGTAGAGGAAACCAGCACCGGACCAAAGATCTCTTCCTGCATCAAAGTGTCAGAGGTGGTCAGGCCTTCGATCAGGGTTGGTGGGTAGAAACAGCCACCTTCTGGCATTTTGATCTGTGGCTGGTACATCTCACCTGCGGTATTGGCGGCGACCAAAGCGCTGATTGTGTCCAGCTGCACCGGGTCGACGATGGCGCCCACGTCGATGCATTTGTCCAGCGGGTTACCAATGCGCAGTTTGTCCATCCTGATGCGCAGTTTGGCGTGGAAGGCTTCGGCAACGCCCTCTTGTACCAGAAGGCGAGAGCCGGCGCAGCAAACCTGGCCCTGATTGAACCAAATCGCATCCACCAAGCCTTCGATAGCCGAATCAATGTCGGCGTCGTCGAAGACTATGTAGGGGGATTTTCCACCCAGTTCGAGCGTGAGTCCTTTGCCGGACCCGGCAGTGGCTTCGCGGATGCGACGACCGACCGAGGTGGAGCCGGTAAATGCAATTTTGTCGACTTCGGCTGCTACGATCATCTCGCCCACGGCCCCGTCACCGGTGACGATGTTGACAACACCAGCGGGCAGCCCCGCCTGTTTGCAGATGTCGGCAAACAGTAGCGCAGTCAGCGAGGTGTATTCAGCAGGTTTCAGCACCACGGTATTGCCCATTGCCAGGGCAGGTGCAATTTTCCACGACAGCATCAGCAGCGGAAAGTTCCACGGGATGATCTGGCCACAAACCCCTAACGCCTGAACATCCGGCAGCTCAGCCTCCATCAGCTGTGCCATACCAGCATGATAATAGAAGTGCCGTTGCGCCAGTGGGATATCGATGTCGCGGGCTTCGCGGATGGGCTTGCCGTTGTCGAGGCTTTCCAGAACCGCAAACAGGCGTGAATGCTTTTGCAGCAGGCGGGCCAGCGCATAGAGATATTTGGCACGGCCAGGACCGCCCAGAGCTTCCCACTTTGGCTGGGCCTTGCGGGCAGCAATCACGGCAGAGTCGACGTCAGACTGGGTGGCCTGTGTCAGGGTTGCCAGAACCTCACCTGTAGCGGGGTTGCGGCTTTCGAAACCATCGGCAGGAGGGGTGAAGGCCCCATCGATAAAGTGGCCAAAACGGTCACCTTGATCCACCAGCCAGGCGAGTGCCTCAACTACGCTTTCGGGAGCAGGGCCATAGTCCATGGTTTCAAAAATCTCTTTGATTGACATAATTCTGATCCCTTATCCCATCGCGTGGCGGTAGCCCGCCGAGTATGCGCCGGTGACGTGGTGTTCCAATTGACGTTCGATATCGCCCAGCAGCGATGAGGCACCAAAGCGGAACAGATCTGGCATCAACCAGCGATCGCCCAGTTCCTCTTTGATCAGAGAGAGGTAAACGAGCGAGTCCTTGGCCTTGGATATTCCGCCAGCCGGTTTGTAGCCGACCCGATACCCGGTGCGTTCGTAGTAGTCGCGGATGGCTCGGATCATCACCAGTGACACGGGCAGAGTGGCGTTGACGCTTTCCTTGCCGGTCGAGGTCTTGATGAAATCAGCGCCGGCCATCATGCAGATCAGCGAAGCACGGGCGACGTTGCGCAGGGTTCCCAGCTCACCCGTGGCAAGGATCGCCTTGACGTGGGCGTCGCCGCAGGCCGTGCGGAAGGCTTTCATTTCATCGTACAACGCCTGCCAGTTCTGCGTCAGTACGTGCCGCCGGGAAATCACGATATCGATCTCTTCGGCGCCAGCTTTGACGCTTTCCTCGATTTCGGCTAGCCGCAGGTGAAATGGGGACAGTCCGGCCGGAAAACCGGTTGAAACAGCCGCAACAGGAATACCTGACCCTTGCAAGGCCTGAACCGCGGGCGCGATCATATCGTGATAGACGCAGACCGCTCCGGTGGTGATGCCATCAACACCAAGCGCGTCGAGCAATTCTGTCCGAACCGGTTGGCGCGCCTTGGAGCACAGACGACGCACCCGACCTGCGGTATCATCGCCAGACAGGGTGGTCAGGTCGATCAAGGTGATTGCCTTGAGCAACCAAGCGGCTTGATAGTCCTTTTTGACACTGCGCCGACCGGGCAGGCTGGCGGCGCGGCGTTCAATGGCCGAGGTATTGGCCTGAACCCCTGCCACCCAATCCAGATCCAGCGCCATGCCGGGATTGCGTGGTTCAGTCACCTGCGGCAGCTGCGCGGTGCGTTCTGTTGTTTGACTGTCCATCATGCGTCCTCGAAAGCTTGGGGGAGACGGTGCCATGACTGCGGCCCCTTGCGCAAGCAACTGGCGCGCGATGCGCACAAAAAATTTGACTATTTGGACAAAAACAACTCTTATTTGCGAATAAGTCGCATTTGCGTTGACTTAGTTGCGAATGGTTCTCATATATATTCGAGATAAGATCGTAAAAGGACTTCGATGATGTGGATTCGCCAGGTTGCCTTGATGGGCTTGATGATTGTGATGTCACTGCCATTGGCGGCAGGGTTTGCGCGTGCAGAAGCGCCGCTGAAAATTGTAGCGACCACGGGTATGATTGCAGATGCGGCCCGTCAGATTGGCGGTGATCTGGTTCAGGTGCGCGGTTTGATGGGCCCCGGTGTTGATCCGCATGCCTATCGTCAAACCCGGTCAGACATCGTTGCGATGACCCGCGCCGATCTGGTTTTGTGGCACGGGCTGTACCTAGAAGCGCAGATGGGTGACTTCTTTCACGATCTAGAGCGTAAGCGTCAAGTCGTTGCAGTGGCCGAAGGGCTGCCCAAGGACATGCTGCGCAGCCACGATACCTATGCTGATAAATATGACCCACACGTCTGGATGACCCCGGTACTGTGGAAGCTGGTTGTTGTCGAAGTGCAAAATGCGTTGACCGATGCACGTCCGGAAGCCGCTGATACCTTTGCTGCAAATGCGAAGGCTCACTTGGCCGATCTGGATCAATTGGTCGCATATGGTGAAGCTGTCCTGGCAACCGTGCCAGAGAACAATAAGGTGCTGGTTACAGCCCATGATGCCTTTGGATATTTTGGCCGGTCTTACGGGTTCGAGGTTCTGGGCATTCAGGGTATTTCAACCCAGTCAGAGGCTGGACTGAACCGGATCGGAGAACTGGTGAACCTTCTGGTCGAACGTCAGATTAGCGCAGTCTTTGTCGAAAGCTCTGTTTCGGATCGCTCGATGCGGGCACTGATCGAGGGGGCTGCCGCGCAGGGACACGAAGTCCGGGTTGGCGGCGAGTTGTTCTCGGATGCGATGGGGGCCGATGGCACCTATGAAGGTACCTACATCGGCATGCTGGACCACAATATTTCAACCATTGGAGCGGCGCTGGGCGCCGAAGTTCCAGAACGCGGTATGGCAGGCAAACTGTCGGCGGGGTCCTGAGTATGTTGGATTTGGCATGCAGTGATGGACAGGTGAAACAAAGTCAGGCGTCAGAGAACAGTCCACTGGCAATCCAAGGCTTGACGGTTTCTTACGGTCAAAAACCGGCTGTCTTCTCAGTAGATATGACGGTCGAAGCGGGTAAGATGACGGCGATTATCGGTCCCAATGGTGCCGGTAAATCCACCATGCTCAAGGCTGCGCTGGGCATTGTACCGCCGGTATCCGGTCAGATTCAGGTGTTTGGCAAACCGCTGGACGCGCAGCGCGCGCGCATTGCCTATGTACCGCAACGTGCCAGTGTGGACTGGGATTTTCCAACACGGGTGATCGACGTGGTGTTGATGGGCCTGTACCGCGAGCTGGGTCTGCTGGGTCGCTTGCGTGGTGACCACAAGGCCAAGGCGATGGACTGTCTGGATCGGGTGGGCATGGGCGACTTTGCCACCCGTCAAATTGGCCAACTGTCCGGTGGCCAACAACAGCGTGTATTCCTCGCGCGCGCATTAGCACAGGGTGCTGACCTTTACCTGCTGGATGAACCTTTTGCCGGGGTGGATGCTGCGACCGAGAAAGCCATTATCGGCGTACTCAAATCGCTGCGTGAAGCTGGTAAAACCGTTGTGGTGGTGCATCACGATCTGGCGACCGTGGCGGATTATTTCGACAACGTATTCCTGATCAACACCCGCAAAGTGGCCGAGGGAACCGTGGCTGAGGCATTTACTGCTGAAACTTTACAGGCGGCCTATGGTGGACGTCTGGCAACGGCACAGGTCGATCAGCTCGCTCTGGCGCTGGGATAAGTAACATGTTGATTGATGCTCTGCTGTTGCAGCTTGGTTACAACGCCACGCTGGTGGCTATCGGTGCGACTCTGCTTGGGATTTCCGCAGGCGTTACCGGGACATTTCTTTTTCTACGAAAGCGGGCGCTGGTAAGTGATGCAATCTCGCACGCCACCCTGCCGGGGGTCTGCATTGCGTTCCTCATTATGGCCAGCTTCGGCGGCGACGGCCGTAATCTGATTGGGTTGCTTTTCGGCTCGGCTGCTTCTGCCAGTGCTGGACTGTGGTGCCTGAACTGGCTGACCCGCAATACACGCCTGGCCGAGGACGCGGCGATTGGGTCGGTACTGTCAGTGTTCTTTGGCTTTGGCATTGTGCTGCTGACAGTGATCCAAACGCTGGGTGTGGGCCGTCAGGCCGGGCTCGAAGGGTTTCTGTTGGGATCAACCGCCGGAATGCTCTGGGCCGATGCGATGGTAATCGCGGTCGGCGGGGCGGTGACGTTGCTGCTGATCCTGCTGATCCGACGTCCGATGACACTGGTGGCCTTTGATCCTGAATATGCCGCCGCCCGAGGCTTGCCGGTCAGTAAGATCGACATGGCGATGATGGGGCTGGTCATGGCGGTTACCGTGGTGGGTCTCAAGATCGTGGGTCTGATTCTTATCGTGGCCTTGCTGATCATCCCCGCAGTGACTGCGCGGTTCTGGACCGAGCGATCCGATTATGTGGTGCTGCTGGCAGGGCTAGCAGGTGGTCTGTCGGCCTATATCGGCGCAGCGATGTCGGCTTCGGCCCCAAACCTGCCCACCGGCCCGATCATCGTGTTGGTGAGTTTTGCGCTGTTCCTGTTCTCACTGCTGTTCGCCCCCAATCGGGGCGTGCTGGCGGCGGTACTGCGTCACTTTAGATTTCAGCGCCGGGTGCATCTGCGTCAGGGCCTGCTGGCACTGGCACAAGGACAACCCATTTATGAAAAGCTAACCTTACGGCTGCTGCGCAACGGTGGGCTGGTACGCGCCGACGGGGTTGCCACAGATAAGGGCAAGGCCCGCGCGGCCAAGGCGCTGCGCGACGAGCGGCGCTGGGCGGTGGTGCGTAGCGATCAGGCGCATGAGGCCGCCGCGGCGCTGTATGACGGGTTGCGTCAGATCGAATCTGTGTTGACCCAAGATCAAATTACCGAAATCGACCGTCAAATTGGCGGCCCAAAGGAAGTTCTGGCATGAGCGGTGAAGAGTTCGTCCCCCTGTCGCTGACCCCGCTACTGATCGGCATCTTTGCTGCTGTGGCTTGCGCGCTGCCGGGGAATTTCCTGTTGCTGCGGAAACAGGCGCTGATTGGCGACGCCATCAGCCATGTGGTGTTGCCGGGCATCGTGGTCGCGTTCCTACTGACCGGAGCGATTTCGGCCGCACCAATGATGCTGGGTGCTGCTGGCGCGGCGGTGGTTGCCGTGGTGCTGATCGAGGCAATCCGCCGTTTGGGCCGGATCGAACCCGGCGCTGCAATGGGTGTGGTGTTCACCACTATGTTTGCTGGCGGAGTGTTGTTGCTGGAACAAACCGATACATCGTCAGTGCATCTGGATGTGGAACACGCACTGTATGGTAATCTGGAAAGCCTGATCTGGTTGGATGCCGTGGGTTGGTCGTCACTTTTAGACGTGCAAGCGCTGGCGCATTTGCCGGTCGAGCTGCCACGTATGGCGCTGACGCTGTTGGCGGTCACGCTCTTCATTGCGATGTTTTGGCGCGTGTTGAAAATTTCGACCTTTGACGAGGGCTTTGCCCGCACTCTGGGGATCCGTACCAACCTGCTGGGGTTGGCACTGGTGATCACCGCAGCGGTAGCTGCTGTGGCTGCTTTTGATGCGGTGGGGTCCATCATCGTGATTGCCATGTTCATCTGTCCACCGGCAGCGGCGCGCATGATGTCGAACCAACTGGAAGGCCAAGTCGCGTGGAGCGTTGGTTTTGCGGTGCTGTCTGCCGTTTTTGGGTATGTACTGGCTGGCTACGGCCCCCTATGGCTGGGCGCGCAAGATGCCGTTAGCGCTGCGGGGATGATCGCCACGGTATCCGGCGTTATTCTGGCTGCCGCGGCGCGGTTTGGTCCGTGTCGAACCCGCAGCGGTGCACCAGTTGGCGTGTAGGCACGGGCTTCTATTGGGCTGGTAGAATCTCACACCTCTGCTAAATTTAGCGGTATGAATACGCCAGACCCCCATATCAGCGACAGTGAACGTCCTGTCATTCGTCAGTTGGACGACGCCGCCATCAACCGGATTGCGGCGGGTGAGGTGGTGGAACGGCCGGCCTCTGCGGTTAAGGAACTGGTGGAAAACGCCATTGATGCGGGTGCAACCCGGATCGGTATTGAGATAGCGGATGGCGGCAAAACCCTGATCCGCATCACCGATGATGGCTGCGGCATGTCGCCCGATGATCTACCACTGGCCCTGTCGCGTCATGCGACCTCCAAAATTGACGGATCAGACCTTTTGAACATCCACACCTTCGGTTTCCGCGGTGAGGCGTTGCCGAGTTTGGGGGCGGTGGGACGGCTTAACATCACCAGTCGCGCCGAAGGACATGACGCGGCAATGATCAAGGTAGCAGGCGGCAAGATAGAACCGGTACGACCGGCCGCGCTGCGATCCGGCACGGTGGTGGAACTGTCAGATCTGTTCTACGCCACTCCGGCACGGTTGAAGTTCATGCGAACGGACCGGGCAGAATCGCAGGCGATTTCGGATGTGATCAAGCGGCTGGCGATGGCGGAACCCTCGATTGGCTTCACCCTGCGCGATGTCTCGGGCGGTGGACAGGGGCGGGTGACGTTTCGCGCTGATCCGCTGAGTGGTGATCTGTTTGATGCGCTGCATGGGCGGCTGGCGTCGGTGTTGGGGCGCGAGTTTGCCGAGAACGCGCTGAAAATTGACGCCGCCCGTGATGGCATCCGGCTGTATGGCTATGCGGCGTTGCCGACCTATTCACGCGGTGCAGCCGTGGCGCAGTTCTTGTTCGTCAACACCCGTCCGGTGAAAGACAAGATGTTGCAGGGTGCATTGCGCGGCGCCTATTTTGATTTCCTGAGCCGCGATCGTCACCCGGCGGCAGCGCTGTTTATCGATTGCGACCCGGAAATGGTGGACGTCAACGTTCACCCGGCTAAGTCCGAAGTGCGGTTCCGCGATCCGGGTATTGCGCGTGGGTTGATTGTGTCCGCCTTACGCCACGCATTGGCCGAGGCGGGGCATCGTGCGTCGACAACTGTGGGCAGCGCAACACTGGGCTCAATGACGCCAGAGACCCAGGGGATGCCGCCAAGGGTCTATCAGATGGATCGCCCTTCGATGGGTGCACGCGGCGCATCTTATGCCGCCCAGAGACCGGCAGATCTGCCCCCCAGCCTGGGCTTTGCTGAGCTGGCCGAGAGCTATAGCGGTCAACTGGTCGAAGCCCCGGGGTCCATGTCGGATGCGGGAGAGGCCACCGCGCCCGGGGTGGAGCATCTGCCACTGGGTGCGGCACGCGGGCAGGTGCATGAAAACTATATCATCGCCCAGACCGCCGACGGTATGGTGATTGTTGACCAGCATGCCGCGCATGAGCGTTTGGTCTATGAAAAGCTGAAGAACCAGATGGCCGAAAATGGCGTGGCTGCTCAGGCCTTGTTGATACCTGAGATTGTCGAGCTGAGCGACAATGACAGTGCCAAGCTGCTGGAGGTGGCGGATGAGCTGGCCAAATTTGGGCTAGGGATCGAACCCTTTGGTGGTGGGGCTGTCGCCGTGCGCGAGACGCCTGCAATCTTAGGCGAGGTCAACGCCGAGGCGATGATCAAGGATATTCTGGACGAGCTGGATGATCAGGGCAGCAGCCAGTTGGTGCAGGCCAAGGTCGAGGCGATTCTGAGCAGGGTGGCCTGTCATGGCTCGATTCGGTCCGGCCGTCGCATGCGCGGCGAAGAGATGAACGCCCTGTTGCGCGAAATGGAAGCGACGCCGCATTCTGGCCAGTGTAACCATGGCCGCCCTACCTATGTTGAATTGAAACTGGCCGATATTGAACGGCTGTTTGGACGTAGTTGATCCAATCCGGTTGAGAATTAATTTCAACAACGATGAACTCTTAGTAACCAGGTTTCCCTATAAATAAGAATTTTGAAAACATGAAATTACCAAGCCATATATTGTACCGACTAGACCTTGAAATGGAGGGCTTGCCTCTCAAACTTTTGAAAAAACTCCTGTGTGGCAAAGTTAAAGACGGAAAAGTAGAAGTCTACACCAATACGATTTTTTTCATCCGGCATGTCGATAAAAAAGTCATCATTGTTCAGGATGACCTAATGGAATTTGAAGATTTTCCCTGTCCAGAATCTGAGTTCATGGGGTTTCTCGAAGGACGGTACTGAGGTGGCACTTTGTGCTCTTAGACCTTAATGAAGAATAGCAACACTTTAGATACCTTAGGGCACAAAATGGGAGCCGTCCTGTGCAAGTAGATCCTTCTTTGTGGCCGTTGGTTGCCTTGGCCTTGGCTGGCGCAACCGTTTTGTTTGCCGTTTTGTGGGTGCTGACCCGTAAACAAGTTGCAGTGGTCGAAGACCTTCGGAGCGAAAATATAGAACTGCGCCAGGTCTGTGCCTCGATGCAGAGCGAAGTAGCCCGGGTGCCGGAATTGAACGGAGAGCTTGCTGCACTGCGACAGTTGCGCGATGGCGAGGTTGCAGCGCGACATCAGGCCGAGGCTGAAGTACGCGCATTGAAAAGTGAACATGATGTGCGTCTTGAAGAGCTGGATAAGATGAACCAGAAGTTGAAGCATGAGTTTTCGACAATGGCATCCGGCGTGCTCAAACAAAACTCCGAGAACTTTCTGTCACTGGTCAGCGAGCGGTTCAAAACCCATTCCCAAACAGCGGATGCGGACCTGGCCAAGCGCCATGCCGCAATTGAAGGTCTGGTCAAGCCATTGGACGAAAAGCTGGGTCAGTTTGGCGACCGGATCAAAGAGATCGAACAAGCCCGGACCGAGGCCTATGGGGCAATCCGTGAGCAGGTGAAGGCGCTGACCGACGGGCAGGCGACACTGGGCGGCGAGACCCGTAAGTTGGTGCAGGCATTGCGCGCCCCCAAAACGCGGGGACGTTGGGGCGAAATGCAGCTGCGGCAGGTGTTCGACATGGCCGGGATGTCCGAGCATGTGGACTATGATCTGGAAAAATCGCTGGGCACTGATGACGGGTTGCGTCGCCCGGATGCGATTGTGCGCATTCCCGGTGGCAAAAGCATCGTGGTGGATGCCAAGACCCCATTGGACGGATATCTGGATGCGCTGGAGGCTGAAACGCCTGAACAGCAGCAAGAACATTTGACGCGTCATGCACGGCATGTGCGTACCCATGTGAAACAGCTGTCGTCAAAGGCCTATCAAAATGCACTGGGTGAGACGCCGGATTTTGTGGTGATGTTTATCCCCGGCGAGACATTTGTGTCGGCAGCCGCTGAAGTGGATCCGGGGCTGATCGAATATGCGTTTGAGAACAAAGTTTTGATCGCCACACCAACAACCCTGATGGCGTTGGTGAAATCCATTGCCTATGGCTGGCAGCAAGAAAAGATGGCCGAGAATGCACTGGAAGTGCAGGACACGGCTAAGGAGTTGTACAAGCGACTGGTCACGTTCTCGAACAATCTGGCCTCGGTCGGCCGGTCATTGTCGTCCTCCGTCAGCAGTTACAACAAGGCGGTCGGGTCGCTGGAGGCGCGGGTGCTACCCTCGGCCCGTAAATTCGAGGCTATGGGTGTGGTTGCGAGTGGATCCGAACTAAACACCCCAGCGCAGGTTGAAAGTGATGCTCGACAGGTGACAGACCTGTTGGGAGACGAGTAATTTTCTAGGTTTTTGAGAAATCGTTCCTAAATACCGCAGAACCATTGTGTCACTGAGGCCATTTGAAACATGAGCATACTCGCGCCAGATAACGCACTGCTGAAGAAGGCTGAAGTCGAAGCCGAGCAGGTCGTGTCTCTGCTGCGGATTGCGGTCGCCCTTGGCCTGTTGGCGATGTTCTTTCTGGCAGTGAAGGGCAGTAACAGTTCGCCGGAAAACTACCTGCGCAGGCAGTGGGTTTTTGCAGTGGCGACCATGAGCTCTTATTTGCTGGTCGGGATGATCTCACTCTGGATGGCTCGAACGGGGCGTATTCGCAGTTGGATGGTCTGGCCACTGGTCACGGTGGATTGCCTGTTCATGTTGGTCAACGCCTGGGTTGGATTGGCAAACACTGGCCTGCCGGGAGAGTTGACATTTATTCTGCCCCCAACCTGGCTGGTGCCCGTGATCTTTGGCTTTACGGTTTTGCGCTTTAACCCGTATTTACAGGCCTACTGCGTCGCTGTGATTGCCGTCGGTTTGGCGGCACTATCGCTGTGGCAACCAGAAGAGGTGACGCCATTCATAGTAGAGCGTGCGCAGATCCTGCTATCCGGCCCGCCCAATATCATTCGCGTGACCATGATCGCCCTTGGCGGCGTTGTTCTGGTGGTGGCAGCCTGGCGCACCCGGCGACTGGTTCACAGGTCGATTACCGAGGCCCAACAAAAGGCCAATTTGACGCGGTATCTACCTGCTCAGCTGGCCCATCGGCTTGCCGAGACCAGCCTGGACAACCTGCGCCGCGGGAAGCGTCAGAATATGGCTGTTTTGTTCATCGATATTCGGGGGTTTACCCGTTGGTCGCAGGACCGGGATCCACAAGAGGTCGGCAGCTACATTACCGATTTCCGCAGTCGCGTTCAGGGATGCTCGGATGCCAGTGGTGGGATGATAGATAAGTTCATGGGCGATGCTGCGATGGTGTTGTTTGAAGGAGATGGGGCTGCAACACGGGCGATTGAGTGTGCCTCGGCGCTGAAAAAAAGCATGGCGAATTGGTCTGATGCTCGGCAGGAAACAGGTGAAGACGCCGTATTGGTGGGGATCGGGCTGCACTGGGGCGAGGTGTTTTCCGGGGTGGTCGGTGACCCGCAACGGTTGGAATACACGGTGTTTGGCGACACGGTGAATATTGCGGCGCGGCTGGAGCAACTGACCAAACAGGAGAAGCAGGGGATCATTGTCTCTGCGGCAGTGTTGCAAGCCGCATCGGTGGTGCCCGCGTCGCAGGCTTGGATCCCGCTGCCGGCCGCTGAGCTACGCGGGCGTAGCGGCGGCATCGAAATCTTCGGCCGTGGCTAGATCATTCATCGCGACAGGATTGTTCCAGATCAAAGTTTAACTGGAATACTGGTTTATCTGTTATGCTTAATCCATGCAGATAGAAGGAGCTGGGCCATGCTGGGAATTTCAGCCCGTAAAGTAGCACAGGTGGCGATGATGGCGCGGGAGTTACATCGGGCCGAAGGTGAATTGCGGGCCTTTATTGATCGTCTGAATGAAGATGAACAGGCAGAGCTGGTTGCGGTGATGTGGATTGGTCGCGAGAGCTTTTTTGCCGAGGATCTGGCAGAGGCGATTCTGACAGCCAGACGCGATGCTTCGACCCCCTGTGCCGACTACCTGTTGGGCTCACCCCATTTGGCGGATCATTTGGAAAATGGTTTGGATGCGCTGGGAATTTCAGCACATGAAGTCGAAGACGATCTAATGTAGTCCGTGCCTCGTGGCGGTGGGCGGTAACCGCAGCGCAATTGAGGGGTCAGCCCCTCAAACTCCCCGGGACATTTATGGCGAGATGAACAAGGGAACGGGGGCCCACATTTGGCAGGCCCCAGATTTGTTGGTTTATGCGTGATGGTCAATCAACTGGAGATGTTGAGCCAGTTTGCCAATCTCTTGCATCCACTGCGTGACCAGTTTGGGATCGCTAGGGGCGGCGTGTACACCAGCATCGATCTGGCCGTTCATCGCGGCCTCGATTGCAAAGGAAACCGGGATCGATACCAGGCGCGCCATGGCAGTACTGTCCTCGTTGCCCCAGGCATCCATGACATAGGTCTTGTGCCAGACTTCGGCGCCGTCTTTTTCAGCCCTTAGCGCAACACAGAGCACAACGCGATCAGGTTCGCCATCGTCATAGGCGTTGTCGTTCCAGAACTGGTCAGACATTTCCTTGAGCCGAGCGTCACCTGACGGGCCGGACAGAGTTTCGACCTCTTTGAAGACGCCGTCCCAGGCCTCAGCCCAGCCATTGAGGCGCAGGGTGCCGCGAACGAATTCCTTGACCGACCAGTCCTTGCCAAATTCGTACTGCTGCATGAATGGGATCGAGTCGCGGTTTGGGTAAACCTCGAAGCTTTCCGGTGTGGGCAGCGGCGCGGTGTAGCTGGAGATGGCATCCCAAGGGCGCGCAACATCCAGTGGCTTGTGGTCGCGGATCGAGCGAGACGGGGAGCGTAGGGCCTTGAGCACCCCAAGCGGCGACCAGCTGAATTTGTAGCGGAAATCATTGGCGATCTTTGGGATGCCACCACAGTACGAGATAAAGCTGATTTCGTTGCTGGCGTCATAGGCATCGGATGCCTTGTAATCCTCCACCAGCGCGTGGGCCATCAGGTGGTCGATGCCCGGGTCAAGGCCAACCTCGTTGATCACGGCGACACCGGCGGCGAGGGCCTTGTCGTTCAGTGCACGCATTTCAGGTGCGATATAAGACGACGAAACAAAATGCGCCTCTTTGGCGATGGCCAGTTCTGCCAGTTGCACATGCCAGTCGCCGGGCAACATCGAGACGACAACATCACCTTTGACGACGCGAGCACCCAGGCTGTCGATATCAAAAGCATGGATGTTCTGGGTCAGATCGCCAACGGCCTCTTGCGCCTTTGCGGTTGTACGGTTCCACACCGCAACGTCATGCCCTGCTTGAAGCAGGCGACGCAGACCGGGAATGGCCGAAAGGCCGGTGCCGCACCAGTGGATGGTCATGAGTGTTTCCCCCTCATATGAAGTTCATAAGCGCTGTAGCGGCCAAAGCCGTGTTTGACTAGTCTTTGGTGTGTTCGGCAAAGGTCATTGCTGCGCGTCCCCAGACACCTGCATCCAGATCAACCAACGTCAGCAGAGATGGCAGCAATTGTTCGGCGTAGTCTTCGGAGCTTTCAACAGGCAGCATCGAGGGCAGGTTGTCGATCGCCATTACGTCCAAAACAGGGTCAGTTGCCACTCGAAGGGCAGGCTCCTCCCATGTTGTGGCGCGATCATAGACCGGAACTGGGTTGTAATCACTGTCCGGGTCGCAGGCGACGTCGCCAATGGCGGTTAGCTTGCGTGGCGTGGTCAATGCGTCGCGCGGGACAAAAACCGGGGTGCCGGGGCGGGCAAAGATGCAGTTCAGGAACAGATCATGGTTCAGGATTTCGGGGAAGGGGCCCCCGGAGGATGTTTCAGCCATATCCCATTTGGTGACGTGTACGCCCATGGCTTCGCACAGGTCTGCTGCCCCGGTGCCAACCCGTCCCAATGCGCCGATAACAATGGCCTTGGGACGGTCGGATCTGGTCGCATCCAGTTCGCCACTGAGTTCTGCCAGTAAGCTGTCTTTGTTGGGGTAGACACCAACGGAACCGCAGCTTTTCCCATGTTGCTGGGCGGCCCAGGTTTTCAAGGTAACCGCCGCACCTGCATAGCCGGCCCAGTAGCCAAAGGCAGCGACACGGCGGCCCGCTTCATCCACTAGATATTCAAGATCGTACAGGGTACCACCACCTGCCTTGAATCGATCCAGCAGCGCCTTGCCTGAATGCTGCCCTTTGAAGGCATGGCCGAACATGATGTGGCGGTGCGGCAGCGGTGTTCCATCCTCAGGTAGTTCTTTCAGGCCAAATATGATGGCGTCAGTCGGCGCTTGTGACCAGCTGTTTTCCGGTGCAATATCACAACCCGCATCGACATAGCCCTGCAATGGAATTGCGCGGACCGAGCTTTCCTCGACTGTGACTTTGATCCCGGCATCCATCAGCGCCTTGGCGCCTTTAGGTGTCAGGCCAACCCGATCTTCGTTGAGCCGTTGTTCAGCCCGAACCCAGAGATGTGTCATAGTCATGTCCTTTACAGCATACCGGCCGCATAAATGGCGCGGACCGAGTCGCGTTGTTCCATTGCTGCCATGAATGATTTGATTTTGGGGAAGTCGTCAAGCGCAACGCCGTCGCCGTTCAACCAGGTGCAAACCAGATAGAGATAGCAATCCGCCAGACTAAGTTCATCACCCAGCACAAAGGGGCCGCGTAGTCCGTTTGAGGTGATGTAGGCGCAACAGTCGCTCATGGTCTGAGGAACCTTGGCGGCCATGTCTTTGTGCGAGGCCGGGTTGTCAGCCCAACGATGACCGCGCATTTTATGCGCATGCGCGACATGCATGGTTGAAGCGAGATAAAACATGACTTCCCGCATGCGCGAGGCCATCAGGGGGTCGGAAGGGCGCAGGCCTGACTGTGGCGCTAGATCAGCAATGTATTCCAGTAGCGCACCAGTTTCAGTCAAGATGCCGCCATCAACAACAAGTGCGGGCACTCGTCCTTTTGGATTGATTTGAGCATATCCAGACGAAGACTGTTCGTTCTTGGAGAAATCAATTTTGATGGCTTCATGTTCAAGTCCTGCCTCTTGCAAGGCAATAGCCACAGCGACTGAGATGGTGCCAGGAGCGTAATACAGTTGCATGTTAAATCCTTGTTATATTGAGACGGTGTTGAAATTACAGATGGGTTTGAGCGAAATGGCGATTGGGATTGTCCAGATGTGGCACTGCGTTGAACAGAACTGGGCAAAGGTGGCCATCAATCGGGTGCAACCGGTGCATGGAGGTGTTCATGATCGCCAGTGCCATTCTGGCCGTCGCCAACGTATCCAGCCCCAGTGCCAATCGCATCGCGATGGAAATCAAACCGCCTGAGGTTACAACCAATGCTGGTCCGTCCCCCGTGGCGATATCGGTCAGTGCACCGTTGACGCGGTTCTCAAAGTCCCGCCAGGATTCTGGTGGGTTTTCAATATCGTTCGCTTGCCAGGCCGCAAACACACGGGGCAGGTGCTGTACAAAACCTTCGCGTTCTGTGGGAATTTCGAGCCCATGCTGCTGCTCCATAAGCTGGGCGAGTGTGAAATACTCCATTTCATTGAGCCGCGGGTCTCGTGTGATGTTACTGGCGACACCCATGCCTTGCGCGGTTTCAATGTGACGAGTCAAAGTGCCACAGAACACGCGCGTATGATGGAGGTCACTCGCCTTCAGATGCTCACCTAACCAAGCCGCCTGCTGGTGTCCCAATGGGCTCAACTTATCATAACTGTCCTCATCCCGGGCACCGGTATTGGCCTGTCCGTGACGAATGAGTGTGATGTGAGACATGCGGCGGTTCCCTGTACTGATTGGCAAGTCTTAGGCGAGGTTTGCAACAGTGGAAAGAGAGCGTTTTGTTTGTTGCACATCTTTTGAAATTGTCTGGTAGTTGAGTAGCCATTGCCACAGGAAATCCGCCATGAAACAACGGATTGAAGTGATCGAAAAAGAGGCCGGATATGACTGTGAATGCTAAGAGATTTTTGGCCGATTTGCACAAGCTACGCAGCTTTGGGGCTTCGGGTATTGGCAAGGGCGTGGTGCGGCAGGCCTATAGTGATGCCGATCTTGCGTCCCGGGAATGGCTGGCCTCACGTATGGCTGACGCAGGACTGGACGTGCATTTTGACCCACTTGGCAATCTGTTTGGCCTTGGCGGCGAACGTTCCCTGTTGATTGGATCGCACAGCGACAGCCAGCCCGAAGGCGGATGGCTGGATGGGGCTTTGGGTGTGATTGCGGGCTTGGAAATTGCCCGCGCTGCCAAAGAAGCCGGTGCTGCTCCGATTTCAGCTGTCAGTTTTCAGGATGAAGAAGGCCGCTTTGGTGTGACTACGGGATCTGATGTCTGGTCGGAAAACGTATCTTTACAGCAGGCTGATGCGTTCACTGACAATGATGGGCTTACACTTGCTCAGGCACGGGGGCGGATGGCTGACCTGACAGGGCCCTTTTTACCCCATGATCGTTTCAGCGGGTTTCTGGAAATGCATATCGAGCAAGGCCCATCGTTGGATCAAAGTGATGATAGAATCGGTGTGGTCAGCAATATCGTTGGTATTCGTGACATGCGGATCAGTTTTTCAGGCCGACAAAACCACGCCGGAACCACTCCGATGCATTTGCGTCAGGATGCGTTTCAGGGACTGTCAGCCTTTAATGCTATGCTGAACAATCGACTGGCAGATGTGGTCACGCCAACAACAGTCTGGACCATCGGCCATGTGTCGCTTCACCCGAATGCCTCTTCTGTCGTGCCGGGGCAGGTAACCTTTTCGATGCAATGGCGAGATGAGGATGCCGCACGATTAAAGCAAATGGAGCAGGTCATTCACGATTTGGCCATGGAAACCGCCACAGAGCGCGGACTTGAAGTGACGCTTGGTCCGGTGATGGGGATCGAGCCGGTTGCGATGGACGCAGGTCTGCAGGACGCCTTAATCAAGTCCGCCGGGCAATCAGCTCCAAATCAGTGGCGTCGCATGCCGTCCGGTGCCTTGCATGATGCGTCGAACATGGCATCGGTGATGCCGGTCGCGATGTTGTTTGTGCCTTCGATCGGCGGCATTAGTCATGCCTTTGATGAAGACACTGATGAAGCAGACCTGGTTCTGGGACTAGAAGTTTTGGCAGGGGCGGCTCAGGCTCTGGCGTAACCGCGTTTCAACGCGCGGTTCCGGTACTGGTCGGCCGCTTTTGAGGCGTCGCGCAAATTGGCATAGTTGTTGATAACACTTTGTCCATTGCGTCCGGCGACGCCCCATTCGCGCAGAACCGAGACCTCAGAAAAAAGGTTCATCGCCAGTTCAACGCGATAGAAACGGGGGATCCGTGCGGGGATCTGGCGGTAGAGTAGACAAGTGGCCATCCTTGAATCGTAACGTGGGCGATTCGCGACAGCAAGTCCCAGAAGCCATGGAGGTGTTGAATTCCACCGTTTCTGCGAAAGAAGTCTGACGAGAAGCGCTCGCGATTAAGGCGAAAGATTAGTCGTAGCCATCGAAATCCTGCCCCGGTTGTATGTTGGGAAAGGCCGCCATGCTTTTGGCTAGATTGGTAAGAATTCCAGTCACCGGCGTCATAACCCAGGCATGTGCAAAGCCTTCGTTGCCCCAAAGCTCAAACTGCTCACTGGGATCTTCCTTGATGTTATAAACCTGCGGAAAAGTGTGCTTTTTGATCTCAGAGAACGACGCCTCAGCAGTGAAAAAATGGACCTTTAAATCCCGCCACTTCACGGCAAACACATCATCGCCGACAAATGTAACAATGTGCTCGCGATTGGAGACCTCCTGCTCGCCAAGGATAAAGGCACTCTGATCAATACCATCAATCGGACGGTCTGTTGGGATGCGCCCCGCTTCGCCAACCAAAGTTGCAAGTGTGGGGTATATGTCCAGAACTGAGATGATTTCGTTGGTGACGACACCGGCCTGAACTTGGCCGGGCCAGCGGATCATGCCCGGTGTCCGCATGCCGCCTTCAAAGCCGGTGCTGAGCGCGCCCCGCCACGGGCCCGTCGACCCACCGACTTCTCCGGTTGCATAGCCAAGGCCCTGCGGGAGTGTTCCCGGCCCGTTGTCTCCGGTGAGAATGACAATCGTATCATCGGTGGCATTAACTGCTTCAAGCGTTTGCAAGATGCGGCCAATGTTGTGATCCACTTCGTATTTGATATCCGAATAGTATCCCGCGCCCGAAACTCCATCGAAATCCGGATGAACCACCCACGGAGGGTGAAACTGCGTGAACCCGACATAGAGATAAAACGGATCATCCCCATTGGCATTGTGCTGGATATAATCGACAGCTCGATCTGTAATTTTCTGGTCAAACGTTGTTTTGCCCGGGATGTCGTAAAGCTCGGTTTCATATGATGGTGCGCCCTTTTTACCCTCCCAAAAGTGGGGCGTGGCGGCGACTTTGGGATCAAACTCCGGAGTGGAGGTATAGGCCGCAGCGTTTGATCCTTCGTTGATGCCCCACCATTCGTCATAGCCCTGATCGCTTGGGTGGCGACCTATCTGGGACCCAATGTGCCACTTTCCGAACAGGGCAGTTTTGTACCCGGCGTCAGAAAGGAGCTCAGCGATAGTGTATTCCCAAGGGGCAAGCCCGTCTGGTTCACCCGGTGCTGCAACTTTCTGGGTTCCAGAGCGAATTGGTAAGCGACCTGTATGGATAGCCGAGCGGGTTGGAGTGCATTGATTTTCGATGTTGAAATTCAAAAACCGTGTGCCTTCGGCGGCAAAGGCATCGATAATAGGCGTTGGAACTGTGCTTCCCTGTACGGATATGTCGCCCCAGCCCCAGTTATCGACCAGCAAGTAGATGATATTTGGCTGCTTGGTCTGCGCGAACGAAGGGCTTGCAACACCGAACAGCAAGGCCGCGAAAGTGATTGCAAATAACTGACGGCTGAATGGGCGCATAAGAAATACCTTTGTTCTGAAGGTGCTGACACTAGTCCAGTCTGACCATAGTTCAGGGGGCACTCATTGCAACGGTCCAATCAACTCCAGCTGACATCCCCAAGGAAAATGTAGCCTGCACCGTAGATGGTTTTGATAAGGCGAGGATTTTTGGGATCTTCGCGTAGCTTGGTCCGCAACCGTGAAATACGTACATCCATCGCCCGGTCAAAGCTATCCCCGGCAGCGCCGCCCAACATTTCCTGCATCTGTGCCCTTGAGATCAGCCGCTTGGGGCTATCAAGGAACAACCGCAGGACTTCGCCCTCAGCGTGGGAGAATGGTGTTTCTTCGCCCTTGTCATCTTCCAGCATGTAGCGGTCGAAATGGGCGGTCCAGCCGGAAAACTGGGCAGTATTCCCTGACTGTGTTGTTTGACGCGGTCCACTGCGCAATCTTGCCCGGACCCGGGCCACCACTTCGGCAGGGTCAAAGGGTTTGGTGATGTAATCGTCTGCGCCCAGTTCCAACCCAGTGACCCGGTCCTGCACCTGTGCCCGGCCTGAAATGATGATTACTGCCGCGCCCTGTTCCAGTGCTAGCCTGTGTACAAGCGCTAAGCCATCAGTATCTGGCAGCGACAGATCTACTAAACAAACATCTGGCGTTACTCGTTTCAGTGAGGCCTCAAATTCGCGGGCTCGCGAGAAACTCTGGGTGCGAAAGCCAGCTTCATCCAGCGCATCGGTCAAGATCCGTCGAATTTCGGGCTCGTCATCCAGAATGGTGATCAGGGGCGTGGTCATGCCGTGGTCTCCGGGTTGAGCAGCGCAGAGAGCTGGTCAGTGGTAAAGGGTTTTTGCAAGACAGGGCCGTGTCGCAGTGCGGTCTGGTGCAGGGGGTCATTTACCGGCAAAGATGTCATCAGCAGGCAAGGCAGATCTGATCCTTGCATGCGGGTCAACAGGTCCAGCCCAGTCGCATCCCCTTGCAGGTGGATATCTGACAGGATCAGAGAAATATCGGGCAAGTCAGCGGCCAGCGCGCAGGCTTCGTCAACCGATGTTGCCTCGATCACTGAATATCCCAGATCAATCAGCATGTCCCGGAACGTTGCGCGTAAATCTTCGCTGTCCTCAACCAACAGCGCAAGACCGCCGCGGGCGTCGGGGGCCGCTCGGTAGGGTAGTCGTAGGGTGACACTGGCACCCGAGACCGTATTGCCGATGTGCATATCGCCGCCTGCCAATTTTACGGTGTCATAGACCATCGGCAGGCCCAACCCCGACCCTTCACCCCCTTTGGTGGTGAAAAACGGGTTCAGTGCTTTGTCCAATGCAGTTGAGGAAAATCCGGGGCCGGTGTCGTTGACGCTGATTTCTAACCAAGTTTCACCGACAGTATGGGCGCTGACCGTGATCTGACCACTTGTCCCGCAGGCGTCACGGGCATTCAGGATCAGATTTAGCAGCGCGTCTTGCAACATTCCCGGATCCAGCAATACCGCCGGGTCAGGCGTGTTATCCAATACACTCAACCCAACCGCTTGCGGCAGGGACGGCGTGGCCAGAATTTTCAATTCACGCAACAGTGCGTGCATGTCAGTGGCGCGGGGGCGAAGAGTTCGATTGCCGGTCATATCGGCAATCCGGTTCAACAGACGTCCGCCCCGACGTGCCGCTGACAATGTGGCCTGCACCAGATCACCGGACTCCGTGGGTAACCCCAATTTCTCTAGCTTGCTTTGCATTCCCAGAATGATGGTGAGCAGGTTGGAGAAGTCATGTGCCAATCCGCTGGTCATCTGTGCCGCCATTTCGCGACGGCGTGCTTGTTGCAAGGCAACGCGGGTTTGGGTTTCTTCGGTGATATCCATGGACAGGATATAAACCCCGCCCGACGGATCTGGGGTCAGAGCCACCCGAATACGGTGACTTCCGTGGTCTTCGGTGAATTCGAAAACTGGGTTCTTGCCCTGATAGGCTGCGCGCAGATGAGGCTCAATTCGGGCGTAGGTTGAATCTCCCAATGCGTCACGCATGTGAAGGCCCAGGATCTTGGAGGGTCGGCCCGGAAACACCGCGCTTAGGCGTCGGTTGGTGTAGGTGTAGTGTCCATCCTCATCAACGTGTGCGATATGGGCAGGCATCATTTCTGTGGTCAATCGGGTGCGTCGCTCGATTTCGGTCAATTGGCTTTTGATTTCTTCCAGTGAACTATTCGACGCTGCCAATTCACGGTTGGTGGCTGAAAGCTGTTCAGTGTGGGCCAGCACCTGCTCTGACAATTCCTCGGACCGGGCGCGCAACAGATGTTCAACCTGTTTGGTATGGGTGATATCGGTATAAACAGTGACCCAGCCGCCATTTGGTAAGGGCGCACCTTCAATGGAAATCATCTGGCCGTTGCCACGTTCGCGTTCCAGATAGTGCGGAACAAAGTCTTTGGCCTGATCCACCCGTTGTTGCACCAGGTCGTCGATATCTTCTACGGGGCCATATTCGCCGCTTAGGGCGATAAATCGGATGGTGTCGTCAAAACGGGCGCCGGGGGTGACCAGATGGTCGGGTAGGGCAAACATTTCTTGGAAGCGGCGGTTGCACACAGCCAAATTCAAGTCGTCATCATAGATAGACAGAGCCTGTGCAATCAGGTTCAGCCCGGCCATGGTCATCGCGGTTGTTTGCTTGTTGGCTTTGTCCATCCTGATCTCCCGCCGCTAGGGCTAGCACCGCTGAGCCCTTTGGCAAAGGGGGCGCGGCAGAATTGCGCAGTCTGCCAACACCTCCGGCGAGCTGTTACAATTCGTAACAATTGGGAAAACTTCACGAAAAAGTTGACGGACAATCATTGTGTCGTCCCTAATCGGGGACAGAATCGCGCAATGCGATCAGTTCGGCCGGGAGGGCCGGAGTGGGAGGAGAATACATTGGCTCAGACGCAGTCGGGCGCCGAGGGACTACTGTCCCTGCCGGCGCTGCTTCAACGCAATGCGAAACAGTTCGCTCATTCACCCGCCTACCGGGAGAAGGAATTTGGCATTTGGCAATGCTGGAGCTGGGCCGAGGCGGAAAAAGAAATCGAGGCTTTGGCGCTGGGTCTGATCAACCTTGGCGTCAACAAGGGCGACTTTATCGCCGTGATTGGCCGCAACCGTCCCTATATGTATTGGTCGATGGTTGCCGCCCAATCGGTCGGCGCGATCCCAGTGCCCCTGTATCAGGACGCCAACGCAGAAGAGATGGCCTATGTGCTAAGCCACTGTGGTGCGCGTTTTGTTGTTGTTACCGATCAGGAGCAGGTCGACAAGGTGATCGAGGTGCAAGATCAATTGCACCAGTTCGAACATCTGCTGTATCTCGACCCACGCGGGCTGCGGAAATACGACCACTCGCAACTCCACCAGTACAGCCATGTGCAGGATCAGGGCCGCGCGGCTTATGATGAATTTATTCCTGAACTGAAAAAACGTCGTGACGAGCTGACCTACGACAGCACCTGTGTGATGCTGTACACCTCAGGTACTACTGGCAAGCCCAAGGGCGTGGTGCTTTCCAATCGTAACGTGATTGAAAGCGCCAAAAACGCATCTGAGTTTGATAAACTTGGATTGGACGATGAAATTCTGGCCTATCTGCCGATGGCCTGGGTTGGCGATTTTATCTTTTCCGTTGGGCAGGCTTACTGGACCGGGTTCTGCGTGAACTGTCCGGAAAGCGCTGAAACCATGATGACCGATCTGCGCGAGATCGGCCCGAGCTACTATTTCGCACCACCGCGAGTGTTTGAGACCCAGCTGACCAACGTGATGATCCGGATGGAAGATGCCGGTAATTTTAAGCGCAAGATGTTCCATCACTTCATGGCCCATGCCAAAAAAGTAGGACCGGCCATTCTGGATGATAAACCTGTCGGGTTTATGGACCGGATGAAATATGCGCTCGGCGACTTTCTGGTCTATGGACCACTGAAAGATACGCTTGGCTTTGGCAAAGTACGCGTTGGTTATACCGCTGGTGAGGCCATCGGACCCGAGATTTTTGAATTCTACCGTTCGCTGGGTATTAACCTAAAGCAGCTCTATGGTCAGACAGAGGCCACGGTGTTTATCACGGTGCAGCCAGACGGCGAAGTGCGTGCTGACACTGTTGGTATTCCTGCACCGGACGTAGAGATCAAAATCGCAGACAACGGCGAGATTTTCTATCGCTCGCCCGGCACCTTTGTTGAGTATTACAAGAACCCAGAAAGCACTGCAGACACCAAAGACCCCGAAGGCTGGGTCGCCACAGGTGATGCGGGTTTCTTTGAAGACAAGTCAGGGCATCTGCGCATCATCGACCGGGCCAAGGACGTTGGCAAAATGGCTGATGGCAGCATGTTTGCCCCTAAATATGTCGAGAATAAACTGAAGTTCTATCCGGATATTCTGGAGGCAGTGCTGTTCGGTAATGGCAAGGATCGCTGTGTTGCCTTCATCAACATCGACTTGACGGCGGTGGGCAATTGGGCCGAACGCAACAACATCGCCTATGCATCGTATCAGGAGCTCGCGGGTCATCCAAAAGTGCTGGCAAGCATTCGCGAGCATGTGTCCACGGTCAACAAATCTGTGGCCGAAGATCCGATGTTGTCGGGCTGTCAGGTGCATCGTTTTGTGGTGTTACACAAAGAACTGGATGCGGATGACGGCGAAATGACCCGCACCCGCAAAGTGCGCCGCCGCATTGTCGAGGACAAGTTCGCTGACATCATCGCCGCGCTCTACGACGGCTCCGAGACCATCTCGACCACGACTGAGGTGACATATGAAGACGGTCGCAAAGGTGCAATCAGCGCCACACTGGAAATTGCGGATGCCGAGGTTGTGTCCTCGATGGGGCACAAGGTAGCGGCAGAATGATCATCGCAAGGACAGGAGCCGCTGCGCGGCACATTCAGGCCTGCGGCGCGAGTATTTCCGGCAAAAAGAAGGGCGCGGAGTCGTGAAAGATATGCAGGACGGTTATATCACTGAAGACGGCCGCAAGATTGGCGGCGTAGTGATGGAAATGAAGAACATCACCCTGCGTTTTGGCGGTGTGGTGGCGATCAAGGACATCAGTTTCGACATTCGTGAGGGAGAAATTCGCGCGATTATCGGACCTAACGGTGCCGGCAAATCATCAATGCTGAACGTGATCTCTGGGTTCTATGTGCCGCAAGAAGGTGAAGTTTGGTTCCACGGTAAACCGCGGCCCCAGATGCGCCCCTATGAGGTTGCACAGCAAGGGATCGCGCGGACGTTCCAGAATATCGCGCTGTTTGAAGGCATGAGTGTGCTGGACAACGTGATGACCGGGCGGCTGTCCTACATGAAATCGGGTCTGTTCTCGCAAGCCCTGTGGAAGGGCAAGGCAGAGGCCGAAGAAGTGGCGAACCGTGAAGTTGCTGAAAAGATCATCGACTTTCTGGAAATCCAGCACATCCGCAAAACACCCGTGGCGCGGTTGCCTTACGGGTTGAAAAAGCGGGTGGAACTGGCGCGCGCGCTGGCGGCCGAACCCAAACTGTTGCTGCTGGATGAACCGATGGCGGGCATGAACGTCGAGGAAAAAGAGGACATGAGCCGCTTTATCCTGGATGTGAACGACGAATTTGGCACCACCATTGCCTTGATCGAACACGACATGGGCGTGGTGATGGATCTGTCCGACCGGGTGGTTGTGATGGACTACGGTAAAAAGATTGGCGATGGCACACCGGACGAAGTCCGCAACAATCAGGCAGTGATTGATGCCTATCTGGGGGTGTCGAGTGACTGATTTTCTGACAGACATGAGAGGACGTACTGATGCCTGATCAGTTTCTATTCGCCACCGAGGTTTTCATCAACGGGTTGATGGCCGGGGTGCTCTATGCGCTGGTAGCGCTTGGCTTTGTGTTGATTTACAAGGCTTCCGGAATTTTCAACTATGCCCAAGGTGTTATGGCGCTGTTTGCAGCGATGACGTTGGTGGGGATCATGAATGGCCAGGTGCCGTTCAGCCATATCATCAACGCGGTGTTTGGCACAGAGATCCATCACTTTGGCTGGCATGTGCCGGCGTTTCTGGCGATCATTTTAACAGTGGGCGTGATGGTTGGCTTTGCCTGGCTGGTACAGCGATTGGTGATGCGCCATCTGGTTGGGCAAGAGCCGATTATCCTGTTTATGGCGACAATTGGTCTGGCTTACTTCCTTGAAGGCGTTTCCGACCTGATGTGGGGATCCGAGATCAAGAAGCTGGACGTTGGCCTGCCGCAGGGAGGATCGTTCTGGATCGAAGACATGACCGCCGGTCTGGGCAGTGAAAATTTCTATGGCTTCTTTATCGACAATCTGGACATGGTGGCGACCATCGTTGCGGCGCTGTTGGTGGTCGGGCTGGTGCTGTTTTCACAGTACACCAAACAAGGCCGCGCTATGCGGGCTGTGGCGGATGACCATCAGGCGGCATTGTCGGTTGGTATTTCGTTGAACTTTATCTGGGTGCTGGTCTGGTCGGTTGCGGGTTTCGTCGCGCTGGTTGCAGGTATCATGTGGGGCACAAAATCGGGCGTGCAGTTCTCGCTATCGTTGATCGCACTCAAGGCGCTGCCAGTGCTGATGTTAGGTGGTTTCACCTCAATCCCTGGCGCCATTGTAGGTGGCTTGATCATCGGCGTGGGCGAGAAAATGTTCGAATTCTGGATTGGCCCGCTGGTTGGCGGTGCAACCGAGAACTGGTTCGCCTATGTGCTGGCGCTGTTGTTCCTGGTGTTCCGTCCGCAGGGGCTGTTTGGGGAGAAGATCATTGAAAGGGTTTAATACCGATCCGATCTTCGCCGCTTGTTTTGCCAAGGTAGGCAAAGCCGCATCAAAGACGAAACAACACAATGCAGCGGATCTAAACCGTTCGCAGGAACAGGGGAGCATCTAAGTCATGTTCTATCGTGAAGCCGGAGATTTCAAAACCTCCTACGAACAAGACAGCCAGACCTTCCCGATCAAGTTTGACCGGTTCCGGTATTATGCTGTTCTGGCGATTGCCTTTCTGGTGGTGCCGTTTGTTATCAATGACTACTGGGCCAATGCGATCCTGCTGCCGTTTCTGATCTATGCAATTGCCGCAATCGGGCTGAACATTCTAGTGGGCTATGCTGGTCAGGTTAGCCTGGGGACCGGTGGTTTCATGGCGGTGGGGGCCTATGCCTGCTACAAGTTCATGACCATGATGCCCGAGGTGTCCATGTTTGTGCACGTGTTGCTGGCGGGGGGCATGACAGCCATTGTCTGCGTGGTCTTTGGCCTGCCCAGCCTTCGGATCAAGGGATTCTATCTGGCGGTGGCAACACTGGCGGCGCAGTTCTTTCTGGTCTGGTTGTTTAACCGGGTGCCGTGGTTCTACAACTATTCGGCCTCTGGCCAGATCAGCGCCCCAGAGCGCGACGTGTTTGGCATCATGATCACTGGCCCCAACGCACCGGCTTGGGCGACCTATATGTTCAGCCTGATCTTCCTGACCCTTTGTGCTCTGGTTGCCCGCAACCTGACACGCGGCACCATTGGCCGCAGCTGGATGGCGATCCGCGACATGGATATCGCCGCTGAAATCATCGGAGTGAACCCGCTGAAGGCGAAACTGACCGCCTTTGCTGTGTCAGGCTTCTTTATCGGTATTTCAGGCGCGCTGTTCTTCTCGGTCTATCTGGGCGCGGTGGAGGTCGGCGAGGCCTTTGGTATCACCAAGTCGTTCTTGGTGCTGTTCATGGTCATTATTGGCGGGCTGGGTTCAATCTTTGGCTCCTTCGCCGGTGCCGCCTTCCTGGTGTTGCTGCCGGTGGTGCTCAAGGTTGTTGGTGTCGATGTTCTGGGCTGGCCAACAGATATCGTTGCGCATTTTCAGTTGGTTATTGTCGGCGCATTGATCATTGTGTTCCTGATCGTCGAACCACACGGTCTGGCACAGCTATGGCGTGTCGCAAAAGAAAAACTACGACTTTGGCCTTTCCCGCACTAGCGGGGCAGGCATCTGAGCTGCGGGGGAATAATAAGATCAAGCCCCCGTTTTCATCCACATCGGATAATACCATGGGAGGATTAATACCGATGAAATTGAAACTGACCACTCTGGCGCTCGGCGCCGTGATGGCCGCCGGGCCTGTAATGGCTGACCTGGTGTTTCCATCGCTTAGCTATCGTACTGGCCCTTATGCTGCTGGCGGCATTCCCTTTGCGGATGGCTATGCTGACTATTTCACCCTGCTGAACGAACGCGATGGCGGCATCGGCGGTGTGATGACCAAGCTGATCGAATGTGAGACCGGCTATAACACCGAAAAAGGTGTTGAGTGCTACGAGTCCACCAAGGGCGAAGGCGCGCTGGTTTATCAACCACTTTCGACTGGTATCACCTATCAGCTGATCCCCAAAGTAACTGCTGACAATATCCCACTGCACACCATGGGTTACGGTCGGACTTCGGCTGCCAATGGTGAAGTGTTCTCGAACGTCTTCAACTACCCTGCCAACTACTGGAATGGTGCGTCGGGCGTTGTGAACTACCTGTTGGAATCCAACGGTGGTGACCTGAAGGGCAAGAAGATTGCTCTGGTTTACCATAACTCGGCATACGGCAAAGAACCGATCCGGACATTGGAAGAACTGTCCGCTAAACACGGTTTTGAACTGATGGCACTGCCCGTTGACCACCCTGGTCAGGAACAGAAAAGCCAGTGGCTGCAAATCCGCCGCGAGCGTCCGGATTTTGTGACCATGTGGGGCTGGGGCGTGATGAACCAGGTCGCCATTCAGGAAGCAGCAAACATCCGCTTCCCAATGGAAAACTTCATCGGCGTTTGGTGGTCCGGTGCTGAGCATGACGTGATGTCTGCAGGCGATGCGGCTGATGGTTATAAGGCGCTGACCTTCCACAATGTTGGTCGTGACTTCCCTGTCTTCCATCACATCCAGAAATATGTGGTTGATACTGGCAAGGCAGCAGGCGCTGGCGATCAGATTGGTACTGTTTTGTATAACCGCGGTATGTATGCAGCGATGCTTGCAGCCGAGGCCGCCAAGACAGCCCAAGGCATCCACGGCACTGCTGATATCAACGCCGCTATGATGCGCGATGGCATGGAAGCTCTGGAAATCAACGAAGCGAAAATGGCTGATCTGGGCATGCCCAACTTTGGCCCCTCGTTCAATGTTTCCTGTGAAAACCACGGTGGCCCCGGCCTGGTTGGTGTGACTCAGTGGGATGCGTCCAGCAAGACTTGGTCGTTGATCTCTGACTTCAAACCAACAGACGGCGACGTGATTGGTGCATTGGTTGCCGAAGATTCCGGTGCCTATGCAGCGGAAAACAAGATCACACCAAACTGTAACTAAACGGCAGGATCCAGAGCCTGCTCTGGGTCCAACCAAAACTGGTGTGGCGGTCCGCCGCCATACCAAACTCCGCCAAGAGATCCGGGATCTAACCCGGAACGGATGAGGACAAGTTCTGATGCTGGATGCAGCCAAAACAAGTGATGTGCAGACCGAGACCTTGCTAGAGGTCAACAACATTGAGGTGATCTACAATCACGTGATCCTGGTGTTGAAAGGTGTCAGCCTGAATGTACCCAAAGGGGGCATTACTGCTCTTCTGGGCGGAAACGGGGCTGGAAAAACGACCACCCTCAAGGCGATTTCGAACTTACTACGATCCGAGCGTGGTGAGGTGACCAAGGGGTCTGTGAAATACCGTGGTCAGGACGTGCACGAAGAAGACCCGGCCGCACTGGTACGCCAGGGGGTGATCCAGGTGATGGAAGGCCGTCACTGTTTTGAACACCTGACAGTTGAAGAAAACCTGATGACTGGCGCCTATACTCGCGCCGATGGCAAGGCTAACATCGCAGCTGATCTTGAGATGGTTTATAGTTATTTCCCACGACTGAAAGAGCGGCGCAAATCGCAGGCGGGTTATACGTCGGGTGGTGAACAGCAGATGGTGGCTATGGGCCGCGCCCTGATGAGCCGCCCAGAAACCGTGCTGTTGGATGAGCCTTCGATGGGCTTGGCGCCACAGCTGGTTGAGCAAATTTTTGAGATCGTGAAATCGATCAACGAACAGGAAGGCGTGACTTTCCTGCTGGCTGAACAGAATACCAACATGGCGCTGAAATATGCCCATTACGGCTATATTCTGGAATCGGGCCGTATCGTAATGGATGGCCCTGCGGCCGAGCTGCGCGAAAACCCTGATGTCAAAGAATTCTACCTGGGCATGTCCGACGAAGGCCGCAAGTCCTTTCGCGATGTGCGCTCTTATCGCCGCCGCAAACGGTGGCTGAGTTGATGATCAAAAACCTTATAGATCATCGAAAGCGCCCATACCGATGGAAGGCTGTGAACGCAGTTGTCGAAAGCACTTGGCATGACAACAGTTGTGAAGATGCAGACAAGGTTGCGGTCGGTGATGAGATGGTTGGGCTTTGTGAAGAGCGTAGGAACATCTCTGTGGCTGAGGCCATGACTTGGGGGATGTCGATGAAAGAGGAAGTGACTCTGTACCTTTACGATCAAGGACAGGGAATTTAATGGGCGGAAACGGGATGCAACTCTCTTATTATGACACATTGGAAACCCGCTCGGCCGATGAACGCGCTGCGGCCCAACTGGCTGGTTTGCGTGATCAAATCACCCGCGCGCGCGCGGCCAAAAACGCCTGCAATCTGGATGGCCCAGACATTCAGGACTTCTCGGATCTTGCACAATATCCGGTTCTGCGCAAATCGGAACTGAGCAAATGGCAGAAAGAGAACCCGCCATTTGGGGGCATAGCAGTCTCTAACGTTGCGCATGTCTTTCAGTCGCCCGGCCCGATCTATGAACCCGGTGGCATCACCCATGATTGGTGGCGCATGGGACGGTTCCTGCATGCCTGTGGCATTGGGGCTGGCGATGTGGTGCAGAACTGCTTTGGTTATCACCTGACACCAGCCGGGATGATCTTTGAAAGCGGCGCCCGCGCCGTTGGCGCAACCGTTCTGCCGGCAGGCACTGGCCAGACCGAATTGCAGGTTACTGCGGCTCGCGATGTTGGCGCTACCGCTTATGCGGGGACCCCGGATTACCTGAAGGTGATTCTGGACAAAGCCGATACCATGGGGATCAAACTCAACTTCTCCAAGGCGGCCGTTGGCGGTGGGGCACTGTTCCCTAGTTTACGTCAGGAATATGCTGATCGCGGCATCGCTTGCTTGCAATCATATGCCACTGCGGATCTGGGCAACATCGCTTACGAAAGTGCAGCGATGGAGGGCATGATCGTCGACGAGAAAGTCATCGTCGAGATTGTTACTCCGGGAACGGGCACGCCTGTTGCGCCGGGTGAGGTCGGCGAGGTCGTCGTCACCACGTTGAACCCTGATTATCCGTTGATCCGCTTCGCCACTGGCGATCTAAGTGCGGTGATGCCGGGCAACAGCCCCTGTGGCCGCACCAACATGCGGATCAAGGGCTGGATGGGACGTGCCGACCAGACCACCAAAATCAAAGGCATGTTTGTGCGTCCCGAACAGGTGGCAGCACTGGTTGAAAAACATGACGAGATCATCAAAGCACGTGTCATCGTTTCCCGCGACGGTGAAATGGATGCGATGGCGGTGCAGATCGAGGCATCTGGTGGAGATGACATGGCCTATGCCCGTTCAGTGATCGACGTTCTGAAGTTGAAAGCCAGAGTTGATGTGGTGGCCCCGGGCAGCCTGCCTAAAGATGGGTTGGTGATCGAGGATCAGCGTAAGTACGACTAATTCGCAGGAACAATCGAATTAGAAGCCCCGGGTGTAGTCTGCATCTGGGGCTTTTTGTCTGCCCTGATCTTTCGATCTGGAGTTTCCGAGCGAAATGGTCGCATAAGAGGGCTGTAATTCAACAAAGCCGGGTCAATCCAGCCGTGAGCGATACCAAAACTTATGCCCCTAACGGGAGCCGCCGAGGCAACAAAAGTGGCAGCCGCGTGTTTTCCGTCTTGTCCTGGACTGTGGCGCTGGCCTGCCTGTTGCCTATGGTTGCGGTGGCCCTTGCTGCAGTGACAGGCGGCACAGAAACCATCTCGCATTTGATGGACACTGTTTTGCTCCGCTACAGTGGCACCACCGTGGTGCTGGTTCTCTTGGTTGCACTCGGGACGTTCTCGGTCGGCGTTGGCGCGGCTTGGCTGGTGACGATGACCCGGTTTGCTGGTGTAAAGTTTTTTGAGATGGCACTGATCCTGCCGCTCGCATTTCCAGCCTATGTTCTGGCCTATGCCTATACCTTCATTCTGGATCATCCCGGTATCGTGCAGACAACTTTGCGGCAGATCACAGGTTGGGGACCACGCGATTATTGGTTCCCCGAGATCCGTTCAACTGCGGGCGCGGCGCTGATGTTGGTGCTGGTGCTGTACCCCTATGTTTACCTGTTAGCGCGTGCCGCGTTCCTGCAGCAAAGCTCGGGTGCCTTTCTGGCGGCGCGTGCTCTGGGCAATACCTCGTGGCAAGCCTTCTGGCGCGTTAGCCTTCCAATGGCGCGGCCAGCGATCGCATCGGGTGTATTGCTGGCGATCATGGAGACCGTCGCCGATTTTGGCACGGTGTCCTATTTTGGCGTACAAACCTTTGCGACCGGCATCTATACTAGTTGGTTTTCAATGGGCGACCGCGCTGGTGCCGCTCAGTTGGCGCTGGTCTTGCTGGGGTTTGCACTGATGCTGGCTGTTATTGAACGCGCCACACGGGGCAAGGCGCGCTATCACCAAGCGGGCAAACAACACACCAAAATGCCACCAGCTGAGCTAAGCGGCAGTCGGGCTCTGTTTGCCTGGGCGCTCTGCGCGACGCCAGTGGTGCTGGGTTTCTTGCTGCCGGTGGTGATCCTCGTCAATATGGGGCTGGAGTCCGAACAGAACCTGTTTAGCCGCCGCTATATCGCACTTCTGCAAAATTCGGTGACATTGGCGACCGTTGCTGCGCTCCTCACAGTTTGTGCGGCGGTTTGCATCGGTTTCTATCTGCGGCTGCAGCCCGGTCGGCTGGCCTCGGCCGCGGCCTATTCCGCGCGGTTGGGTTATGCAGTTCCAGGAGGGGTGATCGCGGTGGGCTTGATGGTGCCCTTTGCGGCGTTCGACAATACGCTGGATGCATGGATGCGGGCAAATTTTGAAATCCGAACCGGTCTGTTGATCACGGGTTCTATCTGGTTGCTGGTGGCCGCCTATATGGTGCGGTTTCTGGCTGCTGCCCTAGGCGCCTACGAGGGCGGACAAAGTACTATGCACGCCAATATGGATGCAGCGGCGCGCTCGCTGGGGCAAGGGCCCTTTGGAATGCTGCGCCGGGTGCATCTGCCGATCCTGACGCCTAGTCTGCTAACAGCCCTTTTGATTGTTTTTGTCGATGTGATGAAAGAGTTGCCCGCAACTCTGATCATGCGGCCATTCAATTATGACACTCTGGCTGTCCAGGCTTATCGTTTAGCCTCAGATGAACGACTAGAGGGGGCAGCAGTCCCATCTCTGGTCATCATGGCCGTAGGGCTGTTGCCTGTTATTTTGATCTGTCGTCAGGTTGCACGGCGCGGCTAGCGTTTACTCTAGCTGCAACAGGTGTCGCCTTTTTGGATGGGCGGGCAGGGCCGGGTACCATAGGAACAAAAGACGCAGCAATCACCCTGTAGTGGCTTCAGGACTGCAGCACAGTTGGTACAGTCATAGAACCACTGGCAAGAATCAGACGGCATTTCTTCCGTCTTTTCATGGCCGCAGTGTGGGCAGGTGAGGGTGGACTTCAGATTGACCTGCATGATTGTCCCAACCCCTTTTCCCGACGTCAGCGTGAGTGGTTCGATTGCGTTACTTTACACGCGGTGACCGCTGCCAGAGCAAGTGAAAAATTTTGTGGCCAAGTTGGGTAAGATATGCCCCCAACGCAAACAAGGCGCAGTTGGACTGCACCTTGTTGAATTTTGAAACCATGGGGAAGAGAGAGTTACTCCCAGCCCACCTGGTTAAAGATCTTCTGTGCTTCAGGGATGTTGCCAGCTACTTCAGCCAGGCTCACATCATCCGGTTTGAACATGCCCAAAGCAGCAATACTTGGGGACAGGGCAACGCCCGGAACCGCTGGATATTCGTCGTTACCAGCCGAGAAGTACTGCTGAGCCTGATCGCTGGCCAGATACTCAAGGAACTTCACTGCGTTGTCTTTGTTCGGGGCATGGGCTGCAACGCCGGCACCAGATAGGTTTACATGCGCGCCTTCGGCGTCCTGCGCTGGGAAGATCCAACCGATCATGTCACGCTCAGCTGACAGACCTTTGACGTCTTTGCGGATCGAGCGGGCAAAATAGTATGTGTTGGCAACCGAGATTTCACACTCGCCTGACACAATGCCGCGCATCTGGTCGGTGTCACCACCCTGAGGGGCACGCGCCATGTTGGCGACAACGCCTTCAGCCCATTTGGTGGCGGTTTCGGCACCGTGGTGGGTCACGATCGAGGCCAGCAGGGTCTGGTTGTAAGTGTTGGTCGACGAACGGATGCAAACCTGACCTTTATACTGCGGGTCAGCCAGATCCAGATAGGTGCGCGGAGGGTTGGTCACGTCGGCTTTGTCGTAGAAAATGATGCGCGCACGCTGCGAGAAGCCGAACCACTGGTTGTCAACGTCCTGCAGGTAGGCTGGAACGCGGGCTTCCAGAGTGTCACTGTCTGTGGCCTGCAAAATGCCAGCGTTTTTTGCGCGGGCGAGACGCGAGGTATCGACGGTTAGCAATACATCAGCAGGCGAGTTCACACCTTCGGCTTCCATACGCGCGATCAGTTCGTCGGCCTTGCCTTCGATGCGGTTGATGGTGATGCCGGTGGCGTCTTCGAAATCAGAATACAGGCGTTCGTCGGTGTCATAATGGCGCGACGAATACAGGTTCAGCTCACCCTCTGCAGCAGCAGTAGTGGCGACAGCGGCTGTCAGTGCCGAGGCGAGGATCGTGGAAGATTTCAGCATAACGTGTCCCAAGTTAAATCATCTGTCCGGGATATGTTCCCGACTGATTTAGTCAATTATAGGAATTGACGGGGGATGCAATTAAAAACTGACTAATTTGATCAGAAAAGAAACAGAACCTGTAAACACAAAAAAACCGCATCCTAGGATGCGGTTTTCGAAACTGTCTAGCGGCGCTAGAACTTAGCCTTGGCGTGCTTTGAAGCGAGGCTGAGTTTTGTTGATCACGTAGACGCGACCCTTACGACGCACAATGCGGCAATCCCGGTGCCGGTTCTTGAGCGAGCGGAGTGAGTTCTTGACCTTCATGGGCCATCTCCTGTTCTGCGGCGCGAACCAGCGCCTGGGTTACGGGTGTCTTGATCTTGTGATCAAAACAATGAATTCATGGTGGGCACTACAAGGTTCGAACTTGTGACCCCTTCGATGTCAACGAAGTGCTCTACCACTGAGCTAAGCGCCCATGAATACCTGCGTTTATGTCCTGCCCCAAATTAATGGGGCGCGGAAGTCCGCGCCGGTGAAGGGGTCTATAAAAGGAGTCGTGCAGGGGCGCAAGAGCTTTTGACCACAGAAATTTCCGCACTATGCTGTTTATTGAACCTGACGCACTGGAGATAGGATGCCTAAAGCCGTTTTTAACGTATTTTCGCCGAAAAAACTGCGGTCAGGTGTTGTTTTTGCCTCTCCTCATAGTGGCGCGGACTACTCGCAGTCCTTCCTCTCGCGCACGATTCTAAATAGGCATCAGATTCGCAGCTCGGAAGATGCCTTTGTAGATCAACTTTTTGCCTCAGCCCCAACGTTTGGTGTTCCCTTTTTGACGGCCTTGGCACCGCGCGCCTTTGTTGATCTTAACCGCGCGGCGGACGAATTGGACCCTGCTCTGGTCGACGGGGCAAAGCAGAAGAGGCAAAACCCGCGAGTGGCGTCTGGACTGGGCGTGATCCCACGAGTGGTTGCACATGGTCAGGCCATTTATCATGGCAAGCTGTCGCAAAGCGAGGTTCAAAATCGAATTGATCGGTACTGGCACCCTTATCACAAGGCGCTACAGGAATTGTTGCGGCAGGCGCAGACACAATTTGGACAGGCAATCCTTGTGGACTGCCATTCGATGCCGCATGAGGCGGTCGAAGCGATGGGGCACTGCGGGGGGCAAAAGCCTGAAGTGGTCCTTGGTGATAGATTCGGCGCTGCCGCCAGTGCGGAGGTGATGGATCGCATAGAGGAGGCATTTATCGGGGCGGGATTGACCGTCTCTCGTAATGCGCCGTTTGCCGGAGCATATATTACCCAGGCCTATGGACGACCTTCGCGTCGACAACATGCTGTGCAGGTCGAAATAGATCGAGCTCTGTATATGAACGAGGACAAAATAGAACCCAATGGAAATTTTGCCGCTTTAAAGGCCTTGCTGGATAGTGTGATTGCCGAGATTGCTAAGATCAACGGCGAACAGTTGCCGCTGGCTGCAGAATAGCAGGGGCGCTGCCCCCATCACAGGCGCTGCCTGCTCTTCCCCCGGGATATTTAGAGCTAGATGAATTTGGACCCTTTTCATCTAGCTCTAAGTTTCCTGGGGTTTGGGGCAAAGCCCCATTCTGGCGATGTGGGTCAGCGCAACGCACGGCCTTTACGAATTGCATCCGCCCCAAACCGCTCTCGTATACTATCGGTTGCGCGTTCGGCTTTGGCGCGTTGAGTGGCCAGTGGGTCCAGGAGATCACCTGTGATATCTGCCTGAGTTTCCGGCACCAGATCGGAAATCCCACAGCCAAGCAACCTGTAGGGCCCCTGATTTCCAACTTGGTCCAGTAAATCGCGCGCGGTCCGGTAGATGACATCCGCCATTTGTGTAGCATCTCGAAGCGAGAGCCGCCGGGTCAGGGCTGTGTGGTCGGCTCGTTTCAATTTTAGCGTCACCACCCGTCCAGCCTGTTGCTTGGCCTTTGCGCGATCTGACACTTTTTCCGCCAAACGCCACAGGTGGCCGTCAAGTACTTCAGTGCTGGCGGTGTCTTCAAAAAACGTGGTTTCGTTTGAGATGGATTTCATTGGGGCATTGGCTGAAACGCGACGCCGATCCTCTCCGCGGGCCAGATGCCACAGGCGCTCTCCTGTTGAGCCAAAGCGGGTGCTTAGGTCTCGGCGATCCCAGCGCAGCAAGTCTGCAAACGTCCGAATTCCAGCTTTCTCCAGGCTGGCCTGCGCTGCGGGGCCAATACCCCAAATCAATCTCACTGGCTTATCCTGCAGAAAGGTGCTGGTCTCAGCCTTGCCAATCACGGAATAGCCACGTGGTTTGTCCAGATCCGATGCAACCTTGGCGAGGAACTTGTTATGGGACAGGCCGATCGAACCGGTAATCCCAATTTCGTCTTTCATGCGCTTGACCAGCCGGGCCAGCATCACTGCCGGTGGCGCACCGTGCAGGCGTTGGGTTCCGCCCAGGTCCATAAAGGCCTCGTCCAGTGAGAGAGGTTCAACGTCGGGGGTCAGTTCGTCCATCATGGCGCGGACCTGGCGCGAAACCTCTGCGTAGGCTTGCATGCGGGGTTTGATCACCACAGCATCAGGGCATAGCTTCATCACCTGAAACATCGGCATTGCCGAGCGGACCCCCCGAATGCGCGCCACATAACAAGCGGTTGACACAACGCCGCGCTTGCCGCCGCCAATCACCACGGGTTTGTCAGCCAGTTCAGGGTTGTCGCGTTTCTCGACACTGGCGTAAAAGGCGTCGCAATCCATATGCGCGATGGATAGCGAAAACAGTTCCTCATGCGCCTTTATCCGCGGGCTACCGCAGTGCGGGCAACGTCGCGCCGGGGCGATCTGGCTCAGGCAATCTCGGCAGAGGGCGTGCATTGGGATGTCATCTAAGTCTTGGGAGTGGAGTTTGTTCTGCAGCTTAACTTGGCTGGGCAGTCTTGTCTTTATGTGGCGGCTGTATCAATGATTGTATCATGGAATTTACGGGTGCAAAACTGGCGTTGTTTCTGGGTCACGACTTGTTAGTGATCCAGCGTGACGACAAGCCAGATATTCCGTTTCCCAATTATTGGGACCTGCCGGGTGGTGGCCGCGAGACAGGGGAAACTCCGGCCCAATGTGCATTGCGGGAAACGTATGAAGAAGTCGGACTACGGTTGCAGGAGACGGATCTGATCTGGGCAAAAGAATACCAGCGAACAAACGGGAAAATGTGGTTCTTCGTCTCTCACCAACCGGCAGAGGTGGTTGATCAAGTTTGTTTTGGAAATGAAGGTCAGGGTTGGAAACTGATGACGTCGGCTGAGTATTGCAACCATCCACTGGCAGTGCCGCATTTTGTGGCGCAACTATGTGAGTACTTGGAAGAGATAGGACACTAACCCTTTAAGAAAATCCCCCCGCTGCTGAAGCGGGGGTAGGTGATGAGCCTCAGGAAGAGAACCCATCAGGGGAGTGTCTTGTAGTCTAAATCTAATATTTTGGTGCAAACACCTAGTCTGGAATTGCTGATGCCTTAATTGAGCATGGAAAATGTGCCTTTGCCGGCACAGAGACAATATGGCGCGCCTTAGGTGTTTTACGCTGATATTTCGTTTTCTAAGAAGGGGTTGACGTTGGGTCAACTGCGCCGAATCGTCTTCCGTTTCCGAGATTCGGCGCGTCTGAGTGAAGTTTTTATTTTGCCTACAAATTAGGCGCTTACCCTGAATTTAGGTGTTTTTGATCTCGTTCAGGATGTCTTGTGCTGCGGCGCTCGGATCTTTTGCTTGCCAAACCGGGCGGCCTACAACGATGTGATCCGCACCATTTGCGATTGCACTTGCCGGCGTTGCAACCCGTTTCTGGTCCCCCAGATCAGCCCCTGCGGGTCGGACACCGGGTGTCACGATCAATCGGCCCGCAGCTTCGGGCAGGGCGCGGATTAGCGCGGCTTCATGTGGGGAAGCAATGACGCCATCGGCCCCTGCGGCAAAGGCGCGGCTGGCGCGTTCCAGCACCAGATCTTGTACGTCGCCGTCTTTGATCAGTGCGGCGTCAAGATCCTGCCGGTCCAAAGAGGTCAGGATGGTGACCGCTAATATTTTCATGTCTTTGCCAGCGGCACCCTGTTTGGCGGCTTCCACCACAGACGGGTCGCCATGCACAGTCAGGAAGTCGAGATCAAATTGTGCCAGACCACGTACTGCTTTTTCGACGGTGGCGCTGATGTCGAACAGCTTCATGTCCAGGAAAATGCGTTTGCCCATTTCGTGCTTCAGCTCATTGGCCAGTGCCAAACCACCACCGGTCAGCATCCCCAGTCCGATTTTGTAGAATGATACGGCGTCACCTAATTGCTCGGCCAATTGCAAACCTTGCACGGCGTTGGGGACATCCATTGCAACAATCAAACGGTCGTCAGACATGGGGGCAGCTCCGGTTCTGGTGGGGTCGCGCCTGTTTATGGGCACCAGCGCCTTGGCACAAGGGGTTACGTTTTGCCGTAAATCCATCGCATGTCGGGGGCCTCGGTGCAGTACATATGCACCCAAATGTAACACTGCTGGAACAGCGCCAGTATCAGTGCATTCCACGAACCAAACAGCAGAGCAATGCCCCATAATCCTAGGAACGCAACGCCATACATGCCGTTTGATGTGTATTTGAAAACACCTTTGTTGACCAAGGGCATAGAGGCATAGGTATCTCTGAAGTGATCTCCACCTAGGGCACGGCGCAGGGTGAAATGCACAAAGACCGAATGCATGGCCCAAATCGCTAATGTTAGCAATGCTGTCCCGGCCAACAGTTCAATGAGGCGAACCCCAGTTATGCCAGCAGCGTCTGTCCATGCCACCAATAACACGGTGATTGGACGAGCGATCAGCAGAGGCAGGAAAATCAACCTCCAGACCGCCATGTCGCGATTATCAAACCAGCGTGTAAACAGGTTACGGTGTAGCTGTAGGCGAAAAACTATGGCCACGATGACCTGATGGATCACTGCAAGCCCGATCGAGAGCGTGGCCCATCCTGCGGAACTGTATCCTAACAGATAGGATGCTTACGATGACCTATCCAATAAAGAACTGGCGCCGACAACCAGCAGTATCGCCAGCCCAATGTGTTGCGGCTGCCCTTCCAAAATATCCCAAAGGGTGCTCCGCTCGCGTATATCTCGCAGTGATGTCATACCGCCAGTATCGGTACTGGCGGAGAATTGTCGACAGTTACCCGATCAGTGTCTGCTGACCAAGTGATCCGCCAGCTGCAGTTCCTGGTGGCCTGAGCGGAACTCGGGCATGCGCTTCAATTGGCGCGCCGCTTCGTGCGCAAAGCCTCGATCACGGTCTTCTGTGTTTTCATAGGGGGGCAAATTGATCTGACAGTACAGATTAACAGTCCGGTCAATCAGCGATAGCACTACGTTGGCGCAATGTCGCGCGTGATGATTGTCATAGTGGTAATGGGTCACTTCGATGTCAGTCACTAGCATGGCAGCCTCCTGTTTTGATCTTTTCAGGCTGCTCTTGAATGCCGGCGGAACTGTGACCTTCATGAGGAACAAAAAGGAATGACTTCTGTCAGTAGTTTTCTCATCTTTTTAGTGGACTATACCACTTGAAGGGGAGGCGGGACTTCCCACATTGATGTTTGAGGCCCAATTCGGGACGCGCTGCCTAGCGGGCGTTCCACATTTTTAGGGCGCTTGTTAAAAGGAGAGACAAATGGACTTGAATAAGTTCACCGAGCGGGCACGCGGTTTCGTGCAGGCGGCTCAGACTATTGCGGTGCGGGAAGAGCATCAGCGGCTGGTCCCCGAGCATATCTTAAAAGCACTGATGGATGACGACCAGGGGCTGGCAAGCAATCTGATCAGCCGTGCGGGTGGGGTGCCATCGCGCGTGGTAGAAGCGCTGGATGTTGCCCTGTCGAAACAATCCAAGGTCAGCGGTGATGCAGGCCAGATCTACATGGATGGTCAAACCGCCAAGGTGATGGCCGAGGCTGAGAAGCTGGCAACCAAGGCGGGCGATAGTTTTGTGCCGGTTGAACGGGTGCTAATGGCGCTGTGCATGGTGAAATCCAAAGCCAAAGAGGCGCTGGATGCCGGAGGCGTGTCTGCGCAGAAGTTGAACGAGGCCATTAACGACATTCGCAAAGGTCGCACCGCCGACAGCGCCAGCGCCGAAGACGGCTATGACGCGCTCAAGAAATACGCCCATGATCTGACCGAAGCCGCACGCGAGGGTAAGATTGACCCTATCATTGGCCGCGACGAGGAAATTCGCCGTGCCATGCAGGTCCTGTCGCGCCGTACCAAGAACAACCCGGTTCTGATTGGTGAACCCGGCGTGGGTAAAACCGCCATTGCCGAGGGCATGGCCCTGCGCATCGTCAACGGCGATGTGCCAGAATCCCTGCGTGACAAACAACTGCTGTCACTGGATATGGGAGCCCTGATTGCCGGTGCTAAATACCGCGGTGAATTTGAAGAACGGCTCAAGGCGGTCCTGACCGAGGTGACCGAAGCCGCGGGTGAAATCATCCTGTTCATCGATGAAATGCACACCTTGGTTGGCGCTGGCAAAGGTGACGGCGCGATGGACGCCGCCAATCTGATCAAACCGGCGCTGGCGCGGGGTGAGCTGCACTGCATCGGCGCCACCACACTGGATGAATACCGCAAATACGTGGAAAAGGACGCCGCACTGGCCCGTCGTTTCCAGCCGGTGGTGATCTCTGAGCCAACAGTGGAGGATACGATTTCCATCCTGCGTGGCATCAAAGAGAAGTATGAATTGCACCACGGTGTGCGGATCTCGGACTCGGCACTGGTTTCGGCGGCGACCCTGTCGCACCGCTATATCACCGACCGCTTTTTGCCGGACAAGGCCATCGATCTGATGGACGAAGCCGCCAGCCGTCTGCGGATGGAAGTCGACAGCAAACCCGAAGAGCTGGACCAGCTTGATCGCCAGATCCTGCAAATGCAGATCGAGGCCGAAGCCCTGCGGCTGGAAGATGATGCCGCTTCGGTTGATCGCCTGGAAACGCTTGAGGTCGACCTGGCTGAACTACAGGAGCGCAGCGCCGAGATGACCGCCCAGTGGCAGTCGGAACGCGACAAGATGGCCGGTGCACGTGACATCAAGGAACAGCTGGACAAGGCCCGCGCTGAACTGGGTATCGCCAAACGCGAGGGTAATCTGGGCCGCGCGGGTGAGCTGTCTTATGGTGTGATCCCTGATCTGGAAAAACAGCTGGCCGAGGCTGAAGACCGCGAGGGCGAAGGCCTGATGGTGGCCGAAGCCGTGCGCCCGGAACAGATCGCTGCGGTGGTGGAACGCTGGACCGGTATCCCGACCTCGAAAATGCTGGAAGGCGACCGTGAAAAACTGCTGCGGATGGAGGATGAACTGCATGGCCGGGTGATCGGTCAGAACGATGCCGTCACCGCTGTGGCCAATGCGGTGCGCCGTGCCCGTGCCGGCCTGAACGACGAAGGCCGCCCGCTGGGCTCGTTCTTGTTCCTTGGGCCAACGGGTGTGGGTAAAACCGAACTGACCAAGGCTGTGGCTGACTTCTTGTTCGACGACGAACATGCCATGGTGCGCATCGACATGTCGGAATACATGGAGAAACACAGCGTTGCCCGTCTGATCGGCGCGCCTCCGGGCTATGTCGGCTATGACGAAGGCGGTGCCCTGACCGAAGCCGTGCGTCGCCGCCCCTATCAGGTGGTGCTGTTCGACGAGGTCGAAAAGGCGCACCCGGATGTGTTCAACGTGCTGCTGCAGGTTTTGGATGATGGCGTGCTGACCGATGGTCAGGGTCGCACCGTCGATTTCAAGCAAACGCTGATTGTGTTGACCTCGAACCTTGGCGCACAGGCGCTGAGCCAGCTGCCCGAAGGGGCCGATGCATCTGATGCACGGCGCGACGTGATGGAGGCAGTGCGCGGTCACTTCCGGCCCGAGTTCCTGAACCGTCTGGATGAAACCATCATCTTTGACCGCCTTAAACGCGAGGATATGGACGGTATCGTCGACATTCAGCTGGCGCGCCTGATCAAACGTCTAGCCGCCCGCAAAATCACGCTGGCATTGGACGATGAGGCCCGCACCTGGCTGGCCGACGAAGGCTATGACCCAGTATTTGGCGCACGTCCCCTAAAACGGGTGATCCAACGCGCCCTGCAAAACGCACTGGCCGAAATGCTGCTGGGCGGGGATGTCAAAGACGGCGATACGGTTCCGGTATCGGCCGGGGCTGAGGGGCTGATCATCGGCGACCGTGTCGGATCCACCAACCGCCCCAAACCAGACGACGCGGTGGTGCACTAAAGAATGAGTGGCCCGTCAGAAATGGCGGGCCTCTTTTAGTTTTAGCAAGGACTGACGTCAATTTTCTAGCAAGACGGGCGCGTACCTGGCAAAAGAACTTTGTCGACGACATGTATCACGCCGTTGTCAGCGGTGATGTTGGCCACAACAACAGTTGCAACTTCGCCCGATCCGTCTGCAATTGTCACGCTGCCTGCGCTATTGTTGATACAGATCCGCTCACTGGCCAAAATCGGTTTGAAAAATGTTGAGCCGTGGGGAAACATGTCGGCGGTCAGCTTGCGGTCATCCACATGATACAGCAGCACATTGGTTAGCTGGTCTTTGTTTTCTGGCTTCATCAGTGTCTCGACAGTTCCCTCAGGAAGGGCCGCAAACGCCGCATCAGTTGGGGCGTATACTGTAAAGGGCCCCTCACCTTTCAGGGTATCAACCAGCCCGGCTGCACCTAAAGCAGCAGCAAGTGTTGAAAACTGTCCTGCATCTACAGCTGTATCGACGATATCAGCTGAATTGGCTGCGCCAAAAGACAGCGCTAATGCAATTGCGGACGTCAAAGCGACTGCTTTTAGGTTTTGAACGGTCATTTTATCTTCCTTACTTGACTTAGGGCTTTCAGGTTAAAGCGTTTGCGATAGGTAGTTGATCCAAGATAAAATTATTTGCATCAACTGCAAATTTCACTAAATTCAATATTATTGCACTAGGGTCAAAAGTCGTGTGGGATGTTGCGCGATATACAATTAGGGAGCAGCGCTATGTTATCGGACACGCTTAATGAAGGCCTCGAGGCATATGGGATCGGCGCAGCGATTCGCGAATTGCGCACACAAAAACAGCTTGGGCTTGAGCAATTGGGTAAACATACCGGGTTATCAGCTGGTATGCTCTCTCGGATTGAGCGTGGGCATGTCTTCCCGACGCTTCCCACTCTTTTGCGTATTTCGATGGTGTTTGGTGTTGGGCTCGAACATTTCTTCAAGCCTGTTAGTCAAAAACCTGCCCTTGCAGTGGTCCGTAAAGAGGACAGACTAAGGTTGCCCAATACGTCTGAAGGGCGGCCAAAGTTTCATTTCGAAAGTTTGGATTTTCCAGTGTTAGATCGAAATATTGAGGCGTATGTAGCGGATTTTACTGGTTCCGGTCAGACCGAAACACATGCGCACGCCGGGGCAGAAGTTGTCTATGTTTTGAGTGGCGCTCTAGAAATTTACATCCACAATCAAGTCCACCTGCTCGAGGAAGGTGACTCAATGTATTTCGATTCAAATTTTGATCATAGCTATGCGCGTCAGGGTACTGAAATTTGTAGCGTGTTTGTGGTCGTGGGGGCTGGGTCTCAGCAGAATAAGTAAAACGCGCTCACTAGTTCAGAAAACGAAATCCGAAGGGGTATAAGAAATTGGTTACGTCCATTGGAAATACTATTAAAGTCTGCGACACGATGCAGGTGAACTATCAGTACCAATTAGTAGCACCTATTGGTCAAGATTTTGCACCTGAATTCACCCCTGTCTACAGCCCGCAGCAAATGCTCGAGATGGGTGTCTTTGAAGGCAAGTACTGCAACGATTGTCGCAACGAATTTCCTTCTGATTGGTTTAGCAATGCAAAAATCAGCGCCCGTTCGAATGCTTCCCTGAATTACTTTGGTGTAAAAAGCCGGCAACCACTTTCGGTGTGGCAACAAAAGGGCTGGATTTTCGGCCCCGACCCAAGGGGCTGGTTCCAATGGTACTGTCGCTATTACCTTGGTCGCCGTCTCCCGGAGGTAGATTCAATACAGATCAAACGATGGCGTGCATTTTCTCGCCATGCAGGTCAAATCCGTGCCAATTGCGAACCTGCTGACATCTTTTGCAGGCCACGGCAACGCCAAGCCCTTCTGCAGTGGTCGTATGATCCATTAATCTAGCCATGTTGATTATAGGAAACGCGCGGCAGCTTTAGTTGAAAATGCAATAACGACAAGCGGTCGGTTGCATCAGCTGCTTTGTTCTTACCCCGCAACCGCCTCCCTAGCTACCCGCTCCTCCCACTTCCTTTCCAGCACCCGCATCCGGGGTTCCCAGTTATACCGGGTGTCCTCCACCGTTGGTGACCAGAACAATTCCCCACCATTGCGCCAGGCGTCCAGAACGACACCATCATAGATGTCATTCCCGCGCGCGGCGATCACCGCGGTGCTGTGGTCGATCAGGAATGCAACTTTGGGCTCGGCAATAGCGCGTAGCATTACCAGGGTTTTGAACTCTTCCTGGTTCAACCGGGTCTGCATGTCCTCAGCGTAATGATAACACAGCCCCCGGTCCTTGATCCCGGCATTGACCTTGCTGTTGTGCACCAGTGGCGCGGTGGTGACGCCATAATCCTGTGCCAACCGAGTCGAATAGCTGTATGAAATCTCGGCGGCGCGGCGGGCTTCGACCGGGTCCACATCGGGGTCGAGCGCCTGAATTGCCAGTGTCAGCTCACCAACGGGGTCGTTGGACGTGGCAACCGGCGCGGCGCAGCCGCTCAGCATCAGGGCGCCAAACCCGATCATTATAGAAATCAGCCGTTTCATCTTGTCCTGCTCAACGCCACTTCGCCCAGTGCTTGTTCGCAACATGCGGAGTAGCTGCGACCAACACAAGGCGTTTCAGGTTGTAAATAGCAATAGTTGTGCTATACATCTATTATGAACTACGAACAACAGATCCTACACTGGGTGAACCGGCTAGGCTTTCTTACCCGCAAAGAAATTGTTGCGCGCTTTGGCGCGGCGGGTTTTGAGGTCAGCCCGGAAGAGTGGGCGCTTTTGCTGCTCCTCAACGAAGGCGGGGCAAAGGCCCCCAGTGAAATTGCTGAGATCACCTCGAAGGATCGCACAACTGTCACGCGTTTGGTTGATGGGATGGTCCGTAAAGGTCTGGTCAACCGGATCCCAAATGAATCCGATCGTCGAAGGATGGTTATCGAACTCAGCGCGTCCGGGCACAGCCTGTTCGCCAAACTGGCCCCCATCGCAAAGGGGCTCATTGGTGATGCCATGGGCGGGATAAGTGATGATGATGCCCAAATCACTCTCGCAGTGCTCAAAAGGATGACATCAAGCCTGCAAGGCGCTGACCTGTCTTCGAGCAGCAAAAAGGAGACCCAAGATGCCAAGCTATAATTATGATGAATTTTCGCCGGACGACTATGATTTCGATACGGTCGAAGGCCCTGTTGTTGGGCAAAAGGCCCCTGATTTTGAACTCACGACAAGCGATGGACGGACGAAGCGATTGCTCGATTTTGAGGGTGATTTTTTGGTTCTTGAAATAGGTAGCATCACTTGCCCACTGTTTCAAAGTCGTCGGGGGATCATGCAACCACTGCAGCAAGAATTCCCACAGATCAGTTCCGCGGTGCTTTATGTCCGCGAGGCGCACCCGGGTGTGGACATTCCGGGTCATCAGAATTTTGACGATAAACTTGCTTGCGCAACCCGGCTCAAAAGTGAGGACGGTGAAACCCGGACCGTTTTTGTGGATGATTTCGAAGGGGCGGCGCATTTGGGATATGGCAGCATGCCCAATGCTGTCTTCATCATCGACCGCAAAGGCTGCGTTCGGTTCCAGGCCGAGTGGAACAACCCGTCTGCCACGCGCAAAGCGCTTGCGGCGTTGATTGCGGGGAAACCTGTGCGCGTTAAAAGCTATTTTCGCCCAGCCTTGCCACCGATCGCCCTGAAAACCTTGGGTCGGGCAGGACGCGGATCTGCCGGTGATTTCTTTCGTGGCTTGCCGTTTTTGATTTGGACCAACCTGATCAAAAGAAACCTCAGGCTATTGTTTAACCAACAGCAGGGCGCCCGCAAAAGCCCGGGCTGCTAGGCCCACCGCGCGCCCTGTTTACCCCAGTTTCGTTTCGCTCCTGCAACCTGCCTCGCAATCGCGATTACCGCTGGGCCTGACACCCCCGGCACAGGAACAGGACCTCCGTTGTACCGGGGGCGCTATGGGATGCATCTACGCACGGGGGATAAAGTCCTGGTCCGAACCCGCTTTGGCGACGTCGCCGCTAGTAATCAACTGCGAAGTAGGCAAGCAAAACAGCAGCATCACCCGCTGGGATATGAACCCAGTCGGGAGAATACGGCTGCGCCCAACCGGCAGGTCAATGCTCCGGGTCTTCCTTGGCAAATGACAGGTTCAACTTCCGTCGGAGATACCCGCTAAGGGATAAGCTTAATGGGGAGAGGAACTATGGAATGAAGGCGCAGGCGCGGTATCAATTCGGCACGCAAACAGCAAAGGGGAGGCAAGTCGTCACCCTTGCGGGGCGATCTTATGGCGTGCAAAACAACCCCAACCCGTAGCAAAGCCACAGTTTCTGAGATCACTCAGAACTGTCTCGAATTGTTGCCAAGAAACGCGCTAGTTTTTTGCCGGCCCGGGCTTGGCCATTCAGCAATTGGCCAGATTTCAAAACTCTTCAATGAAAGCAATGCGTCATAAGGGTGGCGAAAAAGTTGCGCACATATGAACAAAGGGTAAACAATGTGGTGGCTCAAAGGCGTCCGCCACATCCTCGCCGCATTTGAGCGCATTTCCGGCCACATTTCTGAATAGCGTTTATAGGGACGAGCCTTTCAGAATAGAGGATGTAGCCATGACTTGCAGAGCCAAGTTCGCAGCAAATCAAAACACCAAAACCCATCCGCTAATTCATCTGTTCAAAGCCTTCAGGCGAGCTGAAGATGGGGTGTTGGCCATACCTGTTTTGGTTTTATTTGCGATCATGCTGATGGTCGGAGGGATCGGTATCGACCTGATGCGATACGAGCGAGATCGGGTCCGTCTTCAGGCTTCGCTTGATAATGCGGTTTTGGCGGCCTCCAGTATGAACCAGCCGCTCGAGCCAGAAGCCGTGGTAAGGGATTATCTGAACGTGTCTGGCATGCTGTCCTACCTGACGGGCGTCGTGGTTGAGGAGGACACTTTTCAACGACAGGTCTCGGCGACGGCGCAGGGGGCTATTGTCACCCAGTATATGCGGATGACTGGGGTTGATAGTTTGTCAATGAATCTGGGCGCCATTGCCATTGAAAACGAACCAGCCACCGAAATCTCGCTGGTGTTGGACGTGTCGGGCAGTATGAGCTTGAACGGGCGTGTTGAGATTATGCAAACGGCAGCCAATGAATTTGTCACGGCTTCATTGAGCAGGAATGTCGATTCCGAGACGGGGGTCAGCGGCCCACATCAGACTTCGATCAATGTCATTCCATTTGCCGGGCAGGCGAATCCCGGTGAAGCGATGTTTGAATATCTAGGGGGGGAACGGTTTGGAACCACCACATCCGAGGATTACTTTCCTGAATGGGGGCAAGACATTTCAAATATTGTATTCTGGTTTGACACAACTGGTGATGGCGAAATTGATTACTCGGTCAAGATTGAGGGCTATCCGGACGACGATGTTGAGTTGTTCAACAAGGATGATCTGGACACCTATTACCTCTATGCGCAGGACTACATCGTCCGCCTGAACCCCAGTCTGGAAGGTCACCTGTCGATGCTTGGTGCTACGATCAAAGGCGGTCTGGAACCAACCAGCTTTTACAGTATGACCGGGGATGAGTTGGTCGATGGTCCGACCAATTACAACAAAGTGGATCTGGAGATCCCGTTCGCGGAGTTCTATGCGGGCCTTGTTCCCAATAACGTCGCCTCATGTCTGGAAATGACCTACGACGATTTCCTGTCAACCGGATTGCCTGGAGGCTCGATTGATCAGGTCCCGTATTTCGTGAATTGGGACTATGACGAGGTGACACAGAACTGGGGATGGTGCCCGGATGACACCATGAGCATTCAGTACGCACAGGATGATGCCGCCAGCCTGCACAGCTTTATCGACAACCTGAGGCTATATGACGGGACCGGTACCAATTACGGCATGAAATATGCCCTCGCGCTGCTTGACCCGGACACCCAACCGGCCTTCGAATTCCTGAGCACAACTGGTGAAGTGCCAGAGCAATTCAGCAATCGTCCGCTGCAATGGGATGCAGCGGACTCGTCAAAGTTCATTGTATTGATGACGGATGGCCGCACCAGTGCACAGGTCCGCCCAAGCGATGCACTGACCGAAGAAAATTCAACTACAGAACTCACCGCGCGCCCATTAACTGATACCACTCTGGAATCCGGGCAGGCTTCTAATCTTTCGATGTTCTTACAGCAGTGTGAACTGGCTAAGGATAGAGGGGTGATTGTCTACACTGTTGCAGTGGATGTTGCAGGCTCTGCCGTTGATGAAATCGGTGAGTGTGCTTCGTCGGCGGGGCATTTCTTTGAGGTCACTACGCAGGAGTTGGCTGACGCGTTTGTTTCCATTGCATCCTCCATTCAACATCTACGGCTTATTCAATGAAGCCAAGGTCTGCCTGAACCGCTGCGAAATCCGTCTTGCTCAAGGCTCTATCTTGGCAAGACGGGTTTGGATTTGAAGCGGACCGGTATAGAGCTACTCAAAAACCTGGCTGACCGCCGACATCACCCGTTCAGTACTGCTGCGCAACCGGTAGTCGTCAGTCTGATCAATCCAGCGGATCACGCCGGTTTCATCAATCAGCAAAGTAGTGGGGATCGCCATGGTTTCGATTTTGAACGGGGCCAGCCCCAATGCCAGGCCGCCATAGGTGGATTTGGGGTTCTTGGTCTGACCCAGCGCCTTGTGGTGTTCAACACCATAGGCGCGGATGACCGACAGGTTCGGGTCTGACAGCAAATCAAATTTCAATCCGTCACGGGACTTGTTCAGGGCTGCCTGGTCTGGAGTGTCTTTGCTGAGTGCAATGATCTGAACACCCATTTTTTCCAGCTCAGGGACAATCTTGTTGAATTCCGCGAGTTCAGCGACGCAATAGGGGCACCAGCCACCGCGAAAGAACTTGAACAAAATACGCTTGCCCGCCAGCTCACTGCTGTTGAACGGGGTGCCATCAGTCGTCAGGGCTTTGAATGGGATGATTGGATCACCAACTGCAACCTTGATATCACCCAATGGCGTATGTCGCTGTGGTAGAACCCACAAGATAAAGCTGCCAAACAACAACGCTAGAACTGCGGGTATATAGACAAGGCCACCTGCGGACCCGACGCCGGTAAGTCCCAAATAAATCCCGGCTGCGGCTAGGGCGACACCGAAAACCAGTCTGAGTGTCAGCCCGTTGACTTTCACTGGTACAGTGCCGCGGGGAATGGCGGCAAAGTAGACGGTGAGCGTCCCCATCACGAGAGCAAAGCCGGCGAAAGCGGACAAAAGAGCATAGGTATTCATGGGTGTCTCCTGTTGAGGGGCGCGAAAGGGCATGCTAGCCTTGCGGATAGATATGTATCTATCCGTGGGGATAGAAAAAACAACAGGTATCCCATGTCTCGCGCACGCAAAGCTGACCACAAAACCGTGATCGACGCCGCTCAGGCTGTATTCTGGGAGCACGGCTATCAAGGCGCCAGTACCCGGCAGATCGAAGAACGCACCGGATTGACCCGGTTTACACTACAAACTTCCTACGGTGGAAAAGAGGCGTTTTTTCTGGAAACCCTTGATGCCTATATGAGCCGGGTCGAGGCGGAGCATCTGCCGGACGCAGGCAGCACCAACCTCGAGGAATTGGCCCAGTGGTTTGCGGATCGTGCAGATCCTGCGGCCATGCCACAAATTGGGGCCCAGGGGTGTCTGCTGCTGAATGCAATCACCGAGTTTGATCGCAATGGCGGCGAAGTCGACGTTAGAATTGCACACTATTTCGAGGTTCTGCATCACCGCTTTGCGCAGATCCTTGGTAAGGCAATAGAGACGGGGGAGGTCGCAGCTGATTTTGATCCAGACGAAAAGGCAACACTACTTCAAAACACGCTGCTGGGGCTGTCTTTGACAATCAAGGCGCGTCCAAATGATGCCTTTGCCCAGCCATTTGCCGCCGCCGCCGCCGCTATGATCCGGCAGTGGCGTGTTGTGGGATGACCTTGTCCGGCCGCAGCGTTGCCCTATGGGGGATCGCTGTTGTGCTGCTTCTGGGTAGTATGCTGGCCTATGTTTCTGAAGGTACCTTTCCCACCCCCGAGGCATTGGCAGACCAGCTGCGTGCCACCGGAGCCTGGGCGCCAGTTGCCATAATTGCGCTGATGGTGTTGCACAGCTTTATCCCGTTCCCGGCTGAAATTTTGGCGATCTGTGCAGGCGCAGTGTTTGGTACACTTGTTGGCAGTGCGCTGGTCTGGGTCGGCGCCATGCTGGGCGCGTTGGCCGCATTTGGTCTGTCACGCAAATTGGGGCGTTCAGTCATTCAGAGTTGGCTTTCCAAAGGTCAGTCTGCGCGGTTGGACGAGTGGACGGACCAGCAGGGTACCTTCACCCTGTTGATCAGCCGCTTTATCCCCGTGATTGCCTTTAACCTGATCAACTATGCCGCTGGGTTGACCCGCGTAAGACTATGGACATTTGTCTGGACCACGGGTTTAGGCATTGTCCCAATCACTGTGTTGTCAGCCTACCTGGGCGCCCATATGAAAAACATGAGCTGGCCGTTGTTATTGATGGTTTCAGGCGGCGGAATTGTGACGCTGTGTCTGCTACAGCGTCTGGTTAAATCCCGTCGCCAGAATTGATTGAGCCGATCCCGCCCCGGGCCTTACTCTTCGATGGCTTCCTGTACGATCCCGTCCAGCATGGATTGGATCAACTGCATCGCACCTTCGGGATATTGCCTGAACCCAACAGTGACTTCGTCAGAGCCGGGTAGCTGGGCTATAAAGATGTCATAGGGGCAAAACACGATATTCATGGGATCAGCTTCCATAACCTGACGCGACAGGGTGGCGGAACAGAACGAATAGACCTCGGCTGCTTCAAACAACACGACATCAGATCCGGTTGCTCCTCGGGTGCGCTCCAGCATTTCACCAACATGGCTGATGTTATCCACCACCAGCCCCAGGTCGGTAATCGCGTTCTCAATGCCAAAGGTGACATCGTCGAAATCCAAGGTGGTGGTATAGCTCACCATGTCCTGAGCAGTTGCCATCTGCGAAACCAGCCCAAATACCCAGGCCGCGATGATCTGTTTCATACATTTTCTCCCAATGTGATCAGCCTTGACTTGTGAAGCCCGACAATCGCGCTCAGACTATATATCATTTCCAGGTGTGCAGTTGCGCGCCCAATTAACATATAGGAGATTTTGCATGGGTTTCGCAGCGAATGCCATAGAATTCATGGCGCTTTCTTTTGTGTTTATTTTGGGAACACTGGCCGTAGGGGCCGCAGTTCTGTTTGTGATCGACCGGTTCCAAACCCATGATGCCATACGACGTAACTATCCGGTTATCGGGCGATTCCGTCATTTGTTCAGTGAACTGGGTGAATTCTTTCGCCAGTACTTCTTTGCAATGGACCGCGAAGAACTGCCGTTTAACCGCGCACAGCGCGAGTGGGTTGGGCGGGCCTCATCGGGTGAAGGCAACACAGTTGCCTTTGGCTCGACCCGCAATGCAACTGTTCCCGGCACGCCGATCTTTGTGAATGCGCCGTTCCCACCACTGGATGACCAAAGCGCGCAGACGACGGCTTTGCAGATCGGTCCTACTGCCAAGCAGCCGTATTTGGCGCCATCGATCTTTAATATCTCAGGGATGAGCTTTGGTGCCATCTCGAAACCAGCCGTTCAGGCACTTAGCCGTGGGGCCAAACAGGCAGGGGTTTGGCTGAACACAGGCGAGGGTGGGCTGAGTCCGTTTCACTTGGAAGGGGGCTGTGATCTCGTTTTCCAGATTGGCACCGCCAAATACGGCGTGCGAAACGAACAAGGCGGATTAAGTGATACCAAGCTGGCAGAGATTGCGGCTCATGACACTGTTCGGATGTTCGAAATCAAACTGTCCCAAGGGGCCAAGCCCGGCAAAGGTGGCATCTTGCCCGCTGCCAAAGTGACCGAGGAAATTGCGGGGATACGGGGTATACCTGTTGGTCAGGCCAGTCTTTCGCCCAATCGCCACCCAGAGATGGAGAATTTTGGCGATCTGCTGGATATGGTTGCCCATATCCGTTCGGTGACGGGCAAGCCGGTGGGGATCAAAACTGTGGTTGGCTCCGAAGATGTCATGCGCGAGTTGTTTGAATGCATTCAGGCACGAAACACAGACTGCGCGCCCGACTTTATCACGATTGATGGAGGCGAAGGTGGCACCGGCGCTGCGCCGATGCCGTTGATAGATTTGGTTGGTATGTCGGTGCGCGAGGCGTTGCCGATGGTGGCCAATCTGCGGGATGAACATGGGCTAAAAGACCGGATTCGACTGATCTCGTCTGGTAAGCTGGTCAATCCTGGAGATGTGGCCTGGGCGCTGGCTGCTGGGGCTGACTTTGTGACCTCGGCCCGTGGATTCATGTTTGCGCTGGGCTGCATTCAGGCGCTGAAGTGCAACAAGAACACCTGTCCAACAGGCATCACGACCCATGACCCAAGGTTCCAAAAGGGTTTGGTAGCTGAGGATAAATATGCCCGCGTGGCCGCTTATGCCCGCGAAATCACCCATGAGGTTGAGGTCATCGCTCACTCGGTTGGGGTGTCCGAACCGCGTCAAATCCGTCGCCGCCATGTGCGCATTATGCAGGACGGTGGGCAGTCCCGTCCGATGAACGAGTTGATGCCAAGTTACAGTCCCGTCGCCGAAACGTGACAGGATATGTTTTGGTTCTTGGGCTCGCTTTGCGTATCTCGGAAGAAACGAGATGTAAGGAGACCTAGATGGCCTATCGCTGGACCAACGACCTGACCCATGACGATGTGACACCACACGGGGCATTTTTGAACCGCCGCCAGATCATGACGGGTGCGGCTGGATTGGGGCTTAGCGCATTGGCCGGTGGGGCGCAGGCTGAACAAGCACTGGAACCTAACAGCTGGGAAGACGTCACCACCTATTGTAACTTCTATGAGTTCGGCACTGGTAAGGGCGACCCGGCTGCCAATGCCCATCAAATGACCACCACGCCTTGGAGTGTCAAAATTGATGGCCTGGTGGATCGTCCGGGGGATTATGACTTTCAGGAAATCCTGTCCGAGATGACCCTCGAGGAACGCATCTATCGGTTCCGTTGTGTTGAAGCCTGGTCCATGGTTGTTCCCTGGACAGGATTTGAGTTGGCGGATCTGCTTGCTATGGCTGGGGTGCAGTCGAATGCCAAGTATGTCGCGTTTGAAACCCTGTACCGGCCTGATGAAATGCCCGGCACAGCCTACCGCGTTTTGGACTGGCCCTACCGCGAAGGGCTACGCCTGGACGAGGCGATGCATCCGCTGACCTTGATGGCCACCGGCATTTTTGGTAAAGACCTGCCCAATCAAAACGGCGCACCGCTGCGTCTGGTGGTGCCGTGGAAATACGGATTCAAATCGATCAAGTCGATTGTCCGTATCACCCTGACTGACCAGGAACCGCCAACCAGCTGGAATATGTCCAATGCTCGCGAGTATGGCTTCTATAGTAATGTAAACCCCGAGGTCTCGCACCCGCGCTGGAGCCAAGCCACAGAACGTCGCATTGGCGGTGGCTTGTTTGCCAAGCGCCAGCCCACCGAGATGTTCAATGGCTACGGCGACGAGGTGGCGTCGTTGTATAGTGGTATGGATCTGGCCAAGTCATTCTGATGCGGGACCGTCTCAATCATAGTCTGCGTCGCCTGCCAACCTGGGTGATCTACCTTCTGGGTGCATTGCCTGCGCCCTGGTTGTTTTATCAGGGTTTGACAGGTGGGTTAGGGGTCGAGCCGATCAAAGCCTTGGAGCACGAGTACGGTAAGCTGGCTCTGCAATTGCTGGTGCTTGGCCTGGCTGTAACGCCATTGCGAAAGTACGTTGGGTTGAACCTCCTCAAATTTCGCCGAGCGCTAGGCCTGTTGTGCTTCTTCTATGTGTGTTGTCACTTGGCTGTCTGGTTGGTGCTGGATGTCCAACTGCCCGGACAGATCTGGGCTGACATCGTCAAACGTCCCTATGTTACGATTGGCATGGCGGGTTTTGTGTTGCTGCTGCCGCTGGCTTTGACTTCGAATAACAGGTCTATCCGCTGGCTGGGGCGTAGCTGGCGAAAACTGCACCGTGCCGTTTATGCAGCGGGGCTGCTTGGTGCTCTTCACTATGTCATCCTGGTCAAAGGCTTCCAGTTTGAACCGGTGATCTATCTGGCGCTAATTGTGGGGTTGTTGCTACTGCGGTTGCCCTTTGACCGCCTGTCCGCATTCCTTCGCCCACTCAGGCAGCGCGCCTGAATATTCTGGGTAGGCTATCAGACGTCAAAGGCAGGTCAGGAAGCTGACCTGCCTTTGACGTTTTTCCACTGCGGCTTCGCGTGGCGACTCGGGTTTTGCGATTTGGTATTAGTGCTGGCTCTGGGTTCGTCTACCAGATCTGGTGGCTCGTTGATTGTTTGCGGGTTTGGGGCGTTGGAAAACTCAAGTTTATTGAAAACTGGCGTGATGTCTCTTTGTCTAACATATTGTTTTTCTGATGTTTTCACGTTTTTTTCAAGAAAGTTTCAAAAAGGTAGATTTAGCGCTTGCGGGTTTGGTTGGATAACCCTAGAACCCCCCTTACCGGCGGCGC
>NZ_WQLV01000005.1 GCF_009753675.1 Parasedimentitalea huanghaiensis | reverse complement strand
GCTTCAGTCCCATAGTCAGTCTCCTTTGTTGCAGTAAATGCTATCAAAGGAGCGGCATCAAACTGCGACAGGTCCATATTACGAAGATTTTGACAACGCTGACAGTCGCAGAAATTTTCCAAAAGGGAAGTTCGAAGACTTCAGAAAATTTTTGACGTCGCGGAGCAATGAAACAGAAACTGAGAAACTGGACAAACTCGCAGTCACTTGGCGCTCAGAGTTTGTAAGGGAAGCAACGGAGCGGCTCTTGAGGGGGCTCTTCGTAGCTCTGCCGATCCTCTCTATCTTCATCTTTGCCTATACAATTTTCTATTACATCGGATCATTGCTCTCGAGAAACATCTTCGAATTTTCAGCACTGAGTTCCTACGCACCCCAAGTTACAGCAATCTTAGCAGTTTCTGCGCTTGTCTTCTTTGGGTGGCGGCTCGTCAGAAGGCTGGTTTCCGACGTTATAGCTTGGACCACCGTACATGAGAGCCAGGAAAATTTCTTGGTTCGGGAGCGACGCGTAAGGTTAGCTCAAAAAATCGTAAAGGATGTACTGGAGGATGAAAATTGCAGTCGGTGCATTTTAATTGGACACAGTTTGGGATCATCGATAATTCTGGAAGCGTTTCAACGGCAAAACGCACTTTGCCGAGCAACCAATATCTCAGAGTCCGAGAGGGCGAGTGCGATTGGCTCAATACGGAAAGTGAGCCACATCTTCACAATTGGCAGCCCCATCGAAAAAATTTCTAGCCTATTTTATGCTGATAGTGGTAAAAACCACCGATATCATAAAATTAGGCATAGCAACCCAAACCGACTTGCATGGCCTGCTTGGCACACATCCGGAAGTCCGAGATTGGTAAACTTCTGGTCCCGCTACGATCTAATAAGTTCAAGGATTTCTTCCCTGCAGCCTGCCAATAATGCACCTTGGAAAGGGGTTGAAAATGTAGAAGTTGCTCCAGTCGGAGCGCCTTTCCCTCTCGCAGCCCATTCCGGATACTTTAGAGACACAGGCGCTATGAGTGTAATCTACCAGGCGATTGCGTCAGGAAAAATTAGCGACCAACGGCTAATCCGCTCAGAGTTCAAAAGTGAAATTAAATTAAAATCAAAAATTACTCTTACTCTTCTTTTCCTGACCTCAATAATCGGGGCATTTGTTTGGGTTTACCTAGGGGGTGAAAATGGATGGTTGCAGCTATGTGTGGTTCTCTTAATGCTCTTGTCGTTGTCAGCTACGTTTTCGGTAGTACGCAATGATTTTAAGCGCCACTGGAAAGCGAACGCCGATTGACAGCCAGTGCATACTGGTGCAAAATGATAAGTGGAGTTTGGCACTCACTCCTTGGACAGTGCCCAACAAAGGGGAGGGATGCTCGCATTCCTCCCCGCTTTTTTTGCAATCAATAGATTAAAAAGCCAGCACTTGGCCAGCCCGATAGGCACTCCACTTTCCGTTCAGGGGAGATCAAGAAGTCGATGCCAGTGGTCATCAGGGTTAAACCCGGTTTCATCGTCGCAGGATGAAGTAAAGGACCCAAAAAAGTCCTCAATGCCTCCCTCACCAATCATCCATACAAATGGTAACGGCCTCTGGATCGAGCGAGCCATTCTTTTGACTCGATACATGTCTTCAGCATCGATGTGGACATAGTCTTCGTCCCCGAGCGTGCCTTTCAAAACGTGTTTCCAGAGCTTGGACAGCTGTCGCTCGTTAGCTTTGAAACCAGGCCATTCTTCGTATGTACCATACCTATTTTCGATCGCAGCCCCTAGGCAGAATGAATTGAACAACGCGAGTTCAGCTGCAACACGGGCGAAATGTTCAGCTGCATCTGGGTAAACGAAAGAGCCGCCTCGTCCAGGAGCTCCACTACTCGGGAACCTGTACGAGAAGAGCTCTCGACCGCGTTTTGCCTCCACAAACAGTTGGGTGCTTTTGCTAACCTCTTCAGGAGAAAGCAAAAGTTTAAGTTCTTCCAAGTATTTCTCAATGGCCTTTTCGTGACCTATTTTCAGACTGTTCTTTCCCCAACCGGACCGGGGAGAAGTAAGTAAGTTGGCGCGCACTGCGTTGAACATTCCATAGTAGGCTAGGTAGGGAACAGCCATTTGGAGGTTTTGCTCTTGGGCGTGATCTGCCGATCCAAATTGCAATGTAGCGCCCATTATGAGCTTAAGCGCAACATATTGCCGCTGCAGCCACTCCGCGTGTAACTCTGATGACCATCTCTCCGCTATGTTTGCAAACAGAAGCTTAGTCTTTGCTGCGTACCCAGGCATTCCTGGCTGGCCGATATTTGTCTTTATCTCAATGTTGGGTATTTCACGGAACTCGTAGCTCCAGTCTGTTTCCGCCAACGAATTGATGTCTAACAAAACACTACCCTCTCATAAAACTTCTACTTCTCGCCCCAACAGCCCAGCAAACAGGCGCAAATTTGTAGTGAAGCTGTTCTAGGAGGTCAGTCTATAGCATCCAAAGGCGTCACTTATAGCTACCATCCCAGGTTATCTACCAAGTCGACTAGGTAGAAACCCAACACAGCGCCCCTCATGCCTGGAGCGGGAAAATAGCGTAACTGCACCAACGCAATCACGGATAAGTAACTGATATACAATGAAAAAAGTATGATAAATGGTGCCCCCACACGGACTCGAACCGCGGACCTACTGATTACAAATCAGTTGCTCTACCAGCTGAGCTATAGGGGCTTCCGAGGCACGGATTAGCCTCTCTTTCAAAGACGCGCAAGACGCAAAATCACCTTAAATGGCCAGTTGGCGAAAAAAATTCAAAACTGCTATCAAGTATCAAGCCGTTTGACCTGACCGGCCACTGGCTTTAGTCATGACAAGCTATCGCATTCATCGGGAGATACGGCTTTCAGATGCAGGTTATTGTTCACACCGGCGCTCATGCCACCGAAGAAGACCGCCTGTTGAAAAGTCTGCTGCGCAACAAGGAAGATCTTTCTAAACAAGGTGTAGCAGTCCCTGGTCCAGGAAAGTACCGGACTTTGCTGAAAGATTGCTTTGTCGCATTGGAGGCCGGGTCACCAGCTCCAGATTCGCGGGATGTCCTTTGGGACGCCATTCTGGACGAAGAAGACGCTGAACGCGTGGTGCTGTCCAATCCACATTTTTTTGGATCACAACGTAACGCGCTAGAAGGTGATTACCTCTACCCGGAAGCGGTGCAGCGGATGCGCGATCTGCAGCAGCTTTTCCCCCATGATCAAATCGAGATCTTTATGGGTCTGCGCAACCCTGCCGGATTTTTGCCTGCCCTACTCCAAAAAGCCGCTCCAAAACGGCTGCGCGAAGTCATGAAACAGACCGATCCCCGGCAGCTACGCTGGTCAGAAATGATGGGCCGGCTACGACAGGCGGTGCCGGACATTCCATTAACTGTCTGGTGTTATGAGGATATGCCCCTGACATGGGGGCAGATCATGCGGGACATGGTTGGCGTTGAGACGCACAAAGCCTTGCTAGGTGATTTGGATTTGTTAGCCACAATTATGTCCCCCGAAGGCCTAACACGACTGCGCGCTTATCTAGAGGCGCATAGCGATCTGAGCGAAATGCAAAAGCGTCGTGTCTATGCAGCTTTCCTTGACAAGTTTGCCATTGAAGAAGCCCTGGAAGAAGAGCTGGACCTGCCGGGCTGGACCGAGGAGCTGATAGAAACACTGACCAGTATTTATGACGAGGATATGTATCAACTACAACGCATCCCCGGCGTAACGCTGATAGCGCCCTGATCGCAATGCTATCACTGCTCCACCGCTCCTATCGCTTTAACCTAGCTCTGGTAGTTTGTGTTTCGCTCGCGCCCGGATGGTTGGTGGCAGAGGAGGTCACACTATTCGCAGCCGCCAGCCTTAAAAACGCGCTGGACGAGTTATCCCAGTCCTACGATGGCGAAAAATTGCATATCGCATATGGCGGCAGTTCCGCTTTGACGCGACAAATCCGTCTGGGCGCACCAGCGCAGCTGTTTCTATCGGCGAATACTACCTGGATGCAGGTATTGGAAGACGATGGATTGCTGATTCCAGGCAGCCGCACTGACCTGCTGAGCAATCAATTGGCCCTAATTGCGGCTCCGAATAGCTCCATTACGCTCTCCCCTGCCCCCGGATTTGAACTGGCTGCGACACTTGGAGATGGCGTGTTGGCGATGGCACTGGTCAACGCGGTCCCTGCGGGAATTTACGGACGCGAGGCACTGACGTCACTGGGCGCCTGGGAAAACGTGCAGGACAAAATTGTCCAAACCGACAGTGTGCGCGCTGCGCTACGATTGGTAGCTACAGGCGAAGCACAATTGGGCATCGTCTACGCTAGTGATCTGGGGGCATCACCTCATGTGCGCCTGCTAGGTCTGTTTCCAGCCAAAACACATAGCCCTATCCGCTACCCGATGGCGCTGATCGATCCAGCCACCCCCGAGGCGCAGGCCGTCTATGACTATCTGCGAAGCGATGCGGCACAAGCGGTGTTTGCTCGCCATGGCTTTCGCCCATTGCAAGGGCAAGACTAATGGATTGGTTGGGACCTGAGGAATGGCAGGCTGTGGCATTGTCGCTGAAGGTCGCGATCTGGGCTACGCTGCTGAACCTACCCTTCGCACTCCTGGTGTCACATGCCCTTGCGCGCTGGAGTTTTCCCGGCAAGCAACTGCTGAATGCAATTGTTCATCTGCCGCTGTTCCTGCCACCGGTGGTAACCGGGTATCTGTTGTTGATCACCTTTGGCCGCCGCGCGCCCGTTGGCGCTTGGCTTGAACAAACTTTTGGGCTGGTGCTGGCTTTTCGTTGGACCGGTGCGGTACTGGCTGCCGCCATTATGGGTTTTCCACTGATGGTGCGGGCCATCCGGTTGGCAATAGAAGCCGTTGATCCCAAACTGGAACAGGCGGCGGCAACACTTGGGGCCTCGCGCTTTTGGGTCTTTGCCACCATCACCCTGCCGTTGATCCTGCCCGGTCTGATCGCTGGCGCGGTTTTAGGTTTTGCCAAGGCCATGGGGGAGTTCGGCGCGACCATCACATTTGTCGCTAACATCCCCGGGCAGACCCAAACCCTACCTTCCGCCGTCTACAGTTTCCTACAGGTGCCTGGTGGTGAAGATGCCGCACTACGTTTAGTGGCCATTTCCGTTGCCTTGGCGATGGCTGCGTTAATTGCCTCCGAAATACTGGCGCGGCGCGCGTCCAAACGGATCAACGGCACATGAGCCTGTCTGTCGATATCCGCCATACTCTGGGAGATCTTGTGGTCGAGGTGGCATTTGAAGCGCCCGGAGGCATCACCGCACTGTTTGGACAGTCCGGATCGGGTAAAACAACGGTGATCAATGCGGTTGCCGGTTTGTTGACACCCCAGTCAGGCCGCATTGCCCTGCACTCTTCGGTGTTGTTTGACCACACCCACCGAACAAACGTAGCACCATATCGCCGCCGCCTAGGCTATGTATTTCAAGACGCCCGATTGTTCCCCCACCTAACTGTATTGGGCAACCTGACCTATGGCAGTCGCTTTGCACCGCGCGACAACGCTGGCCCGGCACTCGAAGATGTCACTGACATGCTCGGCATCACGTCTCTGCTGAACCGCCGCCCAGGCGGGCTGTCCGGAGGAGAAAAGCAGCGCGTCGCCATTGGTCGCGCGCTCTTGTCGCATCCTCGCATGTTGCTGATGGATGAACCCTTGGCCGCATTGGACACAAACCGCAAAGAAGAGATCCTGCCCTATCTGGAACAGCTACGAGATGTGACGGGCCTGCCTATTCTTTACGTGAGCCATTCTGTGGCCGAGGTTGCAAGGCTCGCCGACACGGTGGTGGTACTTGATCAGGGGCGGGTGGCACAGGTTGGCCCCACGGAACATGTCTTTTCAGATCCTGGAATGGTGCGTCAACTGGGCCTGCGCGAAGCCGGCGCTGTGCTGCCTGCGACCGTGACCACCCACCACACCGATGGGCTGACCGAGCTGGCTGTGTCAGGTGGCACTCTAATGCTGCCCCAAGTCGACCTGCCCACCGGCGCAAGCACCCGGGTGCGCATCCTGGCCCAGGACGTGATCCTGTCGCGCGAACGACCCGTAGGACTATCGGCGCTGAATATCTTGTCCGCAACAGTTACCGAAATCCGCGCGGGCGGTGGTCCTGGCGTGGTGGTGCAGCTTCAATGTGGACAAGACCACTTGCTGGCGCGGATTACCCGACGCTCGGCGCAAGCTTTGGGGCTGGCGGCAGGCGTGTCTTGCCATGCAGTGATTAAATCCGTGTCGGTGGCGCGCCATGATGTTGGCCGCAGCTAAGGCATAAAACCCTTCCTCTCCAAGCTGATGGCTATGGCACATCACGACAAGAGACACACTGATATACCCGATATCTAAGCAGCTATCATAAAATACTGCTTGACCCGAGGCGTTATTTTAAGCTTAAAATTTATTTCATTGGTTTTCCAAGTCAAAGGGCGGCGCAGATCTCCCAGACTAACGTGCCAATGGCCTGGGGCAGGAAAAAAGCCCTACCCAGGCCCGCTCGACTGCGTAAACTCGCCAAAAACAACAATGATTCTATCAGGGAGACAGAATATGAAAGTGGATTTCAAAACATTGGCCAAAGGCGCCACAATGGTTGCCGCAACCCTTTTGGCCACCACTGCGGCCCAGGCCAAGGATTTTCGTCTTGGCCTGATCACCCCACCACCCCACGTCTGGACCAAAGCTGCCGAAGCCTTTGGTGCGGAGCTGGCAGAGCAATCCGGCGGAGCGCATAGCGTTACTGTGTTCCCTGCACGCCAGTTGGGCAACGAAGCACAGATGCTACAGCAGCTACAGACCGGCGCATTAGATATGGCGTTTATGACTGTGGCAGAAGTGTCAAACCGGGTGCCCAACCTCGGCGCATTTTATGCCCCTTATCTGGCCAATGACATCACCCACGCCGCTGCAATCCTGCGCTCAGACACCGCCAAGGGCATGCTGGATGTCCTGCCCCAAGAAGCGGGCGTGGTGGGTGTTGGCTATGGATCGGCCGGCATGCGTCAGATCCTGACACGCGGAGAAGTGAAATCGGTTGAGGATCTTAAGGGGCAGAAACTGCGGATCACCCCATTTGACCCAATTCTGGATTTCTACAATCTGGTTGGCGCCGCCCCGACCCCAATGCCGCTACCTGCGGTTTATGACGCTTTGGCGAATGGACAGGTTGATGCCATCGACATGGATGTCGAGCTAATCAACGTGCTGAAGTACTATGAGCACGCTGACACCCTGCTGATTTCCAACCACATGATGTTCCCAATGGTGGGTCTGGTCTCCGCTCGGGTTTATGCGGGTCTGTCTGATGACGACAAAGCGATGATCTCGGACCTGATGGCCAAGCATGTGGACAGCACTCTGGACGCCTATGTTGCCAAGTCTCCAGCCTGGACCGAAAGCCTGAACGGTGTTGGCATCAATGTGATGACTGTGGATGCCGAGTTCTTTGGCCCGGTCATGGGCGAATGGGAGAGCATCTGGTCCGCCAAAGCACCATCCTTGCCCGACCTGCGCGCAGCGGCTGACGCAGCTAAGTAAGTCTTTACTTTATCCAACGGGCCAAAGCTAATTTGGCCCGTTGAAATTACACCGGTCCAGCGCGACGATCGGACATCCCAAACTAAAAAATGAGGCAGCCATATGCTGTATCGGGCATCCACAGCCTGGGCGCGTGTCGAAGTTTTCTGCGCCGCAACCCTCGCCGCATCTGTATCCGGACTAATCCTGCTAAACGTCGTCACCCGCGCGATGGGAAACTCCATCTATTGGGTCGATGAAGCCGCGATCTATGCCATGGTCTGGATGTGCTTTCTCGCTGCCTCAGCAGCGGTACATCACCGCAGCGCCGTTGCTGTTACTCTAATACCGGAACTTGCCCCCGCTCGCGTTGGCTATGTGTTGGGCCGGTTTGCCGATCTCACTGTCTTTGTCTTTGCTGCATTGTTGATCTGGATCTGCTGGCGCTGGTTCATGCCACTGGAACTGGCCAGGCAAGGCTTTGACATCAAAGCCTTCCAAGGCGCCACTTTCAACTTTGTCTACGCCGAGCCCACCAATACCCTGGGGATCAAAAAAGTCTGGGTCTGGCTCGTGGTACCAGTCTTTGCATTTGGCGCTCTGCTTCATGCAACGGCCAACTTGTTCCACCCAGCCCCGGCAGAGGAAGACACTCCATGACACCGCTTCTGTTTCTGATCCTGCTGTTTGCTTCTGTTCCGATTGCTCTGGTGCTCTCCCTGACCGCGCTGTGGTACATCTATGACAGCGGCAATACCGTTCTATATGACAGCTTCTCGCAGCAGATGTTTGCTGGGGTCGAGAATTATGGGCTGATGGCAATCCCCCTCTTCATCCTAACCGGTGAGTTGATGAACGAAGGCGGCATGACCCAGCGGTTGGTCCACGCTGCGCGGGTCTTTGTTGGCGGATTTCGGGGCGGGCTAGCCTATATCAACCTGCTGGCCAACATGTTCATGGCTGCCATCATCGGCTCTGCCGCCAGCCAAATTGCAGTCATGTCGCGTGCTATGGTGCCAGCGATGACCAAAGAGGGCTATGATCCCGGTTTCGCAGCGGCCACCACCGCAGCTGGCGGTTTGCTGGCCCCTGTGATCCCACCGTCGATGCTGTTTGTTATTTATGGCGTGTTGGCACAACTGCCTATTGGAGATCTGTTCATTGCAGGCATCATTCCCGGCCTGATCATGGCGAGCACATTTTTTGTTGTTGTCGCCCTGATCGGTCTGAAACAGCAATTTCCACGCGGCACATGGATGTCCCGCCCCGAGGCCATCGCAGCTTTGCGCAGTTCCCTGCCCGCCTTTCTGATTCCGCTGGCCATCGTAGGCGGCATCCTGTTTGGTATCGCCACGCCAACCGAGAGCGCCGCTGTAGCCTCACTTATTGCCTTTGGTGTTGGCTGGTTGATCTACCGCGAAATCTCTCCACGAGATTTGGGAAAACTGTTTGTACGGACCGCTACCAATTCATCTCTGGTGATCTTCATGATTGCCGCTGCCAATGTATTTGGTTGGGTGGTCATTTATGAAGAGCTGCCGCAAAAACTGGCTCATTTCATCTCATCCGTGACCTCGGACCCGTTCACCTTCCTACTGATCGTCAACGCCTGTTTGCTGTTTGTCGGCATGTTGATTGATGGGATTGCAGCCCTCATTTTGGTGACCCCGATCCTGCTGCCAATTGCGATGAACAACTACGACATCGACCCATTCCAGTTTGGCGTGGTGATCTGTCTAAATCTGGTGCTGGGACTACTGACGCCCCCGGTTGGGGTCGGGTTGTATATCGCCTCGGCAATGTCCGGAGTGCGCCCTTTCACCATCTTTGTGGCACTTTGGCCGTTCTTGCTGGCGGTGACACTGATCCTGATCCTGCTCAGCTATTTCCCTTTGCTCAGCACTGCCCTGATCTGAACCCCTAGCGGTGCCACATGGCACCGCTTGCCTCTTGCGGCCCTGCCCTTAGTTTTGAGGCTGCCCCATCCGATTGAACACAACCTGTTCCTTCGACAAGTCGTCATAGGTCAGGTGAACCTCGATCTGCGTGATAGAGCCAAGTTCATAGCTGCGATACGGCAGACCATCTGCTTCGGTGATCCCATTGGGTGCGCCTTGGTCCAGATGACATTCTGGCAACGGCCAGATTTCAGGTGGCGCCCCATTCACGCCCAGTTCCATTTGAACCAATCCACAGCGCCATGACCAAATATGTGTCACATACAGCAGATCCTGCCCGTCAAATTCGCGCACCGAAATCCAATTGCCTTGGGTCATTCCCAAAATAGGTTTCACTTCGGCCGCAGTGGTGAATTGCCCGGAAGGCACCTGTGGTTCGGCCACCAATGCAACCTCAGACACTGGGGCTACAGTCACCGACCCCGTTGACACACCATCCCCAGTGGACTGAATTGTTGCAGCAATTGCCGCCAAAAAAAGATCAAACATATCGCAAACTCCCAAAAATAACGCAGGGCAAATAAAAACATCCGCTGAATTCAATTGTAGTCTTTTGGACCGCTGACGCCACACCTATAGTCTGGGCAACAGGCAACAATGGCCCCAAACAACAGGTGGCAAACGGGGATGGCATGGGCAGTAAACCCTTTAACATAGTAATTGTGGGCCAATCCGGTCGGCTGCAATACGAAGCAATGCTGTTTGCAGCATCCCTGCGGCATTGCTCGCCCGACTTCGATGGCCGCCTGTTTATCGCCGTTCCCCAGCCCGGCCCTAACTGGCGCGGCAACCCAAGTATCCGCGACGCCGATGTATTGGCCACACTTGAGCAACTCGGCGCAGAAATTCTACCGTTTGAGAACAAGGTATTTGGCCAGGAATACCCCTATGGAAACAAAATCGAAGCCTTGCAGGCCATGCCCAGGGATGAACCTTTTGTGTTCTTTGACACGGATACACTGATCACCGGCGACCTGATGTCAGTGCCTTTTGATTTTTCACGCCCGTCGGCCTCACTTCGCCGCGAAGGGACTTGGCCCAAGCCAACCCTCTATGGACCCGGCTATACTGAGATATGGCGATCTCTCTACACCCGATTTGGATTGGATTTCGACAGCAGCCTGGATCTGAGCCAGCCCGACGAATACTGGCAACGATATCTCTATTTCAACGCTGGTTTTTTCTACGGCGCCTGTCCACAGGTGTTTGGCGCACGCTTTCTTGAATACGCTCAATCCGTCCAAGATGATCTGCCACCGGAACTCATTGGGCAAGAACTGAACCCCTGGTTGGATCAGGTTGTTCTTCCACTGGTCATTCATTCCTTCGGTGGCAGCCGCGATGCCCTGCCCGCGGGCTACCTGGATGGCGACGTCAGCTGCCACTACCGTCTTCTGCCAATGCTCTACGCACGAGAAAGCGATCGCGTGGTTGAAGTGCTCGAACAGATTTGTGCGCCCAACAAGATCAAGAAAGTACTGAAAGGATCAGATCCGATCAAACGCATGGTCTATCAGGGGCGCGGCGAAAAGGTACGGGTGATGTTCGATCGCGACCACCTGCCCCGGCGTGAACAGGCGATCCGCAATCAAATCAAAAAAGCCGGGTTCTGGATGCGGTGACCGGGTAGATTTGCGCCTAGCTATTTCTCATCTTTCACCCGCTCTGAACGCTTGAAAAAGGTAAGATATCGACGGAAACTATTCCCACTTCGCGGGGTAGATTGGTCAGACTGTTCCAATTTCACCCGTTTTCGTTGTGCCAGGCCCTTGGGTGCCTTACACCCAAAATGATAGTTACTTTGTTAATGGAGACAGCCATATGACCGAAGCTCCCACCTACGGGTTTGACACATTACAAATTCACGCCGGCGCCAAGCCGGATCCGGCCACCGGCGCCCGGCAAACTCCAATTTATCAAACCACGGCTTATGTGTTCCGCGATGCGGATCACGCGGCAGCGCTGTTCAACCTTCAAGAAGTTGGATTCATCTACTCGCGTCTGACCAACCCCACAGTGGCAGTTCTGCAAGAGCGGATCGCAACCCTTGAAGGCGGCGTTGGGGCTGTGTGCTGTTCGTCAGGTCACGCCGCACAGATCATGGCGCTGTTCCCACTGATGCGGCCCGGTTGCAACGTTGTTGCCTCGACCCGGCTCTATGGTGGCACCGTCACCCAACTGAGCCAGACCATCAAGCGCTTTGGCTGGGAAGCCAAGTTTGTCGACACCGACGATCTGGACGCTGTAGCGGCCGCAATTGATGAAAACACCCGTGCAGTATTCTGCGAATCCATTGCCAATCCGGGCGGCTATGTCACTGATATTCGGGCCTTGGCTGATGTGTCAGATGCGGCAGGTATTCCACTGATTGTGGACAACACCTCGGCCACGCCTTATCTGTGCAACCCAATCAAGCAAGGCGCCACACTGGTGGTCCATTCGACCACCAAATACCTGACGGGCAACGGCACCGTCACCGGTGGTTGTATTGTTGACTCAGGCCAGTTTGACTGGTCCGCAAATGACAAGTTCCCCTCTCTCAGCGAACCAGAAACTGCCTATCACGGGCTGAAGTTCCACGAAACTTTTGGGGCTCTGGCCTTCACCTTTCATGGCATTGCCATCGGCCTGCGTGATCTGGGTATGACAATGAACCCACAGGCTGCGCACTATACGTTGATGGGCATTGAAACCCTCAGTCTGCGGATGCAGCGGCATGTGGAGAATGCTGTGACCGTGGCAACCTGGCTAGAGGCAGATCCAAGAGTTGACTATGTCACCTATGCTGGCCTGCCATCGTCGCCTTATTATGATCGGGCACAAACCTGTTACCCCAAAGGCGCTGGTGGGCTTTTCACCTTTGCAGTCAAAGGTGGCTATGACGCCTGCGTCGAGCTGGTAAATTCGCTGGAAATTTTCAGCCATGTGGCAAACCTCGGTGATACGCGGTCGCTGATCATCCACTCAGCCTCGACCACGCACCGCCAGCTGTCACCGGAACAGCAAGAGGCCGCTGGTGCGGGTCCCAACGTGGTTCGATTGTCGATTGGAACCGAAGATTCCAAGGATTTGATTGCGGATCTTGACCAGGCTCTGGCCAAAGCCTGCGGCTGATCATACCTACAGCGAAAAAATAAGGGCCGGGCAAATCGCCCGGCCTTTCACGTTATTCCGCTACCGTTTCGGCGATACTAAACACCACCGAAACATTGTATGAGAAACTCAGCTCTCCTGCTTCGATAGGCATGGCACTGCTTCGCGCCATTTCCATTGACATAGGGTATCCACCGTTGCCGCCCTGATCGGTGATTGATTGTACAGGCCCCAGGGTCACCCCTGCGGCAGTCGCCAGCTGTTCAGCCTTTCGGATGGCATCCTTGACCGCAGCACCACGGATCTGGTCCTGCACTTTGCTTGGATCCACAACACCAAACTGTAGTCCCCGAAATTCATTGGCACCTGCACGAAGGACCTGATCCAGAACCTCACCCAGCTTATCAAGATCACGCACTCTCAATTGTAACGTGTTGCTGGCTGTAAAACTGGTAATCTTGCGATCATTCCCACCACTAAGAGACCCCGCTTTCGTCCAGTTTGGATGCACTGAAATCTGCTGGGTTTGCATATCCTCGGGCTTAATCCCAACACTCTGCAACTGATCAACCACAGCCACCATCGATTTTGAAACTGCCGACATCGCATCAACGGCCTCGTCTGCCCGATCGGTAACACCCAGTGTTATCAGGGCAAGCGACGGTGGAACTTGTATGTTCGCTTCTCCAGAAACAGATATTTGACGCTGTACATTGGGTTCAGCCGCCCAAGCCGCGCCTGAAGACAACATCAGCATCAGAGCCGAAATAACGAATTTCTTGCTGTTCATACTAAATCTCCTTTTCAAAACTGATAAATGAGGACGCCAATCAACTCTGACAAGATCATTTATGTCTGTTTTCCTTTTCCTCGGCGGTCTCCTGCTTTAGAGTTGCAGTGCAAGCCGATATGGTTGCAACACTGTCTTGGACACTAACGATTTGGATGGTCTAACCACATCATGAAACCGGGCTTTGCATTATCGCTGTCTCCGGATGGCATCTCTCTCTTGCACCGGGCCGCCGGAGGCTGGCGGCTGGTCGGCAGTGTAGGCTTAGACGTTCCAGATTTAAGCGTGGCTCTGGCTGATCTGCAAGCATTGGCACAGCAATTGGACGCAGGACCGATATCCTGCAAACTGATCATCCCCAATGGTCAGATACGTTACCTAACCATCGACACCGGCAATGTGGATGACGGTGTGCGGATGGACATGGCGCGCGCTGCGCTGGATGGCGCGACGCCTTATCCAGTCGACGAGCTGGCCTTTGACCTCTCGCAAGACGGCGAGTTGACCCATGTGGCAGCGGTTGCCATCGAAACTCTGGACGAAGCTGAAACCTTTGCCAGCGACCACGGGTTTATCCCCACCAGCTTTGTAGCAGCACCAGGGGACGTTGACTTCCTTGGCGAACCCTTCTTTGGCACAACGCGCGCTGTTCGTGGCATCGAAATTGAACCGGATGGCATAGCTGTTGTAAACGTCGGCCCTGCCGAAATCCCTCAGACATCTCCTGAGAACGAGAAACAAGCTGCGCCCAAAGTCGCGACGACGAAGGAAGACGAAGCAAAGCCTGGGCTGGACGAGCCGGTTTCGTCAACCACTGCAGGTGCCCCGTCAACCGAAGGGGCTACTGATGAACCCAAACCTGTGCCGATCCCCGGCTTTAGCAGCCGCCGGGGTAAGCAGGATGCGGCGATAGCCCCCCCGCTACAGGGTGCCAGCCGTGAGGCGCTCGCGGATGAATTGCCTACTAAGCCCCAGCCTCCAGCCCCCACGTCACCGGAACATCCTGAGTTATCTCACACGGCACGGGCATCCGGCCCTGCAGAACTTAGCGACGCCCCCTTGCCGCAAGTCTCGGCTCCATCTGTCACCGGGCCCGATGAACGGTCAGAGGTTGCCCCGCCAGTTTCAACTCCCGACAATACCGCCTTTCTGAGCCGAAGACAGACGCCGAAGGTTGCAAATAAGACAGCTAAGGTAAGGCCCGTATCCGGCATTCAGCCCGCAGCAGCAAAACAGCAGTCTCGCGACGGGTTGGGTAGCGATCCCTTTGCCCTACGTGAGCCGCAGCAAGTTGGTGGCAAACCAAAGTTTCTGGGACTGGCATTGATTGCGGTGTTACTGTTGTTCATGGCTGCGGCAGCGGCCTGGGCTGTCTATACCAAAGGGTCGATTTTTTTCTTTGGCCCAGAAGTGAGCGCCTCTGGGCCTGACCCGAGCCCAACGCCAGACCAGCAGCCAACCTCTGAAACACAACTTGATGGACCACGCACCTCTCCTGTTCCCGAAGTCAACACGGTGCCAGAACAGGTTCCAGAAATTCTCGCACCACAGGTCAGCGCTCTCCCTGAAAACCTGTCTGTTCTTACCGTCCCGCCAGTTGCCGTTGAAACAGAAACAGCCAGCCTATCTGGCACCGACAGCGCGGTTCTGGACGCCCTACGGCAACCGCTCCAAACGGATCTGGACCCCGAAGCGGTTGCTGATGGTGTTGCAGAAGAGGTCGAACGCCCCGAACTATCACAAGCTGCGCAATATGCCGCCACCGGTATTTGGCAAAGCTTACCTGACGTTCCCGAATTGCCCGCAGTAATTGGCCTGAACGACCTATACGTCGCTTCAATTGACAATACAGACTTGTCTCAGGATGCCGTTGCCCTGCCAGCAACGACCGATTTCACCACAGACGCCGAACTGGATTTCGTCACCTCTCCGGTCGCCGCAGGCAACGCGTTTGATCTCGATGAACGCGGATTGGTTCGAGCCACTCCCGAAGGCACCCTGAATCCCGACGGTGTTATGGTGTATCTCGGCCGCCCCAGCCGCGTACCACCGCCCACCCCCAATCGCCCCGACGCCGAAGCCGAAGCACAAATTGACGAGCAACAGGCAGTATTGGCGCGTCTACGTCCCCGCGCCCGACCAGATGATCTGGTAGAACAGGCCGAACGCGCGCAATTGGGAGGCCTCAGCCTAGCCGAATTGGGTCAGAAACGCCCACGTGCACGTCCCGCCAGTTCACGTCCCGCCAACGAGGACAGCCTACCGACCACAGAGCAGGCCATTGCCACATCGGTCGTCCCGAAAGGCCGCCCTGTTAATTTTGCCAACCTTGTCGACCGGGCTCAACGCAATACGGAAAACATCCCAGCCTCGGCCTCCGCCTCAACTGCGGGGGTTTTGACGCGACCAGCAGCTGAAGCAGCAGCCGCAGCCATCGCCCCTGAAACAGTAACTCCTTCGATCCCGACGTCGGCATCCGTAGCCCGACAGGCCACGCTGGAGAACTCGATCAACCTGCGCAAAGTCAATCTGATTGGTGTTTACGGAACGCCGTCAAACCGCCGTGCACTGGTTCGGCTGTCCTCGGGCCGTTACAAGAAGGTCAAGGTCGGAGACAGAATTGATGGCGGGCAAGTGGTCGCCATAGGCGACGCTGAATTGCGCTATCAAAAAGGCGGTCGAAACGTCACGCTAAAGATCCCCAACGGTTAAACAACGCCCCCTAAAAGCAAAGAACCCAGAAGCCTTTAGCTCCTGGGTCCATTCCTGACTGGTAGTCAATTGTGCTTAGTTAGGCGGTCTCGATTTCGCCATTTGCGATCTGCTCACGCTCGATCGATTCAAACAACGCCTTAAAGTTACCCTCACCAAAGCCATCATCGCCTTTGCGCTGAATGAACTCAAAGAAGATCGGTCCAATCACTGTCTTCGAAAAGATTTGCAGCAGGATTTTGGTTTCACCACCTTCGTCTACACCTTCACCATCGATCAGAATGCCATGCTTCATCATCAGCTCTTTTGGCTCGTCATGGCCCACGACCCTGTCGTACGACAGATCATAGTAGGTCTCATTCGGACCCGGCATGAACTTCAAACCCTTATCAGCAATCTTATCGGTGCTGGTATAGATATCATCAGAACCCACAGCGATGTGCTGGATTCCCTCGCCTTTGTACTTCTTCAAATAGGCAACAATCTGACCGGTTTCACCGCTATCCTCGTTGATCGGAATGCGGATGCGTCCACATGGCGAGGTCAGAGCGCGGCTGCGCAGGCCTGTGTACTTGCCCTGAATATCAAAGAACCGGATTTCCTTGAAATTGAACAACTCTCCATAGAACTTGAACCACTTGTCCATGTTCCCTTTGAACACATTGTGGGTCAGGTGATCCAGGTAGAAGAAACCATCGCCACGAGGCTTTGATTCACACAGCCAGTCAAACTCTTCGTTGAACGGCGATGTGTCGGAATACTGATCAATGAAATAGATAAGTGAGCCACCAATGCCTTTGATCGCCGGTACATTCATTGTCTTGTCGGTTGCGTCATAGAGCTCTGCGCCTTTTGACACCGCGTGGTCATAGGCCTGTTTTGCGTCGACGACCCGCCACCCCATTGAAGGGGCGCAGGGACCGTGTTCGTCAACAAAACGCGCTGCAAAACTCTCAGGCTCTGCATTTAGAATGTATGTCACATCCCCTTGCTGCCACAACTCAACGTTTTTGCTTTTGTGACGGCCAGTCAACGCATAGCCCATGCGTGCAAACAGCTCACGCAGTTCTTGTGGCTCAGGGCTGGCGAATTCGACAAATTCGAAACCGTCAGTACCTGCGGGGTTTTCATCCGAGATGGTGGATTTTGGAGCGGTGTGTGGGAACGGACCCATAATGTGGCCTCCTGCTTGCGCGTTACATTGGTTGCACACATAATATCGCAATTCAGATGCTTGTTTTGCGCATAGTTCATCACCCCAAGCACTATCGGCACGCAAATTTTATGCTAAAGTGATATTTCATGACGAAAGTACGCACATGTTAGACGCCACTGACACCAAACTCCTCGCTGCCTTACAGGCAGATGCTCACCTGACGGCACAGCAATTGGGCGAGCTTCTTAACCTTTCTCCCAGTCAGGCCGGACGCCGTCGGCAGCGGCTGGAAAGTGAGGGATTTATCCAGGGGTATTCCGCCCGGCTTGACGCTACAAAGCTTGGATTACAGGTTCAGGGTTTTGTGCAGGTGCACCTTGGCAGCCACGGCCCAAAACAGTCAGCCAGCTTTGCCACTTTAATTAGCACCCGCCCCGAAATCACCTCGGCCTGGACTATGACCGGCGAAGCGGATTATCTGCTGCGGGTCTATTGTGCTGACCTGCCTGGATTAAACACGCTGCTGCACGAGGTTCTGCTGCCTCATCCAGCCGTGTCTCGCGTACAAAGTCAAATCGTGATGGATCAACTGAAACGCGACGCACCTCTGCCGACATGAGATCGAATTAATAAAACTTGAGCACTTACCTCATAGGTTGATTCCGTAACCAGTTAAAGTTGTATCGGAATCGCTTATGTCTTTTCATGACCGCCGTCAGGAAGCCCGTCCCACGTCTGGAGAAGCTCCCTTTGGACTAAATGAGGTGTTTTTCTCACGCACCGATGACCGCGGTATCATCCGCGCCTACAATTATGTGTTCCACCGTGTAGCGCATTACAAAGCCAAAGACCTTCTGGGCAAACCGCATAAAATCATCCGCCACCCGGATATGCCGCGTGGTGTTTTTCATCTGTTCTGGGACACTCTCAAAAGTGGGCGCTTTATGGGGGCCTATGTCAAAAACAAAGCCAAGGACGGGCTACACTATTGGGTGTTTGCAGTGGTTGCCCACACAAGTGATGGCTACCTATCTGCACGTATCAAGCCCAGCAGCTCACTCTTCACGACCGTTATGTCTGAATACGACGCCCTTCTTGAAGCGGAAAAAAAAGAGGAGCTAAGCCCAGAGCAGAGTGCCGCGCGTCTTTTGGAGAGATTGAAGGCTCTCGGCTTTGATGATTATCATAGCTTCGCAGCCTACGCCCTGGCAGAGGAACTGACCGCACGGGATGCGGGGTTGAATGCAGTTCCGGACCCAAAAATTACCGAGTTTCGCACCAAACTCGATCACGCAGACGAACTGGTGAACGAAACCGAAGGTCTGGTCCAAGAGTTCGAAGCGATGCGGACCATCCCTCACAATCTTCGTGTCATTGCCTCACGCATTGAACCAGCTGGCGGGCCGGTAACCGTGTTGTCACAGAATTATGGGACGATGTCGCGTGATATGTCCGATTGGTTTGCAACACATGTGTTGGGGGAAAACAGCAACTTTGCTGCGATCAAGGGCACCGTCAATAACAGCATGTTTGTCGAATGCATGGCCCGAATAATGATCGAATGCGACACCCAGTTGCAAAAAGAAAAACGTGATATTGAGGGTATCAATATGCAACAGGAACGCAAAATCTTAGGGGACTTGGTCAAAGATCAGCGTAAAAGCGCCCGCGACGGATTAGCGAACGTAAATTTCGAAGCCGACCGCATTCTAACCGCCTGCAATGTGATGCATCGACACTTCCTAGGGCTCAGTTCAACCCGCGTATTGTGTAAAATTGAAAGTGCTCGACTACCCACAGAAGGCGAAGCGCTGACTGCAATCATCGATCAGCTTGGGATCTTTCAAGCTCGAATTTCTTCGCAATTAGAACGTATTGCCCATCTAAGCAGTGCAATTCAGGCTTCTGATCATTAGCGTCCTGCGGGCGGCAAGTCGATTTTGCCACTCGCCGCGAATGGCAAGCATTAATTCTCCAAAAAGATTCGGTTGTTAGGAACAGATAGTGCCTTTTAACAACTCCGGAATCGCAACGTGTCATTTGTAGATCGCAAAATCGAAGTCCGCCCTTCCCGTGGCGATGCCCCATTTAAGCTTGAGGAAGTCTTTTTCTCTCGTACAGATGAACGCGGCGTAATCGAGTCCGGGAATTCAGTTTTCAGCCGTGTAGCCCACTATGATTGGGACGAACTACAAGGCGCACCACATAAACTGATCCGTCATCCAGACATGCCGAAAGGCGTGTTTTGGCTATTGTGGGATCGGCTAAAGCGCGGCCAATCCATTGGGGCCTATGTCAAAAACCAAGCCAAGGATGGGTTGTCATACTGGGTATTTGCGGTCGTAACGCCCTGTGAGGGCGGCTATCTATCCGCACGCATAAAACCCAGCAGCGAACTGTTTTCCACAGTCGAAGCTGAGTACGCCAAACTTCTTACTGCTGAGGCCGAAGAAGGGCTGAGCCCTGAGGACAGCGCAAAACGGTTGCTGGAGCGTCTGACCGAACTGGGGTTTGATGAGTATGAAAAACTGTCGACCCATGCATTGAGCCAAGAGTTGGTTGCACGAGATGCCGGGCTGGGCAATCCGCCCAACCAGAAAATCAAAAAATTTCACAGCATGCTCGAAAGTGCAGAAGAGCTGACCCAGGAAACCGAATCCCTGGTTCAGGAATTTGAAGCGATGCGGACAATCCCGCACAACCTTCGCGTCATTGCATCGCGGATCGAACCGGCTGGCGGCCCCGTTACCGTGCTGTCACAGAACTACGGCACCATGTCGCGCGACATGTCTGAATGGTTTGAGAAACATGTACTTGGTGAAAATAGTAACTTTTCTGCTATCAAAAGCACTGTAAATCTAAGCATGTTTGCCGAATGCTTGGCCTCTATCCTCAGGGACTGCGACAAACAACTTACGACAGAACAAACCGACCATGGCCATATTGACCTTGAAAAAGAGCACGAATTGCTTGCCAGCCTTATTGCCCGGCAGGCAGACAAGGCTGAGACTGGCCTGCGTGACGTCAGTATTGAAGCTGATCGTATCCTGAACGCCTGCACTGTCATGCATCGACATTTTCTTGGGCTCAGTTCTACCCGCGTGCTGTGTAAGATCGAAAGTGCGCGTTTGTCGCGAGACGGTGAAACCCTGACCACAATCATTGACCAACTTGGTGTGTTTCAGGCTCGCATTTCGGCGCAACTTGACCGTATTGGACAGTTGAGCACCGCAATCCGCGCCTCTGAAAACGACTGACAACCGATCCGTCGCACGTCTGCTGAAAAACCCTGTTGCATTGATCCGAATGCAGCAGGGTTTTACCTTTTGGGGGTTCGCGACAACAGGTCTAATAGTGTATGCCCACCTCCCCCCCACGTATCGACGGGAGTGGAAATAGTGTCGCACCTACGGCAAAGACACCTGACAATTAATCTCTCAAAAAGGACCGCAAGATAAAAAGGAGGAGGAACAAGTAACAATACCGGAATACCAAAGTGTCGTACATCGAACGCCGAATCGATACCCGCCCTGTGCGTGGTGAAGCCCAGTTCAAGTTGAAAGAAGTCTTCTTCTCTCGCACTGATGACCGTGGCGTCATTCAGGCTGGCAACCACATATTTGCAGAGGTTTCAAACTACCCTTGGTCAGAACTACACGGTGCCCCCCACAAACGGATCCGCCATCCAGATATGCCCAAGGGTGTGTTCTGGTTGTTTTGGGACACACTCAAACGTGGAAAAAGCATCGGTGCCTACGTTAAAAACCAAACCAAAGACGGGTTGTATTATTGGGTGTTCTCCATGGCCATGCCCTGTGAAGGCGGCTATCTGTCGGCGCGGATCAAACCCACCAGTTCAACGTTTGCCATCATTGAGGAAGAATACGCCAGCCTGCTCAAAGCCGAGCAGGAGGAAAACCTCAGCCCGGAAGACAGCGCAAAACGGTTGCTGGCTCGGCTACGGGAATTGGGGTTTGCCGATTACCCAACATTTGCGGCCCACGCATTGAGCCAGGAACTGATCGCGCGCGATACAGGTCTGAACAGAAAGCCCGACCAAGGCATCAACGACTCGCTCTCTATGCTTTCAAACGCCGAGGAGCTGACCCAGGAAACTGACGCGCTGGTGCAAGAGTTTGAAGCGATGCGTACCATCCCGCACAATCTGCGCGTCATTGCGTCCCGCATCGAACCTGCCGGTGGCCCCGTGACAGTTCTGTCGCAGAACTATGGCACCATGTCCCGCGAGATGTCGGAGTGGTTTGAACGCAATGTCTTGGGTGAAAACAGCAACTTCTCAGTCATCAAAGGTACCATTAGCCATAGTATGTTTGTTCAATGTGTCGCACGCATTCTCGAAGAATGTGACAGCCACATTAAGACGGAACGCAGATCAATGGATGGGGTTGATATGGATCGCGAGCGCGCGGTTCTCGGAAAATTGATTGCCCGCCAAAATCTTCAGGCCGACGATGGCCTGAAAGAAGTGAGCGTCGAGGCACAGCGGATCCTTTCAGCCTGCGAAGTTATGCACCGCCATTTCCTGGGTCTCAGCTCAACCCGCGTGCTCTGCAAAATTGAGAGTGCAAGACTTTCCACCGAAGGGGATGCGCTTACTGCCATCATCGATCAGCTTGGCGTGTTTCAGGAGCGCATATCGGCGCAGCTTGGCCATATCGCCCAGTTAAGCACCGAAATCCGCGCACGCGACCACTAGATCTTTTGCCATCCAGGATTGGCAATCTTGGATGGCAAACCCATTGCCAATGCCACTGGGCCTTGCGATACCAGCAACATGGAAACCTTTCTTTACCAAGCCTCTGTTTACCTTGCAGCGGCGGTGATTGCCGTCCCAATCGCCGCACGTCTTGGGTTGGGATCTGTATTGGGCTATCTGGCCGCCGGAATCATCATCGGCCCTGTTCTTGGGCTGGTTGGCTCGGAAACGCGCGACCTGCAACACTTTGCTGAATTTGGCGTGGTCATGATGTTGTTTCTGATCGGTCTGGAGCTGGAGCCACGCGCACTTTGGGCTATGCGGCACAAACTGATAGGCTTGGGCGGGCTGCAAGTTCTACTCAGCACACTGGCGCTGATGGCGGCGGCCATGGTTGCAGGCGAGACCTGGCAAGTTGCGCTCGCAATCGGCTTGGCCCTTTCCCTGTCTTCGACAGCTATCGTGCTGCAAACCCTGTCAGAAAAGGGGTTGATGCAGACTGGTGGTGGCCGGGCTAGCTTCTCTGTGCTGCTGACGCAGGACATCGCAGTCATCCCTATTCTGGCCTTCTTACCATTGCTTGCCGTAAAATCTGTTCTGCAGATCAATGAAGACGGATCAATTAAGCGCGCAGCAAGCGTCGTGACAGATCATGCCTCCGGTCACGGCCCCGGACTGTCACTGGTTGATGGCCTGCCCGGGTGGGCCGTTACATTGGTGACCCTCGGCGCGATTGGAATGATCGTACTGGCGGGCATCTATCTGACCCGTCCGGTTTTTCGATACATCCACGCCGCCAACCTGCGCGAAATGTACACCGCACTGGCCCTGCTGATTGTTGTGGGCATCTCATTTCTGATGACTTTGGTCGGGCTATCCCCTGCCCTTGGCGCTTTCCTGGCGGGCGTCGTACTGGCCAACTCTGAATTTCGGCATGAACTGGAAAGCGATTTAACCCCCTTCAAAGGTTTGTTGTTGGGATTGTTCTTTATCACTGTGGGCGCTGGCATAAACTACCAGCTGTTTTTGGCCGATCCCGCTGACTTGATCGGATTGGCGCTGCTGGTGATCCTGGCCAAAGGCACGATTTTGTACTTCGTAGGCCGCGCCTTTGGCCTGAAGCGACGCAATCGCTGGCTATTCACTCTGGGGTTGGCCCAGGCTGGTGAATTTGGATTTGTACTGTTGTCCTTCTCACGGCAACTCGACGTCATCCCACCTGCGCTGACGGAAAAGCTCTTGTTGATCGTTGCCTTATCAATGCTGATCACGCCCCTTCTGTTCATCACCTACGATATTCTCTCTAAACGGCTTGGAGAGGCCAAAACTGAACAAGAGCCAGATGAGATCGACGAAGAAGGCCCCGTTATCATCGCAGGCATCGGCCGCTTTGGTCAGATCGTCAACCGACTGGTTAGCGCCAGTGGCATCAAAACTGTGGTGCTGGACTACGATATGAAAGCGATCCAGTTGATGCGGCGCTATGGGGTCAAGGGTTTCCTTGGTGATCCAACGCGTCCTGAACTTCTTAAAGCAGCAGGTCTGGCCAAGGCGCGGGTACTGGTGGTGGCGCTGGATGATCCCAAGAAGACGATCCAGATGATCAGTCAGGTGCGTAAAGTTAGGCCCGACTTACATATCATCGCCCGCGCCCGCGACCGCACCCATGTGTTCGAGCTATACAAGGCAGGCGCCAATGACATCGTGCGCGAGGTGTTCGACAGTTCCCTGCGTGCGGGGCGCTATGTACTTGAGAACATCGGCCTCAGCGAATACGAGGCTGCACAGGCTGAACAGACCTTCTATGCCCATGACCGGATGACCGTCCGCGATCTGGCCGACTACTGGAAGCCCGGCGTTCCCTCCAGTCTGAACAAAGCCTATATCGCCCGTGCGCGAGAGTTAGAGAAAGATCTGGAAACAGCTCTGCTCGAACTGGCCGAGCAGAAGGATCAGAAACAGGCGTAACTGCGCCTGTTTCTGAATTTGGAAACGGCAATCAGCCGTCAGTGACACCAGCTTCGGCAAAGGTTGCCATACCGCTATGGCAGACCACTGCCCCCTTCAGGATCTGAATAGCCAATGCCGCGCCTGATCCTTCGCCAAGCCGTAATCCCAGCGACAGCAGTGGCTCTTTCCCCAGCTTGGCCAGAAGCACAGGATGCGCGCCCTCTGCGCTCTGATGGCCGGCAACACAGTGATCCAATGCACCATCTGAACTTTGCGCCAGACAGGCCGCGGCCGCACAGCAAATAAACCCATCCAAAACGACCGGGATACGCAACATGCGCGCAGCGGCAATTGCGCCTGCCATGGCGGCGATCTCACGCCCCCCCAAACACCCCAACGCATCCACGCCATCTTTGATTTCGCCCTGATGCAAGGCGACACCTTCAGCCACCACACGGGTTTTGTTCGCCAGACCAGCATCGTCAACGCCGGTGCCTCGACCAGTCCAGTCAGCTGCCTCGCCGCCAAACAACACACAGGCCAGTGCCGCCGCCGGGGTAGTGTTACCAATGCCCATCTCGCCAACCACCAACAGATCGGCGTTTGGATCGACCGATCCCCACCCGGCCTGCAGGGCTGCCAACAAGTCGCCGTCCTCCATTGCAACACCCTGAGTGAAGTCCCCGGTTGGTCGGTCTAATTCCAGCGCCAGAACATCCATCCGTGCTCCGGCCAGCTTGGCCAACTGATTGATCGCTGCCCCACCGTGTTCAAAGTTGATCACCATCTGTGCGGTAACCTCAGCCGGGAACGCAGAAACGCCCTGAGCCGTGACGCCGTGATTGCCGGCAAATATAATCACTTGTGGGTTTTCGATACTTGGACGTCCTGTTCCGCGCCAACCACCGTACCAGATCGCAAGATCCTCAAGTCTCGCCAGCGCTCCGGGCGGTTTGGTCAATTGGCCGTTGCGTTCAGCCGCAGCAGCCTGCGCCGCTGGGTCAGCGGCTGGCGCCTGGGCAAGCAGGGAACGGAAGTGATCAAGATCGGTCAGCTCTGGTAGCATAAAATGCCTCGTTGCATCAAAGGGGGGGACGCGGGTATTGCGGATGCAGACTGTTTAACCCCTGCACACCATACCGCAAGTCCCGCAAGAGGCCCGCAAATGCGAAAAAACGACATCATCCGGGATATTGCACTGGCCCAGGTTCTGCTGACCCGCTTACCGCTCCCCAAGTTGCCCGAACCCTGGTTTCAGCGGCAGGCTCGGGCCGCATGGGCCTTTCCACTGGCCGGGCTGGCGATCACCCTGCCCGCCTGCGCCACAGCTGCCTTAGCCCTCTGGTTAGGCCTGCCTGCGCCTGCCGCTGCCGGACTGTTGCTGGTTATCCAAATTGTTTTAACCGGAGCCATGCACGAAGACGGGTTGGCCGACACCGCTGATGGGTTTTGGGGCGGCTTCACAACGGAACGCCGGTTAGAGATCATGAAGGACAGCCAGATTGGCACCTATGGTGTACTGGCGCTGATCATGTCACTTGGGCTGCGTTGGCTGGCCCTGTCTGCACTGCTACCCATGGCTGGTGTTTGGCCAGTTCTGGCCTTGTCCCTGCTCAGCCGCGCAACGATGCCGGTTCTGATGGTCGCTTTGCCGAACGCCCGCAAAACCGGGCTCTCCCAATCCGTGGGACGCCCTGAAGTTTTTCCCTGCGTCATAGGCATCTCACTGGCCGCTTTTCTTTCGGCACTGATGATTGGCGGTATCACAATAGCGCTTTTTGCGATGCTCTCAGCAACCACTGTTGGCCTTGCCTTTCTGGCCCACAGGAAAATTGGCGGCCAAACAGGGGACGTGCTGGGCACCAGCCAGCAGCTCGCTGAACTCTCGGGGTTACTCCTGCTTCTCCTGGTTCTCTAACTGCCTTAGTTGGAGGATTAGACCAGACAACGACTATTCCACACCCAGCGTGCGGATCTTGATCAGACTGCCACAATGCTTGCAATGCACCGCATCAAGGTCATGGCGCAAAAGGCCGCAATCCTTACAGGTGTGTTTCACCTTTTGCGGGTGAAACAGCGTCTGTGCCAACCGTACAAAAAGCGCGACCCCAACGGCCATAATAAAGACGGAAAACAGCTTACCAACCGCAGTATCCAGCGTCACATCGCCATAGCCAGTAGTCGTCAGTGTGGCCACAGTAAAATACAGCGCATCAATGTAGGGCGTTGGCGTGCTTGTGCTGTCGATAAAGAAGACCAACACGGCTGTGGCCGTCACAAAAACAAACACGAACAAATTGATAGCGGCAATCACCGCATCTTCATGGGCACTGAAGAACCGGCTGTCACGACGCAGATCGCGGACCAAATGATAGGAATGGATAAGCCTGAGCAACCGCAGGATACGCAGAAATGCCAGGTTCCCTGCCAAAAACGGATCCAACAGCAACGACAACACGACCAAGACATCAGCGATCGAATAGATCCGTTTCAACAAAGCCCAGGGATCCGGGTCGATCCACAATCGCGCAGCAAGATCCACGGCAATGACCACCCCGACCAGAGCACTTAGCCCGACAAGGCCCAAGCCATGTTCAATATGTGCGGTTGCAATAAAAAACAGGATGGTAACGACATCAAACGCGATCAGCCCATAGCGAAACCGAACTGCGGCATGGGACCGGCCTCGATATAGAACTCGCAACCTTTTCTTGAGCTTGACCATCAGCGCTCCGGTTTTCCGACGTCCTCTAAGGGTGATATGTTATGGCGTCACAAAAGGCAGGACCAGATACAAAAAGGGCCGTACCACGCGGCACGGCCCTTTTTAGAATAAGGTAGCGGTTTATCAGGCTGCAGCAGCAGGTGCGCGGGATGCCAGTACATCACCAACCTGTTTGGCGGCGAGGATCTCGTCACCGCCAGCAACAGCAGCCACTTCGCGCGTTAGCCGCTCCAGTGCAGCTTCATACAGCTGACGCTCGGAATAGCTTTGCTCGCGCTGATCATCGGTGCGGTGCAGGTCGCGGACCACTTCGGCAATGGCAATCAGATCACCCGAGTTGATTTTTTGCTCATATTCCTGAGCCCGGCGAGACCACATAGCACGTTTGACCTTGGCCTTACCTTTCAGGGTCTTCATCGCATGTGCAATCACATCTGGCGAGCTGAGCGAGCGCATGCCCACTTCGACTGCCTTGTTGGTTGGCACCCGCAGTGTCATCTTGTCCTTTTCAAAGGTGATCACGAACAGCTCCAGCGCAAAGCCGGCTACTTCCTGCTCTTCGACTGAGATGATTTGGCCAACGCCATGGGCCGGGTAGACCACAAACTCATTCGGGCGGAAGTCGAGCTTCTTCGATTTACTCATTCAGATCTTTCCTTACTATCAATCGGCCGCACGGGCCAAAAACCGATCACACCAAACACTCAATCTGGACGGGCCACATAGTGTGACCTGAGAACCCAGATTATGACGTGGTAAAACCAACCAGATGTGCACCAAAATTGGCACACGATCGGGATGAAGACCGGTCGGTGAGTATATTTACCCCATCAGTATAGCACAAAAAACACCTTACCAAAAGCCAAGCACCGACAAAGGATGGTGAAAACTTGTATCTTCAGCGCTGCAATACGCTTTCTGACGGCTCACCAGCACAAAGCGGAGCGAATCGGTAGCGGTGAGCTTTAGCCGCCCTCGCCGGGTGCTTCGGAGAAATACTTCTCCAATTTACCGGTTTCACCGTCTTTTTCTTCGGCACCAGGCATGGGGTCTTTTTTGGAGATGATCACCGGCCACAATTCGGCATACTTGCGGTTAAACTCGACCCATTTGTCCATGTCTGGCTCTGTGTCAGGGCGGATTGCATCAGCCGGGCACTCCGGCTCGCAAACACCACAATCGATACATTCATCAGGATGAATCACTAGAAAGTTTTCGCCTTCGTAAAAACAATCCACCGGACATACCTCGACACAGTCGGTGTATTTGCAGGCGATACAGTTATCCGTAACGATGTAGGTCATGAAGCTCGGTCCCGAATGTCGATTGTCGCCTAGCTAAATCAGAGCCGCCGACACTGCAAGATGTCAATACACGTCATGTTTGCGGCTAAGATCAAGTGCGCGGCGATCTTTCTTACCAGGCCGACCTTTTCCCTCAAAGCTGGGGTTGCGCGGAACATCCGTTCGCTTTTCAGTCATATCAAAGTACAACGCCTGAGCCTCAGGGGCAGGTCCACGTCGCGTGCCGATGGCCTGAACGCGAACCACCCGGACCTGCCGCCCCTGAGTAAAGGTTAGCACATCGTCCGGCGCAACCATCTGCGCCGGCTTAGAGATTTTAGTGCCGTTGAGGCGAACATGACCCGCACTGATCTGTTTGCTGGCCAGGCTACGGGTCTTGAAGAACCGCGCCTGCCACAGCCATTTGTCAATTCGGATCTTAAGCGCCGCGTCCGACATCAGATCACTTGCCCTGCTTCAGCCCCATCAGCGCCGCCGCAAAGGGGTTGTCAGGATCGATCTTCTTTTCCGGCTTCGGAGGACGAGATGAGAAGGTTTTAGCGTTCTGCTGAGAACGCGCGCCCTTCTTGCCACCTTTGCCCTGCGGTTTGCCACCACGACCTTTACCCTGAGGTTTACCACCGCGACCTGCACCACCACCTTCATTCTGTTCACGGCGCTGGCCACGTTGACCGCCCCCCTGACGATTGGTGCGACCCCAGGTGAAGGTAAAGAACTGTTCCATTTCAGGTGCAGCTTCAGCTACGTCTGAAACTACGGGTTCAACAGCTTCAGCATTGGCAGCTTCTTCTGCTGCAACATCCGCTTTCGGGGCCTCGGTTGCCGCCTCGGTGGTCTCAGTTGCCTCGGCTGGCGCCTCGGCGGTTGCGGCAGTTTCCGCAGATGGAGACTGGTCGCCATCCGTATTCACTACAGCTGCATCGTCAGAGCCACTGGCCGCTACAGGTTCGGGTGCAGCTACGGCTTTCACTTTTGCCCGCTCACCTTTTTCAGCCTTATAGCCCAGACCAGTCATCAGATCTGCAAACTGTTCCAGCGTCATACCGGTGATCGACAGCATATCCGCCTTGGCCTCAAATCCACCACGGCTGTCTTCGCCGCGCAGCATGTCAGCCAGACGTTCCAGCATGTCGATACGAATGGATCGCTCACCCGCAGCACGGTAGCCACACATGGTATCATAGCCCTTGGGCGCGTTGGCCGGCGTAGGCACAGTGACCAATCCCGGAGGCGGTGCCTCGGGAAATTCCTGCAAGCCCTGCGCCAGCGACCACAAAACCAGGCGCAGACGCGTCGGTGCGGGCTTTAGCAACAGGGGCATGAAAATGGTGAACTGGCCAAACCGAATGCCGTGCTTGCGCAGAGCGCCACGCGATTCCTGGTCCAGGTCTTTGACCTCTTGTGCAACTTCAGCACGCGGCAGGATGCCCAGTCCTTCAACCATGCGAAAGGCAAAGCCCCGTGCCAGACCGGTCAGCTCAGAGTCATTCTGCAGGTTCTGTAGGGGTTCGAACAGGGCAGCAATCTTGCGGCTGATGAAATGCTGTAGCCGGCGTTCAACTTTTTGGGCGACATCAGCGCCCGCTGCATCGTCCACAAAAACAGTAATTGTAGGGTTCAATGGGTCGGCGCCAGCAGTCAATTTGCCAACAGCATGTTCGCCCCACATCAATCCCCCCTGTTCGGTAAAATCAATTTCGGTATCGGGTGCATTATAAAAGCGGTCCGCGCGCAGATGGAACTGCGGCGCCAAAGCCTGCATTGAGGCAGATTTCAAAGCTTTTGCCTCGGCCCCCTGTGCGCTTTTGTCCGGTGAGAACCGGAACCCTTCCAGCCGACCGACGAATTCACCTTCGACGGTCACATCACCTTTATCATTCACTTCGGCCAAGAGGGCCTCCTTCTGTTTGAGCCGGCGCAAGAGCACGGATGTGCGCCGGTCCACAAATCGCTGAGTCAGACGCTCGTGCAATGCGTCCGACAATCTGTCTTCTACAGCGCGGGTTTGCCCACGCCAATGACTTTCGTCACGAAGCCATCCTTTCCTTTGTGAAACATAAGTCCACGTACGAATAAAGGCCAACCGCTTGGACAAAGTATCGATATTGCCGTCAGTGCGGTCAATCAATTTGATCTGCCGGGCCACCCAGTCATCCGGGATCGCCCCTCGTTCGACCAAATGATCAAAAATAAGCCCTAAAAGATTGGTGTGTTCGGCATGTGACACCCCTCTAAAATCGGGTACTCTGCAGACATCCCAGAGCAGCTTAACGCCGGGTCCAGAGCGGGCACGGGCTGTAACCAGCGGGTCTTGCGACAACATTTTCAACGTACGCAGGTCATCTGCCTCACGCGCCTTGACCAAATACTCGCCTGTCGGGCTGACTTCCAATGAGCGGATAAGCGCCTCTGGCGTGCCAAATTGCAGATTCGCCGAGCGCCAGTTCAGCTTTTTAAGCGGATCAAACTGATGATCCATGATCGAACCCGCGACCTGATCGTCCAGCGGGCGCGCGTCTCCGGTAACACCAAAGCTCCCATGGCTCATCCCGCGCCCAGCCCGACCTGCAATCTGAGCCAACTCGTTCGGCGCCAGTGGGCGCATGCGCTGGCCATCAAATTTGATCACCGAAGAAAAGGCAACGTGGTCGATATCGAGGTTCAGCCCCATGCCAATGGCATCGGTGGCGACGAGGTAGTCAACTTCGCCATTCTGGTACATTTCAACCTGCGCATTACGGGTGCGCGGACTGAGCGCCCCCATCACCACCGCCGCGCCGCCTTTTTGACGACGGATCAACTCGGCGATGGCATAAACATTGTCCACAGAAAACCCAACAACGGCGCTGCGTGGTGGCATCCGGCTTATCTTTTTAGATCCAGAGTACACCAGTTGGGACATACGCTCGCGGTGCATAAACTGCACGTCGGGCACCAGCGCCGCGATAGGGCCACGCATCGTGTCCGAGCCCATAAACAGCGTCTCGTTCAATCCTCGGGCCCGCAACAGCCGGTTGGTAAAGACATGGCCCCGCTCTGGGTCAGCGCACAACTGGATCTCGTCAATGGCGAGAAAATCGCACCCCATGCCTTCGGGCATCGATTCGACGGTGCAGACCCAGTATTTTGTACGCGGTGGCACAATCCGTTCTTCACCCGTCAGCAATGCCACCACCGAAGGGCCCCGGATCGCGACGATTTTGTCATAGACCTCGCGCGCCAGCAGCCGCAACGGCAAGCCGATTACCCCGGTGCGGTGCCCCAACATACGTTCGATCGCGTAATGAGTTTTGCCAGTGTTGGTCGGGCCTAGGACGGCCACAACCCGAGATGCGCTCGTCATTGCATCAGCCCTAATTACAGTTCTTTGCCCACAATTGCAGGCTTTAGTCGTTCCAGCGCACTGGTTACGTCACCGTGATGCGGATGTATAGCCTGAGCGCGCAGATAGGACTGATAGGCCCGCTCCGGGTCGCGGAAATGTTCGAACACATTGCCCAGCGCAAAAATTGCGTTGTAGTCATTTGGGTTCAAAAACAACGCCCGCTCCAGATCCGCCACCGCAGGGCCGTATCGTTCGATCAGGTAGTAGACACGCGCACGCTGATACCACCCGTAGGCAAAATTCGGCGCATGATCGGTCAGCGCAGTCAGATGTTCGACCGCCTGTTTCATATCGCCACGTTCAATCGCGTCCAGACTGCGCTTCAGCAACAGATCCATCGCCGCCGAACCACTATTCCCCCACAACGCCTGCAACTGCCGGTCTAATGCAAGTGCCGCAGCCGAATCTGCCTCGGCAAGTGCCTCCAGTAAGGCGGACTCATCGGTAGAATCCTGTGCATTTGCCGTAAAAGGCGAGAAAAAAGTGACTGTCAGCAGCGTTGCCGCCACGATAGCTTTGAGGTTCTGAGATTTTAAGACCATGATACAAGCCAGTGTAACGACGCTTGCCACGAATTCTAGTGCTGACGGAACCGCCGTCACATAGACGTGTAAGTGCAGATCAGAGTTAAGGACACAAGATGAGCGATATACTTGCCAAGGCTGCAGATGCGCTAAACGACAAGTTTACTGGTGGAGAATTCGACGCCTCGGCAAAATTTGAAATCAATGGGCTGGGTGCCATCGTCATAGATGCCTCCGGTGCGCGGGTCAGTGATGACGAGGCTGACGTAACACTTTCCGCTGATGCGGAAACATTTGAGGACATACTCAGTGGCGAGTTGAACCCCACCAGCGCCTTTATGTCCGGCAAGCTCAGCATCGATGGTGACATGGGTACAGCCATGAAACTTGCGGCGGTTCTGGCCTGATGGACGCGCGCCCGATGGATCTGCAGCCCGCCCCGTTCTTTGCTGATATCGCCAAAGGACCGGCAGGCGGCCAGGCCCATTGGGTGACCACCAGCGATGGTCTGCGCATCCGTGTAGGCCATTGGCAGGCAGAGACTGCGACCAAGGGTACCGTTTTGCTGTTCCCTGGACGCACCGAATACATCGAAAAATATGGGCCAGCTGCCGCAGATCTGGCTGCGCGTGGCTATGCCACCGTGACTGTTGACTGGCGTGGACAAGGTTTGGCCGACCGGATGCTGCCCGAACGCCAGTTGGGGCACATTGATCACTTTCCCAACTTCCAAAAGGATGTCGCCGCAACCCTGGATCTGGCCGACAGGCTTGCCCTGCCAAAACCCTATTTCCTAATCGGCCACTCAATGGGTGGCGCAATCGGCTTGCGCGCTTTGATAAAGGGGCTGCCGGTAAATGCCTGTATCTTCACCGGACCAATGTGGGGTATTCATATCTCCCCTGTGATGCGCCCAATAGGTAAACTCATGGGGAAAATCGGCCCCGCAATTGGGCTGGGAGGGAAACTTGTTCCAACCATGGGGCTGCAAAACTATGTGCTGGCCAATCCGTTTGAAGGCAACACGCTGACCAACGATCCGGAAACATATCAGTTCATGCACGATCAAATGACTGCGCAGCCAGATCTCGTACTTGGTGGCCCAACCATCAGTTGGCTGGGCGAAGGACTAAAAGACTGCACAGAACTCGCCGCAATGGCTTCACCTGCCCTGCCCTGCATCACCTTTTTGGGAGCGCTGGAACAGATTGTCGACTGTCCTGCTGTACATGACCGCATGGCGCGTTGGCCGGGCGGCGAATTGGTTCTGTTAGACGATGTGCAGCACGAGGTCATGATGGAAACACCCGATGTCCGAAAAGCGGTGTTTGACCAGATGTGCAGTCTCTTTGACCAATACCGCTAGCTGGCATCTACATCCGTTCAGCAATGCCTTTGGTGTTCAACCCGTCCGCCAATCGTTGGTGAACACCCAATGTTTTATGAACATCCCTTTGCGTTCAAATCATTGACAGGTGAACTCCGATCGCGGGAAATAGGCATAACATTTTAGAGAGTATTTTTTACATTCATGCGACTTGCACTTTACACATTTGGGATGTTCATCCGCCCTTCCGAAGACCCGGCAAATGATGGGTTTCATGCCTTAAATGACCCCGTATTTGAAACACTTGATCGCGCCAGTGGATTGATCGCCCGATCTGGATACGCGTCCGATCCCGGTCCCGAACCTTGGGGACAAGAGGTTTATCCGAAGTTCTACGAGGAGCGAGGCGATGGGTTTTCGCCAGCCACTTTATCGCTTTGGACTGATTTGGAATCTTTGTTCAGTTTCACCTATTTTGGCTTGCACGCAACGGCTTTGGCTCGCGGGCGCGAGTGGTTTGAAACTCCAAAATGGCCACCGCTTGTATTGTGGTGGCACACAGGTGGCGAATACCCGCAATGGGTTGATGGTGTGGCAAAACTTGAATACCTGCACGAACACGGATCATCGCCCGCGGCTTTTACATTCAAAACCCCATTTGATCCTGACGGCACTCCCACAAAACTCGACAAGAAAAAGGTTCAGCGGGCGCAGGCTAAGGCGTAAGAAATCAACTAAAACCGCTTGCGGACTTACTTGTTCGGTGTAGCTGCACACGCTCCAAACCAATGTCCAACAGTACATGAGCAGTGGTAAAATTCCCTCTTGTCTTTGCAAAACAGCTTTCGTGCGCAGAGCCTCATCTGGTGAGCTTGGAACAGATTGAATTGCCGCCTTCAGTCCAAAACCTTGGCTAGCCTTATGAAAGTGGCATTTTCTAGCTGTTGCTCCGGCTTGTGATCCGCCCGCGCGCAACTTAGATGTTTTGCGAACACAAGACATCGAGGTGACACATGTTTCAACTTCCCTTCCCCGTCCGCGACGCCAATGCCGCCTCTGGATCTGACCAATTCGGCGACCTTCCCGAATGGGACCTAACCGATCTCTATGCCAGCGAAGACGCCCCAGAACTGAAGCGGGATCTGGAATGGCTGGAAAATGAATGTGCCGCCTTTGCCAAGGATTACGAAGGCAAACTGGCAGATCAAGACGCTGCTGACCTATTGAACTGCGTGCTGCGTAACGAAAAGATCAACGGCATCGCTGGCCGCGTCATGTCATATGCCGGGCTGCGCTATTATCAACTGACCACGGATGCCGACCGCGCCAAATTCATGTCCGACATGCAAGAGTCCATCACGGTTTTCACCACACCGCTGGTGTTCTTCACGCTGGAAATCAACCGCATTGACGACGCAGTGCTTGCTGCACATTTCGACGCCAACACTGATCTGGCCCGCTACAAACCTGTATTCGACCGCATCCGCGCGATGAAACCCTATCAGCTGTCGGACGAGCTGGAGAAGTTCCTGCACGATCTGGGTGTGGTCGGCGACGCATGGGAACGGCTGTTTGATGAAACCATCGCCGGCCTCACCTTTACCATCGACGGTGAAGAGCTGAACATCGAAGGCACCCTGAACTTCCTGACAGAACAGGACCGCTCCAAACGCGAAGCTGCCAGCCGTGAGTTGGCCAGGGTGTTTCAGGACAACATCAAGACCTTTGCCCGCGTCCACAACACCCAGGCCAAGGAAAAGGAAATCATCGATCGCTGGCGCGGCATGCCCAGTGCGCAAATGGGCCGTCACCTGTCCAACGATGTAGAACCCGAAGTGGTCGAAGCTCTGCGCAGCGCCGTGGTCGCCGCCTACCCCAAGCTGTCGCACCGCTATTACGACCTGAAACGCAAATGGCTGGGCTTAGACCGCATGCAGGTCTGGGACCGCAACGCGCCGCTGCCTATGGAAGACACCCGCACCGTCAGCTGGGCCGAAGCCGAACAGACAGTCATGGAGGCCTATGCCGCCTTCGATCCTCGCATGGGTGAACTGACCAAACCCTTCTTTTCCAAGGGCTGGATCGACGCAGGCGTCAAACCCGGCAAAGCCCCGGGCGCCTTTGCCCACCCCACCGTCACCGACGTGCACCCCTATGTGATGCTGAACTATCTGGGCAAACCCCGCGATGTAATGACCCTGGCGCATGAACTCGGCCACGGGGTGCATCAGGTGCTGGCCGCTGATCAGGGCGAAATGCTGTCATCGACCCCGCTGACCCTAGCCGAAACGGCTAGCGTTTTTGGTGAAATGCTCACCTTTCGCAAGATGCTGGACAAGGCCGAAACCAAAGAGCAGCGCAAAATTCTGCTGGCGGGTAAGGTTGAGGACATGATTAACACCGTGGTGCGCCAGATCGCGTTCTACGATTTTGAATGCAAATTACACGCCGCCCGCGCCGAAGGTGAGTTGACCCCAGACGACATCAACGCCTTGTGGATGTCAGTTCAGGCTGAAAGCCTTGGCGAGTGTTTTGACTTCATGGAAGGCTATGAAACCTTCTGGGCCTATATCCCCCACTTCGTCCATTCGCCTTTCTACGTTTACGCCTATGCCTTTGGCGACGGCTTGGTCAACGCGCTCTACTCGGTCTATGCCGAGGGCGACGAGGGTTTCGAGGACAAGTATTTCGACATGCTCAAAGCCGGTGGATCTAAGCACCACAAAGAGCTGTTGGCCCCATTTGGGCTGGACGCCTCGGACCCCAAGTTCTGGGACAAGGGCCTGTCGATGATTTCCGGCTTCATTGATGAGCTGGAGGCGATGGAAGACTAAGTTTTTCCACTTGCCCATTGGCCCGGCGACATCGCCGGGTCTCACCTGACTTTCCCGTCGATATGGAAGGGCGCATTACGCCACCTTAAGGTCAGGCATACCCTTCTATTTTTCACGGATATTTCATGCATCCCATTGAACTACGCCCAATCTCAAAACAGGACTTCGATCTGGTGCGCCACATTCAGGTCACGGACGATCAGACCCTCTACTCGGGCACCATCCTCCAGGCATTCAACTCTCCGGAAACAGATCTCGACTTTCACGCCATCTTTGCTGAGGATCGCACCGTAGGTTTTTTCAAGATCGACCGGGGGTTCGGCGTCAAAAATGACTTTGCCCGAGATGGTGAAATTGGCCTGCGCGGCTTTATGATCGACATCAACCAACAAGGCAAAGGTTTGGGCAGGACTGCGGCCTGTGCCTTGCGTGACTACCTCCCAAACCTCTACCCTTCGGCTCCTTCAATCGCGCTGCTGGTCGATATGATCAACCCTGCAGCCTATGCCTGTTATGCAAAGGCAGGCTTTGTCGACACCGGAGAATTGCTATCCAAAGGCCTGACAGGACCTCAACACATCATGCGGATGAGCTTGTCGCAGACCGCTTAAAACAATTCATTTTCTCCTTAACGGATAGGCATCATGACATCTTTTGCAAAAAAATACGCTGCCGGGCAGTATGCAGAGGTCTGGCGAGAGATGGATCAGAACTGGGCGTCTTTTTCTGAATCGATTGCGTTCGAGCAGGGAAGCCATTGGCAGCGTTCCTTCACCGTTGATCGAGAGGATGCAGAAGACGTATTACGGCAGACATTCGAACGTGTTGCACATAATTCCGATCTGTTAATCCAACGCCTTCGCGAAACAGGTTACCGGTTTGAGTGCGAGTCTGGCCGCTATGGGCCGCCAGTTTCTCCGCGTCAGAGCGCGGTAGACCAGGTTGCGCTTTGCAAGGCGTCTCTAGAAGCCGACTTTGGTGATCTTTACGTATTTGACAAAGATCTCTCACCATTTCCTCTTGCATTAGAACGCTTTGGCCAGATTGTCGGCACCTTGGATTTGGTGTAACGGTTTCCTCCATCAACCGCCATAGATCTGGATGCCCTTAAGAAAAACCCGCGCCCAGAAGGTTTCAAGTCATCCGCTGGTTTCAGCTCGGAAGAATGGCTCTCTATTGCAAATAATTTGAGCGCTGCAGTTGAAACCTACGCGCCGGAAAAAACAGAACAGCAAATCCAACTTGAACAAGAACTGGATGACCAAGACCGCCAACCTCACCCGCATGCCGGTGACCCGGTCCTGTCTCGTCTTGGCGATTGGGATCCCCTCACTGTAAGTTTTGAATATCTGTCTATGACATTGACGGACGAAGAGGCCGAACCTCAGATTTTGTCCAGTGGTGGCTTGGCATACGTAGGTGGGATCGCCGCCAGTTTTGAACACAAGGCCAATATTGGCGGTGCCGAAGCCGTCTCATTCGATTTCCCTTCAACGTCGCTCGACCCACTCATAACGGCAGAGGGCATCAAAATACCCTTCACAACTTACCTCCGCTGGGCGTTTGCGCGTGGTGGTTTCTTCGGCGTGCCTCGGCCGGTCCACAGCGAACTCGGGTCCATGAGAGAAGTGGAGCACGGTATGTTTATTCCAGACCATCCAGTGTTTGCGAGCTTGAAGAGAGATTTCCTGCCTTTCTGACAGCCTACTTCAACTGGCTATCCTTAGACCCACGCCGGTTGAACCCACCGCGAGCCTTGTAAACCCCATCCCGTTCCTGCTGGCATTCAACACACAGCTTGACGCCGGGGATTGCAGCCCGGCGCCGTTCGGGGATGGGGTCCTCACAGTCAGCGCAATGGGTCAGGCTGTCCCCCACCGGAACCTTACGTGTTTGCATCCACGCCAACTCATCACTGATTGACGCCTCGATCTGTTCGCTGACTGCGCCGTCTTTTGCCCATCCAGCTGCCATACCCGTTCCTCCAGAATACCCACACGTGCGCTCAGAGAGGCGTCGCCACCTCTAACACCCTATCAATCATCACCTGCGTTCCGCGCGAGAATTCTAGCGGACACGGGTAGTCGACACCGTCACGAACCGAGCGCCCAAAGGCTTCGACCTGCAATTTGTAATGGTCATCCCCCGGAAAGCGGGTCACCTGCACCTCTAACCCAGCGCGATGCAGCTCTACCCGTGCCTCGCCAAAGACCCGCGCATTAAACGGTGCCGTTAGCCTAATCACACCAGTTTCGCCGTGGAACACCATCTCTTGATAGGGGTGCATGCGAATGCTGACATAGGCGGAATAGGAAAAACCGGGAAACTGCGCCTGCACTTCTGTCAGTGTGTCGACACCATTTTCCCAACGGATACGGGCCGAGATCTCGTCAGGTTCCTGACCTGTGGCATAGCGAGCTCCGCCGAAAACATAGACACCGATGTCACGCAATCCTCCGCCGCCAGTCTCGGCTTTGTTGCGGATGTTGCCCATATCCGTGCGGTTATCGTAGGAAAACTTACCGCTGACATGCGCCAGCTTGCCAATGGCACCCTCGTCAATCAACCGCCTCACCATCTGCCACTGCGGATGATGCACGATCATGTAAGCTTCGGCCGCCAGCACACCGGTCTCGTCACGCTTGGCAATCAACTGATCGAACTCAGCTGCCCGCATGGTCATCGGTTTCTCGCACAACAAGTGTTTGCCTGCGGCCATCGCCTTCAGGCTCCACTCGACATGCAGATGATTGGGCAGCGGTACGTAAACCGCATCGATGCGAGGATCTGCCAAAAGCGCATCATAGTCATCATAAACATTGAGGTCCGGGCAGAACGCCTGGAATGGCTCTGCTTTTTCAGGGCTAGAGGTTGCCAATGCCACCAATTGCGCCCCTTCGGCCGCGTGAATCGCAGGTGCCATATATTGACGCGCAAACTTAGCCGCCCCTAAAATTCCCCACCTGACCGGTCTTTGCATCATGTTCCTCCTGATTGAACCGCCAGCTTACCTTGGTTGTGGTCGGCAGCAAGGGATCTTGACCTGATGTTTTGCTTTGCGCCGCTTCTTCACTGCCTTAGGCTGAACAAAAAACGACAGTACAGGTGTTTTTGATGCGCAAATTTGGAAAATGGCTGGGCCGGTTGCTGATCCTCGCCGCCATTTCTGTGATCGCCGGTTTGATCTTCCTGCCAGGCTATTTGGAAGAAAGCCGCAATTTGGTGGCTGAACACTCCCCCTACCCAATCTCACCCGAGGCGGCAAAGCTGCACAACGATCTTATCATCGGCGATTGGCATGCCGACCCTTTGCTGTGGAACCGCGATCTGAGCAAACGGGGCGACCGGGGCCATGTAGACATCCCGCGCCTGATCGAAGGCAACGTCGCGCTGCAAATGTTCACCGCTGTGACCAAATCCCCGGCAGGTCAGAACTATGATCACAACGATACAGATGCGATGGACAATATCACCCTTCTGGCCCTGGTGCAGATGTGGCCACCACGCACCTGGGGATCGCTATACCAGCGCGCCCTGTATCAGGCCGAAAAACTGCACAGTGTACAGGCCCGTTCAGAGGGTCGGTTGCGGATCATTCGAACAGAAGCAGACCTTGACGCTCTCATGGCCTTGAAACTGGCTGGCGTGCCAGTTGTTGGCGGCCTTCTAGGGATCGAAGGCGCCCATCCGCTAGAAGGTGACCTGAGCAATCTACAGGGGCTACAGGACGCCGGGTACCGGATGCTCGCACTACAGCATTTCTTTGACAATGAACTGGGGGGCTCCTTGCATGGCAGTGGCAATGCCGGGTTGACTGATTTTGGCCGCAAAGTGGTGCAGGCTGTGGTGGATCGTGGGCTGATCCTGGATGTCGCCCATTCCAGCCCACAGGTGGCACGGGATGTGCTGAGGATGACGGATATTCCATTGGTTGTGTCACATACGGGAATTTACAAAAACTGCGAGGTAAAGCGCAATTTCCCAGATGACCTGATGCAAGAGATCGCCGCCACAGGTGGTGTGATTGGTATTGGCTACTGGGCGGATGTGACCTGCGACGACAGCCCGGCCGGAGTGGCCAAAACGATCAAAACCGCCATCGAAGTGGTGGGTGAAGATGCGGTCTCGCTAGGATCGGATTTTGACGGGTCAGTGCAGGTTTCGTTTGACACCTCGGAACTGGCGGCCCTGACTCAGGCGATGATGGACGCCGGACTAACCGAGGGTCAGATCCGCAAAGTTGCTGGCGAGAACATGCTGCGCGTGCTGAGGGCGCGACTGGAATAATCGACATAGGTTCTCGTCCGAAATCAATTCCTGACAATTACAGTCAACTATTTGATTTGTAAGGTTTTTTATTGACGCCCCTCCACCACGCAGTTACCAAGAAGACAGAACACACAGCAAGCCAGAATCATCCGGCCTCCAGCTCCTCCAGCCAGCCTTTTGGGCCAGCCAGACAGCCAGATACCCACTCTTACATGATGATTTCAGCCAGCCACGCCAGCCAGGGCATATGACCCTCGCCAGCCGGTGATCTTTCGCACAATAGCCAGCTACCCCGCCAGCCTTCGTGCTTTTCTGTCCGGTGCGTTTAGACGATCTCAGGTTTAGAATTGAGAACGGGCATGAAAAAGGGCGATGCTATTGCACCGCCCTTTTCTATCCAACATCGATGCACCCGGATCAGGCTGTGGCCAACATACCTTTGGCCTGCGCCAATTCACGCATCTTGGTTTGCAGCTTCTCAAAAGCGCGCACCTCAATCTGACGGATCCGCTCGCGGCTAACATCATATTGCCCGCTCAGCTCTTCCAACGTCTTGGCTTTTTCAGCCAACCGCCGCTGGGTCAGAATATCCTTCTCACGGTCGTTCAGCACATCCATCGCTGCTGCCAGCAGCTCACGCCGTGCCTCCAGCTCGTCGCGTGCCTCATAGTCGCCAGCCTGATCAGCGTCTTCGTCTTCCAGCCAATCCTGCCACTGCATGGTGCCTTCGCCTTCGGACCCAACCGTGGCATTCAACGACGCATCCCCACCCGACATCCGCCGGTTCATCGAGATCACCTCAGCCTCGGTCACACCCAGATCAGTGGCGATCCGCTTGACGTTCTCGGGGCGCATATCGCCATCTTCCAACGCACCAATACGGGCCTTGGCTTTACGCAGGTTAAAGAACAGCTTCTTCTGCGCCGAGGTTGTGCCCAGTTTCACCATCGACCACGAGCGCAGGACGTATTCCTGGATCGAGGCACGGATCCACCACATTGCATAGGTCGCCAGACGGAAACCCTTTTCCGGGTCAAACCGCTTAACAGCCTGCATTAGTCCAACGTTGGCCTCTGAAATCACTTCGGCCTGGGGCAACCCATAGCCACGATATCCCATAGCAATTTTTGCCGCCAACCGCAGGTGCGAGGTGACCATGCGGTGCGCCGCACCGCTGTCTTCCTTTTCCACCCAGGCCTTGGCCAGCATGTATTCTTCTTCTGGCTCCAGCAGCGGAAACTTACGAATTTCCTGCATGTAGCGGTTTAGACCGCCTTCGGGTGTTGGGGCCGGTAGGTTCTTATAGTTCGCCATTTGGTGTGCCTCTCCCTAATGTATAAGGACTTAACATGTCAGCATATGGGTCAGCATTGTGTCCCTTTCAAGGGGTGCTGTTACTTTCTGATACCCTATCACGGGAAACACCGTCTGTGACCTGCTTCACAGGGATGTGCAAATAGTTGCCAGATCATGCTCTGCTCTCAGGCTACTGCATTACTTCAATCAAGAACTGTGCGCAGTCGCGCGCAAATACGGTCTTTCGGGCGGATATCCCAAGTGTTCGAAAGACCTGCGGTGCATTGCGCAAGGGTCGCAGAACGACATGTGCATGTGCACCGTCGTGCGACATCGGTACAAAGGCAATGCCAAGCCCCGCCGCCACAAGGTCCAGGACCTGTTGATCATGAACCGCTTGGGCCAGCGGCAAGGGAGGCAGCTCGGGCTCGCTCGGCAACCTGTCGGCATTGGGACAATACGGGCGGTGGATCCGCGCCTCCCCTGCCAATTCGGCAAGATCGACGCTCTCCCCGTCAACAAGCGGATGCTGCCGATTCAGTGCGACCCCATAGGGATCACGGCGCAGCGGCTGAAACGTATGGCTCTCCGGAGCACATCCATCACAAACAAACGCCAAATCAGCCTCGTCAACATGCGGCGTAAAGCCAAGGAACAGCTCTGGGTGGGCCCGCTTCAGCAAGTTTATCCCTGCTGCAAACGGGGTAATCAGCACATCCGGGTGGCAATATATCCGCAGATCGCGGCGGGTCTCTGGCTGTAGTCGATGTACCACCCCGCTGAGTTGGGCAACGCTTCCTGACACTTCGGCATAAAGCCGATCGCCCAGTGGGGTCGCAGTCAACCCGCGTCGATGACGATGGAACAAACTGCCCCCGACCAGCACCTCCAGCTTTTGGATCGCAGCCGAGATCGTCGGCTGGCTCACTCCATTTGCCTTGGCCGCATGGCTGAACGAACCGGTTTCAAAAGCGCTCAGAAAATACTTCAACGGTGTCAATTCCAACATAGCCAATGCCTATGCTGCCTATAGTTGATGCCAGAATATCTTATATCTGAAAGTTCTGCCACTTCTTTGATTACTCCAAGTACAACCAAAGGAATGTCTCAATGCTCCCGAACCAATCCCCTACCAGCGCCATTGAAAGTTTACTGCGCAAGTTTGTCGCCAACGACCCTACACTGATCAGCTATATGGCGCCTGACATCGACTTTCGCATCGACCACTTTCGCGATGAATCAGACGCGAGCTGGCAAGTCGGCAAAGGTATGAAAGACATTGGCCAAATTCTCACCCGTTTGGCCTCTGACATTTTTCCAAAAGGCACCGAAGCATTGGCAATCACAACCCAGGCGCTGCCGCAAGACGGCTGGATGTTCACCACCTTTGAGCAAAAGTTCTTTTACGGGGTGCGCGGGCGTATCTGCACGAGTGTGACCCTTATCTTGTCTCACGAGAGCAACGGCCAAGTTGACTATTTTCGCGAGACTGTAACCAACATCGTCAATGTCGACGAGGCTCCCCAAGCCTAACCGCCATAGTTTACAGGATGCTCACCCTCATCCCCGCTTCAGGCTCTGCCCGAAGCGGTTCATTTTAGCCGCGAGGTTCTGAAATCAAGCCCCAGCCGACAGCCGCAGTTTCACCATCAGCGCTTCCATGTCTTCCGGCATTGGCGCTTCAAACCGCATTTCCTCACCGGTAACCGGATGCACAAACCCCAATACCGCTGCATGCAATGCCTGACGTGGAAATGCCCGCAATGCGTCGTGTGCCGCCGGGGCCAGTGACTTGGCTGCCAGCTTGCGTTTACCACCATAGGTCGGATCGCCCACCAGCCCGTGGCCTGCATGGGCCATATGCACGCGGATCTGATGAGTACGACCCGTTTCCAACCAACATTCAACTAAGGCTACGACGCCCGGGTTGCCAAAGGGTTCAACAATCCGTGCCCTCGTCACCGCATGGCGCCCGCCCTGAAACATCACCGCCTGTTTCTGGCGGTCATGCTTGTGTCGTGCCAGCTGGGTGGTCAGCTTCAGAATATTGCCTGGCTCAAAACTGGTGCCTTTGATCCCGCGCAGACGGGGATCGTTGGCATCCGGCACACCGTAACAAATGGCCCGGTAGTAGCGTTCAACAGTGTGTTTCTCGAACTGCTTTGCCAGCCCCTGATGCGCAACATCCGACTTGGCCACCACCAGCAACCCGCTGGTTTCCTTGTCGATACGGTGCACGATACCGGGACGTTTCACGCCCCCTACCCCTGACAGGTTTTCACCACAGTGATGCAACAACGCATTCACCAAGGTACCCGACGGCGTGCCCGGTGCCGGGTGCACCACCATGCCAACCGGTTTGTTGACCACAATCAGATCATCATCTTCATAGACAACATCCAATGAGATATCTTCAGGACCAATATGGCTGTCTTCGGCTTCCTCGACGCTGACAACAATCACCGCGTCTTCGGCCACCTTGGCCTTGGGATCATCGACCACAACGCCATCCACAGTGACGGAACCAGCGACAATCAGCCGGGCCAGCCGGGTGCGCGACAGGGTTGCTTCTGCTGGCACATCTCGCGAAAGCGCCTTATCAAGCCGGTTAGGCGGATTATCCGCAATGACAAACTCAATTTGGCGGCTGCCCATGACACGTCCTTCCGAACCCGAAATCCAAGAGCCACCACAGCTGAAATTCCTGCGGCGGCTGGTGACCACGCTCACCGCGGTCATGATTGGCGGGCTTGTAGTGGTTATCAGCCTGCTTGTCATCCGTTTGTCTGATAAAGGCGTGACACTTCCCGAAAACATCACCCTGCCCGATGGCACCACACCTACAGCCGTGACCTTTGGCAACGGCTGGATCGCCGTGGTCAGTAATGACAATCGCATCCTGATCATGGATGCCACCAGCGGCGAACTTCGCCAGACAATTGACATCGACTAAAGCAACCCAACAGGCGCGCGTCTTTCTGCACTTTTAGGCCTCACCGTGAACACTGCTTGATTCATCGCGCAGATGGACACAACATGTGCAAATGAAGCCATAAGCTTCGATACGAACAAAGCTCGAAATGAATGAGTTGCAGATGATCAAAACCAAGAAGCTGTCAGCCTTTTTTGCCATAATTTGCTTCGCATTACTTGGTAATCCGGCAAAGTCACAGGAGCTCGACTTTGCGACCATGGATCTGGTTCCCTATGCCTTGCGCGATGACTCCAGTGGTCGCCCTGGTCTGATCGTCGAAATCAACAAGATGATAGCCGAACAGGCCAATGTCTCAATCACCGACGAAATCCTACCGATTGCCCGGGCTCTGAAAAATCTGGAACATGGCGTCACCGACTGCGCAGTAATTGCTCTTACCCCATGGAGCGAAGAGAACTTTATTCCAATAGCTGAGGTGTTGGACAAATTCGATGGTACGGTTGTCACCCGAGCGGGGCTTCCCATCTCAAAAATCGAAGACCTGCACGGACAGCGGCTCGCAATACCGCGCGGGAGCTTCCGGAAATTCCCCATTTCTACAGACCCGAAAATCGAACGCGTGCTGACAACGGGCTACGAGCAAAGCGTACGCTTATTAAAGGCTGGTCGCGTTGACGCAATTGCTGGTTCCGAAATCAGCCTTTTCTTCTATCTCCACTCCGAAGAAATGGATCAACAAGATATCGGCGGCATCTTACCCTTCCTGCAGTCCTCACTGTGGCTGCATTGCGCCAAAGGACAAGTCTCGCCCGAAGCAAGAGAGCGGCTTAAACAATCGACAAACTCATTAAGAGATCGAGGTATTTTCAAGAGGCTGTTGAAATCCTACATCCCCGAAGATTTCAGCTAGATCTATGTCACACTGAAACTTGGAATTCCGAAGCAACGACCAGTTAAACCAGCGCATACCCTCATGTGCTGACGGCGCGATAATGAGCAGATGTAGCATCTTTGAAACTTCAGTTGTGTGAAGGGGGATACCACCCCCACCGCCGTGACCTTTGGCAAAGGCTGGATTGCAGTTGTCAGTGGCAACGACCAAATCCTGCTTCTGGACGTCGGCAGCGGTGAACTGCGTCAAACCATGCCTATCGAATAAGACCAGCCTATACGATTATGATCGCAACAGCACTTTGGTTGAATCTATAGCCTGAGAAATCTGGGCATATTGAATGGACCGGCTGTTGGACCCTTCAGCGCTGCGCAGCAGCTGTGTCTGCGCCTGTTCAAGAATGGCAATCGCCTGCCGCCCAACCTCAGCTTGTGCCGAACTGGAAACAGGCGTGAGAGCCCGTGTCGTCCGATCTGACGAATCAGTGCGACGCGATGCCGGTGCTGATGGCAGGTTCGGGTCCCTATTTGTGCGCGCCAGCCGGGCCAAATCCGCTGATGTTTCGTTCAAGACCTGACGAACTTCATCGTAATCGCTGCCTTCGGGAATAGTCTCAGACACAACTTGCAGCCGTTCAGCCAGGCAATCAACCCGGTACGCCGCCTTGTCTATTCCACCGCAGAACACCTTGGCTGATGCCAGACTGGAAACGAGTTCGCGGGTAAAATTGATGGAGCCAAAATCTCCGGCAGGAACCACAACTGTATATAAAACATTGAGACTTCCCTGCGCCAGCACCCCTACTGGCAAGTGACCAACAGAGAGGACAGCGAGTGCCAGCCCAACCAAATGAAAACGTTTCGACATGACCCAAACTCCTCATTACGCCAACAACAAACCAACGTCGCCTCGATCAAAATGGATCCATTCCCGTGAAACAAACGGCAACAAAGCGAAAGTTGGAGAACAACACAAATAACGGTGATTACCACAATGCAGTTTCCCGGCTATCATAACCTAATAACCGCCAATGAGGGGTGAGAATTATGTTAAAGGAATATATTAATGCTATTGTGATTGGCGCAGCCGTAATGGCAACAGCTCAAACAGTCAATGCACAGGGGTTGGATCAGGCGTTGAACGAAGCCAAATCTCGTTTAGCCTGCGGCGCTGGAACACCCGTATCTGCCCAGTATATTCCCGGTGGACTATTACAGGTGACATGTCGGCAAAACGTCACCAATGAATCGCTCCCAAACGAGTTACAGGGAACCGGGCTGACCCCTGCTGTAGAGGTCGGGCTAGTAGCAGTCGTGACAACTCTGGTCGTTGTCGCCGGCAGCAGTAGCAGCACAACAACGACAACCACAGGAAACTGATCTCGCGCAGTAAACGTACTGGCTGGCTCATTTTCTGAAACTTCTTAAGTGAAGTGGTACCACCTCCCCGGCTCGAACGGGGGACCTCCTGATCCACAATCAGGCGCTCTAACCTACTGAGCTAAGGCGGCACTGAGGGCGATTTAGCCAACCCCCCAGGCAAATGCAAGGGGCTTAAAGCATAACACGCCAAGTTTGTTCAATCAAATTTACTCCGAAAGAAAACACGGGTTTGGTTTCGGTCTTTTGCCAACCGAATGCCCGGTACAATGACCCAGAGCTGCGACGGCTTTTGTGCGTCCGCAGTACCATCTCGCGATACCCCGCTTGTCGCGAAAACCCCATACAGTCGCGCAACAAGCGTTGCCCCAATCCTTGACCACGGGCCTCAGGGGTAAGTAGGAACAACCGCAAACGGGCAACCTCTCCGGTTTCTCTGATACAAAAGATGCTGCCGATCCTTTGTGAACCTTTGGTGGCAACCCACCCTTTTTCGCATAGTGGGTCATGCGCGCTGCAAAAATGATGCAGAACCCCAGCTATAAGCTCGCCATAGCTGGCATCAAACCCTTCCTCGCGCGCATATAGATCCTGGTGGCGCGCGGCCAGCCAGTGCAAATCGCCAGCAACGAATCGGCGTAAACTCACATCAACCATATGCTATCAAACACCGAAGCATGCTTGTCTTTCAATGGTGCGCGCGGTAGCACCTGCAATCAGCCACCAGTGACCTCAGGAGTGCAAAATGGGTATCAACAGCGAACGTGACATCGAGGCAAATATGCAAATTGGCCCAACCGATGCCGGTATGGTGCGCATTTTTATCGAGGCCGGTGGGGTAGAGATTCCAATGGATTTCGATCCCGACGAAGCTGACGAAATCGCCGAAGAGATCCGCGCTGCTGCACAAGCCGCCCGTCAGGTCAAAGGCTAAAGCCAACATCCGGATCACCACTCTATCGGGTTTCGGCCCGAATAGGATGTGGCCAGTCCCCAGATCCCTTTGCCCTGGCTTGTGGGCATTTCGATTGCATGGCAGTTCGTCTAAAGACAAACCAAAACTGTTTACCTGCCCCTATAGCTTTTGCCGAATTGCGGTTTCAACGTCTGTGAATTCCACATCAACGTTGAGGCCAATGACAGCTATAGCCAACAGGGTTGTTACTGCAAAGAACCCACAAATTCTGGCCACGAGTTAGGCAAAACTCTGATTGTCTTGCCTTTTAAAACTTTAACAAATTAACGACCGAAGTTTGTCACCGTTCTAAACGATTTCAAAACGTTTTCCCTGCAAGGCTCCATTTTGAAGGGAACGCAATGTCAAATGCCATTCTAATCACAGCCGCGGCGGCTCTTGTGATCAGCTCACCAATTTTGGCGCTGCTCTCTCAGGGAAGGCCTCAAGCGGGTGACATTGCCTTGGTGATTGCCGCGCCCTGGGGCGGAAATGCTGCACAGATCGCCGCTCAGGCGGGTTTGCAGGAAATTGCGCCAGCGCGCGCACCTCTCGGAATCCTTGTTGCGTTAGACAACGCTCAAAGTGTCGACCGCCTTTACTCAAACGGAGCTTGGCTGGTCATCGATGGAAAAAAGGTTTTAGAACTATGTTCAATTTGACTCCCGCAACGGGAAATCAGGACACCCCAACACCCCACCTTGCAAGCGAACGCAGAATTCAACAAATTTCAAGTTGGTTGATGATGCCTGCCCCTGCTCTTGCAGCGTTCTACCTGAATGGCTCTGCAAACTGGATGTTGTTTGCTGTCCTAAGCCTGACACTTGGTGGCTTGGCCTATGCTTCAAAGATGATGCCTCATTCGACCCGAGACTACGTGTTGAGTTTCTGTTTCGTCGGACACGGTATCCTGTTTACCGCATCGCTGAGCGGCCATGCTTGGCAGCTTGATGCACATATGCTCTTCTTTGCCACACTGGCAATCGTGTCCACGCTCTCCAATCCGCGTGCCTTGATTTTTGCAACGGTATTGGTTGCTTTGCACCATATTTCATTCAGCGTGCTTCTGCCCAAACTGGTCTACCCCAGTGGTAACATGATGCAGAACCTCGAGCGGACAGTCCTGCACGCGGTCATCGTTCTTTTGGAATCCGGGGTGCTTTTGATCAGCATGCTGAAAAGCAATGCAGCCGACGCAGAACTGAAACGCCAACAAGACACCGCGCGTGAACAGGCCGTCGCTGCTGAACAAGCTCAAGCCATGGCGACCCAGAGCCAGAAAGACGCGGAACATGTTGTTGCTGTTGTTGGTGAACACCTAGGCGAAATGGCAAGCGGGCGGTTAGACTGCACCATCGAAGAGAGTTTCCCCGCAGAATATGACCAGCTGCGAGAGAATTTCAACACCACTCTGGGCACTCTAAAAGAGACCATTGAACAAGTTATGGAATCGACCAACAGCATCAACAACGGTGCTATGGAAATAAGCCGCGCCTCTGATGACCTGTCCACCCGCACGGAAAGCCAGGCTGCAACTCTGGAAGAAACCGCCGCCGCGCTGGAAGAACTGACAGTCTCGGTCACATCAGCAGCCGAAGGTGCGCGCAACGTTGAAAACACGATGGGTGAAGCACGTACTGAGGCAGAAAGCAGCGGCAAGATCGTAAAAGAAGCCGTCTCTGCAATGACTGCCATAGAGGCGTCATCCGCCCAGATTGCTCAGATTATCAGCGTCATCGATGACATCGCATTTCAGACCAACCTGCTGGCCCTGAATGCCGGGGTCGAAGCGGCCCGTGCTGGCGATGCAGGCAAGGGATTTGCCGTGGTTGCGTCCGAGGTCAGAGGGCTTGCGCAGCGCTCAGCAGACGCTGCGACCGAGATCAAAACGCTGATCACCGAAAGTTCGCAACAGGTAGATCACGGGGTTGGTCTTGTTGGCAAAGCTGGTGACTCCATCAGCAACATTGTGCAACGGGTCAACCATATTTCGCAGTTGATTTCCAACATCGCCGAAGGCGCCGTTGAGCAATCAACCGGGTTGGGGGAAATCAACACTGGTGTATCCCAGCTGGATCAGGTGACCCAACAAAACGCCGCCATGGTGGAAGAAGCTACCGCCGCAGGTCATTTGTTGCATTCGGACGCCGTGAAACTGTCCGAACTGATGGGACGTTTTCAGTTGGAACAGTTTCCTCCAATGGTCAACGCAGAGGCCGCCTGACGCCCTAATAAGCAACTAAGAACACATTCGGGCATCTGGTGATCATAGTCAGATGCCCGGAGAGCGCCCTGTTAGGCCCCATCATTTCCGCGCATGATCAACCCACTGTCCTGACCGGGGCGAGGATCACGCAGGCAGTGCAATCGCCGGGCGGCATCACGGGCAATTTTCAACGTCAGCTTTTTGCGCCGTGCTGCTGCGAGCTTGTCTTCTGGGGCCATACGGATCACCTCGGCATCATAGGCATCCGCGATAATCAGCCCAGTACCCTCAGGTAACAGATCGGTTGGAAACTCCGTATCCACTGCCCAAAAGTACCGGTCACACCACTCCAGATATCCCTGCCATTTGCTGTCGGACTGAAAATCCGCACGGCTGGATTTGCATTCGATCACCCAGATCTCCCCCTTTGGACCCAGCGCCATCACATCCACCCGCAACCCTCTTGCTGGGACAAATTCCTCAACCGAAACATAGCCCAAGCTCAGCAGATAGCGCGCCACGCCTCGTGCTAGTTTTTGTCCGGGCTGCAGATCTGCGGTCATGATTGGTAATGTGAACATTTCATGAACAAAAGGCAATAGCTGATCGCGCTTGACGTGATACCATTTGGTATCATACAAAAGAGACACCAAATGGTTTCATATCAACGCGAGAGACTGACATGTCCCAACTTACCTTCCGGGCTCTGGCCGACCCAACCCGCCGCGATATCCTGCAACTCTTAGCAACCCGCGACATGACCATCGGCGAGGTGTCCGAGCAATTCGACATCACCCGCCCTGCGGTCAAAAAGCACCTGACCATCCTGCACGAGGGCAACCTGATCCGCATCCAGGCCAATGGACGCGAGCGGATCAACTCACTGAACCCTGACGGCATGGCGCCGGTTTTTGACTGGCTGAACTACTTTGACACCTTCTGGGATGACCGTCTTGGCGCCCTGAAAACGCTTATTGAAAAGGACATACAATGACTGACCTGACCTTGAACAAATCCATTTACCTGAAAGCTGAACCAACAGTTGTCTGGGAATACCTGACGGATCCAGACAAACTGGCGCTTTGGTTCCACGCCCCCAAAGTCCCGCTGAAGCAGGGTGAACCGCTGTCGATGTATGGCACTGAAAGCGGCGACAAACTGATCTGGGGTGAAGTTCTGGTGGCCCATCCGCCGGAATATCTGGAGTATTCGTTCACCGTCAAACCGATGGGCGACGCGGTTAGCCTGGTGAAATGGACACTGACCCCAGTGGCTGGCGGCACCCGGCTGGCGCTGGAGCACAGCGGCCTACCACAACAGGCCGAAGCCTTTGATCTGATGCTGGCCCTGGATAAAGGCTGGGACGATCATATCAGCCGGATGCGGGCCTCGATCCACGAAGTTACCGCCTGACCCCTTGTCGTAGCTCCCGTCAGCGCCTAAATAGGGGCGTGGCGGGTTCTGCCCCTCTCGTGACAGGCAAGCATTCCAGTGGCCTTAAGCATTTCCAAGGGAGCTGGCTCTGTTTGGATCCTGGTCTAATTACCTGGCGCCCACCTGTACATACAGGTCCTCGGGAATCAAATGTCTGACGGTTGAACTCTGGTGGTCCCGCCACACCTACACCAATTCACGAGCACTTTCTTGGTGCTTATTGATTGTGAAGATGTATCAAAAAAACACAATAAAAATTCACGGAATCGAAATGTAAATCAGACACTTTGGCCTCTCAGGAGATAACCAAATGTCAATTTTTACTTTCACACCACCTGACTATGAATTCGCCGCATCAAGTGGAACGAATGTCAATTTTGATTCCTATTATAGCACCTTTGACTATCCTCCGAATTCAACATCCGATCTAACAATCACGTCAAACATGGGGGACGACAATCCAGCCCTGTTCGAAGTGGGCGAGACTTATGACCTGACTTGGGGTGGTCACGGTGGCGGCACGATGGAAGATGCCATGATCATTCGGAGTGATTATCTCGGGACTGAACAAGGCGCGATTGTATTCGAAGGAATCAACTCGAACACTGGCGAGCTGTATCAGATGATGTGGACGCCGAATTTTGATCTGGAGCAATGGTTCTGGGACAATGGCGGCGCTTCGAACCCGCCCGGTTTTTATACATCTGAACAAGATTCCGATAGCTACCTATATCCATGCTTTGCAGCCGGTACATGTCTCAAAACGCCGGGCGGATCAGCGCGCGTGGATGATCTGCGGCCCGGGCACATGGTCACAACGCTGGACAATGGTCCGCAAAAGATACTGTGGATGGGTAAGCGGACCATTCTGGGCGTAGGAAAGTCAGCGCCCGTTGTGATCAATCCAGGTCTGCTCGACAACGAACAAACCCTGGTCGTTTCCCAACAGCACAGAATAATGCTCAGCTCAAAACAAGCCGATCTGCATTTTGGCGAAAATGAGGTCTGGGTTCCGGCCAAATCACTAATAAACAATACGAAAATCCACATCGAAAACCGAAAATCGGTGACGTACTACCATATTCTATTGGCGCAGCACGACGTTTTACTTGCAGACGGTCTTTCGACTGAGAGCCTGTATCTTGGTGACGTGGCCAAAGGATTGATTGGCCTTCAGGCAAGGGAGGAAATCGCTCAGATTGTCCCGGCTACACAGAAGATGCACAGCTCTCGCCTGATGCTGACCACAACTGAAGCGGCACTTCTTGCAACGACTATGGGGATCAGCCCCCCCCAAAAAAAACAGGTCAGAAACAAAGCCGCATAGCGTCTCAACGGCCTGAGCATAGGCTCAATCGGGTCAGGTGGTCTTGAGCTTGTGCAGCGACCGAATTAGCGGTTGCGAAAATGCTGCGGCTTTCGGTCAGAGGATTTAACAGGCACCGGAATGGCCAGAAATTCATGCGCAGCAGGTGTACCACCACGAGGGCCACTGTCCTTTTCAGCCAGTGCCATCACCGCCCAGCCAAACTGCACACCGGCAAACACAATTCCATTCATGAACCACAGGATAAACACCGCCAGCAGCCCCGCATCACTGGTAGATACCAGATGCCACAGGTTCATCACATTGAACCACAACAGCATCCCAACAAAGGCCGCCGCGATGGCAAACCCAATGGCCACATTGCGAATATAGAGCGTGATCAGCTTAGGCATTTATGTGTCTCCGTTTAGCAGATTAGAGGTTAGCACTCTGCAGACCAAGGTCTAGCCAAATAAGAAAATTTCGGCGGATTTTGTCGCTCCACTCGTTATACTCTGACCAAGTGCCGCAGGCGCACCAAAAGAGGGACAGTCAGTGAAACGCATTAGCAAGTTGCTTCTCAAGTATCCTCATCTCGTTTCGGCCTTGGTCACGGCGGCCGTTTTTGCTCTTCCGCTTGCTGTCTGGCTCGATGTTATGGCGATAACAGATCAAAGTATCCGTCGTCAGACCGCCGCGCTTCACTCTGTCATGGACAACCTACGCGTCTACTACACACACAATGTCATCGACCAATTGGCTTCGGATTCACCAACCGTAGCCAAACATGATCACCACGAAGACGAAGGGTCCATTCCACATCTGGACTCTCTTTCGATTGAGCTGGGCGAAATGATCAACTCGGATCAGGACCACCAAGGCTTCAATTTCGAATATCGCTTTCTCACGGATACGCCTTATGCCGATCACGCGCCTTCCGAATTATCCGAAGCCGAAAAAAGAGCCCTGGACAGGTTCCGCAATGGCTTTCCCGATGATCACATTTTCTTCAAGGCCGACGATAGTCCATGGGATCACGCCGTATCCATGGTTACCCCTGTTGTTATAGTTGAAAACTGCGCCGATTGTGAGTCAGAAAGCCCAGGCGCAGCCTCGTCTGACCTGCAGCAAAGTGACATTCTGGGCATGCAGTCTTTCACCGTTCGCCAACCCATTGCGTCGAACCTTTTAGCCCTAAAGTATCTATTGCTCTACATGATCGCGGCAGGAACCTTTGGCATCCTGTTCTCCCGATATCAATTGCGTCTGGCCGCCAAGTTTAAGTCGCAAAGTGAAGAGCTGGCGCAGAACAACGAGTTTCTGGCCGGCATTTCGATGAAGATCTCGCGCTATCTTTCACCACAGGTCTATCGCTCCATCTTTTCCGGCGAGAGTGATGCGTCGATCTCCACTGAACGCAAAAAGCTGACTGTGTTTTTCTCGGACATCAAGGATTTCACCCAGACGACAGAAACCCTGCAGCCAGAAGAGCTGACGGCATTGCTGAACGAGTATTTCAGCGAAATGTCAGCGATTGCCGAGAAACATGGCGCAACTATCGACAAGTTCATCGGCGATGCCATTGTCGCCTTTTTTGGAGATCCCGAAACAAAAGGCACATCTGAAGACGCTCGCGCCTGCCTGCGTATGGCACAGGAAATGCAAGAGCGTTTGGGTGAATTGGCGGGCCAATGGCGGGCGCAGGGCATCGAACATCCATTTCGTGCCCGCATTGGTATCAATACCGGCTACTGCAACGTCGGTAACTTTGGCTCAGAAGCCCGGATGGATTACACCATCATAGGTGCAGAAGCGAACCTCGCAGCGCGGCTAGAAGCCTCGGCTGAGCCAGGGGGCATCGTCATGAGTTACGAGACCTACGCCCATGTCCGTGACATCGTCAGTGCCCGCCAGTTGCCCCCGATGCGGTTCAAGGGCATAGCCCGCGAGGTCATTCCCTATGTAGTGGACCCCGGTCGCAACCGCGCACCGCTTAGCGAAACCACGGCGGATGGTCGGCGCATGACTGTAAATTTAGATCAGCTTGATGACCACACCCGTGAAACGCTTAATAAACTGCTGAAGGATCACCAGTAGAGTTCTCTCATAGATCTGCAGACCCATCTCGGCAATTGTCGCAAAACACAGCTCTCCCCTTCGTCTCATGGCGAACGGCATCATGTTACTGCCTGCAGCCGTTCCGCCCCGGACACCATGCCCCATCTACACGCGTGCTGAACTTGACCTTGGGCAATACGGGTTAACATATATTGGAGAGCTTCATTTGTGCGTGCAGGAAGAAAGAGATGAAAAGGATAGCTTCATTTAGGGTGCTGCCAATCTGATTGCTTGTCCGATGGCAGGTATTTGAGGTGTGGAATGGTAAAGAAGGCCAACAATAAACCTGACTTCAACGGCTCGGATAAGGACCAGCGCACCGTGCAGCTGTCCGCTCTATTTGCCGCGCTGCCTGACAACTATTTTCTCATCGACCAACAGGGAACTATTCTGAGCTATCGAGTTCGCCCGGGGGTTAGCCTTATCGATGACCCTGTTGCTTACATTGGCAGTAACGTCTCCGATATCCTACCGCCTGCGCCATCCGCCCTGTTCAAAGAACACATGCGTAAGCAACATGACGCGCAGGATGTTGTGACCTGGGAATACCACATAGATCTGGAGGGAAAGAGGCGGGATCGCGAGGCACATCTTTGCCCTCTCTCTGGATCCGGCGAAATGGTTCTGGTGGTTCGCGATATTACCAGACGACGTCAGGCCGAGAGAGAACGAGCTGAAGCTGAAGATCGTCTAGAGCGGATTATTTCCAATTTACCCGGCGCTGTAATTAGCCGCAGGTTTGATGGTTCAGAATTTCCTTACCACGACACCAATTTCCCAAAAGTTGTCTACGCAAGCCCGCAGACTGCAGAGATTTGGGGAGTCTCAGCAAAAGACATGTGCGACATCAGGGGCCTTACAGAACCCATGGTGAACACTGACGATATAAAAGATTTCTCCAAGAAAGTACGCAAAGCGCTGGAGAATTTTGAAGCCTATTCATTTCGCTTCAGGATCACCACGTTTGCAGGCGAACAAAAATGGTTAGAGACCAATACAAAAGCGTACAAACACAAAGATGGATACACCTATACAGACGGGTTTGTTCTCGATGTAACCAAAGAAGTCCAGGCACAAGAGCAGCTGGAGGCCCAAAGGAAAATAGCTGACCGCGCCCAGAAGCTTGACAGCATTGGTCAGCTAACGGGTGGTATGGCGCACGATTTTAACAATCTATTGGCGGCAATCATGTTCAGCCTAGAGATGTTACGCGAAGAAGAAACCAATGAAGGCCATCTGTCCCTGATAGATAATTGCCTTACCGCAGCTCAGCGCGGGGCCGATTTGACACGTAGCATGTTGGCCTTTGCAAGCAAGGCAAGCCTGGATCCCAGTGTGATTGATCTCAACAAGTTGGTGGAGGAGACCCGCAATTGGGCTGGGCGCACCTTACCATCGAATATCGAAATCGAAACATCACTGTCGGAAGAGTTAAGTCCCACCATGGTTGATGTTAGTTCGACCGAAAGCGCTCTTTTGAACCTGCTGGTAAACGCCAGAGACGCTATGCCTGATGGCGGCAAGCTGACCATTGAAACTCAGAACGTACAGTTGGATGAGGCCTCTCTGGACGCACACCCAAAAAAGGTTGCTCCAGGTCAATACATCATGCTGGCTGTCAGCGATACCGGGCACGGCATTCCAGCGGAAATAGTAGCGCGTATCTTTGAACCCTTCTTTACCACCAAACCCCCTGACAAAGGTGCAGGCCTTGGCCTGTCGATGGTTTTTGGGTTCATGCAACAGTCGGGCGGGACCGTTCAGGTCACTTCTGAAGCAGGCGTAGGAACGGTTTTCAAGCTCTACTTCAAGGCCTACCTAGAGGAGGACGAAGGCCTGGTGGAAGACACCATCCAAATAAAAAACCTGTTGGGCGACGGACGGAAAATACTGGTTGTTGAAGATGATAAGATGGTACTGTCGATACTTGTGAAGACGCTCGAAAAAGCAGGTTATCTCGTGACGTCCGCCAAAACTGGTGACGAGGCCCTTGCACTATTTAAGGCTGATCCTCGGTTCGATCTTCTTTTGACGGATATCATGATGCCAGGTACCCTAAAGGGACGCGCATTGAGCCGTGCAGTTCGTGAATTTGTTCCCGATCTACCCGTAGTTTTCATGTCTGGCTACGAAAACGAAGCGATTGACCAGAACAACGAACCATACTCGGGTGATATTCGGCTGACAAAACCAGTCTCGCGAATTGATATGTTGACTGCAATTAAGACCTCTCTGACCGCGCAACTCAAAGACTAAGGCTTTCGACGAGATCTCATAAAGAAATTGTCTTGAATTTTCAGCCCGCTTGCCGGCCCTGACCCCAAACCAGATATCAAACAAAACAGGCCTTTCGAATACCGAAAGGCCTGCATCAATAGATGACGCGAAGACGCTATTTCCAAGAGTTCACCGAGCGTTAGAACGTTTCGGGTTTGGCCTCATGCGCCATGTGATCCAGTACAGCGTTAACAAACTTTGTCTCTTTGCCATCCGGGAAAAACGCCCGTGCCACATCGACATATTCGTTGATCACCACTTTGGGCGGAGTGTCCGCCTGGGTCAGCTCTGCACCAGCAGCGCGGAACAAACCGCGCAGGGTTGGGTCGATCCGGGCGATTGGCCATTTGGCCACCAGCGCGCGGTCGGTCATCTGGTCGATAACCGCCTGATGATTGACGGCATCCTCGACCAGCTTGCGAAACAGCTTGGCATTGCCTTCGGCCATTTCTGCACCGTCGTAGCTAGCCCCAAAACGGTGATCGAGAAACTCGACAATCACCGCGTCAAATGTCTGATCACTGTGTTCCATCTGGAACAAAGCCTGCACCGCATAAAGCCGCGCTGCTGATTTCATCTGACGTTTCTGAAGTCCCTTGTTCAGGGCTCCACCTTGGCTGTCCGTGCTCATGCGTTTTTGGGTCCGTTGCTGGTTTCGGCCAATATAATGGCGTCCGAGCGGGCCTTGAAGCCAACGCCCTTGGTCTGGGCGCCCCACTTACGCCCCAAGGCGATCAGATGCAAGGCCGCCGCAGCAGCTCCGCCGCCTTTGTTTTGATCCTTGGGATCGGCGCGCACTTCGGCCTGAGTGCGATTTTCGACCGTCAGGATCCCATTGCCAATGCACAAGCCCTGAAGGCCAAGTAATTGAATAGCGCGGCTGCTGTCGTTGCAGACTGTGTCGTAATGAGTGGTCTCGCCGCGGATCACACAGCCCAGCGCAACGTAGCCGTCAAAATTGGACGCACGATCGGAAATACCAATGGCTGTAGGGATTTCCAGCGCACCGGGGACTTGGATAACATCGTAAGTCCCACCCGCGGCTTCGATCTCGGCAACAGCGCCGGCAACCATGTTGTCGGCGATGTCTTTGTAATAAGGCGACACCACGATCAGCACTTTGACCGGTTTGTCGAACTGCGCGCGTGGCATGATGTAATGTTGCTCGTGACCAGCCATATCAGGCCTCCGACAGGATTGGGCGTGTGCCGGTGATGGACAGACCATAGGCGTCCAGACCCAGATAGCGCGTTTCGGGAGAATCGGTTAACAGCACCAGTTCGTTGACGCCCAACTTGGACAGAATCTGAGCGCCAAGGCCGGTTTGTTTGATGGTGCGCGGACCTTCGTCCTCGACCGCATACAGCGAATTCCGAGGCTGCCGGAACAGACAAACCACGCCACGCCCCTCTTCCGCAATCAGTTGCATCGCCTTGGGCAATTCACTGGTTGGTTTGGGACCAAGCCCCAGCACATCGGATGCTTCGTGCAGGGCATGAGTACGGCACAAAACGGGCTCAGGCGTCGTGATATCGCCCTTGATCAACACAACATGTTCAATGCCGTGGGTCTGGTCGGTGAACAGACGCATATCCCAGTCACCGCCAAATTCAGAGGTCACAGTTTCGCGCGAGGTTTCTACCACCAGATTGTCATTGCGCGAACGATAGCTGATCAGGTCGGAAATGGTGCCGATCTTCAACTCGTGGGTCTTGGCATAATCCAGCAGATCCGGCAGTCGCGCCATGGAGCCGTCTTCGTTCATGATCTCACAGATCACTGACGAGGGGTAACAGCCTGCCAGACGCGCCACGTCACAGCCAGCCTCGGTATGGCCTGCCCGCACCAGCACACCGCCGTTGCGCGCGCGCAGTGGGAACACATGGCCTGGGGTCGCAATATCAGCAGCACCCTGATCAGGGTTGATCGCTGTAGCCACCGTCAGAGCACGGTCAGCAGCCGAAATTCCGGTGGTGACACCCTCACGGGCCTCGATCGAAGTTGTGAATGCGGTTTCGTGGCGCGAGGAATTGTGCATCGCCATCATTGGCAGGCCCAGCTCATCAATCCGCGCGGCAGGCAGGGTCAGGCAGATCAAACCACGGCCATGAGTGGCCATGAAATTGATCGCTGCCGCATCGGCGTGCTGAGCGGGAATGATAAGATCACCCTCGTTTTCACGGTCCTCATGATCAACCAGAATGAACATACGGCCTTGGCGCGCATCCTCAATTATCTCTTCGATAGGGCTGATTGCAGCGCGCAGGTCTGTTTCGACCGGACCGGGGGTTTCAAAGCTCATAAGGGCAGCCTTTCGATGGGCAGGAGTCAGGGACTCTCATGTACAAAGGGCAGATAGTGCAGATGAGGGGAAAATGCCAGACCCGGTAACGGCATGGCAGGGGTAAATCGCGGCGTCGATTATGTGTTTTCACAGTTCAGCACCGCCTAATAGACTTAACCCCCACACCTAATCTGCCGGGCACGCAGAAGCGCCCCACGAGGCCCTGCCCCGTCGGTTGGTCATCTTGTTTAGAAATGTCGGTTCATCTTGATAAAAAGGCGACGTCGCCAAAGCGGAGGCGGACGGGAGCAGTGCCCCCGTGCGTGATCCAGATCAGATGCGCCCCGGCGCACCCCGGGGCCCTGTTTCCTGTGCCGGGGTGATAGGCCCAGCGGTAATCGCGATTGGCAGGCACCCTGCCATAGCCCGGTTAAGCCTGCCTCAACTGGGTGTACGCCAGCTGCGCAACGCTTGGCTGGTTACTCTGCGCCTACACCACTCAAACCTGTCTCAAGATCGGCGATCAGGTCATCGACATGTTCAATGCCAACCGACAGACGCAGCAGGTTGACCGTGACACCCAGCATTTCGCGCCGTTCAGGCGGCAGGATAGCATGGGTCATGCTCGCAGGGTGCTGAACCAGACTTTCAACGCCACCCAGACTGACCGCATAGGCAAACAGCCGCAGAGATTGTGCAACTTTGTTGGCGCGGGCCTGCCCCCCGGTCAGCTGCATGGTGATCATTGCGCCAAAGCTGGTCATCTGACGCTTGGCAAGCTCATGCTGTGGGTGTGAGGCAAGGCCGGGATAGGTCAACCTGGTGATACCCAACCGTTCCTTGTTCTGATCCAGAAACTCGGCAATGGCCATAGCGTTCCCCGCATGACGTTCCATCCGCAATGGTAGCGTCTTGAGCGAGCGCAGCAGGGTGGAACAGGCAATTGGGTCCATCACAGCCCCGGTCGAGTTTTGCAAGAACCTGAGCTTCTCTGCCACCGCTGGATCTGTGTTGGGAGAAACCGCTGCCACACCGGCCAGCAGATCCGAATGTCCGTTCAGGAACTTCGTGGCTGAGTGCATCACGATATCCACCCCCATCTCCAGCGGTCGCTGGCAATAGGGCGAACAAAAGGTGTTGTCGCAGACCGTCAGGGCCCCAACTTTGCGGGCTTGCTCTACCACAAAGGCAATATCGACCACTTCCAACAACGGGTTCGACGGAGTTTCAAACCATAACATGGCAGTGTCCGGACGGATGGCCGCCTTAACCGCATCAGGGTCCGAAAAGTTGACAAATGTAACATCCAAACCTGCGCTACGGCTGCGCACCAGCTCCAGCAGCCGGTAAATACCACCATAGACATCATGGTGTGCAATAACATGCGCCCCAGATTCCAGCAGCTCCAGAATGGTCGAGGCTGCGGACAGGCCAGTTGGGCAAGCAATGGCAGTCGCCGCGCCTTCAAGGTCCGCAAGACAGGCTTCGAGCACCAGACGGGTCGGATTTGCAGATCGGGAATACATGAAGCCACGATTTTCACCGATGCCATCCTGCACAAACGTACTTGCGGTATAGATCGGTGTCACAACTGCGCCTGTCAGCGGATCGGGGTCTTGGCCTGCATGAATAGCCCGGGTTTCAAATGCATCTCGGTTACTGGATCGGTTGGTCAATTGGTATTCCCCTAGAATAGTCGCGCTGTGAGCGACAGGCACTTGAGCACATGAACTCAAGGGCGACAATGCGTAAAGAACGGCTATTCTTGAATATTTCCAACGTCCAGATTACCCGGATCTGACAACCGTTACAGAAGAACGACAACTCAATAAATCTCGATATCCAACGCCCAATAGTAAACTGGATTAGCTATCTAACGTGCGGATTTTAACAATCATATGGCAATCGAAAACAATCGACACAGATTGTTTCCAAGGAAAGCTTAGATGTCTTCCCCCAAATACAGTAATTTGTCGACAAGTTGACCGCAAAGTGAATTTTCCAAAAGGCGCGAACCGGTAGGGTGAATTCATAGTAGCGACCCGTTCAAGAGGACTGGAGAGCCCAATGTCAGATCATTCCAAGGTATTTAATTACGAGATAGAGGGACTGTCCTATACGGTTACCGTCTACGAAGAAGCCGGCGCGTTTTATGCGGACATCCAAATGACCGAAGGCTCCATGGATGTAAACGCGATCTATTTTGGAGATGATGACTCCTCCGGACCGAGTGCATCTCTGGACGGCCCACTCAACATGAACGGTGCCAAGCTCGACGGTGAGAATGTGCAATGGGATGAGGCTGTTGCGCTAAGCGATCCGGGTCTGGGGACCGAAGGATCTGATAAGGAAACCTACCTTACAGACGGCGATACTCTTACGGTTTCCCTAGATATCGACAGCCTAGATGAGATTGATATCTTTGGCATCCGCGCCACTTCAGCCACCAATGATGCAGGTTCGATCAAGGGCGTCAGCGATGATCCAGAGGATCCAGAAGACCCCGAAGAAGCGTCCTATGAAAAAGTGTTCTTTGGCGAAGTGTTTTCCGACGAAGGCGATCCACTGGGTGGCACATTCATCTTGGATGAAGAGCCCGACCCAAACCCCTATAGCATTCCGTCGCTGCCGGAGGGAACCGAACCGACATTTGAAAACTATGTGAATTATTTCGTGTCTGACGAGATTGGCGGCGAAGTATCCTCACTTACTTCAGTTGTGTTTTATGAAACCGATGATGATGGTGATCTCTCAGAAGTGTTCCGCTTAGATGCGCCGGATGGTGGATTTCAGGACGTCGACGAACTGCTGACCGCTTATGACGAAGCAACCGACGGCAGCTCTTTGACTGATGAGTCCTCAGAGAGCAGTGACGGCCAGGACCTGCTTGCTGCGCTCACTGTCGATGGAAGTGCCGACACTGAGGTCGATGCCGGCGAAGACTTCGAAGAAGACGATCTTGAGATTGTTTAACCTCACGTAACAGAAAACCGTCGAATTCCCCCCCCAACACGATCTGTTTTAGACAGATGATGGGGGGGGCGACAAAACGCAGAGAACGACAGGTCGACAGTCTTGTCTTTAGGGTGTTTTTGATTTGCAGCGCTCAATCACCTGAAGCTGCCATCTTTCAAATCTGTTTCCCGCCCTTTCCAGACGCCTGTTAATCAGAGCCAAAACAAATGACGATGCGCCCCTTTTCCCGGTGCGTCACAAGTTTTTGCACAGCGTCCCTGATTGCATCAATTTCAAACGGAATGGCGGCAGACACGGGCATTCGAATGTTGTGCTCCAGTAATTGCTCAACCGCGTCATCTACAACCAATCGGGGGAACTTTGCGCCAAAACTATACTTTGGCCCGGTGGCGAGACGTGTCACCAGCATGCGCCATCCGATATGCGACATCACCTTGAGGACTGCAGGCCAAGACAGTTTTTCCTCGCCAATGTACTGACGCGGACCAACCACCGTTACAAAAGTACCGCTATTTTTAAGGCACCTGAAAGCGCTGGTTTCGATGTCTCGCCCCCCCACGCAGTCAAACACTGCATCGACAGGGTCATTGCCTACAGAAAACACCTCGCCGAAATCATCCTGCGTATAATCGACCACCTGGTCTGCGCCGTGGCTGCGAACAAATTCTTCGCTGGCGCCACTGCAGACCGCCGTCACCCGGCAGTTAAGCGATTTGAGATATTGTAAGACCATGACCCCGATCGCTCCGGAGGCGCCAACCACGACACAATTGTCGCCCGCATTCACCTTCGCAAATCCAATTGCGCCCCAAGCCACGCAGGCCGCCATAACCGCAGCCGCTGCCTCTAAATGCGACAGCTGATCCGGTTTGTGCATGATCCATTTTTCATCAAAGCACTGGTAGGTCGCCCAAGACCCGGCCTGCGGATATTCCGACGGGATTATGATGACGTTATCACCAATTTTGAAGTTTTCGGCCCCATCACCCAGTCCAACAATCGTGCCCGTTGCACAGGACCCAATGCGCGCGGGGTTGGATTGGGATACGTTCTTTGGGCCATAAAACCGGCCAAGGGCAGTCCCCTGCGCAGCATATATTTCGTCAATATGCATCGAAGAGGCTGCAATTTTGACGGTCACCTCCCGCTTGACAGGGCGCGGTGTAGACACCTGCAGCATTTGTAATTCGCGGGCGACCTGGCCAATCGCGGGATCATTCACCATCCCTACGGCCTGCATTTCAGCTGCATCGTTATAGGCATCGACCAAAGGCTTGATGTGGTCTTCCATTTACGTCTCTCTGATTTTTCCGCTTTGACACAGAATGAGATGATGATGTGGGACTTGCTACTCTGGTTGAGGTCTGCAGGCTGGAATCTACTCCCCTGCCTCAATCATTTCACGCACCTTCACCGCTTTTTCAAAATGATCCAGCGCATGCGTTTCGATCCACCATGTCGCCGCCTCCATCAGCAGCTCGGGATTGTCATTTTTGTTGGCAAAGAAGGCGTAGAAGGACAGCCCTACGCCCTCGCCCTTGGCGGCGATCTTCTTGTTACAGATCTCAATCGCTTTGAAACGTAAACTGGCTCGCATCTATGTCGTTTCCTTCTCTTCACAATCGGAACTGGTCAACCTGAAGCACATCCAGCGCGCAGCACCGGAGCCCAAATCCAGTTCCTCTTCGCCCATGTTGACTGCCCCCAGTTTGGCGGTGGCCTTTTGGGAGCGGATGTTTGTCGGATCTATGTGAAACCAGACCTCGGGCCGGAATTTGAACACATGACCCATCATTAGTGATTTCAGCTCAGCGTTCACCGTGCCGCCCCAACAGGCGCGCTCGAGAAAGGTATAGCCGATCGAAATGTCCTGATCCGATGTAGGTGCCTCGTAATAGCGCGAGCAGCCGATGACCTTGCCTGTGCTTTTTTCCAGCACAACAACTGTTGCCTCAGTTGCAAGCAGCATATCGAAATATGGCCTGAAGACTTCCTTTTCGTGGCGGTCCTTGGCCGGGTGCCCCGCCCAAACCAAGGGATCACTTGCGGCCAGATACAACCCCTCAAAATCATCCGCCTTTAGCGGGCGAACAACCAGCGTTTCACCAATTATGTAAGGTTGGAAGTCAAAATCCATGTCTCAATCCACTTCTTACAAACTGCGACCGTTGTATAACCAAAGTCGTTCTTCAGGACGTTACGCGCTGGCGTTAAACTCGCCCAGCCGGGCCACATAACGGGCCAGCGTGTCGATCTCGAGGTTGATCTGCGCTCCCAGCTTGACGTCCCCCCAGGTGGTCACTTCTTTGGTGTGGGGGATGAAATTGATGTCAAAATCACAGCCCCGCACATCGTTCACCGTCAGCGAGGTACCGTTCAGCGCAACGGAGCCTTTAGGGGCAATGAATTTGGCCAGAGCTTCGGGTGCACGCAACGTGACACGGGTGCTGTCGCCTGTTTCAACCATCTCGACCACTTCGGCGACGCCATCGACATGGCCCGACACAATATGACCGCCCAATTCGTCGCCCACTTTCAAGGCGCGTTCCAGATTGATACGTTTACCAGCATGCCAACCATTGCGGCCAATATTGGTCTTGGACACGCTCTCAGCCGAGATTTGCACGTCGTACCAATCCTCACCCAGCGCGATCACTGTCAGGCAAACACCATCGCTGGCAATTGATGCCCCTATATCGATGCTCTCTGTGTCATATCCCGTACGGATCCGCGCCCGCAGGTCGCCCTTTTGCTCGAGCTCGACAATGGTGCCGACGTCAGTGATGATACCTGTGAACATGGCGTGCCCCTTGATGGTCTGAAACTATATTCGAAACAGGTAGTCAGTGCGCCACAGCTGCACAAGCCCAGATCATCCTCCACTTGCCAACCGCCCCGCCCCGGACTTAGTTTCGCCGCAGTGATGCGTTAACCATTGTGTTATTCCGCAGGGCTAATATGAGTGCCAATATGCCGACACCATGCGACACCAACCGCGTTTTTTTGTTCCTGCAGGGACCACACGGGCCGTTTTTTAATGCGCTTGGAAAAATGTTGCGCGCTGCCGGATGTGATGTCTGGCGGGTCGGGTTTAATGCCGGGGATCGCGCTTTTTGGTTTCATCCAGCCAGCTACATCCCTTTTCGTGGCACCCCAGAAGACTGGGTACAGACGCTAGAAGATCTGTTCGAAGACCGTCAAGTCACCGATATCGTGCTCTACGGCGACACGCGCCCCATTCATGCGCAGGCTGTTGAGCAGGCCAAGGCCCGCGGCATTCGCGTACATGTCTTTGAAGAAGGCTACTTGCGCCCTTATTGGGTCACCTACGAACGGGACGGTTCAAACGGCAATTCAAAGCTGATGAACATGTCGATCGAAGACATGCAGCAGGCACTGGAACTGTCGGATATGGAGGCTCCACTGCCGCCGTCGCATTGGGGTGACATGCGCCAACACGTTTTCTACGGGGCACTATACCACTGGTTTGTGATGTTCAGAAACGGTGACTACCGCAATTTCAAGCCTCATCGGTCCATCCCTGTGACCAAAGAATTTCAACTCTATCTGAAACGCCTGCTGTTGATGCCTGTACTGGCGGTCCAGCGCCGCCTTGCCACCTGGCGCATCCGCAGCGGTGGCTTCCCCTATCATCTTGCCCTGCTGCAACTCGAGCATGACAGCTCGTTCCAGAAACACTCACCGTTTTCCACCATGAACGAGTTTTTGAGCGAAATCATCGAGGGCTTTGCCAAAGGCGCCCCGCGGCATCATCATCTGGTGGTCAAAGCCCATCCGCTGGAAGACGGACGGGTGCCGCTACGCCGCGAGGTCAAACGGTTGGCGCGCGAACAGGGCCTTTCTGACAGGGTTCACTATGTGCGGGGAGGCAAGCTGGCACAGCTTCTAAACGAAGCCCGAACCGCAGTGACGGTGAATTCGACCGCAGGTCAGCAGGTCTTGTGGCGCGGCATTCCGTTGAAGGTGTTTGGACAGGCTGTCTATGCCAAGCCACAGTTTGTTTCGACCCAGGCCCTCCCAGATTTCTTTGCTGCGGCGTCGCGCCCAGACAACCGCGCTTACAAGGATTATCGCCGGTATTTGCTGGAAACCTCGCAGTTACCGGGTGGTTTCTATTCGCGCAAAGGACGCCGCCAACTGATGCGTCAGGTGGTCGATATGATGCTAAGTGGCGACGATCCTTACGACGCCTTGCGATCAGGCACCGCGGCCCCGCGGCAACAGTTACACGCGGTGAACTAGACCGAAACAGTTGCAGCACTGGATTTTTGTTCCGCATTACGCTAGTTTGGCAAAAAAAGACCTGAGGCAGAACAATAATAGGTCGAGGAGACCGAGCAGTGAATTCCGTTCCCTTTCGGTGGGCACGCCCCATCGCTATGCTGGCCGCGCTTGCGCTTGCTGCCTCGTGCAGTCTGCCCAAAGTTGGCCCCAACAAGCGTGAAATTTTTGCCGGATCGGTGCAAAAAGAGGGTGATGCCTTTATTGTATCAGTAAATGATCGGGTGACCCGCGCCACAGCTGTGGTCCCTGCCCTTGGCTTTTCCAATGGGTTCCAATCTGCCGGGCAGCTGACATCAGACACTATTCGCCCTGGCGATGTCCTGGGTCTAACGATCTGGGAAAACGTTGATGACGGGCTGCTGGCCGGCGAAGCCACAAATTCAACAGTTCTGGAAGAAGTCCAGGTCGACAGTGCCGGATTTATCTTTGTGCCTTATGCAGGCCGCGTGCGTGCATCGGGCAATACGCCGGATCAATTGCGTGAAACCATCACCACCAAGCTGGAAGACCAGACCCCGGACCCACAGGTGCAGGTGCGTCGTCTGGCCGGTGATGGCTCAACCGTCAGCCTGATTGGTGCCGTTGGTGCACAGGGCGTCTACCCAATCGAACGTCCGACCCGGACACTGGCCACCATGCTGGCCAACGCTGGCGGTGTGGCGATCCAACCAGATATCGCTCAGGTCACAGTGATCCGTGGCAATGAAAGCGGCAAAATCTGGTTCCAAGATTTGTATGATCACCCAGAGCTGGACATTGCACTGCGCGGTGGCGACCGGATTCTGGTCGAAGAAGACACCCGTGCCTTCACTGCATTGGGGGCAACCAGTGCGCAAGCCCGTGTTCGGTTTGAAAGCCAGGATCTGTCAGCCCTTGAGGCAATTGCCCAGGTCGGCGGCCTGATCTCCACCGCCTCTGATCCCACTGGCGTATTTGTGTTCCGCAATGAACCAGCCGAAATTGCAGGTCAGGTCCTGGGCCGTGATGATCTGGAGGGGGCACAGCGCATGGTCTATGTGTTAAACCTGACCCAACCCAACGGGTTGTTCATCGCCCGTGACTTTGTCATTCGCGACGATGACACGCTCTATGTAACCGAGGCTCCATATGCGCAGTGGACCAAGACCATCTCGCTGCTAGCCGCACCACTGACGCCACTGGCAAACGTCAATACTCTGTTCGGCGGCTAACACCGATGACCCGTCTTGACGACAGACATCAGGCCGGGGGCAAACGCTCCCGGTTGTTTGTTTATAACGGCGGATTCGTCAGGCAAAAACGACTGCGCCGAATCCTGAAACTAGCGGGTTATGATATCCGGCTCGGACTACCCGACCCTGAAGATCTGGTTGGCATCTGGGGCAATTCCCCTACCGCCCACCGTGGACGGACCGTCGCCAAAAGACGCGAGGTGGGGCTGCTAAGGGTTGAAGACGCCTTTTTACGGTCCATCCACCCCGGACGCGCCGGTGAACCACCCGTAGGTCTGCAACTGGACCATTCCGGCGTTCATTTTGATCCGGCAACGCCATCAGATCTGGAACAGCTACTTGCGACCCATCCGCTGGATGACAGCGCCCTGATGCGTCGCGCCCGTGATGCGGTGGCGCGCCTGACCGAAGTGCAGCTGAGTAAATACAACGCCTTTGATCCTGCCTCTCCAGCCCCCGAACCCGGGTATGTACTGGTGGTTGATCAGGCGCGCGGCGATGCCTCGGTTCGCGCCAGTAACGCGGATAAGGCCCGGTTCCTTGAAATGCTGGTCTTTGCGCAAGAGGAAAACCCCGGCGCCCGTATTGTCATCAAGACCCACCCGGAAACCGAGCAAGGGTATCGGCCCGGCCACTATGGCCCCGAACAGGCCAACGACCGTATCACCCTCCTCTCTGCACCTGTCTCCCCTTGGGAGCTGCTGGACGGAGCCATCGGCGTTTACACAGTGTCGTCACAAATGGGGTTCGAAGCCATTCTGGCCGGTCACAAGCCCCGTATTTTTGGGCAACCGTTCTATGCAGGCTGGGGTCTGACACAGGATGAGTTCCCACTGGCACGCCGCCAGCGAAACCTTACCCGGCAACAGCTTTGTGCAGCCACCATGTTTCTGTACCCAACCTGGTATGATCCATTTCAGGACCAGCTCTGTGAGCTGGAGACCGTGCTTGATAATCTTGAAGCTCAAGTTGGTGCCTGGCGGCAAGATCGCCACGGTTGGGCGGCATCTGGGATGCGGCTGTGGAAACGCCGCCCCATGCAAAAGATGTTTGGCCGCGAGAAAAAGGTTCTGTTCACCGAGGATGTCCACAAGGCGCAGTCCAGCGGCCGTAACTGGATGATCTGGGCGGGCAAAGCCACTGCGGATCACATCGGTGTCACACGGGTCGAAGACGGATTTCTGCGCTCACGCGGTCTGGGCGCCGAACTGGTGCCGCCCTTGTCGCTGGTGACGGATCGCCAAGGCATCTATTACGACCCAAGCCAGTCGAGTGATCTGGAAGATCTGATTGCCCAACGCACCCGCCTGACCGAAACGCAGGAACGTCGTGCTGAAAACTTGCTACGCAGTTTGGTCCAATCCAGTCTGTCCAAATACAATCTGGGTGGCGATAGTCCGGAGCTGCCCGCTGGTCGCCGTATTCTGGTGCCGGGTCAGGTCGAAGATGACGCGTCGATCCTGACCGGTGCGGGCAAGGTCAAAAGCAACCTCGATTTACTGCGTACCACTCGCACAGCGAACCCTGATGCGGTGATCATCTACAAGCCGCACCCAGACGTTGAGGCAGGCCTACGCAACGGCGAGATAGAGGCCAAAGAACTGGCCGATGTCATTGCCACCAAGGCGGATCCGGCTGCGCTGTTTGATCATGTGGACGAGGTCTGGACCATGACCTCTTTGATGGGGTTTGAGGCGCTGCTGCGGGGGGTAAAGGTCACCACGCTGGGGGTACCATTTTATGCAGGCTGGGGGTTGACCCAGGATCTGGGCAAGATCCCTGAACGCCGCAAAGCCCGCCCCGGACTGCTGGGGTTAGTCCATGCGACGCTCATCGACTACCCACGCTATTTTGACCCGGTCACTGGCCTGCCCTGCCCGGTTGAAGTGGCTGTTCAACGGTTACAAACGGGTGAGATCCCACATCCCGGCGCAGCCAACCGGATTTTATCCAAGCTGCAGGGCCTGCTGACCACCTACGCACATATTTGGCGGTAATGGCCGTGACCATCCAGGCTGTCGGCGTCCGCCAAGCAGGGGGATGGTTTTAAATATTTTTGCTTGTTAGAGGCTTAATTCAATCATGTTCATCGCACATCTTCCAGCGGGCTATTTGACCGCTAACCTGCTTGCCAGGAAACACAAAAACAGATCTAGTTTGATAGCTGTCGGGCTTGTTTGCTCAATTTTGCCAGACTTTGACTTATTATGGTTCTATCTGGTCGATAACCGGCAAACCGCGCACCACGAGTATTTCTTTCACTGGCCATTGTTCTGGTGCTTCCTTGCCTTTGCAACTTGGATTCTGTCATGGATCCTGGGGCAAGGACAAATACGACGCTACATTTTGGTAGCACTGACATGCTTACTTGTTCACATGCTGCTAGATAGTTTTGCAGCAGAAATTTACTGGCTTAGGCCCTTCTCAGATTTTCATCTCAATGCTGTCGAGGTCCCAGCAAAATTCGAATGGTGGGTTTGGAGCTTCGTCTTTCATTGGACCTTCGCCGTTGAGATTGGCATCTGTTTAGCCGCAGCAATTGTATTTCTGCGCAACAAGAAGAACGCGATCTGAGATCTGACTGACATACCTATACATTCAGCCAAGCATACACTGCCAAACCAGACGAGGATCCTAATTAGGGTGCCGTTGTCGCGGTTAGCCCACTCGTGGCTTCTGCAGCCTATTTGAGCGCCCGTGTCCAACGGTGTTCAATGTCTTGCCCAATCTGACGTGTGCTGACCAACTGAAACTTTGGCGCTTGCTCCAGGCGGCTCAGCCCAAGCGCACCAATCATTGGCAGACCTTCAGCACCGATACCCAACCCAGCAGTAAAGCCTACCAGTTCATCCACCAGATCATTGGCCAGCAAAGAGGCTGCAAGCGCACCGCCGCCTTCGCAGAATACCCGTGTCAGCCCAGCCCGACCCAATTGCTGCAAGATGTCAGATGCATCCAGCTGCGTTCCCTGCACCGCACAGGGGATTAATCGGGCGCCTAACCCCTCCCAGGCTCGCAGCCGCTCTGTATCCGCTCCGGGACCATGGCAGAGCCACAGCGGGATCTCTGTTGCGCTGCGGGCAAGTTGACTAAGCAGGGGCAGATCCAGATGCCGTGAAATCACGACACGGGTCGGCTGCTGATCAATCCCCAGATCCCGCACTGTCAACGAAGGATCGTCTGCCCGCGCGGTGCCCGCCCCGACCATCACCGCATCATGACGCGCGCGCATGGCATGGGTCGCGCGGCGTGCTTCGGGGCCGGTGATCCATTTGCTTTGACCGGTTGCAGTGGCAATACGGCCATCAAAGCTGCTGGCCAGCTTTAATGTAACCAGGGGGCGCCCTTGCTCGGTTTTCAAAAAGAAGCCAGCGTGGTCCTGCGCGGCCTGTTCAGCCATCACGCCAGTTTTAACATCAATCCCAGCCCGGCGCAGGATCTCAAACCCTTGCCCCGAAACCCTTGGATCGCTGTCTTCAATTGCCGCCACAACCCGTGTGATGCCTGCATCGATCAGGGCCTGCGCACAGGGTGGCGTTTTGCCGTGATGCGAACAGGGTTCAAGCGTCACGTAAGCGGTAGCCCCCTGCGCCAATTCCCCGGCCTGCAACAAGGCCATGGTTTCCGCATGTGGGCGCCCCCCCGCCTGTGTCCAGCCACGTCCAATGATCCGACCATCCAGAACAACAACACAGCCCACCGCCGGGTTGGGCCAGCATAAGCCCTGCCCGCGCCGCCCCAAACTAAGGGCCAGCGCCATGTATCTGTTGTCAGCGTCGCTCACTCTTCTGGCGGCAAATCTGGCCGCAACTCGTGGACAAAGTCCTCAAAATCATCAGCCGCCTGGAAATTTTTGTAGACACTGGCAAAGCGGACATAGGCAACGGTGTCAATCCGGGCCAGAGCCTCCATCACGATCTCACCAATACGGCTCGACTGAATGTCGGTATCGCCCATGCTTTCCAGGCGCCGTACAATACCCGAGATCATCTGATCAATCCGTTCAGGATCAACCGGGCGTTTCTGCATCGAAATCCGGATTGAGCGCTCCAGCTTGTCACGATCAAAATCTTCGCGTTTCCCCTTGGATTTGATCACCACCAAATCTCGCAGTTGAACCCGTTCGTAGGTGGTGAAACGGCCACCACAGGCCGGGCAAAACCGGCGTCGCCGGATCGCTACATGATCCTCGGCAGGGCGAGAGTCTTTGACTTGGGTATCAACATTTCCGCAAAACGGACAGCGCATCAATCGTTCCCTTCATCCAATTCGACTATAAATTGTACGTAATTCCGTACAGTTATCCACAGTTATAGGACAGCCGCTAGGATTTGGGTAGAGGGATATTCACACCGCTAAATAAGGCCCTCATGACAGGTGCGCCACCACCTTGCGCAGGTGTGGTGCTGTCCGGTGTTCAAACAGATAAATGCCCTGCCAGGTCCCAAGCATCAGCTGACCGTCTTTGACTGGAATAGACAGGCTAACCGGCATCATCGCCGCCTTGATATGGGCTGGCATATCATCTGGACCTTCATAGGTATGGCGCAGGTAATGCATCGAAGGATCGGTGCTGGGCGGCACCAAACGACCAAAAAACGCCTGCAGATCCCCCTGCACTTCTGGATCAGCATTTTCCTGGATCAAGAGCGAGCAAGAGGTGTGCTGGACAAACAGCGTCAACAGGCCGCAATGATCTGCCTGGCTGGCAACCCACTGTGCGGGTTGCCGGGTGAATTCGTACAAGCCGGCTCCATGGGTTTTGATTTCAAACAAAGTGTGCGGCATAGGCGGTTGATCAGAACCAATAGTTGATCAAAATCCGGCGATCACAATGATGAAAGGCAGCCGTGACACTTCGCCCATACCCAACGGTAAGAACATCGCTGACCCAACTTTTTTCGTACGGCTCGATCCCCAGCGCATCCGGGTTGAGAGTAAACTGCACTGCAGATCTGGCGCCTGTGGTCACACTTCGCCCAATACCACTGACCACATAGATCTTAGTATTCCATGGCAGTTGTAATTCACGCCGCAGATAGTCACCTGCGCCACACCAATAGTCGTCTTTAATGGCAGCAGGGCGGCCTATGACTTCGAAAATGTTTGCATCTACACGATTGACATCAAGTGTATTGATAGCGCGAAAGGCCAATGCCGCAGTTGGAAGGGCCACAGCAATAGCAGCAACTAAGGCAAGAGATTTAAAAACTGATTTCATCAATATGACTCCAAAGTCCACTAGACAATATGTGCACGGCAACTCCCGATAGTCACGTCACAAGTTAGGGACCAGATCGTCAGCGCCTTTGCTCGGATCAATACCAGCGCGGAAAAACATTACACTGATTGTCGCCTTGTTGGACGGTCATCGAGTCACCAACGTTGAAGGCACTAACCCGCCAAAACTGACTTTGCGGCGCAGCAGACGCAACGGGATTCAGAGTAAACAAAACTGTTGATCTGCGATCTGCGACTTCGCCTGGGGCCATGCTCCGATAGACATAAATTGGCATCTGCCATCCGGCTCCAAGATGGCGGCGGGCATAGTCTGAGGCTGCACACCAATAGTCAGGACCACCACCGCCAGATTGAGGGACCACTTCAAATACACCGCCCTCTAGTGGGTAAACGCGCGCTCCCAATGTGGTTCGCTTGAAATTGCTGGCTTCGCTGGAACATCCGGAGAAAGAAAAGGCGAAAACAGCAACTAAAGACAGAAAACTTTTCATCTGTTTACCAATGTTAGCGGCACCCAAATTGGCACCCTTATAACGTTGGTCCATCATAGAACACAGCTACGGTGCTGCGCCACCCCTACCCTGGTCGATTTGTGAAACCAGCCATTTATGGCGCAAAAGACGGCCTATCTGCGGGGATCACCTGCTCGGAAAGGGAATGATATCTGCTGACTGACGTGGTGCGAGTATCTGTTCGAGCAGAGCCAGAACCTCTTCATGGTTCTCATCTTCGCCAAATCTTGCCCTCGCCGATTGGCGCAGAAAACCACGGGCGCCTTCGGCGTCGAGGGCTTTTAGCACTGGTTCTTTTTCCCGTAAGGCATCGACCAGGAACTGGTTGGCCTCTGTCATAGCCTGCAACGACTGCAGCTTTTCATCCAGCACACCCAGCGCTGTCGTAAGATTTGAATTTGCAGACATCGGATTCCCCAGTCGAGTTTTCATCACCACCGGGAACAGTCTACGTCCGAGACCAGTGCAGAGCAACGCATCGGGTTAGCAAATGGTTAACGCCTTGGGTGGTGCGGAGCTGTGTTGAGTGGGCTCAGTTGAACAACCGGTCGCCCATCTGGTCGATCACAAGTTTTGCTTTCTGGATCGCAGCCTCGCCAGCAGCTTCGCTTGTATTGAGCGTGTCGGCCCGGATGAGCCTGTGTATCTTCAGCTCGCCATCGATCTCTTTCTCGATCCGTGCAGCAAGACGGTAGTTTTTATCCTCTGCGATAGGATCGGGGAAAATTGTGAAATCCTTGTAGATTTCAGGCTCGGGACCCTTGGGCACCGCCGCGTCAGACCCGCCAAAGAGTTTTTTCAAAAGGGACATGTCAGGCTCCTTATACTTTTGATGAATGGTGACATATCGGGTGGGGCTTGGAAAGTGAACGGGCGGTATTCTCTGAAGGGCGCTTGACCTTGGGGAGGTGCAAAGCGCCTTCATCTGGCTGAAAGCACGCCTGCGGCGTGACAGGAAGGTCAGGCACGGCCCGGCGGTGCCGGGCTGAAGATCAAATCATTCGCCGCAGTGTTCTTCTCAAGTGTCCTATAATTGCCTTGTAGCAATATCGCTGCACAGAACCAGGAGACTAGAATGACGGAATTTCAATGGGGTGCCACCCAGAAAACGCAGATCGAAATGGAATGGAAGACTGGCGACGCAATTTGGAAGTTGAATGATTACATTCATCATTCTTCACTGCCGAATGGGCACGGCCTCGTTGGCCAAGTACTACCAGACCGCTACAAAACCCCAAGCGGAAGTGTGAAGATCACATATGAAATCTATCCCATGTGATCCTCGCTAAAAAAAGGACGCCCAACAGGGCGCCCTCATAATCACTGATCCAGGAAACTCCGCAGCTTCCTGCTTCGGCTTGGGTGCTTCAGCTTCCGCAGCGCCTTGGCTTCGATCTGACGGATCCGTTCGCGGGTCACCGAGAACTGCTGGCCGACTTCTTCCAGCGTGTGGTCGGTGTTCATGCCGATACCAAAGCGCATCCGCAACACGCGTTCTTCGCGCGGTGTCAGCGAGGACAGAACCCGCGTGGTGGTTTCCTTCAGGTTCTCCTGAATGGCGGAATCCAGCGGTAGAACCGCGTTCTTGTCTTCGATGAAATCGCCCAGCTGGCTGTCTTCTTCGTCGCCAATTGGGGTTTCCAGTGAAATTGGTTCTTTGGCGATCTTCATCACCTTGCGAACCTTCTCCAGCGGCATCTGCAGCTTTTCAGCCAGTTCTTCCGGTGTAGGCTCGCGACCGATTTCGTGCAGCATCTGACGACCGGTGCGGACCAGTTTGTTGATGGTCTCGATCATATGCACCGGAATACGGATGGTGCGGGCCTGATCGGCGATCGAGCGGGTGATCGCCTGACGGATCCACCATGTCGCATAGGTCGAGAACTTGTAGCCGCGGCGGTATTCGAACTTATCCACCGCTTTCATCAGGCCGATGTTACCTTCCTGAATGAGATCCAGGAACTGCAGGCCACGATTGGTGTATTTTTTGGCAATCGAGATCACCAGACGCAGGTTGGCCTCGACCATTTCTTTCTTGGCAGCGCGGGCTTCTTTTTCGCCCTTTTGAACCTGCTGAACGATGCGGCGGAATTCCGAGATGTCCAAACCAACATACTGACCGACCTGAGCGATATCAGCGCGCAGCTCTTCGACCTTGTCAGTTGAGCGTTCGATGAACATTTTCCAGCCGCGACCCGGCTTTTCGCCCATCTCGGCCAACCAGTTTGGATCCAGTTCACGACCACGGTAGGCCTCGACAAACTCACGGCGGTTGATACGAGCCTGGTCAGCCAGTTTCACCATCGAACCGTCAATCTGCATAACCCGGCGGTTGATGCCGTACAGCTGGTCGATCAGCGCGTCGATACGGTTGTTATGCAGGTGAAGTTCATTCACCAACTCGACGATTTCAGACCGCAGGGCCTGATATCTGGCCTCGTCCTTTTCGCTAAAAGATCCGTCTTCGTTCAGGGTGGCCGAAATCCGGCTGTCCTGCATTTCCGACAGTTCAGCATAGTCAGACGAGATCCGCTCCAACATGGTCAGAACCTGATCCTTCAGCGCGGCTTCCATCGCAGCCAAAGACAGGTTTGCCTGATCGTCTTCATCATCATCGTCGTCGTCGTTGCTGATTGCATTGCCATCAGCGTCCAGCTCGGGGTTCCCGCCTTCAGGCTTTTCAGCTTTTGTCGCTGTACTTGCGACAACCGGTTCCTGAGGTGTTCCATCCTCATTCATCGTATTGCCAAAGGTGGTTTCCAGATCAATGACGTCGCGCAACAGAATATCTTCGGTCAGAAGTTCGTCATGCCAGATCGTAATCGCCTGAAAGGTCAGAGGGCTTTCACATAAGCCAGCAATCATCGTGTTGCGGCCAGCTTCGATCCGCTTGGCGATGGCGATTTCGCCCTCGCGGCTGAGCAGTTCAACCGAGCCCATTTCCCGCAGGTACATGCGAACCGGATCATCGGTACGATCCAGTTTCTCAGACGCAGCAGAAGCTACAGCAACTTCACGGGTACCCTCAGCAGTGACCAGCTCGGTCGAGCCTTTTTGCTCTTCCTCTTCGGCTTCCTCGTCCTCGATGATGTTGATGCCCATTTCCGAAAGCATCGACATCACGTCTTCGATCTGTTCCGAGCCCACCTGATCGGGTGGCAAAACCTTGTTCAGCTGATCGTAGGTGATGTAACCCTTTTCACGGGCCTCAGCGATCATCTTTTTGACGGCGGCCTGACTCATATCCAGAGAAGTTTCCGGTTCCTGGTCGTCACGTTTGCGGTCGTCGGTGTCTTTGGCGGCCATTAAAAGCTCCTGCAGGGACTAAAGGCGATTCGGTTCACGTTAGTGATTCGCGTGAATCGAGTGATTCGTTACCCGGTTTACCCGGTTTTTTTAAGCACTTCCTTATCAAAACGACTCAGCGCTGTTTTCGTGAGAAGTTGATTCCATCTGTTAGCGCACTTAAGAGGTCACGTTCTTCTCTATCCAGACGCGCGCCGTTGTCTGCAATGTCATATTGAGCGCGGTCTTCGTTTTCACTGCGGACGGCCTTGTTTCGGGCTTCGGCAGCCTGCCCCAAACGCCAGGTTACTGCTTCATCTGCCAGACCTGACAGATCCTCCTCTGCCTCGGCAAGTTCAGCATCCAACCCATGTCGCGCTTCGATTTTGGCGAATTCTTCACTTAACGTCAGGCTGGCGATTTCCAGATTGCCGGGTTTGCGCAGGCAGGGGCTGATTGCGACATGGCGAAGCGCATGCAGGTTTTCAAGGGCGTACGGTCCCAAAGCATAGAGTATTTCATCGCGAAGCTGATCCGGTGCACCCAGTCCATAGCGCAGGATCAGGTCGCGCAGGATGGCATGATCCGGGTCCGCGCAGGGCATGCGTTCAAAATTGGCTTCGAATTCAACGATTACCGCCGGAGTGGCAATGGCACTTGCCAGGATCACGGCCTCGCGCATTGCAATGGCCGCCTGATCGTCAGCAGCGGCTAACATCGAGCTCTTGGTGCTGGCCAGAGGCTGCGGCACTGGCTTGCCAGGCTTCCATTTCCCGCGTGCACCATCCTTGAAGCCTCCACTGGGGTTAAACCCTGCCCGCGGTGGTTTGCGGCTGCCCCGGAACAACGCCCAGCGCATTTCCTTGATGTCATCGCCATAGTGTTTACGGATTGAAGGATCGCGGATCAGTTTGATCTTTTCGCGCAGGCTTTTGTCCAACCCGGCCTTGCGTTCGGGACTGTCAAACACCTTGCCGTCAGTTTCGCGTTGCCACAGCAGCCGCACCATTGGGACCGCCTGATCCAGTAGCGCCTGTACGGCCTGCGGCCCCTGACTACGGATCAAATCATCAGGGTCTTTGCCCTCGGGCATCATGGCAAAGCGTAGCGACTTACCAGCCTCTAGCAGCGGCAGGGCCAAATCGATCAGCCGCATCGCTGCGCGCAGACCCGCAGTATCACCGTCCAGCGCAATGATCGGCTCATCCGCGATGCGCCACATCATCATCAACTGGTTTTCTGTGACAGCAGTGCCCAGTGGGGCCACTGCTGCTTCGAACCCGCCATCCGCAAGGGCAATCACATCCATATAGCCTTCGGCCACCAGTAGCGGTTGACCTTTACCGGCCGAAGTGCGCGCGGGTGCGTGATTGTAAAGACTGCGGCCCTTGTCGAACAGTTCAGTTTCGGGAGAGTTCAGGTATTTGGCATTATCATTTGGATCCATCGCGCGACCACCAAAGGCAATGGCCCGCCCCCGTGCATCACGGATTGGGAACATGATACGATTGCGGAAGGTGTCATAAGGTTTGCCGCCCTTGGTTGACGGTTTCGCCAGACCGGCGCCAATGATCAGGTCTTCCTCAACACCTTTACCACGCAGATGATCCCACAAGTTCTGCCAGCCATCGGGGGCAAAGCCGATCTCCCAGCGCTCCAGCGATTGGGCCGACATGCCGCGCCGATCCAGATAAGCCCGTGCATCATGCGCCCGACCAGTGTTCAGCTGCAGACGGAAGAATTGTACCGCCTGTTCCATCACATCCACCAATAATGTGCGGCGGTCCTGTTTCTGTTGCGCTTTGGGGTCGCGGGCGGGCATTTCCATCCCAGCTTCGGTTGCGATGATTTGGACCGCTTCCATGAAACCGACATTTTCGGTTTCCTGTACAAATCCAATTGCATCGCCCTTGGCCTGACAGCCAAAACAATAATAGAATCCCTTGCGGTCATCGACGTGAAAACTAGCGGACTTTTCATGGTGAAACGGGCACGGCGCCCACATGTCGCCCTTACCCATATTCGATTTACGCTGATCCCACATGACTTTACGCCCGACAACCTGGCTTAGGCTGACACGGGTGCGCAGTTCATCAAGGAAACCTGGAGGCAAAGACATAGAAACAGTGTGCCAGAATAGAGGGCGAAATCCAAGACCGAGACAGGTCTGGAGCGACGTCGTTCAGAGAAAAGCTAGAGGCTTACTGGGACTGCGCCAGACACTGTTCGTTCCAAACAGCGCCCAGATCCTCATTGCGGATCACTTTCATTTTCTGATCATAGATCCAGGGCGCGATCAGCGGAATGGCAGCATTGTAATTCTCGGGCCAGCTTGTTTCATCAGTGATCAACACATCACTCAGATCGCGTTCTTTGACACGGTCCAGCCGTGCCTGCTGAATCGCCGCCACCACGTCCGCCTGATACCCACAGGTTTCCTTGGCGCTTTCAGCGGCGACGACAGGTGAGGCCATTACAACCGCAGTCAGAACGGGGATCAGGGCAGTTCGGATCGTCATTGGGGCAGCTCCGGTGAATCAGATAAGTTGCGCACAGACTAACCGCGTGCATCCACCGCCGCCATCGCTGTTTTCAAATCATGCACCAATGTACGGGCCATAGAGCGAAACACCATGATCTGAAACGCCTCTGGCCCCACCCGAGTGATCGAGCCCATCATGTGCGACACTTCACAGCGTGCGGTGTGTCCTCTTTTGAAAAGGTGACTACGAAGGTCAACGGGCGCCAACCGGGCCAAGACTGCCGCTGCGGATTCACCCTCCAGCCGCACCACGGTCCAAGCGTCGCTTTGGTCGGTAAGCGCTGCGATATCCGCCAATTCTTGCGTCGCAGCAGGTCCTTGCAGCAACGCTGCCCCCTGTCCAAACCAGATGGCCCGCGCACCAGCCTTACCGGTGCTGCGGTTTACTGCGGGAAATGCCATGCCGTGTGCGGCCTCCATCGTCGCGCTCACCGCCTCTTCCTGTCCTGCACAGGGCGCGATCAGGGTCATGGCCGCTGGGACATCTTCGGTCAGGTTTATGCTGCCTATGGTTACAGGCAGAATTCCGTCACAGGGTGTCAATGCTATTAGATCAGCCACGGGCACGGGTTCCTTCCGGGTCAAAGAATACCGGATCGACCACCTCGCAGAGCGCATCAATGCCCCGCAGATGATCCACCAAGCGCACGGTATCACCGATGCGGTCGGGGCCGGATTTAAGGAATGCCAGGCCAATCATATGGCCCAGCGCCGGTGAGAACCCAACCGAGGTGACATAGCCCTGATCATAGATCCGTTCAACTGGATCATCAGGGTTGAACAGATGAGCACCGCTGGTCAGTTGCTTCACTGCACCGACGGGTTTCAACCCCACCAGCCGCTGGCGATCTTCAGCCATGAGCCCCGGACGCGCCGACATCGGTTTGCCGATACAGTCTTTCTTTTTCGACACCATACCCTGCAGTCCAAGATCAAAGGCGGTGACGGTGCCGTTCAGCTCAGCATGGGTCAGAAAGCCCTTTTCAATGCGCAGGACATTCAGGGCCTCCATACCGTATGCCCCACCGTCAAGGGCTTTGGCTCGGCTTACCAATTCACGAAACAGCGCATCGCCATAACGGGCTGGCACCGCCAGTTCATAGGCCATCTCCCCCGAGAAGGAGATCCGGAACAACCGCCCCTGCACCCCCATCACATCAACCGTCCCGCAGCCCATAAAGGGCCAGCTGTCGTTGTCGATTTTTTCGCTCAAGATACCGTTCAACAGCTCGCGCGACTTGGGACCAGCCACAGCAAACTGCGCCCATTGCTCGGTCACCGAGGTGATTTGCACATCCCATTCAGGGCGCAGCGCCTGACGCACGAACTCCAGATGCGCCATCACCTGCCCTGCGGCCGCCGTAGTGGTGGTCATCACATAGTGATGGTCGCCCATGCGCGCAGTGGTGCCATCATCCATGACAAAACCATCTTCGCGCAACATCAACCCATAACGGACCTTGCCAACCTTCAGGGAGCTGAAGGTGTTGGTATAGACGAAATCCAGCAGTTTGGCCGCGTCTGGTCCCTGAATATCAATCTTACCCAGGGTGGAGACATCGCAGACACCGACATGATCACGCACCAACCCAATCTCACGATCACAGGATTGCCGCCAGTTGCTTTCATCACCTTCAGGGAAGTAACTGGCGCGGTACCACAGCCCGACTTCGATCTGCTCTGCGCCCAGTTCCTTGCTGGCCAGATGGGAAGTAAGGAACCGCTGTGGTTTGAACCCCATGCCCGCGGCCCCTGCCCCCATGGCCGCCATGGACACTGGCACAAATGGAGGGCGGAAGGTTGTTGTTCCGGTTTCCGGTATCCCCCGACCAGTTGCATCCGCCAGCACCGCCAGCGCCGCCACGTTCGAGTTCTTGCCCTGATCCGTCGCCATACCTTGTGTGGTGTAGCGTTTCATATGCTCGACCGAACGAAAGTTCTCGGTCGCGGCCTGCTTCACATCTTTGACCGTCACATCATTTTGGAAATCCAGCCAAGCGCGCCCTTTCCCGGGCACGGCCCATATTGCGGTCATGTTATAGGCATCATCCCCCGCCTGCGGCAGCGTGGCATCAACACCCTCCAGCCCGAGCTCCTGCAAGGCCTGCCCGGCGACCTCAGCCCCTTCACGCAGCGCGCCAGCGGTTGAGAATTCACCGTTGCAAGCCCCGGCGCAGGCCAGTCCCGGAACAGTTCCTGGCGTTGGCACAAAGCTGGCGATATCGCGGTTCCACTGGGGGCGGCCGTTCAAATGGCAGGTCAGGTGCAGCGTCGGGTTCCAGCCGCCGGACATCGCCAGACAATCGGTCTGGATACGTTCTTCACCCGCCACCGAACGCACGGTGATACTGTCAATGCGTTTGCGCCCGCCTGTGTTACAGACCTGAGCGCCCTTCATCACTGGGAACAAATCACTATCCGGGGCATCATGGCGACTGTCCACCACCATTGCCACATGCATCCCTGCCTGCACCAAGTCGCGCGCGGTGTGATGGGCCTGATCGTTGTTGGCAAACAGCGTCACCCGCTGCCCCGGTGCGACGCCCCAACGGTTCAGATAACTGCGCACCGCACTGGCGGTCATGATGCCGGGACGGTCGTTGTTGGCAAAGGCAATGGGGCGCTCTATCGCTCCAGCCGCTAAGACAGCCCGCTTAGCCACGATACGCCAAAAGCACTCGCGCGGCAGGCCGGCACGGCGGGAGTGATGATGCGCCACCCGTTCCAATGCACCATAAGTGCCCTGATCATAAGCGCCGGTAATGGCGGTGCGCGGCATCAGACGGACATTATCCATGTCCCCCAGCTCTGCCAGAACCTGTGCCACCCAGTCCACTCCGGGCAGACCGTCAACTTGCTCAACCTCGGACAACAGCCGACCACCCATGCTGGCATCTTCTTCGGCCAAAATCACGTCAGCACCAGCGCGACCTGCCACCAGCGCCGCCATCAACCCCGCAGGGCCAGAGCCAATCACCAGCAGATCACAAGAGGCATAGGCTTTTTCCGAAATATCTGGATCCGGCTGTCCCGATAATGCCCCTAGTCCGGCTGCCTTACGGATAGTGGGTTCATAGATTTTTTCCCAGAAGGCTGAGGGCCACATGAATGTCTTGTAATAAAACCCGGCCCCAAAAAACGGCGCGGCCAAATCGTTGACCGCCTGCACATCATATTCAACCGAGGGCCAGCAGTTCTGGCTGCGGGCTTCTAATCCTTCGAATATTTCTTGCTGGGTGGCACGGATATTTGGATCCTGCTGCGCACCCGACCCAACGGTCACCAGCGCGTTTGGCTCTTCACTGCCTGCGGTCAGAATTCCGCGCGGGCGGTGGTACTTGAACGAGCGTCCAACCAGATGCACACCATTCGCCAACAAGGCCGAGGCCAAGGTGTCGCCTTCCAAGCCCATCATGTGGCGACCATTGAACGAGAAGGTTACAGGTTTCGCGCCCTGCAACAGACCTTTGCCAGCGATCCTCATCGTTTGCCCCCCAGATCCGCAGTTGAAGCCAACCGCGTAGACACAATTTCATGGCTAACGGTACTGCGGCAGACTTCGATCCAGGCACTGCAACCCATTTCGTGATACCATAGCTCTTTGATTTCACCTGCGGGGTTATCGCGCAGATTCACATGGTCGTGCCAGTCTTCCAGCGTTGCGCTGGCTTCGGGTCGTGCCAAGGCCGCGCCTTTGACATAGAATTCACGTCGGTCCCGGTCGCCGCAAATGGGACATATAATCCTCATACGCCAAGCCCCTTCTTTTTGCTAAAACTACTCCGGGGGTGAGGCCCCTGTGCCGAGGGGGCAGAGCCCCTTAGCCGATGGCCGTTCATCAGATCAATGCAGGTTGTGTTGCGCACCGGTCCCCTCCTCATCCATCAACCCCTGCCCCGAGCGGAACCGGTCCAGTTTGAATTTGGTGGCCGCCCCATGCGGGCGGTCCGTGGCAATCAGATGTGCATAGGCATTGCCGGATCCGGGAATTGCCTTGAAGCCACCATAGCACCAACCACAATTCAGGTAGAGCCCTTCAATCCCCGAATGATCAATGATCGGAGAGCCATCCGGCGTCATATCCATGATGCCCCCCCAACTGCGCAGCACCTTGGCCTTTGCCAGTGCCGGAACCATTGAAACGCAGGTTTCCATCGTGTGTTCGACCATCGGCAAGTTGCCCCGCGCCGCATAAGAACTATAGAAATCAAGGTAGCTGCCAAACACCAACCCGCCCTTATCGGACTGGCTGACATAGAGATGGCCTTCGGCAAAGGACACAACATGGTTCAGAACAGGTTTGATGCCTTCACTGACAAAGGCCTGCAGAACGTGGCTTTCGATCGGCAATCGCAGCCCTGCCATCGCCGCAACCTGCCCTGACCGGCCCGCAGCGGCCAGTGCAACCTTCTTGGCGCGGATGACCCCACGGCTGGTTTGCACTCCCCGCACCTTGCCATTCTCAACGTCGATCCCAGTGACTTCGCAGTTCTGGATCAGGTCCACCCCGCGCTGGTCAGCGCCGCGGGCAAATCCCCAGGCAACGGCATCATGCCGGGCCGTACCCGCGCGACGCTGCAACAAGCCACCCATGATTGGAAAACGTGCATTGTCGTAATTCAGAATTGGCACCAATTTGCGCAGCGCTTCGCGGTTTAACAATTCCGCATCGTCACCCTGATTGATGATTGCATTGCCGCGCCGCACCATGGCATCGCGCTGACCATCGTTGTGATACACCATGATTTGACCACGCTGAGACATCATCACGTTATAGTTCAGCTCTTCTTCCAGCCCTTCCCACTGTTTCAGTGAGTGCGAATAGAATTCAGAGTTGCCCGGAAGATAATAATTGGCGCGCACGATGGTGGTATTGCGGCCCACATTGCCGCCGCCAAGATAACCTTTTTCAAGCACTGCCACATTGGTAATGCCGTGTTCTTTGGCCAGATTATAGGCTGTGGCCAGCCCATGGCCACCACCGCCGATGATTACCACATCGTATTCAGGCTGCGGTTCAGGGTCCCGCCAATGTGGCGCCCAGCCTTTGTTGCCTGTCAGCCCTTCCTTGAGCACGCGCCAGCCTGAAAACCGCATGGCATACCTCCAAATTCAAAATATTGGGACACCACCAAACTGGCTGCCGTATCCCGCTAGAGCATTGCTAGCCGCTTTCCCGGCGTGCTCCTACCCCTATTGAAAGAAACACTTTGGTCCGGCCGCTGGTCTCGGTACAAGTGCATGCACTGGGCAGATCTGTCTAGTGAAGATTGCGACATCCTGCGTCGTTCTTTGGCGGCACCCAAATCTTACCCCTGGCGCAGGCTCAACACTGATCAAATGCCCCCATTCGATAAGGCCTGAAGAACACCCAAGAATATGATTAGGAATGGAGCCGATCTGGAAAAGACGGTCACAGCTGTGATATTTTAGCTGCCGCTAAGGTTTCTGGCCCTGGATTTCATCAGCCCGCTTTCAGCGTCTCAGATGGGCTAAGAGACATCATAACGTAAAACGGCGCACTGATGTCAGCGCGCCGTCTTAATCTTATGATTGGTGGTTTACAGTCCTTTGGCGCGGTAGCTGGCAGCCACCTTGCCGATCGACACCAGATAGGCAGCGGTCCGCAGATCGGTGACATCATCACGGCTGTGCCAAACTTCACGCATTGACTGATATGCAATCCGCATAGTGTCATCGAGGCCCGAACGCACCAGTTCCAGCTCACCCGCACCACGCAGATATTTCTGGCGGAAACCGGGTGACATTGACCAGCGGCCTTCCATCACGTTTTCCAGCTGTTCCAGTTCGTTCAGAACCAGCTGATGGCGTGCTTCTTCCTGGCGGCGTTGCATCCGACCAAAGCGGATGTGCGACAGGTTTTTAACCCATTCAAAATAGGACACCGTCACACCACCTGCGTTGGCATACATATCTGGGATTATCACGATACCCTTGTCCCGCAGGATCTCGTCTGCGCCAGCCGTCACAGGACCGTTGGCTGCTTCGATGATCAGTGGGGCCTTAATACGGGCTGCGTTGGAGAGGTTGATCACCCCTTCCAGTGCGGCGGGCACCAGGATGTCGCACTCGGCTTCGAGCAGTGGTGAACCATCCTCGGAATAGGTCGCGTCAGGGTAACCCTTAACGCCTCCGTGCTGGCCAATCCACTGACGGACAGCTTCTACATCCAGACCGTTGGCGTCATAAAGGCCACCATCATATTCAATAATGCCGATGACCTTTGCGCCGTCTTCTTCGCTCAGGAACTTGGCGGCGTGGTAGCCCACATTCCCCAGTCCCTGCACAATGACCCGTTTGCCATCCAGCGACCCAGTCAGGCCAGCCTGTTCCATATCACGCGGATCACGGAAGAATTCCTGCAGCGCATATTGAACGCCACGCCCCGTGGCCTCGACGCGGCCAGCAATGCCGCCAGCATTCAGCGGCTTACCCGTAACACAAGCACGCGCATTGATATCAGTTGTATTCATGCGTGCATATTGGTCAGCGATCCATGCCATTTCACGTTCTCCCGTGCCCATATCTGGCGCGGGAACGTTCTGGCTGGGATGGATCAGGTCTCGTTTGGCCAGCTCATAGGCAAAGCGACGGGTAATCCGCTCCAGCTCATGTTCTTCATACTGGCGTGGATCAATGCACAGCCCACCTTTGGAGCCGCCAAACGGGGCCTCAACCAGCGCACATTTGTAAGTCATCAGCGCCGCCAGCGCTTCGACCTCATCCTGGTTCACGCCCATCGCAAAACGAATACCGCCTTTGACCGGCTCCATATGTTCGGAGTGCACCGAACGATATCCGGTAAAGGTCTGGATCTCACCGCGCAGGCGCACACCAAAGCGCACGGTATAAGTGGCGTTGCAGACCCGGATTTTCTCTTCCAACCCAGGTGGTAGGTCCATCAGGGCGACTGCCCGGCTGAACATCAGGTCCACACTTTCGCGGAAACTGGGTTCGTTGAGATTGCTCATTAGCTGTTCTCCATGATCTTGAGGCGACTCGCCTCCCTTTGTCACAACCAAGTTATGACGACTTCTTTAAGAAGTGCGACCTTTTTGACCATTCCCATTCCAAAAATCTTGTTTTTGACGATTCGACGCCAGCATTCCCCCTAACCGTCAGGAGACGGCGAACCAAGAGGCCAATCAAATTCAGCACAAAATTGCCTTAATTTTATAGCTTAATTGAATATTAACACCATATGAGCGCCCCATTTCCGCCATCTTCATCAAGCATTAACGATTTGAATTATTGCAACTGTATCCATGCGGGCCCAATTCCGTTTATGGGCCGGAGAGGATTGAAATGCTAACGCGCCTTCGCGAAACAACTGCCCTATCCACAAACATGACCCGCCCCTGTTGGGTCGCCTTGCGACGGTACGCACGGGAAGAAGACGGCGTCCTGATCAAACCCACCATTGCGACATTTCTTTCGATGTTGGCGGTGGGTGGCATTGGCGTCGATCTGATGCGGATGGAACGTGACCGCACACAGTTACAGTATACCCTGGACCGGGCGGTTCTGGCTGCAGCAGATCTGGATCAGACCCAGACGCCCGCAGCAGTGGTTCTCGACTACCTGACCAAATCGGGCATGGCTGACTATTACCAGACACCAACCTCGGAAATCGGTTTGGGATACCGTCGGGTATCAAGCACAATCGAAACAGATTTCATCACACAATTCCTAAACTTCACAGGTGTTTCCACTATGCCGCTCAATGCGGTTGCGACGGCTGAAGAAAGTATTGATGGGTTGGAAATCTCACTGGTGCTGGATGTCTCTGGCTCGATGAACTCAAACAGTCGCCTCAGCCGGCTAAAAGTCGCGGCGAAAGACTTCATCGATACAATGGTGGCCAATACCACCGATGGTAAGATGTCTATTTCGATCATCCCCTACGCTACGCAGGTGTCTGCACCTGATGAGTTGTTCAACCAATACAACGTCACAGATGAACACAATTACTCGCGCTGCATTAACTTTGAATCGTCCGACTATAATACAACGGTCCTGTCAAACACCGCCGAGCTGGAACGCACGATGCATTTCAGCCCTTGGGCGAGTTATGACTACCGCACCAGATATACGACACCTAGATTGGTGGACAAACCTGTCTGCGATCCCCGTGAGAGCCGCGAAATGTTACTCTTCGAAAAGAGTGCTGCAACGCTGAAAGCCTTTATTGGCAATCTTTCGGCCTGGGGTAACACCTCTATCGATATCGGAATGAAATGGGGAACGACATTACTGGACCCCAGTGCTCAGCCTGCGATCAGTGCACTTACCTCGGGCCCTGACGCAATTATTCCAGTCGACTTTGCTGCCCGACCATCCAGCTATACTGACGGAGATACGATCAAAATTGTGGTGCTGATGACTGACGGTCAGAATACCTCACAGTACTACATCGAAGATGACCATCGCCGCGGTGACTCGAACATATTCTATACGCATAACTCTGACAGAGACAGGCGGCGGTACTCCACCTACGTCCCGGCCTACAATCAATACTATTGGGACCGGAGAGCGGACTATAGCTATGGTCAATGGGAAGATCATCCGTTTGGCGAAGGGGCATCGTTGTGTACCAGCAGCAGCTGTTACAGCCGTGTTGATGAACCGGGAGACCCGGTGCGACTTAGCTATGCTGACCTTTGGGCGTACACGTCTCTGAAGTACAACTACAATTACATCTACGGCGATTGGATGGGTTCCAGTTCTGCCAGGAGTGAGTGGTACTATGGTGTTTACGACTCTTACGGCACCAGCACCAAGAACGCCCGAACCAAGAGCATATGCGACGCAGCCAAAGGTGCCGGTATAATCGTCTACACAATTGGCTTTGAGGCCCCCAGCGGTGGACAGGCAGTGCTCCAAGACTGTGCCAGCTCGGACGCCCACTACTTTGACGTGGACGGTCTAGAAATCTCGGAGGCGTTTGCCTCGATTGCAACGTCGATCCGCCAACTGAGGCTCACCCAATGATTACGCGCATTCAAAACTCGATCCGCAACTTTCGCTCCCGCGAAGACGGCAGCTCCACGGTTGAATTTGCCCTCGTGGTCCCGGCCTTTATCATAATTCTGTTGTCCACAGTAGAATTGGGACTGATTACGATCCGGCAAACGATGCTTGAACGGGCTATGGACCAAACTGTGAGAGACCTGAGACTGGGGACCGGCACGGGTCAAACCCACGACGGTATTCGTAACGCGATCTGCGATCGGTCTGGTTTCATCGACGATTGCGGCACCTCATTGCGTTTGGAAATGGTTCAGGTTGATCCCTTTAACTGGGCCGGCATCAACGAGGTTCCGGACTGCATCGATCAGGCCGAAGTCGTTCTGCCTGTGCGCGAATTCACCAATGGCCAGTCCAATGAACTGATGTTCATTCGAGCCTGTATGAAATTTGAACCCATCTTCCCATTCTGGGGCTTGGGAAACAGCTTGCACAAAGATGGCGAAGGTCGGGTTAGCCTGTTTGCCTCCTCTGCATTTGTTCAGGAACCGAGGTAGTCATGAAAAAACTTTTCACAAACCGCCTAAAAGCATTCCGCCGCGAAACAGAGGGGATGGTCTCAGTCGAATTTGCCTTCTACGCTCCCTTTTTGCTGTTGATCTTTGCGTCGATCTACACCTTTTTCGACGCGTTCAAGCAGGAAAGTGCAAACCTGAAGGCCGCCTATACGGTATCAGATCTGATCTCTCGCGAGACCAATGCCATCAACAACGATTACATTGATAGCATGCATAAACTGACTGAGCTTCTCATCCGCTCGGACTCGGCAATCTCATTGCGTGTTTCGGTCATTCGCTGGGATGAAGAGGATAATCGCTACTATGTTGACTGGTCAGTTGTACGTGGCACGGCCCTCAGTGCCTGGTCGGATGGCACAATCAGCGATGTTGAGAGCAGTTTGCCCACCATGCCAGACCAAGAACGGGTCATTTTGGTTGAAACGCAAAACAACGTCGACACAGCTTTTCAAATTGGCCTCCCAAGCATGGAAATCTTCAACTTTGTCTTCACCCGGCCACGTTTTGCCCCACAAATCGTGTTTGAAGGGTCAACACTAAGTGGCGGAGCTCATGATGACGCCGTTGACGCAATAGACTAAAGTTTACCATCCCCTGCCTGGTCGCGCATTGCTAGCATCGCGGCCAGGATTTCCGACATCGCTTTGCTCTGGGATCCTGGTGTCACTCCGCCAACGCCAATCTGTCGACCGAAACGCCACCACAATCCAGGCCGCCAGATACGACTGGCTGGAGTTTTGGTTTTGATCAGAAATCCATTCGATGGTTTGAACGCAAAGAACCCCCGGTCGATGTTCTGAATATCGTCAATCCGCGCAATTACGTTGCCATCGGTGCAGCGCAGTTCAGTCTTGGTCAGCTCGATCTGAAATTGGGTGGCTTGCCACATTCGCGCCGCCAGCCAGAGTGCGGCCGACCCGACCACCAGCAGAAAGACCAGCCAGGCCATCGAAGGTGGTGTAGATAGCGCCACATAGATGACCAGTCCGCCGACCATCGAGAGCATCCCTACCCCCATATATCGGCGTGCTTCGGAGGCCTTTACCGTTGCCACGATTTCGTCGCTCATCATTCACTCCCCATGTCGCGCCGATCAAAGGCGCGCGCTGGGTTTAGCTTGAAATGGATAAAACGAACAGCCCCCACAATTGGGTAGTCTATTGCGCTGCTTCACGGTTGATCACCACCTCATAGCCTGCCTCTTCTGGCTCATCGTCGATCAGTTCAGTTGGAAAGCCATCTGCCAGAACCTTATGCCCGGTCACCTCTTCCAACCGTTCGATAATGCGATCAGACTGAGCCCGCTCCCCATAACGTTGCTGCCCGTCTTTCATGATACGAATAATTTCAGGGGACAATTCCAGCGGAACGTCATTGCGATCTGCAATGGCCTGGAACAATCCGATATCTTTGAGTACCAGATCAATGGTGAAATTTACATCTCTTGCCCCGGACAGGATCAGCTGGCTTTCCGTTTCGTGGGTGAACGATGTGCCCGAGCTGATCTTGATCGCTTCATAGGTGGTTGCCATATCCAGTCCAGCGGCTTTCATCGTCACCATGGCCTCTGATAGTGTCAGCAAGTTAGCAGTGGCGAGATAGTTGGTCATCACCTTCAAGATGCTGGCCGTTCCTATCTCGCCTGTGTGCAACACACGACGCCCCATCAGGATGAGCAGCGGCAAGATACGTTCAAACGTGGGGCGGTCGCAGCCCGCAAAGATTGAGATATTGCCGGTATCAGCCCGATGACACCCGCCCGAAACCGGGCATTCGACCGCTGCACCGCCACGTGCAATCACTGCGGCCCCCAAACGTCGTACTTCAGCCTCATCGGTGGTGGACATCTCCATCCAAACCTTACCTTCGGTCACCTCAGGCAACATTTCCTGCAGTACCGCATCTGACGCAGTTGGCGAGGGAAGACAGGTGATCACGACGTCACAATCCCGCATCAGCGCCGCAGCGCAATCACCTGCCTTTGCACCTCTAGCAACAAAACCCTGCACAAGATCTGGATTCAAATCATGCGCAACCAAATCCACACCATTGCGGAGCAGGCTACCCGCCAGTTTGGCACCCACATTGCCAAGGCCGATAAAGCCTACGTTCAGTCCCATTGTCATGTGTTCATCCCCTGAAGATCACTGCTGATCCACGGCTAACTTGACCCAACCTGATAATGAAACGAATAATAACACCTCCTGACCCCAATAAAATTAGCAACAGATGTCCGATCTTCCCAATCTTGTCTGGCTGCGTGCATTTGAGGCGTCAGCCCGGTTGCGCAGTTTTACCGCCGCCGCCGAAGAGCTGGGGTTAAGCCAAGCCGCTGTCTCGCATCAGATCCGCAGTCTGGAGGCGAGTTTCGGCGTCGCGCTCTTCCTGCGTCGTGCCCGTCATCTGGAATTGACGGCATTGGGTCATGCCTATTACCCAACCGTCGCGCAGGCACTGGATGATATTGCCTATTCCACCCGCGGATTGCTGCGCCCCATGGAAGCCCGCGTCATTACCCTGCGGGCCCCGATCTCAACCGCAGTCTTGTGGATCGCACCGCGTCTTAGTGAATTTCAGATCCAGCACCCACACATCAAACTGCGGCTGATCTCTGCAATCTGGGCGGATAGCACCAGTGACAATGATGTGGACATCGACCTGCGCCTTGGGCCCTCCAGCTGGTTTGACCGTCGCGCTCATCTGCTCTCCACTGAACATGTGATTCCAGTGGCCTCGCCGAGACTGGCCGCCCAACTGACCAATGCCCGCGATATTCTCAGCCAAAACCTGATTCACATTCATGGCTACCAAGACAATTGGCTGCGCTTCTCCAAGAGCCACGAATTGGACCCAAAGGATGGTCACGCCGACTTGTTGACGGATACATCACTGGCCGCCATCGAGATGGCCGCAGCGGGTGCAGGTGTGGCAATGATCATGCACCGGTACGCGCAAGCAGCTTTGGATCAGGGTCGGATTACACGGGTGAAGGATTTTGAGATACCTATGGGTCAGGGACATTACTTGATGCCGACCACAGGATCGGGCCCCAACAGCGCCGAAGAAATGCACGTACGGGATTGGATCACTGCGATTTTCTCCTGAAAACAGGGCGGGATACTTCCCGGGGATTGGCGGCCACAGAAGATGTTGCGCCCCCCTGCACGGGTCGCTAGCTTCGCGACATGGTCTGGCCCAACAACACTCCGCCCCAACGTGATGGCGACGCCAACGCTGGCATCGACGTCACCGATGATTTTGAGGGCTTTGCCCAGCGCAACGACATTTTCACCCGTGCCTTTTGGGATGATCGGGTGATCTCAAAACACAGTGCTAAATTCTTTGCCTCCTACCGGATGGAAGCCGCGCCACGCCGTGGTGATGGGTTTAGCCGCCGTGATTTCGCCCTGCGCAACGCCTCTTGGCTGATCTCGGACATGGTGTCGAACCGCACCGCAGATCAGGGCCTGCGTCAGGGGTTTCAGGCGCCGATCCAATCTGACACCCCTGTTGCCGATGAAACCATTGAGGTTGATGACCCGACGCAAATGTCGGCTGAGATCAAACGTATCGCCAAGTTCTTTGGTGCTGATCTCTGTGGTGTCACCGATCTGGATGAACGCTGGCTGTATACCAGCCGCGTTGATACTCGCGACATGACTGACGCGCCGCATGATTTGCCAGAGGGCCTGACAAACGTGATTGTTCTGGGCCATGAGATGGACGAGGAGCTTGTCGCCACCTACCCGTCTGCACTGGCCGGGGCAGCGACGGGGCGCGAGTATAGCCACGAAGCATCCATTGTGATGCAACTGGCCGCCTATATCCGCAATTTAGGGTATGAGGCTGTCCCCTCAATGAATGACACCGGGTTGGTCATCCCCTATGCGGTCAAGGCCGGTCTGGGCGAATATGCTCGCAACCAGATGGTCATCACCCCTGAATTTGGCCCCCGTTTGCGGTTCTCCAAGATCTTCACCAACCTGCCGCTATCCCATGACAGTGCCAACCCCAAAGGTGTGCGCGATTTTTGCGACATTTGCACCAAATGCGCCACTGCCTGCCCGGTCAAAGCCTTGCCCTTTGGCCCGCCTGAGGTGGGCGGCAGCAATGTCTCGGCGATCAAAGGCGTGCGCAAATGGACGTCTGATGCCGAGAAATGCTTCTCGTTCTGGGCCAAGCTGTCCTCGGACTGCGCCATCTGCATGCGGGTTTGTCCCTTCAACCGCGACTATACCAAGCCACAACATAGGTTGTGGCTCAAACTTGCCCTGTCCCCACTGCGCCATCTGGCGTTGCGGTTATCCAAATCCCATGGAGCGCGTAAAAAGCCCGGAGGGTGGTGGACCAAAAACGCCAACTAGCGCTTTCAAAATTCAGCCCAAAAAGCCAGCCAAATGATAATGCCAAACGCCCGCCCCATAGCCCTGATCACCGCCCATGGCCAACCTTCGGCCCCTAAGTCACCCGAGGCAGCACTGGCGCGGTTGGCGGCACGGGTGCAGGATCTATTGCCAGACTGGCAGATCCGGTCGGCCACTTTATCAACACCGGGTCGGTTTGAATCTGAACTGACACCCGGCACTGTCATCTATCCGTTTTTTATGGCCCGCGGCTGGTTTGTTGGCAAAGTACTGCCCAGCCGGATCGGCGACATCCCACATCAGATGGCCTGCCCCTTTGGGCTTGACCCTGCCCTGCCCGCGCTTGTCGCTTCAGCACTGGATCACGAAGTTGCCCAACGCGGCTGGACCGGTCAAACCTATGACCTGTTACTGGCTGCACATGGCTCGGCGCGTGGCCCCAAGGCCGCCGAGGCCGCCGAAGTTTTTGCAAAGGTCCTGCGTCCCCTGCTGCCCTGCGCCCGGATTACGCTTGGATTTGTGGAACAGGATCCAACAATTGAGGCAGCTGCCAGGATCTTGACAGACCGCGCCCTGTGCCTCCCCTTTTTCGCCCAAGCCGGGGATCACAGCCGCACCGATGTTCCACAGTCCCTTATCGCGGCAGGGATCCACGACACGCCCTTGAACGTGACCGGCGCCCTCCCCGGCACCGCCGCGTTAATTGCTAGAGCCCTCCAGGCTTGCGCGGGTGCGGCTGGGACCAGGTAGAAAACACAACAGTGTTGTTGCGAGAATTGAGCCTTCGCACGGCACGGACGCTTGTCTTGAATCACACCACACGGCTTAGGCGGCGCGTTGACGGCGTGGTGGCACAATTGTTTTTTGTTGAAATAGGACAAATTATTGACAACCTTAAAGTGAGAAAGCTCTTCAAAACGCACGGATAGGATGCTTTTCTCAGGCAACCAACATCAAGCTAATACATTGAAAAAACATAACTTCATGTGATTTACACCTATTTTGAACTCTCTCAGCTCCCGAGCAAGAACATGCGATAGGATTTTCGCCGACCACGAAATTTTGTGTGCTTTCTCTAAATCCGAATTTGCGTTAGCGATTTGTTTTCTTGTCTACAACTAGTGTCCAATTGCACCTTGTACCAAGGGTGGCATGCAGACCTGAGGGTCAAGCGTAATGTCAGAATGACCCCCATCAACAGTTTCGAAGAAGACCTCAAAGCGGGCCCCTATTTCGAGCAAAAGTGACCACTAGGAGCACTACAAATGACAAGCATTCTGACAAACAATGGCGCAATGGTTGCACTTCAGACTCTGCAGTCTGTGAATGACAATCTGACCACTGCCCAAAACGAAATCTCCACCGGTAAACGCGTTGGATCCGCCAGCGACAACGCCGCTGTATGGGCGATTTCGAAAACAATGGAATCCGATATCGCGGGTTTTGAAGCCATCTCCGAAAGCCTGTCAGTTGGTGAAGCCACTGTTTCGGTTGCTTCGGCTGGTGCTGAACAGATCGTTGAAAAGCTGACTGAAATCAAAGAGCTGATCGTATCTGCTCAGTCTGAAAACGTCGACCACACCAAGATCCAAAACGACATCGACGCGAAGACTGAACAGGTTGCTGCCATCATTGGTGCCGCCCAGTTCAATGGTGCCAACCTGTTGGCCACTGACGTTGATGGCAATGGTGCTACCTCCTTGGGTGTTCTGGCATCCCTTGACCGCGTTGGAGCAACAGGCACCCCAACAGCAACCGAAATCACAGTTACTACAGTAGATTTTGAAGCCAATGTTGACTTGGCAGCTAACCTAACATCAATTGCAGATGTCACCACTGCGGCCACAGCTTTAGGTGAAATCGAAGGCTTCTTGACCGTGGCCATCACTGGTGCCGCCGCACTGGGATCCGATACCGCGCGTCTGAAGGACCAGGGTGATTTTGTCGGTAAGCTGACAGACTCCATGAAGATGGGTGTCAGCTCGATGACCGACACCAACATGGAAGAGGCTTCTGCTCGATTGAAGGCCCTGCAAACCCAGCAGCAGCTGGCTGTGCAGTCCCTCTCAATCGCAAATGGTGCGCCACAGTCGATCATGACACTGTTCCGCTAAGTAAAATAAACCGGGGCGCTTGATCGCCCCGGTTTTCCAATCGCTCTACCATGTAATGCTGGACTGGAGGCACACTTGCTACAGAAATGAATGTAGCTCGACATTCGAAATGTAAGAATAACTTCAGGCCCGTCCAACATTTCCGGTACGAATTCGCTCCGCCATTGACCTTTGTATTGCTTTCTGGCTTGCTTCTCGACCGACTAACGGCACCTTGACCTTCTGCTTGTCAGGATCGGGCTGAGACAATGGTCCATCACCCACCCAAGCACCAATATCCCCGCATTGCCACGGCCGCTATGGAATCGGCCTCTTTCTCAAGTTATTGGCGATTGGATGCTCCCGGCGGCTCATCAATGAAAGAAGATCGGTAGCCCAGGTTGACGATGGGTATTCGGGGCGGTCGAAGGTGCCCGCGCCGTGCGCCAGAAAAGCCACACCCGCCTATCAAAAGGCATAGGTGATTGAACGGTCAGGTTCACAACAAGAAAAGCGCAAGAACCTGTGGCAAACTGATTGCCAGAGGGCCTTGCGCTCTTTCATGGAATCACCTAATACGCCTGCACCACAGCGACTTAGGCGAGTTGGCGGAGTGGTGACGCAGCGGATTGCAAATCCGTGTACACGAGTTCGATTCTCGTACTCGCCTCCATTTAAAATCAATCACTTACATGACATTCCCAAGCGCCGAAAAAAGCGCTCGCAACACGTTTCGCAACATTCATGTTTCGGTCCCGTTCTGTTCCCCGACATCACCACATTGTCCAACTGGTTGCCGAAACACGGTTCGAGCCTACTTCATCTGCTCGGTTTCAACGCTGGTGCGATAGCCACCACTGTCGAGGCTGTGGGTCGCACGGGTGATCAGCCATTCTCCATCGATGTAAGATCGGAACCCGGCCGCAAGCAGTTTCCCCTCTGCCATGGCATCGGGATCACCTGGCATTGCGACCAACAAGGACCGCCCAGCACGCTGCAGTTTTTGGAATTCTGACTCCGCAGCTGTTTGGGCTGCATCCTTGTTTGGGAACCGGCGCTTTAACCTGCGTACAGGCTCCCCCTCGCCCGCTGTGCACTCCTGCGGCCTGCCCTCAGCGAGATCCTGATACACAGCAACAACAGATCCAGCTTTGGCTTTCACGCTATTGCGATAGCGCCAGCGGCTCACCTTCTTCTGCGTCAACAGCAAAATTGGCATGGCTTGCCCGGATGCTGTCAGGTTTTCGCCCCGCTTTGCCATGACAATGCGTCCATCCCCAGGTTTGGCAATGGCGTCAAAGTCCCGCGCCACCCATGATCAAGATGGAAACGTTGTCCCAATCGCCTGGGACACCGTTGAAATTAACATTGCTGATCTCCACGTAGCTGAGAGTTTTGTTTACGAGATAGGTAAAGTTGCGCTCATCTGAGACTGTTAAGGCATTCGCGGGCACGGGAAAGACAGCGTAATTGGTGTTTGCCATTTGGTTTGCAAAGTTTGCCCTATAGACCTCTGCACCCAAATCGGTGTTGCTCGAGACGTTAAAGGCCTCTCTGATCGCAACTGTGCCCTGCCCGTTGAAGTTCACCCAAGCTGTTGGCAATGCATTTGATTGCAACGCTTTGATCGCCTGATGGGTACGCAGCGACGTCATTAGCCTAGCATTGTCCGTTCCAGCTTCGGCTTGGGCCTGTGTCGCTATAGACGCCGATATGGTCATGTCTCCTCCCAGTGCACCACCGCCGGTCAAACCACTGCCTGCAGTAATTGAGCGGCTGGTTTTTACAAAGCTTCCAGACGACACCCCGTCCAGCTTGTCAGCGTTTAGACCTGAACCTGCACCATCGACCGTCAAAAGCTTGGCCAGAACGTCGGACGCAGTATAGCTCGCAGCATCCAGTTTGGTGCCAATCAAAGCGGTCAGAGCTGCTGACATATCTCCATTATCAGAGATGGCCGTGGCGAGTTCGTTGAGCGTATCCAGTTGCGCAGGCGCAGCACCAACCAGTGCATCGATTGCAACATCGATGGCCTGCTTAGTGCGCAAAGCCGTCATCAGTTTGAGGCTGTTCGTCCCCGCCTCAGCGATAGCCTTATCGGCCAGATCCGCCGAAAGGGTCAGACCACCGTCAAGCGAGCCGCCGCCATCTAGCCCAGTACCGGTCGCAATCACCGTCGCCACAGCCGTCGCGATTTGCGCTTTCAGCCATGCTGTGCGCTCTGCAAGTTGCTTGGCCTGCACATTGGCAATTCCCGCGCCGGTTTCAATGTTAGGCGGGCCGCCCAGCACAGGGTCAGTCATCTCAATTTGATAGATCCCGGCAGCCCAGTCGGCGACCTCAGGCAAGTTGGTCATAGGATAACTCCGTGGGTATAGCTGCCGTCGTAAGACACGGCGGCGTTATAGCGATGTGCGGCTTGGGTGAAGTACAGCCCCTTGAGGTGACAGCGCGCCGGGGCAACATTGGTCAGGATCTCGCGCACCTGGGCGGCCTGATCTAACGTGATGGGCCGGTCCAGATAAATCCGGTATTCGGCCCAGTGATCAGGGCCTTCATAGATTTCCTCGCCATCATAAAGATGGCTGCCTTCATGCAAAAAGCTGGGTTTGCCTTCGATAATCCGTGCCGTTCCATAACCCGCTGCAGCAAGAGCCCGTTTCACGGTGCCCACAGTCCCTTTATGTCGGTGCACTTGTACGGAACCCGCGATCACTGCCCGCTTGTCTTCACTGGCCCAGTCAGGGTCCCTGTTGTCGACAGAGAACGACCAGGCCAGCCAGGGCAGCAGTTCCTCGGGGCAGTTTTCCGGGTCCCAGAGTGTCTGCAGCGAGAATGCTGGAGCCAGTGCCGGGCCGGTCACCGCCTCGATGTCGCGTTCCTGGCTGGTCGCATTATGAGGTAACAGGCTCTCAGGCACTAATGCCCCCAACTGTTACGGTAACACTGGTGCAAAAGGACGCTTGTGCCTCTCCGATAACGATATCTGCTGCCGGGCTTGTCAGGGTCACATTCTGAACCCCAGGCTGATGCAAAGCAGAGTAAAGCCCGGACAGGGTTACATCGCGGCCCAGTCGGTTTTGGGTTGTCGCATAGGCTGTCGCCGCATCCTCTGCTGACTGGCGCACCACCGTGCTGTCAGGACCGGGCAACACCGTCAGCGTGGCTACAATGGAATAATCCACGATAGTTGCAGCCTATACCGTCACCTGATCAGTCAGCGGCCGCACATCATCCGCGCTCAAATCGGCCAGAACCTTTGCGACTAGCGCGGCAACTGCAGTGCCGTTGCCAGAGCGCGACAAGATCGATACCAGCACTTCGCTTGGTGCTGGACTCTGCACCCTGGCATCTGCAACATCGGGGTCAGCCCCCAGCGCGTGGAAGATATAGGCACCGGCTGGGCCTGCACTGCTGAATCCTTCAAATGCGAGCAGCATACGGCGACGGAAATCCTGATCGCTTTCCAGAACCGCTGGCACAGGTGGCAATGCGTCATCATCACCTGGAGCAATCGTCAGTCGCACGACCCCAAAACGCACGGCAATCTGATCCAGATCACGACCCGTGGCATAGGCAGGCATAACGGAGCGCGCACCATCATTTACACGCTGTTCGGTTATCGTTTTGTTATAGGCCGCGATTTCCAGAATCTTGTAAGCGGGATCACTCTCAACCAAGGCGTCAAAGACTGGATCGCGGGCGCGAAGCTCAGCCAGCATTGCCGCAAGCGTCACCTCGTAGTTCACCGGCAGCACCACATTTGGCGCTGGCAGTTGGGACATATCAATTGCAGTAAACCCACCTGCCATCAGTGCACCTCAATTCCATCAAGGGTGACGTGCTGGCCTGTCGGCAGATACTGCCCATCCAGCGAGATCAGGACCTCACCAGGCGCAGGCATATCCACGGACACCTGATCAAGTTGCAATCGCGGCTCCCAGATCTCGAGCGCTTCGTATGTGGCTGCAATCATGTCCAAGCGGGTGGCATCGCTCATCGGCGCATCAATAAGCCGATAGAGACGGCTGCCATAATCGCGGCGCATCACGCGGGTGCCGATGGGGGTGGTCAGGATATCGCGCACCGACTGGCGCAAATGCGCCATGCCGGAAAGCTGCTTACCAGTGGATGCGTTGAGACCAATCATGCGCGATCATGGTCATAGGGTCAGTGGAAAGACCTCTGGCGGTTTTCCCTTTGCTTTTGCAGGTTTAAAGTTTTTGCAGCGAGCTCGGGATATCCCATCATTTACTTGTTTCAGCACGTTTGTCTTCCGGCTCTTCGACCCGACCAATCTCACTTATCGGATACAATCTATCAATGTAGATATAGGCAAATCCCAGAGAAAGCGTGAGAATAATGATCCCAATTATTTCAGAGCTCACTTCTACACCATCCGAACCGAACTTCAGTGTCGTATTTCCTGAGCTTCCTTTAATGAATTCAAAAATCGCGAGCCCTACCCCAGCAAAAATAACACCACTAACCAAAACAAACGTCGCTATGGTTGATGCCTGTTGCCATAACAATGCTGTTGCGCGGTTTTCCATGGACCACGCTTGATAGTCTCCTCTGATTTGCTTGATGAGCATATTGTATTCGACTTTGCAAAGCTCAGCATCAGATTCCGCGCCAACTGAGCAACTAGGTAGGCTCGACGCCGAATTCGACATTTCGACCCAACTCCACTCTAAAATCAGCCAAGGTAACACTAAAATAAGCACAACAAAAAAAGCGACTATTGCCAAAACTATTCTTAGGTCAACCTTCATCGTTATCACAACCAGTTGGCAGAGGGTCGACATCTGTACAGTTTGGGCATAGTTCCGCTGCTACAATGCCTGCATATTCGGCAATTTCACTTTCTAACATCCCCATCAGATTAGTGTCGCTCAATTCGCCCATGATAACAATTTTTTCTGCATTAAAATCTACTGGGCCATTATCCAGAAAATCAGCAACATACCTAGGTGATGCCTGCATTCGGTAACCAGAATAACCCATGTCCTTAAGCTGGCTTTCACATTCAGGCAGAGGGTCCACTTCTGTACAGTCTGGACAAAACTCCACGCCTGCGAGTTCAGCGTGCCCGGCGTCGTTGAGGCGAACTACCGGCTTACTCGGCAACTCCCAAGCATCGCAATTTTCACATATCACCGGCTCGAGCCCACGCTGAAGTACTTCGTCGAAGCCTGAATCATAATCGACCTCAAAGTCTCCAGATTTAATTATCTGCCACTCAATTACTCTTTCACTGTGTTTGGAAACGCTCAAAGCTCTGAGCCCGGCACCAACGTCATCTACTGCACCAAACATTTCCAGATTAAACGACGGCATTTCACCAACCTGATCTTGCGCATAGGCACCCGTCACCGATACTGACCCTAAAATCAAATAGGAAAGAAAATTTTTCATATTGGTTTCCCTTTGAGAACAGAAACTACTAAATTGCTGTTCAATAGCTGCTCAAGCGTCACTAGTAAGTCGCGCCTGTAGCCACATTAAAATCACCACACCGAGGATCATTGATAACTTTGGATCCACACGTTATTCCAGCAACTGAATAAGAGACGGATATCACCTTTAGGTAGAAATAGCACCGTTATTTTCTAAAATGAGTATATTCTGCCCAACTTATACCCAAACTTGAGGCTCAGCATTTGGGTGTCCGAAATTATTGGCGCATCAGATCACCAACCAACATCAAGTTACACCTGAAGCCCGGCACAGATATTCTCACCTAACAGATCCGACGCATTCCATTGCTTTGATGGCTATTTTAGCCTCCCGCAAAGACATCGCCAGACCCGCCAGCAACCGAAGACCCACAATCCACCGGATCACCCACCCGGCCCAACTCTTGACCATTGGCATCTACCGTTCCAGACCCAGACGCCAGGCTCCCGCCATGACAAATAGGCTCAGGATCACAATGAACCGCCCAGCTGTCGCCTTGGCGATGCACCGGAATGCCATTGGCAAACACATTGCCACTTCCTCCAGTGCTGACCCGTGGCGGATATGGCCCATGTCCAGTGCAGCTATCGCCTTTGCGCGTAACTGCAGTCATCAGTTCAAATCAACCCGGGCGCCGTTAATCGCGACATCCCCGGCGTCCAAAACGATTGTCGATCCATTGCTGGACAAGGTGATTGCAGAGCCGGTGATAGTGATCGAGGACCCGCCAATTTTGACGCGATGAACAGCCTCGGCTGACCCAGCGGCCGGGTTTCCATTACTGAACAGCGAACCAAGGATCACCCCCTGCGCTGTTTCCCCGGATTCAGACCGCACAACCACCTGTTCGCCAATTGAGACCGGTGCCCAAACTGTGATCGCAGCCGCCCGCTCCGCCATCCAAGGCAACCAGGTGCTCTCGCTCTCACCGCCAAAGCTAACCTTGGCGCGGGCCGTTGTGGCATCGACGGCCGTCACAACACCAAACCGCACAATGCCCTCTCGCGCCTGCTCATTGCGAGCAGCTGCATAGCCCATCAGTCACCCCCTCCAAGCTGGGTGTAATCTGTTTCCTGCCCGGTGATCTCGAAGCCCAGATCGAAGCCTTCGTCGACCACTACAACCACCAGCGCCACCACGAGAGCCTGAAAAACGTCACACCTGCCGACGTCTACTTCTGACGGGACAAAGCCATTCTACAACAGCGAGAAAGGATCAAACGAAAGACACTCGAAACGCGCCGCTTGCATCACAGGCAACACGCCGCATAATCAAACCAACCAGATGAGCCAAACTTTCTCTTAGTTTAGGCTGCCTTTGGACCCAAAAACTCTGCCGACGCACATGGCCTTTGCTGAGCCACACCGTGTGAAACCATTAATGAACCATACTCAACGGATTGAAAATATTGGTGGAAAATTTACAAGCATAGGCACTCTTCAAGCTTACTAAAAACACCCGAATATTGCTTGAATTTTTTTACGTCCAGAAATTCCTCTTAGTTTGCCAAAGAATCTGACATCAATCAACGTTATTTCAATTGTTGGGCAGATTTCAGGCTGCTCAACTTCACGCACCATTGGTCAGCCGCATCCAACAGCCCCTTTGCCGTTTTCTGATCCACCAACAGTTCGCGTGCAATTTCAGGCAGCTGTGCGGCTTTATTGCACAAATCGGTTGATGGGATTCACTGCATGAATCCAGCGTGATAGTTGGGGTTCATTAGCAGGTGGACACTACCGAACTTCGGCACTTGGTGTCGACGGCAGAGACCGTTATCGGTCGCGGTCCCATTCCGAGGCACATCGGTGCCCTTGCACCTTCTGGTAGACAGTAGCGGAGGATGGAGGTAAGTGAATGCCCGCACAAGCACGGCCGCCCCAAACGCCGTCTGTGGTGCAAGATCCACATTGGTATCGATGAAGAAACACTGGAAATACGTTCCATCTAGGTCACCAATTGCAGCATCGGTGACCCACCCATACTACCTGACCTGCTCGATCAGATCCCACCAAACGAAGAGATTGGCAGGTCGCAGAGATCCAAATCCGAGCCGCAATCCTCAACGGCTTTACTGCACCTGGCATCCCCAAAACGGAGGCGGTAGGCTAAATCCGTCCGGTGTCAGGGGAACTCCGACCTAAACCCTATTTGTGCAACAAAGCCCTAAGAACGCGCCATCTTGGTTTGTGCCAATGTAAATTGATTGTCATCAATCCCGTCACCTAAACCAAATGATCCGCTGTTGTCCTCTAGAATGTCAATAATATCGCCCAATTTTTAGTCCAGCTCACTCGGTGCAATCACTAAAGGTATTATTTTGAAATTCATCACCCAGCTCACGTTTAATCTCAATAGCCAGATGAAGAGCAAAGCACTTTAGTGGCGCGTAGCCGCCATCGGAAAGAGAGTAAAAAATGAATTGTAAGAAACGACCGTCATTTAGTTCGATATAAGTGCCATGAGCCAAAGCTGGGCTTTTGACTTGATAGACCCGCTCAAAAATATATGGCAGCTCCTGTGCGCCCGGTGCATTCTGCGCGGCACTCCATGAATCTAGCAAATAAACAACAGTGTCCGTTTCGTCGAAACTCTGGGGCCTGAACAACCCGTCTATATCAGGGTTTGTTTGCTCTAGGAGAGTGTAAAAGGCGTCAATTTCTGCGTCGTTCATCGCTGAAAAAATTATTACTCGCTTCTTTACCGTCACCTCTCCCATGGCGATGGCTCCTGTCGATATGATCGTCAAAAAGAAAACAGAACATGCAGCAATGAACCCAGTAGATATATTCTTCACCAGTGAACCGAACATCTTCTCACCCCGTAGTTGATTTTTCGCAAAACTACCGTCTACTCAAAGGCTCACAAGCATAAAGTGCACAGCGCATATTTCGACAAATTATCCCGGCGCATGTTTTTCAACACAAATTCAGCCCCTTTGCGCACCACCCCACATCCCGCAGAACGTCCCACACGGATAACCGAACGGGTCAGCGCAGTCCCCCCTCAACAAAACCCTCCGCCCGGGAACCAAACAGGCCCAGCGCCAAGCGATGTCCAGAAGCCATCCTGCAGAAAACCAGTACAGCCCCCGCCCCACTGCCTCGCCCAGTCTGCTGATGTTGTAACCTGAACGATATTGACCTGCTCAACGAAGTGAACAGCCAAGTCACACCTGTTGACCATGTCGATATTCACTGCATTGGGCATGCGATAAACAGGTAGGGGCGCCCCCATCCCCGCGACATTCAACATTGATAGCTGCGCAGAGAGTCGGGGGTTAACGCCCCGACCCTCATCGCTATCTCAAAGTACTCTCAGCGCCGAACGCAGAAGAGTTCTAGAACAGTTGCAAATCCTTCTCGCCGCTTTGGATTTCCGCGAGGTTCGGCATGTTCAAGACTGTCAGGGGGGGCGGCGCCTCGCCAGGCATCGCCACTGTTGGCTTCGTCGCCGCCCCCATACCAAAGGCGGGTTGCTTCAGCTCTCCCCGGATATCGCGCAGTAGCGTTTTGTGATCTGGCATCGTTTTGATAATCTGCGCAAGATCGGCTTTCGCACCCTTCATCCCCTGGAACCAAACCGGTTTCTTCAACGGACGCAGACGATCGCGGATACCAGCGCCATAACCTGTATCATAGACCTGTTTCCCCAAAAGAACCGCCTGATAAACGCGAAAATTAAATAGCGTAGCGAACTCGATATCGTGGTCCATTGGCAGGCGGTGCTGCCACAGATCCAGGTTCTCGGCCAACCGGTCCGATATTTTCAGATCTGTGCGCGCGTCGATCCAATACTGATCATCCGTGCGGTTGCCCAACCGATAGTGCAGACAGATGAAATCCAGAACCTCTTCATTGAGCTTATTTACTTGCCGGTTATACCTTGTCCGCAGGGAAGGATCGATGTCTCGCGTGGGCAAGTGCTCTGCAAACCAGCGCACCGCATGATCAATCATATGAATCGCAGTACTCTCTAACGGCTCAATAAACCCGCCGGACAGACCGATCGCCACGCAGTTCTTGACCCATGCATTGCGCACTCGCCCGATGCGCAACGGGATCACGCGCGGCGTCGCACCTTTACCACTGTCCCCTAGCCATTCGAGATATTCATCAGCCGCCTGATCATCCGTACGATGGGCGGAGGAGAACACATAGCCCGTTCCCACACGATTGTAGAGCGGCACCCGCCATGTCCATCCCGCACCAAGTGCAGTCGATCGCGTGAGGCTTTCGATTTTCTCTGGATCGGGGTGTTCGATTTGCAAAGCGAGGGCGCGATCGTTGGGCAGATAGTCCGAGTAATCCACAAACGGCTCGCCAAGTGCTTTGTTGATTATCAACCCGCGAAACCCGGTGCAGTCTATGACCATTTCGATGTCATGACGACCCTTACGTTCTAGCATCAGATGGCTGACGTTGCCCTGCTCATCCAACTCCACCGATTGCACTTCATCTTGGATATGCTCGACACCGCGCTTGGTGCAGATCTTGGTGAGCATGCCTGCAAATTTAACTGCATCCAGGTGATACGCATACCCAAACCGCTGCTCAAACTCGGGCTGCCTCAATTGACGCGCGCCTTTGCATAGGCGGCCTAGATGATCGTGTGGCGAAATGGACTGGGTAAAATCTCGATCCCCATTGCCAAAGCGCAAGAAATATTCGGCGGCCTCTAGCCCATGCATCATCTGACCGTGGGCAAAAGGGTTCACATAATCGATGCGATTACCCTTCGCGTCCACGTTCCAATTGCAAAACTTTACGCCCAGCTTGAACGACGCATTGGTCTCACGGAAAAAGTCCCGCTCTGAAATGCCTGCCTCACGGATCATGCGCGGCATGCGCGGAACCGTGGCCTCGCCGACACCCACGGTGGCGATATTGGGGCTCTCAATCAGACAGATGCGCGGGCAATCCTTAGGCGCGGACGTTCGAGAAAACATCATATCCAGGTTTAGCGCGGTCATCCAACCTGCCGTGCCGCCGCCCACAATGGTGATTTTTCGCAAACGATTTTCCATGTATTCTGTTCCCCGATTTCAATACCCATTCGAACACAATCATGTGATTTTCTACATAAGCAAGGAAATTTGCCAAATAAGTAAATTTGAAAGCCGCTTTTCGGCCGCCAACATGAAGCTTTCGGTCTTTTCAATGCGGCTAAAACCATCATTGCGCTAGCGAAGTTGTGTGACCAAAGGAATTGCTCAAACTAGGTGCTACGGCCCAGAGCTATCACCGGTTAAGACGCTGCTTCTCTACGGCATCAGCCCACATTTGGGCCTTGAAGTGCTCACACCGTAGAAACAAAACTAACGTACAAGAAACAACCTGCCCCTGAACAAAGCTAGCCCATAGACTGGCCCCGGTGGAGAGTAGCCACCAGTCTTGCGGTGAGACATAAACGCATCATGCAGGCGCCAAAAGCCCCCTTACTGCACTGGAGAAACTTGACCTGCATTTGGTGCTAATTTTCATGCGACTGTGAACGACCCTGATACAGTTATCCGATACTCGAATAGTGTTCCCACTGAAAATTCGAAAGTAGTTCCAAATTGGTCTTGCCAGGAACGCCAATTTGTCCCTGCCAGGTTGCTCCCCAATCTTAGGTCAAAGCACCGGCAATCTTGGCAAGATTATCAACTGCACCTTTCAATGCATTTGCTTCATTGGCCGAATTCACAGCACCACGGATGATTGGAAAACTGGAACTTTGCGCTTCTTTATAGGCATCTACGGCAGTTTCAGCCGCATTATAGAGCTCCATATGTAGCTCGTGTGCGTTCAGCACAGAAACCGCTTTTTCGATGAGTTCAGCATTCGCAATTCTCAACTTTTGCAGGGTTTTGAGTTTGTCACTCTTCTCCACGCCCAATTTTTTGGTAATCAAATGCTCCATATGGGTGAGTTGGTTCATCCCACTCTCAGCACCACCCAGCAACTCTTTGGCCTTGTCACGCACCTGATGGGTTTTAGCCAAAAGCTTGGTCATGTCATCTTCGGCAGCTTTACAGCTCTTCAAAAATGGAACACCCAAAATTGACAATAGCTCCTTAGCATTTGCTGAAGGACTTGCAGCAGTTCCAGCTTCCAGCGCTTTGGAAATGGCTGCAACTTTCTTTTGTACATCGGCCGCCGCCGCATCGGCACTTTGCGCCAGCTTCTTTATCGTCAGCGCGATACCCACCAAGTCCTTGATCATTTTGCCGTAAACAATAATGGCTGTGCCAAAGGACGCCACACAGGCCACTGCCCCTGCGCTGAGGCTCAGAACACCAAAAGCGATTTTCTTAGCGCACTTAATCCGCATCGCCTTTAGAGCATCCCGCCCTTTCAAAAGGTTCTTCCAGTGGTTCTCTATGGCTTTTACGCAGTCATCCCCGGCCTTCGATGTGTATTGTTGCAAGTTTTTGTTCGCCAAAGTTTCCAAACCATCCCATTCCAGAACGTTCAGATGCACAAATTGGACCTCGTCCAGCGCCTTCTTCTTGTACTTTTTCGAAATTTCAGCCTCTGCAACGCGCTGCATCGTGGCCAGGCTCACTCCCTCCACACCCTTGACAAGATCGTCCAGAAGATCGGATGGCAGCTTCATCTCAACCTCAACAACGAAGCTACTAACCTTTGCTGGATTGACGTTTGAGTATTGGCGGACCTCTCCTTTGGTCAGCAGCGCAACATTAGCCACGGTCTCTTGTGTGGTCTGCGCCTTGATCAAGCGTTTGCGTCTGGCTTCAATGCTCACAAGAATGCCCGAAATAGAATCTGCTAAATCTCCGGGAGCTTCGCCGCCTTCGTACCAAGCGAGCTTGGCCTTTTTTGCGGACTTCTTCAGCGCCCCCTGAATAACCCCAATCCGACGCATAAGGGCGGGAATTTCGTTGCTCTTACTAAAGGCTGTTTCCTTGTCAAACCAATCCACCATGCCGCTTGCATCATCCAAGCCCTTCAGATGGTTTCCGATTTTCGAGCTAATGGAGACATCCTTGGCCTTAAGCCCAAACGCATCATTATCCAAAATTTGTTTGATGCAGTTGTCATAGCCGGTCAGCGCCCGCACCCATTGTTTTTGAAAGTCAGTTTTGGGCAATTTAAAACTCTCTTCCTACCGTATCGCGCAATACCCTTGGAGAACTCGAAACTGACGGACACTGCTCCTCAGCTTCCTTAACAAGGTTACGTTGCAGAGGTTTTACGTCCCAATCAAGTTTTGTTTGCCCCCCTGCAAAGAATACAATGTCCATTGAGCTACTTTGTTGAGCTAAAAATGGTTATCTTTTCCCCCAAGGAGAAGATGCATTTCTATGCGCCGTGGTTGCTGGCCCCTTCGAGATGTTTACCGACGAAGGGAGCAGCTTTTGCTTAACTTGGTGTACAAGCTTTTTCGCTCAGACTAGTCAATTGCAAGCTTTGAAAGTTGTTCAGTAAAGCGTTGAACGGCCTTTTTGGGAATGCGACCTTCCAGAAACCCTTCGGGGGCTTGCAAGGTTTCAGCCCCAACCGCGACAGTCATCACCATGCCCATGTTGTAATGCGGTTTGCATTTTACGCCGTAAAAACCTTCTGCCTGAAAAACGAACTCAACCTCTTCGTTAATGGCTCCCTTGAAGCCCTCCTCGCCCGCGGGGACCATCGTCTTCACTGTTTCCGCATTATGTCCTTTATCCGTCACGAGAAAGCGAACGGTGTCACCGACGTCCACTCTTAGGAACGAAGGTTCAAAAACCATGCGCCCTTCTTCCGATCGGTTCATCATGCGAACCTCATGGATTTCCGCACTCGAAACCGTCGCAAGTCCAGCCAATACAACTGCAATCGCTGTGTTAACAAACTTTGCCATATCATTCTCCAATCTGAGCATTTTTGCCGCACCATCACTTACGATCTTAAATAGGTATTTACAATGCCAATTTAAAAAACTACACCAGCCTTGAGCAAAATCGGGGTTGGCTGATGACGAAAACTGCACATAGAACTGCCCTACTAAGGCGCACTGAGGTTCAAAGGCGCGCCGCTGAGATGGGCTTCAACACCGAGTCCATTCGGCTGGTCATAACTGTCTTCTACAACAAGGTGCGCCAACATCAGGTTCTGGGCCCCCTCTTCCATGCCTCGGTTGCAGACTGGGGCGAACACCTTGCAAAAATGGAGCGGTTCTGGCGTGGGGTTCTGCTAAACAGCGGCGAATATTCAGGCAAACCGGTGCAGATACACGCAGGCTTACCCACCCTGGAACCCGATCATTTTCCGATCTGGCTTGCACTTTTCTCCCAAACGCTATCCGAAGTCAGCCCGAACCCAGACTTCACAGCACACATGATGCGGCGCGCGGAAAACATTGCCGTCAGTCTTGTTCGGGGCCTGGGTGGCACAGGCAACGGCGCGGCTTCAACGGAGGTGACGTCATGACACCCAAATTTACATCTGCGGTTTTCTTTTTCTGGGCTGGCGTGTCTGTAGGTGGCAATATCCTTGCCGCAGCCGCAAAGTTTCAGGTTTCAACGCTCACCACGGCGGAGCTGTTGTTGGTGGGCCGTGCTCAGTTCGCTTGGCTGGGGAACGCTGAATGGATCCTCTGTGCGACAGTTCTTTTGCTTTTGGCAGCACGACGGCAACGTCCAACGCCCGCTCACTGTCTGATAATATTGCTACTGGTGTTACAGCAGCATTGGTTGACCCCTTTGCTGCAACACCGCACCGATATGATCATCGCTGGCAACGTGCCGGATGGACCTGCATTGCATTTTCTTTTCGTCGGGGCCGAAGTCGCAAAACTTACCCTCCTGATGTTCGCCGGTTTTTTGCAACTTGACACTCAAAGAAAGGCACAGCGTCTGACATGGCAGTTGCCTCGTCACCCTCTCAACTTGAAAGGCTGTTCCGTTGAAAAACTTTGATATTTCCGGTGATCAAATCGACCTTGTAGTGGCTGCCTTTTATGCGCGCGTACGCAAGGATCCACAGCTCGGACCAGTCTTTGCTGCAGCGGTTGGCACTTCGCGCGAGCATTGGCGGCACCACGAGGCCAAAATCGCAAGTTTTTGGCGCAACGCGGTGGGATTGGATCGAAGTTACACTGGGAGCCCGATGATGGTTCATGTGGAAAACATGGACATTGAACCCCGGCACTTTGCACATTGGCTGACCCTGTTCCGGCAGACAGCAAAGGAGGTCCTGCCTCCTGCAACTGCGGATGGGTTGTCCAACTTGGCCGACAAAATTGGCCGAAGTCTGTCTTTTGGCATCCAGCAATATCGCCAACGCGCGGATTCTCCGCCGCTTTTCTAAACGAAGCAACCAACTACCCTTTGAATTTCACGGGGCTAGTTGCAAGGCCAGCGACACTTAAAATGAGTAAATGAGATGCATCAATCAAACCAAACAGTCTCCTCTAGACGCAAGGCACGCATTCTCGACCAACCTGTTTGGCCAACAGTAAAGCACTGGCTTGCCTTGGGAACAGCTGACTTTCGTAATCACCTTGGACATTCAATTCTGTATGGCCTCGGCTTGGTGACAGTAATCTGGCTAACCCTACTGGCGCTTGGCTACTTCAGGTTGGGCTGGATGATCCTGCCGATGATTTCCGGTGCTATGCTATTGGGTCCGCTGACAACGGTAGGGTTATACCGCATCAGTCGCCGGGCCCAGGGATTGGGGGGGCAAGGCGTCGCCGCACCCGGCCAGATCTTTCTGGTCAGCGTTGTCATGATGGTCTTGATCCTGACTTGGGTGCGGGCAGCCGTGCTGTTGTTCGCGGTTTTCTTCGGCCTTCGTCCATTTGCCGGCTTTTGGGAAACACTGCAAACCCTGTTCACCACACCTCAGGGCATTCTGCTGTTTGTGACCGGGTCAATCACCGGAGGCCTATTTGCAGCGCTTGGTTTTGCGATCTCTGTGTTTTCTTTTCCAATGCTGGTTCAGCGCGACATCGACGGGTTTTCTGCGATGGGTCTTAGCTTTAATGCCACCACCCAAAATTTTCGGCTGATGCTGGCCTGGGCCACCTGCGTGACTGCCTTGTCAACCATCGCTGTCCTCACCGGCCTGTTGGCCTTGATCCCTCTCTTTCCAATCCTCGGCTTTGCCACATGGCATGCCTACGCCGACCTCTTTCAGGACTAAAACCATGACCCAAACCCTACCAGCAAACGCTGTAAAGTACTCGGAATCTCCACTGTTTACCCAAGACACCATTCCCGAAGCGTTACGCCGAGATCACAACACAAAGCCCGGTGTCTGGGGGCAGATCGTCGTCAGTGAAGGTACATTGAATTACCTGCGTGAAAACCTGCCTGCCCAACAAATCCCAGCTGGGCAAACCGCCGTAATCTGGCCTCAGGAACTACACAAGGTTGCACCAATAGGTTCGGTTGCTTTCAAAGTCGAATTCTATCGCATCCCGGATGCGGCGGAGGACCAGACATGACACGACAATCTGAGATTCTGCTCACTCTGACCGCTGTGTTGTGCGTTCTAGTGCTGGGCATTGCCATCTTGGGATGGGGGATCGACACCGGCTATGTCCTACATGGCTGGATCATCGCCATCGCAGCCGGCTGGGGTGCGATGTATCTCATAAACCGCCTGACCGATCCCTCTCCGGATATCCCGCTAGAATACAAGGACGACGTAATTAAGTGGGGTGTTCTGGCCTGCTTCGTCTGGGGTGTAATCGGGTTTACAATCGGAGACCTTCTGGCCTGGCAACTCGCATTCCCGTCACTGAACGGTGACATGTCCTGGAGTAACTTTGGCCGCATTCGACCAATTCACACAACTTCGGTGATCTTTGGATTTGGTGGTAATGCATTGCTCGCCACTTCGTTTTATGTTGTTCAACGCACCTCGCGGGCCCGACTGTCCAGTGAAACACTGCCTTGGTTAGTGTTTGGAGGCTACAACCTCTTTGTTGTGCTTGCTGTCACTGGCTATCCGCTGGGGATTACCCAATCCAAAGAATATGCCGAACCAGAGTGGTACGCAGACCTGATCCTGCTGTTCACATGGGTGGCTTATCTGCTGCTCTATATGCGGACGCTTGCCCGCAGAGCCGAACCGCATATCTATGTAGCCAACTGGTACTACCTCGGGTTCATTGTGGTGATTGCAATGTTGCATGTGGTCAACAATTTGTCGGTGCCGGTCTCGATTTCCTACGCCAAAAGCTATCCCCTGTTTGCGGGCGTTCAGGACGCCATGACACAGTGGTGGTATGGCCATAATGCGGTTGGGTTTCTTCTGACTGCGGGCTTCCTTGGGATGATGTACTATTTCCTGCCCAAGGCAGTTGGCCGACCAATTTACAGCTATCGCATGTCAATTCTGGGGTTCTGGGGGATTACTTTCCTGTACCTCTGGGCCGGATCACATCACCTGCATTACACCGCCCTGCCAGATTGGGTTCAGTATCTGGGAATGACCATGTCGATCATTCTGCTGGTGCCTAGCTGGGGATCTGTGTTCAACGGAATTCTCACCCTCAATGGGGCCTGGGACAAAGTACGCACCGACCCTGCGGTACGCTTCATGATGGTGGCAGTTCTGTTCTACGGTCTCACCACGTTTGAAGGTTCGTTTATGGCTATTCGTCCCGTCAATACGTTGAGCCACTATACCGACTGGACCGTTGGTCATGTTCACGCTGGGGCCCTCGGCTGGGTTGCCTTCATCACATTTGGGGCAATGTACAAAATGGTTCCATGGCTCTGGAAACGCGAGAGCATGTACTCGCTGCGGCTCGAAGCCTGGCACTTCTGGCTCGCGCTGACTGGGACCCTGATCTACGTGGGCGCCATGTGGAACAGTGGCATCACCCAGTCCCTGATGTGGCAGACTTACGATCCAAACGGTGCCTTCACCTATGCCTTTATCGACACTGTGGATGCGATGCGCCCCTATTACATAGCTCGCGCGATTGGTGGGCTTCTCTATCTGATCGGGGCGTTGATTGGGTCTTACAATATCTACATGACCGTCGCTGGCCCCCGGCTTCGAGGTGCTGACAAACTTGCGTTGCCCTTGGCGCGACCTGCGGAGTGAATTCAATGGACACCAAACACGCAAAACTTGAACGCCACAGCATGGCCTTTGCCACGGCTATTCTTTTTGTGGCCTCTTTGGGCGGTCTCTTTGAAATCGCGCCTTTGTTCACCATCGAAAACACCGTGGAAAAGGTTGACGGCATTCGCCCCTACACCCCGCTTGAGCTGGCCGGGTTCGACATCTACGTGCGCGAGGGATGCTATGCATGTCATAGCCAGATGATCCGCACCTTGAAGTCGGATGTCGATCGTTATGGCCCCTATAGCCTGGCGGCGGAATCGATGTATGACCACCCTCACCAATGGGGGTCCAAACGCACAGGACCAGATTTGGCGCGGATTGGAGGCAAGTACTCAGACGACTGGCACGTTGCCCACCTCTCGGACCCGCGCGCAGTTGTCCAAGGGTCTGTGATGCCCGGATATGCTTTCCTGTCTGATACATCCTTAGACACAGCACGCCTGCCCTCTTCTCTCACCGCACTGTCTCGTACTGGTGTTCCGTATACCGACAGCCAGATCGAGAATGCCCAACGTGACGCAGGATATCAGGGCGATCAGGACGCCGATAATGAGGACGAACTGTTCGAACGCTACGGTCCAGATGTTCAGGTGCGCGATTTTGATGGCAATCCAGATCGCCTAACCGAAATGGACGCATTGGTCGCCTACCTTCAAATGCTTGGCACTCTGGTGAACTTCGACACTCTGAACCACGAGGAGATCGCACGATGACTGGTGATGTTATGCATGACGCCGTTCTTGTTTTTTCAAAAACCTGGGGTGCGATGTACCTGCTGGTTGTCTTCCTCTTGGCCGCGCTCTGGACCTATTGGCCGGGCCGTAAATCAATCTATGAGGCGGCAGCACAAAGCCCGCATACTGATGAGGAAATCAAACAATGACTCCAGAACGCGATGAGGTCAGCGGCGAATTGACCACTGGCCATGAATGGAACGGCATCAAGGAACTGAACACCCCCATTCCCAAGGTCTTTCGCATTTGGCTATGGGGATCCATTGCAATCTGCATGGTGTATTGGTTGTTGTATCCTGCTTGGCCCTTTGTGTCAGATTACACCAAGGGCGTGTTGGGCTATTCTTCCCGGCTAGACGTACAGGAAAAAGTCGCTGATGGGCGTGCCTTGCGGGCAGAAGCCTTTGCCCCGTTTGAAACCCTGGATGTCACAGCCCTATCTGAAGACCCGGATCTACAAGCGCGTTATGAACCTGCGGCGCAAGTTCTCTATCGTGACAATTGTTCTGTTTGCCACGGCCGGGATTTGCAGGGGCAAGAGAGTTTTCCAAACCTGACTGACGGGCACTGGCTTTGGTCCGGCACACCGGAGGAAATTGAATACACACTACAAGTTGGCATCAACACGACGCACGAAGACACCCGTTATGCCGAGATGCCTGCCTTTGGTCGGGATGATATGTTGGCTGCCGCCGAAATTTCGGACGTCACCGACTATGTTCTCATGATTTCGGGCCAAGACCACGACGCCACCGCTGCCTCTCGTGGGGGTGACCTCTTTGCAGAGAATTGTTCCGGCTGCCACAACGATGGTGGCGTTGGGGGGCTGGAAAGCGGTGCGCCAAGCCTGACCGATGAGGCCTGGATTTATGGGAAAGATCCTGACGCCATACTGGAGACACTAAAAGGTGGTCGCGCAGGGGTTATGCCATCGTGGTCCACACGGCTTAGTCCTGCTGAGATCAAGTTGCTGACACTCTATGTGCTCTGGGCAGGAGAGGGTGATGCGAGACAGTGATCGGGAACGCAAAACCCAACGCCTGTTCTATGCTCTGATCCTGGGACTGTTGGTGGCCTACGCCGGTTTGAAATACCGGCACATCTCGCTCGCGTTTACAGCCTACGAAGGTCAGGTTTTGAAATCCAATACATCTGGAGCCGCAAAATGAGCGCCGCGACCCAAACCTTCGCATTACAAGGGGTTCGCTGCGCCGGCTGTGTCCTGAAAATTGAACGCAGCCTGCAAGCCCTGCCCGGAGTTCAATTCGCGCGCGGCAATGCCACACAAAAGCGTTTGCGTCTTATCTGGGACGAGGACGAACATAGTTTGGATGGGCTGACCAAATCCATCCAGGATCTGGGGTACGAAGCCAGCGTTTTATCTGGCGATACAAAAGGCCATCAGGAACCTTCATTATTGCCCAGGCTTGCCGCAGCAGCGATTGGCATGATGAACATCATGGCTTTCTCTATCTCGGTCTGGTCTGGGTTGGTGACTGATATGGCCGCCGGGACAATGCAGTTCATGCATTGGCTGTCTGCTGCGGTGGCCCTACCTGTTGTTCTTTATTCGGGGTCCGCTTTTCATACCCCTGCCCTGCGGGCAATGCGGGTGGGACGCATGACCATGGACACACCCATTACCCTGGCTATCTGGATTACTTTTGCTGCCAGCCTGTTTGAAACCTGGCGTGGTTCTGATCACGTCTACTATGATGCTGTCGTATCGCTGATCTTTTTCTTGTTGATTGGCCGAGTGTTGGAACAATCGTTGCGGCGGCGTTCTGGGGATGCTGCTGGAAATTTACGAACACTGATGGAGATCACTGCCCATCGCATGGAACCAGACAACACCACGGTCGACATTCCCGCAGACGCATTACGCTCTGGCGACCGGGTTCTTGTTGCATCTGGGGAACGCGTGCCCGCTGACGGTGTCCTTCTAAGTCAACAAGTAGAGCTGGATGAAAGCATCCTTACCGGTGAGACTCTGCCACGCTGCGCCATCAAAGGATCTGAAATAGCAGCCGGTGCAGTGTTGCAAACCGGGCCCGCAGAAATACAGGTCACCCGGGTTGGAGACGCAGCCTATATCGGGCAGATGGCGCAACTGGTTGATGATGTCGTGGCACATAAAGGGGCAATGCAAAAACTCTCAGACCGTTTTGCCGCTGGATATATTCCACTGGTTCTGGGCGGCGGCGGAATTGGATTTTTGCTGTGGTATTTTGCATTGGGCGCAAGCTTTGCAGATGCGCTGATGATCGCTGTCGCTGTATTGGTCGTCACATGCCCCTGCGCTGCGGGTCTGGCAACCCCGGCAGTGACAACCCGGGCAGTTAACTTGCTCATGCGCGCGGGTGTTGTGGTGAAGTCGGGTGACGCATTGGAAACTCTCGGTGCGGTCGAACACATATACCTCGACAAAACCGGAACTGCATCAAACCCAACCCTCACTGTTACAACCGGTCTTGATGTGTCGGTCCTGAATAACGCACGGAGCCTTGCTGCCTCCAGCCAACATCCACTGGCCCGTGCCTTGATGGGCGAACATAGCGTAGCGGCTGTCACTGGCGCGGTTGAAGTTCAAGGGCAAGGAGTCGAAGCGCCAAGTGGCGCCCGTCTTGGTTCTGCAGAATTTACCGGCGCACAAACCAAGGAGCAGGAAAAGCCGTCGCTTTGGTATCGCGCCCCTTCGGGGGAGATTGAACAGATCACCTTTGACGAGGCCCCCCGTGCGGATTTGGGTGTCTTCCTAGCGCAGACCAGCAAGCTATCCCTACCCGTTACGCTGCTGTCTGGTGATACCAAACTTGCCGTAAAACGTTTTGCCCAGGAACAGGGCTTTTCCGATTGGCTGGGCGAACAGAAACCAAAGGACAAATTGCAGGTTGTTCAAACACTGCAATCTGGGAACACTACCGCCCTGATGGTTGGCGACGGTATCAACGATAGTGCGGCGTTGGGTGGAGCCTCGGTTTCAGCTTCATTTTCAGGTGCAACACAAATTGCTCAGGTCGCTGCTGATATCCTATTGCTGCAACCCCGTCTCTGCCTGATCACCGACGCCATTGTTCTGGCCCGTCAGGCCAGTCAGCTGATCAAACAGAACCTTTGGTTTGCAACGGTTTATAACGTCATCACCGTTCCACTGGCCCTGTGTGGAATGCTCAATCCTTTGATCGCGGCATTGCTGATGTCCTCTTCGTCGCTGATCGTACTCACCAACGGGCTGCGTCTGAAAGGTCAAAAATGATAGCAATCACCTATCTCATCCCGCTCTCTATTATCTTGGCGGTTGTAACGTTTGCAGGATTTTTGTGGACGGTTCGTACCGATCAATATGCCGATCCCGAAGGCGATGCAGCCCGAATGCTCGAGGCCGAAGATGTCCCGCTCTCATCACAAGAGCGGGACAATCTGCGCGGTTAGGCGCTTTTGGGTCGACCCGCAGCGACCCAATAACCACCGCCCATGAAAATAGCCCCAGCGACGGCATTTCCTGCACTGACATAAGCCAGATTTCTCAACGCGCCTGCCAGCGACACACTTTCTGAATGCTCGGACAGCAAAGCAATTGCAAAGACCGTCATATTGGCCACCGAGTGCTCAAACCCTGCGGCGATAAAGGCGTAGAGGCAGAACCAGATGAGGGCGATTTTGGCCATGTCATTCGACGTGCGCGCGCCAGTCCAGATTGCCAGGCAAACCAGCCAATTGCAGAGCATCCCTTTCAAAAACAACCCTAGGCCATCGCCTTTCATTTTCTTCTCGGCAATCAGATGTAGCAGGCTATTTTCTTCGGCCCCCAATATCAGACCACCACCTCCGTAAACGAACACCACTGCAAGTAAGCTCGCCCCGAGCAAATTGCCTGACCAGCTTGCCAGCCAACACCGGATCAGGTCACCTAAGCCCGTGCGTCCGGTTAACAGTCCTAGTGTCATGTACATTGTATGGCCGGTGAAGAGTTCTGAACCCGCGTAGATCACCAACATCAAGGCGATGCCAAAACTTGCCCCCATCACCACCGGGCGAATACCCGGATCAACCCCTTGACCGACTGAGAAAATCAGCAGGATACCCAGCCCAACATAAGCTCCAGCCATCATCGAGAGAACAAAGAAACCCAGTGGGTCCTTGCGCAGGTGTTTGCGCTTTTTCACCGCGAGATCAGCGAAGTTCGATACGGTGTCGTGAAACGTCATTGTCGTCGTCTTTCTTATTTGATGAGATTTGCCCAAAGAACACCGGGATGATCCACCAGAGGATCAACGCGCAGGCGAGGTAAACAAATCCAAGCCCCAGACGTTGCTGGTCATCCACCAGGTATGAATTGCAAAGTCGCATCGGAGCATGTGTGTAGAGGAAGCCTAGGAACAGCAGCATTGAAATGGCCTGTGCTTTCAGGAACCCGCGCAGTACAGAACCAACGTGAGACCAGGCGGCAGCAAGTGGCAGCCCCACGCAAAGCGGGAGCGTAACAAATTTGGCCACCATCCAAACCGGATCCAACAAAGCGGCATCCAAGGAACGGGGCAACATCCAGATTGCCAGAGACACAAGTGCCAAAACCAATGTGGGGCCCGTGAGGTGTTGTGGTAGTCGAAACCGCCCCCCCAACAGGCTCCCCGCAAGGATCAAGGCAGGAAACTGCGCCAAAACATGGATCACAGGGTCCTGTCCAACCAAAGGCTGCAGGCTACAAGCAACTGAAAAAGCAGTACCAGCCATGACAATTCGGATCACAGCATTGCCTCAACTGCTGAACGGATGTCTGCGAACGCCCGTGTATCGTATGCGCCTGCGAACTCTCCGTTTGGATTAATGACCAAAACTGCGATGTTGTGCTGATAACCACCCCAACGGTCCGGTATGACAGTGACGCGGAACAAATCTAAAAGCCCTGCCACTGCGTCTGTTTCCGGTCTCGCTATAGTCCAGGGCTGACCAGATGCACCATGAGCTTCGCCATATGACTGCAGTTCCGGCAAGGCATCTGTGACTGGATCAAAGCTGACAGAATACATCGGCACATCCAGCCCCTTGTCCGTCAAATGATCCCGCAACTCAGCAAAGTCACCGCCTGATGTCTGACAGATTGTTGGACAGGTGGTGTAAATGAACTCCAGCAGGATGGGTTGCCCCTGCGCGGGCCACATTTGCAGACTGCCATCCATTGTCTCCAGCGAAACGGGCGGAACATGTACTGGATTTTCAGCTATCTGGACACGCCGTGCCCCCTCGGCGGTCACCGCCCGCCCCCCGTCTGTAGCTTGCCAGATCGCAGCACAGCCCAACAGGGCTGCGCTAAGGGTGAAAGTCACCTGTTTCATTGTGACCGCCTCGCCAGACCAGCCACATACCGCACAACCAATACCAAGGTGGCCAGCACCACAATCAGGGCAAAGCCGCTCGCCAACTGGCTTTGCAACTGCCACTGTTCATAGTGCACCGCCCAGCGACGCGGAATCGAACTGGCCCCAGACCACAGGAAGACCAAAACAAACCCAGCGCCGCCGAACACGTAGGCGCGAAACACCAGACGATCCAGGCTGGATAGTGTTGTGACTGCTTTGTCCCGAACCAGCCAAGCTGCAAAACCAAAAGCCATGGCGACCTCTCCCAGCAACAGGTAGGTATGAAAATGGCCGGGGACCCATTGTGTGTTGTGCATCAGCTTGTTCACCGAGACCATGCCATCAACCATCGCCGGAATGGATCCCAGCCCCCAGCCGACCACACCCAATGTCAGCAAACTGATGGGGAGATCCCACTTCAGCCCTGATCCCTTGATGTAAACCGCCAGGGAAAACACCGTGACACCAATCAATGGCACGCCTGATGCGTATGAGACGACCTGGCCCACAGCCATGGTCCAAGCCGGCATGTTTACGTCTTGCAGCAGGTGGTGGAAGTACACCGCCTGAACAAAGATCACGACAGCGGCCCAGGCACCGATAAACAGCTTGGTCGATTTCCAAGGGCGCCCGGTATAGTCCGGCAAGATCTCGTATACCGCTGTGACTGCCATGTAGATCGTCGCATTGATGAAAACATGCCCAAAGAAGTAAATCGCGTTCTTGGCTAAGAGCGGATCAACCTCAAAACTGGGGAGCAGCAGATTAACGATGCTCGCTGCCAATACGGCTGCCCCAAATACAATCCCAATCGTATTGAAAACCAACACACTGGATGCGGCCACAATGGTTGGAGGCGGAACATCAGTGCTGTTGTTGGCAAAAAGGTAACGCCAGCCCAAACCACCCAGAAGACCGTTGTAACGACTGGCAATTTTCAACCCCAGTTCAAGGTAATACAACAGGAATCCAACGCCAATCAGCAAATAGCCAACGCAGAACATAACACCGGCCCAGGCCTCCCATAAACCACCAGACATGGCTGGCAGTGGGAACAAGAACGTCCATGCCCCACCATATCCGCCGATAAAGATAGACCCAAGGATCAACACCACACCCGCCAGAAACAGGCCCAAAAACGCGATGTAGATGCTGGATCTCAGGTTCAAATGGCGCGCAGAGAAGAACCAAAGGATCGCTGCACCGGACAATGCGGCGGATCCGACCATCCCTGCTCCATGAGCCGTCAGCAACAGGTAGAACATCTCAGGATCCAGAGAAATCAGATCCCCCTGCGCGACCCGCATAATCAACCCAAAAACCATCATGAGCAGGAACACCACACCTCCCAAAAGCATAGTGAATTTCACCAAGGCCTCTTGTGGGTTTGGTCCGCTCTCAGCGGAATACACATCAGTTGCAGACATCAGTTTTGCTCCAGTACTTCAAAGTCATAAGTCATGTCGTGGTGCGCGATGCCGCAGAATTCCATACAGAGGATCTGGTATTGCCCGGCCTTGTCAAAGGTGTGGACAACCTTGTTTGTATAGCTTGGCATTGCCTGAACCTGCGCCACCAGGTTCATGTCCGGGTCATAGATGCCCAATCCGTGGTTGACGTCCTCGGTTGTGACCCGGAACTCCACTTGCTGCCCAAGAGGAATTTCCGTGGTGTCGGTTTCCCACCACCATTGACCGCTGGTGATATTCACGATCAGGGCATCGTCAGCTGCGGATGTGTGCGGCCATTCCCGTAGTGATCCAACTGAAATGACAACCCCAACGGCTATCATCCCCCACAGGAAGCAGGACCGGGTTCGGTTAATGGTTTTGGGTGCCGAGGGCCCTTCTGTGGCCCAGACCGCACGCAGGATCAGCCACCCAGCCACGCCCATCAGACCCAGAGTTATAAGAAGAATCGAAAGCTGCATATTGGCCTCACTTTAGTTGTGCTTCTCGTTCTGGGTACAAATTGGTATTTCAAATGTCAATTTTAATTTGCACTTTGAATACCAGATATAGGATGCTACCAGTGTCCTATGCAGTTATCGAAATTTTCAGACTACGCTCTTCGCATATTGATCCATCTGGCAGCTTCGCCTGACCAGTTGCTGTCAACCCGGCAAATTGCCGAGTTGCATGATGCAAAATACAATCACCTCGCCAAGATCACTGGCTGGTTGGTCAACGAAGGCTATGCCATCTCATCTCGTGGCCGTGGCGGCGGGCTGAAGCTGGCAAAGCAACCTGACGAGATAAACCTCGGCAAAGTTTTTCGCGCCCTCGAAGCAGACAAACCTTTGGTCGAATGTATGTCGCCTGACGGCGGCAACTGTAGGTTCTCAACTGCGTGCGGATTATCGGTTATTCTCGACACCGCACAAGAAGCTTTTTTTCAAAGTTTAGAACAATTTACCCTGTCTGATCTTCCCCGGATGTCCCCCGGGATGACCAAGTTGCTAGACATGGTGAACTCTGAAATCGCTTAGATTACACTAGCCGCGTCTCACTGCCTTAAGGCCGGTGCTATCCACTGTTGGATACACCGGCCCCTGTAATCCCTAGTGTGGAATGGCGAATGGCGATACCGGTATATTCAGCTCGGGCTTGGATAAACGCCATGTTGCATGTGAAGACCATACCTCCGGCAACCTGAAAGCACCATCTACGGTCAAGGGTTGGTCAAAACGACCCTGCAACCTCTGCTGCGAAGGTGTTGATGTCAGTTGCCTTTTCTCCAGTGATTTTCTCGTAATCACTGGTTGTCGGTTGGTCCTCACCGTCCGACCAGCGCTTGAACAGACTCATGACCGTTTGAACAATCATGTCAGGGGTTCCATAGGCTTCGAGCCCAGCTTTCTGATCCTCATAAGGTAAGTTGACGTAGCTGATATCTTTACCAAGAGGCCTTGAAAATGCCTTGGCAACATCGTCAAAACTGATCGACTGCGGACCGGTTATGTAATGAATTTTGCCATTGAATGCATCCGAGGTCAGTCCAGCCAAGGCGGCCTTAGCAATATCCCGCGCGTCAACCATCGGAATGCGCGTGTCACCCATGTATTGCGCAAACATCTGACTGTCCTTCATGAAAGACGCGTGCATCTGTGGGATATTCTGCATGAAATAATGGGGTCTCAGAATGACATAGTCCAGCCCACTCGCCACCAGATAGTCATCAACCTCAGCATGTTGTTCATACATCGGAAGGCCTTCACTATATTTGGCTGGCTCCGCCGAAAGCCGCACAATTTTGCGGACATCTGCAGATATGGCGCGATCAATCAGCCCTTTATGCAGGTCGGACATGACTGGCGATGGGGCGCTAAGAAGAAATATGGTATCCACGCCTTCCAGGGCGGCCTCAACGCTTCGCCAATCTCCCAACTCAGCGCGGACGGTAGGAATACCCAACGACGTCATCTTGGTCTCGTTTTCGTCGCTGCGCACCATAACGCGATAGCTTTGATCGCTACCTTTCAGAAGGTCGACCAAACGGGGTGCCGATGTTGCCAGTGCCGCCTATGATAAGAATTTGATTTTCCATTTTCTGATCTCCTGTGTGCCCGCTGGTGGGGCGATGTTACGTTTGCACTTGGAGATATCAGGTGCAAATACGGTGAAGAACTGGCTATAATCGAAACATGTCGTTCCGTTTGTGCACCACTTCACCAGTTCACCACCAACAATTTGAGAGATCGCGATGAAGGTTTTTGAATGGGATGACCTGCGATTTTTTCTAGCAATCCTACGTGGGTGGTCAGTGCGTGCCGCAGCCAAGCATCTAAATGTCAGCCATTCGACGGTGTCGCGTCGGCTGCAGGCGATGGAAGACCAGCTGGGTATTAAGTTGTTTATACGTCAGCCCGATGGGTTTGTTTTGACCGATGTCGGAGAGGCTCTCGTTGAGCGGGCCGAGCGGGTGGAAAGCGAAATCCTGAGTATGGAACGCGAGGTGTTTGGCCGTGATGCCCGCCTGGCAGGGTTGGTGCGCATATCAACGCCCCCGCTCTTGGCGCAAGACTTGCTGATGCCAATTCTGGCCGATTTTACAGAGCGCTACCCACAGATTGAAATCGAGGTCGATGCCACCTTTGACGTGGCCGACCTGCGACGACGCAATGCCGACATTGCCATTCGGTTTCAAGTACAGCCCGACGACGGTCTGGTCTCTCATCGACTACCAGATTTTGCCAATACGATCTATGCCACGCAGGACTACATCGACGGGCACAGCTTTACCGGAGACGCTCCAAATGCCAAATGGGTAGCTCTAGGCGGTAAAGGTGTTCAGGCGCACTGGCGCGATGCTTCACCGTATTCAGGTTGCAAAGTGGCCCATGTCATCTCTGACATGCAGGCACAGCAAAGTGCGATCAGGTCGGGAATGGGATTTGGATACCTAAACTGCTTTGCCGCAGATCCCGACCTTGCATTGGTTCGCCTGACAGCCCCCCAAAGCGCACACGCCCTGCCAACTTGGGCACTGACACATCCAGATCTGGTCGCAACCGAACGGGTGCGGATCTGTGTTCGTTTCTTGGTGGAGGCGATTTACACACGTAAACATCAGATCCAGGGAACCGCAACGAACACGTTCTGACGAAGCGCGACCGCCGATGCAGTTGTAGCGTACCTCAAAAACAGCATGTTCACTTGTCGTTGTTTCCCTGCCGTTTTTTTCCGAAATTGGTTGGGTGTCATTCCAAATTTGCGACTTGAAAAACTGCGTGAAGTTGGCGGGTTCAAAATACACGATCTGCGCAGCTATATTAGCGATAGCGGTATACTGCGGCTGGCAGGCCATGCGATGTTGCCATTTGCGTGAATGTGTCAGGTCGGGTCTCCAAAAAAGGGGATAACCGAGATAGATCAGCTCTACACCGTTGACCTTCGTCTGGGCGGTGCCCATTGCCAACTGCTCCAGTTTGTTCGGATCATCACCGTGCACGGGCGCAGCGGTAAGCTGGAAGTTTTCCTCTTCCGCCAACGCTCGGACTTCCTCAAATTCTCGCAACGAGTTATCTGCCTCAAGTTCAAAGATGTGACCCAAGTGACTGAAGTCCGGCATAACCCACCTAAGACCATTGAGACTGCCGACTTTCGGTATCCGGTTTCGGGTCCCCGTGACTTGGGTTCTGCCCGTCGCAATGTAACTGTCTACAATAACGGAGGCCACGGGATCGGACACTGCGGTATCAGGCCAATCAGCCGGGTACTCCCTCACGATGACGACTTAAAAAGTCATCGATCTCCTGCTGGGTGGGCGGTTCGCCAGCAAACACCTCTACGTAATGGCACCCAGCAAGTGCACGATCCAAACGAGCCTCGATGATAGGCTTCGAATAATACCCGCTTTGCGTCAGGATCGTCGTCAATGCCCGATAGTGAGCTGCGTCCGGCGTCACACCAAATCGTAGAAATACTGCCCGAACCGCCTCTAATCGGTCCGCATCCGAAGCCTCCACCAATTTTTGCAATTTACTATCGTTGCGGGCCCAATTGTGGATTGCCAAGTCAAGTGGCGCATCAAAAAGATCAGGATCAATCCAACAATCAGTCAGGTTGAATAAAGCGGAACACAGACTATCCGCAGGGGCAGAGCAGCGTTCAAGTATGATGCCGGTATTGCGAGCCTGCCAAATATCGACAAGCGCGTCGTGCAACTCGGCCAGATCTTTGAAATGCCAGTAAAATCCAGTTCTGGTCAGATTTAGCTTCTTCGCAAGAGGCATGATTTTGACAGCTTCGATACCGTCCTGCACAAACAGGTCATATGCAGCGTCAAGCCAAATGCTTCGGGTCGCACGTGCGCGGCGTTGTAGGGCGGTTTTCATGGTTTGACTCTAGTGCACTTGACATAAGTGTCAATTGTGTAAAGCATAACCTGACACATGTGTCATGATCGATTCTTCAGCCACTCCCCAGAGGTTGCCCAATGTCCAACGACCCCTTGCTTCAGCCATTTCAACTCAAGCACCTAACCCTGCGCAACCGGATCATGACAACCAGCCATGAACCTGCTTACCCAGAAGATGGAATGCCCAAAGAACGCTATGCGGCCTATCATGCGGAACGCGCCAAAGCTGGTGTGGCTATGGTGATGACTGCAGGATCAGCTGCGGTCAGTAAGGACAGCCCACCTGTATTTAACAATATCCTTGCCTATCGCGACGATGTCGTTCCATGGATCCAGAACCTGACCGATGCGGTACATGAGCACGGCTGCGCCGCGATGATACAACTGACCCATCTTGGACGACGCACAACCTGGAACAAAGGGCATTGGCTGCCCTCTGTATCCTCCTCCAGACATCGTGAGCCTGCCCATCGCGCCTTTCCAAAGCTCATCGAAGACTGGGATATCGAACGGATCATTTCCGACTTTGCTGACGCAGCAGAGCGCATGCAGGCAGGCGGAATGGACGGCATTGAATTGCAGGTCTACGGTCATCTGCTGGATCAGTTCTGGTCGCCTCTGACCAACGACCTGACAGGTCCCTATGGCGCCGACACTCTAGAAAACCGCATGCGGTTCCCGATGGATGTTTTAGACGCAATTCGCAAGCGCGTGGGAGCCGAATTCATCGTGGGCCTACGCTACACGGCCGATGAAGCGCAAAAGGGTGGCATCTCTCATACAGAAGGGTTGGAGATTTCCAAACGGCTGGCCGCCACCGGTAAGATTGACTTTCTCAATGTGATCCGGGGCCGCATCCACACCGATCCCGCAATGACCGATGTGATCCCGGTGCAAGGCATGAAAAACGCGCCTCATCTGGATTTTGCCGGCGACGTGAAGAAGGCAACTGGTATGCCAACGTTTCATGCTGCCAAGATCCCCGATGTTGCCACGGCCCGTCATGCAGTGCAGGCCGGGCTGCTGGATATGGTTGGAATGACCCGCGCGCATATGGCCGACCCCCATATCGTGCGTAAGATAGTTGAGGGCCGAGAAAATGAAATCCGCCCCTGTGTTGGCGCCACATATTGTCTCGATCGGATCTATCAGGCTGGCGACGCACTTTGCATCCACAACGCAGCCACCGGCCGCGAGCTATCTATGCCACATGAGATCACGCAGGCCGATAATAAGAAAAAGGTTGTAATTATCGGTGCAGGTCCAGCCGGATTGGAAGCGGCACGCGTCGCATCAGAACGTGGGCATGATGTTACGGTGTTTGAGGCCGCTGCTGACCCTGGAGGACAAATTCGTCTGACTGCGCAAAACCCACGGCGACGTGAAATGATGTCGATCATCGACTGGCGCATGTCACAGTGTGCCGCCCGCGATGTTACATTTCAGTTCAACGCCTGGGCTGAAGTCGAAGACGTAACCGCGCTTAATCCCGATGTGGTGATTGTTGCAACCGGGGGGATGCCCAACATCGCACTGTTTGAACAATCAGACGAACAGCCCAATGTGGTGACAACCTGGGATATCATTTCGGGCGATGTGAAACCTGCAGATACCGTCCTGATCTATGACGAAAGCGGTGACCACCCGGCATTGCAGGCAGCGGAGGTAGTGGCAAAGGCTGGCGCAGTCGTTGAAATTATGACACCTGATCGCACCTTTGCACCTGACGTAATGGCAATGAACCTCGTGCCCTACATGCGATCACTCCAAGACAAGGACGTGACGTTCACCCTCGCCCGCCGCCTGCTCGACGTGAAACGCGAAGGCAATAAACTGACTGCAACAGTTGGCACAGACTACAGTGATCACACCTATAAGGCAGAGTATGAACAGGTTATCGTCAATTACGGCACCTTGCCGTTAGACGACCTCTACTTTGATCTGAAACCTTTGTCTTCAAATCAGGGCGCTGTGGATCACGAAGCGCTCATCGCGGGCAATCCCCAGACCGTCACCCGTAACACAACTGGGCAGTTCCAGCTGTTCCGCATTGGTGATGCCGTTTCCGCCCGCAATACACATGCAGCGATCTATGACGCGTTGCGTCTGATGAAGGATGTCTGAACTGCAAAGCTGCAAAACACCTTCTTGAGCAGTTCAACACAAAATGCAGTATGACGCGACCCCTACCCGCTTGCCTTAAACTGACAGACACACATTGGCACGCGACGCCGTTCGCCGCGTGCCTTTTCATGATCGTTTCGCAAAGCAGAAAAGTACTACCGCAACTGCGCCGCTGCAAAGCTGCTCTGGTCCGCGATGAATTGCCTTAACATCACGTCAAATTGGTTTGGCACAGCACTGACAACGGACGAACGATGTGCCAACGCATGGCTCCACCGTCTCAGCCTTGGACAGGCTGCGAGTAAGTCCATCGTTGCAAGGAGGCCCAAAGCAGGAAGGAAACGGAACACTGTTGCGTAGACCGCATCTATGAGTTGGAATTGGCTTCCCGCAAAATAGGGGCCTTCACTCACTTGTTTGTCGAGTATTGCAAACATTCCAGCAATCTTGCCAAAAGCCTCGACCTGTTCAGTTTCAGTCTGTGTGCGGTAGATAATGGTGGCGATGACATCCAGAATTTGGTCACCATATGCAATCCACGCCCTATGCAATCCGCGATCCAATGCGTCGCTCGGATGAAAGGCCTGTGCACCGTTCTCCTGCAAGTACTCAGAAATCACAGTGGATTCGAACATCGCGGTGGTTTGATCCACGATCAAGACGGGAACTTTGCCTGTCGGAGAAAGCTTTGAAAGCCAGTCAGGTTTGTTGTTCAGTTCGATGTCGGTCCGGTCAAAGGGAATGCCCAGCTCCAGCATGGTGATGACTGCTCGCTGGACATAAGGGCAAAGTTCGTGACCTATGATGTGGAACTGCGATGTCGACATCAGGTTGTGCCTATCATGCAATGAAGGTTGAGCTTGTTGCCATCCGGATCTCGGAAATAGGCTGCAAAAAATCCACTGTCACCATGGCGCGGTCCCGGTGCACCACAGTCTTCACTGCCAAGTTCGATTGCCTTGGCATGAACTACGTTGACCATTTCCGGATTTTCAGCATGCAGCGCAATCATCATTCCATTGCCCACAGTTGCTGCGGTTTTGTTTTCTGGAACATGGACAGAGAAATTCGCTGCTCCATTTTTGGTGCCCCAAACAATGAAGTCGTCCATTTCCATGATACGAGACGCGCCCAGCATCCCCAAAATGGTATCGTAATAGGCCGAGCTGCGCGCAAGGTCATTGGTTCCAACTGAGATGTAGCCAATCATTGATTAGTCCTTATTTTAGATTGCCTCTTTGATTAGGGTATTGCGCAGATGCACGAAATGAGCGATTCTTAACTTTCAGTTTTCAAATTTGAAATGGTACAAATGGACTGGAACGACCTCAAGATTTTCTACACAGTCGCCGAACAACGAAATCTCACAACCGCGGCGGATGTCCTTGGGATGAGCCACACAACGGTGTTTCGCCGTTTAAAGGCATTTGAAAGCAGTATCGGCTCCCGGCTTTTTGACCGCATTCAGGGGCGCTACGAACTAACAGAAACAGGCCTGCGCCTGCTTGGCAAAGTACGTATCATGTCCGGTATCGTCGAAGACGCGGCACGTGAAATCGTTGGTGACGACCGAACCCCCGGGGGCACGGTCATCGTGACCGCTCCCAGTAGCTTTGCTCAGCATTTTTTGCCAAGTTTTTTACTGGAGCTTTCAACGCTCTACCCGGAAATTGCTGTCACGCTCCTGGTGACCAACGATGAGTTGAACATGTCGACCAGGCAGGCGGACGTAGCCCTGCGCGTCACGAAATCTCCACCTGATCATCTGGTGGGCCGCAAGCTGATGTCTATCAGGTGGGGGATGTATGGTGCGCCCAGCTATTTTGAGCGACATGGAAAACCTGAATCCAGTCAGGACCTAACAGGTCACACATTCATTGGTGCAAGCGGGCGTTTGACGACACTTGAGGGCTACACTTGGCTCGAGCGGCAAAATGATCTTCTGTCGCGCACGCATACGGACGATCTGACCACCATGTCATCCCTTGCGGCAGCGGGTCATGGTCTTGCTCTGTTACCGGACGACCTGTCCCGTGATGACCTAGAGCGATGTTTCACGCTTGAGCTGGCTGGCAAAAACAGCCTTTGGATCCTGACACATCCTGACCTGAGACGTGTCGAGCGCATAAATATCGTCATGCGGTTTTTAGGCGAGAAATTCAAAACTGAGCTGCGCCTGCAGAGATAATGATATGATTGACCACACAAGTAGTCCACGAGCACCTATGGGACGCAATACCTCGACGGGGCCTAGATCAATTGGTCTTGTTACGCGAAGATAGCAATCAGCACCGAAGGACAAACCTGAACAACTTTGGGTACAACTGATTGTTCCTGCCGTTTCGCTGCGCCGACTTTCTTGCTGCCCTCAGGAACGTTTGTCAAAATTAACAACACTGACAAACCTATGGTTGAAGCTTGAACCTTCCCGACTACATTGGAGAAGCATTTTGGAGGGCTGCCAGTTGAGCGATAGAGACATTTCAGATCTGGCACTACAGACACAGGTGACTTATCAGCGCAACGCTCGCAGATTTGCCGATGAACGCCCAAAGTCGTTGATTGAGAAATCATGGCTTGACCGGTTTCTGAAATGGATACCAGAAGGTGGCAAAATTCTGGATTTGGGTTGTGGCCCTGCAGAGCCGATCGCCTCGTATTTCATGGGGCATGGTCATACGGTTGTTGGGCTGGATGCATCATCAAACATGATAGACATGGCCCGTTCGAACATCCCGAGTGGTGATTGGAGACTTGGGGACATGCGCTCATTTGAATTCTCCGAACGGTTTCACGGTATCATTGGTTGGAACAGCTTTTTCCACTTAACACGTGACGAACAACGAAGTGTGCTTCCCTGTCTCGCCAATCATCTTCACCCGGATGGTGTTTTATTGCTTACAGTCGGCCCGCGTGATGGTGAGGTCGCAGGATGTGTTGGGGATGATCCAATCTATCATGCAAGTCTGTCTCCAGAGGAATACGACAGCATCCTCTCAAGCTTAAGCATCCAAATACGGCAATTCGTGCCTGAAGACCCAGAGTGCTATGGCATGACTATTCTGCTTGCCCAGAAGTCCAAAGAAGCACCAATTACTGCATAGGTTTTCAGTGTTCTGGAGCGAAGGCCCTCTCAATTTCGCAATTCAGCTATAGAAGCTGTGGCGACACACCGTCATCAGCAGCTAGGCGACCAGATCGCAAGCTGAGAACTCAATCTATGAGGCGCAGACTTGATTCCAATATCAAATGGTCACAACATGTAAGGATCAACAATTGCTGGGCGAACTATAAATTGCACAGACGTAAGAAAAGTGAGGGCAAATGAACTTCGCTAAATCGATGGCTACATGCCTTAGTATGCTCGGCCTGGCCTTTTTCGCCAAACCCGTTTTTGCAGAGAGCTTAAGCTTTGCAGCTGTGGATCTCGTTCCCTATGTCCTCCATGATGACCCCGGCGGTCGCCTCGGCTTAATGGTCGATATAGACACCGCTATTTCCGAACGGATGGGCATTCCTGTTGAAGATGAAGTGCTTCCTATGGCACGGGCCATGAAAAACCTGGAGCGTGGTCTCACAGATTGCGTTGTCATTGCGCTTACCCCCTGGAGCGAAAGAAAGTTCCAGCCAGTAGCCAAAATTCTCAATCGATTTGATGCAGCCATTATTACGCGTGAAGGTGTCCCAATCACACGGATTGAAGATATACATGGCCTGCGTCTGGCAATAACACGAGGTAGCTTCGCAGATTCCCCGATATCATCAGACCCCAATATCACGCAGGTTCCAACAAATGGGTATGAGCAAAGTGTGCGCCTGTTCAAAGCGGGCCGGGTTGACGCCGTTGCCGGGTCTGAACTCAGCATCTTCTACTATTTTGCCGCCGAGCAAATTAGTCGCGAAGATATTGGTGGCATTTTACCAATCATCCACGCATCGTTATGGCTACATTGCGGCAAAGGTCAGGTGCCGGATGATGTAATACTACGGCTGCAAGAGGTTACAAACGAACTTCGAATAGAAGGTGTATTCACCCGGCTTCTCAAACGCTATATTCCCGACGATTTCAGCTAAGTCGAGGATGGAAACTTCGTTGTCCAAAAAGTTCACGAAAAGCCTATCTTTCAAACAAGCGCGTGCAGCCGTCATCACCGGGTTTGTATTGGGAATTGGGTTTGGTGCCCTTCAGATTGCCGCCGATTTGCGGAGCGAAATTGACCAGACTGATAAGACATTCAAACAATCCCTTAGGGCATTCGAGCAGACTGCGTTTCAAGCCGCCTATGGTCTGGATAAAGAGTTGGCGCAAACGGTGGTCAACGGCCTTTTTCAAAAGCCTGCTGTCGTCGAAGCGAAGATCATCGATAGCTACAACGACACCATGTACTTTAAGAGTCGACCTCAACTAAAGAACTCATTTTCCTGGTTGGCCGAAGGCATATTTGGCGAAGCAAAGTCATTTTCGACACGACTAACAGACAAGCAGACAGGTTTTCATGCTGGCGATCTAACTATCAGCGTGGACACAAATGTGATCGCGCAAGCATTTTTTCAACGCTCGGGTTTGATCCTCAGTTTCGGAATTCTGAGGAACGTCTTTCTGGCGATCATTCTCACTGTTCTATTCCACAACATGTTAACCAGACCGCTTCGAAAACTCTCGGGTTTGATCCATGATGGAGCGCAAGAACTGCCTGTCTCTGCCTCTCACAAAAACGACGAGCTGGGCGCAATCGCCCTTGAGTACAATCAGCTTTCGCGCGATCGATCCGAGGCTATTGAGCGTCTTCTACAGGAAGAAGTTCGTTTCCGACGGCTCTTCGAAAACAGTGAAGTCTCCCTTTCAAACGCCGACTATTCTAATGTTTTCAAAACTCTAAATCAGTTACGAGAGGATGGGGTAACCGATTTACGCGAGTACCTTGACAACAATGAGGATGCGACCTGGGACATTTTTACGACGATCAACATTCTCAGCGCAAATCTCGCAACACTTAGACTTTTTAATGCCTCGTCAGAGGCCGAGCTGCTTGAGCATAGTAATAAAACTTTCAACCCATCAACGATGGAAATGTTTAAGGATCAGCTTTGCGCAATCTGGGCTAAGCACAGTACATTCAGGGCGGAAACCACCTTCAAAACTCTCGATGGCGTCGAGATTGTCGGTGTGATTTCACTTCCCCTTCCTGAGACAGAAGATGGGTTCCGAAGCATTCCCGTCAGCATTTTGGATATAACCGAGTTTAAAAAAGCAGAAACAGAACTCACATTTCGTGGCGAAATCATTGAAGGAATGAGTGAAGGTGTTCAGGCTTCTCGTATCTCGGACGGGATTATTATCTACACAAACGCGATGTACGATACCATGTTTGGCTATGAAGAAGGTGAACTCATAGGTGAGTTTGTTGGAACAACCAGTGCTGAAAAAGACAAGACACCCGAGCAGACCACCGCACATATACATGGTGAAATTGAAGCCAATGGAAGTTGGGTAGGGGAAATTCGAAGTATCAAAAAGGATGGAACCGTTTTCTGGTGTGAAGTCTCAGCGACCAAATTTGAGCATCCCTTGCATGGCAGCTTGTCAATTGCCGTCCAATCCGACGTAACAGAGAAAAAGATAACGGAAGAAAAACTCAGACAATCTCAACGGTTAGAGGCCGTCGGCCAGCTAACAGGAGGTGTAGCCCACGATTTCAACAACCTTCTTGCGGTTATCATGGGAAACCAAGAATTGCTCCGTGATGAAATAACCGACCCGGAGAACTTGAAGTTCATTGATGCCAGCATTGGCGCGACCCGACGTGGTGCAGATTTGACCAAAAGCATGCTGGCCTTCGCACGTCGTTCACAATTGGCCCCAGAAAGCACCGACTTGAATGCACTTATTCTGGATACCAAAAATTGGATCCACCGAGCCCTTCCGGAATACATCGATTTTGTAACGGTGCTCGAGTCCAATTTGTGGGCTGTTGAAATAGACCGGAGCGCTGCGGAAAGTGCGGTGTTAAATTTGATCGTAAACGCCCGAGACGCCATGCCCGATGGAGGCGAGTTGTCCATCACAACAGCGAATGTCACATTTGATGAAACATCGAAACCCTACCAGGCTGACGAACTAAAGACAGGACGGTATGTAACTGTTGCTGTCAGCGACAGCGGGCACGGGATCTCTCAAGAGATTATTGCAAAAATTTTTGAACCCTTTTTCACCACAAAACCAATTGGTTCAGGTTCAGGGCTTGGCCTGTCAATGATTCAAGGGTTTATGCGGCAATCCAGAGGCACTGTCCGCGTCACTACTGAGCTCGGCGTAGGAACGACATTCACACTCTATTTTGATGCAGGAACAGGTACCCCTGTCAGACCAAAAAAAGAAATGGAACATGCAGCCATCGCAACAACTTCAGGGGCTCGAGTTTTAGTTGTTGAAGATCAACAGGATGTTCTGGACATCATCAAATTGATCTTAAAACGTGCTGGCTATATTGTGTCATCCGCCAACTCGGGTGACGCAGCCAAGGCTCTGTTTGACGATGATCCTGAATTCGATTTGCTTATCACCGATCTTGTTATGCCAGGGGAGACCCAAGGGGCTGAATTGGCGCGCTACGTTTCCCAAATATGCCCCGGTTTACCAGTTGTCATCATGTCCGGCTATGTTGGAAATGACGCTCCACAAGATAACCAAACCCAACAACTGGGACCTCAATCGTTTCAACTGACTAAGCCAATCCGACGTAACGAACTTCTTTCAGTGATCGAAGCCGCACTTCAACACTCGGCCTGATTTTTGAAGCCATTTTTTGCGATGTGGGCCGAAGTTCTCTTGTCTTTTGATACCATGACAAAGGCAAACCACATCCCGAAACCGTAACGAGTTAGTGAGTTTTCGTAGACTGCCCACTTTGCTGAAGGATGTGTAAAACCACCGCAATGAAAACCATAGCGCCGCCAGTTATAGTTTCAGCACTTGGAATTTCGGCAAAGCACAGCCACACCCAAATGGGAGCAAGAGGTGCGTCTAGTGCACCAATCAGCGCAGTTTCGATTGCGGGGATCATCCGCGCTCCAACGGTAAAGAGCGCCAGGCCAATTGCAGAGTTTACAAGGCCAAACAAAGCAAGAAGACTCATGTCATAGCCACTAACAAAGAGACCATTGCTGAATGGGAAAGCCGCAACGCTACTTAATAGCGCGGAAACACAGGCGGCGGGCAAGATTGGGATATCCTGGAAGCGGCGCGATATTACCATCATTACCGCAAGTGAAAACGTCATTCCAAATGCCAATACATTGCCGACAAGATTTCCTTCGGCACCAAGCCCAACAATAATACCCACACCAAAAAGCGAAAAGACACTTGCTACAACAGCGCTGCGCGCGGGTCTTTCACCGATTAAAACCCAGGCAAGCGCAGCGGCAACCAATGGCACCGTCGCATAAATGATCGAAACATGTGCTACGGTTGTCATGCGCAACGACGTGATAAAGCACAACATTCCAACGGCTGAAACCATTGCAAACGACCATCCTGCACCCCCCATTTTGCGGATATCACGGATTGCATTGCGCCCCTGTATCGCGAATGCCAGTGTAAGAATTCCAACCGCTCCAAACACGCCCCGCCACACCAAAATAGTTCCGGTATCAAGCGGTATCAGACGTGTAAACAAGCCGGCTGTGCTCCAGGCTACGGCAGAAACGGTCACTAGGAGTAAGCCCAATTGGTGACCGTTTCGTTGGGCAAAAACTGCCTCACTCACTTGCTGTTTTCCAATCGCCACTTTTATTCCACCAGCGATGAGGATTGGCTTGGTCATCTAATCCTTTGCAGGTGCTCCGCAGGACCTCCTGCACGGTAATGACGGGTTCGTAATAGCTGTGCACCTCATAGATCGCCTCGATGATCTGATTGAGCGCGTCAGCCTCACGTGGGATGAAAAACCGCATTTCACCTACGTCAGGACGGCGCCGGATTTCATCTTCCGCGCCAGTTGGTGTTCCTTCCAGCGGGCGATAATATTCGACCCCGCCCGGTGCGAGATATCCGTTGCAATCCGTCTTACCTTGTTGCAACGAATCGATTTTTAAAACCTCATCGAATACTCGATCAACATCTGCCGATGGAGCCTGATACTGAACCAGCCAAAGCGGTTCCATGGTAATCGGTCTGGTGTCAAAACCGGCTTGAATAATGCTTTGTATCATGTGTGATTTCCCGTTTCCGAATTGCGTTATCAGTTTGCTACCGGATCACTGCTGACATGTATCTGTCAGCAGTGATGTGTTATCTGCAGGAATGTTCTAACCAAGGGGAAACAGGATGCGGTCTGCTCGCATGTTCGAGATTATTCAGCTGCTTCGAAGCGCCAATGGTCCGTGTACCGCCCAGAACATTGCCGACATTCTGGAGGTAACAAAGCGTACAATTTACCGCGACATCGCATCACTTCAGTCGATGAGGGTCCCCATCGAAGGCGAGGCAGGCATCGGATATGTCATGCGACCCGGGTACAATCTACCGCCGGTTAACTTTGACATTGAAGAAGCAGAAGCCATTTCAGTTGGGCTGAGCATGATCTCCAGAACTGGCGACAAGAGCCTGGAGAAAGCCGCGCTGCGCGCGATGAGGAAACTTTCCGAAGCCACCCAACTCAGTGAGAACTTATTCTCATCCAGTTGGGGTGCAAAAGTTCCCGGCCATATTGACCTTGCCGAAATTCGAAATGCTATCCGGCAAGAAACCAAACTTGGCCTGATCTACCAAGATGTTGAACACAAATCGACCAAACGCAAAATACGACCCATTGCACTGGTTTACTATGCTGAAGCGGTCGTGATCGCTGCCTGGTGCGAACTGCGCCATGATTTTCGACACTTCAGATCCGATCGCATACTCTCATGTGACCTACTGACCGAAGGGTTTGAGGGAGAAGGAGTTGAGCTAAGACGCAAATGGGCTGAGGTGCAGGATACCGATTTTTAGCCTAGGAGAGGCATTACAGTACTGCCTTGCCCGGACACGATCAGACCTCATCAAAATCCAGTCCCAGATCAATTGTTGGGGCAGAGTGCGTCAGGGCGCCTGACGAGATGTAGTCCACTCCGGTCGAGGCAATCGAAGCAATGCGATCGAGTTTCACATTACCGCTGGCTTCGGTCTTCATCCGTCCAGCCACCAGTTTCACGGCCTCACCCAACATGGCGTTATCCATATTGTCAAGCAACACCACCGAGGCCCCGCCGACATCAAGAACCTCTGCCAGTTGGTCCAACCTGTCTACCTCAATCTCGACAGCGACCATGTGACTGGCGGTTGCATTGGTTGCTTCCAGAACTTGCCGGATACCCCCTGCCGCCGCGATATGGTTATCTTTGATCATGATGGCGTCTGACAGGGAAAACCGATGATTGAACCCACCGCCATGCAGTACAGCGAGTTTTTCGACCAGCCGCAGGCCTGGTGTAGTTTTACGCGTACAGGTCACGCGTGTCTTGGTGCCCTTAGTTTCGGCCACAAAGGCAGCCGTCATGGTCGCAATTCCAGTGAGCCGTCCAGCAAAATTCAGTGCGACACGCTCGCCCGACAAGATCGACGCTGCTGACCCTTTTATCGTCATCAGCGTATCCCCTTTCTGACAGCATTGCCCATCGGGAATTTGAATAGCAATTTCAAGTGATGGGTCCACCAAACGAAACGCAATGGCGGCCACCTGCATACCAGAGACCACGGCCTCTTCGCGGGCATTAATTGCAGCTTCATAGAGTGTATCGGCTGCAATAACGGTTCGGGTGGTAATGTCCCCATAACTACCAAGATCCTCCATCAAAGCATTACGGATCATAGGTTCCAAAACAAGGTCGGGAACGGTGGCAAAACTCATACTTTTTCCTCACATGCCTGTGCCCGAATGGTGAGCGCTTCGGCGAATAGCATTTGTGATCGTTGTGCAAACTTCTCTGAGGCGACAGGAAAGTCAGAACGTTCGTGCGCGCCGCGACTTTCCTGTCGCACAAGAGCAGACGCAGCGATCAATGTGGCGGTCGCGCACATGTTCAAAAATGACGCACTATCGCGCTGGCTCGCTTCAAGCGTAGCGATCTTGCGAAGGGCTGTTGTTAATCCCTCGGCATCGCGTACCACGCCAACGAACTGGGTCATTGTTTTGCGCAGTTCAGCCACGGCCTTGGGATCAGCCCGAACACCGCAGGTTTCGAACTGAATATCAATTGGATTGGCAATTTTCACTTCGCCTAAATCGGCGGCAATGCTCAGTGCACAAATACGTGCGTAGACCAACGCCTCTAACAGCCCGTTTGACGCAAGCCGATTGGCCCCATGCAGGCCGGTCGAGGACGCTTCCCCACAAACCCACAAGCCTCGCAAGCTGGCGCGACCATCGGTACCCGTTTTGACACCGCCCATGTGGTAATGCGCCGCCGGGGCGATAGGGATCGGATCATTCACCGGGTCGATCCCATTTCGAACGCAGTGTTCAACAACCGAAGGGAACAGATCGGTGATATGCGCGCCGATGTCTTTGCGGGTATCAAGGACCGGACAGTTCCCCGCTTGCACTTGAGCAAATATCGCCCGAGCCACCACATCCCGTGGGGCAAGCTCGGCATCAGGGTGAACCGCTTGCATGAAGCGTTCACTATGGCGATTGATTAGTATTGCTCCCTCACCGCGCAGTGCTTCTGTTGCAAGTGGCGCCGGGTCTTCACCAACATCCATCGCGGTTGGATGAAACTGTACGAATTCGGCATCCGCGATCAACGCGCCAGCGCGCGCTGCCATGCCAATCACTTGTCCGCGAATACGAGGCGGATTTGTGGTAAGTGCATACAACCCGCCTGAACCACCTCCGGCCAAAAGAACCCCGGTTCCGCGCAGCATAACAGGTGCCGAGTCTTCATCTGCATCCTGGATCTCGATCCCAGTCACACGGCCAGCATCAACGTCCAGCGCCACCGCCATCATACCTTCAAGAACTTGGATCGAAGGCGTTGCCCTGACTTGTTCGATCAGCGCACCCATGATCCCTGCCCCGGCCTGATCACCCTTGACGCGTACAACCCGAGCAAACCCATGCGCCGCTTCACGCGATAAGACATATCCACCATCTTTGGTGCGATCAAAAGGCGTGCCCATAGAGGTCAGATCAAGGATGTAATCCCGAGCCTCTTGGGTCACCAACTCAGCCACTTCGGCATCTACCACACCCGCCCCGGCGTTAACCGTGTCACGGGCATGGTCTTTAGGGCTATCTGCCGGATCCATCGCCGCGGCCACACCGCCCTGGGCCCAAGATGAACTTGTCCCTTTGCCCAAACTTTCGGGTGAAACAACGACCACTGGATGCGGTGCCAACTTTAGCGCAGCATATAATGCACCCAGTCCAGCACCAACAATCACGATGCGGTCAGTGAAAACCTCGTTCATCGAAGCGTCACAGGCCCAGCTTACGAGAGAGATCGATCATCGCCTGTACGGACTGGCGCGCCTTGTCTGCAACCAGAGCATCCACCACAACCTGCCCCTCCATCGTGTGCAAGACATAGAGGATCTTCTCGAGCGTGATCTTCTTCATGTAAGGGCACATGTTGCAGGGGCCAATGAAATCTACTTGGGGCAGTTCATCAGCAATGTTCGACGCCATCGAGCACTCTGTGATCAGCATCGCCTGTTTGGGTTTTTCCTCGCGAACATATTTGAGGATACCACTGGTAGACCCACTAAAATCGGCCTCTGCCACGACATTGGGCGGGCATTCCGGGTGAGCGATCAGACGAACATCAGGGTTCCACTGGCGAAAGTCCCGCAGATCTTGTGGAGTATATTGCTCGTGCACGATGCAAGAGCCAGGCCAGAACACCACATTCTTGTGGCTTTCATTGGCCACGTTCTGTGCCAGGTATTGATCCGGCGTCATGATGACCGTGTCGCTCTCCATCGCGTTCACAATCTGGACCGCATTCGAGGACGTACAGCAGATATCTGATGCGGCCTTCACCTCTGCCGTTGTGTTCACATAGGAAACAACCGGCGCGCCTGGGTACTTGGCGCGCATTTCCTCAACACCTTCTGCAGTTATCGACTCAGCCAACGAACAACCCGCACCCATGTCCGGCATCAAAACTGTCTTTTCCGGACTAAGGATTTTCGAAGTTTCAGCCATGAAATGAACGCCTGCCTGTACAATGACATCCGCTTCAACTTCACCCGCCTTCATGGCCAGCTGCAAGCTGTCGCCAACGAAGTCAGACACACCATGGAAAATTTCCGGGGTCATATAATTATGACCTAAAATCACTGCATTACGCTCTTTCTTCAGCGCATTGATTGCCCTAACGTAAGGCGCATATACAGCCCAGTCGGGCGGTGTAACGACGCGTTCCATCTTGGCGTAAGTCTCCGACATCGACGCAGCAAGCTCAGCCGAAGGGGTCAGATCATAGAATTCGGAAAGGACAGTGTGAACATGTGAAAGATCTAGCAACGGGCTTGTCTCCATTTTCTCTGAGGCCTTGCTGATACACGCCCTCTGACCGGATGCCCACATCATATCTTATGGCAGATAGCCCGGGAAGATGAACTGAAGGAGACCACGCCGTCAGACTGTTCTCACTCAACTCTTTCGATGATGAAATTGTTCCAACTCCAATCCAATCAAACCAATAGTATGCCAAGATGCCTTGAAATCCGGCTGTATTTCCTTACCATCAACAAGTGTTGGCCCTGTTCTAATGTGTAATGAGTGAACAACTTCACGTATTGCGGAGATGCGACGCCGTGGACCAAAACCAAGATGATCCAGTGTTTCAAAAGATAACTGAATTGGTGCCACAAGAGTTTACGAAAGCTCTGACTGACGCCGGGATCGGGTTATGGTTATGGGATGTAAAAGCAGACCAGCTAGACGTCAGCCGCGGGATGGTACAGTTGACTGGCCTGAAGCAGCTTTACAGAGGTAGTCGTCTTGATGTGCTGCGTGACCTAATCCACCCCGAAGACGTCGAGGCCATTCAAGCCTCTACTCGCCGTCTTTTTGAGGATGGCGTCCCTTATGAAACTCTCTGCCGGATGCGACATAGCTCAGGTCACTTCGTATGGGCCAATACCTATGGATCATTGGTCCGCGATGAAAATGGTGAACCCCAGAAAATGATCGGCATCGTCCGGGTCATGGACGAATTGACACGGACAAAACGTGACCTGCTACATGCTGAAGAAATGGCACGCCTTGGAAATTGGACTGTTGATCTGGCCACGGACGAGCTCATTTGGTCGCAAGGAGTCTATAAGATCCTTGGGTATGAACCATTTAGCTTCCAACCCACTTTGGAATTTGCCCGCAAGCTTCGAGCAGAAGAAGACCGTGCGATGATCGAAGGTCTTATCGACGAAGCTGTAGAGAAAAGTGGCGCTTTCGAATACCGGACGCGTGTTCCCCATACCAGCGGCAAAGAAGTTCATATTAAGGTGAATGGCGCAATCGAAACTGGCATTACTGGTGCCCCGGTTTCTTACTATGGGACGATGCAAAACATCACAGCTGAAATCCAGCGTGATGAACAAATTAGGCAATCTCAGAAGCTGGAAACCATTGGCAAGCTGACAGGTGGCGTTGCGCATGATTTCAACAACCTGCTTGCGGTGATCCTTGGCAGCCTTGAGCTTGCTCAGGACGACATCGAGGACAGCGGCGTCAACGAGTTGATACAGATGGCAATTCAGGCAACGATGCGAGGGGTTGAGCTGACCGGAAGCATGCTGAGTTTTGCCCGACAGGCAAAATTGAAACCTCAAATTCTTGATCTCCACTCCGTTGTCGAGCAGACCAATAGCTGGATTGCCCGTACTCTGCCCGAGAATATCAGTATTAAAACCTCACTGCCGACCGATCTGTGGCCAATTTCCGCAGACCCAGGCTCAACTGAAAATGCCCTGCTCAATTTGATCCTAAATGCCCGTGATGCGATGGCTAAAGGGGGCGAGCTGACCATTGAGGCCGCTAATGTCAAAATAGACAGCGACTTTAGTTTTCAGCGGAATGATGAAGTTTCACCCGGTCAATATGTGATGTTGGCCATCAGTGACACTGGCGAAGGTATACCCGCAAACATCCTAAGAGAAATCTATGAACCCTTTTTCACAACCAAAGCACCCGGTGCAGGATCTGGATTGGGCCTTTCGATGGTACAGGGTTTCATGCACCAGTCAGGTGGCACCGTGCAGGTGTATTCTGAACCCGGTGTAGGCACGACATTCAAACTGTACTTCAAAGCTCTGAGCAGCAAAATTGAGACGCCCTCTGTCGAGACCGCGAAAACAAGAACTGCAAATGGAGCAGGTTTTAAAATTCTTGTCGCTGAAGACGAAAAAGAAGTTTTGGAGATCTTACTCGCGACACTCCGTCAGGCTGGGTATGCGGTCACCGCAGCACGGTCGGGCGATGAAGCACGGGAGATATTTGAAGCAGACCCGTCTTTTGATCTGTTGTTAACTGACATCGTCATGCCTGGCTCTCTCCAAGGGACCACGCTCGCACAGTTGTTGCGGAAACAAGCAGAGGATCTCCCGGTAGTCTTTTTGTCTGGTTACGCCAGCGAAGCAACCGTCCGCAGAAATGAAGTAAGATCTGAGGACATACGCCTAACAAAACCTGTCCGGCGCATAGAATTGCTGGAAGCATTAGAAAAAACGCTTGCCTCAAAGGTCGAGCCAAAACTGTAGAAGTCATTCTGATCAGCGCGAAACTGAGGAACAGCCCATGGCTTAAATATCTGGTTCCTACTGTAACCAGATCAGTAAACTGCTAGACTCAAACTCGCTGCAATGCCTCGGAATCAGTTTTTGCCTGACATCTGATTAACCATCTCTCGCACCCTCATTTCTGACGTTTCGAAGCGTCCACTGGGCGGATCGAAATCCGAAAATGCCAAATCGCCTGCCACCCTGACATTGCAAGAGGCGTGAACCTCTTGCACCCCAGTAACTGCAATCACTTCAGCTACATTGTCAGCGGTCAGCCCGCAGCCTGGCATTATTGAAATACGCCCAGCAGCTTGCGTTACCATCTGCGCAATCAACTTTGTGCCGTCTTGCGCAAATGGTTCAGCACCAGAAGTCAGAACCCGCTCAAACCCTAGATCAATCGCCTGACTAAGCGCGACAAGAGGCTCAGGTACTACGTCGATGACCCTGTGCAAGGTTGTCCCCAAATCGCCAGCAGCCGCCATCAATGTTGCCAACATTGGCACATTTAGACCGCGCGCAGCATTCTGCGCGCCCAACACAACCCCTGCTAGCCCGGCCTCACGTACCATCGCAATATCAGCCAACATAATACTGGCCTCAGCGTCAGAAAACTCAAACAAGCCACTACGCGGGCGGATCATTGCATAACACGGCACGGGGATCGCGGCTGCGGCATGCATCAGGCCTGCAGACGGCGTCAGCCCGCCCTCAGAGAGCGATGAACACAGCTCTACCCGCCCTGCCCCGCCATTCATTGCAGCAATCACGCCATCAATCGTATCGACACAGACTTCCAGCATGTTGCGTCCCTTCGTTTGCTTTGCAGGCCAACAGCCCACCAGATGCGCTCATGATTGTCAGACTTCAAGTCACTTGAAAACTACTTTGAGCGGACGCGACTACCCATCTCGAGCACTGGTTTGGCATGTTGAACCATGCGCGACTTTTCGAGCTCGGCGCTTACAGTTGGTTGGAACGCATATTCAAGTATTCAAGACGCGGTACAGACCAGCGCAAACCGATTTTCACTACTTTGTCGCAGTCGCACAGAAAGAGGCCAGGCTTTCATTCCCTGCCCATAAAGTGTGGATACACTAACCTTCTGCACGATTACAAACCCCGCTTGAATCAGGTCATGGCGAAGGTGTTCCAGAGTGAGCCCGTTTCGGTATGGCAGTTGCTTGCGGATCCTTTGATCTTTGGTCGTCTCGTCTGGAGATTTTTCCGGGAGCGGAGAAAGGAAGTCAGCAATTTGGCGCCGCAACCGATACAAAAACGAATGGCCCTGTTCCCAGTTGCCATCAACGAGCAACAGACGCCCTCCTGGCTTTAAAACACGACGCCATTCCGCATATGCTTTCTCTGGCTTGGTGAGTGTCCAAGCGAGGTGTCGTGTTACAGCAAAGTCAAACGCATCGTCAGCTACTCCTAACAAGTTTTCTGCATCGCACAGCAACGGTGTCCACGACTTCCCCATGAGCTTCTCTTTAGCTCTGTCATGCATTTTTTCGGAGAAATCCAGCCCCACGACCTCAGCACCAAGACTGCACAGTACCCGGCTGATCTCACCTGTGCCGCATGCAATATCAAGCACCTGCTTTCCGACCAGCATTTGGTCCGGCCCAAGCTCAAATGAGCGACGAATAAAATTCTGCCATACGGCTAATCCGTACTGATTTTCAATAAGATGCGAAGGGCTATCATCAAACGTGGCTGCACGATCCGACCAATAGCTTCGAATTTCTTCTTTCAGGTCAAAATTATGCCCACGAATATCCATCACGCTGAAAGACGTGCGTCAACGTAGAGCGCACCTCGTGTGGTTCGTTCCAAGTCCGTTTCCACCTTATAGGTCTCGCCAATTTCTGACAGTGCAAGGATGGTTTCAGGCGTCCCATCCGCTAGAATTTTCCCGTCTCGCAACAGGATCAACCGGTCACAAAATTTTGCAGCAAGATTCAGATCATGCAGGGCCGCAATGACCACTGGTCTATGCCGTCTGACCTCCGTTTTAATTGATGTCATGATCGACAACTGATGGTGTAAATCCAAGGCACTGGTTGGTTCATCCAACAAAATCACATCCGGCGCGCGGACCAGCGTTTGGGCCACCGCCACCATCTGTGCCTGACCACCGCTGAGATCAGCGATACCGCGATTAGACAAATGCGACAGACCTAATGCGGCAAGGATATCAGAGACCTGATCCAGATTTTCAGCCTCGACCCGCCATCCGGAGGTTTGTTTTAATGCCAACAACACACTTTCGAACACTGTCAGCAATGCATTGCAGCCAAAGGCCTGTGGCATATAGCCGAACCGCTGGGACCGGTCCCGGCGACGCATATGTGTAACATCATCATCATTCAACCGGATCGTCCCTGCACGAGCCGGGATTAGGCCCGCCAAGGTTTTGAACAAAGTAGATTTTCCTGACGCATTGGGCCCGATGAGTCCCACAAATGCCCCGTCTTCAATTTCTGGCACCGAGATATCGCTCAGAACTGTACGGTTGCCATACCCGGCCGCCAGATGCTCGATCGTTAGGGTCATGATAGCTTCTCCCGTCGTGAACTGAGGATGATGGAAATGAAAACCGGAACACCAATCAGCGACGTAATAATGCCGATCGGGTAAATGATCCCGGGTGTGATGGATTTCGAAATCAACGAGGTCAGCGAAAGCACCAATGCCCCGACCAGCGCTGAAAGTGGGACAAAGAACCGTTGATCCTCGCCCACCAACAGGCGCGCAATATGAGGCCCAACAAGACCAATGAAGCCAACGGTTCCAACAAAGGACACCGCCGTCGCTGCCAGCAGCGAAATGCAAATCAGCATCTCGACCCGAAGACGCGCCACATCAACACCCAGACTTTCTGCCGTTGCCTCGCCCATCCGCAGCGCCGTCATAGGCCAGGTTCTCAGCAAGCTGAAAGGGATCGCGACCCCAAGCAACAGTGTGCCAAGTGAGATTTTCTCCCAACTTGCCCGGCTTAATGAGCCCATCATCCAAAACACGATCCGCGCAATTTGATCTTCAGACGCCATGTACTGCATCAGGGCCAACAAGGCAGAAAACGTAAAGAAAATCGCAATCCCAAACAGGATCATGGTTTCTGATCCGACACCTTTTAAGCGGGTCGCAAACAGGATGAAGCCGCAGGTCAACAGCGCAAAGAAGAAGGCATTTGTGGTGACCAAAAGCCCGCCCACCGCAGGGACGATGCTAAATCCCAGAACGATGGCCAGCGATGCGCCAAAACTGGCCGCAGCTGACACACCAAGGGTAAAGGGCTCAGCCAAAGGGTTGTTCAGGATCGTCTGCATCTGCGCACCGGCCACAGCCAGCAACGCGCCGACCAGCACAGCGGTCACAGCCACTGGCAAACGATAGTCCCATACAATCACCTTGAGACGCACGCCGTGCGACATTGGGTCTGCAAAGACTTCGAGGACGGTAGACAACGGGTAGTGACCAGGGCCTGTAGCTACGTCGAGGACGAAGCTGAGAAGGAGAAGGCCTGCCACGCAGGCAATCATCACATAGCGCCGCATCACTTGGGATGCATAGGCCTGCCGCATCTCTGCGGGGCTCACATTAATTGACATATTGAAGATCTCTAATTGGATGAATGGTCCCGCCCAAAGGCGGAACCAATAGACCTAAGGGCTCAACCGCCAGCTGATAGGCTGCCCCAGAAAACGCCGGAGTAATCGATTGGCAGGAACTTCTCATGCAGTTCAATCATCGTGGCTTCTGGATCCAGATCCGCGAACAGATCAGGATGCAACCATTTGGCAAAAGCTTGCATCGCTACAAAGTGGTAAGGACTGTTGTAGAACTGGTGATAGATTGAGTGGAAATTACCATTCTTGACCGCCGACAGATCTGACCAGCCTTCACGGGCAGCCAGTGCGCCAAGACGCTCTTGAACCATGTCTTCACTGGCTTCATAGCCGAACAAAACCGCAGCGGTTGCCGGATTTGCCTCTGCCCAGTTTGCACCAGTTCCGATGATCACTTCAGGGTCGTCGGCAAAAATAGCTTCCAGGCTCACAGCGGTTTTGAACCCAGGGAATTTAAGCGAACCCCAGTTGCGACCACCGGCCAGATCAACCAGACGTCCCAAATTTGCGGCTCCAAAGGTACCACAACACTTGGCCGGATTATAGCCTGCCGCGCGCTCGATAAACACAATCGGGCGGTCTTCTGCGGGGATGGATTCAACGCGGCTGTAGATTTTCTTCATCTGCGCCTGATAATAGTCGGTAAAGGTATCTGCCTCGTCCCGCTTATCAAAGATCCGTCCCAACAACTGGATACTAGGCACTGTATTCTGAGTAGGGTCCTGCCGGAAATCGACAAAAACAGTAGCAACACCAGCCTCTTCCAGCTTCTCAATGATACCGCTTTCCTGGGCCTTCATCAGGTTGCCAAGGTTCATCAGTACCACTTCGGTACCCAGTGAAATCACCGACTCGAGGTTCCATTCGTCAGCATATGGGCTGCCAAAACTCGGAATGTCAGCAGCTTCGGGGAAGACGGCCTGATATTTACGGTAAGCATCCGGGTCATATTTGACCATGTCGTCTTTCCAACCGACGATACGCTGGAATGGGTTGTCACTGTCTAACAGCGCGATCGAATAAATCATCCGACCTTCGCCCAGAACAACTTTTTGTGGGTTCTTTTCGACTTCGACCGTACGGCCGGCGATATCAGTTATGGTTACGGTCTCGGCCAAAGCGAACGTGGCGGATGCGAAAGAAATCGCAGTAGCTGCGGCAGCGGAGCAAAGACCCCGTGTCAGAAGACTGACTGTCATGGGTCTCTCCAAATTATTAGGCTAACGGATGCATCCGTTAACCAGAGGAATGCTATTAACCCAGTTAAATTGTCAAGATATTTATTCCATCAAATTACAAGGCTTTCACCTGCAACCGAACCCAAACACTCGCATTGTCAGGGTCCGGTCTTCAGGTTTTAGCTCACCATCTTTAGTCCAACGGTTTATAAACCATCGCGTCGATCTCAACTTTGGCATCAACCATGATCTGCGAGCGCACGGTCGACCGGGCAGGACCACCATTGGGGAAATAACTCGCGTAGACCCGGTTGAAGGTCCAGAAGTCACGCGGATCATCCAACCAAACGCCAACCTTGGCGATGTCCTCCAATGTGCAATCAGCCAGCGCCAAAGCGGCAATCAGGTTCTCCATAGTTTTGCGGGTCTGACTTTCGATACCACCGGCTTCTATTTCGCCGTTTTCCTTCATGGCCACCTGACCGGAAATAAAGACAAAATCACCGGCACGAACCGCTGGCGCAAATGGCAGGGCCTGGCCACCTGCCCCGGTACGATCATCGCCTAAACGCACGATTTTCTTGCTACTCATTTTAGATAGTCCTTTTAAAGTTTAGAGTGTGTGATTGAACGGGATTGAATCAACCGCGCCATAGCCAGTGGTGGACAAGGCTGCTCCGCTGTTGGCGATTTTTGCAGCGTTCAAGATATCGCCGTCACGCAGATAGTTCGCCAGAAAGAGCCCATTGAAACAGTCGCCTGCTCCGGTTGCGTCTTTGGCCTGCACTGGTGTACCGGGAATGGTAACAACATCATCGCCACCAGAAACGGATACACCATCTGCACCCAGTGTCAGGGCAACAATTTTGACCCCCAGATCATGGTAGAATGCGATAATGTCCTCGGGGTTGTGCAAGCCAGTCAACTGGCGCGCGTCATCCAACCCTGGCAAGGCAATGTCGCAACATTGCATTAGGTCATGTGTCACCGAGCGTGCCTGTTCCAGTGACCAAAGCGCAGTGCGCAAGTTCGGGTCGAATGCCACCGCCACGTTGTTTTTCCGCGCAGTCGCCACGGCCTGAAAAGTTGCGTCGCGCAGGCAGCTACTGACCCCAAGCCCAATGCCTGAAGAATAGAACATACGGGCCTTGGCAATCGCGTCGTCAGGCAGGTCATCTGCCGTCATCTGGCTGGCGGCAGAGCCCTTGCGCCGATAGACAAAGTGATGCCCCTCCGCATCATGAAACACAAAATAGATCCCGGTTTCCTGCCCCGGCACCACCTTTACATGATCTGCCGAAACCCCTTCACGCTGCCATAGCTGACAAAGATCACGTCCAAATGGATCATCTCCAACCCGCGAGATCAGACCAACGTCCACACCCTGTCTTGCGGCTGCAATGGCAACGTTGGACACATCCCCGCCAAAGCCCGCCCGAAAAGAACCATCAGGCTGAGCATTCAATTCACAAAGTGGTTCGCCAAGACATATGAGCGCACTCATCTGATCACCACACCTTGCCCCGAGCCACCACTGGACTTGCACCCAGAGCTGTTCCCCCTCGGATCAACTGTACCTCGTCCAACATATTGCTGACCACACAGACGTGGTTTGGAATAATGCGAAGGCGGTCGCCGACGTTTAAGTTGATATCATCCGCTGTCAGCACTCCATGTTCTTCGGACAGGCCCGCCACTTTGATGTCGGGGCGACCCAATACATGACCATGCCCATCCAGCCCTAACAGATCCGAAGTCAAAACCTTGGTTCCTGCATCAACAACGGCGCGCCCCGCGGATGGGACGGAAATAACAGTGACCAAGACACTAAGAGCGCAATCATCCCAAGTACAAACGCCACGATCCTGCAGTGAACGATCGTTATAGACATAGGTCCCAATCCGGTATTCGGTGGCTACCGGTACATCTTGCGCTTGCCACATGCCGGGAGACCCACCGTTTGAAATTATCGGAACCGATACCCCCGAAGTCTCAATCATCTTTTTCGCTTTGGTCAGCCAGTCCTGAACTGCAGGTTCTTGGCCCGTCGGCGGGTAGGTCATTAACCCACCAAACATCAGTCCGCTTTGGCCATCAATGTAAGCGGCCAATTCAGCCGCTGCCTCACTAGTGGTCACCCCGCAACGCGCACCTCCCGTGTCACATTCGACAAGAATAGTAAGCGGTACATCCGCGTCACAAAAGGTCCCAGCCAGCCCGTCAATTGTCGCGACGTTGTCGGCCACGACACTGAGACGAACCTTTTGAGCCAGCTTTTTCAGCCGGGACAGTTTGTCTGCGCCAAAAATGTTGAAAGTGATCAGCACATCTTCGATGCCACCTTCAGAAATCATTGCTTCGGCTTCGCTGACCTTTTGGCATGTGATGCCAATCGCCCCGGCCTGTATCTGCCGTTGCGCCAATCTCGGCAATTTGTGAGTTTTAATATGTGGGCGCAGCTTCAGGCCATATTCATCACAATGGGCTTGAAATCGGTCGATGTTTGCCTCGGCAATGTCCAGATCAACCAGCACCGCAGGCGTGTCAATATCGGGAAAGGTCATGCGTTCTCAACCTCGAATGGATTTGCAGCGATCGGCCACAAAGGCCGCGTTAGTCGGGTGTATTTGGTTTGTGTCGGGTCATTGGGATACGGCCCGTTAACCGCGGCATATAGAATTTCAGAGGCGACCGTGGCAAATGCCCCGTGGAAATGATTAGTCGATTTCACAACCAATATTTTTCTGGACCCGATATCGACCCCAAGATTGGTGAACAAGTCCGGCGAAAACGCCTGAGAGCGGTTGGAGTTCAACACCACCTCAACCTCATCAATGCGAATTACCGCACAGTCGCCCAAGGGAACAACAGACGCACCAAAGCTCTGCACCGCATCGCTGGCAACCTTCACCACCGTTACCGCGGCATCAATTGGAGCACCGGCAAAGGCAGAGGTTTTGCCACCAAAACGCAGGTCAAGTTGTGCCCCTTCTCCGGCAGCATGACACAGGCGCACAGCCATCGGGTCCCAGATTGTGGCCAGCGCCAGAGATTTTAACTTCATCTCAAGCGCGGCGCGGAGCAGAATTGTGGAATCCCCAGCAACGCCGCCTCCAGGATTATCCCAGACATCCGCGATCACAACCGGGCCTGCCTTTGCATCGTTGGCAGCCGTGAGCGCATCCTCGACGGTCAAAAATTCTGGCTTGGTTGTTCCACGAAATGAAAACAACTCCATCCCCAGATCATGGGCAAGCTTATCGCCAGCATTTTGGTTGCCGTCCGAAATCACGATAATTTTGGCCCCCAAATCCGGCGAGTCCCCGGCCATGAAGCCGTGAATGGTGGATATGGAAAGCGCAGATCCATCCGCCTCTAGGGCTAGCATTTTATCCACGAACCCGCGCATTGGGGCGCGGCTAGTTGGCAGCACATCAATCATACGCACATCAAACACCGACAAGGTTGGCGTGATTTCTGAACGCGCGGCTCGTAGGGTCAGATCAACACAGTTTTCACCGGTTTCGGCAAAGTCGGTGTGCGGAAATTCTTTAAATACAGTAATAACATCAGCGTTTTCGACCCGACGTGCGCTAAGGTGACTGTGCGGATCGAAGGTAACCCCGATCTTGGTCTTGGGACCCGTAATCTGACGTACGGCTTCAATCAGAACACCTTCGCAATCGACGCAGCCATCGGCAATCATCGCGCCATGTAAACCCAGTACGACAGCGTCAACCGGAAGGGCAGCGCGCAGCTGGTCCAGCACTTCATCGCGCAGTCGCGCCCAGGTTCGCGCGTTGACCAAGCCACCGGGTTCAGCCCATGTGGCAGTGCCCTCAACCAACTCAATCTCTCCGGCTCGCGCACGTTTACGGAGGGCCGGAAACACGGCGCTACAGAGGGTCGGCGTTTCCGGATGGTCCCCCGGAGCCGCATAGAAGCTTTGTTCGAAATCGGTAAAATCGGTGCGTAGAGGCGAAAACGTGTTGGTTTCGGTAGCAATCGAGGCGCAGAAGACCCGCATGTTTCGATCCTTTAGTCTGAATAGGTAGGCAGGTATCCAGTGGATACCTGCCCGCTCCCCACCCACGTTGCCGCAGGTGGGGTGGGAGTGAGTTAATTGAGGTAAGCAGCAGCGTTTGCAGCAGCAACTTCAGACTTGAACATGTCCAACAGCTCGCCTGCGCGGGCATCCATGTTTTCGGCAACGTGGGCCTCAAAGGCTGGCTGAGCAGCTCCGGCCATGGCGGCACGCTGGTCGGCGGACAAAGCCGTCACTTCGATCTGATCCATCAGGCCTGCGAGACCACGATCAGAAGCTTCGATGATGCGCGACAACCCACGACTTGCAGCAACACAGTTTTCAGCTGCGGTATGCAACGTCGCCTGCTCACTGTCACTCAGACCTTCATAAAACGCGCGGTTGATCATGAAAGTATAAGGCGAGAACAGGTGGTTGGTCAGTGTCATGTACTTTTGTACTTCGGCGAAGTTTGCAAAAGAGATGATTGGAACCGGGTTCATCTGACCGTCGATCACACCAGTTTGCAGACCCGAATATACTTCACCCCAGGACAAAGGATAGGCTTCGGCACCCAGCGACTGCATGATTTTCTGGTGCGACGGTAGGGTCATTGTACGAATGCGGATACCGTCAAAGTCCTTCAAATCGGCAATGGCGTGTTTGGAGTTGGTCACTGCAAAGAAGCCACCTGTGTCCGGGAAGCCAAGCACAACCACATCACCCAGTTCGGCTTCAATATCGGCTGCTAGTTCTTTGCCAAATGCGCCGTCAAAAACCTCGTAGGTCGATGCATTGCCGTCGAAAGCAAACGGCAGATTCAGCACGTCAATACGCGGGTAGTAGCTGGCCAGCGCACCTGTGGATGTCAAGGTTGCCTGAATGATACCATCGCGGACCTGCTGAACGTGCTCAGACGCGGACCCCAATTGGTTGGAGCCAAAGACTTCGACTGAAACAGAGCCGTTGGTGTCAGCGGTGACAATGTTCGAGAACACAGCGGTACAGGCGTGTGCCGGGTTTTCAAACGGGTCGGTTTTGTTGTCATGGCCGAATTTGATCACGCCACCTTCAGCATAGGCACTGCCGGCTGTCATCGTCGCGGCAATGGCCAGACCTTTGATAATCGTTTTCATAGTTTCCTCCAGTTGGTTTTGGTTTTGATTTTGGTTGGTCGTTATTGTGCGTAGCCAAGCAGGCGAGGCAGCCAAAGGGCGGCATCCTCCCAAAAGGCAAAGGCAAACAGGATGGCAATTTCAGCAATCAGGAACGGCATTAGCTTGATCGAAATGCGTTCCAGTTTTTCACCGGTGACTGACGACAGAACAAATAGGCAGGCCCCGACCGGTGGCGTCATCAGTGAGATATTGAGTGCCAGAACAAAGATAATGCCTGCATGGATCGGCTCGAGCCCGACCTGTTCGGTCAGAGGCACCAGAACCGGAGCCAGAATGATCAGGATCGCGGTGATATCCATCACCATGCCAACAACCAGCAACAGTCCAATGATAATTGCGATCACAGCATAGCGATTGTCGGACAGGCCCAACACTGTTTCGGCGATCAGCTGAGGGATACGCTCAAAGCTCATCCACCAGCCAAGAATGCCAGCAAACGCGATGATAACAAAAATCACACCCATGATACGCGCCGTGCGTACCAGCATGCCGTAGAACCCTTTAAACGTCAGTGTGCGGTAGACAAAAATACCAATGAACAGGGCATAAGCCACGGCAATGGATGCTGCTTCGGTTGGCGTCACGATGCCACCTAAGATACCGCCCAGAATGATCACCGGCATGGCCAAGGCAGTTAATGACGACACGAATGTATCCCATATCTCACGCGGACTGGCACCACGAATAGCTTTGGGCAGATTTTCGCGTTTACCGCCAATGGCAATCACCGCCATACAGACCACACAAATCACCAGTCCAGGCAACACCCCTGCAGCAAACAGTCCTGCAATCGAAACGCCCATCAGCGAACCATAGACGACCATTAGACCTGAAGGCGGAATGGTTGGCCCAATGATCGACCCTGCCGCAGTGACCGCACAGGCATAGTCGCGATCATAGCCTTCTTTAACCATCGCCGGGACCAGTGTACGACCAAAGGCAGCAGCATCTGCAGTAGCGGAACCGGTTAGCCCAGCAAAGAACACCGACGCCAGCATATTGGTATGTGCCAGCCCACCACGAAACCGTCCCACCAACACTTGTGCCAGCTTGACCAAGCGGCTTGTGATGCCGATGTCATTCATGATTTCACCAGCCAGGATAAAGAATGGCATGGCCAGGAACGGAAAAATATTCAGCCCGTTGAAGATCTTGCTTGGGCCAATTTGCAGAAACTGGGTTCCGCCCATATCGATTAGGCCCACAACTCCTGCCAGGCCGATGGCAAAACCAATTGGCATACCAAACAGGACGAGCGTGACAAAACAGATAGCAACGATCATGGCAGCTCCTCCTCCAAATGATCGGCAAATGGCGGTTCATCAATGTGAGATCCCAGATCGCGCAATAGAACGAGAACGAGCTGTAAGGAGGACATGAAGGCCGCTGCTGGGATGGCTGCGTAGAATGGGGCAAGGCTAGCCCCAAAAATCATCGCATGGCGTGGAGCCCCGCTTTGTGCAAATCCAATGCCAAACCAGGCCACGTATAGAAACAGCGCAAGAGCGAGCAGATCCATACAGATCAGGAGGGCGCGGCGAAGCTTGAATGGTATGGCCATAATAAACGCTGTCAGACCAATATGGTCCCGCCGGGCCACACCCGATGACACCGCCAGCATCGCAGCCCAGATCATCAGATAGCGGGCCAGAACCTCGGGCCAGGGCAATTGCCAATGGAAATAATAGCGGTCCATCACCCCCAACCAGACGTCAAGAACCAAAGCAAGCATCAAAGCTGCGACAATAGCTTCGACGACAGTGTTGATCCTTGCACTGGTTACTTCTGCCCAGTTACGCACCTGTTTCCTCCCCTGAAACGAACATGTAATTGAGTTACATTAAGTCGCGACTCGCATCGTAAATCAAGCCCATTTCGTTACGGAGTTACACATTTCGCTCAAACCACGGGAAAACTTGGCTTTTGCTTGTGTAATTAGAGTTGATATGTATCTTAGTTACAGGCCGCATGTAGTTGAGGAGAGCACAGTGCCCGCTGATTCCACTGAAACGAACGGCGTTGATCTACCGCCACAAAAAGGTCAGCCCGGTGTCGCGGACGTTATCTCAGCGCTGTATCACCACGATGGCAAGCTGGCGACCCAAGAGCAAAGAGTAGCGAATTACGTCAAGGACCATCTGGAAGACATCAGCGCGATGACAATTGCCGAGCTGGCAGGTCAGTGCAATGTCAGCACCCCAACGGTGATCCGGTTCTGCCGGACGCTTGGCTGCGACGGGTACCGTGAATTCAAGCTGAGATTGGCGCAAAACCTTGCGGTGAGCATGCAATATTTGTCGGCGGATCCGAAAGCTGGTCCGACAGCGGGTGACAGCGCCATTGACCAGATCCTCAACGCCATTAATGCGACAGCAAACGTCATGCGCCGTCAGATCGACCCGTTTGTTCTAGATTGCGCCAAAGCCGCCCTCTTGGACACCCGCCACCTACTATTTGCCGGGATTGGCGGTGGATCCTCGACTGTAGCACAGGAAGCGGCCAATCGATTTTTCCGGTTGGGTATTCCATCCATGTCGACCAGCGACAGCTACACCCTGCAAATGCGCGCAGCCACACTAAAGGAAGGCGATGTATTATTCCTGGTCTCTGCCAGTGGCGAAGCAGACGCCATTATTGGTGCCGCCAAAATCGCAAACAATTACGGCGCTACGACCATCTGCATTACCAAGCCTGGAACCAAACTGGCTGATGTCTGTTCGGTCCCGATCCTGGTGGACCTTCCCGAAGACCGAGACATCCACAAACCAACATCTTCGCGCTACATTCACATGATCATCGTCGACGCTCTTGCCATGTCTGTTGCCCAAGAGATGGCGCACGAAACAACGGAAAACCTGCGCCGAATCCGGGCTTCCCTCACCGCATACCATGGCAGAACCGGGCCCCAACCCCTAGGGGATTGACCCGCGCCACTCAGGCCACCCCATTGTGCCGCCCCCTAGCTAGAGACGGCAAGACCACATTATTCTGGGCAATAGCCCATTCTAGCGCTCCCAGCATCCAGTTGAACACCTCTGTTCCGGCAATTTCCTCTATTGTCCAATTGATCAGATCACCGACCACCCCGTCATGATCAACCGCTCGCCTAATTGCGACCAGCTCCCCCCACAGCCAAATTTACTGACCGATCAGTACACAATATTACATAAATATGTAAGATTTTTCGGCCCTTTTTTCGTGTTTTTACAAGAAATTTCCACATATGCCGATCGTGATTGCGCAAAATCCAGTGAAACCAATTGACTTCAAGTACAGATTGGTACATCTAGCTCAAACCGTAAGGTTACCGATCTGTACATCATTATCTGCATTGGAAAACGCAAATGACCCGCCCGCCTCTCCCTCCATTTGACACGCCGTCTGCCGAGAGCAAGGTCCGGATGGCTGAAAACGCCTGGAACAGCAGGAATCCGGATGTTGTAACTGCAGCCTATACGGAAACCAGCCAATGGCGGAACCGGTCTGAAATTTTGTCAGGTCATACCGAAATCCACGCTTTTCTGACCCGCAAGTGGGCCAGTGAACATGAATACCGACTTATCAAAGAGCTTTGGGCCGCAGCTGGGAACCGCATTGCTGTCCGCTTTGCATATGAGAGCTGCGACCTGGCAGGCAACTGGACCCGCTCCTACGGTAACGAAAACTGGGAGTTCGCAGCAGATGGCCGCATGGCCCGTCGCATTGCCAGCATCAACGATCTGACAATCACTCCAGAACAACGGCTATTTTTTTGGCCTCAAGGCCCCCGACCTGAGGATCACCCCACCCTAAGTGACCTTGGTCTTTAAAGTTGAAAGAAGGAGAAGAAAGATGCCTCTCGCATTTGCAGATATTGCCTTCACACCAAAAGTTCGCGCCGAACAGGAACGACACGGATCCTCCAAGGCATACGGTAAATTCCTGTCGGACGAGCGTTGGGGCGGAGACCGTCTTGGTCCGGAAGAAGCAGCGTTCCTGAGCGAACGTGACGGCTTTTTTCAGGCCAGTGTCTCGGAAAGCGGCTGGCCCTACGTACAGTTTCGGGGTGGCACACCTGGCTTCATCAAAATTCTGGATGACCAGACGATCGCCTACGCTGACTATCGCGGAAATCGCCAATACATCAGCGCAGGTAACCTGGCCCACTCCAGCCGCCTGTCGATCATTGCAATGGATTATCCAAATCAGCGGCGCCTAAAACTATGGGGTGAGGTTGAACTAATCGACCCAGAGACCGACCCGCAACTTCTTGGGCAACTGCACGCTGGCAAAGAAACCGTTGAACGCATCGTCAAGATCCGTCTGTCTGCGTTTGACTGGAACTGCCCACGCCATATCCCGCGCCGCTTCACTCTGGAGGAGTTGGAGCCGGAACTGGCCCTGCTGCGCAAACGCCTGTCCGAACTAGAAGCAGAAAACGCACAACTCAAACGCACGCTATGAACACAACTATCCACCAACGAAGACAGCCTGCGCGAGTTTGAAGACCGGGTAAAAGCCCAGTGGGCTGACCCATCAGAGGCAAATGGCGATGCACTGAGGGGTTATCTGAAAATGGAAGCTCCAAGCTGCGGTTCAGTGATGAACGTCAAGATCAACAACCGCCAATCAGAATGTCCAAACGACAATGGTTGCTCGATCTGTGCCTCCAGCAATACCCCTTGTCGAACCATTAAGTTGCTTTTGATCGTCACTGGCTACTGTATCAGACATAGTATTGTCGGGTTTTGGTACATCATGAATGCAACGCAGGTCGTCACCGAAAATTCGGCTCGCGGCAGCATCCATTCCGGAAGCGAGTTGCCCATACAGACTTTTCTTGGGGAAATACAAAAACAGCGGCGTGTCGCGGTTGACCGATACCCCGTGCAGAACAAGTCGCGCCTGTAATCCAAGTGCCATCGCGTCATACCCAACCGCTAGCAGAGGCTCGTTCACATCCCCTACATAGAACACCGACGGATCAGCTTCGGCCTGAGCCTGCACAACTCGGACCGCGTCGGGGAAATGCCCCAAATGGCAAGCCACAGTAGCCCCAAGTGCGCGCAATGCATCAATTTTCCATTGTGGCGCAGAGGCAGCCAGATGCACTTCCGCCTGAAATCCCAAGGCCCGTGCAGCCACACCGACGGCCAGGCCGATATTGCTGGGCGCCGCAACACTGATGGTGTGTTGCGAAAACTTCTGGCGGATCTGTGGCGAGGTCAATTCAATCGGGTCACTACCTTCACGAAACGCTCCGAGGTCACAGGCCAAAGCCCTTGCGTGCTGGAGCACACTGAAAACACCACCAATAGCTGGAACTCCACCCACTACAGGCTGCTCCTCACTGCCCGTCGTATATAACGCACCAGCTTCTGTCAGGAAATCAGTGGCTGCTAAATTGGCTGGTAACCGTGTCTGTAGCACCAAATCGGAAAAATTGACCCCAAGCATCGGCGCAAGATGCAGCCAATCTCTGCTGAGCCAACTCCCTTGGACACCCGCCACAGGATCCTCGCTCCAGAACGGGCTCTGATTTAGAACCCCGACTGGCCAATTGATTGCACGCTCAGCGCAAATTTCATCTATATTGGTTCGAATAGCCAAGTTCATGAGGCAAGCCCTATCCTTCAGGAAAGTCGCACGTTTCAGTCACAAAATTTCCGAGAAGAAAGAGTACCAGGCCTGTACAAATATTCGCAGGCAAACTCGCAAAATCCGGCAAATAGCCGAACTACTATTAACCTAGTATTAACCTTTCCGCTTGGTCACAAGCATTTGATTGACCTAAGGGCGAACTGTGGCAAAATAGTCCTACCCGCTAAGGTTGCTCCTTCAGAAGGAAACGCTGAATCTTTCCGGTCGCAGTTTTTGGCAACGAAGGCGTAAAGACCAGAGATCGAGGGTATTTGTATGGCGCGATCACCGCTTTGACATGGGTTTGCAGCTCTTTGATCATGGCCTCGTCAGCCAACATGCCCTGTGCCAGCACCACATGGGCCTGCACAATTTCACCCCGTGCCTCGTCCGGCGCCCCAACCACTGCGCATTCCACCACAGACGCATGACTTAGCAAGGCCGCCTCGACTTCAGGACCGGCGATGTTATACCCAGACGAGATGATCATATCGTCATTTCGCGCTGCAAAATGAAGATACCCGTCCTTGTCCATTCTGAAACTATCGCCGGTGATGTTCCAGCCATCCTTCACATAGGCCCCCTGCCGGTCATCCGCCAGATAGCGACACCCGGTCGGCCCTTTGACAGCCAGTCGCCCAACTTCACCACTCGGCACTTCAACACCATCCTGGCCCAGAATTTTCACTTGATAACCAGACACGGGCTTACCTGTGCAGGCCGGGCGATGGTCCGAGAACCGATTGGTCACAAAGATATGAAGCATCTCGGTGGCACCGATGCCATCCAGCATCGGCTTGCCAGTTTTCGCCATCCAATCGTCATAGACCGGCGCGGGAAGAGTTTCTCCTGCTGAAACTGCTGCACGTAGACTGGAAAGGTCTGCCCCCTCCTCCATCGCCCGCAACATAACACGGTAGGCTGTGGGGGCGGTAAAGCAGACAGTCGCTCTATATTTCTCAATAATCTCGATCAGATTTGGAGGCGAGGCATCTTCAAGTAATGTAGCAGCTGCCCCAAAGCGTAATGGAAAAATTGCCAATCCACCCAAACCAAAAGTAAAGGCCAAAGGCGGGGAACCGACAAACACGTCTTCCGGGCTGACGTCCAACACTTCGCGGGCATACCCGTCCGCAATAATCAGTAAGTCACGATGAAAATGCATGGTTGCTTTGGGGGAACCGGTGGTGCCTGATGTGAACCCCAACAGCGCCACATCATCACGCCCCGTAGTCACGGCCTGATAGGTCACCGGCTTTTCAAGCGCCAGGTGATCCAGCTCGGCATTGTGGTTCTCTGTGCCGTCAAACCCTACTACGGATTTCAGAAAATTTGATCCTTTGGCACAGATCTCAAGCTCCTCCATCAGTCGCGTATCGCACAGCGCATGACTGATCTCAGCCTTATCAACAATTGCCGACAGTTCTCCTGAACGCAGCATCGGCATAGTATTGGCCACCACAGCACCTACTTTGGTGGCCGCCAGCCAGCAGGCCACCATCGCCGGATTATTGGCAGATCGGATAAGCACCCGATTTCCGGGCTCAACACCCAGATCTTCGCTCAACACATGTGCCAACCGGTTGGTCCAGTCCGAAAGCTCTTTATAGGTGCGCCGGCGCCCGTTGCCGATCAGGGCGGTATGATCACCAAATCCCTTTGCGACCATTGCGTCTGTCAGCTCAACCGCAGCATTCAACTGCTCCGGGTAGTCATATCCATCCAGCAGGAACTCAGGCCACTGATCCACCGGTGGTAGATTATCCCGGGTAAATGTATCGATATGTGCACTCACTCCAAGCATCACATTCCTCCCAAATAGGCAGCCATAGCCTGCCGTGCGATCACCACGCGCTGCACGTCCGAAGCACCTTCGTAGATACGTAAGGCGCGAATATCACGGTATAATTCTTCAACCTTTTGACCATGCCGCACTCCATCACCACCATGCAATTGCACTGCCTTGTCAATCACTTGCTGCGCCTGGTCTGTTGAAAACAACTTGGCCATTGCGGCCTCACGCGTGACCCGCGCCGCGCCGCTATCCTTGGCCCAGGCAGCCCGATAAGTCAGCAATGCCGCAGCATCCACATCCAGGGCCATGTCAGCAATGTGTCCTTGCACCATCTGCAGGTCAAACAGTGGAGCCCCCTGTACTTGACGCGTTGAAACTCGGTCCAGCGCCTCATCCAAGGCGCGACGGGCAAACCCCAGCGCCGCTGCCGCAACAGTTGAACGAAACACATCCAGTACCGACATCGCAATCTTGAAACCCGCTCCGGGCTGGCCCAGCAAGGCTCTGGCGGGGACGCGGCAATCACTGAACCGCAAGCGCGCCAAAGGGTGCGGTGCAATAGTAGTTAAGCGTTCAACTACTTCCAGTCCGGGCAAATCTGCGGGAACGACGAAGGCACTCAACCCTTTGGCCCCCGGAGCCTCGCCAGTGCGCGCAATCAGAGTGTAGACATCTGCAATACCGCCGTTAGAGATCCAGGTCTTTTCACCGTTCAGCACATAGTCATTGCCATCCCTAACCGCAGTCATGGTGGAATTGGCCACATCCGATCCCGACTGCGGCTCTGTCAGCGCGAATCCGGCAATGGCCTGTCCCGACCGGGTCAAAGGCAGCCACTGTTCTTGCTGGTCCAGGGTGCCAAACAGAGAGATCGCTCCTGTGCCAAGTCCCTGCATTGCAAAGGCAAAATCGGCCAAACCATCATGACGCGCCAGTGTTTCACGGATCAGACACAGGCTACGAACATCCAGAACCTCACCTGTTCCAGCACCAGAATGTTGGGTCCAACCTGCTGCACCAAGTTCCGCCACCAAGCAACGACAACTTTCATCTACGTTTCGATGATCAATTCCTGCCAGGTTCTTACTTGCCCAATGCTCGAGCTCTTCTGCAAGCGCCTTATGACGATCCTCAAAAAAAGGCCAGTTCAAAAATGTCCGGTCTGCCATATCTAGCCTCCCCCTGGGTATTCCTGTCTTAACAACCTCCACCAGAGGCGTCTTTTAGGTGCCACTCGTGGCCCCCTATCGTTTCGGGCGTAAGGTGCGTGCTCGCACGCACCATCCATCAGTTGCCCTCGAACAGTGGCTTTTCCTTGTTCACAAAGGCCTCATAGGCGCGGGTGAAATCCGCCGTTTGCATACAAATTGCCTGCGCTTGCGCCTCTGCCTCGATCGCCTGTTCAATCGACATCGACCACTCCTGCGCCAACATAGTCTTGGTCATCATATGTCCAAAGTTTGGCCCGGCCACGATACGCACAGCCCAGGCCTGCGCCTCTTCAAGCAGTTTGTCCGCAGGCACCACCTTATTGTGAAACCCCCAGTTGGCCCCTTCTTCGGCACTCATCGAGCGACCGGTATACAGCAGTTCCGCTGCCCGGCCCTGGCCAATGATCCTGGGCAAAATCGCACAAGCGCCCATATCACATCCGGCCAATCCGACCCGCGTAAACAGAAATGCAGTCTTTGCCTCTGGTGTTGCAATACGCAGATCCGAAGCCATAGCGATGATGGCCCCAGCCCCGACACAAACACCATCAATAGCTGCGATGACTGGCTTGCCACAGTTCACGATAGCTTTAACCAGATCGCCAGTCATGCGGGTAAATTCCAACAGCTCTTTCATACTCATCCGGGTCAATGGTCCGATGATATCATGCACATCCCCACCCGAACTGAAATTGCCGCCGTTTGGTGCAAACACCACAGCTTTAACGTCCTCACAATACACCAATGCTCTGAACCAATCCCGCAGTTCGGCGTAGCTGTCAAAACTCAGGGGATTTTTACGTTCCGGGTGATCCAGCGAGATGGTTGCAACGCCATCGTTGACCGCGCACAAAAAGTGCTTTGGTTCCATGTTGATCATCGCTCGTCCTTATCGTCTAGTTGTCGTGCAACGGCATCCAGTGCATCTGCAATCGGCACCACCTGCTCGGCTGCAACACCTGCAAACATTGTATCAATCCATTGCTCGTGCGCTGCCGCCTGCTTGGCAAATTCTGCGCGCCCCTTGGCGGTCATCTTGACCAGACTTGCGCGCCGGTCGCCGGGCACCTTTTCACGGATCACCAAACCATCTTCGACCAACCGCTCAACAATACCGGTGACATTGCCATTCGACACTTTAAGAACCGTCGATAAGCCACTCATCTTCAGCCCATCATTGTGTTGTGTCAGGGCCGCCATCACATCAAATCGAGGGAGTGTCGATGAAAATTCGCGGCGCAGGTTTTCACGCACTTCGTTTTCAACAGCTCGGGTTGCCTTTAACACCCGCAGCCATAACCTCAGTCGATCTTTGGACGCCTGCGTGTCTACTGCAATTGTCTTGGTCAAATCTCACCTCCAGTAATCGGCAACGCGGTCCCGTTCACCGAAGCAGCTGCCTCACTTGCCAGCCACAGCGCAGCATCAGCCACTTCACCGGGTTGTATAAACCGGCCCTGCGGATTTCCGGCACGAAGTGATTTCGCAGCCTTATCCGCACTCATCCCAGTTTTAGCCACGATGGTCTCAATAGATCGTTGCAGCAATGGTGTTTCAACAAAACCTGGGCAGATCGCATTCACCGTCACGCCGCTTCGTGCCAGTTCAACCGCCAATGCTCGGGTTAACCCGACAACCCCATGTTTGGCCGCACAGTACCCCGAGACATAGGGGTACCCCTTCAACCCAGCGGTTGAGGAAATAGCGATAAGCCGCCCCCATCCTTGAGCTTTCATTCCTTCCAGGCATGCCTGCCAAAGGTTGAATACTCCGGTTAAATTGACCGAGAGGGCCGACTGAAAATCCTCTTGGTTCATCTTTTCAAATGGCATGCTGGGCGCCGAACCCGCATTTGCAATGGCGATATTGATCGGCCCATTCATCCCCACCGCTACGGCCAACCCGGCGTTCAGACCCTCGCGATCGGTCACATCACAGGCCACAGGTAAGGCCCCGGAACTTTGTGCAACTTCATCAAGCACATCCGCCCGGCGCCCCAGAATGGTCACATTAGCCTCGTTTTGCGCGAACTGAGCCGCCATTTCTGCACCAACACCGGAGCCCCCGCCCGAGATCACCACGTGTTTACCCGCCACGTTCATGCTCGGATCACCTCCGCTTCACGATCTGCCAGCCGCCAAATCTGATCGCGTCCAGGCTGATAAGGCAGGGGCCAGTTTGCATGACGGTCCCCAATCTTTGCAGCCTCGCGTAGGATCCAATACGGGTCCGCCAAGTGTGGGCGTCCAACACAGACCAGATCAGCTCGCCCAGCCATCAAAATCGAATTGGCGTGGTCCGCCTCATAGATATTACCGACGGCCATAGTGGCTATACCAGCCTGATTACGAATCTGGTCAGAAAACGGTGTTTGGAACATCCGACCATAAACCGGCTGCGCCTCGACCGAAGTCTGACCGGCTGATACATCAATGATGTCTGCACCGGCGGCACTGAACATCGCAGCAATCTGCACTGCCTCTGCTGGCGTCACACCATCTTGACCCGCCCAATCATTGGCAGAAATCCGCACTGACATAGGCTTATCTTCAGGCCAAACAGCCCGCATAGCTTCGAACACCTCCAGTGGGTATCGCATCCGGCTTTCCAAATCCCCACCGTAGTCATCCGACCGTTGGTTCGAAAGTGGCGAGATAAAGGATGAAATCAGATATCCATGAGCGGCGTGCAGCTCGATCATGTCAAACCCGGCGCGGTTGGCCATCTCGGTGGAGGCGACAAATTCATCCCGGATCACGTCCATTTCTACGCGCGTAATCTCTTGCGGGGTGGCATTGTTTTCCGACCACGGGATGGCCGAGGCTGAAACGAGATCCCAGTTTCCATCAGCCAAAGGGGCGTCCATTTCCTGCCACCCCAACTGGGTCGACCCCTTACGCCCGGAGTGACCAATCTGACAGCAGATTTTGCTGCTGGTTTCGCTGTGTACAAAATCGGTCAACCGCTTCCATCCGGTCTCGTGCTCGGGGGCGTACAGCCCTGTACACCCCGGTGTAATTCGCCCAGCAGAGCTGACGCAGGTCATCTCTGTATAGACCAGTCCAGCCCCCCCTTTTGCTCGTTCACCATAGTGGATCAAATGCCAATCATTCGGGCAACCATCCGTCGCTTTGTACTGCGCCATTGGCGACACGACGATACGGTTTCCCAATTCCATTTCACGCAACTTGAATGGCGCAAACATTGGCGGCCTAACCGGTGCATCCGTAGGTGCGCCTGCGCGGGTCTGAAACCACTTCTCGGCCGAGGCCACCCAGTCCGGGTCACGCAAACGCAGATTTTCATGACTGATCCGTTGGGACCGGGTCAACAGCGAGTAGTTAAACGTCACTGGATCCATATCCAGATAACGCTCCACATCCTCGAACCATTCCAATGAATTTCGCGCAGCAGATTGCAAACGCAGCACATCTAGCCTGCGTTCTTCCTGATATCGTTCAAAGGCTTGCGGTAAGCTCGGTTCGGTGCAAACAAATTCGGCCAGCGCAATTGCGCTATCAAAAGCGAGGCGCGAACCTGACCCGATTGAAAAGTGCGCAGTGGCAGAGGCGTCGCCCAACAGCACGACATTTTCATGGTACCAAGTCTCACACAGAACACGTGGGAAATTGATCCATACCGCTGATCCGCGCAGATGATCAGCATTTGAAATCAGTGAATGCCCATCTAAATGCTCTGCAAAGATCTGCTCACAGGTACGGATGGTTTCTTCCTTGGACATTGTCTCAAATCCCCAAGCCTCCCAAGTTTCAGCCGAGCATTCGACAATTACTGTCGCGGTATCATCATCAAATTGATAGGCGTGTATCCAAACCCAACCATGGACGGTTTTTTCAAAAATAAAGGTGAAAGCGTCATCGAATTTTTGATGCGTCCCAAGCCAAATAAACTTGCAGGGGCGGACATCAATATTGGGCTTAAACTGATCAGTAAACTCAGTACGGACGGCCGAATTCAGCCCGTCACACCCAACCACCAGATCATATTCTTTTTGATATTCAGCAGCAGGCTTGGCAGCGGTTTCAAATTGCAAATCCACCCCAAGTTCTAGCGCGCGTTGCTGAAGGATCAGCAGCATTTTGTGACGCCCAATCCCGGCAAACCCATGTCCGCCCGACACTGTACGCTGGCCGTCGTGTACAACCGCTATATCGTCCCAGTAGGCAAAGTTCTTCCGGATCTGTTCGGCGCTAACCGGATCATTTATCGTCAGATTGTCCAGCGCATCATCGGACAGCACGACACCCCAACCAAAAGTGTCATTCGGCTTATTGCGCTCGATCACTGTGACTTCGGTATCAGGTTGGCGAAGCTTCATTGAAATCGCAAAATACAGCCCGGCTGGGCCTCCTCCAAGACAGGCGATTTTCATCACTCACACTCCCTGCAAACTGTCATCACTATATGTCAGGATAGGCCGACGCCAGTAAACTTCAAGCTTAAAGTTTCATACTTAAAATTTATTCCATCTAATTTCACCGCAAGAGGTGCCTAAGCTATGCGAAACCATCACAATTGGTAGTCGAAAGTTATCCAAGCAACGCAAGCACTGCCCTCATCTATGCTTATGCTAGGGTCTTGATGATCAAACTGGGTTTGGGTTTACTTGTTGTTATTCAATTCAGTCGCAGAATGTCTTAAACTTCGTGAACTTCGCTTCATCCGTGCAACCGTCATGCTGGCCCACAATCATTGACCCTGCTCATCGGCTACGACTTTGTTCGTCTTGTAGCCGCACAGCAGTCATTTGCAGACACTTGCCAGCTTGCAAAAGCGGTCTCCCCTCTGAGCCCAATTGTCGACCCTACCCCCCGGCCAGGGGTTAACTTGATATTAACGTTTGTTTTCAATCAGCAACAAGACATACATAATGTGATTAACTTGTGGGCAGAAACTGAATAACTTCAAGATCACCATTTTGCACCGGAAGGTTCCCTGCAAAGAAACATCACGCAGAAGAAAGGTATCACAGAGCAAACTTATTTCTGTCTTCAACTGAATGCCAGGACGTCAAACACACCTCGAGACGAAACGTGTTCAATTGAGAGAAAAGGTACACAAATCTTCTGACTTATACACATTTTGACATCTAAAAGTGGAGAAAGCTGAATCAGCTCACCCCTCCTCAGACGCAAGAATGTCCCTTCCCCACGTCTCTCCCCGCCAAAAGGCCGAACAATCGTGTCGGAATTCACTTGCTTGCAAGTACTTTGTTGAGGCAATCAAAGGTCGCGAAGGTAGTCCATCACTGCCGGGCGCACTGACTGGTCGCCACGATGGCGGGCATCAGCAATGATTTTACGAAGCGCGCCTAAATCTACACGCAGTAACAGCGACTTCACCGGCCCAATTGATGCAGGACGCATCGACAATGTGCGAATGCCGATCGCGGCAAGACACACCGCTTCAATCGGACGCCCCGCATCTTCACCACAAAAGCTGAGAGGTGTGTTGGTTGAATTACAACGCTCAACGATACGTTCAATCAAACTCAAAAAGCTGACATTCAGTGTATCGTAGCGTTTGCGTACCCGTTCATTTTCACGGTCGGCTGCAAAAAAGAACTGTTTCAGATCATTGCCACCAATTGAGAGAAACCCAACCTCTTCGAAAAACTTCTGCGGCGCAAAGGCCAATGACGGGGTTTCCAACATGGCCCCGACATCCAAAACCTCTGGCAGGGCGTGGCCCAATTTGCGTTCAAGCTCGAGAGTCTTTTCCACCTCGGCACGAGCGGCGCGATACTCTTCGAACTGTGCAACAAATGGAAACATGACGGTCAGTGGGCGGCCGTCTGCGGCCCGTATCAGCGCCTGGAGCTGCATTCGCATGATTCCAGGCTTGTCCAACCCCACCCGGATCGCACGCCAACCCAGGGCCGGATTTGGCTCGTCGGTGGGCTTCATATAGGGCAACACTTTATCTGACCCGATATCCAGTGTGCGAAAGACCACTCGTTTGCCATTCCCAGCGTCCAGCACCCGCTTGTACAGAACCACCAACTCGGATCTTTTAGGCATTTTGTTGCGCACCAAAAACTGCAATTCGGTTCGAAATAGCCCAACACCCTCGGCCCCCGAACTCTCTAGCGACGGTAGATCCGCCATAAGCCCAGCGTTCATCAGCAAGTCAACGCGCTTACCATCTTTCGTCACTGCGGGCAGATCACGAACCGAACCATATCGTTCCTGCGCATTGGCTTGCATCGCGATCTTGTCACGAAATGCGCTGGAAACTGTGTCCTCTGGGCGAAGGTGAACCAGTCCCTGGTCACCATCGACCATAATATGGTCGCCGTTCAGCGCTTCGGTTGTGATACGTTTGGCATTGACGACTAGCGGAATGGCCAGTGCACGGGCAACAATTGCCGCATGTGACCCAACCGAGCCCTCTTCCAACACCAACCCACGCAGGCTACGTCCATACTCCAACAAATCTCCGGGTCCAATATTGCGAGCAATCAAGATTGGATCGGCGGGTAAATCAGCGCTCGATGTCGCCCCCTGTCCAGTCAGGATCCGCAATAGACGGTTCGACAGGTCGTCCAGATCGCTCAACCGTTCACGCAAATAGGCGTCTTGCACCTGGCTCATCCGCGCCCTTGCCTGGGACTGCTCTTTTTCAACCGCCGCCTCGGCGCTTAGCCCTAACGCGATGTCCTCTTCCATCCGCCGCATCCAGCCCTTGGAGTTCGCGAACATGCGATAGGCCTCAAGCACTTGCACTTGCTCTTTGTCACCATCCAGCGACATTTCCAGCATTTTATCGACCCCAACCCGCAACTCGTCCACAGCCTCGTGCAGGCGTTCGCGTTCTCGGTGCGGATCATCGGCAATGGGATTGGTTATCACCACCCTCGGTTCATGCATCCAAACATGACCCTCAGCAGTCCCCTCTTGGGCCGATGTTCCACGCAGAAGAACCGGCTGTTGATGTAACGGTGACAGCGCCGCGCCTTCACCAACAAAAGCGCCAAGCTCGGTCATCTCAGCGATGACCATAGCCACCACTTCCAGCGCATAAACCTCATCAGCAGAAAACTCACGCGCATCGCGCGACTGTACAACCAAAACGCCCAGCTTTTCACCCAGACGTTGCACAGGAATACCTAGAAAGGATGAAAACCGCTCTTCGCCGGTCTCGGCCATATAGCGGAAACCCTTGGCATTGGGGGCATCCGGTGTGTTTACGACCTTGCCGTATTTTGCGACTCGGCCAACCAGCCCTTCGCCTAGCCGCATGCGGGTTTTGTGAACGGATTCGAGGTTTAAGCCCTCAGTAGCGCAGAGCTCCAGCGTCTCGTCGTCACGAAACAGATAGACCGAACACACTTCGGTTCTCATGCTGTCAGCGATCAAATGAGTGATTTTGTCAAGCCTGGTCTGGCCGGCGTCATCGCCAGCCATCGCTTCTCTCAGCCGCCCCAGTAACTTGCGGCTTTCAGATTCTGTACTGTCTGCCATAGGCCCTGTTCACGCAATACGGGTGTCAGGTCGCCGAAATAAAGTCAGGCAACCTTGTCCAGATCAAAGGCATCATGCAGTGCTTGGACCGCAAGTTCCATGTATTTCCGATCAATCAGCACGGAAATTTTTATCTCAGAGGTCGTAATCACCTTGATGTTGACGCCTTCATCCGACAACACTTTGAACATCTTAGCAGCCACACCAGACTGCGAGCGCATGCCGATTCCAACAACCGAAACTTTGGCAACATCTTTGTCAGCGACCAGCTCGGCATAGTTCAATTCACCAGCATTTTTTGTACCAAGCAACGCCTGTTCAGCGCGCGCCACTTGATCCGTTGGGCAAGAAAACGTCATATCGGTGCGACCATCTTCGCTGATGTTCTGCACAATCATGTCGACATTGACGCCGCCCTCGGACAGCGAGTTAAAGATAATGGCCGCAATGCCTGGACGGTCAGCAACTGACAACAGGGTCAGCTTGGCTTCATCGCGGGAATAGGCCACTCCGGCCACTGCATTGGATTCCATGATTTCCTCCTCGGCACAGACTAAGGTCCCAGCCTCATCAGATTGTTCTTCAAAGCTGCTCAAAACACGTAGTTTAACCTTAAACCGCATTGCCAGCTCAACAGATCGGGTCTGTAAAACCTTCGCGCCCAGCGACGCCAGCTCCAACATTTCTTCGAAAGAAATCTTATCCAGCTTACGAGCTTTGTCGCAGATCCGCGGGTCGGTTGTGTAGACCCCATCCACATCGGTGTAGATGTCGCAGCGTTCGGCACCAAATGCAGCGGCAAAGGCTACCGCTGTGGTGTCAGAACCACCGCGACCCAACGTGGTAATCCGTCCCTCAGAGCTAACCCCCTGGAACCCGGCAACTACCGCCACCTTCATCCCTTCGCCGAACTTTTGGTTGATATTGTCGGTGCCGATCTCTTCGATCCGCGCCTGGCTGTGGGCACTGGTGGTTTGCAATGGCACTTGCCAGCCTTGCCAGCTTCTCGCCGGAACATCCATTTCCTGCAACGTCAGCGCCATCAACCCGGCTGTAACCGCCTCCCCCGAAGACACCACGGCGTCATATTCGCGGGCGTCAAACAGAGGCGAGGTTTCTTCAACCCAACCCACCATTTCGTTGGTTTTACCTGACATCGCCGAGACAATGACGATGACGTCATAGCCTTTGGCGACTTCCACACCAACACGTTTGGCGGCCCGACGGATCCGGTCCAGGTTGGCGACCGAGGTGCCGCCGAATTTCATCACAAGTACCGGCATGGGGGACACTCTCCGTGCGCTGGCTGTTTTCGATCTCCCGCGTCTTAAGCGAGCTGTGAAATAAGAGCAAGAGCAACGGCACCGTCGCGGTATTGCGACGCAGGCCAACATTGCCTCACATCCGGGTTTACAGCCCCGGGTCCCAATGCAAGAGTCCCCGCAACACATTATCGACGAAAGGAATAGTCATGCGGTTTTTTGCCTTCTTGGCCATCACCACCCTGTTGCCCCTGCCCGTGCTCGCCAGTGGTACTAACATCGCAGGCACCGATGGTACTCGCTCAGTCGGCCACGTCTCCTGCGCTGCAATGGATGGCCAGCCTTCAACAGACTGTCCGCTTGAGATCCTGCCGAAGGAAGATGGCTCAGTGACCCTACGCGTTCTGCTTCCCGGCGGCCAGGTACGCTATCTCTATGTCACCGATGGCAAGATCACCTCCACCGACAGCACAGGCTCACTGGCCTCAAAGCGACTGGCAAACACCACCGTGGTGCATATCACTCCAGAAGAACGGTTTGAGATTCCCAATGCCCTGCTGGAAGCAAATTAGACGCTAAATCAATGTGTAGGGTGTGCAGATGCACCCTGCATTCTGTTCGTCGGCAGCGCCGGACAATAGTGCTCGATAGTCCAGCGGGCCGGTCAGGCTCTCCAGAAACGGACAGTAAAAAGAACATAAACAGCCATCAGTTCCAGCCGACCAATCAACATGGCGGCGATCAGGATCCATTTGGCTGCGTCGTTCAGGCCGCCAAAATTTCCTGCAGGTCCAATGCGGTCGCCCAGACCCGGCCCAACATTGGCCACCGCAGTAGCCGCCCCCGATACAGCAGTGGTGAAATCCAGCCCCGTCAACGCCAGCGCCCAGGCAACAATGCCAATGGTGACAACGAAAAATACAAAGAATGAGATGACCGAGCTAAGCACATCATTGCCTACTTTGCGACCTTCATAGCGTGGAATAAAAACACCATGAGGCGCACGAATTCTTTGGATCTGAACTCTGATCGAAGCAAACAGCAACTGATATCGGAATATCTTTATCGAACAGGCCGTCGACCCAGCACAACCTCCAACCAGCCCGACGAAAAAGAACATCATGACTAGAAAGCTGCCCCACTTCATATAGTCAACACTGGCGTATCCGGTGCCTGATATGATTGAGGTGATGTTGAACAGAGCCTCACGGACAGCTTGCTCAATGTGATACGGGAAAACTGTTGTCAGGATCACTGATGTGACAGCGACCAGTACCGCGATGATCACTAGAAACACATGGATTTGGCTGTCCCGCAGCAGCGCCTTGCCCTGACCGTTCAGCAGTTGCACGTAGCGCACAAATGGGAGCGCTGCGAGGATCATAAAAAACACTGCCGCATATTCAGCGGGTCCGGAAAAGGCACCAAACGACTCATCATAATTGGAAAACCCACCCGTGGAGACGGTGGTCAACGCGTGCACCAATGCGTCGAAAAACCCCATACCCAAAGCCCCATAAACCAAGCCGCACAGCAACGTCAGTGCAATGTAGATCATTGATATCTGCCCAGCGATCTCCTGGGCGCGTGGCAGAATTTTACCCATGGTTTCAAACCCTTCGGATCGGAAAATTTGCATCCCCCCAACCCGAAGTTCCGGCAGAAAGACCATTGCCACCACAATGATACCGATCCCCCCCAGCCATTGTAGAATGCCGCGCCACAGCAAGATGCCGCGAGGTAGGTCATCAAGGCCGGACAGCACGGTCGACCCCGTGGTGGTCATCCCAGACATAGCCTCAAAAAAGGCATCCACAAATCGTGCTTCTGTGGCCCCCAGGACAAAAGGCAGCGCACCAAACAGCGGCAGGGCCAGCCAGACACCCGTGGTAAGCAAAAAGGTCTGCTGAATGGTCAACCCTTCGCGCACTCCATTGGCACAGCTCAACGCAATCAAGCCGCCAGCCAACACCGTGAAAACAGCACTCTGAAGAAAAACCGGCCATTGGCCATGGTCGTCGTACAGGTCGACCAACAAAGGAAACAGCATGGTCCCGCCCAGAATGGCGACCAGCAAGCCAATGACATATCCAACAGGGCGAAGATCCAACATAGCGCGCAGGGTTGGCGTCCAGTGCCCCAACTGTCAAGCAAAAGGCACCCTATTTGCAGCGGTTGGCACTCGTTACAGGTGATCGAATGCGATCATCCGCGATGGATCAGTGTTGAAAACAACTTGGGGTCAAGACTGCGCGTAACAAAGCTGGGTCCCTGCGTTAGGACACTCACTGCATCATGACTATGGAGACTTTCCTGATGGCTGGCGACCACCCTGAAATCGGCAATCCGAGGGTCCTGTTGCAAGGCTTCACAGAACAATCGCGCTGCATCCTCGACGAAGATCGGATTGGCTGCATTGAGCTCCGCAAAGGCCTGCTCATCCTCGCGCTTCACCATGACCTGGGTCTCAGTTGGGACCGCGCGTCGACAATGATCAATCAGGTCTTCGTACCACAGACAATTGCTACCAGGTTTGACCTGCACCGAGATTCGCGCCACCGAGCGTTGTGAATGTGGCGTGGCCAGTTGCCCTCGGGCGGTGCGGGCATGTTCGCTAAGCTCCAGCGAACAGGGACAAGTCGACGAATAGACATAGTCGAGATGGATGATTTCCTCGCGCCGCCCATCATGGTCTACCAGTTCCAGCGCAATATCGTAGTATTGATACCCCGACAGGCCAGAACGCAGACTATTGACCCGAGCAGGAAATGAAAATCGCATCTGAATACGCGCGTCTGGGCTGTTCAGGTCGCTAAGGTAATCATCCAAGGCTGTCGCCATGACTTCAAAGCTAAAGGTCCGATCCGCGTGCTTATAAAACGACCGCATGATGCGCGACATGTTGATGCCCTTCTTTTCCCCTTCAAGACTGACCGTACCCGTGATTGAAGCCTCCAGGGTCAAATCGCCACCATCGCGGGTATGAAATCGGATAGGCAACCGGAAATTGGAAATACCAACATGTTGGATCAACTGCCGTGCGCCCCGGATCAGACTGGCTGGGCCGTTTTGCAGGTCCGGCAATGTCGCACGGTATTGCTCGTCTGATTTGAAGTTTTCCGGATAGTCGCGCGACAGATCTGGATAGTTCCCCAGTTCTTGTCCCGGCAGTAATCGCGCCACAGCTGGATCGAGCTGAGCAACTTCTGTCACACTTGCCTTCAAAGCCCAATTTCGCAGCACCTTCAGTGCCGCTTCAGCAGCATCCCGGTTCGGGGCCTCATCTGTGTCGCGAGGGTGTATAGTCATCAGCCGGGCTTCCTTTGCTGTGCAGCTGCAGAGACGCTACAGACCAGTATTTTACCGATGTAACCAGGAAAATACAAAAGTGATCTCTCAAATGCGGCAGTTTTGTTGGCAAAGCTGCCGTACCGCATGTTCGGAAACAAAAAAAGGGGGCTGTCTGCCCCCTTTTGACCTAGCGGCCAATTCACCCCCGAGGATATTTTTGGCTAGATGAAGCAAAGACCAGGGTAGATAGAACATTCATTGAATTGACTGCAGGGAACATCAACTCAGTGTCGTGTCCAGTGCTTGTCTTAGGTCTGCAATCAAATCATCGGCATCTTCAAGCCCAACAGAGAAACGCACCAGTCCCGGCGTAATGCCTAGCTCATCCTTCAGTTCATCCGGCAGGCGTTGGTGTGTTGTCGTTGCAGGGTGCGTAGCAATGGACTTGGCATCGCCGAGGTTGTTGGAAATGACCGCAATGCTCATCGCATTCAGAAACTTGAACGCCGCGTCTTTGCCATCTTTCAGATCAAGCGACAAAACCGTACCTCCCTTGCCACCAAGCTGTCGCTGAACCAGTGCGTTTTGTGCATGGCCCGGCAGGCCGGGATAAAGTGTACGCACCAATGCAGGATGCCCTTCAAGCGCTGTTGCGATTTTCAACGCACTCTCCGCCTGCGCATTGACCCGCAGGGAAATGGTTTCAAGCCCTTTCAGCAACACCCATGCATTGAATGGGCTGAGGGAGCCGCCGGTATGTTTCATATAGGGTTCCAGCGTGCCACGGATAAAATCCTTGGTGCCCAATACCACGCCACCAAGTGCACGCCCCTGACCATCAATATGTTTGGTTGCGGAGTAAATCACCACATCTGCGCCCTGCGAAATGGCGTTGGAAAACACAGGCGTAGAAAACACATTGTCGACCACCACCGTTGCGCCAACCCCATGAGCGATCTCCGCCACGGCTGCGACGTCAATCACTTCGAGAGTTGGGTTTGACATGGTCTCGAAAAACACGGCCTTGGTGTCCGGACGCATGGCGGCGCGCCATTGGTCCAGATCGGTGCCATCAACAAATGTGACCTCAACGCCAAAACGACCCAAGACACTTTCAAGAATGTAAAGACACGACCCGAACAACGCCTTGGCTGATACCACATGGTCGCCGGACTTCAGCATTGATGTCAACGCGCCGTTGACCGCTGCCATCCCCGATGCGGTGGCAAAGGCATCCTCGGCCCCTTCCAGTGCGGCAATGCGATCTTCGAACATCGCAACCGTTGGATTGCCATACCGAGCATATATGAATTCATCCGGGCCAGTTTCTATAAACCGCGCTTCGGCTTGCTCTGCACTGTCATAGACAAATCCCTGGGTCAGGAAAATTGCTTCGCTGACTTCGTTGTACTGGCTACGCCGAGTGCCACCATGTACCATTTTGGTAGCTTTGTTCCAGTTCTCACTCATCACATGTCCTCCTGCGCTCTCCGCGCATAAAAAAACCCCAATTCGGCCAAGCGAAAAGGGGGTCCTTTACATCCTGACCTCTTTAGCGGGTGTGTTTAACGTGGCCCGCAATCCGGTAACAAATCGCCACGAGTTCTGTCCCTCGCCCTTACGACGCCATTGTGCCCACGTCAAGTTTGTGGAGAGCAGGGACCGTACAAGAACTGTACGAAAGCAACAGTAGAGACCCACATCACGCATTTTTGCGCAGCAGCTGCCGCTCCCCTCTTGTCGTCAACTCGCAAAAGGCCAAGATCGCAATCAGCAAATTAGGGGGAAATCATGCAACAGCCGATACAGCTGTATTACTGGCCAACACCAAATGGATGGAAAATCTCCATCGCACTCGAAGAAATGGGCCTGCCCTATGATCTGAACCTGATCAACATCTCCAAAGGAGATCAGTTTGCTCCTGACTTTCTGAAAATTGCGCCAAACAACCGAATGCCAGCAATCACCGACCCAAATGGCCCGGACGGTATCCCCATCTCACTGTTTGAGAGCGGCGCTATCCTGATGTATTTGGCCCAAAAAACCGGGCAGTTCTATGGTAAGGATGAGCGAACCAAGCTGTTGGTAGATCAATGGTTGATGTGGCAAATGGGCGGGGTTGGACCAATGGCAGGCCAAGCACACCATTTTTTGAAGTATGCGCCCAAAATGGATCCCCCCCAGGACATCCCTTATGCCAAGGACCGCTATCGGGCAGAAGTTGCCCGGCTGTATGGGGTACTTGACCGACAGTTGGCCGGGAATGAATATGTGGCAGGCGACGACTATAGCATTGCTGATATGGCGATTTGGCCTTGGGCTTCACTCTGGGAAGGGCAACAGCAATCCCTGGAGGACAAACCCCACCTTACCCGTTGGCTAGACTTGGTTGGCAAACGACCGGCAGTGGTTGCAGGTCATGCTTTGGCCCTTGAATTGCGCACTGGCTCGCAAAGCAAAACGGCACAAGATCTATTGTTCAAACGATAGCGGCAGGCTGCAGCGCACCGTAGGTGCGCTGCTCGGCCCAAGTCTTATGGGTCACATCTGTGATGTGGCACCAAGGCGCGGGAGTTTTTGATTATTCGGCGGCATCTGGTGTGTCTTCGCTCTCTTCGCCGTATTTTTGGAATAATGCACTTTGGGACATGAAGAAGATAAAGACCCCGGCCGTCAGGCCAAATGTTTTGAAATAGACCCAGTTATCAGTGCTCTGCGTGCGCCAGATTAACTCGTTCAATAGGGCCAGCCCCAAAAAGAACCCACACAGGCGACGGGTCAGGATCATCCATCCTTCTTGCTGCATCGGCAGGACCTCCTCCATCACCACCTTCAGATAGCTCTTGCCCCGTAACAGGCCAAAACCCAACATACCGCCAAACAACAAGTAGATAATTGTCGGCTTCATTTTGAAAAATCGTTCATCGTTGAACCAGACCGACAAGCTGCCAAATACAATTACCAGAACCAAGGTGGCCATTTGCATTTTTGACAAATGGCCTGTGAGTTTCCACAGGATGCCTGACGAAAGAACCATCAATGGAATGAAGGCCGCCGTGACAATGATAAAACCCTGATAGTCACTTCCTGCGATGGTAAAGCTACTATCTCGCAACTTTAGGTAACCAATAAAGAACAGCACGATGGGCCCCATCTCCAGTACCATCTTCAAAGTTGGATTGATCTTTGTTTTGGCCATTGCCTGTCCTTTTATTCCATTCAGCGGGGCGGGCCGCCTTATCCGCCCATTTCCACTATCACGGCGCCCAGCGCGATCAAAGCCATCAGCGCAATTCTGCGGGGCCCCACGGTCTCTTTTAGCACCAGCCAGCCAATCAGCGCTGCAAACACTGTTGAGGTTTCACGCAGCACTGCAGCCTCACCAACCTTGTCGAGACGTGTCGCCAGCATCACCGCACCAAAAGACATAAAGGCCACAATTCCGCCGAAGAACCCGCGCAGCATTAGCGGACCTGGTGTTGGCCGGTCAGCCATTCTGCGCCACCGCAGGAACGCAAAGACCGGCAACGCCGCGCCATCTATCATGAAGAACCAAGCGAGAAAGGTGAATGGATCAGCCGTGGCTCGAATACCATATGCATCGTAGGTGGTATAAAGCGCTACAAACAATCCGGTAATTCCGGCAAGGGCTAAAGCAATGACCAGAGTGTCGCGATTGGTTTCAAGATAGCGCAGGTTATACGCGGCCAGGCCAAAAATGCCTGACAAAAGCACCAGAACGCCCGACCACTGGATCAAAGTGAAGGTTTCACCAAACAGAAAATAGGCCCCGATCACAGTAAACAATGGGCCAGTTCCGCGCACGACCGGATAGACCACTGTATAGGAGCCTTTGGTATAAGCCAGCGCCTGCAAGGTTTTATACAGGATATGAATAACCCAGACCGCTGCAAAAATGGGCCACATATGCGGTTCGGGCCAAGGCACCACAAACAAAGCAAAAGGCGCCGCCATCAAGCAATAGGAAAAATCAATTGCCCCGCGTGACAACCATGGATCATGGCGGCCTTTCTGCAGCGCCCCAAACACCGCATGCAGCACAGCGGCCATCAAGGCGAGTATCAACGCCGCTTGATGACCTGCTTGTGTGCCTTCCAGGGAAATCAGCCAATCGCTCAAGTGATTACTTGCCTTATGTCAGGTTGATATCGCCGGGGGCTCTCTGCCCCCGGACCCCCGAGGATATTTGCAGCTAGATGAAGAGTCCGGATCAGGTTTTGTCCAAGCCAGTCAATGCCGCCGCAAAGTCCTGTGGATCAAACGGGGCAAGATCGTCAATCTGCTCACCCACACCAATTGCGTGGATTGGCAGGCCGAATTTATCTGCCAGAGCCACCAGCACACCACCACGAGCCGTGCCATCCAATTTGGTCATCACCAAACCCGAAACATCCGAAATTTTTTGGAACACATCGACCTGATTCAACGCATTTTGGCCCGTGGTTGCATCTAGTACCAGCAATGTATTGTGGGGAGCAGTGGGATCAACCTTACGGATCACCCGGACAATCTTGGCCAGCTCCTCCATCAGATCAGAGCGATTTTGTAGCCTTCCCGCCGTATCTATCATCAGCAAATCAGCCCCGTCTTCTTGCGCCTTGGTCAAGGCATCAAAGGCCAGAGAGGCCGGATCTGAGCCTTCGGGGGCTGTAAGAACCGGAACGCCGGCACGATCTCCCCAGACCTGCAACTGTTCCACAGCAGCAGCGCGAAAGGTGTCGCCTGCAGCAATCACCACCGATTTTCCGGCTGCCTTAAACTGGCTGGCCAGCTTACCAATTGTAGTGGTTTTACCCGAGCCGTTGACACCAACCACCAGCACCACTTGTGGACGCTTGGAGTAGATCGGCATCGGTTTGGCAACATTTTCCATAATGCGGGCAATTTCTGCCGCCAGCAGGTTTTTGATCTCACTGGATGACAGGCGTTTGCCAAAGCGGCCCTCGGCCATATTGGCGGTGACCCGCAGTGCGGTATCCACGCCCATGTCCGAGCTGATCAACAACTCTTCGAGCTGTTCCAGCATATCATCGTCCAGCACCCGGCGCGGCTCGTCAGCTTTTCGGCCAAGCAAGCGGCCAACCAAGCTCGGTGAGCTCGTTTCAGGAGCAGCCACCGCAGCAACATCTGGAGTGGTAACCGACACGGGTGTTGTCTCCTGTGCAGGTGTTGGCGATGGCGCTGCGGTCTCAGCCGCATCTTCGACAATAGCGTCCAACCCCTGCTCTAGCTTCGAAGAAGACTTGAACAACCGGTCTTTTAACTTAGAGAAAAACGCCATCTTAGTCTCCGCAAAGGGTTTCACACCCACCTAATGCGGATTGGTGCCACTTGCAAAGCGCCTCAGGCAAATGTTGCAAAAAACTCGACCGAAGTCGCCGAATAACAAAGATCGTGAGCTTTTACTTCAAAACGAAGCTTCGGTTTCTGCTGCCAGAGCTAGATTGCGGCCGCGCGCTGTTGTCAAAAGGACCAGAGCAACCTCCGATGGTGCTTTCCCGCTAGCGGACTTGCTCTCCATTGCCTTGGTACTGGCGCATTTCGCACTATTGTTGATCAAAATGCCTGTGGGATTGTCTATGGGACAAGTGTCACATCCCAATGCCCACGAATTAATCCATCATCCACTTCGCCGGATGCGACGACTTGGGTCATTAATCTACACGACCATGTTGATCGGCCATCATGTGTCCGCCCATCTGCGTGTGCACCATCCGCAGGTGGCTACGCGTGATGATCCAAACACCGCCCGCCGTGGAGAAGAGGTTTACTGCTTTCTCCTGCGAGCGTGGCTTGGGTCTTTCCGCGCCGGACTACGCGCAGACGATAGGCTCCCGACACGTAAATCAGTGCCGGCTACAGCATGGAGCCACCCTTATGTCGGATATTGTGGTGGCGCATCCTTTGCACTGATACTGGCCACAGTTGCTGGCGGTGCGCCCCTGTTGCTTTTGTATTTGCTGCTGACTGGCTACGCTCAGCTCCAAATTTTTCCGGTAGATTGCGTCCAGCACTACGGCTTGCAGTCTGCCATGACAGGATCGGGGAGGGTGGAACCCGTTGGGCCAGGGCATTCCTGGAACGCTCCGCACTGGTACTCCTCAGCGATGATGCTGAATGCGCCACGCCATTCGGACCACCACTTGCCCCTCAACGGCGCTACCCGGAACTAGGATTGCGCAGGGATATGCCGGTACTGCCCTTTGCGATTCCGGAAATGGAGGCCATCGCGCTGTTGGCACCTTTGTGGCGCAGAGTGATGGCACGGCGTTTTGGCGTAGTTGGAAAAACTGACACCGTGGCCTGAAGAGGCAATTTCTGACACTATTGGCCCATGCGCGTTATTTTAATGATTCCCCTGATGTTTTCATTGTTGCAGCCAGCACCGCTGACTGCTGGCGAACAGCTCACCGGCGAGACCTTTGATCGCTACACCCTTGGACGCACTTTGTATTATGGATTTGAGGGCACAATCTATGGCGTGGAACGCTATCTGCCAGATCGTCAGGTGTTGTGGTCATTTCTCGATGGCCGATGCCAAAAAGGCCACTGGTACGAAGACGCCGATCAAATCTGTTTTGTCTATGAAGACAACAATACGCCTCAATGCTGGAGATTTGCGCTGGAACCAGAAGGCCTGATCGCGCAATTCGAAAGTGACCCACGTGCTACGGAGCTCTACGAAGTAGAGGATCTGGATGAGGATATGCTGTGTTACGGACCAGAAGTCGGCGTCTGAGACCAAGGCCGGGATTTGAGTATTTTTAGCAAAAAGAAATTACGCACAAATAGTTAGTCCTCGGCTCCGCCCAGTTTGATCGTTCCATCAGAAAACTCAATCTCAAGCGCCGAAGCCTTGGCCGCTGTTGCTTTGCTAGTGATCAACTGGCCTGCGTCCCGTACCACCGCATATCCGCGATCCAGCGTTGCCCGATAGCTAAGAATTTCCAACTGTCGGCCTGCGGCGTCTAGCTGCTGTCGGGTTTTTTCAATCCGTTGTTGATGGAGGCCATCGAGTTGCTTGGAAAGATGTTCCAGGCGTTCTTTGTGCAGGGCCAAGTTCTGCGAAGTCGTTCGCAGATTTAGTTGTGACGACAGGCTGATCAACTTATCGTGCCGTCTGGCCATCAATTGCTGCAACGCCTGTGGGCGCAGCCCCGCGGATTTCTGGCTGAGCTGAACCCGACGATTTTGGACGCCGCGAATCAAGGCGTTGGGCAACTTATCGAACAAAATATCCAGCTTTTGGCGCGGATCATCCAACAGTCGTTCGGGTTTGGGCATGGCCCGCGACATGTCTTTTAGCCGCTGTTTGCGTTGCTGCACTGATTGGCCGACGGCATGGGTCATCCGAGCGCCCTGCTCGCCTGTCCAGGCCAGCAGTTCCAGCCGCACTGGTACCGCCAATTCTGCCGCTGCCGTGGGTGTTGGCGCGCGCTGGTCAGAGACATAGTCAATCAAGGTGGTGTCTGTTTCATGCCCGACGGCCGAAATCAGCGGGATCTGCGAGGCCGCGACTGCGCGCGCGACGATTTCTTCGTTAAAGCCCCACAGATCTTCGACCGAGCCACCGCCACGGGCAACGATGACCAGGTCCGGTCTCGGCAGTGCCCCACCGGGAGTGAAGCCATTGAAGCCGTTGATGGCATTGGCGACCTCTGCCGCGCAGTTTTTGCCTTGGACTGCGACGGGCCAGACCAGTACCTTGCGTGGGAAACGGTCGCGCAGACGGTGCAGGATATCGCGGATCACCGCGCCGGATGGCGATGTCACCACGCCAATGAAACGCGGCAGGTAGGGCAGCGCCTGTTTACGCTCGGGCGCAAACAATCCCTCGGCCTCTAGCTGTTTCTTGCGTTTCTCTAGCAACGCCATCAACGCGCCCTGCCCGGCAACGGCGACTTCCTCGACGTTCATATTGTATTTCGACTGCGCACCAAAGGCGGTCAGGCGGCCGGTGACAATCACCTCCAGCCCTTCTTCGGGCACCACCGCCAGCTTCGACACCTGCCCCTTCCAGGTGGTGCAGGCCAGCACAGATTTGTCGTCTTTGACGTCGTAATACAAATGCCCCGAGCGCGCCTTGAAGATACGCCCCACCTCGCCGCGCACCCGAATGCGGCCAAACGTGCCCTCAAGCGTGCGCTTTACCTCTCCGGAAAGCTCGGAAACGGTGAATACGGGAGTGTTTTGACCCGGTGTCGGGTCGTCAAACAGGTCTGACACGGGGCTGGTTCTCGGCTCGGTTGGTTAGGTTGGTTCTATTTGTCGGGCCACCATAGTTGCAGCGATTGCCAAGGCCAATCCCGGAAAGCTCACCTCACTCCCAGTTAAGGCCTAACGATCTCGCTTTCACAGGAAAAGCCATCGAAAAGAGAAAGGCTGATCCAAACAGAAATACAATCTCCCCGGTCTGCAATGCTACGGCTGCAAATGCAGCTATCCCAAACAAACCCAAAACCTTAAAGCGCTTGTTCGGCAGTCTTAAAGGGCCAAATCAGTTCCGGCGCTGTGTTGCCGAATTCACGCCAGTAAAGCTTATGGGCCTTCGCATAACCGCCTGTTTTTTTGAAATCCATCGCTAGTGGGAACATGGTCCAGTCGGCAGCCCAACACGTCTGGGCAAAACTGCTCCGAGTAATCGTGCGTTAGTGCTAAATGGCTATTCCAGACCTCATCTACCATTTTGGGCGGCACTACTTCTCCCGGCGCAACCATGCACAGATATATGAACCGGCGATATTCGGTAATGGCTAGCGCCACCGTCTCAGAGCTGGCCTTGATATTGCTTTCCACATAATCAGCAAAACTGGTCCCATCTTGAAGATCAGAAAACTCATAGCTCTCAATCTTCGCCCATAATTCGGGCTTGCTTAAATGCGCCATAAAATAATGCCACTCTTGCCTGTTTCGCCGTCAGCCTCTAGACCGCGCGCAAAGCTTAGCATTTGGAGAGCACGATGAATATCCTTATCCTCGGCAGCGGTGGGCGCGAACATGCGCTGGCTTGGGCGGTTATGCAGAACCCCAAATGCGACAAGCTGATCGTTGCGCCCGGCAATGCGGGCATCGCGCAGATCGCCACCTGCGCCGATCTGGACATCAACAACGGTGGCGCGGTTGTCACCTTTGCCGAAGAAAACGCCATCGACTTTGTCATCGTCGGCCCCGAGGCCCCGCTGGCCGCTGGCGTATCTGATCGCCTGCGCGATGCGGGCCTGCTGGTCTTTGGCCCATCCGAGGCCGCGGCCAAGCTGGAAGCGTCAAAAGCCTTTACCAAGGAAATCTGCGCCGCCGTGGATGCACCCACCGCAGGGTACGGCCACTTTACGGATGCTGAGGCCGCCAAGGACTACATCCTCCAGCAAGGCGCGCCAATCGTGGTCAAGGCCGACGGTCTGGCCGCCGGCAAGGGCGTGATCATGGCCATGGACGAGGCCACCGCGCTGGAGGCCATCGATGATATGTTCGGCGGGGCCTTTGGATCCGCAGGCGCCGAGGTGGTGATCGAAGAGTTCATGGAAGGCGAGGAAGCCTCGCTGTTCGTGCTGGTTGATGGCACCAACGTGTTGTCGATGGGATCGGCCCAGGACCACAAGCGCGTTGGCGAAGGCGACACCGGGCTGAACACCGGCGGCATGGGCGCGTACTCGCCCGCCCCAGTGCTGAGCGCAGAGATCGAGGCCAAGGCAATGGCAGAGATCATCAAGCCCACCATGGAAGAAATGGCCCGACGTGGAACGCCCTATCAGGGCATTCTCTACGCCGGTCTGATGATCAAAGACGGTCAGCCGCGTCTGGTGGAATACAACGTGCGTTTTGGCGACCCGGAATGCCAGGTGCTGATGATGCGCCTTGGCGCACAGGCGATGGACCTGATGCACGCCGCTGCCGAAGGCCGCTTGGATCGAGCGCAGGTCAACTGGGCGGATGATCACGCCATCACCGTTGTCATGGCCGCCAAGGGCTATCCGGGGTCTTATGAAAAGGGCACCGAGATCAAGGGTCTCGACGCCCTGACCGAAGATGGCCACAACATGGTGTTCCACGCAGGCACCAAGGCCCAAGACGGCAAGGTGCTGGCTACTGGTGGGCGGGTTCTGAACGTCACAGCCCGTGGTGACAGCCTGCAAGAGGCCCGCGACCGCGCCTATACGGCTGCTGACGCCATCGACTGGCCCGGCGGCTTTATGCGCCGCGACATCGGCTGGCGCGCGCTGAAGTAACCGGTTGATCGAACCACCGGTAGCTCGGCCGTTTGGCCGGGCAGCTGAACATCAGGTGACTTTAGCTGTTGCGTCATCAACTGACCCAGCGGTCACAAACCGGACATGTGCGGCGGCGATGCATGTGTCCGACTGAGCCCGAGTGCATAATGCTGCAAATAGTTAGAATGTCCGTTCTTCGCATCTCAATGCACGTTCATTCGCCAGTTCTCGGCAGATTGGAACGCGCGCGGAAACAAAAAATAGCACTGGGCGGCAAATGAAACCCAACCACAGTACGGAATATTATAACAGATAAATAGGGATCTGAGCAGGTAGCGGCATAGTAGCAACCCGCATTTGCAAGAAATCAGGGTGGTGATAAACCTCCTATCCCTGGGCAATCCGCAGCAACAGATCGTTGATAGGCAGTTCTTCCATACTTCTCGGTGAGGGATGGGTCCGCACCAGCGTTCAGAAGAGCTTCTACGGCTCTCCCAAGACAAAATTTGGCAGCCCTGTGCAAGGGCGTCACCTGCAAGTTTGTTCGCGCGTCGATCTCAACGCCGTGTTCAAGCAGAATTCCCAGAGATTGAAATCTAACACCATCTGCTAGGATCGCGTGGTGTAGCGGCGTCCAGTCGAAGCAAACCCGTTGATTAGGGTCGCCGCCGTTTTTCAGGATCAAATCTAGTGTAGCGACACTATTCTCCCGCACGGCAGTCACTATAACACTGCTTCCCAAGATTTTGAAATTTGGATCGGCCCCAGCTTCGAGCAAGAGTCGCGCGGCGGCTGGTCGATTAAGCCCTGCTAGCAGCAACTAGGGCCTTTGAAAGATCGGGCCTGGACCATTGTTGCCGTTCAAGAGCTTTCCGAACGTCAAGAAATTCATGATCCCGCACGATCTCGTACAGCTCTTGGGCAAATGAAGGCACTCCTGACGCTGATACACTCAGGAACAAAGAAAAAAGCAGCCCCGTTCTCACATTAGTATCGCTGTTTGAATATGCATCTGATTAATCGCCTTTTGACAGTGAAACACTGCTAACTGCCGCCTCGACACCTTCTAACGTTAAAACCCCGAGGGTCACGGAAAACTGCGCTACCGCCACACAACCGATCCAGAAGAAGTGTTTAGAAGCGGACACAAAGGCGGCCTGGCGAGAGCCAACAACACCGAGAATGGCAAAATCAACTTCTCTGTCAAGTGACCCAAGCAGCACATACTCGGGCTGATAGATTTGGGCAAATGCCCCGCGAGCCAAAGCATCGGATCGCTCCCGCACGGCTTCCCGGATTTCTGGCGACAAAGCTCCAACTCTCCGCCCCCCCCAATCTCTCCCGCCCGTCGGCTGGCATCTGGCGATGCCGCCTCCCGTTGGGCCCAGCGCCGCTGCGCGGCGCAGGTTTGTCTTCTATTCAGGCTCTGCGGCAAGCCGTTTGACCAGGATGCTGACTAGGATCACGGCGACCACAAGAAACACAGCGCAGGCCATCCAAGCCGTGGGTGTCGAATAAACCTCGGCAAGAGCACCGGCCAAGATCAGGCCCAAAGCTGCTCCTAGCTGCTGTATCAGCGACCTTAAAGACAGCATTGTGGATCGCTGATGGTCCTCAACGCATCTATGCAGAATGCTGCTGGCTGGCGTCTCGGACACTCCAAGCACGACCGAATACAGGATGAAAAACACGACAAAACCAATGATGCTGCCTTGTAGCGCCAGTGCGATCTGAGCCCCTGCCAAACAGGCAAACGCCGCCGCAAGGGTCACGGCATGCCGCCGCCTGAACATCCGACTGATGCGAGCGGACAGCGACGCGCCAAGCGCGATTGAGAAGAAATACGAGGCGGTCAGGAACCCAATAACCGTGTTTGCATAGGCTTGGTCTAACATCGGCTTGGCATGGGTCGGCCAAATCACCTCAACCGGGTTGGTTGCCATCAGGAAAAACGCCAAAGCTGCCAACAGCATCGACAACGCCGGATGTCTGAGCGCGAGAAGACCGGCGTCTTTGATCACCAATGGCACAGATGCAAACCCCTGCTTCAGGGCTTGAGGGTTCAGCGGGCGCGGTTTTTCCTCAATGACAAGCAGAGTATAGACGAACACCCCAAGCATCACCGCCAAACTGACCAAATAAGACACATCATATACACTGAACCCCAGACTCTCAGCCACCGAACCACAAAGATCGGGCAGAAGCCCACCCAACACAGCCCCCACCGCCAGCCCAATAGCATTGGCCCATTGCGCCTTTGCCAGAGCGGGCTGAATATCCACATTTGGCGCAGCGGCCTTGAAGGTTTCAACAAACCAGGCGTCAAGCGTGCCCGACCGCAGCGCCCGACCAAAACCGATAAAGGCAAATGAGAGCCCGAGGACATAGAAATCGCTGGTTGAGAGAAAGAGTACGAGTGAGACCATGCTGGCCACGACCGCAGCCAGAAAAACCGGCTTGCGCCCGATACTGTCGGCCAATCCTCCAAACGGGAGCTCCATCGCCAAGGTCGTAAGGGAATAGACCCCAAAGAGCAGAGAAATCTGGAAGAGGTCCATGCCTCGATCAGTTAAGGCCAGAGCAACAACGGCAACTGTCAAACCCATCGCAAAACGATCGAGAAATTGGTGGACCTGAAACACCCGGATATGCCGTCTCGCCAGTCCGGTTAGTGCAGCGGTGGAGCAGTCTAGTTCGGTAGCCATGGTTGCACCTTCACCCCCACAGACAACTTGTGCAATAGCTCAGAAGATCTGACGAGTTGGAGGGGCTGGATCGGAAATACGTGGCCTATCAAATCAAAGATGTGCGATGTTCCACACGGGCAGCCCCCACCTCGGCCATGCTCTACCTTAGCTACCAAAATCTCTCAGCAACAATTCGGCAAGGCTTTGCCAACGGTCGACTGTGTTCCAAAGCGCGACATCCGCAACGACGCCTGCATGGTCCGACCCCAGATTGGGCCGCACCTCCATAGCCCCTCCTCCCGGAGCCAAGACCAGATCAATCGGCAGCGGTATGTTTCGCAGGTACAACGTAGGGCGCGCAGGACCTGCTAGTTGAGTTCCCGTCAAAGCCGCTGTTCTTTCAATCCGCCCTGACCACGGGACGATATTGAAATCCCCTGCAATGACAATTGGCCCCTCCAGTTTGGATAGGACATCCTCGGCTGCCTGTTCATTCTGAACACTGTCATGCGGCCAAGGCCATGGAACATGTGCAGACACCGTCCAAACACGCTGACCATCCACGACAACCGGTGCTGCCAATACCGCCCGCCAACTGGAACACTCCGGGTCTCCGGCAAATGGATGCCGTGAGGCCAAAGCTATGCCACTCCAGCCCGAAAACCTGCACAGATGCTGATGAGGAAAGCTTGGCTCCAGCAGCCCTAGGATTGACCTGTTCTTGTCCGACACTTCCTGCAGCATAACCACATCCACATCGGCGGCCTCAATATCGGCAGCCACCGTCTGGACCTCTGCATTCGCAAACCAAAGGTTCTTGGAATAAACCCGCAGATCTCCGCCCGCAGGCTGCGGCAGGAACGAGACAGCGGTGGTGGACACAGCTAAGAGCGTGATTGCCGCAAAGACTGCCCTGTCCCAAAGCGCCCTGCCAAGGATGACTCCCAACAGGCAAACGATCCCAAGCATGGGCCTAACAATAGCTATACTGTCCGCAGCGCGGTGCAATGAGCCCAGAAAGCCAACAACCACCAGCACAGCGGCGATCCAAACAAGAGCCAAAAGGAAATTGCGTAACATCAAACGGCTTTCAAAGTTCAACGCGTGAACACTGTGAGGAAATCCAGCCCAACGCAAGTCGGCAGACTCGACACGTTGCGCCTACCCCCTAACAGCGTACGCTCTTCTTACCCGCCGGTAATCCTGCTGTGTTTAGTTGAGAGACACGAGGTTTTTGAATGGATCCAAGGAATACAGAACCCAAGTAACCCATGGGTTACCCCACCCGCCAAGCTCTCCCGCCCGTCGGCTGGCATCTATCGATGCCGCCTCCCGTTGGGCCCAGCGCCGCTACGCGGCGCAGAGGTTCGGTCTTACCCCCTTAAACTCCCGGCGTTGGATAATCAGTTATAAGTCTATCGATTTCAGGAATATCTCTGAAAGGAAAAGAAAAAATTGCACCGTCTAACGAATAACAAATTGCTTTGTAATCCGCGTCATAAAAGAAATCATACGCCAGTTTCGATTGTTTGTCGCTACGGTAAAACTTGCAAATCATTGGCCATATTCCATGCGGTAGCGTAATCCACATTGACCGCCTTACATCCGCCCAAGAGATAGTCGGATAAACCGCTGTGTCCTGCCGTAAATAGACGGCCTTCAGCTCTGATTTCCGGTTTGCCACCAAGCCCACAACTATCCCCGAAGGCAGGGGAGTTTCGCTCCATGTCCAGCCGCAAAGTCCATACCAGAATTTTTGAATGCTCAAAAACATGCATCACCAGAAAATAATTGAATATAGTTGGGCCATCTCTCCCAAAAGCACAGTAGGCTATTGAAAAGACAAAACCCGCTTCCTTACCGCTACCCCCTTATTGGCACTGCAACACCCGATCCATACTCGCCCGCCCGTCAAACGCCCCGACATCCCGGCTGCTGATCACACCACCCTCCAGTGTCGCAGCCACAATCCGCGACCAAGCACTATCCACAGTCACCACCTCAGGCCTTTCGCCACAATCGCGAATACCCGAGGTAATAAAATCCTCACCAATCCGATGATTGGTCAATCCACCCTGACTGGCCACCTCGATCAGCTCACCATCCCGCAAGCTCCAGATCCGCAATGTCTTGGCCAGATGAGGGCGGTCAATATAGGCTACCTCGGGCCAGCCGTCGCCATCCAGATCCGCCGAACCGATCGGTGCAAGCCAGCGATGTGGGCGGCCAATGAATGGTGTCGCGGCATACAATCCGGCCTCGTCATACAGCGCCAGCCGCGCGCCTTGGGTCTGGCTGCTTTCCACCACCATCACCAGCGTCGGCCCATCATCGCCCGCGATGATACGCGGTTCCAGATCTTCGAACACATGGGTTTCTGGCAGGCGAATGATCAGCCTGTAGGTCTGGCTGCTTTCACATTGCCAGCAGGCGTCGACTTCTAGTGACAACGCACCCCACTCGACATCATCACCCAATATGGCGTGATCATACCGGGTAGTCGGTTCACTGAACCAGGCATCGACAATAACGTCCGGCGGCGTGGCCTGCGCCGCACCGGCAACGCAGATCCCGGTTAGCCACAAGCGCAACAACTGCGCCGCGCGGCGGCAGGAACCGGGCCAAAGGCGGGACATCAGACGCCGCGCCATTGAACCCGAGGAAAACATCAGATCTGTTTTTCCGGCATTTTGACAACCAGACCGTCCAGCGCATCGGTGACCTTTATTTGACAGGTCAAACGCGAACGGGCGGGATCAGGCTCAAAAGCAAAGTCCAGCATGTCCTCTTCCATGTCGTCCTTCGCTGGGACTTTTTCCACCCAAGCTGGATCCACATAGACGTGGCAGGTAGAACAGGCACAGGCGCCACCGCAATCTGCTTCGATGCCCGGGATATTGTTGTCGCGCGCACCTTCCATCACGGTGAGCCCATTGGCCACCTCGACGACGTGTTCTGTGCCGTTGTGCTCGACATAGGTAATTTTTGCCATAATCAGGTCTTCCCCTTTCGGTACTCGAGCGCCTGTGTAGCCAAGCCCCCCTATCAGCGCCAGACCCATTTGCGACACCGATTGGTTGAAGCAGGATATTTATCGCCTGTGTTCCACTTATGTCCCGGTCAATCTTTCGCGACGCATATGATCCGGTGCCACCACCCAGCCCCCCCACAAGTGGATCTGCTGCAATCACCAGAACAGGTCACCTTTGCGCCGCCGCCAGAACTAAGCTAGTCTGCGCCAAATCGCCCGGCATATCCGCCGCCAGAGGCCAACGAGCATGACGTCGACGACCAGCCCCATTCTCCTGACCGCTCTGCTGTCAGGTCTTCTCAGCGCTTGCACGCCTCTTGGCGATGACAACGGCGTGGTCACCCGCGCCGGACAGAATGCACCACCGGGCGCTGCTCCAGGTAGTTGTTGGGGCAAACACGTCACCCCTGCTATAATTGAAACCGTGACTCATCAGGTGATGTTGCAACCGGCCGAAGTGCTTGCAGATGGCACCGTCATCCAACCCGCTATGTTCAAAACCGAAACCCGGCAGGACATCGTCCGCCCACGCCGCGAGATCTGGTTTGAATCCCCCTGCCCCGAGGATCTCACACCTGAATTCATCGCCTCGGTTCAACGAGCCCTAACAGTGCGCGGCCTTTACCGAGGCCCGATCAACGGCGACATGGATCGCATGACCCGTGCCGCAATACGTCGCTATCAGGAAAGCCAGGGGCTAGATAGCAGCCTGCTATCCCTAGCTGCGGCACGCAAGCTGGGTCTGGTTGCTATAGAAAGCTAACCACAGGACGCGAAACGGAGACTTACGAATGCCACGTGACCAACTGCCGCAAACCGGTTTCCTGTCTGGGATTTCCGAAGGCCTAAAACAAATGCTGGAAAGTCAGGCTACTGAGGTCAAGCTGGCGCCCGGCGAGGTCTTGTTCGAGCAGGGCGATGCGGGCGATGCACTGTTTGCCATCACCAGCGGTGCGTTGGAATTCTCCATTCTTTCCGCAGCAGGGCGCAAGCTGTCCCTCGATATCATGCGAACCGGCGCTGTGTTTGGTGAAATCGCGCTGTTTGATCCAGGTGAGCGCACCGCCACCGCTACCGCGATGGAAGCAAGCCGCGTGTTGCGCCTGCGAAATCGTGACGTGCTCTCGCAGATTTTGCGCTACCCCGAACTGGCAGGAGACCTGTTGCGACTGGCTGGACAGCGGATGCGTTGGATGGGTAATCAATACAACGAGCAAGTTTTTCTGGCGATGCCAGTTCGGTTGGCTCGTAAATTGCTGCACCTGACATCGGAAACCCGGGGCGGCAGGCTGGCGTTATCGCAAGCCGAACTCGCAGAATTCATCGGCGCCACCCGCGAGGCAGTCTCTAAGACCTTGGCCGCCTGGAAGCGTGGCGGAGTGATCGAAATCAGCCGTGGAGGGGTGGTCATCCTGGATCGTGCTGCCCTGCATGGCTTGGCGGAACCTGAACTGATTTAGATTGACCTTAACCACTCCCTGCTCTCACGTTTTCAACCGTGACACACAACTGGTGATCACGCTCCTAAACACTGATGTAATTGCGAAAAAAGTCACCGTTTCCAGGTTTTTTTGAAACTCTTGTGATCTGGGTCACAGATCACAAGGGATCGGTGCCGCATACAGAGACCACGGCGGATCATGCCAGTTCCATCCCATTGATCCGTCGACCCTTAGAAGAGCCATGTGCCCCCGCACATGGCTCTTTGTTTGTCGAGCTAACGCAAAAGCAAAAGGCCGAGCACCCGGCCCGGCCTCCTACACGCAATCAATTTGGCTGGCTTAGTCGCCAAGATTGAGCGCAACAAACCGAGGCTGACCGCCGCGACGCACCAACAGCAACAGCGACTTACGCCCCGCCTCTTTTGCCTCGGCAATACGATCCTCAAAGTCATCAAGCGCGGTCACTTTTTGCTGGCCAGCCTCAGTGATGATATCCCCACCACGCAAACCTTTTTCCCAGGCTTCCGAAGCTTCATCTACCGACAGGATGACCACACCATCTGACCCTTCTGGCACACTTAATTCGCCGCGCATTTCATCAGTCAACGTTCCGATGGTAAGGCCCAAAAGCTCTTTTTCAGCAGCTTCTGGTGCCGCATCTTCTTTAGGGGGTGTCAATCCGGCGCTGCGTTCGGCATCCTCTCGACGCCCCAGCGTAACCAAAAGAGTTTCAGTACCGCCTTCACGGTGAACAACAACCCGGACGGCCTTGCCCACCTGCGTCGCGCCAACCTGACGGACCAATGCGCGGGTGTCTTCAACCTCGACGCCATCAAATGTCAGGATAACATCTCCAGCCAACATTCCGGCTTCTTTGGCAGGACCATCAGGCACATCAGTAATCAGTGCGCCAGCAGCACTGGCCAGACCAATGGCATCTGCCAGATCTTCGTCCACATCCTGAATTCGAACGCCCAGCCAACCACGACGGGTTTCTCCGAATTCCTTCAGCTGATCAACAACTTTGGTCACCACATTCGATGCCATCGAGAACCCGATTCCGATCGAGCCGCCATTGGGTGACAAAATTGCAGTGTTTACGCCAACGACTTCGCCATCCATGTTGAACAGCGGTCCACCTGAGTTGCCCCGGTTGATCGCCGCATCTGTCTGAATGTAATCATCATACGACCCGCTCAGCTCGCGGTTTCGCGCTGAAACGATCCCAGCCGAAACTGAAAACCCCTGCCCCAGCGGGTTGCCCATGGCTACCACCCAGTCGCCAACCAATGCGCTGTCACTGTCACCAAAGCTAACAAAAGCCAGAGGCATTTCTGCTTCTACCTTGAGAAGGGCAATGTCGGTCTTCTCGTCTGTGCCAATTACTTTGGCTGGTAGCAGCTCTTTCGGCTGGCCGTCCCCTGGAAAGAACTCGATCTCGATCTCATCGGCATCAGCAATCACATGGTTGTTGGTGACAATGTAGCCGTCCTCAGAGATGACAAACCCTGAACCCAAAGCCGAAGAGCGGCGTGGTCTGCGACTTTCACCTTCACCATTGCCTTCGCCATTGCGATCCTGGAACTCACGGAAAAAATCTTCAAACGGTGACCCTTCGGGGACAATGCCCTGTGGTCCAGTTCTGCCTTCAATCACCGTTGTTGTGGTGATGTTGACCACCGCCGGGCTGATCTTCTGAGCCAGCGGCGCAAGGCTCTCGGGTCGTGCCTGGGCCACCAGCGCTTGGGCCAGAACCATCACAGTGGTGACCAGCGCCAGCCACATCAACCGGGGGGCAGCGGCCAATCTGTCTTGGCTGATTGAAATTGATTTTGCCTGAGGCTGCACGGAACTACTCCTTATCATTGTTGCCTTCCTCCTACGCATCAAAGCGACAGGGCCAGTTTTGCGACCCGGGGAGGCATGAGCAACAATGTAGTCACTTCCACGCTTGCCGCAATAAATGTTGCACGCTTTCAAAATGAAGTGAGAACTCTTTACGGCTTATCCCGGGGTTCAGTTGGAAATATGCGCTAAAATCCGCCCATAACCAGCAACTTGCGTAGATTTATGTAACCGTAGAGTCGTTTTACACAGCGCTACGCCCCCAATTGATGCGCGATCCACAGCAGGGTCACTCCCAAAACGATGGCCAAGACCCCAACCCGGCGGCGTTCATCCAATGCCAGTTGCCGCATCATTTCTAGCAACCGTTCAACAAGCGAAGGGGCCAGCACATAGGCCAGCCCCTCCACTACTAACACCAGCCCAAGGGCTAGAAAGATCATCGCCATCAGTTGGCTGCAGCCCCGGTTGAGGACTTCAGGTAATTGAAGAACTCAGAGTCGGGCGACAGAACCATCGAGGAATTTCCTTCCAGCATCGAGCTGCGATAGGCAGACAGTGTCCGGTAGAACTCAAAGAACTCGATGTCCTTGCCATAGGCCTCGGCAAAAATCGCGTTGCGTCGGGCATCTGCCTGACCGCGAATGATCTCTGCTTCACGCTCAGCCTCAGACACCAGTTCGACCTGTGTACGGTCGGCTTGAGCCCGAACCCGCTGCGCGGCTTCCTTACCACGGGCAATTTCATCTGCAGCTTCACGCTCACGTTCGGCCCGCATCCGGGCAAAGGTCGCTTCAAGGTTGGCCTGTGGCAAATCGGTGCGCTTTAGTCGAACATCGATCACTTCCAGACCCAGTCCACGCGCTTGAGTAATGGCGCTATTGCGGATGCGCAGCATCAACACAGCCCGATCAGATGACAGGATGTCGTTGGAGCTAACCGAACCCAGAACCTCACGGATTTCTGCCCGCAAGATCGAATCAAGCCGGTTTTCCGCGACCGCGATACCACCAGCACCCACCGCTTGGCGGAACTGACGAACATCGGCAATACGGTATCGGGCAAAGGCATCAACCACCAAACGGCGATCATCCAATGGAGTGATCTCCAGCGGGCCAACTTCACGGCTCAGGATGCGGTCATCATAGGTGACAACTTCCTGAATCAGCGGAATTTTAAACGCTAGACCGGGATCTTCTTTAACCGAAACAACCCGACCAAACTGAAGTACCAGCGCTTTTTCGCGCTCGTCCACGATGAACAGTGCCGACAGCATTGCAACAACTGCAAGTACAATGACAGGCAGGAGAAATGTAGTTTTCCGCATTAGTTGCCCTCCGTCCGGCGTAATTCATTCAGCGGCAGATAAGGCACTACGCCCTGACCACCACCACCAGCGGTATCATCCAGAATGACCTTGTCGACCCGACTTAGAACCTCTTCCATGGTCTCAAGATACAGTCGCTTTCGCGTCACTTCTGGAGCCTTGGCATATTCTTCCAAAACGGCAGTGAAACGGCTGGCTTCACCTTCGGCTTCGTTCACCACCTGGGCGCGATACCCTTCGGCTTCTTCCAGCGTCTGAGCGGACGAACCACGGGCTCCAGCCAGAACCTGGTTGGCATAGGCATCCGCTTGTTTTTCCAACCGGTCACGTTCCTGACCTGCTGACTGTACAGCACGGAAAGCATCCTTAACTGGCTCAGGTGGATCAGCACCGTCAAAGTTAACCCGGATAATATCGACGCCACTGTCATAGCTGTCGAGTGTTGATTGGATCAGCTCTTGCAGTCGGTCCGAGATGATGCCCCGGTCACGGTTCAGGATTGGCGCCAGTTCAGACTGCGCGATAATTTCACGCATGGCTGATTCAGACACCGCCTGAATTGTCTGCTTTGGGTCGCGCAGATTAAACAGGAAGCTAGCCGGGTCGTTGATATTCCAGACAACCTGAAAATCCACGTCGATGATGTTTTCATCACCGGTCAGCATCAAACCAGCATCTCCGCCACGTGCGCCTGCGCCAATGGTTTCTGTTTGTTCAACCTTAACCGGGATCACCTCGGCACTGACCAAAGGCCAAGGTGCGAAGTTCAGGCCTGGTTCACCCGTGGCATAATATTCACCCAAAAACAGCTCAACTGACTGCTCTTCTGGTTTGACAGTATAAAAACTGGTCGCAAGCCACACACCAACAGCAATAACTGCGCCCAGTCCTACGGTGCCTTTGGTGAGCTGTGGGCCGCTACTGCCGCCGCCGCGATTACCGCCGCCTTTGCCACCGTTACCGCCGCCGCCCATAAGCACACGCAGCTGTTCCTGGCCTTTTTTCACCAGCTCATCGATCTCAGGGATCTGAGGGCCGTCATCGTCAGGACGTTTGCCGCCACCGTTGTTGCCGCCGTCATTATTACCCTTATTGCCTCCGCCACCGGAAGAGCCTCCGCCCCCCCAGGGGCCACCACTATTGCCCGACATTTGTGTCCTATCCCTATCTCATCGCGAAACGCGACATTTGTGCTAACCTGTGGTCCGAGCGCTAAATTTCAAGCGCTGCGCACAGGTGTTTTCATTGTTACCAATTCTTCGGACATGGTCGGATGCACCGCCACTGTCCGGTCGAAATCTTCCTTGGTGGCTCCCATTTTGACCGCAATGCCCGCCAGCTGGATTATTTCACCCGCGCCTGGTGCCACAATGTGACAACCCAAAACCTTGCGACTGGCCTTACTAACCACCAGTTTCATCAAAACACGTTGCGCGCGGCCTGCAAAGGCCTGTTGCATGGGTTTAAAGCTGGTCGAGTAGACATCGATCGGTTCTTGTTCGGCTGCATCTTCTTCACTTAACCCAACGGTACCCATTTCGGGTTGGGTAAAGATGGCCGTTGGGATCAGCTCATGATCCGGTTTCGTGGGGTTGCCTTTGAACACGGTCTCAACAAAGGCCATGCCTTCGCGGATCGCAACAGGGGTCAGATTGACCCGGTCGGTCACGTCTCCAATGGCAAAAACAGATGGCACCCCAGTCTGACTGTAGTCATCAACCAGAATTTCACCCTTGCGACCACGCTCTATGCCCAGCGCCTCTAGCCCCAGATCATCGGCATTGGGTGCTCGCCCAGTGGCAAACATAACCTGATCAAACAGACGCTCTTCACCATTCGTCGCTTTGACCCAGATCTGATCGCCTTCTTTGCGCATTTCCAGCACATTGGTGCCGAGATGAACGTCAATGCCTGCCTGGCACATTTCTTCGCAGACCAGCCCGCGCGCTTCGTCGTCGAAGCCGCGAAGAATTTGCGCCCCACGGTAAAACTGCGTGGTCTTGACGCCCAAGCCATTCATAATGCCGGCAAATTCACTGGCGATGTAGCCACCGCCAACAATCAGCATAGTCTTGGGCAAGGTTTCCAGATGGAAGATCTCGTTTGAGGTGATTGCCAGCTCGGCACCAGGAATGTCTGGTTTGATCGGGTGGCCCCCTGTCGCGATCAGAATGTGTTTGGCAGTTTTCCGTGTCCCATCTGACAGCTCAACCGTATGAGCATCCACCAGTTTGGCGCGCGCATCAAAGCTCTCGACACCATTGTTCTTCAGGATGTTGCGATAGATGCCTTCCAGCCGGTCCAGTTCAGCATGCATCTTGCCGCGAAAGTGACCCCAATTGAACCCACCGGCTTTGATGTCCCATCCATAGGCCTGCGCATCTTCGACCATGGTGGCGTATTCGCTTGCAAACACCATCAGTTTCTTGGGTACGCAGCCCCGGATCACACAAGTGCCGCCATACCGGTCTTCCTCTGCCAGCGCCACCTTGGCGCCGGTGTCACCCGCAGCAACCCGCGCAGCCCGAACACCGCCGGACCCGCCACCGATAACAAAAAGATCGTAATCAAAGCTCATGGTCGTCTATCCCTTAATCCGCCAGATCGGTGAACAAATTGTCGCTCTCGACAAAATCCAACCGATCATGCTCAACAGTGCCTTCATTGATGTCGCGAACCTCGACCTTACCATCGCCATAGCCGATCACGACGGTGTCACAGATATCAATGAACAATCCGTTTTCAACCACACCCGGAATCTGGTTCATCACCAGAGCCAACTGTCTAGGGTTGCCAATGCGTTGCAAATGCAGGTCCAGAATGTGGTTGCCTTCATCCGTGATGGCAGGCCTGTCCCCGTTCATGCGCAGGGTCGCCGAGCGGCCCAATACATCCATGGAAATAAGGGTTTCTTCGATCAGCGCATGGGTGGTCTGCCACCCAAAGGGAATGACCTCTACTGGCAGAGGAAACGCGCCCAGCGTTTCGACCTCTTTGCCAACATCTGCGATCACCACCATTTGATCAGAGGCTGTCGCCACAATCTTCTCTTGCAGCAGGGCCGCGCCGCCGCCCTTGATCAGGTTCAAATCGCCGTCAAACTCATCCGCACCATCAATAGTCAGGTCCAGCCACTTGGCCTCGTCCAGCGAAATCACTTCGATACCAACTTCACGCGCCAGCTCAGCAGTGCGGGTTGATGTTGGTACACCTTTGAATTTCAGCCCCTCATCGCGGACCATTTCGCCAAGACAGCGGACCAGCCATGCGGCGGTTGAGCCAGTGCCCAATCCAACCCGCATTCCGTCCTCGACAAAATCAGCTGCACGCTTTGCGGCAACAAACTTTGCCTTGTCGATAGGCGACAGTTCTCCGGTCATGACGGTGACTCCGTAGGGACGTTTGCAGGCGTTATAAGCAAAGCAGGCCAAGGTTGCGAGCGACAATTCACAAGAGTGTTTAACGCGTTGATGACAGCCCCCCACAGATCCGCTAAATAGGCAAGAATTACGTGTTTCCTATTGGAAACGTCGGAAACAGGCACCTGTTCTGCCCTTATGTTAACTAGGACCATGGCTATGACATCGTGCTATCGCCTCCATTACGCCCCTGACAATGCCTCGCTGATCATTCGGCTGGCACTGGAGGAGCTCGGCCTGCGCTACGAAACTGTGCTGGTCGATCGCAGTATCAGCGAGCAGCGCAGTGACGCATATCGTACTCTAAACCCTAATGGGCTGATCCCGGTTCTGGAAACTCCAGAGGGGCCGATATTCGAGACTGCAGCAATTTTACTTTGGCTGTCGGACCGTCACCAGGCACTAGCACCCGATGTTGACAGTAAACAGCGTGGCGACTTCCTGAAATGGTTGTTTTTCACATCAAATACCCTGCATGCCGATCTGCGCATGCTGTTCTATCCCGGAACCTATGTCGGTCCGGACGCAACACAGCAGAAAGTCCTGCGCAAAACTTTGCGTCAACGGCTGCACAGACATCTGACCAATGTGGAAGCCGCGGCAGCCCAACACCCAGGCTGGCTCGGAGCAAAAGAGCCATCCGTGTTAGATCTCTATCTGGCTTGCCAGCTGCGCTGGATGGCGCTCTACCCGGCTGGCTGCGACCGCAGTTGGTTTGTGTTGGCCCAGTATCCGCACCTGTATTCCCTTTGCGCCGAGCTCGAGCTACGTGCCTCGGTCACTGTTGCCCGGACTGCCGAAGGTCTTGGCGCCACCCCGTTCACCAGCCCTACACCTGCCACCCCTCCAGAAGGCTCTGCAACCTGATGTTCCTCTCTGTTTTTGATATGTTCAAAGTGGGCATCGGCCCATCATCTTCGCACACTATGGGCCCCATGGTGGCAGCAGCGCGCTTTTTGGACCTGATGCGCGCCTCTCCGTTTGACTTTCACGGAGTGAAAGCCTCGCTGCACGGTTCACTGGCCTTCACCGGTGTCGGCCATGCCACCGACCGCGCTACGATTCTTGGACTGGCCGGGTTCCTGCCCGACACTTATGACGATGCCAAAGCCGAGGCTGCATTGGCTGACATTCACGCCACCCAAACCGTAAGTCCCGAAGGTTTGGGGTCGCTGCGCTTCAATCCAACGTCCGACATGGCGTTTGACTATGACCATGCCTTGGAAGGGCATGCCAATGGTATGATCCTGATGGCAACGGATGCACAGGGTGATGTGACTCTGAAACAGATCTACTATTCTGTTGGTGGAGGCTTTGTCCTGACCGAAGAAGAGCTGGCTGATGGCAAAGATACCGACGAAGGCGCGCCAGTCCCGTTCCCGTTCCACTCTGCTGCCGAGATGCTGCAAATGGCCAAATCCAGCGGCAAGACCATAGCGGGCATGAAACGCGCCAACGAGATATCGCGCGGCTGCGAGCAAAGCCTGGCCAAGGGAACTGCGCGTCTGTGGCAAGTGATGAACGCTTGTATTGAACGCGGGTTGGTGCGTGATGGCATTCTGCCCGGTGGGCTGAAGGTGCGCCGCCGAGCCAAGGGTATTCATGATGCTCTGGTTGCCGAACGAGGACTAAACCTGACAGCACCGCATACCATCAATGATTGGATGAGCGTCTACGCCATGGCCGTGAACGAGGAAAACGCCGCCGGTGGTCAAGTGGTGACCGCACCAACCAACGGCGCAGCCGGAGTGCTGCCCGCCACGTTGCGTTACTATTTGGACCATGTTCCCGGTGCCTCTCCCAGCCATGTTGAGGATTTTTTACTAACTGCAGCCGCGATTGGTGGATTGGTGAAATACAATGCCTCTATTTCAGGGGCCGAAGCGGGTTGTCAGGCAGAGGTCGGATCTGCTGCAGCCATGTCAGCAGCGGGCCTCTGCGCTGTCATGGGTGGCACTCCAGAACAGGTTGAAAATGCAGCGGAAATCGCCTTGGAGCATCATCTTGGTATGACCTGCGATCCTGTAAAAGGGCTGGTACAGGTGCCCTGTATCGAGCGCAACGGACTGGGTGCAATCAAAGCTGTGTCTGCAGCTTCGCTGGCGTTACGGGGTGACGGCCAGCACTTTGTACCGCTGGACTCGGTGATTGAAACCATGCGACAGACTGGCCAGGATATGCATGAGAAATACAAGGAAACATCACTTGGCGGTCTTGCGGTTAATGTGCCCAATTGTTGAATCCCCCCCAGGAGAATTCAACCAAAGCTTGCATTTACGCCACTCCAAAATTAGTGTGTACCCATGACACGGGATCATCCCACTCTTGGTATCCTACTGATGTTGGGATTTTGCGTTGTCGCCCCACTGGGTGACGCCGTCGCCAAACTGTTGGGCGATACTGTACCGCTGGGAATGTTGCTGTTTATACGGTTTGCGGTACAGGTCTTGCTTCTGACGCCACTGATCTGGGTCAACAGGCGTCAATGGCGTATGCAGGGCCGTGTGCTGCAACTCACTTTTTTACGCACTCTACTACACATCATCGGTATTGGCGCCATGTTCACGGCGCTGAAACACCTGCCACTGGCAGATGCCATTGCCATCGCATTTGTAATGCCCTTCATCATGTTGCTACTGGGAAAATACGTGCTTGGCGAAGAGATCGGTATACGCCGACTCGGCGCATGTATCGTTGGTTTTGGCGGCACTTTGCTGGTGGTGCAACCTAGCTTTGTTGCGGTCGGCTGGCCTGCTTTATGGCCACTTCTTGTGGCTGTGATTTTTGCCCTTTTCATGCTGGTGACAAGACAGATTGCCAAAGAAACTGACCCGGTCAGCCTGCAAGCTGTGTCGGGGGTAATGGCCTGCGCTCTGCTGACGCCTTTGCTGCTCATCGGCAATCAAATGGAAGTCCCTGCCCTGATGCTACAATCTCCGGGTGGCCAGGCATGGCTGTTGCTGGCTGCTATTGGTGGGCTTGGCACGGTGGCGCACCTGCTGATGACCTGGAGCCTGCGATACGCTCCAGCCGCAACGCTTGCCTCTATGCAGTATCTTGAAATTCCAGTGGCAACCCTGTTTGGCTGGCTGATTTTTGATCAATTGCCCAACACTATGGCGTCGGTTGGAATTGCATTAACAATCTCAGCAGGGCTCTATGTAATTCTGCGCGAAAGAACTACCGCAAGGCAGCTTTCGACGACCAAGACGGCGCCTGAGCGATCTGCTGCATAAGCTGTGGCAGATGGCGGCGCGGAATAATCCCCAACAAACCTGGCCCCTCCATTGTCAGAGACATAGGCCCTAACGCCCGATTTGAAGTTCCGATGTTTCCCATTGGGGACATATTCAGGCCATTCAATGGCCATTGCAGCCCAGTTGATTCCGCTGTGACAGGGCCCATTGGGAATAATGACACGGTTTCCCCTGCCTCGGTTTCCAAAGAGATTTCACGAGGAACATGAAAGACCAATTCTTGCTCTCCCAATAGAATGCAAGGGCTGCTCAATACCTGAACCAGTGTATTAAAAGAGGCCAGCTGATGGTCCACTCGTGCCCCCAAAAAACCAACCGCCAGCACCACTGGCGCTTTGATGTGGCGCAGCGCCTTATGAAAGTCCGTACTGGACTGTTCAGCAATTTCGTAAATTGTATTTGGCGCCAATTGCTTGCGTACTATATTTGAAAGAGAGTCCAAATCTCCAATCACCGCATGAGGAATGCGCCCCTCACTTAAGGCCAGGTCGGCGCCTCCATCAGCAGCAACCAGAAAGGGAGCCAGAGATAAGGCGAGATCCAGATCCCCGGCGGCAACTGCACCGCCTCCGATCAAAGTTACTGGTTCGTTTTGCTCTACAATCAACGTTTTCCCCCGGAATTTGTGTCGGTTTCGAAACAGGCCATAATCTGGTCACAAAAAGATACGATCAATTGCACGAATTCGGGCAGAATTTGACGCTCTGCGCCCATTATGTAAACGGCAATAGCTTTGGCGAGGACAAGATTCCTATGGTACAGAATAACAAAGTTTTAACCGTTTCTTATGGAACCTTCTCCTGCACGCTGGAAGGGTTCGAAGATTCGTTTGATACCATGAAGGCAATCGCTGAATATTTCCGCGATCTTGCGTCCGACGATCGCTATTTTGGCGCTGAACCGCCTCAGCCGGACGCCGAGATGTTGACGCGCATCGCTCAACGCGAAGTTTCCCGCCAGGTTGAAGCCCGCACAAGTGATGGAGCTATCCACCTGCGGGCAGCCGAATCCACGGAACCTGCCAAGCCAGCTGCTGCACCAGTAGCACCCGCTGTTGAACCAGCCGAACCAGCGCCTCAGGCGGCTGAGGCACCAGAAAAACCCGCAAGAAGTACCGCTGAGGTGCCCACTCCGAAGGCCGCCGCCGAAGTGGCCATTGAAGAGGCCCCGGCTGAAGATTTTGTTGTCACCAAATCCGAAACTGAAACCGCAGTTGAAGAACCGGTAGATCTAACAGCCGTGGCTGCTGCACCTGCGACCCCAGAAGCTGCAAGTCTGCCCACCGCTGAGGACTTGGTCGCGGATGAACCTGCAGGCGAGCAACCTGACGCAAGCGAAGACTCTTCGCCAGCAGCAGACAGCATCGCTGCCAAACTGCAGCGCATTCGTGCCGTCGTTGCGCAGGCCCCACGGGACGAAGAATTTTCAGAAGATCAACACGCCGAGAATTTCATCCAGGAATCCGCCGTGGATATCGCTGCCGCAATGCGTCTGGACGACGAAGCCGAACTTGCTGCTGATGAGGCAAGTCAGGATCAGGTCGAAATCGCTCAAGCATTAGACCTGATTGATCAACGCCAGGCAGACAACAGCGAAAGTCAACCCAAGGCTGAAGTCGAGACGAAGGTCGAAGCGGCAACCAAACCTGCGCCGGATCTTGAATCCCCAGCGGAGCCTGAAGTCTCGGAAGAGATTGAACAGGCTGCTGTAATCAAAACCGATCCAGAACCCGAAGTTGACCATGCCGCAGCCACAACGTCGGCTACTGAAGCTGAAGCTGACGTCGAAGAGGACAATAGCCTGTTTGAAGGCGTTGAAAAGCAAGACAGCACATCTGACAGCCAAAGCGAGGACGCCAATATCCTCGCTGAAGTGTCCAAACAGGTCGAACCGGCTGAAACCGCCGCAGAAGCTCCAGCGACAAAGCGTCCAAGACGCGCCAGAATCGTGCGCGTGAAGCGTGCAGTGATCGACGATGCCGTCAAATCTGGGGCATTGGAAGAAGTTGCGGAAGAGCCTGTTCAACCAGCGCCTGAGACCTCCTTGTCGGACGCTGACGAGGCTGAATTGCTGCAGGAACTGGCCGCTGTCGAAGCGGAACTGCTGGCCAATGATGACACCCCGGAACCAATTGATGAGACCAAGCAGGAGGTAGCAGAAGACCCTGCACCGGCCCCTGCGCCCTCCCCAGTGGCGGAAACTCCGGACAGCGATGTCTCGCGGTTGATGGATGCCGCGGATGAAAAATTGGAAGATCCCGAACTTTCGTCATCGCGTGAAACCTACGACCATCTGCGCGCAGCCATGGCCGCAGCTTTGGCCGACCGCGCCGCAGGCGGTAGTACTGGCGTCACCAATAGTGATGAAGATTACCGCAATGATCTGGCCAGCGTGGTTCGCCCACGCCGTCCAACTGCTGCAAAGGGAAGCGCACCACGCCCGACTCCGGCCCAACGTCCAGCCCCCCTAAAACTGGTGGCCGAGCAACGCATCGACGAAGCCCCAGAAAAATCCAACGGACCGGTTCGTCCGCGCCGGGTCGCATCGGCCCAGGCAGATGATGCAGCCTTTGCGGACAAAGGGCTCGAAGGTGGATTTGCGGCCTATGCATTGGAAAGTGGCGCGGTGGAATTGTATGAACTACTTGAAGCCGCCGCCTCTTACATGAGTTTTGTCGAAGGCCGAGAGCATTTCTCACGTCCGCAGTTGATGAATAAGGTCAAACTGCTGGACAGCGCTGAGTTCAATCGCGAAGACGGGTTGCGATCCTTTGGGCAGTTGCTCCGCGAAGGGAAAATTGAAAAGACCAACAGTGGACACTTTACCGCCTCTGGTCAGATCGGGTTTCGCCCAGACGAGCGTGTCGCTGGCTAAACGTCATAGTTTTTTTTCTAGCAAAAAGGCAGGTCTCTCGACCTGCCTTTTGCGTTTAATCAGCACCCTTTATTGATCTTTGGGTGCGTCCGGGTCGGGCTGCCCAATACCGCGAAACAGCGGTTTGAACGGGACAATCCAGATAATTCCTAGGACAACAAAAACCACAAGTTGCAGCAGCACAGAATACTCGGAGAGTCGTCCTGCCAGTGTCGTTGCCACCATAATGTACAATGGCAGCCCAATTAACAGAACCACCAGAGCCCAGCGACGCCGGGCCCTGTAGCTGAGACCTTTTTTGTCAGCCATCAGTCTTCAAACGGGTCAGTCACCAGAATGGTGTCCTCCCGCTCCGGGCTGGTCGACAACATCGCAACCGGGCAACCGATCAGTTCTTCGACTCGACGCACGTACTTGATCGCATTGGCTGGCAGATCGGCCCAGCTGCGCGCACCTTCGGTCGATTCGCTCCAACCTGGCATCTCTTCGTAGACAGGAGTGCACCGCGCCTGCTGATCAGCAGCTGTAGGTAGATAGTCCAGCGGCTTGCCGTCCAGCTCGTAGCCGGTGCAGATCTTTAGGGTTTCGAACCCGTCCAACACGTCCAGTTTGGTGAAGGCAATGCCATTGACGCCGCTGGTGGCACAGGTTTGGCGCACCAGAACCGCATCAAACCAGCCGCAACGCCGCTGGCGTCCGGTATTGGTGCCAAATTCATGGCCGCGCTCACCCAGACGTTGGCCGTCGGCGTCGTTCAGTTCCGCCGGGAACGGACCTTCGCCAACGCGTGTGGTATAGGCTTTGACGATGCCCAGCACAAAATCGATAGCGCCCGGGCCCATGCCAGTTCCGGTTGCGGCCTGACCTGCAATCACATTGGACGATGTCACAAAGGGATAAGTACCAAAGTCGATATCCAGCAGCGCGCCTTGAGCGCCTTCGAACAGGATCCGTTTACCGGCCTTGCGCTTGTCGTTCAAAACTTTCCAGACCGGTGCAGCGTATTGCAGGATTTTTGGTGCGATTTCTTTGAGTTGCGCAATCAAAGCATCACGATCGATGGGTTCGATACCCAGTCCCTTACGCAAAGGATCATGGTGCTGTAAGGCGCGATCAACGCGTGCTTCCAAGGTCGCGTCATCGGCCAAATCTGCCACCCGAATAGAACGGCGGCCAACCTTGTCTTCATAGGCCGGGCCAATACCGCGACCAGTGGTCCCGATCTTGGTGCCCTTGCTGGCAGCTTCTTCGCGGGCGCGATCCAACTCACCGTGAATGGGCAGAATCAGCGGCGTATTTTCGGCAATCATCAACGATTCTGCGTCAACGATAACACCCTGCGAACGGATGCTTTCGATCTCTTTGACCAGATGCCAAGGATCGAGCACGACGCCATTGCCGATCACACTCAACTTACCGCCGCGCACGATACCCGATGGCAATGCGGCAAGCTTGAACACCTCGCCGTCGATAACCAGCGTGTGGCCTGCGTTATGACCACCCTGAAAGCGCGCGATGACATCGGCGCGCTCGCTGAGCCAGTCTACGATCTTGCCTTTTCCCTCGTCACCCCATTGGGCGCCGACTACGACGACATTGGCCATATCTGGTCCTTTGTATTTATCTGAAACCGGCCCTCCTATAGCGGTGCAGAGGGCATTGTGGAACCACAAATTCGTCGCAGGCGAGTCAGGAGAGAGACATTCGTCGGCAACCAGGGCCGTCAGAGGTGCGTGGAAGCACGCACCCTACGTATTTTGCGAGGCTGCAAGTCGAACAACATCTCCATGTGGCGTCTCCAGATAAGCGCGTTCCCAGTCGCCACGTAGGCGTTCGACATCAGGTGCGGGTGCGGCACCATCCTTGGCCAGAATCATTTCTAGCGTCTCCAGCCAGGCGGTAAAATAGTCGTCGCCACCATCCAGATCCTTATCCAGACCGTGGCGTGCCAGCACCTGCGAGAACTGTGCCACCCAGGTGGGCCAACTGAAACGACCAGCCTCATTCAGTGACACCGTGAGCGCAAAGACCTGGGCGTGCCAAGGGTGCAGAAATACCGGCTCGGGTGCGGACGCGGGAAGACAGGCCGTCATAGGGGCTCCAGATAGCTTTGCCACAGGTCAATGATCACCTGATCATCGGCATTTTCGGGATTGGCCCAAAGCTCGCTTGCGGCAAAACGCACCGCATAGAGCGGTTCCGGCGCTTCGCCCAGATCATGAGCGTTGCTGTCTGGCAAAACATGGGTGCCGTGCAACCGCAGGACATACCCGCACGCGCCCGCAGCATAGGCAGGCAGACGCGTATGCCCGCCATCGACCAAACAACTATCGCCTGGATGACGACAACGAACCGCCTGTCCGGGGGAAAATTTTGGCGCTATTTCGCTCTCTCGGTCCGCTGGTCCTCCCTTTGCCAGCATCGCGGTCACGGCATCAGCTTTGAGCATCCGCGAGGCCAGAGGATGAGACCTATCATCCCCCTGCCCCCTGAGATCGTCTAATGTCAGAACGCCACGTTCCACCAACAAGCCTGTCAGCGCAGAAATCCAGATTTCGTAGTAGGAGAATCCCGTATAGTCCTGCGGTGATAGACGTTCCCGGGCATGGCGTGAGATATCGATATTCCACTGCCCCAGGGCCCCACAGGCCAGCGTCACAGCCAGAGCCTGAGCATGCCAGTCTGTGGCGAACACCGGGGCATCTGGCGCATCCGGCACCACAGGGCCATCGCCAAAGCGCCCTCCCATGTCATGAATGCGAGTCATTTGGCCACCTTGGCCAGCCCGGTACCAATCATACTATCCCGGCTGACCAGCGCCGCGAGCTCATCGACGCTCAGCCCCTCACTACCTTCCGGACGCATTGGGATCACCAAATAGCGCATCTCGGCTGTTGAATCCCAAACTCGCACGGCTGTTTCTTTGGGCAAAGCCACACCAAAGTCAGCGAGAACCGCCCGCGGCTCTCGCACCACGCGGGCTCGATAGGCGTCAGATTTGTACCAAGCAGGCGGAATACCTAGCAACGGCCAAGGGTAACAACTGCACAGGGTACAAACGACCATATTATGCAGGTCCGGGGTGTTCTCTACGGCCACCATATGTTCACCCTGACGGCCAAAATAACCCAGATCCGCAACCACCGCAGTGGCATCCTGCATCAAAGCGTCCCGAAAACCCGGATCACTCCAGGCCCGCGCAACAACCTGCGCCCCATTTTTAGGGCCGATCTTGTTTTGATAGGTGTCAATAATCTGATCCAGGGTGCGGGGGTCAATCAACCCTTTGCGAGTCAGAATCGTTTCCAACGCCTTGACCCGCAAAGCAGGTTCGGGCGGTAATAGCGCATGCGGGTGGTCGTGATGATCATGAGGCATACAACCAGACTGCGAATTTGCTGCGGCCCTGTCCAGTCCAATTGTCGGCCTTAAAGGTGCTGACAATTGAGAGCAGAGCAGATTCATGATCAACAAGGGCGAACTCGGGTCTTGCCCCTCCCCGCAAACTTGCCTACATACCGCTCGATACTCAGCCAATTGCCGCAGGGGCCCATGGAAAACGTCGTTCTTATCATCCACCTTTTTCTGGCCCTTGGCCTGATCGCTGTCGTTCTCCTTCAACGGTCCGAAGGCGGCGGCCTTGGCATGGGCGGAGGCGGTGGCGGTGCCATGTCCGGCCGCTCAGCTGCAACAGCGTTGAGCAAGGTTACTTGGATCCTAGCCATTGCATTCATCGTGACCTCGATCACCTTGACTATTCTGGCCGCTCAGAAATCTGCCGGATCCTCAGTTCTGGACCGGACCGACGGGCCGGTTGCAACTGAAGGTGACGCAAATACTCCGGTAGCGCCAATTGGCAGCGATCTGCTGCCACCAAGCGCTGGTGACAATGCGCCACTGGTTCCAAGCGCCGATTGAACTACCATACCTAGACGGGGATTTTGAGCCGCAACAGCATCTTGCGGCTCCCTTGCGTTGAAGACACGAATCCTCTATTAGTGAAGTCCCGTGATGCTTTGGTTTTTCGGAACCTTTCAGGGCACCTGAATTCTGATTTCTTCATGACTTCTCACGGGAGCAGCCGACACTCATGGCGCGTTATATCTTCATTACTGGTGGGGTGGTTTCCTCCCTTGGCAAAGGTCTGGCATCGGCGGCTCTGGGCGCACTGCTGCAAGCACGTGGCTACTCGGTGCGTCTGCGCAAACTGGATCCCTATCTGAACGTCGATCCGGGCACCATGAGCCCATTTGAGCACGGCGAAGTGTTTATCACCGATGATGGCGCCGAGACCGATCTGGACCTGGGCCACTATGAACGTTTCACCGGTGTGCCAGCACGTAAGACCGACTCGATTTCGTCTGGCCGCATCTACACCAATGTGCTCGAGAAAGAGCGCCGGGGTGACTATCTGGGCAAGACCATCCAGGTGATCCCGCATGTCACCAACGAGATCAAAGACTTCATCTCAATCGGTGACGACGAAGTTGATTTCATGCTCTGTGAAATCGGCGGCACCGTGGGCGACATCGAAGGCCTGCCGTTTTTTGAAGCGATCCGCCAGTTTGGCCAAGACAAGCCCCGCGGCCAGTGCATTTTCATGCACCTGACCCTGCTGCCCTATATCAAGGCAAGCGGCGAGCTGAAAACCAAGCCGACCCAGCACTCGGTCAAGGAACTGCGCTCGATCGGTCTGGCACCGGATATTCTGGTCTGCCGTTCTGAGGGCCCGATCCCAAAGAAAGAGCGCGAGAAGCTGGCACTGTTCTGCAACGTGCGCCCTGACAGCGTGATTGCGGCGCAGGATCTGAAGTCGATCTATGAGGCGCCACTGGCCTATCACCGCGAAGGTATGGATCAGGCGGTTCTGGATGCCTTTGGCATCGCCCCTGCCCCCAAGCCAAACCTCGCCCGCTGGGAAGACGTGGCGGATCGGATCTACAACCCCGAAGGCGAAGTCAAAATCGCTATCGTTGGGAAATACGTGCAGCTGGAAGACGCCTATAAATCGGTTGTAGAGGCGCTGACCCACGGTGGCATGGCCAACCGGGTCAAGGTCAAGATCGAATGGGTGGATGCGGAGACATTCGATTCCGAAGATGCCACCCCGCATCTGCAGGGCTATCACGCGATTCTGGTGCCCGGCGGCTTTGGCGAACGCGGCACCGAGGGCAAGATCAAAGCGGCCCAATTTGCCCGCGAGCATAAGGTGCCTTATCTGGGTATCTGCCTTGGCATGCAAATGGCAGTGATCGAGGCCGCCCGCAATGTCGCAGGCATCTCCGAAGCTGGCTCGGAAGAGTTCGACCATGAAGCTGGCAAGAAACGGTTTGAACCTGTTGTCTATCACCTGAAAGAGTGGGTGCAGGGCAACCACAAGGTTGAGCGCAAAGTGGGCGACGACAAAGGCGGCACCATGCGACTGGGCGCCTATGACGCCACTCTGGCGGAGGGGTCGAATGTGGCCCGCGTCTATGGCGGTAGTCATATTGAGGAACGTCACCGCCACCGCTATGAGGTGGACATCAAATACCGCGAAAAGCTTGAGGAAGCTGGTCTTAAGTTTTCAGGCATGTCCCCCGACGGCAGCCTGCCCGAGATTGTCGAATGGGCAGACCACCCCTGGTTCATCGGTGTCCAATTCCACCCTGAGTTGAAATCCAAACCGTTTGCGCCACATCCGTTGTTTAGTGATTTTGTCCGCGCTGCAATCGACTCCTCGCGGTTGGTCTAGCCCTACGGCAGGTGCGTGCAAGCACACACCCTACACTCCATTTTTCAGGGCGCACTGGATTTCCAGTGCGCCTTTCTCGTTCCTGACTCGGCAAGTCTGAATAGGGCTTTTGTGCCCATTGGTCCGCAGCCAACAGAAATCTGGCTACTGTTAGCGCAACACCCAGCCCGCGCAGGTTGTTTCCGCCCCAAACCGCGTTATAGACGGGCTAAGCTTTGAACATTCGCGGAGACCTGGGCATATGACACAAGAGAATTCCATTCAGCAGCAGCAATTTGACCGCATCGCAAATGGCAACGGTTTTATCGCCGCACTGGATCAGAGCGGAGGCTCAACACCCAAGGCGCTGGCCCTATATGGGGTGATGGAAGACGCCTATTCCAGTGACGAAGAAATGTTCGGTGAAATCCAGAAGATGCGCGCCCGCATCATCACCTCGCCGGATTTTAACAGCCAGAAAATTCTGGGTGCGATTCTGTTTGAAAGAACCATGGATGCCGAAATCGATGGCACCCCTGTCCCCGCCTATCTTTGGGACCACTGTGGCGTAGTGCCCTTTTTGAAGGTCGACAAAGGTCTGGCAGACGAGGCCAACGGCACCCAGGTGATGAAGCCAATGCCGGATCTGGATGCGCTTTTGGCCCGTGCCAGCAAGGCCGGTATTTTTGGAACCAAGATGCGGTCAGTGATCAAAGAGGCCAACACAGATGGGATTCGCGATGTGGTGGCCCAGCAATTCGAAGTGGCCAAACAGATAGCCGCTGCGGGCCTGCTGGCCATTGTAGAGCCAGAAGTCGACATTCACTCTGATACCAAGGGCGAAGCTGAAATCCTGCTCAAGGCGGAACTGTTGAAGCAGTTGAATGCCCTGCCTGTCGGGACCAATGTTGCGCTAAAGCTGACACTGCCAAATGTATCGGGTCTGTATGATGACCTTGCGGATCACGCCAATGTTGTTCGGGTTGTTGCGCTGTCAGGCGGCTATTCCACCGATCAGGCCTGTGCCCTGCTGAGCCAGAACGCCAAAATGATCGCCTCTTTCTCGCGCGCCTTGACCGAAGGGTTGAACGTGGCGATGAGCGATGAGGACTACAACGCCGCGCTGAGCGCAAACATTGGCAAAATTTGCCAGGCTTCACTGTAAAAAATAGCTAAATTGACAAAGAACCGCGCCTGTTTGGGCGCGGTTCCTGACTTCAAGCCTTTGACTTCGGTCGCCCTACAAGGCCTAGGCTTGCTCTGTGCCTACACCAGTCTAAAAGCCGGTGCGATTAATTGTGGCTTCATGTTTCTGGGTAGACTTACTTAAACTAGGTTTAAATGCAGGTGCCCCCCAAATCTTGCCATTCTGAGACGCCAGAATGAGCACATCATGGCGGCGCGACAACAACACGAATTGATGACCCGGTGATCTGCGGCTTCGGATATAGGGACGCGGGCCTTCCAAGGGCATTTTGGTGGGCTTGGATTGCAGGATCAATGGATTAGCCACCTGATATACAATACTGAACAAATTGATCGCTGCCACCTCATACGGCGGAGGTAAATCAGATTGAGTAGCGTGTGCTAATGCAAACGCGCAAAGATACAGATTCACGAAAATATACCGAATAAACGGAATATTGACGTCTTCAGGATTATGTTTTCGGCAGACCTATGTCCAAATCAATAACCTGAATGGCCAGAACGATGATGATTAAACAAACCCTGACAGGCGTTGCCTTTGCGATTGTTGCAAGCGGAGCTTCGTCGACAGAACTCCAACAAAGTGACCCCATCTCGGCACGGATCTTTTTGGAACTGCATAGTATTCAGAAACTTGCGGGCAACATCCGCCCCCTGGTTTCAGCCCCCGGTCAAGCATTCCGCGTTATTGATGGCGAAGTGCTTGCGTTGGGTAAACTCAAGATACGCCTCATCGGCATTGATGTTCCCGAAGCCGCCCAGCAGTGCAACTCTCAAAGCGGTGATAGCTGGGATTGCGCCGGCCGGGCAAGTGACCGGGTTCAGGACATCATGGATCTGGCAGAGCGCGTTGAGTGTTTTAGCAGCCAACCTGAAAGCCGCGGCCACTACATCGCCACATGTGATGCAGACGGCCAAGACGTCGGTGCACTTTTGGTGGCAGAAGGACTGGCTTGGCCTGATCGTAATCAGGGCTACTACCAGCCGGAAGTCAGCACTGCTCAGGCAGACGGGCTTGGCATTTGGCAGGCTCACACCCCGCCACCATGGGAATGGCGTCAGGAACAGCACTGACCACTGACGGGGCTAGAACTTCACCGAGCTGGGCCAATTACGGGAATTCCCTTTGCCCTGCTCGCTACACTTTGCATTCAGATCCACGCGTGTAGCCCGCTAAACTGGTATGTTTCCATTCCCTACGGATTAAGAACGTGGGGAAAAGGCGCAGGCTCGACTTTGTTCCTGGCGCACTCAACTGATTACTAATTTTGGCGATCTAAGACGACCAAAGACCACTCGCCTTGGTCAGCACCATCTTCCACCGATACAAAGACGCAAGTGTTGACTTGCATCTTGCTGGTCTGGGTTTGCTTAACCTTCATGAAGTCAGCTAATCGAACCAGCGTCTGCAAGCGTTTGCCCGCAGGCGTTCTCTAATCAAACACTGGCGCCCGGTTTTGCATCTGGGCCGAAACCACTTCCATCTGTTCTGCTTTTCCAATCAGCTCAACCTGCTCAGACGACTCGGCCAGCAACACCGCCTCGCGACCCTCTGCCTCTGCCCGTTCAATCAATCGCTTGGCGGCGCGAATAGCCGAGGGGCTCTGATTGGCGATCTTCGCGGCCAATTCATCTGCACGCGCCATTGGATCCTCAGCCAGTTCCGTCACCAGCCCCCAGTCCAACGCCTGATTCGCGTCAAACACTTCGGCTGTGTAGGTCAATCGCCGCAATAGATCGGACCGCAATAGGCGTGGCAACAGGACCATGCCCCCCATGTCGGGAACAATGCCCCACTTCATTTCCATCACGGACAACCGTGCATCCGGTGCTGCCACACGTATGTCAGCCCCCAGCGCCAGTTGAAGCCCGCCGCCATAGGCAGCCCCCTGCAACGCCGCGATCACCGGCACTTGCACCCGCCGCCAAACCATGGCCACTTCCTGCATTTCATTGGCATCTTCGTGGCTGCGTTCCATCAGCCATTCGTGCGGATCAATCTGTCCCATCTGCGCAAAACTCATCAGGTCCAGCCCGGCACAAAAGCTTTTGCCTTCACCAGACAAGACCACTGCACGGGCATCGGAGCCTGCAACCTCTTGCCCTGCGGCAATTATGGCCTGAACCATATCACGATCCAGCGCGTTCATCTTGTCACCTCTGGTCAGGGTCACATGGGCAATGTGATCTTCGTACTCGACGGATACCCGCGCCATATTAGTCTCCCTTTCTGGTCACAGATCCCAAGGTGGCGCACAAAATGAGTACAGGCCAGCACAACGTTGGGGCAGCCAAGTCTTGCCGCCACGGGCCTGATACGGTTATCTGCCCCCATGACAGATCCGCGCTACACCCCGCTTGCCCTCTCGCTGCCTGCAACCGTGCCTTTTGTTGGCCCCGAAACGCAGGAGCGCGCCCGAGGCACCGCCTTCACTGCGCGGTTGGGCGCCAACGAAAACATCTTTGGCCCCTCACCCAGAGCTATTGAAGCCATGCAGACCGCATCTGCTGATATCTGGATGTACGGCGACCCCGAAAACCACGAGTTGCGGCAAGCACTGGCGGCACACCACGACCTAAGTCCAGACAACATCATGGTCGGAGAAGGTATCGATGGCCTGCTTGGCTATTTGGTTCGCCTGCTGATTTCACCCGGAGATACAGTGGTGACTTCCCTTGGGGCCTACCCAACCTTCAACTATCACGTCAGCGGATATGGCGGCGTGCTGCACACCGTTCCCTACAAAGACGACCACGAAGACCTGACGTCGTTGTTTGCCAAGGCAGGTGAGGTCGGTGCCAAACTTGTCTACCTAGCCAATCCGGACAACCCGATGGGTAGCTGGCATCGTGGTGCAGACATCGTCGCCGCACTGGACCATCTGCCCAGCGACTGCTTGTTGCTGCTGGATGAGGCCTATGTCGAATGTGCCCCCAAGGGCACCGCTGCACCCGTTGATGCCAACGATACCCGCCTGATCCGCATGCGCACCTTTTCCAAGGCCTATGGTATGGCCGGAGCCCGGGTCGGCTATGCCCTTGCTGCCCCAGATTTGATCGCGGCCTTCAATAAGGTGCGCAACCACTTTGGCATGAACCGCGCCGCACAAGCCGGGGCCCTTGCGGCGTTGCAGGATCAAGACTGGCTGGCTCATGTGCTGGCTGAGATCACGACAGCACGTCGCCGGATTGGTGAAATCGCCGATCAAAACGGACTAAAGGCCCAACCCTCCGCCACCAACTTTGTCGCAATTGACTGCGGACAGGACAGCATCTTTGCCAAACGGGTACTGGACGCGCTGATTGATCTGGGGATTTTTGTCCGTATGCCTTTCGCAGCACCGCAAAATCGCTGCATCCGTATCAGCTGTGGCCCAAGCAAAGACCTCGAAGCCTTTGCATCCGCGTTGCCACAAGCGCTGATTTCTGCTCGAAAAACACAATGATGCAGGTTTCACGCCAACTTCGCGGTTCTTTTACCGGACATTGTTGCCCATTGTCCTAGCTTGTTAAGGGTCCCCCTCAAAAGCCGGAGGCTCTTATGCGCGATCAAAAATTGTCCCAATCAGCAGACCTCGTGAATGGGGTTGTCACTTTTCTGGGACTGAACTTGGTGTGGATCTTTCTTGTAATCTGGATGCTGTATGGCATGGTTCCGGTGCTGGTGCTTGCAGTCCTAGTCAACCACGCCATTAGCCGGTTTGAATACCACCAAAACTGATAAGAGCACCAAAACGCTCCCGGCAATTCCCCGCTCTATTCGCATTTCGAACCCGATGTGTAGCTTCGTTTACACAGCCCAAGGGCCTGCGTCCTTTCCATGCCAAGTCTTCTCACGCCAAGTTCCGATGAGCCTGCGCGCTTGCACCGTCGGCGCGAGATGCTTAAATAGCGCCAGTTCAACCAATTGGCCGTAAATGCCTTAACACTCTTGGCGAAAGATCCCAGCATGACCCGCAAACCAATGTCTTCCCGCGAGTTGATGATCTGGCTCTGGCGCGGCTACCTGCGCCACTATATCCCCCTTTTGGGTGTCGCAGTGGCTCTGATGTTAATCGAGGGTGGCACAGTTGGTGCCCTCAGTTACATGATGCAGCCAATGTTTGACGAGGTGTTTGTGGCAGGCAATTCCGACGCGTTGTTCTGGGTTGCCTTTGCATTTCTGATCATTTTCACTTTTCGCGGTATGGCCAGCGTTGGTCAAAAGGTTATCCTCAGCAAGATTTCACAAACCTCCGCAGCGCACCTGCGCAAAGACATGCTGGCACGCATGATCCGCCAGGACCCGGCCTTTCACCAGGTTAACCCACCTGGCTTTCTAATTCAGCGTATACAAGGTGACGTCTCAGCTCTTAACTCAATTTGGCAAGCAGTAATCACCGGGGCTGGACGCGACTTAACGCAACTGGTGGCCGTGCTCGGCGTGGCAGTCAGCGTTGACTGGCGCTGGACACTAATCATGCTGATTGGCTTGCCAATGCTGCTGATACCGATTGCAGCGATCCAGCGCTACGTCCGTAAAAAAGCTTCTATTGCCCGTGATATGGGTGCATCTCTATCAACCCGTTTGGATGAAATTTTTCATGGCATGGTGCCCATTAAGCTGAACAGCCTCGAATCCTATCAAACCGAGCGCTTTGCTGACCAGACCAACGTGTTTGTGCGCGCTGAAATACGGGCGTCGTTTGGCACCGCCTCAATCACCGGCATGATCGACCTCATGGCAGGGCTTGGGGTGATGGGGGTGGTTCTATATGGCGGCAGCGAAATCATAGGTGGCGAAAAAACGGTAGGGCAGTTCATGACTTTCTTTACCGCAATTGGCCTGTCCTTTGATCCAATGCGGCGACTAGCCGCGATCAGTGGCGTCTGGCAGGCGGCAGCGGCAGCTCTGGAACGGATCAAAGAATTGATGGATACACCAATTCTCCTGACATCACCGGACAATCCAGTTGCCAAACCCGAAGGGTTGCCTCAAGTGCAGCTTGATAACGTAACGCTGCACTATGGCGATGCTGCGGTCCTGCGAGATTTGTCCCTGGTGGCCGAAGCTGGCAAAACCACTGCACTGGTTGGTGCCTCTGGGGCAGGCAAATCGACCATTTTCAACCTCCTGACCCGCCTGATCGACCCACAACAAGGGGCGGTAAAGGTCGGTGATGTTACCGTAAGCGACCTCGCACTAGAGGATCTGCGTGACCTATTTTCTGTGGTCACGCAGGAAGCTCTATTGTTCGATGAAACGCTCCTGGAAAACATCCTTTTGGGCCGCACTGATGTAAGCGATGAACGTCTTCAAGAGGTCCTAAAAGCCGCCCATGTCGCAGATTTCCTACCCAATTTGACCCAGGGGCTGGATACACCGGTTGGCCCCCGCGGTTCAGCCTTGTCAGGCGGGCAGCGCCAACGGGTGGTAATTGCCCGCGCACTGCTGCGTGATACGCCAGTACTGCTGCTGGATGAGGCCACCTCTGCACTTGATGCCCAGTCGGAAAAGGTCGTGCAGCAGGCGTTGGACAAGCTGACTGGCGGTCGCACCACGCTGGTGATTGCGCACCGGCTGTCAACAATCCGCAATGCGGACAAGATCATTGTCATGGAACGCGGTAAAGTGGCTGATCAGGGCACTCATGATGAATTGCTGGCCCGCGGTGGCATCTATGCTGATCTCTACAGACTTCAGTTTCAGGACGGCAAAACTCTTGTGGATCCTGTGGGCGTTGCAGCCCAGGTACCAGCCATAACACAGGACGCCACTATCCAGCCCAGTTGGTGGCGCCGTATCAGTCGCAAGGTGTTTGGATGAAACCAGCGTAGGGTGCGTGCTTGCACGCACCTTCCTGTGTCACATCTCTTCGCCACGTTCCTGCTCATACGATCGCGCCAAGGTGTCCGGACGCGCCCCGATCAAATACCGCAACTGCAGCCATAGATTTCGGGTGCCGCGCCGCAGCCATCCCTGTTGTTCATATCGCTTCGCACTGGTCAGCGCGTCGCTCTGTAGGGCCACCAACCCGTTCATGCGCCGAACCAGGGCCACGTCCTCCATCAAAGGCTGATCCGGGTATCCACCCGCCGCCTCATAGTCGCGACGTCGGATCAACAACCCTTGATCGCCAAAAGGCACCCCCAACACCCTTGCACGCAGATTGGCCCACCCTGCCACCAGTACCGGCATCAGCCCCGTCGCACGAAACCTCAGTCCAAAATAGGCTGGCCGCCCCTGACCCTGATCCAGATGCCGCGCCACCACCGAGCTCCAGCCCGCGACAAGCTGGGTATCCGCGTGCAACACCAACAGCCAATTTCCCCGCGCCGCGATACAGCCCCGCTGCAACTGCCCCCCGCGAGAGGCATCCCCGGTGATCACCCGCGCACCTGCCGCTTCGGCAACCTGCACTGTTGCGTCTTTTGATCCGCCATCGCTGACCACCAGTTCACGAATAAGCCCAGCAGCCAGCCCCTCCATCAACGTCTCCAGACAGGCCGGCAGTTCTTCTTCGGCGTTTAAAGTCGGTATCACGATACTGATCTCAGCCCGCATCTCGCGTTTTCCTGTTTTCTTCCACCGGTCTTGCTATATCACTGCCTCAACGTATGACCATGGTGATGGAGATCCCAAATGAGCCAACGCCGCATCCTGCGCCTGTCTGGTCCTGATACCCGCAGCTTTCTGCAAGGGTTGGTGACCAATGACGTGGAGAAAATCGATCAGGGCCTGGTCTATGCAGCACTGTTGACACCGCAAGGCAAATATTTGGCCGATTTCTTTTTGCTGGCTGAAGGTTCGGATGTCCTGCTAGACGCCGACGCTGATCAGGCCGAAGGCCTGATGAAACGCCTGTCCATGTATCGACTACGTGCCAAAGTCGACATTACCCAAAGCGAGCTGCAGGTACAGCGCGGCACCGGACACGCCCCCGATGGGGCCTTGAGGGACCCGCGTCATAGCGGCTTGGGATGGCGGCTGTACGGCGATCAAGGTGGCGATGACGGCAGCGATTGGGATGCAATCCGCGTGGCCCATTGTATCCCGGAAACCGGTATCGAGCTGACACCGGACAGCTATATCCTCGAAGCAGGGTTTGAAGCACTGAACGGGGTGGATTTCCGTAAAGGTTGCTATGTTGGTCAAGAAATCACCGCCCGCATGAAGCACAAAACGGAACTACGCAAGGGACTGCGCGTAGTTGAAATCAACGGCATGGCTCCTACTGGCAGCGCAATCACAGCGGCGGGCAAACCTGTCGGCACTTTGTTCACCCAGTCCGGCCCACGCGCCATCGCTTACTTGCGGTTGGATCGTGCCAAGGGTGAAATGATGGCAGCCGATGCACAGCTGAAACTACCCAATACAGGTTGAGCTTTAGCGCTTCCCGGTCCACGATCCCAGAACGTTGACAAATACAAAGGCCCCACTTCGTGTTGCAGCTCTATATTGCTATCTGGCGCGTTAGCGGCGGTCGCCAACTTATCCTGATTGTATTGTCGGTGGCTATCGCCGCGCTGGCCGCATTGCCGTTGAAATTTCAACAAGAGATCGTCAACACCCTGACCGATGGCGCCGCAACGATAAACACCCTGTTTTTGCTCGGCGCTGGCATGTCAGCAGCCATCTTGCTGAGCCTTGCGCTAAAGTGGGTGATGGGGCTGCGATCGGGCATTCTGGGCGAGGACATCATCCGGCTGCTCCGCCAGCGGCTGTATACACAGACCACTCGATGTGTAACTGACCCTAACGCCATTCAGACCGGTACTTTGACCACCGCAATTTCGGCAGAGGCCGAAGAGCTGGGAAAGTTTGCAGGCAGCGCTTATTCAGAACCTGTGGTCCAAATAGGCACTCTGATCAGCGTTATCGGCTTTATTGCTTCAACCCAGCCAGGATTGGGAACCATCGCACTGGCAATGATAGCGCCTCAGGTGGCGTTGGTGCTTTTCACTCAGGGGCGGATCAACACCCTTGTTGCCAACCGTGTACGTATTCTTCGTCAGGCCACCAATCAGATCAGCAGCGCCGAGGCCAATGCCTTGGAGCAAACTGTTTTGGACGAATTCGATCACATCTATGAAACGCGTCGACGGATGTTCATCTGGAAATTGTCGACCAAGTTTTTGCTCAGTACGATCAACGGCGCGGGCACCGTTTCTGTTCTCATGCTGGGTGGCTGGCTGGTGCTTCAGGGACGCACTGATGTTGGCACGGTTGTGGCCGCGACACTTGGATTGTCACGCCTGCAGGCCCCCACGGCCTTTCTGATCGCCTTTTATCGCCAGGTCAGTGCCAATCGGGTCAAATTTGAACTATTGCGTGACATTCTTCCGGGTCCAAAAAATATCGAGTAATTTCAACAAAATACTAAAACCATCCTTTCACACGCAACCATGCAGAGAGCAATGAGGCTAGGGGTTGTGCGAATTGTACATGAACGGAAATAGCCATAGGCGCCATCACGTGGCAATCTGACAGCAGATAGCTGAGGGTAGTTTGATGCGAGTATTGATGATTTCACTGGCGCTGGCCACTGCGCCTGCCTTTCCCGTCGCTGCCGTGGATGGCGACTATTGGAACTACAAGGACTGGCACGTCTCGGTGAATCGAATTGACACTGGCGAAGACCTGCGGATCACTTGCTATGCTCACACAGGTGGCGATGGTGATCCCGTCTGGGCACTGGAAGTCTCCAACGGAGACGCCGGACCTCCCGACTTTTTCCCCGCGCCGCGCCTAATCGAAATTGCCCCCAGTCACCACCAGACCACCATGCAGGATCAGCAAATCGTTCAGTTTCAATTTGACACTGGCAGCTCCGTTCAGGGCGAAGCAAATGCTTACATAAACGACGAGGGTTTCTTTCAGGCCGAAGGTGCGCCGCTGCCCAACTCAGTTCTGTCTATGCTGATGTCGATGCGCCGGGCAGCAACGGTTGAAGCCCATATTGGCCCCAATGTCATTGCCACCGCCTCGCTCTCGGGTTTCACCGCCGCATATGGCAAAATGATGGACGAATGCGGTTTTTCACTAGCAATGCACTAATATGCGGATGGAACAAAAAAGGCCCCACGCTGATGCCAGCGTAGAGCCTCATACATAGTGGGGCTTAGTGCTTAAGCGCGCTCAGCGTATTCCATGGTGTCGGTGTTGACGACGATCATTTCGTCTTGGCCCACAAAAGGTGGCACCATCACGCGGACGCCATTGTCCAGTACAGCTGGTTTGAATGACTTCGCCGCAGTCTGACCTTTCACCACGGGTTCTGTCTCAACCACCTTGCAGACCACTTTTTGTGGCACTGTTGCGTGCAGGGCCTCTGTCTCGTGAAATTCAACCACAATGGTCATACCGTCTTGCAGGAAAGGGCGGCGGTCGCCCAGCAACTCGGCTGGTAGTTCGATTTGTTCGTAGGTTTCCGTGTCCATGAAGACCAGCATTCCGTCACTCTCATAGAGAAACTGCTGATCTTTCTGCTCCAGACGCACTTTTTCAACTTTATCGGCGCTGCGGAAACGCTCGTTTAGTTTGGAACCGTTGCGCAAATTCCTCAGTTCTACCTGTGCAAAGGCCCCACCCTTGCCTGGTTTGACGTGATCGACCTTGACTGCAGCCCAAAGTCCATCGTTGTGCTCGAGCACGGCACCGGGCCGGATTTCATTTCCGTTGATCTTGGGCATGAGATAAATCTCTCTCGGGTGTTGATGAATTGTTAACCGTTCCTATATCTGGCGTGCCCCTTACTGGCAAGACAACGATATTTTGTGGTTAGCAAGAAAAAGGTATGCAAAATTTGCATAAGAGCCATGCAACAAGAGCCTATCCGAATCGTTTTAGATCAGTCATAAGGAGCGCCACGCCAGAATTGCAAGAGCAAGAACAACAAAGGAAACGAGATGAGAGATTTCGTTGACGGCACTGCCTTTAATAACGAGCAAGGTAATCGTGCCCGTAAACTGTTCGCAGCTGTTGTATTGGCTGCGTTGGATGATGCCATAGCCGATGACAAGAAGTACGGCAATGGACCTGAACAAATCGCCCGCTGGGCACGCTCGCGCGATGGTCGCGAAGTGCTGTCCTGTGCAGGTATCGACCCTAATGAACGGGTTGTTTCAGGATTGATGGATTTTGTTGGTCGTGGTGTCCGCACCTCGGTTGCACTGTCCCGCGAAGAAAGTGAGCGCCGCAATGCTGCTCAGGCCGAAGCTGCCTAAGACTAGCCTGCCAAGCTGACTACAGAAAAACGCGTCCTGGGGGCGCGTTTTTCTGTTTCTGGCTCCCAAGATATTCCCTTCCATAGTCGTCAATGAAGTCTGAGATGCCTCCCAGGCCTGACACCGGGCAAAAAGCATCACCTACTTTACAATGCAGGTCTTCCCTCATGGGGGGGAATACGGCATGCAATAGGATGAAACAGGAGGCACGCAATGACCAAGGCGATCATGATACAAGGCACCGGCAGCAATGTTGGTAAGTCATTGATTGTAGCGGGCCTTGCACGCGCCTACCTGCGGCGTGGGCTGCGGGTGGCACCGTTTAAGCCCCAGAACATGTCCAACAATGCCGCAGTGACTCCTGAGGGCGGCGAGATAGGTCGCGCACAGGCGCTGCAAGCACGGGCAGCCGGGCGTGCTCCACACACGGATATGAACCCTGTTTTGCTTAAACCCGAAAGTGACACTGGCGCTCAGGTGATTGTACAGGGCAAGCGACGTGGCACTCAGGCGGCTGGCTCGTTCATGCGCGACAAAACCGGCCTACTAGAGGCCGCGCTGGAGAGCTTCCATCGGTTGTCAGACACCGCCGATCTGGTACTGATCGAAGGCGCAGGCTCTCCGGCTGAAACCAACCTTCGTAAAAATGATATTGCCAATATGGGTTTTGCCTGCGCCTCCAATGTCCCTGTAGTGCTGGTTGGTGACATCCACCGGGGCGGTGTGATTGCACAGATCGTTGGGACACATGCGGTGCTGGACCAACAGGACTTGGATCACGTGGTTGGCTTTGCCGTGAACAGGTTTCGCGGCGAACTCAGCCTGTTTGATGCGGGCCGCGACGACATCGCGCGGCGCACCAACTGGCCATCGTTAGGGGTGATTCCGTGGTTCTTTGACGCCTGGAAGCTACCAGCCGAGGACATGATGGACATTACGTCACGTAAAGGTGGTGCCTGTAAAGTGGTGGTGCCGCAGCTGGAACGGATGGCAAACTTTGATGATCTGGACCCACTGGCGGCGGAACCCAACGTTACTGTCGAGATCGTTCCTGCAGGCCGCCCCCTGCCCGGTGATGCCGATTTGATCCTGATCCCCGGCAGCAAATCCACCATTGGCGACTTGGCCTATCTGCGGGCGCAGGGCTGGGATATCGACATTCTGGCGCATTATCGTCGCGGAGGACATGTCTTGGGGCTCTGCGGAGGCTATCAGATGCTGGGCCAGAGCATTGATGACCCGGACGGTGTTGATGGCGCACCGGGTAAGGTGCCTGGTTTGGGGCTACTGGATATCGACACGGTGATGGCAGGAGACAAGCAAGTTGCCCTGCGTCAGGCACATGCCATTGGTGGCAATGAACCAGTCTCTGGCTATGAAATCCACATGGGGCGCAGCGAAGGGCCAGATTGTACTCGGGCCTGGCTGAGCGTCGAAGGCCGCCCCGAGGGCGCGACGTCACCGGACGGACGGGTGCGTGGTTCGTATCTGCACGGGTTGTTCAGCTCGGATCTATTCCGAGCCCGCTTTCTGGCTGGGTTGGGACACGAAAGCAGCGCAGGCTACGATGATGGTGTCGAGGCAACATTGGACGCGCTGGCGGATCATCTGGAGCGCTATATGGATCTGGATCAGCTGTTAGACCTGGCAAAGCCCGTCAAAGCCTAAGCTGCCAAAATCCACGTGATCTGAGCCAAAGTCACCCGGCGCTGATCGCGTTTTAGCTAAGATCTTGCACCGCCAAGGCACGATGGATTTCACGGCGGACCAGTTTGCGGACGTTGCGTGTAATACGTTCGCCCAAAGCGCCCTGAAGTTCTTCACGAACAATATCTGCAACCAATTCGCGCAGTGTCTCTTCATCCATGATCGCTTCGTCAGCAGCAAAATCACCCAGAACTTCATCTGCAACGGCCTGCTCAGCCAGATGTGCCGCGTTCAGCGGGTCGACCTCTGGTGTAGCAACCTCAGGAGAGGCCGTGAATTGAGGGCTGGCCTCAACAACGTCATCGGCAGCACTGACGACTGGTTCAGCAACTTCTTCCTCAAGATCTTCCCAATCCAGAGTTTCTACAGCTGTGCCGGAATACTCTTCATCCGTCTCGCCATCCGGCTCCCACTGCTCCTCAGCCTGGCCAATGGCGGCCTCCAAAGCAGCGATTTTATCGGCAAAGCTAAAGTTTGATTTGTCGTCACCCAACACAGCGGAACCATCCGCTGCCGGTGTTTCGGCCACACCAGCCGCAGCATACAGCGTTGCATCCGGATCGCGCCAAGGGGCATCGTCCGGTTCCACCTGTTCAGCCTGTGGCACATCAGTTGATGGTTCCGCAGGAGCTAACTCTTGCGTTTGTAATATCGTATCGGGCTGAGCGGCTTGAACTGGCTCAACTTCTGCAGGCTCAACAGCGAACGCCTCGGTAGAGGGTTCCTCTGAAAACACAGAATCAGCCTGTTGCAGATCCAGTGACTTTGCCAAAGATTCATCCGTTGGAGTGGCACCCGCTTCGGTGATGGCTTGGGCCGAAGTATCTTCAACTTCGGCATTTACAAGTTGGTATGCATCAAGTTTGTGGGCATCAAGTTTGTGGACAGGCTCACGACTGCCGATATCATCGACGGCGTCCAATGCCACATCGGCCACTCGCAGGGACGGTGTCAGAACCAAACGCGCAGCAGGTTTTTGGACAGGCTCGGTTGGTCGATCAGCCACCGGGGCTGAAGAACGGCCATCATCACTCACCAAACGGCGAATCGAAGACAGCACGTCCTCTATCTCGGCATGGGTTACAGGTTCAGACATATCTCGCTTACCACTTTCGCCTCTTGGGGAAAGTGTAGCGAGATTAGCTTATTCGCACAACCGATAGAACGAATTGTTAATTCTTTCCTAAGGCTTTCATCACCCGGTCCAGATCCTTGCTACGCTGGCTGACATAAGCTGGCGCATCTTTCACCAGATTATAGTAGAGTGTCGGGTCATAAATTTCGACCGCCAGACCCAGATGTTCAGCTGTCAAAAGCCCCTGCGAGCTAAGCAATCCGTAGGCTGCGATCACCTGGTTGGCCCGGGCCTGAACCCGCGCTGTCTGTGCATCCAGCAATTCTTGTTCGGACTGCAAGACATCCAGAGTCGTACGTGCACCCAGGGTGGCTTCTTCTCGGATCCCGTCAAAGGCAACTTGTGCAGCCCGCACGCGCTCGTTGGAGGACACCAGGCTCGCGCGTGAAGTTTCAAGCACAACATAGGCCTGACTGACAAACTGCACCACCGAGCGCTGCACCGAGATCAAAGCCCCTTTTTGGGCATCGACCTGGGCCACGCTGGCGCGGGTGGTGGCAGCAAGTGCACCGCCAGCATAAATTGGCTGTGTCAGGGTTATACTGGTGCTAGAGGTATCGGTCCCGCCAGTACTGCCCCATGGGTCCGAGTAAGAGGCGCTGGCGCTAAAGGAAACGCTCGGCCCAAGCGACTTGCTTGTGCTCTCAGATGTCAACTCTGCCGCTTTAACTGAATGCTGTTGTGACAACAACGCAGGGTGATTGCGCACAGCTACAGACGTTGCAGAATCAAGAGAGGAAGCCCGGCGTGGTATATTGGGTTGCCCCGCAAGCCCACCGGGCGCATGGCCAACCACTTCGATATAAACAGCCTGAGCTGTGAGCAAATCACCGCGACTTTCGGTCAGGTTAGCCTGAGCAGCAGCAACACGGCTCTGCGCCAGAGCCACATCCGTTCGCGTCACCGCGCCAACATCAAACCGATCCTGTGCGGCCCGCAGCTCTTCTTGCAAAAGGCGCAGGTTGTTGCCACGCAGGGCAACGGTATCTTGCTGCAACAGAACATTTACATAGGCTTGCACAGCAGAAAACAGGACCTGCTGCTCGATATCAATCAATGTTTGACGGGTCGCAAGCACTGTTTCTTGTGCGGCCCGCTGGCTGAGCAGCGACGCCCCGCCATCATACAACAACCAATCCAAACGCAGCCCTGTGGACAAGGCATCGTTGCTGGTCTGCGAAATCACTGCGCCAGTGTTGGTGCGGCTATACGACTGTGCCGCCGTCAGCGTCCAGTTCACCACTGGACGCAACCGCGCCACAGCAATTGCGACGTTTTCGTCGGTTGCGCGCAGCAGCGCACGGTTCTGCTCTAGCAGGCCGCTGGTCTTATAGGCGCCAATCATCGCATCCGAAATATTGTCGGCCTGCACAATCTTGGGAGCCAGCGCAACAGCCAGCAGGCCGCCCGCAAAAACAAAGTTTTTGATTAGTCCTGCTGTTACCGTCTTGCGCATCTGTCGCCTCACCTGTCCGGGCCATTAGAGACCCTGTCGTTGGAATTCTGAACGATACAAATAGTCCCGGTCAGAATGTGTTTCTAGTCACCGCTGAAAATAACAGCAGATCATGCTCTGACCCGGTCCCGGTATCAGAGCGCAAATTCTTTCGCCGCAGCGAACCCTGGCAAAACAGGAGCACCCGCATTGAATGCAAAACGCCATGAAATCTGCTCGCCGTTTTTGTAGCCAACTTTGACTTGCCCCAGCGCGCCGGTCATGAAGATCGCGGCAACGCGGCCGCCGTCTTTCAGTTGCGACAGCAGCGATTGTGGTAGCTCTTCGACCCCGCCCTGAATCAGAATGACGTCATATGGGCCGTGCTCATCAGCACCCTCAACCAGATCGGCGACATGCACGATTGCATTATCAGCGCCAACTTCGCTCAACTGGGCTTGGGCCTCGGCGGCCAGCTCTTCGTCGCCTTCAACGGCGATAACCATCTCTGCCATGCGGGCAACAACAGCCGAAGAATAGCCCATCCCACAAGCGACATCCAACACCAGCTCGTCGTTCTGCACATCCAGCGCATCAAGCATCTTGGCCAGCGTGCGTGGCTCCAGCAGGGTCCGGCCCTGCCCCAGATCAATATTTTGATCGGCATAGGCCGCATCTCTCTGTGCGCCAGCAACGAATTTCTCGCGCGGGACGTGGAGCATAGCCTCAATGATCGGATACTTGGTGACGTCCGACGGGCGGACCTGGGTATCCACCATCATACGGCGGCGTTCGGCAAAGTCAGTCATGTGCTAAACTCATCTGTTCAGTCAGTTGTGTCAGGTTGTGCCACATCCCCGAAGGCGCGGCAACGGGAGATGGCAAAATTGCAGTGTGCTGATGCTGCGCGTCTACTTCTTTTTGACAAACTGGGTCAGTATTACAATGCGCTGCCCTTCTACACGGCCCTCAATATGCTCAGGATTGTCCGCCACCAGCGAAATGCCGCGCACCGCCGTCCCACGCTTGGCCGTAAATCCGGCCCCTTTGACCGGCAGATCCTTGATTAGAACCACGGTATCGCCCTGGTTGAGCTTGCCTCCATTGCTATCGCGGTGCACGACAACAGTTGCGACGTTCTCAACCCAGGCGCGGATCTCACCATCCAGCCACAGCTGATCGCTCAGATCGCGCGCCCAATCGTGATCCGCCAGCCGGGTCAACAGACGGGCTGCCAGCACCTGTACAGGCAGGTCGTCCGACCACATTGACGAGGACAGACAACGCCAGTGGCTGGGGTCCAAATCCCCCTCAATCTGCGTCTGGCAGGTCTCGCAAATGGCGGCAATTGCACCGTCTGGGCCGCCACTGACAGGGAATTCAGACAGTGGGACATCAGCGGAACATAGGGCGCAAGTCATTTGGCGGGGCACTCCGAAAAACAAAAGTCAAAGTTGCTATAAGTCAGCCGGAACACAAAGGAAAGTAGCGAGGTATCAGCCGTCACAGCTAGAGCAAAATGGGGTTGCCGGGCATTTGTCCAACCGTTCTTCTTCGATGTCGTCGCCACAGATCTGGCAAAAACCATAGCTGCCTTCGCGCAACCGGGCCAAGGCCACATCAATCCGCCGCAGCTCATCCATTTCCATGTGACCCAACATTTCACCACATCGCTGCTCATCTCCTTTTGGCTGCCAGCCCAGAGGGATCGCCCCAGCCAGTGCAGCCCCCGCACCAGTGCCGATCTCGGGCAGATGTCGGGCCAGCATCCGACGCTGTGCTTCTAGTGTGTTTCTGCGGGCGGCAAAATTCATCTCCATCGCTCCCTTCACAACCCCTGCGCCATCTCCTGACGTCACTGGAAGCTTAGTTCGTTGACCCAACGCAATAAACTCACTGGATATGAGGAGTCTGCGCCGCCCCCAAATCCGCCCCAAGCCTCCTATTGGCAGAGACAACGGAATGCTGGTAAAGATCCCCAACGCTAAAGACGGAGACACCAATGACCAAATTCCTCGCACTGGGCCTGGCCCTGTTTGCTCTTGCCGCATGTGAAACCACCAAAGGCGCCGGCCGCGACATTTCCAAAGCCGGAACCGCCATCAGCGACGCCGCACAAGACGTCCAGAACGCGCTGTAAGCCACCCCAAGCGTTGCGCGCCCATATTATTGGCGTGCGCAACGCTTGCACGATGTTAAATCCAATACGCCAGTGTCCCTCTGTCGCGACACCCCAGCCGGACCTGACACCCCCGGCTGACAAGGAACCGGGCCCCGATTAAAACCGGGGCGCCTAGCAACGGCTATTGCGGGTCGGGTGAAACCCCCGACCTCCTCCGCCCCTCGGGCGGCGCCGCCTGAATTTACGATGGATGATCATCAGAACCGTTTCACGGGGACGTCATTGGAGGATGTCTCTGATAGAAACCCGGCCTGGATTGGCCTGCCCCGACAGAGTGAGAGCCTTTGCCGGTGAGTTTGGTGTGTATCAGAGGTGAGTGGAGAAAAGGAAGTGATCTGGGGGAGTGAAGACACTTCTCAGAAATCATCTGGGGGATGATGTCTGAACCGGCGGAGCCCATGAGCGCAGGTTCCTAGCGGCACAGTTTTGATAGTAGAACTAAGGGAAGCGCGCGACCCTGGGTGGGCGTGAAGCGCCCTCCCGTGGGGAGGGTCGTGCGCTGCCCGGTCTGGCGACCGGGTGGGAGAACAAAGTTTTAGAACAAATCGGCTTGGCTGTTTTGATCTTCTATCACTGCAAGAACCTTGGCGATTGCCTCATCTGTTTCGATCAAGTCGCCTTTAACATCATACTTGTGAGTCGTTCGAAGTCGAACACGAAGTGCGTCGCCAGGCTTGAGTGGATAGTGACCAGCTCGAAATTCTTCCAGCCATTCCTCATCCTCGACCCGAAGTTGCAGAGAGCGCTTTCCATGTCGAAAGTGCCACTTTGCTTTTCCAATGAAGTCCGGCTTGCCAATAATTAGGTAAATGTCCTGAAAATTCTCAAGTTCCTTATCGGCCTCTACTTGATCGACCGTCTCTGAAGGAAGCCAAGTACTGTTGAGGTCAACTTTATACTCGTCTTTTCCCAACGTAATCGTAATTCCTTCAGTTTCCCTCATTCGTTTCTTTGTTTCCTGAAAGCGGTCAAGAGGCTGCGCCAGCCTTACTGGATTTGGCGGAGGGTAGTCCGGAAGCCTGCGTAGGTCAGTTTCCTTTGCCAAAAACGCCACCTCTTCTGTCAGGTCTCGAATGGATTTATGATTGCTTTTAGGCTCATCCAACCAACGAACTGCAGCGTATTTTGCCTTGATTAGATAGTGCCCCAATAACTTCTTGAGATCTGCTTCTTTCAGAGCTTCATCGGGAATATCTTCGACAACATTCTTTAGGAACAGTTTCAAGCTAGATTTTTGCAAATCCTCGACGATGAGGGAGGTTCGCAAGCCTGCATGAATAGTTTGAGAGAAAATCCGATCAAGATCTTCTAGGGCGTGAATAAGTTCAGCGGCTATTTCGAAGGCTCGCGCTGCTGATCCAAAGGTTTCATCGTAGTCAATTTTAAGAATGAGATCGGCTTGCTCGGCTGTCTCCGAGCCTGAAAGGGAAGTGTTCAATGGCATTGGTTTTCGAAAACAATTAGGTGAGGCAAAAACCCCACCCCACTCAACCATCGATAGCAGTTGGCTTCAAGAAGTTATCTTCCGCGCTAGTGAATGCACAGAACACCCTCGTGTGGGTACGCGTTTGACTTCGTCAATCGCTGCCACCCGCTCGCACTTGAAAATGGGCAGCCTTAGCTGTCCAAATCAGGCGCCATTGTCTCGCAGAACTCTCCGGTGTGGGCACGCGATTGGCTGCGCCAATCTCTTTCGCCCACCGTCACTCAAGTTGAACAGCTTTAGCTGTCCATCTTGAGTGCTGAAATAAACGCTTCTTGTGGGATGTCCACTTTACCAAACTGGCGCATCTTTTTCTTACCCTTTTTCTGCTTGTCCAGCAGTTTCCGCTTACGACTGGCGTCGCCGCCGTAACACTTGGCGGTCACGTCTTTGCGCAGGGCAGACAGGGTTTCGCGGGCAATGACTTTGCCGCCAATAGCCGCCTGGATCGGGATCTTGAACATGTGACGCGGGATCAGGTCTTTTAGCTTTTCAACCATCGCACGGCCCCGGGCGTCGGCGCGGTCACGGTGCACCATCATCGACAGCGCATCCACCGGCTCGTCATTGACCAGAATGGACATCTTGACCAGATTGTCCTCGCGGTAGCCGGTCATCTGGTAATCAAACGAAGCATAGCCCTTGGTCACCGATTTCAGACGGTCGTAAAAATCAAACACCACCTCGTTCAGCGGCAGGTCATAGACCGCCATCGCACGCGAACCGGCATAGGTCAGGTCTTCTTGCAGACCACGACGATCCTGGCACAGTTTCAGCACATCGCCGAGGTATTCGTCAGGCACCAGAATGGTCGCTTTAATCCGCGGCTCTTCCAGGTGGTCCACATGGGTCAGGTCGGGCATATCTGCGGGGTTGTGCAGTTCAACCATGGTGCCGTCGCGCATAAACACATGATAGACCACCGAGGGCGCGGTGGTGATCAGCTCGATGTTATACTCGCGCTCAATGCGGTCGCGGACCACTTCGAGGTGTAGCAGCCCCAGGAAGCCACAACGGAAGCCAAAGCCCAGCGCCGCGGATGTCTCCATCTCAAACGTAAAGGAGGCGTCGTTCAGCGCCAGCTTGTCAATCGCGTCACGCAGGTCTTCGAATTCAGCACTGTCGACCGGGAACAAGCCACAGAACACCACGGGTTGCGCAGGCTTAAAGCCGTCCAGCGCGGTTTCGGTGCCGTTGCGGTCGTTGGTGATGGTGTCGCCGACGCGGGTGTCGCGGACCTGTTTGATCGAAGCGGTCAAGAACCCCATCTCACCGGGGCCAAGCACATCAATAGTTTCCATCTCGGGGCGGAACACGCCGATGCGGTCAACACTGTGCAGGGTGTCGTTGGACATAAACTTGACCCGCATGCCCTTTTTCAACTCACCGTCGATGATGCGGACCAGAACGATCACCCCCAGATAGCTGTCATACCAGCTGTCCACCAGCATCGCCTTCAGCGGTGCATCGCGGGTGCCGGTTGGGGCGGGTAGTTCGTTGACGATAGCTTCGAGAGTTTGGTGAATGCCCTGCCCGGTTTTGGCAGAAACCTGAATGGCGCCTGTGGCCTCAATGCCAATCACATCTTCGATCTGTTCGGCCACGCGGTCACAGTCGGAGGCCGGCAAGTCGATCTTGTTCAACACAGGCACGATCTCGTGGTCGGCCTCCATCGCGTGATAGACATTGGCTAGCGTCTGCGCCTCGACCCCTTGCGAGCTGTCGACCACCAAGAGCGAGCCTTCAACCGCACGCATAGAGCGGGAGACCTCATAGGCGAAATCGACGTGACCGGGGGTGTCGATCAGGTTCAGAACATAGTTCTCCCCGTCGTCCGCCTTGTAGTCGATCCGCACCGTGTTGGCCTTAATCGTGATACCGCGCTCGCGCTCGATATCCATGCTGTCGAGCAGCTGCGCCTTCATATCACGGCCAGCCACCGTGCCGGTCTCTTGGATGAGCCGGTCAGCAAGGGTGGATTTGCCGTGGTCAATATGCGCCACGATCGAGAAATTGCGGATTTTGGACAGATCAGTCATGGTTGGGGATATGATTTGGATTTAGCGATTGGTCAAGCGGGCATGATAGATATTGACGTTTCAAATATGGATTCTCTTTCAGAGAAACAGCTGGATACCGCATTCAAGTGCATTGTGGCTCGCGAACTTCTCCGAACGTTGCTCTACTTACCGCGCAGCATGAACACGCACGAACTTGGGTGGCACTATCTCTCACAGATTGATCTAGTGCGCGTCATACACCTTGTAGTTACTGAGACCGAACTGAAAACAGATCAACTTTCGAATTCAATAAATTCCGCATTAAAGCAACTCCAAACAAATCAAATGACCGATGACCCGGCCTTGTTTGACGATGCTCTATCTTTAGTCTCATATTTGTCTCCCAACTTCCAACTAAAGACGACTGTCGCAACTTGTTTACAAAATCTCTATTGGCGAGCGCCAACTTCTGAGGAGCGCCGTATACTCTACCCTCGGAGAGAGGGACTACGCTCAGACACCTTATATGTTGGATCGATTTCACACGCCCAGCTCTTAGTAGAGAATCCTGAAGCGCGCGAATTGGCCGACCGGCTACTGAGCAACTTAGAGCGAGACAAATTCCTAGCCAACTATTGGCATGATTGGTTTCGAGGCTTTTTGACTGGCAATCCAATTGATTGGGAACTGCAGCGTCGCGTTTCTTCGATTGATGAAAAAACTTGGAGTGCTGGCCACTTAGCTGTCACCAAAGAGATTGAGCGCATCCAAGCCGAAATGCTCTCTGAAAATCTGCCAATGGCAGAGGTCGTTGAAACCAATCCCGAAACAGGCAAGTTTCGCGCTGTTCCTATCCCCGTCGAAAACCCAGTCACCGTCGCAGCTCTGCTGTCGCAGATCGAAGATTCACTGGAGGATTGCCTCGGCGGACACAATGGGCTGGCACAACACTCGGGCACAGTGAAGAAACTCAACCGGGTTCTGACCAAATACCGGGATGATCCCCAAAATGCGGAACTCACCCTGACCCGCGTTGCTGGTAGTCTGCGCAGCCAACTGCATGACACCCGGGAGCTGCCCGACAACGAGGATAACCTTTCCCTACTTGATGCGGTCGAGGAAGGCGTGCGCGGCATTCGCGCCAACCACCCAGAGGTGGCCAAGAACCGCGAGCAACTAGCACAGCAAGCTATGAAAGCCTTGGCGCCAGAGGACAAAGAACTGCTGGCGCAGGCCCTGCCCGTTTTGGCCGAGATCAGCGAGCCGGAACTGGCTGAAGATTTTGAGGCTGACATTCCCGAGCTCATCAACGACACAATCCTGCCCTTGCCAGATGGCGCGCCACCCCTCCCCGGTACAGATGTGACAACACGCGTGTTTAGCCGGGTGTCCAAGATGGCGATTGCTACTGAAAAAGGGGCACAGATTTTTGATAGCAAAGAAATCAAAACTGCGCGACTTGCCCACCTAGGATACACAGTCCTCGGTTTGCTTTACAGTCTGGCTCAAATTGGCCTTCGTATACTTGGCATTATCTGACGATCAAAGGTCAGCGCCTGACCCCGGGTGGGTGCAAAGCGCCCTCCCGTGGGGAGGGTCGGGCGCTGACCGGCGGTGCCGCCGGTCAAAGGCATCAGCCAAACACAGGTGAAAAATCGCTCTGCCTGCCCCTCCGCCCCATGCATCAAACCGCAATTTCGTGTATACTACCCTCTCCAGACGCGCGAACAGACAGGTGCTAACCGCAGAAGGATCCCCCTATGAATGCCGTCCAAACCGCAGAATTTGCTCGTGCACTGTACAGCGCGCATGGCGACAAGGCAGAAGCAGAAGCGGCTCATAAGATGCAAGAATGTGAAGCCGCGGGTAACAGTGACAAGGTTCAGGACTGGAAAGCCATCCGGCAAGCCATTCGTGCGCTGCGCGGGCCTAATCAGTCCTGACGGTACTGTCCTCGGGTCACAGCTGATATTTTGGCTCAATACGGCTCAAACAACTTGGGCCCGGCAGATTCCTGCCCAAAGCTTTTGCTGCATTTACCATGATTGCAACAAACCCTCGCTTTCGTCATAGTGCCCAAAACGCGAGCACCAAGACTCGCTTATCTGGCCCGAGGACGTCGACTATGAAGCTGCTGCTGATCCCCCTGCTCTGTGCAGGGCCACTTTTTATTGTACCTTCCGCGCCTGTTCAGGCGAGCACCGTTGAGCGCGCTTGCCGCCAATCCGACCGCTCGGCGTCATCGCCGTCGCTGTGTCGGTGCATTGGCAAGGTCGCCAAAGCCAGCCTCTCTAACTCAGAACAGCGCACTGTTGCCAAGTGGTTTGATGATCCACATCAGGCCCAGGTGATCCGGCAATCCGACAACCGCAGCGATGAGCGTCTTTGGCTGCGCTACAAAGCCTTTGGAGAGCGCGCAGCCCGCACTTGCAGCTGATCAACGCGCTGCCTAGACCATCCCAAACCACCTCCAGACCTCTGGCGTCACTTCAGAACGTGTGACGCAAGGGAAATCAGCCTCAACAATTACTTACAATTTTAATGACTTTTAAGTTGTTCCGCCACCTCGACATTCCCGCCTTCCGGTTTTCGCTCTTGACCCTAGTACCCCGCATATTCACAAAAGGCAGAACAAAAAAATGGGGAGCGTGCAAATGCTGATGAAAGGGGTAACCCTTCGGGGGCTCGAGGTGTTTGAAGCCCTGGCCAAAACGGGGTCAGTCGCGCAGGCCGCTGAACTGACCGGACTAAGCCAGCCAGCCGTGAGCCAACAGCTGCGCAATCTGGAAAAGGCACTGGGGTCTGACCTGGTTGATCACAGTCGCCGCCCAATGCTGGTGACCGCTGCGGGCCGCAATTTCCTGAACCGAACCGAAGTCGTCTTGTCCGAGCTGCGTCTGGCGCAAAGCGAATTGACGGTGATGGATCTGACCCACCTGTCGACCTTGTCGATTGGCCTGATCGACGATTTTGACAATGATCTCACCCCTCGTCTGGTTACCATTCTAGCCGATAGCCTGACCCAATGCCGTTTCAAGATGATCACTGCCTCCAGCCATGACATCAGCCGGGCAATGGCCGCGCGGGATTTGCACATTGCGGTGGCAGCCAGCACCGGTGAACAGCGCGAAGACATTGTGGAATACCCTCTGGTACGCGACCCTTTCATTCTGGTGGCCCCCAAAGGGTTCCTGACCGATCCCAGCACTCAGGAAGAATTACTAAGACAGTTGCCCCTGCTCCGGTATGATCACGAGCAACTGATTTCACAACAAATCGAAGCCCATCTGGCGCAGCAGAAATTGGAATTCGAAGAGCGCTTTGAAATCGGTTCTCATTTGGCCCTTATGGCGATGGTTGCACGGCGGATTGGCTGGTCCGTGACCACGCCACTTGGCTATATGCGGGCGGGCCGGTTCCACGATCAGATTGATGCTTTTCCTTTACCTTTCGGGGCGTTTTCACGCGACATTTCCCTGTTCGCCGCCGCCGATTGGGCCGACCGGGTGCCACGCGACGTCGCGCAAACCATGCGCCACCTGTTACAAAGTCAGGTCATTGGGCCTGCGGTCAGCCAGTTACCCTGGCTGGCCGGACAGTTGCAGGTGATGGAAGAGTAAATCTCTGCCCCTCTCGCTGGCTCCGACGAAAGATCAGTCAGGCGCGTCGAGTGCCTGCTTCAATCCAGTGGCGCACTGGGCAATCAAATCCAAACAGCCGTCAAAATCTCGGGTGTAATAGGGATCGGGCACATGATCCGCCTGCGTCGCAGCGGCGTAGTCTGTGAACAACCGCACTGGCGTCTGACACCCTGTTGGGCGCAGTGTCTCGACTTTGAAGTGATTGTCAGTATCCATCACGATGATCAGATCAAAACGATCATAGTCAGATGGGGTGAATTGCCGGGCCCGAAGGTCAGAGATATCGACCCCACGCCCCCGCAGCGCAGTTTGCATGGCCCCATATGGTGGCTCCCCCACATGCCAGTCTGATGTGCCAGCACTGTCCGTCGTGAACTCCGGCGCAAGATCGCGAAACACACCCTCAGCTGCAGGCGAGCGGCAGATGTTACCAAGACAGACAAACAGAATTTTCTGAGGCATGGTAGAGAGGTGTCCTGTGTGAGTTGTGGAAAGGCGCTGATGTGAAGTTATCTAACAACGGCTTGCAGGGGTTTGCTATAGCCCTGTTAATCATGTCGGCCAGTCCGCTCTGGGCAGACACTGCGCCATCCCCCTACGAAACAGACTGCACAATGAAAACCTGGGCTGGCTACCTTGCCCCCTATGAGCAGAAAATCACCCTGAAAGAAGTTCTTCCACACTCTAATGGAGACATTCTTGCATATGAATTGTCACCCATAGTCGGAGACTTTGCAAAGGCCTATATGTTCCTGCTTGATGATGGCACCTGCTTTCGCGAAGTGATTTCCATTGGCTCTTATGCGATTACCACAATGATGCATGAAGGTTCCGGGCGGTTATTTCATGCCGATCATTATAAAGAAGACGAGCATGGCACCCTCGATTTCTTCACGGGAAAACCGAGTTATGAAGCCGCAAAGGCCTTGGCCCTGGGAGTGTTGAATTGAGCAAAATCGTTATCCTCACCGGAGCCGGGATCTCAGCTGAAAGTGGCTTGGGCACGTTTCGAGATGAGAATGGGCTCTGGGCGCAACACCGGATTGAAGATGTCGCAACACCCGAAGGGTTTGCCCGCAATCCCGATCTTGTTCATGCCTTCTATAACGCCCGCAGGCAGCAGTCCTCGGCGGCGCAGCCCAATGCCGCACATATGGCACTGGCACAGTTGCAGGCCCAACACCCCGGCGAGGTTGTGATCATCACGCAAAACGTTGATGGGCTTCACGAGAAAGGTGGCGCCTCTAAAGTCTGGCATATGCATGGTGTTCTGGACAGCGCCCTTTGTGCGGCTTGCAGCCACCGCTGGCACGCAGCTGAGGACATGCACCGGCGCACACTCTGCCCGTCTTGTCAGAGGCCTGCAGCACGTCCTGATATCGTTTGGTTTGGCGAAATGCCTTATGACATGGAGCAGATCTATGCCCACCTCGCCGGTGCGGATCTGTTTGCTTCCATTGGAACCTCATCACAGGTCTATCCGGCAGCGGCATTTGTCCACGAAGCTCAGGCGGCGGGCGCTCACACGGTTGAGCTTAATCTGGAGCCTTCGTCACTGGTTTCGAGCTTTGCCGAAACACGTTTTGGCCCTGCCACCGTGATTGTCCCTCAATGGGTCAATGAGGTGATCGGCCAGCCCTGAAACGTCAAAGCCAGCCCCAAAGGGCTGGCCGGGCGCGAAGGAGGGCGGCAGCGCCGTCGGACGCCGCGCCCCGTTTGCTTAGTTGCTGTGTTTGGTATGATCCATCCCACCATGGCTCGCCTTGCGCTCCAGATCGACTGGGACTTCAACAACCACATCGCCGGCCTTTTCAAAGGTCAGAGTCAGCGTAACTGTGTCACCCTGCTTCAGCTCCTGGGTCAGACCCATAAACATCACGTGGTCACCACCACGTTGCAGCATATGTGTCTCGCCTGCTGGAATGGCAAAGCCTTCCTCGACATGCATCATCTTCATGACGCCATCGCCCATGTCCTTATGGGTGTGCAGCTCGGTGCGCTTGGCGATATCGCTGCTGACTGCGATCAGGCGGTCATCCTCACCTGTGTGGTTGGCAACAGCCATAAAGGCCGCACCTGCCATCTTGTTAGAAGCCCGCGCATAAGCATCTTCCACCATGATCTTGGACATATCGGCAAAGGCTGCTCCAGCCAGAGTCAGGGATGCAGCGGCAGCAATAACTACGGATTTGAAAGACATAGTCGTCTCTCCTTTAGTCTGATTTTGATTTCTTAGTTTGAGTTTGTGTAGGTTCAGGACCCAACCGGCGGTGAACGCGCACCGGCCTGCAGTGGCATCCGAGACTGGAGACGTATCGCTACAAGAAACTCAGCCCGGCGCATTGGCTCGGGGGTGGCATGCTCTGCGTGTTGCACTGGCAACACCACATCCAGCGCCGCAGAAATGCAATCAGGACAGTCATGTGGCGCCCGCGTGGGCTGACCATCCGCGTCCACATAGATCACCACCGGTCCATTGCCTGAACAGATCACCATCTGACCGGTCGCATCACGCATCCCCGCCGCAGCGCCAGCGCTATGGGCGGTCAGGGTGATCGCAAAGACCAGAAACAGGGTCAGGTATGAACGGATAAGATGTCTCATTGCCGCAAGATAGGCCGGGGTTTGGTCAATCTGCAAGTCGCAAAACAGTCGCAGTTTGTGCTGGCACAACAAACAACAACACCCTGCACGATCACTCGTACAGGGTGCAAATTTTTAGACCCGGTGAAGGGATCAGGCCTGAGCAGCTACAGTTGCCTTGGCGATCTCTTTCTTCACTTTCAACGCGCCTGTTGACAGCTCGTCGTCTTTGGCTTTTGCCAAGAATGCGTCCAGACCACCACGGTGATCAACGGTGCGCAGAGCAGCAGCCGAAATCTTCAGCTTAACGCCGCGGCCCAGAGTCTCGGACTGCAGGGTTACGTCGTTCAGGTTTGGCAAAAACCGACGGCGTGTGCGGTTTTTGGCGTGGCTTACGTTATTGCCCGTCATCGGGCCTTTTCCGGTCAATTCGCAACGGCGCGACATGGCATTATCCTCATTTTCGTCACGGGGAAGCAGACCCCGTCAATGTAAGAGAGCGCCGCCTAAGCCGCACTCAGAATTTCGTTGGCTGCTCATACGCGGAATCAAAACGGGCGTCAAGCGAGTCAGGTCACCCTGCGACCACTAGTGTTTGCATTTCTGCTAACAGCCATTTCCGAAACGCACGGATCGCAGGAGATTTCCGCCTACGCTCAGCATAGACCAGCCACACCGGGCGTCCACTCTCAACCACGATATCAAAGGGTTGTATCAATTCCCCATTGGCCAGTTCCCGGCGGTAATAGGTTGGGGTCAGCAGGGTTACCCCCTGCCCGGCCTTGGCGGCCTGAACCTCAAAAATTTGCGACCCCATGGTTTTATCACGCAGGTTCTTGGTACACGGCGGTGTCAGCCCGGCCGCTTCAAACCAGCGATCCCATGCAGGATGCCCTGCAACCACGCGCGGAGCTGTCAACAGATCCTCAAGACAGGTCAACGGCCCGTGACGTTCAATGTAGGCCGGGCTGATCATCGGCGTAATCTCAGGCCGCATCAAATGGTCCGCTCGCATGCCCTCCCAATTGCCATCACCAATGCGGATGGCAACGCTCGCCTCACCGGCCTCCAGATTGACCGGTTTTTGATTGATATCGATCCGGGTGGCGATATCCGGGTTCTCGGCCTGAAACTGCCACAACCTTGGCCCCAGAACACTGGCTGCAAAAGCGGCAATAACAGAAATCACCAAAGTGTCCTCGGTCGTCTGGCGCAGTTCAGCAAAGGCCTCACGCAGGATCTCAAGCGCCTCTCCGGCGCGGGCCGCCAATTGCGCCCCGTCTGGCGTCAGTTGCACGCCGCGTGGCTGGCGGCGAAACAAGGGCACCCCAGCGCGATCTTCCAACTGTTTAATCTGATAGCTCACAGCGGCCTGAGTCATCCCCAACTCTTCAGCTGCGCGGGTAAAACTGCCAAAGCGCGCCGCGGCTTCAAATGCGCGCACGGCGGTCAACGGTGGAAGAGGTCGCTGATCTGGCATAAAATCTCCTTATGCCTCCCCATGGCAATTCAATTGGTCATTCCGGCACCTCATCCCCATTTAGCCAATGTAAGAGATGAAAGGAAAGCGCTATGACCACGCATTGTATTGAGCACCAGCCACAAAGATCACTTTGGACAGGCCTGAAACTGCGCTGGCCCCAAAAGCGCCGCGATCAGTTGGTCAGGCAGTTGCAAGCACGTTCATCGCTACGCGATTTGTCCAGCCATATTCAAAAGGACATTGGCCTGTTCAATGAAACAGGTCGCCCCCCCTTCACCCGGTGGTAATGTTCAGGCGGGCCAAGGCAAGGCCCGCCGCTTTGACCGAAGACACCTCTCCACTGGCAACCTGTTGCGCAAGCTGATTGATCTCACCTTGCGCTTCAGCACTATTCAATTGGGACAAGACCGCCTGTCGCAGTTCTTCGTGAAACCAGTATTGGGCCTGTTCTGCGCGACGTTGCTGCCAATGCCCATGTTCGCGGCGCCAGGCATCCAGTTGCTGCAACTCGTCCCAGGCAATGGATAGCCCCTGATCTTCCAGCGCAGACACCATCAGTGCTTTGGGGAAACCTGCTGGATCCTGCGGTCGTTTGCGCAGCAGTCGCAGCGCGCCGGAATAGTCAGCACATGTGCGGCTGGCGGCGGACTTCAGCTCTCCATCTGCCTTGTTGACCAGAATCACATCGGCAATTTCCATGATGCCGCGTTTGACCCCCTGCAATTCATCCCCACCAGCCGGGGCCAGCAACAGCAAGAACAAATCAGATATTTCGCTTACCACGGTTTCGGATTGACCAACCCCAACCGTTTCGATCAGCACCACATCGTAGCCCGCAGCTTCACACAGCGCCACAGCTTCACGGGACCGCCGTGCCACACCACCAAGATTGGTCTGACTGGGCGAAGGCCGGATAAAAGCATTAGGGTCACGTGACAGTCGCTCCATCCGGGTCTTGTCCCCAAGAATCGATCCTCCCGAACGCGCCGAACTTGGATCAACTGCAAGCACCGCAACCCGCAGCCCCTGTTCGGTGAGCATCAGGCCAAAACTCTCGATGAAGGTGGATTTGCCAACACCGGGCGTGCCGGACAGGCCAATGCGTAGCGCCTGTCGTTTATGTTGGGCCAGAAGATCCAGCAGCTCGGTTGCCTGCGCCCGGTGATCGGCACGGCCACTTTCCACCAGCGTAATGGCGCGGGCCAGTGCGCGTCGGTCGCTGCTCAGGATCTTTGTGCTTAGCTCGGCAATATCCATGCCTGCCCCCTTGGTTTGGTCTCGCTTACTTGACGCAGCTGAGTGCAGCTTGTCCAGTGGCTAGACCTTAGTGCAGTCATTGGCGATAACAGCGCCATGACAAAACTTCCCATTGATGCCGTCCTGCCCGAATTGATTGATGCCCTGCGCGCCGATGGCCGGGCCGTTCTGCAAGCGCCCCCCGGTGCGGGCAAAACCACCCGTGTGCCATTGGCGATGCTGGAGGCCAACCTGTGCAAGGGCCGCATCGTAATGCTGGAACCGCGCCGTCTGGCCGCGCGTGCCGCAGCTGAACGAATGGCCGAGACATTGGGTGAACGGGTTGGCGACACGGTTGGCTACCGGGTGCGCGGCGAATCCAAGGTGTCCAAGACCACCCGCATCGAAGTGGTCACCGAGGGCATCCTGACCCGGATGTTACAGTCAGATCCAGACCTGCCGGGCATCGGCGCGGTGATCTTTGATGAATTCCACGAACGGTCGCTGAACGCCGACTTTGGCTTGGCTCTCTGTCTGGAAGTGGCAGAGGCCCTGCGCGACGATCTGATCCTGATGGCGATGTCTGCGACACTGGATGCGGGTCCCGTGGCCGAGTTGATGCAGGCCCCAATGGTTACGTCTGAGGGACGCAGCTATGATGTGGAAACACGCTGGCTTGACCGACCCATTGCGACACAGGGGCCTCGTGGGCCATCACGCGGGGCCGCCGCGCGAACACAGCGACTGGATGCGCTGGTGGATCTGGTGCAACAGGCCGAAAAAGACACGCGTGACACAGGGGGGGGTATCCTGGTGTTTCTCCCCGGCGAAGGGGAGATCCGCCGAGCAGCCTCGGCACTAACGGCAAAGCTGCCAGAAACCTGTGTCGTGCGACCCTTGTTCGGCGCCCTGCCCTTTGCCGAACAACGCGCCGCCATCGCACCCGTCAAATCCGGCCGCAAAGTTGTGCTGGCGACGTCCATTGCTGAGACATCACTGACCATTCAGGACATTCGCGTGGTGGTCGATATGGGTCAGGCGCGCCGGGCCCGGTTTGATCCCGGTTCCGGCATGTCGCGATTGATCACCGAAAAGGTAACACGGGCCGAAGCCACCCAGCGGCGAGGCCGGGCTGGACGGGTGGCAGAGGGTATCTGTTATCGGCTGTGGACCAAGGGCGAAGAAGGCGCGCTGATGGCCTATCCACCAGCCGAGATAGAAGCTGCAGATCTGACAGGGCTGGCGCTGGAACTGGCCCTATGGGGCGCCGCCACAAACGATTTGTCCTTCCTGACCCCACCGCCCGAGGGGGCGATGACTGAGGCCCAGGCCCTGTTGCGGATGCTCGGTGCCCTGGATGATCATGGTCGGATCACCGTGCACGGCAAGGCTCTGGCGACCCTGCCGCTCCACCCGCGACTGGGGCATATGCTGGTCACCGGCGGTCAAGACGCGGTGCAACTGGCAGCATTGATGGCCGAACGCGATCCCTTGCGCGGTGCACCAAGTGACCTCTTGCTGCGGATGCAGGCCATGCAGGACCCCAAGGGGTTCATGCGGAAACGCCCCTATCAGGTGAACCTGCCGGTGATTGAAAGGATCAAAGCGGAGAGCCGCCGTCTGCGGCAGCAGGGCACGAAACAGCCAAAACTTGATGCCCCGTTGTCCCCTGCTGCCATGGCCGCGCTCGCTTATCCCGACCGTATCGGGCAGCGTCGCAAGGGGGACACGCCGCGCTATGTCCTCTCCGGCGGTAAGGGCGTGGTGCTGGATGACAGCGATACCCTGGCAGCGGCGCCCTTCATTGTGACGCTGGACAGTGACGGTAACCTGCGCGAAGCGCGGGTGCGGATGGCGGCACAGATCTCACAAAGCGAGATCCGTACCCTGTTCAAGGATCAGATCGTTTGGCAGGATATCTGTGAATGGTCCAAACGTGACCGGCGGGTGGTATCGCGCAAACAAGAGCGGTTTGGCGCCATAGTCCTGGATGATCAGGTCTGGAAAGATGTCCCGCCCGAAGCGGTGGCAGAGGCGATGCTGGACGGGGTGCGTGACCTAGGGTTACGCCTGACCGGAGCGGCGGCACGGTTGGCGGCGCGGGTTGAGCTGGTGCGCGCCGAAGGTCACGGCCTGCCTGATTTCTCAATTCAGGGGCTCACCGACACTATAGGTGACTGGCTGCTGCCGATGCTGACCGGGATAAAAACCGCAGAGGACTGGAAGCGGTTCGACCTGCTGCCTGCCCTGCGTGCGGCGCTGGACTGGAACCAAACCCAACTGCTGGACCGCGAGGCCGCCAGCCACTTCACCAGCCCACTGGGCAACCGGATACCGATCACCTATGCCGAGACCGGCCCCGAGATCGAGGTGCGGATACAGGAATTGTTTGGCGTCACCCGGCATCCGGCCAGTGGTGGTGTGCCCTTGAAAATAACTTTGCTGTCCCCTGCCCGTCGCCCCATCCAGATCACCCGAGACCTACCCGGATTTTGGACCGGATCTTATGCAGACGTGCGCAAGGATATGCGGGCACAATATCCCAGACATCCTTGGCCAGAAGACCCCACACAGGCAGATCCAACCCTGCGAGCAAAGCGGCGACCTAAATAGCCACGACAAAATGCAGCGAATCGGCGTCCAATCTGGTGGTTTTGGCGGCAAAAATGGTGGATCTGCCACTCTACCCGCCACATTGGCGGCATTTATGAAAATTTTGGCGTCAATGCTCATATCCACGGAGGCATCTAAAATGTATCTTAAATGCACAAGAACAAAAACAAGACCAAAAACAAAAACACGACCCTAAGAACACTGAATATAGGCAGACTTGACAGGCATCGAGTAGCACCTCTTTTCACCCCCTTCCTCTTTACCCGAGATGATCTCGGGCAATAGGGGCATCAGGCATTTGAGCCTGAAGTGGGGCGGCGCGTTTAATCCCTCCCCGGCGCGCTGCCCCCATCATTTCCCCAACAACACCCCCTGCCAAAGTGATGAGCAATGCGGCATCGCCTGCCTTAAGAACGGGCCAAGTCTGTCAGTCCGCTGTGTTTGAGGCTCTCAGCGCAGGCAATCCAATCCCCACAGCCTCAAACCCGCCATCAGCCGCCAAGATTTGGCCGGTGATAAAACTGGCCTTATCCGACAGCAGAAATGTTATGGCCGCGGCGATTTCTTCTTCCTTGCCATAGCGGTTCAAAGGCAACGCGTCGTGATACGCGGCAATAATTTCAGGCGAGTGCACTGCCATTGCCAGTTTGGTGGCCACAGGCCCCGGAGCCACCGCATTCACCCGGATGCCCAGTTCGCCCAGCTCAGCAGCCTGTTGCAGCGTCAGCTGTGCCAAGGCCGCCTTAGAGGTGCCATAGGCCACCCGCAGTGTGCTGGCGCGCAACCCGGAAATCGAGGTGATATTCACCACCGCCCCGCCACCACTTTCCGCCAGCAAGCTGGTAAAGGCCTGTGTCATCAAGAATGGGCCATCCAGATTGGTTTGCATCACCCGCTGCCAGCGCTCAAACGTTGTGTCCCGGATGGGGCCAAAATCCGCCACACCTGCGTTGTTGACCAGCCCGTCCAGACGACCAAAGGCTTCGGTTACCTCAGCCAGAACGCGATCTGTATCTGCCGGGTCTGAGACATCCGCATCAATTCCGAGAGCACCGGGCAGTTTAGTCAGCGCCTCTGCCAACTCAGCGCTGTCGCGGTCCAGAATTGCGACCTGCCAGCCTTCAGCCATCAGCTCTTTGGCTGTGGCAAAACCAATGCCGCGCGCACCACCGGTGATCAGTGCAGATTTCATCGAACTCTCCTAGGCCAGTTTCTTCACTGGCGCATGGCGCCTTAGCGCAGTGGAATTGTCAATCCATTCACAGCACAAGATTGGGATCGTCAAAAATACCGCACTTTGAACTGTTATCCCCAGCCCGCATTGTAACCAAGACAGGCTAGGCCTATATGTGCGACATCCAAATATCACACTGAGGCAAGCCGCAAAGGCACCGAGCAGTTATGACGCGCGCGTTAACCCGTGCCTGGGAAGAGATTCTCAGGCCCATGATCTTTAGGCCAAAGCGCCTACAGGTAGCAGCCCTGTGCTACCGCAAGACAGACGACGGCACCGATGTGCTGATGATCACCAGCCGTGGCACCGGCCGCTGGATCCTCCCCAAAGGCTGGCCGATCCAGGGCAAAGACGGCGCCCAATCCGCTCTGCAAGAAGCCTGGGAAGAGGCCGGGGTCAAAAAAGCCGAGATCGAAGGCGAACCGATCGGGCACTATGACTATCAAAAAAACCGAGGGCGGGGCCGGGTCGAAACGGTAGAGACACTGGTTTATATTGCTCAGGTGACCAAACTGTCCAAATCCTATCCCGAGCGTAAACAACGCAAGCGCCAATGGGTCCCGGTCGAAGACGCCGCCAATCTGGTACATGAGCCACAGTTGCGAGATTTGCTACGCCAACTGTAACAGTCTTACGAACTATTTGCGACAAATCCCTTGCACCGAATCCAAGGGAGGGCTAGGCGCGTTTCCGATCACTGGATTCGGGACTGATACCATGAGCGACGACCCTCAACGCAGACAATGGAAAACACTCGACAAAGATCTGAACAGGATCGCGCAGCTGGAAAATGCGACCAGCTATGTCGCGCGGCCTATGGTTGGATCAGGCATTGCGCTGGTGTTTATCGTTTTGGCCGGCTTGGCCGCAGCCGTCTTGCTGGGCACCACACCTGTTAACTTTGTGGTGGTCGCAGCCGCTGCTTTTGGCGCCTATATGGCCGTCAACATCGGCGCCAACGACGTCGCCAACAACATGGGGCCAGCGGTAGGTGCAAATGCGCTGACCATGGGTGGCGCCATTCTGATCGCCGCCATTGCTGAAAGTGCCGGTGCCCTGCTGGCCGGTGGTGATGTTGTTTCAACCATCTCCAAAGGGATCATTGATCCGCAGGTGATGGCTTCAACAGATATCTTTATCTGGGCGATGATGGCGGCGCTGATTTCTTCGGCGCTCTGGGTCAATCTGGCCACTTGGGTTGGCGCCCCTGTCTCTACCACCCATTCGGTTGTTGGTGGCGTGATGGGCGCTGGAATCGCTGCCGCCGGCCTTTCCGCTGTGAGCTGGGGCACGATGAGCAAGATTGCCGCCAGCTGGGTGATCTCTCCCGTTTTGGGTGGTGTTATCGCGGCCGCCTTCCTGGCGCTGATCAAGGCGCAGGTCATCTACAAAGAAGACAAGATTGCTGCCGCCCGCCGCTGGGTTCCTATCCTGGTGGGCATCATGGCCGGGGCATTTGCCTCTTACCTTGCCGTTAAGGGGCTCAAACGGATCATCAAGATCGACCTTCAGACCGCATTATTGATTGGTTTGGTTCTGGGGACCGCCTGCTGGGCGATCACCAAACCGCTGATCAGCAAGCAATCCGAAGGTCTGGAAAACCGTAACAAATCCCTGAAAATCCTGTTCCGCATTCCGCTGGTAATTTCTGCCGCGCTGCTCTCATTTGCGCACGGTGCCAACGATGTAGCCAATGCTGTGGGACCGCTTGCGGCTATTGTACATGCTTCTGAGTTTGGCGACTTTGCCGCCAAGGTGGCCATTCCAACCTGGGTCATGGTGATTGGTGCCTTTGGTATCTCGTTTGGTCTGTTCCTGTTTGGGCCCAAGCTGATCCGTATGGTTGGAAGCCAGATTACCAAGCTCAACCCGATGCGCGCTTTTTGTGTATCCCTGTCGGCTGCCATCACCGTGATTGTGGCCAGCTGGCTCGGCCTGCCGGTCTCCTCGACCCACATTGCTGTGGGTGCGGTGTTTGGGGTTGGCTTTTTCCGGGAATGGCACATGGAGCGCCGTCTGCGCAAATCTGCCTTGGCACATCCCAAGAAGAAAGCTTTGGCCCCTGAAGAACGCCGCCGCCGCAAACTGGTGCGCCGCAGCCATTTCATGACTATTATCGCCGCCTGGGTGATCACAGTTCCTGCGGCAGCGGTCATGTCTGCTGTGATCTATCTGCTGCTGATCACCATGGTTGGCTGACCCAATCACAAAGCCCCGCAACACAGGTGCGGGGCTTTGTATTTCTCAACTCATGTCACTGGTCTAGTCCGTTGGCAGCTGGTCCAACACCTCTTGTGTTGGCAACACCTTGCCAAATCCAGCATGCAGGGCCGACAGTATCACCTCCAGAGCCACATCTGCATCAATGTCGCCGCCGTGCCGCGATGGCAGTGCAAAAGCGATCAGCGCATCTTCGGGGACCAGCACCTCAAACCCCAGGTTGGCCGCGGACCGTGCGGTTGAATTGACGCAGAATGCCGCGACACCGCCAACAATTACCAATCGGGTAATGCCGTTTTTGCGCAGATGATCCTCTAACCCGGTGTCAACAAACCCGGATGAGCCTGTTTTCCAAAATACAGGCTCATCCCCCATGGGCGCGGCACAAGGCATTGGCGCGCCGCCGGGGGCATCCCGGCGGAAGGGGCTTTCCGGCTGAGGGGCATCGTGGTGGACATGTAGAACTGGCAGTCCTGCACTGCGAAACCCTGCCACCAGATCCGTGACACGGTCTTCGGCCTGTGGGGTTGCGCGTGGACGACCTGCCTCTGTTCGGAAGGTCATTTCCATCTGCATATCGACAATCAAAAGAGCAGTTGTCTGGTCCATGTCATTTCTCGCGTTCTGAATACCAAACGCAATGAGTACAGGTCAGAGATCTGAAGACCAGCGTATAATCACATTTTCCGACGGCCACAGAGGCCCGCGATAGGTTTGCTCAGCCACGGGATCACCGTCACACGCGCGGTAAAAATCGAGCGCAGCCGTATTCTCGCGGACCACCTCCAGCACCACGGCTGGCTTCTTAAACCTTTGCGCAATGTGCTGCGCCAAGTTCAGAAAGTATCGCCCACCCCCCTGCCCGCGCAATTTCTCATCCAGATACAGATGTGTAATTTCGAGCGCATCCTCAAATCCAGAGATCGCGGAGCCTGTGAGATCGCAAAGGCCCATAATCTGACCCTGCTCATCTTCTGCCAGCAAAGTGACAGACTGCTCGCGATTTCCAGACAGTTTGACACGCCACTGCTCTTGTCGGCGGTCAAAATTCAGCGCTTCAACCGCAGCAGCGGGCGCAATCGCACCGTAAGTCTGCCGCCAGATCCGCAGGTGAAACGCAGCAATCGCATCGCAGTCCGATATCTCTGCGGTCCGCAAAAACAACTGACCTCGCTGGAGCCTATGCCCATACTCCAGCCACGCCAGCTCTGCCCGGTGCAGACTGTCCTGACGCACCAGCAGATAGTCGCGGTCAAAGGTCGAAACAAAAAAGATACCCAGCCCGGCCTCGGCAACTGGACGGGTTGCAGCGACAACTACGCCGGGTTCATCAAAATCAAACAGGTTGGAGACCTGAATGGCGGTCCAGCCTGCAGACTGTTTAACATCCGCCGGAACCCGTTCGCGCAGACAAAGGATCGAGGTTTCGTCCTCGGCGCTGGTCACCGTGACCAGACCGGGCCCATTCACCCAGTCGGGCGTGTCGCTACCGGCCGCCAGCCGAGAGACAGCATAGTCCCCCGGCAATTCTCGCAGCAGCAATTTAGGTGCGTTCATAACGGGTTACCTTAGACTCCAAGGCACCAGCGCATGACCGCCTTTTGGGCGTGCAGACGGTTTTCAGCTTCATCAAAGATCACCGATTGTGGGCCATCCATCACTTCTGAAGTGACCTCTTCCTCGCGGTGCGCAGGCAGGCAATGCATGAACAGCGCGTCAGGTTTGGCATGGGACATCAGTTCGGCATTAACCTGATAGCCGCGCAGCATGTTGTGGCGACGTTCCTTGGAGGACTGGCTGTCATGCATCGACACCCAGGTGTCCGCAACAACCAGATCCGCGCCTTCGACAGCTTTTTGCGCGTCACGCTCGATCACGATTTTGGATCCGGCGTTACGGGCCAGACCAATAAACTCGTCCTCAGGGTCCAACTGCGACGGGCCGGTAAAGGTCAGGTCAAAACCAAACTGCCCAGCCGCATGCAGGAACGATGCGCAGACGTTATTGCCGTCCCCTGTCCAGACCACTTTCTTGCCTTTGATCGAGCCGCGGTGTTCTTCGTAGGTTTGGATATCGGCCATGATCTGGCAGGGGTGAGTGCGGTCGGTCAAGCCATTGATGACCGGAACCGAGGCGTATTCAGCCATTTCCATCAGGACGGTTTCGTCAAAGGTCCGGATCATGATCATGTCAACGTAACGCGACAGCACGCGGGCGGTGTCGGCGATGGTTTCACCGTGGCCCAACTGCATGTCACTGCCCGACAACACCATCGACTGGCCGCCCATCTGGCGTACGCCAACGTCAAACGAGACCCGGGTTCGGGTTGACGGTTTTTCAAAGATCAGAGCAACCATGCGGCCCGCCAGCGGCTGGTCATCATCCGGTGCCGCCTTGGGCCGGTCCAGGCGCGCCTGTTTCATCACACTGGCCTGATCAATCATGCCGCGCAGGTCGGAGGGGTCGGTTTTATGAATGTCGAGAAAATGGTTCATGCTGTTTCGCTTTTTGTGAGACCGGGCCGGGGGCGCTGCCCCCGGACCCCCGGGATATTTATAGCTAGATGAGGATCAGGCCGTTTCAATCTGGGTTGCAGCTTGATCGAGGCGATTAAGGGCCTGGGTGATGTCGTCATCACTGAGAGTCAGTGGCGGCAGCAGGCGGATGACGTTATCGGCAGCCGGGACAGTTATGACCTGATTGTCATAGCCGGCATTGACCACATCGATATTGGTAGCCTTACATTTCAGCCCCAACATCAGGCCAGAGCCGCGAACACTTTCGAACACCTCTGGGTGGGCGCCGACCAGACCTTCAAGCTTTTGCCGCAGCAATCCGGCCTTGCGGTTCACCTCGTCCAGAAAAGCGGGGTCGGTGACGTGATCCATCACCGCACAGCCAACCGCGCAGCCCAGCGGGTTCCCGCCATATGTCGATCCATGGGTGCCCGCAGTCATTCCTGAAGCGGCGTCTTCGGTGGCGAGCACCGCGCCCAGCGGGAAGCCTCCGCCGATGCCCTTGGCCACCATCATGATATCCGGGGTGATACCCGCCCATTCATGGGCAAACAGTTTGCCAGTCCGGCCAACGCCACATTGGACTTCGTCCAGGATCAGCAGGATACCATGCTCATCACAAAGTGCCCGCAAAGTTTTTAACTCTGCATCGGGAACCGCGCGAATACCACCTTCCCCCTGAATGGGTTCGATCAGGATTGCCGCGGTGCTGTCAGTGATCGCATTGGTCACACCATCCATATCGCCAAATGTCAGGTGTACAAAACCTGGCAAGACAGGACCAAAGCCCTTGGTCATTTTCTCAGACCCGGCGGCCGAAATCCCGGCAGCTGAACGACCATGGAAGGAGCCATCAAAGGTAAGGATTTCAACCCGCTGCTCCTGCCCTTTGTCATAGAAATACTTGCGCGCCATTTTCACCGCCAACTCACAGGCCTCGGTGCCGGAGTTGGTAAAAAATGCGGTGTCGGCAAAGGTATGTTCCACCAGTTTGTCGGCCAGTGCCTGTTGCTGTGGGATCTGGTAGAGGTTGGAGACGTGCCACAGGTTTTGTGCCTGATCCGTCAGGGCCTGAACCAATGCCGGGTGGGCGTGACCCAAAGCGTTCACTGCAATGCCTGCGCCAAGATCCAGAAAACGTCGCCCGTCCGCCTCGATCAGCCAGGAGCCTTCGCCTTTGACAAAGTTCAAAGGGGCGCGGTTATAGGTTGGCAGAACGGAAGCGATCATCGGGATCATCCTTTTCGAAAATAGACGCCCAAGACGTGCAGTATGATGGGCAGTTGGTCAACGATGTTGATAGAGAGGTGCGTCAATTAGGGACGCATGGATCAAGAAGCCGTAACGCGGATTAGCGTCGGCGTCGCAGTGCAGGTGCCCGTCGGGTGGTATGTGCAAGTTTGATCATAGGAACAGCCCATAGCGGAGGATAGACCAGAAGGAAAGTCCTTTTGTGCACTCAGGATGAGCACTTTGGCAAATACGTCGAAACTGAACGCACCAGTTTCCAACCCTCTGTTCAAACGCTTCGTTGGCGAGCTGATCAAAAACTCTTGCATCCCAAGATCGGCTGACGCATCGCAACCCTATGCATAAAACAAGCCAGCAAAACCCAACCCTAGCCGCCGCCTTTATTCTGGTAGCAACCACGTTCATTGCCGGCACCACGCTGGTGGCCAAGGCCCTGGGCACCGATGCGCTGGGAGAACCGCTTCACCCGTTGCAAGTGAGCCATGGGCGGTTTGTGTTTGCTTTTGTGGCGATTTCAACAGCCGCAATGGTGCTGCGGACCCGTTTTAGCCGTCCCCATTGGGGTTTGCATATCGGGCGAACCTCGTTTGGCTGGGCCGGGGTTTCGCTGATGTTTGCCTCGGTGGCCTATATCCCGCTGGCGGATGCCACCGCGATCACTTTCCTGAACCCGGTTTTTGCGATGATGCTGGCCATTCCTTTACTGGGGGAAAGGGTTGGCCCGTGGCGCTGGGGGGCAGCCGTGACGGCGTTACTTGGTGCGATGATCCTACTGCGGCCCACCCCGGACAGCTTTCAGCCCGCCGCATTGCTGGCCCTTGCGGCGGCGATGATCATGGGATTTGAACTGATTTTCATCAAAAAGCTGGCCAGTCGCGAATCTCCGCTACAGGTCCTGTTGATCAACAACACAATTGGCATGCTGATTGCCTCTGCAGCAGTCATTCCGGTTTGGCAGATGCCAAGTGTTGGGCAGTGGGTCGCCCTGGCTGCAATCGGCGTGTTGATGGCCTGTGCCCAGGCCTGCTTTGTCAACGGGATGGCGCGTGCCGATGCATCGTTTGTGGCCCCATTCAGCTATGCAACGCTGATCTTTGCCACACTTTATGATTTTCTTGGCTTTGGTGCAGTACCGGATGCTGTGACCATTCTTGGGGCCAGTATCATCCTGACCGGGGCGGCGGTTCTTGCCTGGCGAGAGGGGCGGTTGCGAAAACCCAAAAGCCCGCAATAACGCCCCTGTCAGGATCAGCCAACGCGGGAGGCGTTGGCGGTAAATACGCCTGCTGCAAACATGCAGGATGCGCCCGTTCTATTGACCGCGCGCCGCGCACGCGGCTTCTGCAATCGCGCCCGCAACCCGGACGCAAAGAACAGCCACATCATCCCGTTAAGTGCGGCAACACCCACGAACGTGGCAGTGAGAATCGCAAACTGCTCAAACACCGGCAGCGATGTGTTCACGAATTGCGGTACAAACGCCATGTAAAACACTGGACCTTTTGGGTTCAGCGCACTGACGAGAAAAGACTGGGCAAAAATCGACCACAGGGACCTGCCCGCAACGCTCCCTGGTTCCTCGACCTCTTCGACTGGCGCAGTCCACAAGCAATAGGCCATCCAGATCAGATAAGCGGCCCCGGCAATTTTAAGGATTGAGAACAATGTCACCGAAGTTGCAAGGATCGCGCCTGCGCCCATTAGCGTCGCAGACATCGCCACCAGTGCCCCCAATGCTGTCCCTGTCACTGTTCCCCAACCGGTGCGCCGTCCGCTGCGCAGTGCAAAATTCACCGTCAGTATGATATTTGGGCCGGGGATCACCACCACAATTGCGCTGGCGAGGACGAAAGCGATCCAGGTTTCATAGGTCATAGGTATTTCCATATGTAAGACCGACGGAGAATTGCACGGCACATAGGCTCTGTAAATAACCGATCACCAATGCGCCGCGTTCAGGCCTTTAGACGGTAACCCGTGCGCAGCATCGCCCAGCCTAGCAGGCAGACTGCAAAAGTTGCGCCACTGCAGACTACCAGTCCCAACCAAGGTGAGCTGTCTGAAGTGCCGATCATGCCGAATCGCACCCCATCAATCAGATAGAAAACCGGGTTCAGATAAGAAAGTGTCTTAAGAACCGGTGGCAATGCCGAGACGGAGTAGAAGGTGCCGGACAAAAACGCCAAAGGTGTGACGATAAAATTCGTGATCGCTGCCATCTGGTCGAACTTTTCAGCAAACACACCGGCAACGATCCCAAGCCCGCCCAGAAAACACGCGCCCAGAAGGACAAACACCAGCGCGACAAGGGGATGCGAAGGCCATATACCCAGCGTCAGTCCAAGCCCCAGTGCAATGCCCAGCGCCACCAGCAAGCCGCGGGCAACTCCGCCCGCCAGATATCCCAACAGGATCTCCAGCCCGGACAAAGGCGGCATCAGGGTATCCACGATATTGCCTTGTACCTTGGTAATAACAATCGACGATGTGGTATTGGCAAAGGCGTTCTGGATCACCGTCATCATCAAGATGCCCGGTGCCAGAAAAGTCAGGAACGGAACCCCCATGACATCACCGCGCTGTGGGCCGATGGCGATATTGAAAATCATCAGAAACAGCGCAGAAGTCACCAGTGGGGCGAGCAGGGTCTGGGTCCAGACCACCAGAAACCGGGTGATCTCTCGACCGGCCAGTGTGCGCAGCCCCATCCAGTTAAAACGACCAAAGCGACGTTCGCCCAGGCCAATACGATAGCTGGTGTCTGACATGTCTGCCCCTAAATTCTGTGTCCGGCCTGCATACCTATTGCACCGACAAGTGCAAGATGGCTTGTAACTCGCGGCGCAGTGATTAGAATAGGCCACTGATACGGAATACTATGGCGGTCGCAGGTTTCTTGGGGCCGCTTTTAGCTTGGAAAGGCAAGATATGTCCTGGACAGACGAGCGCGTTGAACTGCTCAAAAAGATGTGGGGCGAGGGTCAGTCGGCCAGCCAGATCGCCAAAGAACTGGGCGGGGTCACCCGCAATGCGGTGATCGGCAAGGTGCACCGGTTGGGCCTATCCAACCGCAACTCCACTGGTGGGGCCAAGTCTGCTGAACCTAAGGAGAAACCCGCAGCCGCGGCGAAACCTGTGCCCAAGCCCAAGGTGCAGCCCAAGACCGAGCCTGCACGTCCAATCACCCCACCTGCTGCCAAGTCAGCCGATGGCAAGCCGATGCTACCTGCTCGCAAGCAAATCATTCCAGCTGGTCAGCCGCTGCCACCGCAGCCCTCGGCCAATGAAATCAGCCCAGAGGCACTGGCCAAGGTTAACGAGATCGAGAAGAAGGCCAAGCGCCTGTCTCTGATGGAATTGACCGAACGCACCTGTAAGTGGCCTGTTGGCGACCCCGCAACCGAGGACTTCTGGTTCTGCGGTTTGTCAGTTCAGCAGGGCAAACCCTATTGCGAAGCCCATGTTGGCGTTGCCTTCCAACCGATGAGTGCCCGCCGCGACCGTAAACGGTAACCTCTGGCAGATATCTGACTAATCTAACGGCGCCCCTTTGGGCGCCGTTTTTTTTGTTGCCTGGGATCATCTGGTAATGCTCAATAGCTCAAGCTTCCTTCGACATCGTTGGCAAACTACCGCAACGTCCAGGACGGACACTTCAAAAGGACATTGCAATATGGGCGATCCATTTTTCCACCCGGTATCGGGATTTGATCTGCCGCGATTTGCCGGCGTACCGACATTTATGCGGTTGCCACATGTATCGCTAGACGATCCCCGGATCAAAGACGTTCAGATTGGCCTGATCGGCACACCCTGGGACGGGGGCACAACAAACCGGCCCGGTCCCCGCCACGGCCCCCGTCAATTGCGGGACATGTCCACGATGATACGCGCCCAGAATGGGGCCACCCAAATCCGCCCGTTTGAACTGGTGAACTGCGCCGATCTGGGTGACGTAGCCCCCAACCCAGCCGGACTGGAAGACAGTATGGCGCGGATCACCGCATTTTATGATCAGGTCACCGAGGCAGGCATTCTCCCCATGACTGCTGGCGGAGACCATCTGTGCTCGTTGCCAATTTTGCGCGCACTTGCAAAGGACGCCCCATTGGGAATGATCCATTTTGACAGCCACACAGACCTGTTCCACAGCTATTTTGGGGGCACGATGTATACCCACGGAACCCCATTCCGTCGCGCCATCGAAGAGGAGTTGCTGGATCCCAAACGCGTTGTCCAAATTGGTATTCGGGGCACAACCTACGACAGCGAAGACCGTGACTTCGCCCAAAACGTCGGCGTGCGAATCATTCCCATCGAGGAATTCCACGCGCGTGGCGTCGACGATGTAATGGCGGAAGCCAAAGAAATAGCAGGTCACGGCAAAACCTACGTGTCCTACGACATCGATTTTGTCGATCCAGCTTATGCCCCCGGCACCGGCACCCCCGAAGTTGGCGGCCCCAACTCGTTTCAGGCCATCCAGGTGGCCCGGATGCTGGACGGTGTGAATATTGTCGGCGCAGATCTGGTGGAAGTTTCGCCACCCTTTGACACGGCTGGTGCGACGGCATTTTTGGGGGCTTCGATCATGTTCGAAATGCTCTGCAACATGGCACAAAACCTAGCATCCGATTAACGCCCCAATGACCAGAAATGGTCACTGGGGTATTTTGTTCCTAGACCTTAATCAGGCGCAGAAGAGGTGAAGTTGGGGATCTTGTTACCCGAGGCATTGTTGGGCTCGATCCCCGGCCAGTTTCCCTCTGCCAGGTTGATGTTGCCGGGAATGTCTTCTTCCCAGAACCCGTTCACAACCGTGGTGATGTTCAGGTAGAGCTTGTCATCGACAATACGCCACAGGTTTGGGTTGCCCGGCACCTTGCCACCTTTGGACACCCCATATGCACAGTGGCCATCGTACTGCGGCGCGTAGTAATCAGGGTCGCTTAGAAACGCTGCGCGATTGGCTTCGGTTGCAAAGGCAAAGGTAGCGCCATTGTGCTCTGCGGTGAGGCTGGATTTCCCTGGAACACCGGAAGGCTGAGAGGTGCCAACCGTCGACTGCGGTAGGCTACGATAGGCAACGACATCATACCCGGACACCGCATACCCCGTACCATCGATGTACTGCTCCCCCGCAAAGACTGGCAAACCAAGGGAGATAACCGCTGCGGCCGCCAATAAAATACGCTTCATCACGTCATCCTCTCAAAGATGTTATTCGTTCATTTTCACCAGCATCCCGCCGGGTTGCTGATCACAATATGCATTGCAGCCATAATGCGAAGGGGGTGTCACGTCTCTGTGTCCCGCCACGAGTGGATGTGAACAAACAGGGCAAAATGTTTCAATCAGACCTTCCAGTCATTGGAATTTTCAGAATGCACCTTAAGTCAGGGAATGCAATTTGCAGCAAAAGCGTTATTGCTGGACTAAACAGTGTTTCCAACAACAAGGCCCAACAGATGAGTGATACTTCTTATACCCCGGCAAAGGTCTGGACATGGAGCCAGGAAAGCGGCGGTCGTTTTGCCTCGATCAACCGTCCCGTGGCAGGCCCCACCCAGGACAAAGACCTGCCCGTGGGCAAACATCCCATGCAGCTCTATTCGCTGGCCACCCCCAATGGGGTCAAGGTCACGGTGATGCTGGAAGAGCTGCTGGCTGCCGGCCATACAGGGGCCGAATATGATGCCTGGCTGATCAACATCGGCGAAGGCGACCAGTTTGGATCCGGTTTTGTCGACGTCAATCCGAACTCCAAGATCCCCGCATTGATGGATCACAGCGGCGACGCCCCACAGCGGGTCTTCGAATCCGGCTCGATCATGATGCATCTGGCAGAAAAGTTTGGCGCGTTCCTGCCCAAAGAGGGCTCTGAGCGGACCGAAGTGATGAGCTGGTTGTTCTGGCAGATGGGCAGCGCGCCATATCTGGGCGGTGGCTTTGGCCACTTCTACGCCTATGCGCCTGAGAAATGGGAATACCCCATTGATCGCTTTGCGATGGAAGCCAAACGGCAGTTGGATGTGCTGGATCGCCAACTGGCGGATCATCAGTACATCGCTGGTGGTGACTACAGCATTGCCGACATGGCGATCTGGGCCTGGTATGGCCAGTTGGTTCTGGGCCGCTTGTATGACGCGGCCGAATTCCTGGACGTTGAAAGCTATACCCATGTGGTACGCTGGGCTAAAGCCATCGATGCCCGCCCAGCGGTCAGCCGGGGCCGTATGGTGAACCGTGCCTTTGGTGAGCTGCATACTCAGCTGCGCGAACGCCACGATGCATCGGATTTCGACACCCGCACACAAGACAAGCTGGAAACAGCAGCGGAATAAAACATCTTGCCCGGCCGAAAGGCCGGGCTTGCCTATGAACTTATTTCAGCCGTGGCGGATTGTCCGGGTCTCCTCCCGGTATCTTTGGTTGATGCACCTTAGGCTCTTCCGGTTGAGGCAGGTCAAACCGCAAACCGACCTTAGCCAGTTTGGCTGACATCGGATCAGACGATGCAAAAAAGCCGACATCCATCGCTCCAGCCTCGATCCCAGAGAAGGTCAACGCTTCACCTGCGGCCTTGGCCAGGGCCGATTGCGCTGCCTCCTTGGCATCAACAAAGCCCAAGAGGTGCCCCTGCCCTCCTCCGTCATACCGTACGCCAACCAGATACGCCGATGTTGCCAGCCCAGCGGCACTGGCCAGCTTCGCGTCCAGCGCAGTCAACAGAACCTCCGGCAGTCCGATCGGAGGCACAATCTCGGTCAGCGCTGCCTCGACCTGATCTGGCGCATGTTCCAAAGTTTGATGCAGCCAATCCACTGCCTCGGCCGGGATCAGGATCGATGAAGGAGCGACTTCGAGGTTCACCCCCAGCCCAATCCCCTGCCCGGCCAGCATCTGGGCCACAACCCGCCCGGACAGAGCCACATAGGGCACCACCCGGTCGGCAAACTGGGCCAGCCGCTCTTCGCGGTCGAACACCAGTACAAACGCACCATCCGCCAGCTCAAACATCTCGGGCGAGATATTGTCGCCCTCTGCCTCTTTGCTCAGCATCATGAACAATTCGGAATCCGCTAGTCGCTCGTAAAAGCGCAGTCGCGCTGTATCATCTTGCGGCGCGGCGATCATCGCAGCATGGGCGCGGTCCAGCGCTGTGGTCTCAGTCATCTCAACACCTCTTTCACCCTAGCTTGCAGTTCTGGCACCAGCTCAGACTCGAACCACGGGTTTTTCTTCAACCATCCGGTATTGCGCCAGGACGGGTGTGGCAAGGGAAAGACCTGCGGCGCATGATCCCGCCAGCTACGCACTAGATCGTTCACCGGTGTTTTGCCGCCCAAGTGATAGTGCAGTGCATGTGCACCTACCAAGACCGTCAAGGACACCTGTGGCAGGTGCTGAAACACCCGTTCATGCCAGGTGCGGCGGCACAAAGCAGGCGGTGGCAGGTCAGCCCCCTTGGCGTTGTAACCGGGAAAACAAAACCCCATCGGCACCACCGCGACGCGGTCCTTGTCATAAAATTCAGCGTCATTGATCCCCAGCCATTCTCGCAACCGGTCACCAGAGGCATCGGTAAAAGGGCGACCGGTTTGTTGGACCCGCGCGCCCGGTGCCTGACCAGCAATCAAGAGGCGCGCCGAGGATCGAAGCCACACTATAGGCCGGGGCGAGTGGCCCGTTGCCGTCATCGCAAACCTATCCGCACACAGCCGGCAAGCACGTATCTCTCTCTTTAGCGTGCCAAGGTTCTCCATTGTTCATCCTCTTGACATATCCATTGTTGCCCATCAGGAAACAATAAGACGCTAGACCCAACTTCGTTTAACCATCGAAATAACCATAGTAATTTACGCGTTCGCAATTTCAGGCCAACCAAGAAGGTTAATAGACCATTGATAAACTATGCTACAATTCGACATAATATGGCCAAATTCGACGCGTAAGCCGTTAACACTCCTCTGATATGGAGGGAAAAGGTGCCACGTCACCAAGTAACAACCGTGTCAAGAGTCCCGGACCAGGGGCCAATCGGGCAGTACCGGAATATCGATGCTTGAGTTTGTAAATGTCAGCAAGTCCTTTTGGACAGGAACCCAGCGCAAGGTGATCCTGGACAAAGTCTCGTTCCAGGTGGAACTGGGCAAGTCATTGGGCGTGCTTGCACCAAACGGCACTGGCAAGACAACCCTGATCAACATGATGGCCGGATTGGAAAAACCCGACGATGGGGAAATCATCCGATCCAGCAAAGTGTCGTTTCCGCTTGGCTTTATGGGCGGCGTGGTCAATCGGCTTTCGGCCTTTGAAAACTCTCGCTTTATTGCCAAACTATATGGCTTGGATCCTGATTACGTCGAAGCCTATTGCCGCTGGCTTTGTGGCTTGGGTGAGTACTTTGACCAGCCACTGGGCACCTATTCCTCAGGTATGCGGGCGCGGTTTTCGTTCTCTTTGATGCTGGCGCTGGATTTTGATATCTACCTGATCGATGAAGGCATGCCCGGCACCACAGATGTTGAATTCAATAAGAAAGCGGGCGCAATACTGGAAGAGCGGCTGCTGACCACCACCATTATCATCGTCTCGCATCAGGCAAAGACGTTGGAAAAATTTGCCCGCTCTGCCGCAGTCCTCTTGGACGGGCATTTGCATATGTTTGAAACCTTGGAAGAAGCGAAACAGCTCTATGACTATGAAACCCAAGGCTAAGAAATTTCGCATCCGCCGCGGCGCCGGACCTACCGCAGCGGCAGCCGCCGCTCGCCCGTCCGCGGATGCGGCCCCTCAGGCTGCGGCACAGCCGCCAGAGCAACCGGCACGGGCAAAATCTATTCCCGGCCCCAAAGGTGGTGCCGCTGCGGCACCTGCACAGCCAACTGCAAAACCCGCAATGAGCGGTCAGGTTAGTTCGGCGCGAGAGACCGGTGCGGAAACTGATATTGATGCCATTCGCCAAGAAGGGCTGACGGGGCGCCAATTGCGCATGGCACGCCGCGTCGCGCAGAAACACAATTTGCCGGCCACCTCAGACTTTGATGCCGTACGTCTGTTGCGGAAAAAAGGCATCGACCCGTTCAAACGCGCCAATATGCTTGAATTGGTGGTGCCACAGAACAGCGCCCAACCTGCTGGCGGGCCATTGGCCCCGGGCGCGGTGCAGCTGCCTCAAACGGTGCCGGCAGCCAAAACCAACCTGCCATCAACCGAGTTGAGCGCAAGCGAGCGGCGCAATCGCCAAATTCAGGATATCCAGCGCGACATTGCCAGCCGCCGTCGCCGCAAGCTGCTGCTTCTGGTTAGTCGTCTGGCGTTTTTCGTCATGCTGCCAACAATTCTTGCTGGCTACTACTTCTACAAAGTGGCGACCCCGATGTACGCCGCCAAATCTGAATTCCTAATTCTGAAGGCTGACAATGCTGGCGGCGCCGGTCTTGGCGGCTTGTTGAGCGGCACCCAGTTTGCCACCAGCCAGGATTCGATCGCAGTACAAAGTTTTTTGCAGTCCAAAGAGGCCATGTTGCGATTGGACAGAGATGTTGGTTTCAAGTCCCACTTTACCCAGGAATGGATCGACCCCCTGCAACGGTTGAACGAGAACCCAACCAACGAAGAGGCCTATAAAACCTATTCGCGCAATGTCAAAATTGGCTATGATCCAACCGAAGGTGTGGTCCGGATGGAGGTCTCTGCCGCCGACCCCGAGGTCTCAGCCCAGTTCGCCCAAAGTCTGATCAACTACGCCGAAGAGATGGTCAACAATCTGTCTGTCAACAAACGCTCCAATCAGATGAAAGATGCTGAGCGTGGCATGGAAATCGCTGGTCTTGAGCGCCGAAGAGCCCAGGAGGCGCTTGTGCGTCTTCAGCAAAAGGGGGCTGTATTAGACCCTGAAGGTGTAATTCTGTCGCTGCGATCACAGATCAGCACCTTTGAATTGCAAGTTCAGGAAAACGAACTGGAGCTTGCAGCTTTGCTCGACAATGCCCGCCCAAACCAGGCAAAAGTCGCCGGCACCCGTGCCGACATCGCCCGGCTGCAAGCCGTTATTGATCGTTTAAACCAACGCATGATCAATGCTTCGGCTGGTGAGAATTCCTTGGCCAGTCTGAGTGTGCAGATCCAGATGGCACAGGCTGATCTCGCCACCCGTGATCTGATGTTGCAATCCGCGCTGCAACAAGTTGAACAAACCCGCATGGAAGCCAACCGTCAGGTGCGCTATCTGACCACTGCGGTGCAGCCTGTTCCCAGCCAGGAACCCTCCTATCCACGCAAGTTTGAAAATACGATTTTGGCTTTCCTGATCTTTTCAGGTATCTATCTGATGTTCTCACTCACAGCCTCCATCCTTCGCGAACAGGTCTCATCTTAAGCCATGAAAAATATCCAAATCGCCGACCTTACCATCGGCAATGACCGCCCCCTGACCCTCATTGCTGGCCCTTGCCAGTTGGAAAGTGCCGATCACGCACAGATGATCGCAGGAAAAATGAAAGAGGCATGCGACGCCGCCGGGGCACAGTATGTGTTCAAAGCGTCCTACGACAAGGCCAACCGCACCTCGATCAGCGGTGTTCGTGGACCCGGCATGGACGAAGGTCTTGCGATGCTGGACAGCGTCAAAAAGGCCATCGGTGTGCCTGTTCTGACGGATGTACATACCACCGATCAATGCGCGCCAACAGCTGCGGTCTGTGACATCCTGCAGATCCCGGCGCTGTTATGTCGTCAGACCGACCTATTGCTGGCAGCGGCGGAAACCAGCGCCGCGATCAATGTCAAAAAGGGCCAGTTTCTGGCACCCTGGGACATGGCCAATATCGTCACCAAGATCGAAAGCACCGGCAATCAGCGCATTCTGCTGACCGAGCGTGGAACCTCGTTTGGCTATAATACTCTGGTCACCGATATGCGGTCCCTGCCGCAGATGGCCTCCACCGGTTATCCCGTTGTGATGGATGCCACCCATGCGGTGCAGCAACCGGCTGGCCTTGGGGGCTCAACCGGTGGTCAGCGTGAGTTTGCGCCAGTGATGGCCCGTGCCGCAGCTGCCATAGGCGTTGGTGCAGTTTTCATCGAAACACATGAAGATCCTGACCGTTCTCCTTCGGATGGTCCCAACATGATTTATCTCGACCAGATGCCCCAGCTCATTGAAACCCTGATGGCATTTGACACTTTGGCAAAAGCCAATCCAATGACCTTTTGATTTAGCGATAAGAGTTTTTCCATGACAAAACCAACCGCCCCGGTGACGCCCAACACCTGGAATTTCCTGCGCGATCCAATGATAACCCCCACCGGTTTTCGCGAATATGACGCGCGCTGGAAGTACCCGGATGAGATTAACCTGCCCGGCATTACCGCCTTGGGTCTTGGTCTGGGCACACAGATGATTGCGCGTGGCATTGACCCGGTCATTGCCGTCGCCAACGATTATCGCGATTATTCGCTCAGCATCAAAAACGCACTGATGCTGGGTCTGATGCAGGCCGGTATCGCCGTCAAAGACATTGGTCCAGCGGTGTCACCCATGGCCTATTTCTCACAGTTCCACCTAGATGTACCTGCGGTTGCCATGGTCACCGCCAGCCACAACCCCAACGGCTGGACCGGAGTCAAAATGGGCTTTGAACGCCCCTTGACCCACGGCCCAGATGAGATGAGCGAGTTGCGCGAAATCGTCCTGCAGGGCAAAGGTGTTGCCCGTGCCGGTGGATCCTACGAATTTGTCGATGGGGTCAAAGAAGCCTACCTGGATGATCTGGTCGGCGATTTCAAAATGTCCCGTAAGCTCAAGGTGGTCTGCGCCACCGGCAACGGCACTGCCGCTGCCTTTGCTCCGGAATTGTTTGAACGCATCGGCGTCGAAGTTGTACCCAGCCATAACGAGCTGGACTATACCTTCCCCCATTACAACCCAAACCCCGAAGCCATGGAAATGCTGCACGACATGGCGGACAGCGTCAAAGCCTCGGGCGCAGATTTTGCGCTTGGGTTTGATGGCGACGGTGACCGCTGCGGTGTGGTCGACGATGAAGGCGAAGAAATCTTTGCCGACAAAGTGGGCGTCATCATGGCGCGCGATCTGTCCAAGCTGCACCCCAACGCCACCTTTGTCGCGGATGTGAAATCCACCGGTCTGTTTGCCTCTGATCCAGAGCTAAAGAAAAACGGCGTCACTGCTGATTACTGGAAAACCGGTCACAGCCACATGAAGCGCCGAGTCAAAGAAATCGGGGCCCTCGCTGGCTTTGAAAAGTCCGGACATTACTTTCTGGCAGAACCCATTGGCCGTGGTTATGACTGCGGTATGCGGGTGGCGGTTGAGATCTGTAAACTGATGGATCGCAACCCGGATATGAAAATGTCCGATCTGCGTCGGGCACTGCCCAAAACATGGGCCATGCCCACCATGTCGCCCTACTGCGCTGATATCGAAAAATATGATGTGCTGGATCGTCTGGTCGCCAAATTGGTTGCGAAACACGCAGCTGGCGAAACCCTGGCTGGCCGCAGCATCAAAGAGGTGGTTACAGTCAACGGGGCCCGTGTCATCCTTGACAACGGCTCATGGGGGCTGGTGCGTGCCTCTTCCAACACTCCCAATCTGGTGGTGGTCTGCGAAAGTTCGCAAAGTGAAGAAGAACTGCGCGCCATCTTTGCCGAAATCGATGCCGTGATCCGCACCGAACCTCTGGTAGGCGACTACGACCAGACCTTCTGACTAGAACATTCTCATGGCGCGCTGTTTTCAATCCCCGCGCCATGAGGCCCCCAGACCGGATCCCAGGTTTCATCTAGCTATAAATATCCCGGGGTCTGGGGCAGCGCCCCAGCTCTTACCCGCTCTTAGTTCCCCTGCAACAGCCGCAATAGACTGTCCTTGGCACGTTGCTCCAGCCCATCCTGAATCGCTTCTTCCAAATCCTGCGTTGGTGCAATTTCAACCTCCAGCTCTTCGCTCAACTTCTGACGCAGCTGATCTGTGGCCTGCTCTTCAAGACCATCTATCTCAGCCTCCAGCGCCTGGCTCAGGTCGGGGCGGATCTTAGGATCAGCCCAAGGGCCAGTAATCCGCAGCGGGATCGATAGACCCTGACCACTGTTTGCAGCCAGTGCTGTTGGCACAAACAGGTAATCCAGATCCTGCGCGCCCAACCCGATGCGTCCTTTGCCCTCTGCCCGCAAGGCTTTTAGCGAAATCAGCAGATCCTGATTGTCCAGGTTGCCGTCTTTCATAGTGTAACTGGCACTCAGCGCATCAAACACCGTACTGCCGCCATTGCCGCCGCCGGACCGCATCAACCCTTCCAGGTCAAACCCGTCGAAGAACCCCTTGCCAATTTCCAACCATCCTGCGCCACTCAAGGATCGCATAATAGTATCTTGTGAATTGCCGACCCCAAGAAAATTCAGCTCGCCCAGTGCCTCGCCGTTCAGCCGATTATACCCTGCCAACTGCCCCAGCGCCTGTTCCAGCTGGATACCGGAATAGGTCAGCTTACCGCCAACCGACAGCCCACCGCGGTTGTTGGCCACCAACTGACCCTGCACCGTGCCGCCAAAAATCGCCGCCGGATGAAAGCGCATGACAGCCCGCGCGTTGTCGATCGACAGGCTGAGCTTACTCGCCCCTAATTTGACCTGCCCCAAATCCAGACTGGCCAGCGACAGGTCCAATGTTCCGTTGGCCAGCCCCAAGGCTGAAGCGTCAATCCGCTCCGCTGACCAGCCACTGCTTGTACTCGCTGCCCCCCCGGTTCCACCGCTGCTGTCACCCCCTGCGGCCAGTGCCGACAAATCCAGCGCCTCGGCCTGCAACTTTGCAGTAAACTGCGGCACCTTCCCCATGACCAGATCCACAGCTCCGGTCATGGCATTGCCATCAAGATCCAGGCTCAGGTCGCGCAGCGCCAATCGGCCGTCTGGAGTATAGGTCAGATCACTGCCAATCACAGCGCCCTGCCCCAACCCGCGTGGGAGACTGACCTCACCCAGGCCAGTTGACCGCATCAGTCCAACAGTGTCCTCGGTCTTGGCGGTAAACCGTCCGGTCACCTCACCACTGACCCCGGCGCGGCCATCAAACCGCGCAAATCCACCCGCAGTGGTCACCGTGGCCCCAACCGAAGACACCTGACCGCCAAGAAACGCTGCAAATGTCCCAACTTCTGCCAAAACTTTCACCGGGGTGCCGTTCGGATGCAGGGTCAGCGTCATATCCGCCGTGCCACCGGGCTCCGGCCAGGCCAGATCCAGATCAATTGCTGTCATTTCAACCGGGGCCTCGCCATGCGCCGCATAGGTGACGCTGGCACCGCTGAGCACCAGTTTTTCAATGCTAAAAGGCTGCGCAGCAGCACTCGTCTCTGCAGTGGAAGCCGGATCAGCAGTTGTAGTTGAACCCGCCAGCACCCAGTTGCCCTGCCCATTGGCATTGGTGGCCAGGTTCAGATGCGGTTCTGTTGCTGTGACCGAGGTGATCCTGATGTCGCCGCCCAACAGATCGGGCGCTGAGACGCCAACCGACAGGCCCTCGGCCGTCAGCATGGGTTCAGGGCCAGCCCAGTCTGCATTGGAAAGAGTCACTGCCCCGGTGCGAATACCCAGCACCGGCCAGACCGAAAACGCCACCTCACCCTGCACCTGCATCCGGCGCCCTGTCTGCGCCTCAAGCTGATCTGCCGCCAGTTCGGCAAACTTTTCCCCCGGCAGCAACAACAAGCCGCCAATGACAACAATCACCGTCATGCACAGCGCTACAAAAATCCGAAATAACAATCGCATGACGCGTCTCCTCGTCTGTTTGGCATCAGATTAACGCGTCAGAGCCTGGGTGCAATGCCTGTGCCCGTTTGCACCTAGGGTACCAAAGCCAAATCAAAGATTTACCCACTACCGCAACCGGAATCGCTGGCGCAGACCAAGGCCAAGGAAGAACAAAAGTGGCAGGCTGAAAATGGTTTGAACCCCCGAAAGAACGGACAACGATGTTGGTAGATCGTTCAGTACCTCACTCAGGAAGGTACGGCCAAAGCCAAATAGTGGGAACAGATTGGAAAAACTGAGTGCCATAGCAGTTCCCATTGGGTGGTCGATGATCTCGGTTGGCGAGGGAACGCAACAACTCGCCAGATAGCCCCAGAAACACGCAAACCCAAAGGCCCAGATAATGGTCAACCCTATCACCGGGCGGGCTATAGAATGGCCATAGTCAGAAAAATATCTGTAAACTTGATAGGGAAGACGCCTAAGTGGCTCCTCATGGCGCGATGCAAAATACATCTCGCGGCGAAAGAAAAAATGTTGATCTTCAGTCAAACCCTTCTTGGCAAGCAGGTTTCGAATAATCCCGCAACTTTCACGCGCCTCCTTTGCTGGGGTGGTCATACCCTTGGGCCAATGCGCTGCATCTGCGGTGAAGTCAGTAACTGGATAGAGGTCGGTGTTTGTAAACTCAGGATATGAGCGCGAAAACAATGTGCCCCGGAACGATGCTGACTTGCTGAAGATCGCGTCGGTGAATCGAACTCCTGCTATACTGATTGTTCCGGGAGTGTGAAATTTGCTCTCGGCAAAGTCAGTGATCCCTTTGAATTGGACATTTGGAAAGTCTGCTCGCTTGATGAATGTCGAAATTCGAAACGTCACATCTTTTTCAAATGTACTCGATGCAAAAGAGGTGTCTGCTCCAAACCTGGTCCAAACAAAGCTTGCCGGGCCACCAAAAGTCACTTGTTTAAAATCTGTCTTGCCGTTGAATACCGTGAAATCAAAACTTGCACTGTCTGTAAATTCACCCCCATCAAAAATACATGTCTGTACGAAGCTTCCTTGGTTAAAAACAGCACAACCTTTGACCTTTAGTTTTTCAAGAAGAGAGGAGCCAGTCACCGAAACCTTCTTCAGATCCAAATCGCCATCAACAGCCACATCGTTCAGCACCAAGCGACCATCAACTTTGAATGCTTCAGCCAAAAAGTCAGATGTAAAACAGGAGTCGGCAAAATGCGCACTTCCTGCAACTTCTGTTCCTGACAGATCAACCTTCTTGGCGAACCCACATTTGATGAACAGGGCATCGTTCTGAAACTTCGATCCTTTAAGATTCAGATCAGAATGAAAATAAAAATTGTTTGCTGAAAACAGCTTCACAAAATCAGTTCCGCTCAAGTCAACTTGATCATGGGGCCTCGGAATTGTTTGTGCGGGCGCATCTGGGCCATTTCTTTTTTCCCATTGCTCTTGAAACCGTTCCTCAATTTGCCTTGTTACAACGCCCGGAGTTCCTCCCGCTTCAAACACTAAACCGTGTTTTCTGGTTCTTTCAACTGCCGACGTTCCGGACACTACTTGAGAATACAAATTCCAAAGTTTTACATTTCTCTTATGAAGCTCTTCATCAATCTCCTCTCCCTCCTGCTCCCCTTCGAGTGTCATCAGCACATACCAGGGGTTCTCATTTGCGGGCTTCAGGTCAGATTTAGGCGTTAGCGCCTCTACTGTTTCATCACGCATCTATCTGTCTCGTCATCCCAAATGGCTTCACCCACACGTTAAGGGCGATTACCGTGACCTATCAACTGCTATCTAAGGGCAGCGCCTGACCCTGGGTGGGCGTGAAACGCCCTCCCCGTTTTGCCCAAGGCAAACCTCCGGTTTGACGGGAGGGTCGGGCGTTGCCCGGTCTTACAGCCGGGCAGTAACGCATAGCTGCAACCCGGTGCACGGGTGGTGCACGCTTAGTGCACGCATATCACCCCCGTCATTCTTGCCTATTGCGGCATTCCTGATATATGCGCGCACATGACCCAGAACCCATCCAGCAATCCGCCAGAACTCCGCCCCGACCTCGCCCCTCAGCTGCAAGTGCAGGAAACCCCGCGCGCAGGCCAGCCGACGCTGGGCATGGTCTCTTTGGGCTGTCCCAAAGCGCTGGTGGACAGTGAGCGCATTCTGACCCGGTTGCGGGCCGAAGGTTACGGTATCTCACCCGATTACACCGGTGCGGATGCGGTGATCGTCAACACCTGTGGCTTTCTCGACAGTGCCAAGGCCGAAAGTCTGGATGCGATTGGCGAGGCGCTGAAGGAGAACGGCAAGGTCATCGTGACGGGGTGTCTGGGCGCGGAACCCGATTACATCCGCGAGCACCACCCCCGCATTCTGGCCGTTACCGGCCCGCACCAATACGAACAGGTGCTGGACGCGGTGCATGCCGCCGTGCCGCCTGATCCAAACCCGTTTGTGGACCTGCTACCTGCCACTGGCGTGCAGCTGACCCCGCGCCACTTCAGCTATCTGAAAATCTCTGAAGGCTGCAATCATCGCTGCAAATTCTGCATCATCCCGGATATGCGTGGCCGTCTGGTGTCGCGTCCGGCCCATGCGGTCCTGCGCGAGGCTGAAAAGCTGGTCACGGCTGGCGTGCGTGAATTGCTGGTGATCTCGCAGGATACCTCTGCCTATGGCATGGACCGCAAGCACGATCTGAACCCTTGGAAGGGCGATGAGGTCCGCAGCCATATCACCGATCTGACCCGCGAACTGGGCCGGTTGGGCAACCCCAAGGATCTGTGGATCCGGTTGCACTATGTCTACCCCTACCCCTTTGTCCGCGAGCTGATCCCGCTGATGGCGGACGCGGACACTGCCGTGCTGCCCTATCTGGATATCCCATTCCAGCACTCGCACCCGGATATGTTAAAGCGCATGGCACGACCTGCTGCTGGGGCCAAAACCCTGGACGAGATCGCCGCTTGGCGCGCCACCTGCCCCGACATCACCCTGCGTTCGACCTTTATCGTTGGCTATCCGGGTGAGACTGAGGCCGAGTTCCAGCACCTGCTGGACTGGATGGACGAGGCGCAGTTGGATCGTGTGGGCTGTTTCAAATACGAAAACGTCGATGGTGCGCGGTCAAACGCCCTGCCCGATCACGTCGCGGAGGAGGTCAAGCAGGACCGCTGGGAACGCTTCATGCAAAAGGCGCAAGCGATTTCGGAGGCCAAGCTGGAAGCCAAGGTTGGCCAGACCATGGATGTGATCATTGACGACATCGACGAAGACGGCATCGCCACCTGCCGCACCAAGGCCGACGCGCCCGAGATTGACGGCAACCTGTTCATCGACGAAGGCACTGACGGGCTGAAGGTGGGTGAAATCGTCACCGTCGAAGTGGATGAAGCCGGCGAGTATGATTTATGGGGTAAACTCGGATAAAGAAATGGTCCGGGGGACCATTTCCCGAGTTTACGGGCGGAGCCCAAAGCATTGCCCAACTAGTGCTCAGAAAGCACTTGGGAATCTGCGGGTCGTTTCATGCGGCCCACCGGCCACGCGACACCCGCCAAGACACCTGCTAGGCTTCCACTATTCAACCGGAGGAAGCCAATGCCCGCCTATCTCATCTACGACGTCGAAATCCACGACCCCGCCCCCTACGCTGAATTCATGGAGCGGGTGAAACCGCTGGTCGAGGAGATGGGCGGCACCTATCTGGCCCGTGGCGGTGCCCACGAGGTGTTAGAAGGCGACTGGAACCCCACACGCATCGTGCTGTTTCAATTCCCCGACATGGACAGCGCCCGCGCCCTGTTCAATTCAGAAGATTATGCGCCGTTGAAAGAGTTGCGACAGAGTTGCTCAACCGGGCATGTGGTGATTGTGGAGGGGGTTTAGGTCGACCGGACTCCGATAAAATCGGCTATCTCAACTCAAAAACACTTGCGCTTTGCGATTTAAAGCCACTTGTTGCGACCAGCAAGATAGATCTCTTTACCCTTTGAAAGTTCAGCATGTTTCGCCCAATAGACCTAGGCCCGTTTGTTGCCAAGTGGGAAGCCAATAAGACAAATTCCAAAAGTTACAATGAAAGCTACAGCGCGTTGCTTTCTTTTGGTGAGAATGTTCATGAGCAGTCGGAAGTATGCGTTTTGGCACATGCAGTCTACGGTTGGATGCCAACAATCCTGAAATCACACTGTTTAAACGAAATCTCCATTCAAAAAATCCGAGAAGGAGGCCTGCCAAAGGAACCACCCCTAAACAATTCTTGGGTTGGAACCTCAAAAATGCTCCATTTCCTCGCCCCAAGTGTTTAGCCCATTTGGGATAGCCGCGTCGCTGTACATTTTGGACTACCGCGCAGTGATCAGCACAATCGTCGTGAGGTGTATAGAGACTACACAGACTTCATGCACAATGAGGTCAATAACTACGTTAACCCGACGCACTACAACAATCTGCGTTTTCTGGAACTATGCCTGTTTTCAGACAGACCTGACTCTAAAACGAGTCGAGTGAGCACGCAGTAGTGTTAAACCAAGACCACAAAACGCCACGAGTGTAGGTTTACACCCCAGCATGTTGGACTGACTGAATTGCAAATAAAATGCAAAATCCCTCAAACCAACCCCACCAACACCACCACCCAAGCAACCCCAACGGCAACCGCAGTCACAAACACCCCGGCACTGCCTGCATCCTTGGCCTGCCCGGCCAGCGGGTGTTGCTCTTGCGATATGTAATCCACCGCCCGCTCAATCGCGGTGTTAAACAGCTCGGCTGCCAGCACCAGCATGCCCAGTGCCAGGATTAGCGCGCGCTCTCCGGTTTCCAGCGGTAGCCACAGGGCAAACCCGGCTGAGGCCAGATTGGCCCAGACCCATGTGCGAAAGCTGTGTTCGTTGATCCAGGCATCACGGCAGCCGGACCAGCTCCAGAGGATGCGGTATTTCAGTCGGTTCAAAAAGTATTTCATACCGCCAGACTGGCGCGGTGGTGCCGGGGATACAAGCGGTCGGCTTGACCTGTGGCCCTTGCGGATCACGTCTTGGGGGAACGCAACCCCTTTGGGAGAACCGCAAGCCATGTCAACACCCCCAAATATCGCTCAAAAAGCCCCCTTTGCCGTCGAGGTCACAGAGGGGAAGATCTATTTCTGGTGCGCTTGCGGTATGTCCAAGAAACAGCCCTTTTGTGATGGGTCCCACAACGGCAGCCCCTTTGGACCCGTTCAATACACCGCCGAAGCCAGCAAAAAGCTGTTCTTTTGTGGATGTAAACACACCGGCAAGGCGCCGCTTTGTGACGGCAGTCACTCTAAGCTTTAACCCGTTGGGCTAAGGGGCGGCGCGACAGGAATGAAGGGCCTGACCTAACGCTTTAACTGCGTGAGCAAGGCCCCGTTGACGCAGAACTCAGGCGCGGAACTGGAGGGGCCATTCTGTTGCGACAGCCATAACGCGCAGCTTTTGTCGCAGCCAGCGTTGCGGCAGTTGGTCAACATGCGGCTGTAGTCTGAAGCGGCTAGCGTGCCCTCGGCCCGGGCAGCCCCAAGATCAACACCAACGGCCTTGGCTACGGAACTCGTCAGCCACATGTGCCGGTAGATATCTCCGGCGGGTATGGGCTTGGTGTTTCCGTCTTTCATTTACCTAGGTCCTTTTTTGCGGCATCGCGAAGCTGGTGCAATGACTCTGCATTGCAGCACCCAGACGGAGGTGCCGCGGCTTGTTCAGTCGCGTCCAGCCAGGCATGGCATTTTTGTGGATAGGGACAACCACGACAATTTGTGATCATTTGGGTCCAGGTTTCGTTGTCGATTTTACCGGCCTCAAAGGCCTGCACCAGATCAGCACCAACTGTGTGACCCATGCGGCCCAGCAGACGTAGATGATACAGAGGGTCGCCCAATATCTGCATACCTCCGGCTCCTCTGCTCAAATGGTTTGCTCATGCAGGTAGTCCAACAGGTCACGGTTGCGGCAATAGTCCGGCGGAGAAATCGAAGCGATACTATCTGTGGCCAGCAACTTGCCACACTGGCCGGGATGGGCGCATTTGGTGCACCTCAGCACCGCCTCGGACACCTCGTCCAGCGCCAGTGCGCCATCAATCGCTTGTTGTTGCAGGTCCAGTCCCGTTGCGGTGCCCATGTCATCAAACAGGGCTGCGTGTTTTTTCAGAGTGGCAAGGTCGGGCACGGCTATCTCCTGATCTGATCCAATACCGATCTGAATAGATGGCGCCGTCGTGCTTTGCATTGATGCAAGTCAAAACAGCAAAGAGCCTTATTCCGCAAACCCCTGATCCGACAAATAGGCCCGAACGGCATCCTGGACCCGTCGGAACCGATCACCCCCCAGTTTCTTGCCCCCATACCAGCGGGTGACAATAACCACATGATCTTTCAACTCGGACCGCTCCAACATGCGCAGAATAACCATACCAGCGCCGCTTTCACCGTCGTCGGCCTTGAGCCCGCCAGTGGGAAGAAGTGCCGCCCAGGTGTTATGGCTGGCCTTGGCGTAAGCCTTGTCGTGTTTCAGCCGCGCCAGCACGGCATCAATTTCGGCGCGCGAAGTGACCGTGGCGCCGGATACGGCGTACCGAGAACCACGATCCGTCAGGATCACGCCCAGCTGTACCAACTGCGGTTCTGGTGGTGTCATCTGTGTCATCAGTTAATTCAGACCTGGTGTTAGAGCGATGGTGCGGTGCACAACCTTGACCCTGTCATGGTTGGAAGGGTGGGTGCCCAGAAACCGGTCTCCCGGGTCTGGCAAACGGTTGAAGAACAACACACCAATGCTGGGCGAATAGCCAGATTGATGGGTTATGATGGTGCCCAGTTCATCCGCCTCCAGTTCAAACTCTTTGGAATAGCTACGGGCACCAACCAGAGCGCCCAGATCTTGCGCTTCGGCGATTTCTCCGGCGCTGGCGCCCGCTGCAGTTGCCAATCCAGCAAAGATGATTGCGCCGGACACCGCGTTCTCGTGCTGCCGCCGTAGATGACCACGAATATGGTGCGCGGCCTCATGTGACATCACAAAGGCCAGCTCGTCACGGTTTTCAAGATCTGCCAGCATGGCACGCGTAAAGGTAATCACCGGGCGACCGGAGCGCGAAAGACTTTGATAGGCATTGGCTGGCGCATCAGGGTTGCGGTCGATTTGGATCAGAAAATCACAATTCACCCCTTTGGTTCGGGCTCGGCATTCCTGTTCGGCCGCATAGTCAACCTGACGGGCCACAGTGGCAAATGCGGTCCCCACTTCATGTGGCGTCATGTCTCCTAAATTCTTAGCTGACTCGCCACTGCGCACCTTTTCCCCGGGGAAAGGAGGGGTATAAACTTCACATCCACCAAGGGCAAAAAGAAGCAGTAACAAAAGGCGGCGCATAAAAATCCCTTGGGCAATTCAAGTTGATACTAAAGACCTATCAGCACTGAGATCAATTGCACCCAGTCAATCCTTATCCCACATCAGTTAAAGATACTGTGATGCTACAAAGCCTTGCCAGAGGGACTGTCTCACGGCAAGCTGGGATTATGTTTACCATAGAACATGAGTTTGACGCCACCGTGATCACCCTCTTGGACGAAGGCACCGCGCCTTTGCAAGAAGATATCACCATCAATTCCTTTGCTGAATGTGTCACTATCGAGCAATACGACCCACGCACGGATCGGGTACAGCTGATAACCCTATCGCTGGACCAGCTACGCGACCTTTCAGTTGCACTAGACCTTCCCGAAGGGGTGTATCAGCTGCGTGATGCCACTGAATAGACAAACAGCTTTTCGCGCGCACCCTGCCCGCGTTTCAAAGTAAGATGCCTAGGTGCGACCCCCATTGCCGTTGCAAGCAGGGTTCGCACCGCTTCGTTGGCTTTACCGTTTTCTGGTACAACAGTCACCCGGACCCGCAGGCCGTCTTTGCCAAGCTCAATCCCGTTTCGTGATGCCTTAGGGGTGACCCGCACCAGGATCTCCATTCCGGGCTGAGCCAGATGGCTCAGGTCAGGCAGGTGTTTTTTCTTTGGTTTGCCCATTGTGGCAGTGTTGAACTGTACGGCGACGGATTTCCATGGATTTTATGCCTCCGGCGGGGATATTTATAGCTAGATGAAGCAGATCCGGGCAAATACTGGACCATCCGTGCTTTTAACCTTGAATTTCCTGCCCGGGCTGCCGAAATGGAAGCCATTCGATGTAACAAGGTTTTACATATGCCTCTCCAAAACGACGCCGCGCTGGATTTTCTACTGACACGCCGGTCACGCCCTGCCAAAACACTTGTCGCACCTGCCCCGAACCGTGCCGAGTTAGAGCCCCTGCTAACCGCAGCCGCCCGCACCCCGGATCATGGTAAGCTGGAGCCCTGGCGATTTATCGTCGTGGAAAAAGGTGCCATGGCACGACTGGCTGATCTGACCAGTCAGGCTGGGCACCGGCTGGGCAAAAGCCCGGAAGATATCGCCAAAGGGCGCAGCCAGTTTGAGTTGGGCCACCTGGCCGTTGTTGTGGTGGAGGTGCAAACCCCCAGCGCCAAAGTTCCTGCCCTTGAACAAACCTATTCTGCCGGGGCAGTCTGCTTGGCCTTGTTGAATGCGGCCCTTGCAGCAGGCTGGGGGGCCAATTGGCTATCCGGCTGGGTCAGCCATGATCCTGAGTTCTGCAAAGCGGCGTTTGATCTAGCGGACAATGAGCGCATCGCCGGGTTAATCCATATCGCAACCCAGGGTCCGATCCCGCCCGAGCGGCCACGGCCGGATCTGAACGCCAAGACAACCTGGATGACCCAATGATTTTTGATGCCTTCTTCAAAGCCATAGCTCAGACGGGCGATCCTAGGTTCCGCCGTGTCCTCGCCCTTGGTATTGGTCTGACACTGGCCCTTTTGGTCGCGGCCTACGCCTGTTTTCTGGTCTTGATCCAGTGGTTGGTGGGGCCTGATGCAACCGTGCCTGTGCTGGGTGAGGTGCGTTGGTTGGACGACCTGATGTCGATTGGTTCACTGATTTTCATGCTGATCCTGTCGGTGTTTCTGATGGTCCCGGTGGCCTCGGCCATTACATCAATGTTCCTGGACGAGGTGGCGCAGGCGGTTGAGGATAAACATTTCCCGCATTTGCCCCATGTCAGAAAGGCACCATTGTGGGAGTCAGCAAAGGACACTGTGAACTTTCTTGGTGTGTTGATCACGGCCAACGTGTTGGCGCTCATCCTCTATGTAATATTTCCACCCGCAGCGGTGTTCATTTTCTGGGGCATGAACGGGTTCTTGCTGGGGCGAGAGTATTTCACCCTTGCTGCAGCACGGCGTATTGGCTTGCCCGAAGCCAAAAAGCTACGCCGTAAACACGCCGGCACCATTTGGATGGCTGGCACGCTGATGGCCATGCCCCTGTCCATTCCGCTGATCAACCTGGTGATCCCGATCCTTGGTGCCGCCACTTTCACGCATATATTTCACGCGCTCAATCGGCGGGGGTGACCTCCTCCGCAACTTTCAGAGATTGGTGCCAAACACATATTGGACAGGTAACATGGACAAGCCAAAACGGGACAAACGCCAGATCGCGCTGATCATCATAGGGTACCCGTTTGGCCTCCTGATTATCGGTCTTGCCATAAACACGCTGGTCTTTGGTATTGGGCGCATCACGGTTTCGATGCCATCAATTGAGATCGTTTCGGCACTGATTATTGCCAGTGTTCTGCTTGTCATCAATCATGCTTGGTTGATGACAACAACGGAGCTAACCCGTTTAAAACACACTCTGTATGCCACCCCAGAAGAATGGGCAAAAAGTGGGGTCGACCCGCAGAACGCCTCGGCGGTTGGACTGCAGGAATTGGAACGTCGCCACAATGCCCATCGAAACACCACTGAGAATACTGTCTATTTTTGCCTGCTGGCGGCACTATTTACCGTCACATCCCCATCCACGCTGGCGGCGCAGGTCTGGTTGATTGGCTTTGCCATCGCCCGCTTGGGATACACCTACAGCTACATTGCCGGTCGGGATAATCTTCGAGGTTTTTTTATGAGCCTGAGCTTGCTGGCCATGTTTGGGTTGGCCAGCTACCTGTTGCTCAGCTTGGTGGTTTAACCCGAACGATCACTGTGGGTCCGGGTAGACATCCAGCCAGTCGAAATCATTGATGCTGATCACCTCGGACAGGATGATTCCGGCAATCACGGCCCACAACACCGCCGCAACCACGGTTGTGATAATCGCTTTTTGTTTCAGGTAGTGATTTTCTGGCGCACTGGAGTGTGTGCCGGGCACCACTTTGCCTTTATCGCCCTGGGTTTCCAGGCGGATCGGAATGATCACCAGGAAGCTCAGGAACCAGATCACTGCATAAAGCACCAATGCTGATGTAATTGCCATGTCGCGCGTCTCCATATACGGCCTGCCCCGCAAATGCGGGACCAGACCAAAGTAGTGTCAAACCTGTTCCAGTTCCACCAGGCAGCCGTTGAAATCCTTGGGATGCAAGAACAACACCGGTTTGCCATGTGCGCCAATCTTTGGTTCACCTGTCCCCAGAACTCGTGCGCCCTGCGCCAATAGATGATCACGGGCCTGCAAGATATCATCGACCTCGTAGCAGATATGATGGATGCCGCCAGCTGGATTTTTTTCAAGAAATCCAGTGATCGGCGAGCTGTCGCCCAAGGGGTATAGCAGTTCGATCTTGGTATTGGGCAATTCAATGAACACCACGGTCACACCATGGTCTGGCTCGTCCTGTGGCGCCCCCACAACAGCCCCAAGGGTGTCACGGTATTGCGCTATCGATGCCTCTAGGTCGGGCACCGCAATGGCCACATGATTTAACCGGCCGATCATCATCGCTTCTCCTGTTTGGTTTGGTGGTGCGGTTATGCGGGCTGTCGCCGTATGGAGCAAGTGCGCGAATGCGCCCAGTACCGCGCCGGAATTTTTCATATGGCAAGACCACGCGCTGCGTTAACCCAGAATTAGCCTCGATTTCCTAGCGTCATGTCCATTGCCGAAAGGAGCAAGAGTTATGGACGATTCGGACCTGTTTGCCGCCGCACACTGCCAACCCACCTCACGGCGCCCCCTGTTGGGGCTGACCATTCTGGTGGTCGAGGACAGCCGCTATGCCTGCGAGGCCATGCGACTGCTATGTCTGCGCAGTGGCGCCAGAATACGCAGAGCAGACTGTTTGAAATCCGCGCGTCGGCATTTACAAGTCTATCGACCCTCGGTGCTGATTGTTGATCTGGGCCTGCCGGATGGATCTGGTGTAGATCTCATTGAAGAAGCCGTCGCCGCCAGCCCACGGGTCAGCGTTGTACTTGGCACTTCTGGCGATGATACTGGTCAAGACGCCACACTTGCCGCTGGTGCAGATGGATTTCTGGCCAAACCCGTGACCTCACTTGCCACTTTCCAAGAGGCAATCCTGTCGCGCCTGCCGGCCGATCGTCAACCCATGGGTCCACGCGAACTGCAGGATGAAGTCATCCACCCAGATCGGCTCGCCTTTCAAGACGACATGGCCCATGTCGCCGATGTGCTGAGCGACTCGCATGAAGAGAAAATCCTGAACTACGTTGCGCAGTTTTTGGGTGGCGTTGCCCGCAGTGTTGGGGATAACCCACTTGCCGACGCCGCAAGCGGGCTGTCGCACGCCTTGTCTTCAGGCAGTCCGGTCAACGCCGAAGCTGCACGCATTGCTGGGCTGGTACAAGAGCGCATGAACCAGAGGTTGGCCATTTGATATGCTGGAGGCTGTTCTGATCACAGGTGTTACCCTGGTCATTGTGTTATATGGTCAGGCCCGGCATGCGGCGCGCGAAATCCGCCGCAATCGGACCAACAGCTATCAGTACAGATCCGAATCTCTGCTCATTTTGTCGCAGGACAGCTAGCATATACGTCGCATGACTGTTGCTTGACAGATCTCAGCCGAACCGCCCTGCTCACGCATGTTTTAGTGGTCAAAGTTCCAGTTGAGCAAAGCGCCGTTTGATGGGTTCAGTAAGATCTGGACCTGAGCTTCCAGATCGCAGATCTAAAGCTCTCTGCTACAGGATCGAACATTTAGAGTTCCTTCGGTTAGGGGCTTTGGGGAAGGAAGCTGTCAAATTTAGCCGCTCACAAAAGAAGCCCCGGATCTTCTCCCATGTCCAGCCCAGGAAATACCTCCTGCTCCAGCGTTTCCCGGCCAACCCCAATCAACCCCTGCAGGACCCAGGCCGCCTGCCCGCGCACATCGGCGGTCGGCATAAGGTCGCGGCGGTCAAATAGATCGGCCTCTGCCAATCCGGGCCAACGGCCGTGGACCTTGCCGCCATGAATGGCGCCACCCGCCAGTAACATCGCCCCCCCGGTGCCATGGTCTGTGCCCTCAGTCCCGTTTTCACGCACAGTGCGGCCAAATTCAGTCATCGCCAGAACCGCTGTCTTGTTCCACACCGCTGGGCCTACGCCATCTCGCAACGCCAAAATGCAATCCGACAACCGGCCAAATCCGGCTTTGAGCCCCGCAGCTTGTCGTGAGTGCGTATCCCATCCGTTGATCGAAAATGCGGCAACCCGGGTCTCGTTGCGAAGCCTTTCAGCTGCGTATTCTGCTATCTTTTGATGGGTTTTACCGCGAGTGGGTAATGGCATGGTCATTTCCATCATGGAACTGTCATCACCTTCAAAATCCTGCTGCCCCACCCCACCCTGAGACAGGGCCAGGGCTTCGGCCAAAGCCGACTGGAACAACGGATCACCCTGCATCAATTGCTCTGCCAGTAATTCAGCCTGTGGACTGAGAATGAGCGCCGCATCCGGACCCCATTCCGAAACCGGTGCTCCTCCGTTCAGCAGCTTCATCTCACCCTGACCGATGGCAAATGCAGTCCGGCTCTCTACCCCTCCCATGTGCTGTAACATTCGGTTCAACCAGCCATCAGACACCTGCCCTAATCCCATGCTGCCGGCCTCCAGCAAATCTTGACCATCGAAATGGCTACGCCTGTTTCGATATGGCGTGGAAACCGCATGAACAAACCCCAACTCACCTGCTTTCCAAAGCGGCATCAACCGAGACAGTTCAGAGTGCAAAGAAAAGAACCCATCCAGATCCAAGCCCCCCTTCAGGGGCCCCCCGGCCAGCTTGTTTCGCAACCCCGCATAGGCAGGGTCACCATAGGGCTGCACCATATCCAAAGCATCTAGTCCACCGCGCAGAATGATCACCACCAGTCGCGTGTCCCAAGGGGCAGCAGCAAAACTAACCGGCGTCAGCAACGGGCTCGCGGCGGCTGAACACCCGATAGCGGCAGAACGGGTCAAAAAATGGCGTCGGGTCAGGGTCATATCATGCCTCCTGTTAGCGGCGCTGAAATGCGGGCGAGGACAAGACCAGCCCGATTGCTTCGGATTGGGTTTCTGCAGCACCCGCAGCAAACTGGACCGGGCCTGTGGCAAAGGAACCAAGACTGGTCATGACAAAGGTTTCAGGTGGCGGTAAGAGATCGACGAGATGCTGTGGCGCCAACATGGCCCAGCGGATCCGGGCCGCCAAACTCTGAGGCGTTATCCAAGCGTCATCCTCTTCCGGCCAGCCATCCGGACCCAGCGGAGTCTCCCACTTCTGCCCCATCATGGTCATCGGTTTGATCAGATGACTGACGACATTTTGTGGAAAACCCTCTTGCAACTTTTCCGGGCGCACCGCCAATGCGCGGCAGGCACTTGTAACAAAATCCAATGGTGGCTTTACATTGCGCAACTCTGACACCCAGGCAGCGGGATGTTCCAACAGCGCAGCATAGACCTGCTCCAAATTGCCGCCGGTGTCGCGAAACCGGGCTGCAACATGGTCAACCAGGGCGGGGTCTGGGGTGTCCTCTACAAAATGCACCACCAGTTTGCGGGCGATGTGGGCAGCCGTTGCAGGGTGCACGGAAAGGTCATGCAACACGGCATGAATTTGGGTCAACCGTGCGGGACCACCTCCATATTGCTTTCCCAGAATTGTCTCATGTCCCGGTTCGGCCAAATTAGGACGGAACTGAAACCCCTTTTTGAAATTGCTCTTCAGCCCCGTAAAGAGCTCTGCCAGTTGTCGAACATCTTGCTGACTGTATGGACCATCCACCCCAAGTGTGTGCAATTCCAAGACTTCACGGGCCAGATTTTCATTCAACCCTATTGGTTTACCTGCGCGCTGCGCGGCGCGACTACCGGGGCCAACTGATCGGTTTTGATCCAAATAGCTCAACATGAGTGGATGGGTGACAGCTGCAACCAACAACTCAGAAAATCGGCCTGTCAAATGTGGTCTAATCGCTGTTTCCACATAGGGCGCATTCATCTGGCGACTCAAGCTGCCTTTGCCAATGGCTGTAAAGTGGTCGGCCCAAAACAGCGTCAGTCGCTCACGGAAGCCATCCCTGGTTTGACTATGACGCAGAACAACGTGGCTAAACCAGCGCGCCCAATTGGCGCGCTCATGCCTGCGCATCGCCTTGTACGTCTTGTTCAATTCCTCAAAAGCATCAGTCCCCTGCGCTTTTCTGCGCTTGCGGCGCAATGCATTGAGTTCGGACAAGTACGGCATCAAGCTGTCGGAGCTATCAATTGGGTAGGCGGTGGCCATGTGATCTGGTCCAGCCAAGTGCTGCAAAATATCTTCGACAGCGTCTTTCGCGGGCAGAACGGGTGACAATCCGCACCCAAATCGAATCTCTGCCAACTCTGGTGTAAATGCCATGATCTTACCCCCAGGCGATTTCGCACTTCTAACCCGGCTCTGATCGCTTCAAAGTGGATCTTCCCTTATTATACGTGCCCCAACTGGAATTCCGTCGCTTTTTCTTCAGCAGGCTTCTTTTTGCTCACGAAAAAGGCCCGGGAATTTCCCGGGCCTTTGAATTCTAGTTCTAACAGTGCCGTAAGTTACTGATCTTGTGGGATCACCCGCAGTCCCAGCTCCATCAGCTGATCCGAAGTTGGATCACTTGGGGCGTTCATCATCAGATCTTCGGCGCGCTGGTTCATTGGGAACATCACCACTTCGCGGATGTTGGCCTCGTCTGCCAGCAGCATCACGATACGGTCAACACCAGCGGCACAGCCACCGTGTGGCGGGGCACCGTACTGGAACGCATTGACCATACCGCCAAAGCGCTTTTCGACTTCGTCTTTGCCGTAGCCAGCGATTTCAAACGCCTTGAACATGATTTCAGGACGGTGGTTCCGGATCGCACCCGACACTAGTTCATAGCCGTTACAGGCCAGATCATACTGATAACCCAGCACCTTGAGCGGATCGCCCAGCAGCGCGTCCATGCCACCCTGCGGCATCGAGAACGGGTTGTGCTCGAAATCAATCTTGCCGGTTTCTTCGTCTGCTTCGTAGATCGGGAAATCTACGATCCAAGCAAAGGCAAAGCGGTCCTTGTCAGTCAGACCCAGTTCGTCACCAATAACGGTACGGGCGCGGCCAGCAACGGCTTCGAACGCCTTAGGTTTACCACCCAAGAAGAAGGCCGCATCGCCCACGTCCAGACCCAGCTGCTGACGGATCGCCTCGGTGCGCTCGGGGCCGATGTTTTTGGCTAGCGGACCGGCGGCTTCGTTACCCAGAGTGATCTCGCCGGATTTGACCAGCGCGTTCACCTCTTTGACGGTGATGCCACGTTCCTGCGCAATCGAGTCCGGCGACTGTTTGCGCCAGAAGATATAGCCCATGCCCGGCAGACCTTCGCCTTGGGCGAATTTGTTCATGCGGTCACAGAACTTGCGGCCACCGCCACCGGGGGCTGGAATGGCACGCACTTCGGTGCCTTCGTTTTCCAGCAAGCTGGCAAAGATCGCAAAACCGGACCCACGGAAGTGATCCGAGACCACTTGCATCTTGATCGGGTTCCGCAGGTCAGGCTTGTCCGAGCCATACCACAGCGCCGCATCCTTGTACGAGATCTGCGGCCATTCCTGGTCTACCTTGCGGCCTCCGCCGAACTCTTCGAACACGCCTTGCAGAACAGGCTGGATGGTGTCGAACACGTCCTGCTGCTCAACAAAGGACATCTCTAGGTCGAGCTGGTAGAAATCGGTTGGCGACCGGTCGGCGCGCGGATCTTCGTCGCGGAAACACGGTGCGATCTGGAAATACTTGTCGAAGCCAGCAACCATCATCAGCTGTTTAAACTGCTGAGGGGCCTGTGGCAGAGCGTAGAATTTGCCAGGGTGCAAACGCGATGGAACCAGAAAATCACGCGCGCCTTCTGGCGAGGACGCAGTGATGATCGGTGTCTGATACTCGCGGAAGTCTTTTTCCCACATGCGCTTGCGCATCGAGGTCACAACATCCGAACGCAGCTTCATGTTGGTCTGCATCGCCTCGCGGCGCAGATCCAGATAGCGGTACTTCAGGCGGGTTTCTTCTGGGTATTCCTGATCGCCAAAGACCATCAATGGCAGTTCTTCGGACTGGCCCAGAACCTCAATATCGCGAATAAAAACTTCGATTTCGCCGGTCGGGATCGCCTTATTGATCAGGCTCTCATCCCGGGCCAACACGTTGCCTTCAATCTTGATGCACCACTCTGAGCGCACTTTTTCCAGCTCGGCAAACACCGGACTGTCGGGATCGGCCATGACCTGCGTGATGCCGTAGTGATCGCGCAGATCGATGAACAACAAGCCGCCGTGATCGCGGACACGATGGACCCAGCCAGACAGGCGAACAGTCTCGCCAACATTGGCGGCAGTCAGGGCGGCGCAGGTATGGCTGCGATAGGCGTGCATGGTTTGACCTTTCGTCACTCGGTATCGGCGCAGCAAAGCGCGGAATTCGTCCGGGCCGATACACAGGGTTGCGGCCCGGTTGTCAAGCAAACTGGGCGAAATGACTGCATTCTGGTGCCCAAATGGCCTGCGTTGCCCCGCGCAGCGCGTTGACCAGTTCGATACGGCCTGCCCCCTTTAGGTCTGACAGTGTCAGGACTGCCTCGCGCAACATCCCCAGTTCCAACTGATTTTGGCGGTAGACACCGGGCAAACACCCCGAACTAAGCGGTGGCGTGAGGTGGTCCCCGTCCGGTGTGACGATTAAAACGTTGGAGATAGCCCCTTCACACACCTCGTCACGTTCATTCAGAAAAACCGCTTCGCCCACGCCCTCGGGCAGCGCGGCCCTTGCCCGGTCAAATTGGTCTCGCAGAGTGGTTTTGTGACGCAACAAAGCAGTTTCAGAATCGAGCCGTTCCTGGGAAATCACAAATCGCATCAGATCCATCGGGGCAGGCATCGGGGCGGTTTCCAGATCCAGATCCCCAGCCCGGCCAAGGGTCAGCCGACAGCGCAACGCCACATTCGCAGAGATACCATTCAGCCGCTGCAACACCGAATTCAAATCAAATTCAAAGCCCAGCGCCGCAGCCGAGGCCTGCAACCGCTGCACATGCAGGGATGCGCGTGCAACTCCCTGGCCTGGAACATAGCCAAAGGTTTCGATCAGGCGAAAGTCTTGGTCAGAGGTTGTGCAAATCTGGTCTTCCATACGGCTTCCTCATATTCGGATTCAGCTGTGCTATCCCAGACCACTCCACCGCCGACATTCAGCACCGCCTTGTGATTTTCAACCAGCAACGTACGGATCGCGACGTTAAAGCAAGACCGCCCATCAGGTGCAGCCCAACCGATAGAACCGCAATAGATGTCTCTCGGCCAAGGCTCCAGCCCGCGCAGGACCTCCATCGCACGGATTTTCGGCGCACCGGTGATAGATCCACAGGGGAATAGCGCCCGAAAAATGTCACCCAGCCCAGCATCGTCGTTCAACTGGGCGCGCACAGTCGAAACCATCTGATGGACAGTGGCATAGCTTTCGACGGCAAACAGTTCCGGCACATGCACAGTGCCGATTTTTGCCACGCGACTGATGTCATTGCGCAGCAGATCTACGATCATCAGGTTTTCAGCACGGTTCTTTTCATCACGTTGCAGAAATTCACGAAGGACAGCATCTTCTACCGGATCGTCACTGCGCGGCTGGGTGCCCTTCATGGGACGAGTTTCGATCACACCATTTGCATCTGTTCGGAAAAACAGTTCCGGCGAGCGTGAGAGCAGATCTGGCAGATTGGCCTGTTCGACCAGCGCGCCGTGTCCCACGGGCTGCAACTCAGCCAGCGTGGTATAAAGATCGCGGCTGTTACCCTGCAAATCCGCATCCAACGGGAAGGTCAGGTTGGCCTGATATATGTCGCCAGCCCCGATATCTTGATTGACCTGTGCAAAGGCCGAAGTATAGCGAGCAAAATCCCAGCGAGGGGCTAGATTGCGAAGCCCCAGCTTGCCCGGTGACATCTGCGCCTGTGCGACCGGAGGGACATAGACGCCAAAGCAGATCAGGGGCAGCCGTCGGTCGGTCGGCATCAAGGGCGTCAACTTGGGTTCCAGCGCATAGCCAAGCTCGTAGGAGGCATAACCTGCCACCCAACACCCATCCGCACGTACCGCATCCAGTGCCGCAAGTGCGGCAGGCACCGAATCGGCGTCATCCGCTCGAATGATCCTTCCCGGGTCAGCGAACACGGTCCCCGCCCCCATGGGCCCTTGATCAAAGGTGATACGCACTTAGTTCCATCCCATTGGTCTGTTACCACGTCATATAGATGTTCGCATAACGCACGAAAGGGATGGTTGCGGCAATTTAGAACCTATTTGCGATCCCCCTTGCACCTTTCCGCGCGGGGCCTATAACGCAGGACAATTTGGGCGCTTGGGGGCGCTCTCGACTCGCGCACATCGAAGGAACATGGCCATGCCAAAAAGAACCGACATCCAATCGATCATGATCATTGGTGCGGGGCCCATTGTTATTGGCCAAGCCTGCGAATTTGACTACTCCGGCGCACAGGCCTGTAAGGCGCTGCGCGAAGAGGGATACCGGGTTATTCTGGTCAACTCGAACCCCGCCACAATCATGACCGATCCCGGTCTGGCAGACGCTACTTATATCGAGCCAATCACCCCCGAAGTGGTTGCCAAGATCATCGAGAAAGAGCGCCCTGACGCGCTGCTGCCGACCATGGGCGGCCAGACCGGGTTGAACACTTCGCTGGCGCTGGAAGAGATGGGCGTGCTGGAGAAATTTGACGTCGAGATGATCGGTGCCACCCGCGATGCTATTGAAATGGCAGAAGATCGCAAGCTGTTCCGCGAAGCGATGGATCGCTTGGGCATTGAAAACCCGCGCGCCACAATCGTCACCGCCCCCAAACTGGACGACGGCAAGGCTGACCTGGATGAGGGTGTGCGCATTGCCCTCGAATCTTTGGAAGACATCGGGTTACCGGCCATCATCCGCCCTGCATTCACCATGGGCGGAACTGGCGGCGGTGTCGCCTATAACCGCGACGACTATGTCCACTTCTGCCGCACTGGCATGGACGCCTCTCCGGTGAACCAGATCCTGGTCGACGAGAGCTTGCTGGGCTGGAAAGAATTTGAGATGGAGGTTGTGCGCGACAAGGCTGACAACGCCATCATCGTCTGCGCCATCGAGAACATCGACCCAATGGGCGTGCACACCGGTGATTCGATCACAGTTGCCCCGGCGCTGACCTTGACCGACAAAGAATACCAGATCATGCGGACCCATTCGGTCAATGTTCTGCGCGAAATCGGCGTGGAAACTGGCGGATCGAACGTTCAGTGGGCGGTAAACCCTGCCGACGGCCGAATGGTTGTGATTGAAATGAACCCACGGGTCAGCCGTTCTTCTGCGCTGGCGTCCAAGGCGACCGGCTTCCCGATTGCCAAGATCGCCGCAAAACTGGCCGTCGGATATACTCTGGACGAGCTGGACAATGACATCACCAAGGTGACACCGGCCAGTTTTGAGCCGAGCATCGACTATGTTGTCACCAAGATCCCAAAGTTCGCATTTGAGAAATTCCCCGGTTCCGTGCCCTATCTGACCACCGCGATGAAGTCGGTTGGTGAGACCATGGCAATCGGCCGCACCATCCACGAAAGCTTGCAAAAGGCGCTGGCGTCGATGGAATCTGACCTGACTGGGTTTGATGAAGTCGACATTCCCGGTGTTTCAGTCGGGCTGTGGGAAGATGCAAGCGCTGACAAAGCCGCCGTGATCAAAGCAATCGGCATGCAAACCCCAGACCGCATGCGCACCATTGCGCAGGCGATGCGCCATGGGTTGACGGATGATGAGATCCACGGCGTCACCATGTTTGACCCTTGGTTCCTAGCCCGCATCCGCGAGATTATCGAGGCAGAGGCCGAAGTGCGCGCCAATGGGTTGCCCACTGACGAGCGCGGCATTCGTAATCTGAAGATGCTCGGCTTTACCGATGCGCGTCTTGCCAACCTGACAGAAGCAACCGAAACCGACGTGCGCAAATCCCGCCGTGCCTTGGGTGTTACTGCCGTATTCAAACGCATCGACACCTGCGCAGCTGAATTCGAGGCGCAAACGCCGTACATGTATTCCACCTACGAAGCCCCAATGATGGGCGAGGCGGAATGTGAGGCCCGCCCAAGTGACCGCAAGAAAGTGGTTATTCTGGGTGGCGGTCCAAACCGGATCGGCCAAGGGATTGAATTTGACTACTGCTGCTGTCACGCCTGTTATGCGCTGACCGATGCTGGGTACGAGACCATCATGGTCAACTGCAACCCGGAAACCGTGTCGACCGACTATGACACTTCGGACCGGTTGTATTTTGAGCCGCTGACGTTTGAACACGTCATGGAAATTCTGGAGACCGAAAAGCAAAACGGCACCCTGCATGGTGTGATTGTTCAGTTTGGCGGTCAGACCCCGCTGAAACTCGCCAACGCGCTAGAGGCCGAAGGCATTCCAATCCTTGGCACCACACCTGACGCAATTGACCTGGCCGAAGACCGCGAGCGGTTCCAGGCGCTGGTCAATGAATTGGGCCTGAAACAGCCAACCAACGGCATTGCCTCGACTGACGAGGAAGCGCTGGAAATTGCTGGTGAAATCGGCTTCCCACTGGTGATCCGCCCGTCTTATGTGCTGGGTGGCCGCGCGATGGAAATCGTCCGCGACATGGCCCAGCTGGAACGCTACATCGCTGAGGCGGTTGTGGTGTCCGGCGACAGCCCTGTTTTGCTCGACAGCTACCTGTCCGGCGCGGTGGAACTAGACGTGGATGCGATCTGTGACGGCAAGGACGTGCACGTCGCTGGCATCATGCAGCACATCGAAGAGGCTGGTGTGCACTCGGGCGATAGTGCCTGTTCGCTGCCCCCCTACTCTCTGTCAGACGAAATCCTGACAGAAATCAAAGAACAAACCTATGCTTTGGCCAAAGGGTTGAACGTTGTTGGCCTGATGAACATCCAGTTCGCCATCAAAGACGGCGTGATCTACCTGATCGAAGTGAACCCGCGCGCCAGCCGCACCGTGCCGTTTGTCGCCAAGGCCACAGACAGCGCCATCGCTTCGATTGCGGCGCGTGTCATGGCCGGCGAGCCGCTCAGCAACTTCCCGATGCGCGAGCCATATAAGGCTGACGCCAAATATGACGACGTGTTGCCACTGGGTGATCCGATGACACTGGCCGATCCCAACATGCCCTGGTTCTCGGTGAAAGAGGCAGTGCTGCCTTTCGCTCGCTTCCCCGGCGTTGACACCATCCTGGGGCCAGAAATGCGCTCCACCGGTGAAGTCATGGGCTGGGACCGCGACTTCCCACGCGCCTTTCTGAAGGCGCAAATGGGCGCTGGAATGGTGCTGCCGTCCTCCGGTCAGGCCTTTGTGTCGATCAAGGATGCTGACAAGGGTGCCCTGATGCTGGAAGCGGCGCAGGTTCTGGTCGAACAGGGCTTTACCCTGCTGGCCACCCGCGGCACCCAAAGCTGGCTGAGCGGCCACGGCGTTGCCTGTGAGCTGGTCAACAAGGTTTATGAAGGCCGCCCCCACGTGGTTGACCTGCTAAAAGACGGCCATGTGCAGCTGCTGATGAACACCACCGAAGGCGCGCAGGCGGTTGAGGACAGCAAAGACATGCGGTCCGTCGCCCTGTACGACAAGATCCCCTATTTCACCACCGCCGCTGGTGCCAACGCTGCCGCCTTGGCAATCAAGGCACAGGCTGAGGGTGAAGTTGAGGTGAAATCGCTTCAAGGTTAAATCCTTAGCGGGGCGGTTTTACTGCCCCCCTACCTTCCGTTTGTTATAAATTCCTCGGGGTCCGGGGCTCCGCCCCGGCTGCCTACCCTGTTGAACCCTAGGTCATCTATTGACCTCGCTCCCCGAAAATGACCAAATTGCAGGCACTTTGAACCAGCCAGAGTTCCAGCTCATGTATACTCCTGCCATCACCGGCACCGGGGTTTTCACCCCCTCTCAGATCATCACCAACGCCGAACTGGTGAAAGCCTTCAACGCCTTTGCCGATAAGACGAACACCCAGAATGCTGGGGCGATTGAGGCGGGTGAGATTGAACCACTGGCGCATTCGTCTGAGGAGTTCATTCTCAAGGCATCGGGCATTGAACAGCGTTACGTCATGGACAAGTCAGGCGTGTTAGATCCCGATGTCATGCATCCAAAGCTGCGCCAGCGTGAGGATGACGAGCCGTCGATCATGGCTGAAATGGCGCTGGACGCGGCGAAGAAAGCACTGGAACAGGCTGGACGCACGGCAGCGGATGTGGATTTGGTGATCTGTGCCGCGTCAAATCTGGAACGCGCCTATCCAGCAGTCGCAATAGAAATTCAGCAGCTCTTGGGTTGTCCCGGCTTTGCCTTTGACATGAATGTCGCCTGTTCGTCAGCCACCTTTGGCATTCAGGCGGCGGCGGATATGGTGCGCTCGGGTTCGGTGCGCGCGGCGCTGGTGGTCAACCCCGAGATCTGCTCGGGCCATCTGGAGTGGCGTGATCGGGATTGCCACTTCATTTTTGGCGACGTGGCCACTGCCACCCTGATTGAACGCAAGGAAGATGCGCAGGGGCCGCATTTCGAGATCCTGTCGACCCGCTGTGCCACCCAGTTTTCGAACAACATCCGCAACAACAACGGCTACTTGCGCCGCTCGCGTCCAGATGGGGTCAAGGATCGCCGCGACATGCAGTTCATGCAAAACGGCCGCAAGGTGTTCAAAGAAGTGCTACCGATGGTGAGCAAGCACATTGCGGACCACATGGCCGACAACGAGATTGCCAACACCGATCTGAAACGTCTGTGGCTACATCAGGCAAACAAGGCGATGAATGATTTCATTGGCAAAAAGGTATTAGGTCGCACACCGGAAGATGGTGAACAGCCTAATATCCTGCAGGACTATGCCAATACATCCTCGGCCGGCTCGATCATCGCCTTCTCGCAGAATTCCAATGACTTGAGTGTCGGCGATTTAGGACTGATCTGTTCGTTTGGTGCCGGCTATTCTGTTGGGTCGGTGATCCTGCGTCGCAACGCCTAGATCCTTCGGTGAAATTTCCGGTGGTAGGAGCCGCGCTCGTCAAATCCGTGGCGCAATTCGTGCTGCAGACGGCCTGTTGTTACATCCTGCTGGGAAGTCTCTGGCGGTTATGAGCCCGTCTTGCAATTTTCTTTTCGGTCCAGCTAATCTCCGTTTTGATGGTGGGGTTGCCCGCTGCTGCCGATCAGGAAAGTTGACATGGTTCAGATCCCGCATCTTCAGACGGAACGTCTTTTGCTCCGCGCCCCCAATGAAAGCGACTTCGACGCCTATGCTGAGTTCTTTGGCGATGGCGACGCGTCTCATTTTTACGGCGGCCCGATTGGTCCGCTTGCCGCTTGGGGCAGGCTTGCCAGAGACAGTGGTCATTGGCTCCTTCGTGGCTACGGTCAGTGGACCATCGTGCACAGAAATAGTGGTGACGTTATTGGCAGCGCCGGTTTTGCATGGCCCACAGGTTGGCCGCGCCCCGAACTGACGTGGTGGATCGGTCCTCACTGGCGCAGAAAAGGGATTGCAAGAGAGGCGTCAGTGGCGGCAATCGGTTATGGGTACGACGAGCTGAAGTGGGGTCTTGTTCAGACACATATGAATGACGAGAACACAGCAGCGAAATCTCTTGTGGTGTCACTAGGTGGTCACAAAATAGCGCGCGAAGCCTTCCCTGATGGGATAAGCCGCGATATCTATTGTCTTCCTAGGCCACCAAGCAGCTAATGGAAATGAGTGGCGAAATATCCAACAGGAGCATCGTCCGCACAGCAATCATTGCTGCGACACACAACGAACCGCTCCTTTCCGCACTCTAACAAAAATTTGGCCCCACCAGAGGTAGAGCAACCAATAAAACACTGCCACTTTTTCAAATTAGATCGCACAACTTGGAATGCATCATCCGATCGCGGGTGGTTTTCTTATCGGTACTGAAAAATGTTAGCTTGGGTAAAGCGATCAGAGAAAAACCTCAGCCGCTTTCTTCTTCCAGATGTAGCTTCATGTCGATCAGGACGTGTTGCAAATTTACAGTCTCTCGCAGCAGGCGCTTGGCTTCATTGACTGTGATAATGCCGTCCTCCATCGCCGATTGATACTCGCTCATCAACATGGCGAATCGCTGGCTCAGGGCGATGACATCCGCGTTCACCCCACCGGTGCTGGGCGCATTGGGCTTGCGGTCATCATAGGACAAAGAGATCTTCTTTAGATCCGCCAATGCCGATGTCACATGCGGATAAGAAGAGGATTCTTCCAGCTTGGCAACTGCGTCCACAGGCATGAACCGGTCAGCATGTTCGGCATTATCAGAGTAATACCGGCCCAGTGTAGCCTTGGATTTACCGGTGATCTGGCAGGCAGCTTCAATGCCGACATCCTTGACCAGGGCCTCAGTATGTTTTTTTAGATAAGTGCCAATTTCCGCCATTAATATATTCCCGGCTTGCGGTCCGGCGCCCCAAGGGGAACCGCCCGATCTTTTTCCCATTATGGTCTTCTATGCTAAATGCGATACCTTTGCTATCCCTCAGGTTTTCAGGGATTTTTAAAGAGTGCAATGGTGGAATTTAACCACCTAGGTACCCAACAGGGACAGGGAGTGAGTGAGTTACCTGATCCTGGGTCGTTTTTGCGACCTAGTAGCGCTGTCTGTTTTGTCTTGTTCCGTCCATCCCCAGGGTTGTTCCACCCGGTTTGGGTAAGCAAACAGACAGCGCTATATTTTGACGCACATTGCCTTGGGCATAAATTTTAACAGCACCCGAATTTGTGGTTCCCCCCCCTGCTGCCAGCGGTTACATCAGCAGCATGGCAAAACTATACTTCAATTACTCCACCATGAACGCGGGCAAGTCGACGGTTCTATTGCAGGCCTCGCACAATTACCGCGAAAACAACATGGACACCTATCTCCTGACTGCTCAGATTGATGATCGGGCAGGCAGCGGACGTATCGCCTCGCGTATTGGTATCACCGCCGAGGCTGATATGTTTGCCGATGAAGACGATCTTTTTGCCATGGTCGATGCCCGCCTGAAACAGGGCAAGCTGGCCTGTGTTTTTGTTGACGAAGCCCAGTTCCTTACCAATGCTCAGGTCTGGCAACTGGCCCGTGTTGTCGACGATCTGAAATTGCCGGTGTTATGCTATGGGTTGCGGGTCGACTTTCAGGGTCAGTTGTTCCCCGGATCGGCGGCACTGCTGGCACTGGCAGACGAAATGCGCGAAGTCCGCACCATTTGCCCCTGCGGGCGCAAGGCCACTATGGTGATCCGTCAAGATGACAGCGGACATGCCATCACAGAGGGTGCCCAGGTGCAAATTGGCGGCAACGAAACCTATGTCTCGCTGTGTCGCCGCCACTGGCGCGAGGCCGTCGGTGATCTCGCCGCTGAAAACCCGGAACAGTAACTCAGCCCAAAGCCATTTTCAGACCGGCTCAGCACCTAGGTTCCAACTGGATTTGGCAACGCCTGCCCGGCGACAAAAGCCGCGACGTTGTCCAAAGCCATATGGCCCATATTGCTACGCACTTCTTCAGTCGCGGTGCCCAGATGTGGGAGCAGAGTAACGTTATCCAAATCCATCAGCGCCTGCGGCACCTTGGGTTCAAACTCATAGACATCCAAACCAGCACCCGCGATCTGCCCAGTTTGCAACGCGGCAATTAACGCCGCCTCATCCACCACTTCGCCCCGCGCAATATTGATCAGATGCGACGAATGCCTCATGGCTGCCAGTATCCCGGCGTCAATCAGGTGATGGGTCTCAGCCCCGCCCGGAACAGCCACCACCAGCACATCCACTTCAGCCGCCATCTTTGTCAAATCACCCGCATGGTGGGCCTCAAAATCCAGCTGCTTGGCGCTGCGGGCGATATAGCTCACCTGCATGCCAAACCCAAAATGGCAGCGCCGGGCGATGGCTTGGCCAATACGTCCCATACCAACAACTCCCACATGCTTGCCGCTCAGGTGCAGCCCTAACATCTGGGTGGGGTGCCAGCCCTGCCATTGCCCCGAGCGCACCAAACGCTCGCCCTCGCCGGCGCGACGGGCTGACATCAGCATCAGGGTCATCGCAATATCAGCGGTGGCATCCGTTACAGCGCCGGGGGTGTTGGTTACCTCGACACCCGCAGCCATCGCAGCCCCCACATCGATGTGATTATACCCAACTCCAAAGTTGGCCAGCAGCTTGCAGCGGGGCTCAGGAACCTGAGAAAACACCCCCGCGTCGAACGCATCCCCCAAGGTGGGCACGACAACGTCAAACTCTGCCAAGGCACGCAGCATTTCAGCCCTCGACATCACCGACGTATTGGTGCGGATCTCGACATCAAATTCTGACCGTGCGCGGGCTTCCACCTCTGCCGTCATTGGCCGTGCTATCAAGACCCGCATCAGTGCATCCTACCGCCCAATGGCACAGCGCCATCAGGACCAATCAGGCGAATTTCACCGCTCTCGTCTGGCAATCCCAGCACCAGGACCTCTGACATGAACTTTCCGATCTGACGGGGCGGAAAATTCACCACGGCCATGACCTGCTTCCCCACAAGTGTCTCGGGCTGGTAATGCGTGGTGATCTGGGCCGAGGTTTTTTTCTCGCCAATGTCGCCACCAAAATCGATCCACAGCTTAATTGCAGGCTTGCGCGCCTCGGGGTAGGGCTCGGCACGGATGACCTCGCCAACCCGCACGTCGACTTTCAGAAAATCATCAAACGTAATTTCAGTCACGAGAAAGCTCCTTGGATCGGTTGGTTGCAGCGCCAACAGCGGATTCTAGAAGTGTCGGAAACCCAGATGTTTTGTCCATCAACACCTCAAGCGCGGCTTGGGTCGTGCCATTTGGACTGGTGACGTTCACGCGCAGTTGGCTGGGGCTCTCCTCGGATGCCTCAGCAAGGGCGCCTGCCCCGGCAACAGTGGCCTTGGCCAATTGCATGGCCAATTCCGCCGGCAACCCCTGGGCCTCGCCTGCTGCTGCCATGGTTTCTATCAAATGAAATACATAGGCCGGACCAGAGCCGCTCACGCCGGTTACAGCATCCATCTGCGTTTCACTGTCCAACCGCACCACCTGCCCTACTGCGGACAATAACAATTCCGCGCTGTCCAGATCTGCAGCACTTGCACGGGCATTGCCAACAATTGCAGTGATGCCACGGCTGATCGCGGCGGGTGTGTTGGGCATAGCCCGCACCAACGGTGTATTTGCGCCCAGAATATCCTCGTAGGTGGCAATTGAGGTGCCCGCAGCCACCGAGATAAACAGCGTGTCGCCACCTCCCAGCAGTTGCAGATTGGGCAGTGCTTCACCCATCATCTGCGGCTTAACGGCAATCAACACAATTGCCGGAGTTTCTGGCAGAGGCTGATTAATGTGAACACCGGACTCTTGCAGCCAGTCAGACGGGTACGGGTCAATGACGGAAACGGAGGCAGCAGGCAGTCCACCTTCCAGCCAACCCGCCAGCATCGCTGACCCCATCTTACCGCAGCCTAGTAAAACCAGCCCCCGCGCTGCAATATCTGCCATATCCATCTGCTCGCCCTTCCCTGCGTCGTCTTTCAGAGAAGAGTGTTACGCGCGGCCATAAGCCTCTGCAATGGCCACCTGCATTGCTTCTTCTGGGGAACGATCCCCCCAAACCATCAATTGGATGGCAGGGTAGTACCGTTCGGCGCTGTTCACGGCGGTGTTGATCAAGGCGTCTATCTGGCCTGAACCAGCCACCTGCCCCCCGGTCAGCACCAGCCCATAGCGATAGACCATCAGTTTTTGCTCTGGCCAATAGGTAAAGGCGCCGGCCCAACACTGGTCATTCATGCGATTGATTAGTTCGTAAAGCTTGGGAACCTTGCCTTCAGGCGGCTCCATTTCAAAGCTGCACACCATACGCAGGGTTTCGTCATAGCCTGACCAGGCCAGGGTCAGCGAGTAAGTGCGCCATTGTGCCTCAACCGCCATGGCGATCTGATCGTCGCCAATGCGGTCAAATTCCCAATCGCGGTCAGTGGCGATATGTTCTACGATGTCGATTGGATGAACTTCGTCTTCCAGAGGATGCTCGGAAAGGGTCATGGTGCCACCTCACTTTATCTCTAGCTATGCTGGTCCATAAGTCCACAGTTGCTAGCTGATTGCACAATTGACCGGGGTTATTCCCCGTATCCATACCAGATATGGTGGAGTTCAAGGGGCACTCTGGCAACCCTTATTTTGGGGATAACTGCAATAAGTTGTGGATGAATGGCATATCACCGCAAGATACAGGCCATTCTATATTGGGACCATCAGGCAGGTCTCAGCGCCTCAGCTTGTCCAATGTCATTTGGATTGTGACCCCATCCAACACGGGATCACCCATTTCCTAGCCCAGACCAGTGTCAAACTGTTGCACCGGTTCGCATAGGCGGGCGTTCAGTCTTTGTTGGCTTCAAGCGCCGCCAAGCGAGCATTCAGGGCTTCATTTTCTTCGCGCGCCTTCTGGGCCATCGCACGGACAGCGTCAAACTCTTCGCGGGTCACAAAATCGCGATCTGCCAACCAGCGGTCCATCAGGCTCTTCATCGCAGTTTCTGCTTCATCCTTAGCGCCTTGGGCCACGCCCATAGCGTTGGTCATAAGCTGTGAAATATCGTCCATGATCTTATTTCGGCTCTGCATCATCTTCTCCATGTCTGGCTTTCTCCCTATATGGGCAAGCAATTGGTCAACGGCAAGACGTTGACTTTGCATCAACAGCACAGGCATTCAGTTCCACATGCAGGCAATGATCCAATTCCCCGACCTTTCACCCGAGATTTTCTCGATTTCCATTGGTGGCATGGAGTTCGCCCTGCGCTGGTACGCGCTGGCCTATATCACGGGCATTGTCATAGCCTGGCGGCTGGCCGTAGCGGCCCTAAAGCGCCCTGCCCTATGGCCGAACCAAACCCCACCCATGCGTCCCGAGCAAGTCGAAGATCTGCTGACCTGGATCATCCTTGGCGTCATTCTGGGTGGTCGACTTGGCTTTGTGTTGTTTTATCAACCCAGCTATTACCTATCCAACCCCACACAGATCCTGAAAGTTTGGGAGGGTGGCATGGCCTTCCATGGCGGTTTGATCGGAGTGATTGTGGCCAGCTGGCTGTATGCGGCGCGTCACAATATCGACAAGTTGGCCATGGCTGATCTCGTGGCCCATACGGTTGCCGGTGGGTTGCTGTTGGGGCGGCTGTCAAATTTCGTCAACGCTGAACTTTGGGGGCGCGCGACCGCCCTGCCCTGGGGCGTCGCCTTTCCGGGCCACGCCGCACAGGATTGCGGTCAAGCCGTCGGAGAGCTCTGCGCCCGCCACCCTTCACAACTGTATGAAGCCATGCTCGAGGGATTGATGCTCGGCGCGGTTTTGTTGTGGCTGGTCTATCGGCGCGGCGCGTTTCAAAAACCGGGCTTGGTGCTAGGCACTTTTCTAGCCGGCTACGGCGCCGCGCGTTTCATAGTTGAATTTGTTCGCCAGCCAGACGCGCACTTCATCTCACCTGGAAATCCGCTGGGGCTAGCCTGGCAGATCGACGGATTTGGCATCACCCAAGGACAGGCCCTATCCCTACCGATGATCATTCTAGGGCTATATTTCATTCAACGCGCCCGCACCAAAGCCGAGCTCCTGGCATGAGCCTGCGCGACCACCTGATTGCGCGCATTGACGCGGATGGACCAATGTCTGTGGCCGATTACATGAATGAATGCCTGCTGAACCCCAAATACGGCTATTACACCACCCGTGATCCACTGGGCGCTGCGGGCGATTTTATCACTGCACCCGAAATCAGTCAGATGTTTGGCGAACTGCTGGGCCTGTCACTGGCACAAAGCTGGCTGGATCAGGGATCCCCAGCGCCGTTCACCCTCGCCGAACTTGGCCCCGGCCGCGGCACACTGATGGCAGATCTATTGCGCGCCACCAAATCGGTTCCAGGCTTTCACGCTGCCGCGCAGATTGTGCTGGTCGAGGCCTCGCCCACATTACAGGCTGCCCAGCAACAGGCGCTGGCCGGGTATGCCGTCCAGTGGGAAGACACCGTATCATCGCTTCCAGACACGCCCTTATGGTTGGTGGCGAATGAGTTCTTTGATGCGCTTCCCATCCGCCAGTTCTTGCGCGACGGGGATGGATGGCGCGAAAAACGGGTCGGGCTGCAACAGGGGCAACTTGCCTTTGGCTTAGGCCACTCGACCCCGCAGCCCGCGCTGGATCAGCGCATGGATGACACTCAAGACGGCGATCTGGTCGAATTTTGCGAAACCGCGGCCCCAATACTGGCCACTGTTGCCAAGCGCATTTCTACGCACGGTGGCGCAGCACTAATCGTCGACTACGGTGACTGGCGCGCATTAGGCGATACCTTGCAGGCCCTGCGCAGCCATAAGTCCACCGACCCCCTCGATGACCCCGGACAGGCGGACCTAACGGCGCATGTGGATTTTGAAGCCCTAGCCCAGGTGGCCCAGGCCGCAGGCTGTGCCTATAGCCGCGTGACACCACAGGGCGTGTTTCTGGAGCGCCTTGGCATCACCACCCGCGCCCAGACTTTGGCGAAACAGCTAAACGGCCCAGCATTGGACAACCTTATTGCCGCACATCAGAGGTTGACGCACCCGGAAGAAATGGGAAACCTGTTCAAGGTGCTGGGTCTTTACCCAGACCAGACCACGCCTCCACCGGGATTAAACGCATGACGCTGGAAATTCTCACTTCCGAATTGCTCTCCCCCATTCGGCACGGCTTTTTTACCCGCCATGGCGGGGCTTCATCCGGCATTTTCCAAGGGCTTAACTGCGGCACCGGGTCATCGGACCAAAGCGAGGCCGTTCGGATGAACCGCACCCGTGTGGCTGAGGCAATGCAAGTCGACCTGCAGTCTCTGGCCGGGGTGCATCAGGTCCATTCGCCGGATGTGGTGACGGTCACCAAACCTAGCGATGAGCGCCCCAGAGGCGATGCGATGGTGACCAATGTGCCAGGTATCGCATTGTCCATCCTGACCGCCGACTGCCAACCCGTGTTGTTTGCAGACCCACAGGCTGGTGTAATTGGCGCGGCCCATGCGGGCTGGCGCGGGGCGCTGGACGGCGTACTGGAAGCCACGCTAGAGGCCATGGAGGCGCTGGGCGCCAACCGCAACGATACCGTGGCAGTCATTGGCCCGGCCATCTCGCAGCGCGCTTACGAAGTCGGGCCGGATTTCTTTGACGATTTCATGATGCAGGACCCCGACAATGCCCGCTTTTTTGCCAATGGCGAGGGAGGGAGGTACATGTTCGACCTACCTGGGCTGGGCCTGCAAAAATTACGTCAGGCCGGCGTCGGGACTGCAGAATGGATCCGCCATTGCACCTACAGCGACCCCGATCGGTTTTACTCTTACCGCCGCACCACCCACTCCAAAGAAGCTGACTACGGTCGATTGATCTCTTGCATCCGACTATAAGTCAACGAACCAGAACAATTGCGGCGAAATCGTAGAACTGTTGCCACAATTTCTGTGTGCCACTGCTCAGAAACAACTGCCCCTCGCAGCCACGTTTCGAAATACGTATTTTCTTCTGATATTTAGACGCTCTCCTGCCTCCTTAGCATTCACGTAAATCAATTGGGCGAAATTAAATCAAATTCCCCCGAACAGCCATATTGCCGGCGCATTGGACCTCCATAACTAAGCCATCACAGCAAAGGGTACCGATCTTGCCCGGCAGGAGAAAAACAATGACGGCCAAAACCCGCTTTTTGAACTCGATAATCACCAGTGCCAAAACCCAGGATATCACCATGCCCTGGACACGCGGCTCTGTGCGTCGCGCTTCGATTGCCCGGCGCCGGAACACACAGGACAACACTCAGGTCACAGTGACACCAACCGCCAAGAGCGCCTGACCTCCCGTGCTTTCCCCAGCGCCATTTGCGCCGGGGCCCCGCTTCGACAGCTGCCCATCGCGGAGCGGGACCTGGGGTCTGCCTCAAACCCACGGCGGACCCCGCACTCATTATTTTTTAGGACATTGTGGCGATACTGTTGGCGGAACTGGAAACAGTCTGCACCGCCCGCAAACATTGGATGCGGGTTAACTATAATCGCCTTGATTTTTTGACAATTATAAGCAAATGCCCCCATTATTGCTACCATATAGACAATCATCATGTGTTTTTGGGTTATCGGTGGGGGCCGATCCTGTGACGCGAATGAGAGAGGTCCTTCTGCCATGACCATCCCCCACTCGCTGCAACGTGCAGCGAACAACTCAGTCGAAACTGCAGCCATTCTGCAGGATCCTGCAGCTCTGCGCGCTGCCAACCGGCCACAGCTGCGCCGGTACGAAGTCGCCAGCTTGCTACCCAACGGTAACGTTGCTGAAACCCGTCACATCGCCCCTGCCTTACCCCTATTTGAATCCGCTTTTTGCGCCTTTACACGCGGCTCTTTGGTGACAACCGAAACCGGCCCAATTGCAGTCGAAGATCTCCTGCCGGGTGATCGCATCATCACCCATGGTGGCGGCGCCAAGACATTGATGTGGAAGGGCTGCACCAGCCTGATCCCTGGACGCCCCGATAACCGCGGCCGCAGCCACAAATTGACCAGCTTCATGGGTGACTGTTTTGGCATGCAAAAGCCAATGTCCTGCGTCATGACCGGACCTGCGGCGCGCCTGCTGCGTACCCCGCCACACCTGCGCACCCCTTCCAGCGATACGGCACTCCTGACCTCAGTCGAAGAATTTCATGACGGCATGAACATTGTTGAAACTGCACCTCCAACACCAGTGGAAATGTTCCATCTCTGCCTAGACGGGCATTCTGTCATCAACATCGGCGGCCTCGACTTTGAAACCTACCACCCGGGCCCCAAGGCCCTCCACCTGATCAGCCATGCAATGCGGTCACTGTTTTTGAACATGTTCAGCCATATTGAACAACCATCCGATTTTGGTCCATTGGCTTATGCCCGCTCGGGCGAAGTGCAGATCGACCCGCTCTCCAGCTAGCCCGTCAGAACAGCTTCATCTAGCCAAAAATATCCCAGGGTGAATTGGCCGTCAGGCCAAGAGGGGCAGCGCCCCTAGCCCTGCACATGCTCCACCCCAGGTCCTCAACGATTAAAACCCCAGTGCCAAATCCGGGCGCGCCAGCATCAGCCACAAGATGACCAACACCGCCACAAAAGCCGGGATGCCACAGGTAAACCAAATCGCAAACAGGCGGAAATATTCAGCTGGCAAAGGAGTCTGTGCTTGATCCGCCTGCCGCGCCAGACCGCGCAGGCGGATCTGGATCCAGACCACTGGCAACCAGAACAGCCCAACCAACACGTACAACATCAGCGACGACAGCAACCAACCCTCGCTCCAGTCCCACCCCAAACGCCAGGCCAGCACTGCTCCGGTGACCGGCTGCACCACCACAGCACTGGTGGTGAACACCAAATCCGCAAACACAACAACACCGGCGGTATGGGCAATGATTGCCGGTTGCCGACTGCGATGTGCCATCAACATGAAAAAGGCAATGCCCGCACCAGTCCCAAGCAACACACAGGCGCCAATGACATGCAGCCAGCGCAGAATAAGATCCAGCTCTATCAACGCGACTGCACCAACTGATGTGTGATCAGGGCAAGCACCAGTGTCGGCAGCACCTTGACCAGCGGCCCCAACGGATCTGCCCACAAAGATGGCACAAACACCGTGGACGCCGCCAAATAGAACACCGACACCGCTGCCATTGCCAGGCAGACCGACGCCGCCCAGCGACGCCACAGAATAGCCACGCCCAGTGACAGATCAACCAGCGACCATAGCGCAACCGAGGACATCGCGGCCCATTGTGGCCAGCCAACATCCGTCAAGACCGCAGCCGCACTACCAATTTGCCAAAGACCAACCAGACCGGACAGCAGCCAGAACAGGGACAACACCGCCACCGAAAGTGGCATCATCAGCGCCATACGCGCGGCCAAACGTTGCTCCTGCCCGGTCCTCAACCCTGCATAGATCTGCCCCAATGGTTGAAAGACCTGCCCGGTGGCCCGGCGATAGGGCAGCGGATCACCACTAATTCCCTGTTCCAACACCTGCAAAGCAGTCGACCGCAGCGGGGCCCGCCACCCAAGCCGCCCCAGCTGATCCGCCAATCGCCCTACAATTTTTGCGAGCCAAGCCGGAACTGGCAAAATGACCCGCGCCGGAGCAAAACCCAACCAATTGCGGGTTTCAGCCACCACCTCTTTCAGGGTCTGCGCGTTGTCTTCAACCAGATCATATCCCCCCGGGGGAAGGTCACCAACAACGGCGGCCTCGACCACCTGCGCCAGATCAGCCAGTGCCAGCGACTGCACCGGCGCCTGCCCCATCGCGAGTGGCTGCACCCAAGGAATAGCGGCCAACATCCGCAACAACCCGGTTCCCCCATAGGCCCCCTGCCCGATCACCAGTCCCGGTCGTAAGATCCAGACTTTGGCGCCTGACTGGTTCAGCTCTGCATCACCGCGCCCTTTGCTGCGCAGAAATTCGGTCGCAGCAGTTTTTGCCGCCCCCACTGCTGAGACCTGCACCACACCAACCCCTAACTGCTCTGCCGCCTGTGCCATCGCTGCAACCGCACTGTGATGGACGGCAGACAGATCATCGTCCGGGCTGTCCTGCAACACACCGGCACAATTCACCACAATGTCAAATCCAGCCAACAGGTCCTGCCAGTCACTGACGGCCTGCAAGTGGCGTAAATCAGCGCGGACGAAACCAACCCCCGGCAATACTCGCGCGGCCAGGCGATCATCGCGCCCTGCGGCGCAGACCTCGCATCCGCTGCTGCGCAAAGTCCGCACAACCGCAGCGCCGATAAATCCATAGCCCCCCAACACCAGGACCCGCGCGGCGGTTTGTCTCTTTTCCTTGGTCATGTCGATCCCTATCTATGGCCAAACAAATATCACATACAGGCCTGCCCATGCCCGAAACCACTTTGGACAACCCGTTGAAACGATTTGACATCACCGCGAGTGAAATCGACCGCGTGGTGACAGTATTCTACGCACAAATTCGCCGTCACCCGGATCTGGGCCCTGTGTTTGGCGCCCATCTAGAGGGTGCTGACTGGCCCGAGCATGAAGACAAAATCGCCCGGTTCTGGCGTAATGCGATCCTGCGCGAGAAGAGCTACAATGGCAATCCAATGCGGGTACATCTCTCGCGCCCGGATGTAAAAGCTGAACATTTCCCCCTGTGGCTGGGGCTATTCCATCAGGTTTTAAAGGCAGAACTGCCAGAGCCGACCGCCAGCAGTTGGGGCCTTCTGGCTGACCGCATTGGCGAGGGGTTTCGCGCCGGAATTGTCTCTATGCGTCAGCCAAAGGATGAGCCCCCCAAACTGTTCTAACCGGGAGTCTCAAAGTTTTGACAGGCGTCAGCCGACAACCTGTTATTGTGATGCTTTGGAAAACAAACCCGTCAGTGCCCGTTTCACAACAGCGCGCACCTTGGGTTTACGCTCCTGCGAGAAGGGCATCGGCCGACAAACATCCATCGCAGCGATGCCAACACGGGCCGTCAGAGCACCATTGACCAGCCCCTCGCCAAACCGGCGCGACAGTTTTGACAAAACGGACCCGCCCAGGACCGGCTCCAGCAAATCATCGCCCACCGCAACGGCCCCCGTCGCCACCAGATGTGACAGCACGGCACGGGTGAGCCGCCAAGAGCTGAAGAACCCACCGCGCCCGCCATAGATCTCGGCCACCCTGCGGATCATCCGCATCGATGACACCAGTGCCGTCACCACATCCGCCAGCGCCAGCGGCACCAAGGCAGTCACCATGGCAACCTGCCGCGCGGCGGCTTCGACCTCACGCAGCGCCAAAGCATCTAAGGGCACCAACAGTTCTGCCTCGGTCAGATGTAACACCGCATCGGCGTCCATCAGATCCTGCCGACGCTCCGCCAGCCGCGCCCGCCCCCAGGACAGTTCCTCGCGATGGGAATAAAAACGGTCGATCCGGGTAGCATAGGCATTGGCCAAGGCCAGGTCACCCTGCGCCTTTTCCGCGCCCCGGCGCAGCCCGTCTACCCGGCGCAATCGCGCCAGCGCAGCCAGTTCGCGCACCCCCATAAACAGGGCCAGTCCCAGCGCAACCGCCAAGGCAACCGTCACCGCCCAGCCCAGTACCGGTATCCGCAAAATCAAATCGCTGGCAAAATCCCAAGCGGCAACTGAAATGACAGCACCAACCAGCGCCGCAATGACACTCCAGAACCAGCGGGACAGCCGGGACGGCTTGCCCGCCACCATTTTGGCCGCTTGTTGCAGCGCAGCGGTTTGCGGCTCCGACGTCAGCTCGGGCACCGCTTGCGCGGCAGCAACATCTGGCAGGGGGTCATTCTCTTCGAGGTCAAATACAACCGGCTTATTGCTCATGCCAGTTCCCCTGTGCCCATTGTAAGAAAATATCCGGCAGGCCTTCATCGTTGTTCGAACCATCACCGCGACCGATTTCGATAAACCCCTGTCGATGGTAGAATCGCCGCGCGGCCTCATTTGCTTCAAAGGTTCGCAGCACCAGTTCCGGGCTGGCCACTTTGGCCTCTTCCAACAAGGCCCGACCAAATCCCTGCCCCCGGGCATCATCTGCCAGATACAGAGAGCAGACTTCACTCCTGTCGCGCGCCAAAAAGCCAACCATTTGCCCCTGAACCTCGGCCACAGTAACCCAACCGCGGTCGATCATGGTACTGCACAGCTTGGTCACTTCGTCCAGAGAGTACAGGTTCGGCATCCAAGTGGTGCCCTGCTGAAACTGATGCACGATTTCCCCGGCGGCCTGCGCATCATCGGCAGTGGCCGCGCGGATATGCACCGTCATAACCGGTCTCCGATCAGAAATTCAGCTGCCCGATCCAGCCGGATATGAGGTGGCCCATAACCAGGCTTCATCTTTAATTTTGCAGGGGCAAACGCCATTGCCTGATACTCTCCGCTCAACCAGTCCCTGGCGCCGGTACGCGCCGCGCCCAAAAGTTCGCCGGGATCGTCCGGCAATGTTCCTGGATAAAAAGCTGCCTGTTTTCCGCTGTCCAACAAAGTGCCGCGAACGCAGGGCAAATCAGCCCCACTATGGTTGCGAATTTCCTCTGTTGTAGCGCGTAGCGAAGCCAGCGCAAGGGCTGATGTCTGTGCCCCGGAAAACTGTGCCCGATCTTGTGCCTCACGGGTCAAGGCCTTGATGATAGATGTCATTTGCGGGTGCTGGGTGTGATGCAAGTGATCCGCCTTGGTGGCTGCGAACAGAATTCTTTCAACACGCTTACCGCGCAACAATCGTGACAGTAGCGCATTACCGCCCGGCCTGAATGCACTTAGAATATCGCCCATCGCATGCCGCAAATCTTCTAAGGCGCGTGGCCCGGAATGGATCGCGGTGAGGGCATCCACCAGAACGACCTGCCGATCAATTCGGGCAAAGTGATCGCGGAAGAATGGTGTTACGACCTTGCGTTTATAAGCCTCATACCGGCGCTGCATCTCGCGGTGGATTGAACCACGCTGTGACGCGGCAGAAAAGGGAATTGGCGCAAAGGTCAACACGGGCGAGCCCGCCAGATCCCCGGGCAGCAAAAACCGCCCCGGCGTACAGTCGTAATAGCCATCCACACGTGCCGCATTCAGGTAATCCGTAAATGCCTTAGCCAATTGCTGAGCGGTGTCTTCGTCATGCGCTGCGGTGGCATCGACGGATTTTGCCCGTTTCAGAAAGCCACGCGCAGAGCCCCGTTTCCGAATTCGCTCAAGCACCTCTGCCGACCAGGCGTCATAGCTCTTATCCAGCAGCGCCAGGTCAAGCAGCCATTCGCCCGGATAGTCTACAATATCGATATGAACCGTCCGTGGTCCCTGCAACCCAGACAAAAGCCCGGACGGCGCCAACCGCAGGCTCAACCGCAATTCGGAAATTGCCCGTGTGCTGTCTGGCCACTGTGGCGCAGGCCCGGTCAGTGCTGCCAGATGTGTCTCATAATCAAACCGCGGCACTGTATCGTCCGGCTGAGGCTGCAAGAAAGCCGCATTAATCCGGCCATCCCGCGCCGCTGCCAGTTGCACCATTCGGCCCCGGTCCAACAAATTTGCCACCAGAGAAGTGATGAACACAGTTTTGCCCGATCGTGCCAGACCAGTTACACCCAACCGGATGGTGGGTTCAAAAAACCGTTCAGACACGGAATCACCGATGCTCTCAACACCACGCACAATCCCATCGGCCAATGAAGAAATCACCAAATCTACACCCTGTCCAAATACTTACCCGCTAAGATAGTCAAGCAGTACTCCGGATACCACCCCAACCGTCGGTGCAAAGACAAGACTTGTGCGGACTGACGTAGCGCGGTACTTGCCCCGCCATGCCTCGTTTTGCTTTGAAAGTCGAATACCAAGGTGCGCCTTTCGCCGGATGGCAGCGCCAGAAAGACCAGCCCTCGGTACAGGGTGCGATCGAGACGGCATTGGCACGTCTGGAGCCTGGCCCCCACACCATTGCGGCTGCCGGCCGTACCGACGCAGGCGTACATGCTGTCGGTCAGGTGGCGCATTGTGATCTGACGCGCGAATGGGATCCTTTTCGCTTGTCCGAGGCGTTGAATTATCACCTAAAACCAGCACCCGTGGCCATTGTCGCCTGTGTTCAAGTGACGGATGACTGGCACGCACGGTTCTCGGCGCTGGAGCGCCAATACCTGTTCCGCATCCTGACACGCCGCGCTCAGCCCACCCATGACGAAGGCCAAGTCTGGCATTTGAAACATGATCTGGATGTGGAGGCCATGCAGGCCGGAGCTGACATGTTGCTTGGCCGCCACGATTTTACCACGTTCCGCTCGACCATTTGTCAGGCCGAAAGCCCGGTCAAAACGCTGGATGAATTGCGGGTTGAGCGCGTTAATGGATTTTCAGGCCCGGAAATCCACTTCCACGTCCGCGCCCGGAGCTTTCTGCACAACCAGGTGCGCAGCTTTGTCGGTACTCTGGAACGGGTTGGGGCTGGCTCTTGGTCCCCCCAAGACGTTGGCGATGCACTGGCCGCCCGGGAACGCGCGGCCTGCGGCCCGGTCTGTCCCGGTCATGGGCTTTATTTGGCACGGGTTGGATATCCTGAGGACGTGTTTGGTTAACCTGTCCCTCCTTTGGTGCCAGCTGTTTGCCAACATTGCCTTTGGGACAAATTCACCTATCTCGAAAACTGGAGAGACAGGCTGGAAAACTCCAGCCAACATCACATGGGATCGCGACCAAAGGTGATACAATGCCCGATGACATTCAAACCCTCGAGAGAAAAGTCCAGAGCATCGAGAAGACGCTAGAAGCCAAGCTGAAAGCCAACCAACAAGAAGACGCAAAACGCGCGGCCAAGATTGAAAGTCAGGCAGATCAGTCGGCGCAGAATGTACAAACTCTCGTGAAAAAATTCTCCGAAATCGACAGCCATCTAAAAACCAATGACTCGCAGATCAAGGCAAACACCCAAGACACCGAAGGCAACCGCCAGGCCCTGATCCGCGCGCGAAAATATGTCGACACAGCGGTTCAGGGCATCGGGTCTCAGGTCAGGGCCAACGCCCACGAAGCGGAAGAAAACAGGCTGGCTCTGGTCCGTGCGCGCAAATATGTCGACGACCACGACACCACACTCGAAAAGAAGATCACCGAGCTAAAGAAACTAATCTCGGAGATGGAAAAACGGCATGTGAAACTGGTCGATACTCAGATCAAAAATTACGACAAGCTGATCCGCAAGGTAATCTCGCAAGAGGTGGCCAAGGTTGCCAAAGGCAAACGCTGAACGCACCACAATCCTACCCTGAATCTGGATCAGGGCAGGATCGGAGCCCCACCTACATCTTTTCTTGGGTGTATTTCTTCAGCTCAACCCGCGCCACCTGACGCCGATGCACCGCATCTGGCCCGTCTGCCAGCCGCAGGGTGCGCACATGGGTCCAGGCCTGCGCCAGCGGAGTGTCCTGGGAAATCCCCTGCCCGCCAAACATTTGCACGGCCTCGTCAATCACTTTCAACGCCACCCGTGGGGCCACAACCTTGATCTGGCTAATCCACGGGGCCGCCGCACGCGCATCGCCCTGATCCATATACCAGGCCGCCTTCAGACACAGCAGCCGCGCCATTTCGATCTCCATCCGGCACTCAGCGATGATGTCGTAATTGGCGCCCAACTGGGCCAGTTTTTTGCCAAAGGCCTCACGCGCGAGTGACCGTCGGCACATTTGTTCAAGCGCAATTTCCGCCTGCCCCACCGCCCGCATACAGTGGTGGATACGGCCAGGCCCAAGGCGCCCCTGTGCAATCTCAAACCCACGCCCTTCACCCAACAGGATATTCTCAGCTGGCACCCGAACATTGGTAAAGCGGATATGCATATGGCCATGCGGCGCATCATCACTGCCATAGACCTGCATTGGCCGCAGCACTTCAATCCCCGGCGTATCCGCCGCCACCACAATCATCGACTGTCGCTGATGTTTGGGCTTTTCTTCACCGGCGGTCCGCACCATCACGATGTAAACCTTACACCTGGGATCCCCAGCCCCACTGGCCCACCATTTTTCACCGTTCAGAACATAGTCATCGCCATCGCGCACACAGGACATCGCCACATTGGTCGCGTCTGAGCTGGCCACATCCGGCTCGGTCATCAGATAGGCCGAGCGGATCTCACCAGCCAACAATGGTGCGAGCCACCGCTCTTTCATGGCCGCACTTCCATAACGCTCGAACACGTCCATGTTGCCGGTGTCGGGGGCGGCGCAGTTGAACACTTCAGCCGCCAAAGGAGTCTTGCCCATCTGTTCCGCAAAATAGGCGTATTCCACCGTACTCAGACCAAAGCCTTTATCGCTGTCAGTCAACCAGAAATTCCACAGACCCGCCGCCTTAGCTTTGGCTTTCAACCCTTCCAGAATCTCAGCCTGACGCTCGGTATAGGTCCATCGGTCTCCTTTGCCGATCTCAGCGTGATAATCATCCTCCAGCGGCATAATCTCATCACGGATCATCGCAGTGACCCGATCCAACAGGGTGCGTATCTCCTGCCGCATTCCAAAATTCATATCCATCAGCCTCGACCTTCCCAACAACCGCTCTGCGTATGGGGAACCATGTCTCAGCCACCTCAGCCTGTCTACCAGAGTGACGAAACGTCACCGTGTCAAACGTCGACAACCCTTGCTCAGCGGATCTCTTCATCTAGCCAGAAATATCCCCGCCGGAGGCCAGGCCCCTTTCTCAAAAAGGGCCCAAAACCAAAGCGACGGGCCCAATTGGGCCCGTCACAATAATCAAAATCAAAGAAGGATATCCCTATCAGCCGATAAACGTCTGATACTCAGCTTCATCCATGTAATCATCCATTACCGACAGGTCTGATGCCTTGATCTTAAAGAACCATGCCCCCCCTTGGGCGTCTTCGTTGACCAGACCGGGTGTGTCAGCCAGGCTTTCGTTGACTTCAACAATCTCACCATCCAGAGGCGACAGAATATCAGACGCAGCTTTGACCGATTCAATCACCACAACTTCTTCGTCTTTTGTCACTTCCATGCCTGCTTCAGGCAGTTCGATGAACACAACATCGCCCAGCTGCTCGGCAGCATGTGAGGTAATACCAACCACAATCAGATCGTCTTCGGGCAACAACCATTCATGTTCTTCGGTGAATTTCATCTTTGGCTTCCTTTGGACCTAAGGAGTATACGTTGCCGACAATCTATCAATCCCACCACATCCGTTCAAGCAGCATCACAGCACTAAGGCTTAGAATAAATTGAAGTACTCCGTCTGCTCCCATTCGCTAACGGTGTTCAAATAGCGGTTCCACTCAAACCGTTTGAGATGCAGAAGATAGTCCGAAAAATCAGTTCCCAGGGCGCGGCGAAACAGCGAAGAGGTCTCAAACGCATGCAGCGCTTCCCCTAATGAGCGCGGCAGCTGCGCACCTTCGCCCTCATAGGGGGATTGCGTCGGAGCAGGTGCCACCCGGCCGCTAGAAATGCCTTCGCCACCGGCAATCAGCTGCGCCGCGAGCGCGTAATAGGGGTTGGCGGAGGTATCAGGGGCGCGGTTTTCAATCCGGCTTGCGCCGTCCCCCTCCTGCAGCAGGGCCCGCAGCATTGCGCCCCGGTTGTCTTCGCCCCATTGAATTTTGTTCGGCGCCAGTTGAAACGGCAGGTAGCGTTTATAGCTGTTGACGCTTGGTGCGATCAACACCGAGGCGGCAGCGGCGTGGGTCAGCAACCCGGCGATCCAACCGCTGGCCTGCGGGGTCAACCCGCCGCCCTCATCCGGCATGAAAAGATTACGACCGTTGTTCACATCCAGCAATGACTGGTGAATGTGCCAGCCATTGGCCATGGTATTTTCCAGCCTTGGCTTGGCCATAAAGCTGGCGTGCAGCCCCTTCGCCGCGCAGACTTGTTTCACCATAGTGCGGAACATAACCAGCGCATCCGCCTGGGTCATCGGGTCTGCTGGGTCAAAGGTAAATTCAACCTGGCTGGGACCCATTTCGATCTCAACCGACCGTACGGCCAGCCCCAACCCCTGGGCGTAGCGCCGCAGGGTGTCCAGAATGCCTTCCAGCTCGCCATAACGGTTTTCGGTCAGGAACTGATAGCCCTGCGCCAGATTACGTGTCTCAACCGGGGCGCCGGGCATTTCAGACTGACTGTGGGTCGTGGCGGTGTCGGTGCGCTCAAAAATGTGAAATTCGATTTCCAACCCAATCACTGCGGCCATGTTCTGATCGGCCAACCGGTCCATCGCACGTCGCAGCACATGGCGCGCACTAAACGGGATTGGGCGTCCATCCCGGAACACGACATCACAGAAAATCCATGCGGAATGCGGTGACCAAGGCAACACCCGAAATGTTTCCGGGCACGGCACCAGCAACACGTCATTGGCCCCCTGCATCGGACCCGCCTGAATGCCACTGTTGTGTGACCACACATCAAAGGCTGTCCGATGTGAGGTGTCCTTCAGCAATAATGTGGAGGGTACGGCGATACCGGTGCTAAAAACCGAACCAAAGGCACTGGCAACGATGGTCTTACCACGCAAAATACCATGCTGATCAACAAACAACACCCGAACTGTTTCAATACCGTCAGACTGTACCTGCGCCACCAGGTCGGCAGCCCTCGCTCCATCTTCAGCTGACAACAGCCCCATTTGGGCCAGCTTGCCCGCCTTAAATGTCTCACGCATGACGCGCATCCTCCCGCAGTAACATGCCCTAGACAGACGCATCCCAAGGGCAGGCATCACGCCGCGCAGCGTCGGACTCTGCAGTGGCCTTGGTCCAGTCACCATCCTTGGCAATGGCATCGTTGGAGACTGGGCCAAACAGGGTGGAAAGGTCCAGCCCCTTTCGCATCAGCAACGCGTCGTCACGATCTTCTTTGACGGCCGCGATGGCCGCGCGCAGCATCCGACGATTGCGGACGATCGCCACATCTGTCTTGCCCAGATGTTCTTGCGTTCGATCCTGTATGGCGCCCATGCTTTCAACCGCCCACTGGTCATGCACGTTGATGTCCAAACCCATGCCCGTATAGGTTTCGCTTTCCTGCTCAGCAGCATCATAACCATAATTGTTATGGGCGCCTTTCAGTGGTGCATAATCCGGCAGACTGTGTTCTTGCAGTCGCTGTGCCCGCATCAGCTCTTTGTCAACCGGGCTGGTGTAGCTGGTGAACATCGAGAACCAATAGCAGTTTTCGTCGTCGATCGGCACATGCCACTGGGTGATGGTCATTTCACGCGACATTGGAATACAGATTGCCTGTGGGAATATCTGGTTGGTCACGCGCACATGGGTCTGCCCCCCATCGAGGTGGCGCAATGCGGTCAGCTTTAGCCCATAGTCAGTTTCATCGACCTGAATTTCGGGTCGTGGATAGTCGCGCAACACCTTGGTGATTGGGATATTTGTGTTTGCAGCATTGTCGCGGAATTGCTTGCCATAGCTGTCGGCCGGATCTTCATCTTGCAAAAACCGGTGCAGGAACGAGGCATGGGCCGGGTCAATGCCAACCTCAAGTGCCTGCAACCAATTACACTTCCACAGCCCCTTAAAGGCAAAGACATGCGTACCCGGCGCACGAAAACAATCAAAATTCGGGAAGGCAGGTGGCTCACCCGGACCCATATAAGCCCAGATGATGCCGTTCTTTTCCACCACCGGATAAGAGGTGGACTGGATCTTCTCATGCATCCGGCTGCCCTCAGGCTCTCCCGGTTGTTCAACACACTGGCCAGTGCGGTCAAAATGCCAGCCGTGGAAGGGACAGCGCAGCCCATTGTCCTCTAGCCGACCAAAGCACATGTCAGCGCCGCGATGCGGACAGTGTCGACCGATCAATCCCAGCTCTCCAGAACTATCGCGAAACAGAACCAGGTCTTCGCCAAGCAGCTTAACGGGCACCACTGGGCGCTTTTGATCCAGTTCATCCAACAGCGCGGCTGGTTGCCAATATCGCCGCAGGACCTCGCCGGCATCACTGCCCTTGCCCACTCGGGTGAGACTATCGTTCATCTCTTGGCTGATCATTGCGGGCTCCTGTTCGCTTGCAAATCGGAAAGCTTGGTCTTGACTTAGTTCGTATAACGAACTAATCGCTGCCTATACGATCAAGTTGCAAGAGCCACTCCGTTCTGTCAAGACCGGACAGTCCAATGAGGTTAAAGATGCCAAACACTGCGCAGGACCGTAACATTTCGTCCAGCTTTGCCAAAGGCTTGGCCGTGTTGGCTGTGTTCGACGCCCAAACCCCCAGCATGAGCCTGGCAGAGATTGCCCGTCGCACAGGTCAGGACCGGGCGACTGCACGGCGCGGCGCACTCACATTGGTTCAGGCGGGATACCTGCGTCAAGACGGCCGCATGTTGTCGCTGACCCCAAGAGTGCTGGAACTGGCCGGGGGCTTTCTGCAAGCCAATCAATTTGGCCGCCATGTGCAACCCCTATTGGATCACCATGCCACCATTCTGGGGGCTGAGATGACATTGGCAATGCTGGACCATGGTCAGGTGCTACTGCTGGCGCAATCAACGGTAGACCACGGGCCTGTAACCTACGGCTTTACGCCGGGCGCGCGTATCCCACTGATCCACACCAGCCTAGGCCGGATGCTACTCGCCTGCCTGCCCCAGGAGCAGGTCGAAAAAATAATACACAGCGCCGAAATTCCCAGTCATACGGAACAATCAATCCAAAATCCCGGCACCATCCTTGAGCGGATTTCACAGGCCCGCCGCAATGGGCTTGTCGTCACCGACAGTGAATTTGAAGTTGGCATCATTGGATATGCTGTTGTGGTCTCACGCCCCGGCGACACACCTGTCGTGGTGGGAAGTTCAGCCCCGCGAGGTTTGAACGCGCAGCACCAACCCGAAAAAATTCTACGGGAACTACAGCTCTGCGCTGCAGAACTCCGCCAGGCTGGCGCTGTCGCTGGGTTATAGGATCTTCCTCAGGGCTGCAGCACCCAGATCCCATCAGCATTTTTGCAGCGACGGGTATGGATGAGTATCGGCTTGTCTTTGCCACCCGCCGTCGCCTCATGGCGTAGCAAAACGCAATTTCCACTGGTTTCCTGAAGCCGCACAGTGCCTGCCGCACCTGACTCGCTATTGCTCCATTGGACCGAGGCCCCCGCTTTGGGCGTACCGCGTTCATACAGCCCGGCAGCATATTGCCCCATCAGGTCAAAATCTTCACTACTAAGACCACTTTCGGCCAGAATACGCGACAATGGTTTTGCTTGGACAACGGCCCCTACGGTGACCAGAACAGCGCAAGCACAAAGAAGCTTTTTCATAATATCCCTCAATTCAGCGATGCCACCAACGCAGCTCTCTCCAGCGTTACACCTCTCCCGCAGGATTGTCCAAAGCCCTGCGCCTGATATTCAAATATTTGCGAAGAATGCTATTTCATTAGGCCATCTTTCAGCCGGTCGGCGACACTCGCATAGTTGCGCCAATCATAGAGAAAGGATCCGCACATGGCGTCGCCCACCTATCACACTCCCCACGGGGGCCATCCGGGGCAAGAGCAACTGCTGACCGATCGCGCAATGTTCACTGACGCCTATGCGGTGATCCCCAAAGGCACCATGCGCGATATCGTGACCTCATTTCTGCCCGGCTGGAACGGAATGCGGATGTGGGTGATTGCCCGCCCTCTTAGCGGCTTTGCCGAGACATTTTCTCAATACATCGTCGAGCTGCAACCTGGAGGCGGATCAGACGCCCCCGAGAGCGATGAAACCGCGCAGGCCGGGTTGTTTGTCACTGAAGGCGATCTTGAGCTGACCATCGACGGATCAGCCCATGCATTGACACCGGGCTGCTTTGCCTACCTGCCCGCTGGCGGCAATTGGACAATCCATAACACAAGCACTGCCAATGCTTCATTCCACTGGATTCGCAAACAGTGGAAATCTGCACCGGGCGTTCAAAAGCCCAAGGCCTATGTGGTCAACGAACAGGACATCGCCCCAAATGTGATGCCCGATACCGAAGGCCGCTGGGCCACAACCCGGTTCATGGATCCTGAAGACATGAGTCACGACATGCACGTCACAGTGGTGACTTTTGAACCCGGCGGCGTGATCCCGTTCCTTGAAACCCACGTGATGGAACACGGACTTTTCGTGCTTGAAGGCAAGGCCGTCTACAAGCTGAACCAGGACTGGGTCGAAGTGGAAGCCGGCGACTTTATGTGGCTGCGCGCTTTCTGCCCGCAGGCCTGCTATGCGGGTGGACCGGGCCGGTTCCGCTATCTGCTGTACAAAGACGTTAACCGTCACATGCCGCTGGGTTGAAACCACCGGGCTGATCACCATTGCATGTGACGGCGCAAACGCTAGGGTTGGGGCAAACATTTAAGCCGGAGATTTGCCATGTTAAAACACCTGACCCTAGCCGCGACACTGGGCTTGGCACTGACGCCTCTGGCACAGGCCAAAGAGGCCCCTGGCAAACACGTCACAGTGCTGGGCCGCAATTGGGTGGTGACTGCTGTCGAGGACGCACCAGGACGTTACCGTGCTGAACGGTTGAATGTGGAACTTATTCCCTTTCGCCCACCAGCGATGATTGGATCCCGTCAGGCTGTGCGCGCCTTTAAGGCCGCCACCGGATGCAGCGCCAACATTGACACCCTGGTACAGTCGATCGACGGCTCTTACTCTGCCCAAATGATCTGCCCAAATTAATCCAGCTTGGGCAAAACGGCGCGACCCAGTTGTGAGCTGGATTGCGCCGTTCACAAAATGTGATCAAATTCACCGCCAAAGTGGATTGAGCCGCACCACAACCCCTGCCATAGCTACGTCATGAAGATTGCAATCAACGGATTCGGCCGCATCGGCCGCGCAATTCTGCGCCAAATCCTGACCTCTCCACGAGGTGCAGGCATTGAAGTGGCACTGATTAACGATATCGCCACACAAGAGATGTGCGCCTATCTGTTTCAGTACGACAGCACCTTTGGGCCCTTCCCTGCACCCGTTGAGGTGGGCGACAGCACGCTGAACGTTTTGGGTCACTCTATCCCGATGAGCCACCATGCTGACCTGACGCAGGCAGACCTGTCTGGTGTTGATGTAGTGTTAGAATGTACCGGCATTGCCCGAACCTCTGACGTGGCCGAGCGTGGCCTGGCAGCGGGGGCAGGTAAGGTGTTGATCTCAGGTCCCTCGCCCGCTGCCGAGCAAACCGTGGTTCTGGGCGCCAATGACGAGGCGCTGAGAGGCGCGCGGATCGTATCAAACGCATCCTGTACAACCAATGGGCTGGCCCCACTGGCCAATCTGATAGATCAAATCGCGGGCATTGACACCGCCCATATGACCACCATTCACTGCTATACCAACAGCCAGCCCATGGTCGACGCACCGCGTGGTGACTTTGCCCGTTCCCGCGGTGGTGCTCAGTCCATGGTGCCTACAACCTCTTCAGCTACACACCTAATTGACCAGGTTTTGCCCCATCTGGCAGGCCGGATCAGTGGCGCAGCAGTGCGGGTCCCGTCTGCCTCTGTCTCGGCTGTAGATTTGGTCGCTCAGCTGTCCCGGCCCTTCAGCCAAGACAGCTTTGTCGCTGCCCTGAAGGAGGGCGTTGCCAACTCACCTGTGCTGGGTTGGACCGAACAACCACTTGTATCATCTGACCTGCGTGCCCGGCCAGAGTCACTGGTTATCGCCGCACCCGAGACCCGCATGGTGGGGGATCGTCAGGTCCGAGTGTTTGGGTGGTATGATAACGAATGGGGATTTTCCGCCCGGATGCTGGACATGGCGCGACGAATGGCAGCGGAATAAATGCTACCTGCACTTAGCTGGCAATAGAGACAGCTCGCGCTCGCGCCCTGAAACCTCAGTGTAAACTGTTGAAAATACCTGTTTGCAATGCGGAAGCGATTTCTGAGCGTAGATCCCAACGGCCTCTGCAATTTGATCTTTTTCAAGATGCCCTGTCATTTCGAACCCTGCTGTTACCAGCCCTTCCACTTCCGCAAACGCATTGGAAAGACGGCTGGCGGCATCTGCATCAAGCGCTAACCGTTTGACCACAAATGTCAGGTTCCTAAGGTCGGACTGGGCTTTCCCCGTTGATTTACTAAGTGTCCCGGTTGGCCCGAAAAAACCGCCATCGTCGATCCCAAGCACAAGACCAGACTGCATTTCGATAAGAGCCTGAGACTGCGCATGTAGCAGAGTATTCGACAACATCTCAATTTTGCGAAACACGCTTATGATTTCCGCTGTTTCTGCAAAGGCCCCGATGGAGCAACCATCCTTGTGGCCCTTAGCAATCGCTGCCTGCCAAAACATCGCACTACACAGACTGGCCGCACCAACAATAGTCGCATAGCGGACAGCCAGGCGCAGCCCTTTCACCCAATGATGCCCTGTGCACACCAACATATTCTCCGCTACACGATTCCCTGTCACTCCCTTTGCAAGCTTACATCAAAACGCCCCAACCGTCCCGACGCCCACAATACATTCGAATACTCCCTTGCAAGAGCGCAAGAGGCTGCCCTCACCCGGGCCAGCATACCGGAGATAGCGCGATGAATGGCAGCAGGCTAACAAGGGTCGAACGCACGCCTTGATGGGTAAGTGCACTCTAGCTTATTTGTTCCAAGCTCTGATTTCAGCAATCAGTTTTTTGCGCTGCACAGTGTTCTTTCCTGCGCGTCCAAGGTTGCGAACAGCCTGTGCATGGGCCCTCTCAGCCTTTTTTACCAACTCCATCACCCCTTTGGTCTGCTTACCAAATTCCTTTGTTACAGCCTTATACAATACCAAATAGGTTTTGATCTCTTTTTGCAGCTTTTTGACCTTTGCAACTTCTACCCCAACCCCAATGCCACTGATTAGGAGTGCCGTAGTTTTGGATAGTGATTTAAAAACAGCGAAATCCTTATTTAGAAGAGTCTCATACGCATTAAACGCCGTCATACCTGGCGCCGTCGCAGCGGCGAGCTCTTTGGCGCCACCTCCACTTGCATAGGTCGTATTGATGACTCCTTGAGTTGCAGCAAGCCCGCCTTTCCAGGCAAGTTTGACAAGCTGGCGCTGCGGGCAAATAACAGAAGACAATACGGTAAGCGGTAAAGTTAACGCCGCCTTCATCGCTTTATCCCGAGACGACTTAATAGCCGGCCTCAGTTCAGAAATGAGGCGTGTGGTCTTATCGTTTAGTTGCTTGTATCGAGCGCCAAGCGGGCTCATCTCGTTGAGAAGAATAAAAAGGGCCGCGAGTTTCAGGCCAAGATCCGCTTCGACCAGCGCACTGTGATCTCCGTTTTGCCCCTCAAGGATCTCAAGGTTTAACATGTAGGTATGGTAGGTATTAGAAAAGTCATTCAGATTTTTGGCCTTGCCAGATCCAACCTTTGTGTACTCAACATTGAACCTCGCCTCAGCGTGAAGGAGTTTTTTTAGATCTGATTTGTACTCTGTGATCAGTTTGGGGGGATAGTGCCTCAACCCTTTATACGCCAAATTGGATTTGGCGATATCAATCGCAGACTGCGCGTCATTGCCAATTTCATCCAAGTAACGAAGCACAATGGGCTGACGTAAAAAATCTGCAAAATCCCGTGTCAAATTGACCGTGGCCATAACGCCCTCACCAAATAAATAAACAACAATCCAAAAGTTGCGTTCAGCGTAGGACGGGGGACACGACCTAACATAGTCCCCAAATGGTGCTATAATTCAGCTTCTGACATTCATCAGTTCTACAATCACCCAAACAAAAAGCCCCACTGCGTAAGTGGGGCTTTTCCGCTTTATATTTGCAGGATTACTCTCCCGGCAGGCTACCCTCTCCATGGCCGGCATGACCACCAGAGACCTCGTCGGTGGCTTCATCTGCCAGCTCTTCGGGCAGGAGAAGGTTCAGCACAATGGCGATCAGCGCGGCAGGCAGAATGCCAGAAGCCGCTAGAATGCGCAGGGTATCTGGCAGATACTGCAGCGCATTTGGCGAACCGGGCTTGAGGTTCATGACCTCCAGCTGCAGACCAAAGCCGATGGACAGGGCAATGGCAAAGATCACCATGTTGCGGCGGTTCCAGACAACGTCAGACAGCATCGAGATACCCGCCGACACCACCATGCCGAACATCACAATTACGCCGCCACCCAAGACCTCGATCGGAATGGTGCGAATCACTGCGCCGACCTTGGGGATTAGCCCGCAGACGATCAGGAAGATCGCACCAATTGTCACCACGTGGCGGCTCATCACACCGGTCATAGCGATCAGCCCGACATTCTGGCTGAACGAGGTGTTGGGCAATCCACCGAAGAATCCAGCAACCGCAGTGCCAACACCATCGGCGTAGGTCGCGCCCTGGATCTCTTTGTCAGTGGCTTCACGTCCTGCGCCGCCCTTGGTGATGCCGCTGACGTCGCCCACAGTTTCAACTGCACTGACAAAGGACATCAGACAAAAACCGATGACTGCTGCGGTGGTAATCTCAACCCCGTATTTGAAGGGGTTGGGCAGACCAAAGGCATCTGCGCGTTGCCAGCTCTGCCCGATACCTTCAAAGGTCACAAGGCCAAAGAACATCGAATAGACATAGCCGATCAGGATGCCGATCAGCACAGCAGACACCGACAGCATGCCGCGGGCAAAGAACTTGAAGCCTAGGGTTGAGAAAATGACGACCAAAGCCACCGACCAGTTCAACGCGCTGCCGTATTCTTCCTTGCCAAAGACCTTGGCCGGTACACCGCCTGCGGCATATTCAATGCCAACGCGCACCAAATAGAGACCGATCATCATCACAACCAGGCCTGTCACCAGCGGTGGCAGAGCAAAGCGAATGCGGCCAATGATTGTGCCTAAGGCGGTATGGAACAGACCACCGACCAACACCCCGCCGAAAATGACCGGCAAGGCTTCGGGGCCTTTGCCAACAACCAGCGGGATCATGATCGGAATAAAAGCAAAGCTGGTCCCCTGCACGATGGGCAGGCGGGCGCCAACTGGCCCCATGCCGATCGTTTGAATCAGCGTCGCAATGCCTGCAAAGAGCATCGACATCTGGATCAGATAGCTCATATCCGGGAAACCCTGCGCGCCTGCGTCAGAGCCAAAGCCAAAGCCTGCAGCACCCGAAATAATGATCGCAGGTGTGATGTTTGACACAAACATCGCAAGCACATGCTGGATGCCCAGCGGCACCGCCTGCATCAGCGGTGGGGTGTAATTGGGGTCGCGCAGTTGCTGCGGCGTCCCTATGGAACCAGTTGACATAATGTCCTCCCTAATGGTCGTTCCGTGTTGGTCCTTGCCACCTCTCATGCGGGTGGCTTTGGATTTATGGGCGCGACACCCTGTAGGGCGTGTCGAACCAGTATTCTTCAAGATTGTCACCGTCCCCAATCCGGTCTACGACAGCAAACATCCCCGGTGCCGACAGCGGTGTCAGCACCCCGTGCCAGGTGCCGCGATGCAGGTTGATTGATTGCCCTGGAGCGGTTTCAAACGCCAGTGGAGTGCCCGGTTTGCCGTCCTGATCCGGGGCCACAATGACCAGAAAGCTGTTTTGTGACATTGGGATAAAGGCCTGACTGCCATCGGGATGCCGTTCAACCATATCCAGCGTATGAGGAAAACTGCGTGGCTGCGCATCAAACAGAGAGATCCCGGCGCGACCGCCATGGAAGTCCATCTCAGCCAGATCATGATGGCGGCCACAGAGGCCCTGATTGATCAATTTGTCGGGCTGTGATTTGAGCTCCAGCACATCGCCATAGGGGGCAAAGGCTGCGGCGGTCAGCGGTTGGGTGAGGATTGCGGTCATTTGATTTGGCACTCAACAGTAGGGATGCGTTTGCCCGTAGTGGGCGCGAATGTGCCCGCCTGAGGCGGGCGGGCGCATCCCGGATCGCAAGCAATCCGGGAAATAAGTTAGGGAATGGGCTACCGCAGCTACACTCACGACGGCAAAACATCGCGCAGCCGGAACTCGGCAATGCGTTCAACCTGTTTACAGGCCTCGGTAAACTCAACCTCGCGACTGTTATTAATCCGACGAAGGAACGCCGCCATGATGCTCGCCTTGTCGTGATCGCGTACCGCAATGATGAACGGGAACCCGTGCTTTTCAACATACTCGCTGTTCAACCGGGTAAAGGTGTCACGCTCCTCATCGGTCAGCATGTCCAACCCGGCACCTGCTTGCTCGCCCGTGCTTTCTGCCGTCAACCGTCCAGCCGATGCCAGCTTCCCAGCCAGATCCGGGTGCGCCGTCAAGACGCCAAGCCGCTCGTCCTCACTGGCACTGCGGAACATCCGCGCCAGCGCATTGTGCAGACCGCCAGCCGTGTCATGCGCAGGTCCCAGTTCCAGATCAAAGGCCCGTTCGGCAATCCAAGCTGAATGCTCAAAAATAGAACCATATTTGCCGACAAAGGTCTCGCGCTCCATCTGGCTTGGGCGCTCGTAACGCTCGTGCGGGTGGGTCTTGGCCCAGTGTTCGGCAATATCAATGCGACGCGGGCACCAGACGCCCTCGAACCCTTGGATATACTCGATAAAGCGCTTCAGCCCGGCAATCTTACCCGGACGCCCGATCAGGCGACAATGCAACCCGATGCTCATCATCTTGGCCGCGCCGTCGCCGCCCTCGGCATAGAGCACATCAAAGGCATCTTTGAGATATGAGAAGAACTGCTCACCCGTTGTGTATCCGGGTGCCGTGGCAAAGCGCATGTCATTGGCTTCCAGCGTGTAAGGTATGATCAATTGATCGCGATCGCCCTGCTCTCGCCAATGGGGCAGATCATCATCGTAAGTGTCCGAGATGTAGTCAAATCCGCCTTCTTCAGTCACCAATCGCACTGTGTTTGCGCTGCAACGGCCCGTGTACCAGCCCCGCGGGCGCTCTCCGACCACTTCGGTATGCAACCGCACCGCCTCAGCAATAGTGGCGCGTTCATCGTCCTCGGGCATGTCTTTGTGTTCGACCCATTTCAGACCATGGCTGGCGATCTCCCAACCTGCTGATTTCATCGCTGACAACTGGTCTGGACAGCGTGCCAAAGCAGTGGCAACACCGTAAATGGTAACCGGGATATCCGCCCCGGTGAACAGCCGGTGCAAGCGCCAGAACCCAGCCCGCGCGCCATATTCATAGATCGATTCCATATTCCAGTGGCGTTGACCGGCCCAGGGTGCCGCGCCAGGGATATCAGACAAAAAGGCTTCCGACCCGGCGTCGCCGTGCAAGACATTATTCTCGCCGCCCTCTTCAAAGTTCAGCACAAACTGCACCGCCACACGGGCCTCCCCCGGCCACTGCGCATTGGGCGGGGTTGCGCCATATCCGATCATGTCACGCGGGTATCTGGTCATACAGGCTGGCCTTTTAAGCTAATGGATTACCCCTTAGTATGACAGAAGATGAGGGCGGTTTTTCAAATATTCCCGAAGGCACTGTCAATTTCACCAAGTTTGCAAGTGACGCAGCTCTGCGGCAGGAGTGATAAAAGGCATTAGGAGAACGCAAGATGACAGGCTATCTGACCACCCATGTTCTGGACACGGCACGCGGCTGCCCGGCCGAGGGGCTGAAAATCACTCTTTACCGGATAAAGGGCGAGACCCGCAGCAAGCTGGCCGAGACCGTAACCAACGACGACGGTCGCACCAATTCGCCAATCTTGCCCCAAGATGACTTTACCACCGGCACCTATGAACTGGTGTTCGAGGCGGGGGATTATCTGCGCGCCAGTGGCCAGTCCAAAGACGATCCGCTATTCTTGGATCAGGTGCCAATCCGCTTTGGCATGAGCGACCCGGACGCACATTACCATGTGCCCCTGCTGCTATCTGCCTTTGGATATTCCACCTACCGCGGCAGCTGACTCCGCCCCTTCGAAGCATGTCCGCCCACGAGGCCTGTGCACCGCTTGATCCCACTGACGGTGCACTCCCGCCCAGCGCCACCTGCATCAAAGATGCCGGCGCGGCAGCGGTGCCTTCAAGTGGTCAACACCGCTACATTTCATAACATCAACTTACATCATATTGCGGAATATGCCCTGGCAAATCACCATAGTGACGCCGCTGGCCAGCCAATATCCGGCATCCACCGCCCGTGCATAGGCGCTGTTCTGACGGAACATGCCCCCCGCGTAGCCCATGACTGAAAATCCAACCACCGCCAGGATAATGGTGAACAGGGCATTGTTTACAGCGGTGACGCCAACCAGCCAGCTGACGAGAAAAAGCCCTGAAATCTGGCTTATCATCGCCCCCGTGGGCATCTCATTGGCAGCGCCCATCTGCACGCCGACCCCTTCGGCCCACTTTACACCAAACAGTTTGGGCGAATACCAAAGCCAGCCCAGCATAAAGGACGCTATCGCGCCAGCAATAACCCCGGCCCAGCTGACACCCTGTAAAAGTTCTTCCATCAATGATCCCCTTGTTGATTTCTTTTGCAGGCCACGCCCACCTATATTTAACCGCATTGTTAATTATATCGATAGAAACAGTTAGTCAACAAGGGTTGCTGTTCAGGCAGTCAAACAATCGTTGCGGTGCCCCATGCCTACCACCTAACGGCCTGCACCGCGCAAAGCGCGGTGCCATGCCCAAACCCTGTAATGCGCCTATGGGCGCCTTCAGGGGCGGGAGACCTCCTTTGCAACACGAGCCTCAGCCTCGCGCACCGCGCGCCCCATCCGCTCAGTTATAAAATCCATGAATAGGCGGGTTTTGGGATCCTGATGTCGGCGGTGCGTGTAAAGGCAAGCCATCTGAATCGGCACCGGGGGAGTCTGTGTCACCACAGGTACCAATCGCCCTTCACAAAGGTGGTCCGCCACTTCAAATACCGGCTTCAGCGCAATCCCATGCCCGGCCAACGCCCAGTCCGTCAACACATCGCCGTCATCACATTCATAGCGCCCCGACACCGCGTAACGTTTCGGTCCATCAGGTGTTTGCAGCATCCACTGGAATTCGGCCGCCCCCGGATACCGCAGGTTCAAACAGTCATGGGTTCCGCTCACCAAGTCAGCGCCGCTGTTTGGAGTGCCCTCGCGCGCAATATATTCGGGCGAAGCACAGAGCACACGCTGGCAGTCGGCCACCTTGCGAATGCGCAAATTGCTGTCCTCGGGCTGTCCGAGGAAAAACGCCAGATCCAGCCCTTCGGTTGTCAGGTCCACCGAGCGATCCGTCAATCGCAACCGGATACTGATTTCCGGGAATTCGTCCAGAAACTCCGGTACCTGTGGGGCCACTAGCCTACGACCGGCCCCCAGTGGTGCGGCCACAAACAACGATCCCCGCGGCACCTCGGTCAGGTGCATCACCTTGGCCTCGGCTGCATCCACCGTTTCCAGTACGGACACCGCTCCGGTGTAGAACGCCTTGCCTTGTTCAGTCGGACTTAAATTGCGCGTGGTACGTTGAAATAGTCTCACCCCTAAATAGTCTTCGAGTTGCGAAATTCTCGCAGAGGTGACCGCAGGCGAAATACGCAGATCTCGCCCCGCAGCTGACATCGAGCCCAGCTCATAGACCCTCACAAAGGTCCGTATGTTATCAAGATAGGACATTGTTCCATTTTTTTTGATACAGTTTGATAATATGTGGGAATACCGAATAATCCAGACTTTGCCTAGAGTGGCAGTCGACAACAATGATGAGGCGTCCAATGTTCGAATTGGTGATGATGTGGGATTGGTTGGGCTTTGCGGTACGCTGGCTGCATGTGATTACAGCAATCGCATGGATTGGTTCTTCCTTTTACTTCATAGCCTTGGACCTAGGCCTACGCAGGGCTGAGGACCTCCCCGTCGGGGCCCACGGCGAAGAATGGCAGGTGCATGGTGGCGGCTTTTACCACATCCGAAAATATTTGGTGGCCCCGGCAGAAATGCCTGACCATCTGACCTGGTTCAAATGGGAAAGCTACATGACTTGGCTCAGCGGCGCGGCGCTGCTGATGATTGTGTATTGGGCTGGAGGCGAACTCTATTTGATCGATCAGGCCAAAGCGGAATTGGAACTCTGGCAGGGCATTGCGATCTCGGCGGCCTCGCTATCTGTCGGATGGCTGATCTACGACCGTCTCTGCAAATCCGGTCTGGCGGAGCAACCGACCCTGTTGATGGTCTTGCTGTTTGTCCTGCTGGTTGTGATGGGCTGGGCCCTGAACCAAGTCTTTACAGGTCGTGCAATGATGCTGCACCTGGGCGCCTTTACCGCCACTATCATGACGGCAAACGTGTTCTTCATCATTATGCCCAACCAGCGCATTGTGGTGGCAGATCTTCAAGCCGGGCGGACGCCGGACTCAAAATATGGAAAAATCGCAAAGTTGCGGTCGACCCATAACAACTACCTCACCCTGCCAGTGATCTTTCTGATGCTATCCAACCACTACCCACTTGCCTTTGCTAGCCAGTACAACTGGTTGATCGCAGCGCTGGTGTTCCTGATGGGTGTCACAATTCGCCACTATTTCAACACCCGTCACGCCCGCGCTGGCGATCCAACTTGGACTTGGCTGGTCACCGCACTTCTATTCCTAGGCATCATCATCCTGTCTACCTTTGGACTGGAGAATGAAGGCGACGAGGACCAACAGGCGCAATTGACCGGTACTGCGCTTGTCATGGCGCAAACCGAAGGTTTTGAAGAGGTCCATGAGATGATCATGGGCCGCTGCTCAATGTGTCACGCGCGCGAGCCGTTTTATGACGGTATCCGCCGCGCACCCAAAGGCGTGTTGCTGGAAAGTGAGGCAGACGTTGCCCGCCAAGCTGAAGCCATTTTTCTGCATGCTGGCGTGACAGATGCAATGCCACCAGCCAATGTGACCTTCATGGAACCCGAAGATCGCGCCGCCATCCGTCGCTGGTTCCGCGCCGCGCAAATGTAGGGCGTTTTGCCCGATGCACTTAAAGTAGAACACCCCACAAATATCGCTCATGGCGGATCACCGGGCTGAAGCAGACATCCCCCAAATCTAGCAGTCAAAAGGGCGATTTCCCGGCTTCAACCACCATGACTGGTGTGCTACCTCTAGTCCAACCCACGAGTCTCTGTTTTTTCCAGAGAGGTTGGATTTTGCAGGCAGCCCTGGAGCCCGCCGATGTATTTGTTTTGTTACCCGCGTCACATTCTGCACGCGTTTTTGATCGGCTTCTGCAGCCTTGGCATTGCCTTGCCAGATCCAGCACAAGCGGCCACGACGAGCTTGGCCGCTCCTGGTGCCGATGAAGACTTGACCGAACAATTACGCAGTGCTTCAGCAGTGCTGTCAGTTCCACCGGATATCGATGTGCAAGGATTGCTGGCAACAGCACTGTCGGACTATCGCACTCTGGTGCAAGTGCTTTATGACCGCGGTTACTTCTCACCCGAAGTGCACATCCGGCTGGATGGCCGCGAAGCAGCCTCGATCCAACCGCTCTACCCGCCGCGCACCATCAACACGATCGCAATCACCGTAAAACCGGGGGCAAGGTTTACTTTTGGCGAGGCCCGTGTCACCCCCTTGCCCAATCCCAGCGATGTTGAACTCCCTGAAAGCTTTGCGCCGGGGCAGACCGCCAGCACAGGCGCCATCCGGGATGCCAGCCATGCCGGGCTAAAAGCCTGGCGCCACGCTGGTCATGCCAAGGTAGCCTTGCAGGATCAGGATATTACCGCCAACCATCTGCAATCCCGCCTGAACGCCACCCTGCATCTGGCGCCCGGTCCCAAGTTGCGATTTGGCCAATTGCGCCAGACTGGCCAAACCGCCGTCAACGCCGAAGCGATCCGCCGCATTGCTGGCTTTCCCACCGGGGAGGTCTATCACCCGGATGATCTGGCCAAAGTTGGCACCCGCCTGCGCCGAACTGGCACCTTTTCGACCGTGTCGCTCACCGAAGCCCCGCAAGCCAACCCGGATGGCACACTGGATTTCGCTGCCAATTTCGAAGACCTGCCCCAGCGCCGCCTGACTTTTGGGGCCGAACTCAGCTCAAGTGACGGGCTGGAGCTGACTGGCAGCTGGATGCATCGCAACCTGTTTGGCAATGCTGAAAAGCTGCGTTTTGAAATGCGGCTTAGCGGTTTGGGTGGCTCTACCGATATCGATGGACGCATAGCACTGCGGCTGGACCGCCCGGCCACCTTGGGGCCTGACGACAACACCTATTACCTGCTCGAAGTCGAACGACTGGACGAAGAACACTATAAGGCCACCCGCGGATTGGGCGCCATTGGTGTCCGGCGGGTGTTTTCCGACACACTGTTTGCCGAAGGCTCCATAGGGTTTGAGTCCATTCTGGCAGAAGACGTGTTTGGCAAACGCCGGTTTAAGTTTCTCGAGGGCAATCTACGGGTCGAAAAAGATCGCCGAAACAACCGGGTCAGCGCCACCAGCGGCTACTACATGGATGCGCGTGTTGTGCCCTTTATCGGTCTTGATGACAGCAAATCCGGGGCTCAGTTGAAGCTGGACGGGCGTATTTATTACAGTCTGGGTAGTTCTGAAAACATTGTTCTGGCGGGACGGTTGCAACTGGGGTCAGTTGTGGGCCCTGCATTAAATGAAGTGTCACCCACCATGTTGTTTTTCTCAGGCGGGGCCGGATCAGTCCGGGGACACGAGTACCAGTCACTAGGGGTCCCGGTGGCTGGGGGAACCGCAGGCGGCAAAGGGTATCTGGCGCTTTCAACCGAGGTGCGCGGCAAGGTCACCGACAAAATTTCACTGGTTGGTTTCTATGATCTGGGCCTGGTGGACGCGGATAGCTTTGTCTCTAACTCCTCCGAACGCCACGCTGGCGCCGGTATTGGTCTGCGCTATGATGTGGCAGGCATTGGGCCGATCCGGTTGGATCTGGCCTATCCTGTGGACGGGGGCAGTACCGACGGGCTGCAATTCTACATCGGAATAGGACAAGCGTTTTGAACCGGTTCATCGCATATACCCTTGCTGGAACGCTCTCAGCCGCCGGGCTAGCGACGCAGGCGCAAACCACCGAAGAGTCGGGTGGGTTTCTGGTTGAGTTTCTGGAAGACAGCCTGTCAGGTGAGAACCGCCAGATCAGCGTTATCGGACTGGAGGGGGCGTTGTCCTCTTCGGCCACCATCGAACAGATCAGTATTTCGGACGATGAAGGCGTTTGGCTGACCATCGACAACGCTGTGCTGGACTGGAACCGGCTGGCACTGATCCAGGGGCGCTTTTCGGTCAATGCACTCACCGCTGATGCGATCAAGCTGGTTCGGGCTCCAAACCCCACACCTCAGGATCCTGAACTGCCAAGCCCAGAGGCAACGCCATTCCAACTGCCAGACCTGCCCGTCGCCGTTGAGCTGGGTGAAATCAGTGTTGGCGAGATTGCTCTTGGTAAGGACCTGCTCGGTACAGCTGCCAGCCTGTCGCTAAATGGTGCCTTGAAATTGGCCGATGGCACATTGGACAGTGACCTTTTGATTGCTCGGCTGGACAGGCCCGGTGATCTGTTGCGGTTGGATGCGTCTTTTGTCAATGAAACCAGCGTGATTTCACTGGATGTCACCCTGCAGGAATCTGCTGATGGGCTCGTCGCAGCGGCGCTGAACTTACCCGGACGACCAACCGTGCGGCTGTCGATGCAGGGCACTGGCCCTGTCAGTGATTTCAAGGCCAATCTCGAGTTGGATTCCAACGGTGCTGAACGATTGCGCGGCCAAGTGGTCCTGGCGGCCCAAGCCACAGGCGACTCCGAAACCCCGAAATCGATCGCTTTTTCCGCCGATCTGGGCGGCGATATCGATCCGCTATTGCCACCGGCTTACCGATCATTCTTTGGCCCCGGACTGCGCGCCAACCTGAAAGGACACAATGACCCGGGCGGTGGTATAACACTGGACAATCTGGTTCTGCGCACTCAGGCGATGCAACTGACAGGTGCCTTGGCGCTAGCGCCCGGTGGGGTGTTGGAAACGGCAAACATCAAGGCTGCGATCACACCTCTGGAAGGTCAGGCTGCGGTACTGCTCCCACTCGCCGGAGGCACCACCACAGTGGCCGGGGTCGCGCTGACAGCACATAAAACCGCTGAAGCGGACTGGCAGGTCCAGGCTGTATTGGATCGGTTAAGCCACCCGATGCTGTCCCTGACACAGGGCGAGCTGACCGCAACCGGCACATTGGACCAAAGCCAGGGCCTCGCCATCAGCGGAGATATACAGGCGGATCTAAGCGGCGTGAAACCTGCTGACCCGGCGCTGGCACAGGCGCTTGGCAGTCGGGTCAGCTTTGCGGGAAATCTGTCCGCACAGGGTGACGGAGCGTTGCGGATCACCGACATGGCCCTGCGTGGCAGTGACTACCAAGCCAGCGGAGATGTACAAATCGAAGGGCTCGACAGCGGATTAAAGATCACCACGGATCTGCATGCCGGCGCTGCGGATCTCGCGCGGTTTTCCGGACTCGCCGGGCGAGACATCGGTGGGGCTGTCACTGCTGGTATTAAAGGATCAGCCGCACCATTGTCAGGCTCGTTTGATCTTGATCTGTCCGTTCGCGCAGATCAGCTACGCAGCGGGATCCCTCAAGTCGACCCGCTAATTGCAGGCAGCACCACCCTGAAACTTCGCGCGGCCCGAGGGACTGATGGTCTGCGCATTGACCATTTTGACCTGAGCAACCCCGCGGTCTCTGCTCAGGCAAACGGCCAGCTGAACAGCACCACCGGAGCGCTTACCCTCACCGCCCGGCTGAATGACGTCAATCCGCTGGTGCCGCAAATCTCCGGTGCACTGGAACTGAAAACAGAACTCTCACGGAATGGCGACACCCTTGCTGGCAAGGTGCATCTTAAGGGTCCCAATACCTCCCGCGCTGAACTGAACGGGAGTATCGATCGTAATGGAACCGCAGATCTTGCATTTGATGCGGTTCTGGAAGAGTTGCAGCGCTTTCTGCCAGAGCTTGCGGGGCAGCTAACGGCGCAGGGCAAGGCCAGTCGCCGTGATGGCATCTGGCAGATCGACAGCAACGTAAAAGGCCCAGCGGGCATTGATACCACCGTCAAAGGCAGCTGGGACGAGGCCAAGGCCAGTGCCGATCTAAATGCCAAAGGCCATCTGCGTCTGGACGCCGCCAATCTGTTTATTTCCCCCAATTCGGTCCGTGGACTGGGTGAATTTGACGTGACCCTTCGCGGCCCACCTGCGCTGTCATCCGTCAGCGGCACCCTTCGTACATCGGATACAACGCTTGCCCTTCCCGCTGCCAAGCAGCAGATCGAGGCCATCGCTGCAACAATTTCAATCGACCAATCCCGCGCCAGTCTTCAGGTCTCGGCGCGCCCCCGTGCTGGTGGTAACATACAGATTTCTGGCCCCGTCGCCCTGACCGCCCCTTTTGACGGAAATGTACAGGTGACTTTGGGCAGTGTGGTGCTGACGGACAACCTGATGTACGACACCGTTCTGGACGGAGCACTCACTTTCTCCGGCCCCCTTACCGGCAACGGAAATCTGCGAGGGCATATCAATGTGGGGGAGACCAATATCAACCTGGCGGCCGCTGGGGGCTCGGTTACCTCGGCGCCAATCCCACCCATCCGCCATGTAAACGAGCCTGCCACGTCGCGCAGCACCCGCGCCCGAGCTGGACTGATAGATCTGGCCAAAGCCGGTAGCGGCCCGGATATCGGGCTGGATATCATGATCAATGCACCCGGACATGTATTTGCCCGCGGCCGGGGCCTTCGCGCCGAACTGGGTGGACAGATTCATGTACGCGGCAGCACTGCCAATTTGGCACCGTCAGGGCAAATTGGGCTAATTCGGGGCAATTTCAACCTGCTCGGCCGCCGTCTGGAACTGAACGAAGGACAAGTGACACTACAGGGCAATCTGGTGCCCTATCTCAACTTCAAATCCACCGCCAGCACCTCTGAAGGCTCGGCAACCATGGAAATCTCGGGACTGATCGACGCGCCGGTGATCAAGGTCTACTCGGACCCAGCCCGCCCCAGCGAAGAGGCACTCGCCCTATTGCTGTTTGGTGACAATATCCAAGACCTATCACCGCTGGCCCTTGCTCGAATGGCCGGATCTTTGGTGGAACTCAGCGGTCGCGGTGGCAAGACAGAGGGCGCATTGCGCGATGAAACCGGGGCCGATGATGCCGATTTGGGCCTCAGCGGATTGGGGCTTGGTGGCTATGTCGCCGATAAAATCTACACCGATTTCAACGTCAATACCGCTGGCGAAAGCGAGCTGAACATCAACCTTGATGTCACCAGCAACATTACCGTTTCCGGAACTGTTGAAAGCGACGGTGACACTGGTCTGGGCTTATTTTTCAAGAAAGATTACTAGGATAAAACCTGAGCCACCTTTTGGTTTTGGTTACCCCACCCAAGCTCGGGTGTGCCTTACTGTGTAATGACACACCCATATTCCGCTCTTGGAAAAACAGGACTAAGGGGCGTCGGCCTCAGCCTTTGGCGCCGGTGCGCACCGCGTCCAGCGCAACTCGCGCCGAGCCGCTAACACCGGCGGCATCGTCGGTAATCACCCACAAAGGTGTCTTTTGGCATTGTGCCTGCAACAAGCCTTCGATCTGATCGAACCCTGCCAGAAATTGCGCTTGCGCTGGGGAGTTCAGCACACCTCGGGCAACGCTTCCCGCAAAAAACAACCCCTGACCCGGCATATATGTTGGGACCAAATTGCAGGCAAGCAGACCCAGCAATTCAGCCCAAGTTTCGACGGTACGCGCAGCAGCACTATTAGGATCTGCCAGATATTGCTCCATCAATTCCGCGCCACCCGCGATTGCAGCACCGCTCATCGCCAAATGGAACCGCACCAAACCATGCCCCGAAAACAAATTCTCGGTGCTGTCAAATTCATCCGGAGAGCGCCCGAGTGCCGCCTCTAACCTTGTGTAAACTGAAGCAGGCAGTCTGGCATGTCCCAGCTCTGCGCCCGCGGCCTGAGTCCCGACCACCAAGGCAACATTGAAGCCCGTCCCAATACCGACAACAAGGGCCTGATCACCCTGTTGATGGCCTGCCTTTAGCGACGCCAACTGGCCGGGGATCAGCACCGGAAGCGCATAGCCCAAGGCAGCCAGATCATTGATCAGGTCCATGCGTGCGCCATCCGGCAATTGTAGCTGACGTGCCAGCCCATCGGCATCGCCATGCCAATTTCGGTTGGTTAGCCGATATTCATTGCCATACACAGGTCCTGCAACCGCAATGCAGGCACCCTGAATGTCTGGCAAATCAGGTTGTGCGCGATAGGTCGCGAGCACTTCTTCCAGACTGGTAAAACATTCATTGTCAAAACTTTTTAGGGCTGTGACACCAATCCCCGGACCGGCCAGGGCCAGCCGAGTATTGCTGCCGCCAACATCGCCAACCAGTACCGTGACATCTGTATTCATCTTAGCTTGCCTTTATCGCTAACATCCCTTGCGGATGGTGCTGTATATGGGTCTCAAATGCAAACCCTCTGAACACATGTGCTTGCAGCTGACAACCAATTGCCTAATTTACCAGCGGCGACAGTCACCAAAAGGCGTCACAGACGATGAAGACCACCAAAAGGCCCCTCTGGCAACGCCTGCGCGACCGGTTGAACCGCGCCGTGCATCATCGCCGCCTGCTGTCGTCGATCCGGCATCTGCATGGCCCGGCCACGCCTCAGGCCACGTTGAACGAGGTCACCTTGGTGACGCTGGTTCGCGATGGTGCCTATTACCTGCCTGCCTTCTTTGATCATTACCGCTCCTTGGGCATTTTACATTTTGTCTTTATCGACAATGGGTCGACCGACGCGACACTGGACATGATCCGCGCCGAGCCGGGGACTGTTATTCTTCAGTCTCATCTGCCCTGGGGACAGTTTGAGAATGATCTGCGCCGTTATGCAGCAGTGCGGTATTGCCGCGACCGATGGTGCCTTTTCGCAGATATGGACGAGATTTTTGATTTTGAGGGCCGCTCCGAAATCGGTCTGGATGGCCTAACCAACTACCTGCACTCTCGCGGCATGACTGCACTGATGGCCCAGATGCTGGAAATGTTCCCAAAGGCGCCGCTGAACACAGTGGCCCAGATGCCCTACGATCAAGTACTAACCCAGTTTCACCACTGTGATGTCAGTACAGTACGCGCCCTGGACTACACCAGCCCTGACACTGGGTTTTCTTATTTCTTACAGGGAAATACCCTGGAAAACCCCAATGCTGAAATCTTGTTCGATGGTATTCGGGGTAAGGTTTTTGGCGAAAACTGCTGCCTGAGCAAGCATCCACTGGTGTTTGTTGGCGAGGGCGTTGAACCCGGCGTGCATCCACATTGCTCCTCCGGGGTGCGGGTGGCGGGGTTTGCAGCGCTGATCAAACACTACAAATTTGCCAATGACGCTCTGGGGCGTGACCGTGCCAGCATCGCCAAGGCCAGTATCAACCACGGCGAAGACAGGCTGCGCGCAGAACACATGGAACGCTCGCCAGATTTGTCTCTCTGGTCGTCCAGCGCACAGGAGTTTCCCGGCATCCCTGCGCTGCAAGCACAGGAATTTTTGATGACATCAGACGCTTACAAAACCCACCTTGCAGAGGCCTCCCAATGAGCACCCCGAAAATTGACGCCGTGGTGATCGGCCGCAACGAAGGCAAACGTCTGCTGGCCTGCCTGGCCTCGCTAAAAGGGCAAGTGCGGCACTTGATTTATGTCGACAGCGGATCGGATGATGGATCAGTTGCGGCAGCGCGTGAAATGGGTGCCACCGTGGTAGAGTTGGATATCTCGCAACCCTTTACCGCCGCACGAGCGCGCAACGCCGGTTTGGCGAAGCTGGGTGACGATTGCTCATTGGTTCAACTGGTTGATGGCGATTGCATAGTAGACCCGGATTGGCTCAGCCGTGCCACTAGCTTTCTGCAGGCCAATCCTAACGTGGCTGTGATCTGTGGACGACGTCGCGAACAGTTCCCAGATGCCTCGGTTTACAATCGCTTGTGCGATCAGGAGTGGGATACTCCACCGGGTGAGGCCAAAGCCTGTGGTGGTGATGCCCTGATGTATCTGGCACCGCTGCGACAGGCCGGTGGCTACCGCGAAGATCTGATTGCTGGTGAGGAACCCGAACTGTGCCTGCGGTTGCGAATGGCGGGTTGGCAGATTTGGCGGCTGGACGCTGAGATGACCCTGCACGATGCGCAAATGCTACGCTTTGCACAATGGTGGACCCGTACCCGGCGCGCCGGATATGCCTTTGCAGAAGGCGCAACACTCCACGGCGCGCCACCGGAACGCCACTGGGTCGCGGAAACCAGACGCGCCTTGCTCTGGGGGATGGCGCTGCCTTTCGCAATTGCACTGTCCAGCCTAGTGACCAGCTGGGCCTTGGTGGCTCTGCTGATTTATCCAGCGCAATTGTTGCGCCTGTCACGCAGAATGGGGTGGGAAACTGCGATATTCAGCCTGTTGGGAAAAACTCCCGAGGCGCTGGGTGCCCTAGACTACCACTGGCATCGCATTCTGGGCCGGAAACGGGGATTGATTGAATACAAATCGTAGCAATGGCTGCGTTGGTTCCCAAGCTCGCGAGCATAGCTCAAGTGGTTAGCGGCCGCTGCGACGAAGGAACAATGTAGGATTTCCAAAATCGCAACACTTTGCACGTGGACGCTTGGCAGAAGTTGATCACATGTCTACTCGGAGTTGGAGAGTGCCATGTGATCCTGTGCTTTCGCGAGCAATAAGGCTTGCTGGGTTGTCAGCACAGGGCGCACAGCTGGATAAACCTCAGCGGCCTTTTCAGTGAGCACCTCGGGGAACATCTCCTCAAGTTCGGCAGTCGCCTTTTTTGTTAAGAACTGTACAGCATAAGGTCTGGGCAGGTAGCTCTCCACTTCCACACCTTCAGCGAAAATAATCTGATGCGTTTTAAACATCACCGTCACGTATTCCACACTGGCCTTTCCAGGTGTGTTTCGGATTCCTTTCCAATCTGTCAAGGCTTTGGCCGGAACAAGAACCTCGCTTGCACCGCATTTACGCCTGACCACTGGACCATCCAATAGCACCCTGTGCTGCGGTGACAGGTACAGATCATTCAATGGCTTACGTGGACCCAACGCGCCCTTCTTTATGAGGATTGGTTTGAAGTTCACCTCGCCTACCGAAAACACAAGACGACGTTTCTGGATCCAGCATATCGGTTGGGGACCACTATCAAGGGTCTCAACCAGATCCCCCACCTTTAAGTCCTGAGCCCTTTTCATGCCATTTGGCGTCGACACCAATGTTGCAGGCGTCAAACAGGGTGGGTTGATAACCATACAGGCATCCCCAGGATCAATCTCAACCGTATGGCTTTCCCCATCAGAGCCAATGTACTCAATCGTGTAGACACCCCCATCTTCTTCGAAACTGGTGGCATTTTGAATAATGAAACAGTCAAAATCGAACTCACCGCTGATATCCACGGTAAAGTCATCATCAAACCCTGAAAGATCAAAGTGGAACTCGTCCGGCTCCTCACCTTTCTCCTTCTTATTTTTATGAAAGTCCTTGATTACGATCTCGTCGATGTCCCAGTCATCGCCATCAAAAAAATGGACAAACTGCGAGTCTTCCAGAGGCGTGGTGGCATAATTCTTGATCTTGATCTCTTGCTTTCCCTTCTTGTCAGGGATTGAATCATCGATCGTAATGTTAATAATTTCAGGCATATATCACCTGTCGCCTCCAGTTCGGTCGCTACTTTTTCGAAACGCAGCCTGCCCAATTTTCAAACGCCCCAATGGTACGTTTTGAATTTTGCCATCCCGGGTCCGCGTGGCTTTTCTGAAGTTACTCCCCGTGCCCGCGATACAAAGAATGCTTTCGGGGGGGCGGGCACCGATAGTTTTCAACAAACGTTGCGCTGATCCGCAGGTATAGCGATTGCAGGTGTCTGAACGCATCTCACGCGGCAGGTTGCAACCCTTTTTAGCATGAAAGAAACAGGAGTCCTTTACATATGATTTAGGGACAAAATCAAGATAGGTTTGGGCAACTTGTTGCACGTCCTTATCGGGGTTGGCCTTCATCACATGGTAAACCGCGTCTCTATCTATGAACGCATTTTTACCAACTCCCATCTGGCAGCAATTGCCCTGACATGCCCGACATAGCGCGCCGAGTTCAAGAGGGGGTTGACTGTTAGATGCAGGCGCAGGCTTAGGTTCCAGCTTGTCCAGGTTCGCACTGCGCTTTACTTGCCGTGCAAGATTAAGAACATGCCGTTCAAACGCCTCAATAACATGCTTTTTCTGAGGGCGGAACTTTGCGGCCAGGAATGGGGAGGTTGCGACGGCATCACATTTCACCTTGCGCCGACGGTTGAACGCTTCGAGCGCGAGGTGTGACGGCGGCGGTGCAACCTTACGTCCCGTTTCGAAGACCATGCCCAGCACAAACAACCGTATCAAGGTTAGATAGCGATCCGATGTGGCCTTTGTTCCGCTGCTATATCCGTCAGACAAGGCGCGTGTAATAGCATCTGTTTGTTCAGGGAAAAGCTGCACCAGCGCGCGTGCTGCCAAGAGCAGGTCCCACCCTGCCGGTTTTATCCGGGTTCGCGCGAATTTAACACTCATCGGGCCCTGCGCCGACATAACAAAATCACGCAGCAATGCGGTGTTTTGCGAAAGTACAAAATTATTGATTTCGAACGTTTCAAGAAATTGTTGGCTGGCGCTGATCGCCTGCGATTTGCGAAGGTCGGGATAATCCGTCAGATATTCAAACCAGTTGCCAGAGCCGGGTTTCGAAGGCGCCCGTTGGGCACATTTCTTTAGCCACGCGCCAACAGCCCGACTATGACAAACCACGGTTTCAGCAGTCACGACATCGCGCAATGGTTCGCCTTCGACATACTGGCGGATCAGGATTTGATCGTCATCAGAAAATGCAGTCAGTTTAGGGGCCAACCCAGCACGTCCCAGCAATTTGAGTGCATTGCGTTCCGTGGTATATGCTGTCTCGCTCTCTGCAGTCGTCTTGGAGAAGTGTTTGAGAAATACGGTTTGACTGTTCACGGTCAGGGCCATTGACAGGGTGCAATGTGTTTTCCCCAACACCTTGGCATGCAGGTCATACTGATCGCGGTCAGGGTCAATTTGTTCTGCCATGGCCATACCAAATTTTTGAATAAAAACGGATGGCTCAAGTGTGCTGCGGGTTGGTGCAACGGTCAATTTTCGTTCTCCAATCCATGATCAAAGTAGGCCTGAGTATTGGATTACAAAACCTATCCTGCCAAAATAGTCGCTAGTTTTGGTCAATTTGGAACCGATTTTGGCGCACTGTCAATGAAAACCGGCTGAAGGCAGAAAACCCCGTAGCCCCAATCGTCAGCGCATGTAGCTGCAACTGGAATATGTCTGACTGCGCCAGCTAGGACGCTTGCACTGCGTAGCAATACCAGGGCTCGCTGTCTCGCAGAGCAAGGCAGTCACCTGCTCTCTCTGACGGTTTTAAATAACAATCACATTGAGAGACGAAGTGGCCACTCTGATCATCAGTTGCTTCCCAACCAAATGTCAGACAAGGGCCCATAGTGCCCGTTGGGCCTTCACCGCAAAGATCTGCATCACGGCCTTTTCTAAAATGCCGGTTTTCCTGCCAAACTAGAAGAAATCAAACCTACCGCTGTTGCCACGCCCGCACCATCTGTTGCGGCAGAACGGCAAAGCAGCGGGCATAGCGCGGTAGCATCCGCAGCGGGCTACTAACCGCTCGCCAAAGCCACTCCAACGCCAATCGGCGCATCCACAGGGGCGCACGACGTTGATAGCCGCCCAGAAAATCCAGCCCGGCCCCAATTGAAGCAAAGCCAACAGCCGGTGCCAGTTGACGCCCACGAGCAGCCAGCATTTCCTGTTTTGGCGCGCCCAGCGCCAGAAAACACAGCCGTACACCGCTGTCATTCAACTGTTTTAGGATCTGAGTCGCCTCTTCTCCCGCCGGATCGAACACGCCCGAAGGGGCATGACATATACTGATGTCCAGACCGGCCACTTCGCGCTGCAAAATACGCGCCGCATCATCCAACGCCAGCTGGGTACTCCCCACCAAAGCCACTGGCACCCCAGCTTTCGCGGCGAGATCACACAGGGGGAAAACCATGTCGGACCCAGGTAACAGATCAACCGGATGACGGGCCAACTGTGACAACCAGACAATTGGTCGACCATCCGCCACCACCAGATCCTGAGCACGATAAGCCTCCAGAAAACCCCTGGACGCGCCCATCTTGACCAGATGATCCAAATTCACGGTTGCCAACGCAAACCCGTTCCCCTGCGCAAAACGCTGCTCAATTTCAGCATCAAGCGCAGCGCGATTTGGGACATTCACCGCAATTGTCTGACCGTGGAACTCGAACTGCACGCGTATCTCTCCGTGATAACCAGTAGTTAGGACATACTCTGCACCCGCGCCAGGCACCAGAGCACACCCAAATTTGTACCGACAATCGTTGTTTACCTTCCATGTCTGAATAAAGACTGACTGAAAGGCGGGACTTGATCGTAATCTGCAGCTATAAACCGCCTTGGAACCCCACCAAAGCCAGCAGGTTACTCGAAACTATGCCCAACAACTTAGCCTATTTTATGTTGATGACATGGCCGTTGGTCACATTATGGCTTTTTCGTCGCCTCCCTATCGAGCGGGCTATATTGTGGAGCATTCTGGCGGGCTACCTGATCCTCCCCCCTCTTGCCGAATTTGATTTACCGCTGATACCGGATATGGACAAGTTTACGATCCCATCGGTGGCCGCTTTTTTGGTTTGTGTCTTCGGCTTTAAAAAACCCGTCCCGCTCTGGCCACGCCATCCAGTGGCCCGGCTTTTGGTGGCCGTGTTTGTGATGAGTGTCATGCCCACCGTTTTCACCAACGGTGATCCGATCCTGTTTCGGGTGATCGAGAATTCAGATCCCATCGTCTTTGTTACAGATGCCTTGCCGGGGTTACGCTGGCGCGATTTTGGATCTGTCATGATTAACCAGCTTATCGTGTTGCTACCGTTTTTCATGGCCCGACGTTATCTTTCGACTGAAACCGGGCTGCGAGAGCTGTTGCTGGCGTTGATGCTGGGTGGATTGTTCTATTCTATTCCTTCCTTGATAGAAGTCCGGCTAAGCCCGCAAATGAACGTCTGGGTTTACGGGTTTTTCCAGCACAGTTTCGAACAGATGATGCGACAAGGGGGCTTCCGGCCCATTGTGTTCTTACCACATGGGCTCTGGCTGGCATTTTTCCTCATGTCATCGGTATTGGCAGCGACAGCTCTGGCGCGTGCAGCGCAGGGCGGCGACCGTGTCCGGATGGCACTGGCAGTAGGCTATTTGTTCTGGGTTCTGGTGCTATGCAAAAGCCTGGCCTCACTGGCCTATGGGTTGGCTTTCACTCCGATTATTGCGCTGGCTCCGTTGCGTTGGCAGCTCCGGTTTGCTCTTGTACTGGCCCTGGTTGCAGTGATTTATCCAATGCTGCGCAACCTTGGTCTCGTGCCCATTGATCTTATTCTGGCGCAGGCGGAATCGATCAGTGCTGAGCGAGCACAATCGCTTAACTATCGTTTTGAGAACGAACGGATACTGCTGGAACGCGCCGCTGAAAAACCCTGGTTTGGCTGGGGTGGCTGGGGGCGCAATCTGGTCCGCCACATTGAAACAGGGCAGATCCTGTCCGTTCCAGATGGTCGCTGGATTATCACCTTTGGCGCCTTTGGCCGGGTCGGCTACATCGCTGAAATGGGACTACTGGCTGCGCCATTGGTTCTCTTGGCGGTACAGGTTCGACGCAGACATGTGCGGGACATCTCCCCTTTTGTGGCTCCAATTGCGCTGATTCTTGCGCTCACAATGTTGGACATGCTGTTGAACGCCACCTTGATCCCGTTCACCTGGATCTGCGCCGGCGCTGTCCTTGGCTATGCTGAACGGTTGCAATATCAGGATTTTGATCGCTCAAAACCGGCTCTGTTTGGCGGCACACAGGTGATGACTGAAGCGTCAACATCAGGTCAGCGCAGTATAATGTGAGGTGGTGCCCCAATCTTTCCACTATTGCGGCCCAATTGAACACATAATGTTCATACCGCAGCCGCATAACTTTCCGAACTTTACTCGATCTATGTTGGGGGTATGCGGTGGTAGTGGGTACCGCAATCAGCAGACTGAAGAGTTCAGACTGGGGGACCGGCATTGTTACTTAATTTGCCCTTTGGGCTGGCCAGGTCATTGGTGAGGCTTATGATTATGGCAGGCGCGCGGGTACCTTTGCAAAGGGTCACTTGGTCTGACTATGAAGACACATAATACTCCCATTTCCTCTGGTGCCCCGGCAACCGGAGATATTGCCATTGTTGGCCAATCCGTCTGTGTGCCCGGTGCCCAGTCAGCGGCTGAGTTTTGGACAAACCTAAAGAATGGCGTTGAATCAATTTCCCGCCTGGAAGAACAGGCCCTGCTAGAGGCCGGGGTTAGTCCCCAAACTCTATCAGATCCTAATTACGTTCCCTCTGCAGCCCTGTTGCAGGACTATGACAAATTTGACGCCGATTTCTTTGGTTTCAGTCCCAAAGAGGCGGCCATTCTGGACCCGCAGCATCGCAAGTTTCTAGAAGTTGCCTGGTCCGCTATGGAAGATGCCGGCCACCCTCCTGAAAGTTTAGAAGGGAAAATTGGTGTTTATGCAGGCTGCGGAATGGGCAGCTATTTCTATTTCAACATCTGCTCTAACCCGCATCTGGTTGACGATGTGGGCATGTTCCTGCTGCGCCATACCGGCAACGACAAGGATTTTATGTCCACCCGCGTCAGCCATGTGTTTGATCTGAAAGGCCCCTCGATCAGCATGCAGACCGCCTGCTCCACCTCTTTGGTGGCAGTGCATTACGCCTGCAAGGCGCTGCGCGAAGGCGAATGTGACATGGCTCTGGCCGGAGGATCAACCATCGAACTGCCACAGGGACGTGGCTATTTGTTCAAGGAAAATGAGATCCTGTCGCCGGACGGCCATTGCCATGCGTTTGATCACCGGGCTCAGGGCACAGTGTTTGGATCTGGCGCTGGCGTGGTGGCGTTGCGTCGTTTGGAAGATGCGATAGCCGATGGCGATCATATCTGGGCCGTGATCAAGGGGTCAGCCGTCAACAATGATGGCGCGGCCAAGGCGGGTTATCTGGCGCCTTCCGTTGATGGGCAATCCGCGGCAGTACGTATGGCGTTGCAGGCCGCTGATGTTTCCGCTGACACCGTGGATTACGTCGAGTGCCACGGCACCGGCACCTATCTGGGCGACCCGATTGAGGTTTCCGCCCTGACCGAAGCCTACCGCGACAGCACTGATGAGACCGGATATTGCCGCATAGGATCGGTGAAGACCAACATCGGCCATCTGGACACTGCAGCGGGTGTGGCCGGACTGGTGAAAACCACATTGGCCCTGCATCACCAGCAAATCCCTGCCTCACTTGGGTATGAAGCACCAAACCCTGCAATTGACTTTGACGACAGCCCATTTCGCGTCAACGATAGGCTGCACAACTGGACCTCACACAAAGGCCCCCGCCGAGCGGCGGTGAATGCCTTGGGGGTTGGCGGCACCAATGCACATATGGTGCTGGAAGAGGCCCCAAAACGAGCGGCCTCTGAAGAGAGCGACTTCCCGTTTCACATTCTGTGCCTGTCCGGCCAATCCAAGGCCGCGTTGGACGCCAACAGTTCAGCACTGGCCGCACATCTACGGGATAATCCGGATCTGGATCTGGCTGATGTTGCCTGGACGCTCAAGGAAGGTCGGCGCGGGTTTTCCAAACGTCGGATTCTGGTGGCAGAAACCTGCGCTGAAGCAGCCCAATTGCTAGACGGCGGTGACCCGCGCCGGGTATTCAGCCATGATCATCTGGGCGATGCCCCCGAAACCGTGTTCATGTTCCCCGGCGGTGGCGCACAATACGCTGGCATGGCGCGGGACCTATACGAGACCGAGCCCGAGTTTGCTGACTGGATGGACCGTGGGCTAGATCACCTGCAAAAACAGCTTGATTATGACATCAGGGCACTTTGGTTACCGGAAGTTGGCGAAGAAGACACTGCAAACAAGCGCCTGCAAAAACCTTCTGTGCAATTACCTCTGATCATGATTGTGGAGTATGCGCTGGCTCAGTTGTGGATCAGCTGGGGCGTAAAGCCCACCGCCATGGTTGGCCACTCGATGGGCGAAAACACAGCGGCCTGCCTGGCGGGTGTGATCGGTTTTGAAGATTGCATCGATCTGGTTCTGCTGCGTGGGCAATTGTTCGATACTGTCCCAGCAGGTGGAATGCTGAGCATCTCGCTGCCACTGGATCAGGTTCAAGCCCTGATCGGTCCGGATCTGGACATTGCATCAGTCAACGCCCCGAACCTGACCGCTGTCTCAGGTCCGCAAGCCGCTCTCGATGACCTGTCAGATGACCTGAAGGCCCGCGATGTGGATCACCAACGGATCCAGATTGATATCGCTGCCCACAGCCGAATGCTGGACGGAATTCTGGACCAATATCGCAGTTTTCTGAACGCACTGACGCTCAATGCGCCGCAGATTCCACTGATGTCGAACCGCACTGGCATAGCCCTGACGGACGCACAGGCCACCGACCCTGAATACTGGGCCGGGCAGCTGCGCAACACCGTGCATTTTGCCGATTGCATCAACACCCTTGCCGCAACGCCCAACCGTGTATTCCTCGAGGTTGGCCCCGGCAAGGCGCTCAGTTCTCTGGCACAAATGGCGCCGGATGTTCAGCCCACACAGGTGCTCAGCAGTCTGCGCCATCCGGATCAGGACATCGCTGACGATTCCTATTTCTTTGGCGTTATTGGCCGCCTCTGGGCCTGTGGTGTCAGCGCCGACTGGGATCAGATCTGGGGCGAGGCCAAGCGAAACCGCCTGCCACTGCCGACCTATGCCTATCAGCGCACTCGCTACTTCATTGAGCCGGGAAAGCAGATTACATCCGAAGAACAGCCCCTGCCCGCTCGCCACGACGACATGGTAGATTGGGGATATCGCCCTGCTTGGCGCCCCCGTTTGGCGGATTGTGATCTGGATGTAGACAGCGAATTGGCCAGCGCGCCGCAAACCTGGCTGTTCTTTGAAGATGAAACCGGCGTGGCAGCTGCAGCAGCCGACAGATTAACCGCAGCTGGACATCAGGTGGTGCAAGTGCGCCCTGGGGACAGCTATGCAAAGCTGACTGACACGTCTTATGTGCTCCCCCCCGAACAGGGTCGTCTGGGGTATCAGGCCTTGCTGGCGGACCTTGAAATCACCGATCTTTTGCCAACCCGGATTGGTCATTTCTGGCTGGTCACGGCAGCCGAAACCTTCCGTCCCGGATCGTCGTTCTTTGATCACACTTTGGAAGTTGGATTCTACTCATTGACCGCACTGGCGCAAGAGTTAGGCAATATGGACCTGCCTGCACCGCTGCACCTAAGCATATTCACCACCGGAGCAGCACAGCTGCGGGACGAGCCGCTCCCCTACCCGGAAAAAGCGTTAATTGCCGGACCGGCCGGGGTCATCCCGCGTGAATTGCCCGGCCTGACCTGCGCCACTGTAGATATTGAATTGCCTGTCCACCACAAAGGCTGGCGCAATCTGCTCAGCACTGCTGAACCCACAGACATCACCTCTCGCCTGCTAGAAGAATTGCTGAGTGAGCCTGCCAACCTGACCGCCCTTTGGCGCGGTGACAAACGGTTTGAGCAGAACTGGCGCCCTGCGCCCTTGCCCACCATGGACACAGAAGTATTCAAACAGGGTGGCCACTACCTGATCACCGGCGGATATGGCGGTATTGGCCTGACAATTGCCGCCGATTTAATGCGCAGTCAGAACGCAAAGGTAACGCTGATCTCACGCGATGGGCTGCCTCCACGCGAGTCATGGGATCACTACCTGCACAGCCACAGCCCTGCCAATCGCACCGCGATCCGAATTCGCGCTCTTTTGGCGCTTGAAGACATTGGCAGCGGGCAGATCCTGCCGCTGGCAGCTGACGTCTGCAACAGCGGTCAGATGCGCGCTGCGGTGGAGGCAGCCGAAGCCGAGTTTGGCAAATTAAACGGGGTCATCCACGGCGCAGGTCAGATCAACGACGGGCCTATTCTGGCCAAGACCGAACAACAAATCGCCGAGGTGTTTGCCCCTAAAATCAGCGGATTGCGCGTGTTAGACGGGCTGTTCCCCGATGGCACCCTGGATCTGATGGTGCTGTTTTCGTCATCATCAACCGCCACCCGGCCTGCCGGACAGATCGATTATGTCGCGGCCAATGAATACCTGAATGCATGGGCCAAACATCGAAAGGGTGGCAAAACCCGTGTTGTTGCGGTGGATTGGGGGGTCTGGAGCGACACCGGCATGGCCGCCGAAGCCATGGCCCAGCGTATGGGCGGCGATGGTCCCTCAGAACGGACCCCTTGTGACCAGCCACTCCTGCAAGCTCAGGGGTTTGATGCCTTTGGCAACCGTATTTATGCCACAAAATTCACAGGCCGTGATGATTGGCTATTGGATGATCACCGCACCCTTGACGGGACAGCACTGGTTCCCGGCACCGGCTACATCGAACTGGCCGCCGAAGCACTTGCTGCGCAGGGCGTAAATGAACCCTATGAAATCCGCGACCTGTATTTTCTGCGCGCCCTCCGGGTCAAGGACCACACTCCGCGTGAAGTTTTGGTGCGACTTGAAGCCAATCAGGATGGCTATGGTTTTGCCGTCCACGCCGAGGCCCAGCAAGGCTATGCCCTAAACGCGCAGGCCACAGTGGTGCTAACCCCCGAAGCGGCGCAGCCTGCCACGTTGGACCTGACCGCAATTGCAACCCGCTGCCCGCAGGTGACACCGGGCGGCAAAGAGAGGCTACGTTCGCCCCAGGAACAGCACCTGAAATTTGGCCCACGTTGGCATGTCCTGGAACAAACAGCACTGGGTGACAGAGAAGGCCTGGCCCATCTGCGTCTTCCAGACATTGCACAAAATGACGACACTCTGCTGCACCCCGGTCTGCTGGACCTTGCCACCGGATGGGCTATTGATCTGGTCCCCAGCTACGGCGGTAAAACCCTATGGGTACCGGTTTCTTACCGGACTATCCGGGTATTTGCACCGCTAAGCACCGAAATTCGCAGCCATATGCGTTTGGCGCCCAACCAGTCCGACGGTTTTGCACTGTTTGATGTCACGCTCAGTGATGCCCGTGGCAAAGTGCTGGTTGAAATCGAAGGCTTCCAGATGAAACGCCTGGATGGCGCACTGGACTTTTCAGCCGCTGAAGAAGCTGACACCAGCGCCGCCAAACTGGGTTTGGCTGCCACCAGCAACGCGCAGCCGCTCTCACCCGACGAGCAAAGACTTCAACTGAACATCGCCAATGGCATTCAAGCCAGTGATGGCGCGGCGGCCCTGAACCGTGCATTGGCAACGGGTCTTTCGCAGGTACTGGTTTCTTCCTTGGACCTGCCCGCTTTGATCCAGCAAGCCGGAAAGTCCGCCACCCAAGCGGACGGCGAAGCACAGAGTTTTGAACGGCCAGATCTGGATACCGACTATATCGCCCCACGCAATCCAGTTGAGGAAGCGCTGGAGCGCAGCTTCTCGACCCTGCTGGGGGTGTCGCAGGTCGGGATCGAGGACAGTTTCTTTGACCTTGGCGGGCACTCGCTGATTGCTGTGCGTCTGTTCGCCCAGATCAAACGGCAGTTTGACGTCGAATTCCCGATTTCAGTGCTATTTGAAGCCCCAAGTGTCGCAAAACTGGCGGATCTGGTCATTCAGCGCACCGGTGGCGGCATCACTGCTGACGCCGCACAGACCTCCGCTGATACCGCCGAACAGCCAGCTCAGTTCAAGCATCTCGTCACCCTGCATCCGGGCGACGGCACCGGGCGCAGACCGTTCTTCTTGGTTGCCGGCATGTTCGGCAACGTGCTGAACCTGCGCCATCTGGCCCAGATGGTGGGCCGGGATCGACCGGTCTATGGCTTGCAGGCCCGCGGCTTGATCGGAGATGAGACCCCACACACCCGTATGAAAGACGCCGCACGCGATTATCTGGACGAAATCCGTCAGGTGCAGCCAGATGGCCCCTATCTTCTGGGTGGCTATTCTGGCGGCGGCATCACGGCCTATGAAATGGGACAACAGCTTCTGGTTAGCGGAGAAGAGGTTGCCCTTATGGCCTTGCTAGACACACCGCTTCCCGTACGTCCCAGTCTGAACCGGCGCGACAAAGCAATGATCAAAAGCCATGAAATACGTCGTAAAGGGCTGTCCTATCTGGCGGAATGGGCCACGAACAGGGTGCGGTGGGAGTTTGAGAAACGCCGCGCAAAACCCGAAGACACCCACTCGGCTGCCGAATTTAACAACCATAAGATCGAAGCGGCATTCCGCGAATCTCTCGACACCTATGACCTGCAACCATGGCAGGGACCTCTGGCCCTGTTCCGTCCGCCATTGGACCGCCACTGGCAGGTTTCAAACGGGAATTGGGTCAGTGCGGCGCGTGAATATGTCTTTGACGACAACGATTGGACGGCTTGGGCCCCTAAGACACAAGTGATCGAGGTTCCCGGTGACCATGACAGCATGGTGCTGGTGCCCAATGTGTCTGTTCTTGCTGAACACTTGCAGGCCCTGATCATCAATGCAGAAGCTGAAGCCGCACCTTCAACGATGCCCGCCGCTGACTGGCAACCAGAACCCACAAACGCAACCGCTGCTGAATAACCCCGAAAGTCACCATGACCAATCCGTCGATCCTGACCATCATCCTGAACTACCGCACAGCTGAGATGACAGTGCGCGCAGCCGAGGCAGCCCTGCGTGAAATGGCGGACCTGCCAGGCGAAGTGCTGGTCATCGACAACGGATCAGGGGATGGGTCTTACGACGTCATCCATAAAGAGGCCAAGGCGCGTGGCTGGGTCGACAGCGGCCAATTCCGCCTGCTGCAATCGCCGCGCAATGGCGGGTTTGGCGCGGGCATGAATTTTGGCATCAAGGCCGGCCTGTCCGATGGAACCGCGCCCGATTTCTATTACCTGTTGAACTCAGACGCCTTTGTCGAACCGGACGCGATCCGCCTGTTACGCGATTTCCTGCAAACCAACACCAAGGCGGGCATGGTCGGATCTTATGTATGCGGAGTGGACGACACCCCCCATGCAACCGCGTTCCGGTTTCCCTCAATTGCAGGTGAATTCGAAGGTGCCGCCCGCACCGGGGTGATCTCTCGCCTATTGCGCAAATCGATTGTGGCGTTGGAAATCCCCACCAACGAGATCCAGGTTGACTGGACTGCGGGCGCCAGCCTGATGATCCGGCGACAGTTGATCGAGGACATTGGCGGCTTTGATGAAACGTTTTTTCTGTACTATGAGGAAACCGACCTATGCCGCCGTGCAGCAGCCGCAGGGTGGCGAACGCACTACCTTCCCTCCAGCAAAGTACGACATGTTGGGTCAGCCTCTACCGGGATGAAGGAATGGGCACGCGCCCCGTCTTACTGGTTTGACTCGCGACAGCATTATTTTGCTAAAAATCACGGTGGCCTCTACGCCGCAACCGCGACACTGGCATTGGTGGCGGGGGGGCTAATTTGGCGGTTGCGTCGGCTTGTACAAAACAAACCCAGAACTGATCCTCCTCATTTTTTACGTGACCTCATCAACTATTCTTTGCGCGCATTAATTAAACCGGGGCGCCAAAGCCGCCCTGATCCAAAACTGACCGCCGTTCCCCCGGAGGAATTGAAATGAGCCATTTTTCCTGTGTTGTCATTGGCAATGAATCACTGCTTATCGGTTGCGCAGATGCGTTGTTGCGCGGTGGGCACGACATCCATGCCGTGGTCTCTACCGATCCGGATATCTGCGCCTGGGCAACGGACAAGGGATTAACCCAATACGCCAAAGCCGCAGATTTAAGCGGCGGTTTCGACTGGCTGTTCTCTATCGCCAATCTGACGCTGATCCCCGATGCCGTGTTGAACATGGCCAGCAAGGGCGCGATCAATTTCCATGACGGCCCGTTGCCACGCTATGCCGGGCTGAACACGCCAAACTGGGCGCTGATCAACGGTGAAGCCGAGCATGGCATCACATGGCACATGATCGAAGGTGGCGTTGACGAAGGCGACATTGTAGCCCAGCGCCTGTTTCCGCTATCCGAAGACGAAACTGCGTTTAGCTTGAATTCCAAATGTTATGCCGCTGCAATCGACAGCTTTGGCGAGGTAATGGCGCAGACGGAGTCCGGTGCAATATCCCGGACGCCGCAGGATCTGAGCCAGCGCAGCTATTTTTCCCGTGCCGACCGCCCTGCGGCTGGCGGCCGGTTGGACTTTACCCGCCCAGCCAACGAGCTGTCACAACTGGTGCGCGCGCTGGACTATGGCGGGTATTGGAACCCCCTTTGCGCAGCCAAGATCGACGTCAACGGTCAGATCGTTCTGGTTGGCTCGGCAACTGTTGCTGAGGGCAGCGGCCCGGCAGGTACAGTTTTGGATCACCACGCTAACCAGCTGACCATCGCCACCGGTGAAGGTGCTGTCACGCTGGGAAAACTGACCCAGCCCAACGGTGCGGTTGTTGACCTGAACACTCTGTGTCAGCCAGGTGATGTTCTGACCTCATTGAGCCAAGAGCACGCAGATGCCCTAACACCCCAAATGGCGGCGACGCAGGCTGGCGAAACCCATTGGCGAAACCAGCTCAAGAGGATGCAGCCGGTGACTGTGCCATTGGCCCGGAAAACTGGTGAAAGTGGTTTTGAAACCATCGCAATAGCTTTGCCGCAAGAACTAACATCTGAACACATCCAAGCCGCTGTCTTGGGATGGGCCCTACTTAGTACTGGCGATGATCAGGCCGATCTGGCTTTGTCCAGCGCCAAACTCGGCGGTGCTGCTGTCCCGGGCATAATTTCAGACTGGGTGCCGATCCAGGCACGCCGGGATGAACCTCTGCCTGATCTGTTGATCAGGCTGGAAAATGAGCAGAACAAGATCACTAAATTTGGCGGTTTTGCTGCTGACTTGGCAGCCCGAGATCCAGACCTGTCAGCACAGGGCATGCCCGGCCTTGGCCTGATGTTGGATTTGAACGCGCCCATCCAGGGTTGCGCTGCGACGCTGGCGGTCACCAATGGCACAGCCAATTTGCACTTTGACCGAGCACATCTGGGATCAGCTGAGGCAGCTCTGCTCGCCGCCCGCCTGCTTGAGGCGCTGAAGGCCATTTCGACACTCGGCGAGCAGCCGTTGTCCATGTTGTCTGTCCTGCCCGAAGATGAACGCCGTAAGCTGCTGACGGATTGGAACGCCACGGCGCGAGACTATCCCACAGATCTGACCATCCACGCCGCATTTGAGGCACAGGCAGCCCGCAGCCCAAATGCCACAGCACTGGTGTATGAGGATCAGACCCTCAGCTATGCAGCCCTGAACGCGCTGGCCAATCGGGTGGCAACCAAATTACAGGCCATGGGCGTTAAACCCGGCAGTCATGTTGGTCTCTACGTCTCACGGTCTCCTGATCTGGTGATTGCCGCCCTTGCGGTGATGAAAGCAGGCGGAGCCTATGTCCCGCTGGACCCAGCCTATCCCGCTGATCGCATTGCGCATTATCTGCAGGACAGTCAGGCACAGGTTGTTGTGACCCAAACCGCACTGCAGGACAACCTGCCCAGTTCCGACGCGCAGGTTTTGGCTCTGGATGCATTGAACCCGACAGATATCATCCAGCCCAACGTCGACGGTGGCGCAACAGCCGAAGATCTGGCCTATCTGATCTATACCTCTGGCTCGACTGGCACCCCAAAGGGCGTGATGTTGCGCCATGCGAATGTTGCGAATTTCTTTGCGGGTATGGATGATCGCATCCCGTTTCAGGCCGGCGACACCTGGCTGGCCCTGACCAGCCTATCCTTCGATATTTCTGTACTCGAGCTGTTCTGGACCTTGTCACGCGGATTCAAGCTGGTTTTGTCCAGCGACGAAAGCCGGTTGAACCTGTCCAACGGACCGATTGCGACGTCCAACCGCAAGATGGATTTCAACCTGTTCTACTGGGGTAATGACGACGGACCAGGACCGCGTAAATACCAGCTTTTGCTGGATGGCGCGCGCTTTGCTGATGCAAACGGCTTTAACGCCGTCTGGACACCTGAACGCCACTTTCACGCCTTTGGCGGCCCCTACCCCAACCCATCCGTCACCGGAGCAGCTGTGGCGGCAGTCACCAGCAACATCAGCGTTCGAGCCGGGTCTTGTGTCGCGCCCCTCCACCACCCTGCCCGCGTGGCCGAAGAATGGTCAGTGATCGACAACCTGACCAATGGCCGCGCCGGTCTGGGCATTGCATCAGGCTGGCAGCCGGATGATTTTATCCTGCGGCCAGAAAACACACCGCCTGCCAACAAACCTGCGATGTATGAAACCATCGAAGTGCTGCGCAAACTGTGGCGGGGTGAAGAAGTAGAGTTCCCCCGCAAAGACGGTGGCAAACACGCGGTTATTACCCAGCCGCGCCCTGTGTCCAAGGAACTGCCGATCTGGGTCACAACGGCCGGCAACCCGGACACTTGGCGCGAAGCTGGCGAAATTGGCGCCAATGTGTTGACCCACCTGCTGGGTCAGAGCATCGACGAGGTGGGCGGCAAGATCCGCATCTACCACGATGCCCTGCGCAAGGCGGGTCACAACCCGGATGACTTCACCGTCACTCTGATGCTGCACACCTATCTGGACGACACCCGCGAACAGGCGCGCGAGATCGCCCGCGAACCCATGAAAGACTACCTGCGTTCAGCTGCAGGATTGATTAAACAATACGCTTGGGCTTTCCCGGCGTTCAAGCGGCCCAAGGGCGTGGAAAACGCCTTTGATATGAAGTTGGACGGGCTCAGCACAGACGAACTTGAGGCGATCCTTGAATTTGCCTTTGAGCGTTATTTTGAGGACTCAGGCCTATTTGGCACCGTTCAGGATGCGGTCGCGCGGGTCGAACAGCTAAAGCGCATCGGCGTGGATGAGATTGCCTGCCTGATCGACTATGGCATTGCGCCGGATGTGGTGATGGAGGGGCTGAAACCGCTGGCAGAAACCCTGCGCCTGTCCAATGCGCCCACCGAACTGGCCGCGGATGATTTCTCGCTGGCTGCACAGGTCATACGTCATGATGTCAGCCACATGCAATGCACCCCGTCGATGGCGCGGATGATTTGCATGAACGACGAGGCGCGCATGGCGCTGGGTCAGCTACAGCAGTTGATGATTGGGGGCGAGGCCCTGCCCGGCGATCTGGTAGAGGACCTCCGCCAAACCACTCGGGCGCAAATTCACAACATGTACGGGCCGACAGAAACCACAATTTGGTCCACCGTTCAGACACTAGAAGAGATCCCGTCGGGCATTGCACCAATTGGCACACCAATCGCCAATACCAGTACATATGTGCTGGATGACAAACGATGCCCCGTTCCTATTGGCGCAGTTGGTGAATTGTTCATCGGTGGTGCCGGTGTTGCAGCAGGGTATTGGCAGCGTGCGGATTTAACCGCTGAAATGTTTGTTGACGATCCCTTTAACGATGGCAACGGGCGCATGTATCGCACCGGTGATCTGGTGCGTTGGCGCAGTGACGGGCAGCTCGACTATTTGGGGCGCACCGACACTCAGGTCAAAATCCGCGGACAGCGCATTGAATTGGGTGAAATCGAAGCCGCAATTGCTGAATTCGACGGGATCACTGCCGCCGTTGTTGTGGCGCGCACGGTCAACGGAAACGAGACGCTGGTCGGCTATATCACAACCACAGAGCCGATTGATGATCTGGCGCTATGTGGCAGTCTGGCCTTGCGGTTGGCCGAGGTAATGGTGCCTGCGCATATTGTGACGCTGGACCAGTTCCCGCTGACACCCAACAAAAAGATCGACCGCAAAGCCCTGCCCGACCCCAAACCAATGCGTGAAACCGTCGCGATTGATGCCCCACCACCAGCTGCGGGTGCTCAGGCGCAGATAGCTGCGATCTGGGGACGGATTTTGGGCGTTGGGAACATCCGGGCCCAGGATAGTTTCTTTGCTCTGGGAGGCCATTCACTGTTGGCAGTACAGGCACACCGCGATATTCGGGCTGAAACCGGGGTGACCAAACTCTCAATCACCGATATATTCCGCTTTCCAACACTGTCCGGTCTTGCCGCGCATCTGGATAAACTGTCCGGTGGCACGACGGCGGTCGAAGAAAAACCCGACGCCGAAGCAGAAGCCGCAGCAGAGGCGGAGAAGTCGGACAAAATGTCAAAACGCCGCGCCATGCGGGCCAACCGCAAAGCAAGGACCGGATGATCACAGAATTGACGGCGCAGGATACTCAGCGGCATGCTCTGGCGCGGGTGCTGTTTGAAGAGGATGTGGCATTGGCGGTGTGCAATCCACTGGCCAATCCGCCACGACCATTTTCGGCTGAACTGTCCTGCCTGTCACCCAATGCTGTTGAAAAACGCCAACGCGAATTTGCAGCGGGCCGCGCCGCGGCCCATACGGCGATGGGTGATTTGGGGTATCCCGCCCAACCGGTGCTGGTCGGCGACAAGCGCGCGCCCATTTGGCCCAAAGGGCTGACCGGATCAATCACCCATACCCGCAGCTGCGCGATGGCAGTGCTGGCACGGTCTGATAATTTACGCGGCCTTGGTATTGACGTCGAAGAAGACACACCGCTGAAAAATGACTTATTGCCCGCGATTTGCTCGGAGCGGGAACAGGCCTGGCTCAAATCGCAGAGTAATCCGGGCCAGTTGGCTAAAGTGATTTTCTCGGCCAAAGAAGCCGCCTATAAGTGTCAATATACCTTGAGCCAACGGTTCTTTGGGTTTGATGGGATGGAGTTAGAGCTAGATCTGGCGCAGGGTCGGTTTCAGGCCCGCCTGACCGCTGAACAGCCTCCCTTTGCCCGTGGTGCAACCTTTGATGGGCAATTTGCCATTGGTGCTGGGGTGATTGTGACCGCAGCCGAACTGCGTAACTAAAAGGAAGCCAGGATGACACGACGTGGGTTTCTGGCTCTGCTGGCGCTGCTACCAACCTCTGGTGCCGCGGCCTCAACTTTGGCCATTCCGCAACTTTCGCCACCCAATGCTCCGCTGAATGTTTATCATCTCGGGCACTCTCTGGTGGGGGCAGACATGCCGTCGATGCTGGCGCAACTGGCCGGTGAGGGACATCGCTGGAACAGCCAACTGGGCTCGGGAACGTCGTTGAAGCAACATTGGGAACCGGCTGAGCCAATCCTTGACTTTGATCTGGTCAACACCCCGCCCACCTATCGCGATGCACGCGAAGCCATCGGGGCCGGAACCTATGAGGCCGTGATCCTAACCGAGATGGTCGAGCTGCGTGACGCCATCCGCTATTTTAACGCGGCCAAATATCTGCGCCGCTGGGCAAATCTGGCACGCGATGCCAATACCGAAACACGCCTCTATCTGTATGAAACCTGGCATCCGCTGGATGATCCCGATGGCTGGTTACACCGGATTGACACAGACCTAGACCGCCTGTGGCTGGGAAAACTGGCCGGGTCGGACAGCCGTCGCAACCCCAAACACCCGCTATATCTGATCCCCGGCGGCCAGGTGATGGCTGCGGTGACCCGTGCAGCTGAAGCCGGTAACGTTGACGGCTTGACCAAACGAGGGCAATTGTTTGCCAAAACACCATCGGGCGAGCAGGATATGATCCACTTCAATGATCTGGGGGCCTATGTGGTGGCACTGACCCATTATGCCGTGTTGTACCACCGTTCGCCGGTTGGCTTGCCCCATCAGTTGCTACGCGCTGATGGACACCCCGCAGACGCCCTTACACCAGCAGCCGCGCGGCAGGTGCAAAACATCGTCTGGCAGGTCGTCACCTCTTTGCCGCGAACCGGAGTTACGCCATGAGCTGGACCAGTGTCGTTGGCTCGGTTGTTATGATCGGTCACAGCCTGTTTGGCCCGGACAATCCGCAGATGCTGGATCAATTGCTGACCGCGCGCAGCCCGGCGGCGGTGTCGGTTCAATCACAAATTATCAACGGTGCGCCACTGCAATACAACTGGGAGCACGCCGACAGTGCCGAGGGCATCAATGCCCGCACGCGTTTGCAACGTCCGGCCGACGTCGTCATCGTGACCGAAGCCATTCCACTGGCCAATCACCTGAAATGGAGCAACACCCCCGAGGCGGTGACCCGCTTTTATGAGCTGGCCCGCGCGGCTAACCCGGACGTACAGTTTTTTGTGCAAGAGACCTGGCACAGCCTGAAAAGCGGAAGCGGTGAGGTGGTGGAGTTTGACGACGGCATGAAAACCCCATGGCGTGATCGCCTGGAACACGATCTGCCGCGCTGGCAGGACGTGGTGGATACGGTCAACGCCAGCACCAACGGCAACGTGGTGTTATTGCCAGCAGGTCAGGCGATGGGCCGGTTGGATGATGCCATTCTTGCCGGCACAGTCCCCGGTTTGACGCATATCAGTGATGTTTTTGCCGACGACATCCATCCCAATGACATCGGTTTCTATTACTTGTCTCTTTTGCAATACGCGGTGCTGACTGGCGACACTCCGGTGGGCCTGCCGCACGAGTTGGATGATCGTTGGGGGGCAAAATTTGATCCACCGTCAGCCCAGTTGGCCAAACGGTTGCAACACATCGCCTGGGAGGCTGCACAGGGCAGCCCGACCCGTACCGCCCTGCCCCCCGAGCCTGAAGCTCTGCCCGAAGAACCAACAATAGCGCGGCTCAATGTGCCAGTCTCTGACGAGGGTGCTGTTGCCCCCACCGCGCTCCGCCAACCCATCGCGATCAATCTGGCCGCGATTGCGGACTGGAGCCCGCAGGCCCCGTTTCTGGACCACTTTAAAACCGCGCGACCCTGGATTGGCCATATCGCTGGACAGTGGGGCGGTGCCGGGCACGATGACTTGGCCTCTGCGGACTATTTGGACAAAAACGGCTGGCCTACCGCACTTCCTCCAGAGCTGGGTTCAATTGGCACGGTCATCCTGACCGACCTGCCAGAAACAGCGACTTCGCTAGCCGGGCGCTATGTGTTGCGGTTTGAAGGCGATGGTATTGTCGAGGTCTCTGGGCGCGGTAAGAACGTCCGCTATGGCAAAGGTCTGGTCTGGTTCGACTATACGCCCGGCCCCGGCCCCGTTGAGATCCGCATTCAGCGCACGGACCGCCCGAACACCGGCGACTATGTGCGCAACATTACCGTGGTCAAGCAGGAGCATCTGGACGCCTATGATGCAGGTGCCTTGTTTAACCCGCTCTGGCTGGACAGGTTGCAGGGCTTTGCCGCGCTACGGTTTATGGACTGGATGGAGACCAATGGCTCTGCACAGATCGGTTGGGAAGACCGCCCGCTGATCAGTGATTACACCTGGGGCCGCAACGGGGTCCCCGCAGAGATCATGTTGGAATTGGCGGATCAGCTGGCGACCGATCCATGGTTCACCATGCCCCATGCGGGCGATGACAGTTACTTTCGCCAGTTCGCCATGCTCGCAGCCGCCGGGCTGGATGATGATCGTCAGGTCTATGTGGAATACTCCAACGAAGTCTGGAACTGGCAGTTCCCACAGGCCAAATGGGCTGATGATCAGGCGCACACCCGTTGGGGCGGTGATGATTTGTGGATGCAGTTCTACGGTGGCCGCGCCGCCGAAATGGCGCAAATATGGACCGCGAGTTTTGGCGACAAGGCCCCAGAACAATTGGTACGGGTTATCACCACCCAGACTGGATGGCTGGGACTAGAGCAACAAATCCTCGAAGCCCCACTGTGGGTGGCCGAAAAAGCCGACCGACACCCCCCGGCACGATACTTCGATGCCTATGCAGTCACCGGCTACTTCGGCGGCATTTTAGGGCTCAAGGATCGGGCGGGCATGGTGCGGGCCTGGATTGCAGACAGTGCAGAACGCGCTTATGACGCAGCAACAGCTCAGGGTTTGACAGGCACCGCACAGAGAGATTTTGTCTCAAAGCATCAATACGACATCGCCAGCGTTCAAGCCGAAGCGGAGCTGCGCGACGGGCTGATTTCAGGCGACCCCGCAGATACATTGGCGGACCTGCTGGGCCGGGTCCTGCCCTATCAGGCCGATATCGCTGCCAAACATGGCTTGGACCTGATCATGTATGAAGGCGGCAGCCACATCGTGGGCATCGGGCCCATGGTTGATGACGATACGCTGACGGGCTTTTTCACCCATTTCAACTATACAACCGAAATCGGCACGCTTTATGGTGAGTTGCTTGCGGGTTGGCAGGCTTTGGGCGGCCAGATGTTCACAGCCTATGTTGATGTCTACACCCCTGCCAAATGGGGCAGCTGGGGCGCCCTACGCAACCTCAATGACAGTAATCCACGCTGGGATGCTCTGGAGGCGGTGAAATGACCCAATTGGTCTCGGTCTTGATCCCAGCCCATAATGAGGCCGGTTATATCGCTGCCTGCTTAGACGCATTGTTTGCCTCTGACCCTCTGCCAAATGGGATGTCGGGCGAGGTTTTGGTACTGGCCAATGGCTGCACCGATAACACCGCCGAGATCGCACGATCTATTTCGCCCGCTGCGGGTTGGGTCACGCAGGTTCTGGAAATTGCCGAAGGCGGAAAATTGAACGCCCTGAATACCGGCGATGCCACGGCTAAGGGCGACGTGCTGATTTATCTAGATGCGGATGTTGTGGTCGAGCCTGCCCTGATCCAGCAAATTGCCACGGGTTTGGCCGGGGACGGACCGCTTTATGGCAGCGGACGCCCGGTGGTTGCCCCAGCCCGTAGCCCACTCACCCGCGCCTATGGTCGGTTTTGGCAGAAACTTCCCTTTGTCAGCCAAGGTGTGCCGGGGTTTGGCCTGTTTGCGATGAACCGGGCTGGACGTCTGCGTTGGGGTAACTGGCCTGATATCATTTCCGATGACACCTTTGCCCGATTGAGTTTTTCCCCCTCTGAACGGATTTCTCTGCCAGCCCGCTATCACTGGCCAATGGTCGAAGGTTTGGAAAATCTGGTTCGGGTGAGACGTCGTCAGAACATTGGGGTCTCTGAAATTGAGGAGACATTTCCTCAGCTTCTGGAAAACGATGAGAAAATGCCGGTGGGAGTTGCAGGATTGCTCAAGATGGCCGGGGGGGATCCTCTTGGTTTTAGCGCCTATGCACTGGTCTCGATGCTTGTAAAAACGCCTATGTATTCTTCTAGGTCTCGTTGGGCACGCGGGCGTTAACCGATAGCTTGCCGGAAATGCCCGGCCAGCTTTGCGGCCTCTATCTCACTGTCATGGCGTTGCAGAACCCTGTCGCGCCCGACCTGCCCCATCGTCACCAACTGATCATGTGGCGCAGTCCCCAGCTGTAACATCGCCCGGACCAGCGCCGCGCTATCGCCAGCCGGAACCAGCCAGCCGGTCTCTCCCGGCAGCACCAGTTCCGGAGACCCAGCAATATAGGTGGTAATGACCGGACGTGCGGCAGCCATTGCCTCCATCACCACCATCGGAAGCCCCTCGGCAAACGACGGCAGGACAAGCGCCTGTGCGGCTGAAAGCTGGGCTCGGACATCTGCTTCGGACAACCAGCCAGTCAAGGTGATGTTCCCCTGCAACCCTTTGCTCTTGATCGCCGCTTCAAGATCTGCGCGCATCTCCCCGTCTCCAATCAAAGTCAGATGAGCATCGGGGAGGTGTTGCACCAGTTCAGCCATCGCCTCCACCAGGATCATCTGGCCCTTTTGCTCGACGAAACGGCCGATCGACGCCAGCCGCAGCGGCCCTTTTGGTACTGTAGTAGGGGCGGAAAACTTGGCCGGTTCTATGCCGCAATGCACCACTTTGATGCTGTCCCAGCGGCTAAACGCAGCCCAGCGGCTAAGCTGACTGCGGCCGAAACTGCTAATGGCTACCGAAAACGCCGCACTGTTGACCTTGTCTCCCAAAGACTGCGCCTTTGGGGTATCAAATTCTTCGGGGCCATGGGTGGTGAAACTGTAGCTGGGTCCGCCAAGCGCCTGGGCCAGCATCGCAACAGCGGTGGCATTGGTGCCAAAATGGGCATGCATATGCTGAACACCTGCCGCGGCACAGCGCCGCTTTACATATGCGGCTTCAGCCAAATAAATCAGATGCCGCAGCACACCCCGATCAGAGGCGCGCGCCAATTTCAAGGCCAGCCGCACAGCCCGCCAACTGCGACGCGGCGCGCGCGCAACCTCTGCCAGAAAACCTGCCAGTAGTCGCGCCGCGCCGATGCGCAGAACGTAAGACGTCCGTTCGGCCTCCTCCAGATCGCCGGGATCAACAAGTGGCGTATCTGACGCCCGCATTGCCAGCCGCAAGACCTCCACACCCTGATGTTCCAGCGCCTGGACTTCGCGGCGGATAAAACTATGCGAGGGCTGGGGGTAGGTATTGAGAACATAGGCAATTTTCAAAACGTGCATCCAATCCGGGCATGATGTTTTTTGGCAGCGTAGCGGTGGTTTCATCGCTTGCAAAGCTTATCGCATATAGGCGGTCACCTTAACCACCAATCCTGCGGATACCGTGGGATTGTCGCCCGTCCAAGCCCAAATCACCGATGAAAACCCGGATACACCCGACAGCAATTGACGCGATTCCCCCCTGCCCATAGCGTGCCGGTGACAACATCAGGAGACCACATGACTCGGTTTGCACCGCTTTTCCAAGGACACGGCCTGATGGCGCGGGTGCTGCGATCGGCCTCGTGGCTGGTGATTGGCTATGGCGGCAGTCAGGCGCTGCGGTTGGCGGCCAATCTGGTCCTGACCAGACTGTTGTTCCCCGAAGCCTTTGGTCTGATGGCCTTGGTCTCAGTTGTGACTGTTGGCTTGTCGCTGTTTTCCGATGTGGGTGTGGGCCCGTCCATTGCCCAGAGCAAGCGTGGCGATGATCCCGATTTCCTGAACACCGCCTGGACCATACAGGTGACGCGAGGGCTGCTCCTTTGGGCTCTGACCGGGTTGGTAGCCTGGCCCATGGCACAGTTTTATGTGGCTCCCGAACTGCTGGTCTACCTGCCCATAGCTGGCATCACCCTGTTCATCTCAGGTTTTAATCCCACCCGCATTGAAACAGCGCATCGCCATTTGCTGGTTGGGCGGTTGACCGCGCTGGATCTGGCCAGTCAAGTGATCGGCATCGGGTCTATGATCCTGCTGGCACTGGCAACCCAATCGGTTCTGGCGCTGGTGCTGGGCGGGGTCATTCAGGCCGCGGCAAAACTGGCCCTGACCCACTTTGGCCTACCCGGTGTAACCAATCGTTTCCGTTGGGAAAAAGCCGCAGCCAAAGAGCTGATCCACTTTGGAAAATGGATCTTTTTGTCCACCGCATTCTGGTTTGCCACGTCTCAGGGGGACCGGGCCATTTTGGGGAAATTTGTGTCGCTTGATGTGCTTGGAGTTTATAACATCGGCTACTTTCTCGCCAGCTTCCCCATGTTGCTGGGGCACGCTGTGAACCAACGACTGATGATCCCGGTCTACCGCGACAAGCCGGTGCAGGCCGCCCCCGAAAACCGCCGCAAACAGCGCCTGCTGCGCAGTGGGTTAAGTGCCGGGATCTTGTCCTTGGTGTGGTTAATGGCTTGGGTCGGACCGGGACTGGTGGAGCTGCTCTACGATGATCGCTATGTGGCCGCCGGGCCAATGGTGGTGCTAATCTCGCTCTCCCTCGCCCCTGCTGTCATCGGTATGACATACGACCAGGCAGCCCTGGCAGCAGGTAACAGCCGGGCCTTTTTTATCTTCACGGCCAGCCGCGCAATACTACAGACAGTGTTTTTCCTGATTGGCGTCGCCTTGTTTGGCCTGCCCGGAGGCATTGCCGCACTGGGTCTTTCGATGCTCACCGCCTACCCTGTACTGATCTGGCTGGCGCGCAAACATCAGGTCTGGGATGTGGCGCATGATCTGGGATTTGCCGGGCTAACCTGTGCCATTGGCGCCGGCGCAGTGTGGTATCATCATCAAGAGATTGCGCTGTTGATCAAAACCCTAGGCTAAATGTAAACGCCACTCTGGATCCTCAGGCATCTGCACCAGATTTGAAACGACCACGCCATAAATCGCTCAGTCGGCGTTTGCGCCGAGTGTCCAATACCGGGATCGAAACCACCGGAGCCAACCCGGTTTCACGCTGCATCTGTGCCGCGCTCCGCAACACTGGCTGACGCAGCTCTTGTACATAGGCAACCGCCAGTGCCACCATCACGCTCACCAGCACCCCCATAATCGCCAGCCGCTTGCGGCCCCCAGTGATCGGGTAGTCCGGCAACGCTGCGGGTTCAATCACGGTTAGCCGCTCGGACTGATGTCTGGTTTCCAGACGAAACCCAACTTCGGCCTCTGTGCGCCGCGCGGTGATTGCATCCAGAGCATTTTGCAACTGCTGTTGTTGCCGCTCAAAGTCATCCAACTGGCGTTCAGCCTCAGGCGAGGTTTCCAGAGACGCCTCCAACTCACTTTTGTGCTGCAACAAGAGGTCGTTCTGGGCTTTTAATGTGTCCAACTGTTCCTGGAATCCCTCCAGCATCCGCTTTGCAGTTGCCGGACGCTCTGTTGCGGAAACATGATCAGCCGCGCGGCGCACTTCGATCTGCTCGCGGGCGATGTCCAGCAAACCACCGTTAATAGTGGCCAGCTCAGCGCGACGGAATTCTGCGGTGCCGGGCAATGTCAGGTCGTTAGCATTGCGAAAGGCCGTAAGCTCATCCTCGAGAGCCGCCAGATTGGACGCAAGTGCGGCCTCTTGTTCTGCAAAAAACGTCAGGGTTTCGCGGGCAAGTTCGATGCGTGAGTTCACACTCAGCTCAATCGTTCGGCGGGCGAATTCGCTGGCCACCTGCTGCGCTTGTTCGGCGGTTGGCATCCTGGCAATGATCGTCAACACCGAAATGGTACCATCGTCAGAGAACCCTTCGCGGGCGGCTGCGACACCTTCGATACGAACCGATTCACGCATCAAAGCCACCAGTTGCGACGGTTTCAGCTGCGGCATGTCAGAGTAGAGGTCGAGTTTTTCAACAATTTCCAGCACCGTACCACGCGCCATCAGGCGCTGTTGTATCAGCTGCAAACGCCGCGCCGAGGATCCTTCGACTGTGGATTTGGCGAGGTCGTCCGCAATCTTTGGCTGAACAATTTGGATCACTTCGGCGGATTCGTATTCGTGTGTTTGGCGCGCCGCGAACCACAGCGAAACCAGCGTGCCCAAAAACACAACTTTGGCCATCAACACGACCCGTCGGCGCAGCATGTCCACAAAATCTTCGAAAGAGTAAATCGGGCCCATTCAATGTCTCAACACTGTTAACCAAAATTCGCCGCAGCAGGGGTGCGGCGGCGGTTGTCCATTGTCTATCTTAGCAAACAGGCAAAACTATGACAGCCCCAGACTTCACCGTGCCAGACGATCACCGACCCAGATAGGCATTTTCTGCATGTCGGGCACGGTTCAGCACCACCCCGAGCAACTGCGTATGGCCAGCCAGCATTTTTTCACAGGCCGCCAAATGCTCTGCCGTGGTTTGGGTGCCATCCGAAACCAGCAGCACCCCATCCACCTGAGGCAAAAATGCGGTCAGATCATCATATTCCAACACGGGTGGCAGATCATAAATCACCACATCCGCTTTGGTACGATCGATCATGTCTTCCAATGTATCGGCACATTGGCTGTCGTGCAGGATTTCGGCCGCATTCCGGTCTGGTGCTTCGGTCAGCCCCAAAGCCAGAGTTTCAGCGGGGCGGATCAGATGTTCCTCCATCGAAACCTCGCCTGTCAAAAACCCAGCCATGTCCCCTGGCTGATCCAGTTTCAAGGCAGTGGCCAATCCGGGGTGGCGATGGTTCAAATCCATCAGGATTGTGCGACTGTGGGGCACGCGTGCCAAGCTAAGCGCTAAATTGACCGCCGTAAAAGTCGTCCCTGCCCCTGAGGTAGGCGCAGCGATGGCAACACGTTTCCAGCCGTTCGCCTTGAGTGTGTGCAACAAACGGGTGCGCAGTAGATCAAAGGCTTTGGCAGCGGGGTCGTCGCGGAAAAAATTTACCAGTGGCGAACAGGCCAATTGGTGCTCACGTACGCCAATCGGCACCCGGCGCAATATTTCCCAGGGTTCAGGCAGCGGCGCTGGGACCTGTGCAATGGGCTCTGGCTGGACCACGTCATCCGCTTGCGCAGGTGCGTCAGCAAATCCAAGCACTTCAGGCGCCGCTTCGACCACCGGATCCTGTCGGTTTCCACGGCGGCGGCGGAACTTTTTAAAGCCCTGTTGTGTCATTGCAGGCTCTTCTTTCCATTGCGGTGACGCTGCTCCAGCCGGGGTATCCAACTTGGCTGTCACAAAGTCTTTCATGTCCTGATCTCCAGATCAAAGGTACCACGGTCCAGCGGCGCCGCAAACAGAGGTCGTGACGGGTTAGCCATACTGCACCATCGCCACCAAAGGGTTAATATCCAGTGCCACGCAGAACGACACCAACTGTCTGCAGGATCAGGGAAATATCCTGTCGCAGAGACAGGTTCCGGCCGTAAACCGCATCAACTTGCGCCCGGTAGGAAAAGTGGCTCTCGTTGCGGGCAGAAACCTGCCAAATGCCGGTAATGCCAGGCTTAAGAGAGAAGTACGCACGCGCATCACCATAGAGCGGCAATTGTTCAGGCAGCATTGGGCGTGGGCCGACCAAGCTCATATCCCCTTTCAGCACGTTCCAAAGCTGAGGCAGTTCATCCAGCGAGGTCGCACGCAAAATTCTACCAATTGGGGTGATGCGAGGATCCCGCTTCAGCTTTTGGGTCTCGTCCCATTCCCGGCGTAGCTCAGGGTCGGCCGCCAAACATTGTTCTAACCGAGCATCCGCATCGCGCACCATTGTGCGCAGCTTCAAAATTGAAAACCGCCGCCCCTGTTGACCCAACCGGTCCTGCCGATAAAAGGGCAAACCACCTTCGACCCATAGGGCCAAAGCGCAAAGGAGAATGACTGGCAGGGTCAGAGGCAGCGAAAGCAGAACCAGAGTGACATCCAGAATACGTTTGCCCAGTTTGGCATATGCTACTGTGCCAATGGAGTGGGCTGATCGTGGTGTCTCGGCAGATGTGGCGCTGTGGGACGCATTACTGTTCGCCGTAGCCATTTCAAACAAAGGCACAGGCTGCGACAGTAAGACTTGGGCGTCGAGAGCCGTAGCCCCTTGCTGGACCGGTTTCATCGACGCGATCAAAGATTTTTTGTGCGCAATATCTTCCATATTAACCCCCAAGCCAGCAGCCAAACGACCGACAAAAGCGCGCCATTCGGCGGGCTATTTCCAAATTTGTATTGTCCCGGAGCAGCAGCTACCGAGGTATCATCGTCTTGCGGTTCAAGATCAGATCGCACCCCCATGCGACACGCCATCCCCATGGCAAGATCAGGTCAAACCAGCGCCCAAAAACTGCCATGAACACTGTTAGCATGTGTTGAGATAAATTTTACGGGATCAGTGTAAACAGTCTGTTTCGTATTAATTTTTCCTTAAATCGGTCAGATTTCATAGTTAACGCAGAAACAAACCAAGAAATCGCCGACCATTGTTTCCCTCAGCAACGCCAACCAGCTCGGAATCAATTCAAATTTGAGGCAAATTAGTGGCCAGCTTTAGGTGGTTTTTTAGTGAAGTTTGGAAAAACAGCGCTATTTCGCCGGAACATCGCGGCCCAGCAAAACGACCTGTCGGCCAGTTAGGCCGTGCGGAATTGGCCGGGACTGTTACCGGTCCATCGCTTAAAGGCATCGTTGAAACTGCTAAGTCCGGAATAGCCCAAAAGAAACGCGATTTCAGCCAACCCGAGATCGCTCTCACGCAGATAGCTTTTGGAGAGTGATTTACGCAGATCCTCTAGCAATCGAAAGAAACTTGTCCCCTCCGCAGCTAGTTTGCGCGACAAGGTTCGCGGGCTCATCCCCATGCCAGCCGCGATGGCCTCCAACGTCACGGATCCAGCAGTCAATCGGGCCGCGATGGCGCGTTCGACTTCGACAACCACACTTGGCAGTTGGCGGCCCATTTCCGCGAGAACCTGATCTCCACAGGTCTGCAAAACATTCAGAAGCTGCGGATCAGCAGAAATCAAAGGCTGTTCCAGATCTTCTGGGGTGAAATCATATCCATTTCGAGCAGCGCCAAATTCAACCCGACAGCCAAAGTATTCTTCTATTTCCTCAGCATGGGAACGTCGATTGTGCTGAAACCTAACCATTTGCGGCGTGATCGTGCTGGTGCAGAACAGACGCATCGTGTTCAAAAGAATTGCTGAGGAAAACTCGACATACTGGCGTTTATTCAGACCGGGTGAAATAGCATATTCCCAATCAATGCTCCCTTCACTGAGCAGTCGGGACATATCAATTTCCAGCGCTTCGCTGACCACGCGGGAATAGCGTGTGAAATTAGCCAGAAAGCCGCCTATGGTTGGCGATGCCAAGCCAAGATAGCAAATTAGTCCAGCCCGGCGGATGTCTCGCGTCTTCCCCAGCTGAAAACCTAAGTTTCTATTATTGGTCAGCTCCGCAGCCCGTTCAAAGAAGTTCATGCTGTCGACCAGATACCCGACGGGAGCCTCTGCCTGCAGCAGCGCGGCATCAAAGCCGCTACCTTCAAAAATCGTATCCCTGTCAAACCCACGCTCAAGCAGAACCTGCGCCAGCATCTGCGAGAAAACCGCTGAGTGTTTCTTGACCGGGTTTGCCATTTCCGAATGTCTCCTTTCAAAACATCTTTTTTCAATAACCTAAATGTATCGCTCTCAATCCAGAGAGCCTCGGTCCACAGTAGAGTACCATGATTTTTCAGTTCAGGTAAAACACCGACATCGACACAATGTTGAGAGCTTCAACTGTTCGGCTGTTCAGAAGGATTGCCATGTCTGTTACTTGTGGGCCATGAGTCTTTTAAAATTGGAATTGATTTTTCCGATTTCAAGTCGCCCGGAATTGGCCAGGACTGTTGCCAGTCCAGCGCTTGAAAGCATCATTAAAACTGCTAAGCCCGGAATACCCCATCAAGAAGGAAATTTCAGCGAGCCCCAGGTCGCTATCGCGCAGGTAGCTTTTGGACAACGACTTGCGAAGTTCTTCCAGCAACTGAAAAAACGTGGTGCCTTCAGCCGCCAGTTTGCGCGACAGCGTGCGCGGACTCATTCCAATGCTGGCCGCAACATTATTCAACGTGGCTGCACCTGTCGCCAACTGATCCGCAATCGCGCGCTCGACCTCTACGATCAAATCAGGCATTTGTTGCCCCATGTCTTCGAGCACTTTGTCAGCGTAACTCATCAGAACTTTCAGCAAGGTGCGATCTGCGGTCTTCAAAGGTATCTCGAGATCGCTCAGTTCGAATTCTATGCCATCAGTTTCGGCACCAAATTCTACCCGGCCACCAAAGTAAGCATCAAACGCCTCAAGGTGACGGGATCGGTTGTGATGAAACCTGACCAACCGCGGGGTCAGGGAAGCATGAGTGTTTTTTCGCAAGGTATGTAGAAAACTGGCACATGTCGTTTCGACATACTGACGCCTGGTTAAAGTGGGGGACACGTCATAGCTCCAGTAAAATGCCCCTTTGTCATACAAATGGGAAACATCAACGTTGAGAAGCCCGTTGATCACTTTGACGTAGCGGCCATAATTGGCCAAAAAACCTGCCAGATTAGGCGATGCCAGCCCGACATAGCACACCAAACCCAAATGCCGGATATCGTGCGTCATCCCCATTTTCAGCCCCATTAAATCATTCTTGGTCAGCTTAGCCGCCAGTTCAAAAAACCGAAGACTGTCTGAAAATTTAACAACAGGAGATTGAGCCTCAAGAATGGTAGCATCAAAGGAGCACCGGCGCATGATGGCGTCGATGTCATACCCATTTTCGATCAGATCACCAGCCAATGCCTGAGCAAGGGCAGCAGTATGCATCTGAGCTTTTCTAGCCATGACTATCTAAGCCTCCTGTCCAGAGAACTTTTTGTACGACCCATAAAGCCCCCCCTTAAGAAGTATGAAAAGGCTGCGGTTATGGCGTCGACTGACCAACAACTGGCGAACATCCAAACATCACCGCTTTTGGGTGTCGCGCTAAAAAACAAACTTCATCCAAAAGATAGCTCTATTTCTGAATACGACAGCCCTTTTTCCAGAACCACATACAGGTTTTTCGTCAGTATACTTCCTACTAAAGGCCAATCTGAGCCTGTTTGGCACAGTGGTCTGTATGCTGGATCGCGTCACACCGCCCGAAACTGGCCTGGACTTTGGCCTGTCCAGCGTTTGAAGGCATCATTGAAACTACTCAATCCGGAAAACCCTAGTAAAAAGGCAATTTCAGCCAATGCCAAATCGCTGTCGCGTAGATAGCTTTTGGACAGTGATTTACGCAGATCTTCAAGAACCCGGAAGAAGGTTGTATCCCTGTTGGCCAGCTTGCGAGACAGGGTCCGCGGGCTCATCCCCAATTCGGAGGCCACTGCATCTAACGAGGCCCCTCCTGCCGCCAACTGATCAGCAATAGCTTGTTCAACCTCAGGGATCAGTCCATCATGTTGGCCCTTCTTCTCAGCCAGAACCTGATCGCCGTACCCCCGCAAGACCTTTAGCAGTTGTTCGTCAGCAGAAATTAGCGGCAATTCCAGATCCGCTTTTTTGAACTCAAAACTATTGCATTCTGCCCCGAACATAATTTTGCAGCCGTAGAATTCCTCCAACACTTCGACATGATCCTTGCGTTGATGTTCAAACCCGACCTGTCGGGGGACCAGCTTTGTGCCGGTATAATGCCGAAGGGTATTCAGTAGCACCGTCACTGAATACTCGACATATTGGCGCCGCTCGATGTTGGAGGGGATGCGATAGCGCCAGCTCAATAGGCCTTGATCCTTTAGCCTCGACAGGTCTCCATCAAAGACATCGCTCACGACCCTGACATAGCGCCCATAGTTGAGCAAAAATTCGAGCACATTTGGAGAAGCCAATCCGACATAACTAATCAGACCAATGCGGCGATTGTCCTGTCCCTGAGACAGTTGAAACCCAATCAGATCATTCTTGGTCAAGTCTGCAGCGTGTTCAAAAAAGCCAAGGTTGTCTGCTGCTTCGACCATGGGTGCCTCTTCCTGCAGCAAGGAAGCATCAAAAGCCGTCCCGCGAAAGATCGTTTCCTCGTCATACCCGCGTTCAAGCAGTTTATCGGCCACTATTTTAGTATAAACCGCAATGTGCTTTGGGCTGTTTCCCATCTTCTAGTCTTTCTGTGATATCGTTCAGATCCAGTATGAGAACGGGTTGAGCGTGCCTCTCCTTCCTCCAACTTACCTTGCGCAACTCATACCCGCCGTCACCAAAAAACCAGACCCAGCCCCCTATCCCAAAGTGGCACGCGAAAGCTTGAGGCTGCTGGTTGGCCGCTACGGTCACAAGGTAGTTCTGACTTTCATATCGTCATTCAATTTTGTGCGCTAAATCAGATTTCGTACACATACCGCTGAAGGATGTCCGGTTTCCATGCACACAGCAAAGCAGCGTAAATCTAAACCAAACGTCATGGAAAGCACCCGATCTGCCAAAACACCAGCTAACGTTCGGCGATCAGTGATACTCATGGTTTTACAAACGTTCGACCAATCATCTGTTGCAACTGATTTACGGCAATCAACGCATTTTCGGGCTGATTTTGTTCTCCAAAACCGATCAGACGGTTCAAAACTTGCAGACAGCGCCACCTCGTAAGAACCCGCCAGCGGCCCGGATGGGCTGCGAAAATGGGCGCGAGCCAATCCCAGGACAAATAGACCGTACCTTCGGGGTCGCGGGCCTCAAGAATTTGCTACGCGGTCTGCAGCTTGCGATATTGGTCCAGCGTCTCGGCGCCTTCGACGTGCAGGTCAGTGGCGACCAATGAAGGGCGCGGCGCCGCAGTCATGGGTCAAGCCCGTTTCAAAGAAGAACCATCTCGCAGGATCTGGGCAAAAGCACGGGCCGCACCTTCAAAGTTAACGGTCAACGGGGCCGTCAGTTGTGATTGCGCCGAGAAATATTGCCCTACTTTGCAAATCTGAACAGCAAATTCAGGATGCACGCCCGCATCATCATATTTGCGGACTTTCTCTTTCGACAACCAGCCGCGCTTCTTGGCCTCTTTGATAATCAGCTTGAACCGCTGCACACAGTGCAGCGTCAGATAGACCGAGAGGTATTCCAGATAGTCAGCGATTTCGTGGCCGCATTCCGGATCAAACGCGTCGATCATCACGTCAACCATCTGATCAGGTGCGACAGGCCAAGCCTCGTCGCCAATCAACCAGGCAAAATCTTCAGCACCGTGTCGCAACCCACAATACTCAAAATCAAACCAGTTCATCCGGTCGTCAGCACCAATGGCAGCATTGCCCGAGCGACAATCCCATTTCACAAACTGGCGTCCCGGATAAGCCACAACCGAAGCCACTGCACTGCGGTCAAACGTGCTGGAAATCCCACGCGAGTAAGGCTGCAAGGCATCTACTGCATCTACAATGTTGGTGATCCAATCGTCATTGGCCCCGAGGTGCGGCAGGGATTTATCCAAATCCGTTTTGCGCGCGGCCGCATGAATGCGGAAAATACCCGCCACCGCCTCGGCCGCTAGGTCCAATTGTTTAGCTTTGTTGTGGCGGGCGATTTCCTGATTTAACCGACGTAACCCTACATCAGATTGGAACATGATTTCCCCGACCACGCCCAACACTTTGGGAATATTGCTGGTATGTGGTGCCAGCTCATCCAGCACAAAAGCTTCCAAATGGGTGCGACGGAAATTAGGGCGCAGCGTAGCAATGACATCCCTGTTTTCAAAGTGCAGCCGGAACGACGATCGTCCTTCGCCACCCGGCGCAGTCACCCGATCTACATTTTGGCCAAAATGCTGCTCGGCGGCTTCGACAATACGGTTGATGCGATCCTGGTTGCTGTCCTTCGCCACGGAAAATACCTTTCATGCGCTACAACTGGCCGCACGAAGGCGGGTGAGTTTCAAATCTGATCTTATCTCTAGTTCGCAAATCCGGCAATTTTGTGGACCGAATTACGGCACAACTATTAACTTTTTGCATGATTCGAGCAGCACTCATCCGATGTGACACCCCAAATACCCCACATTCGGAAGCAATCCCCAAGCCTACCCTGCATTGTTTCCAAAATCTGCACAACTTAACCAAAATTCTGATAAAATTGCGGCTAAAATTTGTCACCACTCTATTTCCACCCTTAGGCTGCTTGCCAAATGACGACATAAAACCTTGCTGTATGACTGCCCTGCCAGGACGCCATGCGGTTACCGTGTTGATTTTGATAGATGATTGGGCAGTGTATAACGATGGCTTGGGAACATTTGGATTCAAACGGTTTTCACTCGGATAGTGAGAGCCGACAGTCCGACGACAGCGGCAGTGGTGCCTATGCCAGCGGTGCAAAATCCTATCACAATGGTGGCGTAGAAGGCGGTAGTTTTAGCAGCTGGTATGACAACAACCTAGCCAAACAATATGAAGACGCTGACGGTTCTGACGGCAGCAAGGGCTCTGGCTCTGGTGGCAGCAAGGGCTCTGGCTCTGGCGGTAGCAAAGGCTCCGGTTCAGGCGGCAGCAAGGGCTCCGGCTCGGGCGGCAGCAAGGGTTCCGGTTCGGGTGGCAGCAAGGGTTCCGGCTCGGGTGGCAGCAAAGGTTCCGGTTCGGGTGGCAGCAAAGGATCCGGCTCGGGTGGCAGCAAAGGTTCCGGTTCAGGCGGCAGCAAGGGCTCCGGCTCCGGTGGCAGCAAAGGTTCCGGTTCGGGCGGCAGCAAGGGCTCCGGCTCCGGTGGCAGCAAGGGTTCCGGCTCGGGTGGCAGCAAGGGTTCCGGCTCGGG
>NZ_WQLV01000004.1 GCF_009753675.1 Parasedimentitalea huanghaiensis | reverse complement strand
GATCCAGAACAACCACTACCGCTGCCTCAAAGCACTGCGAAACCTGTTACCACGAGAGGATCGCCTGTTGGCGGTACGACCGTCTTAGAAACCAAACCATCCGCCCCACAGATGGTAAGGTAGAATTGAATTGCCCCTTTTAGTCAGGGGGCAATTCACGCAAACAAGCGCCCAAATGCAGGTCGCTGATCTTCGACACCAGCCAGTCGAAGCATATGCCAGGCCAAAGCCTGATTGCTGGAAAACACCGGAACACCGGTTCTGGCCTCAATCTCAGGAATGACGCTCAGACAACGTAGGTTAGTGCAGGCAATGACAACCGCTTCACAAGGGGCAGTTTGCGCAACCTGTACAGCTGCAGCCAAAATAGACTGCTCCGTTATCCGCGCCACGACACGGTCATCACCTTCTTCAAACGACCCGAATGCCGCGATCTCAAAGCCCCCCTCTTCCAGCCGACCGCGCATGCGCTCTGACACGTCCGGCACGTATGGCGTAACAAACCCCAATCGTTCGATACCCATGCGCTTCCCTGCGGCAATAATCGCCGCCAGAGGATCAGTGACACGGGCATTCGGAAACACCCTGCGCACAGAGTGTGCTACGTTTTCGGAGCCAATCACACTGGAGGCTGAAGTACAGCCATAGCCGATCACGTCGAACGGCAAGGAAGGTGGCAATAAACGGGCTGACGCCGGAAGGTCAGCTTCCATCTGTGCGAGTGTATCCGGGCGAATTTCCGACACCATTGGGATCCGGCTATGATAGAGCGCAACGCCTTCCAGATCTGTCATCCGCGCAAATTCAGGCTCTAGCGTTTCGTCAGTTTCCAAAACAATCACACCCAGCGTCGCTCGGGTGCCAATCCCTTCGTCCGTTTCAAAATCGAGTTTCATCCCGCCCTCCTCTTCAGATTACCGGCAGTTCATCGGCGGCCCGCTTAGTCAGAAGTTTTGCTCCATCAGCGCGGACAACAATGTTTTCCTCGTGCACCATAAGACGCCCGTCGCCATAGCCGAGTGAGGGTTCGAGCGTGAGAACCATATTTTCCTCAATTATCGTGTCGTCAAATTCTGCGTGCGACGGCCATTCAGTCAATTGCATACCCAGCCCGTGCCCCAACCGTCCGACGTCACCTGTCTGTTCGTCAATCTCGGAAATCACGACTTGCATCGCATTAAACAGTTCGCGGCAGGTGTTGCCGGGGCGGGCTGCTGCCAACCCGGCTTCGGTCGCACGCCACAAGACATCATAGGCCCGCCGCGACGCGTCATCCACCCGGCCAATTGCAAAGTTACGGTCGAAATCGCAAAAATATCCATCCCAGGTGGCGCCCGTGTCCAGCATCAAAATGTCACCAGATTGTAAGGGACGCGGCGTGGGCGGAGAAATCACATCGTGATACCCCCCCTGATCGGCTCCTCCAACCAAGTAGGGTACGTCATCTGCGCCTTGTGCCAGTGCCTCGCGGCGAAAGGCGCGGAACAGGTCTTCCAGTGGCAGCCCTTCATGGGCCAAATTTGGTACCTGATCGAAACTTCGTGAACCGATTGCACAAATGTGAGCAAGTTTTTCAATTTCCGATTCTGATTTGACGATGCGCAGACTGCGCACCAGACTGGTTGCATCGGCGATCTCAAGCCCCGGCAAGCCAGTCATCAGTCGCTCATACTCCCCCAGAGGCATGCGGAGCGCTGTTTCATGACCTTTCATCACACCAATGCGCGCGCCCTCGCGCGACAGCGGGTTTAACAACTCGGTCAACAAGCTGATGCCATCATCCTTGGGAGAAGGGGCGCTCCAACAGCGAATATCTGTGACCCAGGTCGTCCGCATCAATTCGGCCCCAATTTCGGGGATGATCGCGATAGGTTTTCCAGTCGCTGGAACAAATAGGAACCATGGGCGCGTTGGGCTTTGCCAAAACAAGGTATGAAAACCGCTGAAATAGCGAACCTCTGGTTCTGTCATTAATAGCAGCCCCGCTAGCCTCTGCTTGGCCATTAAGGCTTGAGCGCGACGGGTGCGATCTGCGAATTCCTCGTCTGGAAAACCCCGTATTGGCTGGTCAGGCATCCTCCGCCTCCATGATCTCAGCGAAAATCGCCGGGTCGGTGACCCCTTCAGAACCGATCAGCAACACACGCGAGGTCTTATCCAGTCCAAGTGAAGCAGAAAGCTGTGTAGATTGGCATGCCGCGATCAGAGCCGCCAATCCCGCAACAGCGCTTTCCCCAGCTTCTATCGCGGGATCTGCCCCCATTGGACGTGCCAGAAGACGCACGGCTGGGGCGACAATTGTATCTGGAATGGTCAGAAAATCTGAGGTTTCCTCGCGCAGGATCTCCCAGGCCATTTCAGAAGGCTCTCCGCAGGACAGGCCTGCCATGATGGTCTCTTCAGAGATTTTGACACTGGTTGGCTGACCTTGGTGGGCACTTTCAAAAAGGCAGGCTGCTAGCTCAGGTTCAACCACGACCACACGGGGACTCTGCCCCCCCCAGTACTGACGCAGTGCTGCAGCAACTGAAGCCGCCAGCCCGCCAACGCCACCTTGCAGAAACACATGCGTCGGGGCTTGGTCCAGGGCTTCGCAGGCCTCTCGTGTCATGACACCATATCCTGCCATCACATCGCGGGGCGGCTCGCTGTAACCTTCCCACGATGTATCAGACACCACAAACCAACCGTTTTCTTCTGCTTCGCTCCGGGCCAGCGCGACCGATTCATCATAATCACCGTCGATCCGGATCACGTCTGCCCCTAACTCACGCATCGCCTGCGCCCGCCCCTCACTGACCTCGCTGTGAATATAGATGCGGCAGGGTGCACCAAACCGTTTGCAACCCCAGGCCAGAGAACGCCCATGATTGCCATCCGTAGCGGAAACCAAAGTGATCTGCGCACAGTCCTTGGCATAGTCGCCAGCCCGAATGTCACTCAGGGCAACTTCGGTCTCCAAGCGACGAGACAATTCACGCCCAAGTACCCGCATCGCAGCATATGCCCCACCAAGCGCTTTGAAGCTGCCCAGACCAAACCGCGGTCCTTCGTGCTTGTAGTCAATCCGGGCGACACCAATGCTGGACGCAAGGGCATTTAGGGCAACCAAAGGCGTCGGCGCGTGGCCTTCCCAAGCGGTGATTTCCGCATGGGCGGCCTGAAAGTCCTCTTTGGATAAGACCCGGTCGGCAGCTCCGTTCTTCTCGGGTGTACCCGAAATGTGCCGCAGTTTAGCAGTGGCGAAAATCTTGGTCATCATTTGTCCTTTTCTGCAGGGAGCCGGTCACGCACCAGCTGCACCCAAAAGTCTGCGCCAATCGGCAGCAAGGCATCATTGAAGTCATAATCTGCCGCATGCAGCGGCTGGCCGTTGGGGCCTTCGGTTCCATTGCCCATCAGCAAAAAACACCCTGGTACAGCATTGCAGAACCGGGCAAAATCCTCTGAAAAGCTCATTGGTGCACGATCACGCAAGACATCCAGACCAGCGGCATTACCTGCCCGGTAGGCAGCTTCAGCTGGTCCGTCCGCATTGATGGTTTCGACAAATTCAGTATTGAAGTCCACACTGACCGAAGCCCCGTGGCCACTTGCAATTCCTTCCGAAATCTGGCGCATTAACCGCTCAATGGCATCACGATCCTCTGGTGCGCGTGCGCGCACGTCGCCTTTCAACACGACCTGACCCGGCAATACATTTCGCTGCCCATCGGTCAGAAACTCAGTGACCGAAACAACGGCGCCTGCACCAGGTGCCAGTTTGCGCGAAACAACTGTTTGCAACGCCAACACCAGCTCTGCCCCGATGGGTAACGCATCAATTCCGACCTGGGGCATCGAGGCATGACCGCCCTGCCCGGTTATCGTGATCTCAAACAGGCTTTCGCTGGCGCAGATCAGTCCGGTTCGTGTTGAAACTTGCCCTAAGGGCGCACCCGGCAAATTGTGAATGGCGTATACCTCTTCAATCGGGAACTGCTCCAGCACCCCCTCATCAATCATCGCCTGTGCACCCAATCCGTGCTCTTCGTTGGGTTGAAACAAGAAAATGACCGTACCGTCAAAGCCCCTCTCAACCGCCAACCGTTCAGCGGCCCCCAGTAGCATTGTCATATGCCCGTCATGGCCACAGGCATGCATGACACCCGCATTTTCTGAGGTGTAACCGTGTGTGGAATTTTCGGCAATTGGCAGTGCATCCATATCCGCACGCAGACCAATGGCCCTGTTATCAGAACCAACCCGCAAAAGGCCAACAACCCCCACCCCTTCATGAACCTCCAGTCCAAGATCTCGTAGATGCTGGGCAACAGATGCCTTAGTCCGAACTTCACGAAACCCAAGCTCGGGGTGTTTGTGAAATTCGCGCCGCAACGCTGTCAATTTTTGATGGAACTCAGTCATCAGTACCTCACTATCTCTCTTATGAGGCAGGATAATCAGTATTAGGGATGACAGGCTTTTGATTTCTCGTTTCAGCTACTAAAATAGTCGCCAACGGCGCATGATACGACTGGAATCGGAAATGGACGACAAAGATCTGGATATCCTGCGGCTTGTGCAAACCAATGCCCGACTTACCGCCGAGTCGATCAGCCAGGACGTGGGTCTATCTCCTGCTGCGGTTCAAAAACGGCTACAGAAGCTTCGCGCCAGCAATGTGATCGAACGCGATATTGCCGTTCTTTCGCCCGCCAAATTGGGACGCGAAATGACGATCATCGTCGAGGTGATCCTTGAACGCGAAAACCGCGCCCATCTGGACACCTTTAAACGCAAAATGCGCAACGCACCCTGTGTCCAGCAGTGTTATTACACCACCGGCGAAGGCGATTTTGTGCTGATCCTGAATGTCCACGACATCAAGGAATACGAGGAGTTCACCCAAGCGCATTTCTTCGATGAATCCAATATCAGCCGGTTCAAAACATCCGTGGTCATGGACCGGGTTAAAGTCTCACTGGATGTGCTGTGAATCGCGGTTAAACGATCACTGGAAAAACACTCGACTTCTTGACCACTCCGTAGACAAAACTGGTATCAATAGATGCGATACCACCGATCGCGTGCAGGCGCTTACGCACAAAGTTTTCGTAGTCCGCCAGATCTGCCACCACTACTCGTAGTAAATAGTCTGACATGCCCGTCATGACAAAACACTCCAGAACTTCATCAACCTGGCTCACACTTTGCTCAAATTGTTGAACACAGTCATCCGTGTGACGTTCCAACGTTACCCGCACAAATACCGTCACAGGCAACCCATAGGCAGCGGCATCAACATCAACGCTAAAGCCTTTGATCGCACCACTTTTCTCAAGCAGCTTCACTCTGCGCAAACACGGGGATGGCGACAGACTAACCTCAGAGGCTAGATCTTGATTCGTCATACGCCCATTTCGCTGCAATGCGCGTATGATTTGGCGGTCCTTATGATCCATTTCAGATCCTTTTGGCAGATTATGCCAATTTATGGTCACATGCTGGCAGAGTTCGCAATATCTGACAGATCTTATGCGCCTAAGATTTTCTCAATAGAATTCCTGGAGATCATCATGCGCAACCACCCCGACAGCTTCGCCACTCGTGCCATCCACCATGGCTATGACCCAATGGACAACGAAGGGTCACTGACGCCGCCACTGCATTTGACGTCGACATTTGCATTTGAAACGGCCGAAGCCGGGGGTGATATGTTCGCCGGAGAGCGTGCAGGACATATCTATTCACGAATTTCCAACCCAACGTGTGATCTGCTCGAAAAGCGAATTGCTGTGCTGGAAGGGGCTGAGGCCGGTTTAGCACTCGCCTCGGGCATGGGCGCAATCACCTCTGCAATCTGGACATTGGTAGCTCCCGGAGACGAGGTAATCCTCGACAAGACCCTATACGGCTGCACCTTCTCTTTCATGCAGCACGGGTTGGCCAAATTTGGCGTCACCGTGACCCATGTTGATCTGACCAACCCCGAAAACCTGCGCGATGCAATTAGTGAAAAAACCAAAGTTGTGTATTTCGAAACGCCAGCCAACCCAAACATGCGGCTGGTCGACATTCGCGCGATTTCGGATATTGCACACGAAGGAAATGCAAAGGTTGTCGTCGACAACACCTATGCAACGCCTTACCTAACCCGGCCTATTGAGCTTGGCGCTGATCTGGCCCTGCATTCGGCGACCAAGTATCTCGGCGGCCATGGCGATGTGGTTGCGGGCCTGCTGGTTGGCAGCGCTGAGCTGATCCAGGAGATACGTCTGTATGGCATGAAGGACATGACTGGTGCGGTTATGGCGCCTTTCAATGCGATGTTGGTCCTACGTGGGTTGAAGACACTGGAACTGCGCATGGATCGCCACTGTTCCAGCGCTCAGACAATTGCCGAAATGCTCGAAGTGGCGCCGGGTGTGCAAAAGGTTTGGTACCCTGGTTTGCCAAGTTTTGAGCAGTACGACCTCGCCGCTCGTCAAATGAGCCAGTCCGGCGGTATGATTGCCTTTGAGCTGGAAGGCGGGTTAGAGGCAGGACGCGCCCTGATGAACAAGCTGCAGCTGATCACCCGGGCAGTCTCCCTTGGCGATGCGGAAACCCTGATCCAGCACCCCGCCAGCATGACCCATTCCACCTATACCCCGGAAGAGCGTGCCCTGCATGGTATCAGCGAAGGCTTAGTGCGCCTGTCCGTTGGTCTGGAAGGTATTGATGACATCCTTGCGGATCTTCGGCAGGCCTTGCCGCAGTCGCCCCTCTCCAAAGCCGCTTGATAGGGGTTTCAGATATGACCGACCACAAAACTCAGTTGAAAACCGTAGAGCAGCGTTTGCTTTGGCTGTCGCATTGGATGATCCACAACGCCAACCATATCCGGCCCAAGGCTGATGGGATTAAAGTGGGCGGGCATCAGGCGTCCTCGGCATCGATGGTGTCAATCATGACGGCGCTCTACTTTTCAGAACTACGCCCAGAAGATCGGGTAGCCGTGAAACCCCATGCCTCGCCGATCTTTCACGCCATACAATATCTGATGGGAAATCAGACTCGTGAGAAAATGGAGAACTTTCGCGGCTTCGGCGGCGTGCAAAGCTATCCATCCCGCACTAAGGATATCGACGATGTAGATTTCTCCACTGGGTCCGTTGGGCTTGGGGTTGCCATCACCTCTTTTGCGTCGATCATACAAGATTACATTCAGGCTAAATCCTGGGGTGAAGATCAAAACCTTGGTCGAATGATTGCATTGGTGGGTGATGCAGAACTGGATGAAGGCAACATCTATGAAGCCCTGCAAGAGGGCTGGAAGAATGACCTGCGCAATTGTTGGTGGATCATCGACTATAACCGTCAGTCGCTGGATGGTGTAGTACGTGAAGGCCTGTTCAAGCGTGTAGAACAGATTTTTGACGCTTTTGGCTGGGACGTCGTTCGCGTCAAATATGGCCACCTTCAACAGGCCGCGTTTAAAGAACCAGGCGGGGAGGAACTACGCAACTGGATCGATAACTGCCCAAACCAGATGTATTCCGCACTAACCTATATGGGCGGCGCAGTCTGGCGCGAACGCCTGATGGAAAGCCTTGGGGATCAGGGCGACGTTACAGCCCTGATCGCGCGCCGGAACGACGATGAACTTGCTGCGCTGATGGAAAACCTCGGTGGCAACTGCGTTCAAACCATGGCTGATACATTTGCGGCGATTGATCACGACCGCCCCGTCTGCTTCCTGGCCTATACCGTCAAAGGCTGGGGCACCCCAATTGCCGGACACAAAGACAACCATGGCGGCTTGATGAACAAGACCCAGATGGTCGAATGGCAAAAGAAAATGGGCGTAGCCGAAGGGCAGGAATGGGAGAAGTTTGCAACGGTTTCCGACCCGGATAATCTCCAGTCATTTTTAGACCAGGCACCATTCTTTGCCAAAGGCGCTCGCCGGTATCACGATGAAATCATCGACGTGCCGACCATTGAGCTAGAGACCAGTAAGGATACCTCGACCCAGATGGCCTTTGGCAAGATTTTGGATGACCTGTCAAAAGGGGAGAGCCTACTGGCCGAGCGTATTGTCACAACCTCTCCTGACGTTACTGGCACCACCAACCTTGGCCCTTGGGTAAATCGCCGCAAACTGTTTGCCCGCACCCATCAGGCTGATACCTTTAAGGCAGAGAACATCCCCTCCACCGCCAAATGGGAATTCGCGCCAAATGGTCAGCATATCGAGCTGGGCATTGCAGAGATGAACCTGTTCCTGCTGCTTGCGGCGGCTGGTTTGTCCCATTCCGTTTTTGGTAAGCGATTGATCCCAATTGGTACGGTTTATGACCCGTTCATCGCCCGTGGCCTCGATGCGCTGAACTACGCCAGCTATCAGGATGCTCGGTTTATGATCGTGGGTACACCTTCAGGCGTCACATTGTCTCCTGAAGGTGGTGCGCACCAATCTATTGGCACACCATTGATCGGTATGTCTCAGGATGGGCTTGCGGCGTTTGAACCCGCATTCGCCGACGAACTGGCAGTTATCATGCAATGGGCATTTTCTTATTTGCAAAAAGACGGCGAAAGCGATCCGGATGAACGCACTTGGTTGCGTGACGAAACCGGTGGATCAGTCTACCTGCGCTTAACCACCAACCCAATTGAACAACCGGGTAAGCGCGTCGATGAGGATTTCCGGCAGGGCGCCATTGATGGTGCATATTGGTTGCGCAAACCGGGGCCAAATTGCGAAGTGGTTATCGCCTATCAAGGCGCGGTTGCCCCTGAGGCCGTCAAGGCCGCTGGCATAATAGGTGAAGGCCGACGAGATGTTGGCGTACTGGCTGTGACATCAGCTGACCGGCTGAACGCGGGTTGGACAGCTGCACAACGGGCTCGCTCAAACGGTATCGCCACCGCGCAGTCCCACGTAGAGACATTGCTGACAGATTTGCCGCAGCATTGCAAACTTGTCACCGTCATCGACGGCCACCCAGCAACGCTGTCGTGGCTGGGCTCAGTTCATGGCCACCAGACTGTGCCTCATGGCGTTGAACACTTTGGCCAGACTGGGACAATTGCCGATCTGTACAGGCATTTCCGCATTGATGCGGACTCGTTGGTGCGTTCGGTTGGCAAGCTCACAACAGGCCGACAAATTTCGCATCTTTCCGCCGTATCCTGAAACTATTGGCAAATACGGTTCTGGGTGGGCTCCCCTCGCTCGGAACCGATACCAACCTTAACATTGGATAGGCCCGGAATTTTAGTCGGCAATCGACTTAGCAGGAAATACGTAAATGCGTGATCCCCCCTGCGCGTCCAACATATCACGAAGTGTTTGTACAACCGCAGTTTGGCGAGCCAAGTACTATCATCATATCCTGGGAAACCAACAAGCAGCTTGGTGACTGCAAACCGCAGACCTGCGGTGAAAATGGTGGGTCGTGAGAGGCTCGAACTCCCGACATCTTCGGTGTAAACGAAGCGCTCTACCAACTGAGCTAACGACCCGTTGAGGCAGGATTTAGACAATGCGCGGAACGGGCGCAAGGGCATAATTGACTTTTTTTGCCTTATTTGAAAACTTATCTCAGAACCTGCTCTTTGCCGTCTTTTAGCAGGTATATGCAGCCCTGATCCTTAGACAATTTCCCCATCTCAGTTCGTCCTAAACTGCAGACGATCCCCCGCATCACCTGCCCTAGCAGCGCATGTGCTACGACCACCGTCGGACCTGTCAACGTTGCCAAGAAATCTGATATGCGGCTTTGGAACATATCGAACCCTTCGCCTCCCGGCGCAGCACAATACAGATCCAACGTAGTTGAGTTGTTTGCAAACAACTCTGGAAAACCCTGAGCCACCTCTGCGTTGGTCCGCCCTTGAAAATCACCAGCACAAATTTCTGCAAGGCGCGCGTCAGTTTCAAAGGGCGCGCCACCAAGGGCAATATCAGCCGTTTGCTGTGCCCGCCCCAAGGGCGATACAAAACAAAGCGGCCGCTGACTAAGAATGGGCTTCATCAGTTCGGCCTGACGCCGTGCCTGCTGTATCCCCAATTGGGTGAGGCAAGATTCCATCTGGCCCTGAACGCGCTGCTCAGCGTTCCATTCGGTTTGCCCATGCCGAAGCAGCCAAATTGGGGGGAGATTCTGCATTCCGGCTACCTTGCATTTTGAAACCAATGCGCAATTACTAGTCGCTACTGCCAGAGAGCAAAAGCCCCAGGCACATCAACTTGAAAACGCGTAGCCATATCAGCACGTACCAACACCCAACTGGTGCTTCATCAATCACAATGGCGTCAGAACGTTGCCAACTTGGTGGCTGGGGGGCGAAACTGGCTTTGCAGCACGTCTTAGGTGACAAAAAATCTTATCTAAAATGCAAAACGCGACCCAATGTACAGGGGTCGCGTTTCAATAACTCGTTTTCGTAAAGGCTTATGCCAGTGCGAGGTTCACAGCGGACTCGCGACCGTCACGGCCGGGCTCGATGTCAAAAGTCACTTTCTGGTTGTCGGCCAGACCGGTCAGGCCTGAACGTTCAACTGCTGAGATGTGCACGAACACATCCTTGCTGCCACCTTCAGGTGCGATGAAGCCGAAGCCTTTGGTAGAGTTGAACCATTTTACGGTGCCAGTGGCCATATCCGTAGTCTCCAATTATTTGCTGCCCGCGTTGGTGCGGCAGCCCGGCGTGTCAGGTCTGGATCGAAAGACTGAAGGCCGAAGAACGGGAAACAGTAGGACGAAAAAGAAAAACTTAGCGGCTTCCATTTGAAGGGTGGCACCGATTTTTTCAAGAGGCAAATTGGAGATAGGCGTAGATCAGCTTAGCTCCAGCCTACTTTCTTGATCTAAATTGGGCCTTTAGAACCCCAAGAACCCCTAAAAGGAAACATAAACCGTTTGAGTTACATCAGCCTGTTATCATTCTATAAATAGGCTACATACAGCGACACTCCAAACCCTCTGGCCTGAAAAACCGCAAAACCATAATCATGGCATGCGAACCAGCGGCGTGCAGACATGACTGCAACGTGTCTTGGCTAGGCGGGCCACCCATTTGCAGTGAACACCGGAAACTCTTTCAAGTTTAGAGCCTAAAAACGGCGCGTGAACCTCAACCATCGCCTTCTGCGATTCAGTCAGACACAGTCTTATCAACTTCGGATAAATTACTTGTGCTAGCAATGCTCTGTCGAATTTTGCAAATGATTACCCGGCCATTGTTACGCAGTTCGCTACGGTTGATACGCAGTTTTCCTAACGGCTGCATATTCAGCTCACGACCTTCGCCAATGGTTTCACCAAGAACTGCAAGCATTGCTTCGACGACCGGCTTGGCATCCTTTTTCTTCACACCCGATCGCTCGACAACCAAATCAATGAGTTCCTTTTTGCGCATTTCGGGCGCGGAAACGACTGGACCAGGCATAACAACTGCAGGTTCAGGCGGTGTTTTGGTCGCAATTGGTTTAGCAGTGGGTTCGCCGCCTTGGTCACCCACCGCTTTGGCAGCAGTTTTAGGCTGTTCAGTTTTCTTGGGCTGATCAGACTTTGCAGTACTGGAACTTTTTTTAGTGCGTGCTGCCATGGTTTTGCCCCGTATTTTGTGTTTTTTGAAAGCTACGCGAATTTTTTCCAAGTTTCCAGTTTCTTGTCAAAAATGGACGGGCTTTCAGTCTGTTAACACCATTTTGAAATCCATTATTGCGAGAATAGGCACACCTTTACTTCCGTTCAGCTTTGTTCTTCACAAAAAGAAAATTCGATATCCTGCGCTTCGTGTTTCTCAATCTGCTGGCAAGGTATTTCTGCAGATCATGGTTCGCAGCGTAAAGCTTGAACGAGTGGAACGAATGCCCGGGACGCGCATCAATTGATTTTCAAGAAATCGGTCAAAACAGGTGAGATCACTGGCAACCACTCGCAGTAAAATATCTCGGCTTCCCGTCATCAGATAACACTCCATAACTTCGTCGAACTGGCGAACCGCTGCCTCGAACCTGCCTAAGGCATCACTTGACTGACGCTCCAGTTCAACGGTTACGAATATAGTCACGGGCAACCCAAGCTTGGCTTGGTCTACACGCGCCGAATACCCGGTGATCACGCCGTCTTCCTCAAGATTGGCAACCCGCCGCGCACAAGGCGTTGGAGACAATCCAACGCGTTCTGACAGGTCTGCCATTTTTTGACGCGCATTCAGCTGCAACTCCGAGACTATCTTTCTATCGATGGCGTCCATTAGATTTTCCCTATTACCAGCGGTATCATTAGGTGAAAGCTCCAAAATTTGCAAAACGCTTAGCGCAATTTGGCGAATACTCGCGCGCAACCTAGATTATCAGATGGCAACGGAGGAACAAGAGAATGAACATCACACCAGTGCCATCTAGCAGTCACGAAGAGATTTACTGCGTCGAGGACACAGCAACAGGTCTGCATGGGTACATAGCCGTGCACTCAACATTGATGGGCCCTGCAGCCGGTGGGTTGCGCATGCGCCCATATGCCAATGCCGAGGACGCATTGACAGACGTCAAAAGGTTGAGTGAAGGCATGACTTATAAAAATGCCGCAGCTGGGCTACCACTGGGTGGCGGCAAAGCCGTGATCATCGGTGACCCAGGTCACGACAAGACGCCAGAACTGCTGCAGGCCTTTGGCGAAGGGATCAATAGCCTAAAGGGTCGGTATTATACCGCGGAAGATATGGGAATGAGCCCAACCGACATGGCGCAATTGGCGAAAGTCACCCCTTGTGTCGCAGGTTTGCCCACTGGCGACTACGCCAGCGGCGATCCATCTCCGATTACTGCTCGCGGTATCTTTAACGCAATCCGGACCACCCAAAAACAACACTGCGGTAGCGCCGAGCTGGAAGGCATATCGGTAGCAGTACAGGGCTTGGGGAATGTCGGCTGGCATCTGTGTGATCTGTTAAACATGGCAGGCGCCAATCTGATCATCACCGACACAGATGCAAAGAGAGTTGCCAAGGCGGTAACGGTATTTGGCGCCCAAGCCGTGGAGCCAGATCAGATCTATACCGTTGAAGCCGATATATTTGCCCCTTGCGCGATTGGGGGCATCTTGAATGCAACGACGATACCTCTGCTTAAGGTGGCAATTGTTGCAGGTGGCGCCAACAACCAGCTGGCAACACCACAAGATGCGACCGCCCTACATGACCGGGGAATTCTCTATGCACCAGATTTTGTCGCAAATGGTGGTGGTATCATCAATGTTGCGACTGAAATTCTTGAAATTTCGGACCGCACGGCTTTTGTCGATGAAAAGTTGGCAGCCTTAGATTTGACCTTGCAAGCTATTTTGCGCCAAGCCAAAGCCGAAAACACCAGCCCTGATGCAGTGGCCATTGCCACAGTGCAGGCAAAAATGGCACGTCCCGCGGCATAAGCAGAAACACAAAAAGGGCGGCACTTAAGCCGCCCTTTCTACAGATGAAATGGGATTTTAGTGGGCGACCGCCCCTGCCCCATCTTCAGATCGCTTTAGCGCAGCCTTGGCTGCGGCGGCTTCTTCTTCGACTTCCTCATCCCATTCGATAGCCTCAGGCTCGCGGACCAAAGCATGCTTCAGAACCTCGGACACGTGTGAAACCGGGATGATTTCCAGCCCCTCTTTCACATTGTCAGGGATTTCCGGCAGATCCTTTTCGTTCTCTTTCGGGATCAATACAGTTTTGACTCCGCCACGCAGTGCAGCCAGCAGCTTTTCCTTCAAACCGCCAATCGCCAGTGCATTCCCACGCAGGGTAACCTCGCCAGTCATCGCAATATCTTTGCGAACCGGAATCTGTGTCAGCACCGACACAATCGATGTCACCATAGCCAAACCGGCACTCGGACCGTCTTTCGGCGTCGCAGCTTCTGGCACATGGACGTGGATGTCCCACCGGTCAAAACGCGGCGGCTTAACACCAATCTGAGGCGAGATGGAGCGTACATAAGACGCGGCCGCCTCAATCGACTCCTTCATCACGTCACCCAGCTTACCGGTGGTTTTCATCCGCCCCCTGCCCGGCAGCCGCAGAGCTTCGATGGACAACAGCTCACCACCAACCGAAGTATAGGCCAACCCAGTCACAACACCGACCTGATCTTCCTTTTCAGCCAGACCATAGCGGAATTTCTCAACACCCAGAAAATCGCTCAGGTTGTCGGCCGAAACAGTTACATTGTCGGCCTCTTTCTTCACGATCTTGGTCAAAGATTTCCGTGCGACCTTGGCGATCTCACGTTCCAGGTTCCGCACACCCGCTTCACGGGTATAGGTGCGAATGATCTCAGTCAGAGCGCTATCCTCCAGGTCAAACTCTGTGGCCTTCAATCCGTGGTTTTTGACCTGCTTGGAGATCAGATGCTGCTTGGCAATCTCACGCTTTTCGTCCTCGGTGTAGCCAGACAGTGGGATGATTTCCATCCGGTCCAGCAGCGGCCCAGGCATATTGTAGCTGTTCGAGGTGGTCAGGAACATCACGTTCGAAAGGTCGTACTCAACCTCCATATAGTGATCAACAAAGGTCGAGTTCTGTTCAGGGTCCAACACTTCCAGCATCGCCGACGCCGGATCACCGCGAAAGTCCTGCCCCATCTTGTCGATCTCATCGAGCAGGATTAGTGGGTTGGTGGTCTTGGCCTTTTTCAACGCCTGAATGATCTTACCCGGCATTGACCCGATATAAGTCCGGCGGTGACCACGGATTTCGCTTTCGTCACGTACACCACCCAGTGAAATACGGATGAATTCACGCCCAGTGGCGCGCGCCACAGACTTACCCAACGAGGTCTTACCAACACCCGGGGGGCCAACGAGGCACAGAATGGGGCCCTTCAGCTTGGCCGAACGCTGCTGCACCGCAAGGTATTCAACAATGCGTTCCTTGACCTTCTCCAGACCATAGTGATCCGCATCCAGAATATCCTGCGCCTTGCCCAGGTCCTTTTTTACGCGGGACTTGGTGCCCCATGGAATGGACAACATCCAGTCGAGGTAATTGCGCACAACAGTCGCCTCGGCGGACATTGGCGACATGTTCTTCAGTTTCTTCAGCTCGCCGTCCACCTTTTCACGGGCTTCTTTGCTCAGCTTGGTCTCGGCGATCTTGTTTTCCAGCTCGGCCAATTCGCCTTCGCCTTCTTCACCATCGCCCAGTTCCTTCTGAATGGCCTTCATTTGCTCATTCAGGTAATACTCACGCTGGGTCTTCTCCATCTGAGATTTGACCCGTGTTTTGATCTTCTTCTCGACCTGCAGCACGGACATTTCGCCCTGCATCAAGCCATAGACCTTCTCCAGACGTTCCGACACAGACAGAGTTTCAAGCAGATCCTGCTTTTGCTCAACCTCAATGCCAAGATGCCCTGCAACCAAGTCGCCCAATTTGGCTGGCTCCGCGGATTCACCAATTGCCGACAAAGCCTCTTCAGGAATGTTTTTACGCACTTTTGCATAGCGTTCAAACTCATCCCCAACAGTGCGCAACAGCGCCTCAGTCGTGGTTACGTCACCCGGAATCTCAGTCAGGTATTCAGCCTTGGCTTCGAAGAAGTTGTCGTTCTCAAGATATTCTGAAATTTTGACACGGGCATGGCCCTCGACAAGGACTTTAACTGTGCCATCGGGCAACTTCAGAAGTTGCAACACATTGGCCAGCACGCCAACCTGATAGATGCCCTCGATTTCGGGGTCATCTTCTGCGGGGTCAATCTGGCTGCTCAGAAGGATTTGCTTGTCATCGGCCATCACCTCTTCCAAGGCACGTACCGACTTTTCCCGGCCTACAAACAGCGGCACGATCATGTGGGGAAACACCACGATGTCGCGCAACGGCAATACAGGATAGGAAGAATTGAGAGGCTCTTGCATACTCGGTCCTTACTTTTGGCAAGACGATCCGGTCCCGAAAATCGGCAACCTTGGTTCGTCTCCTCATGGATCTGTTAATCTGGTACGGCGGGCAGTTCATTACAACCAGCTGGCCGTCAAGTTGTCAGTTAGTTTGCCCGCAGCGGCCCGCGATCACAAGGTGCGATTTACGGTCAGGGTGACCAAATCGCTAATTCCCCCCCCTAACAACCAGAGTCATCTGTCAACCATGGCTCGCTACCCAATACGGCGGCAAAATCGTTGTCGAATTTGAGAATTAGAAAATGCCAATAGGTCATACCAAACCCTGTGCAAAAATCGCACAGGGTCTTTGGCCATAAGGACAATATTGTTAAGTAGGAATACCCAACCAATGGGGCAAAATTGCAGAGTGACTAAATCGGCTCGATATCACCTTCGGCACGACCAGCATGGAACTCCGCTTGCCATACGTCAAACGTGCCTGCTGAAATCGCTTCACGCATGCCTGCCATAATATCCTGAAAGTACTGTAAGTTATGCCAAGTTAACAACATTCCACTGATCATTTCGTTGCTGCGGAACACATGGCTAAGATAGGCCCGCGAATAGTTGCGGCAGGCCGGACAGGAACAGTTTTCGTCCAGTGGGCGCGGATCATCAATGTGACGAGCATTCTTGATATTGACTACTCCGTGGCGCGTGTAAGCTTGCCCTGTCCGGCCTGAACGCGATGGCAGAACACAGTCCATCATATCAATGCCACGCGCCACAGCGCCAACAATGTCATCAGGTTTGCCTACACCCATCAGATAGCGCGGCTTATTCTGAGGCAGCATGTCTGGTGCATAATCCAACACTCCAAACATTGCTTCCTGACCTTCACCAACGGCCAACCCGCCGACTGCGTAGCCATCAAACTCAATGTCACGCAGCTTTTCGGCGCTTTCTGCGCGCAATTCTTGCGTTACGCCCCCTTGCTGAATGCCAAACAAGGCATGGCCGGGCCGATCCCCAAAGGCATCGCGCGACCGTGCAGCCCATCTCATTGACATCCGCATGCTTTCTGCAACGGCATTATCAGTGGCAGGCAATGCTGGGCATTCGTCGAAACACATAACAATATCACTGCCCAACATCCGTTGGATTTCCATCGACCGCTCAGGCGTGATTTCATGCTTGGAGCCATCAACGTGACTTTTGAAGGTAACGCCCTGCTCGGTCAGTTTACGCAAGCTGGCCAATGACATCACCTGAAACCCGCCACTGTCTGTCAATATCGGACGCTGCCAGTTCATAAACTTGTGCAGACCGCCCAGGCGTTCGATCCTTTCGGCCGTTGGGCGCAACATCAGGTGATACGTGTTGCCCAACAAAATGTCTGCACCTGTAGAGCGCACACTTTCTGGCATCATGGCCTTAACCGTCGCTGCCGTGCCCACTGGCATAAATGCCGGCGTGCGGATCTCACCACGCGGGGTCGAAATCACCCCGGTACGGGCTTTGCCATCAGAGGCTTGTAGATCAAATGTGACTTTCGGCGACATTGGTATATCCTCATCCTACGCTCTACATTGCGTAACTCGCCGCGTTTGCCCTATCCGGTTGGAATTGACAAGTCTTGTGAATGCTTGCCACAGACCAGTTCGAAGACCATACATAGGTTGAAATGAGGGGATTTGTCCCCACCTGTATACCATAGTACACAATTATTGAGGCCCAGCATGTCCGAAGACCAAATTATTAGATTGATATCCCAGAACGGCATCTACCTGCTAGGTGCGATCTTCCTGATCGTTGTCATCCTGAAGGGCATTCGTATCGTTCCCCAATCAGAGAAATATGTCGTGGAGCGTTTTGGCCGCCTGTACTCTGTCCTTGGGCCAGGCATTAACTTTGTCATTCCGTTCCTAGATTCCGTTGCACACAAGATTTCGATTCTTGAGAGGCAACTGCCCACGGCCAGTCAGGACGCGATCACAAAAGACAACGTTTTGGTACAGGTAGAAACATCAGTGTTTTACCGTATTATTGAACCCGAAAAAACTGTTTACCGCATCCGCGACGTTGATGCCGCCATTTCAACAACTGTAGCAGGGATCGTGCGCGCAGAGATTGGTAAGATGGACCTCGATGAAGTTCAGGCCAACCGCGACCAGTTGATCACAACCATTAAAAAGGCGGTAGAAGATTCAGTCGATGATTGGGGCATCGAAGTGACCCGCACGGAAATTCTGGACGTAAATCTGGACCAAGCTACCCGCGACGCAATGTTACAACAGTTGAACGCTGAACGGGCTCGGCGTGCGCAAGTGACGGAAGCCGAAGGTGCCCGCCGTTCAGTCGAACTTGCTGCTGATGCGGAGCTCTACGCCGCAGAGCAGATTGCCAAGGCTCGTCGTATTCAGGCCGATGCCGAAGCCTATGCAACTGAAGTTGTTGCCAAGGCCATCAAAGAGAATGGAATCGAAGCCGCACAGTATCAGGTTGCTTTGAAGCAGGTCGAAGCCCTGTCTATCCTCGGTAACGGAGATGGAAAGCAGACTATTATAGTCCCCGCCGATGCTGTTCAGGCCTTTGGCAACGCATTTAAGATGCTGAGTGGAGGCAAGTAATGGGCGACCCAATCTGGTCAACTTGGTGGATCTGGGCAGCTACAGCGCTATTGCTGGCTATCGTCGAAGTCCTGGCTCCCGGATTTGTATTCCTGGGCTTTGCCATTGGTGCTGCAGCTGTATCCTTGATCCTGCTTAACACAGGCATGTCAGTTGGCCTGCCGATGTTACTGTTGATATTCGCAGCTTTGTCGCTCGTTGCCTGGCTCATTCTGCGGCGTATTTTTGCCCGACCTCAGGGTCAGGTGAAAACCTTCGACCACGACATCAACGATTAGCCACAACACCAAGAACCGCGCAGTACCTTTATCTGCGAGGTCGGGTCAGGGCTACGTGCTCTGACCCATTTTCAATTCAAGCTGCATCCAGAGCAGCAATGATTGGAGAAAAGTCTGCCACTTTAAGGCTAGCCCCTCCAACCAGAGCGCCGTCGACATTTTCCACAGCAAAAATTTCAGCAGCGTTACCCGGCTTCACAGATCCACCATACAAGAGCCGAATTGCACTACCAGTCTCACCCCCAAATCGGGCCACAAGTTGGGTGCGCAAGAATGTATGCACCTCACCAATTTGCTCCAACGTAGGCACTTTTCCGGTTCCAATGGCCCAAATCGGTTCGTATGCAATCACCAGAGTGTCACCAGTTGCGTCATTGGGAACAGACTCAGCAAGCTGTGTTCCAATGATCTCCAACGTCACGCCCGTTTCGCGCTGCTGCAGGCTTTCCCCCAAACACACAATGGCAGTCAGCCCTGCCGCTATTGCAGCCTCAGCTTTCGAGCAAACCACGACATCCGTTTCATTGTGATCCGTGCGGCGCTCTGAATGGCCCAAGATCACCGATGTAGCACCCGCATCCTTTAACATCTCACCACTTGCATCTCCGGTATGCGCCCCGGAGGTCGCGGCATGGCAATCCTGTCCACCTACCGTGACTGCGCTCTTTTTCACGATTTCTGCCGCACGATGCAGAAGCGGAGCCGGAGGGCAAATCAACACGTCTACACTAGCTGTAGTATGCGCATCAGCCAGTGCCTCCAATTCTGACAGCGCCGCGCTAGTGCCGTTCATTTTCCAATTTCCCGCCGCTAATTTCCGCCGCATCTGCTACCTCCTAAATGCATTTTGAGCTTGGTAACATCGCCCGCGCCGCGAAACAATTACCACAGCTTCGGTCGCAACATTTTCAGTCACCAGAACAGCAAAAAGGCGGGAAACACCCGCCCAATTCCATACCGCCCATTCTACCCGGTCAAAGGTTGGGCATATCCTTGAAGCTGATCGATTCACCACACCCGCAAGCGTCAGAAACATTAGGGTTGTTAAACTTGAACCCAGCCTCCAACAGTGACACCTCATAGTCGATCTCGGTGCCAAACAGGAACATCTGTGCCATTGGCGCAATCATCACCTTGGCGCCGCTTTGCTCAACGACCTCATCGTTAGGATCAGGCTGATTGACGTACTCCATGGTATATTCCATGCCTGCGCAGCCGCCTTTTTTGACACCGATCCGTAGTCCGGCATGACCAGCCTGCACCATTAGCTTGGATATCTGCGCTGCAGCCTTAGGGGTGATTGTGACGGCTTGCTTGCCGGGAATGCCAAACATTGGTGTCTCCTTCTACCCCTATTTAAGGATGTCGCTTGCGCGGCTCAACCCCGACGCCCGATTGCGTCGGGAAAAACATAGATTTCAAGTATATCTTTGTCCGATCTGTTCGAACCAAACTGGTGGCGGCGGCTCAAGCGCCGACCACCAAGTTGATACTACATAAAGCCAAGCTCCAGCCGCGCTTCATCAGACATCATCTCCATGCCCCAGGGTGGCTCAAAAGTCAGGTCAATATCGACACTTTTGATGCCTGCAACGGGTTCAACAGCGTCGACGATCCAGCCCGGCATTTCACCCGCAACCGGGCAGCCTGGTGCTGTCAGCGTCATGATGATTTTGACATCGTTCTCTTCGCTGATGTCGATCGTATAGATCAAACCCAGTTCGTAGATATTGACCGGGATTTCCGGATCATAAACTGTACGGATGGCTTCAACCACCGGCTCATACAGTGAGTGGCTGACAGTGGAGGGTGCGATAAGTGGTGCACCTTCTAACGGTTGGGACGCATTGGTCATCAGGACAGGGCCTCGAGTGTTTACCTGAGCAATTATATAGGGATTTCAGATTGGGGCGTCCAGAGGCAGCGCGCGCAAAGATTAGATTTGCGCGACTTTGGTTAAACCGCCACAGAGATCAATCCAGATGGCGTCCAAAAACTTTGCATCATCACCGGTCTCGTCCATCCTCCCCCAACATTTTGTATGACTTCACCGTAAAAAAGAAGATGTTCTGGAAGGCGAAATGCATATCCGTGCTACCTTATGTTCAGTGAAATCAAATGTGCATTAAGGCAAGATGGCCTTGGGTTTTCCGTTCGAGCTTAGATTGCGACAGATCCGCCTACTCATTCTGGCTATCACAGGTAGGAGATAAATGTGCCTCAAAGAACCACAAACCTTCTGACTGGGCCTATCTTGATTGCTGCTACGGCTTTCCTCTCCGTAGATTCGCTTGCGGCACAAGACAGTTGGGACTTTGTGATTGCTCCATATTTGTTGGCGCCCTCCATAAGCGGCACCAGTACCCTTGGTCGGCTTGGAGGCGATATCTCGGTTGATCCCGGTGATGTCTTTAGAAACATGGAAGCCGGAGGAATGCTGCGCTTTGAAGGCCGCCACCACAGCGGGTATGGTTTTGCTCTGGATTACGCCTTTATGAATCTTGGCAATGGGGCGACCAGCCCAATTGGTGATATTCGGGCGGACTACAAGCAATCAATTTTTGAGGCCTTAGCGACCTATCGATTTAGCAATGACAGTGATACTTTCGACGCCTATGCCGGACTACGGCACTGGGATATCGATGTTAATCTGAACATTCTCACAGGCCCTGCGGCTGGCAATTTACAACGCGGCGACAACTGGACCGACCCCATAGTTGGGCTGCGGTGGCAACGGCGTTTGAATCCAAAATGGCGCGTCTTAATGCAGGGGGATCTGGGAGGATTTGGCGTCGGGTCAGATTTCACCTGGAATCTGATGGGCGGGTTTGCCTACGACCGCTGGCAAAACACTTCTTTGTTCATGACCTACCGGGCTTTGGGCGTGGATTACAAATCGGGTACTCCGGGTACACCAAGCTTCTTTGAATACGATACCGTGACACAAGGATTGCTGGCGGGGGTCGGCTTTCGGTTTTAGGACCTTCCCGCGGGCACACTCACTAGAAACTATTGGCGAATTTCACCGCGTTTCACGAAATGCGCTTCTTCCATGCAAAACCCTGGAATTGCAGTTGCCGTCGTAGGATAAGCAGCCGTTTCAAATACTTACGTTTCGCCGCCTCTTCGGCCTCAAAAAGTGTAGCAAACAGCACCAATTTAGGGTCAAGTTGAGCCTATAATTATACATGCACGCGGCAGGATTTGACGCCCAACGTAGGAAAAATACATGATAACCCAAGTTAAAAAGTCTATTCCAAATTCAACATTCGAGGATGTTGATCTTTCTGAAAGCAAGTTCACCGATGTAAATTTGCAAGCTGTTCTTTTTGATGACGTCAATATGAGTGGTGTGAAAATTAACAATGTTAACCTGAGCAACTGTCAAATTACAGACGCCAACCTAAGTGGCATGACCATTGACGGCATTTCAGTGTCCGATCTGTTTGATGCTTACAAACAAGTCCAGAAATAGAATAACCGCCTTGAACCGTTTTTGGTTCGCGGCCGAATAATGAGACCCACACAATCTGCGTCCCGCCACCCGAAGCAAGAAATCGCCCGCTCCCATTCCAGCCTGCTGGAATAGGAGCAAAGTTCGTTTTTGAATAGGTCAACCCAACTAGAACAGAGGCTGCACGATGCTTACGAGTTAGCCTATGCTGTCACATGAACCACGTTTATTGACGCTCGCAACTTGAGACCAAAACCTATTTATTTCAAAGAATTGAACCCAAACATGTTTCCCTCAGTGTCTTGGCACAACGTTACCCATCCAAATTCGCCGATTGAAAATTTGGGTCTGATCACGACCCCTCCTGCACTTGCAACGCGGGCTTGCTGAACAGCGCAGTCCTCGACAGAAAAATACACAATTGTTCCGCCAACTCCAGGGCCAGCATGTGGGGACTTAGTGAGAGCACCAGCTGCACCGTACACACCCATATCTGCAGGGAAACTCATCATCTGTGTTTCACCAGTTGGATCGCCCATCGGTTCAAGCTTGCATCCCATCACAGCTTCGTAAAATTCCACCGCCCGGTTCAGGTCGTCTACGTAGATATCAAACCAGCCAACTGCATTCATCTTGGTCATCGTCATTTCCATTTTTGTTGTGAGTATGACGATCACCTAACAAGCCGTTGCATCCGCGTATTGTACATTTCAGACATCAAACTTTCTAGAATATCTGCCCGGCGTATAGCCGGTCGCTTTGCGAAATGAGTGGATGAAGTGGGACTGGTCTGCATATGACCAGGTGTTTGCTCCATTTAGTGCCTGTTGCAGTCTCAGCACCTTCAGAAAATCATGCGGGGCAAATCCCGTTGTTCGTTTAAGCGTACGTTGCAACTGCCGCGGAGAAATGCCCGAAAACTCCGCCATATCCGCGACCGAATGAATCTCGTCGAGATTGCGGAGTATTTTTTCAGTTACCAGGTTTGGCGCAACCAGCTTTTTTCCAATCAGCATTTCTACAAACCCTGCCAGGATCAGTTGGCTATTTGCAAAACTTTGCTTTGAAAGCTCTTCGTTTAGATTGGTCAGCGGCAGATCTCCCGCATAAGGCACCTCCACAGCCCCTTGCACAATCTGTTCAGAATCTCCCTGCCATACGCCCGGTAAAAACCTGATGTTTACAAAATGGAACTTTTTACCCAAATTGAATTCTTCAGAGGCAGCCCTAAGCTTGGCAACGCCTGTGATCATACGGTCTAACTGATTTAAGACGATGTAGGTACAGGCATCAGGCAGCGCGTGAAAGCAGTAGTCAGCAGCGAGAGGTTCTTCGGTCTTAAGCTCAAGAAAGCGATGAACTATTCCACGTAGGTGACTTGGAGGTTCAACCTCAATAAACTGCACCGCCTGTACCGACTTTTCTTTTCCGTTTCCCTTTGGATCGTACATGGCCGCTGTGCTTTTCCTATTCAGTTGTTTGTGACTATATCACAGTTCTGCGCACAAAAAGTATGGACTGGACAACCCGCCCCGCGCGTCGTTGCCATGCCGAAAAAACCGGGCACAACTAAAAAAGGCGCCCCACAAACACGGGACGCCTTTTCTACGAAACATAATGCTACCTACTTGGTTATGATTTCAGGTCCCATTACCGCGTTTGGCAATACTGTCGACAACCACGGAATGTAGGTGATCATAATCAGGAACACGAAGAGAACCGCCAAGAATGGCAGAGCCGCCCGCACCACCGCCATCATCGGCATGCCAGCCACGCCCGAGGTCACGAACAAGTTCAGACCAACGGGTGGAGTGATCATACCAATTTCCATATTCACCACCATGATGATGCCCAGATGGATCGGATCAATGCCCAGTTCGATCGCAATTGGAAACACCAATGGCGCCACAATCACCAGCAGCCCAGAAGGCTCCATGAACTGTCCACCGATTAGCAGGATCACATTGACCACGATCAAGAACACCACTGGGCCAAAGCCAGCTGACAACATCGCGTTAGCGATGCTTTGCGGGATCTGTTCATCCGTTAGTACATGTTTCAGGATCAACGCATTGGCGATCACAAACAGCAGTGTTACCGTCAGCTTGCCTGCCTCAAACAACGTCTGCTTGGTGTCGTGATGGAAGAAGGCAGTGATCACAGCCTGGGGCTTCTTGAACAGGCTGGTTTTAGCATGTCCTTCACCATTAAACAGCGGCCCCATGTCCTTGTAGATAAAGCAGGCAATCAAGAACGAATAGATCGCTGCTACGGCTGCGGCTTCGGTTGGGGTAAAGATACCACCATAGATGCCACCCAGAATGATCACGATCAGAAACAATCCCCAACCCGCTTCCCGGCCTGAGGCAAAAATTTCGCGCCAACCCAGCCATTCACCCTTGGGCAAGTTTTTAACCTTGGCCATCACAAAGATTGTAACCATCAACATGACGCCAGCCAGCAACCCGGGGATAACGCCGGCCAAGAACATCCGTCCTACGGAGACCTCAACCGCAGCGGCATAAACCACCATAACAATCGACGGTGGGATCAAGATACCTAGGGTACCAGCATTACAAATCACACCAGCGGCAAATTCTTTTGTGTACCCGACCTGACGCATGCCAGCGATGACAATGGACCCAATCGCCACCACGGTTGCAGGCGAAGACCCGGATAAGGCCGCAAACATCATACAGGCAAACACACCCGCAATTGCCAGGCCGCCAGGAAGGTGTCCCACACAGGCTATAGAAAACCGGATGATCCGCCGCGCGACACCGCCAGTGGTCATAAAGGACGAGGCCAGGATAAAGAACGGGATCGCCAGCAGGGTAAAGTGCCCCTCAAAGGCCTCAAACAGCGTTCCGGCAACGGAAGCCAGCGAGCTGTCGGAATAAACCAGCAGGAACAGGGTTGAGCTTAGGCCAAGGGAGACCGCAATCGGTACCCCGATCAGCATCATGCCAATCACCAATGAGAATAATAGGACGACGTCCATCAGTCGCGCTCCTCGTTCTGCTGAGCACGCATGGCTTCCAGCTCATCTTCTACTTCATGACTGGCCACCAGCCGGTCCAACTCTCCAGCCCAGATTTGCCGTGCAGCCTGTCCGAACCGCAGCACCAGCAGCAACATCGATAGCGGCAGCACGATATAGGGCACCACTTTTGGCAGCTTTTCATAGGTCTCGCCGTAGTTGATCAGCCCTTCCAGCCATGTCAGCCAACCCACCATCGGCACGTCTTGCACCTCATAGAAACTTTGGCTGCGCGCCTTCAGATCAAACCCTGTAGGAAACCAGCGCCCTGATGTTGGCGGCAAATCGGCAAAAACGGCCCAGTAGTCATAGGCGCCTTTCAGCAATAGCAAGGCGAACAACAGGCAGCAGCCAACAGAAACCAGCGCTAGAATGCGTCGTGGCGCCGGGGCCAGCATGTTCAATATGGCGTCCACACCCAAGTGGGCATGGGTTTTTACCGCATATGATGCCCCTAACAGCACCAACCAGGCAAACAGGAACACCGTCAGTTCCAGCGCCCACAGGATGTTTGAATTAAAAACAAAACGTGCCACCACATTGGCAAATGTGATCAATGTCATCAGGCCAAGCAGCCCGGCAATCACGTTTTCCTCGATTGAATTGATAAACCCGGCCGGACCGGACCTTGCCCCCGACATATCGCTATCCCCATTTATTGGAAGTCGTTCGGTGCAGCACCGCAATCTGGGTGCTGAAGGTGTAGGGTGCGTGCTCGCACGCACCCCACGAGAGTATGTTAGTGGTTGGCGTTGATCGCCTGAGCGGCATCAATCTTGTCCTGACCCACATCACCGGCAAACTGCGACCAAACCGGCATCATGGTGTCGACCCATTCCTGGCGCTGCGTTGCGTCCAGCTGACGGATAGTGCCACCTGCTTCAACAATTGATGCCTTGGCAGCTTCGTTCACTGCAAAAGCTTCACTGTTGCGTGTCTCAGTGACTTCACCCAGAATGGTCAGGAACTGCTCGCGCACTGGAGCGTCCAGGCTTTCCAGCCAGTCCACATTGGTCACAACCAGATAGTCGATGATACCGTGGTTGGTTTCGGTCACACCGTCCTGAACTTCAAAGAACTTCTTGCCGTAGATGTTCGACCAGGTATTTTCCTGACCGTCGACAACACCCTGCTGCAGAGCGCCGTAGACTTCCGAGAACGCCATTTTCTGTGGCGAACCACCGATGGCTTCCATCTGCGCGACCAGAACGTCGCTCGACTGAACGCGGAACTTCAGGCCATCAGCATCTGTAGGTGCAACCAGTGGCTTGTTGGCAGACATCTGCTTCATACCATTGTGCCAGAACGCCAGACCTTGCAGACCACGACGCTGCATGCTGTCCAATAGGGCCTGACCATCTTCAGAAGCCTGGAATGCATCAACGGCTTCGATGTTTTTGAACATGAACGGCAGATCAAACAGGCGGAACTGCTTGGTGAATTTCTCAAACTTAGACAGCGACGGGGCCGCCAGCTGAACGTCGCCCTGCAGCATTGCTTCCAGAACTTTGTTGTCATTGTACAGCGTGGAGTTCGGATAGACCTCCATGCACATGGTGCCGTTCATTTCGTCGTTAACGCGCTTCTCCAGCAGTGAGGCCGCAATGCCTTTGGGGTGCTTATCCGTGTTGGTCACGTGGGCAAATTTCACCACGATCTCACCGGTGTCACAGGCCGCAATTGCAGCGCCAGCGGTCACAGTCAAAGCCATTGCTGTGGCGGCAGTTGTCAAAAATTTCATAGTACCCTCCCAGGTAATCAATCTCAGTCTCTCCCCAACAGAGAGCTCCGATTGATAGCATCACGCCTGAGTAACTGTGGCTCAAGAATTGTTTCGAAAATCATTGAAATTTACTCGTTTTTCACCAATATCAATTGGTTACACGTTCATTTCAGCAAGTTCCCTAAATACACAGGTCAGTGTTGTGTGGATTTCCACACAGGCTATCACCGAGTTTGTGCGGAATTTCGCACAAACTTTAACACTTCTCAGAATTGTGATTCACCTTGCCTGGCCTATCAGGACCACAGCGATGCATCCTTCCACGCGACAGGCACTGTCAGAATACCTGACTGGACCTGCATATCATTTTGCAGGCTTTTAGACTGCCACGCAGGGCGCCATTGCTCAGTGAGTGGATATGGAGGGATGATGAAACCGTCTTCTTGAAATCCAAACCGGCTATAGTAGCTCGGGTCGCCCAACACAAAGACTTGCGCAATCCCAGCTACGGTCAACCTCTCCAACCCTTCCTGGATCATTCTACCGCCGATCCCCTGTTTTTGCAGAGCAGCCAAAACGGCAACGGGGCCCAAGAGCGCAACGCGATGGTCCGAAGTTTCATTTTCTACGGCAATCCCACATGTCGTGAAAACCGCATGCCCCACAAGGTTTCCGCCTTTTGTTGCGGTCAGTGACAGTACGTCATCGCCGCTTACCAACAGTTTTTTGACCAGCGGTACTAAATCCTCATCAGGAAATGCGTCACGGTACAACTGTTCAATGTCACCACTGTTTTCCGGCAACACGTCGCTTATCTCAATATGGGTACTCAAAATAGAAATCCTCAAACCTCATCGACTGCACGGCCCGGCCTGCGATAATCTTCGGGCCGGATCCCGTAGCGCGTGAGCTTGTCATAGAATGTTTTGCGCGGCAACTTCAGCGCCTGAGCCGCCGCCGCCGCACGCCCGTTCTGTCGCCCCAAGGCCGCGATCAACAAAGACCGTTCCACCTGTGCCAATTGTTCGGCCAGTCCCAGACCGGCAGATTCAGTGACTTCTTCCGGCATTCCAAGCACAAACCGCATAGCTGCTGACATTAGCGAGCGGGCATTTCCCGGCCAGTCTTGAGCCATGAGCGCAGCCAAGTGATCAGAGCTGAGTTCTGGCGCCTCAATACCGGCCTGTTCCGCCGCTTGCGCCACATAGTGTTGATATAGTTCAGGAATATCTTCACGTCGCTCGCTCAACGTTGGGATTCGCACCCGCATCACATCCAGACGATAGAACAACCCGGCGTTAAAAGTCCCCGCGTCGACCAACTTGGCCAGATCCGCAGTCGATCCCGCAATCATCCTTGTGCCCGCGCCGCGCTCCAACCGGTCCAAAACTGCATATTGGGTTGCCTCGGGCAGCGCTGACACTTCGTCAATAAACACTGACCCACCTGCTCCGGCATTGCACAGAGCATCGAACTCTGTGGCCGTCAGCCCAGCGCCCGGACGCTTCACAAATGCGCCCTGACCGACCTCAGACATCAAATGAACCACCTCGGCAACCTTGGAGATTCCACTGCCCGGCGCCCCAGTCACCAATACTTCGGCCCCGGTAGGTGCCACACTGCGCACCTTGGCACGCAGTTCTAGGGATTGAGGTGAAGACCCAAACAGCATGCGCGCAGCCGGATCACCGCTTTCCAGTTGAACCTTCAGCCGCCGGTTTTCCAAAACTAACGCACGAGTTTTCAAAGCACGTTCCAAAACGGCCAGCAAATCCGCCGCTGCACAGGGTTTCTCCAGGAAATCAAACGCCCCACGCCCCATAGCCCTGACCGCCATCGGGATATCTCCCTCTCCGGTCAGCAGGATAACCGGCAATTCACCGTCTATTTCATGCGCATAGTCGAGCAAATGAAACCCATCACGCCCGGGCATCCGGATATCGGATACAATCACCCCGTCAAATTGTGGCGTGATATGATCCTTGGCGACCACAAAAGACGCTGCAGTCACCGCCTCCAGATCATTCAGTTCTAGCGTCTGAGCTAACGCTTCACGCACCGCCACATCATCGTCAACAAGCAGCACCTTACTGGTCATGTGACATTTTCCTCTGTTTCCGCTGTCCAATGATCAAGCTCAACTGTGAACTCTGCACCTTGCCCAACATTGACCCCTCGAATATTGCCGCCAAAGCTTTGCACCAACCCATATGAAATGGACAAGCCCAACCCCATTCCCTCTGAACTACCAACCGTTTTTGTTGAATAAAATGGCTCAAACACTTTTTCCGGTTCTTTGATCCCCGGCCCAACATCTTGGACGGTTACAGCCAAACGGCTATCAGGATTGATCCTTACACGAACAAGCCGTTCTTTTTGACCCAACATCGCATCCGCCGCGTTGTTGATTAAATTTACAAAGACCTGCACCAACCGAACCTCGCCCCCCCAGGCGTAAACAGGTGCATCATGGGTTTTCGGGTCCCAATCAATTTGAACCTGATCCGCCTTTAACCGGGCGTTGGTTAACTCAACGGCTGTATTTACAACCTGCACCAAATCAACCCGGCCGACGGGTTCACTTTCATTGCGCGCAAAGGCGCGTAAGTTTTTGATGATCCGCGCCATGCGCGTTGATAGAGCGGATATCCTCTCCAGGTTTTCACCTGCTCGGTCCGCCCTGCTCTTTTGCAGAAAAGCACTGCCGTTATCAGCATATTGCTGGATCGCCATCAGCGGTTGGTTCAGTTCATGACTGATACCAGCCGACATCTGGCCCAGAGCTGATAGTTTTCCAGCCTGCACCAACTCCTGTTGTGCTTGCTTCAAAGCAGCCTCAGCCTCTTGTCTTTCACTAATCTCGCGTCGCAGCTGGATATTGGTTACCGAAAGCGCCCGGGTCCGTTTTGCGACCCGGTTTTCCAACACTGCGTTAGCCAGCGCCAGCGTTCTTCGTCGTTCAGTCGCCAGAAACAACAAGGCACCAAAGGCCAGAAATATTGCGGCCAAAGCTGCGGCCTGTAGTGTTGCAATTCGACGCGCAGGAGTGGTGTCGAGCAGGATTTCCCCAACCATTCCCAGTACTGGCAATTCCACTGTCTGATGCAGGGCTTGCTTGGGCAGATAGCGCCCCCATCCCAACTGCCATATATCGTGCCCCCCCACTTGATAGGCAGAAAACGAAACTGGCTCACCATGTTTGGGCCTCAGCCCTGCCCTGTTTTTCTGACGTTGCCAGAACAACAACTCAGATCGGTTTGAAATAAAAACCTCACCGTCACTTCCGGTAAAAAACACGGCTGGAAGCGTCCCACGCCAGGTTTGTTCAACATCCTCGACATCAACGACGACAACCAATGAGCCCCGTACGGTTCCATCTGCGCCAAAATCTGGCGCCGCAAAGAAGAAGGCTCTTCTGTTCAACGGCTGCAGAACCTCATGCCCTTTGCCCAAAGCCCCATACTTGGCCCGAACGAAATAATCCGCACCTGACACGTCAGGCCCCGTTATTCCCCTGGCAGCCGCCAGCACATGCCCCGATGCGTCCGCATAAAACACATCCAGCGCCGCTGTATGGTCTGCCACACCTCTTAACAGTTTTGTTGCAGACCGACGATGATCTTCTCCATCCAACTGTTCAAGTACAGGATGGCTCGACATCAGTACCGCCAGCTCCTGATACACTTGCAACTGAGTGCTGACCCGATCTGAAGCCAACTCCAAATCAGCTTCGCCCTGCCGTGCCAGAGTATCCAATGCCTGCCGATAGCCATAGGACCACACGGTCGCTGTCACAACCGCCAGTGCCAGACCAAAGCCAAACACGATCCATCCACGATGCCCAAATAGATTTTTCATTTGGCCACAGTAGCAAAGCCCCCCTTGCATTGACCAGCCGGGTTGGCGACTGTGCCCGAATGATAACTGTGATCCAATCCCCGACCGACTCGGATTTTGTTCAAAATCCTTACCCGTTCTATGCAGCCGCCCGCGCCAGCAGCCCGTTGCAGTTCTGGACCGAGTACAACATGCCCGCCGCCTTCAGCTACGATACAGTCCAGGCCTTGCTCAAAGACCGCCGCTTTGGTCGCGAGATCCCGGCTGAGATGGCCACCACAGGCCCCGCACACCTCGCTCCATTTTTGATGACCGAGGCGCATTCGTTGCTGGACGCCGAACCGCCACGCCATACCCGATTACGCAGATTGGTATTGCGGGCCTTCACATCACGCGCCATCACTGCGCTAAGTGACGATATCGAAGCCCTTTGCCATCAGCTCATCGATACCTTCCCAGATACGCCGTTCGATCTGCTCGACACCTATTGTACTCAACTACCTGTGATCATCATCTGCCGCCTTCTGGGCGTACCCGAGGACATGGCTCCGAAACTGCTAAAATGGTCCCATGACATCGTGGCAATGTACCAGGCCAGTCGCACCCTCGAGACAGAGCACCGCGCCGCCGCTGCCTCGGCCGAATTCATCGATTTTCTACGTGGTTACATCGACCAGCGACGCAACGACCCGCGCGACGACCTGATCACCCGGCTGATCACCGCCGAGGAAGAAGGTGAAAGCCTCAGCACTGACGAGCTCATCGCCACCTGCATCCTGTTACTCAATGCTGGGCATGAGGCCACCGTTCATAGCATCGGCAACGGTGTGAAATGCCTGCTGGAACATGGTCTGAACCCCGAGTGGCTGAAACCCGAGGGCATTGACCGCACGGTTGAAGAAATCCTGCGCTACGATCCGCCACTGCACATGTTCACCCGCTATGCCTACGAAGAAATCGAGCTGTTCGGCCACACCTTCCAGCGCGGCGATCAGGTGGCTCTGTTGCTTGGTGCCGCCAACCGTGACCCTCATGGTTTTTCCGGTGCCGAAACGTTTGACCCAACGAGAGAGATAAAAACCAACACCGCTTTTGGCGGCGGATTGCATTTCTGCGTTGGTGCCCCTCTGGCCCGTCTGGAAATGAAGTTTGCCTTACCAATCCTGTTTGAACGCTGCCCCAATCTCGCACTGGCCGAACCACCACAGTATAGCAACACCTACCATTTCCACGGTCTGACCCGCCTGATGGTCACAACTTGAGTCTTGCCGTGTTGAGTTTTGTCCGGGTCAAGGATGGCCAAAGGCCACCGCGCCCCGGCGCGGCCGGTCCTTGACGCGGGCACAACTCAACAGATACTCGACATAGCGCATTAAAGGGCAGATTTGCCCTTAATAGCTTATCAGCAGAAAAATCAAACTTTCGGCGAAAACAAAGGTTAGGGGGCACATCACCTCACCCCTTGCTGAGTAAGAGTGCGCGGAAGCGCTTAATTTGACTACGTCTCAGCTCTCCAGCGGCAACATGGTGGTCGACTTGATCTCTTCCATCGACAGCAGCGCTGTCACGTTGTGCACGCGGACTTCGGAAATCAGCGCCTGATAGAAGGTGTCATAGGCCCGCGCGTTCTGCACCCGTACCTTTAGGATGTAATCAATATCCCCCGCCAGCCGATGCGCCTCCTGAACCTCAGGGCGATCCCGCAGCGCCTGCAAAAACTTAGCCTGCCAGTCGGCCTCATGCTCAGATGTGCGGATCAAAACAAAGAAGCAGGCCTCAAATCCCAGCGCCTCAGCATCCAGTACAACTGTCTGCTGCCCAATCACCCCTGCTTCACGCAATTTACGGATGCGATTCCACACGGGCGTCTTGGAACTCCCCACATTCTTGGCGATTTCATCCAAAGATTGACTGGCATCGCGCTGCAGCTCCGCCAGAATTTTCCGATCCGTGGCATCAATTCGTACCGACATTTTCACTTCCCTCGTGTTTGGCAACTTTTCTACCACCTCGCCTCTCAAAATGGAATGCACGTTCTTATTCGCGCCAGCATATAGCAAAGATACGGGATTATTTCCTATATCTAAGATCAATTCAATCGCAACCCACGAGGCCGCCATGCTGCATAAAATGCCCGAAACACCCGATGCCCAGGGCGGCACCGACTGCATGCAGCCGGGCCAAGTGACTTTTGCGGGCTCCGGTCCCGGTGATCCCGACCTGCTGACCATCAAGGCGCTCAAAGCCCTGCAACAGGCCGATGTGATTCTGCATGACCGCCTGGTTAGCGACGCGATCCTGCAACTAGCAGGGCCCTCTGCTTCGCTTCAGGATGTCGGCAAAGAGGGCTTTGGCCCACAGGTCACCCAGCAGGAAATCTGCGACCGTATGGTTGCTCTGGCCAAATCTGGCCTACGGGTGCTGCGCCTCAAGTCCGGCGACCCTGCGATCTTTGCACGCCTGGACGAGGAACTCACCGCCTGCGATATAGCCGGTATTGACTACCACGTCATTCCTGGCATCACCGCGGCCTCGGCAGCAGTGGCAGACATCGGCCAAAGCCTGACCCAACGCGGCCGGAACGCCTCGGTGCGGTTCCTGACCGGTCACGACATGAAGGGCTTTGCCGATCACGATTGGGCTGCACTGGCCCGTGCCGGTGAAGTAGCTGCAATCTACATGGGCAAAAAATCCGCCCGCTTCATCCAGGGTCGTCTGATCATGCATGGCGCGGACCGAAACACACCCGTGACCGTCGTTGAAAACGCCTCACGCGCAGACCAGCGCGTGTTGGAAACAACCCTCTACACACTGCCCGACGATCTGGCCGATGCCGGATTTAATGGCCCTGCCCTTACCCTCTTTGGCCTGGCGCCGCGCGCCAGCCTTGCCGCCCTTACCGATCTCAAGCTGGAGCATGCATAATGGCCCGCGCCTTTACCCCCAAAGTGATCACTGCCAACCACCTGATCGAAGGCGACGTGATCTATCTCACCGCCGCAGACACCTGGAGCCGTGATCTGGCTGAGGCCGAGTTGATTACAGACGAGGCCCACGCCCAGCTGCGCCTGCTGGATGCCCACAGCCAACCTGCTACCGTAGTTGGCGCCTATCTGGCTGACGCCTCGTCAGGCACCAATGGGCCTGAACCCACCCATTTCCGCGAGGAGTTCCGCCGCACCGGGCCTTCGAACTATGCCCACGGCAAGCAGGAGGTCCTGGCCAATGTATAAGTACAACGACTTCGACACCGCCTTTCTGGCCGAGCGCAACGCACAGTTCCGTGCCCAGGTCGAGCGCCGCATTGACGGCTCTCTCACCGAGGACGAGTTCAAACCGCTGCGCCTGATGAATGGGTTATACCTACAGCTGCACGCTTACATGCTGCGTGTCGCCATTCCCTATGGTTCGCTGAACTCAGCCCAGATGAACACATTGGCGCTGTTGGCCGAAAAGTGGGACAAGGGCTATGGCCACTTCACCACCCGCCAGAACATCCAGTACAACTGGCCTAAGCTGAGCGACGTACCGGACATGCTGGACGCGCTGGCCGAGGTTGGCATGCATGCCATCCAGACTTCGGGCAACACCATCCGCAACGTAACCGCCGATCACTTCGCCGGTGCCGCTGCGGATGAAATCGAAGACCCACGCCCCATCGCCGAACTGATCCGGCAGTGGTCCACCGACCACCCGGAATTCCAGTTCATGGGTCGCAAATTTAAGATCGCCGTTGGCGGTGCAGCCAAGGACCGCGCGGTTCTGAAAGCCCATGATCTTGCCGTTCGTGTCGTCCAAAATGACGCGGGCGAAACTGGCTATCAGATCCTGATTGGTGGTGGCCTGGGCCGTACGCCGATGATCGGCAAAGTCATCAATGATTTTGTCCCACGCGCCGACCTGTTGCCCTACATCGAAGCCGTGGTCTCAGTCTGGAACCAAATCGGTCGCCGCGACAACAAGTACAAGGCCCGCATCAAAATCACAGTTCACGAACATGGGATTGACGACATCCGCGCCCGCGTGGACGCCCGATTTGCCCTGATCCGCCCGACGTTCTTAGGGGCTGACCAAGAGCTATTCTCCGAAATTAAGGCGCATTTTTCGGCACCGAAATTCCGGGCCGACTCTACCACGCCTTATGACACCGCCTACAAGGCCGACCCGGTGTTTCGGGCATGGGCAGATACCAACTTGGCCGATCATCGCGTCAGCGATCATGCTATTGTTACCATCTCGATCAAAAAGCACGGCGCCACTCCTGGTGACGCCAGCGCTGAACAGATGCGGGTGATGGCAACTCTGGCTGCCGATTATGGCTACGATGAACTGCGCATCAGTCACGAGCAAAATGTAATCCTGCCGCATGTCCATAAATCGGACCTGCCAGCGATTCATGCAAAACTGAAACAACACGGACTTGGCACTGCCAATATCGGGTTGATCTCCGACATTATCGCCTGCCCAGGCATGGATTACTGCGCACTGGCAACAGCCCGCTCTATCCCGGTTGCCGAACAAATCGCTACCCGCTTTGATGACCTGAAGTTGGAGCACGATATTGGCCACTTGCAGATCAAAATCTCAGGCTGCATCAATGCCTGCGGCCACCACCATGTGGGCCATATCGGCATCCTGGGTCTCGATCGCGCAGGGGTGGAAAACTACCAGATCACTCTGGGCGGTGACGCCACCTGGTCGGCCGCTGTCGGTGAACGCGCAGGTCCCGGCTTTGCCTATGATGAAATCGTCCCAGCTGTTGAGCGTATCGTCGACGCCTATCTTTCGGTGCGCGATACCGCGGAAGAGACCTTTTTGGAAACCTACCGCCGGGTCGGCATGTCCCCCTTCAAAGCTGCGCTCTATCCCGAAGCTATTAAAAAGGTGGCCTGATCCCATGCTTCATCTAGCTAAAAATATCCCGGGGGCTCGGGGGCTGGCCCCCGACCAACCCGCCGCACAGCAAACGCTGGAAAAACGGGTGGCCGATCTGAATGCACGCTACCGCCACCACTCGGCTACCGCAGTGATGCAAGGTGCCCTGCAAGAAACAGGCAATATCGCACTGGTTTCTAGTTTCGGAGCTGAATCCGTAGTTTTGCTTCACATGGCGGCAGTGATAGATCCAGCAACACCTGTGTTGTTCGTGGACACCGAGCTGCTCTTCACCGAAACCTTGGTCTATCAACAGGAAGTGTCAGAACGCTTGGGGCTTCGTAATCTGCGCATCATTCGAGCCAAAGACATCGCAGAAAAAGATCCCTATGGCGCTCTGCGTTTTAGTGACACGGATGCCTGCTGTGCGTTGCGTAAAACCGCACCGCTCCAAAATGCGCTTGAAGGTTATGAGGGCTGGATCACCGGTCGCAAACGCTTTCAGGCTGGCAGTCGGGCTGCGCTGGACTTTTTTGAGATCGAAGACACCGAGAACGGGCCAACCGGTCGTATCAAGATCAACCCACTGGCGCATTGGGCGCCTGAGGACGTGCGTGTCTACATGGACGAAAATCGCCTGCCCCGCCATCCGTTGGTGGCCAAGGGATATCCTTCCATTGGCTGTGCTCCCTGCACCTCTCCAGTACAAGAAGGCGAAGATCCTCGTGCTGGCCGCTGGCGGAACCAAAGCAAAGAAGAATGCGGCATCCACGTCGTGGATGGGCAATTTATTCGCACAGGAGCAAATTCATGACTGTGATCATAACCGACAAGGGCTTTGGCCCTGACACCTGGACTTTGGGTTACGAAGGTGACACCGCGCTCGACCTTCCCTCAGACACTGATCCGGTGCAATTGTCCGAACGCATTGCTGCGCAAGTGCAGATGATCCGCATTGCCTTCCCCAGTTTTGCGGACGGTCGTGGATTCACCATTGCGCGCCACCTCCGTTTGTCAGGTTACAAGGGGCACCTGCGCGCCACCGGCCATCTGATCGCCGACCAATACGCCATGGCGCGCCGTTCCGGGTTTGATGACGTTGAGATCAGCGATGAACTGGCCGCGCGCCAGCCTGAAAACCAATGGCTGGCCCGTGCCAACTGGCAACAAAACGACTATCAGGCCCGTATGCGTGGAGGCTCTCCCGCCGCTGCCTAAACCAGCTTTTACTGTCAGGATATTTGCAGTTCCGGCCCCGAAACCACTGCGGGGCCGGAAACTTGCAAAACAAATCCTTTTCCTGACCCATATCAATGATTAATCAGAGGTGTCGGCTATGCAGTCGGCAGTGTAACCGATGAACGAGATAACCCCTGTGACCGACGCCGCCACAAATGCCGAACCCGTAAAAGCCGTTCCAACCCTTCCCGACGCCCAAACCGTCACTGCGGTCAAGCACTGGACGGACAAGCTGTTTTCGTTCCGGGTCACCCGCCCTGCTTCCATGCGCTTTCGCTCGGGCGAGTTTGTGATGATTGGCCTGATGGGCGATGTGAACCCAAAAACCGGCAAGCAGAAACCGCTGCTACGCGCCTATTCCATCGCCTCTCCCTCTTGGGATGACGAGTTGGAATTCTACTCGATCAAGGTTCAGGACGGCCCGCTGACCTCGAAACTGCAGCACATTCAGGTTGGCGATGAAATCATCCTGCGCCCCAAGCCAGTTGGCACTCTGGTGCATGACGCGCTGATCCCTGGCAAGCGTATCTGGTTCTTTGCAACCGGCACTGGCTTTGCGCCTTTTGCATCGCTGCTGCGCGACCCGCAAACCTACGAAGATTATGACGAGGTCATCATCACTCACACCTGCCGCACCGCTGGCGAGCTGACATATGGCGCCGAGCTGATCGAAAACCTCAAGCAGGACGAGATGATGATCGAACTGCTTGGCGAAGAGAACCTGAACAAGATCCGCTACTATCCGACAACCACCCGCGAAGAGAGCCCAAAGATGGGTCGCATCACCGACCTGATGCGCTCAGGCGAGGCCTTTACCGATCTTGGCGTTGATCCGATCAACCCCGACAGCGACCGTGCCATGGTCTGCGGCAACCTGGCCTTCAACCTTGAAATCAAGGACATGCTCGAAGGCTACGGTCTAGAAGAAGGCGCAAACTCTAAGCCAGCACAATATGTGGTTGAAAAAGCCTTCTTAGATTAAGACCACCACTGAGCGAATACAAAAAAGGGCACCCTCTGTACCAGAGGGTGCCCTTTTGGTCTATTTTGGGGTTACAGGCCCAAGGCAGATTTCACCTGTTCCAGCGCAACACTCAGTAGTTCTGGATTGTCCTTGGCCTGTGTTACAGCGGTTGTCAGCATCAATTTATTGGCCTCGTCCAGCGACGAGCCAGAAATCATCTCGACCACCTTATCGAAATCAAAACCCTCGGTGGTCAACAGGCCTGCGGCTGCGTCCATTGCGGAAGTCGCGGCCCCACTAACTGCTTCGGTTGCGGCGGTTGCTGTTTCAGTCGCCGTTTCGACAGCGCTTGATGCGGCCTCACCGGCTTGCTCAACAGCGTCGCTTGCTGCTTCAGTTGCAGTCTCGGTTACTGTGGTGGCCGTATCGGTCGCGGCACCTACTGCCTCTTCAGCTACGGCAGCAGCTTCAGCGCCTGCTTCCGTTGCAGCCTCTACAGCGTCCTCCGCCGCCTCTTGTGCTGCATCGGCTGCACTTTCAACAGCCTCTGCGGTTGCTTCAACTGCGTCGGTGGCGGCTTCAGTTGCTTGTTCCGCAGCATCTGTTGCCGCTTCCACAGCGTCATTTGCGGCCTCGGTGGCACTTGCAGCGGCGTCTTCAGCGGCTTCAGTCACTTGGTCCAAAACGCTTGGTTCAGCAGTAGTAGTGTCCTGCTCGACTGTCTCTGCGGCCGGGGCGGTATCCGCCTGTTCAACAACCTCTGTCGGCAGGTCCATATTAGTGTAATAAACGTAGCCACCAATAGCGGCAGCCCCAATCCCCAGCGCAATCACTGCAGGTTTCATATCTCAATCTCCTTGATAGTATCGTTGCTTGAGCGCAAAAAATTCACTCAACATGTATGAGTTGCGAAATGGTCCTGTGCTCTGAACACCTCAAGGGGGAAAAAACACCCCTACACCTCAGTGGCTAATCTTGGCCGATGCGTTTTCGACCGTAAAAACCAACAAAACTGCCTATTCTCGCGAACTTCTCCTCCACATTGTCAGAATGATGCCTTGAAAACCTCATTCTCCCCGGTCATACGAAGCAAACAGCTTGAATCACATGCGCGAGAGCGTTACTTTTCAGGTAAATTCACGCAATGACAGAAGGATTCCCGTCATAGCCCGCAGACCCCACAATGCGCCGCCGCAACGCGACACCGGCCCGCGCGTCAACGAAAAAATTCGTGGTAGTGACCTTCGCCTGATTGGCGCCGATGGCGACAACGTCGGTGTGGTTTCACCAGCCAAAGCCATGCTTATGGCGCAAGAGGCCGGCCTGGATCTGGTTGAAATCTCGCCCAACGCCAATCCGCCTGTGTGTAAGATCATGGACTTCGGCAAGTTCAAGTATGAACAGCAAAAGCGGGAAAGCGAAGCGCGCAAGAAGCAAAAAATCATCGAGATCAAAGAGGTCAAATTTCGACCCAATACTGATATCCATGATTACGGCGTCAAAATGCGCAACGTTTACAAGTTTCTGGAAAACGGCGACAAAGTGAAAATCACTCTGCGTTTCCGTGGCCGCGAAATGGCGCACCAGAACCTGGGACGTGAACTGCTAGAGCGTGTAGCCGTTGATATCAAAGATCACGGCAAAGTCGAAAACATGCCAAAAATGGAAGGCCGTCAGATGATTATGCTGATTGGTCCACTGCCTAAGTAAGCAGCTAACAACTGTTAGAATTTCAAACGCCCTTGCTGCCATCCGGCGCGGGGGCGTTTTCATTTTGAGCAATCTCACGAACCCGCCCAGTACAACCCAATATTAACTGTTGCTCTCTAGCAAATGTGCTCAACTGACGCGTTTTTCTACGCCACTATGACCCGTTCGAATTTTTAACAGGACATCCTTTATGAAACTCTCGGCTCTTCTTTGCTCTACAAGCCTTCTTCTCGCCGCCAATGCCTCAGCTGCCATTTTCGAAAGCGGTGATTGGGCTGCGGCCAAGGTAGGCCACGCCTGCCATGTCTTTACCCAACGTGCTGCGCGCGATACATCCGGTGCCTTGGTTTTCACATTCCACAATCAAGGATACAGTTCCGGTTTTGGCTATGACTACCACCCCTGGCCGGGCGAAACCGCTGCCCCCTGGGACGAGGACGATTTTGCGGTACTGGCCTTTGATGGCCAAGAGAGCTGGCTGGGAGACGAGATGTTCACCCACGAGGGGACTGGCGGTTATGGTGCCTATATAACCGATGGCATGGTGCCAGACATGATCACGTCGATCCTGAATTCAAAAACCTCTATCGAGGTGATGTTCGACCGCGCAGCCAAGGGAGAGGTCTGGCTCTACGGCAAATTCTCTCCGACCGGATTTGCCGAAAGCCTTCAAAAAGCTGGCGAATGGTGTGCCTTTAATCCACGCAACCTGCCTTCTTCGTAAACAAACCACAGCAAATGAAAACGGCCTCAGGAACACCTGAGGCCGCATTTCACTCAAAGGACCCAAGTATCAATCAGCCGCAGCGACCGCCCGCTTGGTCATCACACCAACCAGATGCGCGCGATACTCTTTGGTGCCGTGCAAGTCCCCGATCATACCAGACGGGTCCAGCGTAAGCCCGGCAATCGCATCCGCCGAAAAGTCTGCATCCAGTGCCGCCTCGGCCTCGCTCCAGCGGAACACGCCCTCTTCAGACGCGCCTGTCACCGCCACCCGCACACCATCAGCATGTTTCGCAACAAACACCCCAACCAATGCAAAGCGCGAGGCTGGTTGCACAAATTTCTGATAATTTGCGGCCTGAGGAACTAAAAACTTAACTCCCGTGATGATTTCACCATCTTCCAGTGCCGTATCAAACATGCCCTGAAAATAGTCATCAGCAGCAATTTCACGCGCATTGGTAACAACCGTCGCAGCCGAGGCCAGTGCCGCGGCAGGATAATCCGCTGACGGATCATTATTCGCGAGTGACCCGCCAATTGTTCCCCGATTGCGCACGGCCGGATCACCAATATGACCAGCCATCTCTGCCAGTGCCGGATAATCGGTAGCCTGCGCAGCGACATCGGCATGGCTGACAGCGCCGCCAATGGTCAATGAGGCACCCTCTCGTTGCACCCCCTGCATCTCTGTAATGCCACTCAGACTCACCAACTTTGATGGGCTGGCCAGACGTTGTTTCATGGTTGGGATCAGTGTTTGACCTCCTCCCAGCGCCTGCGCTTCATCACCTGCCAGCGCCGCAACCGCGTCAGCAACCGTCGAAGGCTTCTCAAACTCGAAATTATACATTTCGCTTCCTTCCTCAGATAACCTGGGTCTCTACCTACCCCAGCTTCATCTGGCTAAATATATCCCGGGGGTCCGGGGGCTGGCCCCCGGCGCTCTCGGTTGTTTCAGTTCAGCTGTTCAAGGCGGCCCATATCCGCCCTGGGCTCAGCGGCATGTCGATATGAGTCACGTCCGTTTTACCAGCAGATTGCAACGCATCCACCACCGCATTGACCACCGAAGGCGGTGATCCAATGGCCCCCGCCTCACCACAGCCTTTAACCCCTAGTGGGTTATGGGTGCAGGGCGTTTGACAGGAATGATCTACCGAATAGAACGGCACGTCATCGGCCCGCGGCATCGCGTAATCCATAAAGGATGCGCTCAACAACTGACCATCCTCATCATAGACACAGCCCTCCAGCAGCGCCTGGCCAATGCCCTGACCAATGCCGCCATGAACCTGCCCATCAACAATCATCGGGTTGACGATATTGCCAAAGTCATCCGCAGCCGAGAAACGCTCGATGCTGACCTTGCCAGTATCAGGGTCCACCTCCACCTCGCAGGCGTACGCCCCCGACGGATAGGTAAAGTTAGCCGGATCATAGAACGCGGTCTCCTCCAAGCCCGGTTCAATGTCTTCCAGAGGGTAGTTATGCGGCACATAGGCTGCCAGCGTGACATCACCCCAGGCAACAGACTTATCGGTACCCGCAACCGAGAACTCTCCGTCCTTCAGCTCGATATCTGCATCAGCGGCCTCCATCAAATGCGCGGCGATCTTCTTGGCCTTAGCAATGATTTTCTCGGTTGCCCTGACCATTGCAGAGCCGCCAACGGCCAGCGAACGCGAGCCATAGGTGCCCATGCCCATCGGCACTTTGGAGGTATCCCCATGAACAATCTCGATCATGCCCTCGTCGATGCCAATCATATCGGCAATCACCTGAGGAAAGGATGTCTCGTGCCCCTGCCCGTGACTGTGAGATCCAGTCATCACCACTAGACCACCCGTGGCGTTCACCCGCACGGTTGCACTTTCATACAGTCCAGCCCGGGCACCAAGCTGCCCAACAAGGTTGCTGGGCGCAATGCCGCAGGCCTCGATGTAGCAGTTGACCCCAAGTCCCCGCAGTTTTCCGTTGGCGACACTCGCCTTTCGGCGTGCATCGAACCCCGAAAGATCTGCAATCTCAGTCAGCTTGTCCATGGTGGCATGGTAATCACCGGTGTCGTATTCCACCGCTACTGGCGTGGCATAAGGGAATTCGGTGATAAAATTCTGCCGCCGCAACGCAATTGGATCAACGCCCAACTCACGCGCAGCTTTGTCTACCACCCGCTCTAGCTGGAACGTCGCCTCGGGGCGCCCAGCGCCACGATAGGCATCCACTGGAACTGTGTTGGTGAACACCGCTTTGACATTCACGTAAATCAGCGGTGTCTTATAGTTGCCCGCCATTAAAGTGCCATGCAGCCAGGTCGGGACAGAGGGCGCAAATGTCGACAGGTAGGCGCCCATATTTGCATAGGTATCCGTGCGCAGGGCGGTAAAGTTGTTGTCCGCGTCCAATGCCAGTTCGATCTTGGTAACGTGATCACGCCCATGTGCATCCGACATAAAGGCTTCGGAGCGTGACGATGTCCACTTTACCGGCCGGTTACAGGCCTTGGCAGCAAAGGTGCAAAATGCCTCTTCTGCGTAGTGGAATATCTTGGTGCCAAAACCACCGCCAACGTCCGGGGAAACAACTTGCAGCTTATGCTCGGGAATGCCCAGAACAAAGGCCCCCATCAGCAACCGGATCACATGTGGGTTTTGGCTTGTAGTGTACAGCTTGCTGTCATCGGTTGATCGGTTGTATTCGCCAATCGCGACCCGAGGTTCCATCGGGTTGGCCACCAGACGGTTGTTAACCAGCTCCAACGACGTAACATGTGCTGCATCCTGGAACGCCTGATTTACAGCCTCACGGTTTTCTTCGACAAACCCCCAGTCATAGCACAGGTTCGAGGTCAAATCGTCATGAACCTTGACCGAACCTTCAGCCACAGCGGCCTTCATATCAACAACAGCCGGAAGCTCTTCGATATCCAGTTCAATTGCCTCGGCCGCATCCCGAGCCTGTTCCAGGCTCTCAGCTATCACCGCAGCAATTGGCTCACCAACATGGCGGACTTTGCCCTCAGCTAAAACCGGATGCTTGGGTTCCTGCATCGCATTGCCGTGACGGTCGGTAATTTCCCAACCACAAGGAACCCCGCCAACACCTTCAAAATCAGCTGCGGTGAAAATCCGCACAACGCCGGGCATTGCTGCAGCGGCAGTTGTATCTACACTGTTCAGCGTCCCATGCGCGATATCTGAGCGCAGAAAATGCACATAGGCTTGGCCATGTGCGTTGATGTCATCTGTGTAATTGCCGTTTCCTGTCAGAAACCGCACGTCTTCGCGCCGCTTTGGGCTGGCGCCGATGCCACTATCTTTGGGCATGTTTTAATCTCCTCCCTGAGTGGTGCGTGCAAGCACTCACCCTACATCTCACAGCTCTGCTGGATTTGGGCCAAGCCATAATGTGCCAAGCGCCCTGTGTAGGGTGCGTGTTCATCACGCACCTTGTGCCATTGTTCGCTGCGTCGTCACTCAGCTGCCAGAGCGGATACATCCTGCCCACTGGCTGCCATGATCGATTTTACGATATTGTGGTAACCGGTGCAGCGGCACAGATTGCCTTCCAAATATGTGCGGATTTCCTGCTCCGATGGTTTAGGATTGTCTTTCAACAGCGCCGCTGCCGACATCACCATACCCGGAGTGCAAAAGCCGCACTGCAAGCCGTGATGTTCCTGAAATGCCGCCTGTATCGTGTTAAGCGAACCATCTTCAGCGGCCTGACCTTCGATGGTGGCAACCTCAGACCCTTCGGCTTCCAGGGCCAGCATAGTGCAGCTTTTCACTGCCTTACCATCCACATGTACCACACAGGCACCGCATTGACTGGTATCACATCCGACATGCACCCCAGTCAGTCCCAGCTCCTCACGCAGAAACGAGACAAGAAGCGTACGCCCCTCGACATCTGCACTCGCAGCTTTACCGTTCACGGTCATTGAGACCTTCGCCATGAACCCCTCCCTTAGCTATTATTGTTGGCTGAGGACGAGTTAAGCACGGGATGGGTCATCTGCGAAGCGATTTGAGAGCCCCCAAGGTCACCCCAAAGCAGAACAGCACCACGCAATGGTCATAAGATGCTGATAATATTGAAATAACTATTTATCAGACCTAGACTAAAGTAGGAGCAACTCCGCCTGTCCAATTGTCAGGTACCGCTGCGACGCAGCATTGGACGCGTCGGTATTTCCTTGAGCAAGCCACCAACTCCAAGCGCAGCTATGTCACGGCTGGTCACCTCTATTCCGCAAATCACCCGCTCCAAAATCCAATCCGCACCATTCAGTGCAGGTGAGCGCGCACATCCCGGAAGGCCAATCACCGGCCTGTCCCCCAAAGCGCCTAAAAACAACAAATTGCCAGGATCTACCGGCATGCCGAAACGGATCAGCTCGCCGCCTGCTTGGCGCAGCGCCTGCGGCGCAACATCCATTGGGTCCGATGTGGCCGAACCGGTAAGTATCAGAACAAGGTCACCTGTCGCCGCGGATATTGCCTGGTTCAGGTCCGCCTCTTTGTGTGGCACCACCACCCGCGGCGTCAAATCCAACCCCATTCGGTGCAATCGCCCTGCTATAGCAGCCCGGCCCTTATCCGATGGTATGTCAGCACTCACCCGCGTTTCGACCAAAGTTGCGCTGCCATATATTGGTGCACGCACTGACAGCGCACCTCCAGCCCCGGCGCCAGCCTTTTTCAGGGCTGTACTCGGAACCGCGTAGGAAATGATCTTGATCGTCGCTATCATCCCATCAGCATCCACACGGTGCCATTCGGGAACTGTGGCGATTGAAATCATCGGATCAACGTCATTCACCACTTGCAGCCGTTTTGGGTCCAACTGCACAATTCCACTGGTTTCGGCGATAAGATTGACCCGTCCAGCCCCCGCGCCTGATAACCGTATCCGTTGCGCTTGAGGATCAGGAACCAGCATTTTTGCCAATGTCAGCGCAGCGTCATTTTCATGAATATCGCCGGGCTCTAGGCGCGCCACTGTAACCACTTCAAACCCGGCCAAGTCCAAGCGGGCCAAATCAGCAGCAGACAGCGTCGTCCCTTTGGCGATTTTGTGATTCTGCACACGTAACGAATGAGCCAAGATTGCGCCTTCAGCCTGTGCCAAAGGCACCGAACCAAATTTCATTCTGCCTTACCCCGCAAAACCGCCGTCATTTCCGCCAATATCGAAACTGCAATTTCGGCAGGCCCGGCAGCGCCTATATCCAGACCAATCGGGCCGTGAATTCGGCCAATTTGTTGGTCACTGAACCCCGCGGCCAACATCCTCTCGACCCGTTGCGCATGAGTGCGCTTGGAGCCCAGCGCACCAATATAGAAACATTCTGCCGCCAAGGCCGCCTGCAGCGCCGGATCATCCAGCTTAGGATCATGGGTGAGCAAGACCAGTGCAGTGCGGGCATCCAACCCTAGTTTTTCCACTGCCTCGTCCGGCCAGTCGTCCAGTATAGTCTCGCCGGGAAACCTGTCGCCCGCAGCAAAGGCCTCGCGCGGGTCAATCAGCACCGGATCATAGCCCGCAATCCGCGCCATCGGCACCAATGCCTGCGCAATATGAACCGCCCCCACACAGATCAACCGCAGGGGCGGATTATGCACTGCCACAAAGGTTTCATCATCCTCTTCCATCCCCGAGCGATCCATCCGCATCCGGTCTGGATAACCACTGTGAAGCAATCGACGCACACCACTTTCAAGGTTCACCTCATAGACCAGCGCCTGACGCCCAGTCCGCGCTGCAACCATTTGTTCCAGCAAATCCAGCGGCAAGGCCGATCCCACCGGCTCTAACAGCACCTTTATGGTGCCGCCACAGGCCAGACCAACAGCAAAGGCATCCTCATCACTGATCCCATATTCCAGCACCCGGTGCTCTTTGTTCTTTAGGGCATCTTGAGCTTCAAGAACCACCGCGCCCTCGACACAGCCCCCCGAGACGGATCCTTCAAAGTGTCCATCCCCGCGGATCACCAACATTGAACCGGTGCGCCGCGGCGCAGACCCCCAGGTTTGCACAACTGTCGCCAACACTGCCCCTTGCCCAGCACGATACCAGTCAAGCGCGGTTTCCGGCGCGTTCTCAAAGCGGTTTTCTGCTTGTGTCATACTATCCTCCGGTCGCGACTATGCTCACTTCAGCCTCTGGCCACTGCCCCCGCAAAGTCGCATATAGAAGTGGCCAGTCAAATCTTCTAAATTCATATTTAGCAAGGCTTTTCACGACGTTCAGAACCTCCGGTCTATTTGCCTGCCTTCAAGAGCAATTTACATCTCAAAGATTTGCGTCCTTATCCACCTTACAAAAGAGACATCAAACGCGCCTTTTCTCCTTTATCGCCGGGGTCTGAAATCACCTTGGCCAAGTCTTCTAGCGAGGCAATCGAGTGGCCAGCCCGAAAGCTGTCCACATAAGGCAACATAGCCCGAATCCCTTGCGCTTTCGGGGCAAATCCCTCCCAGCGCAGTAGCGGATTAAGCCAAATCAGGCGGCGGGCGGATAATTGCAACCGCTGCATTTCATCCGCCAGAGCATCAGGATCATCACGGTCCAGCCCGTCGGTGATAAGCAGGACCACAGCGCCCTGCCCCATAACCCGGCGCGACCAATCGCGGTTGAATTCATGCAGACATTCGCCAATCCGGGTGCCGCCTTCCCAATCCTGCGCCTCTGCCCCGGCAGCCGCCAGCGCGGCATCTACATCCCGTTGCGCCAAATGGCGGGTGATATTGGTCAAACGGGTGCCAAAGGTAAAGCCATGAACTTTGGCCCAGCCAGCCCCCTTAGCGTTCGACACCGCATGCAGGAAATGCAGAACAATGCGGCTGTACTGGCTCATCGAGCCGGAGATATCACAGATCACCACAAGATTGGGCCACCGTACCCGCCGTTTGGCCCGCGCCATCGTCCGGATCTCCCCGCCGTGGCGGGCTGCCTCTCGTAGGGTACGCCGCCAATCTGGTTTGGGGCCACGCGGTGCCGCCATCAAACGGCGTGATTGGATGGGCTGCACCGGCAGCCTGAGTTGCGACAAAATGCGTTTGGCACGAGCAACCTCATCCGTGCTCATCTGTTCAAAATCCAAGGTGCGCAGGCGTTCCTCGGCTGACATGGTGAGCGTGGCGTCAAATTCGACCTCTGTGCCCTCTTCGTTTGCGATGTTTTCGGGATCTGGTTGCGTACCGTCCAACAAGGCCTCTGCCGCGCGTTTTTCACCCGGTTTGGCGGGCGTTTCTTCCTGTGTCCCACGCACAGAAGGCAGCAACATTGCCATCATATGTTCCAGAAATCGTGGATCGCGCCAGTAAAGGCGGAAGACCTGGCCGAACACCTCCCGATGTTCGGGTTTGGTGACAAAACATGCGTGCAAGGCCCAATAGAAATCATGGCGTGAAGTAAATCCAGTCGCCGCCACCGCCTGCACTGCATCAATCAGCCGCCCCGACCCGATCGGTAACCCTGCCTTGCGCAGCGCACGGGCAAAGTGGGTGATGTTTTGCGCTAGCCTTGGCTCGTCGGGTAGGTTGAGTGGGGGGAGTTCAGGCATCTTCACCCACGGGGGTCAGCCCCCGTACCCCCGGGATATTTTCAGCTAGATGAAGGATCAGACCACCTCCAGGCTGGCTCTAGCCTGATCTAGGATCCGTTTCGCCTCGGTTCCCTGCAGTTTGGTTATATCGTCCTGATATTTGAGAATTGCGCCTAAAGTGTCGGAAATCACCTCTGGCGACAGATCAATCACATCCAGCGCCAGCAGGCAATTGGCCCAGTCAATAGTTTCTGCAACGCCGGGTTTTTTGAACAAGTCCTCGGTGCGCAGGGCCTGCACAAAAGCCACCACCTCACGGCTCAGCTGGGCGCTGGCCTCTGGTGCGCGGGACTGCAGAATTGCAACCTCCCGCGCAAAATCAGGATAATCCACCCAATGGTACAGGCAGCGGCGCTTCAGGGCATCGTGCACTTCGCGCGTGCGGTTCGAGGTCAGGATCACAATAGGCGGTTCAGGGGCTTTTATGGTGCCCAGTTCGGGTATCGTCACCTGAAAGTCAGACAGAGCTTCCAGCAGGAACGCCTCAAACGGCTCATCGGTGCGATCCAATTCATCGATCAGCAACACCGGAGAGCCGGTTTCGTCCGGGCGCATAGCTTGCAACAGCGGGCGCTCGATCAGGAACTCATCCGAGAACAGTTCTGCCTGCAAGTCACCCCGGTTGGCACCGCCTGCGGCTTCGGCGGTGCGGATCGCCACCATCTGGGCAGGAAAATTCCATTCATAGACCGCCGAGGACGCATCGAGACCTTCATAACACTGTAACCGGATCAAGCGGCGGTTCAGTCCAGCCGCCAGCGCCTTGGCAATTTCAGTTTTCCCAACACCGGCCTCACCCTCAAGAAACAGAGGACGCCCCAGCCGCAGCGACAGAAACACCACCGTCGCCAGTGCGCGCCCGCAGACATAGCCCTGTTCAGTCAGCATTGCTTGGACCTGATCTATGGATTGTGCCTGCATCATTGCTGTCTCTCCTGTTCTCAGATGAACAGGCCACGTGTCTGCACTGCGGTCAAGCGCCGCGTGCCGGCACTTTGGTCTTATGCGCAACACTACAGTCTATGATCAGCAGCTGATCAGCACGACAATTGACGCCTCAGCTTTGCAATGCGATGACATTGCAAGTTTTCCAGCCCGGCAAGCCCGCCCAGATGAGTGATCCATGCGATACCTTGCCATTTTGACCCTCCGCAACGAAGCCGCTTTTTTGCTAGAGTGGCTGGCCCATCACCGCGCTGTCGGGTTCACGGATTTTCTTGTGTTTTCCAACAATTGCCAGGACGGCACCGACACCATGTTGGACCGTCTTCAAGACATGGGGCATCTAACCCATGTGCGCAATGACGGGCAGTATGACCAACGCGGCATCCAATTCACCGCCTTCAAAACAGCCAGTAAACATCCTCTGGTCCAGCAAGCGGATTGGATCCTTGCGCTGGACATTGACGAATTTGTCAATATTCACACCGGTGATGGCACCCTGCAATGCCTGCTTGATGCTCTACCCGAAGCCGACGCCATTACCCTGACCTGGCGGTTGTTTGGCAGCAATGATCAGGTTCGCTATTCAGACAGGTCTGTGGCGTCCCAGTTCACGCGCTGCGCACCCGAGGTCATTCACTGGCCCTGGCGCGCCGCCATGTTTAAAACCCTCTACCGAAACAACGGTACCTACAGAAAAGTTGGCATACATCGGCCGCGCAGCCCGGATCAAACCCGCCTAAAAAACTGCCGCTGGTTTGATTGTGAAGGGCGCGAACTTGGGCCGGACTTTAAAACAAAGCGGCTGTTTTCCGATTATGGGCGCCCAAACTTCAAATTGGCACAGTTGAACCACTATGCCCTTGGTGCGATGGAAAGCTATGTGGTGAAGGCCGACCGGGGTCGGGTCAATCGCTCGGACCTGCCATTGGGAATGGACTACTGGGTTGAGCGGAACTTTAACACCGACACTGACACCAGTATTTCGCGCTATCGGCAGCAATCAGCGGTTACTCTGGATGAGTTAAAGAAAGACGCAAAGCTGTCCGAGCTCCACGAACAGGCTGTAAATTGGCGACATAGCCGGTTTCGCACCTTGATGCAGGACGAGTATTTTCGCGCTCTGTTCTCCCGGCTGATAATGGCCCCACCATCACGGCCTGTTTCGCCTGCCGCTGCGCGCATTTTGACAGATTTTGCCATGCAGGGCCGCAAGGCCGACACTAGCAACACGTCGGGTTAGCCGGAAAACTTGCACGAGTTCTTCCCATTTTGGCCGCAATTTGCGCTTAGAGATGAATCTGATTAACCAGCCCGCATCGTGGCTGGGCTGTGAGGATCGCGTTATGCAGGATGGACTGGAAAACCTGGAAGAGAGCCTGGCTGGGTTGCCGCCAGAGCAGTGGCGCCAACGTATGGCTGCGCTGGCTGAACAACATGGTATGTACCAGTCTTTGGGAGATCGGCATTTTGCCACGTTTATCGACCAGGACAATACTCTTCTCGTCACATTCGAAACCATCCAGGGTATCCAGAACCTGTCGGAACAGGCCCAACCCCTTGGGTTTGACTTGGTTCGTAATTTGGGCTGGTCCCACCTATGTCTGGTTTCTGACGGTGACACTTGGTTCCGTGAGGAACGGGTCTACGGTTTCTTTGATCAATTGATCGATGATGGATTCTTTGAAGAGTTCGAAAAAGTGGTATTCTATGGTGCAGGTCCATGTGGATATTCTGCTGCAGCGTTCTCGGTGGCTGCCCCAGGTGCCACTGTTGTCGCGATTCAACCACAAGCCACACTAGACCCGCAGATGTCGGAATGGGACGATCGGTTTGTTGAAATGCGCAACACTTCATTCACTGACCGCTATGGTTATGCGCCTGAAATGCTGGATGCGGCAGACCACGCCTTTGTTCTTTACGACCCACGCGAGCAATTGGACGCCATGCATGCGACCCTGTTTACCCGCTCAAACGTGACCCGTTTGAGACTGCCAGATATGGGCGACACGCTACAAACACGGCTCATAGAGATGGAAGCCCTCTACCCTATTCTGTCTCTTGCCGGGGCTGGAAAACTGACAGCTCAACGGTTCTGGCAACTTTACAGAGCCCGGCGCAAAAACATGGCCTATCTACGCCGGATGGTCGCCAAGCTTGATGAGCAGGATCGCCCATATCTGATGGCCCTGCTGTGCCGCAACGTTGCAGAACGCATGCGAGCACCGCGATTCCGACGCCGCTATCAACAGTTGGAAGAACGGGCAGCAGCAGGTGAGTTTTCGATGCCTCAAGAACACTAACAGTCGCCGGGTTGCACTTTCCCTAGATGGGTTCCTGTGTTAGGGCGGCGCCATGACTCAGAGCCTTACAATTGCCCGCCCCGACGACTGGCACCTGCACCTGCGCGACAGCGCAATGTTGAAGGCTGTCCTGCCTGAAACCGCCCGTCATTTTGACCGAGCCATCATCATGCCCAATCTGGTGCCACCAGTGGTAACCAGCGCACAGGCCGCAGCCTACAGAGATCGCATTTTGTCTGCGCTGCCCGAGGGAATGGCGTTTGAGCCACTTATGACCCTCTATCTGACCGAAGACACAGATCCAGAGGATGTTGCCGCCGCGCATAACAGTGGGTTGATCAAGGCGGTAAAGCTGTACCCAGCGGGGGCCACCACCAATTCCGCGAGCGGCGTTGGTGATTTCAACAAGGTGCGCGCTGTACTGGAAAAAATGGCTGAGATTGGCCTGCCCCTCTGTGTTCATGGCGAAGTTACAGACCAGGACATCGATATTTTTGACCGTGAGGCGGTGTTTATCGACCGGGTGCTCGATCCGATCCGACGTGCCACACCGGGACTGCGCGTGGTTATGGAACATATTACCACCTCAAATGGGGTGGACTATGTAAAATCCCAAGCCGCGGATCTGGGGGCCACCATCACCACTCACCACCTGATCATCAACCGGAACCATCTGTTGGTTGGTGGCATTAAGCCACATTATTACTGCCTACCAGTGGCCAAACGTGAAAGCCATCGCCTTGCTCTGCGTGCAGCAGCCACCTCGGGGGATGCTCGGTTTTTCTTGGGCACAGACTCTGCGCCACACACCGATCCCAACAAAGAAAGCGCCTGTGGCTGCGCTGGTTGCTTTACAGCCACCAACACCATGCCGTTGCTGGCGCACGTGTTTGAGGAAGATGGCGCCCTAAGCACGTTGGAAAACTTTGTCTCGCGCAATGGCCCGGCGTTTTATCACCTTCCAGTCAACGCTGGCAGCATGACACTGACCAAACAGGATGCACCGGCCAGCTTTCCAACAAAAATTGAAACCGAAGACGGGCCAGTGACCGTGTTTGATCCAGGTTTTGATGTGTTCTGGACCGTTGACACCTAACCCCGTTTGCCGCGACGAAAACAGACCCCGGAATTTACGATTCCGGGGCCAGATAGATAGGACACCCCATGATCCCCAGCGCTTACCCTTCACGCGAAGAAATCGCCCGTTTGTCAGCCCGTATGCTGCTGGAAATTGGTGCGGTTGATTTCAACTCCGAAAACCCATTCACACTGGCGTCGGGCCTTCCCTCGCCTTCATATGTGGATTGTCGCAAGCTGATTTCCTTCCCGCGTATCCGCTCAACCCTGATGGATTTCCTGACCATCACCGTCATGCGTAATGCCGGTTTCGAAGCCTTTGACAACATCGCTGGCGGCGAAACAGCGGGCATTCCTTTTGGCGCATTGGTTGCTGAACGGATGGCCTTGCCGATGACCTATGTGCGCAAAAAGCCTAAGGGTTACGGCCGCAACGCCCGCATCGAAGGTGTGATGAAAGAAGGTGAACGCGTCCTGCTGGTCGAGGACATGACCACCGATGGCGGCTCCAAACTCAGCTTCGTTGACGCGATCCGTGAAACCGGTGCCACCTGTGGCCACACCGCGCTAATTTTCTATTATGACATCTTCCCGGAAACCATCAAAAAGCTGGGCGACCACGGGGTTGAACTACATTACCTGTGCACCTGGTGGGATGTTCTGGCCGAAGCCCGCGCCCAAGAGTCCTTCACATCTGAAACTCTGGACGAGGTCGAAAAGTTCCTCAACGACCCTCGCGCTTGGCAGGACGCGCATAAATCCGCCTAAAAAGACTGCGACCGGAGGGAGGCATCTGTGGATAACCCCCTCCGAATCGTAAGCTAAGCACAAAGACAACCAAACATATCGCGGTTGTTGAGTTTTCTCCTACTTCATGTAGACTTTCGTACCAACACTGAATGCCGCCAACACCTGGCGTTTGGTGGGCCTGAGCAGTTGTCCACAACACTGCCCACAGAAACATACATCTGGCCACCCGTTGGCCTTGGGCGCTATGATAGTCGCTCAGACGATGAGAGCAGAAATGAACGAACTGACCCCTTTTGACGGCCCTCAGCCACCTATGCCGATGCCTGACCAAATGCCTGCCATGCCCGAGACCACGCCGGAAACCGTGATGCCACATTCGGTCGAGGCCGAGCAGCAGCTACTTGGGGCGATTCTGACTAACAATGACGTCTATGATCGCATTGCGTCGATTATCAGCGCCGAACATTTCTATGACCCAGTCCACACCCGCATCTACGAAATTGCCGCTGCGCGTATTTCCAAGAACGCGCTGGCCTCGCCGGTGACGCTCAAGGCGTTTATGGAAGAGGACGAAGGGCTCAAGGAACTGGGCGGCCCTGCCTATCTGGCAAAACTGGCCGGTGCCTCGATCTCGGCCTTTGCGGTGCGTGACTATGCCCAGATGATTTATGATCTGGCAATCCGGCGTGAGCTGATCGGATTGGGTCAGGACATTGCAGACAAAGCCCGTCGCGTTGATGTGGCCTCCGAACCCAAAGAACAAATCGTCGAAGCAGAACAATCGCTGTATAAACTGGCCGAGCAAGGCCAGACGGAAAGCGGTTTTAAGTCCTTCCTCAAAGCCGTAACCGAGGCGGTCAACGTCACCAACGAAGCCTACCAGCGCGGCGGTGGCATGGCCGGGATTTCCACCGGTCTGGTTGATCTAGATAAACAATTGGGTGGCTTGCACCCGTCGGATTTGCTGATCCTCGCCGGTCGTCCCTCGATGGGGAAAACCTCGCTGGCCACCAACATCGCCTACAACGTCGCCAAGGCCTATAAACGTGGCATCAAAAACGACGGCACCGAAGGGGCCGTTGACGGCGGCGTCGTTGGGTTCTTCAGCCTGGAAATGAGCGCCGAACAGCTGGCGGGGCGTATCCTGGCCGAAGCGTCAGAGATCTCCTCGCACAAAATCCGTCAGGGTGACATGACTGAGGCCGAGTTCCGCAAGTTTGTTGAGGCCGCCAAAACGCTGGAAAGCTGCCCGCTGTTCATCGACGACACACCAGCCCTGCCGATTTCGCAGTTGGCTGCCCGCGCGCGCCGACTGAAACGAACCCACGGGCTGGACCTGCTGGTCATTGACTACCTGCAGCTTTGCCGAGGTACGTCTGAAAACCGGGTCAACGAAATTGGCGAAATTTCGATGGGGATGAAGGCCATCGCCAAGGAACTGCAGATTCCTGTTGTCGCCCTGTCCCAGTTGTCACGCCAGGTCGAACAGCGTGAGGACAAACGACCACAGCTGTCCGACCTTCGTGAATCCGGCTCAATCGAGCAGGATGCCGACGTGGTGATGTTTGTTTACCGAGAAGAATACTACAAAGAACGTGAGAAACCCGGCGAAGACGACATCCAGAAAATGGAAGAGTGGAAAGCAGCCATGGAGCGGCTGCATGCAAGGGCAGAAGTTGTTGTCGGCAAACAGCGCCACGGTCCCATTGGTATCGTTGAACTGAGCTTCGAAGCGCAATTCACCCGCTTTGGCAACCTTGCCAAGGCCTGGCAAAACGGCCCCCGTGAAGACGAGTACTAGCTCCCGTCGTTAAAACAGTTCCCTGACCCGGTGAAGAAATTGGCTCAGGGGGCTGGCGCAGCTTGACCTTCGCACTCTCCCCTGCACAACTGTGTTTTTTGCTGGGGATTTCAAAATGAGCATTCATATTTTTATGGCCGCATACAAGCGGGTCTGGGAAGCAAAAGATCCTGCCGGATTTGCAGCTCTGTTCACTCCAGACGGCCTGTATCACAATACGCCCTTTCAGGTGCAATCCGGCCCACAAGAGCTCGCTGCCTATTGGGAGCGTATCCTACTTCAGGATGACATATCCCTCTCTTATAAGGTACTGGGCGCTACCGAAAATGGGGGCGTTGCGCATTGGAACGTAACTTATCAGGTCACCAGCGAAGAGTTGTTTCAAATCTGGGCATCGTCAACAGGAACAGGCCTACCTGACCGTCACCCGGGCGACCCGTTACCCAGAATGGAACTGGACGGAACCCTGCTGGCGGAATTCGACGATCAGGGGCTGGCGACGGCAGTCCGCATTTGGTGGCATTCCATGCCGCAACCCACGGCCCAGTAGTCACCAGACGAACTGAAGCAGAGTACCGCGTCAGCGCAACTGAGCACAGCAAACTAATCCCGGCAGCTATTCCCCTCTTGACCCCTGCCCCGCGCATGTCATGAACACCCCATGAGCACAGCAAAACTATCGATCGATCTGGACGCCCTGGCCTCCAACTGGCGCAACCTCGATGCCCTCAGCGCAGGTGAAACTGCGGCCGTGGTCAAGGCCAACGGCTATGGGTTGGACGTTGCACGCGTTGGGCAGGCCCTGGCCCGAGCCGGAGCACGCAATTTCTTTGTAGCAATTGCAGAAGAAGGTGTCGCCCTGCGCCGCGCCCTTGGCCCGGATCTGGGTATTTCAGTATTCTCTGGCCATATGGCCGGTGACACCAAGTTGCTGCAGGATTTCGACCTGACCCCCATGCTCAATTCAGTCGACCAGATGCTGCGTCATTTTGAAAGCCTGCCGGGGCACAAATTTGGCGTCCAACTCGACAGTGGCATGAACAGGCTTGGCATGGAGCCCGCTGAATGGGCCGCTTTGCGAGACATTTCCCTGGGGCAAAATCCGGTACTGATTATGTCCCACCTCGCCTGTGCTGACGAGCCAGACCATGCGATGAATGCGCTGCAGCTCAAGACTTTTCGCGAAATGACCGAGGGCGTGGATATCCCTCGTTCCCTCGCTGCGACCGGCGGTATTCTCTTGGGGCCGGAATATCATTTTGACCTCTGCCGTCCGGGTATTGGTCTGTATGGCGGGCTACCTTTTAGGGATGCAATACCGGTAATCTCTTTGGATCTGCCCGTCATCCAGATCCGTGATGTACTGCCCGGTGAAAGCGTCGGCTACGGCAATGCTTGGATTGCACGGCGTCCGTCTCGTATTGCAACCGTTGCTGCCGGATATGCCGACGGGCTGATCCGCGCGATGGGCGCAGGTATCAGCGCCTATGCGAATGACATGGCTTGCCCAGTTGTTGGCCGCGTATCCATGGACCTGATCACCCTTGATGTCACCGATCTACCTGCCGACCCCGAAAGCCTGAGCCTGATCAACGCCCACCAAACCGTGGACAAGATCGCTGATGCAGCTGGCACCATCGGCTACGAAATCCTTACCTCTCTTGGCCATCGCTATGCCCGGAGCTATTCCGGATGAACCCACTCAGCCTTCTGGCCCACCTCGGCCGCGTCGTCCTGACCGCGCTTGCCGCCCTCGGCCGCCTGTCCTTGTTTGCCGTCAGCACCCTCACCCATATGCTGCGCCCGCCCTTCTACCCGCGCGAGTTTTTCTCCGCCTTGCTGAATGTTGGCTGGCTCTCACTCCCAGTTGTCGGCCTCACCGCCGTCTTCACTGGCGGCGCGCTTGCGCTGCAAATCTACTCCGGCGGTGCCCGTTTTAATGCCGAGGCCGTGGTGCCGCAGATCGTCGCCATCGGTATCGTGCGCGAGCTTGGCCCTGTGCTGGTTGGCCTGATGATCGCCGCCCGCGTCACCTCCTCCATCGCCGCTGAAATCGCCACCATGAAGGTGACCGAGCAGATTGACGCGCTGGTTACCCTGTCGACACATCCGATGAAGTATCTGGTGGCCCCCCGCGTTGCCGCCGCCCTGATCACCGTGCCGCTGCTGGTTGCTGTTGGCGACATCATCGGCATCGCCGGCGGCTATGTGGTCGCCACCCAGAACCTCGGCTTCAACCCCGCTGCCTATATCAAAAATACTGTCGACTTCCTCGAGCTTAAGGATGTGGTCTCTAGCTTGGTCAAAGGCTGCGCCTTTGGCGGCATCGCTGCCACCATGGGCTGTTACTACGGCATGCAATCGGGCCGTGGTGCCCAAGGCGTGGGTGCCGCCACCAAGTCTTCGGTCGAGGCCGCTGCCATCCTGATCCTCGCCGCCAACTTTGTTCTGACTGGGGTGTTTTTCTCGCTATGATCCGCATGCAAAACGTCCACAAGGCCTTTGGCGACAACCGCGTGCTGCGCGGTATGGAGCTTCACATCCCCAAGGGCACCTCGATGGTGATCATCGGCGGCTCCGGCACCGGTAAATCGGTCGCCCTGAAATCTGTCCTTGGCTTGATCGAACCAGATTCGGGCACCATCCTGGTCGATGGCAAGCCTTCAGACAGTGGCGACCGCGATGCCTTCCTGGCCCGTTTTGGTATGTTGTTCCAGGGCGGAGCGCTGTTTGACTCGCTCCCCGTCTGGCAGAACGTCGCCTTCCGCCTGCTACGCGGCACCCTGAAACGCCCGGTGGACGAGGCCCGGGAAATCGCCATCGAAAAACTGCGCCGTGTTGGCCTGAAGGCCGACGTTGCCGACCGCCTGCCCGCCGAGCTGTCAGGTGGTATGCAAAAACGCGTCGGCCTCGCACGCGCCATCGCCGCCGAGCCCGAGATCATCTTTTTCGACGAGCCCACCACCGGGCTAGACCCGATCATGTCCGGCGTCATCAACGACCTGATCCGCGAGATCGTGGTCGAAATGGGCGCCACCGCCATGACCATCACCCACGACATGTCCTCTGTGCGCGCCATCGCCGACAATGTTGCGATGCTGCACGACGGTGTTATCCAATGGACCGGCCCGGTGGCCGACATGGATGCCTCGGGCGATCCCTATCTGGATCAGTTTATTCATGGTAGAGCTGAGGGGCCGATTGAGGCGGTACGGTGAACGTCTTTTGGATTTCGGTCGTTTTTGTGCCAATCTTGTACTTGATTGCATGTACCATCGTTTCGAACCATACCCTGAGATTACCAACCTCTAAGAAATGGCTTGGTCAACATGGCAGTTCTGTCGACCAAAATCTACAAGACCGCCTGTTGAACAGAACGGTCTTGGGTGCCTTTTGTTTCTTAGTCTTCACAATTGGAAGGGCCGCCGTAAACGGTGGGGAATTCGGCCTCGCAGGCCTGCCCCTTTTGTTTTGGATCTCCATTTTCGTCATAACCGGTTTAAGCCAGAGACAACTCTTATCCAAAGCACCTATCTCGTCTGATCGTCAACGACGGTATCACGACCCCAATCTCACCATCCTCGGCCGCAAATACCACTTATGGCGCATGGTCCGCTTCGATACACGAGTTGCGCTGATTACCTTTGCACTGTGGTTTTGGATGTTAGGCCTGCCGTTGCTCGCGCTATCTAGAAATTGATGGGCGCGGTCTCTTGCCACTCCCTGGCCTGTCTAGAAACCTCAGTAATACCGGCGACAACTCACCTTAGGCCCCCGCCTTCCCGGGGCGAAGGTAAGGCGGGGGCCGGGCCGCAAGCGACCCGATCCAAGAGCCTAAATAAACCCAACAAGGACTTTACCCAAAATGATCCTCATCCTCCTGATGTTCCTCTGCCTGCCGCTGGCAATCCTCTTCTCTTTCCTCGCCAGCTTCCCTGTCCTGAAACAAAACCGCCCTCTCGGCAGCCTCCTCCTGATTACCAGCCTGCTCTCTGCCCTCTCCATCCTGTGGGAGCTGCGATTTGACATCGACATAATCTCGCACATGTTCACCTACGACCAGCTCAGCGCCGATTTTCAGGCCTATTTCATGGCGCTCTATTTAGCCACCGCAACGCTCTCTCTCCTCGCCCGCCTGCGCTGGAATCGGGACCACGGCCGTGGCATCCTCCTGATCCTCGCCATCACGTTCTGGGTTCTGTCGCCTGCCCCACATGTCCTGATCAGCCCTGGCGCCTTCATGCACTAACCGGGAAACCCAACAAAACTTTCCCCTCTTCCATTCCGTACCAGAACCCCCAAGTCTTTCAGAATGAAGAATCTAGGAATTTGCCACGCATGCTCATCCGTCTGCTCACCCTCTCGCTACTGATCCTCTACCCTGTCGCTTGGTTCGCCCCTTTGATGCATGCTGGCCTGCTGCCTCTCTTCGGCCTCAGCGAGATCAGCGTCATCACCGGATTACAAAGCCTCTGGCGCAGCGATGTCATTCTTGCCCTTGTCGTCACCACCTTTGCCATCTTCGCCCCCTATCTGAAAACCATCGGTCTGGCTCTGGTCCAATGGAACCTGCTTGATCCCCGCGCCCAACCTGTGCTGCACATCCTCGGAAAACTCGCCATGGCTGATGTTTTTCTGATCGCGCTTTACATCACCCTGGCCAAGGGCATCGGCTACGTCACCATCGAGGTCGCCTGGGGCCTCTACATGTTCACCGCCTGCATCCTTGCCTCCATCACCCTGGGCATGATCACCGAAAAACAACGCAGGTCTGCGCCGGGTCAATGACGGCCGCAGGCCGCCTTGCGCAGCAAGGTCACAGATCATTGAGGCGGCGCAGACCTGCCTCACACTTGCACTGGCGCGTTCAGGGCAACCTGCCCCTGAACCGCTTCCCCAGCCAAACCCTTCACGCCGCGTAGCGGCGCCACGCCCAAGCCTGCAAAGGCGCGGGAGTACCGCGAGAACAGCTTGAACAAACCCTGAACATCAGGCACAAAGCCGACATGGCTAAATCAAAATCTTTCTCCTGTTCCGCCTGCAACGCCAGCTTCTCGAAATGGTCGGGCCGCTGCGAGGGCTGTGGCGAATGGAATTCCATCTCGCAAACCGCGGCACTGTCGACAGGGCCGGGTAAAAAATCACTGGGCAACACCCGTGGCAACACTATCGTTCTCAGCGACCTGGCAACCAAAGACACCCCGCCGCCCCGCACCCTCTGTGGTGTGGGCGAGCTGGACCGGGTTCTTGGTGGCGGGTTGGTCGCGGGATCTGCCATATTAGTTGGCGGTGACCCCGGCATTGGTAAATCCACACTTTTGCTACAGGCTGCGGCCCAGTTTGCCCATTCCGGTGTAAAAACCATCTACGTCAGTGGCGAAGAAGCCACCGCGCAGGTCCGCATGCGCGCCCAGCGACTTGGCCTGGCACAGGCTCCGGTAAAACTGGCCGCAGAAACCAACCTGCGCGACATCCTCACCACGCTGGAAGCTGAAAAGCCGCAGCTGGTGATCATCGATTCCATCCAGACCATGTGGATCGATACAGTCGATTCCGCCCCCGGCTCTGTCAGTCAGGTCCGCTCAGCCGCACATGAGTTGACCAGTTTTGCCAAACGCAACAACGTCTCAATCGTCATGGTTGGCCACGTCACCAAAGACGGCCAGATTGCCGGCCCCCGCGTGGTAGAACATATGGTTGACACGGTGCTGTATTTCGAAGGCGAGCGCGGCCACCAGTTCCGGATCTTACGCGCCGTGAAAAACCGCTTTGGTCCGGCAGATGAGATCGGTGTCTTCGAAATGACAGGTCGAGGCCTTTCCGAAGTCACCAACCCCTCTGCCCTGTTTCTGTCTGAACGCGGCGAACCCAGTCCCGGTTCAGTGGTTTTTGCCGGCATTGAAGGCACTCGCCCCGTGCTGGTTGAAATGCAGGCGCTGGTCGCCCCTTCACCTCACTCGCAACCCCGCCGCACAGTTGTCGGTTGGGATGGCGGACGTCTGGCAATGATTCTTGCAGTGCTCGAAGCCCGCTGCGGGATTCCCTTTGCCGGACTTGACGTTTATTTGAACGTGGCAGGGGGAATGAAAATTTCCGAACCTGCCGCCGACCTGGCTGTTGCTGCGGCCTTGCTCAGTGCGCGAGAAGACACTGCTTTGCCCGCAGATACTGCAATATTTGGTGAAATCTCTCTGTCTGGTGCCCTCAGACCCGCCCCACAGACAGAAAACCGGTTGAAAGAGGCGCAGAAACTTGGTTTTACCGCCGCTATAGCTCCAAGCGGTGGTAAATCCGTCTCGATCAAAGGTATAGGTTTACGCCGGGTAACCGACTTGACGGGATTTGTTGGCGATTTCTTTGGGGCCGGCTAAGGTCGCACAAATTTAAAAAGCGCAGAGTAACGGGCGAGGGACATGGACGGTTTCACCATTATCGACGGGGTCGTGGCCCTAATTATAGTAGTATCGGCATTACTGGCCTATGCACGCGGCTTTGCCCGCGAAGCAATGGCCATCGCTGGCTGGATTGCCGCCGCAGTGTTGGCCTTTGTCTTTGCGCCGCAGGTCGAACCCCTGATGGGGGAAATCCCTGTTGTCGGAGAATTCATCTCAGACAGTTGCGAACTCTCAATCATCGCCGCCTTTGCAGCGGTCTTTGCGCTGGCTCTGATTGTTGTTTCGTTCTTCACCCCCCTGTTCTCTTCAATGGTTCAGCGCTCGGCACTTGGCGGATTGGATCAGGGTGTCGGTTTCTTCTTCGGAGTGCTGCGAGGCATTCTCTTGGTTGCCATCGGCTTCTTTCTCTACAATGTCGTGATGACCGGGCAGAGTTTTGCAATGGTTGACAACAGCCGCTCAGCGGTGGTGTTCGAACGCATGATCACCAAAATTGAAAACCGCGACCCCGAGCAGGCACTGGGTTGGGTCACCCAGCAGTACGAACAGCTGATCGGCAACTGCCAACAGTAAATCACACCCTCGTGGTGACAGGGCGCCCAATGGGCGCCCTTTTTTGTGCGCCCTTCATAATTCAGCCCTTATTTTCTGCCGTATATTCCACCTGCAGTTAACGCAAACTTATTGCATTAACCAATTGTTAACGAACGAGAATCATTCCTCTTGCCCTTTCGACTCGCAAGCTGAGCAAATCGCAAAAAGTTAACAGATTCTCTCTCTGGTTGCTCGAATAGTTAACAATCCGGGGCAAAAAGGGCTCTTTTTCCCCAAAAAAGAAACCAAAACAGCAATCGGCCCCATCTGTGCCTCATTTAGGGCCAATTTCGCTGGCCATGTAGGGTCAGACAGAACGTCAGGCACTATCGACCAGAAGGAACGACAACATGCTACTGGACCACTTCAACTCTTTCGCAGACTTCCAGTCGGTGAACCTGCTGATGGAATTCCCGGTATCCAAGCCTGTTGCACCCGCTGTTCGCCGCCCCCGGCCCCAGGCTGGCGGCTTTCTGCCTGACACTCTGGTTGAAACCGATCGCGGTTTTGTTCAAATGCGGGACGTGAAACCCGGCGATAGCATCTACACTTTTGATGGCGGCTGTCAGGAAGTGAAATCGATCAATCATTCTGTTCCACGCATGACTACCCTTGTACACGTTCCTGCTGGTGCTCTTGGCAATGACGTCGATCTGATGCTGCCTTCCGACCAAATGGTAGCCTTGGAACTGGATGCCGCCGAGCGTCTGTTTGATGTCGCCCTGGTGATGACCAAACTAATCTCGCTGGTTGGCTACAAAGGAATCACACCTGCGATGCCAGAGCGTCTGGCCCGTATCCACCTGAGCTTTGCAGAAGAAGAGCTGATCTGGGCTGAAAGCGGCATGCTGTTGCAGGCCCCCGGCAGCACTCTCGACTCAGCGTTCCGCAAATTGTCATTCGCCGAAACGCGCCAAATTCTGGCCAGTGAAGATGGTCGCGCTCTGGCCCTGACAGGTATGGATCCAGTGTCCGCACCTGAACCAAGCCCTCTGGACAAAGTTCTGGCGCCCCTCGCCGCTTAACTCCCTTATTCTCCCCGACTCACGGCCCGCTTAGTGCGGGCCTTTTCTTTGCCGTCTCCTGTGTTCCAGACCGCAGGATCCCATCCCCCAACCCCCTTCACGCAGCCTCATTCCAGGACCTGCGGCAAATGATACATCCAATACATGTGATCCTTTGATGACAACCGAGGTCTAAGCCTCTATGTCGGGGCCAACGTCCCAAACGGATTCGAAGCCACCCGCCTTGCCGATGCCGAAGATGACACCAGTTCCCTCCGATACGAAAAAGAAATCGCACCACAGTTGCGATGGCTTCGTCTTGTTTGGAGCGATTGATAATACCAATGGTGTCGCGTTTGGCTTTTGGGGAGACCGAGGCTATCGATCACCGAAAGGGTTACGATGATCGTCGCACTGTCACCAGACACGATCAATGACAACACGACTGAGCATGCTCAGCTGACGAAACACGCAATGTGAAAGTGGAGCCACTGAATGTGTGGGATTTTGGGGATAGCAAGCCGGACCGATGAGGTCTTTGCAGAAATTTATGACGGTTTGCTGATGTTGCAGCATCGTGGTCAAGATGCCTCTGGTATCGTGACCTATACCGGCGAAAACTTTCGCGAACAAAAGGCCACTGGTCTGGTCAAGGATGTCTTCGATGCGGACGACGCCAAAGTCCTGACTGGCAAAGTTGGTATTGGTCACGTCCGGTATCCTACAGCTGGCTCGCTAAATGCCTCCGAGGCACAGCCCTTCTTTGTCAACGCGCCCTACGGTATCTATCTTGTCCACAACGGCAACATCACAAATACCACGGAACAGCGTGAAAAGATCATTGCCAAGTATAGCCGTCATCTGCGCACCACTTCGGATTCCGAAATTCTGCTGAATGTCCTGGCAGACAAAATTTCCGATAGCATCAAGGTCAACGGCACCGCGGATCCCAAGCGCAATCTGTTTGCCGGGGTCAAAATGACAATGGAACGCATACAGGGCGCCTATTCGGTTATCACCCTGATCGCTGGCGTCGGTATGCTGGCCTTTCGTGACCCACATGGCATCCGCCCACTCTCGGTTGCTCAGCGAACAAACGAAAATGGCGAGCATGACTATGCCTTCGCTTCTGAAGACGTGGCCTTTGGCATCAATGAATTTGAAAAGCTGCGTGATGTGGCTCCGGGCGAAGCCATCTTGATTGATCTCGACGGCAATATGCACAGTTTTCAGGCAGTTGAGGGGAAGCTGACCCCCTGTATTTTCGAATATGTCTATCTGGCACGCCCCGATTCCATGTTGGATGGGATCTCCGTTTATAAAACCCAGCTGCGGATGGGCCAGACCCTGGCCAAGCAAATTCAAGACGCAAATCTTGAGATCGACAGCATTATCCCGGTTCCGGATTCAGCTCGTCCCGTCGCGCTGGAAGTGGCCAACGCCACCGGCATCCGCTACCGCGAAGGTCTGGTCAAGAACCGCTATATTGGACGTACGTTCATCATGCCCGGCCAGGCCGAACGCCAGAAATCTGTCCGCCGCAAGCTGAATGCTATCCCATTGGAGATGAAGGGGCTCAACATCCTGTTGATCGACGATTCCATCGTGCGGGGCAACACGATCAAAAAGATCGTTCAGATGTGCCGCGATGCCGGAGCCAAAAAAGTCTATGTGGCCAGTGCATCGCCACCCGTGAAGTTCCCCAATGTCTATGGAATAGACATGCCGACGAAACGTGAACTGGTGGCCGACAATCGCTCAATTGAAGAGATCCAACTGGAACTTGGCACTGACGCTCTCATCTATCAAAAACTAGAAGATCTGATTTGGGCCGCGAAAGAGGGCAACAAGGACATCCAACAGTTCGATTGCTCCTGTTTTGACGGCAACTATCTAACCGGCAGTGTGAGCGACAGCTATCTGGAATCACTGGAAAACAGCAATCGCGTTAGCGAAAAAATGGGGGCCGCACCGGTCGCTGGAGAGTCCTGGAACGGCGCCAAACTAGCAACAAACGGGTAGCACGATCATCGCTAGGGCTCCTCAAACACAAGCGACTAACTGCTTACATTGAGGATCTGAGGTCGGCAAAAATTGATATTTGAGCCTCAGCGGAGTATAGGCTCGAATCATCCAGTATTGGAGGCGCTGTCCGTTTGGTCAGCGCCTTTTACTTTGCCCATGTGAAAGGCCCGCCCATTGGACGCGCACCTCGCCCGTATGTTGACGTCATCACGCCAGTGTCGCTGCTGTGGCGCCACCTTTGCACAATTGCTCAGCCTGGCCTGCGATCGTCCGGACATGTGCCCTGAGGACATGCCTCAACAAGATAACACAGCCATCATTGCCGAACGTGGCGATGTGCTAACAGATGACTTCTGTCGTATTGGCGACCTTCATTTCCTGCGCTGCGTACTTGCTGTGCCATTGATTGGCGGCGATGAGGAAGAGTTTGTTCTTGGCACCTGGGCCAGTGTCAGCCGTGAAAACTTTGACTCCTATATGGACCTGTTTGAGCTGCGTGAAACTGAAACGCTTAGCAATTGCCCGGCTTGGCTGTCCAACGCGATCCCTCCGGGCATGGGGGAACCGGTCGCTGGCATGCTGCACATGCGGCCAGAGGGCCAATACCCCGAACTGATGATTTCAGAAACCGGACACCCACTATATCCCCTGCAGAAAAACGGGGCGCAGCTCGAAGAGCTGTTCGATCTCCTTTACTCTTATGGCCATGATATGGCTTCGCTGGTGTATGACGCCTGACGCAGATCTAATCTGAATTTCAAGGGTGGTGCGGCCACCCGTCTCTTATTTGCAAGGGTCTACGCAGGGAATTGCCGACAGGCACCCCATTGCGCTACATCCCGCGCACCGCCTTTTTCCTCCTTATGTTCCCCCCCGTTTGTGGCTGCTAAGCGCTGCAACGACCAGACAAGTATGGCCGCACCTTTGCGGCCAAGAGGATACCGACGATGACAAATGCTAAAGTGGCCGACCTGGCAACCCAAAGTGAAACGCTCGATCAAACGTCACTGACCCTGATGGGATTATTCGGGCCTGCGCAAGACCTCAGCGCCCTGATGCGCCTGCCCAGCGGTCGTGTACGCCGGGTAAAACGTGGCACGCGGTTGTCGTCGGGGCGCGTTGTCGGCATTGATACACATGGCGTCTTGCTAGAGAAAAACGGTAAAACCCGACGTCTTGCGATGCCCGGCAGTTAATGCGCCGCAGCAAGGCCTCTTGACCCGCTGCCACACTCGGACCACAAGGCTGCCATGACACAGAAAAATGCTCTCATCACCGGCGCATCGCGCGGACTGGGTGCCGCTCTGGCCGAAGCCCTGGCGCCAACCCACCATATCATCGCAGTGGCGCGGACCACTGGCGCTTTGGAAGAGTTGGATGATCGTATCCAGTCGGCAGGCGGCAGCGCTACGCTGGCACCGATGGATGTGACCAACGCAGACGCCATGGCAACCCTATGCCGCGGAATTCATGACCGCTGGGGCAAGCTTGACCTGTGGCTGCACAGCGCCATTCATGCCGTGCCTCTAAGCCCGGCAAATTTTGCCGCTGGCTCGGACTGGAACAAATCCATTGCCGTCAACGCAAGCGCGACGGCCTTGCTTATTTCTTATGTGGCGCCATTGCTTGCTCAACAGGGGCAGGCCATCTTCTTTGACGATCCCCGCGCAGGACAAAAGTTCTTTGGCACTTATGGCGCGACGAAAACCGCGCAGATGGCGCTGGTAGGTTCTTGGGCAGCTGAGACCGAAAAAACCGGCCCCAAGGTATCCGTTGTCACGCCACACCCGATGCCAACCGCCCTACGCGCCCGGTTCTTCCCAGGCGAAGATCAATCAGACTTGGCAAAGCCGATGGACGAAGCCAAACGCCTGTTGGCAGAGCTGCAGTTGACTTGACCTTGGTTACAACAGGCCGATAGCCTGCGCCTATGCGCCGTCTCTCTCTCTTGCCCTCCCGCCGGACCACGTCTGAAACGGCGGTAAAATCTCTATACGCCCGGGCTGCAGATGGTTGGCAGGCTGGGATAGAGCGCATTGGCTACAAAGAAGCCTACCATGCTCTGACGCGCAGTGCCGTGATCGCTGCGCCGCTTGATGGGCCGGGCAAAGTGCTGGACGCCGGAGCAGGCACAGGCGCACTCTCATTTGCGTTTGCACAGAATACGCAACACCCGTGCCACTACGATCTTCTGGACCTGTCACCAGAAATGCTAAACCGGGCTGGCAACATCATCTCTGCATCAACGCGCCAGATTATTGGGGCTATTGGGTGCGCTGACCTCTCATGCCACAAGTATGATCGCGTTCTATGTGGTCATGCAATCGAGCACTGCCATGATGCACAGGCCGCTTTGGCCTGGCTTTTCGAACGACTCAAACCCGGTGGGCAGGCAATATTTGCGATATCCAAACCACATTGGTGCACGGCCTTGGTGCGGTGGAAATACGGTAGCGCAGCCTTTACGCCTGATATAATCGAACAGATGCTTGCGCAGGTTGGTTTTGTCGACGTCCAAACGCACCCCCATCACAGCGGCCCTCCTAGCCGTCTGAGCTGCGGGTATCTGGCCACACGCCCTCACTGAGACGCGCCCCTGGAATGGTGCGTGCAAGCACACACCCTACTTTGCCCTTCCGGTCCGGCGCGACGATCATCCCTCCAACAACAGACCGGTATGTTTGCTAGAGCGGCTTCTGTTGTGTCCCCTCAGACGACCAACTGTGGCACAGTCAACAACCTCTGGCGTCAGCGCACTGTCAATGTCGCCAAAGACTTGCCCCATGTGCCGCCACCGCCTATGCAGTAAAAAACACCACCAGAGGGCGGCCTATGCGTATTCTCATCACCAATGACGACGGTATCAGTGCTCCGGGGCTTGTGGTGCTTGAAGCCATCGCCCAAACGCTGGCCGGCCCGCAGGGTGAAGTCTGGACTGTGGCCCCGGCCTTTGAACAATCCGGCGTCGGCCACTGTATCAGCTACACCCACCCCACCATGATGACCAAACTGGGCGAACGCCGCTTTGCAGCCGAAGGCTCGCCAGCGGATTGTGTGTTGGCCGGGCTCCATGTGGTAATGAAGGACAGCCCACCGGATCTGGTGCTCTCCGGCGTCAACCGCGGCAACAACTCCGCCGAAAATGCGCTGTACTCTGGCACCTTGGGGGGGGCGATGGAAGCGGCCCTGCAAGGGGTGCCAGCAATCGGATTGTCGCAGTATTTTGGACCTCGCAACTATGAAACGGCCAACCCGTTTGAGGCAGCTTCGGTGCATGGCGCCGCATTGATTGCCCGAATTTTTGAGGCAAAAGTGCAGTCAAATAGCGACTATGGCCTGTTCTACAATGTCAACTTTCCACCTGTTCCAGCTGCTGAGGTCAAAGGCACCCGTGTGGCTGCTCAGGGGCTGCGCCCCGGCACCTCGTTCACTGCTGAACCACAACTATCCCCCACCGGGCGCCCCTATCTTTGGATCAAAGGTGGCGATCAGCATATCCCCACTGCGCCGGGAACCGATGCCGCCGTCAATCTGGAGGGCTATATTTCAGTGACGCCAATGCGTGCTGATTTGACAGCCCATGATGCGCTGGAGGCCCTGAAGGTCATTCAATGAGCAGCCCAGACCCCGAAACCAAGATGCAGTTCCTGTTTGCCCTTCGTTCAAAAGGGGTGACCGAAGCCCGTGTGCTGAATGCAATGGAGGAAGTTGACCGCGGCCCGTTTATCCGCGGCTTGTTTGCGCAACGTGCCTACGAAGACATGCCCCTGCCCATTGCCTGCGGTCAGACAATTTCGCAACCTTCCGTGGTTGGCCTGATGACCCAAGCATTGCAGGTGTCGTCACGCGATACGGTGCTCGAAGTTGGGACTGGCTCGGGCTATCAAGCAGCAATCTTGTCCAAACTGGCGCGGCGGGTCTATACTGTCGATCGCCACGCCCGCTTAGTTCGCGAGGCGCGGCAGATTTTTGAAAAGCTACACCTTGCCAACATCACCTCTCTGGTCGGGGATGGCAGCTTTGGCTTGCCCGATCAGGCGCCGTTTGACCGCATTTTGGTCACTGCCGCCGCTGAAGATCCGCCAGGGCCGCTGCTGGCGCAACTCAAAGTCGGCGGAATCATGGTTGTACCCGTTGGGCAGTCAGATGCAGTACAGACCCTTATTCGGGTGCAAAAAACACCAGATGGGTTGGAATATGACGAATTACGCCCTGTTCGCTTCGTGCCCCTGCTTGAGGGATTGGGCAAAGAGACATAAGTAGTGCCAAATTCAGGCCTATTCGGGCCTGTCTTGGTCAGAGTTCTGGCCATAGAAATGAACGAGTGACTGTATACCCCCGGCACAAAAGGGGGATCGCATTTGCAGGAGAGCAGAATGACGATGACCTTCCCCTTTTACCGCCTAACACGCAGCGCCGCCATGTTGTCTGCACTGGCGATTGTAGCAGCATGTGACGGCCCCTTGGACTATGATTTGCGTGGGCAGGTCGGTGCTTTCAACACCTCCAATGCTGCACAGAACGCGACCACTGGTCGCCCTCCAGCAGATGACCGTGGATTGATCACCTACCCCACCTATCAGGTGGCAGTGGCGCAACGTGGAGATACCGTCGCAGATGTTGCTACGCGGATCGGAATGCAGGCTGACGAAATAGCCCGTTTCAACGGGGTTCAGCCCAGCGACCCTCTGCGACCCGGTGAGGTTCTTGCGCTGCCACGCAGGGCACCGGATCAAGTAATTTCCTCAGGAACCCCCGCCAATCCGGGCTCGGTTGATATCGAAGCGCTTGCCGGATCAGCTATAGATGGCGCCACATCCCCTAATCCCGGCTCTGTGACCACCACTCAGTTACAGCCGACGCCGTCCAGAGTTGAAAAGCCCGCAGTTCAAGAGGGACCGGAGCCGGTACGGCACAAGGTCACCCGCGGTGAAACCGCCTATACAGTCTCGCGGCTATATCAGGTTCCGGTCAAGGCGCTCGCCGAGTGGAATGGTCTAAGCAGCGACTTTGCCATTCGCGAAGGTCAGTATTTGCTGATCCCAATTAAGGATCAGTCCGCCCCTGCCCCTGCATCACCGGCCGTCGCCACCACAGTGACAGTTCCCGGCCAGGGCACCACCACGCCCACCCCACCAAGTTCGACCAAACCTCTGCCACAAGAAAATGTTGCTGCAGCTGCTGAAACGCAGCCCGAAGCACAGGTTGAGGTCCCGACCCCCAGTCGTAACAGTCAGGCCGCAATGAGCTATCCGGTTCAGGGCAAAATCATTCGAACCTATTCCAGGGGTAAGAATGACGGGATCGATATCGCGGCGGCCGCAGGCACCCCGGTCAAAGCTGCACGAAGCGGCACAGTTGCTGCGATAACCGAAGATTCCAACAAGGTCCCAATCATTGTCATCCGTCACGATGCAAAGCTACTGACGGTTTATGCGAATGTGGAAAACATTGAGGTCAACAAAGGCGACAAGGTCAAACGTGGCCAGACCATTGCTGCACTGCGCAGCGGTAACGATGCCTATGTTCATTTTGAAGTACGTGACGGTTTTGATTCAGTCGATCCACTGCCTTACCTGCAATAAGGCAGTGGAATTGGTCTCGCAGCCCTATGAGGCCGGCTGCGCAAATGTTTAAGGTCTTGCCGGACGCTGTATTAGCTCAGTGTAACCCCCTGGCGCCCCGCCAGATCAACAAAGAACTGCCAGGCGACACGGCCCGAACGGGCACCCCGTGTTGCTTGCCATTCTATCGCCTCGGCCCGTAAGATATCAGCCTCAACACTCACGCCATAAGCCGTGCAATAGCCGTCGATCATCGCAAGGTATTCATCCTGATCACAGGGGTGGAAGCCCAACCACAGACCAAAACGATCTGACAGCGAGACCTTTTCCTCGACTGCCTCAGACGGGTTGATGGCGCTGGAGCGTTCGTTTTCGATCATGTCGCGCGGCATCAGATGGCGGCGGTTTGAGGTAGCATAAAACACCACGTTTTCTGGCCGCCCTTCGATGCCGCCATCCAGCACCGCCTTCAGGCTTTTGTAGTGCTGGTCGTCATGGCTAAACGACAGGTCATCGCAAAACAGAATGAATCGCTGCGACGCGCTGCGCAGATGATGCAGCAGTCGCGCCACCGAAGGCAGGTCTTCACGCTGCAGCTCCACCAGCTTCAGATCTGGGTGATCTGCCAGCAGCGCCCCATGCACTGCCTTCACAAGGCTCGACTTACCCATGCCCCGCGCGCCCCACAACAGGGCGTTGTTGGCGCCATGCCCCCGGGCAAAACGGCGGGTGTTCTCCAGCAGCGTGTCCCGCGAGCGATTGATGCCCACCAACAGGTCCAGGTCCACCCGACTGATATCGGCCACCGGTTCCAGCCGCTCAGGCTCCACATGCCAGACAAAGGCCGAGGCCGCGTCAAAATCCGGTGCCGCAAGGGGCGCTGGTGCCATCCGTTCCAAAGCTTCAGCAATGCGGGTGAGTGTGATCTGGTCCATCGGTGTCTCCGTCCTGTCTTCCCGCTGACAAAGCATGATATTGCTTAAGCAACAAGGGCAAGATCCTAGCCTCACCACCATTCAATATACGTGATACGTTTAATCATAAATATCAATTTTCATTATGAATGACATTTATCTAGAAAGGATCCAACGCAAAGGAGACCACAATGAACCCGCAACGTATCGCAGCTTTTTCAAACGGCCAGACAGGTGGAAACCCAGCTGGAGTTGTCATTCAGGACCAATTGCCGACCCCAAAAGAGATGCAGACCCTTGCACGCGAAATCGGCTATTCCGAAACCGTTTTTGCAGCCCCCATAGGCGACCAATGGCAAGTCCGCTATTATTCGCCCGAAGCTGAGGTCGCTTTTTGTGGCCACGCAACAATCGCCCTTGGGGTTGCTTTGGGGGAAACTTATCATGCGGGAACGTTCGAATTGAACCTGTCACAGGGCAGTATTTCGGTTTCTGCCGCTGAAACTCCAAATGGCTGGACAGCTGAACTCAAGTCTCCCGAAACCTGGTCCAAGCCGCTTGACACCGCGCTACTTGCGCAATTGAAATCGCTCTTTGGTCTGAGCGACGATCAACTTGATCCCCGCCTTCCCGCAACCCTGGGCTTTGCCGGTAACCAGCATGCCATACTTGCCCTGCGCAACCGGGCTGACCTGAAAAACATGTCCTATGATTTCAACACCGGTCTCGCCCTGATGCAGGAACACGACCTGACAACAATCAGCCTGCTCTATGTTGAAGCAGATACTGTTATTGTCTCTCGCAACGCCTTTGCCATTGGCGGCGTGGTAGAAGACCCGGCCACAGGCGCTGCAGCCGCCGCACTTGGCGGTGCATTGGTGGATCTCAACTGGCCCTCCCTACAGGGTGGTGGCGCTTTTCAGATCCGACAGGGTGAGGACATGGGGCAGCCATCCCTCCTGAATGTCACCGTGTCCGGTAAGTCAGGTGATAGCGTCCGTGTCGCAGGCACCGCACGAAACATCTGATCATCCATGAAAGCCGGTTAATGTGGCGATGCCTTTCAACCCTGCACATTAATGGGCTTCCAAAAACCAGCTGCTCCAGCCCATCAGAAATGCTGGGGAATGCAGTCTGACCCGTCATAACCTGTAGCTGACGAAGCCAGTTTCAGTGAGGGCGACAACAGACCGCACATTGATCCAGTACATGAGCAGGGGCGGACCCGACAAAATGGGACAGCGGTGCAGAAATCAATCTACAGTGGGAGTTGAACGTTTTTATTTTTAAGAGGCCAAACCATGGCTCATTTTAAGTCCTATGTTATTTGCACGAGTCCACGAAGCGGCAGCACCCTATTATGCAAAATGTTGGGCAACACGGGAAACGCAGGCGTTCCGGGCTCACATTTTCACGAGCCGTCGCTTTCCAAATGGCTTAGCGACTACGGCCTTGATCCTGACAACTACAGCACCCAGCAAGAGACCCTGCAAGCGGTTTTCGCATCCGCAATTGAGCGTGGCAAAGGTGAAACCGATGTATTCGGCCTGCGCCTGCAACGGCATAGCTTTGGCTTTTTTATGCGCCAACTGGCCGTTCTTCTTCCTGAAACAACACTCGAAAAAGAGCGCCTATCTTCCGCATTTGGAACAACGCTCTTCATACACCTCTCGCGTGAGAACAAGCTCGATCAAGCAATATCCTATGTGAAGGCAACGCAAACCGGATTGTGGCACGCAGCGCCTGATGGAACTGAACTGGAACGTCTGTCAGAGCCAAAGGAACCGAACTACAATGCTCAGGCGATTTCAAAGGTGCTCTCGGATTTTGTAGCCATGGACTGTGATTGGAAAACTTGGTTTGACACACAGCAAATAGAGCCCCTCAAGATTACCTACGAAGACCTATCACACGACCCTCAAGCTACGCTTGCGCGGGTTCTTGAGAGGCTCGGCTTGGAATTTGAACCAAGGACTGGCGATGATTTACCAGTCGCCAAACTGGCTGATGCAACGAACAAAGACTGGTCAGACCGATTCATTTCGGAGATGTCAGAAATAGACAGCTGAACACCGCCATCGAGCGGTTTCTCAAAGACAACCAAACAAAAAAGGGCGCGCTATCTCTGGCGCGCCTTTCCAAATTCTTTGCACAAAGTCACCGTCGCCTTATTGTCGTTTTTAAATTAGATCTGACTTGGGACAAGATGATAGTGAAACCATGACCTGTTGCTACGAACTAACAATTGATAATTCAGAAATTTCCATAACTTACGAACTTGCACCTGTGAAAGAGCCGCCTTCTCCATTTCCGACTTCATGGTGGTCTGGGCTTCGCGATCTAGAATATTCCCATGACGGTTGCTTTGGCCCAATTACACGCAAAGAGTTGGCAAATCAGTGGGTACTAGTAAATCCTAGGATTGAAGAGTTGCCAGACGTTATGGGTATTCCTTATCCTGATGGTCGCCCACCGTTGATTGTGCGAAGAGCATTAAAAGAAGCCATCGAAAATGCGAACCTTGGCAACTGCGACTTTGTGAAAGCAGGACCTATCTGGAACCGAAGATTTCACCGCGAATTGCTAGACCAAGATTACTATTTCATGGCGATCCAAACCGAAGTCGACTCGTGGGATCGAGACCAGTCAAGCATTTCAGAAATCAATAGAAGTGATGGGACGAGCTTTTTTATAATCAACTCGCCCAGGACCATCCGGAGCAAGGCCATTGGCCAAAACTTGCTGTGGCGGGATGCACTAACTGGTACTGTTTTATGTTCTGAGACTTTCAAATTACTTGCGGAACAAGCTGGCTGTCGCGGGTTAGCTTTTTGGAAGCTCGAACAGACGGAAACATGAACCTTGGCAGCACTTTCATAGACTAGTCAGCCATTTCGTTGCATGGAATTCCAAACAAAAAAGGCGCGCCATCTCTGGCGCGCCTTTATGTTCAGTTAACCTCAGACCTATTTGTCCTTACTGTCGTCAACCTCGTCATCCTCATCGAACTCAGCCAACATTGGATCATCAAAGTGAGGCTCAGCATCAGCAGGATCCATGTCGTCCTCGTCGTCATAGAACCCTTCGGCCCGTAACTTGGCCTCACGTTTTACTTCGACACGGCCCACCAGGAAGATCGAGACTTCGTACAGGCCATAGACTACCACAAACAGGATCACCTGCGTGATCACATCCGGCGGTGTCACCAGCGCAGCCAGCAACAAGATTGCAACAACAGCGTATTTACGAACCGATTTCAGCCCCTCGGCACTGACCAGTCCAACCTTACCCATCAGGGTCAGCAGAACCGGCAGCTGGAAACACATGCCAAAGGCCACGATGAACTTGATCGTCAGGTTCAGATATTCCTGGGCCGAGCCCTGAAATACCACGCTCAATGGTGCCGCGGTTGCATCCGGAACAGCCTCTCCGCCGGATCCAAACTGCTGGAAACCAAGGAAGAACTCATAGGCTAGCGGCGTCACAACGTAAAAGGCAAAGCTGGCACCCAGTGCAAACATGAAAGGTGACGCCAACAGGAACGGCAGAAACGCGCCTTTCTCGTTTTTATACAGCCCCGGTGCCACAAAGCGCCAAACCTGCATCGCCAAATAGGGGAACGACAGAATCAGACCGCCCAGCAGCGACACTTTGATCGCAACAAAAAAGCCCTCTTGCGGCGAGATAAAGATCAGGTCGCAGTCCTGCCCCCGGTCCGCAAGCACCTGACACAGGGGATTGGTCAGAAAATTGAAAATCGGTGTCGCCACGGTAAAGCAGATGATCATACCGATCAAAAATGCCACCACCATGTGGATCAACCGATTGCGCAGCTCAGCCAGATGCTCGATCAGCGGGGCTGAGCTGTCTTCGATCTCGTCAGTCTGGCTCATGATTTACTCTCATCGTCACTCTTCAGCGCCGCCTCGGCTTCTTCTGCCTTGGCCAGCGCCTCAGCAGCTTCACGGGCTTTTCGCTCAGCAGCAGTACGCGCTGTAGCCGCCTGGATTTTCTTGGCGTCCTCAGCCCGTTCAGCAGCCAGTTTCCCGGTTTCACTGTCAGGGTCGAACTTGTCCAAGTCTGGGCCCTTACCGGTAAAGTCCATGCTCTTGGCCATATCCTGCGCTGCGTCACGCACACCGTCCATTGCCGTACCAACCGGATTGGTCGCCGCCTTCAGGCTTTTGGAGACGTCCTTGATACCGGACTGATCAGCAGCATCGTTCATGGCGCTGCTAAACTCGCGCGCCATGCCCTTGGCCTTGCCAACAAACCGACCAACCGTACGGAACATCACCGGCAGGTCCTTGGGGCCAACCACAATCAGTGCAACAACACCGACCACCAGCATTTCGGTCCAACCCAAATCGAACATAGCGGATTACGCCTTGTCTTTGTCAGTTTCAGGCGTGACATCCGTGGCGGCCTCAGCTGCATCTTCTTCCAGCTCTTTAGTGCCTTCATTGATGCCCTTTTTGAACGATGTGATTCCTTTGCCCACTTCACCCATCAACGAGCTGATTTTGCCACGGCCAAACAGAACCAGAACCACAACAGCGATTAGCAGCAGGCCGGGAAGGCCAATATTGTTCAACATGAGAATGTCTCCTTTAGTTTCGGCGCCCATCCGCGCCGTGTATTCGTTTCACTAGTGGTTCTACGCCCGCCGATGTTTGATCGAAAGCAACAACGCCGGACTGACAGGCCATTCCGAGCTGATATTGCATTTTTTTTCAGCGAGCCGAACCTCAACTGACAGGTTTATGTCAGTTGCCCCCTGCTAGGTCCAGAGCGTCAACACAAAACAGGAGACGACACATGAAAACCGCAGTTGCTGAGATTGTAACTTTTGCCCTGATCGACGGCATCACCAACGAATCCTTTGTAGAGATCAGCAAGGGCACCGAGGCCTTTTGCCGTGCACAGCCCGGCTTTGTCCACCGTCAACTCAGCCGTGGCGAAGATGGCCGCTGGACCGACTATGTGGTCTGGGAAACCATGGAGAATGCTAAATCCGCAGCCGCTGCCTTTATGGCAGATGGATGCACCGCCGAACTGATGAAGTCCATCGTTCCAGACAGCGCCAATATGCGCCACGAAGACGTGCTGTGGGACATGGCTGCTTGACGAGACAGGTCGGGACGGGACAAGGGTACTCCCATGCGACGTTCCGACCGCCTCTTTGATATCATCCAGATCCTGCGCGACGGCAAATTGCATCGCGCACAGGACATCGCGGACCGGCTCGAGGTGTCGGTCCGCACCATCTACCGCGACATGGACACGCTGGTCGCCAGCGGAGTCCCGGTCGAGGGTGAGCGCGGCGTCGGCTACATGGTGCGCGAGGCGATCACCCTGCCCCCCGTCACCCTAACCGCCGCAGAACTTGAGGCGCTCAACCTCGGCATGGCCATTGTCGCCGAAGCCGCCGACGATGATCTGAAGGCCGCCGCGCAGTCCTTAGCTGACAAAATCGACGCCGTACTGCCCACCAGCACTGTGGCCGAGGCCGACGCCTGGAAATTTGCAGTCTATCCCTTTTCCAATGCAACCCTTGGCTTTACTCACATGCCTGCGCTGCGTGCCGCCATCAAGGCGCGTCAAAAACTTCATCTCGACTACAGACGTATCGACGGCGTGCTGACCGCCCGGACCATCAGACCGCTGCATATGGAATATTGGGGTCGGGTTTGGACCCTCACAGCCTGGTGCGAAACGCGCAGCGCCTTCCGTGTATTCCGCGTTGACCTGATCGAACAGGCCACCGCCCTGCCCGAGCTGTTTGTCGATGAACCGGGAAAGCGGCTGGAAGATTATCAGAGCCAAGAAGTGGCATCTGTGCAGACGGATCAGATCTCTCCGAGTACCTAGCTTCAGATCGTTTCGGGCCGAGTGAAGCACCCGGCCCGGCTGTTACATGAGCTATGCAATCTGTTTTGCATCGGCCCAGGTTTTGATGTGATCTGCGATAGTTGAGAGCTTAACACCAAAGGTTGCTTCAACGGCATTGGTGTCGATTGCCATATCGTCGTTGCCCATTTTCGCTAGCGCGCCATACAAATCGGTCAAAGCAAATGCAACACCCGGATTTCCGAGTACATCGCTAACACGTTGACCAAAGTCAGCAGGTGAAAGCGGGGCATATTGTACCGTCTTACCAGCCCATTCCGAGAGTTGCGTAGCCAGTTCGTCACCAGTTACAGCCTCAGGTGTCCCGATTTCGTAGCTTTTACCTGCCAAGTCAGGACGCGAAAGGGCTGCAACGGCCACTTTTGCCTGGTCATGATGCGACGTCCAGGTAACTTTCATGCTCGCTGGAAGCGGCGGGTAATCCAGAATGCCCTCGCTCCGCAGATGCGGAACAAACAAATCCGGCAGAAGGTTTTCTAAGTAGATAGTGGGTTGTAGCACAATCGAAGGGATGCCGCTTGCAAGAACCGCCTGCATACCACCGGTTGCCCCATCAATCATCATCGAGGACGGATATCGCGAACCGGATGTTGCGCCAGTGGTATATACCAGCAAAGGCAGGGAAACACGGTGAGCCGCGCCAAATAGGGCTTTCATCCAATTGGCAGGGTCTTCCGGGGACTGAGGCATTGGCAAGTGGACAAATGCGGCGTCGACACCATCCAATACCTTCGCAAGGGCCTCCTCATCGTCCAATGTGGCAGCAAAGGCCTGTGCCTCTGGGTGCAATTTTGAGATTTTTGAGATATCTCGTGCGACGGCTCGTACGGTCATCCCTTTGACAAGGGCTTCACGTACGACAGGTGCGCCCTGCGCTCCGGTCGCTCCAAAAATCGCGACTGTCTGGTTCATTGTGGTTCTCCATGGTACTAAGGTTACTCTTAGGAACCGTAGATAGGAGACCAGAAATGGCAGCGAAAGGAGGCACTAATTCATTGGATAGGCACACCGAAGTAACCAAGCTTGATATCGAGGAGATGAACGACGGTGTCGATTCATGGATCGCCAACGAATTCAGCGGCGTTTGCCCTGTACGGGATCTGCTGGACCGCATTGGTGACAAATGGAGCGTAATGGTTGTTCTGCGACTTGGACGCGGAACTGAGCGGTTTCGGGCACTCTTGCGCGCCGTCGATGGCATTTCGCAACGCATGCTAACCGTTACGCTACGTGCGCTGGAGAGCGACGGGCTGGTTCACCGTGAAGTTTTTGACACACGTCCGCCATCTGTGGCCTATAGCCTAACGCCACTGGGTGTTTCACTCTTGGTTCACATATCAGCCTTGGCAAACTGGGCTATGGAACATGAAGCTGAGGTGAAGGAGGCGCAAGCTGCCTTTTCAGCCAAGACTGCTAAGGCCCCCAGCGAACACCGAAATTAAACACTGGATGTTTCGCAAACATCCTCCCCCGCTCAAATATTGTCAGAGCAACAGATCCATTTCGAAAATACCCCTGTTCTCACAAAGGGCCCAGAGCATACGTTCTACAGCCTCGGTGCCAGATGCAGATGCTCCTAACATAACCTGCTTGCCACTGTGGCTATACCGTTTCGGCTCCACATCTATCAAAAGCGAAGTCGGCATCCAATTTCATTTTAATTTGGTCTCGTTTTGTATGGTTTCAGGGGCGCAAAGGGGTGATCAAAATGAAAAATCTTCTCATTTCAACAACTGTCACCACGTAGTGTTGCAGTGCACTGGCTGCACAAACATCCATCGAACAATCCAAAACCATCCCCAATATGCTGCAGCCCGACACAGATCACGGCACCTGTAGCATCGGGCTGCTGGTCAACCCAGGCGGGGCAGACCTAAGATCAGAACCGCAACCCAGTTTCCCGTAATCCCAATACAGGAAGCCGGTCCTGTTGTGTCTGGCTGTAATAAGCGGGATGGTTGGGACGGCGTTATCAATGGACAAGACGAAACCTGCAGCATTGGTTTATTGATCGCCACCCCAGACCAAAACATCGTTCTATCAGGAACCATCTCAGCAAAGGTCACTGCATCAACGGTCTCTGCAACAACAGCAGGCAAGAAGCACCCGGCAAAGGCCCTCATTAGGGCTAGCTGGCAAGCACCCGTTTCACAGTTTGATGCGCTGACTGGCAGGCGCCATGAACGGTGGCCTGATTGCGACCACCCAATGCCTCCCCAGCAAAGAACACACGCTGCTGCAAAGGAGCCAGTATTTCGGCCATGCTGTCGAATTCAGCATCATCGAAGTCATAAGAATAAGACCCTCGTATATAAGGTTCTTTCGACCAGTTCTGCACCACATGTTTGACATAATAGCGCGAAGCCTGCCCGCCATAGATCTGGTCCAGTTCACCAATCAGTTTGGCTCCAACATCCCGATCACTCAGCCGCACATAGGGCCCGGCCTGCGCGTTGACTGCAAACAGACCCAGAATATGACGCCTAGATCCCTTCCCAAATGCAGCGTCATAAACCGTTTTGTAATCCCCACCCAATGCAACCTTGGTCCCTCGATCAAAAATCAAAACATCTGGATAGAACCGCTTTGAAAACTCGACAAAGACTTTGATACCGTCGCCCATTACAACACCCCGAATTGCACGGCTTTGCGCTTTCGGCATGGGCGGGTCAAATCGGATGGCATCGCGCTGCAACATTGTGACTGGCACACTGACGATAACCTTATCCCCCTTGAACACCTGGCCTCTCTTCGTCTTCACCACCACCTGACTGCCACTGTAGTCTATGCTGGCGACCGGGCTATTTAGATGAATTTGGTCGCGAACCGTCGGGACAATAAACCGCTCAAAGAACCCGTACCAGGTTGTCGTCTTGAACTTATACTCCGCATATACACGCCGGAGCCAGTTCTGTTGCTTCAACCGGCCATCCACCCAGGACTGAAATTGTTGTGGCTCATAGTCGATCGTTTCCACATCCATCAGGACAGAGGGATCATCCACAATATCGCCAAGAACAGAAGGCTCGTCGTGAATCCACTCTGCGCCCAGATCGACCGGGAAATCAGCGAACCCCTTCAATCGTTTGACCCGTCCGCCGATCTGCTTCGCCGCCTCAACGATTTGCACTTCCACCCCCGCCCTGCGCAGCAGATACCCTGCGGTCAACCCCGCAGCTCCCGCGCCAACAATGACAACTTTGGACGGTTTTGATGCCCCGAAAACCCCAGTCGCGCTAAGTGCGGCTGCTAATGAACTGCTCAACCCCAGCGCCAGACACTGCCTTAGAAACAGATGTCTTGTAATCTCTGTCATCGCAGCCGCTCCCTAAGTTTCGCAGCTCAGTTGCGCTTTAAACTGGTTACATCAAATACTTGGTTCACATCCGGTCTAGGCTCAGAAATTGGTACAGATACAGTTCTTAGCTGCCGGTCACAGTACTAAGAGCAATGTTTCCGCTTCAAAAGACCAGCTCCAATATTCAAGCCTAAGCAGCAGACAGCCTTAGTCAACGCGCAAATACAAAGCACCGATTGCGTTTCACAGTCAGCCACATCACCCGGCCCGCCTGCGGCAGGAATACATTTGGCACTGTGGCCTTCAGAGTAGAGCCGTCATGATCCATTTTGAATTCCACCAGGCTTTCATGGCCCAAAAAGCGCGCGCGTACCACCGTGCCGCGTGCCGCCACCCCATCACTTGGGGTTGGCAATGGACCGGATCCGGCACGGTCAAAATCAATCTTCAGATGTTGAGGGCGAAAAACAATGTCCACATCGGTGCCATCAGGCAAGCCGGGCGCAAGGAAGTCCCCAAAGGCCGTTTCAGCCAGAGATCCCTGTACCCGCGCTTGTAAAACGTTGGTATCACTAAAGAACGCCACCGCAGCATGATCAACTGGTCGGTTATAAACGTTGTAGGGCGCGCCCTGCTGTACAATCTTGCCACCGCGCATCAGTGCAATCTCATCAGCCATCCGCATCGCTTCTTCTGGCTCATGGGTGACCAGCAGAACCGCTGTGTCTTCTTCTTTCAAAAGGCTCAGGGTTTCATCGCGAATGCCATCGCGCAGCCGGTTGTCCAACCCTGAAAACGGCTCATCCATCAGCATAATTCTTGGCCGCGGAGCCAGCGCCCGCGCCAGCGCAACCCGTTGCTGCTCTCCACCTGACAGTTGATGAGGATAGCCATCAATAAACCGCATCAAGTCAACCCGCTCGAGCAGCTCTTCAACCCGTGCCCGCTTCGTTTCCTTTGCCCCCTTCAGGCCAAAACCTACGTTGTCGGCCACGCTCAGGTGTGGAAACAGCGCGAAGTCCTGAAACATCAACCCAATTTCACGCCGTTCAGGTGGGACCCTGAAAACAGTGTCGCAGATCAGCTTACCATCGACATAGATCTCACCGCTGTCTTGCATCTCGACACCAGCAATCATGCGCAGGGTTGTTGACTTGCCACAGCCAGACGGTCCCAACAGGCAGGTCACTTGTCCTGCTTTGATGCTCAGCGACACATCATCAACCACCGCCCGACCACCAAAATGTCGCTTCAGGTTGCGGATTTCCAGACGTGGTGTGGTTTGCATCAGGCTGGCCTCGGGAGCAGTATTCATCGGAGTTGTGAAGCCTTTTTAGGAGATTTCCAAGGAAAACCATCGGATTTCCCCGCGCAGATAGCAACCCCAACGCGGTGGCGCAAGCCATCAGCAGCAGGTTGAAACGCCACCACTGTCCATTTCATTAAATGGGCTTTCTCCGCCGCACCCCGCAAAAATCCCATAATGGGTATCAAAATCACCGATGAACTCGAAATGTGGCGCAAAACGCGTGTCTTGCAGCATTCTCCACGTATTACCGCAGACGGGGAACACCTTGCCTGCCTCAATGAGATGATGATCGTCCAGCTCAAAATAATGTGGCGCATGCGGGATCGTGCCGCGGTAGATCACCGCCTGACCATAGTCTTCGCAGGCGGGCTCCAACCCCTCCAATTTGAATAATCGGTAGGTCGCCGACAGAAACTTCAAAGGCTCCACCCGGGCCTCCAAAACTGGATTTTCAATCGTCAAAGCGCGCGCAGTCACCCGGCGTGGATCGTCAAAACCCGAGTCTTTTGCCAAGGACAAAAAATCGTTCCAGTACAGCGCACCTGACAGGCATTCGCCATACAGCATGTCGTCTTCGGCCATGGCCTTGGGGATGCGACGATCTGCATAGACATCCGAAAAATACATCTCGCCGCCCTGCTTCAGTAACCGATGCGCCCCCCGCAGGACTGCCGCCTTGTCGGTGGCAAGATTAATGACACAGTTTGACACGATGATATCAAACGAACCCGGCTCAAGATCTAGCGCCTCTAGCTGTTCGATGAACCCGTGGTGGAATTCAACATTTGAATGCGCATGGCCAAATTTCTCTGCGTGGTAATCCTGATGCGCCCGCGCGACATCCAGCTGCGTGGCGGTCATGTCAACGCCCACCACCAAACCAGTCTCACCAACCATAGCAGACAGAGCATAGACATCCCGCCCGGCTCCACAGCCCAGATCCAATATCCGTGCACCTTCAAGTGCAAGCGGCGCAATCAAGCCGCAGCCATAGTAGCGGGTCAAAACGTCGTCATGGATCTGCGCCAGAACGGCTTTGACATGATCCGGCATATCATCCGGGCTGCAACAGGCATTGGTTTGCAAATCATCACTGCTCTGCAAAACCTCACCGTAATAACTCTGGACAGTTTCATGGTTCATTACGTTGATCTCCGGCTCTGTTTGCAAATGGGCGGCAGCCATTCTTTCCTGCAGTCATAACCATCCCAATTTACATAAGTGTGACAAGTTGAGCCCCCCGTTCATCTAGCCCTAAATATCCCGGGGGAGGCCCCATAGGGGGCTGGGGGCAGCGCCCCCAACTGTTGATGTTCAGATCAGGCCATCAGCTCGAACTCAACGTCGTCGCGCACCCGTCCATTGACCAGCAACTCTATCCGATGTTGACCGGGCACCAATGTGAATGTGCTGGCATTGCCCTTCAAGGGATGGCGTTTTTTAAGGGTCAGCGCTCCGCCTGTTACGCGGGCCTGCTTCAACTTGAATACCTTGGCGGATATTTTGCCACCTGGGCGTTGAAAGTGCAGCCGGTAGTCCACCAAAACCGGCAAGTCCTCCGCCGTATTCAGGTGGCAGGAAAACTCCAGTGCCTCGCCAATTCTCACAGCGCCAGCCTTCAAATCCAACCGCGCGTCCAATTTCGCCAAAGGATCATAGCCCAGCATTTCCATGGCCCGCGGATGCCCTGATTTGACCAATCCACGCAGAGCATGAGCCGTCATCCAATCCAGTTCCCGCCGGTCTTGCTGCGCATCAACCCGCCATTTCTCCAACAGATCCAGCACAAGGTCAGGGTCTTTTTTGGTTATGTCATTCAGATGGTTGGCAATTGATCGCGTAACATAGCGGGTTGCATCACCATGAAGCGCCTCCAGCAGTGGCAGTGGCTCAGGCAGATCCAGCCCAACCGCAAGCCCCCAAGGCAGTCTCGGGCGGGTCCCCTCGCTGACCAGACGGCGCACATGATAGCTGTCGTGCCCAGTCCAGGCCTGCATCCGCGCCATTGCTTCAACAGGCCAGCGGTTCAGGAACGGTCGCACCGCCCATTCCATCGAAAATCTTTGGGTCAGTTCGGCCAGAAGATCCAACGCCAACTCGCGGTGGTCCTCCAATCCTTTGGCTACAACAAATTCTCCCAGTGGGGCAAAGATAAAATCGCCAAAATCATCATCTGTCTTCTTTGGGTCCAGCGGCTCAGGCAATGCGCGCAGCAGCACCGGGGCAACCTCTGGCAATGTCCCGGGCAGGGCCTCCCCCAACATTTCAGCAATCCAGTTGATCCGCTGCTTCAACTCAAAACCAAGCAGCTGCTCCATCACCCGCGATTCAAACTGTTCTGCGTCGAACCCAGGATCAGCCTCGGCAAACAGGCCCGCCAAATAGCGGACCTTCTCCTGATTGAACAACTGGTCTTTCAAAGAAAATCCACTTGCCATTTACATCACCAAGTTGGAGGCACCGCCATCCAGCAAAATGTTTTGCCCAACAATAAACCCAGCATGCTGCGAACACAGGAATGCACAGGTGGCACCAAATTCGCTCCGGGTGCCATAGCGGCCGACTGGAATGGTTGCACTGCGCTGCGCCTGGGCTTCCTCCATCGTGATCCCTTGCTGCGAGGACACACCCGTGTCCAATGCAACGGCACGGTCGGTGGCATGAATGCCTGGCTGCAAATTGTTGATCGTTACACCCTGCCCTGCAATTTGACGCGAGGTGCCGGCCACATAGCCTGTCAACCCAGCCCGCGCCGAATTCGACAATCCCAGCACAGCAACCGGTGCCTTGACCGAAACGCTGGTGATATTGACCACCCGGCCCCAGCCACGATCCATCATCCCCGGCATCAGCGCCTTCATCAGTGCAATTGGGGCCAGCATATTGGCGTCCAGTGCTGCAATGAAATCATCGCGATCCCAGTCCATCCACATGCCCGGAGGTGGACCACCGGCATTATTGACCAAAATGTCCACGCCCGTAGCAGCCGTAATCACCTGCGCCTGCCCTTCAGCCGTTGAAATGTCAGCAGCAACTGTAACCACGTCAACGCCATACTGGTCACGGATCGCCTGCGCCGAAGCCTCTAGGGCTTCCGAGCCGCGCGCGTTCATCACCAGATTGACCCCAGCCTCTGCCAGCGCCTCGGCACAGCCCAGTCCCAAACCCTTGCTGCTGGCACAGACCAGTGCGCGCTTGCCTGAAATTCCCAGATCCATGGTTTCTCTCCCTCAGATGGATGCAATTTTGCGCCATCCTTGCACCGGCTTTCCTAAATTGACCAGCCCGGCCGCCTGCAAATTTGCGTCATCTGGTCCAGCTACAGCCACAATTCGCTGCTACACCTTTGGCAAATCCCTGCTATAGGTGTGGACTGGTGCAACGATTGCCCCAATATCACCTTATGGTTCACTCTTACCCAAGGTTTCCAAGTGCACTCAGAACACGGCCATATCCAATCAGTCCTTGTCTACCCTGCCACCGGTTTCTCCGTGCAGGTCGGCGCTAATCTGGGCGATACGCTGGGGGTGCTGGATGATCTGATGCTTGATGACACCTATCAACTGGACCAAAGCACATCCCCAAAGCGGCTAGGCTTGTTGGCCCAAATGGGCGGCGATCTGCGGGTGGCTGAAGACACTGAACTGGGGACCGCAAATGCCCAGTTGCATCTGGATTGTGCGCTGAGCTTGATGTCTCCCGATGGCAGCATCACCGAGGCGCTGGTACTGGTTGAGGTTGATCAGGACGGAATGATTTCTGATATTTTCCTGTTACCTTTGGCACCAATAGTGGCCCAAACCGACTATGTGCTTGTGCGCGGCGAACGCAAAGACGCCCGCAAGAAACTGGCGCAAATTGCCAATGTCTCGTTTAGCCGCGGCACGCATATCACCATGGCATCCGGGGCTCAGGTTCCAATTGAACAGCTCCAGCCAGGCGACAAAGTTCTAACCCGCGATGAAGGCCCACAAATGGTCCGCTGGATTGGTCAGACAACGCACCGTGCCGTTGGGGGCATGGCGCCTATATTGATCCGTGCCGGCGCGCTGAACAACGAAAACGATCTTCTGGTCAGCCCCGATCACCGGTTGTTTGTTTATCAGCGCAGCGACGAGATTGGCGCAGGCGCGTCTGAACTGCTGGTCAAGGCACGCCACCTGATCAATGGTCACACGGTTGTGGTGCAAGATGGTGGTTTTATTGACTACTTTCAGATCCTGTTTGATCGCCACCATATCATCTACGCCGAGGGTATCGCCGCCGAATCCCTGCTGGTTGACCCCGTCACAAAACCCGCGCTGCCGCCCGAGCTCCTTGACCAGCTGTCGCCACATCTGACCTCCCATGGTCGACGGGATAACCACGGATTGGATGTGCAAAAAGCCCTGCTGGATCGCCCCGACGCCATTGCGGCCTTGAAACGCGCCTCACTTCGCTGAAAAAGGCATAGCTGCAGCTACGCGCAGTCCAGTGACATAGACCCAACTGATTGACGCCCCCTGTAGGCCTCGATCATCATGTCCGGACGCTTTAGCACCCCCTGCGCGATCAGCAGTCTCATGTGGCTGTTGTCATAGTAACGTTCTTCGATAATCTTGCCACTGCGCCATTGTTGCCAGCACAGCCCGTCAATCTGATGCCGGATGCCTTCGGATGTGCTGAAACTGGTTTTGTTTCGAAACACACAGATCTGCAGCACCTCGATGGACCGCACCTCTGTAATCATCCCCTCGATCAAAGAGGCCGTATTTATGAACGGTTCCTGCTTACGCCGAGCTTCACCAGCACCAGTGGCAAACAGGATGTCATTGGCAAACATCACCCCATCCGCAGCAAAAAATTTGTCAAAGGCCGCCAGAGGTTTCCCGGCTTGCAGCAACTCAATTTGTTGGCTGACGCAGTCAGCAAAAGAACGCTCAATCATCTCGATATCCTATTTCTATGTTCTGTGCCTGTCTGCGGCACCCAGGAAGAGAACATTTATAGAACATAGCGCATTTCGCGGTCAACGCGATTCGAGTCGACTGATGACAGTTTCTGGCATCAAAACCGAATTCTACCCCTCCCACCTTTTATCTCCCCTCCTCCAACTCTCGCACTTTGGCATGGGCATTCAGGAACAATCGTGGCGTCACATTATCCCCGTCATAGGCCTCGATGTGACCGCTTAACAACGCCATCCAGTAGATCCGCAAAATCGCGTTGATGCGGCGGCCATAGCCGGGGCCAAGTTTGCGAAACCAGCGCACCATATCCGCATCCAGCCGCACGGTGACACGGGTCTTCTCCCGGTCCAACCGCTCCCAGCTGTCCATCCCGTTCCAGTCTTCCGGCATGCTTTTGTCGAGCCACACCTTGCGCAGTTCATCTTGGTGTCGTTCCAGTTCCAATTGCATTTCTGTACTGGCAGACTTTCGATTGATGATCATGTTATCACAGCCCTGTGCCTGTTGCGGGAGCGACAAATCTGGACCCCAAAGGTTAATCCCGCCAATGCACGGCGCCCGGTGCACAGGTGGTGCACGCAAAGTGTACAGATCGCACCCTCCGTTTTCCTTGCCTCAGCCCACTTTCTTACCTATACGCGCGCTCATGTCTGACATTGCTTCAAACCGCCCCAATCTGCCGGCTGAAATCGCCCGCCGCCGCACCTTTGCGATCATCTCGCATCCGGATGCGGGCAAGACCACTTTGACGGAAAAATTTCTGTTGTATGGTGGCGCGATCCAAATGGCCGGACAGGTGCGTGCCAAAGGCGAAGCACGCCGCACCCGATCCGACTTTATGCAAATGGAAAAAGACCGCGGCATCTCAGTGTCAGCATCCGCAATGTCGTTTGATTACGAAGACTTACGGTTCAACCTTGTTGACACGCCCGGCCACTCGGACTTCTCCGAAGACACCTATCGCACCCTGACGGCAGTAGATGCTGCGGTCATGGTCATCGATGGCGCCAAAGGTGTGGAAAGCCAGACACAGAAACTGTTCGAAGTTTGCCGCTTGCGCGATTTGCCAATTTTGACATTCTGTAACAAGATGGACCGGGAAAGCCGTGAAATCTTTGATATTATTGATGAAATTCAAGAAAATCTGGCGATCGACGTGACACCGGCCAGCTGGCCAATTGGGGTTGGGCGCGACTTTGTTGGAACTTACGATATCCTGCGCGACCGGTTAGAACTGATGGATCGCGCTGACCGCAATAAAGTTGCAGAAAGCATTGAAATCAACGGCTTGGATGACCCCAAACTGGCTGAACACGTGCCTGAACATCTACTCGAGACATTTCTTGAAGAACTAGAGATGGCGCGCGAACTCCTGCCAAAACTCGACCGTCAGGCTTTGTTAGATGGAACAATGACACCAATTTGGTTTGGTTCAGCAATTAATTCCTTTGGTGTCAAAGAGTTGATGGATGGCATCGCCAACTACGGACCTGAACCTCAAGTTCAAAAAGCCAATCCGCGTGATATCGCGCCCGAGGAAAAGAAAGTTGCCGGCTTTGTCTTCAAAGTGCAGGCCAACATGGACCCCAAGCACCGTGACCGCGTCGCCTTTGTACGCATGGCCTCAGGCCATTTTAGTCGCGGTATGAAATTGACCCATGTGCGTACCAAAAAGCCGATGGCGATTTCCAACCCAGTTCTGTTCTTGGCCTCAGACCGTGAATTGGCGGAAGAGGCCTGGGCTGGTGATATCATCGGCATTCCAAACCACGGCCAATTGCGCATTGGTGACACACTGACCGAGGGCGAAGCCCTGCGTGTGAGCGGTATCCCATCGTTTGCGCCAGAGCTGCTGCAAAGTGTGCGTCCCGGTGACCCACTAAAAGCTAAGCATCTTGAAAAGGCCTTGATGCAATTTGCCGAAGAAGGCGCAGCCAAGGTGTTCAAACCCTCTATCGGTTCTGGATTTATCGTTGGCGTTGTTGGGCAGCTCCAGTTCGAAGTGCTCGCAAGCCGGATCGAGATGGAATATGGCCTGCCTGTTCGTTTTGAACAGAGCCAGTTTACCAGCGCCCGATGGGTTAACGGTGACAAACAAGTACTTGATAAATTCATCAGCACCAACAGCCAACACATCGCCCATGACCACGACGGAGATATCGTTTATCTTACACGTTTGCAGTGGGATATTGACCGCGTTGTTCGGGACTACCCAGAGCTAAACCTTACCGCTACCAAGGAAATGATGGTCTAGATAATCATCTGAAACACTGAGAAACGGCAAATGTCGAACTCTGAACACTCTCGCTGGGGTCTTGTGGCCACCATCAAGGCCCCAGCTATCGATATACTGAATTTCGCTGCCTATCACCTCGAGGCGGGCGCGCACCGGCTGTTTCTATACCTTGATGCCCCATGCCCAGATGCAATGCCCTTTCTCAAGGCACACCCCAAGATCCGGGTCATCCTGTGTGACGACGCCCATTGGCAAAAACGACGCAAGTCCCGCCCCATTAAACACCAAGTTCGCCAAACGCTGAATGCAACGCGCGCATATCGGCGTCAGGCCGGCGATGTTGATTGGCTGATCCATATGGATGTCGATGAGTTTTTGTGGAGCGAGCAGCCTGTTCATACACATCTTGGTCCGCTGCCGCAGGATGTATTTTGTGCGCGGGCCCGCCCTATAGAATCGCTGGCCGGTGATGGCACCGCATTTAAGGGGCATATTCCAAACGATCCAGCCCGCAGTACAATTGTTCGCCAGCTCTACCCTCGCTTTGGGGATCAGCTGAAAACGGGCTTCCTTAGCCATGATCAGGGCAAACTCTTTGTACGAACCGGTGCCGAGGGCATAGAGTTTCGTATCCACAATGTGTTCCGCGAGGGCGAAAGCAACCCTGATCAAATCGAACTGTCTCCGGTCGATTTGTGCCATGTACACAGTAAGGATTGGGACAGCTGGTTTGCTCACTACCGCTATCGCCTGCAGCAAGGGTCATACCGGCCAGAACTTGCGCCCAATCGTAGGCGCGAACTGGGGGGGATCACCCTACACGAGCTCTTGACCGAAATAGAAACTGAAAATGGCCTATCCGGGCTGCGCGCTTTCTATGATGAGCTCTGCGCTGACACACCGGAACTGCGCGCCCGTCTACACGACCAGGGACTGCTGAAGATCCGCAGGCTTCACCTCACCGAAAAACGTCAGAAACAATTCCCTGCATTCGGTTGATTTGTTTCCCAAATGCCCCAATAACACATTCCCAGCGCAGATTAGCCGACTCTGTTTGACCCATCGCCGTGATTTTGCTATTCCCCGCCGCGAGCCAACAGTGCAAATCGCACTTAGACCATCCGGGTCCGGCCATATCAATGCACGTGCGGGCTAAGTCAGCGTCCGCGAAACGCGGATACACATGACGAAATTTTCTGATCTGAATCTCAACCCTAAAGTTCTCAAAGCAATCGATGAAGCGGGTTATGAAACCCCAACACCGATCCAGGCCGAGGCAATTCCGCCTGCGCTGGAAGGTCGTGACGTTTTGGGTATTGCCCAGACCGGAACCGGTAAAACTGCATCTTTTACCCTTCCTATGATCACTTTGCTGGCCCGAGGCCGTGCGCGCGCCAGAATGCCACGCAGTCTGGTCCTGTGCCCGACGCGTGAACTCGCTGCTCAGGTCGCCGAAAACTTCGACACCTACGCTAAGCACCTGAAACTGACCAAAGCCCTGCTGATTGGCGGCGTTTCGTTCAAAGAACAAGATGCAGCAATCGACCGTGGTGTTGATGTTCTGATTGCCACCCCGGGCCGTCTGCTGGACCATTTCGAACGCGGCAAACTGATTCTATCTGATGTCAAAGTCATGGTAGTAGATGAAGCCGACCGAATGCTCGACATGGGGTTCATTCCTGATATCGAACGCATTTTTGGCCTGACCAACCCGCTAACCCGTCAGACACTGTTCTTCTCGGCCACCATGGCGCCTGAGATTGAGCGCATCACCAACACGTTTTTGTCGGCTCCTGCCCGGATCGAAGTGGCACGTCAGGCAACCGCATCTGAGAACATCGAACAGGCCGTCGTGATGTTCAAAGCCTCGCGCCGGGATCGTGAAGGCAGCGAGAAACGCAAGCTGCTGCGCACGTTGATTGAGGCCGAAGGTGAGAAGTGCACGAATGCGATCGTCTTTTGCAACCGCAAGACGGATGTGGATATTTGCGCCAAGTCGCTTAAAAAATATGGTTTCGATGCGGCTGCAATCCACGGCGATCTAGACCAGAGCCAGCGTACTAAAACCCTGGACGCATTTCGCGAAGGTCAACTTCGCGTTCTTGTGGCGTCTGACGTTGCTGCCCGTGGTCTGGATGTTCCCAGCGTGAGCCACGTTTTCAACTATGACGTCCCCAGCCATGCCGAAGACTATGTGCACCGTATCGGCCGCACCGGTCGGGCCGGTCGTGACGGCAAGGCGATGATGCTTTGCGTTCCCAAGGACGAAAAGAACCTCGCCGACATCGAGCGTTTGGTCCAAAAGGAAATTCCTCGTCTGGAAAACCCGCTGAAATCGGCCAAAGAAGAAGCGGCAAAAGACAGTGCCAAAGATGGTGCGGAGGAAAAGAAATACACCACGCGTACGCGCCGGTCTTCCGCGAAGACAAGCGAGCCACGCAAGGCAGTGGATGAGACCACTGACAGCGCGAAGGATCGTCAGCCTAAAACAGAAGAACGTCAGGCCAAATCTGAAGATCGACGCCCCAAGTCAAACGATAACCGGTCCCGTTCTTCCGACAACAGGTCGAATTCGCGTTCCTCTTCCAACCGTTCACGCGGTGGCCGAGACAACGGGAAATCTGTGGTCGGCTTAGGCGATCACCTCCCCAGCTTTATTGCGCTGAGCTTTGAAGAGCGCCGCGCTAGCTAACTCAACAACACGCTTGAATTTTGAAAAGGCCGTGCTCCCAGGGGTACGGCCTTATTTTTTTGTGATGTCCCGATGCTGTGTTGATCTAATGCGCAGACCTTGCGGAGACCCAAACGGCACCGCCAGTTGAGACTAAAGGCACAAATTGTTTCTGGCAGCCAAGTGAAAACAGCCTTAAAGCCAGCGGTTTAGAAACACTTTTGGGCTCTCCTACTTTCAATTGAATCGCACATGATCAACTACTTTGTTGGGACTAGAGCAGCCTAGATATTCCCTTGGAACACATACACAGAGGTACATGAGCAAAAGCTGTCCGGTGGAAGCCATGCCCAATCCGACAGCAGGTTTTCTCTCGAAGTGGCCACCTTACCGTCGTCCCCTACTAGAGTGTTAACTTACGTTTGCACCTGCAGCATGGCGGCAATGTCGTATTGGCCGATGTTCTTGAAGCCAAATCAGCCTATCTGATGTGTAAGACAACCAAACGACTGATGACCCAGCGAGTTGATACCATGAACAAAATTGAATATCCTCAAATCTCCGCCGCCGATATCCGCAACATCGAGGCCCGCGCACACCAGCTTCGCGCTGAGGCAATGCGCGATTTGTTCCGTGCGCTTGGGCGCGCAATTGCTGCACTGCCGCGGAAAGTTTCCGGGCTGTTTCACCGCCCACACCACGCGTGACCAAACACACAACCACAGCTCACTTCGAATAGAAAACGCCCCGGTCGGAACAACCGGGGCGTTTTTTTTGTACCAAAGAGAGTGTCGTGCGCTTAGCGCATCCGGCTGACCACCACAGTGACCTCCGGCTTTTTGCCGATTTCGTTCTGAGCACTTTGCCGGGTTAGACGCCGCAGCCCCTCTTCCAGCTTATCGTCATCACGCAGGGTCTTTTTGCCTGCCCGTTTTAGAAATTGGTTCAGATCCTTTTCCAGAACTTCAACCAGCCCTTCCTTGGAACGTCCGGTTTCTGCCAGACCTTTGACGTCACACCAAGGTTCACCCAGTGGTTCATCCTCTTCGTCTAGAATGACAGTCACAACAACATGGCCATTCAGAGCCATACGGATCCGATCACGAACAACGCCGTCCATAGCGCCGATTTTCACCGAACCATCCAAATAGGTGCGGCCGGTATCGATGTATTCTGCCACAACAGGGGTGTCCCCAGTCAGATCCATCAACATACCATTGACCACAACAGCACTGGCCATGCCCTTGCTAAGACCCAGACGCGAGTGTTCACGCAGGTGACGGTGTTCACCGTGCATCGGGATCAGCATCTTGGGCTTCACCAGATCGTGCAGTGTCTCTAGATCAGGCCGGTTGGCGTGACCCGATACGTGATACACGCCCGAGCTGTCATCAACCACGTCCACGCCCTTTTCCGAGAGCTGGTTTATGATGCCGATCACACCTTTTTCGTTCCCCGGAATGGTCTTCGAAGAGAACAAGAACAGATCGCCCTCTTTCAATTGAAGACCGCGGTACTTGCCGCGTGCCAACTGCGCCGAGGCAGCCCGGCGTTCGCCTTGGCTGCCAGTAACCAGCAACATCAGGTTCTCTCGTGGCATCTGGGTGGCTTCTTCCGGGCTGACCACTTTTGGAAACTGGGTCAGAACCCCGGTTTCTATAGAAGCCTCGACCATCCGCTGCATTGCACGTCCCAGCAGCACAACTGAGCGCCCTGCCCGTTCACCTGCTTCAGCCAGCGTTTTTACTCGGGCTACGTTGGAGGCAAAGGTGGTCGCAACAACCATGCCTTTGGCATCTTCGACTAACTTGGTGATCTCAGGACCCAGTTCCAGTTCCGATCGACCGGGATTGGGCGAGAACACATTGGTGCTGTCACACAACAACGCCTGAACGCCATCTTTGCTCAGTTCACTCCACACGGCGGGATCAAACGGTTCGCCAACGATCGGGGTTGGGTCGGTTTTGAAATCGCCCGAATGGAGAACACGGCCAGCAGGTGTATCAATCACCATGCCTCCGCTTTCTGGAACCGAGTGAGAGATCGGGACAACGCCGACGGTGAAGGGACCCAGTTTGATCACTTCAGGCCATGCAGAAACAATTTGCACGGCGTCTTCGGGATGACCGTGCTCTTTCATCTTGCGCCTTGCAATATTGGCGGTAAACGCCCGCGCAAAGATCGGCGCGTTCAGCTTGCTGTACATATGCGCCACGCCGCCGATGTGGTCTTCGTGCGCGTGGGTGATAAATATACCTTCGAGCTGGTCAGCTCGTTCCTGCAGCCAGGTCATGTCAGGCATGATCAGATCAACACCCGGAGTGCTGTCCATGTCCGGGAAGGCGACCCCCAGATCCACCAGGATCAGACGTTCTTTTCCGGGCTTACCATAACCGTAGACATAGGCATTCATGCCAATTTCGCCTGCCCCACCCAGGGGCAGATAGATCAATCGTTCAGTGCTCATCTTGGAGACCGTTTTCCTTGTTGTATTTGTGGATGATCTGCAAACCATGCATGGTCAGATCGTCCTCAAAAGCGTCAAATAGTTGTGCTGTTTGCTGGAACAAAGGCGCCAGCCCGCCTGTAGATATGATTTTCATTGGTGCGCCGTGCTCGGCTTTGATGCGGGAACAGATTTCGCGTACCAGACCAACGTAGCCCCAGAACACGCCGGATTGCATGCAGGCCACTGTGTTGGTGCCTATTACCGACTGCGGCTTCGAAATGTCAACATGGGGCAGTGCCGCGGCCGCCTGATGCAGGGCCTCAAGGCTAAGATTTACACCCGGTGCAATCACACCGCCGATATAGGCGCCATCTTCGGCCACCACATCAAACGTGGTCGCGGTGCCAAAATCCACCATGATCAGGTTGCCACCGTAGTGGTCGAAGCCAGCTACGGTATTGACTAAGCGGTCGGGGCCAACGGCCGTGCCTTCATCCACACGGACTTCGACCGGCAGCAGACAATCGGATTTTCCTACCACAATTGGTCGGGTGTTATAGTAGCGATCACTCAGAACCCGTAGATTAAACACCACGCGGGGCACTGTAGACGAGATGATCATATCAGTGATATCCGCCTCGATTCCCTGAAGCCGCATCAGGGTGTTCAGCCATACAAAATACTGATCCGCCGTCCGGCGCCAATCAGTTGCAGTCCGCCAGGTTCCGATGAACTGTTCTCCATCCCAAATAGAGAAAACCGTGTTTGTATTGCCGCAGTCGACTGCCAAAAGCATCGCGCTGACCCTTACCTAGAAATAGATGTCTGCCGCAGGAATACTCACACGACCCTTGGCGGTGTTTAAGACAAGGTTACCCTCGCCGTCCACCGTCTCATATGTGCCAGTGGTCTGCGAATTTCCAGTCCTGGCGGTAATCACCTCACCCAGTTTAGCGGCGGAGCCAAGCCAGGCGTTGCGAATTGGCTCAAACCCATAGGTCACAAACTGTTGTTCATATTGGGCATAAGCCGCAGCCAATTCGCCCAGAAACTCTTCGGGTGTGACTGCTGCTCCGGTTTCGGACAACAATGACACAGGGCGCAGCGCACCGTCTTCTAGTTGTTCAACAGGCGGAACTTCGCACAGGTTCGCCCCAATTCCGACAAATAGGTTGTTGAGGTTCGCTCCTACGCCAGCGCTTTCCAACAAAATCCCGGCAAGTTTGCCGCCATTGAGCAGGACATCATTTGGCCACTTCAAAGAAAACCCGGCACTCCGGCCCGTCACTGCAACACAAGCATCCAGTAGCGCAAGCGAAGCTACGAAGCTCCGCAGTGCCGCCTGTGCAGGCGATCCATTTGGACGCAGGACCAATGTGCAGGACAGGTTTCCCTTCGGGTTGACCCAAGCCCGCCCACGACGACCGCGTGCGGCAGTTTGATGCTTTGCCAGGATCCACTCTGGTCCTGCAAGAGTCGGTGCGATCCGTGCCGCCTCATTGAGAGTGCTGTCGACTTCGTCCAAGATCCGCCGCCCATATCCGTCAGGCCATTGCCTCATAGCACCCTCACTCTCACCCCAAAATCCAGCTTCAGACAAAGATCGGGATTTAAAACAAAGTGACGCGCCCCGAGGGGCGCGTCACAATCAACGGTCGATCTTTGGGAACACCTAGTTGACCAGAGTCGCCGCAGCTGCAGCCGCTGCACCTTCGACACCGAACATGTTGATGATACCAAGCACCATGACAGCCGCAGAGGCCATCAGAAAGCCCCAGAGAACGGGAGACGAATTGCGATCCAACTCATCGCCCTCTTCACCAAAGTACATATAGTAAACGATGCGAAGATAGTAGAATGCCCCAATCACTGAAGCGACAACCCCGGCAATCGCCAACCAGGCCAACCCAGCATCATAGGCTGCGCGCAGAACGTAGAACTTGCCAAAGAAGCCAAGCATCGGAGGTACGCCCGACAGCGAAAACAGTAGCACCAGCATCGCTAGTGCCTTACCAGGCTCCCGACGCGAATACAGGTTCAAAGAGGCAATATCTGTGACCGGCTTGCCGTCCTTTTCCATCATTAGGATAAAGGCAAAGGTACCGACATTCATGGTGACATAGATCGCCATGTAGATCAGCATTGCCTGTACGCCGAACACCGTACCTGCAGCCAGCCCCATCAGCGCAAACCCCATATGGGCAATCGAGGAATAGGCCATCAGGCGTTTGATATTGGTTTGACCAATCGCCGCGACAGCACCAAGGAACATAGATGCAACAGACAGCAAGGCGATAATCTGGCTCCAGTCACTGACAGCATTGCCAAAGGCATCATGCATCACACGGGCAAACAGACCCATCGCAGCCATCTTAGGCGCAGTAGCAAAGAAGGCGGTCACTGGTGTTGGAGCGCCCTCATAAACATCAGGTGTCCACATATGGAAGGGAACAGCCGAAACCTTGAACGCCATACCAGAGATCAGGAACACAATACCAAACAGCAGACCAACCGATACTTCGCCGTGTTGTGCCACCTGAATGATGCCCTCGAACTTGGTTGTGCCTGCAAAGCCGTAAACCAGAGATGCACCGTACAGCAGCAGACCTGAAGACAAGGCCCCCAGTACAAAATACTTCAGGCCGGCCTCAGTCGACTTAACGCTGTCACGACGCATCGAAGCAACCACGTAGAGAGCAAGAGACTGTAGCTCCAGCCCCATATACAGCGACATCAGATCACCGGCCGAAACCATCATCATCATGCCAACAACACTCAGCGACACCAGCAGCGGGTACTCAAACTGCAGCATGCCACGGCGCGCCATATAGTCCTGCCCCATCACCAGCACAGCCGCTGCGGACAGCAAGATGGTGACTTTGGCGAAACGGGAAAACCCATCATCGACAAACATACCGCCAAAGGCAACGTTGTTGCCACTACCACTGCCCGCAATCCACAGCGCCAACAGCGCCATCAGACCGGCGGTGGACCAGACCAGCAATGGCCCCATCTTATCCTTGGTGGAATAGACAGCAAGCAGCAGCGCTATCATGGCGTAAACGGCCAGGATCAGTTCTGGCAAGATTACGTTGAGATCAGCTTGGATCATCTGCCCGGGCCCCCTTAGTGCGACACAGTCTGGGTCGCTGGGGTCAGATCCGCAGCGGCCAGTGATTGATTGAAATTGGCGACCAGCGCCTCGGTTGATGGACCGATAATGTCGGTGACAACGGCAGGATAGACTCCAAGCAGAATGGTCATCACCACCAGCGGTGCAAAGATAACCCGCTCGCGCATCGACATGTCAGTAATGGTTTTCAGACCAGCCTTGATCATATCTCCAAACACCACGCGGCGATACAGCCACAAAGCGTAACAAGCCGAGAAGATCACACCAGTCGTCGCAATGGCAGCAACCCAAGTGTTCTTCTGAAACGCCCCCATCAGGGTCAGGAATTCGCCAACAAAACCGGACGTCCCCGGCAGGCCAACGTTGCCCATGGTGAAGAACATGAACACCAGTGCATAGGCAGGCATTCGGATAACCAGACCACCATAGGCGCTGATGTCGCGGGTGTGCATCCGGTCGTAGATCACGCCTACGATCAGGAACAAGGCTGCAGAGATGAATCCGTGGCTCAGCATCTGAAAAATTGCGCCGTCGATACCCTGTTGGTTGGCAGAGAAAATGCCCATAGTGACAAAGCCCATGTGTGCAACGGATGAGTAAGCAATCAGCTTCTTCATGTCGTCCTGAACCAGCGCCACCAGTGAGGTGTAAACGATAGCGATTGCGGACATCCACAACACCAGATCAGTCATCACTTCGGAGCCCACCGGGAACATTGGCAGGCTGAAGCGCAGGAAGCCGTAGCCGCCCATTTTCAGCAAAATTGCCGCCAGAACAACCGAACCAGCAGTTGGCGCCTGAACGTGGGCGTCAGGCAACCAGGTGTGAACTGGCCACATAGGCATCTTCACCGCGAATGAGGCAAAGAAAGCCAGGAACATGAGGGTCTGCATTCCGCCGACAACGTGGATGCCCAGAACATCAAAGCTGTTAGACGCAAAGGTATGGGTCATCAGGGTTTCGATGTCCGTGGTGCCTGCATCGGCAAACATTGCAACCATCGCCACCAGCATCAGAACCGAGCCGAGGAAAGTATAGAGGAAGAACTTGAAAGATGCGTAGATCCGGTTCGCCCCACCCCAGATACCAATGATCAGGAACATCGGGATCAGGCCAGCTTCGAAGAACAGGTAGAACAGGACAAGGTCCAGCGCCATAAAGACGCCCAGCATCAGGGTTTCCAGCAGCAGGAATGCAATCATGTATTCCTTGACGCGCGATCTAACATTCCAACTGGCCAGAATGGTCAGCGGCATCACAAAGGTGGTCAGCATCACAAACAGAACCGAAATTCCGTCTACGCCCATTTTGTATTTCAGGCCGATCAGCCATTCGGCTTCTTCGACAAACTGAAAGCCGGTGTTGGCCGGATCAAATTCGAAATAGATCCCCAGGCTCACCAGGAAGGTGATCGAAGTTGCAAACAGCGCCACATATTTGGCGTTACGCTGTGCTGCCTCATCCTCGCCCCGCAGGAACAGAGCCAGAATGGCCGCCGCCACTGCAGGGATAAAGGTGACAATAGACAGTATGTTGTCCATCAGTGGGCTCCTCCGCCGATCGACATCCAGGTGACAAGGGCTGCGATGCCCAGCACCATCCAGAAGGCATAAGTAAAGATGAAACCCGTTTGTGCGCGTCCGGCCAGACGGGTGAAGAAGGGAACCACGCCCATGGCAACACCGTTCAGGAAGCCGTCGATGGTACCACCATCACCACGTTTCCACAGGAAGCGTCCAATTGCCAAAGCAGGTTTAACGAAGATCACATTGTACAACTCGTCAAAGTACCACTTGTTCTTGAAGAACAGATACAGCGGTTTCTGAGCTGTGGCCAAACGACCCGGCAGCGACGGGTTGATGATGTAGAACCAGATCGCCATCAACAGACCACCCAGCATGGCGATGAATGGGGAAACCTTTACCCAGACCGGAGCGGCATGAGCGTCATCCAGCACGGTGTTGTCCTTACCAAAGTAGAGGCCACCTTCGCCGGGCTTGCCAGCAAACACATAGTGGTGTTCGCCTTCAGCTGTGGCTTCGCCGTGTCCGTCATCAGCAGCCGGTTCACCGTGACCAGCGTCTTCGCCGTGATCCGAGGTTTCCCCGTGTGCCGAAGCTTCGGCAACCGGGATGCCGTAGAATTTACCGACCTGATCTGCGTGGCCAAAGAAAGACCCGTACCACAGCATACCAGCCAGAACCGCACCAACGGACAGGACGCCCAGCGGGATCAGCATTGTAATCGGGCTTTCATGAGCGTGATCATGGGTGTGCTTGTCGCCGCGTGCCTTACCAAAGAAGGTCAGGAACATCAGGCGCCAGGAGTAGAACGAGGTCATTGCAGCTGCCACAACCAGCAGCCAGAAGCCATAACCGGAACCACCCGCATAGGCGCTCTCAATAATTGCATCCTTAGACAAAAAGCCGGCGAAACCGATGTGTGTCAGCGGAATACCTACGCCAGTGATGGCCAGAGTACCGATCATCATCGACCAATAGGTGAATGGGATTTTTTTACGCAGACCACCGTATTCGGTCATTTCCTGTTCGTGGTGCATCGCGTTGATGACAGAGCCAGCGCCAAGGAACAACAGGGCCTTAAAGAAGGCGTGTGTCAACAAGTGGAACATCGCCGCAGAGTACATGCCAACGCCGGCAGCAACGAACATATAGCCCAGCTGCGAACAGGTTGAGTAAGCAATGACCCGTTTGATGTCAGTCTGAACCAGACCCACAGTCGCAGCAAAGAAGGCTGTCGAGGCACCAACTACAGTGACGAAAGCCATAGCTTCCGGAGCGAATTCCATCAGCGGTGACATGCGACAGACCAGGAAGACACCGGCGGTAACCATAGTCGCGGCATGGATCAGCGCCGACACGGGTGTCGGACCTTCCATCGCGTCAGGCAGCCATGTGTGCAGGAACAACTGTGCAGATTTGCCCATCGCACCTACAAACAGAAGGAAGGCCAACAAGTTTGCTGCGTTCCACTCGGTCCACAAGAATGTGAGCTGCGTTTCAGCCAGCTTAGGCGCCGCAGCAAACACATCGTTGAAGTTGATGCTATCGGTCAGGAAGAACAGACCAAAGATACCCAGCGCAAAACCAAAGTCACCAACACGGTTGACGACAAACGCTTTGATCGCGGCAGCGTTTGCTGTTGGCTTGCGGTAGTAAAAGCCGATCAGCAGGTACGAGGCAACGCCTACGCCTTCCCAGCCAAAGAACATCTGAACCAGATTGTCGGATGTGACCAGCATCAGCATGGCGAAGGTAAAGAACGACAGATAAGCAAAGAAGCGCGGCTTGTAGCTTTCGCCTTCTTTCCACTGCGGGTCTTTGTCCATGTAACCAAACGAGTACAGGTGAACCAGCGAGGACACCGTGGTGATCACGATCAGCATGATAGTGGTCAGTCGGTCCAGGCGGATGCCCCAGGATGTCGAAAGCGAGCCGCTTTCAATCCAGCGCAGCACTTCGATGTGCTGGGTGACACCGTCGAAGGTCACGAATGAGATCCACGACAGGAAAGCCGACAGGAACAGCATACCGGTAGCTGTCCACATCGCGGCCTTCTCGCCGATGTATTTGTAGCCAAACCCGCAGAGGATGGCCCCAACGAGCGGGGCAAAGAGAAGAATGGTTTCCATGATGTCTTAGCCCTTCATCACGCTGATGTCTTCGACATCGATTGTTCCACGGTTGCGGAAGAAGCAGACCAGGATCGCCAGACCAATAGCAGCCTCGGCGGCGGCAACGGTCAGCACGAACAGGGTAAACACCTGCCCGACCAGATCACCCAGGAAGCTGGAGAACGCGACAAGGTTGATGTTCACCGCCAACAGCATCAACTCGATGCTCATCAGCAGAATGATCACGTTCTTGCGGTTCAAAAACAGCCCGAAGATGCCGATGACGAAGAGGGTCGCCGCGACGGTGAGATAATGTTCGATACCAATCATTGACTTACAGCCCCTGCCCCGGTTTCACATCTTTCAGTTCCATAGCTTCGGCCGGATCGCGGAACATCTGGCCCAGAATATCCTGGCGTTTGACGTCCTTGCGGTGGCGCAGGGTCAGCACAATTGCGCCGATCATGGCAACCAGCAGGATCAGACCTGCCAGCTGGAACAGAAGGAAATATTGATCATAAAGGATAAGGCCCAGGGCCTCGGTGTTGTGGTGTTCCGTTGTAATTGGATTGGCCAGCAGCTCTGATGCGCCATGTGCACTGTCCCAGGCACCGTAAGCCATAACCAGCTGCATTAGAATGACCAAGCCAATCAGCAGTGCCAGCGGCATGAACTTGGCCATCTCAGCCTTAAGCTCGGCAAAATCCACATCCAGCATCATCACCACAAACAGGAACAGCACCATGACTGCGCCCACATAGACGATCACCAGCAACATGGCGACAAATTCCGCCCCAAGCAAAACAAACAACCCTGCCGATGACAAAAATGCCAGGATCAGCCACAGCACCGAATGCACCGGCTGGCGGCTGATCACTGTGAACAGCCCGCCGGTGATGGCGCTTATGGCGAAGAGGTAAAAGGCAAACACGCTCATGACTCATCGTCCCCTTGTGCGTCCAGGACTTCTTGCGCGGTTTCCAGCGCCTTGGTCGTGGCCGGAATGCCGGCAAATACCGACATCTGTCCGATCGTTTCCACGATCTCTTGTTTCTTGGCGCCTGCCTCGATGGCGTGGCGCACGGTTTGGCGCAAAGCAGTGTCTGCCTGCGCCCCTTGGCATGTCAGGCCGGCCAGCGTCAGCAACAGCCGGGTCTTGGCGTCCAGCCCATCCGGATTAGCGGATTTGCCGAACATCATTTCCATCGCCTCTTTGGGCATGGTGGGCCAGAGCGCCTCAAACCCCTTGGCAGAGACATCTTCAAGCGCTGGGTTCAGCGCCTTTGCCATCTCTTGGGCCTGGGCCAGCATGGCCTCAAATGGGTTTTTGGGATCGCTCATCGGTACGGCGCATCCAGTTCCAGATTTCGGGCGATCTCCGCTTCCCAACGTTCCCCGTTTTCCAACAGCTTTTCCTTGTCATAGAACAGCTCTTCGCGGGTTTCGGTTGAGAATTCAAAGTTTGGACCTTCGACAATGGCATCCACTGGGCAGGCCTCCTGACAGAAACCGCAGTAAATGCACTTGGTCATGTCGAGGTCATAGCGTGTGGTGCGGCGGCTGCCATCTTCGCGGGGTTCCGCATCGATGGTGATCGCCTGCGCCGGGCAAACCGCTTCGCACAGTTTACAGGCAATGCAGCGTTCTTCGCCGTTGGGATAACGACGCAGCGCGTGCTCGCCGCGAAAACGCGGGCTCAGCGGCCCTTTTTCGTGCGGGTAGTTCAATGTCGCCTTGGGGGCAAAGAAGTATTTGAACCCCAGTTTGAAGCCAACCCAGAAATCCTGCAGCAGGAAGTATTTGGCAGCGCGGGTGTAATCGATCTGAGTCATATCAGCCTCCTACCGTGTAGCGGACAAACAGCCCACCGAACCAAGCGAATTTTGTAGCGAAGGCCACGAAGACCACCCAACCCAATGAGAACGGCAGGAACACTTTCCAACCCAGACGCATCAGCTGGTCATAGCGGTAGCGTGGAGTGATGGCCTTGACCATGGCGATCAGGAAGAAGAAGAACGCCATCTTGCCAACCATCCACAGAACGCCGTCGGGCAGGCCTGGGATTGGCGACAGCCAGCCACCAAAGAACAGCAACGACATCAGCGCGCACATCAGGAAGATTGCGATGTATTCACCAGCCATGAACAGCAGGAACATGGTGGCCGAATATTCCACCTGATAACCGGCAACCAGTTCACTCTCCGCTTCGGGAAGGTCAAACGGTGGGCGGTTGGTTTCAGCCAGCGCCGAGATGAAGAACAGGAACACCATCGGGAAGTGCGGCAGCCAGTACCAGTTGAACAGGCCCAGATCACCGTCCTGTGCGCGAACAATGTCACCAAAGTTCAGCGAACCAGTCGAGATGATCACACCAATGATGATCAGGCCGATGGAAACCTCGTACGAAATCATCTGCGCTGCGGAGCGCAGCGAGCCCAGGAATGGGTATTTGGAGTTGGAGGCCCATCCGCCCATGATCACGCCGTAAACTTCGAGTGACGACACTGCGAAGACGTAGAGTACGGCGACGTTCAGGTCACTTAGGACCCAGCCATCATTGAACGGGATAACCGCCCAGGCGATCATTGACAGCACAAAGCTGGTCAAAGGCGCCAGAATGAACACGGCACGGTCAGCCCCTGCCGGGATCACGATTTCCTTGACGATGTATTTCAGCGCGTCAGCCACCGACTGCAGCAGGCCAAAGACCCCCACAACGTTGGGACCACGGCGCATCTGCACCGCTGCCCAGATTTTCCGGTCGCCGTACACAAGGAACAACAGAGAGATCATGACAAATGCGACAACTGCCAGCACCTGCGCCAATATCAGAACAAAGGTTCCGAATGGGGTGTTTAAGAATTCAGCCATTGGTCCTCACACCGTGGGTATTCCGTTTGCCTCACAGTCCGCGACCACGACTTCTGCGTCGATGGTGCGCAAACCGCGCGGTAGGGAGGGCGAGATGGTGTAGACAGCATCAGCCGCCCAAACGCCACCCTCTTGGTTCAAATTTGTGCGCAAATGTCGTGCAAATCCGTATCCCCGGATCAGCGCGTATTGCGCGGCAGCGCATTCAGCATAGTTATCAACATCCTCACCCCTGCGGGCTCCGGTCATTGAGACGTGGAACTGCACCAAATCGCCTTCAAGCAGGCTGGTTTTCACGCCCTGATAGTCAGGCTTGAAATCCGCAGCCTGATCGGCCGACGTAGGCGTACACCCAGCCAGCAGAAAAGGGGATATGAGTGCAGCTCGGATCATTCTGCAGCGATTTTTTCATTGCCGCGTGCCATGACGTTGGCAGATAGCTCAGCCATCAATTCCGACGCGCGGGCAATTGGGTTGGTCAGGTAGAAGTCTTTGATCACAGTCAGGAACGCGGCCTTGCCCAGTTTGCCCAATTCAAGAGCTTCACCTTCGTTAACTGGGACCTCGTCGATCTTGGCAAGATGTGGAACCTCGGCAACCAACGCACTGCGCAGCTGCGCCAGCGAGTCAAACTGCAAGGTAGCATCCAGTTCAGCACTCAATGCGCGCAGGATCGCCCAGTTCTCTTTGGCCTCACCCGGAGCGAACCCGGCACGCATCGCCAGCTGCGGGCGACCTTCAGTGTTTACAAACAGGCCGTTCTCTTCGGTATAAGCAGCACCCGGCAGAACGATGTCGGCACGGTGTGCACCGCGGTCGCCGTGCGAGCCTTGATAGATGACAAAGGCACCCGCGTCGATTTCAACTTCATCCGCGCCGAGGTTATAGATCACTTCAGCCCCCTCGAGAGCGGCTTCCATTCCACCCAGCGTCGCGGCACCGATGTCCATCGCACCAACGCGCGAGGCAGCGGTGTGCAGAACCAACAGCTTGGACTCTGTCATCTCGGCAAATTTTTGGGCATGCGCCAAAACAGCAAGGCCATCAGCCTCGCGCAGAGCGCCCTGCCCTACGATGACCAGAGTGTCTTTACCCAGCGCGCCAGCGGTTTCACCCTTCAGCAAGGCGTCCAGAGCTGCACGGTCTGTACCCAAGTGGGCGTATTCATATGTCAGGTCAACCGGCTGACCGATCAAGCCGATGTTTGCGCCATTGCTCCAGGCTGTACGGATGCGGGCGTTCAGAACCGGAGATTCATTGCGCGGATCAGTACCGATCAGCATGATCGCCTTGGCATTGTCGATGTCTTCGATTGATGCAGTTCCAACATAAGCTGCGCGGTTGTCCAGAGGAAGGCGCACGTTGTCAGTACGGCATTCAACCTTGCCACCCAGACCGGTCACCAGTTGCTTCAGCGCATAGGCCGCTTCGACGGGAACCAGATCACCAATCAAACCGGTAACCTTTTTGCCTTTCATCGCCTCGGCAGCTTTACCCAGGGCTTCCCCCCAGTTGGAGGGGCGCAGCTTGCCATTTTCTCGCACATAGGGGCGATCCAGGCGCTGGCGGCGCAGACCATCCCAGACAAACCGTGTCTTGTCCGAAATCCACTCTTCGTTCACGCCATCGTTGTTGCGTGGCAGGATGCGTTTCACTTCGCGGCCTTTGGTATCAACACGAATGTTGCTGCCCAAGGCATCCATTACGTCGATGGTTTCTGTTTTGGTCAGCTCCCACGGGCGAGCAGTAAAAGCGTATGGTTTGGAGGTCAGAGCACCAACCGGGCACAGGTCGATGATGTTGCCCTGCATGTTGCTGTCCAGCGTCTGGTTCAGATAGCTGGTGATCTCAGCATCTTCACCACGGCCGGTTTGGCCCATCTGCGTGATGCCTGCCACTTCGGAGGTAAAGCGCACACAACGGGTGCAGCTGATGCAGCGGGTCATTGTGGTCGCAACCAGCGGACCAAGATCCAGATCATCAACCGAGCGCTTGGCTTCTTTAAACCGGCTTCCCGACAGGCCGTATGCCATCGCCTGGTCCTGCAAATCACACTCGCCACCCTGATCGCAGATTGGGCAATCCAACGGGTGGTTGATCAGCATGAATTCCATCACGCCTTCACGGGCTTTTTTGACCATAGGCGAGTTGGTTTTCACAACCGGTGCTTGGCCTTCGGGACCCGGGCGCAGGTCGCGGACCTGCATTGCGCAAGACGCAGCGGGTTTGGGCGGGCCACCCACGACTTCGACCAGACACATGCGGCAGTTGCCGGCGATGGTCAGGCGTTCGTGATAACAGAAACGAGGGATCTCGACCCCGGCCTCTTCACAGGCCTGGATCAGGGTCATTGCCCCATCCACTTCGATCTCTGTACCGTCAATGTTGATCTTGCGCAGGTCAGACATGGTCTATTTCGCCCTCAGTAGCGCGCCAATCGCGCTGGATTTCTCAATTTCCGCATGCCCAAACACACAGAAGGTTTCAGGGGAGCCATACTCAACGCCATTGGCCTTGAGAAAGCGCTCACCCTTGTTGCGCATGCGCGCTTTTTCAACGTCCGATTCCACGTAGGCGCGGATCTCGGAATCTGAATATCCCAGTTTGTTAGCATAGGACCGCAGGTCCCAGGCCATCCCCAGTGCCTTCATACGGCGGGATTTGATGCTGCCACACTTTTCGCTGACCTCATGGGCAACGGCTGCGGCAAAAATGATGTTTTCTACTTGCGGCACGTCCCGCAGGCTTGGTTTGGCAGATGCCACACCGGGAAGGGTTGCGGCAAAAATGGCGATAGCGACAGATAAGGCACGAGTCATAGTTTTCTCCTGATAGTTGGAGATCCCATCGCACGCACTGGTGCGGCCGCTATTCAATAGCAGCGTGCCCGTAAGGCCTTGATATGCCGTAAATCCGCTCACGCGTCGCAGGTTCCGTGGAACACTGCTGTCCCATCTACCAAACGCAGCTGAGCGTCAGGATCCCGAGGCTCTACGTCCCATAGGATGTTCGATGTGCCATACCCTGCTTCCGACAAACAATAAGTGACGCCGGCATGTTCCGCTGCCAACCGCGCGCCGTCCAGCGACAAGCCTGCATCCTTAACTTCGACAACAAAGTTTGCGCGCGAGACTTTCTTATCAACCGCTTTTGTTTTGACGCTAAATGGCACCCCATCATAGACGGGGCGCTTGCTCTTTGCCTTATCACAGGCCGAAAGGGCAACAGCACCAAGCAACAGCACTACAGGCAAAACAATTTTGCCAGAAAACTGATATTTCATAGTCCTGCTCACTCCGCCGCCATCGCGCCCATGCGGCCGGTCTTGTTGGCTTTGATGCGGTCTTCAATCTCTTCGCGGAAATTGCGGATCAGGCCCTGGATTGGCCATGCAGCCGCATCACCCAGTGCGCAAATCGTGTGGCCTTCGACCTGCTTGGTCACGTCCCACAGCATGTCGATCTCTTCGATCTCGGCCTCGCCTTTGACCAGACGGTCCATCACGCGCATCATCCAGCCGGTGCCTTCACGACAAGGCGTGCACTGGCCACAGCTTTCGTGTTTGTAGAACTTGGCCAGACGCCAGATCGCTTTGATGATGTCGGTCTGCTTGTCCATGACGATGACCGCCGCAGTGCCCAGGCCCGAGCCCAGATCGTTGCGCAGATAATCAAAGTCCATGATCGCGTCGCGCATGTTTTCGCCGCGCACACAAGGAACCGAAGATCCACCAGGGATCACGGCCAGCAGGTTGTCCCAGCCGCCTTTTATGCCACCACAGTGCTTGTCGATCAGCTCTTCGAAGGAAATCGACATCGCCTCTTCAACCACACAGGGGTTGTTGACGTGGCCGGAAATACCAAACAGCTTGGTACCGACGTTGTTCGGGCGACCAAACGAGCTGAACCATTCCGGGCCACGGCGCAGGATAGTGGGCACAACAGCGATGGATTCGACATTGTTCACCGTCGATGGGCAGCCGTACAGACCAGCGCCAGCCGGGAACGGAGGCTTCATCCGAGGCATGCCTTTTTTGCCTTCGAGGCTTTCGATCAGTGCGGTTTCTTCACCGCAGATATAGGCCCCTGCCCCGTGGTGCAGGAACAGATCAAAGTCCCAGCCAGAGTTGGCAGCGTTCTTACCCAGCAGGCCAGCGTCATAGGCCTCGTCAATCGCCGCTTGCAGTGCCTCTTTTTCGCGGATGTATTCGCCGCGAATGTAGATGTAGCAGGTGTGGGCATTCATCGCGAAAGACGCAATCAGCGCACCTTCGATCAGCGTGTGCGGATCGTGGCGCATGATTTCGCGGTCTTTACAGGTGCCGGGCTCGGATTCATCAGCGTTGATGACCAGATAAGCCGGACGACCGTCGCTTTCTTTTGGCATGAACGACCACTTCAGGCCGGTGGGGAAACCCGCACCGCCCCGACCACGCAGGCCAGAGTCTTTCATCGACTGCACGATCCAGTCACGCCCTTTGGCAAGGATTGCAGCGGTGCCATCCCAATGGCCCCGTGCCTGCGCACCTTTCAGCGTGCGATCATGCATACCGTAGAGGTTGGTAAAGATCCGGTCCTGGTCCTTCAGCATGTCTGCCTACCTTTGACTATCCTGGCGCATGCGCCAGAGTTGAATAATGTTGACCACTGCATAAATCAGACCCGCCAGCGCGGCGAGATCGAACAGCAAAGCAAAGCGCCCCGGCAGTCCCAGAACGGGGCCGCCAATGAGAGACAAGACAATCCACGCAACCATCGTTCCGGCAATCACCAGAGAGATGTGGCGCCCTTTACGGGCAATGGCTTGGTCTTGTTCCTTGCTCATGTGGTCCTATGTGTCTTGATCTCCGCTCAACCGAGCGAAGAAGGATTACTTGTCGTAGGTGCCGTCGTCTTTGGCACGTTTAGCAAATTCGGTCTCTTCACCAGCCGCCAGTTTTTTGGCCTGCTCGATCCAACCGTCACGTTCGATGCGGCCCTTGAACTTGAGACGGGCATCAACCCAAGCCACTTCAGCCTCCCCCCAGGCCGCAACCTGATCAAAGTGGAAAAAGCCCAGCTTGTTCAGTGTTTCTTCCAGCTTGGGACCAACACCTTTGAGCAACTTGAGGTTATCAGCCTTATCGCCACGGGCAGCTTTCAAAACTTCTGGTTCTGCCTCAGCAACATCGGCCTTAGGGGCTTCCGTTGTTTTGGCGGGTGCAGCGTTCTTAGCAGGCTTGGCCGCTTTCTTAGCCTCTTCGGCCTGCTTGGCAGCAGGTTTTGGAGTTGCAGGTGCCGGAGGGGTCGGAGCCTCGGCCGCGCGACCCGCAACAACACCATCTTTGCCAACCCACGGGGTCAGCAATGGGACTTCGTCGCCCTGAATACGTTTGACAGTGTCGCCAATGTCCGACGCCAGCTGTACGCTTGCGTTATATTTGGTCTTACCGCTTTCGTATTCCTGCAACGAAGTCAGGCCAGACAGCGGCTCTGAGCTATAACGACCATTCTGCGGGCCAGGTGTCGGAACCTTACCAGCAGACAACTCTTCCAGCAGCTTGGTAAAGCTCGCAGCAGTCAGGTCTTCGTAGTAGTCTTTGCCGATCTGCGCCATCGGAGCATTGGTGCAGGAGCCGAGACACTCGACCTCTTCCCAGGAAAATTTACCATCCGCCGACACTTCATGTGGCTTGTTAGCGATCTTCTCTTGGCAGACAGCAACCAGATCTTCAGCACCACAGATCATGCAGGACGTCGTACCGCAGATCTGAATGTGAGCAACCGAGCCAACCGGCTGCAGCTGGAACATGAAGTAGAACGAGGCCACTTCGAGCACGCGGATATAGGCCATACCCAACATGTCGGCGACCAGTTCGATGGCGGGTTTCGACAGCCAGCCCTCTTGCTCCTGTGCACGCCACAACAGCGGAATAACCGCCGAGGCCTGACGGCCATCAGGGTATTTGGTGATCTGCCCTTCAGCCCAGGCCAGATTGGCTGGAGTGAAGGCAAAGCTATCGGGTTGTTCTGAGTGAAGACGGCGCAGCATTAATTCGTCTTTCTGTGTGTGTTGCCCGCGAAGATGCCTCCGGCGGGAGTATTTTCAGCAAAAAGAAGCACGGGGGATGGAGCAATAATCAACGGTCAATCTCTCCGAACACGACGTCCATGGTGCCGATGATCGCAGCAACGTCAGCAAGCTGGTGGCCACCTGCGACATAGTCCATCGCCTGCAAGTGCAGGAACCCAGGCGCGCGGATCTTGCTGCGGTAGGGTTTATTGGATCCGTCAGCAACCAGATAGACACCGAATTCCCCCTTGGGGGCCTCTACTGCGGCGTAGACTTCACCCGCGGGAACGTGGAAGCCTTCGGTGTAAAGCTTGAAGTGGTGGATCAGGCTTTCCATCGAGGTTTTCATGTCACCACGTTTTGGTGGGCTTAGCTTGCCACGCGCCATCACATCACCGGGACAGTCACGCAGCTTGGCCACACACTGGCGGATGATCGAGATCGACTGGCGCATCTCTTCCATGCGGACCAGATAACGGTCATAGCAATCCCCGTTTTTGCCAACGGGGATCTCGAAATCAAACTCGTTGTAGCATTCATAGGGTTGCGAGCGACGCAGATCCCAAGCCAGGCCGGAGCCACGAACCATCACGCCCGAGAAGCCGTAGTCCAGAATATCCTGCTCGCTGACCACGCCAATGTCGCAGTTCCGCTGTTTGAAGATCCGGTTTTCGGTCAGCAGGTCGTCAATATCTTGCAGGCGCTCAGGGAACTCGTGGCTCCAGGCTTCGATATCGTCGATCAGCGCATCGGGTATGTCCTGATGGACACCACCGGGCCGGAAGTAGGCCGCGTGCAGACGGGCGCCACAGGCGCGCTCATAAAACACCATCAGCTTTTCGCGCTCTTCAAAACCCCAGAGCGGCGGTGTCAGCGCACCAACGTCCATTGCCTGAGTGGTCACGTTCAGCAGGTGGTTCAAGATACGGCCGATTTCGGAGTATAGCACGCGGATCAGCGAGCCACGGCGTGGAACCTCGACGCCAGTCAGCTTTTCAATCGCCAGACACCATGCATGTTCCTGGTTCATCGGCGCCACATAGTCGAGGCGGTCGAAGTACGGCAGGTTTTGCAAGTAGGTGCGGCTTTCCATCAGCTTTTCGGTGCCACGGTGCAGCAAGCCGATGTGCGGATCGCAGCGTTCCACGATCTCGCCGTCTAGCTCCAGCACCAGACGCAGCACACCGTGTGCCGCCGGGTGCTGAGGACCAAAGTTGATGTTGAAGTTACGGATTTTCTGTTCGCCGGTTTGGGCGTCGTCGAAACCTTTGGAGCCGTCCATCATTTCGCCTCCTCTTTCTTCTCATCGCCCGGCAGGATGTATTCAGCACCCTCCCATGGGCTCATGAAATCAAACTGGCGGTATTCCTGCACCAAGCTGACCGGTTCATACACAACGCGCTTTTGCGCCTCGTCATAGCGAACTTCGGTATAGCCGGTGGTTGGGAAATCCTTGCGCAGTGGATGGCCGCGAAAGCCATAATCGGTCAGGATGCGGCGCAGATCCGGGTGGCCGGTGAACAGGATGCCGAACATATCGTAGACTTCACGCTCAAACCAGTTGGCCGAGGGGTGAATGTCTACAATCGACGGCACCATTTCGTCCTCTCGCACCGAAACCCGCAGACGGATGCGGTGGTTCTGGTACATCGACAGGAAGTGGTACACCACGTCAAACCGCTTGGCACGTTCAGGGTAGTCAACGCCAGTGATGTCCACCAAAGACGAGAACTTGCAGGTTTGGTCAGTCTTTAGGAAATCGACAAACCCGGTGATGTTGGCCGGAGCCACATCAACATTCAGTTCGTCATGGGTGATATCCCACCCCAGCACGCAATCCGGGCGTTTCTGTTCCAGATAAGAGCCAAGCTCTTTCAGCGCATCAGTCATCAATTACTCTCCAACTCAGCGCCAATCAGCGCACCAGTGTGCCAGTGCGGCGAATTTTGCGTTGCAGCTGCATCAGACCATAGAGCAGCGCCTCAGCCGTCGGCGGGCAGCCCGGTACATAGATATCTACAGGCACGATACGATCACAGCCGCGTACAACCGAATAGCTGTAGTGATAGTAGCCACCGCCATTTGCACAGGAGCCCATCGAGATCACATAGCGTGGTTCGGGCATCTGGTCATAGACCTTGCGCAGCGCAGGAGCCATCTTGTTGGTCAGCGTACCCGCAACAATCATCACGTCCGACTGACGTGGGGAGGCGCGTGGCGCAATACCAAAACGCTCAGCATCATACCGCGGCATCGAGGTATGCATCATCTCAACCGCACAACAAGCCAGACCAAAAGTCATCCAGTGCAAGCTGCCGGTGCGGGCCCAGTTGATGATGTCTTCGGCTGAGGTCAGCAGAAAGCCCTTGTCCTGCAATTCAGCATTCAGCGCCTGGGTGACAATTTCCTTGTCGACACCTGCCGTATTGGCTCCGGTCATCACTCCCATTCCAGGGCCCCTTTTTTCCACTCATAGGCAAAGCCAATGGTCAAAACGCCCAAGAAGACCATCATCGACCAGAAGCCAGTCATGCTGATGTCCTTGAAGCCCACGGCCCAGGGAAACAGAAAGGCGATTTCCAGATCAAAAATGATGAAAAGAATCGACACCAGATAGAATCGGACATCAAATTTCATTCGCGCATCATCAAAGGCATTGAATCCGCATTCATAAGCACTAACTTTTTCTGGGTCTGGATTGCGAACTGCCAGCACAACTGCTGCCAGAATGAGCACAATTCCAAGGCCGACCGCTACGGCCAGAAACACCAGGATCGGGAGGTATTCCCGCAACATCTCTTCCACGAGTGGCTCCTTTCCTGCGCGCGGGTTCCTGCGCGCCGTCAATTGGCGTGTTGACTTTCGCCTGTGTCTACTCTCGCGCTTTGGCATCGTCAACACAGGCAATGGCTTTGTAAGCAGTTGAATCGCCACTGACACGCATTTTTTCTACATTCGATAAAATGAATGAGTAAGTATTAAAACCCGGCCAAAAACGTCAGGCCAAGATACATATTTTATTGGGCTGACCAGATTTATTGCCAGCTCGGCTTTCGTTTCTCAAAAAAGGCTCCGATCCCTTCAGCGGCCTCTGCAGTTTCCCAGCGTGACACCAACGCCCCAATCGTATGGTCAATAACGCTGTCATCTATACGGGGACCAAGATCACGGGCTAGTTGTTTTGCTGCGGCAACCGCACCAGGCGCGCAGCTTAAATAGGGCAAAACCTCTGCCTCCACGGCATCTGCCAATTGGTCCGCTGGTACAGTTTTACTCAGCAATCCAAGTTCAACAGCTTCAATTGCACCAAACAATCGCGCTGACATGAAAACACGACGCGCCCGCGCTTCGCCCATTCGGGCCAGAACATAGGGGCCGATCGTGGCCGGGATGATTCCCAGTTTGGTTTCTGTCAGGCCCATTTTCAAGTGGTCCACGCCAATAGCCACATCACAAACAGAGGCCATGCCAACACCGCCGCCAAAGGCATTTCCTTGCAAGGCCCCAATCAACGGCTTGGGCAATGTGTTTAATGCCTGCAGCATTTCGGCCAGCTTGCGCGCTTCAACAAACCGAGTCGCCGAATCTGCCGCCATCTGTGCTTGCATCCAAGACAAGTCACCGCCTGCACAGAAGCTCTTGCCGGTGCCAGTCAGGATCACCACGCGGATAGTATCATCCTGTGCCATCTGCAAAGCAGCAGTGGTCAGTTCATCTATCATCTCGCCGGACATAGCGTTGTGTTTGTTCGCCCTATCCAAGGTTAGTGTCGCAACCCCGCGCGAATCCGTGGCCACAGTGATTGTGTTGAACATTCGTTTTCCAGTAGTTTATTGTTGAAACCGTTGCGCCACTTCAGCCTGCTCGCATGGCGCGCGCCATTTCAGCCGCCTTCACCAGCACATCCCCGTCCAGCCCGGTCTCATACCCCAGCCGTGTCAGATGCTCGTGCACCAGTTCGGTAGCAACATTGCCTGACGCTCCTGGGGCAAACGGACAGCCCCCTAGCCCGCCCACAGCGGCATCAAACACCCGCACGCCCATTGCAAGCGCAGCATCGATATTATCGATTGCCCGCCCCGCTGTGTCGTGAAAATGCCCTGCCAGCCGGGTTGCAGGCACCGCTTCGCGCACCGCCAGTAGCATACGCGCCACTGAATCCGGAGTAGCTTGACCCAGCGTGTCGCCCAACGAAATTTCGTAGCAGCCCTGTGCAAACAAATGATCCGCCAGTTCAGCGACTTTTTCAGGCGCCACTGCGCCGTCATAGGGACAATCGGTCACGCATGAAATGTAGCCGCGCACCGGGAGATCAATATGACGGGCGGCCTCTAAGATCGGTTCAAACCGCTCTATCGATTCTGCAATTGAAGCGTTGATATTGGCCTGCGAGAATCCTTCTGAGGCCGAGGCAAACACCGCGATCTCATCTGCGCCAGCAGATATCGCTGCATCGTACCCCCGCATGTTTGGCGTCAGCGCAGCATAGCGAATTCCCTTGGCACGTTTGATACCAGCCAGCACTTCACCACTGCCCGCCATCTGCGGCACTCTTTTGGGAGAAACAAAGCTGGCCACTTCAATCCGGTTGAACCCGGCTTGGCTCAGGCAGTCCACCAAGGCCAGTTTTTCAGCAACAGGGATTTCACGTTTTTCATTTTGCAGACCATCGCGCGGCCCAACTTCAAAAATCTCGACCCTATCACCCATACTCAGGCTCCCTGTTTCTTTTTGCTAAAATACTCAATTCCCGACTCTCAGCCTGCGTTCCCTTCACTGTTTTAGCAAGGTTATTCGCCCTCGTCCTGCAACCGGACCAATGCCGCCCCCGCTTCGACCTGGTCGCCAGAGGTTGCCAGAACCTCTGCCACCACCCCATCACGGGCAGCAAGAAGCGCGTGTTCCATCTTCATGGCCTCCAGCACTGCCAGCCGATCACCCTCGGCCACCACTTGTCCTGCCTTGGCAAACACAGCCTTGACCAATCCCGGCATCGGAGCTTCAATAACGTTGGTATCACCTCCGGCTCGCGCATCGCGATCCAACGGATCGACAACGTCGAATGCTAGGCCATATCCATCGAAAACAGTAATAGCGCCACCCGAGTGAGTAACATCAGGCATCAGGCGGCTGCCGATGATCCAGCTTTCACCCCGACGGCTCACAATCACTTTTTCGCCTGCAATATGCCAAAGTTGCAGGTCTTTACCGTCCACTTCAACTTCCACTTCAAACTCCTCCCCCTGCAGACTCAGAGTTACCACCCGGCGCAACGACGACCACAGCGTAAACCCACTGTCAGACATTGGTTCAATCAAGTTCAGTGCGGCCATACCAGCTGCCACTCTATGGAAAGGCTCGACCACTGGTGCGGCTGCCAATACATCGAGATCTCGGGCAATCAGCCCCGTATCGACTTCACCACGGGCAAAGCCTTGATGTCCGGCCAAGGCCCCAAGAAAGGCAAGATTGGTCACAGTACCCCCAACCTGGGTTCCCTCCAGCGCCCGGCTCAACCGGGCCAGTGCCACTGCACGCGTCGGACCATGTACAATAACCTTCGAAATCATCGGGTCATACCAGGGACTGATCGTGTCACCAGCCCGCACGCCACTGTCGGCCCGGCACTCAGCAGGGAATTGCAGATGGGTCAAAGTACCGGTGGCGGGCAGAAACCCTTTGGGCACATCCTCGGCGTACAACCGCGCTTCAAAGGCATGCCCGTTGATCGTCAGATCGTCTTGGCGCTTTGGCAAGCGTTCACCTGCAGCCACACGCAACTGCCACTCCACCAGATCTACACCGGTGATGGCTTCGGTTACCGGGTGTTCCACCTGCAAGCGGGTATTCATTTCCATGAACCAGAACCCATCAGCGCGCAGGCCATGCGACCCATCCACGATAAATTCGACTGTGCCTGCGCCCTTATAGCCAATTGCCTCAGCCGCGCGGACACCCGCCTGCCCCATTGCGGCCCGCATCTCCTGCGTCATGCCTGGTGCCGGGGCTTCTTCGATCACTTTTTGATGGCGACGCTGCAATGAACAATCACGCTCAAATAAATGTACAGCATGGGTTCCATCACCAAACACCTGAATTTCAATATGACGCGGTTGCTGAATATATTTTTCAACCAAAACATCAGGATTGCCAAAGGCGGTGATTGCTTCACTTCGGGCACTTTCCAGCGCCTCCATGAAGTCCGCGGCTCGCTCGACCAGTCGCATCCCCTTGCCTCCGCCACCAGCCACCGCCTTGATCAGTACCGGATATCCAATGCCGTCCGCTGCGCCTGACAGGTGCTCGCTATCTTGATTGGTCCCGTGATACCCCGGCACCACTGGCACGCCTGCTTTCTCCATCAGAACCTTGGCAGCATCTTTCAGGCCCATGGCCCGAATGGCGTCCGCAGAAGGCCCGATAAAGGTCAGCCCAGCCGCCTCAACCGCATCGACAAATTCCGGGTTCTCGGACAGGAAACCATATCCAGGGTGAATTGCCTGAGCCCCACATTTTTGCGCTGTCGCAATGATCTCATCGCCCAACAAATAGCTGTCAGCTGGCGCAGGTCCATGGCCTATTTGATAGGCTTCATCAGCCATGGCCACGTGTTTCGAACCCCGGTCAGCGTCTGAATAGACGGCTACGGTTCTTACCCCCATGGCACGGGCTGTTTCCATCACACGGCAGGCGATTTCGCCTCGGTTGGCTATCAGGATTTTATCGAACATCAGATCCATCCTCTCGGGGTTGGCGAAATTGGGTCAGGTGCGGGACCTGCAAATTCTTCAGTACGTGGGTAACGATACGTTTCATCCAGTTTTCGCTTCTTCAACCCATTGGCTGCGAAGCGCACGGAAGTCTGGGTTTGCTGGTGCCCAGTCCACTAAGATCGAGCCATATGCAGGTACCGGTTTCCCTGTCAGGCAAGCGCGGGTTGAGACCGGCTGCCCATCGGTGGAGTTTCGCCCGATATCGAGAATTTGAGTTTTCTGCCTAGCAATGTGTACGGTCATATCCACCTGTGGCACCCCTTCGACATGATTCAACGTCAGAACAAGTCCCTTCTTGTCGTTATGCTGAAACGCATCTTGAATTAAACCGCGAAACCTCATGTCTTACATCCGGAACACGCCAAAGCGTGTCTCCTCAATTGGGGCATTCAGCGCAGCACTCAGGGACAGCGACAACACATCGCGGCTCTTGCGCGGGTCGATTATGCCGTCATCCCACAACCGGGCCGAGGCATAGAGCGGGTGGCTTTGCTCTTCGAACATATCGATGGTGGGTTGCTTGAACGCAGTCTCTTCCTCGGCGCTCCAGCTGCCGCCGCGACGCTCAATACCGTCGCGCTTTACCGTCGCCAGAACGCCAGCAGCTTGTTCGCCGCCCATCACCGAGATGCGCGAATTGGGCCAAGTCCACAGGAACCGTGGCTGGTACGCACGTCCGGCCATACCGTAGTTGCCTGCGCCAAACGAGCCACCAACCAGCATGGTAATCTTTGGCACATTGGTCGAAGCCACAGCCGTCACCATTTTGGCACCGTGGCGGGCAATACCTTCGTTTTCGTATTTACGCCCCACCATGAATCCGGTGATGTTTTGCAGGAACACCAGTGGGATTTTGCGCTGGCTGCACAGCTCAACAAAATGCGCACCTTTTTGAGCCGCTTCTGAGAACAACACGCCGTTGTTGGCAACAATGCCCACAGGGCAGCCTTTGACATGGGCAAAACCCGTCACCAGCGTCTCCCCATAGCGCGGCTTGAATTCATCAAAACGCGAGCCATCCACCAGACGCGCGATCACTTCGCGAATGTCATACGGCGTGCGCAGATCACCCGGCACCACGCCCAAAATCTCTTCGGGATCATAAGCGGGCTCTTCTGAGCTCGCCCAGTCAACCGTTTGTGGCTTGCGCAGGTTCAGCGACAGAACAGCCCGTCGCGCCAGTGCCAGCGCATGGGCATCATCTTCGGCCAGATAGTCCGCGACCCCCGAAAGACGCGTATGAACATCACCGCCGCCAAGATCTTCGGCCGAGACCACTTCACCCGTTGCCGCCTTGACCAGTGGCGGCCCGGCCAGAAAGATCGTCCCCTGATCACGCACGATAATGGTGACATCCGACATAGCGGGCACATAGGCCCCCCCTGCAGTGCAACTGCCCATGACCACCGCAATTTGCGGAATACCCTTGGCCGACATCCGCGCCTGATTGTAGAAGATCCGGCCAAAGTGGTCGCGGTCTGGGAACACCTCGTCCTGTTGCGGCAAGTTGGCACCACCACTGTCGACCAGATAAATGCAAGGCAGATGGTTTTCCTCAGCAATCTCCTGCGCCCTCAGGTGCTTTTTCACCGTCATCGGGAAGTAGGTGCCGCCTTTTACCGTGGCATCATTGCAGACCACCATGACATCCTGCCCCTGTACCCGGCCAATACCAGCGATCACGCCGGACCCAGGTGCTGCACCGTCGTACATGTTGTGAGCGGCAGTTGCGCCGATCTCCAAAAACGGAGACCCGGGATCTAGCAGGTTAGCCACCCGACGGCGCGGCAACATCTTGCCACGACTTTCGTGGCGGGCGCGCGATCGTTCGCCGCCCCCCATGCGTGCAGCCTCTGCGGCCTCGGAGATCTGAGCAAGCGCGTCTAGATGAGCGCTTTGGTTCTGCTTGAAGCTCTCAGAGGACGGCATCACCTTGGATGTGAGTTTCATTCGACGATCTCCACTTTTAGATAGCGCATTGAAAAACTGAATAGAACGGCGCCAAACGCCAACCAGAGCACTGTAAGAACGGCAATTTCCATTATAGACAGGCTTGGTTCGGAAAGCTGCAAACCTAGGAAACCCACAACAGCCAATCCTAATAGGCTTCCTCCTACAAACACGAATTGGAATGCCCAGCGGGCCCCATGCCTATCGGCCAATCGCAATTTCTTGCAGCATTTATTGCATGCTATGAACGGAACATGGTCACCTTCATCTTCCGCCATCCAACCTGCAGTCTTGGTCAGGTCATACGGCTCTTGCAGAGAGCTACAGTTCGGGCAGCGTAATTGTGCGATAGATAGCAAGAATTGAGAAAATTTCACGTTTGCCTCTCCCCTGCTGCACGGCGCTTCAACTCCTTGCGGATCACCTTACCAGTCACTGTCATCGGCAGCGCGTGCAGAAACTCGACCTCACGTGGATAGGAATATTGCGCCAACCGCTCTTTAACGTAGTCTTGCAACTCTGCCACGATCGCAGTCATGCCCGGCTTCAACACCACATAGGCCTTCACAATCTCGGTGCGCATCTCATCCGGTTTGCCCACCACCCCAACCGTAGCCACTGCCGGGTGGGTTAGCAGGCAATCCTCGATCTCAGCCGGACCGATCCGGTATCCAGCCGAGGTGATTACGTCATCCTCGCGTCCGACAAAGCGCAGATAGTCGCCTTCCCAGACACCACGATCGCCGGTGACCAACCAATCACCCCGAAACTTGGCAGCCGTTTCTTCGGGTCGGTTCCAGTATTCAAGCAGCATCGAGGCCGATCCACGGCACACCGCAACATCGCCCTCTTTCTTGGTCGGATGACCGTGTTCATCAATCACCGCCAAATCATGTCCCAACACCGCCTTGCCGATGCACCCGGGGAGCGGATCAAAATCCGTCCCGCAGGACGAGGCCACCATGTTACATTCGGTCTGCCCGTAGAATTCGTTGATTGTCACGCCCAATCGACGCTGGCCCCAAGCGAGCATCTCCGCGCCCAGGGGCTCTCCTCCCGAGGCAACAGAGCGCAGACCGTCGAGCCCCTGCCCTGTTGCTTTCAGCATTCGCAGCGCTGTTGGGGGAAAGAACACGTTGCGCACATCGCCTTGTTTGATCACCTCAGCACAGGAATCGGGGGTAAATTTGTCGAGCCGGGCAGCGACAACCGGCACGCCCAGCGCCAAACCCGGCATGGCCACATCGAACAACCCGCCAATCCAGGCCCAGTCCGCCGGGGTCCACAGGCAATCGCCGGGCTGGCCTAAATGGTCATGACTGATGGACACACCCGGCAGATGCCCTGTGAGTACGCGATGCCCATGCAATGCACCCTTGGGGCTGCCGGTGGTGCCTGACGTGTAGATCAGAACCGCAGGGGTTTCCGGCGTGGTGCTGGCAAATTCTACGGGAGCTCCGGATAGTCCGGCGTCAGAGACTATGACGGGTTCAGCCAAATCACCTAGCAGCTCGCTCCCCTCCACATCCGTAAAGACGAAACGCACCCCGGCATCCCCGGCCCGGCTAGCCAAAGCATCGCGTTTGAACAATTTGAACAAGGGAACTGAAATGCCGCCAACTTTCCAAATGGCCAAATGCGCTGCCAAACACCAGGGGGACTGGCTCAGCAGCACGCCTACAGGCTCATCCGGCTGCACCCTTGTCAGCAAGTAGCGCGCCAACCCATCAACCATGACAGCCAAGTCGCCATAGGTGACATCCACACGGTCAGTGCCTGTCAGATCGACCACTGCCAGTTGCTCAGCAGGATGCGCCAGTGCCTGTGCGGCCATGTTAAGCTGATCGGGTAGATCCCAACTACCATTTTTCAAAAGTCCGGGAAATTTGCATATTTCAGTCATCTTTCGCCCTGCTCCAGATGCATGGCCGGTATGCAATTTTGTGCTGTATTTTCAATACGAAAGAGGCCATTTTTTTGATCCAGATCAGGGTAGACAACCTCATCTCCAGACACTTTGTGGCCGTACACTAAACAAAAGGCTGAACCCCGATGAAACGCACCTTCGCTGCCCTGGCGCTGACCACTGCATTTGCGGCCCTTGCCGCGCCCGCCATCGCCCAATCGCAGGGAGACTGGACCTTTGGTGTTGGTGTCGCCAACGTTAATCCCAAATCGGACAACGGCACTCTTGCAGGCAGTCCCAGCTCCATCGGTGATGATACACAACTGTCCTTGACCGCCGAGTACTTCATTCGCGACAACCTTGGGATTGAACTGCTGGCTGCAACCCCGTTTGAACATGACATCAATATTGGCGGATCGTTTGCGGGCACCACCCGACAACTGCCGCCAACCCTGTCGTTGAACTACCACCCTCCCACAAAAGGGAAGATCAAACCCTTCTTTGGGCTGGGCTTGAACTACACTACTTTCTTTGAGGAAGCCTCTCCACTGGGTGTTCTGGAACTTGACGATAGCTGGGGTTACGCGGTTCAGGTTGGTGCGGATTGGCAAATTTCTGACCATGGTGCGGTGCGTCTGAACCTGCGGTATATCGATATCGACAGCGACGCCACCCTGAACGGAGCACCTATCGGCACAGCCGAGATCGATCCGATTGTGGTTGGCGTTAGCTACGTGCACCGTTTCTAATCCTTTGATCCAATACGGATGGCCGACCGATATGGGCGGACCATCCACTCACTGAGCCAGCGGACCTTCCCTCGGTCTCGCAGGTCCGTTGTTCGAAAGCTTTGTTCCGTTAGCCACCCAAGCCAGAGTGCTCCAAATAGATTGCCTGTTCACCCGTCATTTGAAGCAGGCAAGACAAGACTGCCGGGCCGCCGCCGCTGCCGCCTCCCCATTGAGACTGTTCAAAATCACATGTGGCATCCCGGTAGGCAATCCAGGCACGCTGCATATCGCGCAATGCCGGAGCCGTTTTAGGAGCGGAAGAACCAATTTCGGCCAGCTCTGCATCCTGCGCTTTGGCGTCACCACGGACCCGCTTGTAAACTTGGTTAAGCCGGGTATCCCAATAGTCGCGTTCGCCATCCAAACACCGCATCATGCCTATCGTGGTCGATCCGTCTGGGGTGGCATCCATACAGGCACTGGCTGATAAACCAATACAGGTTTTTTGGGCGTCATAGCTACCAGACTGCGCCACACAGCTGTCAGAGGCCGCGTTGGAGTATTTCAGGTCCTGTGCTGATGCAGTGGTTGCACCTAACACCAGTGCTGCGAGCGTCACACCAATCTTCATCCCATTTTCCCCATCAGTTCGCGACCGATTAACATGCGACGAATTTCTGATGTGCCTGCGCCGATCTCCATCAGTTTTGCATCCCGGAAAATGCGCCCCACCGGGTTGTCAGACAGATACCCAGCTCCACCCAGCGCTTGCACCGCCTGATGCGCCTGCACCATTGCCTGCTCTGACGCATATAGGCAGCAGGCGGCTGCGTCCTGCCGGGTCACGGTACCCCGATCACAAGCCTTGGCTACTTCATAAACATAGGCACGCGCTGAATTCATCGCTGTATACATGTCAGCAATCTTGCCTTGCATCAGCTGAAAAGAACCAATTGGCTTACCAAATTGCTTACGCTCAGCCAGGTAAGGCATCATTTCATCCATGCAAGAGGCCATGATCCCGGTCCCAATGCCAGCCAACACCACCCGTTCGTAGTCCAGCCCAGACATGAGAACAGCGACGCCGCGCCCCTCCTCTCCCAGGACGTTTTCAAACGGCACTTCGACATCATCGAAAATCAGCTCGGCCGTGTTTGATCCACGCATGCCAAGTTTGTCGAAATGCGGCGACGTCGAGAAACCCTTCATCTCTTTTTCAACGATGAATGCGGTGATACCTCTCGACCCGGCTTCGGGGTCGGTTTTTGCGTAGACCACAAGAGTATCCGCATCCGGACCATTGGTGATCCAGTATTTGTTGCCATTCAGCCGGTAATGGTCATTTCGCTTCTCCGCTCGCAGTGACATTGAAACCACGTCAGACCCGGCTCCAGATTCGGACATCGCCAATGCACCGACATGCTCACCACTGACCAGACGTGGCAGGTACTTTGTCCGCTGCTCATCAGTGCCGTTCAATTTGATCTGATTGACGCAAAGGTTGGAGTGGGCGCCGTAAGACAGCGCCACAGACGCACTGGCGCGGGCAATTTCTTCGACAGCGACCGTGTGAGCCAAGTAAGACATACCGGCCCCACCAAATTCCTCCGGGACAGTAACCCCCAACAGGCCCAATTCTCCCATTTCTTGCCACAGCTCGGCAGGAAACGCGTTCGTTTGGTCAACTTGTTGCGCCATCGGCCTGACCCGATCTTGCGCCCAGCGATGCACCATGTCGCGCAGCGCATTCACGTCTTCCCCTAGATCGAATTGCATACTGGCGTTGAACATGCGGCACGTCCCCTCGACTCAATTAGAACTTATTTGAACACACGTTCATTTAATCGCACCCATCCCCCTTACGTCAAGCATACTTTGGGTTGAATTTCCAAATTTACTAAGTCAGTTGACTCACTTAATTTAGGCCGGTATCTCAGCGAAAAAGGGGGCGACCATGCAAGCGAAACAGAAACGTGCAAGCGAGAAAAGATCGAAACTGGTGACTGCCGGAACCGAGTTGTTCCATACCCTGGGATATGGCGGTGCGAGTTTGGCGGATGTTGCGACGCATGCAAATGTACCGGTAGGTGGCATTTTTTATCACTTTCGGACCAAAGCAGACTTGGCAGATGCGGTTATGGAAAAGCACCACGAAACCTACGCAGAACAGCTTGCAATGATCGAAAGCCAAACAAATGACCCGCGCCAACGGCTACGGCTGTTCTGGGATGGAGCCGCTCAATTGGCAGACAACCGGGCAGAACTGGGTTGCCCTGTCTTGGCGCTGGCCGAGGACATGGCCTGTGACGCCTCTCGGCCCGCGGATGCCCAGCCAACACGACAGCGGGTCATGCGGCACACAATTGACTGGCTGGCAAAGCAATATGGTGCTCTTGGTTTAAATGAATCCGCGGCACAGACCGCTGCGGCCTCTCTTTTCGCTGCCATGCAGGGCGCATTTGCGGTGGGGCATGTGCTTGGCGATGCATCTTTGATCCGTGACATTTTCCAAAACAAACGCAACGAACAGGAAAAGGCAGGTTATTTATGACCTATCATTTTGGCGCGAAGGCCTGGGCGCAGACAACAAACGGCATTATGCGCAGACGTGACCGGATAACCATGCTGCGCCAGCTGGCGGGAACCCAGCTGGGTGAAATCGCGAGAAAGTTCCGATTGAACAAAGGACCTGCTGCCGTAGATATCGACCTATCGGATATAATGGTTCCAGACAGCGCCACCAGCAAGGCAGCCGAAGACAAAGTAAGCGAGACCCTTAATCGCAGTCTGAATTTGCACAGCCATCGCACCTACTATTGGGGCATGATCCTTGCGCGTAGCAAGGGGCTGCGTCCCGACCCCGAGCTTCTATATGTTTCGGCGCTGCTGCATGATCTGGGCCTTGCTGAAGCTGAGCTACCAAAAGCCAAGTCATGCTGTTTCGCCGTAAATGGCGCGCGACTTGCCGATCTGTTTTTGCAAGAGCAAAACTGGGATGTCTCGCGCCGCACCAGTGTGTTTGATGCGATTTCCCTGCATCTAAATCTGGACATCCCCGCAAGCCGTTTTGGAGCGGAGGCGCATCTGCTGTCTCTGGGAGCCCACCTTGATGTCACCGGTCGCAATCTGCACCTGCTGTCGCGAAGTACCGTTCACAGTGTTCTGAGCCAGTTCCCACGGGGAAATTTTACTGCAGATATTGTAGAAACGATCAGCGCCGAGCATCATCCGCACAGCCGCGCAGGCCTTTTGGGCAATCTTGGCTTCAAAAAGCTCGCGCTTGCAAACCCATTGGACAAGTGACTTTAGGTCCTATCTTTGCCGGGCCTGACTCGGCAAAGCCCTTTCCTGCTGAAACACCGCTCCAACTTCAGCGCGAATAATTCGGGCGATCTGGGCGCAATCGTCTAAACTGAACGTCAAAGGCACACGCATATCAACAATACCAGCCAGAATACGATCACTTTGAGGCAGGCTATGCACTGGCGCATAGCGCCAATTGTCATAGCGCGAGGTGAAAGCCGCTGGTTCCGGAGCGCCAAACCATTTCAGTTCGACACCGCGATCTGCACAGCGCCGTATAACCTCTTGTACTTTATCAGAGGCCCAATCAAGCAACAGGAACTGGATTGAGGAACCAACATATGTTTCCGCAGCAGGCCGTTCAGTCAGCTGTAAGCCGGGTGTTTCACGCAACCCATCCTCGATACAACGATACCGTTCGTTCCAACGCGCCACCTGGGCATCCAGATCGCGGAGCTGCGGCCGCAGGATAGCAGCGCGAAGATTGTCCATTCGCCCCGAGATATTAGGAGTGTCGTATTTGATGCGGTCGAACACCGTACGATCCGGCGCGGCCAGGTGTCGTTCGAACAACATGTATGAGCCAGACAGCATGATGGCGCGGGCAGCGACGTCCTCGTCATCAGTAACCAACAGCCCGCCTTCGCCGGAATTCACATGTTTATAGGTCTGGCAGGAATAGCAACCAATCGCACCATGTCGCCCCGATGCTACCCCGTTCCAGGTCGCTCCCATGGTGTGGGCACAGTCCTCGATGACTGTGACACCAGCATCATTACAGATCTGCATTAAGCGGTCCATATCACATAGATGGCCTCGCATATGCGACAGCATCAGCACCTTTGCCTGTCCAACCTTGGAGGCAAGGTCATCAAGATCAATCACCAGGTTTTCGGTTACATCGACGAAGACGGGTACAGCACCAACAGATGCAATTGCACCTGGCACTGGTGCCAGCGTAAAGGCATTGGTCAGAACCAAATCACCGTGCTCCACCCCAACAGCCCGTAATGCTGTGGCAAGAGCATAGCCACCCGAAGCAACAGACAGGCAATATCTTGCGCCCATTTGTGCCGCAAACTCCTGCTCTAGCAACGCCGCTTGGCCCAACTCGCCTTCGACGACATTGTAGCGATGCAAACGCCCATGCTGCATCACCTCCAGAGCGGCGGCGATGGCGGCATCAGAAAGTGGTTCCTGCTGGGTGAAACTACCCGAAAATTTCTCGTTCATCTTGTTTTCCCTGCACTGAAGTAGGCGGACCAAAATTGTGCGACGGACGCAAATCTCTCCCCGCTTGCTCTATCGTTGTTAGCCAATCAGTCGTGAGACCATCTCAGGCAGGTCTTCAAAATCGTGTAACAATCCTTCTGGATTCAATGCCGACATATTCTGCCCCGACGGGCCAAAGGTGACCAGGATCGACGGGACACCGGCGGCGGCTGACGTATTGCGGTCAGTATCAGTATCACCAATTAGAATGGTCTTTGCCGGATCCCCACCGGCCCGACGCGCTGCCTCGCGTAGCGGTTCCGGATCTGGTTTGCGTACCGCAAGTGTATCAGCGCCGATAAGTGAATCAAAATCATCGCGCACACCTAGGCAACGTAACAACTGATCCGCTAGATCTTCGGGTTTATTTGTGCAGATTCCAACACCATAACCAGCATCCTTAAGCGCTTTCACTGCAACCATCGCTCCTGGATACAACACTGTATGCAGGTCTATGGACTGCCGATAAACATCTATAAATACAGGAAAGTACTCTTCAACAACTGCCGCGTCGTATTGCTCGACACGTTTCAAACCTTCACTCAGCATCATTCGGGCACCACGCAGTGCGAGACCTGCGTCTTTAGGATGTTCCAACACATCCCCGAGCCCCATCTGGCGAAAACAACAGTTCGCTGCCGCCAGCAAATCGCCAGAGGTATCAGCCAATGTTCCGTCCAGATCAAAAATCACTGTTCGCATTCTCGCCCCTTTCGGCGTAATTTCGCCATATGATATTGCAACCCGCAATCTTGTTTGATGCGCTGATGGCTTGCACCGCGCTCTACAGCGGATAAAACGGGTTAAACAAGAAAACAAAGAGAAAAGCCATATGAGCACCGCCCTGATCATCCTCGCCGCAGGCAAAGGCACACGGATGAGCTCGGACCTGCCGAAGGTCCTGCACCCCATAGCCCAAGCACCAATGCTGGCACATACCATGATGACAGGCCGCGCACTGGAGCCTGACCACACAATTGTTGTTGCGGGCCACGAGGCGGAGGCTGTGCGCAGCGCCGTGGAAGATATCGACGAACAGGCAACCGTAGTTTTACAAACAGAGCAGCTGGGCACGGCCCATGCTGTGGATCAGGCGCGCGCGGTGTTAAAGGACTATGACGGAGATGTGGTTGTCTTGTATGGCGACACACCTTTCCTGCAAGCTGATACCATCGAGCGTATGATCGCAGCCCGCACTAGCGCTGACTTGGTCATTCTCGGCTTTGAGGCCGCCGATCCCGCGCGCTATGGGCGCCTGCTAATGGATGGAGACAGTCTAGAACGAATTGTCGAATTCAAAGACGCCAGTGATGAAGAGCGCGAAATCACATTCTGCAACTCAGGGCTTTTGGCCTGTGACGCAAAACTGCTCTTTGATCTGATCTCCAAAGTCGGCAATGCCAATGCTTCGTCTGAATACTATCTGACCGATGTTGTTGAACTGGCCCGCGCCGAGGGGCGCAGAGTGACAGCAGTGGCCTGCGACGAATCCGAAACTCTGGGGGTGAATTCTCGTGCAGATCTTGCCCGGGCTGACGCAGTGTTCCAATCTCGTGCACGGGCCGAATTGCTGGAGCTTGGCGTCACACTGATGGCCCCTGAAACCGTCTATCTGTCACTGGACACCATAATAGGTCGCGATACGGTGATTGAACCCAACGTCGTATTTGGTCCCGGTGTAACGGTGGAAAGCGGCGCGCTGATCCGGGCCTTTTCGCATCTGGAAGGCTGTCATGTCAGCCGCGGCGCCAAAGTTGGCCCCTACGCCCGCTTGCGCCCTGGTGCGGAACTTGCCGAAAACACTCATGTCGGCAACTTCGTTGAGATCAAAAATGCCGAGATCGCAGAGGGGGCCAAAGTCAATCACCTGACCTATGTCGGTGATGCTTCTGTTGGCAAGAAAACCAATATCGGAGCAGGTACGATCACTTGCAACTACGACGGCGTTATGAAACACCATACCGAAATTGGGGCTAACGCCTTTATTGGCTCCAACACCCTGCTGGTAGCGCCAGTCAAAGTTGGGGATGACGCCATGACCGCATCAGGCGCCGTGATCACCAAAGATGTTGAAGACGGCGCTCTGGCAATCGCCCGCGCCCCTCAGGTAAGCAAACCTGGCCGCGCGCGCAAATTGATGGATTTGCTGCGTGCCAAAAAGAAAAAACGTGGCGAGGACGCAAGCTGATGTGTGGAATTGTAGGGGTTCTGGGCAGTCACGAGGTTGCTCCCATTCTGGTGGAGGCGCTGAAGCGGCTGGAATATCGAGGCTATGACAGCGCTGGTATTGCAACCGTCAACGACGGTGCGCTGGATCGCCGCCGCGCCGTTGGCAAGCTTGTCAATTTAAGTGACTTGCTGGTGCATCAGCCGCTGGCCGGCAAATCTGGCATCGGACACACCCGCTGGGCAACCCACGGGGCGCCAACGGTCAGCAACGCCCATCCTCATTCGTCTGGAACAGTTGCTGTTGTACACAATGGCATCATCGAGAATTTCAAAGACCTGCGCGAGGAACTGGCCACGCACGGTATTTCCTTTGAAACCGAAACCGACACAGAAACCGTTGCGCTATTGTGTCAACACTACAAGAACCAGGGCCATTCCTCAGCCGAGTCTGCACGCAAAACGGTTGAACGGCTGGAGGGTGCCTTTGCACTCGCATTTCTCTTTCATGGCGAACAAGACTTGATGATTGGCGCCCGCAAGGGGTCTCCGCTAGCGATAGGTCATGGAGACAATGAAATGTATGTGGGGTCGGATGCCTTTGCCTTGGCCCCGCTCACCGACCAGATCACCTATTTGGAAGAAGGTGATTTTGCGATCCTGACTCGGACCAGCCTGAAAATTTGGGACGCCGAGGGAAACCAGACCAGCCGCGAACAACGCCGCATTCAACTGGACGCAACCCGTGTCGACAAAGACGGCCACAAGCACTTCATGGCCAAGGAAATCGCCGAACAACCTTTGGCCATTGACCGTACCCTGCACGCATATCTGTCTGAGATTGATGAGATAACCCTACCTGACGAGCTGGACTTCACTAAGGTCGACCGCCTGACCATGGTCGCCTGTGGTACCGGCTATTACGCTTGTATGGTTGGGAAGTATTGGTTTGAACAAATCGCCAAAATGCCGGTCGAGGTCGATGTCGCCTCGGAGTTCCGCTACCGTGAACCTCCGGTATCAGATCGCACCCTTGGACTATTCGTCAGCCAATCCGGCGAAACCGCAGATACCCTGGCTGCCCTGCGGTACATGAACGGCAAAGCCAACCAGATCGTTGGGATGGTAAATGTCTCTGAAAGTTCGATTGCGCGCGAAAGCGACGTCGTCCTTCCCTTATACGCTGGCCCCGAAATCTCAGTTGCTTCGACTAAGGCCTTCACCTGCCAATTGGTAATCCTGTTGATCATGGCCCTGCGTGCCGCCCAACAGCGTGGTATTGCACTTCCTGAGAGTTTGCCCGCTGACCTGCGTGCCATCCCAGGGCTGATCAACCAGGCCCTTACTCTTGAAAATCAGATCACAGCAACCTGCCGTGAACTTTCGGCTGCAAAAGACATCATATTCCTTGGCCGCGGCCAACTTTATCCGCTGGCGATGGAAGGCGCGTTGAAACTGAAAGAGCTCAGCTATATCCACGCCGAAGGCTATGCGAGCGGTGAACTGAAACACGGCCCCATCGCATTGATTGATGACACTGTTCCAGTGATCGTGATGGCGCCCCGTGATGCGCTATTCGATAAGACGATATCCAATATGCAAGAGGTTATGGCCCGTGGTGGCCGTGTTGTTCTTGTCACTGATGCGGAAGGCGCCAGAATTGCAGGCGAAGGCACCTCAGAGGTTATTGTCATGCCACAAGTCCCTGATGCACTGGCGCCGATCTTATATGCCATTCCAGCGCAACAAATTGCCTACTACACTGCGATTGCCAAAGGCACCGATGTAGATCAACCCCGCAATTTGGCCAAATCGGTGACAGTAGAATGAGCGAAATGTACCTTCCATATCTAGAACAGTTGCGCGAGCTCAAGAATGCAGAGCGCGCAACTGGTATGGCCAGCTATCACAAGGTCAAACGCGAATACCTTGGACTGACCAATCCTCAGGTCAATGACCTGACCAAGCAGTGGCGTCAGGACATGAGTGTTGATCAGCGTGTTGAAGTGGCTGCAGGCCTTTGGCAGACCGACATATACGAAGCTCGGCTGGCCGCGACCAAGATGCTAACCCAGGCCCGTATCCGCCCGGACGACGCCGTCTGGCAACTGCTCCAAAGCTGGGTGCCGGATTTCGACAGCTGGGCACTGGCAGATCATGCCTGTGCCGCGATCCAAAAGCGTCTGGTGGCGGATCCGTCCCGGCTAGACCAGGTCGAAGTCTGGACCACATCTGAAAGTCTGTGGACACGGCGCGCGGCATTGGTCGCCACCCTTCCCTGGACCAAGCAGAACCACCCAAAACCCGATGAGCTGGCAAGCAGGGATCGTATTCTTGGCTGGGCGGCCAGCTATGCACCTGTCCAGAAACAGTTCATCCAGAAATCCATCGCCTGGTGGCTGCGCGAGTTGTCCAAACATGATGAGCAGCGCGTGCGGGATTTTCTCGAACAGCATGGTGAACATATGAAGCCCTTTGCTCGCAAAGAATCGGCTAAGTACTTAAAGCCGTAATTGGTCCAAAAACACCAAAGCCCGGCAAACAGCCGGGCTTTTTCACACATGCGATACAGGCTTTTGCAGTTTACGACGCAGCTGTCACCTGTACCTCGATGAGTTCAGTCAGCGGCGCACCCAAGGCGCGCATGGCGTCAATCGACAACCGACTACCAGAACTCGCCTCCCCGGCGATAGGACGCAGAGTCAGTGTAACTTCGGTGCCAGATGCACTGCGCACGCGGCCCATCTGCTGAGAAGAGACGAGAGGCGTTTCCATCCACAGCCCCGGCACTGTTGGATCCCCCAACCCGGCCACCGTCGTTGCGGTACCGCTGAATGTGGGTGCGGATCCAGTCTCTGATGGATCAGAAGGCACTGCATCGACCACTTCAAGCGGCGGCGGCACCGGATCAGGAGCCCCCAATCTAATCGAAGACAAATCACAGGCGGAGACAAATAACATAGCGGGGAGAAAGACAAAGAGTTTGCACATAGTCAAACCCTACCCCTGCAAAACGCGCTTTGCCAGTCACTTCGCTCACAATAGCCTTGCCGCAGGCCAAACCCCGCCTTACCTATGAGCTATGACAGCTCCGCTTATCGATCCATTCGCCCGCGCCATCACTTACCTTCGCATCTCGGTCACTGACCGCTGCGATTTCCGCTGCGTCTATTGCATGTCCGAGAACATGACCTTTCTCCCTAAGAAAGAACTTCTAACGCTGGAAGAATTGGACCGCATGTGCTCGTCCTTTATTCATATGGGCGTCCAAAAACTGCGCATCACCGGAGGAGAGCCACTGGTCCGTCGTGGCATCATGACCTTCTTTCGCTCAATGACTCGCCATCTGGACAGTGGCGCGCTGAAAGAACTGACGGTAACCACCAATGGCTCGCAGTTGGAAAAATACGCTCAAGACCTTTTTGACGCGGGTGTGCGCCGGATCAATATTTCGATGGATACCATCGACGAGAAAAAATTCGCTGACATCACCCGCTGGGGTCGCCTGCCTCAGGTCATGCGCGGCATTGACGCCGCACAAAAGGCTGGTCTGAAGATCAAGATCAACGCAGTGGCCTTAAAAGGCTTCAACGAAGACGAACTGCCAACCATCACGGAATGGTGCGCCGACCGGGGCATGGACCTGACCTGGATCGAGGTCATGCCAATGGGTGATTTGGGCAACGAAGACCGCTTTGGTCAATACTGGTCGCTCAAAGATGTGCGCAAAGCCTATGAGGACCATTATCAGGTTACCGACCTGGCAGAGTCGACTGGTGGACCTGCTCGCTATGTTCGCTTGGAACAGACTGGACAAAAAATTGGTTTCATCACTCCGATGAGCCATAATTTCTGTGAAAGCTGCAATCGTGTTCGCCTGACATGTACGGGCGAATTGTACACCTGCTTAGGCCAGGAAGGTATGCAAGACCTTCGCCCTGCGATGCGACAGCAGCCTGACAATGATGACGCTCTAGAACAGGCGATCCGTGCAGCTATCGGCCTGAAACCCAAAGGCCATGATTTTGACTATTCACGCCAGCGCGTCGACGGGCAGATGTCCCGTCATATGAGCCACACTGGCGGCTAAAATGGCATCGACAGGCGGCGGCCCAACGCTGCTCTATTATCTGTATCGCAGTGCAACAGCGCTGATCGCCCCGTTTGCTTATCGCAAGGTCGCGGCCAAGCTGGCTGCGCAGGGTGTATCAAACGAACGCCAGAAGGAACGCCTGGGGTATTCCAGCCTGCCCTGCCCTGAAGGACCACTCATCTGGTTCCATGGCGCCTCGGTCGGGGAAAGTCTTGCCGCTCTAACCCTGATTGCACGCCTAGGCGAGCACCTACCACAGGCACAGTTCCTGCTAACCTCGGGCACTGCAACAGCTGCAGAGGTAGTGGCAAAACGCATGCCGCCCCGCTGTCGTCATCAATATGCCCCACTGGACGCCACCAGCCCCGTTCAACGCTTCCTGGCTCACTGGCGCCCAGCCGCTGCAATTTTTGTCGAAAGTGAATTATGGCCGATCACGCTGGTTGCCACCCGTCGCTCTGGCGCTCGGTTGGCACTGGTCAACGCCCGACTGTCTGAGCGTTCGGTAGCACGCTGGCAGAAAAAGGCGCCAACCGCACGTTTTATTATGGCGCAGTTTTCTCTGTTCCTCACCCAGAATGATCGCATGTCTGACCATCTGCTCAGCCTTGGCGCGGATCCTGACCATGTGCACGCTGGTGGCAACCTCAAGGCAGGAAGCGCCCCTCTCCCCGTTGATGCAGACACACTTTCGCAGCTGCGTGACAGCTTAGACACACGCCCGGTTTGGGTGGCGAGCTCCACCCACATCGGCGAAGAACAACCAGTGCTGACGGCTCATAAGGCACTGTTACAGGATCACCCGGATCTCTGCTTACTGCTGGTCCCCCGCCATCCCGAACGTGCTGACGACGTTACGGATCTAATTGCCAAAACTGGCATGAGTTTTGCCCGTCGCAGCAAAGGCGAGCTACCCACCAAAGGTATCCAGATTTATCTGGCTGACACTATGGGCGAATTGGGTTGCTGGTATGCACTATCGCCCATCGTTTTTCTGGGCGGATCAATTGAACCCATTGGCGGTCACAACCCGTTTGAGGTCGCACAGGCTGGCGCAGCCGTGATTACCGGGCCAGGATACCACAATTTTACTGAAACATTCCCCCCTATGATCGCTGCCAAAGGCGCGGTCGAAATACACGACGCCGAACAGCTTGCAAAGGCGGTCTCGCATTGGCTCTCTCAACCCGAAGCGTTGAAACAAGCACAACAGGCAGCAAACGCGTTTGCCAACGGCCAATCCAAACAACTGCATGACGTGGTCGACACTTTGATACATGAGCTTGAACTGGACCCGAAAATTGGCTGAGTTATTTGTCACCAACTTCAACAAAAACTTCACTGGTGTTTCTGCCACTGCCGCCAATGTCATCCGCCAGCAAGCCAAGCAGCATGATCTGCATCTGGTCGGCTACCCTTTGCCAGGATGCCCAGCCCCGATCACACTGAAGCAAGCGCGCGAGATGTGCAAAACCGCGCCAGAGGGACGTGACTTTTCCATATGGCATGTCCGCCGCAATCCAGAAATGCGCGCTGCGATTTGGTCACGCGACGTGCTGAAACTACCAATTCGCGTCGTGTTCACCTCAGCAGCACAGCGTCTGCATTCTGCATACCCGCGCTGGCTGATCCGTCAGATGGATGCGATTGTCGCCACCACCGAAATCGCCGCACACTATGTGGACAACGTGCAGGCTGTTGTGCCGCATGGGGTTGATACAGAGCTCTTCACCCCGGCCCCGGACCGCGCAGCGGCTTGGTCTGCTTTGGGCTATGGTGGTACGCAGGGCTTCGCCACAATCGGGCGCATCCGCCCAGAAAAGGGCACCGACCTGTTTGTCGATGCAATGATCCAGCTGCTCCCTCGGCACCCCACGGCCAAGGCGTTGGTTATTGGCCGTGCCGGACGTGAACATCAAAGGTTCCTCGCCGACCTTCAAACGCGCATCAAGGCGGCCAACCTTTCAGATCGCATCCTGTTTCCTGGCGAGGTTGGTCCTGCAGAGCTACCGAATTTGATGCGTGGGTTGTCATTGGTTATGCAACTCCCCCGTTACGAAGGATACGGAATGGTCCCTCTCGAAGGCATGGCCAGCGGTGTACCCTTTGTTGGATCTGATACCGGATATTACCAAGAGTTTTCCGCGCAAGGAAAAGCCGGTGCCGTGGTCCCTCTCAAAGACGCTGCCGCCGCCGCCACAGCCGCAGATACAATCCTAGGCAATCCGTCTCAATACGCCGAGATGAGCCGAGATGCCCGCGACATTTCTGTCCACAGCTTCAGCTCTGGCTTCGAAGCCTCTGGGATTGAAACTGTCTATCAAAACCTTTGGGAAAAAGGTTAGGATCCCACTTCATCTAGCCCTAAATATCCTCGGGGGTGAATTGGCCGCAGGTCAAGAGGGGGCAGATCGCCCCCCCTTTTTTAGTTTGCGTTAGGCAGCAGGCATCCGCTGCTCGACAATCTCAGCCCACCAGCTGCATCCAGCAGGGATTGCTTCGTCGTTAAAGTTATACTCGGGATGGTGCACGGCGGCGGTGTCGCCATTGCCAACCAGAATATAGGCGCCAGGACGCTCTTCCAGCATAAAGGCAAAATCTTCGCCCCCCATCACCAACTCAGCGTGTTCACAGCCACCGGAAACTTTGCGTGCCACATCAGCAGCAAATTCAGTCTGCTCTTCGTGGTTGACCATCGCTGGGTAACCGCGAATGTAGGTCACATCAGCGCTGCCACCAAATGTCGCTGCAACACCCGAACAGATCTCGTTGATCCGCTTTTCGGCCAGATCACGCATTTCGGCGCTCATAGTACGCACGGTTCCTTTCAATTGAACCGATTGCGGGATCACGTTGAACGCTTTTGATGAGGTTTCAAAAGACGTCACAGAGACAACGATCTGATCTACCGGGTCCGCGTTGCGGCTGGCAATAGTCTGCAAGGCCATAACGGCCTGCGCTGCCATCACAGTTGTATCGACCGTTTTTTGTGGCATGGCGGCATGGCCACCAAATCCTTCTAAAGTAATGTCAAACTGATCAGTGGCCGCAAAGAAAGCACCCGCGCGGATACCAAACGCGCCAACAGGCTTACCCGGCCAGTTATGCATTCCGTACACTTCTTGGATGTTCCAGCGATCCATCATGCCGTCATCACACATTTCTTTGCCGCCGCCGCCGCCTTCTTCGGCGGGCTGAAAGATCACCACAACTGAACCGTCGAAGTTGCGGGTTTCAGACAGGTATTTGGCCGCGCCGAGCAACATAGCGGTGTGACCATCATGGCCACAGGCATGCATGGCGCCATCTGTTTTGGAGGCATAGTCCAGCCCGGTCGCCTCATGGATTGGCAGTGCGTCCATATCAGCCCGAAGACCAATGACTTTGCCAGACGTGTTGCTTTTACCTTTGATGACACCAACAACACCAGTTCGGCCAATGCCGGTGACAATCTCATCACAGCCGAACTCTTTCAGCTTTTCTGCGACTAAGGCGCTGGTGCGGTGGGTTTCGAACAGGATTTCGGGGTTTTCGTGAATGTCGCGGCGCCATTCGGTGATTTCCGACTGCAGTTCGGCAAAACGGTTCTTAACGGGCATCTAGGGTCTTCCTTCTTCAGAGTGCGGGCATACGTCGTTCAACCAGTTCGGCGAACCAGCTGCATCCCGCGGGGATAGCATCATCGTTGAAATCAAAAGCTGGGTGGTGGCACATGGCACTGTCGCCATTGCCAATCGAGATATAGGCGCCGGGGCGTTCTTCCAGCATATAAGCAAAGTCTTCGGAGGGCATGATCGGTTCAGCGTTGTCATTGACCGTGCCTGCCACGGCACGCGCAGCATCCGCAGCATATACCGTTTCATCCGGGGTATTAATGGTTGCCGGATACCCGGCGTCCCAGTTAATCTCGGCACTGGCACCAAAGGCCGAGGCTGTATCGGTCGCAATCCGGCGTACGCGCTCTTCGGCAATCTTGCGATATTCAGGGTCCAACGTGCGAACAGTCCCCGCCATGCGTACAGAATGGGCAATGACATTTGACGCTTCGCTGTCGGTCTCGAACGTGCCAACGGTCAATACAACGCGTTTGATCGGGTCAACGTTACGCGACACGATGGTTTGCAGGGAAATCAGGATCTGTGCCGCAACCAATGTGGTATCAACAGCCTCGTGGGGCATCGCTGCGTGGCCGCCCTTACCTGTCACCACAATTTCAAACTCGTCTGAAGACGCCAGCGAGGCGCCGTTACAGATTTCAAACTCACCAACAGGCAAACCCGGCGCATTGTGCATTCCATAGACTTCTTGAATGCCCCAACGGTCCATCAGGCCATCGTCACACATGGCCTTACCACCTGCCCCACCTTCCTCAGCGGGCTGGAAAATTAGCACTGCGGTGCCGTCGAAGTTGCGGGTCTCGGCCAGATATTTGGCGGCCCCCAATAACATCGAAGTATGGCCGTCGTGGCCACAGGCATGCATCTTACCCGGCACTTTTGAGGCGTATTCCGCGCCGGTGGCTTCTTCGATCGGCAACGCGTCCATATCCGCGCGCAGGCCCACCACTCGACCCTTGGTATCCGTCTTACCTTTAACAGTCGCAACGACACCGGTTTTCCCGATTCCGGTGGTAATGTCGGTTATTCCAAACTCTTTCAGCCGCTCAACAACAAACGCCGCAGTTTCGTGTACGTCATACAGCAGTTCAGGGTTTTCATGCAGGTGGCGACGCCAGCCTGTTATCTCACCATGCATCTCGGCGAAACTATTTTTGATTGGCATACAAACCTCCCATGGTTCCGCTCACTGTCAAACAAATAAGTTGTCTTATCAAGTATCTCAAGGCGCGGTCATGCAAAGAATTTTGTTGGTCGTATAACGATTTTTGATGCGTTGTCTTGGGAGGAGCCTGAACAGCAAAAAGGGCCGCCGCGGCAGCCCTCTAAAGATTTGATTTGTTAGGCAGATCACTCTGAAATCGGACTATGCAGCCAACCGCTCAACCAGTTTCTTCATGAAGTCATGCCCTGCGTTGAACTGTGCAACCGTCACAAATTCATTTGGCTGGTGGGCTTGGGCGATGTCCCCGGGACCGCAGACAACGGCCGAATACCCGGCCTGCTGAAACTGGCCTGCTTCGGTGCCATAGCTGACCACGTGGCTGCCATTGTCACCGGTAATTGCGCGGACCAGCCCCTCTGCTTCGCCCTCGTCTTCGGGTTTTAGGCCAGGGACATCAAATACCTGCTCAACTTCGATTCGTGTATCCGGATGGATCGCCTGCATCTCGGCCTCGACCTCACCTACTCGCTGCATATATGCGTCGCGCCAATCAGACGCGGTTTCGGTTGGCAAAATCCGCATATCCAGACTGAACTGGCAATCCTTTGCGGTAATGTTCTGGGCCGTCCCGCCATTGATCACCCCTACATGCAGGGTTGTCCAAGGTGGTTCAAACATCGCTGCAATCTCGTCAGGCTCCTGCGCCCAGGTTTCGGCATTACGGATATTGGTCCAGTCGACCAGCTTGGCGGCCTGCATGATGGCGCTGACACCCGTGTGAACCAACGAGCTGTGCACTTCGAATCCATGAACATGGGTTGCATAGCCATAACCGCCTTTATGCCCCGTAACCGCCTTCATCATCGAAGGTTCACCTACGATCACCGCTGATCCCTTTGGTAGAATCGGCTGCATCGCCTCGATCATCGGTGGCGCGCCGGTACAGCCCACTTCTTCATCATAGCTAAGCGCAAGCTGCAGCGGACGGTTGACTCCAACGGTCTGCGCCTCGACCAGCGCCCAAATTGCCAGTGCGTCAAAGCCTTTCATGTCACAGGTCCCACGGCCAAAATACTTACCGTCGCGCTCAATCACCGTGAAGGGATCACTGTCCCAAGCCTGTCCTTCGACCGGCACCACATCGGTATGCCCGGACAACACAACTGCACCTTCGACTTGCGGACCTACGTGAGCAAAAAGGGCCGCTTTTGGTTGATCCGGATCCGTGTAGCGGTGGCTGACGATACCGTGCGAGCCAAGATACTCCTCTACCCACTCGACCAACGGCAGGTTGCTTTCACTGCTCACCGTTGGAAATGAGATCAGCTTCTGCATGATCTCAAGAGGGGTCATTTTGTTGGTCATTTTAGTATCCGCTGTCAGTTGTCAGCACAAAATGGCCAGGTTCGACCTCTAGGTACTGCGAAGGTTCGGGCTTGTAGTCGAGCCCATGAATCGGTGACGGGATGGGTTTAAAGTTCAAATCCCGCTCAGATTTACGCTGACGCGGGTCAGCAATTGGCACAGCCTTCATTAGCGACTGGGTGTAGGCATGCTGCGGGTTTTCAAACACCCGGGCACGCGGCCCCAATTCGACGATTCGGCCAAGGTACATAACACCAACCTGATGCGAGACCCGCTCTACCACTGCCATATCGTGGCTGATGAACAAAAACGAAAGCCCCAGATCAGCCTGAAGTTCCATCATCAGGTTCAAAACCTGAGCCTGAACCGAAACATCCAACGCTGAAACTGCTTCGTCTGCGATAATCAGCTTGGGATTCAGAGCCAGCGCACGGGCAATAGCAATACGCTGACGCTGACCACCAGACATTTCATGTGGATAGCGACGCATAAAATCTCGAGGGAGCTGAACACGATCAAATAGATTGGCCACTCGATCCTGTAACTCCGAGCCGCTGGCCAAACCATAGTTACGCATAGGTTCGGCAACCTGCTCAGACAGAACCATCTGAGGATTCAAGGACGCAAAAGGATCCTGAAAAATCATCTGCATGTCCTGACGGACCTTGTGCAACTCGTTTTGGTTCAGATCCAGCACGTTGCAATCGTCAAAGAGTACTTTACCTGACTGAGGTTCGACCAATCTAAGAATAGCCCGCCCTGTTGTGGATTTTCCGCAGCCTGATTCGCCAACAAGTGACAGGGTTTGTCCCTTATTCAGCTTGAACGAAACATCCTCAACCGCATGCACCTGCGCCACGTTCCGACGCAAGAACCCACCTTTTACGTCGAACCGGGTTGTCAGATTTTCGACACTCAGAATCACCTCTTCGGTGCCCTTGATTGGTTCGATTTTCTGACCTTCGACACCCATCAATTTCATGGGCTCCGGATAGGCTTTGCCGGTCATCTCGCCCAGCTTAGGCACCGCAGCCAATAGCGCTTTGGTATAGTCGTGCTGCGGGTTTTCAAAGATCTGTTCGACAGGACCTTCTTCGACCTTATTGCCGCGGAACATCACCACAACGCGGTCGGCCATCTGTGCCACAACCGCCATATCATGAGTGATGAACATCACCGCAGTACCAGTTTCGCGCTTCAGACGATCCATGAGCGCCAGAATTTCGGCCTGAATGGTCACATCCAGCGCAGTTGTAGGCTCATCCGCGATCAACAAGCGTGGCTCGCAGGCCATTGCCATTGCAATCACCACACGCTGGCGCATCCCACCGGACAATTCGTGGGGATATTGGGTCATGCGCCGGTCGGGTTCAGGGATACGAACTTGGTGCAGCAGTTCCAAAGCACGCTCTTCAGCCTGCTTTTTGTTCATGTTTTTGTGAACACGCAAGCCTTCCGTCAACTGCCGTCCAACGGTGAAAACCGGGTTCAGGGCCGTCATGGGCTCCTGAAAGATCATTCCTATTTCATCACCGCGAATCTCTTTCATCATGTCTTGCCCAGCATTGGACAAATCAATTTGACCGCCCTCCCGGCGATCAAACATCAGTTCACCGGCGGCGATTTCGCCACCGCCAAACTCGACCAGACGCATAAGCGACAGCGAAGAAACGGATTTACCAGAGCCGGATTCGCCAACCACGCAAACAGTTTCGCCCGGATTGATGTCAAAAGAGACATCTTTGACCCCTACGACCGGACCATCTTTGGTCTGAAACTCGACTCGGAGTCCTTTAATTTGGGCAATTGGCTGATCTAACACCCTGGCGCTCCCTCTATGCATGGTTGTTTTCAGTTTTGCGGACGTTACGCCGGCAGAATTGGCCCGTCAAACCCTGTAACGAAAATTCCCAAAGGAGGCTTGCAATTTTCTGAGGTTATGTTTCGATACGCGCAGTGACCGCCCAGGGGGAGTTGAGCGTTCCGAACACCGCGTTCAGTTGACGCCCCCCCTCTGTACGGGACGACCCTAAACCGCAGGGATTGCGGTAAAACCCGCGGCCAACAATGGTCCGGGATCAAGACACGTAAGTGTCCGACAAGGAGAGTGAAATGAAAATCAAAGCCCTATTGCTTGGCGCTATTGCAGGTACGGCTCTGGCCCCCGCAGCGTTTGCTGAGCGCGGCTCGGACGGCCACGTCAATATCATTTATTGGCAGGCCCCATCGATTCTAAACCCATATCTATCCAGCGGCACCAAAGACATCGAATCTGCTTCGCTGGTTGTTGAGCCTCTGGGTCGCTACGACCAAGATGGTGCTCTGGTTGCCTATCTGGCAGAAGAAATTCCAACCGTTGAAAACGGTGGTGTTTCTGAAGACCTGAAGTCCATCACCTGGAAACTGAAGTCCGGCCTTAAATGGTCTGACGGCAGCGATGTAACGTCAGCTGACGTCAAGTTCACCGCTGACTACTGCATGAACCCCGAAGGTGGCTGCGCGCAGCTGGCCAAATTCGAAGGTGTTGATTCGGTTGAAATCATCGATGATCTGACCGTGACTGTTACATTCGGTGAACCAAAGCCAAACCCATATGGTCCTTTCATGGGTGGCCAGTCGCCAATCATCCAGATGGCTCAGTTCGAAAACTGTACCGGTGCCAAGGCTCCTGAGTGTACAGAAGCCAACTTTGGCCCAATCGGCACAGGCCCGTTTGTTGTCACTGACTTCCGTCCAAATGACGTAATTTCGATGGTTGCTAACGACAACTACCGTGACGCGGCCAAACCAGCATTTGCATCTTTGACCTTCAAAGGTGGCGGTAGTGCTATGGCCTCCGGTCGTGCCGTTCTGGAAACAGGCGAATTTGACTATGCTTGGAACCTTCAGCTGGCACCCGATGTCCTAGCCAAGATGGCTGCAGGCGGTAAGGGTACACCGGTTTCCGCATTTGGTACGTTGGTTGAGCGTATCGAAATGAACTTGACCAACACGTCGCCAGACCTGCCAGAAGGCGAGCGCGGAACAGTCATGCACCCGCACCCATTCCTGACAGACCTCAATGTACGTAAAGCTCTGTCGATGGCTATCGACCGTGATCTGCTGGTCGAAATCGGTTATGGTCAGGCTGGTCGCCCAACCTGTAACCTAGTACCTGCTCCGCTGGCCTATGCTTCGGATAACACTGACTGCCTGGTTCAGGACATTGAAGGTGCCAAGGCACTGCTGGACGAAGCTGGCTATGTTGTTGGTTCCGACGGTGTCCGCGCGAAAGACGGTGTTCGTCTGTCCATGCTGTACCAAACTTCGACCAACGCCGTGCGTCAGGATTTCCAGGCTCTGATCAAACAGTGGTGGGAAGAAATTGGTGTTGAAACCGAACTGCGTAACATCAACGCATCGGTCTTCTTTGGTGGTGACCCAGGTTCGCCTGACACATTCCAGCGTTTCTACGCAGACGTTGAAATGTATGCCAACAACTTTGACGGCACCGACCCAGAAAGCTATCTGGCTCAGCACACTTGTGATAAGGCTCCCAAGCCAGAAACACAGTGGCAGGGTGAAAACATGAACCGTTACTGTGACCCATTGTATGATGAGCTGGTTGCAGAACTTGGCCGCACCGGTTCGCTCGCCAAGCGTGGCGAAATCGCCAAGAAACTGAACGACATGCTGACCAAAGAAAGCTATGTTGTTGTGCCATTGGTTGACCGTGGTCGTGTTTCGGCTCACGCCAACTCGCTCGGCGGCGTTGTTCTGAACACATGGGACAGCGAACTGTGGAACGTCGCGGACTGGTACCGCATCAAGTAAGAGGTTAGCGCCTCTGGAGGCCCCGGTGTTACACCGGGGCCTCTTGCCTTTCGCTGCCGGTAACGTATACGGCGCCTGCGACAGGAACCGAGGCACTTTCTCTGCTCCTAAAACTTAAGACGCATTCGCAAAGGCGCCCTACCTGATGCTGACCTTTACAATCCGGCGACTGATCCTGTCAGTGCCAACCCTTCTTTTTATCAGTCTGGTAATTTTCCTGCTGCTCGAGCTCGCCCCAGGCGATCCGATGGCCCAGGTCCCCCTGACTGTTCCCCCTGAAGTCAAAGAAAAAATGCGCGAGGCCCTGGGCCTTGGCCAACCGATGCACATCCGGTTCTGGAAGTGGCTGGTTCAGTTCTTCTGGATTGAACCTCAGGTGATGATCGACCATTTCTTTGGCACGACCTACGCCGTTGGCGACCTTCGCGTGATCTCTTGGCAGACCCGTTCGCCTGTGATGGACACCGTCGTTCAGCGTATCCCACAAACACTGTGGGTTGTTGGCACAGCTTACGTGGTCGGTATCCTGATCGCGCTGCCCATCGGCATCTACTCGGCCTATCGCCAGTATTCGGTGTTCGACCAATGCGGTACCTTTGTCACGATGATCGGCTTCTCGATCCCGCCATTCTTTACCGGGCCACTGCTGATTGTTGTGTTCTCGGTGCAGCTAGGCTGGTTCCCGTTTATCTATGATACCACCCATAGTGTGGATGACTGGGACAGCTTTTTGTACCAGCTCAGACAAATGATCTTGCCGGTGATGGTTCTGGCGCTGCAGACCACGGCTCAGATCAGCCGTTACATGCGTGCTTCGATGCTGGACAACCTGAACCAGGATTATGTCCGAACCGCACGGGCAAAGGGACTGAGTGAATCCGTTGTTGTCATGGTGCATGTGCTGCGCAACTCCATGATACCTGTGGTCACAGTGATTGCGCTGGGTATGCCTGCCATTTTTGGCGGCGCCATCATCACTGAACAGGTGTTCTCGGTCAATGGTATCGGCTCACAGCTGATCACCGCATTGTTTGCCAATGACCTGCCAACCGTTCAAACGCTGACCTTCATCTTTGCGATGCTGATCGTGTTCTTCAACCTGATTGCAGATATCCTCTACGGCCTGCTTGATCCGAGGATCCGCTATGACTGATCTGTCCAACCAGACCCCGCTTGCCCCACCACGCAGCCAATGGCTGAATGTTTGGGACCAATTGAAGAAACACAAAGGCGCACTGATGGGTGGGGGCTTTCTGATCTTCATCACCCTTGCCGTGTTGTTCGGCCCCTATATCTGGACGCTTGATCCGCAAAAGATCGACTATCGCGCCCGCGACTTCCGGCCAATATACCATGTGCTGTTTGATGCTGATGCGAAGACAGCTTGGGGTAATCCCCTGGGCACCGATCAGCTGGGTCGCGATGGGCTGGCCAACCTTTTGGCCGGTGGACGCACATCTATGGCTGTGGGATGGGCTGCAATGTTGCTGACCCTGTTTATTGGCACCATGGTCGGCGTCATTGCAGGGTTCTTCAAGAGACTGGACGGCCCGTTAATGCGACTGACCGACCTGTTCTTGTCGCTGCCAATTCTACCGCTGTTGCTGGTGGCTGTTACACTGTTCCGCCAACCTCTGCACTCTAACTTTGGCCCAGAGGGCGGCATGTTCATTCTGATTGTTGCCATCATTGGTATCACCAGCTGGATGCCAACCGCACGGATCGTACGTGGTGACGTTCTGGCACTGAAAGAACGCGAGTTTGTTCTGGCGGCCCGTTCAATCGGAACCCGCCCCGGTGCAATGATCTGGCGTCACTTGCTGCCCAACGTGATCTCACCGATCATGGTCTCTGCGACCCTTGGACTGGCCGCGGCAATCATCACCGAAAGTGCGCTCTCGTTCCTAGGTGTTGGTTTCCCATCTGACTTCCCTACATGGGGGAAGATGCTGGCAGATGCTGTGCAGCGGATGGAAGAATTCCCCGAGCGGGTCATGCTTCCAGGAATTGCAATCTCGCTGACAGTATTGAGTGTGAACTATCTGGGTGATGGCCTGCGTGACGCGCTCGATCCTCGCATTCGGGGACGCTAACTCAGCCGCGTCATCTCAAAAAAGAACATTACCAGCAGCCGCCCCTCATCGGGCGGCTGTTTGTATTTAGGAGCGCCGACATACAGAAGGAAATCTCACCCTCAGCCAAGGGTTTGGGAAATCCTCCCAACTCGCACCTGCAACGGATCGGTGTTGCAGGTTGTCAGGCCACTTCAAACCCTCCAATTGGGAAATAATTCTGTTTTCCACGTGGAGTTTGTGATGTTTGAGTCATTTGGGTTCGAAGACACCACCGCAAGAGAAGTGTCTGTTCTGTTTGCGCTGGGATTGGGGTTGCTTTTTGGCGCTCTGGCCCAACTGACCCGGTTCTGTTTTCGCCGTTCACTTGTTGGCCAAGACCGTCGCCAGGCTGCGGGTGTTTGGGCGCTTGCTCTTGCTGTTGCTGTCATTGGAACCCAAGCTGCCGTCGCACGGGAATGGATCAGCTTTGACAGTCATCGCTTGCTGGCATCAGATCTTCCAGTGCTGGCCATTGTGCTGGGTGGATTGATGTTTGGCGCAGGTATGATCCTGACCCGTGGCTGTGTGTCCCGACTGATGGTGCTAAGCGGCAGCGGCAACTTGCGTGCCGCCCTGGTGATCCTTGTCTTTGCAGTAGTGGCCCACGCCACGCTCAAAGGAGTGTTGGCGCCTGTTCGGGTGGCACTGGGATCTGTGACCCTAGATCTGGGCACAACCACTTCGCTGGCCGCTCTGCCCGGTGGCGCGCTGATCTGGAGCGGTGTGTTGGCAATCGCAGCTTTGGGTCTTGCACTGCGATCCGGTAACCGCCCGCTAGCTCTGATTGGAGCGGCTGTAATTGGACTGCTGGTGCCAGTGGGATGGATTGGCACCGGATTTGTTCTGTTTGATGAATTTGATCCTATAGCCATGGAAAGCCTGTCATTCACGTCCCCCACAGCAGAGACCCTTTTCTTTGGCATTGCTTCCAGCGCAATACCAGCCGGGTTTGGCACCGGGTTGGTAGGCGGCGTTTTACTGGGCGCATTGGCAGCAGCCCTACTAAGCGGAAGTTTTCAATGGCAGAGCTTTGAGAGCCCGCGTCAGACCGCCAGATATTTGTCCGGCGCGGCACTTATGGGGCTGGGTGGCGTACTGGCCGGAGGCTGTACTGTAGGTGCAGGCCTTGCCGGGATCCCAACCCTCAGCGTGGCTGCAGGTCTGGCACTGGTATCAATTGCGGTTGGTGGTGTTGCCACCAACCTGCTGATCAATGCAATTTCTTCCGGATCCGACGCACAGCCAACCAAACCAGCGCTACAACCGGCAGAGTGATGATCGCTGTAAGATTACCTTTGGTGAGGTCTAGCATGGATGCAATTGGATAGGCCGCATAGGAGACAAGCGACACGCCGTAGTAGCTAATAGCTACTACGGACAGTCCTTCAACCGTGGTCTGCAACCGCAGCGCCTGATCAGCGCGTCTGTCCATGCTTTCCAACAACGCCTGGTTCTGGGCGCTGCGCTCCACATCAACTCGGGTTCTGAACAGCTCCCCTGCCCGTCGCGCTCTGTCTGCAAGTGTCCCCAACCGCGCCTCGGTTGACTTCACAGTCCGCATCGCTGGCTCATAGCGGCGTAGCATGAAATCAGCAAAGGTCTGGTAGCCCTCAAAACGTTCCTCCCGGAGCATACTTATGCGTTGATTTACCAGGGCTTCGTAGGCGCCAGTGGCCGCAAAGCGAAACGCAGCCTGCGCCCCCATCGATTCCAGTTCAGCCGATATTGTCAAAAGCTGCGCCAGAGTTTGATCCGCGGACTCCTGCCCCGTGGTCATTTCCACCATCATCTCACTGAGATGCGTATCGAGACCACCAATCGAGGGCGACAGCCCGCGCGCGCGAGAAAAGCCAAGCATCGACATTGCCCTGTAAGTCTCAATCTCACACAGGCGCTGTACCACCCGGCCAATCCGGCTGGTGTCAGTGTCCTTGTTGGCAAACAATGCAAACCGCATGTGGCCTGCAGGATCAATTCGAAAATCGCCTGCAACCACTGTGCCGTCATCCAGAACGCTGGACACTGCCAGACTTTCCGGTACGAACCAATCTTGCAGCGCAGTCGAGAGAGACTGTGCTGCTGGTCTTGGCTCCACCCGAACAATCAGCGATGTCACCCTTTGACCGGGCGCCTGTTCCAGCCACTCTGTTGGAAACACTTCAAAATCAACCGGATCAAAAGCCCGCGCGCTAACCCCGGAGGAATAGACCATGTAGCCGACAAACTCGGTGTGCTGCTCCCATTTCAGGGTGTGACGACCAATCTGAGCCGAATGGTGGGTGGCACCGGGTTTTGGATGTGCAGCCCCGTGACGGTCCAGCAAGTCGATCAGGTGCTCCACATCTTTGGCCCGGTCCCGATGCACAGCCTCTACTGGTTGCTTAAAGGCAAGATACACAACCGTACTTGGGCTCGACATGTTCGGAAACGGCCGCGCGTGTAGCTCGTTTGCAAGTTGATAGCGCAGCGGGTGATCTTGAATCGGCGGCATCGTTGGCTCCTGATTGAACCCGCAGAATAGATGCAGCAATACAACCTGTAAAGAAACCTTTTATTTCAGAGCGTTACAGGAATACCGTCGTATACGTTACGGTCCATCACCGGGTTCGAATACTTCCTTGGCGGCGTTCAACCCATTGATGGCAGCTGGCATTCCACCATAAAGAGCCATCTGCCAGATCACTTCAATGATCTCTGTCTGACTGGCTCCCGCCGCCAGCGAATTCTTGATATTCACTTTGAGCTGCGGTGCGGTGTGCCCCCCCAATGCGGTTAGTGCAGCAATGGTGCACAGCTGACGGGTCTTCAGATCCACACCAGCGCGGGCATAATGCCGACCATAGCCGTACTCGACCAAAGTTTCCGCCATACCGGGCACAAGCGCATCATATCGATCCGCTAACAGTTGTTCCAACCCCGGATTCATATCGGCAAGCAGGTCCCGCCCCTTTTGCAATGCGTCAGACATCAGTCATTTCCTCTTCCAGCTTTTGATAAATCTCGACCTTACGGTCCATGAGCGCCAGAACATCGGTGAGCTGTTCCAGTTGTGCCCGGATCACTTCGCGGTGCTCCTCAAGCATCTGGCGGCGTTGTGGTACTGTTGTCACGCCTGCCGCCCGTAGACGGGCATATCGAATGCGGTCCGCTTGTTTCATTCCAGTAGCATTCAACTGGCTAAGAAACCGGATCCAATTTGGGGCCTCAGGAGGATAATCCCTGTGCCCAGCCCCGTCGCGCGGCGGCGGGTCAATCAGCCCAATTTTCTCGTAGAACCGTAGAGTGTCTATGCTCAGGCCACTTTGCGCTGACAGGTTGGAAATCTTCATGACTATGCTCGCTCCGGTTTCGATTCGGGTTGAGCATAGATGCTGGAGTGCACTCCAGCTCAAGCTAAATTTTTAGAGGCAGAATTGGAGCTCTGCCCCGGGGCTCAAGCCCCTCCCCGGGATATTTTCAGCTAGATGAAGAGCGGAAAAGAAAAAGGCGCCCCGAAGGAGCGCCTCTATTTGGTCATGATCGCCGACTACTGGATCATGGTCAGAAGCTGATCCAGGCTGGCCTTGGCATCACCATAGAACATCCGGGTATTTTCCTTGAAAAACAGCGGGTTTTCGATGCCGGAATACCCGGTTCCCTGACCACGCTTCGACACGAACACCTGTTTCGCCTTCCAGCATTCCAGCACCGGCATACCAGCGATGGGGCTGTTGGGGTCTTCTTGTGCGGCTGGGTTCACGATGTCGTTGGAGCCAATCACGATAGCAACATCCGTTTCCGGGAAGTCGTCGTTGATCTCGTCCATTTCCATCACGATGTCATAGGGCACCTTGGCCTCGGCCAGCAGCACATTCATGTGACCAGGCAAACGACCGGCAACGGGGTGGATCGCAAACCGCACTTCTTTGCCCTTGGCGCGCAAACGGCGGGTCAGTTCAGCCACGTTCTGCTGTGCCTGTGCCACCGCCATGCCGTAACCAGGGATGATCACGATGCTGTCGGCCTCTTCCAACGCGGTTGAAACACCCTCTGCATCGATTGCGATTTGCTCGCCTTCGACCTCCATCTGCGGGCCGGCTGTACCGCCAAAACCGCCAAGGATCACGCTAACGAATGAACGGTTCATCGCCTTACACATGATGTAGGACAAGATCGCCCCGGACGAACCAACCAGCGCCCCAACCACAATCAACAGGTCATTGCCAAGGCTGAAACCAATTGCCGCAGCCGCCCAGCCGGAATAGCTGTTCAGCATCGACACAACCACCGGCATGTCCGCACCACCGATACCCATGATCAGGTGATAGCCAATGAACAATGCAGCCAGTGTCATCAGCGCCAGAGGCAGGAAACCACCTGTGTTGAAGTACCAGATCAGGCACAGGAACGACAAACCAGCCGCGCCAGCGTTCAACATATGACCACCGGGCAGTTTTGTTGCAGCCGAGCCAACTTTACCCGCCAGTTTGCCGTAGGCCACAACCGAACCAGTAAAGGTGACCGCGCCGATGAAGATCCCAAGGAACACTTCGACCTTCAGGATGGACAGCTCAACCGGTGACTTATGTGCCAACAGGGCTGCAAAACCCTCCAGCCCCTCGCGGGCTTCGTGGCTCATGGCCAGAACATTGCCCATTTCGATATGCGCGTTGAAGCCAACAAAGACCGCCGCCAAACCAACCAGCGAGTGCATCGCAGCAACCAGTTGCGGCATTTCAGTCATCTGCACCCGCTGTGCGACCACATAACCGATGGTACCGCCGCCAGCGATCAACAGCAGTGACAGCAGCCACAGGCCCTGACCGGGGCCAACCAGCGTTGCAAACACCGCCAGCGCCATGCTGACAATACCGTACCAAACCGCGCGTTTGGCGCTTTCTTGTCCGGACAGACCGCCCAGTGACAAGATGAACAGAACAGCCGCAACAACATAGGCGGCAATAGTGAAGCCAAATTCCATAACCTCAGCCCCCTTATGATTTCTGGAACATGGCAAGCATGCGCCGAGTTACGAGGAAGCCGCCAAAAATGTTGATCCCGGCCATAAAGATGGACAGTGACGCCAGCAAAATCACCAGGAAGGAACCGGATCCTATCTGCATCAGCGCGCCCAAAATGATGATCGACGAGATCGCATTGGTCACCGCCATCAGCGGGGTGTGCAGTGAATGCGCCACGCCCCAGATCACCTGGAAGCCAACAAAACAGGCCAGCACAAAAACGATAAAGTGCTGCATGAAGCTGGGCGGAGCAACCGTGCCAACCAGTAACATCAGCGCCGCACCAACACCCAACAAGGTGACCTGCTGTTTGGTGGCCGCCTTAAAGGCCGCCACTTCAGCTGCACGTTTTTCTTCCGGCGTCAGCTCGGGCACGGTTTCCTTGGGTTTGGCCGCAATCGCTTGAATTTTAGGTGGTGGCGGCGGGAAGGTGATCTCTTTTTCAAAGGTCACGGTCGCGCCACGGATCACATCATCTTCCATGTCGTGATTGATCTGACCATCCTTTTCAGGGGTCAGGTCGGTCATCATATGACGAATATTGGTCGCATATAGGGTCGATGACTGTGCTGCCATACGTGATGGGAAGTCGGTGTAGCCGATGATGGTGACACCATTATCGGTGACAATCTTCTCGTCCATCACTGTCAGCTTACAGTTGCCGCCCTTCTCTGCTGCCAGATCGACGATCACCGAGCCTGGTTTCATCGCTGCAACCATGTCTTCGGTCCACAGCTCTGGAGCTTCGCGGTTGGGGATTAGCGCCGTGGTGATGACAATGTCCACCTCAGGTGCCAGCTCGCGGAACTTGGCCAACTGTGCCTCTCGGAACTCAGGGCTGGAAACAGCGGCATAGCCTCCGGTCGCCGCACCATCGGCCTGGTCTTCCTCAAAGTCGAGATAGACAAACTCGGCGCCCATCGATTCAACTTGTTCGGCCACTTCGGGCCGCACATCAAAGGCCAGCGTTATCGCCCCCAACGAGGTCGAGGTCCCGATGGCGGCCAGACCAGCAACGCCCGCGCCCACAACCAGAACCTTGGCTGGCGGTACTTTACCAGCAGCAGTGATCTGACCGGTAAAAAAACGACCAAAGTTGTTACCCGCCTCGATTACCGCACGGTAACCGGCAATATTGGCCATAGAACTTAGCGCATCCATTTTCTGAGCGCGCGAAATACGTGGCACCATTTCCATGGCGATCACATTGGCACCCTTGGACTTGGCCAGCTCCATGCCCTCGGTATTGCCCGCAGGGTTAAAGAACGAAATCAGGGTTTTACCCTTGGTCATCCGCTTCAGTTCAACATCGGTAGGTTGACGTACCTTGGCAACGATATCCGCCGATTTCCACAGCGCAGCTGGGGTTTTGATGATTTCAACCCCGGCATCTACATAGGTCGCGTCCGAAAACCCGGCGGCAGCCCCTGCCCCGGTTTCAATGGCGCAGTCATAACCTAGTTTTTGTAACTGACGCGCTGAATCTGGCGTCATCGCCACGCGTGCCTCACCTTTAAAAATCTCTTTTGGTGTACCTATCTTCACCGTATCGGTCCCCCTCGGCTTGGCCGTGCCCGCACCCATCAGGTACGGATCGCAATGATTTTCTCTACCCTGCGCAAGATAATTGCGCAAGCACTTCGCTGCAGTGCCGCAACTTATCCGCTGCAGCGCCGCAAATAGGCTACGCCCAACGGCGTGTCTTTTGTTCGTAACGGCCCCAATCCGCCCGGAATTCACGCCGCATCCTGCCCTCTTCTGGGATGACAAAACGTTTTTCGAGTATCCAGACAAACACCGGAATCAATGGTAATGACACCACCGCATCAAAACGCAGAATGAGCCCGGCCAGGATCAGGACATCCCCCAGATAGATCGGATTGCGTGACCGGCTAAAAATACCGGACTGCACCAATTGGCTGGGGGTTTTATGTGGGATTACGGTGGTGCCGTGCCGACGCATTTCATAGATGGCGAGCAGGGTCAGGAGTATCCCACCTCCCACCAGAAGGCCGCCCAGAAAGTCAGACCAAGCGCCACCAAAGCTAAGGTCGAAAGAATACCAGCTTGCTTGGGTCCAGGCCACGACAACCGCGCCAAACAGCCACACCGGTGGCAAATCCAATTTGCGCATCAGGTTGGACTCCGCATCGGCCAATTTTCGCGATTTTTGGTCATTGCAGGTCCGACTTCCCTCAATTTGTCAATAGAACCAGCATCTCAAGAAGCCAGAGCTTTGAAAAGGACAATATGTCCAGCACCCCGAAAGCGACGAATCTATTTCGGGATGCGGCATGATCCTGCACAGATAATCAGCAATGCCTACGTATACTTTGGCATGCAATCATCCCAATTGCGTGAGCGTCACTCCCATTCCATCTCTTCGTAGACCCGGCCAGCGTTTTTGGTCGCCAGCTCTTCGAAAGTATCAAGAGACTTCCACTGCTCTTGATCCACGTAATAGGCCTTAGCCAGATCACCACCATCTTCGATATGGGCCCCGACCTTGGCGCGTAGGTCCACAAGGTAATCCAGCGTATATCGGCGCACCTGCGCCAAATTGGTCGGGTGGCCGTGACCGGGAACGATGTAAGTGGGGTTCAGTGGCTCCAGCTTCTCCGTCCAGGTCTCAATCCAGCAGCTGGTGCAGGTGTGCGGAAACACTGGCAGCATGCGCTCATGAAAGGCGATATCGCCAGCCAGCATGATGTCCCACTCAGGGATCCAAACCTGGACATCGCCGGGATCATGCGCCGGACCAAGGTGCAGGACCTGAATTTCGACCCCTCCCAGACTAATTTCATACTTATCTTCAAATGTCAGGTTGGCGTGCTCAACCCGGGTGTCCCCAGCCCCATCTGGGTTGTAGCCATGCATCCGTTGCAGAATGAAATCACCATTCTCCTTGGTTTCAGCAACCGCATCTACATGGGCCAACACATCGACCCCCAAATCACGCCAATACCCGTTGCCCAGCATCGCGTGCCCTTGGCCATTCTCGTTGATCACCAGTACGACTGGTCTGTCAGTTACCACCTTAATCTCATCGTGCAGCGCGGCAGCCAATCGATCCGACGCCCCCGAATTCACCACAACCACCCCTTCGTCGGTCACGATGAACGACAAATTATTGTTGTGACCTGCGTTGGCCGCACCCGGAGGGGCCGTGGCGCCAATCGCAGAAAACACATGCGGGATCACCTCTACCGGTTTTGAGTACAGCTCGGACGTCGGGTATTGATCGGCTATGTCTTCGCTGGCCAATGCAGCGCCACCGACAAGAAAGGCCACGACGGCGATGGAGGTAATAGTTTTCATGGAAATCTCCCTGTTTCGTCGACACATTCACAGAAGTGAATGGGTATGTAAATGCCCCACATTTGTGACGGTACGACCCACTTGCCATCTCCCTCCCTCTGGCTAGGGTCTTGGCAAAGGAGATCGAGATATGACATTGGACGGAAAACACGCATTGGTCACTGGCGGCGGCACTGGGATCGGCCTAGCTATTGCTCGGGCGTTAGCAGCTCAGGGCGCTCAAGTCACCATCACCGGACGCCGGGCCAATGTTTTGGAGAAAGTGGCCAACAACGGATTGCATGCGGTGCAAATGGATGTGGCCAGTGAAGATTCGGTGGTTGAAGGCGTCGCAAAGGCAATCGAAGCCCGTGGCCCTGTGCAGATCTGCGTCCCCAATGCTGGAATTGCCGAAGGCCGCGCTCTGCACAAGACCGATATGGAGTTTTGGCGCACCATGATGGCGATCAATGTCGATGGCTGTTTCCTGACCATCCGTGAATGCCTGAAGTCGATGCATGGTACCGATTGGGGACGGGTTATTGCGATTTCCTCAATTGCCGGACTAAAGGGACTGAAGGGCGCAAGCTGTTACTCCGCAACCAAGCATGCGATGATCGGCATGATCAAGGCGCTGGCGGCTGATCATCTGGGCAAACCCTACACCTTCAATGCCCTCTGCCCGGCCTATGTGGACACCAACATTGTGCCACAGAACATCGAAAGCATCATGAAACGTACTGGCATGAACGAAGAACAGGCAATGGAAGTCATGGTCGGCGCTAATCCTCATGGCCGTCTGATCGCCCCCAAAGAGGTCGCCGATGCTGCTCTGTTCCTGTGCAGCCCTCATTCCGGTTCGGTAAATGGTCAGGCCATTCAGATCTCGGGCGGAGAAATGTGATGGATCGCGCAACTTTCAACACGTTTTGCGCCGCAATGCCCGCCACCAGCCATGTGGTGCAGTGGGGCAATTCGGATGTGTGGAAGGTCGGCCCTAAGGTCTTTGCCATCTGTGGCTGGGCCGAGGGGCGCGACGCCTTCACCTTCAAGGTAACCGAGATCGCCTATGAAGTTCTGCAAGAGCAACCCGGCATTCGTCCAGCCCCTTATTTGGCCTCGCGTGGGATGAAATGGTTGCAGCACTATGACCTGCCGGGCCTATCTGATGCTGAATTGCAGCGCCATATCGAGATTTCCTATGATTTGGTCGCCGCAGGTCTGTCCAAGAAGAAGCGCGTTGAGTTGGGCATTCCCGAGCCAAGCTCGATCTAAACTTTCAACAGCGGCTAAGCCTCTTCTTTTACTCGGACATCAACCGGTTTGATCAGGGTTGCCAAGTACGTGCGGGTATCTTGATCCCAGTCAGCGGGGTCTTCACCATGTGCAAACTCGGCATGCAGTTCGATCAGCTTCCAAACCTCAACTTCGGACGCTGCCACAATACTTGCTGGACAAGCTTCCATTCCTTCGCAATCCCGGCAAGCATAAGTAAACGCATTAGACATAGTTGACCTCCATCAATTACCTATCACCAATTAGGGCCGGAACCCTCTTTGGCGAGCTATTTCACCAGATGGGTTTTGGCTCGATTTCCAAGTGTCTGATTAAAGGCATCCGACTCCTGTGATTTGCAGAAGCACAATCATTCCGCGCAGGGCGTATCTTAATTTGAGCAAGGGCGCGTCCCCATTCTAAATATCTGCATTCCAAATATTGATAACTGCTGCCAGAAATCTTCGCTAGACAGGCCCGGTCCACCCGAGTAGAGATGCTTTAAGCTTGAAATACTTAACCCACCGAGGCCCCCATGACCGACTTTGCCGCCACCAAAGCCATGTTCCACTTGCCAGAGGGTGTTATCTACCTGGACGGCAACTCACTAGGCCCCCTTCCCCGTGCCGCCACCGAAACAGTCGGTAAGATGATGCAGGATGAATGGGGTGAAATGCTGATCACCGGCTGGAACAAGGCTGGATGGATGGCCAAATCAACCATCATGGGAGATCGCATTGGCCGCTTGATCGGTGCTGAACCGGGCCATGTGGTGATGGGTGATACTTTGTCGATCAAGGTCTATCAGGCCGTTGCTTCAGCTCTGGACCTGAACCCCAGCCGTCGTGTGGTGCTGTCGGACAACGGCAACTTCCCCACTGATCTGTATATGGCGGACGGACTTCTTCGCTCTCTTGGTGACGATTACGAACTACGAGTGGTTGATCCCGAGGCCGTCGCGGACAATCTGACTGATGATGTCGCCGTGCTGATGCTCACAGAAGTCGATTACCGAACAGGCCGGATGCACGACATGAAGGCGCTGACTGAACAGGCGCAGGCCAAGGGCATCATGACCGTCTGGGATCTAGCCCATTCGGCCGGCGCTGTGCCCGTAGATCTGGCCGGCTGCAACGCAGATTTTGCCATTGGCTGCACCTATAAATACTTGAATGGCGGTCCCGGTGCGCCTGCCTTTATCTATGTCTCCCCACGCCACATTGATCAGGTCCGCCCAGCCCTGTCTGGTTGGCTGGGACACGAATCTCCCTTTGCCTTTGATCTCGACTATCGCCCCGGCGCCGGGATCGAACGTATGCGCGTTGGCACCCCGCCAGTCTTGCAGCTGACCGCACTGGAAACGGCGTTGGACATTTGGGACATGGCCGACATGGAGACTGCACGCGCTAAATCAATCGAACTGTGCGACCTGTTCATCAGTGAAGTTGAGGCCCAATGCCCAGAGCTAACTTTGGCCAGCCCACGCGAAGGTAGCCAGCGCGGCAGTCAGGTCTCGTTTCGCTTCCACGAAGGCTATGCAGCTATGCAGGCGATCATCGCTCGTGGTGTTATTGGCGACTTCCGCGCCCCTGACATCATGCGGTTCGGCTTTACTCCACTCTATATCGACGAGGCTGACGTGCGTGCCGCCGTCGCCATCATGGCCGATGTCATGACCAACAAGCTGTGGGATAAGCCAGAGTATAAAGTCCGCTCTAAGGTGACATGAGTGTCAGCACTCGGACATATCATCGCGGTGATGCGGAAACACTGTTCGAGATCTTTGTCGAGGCTATCCATGATGGAGCCTCGGCCCACTACACTGATGCCCAACTTCATGCTTGGGCGCCTTCGCAGGACATGCCAGACAGCTGGCCCTACACAATGGCCAAGCTTGAAACCTGGGTTGCCGAGGCCAAGGGGGAAATCGCTGGTTTCATGTGCGCTACCCCTCAGGGCTACATCGACCTTGCCTACGTGCGCCCCTGCTGGATGGGTCGCTCTGTGGCGCAAACTCTCTATGACGTCATCCTTAAACGGGCGCGCAACACAGATCTGACGCGGATGACGACCCATGCCAGCCTGATGGCGCGGCCCTTCTTTGCCCGTCAGGGCTGGCAGGTCGATGAAATGGAAATAGTTGACAGAAACGGCGAACAGCTCAAACGCTTCGCCATGTCACTGACGTTGGGAGCCCCCCATGACACAACCTTATGACCCGTCCAAAGACGGCGCTGAAATGAACTTCAAAGACCGCATGTCTTATGGCGACTACCTGTCGCTCGACAGTCTGTTGAATGCTCAAAACACTTGGACCGATACCCATGATGAAATGTTGTTCATCATCCAGCACCAGACATCCGAGCTGTGGATGCGGCTGGCCATTCACGAGACAAACGCCGCACGCGCTTGCTTGTTGGATGGAAAGACCCGGCAAGCCTTCAAAATGCTGTCTCGCCTCTCGCGGATTTTTGAACAGCTGAATTCGGCTTGGGACGTGCTACGCACCATGACGCCGTCTGACTACACTGCCTTTCGCGATGCACTGGGGCAAAGCTCGGGTTTTCAATCGCATCAGTATCGCCAGATCGAATTCATGCTCGGCAACCGCAATCAGGCAATGCTGAAACCGCACAGCCATCGTCCCGAACTGGTTGCGCTGCTTGAAGACGAGCTGGCACAGCCGTCAATGTATGACGTCGCCCTGCGCGCGCTGTCGCAAAGTTTTCCTCTGCCGGATGAAGTGTTGAACCGTCCACTTTCCGAAACCCACCAACCTCATCCAGCTGTTCAAGCTGCATGGAGCGAAGTTTATCGTGATACAGAAACCCATTGGGAACTGTATGAACTGGCCGAAAAGCTGGTCGACCTAGAGGACTATTTCCGCCGCTGGCGCTTCAATCACGTTACCACGGTAGAACGTGTCATCGGCTTCAAACGTGGCACCGGCGGGACTGGTGGGGTTAGTTACCTGAAACGGATGCTCGCTGTGGAGTTGTTCCCCGAACTCTGGCACCTGCGGACCGAGCTGTAAGAACGTTCAATCCGGCTGCAATGCAGCCCCAAACAATGCCGCCAGCTGCGCCACACCCGTGGCATAGCTGGCGTAATCCTGCGAGGTATGTTTGATCCCTTTCATGGCCGAGCAGAATACCCGTGCGACCTCCTCCACATCACCGGGCAGTGTAATATGCCCAGCGTCTGCCTCGGCGCGCAGCCAGTGGGCATAGACCTCGCGCAGCGCCAGCTCACCTGTCGCAATGGCCTCACCCGCAGCACTCATTCCAGCCTCGAACAGTTCCAAACCATGCGGCGAATCCATCATCGCCTTCATCGCTGGCCCACCCTGCGCCTCAAAGGCTGCATGCAGGCGGTCTGACAAGGTGCCACCAGATGCCAAAGCGTCCGCCACCTTATCCAGCGCCAGACCATAGTGGCCCTCCACCAACCCGGCAAAAATTGCTTCTTTGTTGCGGTAACTCAGGTAAAGCGCAGGTCGGGACATGCCTGCGCGGCGTGCAATGTCATCCATCGACGTCTTGCGAAACCCATAGGTGGAAAAGGCCTCCCATGCGGATTCCAGGATCGCTTGTTGCTTCGGGTCGTTACTTGCCTTGATCATAAATCCGCTTCTGACACTTTCACCAAATTTTGTCAATTGACATCCTGACATTTCATGACCATTTTGTCAGAAAGCCGCACAGCAGAAAGATTTAAGCCATGTCGACCACCCTTCGTATCAATGGAAAAACTCATCAGGTTGATCTGCCCGACGACGTCCCACTGCTGTGGGTTCTGCGCGATGAGGTTGGGTTGACTGGCACAAAATATGGCTGCGGTGTTGCCGCCTGTGGAGCTTGCACCGTTCATATCAACGGCGAAGCAGTCCGTTCTTGCCAAACAACACTTGCAGACGTTGATGGTGAGATCACCACCATCGAAGGTCTCGGCACACCCAAAGCCATGTCAATAATTCAACAAGCCTGGGTCGATCATCAGGTTGCCCAATGCGGATACTGCCAGTCCGGTCAGATCATGCAAGCCGCCAACTTGCTGGCTGACAATCCAACTCCCTCGGATGCGGACATCGAAGAGGTCATGCAGGGAAATCTGTGTCGCTGCGGCACCTACCCCCGTATCCGCGCGGCCATTCATAGCGCCGCCCAAAAAATGCAGGAGGCTTGATCCATGGCCAGCATTGGTAAAATTGCCCGCCGTACCTTCCTCATCGGATCCGCTGCCATCGTCGGCGGGGTCGCCTTTGGTGCCTACTACGTCAGCCGCCCGGCCCCCAACCCGTTGAAACCGGGTGAAGGCGAGGCCGCACTCAATCCTTTTGTTCTTATCGACCAAAAGGGCGTCACCCTCTTTGCCCCCCGCGCCGAAATGGGCCAAGGAGTCAAAACCACCTGGGCCGCGCTGATTGCCGAAGAGCTGGATGTCGAGCTCGAAGATGTGCGCGTTCTACACGGCCCCGCCGCCAGGGCCTATTACAACAGCGCCTTCATGGCCGACGCCCTGCCCAATCGCGGCTATGACGTCAGTGATTTCCAGCACTCCATAGGGGAAGTTCTGGGGGTTCTGGGAAGAACCCTGAACATGCAAGGGACTGGCGGCTCCACCTCTATGAAGGACGGTTTCACCCGTATGCGCCAAGCCGGGGCAACCGCGCGCGAAACCCTGAAACAGGCCGCCGCCAACCATCTGGATATACCGCGCGAACAGTTGAAAACCGCCAAAGGCATGGTTCAGGCCCCCGATGGCACCACGCTGAGCTATTCAGAGCTGGCACTGGAGGCTGCCAAGCTTAATCCAGTTGAAGCAGATCTGCGCCCTCGCAGCGAGTGGCGTCTGCTGGGCAAAACCCAGCCGCGTGTTGATATGGTCGAGAAGGCCACAGGCACCGCCGAGTTTGGCATTGATGTGCGCCAACCGGGGATGAAGTTTGCCTCGGTTCGTATGAACCCACGACTAGGCGCAGGCATGAACGGTTTTGACGCCACCGAAGCGCAATCCATGCCCGGCGTTGAGAAAATTGTCGACATGGGCGACGGGGTCGCCGTGGTTGCCAACAACACTTGGCTGGCCATGCAAGCGGTCGAAGCGATCGAAGTAGATTGGCAAGAGGCCCCTTATCCCCCAGAAACCGATCAGGTCTTTGCCCGTATCGCCGAAGCTTTTGACGACGAAGCGAACTCGACCATGCGCGATGATGGAGATGTTGATCAACTGCCCGAAGGTGCAGTTGAACTGACCGCCGAGTATCAACTCCCTTATCTGGCCCATGCAACCATGGAGCCGATGAATGCCACCGCATTGTTTGAAGGCGACAAACTGACCCTTTGGTGTGGCAACCAGATGCCCACAATACATCAATGGAAATGCGCCGCCGAAGCCGGGTTAGAAAGTGAACAGGTCGAGGTTCACACGACTTACCTTGGCGGTGGTTTTGGCCGCAGGGTCGAGTTGGATTTTTCAATCCTGGCAACACGGCTGGCAAAAGAGATGCCCGGAGTACCCGTGCAACTCACTTGGTCGCGTGAAGAAGACATGCGCCATGACTTCTATCGACCTGGCGCTATTGGGCGAATGCGTGGCGCTGTCAAGGATGGCGCAGCAGTGCTGTTGGACGGCAAGGTAGCTGCTGCCTCGCCTGTGGCGCAGGTCATGGACCGGATTGCAGGCCTGCCCGCCGGTGGACCCGACAAAGTCCACGTCGAAGGCTTCTTCAACCCGCCTTACGCCATCCCAAACTTCCGTATGAGCGGCCACCTCAGTGACATATCAATCCCAGTTGGGTTTTGGCGTTCCGTCGGCAACTCCTTCAATGGCTTCTTTGTTGAAAGCTTCATCGATGAAATGGCCCACAAGGCAGGTACTGACCCGATGGAATTCCGTCTGGCTCTCGCGCGTCAGGAATGGGCACCAGCTGCCGGAGTACTAGAGGCAGTCAAAGAAATGTCCAACTGGACCGGCCAGACACCCGATGGTGTAGGCCGAGGGGTGGCAATGTGCTACAGTTTCGGCACCCCGGTCGCCCAAGTGATCGAGGTCTTCGATGACGACGGCAACATTCGCCTCAACAAGGCCTGGATCGCTTGCGACATGGGCTTGGCGCTGGATCCAGAAACGGTCAAAGCGCAGATGTCCGGCGGTATGGTTTACGGGCTTTCAGCCGCCCTTTTTGGCGAGATCACCTTTGCCAACGGCGAGGTAGAACAGGGCAATTTCCCTGATTATGACGCCCTTAGGATGAGCACTATGCCCCATACCGAAGTTCGGGTGTTGGAAACCCAAAAACATATGGGGGGTGCAGGTGAACCCGGCACACCACCAGCGGCTCCAGCCTTGGCCAATGCTATCTTTGATCTGACGGGCAGACGCGCACGCCGCCTACCTTTGATGCATGACTTCAATATCTGGACCTAAAGTTCAGACTTCCATTAATCCGATCAGCCCGCCAACACTGGGCGGGCTGATTTTATTTGCACTGTCCGTCGACCGTTCAACACAGATATCTGCACAGCCGTCATTCAAACTTCAATTGTGGCATCAATTTGGCAACCCGCCGCAATATCGCCATAATGCGCACAAAGTTCAGCCATTTCCGACCTTTATCATGGTTACCAAATCCCTAAAGCCGTCAATCGGCAGTGATGAATTGAGGACGAGCCATGCCAAGCGGATATCTGGTATCTTTAGGCGCAGACAATGCACTGGGCGCTGATGACGTCATCGGCGGAGCATGGACCGGCTTCACCACAGACACTGATCTGGGATCTGGACAGTGGATTTTTACCGGCATTGATGGCGGAACCAATTACACCGACACACAGGAACCAGGTCAATATCATCTGGCTACCAACGGCAATATCTACTTCATTCCACAGTTTGGCGAAGTGGACACCCTGACCAACGCTGATGTGGTCACTGCACCTACCTATCCGGTTGTACCCGACCATCAAGTCGATGGCAGCGCGGGCGCTGATGTGATCGACAGCAGTTATACTGACAGTGATGGCGACAGCATTGATGAAACCACCAACAATGCGGATTTGGTTTACGGCAATGGTGGTTCCGACGACATAAGCAGCGGTAGCGGCGACGACTGGATTTACGGCGGTTCAGGCAACGACACAGTAGATGGCGGTAGTGGTAACGATGTCATCTATGGCGACGAAAGCACCGCTGGCACCGAATCTCTAAACTGGGATGCACAAGGTAGCGACGAACAAGATGTGAGTGATGGGTTCACTCAGACAACAGGTCACATTGATGTCTCCGTAAGCTTTGCCAATGATGGCAATAACACCCCACAGTTTTCTCTCGAAACCAGCGACACCATCTATGTAGCGGGCGGTGAAGACTTCAACGACAACTCTTCGCTTTACCTTTACGGCAACGGCGACGACGCAACATCGACCACGTCGATCAACTTTGCAGCTAATGGCAACTCAGATGTCAGTAACGAAGTGGAAAACGTTGTTTTTCGCATCAGTGACATCGATTTTGGATCTGGCAACCACCGCGATATTGTGACGGTCAACGCCTACGATGCGGACGGGAACCCTGTTTCGGTCACACTGACAGTGAGTGACAATGGCTCCAATACCGATGTGGTGAGCGGAAACACCATCACAGCCGGAAGCGATGGCGAAAACGCTGGTGATGCTACAGGTTCAGCCTTGGTCGAAATTGACGGCCCCGTTTCAAACATCGAAATAATCTACTCAAACCAGCTCGGCGGAACGCAGGCGATCTGGGTTAGTGATGTGTTCTTCGACACGATCCCCAACCCGCCCGGCGATGACCAACTGAATGGTGGGCTGGGGAATGACACCATCTATGGCCAGGATGGCAATGACATTATTACCGGCGGCGCAGGCGACGACCTGCTGGATGGTGGCCAGGGCAATGACACCTTGAACGTCGCCCAGGGCGATAGAGCCTTGGGAGGTGATGGAGATGATCTGTTCATCCTGACCGATCAAGGCGAAGCCGGTAGTGGCGATGTGACCATCACTGGTGGCGAGGGAGATGAGACCAGCGGCGATACTCTGAACCTGAACGGGCAAGCGGACCTGTCGACATTAAATCTAACCACCAACATCCCCGGTGAACTGGCTGGCACGGTCGAGCTGTTCGATGGTTCAGTTGTTACTTTTTCCAACATCGAAAACATCATCTGCTTCACACCAGGTACGCTGATTGACACGGCGCAGGGTCCCCGCCCCATTGAAGCGCTGAAAGCTGGTGATCTGATCGTTACCCGCGACCATGGGCTACAGCCGCTGCGTTGGATCGGTAGCCGAACAGTTGCGGCAACCGGTGATTTTGCTCCCATTGAGGTTTCACCACTGCTGCTGCCCGACGCCACCGCACCGCTCTTGGTTTCGCCACAACACCGGCTTTTATGGAGTGGGCCCCGTGCGCAAATGCTATTTGGCACAGATGAGGTTCTGGTCGCGGCGCGCCACCTGCTGTCAAACCCTGCTGTTACCCGCCGCATTGGCGGCTCTGTAACCTACATGCACGTGATGCTGGACCAACATCAGGTCATCTATGCAAATGGCGCCGCAACCGAAAGCTTCTACCCCGGTGATCAGGCCATCGGAGCACTGAGTGATGCTGGTCGTGATGAAATGCTCACATTGTTCCCAGAGCTACGCAGCCATGCAGGCGCACTGGGGGACACTGCCCGGCTATGTCTGAAAGCCCACGAAGGCATATTGCTGGCTGCCTAAAGCAGAAACGCCGCAACCCGTGGGTTGCGGCGTAAAATCTCATCAAAAACAAAAGACTCGGATCAGCCGTACATCACTCGGGCTTGCGAGAATGACAGCAATTGGCGGCTCTTCTCGTCCCACAGGTGCAGCCGGGCACAGGCAAGGCTTTCACGGATAGACATCTTGTTGCTTTCGGCCAGCACAGCATGGTCGCGCAGCACTTCCGTCAGGCGATAAAACGGGATCCGGCTGTACAGGTGGTGCACATGGTGAATGCCGATATTGGCGCTGAACCATTGGAGCACAGCCGGAAGCACATAGTGCGAGCTGCCATGCAGCGCGGCGTCGTGAAGCTGCCAGTTCTCATCCTGTTCCCAGCGGGTATCTTCGAACTGATGTTGAACATAGAACAACCACATTCCAGCTGTCGCAGCGAGCAAAGTCGACGGAACAAAAATCAGGAATACCGCTGCGAAGCCACCAAAGTACCAGATCACCAGCAAGGCAGCGACAATCGCGATATTGGTGCCCATCGCACTAGCCCAGTATCTAACACTATTCATCAAGCCCAAAGGCACCCGGTTCTGAACAAAGAACAAATAGCTGGGACCAAAGCCAAACAATGTGATTGGGTTGCGGTACAGCCGGTACATAAACCGGTCAAAACCGTTCAGCTCTTTATACTCAGCAACAGTCAGGGTATGGATATCGCCCATGCCCCGTTTGCCCAGGTTTCCAGACGCACTGTGATGGGCCGAATGCGTCCGGCGCCAAACATCATAGGGGGTCAAGGTCAGTACACCGATAAAACGTCCGACCCAGTCACTGACAAAACGGTTTTTAAAGAATGACCCGTGGCCACAATCGTGTTGGATAGTGAACAAACGCAACAGAAACAGGGCATTAACACAAGAAATCGCCAGGGTCAGCCAATAGCTTATCGACATCGACCACCATGCCAAAGCCCAGAGCGAGACAAACGGGCCAACAGTAACGCTCAGCTCAAATGCGCTCCGCCATTGGTTTGGTTCGCGATATTTGGCCAAAGTTTTAACCCAATCGCGCGCTGACAGCGTGCCGGGTTTTGTCCGGGATTGATCAATGGATTGGGTCATGCGCCTGCTTTTTGTCGTTGCTAGGGGACCGGATAAACTACCAGAGCCGCATAGCAAGTAAAATTTGAGCGAAAACAGGCGTTCCGGCAGCCCTTCGCTGACTAAAGGTCACACTTTGCCCAGTCAATTGTCGAAAACTGCGGCGCGCGCCCACAGCTCTCAACAGAATTTATGTCTGTGCCTGCCTACCCACATAGAAGTCGACCAGATAGATTCTTGCCCCATTTCCTGCTATACTGACCAGAGGGAGAGGCAAAATGAATCGTCGGCTCGCGGCTATCCTGTTTTACGATGTTGTCGGTTACAGCCGGGCAATGGGGCAGGATGAAACAGCAACGCTCACCGCCCTCAAACAAACCTATTCACAAATCATCCAGCCGCTCGCCGATTACCACCAAGGGCGCATGATTAAGGTCATGGGGGATGGTGGTTTTATGGAGTTCACCAGCGCAGTTGACGCGGTGCACTTTGCCATCTGTATGCAGCATGCCATCGGCTTGGCCAACCCTCATCAAGTTGAGGGTCAGCGACTGAGTTATCGTATCGGAATAAACATTGGCGATGTAATTGCTGATGGCGACGATCTGTACGGAGATGGCGTAAACATCGCCGCTAGGCTGGAGGCCCTAGCTGATCCCGGTGGCATCTGCGTGCACCAATCTGTCCGAGAACAGATCCGTGGTAAGCTCCACCTCGACTTCCACGACCTAGGCGAAGTGGACGTGAAGAACATCGAAAAACCAGTCCGCGCATCCAGCGTTGAGTTCAACCATTTAGCTGCTGTTGTTGCAGCTCTTCCAGCCGAACACCAAACACAGGCACCAAAGGCATCCATTCGTTGGCGAACTGCCGCTGGTCTGGTAGCCGGATTGTTCATTCTTGGTGGGTCTGGATGGTGGCAGATTTCTGTCCCCGGCCCAGCGCCTACCGAAATTGAACGCACAGCTCTCCCCTTGCCAGACAAACCTTCACTGGCGGTTCTACCCTTTGCAAACTTATCCAACGATCCCAACCAAGAGGGCTTTGCCGATGGCCTGACCGAAGACCTGATCACGGATCTGTCGCGGATCTCTGGCCTGTTCGTCGTCGCGCGCAATTCCACATTCGTCTACAAAGGCCAATCGGTGAACATTCCCCTCGTAGCCGAGGAACTGGGAGTACAATACGTACTCGAAGGCAGTGCCCGGCGTTCGGGTGATCAGGTGCGTGTGAACGCCCAGTTGATAGATGCCGCCACCGGCGGTCATATCTGGGCCGAACGTTACGATGGCGATGTTACCGATATATTCAAGGTCCAAGACGCCTTCATCCGAAAAATTGCCAAGGCGCTGGCGATCAATCTGACTATGGAGGAAGAACAAGAAATCGCACTCGGCCAGACCTCCGATATTGAGGCCCGCGAGGTTTTTCAAACCGGTTGGGAGAGTTTTCTTGAATACTCAGCCGAAGACAACGCTAGCGCGGTTGATCAGTTCAAAAAAGCTCTTGAAATCGACCCTGACTATGGTCGCGCCCATGCTGCTCTTAGCTTGGCCTACTTGCGCGGCTGCCAGCTGCGGTGGAATAAACCGCTGGGCCTCAGTGCAGGCGAAGCCAATGCCTATGCTATACGGTCACTCGCCGAGACCACGGAACGCCCCTCTTCCCTGGCTAATGTGGCTGCATCCGGGGTTAATCTATACAACAACCGCTATGAGATCGCCAAAATCGATGCGACCCGCGCGATCACACAGGATCCCAACGACCCCGAAGCCTATATCGCGATGGCCTGGTCTATGGTCACCACCGGTCAGCCAGAGCTTGGGTTGGAATTGATCGACCGGGCCATGCGGCTGAACCCAACCTATCCCAGCTATTATGTTTTCGCCCAAGCGATGGCCCACTATTCTATGGGAGATCTCGAACAAACCGCAATGGTTCTGGAGGCAGCACTGGAGCGTGACCCCAAGGCCGAGGCGCTAGCGATCATCGCCGCAGCAACCTATGCCCGCCTGCAGCGCTTCGACGAGGCTCATGCCGCTCTGAAATTGGCGGCCCCTGAAGCCGACCAAGCCGCGCTGGGGGCAATCGCCTATATTTATCATTTCCCGTTTGAATGGGAGCAAAGGCCCGAAATGGTCGCCAGTGTTATCGATGGTCTTCACCTCGCGGCGCTTCCTCCGGATAAGCCGATCGAATATTTACTAGGCCGCCTGCAAACAGGAGATACGTCTAAACGTCGAGGTGCGGCGTTGATATTGGGGCTTCCTGGCCTCGACGCGGCAGACACTGTTCCGCTGTTGATCACCGCCTTGTCTGACGAAAGCAAAGCTGTCCAGGGCCAAGCTGCGGTTTCGCTAGGCAAAATTGGCCCTGCCGCCGCAAGCGCACTGCCAGCATTAGCCGCGCTGAAAGAAGTACCTATTGTGGGCCGAAAGGCGCAAAAAGCAATCGTTGCGATCTCAGGTAGCGCGCAGCCCTAACGCGGATCCATCTGGATGCTTCTTCAATCGCATATTTACGCAGTTCGCAGCGCCCCTTGTGGCCTCTCCCCAGCGGCCCAGGCATACACAGCCTTGCCAAACGCCTGAAACAATGGGCGTGAGACCGGGTCATTTGCAGCATCCCATTCAGGGTGCCATTGCACCGCCAGTGTGAAACCCGGTGCATCTTTGACATAGGTTGCTTCGGGCGTGCCATCGTTAGCATAGCCATCTACCACGATGCGTGATCCAGGGGTTTTGATACCCTGCCCGTGCAGCGTGTTGGTCATGACCTCGCGCGCGCCCAACAATTGGTGAAACACACCACCGTCAGACATCTCAACCACATGGCGCAGGGCAAATTTTTCTTCCAGCGTTCCATCCGGTGGCATTCGATGGTTCATCCTCCCCGGCAGATCGCGGATCTCCGGGTACAGGGTTCCTCCCATGGCCACATTGACTTCCTGAAACCCACGGCAGATGCCCAGAAACGGTAGCCCGCGTTCGACACAGGCCCGCACAAGCGGCAATGCAATTGCATCACGCGCCCGGTCAAAAGCACCATGTGCGGCGGTCTCAGCTTCACCATATTCCTGCGGATGTACGTTCGGCCGCCCACCTGTCAGCAGAAAGCCGTCAAAAGTTTCCAGCAGTTCCTCGACTGATAAGAACCGTGGATCCGACGGAATCAATAACGGCATACATCCCGCCACCTCTGCCACCGCCTCAGAGTTCATGGTCCCCCCTGCATGGGCTGGATACTGATCATTGATCAGGTAAGTGTTGCCAATAATACCAACCCGGGGACGTGTCATGAGCCTACTCGTATCTAATTAAGTCGTTCAACGGTATCCATCCCCCTTCAAACACGCAACCATGCAACGGGGCGCAACCACATGTTCATGGCTGCACAGCAGCTTCTCCAATGAAACCGATCAACCGAGCAGACCAAAGTCCCAGCCTGCCTGGAAAATCAAGCCCACTGGTTGGGCGAGAGATCACCAAGTGAAAGAACTCTGCGACGGTGTGCCTAAATCAATGATATAGTTTTCCACCGTTGAATTTCGCCTGCACAGATTTCCGCCCTGCCACAGCCCCCCGGAGCCCATTCACCTAGCCAGAAATATCCTCGGGGGAGTATGAGGGGGCAGACAGCCCCCTCAATCGCGCCATCAAATGGTTCAGCCCGCCGCAGATTTCAGTTGCAAGCGTCGCGCATGTAACACGGGTTCGGTGTATCCTGACGGCTGGACCCGCCCTTTGAACACCAGATCACAGGCCGCCTGATAGGCAAGACCGTCAAACTCCGGCGCCATAGGGCGATAGTCTGGGTCAGCTGCATTCTGTGCGTCCACAACCGCAGCCATTTTTTGCATTGCCGCGTGAACCTGCGCCTCATCCACCACACCGTGATGCAGCCAATTGGCCAGTGCCTGACTGGAGATCCGACAGGTGGCGCGATCTTCCATCAGACCAACATTGTTAATGTCCGGCACCTTTGAACACCCAACGCCTTGATCCACCCAGCGCACCACATACCCCAGGATACCCTGCGCGTTGTTTTCGATCTCACGGGTGATGGCATCATCGGAAAGGGTCTTACCGGTCATGACTGGTATCGTCAGGAGATCCTGCAGGGTTCCACGGCTCCCCCCCGCCTTCAGATGATCCTGAACCTCATGAACATTGATTTCGTGGTAATGTGTGACATGTAGTGTTGCAGCAGTCGGCGATGGCACCCAGGCACATGTAGCGCCAGCCTGCGGGTGCCCAGCTTTGGCCTCCAGCATTGCCTGCATCAGATCCGGCATCGCCCACATGCCTTTGCCAATCTGAGCGCGCCCTTTCAGCCCGCAAGCCAGCCCGATATCCACATTGCGGTCTTCATAGGCCGAAATCCAGGGCGTTGATTTCATCTCACCCTTGGGCACCATGGGCCCGGCTTCCATTGCCGTATAAATCTCGTCCCCAGTGCGATCCAGAAAACCTGTGTTGATAAAGGCTACCCGATAGCGTGCCGCCCGAATACAGGCCTTAAGGTTGGCACTGGTGCGGCGCTCTTCGTCCATGATGCCAATTTTGACAGTGTTTCGCGGCAGGCCGAGCGCCTGTTCCACATGGTCGAAAATCCGGCAGGCAAAATCCACTTCTTCAGGACCGTGCATCTTGGGCTTAACCACATAGACCGAGCCATGTTGCGAGTTGCCACCTTCTGCCTGCAGATCATGCATGGCAATCATCACTGTGGTAATTGCATCCATCAGGCCTTCGCCAGCCTCAACCCCGTCGCGGTCCAGAACAGCAGGGTTGGTCATCAAATGCCCAACATTGCGCACCAGCAACAAGGAACGCCCCTTCAGCGAAGCCTGCGCGCCCGCCACTTTGGTATAGTCAAGGTCGGGGTTCAGGCTGCGGGTAAAGCTGCTGCTCCCCTTGTGTACCTCAACCGACAGGTCACGCTTCATCAGGCCCAGCCAGTTGCCATAGGCCAATACTTTGTCCTCGGCATCAACGGCGGCTACGCTGTCTTCACAATCCATGATTGTCGACAGGGCCGATTCCAACGTTATGTCATTGATGCTTGCCTGATCGGCCGCTCCAATAGTCCCTGTGGCATCAATCTCGAGAATAACATGCAACCCATTGTTCTTTAGCAGCACCCGAGACGGAGCTTCTGCTTTGCCAACGTAGCCTGCAAACTGGGCAGAATTGGACAATTCAGGTGACAAAGCCCCTCCTTGCATCGACACTTCCATAATGTCACTCCAGGATCCGGCCACCAGCGGAAAGACCCTATCCAGCATATCGCGCCCCCAGGCAATAACGCGCGCGCCACGCGCACTGTCATAGCCTTTGCCCACGGGCAGGTCTCCCATGGCATCGGTGCCGTACAATGCGTCATACAGCGACCCCCAACGGGCATTTGCTGCGTTCAGCGCAAAACGCGCATTGGTGATTGGCACCACCAGCTGTGGTCCGGGCACATGTGCAATTTCCGGATCTACGTTCTCTGTTTCAATCTCAAAATCATCGCCTTCGGGCAGCAAATAGCCAATGTCCCGCAAAAACGCTGAGTAGGCCTCTGCATTATGTGGCGTCTCGCGGTGTTGAATGTGCCAAGCATCAATCTGGCCTTGGATCTCTTCCCTTTTGGCCAAAAGGGACCGGTTCTCTGGGCCAAAGTCATGCACCAGCTGACTGAGACCTTGCCAAAAGGCATCCACCTGCACACCCGTCCCCGGAAGAGCCGATTTTTCAATGAAATCCGCGTATTCAGCTGCCACTTGCAGCCCATGCTTTTCAACCCGAATTGTCATTTTCCCTCCAGCGGTACACAATAGTATGCTACGGGTAAGTAAAACATTCGTTTCCTGTCAGCAACAAGCCTACTTATCGCGAATGCCGAAGTCAGCCTCTTGCTTTTCAAGAAACTCCCGAACAATACTCCAGACAATTGCTTTCTCTCATTGCTTTTTTCCCATTTTGGGTGGATTTTTAGATTTGAAGTTCTCTCTCCTTACAGCGTTGCTGACATTTTTCGCCCTCCCTGCGCTGGCAGAAGACATCCCGCAATGTGGTTGCCCTGTTTGCCTGCTTGGCAACCACCATATGTGGGTTATTTCGTCAGACGCCATGGCCCCCACCCTGAACAGAGGGGACTGCGCACGGGCCGAGTATTTCGACCCCGCCACCCAATCTGTGGACGCAGGCGATGTCATAATCTTCAAACTCTCCCAAAACTCCGATCAGAAATTTGTTTTTCGTGTCGCGGCTACCGCCGGTGACACGGTCAAAATGAACGAAGGCCGTCTTTGGCTAAATGGGCAGGTGGTGACTTCTGAGCAGCACGAACCGGTGTGGTTCGATCTACGGCAACGCCCTGTGCCCCGTTGTAGAGACATCTCAAAAATCGAAAATGGCCATTGCCCGGTAGATAGGTACACGGAAACACTGCCAAATGGTCGATCCTATGAGGTATTGGACCTCGGCAGTACAGCCATAGATTTCACAGGCGAATACCACATACCAGATGGATATGTGTTCGTCTTAGGAGACCATAGGGACAACGCAACTGATAGCCGAGTGCCTCAAAGAGTGGGTGGCATTGGCTTTGTTCCACTCGAAAACATAATTGGAATTTTCACTGATTTCTGACCCACTCAGGCCAAGTCCACTTGCAGTTGCGCAACCTTGCTCTACACCTGTGTCAAAGCGAGACACAGGAGAGCGACATGGCCGAAGCAACACCGGAAACGATCTATCTTAAGGATTACACACCTTTCGGTTTTCAGGTGGACGAAGTTCACCTAACCTTTCATTTGTCTCCTAGGGCGACCCGCGTGGTCAGCCGCATTGAATTCACCCCAAAGCCTGACGCAGTAGACAGGTCCTTTTTTCTGCATGGCGAGCAGTTAAAACTGATCGCCGCCAAAATCGATGGACAGCCTGTTTCGCCCGACGTCACCGGACAGGGGCTGACCTGTGATGTACCCAGCACGCCATTTGTTTGGGAAAGCGAAGTCGAAATCAGCCCGGTCACCAACACCGCGCTCGAAGGTCTGTATATGTCGAACGGCATGTACTGCACCCAATGTGAGGCCGAAGGCTTCCGCAAGATCACATTCTACCCCGACCGCCCCGACGTGATGAGCACATTTACCGTTCGGGTTGAGGGCGATGAAAAGGTCATGCTATCCAATGGTAACCCAACAGGCAGCGGCGACGGCTGGGCTGAATGGCACGATCCCTGGCCCAAACCCGCCTACCTGTTTGCGCTGGTGGCTGGTGATCTGATCAACCACCCCGACCGCTTTACTACCAAGTCTGGCAAAGACGTAGAACTGAACATCTGGGTCCGCCCGGGGGATGAGGACAAATGCTCGTTCGGCATGGAGGCCCTGATCAAGTCGATGAAGTGGGACGAAGATGTTTATGGTCTGGAATATGACCTCGATATCTTCAATATCGTCGCCGTTGACGACTTTAATATGGGCGCCATGGAGAACAAGGGATTGAACATTTTCAACTCTTCCTGCGTCCTTGCCAGCCCAGAAACCTCCACAGATGCAAATTTCGAACGTATCGAGGCAATTATCGCCCACGAGTACTTTCACAACTGGACCGGCAACCGCATCACCTGCCGCGACTGGTTCCAGCTCTGCCTAAAGGAGGGTCTGACCGTCTACCGCGACAGCCAATTCACCTCTGACATGCGTTCTGCCTCGGTCAAACGGATCTCGGACGTGATTGATCTACGCGGTCGCCAGTTCGCCGAAGATAACGGCCCGCTGGCACATCAGGTCAGACCTGAAAGTTTTCAGGAAATCAACAACTTCTACACCGCAACTATCTATGAAAAGGGTGCCGAGGTCATCGGCATGCTGAAACGTCTGGTTGGCGATGACGCCTACGCCAAAGCGGTAGCCCTGTATTTCGAACGCCACGACGGTCAGGCCTGCACCATCGAGGATTGGTTGCAGGTGTTCGAAGACGCCACCGGCCGCGACCTGGGCCAGTTCAGCAAATGGTACAGTCAGGCCGGCACCCCGCGTATCAAGGTGACTGACGATTACGCTGATGGCACCTACACGTTAACGCTAGAGCAATCGACACCGCCCACTCCGGGCCAGCCAGACAAAGACCCTCGGGTGATCCCGGTGGCTGTTGGTCTACTTGGCCAGAACGGAGATGAGGTGCGCGGAACAGAGGTGCTTGAACTGACCGAGGCCAAACAGAGTTTCACTTTCGAAGGCCTGCCTGCCAAACCGATCCCATCAGTCCTGCGCGAATTCTCGGCTCCGGTCATTTTGGAACGCGAAAGCACCAACGCCGAACGCGCCTTTTTGCTGGCGCACGACAGCGACTCGTTTAATCGCTGGGAAGCAGGCAACACACTGGCCAAAGAATCCCGCGTCGCCATGGTACTGGACGGCGCAGCCCCTGACGCCGACTATCTGGATGCGCTGACCAAGCTGGTGCGCGATGACAGTCTGGACCCAGCCTTCCGCGCGCTAGTTCTATCGCCACCCAGCCAGTCGGATCTTGCCCAAACCTTGTTTGAACGCGGTCACACACCAAACCCGCAGGCCATCTATGACGCGGCTGAAACCTTTGCCCAAACATTGGCTGAAGCGCTCACTGACAGTCTGCCCCGGCTCTACGCCGACACCACCGTACAAGGCGCCTATAGCCCGGATGCAGAAAGCGCGGGCAAACGAGACCTCAACGCGCGCATCCTGTCCCTGCTGACGCGTCTGGATAGTGGAGAGGCTGCTGCCCGCCAGTATGACGCCGCCGATAACATGACCCAACAAAATGCCGCTCTTGCTTGCCTGCTCAAGGCAGAAAACGGCGAGACACAATCGCAGGCGTTCTATGATCAGTGGCAAGGTGATCGTCTGGTCATGGACAAATGGTTCGGTCTACAAGTGGCCTGTGCCGCGCCAGAGAAAGCCGCATCTGTTGCCTCAGAACTGACAAAACACGCGCTGTTCGACATGAAGAACCCCAACCGCTTCCGCGCGGTGATGGGGGCTTTGGCGATGAACCAGGCCGGTTTTCACTATGCTGGCGGCGCCGGCTATAAGCTGCTAACCGACAACCTGATCATCTTGGACGCGCTGAACCCACAAACCACGGCCCGGATGTGCTCGGCTTTCCAGACTTGGAAACGATATGACAGCACTCGCCAGGAACTAATCCGCAGCCAACTGGAGCGCATGTTGGCAACCGCAAATCTGAGCCGTGATACCAACGAGATGATCACCCGTATTCTCAACGGTTGATCATCATGACAAACTAAGTTCATCTGGAAGGGCATTTTAAGCGTCTCGTATTTGGAGTTCTTGCCTTGCCCTTCCTAATTGCCGCCGTCGGCGTCATCGCAGCAGTCTATTTCTTTCTGAACCGCGCTCGCAACACTGCCCATATGGCTGGAGACATTGTCGATATGGCCAACGACGTGCGACTGGCCGCCCGCCGGTTCGGCTTTCACCGTCAGACCGATGTGCACCCCGTTGAAAACATCGACGATGCCAACCTGGCCATCGCAGCTCTGACCATGGCGTTTCAGGAACTGGATGGATTACCCACACAGGACCAGCGAGACGACTTAATCGTTCAGCTACAACAACAGTTGGACATGGATCGACCCTCGGCCGAAGAGGCACTGGTTCTGGGCCGTTGGCTCGTTTCGCAATGTGGTGGTGCTGATACTGCTGTGTCCCGACTGGCCCGCAAGACTTATAAACTCGGCGGGGCAGAAATACTGCCTCCGCTGATGGAGGTGATCAAAGGTAGCCTGCCGCCATCTGGTTTAAGTCAACGCCAAAAAGAAGCGCTGGAAGATCTTCGTATCGCTTTTAAGATCTCCGGGCGATAAGCTCCTCCCTTTAACCGTCACAACACAGAGTAAACTTGACCAAAGCTCCCTGCCACTTCACCAGACAAGCACGCACAGTAAAGCTCTGTGTGGCGTTGGTGGGGATTTATACAACCTTAACGTTTGCCGTCGTTGTTTTGCAGGCCAGTTGGTGGGCCGTCGCATTCTTGGCACTGCCCACCCTACCAGCGCTTTGGGACCTATGGCGCAACACCCGCTCGGAACTGACGCTTGATGCCACCCAAGTCATTTGGCGTAGCGGACAGCTTTCAGATAGCGTGACCCTGGATCAGATCAACTTAGTCCGGTTTGACACCCGTTGGGATTTTTCGGTGCGCGTCACTCTGATCCTGACCTCCGGCGACAAACTGCGCTTGCCCCCACAGGTTTTGCCGCCACATCTTATGTTGGAAAACGCGCTACAATTGCGCGGGGTGCAGACAGAACGACATCACTTCACGGTGTTCTGACCCGGTGCACTACTGCGGGCCTTTCATAAAATGTCACGCGATTACCCCAATTCAAAACCTGAACTCCCCATCCTTGCCCTTTTTGCGCCCCAATGCCGGGTGATGGTTGCCAGACGAATACTTGCTGCTGCCAACTCATCGGATATTGCTTATGCTCAACCCTTCTCAACAGGCACGGGATACCCTTTCCCGATTGATCAATTCCTTTGGTGATCGTTTCAGCCTGTTGAAAAAGACGCCACCCGCTGCTGTGGCCGTCCCCGTAGAGACGACTTTTCCCACTTCACACCCCGAAGACAGCCTGTCCATTCCAGTGATGGAACACAGCGCCGATGATGTCGCCTGCCGCGCAGCACAGACACAAGGGCAATTTCTCGCTCGCCAAGAGCGCTGGGACGAACTTTCAGCTGAAATCAAAACGGCGGACTTGGCCCGCGACAAAACTCATGGCGGGATGCCAATTGCGGAGCTCCTTGCCTTTGGCGCCCGCGCGGATGTGATCAATGCTGTTGAACATGCGCTCAGTGAGGGCCACAAGGCAGATGCTAGGCCGCTGATCGACGGCATTATGGCGTTTGAGGCTGTGCGGCAATCTCATCGTGATGATCCCTATTTGGCCGCAGTCGTAGCCCTGGCACATATCGACATTGGCTGGACGTGGCGCGGTACCGGGTGGGAAACCATCGTACCTGCCGCAAATCGCCGCCGCTGCGCAGCACATTTTGATCGCGCCAGTGCCCTGCTGGCACCGTATGATACCGGCAAGCTCGACAGCCCAATGCTGGCGGCCGCCAAATGCGCGCTCTTACCCGGCCGACGTGATGACACCCTTTGCGTTGCCAATGACTATGAACTCCTGATCGACCTGGATCCGCAGAACAATCGCCACATGCGCGCCCTTGGCAACCATATGTTACCCCGTTGGTTTGGATCATACCCGGCACTTGAACTGGAGGCCCGCCGCACCGCCTCGCGCACTGAAAGTACCTGGGGTGCAGGGGGATATACCTGGGTCTACTTTGATGCCTTGATTCATGATGAACAGGTTTGCGCCCAGGTCGATGTTGATTTTTTTCTGGATGGATTGCGTGACATCGTTGCGACCCGACCAAACCAGGAAATGATCAACCTGCTTGCCTCGTATTGCTCGGTTGCCCTAACTGCGGGGCTTGGTCTTAGCGAACCATCGGACATGCCACGCATGCAGATTGCAAAAGCGGCTGACTGGTTGATCTGTGACCATTTGCAAGAGTTGCACCCGATGGTCTGGGCCCATGCCGCCGACGGATTTGACAACAATGCCAGAATCACGTCTCCCAGTCGCTTTGCCGCTCGTGGTCGTGCCGATGCGCTGCAGATCATTGCCGATTTGTTTCGTGATGAAATCAACCTCGGTCATAAGGTAACATTCACCACCGAAGGTCCACAGCTGGGTCCAACCTAGCTCTCATTTTCGGCAACGTTTCTACACAATAAAACGGCAGAGCTAAGGCCCTGCCGCTGTTTTTACTAGCAGGACGGGTCAACCCTACAGGCTAAACTGGCCAATCCGCATGTCTAACGTTTCTTCATCGCATTCATCAGCGCAGCACCCAGAGCGCCACCACTGTCTTGTTTGCTCTTTTGCCCTTTTGGTCCAGCAGACATTTGCTGTTTGCCACGCGGTTTACCACGCTCTGCAGCCTTACCCCCACCGGTCCCGCGCGCATTGCGGTCAACTCGCGCCGAGGCGCCACCATCCTTGCGCATGGTCAGACCAATGCGTTTGCGCGGTACATCGATCTCGGTCACGGTAACTTTGACCACAGCCCCAGTCTTCACCACCTCATGCGGGTCTTTGACAAACTTGTCAGCCAACTGACTGACATGCACCAACCCGTCTTGGTGCACGCCGATATCCACAAAAGCGCCAAAGGCCGCAACATTGGTCACGGTGCCTTCCAGCACCATACCCGGTTTGAGATCTTTGATGTCTTCCACCCCGTCAGCGAAACTCGCTGTGACAAAGCTGGGGCGCGGGTCACGGCCCGGCTTCTCAAGTTCCGCCAGAATATCACGGACAGTTGGCAGACCTACATCCCCCCCGACAAAATCCTCGGCCCGCAGGCGTTTCAGCGCCGTGTCGTCGCCCATGATCTGACGAATGTCCCGCCCACAGGCGGCTATGATCTGGCGCGCAACCTTATAGCTTTCGGGATGAACGGACGAGGCATCCAGCGGCTCCTTACCATCGCGAATGCGCAGAAACCCTGCACATTGCTCAAACGCCTTTGGCCCCAGGCGCGCCACTTTCAACAATTCCCTGCGCGAGATAAAGGCACCGTTCATATCCCGATGCGCCACAATTGCCTCGGCCAGTCCTGGCCCCAGCCCCGACACATGCGCCAGCAGCGGCGCCGAGGCCATATTCAGATCAACGCCCACACCGTTCACAACATCTTCAATCACTGCCTCCAGCGATTTTGTCAGCTGATGCTGGTCCACATCATGCTGATACTGGCCAACGCCAATCGACTTAGGTTCAATCTTGACCAGTTCGGCCAGAGGATCCTGCAAGCGCCGCGCAATCGACACAGCCCCGCGCAAAGAAACATCCAAATCGGGGAATTCCCGCGCCGCCAGTTCCGACGCTGAATAGACCGAGGCCCCCGCCTCAGACACCACAACCTTGGTTGGTTTCTTCACCTTGGCAGGCAGGTGTTTGATCACCTCTGCCACCATGCGTTCGGTCTCACGGCTGGCGGTGCCATTGCCTATGGCAACCAGCTCGACCCCGTGTTCCGCAATCAGTTTCAGGATCGACACCTGCGACCCGCGCAGATCGTTCTTGGGCTGAAACGGGTACAGCGTTTCCGTGGCCACCAATTTCCCGGTTGCATCAACCACCGCCGCCTTAACGCCGGTGCGAATGCCCGGGTCCAACCCAAGAGTCGGTCGCGCACCGGCCGGGGCTGCAAACAGCAGGTCCTTTAGATTGCGGGCAAAGACCTTTATTGCCTCATCCTGCGAACGCGAACGCAATTCGCTCATCAGTTCCAACATCATCGACAGGCTCAGCTTCACCCGCCAGGCCCAGCCAGCGATCTTGCGCAACCAGACATCGCCAGGCCCGTTGCCTCCAGCCTGCAACTGCGCAGCGACCATGTTTTCAGCTCTTACCGCTCCCTCTTCGGGCTCGGGGCCGATATCCAGCGTCAGTACGCCTTCGTTCGATCCGCGCAGCATTGCCAGTGCCCGGTGCGACGGCACATCCGCCCAGCGCTCGCGGTGATCGAAATAGTCCGAGAACTTGGCGCCCTTGTCTTGCTGCCCATCCACAACTCGCGCCGTCAACAGGGCCTCTTTCTGCATGAAACCACGCAGATTTCCTAACAGGACCGCGTTTTCCGTCAGCCGTTCCACCAGAATGTCCCGCGCACCGTTCAAGGCATCTTTCACAGTCTCAACCGCTTCATTCAGATAGTTTTCGGCCAAGGCCTCGGGCGTCGCCATACGATCAGCCAGGATCGCTTCGGCCAATGCTTCCAACCCATTTTCGCGCGCAATCATCGCCTTGGTGCGGCGTTTTTTCTTGTACGGCAGATAGATATCTTCCAACTGCGCCTTGGTTTCGGCACCAGAGATCGAGGTTGCCAGATCCGCGGTCAGCTTGTCCTGCGATTTGATCGCCTCAAGGATAGAAACCCGCCGCGCCTCTAGCTCGCGCAGGTAGGTCAGCCGCTCGTCCAGTGTCCGCAGCTGGGTGTCATCCAAGCCCCCCGTCACCTCTTTGCGGTAGCGCGCGATGAAAGGAACCGTTGATCCCTCGTCAAGTAACGTTACGGCCGAACTGACCTGTTTTGGCGTGGCGCTGATTTCGCGGGCAATGGTTTGGGCGATGCGGGTGACGGTGTCCACGGCGGCCTCCTGAGGGTCTGTTGGACGCCCTTCTTAGCCTTGCCGCAAGCCATCGCCAAGTGGTCACGTTCCCATGGTGTAAATTTATCGACGACCCACAATCATTATCAGGAAGAATACTCCAGCCCTGCGTTGACGCGGTCGATTTCAGCCTCATACCAGGCAATAGCCGCCTTGGGATCCTCGCGAAATGCCTTGGCAAAGGATGCCGGAGCCTCGGTGTTTTCATCAAACTCAGTCGCCCAAACCATCATACCAAGGAATGCAGGCAACAAGGCGCGCGCTTTGCGTGTCGGAAGATAGAAAACTTTGCTTCGCTTGTTGGGGTCAACATGACGCGTCAACATGTCATCACCTTCCAGCCGTGACAGCCGATCCGCCAGAATATTCGTCGATATCCCCTCTTCCGAAGCGGCGAACTCTCCGTAGTACCGCTTACCATGCAGTAGAATGTCCCGCAGCAAGACAAAGCACCACTTGTCGCCAAAAACTCCAGCTGCATAGCGAACAGGGCACCCCGACCACCTGATTTTATCTGACTTTTTCATATCGAAAGACTAACAGAAATATTTTCACTTGCAATTTGAAAGCGCCCGCTCGACAATCCACTTGCAAAATAAAAGTGAATCGGAGAACGAAATGCCCTCACCCTTTGTATGGTTTGACAACATCGGAGCGACGCGAGACGAAACGACCGACTTTCTGAGCAAGACATTCGGTTGGTCGGCCAATGACATCGGCCCAATGACCTTTTTGACGGATGAGGGCGAACTGCCCTTTGCGGCGACCTGTGACAGCATGGACGGTGTCAGCGGATGGGTCCCTTACATCGAAGTCGAGGATCTGGAACCAGCCGTGGCCAATGCCGTCACAAATGGCGCAAAGATCATTGCAAAGAACCTAATAGGTCCCGCCGGAACAGCCACATTCATGCAAGATCCGGGTGGCGCTCCGTTGGCGTTGTGGAAACGGGGTGAAATGACCAAGCCATGACCAAACACTTGATTTCCGTTCTTGCCTTTATGGCGGTCACTTTTGCGGTGCAGGGGTTGTCACACTTTGTGCTGAATGCAGACCACTTTGCTGCAATGGGCTTCCTGCGAGAGGCTCCCATAATGCCGATGGGATTTACCGTGATGATCATTCAAGGGTTCATCCTGAGCCTTGCTCTGTCGCGATGGGCCCCGTCACAGCCAAGCCTGCGTGATGCGATGACCATTTCTTTGGCGTTTGGCCTGTTTTTGGCCTCCTATATTGTGCTGACGGAACCGGCCAAATACACTGTGCCGTCAATCATGGCCTGGATCCGGGTTGAGGCATTAGCCAGTGCGACCCAATTTGTGCTGTTTGGTGTCCTATTGGGATTGATCCACCGAAAGTTCCCATAGAAACCAAACGCATTTTCCGATGCGCTGCCTTCATAGGCTGCGCATCGCGCATACGAAGTTCAGCCCTCAAGTTTAGTTATGTAAATTCAGCCACTTCAATCCAGCAGGTCAGGCGTGTGTTCCGCGCCCCAAACGCGAAGCGCCGACATCATTGGACCAAGCGCCTGCCCACTATCGGTCAAGTGATATTCCCAGCGCGGCGGGTTTTGCGAATAATTGCGACGCTCCAGCACGCCGCCCTCTTCCAGCTTACGCAACCGACCGGACAGAGTATTGGGTGAGACCCCCAGCACATCCTGCAAGTCCTGAAACCTTCGCGAACCCTCTAAGAAGAACTCACGCAGGATCAGCAACGACCACTGGTCGCCCATCACATTCGATGCCCGTTGGATCGGGCAATTTCGGCGTTTGTCATCGTCCATGCACTTTATTTAGGAACGAGCCTTGCAAATGTGAAGTAACTTCTCATTTGATAGTCACTGCAATAAATGAAGTCACAACGCTCGGAGACCACAATGTTCGAAACCATCGCAACCTACTATGTGCAGGTATTTGCCGTGATCCTGCCTGCCCTTGTCATCGGCTTAATCGCCATTGGCGCCCATCGATCTGGCCTGTCCAAGGCCAAGACCGTCGCTGCAATTGGCGGTATCGCAGTCTTGCTTGGGGTCTGGCACGCCCTATCCGTCAACCTGGCCAAGGCTGGAATTTTGATGCCACCGCTGCAAGCCACCGATCCCCCCTATGCCCTGATGCCCCTGCTAGGCGGCGCATTTCTTCTTTGGGCTTTGGGACGTTGGACGGAAACTGGACGGACCATTCTGGGTGGCCTTGACCATATTCATCTGATCAGCATCCAAAGCCTGCGTCTGATGGGTGGGTTCTTCCTGATTGGTTGGGCCATGGGGGCTATCCCCTGGCAATTTGCCCTGCCCGCCGGGATCGGAGACATCATGGCCGGGATCGCAGCTATTCAGGCCACACGCGCCCTGAGCCGTGGGGACGCAAACGCCGAACAACTGGTGCGCCGCGCCAGCATCATTGGACTATTGGATTTTGTTGTCGCCGTCAGCCTAGGCATCGTCACTTCGGTTGGATTCATGCAGCTGATGGCCTTTGACAGCCCCAACATCATCAACGCCTATCCTCTGGCCCTGTTCCCCGAATACTTTGTGCCGATATTCATCGCGTTCCAACTGTTCTCCTTGGGCGCGCTTCGCCGTCGCAGCACTCAAATCGCCACCGCATAACCCTCCCAAGTGGCCAGACACCGCTCTGGCCACTTGCCCCGCTCCGCTGGCTGGCCTAGAACGCTGACAAACGTGATCAAAGGAGCCGGTGCGAGATGCTCGACCTGACATATGAACTGCCCAAACCCAAGGTGATCTCGGGTGCCAAGCATGACTGGGAACTGGTCATCGGCCTAGAGGTCCACGCGCAGGTTAGCTCCAACGCCAAGCTGTTCTCAGGTGCGTCCACCCAGTTTGGTGCCGAGCCGAACTCAAACGTGGCCTTTGTGGATTCCGCGATGCCCGGCATGCTGCCCGTCATCAACGAATATTGCATCGAACAGGCTGTGCGCACAGGTCTGGGCCTGAAGGCGCAGATCAACCTGAAATCTGCTTTTGACCGCAAGAACTATTTCTACCCGGATCTGCCGCAAGGCTATCAGATCTCGCAGCTGTATCACCCCATCGTGGGCGAAGGCGAAGTGCTGGTCGAACTGGGCAACGGCACCGCACGTAACGTGCGCATCGAGCGCATCCACATGGAGCAGGATGCCGGCAAGTCGATCCACGATATGGATCCGAACATGTCATTTGTTGACCTGAACCGTGTTGGCGTCTGCCTGATGGAAATCGTATCGCGCCCTGACATCCGTGGCCCTGAAGAGGCCGCAGCATTTGTTGGCAAACTTCGCCAGATCATGCGGTACCTGGGCACCTGTGACGGCAACATGCAAAACGGCAACATGCGTGCCGATGTGAACGTGTCGATCTGTCGTCCTGGTGACTACGAAAAGTACCAGGAAACGCAGGATTTCTCGCACCTCGGCACCCGTTGCGAAATCAAGAACATGAACTCGATGCGCTTCATTCAGCAGGCGATCGAGGTCGAAGCCCGTCGTCAGATCGCTATTGTCGAGGCTGGAGGTACTGTTGATCAGGAAACCCGCCTGTACGATGTTGAGAAGGGTGAAACCCGGTCGATGCGGTCAAAAGAGGAAGCGCACGACTACCGCTACTTCCCCGATCCAGATCTGCTGCCGCTGGAAATCGAACAGGAGTGGGTAGACCAGATTGCTGCCACCCTGCCCGAACTGCCCGACGACAAGAAAGCCCGCTTTATCAGCGACTTTGGCCTGTCGGACTATGACGCCTCGGTTCTGACAGCTGATGTGGAATCTGCAGCCTACTTTGAAGCCGTCGCCGAAGGTCGCAACGGTAAGCTGGCCGCCAACTGGGTGATCAACGAGCTGTTTGGCCGGCTGAAGGCTGACGACAAAGACATCTCCAACTGTCCGGTCACCCCAGAACAGCTGGGCGGCATCGTTGCGCTGATCTCGGCCGAGACCATCTCCGGCAAGATCGCCAAGGATCTGTTTGAAATCGTCTATACCGAAGGCGGTGACCCGGCGCTGATCGTCGAAGAGCGCGGCATGAAGCAGGTGACTGATACCGGCGCGATTGAAGCTGCATTGGACCAGATCATCGCAGACAACCCGGCGCAGGTCGAAAAAGCCAAAGTGAACCCGAAACTGGCTGGCTGGTTTGTCGGTCAGGTGATGAAGGCCACCGGCGGCAAGGCCAACCCCAAAGCGGTGAACCAATTGGTGGCGCAGAAACTGGGCGAGTAAACTGGCCAAGTAACCCGCGGGTTACAGCAATGAATACTAGGGCGGCCCTCGGGTCGCCCTTCTTCTTTTGACGGTAATCACATTTCCAATTCACCCAATGGCGATCGCACTTTAATACTGAGTTGAACCAATATTTTCGGGCAAAATTTTCAAAATCAATTTAGGAACCCCCGTTGGCAACATTACCTGCACGTTCAGCCCTCGACAAAGACCTGCAAGCGGTTGTGGAATTGCAAGATAGTCCGGGAGCGGACACCCTTGGCCGACGAAGCGTTGCCTTTGTTCATCCAAGGCACTCGCATATCGCAGTCAGCACATGCTTTGACACCTTCCCACGAGGCACGTTTGTGAGTGAAACTAAGGGCCGTCTTGTCGGTTATCTGACTTCCATCCCGCGTTGCGCTAGCCCCCCAAAACTGGACTGCAATAACCACTTCGGGAACAGGAGCTGCACATAATCCCTCAGGCAAGTGGCTGTACATCTGCCGTATGCTTCTTACCACTGGAGCTGGCTACCAATCGTTGGGTCCGGAACTCTCTCCCTTGCTCGTTTCCTTAAAGAACCTAGCTGAGAAAGCAGGTTTGGAGGGGGTCGCAATTGCTCTGCCAATTCCAGGCAAACGGGAGCGTTCAGGAACCACCGAGTTTCAGCGCCAGACCTTGACGGAAGGTGCCATGGGGCGTTCCGCATTCATCAACATTACTTTGTATGCGGGTTTCGATCATGAGATCGCTCTTCCCAACTATACCGGCATCGCAGAAAACTTTGCGCTTATGGTTTGGCGTAATCCAGAATTCGATTGAGCAAGGGAAATCATCTTCTCAAATTGTGGATCAAGTCATCAACTTGACACTCCGCAGCGCGGAGCGTTCTGTAGGCAAAATTTTTGAGGAGTGACCATGTCCAACGACTTCACCCAGGAACTTCAGGATCGCCTTGTCCGCTATGCGGCCATCGACAGCCAAAGCGACGAAGACTCACCCACGGCCCCGAGTACTGAGATCCAGTCCGACATGCTGAACCTGATGAAGCAAGAGCTGACCGAGATCGGCGCGCAGGATGTGGAACTGACCGACTATGGCGTGGTGCTGGCGACCATCCCCGGCACAGCCCCCGGCCCCACCATCGGCTTGCTGGCCCACGTGGACACCGCACCGCAGTTCAATGCAACTGGCGTCAAACCTCGTGTCATCAAGGGCTACAACGGCGGCGACATCACCTTTCCGGATGATCCCGATCTGGTGCTCTCCCCAGCCGAGCACCCCTATCTGGCGACCAAACAGGGGCATGACCTGATCACCGCATCGGGCACCACCCTGCTGGGGGCGGATGACAAGGCCGGCGTGGCGATCATTATGACCATGGCGCGGCATCTGCTAAACAACCCCGACATCCCGCACGGCCCCATCCGCATCGGCTTTACCCCGGATGAGGAAATTGGCCGTGGTGTCGGACCTGAACTGCCCAAGGATCTGGCCGCAGACTTTGCCTATACGCTGGACGGCAGCGAAGTGGGCGAGATCGAGTACGAGAGCTTCTCGGCCGATGGTGCAGTCGTCACCATCACCGGCGTGTCGATCCACCCAGGATGGGCCAAGGCGAAACTGGTCAACGCTATCCATCTGGCGTCAAAAATCGTGCAAACCTTACCGCAGGCCACGATGACGCCCGAAACCACCGATGACCGCGAAGGGTTCATCCACGCCACTGACATGACTGGTGGGTCGTCCGAAATGAGGCTGAAGTTCATCCTGCGTGATTTTGAGATGGACGGGCTAGAGGCCAAGGGCGAGTTGCTGCGTCAGGTCTGTGCCGCTGTTCAGGCATCTGAACCGCGCGCCAGCATTACCTGCGAAATCACGCCGCAATACCGCAACATGCGCTACTGGCTGGAAAAAGACATGGCCCCGGTTGAGCTAGCCCATGCCGCCACCAAGGCGCAGGGGATTGAACCAGTGTCGATCCCGATCCGAGGTGGTACTGATGGATCGCGCCTGACCGAACTGGGTGTGCCCTCGCCCAATATCTTTACCGGCATGCAGTGCATTCACGGCCCCAAGGAATGGGTTTCGGTGCAGGATATGGCCAAGGCAACCGAGGTGTGTTTGTCGATTGCACAGTTGGCGGCGGAAAAGTTAGGGGAACAGCCCCCATTCACCTAATAAACTCGCCGCGCCAGCGGCGGGCACGCGTCCGCCCCCAACCCGGTCGGACGCTTAGCGAGCTAAACGAACGATTTGGTTTGCTGAGAAAAGGACCTGGTACGGCTCAACTACTGCCGCCTTCTCCGGGGAAGGCCACCTTGGCTATTTCTTTGGTCGCCTTTGCCGCCTCGACCAGCTTCTTGGTCCCAAACAAGAGCCCCGCAACACCCAGCGCAGGGGTCGCTGCCATCCCACAAAGCGTAAGCCCCGCAAACGTCACACCAACCAGCCCACCACGCCATGCGTTGTCAACAATCTCGGGCGCGTTTTCCCGAGGCCATGCGCATCCTAAATCAAGGTATTCTTGCCAGAGTTCCTGGGTTTGCTCCGCATCTTCCACTGTTGGTTCTTCGGGCAGAGCTTCGGCCTGCGCCTGTAACGCTCCTACTGCATCAAGCATAGCCAACAGTCTCCGAACCAAATCACGGGACCGTTCTTGTTGAACTTCCGTCTCCCAGTGATTGATACCCTGCAAGCGATGGATTTCGAGTTCCAGGTGTCCATACACGGCCTCCAACGTTGGTGGCAATGACAACCGATTCACTTGCAAATAGGTCTGCATTTGCCCCGTAGGTATATCTAGGTTGGTAGTCGATTTGGGAGCACTTGTTGTTGGTAGGTATTTCGCTTCAATCTCAGCAATCAGCGCCGCAATATGTTCGGCACCTTTCTCCCATTCGCCATTTGAGATCAGAGCTATGTCATAAAGTAGTTGTCGATGCTCATCCCAAGAACCCAGTAGAGGGAACCCACCATTGAGACTGGCGTACCAACGCGGCCAGAACTTATCTCCTAATATGAATAGATCTTCTTCAAATTTCGGAAACGAGACCCGAGAGATCCTCCAAAGCTCTTTCCCTTGCAGAGTTCCCTTGGCAGTTAAGTCTTTACAATCAAGCCGAACTTCATCCATTAGCATAGTCGTCGGGGCGGGAGTATGAATTGCAATTTGACCTGCTGAGTACAAAACATCTCCCAAGCGTTCACTAGCAGCCCCCCCCCAGATTTATTATTATCTTTAATGTGTAGTGGTATACTTCATCAGGAGCTGAATTCGACGGGATAAGACGAGACTGTGTCTCCTTAGAAGCCAATATCAAAGCTTGATCTAAGCCGAACTGAACGGCTTGAGTTATTACCGCACAACGAAGCGCGAACAGTTTTGGAGGACTGCCCCCATTGCGCTCATCTATTGCAAAGAAGGCGTTGGCTAAAACACGCTGAGCTGTGCGGCCGCCCAAAACCATAGAAAAAGGTTTGTGGATTTTTTCTGGCAGCTCATTGACCCACTCTACTAGGTTCTCTGGGCTTTCGATTTTTGCAAGATCCATCTGGGCAGCCTCTATTCTAGTTTTCCAGCAGTGTCGGTTTGAATTAGAAGTTGAGCGCCATCAACCATACCGCGACCATGCCACCCTCCTCTCGCCCAGACAACCCGCGACATTCCCGTCTTGGCCTAGGCGTCGCCAGTTGCTAAACACCGGTAACAAACAAACGATCCGGATCCTGATGATGTTCGAGTACAAGGTTGTTCCCGCCCCTGCCAAGGGCACCAAGGCCAAAGGCGTGAAAACTCCGCATGGGCGCTTTGCCGTGACGATTGAGCAGTTGCTGAACGACATGGGCGCCGAAGGCTGGGAGTTTCAGCGCGCGGAACTGTTGCCCAGCGAGGAACGTGCAGGTTTGACAGGGTCAACCACCAATTGGCGCAATGTGATGGTGTTTCGCCGCCCCGTCACACCAGCCGCAGGGCAAGAGGCTGGAACCAGCGCGTTTGCACCGCAGCCCTTTGCTGAACCGCAACATCAACCTGAACCCGTGCCACTAACTGCGACGGCTGGTGATCCCGAAGCCTCCCCTGACGCGGTGCCGGTTCCAGGTCCCGGTGCACGCGAGATGATGGCGGATGATGGTGTGGAAGAGCTAAGCCCGGTTTCTGGTGTGACCGCAGCGCTTAAAACCCGTGCCAAGCAGCAAACTGACGACGACAGCTAAGTCGCTGTCGCCCCCGGTGATCAAACATCTATGTCCAGCGCCAGCGCATGGATGCGGGGCACAATATCGCCCAGTGCCTTATGGACCATGCGGTGGCGCTGCACCCGATTCTGCCCTGCAAACCCTGCTGCCCGAATACGCACATTAAAATGGCTCTCGCCCTTACCATCGTGACCTGCGTGGCCGCGATGACTGTCGCTATCGTCAACCACCTCCAGTTCAGTTGGCTCAAATGCTGCCTGTAACCGGTTTTCCATCTCGTCTTTGACGCTCATTGTCACATTTCCCATATTAATTTTTGTAACCCCCTTCTATCTGCCGCTGTGTAGATTAGAATGTCTTCTCCGAGTCGAACAGATGCGTCGTAGAAGGTGCACCCCCATGAGCAAGTCAGATCCTTTCGGTTTCGATATGTCGGTCCGATCCGCCAAGAAGAAAAACCCGCGCGGGCGGCGCAGCATGTCGGGGGCCTCTGAGACCTCCGTCCGAGAATGTCACCACAAAGGGTGCGAGGAGGCCGGTAAGTTCCGCGCCCCCAAGGCACCAGACGTGCTGGATGAGTTTTTCTGGTTCTGCCAGGAACACGTCCGTGAGTACAACAGCAAGTGGAGTTTCTTTGAAGGCACCACCGAGGCTGAGCTAAACGCGCAGTCTTCCAAAGATAAGGTCTGGGAACGCGAGACCCGTCCATTAGGCGATCCTGAGGCCCGCGCTTGGGCGCGTTTGGGTATCGAGGATCCACATCAGGTCTTGGGCGCCAATGCCACCCAGAACCCCGGCAAGAACGGTGGCAGTACAGGTCGCCGCCTGCCTGCAACCGAACGTCGCGCAATCGAGATTCTCGAAGCCAATGACGGCTGGACCAAAGTCGAGATCCGCAAGGCCTACAAGAAGCTGATCAAGGTGCTGCACCCTGACATGAACGGTGGCGACCGATCACAAGAAGAGCAGCTGCAAGAAGTGATGTGGGCCTGGGACCAGATCAAGGACAGCAAGACCTTTAAATAACAAACGGTAGCTGGCCCCCTCTAGGCGGGGTCCAGCTTGCCATTGGGTGCCGGGGTCGCGCCATTTTGGCCTTTTCCATCGCCAGTTGGTTGTGGCGTTGGCAGAACCGGTTCTACTACTTTTTCATCCTTAGCATCGTCAGCTTCCTTGGTTTTGGCTTGGCTGCGCTCCAAATCATCTGCGACTCTGTTCATCATCCGCTCTAACAACAGATAGGCCCGCTCGGTAAACAACCCTGCAACAATCCCGGCAAAGGCGGCGGCAAATGGATTGATCGGAAGTACGACACCTGCAGTTTGCACGATGAACAGGAATTTGCCGCCCTTCATGATCAAAAAACAAATAAACCCAGCAACCGCCCCCACAGGTGCCCGCAATAAAGGGGCCGGCGCATCAGCCCGCAGGCCAGAGAACAAAGACCCTATGGCGGCACAGGTAATAACAACTACGGCAAGCAACAGGTCATTTGGCAAATAGGAAAGTGGGAACAACCAAGGGACAGAGGATGCCCAATGTGGCATGGCAATAACCCCATCGACCAATGCGTTAAGCTCATCCAAAGCTGTCTTTTGTCTTTCCAGCTCCGTCTCCGCAGCCGTGACCATCTTTCCAACAGCGGCCTCGGCATCTTTCACAGCTATGGCAAAGTCACGAAACCCGAGCAACATTCGATCTGGGTTGAGAGAATCTGGAGAAAATAAATTTTCCCTTGCTCTGTCCAGATTCTGGTAGGTGACAAATTTGCCGTCCGGCGTTTCCTCAACAGACAATGTCTGCTTAAATTTCCTAAGCGCATTTACGACTTGGGAATCGAAGTTGTTTAGCCACGCAGAGCTTGCTAAGTCTTCAGCAGGAATTAAACTCACCAGTTCCTTGTGCGAAAGTTCCAGAAGAGACCCAAGGCTATTGATGTCACCCTTGTTAGTTGTGTCCGTTTCCCATTCCGCAGTGATCTGCTGCAGAATACCGTATTCCTGAACCAAAGAATTGAGCTTGGCCGTGCCTGCTTCGATCTGTCGACCAAGGCTATCGCGCTGCACCTGGCGTTGTTGGTCAAAGGCTAGTGCCTCGTACCGCGATTGAACGGCGTAGACCGAACTGTCAGAAGATTGTGCACCGGCAAATTCCAGCGCGCTCAGGTTCTCACGCAACACCTTTAGCTCACTCTCCCGCTGGGTCAGTTTATCAATATCCGCGGATGGTGATGTGTCCCGGGCCAAATCGCCTTGTGCCACGCGGGTCAAGGCAGCCTCTCCCAATTCGCTACGGGCTTCTAACAACCGTTGATCAACAAATGCCTTCGCGGAAATACGTGTTGCCAATTCAGTCGTGGCATACGAGCCGACAAAAATCAGCAGAACCAACAGGATGATATTGACGGTGTAACTAAACACCGTAACCAACCGCTCATCCCAAGACATAAATCGCATTTCATTTGTGTTATTTGACATGCGGCACCCACAAAATTTTTGCTCAATTCTAAATTGCAATAGGTGAAGCTAACACAAGTCAGAAATTCTGCATAGGTCAGGCATATGGCTGGGGCCAAAACGAGGGCGTATTTTCATGTTAGAACAATCAGGCTCGTTCCAAGTACGGCAAATGCAGCACCCAGAATTGCTTGGAATGAAGGTCGCACACCATCCCTTACCCACAGGATAGGCAAGATCAGCACGGGTGAAAGCGATCCTAAAACCGCTGCAGCGCCCGCTTCGAAGTTTGCGAAGGCATACAACAACAAAGTTGACGAAACTCCATAGCCAATAAATCCTGGGAGAATGGTCCGCCCAAGAAGTGTCGGTGTCATGCTGGTTTCACATCTAAACACCTGTGCTGGCCACAAGCCAATCACCGAAACCAAAAAGGCAGCGCCGGTTAGTCGTATCGCCGAGGCTGCGATAGGATCGGTTCCAGCCAACATCGCGGGTTTCATGATCAGGAACCCTATGCCCTGGCTGGTGGTGGCGATAAGCCCCAACATGATAACTATGCCAATCGAACCTGAAACTTTCTCCTTGAGTTCCGGTTTGTCCGTTTGGGATAAGACTGCCATCAGAACCCCCGATATCGCCAACCCAACCCCAAATACCCCCAAAGCGGAAAGAGCTTCACCAAGCCAGAGATAGGCGAGGCCTGCAACAATTGGCGCCTTGAGGGACAATAACACTTCGGTACGTCTGGGTCCGCCACGGCGCAGGCATTCAATCATCGCGAGGTTGCCGATGACGATCCCGAAAAGAATGCTGACAACAAAAGACGACCAATACTGCCAGGCAACAGTTGTCCACCCTCCCAACAGTGTAGCTGCCAAGAATAGAATTGCTGCACATGCGATCAGCTGAATGCGGGTGAATTCAAAAGCCCCTAGTTGGCGAGCAGGCGCCTGCGCCAGCACGATCCCAGCGGCCCAGCCAGCTGATGCGGCTATAGCCGCAGACACAGGCAACAAGAACATGACTTACCTCTCGGAGATTGCTATCATTTGTGTAGCAGTAGCGCGCTACACAAATGATAGCAACGGAGAACCTATGCCAAATCACACTCCCCGACCCGGATCTCCTGTCAGAGGTTCAAAAACTGGTAAGCCTATTATGGCACTGTTCGATCTATTGGGGCGGAATTGGGCCTTAGGCATAATTTGGCAACTGTCACAGCAGCCCATGACATTCAGGCACCTCCAGGACAGCTGCGAGTCTGTTTCGCCGTCGGTTTTGAACCGTAGAATCAAAGAGCTGCGGGAAAGCGGGCTCCTTGAACGTGGGGATGCCGGGTATCAGCTTTCTGACACCGGACAAGAGCTGTTCCAGTTGCTGGCACCATTGGGGAACTGGTCTACACACTGGGCAGTTTTGCAAGTCGAGAACACTACTGAGCCGACGTCCAGCAACACATAAAAAGGGCGACCAAAGGCCGCCCTGCATCCATATTTCTAACGTCGGAAAGTACTAGTTCCCTTTGCGGGGCTTGCTCTTGGCGTAGCCACCGCCACCTTTTGCGGCTGCTGCGCGGGCCCGGTTCTTTTTGCTATCAGGCCGCCCCTTTGGGGGTGGTGGACCTTTTTTGCGTTCACCGTCGCTGCGTGTTTTGCCGGCATAGGGCTTGCTATCGCCAGACTTTCGCCGCTTCAGAGGGGTGACATGCTCTTCACCCGGACGCGCCATACGCTGAGAGGGGTTGTTCGCAGCCTTATTCGCAGCAGGCTTCGGCTTTTTCGCTCGTGGAGCTGGCGCATCGTTCCAATCGGTTGGTGGGGTTGAAGGCTTGCCGCCATACCCAGATCCGCCACCCTTTTTGCCCATGTCTTCACGTGGTTTCCGGTCTTCACGAGGCTTACGGTCTTCTCGTGGACCGCGCGATTTGTAATCCTCGCGTGGGCCGCGTGGTTTGCGGTCGCCACGATCATCGCGGCGCGGGCCTTTGCCATCAAACTTAGGGCGTGGCGAATTGGCGATGTCCGGAGCCTTATCCAGCTGGGTCACCTTGGAGCCTTCAACTTCTGAAGCGCCACCAAGTGCCTTCAGGAAGCCATCAACACTGCTTTGGCGCAGCTCAACAAAGCTCTCCTTGCCCTGCACCCGGATCGCACCGAGGTCGTCTTTGGACAGATTACCGGCCTTGCACAGCATTGGAAGCAGACGGCGCGGCTCTGCACCCGCATCGCGACCACCGGCAACGGAGAACCAAACCGACGGTCCAAATGGTTCGCGCTCTCTGCGGTTGCCTTTGTCCTGACCTGGGTCACTTAGTTCTTCCGGCGCGGTGTGACGCGAGTGGAACAAACGCAGGTAAGCAGCCGCGAGCTGCTCCGGAGAGAATTTCTCCAACAGGTTCGCAACAGGTGTGGCCTCTGCATCAGTCACGGCTTCGTTCCAGGATGCATCACCCAGCATACGGGCCTCATCCTGGCCGCGAACAGCTTCGGCGCTTGGCGCATTCAGCTCATCAGCTGTGAGTTTAGCCGAACGCAGCAAGCGCATCGCTTTGCCGCGCGCCTTGGGCGGAACGATCAGCGCAGAGACACCATGGCGCCCTGCCCGGCCGGTCCGGCCTGAACGGTGCAGCAGGGTTTCGTGACTGTTTGGCAGTTCTGCGTGGATCACAAGATCCAGTTTAGGCAGGTCGATCCCCCGTGCCGCAACATCAGTGGCCACACAAACGCTGGCACGACCATCCCGCAAGGATTGCAACGCGTTCGAGCGTTCTGCTTGTGACAGCTCGCCCGACAACGCCACAACCGAGAAGCCCCGGTTCGACAGGCGCGTAGTCAGGCGGTTGACCATGGCGCGAGTGTTACAGAACACCAGCGCGTTGGGGGCTTCGTGAAAGCGCAGAACGTTGATGATCGCGTTTTCGCTATCGCGTTGAGACACGGCCAGCAGTTGATAATCAATATCCGCGTGCTGCGATTTCTCGGCAACCGTGGTGATCCGCTGGTGATCTTTCAGATAGGTTTCTGCCAGCCGTGCGATGCCTTTAGGCACCGTGGCCGAGAACATCAGGGTACGGCGCGTTTCAGGTGTTTCGCCCAGAATGAATTCCAGATCTTCGCGGAACCCAAGGTCGAGCATTTCGTCGGCTTCGTCCAACACAACGGCGCGGACTTCGGACAGATTGATAGAGCCGCGCATGATGTGGTCGCGCAGACGGCCTGGTGTAGCTACAACGATGTGAGTACCGCGATCCAGCGCCCGACGCTCGTCGCGCATATCCATCCCGCCGACGGTTGACGCCAGATGGGCACCGGCACCTTGGTACAACCAGCTCAGCTCGCGCTTGACCTGAAGGGCCAATTCGCGGGTTGGCGCAATAACCAGCGCCAGCGGCGCGGCTGCCTGACCAAAACCTTCGTCGTCGCCCAACAGGGTTGGCGCCATAGCCAAACCAAAGCCAACCGTTTTGCCCGAACCAGTCTGGGCAGAGACCAACAGATCCGACTGCTCGAGCTCAGGATTGCTGACCTCTTGCTGGACCTGGGTCAGAGATTCATAACCGCGCGCCTTAAGCGCATCTGCGAGTGCTGTTTTCACGATATTCATTTTCGCTTGCTGCGGGGCACGGCAATTGGGTCAGCCAGCCCGGAATTTTGACGGCACCACCATCACGGTGGGCGGGGCCCACGTGACCCGATTGGGCGCATGTAATAGGTTTCGGAGCAAAAGTATAGATGTTCTATTGTACAGGCAGCTATGCGCTCAGTGATAGGCGAAGGGCCGCGCTATTTTGCGCAACCCGTCTATGCCATCTATCACGATCCGGGAGGAACATAGGCACCGGTCAGGCCAGCAGCCTTTTTGATAACAGACTCAAAATCGTGGCTAGTCCATGCGCGCACAGTCTCAGCTTTGGAAATCGCACCTGAGGCAGAAACCGCCATCGCTAAAGCAACAGCATCCGAACCGTCCGGGGCTTCGGACACTAAAACGATGTCATTGGTTCCGGTGGTATTATAAATAGCCACCACTTTACCGCCAACACTGTCGAGCAAGCTTTGAATCGCACCGGTTCGGTTTTCGGGCTTGGATAGCAGCCCTTTGATGCCAGCCTGCGAATAGCTCGCATAGGTAATAAATAACGCCATAGTCATCTCCTGTTTCGGTTTGAGGTTGGAAAATCTCCGGAGGTTCCAGTCCAGAGCCAAGCACGACCACTGACTAATTTATCAGGGACGAGATCAGAAAATATGCGCCGCTGGTGATCAACACAGCTCCTGTTACGCCAGAAAACCTGTGCATTTTGGGTAGTGTTTTTTCGGCCAAAACATAAAGCGCAAGACCTGCGATCCAATAGAGGTTCATGAGCCCCCCAACAAACAGCAGTGCCATCATCGCCCAACAGCAGCCCAGACAATAGCCGCCGTGAAGGATACCCAGTCGCAACGCCCCTTTTGCCCCCGGTTGGTTGTGATCAGCCAGAAATGCGCTGGGAGAGCGACAATGCCTCAGACAGGCATCTTTGATACCAGAAAACTGATAACAGCCCGCCAACAGCAAAACAGCCCCAGCAATCGACCGCGACGTCAGCGGCATCATCGCCCCCATGGAGAGATCCAGGATTTCAATCTGCCACTGTGCAGCAGTTGCAATCAGGCTGAAGCCCCCCCAGACCAATAGATATCCTGCTAAAAACAACAGGCTGAGCCAGACAGCTTGGTCTGCCCCTGCCCCCATGCGCTTGACTGCAACATAAAGAAGCAACATCGGTGCGGCGCTGGGGGTCATCATGGCAATCATCATGACCCACCACATGGCAAAGTTCAGTAGCGCATAATCCGGCGTCCAGACCGGGTTCATCGACATTGATATGCCAGCCCCGGCCAGAGTATACCACGCCGCTAACACGGCAATCAGCAATGCTGAAATCAGGACAATCAACTTATCCCGACGCACCAACTTTTCTACCGGCCCCAGCGCCGGAGTTTGCTTCAAATGTGCCATGTTTGTGCCAACGCTCAGGCGCCAATACGGCCTTCACCGGTCAAATGCAGACTGGCGAAATGCGCATGTGTTCCAGAGTTCTTAAGCAACTCAATCGCGCCACCCGAAGTTTTTGTACTGCCTTTGGCCATCTCGGCAAAGCCAAACTCAAATCCGTTTGGCAATCGAATACCAACGCGATGCGGCGCACCGGACATGATGTTTGGGATCGGCTCTGCATTGACCTCTACCACTCCGGCAACGGAGCCTTTGCCGATCCGGTCTTCTGCGTTTATCTCAACCGAAATGGGAGAGACAATGGTGTCATGCTTGGTGGGACACATGGCGCTGAAGATAAACCACATGGTGGCCATTTCGACAGTATCCTGACCTGTCATGATCGCCTGCAATGCGGCGCGTTGCTCGGCGCTGGCTTTGTCATCAATGATCAGCTGCATTTCACCTGCGCCCTCATGGATCGGACCGGGCCATTTGTAAACACCAGCAGCCAACAGACCGTCTAACTGGACATCGCCATAGTGGCCCTTGTCGATGCGGAAAAACACCGCCGCTTCGCAGGTTCCATCACTTGGCAATACACCAAACTGGCAGGGGCAACCAAAGTTGCAGTTACAATTGGCGATCTCTTCGCCTTGAATGCTCCACTGTTCCACAAGAAGTCCTCCACAACACAAGCCCGATTTAACAACACATCGAATGCGGGGTCCGGGCCCAAACTCAGCAATACCTATAGGTAGGCCGACTTTTGAGATTGCGACCACCAACCTTCAACTATTTGGGCCACAGCAGGCGACAACATGCCTGCGATAAGACCAGTTAGTGAGTAAACACACCGCCAGGCCGTGAACCTGTGCGGTTCCCCTTGCCCTTGCCCGTTAGATGTTGCACCAATCCGACAAACGGGGCCCCGCCGATGGGGATATGAGAATAAGGATCGCGCGTCATGAGCAACGGCTTGCTGGATATCACTGCTAAACCCACCGAGAGCATTTCGGTCCGCGATGTGTTTGGCATCGACACCGACATGACCATCAAAGGTTTTGCCGATGGGTCAAACCGGGTGCCGGATATCGACAGCACCTATAAATTCGATCCAGACACCACCATGGCCATTCTCGCCGGATTTTCGCACAATCGCCGCGTTATGATCCAAGGCTATCACGGCACGGGTAAGTCCACACACATCGAACAGGTTGCCGCCCGGCTGAACTGGCCTGCAGTGCGTGTGAACCTCGACAGCCACATTTCCCGGATCGACCTGATCGGTAAAGACGCGATCAAGTTGAAAGACGGCAAACAGGTCACCGAATTCCACGAAGGCATCCTGCCCTGGGCGCTGCGCAACCCGGTTGCGATTGTGTTTGACGAATATGACGCCGGCCGCGCCGACGTTATGTTTGTGATCCAGCGTGTTCTTGAGCATGACGGTAAACTCACCCTGATGGATCAGAACGAGATCATCACGCCAAACCCACACTTCCGCCTGTTCGCCACCGCCAACACCGTTGGTCTGGGCGACACCACTGGCCTGTACCACGGTACGCAACAGATCAACCAGGCGCAGATGGACCGTTGGTCGCTGGTATCGACCCTGAACTATCTGAGCCACGACGCCGAAACCATGATCGTGCTGTCCAAGGCGCCGCATTACAACACCGAGGCCGGCCGCAAGACCGTAAGCCAGATGGTGACTGTGGCCGACCTGACCCGCACCGCATTCATGAACGGTGACCTGTCCACCGTGATGTCGCCACGGACCGTGATCAACTGGGCGCAAAACGCCGAGATTTTCCGCGATGTGGGCTATGCTTTCCGCCTGTCGTTCCTGAACAAATGCGACGAGTTGGAACGCCAGACCGTGGCCGAGTTCTATCAGCGTTGTTTCGACGAGGAATTGCCGGAAAGCGCGGCGAACGTGAGCCTTGGGTAGACTGCCACATATACTTGCTCCCGCTGCGACTTTGCTCGCAGCGCTGGGGCTGAGTGCCTCGCAGGCGTTGGCGGGCTGGGTCGATGTCGAAAGCGAGACCGAAGCTTACTACGTCTGTTCAGCATATCTGATGGCGGATCTATACCATTTTGAGCACAATGTCGGTGACGGCGATATGGACATGGCTTTTCAAGAAGCCCTGACCGCTTTTGCGACTGTGGCCTACGAGAAAAAACACAGTGTCTCTCCTAGCTATGTTGAACGGTTGGGATACGAACGCGATCTGGTTCCAACGATGCTTTCCATCTTTCTTGAGATGCAGCGGCCGACAACAGAAAATTCACAAGTGACCGAATTGACAAAACTGTATGATTTTTGCTCTGATCTCGGTGCAAAACTTGAAAAAACACGCTGGGTTTTCCAATGAAAAAGCCAAATGACAACCCCGCTGATCCGTTCAAAAAGGCCCTCGCCGAGGCCACCAAGGTCATGGCCAATGACTCGGACCTGAGCGTCGCCTATACTGTTGATCCATCCGGCCTATCCGGGGATTCAATGCGCTTGCCACAGGTATCGCGCCGAATGACCCGGCAAGAGGTGCTGCTGGCCCGTGGCACTGCTGATGCTCTGGCGTTGCGCCACCGGTTCCATGACGATGGCGTGCATGCCAAATACGCACCACCCGGTGACATGGCCCGTGACTTGTACGAATCGATGGAAACCGCCCGCTGCGAGGCCATGGGCGCGCGGCATATGCCCGGCACCGCCAGCAACATTGACGTCAAAATCCACAACGAAGCTCTGCGCAAGGGCTATGACCAGTGTCAGACTGCTTCCGAGGCGCCGCTTGCGGTGTCAGCCGGCTATCTGATCCGCCATCTGGCCACCGGGCGCCCCCTGCCTGAAGGTGCGGCCAACGTGATGGAACTGTGGCGTGGGTTTATCGAAAACCAGGCTGGCGAAACGCTGGAAAACCTCGACGACACCATTGCTGATCAGGCCACATTTGCCAAGTTCGCTCGACAGGTGATCAGTGATCTCGGCTATGGCGATCAGCTGGGCGATGACCCTGACGATATCGACGATCAGGATGATCAGGCCGAAGACGACGCAGAAGAACAGCAAGATCCCGATAGCAGCGGTCAAGAAGATGCTTCGGATGACGAGGCTGACGCCGATCCGGAGCAAAGCCAGGAACAACAACAGGACGAGCAGCAGGCTCAGGTTTCAGCCGATGATATGGCGGACGAAGAAACTGGTGAAGAAACCGAAATGCCGGATGGTGAGGCACCGCTGGAGCCGCCTACCCCAATGCCGCCCTCTGATGCCGATCCGGACTATAAGGTATACCTGAGCGACCACGACGAAGAAATACGCGCCGAAGATCTGGCAGAACCAGCCGAGCTGGAACGCCTGCGCGCCTATCTGGATCAGCAACTAGAGCCGCTGAAAGGTGCCGTGAACCGCTTGGCCAACAAATTGCAACGCCGCCTACAAGCGCAGCAGAACCGGTCGTGGGAATTTGATCTGGAGGAAGGCATTCTGGATGCCGGCCGTTTGGCCCGTGTGGTGGTCAGCCCCACTACACCGCTGTCGTTCAAAATCGAAAAAGACACTGAATTCCAAGACACGGTCGTGACATTGCTGATCGACAACTCTGGCTCGATGCGTGGACGGCCGATCTCGATCGCGGCGATTTGTGCGGATGTTCTGGCCCGAACGCTGGAACGTTGCAACGTCAAGGTCGAAATCCTGGGCTTTACCACCCGAGCCTGGAAAGGCGGACAGGCGCGTGAGACCTGGCTGAACGATGGGCGCCCACAAATGCCGGGCCGTCTGAACGACCTGCGCCACATCATCTACAAAAGTGCCGACGCCCCAATGCGCCGCACCCGACCCAATTTGGGTTTGATGATGAAGGAAGGACTGCTGAAGGAAAACATCGACGGTGAAGCGCTGGAATGGGCCCATCGGCGGATGGCCGCACGGCAAGAAGCACGCAAAATTCTGATGGTGATTTCGGACGGCGCGCCAGTGGATGACAGTACCCTGTCGGTGAACCCTGCCAACTATCTCGAAAAGCACCTGCGTGATGTTATCGCCATGGTGGAAAAGAAGAAAATTGTTGAGCTGTTGGCGATTGGGATCGGCCATGATGTGACTCGTTATTATAACCGCGCAGTCACCATCACGGACGTGGAACAGCTGGCCGGTGCTATGACTGAACAATTGGCAGCGCTGTTTGATTCTGACCCGCGCGCGCGTGCTCGGGTGATGGGGATCAAGCGAGCTGGATAAGCCGACCCTTGCCACAGGCAGAGGTATTTGAAACAAGAAGATATAAGGCGCGTCATCGAGATGGCGCGCCTTTTGATTTTGCCCCGGAGGACCCCACATGTATCAGACTTTTGATGTGACTTCGCGCCCGGAACAGGGACCGCCACGTTTGCAGGCTCTGCGGGCAGAATTGACGGCCGAAGGGTTGGACGGGTTTATGGTGCCGCGTGCAGATGCACATCAAGGGGAATATGTGGCCCCTTGTGATGAACGGCTGAGCTGGCTGACCGGATTTACCGGGTCGGCAGGGTTTTGTGCCGTTCTTACAAGTATCGCGGGTGTATTTATCGACGGGCGGTACCGCACCCAGGTCAAACGACAGGTCGCAGCTGAATACACCCCCGTACCCTGGCCGGAGATCCAACTGGCGGATTGGCTCATCGAGCAACTACCAGAGGGTGGCAAGGTTGGATTTGATCCCTGGCTACACGCCGCCGGACAGATCAAGACCTTGTTGGAGCGCCTAACTGGAACCGGAATCGAACTGGTACAGGTCGACAATCTTGTGGACCGGGTCTGGACAGATCGTCCTGTTGCCCCGATGCAGGATGTCACCGCTCATGAACTTCAATATGCCGGTGAAACTGCGGCTGACAAATGTCAGCGACTGGCCAAGTCACTGAGCGATGCGGGCCAAACAGCAGCACTAATCACCCTGCCCGATTCAATCATGTGGTTGCTGAACATACGTGGGGCCGATATCGCTCGCAATCCAGTCGCGCATGGGTTTGCAATTCTCCACGATGATGCGCGGGTAGATCTGTTTATGGCAGCGCAAAAACTGGCTGGTGTCACCGAACATCTGGGCGCCTCAGTGACGATCCACCCTACGGCCAACCTTGAAGCAGCTGTCGCTGCTTTGAACGGTGCAGTTGCCGTAGATTCGACTACTGTACCTCAGGTTCTGGCTGATAAACTTGGCGACCGGTTGGTGAACGCCGGTGATCCCTGTGCCCTGCCTAAGGCCCGCAAAAACGCCGCTGAAATAGCAGGAAGTGCCGCCGCCCATCTGCGGGATGGCGCAGCAGTGGTCGAGGTGCTGGCCTGGCTTGATGCTCAGGCTCCTGGCAGCCTGACCGAAATTGAAGTGGTTACCAAGCTGGAAGAGTTGCGCCAGCGCGACCCCGCCCTACGCGACATCAGCTTTGAAACCATCGCGGGTACGGGTGAAAATGGTGCGGTCATGCACTACCGGGTCTCAGAGGACTCCAACACCGTTCTGAACGAAGGCGATTTGCTGGTTCTGGACAGTGGGGGCCAGTATTTGGACGGCACCACAGATATTACCCGCACAGTACCAATTGGAGCGGCTGGTGACGAAGAAAAGGCGGCGTTTACCCGCGTCCTGCAAGGTATGATCGCCATGTCCTGTCTACGCTGGCCCGTTGGACTGGCTGGACGTGACATCGAAGCCGTGGGTCGGGTTCCCTTGTGGCTGGCAGGTCAAGACTTTAACCACGGGTTAGGCCACGGGGTTGGCGCGTTCCTGAGTGTCCATGAAGGGCCACAACGATTGAGCCGTGTTAGCCATGTGCCATTAGAAGCAGGGATGATCCTGTCCAATGAACCCGGGTATTACCGTGAAGGGGCATTTGGTATTCGTATTGAAAACCTGTTGGTGGTTGAGCCTGCTCCCAAATTAACCAGCGCCGACGCAGAGCGGGAAATGCTGGTCTGGCGGACACTCACCTTTGCTCCAATTGACCGGCGATTGATCGTTGTAGAGATGCTGACCCAAGCAGAACGCAACTGGCTAAATGCCTATCATCAAGAAGTCGCGGCAAAAATTGGCCCCAACGTCACCGCTGATGCGCAGGCATGGCTGGTCACAGCAACCGCGACAATCTGATTTTCAACTGATATAGAAGCTGCTCGGCCGAAGAGAACCAAGAACACAGGGAAGATGACATGAGTGATATCCGCATTCGCAAGGTAACTGGCAACTGGGTCGTACGCTCGGGTGGTGCTATCCTGGGAGAAAGCAGCAATGTGCTGGAGTTGAACGAAGGGCACCTTGCGCCTGTGATCTATTTTCCTCGTGAAGATATTGCGATGGCCATGCTGGATCGAAGCGATAAAACAACCCATTGCCCCTATAAAGGTGATGCCAGCTACTTCTCTATTGTTAATATGTCTACAACCACAAAAGACGCGGTCTGGAGTTACGAAAACCCAATCGATGATGTTGCTGAAATCAAAAACTATCTGGCGTTTGTGCTCAGTGAATCAGTCAAGGTCGAGCAGCTTTAGCAGCAAAAGAAGGCAACTCCTGATCTACTAAGAGTTCCGAACTCTAGCTTTTACACTCAAACTAAAAACTAGGGTCAAAAAGAGCATCCGCGCGGAGCTACGCCGCGAGGGTGAGGTGTTTGAACACTACGATACTGGGGGCGACTACCTGTCGCATCCCAAACTTCGTTAATGGAGCAGAGAATTGCTTAACTGGCGTCGTGCAGCTTCCATAGCATCACCCGATCCAACAAAATGCGTCTCGTTTGCACAGCGGATTGCGTAATCAATGAGGGCCTCTAGTGACACTCGCTCTTTTTCTTGCTCGCTCAATTTGTTGTTCTTATCAGCCTCTTTTGGGCCGTTTTTCGAGAAGAACATGATATTCCTTCCGTCTTGCCTGTGAGTAGTACTACTGTTCCGTCTTTATCATGAGGCTAGCTTACTCATTTTAGCAATCGAAAGAAAAAATTAACCTATGCAAGATGTCGATATATCACAGATCAATGGCCGGGTTTTACGCATCTTTCTCGCTGTTTTCGATAATGTATCGGTCAGCAAGGCAGCGCACCAACTGGATATCAGTCAATCCACGGTGAGCCATAGCATCGAAAAACTGCGCGTTATTTTGGGTGACAGCCTGTTCATACAAGCAGGCAGAGGCATCATTCCCAGTGCCCATGCTGAGTTGATGGCCCCGAAGGTGCGGGGCTTACTTGCGGAAATGGAAGCCCTTGTCGACATGGGGGACTATAACCCTCACACAGACACAGAGCCTTTTTCAATTGCCGCCAATGGTAGTACATTGGCCCATGAGGTTTCGCGGATCAGAGATGCAATATGGAAACAAGTACCTGACAAGACAGTGATTTTTCGTGAACTTGGATCACGAACAAACGTCGAGACGGTGCTCGACAACGCCAGTACAAACATTGCCATCTCTGTGCGTCCAGCCAAGTATCCGCTTAGTCTGAACCATACACCCTTGTCATCCAGTAAGATGGTCGTTTTTTATGACGCTTCAGTTTCGGAGCCAGTCCACACAGTTTCGGACTATTGCAATGCCCGTCACGCAGCATTGGATTTTGGTGGAAGCAGTAAGAGCGAGTTGGCGCTGTCACTAGAAGACAGAGGCCTGAAACGACGGATTTCCTGCATGGTGCCCAATGTCTGGTTGCTGGCTGAGATGGTGCGCGGTTCTGACATGATTGCGACATTACCATCACAGTTGGGGCAATCTGCTTTTTCTGGATTGCAATCTTGTCCACTCCCGTTGCCACAGGCTGATCTTCATTTTGATTTGGTTTGGCATCGGCGTTATGATAATTCCGCCCGCCTGAAATGGCTGCGCAGTGTAATCTGCGACGCTATTAAATCTTCGGACTAAAATCTGGAATTGAACCAGTCAGACCTTACCTGTGGCTAGCTGTGTTCTTCAGCTGCAGCCGCAGCCAGTGCTCGATTATAAGCCTTTAACGCATCAATGTGATACAGGGCGCCTAGAATTTCTGGATCGTCATTTTCATCGTTACGCACAACCACGGGCAAATATGCGATATCTGCGCGGTCAAAAATCGGCATAGCTGCTTCAAGACTAGCGGCAGCTACAATACACAGCCCCTGATCAATTAGCGCCACACAGTCCTCAGATGTTGCACAGCGCGGATCACCCAGGGGCCGCATCACGGCACCTGCCCGGATCAGCGCCAACACGTAAGCCTGCGGCCCAGCGGCACAGTGGATTTCACGTTTTGACAGCTGGGTCAGGAAAAACGAGCGATCCACCAGCCGCGAGGCAAGTGCGGTGGACATCGACACAGCCACCATTACCGCTAACCCAATTTGCCAGTCGCCCGTGAGCTCAAAAACAATCAAGGTTGTTGAAATTGGGGCGCCAAGTACAGCCGCCGCAACCGCTCCCATGCCAGCAAAGGCATAAAGCGTATGCGTACCTGAAACATCTGGCAGCACCGATGTGGCAATCAGCCCAAAGGCCAGTCCGGTCAGTGCCCCGATCATTAGAGCGGGTGAAAACACCCCGCCGCCCATACGGCCACCCATGGTGACAGCCACCGCCGCTGTTTTGAATATGGCGAACAGAATTGCCTGCCATAGCAGCAGGCTGCCAGTAAGAGCCAGGACGGTCGTTTCATATCCAACGCCAATTATATGGGGGAACCAGATTGCCATCAGCCCCAGCAATGCTCCCGCTGCGGTTGGACGCAGCCAGCGAGGCAAGTGCAAATGATCCTGGACAAAACCAGCAAGCGCATCAGCCCAGAAAATGGACCTCATCAACACCACAGCCACCAGGCCGCAAATGGTCCCCAAGATTAGAAACGCAGGTAATTCTACATAGAATTGCAAAGCGCCCGGCGTCACCAGATCAAATTCTGTGACATCGCCATAAGCCAGTCGGTTGATCACTGTACCAGCGACTGAGGCGATCACAATTGGGGCAAAGGCATGTACCGCAAAATGTCGCAGAACCACTTCAAGCGCGAATAGCGCACCCGCAATTGGAGCATTGAAGCTTGCAGACACGGCTGCCGCCACGGCACAACCCAGCAAATCTCGCCCGGTTAATCCATCGGCCTGAATGCGATTGCTGACCCAGGTCGAAATGACAGCCGCGAGATGAACCACTGGTCCCTCTCGACCGGTTGACCCCCCGGTACTGAGCGTCAAGAACGAGGCCAGCGCAGAGGCCAACCCCTCCTTCACTTCAACTCGCCCGTCCCTCAGGGCCGAGCCCTCGATCACATCTGCTACGGAACGCACCCGCCCATCAGGCGTAAAATTGTGCAGGATCACCCCAACCACCAGACCACCAAGTGCGGGGATTAACAAAACCCAATACCACTCCAGAGATTCTGCGAAAGTATGCAGAAAAAGAACATCGTCTGCCCCGTAAACCCAGGCCTGCAGCGCGGTAATACCCATGCGAAAGAATAAGGCGGCAAACCCACCAGCGATACCAATCATCAAAGCGATGAACCAGAACTGCACCTGACTGGGGCCACGGTGGCGCAGCACACGCCAACCATCGCGCAGCGCCGCACGTACCAACGCCCGCTGGGTCAACATAAGAGAGCGAGTGGTTTTTTTCATTGCCTGCCTTTGGTCCGGTCCCAATCTGTTTAGAACAGAGTGACGTTACAAAAAAGACAGTTAATTTTTGTAACACGCTCAGAAGATTGTCTCTGCTAGCTTGCCAACAGAGAGCGCGCCGCTGCGCGGGCCTCCTCCGTAATCGTATCGCCAGAAACCATCCGAGCTATTTCATCAACGCGCGCATCACTGTCCAGAGGCACCACTGTGGAGAGTGTCAAATCTTTGACAACCTGCTTTTGCACCCGCCAATGATAAGCGCCTTGCGCCGCGACTTGGGGGGAATGGGTGACCACCAGAACTTGCCCGCCTTCGGCCAGCGCCGAAAGGCGGCGGCCCACTGCATCAGCGGTAGCCCCACCAACACCGCGGTCGATCTCATCAAAGATCAATGTCTGACCACTGTCATCCCCGTGCAAACACACTTTGAGCGCCAAGAGAAAACGGCTCAGTTCACCACCCGAAGCAATTTTGTTCAGCTGCCCAGCAGGTGCGCCCGGGTTCGTGGCCACAGTAAATGCTACGGCATCCCGACCTTCGGGGCCCGCTTCTGCCGTGTCAAACATCGTCTGGAACACCGCTCGTTCCATTTTGAGAGGTGCAAGTTCCGCCATCACTGCGGCATCTAGAGACCCGGCGCGTTTCTGACGTTTTGCGCTGAGTGACGTGGCGGCTACCTCGTAATCTGCCTCAGCCGCCAATAATGCGGTTTCTTGATCGGCTAGGTCCTTGTCGCCCGCGTCCAATGCCGCCAGTTTGGCCCGCAATGTGTCACCATATGCGCTCAACTCATCGGCCAGCACGTCGTGTTTGCGAGCAAGTGCGCGAATGGCAAATAACCGTTCTTCACATTCTTCCAGTTCGGATGGATTGAACTCCAGCCCGCTTAGAACACGGCCTACACCATCCTGTGCTTCGCCCAATTCCAACATGGCTCGGCTTAGCGCTGCTAGCGGCGCGTCCAGGTCAGCTGCATCGCTGCCACTGACTGATTCCAGCCAGCGTTGTGCTTCGCCCATCGCACTTTCAGCACCTTCGGTCAGGAAACCATGTGCGCGGGCAACATCGCCGCGGATACGTTCTGCTCCTTGCATCTGTCGCCGCTGCACATCCAACGCAGCATCTTCACCGGTCTGAGGGTTCAGTTGGTCCAACTCAGCAACCGCGTGGCGCAGGAATTCTTCTTCGGCTCTGACTTCATCTAGGGCGGCGCGGGTTGCACTCACCGCTTTGCGGGCCTTGGCCATCGCGGTCCAGGTTTTACGAGTGTTCGCTAACAGAGCGCCCACACCAGCAAACTCGTCCAACATTGAACGGTGGCCCTTGGGATTGAGCAAACCACGATCATCATGTTGGCCGTGCAATTCCACCAATGTGGCTGAAAGCGCCCGCAAAACCTCACCTGAACATCGCCGATCATTAACCCAGGCGGTCTTACGCCCTTCAGAGGTATTGACACGGCGTAGGATCAGTTCGCCGTCTTCACAGGGTGGCCACCCGGCTTCGGCCAACACTGAATGGGCTGCATGCCCGTCATTCAAGTAAAACTCTGCTACGACTTCGCCCTGCTTGGCGCCCTGACGCACCAATTCCGCACGCCCCCGCCAGCCTAGAACAAAGCCCAACGAATCAAGCAAGATAGACTTGCCTGCCCCGGTTTCACCAGTCAACACATTCAGGCCGGGTTTGAATCCCAGTTCGAGGTGATCGATGATCAGAATATCGCGAATATCAAGTGCGCGCAGCATAACCGCTATCCGTAAGGTGGGGACGCGGCCCCACCCTTCCTTAGAGCCATTGCCCTTTAATCGACTGACGGTAGATTTGGCTTAGCCAGTTGTTTCCACGGTCTTTCATCTTCAGCCCATTAGCCGTTAGCAATTTGTAGCTGTCTTCGTACCATTCTGTTGAACGATAGTTATGCCCCAAGATGGCACCAGCAGACTGCGCTTCAGCCGTTAAGCCCAGGGACAGATAGGCCTCTACCAGACGGTGCAGCGCTTCCGGTGTGTTACTCGTAGTTTGGAAATCTTCGACCACAACCCTGAACCGGTTGATCGCAGATGAGTAATGGCCCTTGCGCAAGTAGTAGCGGCCGATTTCCATCTCCTTACCCGCCAAGTGATCAAAGGCTAGGTCAAACTTCAAAATGGCCGAGTTGGCGTATTGACTATCAGGATAGACTTCGATCACGGTCCGCAGCGCCTGCAAGGCTTGAAACGTCAGCCCCTGATCGCGGCCAACTTCATCGATCTGGTCGTAATAACTAAGAGCCAACAGGTACTGAGCATAGGCGGCATCTTCGTCGGTCGGGTAGAAATCAATAAACCGCTGCGCAGCGCCACGGCTGTTTTCATAGTCTTTACCCTGATGATAGGTATAAGCCTGCATGATCAAAGCCCGCTGCGACCACGAAGAATAGGGATACAGTCGTTCTATTTCTGAAAAGTAGTAGGCAGCGTCGACGGTCCGGTTTCGGGACAGTTCAAACTCGCCTCGTTCAAAAATCTGTTCCGGCGTAAACGCCTCCAGATTGATTGACCGGTCTCCTTCACGGCCCTTGCCGCAGCTGACAAGAGCGGTCAGTAGAAGAACTACACCGATGGCTTTGAACCCTGCCCTGATGCCGACCATATTCGCCTAACCTCACCGTATTGACTTGCGGGTGTTCACCCCGGTTATGCAGGGTCTAGCACATTCATCTGAGGTGCAAAATGCCTTTAACCCATTTTCGCATTCACATGGCAAAGAAAGCAGCCCTCCGTCAAGTGCAGGCAGCACCTCAAGCCACGTCAGCCTTACGCAAAACAGAAAAAGAGCTCGCACCGAATGGCCGAGCTCTGCGATTCTCAACACCATAGCTGTGCTAATGTCAGGCGACGCGCGCAACTTCGGTCGGAATTTCCGACCAAATCAAACCCTGTCCGGGTAAACGCATGGCCATGGCCAAATCGCAGGTGACCTCACGCACGGCCCCTGGGGTGGCAAACAGTTCACGTAGCAAGGTGTTGGTTAGCGCATGACCTGCCCGTTCACCGACATAGTGGCCAATCAGAGGGCCGCCAGCTAGGGCCAGATCACCAAGTGCATCAAGCATTTTGTGCCGTACGGGCTCGTCCTCATGGCGAAGACCTGCACCGCTTTCGACAATCTTTCCGTCAAACACAATGGCGTTTTCGCCAGGTACACCGCCAAGTGCCAAGCCATTGGCCTGCATTGTTTCAACATCTGAGCGGCTACAGAAGGTGCGACTATCGCAAAGCTCGCGAGCAAAGGCGCCATTGCGCAGATCCAATGACTTGCTCTGTCGTCCAATGGCCTCGTCCGTGAAATCAATATGAAATTCGATCCGGGTACGATCCGATGGCATCAAGGTTGCTTTGGCGCCGTTGAGCTCGACAGTTACAGGTTTCAACACTTCGTAAGCCACGACCGGGTCTGTGAGCCGACGCAACCCCTGCTTCATGATGCCGCGTACAAAGGGGGCAGACGATCCGTCAACAATCGGGACCTCTGGGCCGTCAAGCTCCACCAACGCATTATGGACACCACATCCCGCCAGCGCAGCCATGATATGTTCGACAGTTGAAACAACCACTCCGGCTTCGTTGACCAGACGCGTACATAGGGCTGTGCGCTCAACCATATCCCATCGTGCAGGAATGACAGTATTGCCCAATTCGATATCAGTGCGCTGAAAGCTGATGCCATGTCCTGCTGGCGCAGGATGTAGAATCATTTTCACGGGTAAACCTGAATGCAGGCCGACGCCGTCAAATGTCACCGATGTCTTGAGCGTATTTTGCACTCTGTGCCTCGTAGCATCATGTCCAGCCTCACGAGCTGTGTTGAGCAAGAGTTAAAGTGTCCAAGAAAAAGCCACAACTCAATCTTTGTAACGGATTGAAACATCACTGTAACAGATCGGCAGAACATCGCTTAACACCTGTTAACACATTGGATTCAAACGGAAAGGGGCCGCTAGAAAGCGGCCCCAATACAGTGACAAGTGACTGATATAGCTTAACAGTTAGCTGTATCAGTTGGCCTGACGGCGCAAGAATGCTGGAATTTCAATCCGTTCTTGCTCAGGATTAACAGCTTGCTGCGGTGCCGGAGCCTGCTGGACAGCGGGTTGCTGAACGGCTGGCTGCTGACGTGGCTGGGTGGCAGCTGGTGTGTCACCCGCTTGGCCGGTCATCCGGTGAATCAATGAATTCAGACCAAACCCAGCGCGTTGCTTGGCAGGATTTTCGCCTGTATCACCGGTTGCCGCAGGTGCGGAAACCCGTTGGGCGGCTGCCTGCAAACGTACGATGGCTTCTGGTGATGGTGTCCCTGGCGCTGGAGCTTTCGGAGCGACAAAGCTTTCAGCCGCTGCCTCGGCAACCTCAGCCTGTGGCTGGAATTCAGCGACCTGTGGCTGATATGCAGGCATTGGAAGTCCATCTTGGGTCGCCAATTCAGGTTCTTCAAAGACTTCTTCAGGTTGCTCCTGAACAGCCGCAGCTTCACCTTCCAACCCCTCGAACAATGAAGGTTCTGAGGCGGCAACCGCTGGCACTTCGACAGGTGTATTCAGCTCAAGTGGAGCAGGACGCTGTTCTTCTGCGCTCACAGTTTGCTTCAGTGGAGCGGACATGGGACGACGTGGAACTGGCGCATCATGGCGCACTTCAACTGCGTCGATACCAGTAGCAACAACGGAAACCCGCATTTTGCCTTCCATAGCCGTATCCAATGTCGAACCGACGATGATATTGGCCTCTGGGTCCACCTCTTCGCGAATGCGGTTGGCGGCTTCATCCAGCTCAAACAATGTCAGGTCATGCGCACCGGTGATGTTGATCAGCACACCTTTGGCACCACGCAGGCTGATTTCGTCCAACAGCGGGTTGGCAATGGCTTTTTCGGCGGCTTCAACGGCGCGTGTTTCGCCATCTGCTTCACCTGTGCCCATCATCGCTTTGCCCATTTCGTCCATTACGGCGCGAACATCAGCAAAGTCGAGGTTGATCAGGCCTGGACGAACCATCAGGTCAGTCACACCTTTGACACCCTGATACAGAACATCGTCTGCCATCGAGAAGGCTTCGGTGAATGTGGTTTTCTCATTGGCCAACCGGAACAGGTTCTGGTTGGGGATGATGATCAGAGTATCGACGACCTTTTGCAAGGCTTCGACGCCCTCTTCGGCCTGGCGCATCCGCTTGGCGCCTTCGAATTGGAATGGCTTGGTGACAACTCCAACGGTCAGAACACCCAGCTCACGGGCGGCCTGTGCGATGATCGGGGCTGCACCTGTACCAGTGCCGCCACCCATACCAGCAGTGATAAAGCACATGTGTGCGCCTGCCAGATGATCAACAATTTGTTCGATGCTTTCTTCGGCAGCGGCAGATCCAACCGAGGGACGCGCACCGGCGCCCAGACCTTCGGTTACTTTCACGCCCAGCTGAACCCGGCTTTTGGAGGAACTTTGTTGGAGCGCCTGCGCATCAGTGTTAGCCACCACAAAATCGACGCCATCCAGCTCTTTTTCGATCATGTTGTTGACTGCATTGCCGCCGGCGCCACCTACGCCGAATACGGTGATCCGTGGCTTTAGCTCTTCCTGCCCGGGCATTGAAAGGTTCAATGTCATGCTCTGTCCGCCTGTATTATGCACCTCTATCCGAGGCATTATTATTGTCTGTCCATCTTGACTCTACCGCGTGATCTGCCTTGCGTCACCAAAAAAACGCCCACTTCCCCACAAAATATGGCCACAATTGCCTTTTGGTCCGCGATATTTCGCCGACTGTGACATATTTCGCGATTTTTCAGAAGACACACACAAGCACACATATTGACCCCGCAAATAGCAGAATCACTAAAAACTGGCACTCGTTCATTTACGTGCAAACCACTGCTCGGCCTGCGGGATCCGCCGCTTTGTGCGGCTGGTTAATAGCTACCTAACGTTTCTTTCACTTTTTGTCACCCGACATTCCGTCGCAGTTGGACGGAATTATCAGGCTGACCATCTCTTACCAGTTGTCCTTGAACCAACGAACCGCACGCCGAATCGATCCGCCCGACTGGCGATCATTTGGCATATCGAAATCCCACCATTCATCTTGAGGGTTGGCGGCAAACAAGCTTAGCCCAACCGCACTAGAAAACCCCGGTCCAGTGGCCGATTGTGGCAGCCCGTGAACCCGAAGAGGTCGACCCAAACGCACCTGTTGACCCAGAATACGACTAGCCAAACCATCCAGCCCCATAATTTGGCTAGAACCGCCAGTTAGAACGATCTGCTGACTAGGGAGCTGGTCAAATCCGGCGGCATCTAAACGCGCGCGTACTTCTTCCAGTATTTCTTCGACCCGAGGACGCATGATACCAATAAGTTCAGCGCGCGACACAGTGCGACGGTCATGCTCCCAATCACCAGTATCACCGCCAATGTCGATCATATCCCGGTCATCTGCGCCAGTTGCGTGAACGCCACCACAGAAGGTCTTGATCCGTTCAGCCGCAGCCGTTGGGACACCCAAACCCATAGAAATGTCACTGGTGACGTGATCGCCACCCATGCGCACGGCATCGGTGTAAATCATGTGTTTCTTCATGAAAACCGACACCGAAGTCGATCCGCCGCCCATATCGACGCAGGCTGCACCCAATTCCTGTTCGTCTTCTACCAGTGCTGATATTCCCGATGCATAGGCCGAGCTGGCGATTCCAGCCAGCTCCAGATCGCATCGTTTTATACATCGCACCAGGTTCTGAACTGCAGCCGCATCTACTGTCAGCATATGCATATCAACTGCCAATGACTGGCCAAGCTGACCGCGGGGATCACTCAGCCCAGACCGGTTGTCGAGCGCAAAGTTCACGGGTTGTGCATGTAGCACTTCACGACCCTGACCATATTCCGGCACATCGCAGGCCGCCAATACCCGGGCGACTTCATTTTCAGTGACCACCTGCCCTTGCAAATCTACCTGCGCATCCAAACCGTAAGACCTGGGATTGGCACCTGAAAAACAAGCGATTACGTGGTCGACCCGAACTTCGGCCATCTTTTGTGCCGCTTGTACTGCTGTACGAATGGCACGCTCAGTTTCCTGCATGGCCGTAATTTCGCCAAACTGCACACCGCGCGACCGCGTAGTCGCTGCGCCAATAACCCTGAACCCGGACTGACCAGCGAGCGATCCAATGGAGTTGTCTTCGCTCAAGCGGCTGCTGCCATCAAAGCGCAAGACCAGACATGCGATTTTGGAGCTGCCGACGTCCAGCACGGCAACTACGCCACGTTGCATAGATTGACGACGCATCTGCCGCATGGCCCGCTGTGATTGATAAAGATCCGTCATGCCGACTATCCGCCCTCGTTCATCTGTCTGATCCGCCACCATTCCTGCACGGCGGTATTGTTCATTCTTACAGTCGCGCGCGCTGCAAGCCGCATATCCACCGCAGCAATGTCCCGCTCAAGCAAATCACGCACTTCGCTCACGGCAATCACGCGCTCAAGCGCAGAAGCCGGGTTCTTAGCAGGCAGCATAATACGCTGACCGCGATCTAACACGACGTCCCAGCGCCGCTCGCCAACGCGAACCAATCCCCGCAGACGCTGCCCCAATGGCCGCGCTACAGAATAGAGTTGCATAGCCTCTTCCACATGGGCATCTGCGCCATTGCCAGCTATGAGTGGCAAGCCTGAATGCAGTGACCGATGACCCAACTCAGCCACATGAGCGCCTGTTTCATCCAGTAAGGCCAGGCCCTGATGGCTGCGCCAAACTAGGGCTGGCTCGCGCTCAATCACGTCGACCTGCAGCACTCCACCGGACCGGATCCGCACGGTTGCGGACTTCACGGGATCCAATGTAACAATTACGTCGCGTATCAGGTCTACATCTAAGTCAAATGAGCTGACCGGGAACCGCAGCGAGGCAACTTCGCGAATATCGTCCGCCAAATCACCACCAGCACCATCAATCGCAATCATATTGACCATGAATTCCGGCCGGTTGCGGATCGTTTGGCGCATCTCAGCGACAAAACTTCTGAGAGCGTCGCGGCGTACTTCATTGGCCATGTAGGCGCTACCCAGTACAGCTACCAAACAAAAAGGAACGCCAATTCGTAGCCCCAACCGAATTCCCGGCGTCAACATCCAGCGCTGCATCCGGTACTTCAACTTTGAAGGGGCGGGATCTTGCTTAATTTCCGCAGTCTTACGGCGCCAAAAAATCAACGATCGCATGTCGCATCCTCCACCATCCAACGGCACAGCGCGCCAAAACTCATACCACAATGCGCGGCTTGTTCGGGGCTCAGAGAAGTGGGTGTCATGCCTGGCTGGGTGTTGGTCTCGAGCAGGATCAACCCGGAAGCGCCGCGGTTTTCATCCCAGCGAAAGTCGGTGCGGCTGACGCCACGACAGCCAAGCGCCCGATGTGCTCGCAGCGCGTAATCGAGACACAGGTCGAAAATCTCCTGCGGCAGATCTGCCGGTAACACATGGCGCGAGCCGCCGGGTTGGTACTTGGCGTCATAATCGTACCAGCCATCTGTCAGTATATCGGTTACAGTCAGTGCACCTGGGTCGGCATCACCTGCCCCCACTACAGTTGCCGTAAGTTCACGACCAGGCGCAAATGTCTCAGCCATGACCAGATCCGGCATATCGTCTGCCAACTGTGGCGGTCCGTTTGCAACTTCGTGAACCAAGTAGATCCCTACACTGGAGCCTTCGTTGTTTGGCTTGATCACATAGGGAGGCGCCATCACATGGGCAGCCATCACCGACGCTTTATCGACCAGTTGGCTTTCAACCACCGGCAAACCAGCAGCGCGAAACACTTCTTTGCTACGTTGCTTGTCCATCGCCAATGCCGAGGCCAATACTCCGGAGTGCGTATAAGGCAAGCCCAGCCATTCAAGGACCCCCTGTACACAGCCATCTTCGCCCCAGCGTCCGTGCAGGGCGTTAAAAACCACGTCCGGATTGATGTCTTGCAAACGCGCAGCAAGGTCAGGACCGGCGTCCACCTCTACCACTTCATACCCTTCACCCCGCAGTGCGGTGACGCATTCACGCCCACTGGATAAGGAAACCTCGCGCTCAGCCGAGGGCCCACCCATCAATACCGCCACTTTCCGGAGTGTCCCGCTCGACTTACCCACGTCAAATGCCTCAATATACACAGGGCTTTGCGCCCCTTTGGTTATTAGAACCCTTAAGGGTCCGTTTTTTAAGGCGATTGTTCGCCCTTGTTATTTTTTAGCGTTTCCGCCAGCTGTCCCAGAAGCCATCCAGCCCCTATGCCATCATACCAACAAAGATATTACCGACCTATTAACGGTAGGTTTACCATGTTTACCAATGACCTGTTTTCTAGAATACCAACCCCTAAGGGGTTCCTGTTTGGCATCAACTTAAGTGTCTACAGGGCATAAGTTTTCTGATTATTCTGGCTGCGGCTCACCGATCCGCATGATTTCCCACATTAGCGTTATCCCGCTTGATGCGTAAACCTTTTTTCGCACCTCTTCTCCCAAACCCTCGAGATCTGCGGCAGTTGCGCCACCCTTGTTGATCAAAAAATTGGAGTGTTTCTCACTCATCTGCGCTCCACCCCGCGTAGCGCCGCGCATTCCTGCGTCATCAATCACTTTCCAGGCCTTCAAATCGTGAACATCATCCGACTTACCAGTGGATGAAAAACCTGCAGGGTTTCGAAAAGTTGATCCAGCGCTGCGGTCCTTGGTCGGCTGTGTTTTGTCGCGTGTTTCCAGTTGCTGCTTCATCCGCTCATGTAAATCAGCGACATCCCCCGTCCTGGCACGCAGTGTTGCGGAGGCAAGCACAGCTCCTTCACGCAATTGGGTTTGCCGGTACTGAAAACTCAGGTCATCCGCTGAAACTTCACAGATTTCGCCGTCGCGGGTCACCATCGTTGCAGATACAAATACATCCGCCATATAGCTGCCATAACAGCCTGCATTCATCCGCACCGCACCACCGATCGACCCTGGAATAGTGCGCAAAAATGTGAGGTCCAGCCCAGCGTCCGCAGCTTTACGTGCGACGTGAGCATCCAATGCTGCTGCACCTGCAGTCACAAGATCCCCATCTACCACGATACTGTTAAAGCCACGTCCCAACCGGATCACCACGGCCCGAATCCCACCATCACGTACGATCAGGTTAGATCCGACTCCCATAGGAAACACTGGTACCGTCGGATCCAGCTGTTTTAGAAATAGCGCCAGATCCTCAATATCTGCAGGTTGGAACAAATAGTCAGCCGCCCCCCCAACGCGCAGCCAAGTCAATTCTGACAGGTTGCGGTTTGGGGTCAAACGCCCTCGGATACCGTCCATGTTCATGTCACCCGCCCCTTGATGTAGTTCTTTGCGCATATAGCCCCGAAGACTGGAACATAACAACGCCACTTATCCATTGGTCTGTACCGGCTGAGTTATCAGGTATTTCGTTTTGTTTGCCATCGCAGATGCATCCAGCCTGTAAGCCCACCCAAGATCAAACCAGCACCAAATGGCATCACGGCAATCAGGGCAAAAATCGCCAGGGTCAGTCCATCCCACCCCTCCAGTGTGCCAACATACCAGTGGATCGCCGCATACAGCCCCCCGGCCAGCACTAAGAGAACAAGGAGCACGCTATACAAGCGCCGCAATGACAGCATATGAGCCAGAACTGACGCGCCAAGCCCTACGAGAATCAAGACGAGCATTTCCATCGCTGCCCCTACCCGCGTCGCATCTGCCTGCGAAGCCAACGACCCAGGTAGATCACCGGCCAACGCAACACCGACATACCCGCCAGCAGAACCGCTAGCCCCCACCATGGACCGTTTTCATAGGTGACATAGCCTAGCAAGGGAATTCCCAGCGCAGTTAACACATAGGCACGGCGCCAAAGATTATCGCGGCTTGGGATCATCGCCAGCACATTCGCCGCCAATGCCCAGATAGCAGCCAAAATCAACGACAGAGTCATTGAGGTACCCCTCTCAATCGACGCCAATAATAAACCAACGGCTTGCGAAACATCGAAAGGCATGCCGCCGCACCACCCAAAGCAGTTAGCCATCCATGTTGCAGACCCAGAGCAATAATGATCGCGGGTGCGGCAGTTAATAGGATGGTCCCCGGCACAATCTGCCAACGCATCGGCAAAAAAGCCACCGCCGTGGCGAGCAACGCCCAGATCATAGCGAAGCTGACAGAACTGCTGAGCCCAGCCAATGCCATGTTTTACTCCTGAAGTCGTGTTGGCAGGCCATTTGCCCAAGCGCTGATCGTACCCGCACCTAAGCAGACAACCATATCACCGGGTTGGGCCTGCTCACGCACCAGCCGCTCCAGATCGTCTTCGTCGATCAGTACCCGCGCGTGGCGATGTCCGTGGCGGATCAGCCCGGCTACCAGATCATCACGACCGGCACCTTCAATCGGATCTTCGCCAGCAGCAAAGACCTCAGAAATCGCAACCACGTCTGCCTCGTTAAAGCATGCACAAAAATCGTCGAACAGGCTGGCCAGGCGGGAATAACGATGCGGTTGGTGCACTGCAATCACCCGACCCTCGCAGGCTTGGCGCGCAGCTTTGAGCACGGCTGATATCTCAACCGGGTGGTGACCATAGTCATCGATAATCGTTACGCCATCAACCTCTCCGACCTTGGTAAAGCGACGGTTGACGCCACCAAAATTGGCTAGCGCCTCGCGAATTTCATCGCCGCCCATGCCGAGATGCCGTGCCACGGCCACTGCCGCTAAAGCATTTGACACATTGTGGTCACCCGGCATTGGAAGCGAACAGCCTTCGATCACCACATCTTCAGTCTGCAGGTGGATGTCAAAATGCGCAACCCCAGCCTTATAAGTCAGATTACTGGCCCGAACATCGGCTTGCGCATTGAAGCCATAAGTCACAACACGGCGGTCGGTGATCCGGCCGACCAAAGCCTGCACTTCGGAATGGTCGGTATTGCATACGGCGACGCCGTAAAACGGGATGTTACTGACGAAGTCATAGAACCCATCACGCAGCGTATCAAAATCCCCCCAATGCTCCATGTGCTCAGGGTCGATATTGGTGACAACGGCGATAGTTGCGGGAAGACGGTTAAAGGTTCCGTCGCTCTCGTCAGCTTCGACCACCATCCATTCGCCAGCACCCACGCGCGCATTACTGCCATAGGCGTGAATGATGCCGCCATTAACTACGGTCGGATCGAATTTACCGGCCACCATCAGTTCCGCCATCATAGTTGTGGTGGTGGTTTTGCCATGTGTCCCAGCAATCGCAATGTTGGATTTCAACCGCATCAGCTCAGCCAGCATTTCGGCACGTCGCACCACAGGCAGGCCGCGACGGCGCGCTTCATCGAGTTCCGGATTGCCCGGTTTGATCGCCGAGGAGATCACCACAACCGCCGCTTCTGCCAAATTCTCAGCCTGCTGGCCAATAAACACATGCGCACCTAGGCGCGCCAATCGATCGGTAAGCTTGGAGGACTTCAAGTCCGAGCCCTGCACCACGTAACCTTGATTTAAGAGAACCTCGGCAATGCCCGACATGCCAATACCGCCAATGCCGACAAAATGGATTGGACCAACGTCACCGGGAAGCTTGGTTGTGGGAGTCATGATTTATCCTTTTCCGCCAACTTTTCGACCAAAGCCACCAAACGTTCGGTGGCGTCGGGAACGCCGACGCTTAATGCTGCAGCCGACATTTGCAACGCTGCAGTGGGGTTGCTCAAAATGGATGTAATTTGCTCGGTCAGAGATTGTATATCAAGCTTGCTTTCTGGGATCACAATCGCACCCCCAGCATCGATCAATCCACGAGCATTCGCTGTTTGGTGATCCCCCACAGCGGCTGCAAACGGGATCAGCACAGAAGGACGTCCAATCACTGAAATGTCCGCCAAAGAAGACGCCCCTGCACGCGAAATCACCAGCTGTGCTTCGCTCATCAGAGTTGGCACATCATGGAAGAAAGGCTGTACATCAGCATCAATGCCATGTTCGGCATAGAACGCTGTTACGCGCTCGCCGTCTTCATTCCGCGCCTGGTGTGACACGCGAAGATGCTGACGAATGTTTTCCGGTAGAGCTGAGATTGCGCCTGGCACGACATCGCTCAGAACTCGGGCTCCTTGACTGCCTCCCATCACCAGGATCGACATCGGATAATCCCCTGGCGGAATATAGGCGGCACCTGCCCGTTCCAGGACGGCGCCGCGCACAGGGTTCCCAACATGTTCACCCAGTACGTCGTCGGGCAGGTCTGTTGGCCAAACACCGCAGGCAACACCCGCAACACGCTTTGCAAACAGCTTATTCACCCGCCCCAAGACACCGTTTTGTTCGTGGATCATGCGCGGCAACCCCATGAGTGTCGCCGCCCCCAGCGCTGGAATCGAAGGATAGCCACCAAAGCCAATCACTGCGTCGGGCCGATCACGCCGCATTTGCATCACCATGCTCAGCACACCGCCGACAATCTTTGGGCCGACCATAGCTTTGGCCAGCACCCCTCCACGGGCAAACGTTGCCGAAGAGACTTCCGTTATTTCTGTGGTGTGCGGAAAGCCGCCTGTGTACCGTGCGCCACGCGCATCGGTTGACAGTTTGACCCGCCAGCCCCGCTTCAGCATCGCTTCCGCCAGGGCTTGTGCCGGGAACATATGCCCACCGGTTCCACCCGCTGCCATCAATAGCAGTTTCTGTCCCATCCGCCCCAGTATTCCCTAAATATTAGCCGCGTTCGTGTCCACGCAGCAGATCTGCAATTCCGCCCTGCGGACGCGAGCGGGTAAACGCGAGTAACATGCCCACTGCGATGCCGCCTGCAATCAGTGAAGAGCCGCCATAGCTGACAAACGGCAGCGTCATGCCCTTGGCTGGCAGCAACCGCACCGCTACACCCATGTTGATCATCGCCTGAACACCAAACATGCAAACCAGCCCGGTACCCGCCAATCGAATAAAGGTATCACGTTCGCGCATCAGCCGAAACAGCGAGCGCACAACAATAGTTGTATATAGCGATATCAGGATCAGCACCAAAACCAGCCCGTACTCCTCAGCTGCCACAGCAACAATAAAATCAGTATGCGCATCGGGAAGTGACCATTTCACCTGCCCCTCACCCACGCCAACACCAAACAACCCACCTTCGCGGATTGCATCAGCGGCATAGCCCAGCTGGGTTGTTGGATCGACATCGGGGTTCAAAAAGCCATCAATACGACGGGCAAAGTGTTCGGAATTGGCGTAGGCAAACATACCACCCAACACGACAACTGCCGCCATTGCCACCAGCAGCACCATCGGCGCGCCAGCTACAAAATACATAACACCCCAGCCAAACAGCACCAGACAGGCCTGACCAAAATCCGGCTGCATCGCCAGCATCAGGACCACCGTGACGCACAGGCCAAAGGACCACAACTTGCCTGGAGGGCCGTTGATATGCTGGCTGGCGGCAATCATCCAAGCCGCCACGACGACAAACCCGGGTTTTAGAAATTCAGATGGCTGCACCGACGCGAAGCCAAGGCTATACCAACGTACGGCGCCTTTGCCAAAATCGGTACCAAACACCGGCAGCATCGCCAGCGCCACAAAGGCACAGGCAAATCCAATAACTGCTAATCTGCGCACCAGAGTTGGCGACATCATCGACGTCATCACCATAGCTACTAGCGCAGCTGAGCCAAACACAGCCTGGCGCTGCACATAGTGGAAATTGTCAAAGCCGTTGCGCTCGGCGAGTGGAACCGAGGCTGCTAGCCCCAACAGCAGGCCAACAACAAACAGACCCAGAACACAGGACAGTGTCCATTTGTCCACAGTCCGCCACCATTTGGGAAGAGTCGGTTCACCCACATGCGTAGGAACCGCGCCATAGACCATCTCAGTCATGGGAATACCGCCAATCTGTGCCTCATCATCGCCCCGTTTTCGGGGTCTATCTTTCTCTCATACTCTGAAATGGCGAATCAGACCAGCCTCTTCCTCTTGCTTTTGGCGGGAATCCGCGCCATGGGCTGGCGATGTTGTATCAAACCCTCATACTTGGCGCCGGCGCAGCTGGCATGATGTGCGCTCGCTATTCAGGCCCTAGCACGCTTGTGATCGACCACGCCCGCAACCCAGGCGAGAAAATTCGCATTTCGGGTGGTGGTCGCTGCAATTTCACCAATATGTACGCCGAGGCCAAAAACTTCCTGTCCGCCAATCCGCACTTCTGCAAATCCGCACTTGCGCGGTACACGCAATGGGATTTCATCGAGTTGATGGATCAACACGGCATTGCCTGGCATGAGAAAACCCTTGGCCAATTGTTCTGCGATGGGTCGGCCAAACAGGTCGTGGCCATGTTAGCCGGTGAACTGCAACGCTCGGGGGCCGAGATGTGGCTGCAGACCTCGGTAATCTCGGTTACGCGCGTTGAGCAAGGATTTTCTGTCGCTCTGGATCGCGACGGCACACCGCAGACTGTGACCTGCCGCAATCTGGTACTGGCAACGGGCGGCAAGTCCATTCCCAAAATGGGTTCAACCGGTCTGGCCTATGACATCGCCCGGAAATTTGAGGTGCCCGTCATCGATACCCGCGCAGGGCTGGTGCCCTTCACCTTCGCTGAAGACCGCTTCAAACAGCTGGCAGGGATCGCCCTGCCCTCGCGGCTATCCAATGCGCGAACCTCGTTCGACGAAGCACTGCTGTTCACCCATCGCGGATTGTCCGGGCCAGCGGTGCTGCAGCTGTCATCTTACTGGCGTGAAGGTGAAACGATCAACGTCAACCTGATCCCGGAACTGCCGCTGTATGAATTGTTGCGCGACCAACGCCAGGCCGAAGGCCGCCGAGATCTGACCACTGAAATGGCGCGTTTACTACCCGGGCGCCTTGTCGACCACTTAGCAAAAGAGCTGGATCTTCGGGGACGTCTTGCGGATCAATCCGACGCCGCCCTGCAAAACCTCTGCAACCAGTTGTCAAACTGGCAACTTACCCCGTCGGGGACCGAGGGCTATCGCACCGCCGAGGTCACATTGGGAGGAATCGACACAAACGCACTATCTTCCAAAACTATGGAAGCCAAATCCGTGCCTGGCCTTTATGCCATCGGCGAGGCCGTGGATGTGACCGGCTGGTTGGGGGGATTCAATTTTCAGTGGGCCTGGTCATCAGGTCATGCGGCGGGCACGGCCATCGCCGACAGCTGCTAACCCCCAGGCCAATTGCGTTAGTCCAACCGCGCCATCACTTCGGCAATGAAATCCTCACCGCGTTTTTCGAAACTGTCATACTGGTCAAAACTTGCCGCAGCGGGGGCTAACAACACCGTCTCGCCGTTTTGCGCGTCCCCCATTGCCCGCTCCACTGCCTCGGACATTAAGCCACAGACATCTGTTTCGACATCCAGTTGCAGCGCGAAGTTCGCCGCTTCACGGCCAATAACATAGGCCTTGATCACTGAGCCAGTTGACCCTTTCAGTGCTTCCAGTCCTCCATCTTTTTCCAATCCTCCGCAGATCCAGCGGATCTTTTTGAACGCGCTTAGCGCCTTGGCCGCGCTATCCACGTTTGTGGCCTTGCTGTCATTCACATAACGTACGCCATCCTGATCGGCGATGATCTGGCTGCGATGTGGCAGGCCGGGATAGGTTTCCAGTGCGCCTTCAATCATCCGAGGCGCCAGACCCAACGTGCGCGCGGCGGCATAGGCGGCGCAGGCGTTCTGGTGGTTATGCGCACCGGGAAGGCCAGTCATAGCGCGCAGATCAATTGATCCAGCCTGACGGCCCTTGCGATACTCAGACAAGAACCCTTTGCGGGCAAAGACATTCCAACCGACGCCACCTAGCTTGTGGCCCGAGGACACCCGGATCACCCGGTCATCCGCTGCCCCCATGGACATTTGGCCAGCAAGAAACACGCCCTCGTCCTCGTCCACACCAATCACAGCACGATCTGGGCCACCCTCGGCGAACAGGCGTCGTTTGGCAGCGAAGTAGCCACCTAAACCACCGTGGCGATCTAGATGATCGGGACTGAGATTGGTGAACACCGCCACATCCGGCGTCAGCGACCGGGCCAGCTCGGTCTGGTAACTGGACAGCTCCAGAACCACAACGCCGCCCTCTCCGGGAGGGTCAATATCCAGCACGCCGCGACCAATATTGCCGGCCATCTGCACCTCTTTGCCCGCACTTTCCAAGATGTGGTGCAGCAGCGCGACGGTGGTGGATTTGCCGTTCGAACCGGTCACCGCCACCACCCGTGGCAGGGTTTCAAAATTGTCCCACTGAGGCGTGGCTATTGAGCGAAAGAAGAGACCGATATCATTGTCCACCGGCACACCAGCGTCGAGTGCTGCACGCACCACCGGGTTGGGAGTGGGGTAGAGATGCGGAATACCGGGCGAGACGATCAGCGAGGCGACATCGTCAAACGCGCCTTGCTTGTGCAAATCACGGCAAGTAAATCCCTCGCCCTCAGCCGCTTCGCGCGCGGCTGGGTTATCGTCCCAACAGATCGGAGTGGCATCGCCAGCCCGTAGCGCCCGCGCTGTGGCCAGGCCGGATCGCCCCAGGCCCAGAACCGCCACATTGGCCCCTGAAAATCCTTGTACCGGGATCATTGGCGCGCCCTTTCTTTAACCTCAGTTTTCGGCGGCACAGTGCACTGGAGCGCCCCCGAATTGCAAGGCATCAGCAGGAGCCAGCGTCACCTGCCCCAAAACAATCGGCAGCAGGAAACCCACTTTGCAAAGTAGGCCGGAGACCCGGAGGGTTGTTGCGTTGGGCGGTTGACAGACCCGTGCAAACCTCCATGGTCAGCCTAATTGGAACAGGAGAGCAGTTTGACGTCCGGCCTTCAGGAAGCTCTGCAGCAGATTGCTGCCGATATGGCGGATCAAGGTGATCGCGGTGCAGTTGCGGATTACATTCCTCAATTGTCGGGCATTGATCCAAACCTGTTTGCTATCGCTGTGGCAACTGCCGACGGATCTCTGCACTATGCTGGTGATAGTCACACTCTGTTCTCGTTGCAAAGCATCACCAAGATGTTCACGCTCGCTATCGCTCTGGGTCGTTCAGGTGATCAGCTTTGGACGCGGGTTGGACGCGAGCCGTCAGGCAATGCGTTCAACTCCATTGTACAGCTCGAGCAGGAAAACGGTCGCCCCCGCAATCCCTTTGTCAATGCTGGCGCAATTGTCATCACAGATGAAATCTTGGCTGGGCGAGCCCCGAAAGATGCTCTGGCTGAAATTTTGCGGTTTATGCGTGCCGCCGCCGAGAGTGAGAATATTCACATCAATGGCTCTGTTGCCGCTTCAGAACAGGCACATGGACACCGCAACTTTTCGCTGGCCCATTTTCTAGCCTCGTGCGGCAATCTGAAAAACCCAGCAGAACTGACGCTGGGCACCTATTTTCACCAATGCGCCATCGAAATGAACGTTCAGCAACTGGCATTGGCGGGTCGTTTTTTGATTGGCACCGGAACCGGTCCACGACTGGTTGCTTTGCCTCGTGTCCGAAGACTAAACGCGTTGATGCTGACCTGTGGACATTACGACGGCTCAGGCGATTTTGCCTTTCGCGTCGGTCTCCCGGCTAAAAGTGGAGTGGGCGGTGGTATTCTTGCTATTGTTCCCGGCGTCGCCAGTATTGCAGTCTGGTCGCCCGGTCTGGATCACAACGGCAATTCCAAATTGGGAACGCTGGCTTTGGAGCAACTGGCAAGAGCGATGGATTGGTCTGTATTCTGATTGCAAAGCAACAACAGGATAAGTGTTGTCCGGCCCAAGGGCCGGACGAAACAGTTTTGGGTTCAACGCACCTTCAGCGTAGCCAGACCGATCATCGCCAAGATCAGTGAAATGATCCAAAACCGGATAACGATGGTTGGCTCGGCCCAGCCCTTTTTCTCATAGTGGTGATGGATCGGCGCCATCAGGAAGACCCGTTTACCAGTGCGCTTGTAATAGAGCACCTGAATAATCACGCTCAGGGCCTCGACCACGAACAGGCCACCGACAATGGCCAGCACCAGCTCATGTTTGATGACCAGCGCGATGGCGCCCAGTGCGCCGCCGAGGGCCAGTGAACCGGTATCGCCCATGAAGACCGCAGCCGGTGGGGCATTGTACCACAAAAAGCCAAGGCCTCCGCCAAAGAGGGCAGCGGTAAAGATCAGGATCTCACCAGTGCCGGGGACATAATGCACGTCTAGATATTCGGTGAAATCGACGCGCCCCACCGCATAGGCAATGATACCCAGTGTGGTTGCAGCGATCATCACTGGCATGATCGCCAAGCCGTCCAGACCGTCAGTTAGGTTCACCGCATTAGCGGTCCCCACCACAACACAGATCGAGAACGGCACGTAGAAGTATCCAAGGTTGATCAGCGTGTCTTTGAACACCGGCATCGCCAGCTGGTTTTGCAAGGCTTCAGGGTGATAGGTCGAGGCCCACATCGCTGCAATTATTGCAATCAGGATCCCTAACAGCAGCCGAACCTTGCCCGGTACGCCGGCCGTGTTTTGTTTGGAGACTTTGGCATAGTCATCGGCAAACCCGATCAGGCCAAAGGAAAGCGTGACGAAAAGCACCAGCCAAACAAAGGGATTATCCCAGCGCGCCCAGATCAAGGTGGAGGTGAGCAGCGCTCCAACGATCAACAACCCCCCCATGGTTGGAGTTCCGGCTTTGACAAAATGACCCTCGGGGCCGTCATCGCGGATCGGTTGGCCTTTACCTTGCTTCTTGCGCAGCACATTGATCAGCGGCTTACCAAAGACGAAACCAAAGACCAGAGCCGTTAAGAATGCGCCGCCGGCGCGGAAGGTGATGTAGCGGAACAGGTTAAAAAAATCGCCGCCGTCTGATAGCCCGGTGAGCCAATAGAGCATATGAGGTAGTCCTGTTCGCTATTTTGAAGTGTCGGATTTAGGGTCGCCATGGCCCAATTTGCGGATGGCGTCAACAATCTTGGCCAGTGCAACACTCAGAGATCCCTTGGCCAGCACAATATCGCCACTTTGGATCTGATCCGTCAGATCCGCCAAGACCTCCTCACTGGTGCCATACCAGGTGCCACGTTTACTTTCAGGAAGTACGACGTGTAGCTGCTTCATCAGCGGCCCGATGCAATGGATCTGGTCGATTGAAGTAATTGACTCCAAATGGGCCAGATTGACATGAAGTGCCACTTCGTCCGGGCCCAGTTCTTTCATATCGCCAAGATAGGCAATCCTACGTCCCTTGGTTGGTGTTGCTGCTAAGACGTCGAGAGCAGCCACCATTGATGTCGGGTTGGCGTTATAACTGTCATCCAGCAGAGTAATCTTGCCCGCACCTATTTGGATCTCTTCGCGTGCACCACGCCCTTTGACCGGTGACCACAGTGCCAAGCTGCTCAACGCCTTGTTCAGATCTGCGTCGACGGCAGAAATGCAAGCCAATGCGCCCAGAGCGTTCATCGCAAAATGTGCGCCAAGCGATTGAATGTGCAATTCAATGTCCCGCCCTAACACCGTAGCATGGGCCAGGGTTTCCTCACCCTGGATCTGAACCGACTTGAGTTTGAAATCTTCGGAACTGGCGCCGAACCACTGCGTAGCAACGCCGAGATCCGCCGCGGCTTTTCTCAAGACATCGGCCTCGACTATATCACCATTCAAAACAGCAACGCCGCCGCGCTCAAGCCCCTGCATAATTGAAGCTTTCTCGCCGGCAATTCCTGCAACATCCTCAAAGGCTTCCAGATGAACCGCTGCAACGGTTGTGATCATCGCCACATGTGGACGCGCCTGAACGGCAAGTGGGGCAGTTTCACCGGGATGGTTCATGCCAATCTCGATCACGGCATACTGCGCTTCACGAGGCATCCGCGCCAGCGTCAACGGCACACCCCAATGGTTGTTGTAACTGGCCACAGCCGCATGAGTACGCCCCTGGTCAGACAAAATCCGGGCCAACATTTCCTTGGTCGAGGTTTTGCCAACCGAACCGGTAACAGCAATCACCTTTGCATCGCAACGTGCGCGCGCCGCACGCCCCAGCGCCTCGAGACCGGTTAGGACATCATCGACTATCAGCAGTGGCGCATCGGCCTCCACCCCATCAGGAATCTGCGAAACCAATGCCGCTCCGGCACCGCTGGCCAATGCCTGCGCAACAAAATCGTGACCATCTCGCGCCGCTTTCAAGGCAACAAACAGATCACCGGGTTGCAATGTCCGGGTATCAATCGAGACCCCATCAACGCTCCAGTCGCCCTGAGCCTGCCCGCCAGTTGCGGCGACTGCTTCTTGCATCGTCCACAGGCTCATACCAGCCCTCCATCCAGCGCTGCGACGGCCATGCTGGCCTGTTCTACATCATCAAAAGGTAAGATGTCATCGCCAACGATCTGACCGCTTTCGTGTCCTTTGCCACAAATCAGCAATGCATCTCCTGGTGCCAGCGCATCGACGCCGCGTAAAATCGCTTCTGCGCGATCTCCCACTTCGATAGCCTCGGGTGCGCCACCCTTGACCGCCGAGCGGATTTCGGCCGGATCTTCGCTGCGCGGGTTGTCGTCGGTAACAATCACCACATCTGCATTTTCAGCGGCCGCCTGCCCCATCAAGGGGCGCTTGGTCGCGTCTCGGTCGCCGCCAGCTCCAACAATTGCAATCAACCGCCCCAAAACATGCGGGCGCAGTGCCTTAAGCGCCGTTGCTATCGCATCCGGCGTATGGGCAAAGTCAACAAACACCGCGGCGCCATTTCCTCGCGTTGCCGCCAGCTGCATGCGACCACGTACAGTTTTCAAATGTGGGAGGGTCTCAAACACCCGTTCAGGCATTTCGCCCGAGGCAATCACCAAGCCACAGGCCAGCAAGATGTTTTCTGCCTGAAACCCACCAATAAGGCTTAGCCGCGCCTGATAGGGTTTGTCATGCCAGCTAAACCGCATGTCCTGCCCCGAGGCATCAAACCGTTGCCCCATCAGGCTCAAATCTCCCAGACCGCCTCCAACCGTGATCACCTCTTGTCCCCGGGCACCAGCAACCCCGCGCATTTCTGCGCCACGAGGGTCATCGACATTGATCACTGCTACTCCATCATCAGCTAACACCCGACGGAACAGGCCTGCTTTGGCGGCAAAATAGGCTTCAAACGTATGGTGATAATCCAGATGGTCCTGACTAAAGTTGGTAAAACCAGCGGCTGCCAGACTCACACCATCCAGACGGCGCTGGTCCAACCCATGACTGGACGCCTCCATTGCGACATGTGTCACGCCATGGTCCACTGCCTGCGACAGCGCATCGTGCAAGGTTACAGGATCAGGTGTGGTATGGGCCAATGGGAAGCTCCAGGCACCCTCGACACCCGTGGTACCCAGATTGACCGCTGCATGCCCCAGTTCTTCCCAGATCTGGCGGACAAAACTGGCCACAGAAGTTTTGCCATTGGTGCCGGTAATTGCCACAATCGTCTGGGGTTGTGCACCAAACCACAAAGCAGCGGCATAGGCTAAAGTTTGACGGGGATCTTCAACCACAATCAAAGCGATTGAACTGTTTTGCAGCGTGGCCTCAGCGATTTTAGCCCCATCTGTGTCAGTGAGAATCGCCGCAGCACCTCGGTCTACTGCCCCTGCAATAAACTTGGCGCCATGCACCACACTGCCGGGAAGCGCTGCGAACAGATAGCCTTCCTGCACTGCGCGACTGTCGACCGTTACCCCTGTAATGACGGGATCAGCACCGCCTCGCGCGGTCAACCCTAGTTGGCCGAGGGTTTTCTCGGAGTTTCTGCTCATAGTGGCCTCACCTGTCAGTTAGAGGTCAGGGTTATATCAGTCACTGACACAGGTTCAACTTGTGGGCGCAGCCCCAACAGGGGCGCGATGCGGCCGATCATCTCAGCAGCCACAGGAACGGCAGTCCAACCCGCAGTGCGGCGTTCTTCACCGTAAGCAATGATTGAAGGCTCGTCCAAAGTCACGATCAGAACGTATTTTGGATCATGGGCCGGGAACATCGACGCAAACGTGGCAATAACTTTGTTATCGTAGTACCCACCGCTTGGTTTCGGTTTGTCAGCTGTACCGGTTTTGCCACCAACCTGATATCCTGCAACCTCTCCAAAACTGGCTGTTCCTTCGGTCACAACCTGACGCAGCATTCTGCGCGATGCGGCGGCTGAGTCTTCGGACATCACCCGTGGCCCAAGTTGTGGTCCGTTTTGCTTCAAAATGGTAGGGCTGACATAATGTCCGCCATTTGCGATGGCGGAATAGCCAGCTGCAAGGTGCATTGGACTTGTTGACAAGCCATGGCCGTAGGAGATGGTCATCGCTGACAATTCGGACCAGTTGGGCGGCAACAACGGCCGACCGCCACTCGCTTCAGAAATCTCAAATGGTGTTGCTTCCAACATACCCAACCGCGACAGGAAATCCCGCTGTCGTTCAGCACCGATCTGCTGCGCCAACCGGGCCGTGCCGATGTTTGATGATTTGATGATGATCCGCTCAACCGACAAGCTATTGCCATAGTTATGGAAATCGCGGATCGAGAACCGCCCCCAGCGCAATGGACCGCGGATATCAACTATTGTGCTGGCGTTCACCAACCCCAGATCCATGGCCTGCGCGGTGGTGAAAATTTTGAAAGTCGACCCCAGTTCATAGACACCCTGCACCGACCGGTTGAACAACGGGCTATCAGACGGATCGCCAGACACCGGTGGACGTGGACGTTCATTGGGATCAAAATCAGGCAGGCTCACCACTGAGATAACTTCACCCGTGTGCACATCCATCAGGATCGATGTGGCGCCTTTGGCATTCATCAAACGCATGCCACCATAAAGAACACGCTCAGCAGCAGCCTGAACGGTCAGGTCCAACGACAACTCTAGCGGTTCTGCACCGTTCGCCGGGTCACGCAAATAGCTGTCAAATTGACGCTCTACGCCCGCCACGCCGATAACTTCGGCTGCATCGACATCTTCTTTACCAAAACTTGCCCCACCCAAAACATGTGCAGCCAGACTACCATTGGGATAGAGCCGCATTTCACGTGGTCCAAACAGCAGCCCCGGATCACCGATATCATGCACCGCTTGTTTCTGTTCAGGGCTGATCTTTTTCTTGATCCAGACGAATTTACGCTTGCCGGTAAAATCCTTCAGAATACGCGCGTGGTCCAGATCCGGGAAGATCTGCGCCAGTGCTGCTGCCGAAGCTTCGGCATCGATCAATTGCTGCGGGTGGGCATAGAGTGAATAAGTATCGAAATTGGTCGCCAAAATGCGACCTTCGCGATCAACGATGTCAGCCCGTTGCGCAGCGATGGCGCTTCCTGAAGCGCTGGCCACTGGCTCGGTGGGTTCTGATGTTGCCATCATCCCCATTCGAAGACCGATCAATGCATAGGCACAAATGAAGAATGCGCCCAGCACCAGCAACCGGCCTTCGGAACGCTGTCTAGACTTCCCCTGTATCTCTGCATGACGCTGACGCAGGTTCTCTTTTTCAATATTGTCCGGGTTTTCACCTTTTGCGCGGGCGGCAAGGATACGAGCCAGCGGGCGGAGTGGAGTGCGGATCATGGCTTTGCCCCCTCAGCCGCCATAGTTGAAACATCAACACCATTGGTGATCGGTAACAGCGGCACCTGAGGATAGGCCACTTCGTCAACCCGACCAAATTGATCGGGGCGTAGCGGCAACAGGCCCAGTTGATCAAAGTTCAGCTCGGCCAGCTCTCTCAGGCGATCCGGCCGGTTGAGATAGGCCCATTCTGCCTTCAGAACCCCTAGTCTGATCTGCGCCGAACCAATTTGGCGTTGCAGGCTACGGGTCTCCTTCAGAACTTGCTGAGTGGTATAGTTTTCACGGTAGGCCCAAAAAGCCAAACCAAACACCGCCAGTGCGGACAAGATATAAGCCAGAGTTTTCATCAGCGCGCCTCTTTTAGTTGCGGCATTCCTATCTCGCGGGGCTCAATTGGAGTGGCGGGGGCCTCGCTGCGCCGCCCAACCCGCAACCGCGACGAACGCGATCTGGGGTTCTCTTCCAACTCCTGATCATCTGGTCCAACCGCCTTGCGGGTGACCAATTCAAACTGAGTCGGGATTTCAATTGTTTCAGGGGCAAACCGATTGGCCCGTCCGGTTTTCCCAGCGCGGTGCTGAAAAAACCGTTTGACCATGCGATCTTCAATCGAATGAAACGTCACAACCGCCAACAAGCCACCGGGCTTTAGCGCCCGTTCAGCGGCCAGCAGACCCTGAAAAAGCTCTTCGTATTCGGCATTCACCGCAATTCGAAGTCCTTGAAAACTGCGGGTAGCGGGATGTGATTTTCCGGGTTTTGACCGCGGCAGACATCCCTCAACAATTTTTGTCAGCTGTAGTGTGGTTGTGATCGGTTCCAGTGTTCGTGCCTTGACGATTGCCTTCGCAATCCTGCGGCTGGCGCGCTCTTCACCAAAGTGGAACAAAATATCTGCCAGTTGCACTTCGGAGAGTTCCGCGACAAGATCTGCCGCCGAAGGCCCATCCTGTGACATCCGCATGTCCAACGGCCCATCCCGCATAAAGGAGAAGCCACGCTCCGCAAGATCCAACTGCATTGATGAGACACCGAGATCCAATACCACGCCATCTAGATCATTGGCGTATTCATCCATCCGCGAGAAAACGCCTTGCTGCATCACCAAACGGTCACCATAGTCACCAGCCCAGCTTTGCGCCATTTCAAACGCCAGCGGATCGCGATCAACACCAATGACCTGCGAAGCACCTGCCTCGAGCAAGCCACGGGTATAACCGCCTGCACCAAAAGTTCCGTCCAGCCAGCGACCTGAAACCGGCGCGACGGCCTTTAGCAGAGGGCGCAGCAATACGGGGATATGGGGGGCGGAACCGGAATTCTGGTCCGAGGTCATTGATCAAGCCCCTCCGGCGTCATCAAGAAACTGCATGATATCATAACCTTCCGGCAGCTCATCCAGCCACTCGTCAGTTTGAGCCATTTCGTCTTGCTCATAGGTATCCGGGTTCCAAATCTGGAAGGTATCACCCGCTGCAATGAAAAAGGCCTCACCTTTAAGATCGATTTTGTTACGCAGCTTTGCAGGCAAGACCAAACGGCCTGTCTCATCAACTGTAGTTGGAAAGGAACGTCCGTGGAATAGGCGCTGCAGTGCCTTTCGTGGCTTGGAGCCACGCGGCAATGCATCAATCTTGGCATCGACTTCGTCGATCGCCTCCATCGTATAACATTCCAGGAAATTGCGGTCGTTATCACCATATACGATGACCAGCTCGGGGTTGCTGCCGGATTGCCAGTTGGCATCACCAGATTCAAGCACACGACGAAACGAAGCCGGGATAGACACCCTGCCCTTCGCATCCACCTTGTGGTGGCTTTCGCCTCTGAACCTGCGGCCCAAACTAACGTTCCTTCTGCTACGTTCCTCGCGTCTTATTAGTGCCCCAGTAATGAAAAACGGCGGGTTGATCTGCTGCCACTGATCAACCCACCGCCTTGTCCCGCTTATGCGGGAGTGTCCGTTCGCGCGTGCCACCTGGGGGGATGTCTGCTTGCTCGCGCTCCGGATCTCTGTGTTCGATGAAAGTGAAGGCCTGTATGAAACCTGCTCTTTTATTGTTTTTCTGGGGTCGTTTTGGCGCCCCGTGCTCTTCCTCTCATTCGATGTAATAGGGGATACTATGGGACTTCATGGTCTGGCAACGCCTTTTTTTGGACACACCCGCCACATTTATTAACAATATCTAAATTTCTTTTATTTTAGGGGTGTTTTATCTGATCGCACGCACAACACTTAGGATAAACGTCCCCCAGAGGCACCAAATCTAGATGATGATAAAAATTCAAAAAAGTCCCTTAATTTCCCAAAACTATTTCCCCGAATCTGCATTCTAATTATTGTTCACTTAATGTTCCAAGTTATCCCCAAGCAACCCACAGGTGAATGGAGTTACAATGCCTCGAATCAAATTCGATTCGAGGAAATTTGTCAGATTCGCACCAAATCGTCCTGCTCCGCCCACGATTTCCCATCCGGCCCATGATTTCCTAAACTGCAGGCACTTGCTCTGGCAAACTCGCCATCCTCAACACAAAAATGGCCCACCCAAATGGGCAGGCCACAACGATAAACTGGTTCACTGATAGATTTGGGCCAGGCTCAGGCCATCCCCCCCTTGACCAATCCTTCTGCTATGCGCCCATAGAATTGGGCCATCACGCCCTCCCCTGCAGCGACCGGTGTGCCGCTATCACCCGCCAAGCGGGTCTCCAGATCGATTGGCAACGCCCCCAACAAAGGCAACCCCATTTTCTCGGCCTCAGCGGCGACGCCCCCATGGCCGAAGATATGATGCTCACCACCGCAGTCTGGGCAGGTAAAGAACGACATATTTTCAATCAGCCCCAGCACCGGTGTTTTCAAAGTACTGAACATGTCCATCGCTTTGCGGGCATCCAGCAACGCAACGTCCTGAGGAGTTGAAACCACAATAGCGCCTGAGAGCTCGGCCTTGGTACAAAGAGTCAACTGAACGTCACCCGTTCCCGGCGGCAGATCAACGATCAAGACATCCAACCCCCCCCAGTTGACCTGACCCAGCATCTGCTGCAGCGCCCCCATCAACATTGGTCCACGCCAGATTACCGCTTTATCTTCCTCTAACAGGAACCCAATCGACATCAGTGTTACGCCATGCGCATGCAATGGCTCTATGGTCTTACCATCAGGACTGGCGGGGCGTCCCGAAGCCCCCATCATACGGGGTTGGCTTGGCCCGTAGATATCCGCGTCTAGCAGCCCAACCTTGCGACCCTGCCGAGCCAATGCCACTGCCAGGTTTGAGGCGACAGTAGACTTTCCAACCCCGCCCTTCCCTGAGGCGACGGCCAGAATGCGCTTTACTCCCGCTGGCTTCATTGGCCCAGCCTGAGGCTTGGCGTGCCCACCAATCTTGAGGCTTGGGGCCGGAGCCGCTGGCCCGTGGGCTGTTAATGCCGCTGAAACGGCACTGACACCATCCAGTTCCATTACAACAGCTTCGGAAGCGCGCCGCAGAGGCTCCATCAGCTTTGCGACTTCAGCGCTTGGAGCCTCAATCACAAAACTGACTTTATCTCCATCAATCCGCAGCGCCCGCAACATGTCGCGTGAAATCAGGGTGCCACCATCTGGCAACGTCAATTGTTCGAGTGCCGCCTGTATGTCTGCTTGGGTTGTTGCCATTTTGGCCTCCTCTACTTTCTCATCTCATATATGCACTGCTCCCCCAAGGCCAAAACCCCTTAGAATTCGGCGGATTGATTTAGAGCGCTCATTCAGCATTCCCTGAAGACAGCAACAGCCACCTTTCGCTCTCCCCATCACAAGTGCCAAATGGCAAAGATGGGCCGACCCATGCAATTGCTGCATAGCAGAAATGCTCAAGTAAGGGATTGTGCAGGCGCAGCAAATTCCTATTTTGCAATCAAGCAACGCCACAGTGGCACAGCAAAAGAATACACTAAGGACGAAGACAACCATGGCCGCAGTAGACAACATCAGCATTCAGAAACCTTCGCTGTTCTGCGCTCCGGTCACATTGGTCGAGGCCGCATGGGGGCGCTTTACCCGCTATCGGCTATATCGCAAGACACTTAATGAGCTGTCGGCGCTTACACGACGCGAGCTGGCCGATCTGGGACTGAACCGTTCCATGCTGCAACACGTGGCCTACACAGCCACTTACGAGAACACCTAATAGAGATCAGGTCTTTTCTCCTCCCTTAGAGACCTGTCCTAAGCGGCGGCATCCTCCTCCTCCCTGATGTCGTCGCATTTTATACCGGCTCACAGCCGGATCCGAATACACCGGAGCTTCCTCCTCCCTGAGCTTCTGGTGTTGTATTGAACGGCGGTGCCTCCTCCCTGGCGCCGCCGTTTTTTTATCTTGTAGCGATTCTCTCTAAATATCTGCCGTGCGCGCTCTTACAGTCATGAGCCACGCAATTGGCAGGTGCCCCTTGCAGTAACGAGAGCCTCAAGGCACGCAATATTGGGCTCCTCGAGGAAACTGGAAACCTTCGTTCCTGACTAACCATGTAGTAAAACTTGCTAATACTGGCAGGTCCTAGAGCTGTCCCAAGTTGGGCAATGACGAAATCAAAACCCAACCAAATCAGCAGGCAGGGTCAGTTGCCATACCGTTGTGCGCAAGGTGCTATAGAACTGCCGCGTTCAATCGTTCAGTCAAACGTCAAAAACTGCGCGCATCTTCTTCAAAACGGAATATCATCACTCGCCGAGACATACGCGGCCACGACTTTCTTCAGCCCAGCCTTGTCGAATTCAACTTCCAGCTTATCACCGTCAATTCCTGCAATCATCCCGTAGCCGAATTTCTGATGAAACACCCGGTCACCCAGCGTAAAACTGGACACGGCTTTGACGTCGATAATTTGATTCTTTGCCGGTTTGGGCTGCGCTGTCCCATATTGCCCTGCCCGGGATTGCATGCGCTTCCATCCCGGTGAATTATAACCATCCGCAAGCGCCACCTTCTCTTCGATGCTCGAACGTACCGGAGCCTCAGATGGCGCCGCAGCACCATATCCGCCACCATACAGCCCCGGAGGCGTCAGCACCTCGACATGCTCGTCAGGCAGCTCATCGATAAACCGCGAGGGTAGTTGTGACTGCCACTGCCCAAACACCCGCCTGTTACCAACAAAGGAAATTGTACAGACTTCCTCAGACCGCGTAATCCCGACATAAGCCAGTCGCCGTTCCTCTTCGAGGCCCTTCAACCCGCTTTCGTCCATACTCCGCTGCGATGGGAACAATCCATCCTCCCAGCCAGGCAAGAACACCGCGGGGAACTCCAACCCCTTAGAGCCGTGCAGGGTCATGATGGATACCTTCTGCCCAGCATCATCGGATGCGTTGTCCATGATCAGGCTGACATGCTCCAGAAACCCCTGCAGGTTCTCGAAGTTTTCCAGCTGGCTGACCAATTCCTTGAGGTTCTCCAACCGGCCCGGCGAGTCCGGGTTTTTGTCGTTCTGCCACATGGTAGTGTAGCCAGACTCGTCCAGAATGATCTGCGCCAATTCATAGTGTGGCACATCGGGTTCGCCGAACCGCATTTGCGGCGCGCCGCCATCGTCGAGCACCGACTCATCGTCAATTTCAAGAACCGGACCAACCGTCATCGCACTCCACCGGGCCAAATTGTCCAGCAATTGCCGCAACTGCCCAGCGCCCTTGCCTTTGATCAAGCCGTTTTCAACCGCCAAACGAGCGCCCTCGACCAATGACACACCGTTTTCACGTGCCGTCATCTGAATGGTCTGCTGTGCCTTGTCGCCCAGCCCACGTTTCGGCGTATTCACAATCCGCTCAAACGCCAGCGCATCATCCGGGCTGGTGACAACCCGGAAATAAGCCATGGCATCGCGGATCTCGAGCCGCTCATAGAAGCGCGGCCCACCGATTACCCGATACGGCAGGCCAATGGTCAGGAACCGATCCTCAAACGCACGCATCTGATGCGAGGCGCGGACCAAGATCGCCATCTGATCCAGATCCCGAGGCCCTTGCCCTCGGGTACCGCGCTGCATCGCCTCGATCTCTTCGCCGATCCAGCGCGCCTCTTCCTCGCCGTCCCAATGGCCAATCAGGCGTACCTTCTCTCCGCCCTTGGCATCGGTCCACAGTTCTTTACCCAACCGCCCTTGGTTACCCGCAATCACGCCCGACGCCGCCGCTAGGATATGCTCGGTTGAACGATAGTTCTGCTCCAGCCGCACCACCTTGGCACCGGGAAAGTCCTTATCAAACCGCAGGATGTTACCCACCTCGGCACCGCGCCAGCCATAGATCGACTGATCATCATCACCCACGCAGCAGATATTCTTGTGCCCACCAGCCAGCAACCGCAGCCACAGATACTGGGCAACGTTGGTATCTTGATACTCGTCCACCATGATGAACCGGAACCAACGCTGGTATTGCTCCAGAATATCAGGGTGGTTCTGGAAAATCGTCACCATGTGCAGCAGCAAATCACCAAAATCCACCGCGTTCAGCTCAATCAGGCGGGTCTGGTACTGGGCATACAAGTCAACGCCCTTACCGTTATAGGCCGAGGCATCAGCGACCGGCACCTTGGTCGGAACCAACGCCCGGTTCTTCCAGTCATCAATGACATTGGCCAATGCTCGCGCTGGCCAGCGTTTGTCGTCGATGCCCTCGGCGCGGATCAGCTGTTTCAAAAGCCGGATCACGTCGTCAGTGTCCAGAATGGTGAAATTGTTTTTAAGCCCCACCAGTTCAGCATGACGGCGCAGCAGTTTGACGCAGATCGCGTGGAAGGTACCCAGCCAAGGCATGCCCTCGGCCGGTTGGCCCAGCATGCCGCCGACCCGTTCCTTCATTTCGCGCGCTGCCTTATTGGTAAAGGTCACCGCCAGGATTTCGTTTGTGCGGGCCGTGCCAGTTGTTAGCAGATGCACAATCCGTGCAGTCAGTGCCTTGGTCTTACCAGTGCCAGCGCCCGCAAGCATCAGCACAGGCCCTTGCAGGCATTCCACAGCTTCACGCTGCGCCGGGTTCAGCGCATCAAGATAGGGTTGGGGTCGCGCCGCCATGGCACGAGAGGATAGCGAGGCGCCCTCGAAGGCGTCCATTTCATCAAAACTGCTCATGACCGTGACACTAGCGTGATTCCAATGGTTGGGAAAGAGGACGTTCCCACTATGTTCCCCGTTTTATTTATACCCACTCCCAGCTGCCATTTGCATCTCCAGACCCGTACCGGCGCCACCACGCACTTGCACTCAGCAAGATTCGACCAATTTCGAGCCCCAGAACGGAACATAGGCACATATGGCGGGTAAATTTCTTGCCAAATCTTTCAATTTCAATTTCGCTGCACCGCAGCACTTGATTTTTCGCGCAAGCCTTCCCACAAATCGCCATGGATTTAGATAGCCGCTACCCCGCTGTATCCGACCTAGCCCACCGTGCCCGTCGGCGGTTGCCCAAGTTCGTATGGGAGTATCTGGATAGCGGCACGGGAACCGAGGCGACCAAAGCCCGCAACCGGACAGCGCTGGATCAAGTTGGGTTTCTACCTTCCATTCTTCACGGACCTATTGATATCGATCTTAGCACATCTTTGTTTGGTGAAACCCTTCCGCTGCCCTTTGGTGTTGCCCCGCTAGGGATGTCTGGGCTGATCTGGCCCGATGCCGAACGCCATCTGGCCCGCACCGCTGCAACGGCAGATATCCCCTACTCACTTTCTACTGTGGCGACACAATCGCCCGAGGACCTGGCACCGCATCTTGGTAAACATGGCTGGTTTCAGCTTTATCCCCCGAAAGATCCCGATATTCGCAAAGACATGTTGGCGCGCGCCAAAGCGTCAGGGTTTAAAGTGTTGATCCTGACTGCTGATGTCCCCGTGGCATCGCGCCGCGAACGGCAGGTGCGTTCAGGGCTGACACAGCCGCCTAAGCTGACACCGCGTTTGATGGCCCAGGTCATGATGCGGCCAGCATGGGCGATAGGTATGGCCCAGCGCGGCATGCCGCATATGCGGACACTTGATAAATACATCAGTGGTGAGATGGGCAATCTCTCTTCTACCGCTCATATAGGCTATTTACTGCGCACCTCGCCGGATTGGGACTATGTCCAATGGCTGCGCGACCACTGGGACGGACCGTTAGTGGTCAAGGGAATAATGCGCCCCGACGATGCTTTGCGCCTGCAACAGATCGGTGCCGACGCCCTCTGGGTGTCAAACCATGCTGGTCGCCAGTTCGATGGAAGCCCGGCCAGTATCGAAATGCTACCCAAGATCCGACAGGTCACAGACTTACCATTGATTTTTGACAGCGGCGTTGAGAGCGGCTTGGACATCTTGCGCGCACTGGCATTGGGGGCCAACTTCGTCATGCTCGGTCGGGCGTTTCACTTTGCTCTCGCCGCACTTGGGCCATCAGGCCCCACCCACCTGATCAACATTTTGAAAAAGGATCTGGAGGCCAATATGGGCCAACTTGGCTGTTCGAGCCTGTTGAAGCTGCCCGAGCCTTGTACGCTCCCAACCGCGCCCGTCCCGAACCAATAGGAAACAAGACAGCAATAAGAAGCCGCAGAAACACACCATCTTGCCGGTTATACCCAGTACTACGAGTATACCTGCCTTTAAGATGTACCTAACACTTCCTCCAAACTGCACGACCCCGAGGGTGACATGACAGACTTCAAAAAAATCCTGATTGCCAACCGTGGCGAAATCGCCATCCGCGTAATGCGCGCCGCCAACGAAATGGGTAAATCCACCGTTGCCGTCTATGCCGAAGAGGACAAATTGGGCCTCCATCGCTTCAAGGCGGACGAGGCTTACCGCATTGGCGAAGGTATGGGGCCGGTTGCCGCCTATCTAAGCATCGACGAGATGATCCGTGTCGCTAAGGAATGCGGTGCAGATGCGATCCACCCCGGCTATGGTCTGTTGTCAGAGAACCCTGACTTTGTCGACGCCTGTTCACGCAATGGCATCACCTTCATCGGCCCCAAGGCTGAAACCATGCGCGCCCTTGGGGATAAGGCCTCGGCCCGCCGGGTTGCGGTGAAGGCAGGTGTTCCAGTTATCCCCGCCACCGAAGTACTTGGTGATGATATGGATGCCATCCGCAAGGAAGCTGCGGAAGTAGGCTATCCCTTCATGCTCAAGGCCTCTTGGGGTGGCGGCGGGCGCGGCATGCGCCCGATCTACGGCGAGGATGAGCTGGAAGAGAAAATCCTCGAAGGTCGCCGCGAGGCCGAATCTGCATTCGGCAATGGCGAGGGGTATCTGGAAAAGATGATCCAACGCGCCCGTCACGTAGAGGTACAAATTTTGGGCGACAAGCAAGGTGGCATCTATCACCTGTTTGAACGCGACTGTTCGGTGCAGCGCCGTAACCAGAAAGTGGTTGAACGCGCGCCCGCCCCCTATCTAAGCGAAGAGCAACGCGCCGAGATTTGTGACCTGGGCCGCAAGATCTGCGCTCATGTGAACTATGAATGTGCCGGCACCGTCGAATTCCTGATGGATATGGACGACGGTAAGTTCTACTTCATCGAGGTGAACCCACGGGTGCAGGTGGAACACACTGTCACTGAAGAAGTCACCGGCATCGATATTGTGCGCGCCCAGATCCTGATCGCCGAAGGCAAAAGCATCGCAGAGGCCACCGGCAAAGCCAATCAAGATGATATCGTTCTAACTGGCCACGCGCTGCAGACCCGTGTCACCACTGAGGATCCCCAGAACAACTTCATCCCTGACTATGGCCGCATCACCGCCTATCGTTCAGCTACTGGCATGGGCATCCGTCTGGATGGCGGCACTGCTTATGCAGGCGGCGTGATTACACGCTACTATGACAGCCTGCTGACCAAAATCACCGCCAAGGCACCGACCCCAGAAATGGCGATTGCCCGCATGGACCGCGCCCTGCGAGAGTTCCGGGTCCGCGGTGTATCGACCAACATCGCCTTTGTCGAAAACCTGCTGAAGCACCCAACCTTCTTGGACAACAGCTACACCACCAAATTCATCGACGAGACGCCCGATCTGTTCCAGTTCTCCAAGCGTCGAGACCGCGGCACCAAAGTTCTGACCTATATCGCTGACATCTCGGTCAATGGTCACCCCGAAACCGAAGGCCGCAACGCACCACCCGCCGACTTGAAAGCGCCACGAGCACCCAAGGTCACGCCGGGCAACCTGCCTTATGGCACCCGCAACTTGCTGGAGCAAAAAGGCCCTCAAGCCGTGGCTGATTGGATGAAGGCCCAACGCCAGCTATTGCTGACCGACACCACAATGCGTGACGGCCACCAATCGCTTCTGGCCACTCGAATGCGCTCGATCGACATGATCAAGGTCGCGCCGGCCTATGCCAATAACCTAAGCCAGCTGTTCTCAGTCGAGTGCTGGGGTGGTGCGACTTTTGACGTGGCCTATCGCTTTTTGCAGGAATGCCCATGGCAGCGCCTGCGTGACTTGCGCGAGGCAATGCCAAACGTCATGACCCAGATGTTGCTGCGCGCCAGCAACGGCGTGGGCTACACCAACTATCCCGACAACGTGGTACAAAGCTTTGTCGCCGAAGCCGCAAAAGGTGTAGATGTCTTCCGCGTTTTTGACAGCCTGAACTGGGTTGAAAACATGCGCGTCGCAATGGATGCCGTCGTTGAGTCCGGCAAGATCTGCGAAGGCACCATCTGCTATACCGGTGACATCCTTGACCCCAACCGCGCCAAATATGACCTGAAATACTACATCGGCATGGCAAAAGAGCTGGAAGCGGCTGGCGCCCATGTTCTGGGTCTGAAAGATATGGCAGGCCTGTTGAAACCTGCCGCTGCCCGCGTTCTGGTCAAAGCCCTGAAAGAAGAGGTCGGCCTGCCGATCCACTTCCACACCCACGACACATCCGGCATAGCCGGTGCCACCATTCTGGCCGCAGCCGATGCTGGCGTCGATGCTGTGGACGCTGCCATGGACGCCTTCTCGGGCGGTACCTCACAGCCCTGCCTGGGTTCCATTGTCGAGGGTCTACGTAACACCGATCGTGACACTGGCATTGATATCGCCATTGTGCGTGAAATCTCGGATTACTGGGAGCAGGTCCGCGGCCAGTATGCAGCCTTCGAAAGCGGCATTCAGGCCCCTGCCTCTGAGGTTTACTTGCACGAAATGCCCGGCGGTCAGTTCACCAACCTCAAAGCACAGGCCCGCAGCCTCGGCCTGGAGGAGCGCTGGCACGAGGTCGCACAGACCTATGCCGACGTAAACCAGATGTTCGGTGACATCGTTAAAGTGACGCCGTCGTCCAAAGTGGTTGGCGACATGGCGTTGATGATGGTCTCTCAGGGCTTGTCCCGCGCCGAAGTTGAAGATCCCGGCACAGACCTGTCTTTCCCAGATTCCGTTGTCGACATGATGCGCGGCAATCTGGGCCAGCCTCCTCAGGGGTTCCCGGATGGCATCGTCAATAAGGTCCTCAAAGGTGATGCGCCAAACTTGGAACGCCCGGGCAAACACCTAAAGCCGGTAGATCTCGAAGCCACCCGTGCCGAGTTGAGTGCAGAGTTGAATGGCAAGGCAATCGACGACGAGGATCTGAACGGCTACCTGATGTACCCCAAGGTCTTCCTTGATTACATGGGGCGCCACCGAACCTATGGTCCAGTGCGCGCACTGCCTACCCAGACCTTCTTTTACGGCATGGAGCCGGGTGACGAAATCGAAGCCGAGATTGACCCAGGCAAAACCCTTGAAATCCGCTTACAGGCCATTGGTGAGACCGACGAAAAGGGCGAAGTCAAAGTGTTCTTCGAATTGAACGGTCAGCCCCGCGTCATCCGGGTACCTAACCGTTTGGTGAAATCCTCAACTGCCGAACGCCCCAAAGCCGAAGCAGGAAACGATGACCACCTTGGCGCGCCAATGCCCGGCGTTGTCGCCACAGTGGCGGTACAGGTTGGCCAGCAAGTCCACGAGGGCGACCTTCTTTTGACCATCGAGGCCATGAAAATGGAAACCGGCATCCACGCCGAACACGATGCGGTGATCAAAGCCGTGCATGTTCAAGCCGGAACCCAGATCGACGCCAAGGATCTTCTGATCGAACTGGAGTAATCACAAACCAGTCTAACTTCCTTTAAAGGCGCCAACTTCGGTTTGGCGCCTTTTTATTTATAACCCCTCTCTCACTAAAGCCAGATGCTCGCCAAAAAAGGGAACAATTTTCAGGAATATAGCACTACAGTTGACAACCCAAGGTCATCCTTGGAAGGTTGAGTTATTTAAAATGTCATTCGGATCAAGCCATATGTCGAGCAATCAGCTTTCTGCTCCTGTAGGAGCGTCCCCCCGTCCATTCGAAGGCGCAGCTGTCAAAAATGCGAAGAAAGACGTTTCTCTGCTGCGTAACATGCTCGAAGCAAATGGAATCGGACCTCTGGGCGATTCAACCAAAGTGGACAACGGCCTTATTAAGGCTATCAATCGCTTCCAGAAAAAAGTCGGGTTTAAAACTACAGATAGCGTTGTTGATCCAAGTGGTCGCACCTTCAAGGCCCTGCAGCCTAAATACCTAAAGGCATTGAAAGAACTTAAAAAAGCGCAAAACGAGCCGCTCTATCAGATCAAGTTCAAAGGCAAGACTATTCTGTGCAACAAGGCTGAGTATGACTGCCTGTATGCACAGGCACTCAAAAGTATTCACCGTCGCATTGGATCGTTGATCAGCTACAACCGCGTCTTGCAAATGATCCATAAAGAATTCGAAGAAACAGCAGATTTCAGCGAAGACGCAGCGGCAGCGTTAATGCACGCACTATTCGTCACGGTTGGGACGACCGGAGCCCCAAAACCTGTACTGGCGAAAAAAGCTGCAAGTGCTGCCGCCACGCTGAAGAAGCTGAAGTCAAGCAAGGACCTTGGCTTCATTCACAAAAAATTCCCCCCGGCAGAAAAGGCGGTTCATGCATTTGCCAAGGATATGGATCGGTTTCAGAGCCAGTATATCTCCGGCGGTTCAAACATCGTTCTTGCTTTAGAGGTTACCCAGACTGTGGGCTTCATTGCTTTGGGCGCCATTGCCACTCCGATCCTTGTTACCGCCGGCGCAAGTCTAACAGTAGCGACAGTTGCCTCGGCCGTCGGTACCTCGGTCCTGCAATCCAGCATGGAAGAAGGTTGGAAACACAATTTGGGTCTTACAGATGATGTCGCCGGTTCATTTCGCAAGATCATTATCGACGGAACAGTAGGAGCCCTCACGTCCAAGATCCCCACAAAACCAGTAACAAAGCTCCTTTCAAAAGTTAGCGATGATGTAACGAGAGCTATAGTCTCTCAAACATCTTTGGTTTCAAAAAGCACAGTCCAAAAATTTGCGGACAAGGTGATACGTACAGGCGGGGAGCGCCTATATAAAAGCAGTTATGAAGAGGTCGTGAAATTGGTTGGCGAAAGTGCCAAAAAAGGAAAGACTCCTACGGCCAAAGAACTCGATGAACTGATTTCAAAAATAATGATCTCTCCCTTGTCTGGCGAAATCAACAAACGTCTTGGGAGCTTTTTCAAAAAAGTGTCTTATGAGCACAAGGATCTGATAACCTACTCTCTCGTACCTGATCGGTTGAACAAATTGGTAAAAAACAAAAAGGTCGGCGCGACTTTGACCGCGCAAGCCCATGCAAAAATTGCATCGGCGGTGACCAGCCTTGTTATAAAAAAGACGACAGCACATACCAAAAAGCATGCAGAGAACATCTTGCTTTCCGCAAAAGGAACGGAAAGCGCCGAACAACTCAGCAAAAAATTCAACGCCGCCTGCTGCGCAGATAAGTCAATCCAAGCAATGATAGATGCAGAGCTGAAGAAATGTTTGGCAGTTAAGTAATTTACCATGGCCACACGGTGATGTTCTCAACAAGTTCTAATCTACTGGCGCCAAATAACTCTCACAAAAAGTTCTGGTCAGTTGTAGCGTGTGACTTGCAAACGCAGTCCAAATTGCAACCGGGGCTGACCTCCCCAAGTCGTGGCAGAGCCCGCGACAACACGATCACCAATGACGACCGCTTTTTCGATCTGCAATTCGGCCCTTATCACTCGAAGGGGGAAGCCAACTGGATTGAAACTGTCCACTGAAACGGCTGGCTCACGAATCTGCGTTTCTACAGCCCCCTGGGAAACCTGATCAAACAAAAGCCAACGGCCCGGATCCATCGAACTGACAAAGTGATCCCTCTTATGTTCAAGGTTTACCCAGGGCGAACTGTTTTTAACCGCGCCGTTTGGAAAAACTACGATCAGCGTCGCCTTTCAGGCAGCGCGGTATAACAGGGAAATCCTGACTGAGAAAATACGCGTAAGTGCCACCTGGAAAATCATCTGTCACCACCTGTGCACCATTACATTCGTCCAGCGCGCCCAATCCAGCCTGATACTGGTAGTCCTGCACAAAGGCCCCATCATGGCGCCCGCTGGGCCCCGACCCGCCGGGGCGACTGCCAGATTTCAACCGGTAAGAACTGGTCATTTCCCGCACCTTACCATTCACCTCGGCGGTGATTGCATAAATCGGGAAACCGTCCGCCGCATAGCCGATCAGAGGCGACGCCTTGTTTGAAGACCAGCCCAATTGCTGCATCAACCCCCAGGGAAGTCCGTGGTAATGATAGGCCCCGCTTGGCTGCACATGGGCGAAATTCTGATCCAGCCCCAGTGTCACAGCCCCTCCCAGCGCCTCATATTGCCAGCCAGACTGTTGATTGCCCTTCCAAAACTCAGCTGCCGCCGGGTCAAAAGGAACCCCGTTGACCGCAACGCCAAACAAACCGGCCATGCCAAATGCCTTGGCCACGCTTGGTAATTGGTCGGTATCAGTCGAGAACCGATAGTTCTGTGACTTGATCTCATGGGGATTACCTCGGTTGGGAAACTGCCCCACGGCGTGATCCGGGATGCCATTGGCGCGGATCTTCACCGTGTCGCCGCTGGCCCGCAGTTTGACCTTGCTGCCGCGCAATTGCACCGTTGCGGCTACAAGGTCCAGGTTTTGGGCCTCCGTCGTTGTGTGCTGCCGCATCGGCCGCCGCCCCTGCGCGTCACTCTGCAAAACAAACCCTACAGTGATAAGTCCGCCTAAAACTGCCAGCTTAGCCGTATCAGAAACACGCATGCTCAATTCCCCTGATTTTCAATGTACGTTAAAAGGTTTTACGAAGGACCCAAGCTGTTCCGTCGGTGTTTTCAAAAAAATATTTGCTTTCGGTTCGTTTTGCACTTGCGGCGCAGGCTCGGACTTCCTATTTCAGCGCTCACCGACGGTATGCGGGCGTAGCTCAGGGGTAGAGCATAACCTTGCCAAGGTTAGGGTCGAGAGTTCGAATCTCTTCGCCCGCTCCATCGGTGTAACGAACAGGGTCGCCTTCGGGCGGCCCTTTCGCATTTCCGGCTCAGGCTCTAGTGTCCAGCCTTGCGGGGAATCAGCTCAACCGCTAAGAACAGAGCAAGAACGCCACACATGGCGCCAATAACAACGAGGTAGCATGCTGACATCAGTTGAACTTTGCGCAGGTGCGGGCGGTCAGGCCCTGGGACTGGAAAAAGCCGGATTTGATCACACTGCACTGGTCGAGATCGACAAGCATTGCTGCGCCACCCTGCGCCACAACCGCCCCAACTGGAACGTGGTTGAAGAAGATGTACGCTTGTTCAAAGAGCGTGCCTCGGACTTTGCCGGGATCGACCTACTGGCCGGCGGTCTGCCCTGCCCGCCGTTTTCAGTCGCGGGTAAGCAGCTGGGTGATAAGGACGAGCGCAACCTGTTCGACGACGCACTGAAAATCGTTGATGCCACTCGCCCCCGCGCGGTGATGATCGAAAACGTGCGGGGATTTCTGGATGCGGTGTTTCTGGACTATCGCGAGAAGCTGAAGAAACAGCTTGGCAAACTAGGCTACACCACTGACTGGCGGTTGCTGAACGCCTCAGACTATGGCGTGCCACAGCTGCGCCCGCGCGTGGTGATTGTTGCCCTACGTAAGGAATATAACGATCAGTTCTGCTGGCCCGAACCGCTGCCACACAACCCGCCCAAAGTCGGTGAAACGCTGATTGATTTAATGAAGGAACGTGGCTGGCGTGGAGCAGACGATTGGGCAGCCAAGGCTGATGAGATCGCGCCTACCATCGTTGGCGGCTCCAAAAAGCACGGCGGCCCGGATCTGGGCCCAACCCGCTCGCGCAAGGCCTGGGCATCGTTGGGGGTAGAGGGTCGCACCATCGCTCCCGAGGCCCCGGATCCGTTTCACAACGACATGCCCCGCCTGACCGTGCGCATGGTGGCCCGCCTACAGGGCTTTCCAGATGACTGGCATTTCACCGGTGCCAAAACCAACGCTTACAAACAGGTTGGAAATGCCTTCCCGCCACCGGTGGCACAAGCTGTCGCCACTCAGCTGAAAGCAGCCATTTCCAAGCCAAATCTGCATGTCGTGCGGGCCTGACACTTTTTATGTAGGACCACGCCTGACCTTGGGGAGGCGTGGAGCGCCTTCCCGGGGGGAAGGTCAGGCGCGGTCCAACCTATCGGTCGGACCAAAGGCGCAGCTATGAAAAAATCCATTCCCCCCAGCCTAGTCCATCCGGAGCACCCAGATTTCGGACTGCTGTCTTCACTGCAAACCGAGATCACCGCCCGTGCTGGCGGGGCCCTTGCCTTCGCGGATGACTTCCCCGCCATGCTGCGCACCTGCATCGACGATGTCATCATGACCCCCAAAACTGGGCGGCGCAGTTATGAAGAGTTGGAGAAAACTGAAAAGACCTACATCGGCACCCGGGTTGAGATTGAATTACGCGCCCTGCTGCGCCTGAAACGCGGCAAACTGGACACCGTCATCCTAGACCATGATGTCGACATCAAAAACACCATGGGCAGCAACTGGATGATCCCCACCGAAGCGGTGAATCAGGTCTGTATGCTGGTCGCAGCAGATGAGGTACGCGCTCGATGTTATCTGGGCTTAATCGTCGCAAAACATGACTATCTGACCGCCGGTCAGAACAAGGACGCCAAGCGGTCCATCTCGGCTTATGGGTTCCAGCACATCCTGTGGCTGCTGTGTGATCACCCCTATCCGGCCAACTTTTGGCGCACGGTGGACGAATCCATCGTGGAACAGATTTTCACCCACGACACTGGAAACGCCCGCATGGCAGCACTGTTTCGCGCAATGCAGAACCAACCGATCTCACGCGATGTGGTCGAGGCTGTAGCGATGCAAAAAGACTTCATGCGCCGCGTACGATCTGACAAAGGACGTGGTGCCCGTGATCTACTCGCGCAGGACGGAATCCTGTTGCTGCAAGGCCAGTTACACGGCCAGTTGATCAAAGCGTTGGACCTACCCCATTGCTCGCCCAGCGATTTTATTTCCTGCCAACCAACCACTGCTTTGCAACACCGTATGGCAGCACAGGCCGGTTTCGATCTTCCCCAGATTGCCGATTAATCGCGAAAATTCCGTCCTCAACAAATTTTTCCATTTTACCTCTTGCGGCGCGGGCCGGGAAATTCTATTCAGCGCCTCACCGATACGGAGTGCGGGCGTAGCTCAGGGGTAGAGCATAACCTTGCCAAGGTTAGGGTCGAGAGTTCGAATCTCTTCGCCCGCTCCAATCGGAACCAGCGAAACGGGCGGCCGTTGGCATTTGGCGCAGTCGTCCAGAACCCAAACGGATTCCTCGCCCTATATACGATCCTCAATTAATCCTCAGTCGCGCCAAAATTGACGATCCGGGCAACACCCCAATCAACAATTAGCGTCACAAACATCTGCCGCAGCCCCTAGGGCAAAATAGGTCCTTTCAATTGCGCGCTCAAAGGTCTCCTTCGGTCGTCAAAAACCGGAGCGATACGGCAAATTCAAAGGGAAGCTAGCTTCCCTCTTTCAAGGATCAACTAAGGCGGAGATAGTTGCGGGGAATTCGCCTTTGACCCACTGGAACATTTTTTATCCCCCTTCGTCACTTCGCTCTTGCGGCCCCCGCTAGGAAATCCTATTCACCGCTTCACCAACGGAATGCGGGCGTAGCTCAGGGGTAGAGCATAACCTTGCCAAGGTTAGGGTCGGGCGTTCGAATCGCCTCGCCCGCTCCAGTTGGACCACCAATACCCCGGTGGATTTCGAAAGGTCGCCTTAGGGCGGCCTTTTCGCGTTTTGGACCGTAATCTTTGCACGCCCAGTTTTTTTGATCAAATTCCTTTGACGCAGACCTAAAAACCGGTCAATCCTGCGCTCAAGCAACCGCGCCACAACAGGAGTTCCGGCATGGCCCCAGTCATCTACCCTTACACAAATTTCACCGCCGTCGAACAACTGTGCCTGGAGCGCGGCGAAGGTATTTATGTCTATGACACCGACGGGAATAAATACATCGAAGGCATGGCTGGCCTATGGTGTACTTCACTGGGATACAGCAACACAGAAGTTGTCGATGCCATTACAGAACAACTCAATACCTTGCCGTTCACCCATACTTTTGGTGGCAAGACGCATGAGCCGATCAAGCAGCTTGCTGATAAACTGCGCGATATGGTGCCGGTTGAAGACGCCTATTTCTTCTTTGGCAACTCGGGTTCTGATGCCAACGACACCCATTACAAAATGCTGCGGTATTACTTCAACGCCATCGGGAAACCAGAAAAGCGCAAGATCATCACCCGCGAGCGCGGCTACCACGGAGTGACCGTTGCGGCAGGATCGCTGACGTCGCTGCCCGGCAACTTGGCCCATTTTGATGCCCCAGTAGAGGCCTTAGGCGTTTTGCGCGCCGATGCTCCGCATTATTTCACAGGTCGTCAGGGCAACGAGACTGAGGCGCAGTTTGTTGACCGGATCATCAATAATCTAGAAGAACAGATCGTCGCAGAAGACCCCGACACCATCGCCGCGATGATTGTTGAGCCTATCACCGGCGCATCTGGCGTCATCGTCCCCCCCGAAGGGTATTACGAAAAGTTGCAGGCGGTTCTGCGCAAGCACAATATTCTGGTCTGGGCGGACGAAGTCATCACCGGGTTTGGCCGCACAGGCAATGATTTTGGCTGTACCACCATGGGCATCAAACCCGACCTGATGTCCTTTGCCAAACAGCTCAGCTCTGCCTATTTCCCGATCTCAGCTGCAGTCATTCCTGGTTGGATGTACGAAGCAATGATTGAACAGACAAATCAGATAGGTGTGTTTGGCCAAGGCTATACCTATACCGGCCACCCAGCGGCCTGCGCTGCGGCTTTGAAGACCCTCGAGATTTATGAGCGCGACAACCTGTTCGTGCACGCCGCCAATGTCGGTGACTATTTGCAAGCTCAGCTGCGCGAAGCTTTCACCGATCACCCACTGGTAGGTGAGGTTCGCGGCAAAGGTCTTATCGCAGCGTTAGAGCTGGTCTCCAACAAAACCACTGGCGCCAGCTTTGATGGCGGCCTCGCCGGAGCCACATCGCAAAAGTTCTGTCAGGACAACGGCTTGATCCTGCGTGCGGTAGCCGGGAACGCTCTGGCCCTGTGCCCGCCGCTGATCATCACCCGTGACGAGGTCGATGAACTGATGGATAAGCTGAAGGCCGCGATTGACAGCGCATATGCCGAGCTGAATGACAAAGGCCTGATCGCAGGCTGATACACACTAGGGCAGCGCCTGACCCTGGGTGGGTGCGAAAGCGCCCTCCCGTGGGGAGGGTCGGGCGCTGCCCGGCGTTACCGCCGAGCAAATCTTCTCATGTTCCCGCTCAAAATACCTTGTAAGTCATCGTAGTCAGCGACCGCTCGATACCCTCGATCACCAGCAGGTGATCATTGATATATTTGCCCACATCCTCATCCGCCGGAATGTACAGCTTCATCAGCAGATCAAAGTCCCCACTGGTGGAATACAACTCGGAATGAATTTCCCGCAGCGCAATGTCCTCGGCAACTTTATAGGTGGTGCCGGGTTTGCAGCGAATTTGGATAAAGACACAGATGGACATAAGAAGCCTCAGGTTTTCAGGATGTGTTGACCCCAAGCTGGCACGCCCATCTGCCGGGCGCAATCCCCCGTCCCTTTTAGCAACACCTGTCAGCCAATCCCCACCATAGGCTTGAGCCGCCCCCCAGCCTGCCCCTATAAGCACCCCGGATGTAATAAGGATTTGCCCCATGCGCACAGCCAAGATCAGCCGCTCGACTGCCGAGACCTCGATTTCAGTCGAGATCAATCTGGATGGTACCGGTGTCTATGACAATCAGACCGGCGTTGGCTTTTTCGACCATATGCTGGACCAGTTGTCGCGCCACTCGCTGATCGACATGACCATCCGCGCCGAAGGCGACTATCACATCGACGACCACCACACGGTGGAAGACACCGGCATCGCGCTGGGGCAAGCCCTAGCCGCTGCACTTGGCGACAAGAAAGGTATCCGCCGTTACGGTGAGTGCCACCTTGCAATGGACGAGGCTCAAGTACGCTGCGCTCTGGACCTGTCGGCACGGCCGTTTTTGGTGTGGAACCTGGATATCCCAACCCAGAAAATCGGCACCTTCGATACCGAGCTAGTGCGCGAGTTCTTTACCGCATTTTCCACACACGGCGGCATCACGCTTCACGTCGACAAAATTCACGGCTTTAACAGCCACCACATCGTCGAGGCCGCGTTCAAATCGGTTGCCCGCGCCCTGCGTCCAGCGGTTGAAACGGACCCACGTAAGGCCGACGCTATTCCATCAACAAAAGGGGCGCTTTAAGCGCCCCTATCCCCATGTCCTGATCTTAGGCTGCCGCAGGTGACGGCACATTTGACCGCCTGAGAAACCATTCTGTGACCACTAAATTGGGCACCCAACACAGCCAAGCCACCAGTGTATAACCGGCCTCTTCGCCCAGTGTCATAAACAGAAACGGTAGATAGACCCGCAATGTGACTGCGGCAAAGGTCAAACCGGCTGAGCGGATCATCCAACGCTGGTGTTCAGCAATGCGCCCCTGCCGCGCCAACCAAATTCCGTAACCTGTGCTGCCTAACCAGGCCACTGCAAGCAAGCCAAAGCCCCAGGCGGCCACCGGACTCGATGTGGTGCCAAATGCCATCAGCAGACTACCAATACCGGCCAGCAGAATGCTTACCCCATAAACGCGCCCAATCCAACGATGCACGTCCGGCCGCCTTGTCCGCAGCCCTTTCCAGAATTGAAACGGCATCAAAATCAGGGCCAAGGGCGCCAAAGTGATATGGGCAAAGAAGGCCCATCGTCGCTCGACGGCGTGGTAGGCGACAAAATCCATCGATGCTTCGACTCCCAAGGCCATAAACCGCCAAGAGGCCAGCGCCACCCCTAAGCATAAGAACCAAACCAGAAACACCCGCATCCGCGATACATAAACCATGAGACATCCTTGCGTCATTGCTGAACTTGACATTGTAAAGATCAGATCAACTTGACACTGTCAAGTCAGCTGATAATTTCTGCAAATGACCGATGATCAAAACACAAAGCCGCATCACCACGGCGATCTACGTAGCGCATTGATTCAGGCTGGCATTGCCTTGTTGAGTGAAGGTGGCAAAGATTCGCTAACTCTCCGAAAGTGCGCGGCACGGGCTGGCGTATCACACGCAGCCCCGGCCCATCATTTTGATGGAATCAGCGGATTGCGCGGTGCCATTGCCCAGGAAGGGTTTCGCTTATTTCGTCTGTCCATGCTCAATGCCAGTGGCACCGAAAATCAAAGCGAACTTGACCACCTCAAGGCCATCTGCAGCGGCTACCTTAACTTTGCCATTGATAACCCGGCATTGTTTGACCTGATTTTCAGCTCCGCCCCGATGGAGGGTCTGGAATCGAACCTCAAGTCCGGCACTGCCTTTTCCTATGACGTATTACGCAAAGCCTGTGCGCCCTTTGTTCAGCCCGGCCAGGACCCGATGATCATTGAAACTCAGGTCTGGTCCCTGATCCACGGCTACACCCACCTGTATATGGCCAGCCGGTTTGGCCGGATTGACCTCAGCCATCAAGCGCGCGGCCCTTTTGATCAAGTGGTGTCTTTGCTTGACGCACTGGTAGTCAGCAACGCTACCAAGGCTTGACCTTTAACGCCATTCACGACAGGTGAAAGAGACCTTACAAGAGACCATACACATGCTGACCGCCATCATCGACTATGAATCCGGAAACCTGCATTCGGCAGAAAAGGCGTTTCAGCGCATGGCGCGGGAAATGAACGCTGGCGACGTGGTCGTGACCTCAGACGCAGATGTTGTGGCCCGTGCGGACCGGCTGGTTCTGCCCGGCGACGGCGCCTTTCCGGCCTGCGCGTCCGAGCTGCGCGGTCACAAGGGTATCTATGACGCCATGGTTGACGCAGTTGAAAACAAGGGCCGCCCGTTTCTGGGCATCTGCGTCGGCATGCAGCTGATGGCTACCACCGGGCACGAATACGAAGAGACTCCAGGCATCGGCTGGATAGGCGGTGACGTGGTGAAAATCACGCCGAGCGACAGCAGCCTGAAAGTACCGCACATGGGCTGGAACAATCTGGTCATCGAAAACGACCACGCGATCTTTGATGGCATCAAGTCAGGTAATCATACCTATTTTGTGCACTCCTACCAATTCCAGGTCCGCAATGCGGCGGAACGTCTGGCCCATGTGGACTATGGCGGCGACGTCACCGCCGTCATCGGCCGCGACACCATGGTCGGCATGCAGTTCCACCCCGAGAAAAGCCAAGACGTGGGCCTGCGCATGATCGGGAATTTTTTGACTTGGAAGCCTTAGATCAAAAGCACCTGAGTAGTTAGTTTTCGTCCATTGCGACATAGGACTTTAGCTGCCACGGTCCGGCTCTGACCTTACTGTAGATTGTCGCCACCGCGGGTTAGTAGAAACCTGTATCCACTTCCAGTTGCCAACTTCCTGTTTCAAGCCGACGTTGGCTTGATGTAGCACAGATAGATAAAAATCATTCATCGAACCTAATTTGGATAAGTAGAAAGCTAACATGGATACCACGGAAACCAAAAAATCTAAGGCCTCGGTTCGTAAGCGCGCTGACGCAATCTAGGATTTTCGTTGCAAGAACCTAATTGCGGTAATTGAAGATCCTACAGACATCAAAAACATTGGAACAGTAATCCGAAACGTAAACGCTCTTGGCGTTGAAAAGGTCTATATTGTCGACCCTCGCAATGCGCTGCCCGAAGATTGGCAAGACATGCGCGAGCGAAAGTCGCTTTCAAAGACATCTGTTTCCGCAGTGAAATGGACCTTTGTCAAACGTTTCAACAGCACGATTGAGTGCTTCCAACACCTCGAAGAAAAGGGATTTGTTTCCGCTGTCACGTCCCCGCACGTCAAGGGAAAGGTTAATGTCTTCCTAAATGAAGGGGATTACACAACTCATACAAAACTTGCCGTTTGGTTTGGAAACGAGAAGCGCGGCATCAGCGAGGTTGCTGTAGAACGAAGCGAAATGTGTGTCGCAATTCCTATGTTTGGCATGATCGAGAGCTTAAATTTGGGCACCAGCTCTGGCATCGTTTTGTATGAAGTGACCAAGCAGCGACGGGAGTATCAGAGCAAATATCGGCGCGGTAACAAGAAAGGGAAACGGTCTGAACCGCTACCTACTACTATGCCTCGCGACGCAAGTTAGAACCTAAGCGGTAATGAACTTAAACCCTTTCTCTTCCCACATGACCAAACTACATGTTCGAGCCAACACGCCGCAACGCCACCGGCGCTTCTCCATAAGCCTTGCGAAACGCACGGCTGAACCCCTCGGGTGAACCATAGGCATAGCGCCGCGCCACCGCCTCAACCCGATCACCGCGTTGCAGATCCTGCCGCGCCAGAATCAGCCGCCAGCGGCGCAGGTATCCCATTGGTGTTTCGCCCACCTCGGCCCCGAACAGTTCGGAAAAGCGCGACAGCGACAGTCCCGCCTCTTGCGCCAGGTCTGATGTGGTCCAGACACGACCCGGATGATCATGCATTGCTACAATCGCCCGGCTCAGCCGAGCGTCCGACAGGCCCGCCAACAGCCCCGGCTCAGTTGCCCCTCGTTCGATCTGTTCGCGTAACAGCCGCACCATCAGCACTTCGCCTAACCGGTTGACCACCGATTGCGCCCCACAGCGTCCACCCTGCGCCTCATTCATCATCAATCGCACTAGTGCCTGCGCTTCAGTGGATTGGCTCAGGTCGTAATCCACCACCTCGGGCAGTGCGGCCAAGAACGGGTTGCTATGTCCAGACCAATCCACCAGCGCCGACAAAACCACGTCACCGCCCATTTCCGCCGGATATAGGCCAGCTGGGAAATACACCAACTGCGTGGGGTCATCGCCAAATTCGGCTAGGGCCAACAGGTTTGCCTCTTCTACAGGTGTCGCCTGCACCGACAGGTGAAATCGCTCCATCAATGTTGTCAGTCGATCCATTTCGGATTTCTCGTCGGTTTTTTCGGATTTTCCAAGCCTTAACGCCTGACATAACCACTATCAAGCAGATAACAGGAGTACCAAATGCTGATCCCACGCCAAAAGACACCCAACCTGACAGTTCCGACCCTCGGCAACGGCACTTTCGATCTGACCACTGAAGGCAGTGAACGCGGCACGGTGATCTGCTTTTACCGTGGGCTGCACTGCCCGATCTGCGCCAATTACCTGAAAGAGCTGGAAAAGCGCGTCGCCGATTTTGCTGAACGTGGCGTCAGCTGCATCGCGCTCAGCACCGACAGCGAAGAACGCACCCGCGCCATGGCGGACAAGATCGAGGCGAAATCGCTGCGTTTTGGCTATGACCTGCCACTGAGCGTGGCCAAGGACTGGGGGCTTTATATTTCGACCTCACGCGGGAAAACCTCGATTGGGATCGAAGAACCCGCCCTGTTTGCCGAACCCGGCCTATTCATGGTCAGCCCGGACCAGTCGCTGTACTATGGCTCGGTCCAAACCATGCCATTCGTGCGACCACATTTCTCGGAGTTGGTTGGGGCACTGGATTTCGCCATCGCCAACGACTACCCAGCCCGCGGCGAATATACTGGCGAGGTTTAGCCCTAGCGAAGGCAAGTAATGGACACTCCAAGCAGTTAAGGGCATACCGGCCAGACGCTTTCAAATCAGGTCCAGCCCTTGCAGATCCGTCTCGAAAAATTCGACCACCATCAGGGTCAGCATCGCTATTGCGTGCTGAGCCTGTATCAGACGTTGTTTGGTGATTGGTGCGTGGAACGGATTGCAGGCCCTCTTGGCGCCCCGGGCGGACAGCAAAAACGCCTGTACCTCGGCAGTTATGCCGAGGCGCTGAGCACCGTTGAAAACCACCGCGACAGGCAGGTCAAACGCGGGTTTGTCCCGATCCCGGTGCAATTGGGCCTGCTGTAAGCCCTAAGTCACTTAATTCGCGTCCAGTCCTGACCGCGACAGATCAATCCCCCCGCGACGCATCCTTTGACCTCAAGAGTATTGCCACTTAACGACATCTTCGATGCGTAGGTCTTGTCTGCGTCTGGCGCCCAGATCTTACCACCGCTGTAGTACCCCTCAGTATCACCACTCATATCCCACAGCATTTTCTTGCCCAAATGCTCATAATCGCTCTGAACCGTACCCGACTTGTCATATGCGGAATCGATTCTGCCGCAGATCGCGCTGCCGCAGAGGGCAATATTCACATGCAAATAGCCACCAGTTTCACCCGGTGCTGTCCGCCAGACACCCGCCACCGGATCTGCCGAGGCCACACCAGCCAGCCCCAGCCCCATCGCCAGCCCAACTACCCATCTATTCATCTCACTTCCTCCCTTTGATGGCGTCACAGTGACCCAGTCCGTCAATTTCAAGCAAGGTTGACTTGGGGTCGCGTTGCATTCCTGGCCACGCTTGTGCAAAACACTGCCGAGCACTCCTGAAAGGCACCGCCATGATCCTCTACCCCGCCATCGACCTCAAAGACGGCCAGGCCGTGCGGCTGCTGCATGGCGACATGGACAAAACCACCGTGTTCAACGACAATCCTGCCGCTCAGGCGTTGGAGTTTGTAGAGGCTGGCTGCGAGTGGCTGCATCTGGTAGACCTGAACGGCGCCTTTGCCGGCGAGCCGGTCAATGCCGCCCCGGTCGAGGAAATCCTGAAGCAAACCAAGGTCCCTGCCCAACTGGGCGGTGGCATCCGCGACATGGCCACAATTGAGGCCTGGATCACCAAGGGCCTCGCCCGTGTGATCCTTGGCACCGTTGCGGTCGAAAACGCCAATCTGGTCCGCGAAGCCGCCCGCGAGTTCCCGGGCAAGGTTGCCGTCGGCATTGACGCCCGCAACGGCAAGGTCGCCACCAAAGGCTGGGCCGAGGAAACCAACGTCATGGTCACAGATCTGGCCAAATCGTTCGAAGACGCAGGTGTGGCCGCCATCATCTACACCGACATCATGCGCGACGGCGCCATGAAGGGCCCCAACGTCAGCGCCACCGCTGATCTGGCCAATGCCGTCTCAATCCCGGTGATTGCGTCTGGTGGTGTTTCGTCGCTCGACGACCTGCGCGCGCTGAAATCCTGTGGCGCCGATCTGAACGGCGCCATCTCCGGCCGCGCGCTCTATGATGGTGCAATTGATCTGGCACAGGCCCTGTCGGTGCTCAAAGCCTGACCCATGTCACGCACCAGCAAAACCGAACTGCCGACACACTCCCTGCTGCATAGCTATATGCAACAGGGAGACTTCGTAGATTGCTACACCTGCGCAACCGATCTCTCGGTCGATCAAGCCGCCGCCCGCGCCATGGCCTTTCCCCGGTGGGCCAAGACCTTGCTCCGCCTGCGCAATATTCTCGTGGCTCCACTGGGACTAAAAAATGAGTTCGACGATGGCGAAAAGATCGGCCCCTTCCCCATCGACCAGCGCAATGAAAATGAAATCATTCTTGGCGTTGATGATTCCCACCTGAACTTCCGCATCTCAATCCTGACAACAGGAACGCAGGCTTACTGCGCCACTTGGGTGCATCGCAACAACTGGCTGGGCCGTATCTATCTCGCCGTGATCATGCCGTTTCACGTGCTGATCGTGCGCAATGCCGTCAGCCAAATCTGGCGCCCCGACCGAACGGCCACATGATCTGGTCCCTGCCAGGCCTGTTCCTGGTCTCCTTCTCTGCCGCCACGCTCTTACCCGGCGGATCTGAGGCGGCGTTGCTGTGGCTGGCGAACGAAGGCACCTATGCCGCTCTCATCCTGCTTGCCGTAGCCAGCGTCGGCAACATCCTCGGCTCATTGGTCAACTACGCCCTGGGCCGCTACGCCCTGCACTTCCAAACCCGCCGCTGGTTTCCGGTATCGCCCAAACATCTGGCCAAGGCGCAAAACTGGTTCACCCGCTGGGGCCAATGGTCAGTTCTAGGCGCATGGCTCCCCATTGTTGGCGACCCCATCACCGTTGCCGCCGGTGTCATGCGCATGCACTGGCTCACCTTCCTGATCCTCGTCACCGCCTCCAAAACCCTGCGCTACGCCGCCCTTCTGGGCCTGTTCAACACCTTTACCTGAGCACTGGAAATCCACCAGACAACCCTCTATGAATGCGCCGTAACCAGAGGCGAACCATGCTGAAAACCCGTATCATTCCCTGTCTCGACGTCGCTGATGGCCGTGTGGTCAAAGGCGTCAATTTTGTTGGCCTACGTGATGCCGGTGATCCCGTTGAGAGCGCCAAGGCCTATGACGCCGCCGGGGCCGATGAACTCTGCTTCCTCGACATCATGGCCACCGAGGAAAACCGCGGCACCATGTTCGACGTGGTGCGCCGCACCGCCGAGCAATGTTACATCCCACTGACCGTAGGTGGAGGTGTCCGCACCAAGGAAGATGTGCGTGCCCTGCTGTTGGCTGGCGCAGACAAGGTCTCGTTCAACTCTGCCGCCGTGGCCAATCCCGACGTCATCGCCCAGGCCGCTGATCAGTTTGGCAGCCAATGCATCGTCTGCGCCATTGACGCCAAAACCGTCTCGCCCGGAAAGTGGGAGATCTTCACCCACGGTGGCCGCCGCGAAACCGGCATCGACGCTGTGGAATTTGCCAAAACCGTGGTCGCCAAAGGCGCCGGAGAGATCCTGCTCACCTCGATGGACCGCGACGGCACCAAGGCAGGATTCAACCTGCCCCTGACCCGCGCCATTTCAGACGCTGTCAGCGTTCCAGTCATCGCCTCCGGCGGTGTCGGCAACCTCGACCATCTGGTCGAAGGCGTCACCAAAGGCGGCGCCAGCGCCGTGCTCGCCGCCTCGATCTTCCATTTTGGCGATTACACCATCGCCGAGGCCAAGGCCCATATGCAGGCCGCCGGTATCCCGATGAGGCTCACCTAGTGCGGTGGCAAGACTGTTCTTTGGAGGAAGAAGAGCGCACAGACACGCCCTGCGATTGTTGCGGTTCCTCTACAACAGAGGTTACAGGAAATGTCCTGCACCTTAACTCGTTTCATTCATGGTACACTGCCCTCTGGTCTGATGCACACCCAGACATTCCGATGCACATTACCATCGACACAGGCGACTGGGGGGAAGATGCCCCCCAAAGCCACCGATGGGCTACGCGTATTGCAGTGCATCAGGGCGACGACGGCGGGTGCTCTTTGATGGACTGGTCTGCCGAAGAACAAAAAGAAATTTCCATGTTCACTCCGCTCAATCGAGATGATGTTTTAAACAGCGATTATGCACCGCAGCTCTGGGCCTGCGTTGACGCTGTTTTAATGAATGAAAGCCGACTGGAGCACATACGCCAATGACCCTTCTCCACGACCTCGCCGCCACGATTGAGGCCCGCAAGGGCGCTGATCCCTCTAGCAGCTGGACCGCAAAACTGCTCGCCAAGGGCCCGGAAAAATGCGCTGAGAAATTTGGTGAAGAAGCCATCGAGGCCATCATCGAAGCCGTCAAAGGCAACCGCGAAAAACTCACATCCGAAGGCGCCGATGTGCTTTACCACTTCTTGGTGATGCTCGCGGCTCGCGATGTGCCATTGGATGATGTGCTAAACGAACTGGACCGCCGCCAAGGCCTCAGCGGCATCGACGAGAAGGCTGCTCGCCCAAACACCTGATCTTCATCTAGCCAAAAATATCCTGGGGGTGAGGCCGCAGGCCGAGGGGGCAAAGCCCCCCCTACGTTCTACAGTTTTGAACTGATGACCCCAGTAGCAAACCCGCCCATGCGCAATTCGCCATGTAATCTCTGGTATTCGATCTTTGGGCAAAGATTCTGCACCACATCGACCCCACAAGCCTCTGCTTTTGCTGCCGCTGCAGCATGTACAACACCGATCTGCATCCAAATCGTCCGCAAGTCGGCAAGAACTGCCAGCGCTTCGTCGACAATGTCCGGCACCGCCTCAGATCGGCGAAAGATATCCACCATATCCACCGGCCCTTCTATCGCAGTCAGGCTCTCCTGCACCACCTGGCCGAACAGCTGCTCACCCGCATGGCGAGGATTAACCGGAATTACATGATAACCCTTCAGGCCCAGATACCGCGCTACATAATAGCTTGGGCGCACAGGGTTCATCGAGACACCAACCACTGCCACCGTCTTGGTGCGGTGCAGGATATCTTTTAGGAACGGATCGCTATAATTAGTCATAGCGGCACCCTACGCGTGAGATCGAGAAAGGGAAGCCCATAAAAAAGCGCCCAGGTCTGGGCCCGGGCGCAAGGTCTGGAACGAGGGACAGTGAAATAAGATCTGCGGTGGTTCCGCGCCGCAGTCACAACACTGATATGGGGTGATAACACGCAATTGAAAGGTCAGATCGCGGTTTCGTGAGCAATCCGGTTTATTGCTTCAGAACAGAAGGCCAGTTGTCTCGTGCCTGCGAAATCAGTTCTGTGGATTGATATTGCCAAATTTGATGCACGCCAGGGCCATACAGCAAGAACAACTCCCCACCGATGATCTGCCAGGATTCGGGACTTCCCGACATCAAATATCCCTGTGACACAGCAAACGCACAGTAACCGCCAAAACGAGGAGCATAGGCACGAGGATCAGCTTCGAAACTTATCTGATTGTCTTTAGTTACAAAGTGCCAAACTGCACCTTTCCACATGACTGCGAATTTTCTGTGCCCCTTGATTGCCTGCCCTTCGACAAAAAACGCCACGGTATCATAGCCACCAATTGCCACGCCCTGTTCTGCATGGAACATCGGCTGATCCGCGTAGGCACGATCTGGCAGCTGAAACAGCAGGGCAAAAAGGGTCAGAATGGCAAAACGCTGTAGCAAAGAAGACTCCATCAAGAAAAGGCATCGCCAAGCGGCGGGATTGCACCAATGTGCCGGATCAATCCCACCCTGCCTAGGCGCGATACGCAGTTGTGAACACGACGTAACAGAGCATCAAAAGCACGTTACCGCGCCACAGATGCGTAGAGCGCCAGTGCCGCCGCGTTCGAGACGTTCAGCGATCCAAATTCACCAGCCGCGTCGATTTTGACCAGCTGGTCCACTGTTTCCTTGGTCTTTTGCCGCAACCCAGGCCCCTCGGCCCCCAACACCAGTGCCACCGGGCGATCCCGTCGCCCTTCCAAGGACGCCTCGACTGTCTGTTCGGCCTCGCCATCCAGGCCTAGTACGATGAAACCCATGTTCTGTAGTTCAACAATTGTATCCGAAAGGTTGCGCATGCGCAGATAGGGCTGGCGTTCCAGAGCACCGCTGGCGGTTTTGGCCAGAGCACCGGTTTCAGGTGCTGAGTGATGCCGGGTTCCAATCACCGCGCTGGCTCCCAGAACTTCAGCAGTTCTCAGAATTGCGCCAACGTTGTGCGGATCGGTCACCCGGTCCAGCAGAAGCACCCTTGGCACCTCGGCGCCGATGCAATTTTCAGCTAGGCTGCCCCAATGTAACGGTTTCACTTCCAGCACCGCCCCCTGGTGGACTGAGTTCGGATCAATCGGCGCCTTGAACTTGCGAGGGTCAACCAATTCCGCCTCAATTCCAGATTCGGCGATTGCATCCGCCAATTTAGTCTGGGCGTTCAGCGTCACCATCAATCGCAATTTCTGGCGCTTTGGGTTCAGCAGCGCATCACGCACTGCATGAAGGCCGAACAGCCAGACGGTTTCTGCAGCTGCGGCCTTTTTGGACTGTTCTTTTTCAACTACCCACTTAGGTTTTTTGGTCATCTTGCTCTCCGGCAAAAAGGAATTTTGAGCCATCCTGAAAAACCAGTGATTTTCCTGTTGACGCTCCGTTGGTGCGCTTGTAGTCACGCCCCACATCAGGTGCAACAGTCACCTGATAGTGGGCGACAGGCCGCAAGGTGTGGCAGGGGACTGTAACTCCCTCGCGGAGACGCACGCCTGGTTCGATTCCAGGGTCGCCCACCACTTCTCCTACAGCGTTGATCTATCTAAGCGCTTATCATTAGATCTCACGGCTAGCGTCAGCGGAATACCTCGAAGGGTTAGACACAGTAGGCCTCGCCAAGGGAGCCCTGAGGCTTAGATCAATTGAACCACGGGCTTATGTTTTCGTACTACAACGACAACTCAAGTCGCGAGGGATGTATTCCGGGTATGTAAATGGACTGGCCACCCGTTCTACGCTCCGGGCAATCCTCAGGTTCAGCAGGCAAGAAGGATACTTTGACGTGTGTACTCACGGGCCAATTAGTCACGCGTCAGCCACACGGATAATGCAGAGTTTAGAAGATACTTAGGTACAATCACCGAACTACAACCTGAAACTATGGCTCTCAAATACTGTAAATGATCGCTAAAGTTGGTGTCGCTAACTTGGCGCGGGTTTCGATGCGGCTTGGGCAAGCCTTTGTGTATTTACCAATGTTGTATATCGCTTCCCAGACCTCAGCGACGAAACTATCGCCCTAGCAAGTAACTAGGCGTTGCGGGAAAGTGCTCCAGCCACGCCGCCCCAAGCGCTCCTGCAGGCTCTATTGTTCGAGGATAGCCTGCCCCTTCTCAAATACCATGCTGAGCTTGACCTCAGGCTGGATCTGCGACTGAAGGTCGAAACACTCTAGCGACGCCCGGCAGGCGTATGGCCCCACCCAAAAGAATTTCCGCAACAAAACTCAAAGCCAACCCTAACCATCCATGATTGCTATCTATGGCTTGGTCGACGAACAAAGCCATTGCTCAAACTCGCTTCAGACTTTTCTTTAGATCTCTGGCTGCTGCGCAGTGGTCAGCCAGTTGATCAGAGCCTCAACACTGGGCTCGACAGCAACGGCCAGACCGTCCGAGAACTCTTTAAACGCGTCGACATTCATTTTATTGACACCAGACACAACCGGAATTCCCAATGCCATTGCTTCTCCGATTACCGGGCGCATTCCGCGGCCATCGGCCTCGTGCTTGCCAAATTTATTGACAATCAGCACCTCGGGTAGAGGTGTGGCATGTAGTGAATTCGTGACCTGTGCAACGGCATGCTCCAGCGCAGCCGGGTCCAATCGACAACCACGAGCCTGCGGCCCTAACGACTGCGAAATACGAATGGTTTCCCCTTTTGGCAGAACGCGAACATCCATGTCACACAACGCGTCATCGTGGCATTCTGTGTTGGTCTGTACAATTCCGGCAATGGAAGTCCCCTGCGCTTGGAGGTGTTCTGCCAACGCGCTTAACAGCCGATCGGTTGCGCCGCGGTCTTGGGTCATCACGTAGGCCAGATGCATCACATATCTCTTTCTTACTTCGGTGAGGGCACGGATAAACCTTTTATCGCACCCCGACCAGTAGCGGCAGTACCACGCATCGTTTTCAAGCACTACCAGGGCAGCGGCACATAGCCGATGACCGGCTCGTGCAGGAGAATCAACACTAACATGACACTTCCTGCGAGGACCAACGGCAATGGCGATAGCGGCAACCGTATCAGATTTAGCCGTGCAGTGCCCCGGGCTAAACGTTGCCACTCGCCCTGCCCTAATTGTCGCTGTTTACGACGGTCGATCAGGAACATGCCCATCACAGCAAAGCCCGCAAACAAACCAAATAGGATTACATGCGCCAAATCGCCGTTGGCCAACACATGTGCCACTGCCCACAGGGCCATCGCCGCTAACAGCGGATGCCGAGTAGTGGCCAGCACGCCGGGTCTATCAGGGTCAAAAGGCTGTTTACCCAAACCACCAAAGCTAAGCGGATTCTGCGCCATCATGCCGCCCACAGCGATCAGACAGGCCAGCGGCATCGCCACCAGCGGCGCCCAGCGAAAGATTTCCCATTGAGGCAGCACAGCGACAAAGGGTGCGCGCGCAGCGGCCACGATCAGCCATCCTAGAACCAGTAACGATAGAAAGGAATAGGATATGAAGTACCCTTTTGTTCCCAACCGCGCGATCAGCCAGGGTCGCATCGGCGGGCGCACAGGGAACATGTGGCTAACCATGAACAGGGTCAGTGCTGCAATGAATTCGAGCCAGTCTGTCATCTCAATTTCCGGAAATTCTGAAAGCTGAGAGAATGTGTAGGCCAAGCCAATAGCATCGTCCACCAAATGAGGAGCGCGCTTGACCTTGAGGAGGTGCAAAGCGCTTTCCCGTATTGCTGCAGGCAAACTTTTGGTTTGACGGAAAGGTCAGGTGCGGCCCGGCACTGCCAGGCCAAACCAAGTTTTAGTTACAGTCCCAGCACCTTACGCCGTTCCTCGGCAAAGCCCTGAACCATGCGGTCGGCAATTAATGCCAGAATTGCCATGGCAGCACCTGCAGAGATTCCAAGACCCACATCTGCCTGACCCAGCGCCAGATAGATCAACTGACCCAAACCGGTGGTACCGATCAGCGCGGCGATCACCAGCATTGCAAAGGCATACAGAATAGTCTGGTTCAACCCCAACAGGATGGTCGGCGCCGCATAGGGCGCACGCACATCGCGCAGGATCTGCCAAGTAGTGGCTCCAGATGCAATTGCTGCCTCGATCATCTCGTCCGGGGTCTCGGTCAGCCCATGACGGCTGTAGCGGATCATCGGCACGATGGCATAAGCGATGATCGCCAGAAACGCCGAGAACTCGCCAATCTGAAACACCATCAGCACAGGGATCAGGAAGACAAACAACGGAATGGTCTGCAACATGTCACAAATCGGCCGGATGATCCGCCACGCCATAGGTGACACCGCACACAGCAAACCGATACCGCCCCCAGCGATCGCACAGGCAAACACCGCAGCGCCGCTTAGGTACAGCGACAACATCGCACGATCCCACAGCCCCGACAGCAGAATAGTCAACAGCAACCCGACCGACAGAACCGCAAGCCCATGCCCCGATGCCACCCAGCCTAGGGATGCGACTCCGACAAGAACAAACGGCCATGGCAGATTGGTGATCCCAGTTTCCAGCATCCCAACGAAGATCAATGTCATGATTCCCCATGTCACTTGCCCGCGCAGCGCCAGAACCAGTCCGGCAACCGCACCAACAGCGAACAGTCCCATGCTCCATTGCGTTGTCCACTGGAACCCCCAGGTGAACGGCAGAACGGCCTCATCCAGACCAATACGCAGCGGCAGCAACCCAAAATACAGCACGTTGTTTTTGATGGCCGCCAACCATTGCCAATTGGCCGTGGTAAAGGCGCTTAGCCCCGCATCCACCGCATTAACTGCGCCATCAAAGGCTGAATACTCGGATGGATTCGGCAGGCTGTTCCAAGTGACTGCACTGGCGACAACACCAACCGCCAGAATGCCCCAGGCGACCCGTGCATCATAGCGTTTGCGATTGTCCTGCGCCAAGGTACCGCTCATCCGGTCAATGATCACAGCAAACACCACAATGACCAAGCCAGCCATCAACGCCGGACCAAACTGCGCCTTGCGCATGGTCAGCAGAACTTCCCAGCCGATGTCATCAAAGCCACCGATCACAGCCGCGATGATCACCATCGAAAGCGCCGCCATCAGACATTGGTTGACCCCCACCAAAATCTGCGTCGCTGCCGAGGGGATCTCGACTTGAAACAGCTGCTGCAACCGGGTTCCCCCGGCCATGATCGCGGCTTCTTTGATCTCTGGTTCAATCCGTTCCAGTCCCAGCAGCACATTGCGCGCCATCGGTGGCGCAGCATAGATCGCACTGGCAATCAGCCCCACCACAGGACCAAAGCCAAACAGCACCAACAACGGCGTCAGATAGGCAAAGGTCGGCACCGTCTGCATGATGTCCAGCATCGCCTGCACCGGTTTGCGAAAACGCGGGTATTCATTGGCCAACACACCGATGCCACCGCCGACGATCAACGCCAAAGGAACCGAAACCGCTACCAGCGACAGGGTGTTCATACTTTCATGCCAATAGCCCGAAGCCAGCACAAAGCCCAACCCCACAACGGCCATCAGCGCCATCGACACACCGCCTAGCATCCAGCCAATGGCTGTCACCACCGCAATCACCAAGATCCAAGGCGAGCTCCCCAATACTAGATTGGTGGCCTCCATCGGATAGGACATCAGCGCCGAGAACGCCCGTGCAATTGGCTTAAGCAGTTGCAACAGCCAGGTCATGGCAGCGCCAACCCATTCGGTTGCTGGCACAACTAACGTCTCGGGGAATGTCACCAGCCAGGGCATCGTGGTTTCCAGCAGCAGGCACAATGCACCCACGACCAGGGCCACCAATGCGGCAAGGCTTCCCTTGCTAAGACCCGCCATCACCCAGCTTCCACATGCAGGGCAGCAGCCAGATTAGCTGGGTTCACAACACCCAACAACGTGCCATCTTCGGCGCGTACCGGAACCGGTTCATACAGGTCCATACACCGCGCCAATGCAGCATCCAGCGTCATATCTACGCGCAACCCCGGATCATCAGCACCATAGACATGCCCCTCGCCGGGTTCCATCACCGAGGCGACATGGGCATGGCGCCCCTTGGCCACATCCTTGGAAAACTCGCGCACATAGTCATCAACCGGGTTCAGGATAATGTCCGATGGCGTGCCAATCTGTACAACCTTACCATCGCGCATGATGGCGATGCGGTCGGCCAGTTTCAGCGCCTCATTGATGTCATGGGTGATGAATACGATCGTCGTTTTCAGCTCAGCCTGAATTTGCAGGAACTCATCCTGCAACTGCCGACGGATCAGCGGATCAAGCGCCGAAAACGGCTCATCAAGGAACCAGACAGAACAATCGGTCACCAGCGAACGGGCAATGCCAACGCGCTGACGCTGACCACCGGACAGTTCACGCGGATGGTGCGTCTCGCGCCCAGTCAGACCAACCAGTTCGATAACTTTCTGGGCCTTTTCCAAACGCGCCTTGCGTTTCACGCCCTGCACGCGCAGCGGATAGGCCACGTTGTCGATCACGCTCATATGCGGGAACAAACCAAAATGCTGGAACACCATGCCCAGCTTTTTGCGCCGCAGCTCGATTAGCCGATCAGGCGTTGCCTCAACAATGTTTTCACCGTCAATGCGGATTTCGCCATGGGTCGCATGCAACAAATGCGAGATACAGCGGATCAGGGTAGACTTGCCCGAACCGGACAGCCCCATGATGACAAATAGCTCGCCTTCGGCCACCTCAAAATTGGCGTCCTGCACCGCGGGGATCAGCCCTTTTTCACGCAGCGCAGCTGCGGCGGCTTCGGGTTCGGAATGGACAGACAGCGCCTCTGATAAGGCGCTGTCTGCGTTGGGGCCAAACACCTGCCAGACATTCTGGCAGGAGATGGCAGCCTGAGGCTTATCGTTCACGACCGTCAGCTTACTTGGTGGCTGCTTCGACAACCGGACGCCATGTGGCCTCGTTCTCGGCCATCCAGGCAGCAACCACTTCTTCGACCTTGCCACCGTCTACGTCGACGGCACCCATCATCGGCTGCTGATCTTCGACAGCAAGGGTGTAGTTTGACAGGATTTCGCTGGCAGCAGGCCATGTTTCAGCCAGACCGGACCAACCAGCCTTAAAGATGCGCGAAGCGGCAAAGTCACAGTCATTGATCGCATTGGGGTTCGGGCCCCAAGCTGGATCTGAGAAACAGGCATCTTCACCGGCTGGCAGATCAACAAATTTCACATCATAGGCCGACATCGCCCAGTGTGGCTGCCAGAAGGTAACCAGCAATGGTGTCTTACGCTCGGTTGCGGCGCGCAGTTCAACAATCAGAGCAGCCTCGGAACCGGCAGGCACAGCTTTGAACGGCAGGTCCAGGCCTGTCATACGGTCAGCACCCGGTGTGCCCCAATCAGCGGGGTAGTCAACCAAACGACCTGCTGGCAGTGTTTCAGCCGAGGCAAACAGCGGCGCGCAGTCCTTTAAGGCTTCCCATGCTGGCAGACCTGGGCACAGCTCACCCACGTGTGCTGGATAGGCGATACCTTCGCGGGCGGCCAATTCCAGATCACCCAGCTCTACCACAGTGCCTTCACCAATTTTCTTAGCATAGTCATCGGATACGTTCGAAGACCAGATTTCCAGCGTTGCGTGGATGTCGCCATCCGCAATCGCCTGGAACTGGTTCATCATGCCAGCCGAGACGTATTCAACCTTATAGCCAGCCGCCTTTAGCATTTCACCAGCGATATGAGTGGTAACGTGCTGTCCGGTCCATTCGTTGACCGCCAGGCGGATGGGCTTGTCCACCGCGCCCAGATCAGCCGCTTGTACCATTCCGGTTGTTACCGCAAATGTGGCCGCTCCAAGCGTCGCCGCATATCTCGTCATCTTCATAAATCTACTCCCAGTGTTGTTGTTCTGCGCCCGCCCGTGAACAGACCGGCATTCTAATTGGAATCTGAACTTTCGTAGCTTGAAAAGGCCACTGGATCCGCAATCTGTTTTTTTGTCCCGATCAGGATGAGTCTCACCATCAGATTGACCGGTGTGCCTCTTAGTGCTTGACCAGATAACGACACTTTGTCGAGCAATTGCGGCTCATTTCTCCATTTTTTGTTCCACCGTTCAATTTTTGATGCGAACGATCAAGATTTAACCTGTCTTCTCCGCTAAATCTGCCGACCTCCAGAATCCTTGAACTCAGATTAACTGCTGTATCCACAGCAAAAGGCTCCCAACCTAGAGCCTAACAGTTGGCAGGCAGCAAAAACGCAATATTATTAAAGACAGGGATAATCAGGGGGTATACATGACAACCAGTTATTCGATTCCATCTGCACTGCGTCTCGGCTTCATCGGCGCACTATTTAGTATTGGTAGCAGTACTGCCGCCGACACAATCGACTGGAAAACTGTAGGCGGTTGGGATGTTTCTTTCTATCCCAGTTCCGAAGGCTGTCAGGCCTTTGCCCTATTCGAAGAAGACACCGCCTTTTTTATCGGTTTTGACAATACCGGTGGCAACCTCAGCCTAGACATCACCCTGCTGGACAATCGATGGAGATCAATCGAAAACGGCAGTGAATATTCGATCACGGCCAAATTTGGCAATGAGAGCCCATGGACACTGGCGATGGATGGCATTCAGGTCGACGGGTTTCCGGGGTTAAACATGTTGATCGATGCCAATTCAGATCAAGCAGGTTTGTTCATTGATGAATTCCAACGCAAAGGTTCTATGACTTGGAGCTTTGGCAACAGTCCTCTGGGTCGGTACACCCTTCGCGGATCTCGCAAGGCCTTCAATGAGGTGGTGGCCTGCCAAAGGTCTTACCTCGAAGCTTTGAATGGCAGTTCGGACCCGTTTGCCACATCCGACCCCTTCAGGAAGAAGAGACAGTAGTAAACTACACTGCTTGGAATTCGTTTCCTCTAATCGTGAAATCCGGTTAGCGGCATTTCTTGGCGATCATGTAGACTGGATCATAGGTCAATGGCAACTTTCCATCCTGACCAAACTGATCCCGATAAGCGGTTTCAAATTCCCCCAGCCGCCCGCGGCTCCAACGTTGTGAAGCCTGGGCGTTGACACCAGTTTTCCTCAGGTGACGCAACAGCTCAACAGCGCTGTCAAACTGCAGAACCATCGGTTCTTGCGCTACATGCATCAGCTCGACATCGCGAGGCAGCAATGCAGGCCAATCTTGGGCATCATGATAGCTTGGCGCAGCAGCGTCTGATCCTAGATTTCGTAACTCGTGAAACTGGGCTCTGCCAAATCCTGAAACAGCTAGCCAACCTCCGGGACATAGCCGGGCGACCAGTCGCGCCATCAATGCTGGAACATCACTGACCCATTGAACAGTGGAAGCAGAAGCGATCAAGTCTAATTCTTTGGGAAGCGGCACTGTTTCTATTGGGCCAAAAGTGAAATCTGTTCTCTCAGCCCGATCCGAAGTCAGCACGCTTAACCCAGACACGGCCTCAGCCACCAGATCATTCAGAGACAGGTGGTGAATATCGAAATTCTCAATCAGCGGCCGCGTTAAATGTCCTGTGCCACAGCCAAACTCAAGAACATTTTCAAACCGGGCTGGAGCACCTTGTTCACGCAGCATCTGCACCAGATTGGTAGCAATCTTTGCCTGTGCCGTAGCACCCATGTGGTAACTGCTCAGCCCGCGGCGAAAACTTTGCCGCACCCGGTTTTGGTTCAAATTTGAGGTCATGTTGTCTCTCAAGACAATAACTCCTGCCAATTTGAAAAATGTCCGAATGGAGCATGAGGAGCGGAAACCTGTCGGGACCATCCGTCTGGCCAAGCACGTTTTTGATTGGCCGTTGGAAAAATCTTGTCGGCGTCGCTGATCCAGACAAGATCAAACTCTATCCCCTGCGCATCGCCACGGGCTTCAATTTCACACAATTCTTCGCGACGGGCAACGCAGTCAATCGGAACATTTTGCTGACGTTTGTTGAAAGCACGGGCCAAGAACAGCTGGTAGGTCTCCTGACTTAAGGTTTCAATCGTTTTGCTCATAGCCACGGGCGGCACGCCAGTCATCCGGTCAACTGGCGTCAATGTGCCGTTCACAGCAACCTTGTGGCCAAAAGGATCGGCACGTCCCTGCTGCCAATGGGCATAAGCCACTACGCCAAAGGACCAAGCGACCAGGTTGATCCTGTCATATGCGGTCAGGTCCGGCAGATCGGCATTAAGGTCACGAAAGTCGCTAGCAAAGAGAACGTCGTATGGGCCGGTCAGGTGGTCGAACACTTGCGAACCAACCGCCCAACCGCCAAAGACGACAATGGCTTCGGCCTCATACTCTCTCTTTAACCAGCGAAAGTCCATTACAGTTCTCGTGCCAATCGCAACATGCCGTCGGTGATCTGGGTCAACTGGTTGGGCGTGGTGATAAAGGGCGGCATGGTATAGACATTTTTGCCAAAGGGTCGCAGGAACACGCCCATCTCACGGGCCAAGCCATGGGCCTGATCGGCTGAAACACGGTGCTTCATTTCAATCACCCCAATTGCCCCCAGAACCCTGACATCCGCCACATTGGGTAATGCTTGCGCAGGGGCCAGTTCAGTTGTCATTTGGTCCGCAATGCCAGAAACGGTTGCGCGCGTGTCCTGTTCGGTCAGCAGTTCCAGCGAGGCCAGTGCTGCAACGCAGGCCAACGGGTTCGCCATATAGGTGGGACCATGCATAAAGATACCGGGATTGCCGCCGCCGATACCTTCCGCCACACGATCGTTGGTCATGGTACATGCGAAGGAGATATGCCCAGCGGTCAGACCCTTGCCCAGGCTGATGATATCCGGCTCGATGGTGCAGAAGTCGGTGGCAAACATTTCACCGGTGCGGCCAAAACCTGTGGCGATCTCGTCAAAAATCAGCAAGATGCCCAGCTCATCGCAGATCGCGCGAGCTTGGTTCAGGTATTCGGGATGGTAGAAATACATCCCACCAGTTCCCTGCACCACGGGTTCAAGGATGAACCCTGCAATCTTGTCCTTGTTCGTTTCAAGCAGGCGGCGCAGATCTGCCAAACCATTTTTCGCCGGATCATCATTCCAATCTTCGTTCAGGCAGATCGGTGGACGGTTGACAAAATGCTGCACACTTAGCGCACCTTGGAACAGGTGGTGCATGCCGGTGTCAGGGTCACAGACGCTCATCGCCTTCCATGTGTCACCGTGATAGCCGGATCGCACGGTGGCGAATTGAGATCGCCCTGGGAATCCCATAGCGTGTTGATATTGAACGGCCATTTTCATCGCCACCTCGACCGAGACCGAGCCGCTGTCACAATAGAATATTCGCGTCAGGTTCTCTGGCGTAATCTCGAGCAACTTGCGACCAAGGTTGATTGCCGGGTCATGGGTCAACCCGCCGAACATCACATGTGGCAGCTTGTCCAGCTGGTCGTGCATCGCCTGGGTAACCCGTGGGTTACGATGCCCATGCATCATGCACCACCAAGACGACATTGCATCGATCAATTGGCAGCCGTCATCCAGTGACAGGTGAACACCCTGCGACTCTTTCACCATAAAGGTCGGCCCCGGTTGCGTGACGTTAGTATAGGGATGCCAAAGGTGCTGTTGATCGAATTCCAGCTGGGTTAGGTCAGATGCGCTCATGGCAGGATCGCCTTTTTGATCGTGTCGAGGTCGATGTGTTTGGCGAAGGCTTGATGCAGCTCTTCAGACCGGCCGCTAGGCTGGTCCGCGCCTGACCTTCCCCCTGGGAAGGCGCTTTGCACCTCCCCAAGATCAGGCGCTTCTGTTGCGTTGTTCAATCCCTCGATCATCGGTAAGCGTCCCAGATGCGCGACTTTGCCGAATTGGCAAATGGTCTCTTCTACCGCGTCTTCTGCCTCACCAATAAAGGCTACGCCGATCACGTCGCAACCCCCGCCACGTAGGGCCTGCAAGGACAGCAAGGTGTGGTTGATCGTACCCAACTGTGTGCGGGCACAAAGGATCACAGGCGCGCCCCAACGGGCAAAGAGATCCAGATACAGAACCTCGCGGTTCAGCGGCACCATCAAGCCACCGGCACCTTCGGCAACCAGAACGCCGTCCACCTGTGGCAGGTCCAGAGAGTCGGGATCAATTTCGACGCCTTCGGCCTCGGCCGACAGATGTGGCGAAGCAGGCAGTTGCAGCAGATAGCCCTCGGGCAAGGACGGGCGACCAGACAGGCGGGTGACAATCTGGCTGTCGGTTTCCTCTTCCTGCCCCGATTGCACTGGTTTCCAATATGTGGCGTTGAGCGCGGCGGTTAGGCCAGCGGAAAACACGGTTTTGCCGATCTCAGTATCGGTGCCTGTGACAACAATAGCGCTCATGTCGCGGCCTCCAGTTCCTTGGCGAGATCAGCGAACAGAGCTGAAATCACCTGCTTTGACGTGTTCAATGTCACCGAAATTCGCAACCGCGAAGTACGGCGCGGAACAGTGGGGGGGCGGATTCCGCGAATGTCATAGCCGCGGTCCTGCAGAGCGATGGCTATAGCCATGGTACGTTTGTCGTCACCGATGATAATGGGAAGGATCTGACTTTGAAACCCGCTCAGGCCACAGTGAGTTTCAGCCTCGCTATGAGCATGATGGATTGCGCTCCACAGCTGATCCTGACGCATGGGATTGTGCAACAGTTCTGACAAGGCAGCGCGCACCAAGGCCGCATTCAGAGGTGATGGAGCCGTTGCATAAATAAAGGCACGTGCTTTGTTGATCAGGGTTTCGATCAGAGCGGAGGCGCCGCAGATCAAGGCGCCCGATGCTCCAAGTGCCTTGCCACAGGTGTGCAAAGACAGGACGTTAGGAAAATGAGCCACTTTATGCCCCAAACCTCGCCCCAGGTCACCAAACACACCGGTCGAATGGGCTTCGTCTAACACCAGAACTGCGCCCACCCGGGTCGCCAAATCTGCAAGCGCCGCCACGGGCGCACAGTCGCCATCCATCGAATAGACCGCTTCAACCGCGATCCAGACTTGCCCAGTGCCACCGTCGGCGTGCCATTTTGCAATTTCAGCCTCGGCAGCAGCAACATCATTGTGGGCGAAACTGCGTGTTTGTGCGCGGCCCAATCGCATTCCATCATGGGTGCTGGCATGAATCAACTCATCATGCAGGACCAGATCGCTGTGCTGCGGTAGTGTCGAGAAGATGGCCAGATTGGCCTGAAACCCACCGCTCATGAACAAGGCAGCCTGCGTACCAAAAAAACTTGCCGCCTCGGTTTCCAATAGTTGGTGTTCGTCTGCATTACCGCGCAGCAGGCGTGAGCCGCCTGCTCCAACAGGTACACCACGCTCAAGCGCGGCGCTGGCGGCGTCGCGCAGCAGGTCCGACCCGGCCAGCCCGAGGTAGTCATTTGACGCAAAATCCTGCCCTGCGCGGGGCATCAGGCTGCGATAGCGGCCCCGCGACCTGAGCGCATCCAGCGCCTTTTGATGGCGCGGGAAAGCGCCCGTGCTCATTTAGATCCGTCGCAGCCCACCGCCATGGGCGAAATGCCCAGACGGGCAAACAGCGCGCTGTCTTTGTCTTCTTCGGGGTTGTCGGCGGTCAGCAGGGTTTCGCCAACAAAGATCGAGTTGGCCCCAGCAAAGAAACACATGGCCTGCATCTCGTCACTCATATCCGTGCGTCCTGCCGACAGGCGCACATGCGACTTTGGCATCAGGATACGTGCCAAGGCTACGGTGCGGACAAATTCGATCGGGTCCAGCTTGGCCACGTCGGCCAGCGGCGTGTCAGCAATTGGGATCAACATGTTGACCGGAACCGAATCCGGGTGTTCTTCGAGCGTGGCAAGGGCCAGCATCATGTCGATACGGTCCATCTGTTGCTCGCCCATACCAACGATCCCGCCAGCACAGACCTTGATACCGGCCTCGCGTACTTTATTCAGGGTTTCGATGCGGTCGGCAAAGGTACGGGTTGTGATGATTTCCGAATAGTAGCGTTCTGAAGTGTCGATGTTGTGGTTATAGTAATCCAAACCGGAATCGCGCAGACGGAACACCTGTTCCTCGTCCAGCATGCCCAAGGTCATGCAGGTTTCCATGCCCAGATCTTTAACACCCTTCACCATCGCCTCTAGCGCGGCCATGTCGCGATCTTTGGGCGAGCGCCAAGCTGCGCCCATGCAATAGCGTGTCGCGCCGCCCACTTTGGCCTTACGGGCCTCTGCAATCACACGTTCAACTTCAATCAGCTTACTGGCCGACAGTTGCGCGCCATTGCGGGCCGACTGCGAGCAATAGGCACAATCCTCGGCACAACCACCAGTCTTAATGCTGAGCAATTTCGATTTCTGAACCTGATTGGGGTCAAAATGCTGACGGTGCACAGTCTGCGCCTGAAACAGCAGATCCATGAAAGGCAGATTGTAAATCGCTTCGGCTTGCTCACGTGTCCAGTTGTTACGGATAGGGCTGGCGTCCAACATGTGATCTCCCAAGAGGAAATTATAGATAATTTTCACGCCAGACCATCCCGGCTGCATCAGTTAATAGATAATTTTCAATGTCGGTTTCAAGCCCCATCTCGCTACTGCCGCAATTAGTCGCGCATCTTGGCGCCTGCCAAAGGCGCTATTGCGCATATTCGCACAGGATCCGTTACTCGACGCCGATTGCGCCGCACCTCCGCACGACTATCTTTAGGTCAACCAAGCATGAACCGGAGGCAATCACATGTCGCTCAGACCCGTACTCGAAACCCGCAACGCAATTGCAACTATGGAAGGCGCTGGCGTCAAGCTGCATCGTGCCTTTGGTTTTCAAGACCCCAGTGAGCTGGACCCATTCCTGTTGTTCGACGATTTTCGTAATGAAAACCCCGAAGATTTCAAAAAGGGATTCCCATGGCATCCCCATCGCGGCATCGAAACCATCACCTATGTGCTGTCCGGAACTGTTGACCACACGGATTCTCTCGGCAACTCCGGCACCTTGGGTGCAGGTGATGTGCAGTGGATGACGGCTGGGTCGGGGATCATGCACCAGGAAATGCCCAACGGGAACGCGTCTGGACAGATGCATGGCTTCCAGTTGTGGGGCAACTTGCCCGGCGCCCAGAAAATGACAGCGCCGCGATACCAAGATGTTGGCAATAGCGACATCCCTGAGGTCATTGATGACGATGGGACTCGGGTCAAAGTCATCGTCGGTGAATTCTGGGGACAGCGCGGACCGGTTGATGGCATAGCCGCCGATCCACAGTACCTGGACGTTTATGTCCCGGCCGGGGTCAAGAAGACCTTCAAGATTGACACCTACCGACGCGCCTTTGCCTATATATTTGATGGTCAGGCTGCCTTTAGCGATGCTTCGGCCCCTCAAGGTGTCTTGCTGGAAAAAGAAGTGGCCGGTGAAGAACTGCACATCCGGGATATGTCAGGCGATCGGACGCTGGTACGGTTTGGAAGCGGAGACGAAATCACGGTAATGGCAGGTCCGGAAGGCGTTCGGTTTCTGCTCATCTCAGGTGCGCCAATTGACGAACCAGTCGCCTGGCATGGTCCTATTGTGATGAATACCCGTGCTGAATTGCAACAGGCCTTCGACGAATTGCGCAATGGTAGCTTCATTCGGCCCGCCCATTAATCAGCAAATTCAGCGGTCGCAACAACCAAATGAGTCATTTACCGTTACGTGACTCTGGAAATTGCGGCCGCAACCTGACATCGTAAGCAAATATAAGGTTACTCTCTTCTAAATTGAAATCGGACCTTTTTGTCCGAAGTGTTTTTTTATCGTTTTGCCTTGGGGTGTTCCCAAATGAAATATCAACGGACGACCGAACGGCCGCTGGACAAAGCAATGAGAGAACGTCTGCATCTTCGCAGCGGAAGTACCATTGTGCTGAAACTCATTCGCGGCCTGATCCATACCAGCGACACTGTTAGCCGGACACTGTTTGGCCACCCGCTTATTGCACTACGTGAAAGCGAAGCCCTTTTCGATCAGGTAGACGGGCTAAAGGGCCAGGCCTTGGTCAACGCCCTGCTGGCACGAGATGGAGGCACCACAATCACAGCTCATGGGCTGCAAAACATCCCTGCCACCGGTCCAGTTATAATCGCATCAACCCATCCAACAGGAATCTTTGACTTTCCCGCCCACGCAGGAGCCCTGTTGGAAAAACGCCCCGACATGAAAGTCGTTGCCAACCAAGAGACAGAAAAGTTTCTTGGTGCAGAAAACATCATTCCAGTCACGATCAACAAACAAAACCGCGCTGTATCGGGAAAACAAACCCGGCAGGCGATGCTAAATCACCTTGCAAACGATGGGGCAGTTTTAATTTTCGGATCAGGAAGGGTTCCCGATTCCAAACAGGGTCAATTGGTAGAACCCGCATGGCGAAACGGCTCCACACTGGTTTCCTTGGCCAGCCAGGCGCCAATTGTACCCGCAACACTAGATGCCAGAAACTCCAGAGCCTACTACCGCATACGCGCCGTTGCCCGGTTCCTTAGCGGAGGCAATGACCATTTTGGCGCCATGGTAGCGTCACTTCGGTATACGGCTGAGCTGATTGAAAAGCTGGGCGGGCGATACGACGTTCATTATGGCAAGCTGCTCCCACCCGGGGCCGACCCTGCAACTCTAAAGCAGGCAGCAGAATCTCTTGTTCCAGGGCAATATCAAGCCTGACCTGTACTAACGTCAGATGTGGCAGACCAACGATAGACCACCTCGTCGCCGCCACCTTCGCCGTGAAAGCCGGCCCGCTGCAACACGCGAGCAGACGCGGTATTGTCGGCCATGACCCCACCGCACAGTACAGTATCAGTATCTCCAAAATGCTGCTGAAGCGCCGAAATGAGTTCGGTTGCCCGCCCTTGCCCCCAGACGCTCTGGGCAAACAGATACCCAAGATGGCGCTCCTTGCTACTTGATTCTGCATAAGAAAGGACCAGCAGTCCAACACCTGCACCCGAAATATCAAACAAAGCGACCACTTCGGCCTCACGAGATAATTCGGTCAGGAAATCCCTCTGCGCTGAAAAACTAAGAAGGTCGTGAAACCCACCGGGTAGGAATTTCACCACTTCGGGCGTGAAGAAGGTCGACAAATCGTGCGGGGACAGCAGGCGCCAATCATCACAATACAGCTGATCCGACCTAACCGCGAGCAGGGTCATGACACCATCGCCCGCCGCACCATCTCCCAATATGTTGTCTCAACTTCATCCAAGGAAAGCCGCCCACCAGAGCGATACCAAGTATTGACCCCATTTAGCATGGCGATCACAGCCAGCGTTGCGATTTTAGTATCCGGCACTACAAACACGCCTTCACTTACGCCCTGCTTAAGGATCATCTCTAGCGCGGTTTCATATTCACGACGTAGCGATTCGATAGAGGTGAAATTGTCCGGAGACAGGTTGCGTAGCTCCATATAGGCGATGAATACAGCGTCCGGCCGCCTCATATGGAACCGGATGTGGAACCGTGTAAAGGCTTCGAGCTGTGACAATGCCCCACCGTCGCGCGGCAAATCACGCCACGAGGCAAGAAGCTCGGTCATATGGCTTTCCATCAGCCGAAACAGCAGGCTTTGCTTGTCTGGGGTATAGTTATACAACGCCCCCGCCTGCACACCCACCTCCCGCGCAATCTGACGCATGGAAACAGCAGCATAGCCGTGTTGCGCAAACAGACGCAGTGCCGCGTCAGAAATACGCGGGCCAGTTATGCCGGAATGTGATCCCTGAGTTCGTGCCATGCATCTAGACTATCTGAACAAACGTTCAGAAAAAACCCCTGCTTGCGCCTTTTGCGTCAAACAGGCATCAAAGAGAAAGAGAAAAGGACGAACCGCCATGAGTAGCCGAACTGCGTTGAAATCCTGCGCCTGCATCATTGCACTGATGGCTGCCGCCTGCACCCGGGTACCCGAGCTGGAAGACCAGTTGACCCCGGCATTGAAACGGGCCGACTATCCGATGCTGGTCCCATTAGAGAGTGCGGCCCCTCCCCTGCCTGACCCGGCGATAGAGAGCACTGCTTTGGAACAAGAGCTGGCTGCACGAAGTGCCCGATTACAGGCGCGTGCAGGCGCGTTGGCTGCAAGTTCCAACTGATCTAACCTGCGTCGACGCCACCCACTAAACCGTCTTGCCGTAACGTCTGGCACCGCCTCCTCGACCTAGGTCAAACCTCGCTTTGGCACCGAAATCGCACAGGCGTCGACAAGATAAGCCATGCGTTTCCTTACCTTCCGAACTTCAGCGCCGTTGCGCCTCTCCCCTGAATTGGCTAAGGCGGAGGAAAGATTAAGAATAAGGGATCATCAACTATGACAGAGCCGCTTCGTCTTGGGATTGCAGGTTTAGGTACCGTTGGCATGGGCGTGATTAAAATCATCCGCCGCCAGGCTGACCTGCTAGAGGCACGAACGGGTCGTCCAGTGGTGATTTCCGCTGTTTCCGCCCGTGATGCGAGCAAAGACCGCGGCCTGTCCCTTAGCAGCTATGCTTGGGAAACGGACCCGGTCGCACTGGCCAAACGCGACGATGTTGACGTGTTTGTGGAACTGATGGGTGGGCATGAAGGCGCAGCCAAGCAAGCCACCGAAGCCGCGCTGGCAACGGGCAAGGACGTGGTCACCGCCAACAAGGCACTGCTGGCCATTCACGGCCAATCACTGGCTGAACAGGCTGAAGCCGCAGGCCAGGTAATCCGGTTTGAAGCTGCTGTCGCCGGCGGTATCCCAGTGATCAAATCTCTGACTGAAGGGCTGGCAGGAAATGAAATAACGCGCGTAATGGGCGTGATGAACGGCACCTGCAATTTCATCCTGACCCAGATGCAGGCCACCGGACAGGGCTATAATGCCTTGTTCGAAGAATGCGCCAAGCTGGGCTACCTCGAAGCAGATCCCAATCTGGATGTTGGTGGCATTGATGCTGGTCATAAGCTGGCATTGCTGGCTGCAATTGCCTTTGGCACCAAGCCTGATTTTGAAAACGTGCAGCTGGAAGGCATTCAGCGCATCACGCTGGAAGACATCAATCAAGCTGCAGACATGGGCTTTCGCATCAAATTGCTGGGGGTAGCTCAACGCTCTCCTCGCGGTTTGGAACAGCGCATGTCACCTTGCTTGGTCCCGGCCAGCTCCCCGATTGGGCAGCTGGAAGGCGGCACCAATATGGTCGTGATCGAAGGGGATGCAGTGGAACAGATCGTTCTGCGCGGTCCTGGTGCTGGTGAGGGCCCAACAGCCAGCGCCGTACTTGGTGATATTTGCGACCTAGCACGTGGATTGCGCATTGCCACCTTCGGCCAGCCCGCCAACAGTCTGCATACAATTCCTGCAGCTCAAACAGGCATGCCAGCCCCCTACTACCTGCGAATGGCATTGCAAGACAAACCCGGCGCCCTGGCCAAAGTGGCCGCAGCCCTGGGAGATGCGGGCGTCTCAATCGACCGGATGCGCCAGTACAGCCACTCGGAACCAACAGCACCAGTTCTTATCGTCACCCACAAATGTACCCGGGCGACGTTGGATGTCGCGTTGGAGGCACTCGAGGCCAGTGCGGTGGTCGCCCAAACGCCGGTCGCGTTGCGTATCGAAGAACTTTGAGCACATTGCTGCACAAAAACCAAAATTAGCCCGGGCTGCGGGGTCTCAACCCGCCCCGGATCATACTCGCCTCTTGCGAGCCCTGCCCCGCACGGGGTATGCGACGAGTAACCCTCATTGTTTGAGACAGGATATTGATCATGACTTCGACCCTTTCCGACGCGGCCTTTAACGACCGCATGTTGTCCCTGGGCCTGGCCCGTGTTGCCGAACAGGCGGCCTTGGCCTCAGCCTCTTTGGTGGGTCGTGGAGACGAGAAAGCCGCTGACCAAGCGGCCGTCAACGCCATGCGTGAGCAATTGAACCTGCTGGACATCGCTGGCGTGGTGGTCATTGGTGAGGGTGAGCGCGACGAGGCGCCGATGTTGTTCATCGGTGAAGAAGTAGGCACTGGCAAAGGCCCCGGTGTTGATATTGCACTGGACCCTCTGGAAGGCACCACGCTGACCGCTAAAGACATGCCTAACGCGTTGACGGTGATTGCCATGGGCCCACGCGGATCCATGCTGCACGCGCCTGATGTTTATATGGACAAGCTCGCAGTTGGCCCCGGCCTGCCTGAAGGCGTTGTCACCTTGGACATGAGCCCGACCGAACGGGTCGTCGCCTTGGCTGAGGCCAAAGGATGTGCCCCATCCGATATTACGGTTTGCATTCTGGAGCGTCCACGCCACGAAGCCATGATTGCCGAAGTGCGCAAAACTGGTGCTGCGATCCGCCTGATCACAGACGGAGATGTCGCTGGTGTTATGCACTGCGCCGAAAGCGAAACCACCGGCATCGATATGTATATGGGGTCTGGTGGCGCTCCCGAGGGTGTTCTGGCTGCTGCAGCTCTAAAATGTATGGGCGGTCAGATCTATGGTCGGTTGTTGTTCCGCAATGACGACGAACGCGGTCGCGCAGCCAAGGCAGGTATCACCGACCTGAACCGGATTTATGCCCGCGACGACATGGTCACTGAAAATGTGATTTTTGCGGCCACTGGCGTTACTGGTGGCACCCTCCTGCCTGCCATCAAACGCGAACCCGGATGGGTAGAAACCAGCACCCTGCTGATGCGCTCCAAATCCGGCTCGGTCCGTCGGATGTCTTATCGCACCCCGGTCTAACCCGTTGCGGGGCCTAGGTCCCGCTGCCTCCACCGGCGACGTCCGGAGAAGGTATTTCTAAATACGAAGAGAGGCCGGGTCTGAGAGAGACCTGGCCTTTTGCCTTCTTATACTAAGGATTGAGCCGTGGTGTTTCTGAATGTTGAAAAATCCCTGACTGGGCGGTGCTGGCAAGGGCCAGGAATTGACATTGAACGCGCAGCGGAAGCTATGGCGCAACAAAGCGAAATTGCTGCACCAGTGTGCCAGGTTCTTGCCCGACGAGGTGTCCCCACGCACGAGGCCAAAGGGTTTCTGACACCACAATTGAAAGACCTGCTACCAGATCCACGACGAATGAAAGACATGGAGACCGCTGCAAAGCGCTTTCTACAGGCTGCAGAGCGACGCGAACGGATCGCCGTTTTTGCCGACTATGACGTCGATGGTGGCAGCTCGGCAGCCCTGTTGCTGGTATGGCTACGTCAAATGGGACTCGGTGCAACGCTTTATGTGCCCGACCGCATCGACGAGGGTTATGGACCCAATGACGAAGCCATGTCAGCGCTGGCGAAAAATCATGATCTGATCATTTGCGTCGATTGCGGCACAATGAGTCATGGCCCAATCGCCGCAGCCGCAGGTGCGGATGTGGTGGTTCTGGACCACCACCTTGGCGCAGAGACGCTGCCCGACTGCGTGGCTGTGGTGAACCCGAACCGACAAGACGAGGACGGCGAGCTGGGTTACTTTTGCGCGGCTGGCGTCGTGTTTTTGATGTTGGTCGAGGCGCGTCGGCAGTTGCGTGAAGGCGGTCATGGTACCGGCCCTGATTTGATGGCCATGCTGGATCTTGTCGCACTGGCAACAGTGGCAGATGTGGCGCCTCTGATTGGGGCAAATCGCGCCCTTGTACGTCAGGGGTTAAAGGTAATGGCTGCCCGAAAACGTCCCGGCCTGGTGGCACTGGCAGATGTATCACGGATGGATTCGGCACCATCCACCTATAGTCTCGGCTTTATGCTGGGCCCACGGGTCAATGCAGGCGGGCGGATTGGCAAGGCTGACCTTGGTGCTCGGTTGTTGTCGACCGAAGACGCACATGAAGCCGCTTCTATAGCAGAGCGGTTGGACCAGCTGAACACAGAACGCCGCGATATAGAAAACGCAGTACGTGCCGCTGCGATGGAGCAAGCCGAAGAGCGTGGGCTGGATGCGCCATTGGTCTGGGCCGCTGGTGAGGGCTGGCATCCGGGGGTGGTGGGTATTGTTGCGTCGCGGCTGAAAGAAGCTGCCGGACGACCTGCCGTTGTGATTGGTCTGGATGGCAACGAGGGCAAAGGGTCGGGCCGCTCCGTCAGCGGTATCGATCTGGGTGCAGCTATTCAGCGATTGGCCAGTGATGGGCTACTGATCAAAGGTGGTGGCCACAAGATGGCAGCAGGGCTGAGTGTGGCCCGCGACCAGCTGGAGCCGGCCATGGCACGACTGGCAGAACTTTTGGACAAACAAGGCGCCGGCGATCTGGGCCCAGCAGACCTAAAGCTGGACGGCGTTCTGATGCCAGGGGCCGCCACAGTTAGCATGATCGAACAGATCGAACAGGCTGGCCCCTTTGGCGCAGGTGCACCTGCACCACGGTATGCCTTCCCAGATATGCAGGTACGCTTTGCCAAGCGTGTCGGTGAGTCACATTTGAAGCTATCGCTGAGCGACGGCATAAGCAGCGGCATTGATGCCATCTGTTTTGGCGCCTTCGACACCGCGATGGGGCAAAACCTACTGGACCATGGTGGCGCCAGGTTCCACTTTGCTGGCCGGTTAGAGATCAACAGTTGGGGTGGCCGTCAGACTGCGCAACTGCGGTTGGAAGATGCCGCCCCCGCCTAACACACCGAAGCAAAAACGGTCGGTCCAAAGAATTTTCGCTGCCATGCATTTTTTACTTGCGGTGCGCATCTGGAATTACTAATACCCGCTGACACTAAGTGGCCCGTTCGTCTATCGGTTAGGACGCCAGGTTTTCAACCTGGAAAGACGAGTTCGATTCTCGTACGGGCTGCCACATCCCTCACCTTACAGAACTAAAGTACCGCCTTCGAACGGTTAACTTATTGTTATTTGTCAAAAGCTTGCCTGAAATTCATGAGGTGAGAAATTATTGCACTTTTTAGAAAATATCCACTTGCGTCCCGGAAGCGGGTTAATTAGATACCGCTTCAAGCACTAAGTGGCCCGTTCGTCTATCGGTTAGGACGCCAGGTTTTCAACCTGGAAAGACGAGTTCGATTCTCGTACGGGCTGCCACTGCCTATCATCTCTGAATTTGTAAAACTCACGTTGCTGGCTGTTTGGTTTCGAACATGTGTTGCCTTTGGCCGGGTTGCAGGCTGCTCCTTTTGCAGATGTTGCAACGATGTTTAGGCGTGCTCGGATATGGCTCCCCTCACACAGGCTCAACACAGACCAGCGAGTGGTACGAGGGGTTAAATTCTTCAGCTGAACACGCACAGCATCCGATTCTCTGCTTGGCTAAAGCTTCGCCCCCCCCAACCGTGCACGCGAACACCGACCTAACCACCCGTGCGCTGAGCAGCATTTTTGACAAACCCGTCGCCATCTCCGCTTGAAACAGGCAACCCAACGTCTGGACTATCCGCTTCATCGCTATTGTCGTTGTCCATTCCGGGTTCGAAGAAGAAGTGACAGGCACGCCCGGCCCGTTTTGCTGCGTACAGCGCCACATCTGCCTCATGCAGTAACCGAGCAGCCTCAACGCCCCCCCCCGAAGGAGAGAGTGCCGTTCCAATACTCGCCGAAATCCGGCACATTTCACCACCAAAGGGAATCGGCACTTCCAATTGCTCAATCAACCTGCTCGCAATGCTATCCAAGCGAGACCGATCCAAAAGACCATCTATGATCAGAACGAATTCATCGCCACCGACTCGGGCCACCGTGTCGGTAGAGCGTGTGCAGTCAACCATAATTCCGGCCACTTTTTGCAAGACCGCATCACCCGCTGCATGGCCCATCGTATCATTGACCGCCTTGAAGAAATCCAAATCGACCTGCATCAGCGAAAAATCACGACCTGTATTGATCATTCTGGACAAAATGTGATCCATTGCGCGGCGATTTTTAAGCCCGGTCAAAGTATCAGTAAATGCCTGTTCTTCCGCGGCAATTTTGGCCCCTTGCAGCCGCAGGTTCAGCTGTCGCGATGCCTCCATCGCGGCTGACTTCGCCTCAACAAGATACAACATCTCGATAGTAAGATCGGTTGCCGAAAAGTCGGCGCTGGTCAGATCATAGTCACGCACAGCATCCAGTACTGAAATACCAAAGGACAGATTTACAATTGCCCCCATATCCCCTGGTAGAGGTGCCAGCACCCCCTTGAGACCAGTTTGCGGCTCATCACGAAACTGCATATGCAACTTCACGCCCGACGTCCGCAGCAGTTCGGTCATATTGCTAATCGATCGAGGACGACGCAGTTCAAACACATCAAGGAAGGGCTTTCCTGTCCAATCTTGATCAGGGCGCAACTTCTGCAGTGTAGGCCCAACCTGCCCGATGTTTCCCTGGCCGTCGAGCAACACAAACATAGGTGCGATTTTTGAAGCAATTTCAGCCAGTTGATCTTTATTCATCATAGCATGTTCGCCCCCAAGTCAAATGCGCGGCCTTCGGCAAAATCGGTCTCGACAAGCATCACCGAGATGACCTCGGCGTCCTCTTCGCTTCCAGAATGCTCCAGAATGACCAGATCCCCATAGTCATCGGCCATAGCACGCAGTACCCCCATCATAACACTTGCATATCCTGGCAGGCCATTTTGGCAAATAAGTTTGAACTGACCCGGCGCAGTCTCAACAAGTTCTAATGCCGGTAAACTCAGATCAGACACTGCCAGCCGGACTCGATCTGGCAGGTCATCCAGCGAATGAAGGAATTCAACATAGTTCACCCCACCAAATCGCAACAGACGTCTCAACGCCTCAGTCTGTGGATTAGCCACTAAATAGGTGCCCATGTCCTCAAGCATTTCGCGAAGTGGGCGCTCCAGCACTTGTTCCATCGCAGTCAGAATTTTTTGCGATTGTTCATCCGTGTAAATCAGCATGGCTTCGAACTCGGAAAAGCCGAGTTCAGCCGAATCCGTCACATCGCGCCAACGCGATTCACCATAAGTGCTGCAGACAAAGGCCTGAATTGCCCTATTAATCAGCCCATGCATAAGAAGGCCCCTCGTTTTAAGTAACACACAATTGACCTGCGAACCTTAAGAAAGGCCCAACAATTAAAATGCAGTCGGTTTTTAGTGACCTTTCAGCTTCGATTTTACGGTCTTGTGGTGATTTCTCTTCCGCCGACATGCAGTGCTCTGAGTGAACTGGGGCCAACCGAGTACTCCCCATCAAATATTTGCTCAATGGCCAAAGTGTTCAGTCTAGGTCGCACTTGTCCTGCCAACACCAGCGCTTCTTTAGACAGAGCTAGGCCCTGAGTAGCGAAAGTCAGAAAACGGGTTTTAACCGTCAAAGCGCTATGGGAGTTTCGGTACAATAACATCCCTTGCCGGTCAGAGTTCAAATCAAACTGGTCAATAATCAGAACACAACCTGGTCGTCCATTCGACACTGGTAAATCACAACCGGTCAGCCAGAGGCTAAGATCGTACTGTTCCAAACCCTCTAAGTCTTCGACATTCAAGGTTTCACCCTCGGGAAATATCGGCAGTTTTTCCACCAGTTCGGCTTTTAGCCCCTCCAGCTTTTCGGATGTAACACCACGTTCAAATGCCCACCGATTGTCCGCACTCCGAAAGTCTTGCAGCCGACTGATTAACTCTGGTGATTGACTCTCTGGACTATCTTCAAGTGCCTTCAATGCCTCTCGGCCAGCCCGCCCCCAGTCATGTTCAAGTTGCGCGATGGGGAAATTATCTAGCGAAAGACGCCCATCCTGATATCGCTGAACCTGGCTACTTGCCGCAATTACATCTGGATTCAGCAAAGGTGTTAGTAGAGCTGCCAAAATAGCGATCGTAACCAATGCCAGCGAAACATTGATGCGTCTAATCCGCTCCTCCCACCCCGTACGACGCAAAACGGCCAATGGATACAGTACCCCATACCCCAGTAAAACAGCGCTAAAGCAGGCAGCAAGCACCCGATCAGGGGTCCATCCATAGTCTGAGACACGTAGCCAGATCGACCAAGCAGCCAAACCAGTCACAAATGGCAAAAGAACGGCCAAATACTGTGTCGAAATCGAGATTGTAACACTCTCCCGCATTCTTGCATCGTCACGTTCTAGCACCACTGCGATCAAGGTGATCATCACCATAGCCACGCTCATCAATGTTGCGGCGGCTGAAAAATCACCAAATAGCTGCGAAAGGCCCCGCAGAGGGATGGCGATTAAAAATACCGCGACCACGGCCAGCACAGGCAACACCAACAGGCGCAACAACCGTAACAATAAGAAAGGTGAAACCGCTGCACGAAGTTCAAACACCACTGCCATAGCAAGACCCAACACCCCTCCGGTCAAGCCAAAAACCAACCACTCTTCGTCGGTAATCCAGTCGATGACTTTGACCTCGACCAAAGATAGCAAGGCATCGGACAGAAACATCAGCACCCAAAACATGCCGACAAATGCCCATGCTGACAGGTATCGGATGGTCAGCGCCCAGGCTGCTTCGAACAGAGCTGTGTAACTGCGCCATGCAGGGCGGTTCTGAAGACCGACGATCAGAAACGGAGTGGCCAACAGCAACACAAGAATGCTGACACTGATGGGGATCGGCTGATCCAGGATTCCGGTTGCCAGCTCATACCGGCGCCCGGCCAAGGAGGTCAGTGCTGTAAACGGTACTGACAAAACGAGTGCACCGCCCAGCGCACGAAACACTGAAACTGGCCCACAGAGCGCCAACGCGACTGAGACATAACTCCCGATAAAGCTCAGCAATGCCAGTAAAAGCCAGGGCGGCAACGCAGGGTTATCCCAATGTTCGGACAGCAGCCAAAGCTCAAGTCCAGAAACAAAGCCTAATCCAAACAAAATGGCACGGTTCTTGGACAGCTCTACTGCAGCATTCAGAGACATGGGCGAAACCTAATGATTTAAATTTTCTATCCATCTAGCGCTTAGGCTGTTCCCTCTGCAACATTTTGTGTCACATCAAGTGGTGGCTCAGCCCCAGTCTACCAACTGGCAAAAATCACATATCTCAAGAACCATGGTTCAAAAATCAGTCGGCGCGCCACCCTCTTCCTTCCGGCGTGCTACAAACTCTTGCAGTTCGCCACGGAGCGTGTCGTCCATGGCCGGTTCCTGGAAGCTGGCGGTGATGTCCTTGAACATTCTGTGCGCTCGTTGCGCGGTCCATTCCGCCCCCGCCTCTTCCCAAGCCTCATAATTGCGCCAGTCGCTCAAAAACGGTTGATAGAACGCTTCGGTATAGCGGTCCTGAGTATGCTGGATACCGAAGAAATGACCTTCGTTCCCAACCTCCTTGATTGCGCTGAGTGCAATGTCATCCGCAGTGGTGGCAAAGGTTGCAGGCTGCATATAGCGCTGAATATGCTGCAGCACTTCGCAATCCATGATAAACTTTTCAGGGCTGGCAATCAGCCCGCCTTCCAGCCAGCCAGCCGCATGATAGACCATATTGGTCCCCGACTGAACCGAAGCCCACAGCGAATTCGAGGTTTCCCACATCGCCTGTCCATCAGGCACATTCGCTGTACACACACCACTGGATCGCATCGGGAGTCCATAAAACCGCGCCATCTGTCCTGTCATTTGGGTAGAGCGCATGTATTCAGGTGTACCAAAAGCTGGTGCGCCACTTTTCATGTCGACGTTTGAAGTAAATGTTCCAATGACACAGGGCGTACCCGGTGCCACATACTGGAACAAAGCAATCGCACAAAGGGATTCTGCAATAGACTGTGCCACCGCCCCAGCCATTGTCACCGGCGCCATTGCTCCGGCCAGTGTAAACGGCGTTACCACAATCGCTTGCCCACGTCGGGCCAGCCGCAGACACCCATCGATCATTGGATAATCGTGTTTCAGCGGAGAGGTCGAATTGATGTTGGTGTACATGCGTGGTTTGGCCTGAAACTCATCTTCACTTAGTCCACCGGCGATTTTGACCATCTCCATAACATCTTCGACCCGCTCTGCCCCTAGCGAATAGGCATGCATCACCTTGTCGGTGATCGTCAGCTTGTCATACAGTACGTCAAGATGGCGGACGGATGCATGCAGGTCGACCGGCTCAACCGGATAGCCTCCAGCAAAGTGGATACAGTTAAAGTACTGTGTCAGCTTCAGCAGGTTTTGGCACTGTTCACGAGTACCGGACACCTTTTTACCCAGCTCCAGATCCCAGTAGTTTGGTGGTGACGACACATTGCCGAACAACATATGATTGCCGCCAATGGGCAAGGTACGTTCCAGATTACGGGGCGTAATGGTAAACGTGCTGGGCGCCTTGCCAATCATCTCCATCACAAAATCACGGTCCATTCGGACCAAATCCCCTTCGACACGACAGCCAGCCTGTTTGAATATCGCCAAGGCATCGGGGTTCAGAAACACCACGCCGATTTCCTCAAGTATTCGCATAGCGCCTTCATGGATCGCTTGAATGCCCTCGGGGCCAAGAGGTTCTGTTGGTCGATCAATGTTGACAGGAATTTGCCAGGGCATTTGTTCGATGACAGCACCACCTCGTCTTGCTGTTGCCCCTGCCCGGCCACCGCCGCGCCGCCTGCGTCCCTCGCTCCTCGACATCACCATCTCCCTTGGGCCTGCTGTTGAATTCCAGCAGGCCTAATTCTTGGCTATGTCGCCGCTTCATTCACGACATCATCTGTCGTTTTCATTGCTTAGCACGGCGCGATTCATCTTTTCTGTACATAAGTGACCAGTACAGCCGAAAAACCAGCGTATAGCTCGGCCAAAACCTCGTAGCGGTGGTGTTCGGTCAGCTGTCCAGCCAAGCCTGAATATGTCCGATATCTGGCAGCACCACGTCGGCCAGGGGCGCCAGATCTTCGTGCAATGCCATCCCGGTCAAGACTGCAATCCTGCGCATTCCTGCGGCGTCGCCTGCCTCCAGATCATGGAGGCTATCGCCAACCATGGCAGTCCGGGAAGGATCCACCCCGACAGCAGTGCAAAACGCCAGCAGCGGGTCAGGATCAGGCTTAGCGCCATGACCACTGTCAAATCCGGCGACAAAGGCAAAATGATCCATCACACCCGCCTGTTGCAGTTGGTTACGCGCCGACAATTCGGAATCGTTAGTCATGACGCCCAGAACCTTGCCACGTGCTAGCAAGTCATCAAGAAACGCGACCAAAGGTACTGCCTCGGTCAGCGTGGCATCCGCAGCACTTGTGGTGAGATACTTCTCGAGTTCAGCTACATCCATATGATCGATGTAGGGGGCCATCACAGCCGAAATTTCTGAATTGGTACTCGCAATTGCAATGCTGTCCCGACGAAACTCTCCCCGGTCAAGATCATAGCTGAGCACCTTGGCCAACCCCTGCACCACTTCGGGTCGTCCCTGAGCAAGATGGTGAATTGTCTTGGCGGTCCAACTGTTCCAAGTGGCCCCAAAATCAAACAGGGTTCCATCTTTGTCGAACAATATGGCATCAACGGGCATGACAGTTCCTTAATTGGGAGCAGCGTTCCATGAAAATCTATCAGGTCCAGTTGACCTGTGCGCCTCCTGGCAAAACCATTCGTGCCTGCATCGGGGCCTCATAAGCGATACCCTGCGCATCACAGAACCCAATCACCCAAGCGTCGTCCATCATCAAGAAGTCCAACACTGACCCCAAGAACTCCGGCTCACCTGCGCTTTCACGCAGATCCGCCTCGCTGGCCCCCGATGCACCAAGGAAAACCGGCAGTAGATCCTCGTTCCCTACAAGCCAGGTCAACGCCTGCAGGGCAAGGGTTTCGGCGGATTGGGCGGAAACTGGCATTTTGCGACACTTTTACGGGCTTGGGAAAGGGTTTGTTAACTCCTGTCATAAAGACTCTAGGCAAGTGAAATGCAAGGGCGGAAAGGGAAGCGCGTGCAAGGCACAATCCTGATCATAGATGGCGTCGCAACCAACCGCATTATGTTGAAAGTGCAGCTTTCAGCAGCCTATTACCGCGTAGTCCAAACCGACTGTGTTACGGATTTGATGTCCGTAGCGCGGCGTTGCCGCCCGGACTTGATTCTGACCGCCATGTCCCTACCGGATGGGACTGCAGCTGATGTTCAGCGAACTCTGGCAAGCGACGCCTCGCTATCTGGTATTCCTGTGATTGCAATTTCAGCGCAAAATGACAATTCAACCCGAATAAACGCGTTAGCAGCTGGAATTGATGACATCTTAGTTCAACCTGTGGATGACGTAATTCTACAGGCGAGGATCCGCAGCCTGATCCGGGTTCGCAACATCAATGAGGATCTACACCTGCAGCACGACGCCGCACAGAGCTTTGAGCCTCCGCTCAGCAATCGGGAATGCCTCGCAGAAATTCGCGGTTCCAAAGTTGCGCTGGTGGCCCATGATGCGCCTACCGCTGCGCAATGGACCGCGCGGTTGCAACCCTTAGTCCCTTATCACCTGCATCCGCACCAGATTGACGATATACAACAGTTGATGAGTGCCCCAGTCCCGGACGTGATCGTTGTAGAGCTGAACGAGGCTGAAACGGGTCAAGGTCTACGATTGCTGGCTGATCTGCGCGCGCGTGCCGCCACCCGGAATTCAGTAGTGATCGCAATTCCCAGTCCGGCGAATCCCCATGTCGCGGCAGAAGCGCTGGACCGCGGTGCCCATGATGTGTTGCAATCAGGATTCAACGTTCAGGAACTGGCCCTAAGGCTGTCGACACAGTTGCAGCATAAAGTGCGAACCGATCGCCTGCGTGACACGGTTCGTAATGGGTTGCGCGCCGCTGTCGAAGACCCCATGACCGGCCTATATAATCGCCGCTATGCAAAGCCGTTCCTTGATCGGGTCGCCCGCAATGCCAATGATTGTGGCGAAAACTTTGCCTTGATGCTGATCGACCTTGACCACTTCAAACAGATCAATGACCGCTTTGGCCATCCGGCAGGTGACGCGGTATTGATCGAAACCTCCAACAGGCTGCAAAAACAGCTGCGCCCGGTGGATCTACTGGCGCGTGTAGGCGGGGAAGAATTTATGATTGTCTTACCCGGCATCGGTGAAGCCAAGGCTGCGGAAGTTGCCGCACAGCTGTGTCGGAAAATCAATTCAACCCCGTTTCGCGTTCCAGGCGTCGCCGAACCGATCTCCGTCACCACCAGCATTGGGGTTGTCATTGGCGGTGGTGATCTCTGCTCCAAACGTACCTCTCGGGCCCACCCCAGCGTTAGCGATCTGATCGCAGACGCCGACCGGGCACTATATTGCGCAAAACATGCGGGTCGAAACCAGGTTACACTTAGCCCTGTCGCGGCCTAAAACGGGCCTTTACAGGCCCGCCTCAACGACTTTCTTCTCAATTTCGCGCTGAACCACGATGGCGTGGGGGCTTGGGTGGACGATGCATGCGCTGTTGCAGTTCATCAGCATAACTCTCACGCTCAGATCCGCTCATGGCGGCCACCCTCTCGATCCAGGCCTTTTGAACCGACATCTGAAATTCATGGCCAGAGGTGGCTTTCCCTTGCAGAAAACTGGACAGAGCCTCAACTACAAAAGGGTCTGCACGCAACAGGGCCAGGACAGATTCGCCTTCTGCCCGCCGCCGTTTGTGAAAATTGCCGTGATCACCTCCGGCCTGCTTACGCAGGGATTGCCTCGTCTCGCTATCCAGCTCACGAAACAACATCGCTCCAAAGGATGGCATCGGGCGGGGCCGTACATCATCACGAAACCGCAGTGCCGCCCCAACAGCCAGTCCGGCAACCATTAAGTTCAGCCCCAGCGATCCCGCCAATACAATCCGTAACCAGAGTTTCATTTTTGGCGTTTGCGTCGTGCTCATTGCACCTCCTCGCCCAGCATCACCGCCAGGTCGTAACTGTCATAGGGCACCGAAGTGCTGTCTGAATACCCAACCAATTGGGCTGGGTCGGGCAAAAATGACGGCGGCTCCAGACCTATCCACACGCCAGCTGCACAGGCCACGGCAAACCCGCCAATCGTCGGTAAACCACCAACTGCCAGTAACAACTGCCTCCAGAACCCTTGACGTTGTAGCACCACCGGCTTCACCGCAGGCTCTGCCACCGCAGCCTCAGATCGCGCGGTCACTGCATCCGCCAAAATTGCTTTATTCAGGTGGTCAGGTAGATGCCTGGGCGCTTCGCGTGCGGAAGCAAACAGATCGTCAAGCTCTTGCATTGCTTTGTCCAACTCAGCCATCGTTATACCCCAATTCCTGACGCTTGTTGGCCAGAACGGCCGCCAATGCCCGTTTTCCACGGGCGGTCAAACTCTCAACCGCCTCAATACTAATATCCATAATCCCCGCGATTTCGGGATTGGCCAGTTCTTCGATGTGGCGTAACACCACCGCTTGACGCTGGCGCTCTGGCAACTGCATCAGGGCCGCTTGCAGCGCATCATGACGCGTTCCGTCCTGAATTTGCTCGGCAGCACTACGGGCAGTATCTTCTGGTTCTGGCACCGCATCGAGATCCACATAGCCACCTTTCTGACGGCGTTTCAGATCAATACACAGGTTCATCGTCACCCTATACAGCCAGGTTGACAGTTGCGCCTGTCCCGGTTGCCAGTTAGGCCCCATCCGCCACAATCGCATCATTGCCTCCTGCGTGACGTCTTCAGCTTCTGCCCGATTTCCCAGAACCCGCATCGCCACGCCTAGGCACCTAGGAGCCAGTCGGCCGGTTAACTCCTGTGCCGCACGGCCATCACCATTGGCATAGAGAACCAGCAAAGCGTCATCGCTTAACGTGGGATCTGGCTCCCCCATCAGTAGCGGCCCCATTTCACGAGGCCGCCGCCGGGATATGTCTGGGTTAAGATACACGTCAGACTAATCAGTTTTGCTCCGGTTCTGTCACTTCTGGTTGCCCCGGACGGTGTTTACCCATTCCGTTCGAGCGCATTTGGTTGCGCGCTTCTTCGAATTCCTGCTTGGAAATGGTGCCATTCCCGTCGGCATCCATCCGTTCGAACATATGGCCCGACCGGCGCGGCTTGGGCAACTCATCCTGGCTCAACACGCCGTCGCCGTTTGCATCATGCCTCTCCAACATTCCGGCTGCCCGTTGTTCTGCCTTCTTCATGCCCTGAGCTTGTAGCTCTTCAAGAGACAGCGCGCCATCGCCATTGGCGTCTGCGGCGGCAAAACGTGCGGCCTTTAGCCCGTCAACCTCAGCCTGCGTAATCTCCCCGTTGCCGTCAGCATCCAGTTTCTCAAACGTCATATTCATACCCTGGCGTCCCGGACCACTATTCGCCAGAACTGCGCCTGCACCAACAAGTCCAGCCGAAGCGGCAATCACTGCGAAGATACCTGCTTTTTTCATGTCCAATTCCTTTGTCCAAAGCGACCCAGTGTCGCCGATCATGGTAGTCAAACGTTGCAAGGCTGCAGTTCCGTCGCTCCAATATTGAAAAGGTCAAAAAACTTTGAAGGGTAACTCCTCACGATCGTTACAGTTTGCTTACATCCTTTGACATACCCTTTCCCAAAAGCATGCCTGCCTTGGAGTGGTCAGAGTAACTCGTGTTGAGAGCAAACAATTTTGCGGCATCACGCCGCAGCACTCGCGTAGCCCCTACCCATTGGGGCTTTAAGGGCGCAAACATGTACCAAACACATAGGATTTGTCATGACTGAGTCTCAGGCCGTACCCGCTTCAGAAATTGAAAATGATCGCCCAACAGCACCCGCTCTGTTAAAAGGGTGGCGCAAGAAATGCCCCTGCTGTGGGAAAGGCGCTTTGTTGCATTCCTATCTCAAAATCAACGACAACTGCGACAGCTGCGGATTGCAATTGTCGCATGCACGCGCAGATGACGGGCCAGCCTATTTGACCATTTTGATCGTTGGTCACTTGCTGGCCCCTTTGTTGCATATCGCCTATGTTACCTGGCGCCCTGAACCACTGGTCATGTTTTCCATTGTTACCCTCGGCTGCGTCTCGTTGTCCTTGTTCCTCTTACCCCGAATGAAGGGTATTGTCGTTGGCTACCAATGGGCGCGACGCATGCATGGGTTCGACAAGGACTCGTAACCCATAGTAAGGTGATGAGAATCTTATGAGCGCAAATCGGGACAATCAGCCAGTGATCGACAAAACGGCCATCCGCAATGCGGCCACAGTCATTGTAGTACGCGACCGGATGGGCAAAGATCCAATGATCCTTATGGGGCAACGCGGCGCCAAAGCTGCGTTCATGCCCAACAAGTTTGTGTTTCCAGGCGGTGCGGTCGATGTAGCAGATGCTGAGATCCCTTTGGCCTCTCACATTTCCGACCTTTGCCACAAACGGCTGGCCGACCAGGCACCTAACGACCTGCAAACCGCCCTGACAGTGGCTGCAATACGTGAACTGTGGGAAGAAACCGGGTTGGTACTGGGTGAGCGCGGCGATTGGCCTGACGTCCCGCCAGCCGATTGGGCTGATTTTGCTTCAACAGGATTTCTACCATCAGGCAACGGCCTGCAATATGTATTCCGCGCCCTGACCCCGCCCGGGCGACCACGACGATTTGATGCCCGGTTTTTCCTTGTTGATGCGGACCAGATCTCCGGCGATCTGGATGATTTTTCACAGGCCTCTGACGAACTGTCCCATTTGCAGTGGATCAAACTATCCCAGGCCCGCCAGTTTGACCTGCCGTTCATTACCGAAGTGGTATTGGCCGAAGTCGCCGCTCGTATTACGGATCTGACGCCGCCCAGTTCGGTGCCTTATTTTCGAAACAACGACGAGGCCAGCCTGTTCCTTCGGCTACACGGTACGGAAATGCCCGAAACTGGCTAGCCCCGACAGGGTCGCCTCGAACGTCCAGTTTAAATGGCCAGCACCAGCGCCAAAATGGACACCACCAATAGTGCCATACCCAAGATCTCACGCGAGTTGATTTTTTCTTTGAAAAACAGAACTGTCGCCAGAATCGACAGGATCAACTCCACTTGACCCAGCGCTTTTACGTAAGCTGCGTTTTGCAAAGAGAAAGCCCAAAACCAACAAAACGAGCCGCCCATGCTGGTCAGCCCTACCCAGATCGCAACGCGACGTGCGGCCCAGACGCGGGTGATCTCAGCCCTGTCGCGCCAGCTTAGCCAGGCCAACATCATCAGGGTTTGCAGGCTGACCACCACCGCCAGTGTAACGCCCGCGCGGAACATCGCGTCCAGGTCGCCCAACTGGAGTGAGGCCCCACGATAGCTAACGGCGGAGAAAGCAAACAACACTCCAGATCCAAGCCCAAACTGGGCCGCCCGGTTGGTAAGGTGCTGCCACCAGTGCCCGCTGCTGTTGGGGGGCTTGGCCAGCACCAGCACCGCCAGCAAACCAATCACAATCGCAACCCAGCCCCAGACCGTAACTTGATCACCAAGCACCAACAGGCCAACAATGGCAGTCTGAATCACCTCGGTTTTTTTAAAAGTGATGCCGACCGCAAAGTTGCGCTGTTTGAATAACGCCACCACACAAATCGTGGCTAGGATTTGCGACAATCCGCCAATAGAGGCGAACATCCAAAACTTGGGCGGGAGTGACGGTAGCTGTTGCCCAGAAACCATCAGATAGATGAATAATCCGGCGAGAATAAAGGGCGCCGAGTAGATGAAGCGGGAAAACGTAGCCCCCGCTGGTGACAGACTGACGCTGCTTAAGACCTTTTGCAGCATAAACCGCACGGTCTGAAACGTTGCGGCGGCGATGGCGACGGGAATCCATAAACTCATACGTCGGGTTATGGCGACTTATTCGCCGCTGTGCCAGAGCGGATGCGGCACCGGGTCCTTGCCACGCAGAAAATAACGGCGAAACACGTCGCGGTAAGAGGGGTAGATGTAGCCCTCATTGGCATCGCTGAAATCGCTCTGACGTTCGCGATACAATTTCGGCAACGCGTACCAGGGCACGCCTGGGTGCAAATGGTGAACCACATGGAAGTTATTGTTCAGAAACAGGAATGCTAGCGGCCCTCGATCTTCAACGACAACAGTGCGGGCATGCATCTGATCATGCGCGCGATGTTCCAGAAAGGTGCGGACTTTGACCAGTCCCAGCCCCAGGTAGGCGGCGATACAATACGCCCAAAATGGCATCGAAGTCAGGCTGACCAGCCACACCACCATCACCACCCCCGGCACATGTAGTGCCCAAGCCCATATCACGGAACGGTCCCCCCTCCATGCGGCTCTCGCATCACTTGCAAGGAAACAACACTGCCCAATCATCGGTCCCAGTAGAATCCTACCCAAAAGGGTATTGTTGGCACGGTAAAGGCGGCGCTTCCATCGCGGCATTTCTCGCCAGGCCGCAGGATCCAAAAAGTTGCTTTCCGGGTCGTCATACGGATCGGTCAGGGATTCATCCTGATGATGGGCCAAATGGGTGTCGCGAAAGCGATTGTATGGGATCGCCATATTCAGCTGTGCGGCCATCAGCGTCTCGTTCAACATCTTGCTACGGAACGGATGACCATGCAGCGCCTCATGTGTCAGCGAGGAATGAAAGGCAATCAGCACAGAACTCACAATTACCGTCAGAAACAGGCTCACATCAGGCAACAAAGCCAACGCAACAAACCATAGACCGTAACAGGACAGTATGAGCAGAAATGTACCCCACTCCGGAGCTCTGGACAGCGGTTTAGACATGGTGGCGCCCCCACCGGATCCGCGACCAAATTCGCTCATACAACAGGTAGCAAGAGAAACCGATGACCGTGTTGGTCAGCGCTATTACTCCGCCAATCGCGACTGATCCCGTTGCAAAAAAACCAACCAGTGCCATCATCACCAAGCCAATGGCGTTCCAGATTAGCGCTTTCACCAGTGAACGTAATCGCGTTTCCATTGTTCCTCCTGAGCAAATGTCTGTTCAGGTCTACCGCGACGTGGCATTGTTCAAAATTCCGTATCTGATTAACAAAATTCAACAACGGTGATATAAATCCACACATGAACACAAAAATCGACAAACGCGTCCGCGCTGAACAATTTCGGATCCGTCTAAATCGTGGATTGCAAGATAGCGGGCTAAGCCAAAGTGCATTGGCGCGGCAAATCGGCGTGGATCGGTCAACAATTTCACAACTGCTCACTGGTGACGGCGCCCGGCTTCCCAATGCTCATGTGGTTGGAGCCTGTGCAACTGCATTGGGGGTTTCGGCGGATTGGTTACTCAGCCTGTCGGACCGCCCCGAAAGCGCCGCTGAACTTCTGGCCGGTGCTCTTTCCTTGTCCGAAGCCCCGCGCTCTCTGGTCGATGCGCGCATCTTTGACTGGCACCGCGAAGCAGCGGGTTACAAGATCCGTCACGTCCCCGCCACCCTGCCCGACATGATGAAAACCCGCGCCATGTTAGAATGGGAATACACCCCACATCTGGGGCGTACAGCCACCCAGGCGATTGGTGCGTCCGAGGACCGCTTGTCATGGATGCGGCAATCGCAGTCGGATTATGAAATCGCCCTGCCAATCTATGAGCTGCACAGCTTTGCGCATGGCACCGGCTACTATCAGGACCTGGAACTTGAAACTCGTCTTGAACAGCTCGACAATTTTGAGCGCCTCTGCACCCAACTGTATCCGCGCCTACGGGTCTATCTGTTTGATGCCAAACGATTGTACTCATCACCGCTGACCATCTTCGGCCCGTTACTCTGTGTGTTTTATGCTGGTAGCCACTATATGGCCTTTCGCGATAGCGACCGGATTGAGACCTTTACAAAACACTTCGACACCCTGATCCGCGAAGCCGACCTGACAGCCCGGCAATTGCCGGGCCATCTGCGCGCACTTAAGGCAACCATTGCCAGCTAGGGCTGCACGACGCCCACAGGGCGGCGTTCAGGCTCAGGTCACGGCAGTGACCTGAGCCACCGGTGCACTAGACCTTAGGGTCCGGATTTTCGGTGTGGCCATCCACCGCAATGGCCTGCCCCGACACCAGACGGGCCGCGTCGGAGGCCAGGAACACTGCCATGTTGGCAATATCGCTAGCTTCGACAAACCGCCCCATCGAGGTGCCTGAGGCATAACCCTGATAGACCTCATCCCGGGTCATCCCCTTGGCCGCTGCTTCACGTTCTAACACGCCCTCGATACGGGGGCCTTCGACAGCGCCAGGACAGATGACGTTGGCGCGAATACCATGTGGTCCCAGCTCCATTGCCAGCGTCTTGGTCAGACCGATCACCGCCCATTTCGCCGCCGAATAAGGCGCACGGTTGGGATAGCCGTACTGCCCTGCAGTCGATGACGTCACGACGATGGCCCCCTTCCCCGCCGCCTTCATCAGCGGCGCTGCGTATTTCGCTGCCAAAAACGCCCCTTCCAGATTGACGCTGACGCAGGCCTGCCAGTCTGCGAGTTCCACATCCTCTACTTTGGCCGTGGGCCCGGCAATACCGGCATTGGCACAGAGCACATCCACACCGCCGGCTGCTGCAATAGCCGCAAACACCGCCCGCATATCATCTTCGCTCGCCGCATTAGCGCGATGAGTGATCCAGTTGGATGGCAATTCACCCAGTCCGGCCTCGTTTACATCAGTAACCCAGACCTCATAACCGGCAGCTGCAAATCCCTCCCCCATGGCGCGGCCAATACCGGACGCACCGGCAGTGATCAGAACTCGCACCATTACCGCGGCGCACCGATAGCACGGCCTAACCCATCTGGTGCAGGCAACGTAGCATGCGCCGTTGCCAGTTTTACCAGCGCAGCTTCTACATGTTCTGCAGGTGGTGCAGAGCGCCGGGTCGCCAAGTCCACGTGCAGCAACATGTGCTCTCCAGTGGCAAGCAAGCGGTCTCCCTCATACATCTCGTGCCAAAGGTGCATCTTCTTACCCGCTCCCAGTATCACCTGAGTTCGAACCTGAATGGAATGCCCAGCATGCACCTCGTCAATATGACGGATATGGGTTTCAGCGGTGAAATAGCTACCGCCTGAGGCGATGTATTCGGCATCACAGCCAATCAACAACATCAGCCGGTCAGTGGATTGCGCAAAGGCATCCAGATATCGGCTCTCGGTCATATGATCGTTATAGTCGGTCCAATCCAGCGGCACCGTGCGGTTCAGAGTCAGCACCGGCTTGGACAAATCACCAATCTGGTCGATATGGCTCAGCAACCCGGCCTCACCTTCACGCTCCTTATCCTGCGCATTCTGCAATGCACCTGCGCCCCAATCATTGGCCGACATCGCCCGCATCATGCCAACCAGATTGTCATCGCGGATCCGCTCCAGTTCGCGGATCGAATGCATACCGGACTGTTCATCTGATTGATCGGCAATCAGGTCCACCAGTTCATCTGTGAACTCAGGCACATCCATCAACTTGGTCCACGGCGCCGTCAGACAAGGACCAAACTGCGCCATGAAGTGCTTCATGCCTGCCTCCCCCCCCGCCACACGATAGGTCTCAAACAGCCCCATCTGCGCCCAGCGGATACCAAAACCATAACGGATTGCGTTGTCAATTTCCTCGGTCGTGGCAATGCCGTCTTTGACCAGCCACAGCGCCTCGCGCCAGACCGCCTCAAGGAACCGATCCGCGATATGGGCATCGATTTCCTTACGGACATGCAGTGGATACATGCCGATACTGGTGATGATCTCTTTCGCCTGCGCGATCATTTCCGGCGGGTTCGCCTCGGTGCCGACCAATTCGACCAATGGCAACAAGTAAACCGGGTTGAATGGGTGCGTCACTACGATCTGCTCAGGCCGCGAGGCACAGCCCTGCAATTCACTTGGCTTAAACCCGCTGGTGGATGATCCCAGAATTGCCTTCGGATCACAGTGTTCCTGCAAAGTTTGATAGACCTTGCGCTTCAGGTCCAGCCGCTCGGGCACGCTTTCCTGAACCCAGTCAGCACCAACCACCGCTTCTGACATCGAGCCATGAAAACTCAGGTTCCCCTCGGGCGGCAGCGCAACATTGCCCAACCCTGGCAGACTGCGACGCGCGTTGCTCAGCACCTCGCCGATCTTGCGCTCAGCCTCGGGGTCCGGGTCAAACACCTGCACATCCCAACCGTTTAACAAGAACCGGGCCGCCCATCCGCCGCCAATAACACCACCACCGATGATTGCTGCTGTTTTCACGTGATCTTCCTTTTACTTCTTACATCGGACCAGATTTGCCGTGACGCCACTTTCTCCAAGGATCAGCAATCGATCCTCGTGGGTCACCAGAAGCATCATCTGTTCCTGATAGCTGTAGCCTGCATCCAGACAGTCGAGATTCAGGACCCAGGAATTCGGCAGACCTGTTTCCTGGACCTTGGCAACATCACAGCTCCATTCCATCCCAAACAGGCCATCTTTGCCATAATAGGTCGGGGTTTCGTCCCCGACATCCCCTGCCCGCTCACACCAGTTTGCGTTTCCACTCCAGTGACCTTCCCACAGCGGCGCATCCGCGGCCTGTGCGGTCGCCGTTGTCAAAACCAAAGTGGTAATCACTTTTTGTAGGACAGAGATAGAATAGCGTGTCACTTTCAAAACCATGTCGAATTTCCTTTTCCAATACCTTTGATAGAAAAGATTATTGCGAGGGAGACTGGATCTGTCCATGTTTTCACGCGCCGGAGATAGGCCTACTTCGCCACCGGTGCACGCTTCACCAGGCCCAGTTTCTCACGCACTGCATCAGGCCCAATCACCCGCGCGCCCATGTTCTCAATAATGGTGCCCGCACGTTCGACAAGCTGCCAGTTCTCAGCCAACTCGCCTTTGCCCAGCCACAGATTATCCTCCAGCCCGACGCGTACATTGCCGCCGCCCAGAACACTCGCCGCGACATAGGCCATCTGGTCCCGCCCCAGTGAAAAGGCCGACCAGTTCCAGTCATCTGGCACATTGTTGACCATCGCCATGAATGTGTTCAAATCATTCGGCGCGCCCCATGGCACACCCATGCACAGTTGCACCAGCGCCTGGCCTTCCAGCACGCCCTCTTTCACCAGTTCCTTGGCAAACCACAGATGGCCAGTGTCAAAGGCCTCAATCTCGGGCTTTACGCCGAGATCTGTCATCATCTGGCCCATTGCGCGCAACATGCCCGGCGTGTTGGTCATCACGTAATCGGCCTCGGCAAAGTTCATGGTGCCGCAGTCCAGTGTGCAGATCTCGGGCAGGCACTCGGCCACATGCGC
>NZ_WQLV01000003.1 GCF_009753675.1 Parasedimentitalea huanghaiensis | reverse complement strand
CCGACCATGTCGGTGCCCGCCTCGCTCACCGGCAGCGGGTTTTCGACATCACCAAAGACCATATCGCCACCCATGCCAGCGGTCAGGTTCAGCACCATGTCCACCTCGGACTCGCGAATACGGTCGGTCACTTCGCGGTACAATCCCAGATCGCGACTTGGCACCCCGGTTTCCGGATCGCGCACATGACAGTGCACAATAGCGGCGCCAGCCTTGGCGGCGGCAATCGCGCTATCGGCAATTTGCTTGGGCGAACGCGGCACATGTGGACTGCGATCCTGGCTGCTACCAGACCCGGTCACGGCGCAGGTGATAAAGACGTCTTTGGTCATATTCAGAGGCATTTAGCTTTTCCCCGTAATGTACAGGGTTTTGCCATGGGTTATCCCCAGGCTCTTCCCCAGATTCCTGTTTGATTTGATCCCCACTGTGGCTCAGCCTTGAGGCCTGAACTTTACAATATGCGAATCGTACTTGATGAAATACGCAAAAAACATACTGCAGCCGGAAAACAGACCACTGAAAACTGCCGTTCTGGTGCTGGACGAATGCAACACCCTGTCCTTTGCGGCCACGGTTGATCCGATGCGCGCCGCCAACCGGCTGGCCGGACGTCATGCATTCGACTGGGACTATGTCACCGCAACGGACGAGCCCGCAATGCTGACCAGCGGGTTGACCGTGCCCGGCATTCCGCTGGCCCGACTTCAGGAATGCGAGCTGCTGATTGTTGTCGCGGGTTTCCAACTGGCCCGTCAAGCCACCCCCAGCCTGCTAGCCGGACTGCGCCGCATCGCTACCACCGGCGCGACCATCGCGGGCATCGACGGTGGCCCCTGGCTGATGGCCGAGGCCGGCCTGTTGGATGGTCACGCGGCCACCACCCACTGGGAAGACCTGGAAAATTTCGCCAACCGCTTCCCCGATGTCGACACCCGCCAAGACCGGTTCACTCTGTCCGAAGGCCGCCTGACATCCGGCGGCGCCACCCCGGCAATCGAAATGATGCTACACATCATCGGCGCACGCCACGGTCATGGCTTTGCATCCCGCGTCGCTGGCCTGTTCCTCTACGATGGCCCCGCCGCGCCAACCCGGCCACAAAGCCGCCTGGGCAGCCAAAAACACAGTGCCCTCACCGCCAAGGCCAACGCCCTGATGGAATCCTCACTGGATGAGCCGCTTCCACTCAGCTATATCGCTGAAAGCCTCGGCACCAGCCCGCGCAGCCTGCAACAACAGTTCCGCTTGCGCCTGAACACCACGCCGCAGGATCACTACCTGCAACTGCGTATGGCCGAGGCCCGCCGATTGGTCACCGATACCAACCTGTCACTGATGGATGTGGCCCTGGCCACCGGCTTCACCTCGCAATCCACCTTTGCCCGCGCGTTCCGCACGGCCCACGGCAGTACCGCGCGTGATCTGCGCCAAGATGCAGTGCAACCCCTTCGCCACTAAACTGGCGGCTGACAGTTGCGTCGGCCGGGCATCCTTTTCATCTAGCCAGAAATATCCCGGGGTGAATTGGCCACCGGCCAAAAGGGGGCAGCGCCCCCTCCCCCTTTTCCTTTAATACGGCATTGGATAGGCGCGCTGTGCCTGATCTATCTCCGCCAAGACCTCATTGCTCAGCTCGACCTCCACCGATTTTAACAGATGTTTCAACTGCTCCATCGTGGTCGCACCAAAGATCGCCGAAGCCATAAAGGGCCGGGTACGGCACCAGGCCAGGGCCATATGCACCACATCCAATCCATGCCGGTCTGCGATATCTAGATATACTCCTACTGCGTCATAGACCCGTGGAGAATGGCGTCCACCCAGTTCGGGGTTGATAGCTTTGCGCGACCCCTCCGGCACGGCACCGCCCTGATACTTACCCGTCAGCAATCCGGTTCCCAACGGCGAAAAGGCCAGCAGTCCGACATCTTCGTTGATGCTCAGCTCCGCCAAATCGGTGTCGTACATCCGGCATAAAAGCGAATATTCGTTCTGGATTGAGGCCACCCGTGGCATGTTCGCTTCAGCAGCAAGCCGCAGCCACTGCGCTGTCCCCCAAGCGCTTTCGTTAGACAGACCAAAGGCGCGGATGTTGCCCTTGTCAACTTGCTGTTGCAGGGCCTCCAGACAATCCACCATATTGGCCAACGTCTCTTCATTGTTCTGGCCTGAGGGATCATAGCTCCAATTTTTGCGGAACATGTAACTGCCCCGGTTTGGCCAGTGGAACTGATACAGGTCAATGTAATCGGTTTTTAGCCGTTGCAGCGAACCTTCAATTGTTGACGCAATTGTTTTGGAGGAGATTGGGGCCCCATCGCGTACAATCGCCAATCCTTCACCAGAATGTTTGGTCGCCAGAATATAGTCTCCACGACGCCCCGTTTTGGCATTCCAGTTACCAATGATTTCTTCGCTATAGCCAACGGTTTCCTGGCTTACCGGGTTCACCGGATACATTTCGGCAGTGTCGATAAAGTTCACCCCTGCCGCCAGCGCGTAATCGATCTGAGCGTGAGAGTCTGCTTCGGAGGTCTGGGTGCCAAACGTCATGGTACCCAGGCAGAGTTCTGAGATCTGCAGGCCTGTGCGGCCCAACGGATTCATTTTCATATCGCGCGTTCCTCATATTTTGTTGAGCTTACAGTAATGGGCCGACATACGAGCGCAAGGACAAGACTGCAAAGACTTGAGCTTGGCCTAAATATCAGCCAGCCTGCCACCAGACACCACTCATTTAAGCGCAAGGACCTGCTCAATGACGCAAACCATCACCAAAGGTATCAAGGCGCTGTTGGCCGAAGCCAATGAGAGCGTTACCCTTTTGCCTGTCGCCGAGGCCAAAGAGCTGGCAGCAAGTGAGGACTATGTCTTTGTCGACCTACGCGACATCCGTGAACTGCAACGATCTGGCATGATACCAGGAGCGTTTTCTTGCCCTCGCGGTATGTTGGAGTTCTGGATCGACCCGGACAGCCCGTACCATAAAGCGGTCTTCAATCAGGATAAGACCTATGTGTTTTACTGCGCCAGCGCCTGGCGATCTGCACTCAGCGCCAAGCTGGCAATGGAAATGGGGCTGAAACCGGTCATGCATCTTGAAGGTGGATTTAGCGAATGGGTGAAACAGGATGGCCCTGTGGTACCGCGCGAAGGCTAGCACCTGGAGCTTTAGTAGGAATTGGCATTGCTATCCTAAAAGGATCGATGCGACCTCAAACCTTATACTTGAAAGTTTGACTGTTCCTGAGGGTGTTCAATATTGGGGCTCTGCCCCAAACCCCGGGATATTTGCAGCTAGATGAAGATCCGACTTAGGGGATGACGACGACTCAAATAGCGGCTGATGTATTGGTGAAGTCCAGAGTAAGGGTATACAACTCGGCCAACACCCAGTGTGGGCGGCAATGAGCGGAACACAGATGATCCAGAGACGCCAAATCATAATTGCGCTTGCCAGCACCTGTGCCATGCCAACAGCTGCCTTGGCTGTCCCGACCCACTATACTGTGGTTCCGTCTGGATCACGTGTAGGCTTTCAATTCAATTTAAACGGCATTGCGCAAACGGGTACAATTCCGGTTGAGCAGGCCAAAATTACCATTGACCCAGAGCAATTGGCGGCATCGCGAGTGGATGTAACCTTAAATGTTACCAAAGCGCGCACTGGATTGATTTTTATCACTCAAGTGATGACCGGCCCTGAAGTCTTAGATGCAATACGCTTCCCGACCATCCGATTTGTATCACGCCGCATCATTCTTGGTTCGGCTGGGCGTCTGTCGGGTGGGGCCAAAATTATCGGTGACCTGACCCTGCGCGGGGTAACTAAACCTGTCACGCTGCAGGCGGCAGTCTATCGCTCACGTGGCACAGCAGCCAATGATCTGAGCCAGCTTGACGTGACACTGAATGGGAAGATCAGCCGCGCAGCCTTTGGCGCAGATGGCTTCTCTGATTTGGTGTCAGATACTGTGACTCTGAACATCCAAGCCCGGATCAGGGCTAGTTAAAAAATACCCGCACAGCAACCAGATACGACATTATTGTCGAAAATGGATAAGCCTACCTATTTCAAGAAAGCAACCTGTCCCGTTATGCGCCTGATCATTTCTTTTGCCGCCCTGCTTCTTTCTGTTGTGCTCTTACAGCTCTCGACGGGTGGTGTAGGACCGCTTGATGCCATTTCGGGGCTTACACTGGGCTTTAGCAAAGAACAGATTGGCCTGCTGGGATCGGCGCATTTTCTTGGGTTCTTTATTGGTTGCTGGTGGTCGCCACGGTTGATGGGCACTGTTGGGCACTCGCGCGCCTTTGCCGCCTTTACCGCCCTGGGGGCAATTGGGCTAATCGGTCATACTCTGACGGATAATCCGCTGGCCTGGGCCGCCATGCGGATTGCATCCGGTCTTTGTGTGGCAGGATGTTACACGGTGATCGAAGCCTGGCTAAATGCCAAGGTGACCAATGAAACCCGAGGTCGGGCCATGGGCAGTTATCGGATTGTCGATATGGGCGCCTCGCTAACGGCGCAGCTTATCATCGCCGTTCTGCCGCCAGCTGCCTATGTTTCGTATAATTTGCTGGCCATTTTGTGCTGTGCAGCCCTACTGCCATTGACCCTAACCCGCGCCAGCCAGCCCGAAACCCCATCCGCACCACGGTTGCGCCCCAAACTGGCCTGGCGCTGTTCACCACTTGCCGTGGCCGGAGTGATTGTTGCGGCGCTCAGCTCGGCCTCGTTTCGTATGGTCGGGCCACTTTATGGGCAGGAGGTTGGGTTGGGGATCGACCAAATCGCTTTTTTCCTGGCCGCCTTTGTGTTGGGTGGCGCGTTGGCGCAGTATCCAATGGGTTGGCTGGCTGATAAATACGATCGCCGATGGGTGCTGATTTGGCTGTCCGTAGCCGCAATTTTGTCCAGCGGTGTTACCATCGGAGCCTCTGGACTGGGCACCTTTGCAGTGATGACCTCGGCCGCGTTATTTGGCTTTACCACCTTCCCGATTTTTTCGGTCTCGGCCGCACATGCCCATGATTTTGCCAAATCAAGCGAAAGGGTTGAACTCTCGGCCGCCTTGATGTTCTTCTTTGCGCTAGGCGCGATCGCGAGCCCGTTTGTTGCCTCGGCCCTGATCGAAAATTACGGACCAAGTGCGCTGTTTGCGATGATCGCAATTGGGCACTTGGGTTTGATCAGCTTTGGCTTGACCCGAATGCGCGCCCGTCCAACACCCGAGCAACGTACACAATATGTCTACGCCCCACGCACATCCTTTGTCATCGGCCGCCTTTTGAAACGGTCCCGCGAGAGGCGGTGACCGAGTATAATACGCGGCTTCAACCTAAATTGGGCGATCTCAATTGAACGATTGAACTGCGACGGACCCTGCGCTTAAGGTCCGCACATGTATTTGAACAGGCCTCCCTTTTCCTATCGCAGCGATAACACGATCCCCAACTTTGCCGATGTTGGACCGATCTGCGTTATGGATGCCCATTGCGCATTATGTGCGCGTGGGGCCAAATGGATCACCCACAATGATCGCAGCGCAGAGTTCAGGATTGCGCCGCTGCAATCAGATTGGGGCAACGCCCTGATGACCCACTATGGCTGGATCCCGACGATCCTACGTCCTGGCTCTATCTCGTTGAGGGGCGCGGTTACGCTTCATTGGACGCCTTAATCCATGTTGGCCAACGACTGGGGCGCATTTGGAAGGTTCTGGCCATTCTACGCCTAGTCCCCAGCGGACTGCGTGACGCCCTATATCGCGCCGTAGCCAGAAATCGCTACCGCTGGTTTGGCACTGCAGATCTGTGCAGCCTGCCAGACAGGGAAGTTCAAAAGAGGCTCATGACGTGAAAATCATTGTTCTTGGTGGCTATGGCGTATTTGGTGGCCGCCTAACAGAGTTGCTGTCTGATATCCCCGACATCACCCTGTTTATATGCGGCCGCAATCTAGATCGAGCAACGCGGTTTTGTAATAGTTTTCAAGGCGCCAGCTCTGTTCAGCCTGCTCAACTGGATCGCAACGCACTGGATCAACATATCGACAGGTTGAACCCTGATCTGGTCATTGATGCCTCTGGACCATTCCAAAACTATGGGTTCGACAGCTACCGAGCGATCGAAACCTGTATCCGTTTCAAAGTGAGTTATCTGGACTTTGCCGATGCCGCTGAATTTGAGTCTGGCATTTCCAAGTTCGATCAGGCTGCCAAGGAAGCCGGTATCTTTGTCCTGTCAGGTGTCAGTAGTTTTCCCGTCCTGACTGCGGCGGTCCTGCGCGAGATATCCAAAACGATGGAAATCGAGACCGTTCAAGGCGGGATCGCTCCGTCCCCCTATGCCGGTATAGGCCTGAACGTCATGCGGGCGGTGCTTGGTTATGCAGGCGCTCCGATCAAACTAACTCGGAATGGCAAGCGGACAACAACGCGCGGGCTGACCGAAAGCAAGCGCTATACCATTGCTGTTCCGGGCCTAATGCCGCTGAAGAATATTCGTTTTTCTCTAGTCGATGTACCTGAATTGCAGGTCCTACCGCCTGAAATCCCCGGACTTAAAGACATCTGGATGGGGGCTGGCCCTGTTCCCGAAACTCTGCACCGCATGCTGAACCTGTTGGCGAAGGCACGGGCAAAATTCAACCGGCCAAGTTTCGCTCCCCTGGCGCCGATTTCCCACAAGATCTTGAACCTCATGAAGTTTGGCGAGCACCGCGGGGGGATGTTTATTCATGTGACCGGACGCCAGGATGGTAAGGCCGCTGAACGTAGCTGGCACCTATTGGCTGAAGGTGACGATGGCCCCTATATTCCTTCGATGGCGATTGAGGCCATTGTCCGGAAACATCTGAAGGCTGAGAGCCCCGAACATGGAGCTCGTCCGGCAACGCGGGCACTAACGCTTGCCGATTACCAAGTGCAATTTGAAAACCGTACCATCTACATGGGGTTTCGCGCCCCACCGAATACTGATGCCGCCCTTTACCGGCAGATCCTTGGCAATGCTTTTGACAGGCTCCCACCCCAAGTCCAAGCTCTACACGACGACACAGCAGCACGCACATGGGCCGGAACCGCCCGCGTGCAACGGGGTACCGGGTTGCTATCCAAGATGCTGGGAAGGCTATTCGGCTTTCCAGAGGCGACCAACCAATGTCCGGTCAAAGTTCAGTTCGAACCCCACAAGGGCGGCGAGAAATGGACACGTACCTTTGGCCACAAATCCTTTTCCTCAGTCCAGTTTGCGGGCACCGGTCGCAACGACAAGCTGTTAGTCGAGCGTTTTGGCCCTATCAATGTCGCACTTGCCCTGGTGATAGATGATGGCAAGTTATTCCTTATCCCACGCAGGTGGTCGCTGCTGGGAATTCCCTTGCCCAGAGTGTTCTTACCTTCAGGCAGCAGCTATGAGATGCAAAAAGACGGAACCTTCCACTTTGACGTTGAAATTTTCGCCCCAGTGATTGGATTGATCGCCACTTATCAAGGGTCTTTGGAACTCCTCGCGCAACCCTAAGCAAAAAGCACAGGCAAAGTATTAGCCGACAGCCGACTACGGGTTCTTTGTGGCGTCTAAAGTGCTTCTGATCATAAAAAATCGGGGCCGAATAGGATCCGGCCCTGACTAATTGCTTTATAGCTTTGCCCTTAGTTCACTGGCGTTTCTGGTGTTGGCTTGTCTGACGCCTCATCGGCCTCATCTTCTGGTGCGGCAATGGGTTTGGGCTGTGGGGACAAAGCCCCATTCGCCAGACCGCTCACCCCGTCTTCCATTGACAGACCCAACTCTTCGCCCAGCTTCTTGAGCGCAGGCATCTGCACCGCCATGCCCATAATCGAATCCAGCGCCTGATTGACCACTGGCTTATCGCCGTCTCCACCGCCGGAGCCACCTGACGCAGCTGTGCCATTGCCGCCAATACCACCGACCTGGTGGATTTTGATCGAGTCGATCTTCTCGGCGGGTTTGACCATTTCAGCGATGATCGTCGGCATTGCCTCAATCCGGGCCAGGTCAACCCGCATGCGGATCTGCTCCCCTGACAGCACGTTGTCGGCTTCGACAATCGCACGCTTACCTTCTGCTTCGGCCAGCATGTCATTCTTTTTGGCTTCAGCGCGGATGTTCAGAGCATCCGCTTCGGCCTGCGCCTCTTCGCGCCGCGCATCGGCACGGTCAGATGCGGCATCTTTCTCGGCCAAAGCAGACAACCTGATCGCAGTAGCCTGACGTTCAGCTTCCTGGGTTGCCTCGATCAATACGATCTGTTTCTGCCGTTCAGCTTCGGCCACTTCTCGGGCGGTGGTCACCGCCTCGGTCGCCTTGGTGGCCTCCGCACGGGCCAAATCAGCTGAAGCACGGGCACGGCTTTCCTCTTCGGATTTCTGCGCAACAATCACCTGACGATCCTGTTCAGCAACCTCCAACTCGCGCTCTTTACTGATCTCCGCCTCACGAATTTTACGCTCGCGCTCAATATCAGCTGACCGAATGGACTCTTCCCGGGCAATACGGGCATGCTCCTTTTCCTGTTCAGACTGTTCACGCCGTTGAGCAATCTCGGCTTCCTGCGCTGCGCGCATCTGTTCTACCTGCTTGATCTGCTCAATCTCGGCCTGTTTTTCGTCCTGTTCAATCCCCAAACGCTCGCGTTCTGCTTCCATATGGGCGCGGCGAACGGCAACCTGAGCATCCGCATCAATCTGTGCCCGCTCTTTCTTTGATTTGGCAATCACTTCGGCCAGTTTGCGCATCCCCACCGCGTTAAATGCGTTGTTCTCATCCAAAGCCTCAAACGGGGTCTGGTCCAGTGCAGTCAGAGATACCGACTCCAATGACAAACCATTCTTCAACAGATCCTCGGACACAGCATTCTGCACTTCCTGTACAAAGTCAGCGCGCTTTTCGTGCAATCCGTCCATGGTCATCTGCGCAGCAACTGCCCGCAAACCGTCAATTAGCTTACCTTCAATCAATTCACGCAGCTGGTTCACATCAAATGTACGATCACCCAAGGTCTGGGCCGCACGGGCAATACCCTCTTCTGTAGCATTGACCGAAACATAGAATTCCACACCAACATCAACCCGCATCCGGTCTTGTGTGATCAGAGCGGCATCGCCGTTGCGTTGCACCTCCAGACGTAGGGTTTTCATGTTGACTGGGCTTACTTCGTGCAACAATGGCACAACGATAGTACCGCCATCCATAATCACGCGCTTACCACCCGCCCCGGTCTTAACCAAACTAACTTCGCGTGTAGATCGCCGGTACAGACGACCCAGCACCAGTCCCATCAGAATAAGAAACGCCAGAACACTGGCGACGGAAATCAACAAAAACTGCAACTCCATGAGTTACCTCCAAAAATAAGACTGAAATTCAATCAGTCGGACAAGCCGACCAAAACATAGGTGCCACTGCGACGATCGCGCAGCACCAATACCTCTGCACCCTGTTCAAGGGTTTCGTCATCGCGCAACGGTTCAGCGCGCAGGTGATGCGCATTGCCAAACCGATCATTTACCCGCACCTCAGCCGCTCGCCCGCGGGTCGCTGTCCCCTGGGTAATCACACCGCGACGGCGCCCCAGCTGGTCCATAGACGAAGCCTCGGTCTCGGTCTGTGGTAAGAGCCTGGCAAAGACCCCGCCAAAGCCACGCGCAAACCAAAGCCCAAAGGCACCAGCAGGCAGTGCCGCAAGCCAAGCCGGGGCCAGCAGGCCAAACAGCTCCTGCAGCGCAACCTGTAAACCCAGACCACTCAGGCCAAAGCCCATCAGTAAGGCCGCGAGCCAAATCAGCGTTGGCATCTTGCCAAGGCCCAACCAGCTGGCCAAACCACTGCTGGCTTCAATCCCGCCTTCGACGTCGATTTCAGCATCAAATTCGGCCAGCTCCAGATCGCCCGGATCTACCAGCATTCCTTCCGGGTCCAGATCAAGGTCCAGATCAAAATCGCCCAAGTCTGGCGCATCACCAATGTCTGGGGCAACGTCATTGTCACCCGTCATCAAACTGCCGCCCAATAACAAAGCCACCAGTTCAAGCCCCATCAGGCCGAACAAAAGCGCCAGAGCAAAGGAAAAAGGTGCAAACGCACCTCCGAGCAGAAAGTCAAACATATATGGACCGCCAATCAGTTGGTATGCAAAGGTATACAGACAAGATGGGCTTCACATGACATGTTTTCAAGAGGTTAGTGAAATTATCCTCAGCCGGAGGACAAGCTACACCCGATATCATTCGCCTTATACACGATCTGCGCAAGCTCGTCAGCAGTCAAACCAAAGGGAATTACAGTGATCCGTTCGCAAGGGGATTTCTAACCGGGCAGGTTTGCGTTAGACGGATCGTCAGACAGCTAGGCGGAAAAGCGATATGGCACGAATTCTCATTACCTCGGCACTTCCCTATATCAATGGGATCAAACACTTGGGCAACCTCATCGGCAGCCAGCTGCCGGCGGACCTGTATGCCCGTTACAATCGTGGTCGCGGCAATGAAGTCATGTTTCTTTGCGCCACTGATGAACACGGCACACCCGCCGAACTTGCCGCAGCAAAGGCGGATCAACCGGTTGCAGAATACTGCGCTGACATGCACAAGGTTCAAACCGACATCGCCGACCGTTTTGGCCTGTCATTTGATCACTTTGGCCGCTCATCCAGTCCGCAGAACCACAAGCTGACCCAGCAATTTGCCAGCAAACTGGCCGATGCCGGACTGATCACCGAAGTATCGGACCGTCAGGTCTATTCAAACGCCGATGGCCGTTTCCTACCTGATCGCTATGTCGAAGGCACCTGCCCCAACTGCGGCCATGATGGCGCACGCGGCGACCAGTGTGAGGAATGCACTAAGCAGTTGGACCCAACCGACCTGATCAACCCACGCTCGGCTATTTCCGGCTCCACCGATCTGGAAGTGCGCGAAACCAAGCACCTGTTCCTGCGCCAATCCGCCATGCGAGACCAGCTGGACCAATGGATTGACAGCAAAACCGACTGGCCTGTGCTGACCACCTCAATTGCCAAGAAATGGCTGCACGATGGTGACGGATTGCAGGACCGGGGCATCACCCGTGACCTTGACTGGGGTGTTCCAGTAAAAAAAGGTGATGCAGATTGGCCCGGCATGGAAGGCAAGGTTTTCTATGTCTGGTTTGATGCGCCCATCGAATACATCGCCGCAACTGGCGAATGGGCCGAGGCCAATGGCAAAAGTGATGCCGACTGGGAGCGCTGGTGGCGCACCGACAAGGGCGCCGATGATGTGAAATACGTCCAGTTCATGGGCAAGGATAACGTGCCGTTCCACACTTTGTCGTTCCCCGCAACCATTCTGGGATCTGGCGAGCCATGGAAGATGGTCGACCACTTGAAATCGTTCAACTATCTGAACTATGACGGTGGCCAGTTCTCGACCTCCAAGGGTCGTGGCGTGTTCATGGATCAGGCGCTGGAAATACTGCCTGCCGACTACTGGCGCTGGTGGTTGTTAAGCCACGCACCTGAAAGCAGCGATTCCGAGTTCACCTGGGAAAACTTCCAGCAATCCGTGAACAAAGACCTGGCTGACGTACTGGGCAACTTTGTCTCGCGCATCACCAAGTTCTGCCGCTCCAAATTTGGCGAGGCCGTGCCCGAAGGCGGCGAATACGGCGAGCAGGAACAGGCCCTGATTGCTGAACTGACCACCCGCATCCGCGCCTACGAGGGCCACATGGAAGCGATGGAAGTCCGCAAATCTGCCCAAGAGCTGCGGGCCATCTGGGTGGCTGGCAACGAATACCTGCAAAGCGCTGCACCTTGGTCGACATTCAAAACAGACCCAGAGAAAGCCGCCACGCAGGTCCGCATGGGGCTGAACCTGATCCGCCTTTACGCCGTGCTCAGTGCGCCGTTCATCCCCACCGCTTCGGCCAGCATGCTGAGTGCGATGAACACGCTCGACACCAGCTGGCCTGATGATGTGGCCGAAGCACTGAGCGCCCTGCCCGTTGGCCACGACTTCACTGTGCCTGACGTGCTGTTCGCCAAGATCACCGACGATCAACGTGAAGAGTGGCAACAGCGTTTTTCTGGCAAACGCGACTAAAATGAAAGGCCGTCCCTTGGGGCGGCCTTCTTCGTGGTTCAGATCGTGACAACTTCACCTTCTGCAGTCTGGTGCAAATGCCATCCCATCTCCCGCGCCGCATGTGCCGCAGCCATTGTTTCTGGACCTTCCTGATACAGCGCATAGGTGGAATGGTGCACCGGCAAGACCGATCTCGCCCCGACTCTGGTCGCAAACTCGACCGCCTGCGCGCCATCCATAGAGATCTGGCCAAGGGAACCTTCGCCACCAACGGCCCCGATATGCGGGATCAGCAGATCTGGCGCAGGCAGCCCCTGCAACGCCTGCGCTACCGGTTCCGCATGGAAAGAATCGCCAGCCCAATAGACCTGTGTCACGGCGCCGTCGGCCTCCGCTTCGATCAAGTAGCCGTTCCCCATCCCCAGAACCGCAGAGATCTGCGGATTCAGTGAGTGCACCGCGGGAATTGACGTCACGGTGACCTTCCCCAGCGGCCCTTGGAAAACCCGCTGCTGACCATGCGCCAGCACCTGCGCTTGAAATCCCTTCTGCGCAAGCTCCTTTTGATCATGTTCAGGCGCCAGCAAGGGCAAAGAGCGATCCAGCCACTGCTGCGCTTTCTGATCAAAGTGATCTTCATGCGCGTGGCTCAGCAGCACCAGATCATAAGATTGGTGTGTCAGGCCTGGAAACGGCGTCAACCGGGCATGTGTCTTGATATTCGGCCCCTTGGTCAGATCGAACATCTCATTCGGATCGCCCATTACAAAGGCTTCCAGCCCCTCGCCCAAACATGGGTCCGTCAGGATCCGAAGCCCAGCGGCCTCAATCTCCAGCGTCGCCCCTCCCAGCCATCGGATCTTAATCGGCGCTGGTCCCGCCATCGCCCGCGCGGGAAGGCTGGCGGTTGCCAGACCGGCCAACCCCGCCTGTAGAAATTCACGTTTGTTCATTTGCACCTCCGGTATGTGATGCAGCTAGTCTGGCGCTTTTGGACCTCGCATATTATCCATTTAATCATGAACTCATTAACTGGATTTCTCGCATTATGAGCAACCTGCAGCACATCGAAACCTTTATCGAGGTCGCCAGCCGTCTTAGCTTTGCCCGGGCTGCGGAAAGCCTGCGCTTGCCTGCGTCAACTGTCACCAGCCGGATCCGCGCATTGGAAGACAGTATTGGTGTGCGGCTGCTGGAACGCACCACCCGCAGCGTGTCCTTGACACCCGAAGGCGCGGTTTTCCTCGACCGCTGCAAGGTGGGGCTGGAAGAGATAGAAGCTGCCCGCGCTTTGATCTCACCCGACAACAATGCGTCAGGGCTGATCCGCCTTTCCGTTCCCTCAGCCTTTCCCAAAAACCAGCTTGCGGATCTCTGCCGCAGGTTTCTGGAACAACATCCCCTGATTTCTCTTGATGTAACTGTCAGCGACGAACCTGCAGATTTCATCCGTGACGGCGTCGACCTCGCTATGCGGGGAAATAACCCCGGCAGCAACGATGTCATTGCGCGGCTGCTGTCTCGCACACAGGTTGTTCTGGCCTCGCCACCGGGACGCGCTGACGACAACAGCCTGCCTGTTCTGGGGCCGCTCACCCGGCACTTGTCGCGGTCGCCTGAACCGGGTCAAATTCACTGCCAGTCCTTTGAACTCGCATATGAGCTGGCGCTGGCCGGGATCGCGCGCGCCTGCCTCCCCTTACCGATGTGCAAACATAATGTTGACAGCGGAGTGCTAGAGACGGGGCGGCTTCCAAAGGGAGTACCCAATAGCCTTGCCCTGTATCTCGTTTATCAGGATCGCCGCCACCAACCCCGCAGGATCCGCTTGCTGATAGACTTCTTGATTGCCGAGCTGGTCTGATGGCTACAAACACGCATCCCTAGCATAAATACTCGGTTCGCCGCAAAAAAACCAATCCCGACTAAAAAACTCAGGTTGACATACCTGAGTAAATAAATCAGGTTCTCCTCAATCCAGCCAACCTGTGTCGCTACAGGTCAGCCCGAACCAAATCATAGATCATACCGCCCATGCCAATATGAAACATCTCATCCCAGACACACGGCATTCAGATAGGGCGGACATCAGCAAAGGGCGACCCTCATGAACATGCACGTGGCCGAAGCAACCTCAACCACCACCGAAGTTTTCCCGACCTATCATGCCGAGGAGCTGACACGCGGCGGCATCCAGGCACGCATTCTACTGAACGGCCAGATTTACAGCCTCCGCATCACCCGTGCGGGCAAATTGATCCTGACCAAATGAACCAGCAGACATCTCTTCGGGGAGGGGCCACCGTTGGTACCCTTTCCGAACTCGCCCCAATTGAAACAGCCGCTGTACGTCACTTGCGTCAATGGTTTGACAGTCCCGAAACGCGTCTTGAAATGCGCGACGATGTCACCAACCTGCTTGGCCCAGAATTGTCAGAGATTGCGCTAGAAACCTTTGGTCAACTTTGCATGCTGTGTGTCCAATATGGCCGTCGGCCCTTGATCCGGCACGGTTTAAAATGCGCCTGCCTCGGGGCTGACGAAAACTGTTTTGCCAATATGATTGCCGCCGCCGCAGATGGTCAGGTCGATGACACCATGTTGTTTGCGTCCCTTATCGTCCGGCCCGCGGTCGCCCGCCAGCTGCTCCCGCTGGCCTCTGAGTTTGGCTATTTGCTCAGGCAAATGACCACAGCGACGCCACCACCACCGGCGCATCAATCCATCTCCACCACACTTCACTGATACCAAACACCCACAAGGACATTACTTTATGAAAACGTTGATTCTTGCCGGCACAGCACTGACAACACTTGCTGCTGGTTCATCGGCGGCTTTTGCTGCTGATAAAGCTGCTGTGCTGACCAACTACTCGAACATTGCCGAGGCAAAATTTCAGGACAGCCTTGCCACCGCGCAGGTATTGCAGACCGCTGTTGAGGCCCTATTGGCTGCTCCCTCCGTTGAAACCCTAGAGGCCGCGCGCGGCGCATGGCTGGATTCTCGCGTTCCCTATCAGCAATCCGAAGTGTTCCGCTTTGGCAATGCAATCGTTGATGACTGGGAAGGCAAGGTAAACGCTTGGCCACTGGACGAAGGCCTGATCGACTATGTCGATGCATCTTACGGCGGTCCTTCGGACGAAAACGCATTGGCCGTATTGAACGTTGTTGCCAACCCTGCGTTTGAGCTGTCCGGTAAATCCATCGACGCAAGTGACATCACCCCTGCCCTGCTGGAAGGCTCACTGCACGAGGCCGAAGGCGTTGAATCCAACGTCGCCACTGGCTACCACGCCATTGAATTCCTGCTCTGGGGCCAAGATCTGAATGGCACCGATCACGGCGCCGGTAACCGTGCCTTCACGGACTATGTCACCGGTGACGACTGCACTAATGACAACTGTGATCGCCGTGGCGCCTATCTGAAAGCCGCAACTGATCTGCTGGTCTCGGATCTGCAATGGATGGCTGCCCAGTGGGCGGAATCGGGCGAAGCCCGTACCAACCTGCTGAGCGATGAAGATGCTGGCATCTCTGCCATGCTGACCGGTATGGGTTCGCTGTCTTACGGTGAGACTGCTGGTGAGCGTATGCGTCTTGGTCTGATGTTGAACGATCCCGAAGAAGAGCACGACTGCTTCTCCGACAACACACACAACAGCCACTACTATGACGGCAAAGGCGTTCAGAACGTATACCTGGGCGAATACACCCGTGTGAACGGTGACGTTGTATCGGGCGCTTCGCTCTCCGATCTTGTCATGGCTGTGAACGCGGATCTGGACGCAGAGATGCGCGGCAAGTTGACCGCGACCATGGATGCACTTGGCGCCCTCAAAGCCGCAGCTGACGGCGGTTTCTCTTATGACCAAATGCTGGCACAAGGTAACGCCGAAGGCGAAGCCCTAGTCATGGGCGGCATCAACGGTCTGGTTGACCAAACGCAGTCGATTGAGCGTGTAGTCACCGCGCTGAAACTTGACGGTATCGCGTTTGAAGGTTCGGACTCTCTGGATAACCCAACGGCTGTGTTCCAGTAAGTACCGCTCTGTTTCGACCTGCCTTGAGAGAGGCAGGTCGCTAGTCCACTTTGACGGCTTTAAAGTTTTCTATCAATGATACCTTGGCTTCAAAACAGCCTTACAAAGGGTCGCGTTTTTTCGCGGCCCTTTTTCCTGGTGAACTGGAGTGAGAAGCCTGATCGTTTCGTTTCCAGACTCAACCTAGCGCCAAACACTATGTCATGACTCATCTATAGGGTTGTATGACGCATGATTTTGTATATGAAATTTCCAAATTTTTCAGGAGATTATTTGTGAGCACACCCAAACTACACCCAATGGCACCGGACCATATTCCATCTTATGTAGTCCAAGCAGATGGCAGCGATTTTTTGTTCAGCTTCATGGTCGTTTTTACCATCATCTTGATTGTATTGATCGGTTTGGCCTATTTCACGCTACACGCTATCCCTGAAAAAATGGCCCACAGCTCCAATCATTCCCAGTTTCAACTAGTGGGAATACTGGCTCTGCTTGCGCTGTTTACTCATAACGGATTGTTTTGGGTTGCCGCTATCCTTGTTGCAGGTTTCCAAATACCGGATTTCGCCGCGCCATTGAAATCTATCGCCGATGCCATTCGCTCTTTGGCCCCCCATCGGCCCGCCACTGCGCCACCTGCACCAGACACCACAACATCAGAACCAACAGCAACGCCAACCGAAGCCCAAAATCTGGTTCAGGAGCACTAAGCCATGCTGGAAACCATGATATGTGCGCTGGTCACCATTCTGCCAGATTTTTTGTTTAGGCGTTTTGTTCAAGGAAAGCGGATCGGCCAGGAAATCACCCTGTTCACTTTGTGGTACGAATTGCGCTGGGGTTTGACCACCTGTGCCATTTTGGCCCTGACGATTATTACCACCCTGTTTTACTTCCACCCTTCAACCACAAGCGTTGCCTCCTATTTCCGCACCGTCACCATTCTGCCCCAAGTCGGCGGTCGGGTTGCTGAAATCTATGTGGTCAACAACCAGAAGATTGTCGCCGGACAACCCATTCTCAGGCTAGAAGACTTCAGCCAACAGGCTCAGGTGCAGGCTGCCAATGCTCAAATTTCCGAAGTTCAGGCCTCGCTCAATGTCGCAAAAACAGATCTGGCCGAAGCTGATGCAGGCATCGCCGGCGCACAAGCCTCTTTGGCACAGTCCGCAGACGATCTTCAGCGCAACCAAATCCTGCGCGACGAGGGATCCAGTGCGGTGCGCTTGACCGAGATTGAAAGGCTCGAAAATCTCGTGGCAGAGCGCGAGGCCCAAGTGGTGGCGGCACGGGCTCACCGGGAGGCGGTCGAGTATCAGATCAACGAACTGATCCCGGCCCAGATGAGCAGCGCCCTGGCACAGCTCGACGCGGCCCAGGCCGAATTGAACAAAACCATCGTCGAAGCCGGTGTCACTGGCACCATCGAACAATTTGGTCTGCAAGTTGGCGATTATGTCAGCCCCCTGCTGCGGCCAGCTGGTATTATGGTTCCTTCGAATTCGGGGCATTCCAGATTCGAAGCCGGTTTCAATCAGATGGCTGCACAGGTCATCAAACCCGGCATGATCGGTGAACTGGGCTGCATGACAAGTCCATTCACCGTGGTTCCGGTTGTTGTGACAAGTGTACAGGATGTGATCCCTTCCGGCCAAATCCGCCCCAGCGACGAGTTGCGTGACCCGCAAAAGAACGCAACCCCAGGAACCGTCCTAGTCTACCTGGAACCTCTATATGACGGATTTGCCGAGAAGATCCCGCCGGGCAGCAACTGTCTGGCAAATGTCTACACTGACAACCACAGCAAACTGCATGCCGAAGGATTGGGTATCTGGAACAAGGCCTTCTTGCACGTGGTCGACACAATTGGCGTCGTGCATGCCGCAGGCTTGCGGCTCCGTCTGATCCTGATGCCGGTCAATACATTGGTCCTGACCGGCCACTAGCACCTGGTTCAGCCAGATGCCCACATCAAAGGCTATTTCCCCATCAGGAAATAGCCTTTTTGTTTAGCCTTTCAGAACCCAAATTCAACTGATGACCTGATGCTCCTGCGAACACTTCACCGGACATTACTCTCATTCTTATCGCCGAGCCTCTCCCATCGGACATTCTGACTATTTTGCTCAGATACGCTTGAAACCTGATGAAAACTGTCAGATAAATTTCACATCGAATCAATCACCGCTGTGCGGCGCTCTTTGCCAGTGAGTAGGACCAAACTATGATCGTCTGCCATTGCACCTGCATCACTGACCACGACATCCACTCTGCCATCACCTGGATGCGCAAGGCGGACCCGCAAACCATCATCACACCCGGTAAGATCTATCACGCATTGGGAAAATCCGCCGACTGCGGCGGTTGCATGCCCCTGTTTGTGGACACCATGCGTGGGAATGATAAACTCACAGTTCCCAGGAACCTGCAAAATTTGCGCAGCGTGGTAACTCAGGAGAATGGCCATGAAGGGCGATCCCAAAGTAATTGAATATCTCAACAAATCCTTGCGACACGAGCTGACAGCGGTCAGTCAGTATTGGCTACACTATCGCCTGCAGGACGATTGGGGCCTTGGCAAAATGGCCAAGAAAAGCCGCGAGGAAAGCATCGAAGAGATGGAGCACGCGGACAAGCTGATTGAACGCATTCTGTTTCTCGAAGGCCACCCGAATTTGCAAAAGCTGGATTCCTTGCGTATCGGGCAGACACCAAAGGAAACCCTGGAATGCGATCTGGCTGCGGAACTCTCGGCACGGGCCCTGTACAAAGAAGCGCGCGAGCATTGCGACACCGTTGGCGACCATGTAACCAAAGCGCTGTTCGATGGGCTGATGGCCGATGAAGAAGGTCATATCGATTTCCTCGAGACCCAACTTGAACTGCATGACCGAATTGGTGCGGAAAACTATGCTCTCCTCAATGCCACGACAATGGATAACGCCGAGTAGATCCCTGCTGGCCGCCGCGACTCTGCTGGCGGCCACTCCCCTGACGGCAATGGATCTGACAAAACTAGACCTAGGCGATCCACATCTTGATCTGATCCCCCGCACCCATGCTGAACAGTCACGTATCGCTGACGTTGTTGCTCTGACAGATGATTTCTCTGCCACAGAGCTGTATGAAGACAAGCCGGCGGGTGCCGCCACAATACGGGCCCGCACCGATACCGAGGCATTTTCTCAACACTCTCCAAACATCAGTTTTGAACAACAGCTGGAATTCAAGCTTGGCAATGGGTTGTTCAAAAAACTCTGGGTGTTCTCCCCTGCTTCGACCTTAGCCTCGGATGGTTTAGGGCCGCTGTACAATGCCCGCTCGTGCCAGCGTTGCCATATCAAGGATGGACGCGGACATGTCCCGTTGGATGCGGGTGGCAGCTCTGTTTCAATGTTCCTGCGGATATCCATCCCCGCGGATGCACCTGCCCATATGTCTGCTGTCAAAGACTATATCGGCACCGCACCTGATCCCAACTATGGCACTCAACTACAGGATTTCTCGCCTCCTGGCATGGCCCCGGAATATAGTTTTTCGGTGACCTATCAGGAGATCGAGATCGCCCTTTCCGGTGATGAAACCGCCAAACTGCGTCAGCCAACCTACCAGGCGCTCAATCTTGGCTACGGCCCTTTACACGCAGATGCGATGCTGTCCCCACGTGTTGCGCCGCCGATGATCGGTCTTGGATTACTCGAGGCGATCCCGGTGGATGACATTCTGGCCAAGGTCGATGAGGCTGATGCCAACAACGATGGCATTTCGGGCCGTGCAAATCTGGTTTGGTCAACTGAATACGAGCAAGTGATGCTTGGCCGGTTTGGTTTGAAAGCAGGCCAACCCACCGTGCATCAACAATCCGCTGCCGCCTTTGCAGGCGACATTGGTATTTCAACTCCACTGTTCCCCGACCCTTGGGGAGACTGTACTATAGCACAAGCGGACTGCCGCAATGCCCGCCACGGTGATGGCGATACCCGCGTCACCGAAATCGACCAGCCCAACATGGATCTTGTGACCTTTTACAGCCGCAACCTTGCGGTGCCTGCTCGCCGAGATCTCGGCGATCCACAAGTTTTGCGCGGCAAACAGGTTTTTTATGACACTGGGTGTATCAGTTGCCACACTCCCAAATATGTCACCCATCGCCTGTCTGACCGCCCCGAGCAAAGCTTCCAGTTGATCTGGCCCTACAGCGACCTGTTGCTGCACGACATGGGTGAGGGACTGGCAGATCACCGTCCCGAAGCCCGTGCCACTGGCCGCGAATGGCGCACGCCACCATTGTGGGGGATTGGCCTGACACAACAGGTCTCGGCACAAGCCGGATATCTACATGATGGCCGTGCGCGCACCCTGCTCGAAGCCGTGTTATGGCATGGCGGCGAGGCCCAAACAGCGCGCGACACCGTTGTCGAACTGCCCCCCGCTGACCGCGCAGCCCTCATTCGTTTTCTGGAAAGTCTCTGACATGCGTTCACTCACTCTCGCTTTTGTCCTCTCGCTGTCTGCTTTTGCCGCGCAGGCCGATCTGGTTGACGATATTCTGGATCAGCAAATCCTGCCAACGATGAGCGCACTTGCCGGTCACTCTCAAGCTTTATCGCAAGCTGCGGCTCAGGATTGCAAGTCAGACTCAGCAGAGTTGCAGCAGGCCTACGCTGACGCCTTTGATGCATGGATCACAGTGAGCCACCTGCGATTTGGCCCCACAGAAACCGACAACCGCGCCTTTGCATTGGCGTTCTGGCCTGACAGCCGCGGCAAAATTCCCAAAGCCCTGTCAGCAATGATCCAAAACGAAGACCCTGCTGTTAAAACACCTTCGGATTTTGCAACAACATCAATTGCGGTACATGGCTTTTATGCACTCGAATTTCTACTGTATGATACCGAGCTAAGTACACTCGGCAAAGAGGCTTATCGCTGCCAATTGGTGCGTGCCATAGCCGATGACATTTCCGACACCTCTCATCTCATTCTCAAAGATTGGCAACAGAACTATGTCGCCCAAATGCGCACGCCCGGTGATCGTTACCAAACCCGTTCTGAGGTCAAACAAGAGCTGTTCAAGGCCTTGAACACCGGCCTGCAAGTCACTTCTGATATGCGCCTGGGCCGCCCTTTGGGGACATTTGACCATCCCCGGCCAAACCGGGCTGAAGCGCGCCGTTCAGGCCGCAGTCTTCACCATGTAGAGTTGTCGCTACAGTCACTTGAAAACCTAGCGATCGCATTGGCTGGTGATAACCTAGCGCTGGCCGCTGACTTGCAGGCAGGTTTTTCCAAAGCACGTATCAGTGCCGCCCGCTTGGCAGATCCTGTATTTTCCGGGGTCTCTGATCCAAGCAGTCGTTTTCGCATCGAAGCACTGCAACAACAAATAAATGATATCCGTAGCATCGCGGACGTAGATCTGGGCCCCGCGCTGGGGGTTACCCCTGGGTTCAATTCACTGGACGGTGACTAACATGGCCTCTCGCCGCAGTTTCCTGGCCGGACTTCTGGCGACAGGACTGGCACCTCAGGCCAGCTGGGCCGACCTTGGATGCCCAAGCTTTCTGGCTGCGGGTCAGCAAAACGATGGCAGCTTTGTTCTGGCTGGGTTGACATCAAGAGGCGATATCCTGTTCCGTTGCCCGCTTCCTGATCGCGGGCACGCCGCCAGCGCCCATCCCAAACGTCCTGAAATCGTGGCTTTTGCACGGCGTCCCGGCCGGTTCGCCCAGGTGATCAACTGTCGAGACGGAGCACCTCTCGCACGGCTTGATCCACCTAACGGGCATCATTTCTACGGGCATGGGTGTTTCAGCTCAGACGGCACCCGCCTGTATACCACTGAAAATGACTATGTGAATTCCCGTGGTGTGGTAGGGATTTGGGACACAACCAACGGCTATCAACGCATTGGCAGTTTTTCCTCGGGTGGTATTGGCCCCCACGATATATTGCTTCGCAACGACGCACCGGGATTGGTGATTGCCAATGGCGGCATTCAAACCCACCCCCGCAGCGGCCGCGCCAAATTGAACCTGAAGACGATGCGCCCCAACCTTAGCTACACTGACCTCAATGGCAGTGTGCAGGACCAAGTGGTTTTGCCGCTGGACCTTCATCAGAACTCAATTCGACATCTGGCAATTCATACTAGCGGCACCTTGGCCTTTGCCATGCAATGGCAGGGCGAACCGGGTGCTGGTGTACCAATCACCGGGCTGCACTTGTCCGGTACCGCACCGCAACTGCTTGCCGAAGACGATCCAAGGGTCCGTAATCTGCAAGGGTATGGCGGTTCCATTGGTTTTAGCGCCGACGGAAAACAAGTTGCTGTCACCTCTCCGCGTGGTGGGGTGGCGCAAATCATGGACGCTGTTAGCGGTGATCTGCTTTACGAACATCAGCTACCGGATGTCTGTGGACTGGCCACAGGTGAGAGCGGCTTTGTTGTTACCACCGGGAAAGGACAGGTTGCAGCCCTGAGCGGGCCGGACATCAGCCCACTTTCACAAAGCGATATGCGATGGGATAATCATCTCATCCCCCTGACACGCGGTGAACTGTAACAAGCAGTGCCTGCATCTGCAGACGCACTCGATAAATCGAAAGCATCACGAAATCAAATAGTGACAATACGAAAGCCATTCGCTAAAACCCCTGCGAAAGGACTTTCCATGGACGCCACCACTCGCCAAGCCACTATTCTGAACCTGCTGAACACCCAAGATCGGGTCGAGGTTGAAGATCTTGCCAGCCGCTTTGAGGTTTCGCTGCAAACGGTCCGCGCTGACCTTCGTGATCTTAGTGACAGGGGCGCCCTGTCACGGGTACATGGCGGCGCCGTCCGCACGAGCTCCGCTGCCAATCGCGTTTATGCTGACAGACGCAAGCAGAATGCCCAGGGCAAACAGGCGATGGCGGCCCTGGTTGCAGAATTGATCCCGGACAACTGCTCGCTGGCTTTGAACATCGGCACCTCAACCGAGCAAGTCGCCCGCGCGTTATCAGAGCACAGAGGCCTCACCGTCCTCTCAAACAACATTAACATCATCAATATGATGATGGGGGTGAAAACCAAAAATCTGATCTTGGCTGGCGGCACTGTCAGGCAAAGTGACGGAGCAATTGTCGGCGAAGACGCCGTGGAGTTCATTTCTCGGTACAAAGTGGATTTTGCTATCATCGGCGCATCGGCAATGGACACCGATGGCGCCATTATGGATCATGATGCGCGCGAAGTTTCAGTTGCGCGCGCCATTTTGAAGAACGCTCGCACTAAGGTTCTGGTTTGCGATAGCAACAAATTCGAACGGTCTGCGCCTGTCCGTATCTGCGCAGTTGAAGACCTTGATGTTGTGGTGACTGACCAATCAATTCCCGAAGATTTTGCCAAAGCTGCCAGACTGGCAGGTACTCGCATTCTGACTGTTGCACAAAACGAAAGCCGCGAAAATGACTGACCATCCGACCACCGACCTGTTCATCATCGGCGGCGGCATCAACGGCTGTGGCATTGCCCGTGACGCCGCAGGTCGCGGCATGTCCGTTACACTGGCCGAGATGAATGACTTGGCATCCGCAACCTCGTCGGCTGCGACTAAACTGTTTCACGGCGGACTACGCTATCTGGAGTACTTCGAATTCCGTCTGGTCCGCGAAGCGCTGATCGAGCGCGAAGTGCTACTGCAAGCGATGCCGCACATCTCCTGGCCTATGCGTTTTGTGCTGCCTTATCATGCCGATATGCGGTTTGAGAACGACACCCCGACCTCCAAGCTACTCTCTGGCATCATGCCCTGGATGAAGGGCCGCCGCCCCGCTTGGTTGATCCGGCTGGGCCTGTTCATGTATGACACTTTGGGCAAACGCGGCATTCTGCCCGGCACCCGAAAGCTGGACCTGACTAAGGGTGAAGTTGGCAAACCGCTGAATTCCAAATTCAAAACCGCCTTTGAATATTCTGATTGCTGGGTCGAAGACGCCCGTCTGGTAATGCTCAACGCCCGCGACGCCCAAGATCGTGGCGCCACCATCCTGCCCCGCACCAAGGTTATCGGCACCAAACGCATGGCCGATCATTGGGAGATTACCCTTGAAGACCGCGACAGCGGAGAGATCCACACCCGCCGCGCCAAGATGCTGGTCAACGCGGGCGGCCCTTGGGTGGCGGACCTGCTGCAAAAGCAGCTGAACATTCAAAGCAATGAAACCGTGCGGCTGGTCCGTGGCAGCCACATCGTCGTGCCCAAACTCTATGATCATGACCGTTGTTATTTCTTCCAAGGCACCGATGGACGGATCATTTTTGCTATCCCCTATGAGGAAGACTACACCCTGATCGGCACCACCGATGCCGACCACACGGATGTCGACTCCCCGCCAGAATGCACCAAGGAAGAGCAGGACTATCTGGTTAAATTCGCATCTGAGTACTTCAACACCCCAGTGACACGCGATCAGATTGTCTGGACCTATTCAGGCGTGCGCCCGCTGTACGACGACGGCGCCAGCTCTGCCACCGCAGCCACCCGCGAATATGTATTGTCGCTCAATCAAGACGCAGCACCGCTGCTGAACGTCTTTGGCGGCAAGATCACCACCTACCGGAAACTGGCTGAGGCTGCGATGGCCAAGATCAGCTCAGCCCTGCCCAATTTGACTTCCAACTGGACCGCGGGCGTACCGCTCCCCGGCGGCGACTTCGCGGTCGAGGATGTGAAAACCCTTCAGGCCAAACTTGCCACCGACTACCCCTTCCTCAGCGCCTATGCCACCCGCCGCCTGATCCGTGCTTATGGGACCGAGGCGTGGGAGGTGCTGGGAGAGGCCAAGTCAGCCACTGATCTGGGACAGGATTTTGGTGCCACCATCACCGCGCGCGAGCTAGACTGGGCGATTGAGCGGGAATGGGTCCGTACAGGCGAGGACTACCTGTGGCGGCGCACCAAGCTGGGCCTTCGGCTGAGCGAGGAAGAGCGTGCTGCGGTGGATGGGTATATCACGCAGCAAGTGTCCAAGTTGGCCGCATAACCCCAGCGCGCGGAACAAGGTCGCATGCCGCCACGCGATCGCCTACCCGTCCCGGCGGGTCGGCGATTTGGCTAGGCCTGGCGCACTCGTTCAACCTCGTACGGACTTTGCCGAGATAAACTGCCCCAAACCAACGTCTGATCGCCCACCCACGGGCAGGCAATCCCGCGCCTAAGCTTAATACTCAACGCCCTTCTGTGCCTTGATCCCGGCGCGGAACGGGTGCTTGATCTGCCCCATCTCGGTCACCAGATCGGCAATCTCGATCAGCTCTTCCTTGGCGTTGCGGCCCGTCAGCACCACATGGGTCATCGGAGGTTTCTCGGTCTCCAGAAACTCGACCACTTCAGCCAGATCCAGATACTCATAGCGCAGCGCAATGTTGATCTCGTCCAACAACACCATGGTATTGCGCTCATCCCGGATCATCTCCTTGGCCTTTTCCCAGCCTGCCTGCGCCGCCGCAATATCGCGTGCCTTGTCCTGAGTCTCCCAGGTAAAGCCTTCGCCCATCGCATAGAACTGACACAGGTCAGCGAAGTTCTCTTCGATCAACGTGCGCTCGCCGGTCTGCCAGCCGCCCTTGATAAACTGCACCACGGCCGACGGCATCTTATGCGCGATACAGCGCATGATCATGCCAAAGCCGGAACTGGATTTTCCCTTACCCGGCCCGGTGTGAATGATGATCAGCCCCTTCTCACCATCCTTGGTCGCCATCATCCGATCACGGGCCGCTTTTTTCTTGGCCATCTTGGCCGCATGGCGAGCCTCATCATCGACGGGCACTTCTTTTTTCGGGGTGTCACTCACGGCGAGTCTCCTGCTGATTCCAGCTATGACTTGACAAGGACCGGGGGGATGACGCAAGGGGGTTTTGTTGGTTCCTGTTTTACGACAGGCGAAGAGGGAATGTGATGCGCGAATATGCGCAAGCACAGCCGCCCCCGCGACCGTGACCGGAGAGGTCTCTGATGCCACTGGCCTAGGCCGGGAAGGCAAGAGCACCGCACAAAGGCCCCGCGCCTTTTGACTCCGCAAGCCGGGAGACCTGCCAACATGATGATCAACGGGCGAACGGGGTGTTTCGCAACCGGTTGAGGGCTCCCACACCATGGGTCCCCCTTCTGGCCTTACCCTTTTTGTCACCACAAGGAGATGGCCCCCTATGGGTGATGTAACACTAACTGTCTGCACAACCTGCCGCCGCGCAGATGTTGACCCCGACGCCACGCGTCCAGGGTCCATCCTGCTAGAGGCACTGAAAGAAACCGGTGTGCCCGAGGGCGTGAACATTCGCGGCGTCGAGTGCCTGTCCGCCTGCAAACGCGGCTGTTCCATGGTGCTGAGCGGCGGCGACAAACGCTGGACCTATGTTTACGGCGACCTTGATCCCAACGAACATGTCGAAGAAATCATCGCAGGTGCCGCCGCCTATGCCGCCACCGAGGACGGCCTCGTCCCATGGCGCGAACGCCCCACCGTTTTCCGCAAACAATCCATCGCCCGCATCCCGCCGGTCGACACCGCTTCTCAGGAGTAAATACATGAGCGATCTCAACAAGATCCCAGTTACCGTTGTCACAGGTTTCTTGGGCGCAGGCAAAACCACACTTATCCGCCACCTGATGCAAAACCCACAAGGCAAGCGTCTGGGCGTTCTGGTCAACGAATTTGGCACCGCCGGTGTGGATGGCGACATCCTGAAATCCTGTGCTGATGAAAACTGCCCAGAAAACAACATTGTCGAACTGGCAAACGGCTGCATTTGTTGCACCGTCGCGGATGATTTCATCCCAACAATCGAGGCACTGATGGCCCTGCCGCAGCCGCCCGAGCATATCTTGATCGAAACCTCTGGTTTGGCCCTGCCCAAGCCGCTGCTCAAAGCCTTTGAATGGCCCGCGATCCGCTCGCGTATCACCGTTGATGGGGTAATCGCCCTGGCTGATGCCGAAGCTGTGGCCAAAGGTCAGTTCGCCCCCGATCTGGACGCCGTCGCCGCCCAGCGCGATGCCGACGACAGCCTGGACCACGAAACACCTCTGTCTGAGGTCTTCGAAGACCAAATCTCATGTGCTGACATCATTCTGCTGTCCAAGGCTGATCTGGCAGGCGAAGACGGCCTAGCCACTGCCCGCGCCGTGATCGAAAAGGAGAGTCCTCGCAAGCTGCCAATCCTGCCCATGACCGAAGGTGTGATTGATCCGCGTGTTGTGCTGGGCCTGAATGCCGCTGCCGAGGATGATCTGGACGCCCGTCCATCTCATCACGACGGCCACCACGATCACGAGCATGACGATTTTGAAAGCATTGTGGTCGAAATGGGCGAAGTTGCCGATCCGCAGGCATTGCAAGATGCGATCATCAAACTCGCCCGCGATCGCAACATCCTGCGCGTCAAAGGCTATGTGGCGGTCGAAGGAAAACCAATGCGGATGCTAGTACAAGCCGTGGGCGAACGCCTACGCGCGCAATATGACAAACCCTGGGGCAGCGACACCCGCCGTACCCAGTTGGTGGTGATTGCCGAGCACGACAACATCGACTCCGCCGCCATCCACGCCGCACTAGGGGCTTGATGTTGCCAAAGATAGATAGGGCGCGCCTGACCTTAGGGAGGTGCAAAGCGCCTTCCCGGGGGGAAGGTCAGGCGCGCCCGGCCTATCGGCCGAGCAAACAAGTCACAAAGGTTTAAACCAACATGCACGTCGTCTTCCGCGAAAGCCACGGTCTCGAAGAAAGTGAGACCCCACAGGATCTGGGCCAAACCCCGGCTGATCTGGTGGTGCTGTCCTTCTCCGACAGCGACCTTGGCGCCTTTGCGGCAGGCTGGCACCGGGCTGATGGCTCTTTGCCCTCGCTGCGTCTGGCCAATCTGGTCGCCCTGAAACACCCGCTGTCGGTCGACACCTACGCCGAACAAACACTCGAGGGCGTCAAGGGCATCCTAGTCCGTTTAATCGGCGGCGAAAGCTACTGGTCCTATGGCCTGGCAACCCTACAGGACCTGGCCCGCCGCAACGGCATCGCCCTGGCGATCCTCCCCGCCGATGGCCGCGAAGACTCGCGCCTGGACGAGCTGTCGACCCTACCGGTGTCCACCCTGCGCCGCTTGCAACACTTGTGCGACGCTGGCGGAGCCGTCGCCGCCCAGGCCGCCCTCGCACAGCTCTCCCTTGCCGCTGGTCTCTATGCCAGCCCGGTTCTCGGCCTGAAATCCACCCCCGAACACGGCTTCTACGACCCGGGCCAAGGCGTGGTGTCGTCGCTCCCCCAAGACGACAAACCGCTGTTTCTGGTCAGCTTTTACCGCTCATACCTCACAGCCGCTGACACCGCCCCAATTGATGCCCTGATTGCCGAGCTGCGCAGCCGAGGCTTTGCCGCCTACGGTGTCTTCGCCGCCAGCCTCAAGGCCCCCGCCACCGCCAAATGGCTGCGCGAAGATCTGCCTCAACTGACCCCATCGGCCATCATAAACGCCACCGCATTTTCCGCTATCGGCAGCGACGGCAAGGCCTCACCGCTCAACATCACTGGCTGTCCGGTCTATCAGGTTGCCCTGTCCACCGCCCGGCGCAAGGACTGGGACAGTGCCACCCGCGGCCTCTCGCCCGCTGACCTTGCCATGCATGTGGTCCTGCCCGAGGTTGATGGCCGCATATTTTCCGGGGTGGTCAGTTTTAAATCACCGGGCCGCAAAGACCCCGACCTGCAATACTCCCGCTTTGCCCACCAAGCCGATATTGACCGCATCCGCGCCGTGGTCGACCGTGTTGTGGGCTGGCACCAGCTGTCGAACAAGCCCAACGCGGACAAGCAGCTGGCGCTGATCCTGTCCACCTACCCCGGCAAAGACTATCAACTGGCCCATGCGGTGGGATTGGATGCCTTGGCCTCGGCCGAGAACATCCTGACCTCGCTGCATGAACAGGGGCATGACGTTGCCCCAACAAAAGGAGAAAAGCCTGCCGGGGGGCAGGCAGGCGCAGCTCCGGGCCACAAGTGCCCCGGACAGGAAAGCGGAACAGGCAATCTCGCCCCGCGCCTGATGACCGAAACGTTGAGCTTCCCGCTCTCCGACTATCTGGCCGCCCTAACCCGTCTACCGCAATCCCTACAAGACGACCTGTCTCAAGCCTGGGGCGACCCACAGTCCGACCTCGATTTCGTCGACGAAGCTTTCCAATTCAAAGCCCTACAATCGGGCAAGTCCCTGATCGCCCTGCAACCCGAGCGCGGCGATGTCGCCAGCCGCGTTGATGACTACCACGACGTCGAGCGCACTCCCCGTCACGCCTACGTCGCCTTTTACCTATGGCTACAGTCACAGGTGGATGCGCTGGTCCACATCGGCGCCCACGGCACCCTGGAATGGCTGCCCGGTAAATCCGTCGCGCTGTCCAGTGCCTGCTGGCCCGAGGCGCTGACCGGAACCCTGCCCGTCATCTACCCCTTCATCGTCAACGACCCCGGCGAGGCCGCCCAGGCCAAACGCCGCATCGGCGCGGTGACCCTCGGCCACCTGCCGCCACCGCTAGCCCAGACCTCCCTGCCCCAAGGCATGGGACGTCTCGAAAGCCTGCTCGATGAATACTCCACCGCCGAAGGCCTGGACCCCGCCCGCCGCGACCGTCTGATCACCGATATCCGGGCTGAGGCACAGGCCACCGGCGTCGAAGCTGATCTCGGCCTGAACGACGACAGCTCCGCCGCCGAAGCCCTGACCCGCATCGACGCCTTTGTCTGCGACATCAAGGAAAGCCAATACGGCGAAGGCCTGCATATCTTTGGCACCGGCGACTGCGGCGAGGCCGAGAAAACCGGTCTGCTCGCGGCGCTGAATGGCCATCTAGTGGATCCCGGCCCCTCCGGCTCTCCCTTCCGGGGCCGCACGGATGTGCTGCCCACCGGACGCAACCTCTTTACCACCGACCCACGCGCGGTGCCCTCACGGGCGGCGCAGGCCCAAGGTGTCAAACTGGCGGAAGAACTGCTGCGCCGCCACCTGCAAGACCACGGCGACTGGCCGCGCGGGCTGGTGATCGACCTCTGGGGCTCGGCCACCATGCGCACCGCAGGCGAGGAATTTGCCATGGCTCTGCATCTCGCGGGTCTGGCCCCCAAGTGGGATGATAACTCCGAGCGTGTGTCAGGATTCGACGTGATCCCGCTGGCCCTGCTTGGCCGCCCCCGCATTGATGTCACCCTGCGAGTCTCTGGCCTGTTCCGCGATGTCTTCCCCGGCCTCGCGCAAATGTTCGAAGCCGCCGCCGCAACGCTGGCCACCCGCGAAGAGGCCGCCAGTGATAACCCATATCTGGACCAAACCCCCCGCGTCTTCGGCCCCAAGCCGGGGCAGTATGGCCTCAACATGGGCGCGCATCTGGAAACCTACACCGACAGCGCCCGCGAAGCCGCAGGCGAGGCCTGGCTCAACGCCTCCTCCCACGCCATTGACGCCAAGGGCGAGATTGCGCCGGCCCGCGAAGCACTGGAAACCCGCCTTCAAACTGCCGACAGCTTTGTCCACCTGCAGGACCTGCCCGAAACCGATCTCTTGGTGGCCTCGGACTATGCAGCGCACGAGGCGGGCTTTGCCGCCGCCATGGCCCGCGTCGGCCAGCCTACACCCGCGCTCTACCACATGGACGCCACCCGCCCGGATCAGCCCAAGGCGCGATCCCTTGGCGAGGAAATCGCCCGCGTCACCCGCGCCCGTGCCGCCAACCCCGACTGGGCCACCTCGATGATGGGGCATGGGTTCCGTGGCGGGGCTGAGATCGCCGCCACCCTCGACCACATGGCCGCCTTTGCCCATCTGGCGCAGGTGGTGCAGCCGCATCTGTTTGATCTCTATTTCGAGGCCACCCTGGGCCGCGAGGATCTGGTCGAGTTCCTGGAGGCTGAAAACCCGCAGGCCCTGCAAGCCATGCGCGACCGCTTCCGTGCGCTGTTTGATGCCGGCCTCTGGAGCACCCGCCGCAATTCCATCATGGCAGACCTAGAAGGTGCGGCATGAGTGCCCCCTCTCCCAAAGTCTACGGCTGGTGCCCCGGCGCCCTGCGCCCAATGATGTCTGGCGACGGCCTGGTGGTCCGCATCCGCGCGCCTCTGGGTCGGCTCAGCTCTGAGCAAGCACAGGCGGTCGCAGACCTGTCCCAACGCCATGGCAACGGGCTGCTTGATGTCTCGGCCCGCTCCAACCTGCAAATGCGCGGCGTAAGTGAGGACAATCACCCAGCCCTAATCGCCGCGCTGCAAGATCTGGGATTGGTCGACACGGATGCCGCAGCCGAGTCCCGGCGCAACTTACTGATCACTCCATTTTGGAGCAAAGGCGATAAAACCCATACGCTCGCCCAACAGCTCAGCAACGCCCTTGTTTCGGCCACTGACCTCAGCCTGCCCGGCAAATTCGGCTTTACTGTAGACACCGGCCCCGCCCCGATCCTGCGCAACACCGCCGCCGACATCCGCATCGAGCACAACGCAGACGGCCTGATCCTGCTCGCTGACGGCGCGCAAACCGGCCTCCCCGTGACCACCGGCACCGCAGTCGAAGAAGCCCTCGCCCTCGCCCGCTGGTTCCTAAACCAAGGCGGCGCGCCCGACGGGCGTGGCAGAATGAAAACCCTCATCGCGCGCCGCGCACGACCCTCGGCGCATGTGGCACCTCTTGGCACCCCCGCAGAAAGCCCAACTCTGGGCCAAACCGCCACCGGCCAGCTTGTGGGGCTGGAGTTCGGCCAGATCCCCGCCACCAGCTTTGCAGAGCTCGCAACCCACGGTGCCTTACGCCTAACCCCTTGGCGTGCCCTACTGGTCGAAGGCGCAACCAACATCGCCCCACAGCCCGGCCTGATCCTTGACGCAACAGATCCCCGCCTGCGAGTGAGCGTCTGCACCGGCGCGCCCGGTTGCACGCAGGCGCTCTCCTCCACCCGGCAACTGGCCCGCGATTTAGCTCCTCATGTCCCATCCGACGCCACCCTACACCTGTCCGGCTGCACCAAAGGCTGCGCCCATCCCGCAGCCGCACCGCTTACTCTGACCGCAACGGCCCCCGATACATTCGACCTGATCCGCAACGGCACAGCCTCGGATCATCCCGCCAAAACGCATCTGAGCGCCGCTGACCTGCGCGCCTCTCCCGACATTCTGACAAAGGGCAGCTAACATGCTCCACACCTACCAAACCAACGGCGCCGCCATCTACGCCGAAAGCTTTGCCACCATCCGCTCCGAGGCCGATCTGGCCCGCTTCACCAAAGATGAGGAAAGCGTCGCCGTTCGCATGATCCACGCCGCCGGCATGGTCGGGCTCGAGGAACACATCCGTTTCTCCCCCGACATGGCAGAAACCGCCCGCGCTGCTCTGGCCGCAGGCGCGCCGATCCTCTGTGACGCCTATATGGTCTCCGAAGGCATCACCCGCCCGCGCCTGCCCGCAAATAACGAGGTGATCTGCACCCTGCGCGATCCAAAGGTACCGGATATGGCCAAGGAAATGTCCAACACCCGGTCTGCTGCCGCGCTGGAACTGTGGCGCCCCAATCTGGACGGCGCCGTTGTCGCCATCGGTAACGCCCCCACCGCCCTGTTCCACCTTCTGAACATGCTGCAAGACCCATCCTGCCCCCGCCCCGCAGCCATCATCGGCTGCCCGGTTGGCTTTGTCGGCGCGATGGAATCCAAGGACGCGCTGATGCAAGACTTGCCAGTGCCCTCGATGATCGTAAAAGGTCGCCTAGGCGGATCTGCCATCACCGTCGCCGCCGTCAACGCGCTCGCCAGCTGGAAAGAGTAACCATGGGTAAAATCATCTGCGCAGGCCTCGGCCCCGGCGACCCCGACCTGATGAGCCTGCGCTCATACCGTGCCATTCAGGGTGCGCGTCACATCGCCTATTTCCGCAAGGCCGGATACGAGGGTCAGGCCCGCCGTCTGGTCGACGGCATGCTCCCCGAAGGCGCCGCAGAATACCCGATGGAATATCCGGTCACGACCGAGATCCATTTCACCGATCCGGAATACAACCGCATCCTCGGCGCATTCTACGACGAATGGGCCGACACCCTGGCCGAGATGGCCAAGACCGACGATGTGGTGGTGCTCTGCGAGGGCGACCCGTTCCTCTATGGCTCTTTCATGCATCTGCACATCCGGCTAGAGGGCCGCGCCGAAGTCGAGATCATCCCCGGCATCACCGGCATGTCCGGCTGCTGGACCGCCACCGGCCAGCCTATCACCTGGGGCGATGACGTTCTGACCGTCGCCATGGCCACTTTGTCTGAGGACGATTTGGCAACCCGCGCCGCCAACACGGATGCCCTGGTAATCATGAAGATCGGCCGCAACCTACCCAAGCTACGCCGCGCCCTAGAACGCGCCGGTCGACTTGAGGACGCTTGGCTGGTGGAACGCGGCACCATGGTGGACCAAACCGTGCAAAAACTAACCGAGGTCACCGGCAAAGTGCCCTATTTCTCAATTGTTATCCTACACGGCCAGGGACGCCGCCCATGACTCAGACAGACGCAGGATGGGTCAAGATTGTTGGCCTTGGCCCCGGAAACGAAACCATGGTGACTGCGCAGGTGCAGGAGGTTCTGGCAGAGGCCACCGACGTGGTCGGCTATATCCCATACGTCAAACGCATCCCCGAACGCCCGGGCCTGACCTTGCACGCCACAGACAACCGGATTGAAATCGAACGCGCCACCCATGCGCTGGAAATGGCCGCCTCAGGCAAGCGCGTCGCAGTGGTCTCCTCCGGCGATCCTGGCGTCTTTGCCATGGCCTCAGCCGTGTTTGAGGCTTTGGAGGCAGGCAAGCCCGAATGGCTGAACCTCAACATCCAAGTCCTGCCCGGCATCACTGCCATGCTCGCGGCCTCCGCCCGCATCGGCGCGCCCATGGGCCATGACTTTGCCGCCATCAACCTCAGCGACAACCTCAAACCCTGGTCCCTGATCGAAAAGCGCCTGCGTCTGGCCGGTGAGGCTGGCTTTGCCATGGGATTCTACAACCCACGCTCTAAATCCCGCCCGCACCAGTTTGGCCGCGCCCTTGAAATCCTGCGCGAGGCCTGCGGTGGCGAGACCCTCATTTCCTTTGCCCGCGATGTCTCCAAACCGGGCGAGACGATCACAACCGTCACACTTGATGAAGCCACACCCGAGATGGCAGACATGCGCACGGTTGTTATAGTGGGCAATGCCGACACCCGCCGCGTCGGCCGCCACGTCTACACCCCGCGTTTCGCCAAAGAAGGCTAAGAATGCTCCAGCCAGGTCATAACCTCGCCCACGCTGCGCAGGATCTTCCGATCCGGCACCTGTGGTCTGTCGATCATCACAATCGGCACCCCCAGCGCGCGCGCAGCCAGCAGTTTGGCCTCGGCCCCCACGCCTCCGGCATTCTTGGCCACCACATGGGTGATCCTATGCTCTGCCATCAGGGCCTGATCACCACCGGCATCAAATGGTCCCCGCGCCACCACAACCGCGCAATCCGGCAGCGGCAGCGCTGCCTCGGGCGCATCCACCAACCGCAACAGATAATGGTTGCCCGGCTTGGCGGCAAAGATATCCAGATTCTGCTTACCAATCGCCAGAAAAACCCGCGCGCCACTCTGCGGCAACGCATCCACAGCGCCCTGCATATCAGCAACACGAAACCAGTTGTCACCCTCACCAGCCTGCCAAGGCTGCCGCTCCAGCGCACAGAGCGCAACACCCGCCTCGGCACATGCCGCCACCGCATTGGCGCTCATCTGCGCGGCGAAGGGATGGGTGGCATCGACCACATGGGTGACACTCTCACAGGCAAGGTATTCAACCAACCCAGCCACACCACCAAACCCGCTTTGCCGCATGGGCAACGGCTGCGACGCCGGGCGCGCGGTTCGGCCGGCGTAACTGAACACCGCGTCCCGCCCGGCCATGGCCAGCTGTTCCGCCAGCGCCGAGGCCTCGGTTGTGCCCCCCAGCAAAAGGATACGCATCATGTCTGATCCCTGGTTGTCGGTCATTGGTCTGGGCGAAGATGGACTGAGCGGCCTGTCAGATGCAAGCCGATCTGCACTGGACAAGGCCGATCTTATATTCGGAGGCCCACGCCACCTCGATCTGGTGAATGCAAGCGACCGAGGCCAGCCCTGGCCAGTCCCCTTCTCCATTGATCGGGTGCTGCAATCACGTGGAAAACAGGTCGCTGTTCTGGCTTCGGGTGATCCCTTCTGGCACGGCGCAGGCGGCTCTCTCGCCACGCACCTGCAACCGGGCGAATGGGTCTCGTACCCGGTGCCCTCCACATTTGCGCTGGTGGCCAACCACATGGCCTGGCGGCTCGAGGATACGCTCTGCCTTGGCCTGCACGCCGCTCCCTATGAACGCCTGCTGCCTGTTCTGGCCCCCAACACCCAGCTGATCTGCACCCTGCGCGATGGCGCGGCCCCGGCCGAACTCGCCACCTGGCTCACCCAACAGGGCTTTGGAGAGAGCCAAATGGCAGTGATGGAGCGTCTGGGCGGGCCAAACCAGCGTCTGCGCAGCGCCCGCGCCGATGCCTTTGACCTTGATGATATACAGGCGCCAGTGGCCGTCGCTCTTGCCGCCATGGGCAACCCCGGCCTCTCCCGCGCCTCGGGTCTAGCGGATGATCTATTCCACCACGACGGCCAGATCACCAAACGTCCAATCCGCGCGCTGACCCTTTCAGCCCTTGCGCCACGCCCCGGCCAACTGCTCTGGGATATCGGCGGCGGCTCTGGCTCAATCTCGGTGGAATGGTGCCTATCCGCCCCCGGTGCCCGCGCGCTGATATTCGAGCAGCGTACGCACAGGTCCGAAAATATTAACCGCAACGCGGCAAAGTTTGGCCTCACCCATCGCATGAGCCTGGTTATCGGACAGGCCCCGCAATCGCTGGAAACCCAGGAACTGCCTGACACAGTATTCATCGGCGGCGGCGCATCACAGGCGCTGCTGGATCAGCTGTGGCAAATCCTGCCCCCCGGCACACGCATCATCGCCAATGGCGTAACCTTGGAAACCGAGACCCTGCTGATGACAGCCCACGCTCAACACGGCGGCCACCTGATGAAGGCCGAGATTGCCGAGGCAGGCCCCTTAGGATCCATGCGCGGCTGGGAGCGCGCCCGCCCGGTCCTACAATGGAGCGTCACCCGATGAAGATAGCCGGTCTCGGATTTCGCCAATCGACCAGCACCGCCGACTTACGCGCCGCACTTGCGCTCACCGGTGTCGCCCAGCCCGATGCCCTTGCCTCGATCACCGCCAAGGCCAGTGCCCCGCAGATGCAACAACTGGCCGCTGACATGAACCTTCCGGTGATCACACTGACCGAAGACGACATTCAAGGCATTGAAACGCCCACCCAATCCCCCCGAATCCAGGCCCGTTTTGGCACCGGATCCCTGGCCGAGGCCACAGCCCTCGCCGCCGCCAAACAGGGCCAGCCAAATGCAACCGTGCAGCTGCTGACCCCCCGCGTTATTACAGACAATGGCCTTGCCACCGCGGCAATTGCCCAAAGGACCACGATATGACCGTACATTTCATCGGCGCCGGCCCCGGTGCCGCCGACCTGATCACCCTGCGCGGCCGCGACCTGATCGCCTCTTGCCCCGTGTGCCTTTACGCTGGCTCGCTGGTGCCCGAGGCCCTGTTGCAGCACTGCCCCAAAGGCGCGCGCATCATCAACACAGCATCCATGTCGCTGGATGAAATCATGGCAGAAATCCAATCGGCACATGACGCAGGTCACGACATCGCCCGCCTCCATTCCGGCGACCTCTCGGTCTGGTCTGCCATGGGTGAACAGCTCCGCCGCCTGCGCGCGCTGGATATCCCATATGACGTCACCCCCGGCGTCCCCGCCTTTGCCGCCGCCTCGGCTGCGCTTGGCGCAGAACTCACCCTGCCCGGTGTCGCCCAATCGCTGATCCTAACCCGCACATCCGGTCGTGCTTCGTCGATGCCCGATGGCGAAACACTTGAGAACTTTGCCAAAACCGGCGCCACCCTGGCCATCCACCTCTCGGTGCATGTGCTAGAAGAGGTCATCTCGCGCCTGACACCCCACTACGGCGGCGACTGCCCCGTGGCCATCGTCTGGCGCGCCACCTGGCCTGACCAGCGCGTGGTCAAGGCCACGCTTGAAACCTTGGAGGACGCCACCGGCGGCGAACGCGGCCGCACCGCGCTGATCCTTGTTGGCCGCGCCATCGGCGCCGAAGAGTTTGACGAAAGCTGCCTCTACGCCGGAGACTACGACCGCCGCTACCGCCCCGTCGGCACCGATCCGCGTTTTCCGGAAGGAACCGAATAATGTCCCAAAACCCTCCCGGCCTGATGATCTCTGCCCCCTCTTCGGGCACCGGCAAAACCACGGTGATGCTTGGCCTGCTGCGCGCCTTTGCCGAGGACGGATTATCTGTGCAACCGTTCAAATCCGGCCCCGACTATATCGACCCAGCCTTCCACCTCGCCGCTGCCAAGCGCGCCTCGTTCAACCTCGACACATGGGCAATGGACGACACGCTTTTGAACGCCGTCGCCAGCCAGGCCTCCGGTGCTGAAATCTGTATCGGTGAAGGCTCCATGGGCCTGTATGACGGCGTTGCCACCCGTGGCCAAACCGCCTTTGGCACCAGCGCCGAAACTGCCAAACGCATGGGCTGGCCGGTTGTTCTGGTTGTCGATGTGGGCGGTCAAGCGCAATCCGCCGCCGCCACCGCACTTGGCTTCAAAAACTACGACCCCGACCTGCCCTTTGCCGGCGTCATCCTGAACCGCGTTGCCAGCCCACGCCACGAGCGCCTGACCCGGCTGGGTATGGAAAAGGCAGGCATCAAGGTGCTCGGTTCGCTGCCCCGCCGTGGTGATCTGACCCTGCCCGAACGCCACCTTGGCCTGATCCAAGCGGTGGAACACCCCGATCTCGAAGAAGCCATTTCAGGCTACGCAACCTTCCTGCGCGAAAACGTCGACCTCGACGCGATCAAGGCCGCAGCGCTGTCCGGTGCAGCCCCCACGGCCCAACCGCTTCCAACCCCGCCCGCACAGCGCATCTCACTTGCTCGTGATGCAGCGTTCTCCTTCACCTATCCGCACCTGCTGACAGGCTGGCGCAACGCGGGTGCCGAGATCCTGCCGTTCTCGCCTCTGGCAGATGAAGCCCCCGACGCCAACGCCGATCTGGTTTGGCTACCCGGCGGCTACCCCGAGCTTCACGGCGGCACATTGGCCGCAGCCGAAACCTACCGCGCAGGCCTGCGCAAACATGCCGAAACCAAACCGGTCCACGGCGAATGCGGCGGCTACATGGCCTTGGGTGAGGCCCTGATCGACAAACAAGGCAACCGCCACCAGATGGCCGGGCTGCTGGGCCTAGTCACCTCGTACGAGAAACGCAAATTTCACCTCGGCTACCGCCGCGCGGTGCTGGATGCCGCTATGCCGGGGTTCGATGCTGGCAGCGCCCTACGAGGGCACGAATTCCACTACTCGACCATTCTGGACGAGCCCGACACCCCGCTGGCGCAGGTGTTCGACGCCGACGGCAACCCGGTCCCCGAAACCGGATCCATCAAGGGCCATGTCACCGGCACCTTCTTCCACCTGATCACCGGAGAGCGCACATGAGCGGCTTTGTCAGCTTTGTCTCTTCAGGCCCCGGCGACCCAGAACTGTTGACTGTCAAGGCGGTGAAGCGGATCGAGGCCGCAGATGCAGTGCTGTTTGATGACCTGTCATCAGGCCCAATCCTGGACCATGCCCGCCAGGACGCTGATCTGGTCGGTGTCGGCAAACGCGCAGGTCGCCCCTCGCCCAAACAAGACCACGTCAGCAAACTCCTGGTGGATTACGCCCGGTCCGGTGCCAAGGTTGTACGGCTAAAGTCCGGCGATTCAGGCATCTTTGGTCGGCTCGAGGAAGAGATCACCGCCCTGCGCGAGGCCGGTATCAAATACGAGGTCATCCCCGGCGTTACCGCCGCATCCGCGGCAGCAGCGGCGGCAGGTATCCCGCTGACCCGCCGCCTGACGGCACGACGGTTGCAGTATATCACCGGCCATGACGTGACCGGAGAGCTGCCCGACAATCTGAACCTGACTGCGCTGGCCGATGCCAATGCGACAACGGTGGTCTACATGGGCAAACGCACCTTTGCTGCGCTGGCGGAGCTGCTGGTAACCCATGGGTTACCTTCTGAGACCCCAGCCATGCTGGCGCTGGCCATCTCCACCCCGGAACAAGAACTGTCGCATCACACCGTGGGTGAGCTGCCAACCCTACTGCGCGAGCTGAAAACCACCGCGCCGGTGCTGATCCTTTATGGGCCCTTGGCTGAACCGGAATGAGCATCCCAACCCTGACCCTGTGCCGCACCTGCCGCGCAACTGATCCGACCTTGTCGGATCAGTTGCGCGAGGCCGTCACAGGTGCTGGGCTAACGGCCAAGCTACAACAGGTCGACTGCATGTCCGGCTGCAAACGCCCGCAAACCCTGGCGGTGCGCCAACCGGGCAAGACCGCCTATTTGTTTGGCGAGGTTTCAACAGCGGACATCCCCGATATCCTGACCTTTCTACGCTTGTTCAACGGAAGCTCGGATGGCAACCTTGCCGATGCCCGTCCACTGGGGGGTCTTCGGTTCAAGGCCCTCGCCCGAATCCCTGCGGATATTGGCTGAATCCGAGGGCCGCACCTGACCTTGGGAAGGTGCAAAGCGCCTTCCCGGGGGGAAGGTCAGGCGCGGCCCGGCGTGTCGCCGGGTGTTTTGATCTTCAAACAAGCCCCTAAGTCGCAACAACCCTCCTAAACCGTCGGTTTCAAACTTGACCCCCCGATACCCAATAAGGCACATTGACATGATATGGTGTCCGCACAGCGCAAAGCGTTAGGACTGAAACGGGAATGAGGAACGGCGGACCCAATTGCGGCGTCGAGACCTCAACCGCCCCCGCGACTGTGAGTGGCGAGCGGCTTTCCAAACCACTGTCGGGCAACTGCCCGGTGGGAAGGGGAAAGTTGGCTGTGACCCACGAGTCAGGAGACCGGCCATGTGGAACGCAATTGATGCCGTCGGGTGTGACGGTAAGGAGAGACAAAATGACGACTAAAACACTGAACGCTTCCGCCGCTGGCCTTGGTTTTCTGCCAGCCGTATTCGCAATCGTTCTGGGCCTGGGTGTTGTTACCCTGACTGGCCACGTACAGGCAGCCGCCCTGCATGACGCCGCGCATGACGTGCGTCACGCAACTGGCTTCCCCTGCCACTAAGCAGATGTACACCCGAATTTTAACCAGCGCGTTGTTCGCTGGTGCTGCAGCAGGGCTGATTGCCGCCCTGCTGCAGTTGGTATTTGTGCAGCCTGTTCTGCTCCACGCCGAGCTTTATGAGACCGGTGAGTTGGTACATTTCGGCGGTACAGCTGTGTCCGCACATCCCGAGCTGCCTGGCTTTGACGCCATGCGCGACGGACTGAGCATCGTTTTCACCATGCTGACCTACACCGGTTACACGCTGGTGATGGTGGCGCTGATGTCCATGGCCGAAGACCGAGGTGCCGCGATCAATGCGCGTACCGGCCTGATCTGGGGCATCGCAGGTTTCATCGCCTTTCACCTGGCACCGGGGTTCACCCTGGCACCCGAAGTTCCGGGTGTTGCTGCTGCTGATGTTGGCGACCGTCAAGTCTGGTGGACTGCAACGGTGGCAACTGCTGGTGTTGCCATGTGGTTGATTGCCTTTGGTGGCAACAAGATCAGCTATCTGATTGCTGTTGCGCTGCTTATGGCACCGCACCTGATCGGTGCACCCGAGCCTGACAGCTTCTCAGGTCCGGTGCCAACCGAGATCGGCGCTCTGTTTGCCGCCCGCGCCTTTGGCGTTGGTCTGGCCGCATGGGCCCTGGTGGGCACCTTTGCTGGATACTTCTGGCAAACCGAAGGTGAACGAGCCGAGGCCTCAGCCTAAACAAAGCTCCCTCCCCCTTCGCCATAACTGGCGGAGGGGTTTTCATTCACGAGGAAGAAGAATGTCCCGCCCTCTCGCACTATTTGCCATTGGCCTGATTTTTGGTGGCGCTGCTGGTTTTGTCACAGCCGCCGGTAACGGTGTTACCTTTACTGGCCATGATCACGGTGACCCCACCCAACATGGCGGCGGCGAAAGCCACGCAGAAATGTCAAGTCACGACCATGCCGGTGCGGTGAACCTGCCCGCAGGGGAAAATGCCCCAGGTCTGGAAGTCAAAGTCACCAAAGATCCGATGGCCGGTTGGAACCTGCATGTCATGCCGCAGAACTTCCGCTTTTCGCCTGAAAATGCCTCAAAAGAGGATGTCGACGGTGAAGGCCATGCGCATGTCTACATCAATGGTACCAAACTCGGCCGCCTCTACGGCAACTGGCTGCACATCGGCGACCTGCCCAAGGGCAACGTCGAAGTAAAAGTCTCGTTGAACGCCAACAGCCACAGCGCACTATTGGTTGATGGTGCACCGGTCGAAGCCTCGGTTTCAGTAAAAGTTAAGTAACGACATGGCCCGGCCGATAGGTCGGGCCGCGCCTGACCTTCCCCCAGGAAGGCGCTTTGCACCTTCCCAAGGTCAGCCGCGCCTCTCGTCTTAGGAGCCTAACAATGATCGACCTGACCCTGATTGGCATCGGCACCGGCAACCCACAGCACCTGACGTTGCAGGCCATTGAGGCCCTGAACGCCGTAGATCTGATCCTGATCCCCAACAAGGGCGCGGGCAAGGATGATCTGGCAGGCCTACGTCGCGAGATCTGCGATCAGGTGATCCGGAACCCGGATGTCAAAATCACTGAGTTCGACCTTCCCACGCGCGACCCCAAAACCACCGACTACCGTCAACGCGTGGACGATTGGCACGACGCCATTGCAAGGGTTTGGGCAGATAAGATCGCCACCCACCTGCCCCAAGGTGGCAAAGTTGGTTTCCTGGTCTGGGGTGACCCCTCGCTCTATGACAGCACCATGCGTATTGCCGATCGTTTGCAGCGTCAGCAAAAGATAAATCTGTCTGTAGTTCCCGGTATCACCTCGATTCAGGCCCTGACGGCCAGCCACGCTATCCCGGTGAATGAAATCGGCGCACCGTTCACCATCACCACCGGCCGTCAGCTTCGCGATCATGGCTGGCCAAACAGCGCTGACACACTGGTAGTTATGCTGGACGGAGAATGCTCGTTCCAGAGCATTGAGGCCGCAGACACTCATATCTGGTGGTCAGCCTATGCTGGCATGCCCGAAGAGATCCTGATCTCTGGCTCATTGAATGATGTAAGCCAGCGCATTGTGGACACCCGCGCCGCAGCCCGAGCCGACCATGGCTGGATTATGGATATCTACCTGCTGCGCCGGTAGCGCTCTGCGATCCTTGCCCTAAGTCAACACCTGCGCTTCCATCATCAGTCCGCAACTTGACAGAGCCGATATCTCCTTCAATCCTTATTGGGTAGTAATTCATCGACCAATAGGACAGCCATGGCCAACCCAGATACAACGCCGGTAAAATGTACTCGACTTTATGCTGATCCGGCAGGAGAAAGCCATTTCGAAGAAATTGAGTTTGAGCTGAGTTCAGTCCAATACGCGCCCCCAGCCCCAGCACTGGATATTTCTGAACCTACAGCCGCGACCAGTTTCTTCTGGCTAAGGTTTCCCAGAGACTGGACCGATGCCGCCCATCCCTCTCCGCGCAGACAGTTGTTCATAGTGATTGAGGGCAAAGTCGAAGGATGGACCAGCGGTGGTGAAACGCGTGTGTTTGGGCCCGGTGATCGTTTACTGATGGAAGACACCTCCGGCAAAGGTCATGGAGCAAGGCCGCTGCAAGGTGACGCCCTGGCCATTGTGGTGGTGCTGCAATAGTGGCCCCTGAACTGCACCGAATACAGGCCAACATTTCTTCTTTTCGTCCAGAATGTTCGAAACACCTTTCGTTCACGGAGGTGGATTCAACTGGGGCTAACGGCTTGCGACGCATTTATGTTCACGTTATGTTCACATCAAAACGACACCTTGAAAGGACATCACGTGATCAACGGAAGCTGCCTCTGCGGCACTGTAAAATTTCAAATCTCGGGCGAACCGTCGTCATTGAGCTATTGCCACTGCTCCCGGTGCCGCAAATCGGCAGGCGTGTTTTCTGCGGTGTTAATCGGCAAGGCTGACGACCTGTCGATCACGCAAGGAGAGGATGCGATTGCCCGGTTCATGCCAGAAACGGACGCCAAGTTTGAACGCTGCTTTTGCCAGACATGCGGCACCTCACTCGGCGACATGGCGTCCGGGGACTATTATGTGGTTGCGGCCTCTGCTCTGGATGATGATCCCAAGATACGGCCAACCCTTCACATCCACACCGCGTCAAAACCTGACTGGTATGAAATCGTTGATGACCTGAAGAAGTTTGACGGCGATTATATCCCTGACGCGTGAGCCGCAGCGATAGTCGCAATTCCTGATGGCAGCTCGTAAAACCAGCCTGTGATTTTACGAGCTGCCAAATTGCTTTAGACCATGCCTTTTCCCTTGCCGTACCAGTCCCCTTGCTCAACCCGAATTGCGCTGTCTAGCAGGCCGGCAAATGCAATCGGGTCCTGGCTCCCACCGTCTTTGCCACGGTAATGATAAGGGATGACTACAGATGGCTTAAACTCGTTCACTGCACTGGCAGCGGCCTTGATATCCATTGTAAACGGCAAGTTCATGCACAACAGCGCAACGTCAATATCTTTCAACGCCCTCATTTCGGGCACATCTTCCGTATCGGCAGACAGATACAGGCGCATACCGCCAATCGTCAGGACATATCCGTTGTCGCGCCCTTTGGGGTGAAACTTCAATCGACCTTCGGTGGTGTTGTAGGCAGCTACTGCGTCAATCCCAATTGGGCCAAATCTAGTGGTATCCGCGTTGCCAATGACCTCTGCTCGATCCGCCAATTCAGCCGTCATTTTGTCATGCGCCCCTTTGTTTGAGATCAGTGTTGTCCCTTCACGCATTACAGCAGCCAGTGTTTCATTGTTCAGGTGATCGCCGTGATGGTGCGTGATCAGTACGAGATCGGCAGGCGGTAAATCCGCATACTGTGCAGGATCTCCTACTGGATCTGCGTAGATCACACCCATCGGAGTTTCGATAACAAGGGAGGCATGGGAAACTGGGGTCAAACGAACAGCGCCATCAGCAAACTGCAAGTCATGCCCCTTTGCGTTTGCGAGACAGGGCAACACAGAAATTGTCCCTGCTGCGGCGACTGTGGACTGCAAAAACGTACGTCGTGAAAACATATTTACCTCCGGTTTGGGGTCAGGAAATTCAGCCTTGGACGAGGTGGTAAGTCACGAACTCAGCTGAGTTGCGACTGGTTTAATGTCATGTCTAATCAAGCGGGCCTGTGCCTGTAGAAAATGGGCACGACCCAATGTTGGGCCATCATACTACAAATCTGGGTCTTTCGATAGCTAGACCGTGGTAACGAATGAGACAGGCCACAAACATCATTTCTTTTCAATTTCCCGCCTTCGTCTTATCTGTCAGTGCTCTTTGACAATCCGGTTGGCCAGAACACCGATCCGTTCAATTTCGAGCTCAAACTGATCTGCGGGGTTCAAACGTCTGCCAGTTTCCATCCCACAACCTGTCCCCACAGCCCCAGAGCCGATAAGCTCACCGGGGTAAATCGTTTCCGACGCAGAAATATGGGCAAGGATAGCACCAAAATCATGCTGCATATCCCGGCTGTTGCCTCCGCCCCAATGCTCTCCGTTCACCCGCACTTGCATCTCCAGTGTGGCCGGATGCGGCACCTCGTCCGCAGTTAGAATATAGGGGCCAATGATGTTACCTGTATCAAAATCCTTACCCTTGGCCGGCCCCAGCTGACCCGCCATTTCGGCCATCTGCGCATCGCGCGCTGAGATGTCATTCAAGATCGTATAGCCAAAAATATGGTCAGGCGCTTGCTCCAACGTGATGTCTTTGCCCTGCTTGCCGATGACAATTGCCAGCTCCAGCTCAAGATCCAGATGCTCTGCGTAGTTCGGCCAGATCACGTCAGCCCCATGCCCGACAAAAGACATCCGGTTGCCCTTGTAATAGATCGGCTGCCGATACCAGACCTTTGGAATGGAGAACCCCCGACCGGTCAGCCGTTCAGCAGCCGAAAAGCTATTTTCCAAGTGTTCTTTGAAGGCCAGGCAATCGCGATACTGCACCGGTAAGATTGGTGGCAGAAACGAAACCTCTTCAACATGCAGACAGGCGGCTCCGGGTGCAAGATCAAGCAATGCAGCGGCCTGTGCAAGCCCTTGCTCACCGCTGTGGATCAGAGAAAGCATATCAGCAAAGGCAGTAGGATCCTGTTCCAGAAACGTGGCTGACTGCGCCAAGTCCAGCAACGTTCCACGCTCCATCACGGCAACAACGCGGGGCTTACCGTCATACATCACTGTTGCTAGTCGCAAGGCGTTCCTCCTTGTTCGACCGGTTTGTTCGTTCCGGTGTCCCATTGAAACTACAACGGAATCCGAGAGACGCCACTCTTTTTGCTAAGCTATTTGGTCAACCCGATACAGATGATACCCAAGGACACAATGACACCCGCGAGCAAGCGTCGGCGTTTGGGGCCTTCGCCAAACCACATCACGCCTATCATCGCGGCAAAAATAACCGAAGTTTCACGTACGGCCGATACGACACCCAGCGGTGCCATTGTGTTGGCATATAACACCAACCCATAGGCGGTGCCTGATAGCACCCCTCCAAGATAGCCCAGGACCAGGGTTTTTGCCTTGGTTTGCCGCAGCCGTCGCCAACGGGTGCCAAAAACAAAGACCGCGACTGCCAGTTCAGAAACATAGAGCCAACCAATGTAACCCATTGCGTTGTCTGCTTGGCGCACACCTACACCATCGACCAGTGAATAAGACGCCACAATGACGGCGGCCCCTACCGCCGCCAAGACGCCACCAAGCGGTATGCCGCCACGCACAATGCCCTTGGTCAGGATCAGCACACCACCGGATATGGTAAACACACCAATCCAGGCCAGCCAGGGCAGTGTCTCGCCTACCCAAAACTGCGCACCCAATGCAATCAGCACCGGAGACAGCCCTCGGGTTATTGGATAAATCATGCTGAGATCGCCCAACCGATAGGCAACGTTCAGTAAGAAATAGTAGCCCCAGTGGATCACAGTTGATGCAATCACATAGGGAACAGCCCCCCAGCCGGGGGATGGATACATCATGACAAGTATCACACCCGGCACCACATGCCCGAGCGCGATCATCCCCAACATAATCGTCTTGTCGCCGGCACCTTTGACAACGGCGTTCCAAAATGCGTGCAGGAACGCCGCACCAAGGACGATTAGAAAGGTGGTCGAACTCACACGGTTTCATCCCTAATTGCTGCGATGACGATATCCAGTGCGACGTCCAAATCTTCGCGGGATATGGTCAGTGGCGGCGACAGTGTCAGCACTGACCCCTGTGAGATCTTGTAGCTGAGCCCTGCCTCCAGACAGGCGTAATAGATCTTTTCAGCACGGCCGACATCGGGGGTTTTGTCGGTGTTGTTATTGACGATCTCCACCCCAAACATCAGTCCACGACCTCGGATATCCGCGACAATTGAAAGATCATCCAATTGGCTGTGTAACTTAGCCAGCGCATAATCTCCAAGTTCGGCGGCACGTTCGACAAGCCCGTCTTCTTGGATAATCTGAATTGTGGTCAGGGCCGCGCGGGCCGTAACCGGGTTTTTTTCATGGGTGTAATGCCCAATGGCAAAGTCACCACAGACATCCAGTTCAGGACGCACGATACAGGCGGCTATTGGCAAGATCCCACCGCCAAGGGCCTTGCCCACTGTCAGGATATCCGGAACAATCTCATCATGTTCACAGCAGAACATCTTGCCGGTTTTGCCCAGACCCGTGGGAATTTCATCCAAGATCAACAGCGCGCCATGTTTGTCACAGATTGCGCGGATCGCCTTCCAGAAACCCGGCGGCGGCACAATCGGTACTGCGCGCATCGCCTCAGCGATGACAGCTGAGACATCGCCTTCACGCTCCAACACATAATCGAGCATATTGGCGCAGGCCGTGGCGCTGTCTTCCAGCGTTTTGTGACCATAGGGGCAACGGGTTGGGTGGAACGGTGCGATGTGTTCGGTGCCCGGCAGTAGCGGCCCGGCAATATGGCTGCGAAACGTTGCTTCGCCACCAACCGACGAAGCACCAAGGCCCGCGCCGTGAAAGGCATCCCAAAAGGAGACTGTTTTGAACCGGCCGGTGGCCGCACGGGCGATTTTTAGCGCCACTTCGTTGGCGTCAGATCCGCCGGTGGTGAACAGGACCTTGCTTAGGTCACCAGGGGCGATTTCGGCCAGCTTTTCAGCCAGTTCCACAGCCGGATCATTGGTGAAACGACGTGGGGCAAAGGGCAGATCATCTAGTTGGGCCTTGATAGCAGCAATCAGTTTGGGGTGGCCATAACCGATATGGTGGACCGAGTTACCATGGAAATCCATGAACCGGTGCCCATCCTTGTCCTCAATCCAGATGCCATCCGCCTTGGCGATGGTGCTGACACAGGGGCTGGACAGGCTTTGATGTAGAAACGCTTCGGAATCACGCGCCAGCAGAGGTTTGGATTTTGGGCCGATGGACTTTTTCAGCCAGGCTTTGCGGGCGTCCGAGGTATTGGACTCCCCTTCGGTGTGTACGATCTGGGGTGTCATGATGCCTCGACCAGTAGTGTGGAAAAAAGCGGGGCCCAGTTGGGGCCCCGCAGTCGGGGAGAGTTCCGGGTTAGTTGGGCCAGGGCAGCGAGTAAGTCTTGACGTTGGTGAAGAACTTCATCGCCTCAGTCACGCCTTCTTTGACGCCATTGCCGCTGTCCTTGATGCCGCCGAATGGCGAGGTTTCAATGCGGTATCCGGGTTGTTCCCAGATGTTGCAGGTTCCTACGTCCAGCCCGTTGATGTAAGAAATCGCCCGGTTCAGGTCATTGGTGCAAACACCCGAGGACAGGCCAAACTCGGTTGAGTTCGAGATTGCCATAACCTCTTCGTCATTGTCTGGCACCCGCACAATTGGCACGATGGGTCCAAAAGTTTCTTCCATCACCAGCTCGCTGTCATGGGGTACGTGGTCAACCACAATTGGCGGCAGCAATGCGCCCTGACGGCCGGGATGATAGAGAATTTTTGCCCCTTCTTTTTCGGCCTGATAGACGCGGTTTTCAAAAATCTCAGCCGCCTGGGAATGGATCACACAGCCCAGTTGCGTTTCAGGATCCTGTGGATCACCGAACTTGATCGCCTTGGCTTTTTCCAGAACCAGCGGCACAAATTTCTCGGCAACACTTTCCTGCACCAGGATACGCTTGATCGCAGTGCAACGCTGGCCCGAGTTTCCAGTCGCACCGGCCACAGCAATTGTTGCGGCCTTTTCAAGGTCTTCATCACTCAGATCGTTGCAGATGATCAGCGGGTCATTGCCGCCCAATTCCAGCGCCTGACGCTTATAACCGGCTTTGTCCGCAATGATTTTCCCCACAGGCACACCACCGGTAAAGGTGATGATGTCGATGTTATCATTGGTGATCATTTCATCGCCGATGTCCTGCGGCAGGCCAGTAACGATCTGGAACATTTCTGGCGGCAAACCGGCATCATACAGAATATCAGCCAGAGCAATTGCCGTCAGCGGCGTCAGCTCGGTTGGCTTGCAGACCATACAGTTGTTGGTGGCAATCGACGGAGCGATCTTGTGACTGACCATATTCAGCGGGTGGTTAAACGGTGTGATCGCTGAGATCGTACGCACAGGTTCCCGCTTGGTATAGATCTTACGATCCTTACCGTTATGGGTCAGGTCACAGGAAAAAATCTCACCATCATCATTCAGCGCCTGATGCGAGGCAAACTGGTAGACATCCTGCGCGCGTTTGGTCTCGTAAATGGCGTGCTGGTGGCAGATGCCCAGTTCCAGTGTCAGCCATTTGGCCAGATCCTCGCGCCGCTCGCCAATCAGCTCACCAGCGCGTTGCAGGATCTGGCTGCGCTCATAGCGGGTGAGTTTGGATTTATAGTTGGCCGCAATTTCAAAGGCCTGTCTGGCATGTTCGGCGGTGCCCGCAGGCACCGTTCCGATCACTTCATCCGTGTAAGGATACTTCACCTCGATCACGTTATCGGTAAAGACTGTCTTGCCCCCGATACGCATGCCTTCGTGGCGAACTTCGATCTTGTCTGCCATGGTCTGGTTATCCTTCATATCAAAGCGCCGCCGCGGTGGTGGCGTAGAAAAACGCATCAAAATTGCGCAGATCCGGTTTGCTGCCCAGATCGATCACACGGTTGACGATGAAGGGGACAACCTGCTCGGTCAATCCGCCATGGCTGCGCAATGGTTCATTCAGCGCAGCCAGATCGTGGCGGTGCTCAGAGGTGCCGATGCAGATATTTTCGCCTGAGACCATGACGATATCGCCAATACGGTCGGCAGGCAGTTCAAAATCTTCGACAGCACGTTCTCGGGTCAGAACATGGGTCATACCCGGGATGGCCTGCAAGCGAGCGACCACGTCGTTCCGATCAGCGCCATCAGGCAGATAGGCGGTGGCAAAAGATCCCAGCGCGCCGTGATGTACCACATAAGGGTCAGTGATTGGCAGGATCACCCGCGCAGCGGCCTCACCCAGCCATTCGTCCAACACGTCCTGCACATAGATCACCGCAGGCGAACCATCGGCCAGATGCTTGGGTTTCATGCCGTGGTCGGCAGTGACAACAATCGCTGCGCCCATTTCGTCCAGCTGCGCTAGATACTTGTCGAACATTTCATAGAACGATTTGGCGTCTGCGTCATCGGGCGCGTATTTGTGCTGCACATAGTCGGTGGTGGTCAGATACATCACGTCCGGCTGCCACTCGGCCAGCAGTTTGACGCCCGCAGCAAAGACGAATTCGGACAGATCAGCCGAATAGACTTCGGGCTGAACCATACCCAGCCATTTGCTGGCCTCGTCCTGACCGTGCTCAGCTGCCGTCGAAGTATCGGATTTCTCGGCCGAGAAACACTTGGCGCGGTCATCATCAAATGACAGGCCAGCACCCAACAAAGCGCGCAGCTTGTCTTTGGCAGTGACAATCGCCACCTTAGCACCGGCCTCGTAGAACTTAGAGAACACTGTGGGCGCGCGCAGGAAACGCACGTCGTTCATCATAACTTCCTCACCGGTTTCCGGCTCGTAGAGGAAATTACCACAGATACCATGCACGATTGGCGGACGACCGGTGGCGATGGACAGGTTGTTGGGGTTGGTGAACGATGGGATCACCGAGTGGGCTAGCCGGTCAGTGCCAGTTTCACGCATACGTTTCAGCGTTGGCATCAGACCATCAGCGATGGCCTTATCCAGGTACTCAGGCTCGCAGCCGTCCAGACAGATCGCAATCGCGCAGACCTTGGGGGTGGGATAAATGCGGCCATTGGCTTCGACAGGGGATATAGTAGTCATGGGTCTTCCTTTACGTATTCAGGCCGCCAATTTGGCGCGTTCTTCCAGTGCTCGGGCGGGAGGTGTCGCGGTTTTCACGCCCATCTCTGCCAGAGTATCCTTTGCTGCGGCAATCACCTGCCGCATTACATGTTCATCCATCTGGCCAATGCAGCCTATGCGGAAACTTTCAACCACAGTGAGCTTGCCGGGATAGATGATAAAGCCCTTTGCCTTCATCAGATCGTAAAATTCGCTAAAGACGAATTTCGGATCTGCCGGGCAGAAAAAGGTAACGATGATGGGCGACAGCCAGCGATCTTTGAGCAAGGTTTCAAAACCCAACTCGCGCAGACCAGCCACCATCACATCGCGGTTGCGGGTGTAGCGCGCGCCGCGGCCCTCGACCCCGCCTTCAGCCTCATGGGCGCGCAGGGCTTCAAGAAAGGCAGCAACCACATGAGTAGGTGGCGTGAACCGCCACTGGCCGGTTTTGTTCATAGTGGCCCATTGGGCATGCACGTCCAGACTGATCGAGGTGCTGTTGCCTTTGGCGGCTTCCAGCTCGGACTTGCGGGCAATGACAAAGCCAAATCCGGGTACGCCTTCGATACACTTGTTGGCCGAAGACACCAGCGCCTCATAGCGCACCTGTGCCACTTCCAGCGGTATCGCACCAAAGGCTGACATGCTGTCGACCAGCAACTTGCGCCCCGCAGCGTAGGTCACCTGCGAAATTTCCTCCACCGGGTTCAAGATACCAGAACTGGTTTCACAGTGGATCGCCACCACATGAGTAATGGCCGGATCATCCGCCAGGATCTGCGCCACTTCGTCGCCGCGCGGCGGCAGGTAATCACCTTTGTCCAAGATCACATGATCGCGGCCCAGATATGCAAGGGTCTGAGCCGTGCGCTGGCCATAAGCTCCATTGGCCAACACCAGAACCTTGCCGTCACGCGGCACAAAGCTACCCAGCATTGCCTCAACCGAGAATGTGCCACTGCCCTGCATTGGAACGCAGTCAAAGTCATCTGCGCCCTGCCCCAGCATCGCCAGCAGCCGTCTGCGCATTTCAGCAGTCATGGCGCGGAAGTCATCATCCCAACTACCCCAGTCGCGCAACATGGATTCTTTTACAGCATATGAGGTGGTTAGCGGCCCAGGCGTCAGCAGGTAAGGTTCGCCCAGACGGGGGGATTCTATCGCGTTATCTCGGCTGGTCATGGTGGTCTCCGAACACTCTTTTCAAGGTAAGCATTGCGGCATGTCTGGCCATATGTAAAATTGTAAAAAACGATTAATCTATAGGTTCCCCCTATAGCACAAGGAAGCTGTTCATGCGCCATAGCCAGTTGAAGGCATTTCATCATGTCGCCCTATTGGGAGGCTTCTCTCGTGCGGCTGAATCACTGCACCTGACACAACCGGCAATTTCAGAACAGGTTCGCAAATTGGAACAAGAACATGACGTTTTATTGTTCAGCCGGGATCGTAAACGGGTTCGGCTGACAGATGCTGGCGAACGCTTGTTTCTGATGACCAAACAGTATTTTGAGATCGAACAGCACATCCACGACTATATGTCTGAAACCAGCGCAGCGATTGATGGCACCCTGCGTATCATCGCTGATTCTGCGCATCATGTTACAGATATCTTGCGAACGTTTCGGACCAGGTATCCCAATGTCACAGTCAGTTTGCGCGTGGGTAACACCGGCGAAATCCTGGAAGAACTGCGAGCCTATAACGCCGAGATAGGCGTCGCTGGCAGCCCATCACCAGGCAAAGACATGGAAGTGTTGGATCTGGGAGCCACTGAAATTATTGGGTTTGCCAGCAAAGGGTTATTACCGGCGGGAAAAACAACCGTAACCTTGAAAGAACTGTCAAAAATGCCACTGGTTTTCCGCGAAGTTGGCTCAAAAACTCGGGAAAAGCTGGTTCAGGAGGCGGCAAAGCAACGTATTTCCCTCACCCCAGCAATTGAGGCCGAAGGACGCGAGGCTGTACGCGAAGTGGTGGCTTCGGGTGCCGGGATTGGGTTTGTTTCATTGGCAGAGTTTGGCCACGATGAACGGCTGGTGCCAATTCAGGTCGTCGGCACTAATATTGCCATGAGTGAATCCCTAGTTCATCTCGGCCAGCGGCGAGACGTCAAAGTGATCCGGGCCTTTATGGATTGTGCTCGCGGCATACAGACTAAAAAAGTACCCCCTGCCAAAGTTTGACCTTTGACAGGGGGAATACTCGTTAACAACGCCGTGGTATTTAGCGCGCGCGCCAGGCCTGCGTCCGCCGCAGAATGCCTTTGGAGGCAATCAGGTGCAAAATGCGGGCCGCAGCATTGGTGTAGAAGATCATCATTCCCATCGCCGCTGCAGGTGCGATATCCCCTGCATCATCCATGTTGAGTACCGCGATTGAGGCCAGTGAGGTTTTTGGTGAGTACAAAAACACCACCGCTGACACCGTGGTCATTGCGTTGACGAACAGGTAGATCGAAATATCCAGCACCGCTGGCATACAAACGGGCACTGTGACCCTGCTGAACAGTTTCAGAGTTGGCTGTTTTAGTGACGCCGACACCGATTCAAATTCTCGATCCATTTGCTTCAATGCCGTTACCGCCGTCAGGTGCGACACTGTGTAAAAGTGTGTGACAGCGGAAATAACCAGAATGGCCATGGTTCCATAGATCACATTCAGCGGATTGGACGGGTTGTTGAAGAAGAAGATGTAAGCAAGGCCCAGGACCATTCCCGGAATGGCCATCGGCAACATTGCAATCATCTGGAACAGCGACCTGCCTACTCGGAAGCCTTTGGATTTTTCAACCAGATAGGCCCCAAAGAAGATGACTGCGGTCCCTACAACTGCTGTGATCAAACCTAGCTTGATCGAGTTGTAGTAAGACCCCCAACCGCCGCCATCCATTTTGTCGAACTGGTAATTGTTCAGGGACAAGCTTAGATCATAGGGCCAAAACTTGATCAGCGCAGCAAATTGGCAAACCGCAAGGATACCAACAATGAAGAGACCAACCAAGCTGGAGTAGATTAGGAAAATCCGATCCATCTTTGGATTGGGATTGGGTTGATAAGGAACTGATCGCGCCGAAAGCGCAGCAACCTGTTTGCTTTGCACATACCGATCCAGTGCGAAGGCAAAGATAGCCGGAATGATCAGAACAACGGAAACCACCGCGCCCATCTCAAAGTTTTGCTGACCAATCACCTGCTTGTAGATATCGACTGCCAATACGTTGAACTGGCCGCCGATCACTTTGGGCAAGCCAAAATCGGTGATGACCAGATTGAACACCACAAAGCTGGCGGAAATCAGACCGTAGCGCGCACCGGGAATGGTAACGGTCCAGAAGGTGCGCCACGGCGTGGCCCGTAACGATGACGCCGCCTCGTATAGCCGCGCATCAGAGATCGCCAGCGCGGTTGAGATGATCAGGAAAGCATGGGGAAAGGTGAAGAATACCGAACCGATGACAATGCCAATTGGGCCATAGATACTGGCACCAAAGAGCAGTTCCTTGAGCATACCTTGATTGCCGAACAGATAGACAAGTGCAATCCCCGGCAACAGCGAAGGTACCAGGATTGGAGCCATTGCAATCAGCCGGAACACGCCTTTGAACCGCATACAGCTTCGGTTCAGAGCATAGGCAAACCAAAAGGCCAGAGTGACGGTGACCACGGTGCTGACAACTGCGATGAACAAGGAGTTCTTGATCGAGTTGAACAACGCAGGAGTCGAGAAGTAATTGACAAAGTTGTCGAAACCCGTGGATTTCACAGGGCGCAGCTGAACACGGCGGAAGCTGTTGCTGTCTAAGGTGGTCCATTCGGTATCGTCATGCAGGGTGGAGCCCACCAGAAAGCGCCCGCCAGGCTGGGCGTTGCGGATCTGGTACATCACCGGACTGCGGAAACTGAAATCAGGAAACAGCTGGGTGACTGGCAGGCGGCTATCTGAGCCGGCGCTCAAATCAGTATCGGAATAGGCACCCGTTGCGGCATTCAAATCTACGGGATTCAAGATCGCCCCATCAAACACGCCGTCCTGATCTGAAACCTGCATTTCATACTGTGACAGCTCAAACCGGTAGGTCGAGAAAGATTTCGACAGCATTGCGTAGAGCGGAAAGGCCAGTGTCACCACCAGATACAAGGCGATCACAATCATGCCGCTGCGCATGATGACATCATCACGGCTCAGCTTACTTTTGATCACTGGGCCCGGTGGCATTGACGAGATATTAGTTGACGGGCTGGTCATCAGTTTGCCTCCACACGGGGGAAGGCCATCAGCCGGTCCTGTGGTAGTTCGACCACCATGTCTTTGCCCTCCTCCAATTCAAACCGGCGCACGGCATTGATAGAAAAATCAGCTATAAGCTCAGACGCGCCAAAGTACTCATTCTGCAAGCGGCAACGCCAGAACGACCCTAGAAACTCCATCTCTGCCAGCTTCACCGTGAATACGTTTTCCGGGTCTCCGATAACGTCTGTTTCGTCGGATGCACTTGTGCCGTTGCCGTGAGGGATCACATCTTCGGGCCGGATGGCGGCCACAATAGTTTCACCGTCGGAGAAGTGGTGAGTCTGGCTTTTTACGATATCACTGTCTGCGCCAATCGAAATACCGGCCTTACCCCGAGCGGTGGCCGGAAGCTGATTCATTTCACCAATAAAATCAGCCACAAACAGGTTGGCAGGTTCGCGGTAAATCTCGGTCGGAGAGCCAACCTGTTCGATAACGCCCTGATTCATCACAACAATCTTATCTGCCATGGTCAGCGCTTCTTCCTGGTCGTGCGTCACCATGACTGTGGTCACACCCAGTTTTCGCTGCAGCTCTTTGATTTCATGACGCAGGTGAACCCGCACCTTGGCATCCAGCGCCGACAGCGGTTCATCGAGCAATAGCAAGCCGGGATTGGTGGCGATGGCGCGTGCCAATGCAATCCGCTGCTGCTGTCCACCTGACAATTGTGCAGGGTACTTTGTGCCTTGATCTGGCAGGCCCACGAGTTCGAGAAGCTCATGAACGCGCACGGCAATTTCTGATTTATCGCGTCCGGTATTTTCCAGGCCGAAGGCGATATTTTTCTCAATCGTCAGGTTGGGAAACAGGGCATAAGACTGGAACACGATGCCAAAATCCCGTTCTGAGGGCGGCAGGTTCGACACATCCTTGCCATCCTGCATAACCGAACCTTTGGTTTGCAGATCCAACCCGGCGATGGCCCGCAGCAAGGTGGTTTTGCCGCAGCCCGAAGGCCCGAGGAAACAAATAAATTCACCCTCATGTATGTCCAGGGATATGTCTTTCAGAGCCAGGAATTCGCCAAAGGCTTTCCAGAGGTTCGAGATACTCAGGTAGAGTTCGCCTGATGCTGTTGCTTGCGTCACGGAATTGATCCTTCGGTCTGCGCTTTGCGCACGGGCCGACATGTCGCGGCCAAGGCCACCATACACTGTCGGAGTAATTTAGGGGATTTAGGGCGACGAGGGGCAAAACTGCCCCTCGCGTTGTGGTAGCTTACTTGGGGTCCGACTTACCGTCGTAACGCGACTGCCACTCTTTCAGGATCGCGGCCCGGTTATTGGCGGCGAACTCAAAATCGTTATCGATCATCTTATCCAAAAGACCTTCGGGGAAATGCTCGACTGGCTTGGCAACACCAGGATAGGCAACAACTGCATAACCAGTATTGTACATCTCGTTGGCGCCCAGGGTGACAGTAAAATCAACCAGTTTTTGCGCGGCTTCTAGGTTGGCAGTGCCCGCAACGATTGCGGTGGCTTCCATATCCCAGCCAACACCTTCGCTTGGTACGATGATTTCCAGAGGAGCGCCAGCAGCCTTGGATTTGGCACCGCGGAAAGCAAAGGAAATACCGATTGGGATTTCGCCCGCTGCTGCCAGTTTACAAGGCTTGGAACCAGAGTGTGTGTAGCGTGCGATGTTGTTGTGCAGCGCGTCCATATACTCCCAGCCGCCTTCTTCACCAAAGATCTGCAACCAGCTGGACACGTCAAGGAAACCAGTACCGGAGGAGTTCGGGTTGGGCATAATCAAATGACCTGCGTACTGCGGGTCCGTCAGGTCCTGCCATGAGGTTGGCGGTGTCAGGCCAGCTTTTTCTGCCTCGACAGTGTTGTAGCAAACCGAGGCCACCCAGGCGTCCATGCCAACCCATGCTGGTGGATTGTCACCATCGACAAATTTGGCGTCGAGCTTTTCAACACCCATAGGCGCATAGCCCTCGAGCATGCCTTCGGATTTCAACAGTAGCAACGAAGTTGCCGCCAGACCCCAGACTACGTCAGCTTGCGGGTTATCGCGTTCGGCCAACAGTTTGGCAGTGATGATACCGGTAGAATCGCGAACCCAATTGATTTTGATATCAGGGTTCGTTTCGTTGAAGGTCGCCGCATAACGAGCCAGATCTTCAGCTTCGACAGCAGTGTAAACCGTCAGCTCAGTTTCAGCCGCAACGGATGTGGCAAAAACAACGCCTGCCAAAAGTGACGTGATTTTAGATACATTGAGTTTCATATTAATCTCCTCTGTTAGTCTTCAAGAACTTCATGCGGGGTTGTTGGTCACCCCTTTGGTAAGATCCCAGTGAAGCCGCGGTCAGTCTGGCAGGTTTTTGCCACAAAAAAAATCGATTAAACCTACAACTTCATAGGCCAAACCTATGATTGCGATTCTGTCCGTCTTTTGACCCCCCATACCTTGACGGTGCTTCCGACTGCCTCACATCAAACCTACCTAGCCAAAATACGTCAATTCTCATCACCGTGAGATATCAGCGTTACATGTTCGGTTTACTCGAGTTGCGAGCAGTCCATGGCAACACCGTAGCAACTGATTTTGTGTATTTCTATGCTTTCTTGCATTTTTGTGTAATTTTGCCTAAAGCTTGGGCAACCAAATACCTGATGCACTTCAATCAAGCGGCCTAAACACCAGAACCAGGCCAGCCTGATTTGTTAATTTGTGGAAACCATAATGACCAACAATCGTGACATCCCTGACAGCACTGTGGAATTTGCTAAATCCCTCGTCGATCAGGCCCGTAAAGTTTCACTAGGTGGCTTCAGGGAAAGTATTGAAATAGCTCAGAAAAGTGACCTTAGCCCGGTCACGGAAATCGACCGAAACGTTGAATCATATGTCCGCGACATGGTTGCAAAAACTTATCCCTCACACGGGTTCCTGGGGGAGGAATTTGGGTCGTTGAACCTCGATGCTGAAGAGCTGTGGGTTGTTGATCCTATTGATGGCACCCGCAGTTTCATCACAGGTTGGCCAATTTGGGGCACCCTATTGGCGAAGTTGTATAACGGGTTCCCAGAGATTGGCTTGATCGACATGCCTGCGATTCGCGAACGGTGGGTGGGAATTTGTGGAAAAAGTTGTACATTTGAAGACAACACTGGCACCCTGCACCAATGTCAGGTCTCAAACTGCAAGACACTGGCACAAGCACGCTTTTATACCACCAACATCCTGTATTTTGGCACTGGCGACCGCCCCAAAATCGAATCTCTTTTGCAACAAACTGCTGTGCCGCGGTTCGGCGGTGATTGCTATTCCTACGGTCTTCTGGCCTCGGGACATGTGGATCTGGTGGTTGAAGCGATGCTAGAGCCTTATGACTATTTTGCCCTGATCCCGGTGGTCGAAGGTGCCGGAGGGATCATCACCGACTGGAGCGGAAACCCATTGCAACACGGATCAGACGGACGAGTCGTTGCAGCAGCCACGCCGCAATTGCACAGCGCGGCGCTGGACCTGCTGCAAGATATCTGACACGAGCAGCAGCATGTGGAAAAATCAACGACATCAAAGAATTTTCAGGCTGCTCGATGAATGGCAGAGCCTGACCACCGACTACCTGGTCGAAGATTTGTCCGTCTCGCGCGAGACGGTGCGCCGGGATCTGCTGGACATGGAGGCGCTCGGATTGCTGCGGCGAGTCCATGGCGGGGCCGTCTCTGCAAATGCACGGGCAGAACCACCGCTGGATGTACGCGCGAAGCTGCAGGTCAAAGAAAAGCAAGCCATCGCCCGCGCCGCCTGCGATCTAATTACCGATCATAAGGTGATCTATTTTGACACCGGGAGCACAACCATATTTCTGGCCCGCCAGCTGGCCACAATCCATGGGCTGCATGTCATCACAAATTCACTGGAAGCCGCAAGCCAGCTGCAAAAAGATTATCGCGCCAATCGCAGTTCCAGTCGCGTATCATTATTGGGCGGCAATTTGACGGTGTTTGATTTTGCCACTTGCGGGCAGCAGACTGTACGTGAAATTTCACGTATTCAGGCGGATATTGCTTTTGTCTCTCCAACGGCCATCGATCCTCTCCATGGGGCACTAAATGCCGTTCAGGAGGAGGCCGAGGTTGCCACTGCTATGTTGGACAACAGTCGCGAGAACGCTGTCTTGGCGGATGCCAGCAAATTCACGATCAGTGGCAATTACCGATCCTGCCGGTTTGATCAGATGGGGACATTGGTCACAGATGCCCAGATTCGAAAGCAGCCTGAATTCTCAAGCCGAATTAAAAGTTTGGTCAAAAATCTGATTATTGCCGAATAGCCCTTTCTAACCTGCTTTTTGCGGGCTGTAGTCAGCAGGGTTCACAGAGACAGGTCTGCCCGGAAGAGAAACTTCGCTGATTTGCGGCGCGGTTCGTGCAATCACCCGTCCGTTTCGGATCACTGCCAACCGTGTAGCACGCAGGCGAATGGCCTCGATTGTATCGTGGGCCTGCAGCAACACCATGTTGGCAGCGCAGCCCTTTTCCAATCCATACCCCTGCAGTCCCATGATCTTGGCCGAATTTCTGGTCACCGCATCAAAACACCAGGCCATATCTGCACGGCTCGACAATTGACCTACATGCAGCCCCATAGAGGCCACGTCCAGCATATCTGCGCGGCCCAGCGAATACCACGGGTCCATCACGCAGTCCGAACCAAAGCCAACAGTAATCCCTGCTTCGCGCAATTCGGGCACGCGAGTCTGGCCGCGACGTTTGGGATAGGTGTCGTGGCGCCCCTGCAACATGATGTTGATCAGCGGGTTGGGGATGGCGTGCAGCTCGGCCTCGGCGATCAAGGGGATCAGTTTGGAGACATAGTAGTTATCCATCGAATGCATCGAGGTGAGGTGTGAGCCAGCCACCCTGCCCTGCAATCCCAGTCGCTGGGTTTCATTGGCAAGAGATTCAATATGGCGGCTGTGCGGATCGTCGCTCTCGTCACAGTGCATATCGACCATCAACCCGCGTTTCTCGGCGATCTCACACAGCTGGCGAACGGATTCCGCCCCGTCTGCCATGGTGCGTTCAAAATGTGGGATACCGCCAACCACATCGACGCCCATATCCAAGGCACGGATCAGGTTCTCCATCGCGGTTGGATCGCGCAGCACACCGTCCTGCGGAAAGGCGACCAGTTGCAGATCCAGATAAGGGGCTACCTGTTTACGCACCTCGAGCAGGGCCTGCACACCGGTCAGGCTATCATCGCAGACGTCCACATGGCTACGGATTGCGCCGATCCCCATAGACACCGCCAGATCGCAATAGCGCAGGGCGCGGGTGACAATGTCGTCGACGCTCTGGATTGGCTTAAGCTCACCCCACAGCGCGATACCTTCAAGCAGCGTGCCGGAGGTGTTCATCCGTGGTGTGCCCAGCGACAGGGTGGCATCCATATGGAAATGTGGGTCCACAAAGGGTGGCGAAACGAGATAACCCGTGGCGTCGATCACCTCTTGCGCCTGCGCCGTGATATTCGGCTCGACGGCGGCGATTGTGCCATTTTGGCAGGCAATATCGATGCCGGTGCGGCCATCTGGCAGGGTGGCGTTTTTGAGGATCAGATCGAACATGTGGGTGCCTCGTAGTGGTCTATGTATTTAAATCATCCGGGTGCGCCTGACCTTGGGGAGGTGCAAAGCGCCTTCACCGTTTTGCCGATGGCAAACCTTCGGTTTGACGGGAAGGTCAGGCGCGCCCGACCTATCGGCCGGGCAAACCAATCTCTATCTCTGCCCCTTGAACCAAGGGGTTAGCAAGGCTCGGGGATATTCCGCCTTACGCGCGGCCACCACCAGCGCGATGATCGACAGCACATAGGGCGCCATCAGGAACACCTGCCCCGGTACCATGGCGCCGACCTCGGTCTGCAGACGGACTTGAAGCGCGTCAAAGGCCCCGAACAACAAAGCGCCCAGCAATGCTTTGCCGGGTTTCCAGCTGGCAAAGATCACCAGCGCAATGCAGATCCAGCCGCGCCCGTTGACCATGCCGAAGAAGAACGCGTCAAAGGCTGACATGGTCAGGAACGCGCCGCCAAGCGCCATCAGGGAAGACCCAACCATCACCGCGCCGATGCGCAGCCCGTAGACGGACAGGCCCTGCGCATCAACACTGTCAGGATTGTCGCCAACCGCCTGTAGGGCAACCCCCAGCGCGGTGCGGTTCAGGACGTACCAAACCAGCCCCACCACCAGCAGCGCCAGCATGGTCATTGCGGTTTGCTGGAACAGCACCGGCCCCAGAAACGGTATATCCGACAGCAGCGGGATATCCAGTGCGCGGAAGGGTTCAATCCGCGGTGGCGAGGACACATTGGGCAAGGCAGTGCGGTAGGTGAAATAGCTAAGCGAGGTGGCAAACAGCGTGACCCCCAACCCCGAAACGTGTTGTGACAGGCCCAGCGGCACCGTCAGAATCCCATGGATCAGCCCAAAGAACGCACCAGCAAGCGCGGCGATCAGCGCTCCGCCCCACAGGCCAGCCCCCAGCCAGACCGCCATCCAACCACACATGGCACCAGCGGCAAAGATACCCTCGATCCCGAGGTTCAGCACGCCGGACTTTTCACACAGCAGTGCGCCCATCACTCCGAATATCAACGGCGTAGCGATACGAAGCGAGGCGGCCCAGAAGCTCTCGGACAGGAGGATTTGCAGGATATCCATCATGCCACGCCCTCGGCCGTTTTGGTGCGGGTGATGCGGTAGCGGGCGACAAAGCCGCCGATCAACACGCAAAGCAACGACATCGATACCACAAGATCCGCCAGATAAGACGACACGCCCATGGCGCGGCTCATGCTGTCGGCCCCAACAAAGACAGATGCGATGAACAGCGCCGAGATCACCACGCCCACCGGCGACAGCCCCGCCAGCATGGCGACAACAATGCCGGTATAGCCAAAGCCCGGTGACAGATCGGCGGTCAGATAGCCCTTCAGCCCCGCGACCTCGCTGACGCCAGCCAGACCAGCGAGACCACCGGACAGGATAGCGACGCCAAACAGCGAACGATTGACGCCGATACCGGCATGACGCGCGGCGGCAGCGTTTTCACCAACAGCGCGAAGGCGGAACCCCCAAACCGAACGGGCCAGCATAAATTGCGCTATGCCTGCCAGCACCAAGGCTAAGATCAACCCCGAATGTACCCGCATCCGGGGCATCAGTTGCGGCAACATCCCCTGATCCAGCACCGGAGCGGACTGCGGCCAGCCCAGGCTCATCGGATCCTTCAACGCGCCCTCTAGCATCATCTGCACAAAGATCAGGATGATGAAATTGAGCAATAGGGTTGTTACCACCTCATCCGCGCCAAAACGGGTTTTCAGCAGCGCAGGCACGGCCATGCCAGCGGCCCCGGCAGCCGCTCCAAGGATAACAATCAGCGGCACCAGAAATATACCGGGAACATCTACCGCCCCGGCACCGATGGCGACAGCAGCCATGGCCCCCAGATATAACTGGCCCTCTGCGCCAATGTTCCACAGCTTGGCCCGAAACGCGAGTGCGGCAGCAAGGCCGGTGAACATCAGCGGGGTGGCACGGGTCAGCATTTCGGAGAACGCAAAGACCGAGCCAAACACACCTTTGACCATCTCGCCGTAGGCCACGGTGATGTCAGCCCCGGCCAGGGCCAGCGGGATGGCAGCCAAGGCCAGCGCGATCACGGCGGACAACACCGGCACGCCCAGCGTCATCCACCGGCCCGGCGCGGTGCGGGGCTCGATACGGATCATGTGTGCTCTCCTGCCATTTTCAGACCAATATCTTCGCGGTTTCGACTGGTGACTTCCGTCAGCTGGCCGTCGTGGATCACCATAATCCGATCCGCCAGCCCCAGAATTTCGTCCAGATCCTCAGAAATCAGCAGCCCCCCTGCCCCGGCCGCACGGGCCTCTAGCAGGCGGCGGCTGACCTCGGCGGCGGCGCCCATGTCGAGACCTCGGATTGGTTGGTTGGCAAGGATCAGCCGGGCACCCTGTTCAAACACCCGCGCCAAGATCAGTTTTTGGATATTGCCGCCGGACAGCAGCCGGGCACGCGCATTGATACCGGGGCCGCGCACGTCATAGGCTTGGCTGAGGTTTTCAGCGTTGGCTGCCATTGCGCTGCGGTTCATCAACCCGTTGGTTTGCACCTCGGGGTCGTCCAGCCGTTCAATCACCATGTTCTCGGCCACCGACATGGCGCCAACAATCCCGTCATGATGCCGGTCCTCGGGGATGCGGCCAACGCCAGCCTTGATCATGGTTTTGGGATCTGGGTTCAGGATTTCATCGCCATCGACATGAATACTGCCACTATCTGGCCGACGCAGACCAGAGATGACCGAGGCCAGCGCCGATTGGCCATTGCCAGACACCCCCGCAATGCCAAGGATTTCATGGGCATGCACAGTCAGGTTTACATCCGTCAGGCTGTCGCGTCCCGACGGGTTGCGCACGTTGATACCCGACAATGTCAGCACCGGTGCGCCGGGTGTCATTGCGTCACGCTGTGTCACGGGCGTGTCCTCGCCCACCATCATCCGGGCAATCACCCGTTCGTCCGCATCCGAGGTGGCGATCTCACCCACCTTTGTGCCGTGGCGCAGCACCGCGATACGATGGGAAAATGCCAGCACCTCGCGCAGTTTGTGAGAGATAAAGATAACCGCCAGCCCATCACCGGTCATGGCGCCGATGTTCTCAAACAGAGTGTCGGCCTCTTGCGGGGTCAGCACGGCGGTGGGCTCATCCAGCACCAATATTCGGGCATCGCGGTACAGTGCCTTTAGGATTTCGACCCGCTGGCGCTCTCCCACTGACAATTTGCCAACCGGCGTGTCGAGGGGCGCAACCAGACCTGTGCGGTCCATGATCCCCTGCACCTTGGCCCGCGCGCCAGCGCGGTCGCGGCGCAAGGCGAACAGAGGTTCGGAACCAAGGGTGATATTGTCCAGCGCTGAAAGGTTTTCCGCCAGAGTAAAGTGCTGGTGCACCATGCCGATACCCGCCGACAAGGCCGCCTGCGGGTGGCCAAGGGTTAGCGGTTGCATCTCACCATCGGGCGACGCCACATCAATACTGCCACCGTCGGGCATGTAGTGGCCAAACAGCATGTTCATCAGCGTAGTTTTACCCGCGCCGTTTTCACCCAACAGGGCCAGGACCTCGCCGCAGTGCAGGTCTAGACTGACTGCGTCATTGGCCACAACGGAGCCAAACCGTTTGGACAGTGCGTTCAGCGATAGAACTTTGGACTCTGTCATAAGTATCTCAGGGGTCAGGTCATAATGATTGTTTCCCGGCAAAGGGCCGCGCCTGACCTTGAGGAGGTGCAAAGCGCCTTCCCGGGGGGAAGGTCAGGCGCGGTCCGACCTATCGGCCGGGCCCAACCTGTTACTCTGAGTTCAGATTACTTATCCGAAACCGGGCGTTCGTCGTTCACGTTGACACGGAACATGCCTTCCATGATCGACTTCTCGGTTTCCTCTACCTTGGTCAGCACCTCAGCCGGGACCAGCGTCTTGTCGACCACCAGTGACCCGCCGCCATAGCCCATAAAGCTATACTGACCATAGTCTGCTGCCTCAAACGTGCCGCCAGCTACGGCAGAAATCGCACGATCGATGGTGGGTTCCATGTGCCAAAGGGCCGAGGTCAGGATGGTGTTGGGATAATCGCCAGATGTGTCGATCACATTGCCCACCGCCTTGACGCCGCGCTCAACTGCAGCATCGGCCACACCGAAGCGTTCGGCAAACATGATGTCAGCGCCGGCATCCATCATCGCAAAGGCGCTTTCCTTGGCTTTGGGCGGATCGTACCAGCTGTCGATAAAGTTCACGAGGAATTTGACATCCGGATTGACCGCCCGCGCACCTTCCATAAAGGCATTCATCAGCCGGTTTACCTCGGGGATGGCATAGCCACCAACCATTCCGATCACGTTGCTTTCAGTTGCAGCGCCAGCCACCATGCCGGACAGATAGCTGGGTTCGTGGATCCAGTTGTCAAACACCGAGAAGTTGGGCGCAACTGCGCCAAAGGACGACCCCATCAGGAATGCGGTTTCGGGGTAGTCCGCCGCCACTTTGCGCGCGGCGCGTTCCAGACCGAAGACCTCTCCGACCACCAGTTGTACGCCTTGCTCGGCGTATTCGCGCATGACACGCTCATAATCGGTGTTGGCAACGTTTTCCGAGAATACGTAATCAATTTCACCGCGATCCTTGGCGGCATTCAGCGCCAGATGGATACGACTGATCCATTGCTGCTCAACGGGCAGTGTGTATATGGCTGCGACCTTGACGTTCCCGGCCAAGGCCATTCCTGCTGGTAGCACAAGCGCCAGTGCTGCTGTTCCAGCCAGCACCGCCCGTCGTGTGATAGAAAATTTGCTATTCATCTGCCAATCCCCTGTTGAATCAATTGCCCAATGAGGCACTTATTTAACCAACCGGTCAATAAAATTCGCAACTATGCGTCATTCCGTGTTCAAATCTTCGACAAGGTTCAACGACCAACAACATGCCCAAATACTACTTTGAATGGGTTTCACGTCTCTAGGCGCGAGGCTTCTCATCCAGACAAGCCTGCCGCTTTGATCATACTTGTGAAGCTCTTTTCTCGGGGCCGGATATCACAACATCAACCAGCTTTGGATACTCCCCTTCGAAATGGATCGCTTTGCCACCTTCGGTCAAAAACCGTTCCGCAACAAAAACAGTCTGCTTGTCAAAACTTCGGTTGATTTTCAGAGGCGCGGTAAAACTGTTCCCACTGGATACGAGCGTAACCATCATTCCCTCAAACGCATGATCCGGCCCTGGCCCTGGGTTCAGCTCGACATAGGGAGTTGCATCCAGCGAGGACAAAACGCCAGAGCGGGCAGTATACTGACCCGACTGAAACAGATTATCACCAGTGATCAAGTACCGACGGCGACCTTTCACATCTATATTTTCAGGCAGAATAACTGGGGCGTCCGTATCCCCTTCACTGATTGGCCAACCACTAGTCCTGGCTGCCATCCTCATATCAGCGGTATCGCCGAAAGATCCAAACCCTGGGAAGTCTGCTGCAATTGGCACGTGCAATTGATCAGATCCAATTGGTCCCGCACCTTGTCCCAAGGCCTGGGCGATCAGATTAAAAACCTGCCGTGTCGAAGGCTGGTTTTGCGCAGCCTCCCGAACGGGTCGCAGAACTTGCACCCGCCCCTCGTTGTTGGTGTAGGTTCCGCTTTCCTCACCATAAGGTGTGGCTGGCAGCAAAACATCCGCCTGTTCGGCTGACTTGTTATAATGAGACGTGTGAACGACAAGGCAGGTGCTGCGCTGTTGAGACAACGCAGCAGGATCATCTCGGGCGCTATTCCGTAGAGGGTCACTGCCAAGAATGTAGGTCAAGTCAGGTAGATTTTCCGTAGTCTTTGGTGAGGATGCACTGCGTTGCCAACCCGGCGCAATCCCATCAAGGCAGCCCATATCCCACAGCCCCAGCTGATTAGGACGGTCAAACAGAAATTGCAGATATACGGTTTTACCCTGCGCTTTGAAATAGTCCACCACTTGCGCAATCTTGCGAAGGCACTCTGCTGCCAGCGAGGAGCGCAGGAATTCGGTTCCGATCAAAAAGGCAATACTGTCAGCCCTTGCAACAGTCGGCTGAATTACCGAGACAAAACCGTTGATGGGGTTGTTTGCCATCTTTGGTTCGTCCTGCATAAGTAAGCCCAGCAATTGCGCCTCATTTCCTGGCAGTAATCGCATCGAGGCCGCGGCCAGATCATCGAGGCCGCAGGGGCGGGAACTGGCGATAAACAGGCTCTTGTTCCCGCCTCTTATCGCAGAACGAAGCAGATAACCGGAAACCGGGTTTTCCTGAGATACATTTGACCCCAGCAAAAAAACGCACTCAGCCTGCAAAACAGATTTAAACGGTTTTCGATCCAGATAGCCGGTGACAACATGTGCCAACGCTTCAATTGCACCCGCTTTTCGTAATCCACTGAATCGGGTGGAGGCATGAATATCCTGTGAGCCAAACACCCTCCGCATCAGGTTTTGAAACATATATGCGGTTTCGTTGTTCTCGCGCGGCGAAATATGGCCCTGAATACCGCCACCGCTTTCCATAACAACCCGCGCCTTGGTGGCAATGAACCTTATTGCCTCGTTCCAACTGACCGGGACATGGGCACCATTTACGCGCATCATGGGCTGCTGAATACGATCGCCGCCGTCAATTGCGTCAAAGCCAAACCGCCCTTTGGCGCAGAGCAGCTCGCCGTTGATCCCAGTGTCTAAACTGCTTTTGACCCGTTTGAACTCACCGTCTCGGACCTGAGCCGTCAAACTGCACCCGGTGCCACACATGTTGCATGTGGTTTCGGTTTCCAACAAGTCCCAGGGGCGAGCCTTATAGCGGTACGGTACACTCATCAGGGCGCCAACCGGGCAGACTTCGATGCAATTGCCGCAATGGCTGCAGTCTTTCAGACTATTGCCCACACCAGTAATTTCGCTATCCAGCCCGCGTTCAGCGGTCCCAAGCGCCACGTCGCCGACAACTTCCTCACAAATCCGCACGCAACGCTGGCATTGGATGCAGCGATTGGCGTTGAATACGATGACTTTGTTCAGCTCAATATCACGCTCGCGAAACACTCGTTTGAAATCGCGCAGCCGCGAACTGCCTTTGCCGTGTTCAAACACGGTGTCCTGCAATTCACATTCACCACCTTTGTCGCAGATCGGGCAATCCAGCGGATGATTGGCCAGCAGTATTTCCAGCATATCCTCACGGGTGGCAACAACCTTTTCCGAATGGCTGTGGATCACCATGTCCGGCGCGACCGCAGTGGCGCAAGCAGGTTCAAGTTTATTGCGGCCCTCAACTTCGACCAGACACATGCGGCAAGAAGCCGAAATCGACAGTCGCTCCTGATAACAAAAGGTAGGAATATTTACTGCGAGTGAGCGGGCGGCGGTCAGGATTGTGGTGCCGGGCTCAACTTCGATCTGCTGCCCATCCAGTGTGATTGTCACCATCAATCTGCCCTTTCGTCAGCTCACCATCGTTTGCGGTGCGATCAAAGCATCGAATTCATGCCTGAAATGTTTGATCGTCGCGCCCAGCGCCCAGGCCGCACCATCGCCGAGTGCACAGAAGGACTTGCCAAAAATTCCACCGCAGAGCATTGCGAGCTGTTCGACATCCCCAACCTGCCCCTGACCGGCCTCTATCCGGCGCAGGATCTTGGCGGCCCAGGTTAGCCCTTCACGGCATGGGGTGCACTTGCCACAGCTTTCATGATTGAAAAATTCGGTGATACGCCGCGCAACCACCGGGATCGACGCCGTGTCATCCAACCCGATCACCGCTGCCGAGCCCAACATACTGCCCGCCGCTGCCAGCGATCCAAAGTCCATTTTCACGTCAAACAAATCACTTGGGAACATGGGGGCCGAGACCCCACCAGGGATGGCCGCCTTAAATGCCCCGTTCAAGGCTCCGCCACCATATACCTCGAGCATCTCGCCCAAGGACATCCCCATCGGCAACTCATATAGCCCGGGTTTTCGAACATGGCCGCTAAGGCCAAACAACTTTGGCCCCGGAGCATCTTTGGGTCCAATTGAAGAGAACCAGTCTTCTCCACGACGAAACAGATGTGGTAGGCACGCCAGTGTTTCGACGTTATTGACCACTGTCGGGCATTCATACAGCCCTGCGACAGCTGGAAAGGGCGGTTTTAATTTTGGCTGACCCCGCTTGCCCTCGATAGATTCCAGCAATGCCGTTTCTTCACCACAGATGTAGGCGCCAGCACCTTTGTGGATATGGATGTCCAACGAATGACCGCTATTCAGAATGTTCTGCCCCAAATACCCTAGCGCATGGGCTTCATCGATGGCCTGTTGGCAATGCTCAATCGACACACTGTACTCGCCACGAATATATAGGTATGCCGTCTTGCACCCGATAGCGTAGGCCGCAATCACCATGCCTTCGATCAGCTGGTGTGGATCGCGCTCCATCAGGATCCGATCCTTGAATGTGCCCGGCTCTCCTTCATCGGCATTGCAACACAGATAGCGCGGCAAGGGATTATCCTTAGGGACAAAGCTCCATTTCAAACCAGTTGGAAACCCGGCCCCGCCCCGGCCGCGCAGGTTTGAAGATTTCACGGTTTCGATCACCTGATCCGGATCGTAGTCGCGTAACACTGTACGCAGCCCTTGATAGCCGCCAGATTTTTCGTAGGTCTCAATTCTGGACGCATCTGGATTGTCGATGTTTTTCAGCAGCACAAGTTCACTCATGTTGCCTCCTTGGTGGGCTGACCTGCAAGGGAGGCAAGAAGGACATCCAGTTTGTCTGTTGTCAGATCTCCGTGATAGCGGGCATCGACCATAAGAACTGGCGCCATTTCGCAAGCTCCGAGGCATTCGACGTCGGTAAGCGTGAAGGCTCCATCCGACGTTGTCTCACCAGATTTAATGGCTAGCCGGTTTTGCAGGTGCTGCATCAGCGCATCCGAGCCACGCAGCATGCAGGACAGGTTTGTACAAAGGCGTAAGTGGTGGCGACCAGTCTGCGACCGGTCAAAAAGACTATAGAAACTGGCAACCTCAAACACCCAGATTTCAGGCACGTCCAGCAGTTCAGACACGGCCTGATACGTCAGGCCCTCTACCTGCCCATATTTCTGCTGTGCCAGTTCAAGGGCGGGCATGATGGCGCTGCGACTTGTTGGATAACGCGCCCTCATCTGCCGAACCCCTGTAGCGAGGTCGCGCTTGATATCGGTCAGGCTGCGGGCATCGCTCATTTGTCGACCTCCCCCATCACCGGATCCAGACTGCCCAGCATGGCAATGACATCTGCCAGGTATTTAATATTGGTGGTGCGCTCTGTCAGAGCCTGAAGATTGACAAAAGACGGCGCGCGCACCTTAAGCCGGAACGGCTTTTCACTGCCGTCTGAAATCAGGTAATATCCCAACTCCCCTTTAGGGGCCTCGATCGCTGTATAGACTTCGCCTTTTGGCACCTTGAACCCGTAAGCCGCCAATTCAAAGTGATGGATATGGGTCTCCATCGAATGTGCGAGCAAATCCTTATCTACGGGAAAAGCGATTTTGGGGTCATCAATCAGTATGTCACCTTCAGGCATTTGGCGCACACACTGACGGATCATTCGCAGGCTTTCGCGCATCTCATCGACACGGCATTTCCAGCGGTCATAACAATCCCCATCGTCTCGGGTGATAACCTCAAACTCCAGCTGATCGTAAATCTCGTATGGTTCATCACGGCGGATGTCCCAATCCACCCCAGACGCGCGCAGATTTGGACCGCTAAGACCAAGCGCGATGGCATCTTCGCCAGTGATGGTTCCGATATTTTCAACCCGTGCCAGAAAGATGCGGTTGTTTTCCAGCAGGGTTTCGTAATCAGAAATCCGCGCCGCAAAAATATCGCAGAACTCCAGTATGCGTGCGGCGCAGCCTTCGGGCAGGTCCTCGCGTACACCGCCAACCCGGCAAAACGAGGTATGCATCCGCACGCCGCTGATCATCTCCATCAGATCCATCACCATTTCACGGTCGCGCATGGTGTAGAGAAGCGAAGTCATTGCCCCCACATCCATCGGCAGCGCACCGGTGATCAACAAATGGCCAGAGATCCGCGACAACTCGGCCATGATCACTCTGATATACTGGGCCCGCTCAGGTGCTTTGATGCCCAGCAAGGCTTCAACCGCTAAGGCATAGCCCAGATTATTTGAAGGCGGACAAAGGTAATCAAGCCGGTCGGTCAGCGGAAAAATCTGCGTGTAGGTAAAGCTTTCGAACAGTTTTTCAGTACCGCGGTGCAGCAAACCAATATGCGGCTCCACCCGCTCGATGATTTCGCCATCCATCTGCAGCAGCAAACGCAGTACGCCATGAGTACTTGGATGCTGAGGACCAAGGTTCATCAACACCTCACGCGACAGGCCGGTGTCGGTTGTGACCTCATTGATGACGGTAACATCAGTCATCCGCCGCCCCAGTCAACAGGTTGGTCTACGCCCATTGGGTTATAGTCATCTTTGTATCCACGCAGCGGGAAATCGCGACGCATTGGATAGCCGTCAAACCCATCCCACATGTAAATTCGGCGTAAATCAGGATGGCCGTCAAAGCGAATGCCATACATGTCAAAGGCTTCGCGCTCGTGCCAGTTGGCCGTGGTCCAAACCGGTGTGACGGTCGGCACAACTGCAGGATCGCCCAGGTGGCACTTTAGCCGAAGGCGCCATTTATGCCGGGTCGAAAACAAATGGTAGACCAATAAGAAACGCGGTGCTTCGGGGTGAAAATCCACCGCGCAGATATCTGAGAGAAAATCAAATTTTAGCAAGGGGTCGTCGCGCAAATGACGACACAGCTCAATCAGGTCATCAGGGGACACCATCAGGCAGGACATGTCCGCCGCCGTATTGTCGATGCCAACCCGTTGCTCATAGAGCTGCAATACCGGGGCAAGAGAGAGCTCGACTGGCGCCATCAGGACAGTCCCAGCGCTGCATCGGCAGGATCCTGACGACGCAGCACCTTGGTACCTGTGATCTGTTCCTGCAATTGCACAAACCCATGTAACAACGCCTCTGGGCGCGGTGGGCAACCGGCAACGTGGATATCAACCGGTATAATATGGTCTACCCCCTGCACCACGGCATAGGTATTATAGACCCCGCCGGAAATAGCACATGTTCCCATGGCAATGACATATCGCGGCTCAGCCATTTGATCATACAGGCGGCGCACAATTGGAGCCATCTTTCGGGTCACTGTTCCTGCGACGATCATCACATCCGACTGGCGCGGCGACGGCCGGAACACCACGCCGAACCGGTCCAGATCGTAGCGCGCGCAGCCAGCTGAAATCATCTCAATCGCGCAGCAGGCAATACCAAAAGTCTGCGGCCAAAGTGAAGATTTACGACTCCAGTTAATGATCGCGTCTGACGAGGTGAAAAAGACGTTATCCTGAAAACGGTTTGTCAGGAGACCCATTCCAACGCTCCTTTGATCCAAGCATAGGCAAAGCCAACCAACAGAAGAACGATGAACACAAACATCTCGACATAGCCAAACAGTCCCATGTCCTTCAGCACCACCGCCCAGGGGAACAGGAACATGGTCTCGACATCAAAGACTACAAACAGGATTGCGATGACAAAATACTGCACTTTGAACATTCCGGCAGAGGCCTCACCCACATGGTCAACACCACATTCGTAGGGGCGGTTTTTCTCGGGATAAGGATTGTGGGGCCGGATCAGGCGGGACAGTGTCAGAATAAATGCCGATAGCGCAATGACGACCGCTACCATCAGGAATACTGGCAGAAAATCAATTGGCATATCACCTTCCTTGTTGGCAGAATTCCGGTTTGTCCTCAACGATCCGTAACAAGCGGGTGGTCCACTGCAGGGTCCCCATAGATCAAGGTAATCCAAAACCAGCGTTTTCAACCTAGTCCAGCAGTTGCCGCAGCTTTTGACACCCCCAGAAACCAGGCAGGCAAGACCCCGGTTAAGACTGTGCCGGTGAATGTGACAATCAGTGCCCATCCAATTGCTGGGGAGACCTGAAATACAGCCGGTTGGTCGTTCTGTTCCATGTACATCAGCATGATGACACGAAGATAGAACCACGCAGCTATCGCGCTGAGCAGCACCGCAAATACTGCCAGCAATACAAAACCCGCATCAACCAATGCCACCAACACATAAAACTTGGCAAAGAAGCCCCCGGTCGGCGGGATGCCTGCGAGCGACAAAAGGAACACTAAAGCCATTAGGGCCACCCCCGGTTGACTTTTGGCCAGGCCCGAGAAGTCCTGAATGTTCTCACCCTGACCTGCGCCTCGGTTTAAAAGGACGATCACAGCAAATAGTCCCAAATTGGTCACTGTAAAAATCAGCAGATATAGCATCACACTGGCAAGGCCCTCGCTTCCTCCAGCTAAGAGGCCCAGTAACAAGAACCCGCCATGAGCAATGGAAGAATAGGCCAACATCCGCTTGATATTGGTTTGCACCAATGCAGCGAAGCTGCCCGCGGCGAGCGTCAGTACCGCCACGGCCTCAACACTACCGCGCCAGATTGGGTCAAGCATTGCCAGATCTTGTATCAACAGCCGCAGGATCACCGCAACGGCGGCAACCTTGCCCACCGTCGACATGAAACCGGTGACAGGTGATGGCGCGCCCTCGTAGATGTCGGGGACCCACATATGAAACGGGACTGCACCAACTTTGAACAATAGCCCTACAATCAGAAACACTGTGGCCAGCGCCAGCAGCGGCGAACTGGTCTCCACACTATCCAGCGCCTCTCCCATAGCCTCCAGCTGGGTGGTCCCGGTCAGCCCATAAAGCAGAGACAGGCCAAATAGCAGCAACCCCGACGAGAATGCTCCGAGGATGACATATTTTAACGCGGCCTCATTCGAACGTGTGTTTGTTGTCAGAAATCCAACCAGCACATAAATCGACAACGCTTGCAGTTCTAACCCTACATAGATGATCAGCAGATCTTTGCCCGACACCATGATCATCGCACCTGACAGAGCAAATAACAGCAGCACATAATACTCACCTTTGGCGGCGTCTTCTGTGCCCAGGTATCGGTCAGAAATGAGAATAGTCAGAGCAGTCCCCAGATAGAGCAGCATTTTGAAAAAGGTCGAAAACCCATCGTTCACAAACATTCCGCCATAAGCCGTTTGCGGGTTTTGCGCCAATGTCAGGCTCATCGCGGCAGCCAGGGCAATCATCACCAGGCTAAGCCCCGCTAGCAGTGCGCCCTGCCCCGGTCTTGGCACCAGCGACAACATCAATGCCACACAGGCACCCAGAATGATGATGATTTCCGGACCTGAGGCCAGAACCGAAGAGGTAATCTGCGTCAGATCCATTGCGACCTCCTCATGGGGTCACCGCCGTTGGATTAAGCTGTGTCATCAGATGGTCCAGCGAGGGTTGCAGGATTGTCAAAAACGGCTTGGGATACAGGCCAAACCACACAACAAACAAAAGCAATGGTGCTGCACAGGCCAGTTCACGGCGGCCCAGATCCCAGACAAACACGTCCCCCGGCGTCTTGACCTCGCCCAGCAACATCTGGCGATACACCCCCAGCAGGTAGGCCGCGCCAACCAAGGCGCCCAGCGCCCCGGCAGCCCCCGCCCAACCGCTGACCCCAAAAGCCGCAGCCAACACCAGCAGCTCACCAATAAATCCGTTCAGTCCGGGCAGTGCCATCGAGGACAGTAAAAAAGCTGCAAACAGGATACCAAACAACGGCACCACCTTAATCAATCCACCGTAAGCTGCGATGTCTCGTGAATGTGTGCGCTCGTAAATTATACCAACGAACAGGAACAGCGCCCCGGTGGTGATACCGTGATTGAACATCTGGATCACTGCACCTGACATTCCTTTGGCATCAAATGTGAAGAGACCCAGGGTGATGAACCCCATGTGGCTGACACTGGAATAAGCGATCAGTTTTTTAATGTCGCTTTGCGCCAAGGCAAGAAAGCCGCCATAGACAATTGCCACAGCAGACAGGGCAATCATCATCGGGGCGAAATACTGCGATGCGTCCGGCAGCATTGGCAGTGAAAAACGCAGAAAGCCATAGGCGCCCATCTTGAGCAGCACACCGGCAAGAATGATACTGCCTGCAGTGGGGGCCTGCACATGGGCATCCGGCAACCAAGTATGCACCGGCACCATCGGGATCTTGACGGCAAAGGCGACAAGGAAGGCAAGGAACACCCAGATCTGCAGGGGGAACGGGTATTGTACCTCCATCAGGGCCAGCACATCAAAGGTTTGCCCGCCGCCAAAGTAGAGCAGCAGAATACCAATCAGGAACAGCAGGCTGCCCGCTAATGTGTAGAGGAAGAACTTGAACGCAGCGTAGACCCGGTTGGCCCCGCCCCAGATACCGATGATCAGATACATCGGCACCAGCATGGCCTCCCACAGAATGTAGAACAGTATCATGTCTAGCGCGCAGAACACACCGATCATCAGGCTCTGCATCGCCAGTAAGCAGGTCATGAACTCTTTCACCCGGATGGAAATCGACCACCAAGACGCCAAAACGCAAATCCATCCCAGCAGACTGGTCAGCACCACAAACCAAACGCTGATACCATCAATCCCCAATCGATAGCTGATACCCAAATTTGGTACCCAAACCCTGTGTTCACCAAACTGCATCGCAGCCGTGTTGGGATCAAAATTGAGCAAAACCCAAAGCGCTAATAAGAAGTCAGCAAAAAGCACCAGCAAAGAAAACCAGCGTACAATCGGGTCTTTGCGCAGAAAGGGCGTTAACACTGCCCCAACAGCCGGTAGCAAAATCAGAATGCTGAGAACCGGCAAGTCTGTCATGGCGCTGCCAGTGCTGCGATCAGCGGGAACACCAGCATCACAATCAGCCCAACTATCATCACCAGCGCATAATGCGACACAACCCCGGTTTGAAACTGTCGCAATAGCAGGCCGCAACGCCAGGTCATTCTGGCAACCCCATTGACCACCGCATCAACAAAATGAGTGTCAGCTTTTTGGCTCGCCCGTGACAACCTGTGCAACATGCGAAGACCTGCACCGTCACCCAGAGTGACCACCATTTTCTCCCAGAGCAAAACCGGATGAAGAGCAAGCCACATGAAGAGTTTTGCACCACGCCGATACAGCCAATCAGTATCCAGGCTGATGGTTTTCTCGGGGTCCAGATACCTCAGGCACAGGACAAAAGCGAAAAGCGTGAACATCAACAGTCCGAGGCTCTGGGTGATGTGCGCGCCACTGTAAGGGTGGTAATTCACTGGATATGGCAGCAGATCGTACAACAGCTGCGGAAACACGCCGATGCCGATGCAGAACAACGCCGCCAGCCCCATTGCCAGTAACATATTTACGGGCGGTTCAGACGGACGCAAACCGCAGTCTTTGCCAAAGAACATGTAATATGGCAGCTTTAGGCCAGTGTGCAAAAAGGTACCGGAGGACGCGACAGTCAATAACAGCGCCACCGCCGCACGGTGATCCCCTGCGGCCGCCGATATGATCATGCTTTTGCTGACAAAGCCGCTAAACAGGGGGAAGGCTGAGATTGCCAGAGCGCCAACCATATACAGCACCACCGTCATTGGCATGGCGTGATATAGCCCCCCCAGTTCGGTCAATTTTCGCCGCCCCGTCATCAGGATCACCGCCCCCACCCCCATGAACAACAATCCCTTGTAGAGGATATGAGCAAAGGCATGGGAGGTCGCACCATTCAGCGCCATCTCGGTTCCCATACCAACGGCAGCCACCATGTAACCAACCTGACTGATAATGTGATAACCCAAAAGCCTGCGGCAGTCGTTTTCCAACACTGCAAATACAACCCCATACAACGCCATAGCTACTCCAAACCCGATCAACACTTCGGCGCCGGGGTAATTGCGGATCAGCACGTATACGGCCGTTTTAGTGGTAAAGGCGCTAAGGAATACTGCTCCGGTCACCGTTGCTTCGGGATATGCATCGGTGAGCCAGGCGCTTAATGGTGGAACAGCAGCATTAAGCATGAAGGAGATCAGGATCAGGTTGTAGGCCAGCCCGCCCTGTCCGTGATCCAGCGGCCCTACCAGATAAGAGCCGGTCTGGACGCCGTGCAACACAATTCCACCGAACAACAGGACACCTCCGGCGACATGCACCATGAGATAGCGAAAACCGGCTGCGACAGCCTTGCGGTTAGCGGATGCAAAAATCAGATAGGCCGAGGCAAAGGCCATGATCTCCCACGCGACAAGCAGAGTGAACCAGTCGCCAGCAAACACCACGCCAAAAGCACTGCCTATATACAAAAACGCCGAAACCCGCTGGCCAGTGTCATTGATATGCCAAGCGTAAATGTTGCCAATCACCGCCATGATTGAAAACACCCAAGCGAACACCAGTGATAACTGGTCAGCCTGAAACAGAACCAAGTCTATGCCAATAAACTGGACCTGACCCTGGCTGCCGACATCCATTTGCGTCATCCGTAGCAAAACCAGCAATGGAACCAAAACCGACGCAACCTTTTGTCCTGTGTCGTGCAGCATCGGTAGCAAGGCTGCACCGAACACCATGATCAACGCGGGGTGCAGCCACTCAGTCATAGTAGTCCTCATCGCGCATGATGCCGCAACTGTGGCCGATGAACTTACTGACGAAAATGATCGCAACGCAGCTGATAAATCCAAACGCGGCGCTCCACCCTGGGATGGAATCCCAGACATGTTCCACATGTGGTCTTGGCACTAAGACATCGGCCAGCACTATGAGGAACAGCATCAGCAACAATAACCGCCAACGCAAACGCTTGTACCGATCATCGCCAAAGAAATTCACCAATCGTGCAATCATCCTAACCCCGCTCCGCGCATGACCAACTGCGCCAAATCCACGAAAAATCCAGGGCTCAGACCCAGCACCAATGATAAAATCGCAGTTATCAGCAAAGGCACTGCCACCATTGGAACTTCACGGACGTCCTGCATTGCGACCAGCGTTTGGCCCTGTGGTGGCTTGGATTTCTCAAAAAATGCGGTGTAGGTCACCGGTAAGAAATAGGCCGCATTCAGCACCGCGCTGGCCAGAAGAACAGTCAGAAAAACCAATTCTCCAGCTTCAACCGAGCCCAGAACCAGATACCATTTACTAATGAACCCTCCACTGGGGGGGAGGCCGATCATACCAAGTGAGCCAATGAAAAACGCGCCCATCGTCCAGGGCAATTGCCGCCCGATGCCGGCCAGATCGCTGATGTTGCGGCGATGTGAGGCGCAGTAGATCGACCCGGCGCAGAAAAACAGTGTGATCTTGGAAAATGCGTGGGCCGCGATATGGGTCACACCGCCCACGGCCGCCATCGGTGTCAACAAGACCGCGCCCAGTATGATGTACGATAGCTGACTGACCGTCGAATAAGCCAGCCGAGCCTTCAGGTCATCGCGGGTCAGCGCATAGATCGAAGCCATCACGATGGTAAAGGACACCAGATACGCAGTGGCTATTGCCAACCCGAGGCTGCTCATCAAATCGACGCCCATGACGTAGAAAATCACCCGCAGCAGGCAAAATACCCCCATTTTGACCACCGCCACCGCATGGAGCAAAGCACTAACAGGGGTTGGCGCAACCATCGCCGCTGGCAGCCAGGCGTGAAATGGCATTATTGCAGCCTTGGCAAAACCAAACAGGTAGCACAGGTACACTACTGACAGCAGCGCCCCTGAGGCATCAGTTCCGCCAAACACGCCCTGAGGCATAAAATCAAGAGTTCCGGCCAGATGATAGGTCAACGCCAGTGCCACCAGAAGCAGGGATTTGGACGCCCCGATCAAATAGACCACATAGCGACGACTGCCCGCCCAACTGGCCTTGTCTTCTTTGTGGTAAACCAGCGGATAGGTGATCAGGCTAAGCAGCTCGTAGAAAATGACCAAAGTGAACAGATTAGCGGCAAAAGCACCGCCAACTGCCGCGGAAAGCGACACAGCAAAGGCGGCAAAAAAGCGGGTCTGCGCATGTTCGTTCTGGCTGCGCATGTAACCAATTGAGTAAAGCGCCGCGAGGATCCACAGCAGGCTGGAAACGGTCGCAAACACCATCCCCAATGCATCGACCCGAAAGGCAAAATCGACCCCCGGCAGCACTTCAAACAATGTCAGATCATGGGTCCCACCGTCCAAAACCAACGGCGCCAGAGAGATCACAATCAGGAACTTCACCACAGCCGCGGCAACCGAAACCGCATCACGCAGGTTAGCCCGGTTGCGTAGACAAAGGATCAAAACAGCGGCCGTCAGGCTTACGGCAATGGCAAGGACAGGTCTGATGGACAGTAGAAACTCCAAAACTCAACCTTTCAAGACGGTTAACTCATCCACTTCCAACGTGTTTTTGTTGCGCAGCAGTGCAACCAAAATGCCCAGCGCCACAGCAACCTCGGCGGCGGTGATTGCGATCACAAAAATGGCGATTATCTGGCCGCGCAAATCTTGCAGAACATGACCAAAAGCCAGAAGATTTATGGTGACACTGTTCAGCATGAGTTCCAGTGACATCAGTACAATCAGTACATTGCGCCGCAGCAAAACCCCGGCTCCGCCAATAACAAACAGCGTGGCGGCAAGTATCAGATACCAGGCTGTTGGGATCATCTGCGAACCTCGCCGTGATCTTTTCGAGATCGAACCGGTGTTACGTCAGCCTCCGACCTGGCCAACACTACCGCACCTATCAGGGCCACCAGAAGGATTACCGAGGCAACTTCAAACGGCAGCAAAAAATCCTGAAACAGTAAAAGACTAAGCGCCTCCACTGATGGCTGAGTGGTAATGGTCTGCCCCGGCCCCATTGCGGCATGCAATTTGGTGCTTTGGGTCAGTAAAACAATCAGCTCGCCCGAGAGAATAACAAGAACGACGACACCGGGCAGAAGCGCGTGTTTCAAGTACCGCCTTTGGGATTCCTTTCGGACATCCAGCATCATAATGACGAATAAAAACAGCACCATCACGGCGCCGACATATACAAAGATTTGGATCACGGCCAGAAAGGGCGCACCCAAAAGGACGTAAAGGGCAGCGATCTGAACCAGGCAGGCGACAAGTGCCAAGGCGCTATGTACCGGATTGCGTGCGACAATCACCAGCAATGCCGATACTGTTGCAACCCCTGACAGCAGCAAAAAAAACTCTCGCTCCATCTTTGACCTCTTACTCCTAACTCCCGTTTCGCCAACCTCAAGCAGGCAGGCCACATCTGCATCAAACGCTGTAGCCAGTACCGTCGATGTATTTCAGCAGCTCTTCTTCTTCGCGCATGATCTCATCCAGCCGATGTTTGACCACATCGCCAATACTGATCACCCCACACAGCCCGTCGTCATCACAAACCAGCATGTGGCGATTCCGCTTTTCGGTCATCAAAGCCATGATCCGGATCAAGTTGTCGTCTGGTGAACAGGTGCCCACGCTGGGCGTCATCACATCGCCGATCGCGGCTTGGCGCCCTCCACCATCCGGGATCGCCATTGCTTTGCAGATCTCGCGCTCTGAAACGCCTCCCAACGCTTTTCCAGCAGGATCCAGTACCACCGCAAAACCAATCTTCTTGACGTCAAACAACTGAAGGGCCGTCAAGACGCTGTCATCTGGCGCGACCGAATAGATCTCGGATCCCTTGTGGCGTAATACTGTGCTGACATACATTTTTTCGCCCTTTCTTGGTTTGGTCCCACTGCGGTCGTATCGCTGCCTTTACATGATGGTTACCGCTCTCTTCGGATACGTGACCACCAGTCCAGCCCGGCATCCTTGGGCCTAGTGCGCGTGACTGACCTCAGACCACCATTGCGATCCAGTGTGGCGGGACGCACCACGCCCCCATTCCCAGCTTTTCCAGGCGCCTTGACCAAGTCTTCGAGATGGACCACCAGAGTTCCTCGATGGTGGGTCGCAACTTCGTACTCCTGACCTAACTTGATCGCATCCGCAGGACAGGCGTCCTCACACAATCCGCAATACAGGCAGCGTGCCAAATTGATGTCGAACACTTTGGGGCGGCGGTCGCCCTTTTCATTCTCAAAGGGAATAACCGTGATGCAATCGCAGGGGCAGATTTTCGAGCACAATTCACAGGCGACACAATTCACCTCGCCCTCTTCATTTGTCTTGATGAAATGATGGCCGCGATGGCGTTGGTATGGCACCCACTTTTCATAATCTGGGTAGTGGTGGGTCACAGTTTTTGAAACCATATACCCCAGCGTCAAACGTAACCCGGCCAGTAGATCAACCAGAAGGACCCTGCCGATCCAGTTGCTCCGTTTTACCCCTGTCCTTGCCATGACGCCTCACTCGCTATTCACAACATCACAAATCCGCTCACCAGAATATTCAGCAATGAGAGCGGTAGTAGTAACTTCCAGCCGATGGCCATCAGCTGGTCATAACGGTAGCGCGGAAACGTGAAACGCAACCACATAAACACCCAGATGAAGAATCCGACCTTAAGAAGCAGCCAGATCGTGGCGGGCAAAAATGCCGGGCCACCCAGCCAACCGCCAAAAAACAGCAGCACATTCAGAAAAGCCAGAACCACCACCACAAGGTATTCTGCGAGCATAAAGAGTGAAAATCGAATGCCACTGTATTCAGTGTGGTAGCCCGCGCCGAGATCACCCTCGGCTTCAGGCAGATCAAACGGAATACGTTGTGCCTCGGCCAGACCTGAAACAAAAAAAACAAAAAAGCCAATTGGCTGCACCACAACGTTCCACAAACCTTGCTGCGAGGAGACAATTTGGGACAACTGCATCGATCCCGCGAGCATCACCACACCTATGACGGAAAAGCCCATAGGGATTTCGTAGGAAATCATCTGAGCAATTGAGCGCAAGCTGCCAAGAACGGCGTATTTACTGTTCGAAGCCCAGCCCGCCAAAATTGTGCCGAACACTCCGATTCCCGACACTGCCAGAATAAACAGCAATCCAACGTTCAGATCTGATATCGACAGCGCAATTTCGGTGCCAAACATCTGAATGGGGTCGCCAATAGGGATTGCAACAAATACCAGAAAGGGCGGCACCAGGGCCACCACCGGGGCGATCGAAAACAGCATCCGGTCAGCCTCGGCTGGAATATGATCTTCTTTGGTCAGCAGTTTGATGGCATCGGCCAGCGGTTGCAGTAACCCGTGCCACCCCACGCGCATCGGACCTGGTCGCTGCTGGATATGTGCAGCAATTTTACGTTCCAGCCAAGTCAAGGGGAGTGGCAGCAATAAAAGAACGCCTACGACAATAGCCATCTTAATTAGCACAGGCACTAGGCTAAGGACGTTTTCCATGTCGGCGAGCCTCCACAGCAGCCGTTGTCTATAACTGCCGGGTTGCTCATTTTTTTACATACGCCTGCAGCTTATCTTAATCAGATGGCGCAACCGGAAGAAATTGCCGCAAAAAAATCACAGCCAATGGAGGTTTTCTGTAAACGCAGGCTCAGTTTTTCAACCATTTTAACAGGATACCGGATCGACGCTCCGACACATTGGACGGCTACGCCCTTTGCTTTTCCTCTAGTCGCTCGGCTTGAAGAGCTGCCAGTGTCCGAAGCAAGTGCGCTTTCTTGATGGGTTTGGACAAGAAACAGTCCATACCAGCTGCCAAACAGGCATCGCGATCGCTCTCAAAGGCATTGGCGGTCAATGCAACGATTGTAGGCTGCACAATGTCCAGCGCCCGGATCTCTCGCGTTGCAGAGATGCCATCCAGTTCGGGCATCGACATATCCATAAGCACAATGTCCGGCACGCGTGTCTGGCACAGAGTTACAGCTTCGCGGCCATTTATTGCCTCGATCAACTCCAATGGCTGATCACCCAGGTATTTGTTAATCAGCAACCTGTTCACTTTGTTATCTTCAGCCAACAAAACCAGACTATCCGCCAGAATAGCTGCTGGCACGTCAACGCGAGGTACTTCCTTGACGAGTGGTCCCTGTGCCGGCGCCAGTTGTACGGAAAGACTGAAACAACACCCTTGGCCCAGTTCAGAGCGCAAAGTGATTTCTCCCCCCATGCGTTCAGCAAGAACGCTAGAGATTGTCAGGCCAAGACCGGTGCCCCCAAAAGCCCGCGTCGTCGCGGTGTCAGCCTGCGAGAAGCGGTCGAAAATATGCTTGGCCTGTTCGGTTGAGATGCCGATTCCGGTATCATCAATCTCGACCTGCAACCGGTAAGGATCATTCTTGGCGCAACCAACATTCACAGTTACGCCTCCCTGAGATGTAAATTTCACCGCATTGCCGACCAAATTGACCAAAATCTGACGCAACCGCCCATCATCGCCATGCATCAATTCAGGCAGCTCGGCAGCATAGTTGACCGAAAGCCAAATCTCTTTGTCGCGCGCCTTGGGACGTAACAAGTCGATTGCGCCTTCCACACAGTGGCGCAACTTGAAATCTGTTGGAGAAATTTCCAGCTTGCCTGCTTCCAACCGCGACAAGTCTAGAATGTCATTAATAATTTTCAGCAATGCGACCGAAGAGTCTTGGATTGTATCAACAAATTGGCGTTCAGTGTCCGGTAGGTCGGCTTCGGAAAGCAATCCTGCCATGCCAATAATTCCATTCATCGGAGTACGAATTTCATGACTCATATTCGCTAAAAACTCGGATTTTGCACGGTCCGCGTGCTCTGCCGCCAGCTTGGCTTCAGCCAGTTCCCGTTCTCGATTTTTGGCCCCAGTGATGTCGCGTTCGATCCCGATGATCAGTTCAATTTGACCTTCTTCATTCAAGATCGGCACCAAATTTGTATCAATCCAGATCTCAGCACCCGATTTGGTGTAGTTTAGAATTTCTGTATGGAACCGCTGCCCCATGGACAAATGGTCGTTAATATCACCAATCACCGCCGGGTCCGTTTTTGGTCCATTCAGCAAACTACCCGTAGTTGCTCCAATTGCCTCTTCGGCTGAATAGCCCGTCACGCGCGTAAAAGCGTCGTTGACCCAAACTATTCTAGCCTCTGCATCTGTCAGAATAATGCTGTCCGACGCGTGCTTTGCCACCAACGATAATCGATGCAACTCTGCTTGTTTTTTCTGTAGCTCAGCATGAGCCTGTTCAAGTGCGATTTGCCCCTCATACAACTCACCATTACGCTGTTGGAGAGTTTTATTGGTACGCATCACTTCTTCACGCAGATGTACATCCTTTGACACATCCCAGTTCACACCAATAATCCGTTTGCGACCGTTAGCATCCGTGAACACGCTGCCTAGCGCGCGAATGTGCTTTTCCTGGCCGTCCGGTAAAACAATTCGGAAATCTGAGGCATAGGCACCTAGATTTTTCTGAGCGGATTCAAATACTTCGATGGCAATGTTGCGATCCAATGGGTGCAAGCGTTGCCGCCATGTCTGTATCAGATTTTCTTCTGGGGATTGCGTTTTGCCATAGAGACTGCGCATCCGCTGGTCCCAAATCAGTCGCTCGCTGGCTGGCTCATATTCCCAGATTCCGATTTTTGAGGTCTCGACAGCAACTTCCAAACGGCGAGACAAAGTCTCAAGTTCACGCTCACGTCGTTTCAAAGTGTAGATGACCGACCGTCGACCAGCCGACAGACGCCCAGCTAGTATGGTCGGAAAAAGGATCAGCGCCCCCGCGACAAACAGCGACATGCGTAGCGGCCATAGGTTGTCAGGTTGCGCGGTCCACCCACCCCGAGGTCGGGCCACCAATTGCCAGCTTCCTTGCGCTAGGGGAATATCGATCCGGATCGGGTCATCCTCAACGATATCAGCATCACCAAAGAACAAGGCCCCTTCAGACCCCATACCGTCATGACCAATCAATGCCAGTTCAATATTTGCATTGGGATCGGTTACTCCCGAAGCGGCATAGAGTGTGTCGACGTCGATAACGGCCGACAAAATTCCAAAAAACTGCCGCTGCGGGCCCGTACCTGTATAGATTGGAAACCGGCCAATAAAGCCACGCCCGCCCTGCACCAGGTTGACTGGCCCAGCAAGCACCACACCACCGCTATCGCGAACGCGATAAGCGGCATCTCGTTGTGCATCATTTTTGTTGTAATCTAGGCCAATTGCGGCTTCGTTTCCGGCAACTGGATAGATCAGCGAAACAACCAAATCGGGGGCAACCGCCACAAGCCGGACCTCGTTATGGCCACCAATCACCTGCTCCGCTAACTTTCCAAAACGGGCCTGATCCATAGTTGGTTCGGTTGACAATACGGCAACCAACCCTCGTATCAATTGTAGGTCCGCCCCCAAGTGGCCCTTCAACCGCGATACAACCATCCCGGCTTCGTTCTGGACATCCGCACGAAGGTTTTGATTGTGGATGGTCGCGTTTTGCTTTTCAGCAAAAACAGATGCAATCACAACCACAACAAAGGCAACAAACGCAGGTAGGTAAGTTCGTTTCGTTAATGCACTCAGCACTGAGCTGAGTTGAAAACTTACAGCCATTAACCACCTATTTGATACTACGAATCACTACCGCCTTCTGGTCAACATACCTGAGAGATGTTCACTGGCTCTTAATAAGTGGGATCAACACCTCCGTCGGGTTGGCCCTATTGCAGCTTTGGAACGCTCACAGCCCATTGTCCCAACAATATCCGCGACCGCATATCAGAGATCTCTTCGGTCAGGGCTAGCAATATAGTGGGTCAAACCAGTCCACTCGGCAACGCCAGCTTTTTGACATGTTCTGAAGTCCCGTCGACGAGAAGTTTTGCTAGCTTTGGGAGCTGAATAGGAACCAAACACAACACAGCTATGCGTGGAGGTACATACATGCGCAATTTCCCCCTCGAAACTGAATTGAAGTGGCGAAAGCAAAATTCGCCACCTCGCCGTTAAACAATATCGTCGTTGCAGTCCTCTCTCATCACTAGGCGGGGAGATGGATATTAAACCTAGCACGAAGAGCAGCGTCGGTTGCAGGATCAAATCGAGCCTGGGATCGTTCACGCAGGATTTGTTCCTTACGTGCAGAGGCCTTTTTCAACAGATCGGGCTTTTGCAACTCTTCCCATTCTTTGGGGGAAGTGCGATCACCAAGGCCTGGGTAGACGTAATCAGATTGCATTCTACTAAGCGTTTGATCCGTCCCTAAATAATGACCGGGGCCACCAATACAGGTGGCCCTAATTTGATCCAAGGCAAGCGTTTCGTCGTTGACCTCGATGCCGCGAACACAGCGCAGCGCCTGACCGATAAGATCATCCCCCAAGATCAGAGATTCATGACAGAACCCCAGCAGTGAGGCATGCATCCCGGCCGCCTCATATACCATGTTGAGACCGGATAAGCCGGCCATCACAGCGGTGCACATTTGTTCCCAGCCGGCCTGCATATCAGGAAGCTTCGAATCTGAGGCACCCGCAGCTGCACCACCAGGCACGCCATAAAACTTATGCATCTGAGCGCATCCAGCCGTCAGCAAAGCCTGTTCGCCAGATCCAACACTCATTGCGCCGGTCCGCAGGTCCAAACCAAAAGGCCAAGTGCCAAAGATCGCGGGGGCCCCTGGTTTGACGGCGTTTACATAAACCAGACCGGCCAAACATTCGGCACAGGCCTGCACAATTGCGCCAGCAATGGTCGACGGCGCTGTCGCACCGGCCATGCCGGCAGACAACAACAACACCGGCATACCCCCAGCTATGCATTTTTCCATCACTTCGCAGCTTTCAGTGGCGAATTTCATTGGAGGAACAACAAAACAGTTGGAGTTCGACACAAAGGGACGCTCTCGCCATTTGCCTTCACCACCTGCAATCATGTGCAGCATTTCAAGCGCGTCATCGACAAAGTCCGGTTCGGTGAAGGAAACACCCACATGTTTGGTTGTGCCTGCTGTGGTCGCGTAGATAGAGTTCAAATCCATTTCGCGATTGTCGGGGATGTCACGACAGACCATAGGTCGTTGCAGAAAGTGGATGTTGTCCAATCTATCGGAAATCCGGGCGGCATCGTGCAAATCCTGCACTGTTGACTCGCGGTAGCTGCGCCCATGCACATCCACCATATGAACTGCCGCACCAGCGGTACCGTAGTGAACCCGACTGCCAGATAAATTCAGATCGGTCTTCCCATCTCGACTAAACAATGTGACCGAACGGTTGGCCTTGGCTATCGTCTCTTCAACCAGTTCCCGCGGAAAACGGATACGTCCATCGTCTCCCAATACACATCCTGCGCCGACCAGGTAGTCGATACCGCTTTGCGGAGCGTCAGCTAAGCCAATCTGTTCCAGCGCATCCAACGCACTTTGGTGTATACGCTCCATGTCTTGCTCGCTGAGCGGTTTGAGGGTGCCACCTTCCATGCCAGGACGGATGGCGCGGAGATTTTCTGCAAGCGGGGCTGCACGGGCAGCACGACGAGCGGCCCGGCCTCCACTACGAATTGCGCGGGCGGGTGTTTTGGTTTGATCGTTCATATGAAGGCCTATTGGTACAAGTGGATCTAAGGGTGGGTCAGATCCGTGCAGGCCTACCTCGGGCCGCGCGCCCTCTTGCTGCACCAATTGTGCGGCCAATCAGGCTAACAAAACACTGCTCTTTTTGCATATTCCCTCCAAGCCAAGTCCGTTCAGAATGCCAATGTTCAAAATGGATTCTGTTCTGTTTGCGACTTTGGTGAAAAATCACTTGAAAATTTCACAGAACCGCAGCACGGTGAAAACACGGATCATTTTTTCACGCCCTTCTGCTAGGAGTATACGTTGAACACACAGGCCGCCTTAACTGCATCACTTGGTGCTGACATACGCGCATTGCGTAAGGCGCGAGGGTTGACGCTGACTGATATCGCAACGCGACTGGACCGGTCGGTTGGTTGGCTTAGTCAGGTGGAGCGGGATATGTCCGAGCCAACAATTTCGGACCTTCGCCAGATTGCAGCCTGCCTGAACGTCCCTATGTCTATGCTGTTCGGCCACACCCACGCCCCAGCCCATGAACAAGGGTATGTGGTACGTGAGGGGGACCGACGTCCGATGGGAGCTGGCGAAGAAGGCTTGATCGAAGAGCTTCTCTCGCCCGATCTCACGGATGATTTTGAAATGGTGCATTCGACTTTTCAGGCCCATTCCAAAATGCAAACCATAGCTGACCGACCAACGCAGGAAGTGGGATACATGATTTCCGGTCGCCTTGATCTGGTTATTGGCGGTCAGGCATTTACTGTGAACGCAGGCGACAGTTTTCGGATCCGCCATGAACCCTATCACTGGGCCAACCCCTATGGCGAACCGGCTGTTGCGATCTGGGTGATCGCTCCGCCGGTCTATTGACGTCATGAGCTTTGAATCCTGGACCATATTCGCCCTGTTCTGGGTGGTTTTTGTCACCACGCCCGGTCCAAATGCTGTGAACTGCATTAGCAACGGGATGGCATTGCCGTTTCCAAAAGCAATGATCGGGGTTTTCGCAATCCTCACCCAAGCCACGCTGTTTCTGGTTCTCTCGGCTTTTGGCGTTACCGCACTCATCGCGGCTTCGCCGACCGGATTTTTCATCGCGAAACTGATTGGCGCGGGTTTCTTGATCTATCTGGGTGTTCGAGGCTGGATGAACGCAGGAAACCCTGCTCCCGCGGCGGAGCGCCCTGCCCGACATGTCTATCTGCACGCGCTCGCCGTCGCCACGATCAACCCCAAAAGCGTCGCCGGGTATCTCGCTGCCTTTTCCCAATTTGTACAACCAGATGTTCCGGTTTGGCAGCAAATGGGGGTGATCATGCCCACGGCTCTGATGATCACCGCCCTCAGCTACACTGGCTATACCGCGCTTGGGGCCGGACTGGGTCGGGCGGCGATGGCAGCCGTGTTTAATGTTTGGATCCGCCGCGTGATGGCGGTCTGCTTTATTTGCTACGGGGTCCTGCTGGGAGCCAGCAGCACGCCCTCACTAAAAGGATAAGAGATGATCAAAGGATCCTGCCTGTGTGGCGACATCCAGTTTGAAACCAAGGCCAAACCTCAGGGACCATCCATGTGCCACTGCAGCCAGTGCCGCAAGCAGGCGGGCGGCTTCTGGGCCTCAGCTCATGTTGCTGACACTGATCTGACCATCACTGGCCCGGTCACTTGGTTTGTGGCCAGCGACATCGCCAAACGAGGCATCTGTTCGCGTTGCGGGTCCTACCTATTCTGGAAGGGCAAAGGTGAGGATACCATCAGTTTTGCGCTTGGGGCAGTTGATGGCGACACCGGTATCAAGATTGCAAAGCATATCTTCGTTGCTTCGAAAGGTGACTACTACGACATCGCGGACGGAGTACCGCAAGAAGAGGAATAAGCTATGGTCGATTTCCCATCCAAGGCACGGGTTGTCATTATTGGCGGTGGAGTTGTGGGTGCCTCGTCACTGTATCATCTGGCCAAGAAGGGCTGGAGCGATTGCGTATTGCTGGAGAAGAACGAGCTGACGGCCGGGTCAACCTGGCATGCGGCGGGGAATGTTCCCACCTTTTCCACATCATGGTCGATCATGAATATGCAGCGATATTCAACCGAGCTGTATGCGCGCCTGGGTGACGAAGTCGACTATCCGATGAACTATCATGTAACCGGGTCGATCCGTCTGGCGCATACAGCAGAACGGATGCAGGAGTTTGAACGGGCGGCATCCATGGGTCGCTATCAGGGTATGGATATCGAGATCCTGACGCCAGAGGAAACCAAGGAACGCTATCCCTTCCTTGAAACCCATGACATGGCCGGGGCTTTGTATGATCCTCACGATGGGGACATCGACCCGGCACAGCTAACGCAGGCTTTGGCAAAGGGTGCCCGTGACATGGGGGCCAAAATCATTCGATTCTGCCCTGCGACAGGTGTCACGCAACATGATGATGGCAGCTGGACCGTACATACCGACAAGGGTGATATTGATTGCGATAATGTGGTCAACGCAGCCGGGTACTATGCCCAGCGTGTGGGTGAGTGGTTCAAACCCTTTGGTGGCCGAACGGTGCCAATGATGGTGATGAGTCATCAGTATCTTCTGTCCGAAGAAATCCCCGAAATAGAAGCCTATACCAAGGAAACCGGGAAAAAGCTGCCTCTGCTACGGGACGTGGATGTGTCCTATTACCTGCGTCAGGAAAAACATGGCTTCAACCTTGGCCCATATGAGCCAAACTGTCGGGCGCATTGGGAAACTGAGGATGACCCGATGCCTGAGGATTTCAGTTTTCAGCTCTGGCAGAATGATCTTGACCGGATCGAAGACATCATGATGGACGCAATGGAGCGGGTCCCTTCGTTGGCGACCTCGGGCATATCGCGGGTCATCAACGGTCCGATCCCCTATGCCCCGGATGGCTTACCGCTGCTTGGGCCAATGCCCGGCGTCAAGAACGCATTTGAGGCCTGTGTTTTCACCTTTGGTATTGCCCAGGGTGGCGGTGCCGGCAAAGTTCTGGCCGAATGGATTGTCGATGGTCAGACCGAATGGGACATGTGGGCGGTCGATCCGCGTCGCTACACCGATTACACTGATCACGACTACTGCGTGCAAAAAGGCAAGGAGGTCTATGGCAATGAATATGCAATGCACTTCCCCCACCACGAATGGCCTGCCGGACGTGATAAAAAAATCGGCGCAGTACATAATAAAGTCAAAGAGTTAGGCGGCGTTATGGGCGCTTACAACGGTTGGGAACGTGCCAACTGGTTTGCGCAGGATGGTGATGACACTTCCGAGGACGCAACCCACACCTGGGGTCGTTCAGGCCCCTGGCAGCAGCGTATCAAAGAAGAGTGCGAAGCAGTACGCGACGGTGTTGGCGTGCTCGACTTGCCCGGATTTTCGCGCTTTAATCTAACCGGCGAAGGCGCGGCAGAATTCTTGCGTGGCATGGTCACTGGTGGGCTCCCCAAAGTGGGCCGTTTGAACCTTGTGTACTTCTCCGATGACCGCGGCAGGATCCTGACTGAAATGTCCTGCATTCGTCACGGTGAAGATCATTTCACCATGATTACCGCAGGTGCAGCACAGTGGCACGACTTTGAGATCCTGAAAAACGCACTGCCAACAGGTCTTAGCCTGACGGATCACACCACCGAATTTGGCACCATGATCGTCACTGGCCCTAAATCGCGCGATCTGCTTGCATCCCTGTCAGACGCTGATCTGTCACTGGGCTGGCTGACACATCAGGCGGCTACTGTTGCGGGTAAACCTGCATTCCTTGCGCGCGTTTCCTTTGCTGGTGAGCTAGGCTGGGAAGTCCACTGTGCCAACGATGACCAATCTGCGATCTATGCGGCCATACTGGAGGCTGGAGCCAAGCCGTTTGGCATGTATGCGCTGAATTCCTTGCGTATCGAAAAAGGCTATCGCGCGTGGAAAGGTGATCTTTCGACAGACTATTCACTGCTTGAAGGAGGGCTGGAACGCTTTGTCAAACTCGACAAGCCACAGGATTTCCCCGGCAAGGCAGCTATTCAGTCCGAAAAGCAGCAAGGCGTGAAGAAACGTTTTGTGACCCTGATTGTCGAAGCCGGTGATGCCGATGCACCCTACATGTCTTGCATCTGGAAAGATGGTGAAATCATAGGTGAAACCACCAGTGGAGACTGGGGTTACCGCGTGAATGCCTCGGTTGCACTGGGCACGGTGCGTGCAGATCTTGCGGTGCCCGGTACTAAACTGGAGGTCGAAATCTACGGACAAAAATGCGCTGCTGTTGTGCAGGAAGATCAACCGCTTTGGGATCCGGAAAATGAAAGGCTGCGAGCCTAACCTACCACGCAATTGGTGAATGCTCCTTCCGCTCGCCGTTGGCGTCCTGTTCACCTTATTGGTTGTAGTGGCACGGTAGTTTTGCCGCGCCACCGTTTGACTTAGTCGTTGCGTCGCACGCGGGCTGCGGTTTTGTCGGCGAAGG
>NZ_WQLV01000040.1 GCF_009753675.1 Parasedimentitalea huanghaiensis | reverse complement strand
AGGTGACGACAGCCAGTGATCATAAGTTCAACATTGCGCCCAATCTATTGGATCGGAATTTCACGGCGGATCAACCAAACCAGAAATGGGCCGGTGACATCAGCTATGTCTGGACGCGCGAGGGCTGGTTGTATCTGGCCGTGATCTTGGACCTGCATTCACGGCGCGTCATCGGCTGGGCTGTGAGTAACCGCATGAAGCGTGACCTCGCGATCCGGGCGTTGAAGATGGCCATCGCGTTCCGGCAACCACCTAAAGGCTGCATTCATCACACGGATCGTCGGTCGCAATACTGCTCTCACGATTACCAGAAGATCCTGCGTCAGCACGGCTTCAAGGTATCCATGAATGGAAAAGGCAATTGCTATGATAACGCAGCTGTTGAGACAGTCTTCAAAACCATCAAAGCTGAACTGATCTGGCGGCATCCTTGGGAAACGCGACGCAAGGCTGAGATGGCGATCTTTGAATACATCAACGGCTTCTACAATCCGCGACGACGGCATTCAGCATTAGGCTGGAAAAGCCCAGTCGCCTTCGAACGGATGGTGGCT
>NZ_WQLV01000039.1 GCF_009753675.1 Parasedimentitalea huanghaiensis | reverse complement strand
GCTGTCCTCTGCAGGTGCTTGCTGGTTGCCGTCGATGTTAAAGTGCGACACCAGTTTGGCCAGTTTGTTGGCATCGGTATTCAGCAGATGGCTGGCGGCGGTGGCCTCTTCCACCATGGCAGCGTTTTGTTGGGTCACCTGGTCCAGCTGTGTCACGCCGAGGTTAATCTCACCCAGACCTGTAGACTGTTCGGATGTGCCAACCGCCATTTCGGAGACCAGCTGCGAGATATGGCTCACCCGCTCCACAATGCTGTTCAGCGCTGTGCCGGCTTTGCCAACCAGATCAACACCCTGCTCGACCTGTTTCGAGCTGTCGCCGATCAGTGTCTTGATCTCCATCGCGGCATCCGAGGAGCGCTGCGCCAGGGCGCGCACTTCGGACGCCACCACGGCGAACCCACGGCCAGCTTCACCCGCCCGGGCTGCCTCGACCCCGGCATTCAGCGCCAACAGATTGGTCTGGAAGGCAATATCATCAATGACGCTGATGATCTGGCTGATATGGCGGGCCGAGTCCTCAATTTCAGTCATCGCTGACACCGCGTTTTGCACCACTGTCCCACTGGCTTCTGCTTCGGACTTAGCCTCGTTGACGATACCTTCAACGCTGCGGGCGCCTTCTGACGCGGATTTGACGCTGGTGGTCATTTCCTCCAGTGCTGCGGCCGTCTGTTCCAGCGTTGCCGCCTGACTTTCGGTGCGCTGAGACAGATCATCCGACGCCTGGCTGATCTC
>NZ_WQLV01000038.1 GCF_009753675.1 Parasedimentitalea huanghaiensis | reverse complement strand
GTACCGCCAACAGGCGATCCTCTCGTGGTAACAGGTTTCGCAGTGCTTTGAGGCAGCGGTAGTGGTTGTTCTGGATCACCGCTTCGGTGGCTTCAGCAAGCGAAGCACGGCTGTCGGGATCGGTGAACACCTGGCTCAGGTCTTCGATCCGGCGCAGCATTGGCAGGCGATCTTCTTCGGCGTCGATATCACCTGTGAGGATCAGCTGGGCGGCGTAACAGACGCGACGGACCGGAGTATTGGCGTTTTCCGGGTGGATCGCATCCCGCAGGCGCAAGATATTGGCATCCGGGGTGACAATCGACAGTCGACTGCGTCGATCGCCATTTTCAATCACCGCACCATTGACCAGCACGCGCTCTTTTGGGGCAAGTTTCAGGACTAGTCCACTCATCTCAAGGTGCTCCGCTTCGAAGGCCACGCATGATGGCCGTGTTGATATCGACCAGCGGTTTGACGTCGGCCTGGCGGGCCAGAACTTTGCTGGTGTGTTGCCGGGTGAATTCGGTCAGGTAGACCAGATGTTCCTTTAGATCCTGTGGCAACTTGTTACTGGGGCTGGCGACATCGGCCATAAAGATTGTCCAAAGTCGGCGGTTGTCTGTAAGAGCGGCCGCCAGAGTGTTGAAGCCCTCGGGGCCTTTGCCTGCAGCGGCTACCAGTTTGTGGGTAATCCGCGCGATGGCGTCGTATTCCAGGTTTTTCACGGTCCGTGTCGGGGCTTTTGCCGCCGAATATGCTTGTTTCGCATG
>NZ_WQLV01000037.1 GCF_009753675.1 Parasedimentitalea huanghaiensis | reverse complement strand
GAGCCGGAGCCCTTGCTGCCGCCCGAACCGGAACCCTTGCTGCCACCGGAGCCGGAACCTTTGCTGCCACCCGAACCGGATCCTTTGCTGCCACCCGAACCGGATCCTTTGCTGCCACCCGAACCGGAACCTTTGCTGCCACCCGAGCCGGATCCTTTGCTGCCACCCGAACCGGAACCCTTGCTGCCACCCGAACCGGAACCCTTGCTGCCACCCGAGCCGGACCCCTTGCTGCCGCCTGAACCGGAGCCCTTGCTGCCGCCAGAACCGGAGCCTTTGCTACCGCCAGAGCCAGAGCCCTTGCTGCCACCAGAGCCAGAGCCCTTGCTGCCGCCCGAACCATTGCCGTCATCGCAGTAATGGTCGGCCAGGTTGTCGTCATACCAACCGTCCAGCCCGTCCCCTTCGACGCCACCATTGTGGTAGCTATCACCTGTGCTGGCGCCAACACCTGCTGGTACCCCACCGGTCAGGACTTGCGGATTGCTCCCGTCGCTGTCGATCACCATCGTCATGCTGCTCAGGTCGATATCGTCCAGCGAAAGCCCATTATCAGACCACAGGGTAAAGTTGACGCCCTGCACATTGCCCTCGGTGGAATCTGCGACTTGGCCAAACTGGACCATACCGTCAAACATTCCCGGCACCGTAAACCCATTGTCCAGGCTGTTCACCGCATTGGCGTTGGCCTCGTGACCTGTGACCGGGAGGGTGTTTTCATCGGGGAAGAAGTGCAGCCCGTTCAGGGTGCTATCGTCAGACATATTAAAGAACAGCCCGTCAATATCGGCGAGATCTCCATCGAATGAAGTAGGTGTCAAGTTGATGAACAATTGAGCTTGGTCAGTCTGGGTAACCGAGACATCTACCTGGGGATCGGTACCCAAAGTGAAGGTCACCGTGGTTTTACCATCACCGCCACCGTCGCCACCACCGTGATCGCAACCCGTTCCGCCAGAGCCAGAACCTTTGCTACCGCCCGAACCGGAGCCCTTGCTACCGCCCGAACCGGAGCCCTTGCT
>NZ_WQLV01000036.1 GCF_009753675.1 Parasedimentitalea huanghaiensis | reverse complement strand
TGATTACTCTTTGATGTTTGACACAACACCAGCGCCAACTGTGCGGCCGCCTTCGCGGATCGCAAAGCGCAGGCCCTGCTCCATCGCGATGGGGGCGATCAGCTCAACGTCGAACTTCAGGTTGTCGCCTGGCATGACCATTTCTGTGCCCTCGGGCAGAACAACGGTACCGGTGACGTCAGTGGTCCGGAAGTAGAACTGTGGACGGTAGTTGGCGAAGAAAGGAGTGTGACGACCACCTTCTTCTTTAGTCAGGATATAAGCCTCAGCTTCGAACTTAGTGTGTGGGTTCACCGACTTTGGTGCACACAGAACCTGGCCACGCTCAACGCCGTCACGGTCAACACCACGCAGCAGGGCGCCGATGTTGTCGCCAGCTTCACCGCGGTCCAGCAGCTTGCGGAACATTTCAACACCGGTACAGGTGGTTTTCTTGGTGTCGCGGATACCAACGATTTCGATTTCGTCGCCAACGTTGATCACGCCACGCTCAACACGACCGGTTACAACTGTACCACGGCCAGAGATCGAGAACACGTCCTCAACTGGCATCAGGAACGGCTGGTCAACAGCACGTGCAGGTGTTGGGATGTACTCATCAACAGCTGCCATCAGCTTCTTGATCGACTCTTCGCCGATTTCAGCATCGCGGGATTCCATTGCGGCCAGAGCCGAACCAGGGATCACAGGAATGTCGTCGCCAGGGTATTCGTAAGAAGACAGCAGCTCGCGGATTTCCATTTCCACCAGTTCCAGCAGCTCTTCGTCGTCAACCTGGTCAACTTTGTTCATGTAGACAACCATGTAAGGGATGCCAACCTGGCGACCCAGCAGGATGTGCTCACGGGTCTGAGGCATTGGGCCGTCAGCTGCGTTCACAACCAGGATGGCGCCGTCCATCTGAGCCGCACCAGTGATCATGTTTTTGACGTAGTCAGCGTGACCTGGGCAGTCAACGTGAGCATAGTGACGCTCTTCGGTTTCATACTCAACGTGGGCGGTCGAGATGGTGATACCACGGGCTTTTTCTTCCGGTGCGCCATCGATCTGGTCGTAGGCCTGGAAGTCACCAAAGTACTTGGTGATCGCTGCGGTCAGCGTGGTTTTGCCGTGGTCAACGTGGCCGATGGTGCCGATGTTGACGTGTGGTTTGGTACGTTCGAACTTTTCCTTAGCCAT
>NZ_WQLV01000035.1 GCF_009753675.1 Parasedimentitalea huanghaiensis | reverse complement strand
TTTTCACCATCGCCAGCTGAAATCCGATCATCACCGCTGCCAGCTTCAATCTGATTGAACCCATCCCCAACAGAAATAGTGTTTTTGCCGTCTCCAGCCTGGATAGAACTATCGCCATTGCCCACGCGAATGTTGTCAGCGCCTGATCCGGTTTCGATCTGATTGAAGCCATTTCCGACCTGGATCTTGTTGTTGCCGTCACCTGCGGAGATCGTGTTGTTGCCGTGGCCGGTGCGAATGTCATCTTTGCCTGAACCCGAGGTGATCGTGTTGTCCCCAGCACCGACAGTTACTTTATTGTCGCCATCTCCAACAGAAATGTCGTTGGCACCGCGCCCCACCAGAACCGTGTCCCGACCCGCCCCAGCCTCAATGATATTGTCGCCATCACCCACTGTGATTTTGTTGTCGCCGTCGCCTGCGGAAATCTGATTGTTGCCATCGCGGATCCGCAGGTCATCTTTGCCACTGCCAGACCGGATGGTATTGTTGCCGTCGCCAACTGTTACGCGATTGGTGCCATCGCCAGCGTCAATGGTGTTGTGTCCGTCCCCGACCAGAATACTGTCGCTGTCTTTGCCGGTTGTGATCTGGTTGTCGCCAGCACCCGCCTTAATGGTGTTTCTGCCGTCGCCTGCGTCAATTTCATTGGCGGCATTGCCGACAGTGATCTTGTCGTCACCAGAGCCTGCGGAAATTTCGTTCTGGCCGTCACCAGCGATGATCTGGTTCTTGCCTGCTCCGGCGGCAATCTGATTGTCCCCATCGCCAAGGGTCATGCGATCCGCGCCTGATCCGGTTTCAATACGGTTGTCACCATCACCTGTGGTCACCCGATTGGCCCCGTCGCCCGCTGCAACCCTGTTGTCGCCATGACCAAGGCGGATGTCATCCTTGCCGCTGCCGGTATTGATCTGGGCGTTGCCATCCGAGCCGATAATGCGATTATTGCCACCAGTAGAGGAGACAACATTTGATCCGCGACCCAGGGTAATCTGATCATTGCCTTTGCCAGATTGGATCGTGTTATCCCCATCCCCAACCACAACACGGTTGGTACCATCGCCGACCTGAACAGCGTTGTTGCCATCCCCAACCGTCACTTTGTCATTGCCGAGACCTGCATCAATGGTGTTGTCGCCATTTCCAGCGGTAACCACATTATTCCCATCGCCTGCATCAATGGTATGGCCTTCATCCCCAACATTAATTTTGTCGGCTGCCTTTGTTCCAGTGACCACTTGCCCGCTCATTCCCACACCCATAAATTTCTAAGCCTATGAGGGAGAACTAGCGGGCGCCACCTATGCGTGTCATTGTTTTTAAAACTGCAATTTTAGAGTATTGAAGTT
>NZ_WQLV01000034.1 GCF_009753675.1 Parasedimentitalea huanghaiensis | reverse complement strand
GTACAGCGAGAAATTTGACATGACGATGCTTAGCAATCTGGCGCCGGTTCCAGAGTTATTTGTTTCTTACGAGTCTGCCCAGAAACTGAAAGTCGAAGCAGGCACGCTAAAAAGCCACGATCTGACCCCGCGCCAGATCTGTGATCTTGAACTCTTGATGAACGGTGGTTTCAACCCGCTCAAAGGCTTCTTGTCGGAAGAGGATTACAATGGCGTGGTGGATAACATGCGCCTGTCGGATGGCCAGCTGTGGCCAATGCCGATCACGCTAGATGTTTCCGAAGACTTTGCCGCCTCTTTGGAAGAAGGCGAAGACATTGCGCTGCGCGATCAGGAAGGCGTTATTCTTGCCACCATGACCGTCACCGACAACTGGCAGCCCAATAAGGCCCGCGAGGCTGAAAAGGTGTTTGGCGCCGACGATGACGCCCACCCGGCCGTGAATTACCTGCACAATCAGGCGGGCAAGATCTATCTTGGCGGCCCGGTCATTGGCATTCAACAGCCCGTGCATTATGATTTCCGCGCCCGTCGCGACACCCCTAACGAATTGCGCGCCTACTTCCGCAAATTGGGCTGGCGCAAAGTTGTGGCCTTCCAAACCCGCAATCCACTGCACCGCGCCCACCAGGAACTGACCTTTCGCGCCGCCCGCGAAGCCCAGGCAAACCTGTTGATCCACCCGATTGTCGGCATGACCAAGCCGGGCGACGTCGATCACTTTACCCGCGTGCGCTGTTACGAAGCCGTGCTGGACAAATACGCGGCCTCGACCACCACCATGAGCCTGCTGAACCTGGCGATGCGGATGGCTGGCCCGCGTGAAGCTGTCTGGCACGGTTTGATCCGCGCCAACCACGGGTGCACCCACTTCATCGTAGGCCGCGACCATGCTGGCCCCGGTAAAAACTCGGCAGGTGAAGATTTCTATGGCCCCTATGACGCCCAGGATCTGTACCGCGAATTCCAGTCCGAAATTGGCTGTGAAATGGTCGACTTCAAGCACATGGTCTATGTGCAGGAACGCGCCCAGTATGAACCCAATGATGAGATCAAAGATCGTGATGATGTCACCATCCTGAACATTTCCGGCACCGAGTTGCGCCGCCGCCTGTCTGAAGGTCTGGAAATCCCCGAGTGGTTCTCCTTCCCTGAAGTTGTCAGCGAGCTGCGCAAGACCAAGCCAGCCCGGTCAAAGCAGGGCTTCACCGTGTTCTTCACCGGGTTCTCCGGGTCGGGAAAATCCACCATCGCCAACGCGCTGATGGTAAAGCTGATGGAAATGGGCGGCCGCCCAGTGACGCTGCTGGACGGTGACATTGTGCGTAAAAACCTGTCATCGGAACTGGGGTTCAGCAAAGAACACCGCGACCTGAACATCCGCCGCATCGGCTATGTTGCCTCTGAGATCACCAAGAACGGCGGCATCGCCATCTGCGCGCCCATCGCGCCTTATGCCACCACCCGCCGCGCCGTGCGTGAAGACGTTGAAGACTTTGGTGCCTTTGTCGAGGTCCACGTTGCGACCTCACTCGAAGAGTGTGAGCGCCGCGACCGCAAGGGGCTGTACAAGCTGGCCCGGGAAGGCAAAATCAAGGAGTTCACAGGCATTTCGGATCCCTACGATGTCCCAGTCGATCCGGAACTGTCGGTCGAAACAGAAAACGTCGAAGTCGACAACTGCGCACATCAGGTCTTGCTGAAACTCGAAAGCATGGGACTCATCGCCGGCTGAGCG
>NZ_WQLV01000033.1 GCF_009753675.1 Parasedimentitalea huanghaiensis | reverse complement strand
TGGCACGGTAGTTTTGCCGCGCCACCGTTTGACTTAGTCGTTGCGTCGCACGCGGGCTGCGGTTTTGTCGGCGAAGGCGGCGAGGCGGGCGCGGGCTTCGGGTTGGGTGTTCACCACACCGGCCACCACAGCTTCGGCATAGGCGGCATCCATCGCTGACATGTTCTGCATATGGCTGACGGCAGAACAGATGGCAAAGTTCGACAGCGGCAGGTTCTCGGCCACCCGGCGGGCCAGTTCCATGGCTTTGTCCAGGCTGGATCCGTCAACGATATACTGGGCCAGACCAAGATCGACCGCCTCCTGACCCTGATACACCCGCCCGGTCAGCATCATGTCGATCATCCGCGATTTGCCAACCAGATCCGTCACCCGGATGGTTGCCCCACCGCCGGTGAACAAGCCCCGTTGCCCTTCGGGCAGGGCAAAATAGGCGCTTTGGTCCATCACCCGGACGTGGGCTGAACTGGCCAGCTCCAAGCCGCCCCCAACAACCGCCCCCTGCAGGGCTGCAATCACCGGCACCCCACCGTATTCCATCTTGTTAAAGGCCTCGTGCCAGCGCAGGCAGACATGCATGAAGTCCGCCGGGCTGCGGTCGGCATCATGGTGTTCAATCAGGTCCAGACCGGCGCAAAAATGATCGCCAGCCCCGGCCAGAACCACCGCCTTTACCCCGGCACGCGGGGCGACAGAGAAGAACTCCACCAGCTCTTCGATGGTGTCGATATCCAGCGCGTTTCGCTTTGTCGGGCGGTTCAGCGTCACCACCCAGACGCCATCCTCCTGGGCCTCAACAGCTAGGTTGGTAAAACGGGAGACATCAATATGAGCGGCCATGGTTTGATCCTTTCGAGGAAACAGGAAGTCAGATAGGTGTTTGTGGCGACATGCGCAGGGCCGTTTTTGGCAGGGTGCCCCCGCCACCAGAGGCGCCCTGTTTTTATCCCCAGGTGACAGAAGAGGTTTCGGTCAGAGCACCGCCGAAAGCAGGCTGTCAGCGCCCTCTACAATACGGTCACGCTGGACAGCCGTTTCAGGCAGGATGTGATCACCATAGAACCGGGCGGTGGCAATCTTGGCTGTCATGAACGCGGGATCTTCTCCACGCGCCAGGGCTGCTTCGGCCACCAGCAAAGAGCGGGCCAGCTGCCACCCCGCCATCAGGTTCCCCGCCAACATCAGATACGGAACACCGCCCGCAAAGGCAGCGTTGGCATCCTGTTTGCCGACCTGCAGCACATAGCGGACCGCAGACAAGAAGGCCTCTCGGGCAGCGCTCAGCCGTGCAGCCATCGTCTGCGCGGCTGTCGAGCCACGCAACAGCTCTTGCTCGGTCTGCTCGATCAACGCTACAAAGCGCAGCGCAGTTTCGCCACCATCACGCAGGGTTTTACGGCCAATCAGATCATTGGCCTGAATCGCTGTTGTGCCCTCATAGATCGGCAGAATGCGGGCATCCCGGTAGTGCTGCGCCGCGCCGGTTTCTTCGATAAACCCCATGCCGCCATGGATCTGAACGCCGGTTGAGGCAATTTCAACACCATTTTCGGTACAGAAGCCTTTGACCAGCGGGATCAGAAACTCCGAGAAGGCGACCGCCTCGGCACGGTCCCCGGCGGTTTCAGCATGGCGCGCCAGATCCTGCCAACCCGCCGCAAACGCAGAGAGCGCCCGCCCTCCTTCGGTCAGGGCCCGCATGCGCATCAGCATCCGGCGCACATCAGGATGGTTGATAATCGCAACGGCCTCACGCGAGGAGCCATCAACCGGGCGGCTTTGCACCCGCTCCTTTGCAAAGGCAAGCGCCTGTTGATAGGCGCGCTCGCCCAGGGCAACCCCTTGCAAACCCACAGCAAAACGGGCTGCGTTCATCATCTCAAACATACACTCCAGACCGGAGTTTTCGGCGCCCAGCAAAAAACCAGTGGCCCCCTCATAGTCCAGAACAGCCGTCGGGCTGGCGGTAATACCCAGCTTGTGTTCGATGCTGATGCAGTGAACAGCATTGCGGTCCCCCAGCGCCCCATCCGGCGTCACAAGGAATTTTGGAACCAGGAAAAGACTGATCCCTTTCACGCCTGCCGGGGCGTCTGGCGTGCGGGCCAGCACCAAATGGATGGTGTTTTGCGACAGCTCATGCTCCCCATAGGTGATGAAGATTTTAGTGCCGGTGATCCGGTAGGTTCCATCATCCTGTGGATCAGCCCGCGTCCGCAACAGCGCCAGATCGCTGCCCGCCTGCGGTTCTGTCAGGTTCATCGTGCCGGTCCATTTGCCCGACACAAGATTGGCCAGATAGCTGGCTTTGGTTGCCTCCGACCCCGCCGTCAGCAGCGCCTCAATCGCCCCATCTGTCAACAGCGGACACAGCGCAAAGCTCATGTTGGCAGCGTTGAGTATCTCTGTGGCGGCCGCGCCAACCGAGCGTGGCAGCCCCTGCCCCCCAAACTCTTCCGGATGTTGCAGGCTCTGCCATCCCATGTCGACAAACTGCGCGTAGGCCTCTTTGAACCCGGCCGGCAGGGTCACACGCCCGGCGTCAAACCGCGACCCGGCCTGATCCCCAGGCGCATTCAACGGGGCAATCTCTTCCACACAGAAGCGCCCAAGCTCCTCAAGAATGGCCGCAACATCGCCCAGTTCCAGAGCATCATGGCCCGGCAGCCTGCGCACCCGAGACCACCCCGAAAGGTGCTCAATATTGAAAAGCATGTCTTTGGTAGGCGCCTCAAAACTCACGTCGCTGTCTCCACGCTGAAGGTTCACCAACAGTCTATAGACAACTTCACCTCAACCCAGCAATCGCCACAACAGACCCAAAACTTGCTTAAAGTGACAAAATTGGGCA
>NZ_WQLV01000032.1 GCF_009753675.1 Parasedimentitalea huanghaiensis | reverse complement strand
GAAAAGCCCAGTCGCCTTCGAACGGATGGTGGCTTAAACGAGCACTTGGGGCGGCACGAAAGCGCGACAGGTCCAATGCATATCCGCCACCCCCTCTTCACCGCTTTTGATAAAGCGCTCAAACCCGTGCCAACAAAAGCCACTTCGCTTCTTATTTGGCACCAGAACCGTGTAGACCCCGTCAACTCTTGATGTGAAGTAGAACCTTACTGAACGCTAGGAACAGCTGTTGCTGGACTGGCCACAGACCTCTACGTCATTGCTAGTGGCATCCAATCGGCGGTATTGGGACTGGCTTTTTATGGTGACCAGACGGCTGCAAACCAAGGCCAAACATCACTGCCTCCCGCCTCACCTGCCGATCACTGCGATGGAGATTTTCCAACAGAACCTGAAGAGTGTGGATGAGGTGGAGAATTTAGATGGGCTATCCGGCAAGAGGCGTGCCATATGGTTCCGAGAGGCCTCGATGATTGGCTTCCTGATCTCTCCCCCAGTGCGGCGGCAGCGCACATCAGAGCCGTGAAGTTGGTTTCTATGGGTTCTGCCATTTTCAGCTAGAGCTTAGGTATGTGCATCATGAAATCTTCGGTCTATTTGTTGTGAAATACTGTATGCGCACGCCCCGCCTTTTGCTTGGATAATCTGGTGTATTCACGAAACGCAATGTCATCCAAAGCTGAGAGACTGGAGAAAAAATCTTCGACGCCCATTTTTTTTGACTTAAACGAAACTATTAGGCCTATGAGGGCTTCAATCTGTTCATTAAGTGGCTGAGAGGCTGTTGAAAACTCTTCCAGCTCTTCTACAGTGCGCCACAGAAGCCATACTCTAACGCTTCGTTTGATGGGTTCATCAGGAAAGCTTCCCAATTGTGCCATTCTTTTGTTGGCTGAGGTATGGTAGTAATTGTGTTGCTCTATTAGGCTGAGGCACAGCCTTTTCAGGACAAGGTCATCATGTTCAAATAACGGGTCTACGTAACGATAGGCGTTTGAAAGCCCAACGCGACCGGAGTCAGATAGGATCCTGAGCGCAGCGACGTTGCAGTATCGATCTTTTGAGCTGAAAAGATCCTTGATTTCAGAGACGTTCGACTCGTTTATTTTTTTACAAATCATCTCCTCGAACCGAAGTGCTTCATCTACATCATCGGTTTTGGATAACATCTCTGCCAACTCAAAAACGGATTTTTCCTTTGATTGCGTTGCACCTAAATCGGTTTCTTGATCACCTTTCTTCCGCTTCATTTTCGCCCTCGCTTTCATTATCACCGTCTTCCGAGGAGCCTTCTTCATTTTCTTCTAACGCGCCTCTCAGACCTAGCTCGGCTTCGGCCTGTGCCCTGCTCTTCTCTTCGTTAGCTATTTTAGTGCGGTGTCCCTTCTTTTCTTTTGGACTAAGGCCGTGTCTGTTCTCCCGAAGCTCTCGCTCTCGTTGCTCGATGCTTGAGCCGATTAAATCAACATACTCTTCTAGTTCTTCGGTAGAGGCCCCCGTAAGGTCTTCGGGTGTTGGTAGATCAATCCCTGCCTTCCCACCATGTAAGTCAATGCCAAAAGGGTTTTCTTCGCTAGTGGAGATATTACTTAGTGGATCATTAGTCGTTGTCATCGTTGAGTAAGCGTATGCGCCTAGTGCAATCACTCCGAGAACCGCGAGAACGCCCCATCCGGGTGGGCCGCTGGCTGCGAGAGCTCCATCACCAACACACCCAGCTACACAGTTTCCGTTGGGATCACTTTTATTGATTGGGTCATTAAAGCTGTAGGCGTATCGGTTTGTTCCAACGCCGGGGTGAGTGGGGTCGTACCAATCAGGCTGAACAAACATTGCGTGTGACGATGTTGTGAGAAAAGCAAATATCGTAATTGTTGCAATCAACTGTTTCAAAATGCGGAACATTGGCAATCATCCATAACGTGTAAGTTCAATTGGTGGCTATCCTATCTTTTCAAAGGCCGCCAACCTAAAGATTCCGCCCTGTCAAACGCGCCCTGGTTGACCCGGTGAAGGTAAGCCAGATAGGGGCGCTGATCTTCTGGTACATCCTGCGCTGTTGGGTATTTCTCGTGAAATTCCGTGCGCAGAAGGTGGTAGGACGCTGTAGCCTTCTTAACCATGATGTAAGCGAACATTGGGTAATGTTCGATCAACATGTCGGCTACAGCCATAGCGTCATGGTAGCGCCCTTCTGCGATCAGCTCTTCGACAATCACGGCGGCTATGACCGCTACGGATTGTTCGGCATCCAAAGAGGTGAGGAACACGCCGTTGGAAACTGCCGCGTCGGTGATGGGCAGCAGATCACGATAGTGCTGATCACGCGCGCGCCCTGCTCCGCTTGTGGTCTCTAAGTTGTGCGTCGCGCCTTGATCATCGGTGAACTTTACGAAGACATGCAGAGGTGCCATGGCTGGCGTTACATCCAACCCCAGCCGTTGGCCGAGGATGATGAACAGAAACGGCATGGTGATGCAGTTGCCGCGCCGATCTTGGATATAGTCCGACAACAGCTTGTTACGCACATCAAGGCCGTAAGGATCATCATGGTCATAGCTGAAGGCGCGGCCATCATTCCATATTCCTGCCTGATAGATATAACGGCGGATGGTTTCGACCTTATCCCAGCTCGTCGCGTTTGGCGGCAGCATGGTGCGGATGGTGGCGATCATCTGGTCGATCTGAGCGAGCTGCGCATCCACATCGATGCTGGGATCGATCATGCGATCCACTTCGATTTTCACACGGGCAAAGTCGAGGCGGGTCATGTCGCGGGTGAACAGCTCACGCACATCCGCGCGGATATCCGCAAGTGCAGTGGAGGCGGTGAGAAGAAAACTTACAATAGCTATGAAGGGGAGACGCATTAGAATTCCAAGTTAAGATAATGTCACCGTTGGTTTTTCTGCGTCTTGCAATAGCTTACGAAGGCGGCACCAGCGCTCTTTGGTGGATGTCTTTGGTGGTCATTTCCCGCGCAAAATTCATCCATTTTTCACGCAGAGCGTAGTAAGTGGCTATGGGCTTTTGAGAAACGGCACTGCCGTGAGCTGCCCACTTGAATGGCCCAACTTGAAAGTTAGTGCGTGATTGGACCAATCATGTTGGGCTGCTTACCTCCATATTTGTAAAATCCGGCTCTCTTCCCGAGAATGTGGTAAGAAACAGATTCAATGATGACTGTCAGATTAGCGTGACCAAATCAACGCTTGTTTCCACCCAATTCAAGTCTGTTAAGCCATAGGGAGCCGACGACGCTTGAATAGTTGACTACTTGGCCTAAACCATCCCTTCAAAACAAACTTAGTCCTGATAACGCAACAGTCCCCATAGACTTGACCTTAGGGCTCAGCGTGAAGGGGACAAAATTTGGGGACTTGGGTTCAGCTAGGTTCACCTACAACTACAAAATGTTGCACGCCAATGATGTCTTTCGCTTTTGCACGCCGTCTAGAGAATTGGGCGAAATTCTGTTTCACCGCTTCTAGGCTTTCGCTTAATTTGAGCATAACCCCCTCACCTAAGGACGACACATCAAAGCCCTGCTCTGTCAATTCAGCACAAACCCCCGGGGTCATCAGGCTTTCAGGAAAGTAATTGGCAAAGCCAAGATTGAAGGTCTGCTGGTCGCCGTCAGCTCCGAAACTGCCCAAAGCAAAGGAGCTGAGGGCGCGTTGCTGCACTCGTTCCGCCTCTGTCTCACCGGTGACGAATTCGCCTTGGGGCAGCTCCTTCTCGCCAAAGTAATGCAAATAGCCTTGGCTAGGTTTGTATAGTTTACACCAAATCTCAAAAAGTCTCATATAATCAAGATTTTTGGCATAGGTTGCTCGGAGGTCCACACTGGCCGGCAAAAGGTCTCCCTTGGAATTTCGCCAGCTTTGCCCAAGCATACCTTCTACGCGTGGCGCTTTCATACGTTTCCAGTAGAAGTCCGAAACGGGCCGTTCAGGGTGACCGTCCCGCTCTTCTGCTTCCGGAGCCCAGAAGGGTTTTACATCTTCAATTCTGGCACAAGGCAGCTTTTTGCGCAGGTCGGTATCATCCAGACCCACCCGCTCCGGCTGCAGGCGTGGGTCGCTGTCATATAGGGGTTTCAGCGCCTGTTGGGCGAAGGCCCAACCGTGCGTTTGCACGGTTGAGCTTAATGTCAGAACAATTGAACTTTTTGCCATTTCTCTATGCTCTCCTCGGTTAGAACTTAACTTGATCCCAACCGCTCAGATCGGGCCGATACCTTATTACGCTGCCGCCAGTACTCTCAATAGCTTTCATCAACCTCGGATGAATGGTTTGATTGGATGGGCCTAGAATGAGGTTCAGAGGCATTCCAGCATCTTTTGCCGCCAAATACTGACTACGCATCTGCCTAGTATATCGCATGGTTTTAACATCTTTGATTTCAAGAATGCCGCCCACTCCACGGCCCATACCATCCGGAATGGTATTCGCAAGCGAGGTCTTGAGTGTCTTGGTGTTTTTGGTCGTGCCAATTGAATTCAAAACAAAGTTTTCGAACTCCACTCCGCGTATGCGATTCGCCTGCAGGCCTGTATTGGCCTTATGGAAATCCGACGCTTCCAGAGCTCCGTTAACCTTCTTGCCCTCCAGTGCCGCGACTGCCTTTTGACCAACCCAATCCGCATCTATTCCAACCCGTCCCAAAAAATTCTTCAAAGGGTTCCTTAAGTAACTTCCAAAGGGTATCCTATCCAGTGCTAGGTCAATGGCGAAATCCAAAACAGCGGCCCCAACCATGGCAGGGTTTCCTGTAGAAATTCCAACGACAATTTTGGTGAGCCTGTCCACGTTTTCAAACACATCCAAGATAGTTGAAAAAGCGTTCCAGGCGAGCAGAGCGACACCCAGAAGCGGTATGGCATTACCGTTCGGATCTTTCAGATTGACCGGATCGTTAAAAGAATAGCTGTACCTGTTAGTCCCAACGCCCGGCTCGGTCACCTCAAACCAATCGGGTTGAATGAACAGGGCCAGCTCCGGATCGAAATAACGTGCATTCAGGAACTGCAGGCCAGCATCGGCGTCATAGCGTTCACCGACGAAGCCTTTATTTTCCTCCAGCATGGTGCTGTCAAACTGGCGATCATAGGACGTGGTGCCGAAGGCCAAGAATGCCGTGCGCTGCGCTGTGGCCCCCGCCGCGTTTGACATGCCGATAACCGAACCCAGTTGGTCGTAATGCAGGTAATCCATACGCGCGCTCAGCGCGCCCCCGTAGGAAATTCGCACCTCATCAGCCAGATGAGTCACCATTTCCTCAACGCTCGATCCCTCTCCGAAATGGCGGATCTCGGTTCCGTTGAGATATACGGTGATCTCCTGTTCCGAGGTACCGGCTTTCTCAATCCTCTGCAGACGCGAGCCATCGGAGCCATAGACGTATTTGGTTGTATTGCCGTTATAGGTCACACTTTGCGGGCGGTTCTCACCGTCATAGGTCATTACCTTGCCGTGTAGTCCTTCGGTCATGTTGCCATTGGCGTCATATTCGAAGCGTTGGGTGACCAGGGGGCTTACTTCGGTGATTGTTCCGGGTGCATGACCGTGGAAGGAGTTGCCATTGCTTCCCACTGTCTTGGTCGACGCGTAGTTGTAGGTTCCAACCCTGCTGTTGAACCGCATCCGGCCCGCCTTGTCATAGGCAAAAGTCTGATCCACCTGAGTCGAAACATTGGATTTATTGCCCCAATATTGTGCACTCAGCAAACGACCGGCATAATCATAAGTATATTCCAGATCGCCCTGATGGTTGATCGAATTGACCTTTAAAACCCGCCCAGACACCGATTTTGTATAGATCGCATAGGCAAGGTTCTTATTGTTAGCGTCATAGTGGCGCATTGAGGTGACCCAACCACGCGCGGCATCAAAATAGTTCCGTGTCCGCGCACCATTTCCATAATGGCGTTCGGTCATATTGCCCCATAGATCATAGGTCGTCGAGGTAATGTAACCGCCAAAGGCAACCTGACGATCCGCGGTGTCATAGCTAATGGCCGGTGTCCATGTGCGGCTGGTTTGCCCCGGTTTGTAGAAGTATGTCTGCCGGGACAACTGGCCCGAAATCGTGTATTGTGCCGACCAGTTATAAGTCTTTCCACGCACCGTATTGTTTTGCCAGACGACGTTCCCGCGGCGGTCGTAGCGGTTTTCGACAACATGGGCATCTGGCCCATCGGTCCACTGTTTGGTCAGGAAACCAGTATAGTAATTGCCGGCAGCCTTTGTACTCTCGTCCCCATCATAGCGCATATAAGTATTGGTATATGAGACATGCGATCCGTTCTCGCTCTTCAGCTGAACCCGCTTTCGCACGGCCCGACCCAGCGCATCATACCAGAAGTAGATTTCCTGCCCTTTAGCATCGACTTGGCGTTTCAGGGAATTGTCAGCATTATACTCCATGGACCAGCGCCCCAGCCCAGGGTCTGACTGCTCAACCCGGTTGCCATAGACGTCGTATTTGTAGGTGAAGGTCAGTCCGCCTGGGTCAATGACCTGTATCAACCGGCTCAGATGGTCGTACTCATAACGTGTGTAGCGCCAAATTCCAGTTCCCGTGTCCACATCCGTCAGAGCCCGGTCAGGCTCGAAACGCCACAGGATGTTCCCATCGGCATCGACTACCTGCTGACTCTCTTCACAAACAGTCGCCTCATTCCCATCGTCGCACTGTTCTCCCCAGACATTGACCTGCGGAAAGTAGGTTCTCTGTCCAGTTAGTTCTGTACGCCGCTTGTTAGAATAAGTGGTCACACGCTGCGCACCATTGGCGAAAGTCATCTGCGTCACCCGGCCGGCAGGATCATAGGTAAAGCTGGTCCGCTGGTCTTCGGTGGCATCATTGTTGCCCGCATCCGCCCAGGAGATCGGATTCGACTCCCAAATCTTGCGACCACGTGCATCCAACCGTCTCAGAATTACACTTGCGGTATTGATAGAACTCGTCGCCCCAGAAGTCGTTTCTTTATATACGTTACCGGCGCCGTCAAAATACTTGCGTCTGTACTGAGTCTGCTGACCGCTCAAGGTATTGGAGGATTTCTGAGAGGTCTCGATATATTGCGCTGTAGCGTTGCCAATGCTCACATAGTTTGTTTTGAAGTCCTGGCGCGTTGCATTTTTGGTGCCCCAGGCAACGCGCTTCATCGTTTCTCGACAATGCACATCATTGGTATAGCTGGTGACCAAACCGTTCGGATCAGTCACCGTGGCCGGTTTCTGGCAAGCGGTATTCCAAGTTGTAGTCTGCAGGTGCCCTTTTGCATTGGACACCGTGGCCTCGAATATTCCTTCCGGCCCGGTATAGGTGTAGGTTGTCGGATGGTTGAGCGCGTTCCGCTCTTCGGTTGGGTTACCGTTTTCGTTATAGGTGACCCGACGTACAATACGCGAAGTATCTTTGCCGATGGTGCCAGTCCAAATTCGGTGCAAGGTCGCATTGCCCCTTATCGGCGCTTCCCAGAGACCGCGGTCGTCATACTGGAAATATTCCGCATACAACCGGTCAGGGTTATTTTTGCTGGTCGAAGGCGTGGTGCCTTTGTGGGTCGCCCTGATAGCAACTTTATTAACAATATAGGCTGAAGTATTTGCATTATAGCGATACCCAATCGAGGTGTCGTCCTGAGCCCCATCAAAGCCACGATCAATTTCGGTTAGAACTTCATTGTACTGATTGTAGGTGAAGTCTTTCTGCCTGTAAATCAGCCGGTTTCCATGCCGAGCACCAACCCGTTCGCGAGTTTTCATCGACCGATAAGGGCCGTTGCCAGACTTGACCACCGACCATGTGTTCTGAGTGTCTTTGTAGATTGTTGAGCCATATTTAATGAACTGGCGTTTGACCAAACCTATTTCGGCTACGTGCCCGGTCATATATTCAGTGACTTGCACCAGCTCTTCGGTTTCATCGCCCACAAGTGGAAGGGTTACTTGGACTTCCTGAAAACCAAGCGGCTTACGGGCGGTATAGTCAAAACGTCCATTCTTATACCCAAAAGTAACGGTCCGAGCGCCGCCAATCCCTGGATCGGTTGTGACCGTGTGCACCAGTTGTCGAACATAGGGCGTCTGATCATCTGGGAAATGAGTGGATGGCTTAAAGGTCACATCTACTGTTTCACCCAGATTTGTGGTGATCTTGGTAATCCGGTGCCCAGCTTCACTACTACCAAACAGAATACGAGGTCGAGATTTGCTGGTGCTGTCACCAAAGGCAAGATCCTTCACCCCGTCACCGTTGAAGTCGCCAATGGTGCCAAAGTCGCGGATAATTGCACCACCAGAGAACATCTTCTGTTCAACAAAACCGGTCCCAGTCGACAGGAACATCCGAATTGGCCCAGGGCGTTTGCGCTTGGACCAGGAATATGTGGCGTCATCAAAGCCGGCATAGACAACCACATCGTCCAAGCCGTCGCCGTTCAAGTCCGTCGCTATAACTGCATTCGCGTAATATTCATTGTTCGACATGCCAAGCATATCGACATTTTCAAACCAGGTTGACCGACTAGAGAAGGTGCCGTCGCCGTGCCCAGTGGCCACTTTCAGGTCTAATTGATCTACACTGGACAGAGGCGTGTCATAGCCGTCAACATTTCCAAAGCGAACCGAATCGAGAATGCCATCTCCATTGAAGTCACCAAAGCCAAAGGACCAATAAAATAGATTGCGGACATTAGCACAGCAAGTGATAACGCGCTCGCTACTATAATGCTGGTCAATATATCCATTTTCATTGACTAAACGGAGACAGTACTGCGAAGAATGGCCGCTTTCAGTCGCCTTGAATAGAACATCATCAATGCCGTCGCCATTCACGTCAGCAACTCGCGCATTTACCCAGGTGCGTCCTGTGCAACGAGGATGTGTGATATTGGAAAGCGTCTTTTTGGGGAAGCGTTCTGACGCAGTGTCGGCAACTTCATTTACGTCGTGAATGACATCGCGAATCATAACTTCGATTTCAGGATCACCGTCAAAATTTCCGGTCAACCAATGCACCCGATCAGTCGCCCTAGCGCTATCTACCTGAAGGTTGTTGTACCAGTTGGCAGTTAGGGGGTTGGCCTCAAGATACCGCTTATCCCCGGTGTTGGTGAAACGGCCACGAATAGCCATGGGCCTGTTTTGATCCGGTGTCCACCGATTCATACCCAGGAAGGCCCAATAGGATCCACCGTCTGTAAACCGTCCGCTGGGGATTGCATATGCGGCAGAATTACGAGTCATATTGCCGTTGATATCAAAGGTAAAATGACCTGACCGTTCGCGGTAGTGCGGGTTACCTGTACCGTTAGGTTTTACATCCAGAGCTAGGATTTCATCGATACCATCGCCGTTGGTTTCTACGGTTCGAATATGACCGTGGAAAGTTTCACCGGCGGTATCGGCACCATGGCGCCCCGTGGAGCTATGAACACCATTGTGCACTTTGTTCGGATGCACGTAGGCATTGTGGTTTTCATACCAACGGTTCTGAACCGTGTAGCCGTCTTCGGTGTATTCAAAGCGATGCGAAGGTAGGGCCGAACCCGCCGAAGTCCCATCGGTGCGGACCGAGAAGTTATTGCCGATCGGCCTGATCTCACTTAGCAGCTTTTTCCGAGTTACCGGTGTAGTGTCATAAACCAGATCATAAGCACGGATCTTAGTGCTGTTGTGCTTGATGGTGACGGCTTCCAGCAGTTGAAACTGCTTCCCGACAAATCTGGTGCCGGTGGTGAAATGTGCCACCGGTTGAGCCTGCTGAATGTAGCGGAACTCAACTACATAACCTGCATATTCGATCTTGTGCGGCCGTTCTGGATAACCCTGCCAATAATAGGATTTACCGGCAGTGTTAAATTCGTAGGTAAAGTTCACCACACCCATGTTTTCCTGAGTGTCTTCAATACGACTCAACAACCATTTGCGACGCTCGCGCATGTTCTTGTAATCATCGCCCGCCACCGTGGCGCTGGGAGCCAGCGCGTGCACGTTCTTGTATATAAATTTGACCCCGTTCTTCTGGGTCAACTCGAATTCGTTTCGGCTGGAGATGAATTTGATACGGAAATAGGTTTCATTTAACGTGGTGAAATGCCCACCGGCGGAACAACCCGCCGAGCTTTCAGACTTTACATGGCTGCTAGCATAGGAGGTCGAAGCCCCCGCAATTGTGACCGGGCCATTGCTACATTTGAGCATCTCCATTCCATCAAGCAGGAATATATCCTTGCCACTCTGATAAGTTGGCGCGCCGCGGCGAGACGAGACCCGCTCGATTGATGAAAACCCCTTCAAATTCCAACCTGGTCCCATCAGCGACATCGCACCATTAACCCCGGTGTGCTGAGAGTTGTAGACAAAGCCCAGTTTGGGCTCCAAGCCACGGTACTTCGGCATTTGAACGGGGACTTGATACAAAAGCTCTCCCGCAGAGCTTGCGTATTCAGCTGCGCTTTGCACCTTGCCCATGCTGTCCAGACCTGCCAGCCGCTCACCGTCCTCGGATCCATCCGATGGTGCGCTGGACATCGCTGCGACAGCACTTTCCATCGTCGGTTCGTCGCTGTCAGGATCAGTCAGTTTTTCTGCCCCGTCGGGCACTTCACCTTCAATGCCTATCTTTGCAGCGGCTTCCTCTGCGATCTCTACAGGGCCATCAGTCGCGACATCAATTGAGGGCTGCAACGTTTCTGTACCGAGTTCTTCGGCAAAAACTGGCTCATGGAACGCTAAAAGTGAAATTAGAAGGCCGGACAGAGTAAATGCAAATCGCAACACAATAATACCTTAGAAGTCAAAGTCAAAATTCCGTGAAAGGTAGCTGACAACCTCCCCGTGTCAACCCATGAGTGCATTTAATTTTCCATTGCCCGCCAGGATTGGAATTTGTTTTTGTACAAGGACTACATTCAGAGATGTCAGTGAGCGTCTAAACTCACCCACATTGGACCTGTCGCGTTTTGATACCGCTCCTTTGATAGCATTTATTACACCAAAGAAGACGAGCTCTGGGGCAGAAAAGAACGGATAAATCCCGTGGAGGTTGTATTCCACTGGGTCTTCGGTCGTCAGGATTTTGCGGTCGTCGCGGTTGAGATGGGAGAGCGCCGTATACAATGTTGTGGTCTTGCCTGATCCGGTTGGTCCAGTGATCAGAAACAACCCGCTGGGCTGTACTATCACAGATTTGATTTGCTGGGTGATTTCACCGTTGAACCCTAGTTGCGCCCAGCCTAGCCGCAGCGCCTTTGGATCAAGCACCCGCGCAACAATGCTCTCACCATAAGCAGTGGGAACCGAGGAAACACAAGGCGGATGACTGGACCGTCGCTCTCATCGCTCCGTGCCACCTGCTGGTCAATTTGGCGCTGCTGATCCGAAGTCAGAGCGTGGCCATCCTCTCCCTGTGATGCGGACAACATCGTTCTGACAATCCGTGCCGAAGTAACCGCAAAAATCACACCACCATCCGGATGGAAGTTCAGCTCGTCTTGGATTGCCTTGTCGCAAGGTTTGCTAAGAAGGATCAGAGGGGCCCCTGTGGCGCAAGCACAGGAACCAGCGCGTTAGAGTTGCAATAGTTAGGCGACAATAAGCCCAGCCGTGTGGTATCCAGTCGGTAATCCGAGGTGTCTACGACGTAGCGCAACCCGGCCAATTCAGCGACATGCGGAAGTAGCGTGTCCTCTTCTATCAATCCCAGTTTGAGAAGAGAGAATTCTTGGCTCATCGCAACCACTGAAGAGTGGACCATGAGAAAGACAACAAAAGCACGCAAAAGCCTTGGCGAGAAGATCATCAAATGGACCACGCGCAAAAAAACATTCATCCCAAAAGAAGATCAGGATTGTCCAGGTTGGCCCGCTTTGATGAGGACACCACCCTGCGCCTGAACAGCACCCCACTGCAGGTGGAGTTCGACGGCGCCACGTATGAAAGTGAGCCTCCTCCAATGAAGTGGTCCGCCCCTATGATTAGGAAAGCGGAGGACCTGAGATGGCCATTAAGAGACCCAAGCCTGAAGAG
>NZ_WQLV01000002.1 GCF_009753675.1 Parasedimentitalea huanghaiensis | reverse complement strand
CGCGCGATGGCGTCGTATTCCAGGTTTTTCACGGTCCGTGTCGGGGCTTTTGCCGCCGAATATGCTTGTTTCGCATGCCTGAGAGCGTTCACGTCATTTCCTTACGTCTCTAATCATCAGATTCTCTGAGATGGAAAACCGGGGCGGTGTTGCGCCCCGGTTCATTTTACTTAGCGGAACAGCGTCATGATCGATTGTGGCGCACCATTTGCGATCGAGAGGGACTGCACAGCCAGCTGTTGCTGGGTCTGCAGGGCCTTCAACCGAGCAGAGGCCTCTTCCATGTTGGTGTCGGTCATCGAACTAACACCCATTTTCATGGAGTCGGTTAGTTTGCTGACAAAATCACCCTGATCTTTCAAACGCGCGGTATCCGAACCGAGTGCAGCAGCACCATCAATGGCCACTGTCAGGAAACCTTCGATTTCTGTCAGGGCAGTTGCGGCGTCAGTCACGTTGGTGAAGGAGGTTAGGTTCGAAGCCAGGTCGATATCGGTTTCAAAATCTACAGTATCAACAGTGATTTCAGTTGCTGTTGGTGTACCCGTAGCACCAACCCGATCCAGTGATGCCAGAACACCCAATGATGTTGCGCCGTTGCCATCAACGTCAGCAGCCAGAAGGTTGGCACCATTGAACTGTGCAGCACCGATAATGGCAGCAACCTGTGCAGCCTTTGCATCAATGTCGTTTTGGATCTTGGTGTGGTCGACGTTTTCAGACTGCGCTGAGACGATCAGTTCTTTGATTTCAGTTAGTTTTTCCACGATCTGTTCAGCACCGGCCGAAGCAACCGAAACAGTGGCTTCACCAACTGCCAGGCTTTCGGAGATGGCTTCGAAACCTGCGATATCGGATTCCATTGTTTTGGAAATTGCCCAAACAGCGGCGTTGTCGCTGGCGGATCCAACCCGCTTACCAGTGGAGATTTCGTTCTGAGCAGTGGTCAGGTTGTCGTTGACTGACTGCAGAGTCTGCAGAGCAACCATTGCACCATTGTTTGTCAGAATGCTGGTCATAGATACTATCCTTTGATTGCAGGGCACTTTGGCCCCATCATATCTTGCCCCGTTGGGGCATGGTTTGATGTCATTCTGACTGGTGCGTTCGGCCTCTAGCGTTCGCGCCACCCCGTCATCGAGGTGCAGGAACACACTGGCCTGATAGGTGCTAAGAGAGTGCTAATCTCAAAAAAGGCTTCCTTAGAATTTTTTGCAAAATTGCTGGGATTAAGCGCGCTTTTCCAAACTGACACTGCCACGGGTACCATAGCGAGTTCTACGACCTGCTTTGTCATATACATCCAAACCTTTGCGTACGCGACGTAGCTCGGCCATACGGGTAGCAACCGCACGGATCCCTTCCATAGCGCTATCCAGAAGAACCTGGTTACGAGAAACTTTGCCTTGGACCTGCGATAATGTTTCGCGCTCCAATTCACCGATCGCGTTCAGATCAGTAATCAGAGTTTCCTTTTTAGCAATCAATCCACTCAGTTTTGTCAGGTCACCGTTGACTAGAGCTTGGCGTTCTTGGTCTAGGATTGAATCAAGGTCATTGATCAGGGTCTGTGGGTTTTGGTCAGTCATTTTGAGCCTCCTTCATAGAGTTGTAGAGCGATTCGGCTAAGCCAATGCCGCCGGCCTGCGCCATTTGTTCCGCCTGAGCGCGGACTAGAAATGTTGAAAACTGGTCTTCACCAGAGCCGCCACCAAACGATTCGCGACTTTCACCCAGCCCGGCTGACTTCAACATTTCCGCAAGAAACGTTGCTTCCAGCTGTTGTGCAGCTTTACGCAAAGGGTCTTGCCGATCAGGCACTGGCTGAAGCGAAGTCTGCATAGAGGGCGAAATAGAGGCAGTAAGATTGGGCATTGGGCGTCTCCGCGTGAATATCTACGAATTGCTTCGATTTTTCTTAGACTGCGCCATAACCGGTTAAAATTACCGTAACCGGTTTGTGTAATTAAGGAGGGGTCGAGATAGAATGTCCGGAACAACATGCTTAAACATATACAATCAGGAACGGCTTTTGATGTGGTCAAAAGTTCAGTTGCGCCAAAGTCAAATTCGGCCAGTACTGGTGCGGATTTTCAAAACTATTATTCAAAAACCGAAAAAGATCAGACTATTACTGGGGATGAGGTTCAGCCAGAAGCTCTTGATCCTGAGACAGGCCTGCCGATAACGCCCAAAATTGATGAAACTGCTGATTCGCCGAAGGGTGACGGCGCAGGTGCAAGTGATCTAGCAGAATCTAAATCTGATGCAGATGATACTGGTGCCGAGGGTTCCGAGAGTGCAGTGCCATTTGTCGCAACTCAAGAGCATTCGCCATCAGCAGTGGCTCGTTCCGCTTCTGCGTCCGCATTGGCGGTTGAGGCTGGAAAGCAACCTGATACCGCCGGAGATACAACCAGCAAGGGCTTAGGAACTGTACAGACGGCTGCTACATCTACGCCAGCGCCAGCGTCGGTTGCCGGTTCAGGGTCGGACGAAGGTGACGCGGTTGAGCCGAAGCCAGAACAAGTTGTGCGGCAAGATGCAACTCGGCAGTCGGGACATCGCAGCATTGCAGAGCTGCAATTGGCTACGGCCCAGTCAGCAACCAATGCGCATCAAGCGGAAAAGCCCAATGTTGCAGCAGAGCAGCAACAACAAAACATGGACCGGATTAGAAACCGACTGGTGCAAGAAAGACCGACGGCAACCGTCAATTCCGCCCAACAAACTGGAGAGGTTCGATCGTTTCCAACGATTACAAAGAACTCAGATACAGTCGAGACAGAGTCTCCGCGGCAAAGGCGTTTTGCACAATCAGCTGACGGTGTGGAGGTTACTACCGGTGATAAGTCGTCCCGCCAGCCAACTGCGCCGACAAACATCGTTGTGACCCAAAATGCTGTTGCTGCGCAGCCCTCGATAGCCGGGCAAGCTGCAATCAGTGATGCCGAGGTTTTGTTGGATCATTTCAACAAGAACCTAATGTTGGACCCTCTGTCGTCGGAGCCCGCTGGGCTGTCTCAATTACTTACTGAGGCAGTGATGAGTCCGGGTACTGCGCACCGCCCGGAAACTCCGCGCCTGGTGGCGGCTCAACTCGCAACGGCCCTGGCAACTAAGGGAGAGCGCAATATTGATGTTGCCCTTAACCCAGAAGAATTGGGTCGAGTGAAAATGCGTGTAACAACCACTGATTCGTCGGTGATTGTGATGATAACGACTGAGCGGCCCGAAACCGGCGATATGATGCGCCGCCATATCAACGAGCTCGCTGACGAGTTTCGCCAAATGGGATTTGAGGACATTTCCTTTGAATTTGGTGGTGAGGGCTTCGCTGGCCAGATGGGCGAGGGAGCCGAACAAGGCGCTTCGTTCGGCGGCGGGTCATCTGAAGCGAGCGATACTGATCCACTCGCTAACAACATTCCGGAACCGGCACAGAAAAACCTTCGCCTGGGTGAAACCGGGCTGGATATGAGGATATAAATCAATGCCAACAGCAGTAAGTTCAGCCACACAAGCAGCGCAACAGTCTACAGCTTCAAATTCAACCGTCACGGATGCGTCATCGTCTGATTACGAAACCTTTCTGAAGATGCTGACCGCACAAGCGCGCTATCAGGACCCATTGGAACCGATGGATTCGTCTGAATATGCCGCCCAGCTTGCTCAGTTTTCGATGGTGGAACAGCAAGTTGAAAGCAATACATTGTTGGAAGCAATGGCTCAGCAAATGGGCTTAGCCAATATGGCTGCGATGTCTGGCTGGGTTGGGATGGAAGCACGGGCTACTGCGCCAGCCCACTTCGATGGTTCGACACCAATTACAGTCGCACCGAATCCGGCTGCTGCCTCTGATACTGTTCAGTTGGTGGTTAATGATTCTGACGGCAACGAAGTGCAACGTGTCCCCTTGCCAGTTTCCGCGGATCCCTATCAGTGGAACGGCCGGAACGATGAAGGCGACCCATTTGCTTCTGGAAACTATACGTTCACGGTTGAAAGCATCAACAATGGTGAAGTCATAATGTCTGAAACTGCAGAAGTTTACACTCGCGTCCAAGAAACTCAGATGCAGGGTAACGATGTGGTCTTGATCCTTCAGGGCGGGTCGGCGATTTTGGCCTCGTCGGTGACGGCTTTGCGTAACCCAACCAGTTCTGGCTGAAGCAAGGGCGTTCCGAATACCTTTGCTTTCCTGAATTCAGGGAGGTGCTGATCGGAGCCTGCCCTGCAACCACTGACCACTCAGAACGAAACTGATCTTTTTGCGCATTTGCAATTGCGTGGACTGGAAGTTGAAAATCCCGAACGATTGTCCGGGGGGCGGTCAAACTGTGTTTGGCGAGCGAGTGAGATTGTCGTCAAACTGTATCTGAAGCACGGCGAAAATCCTTTGTTTGCCAACGATCCTAAGCGCGAAAGGGCTAGTTTATCTGCCCTGGCGGGCACGGGAATGGTGCCGCGGCTTCTGGATGCCGGGGTGTTTAAAGGTCATCACTGGCTGGCATACTCTCATATTGAGGGTTCCATCTGGCAAACGGGAACACCTCATGTTGCTCAACTGTTGGGGCGACTACATGACCAACCTAGATTTGCTGATTTGCCCGACGGATGCAATGGAAGTACTGACCTAACGGCGCAAACGCGGGAAATTATGGCGCGTTGCAATACCACAGCGCACCTGCAGCACTTGGCGCCAGTTGGACAAGTTGCCCCGCTTGAAAAACGAACACTAATTCATGGTGATCCGGTACCGGGTAATCTGCTGGAACATGATGGTACCCTAACCCTGATCGATTGGCAGTGTCCTCAACTCGGTGATCCAGCAGAGGATCTAGCTCTATTTCTCTCCCCTGCGATGCAGCTTCTGTATCGCGGGCGCCCACTTACCCAGGCAGAAGAAAACGATTTTGTTGCGGCGTATCCAGACCGGCGCGTGGTGGAGCGGTTGAAGTCTTTAAGGCCTTGGTTTCATTGGAGAATGGCTGCCTATTGCCAGTGGAAAGCAGAATTGGGCGGTAACCGAGACCAAGAGGCAATGCTTCTAGAGCTGGATGCGCTTCAATCCATCAGCCCTAATGCAACATAGGCTGGCGGCATCAATAGCCGCCGGGCCCGTCCCAACGGAAATTTCGGCATAGATTGGACCACTTTGGAATAGGGCATATCGGGGACTCGCCCCTGTACTAAATTTGCCAACAAATGACCGGTATAAGTGCCCATCGCAACGCCGTTGCCGTGATAGCATAATCCGGCAAACATACCTGGCATTTCAGGTACTGGCCCCACATAGGGTACCAAATTGCGTGACAAGCAGACCATTCCCGACCAGCAGTGGGTGGTTTCAACAGAGCCCCAGGCGGGAAACATCTTTTCGAAGTCATGGCGTAAGTGACGACGAATTGAAGTTTCAGCCCGAACAGATGACATCAGCCCTCCGCGCATCCCAAACAAAAATCTGCGGTTGGGCATCAGTCTGAAGTAATGCAACAGGTTTCGACTGTCATAAGCCATCTGATCGCTGAACCAGCCCTGTGCTTGAAGCTCGTTTTCAGTCAGCACGCGTGTCACCATTGCGGTGGACTGGGTGGGCATATAGCGCCCCGCCAACCAAGGTGGAAGATCCTCTGACGAATAGCCATTGGTGGCGATAACCACCTGCCCAGCACGCAATATGCCATTTGGGGTTGTGACTACAAAGCTCTCACCTTGTTTGGTGATTTTGATGGCAGGGCTATGTTGAAATAGGTTTGCGCCCGCTGATTTGGCGGCCTGAGCCAAGCCGAACAGGTATTTCCGAGGGTTCATACCAAAGCCAACAGGTGTGGTGAGTGCCCCATAAAAAGGGCCATTTAGCCCATGCTCGGCCAGTTGATGCTTCTCAAGAAACTCGACTGGTTCGCCAGCCTGAGCCATTGCATGGGCTTCGGCCCTCAAGCGGGTCATCGCTTTGGGTGAATGTGCCAATTGAGTTTCGCCGTGTGAATGCGTTTCAGCTTCAATGCCGTACGTGTCGAGCAACTGCCGGACCAAATTAACAGCAGCCACCTCACTCGCCTCGTAGGTTTCAGCTGCTTCAATGCCGAACCGACGACGGAGTGTGGTACCGCGCAGCTTGGAGCCACCCAAACAACAAAATCCACCATTGCGCCCTGATGCGCCCCAGCCAGGAGATTCGGCCTCTAAAACGGCAACGTTGGTGCCGTCTTGAGCCAAGTGCAATGCAGCTGATAAGCCAGTAAAACCACCGCCTACAATTGCGACATCGACCTTTTCCTCACCTCGCTGCTCTGGCCAGTCTGGCGCTTCGATGGTTTTATCCCACCAGCAATTATCTCGTGGGCCGGACCCATAAGCGTAATCGGGATAGATCCGCCGCATTAGCCGCGCACCGCTTCCTGTTCTTCACGTTTTTGCCGCACCATTTGATGTTTGGTGATCAAAGAGGCAGTGATTACGCCGAATGTGACAATCGCAATCATAATGGTCGACAGCGCATTTATTTCTGGAGAGACGCCTAGTCGTACGGCGGAGAAAATGCGGATGGGTAAAGTCGTTGCCGAAGGTCCTGTGGTAAATGAAGCAATCACCAGATCATCGAGTGACAAGGTGAACGCCAACAACCAGCCCGAAATTACTGCCGGAGCAATGATCGGTAGAGTGACCAACCGGAATGCTTGGGCTGCTGAACAGCCAAGGTCCAATGCCGCTTCTTCCAGAGAGCGATCAAACGTTACAAGCCGAGACGATACCACGACAGAGACATAGCACATCGAAAATGTACTATGGGCCAGTACAATAGTCAGAACGCCGCGATCGAGACCAATGCCGATGAACAACAACAATAGGGAGAGGCCGGTTATCACTTCTGGCATCACCAGCGGCGCGTAAATCATGCCAGAAAATAGCGTCCGGCCCATGAAACGGCCACCACGTACCAGTACATACGCGGCCATTGTGCCCAGCACCGTTGCAATGGTTGACGAAAATACGGCGACTTTGATGGTCACCCAGGCAGCGTTAAGAAACGCTTCGTTATGAAGCAGTTCACCATACCATTTGGTCGAAAATCCAGCCCAGACAGTGACCAGCTTGCTTTCGTTGAAGCTAAAAATGATCAGAATGATCATTGGGATATAGAGAAAGGCGAACCCAAGAGTCAGCGAGACTACATTAAACCAGCTCGTTTTGTTCATTGCTCGGCCTCCTGCTGCTTCTGCTGATTGCGTTGGAACAGTACGATGGGGATGATCAAGATCAGCAGGAGAATCACTGCTACAGCGCTTGCCACTGGCCAGTCCCGATTTGAGAAGAACTCTTCCCACAAAACTTTGCCGATCATTAGCGAGTTAGAGCCGCCCAGTAGGGATGGGATCACAAATTCACCAAGCGTCGGAATGAATACCAGGAAGCACCCTGCAATAATGCCGGTTTTTGACAGTGGAATTGTTACCAACCAAAACGCGGTCAACCTGGAACAACCCAAATCTTCTGCAGCCTCAATCAGTGATCCATCCAGGCGCTCCAAGGCTGAAAAAATCGGTAGAATCATGAAAGGCAGGTAGGTGTAGACAATGCCAATATAGACGGCGGTATTGGTGTTGAGAATAATGAGCGGCGTATCGATGATGCCGGCCCAGAGCAGGAATTGATTCAAAAAACCCTCGTTGCTGAGAATACCCATCCATGCATAGACCCGAATTAGGAAAGAAGTCCAAAAGGGCAGGATAACCAACATCATCAGGGTAGGGCGCCACTCCGAAGATGCTCGTGCCATCCCGTAGGCCATCGGATAGCCCACCAATAAAGTCAGAATCGTCGACACAGTCGCGATCTTGAGGGAGCTGAGATAGGCCTTCCAATACAGGTCATCTTCGGTCAGGAAGGTGAAATTTTCAAAATCCAACTGGCCGAAGTAAGTTCCTATCCCTTCTGCCCAACTGAATTTCGGTACATAGGGTGGGATTGCCAATGCTGCGTCGGACAGTGAAATTTTTACCACAATCACAAATGGCACTAAAAATAGCAGCAACAGCCAGGCAAAGGGCGGGGCGATCAGGAAAAAGCGACGCATCAACTTGCCAGTAGAACGCCTGCCGTGGCGGTCCAGGACAGCCAGACAGTGTCTTCCCATGTATAGCTGCGGCGCGATATCCGCCGGGTGTTTGCAGCCTGCGCCTTAATCACCTCTCCCGAAAGCAGTTCGACATGGTAGGTTGAGATATTGCCGAGATAGGCAATGTCGAGAACTCTACCCTGAACCGCATTGGCGGCACCTTCAGGTTTGTCAGTTGAAATCGCGACCTTTTCTGGACGGATCGCCAAGTGGCATTTCTGCCCGTCTGAGAATGCCGTGCTTGAGGTTGCATTCAATGGCGCCAGGCCATCAGCCCAACCGATCGCATATGTATCTTCACCAATGGTACTGGTGGTGCCCTCAATGATGTTTACGTCTCCAATAAAATCAGCAACATAGACGGAGTTTGGTGTTTCATAAATCCGATCAGGTGTTGCCACTTGGATGATCTTGCCGTGGTCCATAACTGCCACCCGACTGGCAACTGTCATCGCTTCTTCCTGGTCGTGCGTGACGATCACAAAGGTTGTGCCGGTTTTCTCTTGAATATCCATCAGTTCAAACTGAGTTTCCTGGCGCAGCTTTTTGTCAAGCGCACCTAAAGGTTCATCGAGCAACAGTAGCTTGGGAGCTTTGGCCAAAGAGCGTGCAAGTGCCACCCTTTGACGCTGACCTCCCGAAATTTGATGTGGCTTGCGGCGGGCAAATTGTTCAAGACGGGTTAGCCGTAGCATTTCGTCAACGCGGTTGTTGATGTCAGGTTTGGCCATACCTTCGCGTTTCAAACCAAAGGCAATATTTTCCCATATTGAGAGGTGTGGAAACAGGGCATAGGACTGGAACATCATATTGGTGGCGCGCTTGTTCGGTGGAACTGGAGCGATGTCCTGACCGGCGAGTAGTATTTTACCAGTTGTGGGCGTTTCAAACCCCGCAAGCATCCGCATTAGGGTGGTTTTACCACAGCCAGATGGCCCCAGAAGCGCATAGAATTCGCGCTCATAAATATCGATTGTCAGATTATCGATGGCCGTAAATTCACCAAATTTTTTGGTAACGTTCTGGAAATGGATCAGCGGTTTTTCCTGCGGATCGTCCCAGGGTTCGAATTCAACAGTAGTCAAGCCAGGTCCCTTCCTGCGCGCACAGAATCCTGCGCATTATTTGGTGCAGTTAGTGCGGCAGGGCACAAAAAAGTGCCCTGCCGTATTTTGCAATCCGAATTAGATGCCGGATTTGATCTTGGTCCACATGCGAGTGACTTTGCGCTGTACTTTGACCGGGTAGGGGCGGGTGGTGTACAGGTTCTGCAACGTCGCTTCGTCTGGATAGATAGCTGGATCACCGATCACGTCTTCCTCCAGCATCGGTTGGCTCGCCTTGTTGCCGTTGGCGTAATAGACGTAGTTGGATGCAGCAGCCATGTTACCTGCGTCCATGATAAAGTTCAGGAACTTGTGGGCTGCTTCGGGGTTAGGTGCGTCCACGGGAATGGCCATTTGGTCAAACCACATTAGTGCGCCTTCACTGGGGGCATTATAGGCAATCTCGACCCCATTATCGGCCTCGGCAGCACGATCACGAGCCTGAAGGATGTCACCAGACCAGCCGATCGCTACACAGATGTCGCCATTGGCCAGAGCATTGATGTATTCCGAGCTGTGGAATTTTTGTACATAGGGACGTATTGCCGATAGAACGGGTTCGGCTTTGGCAATTACATCCGGGTCCTGGCTGTCGGGGTCTTCACCGATGTAAGCTAGAGCGGCCGGAATGATTTCGGATGGAGCGTCCAGAAAATGCACGCCGCAATTCGCCAGCTTTTCCATATTTGCCGGATCGAATACTAACGATAGCGACCCAACCGGCGCGTCATCACCCAGGGCTTCTGCTACCTTGGCTGTGTTGATGCCGATGCCGGTGGTGCCCCACATGTAGTTGATCGAATGTGCATTGTCGGGGTCGTATTGGGCAGTGCGTTTTTCGATTACATCCCACATGTTTTCAGAGTTTGACAGTTTGGCCATATCAAGCGGTTGGAACGCGCCGGCGATGATTTGACGCTGTAGGAACGTGCCAGATGGCACTACAACATCATAACCGGAGCCGCCCGCAAGCATTTTGGTCTCTAGCACCTCGTTACTGTCGAACACGTCATAAATCAGCTTGATGCCTGTTTCTGCTTCAAACTTGGTCAACAACTCTTCGTCGATATAGTCGGACCAGTTGTAAACGCGGACCTCTTCGGCGGTGGCAGCAGCGCTGCTCAGAGCGACGATGGCGGTCAATGTCATCGTTTTGAGTGTCATGAGTATCTCCCTGTGCGTGCCGGTTTTGCGATCCGGCTGGAAGGATTTGATCAAGTTTTGCCTCTTTCGGCAATAGTGTTTATGTTTCCACTACCGGCAATTTCGCGCAAGCTGGTCAAAATTGAGAAGGAAACGCTACTGTGAGACCACCCAATAGTCAGCCCTCAGAGGCGTCGGGTAGTGGGGCCAAAGCCCCCGCACATGAGACAGTTTATCAAACATTGCGTAAGCAGATTCTGTTTGGTGATTTTGCACCCGGTCAGGCCGTCACAATCCAGGGTTTGACAGGATCTCTGAACGTTGGAATGACGCCGGTCCGTGAGGCGATCAGAAGGTTGATTTCAGATGGTGCATTGGTCTTTCAAGGCAATCGCCGTGTATCAGTTCCGATCCTATGTGCCAGCGATATAGACGAGTTAAAATATGCAAGAAAAACAATAGAATGTGAGATTGCACGCCGCGCCACCTCACGTGTATCATCTGAAGATATACTAGAGCTACAGGCGATAGATGATGCGCTGGATCGGGCTATTTCGACGGGAGATGTGGCGGGTTATCTAGCCCAAAACTATCGCTTCCATACTGTACTCTATAGCCATGCGGATGCCCCAGTCCTGACGGACCTAGCGGATCGACTTTGGCTTCGATTTGGGCCGTCTCTCCGCGTGGTTTGCGGACGCTTCGGAACCCAGAGTTTCCCAGACCGACACAAGGACATTCTTGAAGCATTACGAAAGGCAGATTCTGAATTGGCAGCTTTGGCGATGGGACGTGACGTTGCGCAGGGCATGGAGCAGGTGAGTCTGGGTCTGGATGAAGGTAACTGATTCGATTGACTCTGGATAATTTGATCATATTCTTGGGGCAGTCTCTGAAATAGGAGTTCATCTGATGAACGCAATCACCAATCATTTGCCCACCGCCGAACTGCAGGCCTTGGATGCGGCTCACCATATGCACCCGTTTACAGCCAACGCCGAGCTGGCCGATAAGGGTGCGCGCGTCATTACCCGTGCGAGCGGCATCACCCTGACCGATAGTGAAGGTAATGAGATCCTCGACGCAATGGCCGGCCTTTGGTGTGTGAACATCGGCTATGGCCGTGATGAGTTGGCTGATGTCGCGGCACGTCAGATGCGCGAACTGCCTTATTATAATACCTTTTTCATGACCACCCATGCGCCGGTGATTGCGTTAGCCGCAAAAATTGCCGAACTGGCGCCCGGTGATTTGAACCACGTCTTTTTTGCTGGCTCCGGTTCTGAAGCAAATGACACCAATATCCGCATGGTGCGCCACTACTGGGCGGAAAAGGGCAAGCCAACCAAGTCAGTCATCATCAGCCGCAATAACGCGTACCACGGCTCGTCCGTAGGCAGTGGTTCATTGGGCGGCATGAGTGGCATGCATGCGCAGGGTGGACTTCCGATCCCGGATATCCACCACATCGAACAGCCGCATTGGTGGGCCGAAGGGGGGGATATGGATCCCGAAGAGTTCGGTTTGCTGCGTGCCCAAGAGCTCGAAAAGGCGATTCTGGAGTTGGGCGAGGAGCGCGTCGCTGCCTTCATAGCAGAGCCCGTACAAGGTGCTGGCGGAGTAATTGTACCGCCCGCCAGCTATTGGCCGGAAATTCAACGGATCTGCGATAAGTATGAGATCCTGTTGATTGCGGATGAGGTGATTTGCGGATTTGGCCGTACAGGCAACTGGTTTGGGTGCCAGACAATGGGCATCCGTCCCGACATCATGACCATCGCGAAAGGGCTTAGCTCGGGCTATGCGCCAATTGGAGGTTCAGTTGTCAGTGATGACGTTGCAGCAGTCATTGGTGCTGGTGAATTCAACCACGGATACACCTATTCGGGTCATCCGGTTGCAGCAGCAGTTGCACTGGAAAACCTGCGTATACTGGAAGAGGAGGGCATTGTTGACCATGTACGCGACGTGGCGGCGCCTTACCTCAAGGAAAAGTGGGAAGCTCTAACTGACCACCCATTGGTCGGTGAAGCGAAAATAGTTGGGATGATGGGTTCCATCGCTCTGGTTCCGAACAAAGATAGCCGCGCTCCCTTTGCCGAAGCTGGTACTGCTGGGTTCATATGTCGTGAGCGATGCTTTGCCAACAATCTGGTGATGCGTCATGTCGGTGACAGAATGATCATCTCGCCACCGTTGGTGATCACTCCTGCAGAAATTGACATGTTGATTTCTCGCGCTCGTAAGGCGCTGGATGAATGTTACGCTGAGTTGCAAAAGCGAGATCTGCTTAGCGCTGGCTAAAAGCCGTTCGCATTGAGTTTTTCTACCGTGAGCAAAAAATAAGCGCCCTTCATTTTGTTTCTCGAATGGAGGGCGTTTGTCGCCTCGTTGGTATGGTCACGCAAAAATTCAATTGTTCATTTTGAAAAAAGGGCGCAAACATAGAGAATTCAGGCGCTATCGGGGCAATGCAAAGCTACGTGGTACCTAAAATAATAATCGGATCATCCGGTTGCATACCAATGAACAGGTATGTTTACATATAATACGACAAGTGCAGAGCCAATCTGCCGGACCGTAAAAACCAGGGAGTGTGATTTGGCTGATGCGTCAAACCATGATGCGTTCGTAGAGTTCGAACGTGTCCAAAAGAGTTACGACGGCGAGAATCTTGTCGTTAAAGATCTTAATTTATCCATGCCCAAGGGCGAATTTTTAACAATGCTTGGGCCATCAGGTTCGGGCAAAACGACTTGCCTGATGATGCTTGCTGGTTTTGAAACTGCTACTCATGGCGATATTCGTCTGGGCGGTACTTCAATCAACAACATCCCACCGCACAAGCGCGGTATTGGCATGGTGTTCCAAAACTACGCCTTGTTTCCTCACATGACCATTGCAGAGAACCTTAGCTTTCCTCTGGAAGTGCGCAAAATGGGCAAGTCCGAGCGCGAAGAAAAAGTGATGCGGGCATTGGATATGGTTGAAATGGGCGCCTTTGGCGGCCGCCGTCCGGCCCAACTGTCTGGTGGTCAGCAACAGCGGATCGCACTTGCGCGTGCACTGGTTTTTGAACCTGAATTGGTTTTGATGGATGAACCGCTGGGCGCACTGGACAAGCAGCTGCGCGAAAAAATGCAGTTTGAAATCACCCACCTTGCGCATCGTCTGGGGATTACCGTGGTTTATGTGACCCACGACCAAACCGAAGCGCTGACGATGTCAGATCGGGTTGCTGTGTTTGAAGATGGCCGCATCCAGCAACTGGCTCCACCAGATAAACTGTACGAAGAGCCTCAGAATAGCTTTGTTGCTCAGTTTATTGGTGAGAATAACACTCTCGAAGGTGTGGTGAAAGAGATCAACGGCGGCGTTGCCCTGGTCCAGCTGGATAACGGTGATCTGATCGACGCGAAGCCGGTCAATGTTTCCCAACCCGGCGAACGTACCCGTGTTTCCATCCGACCTGAACGTGTCGAGTTCAATAAAGAGCGGATGCCAGAAGGCGCCCATACTCTCAAAGCGGAGGTGATGGAGTTCATTTACATGGGCGACATCTTCCGTACCCGCTTGCGGGTTGCAGGCAAAGACGACTTCTTTGTCAAAACCCGAAACGCACCTGATCAAGTGCGTCTGACTCCCGGCCAAGAGATAGAAATTGGTTGGCTGGCTGAAGATTGCCGTGCACTGGACGCTTAATCCAGAAATGGCTGAACTCCCGGCGAACAACGACCGGGAGCCAATAAATATACGAACAAGATTTAACAAGGAGAGAGTCCAAATGAAACTCACCAAACTGTCTGCCCTAGTGGCATCGACCGCGCTTTGCGCGCCGATGGCAATGGCCGAAGACATGGCCAATGAACTGACCATCGTATCTTGGGGCGGTTCTTATTCCGCGTCACAGAAAAACGCTTATCATGACCCCTATTCCGCTGAAACTGGCGTAAAGATCATCAACGATGAAAGCTCAGCAGAAGCTGTGGCCAAAATTCGTGCGATGAACGAAGCTGGCAATGTTACTTGGGATGTTGTTGATGTTGTTGCATCAGATGCGATGCGTCTGTGTGACGAAGGTCTTGCTGATGAAATCGACCACGACGAAGTCCTGGCTGCTGCACCTGATGGAACCCCAGCCTCCGAAGACTTTGGCGACCTGATCGTTTCCGAGTGTTTCGTTCCTCAGATCGTGTATTCGACCACGTTCGGTTACCGCACCGATTTGGTTGGTGACACTGCTCCAACTTCGGTTTGTGCCATTTTTGACCTCGAAGCTTATCCAGGTAAGCGTTCGCTGCAAAAGCGCCCAATCGATAACATGGAATGGGCCCTGTACTGCGACGGCGTTGCCAAAGACGATCTTTATGACGTTCTGGGTACCAAAGAAGGTGTTGCCCGTGGCCTGGCCAAGCTCGACACCATCAAAGACCAGGTTGTCTGGTGGACTGCTGGCGCAGAAACTCCACAGCTTTTGGCTGACGGCGAAGTTGTAATGGGTTCGACCTTCAACGGTCGTCTGTTCTCGGCAATTGCTGAGCAGGATCAGCCAATCGGAATGCTGTGGGACATGCAGTCGTTTGACTTGGACGGTTGGATCATTCCAGCAGGTCTTAGCCCTGAGCGTAAAGCTCGTGCTCTGCACTACCTCAACTACGCAACAGACACTCAGCGTTTGGCTGACCAGGCCAAGTACATCTCGTACGGTCCGGCTCGTGCTTCTTCGGCACCACTGGTTGGTAAGCACGCGGAACTGGGCATCGAAATGGCGCCGCACATGCCAACAGATCCAGCAAACGCGACTAACGTGCACACCTATGACTACGAATGGTGGGCAGACAACCGTGACGATCTGGATGCGAAATTCCAGGCATGGTTGGCCAAGTAATTTCCACTTGAGTTGACATCGGGACGGGGCGTGCCTGCACGGTAGGTAGGCCCCTCCCCACCAAAAAAAACCGACGGGGACCCCGACATGAGCGACACCACTCAAAACGGTTCGGTTCTGGCTGCTGATGGCACACCGCTGAAGCGCAGCTTGGCCCGCGCACTGCGGCGACAGAAAATCCGCGCATTGTTGCTGATCGCACCTCTGCTACTGTTTGTTATGCTGACTTTCATTATGCCGATTGGGGACATGCTGTTCCGGTCGGTTGAGAACGACATTGTTTCTAAGACATTGCCGCGCACAGTTGTGGCACTTAGGGACTGGGACGCCAACAGTGGCGAAGCCCCCGGCGAAGAAGTTTTTACCGCTTTGGCAGCGGATCTACAGATCGCTGCAGAAGCTAAACTGCACACACGCGTTGGCTCGCGCCTGAATTATGAAACACCGGGGATCTCGTCGTTGTTCCGTAAAGCAGGGCGTAAGGTCAAAAAATGGGATGTCGAAAATGACGGCCCATTTAAGGAACAATTTTTAAAAATCCACAAAGGTTGGGGCGATCCAGACGTTTGGCGCACCATTCAGACTTACTCGCCCAAGTTCACAAACGGCTACTTCCTTAACGCTGCTGATCTACAAAAAGGGGCTGATGGTCCTGAGTGGCGCCCTGAGGATGAGCAGATCTATTGGTTGCTATTCAAGCGTACGATGTTCATGTCGATGGTCATTACCATTAGCTGTATCGTTCTAGCCTATCCCGTTGCTTGGATACTGGCAAACCTGCCTGCCCGTAGTGCAAATTTACTGATGATCCTTGTCCTACTTCCGTTCTGGACCTCGCTTTTGGTGCGGACCTCGGCTTGGAAAGTGATGTTGCAGCAGCAGGGTGTGATCAACGAAACACTAGTCTGGCTGGGCTTGGTCGCGGATGATGCGCGCCTGGTCATGATCAATAACCAGTTCGGCACAATCGTGGCGATGACCCACATCTTGTTGCCGTTCATGATCCTGCCGATGTACTCGGTGATGCAGACGATCAAACCAACCTACCTGCGAGCTGCCAAATCGCTTGGCGCGACAAACTGGACAGCGTTCTGGCGGGTCTATTTCCCTCAGTCCATTCCAGGCATTGGTGCGGGTTCGATTCTCGTGTTCATCCTTTCCATCGGGTACTACATCACGCCCGAATTGGTTGGTGGTACCAAAGGTGTCTTCATTTCCAACCGGATTGCCTTCCACATCTCGTCCTCGCTCAACTGGGGTCTGGCTGCGGCGTTGGGTGCTATCCTGCTGGCGGTGGTTCTGGTCCTGTACTGGGCCTATGACAAAATTGTCGGCATCGACAATGTGAAACTGGGATAAAACAGATGGCTCTAACACCTGTAGAAAACCAAACTCCCGGATTTGTTGCTGCGGTAGCCGCCGGGTCAGGGGCCTTCTTTGGCCTGTTTATCGGAACGTCTCAAGGTTCAGGTCCGATGGGAATGCTTGTTGGCGCAGTCCTGATGGCACTGCTGGGCTTTGCTTTCACCATGATGACGAACAAGGAAAACCAAATCCGTTGGGCTTTGGCCGCTGCTTTCGTGGTCGCAGGGTTTGCGACTGCGGGCCTACCTGCTGCAGTGCTTGGCGTGTTTTTCGGATGGTTTGCCGGATGGTTCATCTTCTGGCTGGCAACTTCGCGCTATCGCGCCCACCTTGCGCCTTATCTGACCTCTGGTCAGGTCCTGTGGTACTATACGTTTCGTGTAATATGTGGCGTAATTTTTGTCTTCCTGATCACACCGATCTTGGTGGTTATGCCGCTTAGCTTCAACTCTCAGGATTTCTTCACCTTCACCCCAGAAATGCTTCGGTTTGATCCTGCTGGCTTCTCGCTGAAACATTATCAAGACTTCTTCAGCAATCAGGACTGGCAGAACGCGCTGTGGAATTCGGTCAAAATCGCGCCGATGGCAACTCTGCTTTCGGTCACTTTTGGCACATTGGCAGCAATTGGCCTTAGTCAGCCTCATGTACCGTTTCGGCGCGCAATCATGGCGGTTCTGATTTCGCCTATGATTGTTCCATTGATCATTTCGGCTGCTGGGATGTATTTCTTCTACAGCCGGATTGGGTTGCAAGGCACCTATATGGGTGTGGTCATGGCTCACGCTGTTTTGGGTATTCCCTTTGTGATCATCACGGTTACTGCAACTCTGGTGGGCTTTGACCGTTCGCTGACACGAGCTGCAGCCAATATGGGTGCTGGGCCGGTTACTACATTCTTTCGGGTACAAATGCCGTTGATCCTTCCGGGCGTGATTTCCGGCGGTCTGTTTGCCTTTATCACCTCATTTGATGAAGTGGTGGTGGTGTTGTTTGTTGGCTCAGCTGGTCAAAAAACCCTTCCATGGCAGATGTTTATCGGCCTACGGGAACAAATCTCGCCGACAATTCTGGCGGTTGCGACTATCCTAGTAGGTATTTCGGTGTTGCTGCTCGCCACACTTGAACTGCTACGCCGCCGCTCAGAGCGCCTACGCGGAATGTCACCTGGCTGATCGGTGCTAGACTTATCAAAGCTAAAGGCCTCGGATCGCTCCGGGGCCTTTTTGTTTTCTACTCCATTTACCGAAGAGCACGGAGACCTACGGAGCCAGAACTATCGTAACCTCTTCAATAAGCTGAGAGAGGCATAACCATCTGGCATCAGGCCGTTAGCCACTTGGTAGGCACGGACTGCGGCGATAGTATTGGGCCCGATCCTGCCGTCTGCCCCTTGCGTGCTGAACCCTTGGCGAGTCAGCAGCTTTTGCATTTCCTGGCGTTCAACAAAAGTCAGCGAACGGTCCTCTGTTGGCCACTGGGCCTGAATTGGTCTGCCTCCCCGAAGACGATCACTAAGGTGTCCTACTCCAATCACATAGGCGTCTGCGGCATTGTATCGTTCGATCACTGAGAAGTTTTTGAAGATCATGAAGGCAGCACCAGAACCGCCAGCAGGCAACAGAATAGCCGCTTGGCCATAGCTTGGTACCGGTTGGCCGTTGATGTCCTTTACACCTAGCAATGCCCAATCAACTGGATCTTTTGTTATTGAACGGTTGGCTAGGCTGTAGTTGAATTCGTCAGGCAGGACTACCTCAACGCCCCACGGTTGTCCCTGAACCCAACCGAACCGTGCTAGGTAAGCTGCTGTTGAAGCAAGAGCATCTGTTGGGTCATCTGACCAAATGTTACGTTTGCCATCACCTGTGAAATCAACTGCATAGGCCAAGTATGAAGTGGGAATGAACTGTGTATGACCCATCGCTCCAGCCCAGCTTCCAGTCATCTGACGTGGTGGGATGTCTCCGGACTGAAGAATTTCAAGAGCTGCAATCAACTGGCTTTCGAAGAAACGGCCCCGGCGGCCGTCAAAGGCCAGAGTTGATAAGGAACGCACCACGTCCATGTCGCCACGATAGGTGCCGTAAGAACTTTCCATTCCCCAAACCGCCAGCAAAACCTCCTTGTCCACTCCATACTTGGTTTCGATATCCTCCAAACGACTGCTCAGATTGTGTAGTTGGGTAACTCCGCTAGCGATTCGCTTGTCCGAAACGGCGCTGTCGAGATACTGCCAGATTGTTTTGGTGAATTCAGACTGATTTTGGTCACGCCGGATCACCTCGGGATCGTAAATTACCCCTTCAAAGGCCTCATCCAAGGTAGCGGGAGAAATGCCCTGAGCTGTCGCGCGTTTACGAAAATTTGCTACCCAGTTCTGAAAATCATGATTTGTAGACATGTCACTACTTGATTTGGCCGCATTGATATCGGGACGAGGTTTGGGGCGCATAGTAGATACGAGGGTGATCCGGATGTCGGGTTGTTCTTCGACAAAAGCGATTGGTCGACCCTCTGGGGTCAAAGAAATTTCTGGTGCGTTCGCCACCGCACCAGTTCCGAATAACGCCACAAACATGGTCAACGTCCAAATGTGCATTCTGCACCTCATTTTTCTGCTCGTGAGAAATGTAAGCGCACTGGCTCTGTGGAAAAAGAGGTCAGTCTTCAGCCGCGCGGGGTTCCGCCGTTTTTGAAGCGGGGGGAGTGGAGGCTTGTGCTGCCTGTCTTTCCGCTCGAATTTTGGCTAGGGCATCCCGTAGCATAACCACCCGATGTGGGCGGAAGCTTTGAGTAGTAACCTGCAATTCCGACATTCGGTCCAACCGAAAAATTCGAAAATCTCTCCTCAAGTTGCACCAAGCGATCAACACGGTTGAGCGGTCAAAATAGATCAAACCCAAAGGCTTTACCTGACGACATGTAGAGGCTCCATTTGCGTCGGTATAGTCGAACTGAACCTCCAATTCTTCCCAGGTGGCGTCGCGCAGATCTGCGACCTTGATTTTAGGTGCTTCGGGACGCTGAAACCGATGGGCGGCCAATACTGAATGACGCAAGCGATGTGCCTGGCGTGGTGGTAACCTGCCTTGCAACTTGCGTAGTGCCTCGCCTGCTGCTTCGGCTAGGTCGGGGTCGCCGATCTGTTGCACTTCACGCAATCCAAGCACTAGGGCCTCAAGTTCGGTATCACGAAAGCCCATAGGTGGCAGGGCATTGTCTTCAATGAGCGTAAAACCATATCCGGCGGCACCATCAATCACCGCACCCATTTCACGAAGGGTTGCGATATCACGATGAATACTGCGGGCGGATACACCCATTTCAAAACCGAGGCCAGCAGCGGTTTTGGGGCCGGGGCCTTGGCGCAGGGCTTGCATGAGTTGGAAGAGGCGATGAGTTCTGGACATGACTTATATTGACTACACCTAATGACAGTATCTGTCATTAGTGCCCGTTAGGTGAAGGGCAGAAATCAAAATAGGAAATGATACATGCTGACTCTTCTAACCTATCCTCGAAATGGCGATGTTTTTAGCCTCAGCCCATTCTGCGTTAAAGCGGCGTTGCTTCTGGCCTATTCGAACAAAGCCTGGCAACGGGAAGATCTGAATGATCCGCGGAAAATGCCCCATCGCAAGCTACCCGTCCTGAGGACACCAGCAGGATTGGTTGCAGACAGTGTCGAAATTCGTAAGTACCTCGAAAAATTGGGAACGGATTTTGATCCTGGGCTGTCAGTGCGTGAAAAGGCTCAATCTCAATTCCTCATTAGGTTTGCTGAAGACAACTTGTACTTCCATGTCGTTCAAGACCGTTGGCTAAATGACGCAGTTTGGCCGACAATTAGGGATACATATTTCAAAGAAATACCTGCGTTAATCCGTCGACCGGTAACCAATTCAATCCGCCGGTCTGTCCGTAGCGGGCTGGCGTTTCAGGGTATAGGTCGGTTTAGCGACAGTGAACGTTTGGCGCGATTGGATCAGGACTTGCAAGCCGTGACGTTACTGTTAAAGGACCGTGACTTCCTGTTTGGCAGTCAGATTACGAGTGCCGATTTCAGTGTCGCTTCAATGCTGCAGGCTCTGCAAACAACGATGGTCGAAACAGATATTGTTCGTCGTGTCAGTGGCGATCCAAAATTGAGTGGTTATATTAACCGGGTGTTCCAAGAGGCCGTTCCTTTGCCATGAAGTATCCATTTCCCAGTGCCAAGATTGAAGACGCGTTTGATCTTGGTGACACCGAGGCGCGCCAGGGGTTGTTGGCGCTGCGTGACCTGATTTTTGATACCGCAATGGAACTGCCGCAAGCGGGTCAGATCGAAGAGGCGTTGCGTTGGGGGCAGCCCGCATACCTGACGCCCGAAACCAAATCGGGGTCTACAATCCGGCTGGGCGTACCTAAGGGCGCCCGGTTTGGATTGTTCGTACATTGCCAAAGTCGGCTGATTCCCGAGTTTCTCACAACTTTTCCGGCTTGGGATCGTGTAGAAGGGACTCGGGCAATACTATTTGATCACGCCAGCGAGATAGAAAGTCTGCGGCATGGGTGGCTGATTAAGCGGGCTTTGACCTACCACCTTCGTCCTGCCGCAAAAGGATAGACGGTGCGTGCCAGCACGCACCCTACCATGTCAGCGCTTTTTCCGTACGACCTTGCGCTTGATCTTGTCAGTTTTCCGTTTGACCTTACTCGCCTTACGCTTCCCACCTGAGCGCCCTGCAGGACTCGTTCGACGGCTGCGGGGCAGGGGCTTGTCATCAAGGGTCAGCAATTCAAGTTGTAAACCTCCGGTCACCGGAGTGGCCTCGGTTAGCCGGACTGTGACTTGCTGGCCGATGGCAATGATCAACCCGGTATCGGACCCCATCAGGGTGCCTGCATCTGCGTCAAAGTGGAAGAACTCTCGGCCCAGACTACGTACGGGAATCAATCCGTCGGCACCGGTTTCGTCAAGCTTCACAAAAACACCAAAACGGGCGATGCCATTAATTCTACCAGTGAATTCGTTGCCAACGCGTTCGGACAAAAAGGCTGCCAGATACCGATCTGTGGTATCTCTTTCGGCCATCATCGACCGTCTCTCGGTGTCAGAAATATGGGTGGCAGTCTGTTCCAATTTATCGACTTCAGCTGGATCTAACCCATCCTTACCCCATCCATGTGAGGTAACCAGTGCCCGATGTACGATCAAATCTGCGTAGCGGCGGATTGGTGAGGTGAAATGCGCATAGTTGCGCAGCGCCAGTCCGAAGTGTCCGAAGTTTTCGATACCATAATAGGCTTGGGTCATGGACCGCAACGTAGATATATTAATCAGCTCGGCTTCATCAGTACCAGCGGCGGCGTTTAGAAGAGCGTTCAGATGCCGCGTTTGCAGAACCTGCCCTTTGGCCAGTGTCAGTCCTGCAGCCGCAGCGGTTTCACGCAAGGCATCTAGTTTTTCTGGAGACGGTTCTTCGTGGACCCGGAACAACTGTGGTGCACGTTTGGCAATCAGTGTTTCAGCGGCAGCGACATTCGCCAGAATCATGAATTCTTCGATCAGCCGGTGCGCATCCAACCGCTCGCGGAAGTTGACCGATTTGACAGCTCCATTCTGGCCGAGAACAATCCTACGTTCGGGTAAGTTCAGTTCCAGCGGCTGGCGGGAGGCACGGGCTGCTTTTAGGGCAGCATAGGCTGCGTATAGCGGTTTGATGACATCTTGTAGAAGTGGCCCTGTTCGGTCATTTGGTGCGCCTTCCATGGCTTCTTGCACCTCGCCGTAATGCAGCGAAGCAGCGGATCGCATTAACCCACGGACAAATTTATGGGCAATCTTGTTCCCTTCGGCATCCAATTGCATTCGGACGGCGATACAGGGACGCGGAACACCTTCGTGTAAGGAACAGAGATCCCCAGAAAGCCGGTCTGGTAGCATGGGTACAACACGGTCGGGGAAATAGCTGGAGTTACCGCGTTTGCGGGCCTCGCGATCTAATGCAGTTCCTGGGCGCACATAGGCAGCCACATCCGCAATAGCGACCCAGACCACATGACCACCGGGGTTCTTGGGGTCATCATCTGCGTGCGCATAACATGCGTCGTCATGGTCGCGCGCATCTGAGGGATCGATGGTGACCAATGGCATGTCGCGAAGGTCTTCACGGCCCTTTAAGGGCATAGGCTTGGCCGCGTCAGCCTCAGCAACAACGGCATCAGGAAACGCGTCAGGGATACCATGTTGATGGATGGCGATTAGCGATACTGCTTTGGGCGCCGATGGGTCACCAAGTCGGTCGATAATTCGGGCGCGGGGGAGACCCATGCGACCCTTAGGGCCAGCCTGTTCTGCTTCGACCAGTTCGCCGTCGCGCGCACCGTGCGTGGCATCGTCGGCGACGATCCACTCATTGGAGGCAGATTTATCGATAGGCACAATGCGACCACCTTCTGATCGCTTGCGGAATACGCCTAGTACGCGTTTGGGATTTGACCCGATACGGCGGATTAGTCGGGCTTCGTAGTTGTGACTTTCTTCCTGAACCACAGTCAGGCGAGCCAGAATGCGGTCACCTTCACCCAGTGCCGGATCGCTGGCACGTGGCAGCACCAGCACTATTGGCTCAACCCCTTCGCCGTGCCATTCCAGTGGCTGCGCAAAAAGATCGCCGTCGGCATCAGGTGATTTGACCAGCAAAACGGAAACAGGCGGCAATCGGTCCGGGTCGCCGTAGCTTTTCTTGCGTTTTTGCAGATGACCTTCAGCTTCTAGCTCTTTCAGGGCGCGCTTCAGGTCGATACGGTCAGATCCTTTGATACCAAAGGCTTTGGCAATGTCGCGTTTCGAGGTGAGGGTCGGGTTGGCTGAAATCCAGTCGAGGATTTCTGCCTTGGAAGGTATACGGCTCATAACTCCGCCTAGCATGGTGTGCGAGCAAGGTCATCGACAAAAATGCTAGGTAAGTTTTTGCAGGTCAGCAACTGTGTCGACGTCGCGCAGGCGATCAGTCAAAGCAATTCGATATCCTGGCAGAGTGGCCAGAGTGTCCTCCAGAGCATGTTCGCTAGACCATCGGACCCTTGAGAACAAACCCGGGGGCTGCCGACGCGGATGTTTCAAACCTATTAGCCAATATCCGCCATCCAATGCTGGTCCAAAAACCGCATCATGATCACCCAAACCGTTAAACGCGCGCGCAATATGGTCCCGCGTGATGCCGGGGATATCGGCGCCAATCAAACAAGTGGGGCCACCGAGCAAGCCCGCATTTGCACTCCGTAACATCCGCGCCATGCGCTGCCCAAGATCGCCACGGCCTTGGGCCAGTCGGGGAAGGTCTGTTGGCCAGACCGGTGAGAGCACAGCACAGTCTGGAGCTACTGCAAGAACAATGCGCCAGCGTGGGTCGCGCAGGCGCCGAAGCAGACGCGCAGATTGATGGCGAAACCACCAGGCAGCGTCCACCATGCCTAAGTCCCGTCCCAGTCGGGTTTTCACCCGACCAGCTTGTGGAAGTTTAAGCATGATCACCAAAGTACGAGGCAACCAAATTGTCTCTATGAGAAAAAGTTTGTCAAAATTCGACTGTATACCGCTTTTAGCTGGTGTATTTGGGCGACCTCAACGCGTTCATCCACTTGGTGCATGGTGCGCCCAACCAGTCCAAATTCCACAACTGGACAGTGGTTTTTTACAAACCGTGCATCCGAGGTGCCGCCGGTGGTTGATAGGGTTGGTTTTACTCCACATTCGGCTTCAACGGCTGCGGCCACAAGGTCCGACAAAGGTCCGGGAGGCGTAATAAAGCTTTCGCCAGAAACTTTGACATCTACATTGATCTGCAAGTCAAATTCAGTGGCAATTTTGGCAGTTTCTTCCTGAAGCCATCGAGTCAAACTCGCACCGGAATGTGCGTCATTGAAACGGATATTCACGGCAGAGGTCACCTGCGCCGGAATCACGTTGGTCGCTGTATTGCCGGTATCGATGGTGACAACTGCTAATGTTGATGCATCAAAGTGATCAGTGCCCTGGTCCAACTCGTGGCTGGCCAACTGGTCCATAAGCCTTACCATGGCGTTTAGCGGGTTATTAGCGCGATGCGGATATGCCGAATGCCCCTGTATACCAACAACTGTAAACCGGGCAGTGAGCGAGCCGCGGCGGCCGATCTTGATCATTTCCCCCATTTGGTCAGGACATGTGGGCTCTCCGACCAGACAAGCGGTCATCGCTTCGCCCTCGGTGGCCATATAGTCTAGCAATGCGGTAGTGCCGTCTACGGACTCGCCTTCTTCGTCACCTGTAATGGTCAGGATCACGGCGCCTTCAGGTGGCGTGGACTGTACAAAATCAATTGCTGCAGCAGCAAATGCAGCGACCCCCGATTTCATGTCAGTGGCCCCGCGGCCATACATGAACCCGTCTTTTTCCTCTGCGCCAAATGGTGGCATGGTCCAGGCCGCCTCATCACCCAAGGGCACCACATCGGTGTGGCCGTTAAAACCAAAAGTGCGAGGGTGCCCTTTATCGCCCCAGCGCGCAAACAGGTTGCTGACTTCACCCCGGTCGGCGCGGGTGCAGACGAATCCAGCCTTGCCTAAAAGCTCTTCCAGCAGCACCAATGCACCGCCTTCAATTGGGGTGACCGACGGGCAGCGAATGAGTTTAGCGGTCAGGTGGGCGGGGTCGGTCAGGGACATCTGTAGGCTCCGGTAAATCTGTAATGCCTTGGCGTAGCGTGAAATCAGACACGGTGCAATTCACCAACTCGGAAGCGATCACCGTAGATCTTCCGCATAAATGACTTTTAGGAGCGATCCGCACCGCAGGCCCAGCAACACATTGACACACCAAGTACTGTGCAGCGGGCTTTTGGTGTCACAGTCAAGGTTGGACTGTAAGTTGGACAAGTTCGAGACGCTTGCTTGATGAAGGTGTTCAGCCTAAGAAAAATGGTAACCACGTAGTCCCATGATCTGAATGGCCCCTTGCTCCGATCCATTGTTTATTTCTGTATTCTGCTACTGACTTGGGGCCAGCCCCTGACAGCGCAGAACTTGACGGTTGCTACCGTCACCCGACCACCGTTTTCCATGGTTGAAAGTGGCGGTGATACTGGTTTTTCAATGGAGCTGCTCGAAGCACTTTCCAAACGTCTGAACTGGAACTACAGCGTCAGTCGGCAGGAGGGGTTTTCCGATATGCTCAGTCTGGTGCGTAGCGGGCAGGCTGATTTGGCAATCGCGAATATCTCTATCACCGCAGCCCGCGAAACTGAGATGGATTTTAGCCATCCCATTTTTGAAAGTGGTCTACAGATGATGGTGCAGGCGGAGGATGTGCGTGAGCCGTCGCTTCTTAAGGCGCTGTTGTCCTGGGACTTAGCAGCAGCCATTGGAATCGCATTTGTGCTGCTTCTCGGTGGTGGCATGCTGATGTGGGGATTTGAGCGAAGGGCTCAACCCTACTTTGATAGACCATTGAAAGAGGCTTGGTTCCCATCGTTTTGGTGGGCGTTGAACCTAGTGGTCAATGGTGGTTTTGAGGAACGGGTTCCACGTACTCCAATTGGCCGTATGTTTGGTGTGATGCTCGTAGTTTCGTCGCTGTTTGTGGTGTCTGTTTTTGTAGCCAAAATCACAGCAGTGATGACCGTTGATGCCATCAATGGCAGCGTCAATTCTGTGAATGACCTGTACGGAAAACGAGTGGGCACAATCCACGGCTCAACAGCCGCTGGGTTTCTGGATAGACGGGAAATTGACTATAACAGCTTCGATGGGCTGACCGAGCTGTTGGATGCCTTTGAGGCAGGTAACATTCGAGTGGTGGTCTTTGATGCACCAATTCTCAGCCATTACAGCTCTCACCAGGGCAGTCAGTTTGGTCGTACAGTTGGTGCGGTGTTCCTCAAAGAAAATTATGGCATTGTTTTCCCGGAAGGTTCGCCCTTAGTCGAAGATGTTAACCGCGCCCTTTTGGCGTTGCGCGAAGATGGGACGTATGATGCCATCTATCGCCATTGGTTTGGGTCTCGCAACTAAACCAGTACCAAGCATTCAGTGGACAGTGTTGTCTTCGTCGCCAAAGAACGGGGTCATCTGCGCAACAATCACTGAGTTCTCTTCCAGAGCCCGCTGCATCAGTTCGCGTTCTTCATCTTCGATTTCATGACCCTCGGCTTCACGTTCGGCCAGGGTGCCATATCCGGTGACATCCAGCGGTGAGGTGTCAGCTTGCTTTAGAATAGCAACTGTTTCACGCACGGCTTCGGCTTCGTCGATGCCCGAGGCATAGATCATTAGAGCCGCACCAGTGGCGTCTTTGGGCAGCCCGTCGCCCTCTTTGCGTCCGATTTGAACGACAAGCGTGTAGACCTGCTGGCGGGATATTTTCTTCTTTTCCATGCCGCTGCCATACCCTTGTACTGGGGCTGCGGTCAACTAGGGTCCCAAAAAGGTCTGCGACGGACAGTCCAATGTGCAGACCTGGTCGTGCAGTTTTCTAATATGAAACTTTTGTAGTCTAGGAATTGGGTCAAAGCATTAAATCAGGAATTTGTTATGGCCATCGCTTCAGAGCTCCCAATTGATACCACTGCTACTGCAATGGATATGGCTAATTCCATGTTCGGCAATGGCGTTTCTATCGTCGACGCTAGCTATTCAGGCGCGCAGTCTGCCTCGGGAATTTATAGCAATGGCGATACAGTGGCGTCAGGTATCACGCCATCTGACACGGGTGTCATTCTGTCGACCGGCAATGCTGCTGATATTACCAATAGTTCCGGAGATGCGAATTTACGCGCTGATACATCAACCAACAACCATTTGGATGGAACCAGTGAGCTGGACGCGTTAGCGGGCATGGAAACGTTCGATGCTGCAGTGTTTGATGCCACTTTTGTACCTGAAGGCTCGGTCCTGACGATGCAGATTACCTTCTCGTCGGAGGAGTATCTGGAATATGTGAACGCTGGATATAATGATGTTGTTGGTATCTGGGTCAATGGCGTGCAGGCGGAGTTGACCATTGGTGACGGTGATATTTCCATCGACAATATTAACAATAGTTCGAACCAAAACCTCTATGTCGACAATGCTGCTTCTGACGATACTTATAATACCGAAATGGACGGGTTCACTATTACAATGACCCTTAAGGCACCTGTGATTGCGGGTGAGGAAAACACTATTCGTATCGGCATCGCAGACGCCGGTGATGGTGTGTATGATTCTAACCTGTTGATCGCAGGGGATTCCGTTCAGGTCGAACTTATTGCATTAGATGACGACCTAACCATTTCCGGAGACGGATCAGAAACTTTGGACATTCTGGGCAATGATATCAGCGAAGAAGGTACGTCATTAACCATCACCCATATCAACGGCCATCCTGTATCTTCTGGTGATACTTTGGTCCTGCCAACGGGCGAAGAGATCACCTTGAATGCTGATGGTACGTTGGCAATTTCCAACGACACAGATGTCGATGAAGCTAACACCTTCACCTATACGGTCGCAGATGACTTGGGAAATACAGATGTTGGTATTGTTGAAGTTACAACCGACACAAGCCTGCCCGGGGCTGCATGTTTTGTCGCGGGAACTTTGATTGATACGGTGGAAGGGCCAATAGCAGTTGAAGAGCTGGAACCCGGATGCTTGGTTGAGACACGTGATCATGGGCCACAACCGCTACGTTGGATTGGTCGCAGCCCCCGCCGCGCCGAGGGGGCAGACGCGCCGGTCGTTTTTGCTGCAGGTGCGCTGGGCAATCACCGTTGTATCGCCTTGTCTCCTAACCACCGGGTGATGATTGCGTCAGAACGTGCGGAGCTTTTGTTTGGTCAGTCCGAAGTCCTGATCAAAGCCAAGCACCTGGTCAATGACTGTTCGATTCGCGTGCAGGCCGATGGCAGACCTGTGGTTTATGTGCATTTGCTTTTTGATCAACATGAGATCATCTGCGGTAACGGGTTAGAGAGTGAAAGCTACCATCCTGGTGCTGAAACGCTGGGTGCTTTTGATCCTGAAACACAGGCTGAAGTCATAGATCTAATTGAAAAATGGCAGGGGTACGGCCCTTCTGCGCGTCCAGCATTGAAATCACATGAAAGTCTGCTGTTGTTACACTAGGCGATCAGTATTGTGTGCTCATCCTATAACCGGGATGAAAAGTCATTCTTACAAAAGTCACCGGTTGTTGCTGAAACCACGTGGTGCGTTCCATTTGGAATAGTGGTGCGCCCGGGGGGCAGGTCAAAAATTCCGACATTTGATCATTTGCAGCAATGGCCAGAAAGGTAATTTCAGCGTTTGAAAACGGCACTTCTGAAAGTAACCATTCATTTGGACCAATTGCCTTGAAATCGGCTTCGGCCACCTCAGGAACGGCAGCGATGTTGATCCAGCGTTCTTCGAATTGGAACGGTCTGTTGTCAGCATAGTGCATGCAATGCAAATGTAGAACCTGTGCACCAGCCTGCAAGCCGACCTGCGAGGCTAGCCAAGCTGGCGCGGTAATTTGCTGTCGCATCACCAATGCGTAACGGTAGGTCGCATTGATCTCTTCGATCTGCTGCCGGACCACTGCGATATCCAGTTTGGCTTGCTTAACAGGCGTCATAGCCACCCGTGTACCGCTTTTACGTTTGCGATCAATTATGCCGCGATCAGCCAACTCACGCAGCGCCCTGTTTACGGTGGCGCGGGCGCAGCCAAACTCCGCTGCCAGTTCCAGTTCGGTTGGCAACAACGCACCCTGCGGCCAGTGCCGGTCTTCAATGCGCCGCAAAACTTCGTTGCGGACATCCTGAAATCCGGTTTTCTTTCGTTGTGTCACTGGTTGCCCTACCACTGGAGTTAGCTCTGGCTTAATGGCATTATGTCTGCATTAAAGTGGGAATGTAAAGGAACCCAAATGCGCCTATCTATCAACCAATCTGCAGCGGTACAGTGGAAAAACGGTGGTGGAACTACTCATGAGTTGGGTCAGCGTGTCGAGGCGGCGGAACTAATATGGCGGCTAAGCTTGGCGAATATCGAAAAAGACGGCCCATTTTCGATCTTTCCAGGTCTGTGCCGAATCCACACGATAGTAGCGGGACAGGGGCTTTGTCTTTCAGGTGATGGCAATACCCTTTTGGCTAAGCCATTTCAGCCTGTGTCGTTTGATGGGGGCCTTAAGCTTGATGCGCAGCTGGCAGATGGTCCATGTCGGGCCTTTAACGTAATTTTCGACCCCAGACGGGTTCAGGCAACAGCTCATCTACACACCACAGGCACCATGATTGCGGATGTCGGAGAGCACGCCCTATTCGTCTTGGCAGGAGAGATGGACCTTGGTGCAGCTGGATGTTTTTCCAAGTACGAAGGATTGGTATTGAACGGTCCCGCCACCGGTGAAGTATCCGATGGCGGGGTGGTGCTGCATATCTGTTTCGTGCAGACCTAAATTGCCGACAGCAAGCTGTGGATAGCCTGACGATATTTGGTGACAATGGCCTCGCGCGACACATGACGTCCGCTCTGCACTTGGTGGCGCCCCGCAGACCATAGATCGGTGACAAGGTTATCTCCGGAGGCAAAGCATAGACCATCGAGAATCTGATCGTCGCGCAGCGCGCATAGTGCAGGAGTGGTGCTATCAATTGCTACCAGATCTGCCAATGCGCCCACCTCGATCTGCCCAGCCTTGCGGCCGAGTGCCTGGGCGCCTCCGGCAGCCGCGCCCAGATAAAGGGTTTCGCCCACCGAGCCCTCGCCGGGGATGATTACGTTACGACTGAGATCACGTAACCGCTGTGAATACTCCAGCATTCGCAGCTCTTCAGGCAGCGAAATCCGTACATTTGAATCTGAACCAATGCCAAAAGAACCGCCGTGAGCCAGATATTCAACGCCGTTGAATGGGCCGTCACCCAGGTTGGCTTCGGTGATTGGACACAAGCCAGCCACAGCGCCAGACTGTGCCATACCTTGAGTTTCTGCTTTGGTCATATGGGTGGCGTGGATCAGGCACCATGTGTCGTCAATCGGTGCATTCTGTAACAGCCACTCTACTGGTCTTGCACCCAGCCAAGCCTCAACATCAGCAACTTCTTTGGGCTGCTCTGCGATGTGGATGTGTGCAGGGTTACCAAGTTGAAGTGCCAAAACCTCTTTTAGATCATTGGGGCAGGTGGCCCGAAGGGAATGTGGTGCGATACCCACTCGGGCATCGCCGGGTAAAAGGGACGTTGCAAGCTGTCGGGTCTCAGTTACCAGATTGCTATATTGGTCGACGGTGTTTCCAAATCTCTTTTGACCGCCACCCAATTCGGCCTCACCCGCACCGCCATAGCTATAAAGAACTGGCAGATGAGTTAGACCAATTCCTGTTTCGTTGGCAGCGGCAAAGACCCTCTGGCTCAGTTCACTTACCGAACCATACCGTGTCCCACCGGGTTGGTGATGCACATAGTGAAACTCACCGACTGAAGCATAACCAGCTTCCTGCATCTCCATAAACACTAAGGCCGCTATAGCTTGGTATTGTTCCGGAGTTACATGCTCCACAAATTGGTACATCAGCTTCCGCCAGGTCCAGAAGCTATCCTTTCCAGCGGCTCGAACTTCGGTCATCCCTGCCATTGCCCGCTGAAAGCTATGTGAATGCAGGTTTCCCAGCGAGGGGAGTAGGGTGTCGACAAGCATATCGCCAGGTTGCGCAGCTGTGTCGATCTGCAGTGCAGTGATCTGCCCCATATCGTGGGTCAGCCGCAAGTCGTGAACCCAGCCGTCAGGAGTACAGGCGCGTTTGGCGAATATAGTCTGCATGTGACCCTCTTATGTATAGACATAATGATGTTAATCTCATACCTTCCCCTCATCAAGAGATTTGCGAGGGCGGAATGAAAGAAACATCCCAGTATGTTCTGGCCAATGTAAACGTGGCCACGATGACACCAGAAGTCGAGCCGTACGGAATGATACTTGCGGGAGCGGTGGTTGTTGCCGATGGAAAGATCCGGTGGGTTGGTGCGGCGGCTGATTTGCCCGAAATCTATGCCGACTGGACGGTGAGGGATATGGGCGGTCGACTGGTCACGCCCGGTCTAATTGATTGCCATACCCATGTGGTGTTTGGGGGCGATCGGGCGCAAGAGTTCGAAATGCGCCTGAACGGAGCCAGCTACGAAGAAGTGGCGCGGGCAGGCGGTGGTATTGTTTCAACCGTTTCGGCCACCCGTGCGGCGACATTAGATGACTTGGTGGCCTCAGCATTGCCGCGTCTCGATGCTTTGATCGCTGAAGGGGTCACTGTGGTAGAAGTGAAATCCGGATATGGTCTGGACCACGATACCGAACTGACAATGCTGCGAGCAGCGCGGCAATTGGCCAAGCTGCGCCCCGTGACCATCAAAACCACGTTTCTTGGGGCCCACGCGGCTCCTGCCGAATACAAAGGTCGCGATGATGACTATATCAGCGAGGTCTGCATTCCAGCACTACGCGCTGCACATGCAGAGGGGCTGGTAGATGCTGTTGACGGATTCTGCGAAGGTATCGCCTTTGGCCCGGAACAGATCGAGCGGGTATTCAAGGTAGCGCAGGAATTAGACCTGCCAGTCAAGTTGCACGCAGAACAGCTAAGCCATCAGGGTGGCACCTTACTGGCTGCCCGATATGGCGCGCTGTCTGTTGACCATGTAGAATACGCCAATGAACAAGATGCAGAGGCAATGGCGGCCTCTGGCTCTGTTGCAGTGATACTGCCCGGCGCCTTTTACACCCTGCGCGAAACGCAGGCCCCACCAATTGAACACTTTCGCAGCCACGGTGTGCCAATGGCATTGGCAACCGATTGCAACCCCGGCTCTTCGCCGATGACCTCTCTGCTATTGGCAATGAATATGGGGTGCACCTTGTTCCGCATGACCCCGGCAGAGGCATTGGCTGGTGTAACCTGCAATGCAGCTCGTGCTCTGGGTATGGCTAACCGGGGCCAAGTTGCGCCGGGATTGCAGGCTGATTTGGCGGTCTGGGATGTCAAAACCCCGGCAGAGCTCGCTTATCGGATTGGCTTTAATCCGCTCTACGCACGTATCCATAAAGGTGAACTATGATCTCGTTAATGCCCGGCGCGGTAACCCTTGCCACGCTAAAAGACATCTACCGTAATCAAACCTCGGCACAGCTGCATGACAGCGCACGCCCGGCTGTTGAAGCCGCTGCACAAATGGTGGCAAACGCTGCGGCTGGGGAAGAGGCTGTTTATGGCATCAACACCGGTTTTGGGAAACTCGCCAGCAAAAAAATTGCGCCCGAAGATACGACCACACTGCAGCGGAATTTGATCCTGTCGCATTGCTGTGGCGTTGGCGACTCACTGCCCGAAGACAAGGTGCGGTTGATGATGACGCTCAAGCTGCTGTCGATGGGGCGCGGCGCTTCCGGCGTACGGTGGCTGGTAATAGAACAGATTGAACAGATGCTGGCGCATGGGGTCATTCCCGTTGTCCCCTCACAGGGGTCGGTCGGGGCTTCAGGCGACTTGGCGCCACTGGCACATATGGCGGCGGCAATGATTGGCGCGGGCGAAGCCACCTATGAAGGCATCCGCATGACCAGCCAAGAGGCTCTGGAAAAAGCCGGTTTAGAGCCAATAGTTCTGGGTCCAAAAGAAGGTCTGGGCCTGATTAACGGAACCCAATTTTCGACTGCATGCGCCCTTGCTGGGCTGTTCGATGGCTGGCGTATGGCCGAGGCCTCAATGGTTATTGCTGCGCTTAGTACTGACGCGATAATGGGTTCAACTGCGCCGCTGTTGGCTGACATTCATTCATTGCGTGGACATGCTGGACAGATCGATGTTGCTCGCGAAATGCGAACAGTTATGGAAGGATCTGAGATCCGCGAAAGTCACCGCGAAGATGACACTCGGGTACAGGACCCATATTGCATTCGTTGTCAGCCACAGGTTTTAGGCGCTGCATTAGATGTGTTGCGAATGGCCGCCAATACACTCGAAATCGAAGCTAACGCAGTGACCGATAACCCGCTCGTTTTGGTAAATGAAGGCCGTATTGTCTCGGGCGGAAACTTCCATGCGGAATATGTAGGTTTTGCAGCTGACCAGATTGCGCTGGCTCTGGCAGAGATTGGCGCTATCGCCCAACGCCGGGTGGCTCTCATGGTTGACCCAACTCTCAGCTACGACCTACCGCCATTTCTGACACCGAATCCAGGTCTCAATTCTGGGTTTATGATTGCTGAAGTCACCACCGCTGCATTGATGAGTGAGAACAAGCATCTCGCCAACCCGTGTGTTACCGACAGCACGCCCACCTCGGCCAACCAAGAGGATCATGTTTCGATGGCCGCCCATGGTGCGCTGCGGCTAGGACGCATGAATGACAATCTATCGGTGATATTGGGCGTTGAATTCCTCTGCGCTGCACAAGGGGTCGAAGCCCGTGCACCTCTGGCTACATCAACCAAACTGAACGATGTGATTGCCATGTTGCGGACCCAAGTTCCGACACTGGGGGAAGATCGGTATTTGGCTCCGGACATCGAAACCGCCAGCACAATGGTGCGCGATGGAAAGGTGGCGACAGCTGCCGGGTTGGAGGTCGCCGCATGATCGAAACGATCCAAGGCAGCAGCCCAGTGGTGTTGGGGTTGCCTCACACAGGAACCGAGGTGCCACCTGAAATCTGGGGTGGGTTGAACGAGACCGGACAGGCGCTTGCGGACACTGACTGGCATATTCATGAACTTTATGCAGGGCTGGTTGCCGATATCACCAGCGTACGTACGCCCATCCACCGCTACGTGATCGATGTAAACCGTGACCCGGCAGGAGAGTCCCTGTACCCCGGACAGAATACGACTACGTTGTGCCCGCTCACTGACTTTGATGGCCAGTCAATTTATCAATCTGGTGCTGAACCAACTGCAACAGAAATTTCGCGGCGCCGTGATCTTTATCATACGCCGTATCACGCGGCTTTGCAGGGTGAGCTGGAACGGGTCAAGGCGATCCATGGATTTGTCATTCTGTATGACTGTCACTCGATCCGCGGTGACATCCCGTTTCTGTTTCAGGGGCGGTTGCCAGATTTCAATATAGGAACAAATTTGGGCACGACATGTGATGGTGCAATCGAAACACTGGTGGCAAACAGATGTACCGCAGCATCGGGCTATTCCAGTGTTCAAAATGGCCGCTTTAAGGGCGGCTGGACCACACGTCACTACGGCCATCCAGCCAAGGGGCAACATGCTATCCAGATGGAACTGGCGCAGGCAACATACTGCGCCGAAATACCACCCTGGGCTATGATTCCTGACAGGGCTGACACTCTGCGCACCCATCTCACCGACATTCTCACTGACCTGAAAAACTGGAGACCGACATGAGCGATCCCCGCAAAAACACTCGCGACATCTATCCACCAACCGGCACTGAAATCACGGCCAAGTCCTGGATGACTGAGGCACCAATGCGGATGCTGATGAACAATCTACATCCAGATGTTGCAGAAAACCCGCATGAGCTGGTCGTCTATGGCGGTATTGGCCGCGCGGCGCGCACCTGGAAAGATTTCGACATGATTGTCGACAGCTTGAAATCACTGGAGGAGGATCAAACCCTTCTAGTCCAATCCGGTAAGCCGGTTGGGGTTTTTCAAACCCACAAAGACGCGCCACGGGTGCTCATCGCGAATTCAAATCTGGTGCCACACTGGGCCAATTGGGATCACTTCAATGAGCTCGATAAAAAGGGCCTGATGATGTACGGCCAAATGACCGCAGGGTCATGGATCTACATCGGCACCCAAGGCATCGTGCAGGGTACCTATGAAACTTTTGCAGAAGCGGGTCGTCAGCACTACAACGGTGACCTGACCGGCAAGTGGGTTCTTACCGGCGGTCTAGGTGGTATGGGTGGCGCACAGCCTTTGGCAGCTGTGATGGCAGGGGCAAGTTGTCTCGCGGTGGAGTGTAATCCCGACAGCATCGACTTCCGTCTGCGTACCAAATATTTGGACGAAAAGGCAGAAACGCTCGACGAAGCTCTAGAAATGATCGACCGCTGGACCGCAGCAGGTGAAGCTAAGTCGGTCGGCCTTTTGGGCAATGCTGCCGAGATTTTCCCTGAACTGGTCAAACGCGGTGTGCGCCCAGATATCGTGACAGATCAAACTTCGGCACATGACCCGGTAAATGGCTATTTGCCGATGGGCTGGACCATGGGAGAATGGAAAACCCGTCGCGAAAGTGATCCTAAAGGAGTGGATAAAGCTGCTCGTGCCAGCATGAAGGTACAGGTTGAGGCGATGTGCGAGTTTCATGCTCGCGGCATTCCAACCGTCGACTATGGCAATAATATCAGGCAGATGGCGTTAGAGGAAGGTTTGGAAAACGCTTTTGATTTCCCTGGCTTTGTCCCTGCATACATCCGACCACTGTTTTGCCGTGGAATTGGCCCGTTTCGTTGGGTAGCTCTGTCAGGGGATCCAGAAGATATCCGCAAGACTGACGCCAAAATGAAAGAGCTGTTTCCGGATAACAAAGATCTGCACAACTGGCTCGACATGGCGCAGGATCGTATCGCGTTTCAAGGTCTGCCAGCACGGATCTGCTGGATTGGTCTTGGGGATCGGCATAAGGCGGGGCTGGCCTTCAATGAAATGGTGCGCACTGGTGAGTTGTCCGCGCCGGTAGTGATTGGTCGCGATCACCTAGATTCGGGGTCTGTAGCCTCACCCAACCGTGAAACCGAATCTATGATGGATGGGTCAGACGCCGTATCTGACTGGCCGTTGCTAAATGCGTTGCTGAACACCGCATCTGGTGCCACTTGGGTTTCACTTCACCATGGTGGTGGTGTTGGTATGGGCTTCTCGCAACACTCGGGTGTGGTCATATGTTGTGATGGGACAGAAGATGCCGACCGCCGCGTAGGCCGTGTGCTATGGAATGATCCTGCTACAGGTGTCATGCGCCATGCGGATGCAGGATACGACATAGCCAAAGATCACGCCCGTGAGCATGGGTTGAACCTACCAGGTATTCTCTAACCAATCGGGGCTCTGCCCCCGCTGCAAGCAGCTCCCCCGGGATATTTATAGCTAGATGAATGCAGGATCCTTGCTTCATCTAGCCGACAATATCCTGGGGTCTGGGGCAAAGCCCCAGCCGCCGCGGCCCAAAGAATTAGTCACGTAGCAATTCGTTGATGCCAGTCTTGGAACGTGTCTTTGCATCGACGGTTTTCACAATAACAGCGCAATATAGGTTGATACCATTTTTAGACGGCATCGAGCCGGATACCACAACCGAATAAGGTGGGACTTCGCCATACATGACTTCACCGGTTTCACGATCAACGATTTTGGTAGACTGACCAATGTAGACGCCCATGCCCAGTACGGCGCCTTCTCGTACAACGCAACCTTCGACGACTTCAGAACGCGCGCCGATAAAGCAATTGTCTTCGATGATGGTTGGGCCAGCCTGCATTGGCTCCAACACGCCGCCAATGCCAACACCTCCAGAGAGGTGCACATTTTTACCGATCTGAGCACAGGAACCAACGGTGGCCCAGGTGTCCACCATGGTGCCTTCATCGACATAGGCGCCGAGGTTTACAAACGAAGGCATCAGAACAACGCCAGGTGCAACAAAGGCAGATTTCCGAACAATGGCGTTGGGGACTGCGCGAAAGCCGGCGGCTTTCCATTGGTTTTCACCCCAACCCGCAAATTTGCTGTCCACCTTGTCCCACCAGCCGCCACCCTGTGGACCGCCGGACTGCATTTCCATGTCCTTGATGCGGAAGCCTAGCAGAACAGCCTTTTTGGCCCACTGATTTACATGCCATTCGCCGTTTTCCATTTTCTCAGCAACACGCAAGCTGCCGCTGTCGAGTGCATTCAGTGTATCCTCGATGGCCTCCCGGGTTTCTCCGGTTGTTGCAGGAGAAATGCTATCGCGTGCCTCCCAAGCGGCTTCGATTGCGGTTTCCAGCTGGGTGTTGGACATGTGATTAGCTCCGAAAACAGAATGGTTTCGGCTTTCATAGCTGCAATTGTGGGGGAGGTCATTGCCGGATTGCGCCGAAAGAGGTGTTGATGGGCGACAAATAGCGCCTTCCTTCAGTTTTAGGAGTGGATCTACTTGCGGCGTTGGCATTGCTGCGACTGCTTGCGCCGGTAAAGCTGAGCCAGCGTAGACATGGCAATCACAGATCTGAACTGTTGATGTAGGAGTGAACAGCTTAGTTAGACGTGTCGCCTATCGCGGCTAGCGAACACGACGTAGATGTCGGCGAAGTATTTCACAGGCAGCAGTCGTGTCCCGGCGGCCCATCGCCTGAACAATGGCTGCATGATCCTTGTCAACGCGGCGAGTCCAGCGATGTTTCCAGTTGGCAAAAAGATGGCGTGCGGAGGCGATATGCAGGTCGTCAATGGCTGCCAGCAACCTTGGCATGGCGCAGGGGGTTAGGATGACTCGGTGGAAGTTTCGATTGAGAACCTCCCAGGACTGCATATCCTCGGCTTCATCACAAGCGAGACGGGCAGCTTCGGCTGCATCCACATCATCCTGCGTCTGTTTGGCGATGGCATGTGTCAGAGCCAATATCTCCAATGAAACCCGCATTTCGATGACTTCGAGAATTTCCCCTGGATCCAGCGCTGTCACCCGTGTGCCGCGTCTGGGAATGGACTGCGCTAACCCATGGGCCTCCAACCGCAACAATGCCTCGCGCACCGGCACATGGCTGGTGTCGAATTCGCGGGCGATATGGTCTTGGCGTAATTTCTCACCTGCAGGTAAGTCACCCGCAACAATACGTTCGCTCAGACTGTGGTAGATTGTGTCGGCAATTGTCGCTGTCATAGATAATAGATAAAATCGACGCCGCCGACCTGCAAGCGCTATCCTAGCGGATCAGGTGCGATATTTCCGCCGCAAATCAACACAGCTACACGTTCGTCTTCTGCCGGACTGTACGCTCCTGACATTAGGGCTGCCAAAGCGGTGGCACCTGCTGGTTCGACTAGGATACGGTGTTGGGACCACAAGGCTTGCTGAGCTTTGGTGATCGCTGCATCACTGACTGTAAGCGACTCGATGCCTTGGGAAAGTGCCAGATCAAAACAGATCCCGCCAATACGTTTGGCCCCTAGCGCATTTGCAGCTACGCCAGACACTTCAACATCGACGGGTGTTTTGGCCTGCAAAGCGGCATTTAGGGCCTTTGATGTTTCCGGTTCAACGGCCACCACCTTTTTCTCACCACCAAACCAAGCCATTGCCCCAGAGATTAGCCCGCCACCGCCCACAGCAATTAGCAAGGTGTCGGCTTGAAAGCCTTGGGCCTGCCATTCGGAAAAGCAGCTTCCTTGCCCGGCAACTGTGGCAGGGGCGTCATAAGCATGCACCTGCATCGCACCCGTTTCGGCTTCGTATTTCTGGGCCAGCTCCATGGCATCGGAATATGCCCCCGGCACCACTTGCAGATCAGCGCCTGTATTTTTGATCAGTGCGATTTTGGAAGGACCTGCCATTTCAGGAACGTAAATACGCACCTTGTGGCCCAGTTTATGCGCTGCATACCCTACTGCGGCGCCATGGTTGCCGCCTGATGCGGCCACTAGTCCAGCTGCTGGAACTGGTTCACTTAGTAGCGTATTAAATGCTCCACGCGCCTTAAAACTTCCGGTGTGTTGCATGTGCTCCAGCTTTAGTTCGACCGGAAAATTCAGCCCTAAGCCATTGACTTGCATTGTTGGTGTAGTTTGTGTGTGGCCTGCAATGCGGTCCGCCGCTGCCTCAATTTTACTTTTCCAACCCATCATTCACGCCTTTGCCTAGTGTTGCGGCAATGGACATTATAGGCTGAGGGAAAACAAGCAAGCAGGATCCAAAAAATGAATGATGACCGCCACAGCCGTTTCCGCGATGCCCATTCTGACAGGGATCAGGCTGGACACGTTCCGTCAACACCGCAGACTGATGCGCCAGCGTATCGTTTAGCCTTTGCAGATGAGGATTTTCTCTGTCGTGAAGAATTGCGTCCGGTGCGGCTACAGTTGGAGCTATTGAAGCCGCAGTTGTTGCTGGATGAGCGTGGTATCGAAAGCACCATTGTGTTGTTTGGCGGTGCCCGTATTCCCGATCCCGAACATAAGGATAAGGCCCGAACCCAGACATTGGCGGATTTATCTGATTTTTATGACGAAGCACGCGAATTTTCCCGCTTGATGACGCTGAAGTCAAAAGAGAGCGGTGGCCGTGAAAATGTGATCGTGACCGGGGGCGGACCTGGTGTGATGGAGGCTGGTAACCGTGGTGCTGTGGATGCGGGCGGGGCCTCTATTGGGTTGAGCATCGTATTACCGCACGAGCAGGCGCCGAATGAATATGTGACGCCTGATCTCAGCTTTAACTTTCACTATTTTGCCATTCGAAAAATGCATTTTTTGATGCGCGCTCGGGCGATCTGTGTGTTCCCCGGTGGCTTTGGCACGATGGACGAACTGTTTGAAAGCCTGACCTTGATCCAGACGGGCCGGATGGAACGTGTCCCGTTCCTGCTGTTTGGCAAAGAGTTCTGGCATAAAGTTATCAACTGGGATGCGCTGGCGGATGCAGGCACCATTTCAGATCAGGATCTTGACCTGTTCCGGTTTGTTGATTCGGCGCAAGAGGCGATGGAGCTCATTGAAAACTGGGAGCCCGCACCGCCGCGCGATAGTCTTCCTGGGCGGGAAAAATAGTCCGCCCCAAATCTATTTTGCAATCAAAGATCTGTGTCGCTATCAACCCATATCTGTTGGCAATACACCCAGTTCAATGCCTTGGGTCAAGCTAGTCAGCACCTGTTTGCCGCTCACATCTTTGATTGCATACCCATATCCTTTGAGCCGGAATTTCCACTCGCGCGCGCTCAGTGCTTTTGCTTTTTCGTCACGTACTAGGGCCAGTACGCCGTCTTCGATCATGCTGCCGCCAATATCTGCCTGTGCCATTGTTCAGTTCTCCTGACTTTGATTGTTCTCAGGAAGGAAACTGATTGTTCAGAATGGCGGAAGTTTACCGGATTTGAGGAAAGTTTGAGGCAAATAAGGCGGGTCGCCTTGGGTGTGAAAAAAGTGTTTAGATCTATCGACGGTGATAAATATCCCGACCGTTAGGCCGGGAGCACCTAGCCTCCCCGTCAAAATGGAGAAGGCGCCTTGCATCTCCCCAAGATCAGGCGCTCCCTAATCTGATTGTCGCTTCAGGAAGACAACCCAGCCTCGGCCTCAATCTGTTTACGGCTTTTGCGGGCGCGTTCTGTGGCTGATTTCAACTGACCACAGGCCGCCATGATGTCTTCGCCACGGGGGCGACGAATGGGTGAGGCATAGCCGGCATCGTGAATGATATCGGCAAAGGTGTGGATCCGGTTGTTCGAGCTGCGTTTATACGGAGCACCGGGCCATTCGTTGAACGGGATCAAGTTGATCTTGGCCGGGATGCCCTTGATCAGCTTGACCAGACGGTGTGCGTCTTCCTTGCTGTCGTTCACACGGTCCAGCATCACGTACTCGAAAGTAATGCGTTCCGAGTTCGACAGGCGCGGGTAGGCGCGCAACGCCTCGAGCAGGGCGTCGATGTTCCATTTCTTGTTGATCGGCACCAGCTTGTCGCGCACCTCGTCCGTGGTGGCGTGGAACGACACCGCCAACAGGCAACCGATCTCATCTGCGGTGCGAATGATTTCGGGAACGATACCAGAGGTGGACAGGGTGATGCGGCGACGGCTGAGCTGGATGCCTTCGGGATCCATAGCGATCTTCATCGCGTCACGGACGTTTTCAAAGTTGTACAGCGGCTCGCCCATGCCCATCAGTACAATGTTTGACAGCAGTCGGGTGCGATCATCCGACCGCGTGCCGGGCACAGGCCATTCATCAAGATCATCCCGCGCCATCATCACTTGGCCGATGATTTCAGCCGAAGTCAGGTTGCGTACTAGTTTCTGTGTGCCGGTATGACAGAACGAACACGTCAGGGTGCAGCCCACTTGAGACGAGATGCACAGGGTGCCGCGGTCTGTTTCGGGGATATAAACCACCTCGACCTCGTGGCCACCGGCGATACGCACCAGATATTTGCGGGTGCCATCCTCGGATACCTGCTTGGTGATCACTTCGGGGATTTCGATGACGCAGTGCTCGGCCAGGTCCGCTCGCAGAGCCTTGGACAGGTTTGTCATGTCGGCAAAGTCGCGTTTGCCCCACTGATAGATCCACTGCCAGATCTGCCCAACCCGCATCTTGGCCTGCTTTTCTTTGGTACCCAGTTTGATCAGAGTTTCGCGTAGTTGTTCACGAGTTTGGCCAACAAGATTGATCTTGCCACCCTCTGGCAGCTTGCGCGGCAGGGTCAGAACATCTTGGGTAATTGGTGCGTCAGCAGTCATGGCTCGGAACTCGGCAATAAGGGGCGGATGCGGCTCTATATAGGAGTTTGCACCAAGATCAAAAGAATTCGGTGCATATTGTGATCCAGAATAAGAAAACCCCGGTCACCTAGTGGTGCCGAGGCTGTTTCGAATTCACTGGCTTGCAACCTATTTGGAGCAGCGTTTGTCGGCGTCTTCAATTGCTGCGGTAAAGCCCAGCAACGAGAAACTGTCCTGGGTCTGGGTGCCGCGTGCGGAACGTGCAGTTAACACCGCCTGAGAACCGCGCTTCATTGCGGTAATGATCTTTGCATCATCCGCTGCAGTAGCAGGCCAGGCCCATTCACCATCTGTAAACAGCTCAAATTCTGTTTCGCCGACCGTCATATTCACGGTTGATCCCGGGGCAAATGGATAGCCGCCGGTAAAGGTCACCTGGCCATTGTCGCCACCGTCTGGGCGGTAGAACACAAAAAGCTGAATTTCGCTGCGCCGCACGGCTACAACGCGTCCATCGCGGGTGTTCACCGATTCCTTGGGGGCAGAGACGCCCCAACATTCAACCGGGTCATTCCCCTGAAAAACACTCCAGTCCACGTTGGCGGCAACGCGGTTGGTGCTTTGGGTTTGTTGTGCATATGCAGTAGTGGCGGCCATGCCTGCCAGGCACAGGCTCATAACTGCATGGGCAAATTTCGATGCCATTTGTCCCGACTCCAAGACTGTCATAACCTCAATAACGCCAGAGTGCCCGCAGTGTTACCCACTGTCTAGACTTGTATCCCTCGCATGTTGACACAAGCATACTAACGTCATTAGCACCACTGGTGAAAGTGCGATTGGCAGGAAATCGCCAAGAAAAAGGTCTAATATCATGACAAATCCGGTTCCGATGGCCGAAATCTGGCGTGGCCAGTTACTTGAGAGCCTTCACCAAGGGCATGCTGTTGTCTGTGATGACAGTGGTCAGGTGGTCCGTAGTTGGGGTGATCCCGATGCGGTGATCTATCCACGTTCCTCCGCCAAGATGATTCAGGCACTGCCATTGATCACCTCGGGGGCGGCTGAAAAATTTGGCCTGACCAGCGAGCAACTGGCCCTAGCCTGTGCTTCGCATAATGGGGCTGAGATTCATACGAGCCGAGTCAATTCCTGGCTGACGCAACTGGGCCTAACTGACAGTGACTTCCGCTGTGGGCCACAATTGCCCAATGATATTCCGGCTCGCAACGGATTGATCAAGACCGACACCAGTCCCTGTCAGGTGCATAATAACTGCTCAGGCAAACATGCCGGCTTCCTAACGCTAGCCCAGCATATGGGCGCAGGTCCTGAATATGTCGAGATGGACCATCCGGTGCAGCAAGCCTGCTTGACAGCGTTTGAGGAAACCACAGGGCAGGACAGTCCCTGCTTTGGAATTGATGGCTGCTCGGCGCCAAACTTTGCCACCACGGTTACAGGTCTGGCACGGTCAATGGCTTGGTTTGCTTCGGCTTCGGATCGGTCCGACCGTTCGTCCAGCGCAGCGCAGCAATTGGTTGCTGCTATGACTACGCACCCTGATCTGGTAGCCGGTGAAACCCGTGCGTGTACCAACCTGATGCGGGCCATGGACGGAAAGGTCGCGATTAAGACCGGGGCCGAAGCTGTATTCATTGCCATTATTCCAGAAAAGCGTCTGGGCGTTGCACTGAAGATTGTCGATGGTGCTACCCGTGCCAGTGAATGTGCAATTGCGGCAATATTGGTGTCACTGGGAGTATTGGATGCCAATCACCCAGAAACTCTGAAGTATATGAATACGCCAATTCGGAGTCGGCGTGGAATTGAGGCCGGCATTGTACGGCCTGCAACCGAACTGTTGTTCTGAATCAGAACGCCCGGCTGAAAAGCCGGGCGTTTACGTTACATTTCGAGAATTTCAGCCACTTCTACCGATCCGCTGGCCTCAGCCACCATTGGGCAACCTTTCGCCAGTTCGCTGGCGGCTGCTATGTCGGCGGCCTCGACGACGGTGTAGCCGGACAGTGGGTTGGAGCCGCCATCATCGGTGATACCATCCGCACTTACGGTCTTGGACATGCCAACAGGGGCGCCAGGCACGATCAGGGCATCACCCATTGAAGCCATCCAGCTTTTCCAGGCATCCATGACCTTGGCACCTTCTTCGGGTGTGTCGGGTTTCTTGCCGCCGTGGTAGGCGAAAATGAATTGAGCCATGTCGAAGTTCCTTTGCTGAATCGGGTTTAGAAAAAGTACTTTGTTGTTAGGTGATGTTTGCCGCCAACTTGCGCAACGACGAGGTCCAGCCTTGTTCATGGCGGGCGCTGATGTCGTCGTCACCCAGCTCGCGGTGATCAATGAGCAGTCGCGCGCCAGAGTCATTGGCAACCACGGTAAAAGTCACATGGCTTTCGGTGTCGCGCTGATCGTTTTCATCATGCCAACCCCATGTGAAACCAACGGATTTTGGCGCGTCCACGTGGGTCACATGACCTGAAACCTTGAACTGCTGGCCTTCGCCGTTTCGCATGATCGAAAACCATGGACCTGTGCGGCTGAAATCAAGTTCGTGCACAGGCACATCCATGCCTTCGGGCCCCCACCATTTTAGCAATTTTTCCGGTGTACTAATCCACTTAAACAATCGATCTGGGGTGACTGAAAAGTCTCGTTCCAACCTTAGGTCGGTCATGTATCGTCCTCCATCATCGCAGCTTCGAGCCGGTCCAGACTGCTTTCCCAGAACTCGCGCTTTGATTTTGTCCAAGTTGCAATTAGTTGCAGTCCCTCGGGGCGGGCGGAATACAGCCGCTTTGTACCCACGGCACGTTGCTGGATCAGGCCAGCCTCGCGCAGGACTTTTAAATGCCGTGAAATGGCTGGTGCTGTGATGCCAGAGCCACGTACCAGATCGCCTGCCGGCAATTCGCCGTGGTCCATCAGCTGTTCCACAATCGACATACGGGTTTCATCAGACAGTGCTGAAAATGATTTTAATAGCGGTGTCATAGAGGGTAATTAACCCAAATGTTAATTAATGTAAAGATTAAATTTGAGTTCAGCTGGGATGTTTCAAAGCATGTCCCAAAGCAACTTTACCGCTAGGGTAACCGAAGTGATCACTAGAAGTGGCTTAATCAACCGGGCCCCTTGTTTTTGGGCCATCTTGGCACCTGCAGCCGCCCCGGCAATCTGGGCCACACCCATAGCCAATCCGGTGATCCACCAGGGGGTCGCGACAAAGGCAAAGGCCAAGAGCGCTCCAGCGTTCGACGCCAAGTTCAGTAATTTGGTATGAGCCGTTGCCTTAAGGATGCCGTATCCGGCCATTGATACAAAGGCGAGCATGTAGAAACTGCCAGCACCAGGGCCAAGCAATCCGTCGTAGGCTCCGCATAGTGGCACCATCGTTGCTGCAAACATGATGGGTGAAAGGCGGCGTACGTGGTCGCCGTCATCCAACCCTTTTTTGGTGGCAAAAAACACTGCGATGCCAATTAGCAGCAATGGAAGTATCATTCTGATCCAGCCCGTTGGCAGCACGGAAATCAGTAGCGCCCCAGCAATTGAGGCACCAAAGGCAATCGCGGCAGCTCCGCCTTGCTCACGCAAATTTACATGCCCTCCACGGGCATAGCTTAACGCTGCGGTGCCTGCGCCAAACAAACCCTGAATTTTGTTGGTGGCCAGAGCGGTGATCGGATTGGCGCCAGCCAGCAGCAGAACCGGTACCGTAACCAACCCTCCACCACCGGCAACCGCATCCATGAACCCCGCAATAAAGCCTGCCGCCAACAATAGCAGCAGGGTCTCAAAACCCACTTCGAGCATAGTATTTAACCTTTGAATTCGTCGCGGCTGTAGCCCTGCACATACAGCAGGGCGGTCAGGTCGCCGTGGTTGATGCGGAGGTCGCATTGCGCAGCAACTGAAGGTTTAGCATGTAATGCCACCCCAGATCCGGCACGACCCAGCATACCCAGATCATTGGCACCATCGCCAACAGCCATCACCTCTGAATCACTGATGCCCAATCGTGTGGTGATTTGCTCTAGGGCTTCAACCTTGGCTTCGCGTCCCAATATCGGGCGGCCAACATCGCCAGTCAGCCTGCCTGCATCAATGATGAACGTGTTGGCGCGGTTTTCGTCAAAGCCCAATGTGGAAGCGACCTTGGCGGTGAAGGCGGTGAAGCCACCCGACACAAGTGCTGTGTAAGCGCCATCTGCTTTCATCGTGGCCAAAAGCGATTTGCCTCCGGGCATCAAGGTGATGCGCTCGGCCAAAACTTTGGCGATTATACTTTCGGGCTGGTCAGCCAGCAGGCCAACCCGGTCAATCAGCGCGGCCTCAAAATCGAGCTCACCATTCATCGCGCGGGCCGTAATTGTTTTGACGTGGTCACCGACTCCTGCCTCATCGGCCAATTCGTCAATGCATTCCTGCTGGATCATGGTGCTATCCATGTCGGCCAGCAGCATTGCCTTACGGCGACCTTCGGTTTGTTGGATCACCAGGTCGACACCCATACCCTGCAGGTCTTCCCAAACTTGCCACTGATTGTCAGGCGATGTTTCAATGGTGAATTCGGCAGCTTCATCTGGTGCCAACCAAAACGCGTCCCCACCTCCCCAGGCGTTTCGCAGTGATTCGACCAGTGCCGGATCCAACGATGGCTTCGCGGGATTGCAGAGCAGAGTGACTGTATACATGGGCGGTCTCCATCGGCGGAAGAGGGTAGGGCGCTGTTATGCCCCTAATAGCCACGGTTGCCTGTGGGAACCAGCCCCCCTGAATTAGCCGGCCTAAAGATCACCAGATTCGGACATCATCACTGCGATAAACCGGGCATTGGGAATTTCCGCCAGAATAATCATTACCATTGCAGTCAGAGGAACCGCTAAAATTGCGCCCATCATGCCCCAAAGCGCGGTCCAGATCGCCAGCGACAATAGTACTGTGAACGGGCTGAGGTTTACCGACCGGCCCAAGAATTTAGGCTCAATATAGTAGCCCACCGCAATCTGCGGCACCATCAGTGTGAACAAAGCCAGCGCTGTGTGACCAAACGAGGCAAACTGCACCAGACTCATGGTCACCGGAAAAACCACGGCGATGATTGAACCAATGTAGGGGATATAGTTTAGCAGCCCGATCAAGATCGCCCAGAACGCTGCCTGCTCAATGCCCAATAGCAGCAAGATACCATAGGAAACAAAGGCAAGGATCACATTCACCAGTGTTTTGGCGGCCAAATACCCACCGATCTTTTCGTTGATCTTACGGGCCATTTCCAAGGCGTGCTCAGCCCTTTCCGGATCACCCATCGCATGTCTGGTCTTGTTGGGAAGATTGTCCAGCTCGGCCAGTATGAACACCGCATAAAGCGCAGCTCCAACGATCACAGTGCCACCATTGCTGATGGTGGCAAGGGCGGCTGGCATCAATGTGGTGGCATCGACCAGATCCAACAACCGTTCACCCAAATTGGCCCAGCTTGGGAGTTCGTGCACGCCCAACATGTTGATTAGCTTGTCCTGCAATTTGTCAAAGTTCTCGGCATACCCCGGAATGGCGCCTGAAATCGCCGCTGCGTTGCTGGTGATAAATCCCGCCAGCACCAGCACTGCGAAGGTGAAGGCCAGCAAGACTAACACTCTTCGCCAGCGTCGCGGTAGCAAGCCCAGAACTGGTACTCGTACAAGTGCCTCGGCAGCTGTGGTCAAAATATAGACAGCGATGATGCCAACTAACACAGGTAGCACAATCGACTGCCCTGCCTGCAGTAACCAGCCCAGCATCAGCATCAGCGCAACCGAAAAGGTTACCATTGCCAGTCTGCTCATAATCAACACCCGATTCCAAATCTCTAAGCGCGAGTTAATACAGTGCTGGGGTCCCGGGCAATGTATTGTGGAAAGTTTCCGATCGTAGTCATCGGGTGTCGCAATTGCGCGATAAATCGACGCTATCGTGAATTTTCCCGGTTGCGTGCCGCATCTCAACCCCCTAGCTCTGTCGGTGGGACACCCTTCCCCAACGAAGGGCATTTATCTGTAAGGATAGCATCAATGGCTACTCAGCAACCGGCTACGCGGCCGGCCAATCCGCGTTTTTCTTCTGGCCCCTGTGCCAAACCCCCTACATTCGAACTGTCCAAACTGGCCGACGCCCCACTGGGTCGCAGCCACCGCGCAGCCCCTGGCAAAGCCAAGCTGAAGGATGCCATCGAAGGCACCCGCGAGATTTTGGGCATCCCCGCTGATTATCGTATCGGTATCGTTCCTGCGTCGGACACCGGTGCTGTTGAAATGGCTCTGTGGTCGCTGCTCGGTGAGCGCAAGGTCGAGATGCTGGCCTGGGAAAGCTTCGGCGCCGGCTGGATCACCGATGTGGTCAAGCAGCTGAAAATCGAAGCTGAGGCCAAAGTGGCTGACTACGGTCAGATCGTCGATCTGGCATCTGTCGATTTCGCCAATGATGTTGTGTTCACTTGGAACGGCACCACCTCGGGTGTGCGGGTTCCCAATGGTGACTGGATCGCCGATGACCGTCAGGGCCTGACCATCTGTGATGCGACATCCGCTGCCTTTGCGATGGACCTGCCCTGGGACAAACTGGATGTGACCACATTCAGCTGGCAAAAGGTTCTGGGTGGCGAAGCAGCCCACGGTGTGATCGTGCTAAGCCCGCGCGCTGTTGAGCGTCTGGAAAGCTACACCCCGGCCTGGCCTCTGCCCAAGATCTTCCGCCTGACCAAAGGTGGCAAGCTGATCGAGGGTATCTTTACCGGTGCGACCATCAACACCCCGTCGATGCTGGCGGTCGAGGATTACCTGTTCGCCCTGGACTGGGCGCGTTCGATTGGTGGCCTAGAGGGGCTTAAAGCCCGTGCTGATGCCAATGCGCAGGCTGTGTTTGATTTCTGCGACGCCAACGACTGGATCGCCAATCTGGCTGAAGATGACGCGACACGGTCGAACACATCGGTCTGTCTGAAGTTCACCGATGATCGCATTCAGGACGGTGCTGCCTTTGCCAAGGCGGTGGCGAAACGTCTGGATGTCGAAGGCATTGCCTATGACATCGGCGCTTACCGCGATGCGCCTGCCGGTCTGCGGATCTGGTGTGGTGGCACGGTTGAGACCTCGGACATTCAGGCCATGCTGCCTTGGTTGGCCTGGGCGTTCGAAGCAGAAATCGAAGCTCAAGGATAAGTCAGTCGCCCGGCGGCACCGCCGGGCAGCGCCCGACCCTCCCCACAGGAGGGCGCTTTGCACCCACCCAGGGTCAGGCGCTCCCCTAAAAGAACCTCATTCAGGCCCAATGTGGCCCCCGTTAAAAGGACCAATATCATGGCTCCCAAAGTACTCGTCTCCGACAAACTCAGCGAAACCGCAGTTCAGATCTTCCGCGACCGCGGCATCGAAGTCGACTTCCAGCCTGATCTTGGCAAGGACAAAGACAAGCTGGCGGAAGTGATCGGCCAATACGATGGTCTTGCAATCCGCTCGGCCACTCGCGTCACTCCAACCATTCTGGAAGCGGCGACCAACCTAAAAGTGATCGCACGCGCAGGTATCGGCACCGACAACATCGACAAAGAAGCCGCGTCGAAAAAGGGCGTGATCGTCATGAACACGCCGTTCGGCAACATGATTACCACTGCCGAGCACGCTATTGCGATGATGTTCGCTGTGGCACGTCAGATCCCAGAGGCCAGCACTTCGACCCATGCCGGTAAATGGGAAAAGTCCAAGTTCATGGGGACTGAGCTGACCAACAAGACACTGGGTGTCATTGGGGCAGGCAACATCGGTGGTATCGTTTGCGACCGTGCGCAAGGGCTGAAAATGAAAGTTGTCGCCTACGATCCCTATCTGGGTGAAGAAAAAGCCGACAAGATGGGTGTTGAAAAGGTTGAGCTGGACGAGCTGCTGACCCGCGCTGACTTTATCACCCTGCACGTTCCATTGACTGACCAGACGCGCAATGTTCTGTCGCGTGAGAACCTGGCAAAGACCAAGAAAGGCGTTCGCATCATCAACTGTGCCCGTGGTGGTCTGGTTGACGAGGAGGCACTGGCTGAGCTGCTACAATCTGGCCATGTGGCCGGTGCTGCTTTTGACGTGTTCGCCCAAGAGCCCGCCAAGGAAAACGCTCTGTTCAACCTGCCCAACGTGGTCTGCACCCCGCATCTGGGCGCGGCAACCACCGAAGCACAGGAAAACGTTGCCTTGCAGGTGGCCGAGCAGATGTCGAACTATCTGCTGACTGGTGCCGTTGAAAATGCGCTGAACATGCCGTCGGTCACAGCTGAAGAAGCCAAGGTCATGGGACCATGGATCAAGCTGGCTGATCATCTAGGCAGCTTTACCGGTCAAATGACAGACGAGCCGATTAAAGCGATCAACATTCTTTATGATGGGGTCGCATCTGAAATGAACCTGGCGGCACTGAACTGTGCCGTTGTGGCTGGCATCATGAAACGTGCCAATCCTGACGTGAACATGGTCTCGGCCCCGGTCGTGGCCAAGGAACGTGGTGTTCAGATCTCGACCACCAATCAGGACAAATCGGGCTCATTCGATGGCTATATTAAAGTGACGGTTGTCACAGACAAGCGCGAGCGTTCGGTTGCGGGGACAGTGTTCAGCGACGGTAAGCCTCGGTTTATCCAGATCAAAGGCATCAATATCGATGCCGAGGTCGGTGCGCATATGCTTTACACCACCAACGAAGACGTACCGGGTATCATTGGTACGTTGGGTCAGACCATGGGCGAAAATGGCGTCAACATCGCCAACTTTACCCTGGGTCGTGCCGCTGCCGGTGGCGAGGCGATTGCCCTGCTGTATGTGGATGGTCAGGTGCCTGCCGAGGCCCGTGCCAAGCTGGCTGAAACCGGGTATTTCACCCAGATCAAACCACTGGAGTTTGATGTCGCCTAACCTCAGCGTCACAAGTTAACCAGTATTGGGGAGCTGCCATGACGGCGGTTCCCTTTTTTGTTGAAACCACCCTTGCAGATCCTGCGATCTCCTGTTGCTATGGCGCCAATTACCAACCGCATTGGTTCGTAGAAAAAATAGGTGACAGACATGCTTTCCAAAATGCAGGACGATTCCAAAACATCTGAGGATGCCCCGACCTCTGGCAAGATAGACACGCTGTTTTTCAAAAGCCGAACCGTGATTGTCACTGGTGAAATCAACGACAAACTCGCGCAAAAAACCGTCGCGCACCTGCTTGCGTTGGCCGAAGAGAATGACGACCCTATCAATATGTTTATCTCGTCGCCCGGTGGGCATGTGGAAAGCGGCGACATGGTGCACGATGTCATTCGGTTTATCCGTCCCGAGGTGCGTACTATTGGCACCGGTTGGGTCGCGAGCGCCGGCGCATTGATTTATGTCGGTGCCCGTAAAGAGAATCGTTTCTGCCTGCCCAACACACGTTTCCTGCTGCACCAACCGTCCGGTGGGATCGGTGGTCAGGCGACTGACATGATGATCCAAGCCGAGCAAATCCGTATCATGCGCGAGCGATTTGATAACCTGTTTGCCGAAGCTACAGGTCAGACCGCTGAGAAAATCGCAGCCGATACCGGGCGGGATTTTTGGCTGACAGCTCAAGAGGCCATTGACTATGGTCTTGCCGGTAAGATCATCAACTCCTCGAATGATCTGGCTTAAGCTTTCTACCTCACATCAGGGCCCGCAACTGGATAGATCGGGCCCTGTAGGCTGACCTTCACCGCCTGTCTCGCAATTGCGCATATTGGAACCATTTTATGACCTCCCCCATCTACGCAATCGGCGACATTCATGGGCAGCTTGAAATGCTCGAAACCGCTTTGCACCGGATCGAAGTGGACGGCGGCCCCAATGCACGAATTGTCTTTCTTGGTGATTATACCGACAGAGGACCCAACAGCCGCGGTGTGATCGAACTTTTACAACAAGGTCAAGCAGAAGGCCGGAATTGGACCGCTTTGCTGGGCAATCATGACCGGATGTTTTCGATGTATCTGGAGGACTACCCGAGAATCGATTCCCAGTTGTTGGTTGGCTTTCACTGGCTGCACCCTCGAATTGGTGGCGTTCAGACGCTGGAGTCATACGGCGTCGAAGTTGCTGAAGGTGACCGAACCTATGAGGTTCATGCCCGAGCTAAGGCAGCGGTTCCGCAAACTCACTTAGATTTCCTTGCCAGCCTTCCCAGTCACCATCAGGAAGGGAAGCTTTTGTTTGTACACGCTGGTATCCGCCCCGACATCGCGTTGGAGAAGCAGAGTGAGAACGACAAGATTTGGATACGAAGAGAGTTCTTAGACCACAGTGCCCTACATCCTTGGTTGGTTGTGCATGGCCACACTCATGTGCCGCAGCCCGAACATCACGGTAATAGGGTCAATTTGGATTCGGGTGCTGGATTCGGTCGTCCGTTGACGGCAGCTGTGTTTGAGAATGGCGAGGCCTGGGTGCTTGGGGAGCGCGGGCGTGTTGCCCTTTTGCCTAAGTGGGCGAATAACGCACATTTTTAATGCATGAATCATAGCTATCTAAAAGATAGGTGTACTATCCTTTAGATGTGGCTGGAGGCCACATTTTTAATTAGTTATTTTTTGTGTACCTTCTGATGACCTCAGAAGACATTTGTGGCCCCCAGTCATGAAGCTCCATTGAGCTGCTCGAAATCGCTAACGGTGTTTCAATTTTCCGGCGCGACGCGCCAGTCCAAAACGACTTTCCCGCTTTGCCCGGACTTCATAGCTGCAAACCCTTGCTCAAAGTCGTCCACTGCAAACCGGTGAGTGATCACCTTGCTGACATCCAACCCGTTTTGCAGCATCGCGATCATCTTATACCAGGTTTCAAAAATCTCGCGTCCGTAAACGCCTTTGATGGTGATCGCTTTGAACACAATGCGGCTCCAATCCACGGGTGACTTGCCTGGAGGAATCCCCAGCAGGGCAATGTGGCCCCCCATCACCAGAGCCTCAACCATCTGATCCATCGCAGCCTGATTGCCGGACATTTCAAGCCCGACATCAAACCCTTGGGACATGCCCAGTTCGGCAATCACATCGCTCAGGTCTTCCTCGGCGACGTTGACCGGGCGAACGTTTGCGACCTTTTCCGCCAACGCCAACCTATCTGGGTTCACATCGGTGATGGCCACATGACGCGCACCAACGTGACGGGCCACAGCAGCGGCCATGATGCCAATGGGGCCTGCGCCGGTAATTAGCACGTCTTCACCCACCAAGTCGAAACTCAGCGCTGTGTGAACGGCGTTGCCAAGCGGATCCAGAATGGCGCCGATGTCGTCGGACACTTCATCGGGCAAAGGTACCACATTGAACGCAGGCAGGCGCAGATATTGGGCAAAGGCACCTTGTTCATTCACACCGATGCCACGGGTTTCTGGGTCCAGATGGAACTTGCCAGCGCGGGATTGACGTGAGTGATGGCCGATCAGGTGGCCCTCGCCACTACAGCGCTGGCCGATTTTTAGGTCGGTGACATTGCGACCCAACTCGACAATCTCACCGGCAAACTCGTGACCGGTGATCAGGGGCGTGGGTACGGTCTTTTCCGCCCAAGCATCCCAGTTCCAGATATGCACATCGGTGCCGCAGATGCCGGTTTTGTTGATCTTGATCAGAACATCATCCGGGCCGATTTCCGGAACCGGTGCGCGGGTCATCCACAGGCCTTCCTTGGGATGGGTCTTTTCCAGCGCCTTCATTGTGTTTGGTCTGGTCATTTGATGATCCCCAAATCCTTGCCCACCTTGCCAAACGCCGCCAGCGCACGTTCCAGTTCCTCGCGCGTCAGTGCCGCGTTCATCTGGGTGCGGATGCGGGCCTGGCCGCGAGGCACCACAGGGAAGAAGAACCCGGACACATAGACGCCTTCGTCGAACAGCCGGGTGGCCATGTCCTGGGCCAGTTGCGCTTCGCCCAGCATGACCGGAACAATCGGATGTTCCCCGGGCAGCAGGTCAAAACCTAGTTCTTCCAATCCGGCGCGCCAGAATTTGGTGTTCTCGAACAGCTGGGTGCGCAGATCGGCGCCTTCCTCAACTAAGCGGATGGCCTCTAGGCCAGCAGCAACAATAGATGGCGGCAGCGAATTGGAGAACAAATAGGGCCGCGCCCGCTGCCGCAGCAGGTCGATCACTGGCTGCGGCCCGGCGATATAACCGCCGATGGCCCCCCCAAGTGCTTTGCCCAATGTTCCGGTCACGATGTCTACATCGATGTCAAAGTGATCTGGCGTGCCAGCACCGTTTGGCCCCATGAACCCGGTGGCGTGACAGTCATCGACCATCAAAATTGCATCGTATTTGTTGGCCAATGCGCGGATTTCTGGAAGTTTGGCCAGATAGCCATCCATCGAGAACACACCGTCGGTGGCGATCATGATGTGGCGCGCGCCGTCCTCGCGGGCCTGTTTCAGCCAGGCCTCAAGATCGTTCATGTCGCTGTTGAGATAGCGATAGCGCTTGGCTTTGCACAGCCGGATACCGTCGATGATCGAGGCATGGTTCAGACTGTCCGAGATGATCGCATCTTCGGGTCCAAGCAGGGGTTCGAACAACCCGCCATTGGCGTCGAAACAGGCGGCAAACAGGATCGAATCGTCTTTACCCAGAAACTTGGCCAGCCGCTGCTCTAGCTCGCGGTGGATATCCTGGGTGCCGCAGATAAACCGGACCGAGGCCATGCCGAACCCTTTGTCATCCATCACACCGCGCGCGGCGGCGATCAGGTCGGGGTGATCGGCCAGACCCAGATAGTTGTTGGCACAGAGGTTGATGACTTGCTGTTCACCAACCGTAATCTTGCCGCCCTGAGGCGAGGTGATCATTCGTTCCCGTTTATACAATCCATCAGACTCGATCTGGGCCAGCGTGTTCGAGATGTCATTCAGAAATGCAGTGGTCATGGGCGAACTCCTTATCCTTAGAATCGCATCTACCATAACGGATAAGATTCCCAAATAGGAGAATTCACTATTTTGGAAAAAAATCCGTGAAATAGGATTTTTGAACGAACTAAGTGAAACATCTTGAACGCAAGCGCCATCGCAGCGATTGTTAGCGATATAATGTACTTGGAGAAATTGAATGACTAAAGATGCCGCACTAGCTCAATTTGAGAGCGCATTGTCTGCGGCTACGACGTCGGATCAAGCCTATGCGGCGCTCAGTGATCTTTGGCAAAATGTTGTCGGCGCAAAACTGTTCACTGTGATGACGGTTGATCTGGAAACTGAACTGGCGCAACGCCCCTACACAAATGACCCAGTCAACTATCCGACCTCTGGTACCAAGCCGATCACGCGAAATAGCTGGTTTTCCGTGGTTCACGAACGGCATGAGTGTTTTGTTGCGAATTCCATTGAGGAAATTGCAGAGGTCTTTCCAGACTATGAGCTGATCAACTCGCTTGGCTGTCAGTCAGTGGTCAACCTGCCCATTGTAATCGGTGGTACGCTGGCAGCGACCGTGAATGTCCTACACGAAGCGGGATATTATACTGAGGATCGCGTTCAAAGCGCCAAGGATTTGTTAGCCCTACCGTCTTTGGCGGCGTTGTGTGTGGCACAACGGTTGTCGTGACCGGTTCTCTATGTCCCTAAAGCTCCACAATAATCTAATTTGGTTCGGCTGTAGCTGTGGTGAACAAGTTCATATTGACTAGCGGTTGTTCGGGAGGCGGAAAGTCTTCCGTGCTCTCTGAGCTCGGGAGCAAAGGCTATAAAACGGTTGAAGAACCGGGGAGGAGAATCGTCAAGGAAGAGCTTGCCAAGGGTGGGAGGATGCTTCCTTGGTTTGAAGCCGTTGCATTTGCCCATCGAGCCATTGATATGGCGCGCGCAGATCTAGCCTTGATGAGTGAACCTTCAGGTTTCACGTTTTTTGACAGGGGCTTGGTTGACGCCGCGATAGCTCTTGAGAGTTGCTCGGGGCTCACAGCCAAAAGAAACGCTGGGAAATGTTCGGCAGTACAACCGTCAAGTTTTTCTCGTTCTTCCATGGCCAGAAATTTATGTGTTCGATGCAGAACGTCAGCATGGGTATGACGATGCAGTCGAAGAATTTGAGCGGATCAGTGCAGCCCTCCCCACTTTGGGCTATGATGTCTATTTACTTCCTAAGGTGAGCATCGGGGCGCGTGGCAACTTCATAATTTCTACGCTACGCAAGTCCCAAGTTTTCCCAGATTAAGGTTGGGAAGGCGGGAATGTATTTAGGCATTCTTCACAATCAAAAACACCCGCGCTGGGCCATTTGGTGCAGTAATCGAATGGTCCACATCTGCCGCATAGCGGGCGGTGTCGCCCGCCTTTAGCTGGTTGCGGGCATTACCTGATATGACGGTAATGTCGCCTTCCAATGCGGTGAGTTGCTCAAGCGTGCCACGGGTATGTGGCTGGCTGTTCAATGCGCCGTCTTTGTCGAACCGAATATCATAGACCTCGTGGCCGCCAGCCTCTTCAGGCGGCGAAAGGATGCGGATGCGACAGCCGTGGCCCATGTTCTCAATCTTTGGTACATCGTCTGATCGAAGCACGTCAATCCTGTCCTGAGTATCTTTGGCCTCTAACAATCCGGCGAAATCGACCTGCAACGCGCGGGTCAGGTTCCATAGGGTGGAAATGGTGGGCGAGCTTTCACCGCGCTCTATCTGGCTGACCATGGACCGAGACACGCCCGACAGGTTGGCCACTGCCTCAAGGCTCAGGCCCTGGGCCCGGCGGGCCTCTTTCAGGCGGGCGGGGAGCAGTGTCAGGATATCGTCTGTATTTTCCGTCATAGCGGAGTCCTGCGCTTCATAGCGACTTTTGTCAATGACGGGGCGTCCCGGAAGACTTGGCGATGCTGCGGCTGCATAGTGCAGGCAACGGATTTCATGAGGAGAGAAACCATGACAGAGATTGTCATTCTGGACGGAGCACGGACAGCTATCGGTACTTTTGGTGGAGCATTGGCCAATACAGCACCGATTGATCTCGCGACCACGGTTTCCAAGGCTGCGATGGAGAGATCAGGTGTGGCGCCAGAGCAAATCGGCAATGTGGTGTTTGGCCATGTGATTAATACAGAGCCGCGCGATATGTATCTGAGCCGGGTCGCGGCACTGCAGGCGGGCGTGCCAAACGCGACCCCGGCGATGAACGTCAATCGTTTGTGTGGGTCGGGGGCGCAGGCCATTGTTTCTGCCGTGCAGTCTTTGATGCTAGGTGATGCGGATTTTGCCTTGGCAGGTGGTGCGGAAAACATGTCGCGCAGCCCATTCATCATGCAACAGCAACGCTGGGGCGCAAAGATGGGCGATGTGAAATCGCTGGATATGATGCTGGGTGCGTTGAACTGCCCGTTTGGCACTGGGCATATGGGTGTAACCGCGGAAAACGTTGCGGATGAACATGAAATCACCCGTGCCCAGATGGATGAGTTTGCATTGCTTAGCCAGACCCGTGCGGCAACCGCGATTGAAGCGGGATATTTTGCAAGCCAGATCACGCCGGTTGAGGTGAAGGTGAAGCGGGACATGGTACCGTTTGAAGTGGATGAGCATCCCACCGTCAGCAATATGGAAAAACTGGCTGGGCTGCGAGCCGTGTTTCAAAAAGACGGTCGCGTGACAGCCGGTAATGCCAGCGGGATCAACGATGGGGCTGCGGCTATGGTTCTGGCAACGGCCAGCGTTGCTGAGGCCGCTGGGCTGAAGCCCAAAGCGCGTATTCTGGGTTACGCACATGCTGGAGTGCGCCCTGAAGTGATGGGCATCGGCCCGGTCCCTGCCGTTCAGGCCTTGTTGAAGAAAACGGGTCTTTCAGCAAGTGATTTTGACGTGATTGAAAGCAACGAGGCTTTTGCGGCTCAAGCGTTGGCGGTGAACAAAGAGCTGGGGCTTGATCCTGCAAAGGTGAACCCCAACGGCGGTGCCATTGCACTGGGTCATCCAGTGGGGGCGACGGGCGCCATTATCACCTTGAAAACCCTGTATGAGTTGGAACGAAGTGGTGGATCAAAAGGGTTGATCACCATGTGCATCGGCGGCGGACAGGGTATCGCATTGGCGATAGAACTGCTCTGATATCTCAAGGCGGAGGAGGGGGCTGTATGCCCCCTCTTGGCTGAATGGCCAATTCACCCCCTAGGATATTTTTGGCTAGATGAAGACAGGTAAATAGACAGCGAGATCCCGACTCAGAAAAATTGACTGGCAATTGCAATTAGGCTGGCGCCAACCACAACGCCGGTCAGTGCAGGTGCGATCCAGTTCGTGCCAACACGACCGCGCGATTCTGGAGAGCTGGATTGGGCGATCAGCGCCGCTTCGACCAAGGCAGGCAACCGGGGGCCAAATCGGGCCATTACCTGCGCTGTTGACATCAAATCTTTGACCACAGCGCGTGGACCAATGGATTTTTTGATGTAATCCTCCACCACGGGGTGGGCGGTTTCCCAGATGTTGATATGTGGATCCAGTGAACGGGCGACGCCTTCAACCACTACCATTGTACGTTGCAACAGAATCAGCTCGGTGCGGGTTTCCATTCCAAAACGTTCAGTGACTTCAAAGAGATAGTTTAAAAGACGTCCCATTGAGATGCTGCTGGCATCCATACCGAATATGGGTTCACCGACGGCGCGCAGTGCGCGTGCAAATTCGTCGACATCGCGGTCGGCAGGGACATAGCCCGCCTCAAAATGCACTTCAGCAACGCGTTTGTAATCGCGTTTGATAAAACCAAACAGGATTTCGGCGTAGACCCGGCGGGTATATTCATCGATGTGCCCCATGATGCCAAAGTCATAGGCGATGATATCGCCATTGGCGGCCACCTTGAGGTTGCCCTGGTGCATGTCCGCGTGGAAAAAACCATCGCGCAGAGCGTGACGCAGGAACAGGCTGAGCACGCGGTTGCCTAACACCCGACGGTCATGCCCCGCTGCGTCCAGTGCAACATTGTCGCCCATGGCAACGCCATCAGCCCAATCCAAGGTCATCACCCGGCGGGCAGAGTAATTCCATTGTATCGAAGGAAGTTGGAAGCCTTCATCAGAGCCAGTATTGGCAGCAAACTCGGAAGCCGAGGCACTTTCCAGGCGTAGGTCAAGTTCGGCCTGTACCACGCCATCAAAGTGTTCAATCACCTCCATTGGTCGCAGGCGCCGGGCGCCGGGGGCGAAGAGGTCGACGATGCGTGCGGCGAAGTAAAAGGCGTCAACGTCTTTGTTGAAAGCGCGTTCGATGCCGGGGCGCAGGACCTTGACCGCGACTTCTTTACCACTGTCGGCCAGACGGGCACGGTGAACTTGGGCGATCGAAGCAGCGGCGATTGGCTCACTGAATTCGGAAAAAACTTGATCAACAGGCAAGCCCAGTTCCTTCTCTACCTCGGCCATGGCCTCGGATTTGGAGAAAGGCGGCAGTTTATCCTGAAGCACCCGCAATTGCAGGGCCAGATCCTCACCTACCAGATCGGGTCGGGTCGAAAGCATCTGCCCTAGCTTGATATAGGCAGGGCCCAGTGCCGTTAACGCCCGTGTTGCAGGCGGCATATCAGGGTTGCCTTTGTAGCCTAGCCACTTAAACGGCCAACCCAGCGTGTGTGCGAGAATGCGTAGTGGCTTTGGAGCTTCAAAAGCATCCAGAACGACACTCATGGCACCCGTACGTTCCAGTGTTGCGCCTGTTCGGATCAGGCGAATAATATTGTGTGGACCGCGCATAGTTTAGATTTTCCAGCCGGAGTGCAGGGCGGCAATGCCGAGGCTGAGATTGCGATATTTGGCGTTCTCAAAACCTGCAGTACGAACCATTCCCAAAAACGTGTCCTGATCCGGGAAATTGCGGATTGATTCGACGAGGTATTGATAGCTGTCGTAGTCGTTGGCGATCAATTTTCCCATGCGTGGGATCACGTTGAACGAATACAGGTCATAGGCCTTTTGCATCGCTGGGTTGGGCAATTGGCTGAATTCCAGCACCATCAGGCGTCCACCGGGTTTCAACACACGATAGGCTTCGTTCAAGGCTTCTTGCGGACGGGTGACGTTCCTGATGCCAAATGAAATGGTGTAAACGTCAAAGGTGTTATCCTTGAAGGGCAGGGCCATGGCATCGCCGGTGACCCAGTCTAAACTGTCAGCCATTTGGTCGGCTTCGGCACGGGTGCGCCCTGCTTCAAGCATTGGTGTTGTTATGTCGAGAACGGTTGAGTGACCACGGCCAGCACGTTTCAGAAAGCGATACGAGATATCGCCGGTACCACCGGCGACATCCAGCAGGCGCTGTCCGGGGCGGGGGGCTAGCCAATCCATCATCGCATCTTTCCAGACCCGGTGGATGCCAACGCTCATTACGTCGTTCATGATGTCGTATTTAGAGGCTACCGAGTTGAATACGCCCTGAACACGACCGGCTTTTTCGGTCTCAGGGACGGTTTCAAAGCCAAAATGTGTGGTGTTCTGCTGTGTGTCTGCCATGGGGCTGCCATTTTCTGATTTCGCCCCTGTTATAAGGTGCTGACAGGCAGGTACAATGCGGCGGTTTGGATTGGGAGCGATGACATGCCGGAATTACCCGAAGTTGAGACAGTGCGCCGCGGGTTGAGCCCGGCAATGGAAGGCGCGGTGATAGCCCAGGCACAGGTCAATCGGCCAAATTTACGTTGGCCATTCCCTGAAAACATGGCTGCGCGGCTGACGGGGACGCGTGTTTTAACATTACGGCGGCGTTCCAAATATCTGTTGGCTGATCTCGACAGTGGCGAGACATTATTGGTTCATCTGGGCATGTCAGGACGGATGACAGTGTCAGGCGACCCATTAGGCCAATTTGTGCATGATCACCCGGCAGCGCAGAAACATGATCACGTAGTGTTCGACATGACCAACGGAGCGCGCATCACGTTTAACGATCCGCGCCGATTTGGGGCGATGGACCTTTTGGACACGGCAACTGCCAATCAACATAAATTGCTGTCGGCCTTAGGCCCTGAACCATTGGGGAATGATTTCCATGAAGACTACCTGGTCCAGGCATTCAAGGGACGAAATACACCGGTGAAATCCGCGCTGCTGGATCAGGGAATCATCGCTGGCCTGGGCAATATTTATGTGTGTGAAGTTCTTTTCCGGTCACAAGTATCGCCACGTCGTAAAGCGGGGCAAATTTCTGCAAGTCGTGTGGCAGGGCTGGTTCCGGTGATCCGAGACGTTCTAACGGATGCGATAAAAGCAGGAGGATCATCGCTAAAAGATTTCCGGCAAGCCGATGGAAATCTTGGATATTTTCAGCACAGCTTTGATGTTTATGGGCGAGAAGGAGGCGCCTGCAAGCGTGATGGTTGTAGCGGTATAATAGATAGAATCACCCAATCAGGTCGCTCAACCTTCTTCTGTGGCAAGTGCCAAAGATAGCTTGAACGAGATGTTCTGCGTGATAAGAAATTGTTCTTAACGGAATAATGAAAGTTCACAGTATGGCCTTTGAGACGATCAACGTCGAAGTGCAGGACCACGTTGCCCTTATCAAGCTGAACCGGCCTGACGCGTTGAATGCGCTCAATACGCTGCTGTTGCAGGAATTGGGTTCAGCCTTGGAAGAGGCGGATGCCAATGACAAGGTGCGATGCATCGTGCTTACCGGATCCGAGAAAGCATTCGCAGCTGGTGCCGACATCAAAGAGATGTCGGAGATGAGCTTTGTTGATGTGTTCACCAGCAACTTGTTCGCTGACATCAACAACCGGATTGCGGCGATCCGTAAACCAATCATTGCAGCAGTGAGTGGTTATGCGCTGGGCGGTGGATGCGAAGTCGCGATGATGTGCGACTTTATCATAGCAGCGGACACTGCCAAATTTGGCCAGCCAGAAATCAACCTGGGTGTCATCGCGGGTATGGGTGGCAGCCAACGGTTGACCCGGTTTGTTGGAAAATCCAAATCGATGGATATGAATTTGACTGGGCGTTTCATGGGCGCAGAAGAAGCAGAGCGCTCTGGGTTGGTGTCACGTGTTGTGCCAGCCAAGAAGCTGATTGAAGAAGCCATGGGGGCTGCACAAAAAATCGCTGAGAAGTCGCTGCTGACAGCTGCGGCTGCTAAAGAAGCGGTGAATCGCAGCTACGAATTGACATTAAGCGAAGGTATGTTGTTCGAACGCCGGGTGTTTCATTCGATGTTTGCGACCGAAGATCAAAAAGAGGGCATGGCTGCATTCTTGGAGAAGCGCGAGGCACAGTTCCGGGACAAGTAAGCAGTTTGTCCAGATGATTGAGTAATGAGCAGGTCTGACGGCCTGCTTTTTCATTTTCTGCAAGGGGCAAAGACTCACCTTGCCAACATGGTCGTTTCTGGGTAGATGACGCCAGAATAAATGCGCGTGCAGCCCGCTTGGCTAGAATCACACCGGTGGATCAATCCGGGTTGGCTGACATTGCGCGTCAGAGAAATAAACCCGAGAGTAAGGTCCAATACCATGGCAAATACACCACAAGCAAAAAAGCGCGCCCGTCAGAACGAGAAGCGCTTTGCTGTAAACAAAGCCCGTCGTTCGCGCATCCGTACATACCTACGTAAAGTCGAAGAAGCTCTGGAGAGCGGCAACAAGGACGACGCAATCGCTGCCCTGCGCGCTGCTCAGCCTGAACTGATGCGCGGCGTTACCAAAGGTGTTTACCACAAAAACACAGCATCACGTAAAGTGTCACGCCTGGCAGCACGCGTTAAAGCACTTAGCTGATTCTTTTCTTTTATGGTCGTTAGGCCAAAGTGAAATTACCGTGAAGGGCGCTGAAATTTTCAGCGCCCTTTGCTTTTTTGACACGCTTTTTTGCATCCATAGCGGGTGGGAGAGATTCTTTATCCACAATCCCCGAGTCAACATCAGAGTTTCGTTGATGGACGACCCTCGATTTTGCTACCAATGATACAGCGATTCATTCGCTGGGGGGACTAGGCTGCTCGCGAAATTCCTGATGGGCATCGGGAATCTTTTCGTGACTGAAAGTTCAGAAATGCAACGTGTGTTTGTTGCGTGGATTGAATGAAACTGCTTCGGGCGTTTCCGAACAGCAGCCCAGTCGCATTGTGTAATGTTGACTAAGTCCATGTGGCAACATGGATATTTTTTACTATGCGAACGTTTAGTGAGCCTATCCCTTGTTTGGGATAGTGTTGGCCGACTTGGGATGGTCAGCACGCGGTATGGTTGTGCCTGGCCATTGGCGTTTGATGCGATTGTGAGGGTGAGTGCATGGCCAGTTTAGGCCACCAAAAACGGGACGTATGAGGCGCGGAATGACACAAGAAAAATGGAGCCAACTGAGGCAACGGTTGCTCAAGACAGTTGGACAAAACAACTACACAACGTGGATTGAACCACTTGAATTTGACGAGTTAGAGGGCGGCGTGGCGGTGTTCCATGTGCCTACCAATTTTATGGGCAATTATGTTAGCCAGAATTTTGCAGATCTTATCTTGCATGAGTTCACCCTGTCAGGTGAGCCTGTCCAGCGCTTGTCGTTTAAAGTTGCAGCCAACTCACCAGTCCGTCCGGCCCGCGCACCTGAGCGTGCCGAGGAGCCGTTTGTGGAGCTGACCGATCTAAATGAAGGTGCCGACACCGCTACATCACCAACTTCGACTGCTGCGTCGAACACGACTGGGCAGAACACGATGGGATCGCTGCAGGCCGCACCTCTTGATCCACGGTTCACGTTTGACAGTTTTGTAGTTGGTAAACCAAACGAGCTGGCCCATGCGGCGGCACGTCGAGTCGGTGAAGGTGGACCCGTCACCTTTAACCCACTGGTACTGTATGGTGGTGTTGGTTTGGGTAAAACACACCTGATGCACGCAATTGCTTGGGAGCTGACCGCGCGGAACCCAGACTTGAATGTGCTGTACCTTTCAGCTGAACAATTCATGTATCGGTTTGTGCAGGCATTGCGTGAACGTCGGATGATGGATTTCAAACATCTGTTCCGGTCTGTTGACGTGTTGATGGTTGATGATGTGCAATTCATCGCCGGCAAAGGCTCAACTCAGGAAGAGTTTTTCCACACCTTTAACGCTCTGGTAGATCAGAATAAACAGATCATCATTTCCGCGGACCGCGCCCCGGGTGAGATCAAAGATCTGGAAGACCGCGTTAAGTCACGACTGCAATGTGGCCTGGTTGTTGACCTTCATCCCACTGATTATGAACTGCGTCTTGGTATCCTTCAGACCAAGGTCAAACAGTATGGCACCACCTATCCCGGGCTCCAGATTGCTGATGGTGTTTTGGAATTTCTGGCACACCGTATTTCAACCAACGTCCGCGTGCTTGAGGGCGCTTTGACCCGGTTATTCGCCTTTGCCTCGTTGGTTGGGCGTGAGATTGACATGGAGCTGACACAGGACTGCTTGGCGGATGTTCTGCGCGCTTCGGAACGCAAGATCACGGTCGAGGAAATTCAACGCAAGGTATCCGATTATTACAATATCCGGATGTCAGATATCATCGGCCCGAAACGGTTGCGCTCTTTTGCGCGGCCGCGGCAGGTGGCTATGTATCTGTCCAAACGACTGACCAGCCGGTCTCTGCCAGAAATTGGCCGCCGGTTTGGTGGTCGCGACCATACTACCGTGATGCACGGGGTTAAGCGGATCGAAGAGCTGAAGCAGACCGACGGGCAAATTGCCGAAGACGTCGAAATGCTGCGCCGCGCTCTGGAAGCGTGAGATACCTGTTTGATTTGAGGGCCTCGGATGTAATCCGGGGCCCTTTTTCTGTGTCAGAACGCAACGGTTGTTAAGCAATGGGGCAGATGTATCCCGGGGCCTCTTGACGGCAGGAGCATTCCCCTGAACAAATCCATGAAAAGCCTTGTGCCGCTTGGGTAAAACGTTATTTTGCCCTTCCCGGCCATTCGCAGAGGATTGAGGGAATGAAGATAAGTATCGAACGTGGCACCCTGCTTAAGGCGGTGTCTCAAGCCCAATCTGTTGTGGAACGCCGCAACACTATTCCGATCCTCGCAAATGTTTTGATCGAGGCCGAGGGTGAGCACGTTCAGTTTCGTGCCACCGATTTGGATATCGAAGTGGTTGATAAGGCCATTGCGCAAGTCGAACGGGCTGGCGCCACTACGGTTGCTGCGACCACGCTGCACGAGATCGTTCGCAAGCTGCCGGACGGGGCGCTGGTGTCGCTGACCGCTGATGCGGCAACTGGGCGCCTAACTGTTGAAGCTGGACGCTCCAATTTCTCGCTTGCGACCTTGCCGCGCGAAGATTTCCCGGTGATGGCCTCATCTGAATATCAATCAAATTTTTCCTCTCCGGCTGGTATGCTGCGACGTCTTTTCGACAAGTCGAAGTTTGCCATCTCCACAGAAGAGACCCGCTATTACCTGAATGGTGTCTACATGCATGTGGCTGATGGTGATGAGGGCAAGGCGTTACGCTGTGTGGCCACCGATGGTCACCGCCTGGCTCGCATCGACGCTGACCTTCCCGCAGGGGCCGCTGATATGCCAGGGGTTATTGTCCCACGCAAAACTGTCGGTGAATTGCGCAAGTTGCTGGACGATGACGAAATGGAAATCGCCGTTTCGGTCAGTGAGACAAAGGTGCGATTTGCCACGCCAGATATCACCCTGACGTCAAAAGTGATCGATGGTACTTTCCCCGACTACACGCGCGTTATTCCGCAGGGCAACACCCGTCGTCTGGAAGTGGATGCCAAAGAGTTTGCGCAGGCTGTAGATCGCGTCGCAACAGTGTCGTCAGAACGCTCACGCGCCGTAAAGTTGCAATTGGACGAAGACAGGCTGGTTTTGTCAGTCAATGCGCCCGATAGTGGTGCGGCTGAAGAAGAGCTGGCCGTTGCTTATAGCGATGAACGGCTCGAGATCGGGTTCAATGCCAAGTACCTGTTGGAAATTGCCAACCAGGTAGATCGTGAAAATGCAGTCTTCATGTTCAACTCGTCCGGGGATCCGACCTTGATGCGTGAAGGCAGTGACCAGAGCGCAGTCTATGTTGTCATGCCGATGCGGGTTTAATCGCCTGTCGTCGGTGACGCTGGTAAAGGTTTTTTTAACCAGAAGAAATGAGGCCGGGCGATGCTCGCTCTGACCGCGTTGACCCTTTCGCATTTTCGCTCGCACAAGAGGGCGGAGCTAGAACTGGATGGCCGACCCGTGGCCATCCATGGCGCCAATGGAGTTGGAAAAACCAACATTCTGGAGGCCGTATCGCTGTTTTCGCCAGGCCGTGGCTTGCGCCGCGCAGGGGCAGCTGACATGGCCCGCCGTGACGAGCAATTGGGTTGGAAGCTGACCGGACAACTGCAATCGCCCAGTCAGATTTATGAAATCGATATCTGGTCCGAGGCTGGTGCTGCGCGGCAAATACGAATTGACGGCAAGGCTGCAAATCAGATTGCGCTGGGAAAAATCTGTCGCGTGGTTTGGCTGGTGCCAGCGATGGACCGGTTATGGATCGAGGCGGCTGAAGGTCGGCGCCGGTTTTTAGACCGGATGGCACTTAGTTTTGACCCAACTCATGCCGAAGCAGCATTGACCTACGAAAAATCGATGCGTGAGCGTAACAGGCTGTTGAAGGAGCAGGTGCGAGATCCGGCCTGGTACCGCGTGCTGGAAACACAGATGGCCGCAGCGGGTCATCGAGTGCATCAGGTGCGGTTGCAAACTTTGGATTTTTTACGCCTAGCCCAGGCCGAGTCCGAAACTTCCTTTCCAACTGCTGAACTGGACTTGGTTCAGAGCGAAGGGACGATGCCCATAGGTGAGAGCGACTTGCGGGATGCATTAGCCGAAAGCCGTTTTCGCGATTTGGCAGCTGGCCGGAGCTTGATTGGGCCACATCGCAGCGATCTGATTGGCACCTATGCTGCCAAGGGTGTCGCCGCCAAGGATTGCTCGACAGGCGAGCAAAAGGCACTGCTGGTCTCACTAATCTTGGCCAATGCTCGTGCGTTAGCGCAACGGGAAGGTGCACCACCCATGTTGCTGCTTGACGAAGTGTCAGCCCATTTGGATGCCAACCGATGTGCTGCGTTATATGATGAGATTTGCAGTCTTGGTGTGCAGGCCTGGATGACAGGTACGGGACCTGAGTTGTTTGCCGCGTTGGGAGCAAGAGCACAGGTGTTACAGGTGACCGAGGCCGATGGGTTGTCACAGGTTCGCCAGTCATGAGTGTGTCTATCGGCGATTTGGCGCTTTATGCTGGCGCGCTGTTTGTGTTGTTTCTGACGCCGGGGCCGGTCTGGCTTGCAGTAATAGCGCGATCGGTGTCGGGTGGATTCCGTGCTGCGTGGCCTCTGGCCCTTGGCGTGGCTTGCGGTGATATTCTGTGGCCACTGACCGCAGTGGTTGGGATGTCATGGCTGGTATCCGAGGTGGAGGGCCTACTAGGCTTGCTGCGCTGGGTTGCCAGCCTGATGTTCATTGTCTTGGGGGTGATGTTGATCCGTCACGCTGGCGATGGCGTGCAAGAAAACCGTGCGTTGACCCGGCCAGGTACATGGGCAGGCTTCTTGGCAGGGGTTGCCGTAATTCTGAGTAATCCCAAAGCGGTTTTGTTCTACATGGGGCTATTACCTGGATTTTTTGACCTGTCACAGCTGAGCAAGTGGGACGTAGTAGCGATTGTTGCCTTATCGTTTCTTGTCCCCCTATTGGGAAATTTGGCGATGGCGGGCTCGATCCACTATCTGCGCGGTGTGATTACAAATCCAGCAGTTCTACGCCAGATAAATTTGGTGTCGGCCGTCTTGTTGATCTGTGTGGGGTTGGCAATCCCACTTCTTTAGTCAAGGGGCTTCAACCAGACTTGTAGGAGCGGGGTCAATGCTTTTGCTGGGCTGTCATCATTGGCGTGTTCTGCGCAAAACCACAGGGCTAGTACGTGATTCAGAAATGCCTGAATGCCCTCCGCCAAGACTTCTGCAGGGGCATCACTGCGGATTTTCTGGACCTTCTGCATCTGCCCCAGCCAGCGCGCAAAAAGGGTGATCTGGCGTACAAAACTTTCTGTAACCACTTCGTTGACTTCGGAACCCGTTGATCCGGAGTAACGAAGTAGAACGTCAAAAATTACCCGATCCTGTGCAACAAAGCTCAAGCAGGGTTCCAGTTTTTGAATAAGGTCATCAACAGATCTAGGTGTTGGCAAGGCTTCCATCTGCTCAAGGTCTTCCATCACCCGTGCACCAATTAGCACAGCCAACAGTCCGTCTTTGTCTTTGAAATGTGAAAACAGGGTACCTTTGGCGACACCTGCTTGCGCCACAACATCTTCGACCCGCAATGCGGAGTAGCCCTGAGTTGTGACTATTTTCTCAGCTTCGCTCAGTAGTCGTGCGCGAGTTTGCAGACGTCTTTTTTGCGGTGCGCGTGTTTTCACGGAAACGTTACCTCAGATATATTGACCACGGTCAATTTAATTTGCATCTAAATGTGACCAAGGTCAATTTAGTTCAGGAGCTCGCCATGCCAACTCGTAAAATCATTGTTCTTAACGGACATCCCGGTGCTACATCGTTGTCGAAATCTTTGTGCCAAGCCTATATAGGTGCCGCCAAAGCACAAGGCCATGCGGTGCGGTACCATGATCTGTCAGAGATGTCTTTTGATCAAGATTATGGCCAAAGCGGTTACCAGGATTCCAAACCGCTTGAACCTGTGTTGGACGCGTTTTTGTCAGATCTGGAATGGGCTGAACATGTTGTGCTGGCGACTCCGCTTTGGTGGGGGGCAATCCCGGCTAAGTTAAAGGGATTGTTTGACCGGGCGCTGTTGCCAGGGCGGGCTTTTGATACCCGAAAGGTGAACTTTATGGGGCTGCCTTATCCAATGCTGAAGGGCAAAACCGCAAGAGTTTTGCTGACGTCCGACACTCCATCAATTTTCTTGCGCCTATTCTATGGCAATGCAGTGAAGAAGTTCATCAGCCGTCAGATCATGGGATTTGTTGGGATCAAGCCAACCAAATTCACAACATTTGCGCCAGCCACTGATGCTGTTGAGACAACGGTAAAAACCTGGTTGAGCAAGGTAGAGATTTTAGGCGCTAAGGCGACCTGACCGCGGGCATAAAAAGGGGGGTATATGCGTGACAATCCCCCCTGAATTCCGTATAAATTCACAAAGAGTAAAAGGAAGTCGCGAATGTCCGGAACCGAGCAAGCCCCCGCAGAATACGGCGCGGATTCAATTAAGGTTCTCAAGGGTTTGGAAGCGGTCCGAAAACGGCCAGGTATGTACATCGGTGACACGGATGATGGCTCGGGTCTGCACCATATGGTTTATGAGGTGGTCGATAATGGTATCGACGAGGCGCTGGCCAATCATGCGGATCACGTGCGGGTCAAAATCCACGCTGACAGTTCGGTTTCGGTCTTTGATAACGGTCGCGGAATTCCGGTAGATATCCACGCCGAAGAAGGCGTGTCAGCGGCCGAGGTCATCATGACCCAGCTGCACGCTGGCGGCAAATTCGACAGCAACTCGTACAAGGTCTCCGGCGGCTTGCATGGTGTGGGTGTGTCGGTGGTGAATGCACTGTCTGATTGGTTGGAACTGCGGATCTGGCGCAATGGCAAAGAACATGTCGCACGGTTTGAGCGCGGTGATACTGCTGAGCATCTAAAAGTTGTTGGTGAATGTGGCGATGAAACCGGTACCGAGGTTCGGTTCATGGCCTCGACCGATACGTTTAGTAATCTGGAATACTCGTTTGAAACGCTGGAAAAACGCCTTCGCGAACTGGCGTTCCTGAACTCGGGTGTGAAGATCATTTTGATTGATGAACGTCCGGCTGAGCGGCTGGAATCCGAACTGTACTACGACGGGGGCGTCAACGAGTTCGTCAAATACCTGGACCGTCACAAAACTTCCGTCATGGAAGCGCCGATCTATATAAAGGGTGAACGCGACGACATTGGTGTTGAGGTCGCGATGTGGTGGAACGATAGCTACCACGAAACGGTGCTGCCTTTTACCAACAACATTCCGCAACGCGATGGAGGGGCTCACGTAGCCGGATTTCGCGGAGCCTTGACGCGAACCATCAACAACTATGCCCAGTCCAGCGGCATTGCAAAGCGGGAAAAGGTCAGCTTTACCGGGGATGATGCGCGCGAAGGTTTAACCTGCGTATTGTCGGTGAAAGTGCCGGATCCGAAATTCTCCTCGCAGACCAAAGATAAACTCGTCAGCTCCGAGGTGCGCCCGGCGGTTGAGGGTATGATGAACGAAAAGCTTGCCGAGTGGTTTGAAGAAAACCCCAATGTGGCGAAGCAGATCGTCGGTAAGATCATTGAGGCTGCTCATGCTCGTGAAGCCGCCCGCAAGGCCCGTGAACTGACTCGTCGTAAAACGGCGATGGATGTGAACTTTCTGGCTGGAAAACTGAAAGACTGTTCCGAGAAAGACCCATCCAAAACCGAAGTCTTCCTGGTGGAGGGTGACTCGGCCGGGGGATCGGCGCAGACAGGCCGTGACCGCCAGACACAGGCGATTTTGCCGCTGAAGGGTAAGATCCTAAACGTTGAGCGGGCCCGGTTTGACCGGATGCTGGGCAGCCAGGAGATCGGCAACCTGGTGATGGCGCTGGGTACCGGCATTGGCCGTGATGAGTTCAATATCGACAAACTACGGTACCACAAGATCGTCATCATGACCGACGCGGACGTTGACGGTGCACACATCCGTACCCTGTTGCTGACCTTCTTCTTCCGGCAGATGCCTGAATTGATCGAGGGCGGTTATCTCTATATCGCCCAACCGCCCCTGTATAAAGTCAGCCGTGGCAAGTCCGAAAGATACCTGAAAGATCAGGCGGAAATGGATAACTATCTGGTCAATCAGGGTGTCGAAGGCGCCGTGCTACGGCTGGGGACCGGTGAAGAACTTGCCGGTCAGGATCTGACCCGCGTCGTTGACGAGGCACGCAAGCTGAAGCGGGTTTTGGATGCATTTCCAACCCATTACCCGCGCCATATTCTGGAGCAGGCAGCAGTGGCTGGTGGCTTTGTACCGGGTGCTGTGGACACTGATTTGCAGGGCGTGGCTGACAAGGTTGCGACACGACTGAACCAGATCGCATTAGAATACGAACAAGGTTGGCAAGGGCGCATCACGCAGGATCATGGGATCCGTCTTGCCCGTATCCTTCGCGGTGTTGAAGAGGTGCGTACATTGGATGGCCCAATGCTTCGCTCGGGCGAGGCACGCAAAGCCGGCAGTTTCACTCAAAGCTTGCAGGAGGTTTATTCCACCTCAGCCACTTTGATACGCCGTGATCGCAATCAGGCGATCCATGGTCCATTGGGATTGCTCAAAGCGATCCTGGACGAGGGTGAAAAAGGTCTGTCGCTGCAACGCTACAAGGGCTTGGGGGAAATGAACCCTGACCAGCTGTGGGAAACCACCCTGGATCCGGATGCGCGCACCTTGTTGCAAGTTCGTGTGGATGATCTAGTCGAAGCCGATGACCTGTTTACCAAATTGATGGGCGATGTTGTTGAACCACGTCGGGAATTCATTCAGAAAAACGCGCTGAGTGTAGAAAATCTGGACTTCTGATTTAGGCTTAATCGCTATGAACAAGGCCACCCATTTTGGGTGGCCTTTCCTATTACAGCTGTATGCTGCCAAGGTGATTTTCGTTGCGCTCACGGGCCAACTGCATTTGCTTCTGGCGTTCGCGAAATCTCATTTTGTCGGAATCTGAGGTTTCATCAAAACATTGATGGCAGGACACACCATACTCAAACCCAGGATGCTTGGTGTCCTCGGGTAGGATTGGTCGGCGGCAACCGTGGCACAACTTGTGAGGCCCGACTTTCAGGCCATGCCCCACCGATACGCGGTTGTCAAAAACATAACAGTCTCCTTGCCAGGTGCTGTCTTCAACGGGCACTTCTTCGAGGTAGCGCAGGATGCCGCCTTTCAGGTGATAGACATCCTCGATGCCTTCGCTGATCAAGTAGTTGGTCGATTTCTCACAGCGGATACCACCGGTACAGAACATGGCTACACGTTTGTTGTGAAACCGATCCTTATTGTTGGCCCACCAAGCGGGAAAATCGCGAAAACTCTCAGTTTTAGGGTCAATTGCACCCTCAAAGGTTCCGATACCCACCTCGTAATCGTTGCGCGTGTCGATCACAACTACGTCTTCGGCCTGTATTAGATCATTCCAGTCTTGCGGTTCGACGTAATGACCAACATGGGCTTTAGGATCGACATTAGGTTGCCCCATAGTGACGATCTCTTTTTTAAGCCGAACCCTCATTTTACCAAATGGAGGCTCGTCGTCTTGGGCTTCCTTCCACTCAAGATCAGAAAAACCGGGCAGGGAGCGGATGTGATTAAGAACCGAATCGATCCCTGAACGCGAACCGGCAATTGTGCCGTTAATGCCTTCGTGGGCCAGCAACAATGATCCTTTGACCTTTTGGGTCAAGCAAAGCTCCAGCAACGCCGGTTTGACGGCAGCTGGGTCGGGAACGTGGGCGAAGTGGTATAGGGCGCAAATAACATACATGGTTCAGCAGTTAGTCCTCGGCATCCCTGGGATCAAGGCCCACGTTGACCTGAGGGGAGTCATTGCCTAGGCCTGTGCAGATAAAGCGGGAGATTCAAGTGACCAAAGCCTTACTCGTTGTCGATGTTCAGAACGACTTTTGCCCTGGTGGTGCCTTGGCTGTACCAGGTGGCGACGCAATCGTACCCGTGATCAACCAGATGATGGCGCACTATGAGACGGTGATTCTCACTCAGGATTGGCACCCCCAGGGGCATTCGTCTTTCGCGTCCTCACATTCGGACAAATCACCGTTTGACACCACCCCCATGCCATATGGGGTTCAGGTTCTATGGCCTGATCATTGTGTTCAGGGGACAAACGGGGCAGCGTTTCATGCCGACTTACGAACCGATGCTGACTTGATTATACGCAAAGGGTTTCGCCCCCAGATTGATAGCTATTCTGCGTTTTTTGAGAACGACCAATCCACTCCCACCGGGTTGTTTGGATATCTGAAAGAGCGAAATATCAAGGATCTAACTCTTGTTGGTCTGGCAACAGATTTCTGCGTTGCATTCTCAGCGCTTGATGCAGTGCGCTTGGGGTTTTCCGTTAAGGTTGAGTTGGACGCCTGCCGTGCCATCGATATGGAGGGATCGTTGAAAGCGGCATTAGAAAAAATGCAAAATGCTGGGATTATTATAGGTCAGCTTTGAGTCTCCAATTGTTAAGATCGTTAGTCTAGCAATGGGGTGTAGTGGCAAAAATCCAAGGCAAGACGATGACCAAAACGGGGGCAACCTCATCTGGAAATCTGGCTGACTATAGCCAGATCTATAGTCCTGAGGGACTATTCCTTCGCTACGCCAAGGGGCGGGTGAAGTATTTTTTTGCTCGTTTGGCTTTCATCCTGGCGGCAGGATTACTCTTGTTGGGGCTGGTGCCGCTCGGGGCAGGCCTATTGTCAGTTTCATTCATCATACTTGGAGAAATTGTTGATTGTCTCTTCCTTCGCCAAGCACCCAAGATGCTTCAGCAAGGGCGATCATTGCACTGGTTGAAGTTTGTTAGTGTACTGACTGCACTACTGCAGGCGATGCCAATTGCGATCTGTGCAGGGCTGACTTGGGCTTTGCGTCCTGATCACGGAGAGCCTCTGTTTGCTATTGGAGTACTGACGAGTGCTGCGATCAATGCCGGGCTTGTTTTGCCATTCCACCGCTATGCAGCGGTAGCCAAGCTGTCAATCTATGGTCTGGTTCCCTTGGCTATGATCGGTGTGCAATTCTGGACCAATCAACATGCAGCACACGAAGTCCGGATGGATCTAGCCGGGCTGATCATGCTGTATTCCTCGTTGATGTGGTTTATGAACTTTGTCTCAATGAGCTTTGGTCGAAATAAGGATCATGTGCTTGCACAAGTTGATCAACGGCAACAATTGGAAGTGAACAACGCACTGCTGTTAGAACAGCAGCAACAAGCCCAAAGGTTGGCCATGGTGGCAGAACACGCCAATGATAGTGTGTTCTTGATGGGGGTGGATGAGCACATTACCTGGGCCAATGATGCCTTCACCCGGATAACTGGATATAGCTTCTCTGAAGCAGTAGGACGCCGCCCACGCGATCTGTTTAACAGCATGACAACGGACCCCGAGACGGCCAAAAAACTTTTGGAAGACCGTATCAAAGGTGTCGCTTGTCGGACAGAAATCTACGTCCAGCGTAAGGATGGCCAATACATTTGGCTAGAGACAAGCCAGGTTCCGGTTCGTGGCATAAACGGTGAAGTTGGCACCGTTGTTGTGATTGAGCGTGACATCACCAAAGCGCGTGAACATGCACAAGAACTGGAAGACGCTCGCCGTTCTGCTGAAGAAGGAGAGCGGACCAAAACTGAATTCCTCGCAACGATGAGCCATGAAATCCGCACCCCTATGAATGGTGTGATCGGCATGGCCCAATTGCTTGAAAGTACAACACTGGACACCGATCAGCGGTTGTACACCGATACAATCCTGAGTTCATCTCGGACGCTGCTCGCCTTGATCAATGACGTGCTGGATCTGTCAAAGCTGGACGCTGATAAAGTGTCCTTCTCACTTGTTGATTTCGACATCCGCACATGTTTCGAGGAGACGCTTCATCTTTTACAGGTTCAAGCCCGGCAAAAAGATATCCTACTCGTCTTAGATATACTGGGTGAGGTCCCACAGTTGGTTCATGGGGATGACGTCAGAATTCGCCAGATTTTGCTGAACCTTGTCGGTAACGCTATAAAGTTTACTGAACTCGGCGAGGTCCGGGTGACACTGAGCGTCAAGGAAGACCGGAATGGCCTACTGCTAGTGTTCGCGGTAAAAGACACAGGCATTGGTATTCCAGCAGACAAGCTTGACCACGTGTTTGAACGATTCTCCCAAGCTGAATCTGCCACCACCCGTCGGTTTGGCGGTACAGGCCTTGGACTGACTATTTCTCGCAAGTTGGCCAACGCAATGGGCGGGGAAATCACCGTCAGTTCCAAACAGGGTAAGGGGTCCAGTTTTTTTGTAACTCTTGAGCTGGGGACAGTGCAGGAACAAAAAATTCCCCAAAAAGTTCCAGCTGAAACCGAAATGCCAATAGCTCTCCCCCGCGCCGGAATGCGGATTTTAGTTGCAGAAGACAACAAAGTGAACAGGCTGGTAATGCGCAAGTTTTTGCGTGATGTACCAGTTGAGTTGGAGTTCGCTCACAACGGCAAAGATGCTGTTGCAATGGTTGAGACGATGAAGCCGGATCTGGTCTTTATGGATATGTCTATGCCGCTGATGAACGGGATAGATGCAACTTTAGCTATTCGCGGGAATGGCAAGGAACAGCCTGTCATTGTGGCATTGACCGCGAATGCGTTTGATAGTGATCGTACGGCCTGCTTGCAGGCGGGGATGGATGAGTTTCTGCGCAAGCCATTGAACCGCAGCGAGGTTCTGGCAGTGCTTCGGCGTCACGACAATAGCGACCAGGTTCTGACAGGTAGCTGATTCTCTTGCTCCCGGCGCGGTGCTGTCCTATCAAACAGTGAACCAACGCATGAGGTCGCCTGTGGATATTGCTACCCGGGTCTATAATCATAAATGGAAGATTGATCCGATCGTGCGATCGTTGATCGATACCGATTTCTATAAACTCTTGATGTGCCAGTCGGTGTTCCGCAATAAGCCCGACACTCAGGTGACGTTTTCACTGATTAACCGTTCGGTGCATGTGCCGCTGGCCCATCTAATCGACGAGAGTGAATTGCGGGAGCAATTAGATCACATTCGGACCCTGTCGTTGTCGCGTGGCGAAAGTACTTGGCTGCGGGGTAATACCTTTTACGGCAAACGGCAAATGTTCCGCCCAGACTTTATGGAGTGGTTTGAAAACCTGCGTTTGCCGGCCTACCATTTGGAGCGCAAGGGCGACCAGTACGAGCTGACCTTTGAGGGCAGTTGGCCCGAGGTGATGATGTGGGAAATTCCCGCTCTTGCAGTCCTGATGGAACTGCGCAGTCGAGCGGTCCTGAACAATATGGATCGGTTTGAACTTCAGGTGCTCTATGCCCGCGGTATGACCAAAGTTTGGGAAAAAATCGAACGCTTGCGTCAAATCGATGGATTGTCGATTGCTGATTTCGGTACCCGTCGACGTCACTCATTCTTGTGGCAGGATTGGTGTGTACAGGCGATGAGCGAAGGGCTGGGCGACAAGTTTACGGGTACTTCCAACTGTAAAATTGCTATGCGCCGAGAGCTAGAGGCGATTGGCACGAACGCACATGAACTGCCGATGGTCTATTCTGCGCTAGCCCAGAACGATGCCGCATTGGCGCAGGCACCCTATGATGTGCTTTCGGATTGGCACGAAGAACATGATGGTAACCTGCGTATCATCTTGCCAGACACCTATGGCACCCAAGGATTTTTGGATCGTGCACCTGACTGGCTGGCGGGCTGGACAGGCATTCGTATCGATAGTGGTGATCCTGCTAGTGCGGCAGAGGCAGCGATCAAGTGGTGGCAGCAGCGCGGTGAAGACCCCAGTCAAAAACGGGTGATTTTCTCGGATGGCTTGGATGTGGAAAAAGTTGCCGAGCTGCAGAAAAAATTTGCGAGCCGGGTAAATGTATCCTTTGGCTGGGGCACCCTGTTGACCAACGATTTCCGCGGCTTGGTGCCAAACGATGGCTTGGCGCCGTTCTCTGTGGTCTGCAAAGCTGTGTCGGCCAACGGGCGTCCAACGGTCAAACTGTCGGATAACCCGGAAAAAGCAATGGGCCCGCAGGACGAGATTGACCGGTACAAACGGGTGTTTGGTGTTGGTGAGCAAGAACGGATTAAAGTGGTAGTCTAAACGTCACCCAGCTTGGCTGACGTTTGGGATTTGTCTCCTAGCTGTGCTGGGGCAGAGGCGGCGCGCAGTCGTCGTTCGCGCCAGATGACCAGTAACCCACCGCCAATTATCAGAAATACGCCGGGAAACAGAGCATTGTAAGGGGTCTCGTCAAAGAAGATCCACCCGAGGACAAAGGCGATTGGAATGCCGAAATAGCTGAAGGGTGCCAGGTTACTTTGCTCGGTCATTCTGTATGACACCACCATGCACAACACAGCCGTGCCACCTACCGCGCCCATGGCAAAAATCCAGAACAAATCGGACAGGCTTGCAATTGGGGTGAAATTTCCAATCGCCAGAGCAAGGCACAAAGATCCTATCAGGGCGGCAATCGTAGAATACAGGTTGATTAGCGGGCTGGGGACGTCCGTGTCCATTAACCGCGCGGTTACGCCAGCAAGGGCGTACAGAAACGCTGCCCCCAGCGGCGCAACTGCAACATAGGTGAAGCTGTCACTGCCGGGCTGCATGACCATGATGACACCGCCAAACCCCATCAAGACCGCTGCCCAGCGTATCCAACCCACGCGTTCACTCAGTAGGGGAACGGCAAGGGCAGTGACAAATATAGCATTGGCATAGGTGATGGTTGACGCGGTGGCAAAAGGCAGGACGCCCAGTGAGTAATAAAACAGGAACTGCGCCACCGTGACGTAAAGCCCGCGCATCAATCCAAGTTTCCATTGTCGCAATCGCAAGGGGCAACCAGATGCGTGCCACTGGCGTGATGACCAAAGGGCAAGGACCGAAGGGAAAATGCCAAAGAAGTTGCGATAGGCAGATAGTTCTGCCGCACCATAACGGAGCGACAGGTGCTTGATAATTAGCCCCATAACATCGAACAGGATCACCGCTGTCAGGGCCAGCGTGATGGCAAGTCCAACCGAGGCCTTCAAGGCTTAGCCATGGTGCGCTGCGACGGTTTTCAGCTGTGAAAACCCATACAGCGCCTCAAACCCTTTTTCGCGGCCGTGGCCGGATTTTCCAACACCACCAAATGGCAGTTCAACACCACCTCCGGCCCCATAGTTGTTCAGGAATACCTGTCCGGCACGCAGTTTTTTCGCCAACCGCATTTGCCGGGCGCCATCACGGCTCCATACGCTGGCGACAAGGCCGTAGTCGGTGGAATTGGCAATCTCAAGAGCTTCTTCTTCGGTGTCAAAGACGATGATGACCTGCACTGGACCAAAGATTTCATCCCGCGCTAGGGAGTGATCAGAGGGGACATCTTTAAATAACGTCGGGCGTACATAGGCCCCGGTGTCTGGCGCCCCGTCTACGATAACCCCGTGTGCTGCCACAGTTAGATCCGATCCTTTTTCAAGGAACCCCTCAACGATCTGCTTTTGTCGATTTGAAATCAGTGGCCCGACGCGCAAATCATCTGTGGCTGGCCCAACGGTCAATTCGCCATATGCCGCACTCATACGTGTGACGACCTCGTCGTAGACACCACGCTGCACCAGAATACGAGAGGAGGCTGAGCAGGTCTGGCCGGCATTCTGACATCCAGCGTTGACTAGAAACGGCAGCGCTGCATCCAGATCTGCGTCATCAAACACCAGTTGGGGGGATTTGCCGCCCAGCTCCAACGTCACGGGGATAACGTTTTTACCAGCCGCCTGCTGGATCAATGCACCTGTAGCCACAGAACCGGTGAATGAAATATGATGCACGCCTGGATGTGATGATAGCGCGGCGCCAGCTTCTGCCCCCAGTCCTGGCACCACGTTCAAGGCGCCAGCGGGCAATCCTGCTTCTACTGCAATGTGGGCAAAAGCCAGCGCTGTCAGGCAAGCTTCCTCGGCAGGTTTCAACACACAGGCATTTCCCATAGCCAAAGCCGCTCCAACGGAGCGACCGATGATCTGCATCGGATAGTTCCAAGGGACAATATGGCCGGTCACCCCATGCGGTTCGCGTAGGGTGTAGACGGTATAGCCATCCAGATAGGGAATGGTTTCTCCGTGCACCTTATCAGCGGCACCGCCGTAAAATTCGCAGTACCGTGCCAGAGCAACAGCGTCTGCCCGTGCCTGGGTCAGCGGCTTGCCAACATCCATCGCTTCAAGCGCTGCCAGTTCATCAACACGCTCTAGCACCAATTGACCGATGCGGGTCAGAATACGGCCGCGCTCCAGTGCGGTCATCCGGCCCCAGTCGCCACCCAAGGCTGCCTCTGCGGCTTGCACTGCGGCGTCAATGTCACTTGGCCCACCGCGCGCAATTTCACAAATGTCACTACCGTCGGACGGGTTCACCAGCGTCAGTGTCTTTTCGTCGGTAGGGCTGGCCCATTCGCCGCCAATCAGGCAGGTGCTGGGATTGAACCATAGGGGAGTAGCGTCAGTCATTGTTTGGTCCTGCAATATCGAAAGTGTAGCTTTTGATTTGGTGTTTAGAAAATGGGGCCCCTTCGCGCAGATCGCGCACGCCGGGCATACCGCTAAGGCAAGTCCCCCAAAAGGCGGCGGCTTGCTTGGAATGGGCGGACAGGCCCATGCGCCAGCGGCCGGGAAATTCCTGCAACAGAATTTGCGCCGCCTGATATCCAAGCCCTTGGCGCCGGTGTTTTGGGAAAATTGCAAATTCAGACAGTTCCCGGCGGTCTTCGGGCAGGTTTAGGACAATGGCAAAACCAATACGGGAGCCTCCATTGTTGATCCAGAACGCTGTAACATCTTTGCGGTGTAGCACCTGTTCAGCCCGGTCATCCGGGTTCATTGGGGCGGTGGGGGCTATTTCAAAGAAATAAGGCGCCAGCGCAGCGGCCAGTTGGGCACGCTCACGTGGTAAAATCAGGGTCAATGACAGGGTCATGCAACGTCAGCCCCTTTACCAAGGTCAGGTAAAACTGGTGCAGCAGCTAAGAGCGACTGAGTATAGGCGTGTTTTGGTGATGTGAATACGGCCTCGGTAGCACCTTGTTCAACAATTTCACCGGCTTTCATCACAAGTACCCGATCCGTAATCGTCCGCACCACGTTCAAGTCATGGCTGATGAACAGATAGGTCAGCGCATAAGATTTGCACAGCTCGGCTAGTAGATCGAGAATTTGCGCCCGTACAGACACATCCAGTGCCGAGACAGCTTCATCAAACAGGATCAACTCTGGGCGTGTGATCAAGGCGCGTGCAATGGCGATGCGTTGGCGTTGCCCACCGGAAAACTGGTGGATAAACTTGGCGGCATCGTCGGGCGATAGTCCAACCGCAGTGAGAGTTTCAGCGATCAAGTCACGTCTAGCGCTGCCTGTGGGGGGCTTGTCCAACAGATGAAAGGGTTCTGTGATCAATCGGTCAACCCGGTGGCGCGGATTGAAACTACCAAATGGATCCTGAAACACCACCTGCATTTTACGACGCTGTTCAGCAGATTGATTGATGCCGATAGGACCACCGTCCAACAGAATTTCACCGCCTTGCAACGGTTCCAATCCGAGAATTGCCCGTGTAAGGGTCGATTTCCCACAGCCAGACTCGCCCACCAACCCCAGCCGCTCCCCTCGGTTCAAGGTGAAGCTGACATCTTGAACCGCGCGATAGTGGCCGGGCGCACCAAATAGCGATTGACGCGGCAGGCGGTAGTCACGGACTGCACCTTTGACCTGTAGCAGCGGTTTAGGTGCTGGGGCTGGTGGTAACGCGACCTGATGGTTTGATGCCGCAAACAGCATCCGGGTATAGGGATGTTGCATGTTGGCCAACAACCCCTGAGTCGTCCCGCTTTCTACGACCTCTCCGTGTCGCATCACTACAATGCGATCAGCCAGATCGGCGACCACCGCCAGATCATGGGTGATCATCAACAGCCCCATGCCAAAGTCTTGCACCAGATCTTTTAGAAGAGCCAGAATTTGAGCCTGTGTTGTCACGTCCAGCGCTGTTGTTGGTTCGTCCGCGATTAGCAACTTTGGGCGCAGGGCAATGGCCATTGCGATGACCACTCGCTGGCGCTGGCCGCCGGATAACTCGTGGGGAAAGCGGCTTAGTGGAAACCGGTCAGCGGGCAGGCCAACACGTTCCAGCATTTCCTGTGCATGTTGGCGCGCCCTGGCTGGAGGCATCGCCTTGTGAATCAGGATGGTCTCCATCACCTGATCGCCAATCGTTTTGACCGGGTTCAACGCTGTCATTGGCTCTTGAAACACCATTCCGATGGAGGCACCGCGCAAGGCGCATAACTGCTCCTCGCTTTGTTCCAATAGATTGATGCCGTCCAGCGAGAGCGTGCCATTGGCCTGTGCCAACTCAGGCAACAACTGCATCACGGCTAGCGCGGTCATAGACTTGCCGGATCCGCTTTCGCCGGTGACGGCGACGATCTCACCCGGGGCGACCGAAAGAGAGACATCTTTCAGGATAGCACTGTCGCCAATCGATAGGGTCAGGTTTTGAATGTTAAGCAAGCTCATGTCCGGGCCACCCGCAGTTTGGGATCAAGCCAGTCTCGCAGCCCATCCCCCATCAGGTTTAGGCCCAGAACAGTCAGGATGATGGCCGTGCCTGGGATCAACGCCAAATGCGGAGCAAAGCTGACCATGGTCTGTGCATCCGCCAGCATCCGGCCCCAGCTGGGGGTAGGGGGCTGCGCGCCCAGCCCAACATAAGACAGTCCGGCCTCGGCGAGAATGCCCAATGAAAATTGTATCGTACCCTGTACAATCAATAGGTTGGCAACATTGGGCAGGATGTGTTCCGCTGAGATGCGAGCTGCATTTTTGCCAGCTACGCGGGCTGCCAGAATGAACTCGCGCTGCCACAACGACAGGGCTGCACCACGGGTGATCCGTGCAAAGACCGGGATGTTGAAAATACCAATGGCGATGATCGCGTTGACCGCACCCGCGCCAAAAATAGCAGTGATCAGAATGGCAATAACCAGTGACGGAAAGGCAAACACCAGATCATTGCCTCGCATGATCAGCTCGTCCAGCCAGTTGCCACTTCGGGCGGCGGCAGCCAACCCCAGCGGCACACCGATGCTCATACCAATGCCAACCGCGACAAGGGCCACCGCAATTGAGGTACGGGCGCCAACCATGATCATCGAGAATATATCGCGGCCAAAGTGATCGGTGCCCAACCAGTGAATTACATTGGGTGTCTGTAGCTTTGAAGGGATATCCATCGCTGTATGATCGAACGGTGTCCAGACAAAGGACACCGCTGCCGCCAGCAACACCAGCGCCGACATTGCCCCACCAAGGATCAGGTTTCGGCTCATGTGCGGCTCCTTAGTCGCGGATCTACGGCTGCATAGGCCAGATCAACCAGGAAATTCACAGTGATCACAGCAAACACCAGCAGCATGACCACCGATTCCACAACGATCAGATCACGGGCTGAAATTGCCTGAAACACCAGACGTCCCAGTCCCGGCAGATAGAAAACCTGTTCAATGATGATGGCACCGGCCAGCAGAAACGAAAACTGCAACCCGATGATGGTCAGTACAGGGATCAATGCGTTTCGCAGTCCATGCCGCCACAGGGCCTGACGGCGGCTCAACCCTTTGGCGCGGGCGGTGCGCATAAAGTCTTCGCCCAGTATGTCCAGCAGTGCCGAGCGCATGACCCGCGCCAGAATTGCGGCCTGCGGTAACGCCAGTGAAATGGCGGGCAGTGTCAGTGAATGCAGCCCGGCCAGCAGGCCTTCGTCCCAGCCGACAAAACCACCTGCGTTGAACCAGCGCAGGTTAATAGCAAAAATCAGAACCAACATCATCGCAAACCAGAAGTTTGGCACAGCCACACCCAATTGAGTTGCACCCATCACTGCCATATCGCCTGCCTTCCCCCGGCGTGCGGCGGCATAAATACCTGCAGGAAAGGCAATCAATGTTGATAGGGCCAGCGCATATAGGGCAAGCGGCAGAGACACCCACAACCGGTCCGCGATCATTTCTGCTACTGGGGTGCGATAGGTGTAAGAGGTTCCAAAATCACCACTTAGCATGCCGCCGACCCAAGCTGCATAGCGGCTGAACTTGGACTGATCTAGCCCCAATTCAGTACGCAGTGCAGCCACTGTGTCGGGCTGTGCGTTGATACCCAGCATAAAGGAAGCCGGATCGCCGGGCGCGATTTCGATGACAAAGAAAATCACCAGTGAGGCAACGGCCAGACTGAGGATTAGGGAGAAGAGACGTTTGATGGAATAGCGTAACATTACAGTCACGTTAGGAGCGGGTTTTGCCAACGTCCAGAGTTATGAAGGAAGAAACGTAAGGGCACTTATGAAAACTGTATATTGTTAACGGTTTAAGGGATGTTTGGTGCGTGATACGCGCCTTTATCATTTTTTTGACTTTGCTGTCACAGAAGCAGGTTCTCCCTCGTCTAACTGGCAAAAAGGAGAGATCTGATGGTGCGATCTGTACTGCTAGTAATTGGGGCATATTTTGGGGGGTTAGGGGTGTTGATGTGGCTGACACCAGAACTCTGGTACGAGTTGACCCCCGGAGTGGGAATGACGGGGCCATTCAACCTGCATTTCGTCCGCGACATTGCTATGATTTTTTTGGTATCGGGCAGTGGATTGATCTGGGGCGCTCTGCGACAGGATCAAACCGCATGTGTGTTTGGGGTTGCTTGGCCAGTGATGCATGCTGTGTTTCATTTTTGGATCTGGGGTGCGCGGGGCGGTCCCATGGATATGATCGCCTTGAGTAACTTGATCGGGATTCAGCTCCCAGCGTGGTTGGCCGTGACTATGATTGTGCGCCTCCGTAATAAGGAGGTGAACCGATGATCCGCTGGTTCCTGCAACGCGCAACGCGTGCCTTTGGTCGGAAGTACCAATATGATGTTTCCTACATGTTAGATGTGATTGACGTGTCTAGATCTGCCGGAGCGCGACTGGCTTTGTATCCGGCGGTAATTGGCTATCGCGGTTTGAAAAATGCTGATGAGGTGATTGCAGGTGCGCTCTTGGCCTCGACATTGGACGGGGATTGTGGACCCTGTACGCAGCTGGTGATCGACATGTGGATCGATGCTGGTGTGTCATCAGAAAAATTGCGGTCCTGTGCAGATGGGTACAGCGAACTGGCCGGGGATGTGGGGCTGGGATATAGGTTCGCCGTGTCTGCCATCGCTGGCGATTTAGAAACTGACCGAATGGCACAAGAGATTACAAAGAAGTTTGGGCGCAAAGGGCTTGTTGCGGTTGCTTATGCTTCGGCATCGGGGCGGTTCTACCCTGTTTTCAAAAAGTCATTGGGGCACGGAGCGACCTGCAGTCGTCTAAGGTTTGGTGAGCAAGAGGAGCTGGTTCTGAATGAGTAGTGATGTGGCAGCTCGGGAGTTCGAACGACATCGGCCACGCCTCATTTCGATTTGTTATCGTATGTTAGGTGAACGTGCGGCATCCGAAGATGTTGTACAAGACACTTGGCTGCGGTGGGCTGGTACAGACCAGGATGCGGTGAGGAACCCCGAAGCCTGGCTAACACGAGTGGCCACTCGCATCGCCATAGATGCCTTGCGCGTGGCACAGCGGCGGCGGGAAACCTATGTCGGTCCATGGTTGCCCGAACCACTGGTCGTGACAGCTGAGCATTCGGTTGAAGCAAATTTTATTCAAGCTCAGGACTGTGGATTGGCGCTGCTTTGGGCAATGGAGCGGTTGGATGCGACAGAACGGGCGGCGTTTATCCTGCGCGAGGCTTTTGATGTGGCCTATATTGATCTGGCTCGAACCTTGGGTAAGTCCGAGGTCGCCTGCCGTCAGTTGGTTAGTCGCGCCCGTAAACGTGTTCACAACAGCGGGCCACGATTTGATGTGTCCAACGTTCAAATCTCAACTCTGATCGGGGAATTTTTTACGGCGGCTTCTAACGGAGACTTTGATGCTGTCACCAAATTGCTGGCAGCGGATGCGGTTGCGATAACGGACGGAGGCCCATCTGTGCGCGCCGCTCGTCGGCCGCTGCTTGGGCCAGAGGAAATCGGACTGGTCATGTTGTCAGTTGCGGCCAAAACGTTGGGACAACCTGGTGGGCGGATCTTCCCCTGTTTTGCCAATAGTCTTCCAGCTCTCATGTATCTCGTAGGCGACAGGATCGAGGATATCATTACATTGCTGCCCGACGCGCAGGGACAGGTGGCGTGGATGTACTTTATGCGCGCACCCGAAAAACTGGCTGCATTGAATTGAAAAGGCCCCGTTTCCGGGGCCTTGAACAGCTTCTAAAGGTATTACTTGGCCCAGCTTACAGCTGTCAGGTCTGTGGCCTGAGTGGGCGCATTGGTCCACAACCCCTGAACGTCGGCTTTCGCCACACTCAGTTGGGCAAGTTGGAACAAGTATCCGTTCACGTAATCTTCGGATAGGATGGTTTGCGCCTGCTGCATCAGGTCAATCCGCTTGCCGGGATCAGTGGTGGCATTCAGGCCTGTCATCAACTCCTGGAAACCCTTGTTGTCATACTGAAAGTAGTAGTCGGGCCGGGCATAGATATTGATATCCATCGGTTCAGTGTGACTGACAATGGTCAGGCCAAAATCTTTGCCGCGGAATACTGTTTCCAGCCATTGGGCCCATTCCACATTGATGATCTCAGCTTTGATACCGACTTGGGCCAGCTGTGCCGCAATGATCTCTCCGCCGCGACGCGCATAGGAGGGCGGTGGCAAGTGCAGTGTGGTTTCAAACCCATCGGCCATACCCGCTTCGGCCAGCAATGCCTTTGCCTTCGCTGGGTCATAGGCAGAGTTGCCGGTCAGATCGACATAGGCCGGGTTGTGTGGCGCAAAGTGGCTACCGATTGGAGTGCCATATCCAAACATAGCGCCGTCGATAATTGCCTGACGGTCGATAGCATGGGCCACAGCTTGACGGATGCGGACATCATCAAAGGGGGGCTGCTGGTTGTTGGTCGACAGGATGGTTTCACCCTCGGTCGAGCCGACCAGAACCTGAAACCGGGGATCGGCTTCAAACTGGGGCAGGTTTTCTGGAGCAGGGAAACCACTGAACACGTCGACATCTTCGGCCATGACAGCTGCAAAGGCCGCAGTCGGATCGCTGATGAATTTGAAAGTTGCGCTGTTTAGAACTGCGGGGGTGCCCCAGTAGTCGCCATTTTTGGCCAGTTCAATTTTGTCACCCTGAACCCAGTTGGCAAACTTGAAAGCTCCTGTGCCAACCGGATTGGTTTTGATGTCGTCGATGCTCTCAGGTGCGACGATAACCGCGTCCCCCCAGGCCAGATTGAAAAGGAAGTTGCCATTTGGCTCGGCCAAGGTGACCGTGACGGTCTGCGGGTCGACAACCGAAACATCGGTGATACCTGCGAACAGTGCCTTTTGTGCGTTGGTGCTGTCTTCAGCGCGTGCGCGATCCAGGCTGAATTTTACATCCTCACTGTCCATGGCAGTACCATCGTGGAACATGACATCAGAATGTAATTTGAAGGTATAGGTTAACCCATCGCTGGAAATCTCCCAGCTTTCGGCCAGTCCGGGCACCACAGCCCCATCGCCCATAAACCGGGTCAGACCTTCGAAAACATTGGAATAGAGCACCGAGTCAATTGCGCCAGCTGCTGCACTGGTCGGGTCCAAGTGGGGTGGCTCCAACTGCATGGCTACAATAATCGAGTCTTTCGCGGCGGCTGCACCTGCGGTCAGCGCCAAGGCCGAACTGGCCGCAAGTATGATGGATCTGAATGACATAACAAAACTCCCCGTTTGGTTGCTCGCACCGTTTAATCCCGGCGCTTTGACGTTGAGTGTTCCCGCTTTGCGATAGGTAATCAAGACCATGGGTTCATTTGGCGCACTAGAAGCACGCCGCGTTACTTGCTAGTCGTGCGCTATTCGAACGGGGGCGACTGCTAATGAGTGCGACATCCAAACAATCAGCTATGACAGCCGATGATATTCGTGCCCGCAAGGGCAACCAACCTATCGTCAGCCTAACGGCTTATACGACTCCCATGGCACGGTTGATGGACCGTCACTGTGATTTTGTGTTGGTCGGCGATAGCCTAGGCATGGTGCTGCATGGGTTGCCTTCGACACTGGGTGTGACGATGGAGATGATGATCCTGCACGGTCAGGCGGTATCACGCGGTTTGGATCATGCAATGTTAGTCATAGATATGCCGTTTGGTTCGTACGAAGAGGGCCCGCAACAGGCGTTCCGCAATGCTGCCCGATTGATGGCAGAAACTGGGGCTGCAGCCGTGAAACTGGAGGGCGGAGTGGAGATGGCAGAAACCATCCGGTTTTTGGTCGCGCGAGGAATTCCAGTCATGGCGCATGTTGGTTTGACTCCGCAATCCGTCAACGCGCTAGGTGGATACAAGGTGCAAGGCCGAGACGAGCAGGGTGCTTTGGTACTGGCCGATGCCCAAGCGGTGGCCGATGCCGGGGCGTTTTCGGTGGTGCTTGAAAAGATTCCCCAACGTTTGGCTGACCAAATTACAGGTGAGGTTTCAATCCCAACCATTGGCATTGGGGCGTCCGCTGGATGCGACGGGCAAATCTTGGTGGTAGATGACATGCTGGGTTTCTTCACTGCATTCAAAGCGAAATTTGTAAAACGATATGCCGACCTTGGCGAATCAGCCGAAGCCGCTATTGCCGAATATGCCGCCGAAGTTCGGGCGCGGGAGTTCCCTGCGGCTGAACATGTATTTGGCGATCAGACCCCTAAGTAGAGTATCAAGAAATGACAGTACCTATTTTGCGCAATCTGAACGAGTTGCGCGCTAAACATGCATCGTGGGTCCGTGCGGGTGAGAGCGTGGCAGTGGTTCCTACAATGGGGGCGTTGCATGCTGGTCATTTGTCACTTGTTGAGGCGGCTTGTATTGATTGTGATCGTGTGGTCGTGACCATTTTTGTCAATCCGCGGCAATTTAACAATGCAGCGGATTTGGCCAACTACCCGCGTACCGAACATCAAGATGCCGAGAAGCTGGCCGGGCTTGATGTGGACGTGATCTATGTTCCTGACGGCAGCCAGATCTATCCAGATGGTTACGCCACTAACGTGTCGGTCTCAGGTGTGAGCGATGTGCTAGAGGGTGAGTTCCGCGCCGGGCATTTTGATGGTGTGGCAACTGTGGTGGCTAAGCTATTCCTGCAAACCGGGGCGCACCGGGCCTATTTTGGTCAAAAGGATTTTCAACAATTGATGGTTGTCAAACGCATGGCGCGGGATCTGGATATCCCGATTGAGGTAATCGGTTGCCCCACAGTGCGCGAACCATCTGGCCTTGCAATGTCTTCGCGCAATCTGCGTCTTTCTGCCGAAGGACTGGATCGGGCGGCCGGCTTGTATCCGGTCATGCAACAAGTAGCTGCGCGGTTGGCTGGGGGGGAAGGGTTTGGCCCCTTGGCGGATGAAGCCCGGAGTAAATTGGAAGCATTGGGTTTTGCCGATATCGAATACTTTGACCTGCGTTGCGAGGATCGCCTGCAATTGTTGCAAACACCAACCCGCCCCGGCCGTTTGCTAGTGGCGGCATGGATGGATGGCATTCGCTTGATCGACAATATCGAAGTTCCTGTACTAAATGATTAGTAAGGACTGGTAGCGGTAGCGGATTTACGGCTAGTGTCCACTCTAAACGTTTTGGAGGGGCGGACATGAGCAATATTCTGGCAATCGATCAGGGCACCACATCGACACGGGCAATTTTGTTTGATGCTCAGATGCAGGTTGTTGGTAGCGCTCAGCAGGAATTTACGCAGCACTTCCCTCAGGCGGGTTGGGTTGAACATGATCCCGAAGATCTGTGGAATACAACGGTTGAAACCTGTCGGCAGGTGATGGCTGAAAACGAGATCACGGCATCCCAAATCGCGGGTATTGGTATAACCAACCAGCGTGAAACCACCGTTGTGTGGGATCGTGAAACCGGCAAACCCATCCACAACGCCATTGTCTGGCAGGATCGGCGGACCACCGGGATATGTGAAGATCTGCGTGATGCAGGTCATGAGGCGTCGATCAGCCATCAGACAGGCTTGCTGCTTGACCCCTATTTTTCGGGTACCAAACTCAAATGGATCCTCGACTCTGTACCCGGCAGTCGTGAACGGGCGGCGAATGGAATGTTGCTGTTTGGCACCGTGGATAGCTTTTTGATCTGGCGATTGTCTGGCGGCACCTCGCATGTGACTGATGCCACCAATGCAGCGCGAACGCTAATGTACGACATCCGCGAAGGTCAGTGGAGCGCTGAGATCTGCGACTTGCTGGATGTACCGATGGCTATGCTGCCCGAGGTCAAAGATTGTGCAGCTGATTTTGGCACCACCCGTGCTGATATTTTGGGTAAAGAGATTGCCATTCTGGGTGTAGCTGGTGACCAACATGCAGCGACGATCGGGCAGGCCTGTTTCCAACCCGGCATGATGAAATCTACTTATGGCACAGGATGTTTTGCCCTGCTCAACACTGGGGAAACTCCAGTGGTGTCTAAAAATCGAATGTTGACGACCATCGCCTATCAGCTGAACGGCAAGCCAACCTATGCTCTGGAAGGTTCCATCTTTATCGCCGGTGCTGCGGTGCAATGGCTGCGCGACGGGTTGGGCGTGATTGAAAATGCAGCGCAAACGGGCGATCTGGCTCCACAGGCTGATCCTGGTCAGGATGTGTTGTTAGTGCCCGCGTTTACTGGTTTGGGCGCGCCCTATTGGCAGCCCGAATGTCGCGGCGCCGTGTTTGGCTTGACCCGCAATTCAGGGCCGGCGGAAGTCGCCCGTGCTGCATTGCAAAGTGTTGGTTATCAGACCCGTGATCTCTGGGAGGCAATGCGCGCCGATTGGGGCGGAGATACCCATGTCACCCTGCGCGTTGATGGCGGAATGAGCGCCAGCAATTGGACCATGCAGAGCCTCTCCGACCTATTGGGTGCTGCGGTTGATCGGCCGGTAATGCAGGAAACCACCGCGCTGGGCGCAGCCTGGTTGGCCGGGATGTGGGCTGGAATCTATCCTGACCAGGATGGGTTTGCAGAGACTTGGGCGCTGGACCGTCAGTTCACACCACAATTGGACACCGCCCCGCGCGAGGCGGCATACGCCCGCTGGCAACGGGCGGTACAGGCTGTGATCGGGGTGTAGTCCCGCTTCGCCTTGCGCGAAATAGGCAGGCGCCTGACCTACAATATCGGGTCAGGCGCGTTTTGTTTAGCTGACCCGCGCCCCTTCGGCGATGATGCGCGGTTTGGCATTCAGCGTTTCAATGGAAAACCCGGCCAAGGTTTTGTATTTTTCGGCATGTGCAGCCAGATCGTCCAAAGATATCACGCTGCCGATATCTTCAAAATCGCCACCACATAAATCTTCGACCTGTTGCAACACCCCATCGGGGCCGTTGCCTGACCGATTGGCATTACCAACCCCGGTAGCGATGGGGCGGACTTCGTCTTCAAATGCTTGCAGTGCCTGTGCTGTGATACCGTGCTCGATCAGACGCGCACCGATGATACGAGCATCAAGGATAGCCTGTCCTGCTCCGTTGGATCCAACCGGATAGGTTGGGTGTGCTGCATCACCCATCAAGGTGACATTGCCAAAAGTCCATTGATCCAACGGATCGCGGTCAACCATCGGATATTCATAAACCACTTCAGCCCCTTTGATCAGGGCGGGTACGTCGATCCAGTTAAACTTCCAATCGGAAAAATCCGGTAGGAAATCGTTGATATCGGCTGCTCGGTTCCAGTCTTCTTTCTTCCACGGTGCTGATGGATCAAAGCTCTTCTCGGCAATCCAGTTAATCGTTGCGATGCCATTTTCATCGGGTTCCGAAATTGGATAGGCTACCAGCCGAACGTGGTCATGGCCAATCATCACCATGGCAGCACCGCCCAATAGCGCTTTGGCGCGGGTGGTGGCGCGCCAAAGGATGCGGCCATTCCAGATTGGCGCTCCTTCATCAGGTGCAATCTGGGCCCGCAGGGCGGAATGAATGCCATCGGCGGCGATAACCAAGTTTCCCTCAACTCGACGACCATCTGCCAGTAATAATGCAGCGCCGGTTTCGGTATTTTCAAACCCTGCAGCCCGCGCTCCGGTGGTGATACAGTCTGGACCCGCACGATCCAGCAAAACATGGTACAGCATCATTTGCAGCGCACCGCGGTGGACAGAGTATTGCGGCCAGGCATAGCCAGCCCAAGTTCCGCGCGGTTCCTCCCAGATGGTTTTCCCAAGTTTTGAATAAAACCCATATTGCTTGGTCTTTACCCCAATCGCGTCGAGCTCGTCAGCAAGATCAAGATCCAGCAACTCGCGCACTGCATTGGGTTGAAGGTTGATGCCAACTCCCATCGGTTTAATCTCGGCGGTGGCCTCATAAATATGAAAAGGCACACCAATCTGATGTAGGGTCAGCCCAAGCGTCAGTCCTGCGATGCCGCCACCCGCGATGAGAATAGTCATAAGTATACCTCCTAGTTATGGGCATCTAGGAAGCACATTGGACAAAGCAGGGCAAGACGGCAGATAGACCCGCTCTCGGTTCAGCTCTTGGATGCGATGATTAAGTCTGGGCCAAAAATTGTGTCGGCATAATTTTGCAGGTAGATTTTTAACCAAGGGGTGAACCGCTCGGGATGTCGGGCAACTTCGGCAATCAAATCGTGGTAGTTTACCCAACGGGTGTCCATGACCTCATCCGGGTTTACCTTCAGGTTCAGGGGGCGATGCACATGGGCCAAGAATATATCTACAACTTCGTGCTCGATCAGGTCGTTGCCGACATCAGCGCGGTACTCCAGGCGATGTCGGTACTCTGGGTAAAGTCCCGTAATTCCAAGCTCTTCCTGCATTCGGCGTACTGCACAGGCAGAGGCCTGCTCGTCCCACATCGGATGGGTGCAGCAGGTGTTCGCCCACAGACCAGGGGTATGATATTTGCCAAGAGCTCGGCGTTGCAGCAGGATATCCAGCCCTTTTACAACAAATACCGATACCGCCTTGTGTTTCAGGCCTTTTTTATGGGCCAGCAGCTTGTCCGTTGGGGTCAGAGTGCCGTCAATCCAGGCTGGAATCATTGTGTTCATACCGGGTCCACGATTGTTACGAGTCGGGTCAGGCCCACCAAGGGCATCGTCGAAGTTAATCGCTAATATCAGGTGACCGTGATTGCAATAGAACGAAAGGCCGCAGCAACGAGCTGCGGCCTTTCACTTACTCGAAGAGTGTTATCTTAGTTGCTGGCGGGTGCTTCAGCAGCTTCTTCAGTTTCTTCCGCTACGGGAGCAGGGCTAACGCTGGCCAGGAAGGCAAAAATGTCTTCGCCACCTTTTTTCAGCTTAAAGGACATTTTTGATTTGGCTTTACCATCTCCTGTGACTTCGCGCAGGTATCCTTTGGGATCGGTTACAAAGCCAACAAACGTTTCTTCGGACCAGACCAGGCCTCCTTCACCGGCGGCAACTATATCCTTGCCGTATTTGAATCCTTCAACCGTACCTGCGGCGCGGCCAGGAAGTCCAAATAGGTTCGGGCCAGTCTTGCCGCCTTTGACAATCGCTTCGCCGTCTGCGGATGTCACGCTGTGGCAGGCCTTACATTTTTTAAAGGCTTTCTCGCCCTTGGCAATGTCACCTTCGGCAAATGCCGGCACGGCCAGCAGGCCAATAAATGCAGTTGCAATAAGTGTTTTCATATTTTTGCTCCGGTTCATGTGGCTGTTGGCAATACGAGCCTTGGCTGCACAATAGTCAACTGTCAGGCTGCGAGTTTGATCTATATCAGCTAAAATGTCGCGAAAGTTGTCAATTCAAGAGTTTTTCCAACATGGCAGTAAGTCGCCGGGTGCGGGTTTTGCGAGATATACCGCCCGGGCGATGGCCCTGCTCAGGCAAACAGCGGCGGCGTGCCCAATCAGGGCAAGATCTGGCTCGCCACCTGGTGTTGTTTGCTCTGAGGTGCTCAGGCCAAACACCAAGTCTCCGTCCCACGGGGTGTGTGCTGGAACCGTAGCCCGTCCAATGCCGTCATGTGCGGCGGTCGCCAATCGTTGACATTGCGCCTTGGTGAGCGGCGCGTCAGTAGCTACGATCGCAATTGTGGTATTCCCACGCTCATCTCTCAGCGGTAAATTTGCGGCCTGCCGCAACATCTGTTGCTTCTTGCGGCTTTCTTGTGGCGCAACCAGACCAGCCGTTGGATCAGGACCCAATCCGCCAAATTCATCGTCAATTTCAAACGGGGCGGCCCAAAAATGGCGGTCACCGGGCGTGGTCACTGCTCCCAAAGGGTTGGCTGCGACCAATGCGCCGACAGTTGTACCATCGTCCAGAACCAAAGAAGCTGATCCTAACCCGCCTTTCAGCATTGAAGTCAGCGCACCTGTGCCTGCTCCTACCGTCCCGATTTCAAAATCTTCATCTGCGGCGTCATAGGCTGCGCGACCCAAATCACGGTACGGGTTGTTCAGCCAGCTTTTGTCACCGCCATTTAGAAGGTCAAACAGTATGGCACCAGGAACCAGTGGGATGATGGCAGGCCCCAATTTGAAACCCCGCCCTTGCGCGCGCAATCCGTCAACTACGCCGGAACAGGCATCCAGCCCATAGGCCGATCCACCTGACAGAACCAACGCGTCAACGCCTCCCGCAGATTTGTCGGGGGCAAGCAGATCGGTTTCCCGCGTGCCCGGGGCACCGCCCATGACATGCACCGACGCAGTAAATGGCTGGTCGGCAGTCAAGACGGTTGCGCCAGATTTCAACGCATCATCATGGGCGTTGCCGACTTTTAGACCTGGAACGTCAGTGATCAGGTTTTTGGGGCCGGGGATCACGTTTCAGATCCTTGGCTTGGGGGCAGCAGTGGCCGGGTCACCGGAACCAGAGTTGGGTTCGCCCTTAGGTTCGATCAACAATACTTTGCATTCATTCTCAGCTCGGGGACGATGGGTCACACCTTTGGGGACGATATATAATTCGCCCGCCCGCACGGTTTCCGAGGGTTCGCCTTCAATGTCCATCACCATCTCTCCTTCGAGAACGAGAAAGAAGTCGTCGGTGTCGGCATGAAAATGATACGGATACTCGCCTTGGAATTTAACCACCATAACGTCGTTGTCATTATAGTCTGCAATAACTTTGGGATCCCAATGAGAGCTGAATAGGGCTAATTTCTCTACCAAATTTACACGGCTCATATGCAACGTCCTCCGTCTACTTCCATTGCGACACCTGTCACCATGCTGGCCTCATCCGAGCATAAGAAACAGGCTGCGTTGCCCATGTCTTCTGGGGTAGAGAACCGCCCGATTGGAATGGTCGAGATAAATTTGGCGCGGATTTCAGGCGTGTCTTCCCCCATGAAGGATTTCAGCAACGGTGTTTCGCCCGCAACAGGGTTGATTGCGTTCACACGAATACCCTGCGGTGCCAGTTCCACTGCCATGGCCTTGGTGGCGGTGATCATCCAGCCCTTAGAAGCATTGTACCAGTTCAGGTTGGGACGCGGGCTGACACCAGCGGTAGAGGCAACATTTAGAATCGCGCCAGATTGGCGGCTCTTCATGTGGGGGACCAATGCACGAGCAGTCAGATAAACGGACTTCATGTTCACGTTGAATACCCGGTCAAAATCATCCTCGCTGACCTCGTCCAATGGTGTTGGCAAATGAGTCACACCAGCGTTGTTGATCAGGATATCGACATGACCAAATGTGGCGATTGCGGCCTGCGCCATGGCATCAACCGATGCAGCATCTGCCACGTCAACGGTTTGCGCAATTGCATTTTCTCCGCAGGTTTCTGCCATCTTAGCAGCGGCATCGCCGTTGATGTCGGCAACCATAACCCGGGCGCCCTCGGCCAGAAACTTTTCAACAATACCAGCCCCAAACCCCGAGGCTCCACCGGTGACAATGGCAGTTTTTCCGTTCAGCCGCATGATCTTCTCCCAATTAGTTCGGCCGCAAGGTAGCAGCGTAATTGGCAGGCGCAATCAGAGGTTCTAGTCGTCGCCGAATTTACCACGCGTCGCTTTCAATTCACTGCGTTGTTTTTTAGCGGTGATACGGCGTTGCACTGAACCACGGGTGGGTTTGGTGGCGATGCGGCGTTTTGGGGCGGTTAGCGATTTGCGGATCAGTTCCACCAGACGCTCCCTCACTAGGTCACGGTTGCGCTGTTGTGAACGGGTTTCATCACACTGCAAAATCAGCGCACCGTCTTTGTTCCAGCGGCGACCTGCAAGTCGTTTCAAACGATTCTTGACCGGACTACTTAGCGAGGGTGAGCGTTCAGCTTCAAACCGAAGTTCAACAGCCGAAGATACTTTATTCACATTCTGACCACCGGGGCCCGAAGCGCGCATGAAGCTTTCGCTTAGTTCCCAGTCCTGCAGGGTGATGGAGTCATTGATACGCAACATGAGTGGCGTCGTAACGTGAGCGGGCGCACTGGCAAAGAGTGCGCCCGCAGTTTTTTCCTAGCTGTGGGATTGTTGTCCCGCCATCAAGCGATTGACAATGATACGGAACGGCACCAGCGCCAACAGAGCCAGCGACAGTTTCACCATCCAGTCAGCAACGGCCAGTGAGACCCACAATGGGGCTACAGGGCCAGTACCCAGCAATGGCAGCATCTCACCAGCCCAGGAAACGTCGTTTCCTGGTTCGATCCAGGTCAACGCACCGGAAAAAGCAATGCTAAAGAAGATGGTGGTATCAACCGCCGAGCCAACCAGAGTGGAGGCCAGCGGTGCACGCCACCATGCGCCCTGACGAAGAGCCGAAAAGATCGACACATCCAGCATTTGCGCGGTGAGGAATGCCAAGCCAGAGCCGATGGCAATACGCAGAGTGACCAGCGGGCCGAACTCGCCCATGATTTGGGTGCCAATCAGCGAGCAGATGACGCCGACAATGAAGCCGACAAACACGACTTTGCGTGCAGGCCCGGCCCCATAAACGCGGTTCATCACGTCGGTTACCAGAAAGGCGAATGGATAAGTAAAGGCGCCCCAGGTCAGCCATTGGCCGAACAGAAATTGCACCAGAATATTGGAAGCGACCACAATCGTGGCCATGGCAAGAATGCCAGGGAGATGTATACGTGTCATTTTTGAGCCCGTTTTTACAAGGTAGCGGCGACTTGTTCTGCGCGAAACGCAGAAGACCGGCCCAGTTAGCCGTGTTGACCTCATTTGGCAAGTGTTCTGATAAACGGCGTCAGCGCGGCAAGGCGTATTCCACTAGCTCGGTACGTTGGATGGAATAGAAGTTGTCGTCGGAAATCATGGTTGCACGCAGCGTGCCACTGTCATCACGCCAAACTGACAGGCCTTCCAGATTGTCATGAGTGCCAAATGTTGTTTTAAGCAGGATCTTCTCGTTAGCCGGACCCTCAGCTGTGATATCCCAACGCCGCAACCGGCTGCGAAAGCCAAACAAGCCAAAATCCCGTTCCAGTAGGTATAGCCGACCGTCAGGGCCGAAATCAGCACTGACGGGCAAAAAATTTCCCAATGGGGGCAGAGTGAATGGGGTGGACCATGTTCTACCATTCCAACGCCAGACTGGGATCTGACCGTCGTCGTTTAAGGCGCGTTCGGGCAGAGTGTACAGCCGTCCACGGCTATCAATGGCCAAAGCTTCCAGCGCTTTGTTGATCGGCAGGCTTCGAAACTCGCTTGGGCGTGGCAGTACCTGAGCGCGGCTGCTGGCCTTACGGTGCTTAACCACGCGTGAAATGCCTTCAAACGAAATGTAAATTGTTCCGTCACGAGCAATTGCCAGACCTTCGCTGTCAACGATGCGGCCTTTTAAAATTTTTCCGGAAGACGACTGAAGCGGTCGGGTGGTTTTGACTTCAATACTTGAAATTTGCCCACCCTGGCGGCGAATGCGTGCAGTGGCCAGGGTGGCACGATCGCTGAGAACGGTCATTGAACGGCCATCCCTGCCAAGCGACAGCGCCGAAAACCCGCCAAACCAACTGTCGTTCATATCCCAGACATAGCTGCCCAAATAGCGTGCGCTACTGGGGGCGGCCGGCAGGTTTGCTGCATAGGCAACAACTGCCATGGTCGCGGCAATCAGCAGGCCAAGTGTTAGTTTGATTGTAGAACCGAGGCGCATTGTTTGGGCAGATCCGAGAGTGTGTATTCGCGGCGAGGTTTAGGCTTTGGCGCGTTGGGGTCAACCGGCTTTGGCTTTGGTGGGTTTAAAATGTCGTTCACCCATGTCTGCGCTGCCTCACAGCCGTCACCTTTGGGGGGGGCTGCTTGGTTGGTACAACCGCGCGCACCTTTGGGGCATTTTAACCGGACGTGGAAGTGATAGTGATGTCCCCACCAAGGCCGGATTTTGCGCAGCCAGCGACGGTCACCGGTTTCATCCTTGCACATCTGGACCTTGGCGCCCGGAAACACAAAAATCCGCGCAACGCGTTTGTCTTTGGCGGCTGCGCGCAAAATGGCGTGGTGTTGCGACGTCCATTTAGAATTTACAAACGCACCGTTATTTCGCCGCATCGAGATGGATGAAATATTCTCGCGTTGCTTGGGGCTTAGATCCAAACGGTCAGGGGCCAGCATCCAGATATCAATATCAAGACCAACTTGATGGCTGCGATGGCCGGACAACATCGGGCCGCCTCGCGGTTGGCTGATATCACCGATATACAACCCGTCCCAGCCGCGTTGCTTGGCCGCAAATCGGCTGAGCTTTTCGATAAAACTAATCGTCTCGGGGTGCCCCCAATTGCGATTGCGCGAAAGCCGCATCGCTTGCCAGGTGGGGCCGGTTTCAGGCAGTTGCACAGCGCCAGCCACGCATCCCTTGGCATATGATCCGAAAGGGGCTGGTTGCTGTTCCGAGCCATCAGATTTAGCCCCAAACAGCTGCTTGGCCGGTGTCTCGGCATTTGCCATACTCGTAACGCAGAAAACTAAAACCAAACTGGCAATTAGGTGTTTCACTCCTGATCTCCCTCGGCACGTACCCAAATCAAAAGAATCAGTCCCAGTATAAACAGGAAGACGACTGGTGATATGCCCAAGCGTGCGCTACCGGTAACGGTTGTGGCAACCCCAATCAGGGCAGGGGCCAAAAACGCGGTGGCGCGACCCGATAATCCATATAGGCCAAAGCTCTCAGTGGGGCGTTCAGGGTTGGTATGGCGCACCATCAGGCTGCGGCTGGCGGCTTGCAAGATTCCGCCGAACCCACCAATCAATACGCCGCAACCAAAGAAAATCGTGTCGGGCAGCGTAGATCCCTCAGCCAGCGGAACCCCAAACAGCTGTTCGCGCGACATCCCCACTACGGTAATGCAGACCAAAGTCAGCACAACGATCGACGCAATGATTACCGGCTTGGGGCCAAGGCGACGGTCTAGATGGCCCCCGAACCAGCTGAACACAGCCGAAGAAATCGCCGCAACGATGCCAAAAATCCCAATCGAGGTTATTTCCCAGCCCAGTACGAGACGGGCATAGACGCCACCAAATCCATACAGCCCATTCAATGCGTCGCGATACAGCATGGAAGAACCGAGGTAACTGGCTAGGCTCAGGCGGTTGCGTAGATTGGCGATAGATTGAACTACCAGCCGGATCGCGTCGCCAAAACTGCCGCGTTGGCCCGTGCTTTTGCCATCGCGCACCCACAGGAAGTAGGGAATCATGAACGCTGCAAACCAAATGGCGGTGATTGGACCAACAGCGCGAGTGCCTTCACGGGCAGTTGCATCCAGTCCAAATGCCGGGTCCAGCCCGATCAAAGTTTTGCCGTTGCTTTGTTCGACAAACAGCAGCAACAGAATAAACAGCGAAATCACACCGCCCAGATAGCCAAAGGCAAACCCGGACCCGGATATTTTCCCAACGTCGTCTTTACCGCACAGGGATGGTAGCTGAGAGTTGATAAAAATCAGTGCAAATTCAGCGCCGATAAAGCCAAAGCCAAAACTGCCTAACATCCACCACAGGTTAGATCCCTCCGGATCCATGAACCATAACCCACCAGCGCCGATCACATACATGATCGAAAACCCGAGAACCCACCGCGTGCGTCGCCCCGAAATATCGGCCAAAGCCCCCAATACCGGACCACCGAATCCGATAATCAGCCCGGTGACTGTCAGGCACAGTGACCAGATTGTCTGAGCCTGTGCCTTGGCGGCTTCGTCTTCCAGACCCTGTCCCATAAAGAAATCAGCCGCGACGGCCGCAAAGAACGGGCCAAAAACAAAGGTGACAAGCAGAGTATGATAGGGTTGGCTGGCCCAATCAAAGAAGTACCAGCCCCAAATGCGCTTGCGCGTTGAAATCTCTTGCATACCTGCCCCTAAAATATCTTTTACCCGGTATGACAGGGGCGGTTGCCCCTAGGCAAGCCCATCCTGAGGGCGGCGGGCTGATGTGAACTTTTCATGTGTCATCGAAACCTCGCGTCAACCACAAACCCGTGCAAGACTTGCGCTTTGGCTCCTTGCTGCTTACCTGTGACTCAAACGAGAAAGGACTTGTGCAAATGATGGCAATCTACGGACCTCTGGATCTGATCCTGAGCGTGGTTTATTTTGTGATGATCGCACATATCATCATGAGCTGGCTGATCAATTTTCAGGTGTTGAACCTGCACCAGCAATTGGTTGGGCAGATCTGGGATGGCCTGAACCGGTTGTTGCAGCCGATTTATCAACCCATCCGGAACATTCTGCCCAATACCGGCCCGCTGGATCTGGCTCCGCTGGTGGCAATTCTGATCGTCATTTCGTTGCGTGCCTACATCCTCCCGACAATGTTCGGCTTTATGTAAGAAACTCGGGACGTGTCCGATTGTATCATCGGGCGCGGACCTTACCCTCTTGCCGCCCGATTCCGCATGTGAGATTGTGCCGCCAAGACGAGCAGCACCACTCCCACGATGAGGGCCATTGCCCATGACCGCCCTGCCAGGCGCTTCCCCGCTTTTGCGCGATGTATTTGGTTTTGACGACTTCCGCCCCGGGCAGGAAGAAATCGTTGATGCCGTGACTGCCGGTGAAAATGTTCTGGCAATCATGCCAACAGGTGGCGGTAAATCTCTTTGTTTTCAGCTGCCTGCACTGATACGAGATGGCGTGACAGTGGTGATTTCACCGCTCATCGCATTGATGCGAGACCAGGTGCGCGGGCTGCAAGAGGCGGGTGTCGCTGCTGGGGCGCTGACATCAGGCAATACCCAAGAAGAAACCGATGCAGTCTGGGAAGCTCTAGAGGCCGGGCGGCTTAAGCTGTTGTATATGGCCCCTGAACGTCTGGCATCGGGGGCCGCAATGGGCATGTTGCGACGTATCGGAGTTAGTATGATCGCGGTGGACGAGGCCCACTGCGTCAGCCAATGGGGCCATGATTTCCGACCTGATTATCTGCGCATTGGTGAGTTGCGACAGGCGTTGGACGTGCCGTTGGCGGCTTTTACCGCCACTGCTGACGCAGAAACCCGTGATGAAATTGTTCAAAAGCTTTTCGACGGGCAGCCTCCGCGTGCCTTTTTGCGCGGGTTTGATCGCCCAAACATCCACCTTGCCTTTGCGGCCAAGGATGGGCCTCGGCGGCAAGTCCTGTCCTTTGCCTCTGCGCGCAAGGGGCAATCGGGCATTGTCTACTGTGGCACCCGTGCCAAGACAGAGGCATTGGCCAAGGCGCTGCGGGATGACGGCCATACCGCGTGTCACTATCACGGTGGCATGATGGCCGAGGACCGGCGCGTTGTCGAAACCCGGTTTGCCCGTGAGGATGGGTTGATTGTAGTTGCCACTGTTGCCTTTGGCATGGGGATCGACAAACCGGACATCCGCTGGGTCGCCCACGCTGACCTGCCCAAAAGCATCGAATCCTACTATCAGGAAATCGGCCGGGCGGGGCGAGACGGTGCCCCGGCCGAAACGATGACCCTGTTTGGACCTGATGATATCCGCCTGCGCCGCAGCCAGATTGACGAAGGATTGGCCCCGCCTGAACGCCGCGCAGCCGATCATGCCCGGTTGAACTCATTGTTGGGGCTTGCTGAGGCGCTGCACTGCCGACGTAAAAACCTGCTGGGGTATTTTGGAGAAACCACTGAGCCTTGCGGGCATTGTGATTTGTGTGACAGTCCAGCCGAAGTCTTTGATGGCACTACCGCAGTGCGCAAGGCGCTGTCTGCGATATTGCGGACCGAGGAATGGTTTGGGGCGGGACACCTGATCGATATTTTGACGGGCACCGAAACGGAGAAGATCCGCACGCGCCGCCATGATCAGCTATCGGTTTATGGCTGTGGTGGCGAATATGATAAACGACAATGGCAGGCCGTGTTCCGGCAGATGATGGGGCATGATCTGGTGCGCCCTGATCCCGAACGCCACGGTGCGCTAAAAATGACCGAGGCGGCCTTGCCGGTGCTAAAGGGCGAGGCCCAGATTTCGCTGCGCAAGGACTCTATCAAAAAAGCCAACCGTCGTCCCGCGATCAAGACATTGGTAAGCGAGGAAGACGCGCCACTGTTGTCTGCGCTAAAGGCCAAACGTCGGGCACTGGCAGAGGCGCAAAAGGTACCGGCTTATGTTATTTTTCCTGATCGTACCCTGATCGAAATGGCAGAAACGCGACCAACAACACTGGACGGTATGGCCCATGTTGGCGGGGTGGGAGCCAAGAAATTGGAGCGCTATGGCGACATGTTCCTAGAAGTGATCAACGGTGCAGTCGAAGAGGTCCATCCCGCCCGGCGCAAGCTGGCTGGTCGATCCGCCGGATCGCTGTATGATGCGCTTCTTGAGGCGCAGTCTAAACTGGCTCGTGGTGCCGAGGGCACTGATAAACCGCTCAGCTGTTCTGCCAGCCTGTTAGCCAAAGTGGCGCAAATGCGGTCGGGTGACGAGACGGGCCTTATCCGGTTATTGGGTGAACGGCGGGCCGAAAGATTTTCAGCGGCCTTTTTGGATGTGCTGCGGGCAGAGGATTAGAGAATGTCGGATGTAAACAATGGATCTGGTATGTTGGTAGTCATTTCGCCAGCGAAAAAGCTGGATTGGGCGGTGCGTGATGTCGCGGAAACACAGCCGGATTTTCAGGATGATGCGATCCGTTTGGCCCGCACTGCGCGCAACCTGACACTGGGCGATCTGAAAAAACTGATGGATCTGAGCGATGATCTGGCTCGGCTGAACCGCGACCGGTTTCGTGTCTTTGCAGATGAGCCCGCTGCGGACGTTACCCGCCCGGCAGCATTAGCTTTTGCTGGTGATACCTATCAGGGTCTTGAAGCGGGATCACTGGACGCTGAGGAGATGACCTGGGCACAGGACCATTTGCGAATTCTGTCGGGTCTCTATGGTGTTTTGCGACCTCTGGATGCCATGCAACCGTACCGTCTTGAGATGGGCAGCCGGTTAAAGACACGACGCGGTAAGAACCTGTACGAATACTGGCGTGACCAGCTCAGTAAGGCGTTGAATGCACAGGGTGAAGCGACCAACTGTCAGGTTCTGGTAAACTGCGCCAGCCAGGAATACTTCGGTGCGGTTGCCCCCAAGGCGCTAAAGCTGAAACTGATCACTCCAGTGTTCATGGAGGACAAGGACGGTCAACCCAAAGTGGTCAGCTTCTTTGCCAAACGTGCACGCGGTGCGATGGCGCGCTACATCATCCAAAACCGGTTGAGAGACCCGGAAGGCCTGCTTGAATTTGATAGCGGTGGGTATGCCTATCAGCCCAAACTTTCTACGCCAGAAAAACCGGTCTTCCTGAGGCCCTACGTCAACAAGTAGTTGGCTGGGAAATTAGGGCTGAACTTGCTGTGTTTCTTCTGGGACGTGCAACGCGATGCGTTCGTGAATAACCGCTTTGCGGAGTGGCTTGGTCAGATAAAAGTCTAAGCCTGCAGCCAGAATACCTTCGGAGTCACCGTCCATGGCGTGAGCGGTGAGTGCAACGATGGGGACATGACGACCCGAACTAGCTTCGAGCTTACGAATTTCACCGGTGGCTTGCTTGCCATCCATTTTTGGCATGGAGATATCCATGAAAATGAGATCAGGGTCAAAATCTGAATAGGCCTCAACCGCTTCAAGCCCGTTGTTGGCAAAGCGAATTTCGATGTTCAGATCTTTGATCATCTTACGAAATACCAGCTGGTTGGTCTTGTTGTCTTCGGCGGCCAAAATACGCATTCGGCGCAGGGTGTTGGCTTCGGGTTGTGGCTCCGGCTCCGGTTGAGCCTCCACAACTGGGGCGCTGTCTGTGGTCTCGACTTCGGGTTCCACAACAGGTGCTTTGACCTCTAAGTCAGGCTCAACCTTGGCGGGGTCGGTGGCTGTGATGCTGTCGCGGCGATGGGACCGAAAACTGGGCAAGACCGCGATTTCCGCAGGAGAGGTCTGTGTAATGCTATTGTCTTCGCCGGAGGGTGGTGTGTCCTCGGTCGCACTCTCATGCCTTTTCGCTGGAACCATTGCCCCCATGGCGGACAGCTTGGCAAACAGATCAGCCCGAAGCACGGGCTTTTGCAAAATACCCTGGATCATATCGCGGGTAGAATCGTCCATCGCGAAATTTGAGTTTGAGCTGATCAGCAGGAATGGCACATCCGGCCAGTCGCCCTTCCGCAATGCGCTTGCCAGTTCAACACCATCCATATCGGGCATATTATGATCGCTGATCAGAAGGTCGACCGTGTTGTCCATCTGCTGCAAGACTTCAGCACCTGATCCAACTGCGGTCACTTTAGCCCCAAGTACCTGCATTTGCCTTTGCAGAATGTCGCGATTTACTGGCAAGTCATCGACAACCATTACGTGTTGCAGCGCGGCTGGCAGAATTTCCGCATTGGGTTGTGGTCCCTCGGCCATGGGCAGTGGGATTTGAAATCCGAAACAAGACCCTTGCCCTTCTTCGCTTTCAACCCAAACCGATCCACCCATCATCTCGATCAAGCGCTTCGAAATGGCCAGGCCCAAACCCGTGCCTTCGAACTGGCGGTTTCTCTCGTCTTCGACCTGGTTGAATTCACCAAAGATATGTTGAATTTTTTCTTCGGGAATCCCGATACCAGTGTCTTCGATCGCAACGTGAATAGCGCTGTTACCGCCGTCCGTATTGGGGACACCAGTTATGCGCAAAACAACATGACCCTCTTTGGTGAATTTGACCGCATTGCCGACGAGATTGGTCAACACCTGTCGAATACGGCCAGGGTCCCCTAGATAGCGTGTAGGCAGGAACAAGTCATAATCCACCACCATCGCGATCCCTTTGTCGCGCGCAGTGGGTTGTAGCAACATCACCACTTCGTGGATGCAGCGTTCCAGATCAAAATCTTCACTGTGCAACACCAGCTTGTCGGCCTCGATCTTGGAATAGTCGAGCACGTCATTGATGATAACCAGCAGCGCTTCACCAGAGTTTTTGATGGTGTCAGCATAAAGCCGCTGTTCATTGGTCAAACTGGTGTCGTTCAGCAGTTCAGCCATGCCAACAACCCCATTCATTGGAGTGCGGATTTCATGGGACATATTGGCCAAGAATGCGGATTTTGCACGGTTGGCGGCTTCGGCACGTTCGCGTGAAGTGCGTAGTTCTTCCTCATATTGAACTGTGGACGTAATATCCAACGCCAGACTAACCACGTCACCACCGTGGCCGCGTTGGTCAATCAGTTTAAGGTAACTGTTGTTCCACAGGCGAATGACCACGGGTTCTGGTGTTGGTGATGTCCACCTGGTGGCCATCATCTCGCGCCATTCATTTGTGCTCATCCGCCCAGTGTTGACCAATCCTTCGTCAGTCAGAATTTGCAGGATGCGCATATAGGAGACGCCGGGGGTCACCTCTTCCAGACCATCAAATGTATTCAGATAGGCAGTGTTGGCGCCAATCAGCGTGCTATCAGCACCAAAAAAGGCAAAGCCGTCTTGAATCGTTTGGATTGAATGCCAGAGACGGCGTTCTGCAACTTCAATTTTTTCGTTGGCCACGTGCAGGTCAGATTTGACCTTTTCATTTTCACCTCTGACAGAGGCAACTTCATCTCTAAACGTCGCAACCTCGGCTTGAGTGGCCCCAATTTGTTTGGTCAAGGCCAGTGCATGACGCCCCAACTTGCGGTTGGCTGCCGAAAGCTCCGCCTGCTTTAGTTCAAGCAGGCGTTCAGCAGCTAAGCGGGCACGCCGCTCTTCAGCAAGTTTGTTAGCAATAGGCATCCCTACGGGCTCCAGATGCGACGACACGGGTGTTGGAATACCCAAGATCAATTCAGAACGTGAAAAAGCACTTAAGCTCTAGCTACGTTGTCGTCCTTGCCATGTGGTTAATTGCGTGACAGCCTGATTGAGAATTTGGAGGGTATCATGTTACGAGTTGTTTTTGGTCTATTCGCTTTATTTTTCATCGGGTTATCTCAAACTCCCGCGGCGAAAGCCGACTCGCTTGTTCCTCCATTCCGCTTTGTAGCAACCAAAGATGTCGATTTTTATGGCTCTGATTTACAAGCGATTTTCGATACCGACCTCAAGTCCTGTATCCGCGTCTGCGTAAATCAAGACAATTGTGCGGGCTTTTCCTTCAATTCCAGGTCGAATTCTTGCTTCCCTAAGAGTGAAATAGGGGACTCCACGGCCTATGAAGGGGCGTTCTCCGCGTTTAAGCAGCAAATCCCATCGGTGATTCGCGCAAGGGGCGAGTTGAGGGCTTCGGAGCTATCGTTCGTCAAACCCAGAGATCTGAACCGCGCCCGTGATTTGGCGCGCGACATTGGGTTGCGTCATCCGGCAGGAACCCGCCGACAGGATCGGATGATCGAAGCCGCCCACAACCGGGCGCGTGTTGGGGATTATCAAGCCGCGATGCGTTGGATGGGCTCCGCGATTTCGCTAGGGGATCAAGCGGAGCTATGGGAGGAATATGCCGGATACCTGCTGCGCCTAGATAACGTAAGTGGCCGCCAGCGCGAATACCGAGAGCGCGCTCTTTCGGCAGCACTAAACAGTTACCTTCGTAGCGAAACGGAAGGGGGCAGGGTCACAGCATTGATCACCACTGCCAAAGCCCTGAAAAAACTGGGTCGTGGACGAGACATGTTGCCTGTCCTGCGTCTTGCCGAAGATATCCAACCCCGCCAATCCACTTCAGAAATGTTGGATGATGCAATTGCTAAGTATGGTTTCAGAGTTAGCGACAGCACAATTGAAAGCGACAGCGCAGCACCGCGCATTTGCATAGAGTTCTCAGAGATGCTGGTTAAAACTGGTGTTGACTACAGTGATTATCTCAAATTGCCGGACACCCGTATGGTGGCAGAGGCCGATGGAAAACAGCTGTGCATTGACGGTGCCGAACATGGTCAGCGCTATCGTCTTACTCTGCGTCGGGGACTGCCTGCTGCGAGCGGTGAGATGTTGTTTCGAGATATTGAACTGACTCATTATGTTCGGGATCGCAGCCCTGCAGTCCGCTTTCCTGGTCGTTCGTATCTGCTGCCTAAATCTGATCTGGCGGCGTTGCCCATTGAAACCGTGAACCTGACAGAGGTCGACCTACGCCTGCGCCGGGTCAGTGATCGAAACCTACTGCGTGCAGTGCAAGACGGGTTGTTTGGCCGCCCACTATCACAGTGGCAGGACGAGTATTTTTCCAAGGATATCGCCCAGGAAGTCTGGACTGGCTCTGCCGAGGTCCAAGGGGACTTGAATCGCGATATGACAACCAGGCTGCCATTGGCCGAGGCGATCGCAGGGCAGCCGGTTGGCATCTACGCGCTAAGCGCACGCATTCCCGGTGCTGATCCCTATGACAATCCGGCAGCAACCCAATGGTTTGTACTGTCAGATCTGGGCATCAGTTCGATGTCTGGTTCGGACGGTCTGCATGTGCAGGTGAACGGGCTTTCTGATGCCGCTGCCAAATCCGGGGTCAAGATTACTCTGGTGTCACGTGCCAATGCGGTGCTGGGCACTGCTGAAACCGATGAAACCGGATATGCCAGTTTTGCGCCGGGTCTGGCCCGTGGTCTTGGGGCCTCTGCGCCCGCAATGCTTTTGGCGCAGCAAAATGATACGGATTTTGGCTTTCTGTCGCTGACCGATCCTGGTTTTGACCTGTCCGACCGTGGAGTCGAGGGACGGGCTGCTCCCGGTCCTGTTGATGTGTTCCTGGCGACTGATCGCGGAGCCTATCGCGCGGGTGAGGTGATCAATGTCACTGCTTTGGCTCGCGACAGCAAGGCGCGAGCAATTGAAGGACTGCCATTGATTGCTATTCTGTCCCGTCCTGATGGGGTGGAGTACAGCCGACATATCTCGGACGGTGGTCAGATGGGCGGGCATGTTTTTGCCCTTCCGGTTGGAGTGTCCGCGCCGCGTGGCACTTGGCGGTTGGATATCAAGAACGACCCCAAAGCCCCTGCTTTGACCAGTCGTCAAATTTTGGTCGAAGATTTCTTACCTGAACGCATTGATTTCACCCAAACACTTCCCACTGCTACCCTACGTCCAGGTGACAGCCCACCGCTAAATATTGAGGCGCGTTATCTGTTTGGTGCACCCGGTGGAGATCTTAAGATCGAGGGTGAAGTCAGCCTCCGGGCTGCTGCGACGGTTGAGGGTTGGCCGGGTTACCGCTTTGGCCGCTATGATGGGCGTAGCACCACTCAGACCAGCTATTTCGGCGGTGACAAAACTGACGCTGCCGGACTGGCCAGCGTTGCCATTGAAATCCCCACCGGCGCAGCCGAAGGCAAACCAATGACGGCAACGGTCACCACGCGCATTGCAGATGGCGCCGCTCGCCCCGTTGAACGCCGGCTTTCCGTTCCTGTGCGGCCAGATGGACCCGTCATCGGAATTAAACCTTTGTTCGAGGACGAAGTGAGCGAAGGCAGCGAGGCCGCGTTTGAGGTGGTGGCCCTCAGTCCGGATCTGCAGGCGATGTCGATGCCGGTGAAATGGACTGTGAATCGGGTCCGGACCCACTACCAGTGGTACCAGCTCTATGGCAACTGGAACTGGGAACCAACCACCCGACGTACCCGCATTGCCACCGGTGAGGCCATGCTGTCTGAGGTACCATTGGCGCTGTCCCAACCAGTGGACTGGGGCCGGTATGAGCTGGTGATCGAACGGCTGGATGGGACTGAACATGTTTCGGCTGCGCTGGACTTTTACGCCGGCTGGTATGCTCCGGCAGATGGATCTTCGACGCCAGATAAACTGGAGCTGTCACTCGATAGTAAAACCTATCAGCCCGGCGATACCGCCCAGCTGCGCATCGTGCCACGCGCGGCAGGAACCGCCCTGATATCGGTGATGTCGAACCAGTTGATTGAACGCCACGCAGTAGAGGTCCCTGCTGGGGCTTCGGTCATTCCGCTCACCGTGACCGAGGACTGGGGCAGTGGTGCCTATGTCAGCGCCATGGTGATCAAACCAATGGAAGGCGCAACGGATAAAATCCCAGCGCGGGCATTAGGACTGGCGCATGCCAGTGTCACCCAACCTGGTCAGCAGTTGATCGTCACCGTTGACGTTCCAGAGGTCGCGCGCCCACGCGGGACCGAAACTGCCAAAATCCACGTCGATGGCGCAACTGCCGGGGATGAAGTCTGGTTGAGTGTTGCAGCGGTGGATTTAGGTATCCTCAACCTCACAGGTTTTAAGAGCCCAGATCCCAGCGCATATTTCTATGGTCAGCATCGTTTGGGAATGGAGCTGCGGGACGTCTATGGCCGCCTGATTGATGGTCAAAACGGTGCATTGGGACAGGTTCGGTCCGGTGGTGACGCTGATACTGGCCTTGCCATGCAATCGCCGCCACCGACGCAAGATTTGATGTCGGTGTTTTCTGGTCCCGTTCAGGTGGATGCCAATGGTGAGGTTGATTTTCCGATCGACCTGCCTGCCTTTAATGGCACCGTTCGGCTGATGGTGGTGGCTTGGTCTGGCCGTGCTGTTGGTCAGGCGGAACAGGATATGCTGGTGCGCGATCCAGTGGTGGTTACGGCCTCAGCCCCTCGGTTCCTGGCGCCCGACGATACCAGCCGGGTGTTGCTGGAAATTGTCCATGCTGATGGACCAAGTGGTGAAATGGCCCTTTCTGCGCAGATCTTGGGTGAAGGGCTACAACTTGGCCAATTGCCCAGTTCGGTGGCACTTGCTGATCAGGGAAAACTCACGCTGGAGCTACCGGTGACAGCTATACAGGTCGGAAATCCAGAGATTGAATTGACACTGACCACGCCAGGTGGGCAGGAGCTGGTACAAAATCTGCGTCTGCCGGTTCGTGCCAATGATCCAATGGTGTCACAGACACGGCGGTTCTCGCTTGCATCGGGGAGTACTTTCAGGTTCAGCAGCGATGTCTTCTCGGGTTTGCGAGCGGGTACTGGACGGGCGGTTATGTCAGCTGGGCCATTGGCAAAATTTGATGTGCCGGGACTGCTCAGCTCCTTGGATCAGTATCCCTATGGCTGCACTGAGCAAGTGACCTCCAAGGCGATGCCTTTGCTTTATCTATCGTCTGTTGCGCAGGCGTCAGGGCTGGGTGATGGCCCGGCTGTCAAGGCGCGGGTGCAGGATGCAATCGCCAAGGTGCTGACCCGTCAGGCCAGCAACGGTGCCTTTGGATTATGGCGTGCTGAAAGTGGTTACTTCTGGCTGGATGCCTATGCCAGTGACTTCCTCAGCCGGGCGCGGGCACAGGGGTATGATGTGCCTGAACAGGCCTTTCGCCAAGCGATGGATAACCTGCGTAATCGTGTGAACTATGCTTCGGACTTTGACCATGGCGGCGAAGACCTGGCTTATGCCCTACTGGTATTAGCGCGTGAAGGCGCGGCAGCAATGGGGGATCTGCGCTACTATGCTGATGTAAAAGGCGAGGATTTCGGCTCTGCTCTGGCGGCGGCACAATTGGGGGCGGCCTTGGCAGCTTATGGTGATCAGAATCGCGCCGACAAAATGTTCGCACGGGCGGCTTACAAACTTGGCCGTTTCACCCCCGAAGCCTCACTGTGGCGCGCAGATTTTGGCAGTAATCAACGCGATATAGCTGGTGTTCTGGCCTTAGCAGTTGAGGCTGGCAGCGATGCAATCAATCGCGATGACCTGAGCAATCGCATCGTGCGCGCCAGCACTCAGCGGTCCACACAAGAGGCTGCATGGACGCTGATGGCGGCGCAGGCACTCATAACCACACCTGAGAACTCGGGACTTCTGGTCGATGGTCAACCAGTTCCCGGCGCCTTTGTGCAGGTGTTGGAAGGTGATGCAAGCGGGCAAGCTATTGAAATCTCTGCGGCATCCGGTCGTAGCACCGATATCACCCTGACCACCTTGGGTGTGCCAGAAATAGCACCCGAAGCTGGAGGCGCGGGCTTCACGCTGCAGCGTCTTTACTACGAACTGGACGGCACGCCGATTGAACGCAGTGATTTTGCCATAGGTGAGCGGTTTGTCACGGTGTTGCGGGTCATCCCGCATGAGGATCTGGGTGCACGGTTGATGATCAACGACCCGTTGCCTGCCGGCTTTGAAATCGACAACCCCAACCTGCTGCGCTCCGGCGATCTGCGCGATCTGGACTGGTTGAAACTGGCCGAAGCAGAACATGCAGAATTCCGGTCAGACCGGTTTCTTGCAGCGGTTGATTTGCGTGGTACAGGGCGGGTGACACTTGGTTATATTGCCCGTGCCGTGACGCCGGGTAGCTTTCACCACCCTGCAGCCTCGGTCGAGGACATGTACCGCCCAGCCTACCGTGCCCGCACGGCGACTGGTCGCGTTACAGTCCGGTGAAACCTGAACAGCAATATTCGAAGAATGCCTCCACCTCACTGGGGGAGGTAAGACGCAGCCCGAGTTATCGTTCACTAAAAAAATGGAAAAGGTGGGCGGTCGGATCTGCAATATTACTTCTTTTTCTCGCCTTCATTGGCAGTCATGCCTTTAATAGCTGGGTTGATCGTACCGAATTGCCTGTCACGTTGGCTGAAACATCGACCGAGATCCGGGATCGCAATGGAGCATTGTTGCGCGCTTACCCGGTTGGGACAGGTATATGGCGGTTGGCTGTACACCCTGATCAGGTGGATCCCGAATATCTGACGATGTTGGTCCGCTACGAAGACAAGCGATTCTGGTCACACTCTGGTGTGGATCTCAGAGCGATGGCGCGGGCGGTTGGGCAAGCCGTGTGGAATGGTCGGGCTGTATCGGGGGGATCTACGCTGACCATGCAGGTGGCGCGGCTGCTAGAGGATGGCAGCACCGGACGCTGGTCAGGTAAGCTACGTCAAGCGCGGTTGGCTCTGGCATTGGAACGGCAACTGACCAAACAGCAAATTCTGACCCTCTATCTGACCCACGCGCCTTATGGCGGGAATCTGGAAGGTATCCGCGCAGCAACGTTGGCATGGTTTGGTAAAGAGCCGAACCGGCTAACGCCTTCTGAGTCAGCATTGTTGGTGGCCCTACCACAATCGCCCGAGCGCCGTCGCCCCGACCGGGCAGTTGAAACAGCACAACGCGCGCGTGACAGGGTGCTGGTCCGTATGGCAGGTCAACAGGTGATCGACGACGAAGAGATGATGGTGGCACAGCGCGCACCAGTTCCACGCCAAATGTTGCCGTTTGCTCAATTGGCGCCACATCTGTCTGACCGGATGCGGGCCGAAGACCCGACAACGACGCAAATTGATCTAACGGTTGACGCAGGTGTGCAGGAGCGCATGGAGCAGCTGTTGCACAATGCGGCCCAACAGGGCGGCGCACAGATGTCAGCGGCACTAATCGTGGCAGATGTCCAAACCGGAGATATCCTTACCTCGGTTGGCTCACCAGGCTACCGCGATGGGAGCCGGCTTGGCTATGTAGATATGACCCAGGCGCTGCGCTCTCCCGGATCTACTTTGAAACCTCTTATCTACGGGTTGGCCTTTGATCAGGGGTTGGTGCACCCCGAAAGTTTGATCCATGACGGCCCCGTCAACTTTGATGGCTATGCACCGCAGAATTTTGACGGCGAATTTCGCGGAGATCTGCGGGTGCGTGAGGCGCTGCAACAGTCGCGCAATATCCCGGTGGTGAAACTGACAAATGAGTTAGGTGCACCCAGAATTATGGCGGCCTTGCGCCGGGCAGGTGCCACGCCCAAACTCCCCGGTGGAGTACCGGGACTGGCCATTGCATTGGGTGGGGTTGGCGTCAGTTTACAGGATTTGGTTCAATTGTACGCTGGATTGGGTGCTGGAGGTCAGGGGCCGGTGTTGCGGTTGCGGCTTGACGCCGAGCTGCAAAATCAGGGTCGGTTAATCTCAGACGTGGCGGCTTGGCAGGTGATGGACATTCTACGCGGGTTGGCGCCACCACCGGGTGCGCGTGCAGGTGTGTTGGCCTATAAAACCGGGACATCTTATGGGCATCGTGATGCTTGGGCTTTGGGCTGGGATGGGCGTCATGTAATTGGCGTTTGGGTGGGACGCGCCGATGGGACGCCGGTGCCCGGGGTGTTTGGTGGCAGTTTGGCCGCACCTGTGTTGTTTGAGGCTTTTGGCCGGTTGAAGCCTGAGTTTGAACCGTTACCACCGCCACCTCCCGCAACGCTGATTGTCAGTTCGGCGGAATTGCCGCAGCCGCTGCGTCGTTTTCGTCCCCGCACTGCGGCTTTTGAAGAACCAGCAGGTGCGCCGCAACTGCTATTTCCACCAAATGGAGCCCGGCTGGCACTGAGGGATGGCCCCTTGACCCTAAAACTTCGCGGAGGCGCAGCCCCGTTTCTGGTGCTGGCAAATGGGTTACCGGTGGCGCAGGGACAGCATTTACGTGAGTTCGAAATCCCAAATCCGGGGCAGGGGTTTTCTGCATTGGTGGTGGTGGACAGTGAGGGCCAATCTGCCCGCACAAGGGTGCGCGTGGAATAGCTCTGTCATGCTAGTATTGATGATCTCCCGCACCCGCGCGAGCCACCGGCTAGTGCCGGTACCCCTTGCGGATTTGGGCGTAGCGCCGCGCGTTGCGCGGCGCTACGCCCAACGGGAGGTCAGCCTCCGATAGGAGGTGAGCGACGGGCGGGAGTGGTGGATTTGAAAATCATCGCCGACCTTCGCGCATCCAGGCAACCGTGATGAAGAAAGACGCCAGCAATAGCACTAGCCACGGTGGCATCAACTGTGATTGCACCACTGACAAGGTTTCATAGGCATCACGCGGCGTTAATCCGATCCAGCCTCTTCCTGCCGCCGGCCGTCCGGCGCGGATGTTGCGCAGGACAGGAACACCATCTTGCAGTCGCAATAGACCACCACGGGTGGGTTTGATCACGGGCTGCAAGACGTCTGCCGTGGCCATGGTTTCCTCGAACTCGCGTGGGGCGGCAGGGCCCAGACCAATGACGGCGGATTGGTTTCCCTCGCTGAGACGATACAGTCCGATTTCAGGCCCTTCAAAACTGGTCTCCCATAGCCCCGGAACACGTTCGGCCAGGGTAAGTTCTACTGTGGCGCCGTCGGGTTGGGTGATTGTGACCGGGCCGATAGTGTCGTCCAGCGTGCGGCGTAGGATGCGCATACGTTGACCCGTGGCCTCGGCCCAGAGTGCTTCCTCTTCCAGCTCCGGTTCTTTCATCATCCAGTGTGCCAGTCGACGCAGTAATTCCAGTTGTGGCCCGCCGCCTTCGTAGCCACGACTCCAGAGCCAGGCATGATCCGAGCCCAATAGGGCTACCCGACCTTCACCCACTCGGTTCAGTACCAGTAATGGGCGATCTTCCAAGCCTGACATGACCACATGCCCCTGTGGTTGATCTATCTCTATTTGACGCAGCCAACGTCCCCAGGTGCTGACGTCACCTAGATCAGCGGTCACGGGATGTCGTTGTCCAAGATCGGTCACGGAAGGCTGATAGGGCAGTTCAATAACCCGCGCGGTTGGGCGTGCAGGAAGGACGGTGGATAGGGGGGAGCGATAGATGCTGTCGGCAGTGGCGAAATCGGGCCCGGCGGCCACCAAAACAGCGCCCCCCTTGGCCACGTAATCGGCGACATTGTCCAGATAGATCGCGGGCAATATTCCGCGCCGCTGATAACGATCAAAAATGATCAGGTCAAAATCGTCGATCTTTTCCAGAAACAGCTCACGAGTGGGGAAAGCGATCAGAGACAGCTCGTCCACCGGCACCCCATCTTGTTTTTCGGGAGGGCGCAAAATGGTGAAATGGACCAGATCCACAGCACTGTCGGATTTGAGAAGGTTGCGCCAAGTGCGGCTACCGGGATGAGGTTCACCTGACACAAGCAATACGCGCAGCCGGTCACGCACTCCGTTGATCTGTACCAGAGCAGTGTTGTTTCGCGCGGTCAGCTCGCCCGCTTCTTCGGGTACCGTAAACTGAATGACGTTGCGCCCCCCGTGAGGCAGGGTCAGCGGTAGATCAATGTCGGTGCCAATCGGCAAAGTAAAACGTTGCGGGGGTTCCCCGTCGATTGAGATCTCTAAAGGTGCCAGAGGCGTGTTCTCTGGTGCGGCGCCCTGATCCTCGATGCGCAGGGTCAGGGTTACAGGCTCCCCGATGATCGCAAACCCTGGCGCGTTTCGAACGATCAAACGGCGATCCCAATCGGTTTCTTTGCCGGTCATCAACAGGTGGAGTGGCGCTGGTAGGGCCGGCGCATCTTGAACATCGTGAACCTGACCATCCGACAGTGCAATGATGCCTGCGATCCGGGCGCGGGGTTCTTCGGCCAAAGCTTCGGAGATTGCGGTCATTAGCTGCGAGCCGGTGTCTCCTTCACCGTCTGCGAGCGAGATCCAGCGGGTCTCGGTATTGGGGCGATCTGTCAGATGCTCGGTCAGTTCCTGTTTGGCATCGGCCAGTTGGGTGGCTCGATCTGAGAGTTGGTTGCTGGCTGTTTCATCTGTAACCACGAGAACGATATCGCTCAGTGGTGCACGATCCTCGACCTGATAGACAGGTCCCGACAACGCGGCGAGCAGAACCAAAGCAGACAGAGCGCGAAGCGCCCAACCGGACAATCCCCGCCATAGGGCTGCCACGATGCTGAGCAGTGTAATTGCAGTAAGTACCCAGATTACCACCCAAGGGACCAGCGGATCAAAAAGGATTGTCTGAGTCATTGTCCCAACCTGTCCAGCAGTGCAGGTACATGTACCTGATCGGATTTGTAGTTTCCGGTCAGCACATGCATCACCAGATTGACACCAAAGCGATAGGCCAGCTCGCGCTGACGTTCGCCGGCAAAGCCACGTCCCACTGGCAAAAGTGGTCGCCCGTTGCCGTCTACCGCCCAGGCCGCACCCCAGTCATTGCCGCCGATCACTACCGGTGTCACCCCGTCGTTAAGATTGCGAAATGGCATGCCTTCTATCTGTTCTGCATCAGCTGGTGCTGCTTCGACCCAAAGCTCGCCCCGCTGGTGACGGCCGGGAAAGTCTTGCAGTAGATAAAAGGCGCGGGTCAACACATGATCTGCCGGTAGAGGTTCCAGAGGCGGAATATCCAATGGGCGTGCCAGTTGTTGCAGTTTGCGGGCGTTGGGGCTGTTGGCACCTGATCCGGCAAGGTTTGCATCCCGCGTGTCGAACAACACCATACCGCCGGCGCGAAGGTAAGCGTTCAGCTTGGCATAGGCCTCGACGGAGGGGATCGGCTGATCGGTAGTGATTGGCCAATACAGTAACGGATAATAGGCTAGCTCGTCGCGTTCCAGATTTACCCCTACCGGTTCTGACGGCTCGATTGATGTCCGAAATCTCAATGTGCTGGACAGCCCGCGTAACCCGTCGTGGGCAATTCCATCCACCTGATCAACTCCGGTCAACACATGTGCCAGTGCAAGCTCAGAGCTGAGGCCTAGCAGACCCTGATCCTGTTGTGCCTGTGCCTGATACGCTGGAAGGCCCAGTCCGCCAGCTAGGACAAGGACTAAGATCATGGCGGCGCTGCGCGATCGATGCAACAGGCCGGAAACCAACAATGAAGCCGCCACATCCAACGCCAGCAAGACCAATGCCAAGCTTAACAATATTCCACCCAAAGCCCGTTCCGGAGCCGCAACTGTTCCGATAACCGGTACACCCGCAGGCCAGGCCGAAGGACGCAGAACATCATCGGGTCGTAGCACATTCCGCGCCAGTTTCCGGCTGCCGCTGTCATAAAGTCCTGGACGCAGATCAGGGCCGACAAGCTCAGTCATCAATTTTGGCCCGTCCACACCTGACAGGGTGCCTGCGTCGCTGAGACGACCAAACCCATCCAGAATACCAATTGGTGTCCAGGTTGTTCCTTCCATCTCAGCAAGGCTTGGAGGTTTGGCAGCGGTTGAAACAGCCAGCCGTTCCAACATATCAACGAACAAGCCAGAGAGAGGCAGGGTGGTCCATTCGGCATTGGCTGTGACGTGGAACAGGACAATCTGACCCTGTCCCAGGGTCTTGCGGGTGACCAACGGGGTGCCATCACCCAATTCGGCAATCACCCGTACTGCCAGATTCGGGTCTGGTTGGGCCATGACCTGAGCGCTGACTGTAACCTCGTCCGGGATGGCCAAACCATAAAAGGGAGAATCCTCGACAAAGGGAGCCAAGGTTTTGGGTTCGCCCCAACTCATTGCGCCACCTAGGCTGCGGCCACCGCTACGCAGCCGTACGGGCATCAGCGGGTGCTCTTCAGAGCGGGAAATGTCGCTGGCTGCAAGCCGAGGCCCGGCAAATCGCAACAGCATGCCGCCTTGTTCAACCCAGTCAGTGAGTTTTTGTTCTTCATCCGACGCCAGCTGTGCCACATCTGCTAATATGATTACATCAGGGTTGGCGGGCAGCAGATCGCCCAGTGCGCCTTCGTACAGCTCAGCAGTGGGGGCCAGAGCCTGACGCAGGTAATGCAGCGGTGATAGTAATACCAATCCCTCGTTGTCAGTCTGCGACGAAATCAGTGCAACTTCGCGTCGGCGCAGGCTGTCGTCGGTCAGGGCGACCATACCAGCAGATCGTGCGCCTTTCAGTTCAAACCGGGTAATGCGGGCGCGTAGCTCTGAGGGCAGGATCAGCTTGGCCGAGGCAGCTTCTGCGTCCGGAGAAAACTCTGCGGTGGCAGAGGCGAGTACTCTTTTGGTACCGCCGGGGTCACGCCCCTGAGCCAGAACGGTGACTTGTTCAGCTGAACCGGGTGTACTGCGGATAACCTGCAATTCGATAGCGCCATCGGCGAATTTTGCAGGCAGCAGCCCCAGTGTATTTATGGCGGTTTGATATATTTTCAGCTCGCCGCGATCGCGCAAGGTTGCTGTCAGTTGATCGCGATTGGAGTAGTCTAACCCGTCGCTAAACCACAGGGTGTCAAATTCAACCTCGCTCGCGACGATGTAATCCAGTGTAGCAGTGATCTGGTCTGGACTTGGCTGCCAGGGTTGCGGCAACAGTCCTGCCACCCGCTTGCGCCAGACATCAGCTGACAGGAACTGCAGCGGCTCAGGCGTCGTTAGCCGTATCACTGCCACAGTGCGCCCGGCACGGCCTGCTTCGTTTAGCTGCGCAGTAATCTGGTCACTGGTCTGGGTCCAGTGATCGGCACCCGCCCAACTGGCATCCAGCACCAGCAACAGTGGTCCGTTACCTGTATTGCCCTGTGTGGGGTTCAACACAGGTCCTGACAATCCGATGATAGCTGCCGCAACCGCCAGCAAACGCAAAAGTAACAACCACCAGGGAGTGCGGTCTGATAGGCTGTCGTCATCATTCAGCCCCAACAAAAGCGTCACAGCCGGGAATACCCGCCGCACTGGTGCAGGTGGCACGGCCCTTAGCAACAGCCACAGAATAGGCAGTGCTAGCAATCCCAGCAAAAGCCAGGGCGTGGTAAATCCAATGCCTGCCAATGTGGTCATGAGGTTGAGTTCTCCAGTGCATGATACAGCCATAGCAGCGCTGTCTGAGCGCTGTCGCCGGTGTGATGCAGCCCCATCCGCCATCCGGTAGCCCGGCACAGCTGATCGAGAGCATCGCGCCGCTCTGCCAGGCGTTCAAGATAACGATCCCGCAATGCCGAGGCCTTGAGCGTTTCATGTCGCAGCTGACCTGTGACGCTTTCAAAAACTGTGCGACCGGTGAAGGGAAACTGCTCTTCACTGGGATCTAGTATCTGCAGCAATACCCCGCGCAATCCGCGATCTGCTGCCTTGGTAAGGGCCAGTTGCAACTCGTCAAAAGGGCCAAGAAAATCAGAGATGAACAATCCGCGTGCATGTGGGATCATCGCGTGGTGCTCAGGCGGGGCGTAATCGGTACTGTCGTCGTGGCTTAGGGCCTCAGCCAGACGCAGGATCTGCATATTACCACTGCGCGGCGGCAGCGTGGTCCCCGTCAACCCAACCCGTTCACCCGCGCGCACCATCAGGATAGACGCGGCCAGCGCCAGCTTGCGGGCCCGGTCAATTTTCTGTGGCAGATTGGGGTTTGATGCAAAGCGCATTGAACCACCCTGATCTACCCAGATGTGTACAGTCTGGGCGATCTGCCATTCGCGTTCACGGATGAATTGCTGATCACCCCGTGCCGAACGGCGGTGGTCGACCAGACGACGGCTGTCGCCCGGCTGGGCCGGGCGGTATTGCCAGAAGTCATCACCCATTCCAGCGCGCCTGCGACCATGTTCGCCCAATAGCACCGATCCAGCCAACTGTTCAGCCTGCACCAACAAAGGTGGCAAGCTGTCGGCTTCGACCTCAGCGCGATGTCTGAGGTCCGTGGCGTTGGAGGGAGCAGTGGTGGTCACGCTGCCGCCTTGGCCCGGGTCAGTGAGGTGACAGTGTCGTTGATCAGGTCGGCCAAACTGTCACCGCGTGCACGGGCGGCGAAATTCAGCGCCATACGATGGCTAAGAACGGGGTGTGCCATGTCAATTACATCTTCGGCGCTGGGCACCATATGGCCTTGCAAAACAGCGCGTGCCCGTACTGCCAGCATCAAAGCCTGTGCCGCGCGTGGACCCGGCCCCCAGGCAACAGTCTGTGCGACCTGCTCTGAAGCTCCGGGTTCATCCGGGCGGAAGGCACGAACAAGATCAAGGATCAGTTCAACAATTGACTCGCCTACAGGCATCCTGCGCAGCAGGGTTTGTGCGGCAATCAGTTCCTCCCCTGTGAACACCTGCACCGCCTTGGTGTCGATGGTGCCGGTGGTGGCCAACAGGATCTCACGTTCGGTATCTCGGTTAGGGTAATCCACGTCGATCTTCAGCAAGAACCTGTCCAGCTGGGCCTCGGGCAAGGGATAGGTGCCCTCTTGTTCAATCGGGTTTTGGGTAGCCAACACATGGAAAGGTGCGCCAAGAGGCCGGTCCTCACCAGCGACAGTGACGGTTTTCTCCTGCATTGCCTGTAACAATGCCGACTGAGTGCGCGGGCTGGCGCGGTTAATCTCATCCGCCATCAGCAACTGACAAAACACCGGGCCGGGTACAAATCGGAACGACCGGTGGCCATCTGTGTCGGTATCTAGCACCTCAGAGCCAAGGATGTCGGCGGGCATCAGGTCAGGAGTGAACTGAATGCGGTTGCCATCCAGACCCATCACTGTGGACAAAGTTTCCACAAGCAAAGTCTTGCCCAGACCGGGCAATCCGATGAGCAGGCCATGGCCACCGCAGAGCAATGTGCTGAGCGTCAGATCCACCACCCGTTCCTGGCCTATAAATTGCCGGGTGATCGAATCCCGTGCCTGTTGCAGCTTCTTTTGCAGAGCTTCAATTTCGATCAGCAGGTCGTCGGGTTCGGACATGACATTCCCCTTGTCGCGGATATATGGTGACACTGTATCGTGCTGAGGGGAAATGGCAAAAGTAATGAGCAAACAAAAAGACGTGAGTCCATCCGCCGAAGGCATTGCCGCATCGGTCAAAGCTGCCAAGAGCGGTGGATTACCGCCTGTGCACCTGTGGAATCCGCCGTTTTGCGGCGATCTGGACATGCGGATTGCGCGCGATGGCACCTGGTTTTACCTTGGTACACCGATCGGTCGCTTCGAATTGGTCAAACTGTTCTCGTCGATTCTAAAACGTGAAGACGGCAAATACTTCCTTGTCACTCCGGTTGAAAAGGTCGGCATCACCGTTGATGACGCGCCATTTGTTGCAGTGGATTTCGAAAGCAGTGGCAACGGTGATCAGCAGGTTTTGACATTCGAAACTCATGTTGGAGACAAAGCTGTCGCAGGGACAGACCACCCGATCCGCGTGGTGCGTGATTCTGAAACTGGTGAACCGTCACCATATGTGTTGATACGCGCAGACCTTGAGGCGTTGATAGATCGCAAAAGTTTTTACCGGTTGGTGGATCTAGGCACACATCATGAAGGCTGGTTTGGGCTCTGGTCTTCAGGAGAGTTTTTCCCGGTGATTCCTTCTGCAGACCTGGAAGGCATTTAGCGGCCCGGTCAAATATGCAAAATTTGAACCAATACTCACACTACATTTTCACACTGGTATGGCAGTAATTGATCAATTCGGTCGCTGAATTCCGGATGAGCCAACCGTAACCGCGAAAGATTTCTGATGCCTAAATTCGCAGCCAATATCTCGCTCTTGTTTTCTGAACTGCCCTATCTGGATCGTTTTCAGGCCGCCGCCGCAGCTGGATTCGAAGCTGTAGAAATATTGTTTCCCTACGAAACCGCTGCAAAGGAGACTCAGCGAGCACTGCTGGCCAATGGTTTGGAACTGCTGCTTATAAATGCGCCGCCTCCGAATTATACGGGTGGTGAACCGGGATACGCTGCCATTCCGGGTGGTGAAGATCGGTTCCAGCGCGATATTCGACGAGTGTTGCGGTACGCAGACGTCCTGCGGCCAGGAATTATCCATGTGATGGCAGGATATGAAAAGGGCGAAGAGGCTCTGCAAACTTTTGTCCGCAATCTGAAGTGGGCTGCGGATCAAGCGCCACAGCAGCAGTTCACTATCGAACCGCTAAATAGTGGGGACCAGCCTGGATATTTTCTGGATGATTTTAATCTGGCGCGGGAAATTTTAGCTGCTGTGGAGCGGCCTAATGTGGGGCTGCAATATGATGCTTATCATGCCCAGTTGATCCACGGTGACGCGGCCAAGGTTTGGGACGAATTTTCTGCCAACACTGTCCATGTGCAAATTGGCGCGGCCCCATCCCGAAGTGAACCGGGCAGCGGTCCGGTCGATTTTGACGCGCTGTTCGCGGCTATTGACGCCAGTGCCTATGACGGATGGGTCAGTGCAGAATATAACCCATCAACGGCGCGCACCGAGGACAGTCTGGGCTGGATGTCGTAGCGGTATTCACATGGGCTGTGCAGCAGCGCACTGGTCTTTCCATTCCGTTTATTGCATGTGAACATGCATCACAGATAACCATGAGACGTTGACATGATCCCAGCTCGCTTTGCTCCCATTTTGTTTGGCCTAATCTTGTCTGGAATTATGTCTTGTATCGTGACGCTGGTGGTTTCGATCAAGAATTTCGGTTTTGAGGCCCCGATGTTTTCATCTTGGGTCGCATCGTGGAGCTTTAGCTGGCCAATTGCATTTGCAGTGGTGCTGGTCGTGGCGCCACTGGTGCGGAGGCTGGTAGGGAAATTGGTGAAGCAACCCATCGAAAGTTAGATTTGCAGGTTATATGGGCTTGCACTCTATGATTACATAGCGCAGCGAAGATCATTGTTGGCATCGATCTCCTGGCGTGGAAATCCAATTCTACCCGCGCCCAACTCCACAACAAAGCCGCCATTTGCCCAAGACCATGTTCCGTTACCGAGCATTTTGGCAAAGGCGTCACAATCGCGCCCTAGATACAGCGTTTCGATGCCTGTGATGACCTGTGTCATTGCCCCAGTGCCAGTAAAACGTGCCACCGGATACAGCGATTCCAGTACGGCACCATCTGGGTTGTTGCTGAACCTGTACTGATGGCCTTCGGATGAAACATAGATCAGTTCCATCTGAGCCAATGCCATAATTGGTTGGTTTGTGGTCAGAATGACAGCAGCCACTGCAAACAGATTTTTCATGATTTAAACCTCCCATCTTTATAGTTTCTCAGTGGTTGCGTTCTCGCAAGGTGTTTAAAATGGGACAATGGTGGTCTCCCGCCCGTCATCGGCCTCTTGGCAGAGGCACTCTTTCCGTTGGGCGTAGCCTGTGCCGCTTACGGCACAGGTGGCTGCATAGCCAAGGTCGAAACCCTTTCGTTAACGATAGTCCTTTTAAGGAATGCTGCAAAAACAGGTTGCGAGGCGCGGTACCGCGCAGATGGGTTGGGAGCTGCCTGTGCAATGGGTCAGGAAATGGGCTGCGACCGAATCGAAATACTACTGTGCTGGCTTGGTCTCGCAACAGCACCGCGCAAGGCGCGGTGCCTGGCCCAAGACTGTTTTGGTGTGAGCGGCGCAGCCGGTTCACCAAACAGGCGCGGTAGTGTTTGGTGGTCCCTGAGGGGCATGCAAGTGTCTAGTGCGCCTCGGCCCAGTTGGCCCCACGACCTGCATCAACGATCAGCTTCACGTCCAGATGTACCGCTGGATCGGCGGCGTTCTCCATAACCGATTTTGCGGTGGCGATGGTGTCATCGACTGCATTCTCGGGAACTTCGAACAGTAGTTCATCATGTACCTGCAACAACATGCGCGCTGGCAGGTGGGCGATGGCATCCGGCATCCGGATCATAGCGCGGCGGATCACGTCGGCTGCCGTGCCCTGAATTGGCGCGTTGATCGCGGCACGTTTGGCAAACCCGGCGCGCGGCCCCTTGGCAGAAATTTCCGGCGTGTGGATCTTGCGTCCAAACAGCGTCTGCACATAGCCGTGCTCCTTGGCGAACTCCACCGTGTTGTCCATGTATTTGCGGATGCCTGGGAAGCGTTCGAAATAGCGGTCAATAAAGCCCTGCGCCTCGGCCCTTGGAATACGCAGATTGCGCGCCAGACCAAAGCCGGAAATCCCGTAGATGACACCAAAGTTGATGCCCTTGGCCTGTCGGCGGATGTCCGGGGTCATTTCGTCCAGTGGCACGCCGAACATCTCTGATGCGGTCATCGCGTGAATGTCGATGCCATCCGCAAAGGCCTGTTTCAGCGCATCGATGCCTGCGATATGGGCCAGAATGCGCAGTTCGATCTGGCTGTAGTCGAGCGACAATAGCACATTGCCTTCTTCGGGAATAAAGGCCTCGCGAATGCGACGGCCTTCCTCGGATCGTACTGGAATGTTCTGTAGGTTGGGATCGGACGAGGCCATGCGGCCGGTATTGGCGCCGGTCTGGATGTACGAGGTGTGTACGCGACCGGTGTCGGCGTTGATGTGGTCCTGTAGCGCGTCGGTATAGGTCGACTTCAACTTGGACAGCTGCCGCCAGTCCAACACCCGCGCTGGCAAGTCGTGTTCGGTGGCCAGATCTTCCAAAATGTCGGCCCCTGTCGCATAGGCGCCAGTCTTACCCTTTTTACCGCCGGGTAGCTCCAGCTTGCCGAACAGGATCTCACCCAACTGTTTGGGCGAACCAACGTTGAAGGTTTCCCCAGCCAGCTCATAAATCTCATCCTCAAGTCCCGCCATCTTCTGCGCAAAGGCATTGGACATGCGGCTGAGGGTGTCGCGGTCGACCTTAATGCCGTCCATTTCCATCTTTGTCAGAACCGGAACAAGCGGACGTTCCAGTGTTTCATAGACGGTGGTGACTTTTTCCTGATGCAGTTGCGGCTTGAACAGCTGCCACAGGCGCAGGGTGATATCGGCATCCTCGGCGGCATAGGGGACTGCGTCAATGACCGGCACCTTGTCAAAGGTGATCGCGGACTTGCCAGTGCCCAGCAAGGGTTTGATCGGGATTGGAGTGTGGTCCAAATAGCGTTCCGACAGGGTATCCATGCCGTGGTTATGTTTACCACCGTTCAGCGCGTAAGACATCAGCATGGTGTCATCAATCGGCGCTACTGCGATGTCTTGGCGAGCAAAAATCTTGGCGTCGTACTTCATGTTCTGGCCGATCTTCATGATCGCTGGGTCTTCCAGAACGGATTTCAGCATCTCCAGAGCTTGCGCCAAAGGCATCTGATCCTTGGCCAGCTCGTCGCTGCCAAACAGATCATCTGCCGCAGCCTCGCGGTGCGTCAGCGGAATATAGCAGGCCTGGCCAGGTTCCACACAAAGCGAGATACCAACGAGATCCACAACCATTGAATCGAGGCCCGTGGTTTCAGTATCCACAGCCACCCAGCCACGCTGTTGAATTTGGTCGATCCAAGGCTGCAACTCTTCGGCACTGGTCACGCAGGTGTATGCGTTACGATCAAACGGAACAGCTTCGGGTGCGGCAACTTCGGCTGCCTGAGGTGATGCCTCGGGGATGACCGGAGCCTCTTGCCCCAGTTGATCCGCCATCCGCTTTGTCAGAGTGCGGAATTCCATTTCGGCAAGGAAAGCCAGCAGCACCTCAGGGTCCGGGTCCAGAACCTCAAGATCTTCGATGGTGAAGTCCAGCTCCATGTTGCAGTCCAACTGCACCAGCGTTTTGGACATTTCGATCTGCTCGCGCTTGTCGATCAGGGTCTGTCGACGCTTGGGCTGTTTGATCTCTTCGGCGCGGTCCAACAGTTCTTCAAGTGAGCCATATTCATTGATCAACAGGGCGGCAGTCTTGATACCAATTCCGGGCGCACCGGGCACGTTATCAACGCTATCGCCAGCCAGCGCTTGTACATCGACCACTCGCTCCGGGCCAACCCCGAATTTTTCGATCACACCATCGCGGTCGATGCGTTTATTCTTCATCGCATCCAGCATTTCAACGCCGCCGCCAACCAGCTGCATCAAGTCTTTGTCAGAACTAATAATGGTACAGCGCCCGCCAGCGTCACGCGCCTGACAAGCAAGTGTGGCCATGATGTCGTCGGCCTCAAACCCCTCTACCTCTTTGCAGGCGATATTGAACGCGCGGGTGGCGTCGCGGGTCAGTGGGAACTGCGGGCGCAGGTCTTCGGGGGCAGGGGGACGGTTGGCCTTGTATTGGTCATACAGGTCGTTGCGGAACGTCTTGCCCGAATGGTCAAAGATCACCGCCACATGGGTTGGCGCATCGGGGCCTGTGTTGCCCTCGACATAACGCTGCAGCATGTTGCAAAACCCAGCCACGGCGCCAATCGGCAACCCGTCGGATTTACGCGTCAGCGGCGGCAACGCGTGATAGGCGCGAAAGATAAAGGCAGAGCCGTCGATCAGATGCAGATGGCATCCTTTGCCAAAAGTTCCGTCCATATCTACTGCTCCTCGGATCGCGTTTTCGAAGGAATACATCGCATGAATGTTCTTCACCTGCCAGCCGTTGTTTGTGCCCTTACATTGGTAACAACCACCATCCAGGCCGAAACCTATGGCGCGCCTAATTGCCCAATGAGTTCTGACAAATTCCACTGCCAACGTGCTTTTGCCTGTATCAGCGCCGAAACAACACGTTGGTTCGTAGGGACTGTAATTGGTATCAAAGACAGTACTATCAGTGGCAATCTGAACGACGGTACGATTTGCACAGGTAAGATACTCGGCGATGACGATTTTACGAGGATCGCGACCTTATCCTGTGCCGATGGTTTAGAGACTAAGATCGTTGTGATGGACCCCGTCATTGGTTCAGTTGGTTTTCCCAATGGCATGGGAAATACTGTTGATGGCGGGATTGTTCACTGGGCATCTGGCTACGCCGCTCAGGATCATATTGATGTTCAGACCGGACAGCTGTTGATGGACGGCCCTTGTTCGTACTGACGTGATCGTAACACGTAGTTTTCACCGCAGGCTTTTCTGCAGGGACCAGATAAGCGCCGCCAGATACCCGAGGCGCTTATCCAAATTGGCGACATAACAATCTTACTATGCCTTCCCAGCGTGATCCTTGTGCACAAACTTGCAATCACAGTAGCCGCATTCAACCCAACCCTGATCCTCGGGGATCTGCAGATAGACGCGGGGATGACCCAATGCGCCTTCGCTGCCGTCACAGACAACTTTATAGCTGTCGACGATTTTGGTTTCCGGCGCTTGGATGGTCATCGCTGGCAGTCCTCTTGCTAATCCATTAGGGGCTTTTATGAGCTAAGGCAAAACTGGGGGCAAGAGCTGCGATGACACAGGATGCAATCCGATTGACTGGTTTGAGCAAAACCTATCGCGGTAAACGTGGTCAGCCTGAAAAACACGCGTTGAAAAGCGTTGATTTGACGGTGCCGCGTGGATCGGTGTTTGGATTGTTGGGTCCCAACGGGGCGGGCAAATCGACGATGATCAACATTCTGGCTGGATTGGTGCTCAAGACCGCTGGCAAGGTTGATATCTGGGGCTTTGATCAGGACACCAATCCGCGCCAGTCACGGGCGGCTATCGGTGTAATGCCACAAGAGTTGAACCTTGACCCATTCTTCACGCCCCGTGGGGCGTTGGAGGTGCAGGCCGGGTTATATGGCGTCCCAAAATCAGAGCGTCGTAGCAATGAAATTCTGGCGATGATCGGGTTAGAGGACAAAGCTGAGGCCTATGCCCGTACCCTGTCTGGCGGGATGCAGCGGCGGTTATTGCTGGGCAAGGCACTGGTGCATCGTCCTAATATTTTGGTGCTGGACGAACCAACCGCCGGAGTTGATATCGAGCTGCGCCAGATGTTGTGGACCAATATCCGCAAGCTGAATGAGCAGGGAATGACCATCATCCTGACTACTCATTACCTAGAAGAAGCCGAAGAGATGTGTGACGAGATTGCCATCATCAACCAAGGTGAAGTGGTTGTGCGCGACAGCACGGCCAATCTATTGGGACGGCTGGATGCCAAAGCCATGGTTGTGCACCCAGATTCACCTGTGTCGGCATTGCCTGACGCAGAAGGGATCGCTGCTGAGCTGCGCGGCGATGGCGCCGTTGTACTGCGTTATCACACCAATTCTACCAGCGCCGAACAGGTTCTGGCAGCTGTTCGGTCAGCCGGGATCACCATTCGCGATGTCAAAACGGAGGAGGCGGATCTGGAAGATGTGTTCTTGTCGCTGACTTCATCCCGCTAATGCAGATTGTGGAGGAACTGCAGCGCGGTTCGCTGGATCAACACTTACCTGGGATCTGACAACACGCGATCACAGCTTGATGATTGCCACAGCAATCATTGATCAGATAGCCAATCATGCCCCCCACAGCATCAAAATTGACGCGATAGATGATGTGGCGTGACTTACGCTCTGCCGTCACCAGCCCGGCATTGGCAAGGGTCGACAGGTGAAAAGAGGCCCTCGACGAGGCAGCATCAACGGCCTCACCGATCTCTCCGGCTGAAGCGCCATCGCTGCCTTTGGTGACCAGAAACCTTAGAATGCGCAGCCGTGTTTCCTGCGCAAGCGCGCCTAACGCGTCTATGACTTGGCTTTCATCCATATTTCAACTCCTATTGAAGTATTCGTTGACTCCCCATTATTTCAATAATACTTGAAACGTTGAGATATCATGGAGAAATACACGATGACACATGAAACAACAACGCTGAACAGCGTGGTGACTCTGCTTAAGCTACAGAATGCATATGCGCCGCTGGTGTTTGAAACGAATGAGGGTGAGATAGGCGGTGGCTATCACGTGACCGAACTGAAACAGGCGATCATCACGAGTATCGATTGTGGCGGAAACATCGATGACTGGCGTGAAACGCATGTTCAACTGTTAGACGGGCAAACCGGAGAGCACATGAGCGTTGGTAAGTTTGCTGCCATAGCGGACAAAAGCATGGCCAAGGTACAACATCTGGGTGAGGCGCCTTTGTATTTTGAATTTGCCCTGAAAAATAATGGGCTTCGGCGCTACCAAATAGAGGCGCTGACACCCGACGCATCAAAGATCATAGTTTTGCTTACTGAAGGGCGGGCTGTGTGTAAGCCCGCTGCTGCGGGCAAAGCGGTGGAAACTGCCAACGGGTGCTGCAGCTCAAATAGCTCCAAATCGGCCTGCTGCACATAAACGGATCATACCTCTACTTGGCTGCGTCTTTTCGCCAGGTGGAGGCATTGGCTACCCTTAAGAGCGTGCAGGTGAGAACGGCGTACACTTAAATATGTTCTACCGATACTTGCTGGCAGGTTAATGTGAAGGCACATATGGGGAGACGCATCCCATCAAGAGAATCCGGCAGATCGGAGGCCACATGAAAGCACTTTGCATCGTCCCAGTATTCTTTGCCGTTGCAGCCTGCGACGTCCCAAACAATTCCACACAGGTAGGGGCAAGCGGCAGTATGCAAATCCAATTGCAAGATGGTCGGAACTGTTGGGATAACCAATGTATGCGGTTCAATTCGCGGCATGGGTCATTTCAATTGTCAGGCCGTGTACCGGTTCGCCCTCCAGCTGGGTCAATTCAAAATGGTGGCTATATATCGGTTCCAGCGTTCCAACAGACGTTTCACACAGCAATTCGAGCAGAATCGTCTGGCGACCCGGACAGGTAAGATTGGGCCTTTGGTTTTGTGAGCCATTAGACCCCGATCAGGGTGTCCATGTATGAAACAATAGTGGCAACTCATTCTTGAATTCATGAATGGACAACAAGAAATGACCGGATCCATTCACAACGTGTTTTGAACCTATTGGAACCGCTGTTTGGCGGCATTACTGTTGGACCTGCTTGGGCATAGATTGAAAGAAACCGGGTTGGCTGGTCGAGATCAGGCGATATTTCCCTTTAAGTGAGTGTTGTACACCCTTCCAAGCCGCGGGTGTGCTGTGCGAACCAGGGAGAAAAAGCAGAACAGGTCCGGCGCCAGTGTCATCAAAATCAAAGTTCAGGATGAGACACCAGCACCGGAAAGTATCTAGCCAAAGAGAAAGTCTCTCCAGCTAGATACCTGCGGTTTGGGTCTGAAAAATGGTAGCGTTTTACGCCCGGTCAATCCGCGCTTGGTAGCAATTGTTCCGGGAAGACCGGATATGGATATAGGCCACTCGATCATCGTTGAAAATGTCACTAGCTTGACTCAACATGTGTTCCTTGGAAATCACGACACCCGTGCCATAAACGATGCGGTCTTCATGATTGTAACCTTTGATCAGGTAGTCTGGAGACCGTTCAAAAATCTCGGGAGTTTGATCGCCCTGGTGCTTTTCGCATTGATCCGCACAGAGGAAAATAGGGCCAGTTTCTGCATAGGGTTGTTGGGATGGAAAGGGGCGGTGGGCCAGTATCAGCATCTCCGCATCCTTTGGGATATACTGAAGGCAGTGGCGACAGGGGTTGCCACCACCGTCGGACAGGGTGCGTTCTGGTGTTTGTCCGTGGGCATCCGGCCCACCATTTTGCAGGGCGCGGACGAGTGATGTTGGCAAAGCGTTGAATTTGGTCATGGTATATCTCCTTTGGTTGCCCAGACACTGGCGCATTTGGGTGGTCCCAAGCGACCCGTTTGTTGCGCATCCGACAGAGGCTCCCGCCGGTTGCCGGCCCCTGATGGGGGCCTCGCCCGTTGGGCATGGCACCTGGCTTGGGCCAGGTGCAGGTTGCGCTCAACAGCGAAGGAAACACAGTGTGGAGAGGTGCGGCTCATATGGGCTGTTCACCATCCCGGGGATAGGTTGTAAAAGGTTGCCAAACAACCAAACTCCGGAGCTTTGATATGCCCACGCCGAAACCTGTTGTCCTGTGTATTCTTGATGGCTGGGGCAGTGGCGTGCCGGGCGTTGCGAATGCACCGCATCTCGCCAAGACACCAACCTTTGATGCAATTATGGCCAGTGGACCACAGGCGCGGTTGATTACCCATGGGCCCGATGTCGGGTTGCCCAGCGGACAGATGGGCAATTCGGAAGTAGGACACACTAATATTGGTGCCGGCCGGGTTGTGGCGATGGATCTGGGGCAGATAGATCTGGCGATCGAGGATGGCTCTTTCTTCGAAAATGCTGCCTTGCAGGACTTTATCAACAAGCTGAAATCCACTGGCGGTGCAGCGCACTTGATGGGGCTGGTGTCCGATGGTGGAGTGCACGGGCACATCAACCATATTTTGGCTGCGGTGAAAGCAGTGACTGATGCCGGTGTGCCAGTCTGGTTGCATGCGATCACCGACGGGCGCGATGTGGCCCCAAAGTCAGCGTTGGAGTACTTTGAAACACTGCAAGCGGCGCTGCCAGAGGGAGCAGATATCGCCAGTGTGACCGGCCGCTACTTCGCGATGGATCGCGACAACCGCTGGAACCGGGTTAGCCAAGCTTATACTGCAATGATTAACGGCGGCGGCCGCGTAGCGATGGACGCCAAGGCGGCGGTCGAACAAGCATATGCACGATCGGAGACAGATGAATTCATTAGTGCCACTGTGATTGGTGAATATCCCGGGATGCGCGACAGTGACGGATTTGTCTGTCTGAACTTCCGCGCTGATCGCGCACGAGAGATCCTTGCGGCTATTGGTCAGCCAGGCTTTGAAGCGTTTGAAGTTGGGAAACGGCCAAAACTGGCAGCTTTCCTTGGCATGGTTGGGTATTCGGACGACCACAACACTTATATGACGACCGCCTATCCCAAGGCTGAAATTGTCAATACGCTGGGCGCTTGGGTTGCCAAACAGGGGTTGCGTCAGTTTCGACTGGCGGAGACTGAAAAATACCCACATGTGACCTTCTTCCTGAACGGTGGTAAAGAAGCACCCGAGTCAGGCGAGGACCGGTTTATGCCTAAATCACCGAATGTCGCGACTTATGACTTGCAGCCGGAAATGTCGGCACCCGAAGTAACCGCTAAGTTTGTTGAGGCGATTGAAGCGGGTTATGATCTTATTGTGACCAATTTCGCTAACCCGGATATGGTGGGTCATACGGGTGATCTGGCGGCAGCTATGGCGGCTTGCGAGGCGGTGGATCATGGATTGGCGCAGGTCGTTGAGGCGCTGAACAAGGTGGGTGGTGCTATGTTGTTGACTGCGGATCATGGCAATTGCGAAGTGATGGTGGACCCGGTAACCGGTGAACCGCATACCGCGCATACGCTAAACTTGGTGCCTTTGGCCTTGGTTGGTGGACCTCAGGGTGCAACATTGCGCGACGGCCGATTAGCTGACCTTGCTCCAACCTTGTTAGAACTCATGGGGTTGGAAAAACCTGTTGAGATGACTGGAAAGAGCCTGTTGGCATGATGAAATGCATTGCGGTCTTGCTCTTATGCTTGGCAAGTGGTGCTGCGGCTGCTGCCGAGGACCCGGCGAGCGCCGCTCGCGCTGCTAGCGATCAGCTGGAAGCGGCGACGGTACAGTTGCAAGAAGCTGAAAGTGCCCGTGACAGGGTCAAAGCGTTAACAGACACAGTACAGGCCTATGAGGCCGGGCTGGGTGCAATGCGCGATGGTTTGCGCCGAGTGGCCCGCCGTGAAACACAACTGATTGCTCAGTTGCGGTCACGCGAGGATGAGGTGGCAGATCTGTTGGGTATCCTGCAGACCATTGAAACCTCAGCGCCGCCGGTTTTGTTGCTGCATCCATCGGGTCCATTAGGATCTGCGCGCTCTGCAATGATGCTGGCCGAAGTGACACCTGGGCTACAGGCCCGGGTCGAAGCGTTAAAGCGGGACCTGAAAGAAGTGCAGACGCTTCGTCTGTTACAGCAAAACGCTGCCGGAACCCTGCATACTGGTCTGGCAGGCATTCAGCAGGCCCGCGCGGCATTGTCTACGGCAATTGCCGATCGCACAGATTTACCGCGTCGGTTTACCTACGATCCTGTACGCACATCAATTCTGATTTCTTCAATCGAAACATTGGAGGGGTTTGCCAGCGGGCTGGCGAACATCGTTGAAGGAGAGATTGCCCAGTCCAGTGCGGACATAACTGCCCAACGTGGAGAGATCGCCCTGCCGGTACAGGGTTTGGTACTGCGTGGGTATGGGGCACAAGACGCGGCCGGCATTTCGCGCCCCGGTTTGCTTATTGCAGCACGACCGCGGGCAATGGTTGCATCGCCCACTGCGGCAACGATTCGCTATCGCGGCCCTTTGCTGGATCTTGGTAATGTGGTGATTCTGGAGCCGCAGCCAGACATGTTGTTTGTGCTGTCTGGGCTGGCTGAGGTGTTTGGCGAGGCGGGACAGGTGATCCCCAAAGGCACTCCAGTGGGATTAATGGGCGGTGTAACCCCAGAAGTTGGTGCGATTTTGTCACTAAGCGGTGAAGGGGCTGGAACTGACCGGACAGAAACGCTCTATATAGAAGTTAGATTGAATGACAGCCCCGTGGACCCGGAAATCTGGTTCCGCACCGACAAGGATGGATAGAGGCATATGAAAAAGTTTGCGATGGCAGCCGTCGGCGGAACGCTGGCGGGAATCCTTGCGACCACCTATGTGGCGGGACCACTTCTGGCACAGGAAAACGCCCGCTCGGCGACAGTATATGAACAGCTGGATCTGTTTGGTGACATTTTTGAACGCATCCGCGTGCAATATGTTGAAGAGGTCGATGAAACCGATCTGATTGAAGCGGCCATTGGCGGCATGCTGGCCTCGCTTGATCCACATTCAAGCTATCTGTCACCTGATGATGCAACGCAGATGCGGGTGCAGACCCGTGGCGAGTTTGGCGGTCTGGGCATCGAGGTCACGCAAGAAGAGGGCTTTGTAAAAGTCGTCTCGCCGATGGATGGCACCCCAGCGGATGAGGCTGGTATGGAAGCCGGCGACTTTATCACCCACGTCGATGGCGAGAGCATGTTGGGTCTGTCGCTGGACGAAGCGGTTGATATGATGCGCGGGCCGGTGGGGTCAGAAATCATCATTACTGTGGTCCGCGAAGGTGAGGACGAGCCGTTTGATGTTTCGATAATCCGTGACACCATCAAACTGACTGCGGTCCGGGCCCGGACCGAAGGCTCCTCTGTTGTCCTGCGGATTTCGACTTTTAACGATCAGACAACGCCAAACCTGATTTCAGGCCTGAAAGAACAGGTTGAGGCTGCTGGTGGCATTGAAAATGTAAACGGTGTGATTCTGGATCTGCGCAACAATCCGGGTGGCTTGTTGAATCAGGCAATCCGGGTTTCGGATGAATTCCTGGAAAGTGGCGAGATCGTTTCCACGCGTGGTCGTAACCCAGAGGATGGCGAGCGTTTCAACGCCACACCGGGTGATTTGGCCGAGGGCTTGCCAGTTGTGGTGCTGATCAATGGTGGTTCCGCGTCGGCCTCTGAAATTGTTGCCGGTGCGTTGCAGGATCATCGCCGGGCCATCGTGGTGGGAACCAAGAGCTTTGGTAAAGGTTCGGTGCAGACGGTAATGCCATTGCGCGGCGATGGTGCGATGCGTCTGACCACAGCGCGCTATTACACCCCGTCCGGTCGTTCGATCCAGGCGCTGGGCGTTTCGCCTGACATTATTGTCGAGCAGCCACGCCGTGTTGCCGCCGGCGAAGAGGACGAGGCTGAGAATGCCCGCCGTTCCCGCTCAGAGGCGGATCTGCGTGGAAGTCTGAACAACGACAGCCTGTCCGACGATGAGATTCGTCAGATCGAGGAAGATCGCGCTAAAGCAGAAGCCGCGGCTGATCTGCGCGAAGACGACTATCAGTTGGCCTACGCCATCGATATTTTGACCGGTATGTCTGCACTGGCAAAATAAGTAGGTTACGCATGTAAAACAAAGGGGCCGTCCGAGTTTGGGCGGCCCTTTTGTCTTTCCGACCATCACAAACAATCACAATTTACATTCACGCCCGATTTCCGGCGACGGAGTGGGATTGCATTGGCTATTACTGTGCGATGATGTTTGATTTACCCGATACCAACACCCTGTATGAGGCGCTCGTGGCGCGCGATGCCAGCTATGATGGGCAGGCCTATGTGGGCGTGACCTCTACCGGTATTTTTTGCCGACTGACCTGTCCCGCACGTAAACCCAAATCAGAGAACTGCCAGTTCTATAGTTCGGTTGGGGCCTGCATTGATGCTGGGTTCAGGCCTTGCAAACGGTGCCACCCACTGGCGCCTATGGCTGAGGCAGATCCCGTTGTCGACCGGTTGCTGCAAGCCCTCGAAGAACGTCCCGGCTATCGCTGGTCCGAAGGCGACATGGCGGCAATGGGGCTGGATGCTTCAACTGTGAGACGCAGTTTCAAACGCCATTTTGGCATGACCTTCCTCGAGATGGCGCGTCAGCGCCGTCTACGCGATGGCTTTACCGCGCTCAGTGCCGGGGATCCCGTGATTGCCGCGCAAATAGATGCTGGGTTTGAATCATCCAGTGCTTTTCGTGCGGCCTTTTCCCGTTTGATCGGAAAGCCACCGGGGCAATTTAATCGTGATGCACTGTTGCAGGCAGATTGGATCGAAACGCCGCTGGGATCCTTGATCGCAGTCAGTTGCCAACACGCGCTGCACCTGCTGGAGTTTATTGACCGCAAGGCGTTGCCACGTGAGTTGGCAAAACTGCAAAAGAGTTCGAACTGCGGTATTGGCTTTGGACGTCCGGAACCAACCGAACAGGTTGCCGAGGAACTGGAACAGTTTTTTGCAGGTGAAAACGCGTCGTTTTCAACGCCACTGGCGCTGCATGGAACTGAGTTTGAGCAGCAGGTTTGGCGGGCTTTGCAGGAAATTCCTGCGGGGGGGACGCGGAGCTATTCGCAACTGGCCCAAAACATCGGACGGCCCTCAGCGGTGCGGGCAGTGGCACGGGCCAACGGAACCAACCAATTGGCGCTGATCGTGCCCTGTCACAGGGTGCTGGGGGCCGATGGGTCGTTGACCGGATATGGCGGCGGGCTTTGGCGCAAGCAGCGGCTGATCGAGATAGAGCAGAGTTATAGGAGAGCAATATGACAACCCAATCGCAAAAGGCGCAGGACTTTGCCGCCCTGCATGTATCTGGAAACCCCCTGGTTTTATACAACATTTGGGATGCAGGCAGCGCCGTGGCTGTGGCCAAAGCGGGCGCAACAGCGGTCGCCACAGGCAGCTGGTCAGTGGCCGGAGCGCAGGGCTATGGGGATGGCGAACAAATTCCACTGTCTTTGCTTGTGCAGATCGCCACGCGCATTTCACACAGCGTCGATGTGCCTCTCAGTGTGGATTTCGAAGGAGGCTATGCTGCTGGTGGTGCGGAACTGACGGCCAATGTTGCACAAGTGATTGGCGCCGGCGCAGTTGGTATCAATTTCGAGGATCAGATAGTTGGTGGTGCAGGGTTGTACAGCATTGAAGAACAGTCCCAACGCTTGCGTGCCGCTCGCGCGACTGGTGCGGATCTGTTTATTAATGCCCGCACCGATCTGTTTCTGAAAGAGCGTGACAGTAGCAAGCATGGAGGTTTGCTGGACGAGGCGGTGCAACGATCACAGGCCTTTGCTGCAGCTGGTGCCAGCGGCTTCTTTGTGCCGGGGCTGACGGATCTGGATCTGATCGCACAGGTATGTGAGGCCTGCCCACTGCCGGTCAATGTGATGATGCGCGGTGATACGATGACACGCCAATCGGTCGCAAAAGCAGGGGTTGCCCGTGCCAGCTATGGCCCACAGCCGTTTGTTGACGCAATGCAGGCGATCACGGACAGGTTTCAGGCGCTAGGCTAAATTGGCCTGCAGCTCCGCTGGTCTGGCCCGAGAGTGTTGGTCAGACCGGTCGCTGTGAAAGAGACTTTTCGAAATGCGCTGCTAAGTGGTTTCCAGACAATGGCGACGAAAGGCGCGTTTCAGCATATCCAGTTCTGCACGCAGCAGCTCAACTTCGGCGAGCAAGTTGTCAGTAGCGGTTTCACCGGCAATCAAGGTGAAATTGCCCAGCTTTGTATCTGTCGCACCGTCGTGGATCAGAAAGCTATGCACACCGTCTGCCACAGCATGGCTAGGCACCGGTACTTGTAAATCCCATTCAGTACCGTTGCTACCCTCTTTGACAGTCACGCCTTCCACCAGTTGGTCCAGATATCGCACCTGAATGTCGGGCTTTGCGCCGGTGTCGGGCACATTACTGATTTTGCCCTTCCACAGGCCATTCCCAAAATGAATTTTGGTTAGGATCAGCTCGCTCATATTTGGACTCCTCAGATGGCGGCGCGGAGATGGCGCGAGAAGGTAAGGTCACGCAAGATCACCTGATTCATATCAGGTGATTCAAAAATCAGATCGAGCCAGATTTTTTCGATTCGTTTTTCGTTGAGACGTGAATAGGCTAGATCGAACTCGACCATGACGTTTTGTTCGCTCAGCGGCAATTCCCGAACCAGCTGTTCCGTGTTTGGGCCATGCTTGATGTTCAGCCGGGCAAATATTTCCTGCGGTTTTTCAGTCTCAATTATGGCATCGATACGTAAGAGATGCTGGCGGGTCATGTCCGCAGCAGCTTCAGGCGGCAATTCTACGACCAGCGACAGAAACGATCCGTCAAATTGAAACACATCCATGCGCAGGCCAAAGGGAGCCAAATCTTGTTCGCGGGTATTGCGCAGCTGGCGCAGCGTTAGCTCGGAAGAGGTGCAATCGTGGAACAATTGCACCTCATCGCCCAACTTGGATTTGGTGGGAACAGATGAAATACCAGGTTCGGGCAATGGGCCTCGCCATAAGGCAGGCCGCCAGGACCAGTCAGTGCCTTGGGGCTTGGAAAAGTAGGATGATCCAATTTGTGGCAGCGCCAGCCGCCCTTCGGCCACATGCAGTAGCTGATTTAGATGGGCACGCAACTGGAGGGCGCGGTTGCGTTGATTTCGCAAGTCACTCAATGGGGCGTGGTCGGCTAGATGTGCATCCCGACGCCAATGGCGCAAGGCACGTCGGTGTAACAGCCGGTCCAGTATCCTGCCCATGTTGTCCTCAAATTGTTCAGCGGGCGATTTTGCCCTGCATTTACTTGCAATGTAACGTTTGTAACCCAAACCGGCAATTCGCTTTTGTTGCAATGTTTTGCTTCGCAGTTGGGTCCCTTTGTGTTTGCGGACAGGAGGAGGGGCACTGTCTTGAATTTGTACCTGTAGGTGAATACCGTCAGCAAAACTGTCGCTGTTTCAACTGGACGACTTTTTCTAAAAGGGCAGATCATGACTTCACTTCCACAGGTGCATCAACTGAGATACCCAACTTTTGCGAAGATCGTGCCGTGTCTAGTTCCGAGTGACCTGTAATGCGGCCTAGTCTTCGCTACGCAGCACATGAGGCGCTGGTTTTCAATGCGCGGACCCACCCACAACTGTGGCGGCTAATTGCAGGTTTGGTCGTGGTGGTGATCGTCGGGTATTTGCTGTCGTCAGCGATGTACTCGGTACTGTTGGGGACATTTTCAGGCGATTGGGTGGCTGGTTTGCAAGATGGCTCCAACCCGGCTGCCATGTTAGCATTGTTGGGGGGATTTGGCTTTATTACTGTTGGAGTGGCGGTAGCGGCGCGATTGCTGCAATACCGTTCGTTGACCAGCATCATCGGAGTGCCACGTCTGTTGGTTTCTCAATTTGGTCGGGTTAGTCTTTTTCTCTTGGCGTTGTTTGTGGTCCTGATGCTGTTGCCGCCGTATCAAATGGATGCCCCTATGGTGTCCAACTTACCGGCTTTGACCTGGCTTGCCCTGCTGCCCCTGTCATTGTTGGCACTACTAATCCAGACAAGTGCCGAAGAAATTTTGTTTCGGGGATATATCCAGCAAGCCCTGGCAGCGCGGTTTAGTCACCCTATAATTTGGCTGGTTCTACCGTCGGCATTGTTTGCCTTAGGTCATTACTTGCCCGCTGAAGCAGGTGAAAATGCAGTAATAATCGCAGTTTGGGCTGGGTTGTTCGGCTTCCTCATGGCTGATCTTACAGCCCGTTCTGGGACACTCGGACCGGCAATTGCCGTACATCTTTTCAATAACCTAACAGCTCTTGTCTTGTTTGCCTCGCCAACTAGCCTGAATGGGCTGGCCCTATATATACTGCCTTACGAGATGTCAGATGTTCAGGCGCTCAGGCCCTGGATGGTCGTTGACTTTGCACTGATGCTCATTGGCTGGCTGGTTGCGCGACTTGCGATACGCCGCTGATTGCATTTACCGTCAAGGGGCCTTATCTGAGTGCACAAATCGTCCCAGCAGAGGCCTGGATCATGAACTGGATTACCAATTACGTCCGGCCGCGGATCAATTCGATCTTCTCGCGCCGTGAAGTCCCCGAAAACTTGTGGCAGAAATGCTCTGAGTGCGGCACCATGTTGTTTCACCGAGAGCTGAGCGACAATTTGAATGTCTGCACCAACTGTGATCATCACATGGCGATCACTCCGCGCGCGCGTTTTGATGCGTTGTTTGATGGCGGCATTTTTGTTGAAATTGATGTGCCCGAGCCGGTGGCAGATCCGCTAAAGTTCCGCGACCAGAAACGCTATCCAGACCGGATGAAAGCGGCACAGAAGAAAACCGGCGAAAAAGAAGCCATGCTGGTGGTTGAAGGTGAAATTGGTCGCACCCCAATTGTTGCTGCAGCCCAGGACTTCTCGTTCATGGGTGGATCCATGAGCATGTACGTCGGAAACGCCATTCTTGCTGCTGCCGAACGCGCGGTGGAACTCAAACGCCCCTTAGTTCTGTTCTCTGCTGCAGGCGGAGCGCGGATGCAGGAAGGCATTCTGGGCCTGATGCAAATGCCGCGCACCACCATTGCGGTGCAGATGCTGAAGCAGGCGGGCTTGCCGTATATCGTGGTGCTGACACATCCGACAACCGGTGGTGTAACGGCGTCTTATGCAATGCTGGGCGATGTCCATATTGCCGAACCCAATGCTTTGATTGGTTTCGCCGGGGCACGTGTAATTGAACAGACCATCCGTGAAAAGCTGCCCGAAGGGTTCCAGCGCGCCGAATATCTGTTGGATCATGGTATCTTGGATCGGGTGACCAAACGCACCGAAATGCGCAAGGAACTGGTGACGATCATTCGCATGTTGATGGGGCAATCGCCGCAGGTTGTTGGCGACCTTCCGGCCCCGGAACAGTTGGACGACGCGATTGCGGATGCCGAAAATGATGTGCAGGACGCCGCTGAAGACAAAGCTGACGCGACCTAAGCAGATTAATCTGCACTATCTGCAGGACATCGCACCTGCAATTGCCGCCTGCCCGAAACGGCGGGCGGTTTTTACTTAAGTGACCTGCCTCAGGGAATAGACTCCGATGTCTCATACTTCTTCCGATACCATCCTGACACGTATGATGGCACTGCATCCAAAGCTGATGGATCTTACACTGGGTCGAGTTTGGCGGTTGCTAGAGGCATTGGATAATCCTCAGGAGAAGCTTCCTCCCGTCATTCATCTGGCAGGTACCAATGGCAAGGGCTCAACTCAGGCGATGATCCGCGCCGGGCTAGAGGGGGCCGGTAAATCAGTTCACGCCTATACCTCGCCGCATCTTGCACGGTTTCACGAGCGTATCCGTTTGGCAGGTGAGCTGATCAGCGAAGAGCACCTGACCGAAATGTTAGATGAGTGTTATGAGAAGAACGGTGGTGAAACCATCACCTATTTTGAGATCACAACGGTTGCAGGGCTGTTGGCCTTCACCCGAACTCCAGCGGATTATACCCTGCTCGAAGTGGGGCTGGGCGGACGATTGGATGCCACCAATGTCATCGACAAACCCGAGTTGACCGTTATCACTCCGATCTCGATCGATCATGAACAGTTCCTGGGGGATACGCTGGCCAAGATTGCCACTGAAAAGGCCGGCATTATCAAGCGCGGAGTGCCCTGTGTGGTTGGCCCGCAACCCGAAGAAGTCATGGATGTCATTGAAGCCACGGCATCCCGTCTCGGCGCGCCATTGATTGCCCATGGTCAACACTGGCACGTATACGAAGAACACGGACGTCTGGTCTTCCAAGATGAAAACGGATTGCTGGATCTGCCGCTACCTGCGTTGCTTGGGACCCATCAGGTTCAAAACGCCGGGGCAGCCCTGGCAGCCTTACGTCACCTAGGCGCAGATGAGGTGGCCTGTGAGGCCGCAATGACAGATGCCAATTGGCCCGCCCGTATGCAGCGGTTAAAATCCGGACCACTTGTCGAGTCAGCGCCACAGGCCGAGCTTTGGCTTGATGGAGGCCATAACGCCGCCGCTGGTCTGGCGTTGGCAGAGGTGCTGGCCAATCTGCCCAAGCGTCCAACACATTTGATCTGCGGTATGCTGAACACCAAGGACGTGACCGGCTATATGCGTCCGCTTGCTGACCATGCTGACAGCCTCACAGCGATCACGATCCCGGATGAAGTCAACACATTGTCCGCAGAAGACACAGCCGCAGCTGCCGTGAAGGTTGGGCTGACAACGACAACGGCTGAACACGCTGCCACAGCGCTGTCCACCATCATCGCCAATGACCCACAAGCCCGAGTACTGATTTGTGGCTCGCTGTATTTGGCAGGCGCAATCTTGCGTGAAAATGGCTGACCTTGTTGATGCGGTGATTGATCAAAAGTCCGAGGAATGCCGCCAACCTAGTCCAAGAATGTGAGACGCCTCACAAACAAACCATTTCCTTTGGTAGTTCCAACATCACGCCAAAAATCGTGACCGCTCTAGCAAGTTTGGACATCGTTGAGGAAAAAATGGGCTCTACAACCGGTTTCCTTAAGTCAGAGAGCAAAGCGATCGAAAAACGCAAAGAGGTGTAGCGGATCTACGTCCCCCAGTCTTCGCCCTGCATTTCACGCAATCGGCTGGCGGTGCGTTCAAATTCAAATGTACCTTCGCCTTCGACATACAGCATTTCTGGCGCAGAGGCGGCTGAGCAGATCAGTCGCACCTCTGCCTCGTACAGTGCATCAATCAGGGTGACAAAGCGCTTGGCCTCGTTGAAATTGCTGCGCGAAAGGTTGGGAATGTCTTCCAAAATCAACACCTTCACCTCAGCCGCGATGGCCAGGTAGTCGCCAGGGCCAAGCATCTTGCCGCAGAGGTCATAAAATGTTGCCTTTGCTACGCCGTTGCGAAACGCAGGGAGTACCAGATCGCGGCCTTTCACTTTTAGTACGAGCGGGTCCGCGGTTCCACCGCTCAAATCCTGCCATATTGCCTGGATTGCGGTGCTGGCGTCAGGTCCGGTAGGGGTGAAATAGACCTGCGACCCCTGCAACCGGTCCTGCCTGTAATCGGTCGGGCTGACCATTTCCCAGGGTTCCATCTTTTCTTTGATCAATGCGATAAACGGAAGGAACAATTGGCGGTTCAATCCGTCTTTGTACAAATCATCCGGTACTCTGTTTGATGTGGTGACAACAACCACACCCGCGGCAAACAGTGCCTCGAACAGTCGCCCAACAATCATTGCATCAGTGATGTCGCTGATCTGCATTTCGTCAAAGGCCAGCACTCGGACGCTGGCGACTACGTCAGCCGCAACTGGAGCCAAGGCATCCTCGACCCCGTTTTGGCGCGCCTCGTGCATAGCGGCATGAATTTCTTGCATGAAGGCATGGAAATGCACCCGCCGCACCGGAATGTCGCCCAGACTATCGACAAACAGATCCATCAGCATCGACTTGCCGCGACCTACGCCACCCCACAGATATAGCCCTTTAGGAGGAGGGGGCGGTGTCGCACGGCGGAACAACCCGCGTTTGATCGGTTCCGCCTGTAGCCCGTCACTGATCCGGTCGAATTGTGGCAGCACAGCCTCTTGCGCGGGATCCGGGCGCAATTCACCCTTGGCAATCTTATCGGTATAGAGCGTGGTCAAATTTGTCATCAGCCAGCCATAGCGCGCCTCGGAAACCTTGAAAAGCACTGAGACTTTATCCACCACCCCTGTCACATCAGTTATTCTAATACATGACCGCAAAAAACCTGATTTGAGTAGACGGGCTGGCTTCGATAGGGTCGCCGGACGCTTAACAGGAGAATCCAATGCAGCGGCAGGCCCCTCTATTTACACCGGTTTTGATTGTCGGCTGCGTGATTATCATGGTCAGCTTTGCTGTGCGTGCGTCATTTGGGGTGTTCCAGATTCCAATCGCCGAAGAATTCAACTGGGCGCGCAGTGAATTTTCGCTGGCAATTGCGATCCAAAACTTGGCTTGGGGCATTGGCCAACCGCTGTTTGGCGCTGTTGCTGAGAAGATTGGTGACCGGAAAGCTATCGTATTGGGTGCACTGATCTATGCCGCTGGCTTGGTGTTGAGTGCCGGGGCGACGACAGCCTTTGAAATGCAAAGCTATGAATGGCTGGTTGGATTTGGCATTGCCGGTACGGGCTTTGGCGTGATTTTGGCAGTGGTGGGACGGGCCAGTTCTGACGATAACCGTTCAATGTCGTTGGCAATCGTCACCGCTGCAGGCTCGGCAGGGCAGATTTTTGGTGCGCCAACCGCGGAATGGCTGCTGGGGTTTATCAGTTGGCAGCAGGTATTTCTGGTTTTCGCCGGGGTGATTTTGGCGTTGATCCTGACCTTACCCCTGATGAGGGCACCGGCAGTGGCGTCAAAGGTTGAACTGGAAGAAAGCATGGGGGCAATTCTGCTCAAGGCTTTTAAGGACCCCTCGTATACGATGATTTTTCTGGGTTTTTTCAGCTGCGGCTATCAACTGGCCTTTGTCACCGCGCATTTTCCAGCCTTTATCACCGAAATGTGCGGCCCAATCCTGCCCGGAGGCGCGCTTCACAGTCTGGGTATCACAACAACCTCTTCGCTGGGCGCGATTGCTATCTCGCTGATTGGTGCGGCCAATGTTGGTGGCACATTGTTGGCGGGTTGGGCTGGTAAACGTTATTCCAAGAAATATCTGTTGGCTGGGATTTACGCTGGCCGGACGATTGCAGCGGCTGTTTTCATCATGATGCCAATCACGCCAATGTCGGTGATCATATTTTCGGTTGCAATGGGGTCGATGTGGTTGGCGACTGTGCCGCTGACGTCAGGGTTGGTCGCGCATCTCTATGGGCTGCGTTACATGGGAACGTTGTATGGTATCGTGTTCTTTAGCCACCAGTTGGGCAGTTTTCTGGGTGTATGGTTGGGTGGCCGGATGTATGACATCTACGGCGATTATACTATGGTTTGGTGGATTGGCGTGGGTATTGGTGCATTCAGTGCGATCGTGCATTTGCCGATCCGGGAAAACCCAAAACAAGAGGTTGCGGCAGCGGCTGCCTGATTGCGTTGGATTGATTAATTTTTCACGTCAGGCCGGGGCCAACCCCGGACCCCGGGATATTTGTGGCTAGATGAAGAAACGGATCAGGTGTCGCGTAATTGGTCGCTGTTCCCAGATTACGCTTTGACCTTCCATTTTTGTAAAACATGATGGCTTGTCATCAGGTCAAGATGTGCACCGCCGCCATTCTTGAACAGGGTAATCTGGGACGGATCGTAGGCTGGGAAGCGATCCAGCTGGTAAAAATCGGCCAGCACATCCTCTCGTTTGATCACGCCCGCGGCCAGAGGGATCATGAATTCACCTATATGGTCCAGAGTGGTGTCAAAACTGTCGGTATAGATCTGCGCACGGGTCAGGGCGACGTCGTCTGCTTCGCGCATGTCAGGGCGGTAGGCGCCGATCATGTTCAGGTGCTGGCCAGGCCTGAGCCAGTCGCCATTGATAACCGGAGATGACGACATGGTAGCAGTGACAATGATATCAGCAGCCCGTACTGCGGATTCCAAATCAGGGGCCGTCAGGGTGCCGGGCCGGCTGGCTGCCAGGTCACTTGCTTTGGGGGAGGTCCGGTTCCAGACACGAATTTGTGCCTGAGGAAAGCCAGCGGCAAACGCGTCAATCAGAGATCCGCCAACGGTTCCCGCCCCGACGATCAAAATTTCTGCGGCATTGGGGTTCGCCAATCGCAGCGCCCCCAGCAGGCTGTCACCGGCGGTCTTCCATTTGGTGACCAGATGGAAATCGACCAATGCCTCGAGTGAACCGTCACTGTCAGAATACAAACTGACCGACCCGTTGATCATCGGTTTACCAGCCTTGGGGTTGCCGGGGAAAATATTGGCGGTTTTAACGGCCAGTCCCATACCATCAATCCAGGCCGAACGGGTCAGGAGCGTGTCAGGCTTGCGGTATAAAAACGTGTCCCCAATTTCTGCTTTGGGCAGGCTGTGTCCTTTGGCCAGTGCCTCGGTGAACTCAACCCATTCCAGCAGGGCATTGCCTTCGTCGAAAGAAATGATGGGGATGTTCATGTGGCTTGTTCCTTGGTTAGCAACCCCTCAGAGACAAGCCGTTCGGCCCAACCCTCTGGTGAGGTGAAAAGATGTGTCTGCCAGCCGCGATCAGACGCGGATTCGATATTTTCTGGCCTGTCATCGGCAAACAGCAAATGAGCAGCGGGGATGCCGCAATCAGATTCCAGTTGGGCATAAATTTCTGTGTCGGGTTTGATCACCTGCATATAGCCCGAGACATAGCTGCGGTCGAATTCAGTCAGGACCGGATAGGCCTTGCAGGCCAGTTCAAAAGTCCCAACACCAAAGTTGCTGAGTGCAAACACCGGGTGACCGTTGGACTTCAGGGCTCGCAGTAACCGGGTGGAATGTGGGATTTCAGGTGTTGCCATGGCGAGCCAACTGTCGTGCCACAGCCGGATTTCATCCTGCCATTTTGGGTGTTGCTCGGCCAGACTGTAGACAGAGGTATAAAAGTCGTGGCCGCGGTCCACGTTCAGGTTCATGCCGTGTAGGTCGACTTCGGCAAACAGGGCGCGACGGCGTTCAGGGCCGATCTGAGCGTCATAAAATCGCTCAGGGTGCCATTCCAGCAAAACATTTCCGATATCAAATACAATAGCTTGGATGGGCATAATTGATGTCCTCTTTATCCGTTGGAACGGGGTCTGGGGCGACTTGTAGGGCGATGGTTGCGGGTCTCGCGCCAAACCGAAACTAGGCCTGACCCAATGATTAAACCACTGCCGATCCAAACGGGCGTTTCCGGCCATTCATTGAAGACCAATACCCCCCACAAAACGGCCATTGGCATGGCGATATATTCAAACGGGGCGACCAATCCAGCCTCGCACAACCGATAAGCTTGACCCACAAGGTAACCACCGAAAGATCCCGCAATGCCAACACCGATGAACAGAGGCCAATCTTGTGGAGCGGGCCAGACCCAAGCCCGCAGGATGAAATCAATCGCTGGGCTGTTGCCGTCAGAAAACCGGCCATCGCCCAGTGTGAGCCCTACAAGCGCGCTGACAACCAGAAAACCCAACATCGGATAGAACGCCAGGGTCGAACCAGATTCAGAACCCCCAGCGCGGCGGGTCAGAACATGCAGGGTGGCATAGCCACAGGCCCCTAGAAACGGCAGTATTGCGATGGGCTGAAATGCGTCACTGCCGGGCCGGATAATCACCAGTACACCTAAGAACCCAACGGCTACGGCCCCCCAGCGCCACGGCCCAACGTGTTCCTTCAGGAAGATGACGGACAGGGTGGTGACAATCAACGGTGTGGCAAAGGCAATGGCCACGGCTTCCGCCAGCGGCATTAGCGCCAGACCGGTGAAAAAGCACAGGTTGGCAAATAGCACCGCCAGGCAACGCAACACATGCAGACGTGGTTGATGGGTGCGGAGCAGGTGAAAGCCACCTTCCAATGGAACGATCACTGCCAGTAAAACTGCCAGCGCAACGATCGATCGAAACAATACCACTTCGTAAAGCGGGTAGTCGCCGGACAGAAACTTGAAAATGGTATCGATGATCGAAAAGGCGACACCCGCCCCAAGGGCAGCCAAAATGCCCCAGATATTGACCTTTGCCTGTGCGCTCATCATCGGCCTCGCGTAGTGATTGGTTGATCAGTGGCGTAAACTTTGGGGCAGGGCAATGGGGGGGAGAATTGAATGTGTGTTTTTCAACCGATGATTTATGTTCTGCTCATACCTGAGTAACGGAACTGGTGTTGCAGTTACACATAAGCGTACAGTGGACATACCGGTGACAGTTCGATCAGGAGCCCATTTAATATGTTTCGCGCAATCTTCATTTTTGCCACGCTGGTTGTTCTCTCTGGGTCGGCTTTTGCGCAGGATCGCGCCAGTGTTGAACGGCAATTCCAAGGCTGGCTGAAGCAGACGGTTTGGCCTCAAGCCAAGGCCAAGGGTGTTTCCCGCAGGACGTTCGATAATGCGTTCAAAGGCGTAACGTTAAACTGGAAATTGCCGGATCTGGTGCCCCCGGGGACCCAACCGCAGACACCAAAACGCCAGCGTCAGGCGGAGTTTGGCTCACCGGGTAAATACTTCAACCGAGGCTCAATCGACGGCGCGACTTCGGTTGGACGGCAGATGATGCAGCGTCACGCATCCGCGTTGGCTAAGGTTGAACAGGACACAGGTGTGCCGGGTCGGATCATTTTGGCGATTTGGGGACGTGAAAGTGGCTATGGGCGAGTCTCAATTCCGCACGATGTTTTTCAAGTTCTGGGCACCAAAGGCTTTATGAGCACGCGAGCGGACTATTTCACCAAGGAACTGGTGGCGGCGCTGATGATTGCGCAGGCGGGTCATGCGCCCGAGAGCGCCATGAAAAGCAGCTGGGCTGGGGCACTGGGACAACCGCAATTTATGCCGACAAATTTCTTGGAATATGCCGCGGATGGCGATGGCGATGGTCGCGCTGATATCTGGGGATCCGAAGCTGATACAATTGCGTCAATCGGAACCTACCTTGACCGCCACGGCTGGGTCAGTGGCCGCGATTGGGGGTTTGAGGTCACCGTACCGTCCTCGGTGTCTTGTACGCTGGAAGGCCCGGATCAGGGGCAGTCCATTGCCAAATGGGAGAAGATGGGGATCACACGTGTGTCAGGGCGACCGTTTCCCAAGCATGAGTTGAAGGGTGAGGGATACCTTTTGATGCCAGCGGGACGCAGCGGTCCAGCCTTTATCGTCACGCCAAATTTCTATGTTCTGAAAGAGTATAACAAAAGCGATCTGTATGCTTTGTTTGTGGGCCACGTTGGGGACCGCATCCAATACGGCGTCGGTGATTTCTCGGCCCGCTGGGGGGCTGTCGGTGGGTTGTACCGCTCGGATGTGGCCGTCATGCAGCGCGCACTTGAAGGGCAGGGACACGATGTTGGTGGGGCTGACGGCTTACCGGGCTTTAAAACCCGTCGGTCCATTGGCCGCTGGCAAGAAGGAACAGGCCGCGCCGCCACCTGTTTCCCCGAAGCCAGCATGAAATCCGCGCTTACACCGTAGGTTGCGCTACTGAATCGAGCTAGGGTGAGAGAATTGCTGGAACCCATTCATGCCCCGTCCGAGTCGATCTTGCCGTACACAGAAAAGGGTTAGAGGTTGGCTTCAGTGCTCGCAATTATGCGTATTTCAATAACTGCACCTTCGCGACGTAAGCCGGCGACTTCTACGGCGGTCCAGGCTGGGTAGGGGGCGTCAAAACATTCCTGTCGAATCTTGTCGAATAGATCAAAGTGCGATCGTAGGCCGATGTGATACGTTGTCATTTCGACGACCGATTGAAAGGTCAAACCTTCCTCTCGCAAAATGAGTTCAATTTTGTCAAAGGCATTCCTGAACTGTGCTTCGGCGTCCGCTGGCATCTTCCCATTCATATCCCCCCCGGTGGAGCCGGTGAGAAAAACGTGATTGCCGGAAACAATTGCGGGCGAGAATTTGAGCTGTTCAGTTGCTGTACGAAGCTTAGAGGGAATAACTGCACGTATAACCATGGAAATATCCTATCGAAGTAAACTACAGGAATACTGCCGCTTGGCTGACAAAGTCACAAGCTGCGGGCTTTAGTGCTGCTAGTTTGATCTAGATCTGCCGTGCCCCCGCCCGGATTTGCCGCTCCAGCGCTTCCAGAAACCGCAAACGCGCCGTCGGTGTGATTTCACTGTCACTGTGAAAATCCGCATTTGGAAGTGAATAGGATAGGGTAAATTGTTTGAAGTGGTTGGAGCTGCGAGCCCGGACCGCGCCTGACCCTCTCCAAAGGAGGATTCACTTGCTGCCGTAGAGCCAGTCCTTGCAACCTCTATCACGCATGCAGATGCGGAAGGCTGTGACAACTTCAGGCTGAGCCGATGGAGCGAAAGTAGCATCGCACATGGATCCATTGATTCGAAAGTACTCGGGTTTGGGTCCGTTCAGTTTATAAAAGATAGGATCATGAGTACGCGGGGGCTCAGCGCAATACTCATCACAATGAAGCTTGAGGTCGAAGTCCCCCTTTAGATCGTGTTCGGTGCCATCTGGGCTGAAGAACACTCCCGAAAACCAAATTCCGTCGTGAAAGCTGTAGTCGATGCCGACAAATCGGGTGGGTGCTGCCCAATTGGTCTTCAGACGCACCGTGTTATATGGTTCAACACCGGCCATGTTGCCATGTTCATCTTTCAGCTCTGGGTTCAGTTCGAACGTACCGATTGCGATGTGTTCAGAACTCTGCAGTTCGGGTACTTTGAAGTAATTGTGATAAAGGCCAGCTGCAAGGTTCCTCGCGGTTAGTGGTTCCTCACTGTGAAACCTGCCTGAGATGATTTCCAAGGGGTCGGCACATGACATGGCTGCGGCTGTATGGCTGTTTGCGAGCAAACCAACTGTCAATAAAGAAGCCCGCACTGTGTTCATTGTCATACCTCAAATTCTATTAGCGTGCCGCCGCCCGGATTTCCCTCTCCAGCGCCTCTAGAAACCGCGACCGGTCGGTCTTGGTGAACCCTTTGCCACTACCGCCAGTCCCCAGTGGGTTGGCAGCACGCAGGTCGGCCATCAAATCGCGCATTGCCAGTTGCTGGCCGATATTGGCCTCGCTAAACGCCTCGCCGTTGTGGCGCAGCACGCGTGCACCAGTCGCGATACATTTGGCGGCTAATGGGATGTCCGCAGTCACCACAACATCGCCCTTGCCGCAACGATCGGCAATCCACATGTCCGCCACATCGGCACCGGCATCCACAATGACATTTTCCACATATGGATTGCGCGAGGGGCGCAATCCACCGTTAGACACCACAAACATCTTTAGCTTATGGCGGGTGGTGACCCGTTCAGCCTCCTCCTTGACCGGGCAGGCATCCGCATCAATGTAGAGCACCATTACTTACTGGCCTTGGTTGATTTAGCCGCAGGCTTTTTACCAGCTTTCGGTTCTTTCGGTACTTTGAATTCTTCCGGGATTGGCATCCGGTTGAAGGCATCCAGACCAGCGATCTTGTAGGCTTCGGCCAGAGTTGGGTAATTGAAGGTGTTTTGGACAAAGTAATCCACTGTGCCTTGCAGGTTCATCACCGCCTGACCAATGTGGATCAGTTCGGTGGCGCCTTCACCGACAATCTGAACGCCCAGAACCCGGCGGGTTTTCAGGCTGATCAGCATCTTCAGCATGCCGTGTTCCAGCCCCATGATATGCCCGCGCGAGGTTTCGCGGAACCGGGCCACACCAACCTCATAGGGAATGCCGCGCTCTTGCAGTTCTTCCTCGGACATACCGCAGGTGGACATTTCCGGCACCGAATAAATACCGTAGGGGTACCAGGGGCTTTCTGGCAGGGTAGGGGTTTCCAGCGCGTGGCAGGCGGCAACGCGGCCCTGTTGCAATGATGTCGAGGCCAGCGACGGGTGGCCGATCACATCACCGGTGGCATAGATATGTGGCACGGCAGTTTGATAGGTTTTACGCTCGACGCTCAACCGTCCGCGGTGGTCTGTTTCCAGTCCCACTGCCTTGAGGTTCAGGCCTCCGGTATTGCCCATGCGGCCCGCTGCAAACAACAGCATTTCGCCGCGTACGTGGCGACCGTTGTCCAGTGTGACCTCGACATGGCTGCCTGCATCTTCGACCTTTTCAATAGCCGCACCAAGGCGCAGATCAACGCCGTTTTCACGAATCTGGTGGGTGAATTCTTGAATCAGTGTAGTGTCGATGAAATCGAGGAAGGTATCACGTGGTTCGATCAGGGTGACACGTACATCCAGGGTCGAGAACATAGTGGCATATTCGACACCAATCACGCCCGCACCAACCACGATCAGGGAACGTGGAATTTCCGCCATTTCAATGAATTCGTCGCCATCGACAATGGTTTTGCCGTTGAACGGCACGGTGTCAGGGCGATAGGTACGGGTGCCCGTAGCGATCAGAAAATTCTTGCCCGTTACCCGGCTGGTGTCGCCCGCTTCGGTTGCCACCTCTACCTCATTTGGTCCAACGAATTTCGCTAGCCCCGGCAGCCAGTCCACATGGTTGCGGTTGAACTGGTGCTCCAGCACATCCACCTCGTGATCCAGCGTCATGTGCAGACGGGCCTTGAGGTCCTCGGCACCGATCTGATCCTTCACTCGGTAAGAACGGCCATAAAAACTACGCTCTCGCCAACCGCTAAGGTTCAGCACCGTTTCGCGTAGGGTTTTGGAAGGCACTGTGCCGGTGTGAACGGAAACACCGCCAAGACGATCCTGACGATCGATTACCAGCACCTTGCGTTTCAGCTTACCAGCTTGAATGGCGGCAGTCCGGCCGGAGGGGCCGGAGCCAATAATGACGAGGTCATAGTCGAATTCAGTCATGGCTTAGTCCCGGTAAAGCGCGTCAGCGTGAAAGGCGATATGCTCTTCCATAAAGGAGGAGACAAAGAAGTAGCTGTGGTCATAGCCCGGTTGCAAACGCAGGGTCGCTTCTTGGCGTTTTTCGGCAATAGCTTGGGCCAGCGCCTCGGGTTGCAGCAGGTCGATGAATTGATCGCTGGTTCCTGTGTCGATCAGGACGGGGCCATCAAACCCCGTTTCGCGCATCATAAGCGTCGCGTCGTGGCGCGCCCAGACGGCTTCATCTTCGCCCAGATAGGCGGTCAGTTGTTTGCGACCCCAATCACTGGCACTTGGGTTGCAAATCGGCGCAAAGGCCGAAACCGACCGAAACCGCCCCGGCAGCCCCATCGCCAGTGTCAGCGCACCATGGCCGCCCATCGAATGCCCGGTGATCGCCTGCCGATCCAAATCTATCGCAAACTTTTCGCCCAGCAGTGCAGGCAGCTCTTCGGCCAGATAGTCCCACATGTTGAAATGAGGTGCCCATGGTGCCTGTGTTGCGTTGACATAGAACCCTGCGCCCTGACCCAGATCATAGGCATCATCATCTGCGACGCCCTCACCCCGTGGGCTTGTGTCAGGAAACACCAAAGCGATGCCCTGTTCGGCGGCCCAAGTCTGCGCACCGGCCTTGGTCATGGCATTATCGTGGGTACAGGTCAGGCCGGACAGGTACCACAACACGGGCACAGGTCCATCGCGGGCTTCTTCGGGCAGGAACAGACCAAAGGTCATATCGCATTGGGTTGCTGTGCTGGCGTGCTTATAAACACCCTGCGTGCCGCCAAAAGCTCGGTTTTCCGACAAAGTTTCCATCGATAGCCTCCAAAATGGTTATGCATCGCTACCCGGCGGCGCGCCAATCGTCCAGAGGATGCAATGTAGCAGCGCTGTTTTTGTGGCATATCCACCCTTGCTAGGGGACCGTCACCAGCGCACCTACCCAGGTGATCACCATTGGCACTGTTAATATTGAAGCCAGTGTCGAAAACAGGATCGTTGCCGAGACCCGCTGTGGCGCCACGCCATAGTGTTGCGCTAGCATATAGACATTGCCCGCTACGGGCAGCGCAGCAGCGGAAATCACTATGGTGGCGGAATAACCGTCCAATGGCAAAATCAGCAAGACTGCGATCGCAACCAGCAACGGGTGGAGCACCAATTTGGCAAAACTGAGCCAGAGAGCGACATGAACCCGCTCTGCGGCTTTGGTGGCCAGAGAGGCACCAATGGCAAACAGGGCCCCCGGTGTGGCAGCGCCACCCAAAATTGTTAGAAATTCGTTTGCGGGGGCCGGGATTGGCAGTGCCAGCGCGGACCAGATCAACCCAGCACAGATAGACACGATCATTGGGTTCTTGATCAATCCGTTTGCCACCAATCGCAGGGTTGCCAGCCCCACTCCTGCACCGCGTCCGACATTGATTAAAATGACGATCAGCGAAGAAAACACGACCAGATCGACACTGAGCACCAGCATCATTGGGCCAATGGACGCTTCGCCAAATAGAATCACCATCATTGGCAGCCCAAGAAAACCAACATTGCCGATGGCTGCACATTGCGCCTCAACAGCAGCGGTTTGCATGTCTAAGCCACGGCTGGCGGCGATCAGTGTCATCAGCAGATAAACAGCCATTGTGCCCGCCAGATACCCAAGGATCAGCCGCAGGTCGAAAATTTCGGCAAATGACAGATTGGCTGAAAACCGAAAAATCATAGCCGAAAGGGCAAAGAAGAAAACAAACTTGGTTAGATAAGCTGTGGCCTCGGCGCTAAAGAACCGCGTTCGTCCGGCCCAATAACCAAGGCCAATAATGGCGAAAAAGGGTAGCGTTCTGAGGAAGATATCGACCATGGATGACTTGCTACTCTGATCGGGCCTAAACGCAAAGACCTATTGAACAGCTTTTCTTCTTGTTCCTAGCCGCTGCCAATCAAAATGCCGGCTCCCAACACCAGCGCGCCCCCCAAAACGACCTGCATCGTTGCGCGCCAAAAGGGCGTCTCCATGTATCTGTTCTGTATCCATGCGATGGCCCATAGCTCGATAAACACCACGACCATGGCTAGGGCGGTGGCGGTCCAGAAGTCGGGGATCAAATAGGGCAATGCATGACCCAATCCGCCAACTGTAGTCATTACCCCAGAGGCAATACCGCGTTTGATCGGTGATCCACGTCCAGAGAGCGCACCATCATCTGACGCGGCTTCGGTAAAGCCCATCGATATTCCGGCACCAACGGAAGCGGCAATGCCAACCAAGAAAGTCGTCCAGGTGTCTTGCGTGGCAAAGGCGGTGGCAAAGATTGGGGCCAGCGTCGATACTGATCCATCCATCAATCCCGCCAGCCCAGGCTGCACCCAGGTCAGGATAAATTGGCGTTGGGCGCTATCGTCCTCCTGCGCCAGGGTATCCTTAGTCAGGTGGGCCTGCTCCAACCCTTCGGCCGAAACCTGATGACCTGCTTCTTCAGCGGCGAGGTCCCCCAGCAATTTACGTGTGGCAGCGTCCGGGCTTTGGGCGGCGGCGGCCAGGTAAAAGCGCTCGGCGTTGCGCTCCATCATCTTGGCCTCGCCACGAATTCGTTCAAGGCTCAATGTGTTTTGCAGCCAAACCGGGCGGCGGGCATAAGATCCAGCGACATGCTCGCGGCGGATCAAGGGAATGGTGGGGCCAAATCTGCTCTGGTGCAGCGCAATCAGCCTGGACCTGTGTTCATCCTCTTCATGAGCCATGCCATCCAGCACTTTGGCGGTTGCAGGAAACTCTCCGCGCAATCGCTCGGCAAAGCCACGATAGATGCGTGCGTCGTCTTCTTCCGATGAAATGGCGAGTGCAATGATTTCCTGCTCACTCAGGTCTGAGAAATGCTTGCGGTGCGAAAAGAAGCGCATATTTGACCTCGATATTAGAATGATTCTAAGATAACTATATTCGAACGACGTACAAGTCTTCGCGAGAATGGTTGTTGAAGATAGGGTTGGCACGCTAAGTTGACTCACACAGCTATTGCCAGTGTTTTGAAGGGATCTCGATGAACCATCCAGCCACCATTCTGCGGACCGGCCGCAAATTTGATCAGGTGCTGGAAGGCGCACGCGACGTGTTTATGGCGGATGGTTTTGAGGGGGCGAGCGTCGATGACATTGCCCGCGCAGCTGGCGTGTCCAAGGCCACCTTATATAGCTATTTTCCCGACAAGCGTTTGTTGTTCATGGAAGTGGCCCGCAATGAATGCGCCCGCCAAGCATGCGACGCTGTTGATATGGTCGAAACCTGCTGTACGCCTCCAGAAGCTATAGCAGTGGCGGCGCGACAGATCTTGTCGGTGATTCTTTCTGACTTTGGCCAGAAAATGTTCCGGATTTGTGTGGCCGAGGCCGACCGTTTTCCAGATTTGGGGCGGCAGTTCTATGAGAGCGGCCCAATGGTTGTGCGCGCGCGGGTCAAAGAATATCTAGAGCAGGCAACCGCACGGGGCGAACTAAGGATTGAAGACTTTGACTTGGCCGCGGATCAACTGGCCGAACTGTGCAAAGCGGATCTGTTCCCTCGGCTTGTGTTCAATATAGACACTGAATTCACCGAGGTTGAGCGTGAACGAGTAATCAAGGGTGCTGTAGAAACTTTTCTGGCCCGCTATGGGGCCTGAACCCAAGACTGAGTTCAGTTTTGAGTGTGAGGCAACTTTAGGTTTTTGAAGGTTTGCTTCGCAAACAACCGGATCTTAGTGCGTTGTAAATTCGTTGGGTTCGACCCGGTAGCTATCATGGCAGCTCAGACAGCTTTGCAGCACATTCGGCAGGGTGCGTCGAAGTCCGGCTAATGAATTTACGTTTAGCTGTCTGGCAGCGTCGTCCGCGACCTCTGCATTGGCTTTGAAATCGCTCCAGTAGGTCCAGATTTCAGGCCGAGCGTTCGACAATGGGTCGCTATGTGGTCTTTTGAAACGCTTGATGGTGTTGCGGCTAGTTTGCATCAAAGTGCGTCGTGCCGCGCGGGCTCTGGTTGGGTGAAACACCACCCGCCCGGCCATCATATCGGTGAGCGTGGCAACGGCAGCTTGGGCTGTCAGCATCAGGGCCACCCTCTTTTTTACGCCTTTGTTCGTAATTTGCTCCTGTGCCGTCAGGTGAGGTGTCGATAGGGCAAGTGTCATGACAAGTATGGCAAGTACTGGAAGGCGATAAAGCGAGTAGGCCATATATTGGATCCCCGTTTGAGCAGCCACAATGGCCGAAACTTTGACTTAACACACACGGATCGCGCAGCGTCGAGGCTGCGGTCGTGATAGCGGAACTATCCAATAGGTAGGTTATTTCCGCGTTAAATGGCCTGTCCCTCATCTGGAGCTGTCTATTCGCTGATTTTTCTTGGGCGCTAAGACCGACATTTCGCCCTATGACGAAGTGTTTTTCGTAGGGCTTTGATAGCGCGCGCAGTATGCTTGAAGTATGACAACACCCCGTTTTGATATTCTAGGTCAGGCCATCAGCGATGCAAGTCGCACCCGCATGTTATGCGAACTGCTGGATGGCCGTGCCTTTACCAACAAAGAGTTGGCGAGCGCAGCTGGTGTCACACCACAAACGGCCACGGCGCATTTGCGTATTTTGAAAGAAGCCGGTCTGGTGCTGGCGGAAAAAAGCGGCCGCTGTGTCTATCACCGTCTCGCAGGTCCAGAAGTTGCGCAAGCGTTGGAACAGCTGGCGGCGATTGCCCCTGCTGACAGCTTATACCGCGCCCAACAGCGCAAGGCTGGCGGGTTGGCGACGGTTCGCAGTTGTTATGACCACCTTGCGGGACCACTTGCGGTGGCCATGGCCAAGGCTTTTTTGTCCCAAGGGATGCTGATTGATGAGAACGGCGGGTATCGCGCTGTACCATCAGATCTATGGCATCGAATTGGGGTGTTGCTTCCTGACAGACCGGGTCGTCAGCCCTTTGTTCGGCCGTGTTTGGATTGGACTGAACGTCAACCTCATGTGGCTGGGCCTTTGGGGCGGCAGATATTGACCCATGGGTTAGATGTTGGATGGTTAAAGCGCCACAAGCATAAGCGAGGATTGGTTGTGACGGCGCCAGGACGTGTAGCCTATGATCAAATTTTGGATGTAAGACCCGAGGTGGCAGCCTCTGCATAACGTGATACCGGACGTTTATGACCGAGGCACGACCCATGTTGCGCAGGAATTTATCACATGATCCGGTAGGTTCTATCGGCCCGATTGTGCAAAGAGACTTGATTTGTTGCAGGATTAGGGCGAGTCTTACGTTATGAGCTTTCAAAACTCCCAATCGTTTCCAAGCCCATCTGCCCCTCTTCAGGTTGCTTTCAATAGATCTGAGCTTTCGCTGATTCTGGCCCTGTATGGCCGTATGGTCGCTGCAGGAGAGTGGCGCGATTATGGTATTTCCTGCCAGCGTGAACTTGCGGTGTTTTCGGTGTTCAAACGCACAGCAGAAACTCCGCTGTACCGGATAGAAAAGCGCCCCAAGTTAAGGCAACGCCAAGGGATGTATTCTGTGGTTAGCATGGATCAGCAAATCTTGAAGCGGGGCCACGAACTAAAATCCGTCCTTCGCGTGTTGGAACGAAAACTGATCCGTGCAGTGAAATAGCTGCGCATCTGTAAAGACCGTGACGACCGCCCTGTATTCACCCATGTTCGGTTCATTGTAGTCGTGAAGAGTTAGGCCAGCCGTTTGTGCGCAGTCACCGGGCCATCGCCTTGAGCTTGAATCCGATCAATAGCAGCCTGCAGCGGTTCCAGAGCAACCGCCATATCATGTGCATTGGCGTGAATTATGGTTTCAGGGTCGTAGACAAATGCAACATGGCCTTTCCAGAACAGTAGATCTCCACGCTGATAGGCGCTGTCAGGGGGAAGAGTATGGCCCACAGTTGATTCTTGCGGGCCGGTGTCGCCAGGGCAGGGGATACCGCAAGCCAGCAAGGCAGCTTGAACCAAACCAGAGCAATCAATGCCAAAACGGCTGTTGCCCCCCCATAGATAGGGTGTGCCCAGAAACAGTTCAGCAAGTGCAACAGGATCGGCATCTATAGTGTCAGCAGGTTTCAAATGTGGTGTCGGTATAAAACCATTTGGGGTTTCGCAGAAACGATCACCGTATGTCAGCACCTGAACCCGACTGCCAAAACTGAGGCTGCAAAGATCGCGGGATTTGAAATCCGGTTGCACATAAATATGAGACGAGGCAGCGGAGATCCTATGTGTAGCCTTGGTCTGTGCGCCCAGCGCGATACTGGGCAAATACCCCTGATATCCATCTTTGACTGACAGTATCTGTGCCCACCCGTTTTCCTCGGCCTCAACGGTGATTAGGTCGCCATAGATCATTTGGCGATCACGCGCGCCATAGGGTGAGTGGAACAAATCAGTGACGGGCTGGATGATTTGTTTAGTTTTCATAGGTTCAACAGTTCAGGTAGGGCGGCAAAGAGGGCACGGGTTCCTTGGCCGGCACCACCTTTGGGGCGGGCCGCGGCGGGCGTCGGGTTCCAGCCGTAAATGTCGAAATGCACATAGCGGCTGTCCCCAGCAAAACGGCGAAGGAACAGCGCTGCGGTGATCGATCCGGCAAACCCTCCAGCGGGCGCATTGTCGAGATCTGCAATGCCAGGCTCGATCTTGGTCTCGTAAGGCGTGTGAAACGGCAGCCGCCAAACAGGGTCAGCGCTGGGCTCTGCATTTGTCGCAAGCGCAGTTGCGACTTGTTCGTCGTCGGTAAAGAAGGGCGCCAGATCCGGCCCGACCGCCACTCGCGCCGCACCGGTTAACGTGGCCATCGAAATTAGCAAATCCGGCTTGTCCTCATCTGCCAATGCCAAAGCATCAGCCAGCACAAGCCGACCTTCGGCGTCAGTATTGTTGATCTCGACGGTCAGCCCCTTGCGTGATGTTAGGATATCGCCAGGACGAAACGCCGACCCAGATACCGAGTTTTCGACCGCAGGGATCAGCACCCGCAGTTGCAGAGGGAGATTGGCGGCCATGATTGCCTTAGCCAACCCCAACACTGCAGCTGCGCCCCCCATATCCTTTTTCATCAGGCCCATACTGGCGCCGGGTTTTAGATTTAGCCCACCGGTGTCGAAACAAACACCTTTGCCGACCAGTGTTAGCTTGGGGCCGGAAGCGCCCCAGTTCATATCGATCAAGCGCGGGCGGAGGTCTGAGGCACGGCCAACTGCATGGATCATTGGAAGATTTTGCGCCAAAAGCGCATCATCCTGAATTGTTGTAATCGAGGCGTCGAACGCTTCTGCCAAAGTTTCAGCGGCACGTTGTAATTCATCCGGGCCCATGTCCGACGCAGGTGTGTTGATCAAATCACGGGTCAGGCTTTCGGCAGCAACCAATGATTCGATTGCTGCAGCATCAACCCCCGCAGGGGCAATAAGATTTGCTTTGAATGCGCTTTGCTCGCGATAACGATCAAAGCGATACCCGCAAAGAAGCCAGCCAAAACACTCGATGTTCAGCGCGTCATGAGACAATCCTGATGCAATGGCGTATGTGCCTTGCGGCAGTTTTTCAGCGGCTGCGGCTAGCACATACCGGCGCCGAGCCCGTTGGGCCCCTGTTCCATACCCAGCCAGCGCCAGCGCTGGTTTTCCGTCAGTATTTGGAATCAACAGCGCCTGACCGCAAGCACCGGTAAACCCGTTTGCCTGCGCCCAGTGAGAAATGTGTTGCGGTTGTTGCTCTAGCCAATCGGCGCAGCTGTCCTGATCTAGAACATGCAGCGGTACAGCGGCATCGTTAGGCAGGGCAAAGACAGGCGGCATCAGGATACTCCGGATGTGGGGACAATATTGTCCCAGAGTATCCGGCACCGCGCTATCTGCAAGCCCTGCTTAAAGGTGTGTGCTTGTCAGCGATCAAACCGATAGGTCTTGCTGATCCCAAACTGCAGTTAAGGAGCGTTCACCTACGCGCAGCAGTCGAAACAACGTCGCTGCTGTTGCGGCGTGATCTTCGTCATCAATCACGCAGGTTACATCGCGTGCAATACCAGCCATGGCACTCATGCCAATCTGGTCAGCAATAGCGATCAATGACCGTGCGCTCTTGCGCAAATTCGGCATATCGTTTTGCCGCCAGAGCCGCTCGCAATGTGACAATCGTACCGCAAGCTCTTCAATCGCGCGACAGATCACATCTTCGGCGCCGACCTCGCCCAGTTGGGCATAGAGCTCGCTGAGTTTTCCCGGATCAAGCCGGACCGTTTCGTTGTGTATAACGTTAAGAATATTAGCCACCACATATCACCCTAAATTTCAGTGCCCCCACGGCACGGGACCAACATTGGCTGTTAGTGGTTTTCAAAAGGTTTCTTCGGGATGATCATATCTCTCGAATTTGCTATCAATGCATTGTATCAGCCCAGCGAACTGTCAACACAGGGATCGACAAATGGAATTTGCCAAGCCTCTGCCTAATTATCTGGTGACCCGTTATCACGGATGGAAAGCTACTTCTTATCAGGAAAATAAGGGGTGGTATCGACGTTTGGCCACCGAAGGACAACGCCCACGTGCGATGGTTATCTCCTGTTGTGACAGCCGGGTTCATGTAACTTCGATCTTCGGCGCCGACCAAGGCGAGTTCTTTATACATAGAAATATCGCTAATTTGGTTCCACCTTATCAGCCCGATGGCGACCACCATGGCACCAGTGCAACAGTCGAATACGCTGTTACAGCGTTACAGGTCTCGCATCTGATCGTTTTAGGGCACTCGCAATGTGGTGGCGTTCAGGGCTGCATCGATATGTGCAAAGGTCATGCACCGCAGTTGGAAGAAAAAACCAGCTTCGTTGGTCGCTGGATGGATATTCTGAAGCCAAAGTACCAACTGGTGCAAGATATCGAAGATGAAGAACAGCAGGCGCGTCAGTTGGAGCGACAGTCTGTTGTTGCCTCTCTGGAAAACCTGATGACCTTTCCTTTTGTTGACGAAAAGGTACGGGATGGTTCGCTGAGCCTGCATGGGTTGTGGACTGATATCGGTGAAGGTGGCTTGGAATGTTATGATCCAAAGCTGGAGCTTTTTACTAAGGTGTGATCGCTTCCTCAGCTTTGATGCGTGCGGCGGCGCTGGTATAGCCACCCGCCGCGCCATCGACAAAATGAACATGGTCATCGCGCAAAGCAGATGGAACTATGCAGGTGACCATGGCCTCGTCCTGTTCATGTAGCCCGTAACGGATGTGGCCAGCTGTTTTTGCGCTCTGCAGCAGTTCGGTCAGCTGATTGCGGGTGTCAGTGTCACAGTCCAGTGTCATCTTTAGTCCATCGTCGAACTTTTGAAAGTCGGCATTGGCGCTTAAGGTTCTACGGTAGTGAGTGGGGTCAAATCCGCCAAAGGTCCGACCACTCCAAAACATCAACCCGGCCACTGCAGTGTTTAACAGTAGGCGAAGTTTACGCAGTACCAACGGCACGCTGCCGCGCGAAACCTGGGCTTCAAGTGTCAAACCCGGTGGCGGGTAGCCCAGTGGCGGACCGTTCTGTGGCACAGGGTGGCCGTTGCGTTCCAGCTTTGCTGCTAGCACCAAGATCTTGCTGATAACATCTGTGTAGGCACGGCTTTCGCCACCTTTGGACGGTAGTAAGACCAAAGAAACGATGGTGCCGTTTCTCGCTTTGATGTTGCTCCAGCGGCAGGACAGCCCTGTCAGATCTGGTGGAATGACGTGTTCAGCCGGGGAGACAGAAAAGCCGCCTAGCTTCATTTGTTTGTCGACCCAGGCCAGACCTCCGCCGCTAAACATTGCGTAGTCCACGCCAGCAGAGACGGCGTGGCGGGCTACCCTTACGTCCAAGTTCTCGGCACGGACCCACTGCAACGGCAACAAGGCAGCGCGCAATTCGACGTCAAATTCGATAGCAACCCAGCTGCGCAGGTTGGCTAGTACCGTTTGGCAGGACTCTTTTTCAGAGGGGGGGATGGCAAAGGACGCGCCGTCGCCTCCAAATACATAGGGAAAGGCACGTCCCTGCATCGCATTGGTTAGCGCCGAAATCACCGAGGCGCCGATCATGTTGACGGTCTTGTAGCGACCCGCTGCAATTAGCCCGGTTGAATCAACAATGTCACAGCACCCAATAAACCAATCATCGGGCAAGGGGGTGAAATTTTCAGCTCGGGCAAGGTCTGAAAAGTTAGTTGTGCGTGGTAAGCTGTCATAGAAGTTGAGTTTTACCATTGCTGACCCATGCGACCTGATACCGTACCAGACTAGCTGAAAACACAGGCTGGTCCATAACTTGCTGATTGGAGCCGATCAGGAATTGCGCAATTATTAGGCATAAATGCACATATCTGCACCATAGCGGTACCCGGCGACGGTTCTGACCTTTCCGGCGGAGCCGTTTCCAGATATGAGACCGCAGCCGGTCATAGGATCGGCATTATTTTTGGAGAGACACTATGGGTTATCGCGTCGCCGTCGTCGGCGCCACGGGCAACGTGGGCCGTGAAATGCTAAATATCCTGGCTGAACGCCAGTTTCCAGTTGATGAACTTGCCGTATTGGCAAGCCGCCGATCATTGGGAACTGAAGTCAGCTTTGGTGAGCGAACTTTGAAAACCCTGGATCTGGATACGTTTGATTTCACGGGCTGGGATATTGCATTGTTTGCCGTTGGCTCGGATGCGACCAAGATCTATGCTCCTAAGGCTGCAAAAGTCGGCTGTGTGGTGATCGATAACTCGTCACTATACCGTTATGATCCGGACATTCCGTTGATCGTGCCCGAGGTGAACCCCGAGGCCGTGCACGACTATGCCAAGAAAAACATCATCGCTAACCCCAACTGTTCGACTGCCCAGATGGTTGTTGCGCTGAAGCCATTGCATGACCGTGCCAAGGTTAAGCGGGTGGTGGTTTCAACTTATCAGTCGGTATCCGGTTCCGGAGCCAAAGGTATAGATGAGCTGTGGGATCAAACCAAAGCGATCTACAATCCAACCGACGATAAGCCACCTAAGACATTCACCAAGCAAATCGCGTTCAACGTGATTCCGCATATTGATGTGTTCATGGATGATGGTTCCACCAAAGAAGAGTGGAAGATGGTCGCTGAGACGAAGAAAATCGTCGACAAGAACATCAAGGTCACTGCGACCTGTGTGCGTGTTCCGGTCTTTGTGGGTCATGCGGAATCGATCAATATCGAGTTCGAAGATTTCCTGGACGAAGATGAAGCCCGCGACATCCTGCGTGAGTCGCCCGGCATCATGGTGATCGATAAACGTGAAGACGGTGGCTATGTAACACCAGTGGAATGTGTCGGCGATTTTGCCACCTTTATCAGCCGGATTCGTCAGGACAGCACAATCGATAACGGTTTGAATCTATGGTGTGTTTCCGACAATTTGCGCAAAGGCGCTGCGTTGAATGCGGTACAGATTGCTGAATTGTTAGGGCGCGAAATTCTGAAAAAGGGCTAAGCCGTACTAACCTTTAGGATAGGGGGTGTCTCGAAAGAGGTGCCCCCTTTTCTTTTGCACCAATAGACAGCCTGTGGATAAAATGCGTAATCTAAATACACAATATCAACAGGCAGACGGGCAAATAGAAACACAAATACGGAGGCCGGGACAGTGTTCGCCAGACACAGCATAGAGCAGGAAAAGCAAGACGTAACATTCAGGCAATCCGCATGGGCCAGCGCTCGGGAGACCAACCGCTGGGACACAGAAATGGCAGTTTCTTTGCGGACCTACGTTTATGACGAGTTTTCAAAAGCACGCAGCTGGCTAGATCTGCGTCGACGCCTTATCAGCAAAGGCTTCTACCTCAAGCAAGGCAAAGATAGCGTCCGCCTAAGAGACGCCTATAGCAATGTAGATATCTGTTCTTGCCGCTTCCTTGGGTTTCCTTCGGCCCAACTTACGACCAGGTTTGCAGAAATGCGGGCAGCATCAGCAGGCTAACTAACTTCCTAAGTCGAACACGCAAAAATGCGGTAGGCAATGGGAAATGGGACAGACCAATTCTTGAACGAGCCGATCAAAAAAGCAGGCTAATAAAAACAATGAGCAGGTAGGCTAAGTTCAAGCTATCAGGCCCAAGGAAGCTTTCGGGTTGCTTCCTTGGGCTTAAACTTGTCCGGTCATAGATTTTTGTTTCAAACCAGTTCTTTTGTGGTCAATGACCGCTGGACCATTTGGACCGCCACGCAAGTCCACAATTTCCTCAGGCGCACGCCTCTCCGGTTCTTGCCATGTACCGATCTATTCTCCAGATTAGACCCAATGTCATTTGAGGTCATATTTATGCGTTTTTGTTTTTCCCTGCTCGCCCTACTGTCTGCTTCCGCAGCCTGGGCCGACACCATCCCCGTTTCCAGCAAGGTGACCGAGGTCACCATGTACCCAGACAGCGCAGCCATTACGCGGACCGCTGAATTCCAGATCTCGGCGGGTAAACACCGGCTGGTGCTGCAGGGGGTGCCAAACACAGCGACGTTAGAAACACTACGAATCGATCTGACGGGCGCGCGCCAGATCGGCACCGTGTTTCGCGATGAATACGCACCTCCACGCGAATTCAATGATCCTAGAATCGAAGAGGCCGAGGCGCGTATTGACGAAATCGAACAGCGCATTCAGGCGGTCAAGGATGATGCCACGCGGGCAGGTCTAAAAGGTGCGGCCGCTGAGGTCTCGATCGGGTTCCTGCGTCAATTGGGCGAGAACGAAGGTCTGGCCGATGCCACTCCCGATGCCCTGCGTGACATTGCCCGGATGATTTCTGCAGAAGCGGAAACCGCAGGGCAAACTGCATTGGACGCCGAAATCGAAGCACGCCGAATCGAGCGCCAGTTGCAGGAGCTAGAGGATGAATTGGACACAGCCGAACAGGCGCTCGAAGCACTCGATGTAGAGAGCGAAAACCGAGTCTTCATTGCAGTCGAGGTTGAGGCAGATGAGGCGAGTGAGGGTGCGATTGTTCTGAACTATCTGAGTGGTTGGGGAACTTCTTGGACCCCGGTTTACGATTTGAAGCTGGAGACCGGAGACAGCCCTAAACTGTCAATTGGAAGGGGCGCATTTGTACAACAGAATACCGGCGAGAATTGGACCGATGTTACTCTCCACCTGTCGACACTGGCCCCCATCGGTCAGGTGAGTCCAAGTTTGCTTGGTACACATTACCGTTGGATCGAAGATCCCGAACCCGTAGCGCTGGACTCTAGGGTAAGTAGCTACGCCGAACCTTTAGTGGAACCACCTGTTATCATAGAAGAGGCAGGCTCCATGTGGAGCGCTGAGACGGATGACACTGGTGTGACGTATTCCTACGGTGAACCCGTATCGATCACCACGGGAGCGGAAACACTGCGCCTTGAATTGGATGTTCTGAATGAACCGGGAGAGGTCATGGCCCGCGCCGTCCCAATGCAGGATGAAATGGCTTATCGTGTCGTTCGTTTCACCAATACGTCAGGTGAGCAATTACTCTCTGCTGAGTACGCCGCGCGCTACATTGACGGTACATTTATTGGGATCGATAAATTTGACGGTCTTGCAGCGGGTGAAGAAGACGAGCTTGGCTTTGGTCCCATCGAAGGATTGCAAATCCGCCGGGATACTCTGGACCAAAGCGAAGGCGGTCGCGGCATCATCTCTCGCAGCAACCAGCAGGTTCAAAAGGTCGAGATTGAAATTGAAAACCTGACCGGAGAAACTTGGCCACTGCACCTCCGGGATAGGGTGCCTTATTCCGAGCAGGAGGATCTACAAATCACTTGGACGGCCACGCCGCGCCCCAGTGTAGAAGATCTCGACAAACGCCGCGGTATTCTGGCCTGGGATCTGGAAATTGCTTCCGGCGACAGCCGTAAGATCGAGCTGGAAACCAGCCTCAGTTGGCCCGAGGGCATGGAATTACGGTAACTTACACCAAATTAGCGCCCGGCAGATCCGCCGGGCGCGGCTCTTACTTAGCTTTCCAGTGTTTTGCCAGTGCGCGGGCGGTTTGGGCTAGAATCAGTACATCAATTCCCACCGCCAGAAACTGCGCGCCCATATCCAGATAGCCCTGCGTGGCCTGTTCTGTGACACCCAGAATACCGGGTGCCTTACCTGCTGCTTTGATTCGGGCCAGCGCATCTGCAATCACTGCCTGTACTTCAGGGGCGCCGGCGTTGCCTCCGTATCCCAGATCGGCGGCCAGATCTGCCGGGCCAATGAAGACACCATCCACACCTTCAATCGCAAGAATATCGTCCAAGGCCGCAATGCCAGCCCGGTTTTCCACCTGCACCAATAGGCAGATCTGAGCGTCGGCAGTGGGAATATAATCGCTGACGGATGAATACTGCGTCGCCCGGGCCAGCGCCGCCCCAACACCGCGCGTTCCATGTGGGGGATAAGTGCAGGCGCGCACCAGTTCGGCAGCCTGTTCGGCGCTTTCTACCATAGGCACAAGAATGGTCTGGGCGCCGACATCCAGTGCTTGTTTGACCATCCAGGTTTCACCCACGGGCAGGCGGATAACCGGGTGGCTGTCGCTTGCCTGCAGTGCAATCAACTGATCGCGCAGGGATCGGATATCGTTGGGCGCGTGTTCACCGTCGATTACCAGCCAGTCAAATCCAGCGGTGCCCATGATTTCAGCGGCGTACCCGTCTGCCAGACCGACCCAGCAGCCAATCTGGCGTTCCCCGTCTGCAAGAGCCTGCTTGAACGAATTGTGTGGTGCAGCCATGGGGGTACCTCTTAGGCAAAAGAAATGTCTACCGACCCAAATGGGCCAAAATCAGCGGTTATTTTACTGCCCGATGGGCATTCAATGGGTCGGATGAATGACCCAGACAGAACGATATCTCCGGCTTCGATCTGTTGTCCATAGCTGGCCATGCATCGGGCCAGCCACAAAACGGATGTCACCGGATCGTTCAATACGCCAGCGCCCAGCCCGGTTTCCTCAACGGTGCTGTTGCGGCTGACAATTGCCCCGGTCCAACGCAGATCTTGCGCATCAACCGAATGGCGCTCGCGTCCTAGAACGATGCCGGCATTGGCCGCATTGTCGCTGATGGTGTCCGTGATGATCCGGGCCTGTCCAGTTGCGGGGTCCGCGCGCTGGATGCGGGTATCTAGGATCTCCAGCGATGGCGCAACGTGGTCGGTTGCTACCAAAACATCCGCGCGCGTGCAGTCTTCTCCAGCCAATGGGCTTTTCATAACAAAGGCGATCTCGGCCTCGATCCGTGGTTGGATAAATCGCCCCGCAGGCACGGTTGCACCGCTTTCAAACAACATATCATCCAACAACACACCGCTGTCGGGGGTGTCAATTTTCAGCGCATCCTGCATGGCGCGACTGGTCAGGCCGATCTTCCAGCCAATTTTTTGTCGTCCTGAGGCCAATTTGAGGGACACCAGTGCTTTTTGTACCGCATAGGCGTCGTCCAATGTCATGCCGGGGTATTGCAGAGACAACAACCCACATTGCTGACCTGTCTCTTCCGCCCGAAACAGAGATTCGGCAGCTTCAGCATGCTGATCGGGGGTCATGCCTCGTCCTCAACTGTGTTGCGCAGGGTACCGATCCCTTCGACTTCGATCTCTACGATGTCGCCGGGTACCAGGTATTTGGGCGGATCAAACCGCGCGCCTGCGCCGGTTGGGGTGCCGGTGATGATAATGTCGCCGGGTTCCAATGTTGTGAAGGTCGAGATATAGGCAATCTCTTCGCGGATTGGGAACATCATACGGTTCAGGGTGTCGTCTTGGCGGGTTTCACCATTTACGCGCGTGATAATCCTGGCGCTGTCCAACTGTGCAGCATGGGTAAAGGGCACAAGCCAAGGACCGATGGAGCCAGAGTTGTCCCAGTTCTTCCCCTGGGTCACATTGAACTTGGCATGGCGGACCCAGTCGCGAATGGTCCCTTCGTTGCACAGGGACAGGGCCGCAATGTGATCATAGGCGTCTTCGGCTTTGATACGGCGTCCACCTTTGCCAATGACGACAGCCACTTCACCTTCGTAGTCCAGCGTGTGGTTTTCAGGCGGGCGGATCAGTGGCGTTTCAGCGCCGGTAAAGGAGGACGGAAATCGCGGGAACAGTGACATGTGTTTTGGCTGATTGGAGCCGTCTTTGTATTCGGCGTTACGGTCCGGGAAATTGACCCCCACGCAGAGGATCCGCTGCGGGTTGGGAACTGGGATTTGATAGGTGAAACCACCGTTGGGGTGGGTCACTTCCTGACCTTTGGCGGCGACTGCCAGTTGGTGCAAGCCGTCCGCTGCAATGACTTCGCGCAGTGTTGGCCAATCTGGAAACTGTGGTGACAGGGCTATCATGCCTGCATCGGTGGCGGCGCCATAAAATGTTTCATCGTTTGCTGTGTACGTGGCAAAGCGCATAGTCACAGGCCTTTCGCAATCTCGGTGATGACATCATAGGCAGCCATCACGTCGGTTTCGGTTGTTTCAAACTGTCCGGCCTGGAACCGGATCACCAGGTCGCCATCCACGCGGGTCTGGGTCAGGTAGATGCGGCCATCATCGTTGATGGCATTGACCAAGCGCAGGTTTAAATCATCCAAATCGCTGGCCCCGGCAGGCGCATAGCGGAACGTCCAGAGCGACCACATCGGCGCAGTGATGATTTCAAACGCATCGGTTTCAGCCAGCTTGTCATGCAGTTGGTTTGACCAGTTGACGTGATTGCGCAGCCGTTGCCGCAATCCTTCAAGCCCATAGGTTCGGATTACAAACCAGATCTTGAGCGCGCGGAACCTACGGCCCAGCGGCACCGACCATTCCGAGTAGTTGATGATGCCGTCTTTACCGTGTGTCTTCAGGTATTCGGGGCTGATCGCCAGCGTCTGCACCAGATCATCCGGGTTCTTCAGGAAATGCGCCGAGCAATCAAACTGCACGCCCAGCCACTTATGTGGGTTGAACACGATGCTGTCGGCACGCTCAACACCCGGCCAGTAATGGCGGTATTCGGGGCAGATCATTGCCGACCCGGCCCAGGCCGCGTCGATATGCGAATACAATCCGTATTTCTCTGCGATATCAAGGCACTGTTCCACCGGATCAGTTGCGCCGGTTCCGGTGCCACCAACACAAAGGATTAGGCCCGCGGGTTGCAATCCGGCTGCAATATCAGCCTCGATCGCGGCCTCTAATGCGTCCGGATCCATGCCGCGCCAATCACCTTTGATCGGGATGCGGACAAGGTTCTGTTGGCCAATACCCGACACCCAGATTGCTCGGTCGATCGAGGTATGCACTTCGGATGAACAGTAAACTCGCAGCGGTTTTTGCTTGAACAACCCTTGTTGATTGCCCTGCCAATTCAGCGCCTTTTCCCGCATGGTCAACACCGCGGCGAGCGTTGCTGATGACGCGCTATCCTGAATGACCCCCTGGAACGGTTCGGGCAAATCTAGTGCCTGCCGCAGCCAGTCCATCATCCGGGTTTCCATCTCGGTCGCGGCGGGCGAGGTTTGCCACAGCATGCATTGCGGCGCGATGGCGCTGCTCAGGAATTCAGCCAACACCGATGGGGCTGAGGCGTTTGAGGTGAAATAGGCAAAGAACCGGGGATGCTGCCAATGGGTGATGCCGGGCATCACGATGTCTTCGAAATCGCTGAAGATTGCCTCCATCCCTTCGCCAGATTCTGGTGGGGTCGCGGGCAGGGCGTTCAGCACATCACCCGGTTCAGTCATCGCCCGAACCGGTTTATCCCCCACGGTTTGGTGGTAGTCTTGTGTCCAGTCAGCGACCCGGCGGCCCCATTCGGAAAATTCATCCCATTTCATCATCTTATCCTTTGGTCCGCGCCTATGGCACGGACAGTGCCCGGACCTCCCTACGGGGAGCGCGCTTTACGCCCACCCGCCGGTCCGGGCACTGCCCTTATGTTTCGCTACGGTGCAATAATCGGCTGCGCGGTCAAGGCACTTGGTTTCGTCTCAGCCCCGGCAAAGGTCGACCCCTCCTCGAACCAACTGCGCGGCGCAGCAGCGCCCCACAGGGTTTGCCGTTGCGGATCAGTCAGCGACCATTTGATCGGTTCAAGGTCCGGGTCACAGGTTTGGTAATCCGAGCAGTAAATCTCAATCCGGTGGCCATCCGGATCACGCACATACAGAAAGAAAGCGTTTGAAATCCCGTGTCGACCGGGGCCGCGCTCGATGTTGTCGATGTAACCAGTCGTCGACATCAGATCCAGCAGGTCGATGATGTTCAGCGGTGTCGGCACCCAGAACGCCGTGTGATGCAGCCGGGGACCTAACCCATTGGTAAAGGCCACGTCATGGACGCCGCCCTTGCGATGCATCCAGGCCGCCCAGGTTTTCCCGCTCTCGTCGTCCGCCGTGTACTCGGTCACCCGGAACCCGATGTCGTTGTAAAACGCAACGGAGGCATCCACATCGGCACTGAACATGTTGAAGTGATCAATACGCAGCGGTTTCACACCGTTGTATAGTTTGTACTTCTGATGGATCGGTTCCAGCCGGTCCATCTTGACGTAGAACTCTAGTGGGATGCCCCACGGATCACGGGTGCGCAGGCAACGGCCCATGTGCGGTCGATCAACCCATTCTACCGGTAGATCGCGGGAGGCAAAGAATTCGGCGGCTTTGTCCAGGTCGGGGTCATCAAACAGTTTGAAGCCGAGCACTCCGACCTCGGCCTTGTCTGCCTGCACTAGCACAATGCAGTGGTGACCGCGTTCTTCCATGGCGCGCAAGTAGATGCGCTGGTCGTCTTCTTGGGTAACTTGCAATCCTAACGTGTCGACATAGAACGCACGCGAAGCAGCCAGGTCGGTGACCATGTATTCGACATGGGACAGTCGTACGATGTTGAAAGGCGGGTAGAGATTGGGGGCAGGGATGGGCATATATGTCTCCTCCGAAGGCGCGCGTTTCCGGGAATTGTTTAGGCGCCAAGGCGCGGGATGTTGTGGTGACCAAGAGCAAAGCCGATGTGCTTTTGCTCCATGTAAAAATCGAAACTCCAGTCGCCGCCATCGCGGCCAATGCCGCTGGCTTTGACGCCGCCAAACGGGGTTGGCAGGTGACGCACGTTTTCCGAGTTCACCCAGATCATCCCGGCTTCCAGATGGTTGGTGAACCGCAACGCGCGGGTCAGGTCGTTGGTCCAGACATAGCCGGTCAACCCGTATTGGGTGTCATTGGCCATTTCCAGCGCCTCTTCTTCGGTTTCAAAAGTGATTGCCGTCAGCACCGGGCCAAAGATTTCTTCCTGCGCGATGCGCATTTTGTTGTTGGCATTGGTGAACAGGGTGGGGCGTATGAAATAACCTTCGTTACCTACAACCGCACCACCGGCAGCCGTGATTGCGCCGTCTTCTTTGGCGATCTCGAAATACGAGGTCACCTTGTCGAAATGTTCCTGTGCAACCAGCGGCCCAACCTCGGTTTTGGGGTCCAGCGGATGGCCGACGCGGATATTGTTGACCCGCTCGATCAGCTTTGCCTGAAACTCTTCTGCGATACTGTCCTGAACCAATAGACGCGAGGACGAGGTGCAGCGCTCGCCGTTGATCGAATAGATCATGAAGATCACCGCATCCAACGCGCGGTCCAGATCAGCGTCATCAAAGACCACCACCGGGTTCTTGCCGCCCAGCTCCAGATGCATCCGTTTCAGGGTATCAGCACCTTGTTTGGTGATCAGGGAACCAGTGCGGCTTTCACCAACAAAGGCAATCGCCTTGATTGCGGGATGTTCAGTCAACCGTTTTCCGGCCTCTTCACCAAAGCCGTTTACCAGGTTCCACACCCCGGCAGGCAATCCGGCCTCATGGGCGATCTCGGCCAGTATGCGCGCGGTTAGCGGGCTCAGTTCGGCCGGCTTGTGCACCACCGTGCAGCCTGAGGCCAGCGCCGGCGCGATCTTCCAGGTAGACAACATAAATGGCGTGTTCCATGGGGTGATCACCCCAACCGGACCAATCGGCACCCGCGTGGTGACATTCATCAGAGTGGGCGATTGCAGGTTTTTACCATCGCGGGCCGCTGTCACCTGATCGGCGAAATAGCGGAAATTCTCGGCTCCGCGCAGCGCCGCTTTTGACATAAAGCGCAGCGCCTGACCCGTGTCCCAGCATTCGCAAAACGCGATCTCTTCGGCGCGTGCCTCGATACCTTCGGCAATGCGGATCAGGATTTTCTTGCGCTGCAGTGCCGGCATGTCGCGCCAGGCAGGAAAAGCTTCTTTGGCGGCTTGGGCGGCGGTGTCAATATCAGCGGCGCCGCCATGCGACACCTGGCAGATCACGCTCTTGTCGGTGGGTGAGACCGTCTCAAATGTCTTACCTGACAGGGCAGCTCTGCTTTCGCCGCCAATCAGGTTTTGAATGCCATTTTTGCGAAACCGCTCAAGATAGCCATTCAACTTTGCGATATTGGAGGTGAGTTCAGTCATTGGAGTCAACCTTTGTCAGGTGATCGCGGATGGTGCCGCATTTTGGCGAAAGTTCGGGGTCGATGTCGCGCATTTCAAATGACAGCGCGAGAGAGAGGGTTTGCATAGTCGGTTCAAGGTATGTTCTTGCAGCATCAAATATGTGAGCCGTGGCCCGTTTGCGGGTGTCCAGATCCCGCCCTGCACGCAGGCGAACCGATATGTCGATATAACTGTGCTTGTCAGAGCCATCTGCGATAGATACGTGCGTGGCGGCAAAAGCACGGACCCGAACGCCAGCCAGCGGCAATACGCCGGTGTCGATCGCGGCTCGACGAAGGGTGTCGCACAAGTCAGCGATATCTAGATGCGGCTCTAGATTGGCCGAATAGTCCAGGGTGATGTGTGGCATGGCTTGTGACCCGATAATTACTTAACTTGTGTAGCAATTTGAGGATTTGGGGTCAAGTTTTGAATTGGCCCTGAACTTCCTTCATTCGGGCAATTGCCTTTGCGGGCATGTAAGGTGATAATTAGCCATGACAAAAGCTCTTCCCACCACCGACCGATCCTTGCCTATTGCACTGCTGCGTGCCCGTGAGAGGGTGATGGGACCTATTCGAGCCCTTCTTAGCGACGTGGATCTGACTGAGCAGCAGTGGCGGGTTCTGCGGGTGGTGCAGGAAAGCGGCTCAATTGATCCGACACAGATCGCTGAACAGGCTTGTTTGTTGCTGCCCAGCTTGACGCGCATTCTGCAAAAACTGGAAGACAAACAGATGATTGGTCGTGCGCGAGATCAGCAGGATCGCCGCAAGCAGGTGATTACCATCACTGCCGCAGGAGAGGCCGTGATTGCTGCCAACTTGGAAGCAAGTCTGGCGCTGGTCGCTGAAACCCGCGCAAAAATGGGCGTAGACCGCTATGAGGCGCTATTGGATCTCCTGAACGAACTGGACCGGATCGAGTTGTAGTACGCACATCTTGCAGTCGTAACGTGAAAACTCTCAGTTGACGCCTTGCGTGTCAGTGTTGAAATGGGTGCCATTCAGCAAATGCATCCTGATCCCACTCATCGTTTAGCGCGGCTTGGCAAGGCAAATACTACGCGGATCGTTTTACGATGGGCGTCGCAAGAAAATTTGCACATCCGCCACATTGGTGCCGGTAGCGCCGGTGATCAGCAAGGCGTCAGCCGCTGCGAGGGCTGCGTTGCTGTCGTTATCGGCCAGTAAGGCATCGGGGTTGGCACCGCTCTTGCGAATTTGGTTCCAGGTTTCGGCAGTGACTATCCCGCCGGCGGCCTGTGTCGGACCATCGCGGCCATCGGTTCCGCCAGACAGGAAAAGCCAATCTCCGGTGAGGTGTTCTGCACCCAGTTTCGCCAGCCAGAGCGCCAGCTCTTGATTGCGACCACCCAGGCCTGTTCCCTTGATTTGCACTGTTGTCTCTCCGCCAAAGAGCAAGGCCACGGGTCTGTCGGTTGGGGCCGCGAGCGCAGCATCAAGGATGGTTTGCGCGGCGGCTTCGACATCTCCGGTTAGTTGATCGCTGATCAGTTGGGCATCCCAGTCTGACGCCGTATCGAGCATAGATTGCAGGCTGTGGCGGTTTGATCCAATCAGGGTGTTGGATGCCTCAGGAAGAGAGGCGTATTGGTTAGGTGTTGCGTCAAGGTGTGCATGGACTGATGCAGGAGCTGCGTCCCATATTTCGGCCTGTTGCATGACATCGCGCGCCTGTGCCGGAGTGCCAATGGGTGCTACGCTGGGGCCAGAGGCGATGGCCCGCAGATCATCGCCGATTACGTCGGATAGGATGTAAGCGGTGACCGGGGCTGGGGCGGCATGACGCAGTAAGCCGCCACCTTTGATTGCGGACAGTTGTTGGCGGATCAGGTTCATGTCGTTGATTTCAAGACCTGAGGCCAGCAGCAGTTCATTGACGGCTGCCTTGTCGTCCAGGGTCAGGCCGGCGGCTGGCGCAACGACAAGAGCGGATCCGCCGCCCGAGATCAGGGCGATGACCCGATCATTGTCAGTAGCGGAGGTCAGTAGGTCAATAACTGCACGTCCTGCAGCGGCACTGGCTTCGTCCGGAACCGGGTGCGAACCGCTGAGAGTGGTGGCGCCGGGAATGTCGCACAGGTTTTCTGGGTTGGTCACCGACAATGCAACACGTGGTTCTGGGATCAGATCCAAGGCCTCTTTCATCATTGGTGAAGCGGCCTTGCCAATGGCGATTACAATGTTGCGGCCGCCATTTTGTAGGGTAGGCAGCGGTTGATCGGCCAACTGCCTGCGAAGAGCCGCGGCAGGATCTGCGCGTTTCACTGCTGCGTCAAAGAGAGAAAGAGCAGTGGTGCGAAGATCTGACATAAAAGTCCCGTCCGTGAATTATACCCAATCCTGACGCCCGCTGTGTCGGAGCACCTTACCTGACGGCAGGGATGGGAATGTTAACGCTAAATGCTGGGCAGGTTGTGCCCGAAAAAGGTCGGGCAGGTCAATCCGTAGCTCAGGGGTTGGGTCAAGAACGCCGTTTATACATTTGCGGGCCATCTGCGGTGATCGAATGTAAAGAGAGAGTGTGATCCATATTTTGCATCCGATGTTTCAGCATTCCCCGCAAAAGCCGCGTTAGGTCTTTCTGGTACTCGGGCTTTTCTGCGACGTTTTCGAATTCACCCGCGCCTTGGTGGTCGAACAGCATCGGGGGCAGATCAGCAGCGAACTCCACCAGTGTAAATCGTTCATCACGTAGGATGCCAAGTGATGAATTACTGGGGGTGGTGCCCAGGGTTTGCTCCCATTCGGAGGGAGAGCCTGGTTTGGCAAAGTCGAGTTCGGAGAAAGAGTATTGCCGCCAATCCGCTGGGGTCTCACCATGCAGCAAAGGCAGCAGCGAACGCCCATCCATAGCATTTGGAATGTCTTGCCCGATCCAGTCCAGAATTGTTGGTGTCAGGTCGATGGATTCGGTGATTTGGGTCACGACAGCTCCGGCGCGAGCCTCATTGCTCGGCTGGCGAATGATCAGTGGAGTGTGATAGGCTGCGTCATAAACCGAGAACTTGCCCCAGCTGTGGCGGTCACCCAGCATCTCACCGTGATCCGCTGAAATCACCACCAGTGTGTCATCCTCCTGACCGCTGTCTTTCAGAAACTGCAGGACGCGTCCAATATGGTTGTCGACTTCTGTTGCCAGCCCAAGATAGAGCGCGCGCAAGGTTTGGATGTTGTCATCCGTCGGCTGCAAATCGGGAAAGCCCATGACGAAATCTGCAGGCGTGTAGGCTTGTTGGGTTGGGGCAAAGAACGGGTGGAGTGTGATTTCTGCATCTGGTGTATCAAGGCGTTCCGGTAGCGGGAGCGCGGCGGGATCATACATATCGTTATAGGGCGCCGGTGCCACCAGTGGTGGGTGAGGGCGTATATAGGTGAGATGCGCAAACCAACTTTGATCCGCATAGGCTGGCATGGTGGCCAGAAAACGGTCGGTTAGAAATGCGGTGTCACTGTGTTCAGCGCTGTAAAGAGCAGGATCGTTCAGTCGGGGCGTGCCACCTGTCGGTGAAACAGGTTTGTAAACGTCCGGGTAGTGGTCAAACTGATACCCTTGATTGAGCAAGTGCGAGCGCCACGGATAAGACATCTCCATCCGCATCTCCAGCATCTCCTGAAAACCATTCATTTGGTATTCATAGGAGCGAACGGCAGGGTCATTGGCATGATGAGCACGCGGATCTTGCGAGGTATCGGTATAGCCAAACAGCATCGGCAGGTATCCGGCCTTGCGCATTTCTGTCGCTATGTTTGGCGTGTCGTGGCGCAAAGGGGTCCCGTTGCGAACCGAACGATGGTTCATCGCATATTGCCCGGTTAGCAATGATGCGCGCGACGGGCCGCAGGGGTTTACCACTGTATAATTGCGTTCAAATGTCACTGCTTGCTGCATAAAGGAGCGCAGGTTTGGCAGCTTAACATGATCTGCCATGGCGCCAAACAGGCAGTCAGCCCGCATTTGATCGATCAGGATGAACAAAACATTTTTGGGATTGGCCATGGTGCATCTCCTTCACCGAGTCTGAATGTCAGATAAACGTGAAATGCGCTCGGAGAAAAGAGGGTATTTGTGGGTAATCTATGGAATTTTGGGGTAATGTGGATTTGGTGAGGAAATTTTCTTGATGGTTGTGGGTTTTTGTGTATTTTTGGGGCTAACTTTGACTGCGCGAGAGAGCCACCTTTGACTGGCACACAATCCCTTTCCCACCGTGAACTGGAGCTGCTGGGGGCTTTGCGCCGCTTGGGTGGGTCCGCTCGAAGTGCAGATTTGGCCAAAGCACTGGATGTATCTGAAGAAACTGTACGCCGCACCGTTAAGGCCTTGTCCAAGGCCGGAGCAGTGTTGCGGGTGCATGGCGGTGCACATCTCGTTGGTGCGCAAAGTGAACCCAGTTTTTATCACCGGTTTGGCCAGGATTCCGCAGTTAAGCAGCGGATCGCAGCGCAGGTGTCTCGGATCGTTCGGGATGGAATGACGGTTTTTCTGGATGTAGGCTCTACCACCGCCTATGTCGCCGAGGCATTGCAGCGAAAATCCAACTTAACCGTCGTTACCAATTCGATAGGCGTGGCCCAGGCGCTGGCCAGTCACAACGGCAACCGCGTGCATTTGTTGGGCGGGGAAATGCAAAGCAATGAGCGCGGGACATTTGGTTATGTGGCGGAACACCAGGCGCGCCGATTTGTGTTCGATGTTGCGGTGCTGTCAGCGGATGCCCTGACCGCCAAGCACGGTGTTCTGTATCAGAACGCCGGCGAGGCCCAGTTGGCGACTGTGGTCGCAGACTGCGCTGAATGTACCGTGTTGGCGCTGGCCCATCCCAAGTTTGATGAGACTGCTCCGCATCGTGGACCCTTGCTCGGAAATCTGGATCGAGTTGTCAGCGATAAGGCGCCGGGAAAGAAGTTGACGGCGGCATTGGCGGGCCACGGGATCGGCATTGATATTGCCAAAGACGGAAGCGGCGAAGATGGCAAGTAGTATTGGCAAAGGCTGTTGGTATCAGGTCGCCGCAAAGAGGAGCCTAACATGGCGATCGTAAGCTTTCTGGTCAGTTTGATGGGGGCCACCATGTTATTGCTGTTCGCGGTGCGGATGGTGCGAACGGGAATCGAACGGAGCTATGGCGCCTCATTTCAACGGGTGCTGACCGGGCAGCGCAGCCTGTCCCAGGCAAGCCTGGTTGGTGTCGCACTGGCAATCGTGCTGCAGAGTTCGGCAGCGGTGGCGCTACTGACCTCGGGATTTGCCGCCAGTGGAATGCTTAGCTTTCCAATTGGGCTGGCGATTGTGCTGGGCGGCGATTTGGGTTCAGCGCTGATCATTCAGATACTGTCCTTCAAGCTGGATTGGCTGGTGCCGCTGCTGTTGGCTGTGGGCGGTTACATGTTTGTCAAAACCGAAGCCAGAAAAGTACGACAGTTGGGTCGAATCCTAATGGGCGTGGCGTTTATCCTGATTTCGCTGCGTTTCCTGCGCGAGGCGATGGATCCGATTCGTGATAGTGCCTTTTTGCCTGCGGTCGCCGAATACCTTGCGCGGGACTATATGACAGCCTTTTTGGTAGGCGCGGCGCTGGCCTTTGTGATGCATTCATCGGTGGCGGCGATTTTGATGTGTGTGACCCTGGTACAGATTGATGCGATTCCTTTTGCGGCGGGCCTGTCACTGGTGCTGGGCGCGAACTTTGGATCGGCATTTATCCCGGTCTGGCTAAGTCGGGGTATGACATTATCGGCGCGCCGAATTCCTTTTGCCAATTTGATCCTGCGCGGAACTTGGGCTGTAATCACGCTGTTTGCTGCCAATTTGGCGTTACGATCTGGGGCATTGGGAGATCCGCAAGGCGGACAGATGTTGGTCTATGCCCATCTTGCATTTAATGCGTCTCTACTGCTGTTGGCGCTTCCTGTGTGCATGTCGTTTCAGCGCGTTATGGAAGGCCTGATGCCCGATCCGGCCGTTAAGGAAAATATCGAGGTTGCAACCGGCCTGCCTGCAAGCACGCTGGATCTCACTAACATTGGCCCACCAACGCAGGCTCTTTCTAGTCTTAAGCGTGAGTTGTTGCGGATGTCGGGGTTGGTCGAGGCAATGTTTCGACCCGTGCTAGGGCTGTATAAATCGGGTGACAAAGCCCAGATTAAGGCGATTCAGGATCTCGATGTTGAGGTCAACGCCTGCCTGTCTGGTATTCGTTCATTTGTCGCGGCTATTCCGCCCGAAGAATTTGGCAAGGCCAACGCCAAAGTGGCGCGGGATATGGTGGAATATGCGATTCGATTAGAAACCGCGGGCGATGTTGTGGCCAAGAGACTGAGTGTGCTGGCCGGTGAAATGGGTGCAAATGGGGCTGATTTCTCGAATGAAGGTTGGATGGAACTGACGCGCATGCATGAAAGCATTCTGGCCAACCTGTGTCTGGCATCGAATGTTCTTATCTCAGACGACTTGGAAAGCGCCCGCTTGCTCAGCCTAGAAAAGACAGAGCTGAAACGAGCTGAACGTGATAGTCGCAAACGCCATCTGAAACGGTTGCAGAGTGGCAGTACTGATAGTTTTGAAACCTCAGATATCCATCTGGAAACCCTAAGAGCCCTGCGTGAATTTAACAGCCACATTGCCGCAATTGCTTATCCGATTCTGTATTTGAATGGGCAGCTGCTTGAGACACGCCTGATCGAGGATATGCCGCAGGAGCAATTAGAAACTTGAAAATTTTTTGTTTTCGTTTGGAATTGAACGTCACAGAGACTGGGCACTTAATTTGTGAACGTCATACTGAAGTTACGCCGTTGACGTAAGGCTACATGCAAGCGCAAGCTGTAAGGTGGGTTAGAATGCCGCAGGTCTTTACCTGGGTTTCCCAATCCAGAGGCATTGCGCAAACTGGACCGATTTGAGTTTGGAATATTCGATTCTGGTCTTATCAATTATTGAAACTGTCACTGTAGGAGAGCCGCAACCATCCGCAAAACTACCGAGTAATAAACAGCAAGAAAAACAATACAATCTTCCAACGGGGAAAACACTATGACTATCAAAACATCTGTAACCCGCCGCTCGCTGCTGAAAACAGCAGGCGCAGCAGCGCTGGCAGCACCACTTTATTCCAAAAGTGCGCTGGCATCGTCGGGTGAAATCAACATCCTGATGTGGTCGGACTATCTGCCACCAGCATTCCTTGAGGCCTTTCAGGCCGAGACCGGCATCAAAGTGAACTACACTGGTATTGGTTCGAACGAAGAAATCATCAACAAGATGAAGGCCACCAAAGGCCAGGGCTTCGACATCGTATCGCCCACCAACAACCGTTCGCTGCAGTGGGGCCCGCTGGAGCTGCTTCAGCCGTTTGATCTGAACAAGGTTGCGCTGGACAAAGTGAACCCATCGATGTCCAAAATCGGCACCGATGCGTGGAACTTTGGCGACGCTGGCGCACACTGGCTGCCGCACATCTGGGGTACCGAAGGTATCGCATACCGTACCGACAAATGGCTGCCAGCTGGTGATGCACCATCTTATGGCGACGTTTGGTCCGAAGAAAATGCTGGTAAGACCATGGGTCGCGCACACTCGATGATGCTGGGTGCTGGTCTGTACATGGAAGCCTCCGGTCAAATGGATGCCGGATCTGTCTGGGCGGCTTACAACGACGAAGACACCATGCGCAAAGTCTGGGGTCAGATCGCTGACTGGTGTGTTGAGCGCAAGTCGCGCATCAAACTGATCTGGAACGACGCTGACACTCAGAAAAACGGTCTTCTGAACGAAGGTGTTGTTGTTGGCCAGACTTGGGATGGTCCACCGCTGGCACTGAAATCTGCTGGTGAGCCTGTTCACTACCAGGCACCTGTCGAAGGTGCGATGGCATGGGTTGACGGCATGTCCATGCCTATTGGCGCGAAAAACATCGATCAGATCTACGCCTTTATCGACTTTGCTTATGGCAAAGAAGCTGCTGGTGTTGCGATTGATAGCCACGGCTACAACTCGCCAGTTCTGGGCGCGGACACCTTCTCGGGTGACGTCTACAAGAAGAACTTTGCCGAAGCCTATCCAGGCGACAGCTTGGCCAATCTGAACCCATGGCCTGCTGAAGCTCCATGGTATGCAGATGTACGGACTGAGTTCGTGAATAAGTTCAAGAGCGCCTAAGCTTTTGAACGTTTGGCCCCCTCTGTTTGGAGGGGGCCATTTTCGCGCCAATGGCGCAAAATCAAATATGTGAAACTGGATGCAGCCTGATTAGACCGGTGGAAACCGCCGGGTCTGTGCTGTGCTGCACCGAGGGGGAAGCCACATGAGTGCTGGGGTTGGCGTAAATCTTGAAAATCTCTGGATCCGATTTGGAGATTTTGTCGCGGTTCGCGACGCAAACGTGAACATTAACGGGGGCGATTTCTTTTCGTTCCTCGGGCCGTCGGGTTGCGGTAAAACAACCATTCTGAGAGCCGTTTCAGGCTTTCTTGAGCCCAGCGAAGGCAACGTGCTGATCGGTGGCAATAATATGAAGGGCATTGGCCCGAACAAACGCCCCACTGCGCTGATCTTTCAGAACCTGGCGTTGTTCCCTTTGATGAAAGTCTGGGAAAACATCACTTTCTCGATGGAGATCAAAGGTGCATCGGCTAAAGAGCGCCGCAAGCGTGCGGATGAGCTGCTGGACATGATCGCATTGACTGGTCAGGGCGACAAGCTGCCAGCCGAACTGTCTGGTGGTCAAAAGCAGCGTGTTGCGATTGCCCGCGCGCTTTGTGCTGAACCAGATGTTTTGTTGTTGGATGAACCGCTGTCAGCGCTTGATCTAAAGCTGCGCCAACACATGCGGTCTGAATTGCGCGAAATTCAGAAACGGGTTGGCATTACCTTTATCTACATCACCCACGATCAGGGCGAAGCGCTGACCATGTCAGACAACGTCGCAGTTATGCGCGCCGGGGTGATTGATCAAATTGGTGATGGCAAAACAATCTACAACGATCCAAGCACAGCCTTTGCCGCTTCGTTCGTTGGCGAAAACAACGTGTTCCGCGGTACGGTCAAAAAGGTCATCGGCAACGAAGTCATGATCAACACCAACCGCTCTGGTGATCTGATGGCACGCATCTCGTCCAACAATGTGGGCAAGATGAAAGAGGGTGACGATGCCATGTTGTTCATCCGTCCCGAAGCCTTCTCTCTGGCGCCGCTTGGCACTCAGGGCGATCACTTTGTCACTGCCGAGGTCCACAAGGAAGAGTTTGAAGGTAATGTCTTTAACATCTTCATGGAAGGTGAAGGCGGCAAAGAGATGAAGGTGTCACTGCCAAACCTTGGGCAATCATTCGAAAGCCACAGGGGTGAACCGATGACCCTGGAGTATGACGTTCATAATGCCGTAGCACTGCCTGCCGGCGTGCTGGCAACGGAATAGGGGGGCTTGGACAGATGCCCCGTTTCCTAAGGGAATATTTCAACCGCAACGGCGTTGGGCTAGGCTCGGTCATGTTGGGTCTGGTCCTGTTCTGGACCATTGGCCTGATCATCCTGCCCCAGCTGTCGATGCTCGACTTTTCATTCCGGCCAAATCTGCCGCCGCCTGAAATCGGTGGTCCAAAGGATGTCTATACGCTGGAGAACTACAAATATCTGATCTTTGGCCCCGAAGGTGGCAGTCAGGACTATAACGCGGTCGATCTGAAGGTGTTTTACCGCACGCTGATTGCAGCTATTCTTGTGACCCTGTTCAATCTGATGCTGTGTTATCCGATCGCCTACTATCTGGCTCAGACCAAGGGCAATCACATCCGCATTCTGGCGCTGATGTTGATTATCCCATACTGGATCAACGAAATTCTGCGAGCCTTTGCTTTGCGGATTATCTTTGGCGAAACTGGTGTGCTGAATAACCTATTGGTGGGCGCGGGTGTGTTCGACACGCCGTTCGACTTTATCCGCAATGACATCGCGCTGTATGCGGGTCTGGGTTATGCCTATATCCTGCTGATGATCTTCCCGATCTATAACGTGATCGAAAGCCTGGATCGCAACCAGATCGAGGCGGCACGGGATATGGGCGCCAGCTGGACCCGTATTCATCGTCGGGTGGTTATTCCCTATGCCAAGCCGGGCATCAGTTCGGGTTGCACTATGGTGTTCATGTTGTCTGCCGGTGCGCTGGCTGCGCCACAAATTCTGGGCGGCCCAAGCAGCCTATGGTTCACTCAGTTGATCTATCAGCAATTCAACGACAATAGCGATTGGCCACAAGGCGCCGCCTATGCGGTTGTTCTACTGGTCACCTGTATCTTGCTGGTTCTGGCACTGATGCGCGTGTTCAAAGTGAACATGGGGGATATCGGCAAATGAAGAACTTCTCTTTGATGCGCATAAGCATTTGGGTCTATCTGGCCCTGTTCTTTGCCTACCTGCTGGGTCCTCTGGTGATCATGTCGGTCACGGCCTTCAACTCTCCGGGGTTCCCTCGGGCGGCCCCTTGGGAATGCCTGACCTTTGAATGGTTCTCGGCGCTGTTTCAGGACGAACGTATCCTGAATGGTATCAAGAACTCGGTCTTGGTGGGCATCGGTACCGTGATACTGTCAGTGGCGATGGGTTTGGCTGGGGCGCTGATGCTGACCCAGATCTGGCCTAAACTGCGGGCGACTTACTATACCATCATCATTGCGCCAATCTTGGTGCCCGGTGTGGTCATTGGTATTTCGACACTGGTGTTCTGGGACCGCGTCAATCGTATGCTCGGCTTGGATGCTGACAGCTTCCTCAGCAGTGGTTTGTTCCTGACCGTTATTGGCCAGTCCACCTTTATTGCCAGCTACTGCATGCTGGTGCTGGTGGCGCGTCTGCAGCGGTATGACAATGCCCTGACCGAAGCGGCACTGGATCTGGGCGCCAGCCACGCGCAGACCTTCCGCAAGGTTCTGCTGCCGTTCATGCGTCCGGCGATTGCTTCGGCTGCGGTGCTGGCGTTCCTCGCTTCGTTCGAGAACTACAACACGACCACCTTTACCTTTGGCGAATACCCAACTCTGACCATCGAGCTGGCACAAAAGGTACGTTACGGCATCACACCAGCGATTTCGGCCCTGGCCTTTATCATCGTGTTGCTAACCGTGTTTGCAGCCCTGTTCAACGAGGCGAAAATTCGTCGTCAGGAACTGGTTGCAGCGGCCCGTAAAACGGCCACCGTGGAAGAGCTGGAAACGGGCAAGCTGCGCTTGCCGGGCTTCCTGAGTTCAAACACGGCGGCGGTGCTGTTGGTTGTTGTTGCTATGGCCACGATCGCGGTTGTGGGCACAGCAACGGTCTACAGCCCGGCACAGTGTATCGCGGATGTTAAAGAGACGAAGCGATTGGAAACTGAGCTGCGTATTCAGGAATTGCTTCAGCGTCGCGCTGACGAAGCCGCCCGTCGGGCAGCCGAGGAAGGCGAACAGTCTGATCAGGCCCCTGCTACAGATGCGACACCAAAGCCGTCCAACGATTCCGGTTTTGGCAATGTCTTCAATCCTGGCACATTGCAGGATGGCGGTACCGAGACACCTGAAGAGGAGCCAGAGAACTCTGGGTCTGGCGGTGTCTTTGACCCCGGTAATTTGCAAAGCAACTAAAAGTACCAGAGGCGGCCTTGGGGCCGCCTCTTTTCTTTCCGGCATACGAAAACCCCGCCTTGGGGGGCTTCCCCATCGGTTTCGATCCTTCCAATACTGTTTGTCGTCTGTGCAGTGATAAGAAAGGCGGTACCGCCAAAGCGGATGCGGACGGGGATCAAACCCCGCGTGCTAAACGTTGTCTCTGCGCGCCCCTAACGTGATGGGGCCCTGTTCCAAGTGCCGGGGTTGATAGGCCCAGCGGTATTCGCGAATGGCTGCACTCTGCAACACCTGTTCTGATAAGTGGTAACCAGACTGAACGCTGGGTGCGCAACACCTTTGGGGTGAGGCGGGTGGGAATAAAAAGGAGGTGCACGGTGTAGAGCTATGCAATAGGTTCTGCATGCCATCGGACAGCAGTCTGATTGGGAGCGCCACACCTGAAGTGAAAGTCAGTTTTTGGCCACTCGTTCAATATTGAGAAAACTTGTTCCACATGCGATGCATAAGGTATGGACAAAAAATAAATTTAAGGGCTCAAAGAGGGCTACCCACCAAGCGACAGCGATGGCAGGCTGGTGCGCTGGTTGAGATTCCACTAGGTGAAAACTGCTGGGCCTATGGGCAATTAGGCGAAGAGTATGTCGTTGCGGTTTTTGAAGGATGCTTCTCGGTCCCCCCATCAATAGAGGACATCATTCACCTCCCGATTTTGTTCAAATCCTTTGTCTATCAAGATGTTATCAGCAAAGGGTACTGGCTGAAAATCGGCCGGGTTGAGCCTCGGAGCGATGTGCTCCATGAAGAATACCGTTTTATGCAGGACACAAATACCGGTGCTCTATCTCTTTATCATTCGGAATTTGAGGATCAGAACTGGAAACAGCCAGCGCTTTTAAGTGAGTGTCTTGGATTGGAATGCGTAGCTGTTTGGGAGGCAGGCCACGTTGAAGACCGGATCATCGCAACGCGTGATGGTCGGAAATGTAAGTGGGCAAGTTCTTTAGCTATAGATTTGTCTACAGTCCCCGCGCACCAGAATGACGTTCACTAGAGGTGATTGCGCGACCGAAGGCTTCTTTTTGCCAAAAATACTCAAATCCCAGACGGGGCGAGGTGGAGTTCGACATTGGGAGCGGTGCGGGCCAGATCGAAGGCTTCCGGGAGTCTGTCAGTGACAAACTCGTCTACCTGCGAAAACGCGGCCACCCGATGTGATGCTCCGCGGTTCCACTTGCTGTGATCAGCGACGCATATCACTTGGCGAGCATTGGTTTGAATTACATTACTAACCTCGGCATCGAACTGCTTGAAGTCCAGCAAACCAAACTCTGCATCGAGAGAGCCCGCGCCAACTACACCATAATCCGCAGCAAAACGGCTATAGCCGTTCAAAACCGAGCTACCAACAAGGTCGCGATCCTCTGGGCGCAGCATCCCGGCAACCATATGCACTTCGCAGGAGGGGGCGTTGCAGAGTAGGCGGGCTACCTCGAGGTTATTGGTGACGATGGTGGTATCTGGCGTCTGTGCCAGAGCCTCGGCTACATATTGAATGGTTGTGCCAATACCCAACAATACGGTTGATCCAGCTGGTATCCGGTCGGCGGCGGTGCGTGCGATGGCGCGCTTGACCTGTTCATTCAGAATTGCCCGTGACCGAAAGTTGAGATTCACTGGGTTCGAAGGTGGCGCAACGCCACCGTGAACGCGTCGCGCCAGCCCCTGATCGCAAAGATCATTGATATCGCGCCGAATGGTTTGGGTGGCGACCGAAAAAAACTCGGCCAGGTCATTAATCGACAGCAAGCCTTCGCCGCGCAATTGTTCAACGATTTGGCGCTGACGGTCGTTAAGATCGGAAAGAGTGTCCATGACTTTGCATTGCCTAGATAAAATGTCTTGTCAAATGGAGGGCGCAATCCAATCCGGTGAAATTCCGCTGGTGGTGATGAACTTTTTCACATCCAGACCTGCAAACAGCCCGTGATCGCTAATAAGAGCCGCACTCCAACCACGCGCCCGCGCACCTAAGACATCGGTGTGCAAAGTGTCGCCAACCATTGCGATACGCTTGCGTTCGATTGTTGGAAGGCGCCGTTCAATAGTCTCGTAAACTGAGGCAAAGGGCTTGCCGTGGAAAATCACCTCGACGCCCAAACGGTCCTGCAAATCATGGGCGAAATAACCGGGTTCAAGCGACAGGCCATTTTCGCGAGGGGCTACCAGGTCGGGGTTTGCAACAACTAAGGGCCGTGGCCTCCGGCGCAAGCTGTCATGAAGTAAGGCTTGACGTTCAGCGCTCCAGTCAGCGGCGCTGAGCATCAGGAAGGCCTGAACGCGATCGTAAGCGCGCGGATCATCCAGTAGCGCTTGTGCGTCGACGTTCAGGTCTTCGGCTTTGAAGGCCGCTGGGGCGATCACGCCCCAAGGTCCATGAGGGCTGACGATGCTGAGATGTGCTTCGCAAACATCACGGCTCGAGATGATCTCTTCTGGTGCGAAGTCAAATCCCAACTGGGCAAATTTTGCCTGAGTTTGGGCACGGGTATAACTGGCGGCATTGGTCAGCACCAACACCTGTTTTCCCATGTCGCGCAACTGCTGCACCCGATCATGCGCGCCTGCAATGGGGGTTTCTCCAACGTTTAGAACACCAAATGCATCAAACACAAAAACGTCTACTTGATCATCTAACTCATGCAGGCCTGCGATCTTCTTACAGGCCCCGGCGTTTGACGCGGCGGGCAAGCGACAGCGAATTTCCTCGTAGCGATCAAAGGCCTGATCCGGTGTCATTGCAACTGGTCCTCAAGAGTGGGGGTGTGACCCTGCGCTGCCGACACGTCGTCGCGCAATGCCAGCGCCAGTTTGGGGTCGTCAGTGATGATGCCATCAACGCCCAACTGTAGTTCAGCACGCAGGAGATCCTTGTCGTTGACCGTCCAGGTCATTACTTTTAGCCCCTGTTCCTGCGCGTGCATTAGGCTTTCGCGGTCAAGGTCCCGGAAGTAGGGGCTCCAGATCGCCGCGCCTGATTGGCTCAGAAGCTCTGGAAGAGCTGCAAACTCAGGATCAAGACCATCCAGCCAAGGCGAGCCAGGGAACAGCGTTCCGTCCGTATGGGTGCTGCGGTTGAGAGACAGATGAGAACGGCGCAGCTGCGGATAGCTGCGTGCGGCGGCTGAGAGGATCTGCCAGTTAAAGGCATGCAGATAGCTTTGTTCGACCATGCCATGGCGTCGCAACTCATCAGCAACAATTTGAACAAAGGTATCCGCAGAGACTTGATCACTTGCAGTGGGGCTGTGTTTCAGTTCAACCAGCAACTCGACCTCAGTAGAGTTGTCTTTCATAAGCAACAGGAACTCGGTCAGGGTTGGAATGCGACAGTTGGGTAGGACCGCCTGATGTGGTGTCTTTCGGGCGCAATCACTGCCGGGGCGAATGCCGCCCACATCAAACTGTCGCAATTCCTCGAGCGTCAGCGCGCTGATGGCCGGGCCCTCACTTTGCAACCATTCACCTGCACTGTTGCGGGTGGTGTCACCTGACAGTCGAGGGTTGTGAGTGACCACTGGGATGCCGTCTCGGGTCAGCAGCAAATCAAGCTCCAGACCATCGGCCCCTGTGTCTATTGCATATTGAAAACCTTCTAGGGTGTTTTCGGGCAGGGCAACCGGGGCACCTCGGTGGCCAAAAACTTTTGGCATTGCGGTCATTGGTTGTCCCAGTTCAATCGCTGACCTGTTGTGCCGTCAAATAGATGGATCTGATCCCGCCCACAGCTAAGTGCGATGCTGTCGCCGCTGTCACGCGCCTGCACGCCGTTTAGCCGAACTGCCAGTGGTGATTGCGAACCGGCAATGGTTCCATGAACCACTGTGTCGGCCCCCAATTGTTCGATGAATCCGACTGAGAGCTCAATCCGGGTCTCTCCGGCTGTGTTTTGATGCAGATGTTCGGGGCGGATGCCGATGGCGATTTGGTTGCCAGCTGCAGTGGGCAATTCGGTTCCAAAGTCAATCTGGTGACTGCCATTCAGCTGCAAACTGCGGCGGTCAGAGCTGACGGTGCCATCCAAAACGTTCATTGATGGGCTACCGATGAAGTCCGCAACAAAGCGAGAGGCGGGGCGCAGGTAAAGATCCATCGGCGTGCCGATTTGTTCAACCTTGCCGTTGCTCATGATGATAATCCGGTCAGCCAGACTCATGGCTTCGACCTGATCATGCGTAACGTAGACAAACGTGGCGCCCAGTCGTTTGTGAAGGGCTTTTAGTTCGGCGCGTAGCTGGGTGCGGAGTTTCGCATCAAGGTTCGACAGAGGCTCGTCGAACAGAAAAACCTTGGGATCGCGAACAATGGCACGACCCATGGCAACCCGCTGGCGTTGGCCGCCAGACAGATTGGCGGGCTTACGATCCAGAAATTCCTCCAGCCGCAGGGTGCGGGCTGCTTCAGCAATGCGTTCTGCGATTTGTGCTTTGGGCAGGCCTTCGTTTTTCAGGCCATATTCCATGTTTCCGCGGACCGACATATGCGGATATAGCGCGTAGTTCTGGAACACCATGGCGATGTCACGTTCGCCGGGTTCCAGGTCATTCACGCGACGGTCGTCGATTTGTAGATCGCCCGAGGTGATGCCTTCCAGACCGGCGATCATGCGCAGGATTGTGGACTTGCCACAACCGGATGGACCGACCAGTACGATGAACTCACCATCGGCAATATCGACGTTGACGTCGGAAACCGCAGTCACACCGCCCGGGTATACTTTGCCCAGAGATTTGATGCTTAGAGTGGCCATTTATTTCTCACTTTCCACCAGCCCTTTGACAAAGAGCTTTTGCATTGCAACGACAACGATTACCGGGGGGATCATGGCCAGCACGGCGGTGCCCATGATGTAATGCCAGACCGGCAGGCTTTCGCCCGAGTTCACCATGCGCTGGATGCCCATGACGACGGTATAAAGGCTTTCGTCGGTCGTGATCAGAAGGGGCCAGAGATATTGGTTCCAGCCGTAGATAAACAGAATGATGAACAAAGCCGCGATATTAGTACGGCTGAGTGGTAGCAGGATGTCCCAGAAGAACCGCAGAGGGCCTGCACGGTCGATACGCGCAGCCTCGACCAGCTCATCCGGGATCGTCAGGAAGAACTGACGGAACAGGAAGGTGGCGGTAGCCGATGCGATCAGTGGTACGGTTAGACCTGCATAGGTGTTTAGCATCCCCATTTTCACCACCACATCAAATGTCGGCAGAATGCGGACCTCTACCGGCAGCATCAAAGTGATGAAGATCATCCAGAAGAAACCCATGCGGAATGGGAACTGAAAATACACGATGGCGTAGGCCGAGATGATGGAGATGGCGATTTTACCGAATGTGATGACCAGCGCCATAATCAGGCTATTGAACATCATCGAACCGATCGGTACACCGCCGGCTTCGGGCAGGCCTCCAACCAAGAGTTGGCTGTAGTTTTCCCAAGCACGATCACCAAACCACAGCGGGATCGGAGAACTGCTCAAAGCCTCGGGGCCATGGGTTGACGCAACCAATGCCATCCAGACGGGGAAGCACAGGAACAAGACGCCAATGATCAGCACCGCATGGGTGAGAAAGGTCAGGAAGGGGCGATTTTCAACCATCAGTACTGCACCTTGCGTTCGACAAATCTGAATTGGACAAAGGTCATCATGATCACCAGACCCATCAGGATTACGGACTGAGCAGCTGAAGAGCCGTAGTCCTGGCCGATAAAGCCTGTGTTGTAGACCCGGAACACCAGGATCGATGTTGCATCAACTGGGCCGCCTTCAGTGGTGGCGTGGACCAGCGCAAAGGTGTCAAAGAATGCGTAAACCAAATTGACTACCAGCAAGAAAAACGTGGTTGGGGTTAGCAGCGGAAAAACAATGGTCCAGAACCGGCGTACAGGTCCGGCACGGTCAATGGCTGCGGCCTCAATCAAGGATTTTGGGATCGATTGCAGCCCGGCGAGGAAGAACAGGAAGTTATAGCTCACCTGCTTCCATGCGGCGGCGACGATCACCAGCAACAGTGCCTGATCCCCATTCAAGTAGTGGTTCCAGTCGACACCAACATTTTTTAGCCAATAGGCCACAATGCCCAAAGAGGGATTCATCAGGAAGTACCAGATCACACCAGCCAGGGCAGGGGCCACCGCATAGGGCCAGATCAGCATGGTCCGGTATCCGGTCGCGGCCTTAACCACCCGGTTTGCCGCCACGGCCAGCCCTAGTGAAATCGACATCGCCATCACGGCAACCGAGACACCAAAGATCAGTGTGGTTTTGAACGAGCGAAGATAGCTAGGGTCCTGGAACAGTTCGACATAGTTCTGCATCGCAACCCATTGACGTGAAAAGCCAAACGCATCTTCGATGAAGAAGGAGCTTTCCAGCGCCTGATAGGCTGGCCAGAAGAAGAAAATGAGGGTGATCGCGATCTGCGGGAGGACCAGTAGATAGGGCAGCAGCCGAGAGCGAAAGACGACACGCTTTTGCATGCGGGGGAACCTTTGGGGGAAGTCTTGAAAAATGGGAGGCCCTGCAGGGGGCCTCCCGAGCCTGATAATCTAGGCTATCACTTGTTGGCAGCTTCGAACTTGCGCAGCAGCTTATTGCCACGTGCAACCGCTTCGTCCAACGCAGTCTGCGCGTCTTTCTGACCCGACCAGACAGCTTCTAACTCTTCGTTGATGATGTCACGGACCTGCACAAAGTTACCAAAGCGCACACCCTTTGACGCTGGGGTCGGGGTGTTCAGGCTTAGCTGCTTGATGGCTGTGTCAGTCATAGGATCTGATTCATAGAACTTCTGTTCTTGAGACAGGTCATAGGCAGCGTTGGTGATCGGCACATAACCGGTTTCCTGGTGCCAATATGCCTGCTGCTCGGCAGCGGACACAAACTGGAAGAAGTCAGCAACGCAGGCGTATTCGGGTGACTCGTGACCTTGCAGAACCCACAGGGTTGCGCCGCCAATGATCGAGTTCTGCGGGGCGTCTGCTACAGCTGTATCCAGTGGCAACATGGCTTGACCAAATTCAAACTCGGTGATGTCTTTCTTGAAGCCACCATAATAGGCCGAGGAGTTGATCCAGAGCGCTGTTTCACCATTCACAAACTGGGCACGGCTATCGCCACGGCGGCCACCGTAAACAAATGTGCCTTCTTTACCCATGTCAGCAATACGCTGAATGTGGTTTACAACAGCTTCGTTGTTGAAGGTGAATTCGGTTTCCAACGAGGCAAAACCGTTCTCTTCGGACCCAACCGGAAGGTTGTGCCAGGCTGAATAGTTTTCGATGTTGGACCAGGACTGCCAGCCAAACGAGAATGGTTTGGTTACGCCGCTTTCTTTTAGTGCGCGGGCCGCAACTTCGACTTCATCCCATGTGGTTGGAACAGCAACACCAGCAGCGTCCAGGGCGGTTTTATTGTACCACAGAACCGGAGTTGACGAGTTGAACGGCATCGACAGAAGCTTGTTATCAGTGTCGGTATAGTAGGACACAACGGCGGGCAGGTAGGCCGACTGGTCAAAGTCAACGCCGGCGTCAGCCATCAGTTCGTGGACAGGATAGATCGCGCCCTTTTCACCAGCGGCCATCATAGTCGCTGTGCCAACTTCGAATACCTGCACGATGTGCGGCTGTTCACCGGCGCGGAAGGCCGCGATGGCAGCTGTCATGTTTTCTGTGTAGTTGCCTTTGTAGACAGCGTTGATCTGGCAGCTATCGGAGCCACCGTTATAGTCTGCAGCAAATTTATCGACGATCTCACCCAGTTGGCCGCCCATGGCATGCCAGAACTGTACTTCGGCCTTGTCAGCCGCAGCAGTGGTAGCAGCCATGGCAAGAACCGTGGTTGCCGAAAGAATTGATTTCAGTTTCATTTCGATCTCCTACGACCGGTACCACGTTCATCTGAACCGCGGTCTGGTCCCCTGAATTGTAATATGTGTGGGTTCATGTGCCCACTTAAAGCAGCATAGAGCGCTTATGTAACGCTCATATGAATTCACATTGCGTTCAAATGAACTTTTGAGTCAACAACGAAGGTGAGGGAGGTCTTGTTTTTTGGTTTGGACTCTTACGGTAAATTGATATTGGTTAATGGCTGTACTTTGATTCGGTACAATCTACGGATGAGTTGACTCAATAGAGCGACCATGCAGAGCAATGTATCTGCCATATGCAGTACAAGAGCACCCCTTCTTGATACAATCGTGATTGATACATTGGTACAATGTGTACCTGTATGGAAAAAGGCGTGGAAGAACCCAATTTTGCGTGCGCTATTCGACCACTTTGTCAGGGTGCTTGACGGCTAATAGACGATTGATAATCATGCCTCCTAATTTTCTGGGAGGAAATTTTATGAAACTGACATCAACACTTACGGGTATCGCGCTGGCATTGGGTACTGCGGTGCCAGGTTTTGCAGCGGATGTGACCGCACGTATTTCACTGCAACTGCCGCTGAAAAGTCATTTGGGTCAAAACCTTGCGCTGTTCAAGTCCGAGGTCGAAGCAAATTCCAATGGTGAAATCGCGGTCGAGATTTATGACAGTGCGCAACTGTACAAAGACAAAGAAGTTCCAGCCGCTGTTGGATCTGGTGCAATCGAAATGGGCGTTGCTTCACTGACTCGTTACGTTGGCGATGTACCCGCAGTGGACGTGTTCTATATGCCGTTCCTGTTCAATTCTGAAGAAAAAGTACGCAAAGCGACCGCGCCGGGTAGTGATGTGCGTGGGCCAATTGATGCCGCCATTGCAGAAACAGGGTCTACAGTGATGTGGTGGCAGGCCTATGGCGGGGCGATTATGTTGTCCAAAGATGGCCCAGTCAAAACACCAGCTGATATGGTTGGAAAGAAAGCACGCGTATTTGGTAAAACCTTAGGTGATTTCGTCACCTCAACGGGTGGCGCACCGACGTTGATTTCGGGTTCAGAGCAGTACCTCGCCTATCAGCGTGGTACAGTCGACATTGGTATGACAGGCGTATCTGGTGTTAAATCCCGCAAGCTGTGGGAGGTGATGGACACTATCACCGTGACCAATCATGCAGACATTGAATTCATCGTTGTAGCCAATACTGACTGGTGGAATGGCCTGTCTGCAGAGCATCAGAAGGTCATGAGCGACGCGGCGCTGATGGCAGAACTGACCGTGCGCAACAAGGTGACTGAGATCGAAGCTGGCGCCTATGCCGCAGCTGAGGAAGCAGGCATGAATGTCTATCACCCAACCGCTGAAGAGATCGACGCGTGGAAAGCAGCCTCGGCTTCGGTGTATGACGGATATCGCGCCAAAACTGGCGATCTGGGCGCCCAGATCCTATCGGCAGCAGAGCAGTACTAAGCTTGAACTAAAGATCAGGCCGGACTTGAATATTGGTCCGGCCTTTTGCTGTTCAAAATCCGAAAGTTAAAAGACTATGTTCAACCGGTTTGTCACCATGCTTGCCTGGCTGGCTGCGATTCTGTTTGTCGTCGCCGGGATCATGCTCACCTACGAAGTTGCGGCGCGTTATTTCTTTGTTAACCCAACGATTTGGGCTGCGGAGTTAAGCCAAGGTTGCTTGATCTGGGGCGCCCTGATTGCGTCTCCTTGGTGCCTGCGGGAGCGGCGACATATCCGGATTACCGCTGTGATTGGTCATTTGCCACGATCTGGCCGCATCGTTGCGGATGTTTTTGCTATGGCAGCGGTTGCGGTATTTTCTTCAATTGTAGGGGCTTACGGCTGGAAGATCTTCCATGAAAGTTTCGTGAGAGGCCGCACAACAGGCTCTATGCTGGACTTGCCGATCTGGATTGTAGAACTGGCCGTGCCTTTTGGTTTTGCTGTGTTGTTTATTCAGTCTCTAATTGAAGTTTTACGCGCTGCACGAGGAGAAATAGTAGCCGAAGGAGAACATGAATGATTACCGTATTCCTGATTCTTCTGGCGCTGTTTTCACTGCTTCTGTTGGGTGTTCCTGTGGCCTTTGCATTGGGGGGGCTGGGCCTGTCGATGTTGGTCGTTGGTGGGTTTTCGCCGCTGATGGCACCGCAGGCCATACTCTCTACGCTGGATGGGTTTATCTTGCTGGCGGTGCCGCTGTTCCTGTTGATGTCAAACGTCTTGCTAAAAGGGGGAGTGGGGAGAGACCTATACGCGGCTGTACAGGCCTGGGTTGGCCACTGGCCCGGTGGGCTGGCTGTTGCGACGGTGATTTCCTGCGGGTTGTTTGCGGCTATCTCGGGGTCATCAGTGGCCACTGCAGCCACGATCGGCACCGTAGCTATTCCCGAAATGCTGAAACGTGGCTATGAAAAGCGTTTTGTTTTTGGCTTGCTCGCGGCGGGCGGTACTCTGGGCATTCTCATCCCGCCATCGATCCCGATGATTGTTTATGGCTTTGTTACCGAAGAATCAGTGATTGCTCTGTTCCTGGCTGGGGTCGGGCCCGGCTTGCTGCTGCTGGTGCTGTTTGGCGGCTACGCTATGGTCTATGCGTCAATGCGGGGTATGGGGCGGTCAGAGAAGGCCAGTTGGCCAGAACGCAGCCACGCGACGCTGCGCGCCTTTCCATCTATGGCGCTGGCGGCGGTTGTTGTCGCCGGTATCTATGGCGGTGCTTTTACCCCAACCGAGGCAGCGGCAATTGGCTTTGCTGGCGCTGTGGTGATTACCGTGCTGGTGCTGCGCACACTCTCTTGGCCACAGTTTTGGGAAGCAACCAAAGACGCTATGGCCACCACAGTTGCGATCTTGATGATCGTCGCCGGGGCCAAAGTGTTTGGCAAAGCCATCACCCTGTACCGCATTCCTCAGGACATTAGCGCCTTTTTGTCCGATGCGGTTAGCAGCCCGGTCGGATTCGTGGTGCTGGTGGCGTTGATTTTGCTGGTGATGGGGCTGGTTCTTGAGGCGCTGTCAATGGTGCTGATCATGACGCCAGTTTTGTTGCCCGCTGCCATGGGGCTGGGTTTTGACCCGATCTGGTTTGGCATCTTCATGGTGCTGATGGTCGAAGCGGCGCTGATTACTCCTCCGGTCGGCCTGAACCTTTACGTGATCCAATCGGTAGCCCGTGCAACGCTGGGAGATGTGGCACGCGGTGCGGTACCATTCCTGCTGCTGATGTTCCTCTGTGTTGTGATCCTGTATTTGGTTCCTGACCTCGCCCTCTACATTCCTTTCAAACTGTGATTGCCATGACAACTCCTGCTGACCAACTGCGTGCCCTTCTGGCGCAACCTCGTTTGCACACCATGCCCTGTGCCTATGATGCACTCTCAGCCAAACTTGTTGAGCAGGCCGGTTTTCCGCTGACCTTCATGACTGGGTTTGGAGCTTCGGCCAGTCGCATTGGCGCACCTGACTTGGGTTTGATGAGCTATGGGGAAGTGGTGGATCATGCGCGTAACATTGCTGGCGCGGTGTCGATCCCAATGATTGGGGATGGCGACACCGGGTATGGCAATGCGATGAATGTGCGGCGCACGGTGGCAGGCATGGCCTCAGCGGGCTGTGCGGCAGTCATGATCGAAGACCAGCTGGCGCCCAAACGCTGCGGCCATACGCCGGGTAAGGCAGTGGTCGGCCGCGAGGAAGCCTATGACCGGATCCGCGCCGCGGTGGATGCGCGCGAATCAGGGGCGGATATCCTGATCCTGGCTCGTACTGATGCCCGTCATGAGCATGGTCTGGCTGAGGCCCTGACGCGGGCCCAAAAGTTTCGTGAACTGGGGGCGGATATTCTATTTGTCGAGGCACCACGGTCCGAAGCTGAAATGCGTGAGATCTGTGCAGCGACGGATGCACCCAATATGGCGAATATCGTCGAAGGCGGCGAAACACCTGATCTGTCGCGCGAGGTGCTGCAGGATATCGGGTATCGCATCGCGGCCTATCCGCTGACGCTGATGTCAGCAGCAATGCGGGCGATGGTTCAGACGTTGGAGCAGCTGGCGAAAGATCAACCACGCGACAGCTTGATGGATTTTGGTGATTTGCGAAAGCGAATTGGGTTTGATGACTATTACGCAGAGTCGGAAATCTACACCAGTTCAGCCCGCACTGTGAAAGATCCGCACTAGGTCATTTTCTGGTCGATGATCTAGGGCTGGCAGGTTCCAAATGTCATTCCGTGGATCGCCCGGCAATGAAGTCTGGAATGTGCATTCCGGTTCTCGCAACACCGATCAGCATCCGGGGTTCCGGATGCCGTGGGTGAGTACCGGCATAAGCTGGTCTTTGTAGGGAAAATTGGTCGGGCTAAGAAGATTCGAACTTCTGACCCCCTGTACCCAAAACAGGTGCGCTACCAGACTGCGCCATAGCCCGACCGTGAGGGCGGAATAGATGCTTCGAAGCGGATATGCAAGCCTAATATCGAGAGTTTATTTGTTCGACTTCCGTTTTAGCAGCAGCGAGATATTGACGCCCCCAGAGGTGTAGCCACGGGTCCGGGTTTGCAGCACTGGGGTATTGCGTGACTGGCCGCCCGAGGCCTCGCGGATGACGATGAAAATACCACTGGCGATAATGATTCCCGCTCCCAGAAGGGTGCTGAGATCGATGGCCTCTCCGAACAGGAAAAATCCAAACAGGGTGGCCCAGATGATCTGTGAATATTGCATCGGCGCGACGATCACGGCCTCGCCGAGGGTATAGGCGCTAACCATCAATAGGGTGGCGAAAAAGCCAAATATGGCAACAACTACAAGGCCGCCCAGTGCCGATGCTTCAAGCGGTACATAAACGAAGGGCAACGCGATTCCCATCGCTACAAAGGTGGTCATAAGCGGGTAGATCATCAGGACCACCCGGCGTTCATGGGTGCCAATTTTGCGTAAGATCACAGATTGCAGAGCGTTTCCGAATGCGGCCAAAAGTGCCGCGGCATGCCCCCAGCCGAATTCGGTACCGCCAGGACGCAGAACGACCATGACACCTATGAATCCAAGAACAACGGCTAGCATCCGGGGCAGTCCAACTTGTTCCCTTAGAACAGGAATGGACAGCAAGGTTACTAACAGGGGGGTTACAAACAATAGAGCATAGGCCTGGGCCAGTGGCAGTTGAGAAAACGCGTAGAAGGCGCTGGCAGGTACCAGGGACACCGCTATAGACCGAAGGGCCATCCACCAGGGATGCTGCGGCCGCAGGTTGCCGTGTGCCGGATCTCTGATCAACATCAGCGTAACCAGAGGAAACGACAGCAGGCTGCTAAAAAACACCAGCTGAAAAGGGGACATGCTGGCCCCCAAATATTTGACCACCACGTCGTGGGTCGAGAAAATGGCATAGCCCAGCAGAGCCAGCACAGCAGCTTTCAGGTTCATAGGTCACCAGTGGTTTTGGGTTGTGGCATACGGTCAAGGTTGTTGGGGTAAGTCTACAGGCTAACTGTGACGCTCATATATGAAAAAATAAAAGAGCGGGATTCGAAACATACTTGAATGGCAGCGCGAGCCTGGAAAAGGCGGTGGGGTGAATGACCTGAGATGAATTACAGTGCTAAGCAGCTATCGTGAATCCGGCAAACACTGTGTCACCAATAGCTGTCTCCGTTGTGTCGAATGTTCCAGTAACAAAAAGCCCCGCGCTGACTTATGCAGGCGGGGCCAAGTTTTGGTAGCACGAAGCTAAATTTTACAGGCTGGCGTCCAGTGCAGCCAGAACAGCGTCGCCCATTTCACTGGTCGAGACGGGTGTTACGCCCTCTTCGCCAAGCAGGTCAGCAGTGCGGACACCGTCGGCCAGCACGGATTCAACAGCGGCCTCTAGGCGGTCAGCCTCGGCGCCTTCGGCAAAGCTGTAGCGCAGGGCCATAGCAAAGCTGAGGATACAGGCGATTGGGTTGGCCTTGGCCTGACCGGTGATGTCCGGGGCAGAGCCGTGTACAGGTTCGTACATGGCGCGTGGGCGGCCATTGTCCATTGGGGCACCAAGCGAGGCAGAGGGCAGCATACCCAGCGAGCCGGTCAGCATGGCTGCGCAGTCGGATAGGATATCGCCGAACAGGTTGTCGGTGACGATCACGTCGAACTGTTTCGGTGCGCGGACCAGCTGCATGGCGCCGTTGTCGGCGTACATGTGCGACAGCTCAACCTCGGGGTAGTCAGCGTGCACACGCGTGACAACTTCACGCCACAGGATGCCGCTCTCCATCACATTGGCTTTTTCCATCGAGCAGAGTTTTTTGTTGCGGACCATGGCCAGTTCAAAGGCCGAACGGGCTGCGCGCTCGATTTCAGACTCGGTGTAGCGCTGGGTGTTGATGCCGACGCGCTCGTTACCTTCGTTGAAGATGCCGCGGGGTTCGCCGAAATAGACGCCCGAGGTCAGTTCGCGCACGATCATGATGTCCAGACCGGCGACCAGCTCTTTCTTTAGCGAGGAGAAATCAGCCAGGGCGTCAAAGCACTGGGCGGGGCGCAGGTTGGAGAACAGATCCATTTCCTTGCGCAGGCGCAGAAGGCCGCGTTCGGGCTTCACCGAGAAGTCCAGATCGTCGTATTTCGGGCCACCTACAGCACCGAGCAGAACGGCGTCAACTTCCATGGCTTTGGCCATTGTGTCGTCGTGCAACGGAACACCGTGGGCGTCATAGGCGGCGCCGCCAACAAGGTCGGTGCTGACATCGAACGCCAGGTCCCGCTTTTCGCCATACCAGTCGATGATCCGGGTGACTTGCGCCATGACTTCGGGGCCAATGCCGTCGCCGGGCAGAATCAGAATCGAAGGGTTGGACATGCGGATACTCCTTGAAATCGGTTGTACCGGAGGTACCCGCTAGGGTCCGCAGGGTCAATAACGCGCGAAGGTGAACGGGGGGGCTAGGGCAAAGGTGTAGCCTGTTGCAGGCCTTTGGCCAGCAGTGACCAGACACGGGCGATCCGAGGAGTTTGCCGCATGGCTTGATGTGCTGCGAGCCAGACTGGTAGCGGGGGGATCTCAATTCCTAGATCTAGCTCTTTTACCAGTGGATCTGCACGACCAACGTTACATTGAGAAAACCCGATGCCGCAGCCAGCCCGGACCAGCTGCCAGTAGGTTGCCTGATTATCGCAGCGTGTCGCAAAATTGCTGCGCTCCATCGACCAGCCAAGTGAGCGGGTGGTGTGCAAGATCAGCTCGTTTGAATCATAACCAACCAGATCATGCTCGCGCAATTGATCGGGTGTATTGGGGGAACCTCTGCGTGACAGGTAGCTCTGTGCGGCAAATATACCCAACGGTAGGTCGCAAACGTGGCGGGTCACAATATCGAGTTGGCTGGGCCTGTACATTCTCACCGCGATATCAGCGGCACGAAAAAGCAGGTTTTCGCTGCTGTCAGAGGGGGCCAGTTCCAGTTCGATCAGCGGTTCTTCTTTTCGGATGTGGGCCAGGATTGGCGGCAGCAGGTAATGGGAGGCAAATACACTGGCGGTAATGCGTACCGTTCCTTGCAGCTGTTGCGACTGCCCCGCAACGTTTAGCGCAATCGCATTCATCTGCGCATTCATCTGTTGCGCCATAGGCAGCAACCGGGTGCCATCAGCGGACAAGCGCAAGCCGCGGGCATGGCGTTCGAACAGCTGACTGCCGAGATCCTGCTCAAGGCTCTGAATATGGCGTCCCAAAGTGGGTTGGCTACGGTTTAACCGTCGCGCCGCACCGGAAAGCGAGCCTGTTTCCGCGACAGCAAGAAAGCTCTGGATCAACGACCAATCGGGAAGAGGAGGTGTTTGACTCATTCAATTATGAATACATGACCTGCGTATTTCGGCAATCCCCCTGCGTATATTGAATGGATAATGTGTCACCAATAGCAATTTGGAGACTGAGTTATGACCCGTAGTGTTTTGATACTTGGCGCGAGTGGCCGGTTTGGCCGGGCCTGTTCAACTGCATTTTCTGAAGCAGGCTGGCAGGTCCAGCATTTTGACCGCACCCATGGCAATCTGATGGATGCAGCATCTGGTGTGCAGGTGATCATAAACGGGTGGAACCCGGCTTATCCTGACTGGGCGAAACAGGTGCCCGAGTTGCATGCGCAGGTCATTGCAGCAGCGCGGGCGAATGGGGCAACAGTTGTTGTGCCGGGCAATGTATATGTGTTTGGCGAAGACACGCCCAGCCCCTGGTCGGAAAATACCTCGCATCGCGCGAAAAACCCATTGGGTCGCATTCGTGTTGAAATGGAGGCTGCCTATAAACGCTCTGGCGTCTCTACAATTGTGGTGCGGTCAGGTGATTTTCTTGACACTGAGGCCTCGGGCAATTGGTTTGACCTGATCCTGACCAAAGATTTGGCTAAGGGTCGTTTTACCTATCCGGGGAAAACCGATGTGCCGCATGCCTGGGCCTATTTGCCGGACTTGGCGCGCGCTGTGGTGGGTTTGGTTGAGAAACGTGACGTGCTGCCGGTTTATGCCGATATTCCCTTTTCCGGGTATACGTTGACCGGACAGCAAATGTTTGATGCGGTGAATGGCGCAGTCGCGCGACCTGTGCAACTGAAGTCCATGTCCTGGTGGCCATTGCAGCTGGCACGACCGTTTTGGCCTATGGGGCGGTGTCTGCTGGAAATGCGCTATCTATGGGATACGGCCCACCGTCTGGATGGGACCTTGCTTGAGCGCCTATTGCCTGATTTGCGGCAAACCCCACTCGATGTCGCACTTGATGCAGCTTTGCCCTCAGGGTTGGTCGAGCGCAATGTCCACCCAAACCAGGTGATGACGACTGGACGCAACCCCGGCTTGACCTGAAACAGGTGGCCAGACAACACCAGCATCAAGCACCTTCAGGTCTGCAGAGGGCAAAACATAGTCTACCCGCATCCGTCCGGCGTTCTTCCATTGCACAGTGTTGATGTCTGCTTCGGCGCTGGAGGGACGTGGGTCCTGTAGTCTTGGCTCAACGAGCAATGACCGAATGGCTTCGCGCCGCCCATCGCCGCGGTCTGGATCCAGATTAGCGCCACCTGCAATTACAAAGGGCGATCCGGGCACCGGGCCCAGGTCGCCGTCGAGCAGTAGTTGCCAAAGGCGGATTTCATCGTGGTTGCGCCGACCGTTGCGATCCTCGGGTCCGTCAAAAAGAGGAGGTCCAGCCTGAAATGTCAGCAGGTTCAACCGTTCTCCATTAGGTAGGGTCAGTGGCACTACCCAGTGGCCTGTACTGGAAAGGCGCTGTACGGCCTGAGCCTGCGCTGATGGAAATGGGGTCCCATCGGGGTATTGCGGGAGTAGGGCGCCGGGCAAATCACGCCACAGCAGCGAACTGAAGTCCTGCACCAAAGCGTCGTCTATAGGCAGGCGTGACAGTACAGCAATGCCGTCTTGGCCAGTAAATGTGCCATAACCCTGCGAATCTCGAGGTTCGCCAAACTGGTTATTGCCGTCCAGATCAAGACCGCTGGCCAGCCCCGAGTTTGGTTGTAGGGCGAGAAGATACGGATAATGCACACCATGTTTTTGCAATTGGCTTTGCAGCGCATTCAGCGCCCGACCTTCATAGTCCCAGTCTATGCCTTGCAGGGCTAGCACGTCTGGATGCGCGCCGGCGATCGTCTGCACGACTGCGCTGATATGGGGGTCGTTACCGCGCTCTATGTCCCGGAAAAGCAGACCAGGGCCGTCGCGGGACAATTCCGTGTTGAAGCTGGCAATGCGTAGGGTGTCGGCATGACTTGGCGTGGTAAGAGACAGCAGCAGAAGTGCGGCCAGCCACCTCATGCTGTTTGTATAGCCTCAGCGTTTGCATAAGCGCGGCGGCGCTTTTGTTCGATCAGCTCTGCCACCCGCAACATTGCCATTCCGCGCATCACCAAGGATGTGGGCAGGAACCCCCATGCGCCGATCATCCAGACCAGAGTTTGCGGATGACTTAGGACCGCTGGGTCGAATACTGCTGACAATGCGGATACTGCCGCAGGAATTGCAAAGGGGAGCAATACGCCGAATATCAAATTGATCCGGCCATCACGTTGCAGTCGATGTACGACATCGCCACCTGTGGTTGGATCAAACAAGGGTAAATTTACCCAGACGTTGAAGGCGCCATTGGCGACGGGCCAATTGCGGATGTGGATCGTGAAGAAGAAGACCGCAACACTGATCAGTCCGATCACATAGGCAAGGCCTGCTGCCGCCCGGACCATGCTCACCGTTTCGGCTGATGCATGTGGCGGCATAATCAGTGTGACCAGATGCACAGGTGAGTATGAGAAATCCAGCGCGTTCCCAAGTTTACTACCCATGCCGTGGATAAGGGTTGTGAGGCCTGTGGGTTCAAATGGGTGACGTGCCATCAGGCTCAGAATTCCGATGGTCACCAGTAAGGATATGAACCGCATCCGGTTTAGCGGTGGTGCTTCGCGAAATTCAATGAAGCTGGGGAAGTTGGAATAGTACTCGGCAAAGGTCAATATGCCTCCGAGTAGGGCCATTAAGGCCACGATCTCAGCAGAGTCCGTTGCGAAATTTGGCAGTAGCAATGACGGCATGGCAATTAGAAATGCCACAAGTATACCGCGCATAGCTGCGCCTGTTATGCGTGCTAACACTGTTCGTTCCCTTCAAACTGGACAGGTCGATACGTTGCCGAACCTTTGTTCCACTTTGACGCAACCCCGGTGGTCTGGGATCGCTGTGCCTCATTTGCGCCCTATTTGTGCCTTGTTTCACGATTCCCCTCAAGATCTGAGCAGCAAATACCGCCGTTGGTAGGGTTTATGGTGGGAGTAGTGGTGCGAGAATGCATCATGAAAACCTCAGTATTTAGGGGTATCTAGCTTTGCGCACTATATGTTGTGGCGACCCTGAGGAGACCCATAGGGCTTACCGGGCCGCCAGTTGAACTGACGGCCCGGTACGCTGTGTGGACTCAATTGGCTGGTTCAGTCTCTCTGGCTGCGGCTTGAGAGCCCAATGACAATTAGGCTGAACCCGTTCATCATCAATTCGATGCCCAGCATTATGCCCAGAAAAGTCAAAGAGGCGGCAGCAAAATTGGTCCAGATATAGCCAGCCAGCAGTACAGAAATTGCACCAGACAGGATCATTGGCCAAAAATATACGGTGCTGCGCATCTTCCATGCAAAGATCAATCGGACAATGCCGCTAGAGATCAAAAGGATGAGTATTAGCATGGTGAGGGAAATGGCGCCCTGCAGTGGGTTGAACAGAAAGTTGGTGCCGAGAAAACCCATCAGAAGTCCCATCAGGATGCCAAAAATCTTGCTGCCTGTCGATTCGGTGCTGGAAAAACCACCGATGACCTGGAACACACCAGACACCATCAACATCGCACCTGTCAGGGTGGTGACTGCCATGGTTGCAATGACGGTATTGCCCAAAACCAGAATGCTAAAGAACAGCGATAGAGCGCCTAGCAACATCCATTTCACCGAGTCTGACATTATATTTCTCCTGAAAATCAAAAAACTTTTAAGCGGACCCTGCATTTCTATTGGGATCAAGACCCTGGGTGGGCTGACATTACCCATAGTGGCAGGGGGAAAGCTACCGAAGGTTTTTGCATAACGGCGAAGGTGTTCTGCTTGGCGGTCGGGCAGGTTCTGTGAATGTGTTAAGGTCGGCCATTCAGCGATTCTGTTTCGCTGTGTTTTTAGGGAGTACGAGTATTGGCTTACGTTACTTTGACCCTTTGGTCTGCCGAAGAAATGTCAGACGAAATGATCGCTACTGCAAATGAAAAATACGTTCCGCTGGTTATGTCAGTTGGGGCAACAGGTGTGCAGATGGTACGCACCGGTGATTTAACCATGTGTGTGATTACACAGTATTCAGATGCTGCAACCGCTGCCGCTGCTCAGGAAAAGATTGCTGAGGTTCGAAAACAGGCTGCGGGTGAATTTACCATGACGATGGAAGGTGTTCACGCCGGGGAAGTCTTCGCGAGCAACTGATCTGTCAGAGACAATACTAAAAAAGGCCGCCCATTTCTGAGCGGCCTTTTGTGTGTCTTTGGCAAATCGCAGGTCAGACCCAAGGGCGTGACTGAGCGGCCTTTTCTTCGAAGGTGTCGATCGAAGCCGCTTTTTCCATGGTCAGGCCGATGTCATCCAGACCTTCGAGCAGGCAGTGCTTTTTGAAGGCATCCACGTCGAACTTGATCACATCGCCATCGGATGTGGTAATTTCCTGGGTTACCAGATCCACGGTCATCCGTGCGTTTGCGCCTTTTTCAGCGTCAGCCATCAGGATGTCGACCTGCTCTTGTGGCAGGACGATTGGCAGGATGCCGTTCTTGAAGCAGTTGTTGAAGAAGATGTCAGCAAATGAGGTCGAGATCACACATTTGATACCAAAATCAGCAATCGCCCAAGGCGCGTGCTCGCGTGATGAGCCACAGCCAAAGTTGTCACCGGCCACCAGAATGTCAGCGTCGCGGTACTGCGGTTTGTTCAGCACGAAATCAGCGATCTCGGTGCCATCACGGTTGAACCGCATCTCGTCGAACAGGTTCTTGCCAAAACCGGTCCGCTTGATCGATTTCAGGTGAACTTTTGGGATGATCATATCGGTGTCGATATTGACCAACGGCATAGGGGCAGCGATGCCCTGAAGTTTTTCAAACTTGTCCATTTATGGACTCCTCAGATTTACTCTCCGTGTGTTGGGAGAGAATTCGTTTGATTTCTGGAACCGTGTAAAAAGCTATTGGGTCTAGATCTTTTGGGTCTCCTGGACGGCGATATTCACCATCATCGAAAGCAAAAAAGACATTACTCATGGTTTCGGCCAACGAAATTTTTTCTCCATGTGGGGCGTCCAAGCGATCCAACATTAACCACCAAAGATCGTTGGCCACGCAATCACAGAATTCATAGTCCCATTCGCCAGTCTCAAATTTGCATGCCAAAGTTAGGCCAATAGCATTAAAAACAGAGCGCTCTTCTTCAAGATTTTTTGACTTACCAAGATCAGAAACGACGACTACTGGACGGTCGTATTTCCCGGTACGTCGCTTCGCCATCGCTGCGATGGCCGCGTCGTGCCGGGATGTGATATCGGAGAGCTCTGCCACGATTACTAGGTTAGATCGCGTACGTCGGTCAGCTTGCCGGTCAGGGCAGCAGCGGCGGCCATGGCTGGGGACACCAGGTGGGTGCGGCCCTTGTAGCCTTGGCGACCTTCGAAGTTGCGGTTCGAGGTCGAGGCGCAGCGCTCGTTCTCGGACAGCTGATCGGGGTTCATCGCCAGACACATAGAGCAACCGGCCAGACGCCATTCAAAGCCAGCCTCGACAAAGATGTCGCCCAGACCTTCTTCTTCGGCCTGTGCCCGAACAAGGCCGGAGCCCGGAACGATCATGGCGCGCATACCATCTTTGATCTTTTTGCCTTTGACCACATCAGCCACGGCGCGCAGATCTTCGATGCGGCCGTTGGTGCAAGAACCGATAAAGACAGTGTCGATTTCGATGTCAGTCAGGTTGGTGCCGGATTCGAGGCCCATGTAGTCAAGCGCACGTTTAACCGCATCAACTTTGCCGCCGGTAAAGTCCTCGGGGAAAGGAACCTTGGCGGTGATGGGCAGAACGTCCTCGGGCGAGGTGCCCCAGGTGACAACCGGCTGGATGTCTTCACCTTTCAGGGTGACGACCAGATCGAATTCCGCACCTTCGTCGGTGTAGAGCGTCTTCCACCAGTCCATCGCAGCTTCCCACTGGGCACCCTTAGGGGCGTGGGCGCGGCCGTTGACGTATTTAAACGTGGTCTCGTCCGGAGCAATCAGGCCAGCGCGGGCGCCGCCTTCGATGGCCATGTTGCAGACGGTCATGCGACCTTCCATCGACAGATCACGGATCGCTTCGCCGCAATACTCGATGACATAGCCAGTGCCGCCGGCGGTGCCGGTTTCACCGATCACTGCCAGCGTGATGTCTTTGGCGGTCACACCTGGCTGCAACTTGCCAGTGATCTCGACCTTCATGTTTTTGGACTTTTTCTGGATCAGCGTCTGGGTGGCCAGAACGTGCTCAACTTCGGACGTGCCGATGCCGTGAGCCAGCGCGCCAAATGCGCCGTGAGTCGCGGTGTGGCTGTCGCCGCAAACCACGGTCATGCCGGGCAGGGTCCAGCCCTGCTCTGGGCCGACGATGTGTACGATGCCCTGACGGATGTCGTTCATTGGGTAGTAGTGGATGCCAAATTCCTTGGCATTGGTATCCAGCGCGGCAACCTGAATGCGGCCTTCTTCGTTTTCGATGCCGTTGACGCGGTCTGGCGTGGTGGGCACGTTGTGGTCTGGCACGGCGATCGTTTTATCAGGTGCGCGTACCGTACGGTTGGTCATGCGCAGACCTTCGAACGCCTGGGCACTGGTCACTTCGTGAACCAGGTGGCGGTCGATATACAGCAGTGTGGTGCCGTCTTCTGCTTCATGCGCAACATGCGCATCCCAGATTTTGTCATAGAGCGTTTTGGGGGACATGGGGTCCTCTCCCGTTTTGTATTTTCAATAAGCTGGCTGAGGGGCGGGCAGGCGTTATAGCCGGGCCAAAACCGAGCGGGCGGCGCCAAAGAATCGCTCACGCAGGCGGGTGCGATCTTGCAGTTCGATTTTTTGCGCCAATACGGGTATCATGGCTGTCAGATACAGGCGGTGGCCTAGGCAATCAAGGGTTCGCCCGGCCCAACTGTGGTAAAGACGGGCCCAACTGCGGCAAACATGGCAAACATTGCGCGTTTTCCCGCTGTGCATGGCTGCTACCCTCTTCACTAAGCCGTGCAGATCGGGCACAGAGACGTCTTGATTCGCCTCAAATCTTACCGGCCGCGTTGAAAACTGGTCTGAGGCTTGCTATTTTTGCCATATCCCCAGCGCCGGGGGGCGGACGGCGCCCAAAAAGGAGGACGATGTCCTGTCACCCGAATCCGAAGCGGTTGAGTCCGCTGACAGTGGGGCACCCGTAATGGCTGCTCAAACTCGACCAGGTAGCGAAGAGTTGCTGGCTCGCATTCTTGCATCGCTAGATGAAGATAAAGCTGAAGACGTGGTGCAGATTGATCTGCGCGGTAAAACGGCAATTGGCGACTACATGGTCGTTGCAACAGGTCGCTCGACCCGACAGGTGTCTGCTTTGTCGCAAAAGCTGGCTGAGCGGATCAAGCAGGACTATGGCTTTACCTGCAAAACAGAAGGCCGTGACACGGGTGATTGGGTGCTGATTGATACGGGCGATGTTATCGTTCATGTCTTCCGGCCCGAAGTTCGCGAGTTCTATCAGCTTGAAAAGATGTGGCTTGGCGAAGATAGCTAATAGCTGACTTCTAATAGCTGACTTCGAAAATGGTAATGGCCCGTGCATTTGCTCGGGCCGCTGCTGGGGTATCTCCGCATGCGTGTACATCTCTGTGTTGTTGGCCGCCTGCGAGCTGGCCCCGAAAAAACCTTGATCGATGATTATCTGACCCGGTTTGACCGCAGTGGCCGTGCCCTGGGGTTGGGCCCCGCACGGGTGGTCGAGGTTGAAGACAAGAAAAACGCCGGAATGGCTGCCGAAGCGGCGCTATTGCGCAAGGCCCTGCCAAAAGGGGCGGTGATCTGTACGCTCGATGAGCGTGGCAAGGTGCTGTCCTCGCCGGATTTTGCACAGAAAATGGCCGGATGGCGTGACACTGGCCGACAGGATTTGGCGCTGATCATTGGCGGTGCCGATGGGATTGATCCTAGCCTGCGCGCCGAGGCCGATTTCTCGATATCCTTTGGCAAAATGGTTTGGCCGCATATGCTGGTGCGGGTGATGCTGGCCGAACAAATCTATCGCGCAGCGACGATCTTGGGTGGCAGCCCGTATCACCGGGTCTGAGGGCATTCGGACGCGCCTTATGGCGCGTGCCTGCGGCGCGAGTATTTTAGGCAAAAAGAAGCGCGGGCTTGTTACGGTAGGCGGACCAGATATGTTTCCGAGGCCCAGCCATCGGTTAGGCAGCGGGCTTGGATTTGGACCTGCTGAGTTCCCACAGGAATCTGTACCCCGCTCAGTGAACGGGTGAAGGGTTGCTCTTGCTCATGGGGGTGGCCGAGGACTCGCATTCCCGACTCGGTGCCATTCATATCCAGCACGCGCCAACCGTCGGCATAGTGATCCCATCCGGTGTCAGGATGGGACAGGGTAACGTGAAATTTCCAACCGCTGCTGGAGTTTTGTGTCCTGACATTTTCGACCAGGGGAGCATCTGCCATAGCTGGTATCGCGGCGGTGGCGAGTATCAGGGCGAGAATCTGTTTCATGTGACCACCCTAGCGGGGTCCTGTAAAATGCGATTTCACATTGTTGTGTCAGGCGGAATGCGCAACAGCGTTTCACGCGATTGCGATGCAAACTCGCGGCGGTAAAGCATGGCCAACGTGACCACGGTTGCGCAGATCAGGGCAAAGGCACCGGCCAGCCAGGCGACGGCCGCCAGTGCAAAGTAAGTGGATCGCATACCCCGGTTGAAACTGCGGGCGGCATTGATACAGATTTCCGCAGCTTGGGCTGCGCGCGGGTAGGCCTGGTCGCCATCCGGTTTGTTTGGAACCGCGGCCATCAGGACCGAACAATAGCCAAACAGACGGTGGGCCCAGACGTATTTCAAAAATGCATTGGCAAGGAACATTAAAACCAGAAGCAGTTTGACCTCCCAAACAAAGGCGGGGGTTTTGCCAAGGGTGAGATCGCTGACCACGCCTTCAAGCTGTTCGGTGTTACCGATCAGGGCGAGACCGCCACCGATGGCAATCATCGCAGCTGAGGCAAAGAACGTTGCCCCCTGGCGCAGACTGCCAATCAGTTGAGCGTCAAACACCCGTGGTTCGCGTGTAACCATCTGGTGCATCCAGCCGCGGCGGAAGTCCTCCATCAGGATCGAGACAGAGGGGCGCGTAGGGGCTGTGTTTTCAATACGCCATCCGATCCAGAACCACCCCCCAATCAAAAGGCATAAGGCGACCAAATCAAAGGAAGAAAATAGGCTGAGGCGTTCGGTCCAGTTCATGTGGCCAACCTAACGTGTCAATATGGTTCTTGCCAGCGGGTATAAATTGGTAATATTAGTTTACCAAAGGAGAGTCTCTATGCAAATGCCATCCCCGAATACAGCGATTCTGGCGCGTAAGGCTGAGCTGGCCGCTAAGCTGTCCACTGTTTTGCCCCTGGATGCGTTGATTCAGGATGAGGCTGAAACACGGGCGTATGAATGTGATGCTTTGACAGCATACCGGTGTCCTCCGATGTTGGTGGTTTTGCCGCGGACAACACAGGAAGTCTCGGATGTTCTGCGGGTCTGTCATCAGATGGGCGTGCCAGTGGTGCCGCGCGGGGCGGGGACATCATTGGCCGGAGGGGCATTACCGACGGCGGATTCGGTTATTCTGGGTGTGGCTCGGATGAACGAGGTGCTGGAGACGGATTACGACAACCGCGTCATCCGCGTGCAGACCGGGCGTACCAACCTGAGTGTGTCGGGAGCGGTAGAGGAAGAGGACTTTTTCTATGCGCCGGATCCGTCGTCGCAATTGGCCTGTGCGATTGCTGGCAATATCGCGATGAATTCAGGCGGGGCGCATTGTCTGAAATATGGGGTCACGACCAACAACCTGATGGGCGTGACCTTGGTGATGATGGATGGCACTGTTGTTGAAATTGGCGGCGCGCATTTGGATGCTGGCGGTTTAGACTTGCTGGGGGTGATCTGCGGCAGCGAGGGGCAGCTGGGTGTGGTGACCGAGGCGACCTTGCGGATCTTGCGCAAGCCCGAGGGTGCGCGGCCGGTGTTGATTGGCTACGACAGCAATGAGGTCGCCGGCGCCTGTGTCAGCGATATTATAAAGGCAGGCGTGTTGCCGGTAGCGATTGAGTTCATGGATCGCCCCTGCATCGAGGCTTGTGAGGCCTTTGCCAAGGCGGGATACCCAATGTGCGAAGCGCTGTTGATTGTCGAGGTCGAGGGCAGTGAGGCGGAGATTGATCATCAGTTGGGGCTGATCATCGAGATTGCCAAGTCGCATAATCCGGTGGAGCTGCGCGAGGCGCAGGATGCGGATGAGGCTGGGCGGATCTGGCTGGGCCGCAAATCAGCCTTTGGTGCGATGGGGCAGATCAACGATTACATGTGTCTGGATGGAACGATCCCGGTGACCGAGTTGCCCTATGTGCTGCGGCGGATTGGTGAATTGAGTAAGCAATATGGGCTGGGGGTGGCCAATGTGTTTCATGCCGGGGATGGTAATATGCACCCGTTGATCCTGTTTGATGCCAACAAGCCGGGGGATCTGGAGCTGTGTGAGGACATGGGTGCCGATATCCTGAAGCTTTGCGTTGAGGTTGGCGGTTGTCTGACCGGTGAGCATGGTGTCGGGGTCGAGAAGCGGGACCTGATGTTGCATCAATATTCCCCCGAGGATCTGGAAGCGCAGTTGAAGGTCAAAGATGTGTTTGATCCGCAGTGGCTGTTGAACCCGGCCAAGGTGTTTCCCTTGTCAGTGACCGAAGGGCGACGCGCTGTGGAGCTGAGCAAGTAACGGGTGCTTTGCCCCCAAACCCCCAGGATATTTAGGGCTAGATGAAGAAGATGATGTTGCAGCCGAAATCCGAGACAGAATTGGTAGAAATGATTGCTGGTGCGGGTGGCCCGCTGTGCATTCAGAGTGGGGGCACCCGTGGGTTTGCGAGTGATGGGGAGGTGTTGAGCACCCGAGGATTAAGTGGTGTCGAGCTGTATGAGCCGGGTGCTTTGACGATGGTTGCGCGGGCGGGGACACCCGTAGCCGAGATTGAGACGTTGTTGGCCGAGCAAGGCCAGCGGTTGGCGTTTGAGCCGATGGATCATCGTGGGCTGTTGGGCAGTGATGGAGAGCCGACAATCGGGGGTGTTTTTGCTGCGAATGTCTCGGGGCCTCGGCGAATCCAGTGTGGCGCGGCGCGGGATTTCCTGTTGGGGGTGCGGTTTGTTGATGGGATGGGCCAGGTGGTGAAGAACGGTGGCCGGGTGATGAAGAACGTCACCGGTTATGATCTGGTCAAGCTGATGGCTGGGGCGCATGGGACGTTGGGGGTATTGAGCGAGGTCTCGTTCAAGGTGCTGCCGATGCCTGAGGCGGCGGCGACCGTAGCTGTTGTAGGGGTTGATCTTGCGGTTGCGGTGCAAGTGATGTCGGCGGCCTTGGGTTCCCCGTTTGACGTGACGGGAGCAGCGTATGATCCGGTAGAACGGCGTGCCTATGTTCGCATCGAAGGGTTTGCTGGGTCGGTAGACTATCGGGTGGGTCGGCTGGTGGCGGATCTGGCGCGGTTTGGTGCAGTGCAGCAAGTCGATGATAGTGAAAGTCTGTGGCGCTGTATTCGCGACGTTAGTGCATTTCATGGCAACGCGGGTGATGTCTGGCGTATCTCGGTTAAGCCATCAGATGCGGTCGAGTTGGCGGAGCAGCTGCAGGCAGAGGCGCTCCAGTTTGATTGGGGCGGTGGGCTGATCTGGGTACTGGTGCCAGCGGGCACTGATTTGCGCGCTCGTATAGCAGTGCCGGGGCATGCGACGCTGATGCGGGCGGGCGCTGAGACGCGCGGCCGTTTGGGGCAGTTTCAGGCTGAGCCTGCACCATTGGCGGCGATTTCAGCTGAATTGCGGGCGAAGTTCGACCCTCGTGGGATCCTGAATACCGGGTTGATGGGATAATCAGATGCAAACGACATTTACCAAAGAGCAGCTGAGCGACCCAGCCATTGAACGCTCAAACGAGATTCTGCGGTCCTGTGTGCATTGTGGGTTCTGCACGGCGACATGCCCGACCTACCAGGTGTTGGGCGATGAGTTGGACAGCCCGCGTGGGCGGATTTATCTGATCAAGGATATGCTGGAAAACAACCGCGTACCGGATGAGAAGACGGTGAAGCATATTGATCGCTGTCTGTCTTGTCTGGCCTGTATGACCACCTGCCCATCGGGGGTGCATTACATGCATCTGGTGGATCATGCGCGCGCCTATATCGAGACGAATTACAAACGGCCATTCATGGATCGGGCCTTGCGTTGGATTTTGTCGCGAATCCTGCCTTATCCGGGACGGTTTCGAATGGCACTGTTGGGGGCCAAGATTGCGCGGCCTCTGCGCGGCCTGATGCCCGACCCAAGGCTCAAGGCGATGTTGGAGATGGCGCCGAAACATATCTCTCCGGTCAGTCGCAATGATGATCCACAAAGCTTTGCCCCGGCTGAACCACGCCGCAAGCGCGTGGCGCTGATGACGGGCTGTGCGCAGAAGGCGCTGAATACGGATATCAACGATTCCACCATTCGGCTGCTGACTCGGTTGGGTTGCGAGGTTGTGGTGGCCGAGGGCGCGGGGTGTTGCGGTGCGCTGACCCACCACATGGGGCGCGAGGATGAGAGCCACGCCTCAGCGGCGAAGAACATTCGGGCCTGGGTGGCTGAGATGGACGGTGACGGGTTGGATGCCATTGTCATCAACACCAGCGGATGCGGTACCACGGTCAAGGATTACGGTCATATGTTCCGCAATGATGCGCTGGCGGCGGATGCGGCGCGGGTGTCCGAGCGGGCGATGGATATATCTGAGCTGTTGATGCAGTTGGACCTGCCCGTGGGTGCAGACAAGGGGCTAACCGTCGCCTATCACGCAGCCTGTTCCTTGCAGCATGGCCAGCAGATAAAGACCCATCCCAAGACCCTGCTGAAACGGGTAGGGTTCAAAGTGGTGGAGCCGGCGGACAGTCACCTGTGCTGTGGATCAGCCGGGACCTATAACCTGATGCAACCTGAGATTTCAGGGCAGTTGAAGGCGCGTAAGGTTAAAACACTGGAAGCCAAGTCGCCGGATCTGATTGCGGCGGGGAACATTGGTTGCATGATGCAGATTGGCTCGGGGACTGAACTGCCGATCTTGCATACAGTTGAATTGCTGGACTGGGCCACAGGCGGGCCGCAACCGCCTGCGCTAGCAGCGCCGGGCAAACTCCCGTCGGATGTGCCTGTGTTGCGCTGATCACGTCTCAATAAATTTCCTGCCGGGGGCTGCACTGGTTTGCAGTTTGCCGTAATTTCGCCCTGTGGCGCCTTTACCTTGCGATTCACAGGCACGTTGGAGGCAGATCTTGCGATATTGGATAGTGGTATGTGTGATGGTCCTGATGCCATGGGCTGCGATCGCGCAAGACAGTGGTCTGTTGCGGATGGATACCCTTGATGCTGGGCGCGAATGGCAAGCTGTTGGGCGGTTGGATGTCAATGGTGATGGGTTTTGCACCGGGGCGCTGATTGCACCTGATTTGGTGTTAACGGCGGCGCATTGTCTGTTTGATAGTGAAACCAAAAACCCGATACGTCCTGATACCATCGAGTTTCTGGCGGGCTGGCGCAATGGCAGGGCCTCGGCCTATCGTACAGTACGCCGGGCCGTGGTGCATCCAGAATACATCTACGACGGTCAGGTTTCGACGGACCGTGTGCGCAACGATATCGCTTTGTTGCAATTGCAACGGCCAATTCGCAACACAACAGTCACGCCGTTTGAAACCGATGTGCGACCGCGCAAAGGGGCTCGTATTGGGATCGTTTCATATGCGCATGACCGATCCGAGGCGCCGTCCTTGCAGGAAGTTTGCTCGGTGATGTCAAGACAGCAGGGCGTGCTGGTGATGTCCTGTGATGTAGATTTTGGCTCCTCCGGGGCACCCGTGTTTGCCTTTGATGGAGGCAACCCGCGCATTGTGTCAGTGGTTTCTGCCAAGGCTGAGGTCGATGGTGAACAGGTGTCTTTGGGCTCTGCGCTGGCGGAGGAATTGGAATTGCTGCAGGCTCAAATGACCGGGGTCGCCACAGCAGGTCGCCTGCCACCTGGCGTTGGCCGGGTTAAGGTGGGTGATGTGCGCAACGACACAGGCGCTAAGTTCATCAAAAACTAAGCGGCATGTGATTGGAAGCAATCCTTTCGCGGTGCGTCTTGAAACCAGAAACTATGTGCATACCTCTTTCCCATCGGATCGCCGCTGATGGGGTCCGGTGATAAATTGCCTGTCCCTTGTATGGGAGGGCTCAACACCTATCGCTCTGAAAGAGGATGATATTTATGCGTAGTTTTGATTTTGCACCGCTGCACCGGGCTTCTATTGGCTTTGACCAGATCGCAGATCTGATGGATCGGGCCCTGACCTCGGATGTGGCGCAACCCAGTTACCCCCCTTACAACATCGAGAAAACAGCAGCTGACAGCTATCGTATTTCAATCGCCGTGGCGGGATTTTCTGAGGCAGACCTGAACGTGGAAGTGAAGGAAAACGGGTTGATTGTAACTGCCAAGAAAGCGCCGGACGAAAGTGAACGCAGTTATCTGCATCGCGGAATTGCCACTCGTGCCTTTGAACGCCGCTTTACTTTGGCCGACCATGTGCGGGTGAGTGGCGCCAGCCACGCGGATGGGATGTTGCATATCGATTTGCAGCGTGAAGTGCCTGAAGCCCTGAAGCCGCGTCGGATTGAAATTTCCACAAAGAGCTCTAATTCCAAGATGGTAGAGGCAAAGCCAGTCAACTGATCGATCTTCTGCCAGAGATCGTGTTAGACCGGGGCAACGTCTTTCCCTAGTTATTCCGGTCTGGACCCCCTTGGTTGCCCACCAAGGGGGTTTTGCGTTGTTATAGGAAAGTTTGTGCCGGTTATTGGCTCAGAGTATCGGCCAGGCGCATCAGTTGCACTGCTTGGGCACGATAGCCAAACGCATCCTCACCCTTGGCTGCATTGGCCAGATCAATTGCTTGGGTGTAGGACCAGTTGCCAAGGTAGGGGCTGTTTTGTAGCAGCTGGCCAAAGCCCGCGATAGCTGCAGCAAACTGCATGTCAGATGTTGCATCACCGCCCGGCAGGATCGGAGTTTCGATCAGCGCGCTGGTCTCTTCCCCGGGTCGTTTATACCGCAGCCGCAGGAAACCGTATTCTTCGCTGACAGAGGTCACTTCCGCGGCTTGATAGCGCAAGGGGTCACTCAACCGGGCAGGGCTGCCAACCGGTGTGACCTCATAAAGAGCGGTCACCGCGTGGCCAGCGCCGATTTCGCCGGCGTCAACGCGATCGTTGTTGAAATCCTCGCGGTTCAGAGCCCGTGTTTCGTAGCCAATCAACCGGTACTCAGCGATTTGTGCCGGGTTGAATTCGACCTGAATTTTCACATCGTTGGCAATCGGAAACAATGCGCCGCCGAGTTGGTCAACGAGCGTCTTCTGCGCCTCTGACAGGGTGTCGATATAGGCCGCCTGGCCATTGCCGTTCTGCGCCAGCGCCTGCATCGTTGCATCGTCAAGGTTGCCGCGGCCAAAACCCAGAACCGAGAGATATGTCCCTGTCTGGCGTTTTCTGGCGATGAAATCCTCCAGTTCGTCTGGGTCATCGATGCCGACGTTGAAATCGCCATCAGTGGCCAGAATGATCCGGCTGACATCGCCTTCTTCTGTCATGGCCTCGGCTGTTGCATAAGCCTGTTGCAGCCCGGCCTGACCGGCAGTAGAGCCGCCTGCATCCAGCTTATCGAGGGCAGCCATGATGGTGGCCCGATCACTTGCCGGGGTTGGGTCCAGCACCTGTCCCGCAGACCCGGCATAGGTAACGATAGCGACCTTATCTTCGGGGCGGAGTTGAGCCAGCATTAGTTGAAAACTTTGTTTCAGAAGTGGTAGTTTATTGCGTTCATCCATACTGCCGGATGTGTCGATCAGAAAAACCAAGTTCAGAGGAGGGCGCGCGTCAAGCGCGGGTTTCTGGCCCTGTAGCGCGATGTGAACCAATTGTGTTTCTGAGTTCCAAGGGGTGTCGATCACGGTCGCGCGGGACGAAAACGGCAGTTCATCCAGAGGCGCGGTGTAGTCATAAGGGAAATAGTTCACCATTTCCTCGATCCGGACTTGCTCTGGATTGGGGAGCTGACCGGCATTCAGACTAGAGCGCAGGATCGCATAAGAAGCCGTGTCAACGTCGATTGAAAACGTCGAGACAGACTCTTCTGTGGTTATCTTCAACGCGTTTGGCTCGGCTTCGGGGTAGGCTTCGGTGTCCACCTCGGGGAGTGCGAATTGGTCGCGATTGTCATACCCGGGAGGAGGGGGGGCGAGCATGCGTTTGGTCGCGGATGGTGGTGCAAGAACACCTGCCATTGGCTCCAGGGCTGCGGGCCTTGTTGCTGCTATGTCAGCCATGGGGCTTGCCGCAATTTCAGCAAGGGGCTCAACCAGCTGACCACTTAGTGCATCGGTTTCTTCAGCCTCCTGCTGAGCCGCTTGGGCGATTTGATCGTCGACTGCTAAACGGCTGCGCGTTTCGGCTTCGGTCAGCGTCACAGGCGTTGGGCCTTGCTGCAGAGTGGGAAGGTAAACAAAAAGGCCAATCGCCACTATTGCGGTTGTTGCAGTAAGGGCATGGCGGGTGGAAATGGAATTCAGCATAGAAATTACTCCTCGGAACAAGCCCTGTTTTGGGCGATCAGAGGTGAAACGGGGCTGCCTGGCCGTTTCTTGGCGCGTGGCGAAGTTTTTTTCTGCTAAGGCGATGTTTTCCGCTTTACGCGCAACATTTGGGGCCGGGGTAGCGGCCTGCATCGCGGCTTTCAGATCATCAAAATCGTCAAAGGGGTCGCTCATGATGCGTCCTCCTGTTGTTTTAAGGCGCGCAGGTGTTTTTTGGCCTCAGATACCCGCCAACTGATGGTGCCGGGCGAAACGCCAAGGATTTCTGACGCATCGGCGTGGGTCACGTCGTCCAGTATCAGTGCCAGTGTATCACGCAGGTCGTCAGGTAGGGCGCGCATGGCACGGGTGAGCCAGTCAAGTTGATCATTGGTCTCGGCGATGGCGGCCTGACGATCTACCTCCCAATCCCCCCAACCGCTGGCGGCCTTGGTCCGGGTGACAGCACGGCGTCGGCGATCATGGGCTGCATTGACCACGACGCGATACAGCCAAGTGGTGAAGCGGGCGCTGGGCTGGTAGTTCGTCATTTTATCAGGCAGAGCGGCGCAGATGTCCTGTGTCAGATCCTCGGCTTCGGCGCGCTGGCCCGTCAGGCGAAAGGCCAGCGCAAAGACACGATCATAGTGACGACCGAGCAGGGCCGAAAAAGCCTCTGAATCGCCATGGGCCGCTGCCACCGCCAAGTGCTGATCATCTACCGCCATACGCATTACATATCCTGTAACGTATCCAGATAGCGAGTTCTTGGTCTGTATGGAAAATAAAAAGAGGTGCCCGGGGGAATGGGCACCTCGAATTGACTAAAATGTATTGGGGTTAATAGGTTGGATTATTGCCAATAATGCATTGGGTTTAATGCGTGGGCTTGGTGACATTTCCGATCGAGAAGAACATTGTCTCGCCCGAGTGGTCGTCTACACCGTCGTTGTCGGTCGAGATAAAGGCTTCGCCGTCGGCCAAGATGGCCATGCCTTCGACCTTGTCCAAAACGTAACCGCCGGTTGATGTCAGGTCTGGCAGCAGGTCGCGGACCAGTTCCTTGGACACAACGGGCAGTTCGCCACCCAATGGTGCGGGGACCATTTCGGTCAATGGGATGCGGTACACCTTCTTTGTGACTGCGCGGTAATCGTGCTGGTTGTCACGTTCGATTACATAGGCATAGTCACCGTGGGCAACGATCTCGCTCATGCCAACCCAACCATATGCTGGCTCGGCTTTCTGATAATGAACTGCGCCCCACTCTTTGGTTTCCAGATTGTAGGAAACCAGTTTGATGTGGTTCTTGGGATCGTCTTTCCATTCACGTTGAACAACCATCCACAGGGTATCGCCAATCTTGGTGATGCCTTCAAAGCCAAAGCGCTTTTCCACGGCCATCAGCTCGGCAGGCAGACCGATCTCACCTTTTTTGGCTTTGATCGAGCCGTCGGGCTGAACGTGGTAAATCGCGTGTGGGATCACCCGGTCAGTCCGGCCTTCGGAGGAAACGTAGAAGCCACCTTTGCCGTCCAGAGTGATGCCTTCCAGATCCAGTTTCTGCGCTGGCTGCCCGTCGCGGGTGATGCGGATCACATCGGTGATACGGGCGGGTGTCTGGGAGGCGTCGATCTTGAAGATCGAAGGTTGGAAGCCGTAGAAACTGTCGTTCACAGCCCAGATGGTGCCGTCTTCATCAGCGACCATACCGGAAATCGCACCCCAGCCAATCAGCTCGTCTGTTCCTTCAGACGTCAGGTGTGGGTATGCCGCCGGGGTGTCCTGTAACTCGTACATCATGACGTGGGCCCGGGCCCCTTTGTCTTCGATCAGGTCTTTTTCATTGGCCGAGATGAGCAGGTTGCGCGACGGGATAGTCACATATCCTTCGGGACCAACACCCGATGGCAGAAGCTGGGTCAGCACCGGAGCCGCCGGATTGGTGACGTCATAGACACCCACAATCGAGGCGCGCTCAGCTCCAACAAACACATAAGGCGTGTCACCGAATTGGCCAAAGGTCACTGATTCAGGTTCGACCCCTTTGCTGTCGGAGCGTTTGTCAGGGTAATGGCCAATCTGCACGATGGCATGTTCAAAACTGGTGCCGCTGTCATAAACTACGGTGCCGTCTTTGCTGAAGATGGTCCAACCGCGCGATCCGCCTTCGTAGTCGCCTTCGTTGGCGGTGGCGAAATGGGTGTTGTCGATCCAGGTTACGGCATCGGGTTCACGCTTGCGACCCTGCTGGCTTTCGGTGAACACCAGCTTGCCGCGTTCATCCGTGGCGTCGATGCCGTCCAGATCCACCGCACCTGCCGAGAAGTGGCTGACGATGGACCCATCACGCGCAACAACAACCATGTGGTTGTTTTCCTGTAGGGTGACAACGGTTTCACCCAGAGCGTTGATCGAGACATATTCGGGTTCTGGGTCAGAAGGCGCAACCTCTGCCAGACCGGTCAGGTCGACCATTTTCATGGCGGCACAGTCCAGCGCGCCGTCGTTCAGGCCAACCATGACCAGATTGCCGGCAGGCATTTGCGGCATCAGGCCGCCGTTCAGGTCTTCGTCACGCTCGTTTTCAATTGCGATGGACACAAAAGAGGCATCCGGAGCGATGGCGATGCTGTCAGGCTGACCACCCAGATCACAGCGGGCAAGCTCGGTCTTGGTTGCCAGATCGATGGCGGCCAGATGACCAGCTGGTGCGGTGTAGCTTTGCGAAGTGTTCACACCGACAAAAGCTGTGTTGCCGATGATGCCAACGGATGTCGGCTCACCGCCCAGATCGATGTTGCCCAGCGGCTGCGGGTTGGCGGGGTCGGCAATGTCGACCAGCCCCAACGCGCCGAGCGGGCTGTCGGTATAGGCCAACGTCATACCATCGGCTGTTGCGGCGATGATCTCAGGTGAGGTTTCGCGCTTGGTGTCTTCGCCTTCGGCCATGTTTTTGACCACAGGGAAAGACGCAATACGGTTGAAATTCATCTCCGCCGAAGCCTGAACTGCGCTCAGGGCTAGGACGGATGTCAGGCAGATAAATCGTGCAGACATCAGGGGGCTCCCAGTTAAATTCATGGGCGGAGCAAACCAGCGATCCACAACAGAGACGTGACATTATCGTGAATTATTTCTGACGCTTCTAGAACACCGTGCTTTATCTGCTTGGGAATTATAAAATATACTTTTAGTATGTATCTTTAAAACGCCATTCTGCCGAAAGGCACTTAACTATTGCGAGAATATGATACTTGGAACGTGACGACAGAAAAACAGTTACATCTTGTTTTAGTAAGGTTTTTCAGAAGAAGGCTCTGCTTTCCACGAAGATTTATGCTGAAATATTCGACCAAATTCCAGAAGCGCGTAAGTTCATGCAGGGAGATGTGTTGCAACAAAAAGAGGGCTTTGTTTCGGTCCTGATCGAAGCGATGAAGATGCCTCAGACGGGAGAGGCCGCCGAACGTCGCATGGAGGAGCTCAGGCAATTGCATGTGCAGCTGGGGGTGACAGCTCAGCAAGTTGAGCGCGCGCTGAACATCATTCTAGAGATTCTGAGAGAGGAGCTTGCGGCTGATCTGACAGCGGAAGAACAAAAGGCGTGGGACCGCGTGATCCGGACGTTTGGCTTGGATCTTGCGGCGGGGCTGAGTTAGCCCCGCCAAAACTGTCGTATTAGACCGACATGCAGATGTATTTCATCTCTAGATAGTCTTCGATGCCGTGGTGGCTGCCTTCGCGGCCTAGGCCGGACTGTTTGACACCACCAAATGGGGCCAGCTCGGTTGAGATGATGCCAGTGTTGACGCCAACGATGCCGTATTCCAGCTCTTCTGCGACCTTGTACACGCGGCTTAGATCCTTGGCGTAGAAGTAAGACGCCAAACCAAAGATGGTGTCATTTGCCAGCGCGATGACCTCGTCCTCGTCTTCGAACTTGAACAGTGGTGCCAGCGGGCCGAATGTTTCATCGGTGCTGAACAGCATGTCTTTGGTGGCGCCAGTAACGATAGTCGGCTGGAAGAATGTTCCGCCCAGTTCGGATGGGTTGCCGCCCAGAAAGACTTCGGCACCTTTGGCGGTGGCATCGGCAATGTGGTCTTGTACCTTGGCCACGGCCTTGGCGTTGATCAGTGGGCCAAAGTGGATGCCATCGTCCAAGCCATCGCCGACATTCATCTTCTCAACGGCGGCCTTCAGCTTAGCGGCGAATTCGTCGTAGACGCCAGCCTGCACATAGATCCGGTTGGCACAAACACAGGTCTGGCCGTTGTTGCGGAACTTGCACATGATCGCGCCTTCGACAGCGGCGTCGATGTCAGCGTCGTCAAACACGATGAACGGAGCGTTGCCGCCCAGCTCCATCGAGCATTTCATGACGGTGTCTGCCGCCTGACGCATCAGAATACGGCCGACCTCGGTTGAACCGGTGAAGGTCAGTTTGCGCACTGCGTTGTTTTCGCAGAATTCCAACCCGGTTTCCGAAGCATTGGAGGAGGGCACCACATTGAATATACCGGCAGGGATGCCAGCGCGGTCGGCCAGAACGGCAATCGCCGTAGCCGACAGTGGCGTCAACTCGGCAGGGCGGGCGACAAAGGCACAGCCAGCAGCCAGCGCAGGGCCCGCTTTGCGGGTGATCATCGCGTTGGGGAAGTTCCACGGCGTGATCGAGGCGGCTACGCCGATGGGCTGCTTCAGCACGGTGATGCGTTTGTCGCGCTGGTGGCCGGGGATGGTTTCGCCGTAGATGCGCTTAGCTTCCTCAGCAAAGAACTCGATGAACGAGGCACCATAGGCTATCTCGCCGCGGGATTCAGCTAGGGGTTTGCCCATTTCGGCAGTCAGGATCACGGCCAAGTCTTCCTGGTTCGCCATCATCAGGTCGTACCACTTACGCAATACGTTGGCGCGTTCTTTGCCCGTCCACTTGGCCCAGTCCTTCTGTGCAGCCTCCGCCTGAGAAATGGCACCCGCGACCTGCGGACGTTTTACGTCTGCGACCTGAGCGATGACGTCGCCACGCGCAGGGTTGATAACGTCAAAGGTACCGTCGCCATCGACAAATTGGCCGCCAATATAGGCGCGGTGTTCCAGCAGGCTGGGGTCTTTCAAAAGGGAACGAAGGTCGGTGATAGTGTCGAGCATAGGGGCCTCCCAGAATTGATTTGTCCGATGCAAAGCAGTTGCGCCCAGATATGTCCAGAAAGATCCATAAGTCCAGAATTTGATCAAATGATCTGGATGAGCTTTGTCCACTGGAGGATCTCGGGCCAGCGACCAATTGACATTTGGATCACGGAAATATCCTTTAGGCTTAAATGAATCTGTGGGAGAGCTGGGATGGAATTGGACGACGCGTACAGCAACGGTGCTTACATCGATGGGGCAGAAGAATTCCCACCGCGCTGGGCGGCCAAGGCAGAGGCTTTTCGGGTATCGCTAGGAGATCGTGCCAAGTTGGATATTGCCTATGGCCCGGGGGAACGGAACAAGTTTGATCTGTTCCTACCTGAGGGTAAGGCTAAGGGATTGTTTGTCTTTGTTCATGGCGGTTATTGGTTGTTGTTTGACAAAAACAGCTGGTCCCACTTGGCCGCCGGGGCCTTAGCGAAGGGATGGGCTGTGGCGATGCCGTCATACGATCTGTGTCCGGACGTTTCGATCGCCGATATTACCAGCCAGATCGCAGCAGCGGTAACGCAAGCCGCTAGGGAGGTTGAGGGCCCGATTTCTTTGGCGGGACATTCTGCTGGTGGTCATCTGGTCGCGCGCATGCTCGACAAGGACCTGCTTGCACCAGAGGTCGGGAATAGGTTGCGTACTGCGGTACCGATTTCGCCTCTATCGGACCTGCGCCCGCTGATGCGGACGTCGATGAACGAGAAGTTCAAGCTGGATGAGGCGGCTGCTGAGGCCGAGAGCCCGATTCTGATGCAAGAGCGGTATGATGCAGAGGTCACCGTTTGGGTCGGCGCGGATGAGCGTCCTTCGTTCCTGGATCAGGCACAATGGCTGGCAGATGCCTGGAGCTGCGATCAGAAAATCGATCCGAGAAAGCACCATTTCGACATAATAGATGCCCTTAGCGACATGGACAGTGAGATGGTGGCAATTCTCACAAAATAAAACTTGCGCGGCGGAGAAATCCGCCGCAATTTCCAGCCAAGGGCCGGGCGATGGCGTCGCCGCATAACCACATGCTGCCCAAATATCTTATAAACCGTCCTGAACGCCGGGACCTTTCTTGTAAGAAGGAAGGGTCGAATATGACTTCACGTCCTGAAATGTATCGTTTTCACAATGGTGAAAAAGCGCCTTTGCAGTTTGCCGAGGCTGAGTATGCCAACCGCGTGGCGGGTCTGCGCAAAATTATGGTGGACAAGGGCGTTACCGCCGCTGTCTTCACCTCGATGCACAACATCTCATACTACTCTGGCTTTACTTACTGCGCCTTTGGCCGCCCATATGGGTTGGTTGTCACCGCTGATGAATGCGTGACGATTTCCGCCGGGATTGATGCCGGTCAGCCTTGGCGTCGCTGCTATGGTGATAACATCACCTACACCGATTGGCAGCGAGACAACTACTGGCGGGCGATTCTGTCTGTCTGTGGGCCAGACGCGGTTGTGGGTTATGAAAGCGACCACCTGTCGTTGTTGCAAAAGGGTAAGCTGGAGCATTACCTGAACCCGAAATCCACCGTGGACCTGTACGAGGCCACCATGGTGCAGCGGATGGCTAAGTCCGAGGCCGAGATCGAGATGATCCGCCAGGGCGCTGCGGTTGCTGACGTAGGTGGCTTTGCCATTCGCGATGCAGTCAAGGAAGGCGTGCGCGAGATCGATGTGGCAATGGCGGGTCGTGATGCGATGGAGCTGGAAATTGCCAAGCGATTCCCGGATGCCGAATACCGCGACAGCTGGGTCTGGTTCCAGTCGGGTATCAACACCGACGGCGCCCATAACCCAGTAACAGCCCGCAAGTTGCAGCGTGGCGATATCCTGTCGCTGAACACTTTTCCGATGATTTCCGGCTATTACACCGCGCTGGAACGGACCATGTTCGTGAAAGAGGTGGATGCCGAGAGCCTACGCATTTGGGAAGCCAATGTGGCGGCGCATGAATACGGCATTTCACTGTTGAAGCCGGGTGCGAGCTGTGCCGAGATTACCCACAAGATCAATGCCTTCTTTGAAGAGCGGGATCTGCTGCAATACCGCACCTTTGGCTATGGCCACTCGTTTGGTGTGCTGTCGCATTACTATGGGCGTGAGGCAGGTCTGGAACTGCGCGAGGACATCGATACCGTGCTGGAACCGGGCATGGTGATTTCGATGGAGCCGATGCTGACCATCGCCGACGGTCAACCCGGTGCTGGTGGATACCGCGAGCACGATATTCTGGTGATCCATGAGGACGACAACGAGAACGTCACCAAGTATCCATACGGGCCTGAGTTCAACGTTGTCGGGTGAGCAGGCTTCCCGGAAACGGTCAGCGGGACCGTTTGCCTGTGAACGGGCGGAGCCCCGGCGGCGCAGCTCTCCCGCCCGTCGATCACGCATCTAAGATGCGTTCCTCCCGTTGGGCCTGGCACTGCGCGTGGCGCAGTGCCTTAAGTGATTAAAGCCTCGGCATGAAATAGGACATGCCGAGCACCAAACACGATTAGCATTTGGGATGTTGTCAGGTCGAGGCTACTGTTACGTGTTTCGTTAAACAGGAGCGCACATCAGTGGCCGAGAGCAAGATAGACCAAATCCGAGACCTGTTGAAAAGCATCGAGACCGGAAATCCCGATCCTATCGCTGTGGTCAATGAGGCCAAGTACATTCAGCACAACCCGCAGACCCATGAGGGAAGCGAAGGATTGGTGCAACTGTTCCAGCGGCTGTCCAAAACAGGTCCACGGGTCAATATGGTGCGTGGGTTCGAAGATGGCGACTATGTGTTTGCCCATATGGAATACGACTTTGCCAGCCGGAAAATCTGTTTCGAAGTTTTTCGGTTCGAGGATGGTCAGGCCGTTGAGCATTGGGACAACATTCAGGAACGTCAGCCGCCAAACCCATCGGGCCACAGTATGGTGGACGGGCCTGTCGAGGTAGCAGATTTGGACCGGACCGAAGAAAACCGCGCGCTGGTTCGGCGTTTCGTAGAAACTGTTCTGGTCGCCGGACAGATTGAGCGCCTGAGCGAATTTGTCGATGAGGCATCTTACGTTGAGCATAATCCGGACATTTCTGACGGAGCGGCGAGCCTCCGGTCAGTCTTGAGCACCAGCGACAGTGGCCAAAAGCATATCAACTACCAGCAGGTGCACCTTGTTCTTGCTGAAGGTAGTTTTGTCCTGAGCGTCAGCGAGGGATTGAAGAGCGGTGTCCACTCGGCATTCTATGATCTGTTCCGTGTCGCAAATGGAAAAGTGGTTGAGCACTGGGACACCACAGAAAAGGTGGCGCCACAGGAACAGTGGAAGAATAACAACGGCAAGTTCTAGCAGCCCGTATGGGTGGGGGTAAAGAAAGCACGCATTGAGGTGCTAGGCGACATCAGGTCTGGCATCATACTCAGCCCGATCCGCACGAATGCCGGGCTGATGTTCCACAGCCCAACCGTTTAATTGACCAATTGCGGCGTGCAGCGACTGGCCTCTGTCGGTCAGTGCGTATTCCACCTGCGGCGGTGCCGTTGGTAGAACTCTGCGGCTGATCAATCCGTCTCTCTCCAGGTGGCGTAGAGTGACGGCAAGCATGCGTTGCGAAATTCCGTCAATCACCCGGCGCAGAGCATTGAACCGGCAGGGACCCTTGGACAGTTCTAGTATGGTCAGTACCGACCAGGCATCGCCAACACGGTCCAATACGTCCCGTATCGGGCAATCATAGTCCAGTTTGCGACGGGCTCCCATGAGGTTCTCCTGTGGCGGTTCCCTGAAGGTAACTATGAGACCAAAACATGCGTATTCCGTTGTTAGGTTCGCATGCGTATCTGGTTACTAGTCGTAACCACTACCTTAAAGGGAACTTACATGAAACTCCTAATTATTGGTGCCACCGGATTGATCGGCAATCGCCTAGTGGCTGAGGCATTGACGCGCGGACATCAGGTCACTGCAGCGTCTCGCAAAGGCACAGTGGTTGAGGGAACAACCGCGCTGGCGCTGGACGTGGCGCAAGCCGAAGCAGTCGCGACTGCGGCGAAGGATGTCGATGTTGTGATTTCCTCCGTCAGTCCCCGGTCAACCGCCAATCCTGCAGATGAGGCCGCGAGTTATGGGCAGGCGCTGATTGCCGCCGCCCAGTCCAGCGGCAAACGTCTGGTCATGGTGGGCGGGGCTGGCACACTGAACCTGCCTGATGGCACCCCTGTGGCCGAAGTTGTACCCGAGATGTACCGGGCCGAGGCGAAGGCGATGCGGGGCGTCTACGAAATGCTTGGGGATAGTGACATCGACTTTACGTTCCTGGCGCCGGCCGGGTTGATAGAGCCGGGAGGCCGCACTGGTGAATTTCGCTTGGGGGGCCGTGAGTTCATGACCGATGCCGAGGGCAACAGCCGGATCAGTGCTGAGGATTACGCCATCGCACTTCTGGATGAGGTCGAGACTCCGGCGCATCCGCGTCAGGTGTTCTCGGTCGCCTATTAAACCAACGAAGGTCACTGTGTAGGGTGTGTGCTTGCACGCACCGCTGAGGCTCATAAAGGTCGCGCCATGTGGTGCGGCCTTCTAACTGTACCCAAGGCTTTCCTTTGGCGACCTTGTCTGCGAAACTCCGCTTGAATTTATCGATTAAGGACGCTCCAGGGGATGTAAATTGAATTTACATCCCTATGTAGAGGGCAAAGAATTTTGTGGAAGGAACAGGGATTATGTCGTTTTCGAATTTTGAAAGCATGGTCGAAGACACTCAGAGCAAGGTGAAAGAGTCGCAAAGCAAGATTGCGGAGCTGACCTCTCGGATCGAAACCGCGCGCGACAAGATTTCTGCGGGTGAGGCGGCTGACATTGATATCGAAAACGCCACGCTTGAGGACGTGCATGCCCATACCGAAGTGATGAACAGCAATATTGCTGAGCTGATCATGGGTCTGGACGATGTGACCTCAGCCTTTTCGCAAGATTTCGACGAGATGCGCAACAAGACCGGCTGGGAGAGTTTTGTCGGGATTTTCAGCGCCGGCAAATCAGATTCGATGCGCCAGGAACGGATGCGCACCGCCAGTATTGATGACAAGCTGCAGGATCTGATCGCCAAGTCTGACACCATTGTTCAGCTGCTAGAGGGCCAGTTGGCGGTTCTGGATGAGCAAAAGGAAAAGGTTCAGGTGAACCTGACCGAGACGTTGGACGAGCGGGAAGCGACCGTGCAAGAACTAGAGAACGTGCGGGCCGAAATTCTGGCGCTGGACCCCAAGATTATTGAGCTGGAAAATAAAATCTCGGTTGAGCAGGACGCGGCGGCGCGGACCAAGCTGGAGACTGAACTTGCGGACCTGAACGCGGGCTATAACGCCATGGTGCAGGACGAGCAGGTCAAACTGGCCAAGAGCCAGACGTTGGAGCGGTACATCGAGAAGGGTAAAACTTGGGTCGATTCACTGCAAAACCAGGCGGCGACGCAGATGGTGCTGATCAACAAGCTGCAAACCGACACCCAGCAGCGGGTGGTGCTTTATGATGCGCTGACCAAATCGTTGAAGACCGCGCAGCAGCAGGATGTGGCGCACCGGATCAATGAAATTGGGGTGAAGACGGATCAGGAAGCGCAGACCGCAATGGCCTCAATCGGGACGGCGACCAACCAGAAGATGGCCGACATGCTGGACGCGCACGAGGACCACATGGTGTTTGCCCGCGACGTGCTAGAGAAGAAGGCCAAGGCGGATGAGCGCTTTGCCCGCCGCTTTGCCAAGATTGTCGAGAAGCATGATAAGAACTTGTATGGTGGGTGACCAGTTTGCGCCCAGTGGAAGACTTTCTCAGAATGTCATGGGAAGTATCTAGGTTAAGGCTAGCGCGTGTTTGTCGGTTTTTGGAAATATTCCTAACCCTGCAAATTCCACTGCTTCTGGTCGGGTTTGGTGTTTTCCACCTTTTTGCTGGCCGAGTGGTTTACGCTGTGTTTGTGGAGGGGGTGTACTATTTCGATGCAACTCCTAGAGGTTGGGAAGGACCACCTGTAATTTCTGAGACAAATGCGGTCTTGTTTTATTGGTATGTTGTGTTGCGGTGGTGGGCGATTTTTGTGGCAGTAGCCGGTGTGCTGGTAGGCGTTTCTCGCCACTATTTTGGAAGTAGGAATTTGCATGACGGTGAGTAATGAAGCGATTGGGCTAGGACAAAGCCAGTCTGCGGGCGGAAGCGAAGCGCCCGCCGTTTTGCCAGAGGCAAATCTGCGGTTTGAAGGGGGCGGACGGGCGCTGTCCGTGCCGCAAGCGACACGGAAGAGGGAAGCATGACTGACCCAGCCAAAGACCACACCGGCCTAAGCGATACCTTCGCCTCGCGCCGGTATTTCAAGAAGTTTGAGATCATTACCGAGCATCTGACTCGTGTGGCGGCAACGATGCAGGCCGAGGGCGCGTTGGGTAAACACGACGTCAAGGCGTTGACCGGTTATCTGATGCGGCTGAACTTTACCTTTCGCGCGCTCAGCATGAAATATCTGCTGGTTGGGCGCGATACCGGGCGGTTCTTTGGATCCCTCGCGATGGACACCCGCGACAGCGGCTTTCCGGTAGCAGCGGAATTAATGACCATGGCCAATGACGCGCAGCAGGCCGAGGGGCATCTGGCCAATATGCCGTCCGAGGATCAGTTAAAAGACGACATGGTGCGCAAGATCATCGCCGACCAAGAGGTGCCGACCAAGCTGCAATTTGCCCTGTCGCAACGCCTGTATTATCAGGAGCTGCTAAAGGGTGATCTTTTCTGGACCCAGAACGACCCCGAATGCCAATGGCAGGGCAAGGCCGATGGCGACCGGCGCAAGTTTCTGGTGCATTGGGCAGCCTACGACAGTCAGGTCAATCTGCCAGTGATCTACCTGATGGAACTGGAAGACAGCGGCAAGACCTCGCTACCCAAGGACCAGTACCGCTGGCCCGAGGTGCAAGCGCATCTGATGGCGCAGGGGTTGGCAGGGCTGAAGCTGCTGACCATCGCCAAGGGCTTTGACGAGGATTTTGACGACCTGCACCCCAAACGGCTGCGGCGCTATCACGTGGGGCCGATGTATTCCTCGGCTTATACCGAGCAATCCGGCCCGTTGCGGCGGGTGTTGGAGGACGCGGATGCTCCGACTGGGCAAGACTGGGCGATGGCATGGACCGTTGAAGAATTGACCAGCGAGGATGTGCGGCAGGAGCGGTCGGGTTGGTTTGGCAAGGTGGACCGCGAGGTGTTTGCGCTGGACCCATTTGGTGGGCGTGGGGCCGATACTGGGGCGACGCGAACGCAGCGGTCGATCATCCTGCCACAGCGTCCGTTCCAGGTGCTGGCCGAACAGGACCCGCCCGGCTTTGGCGATGTGCGCAAATTTGTGGTCAGCGATAGCGGGCAAGTGTTGCGCTATTAGATTTTAGGCCTCCGGCGGGGATATTTTTGGCCAGATGAAGTTGGGCATACATTGAAATCGGTATGCCAGATGTTTGAGGGGAATTCATTTATGAAGCGACGTCACTTGCCCGTGCTTGCGCTGTTGGGGTTGGCCGCTGCATGTACGCCAGTGGTTCGGCCCTCGGCTGACGTGTTGGCACAACGGTTGGCGGAACCCGACTTGGATGTTGAAGCGCATCAGCAATGGTTGTTGCGGCGCGGCTATCGGCAATTGGATCGTGAGGGGGCAGGGGGGCCGTGGCCCACGACAGGCCCGTGCTTTGGGAAGAGCAGTGGAAACATGCTGGCCGGGGCCGTTCTGGTGCGGGTTTGTTTTGCGGGGGATGAGCATCCTATTGTGCTGTCGGGGGAATCCTTTCGGCTTCGCTGGACCGAGGTCTATCCGGTCGACATGAGAGCGGCGGATTTTCAGGACGGCAGTGATTTTAGAGTTTCAAATGAGACATTGGAGACGATGACACAATGAGTTTGACAAGCGATCAGATGGAACTGCGTGAGGATGAAATCCAGAAGCATTACGGCGCTGCGGCGGCGATGCTGGAGGGGTTTGATCACACGCCACGAATTGCCAAAGCCAAGGTTGAGGCGGCAGCGCCCGAACGTTCACCGGGTGTTGCGCGGACGCGGCGGTTTCGGTCCACCACTCCGGGGTTGGTGACACGATCGACCGCGCGGCCCGAGGGTGTGCATCTGGTGGCGCGGATCGAGGCGGCGGATGATGATGACCCACTGACATCGCCCTTGCAGGCAACGGCGCAGCATGTGTTGCGGCGTGCGCTGGTGGTGGCTTTGGCCGTGGGCGAGGCCTATTCCGAGGCGTCTGGGCTGAGTGAGCTGAAGCGGGCCAATCTAGCCGGGTCGCTGGATGCCGGGCGCAAAGGGGAGTTTGGTGAGTTGCTGGCAGCTGAGGCGCTGGCGGTGGCGCATGTGTTTGCTAATGCCACGGCCTATTTACTGGCGCCGCATGCCAGCGAAGCCCAAGTGGAAGTGGGCGATGTTGAGGAGTTGCTGACGGATCATGCACAGCTGGCACTGCATGGCGCGCTGTGGGAGCTGGATCAGAAGTTGGCACAGTTTGCGCCGGATGATGCGGCGTTGATTGCTACCGTTGCCGCCTACGCTGAACAGTTGATGGAGAAGGCGGCGTTGCGGGCGCAGAACGCGCCGCGGCTGGCTCCGTTTACCGAGGCGGCCTGGCATATCGAGGCGGACGACCTGACCATTCGCGGGTTTGAACCGGCGGCCAAGGCTAAGTCGACCACCCTGACCATGACGTTCAAGAAACCGCACGAGGTGGTGGGCAACCATATCGCCAAGTATCAGGCGATGAAGCTGTCGAAAATGCTGATGGCCTATGACTTTGATCGCCGTCTGAACCCCTTTGCCGAACTCGGCGGTTTCATCTTTACCTTTATGGGCGACGGCAAGCCGGGCACCGGTAAGACGACGCTGATCCAGATGATGGCGGGGCTGGTTAATGACTACTGTCAGGTGGCGGGCTATCCGTTTCGCTATCAGAACCTGAGCACCGATAATATCGACAGCTATCAGGGCAAATCGGGGCAGAACGCCAAGGCCTTTATCAACTCGATCATCGACCCCGGTGTGATCGGTTTTGGCACCATTGATGATATCGACCAGCTGGCCGGTAAACGCGGCGACCGGCAGTCCTCGGCGGGGCAGCTGGAAATCACGGCGGTGCTGATGGAGAGCTTTGCCGGGGCCAATACGGTGGTGCGGGGCAACTGCACCTTTGGCATGTTCTCGAACTATCCGGAAAACGTCGATGATGCGCTGCGGCAGCGGGCCGGGGCGCGGTTCTTGGTGGATGGGCCGCAGACGCGCGAGGATTATGTGGACATCCTGAACCTGCTGATGGGCAAGAACCACAATATCCCGCTGGGCGAGCATGAACCGTTCGCCGCGCAGGAGATCAAGAAGGCCGTCGCCAAATCTTTTGAGGCGCATGCTAAGCCGCAGGAACCGGGGCTAATGAACGTGTTTGATCGCGCCGAAGCCCAGATTGGCGGCCTCGACACCATCGCCAAGCTGGGCAGCTATCTGAAGATGATCCAGCAGGCGGATGAGCGGTTTACTGGCCGGGCGATCAAGAACATCACCGACGCGGTCAAGGTGCGGGCGATGGATTTTGAACTGCCGGATGAATGGATGGAGAACCCTGAGCTGTTCCTGTTCCGCGATTACGACGCCAAGAAAGCGATGATCGAGGAGCTGCGGGTGCCGATCACTGTGGAGATGGTGATCCAGGAGATCAACCGCTACGCCGATAGCGAGTTCCGCTATGCCGACAAATCGGACGAGGTGGCGATTGACGGCATGGTGCGCGACTTTGGCCGCCAGGAAGAGGCGAAGCGGCGGTATCTGGAGGGGAAATCCTAATGGGCTGTCCCGCATCACGATATGTCCTGCCAAGTGTCACCCAAGCCCCCTCCCCATGGGGGGAAGGGAGGGGGCTGCGCGGCAAAGCCGCGCTGGTTTGTGGGATTGAGGTGAGCGCGTGAAAGACAAGATGACAGGTTTACTACAGCGACTAATCAAGTGGTTTCGTGATCCTCTTTGGATCCGAATGAAAACAGAGTGGCGCTCAATTTGGCCTGACCTGAAAAGCGATGAGCCACTGAAAGTTGGGCGTGCTCTAACCAAGATATTCTTGGCTCTGATCGTGCTGTTGGCAGTACTTCCTCAGCACACAGTTGCAGGTGGCTGGGACATTAGGATTGTCGCATTTCTGTTGTCGCCCCCCAACGAAATTGGAGACACCTTTGCGGGTATCGCCGGTGTCCTAGCGTTCCTCTGGATTATTATTACGGTTTGGTTGCAGTCCATCGAACTGCGCGAGCAGCGGGAAGTATTGACGTTGCAAAAAGATGAAATGGAACTGCAGCGCGAAGCGACGCAAGACATGGCGAAAGCTATGGCGGCTCAGGCGCGAGTATTTGAAGATGAACAGTCGCAACGTAGGGAACAACGTGCGAAGGAGCTATTTCAGCAAAAGGTTGAAACTTTAAGCCAGTATTTGCTGAGCCCTGAATTTAGCTGGGTATCGTGGCATTATGCCAGAAGTGAACACGATCTGCATTATTCTAAAGATGTTATTACATACGGATTTTCCCCTCATCGGAATGCCAACGAAACATTTGATGATTGGTTGGCGAGACATGTGGAGCATTGGGCGTCGTTGCCTAACTCAATTGACGAAGCTATCGCGACGTCTGAAGTTTATACACATCCAAAGCAACATGGGATCTTAGATAGAGTTGAAAGCAAGTTGGAAGAGGTAATATCCCTCAAAAACAAACTGGCTGATCCCGAAAAAGAGCACCTTCTACGTTTAAGAGCCGAGGCGGTATTGGAAGGTCTTCGAGATATCCGCGGGCACTCAAATTTATGGGCGACTACGAAGGAAGAGTTAGAATGAAACGCCTAATCCAACACGGGCTGATGTTCGGCAATCTGTTCCATGTGGCCTCGCCTGCCTTGGTGGAGCGTTATAACCGGGCGTTGCAGCATTTGACCGGCAAGACCACGGCGCTGACAGACTTTCATGTGGACATCTCGGGTTATTCGCCTGAAATCGGCGATGAGCTGGGGGATGATCTGTATCTGAACCATGCGGGCGTGAACCGGCAGTTTATCCTGCTGAGCACCGAACAGAAACGATCACCACTGTTGAACGAAAAATTCTCGGTCAATCGCGATATTCTGCGGCGGTTTATCAGTGATAATGAACGCCAGTTGTTTGCCCTGACCGCGACGGATGCGGTGGCGGGCGAGCTGGTGAACTCGGTCTTTGAAATCGACACTCCGGCGCGGTTGTTTGACATTCATAAAATCGAAATCGAGGCAGACACCACCAAGGGCACCCTGCGCCATGCCGAGCATCTGAGCGAGCTGGTGGACCGGTTCAAAGGTGAGGATGATGCCTGGTTTGACGACGTGCTGATCGCCGAGATGATCAGCACCGCCAAGCAGACTGGTGACATCACCCGCAACCCGGTGAAGCTAAAGCACGAGGCGTTTCAGCAGGACAATTACTGGACCGCGCATTTTGGCGGGTTGTATCTGTTTCAGGGGGTTGAGCACCCGGCAATAATCGCTAGTGGGGAAAAACCGCGCGGTGAGCTGCCGATCAAATATGTGTTTGATATGGCTGAGCGGAACCGGATTGCCAAGTTTCTGGATTACAACGGTTTGACCGAACCGGTGGTCAAGGCGCGTGGCGTAGATGGCGCGGCGATCCTGCGGCAGAAAATGGACTTTATCGCCGCCGATGCGCTGGCGGCCAAGGGGCATGATCTGACCGGGATGCACCGATCGAAACTGCGGCGGCTGACGGCGAAACATGCCAATGAACTGCCCGAAGAATACGAAGGGTTGGCGGCGATGGTGCGCTGGGCTGAAAGTGGCGGTCGTTGGCCCCGGATCAGCTCGGATCACCCGGCTTATTTCTATTCCCTGCGGGCTGCGGATACGCCGGATCGAAACTTGGTGAATATGCTGCTGGCCGAGTTGAGCCCGCTGGATGTGCGTCAGTTGTTCATCTGTCACAAAACACTATTCTATCAGCAGTACCGCAGTTGGCCCGAGGAAAAGAAGGCCTATGTGGTGCACTTCCTGGCCAATGAATACGCGGTGGACAAGGCCGGCGCGCGCGACGCGCTTTTTGGTCATGAACCTGATATGTCTGGGGACGACGCGCCGGAACTGCCGCGTGCAATGCCCAAGGTCCGCACCCGTGAACGGATGATCGACCGGGTTGGCCCTTGGGGCGCAGTGGCCCGTGAAAGGAAACGCTAGATGATTGCGCCGCTGGTCTTGTTGTTCGAATTGCTGGTCGTTCTGACGGTTGTCTATGTGGCGGTCTCGCTGTACTCGCGGGCTGTGCGTAAGTCCAAGCTGAAGCGGCACTGGAAGCAAAAAGGCCTGAAAGTGGACCGGGATGCCTATGTTCGGCGCGGGCTGAAAAAATACGATGGCTCGATCCGGCGCAAGCTGATCCTGTTGGTCTATATCATTCCACTGGGGGCGATTGGAATCCTAGTGTACACGATGAATTTCATGTGAGGGGACCGCGATGGTCTATGTAAAATGGGTGTTCACAATCACCTTCTGGGTGCTGTTTGTTTCGGTGTTGCACTATACGCTGCCACAGCACGATGTGGTGCGGGTTGTGTCTACCGATGTGCGCCGGGTTGATTTTGGTGAGAATTCGATGTTCTGGGCCCAGCAAGATACGGCCCAAGAAGGGGCAACGACCACCAGTCGCGATGTGCGGTTTATCGAGACCTTTTATGAAAACGGTCGTCCAATGGTGTTTCGCAACGAGGACACAGGTTGGGGATGGCCGCCATATTTCAAGCTGGACAGTTCCAATCTGCAGGCTGAGCTAACGGATCTCGTGTCGACCAAGGATAGCCCGCAGTGGGTGGTGCTGCGCCATTATGGGTGGCGGAACGAATTCATGACTATCTTCCCCAATGCAGTCTCAGTGAAAGCGGTCGATGGACCTGACTACTCGGCCATCAACTGGTTCAATATTGTTTTCTTGACCATGCTGGCCGCCTTGTTTTGGGCCGTCTATGTGCGCTGGCGGCGGTTCCGCAAGGCGCGGATTGATCCGGTGATCGAAGACATGGAAGACAGCCTGTATGCGGCTGGTGATGCAATTTCTGAAAAGCGCAGTGGCATGCGGCGTTGGTTGGATACCTGGAAGAAAAAATGATCAGAACCGGCGGCGAGGTGCTTGTATGCAGTGGGACTAATGAGACTAGTTTCCGCCCAAGCACCTCCCCGTTATTTTGGAGTGAGGCAAAGGCAAGCTCGGGCGAACTAAGGCAAATAGTGGAATTTTAGATTATAGGGAGTTTGACGATGAAACGTTTGATGATGACTGGTCTGATTACGGCTGTAAGCCTATTTGCATTTGGTGCCGCAGAACTGGCTGAGGCGAAAAATGCCAATAATGGCCGTGGCAAGCCGGGCAAGAATATTTCGATTGGGGCAGGGAATGGAAATGCCGCCAAAGCCGTGCCTCCGGGGCAGATCAAGCGTTATACCCGTGGCGCAAAGCTACCAGGAGATGTGCAGTTCGATTCCATTTCTGACCTGTCCAAGTGGAAACTCAAGCCACTTTCTGGTGGTGAGAAGTACATCAAAGTCGACAATGAGATACTCAGGGTGTCGGACACGATGAAGGTGCTTGCGGTGATGGGACTGATTAGCGAGTTGTCAAACTAGGTCGCCAATTGAAATTGCAGGGAAGTGTTGTTGGATAGAAGCCACTGTCCGGCAGTGACACAAATGGTTTACCTCAGTCGTCAAACAACTGGCGGGTCTGGGCGAGTTTCAAAGCTGTTTCATATGGAAGGCTGAGAAACTCCACCAGTTTGGTCGCGTTTGTCTCGGTGCTATCTGACTGGCGAATTCGAAAGTGCCGACTAAAACCGGCATCCCGAATGCGATCCGCTTCGTGGTTGATGTCGTTGCGAATGGTTGGTAGCAACCGCTCCAATGTGAGCTGTGACGTCCGATCCCCAGCTAAACCTATCCGGCGCGCATGGCCAATCAAATAGTCATCAGTAAAATCACATTCGATCCGCAGCAGTCGCGTCATAGACCGGTCGGAAAAGAAATCGTGCATCAGGTCCAGGTTGGAAGGGTCCATGCAGACGATCAATCGATCACTTTCAAAGTACTCAAACAGCATCCGCATCAGGGAACGTCGGTGACGTGCACGTTTCGCCAGTGAGGATTGAATGCCGCCAAGGTCAGGCAGGGCCGTGTTGTCCTCGTCGAAAATAAAATCAATAGCCGGAATTTCAGTCTCTTGACGTATTTGATCCGTCAGGCGTTTGGCTACGTGCCATTTCTTGCAAACCACGATCATCAATTCACGCTCGCGCCCTAACGAGCTTTCGGTTTCCCAGAACCTCATCCCGAACCGGCGGCCTGCTCGACCTTGGGTCGCAAGAAACTTGTACAGACTGCGCCCTTCATTGGAGATTTGAAAATCGATCCCGCGAGAAGAATACAACTTGCCCAATCGCGCTTTCAGGGTTTTGGCGTCAGGGCTGATTTTTCGGGCGAACAAAAAGTCCTGACTTAGCAGTAAATCATAGTGATCATTGTGAAATGTCACCGGCATTCCGTAATCCGTGAACATCAAAAAGGTTAAAGTTCGGGTGTCGATCTCGTTTTCGGGTACCAAGTGGCGAACAAGTGTCTGAAAAAAGGTTTCATCAGGAATCCAGGTGGTGCGGAAAAACCGAATTACATCTTTTCGGCTGCGAATGAAGTCGAGTATCGACTCAATTGTGCGGCGGCGCAGGCACCACCATTGGCTGCCAATCTGAACTTGGACATCGCCAGGAATTCGTCGTTTGAAACCCAGTCGTTTTTGAAGTTCAATGGCCCAGTAAAATAGCGATTTATGGGTACGTTCGTTGAAGAAGTGACGATAAATCAATCGCTCTTCTTTCATTCCGATCTTGATCCAGTCACTTTCGAAGAAGTCAAAACTCTCAATGAAATCGGTCTCGTTGTCATCGAGAAACTGGTGTGCGTATTCAGCGGTTTTGACCGCCATGCAATCGCCGGACAGCATGTAAAAATGTGTAGCGCGCGGAAAATCTGCGATGGCAGCCTCGATGGCGTACAAGGTTGCCTGCACCAGAGACCATTCCCCCCAACCACATTTGATGCGCTTGTGGGCAAAGGTGACATTGGGATTGTCCTCCAATGCATCGCGGATCATCGCAAAGGACTCTGACTTGGCGCTTGCGTCAAAGTGGATGGACATGAAATCGCCTGCGGCCGTCAGCTGTTCGGCCTGCTGAATGATTGCCTCGGGATCTTTATGGCAGAGCAGAATATATGCGATTTTTGCCATAATGGAGACAGTACACCTAATTTCTTTGCATTGTAGTCCTTGATAAGGGTGAAGTCTGATTGAATAAACCAGTTAGTTCTGGTTTTTGCATATAGATGCCTGCAATCGTCAGGAACCGCGATAATGCAGCACGGGGTGGAGGTAAGAGTATATGGGATTTCCGGGCACTTGGATGACCGAAAGTGAAAGCGTTGTGTACCGCGTGGTGCCCAAATGCGCCTGCTCGACCATCGGTCAGATCATGTATTACTCCGATCATGGCGAATTCTTTGATGGCGATATTCATGATGCCAAAACCGGGCTGCACAAATGGGCGATGGAGGACAGCCAGGGGCCGATCACCCGCAATGTGCAGGGGCATCGCTCTTATTCCTTTACCTGCGTACGCAACCCCTACACGCGGGTTCTCAGCTCTTTCTTTGACAAAATCTGCGGTATTCAGCGCAATGGGCGGCGTTATCGCGGTAATTTGGTGCCGAAACTGGTCTATGACTATGGGATCGAAGTTGGTGGTGACGACGGCAAACAAGAGTTTGACCAGATCCGCAGCTTTCGCCGGTTCCTGCTGTTCGTGCGGGACACCATTCGGTTTCGCCGCCCGATGGATCCGGATATTCATTGGTCTGCGATGTCGGGCCATGTATCGACTTTCATCTGGAATGGCGGAAGGTACGATAAGATCCTATGGACCGAGGCGTTTAACGACGGTATGGCCGATGTACTGGGGGCCATCGAAACACCTCAAGCCGTGGATCTGAGTGCGATCCCAAGGTTCAACGAAAGTGAAGGCCACGGCCCCAAACGGGCACACCCGGTTGAGGACTATTTTGACGATCTGTCGATGCATCTGATTTACGAAATTTACAAACGTGACTTCGAGCTGTTCAAATATGACTTCGAAGACCCATCGAATAAGATGCCGATTGGCGAGATCGATTTGGATGAAGTGCACGCCAAGCTGGGGGAATAGCCCCCGCTATCCGAAGCTCGTAGAGTAGGCTCTCCCCAAAATGCTTGATGCAGGAACCATCCTCCTGACCTTGTCCGGGGTTTTTGTCATTGCCTTCATGAAGGGCGGCTTTGGCGGAGGGTTTGCAATCGTTGGAATCCCTTTGTTGGCGCTGGTTATGGATCCGTTTCAAGCCGGTGCCTTGCTGGCGCCGCTGTTTGTGGTGATGGATCTGTTTGCGCTGCGATATTGGAGTCCGGCAACCTGGTCAAAAGTCGATTTAAAGCTGCTATTGCCCAGCCTTTTGGTTGGGATCGCGATCGGGACCGCCGTTCTGGATTACCTGGATGCGCGAGCGGTTTCCATTGCAATGGCACTGATTACATTGGCGTTTGCTGCCATGTGGTTTCGTGGTGGAACAAGGAGTTCAACGACCCGGAGCACTCCCAAAGCCGTCGCCGCAGGTGTCGGATCAGGCATCACAACCATGGTTGCGCACTCCGGCGGGCCACCGTTGGCTCTGTACCTGTTAGGATTAGGGCTGCCCAAGGCCATCTATGCCGGCACAACAAGCCTGTTCTTTACGGCTGGAAATCTGGTCAAGGTGGTGCCCTGGCTGTGGGTGGCGCAACCATCTAACGACACTTGGGTGCTCATGGGGCTGGCACTGCCGGTCATTCCATTTGGCGTCTGGCTGGGATGGCGGCTGCACGAACGTTTGGATCAAGCTCAGCTATACCGACTGTGCTATATGTTGCTTTGTGTCACCGCCATGAAGCTGCTGTGGGACGGGGTTACTGGCTATCTGGGATGACCTCGTTTGACGAGTTTTGTAGACGGGCTTTTAGCCCAGTCGGGTAAAGCTCGGGGCCACCAGTATCGAGAGTTTCGAGGTCAAACCAACGAGCGACGCATTCGATACCGTTGTCTTCCTTGAACGTCACGACATCCCTGTTCAGATCAAAACTATCGGGAAGCTCTACCTCGGCTGCAAAAATGACTTCGTGGCCGGGGTGCCCTTCATGCTGGTAAATGTTTTCAAAAATGAATGGGGCGCCGGATATTTGAATGGATACATTGAGTTCTTCGAGGAACTCGCGTTTCAAAGCGGTTTGCCAGGGCTCACCAAATTCAACAGTTCCGCCTAATGGCCGAACACCCTTGAGTTGCCCCAGATCATTGTAAACTTCGGATGCCAAAAGCTTGTCAGCGCGCCAATGAAGGCCGATTGCTTTGATCCGGATACCAGCATGCGGTCGCCATCGGGTCATTTCAAACCTCCTAGAGGGACTGTCTTTTCAACCTTTGGCTTGGACCGGATCGAGGCAAAAGTCACCAACAAGGCTGCACCGGTGATTATTGCGGCACCAAGCAGGCTGGTTGTGCTGGGCCATGCGGCAAATAGTAGGATGTCAAATCCAAGCGCCCATATCAGTCCGGTGAAATCGTAAGGGGCCAGGGTCGAAACCGGGGCGCGGGCTACAGCTTCGTTTGAGGCAATGTGGCCGATACCACCGATTAACCCGGCCAAGATCAGCAGTGCCCAATCCGCGCTGGTCAGGCCAGACCAGCCAAATGGGTAGGTCGCCAATCCCACCATTGAGGCCACTAGGGCAAAGTAGAAAGCTATAGTGGATGAGCTTTCAGTGGCCGTCATCGTTTTGGTGTGGACCCGCACAAAGGACATGGTCAGGGCAAAGCCAAGTCCGGCCAACACGCCCACAAGGGCGTCAGAGGAAGGGCTCTGCAAAGCATCCCAGAGTAGGATGATGACGCCTCCAAAGCCTATGATCGTGGCGAGGATGACTGATCGGGGCAGGTGCTCGCCCAATAAAATTGCCGCCAGAGGCAAGGACAACACAGGGGCAAGGAATGACAGAGACTGCGCATTGGCAACCGGTAGGTAGGCCAATGATATGAACGAGAGCCCCATAGAGAATGCGCCAAGCAGGCTGCGAGTGACGTGTAAACCGGGACGCTGGGTGCGTAGGGCGGTTGGCCACTCTTTCCGGATCACCATGTACAGGCAAATTGGAAGGAGTGCGAAGGCTGAGCGATAGAAGATGATCTGGCCGAGTTCTGCCGAGCTACTGACCGCATGAATGCAGGCAGCCATCGCGGTGATCAGAAATGTTGTGAAGAGCCTGAGTCCGATGCCCCAAAGCAGTTGGTGGCTGTCAGCATGTTGTGGCTTCAAAACAAAAACACCTATTACACAAAAGAGCTCTGCCCGCCGCAATGAATGGCGGGCAGAGGTTATTTTGCCTTAAACTTGGCGTACAGCACCTTTAGCGGCACTGGTGGTCAGTTTGGCATAAGCCTTGAGTGCGGTGGACACTTTCCGCTTACGTGGAGCGGCAGGTTGCCAGCCTTTTTCATCCTGAGCCGTGCGACGCGCGGTCAGCTCCTCGTCGGAAACAGCGAGATGTATAGACCGGTTCGGAATGTCGATCTCGATCTTGTCGCCGTGTTCCACCAAACCGATGGTGCCACCTTCAGCCGCCTCGGGCGAAACGTGACCGATGGACAGACCCGAGGTGCCACCCGAGAAGCGACCGTCCGTCAGCAGGGCGCAGGCTTTGCCCAGACCTTTGGATTTCAGGTAGGAGGTCGGGTAGAGCATTTCCTGCATGCCTGGGCCGCCGCGTGGGCCCTCATAGCGGATGACCACGACGTCGCCCTCTTTGACCTTGCCGGTCAGGATGTCGCTGACCGCCTGATCCTGGCTTTCACAGACATAGGCAGATCCGGTGAATTGCAGGATGCTGGCATCGACACCTGCGGTTTTCACGATGCAACCGTCCAATGCAATATTGCCGAACAGAACTGCAAGACCACCGTCCTGGCTGAAGGCGTGTTCCTTGGAACGGATCACGCCGCCTTCGCGGTCAGTGTCCAGCTCTTTGTAACGGTTTTCAGTCGAGAACGCCTGCGTGGTGCGTACGCCGCCCGGTGCTGCCTTGAACAGTTCTTCGGCTTCAGGGTTGTTGGCGACTTTGATGTCCCACTTGGCAATCGCTTCACCCATGGTGCTGGAGTGCACGGTGGAGACATCGTTATGTAGCAGACCCGCACGCGACAACTCACCGAGGATTGAGAAGATGCCACCGGCGCGGTGGATGTCTTCCATATGGACGTTTTCGATGTTTGGCGCGACTTTGCACAGGCAGGGCACCTGACGGCTCAGGCGGTCCATGTCGGTCATGGTGAAGTCAACTTCGCCCTCGCTGGCGATGGCCAGTAAGTGGAGTACCGTGTTGGTCGACCCGCCCATCGCGATGTCCAGCGACATGGCGTTTTCAAAGGCGTCGAAAGTGGCGATGTCGCGCGGCAACAAGCCCTTTTCTTCGCCTTCGTAGTGGCGTTTGGTGATCTCGACGATCTTGCGCCCTGCCTCAAGGAACAGGTGCTTACGGTCTGCATGGGTGGCGAGGGTTGACCCGTTGCCCGGCAGCGCCAGACCCAGCGCTTCGGCTAGGCAGTTCATCGAGTTTGCGGTGAACATACCAGAACACGACCCGCAGGTAGGGCAGGCGTTTTCTTCGATGTGCTGAACCTGTTCGTCGGTCATGGTTTCGCTGGCGGCGGCAACCATGGCGTCAACCAGATCAATCTTTGTCATGTCCAGATCTTCGATGTCGATCTTGCCGGCCTCCATCGGACCACCAGAGACAAAGATCACCGGGATGTTCAGGCGCATGGCGGCCATCATCATGCCGGGCGTGATCTTGTCACAGTTCGAGATGCAGACCATGGCATCGGCACAGTGGGCGTTGACCATGTACTCAACCGAGTCAGCGATGATTTCGCGCGAGGGCAGCGAGTAGAGCATGCCGTCGTGACCCATGGCGATGCCGTCATCTACAGCGATGGTGTTGAATTCCTTAGCAACACCGCCTGCGGTTTCGACTTCACGCGCGACCATCTGGCCAAGGTCTTTGAGGTGGACGTGGCCCGGTACAAACTGGGTGAACGAGTTGACGATGGCGATGATCGGTTTGCCGAAATCGCTGTCGGTCATGCCGGTGGCGCGCCAAAGGCCGCGGGCACCCGCCATGTTGCGGCCGTGGGTGGAGGTTCTGGATCGGTAAAATGGCATTGTGCTGTTTCCCTATGTTTGCCCTCAGGGACACGATTTGCGCAACAAACGCAATATGTCGAGGCGGTCTTTGGTTGTTTTGTGTCCTTTGACCCGGTCTAGCGGGCCTGAGGGGCCGATGCCGGCGCATTTGTTTCGGTTCGATTGGTCAGGAGCTGGTTGACGCCTAAGCCTATCACCAGCGCCCAAAAGGCGGCGCCAATGCCAAAGAAACTGATGCCGGAAACGGTGACCATGAAGGTAATCAGCGCGGCTTCGCGATTTTGGCTATTGGACAGCGCATGTGACAGGCTGTTGCCGATGGTCGAGAGCAGGGCCAGGCCTGCAATGGTGGCCACCAGGGCTTTGGGCGCGATCAGGAATAGGCTGATCACGGTCGCGCCGCCCAGACCGACACAACAATACAAGACACCAGCGGTGGCGCTGGCAAGATAACGGGTTTTGGGGTCGTCATCGGCCTCGGGTCCAGCACAGATGGCGGCGGTGATGGCGGCAAGGTTAAAGGCGTAACCGCCAAACGGGGCCAGCAGTATCGAGGCAATGCCGGTCACAGTCAGGCTGGCTGAGACAGGTGGTCTGTATCCGGCCGAGCGCAGGGTGACGACGCCGGGCATGTTTTGCGAGCACATGGTGACGATATACAGCGGCAGACCAACGCCGATCAGAACAGGAAATGAAAACTCTGGCATGACTGGCACGGGCAAGCTGAGGCTGAGGTCCAACTGTTGCATGTCGCCAAAGGAACCGGACTGCCCAGCCCAGAAGCAGCCTGCTAGCAGGACAACAGGTATGTTGTAGCGGGGGAACCAAAGTCGGCCGATAAGGAAACTAACACCCATCAGTGCTACAAGAGTTGTATCATCGTTGAGGGCCGTAAAGGCGGACAGTCCAAACTGGAACAAAATGCCAGCGAGCAAGGCGTTGGCAAGCCTGTCCGGGATCAGTTGCGACAGACGTTCGAACCAGCCCGTGAGGCCCGTCAGAGTGAGCAGGGCGCCACAAAATAGAAAAGCGCCTATGGCTTGCTCCACTGGTACATCTTTTAGTCCAACTACCAAGAGAGCAGCGCCGGGGGTGGACCAGGCGGTGAGGATTGGCATTCGAAACCAGAGGGAAAGTCCCAGGCTTGTCAATCCCATGCCCAGACCAAGGGCAATAAGCCAGCTGTTGGCTTGGGCCTGTGTTGCGCCGACCGCCTCTATGGCTTGAAAAATGATGGCAACCGAACTGGTATAACCCACCAATACGGCGATTGCCCCGGCGGCGAGATGGGAAAGTTTCAAACTTCTCAGCATGTGGGTTTTCCTGCGCTAGCTGGTCGGGTAGGGTTGCGTGCGTTATAGCGCACAATAGTCACCGTGCGCTATAACGCACAAGTCTTTTTATGGGCGGATAAGATGAGCGACGACACCATTACCCTTAACCTACGTAACATCCGGGCTGAATCGGGCTTGAGCCTGACCAAAGTTGCGGAGCTGACAGGGGTGAGTAAAGCGATGCTGGGCCAGATAGAGCGCGGCGAATCGAGTCCGACCATTGCAACGCTGTGGAAAATCGCCAAGGGGTTTCACCTGCCACTTTCAGCTCTGATTGATGAACCATCCCGAGATAACTCCGCAGGGAATAGGGCATTCAAGACGGTACAGTTTCCAGGCAGCATCGCGATAGAGATCGTTTTTCCCTATGACCCGAGTTTTGGCGGCGAGACGTTTCGGATCAGTCTGACACCGGGACAAACCCATGTCTCGCAGCCGCATGAAGCGGGAATGATCGAAGAAGTCTTTGTGCTGGCGGGGGAGATGGAAGTCCTGCGAGAGGAGCAGTGGGTGCCGTTGAAGACGGGTGAGGGGATACGGTTTAGGGCTGACCAAGAACATGGCTATCGTGGCGGGCCTGAGGGAGCTGTCTATCTCAATATGCACCACTACAGGCACGCAGTTATGTCGCAGGGAAAATCGCAATAAACTCAGTTGCTTCACTTGTGAATTACATAGGCCCTGCCTACAAATTGCGATTGCAGATTGGGCAATTTCGGAAGCAATCAATATGGAAACAGTTCGCGGCAGCCTGCTGATGGTGCTGGCAATGGCGGCTTTTGCGCTGGAAGACATGTTCATCAAGTCCGCCACCCGAAGTTTGCCGGTGGGGCAGGTCCTTATTCTGTTTGGCTTGGGGGGGATGGTGATTTTCATGATCCTGGCGCGTGCGCAGGGGCAGCGCTTGTTGCATCCGGCGATTTGCACGCGCCCTTTGTTGTTGCGTTCAGTTTCAGAGGTGATAGGGCGTCTCGGCTTCACGCTGGCCATTGCGCTGACACCCCTGTCTTCTGCCTCGGCCATTTTACAGGCGACACCGCTGGTGGTGGCTGCTGGCGCGGTGGTGTTCTTTGGCGAGAAAGTTGGTTGGAGACGCTGGGTGGCGATTGCGGTGGGTTTCTGTGGTGTGCTGATGATCTTACGCCCAGGCCTCAACGGTTTTGAACCTGCATCGATGTTTGCCGTGATTGGTACGCTGGGGTTTGCGGGCCGTGACTTGGCAACGCGAGCAGCGCCGCAATCGATGTCCAACCATCAGCTGGGGATCTACGGATTTGCCATGCTGGTTGTTGCTGGAGGGGTCGCGCTGGGCTGGACAGGGGGAGCGAGCTGGCCAAGCCTGCAGCTTTGGGGGCAACTTGCTGCAGCAACCGTCATAGGTGTCATCGCCTACAACGCGCTCACCGGTGCTATGCGGCACGGTGAAATTTCGGTGGTGGCCCCGTTTCGTTATGTAAGGCTAATTTTTGCCATGGTTCTGGGCGTGCTGGTGTTTGGTGAGCAACCGGACACGCTGACCCTGCTTGGCAGCGCAGTGATTATTGGCAGCGGGCTGTTTACCGTACTGCGAGAACGTCAGTTAAAATAAGACGCTCTGGTCCTGAGATCAGGACCCGGAAAACCCAATTGGCAGTGCCGTGCTTCAACAGGCAGCCTTGGGTCCCGAATGATCAGAATCGTCAATGGATCCCACCCAGACGGATTACCGATCTGGAACGAGATACCGAAGGCTGATGTGCCGTTTCTGGCCTGGGTGATGACGCACCTGATTGTGCCTCGCCAGAACCACAAACGCCTAGGCGGGTTTTGCCCCACATGAGGGCTCTGCGAGAACGGATAATGCAGAGGCTAACCTCCGAAATTATAGGGGGTGGATTGGTATCACCGCTTTATGTCGGTTTAGTTGGTGCGCCTGTTGCCGACAGTTTTCTACTCATTGCACGGCTGTCCATGGTGATCTTGCATGGTCCCCGCTGCCCGGTAATTGCAAAAATCGCATCTGGTTCCCGGCAAGATCCACGGATTTCAGGGGGCTAAGTTGAGAAGGCCGTCTCGCGCTGCCTTGCACCCGCGCGCTTGCCCGCTTACATCTGCCTTTATGGCCCAGAAAAAATCAGATCCGAATTACAAAGTTATCGCTGAAAACCGCCGCGCGCGGTATGACTACGCGATTGATGATGATCTGGAGTGTGGCATCATTCTGGAAGGCTCGGAGGTTAAAAGCACACGAGTCGGCGGAACAAACATCTCTGAAAGCTATGCTGCGGTTGAGGATGGCGAGTTGTGGTTGGTGAACTCTTACATCGCGCCATACGAACGGGCCAAAACGTTTAAGCATCTAGAGCGTCGTCGCCGCAAATTGCTGGTGTCGCGCAAACAGATGTCTAACCTGTGGAATGCGACCCAACGCAAGGGCATGACATTGGTACCGCTGGTGATGTACTTCAATCACAAGGGGCTGGTGAAGGTAAAGATCGGCATCGCCAAGGGTAAGCAGAACCACGACAAGCGCGCATCGGAAGCCAAACGTGACTGGTCGCGACAGAAATCGCGGTTGATGAAAGACCACAGCTAAGGGCAAGACGCCTTTTTTGTTTGCACGGGGATAGAAATGATACGTCTTCGCAAGATGCAGGCTGGTGAGTTTCAGGACTATCTTGCCTATTTCATCCCCGACTATGCGGCCGAAATCTCAGCCAACTACGATGCCGATCCTCAGGCAGCCCGTGTTCGGGCCGAACAGGAGGTCGAAGCGGATCTGGGACTGGGCGTAGACAGCCCGGGGCAGGACCTGTTTTGTATCGTGATCGACGGGGCCAAGGATGCACCGGTAGTTGGGTATTTTTGGTGCAAGCCGGGGGGCAACGGCGGAGCAGTCTTCATCAGCGACTTTTGTATTCTACCTTCTTTTCGCGGAAAAGGTTACGCCAAGCAGGCGCTCGCGGCGCTTGAGGCGGAGTATGCCGGTGCGGGGTATTGCGATATCAGGCTGCGTGTGGCTGCAGACAATGACCGGTCGCAGCATCTGTACCAAGCTGCAGGGTTTCAGGTGACTGGCATCAACATGAGGAAACCCATTGCTGAAGAGCGAAGGGAATAAATTCACCGAAGTTTCAGTTAAAACCAAACACCAAGGGTCCGTTTCCCCCTGTCTTTTCCTTGCGACTTCCTGCTGCCGATAGTAGGCCTTGGACAACGCGCCTAGGGAGAAATTCATGCAGGACGATCCAAAGACACTTGTTTCCACTGATTGGCTGGCGGCTCATCTGAAAGATCCGGATTTGCGGCTGCTGGACGCATCGTGGGTTTTGCCCGCGATGAAGCGCGATGCGCGAGCGGAATATGAGGCGGGCCACATTCCAGGGGCTCGATTCTTTGACATTGATGACATTTCGGACCACCGGTCAGAGCTACCTCATATGGTGCCACCGGTGGAGAAATTCATGTCGCGGCTTCGCGCCATGGGTGTTGGCGATGGTCACCAGGTTGTTGTTTATGACGGCCTTGGGCTCTTTTCTGCGGCCCGTGTGTGGTGGATGTTCCGGCTGATGGGGCAATCCAATATCGCGGTGCTGGACGGCGGGCTACCCAAGTGGAAAGCCGAAGGTCGTGAGATCGAAGACATGCCGCCAGTCATCCGTGACCGCCACATGACGGTTCGGGTGCAAAACCATATGGTGCGTGACGTGACACAGGTTTCGGCGGCTGCCAAGTTGGGCGACCACGAAATTATCGATGCTCGGGCTGCCGAACGATTCCGGGGTGAGGTTCCCGAACCTCGACAGGGGCTGCGCGCTGGTCACATTCCGAATTCCAAAAACGTACCCTTCACAACGCTGCTGAACGCAAATGGCACAATGAAGCCCGTGGAAAACCTCCGCACTATTTTCGAGGCTGCCGGGGTTGATCTGAATAAGCCCGCGATCACCACCTGTGGTTCTGGTGTGACCGCTGCCGTGCTCAGTCTCGCACTGGAACGCATCGGCAAAAGCGATCATGCGCTGTATGATGGCTCTTGGACCGAATGGGGCGCCTTTCCAACTTTACCCGTTGCAACCGGAGAGAACTGATGTTCGAAACCCTAAAAACGCAGCCCGCCGACAAAATCCTGGCGCTGATGCAGAAGTTCCGTGAGGACCCTCGCGAGAGCAAGATAGATCTTGGTGTTGGCGTCTACAAAAATGCTCAGGGCGTAACGCCGGTGATGCGCGCCATCAAGGCCGCCGAGCATAAGCTGTGGGAAGAGCAGACCAGCAAGTCTTATGTCGGCTTGGTTGGTGATCCGGCCTATTCCGATGCGATGATCAAATTGATTTTGGGGGGTGCGGTAGAGCGCGGAAATATCGCTGCTGCGGCCACTCCCGGCGGCACTGGCGCGGTGCGTCAGGCGTTTGAACTGATCAAGATGGCCAACCCGTCGGCGCGTGTCTTTGTGTCTGACCCGACTTGGCCTAACCACATCTCGATCCTGGACTACGTTGGGATAGAAACCGTCACCTACCGGTACTTCGATCGTGAAACCCGTGGGGTGAACTTTGACGGTATGGTCGAAGATCTGAAAACTGCGGTGAAAGGTGATGTGGTTCTGCTGCATGGCTGCTGTCACAACCCCACCGGTGCCAATCTGAATGAAGTGCAGTGGAAAGAAATCATCGCGCAGATGAACGAGCGTGGTTTGGTTCCGATGATCGACATCGCCTATCAGGGCTTTGGCGACGGTTTGGAAGAAGACGCAGTGGGTGTTCGGTTGGTAGCCGCCGGGACACCAGAATGCATGATCGCAGCAAGTTGCTCCAAGAACTTTGGCATCTACCGTGAACGCACCGGTCTTCTAATGATGGTGTCTAACGATACCGCAGCTCAGAAACTGAACCAGGGTACGCTGGCCTTCCTGAACCGTCAGAACTTTTCGTTCCCACCGGATCACGGTGCACGACTGGTGACAATGATTCTGAACGATGATGCCCTGCGGGCTGATTGGGCTGCGGAGCTGGAAGAAACCCGTCTGGGTATGCTGGGCCTACGCCAGCAATTGGCGGACGAACTGCAGCGCCTGTCCGGGTCTAACCGGTTTGGTTTTCTTGCCCAGCATCGCGGCATGTTCTCGCTATTGGGAACGTCCCCTGATCTGGTGGAGAAGATGCGTTCGGACGATGGTATCTACATGGTAGGTGACAGCCGGATGAATATCGCCGGACTGAATGCGGATACTGTACCTATTCTGGCTAAAGCGATCATCGACGCTGGCGTCTAAGAAACGCACCAAGGTAAAACAAAACGGCGCGCCCCATTTGGTGGCGCGCTTTTTTATGCAGATCTGATGCTTCATTTCGGTTTGCACACCCACAGCTTCTTTTTGCTGAAAATACTCAAATTCCAACACTTGCCCCAAAACGCAAAACGCGGCCCCCATAAGGGCCGCGCCAACTGTATCAATGTGGGGGTAGAATTAGAGTTTGGAAAACTCTGGGTAGGCTTCCATGCCCAGTTCAGCCATGTCCAATCCGTTGATTTCGTCTTCTTCCGTGACCCGGATGCCGACGCTGGCTTTCAGTGCCAGCCAAACAATGGCGGAAATAACCGAAACAAAGACACCCACAATCAGAACTGACTTCAGCTGAACAAAGAACGATGCATCAACATTGCTGAGTGGCACAACCAGCGTACCAAAGATACCTGCACCAAGGTGAACTGGAATGGCGCCAACAACGTCATCAATTTTGAACTTGTCGAGAACTGGAACAACCAGAACCACGATCACACCACCAGCAGCACCGATCAGCGTGGCCAGGCCCAGCGAAGGCGCCAGAGGCTCGGCAGTAATCGAAACCAGGCCAGCCAGCGCACCGTTCAGGATCATGGTCAGGTCAGGTTTTTTGTATAGGAATTGTGTCAGCAGCATTGCGGCCACCGCACCGCCAGCAGCAGCAGCGTTGGTGTTGGCAAAGATACGGCTGATGTCAGCAACGTTGGCAGCAGTGTCCATGTACAGTTGCGAACCACCGTTAAATCCAAACCAGCCCATCCACAGGATGAAAGTGCCCAGAGTGGCCAGTGGCAGGTTGGACCCCGGCATTGGAATGGTACGGTCGCCTTTGTACTTACCGATGCGCGGGCCCAGGATCAGTGCGCCAACCAAGGCAGCCCAGCCACCAACCGAGTGCACAACGGTAGAACCAGCAAAATCTTGGAAACCCATTTCCTGCAGAAATCCGCCGCCCCATTTCCAGGAGGCTTGGATCGGGTAGATGAAGGCGGTCAGGACAATCACGAAGATCAGGAATGGCCACAGCTTGATACGTTCGGCCATGGTGCCGGACACGATCGACGCGGTCGCGGCGCAGAACATTAGCTGGAAGAAGTAATCAGAACCAACCGACGCATAGGTCAGGTCAGTTTCGGTGTCGGCCAGACCAACGGGTTCCAGTGAGGTCATCGAGAAGGCACCCAAGATGCCGTTAATAGACCAACCATCACCCGGATACATCAGGTTATACCCAACCGCATAATAGGCAATGCCAGCCAGCGAAAACAGACCCATGTTTTTGGTCAGCTGCATGGTCACGTTCTTGCCGCGCACCAGACCAACTTCGAGCATGGTAAAGCCCGCAGCCATCCAGAACACCAGAACACCTGCAAACAGGAACATAAAGGTTGTGAGGATGTAGCCGATTTCGCTGTTCGGTGGGGTGACATCTGCGTCTTGCGCAAATCCAATCGCGGGAAGCGCGATCAACGCTGCAACGGCGAGTGGGAGTTTCAGGATTTTCATTTTATGTTCCTTCTTGTGCCGTTATTCACAGTGCGTCCAGATTGGTCTCGCCAGTGCGCACCCGCACTGCCTGAGCCACATCCAGAACAAAGATTTTGCCGTCGCCGATTTTGCCGGTGCGGGCGGTTTTGGTGATGGTTTCGACGACCTGGTCGGCCTGATCGGCAGCAACCACGATTTCTAGTTTCATCTTGGGTACAAAATTTACTTCGTATTCTGCACCGCGGTAGATTTCTGTATGGCCCGCCTGTGCGCCGAACCCCTTGATTTCAGTAACCATCAGGCCTGCAATGCCGATGTCAGTCAGCGCTTCGCGGACTTCTTCCAGCTTAAATGGCTTGATGGCGGCAATGATCATTTTCATGTCAGCATCCTTTTCCCAGGCGACCAGCCCAATTGTTCTGCACCTGCAAACAAGCGGCTGTAGTGAGTCTTGGGAATGATTTTGGAAGAGAGTTCGCCTTTGCCGGGTGCGTCGGCTCAATATAGTTGCTTAAATAATAATCTTTGCCTGTTTTTTAGACGATCAAAGAAGGCGCACCCGCAGAAAAACTTCCCCTCAACAAAACCCGCCGGAGCGGTTATGCTATGCAAAACGGGCGAACCGGGCAGGACATTGGCATGGCAAAACGATCAGGGCGTACGCCTCTGGTGGCAGATAAGCGCTACTCGGCGGGGTCTCGAAAGACACCCGCTCGCAAAAGTGCACGCAGGTCTAAGCCAAAGAGCAAGGGTTGGTTCAGCTTTCTGTTCGGTGGAGGCAAAGCGGCGAAACCAAAACCAACAAAGCGTAAACCGGCTCCACGCAAGGTTGCCGCCCGAAAGTCCAGCCCACGTAAGCGCAAGCCAAAGGGATTTTTTGGACGTATTCGCTATGCAATAGGTGGACTGTTTCGTTGGGTGTTTGGCCTGTTCTGGGGCTTTACCTGGCGGATAGGGATGGTGGTGTGTACATTGACCGCTCTGGCTGTCGGCTATCACTACCTGCAGTTGCCAGACGTCAGTGCTTTGCTGGATGGCCGTGCGCGTGGTTCGGTAACGATGCTGGATCGGAATGGTCAGGTGTATGCATGGCGTGGAGATCAGTTTGGTGGTGTGGTCACTACGCAAACTGTGTCTCCCCATCTGAAGAACGCCATTATCGCTACCGAGGACAAGCGGTTCTATGGTCACTTTGGAATCTCACCACGGGGTGTCGCCAGTGCAATACGTATCAACATGCGGGCAGGGCGTAGCCCATTATCAGGCAATGGGGGCTCAACCATCACCCAACAAACAGCCAAGCTGCTGTGTTTGGGGGTGCCCTATGACATGGATGTCTGGGAAAGCGAAAAGGCCTATGAGGCGGATTGCCGACAAGGTTCTCTGTGGCGTAAAGTCAAAGAAGCGATTTATGCGCTGGCGATGGAGAGCAAATACACCAAGGACGAGATTCTGACGATCTATATGAACCGGGCTTTTCTGGGGGCTGGAGCACGAGGGTTTGAGGCCGCAAGTCAGCGCTATTTTGGAATATCCGCCGCTGAGGTTGACCCTGCGGAGGCAGCCATGTTGGCCGGGCTGTTGAAAGCGCCAACGCGATATGCGCCAACCAATAACCTGCAACGTTCACAGGACCGGGCGCAGGTGATCGTTGGATTGATGCATGATCAGGGGTATTTGACCGTCGCGCAGGCACAGGATGCCCGGAACAACCCTGCCCAATTGAGCAAAGCCGCAGCTGCGAGGGCGGGGGGATATTTTGCGGATTGGGTCATGGACAAAATCCCCAGCTTCTTTGGTGATCAGACAACCGAGGACGTGGTCATTCGCACCACGCTTGACCAACGACTGCAGACTGCGGCTGAAGAGGCGTTGACCTATATTTTTGATAATAAGGTACGCGAAGGGTCAAAGGCACAGGCGGCGATTGTCGTAATGAGCGCGGATGGCGCTGTGCGGGCGATGGTTGGTGGGCGGCAGTCCCGTGTATCCGGTGTGTTCAACCGTGCAACGCAAGCGCAACGTCAAACTGGCTCGGCGTTCAAGCCTTTTGTCTATGCGACGGCACTGGAATTGGGTTACTCACCGCTGGATCTGGTGCTGGACGCTGAATACTGCCTGAATATCGCTGGGTCAGGGCAATGGTGCCCCAAGAACTATACGCATAAATTCTATGGAGAGGTGACTCTTGCACGGGCGCTGCGAGATTCATTGAACATCCCTGCGGTAAAAGTCTCTGAAGCGGTTGGACGCGATTTGGTGCGTCAGGTGGCAGGTGATTTTGGTCTGTCCAGTGATTTGGCTGATGGCCCGGCGCTGGCTCTTGGCGCTTCGGAAAGCACTTTGATCGAAATGACCGGCGCCTATGCGGGAATCCTGAATGGCGGGTCGTCAGTCACCCCCTATGGGTTGGTCGAATTGCGGTTGATGGATGATGATGAAGCTATGATTGGCACCAGTGGTGGCATGGGGGAGCGGGTGATCCAGACAAGCGCTGCGCAACAGTTGACCTGGATGATGGAGAAGGTGATTTCTGAGGGCACCGGTCGCCGGGCACAGTTGCCAGGTTGGCAGGTCGCGGGCAAAACAGGCACAACCCAGGCTGCGCGGGATGCATGGTTCATCGGCTTCACGGCTGAATATGTTGCCGGTGTCTGGATGGGCTATGATGACAATACACCGCTGTCAGGCGTTACCGGTGGCGGTCTCCCCGCTGAAATCTGGCGCGAAACAATGATCCGGGTGCATGATGGGCTGGCACCCGTGGCACTGCCGATGCAGGCTCCTGCTCCATTGGTTGTTCCGACACCACAACCCAACCCGGAACGCCGAAATAATGGCAATGGACCTAAACTGGGTCGGGAGCTGGGACGCGCGGTGGATGGGTTGCTGAAGGATATATTTGGCAACTGACGCGTGTTGCAGACGGGACCTCCCGCCCGTCGCCGACCTCCTGATGGAGGTGGCTTCCGTTGGGCGTAGCGCCGCGCAGGCGCGGCGCCCAAGATCACATAACTATCAGCATCGCTGATGGTTCACATGAACGCGGGGCTTTTGTCAGAATGAGCAAGACACATGAGTGCCGCCCAATTGCCCACACATTTAGGGCTAGCTCAGCGTCTTTAGATCTTTGATCAGCAAGTCGAGATCACCTTTGCGACGATCCAGCATGGCGCCAATTTCAGTGCGTTCAGTCAGCAGCAAGTTCACCCCTTCGATGAACATGTTGAAAAACTTATTTTTGCCGGACTTGTCTGACACCAGGAATGTCACTTCAAACGGTGCCTGCCCCTGAAGCGTTGCGATCGACTTAACTTCGTAGCCAGCGCGGATCTTCCGGGTCGACTTTACTTCGATGCCGCCGCCGATGAATTCACGGAACCGCTTGCCGTACTTACGAGCAATGTAACCCTGGAATGCTTTGGTGAAGGATCTCATTTGACCCTTCGAGGCGCTGCGACCGTCAACGCCAAGCGCATATTGGGCCATGATGGGCACGTCAGCATAACGCACGAATATTTTCTCAAAATCCCGGACCATTGCTGACTCGGGTTTGCCTGAGGCAATCACCTTGTTGATGTCGTTCACTACCTCGTCGACCAAGCTGCGGGCACTATTTTCGCTGATTGCAAAGGCAGGGAATGGCAGGGCAGCTAAGCCAAGCCCAGACACCGTGGTTGCCAAAAAGGAGCGACGGCTAAACAGTTTAATCGGCATAGATATCCTCGTAGGGGTCAGAGTAGGGATCCCCAAAGACCCCATCATAGCTATCTTGATCGCCGCCCAATTCAAAGCGGCGGTTTTGCAGGTAGATGAGCCGTGCCTGAGCATAGCTGTCGGCGCTCTCGTACAAAATCGAATCCACTGTAGCAGAATAATTGCCACGATCGCCCATCCGGCGCACGATTTCGGCGTAAACGCCGATGTTATCGGCGGGGTTTTGCCGGGCAAAGGTGATTGGGTTGGTGAAAAAATCAGCAATTACGCCGATGGCATCGCGTGAAGTCGATGGACCGTACAAAGGGAGCTCCACATATGCGCCTTCACCAAAACCCCAAACATGTAGGGTTTCACCAAAGTCGGTATCGACCCGGGGTACATTAAAGTCCGAGGCAGGGTCACCCATGCCCAAAATACCAAACACCGAGTTTATGAAAAACCGGGACACTGCGATTCCGGATTCTTTCAGGTTACCTTGCAGGAGCGCATTCACCGCCTGGCCGGGCATCGACAGGTTTTCAGCGAACAAGCCGAAGCTGGTGACCATATCGGGTGGAATAACGCTTACATAACCTTTGGAGGCAGGGCGAAAGAGAAACCGGTCTACATCAAGGTTAAAACCGTGTGTGGCACGGTTGACGCCCTCGTACGGGTCAAAAACTTCACCAGAAGCACGGGCTTCAGGGCTTTGGCCTGAGCAGCCAGCTGTCAAGCCTGCGAGCAATAGCGAAACAAGAATAAAAATTGATCGTAGCGTCAAAACCGTTGGCCTTTGTGTCCGTTCATTTGCAACATGAGCGCAATATCAGTGTGATTTATAGGTAATCACTCTGGTTCCCAGTGGTAGCTCGTATTGTTTGTCTGGTTGTGACAGATTTGGAACAAATTTCAAGTTAACCTTCTGAGCGTAAGAGTTGCGTTTAAACCAACGCAACATGCGACTATTTTTGGGCACATTATGGCAACTAAAATATTTCAAAGTGGGTTAGATGAACTGCGTTCGGCCCGCAGCCGCAGCCGCGGTCTCTATTGGTCGGTCGGCGCTTTTAGCTTCTTTGCGAACATGCTGATGCTAACTGGGCCGATGTACATGATGCAGGTCTATGACCGGGTCCTGGGCAGCCGTTCCGAGCAGACGCTGGTGGCTCTGACACTTCTGGTCGTTTTCCTATATGGCATAATGGGGATATTGGATTACGCGCGTGGCCGGATCATGGCGCGTGTCGGAGCGAGATTTCAGGCGGATCTGGACAAGAGGGTGTTTAACGCAATGATCCGACGCTCTGCCGTTGCCCCCGACCCAGTGGCTCAAACCGGGCTAAGCGATTTAGAATCGGTGCAGCGTCTGATGTCGTCGCCTGTGCTGATGGCGGCATTTGATCTTCCTTGGACCCCGGTCTTTTTGGCGGGGATCGCGTTGTTCCACCCTTGGCTGGGTATGCTGGCCTTGGTTGGCGGCGCAATTCTAGTCTGTCTTGCGTTGATGAACCAGTTCTTTTCACGCGCACCCCTGCAAAAAGCTATGGCTGCTTCTCACCGTGGAAACCTGATGTCCGAAGAGATTCGAACCGAATCAGAAATGATCCAATCGATGGGGATGCGTGGCGCTGCATTTGGACGCTGGAAGATCGCGCGTGACGAGGCATTGGTAGATAATGTTTCGGCCAATGATATAGGCGGTCGGTTCACCACAATGACCAAGACGCTGCGATTGTTCCTACAGTCCGCAATGTTGGGCCTTGGGGCCTATCTTGCATTGCAGGGGGAAGTGTCGCCGGGGGCGATGATTGCGGGATCGATCCTGATGGGGCGAGCACTGGCTCCTATTGAGTTGGGTCTGGGCCAATGGGCGCTGGTCCAGCGAGCCATCAAGGGATGGGGTAATTTGAGTGAGTTGCTGACCAAGGTTCCCGAAGAAAAGGATCGTTTGTCTTTGCCTAAACCAAAAGCGAAGCTGGAGGTGCAGGCCGTGACCATTGTGCCTCCGGGTGACAAAACACCGCTGTTACGCAATGTATCGTTTCAACTGGCTCCGGGGCAGGCACTTGGTGTGATTGGTCCATCTGGGTCTGGGAAATCAACGTTGGCCCGGGCGCTAACAGGGGTGTGGCGGGCCGCAGCAGGAACTGTTCGGCTGGATGGCGCCGCATTGGACCAATATGCTCCGGACGTATTGGGGCAACATATTGGGTACTTGCCACAGCGGGTTCAACTGTTTGAAGGCACAATAGCACAGAATATTGCGCGACTGGCGGAGGCCCCGGATGCAGAAAAGGTTGTTGCTGCCGCCAAGAAAGCAGCAGCGCATGAGATGATTACAAAGTTACCAGACGGCTATGACACCCGTGTCAGCGCAGGTGGTGGCCGGCTGTCCGGTGGGCAGATGCAACGTATCGCCCTAGCGCGGGCGCTGTATGATGACCCGGTAATTGTTATCTTGGATGAGCCTAATTCGAACCTGGATAATGAGGGGTCGATGGCCTTGAACGCGGCGATTAAATCTTTGAAATCAGAAGGTAACTCTGTGTTGATTATGGCGCACCGACCTGCGGCGATTCAGGAGTGTGATTTGCTGCTGGTTGTAGATCAAGGCAACCAGACGGCCTTTGGCCCGAAAGAACAGGTACTGCGCCAAATGGTGGCGAACCATCAGGATATCAAAAAATCTGCAACCGCGGGATCAGTATCATGAAGCAGGAAAATACATGGTCTGCCCGTGGTCCGTTGATCATCGGGGGGCTGGGTTTGATGGTGTTGATTGGTGGTTTCGGTGCCTGGGCGGTGCTGTCATCCATTGCCGGTGCGGTGGTTGCAAGCGGCCGTATCGAAGTGGATCAAAACCGCCAAGTGGTGCAACATCTGGATGGCGGGATCGTGTCCGAAATCCTAATCGAGGAAGGCGACAGCGTGGTTGAAGGGGCAATGTTGCTCCGCCTGGACGCGAATCGACTGCGCTCTCAATTGGTGATCACCGAGGGGCAGTTATTTGAGCTTGTCGCCCGTCGAGGGCGTCTGGAAGCAGAACGCGACGACGCCGATGAAATTGAATTTGATGCTGAACTTGTTGAGCTATCAGGTGGGCGGATCGAGATCGAGGATCTGATAGCTGGCCAGAAGCGGCTATTCCATGCGCGTCGCGAATCAATTGCGCGAGAAACAGAGCAATTGGCAAAGCGCAGAGCACAGATTGCCAACCAAATTATCGGGGTGAAAGCGCAGCAGGATTCGATGACGCTTCAGCTAGAGCTGATTGGACAAGAGTTGACCAACCAGCAGACGCTGCTGGACAGAGGCTTGGCACAGGCGAGCACCGTGCTGAACCTGCGTCGCACGTCCGCTGATTTACAAGGTTCTTTAGGGGAGCTGATTGCGAGTGAGGCCCAGGCCGAAGGACGGATCACCGAAATTGAAATTGAGGTGCTTAAACTTGGCACTGGCCGACGCGAAGCAGCGATCACGCAGTTGCGCGATTTGCGGTACCAGGAATTGGAGCTGGCAGAAACCAGGCGTTCCCTCCTGGAGCAGTTGCAGCGGTTGGATATCCGGGCACCCGTCTCGGGGATTGTTTATGGATTGCAGGTGCACACTCCACGGTCGGTGATCCGGGCGGCGGAACCTGTGTTGTATCTGGTGCCACAGGATCGACCATTGGTTGTTGCGGCACAAGTTGATCCTATTCATGTCGATGAGGTCTATGTTGGGCAGCCTGTGACGCTTCGGTTCTCGACGCTGGATCAACGTGAAACGCCGGATCTGTTTGGTACTGTTATGTTGCTGTCAGCAGATGCGTTTGAGGATGAGGCCAGTCGTTTGTCCTATTATCGCGCTGAAATCACGCTAAATGAAGGAGAGCTCGAAAAGCTGCCGGAAGGAATCGTGTTACTCCCCGGTATGCCTGTCGAAAGCTATATTCGTACCGCTGACCACTCGCCGCTATCATATCTGGTTAAGCCACTTGCCGCTTATTTCCTCAAGGCCTTCCGCGAGAGCTAAGGCTTGTTTGCATTTTTGCTCTTTTCGCTGTTGGGCATCCCGGCTAGCGTCGCCACGCAAACGCATCCTGGAGGAATGATGACATGGGTTTTGAGGCGAAACTGAACGAATTGGGTGTAACGCTCCCTGACGCTCCGGCACCAGCGGCGAACTATGTGCCCTATGTGGTGGTGGGCGATATGGTCTATGTCTCTGGTCAAATTTCAGCCGACGAGTCTGGGTTGATCACCGGTACATTGGGTGCGGATATGGATGTCGAAGCTGGCGCTGCTGCAGCCAAGCGCTGTGCTATTGCTTTGCTCGCACAGGTGAAAGCTGCCTGTGGCGGTGATCTGGACCGTCTGGTGAAAGTGGTGAAACTGGGCGCATTTGTGAATTCCACAGATGAGTTCACCCAGCAGCCAATGGTCGTGAACGGGGCCTCTGACTTTTTGGTTGCGGCTCTGGGTGATGCTGGCCGCCATGCACGGTCAGCTGTCAGCGCACCGTCGTTGCCGCTTGGTGTCGCGGTTGAGATCGACGGGGTTTTCCAAATCAAATGAGACCGCCTCTGCCTGCTGCATTCCTGAACATTCCTATTGCGCATCGTGCCCTGCATGATGTCGCAGATGGCCGTCCCGAAAACAGTCGCGCGGCCATCCATGCGGCAATTGCGGCGGGTTATGGCATCGAAATCGATCTGCAGCTGACCTCGGATGGTCAGGCAATGGTATTTCATGACGACACCCTAGAGCGACTGACCGGGGCCTGTGGTCCGGTCAAAGCTTTGAGCCACAGTCAGGCTCAGGCAATTCCGCTGAAAGGCGGCGTTGATGAAGGTATTCCGGATCTGGCTGAAGTATTGGAGCTGGTCGGAGGTCAAGTACCTCTGCTGATCGAGGTTAAGGACCAAGATGGGCTAATGGGCCCTGATGTCGGCGTATTGGAACGGGCTGCTGTGGATGCCCTGCGCAGCTACAATGGCCCAGTGGCCTTAATGTCGTTTAATCCCCATTCGGTTGCTGAACTGGCCCGACTGGCCCCACACTTGCCGCGTGGCATTACGACCAGCGCCTATGATCCGATTGAGTGGCCGGAGCTTACCCCAGCAATCTGCGATCATTTGCGTGACATACCAGATTTTGAAGGCGCTCAGGCCTGTTTTATCAGCCATGAGGCTTATGACCTGACCCGACCCCGTGTGCAGTCCCTGCGGGATAGCGGTGTTCCGGTGCTTAGCTGGACCATCACATCTGCGGCCGAAGAAGCGGCAGCACGGGCATTTGCCGATAATGTGACCTTCGAAGGCTACCTTTCAAACCTGCCGGGTTGATCGCGGAGCGTCTCTACCCAAGTATGCAGGCACAAGGGGGCACCATGGATCAGGCGCAAATCGAAATACAGTTGCTGAGTTCCCTGTCGCAGATCGAGGCCGGGGAATGGGATGCCTGCGCCTGTCCCGAAGTGGTTGATGGAGGGCGTCCAAATGATCCCTTTACCACCCATCGGTTTCTCACGGCACTGGAAGACAGCGGTTCGGTTGGGCGCGGGACCGGCTGGCAGCCGCAGTACTTGACGGCCTATCGGGAAGGAGAGATGATCGCTTGCGCCCCGATGTATGCCAAGTCGCATAGCCAGGGTGAATACATTTTTGATCACAATTGGGCCCATGCGTTTGAGCAGGCCGGCGGGCGGTATTACCCAAAACTCCAGATGGCGGTGCCGTTTACACCTGTGACAGGGCGGAGATTGCTTGTCCGGCCGGAGTATGAAGGCATCGGCCACTCGGCGCTGATACAGGGAGCTGTGCAATTGGCGGCGAATAATCAGCTGTCGTCATTGCATGTTACGTTTTGTACGGAGTTTGAGGCCAAGGCAGGCGAACAAATGGGCCTGATGCCAAGACTGACGCAACAGTTTCACTGGCTTAATCACGATTACAAGAGTTTTGACGATTTTCTCGCCAGCCTGTCGTCTCGCAAACGAAAGAACATCCGCAAGGAACGCGCACAGGCCCAGGGGTTTGGTGGCGAGATCGAAACCTTCACCGGGGATGCGTTGAAGCCCGAGCACTGGGATGCGTTCTGGGAGTTTTATCAGGACACCGGAGCGCGCAAATGGGGGTCGCCCTATCTGTCCCGGAGTTTCTTTGATATTGCCCAAGATACAATGACCAATGACATGGTGTTGATACTTGCCCGTCGTGACGGCGAGTATGTGGCTGGGGCGCTGAATTTTATTGGTCGTGACACGCTCTATGGTCGCTATTGGGGCAGTACGGAACATCATCCATGCCTGCATTTCGAACTGTGCTATTATCAGGCGATGGATCTGGCGATCTCAATGGGATTGGCAACAATCGAAGCCGGAGCCCAGGGTGAACACAAGCTGGCGCGCGGATATCTGCCGACGCAGACACACTCCTTGCATTGGTTAGGTGATCCCGGGTTTTCTGATGCGGTGGCCAGATATCTTGAAGCCGAACGCGCTGCAATCGAGGAAGAAATTGAAATCTTGACGGACTACGGCCCGTTCAAAAAATTGCAAGTGGAGGAACAGCAATGACTGAGAAACTGTCAGATGCAACCCGCGGGCCTTTGCTGGACCCGCTGTTCCAAACCGGCTGGACACTGATGGAGGGCCGGGATGCCATCACCAAAACCTACAAGTTCAGCAGTTTTGTTGACGCGTTCGGCTGGATGACGCGCGCCGCGATCTGGGCTGAAAAATGGGATCATCACCCCGAGTGGAGCAATGTCTACAATAAGGTAACCGTTGTGCTGACCACACATGATGTGGGTGGGGTCAGCACACAGGATGCCAAACTGGCTCGTAAGCTGGACAGCCTGGTTTAAGCCATGGCGTCTAGCAGACCCTCTCCGGCGGTGAGGTCACAAACGCCAGGGCCTTGTTCCATCTGCAAAATTTTGACTACACCATCTTCAACCAGCATGGCGTAGCGCAGTGAGCGGGCGACCAAGCCTGCCGGAGCTGCATCAAAACGCATCCCGATGGCTTCGGTCAGGTTGCATTCGGCGTCGGCCAGCATGGTTATGCCTGCCTCGGTTGCGCCTGTTTCGGCGCCCCATGCAGCCATGACAAACGGGTCATTGACAGAAATGCAGATGATTTCGTCAACGCCCTTGGCCGTAAACTGGTCTTTAGTACGAATGAAGCTGGGTACATGCGCAGAGCTGCAGGTTGGCGTATAGGCGCCAGGTACAGCAAACATCGCAACTGTGCGGCCATTTGTCTTATCGGAAATTGAAATCGATTCAGGACCATCAGGTCCCATTTGTACCAGGTTTGCCTTTGGCAGTTTTTCACCAACTGAAATCATCTAAGCCTCATCACTTCTAATTGCGTTTTGGTTCAACCCACATATAGGGTCCGGCAACAGACGTGACCGGAACAGTGTTGGGAGGCAAGTGGAACATGAGCCACATAGTCGTGATAGGGGCAGGGCAGGCGGGTTCTTCGTTGGTGGCCAAGCTGCGCAAAGACGGGTTTGACGGTGAGATTACGCTGATCGGGGCTGAGCCGAACCTGCCTTATCAGCGACCTCCGCTGTCCAAGGGGTACCTGTTAGGTGAAATGACGCTGGAGCGATTGTTCTTGCGACCCGAGAGTTTTTATGCGGACAACAACATCACTCTGAGACTGGGGCAGCCGGTCACAGCAATTGATGCCGCTGCAAAAACGGTCACTCTGGCGAATGAGGTGATTTCTTATGATCATCTGGCGCTGACCACCGGGTCGGACCCGCGTCGCTTGCCAGCTTCAATTGGTGGCGATTTGGACGGCGTGTTTGTGGTGCGCGGGTTAGCGGATGTCGATGCAATGGCACCCATGGTGACCGAAGGGGCCCGCACGTTGATTGTCGGTGGCGGTTACATCGGGCTTGAGGCCGCTGCAGTCTGCGCCAAACGCGGTGTACAGGTGACATTGGTGGAAATGGCTGATCGGATTTTGCAACGGGTCGCTGCGCCTGAAACCTCGGACTATTTCCGCGCACTGCATGGTGGGCACGGGGTAGATATCCGCGAAGGCGTTGGCCTGGACCGGCTGGTTGGTGCGAACGGCAAAGTCACCGGCGCAGTATTGACCGATGGTTCAGAAGTCACAGTAGATTTTGTGGTGGTTGGAGTTGGCATCGCGCCAGCGACTCATCTCGCAGAGATGGCCGGCGTGACGTTGAACAACGGCATCGAGACCAATGCTCAGGGTGGCACGTCAGATTCTGCGATCTGGGCGGCAGGCGATTGTGCCTCCTTCCCTTATCAGGGAGGGCGGATCAGGTTGGAAAGTGTACCAAATGCCATTGATCAGGCAGAATTGGTGGCACAGAATATTATGGGTGCTGGCAAAGAATACGTTGCCAAACCTTGGTTCTGGTCAGACCAATATGATGTAAAACTGCAAATTGCAGGGCTGAATACCGGCTACACCCATGTTGTTACGCGACCCGGCGAAGGGCAGTCGGTGTCGTATTGGTACTTCAAAGATGCTCAGCTTTTGGCGGTAGATGCGATGAACGATCCTCGCGCCTATATGGTGGGTAAGCGGTTGATCGATATGGGCAAAACCTGTGATGCGCAGGCCGTGGCTGATCCCGAAACTGAATTGAAAAGTCTGTTGAAGGCGTGAGGATCATAGCTGGAGATTTTCGCGGTCGGGCACTGGCTGCCGTGGGTAAGGGGGATGCGGGGGCGCAATTGCGCCCCACCACCGACCGGGTCCGTGAAAGCCTGTTCAATGTGTTGACCCATACAGGCGCCATTCCCGGCGCGCGGGTTTTGGACCTGTTTGCAGGGACCGGCGCACTGGGGCTTGAGGCGCTGTCGCGCGGGGCGGACTGTGTTACTTTTGTTGATGATGGTCGGGTGTCATCAAACCTGATCCGCAAGAATATCGAGATCACACGCAGTGAGGAAAACACCAACCTGATCAAACGCGATGCGCTGAAGTTGGGCCCCAATCCGGATGCAGCTTATGACCTGATTTTCCTAGATCCACCTTATGGTCGCGCATTGGGGGAAAAGGCACTGGCGGCGGTGGCCGCTGGCGGCTGGATTGATGATGAGGCGCTGATTGTGTGGGAGGAAAACGCCCCGATGCCCGCGCCCGAAGGCTATCAGCTGCGCGATAGCCGGAAATATGGCGATACCTATATTACTCTGATGTGGCGGGATATTTAGAACTCACCCGACCATCAGCTCGATTTTTAACTTATTTTGAAAGTGGAATTTGATAGATGCCAACAACCTTTCCAACACCAAAACTGGTGATTTTTGATTGTGATGGAGTGCTGGTCGACAGCGAAGTGGTTTCAAATCAGGTGGTTGCAGACAACCTGGCCAAATTTGGCCTGCATCTGACACTGTCTGAATGCATGAATTTGTTTGTTGGAGCCACAATGGACGATGTTTTGCAGATCGCCCTGGAAAGGGGCGCAGAGTTGCCGCCCACGTGGGTCGATGATGTTTATCAGGAAACCTACGAGCGTTTGCAACAAGGCGTCCCGCTTGTGCAGGGTATTCCAGAGCTGCTGGAGCTGTTGGACCGGCAGGGGATTCAATGCTGTGTAGCCTCAAACGGCAGTGAAGACAAAATGCGGATTACCCTTGGTCAGAATGGCCTATGGGATCGGTTTCACCCGAATGCAATGTTTTCTGCCCACTCATTGGGGGTGGCCAAACCGGAACCGGGATTATTTCTGGCTGCCGCAAGTCATTTTGATGTGCAGGCGCGTGATTGTTTGGTGATTGAAGATAGCACTACGGGAGCAACTGCGGCGGCACGGGCAGGGATGCGTTGTCTGGGCTATATACCCGAAGGGGATGGTGCTGACTTGTCTGACCAGGGGGCTGAGCTGTTCAACGCCATGGCGCAGGTGCCGAGGTTGATTGGTTTAGCTGATGATTAAGCCCGGAGTGCAGATCCAAGCCTGAGTTCAAGATGGGGCGCTGCCCCCTCTTGCCGCTATTGCGGCAATTCACCCCCGGGATACTTTTAGCTAGATGAAGACGATCCGGTCCTGTCTTGGAGGTTAGTCGTAGGTGAAACTGTCCAATACCCGGCCACCCAGTGTTTCGGGCAGCTGTTCCGGGCCGCTCATCGGGACCATGGTGCGGCTGATGTTGTGAACGATGAAATAGCTCTCGGCACGGTTGGGATGTGGGACGGCGACCAGTTGCAACACCATCGGACCATTGGCGGGGTCGTTGTAGGTGCCCAGAAGCTCAACCGCGCGCAGGCCATTGACGACAATTTCGAGGGTGCTGATAATTTTGGCATCTGTGAAGCCTTGGACCGCCGAAGGGTAGGCCGACTGTGTCAGGGCTTTGGCGGCGCTGCGCAACCGGATGGGCATTGGGTCGGTACTATCCTGTGGGATCGGGAAGCTTGCATCGACCACATGGAAGTTCTCAATGAATTTTCGCCCGGAAGGGTCTTTAGTGGCGAAGGTAAATTTGACAATACCGCCGCTGGGGCGCCCGTCTGCGATGATTTCGACATCACTGCGTACCGGGATTTGCAGGGCAAACGGCACCTCGATGGGGATGTTGTATTTGGCAGTGTAATCGGCGTTAAACCGGAAAATTCGGTTAAGATAGGCACCCTCATAACTGAATAGATTGAAGTCAATACTGGCCTCTTGCGCTGGTGCGGGTTGTGCAATGCCCAGTATAAACACCAATCCAACGATAGACCTAAACGGCATAACCACCCCCAATAGACGTTATAGGGATCAGGTTAGGGCATTCTGGGTGTTGGTCAAACGGTTGATGAAACCCCTCTGTGCCCGTCAGCTGGACGGATGCAGAGGGGTTGTGGCGTCAGCCGTAGGTTGGATGAAATCTGCCAGCAGGTGAGAGGGTGAAAATTTCAACACCGTCAGCGGTCACCGCAACGGAGTGTTCAAACTGAGCGGTCAGAGACTTGTCGCGGGTTACCGCTGTCCAATCATCGGCAAGGATTTTGGTTTCGGGGCGGCCCAGGTTGATCATTGGCTCAATCGTGAAGAACATGCCTTCTTCGAGAGTGGCACCGGTGCCGGGGCGGCCATAGTGCAGCACATTAGGTGGGGCGTGGAAAACCTCGCCCAGACCGTGACCACAGAAATCGCGTACAACGCTCATTCGCTGGCTTTCGGCATAGACCTGAATGGCATGACCGATGTCGCCAAAGGTATTACCAGGTTTGACCGCCTCGATACCCTTCATCAGGGCATCATAGGTCACCTGGATCAGCCGTTCAGCTTTGCGCGGTAGCTTGCCTGCAACAAACATCCGGCTGGTATCGCCGAACCAGCCATCAACAATCACGGTGACATCAATGTTGAGGATGTCACCATCCTTCAGTTTTTTGTCACCGGGGATGCCATGGCAGACCACATGGTTCACTGAAATACAGCTGGCGTGCTGATAGCCTTTGTAGCCGATGGTGGCTGATTTGGCGCCAGCGTCATCGACCATCTGGGTGATCACTCGGTCAATTTCGCCCGTGGTTTGTCCGACAAAGACATGTGCGGCAATGTCGTCCAGAATACGCGCGGCCAGTTTTCCGGCCACATGCATGCCGGCATAGTCGGCCTGTTGGTAAATGCGAATGCCGTCCTTGGTTGTCCGGCCACCGTTTTTTCTCATCAAGATGGGCTCCATCGCTGCAATCTTGGATCGCTATCTAAGGGTATTGGCACAAAAGGGCCATAGGCTGTGATGCCGCGCTGTTCAGGCGGCGGCAATAGCCGCGCCCAGGGTAATCTCCTCAGGTGAAATATTGGTTGAATAGATCAATCTTTCAACACCAGCGGCCTGTGCCTGGTCAAAGGCTGCAGCGTAAGCCGGGTCGATATCAGCCGCTAGCTGGAAGCGCTGGCAATCGGTGCGCTGTACCAAATACAGCATCACAGCCCGGTGGCCTTGCTGTACCATTTTGGTCAACTCACCCAAATGCTTGGTGCCGCGTTTGGTCACGCTGTCAGGAAACTCGGCGAGTCCCGGCTGACGCATCAGGGTGACACTTTTGACCTCGACGTAACAATCGGGCAGGCCGGACTGGGTCAACAGGAAATCAATACGGCTGTTTTCACCATATTTCACTTCGGGGCGCAGGGTTTCATAATCGGCCAGTTCAATGATTTCACCAGCCTCAAGAGAAGCCCGCAGAGCGCGGTTGGGGACCGAGGTATCAACTCCGGTAAAGTGGCCGTTCTCGTGGTCAACAAGCCGCCAGCCATAGTCGAGCTTTTTCTTCGGATCGTCGTTTGGTTCCAACCACACGCGTATTCCCGGTTCGGCCAACCCCATCATTGAGCCAGGGTTGGCACAATGTGCGGTGATCTCGCGACCATCTGGTAGCTGGCAATCGGCCAGAAACCGTTTGTAGCGGCGGATCAGCGTGGCGGGGATGAGGGGCGTGGCAAAGTTCATGCCTTCTGCCTATCGCACCCCCGCCTGCTGTTAAAGTATCAGTTGCGACCGGCCATAACGCCGCCGTCTACATCCCAGATGGCGCCGGTGACCCAGTTCGTTTGGTCTGATAACAAATGCGCAACTGTTGCTGCAACATCCGAGGGGCGGCCCACACGTCCAACAGGGTGGAATGCATCAAAGGCCCCTGTCAGGGTGTCTTCGATCTGGTCCGGGTCAATAAATGCGCCATAGATAGGCGTGACCACAACGGCGGGAGAGACCGCATTGACCCGGATACCGTGCTCGCCCAACTCGATTGCCAGATGTTGGGTCAGAGAGTGCAGGCCAGCCTTGGCCATGGAATAGGCGGATGAAGGTGTCGCTTTGACCGCCTGCTTGCCCCACATGGACCCGATGTTCACGATGGAACCTCCGCCATTGGCTTTCATGTTTTCTGCAACCGCTTGGGTGATGAAGAAGGTCGCCCGGTTCAGCCCCATGTAAGCATCGTAGTCTTCACCGGTGTGCTCCAGAAAGGGCTTGGGTGCAAAAATGCCAGCTGCGTTCACCAGTTGGTTGATGTGACGTTTGCTGGTTTTCAGTTCAGCCGCAAATGCATTTGTCGCTTCTGTGTCGGACAAGTCCAGCTGCGCGGTCTCAGCCAAAATCCCAAATTCTGCTTTGGCCGCAGCCAGTTTTTCAGTTGAACGGCCAACCAGAGTAACATGCTGACCCTGTGCTGTCAGGTTGCGGGCTGTTTCCAGACCCATGCCGCTGGAACCGCCGATGATGAGTGTTGTTGGAGTGGTCATGTCGTCAATCCTTTTTGCCTACCTATCGATAGGTAGCTATATTGAGATTGCGGAATGAGTCGTCAACCCCTATCTGCAGGTAGGTAGATAAAAGAGTGGACAAATGGCCTATTCAGAAACCGCCAGCCGTATCCTGGACAGCGCCGAACGGATGGCGCGACAGGGCGGCTACAACAGTTTTTCCTTTCGCGAGATCGCAGCTGAGATCGGCATTAAATCGGCCAGTGTGCACTATCATTTTGCCAATAAGGAAATTTTGGGGGCGGCGCTGGCGGAACGGTATACCAACCGGTTTCTTGACGGGCTGGGCGAACCAGGAGCTGAAGGCGCAGATGAAATGCTGCGGCGCTATGCGGCCAGCTATCGCAGAGCCCTGATCGAGGATGGGCAAATGTGTCTTTGCGGCATGTTTGGTGCCGAAATCAGCGACTTGCCAGATCCCGTTGCCCGCCAAACGCGCGCTTTCTTTGTTCGAAATATCCAGTGGCTGGGGCAGGTTTTCCAAGCCAGGGGGCTAGGAGCCGAGGAGGCCGAAACGAAAGCGGCCTGTATGATAGCGGCGCTTGAAGGGGCGATGATCCTGTCGCGGAGCCTGCAGGATGACACTCTGTTTGATCGGATCATTGAAGGTTACAGGTGAAAAAGAAACTGTCTGCTTGCCCTTACGGCGGGTGGGGGTATCTTGCGGACAAAACCGCCAAAGGAGTGAGACGATGCCAAACCCCACCGCAGCCATGCTGGTCATTGGCGACGAGATCCTTTCAGGGCGCACACGCGACGCCAATATGTATTTCTTGGCCGGTGAGCTGACCAAGCACGGCGTAGATTTGGCCGAGGTTCGTATTGTCAGCGATGATGCAGCTGCAATCGTTTCAGCGGTTCGGGCACTATCTGAAAGCTTTGATCATGTGTTCACCAGCGGTGGAATTGGCCCTACGCATGATGACATTACCGCCGACTGTATTGCACAGGCCTTTGACACTCAAATTGACGTACGCGACGACGCGCGGGCACTGCTGGCAGAGCACTACAAAAAATCCGGTAGTGAGCTGAACGAGGCCCGTCTACGCATGGCGCGTATTCCTGATGGGGCAACACTGATTGACAATCCGGTCTCAGTTGCACCGGGATTTACCCTTGGCAATGTACATGTGATGGCCGGGGTGCCACTGGTCTTTCAGGCGATGGTAGCTTCGGTCCTGCCAACGATTACCGGCGGCCAGCCGATGCTCTCGCAAACCCTGCGGGTGTTGCGCGGAGAGGGGGACATTGCGCCCACTTTAAGTGCACTGGCCGAGAAGTATGATGACCTGTCAATTGGCTGCTATCCCTTCCAAAAGGATGGCGCATTTGGTGCAAATATCGTGATCCGTGGCACAATAGGCACCCGCATTGATGCGGCGATGACACAATTGGCCAAGGAGCTTGAGCTGTGAGCACAGATCCGCGGTACTACGCAGTATCGGAGGCAACTTGGCCGGCCGCGACTAAAACGAACCTGGGTCCTGTTACTTTGCGTCAGGGACTTGGCGGCGGCAGCCGGGTGTCAGCGGCGACAGTGTCAGGTGTGGTCACCGATGCAGACATAGTCGCGGCCGAGTCGGCAATGCGTGCAATGGGCCAAAAGCCTTTGTTCATGGTACATGATGGCGAGGCTGATCTGGACGGTTTGCTCGCGATACGTGGCTATGAGGTGATGGACCCGGTCAATATTTGGGCCTGCCCTGCGACCCTTTTAGGCGATGTAGCGATCCCGCGGGTTACCACCTTTTGTGTTTGGGAGCCCTTGGCAATCCAAAAGGAAATATGGGCCTCGGGTGGTATAGGACCACATCGCTGGGCGGTGATGGACCGTGTGGCAGGCGCCAAAACCGCATTGTTAAGCCGCAACGATGACAAGCCTGCTGGTGCAGCCTTTTGTGCCATCCATGATGGCGTTGCCATGATACACGCGTTAGAGATTTTACCGCATCAACGTCGCAAAGGAATGGGTGTCTGGATGATGCGTCAGGCGGCACTTTGGGCGCTCGACAACGGTGCTGATACGCTGGCGGTGATATGTACCAAACGTAACAAAGGCGCAAACGGGCTCTATGCTTCCATCGGTATGACCACTGTGGGACAGTATCATTACCGCATTTTGCCGAACGGAGATTGAACCAGAATGACTGATCAGACCATGCCCACCGCGCTGGACCTGCCGATGGTGGATCCTCTGCCACCTGAGACCCAGAAGTACTTTGATATCTGTGTCGAGAAACTGGGCATGATCCCCAATGTTCTTAAGGCCAACGCCTTTGATATCGCGAAGCTCAACGCTTTTACCGGTATGTATAACGACGTGATGTTGGCAGAAAGTGGCCTGAGTAAGCTGGAGCGCGAGATGATCGCGGTGGTGGTCTCGTCGATCAACAAGTGTTTCTATTGTCTGGTTGCCCACGGTGCCGCTGTGCGGCAATTGTCCGGTGATCCAAAATTGGGTGAAGTTCTGGTGATGAACTACCGGATGGCATCTCTGGACCCACGTCAAAGCGCAATGCTGGATTTTGCTGCCAAAATGACCACTGCCAGTGCTGAAATATCAGAAAGTGACAGGCAAGGCCTGCGCGATGTTGGGTTTAGCGATCGCGATATCTGGGACATTGCCAATGTGACCGGGTTTTTCAACATGTCCAACAGGATTGCCAGCGCGACCGCGATGCAGCCCAATGACGAATATCACAGCCAGTTCCGGTGATCCGCGCACTGGTCATATTTTGCGTTTCGGCGCTGGCACTGCCTGCGCTGGCAAGTGATTTGACGTTGCCAAACGGGGCCAAGACCCTGGCCCAGCGGCACAGTCCGCTAGCGCGCTATGCGCTGCCGCTGGGGCCAGCGGCTGACGATAATGTTCCTGTCCGGTATTTCGAGGGCCAGGTGCTGCGACGCACTTGGCGGGCAGGGGGTGACGCCACTTCGCTTCAATTGTTTGCTCCGATGCGACAGCAATTGGAGGACGCAGGCTATGACATTTTGTTCCAGTGTCAGGCACAAGACTGCGGCGGCTTTGATTTCCGCTTTGGTATCGAGGTGGTTCCTGCGCCGGATATGACGGTAGCAATCGGCGATTACTTGTTTTTGTCCGCTCTCAAAGGGGATGAACAGGCCCTGTCGCTGTTGGTATCCCGATCTCGTGGCGCCAGCTATATTCAGGTGATTGAAGTGACCCCACCTGAAACCAATCCCATTGATGTTACGCCACCCAAACCTACGATGCCGGTGACCGAACCTGATCAAACGGTGGAACCGGAAGAGAGAGGGTTGCTCACTGTACTGACAAACAATGGCCGCGTGGTTTTGGAGAACCTGGAGTTTGACAGCGGGTCTGCCCGATTGGGTTCTGGCCCGTTTGAAAGCCTTGTGCGACTGGCTGAAGTTCTGCGTGATAACCCAGAGATGCATATTTCTCTGGTGGGCCACACCGACAATGTTGGAGCACAGGACAAAAACATCTCTCTTTCGCGTCGACGAGCTACGGCAGTCCGTGAACGTCTGCACGAGACCTACGACATCGATGTAAACCGGATCGACGTCGCCGGTGTTGGCTATATGGCCCCGCTGACCAGCAATCTTACGCCCCAAGGACGAGAAGCCAACCGCCGGGTCGAAGCGGTACTATTGAATCGGTAACCCAGAATAAAGCTGGCTTACTTCGCCTCGATCCCGTGCTTTTTCATCGCCTTCAACATTTCACGATCGATGACTTTTTGGAGCGATTTGTCTTTTAACAGAGCCTTGGCAGCCATATCGGTTAGTTGTTTTTCGCTCTCTTTGCCGGTGGCGCGTGCATAGATCTCATGGTGACCAGCCTTTAGCCCCTCATTCGAAACTTTGTTCATTACGTCCGCCCATAACTTGGCCTGCAGTGTCTTGGGAATTGTGTTGCTTTTGGCAAGTTTGGAAAACCGATCAGGCAAGATGGTGCCGGTCAGCATGTCTTTGTTTTTATACGCCCATTTCTTTTGGAACCCGCCAAGGTTTTTAACCATACCTCCCAGAAGTGCAGAGTATAAGATGCTCTCTACTGCTGCGTCGAAATCCTTCTCTGAAGGGATCTTGCCCTTTTTCATCCAGATCCCGACCAGCTTTATCGACTCTCCGATGGCACCCTTGATGACTTCCTGGCCTGAACCAGCCAGATAATTGGCGATGAACTTCTCCAGCTGCGCACTGGACATGAAGGCCACTTTTGACCCCAGTTTGGAAGCCATGGCCTTGCCCATCTTGTCGCAGAACTTCAGCGGGATCTTGTTGCCAATACCAGCTGTCAGACCGCCAATGGTCCCGTCAATGACAATGGACTGGACTGATCCCCATACCGTTACCTTCATACCACTGGCGTGCTTGCCCAATTCCTGCGACGCGCTTTGCAAAACACCGACGCTGGCGCCCGAAGTCACGGCAGCTGCTGTTGCGCTCATCCCTGCTCCGGTGACCAGAACCGGCGCGGCCAAGGCACCAACAACGGCAAAACAGGTGGCCGAAGTAATTGTCAGGACCGTGGCAGTGGTCTGTGCAGATCCGGTGAAATCCTTCAAGAACCGCTGTATTTCGGCGTTGAAGGCATTGATCGCCGCTTCTGCCTCGGGGAGGGCCTTATCCAGCTTGCTCAGGTCTTTTGATGCAATTGCCCGCTCCAACCCGCCGGTTGCCTTGATCGAGCGGCTGATGATTTTCATATCGGGCATGTTGACGGAACCGGCCGTAATAATGATGGCCTGTGCAACCGCATTCATAACACCGTCTTTCAACATCGCCGTATCCAGATAATCCTGATGCGTATCAATGCAGCTTTTGTGGTTTTTGATCAGCGAGGTCATATAACCGTCGAGCTTGGCAAAGACCTCTTTGACCATCTTTTCGTGGTCTTTCTCGGTGAGCTGCAGAATTTTCCCGCGATACTTGACCTCGACCATGACAACCTTGGCCGCCTCACGCTTTTGCGCTTCAAACTTAGGCTTTAGCGCCTTTTCAGTTTTGCCGCCGGGATCGACCACTTGATCAGGGTTCTTGAAACCGATATTTTTCTGAAACGTCTTTAGGGATTTCAAAAGGCCTGAATCCATCTTTTTGGATTCTCCCATTGGCCCAATACCGTTGGCTGACAACATCGCACGAACCAGCATGACGTCTGCAGCTTTGTTCTTTACGGGTTTGCCCTGACTTTCGCGGGGAGAAAGGCCAACCGGGGCCGTGAGACTAGATCCTGCCATGATAAATACTCAACTTGGTTAAAACCCAAGTATTCCGCGCAAACCGCCAATGCGTCAAGAAAAGGCAATTCGCTGAGCTGAACACAGCAGAAAAAACCCCACACCGGTGGGGCATGGGGCAGTTTGAGGCACTGAAGGATGTTTGAAGAGTGGTTACCAGTCACCGGGGCCTTTGTCGGCAAAGGCGTGGACAAGGAAATCGATAAAGGCGCGGACCTTGGGCTGGGTAAATCGACCCGGAGGGTAGACGGCATAGATGCCTTGGGTTTCACGAGGTAGCGTTGGCATAACGTCTTGAACCAGGCCATCAGCCATCGCTTGTGAATACAAATAGCTGGGTAGGTAGGCGATGCCGAGCCCGGAAATTGCGGCGTTCAGCAGCGATTGACCATCATTGACACTCAGCCAACCGGCGGTGCGCACCTGACGTTTTTCTCCAGAGGGTGCCGTCAGTTTCCACATGTTGCCACTGGATTGGTTCGAATAGTGCAGCAGCTTATGCTCGTTCAAATCATCAATTTTCTGAGGATGTCCGAATTTTGCCAAATATTCGGGTGAGGCAATCATTCGCTTGGTTGTTTCGCTCAGCTTACGGGCTCGCAGGGTGCTGTCTTCCAGCTCACCAATACGCAGGGCCATGTCGAACCCTTCTGAGATCAGCTCAACAAAGCGGTTGTTCAGCACCATGTTGACGGTGATATCCGGAAAGTCACTTAGGAACTCGGATAACACCGGCGATAGGTGATTGACGCCAAAATCTGTAGCGACCGAAATCCGCAACAGTCCAGAGGGGGCCGATTGCATCGAGGTAACCAAGGCATCAGCTTCACCGGCGTCATTCAGTACGCGGCGTGCGCGGTCGTAATAGGCTAGGCCAATTTCGGTTGGCGACACACGGCGGGTCGTGCGGTTCAGAAGGCGTGCACCCAGCCGTGCTTCAAGGCTGGATACGTGTTTTGAAACCGCGGACTTGGAGATGCCCATTTTACGTGCGGCATCGGTGAAACCACCCTGGTCCACGACGTTGGCAAACGCCTCCATTTCAGTCAGTCGGTCCATTTCGATCCCCTCGATCATATCTTGCTTGGGGATGTGAATGACGGTCAATTCAGGCAACTTCGGGGCGCTGGTGGGATAATACCGGGGTTTTCCATGGATCGTTCGGCATGTGGAAACGATCGCGTGATGTCGGCAAAGATGGATAAAATGTGAACAACGATTTTAGTTGCCACGGACTAGTGTGTCCGAGTTTAGGAACAATGGGATCATCCGGACGCGAGTCGCAATCTCAGCGGACGAGCGATAAGGTGTCTTCATTGTAGGTGTTTTAAAAAGGTTAGACAGATGAAGAAAATTGCAGCAGCACTAATTGCAGTCTCTTTAGCAATGCCCGCCTGGGCCGGAGGTGAGACCGCCTCTAATCCCGATGCTCAGGTTTATTTTGTGAATATTGAAGATGGAGACACCTTTGTCTCTCCGGTGACAGTCATCTTTGGCTTATCAGGTATGGGCGTTGCCCCGGCGGGGACAGAGAAAGAAAATACCGGTCACCACCATTTGTTGATCGACCGTCCGCCGTTGGGCGAGGGTGAAGATGGGGCCGATGAGCTGTCTTATGGGTTACCCGCTGACGAGCACCATGTGCATTTTGGCGGCGGGCAAACCGAAACCAAGATTGATCTGGAACCCGGTCAGCACACACTGCAACTGGTAATGGGGGATCTTGGTCATGTGCCGCATTCCACCCCAATTGTCTCAGACGTGATTACCATCGTAATTGAATGATAGAATGGGCGGCGGTTCATCCGTCGCCCAGGTCACGCGATAGCTCCACACTTCGATGCAGAGCGAAGCATTTGCTCGCGGATCGCCCCTAGAAGCAGGTCATCAAAATCGGAGTTATCAATGCTGACCTGCATCATTCGCTATCAAATCGACCCAACAAAGAAATCCCAGTTTGAGCAATACGCGCGCAATTGGGGGCAGGCGATACCGCGCTGTGGGGCAGACTTGATCGGTTACTACGCCCCACACGAAGGCTCATCGACGCTAGCCTATGGGATCTATAATGTGGCCAGCCTGGCGGATTATGAATCCTACCGCGCACGTTTGTCGGCAGATCCCTTGGGGCGCGAAAACTATGAGTTCGCTCAGAAAGAAAAGTTCCTGTTGCGCGAGGACCGGACCTGGCTAAAACTGGCCTCTTCCCCGCATGGAGCCTCAAAATGATAGCCGTCCTGTTCGAAGTTCAGATCGCTGAAGGCCGCAAGCCCGACTACCTAAAGGTCGCCGCTGACCTGTTGCCTCTGTTGCAACAGGTCGACGGATTTATCTCAGTGGAGCGGTTCCAAAGTCTGACGAATGCAGACAAGCTATTGTCGCTGTCCTTTTTTCGCGACGAAGAGGCCGTGGCCAACTGGCGGGCGCTGACTGAACATCGTGCCGGGCAGGACAGTGGCCGCAGCGGTATCTTTGCCGATTATCGCCTGCGTGTTGCCAGTGTCGTTCGTGACTACGGAATGGAGGACCGGACAGAAGCCCCCACTGATAGTCGCAACATCCACGGTTAATGGGTAGGGTGCGTGGTTCCGCGCAGATGCGCGGGTTCACGCACCTCTTTTTTAGAACGTCGCAGCCAGCCGGGTGCCTTGATTGATGGCTCGTTTTGCATCCAGTTCCGCTGCTACGTCCGCGCCTCCGATCACATGACAAGAGATGCCCCGGTCGGACAACGCATCGGCCAGTGATCGCTGCGAGATCTGCCCCGAACACAGGACAATGGTATCCGCTGGAATGACTGTCGGGTTTTCGCGCGCTTCACCAAATGAGACATGTAGCCCAGCGTCGTCGATGTGTTCATAGTTTACACCGCCAATCATCTCGACATTTTTCATTCTCAATGTGGCCCGGTGGATCCAACCAGTGGTTTTGCCCAATCCTTTGCCGAGTGCCTTTGCCTTGCGCTGCAGCAGGGTCACCTTGCGGACCGGTGCAGCAGGCTGAGGTCCCTCAGGAGCTAGTCCAGCGCGATGCTCTGCAGGATCGGCGACCCCCCATTCTTTCATCCACAACGGTAAGTCTGTGGTGGGGCTATGGCCCTCCTCCAGCAAGAATTCAGAAACGTCAAACCCGATGCCACCGGCGCCGATCACTGCAACATGTTTGCCAACCGGCGCCTTGCCACGCAGCACGTCGATATAGGTCAGAACATTGTCGCGGTCCTGTCCGGGGATCTGCGGATCACGTGGAACGACACCCGTGGCGATCACCACCTCGTCAAACTCGGCGAGGTCATCTGCCCCAACCTCAACCCCCAGTTTCACGGTAATCCCGGCCTCAGCGACCATGGTCCGGTACCAGTCCACCAATCCCCAGAACTCTTCCTTGCCCGGAACCTGTTTGGCCATGTTTAACTGGCCACCAATCTCATCCGACTTATCAAACAGGGTCACTGAATGGCCGCGCTGTGCTGCGGTCAGCGCCGTAGATAACCCAGCCGGTCCCGCACCAACAATCGCAACACTTTTGGCAATTGGGGAGGGTTCGATCAGCAACTCGGTCTCGTGACAGGCCCGTGGGTTCACCAGACAGGAGGTCAGCTTGCCACCAAAGGTGTGGTCCAAACAGGCCTGATTGCAGGCAATGCAGGGGGCGATTTGATCACTCGCGCCTGTCATAGCCTTGGTCACAAACTCCGCATCCGCCAGCATCGGGCGGGCCATCGACACCATGTCGGCACAACCGGTTGCCAAAACCTCTTCGCCCACTTCGGGAGAGTTGATCCGATTCGAGGTGATCAGGGGAATACCCACCTTGCCCATCAGCTTTTTGGTGACCCAGGAAAAGGCCGCGCGGGGGACACTGGTGGCGATGGTGGGAATGCGGGCTTCGTGCCAGCCGATGCCGGTGTTGATAATTGTGGCGCCTGCTTTTTCAACTTCGACGGCCAGCTGAACCACCTCGTCATGGGTCGATCCATTGGGCACCAAATCAATCATCGACAGGCGGAAGATGATGATGAAGTTGGTCCCAACAGCTTCGCGCGTACGTCGGACCACTTCAATCGCCAACCGCATCCGGTTCTCATAAGACCCGCCCCAGCGGTCGGTGCGTTTGTTGGTGTGGGTGACCAGAAACTGGTTGAGGAAATACCCCTCGGAGCCCATGATCTCGACCCCGTCATAACCGGCCTTTTGCGCCAGACTCGCGGCATTGACGATATCGCTAATCTGTTTCTCGATCCCGTCCTCGTCCAGCTCGGTCGGCGGGAAGGGCGAGATCGGCGATTTCACCACGCTGGGGGCAACACATTTCGGACCATAAGAATAGCGTCCGGCGTGCAGGATCTGCATCGCGATCTTGCCGCCTGCCTGATGGACCCGGTTGGCGACAATCGCGTGGTTCTTCACGTCCTCTTCACGGGTCATCATTGCCGCGCCGGGCAGAACAGAACCTTCCAGATTAGGACCAATGCCTCCGGTGACCATCAAGCCAACATTGCCCCGCGCACGCGCGGCATAAAACTCTGCGACCCGGTTCCAGTCGCGGGTCTCCTCGAGGCCAGTGTGCATCGATCCCATCAGCACGCGATTCTTTAGGGTGGTAAAGCCCAGGTCCAACGGTGCCAGCAGGTTTGGGTACTCAGTCATCACACTCTCCCTCAGATTTGCCGGACAGATTTACGGCCTTGGCCCAGCTTGTCACCCGAAACGCGGCGTCACCCTCTTGTGCGACGCGGGGGCACATGTACACAGTAGCGCGACTGATCAGGAGAACACGATGACCCCGAGTGAGATTGCCAAACTGCCCTACCGTCCCAATGTGGGTGTGATGATGATCAACGCGGATGGCGACGTCTTTGTTGGACAGCGCAAGGATCGGTTCAAGGATGCTTGGCAAATGCCTCAGGGCGGGATTGATGAGGGTGAGGACCCCCGCGCGGCTGTCCTGCGCGAGCTTGAGGAAGAAACCGGTGTCACGCCTGAACTGGTCGAGATCATCGCCGAAAGTAACGGCTGGTTGCCCTATGAGCTGCCGCACGACGTGGTGCCCAAATTCTGGGGGGGTAAGTACCGTGGGCAAGAGCAAAAGTGGTACTTGATGCGGTTCACTGGGACAGATGATCAGGTCAATATCGATACCGATCACCCCGAGTTCTCGGCTTGGTGTTGGCAGCCGGTGGATCAACTGGTTGAGAAGATCGTGCCGTTCAAGCGTGAGGTTTATGCGCGGGTGATCCAAGAGTTCAACGAATACCTATAGCCGCCGTTCTTGCTTCACTGCTATAGGTGTCGCCCACATAATGATGAAGGACTCACAGGTTATGCAACGCATTTTTGTCTTGGGTGCGTCCTGTTCTGGTACAACCATTCTCGGCGCCGCCATTGCTCAAAAAATGGGGATGTTACACGTCGATAGTGATGATCACTATTGGGCCCCCGTAGAGCCGCCGTTTTCACAAAAACGCAGCGCAAAAGATCGCGTTCTTTCGATGCAGGAAACAATGGGTGACGGTGATTGGGTGCTTTCAGGATCCTGCATGGGGTGGGGTGAAGACCTAACCCGAAAGGCAACTTTCATCGTGTTTGTTTCAACCGATGAACAGCTCAGGATGAGACGTCTTGTTGCACGAGAAAGTCAAAGATATGGGAACCGTATCGAGCCGGGTGGTGATATGTACAAAATCCATCAAGATTTTGTTGCATGGGCGGGGCAATACGAGGACCCGGATTTTCAGGGGCGCAGCCGCGCTAGACACGAAAGGTGGCTCGATCAACAAACACCGCCAATTCTCAGGGTCGATGGTGCTTTGACTGTGGAAGAGTTGACCGAACATGTTGCTGGTACAGTTCGATCAACTTTGGGCTAAGACAGCGGATCAAGCTGCCTTCTGTGGCGTTTGGATGAGCTGTGCTTTCGATTGGTTAAGCCAGACACTGAAGACCACGATGATCGCTCCAAACAATTGAGTGGTGCTCAGGGTTTCGCCCATCAGCGCCCAGCCAAGGACAACGGCCGACAGCGGGCTGAATACACCAAGAATAGAGACTGATGCTGGATCAATCCGGGCTATCCCACGGAACCACAAAACATAGGTCAACGCGCCTCCGATCAGACCAAGGTAGGCCAGACCCAGCAGATTAGTTGGAGTGAATGTGGGGATCTCAGGCGAAATCCAGAAGGCCACCGGCAGCAACAACAGCCCGCCAGCCGTCATCTGCCATGCGGTGAAAGTTAGCGGCGGAACCGGAGGCTGCCATTTGCGGGTTAAGACTACGCCAGCCGCCATGGAGGCTGCGCCGCCCAGGCCGGCCAGAATCCCGACCGTATCCAATTGGGCTGCTGGTGTCAGAAGCAACAGCGCAACCCCAGCAATGCCCAAGATAGCTGCGAGAATTTGCCCGCTGCGGATTGTGGTTTGCAGCACAAACCCAGCTAGGAAAATCACGATCAATGGCTGAACGGCCCCTAGTGTTGCGGCGACGCCACCCGGCAAGCGATAGGCAGAAATGAACAACATGGCCCAAAAGATCGAAAAATTCAGCGCCCCAAGGATGAAAATTTTGCCGACCCAGTTCAATGGCGGCAACTGCCGCACGATCAACAGCAGCAGCAATCCAGCGGGTAGGGCGCGCAGAAACGCCACGGTCATGGCCGAATGCTCAGGCAGCAGCTGTGTGGTCACAATGTAGCTGCTCCCCCAAATGGCTGGGGCAAGGGCAGTGAGCAGCAGATCTAAACGTCTGGACATGGGAAACTCCTTTTCTCTTGATGTCGAGATAATGGATTTAATCTTGACGTCAAGAGAAAATATGCGACAAGGGTTTATGGACCACGTAGATTTTATCACCCGACAATGGGAAAAAGAGCGGCCAGATCTGGATGTGACGGCCATGGGTATTATCGGTCGCGTTGCGCGGCTGTATCTGACCTATCAAAAGGAAATGCATAAGACGTTTGCCAAGCACGGGTTGAATGCCGCGAAATTCGATGTGCTGGCGACCCTGCGCCGGGCAGGGGACCCCTATACCCTGTCGCCGGGTGTCTTGCTGGAAAGGACTATGGTGGCATCGGGGACGATGACCAATCGGATTGACCGGCTCGAATCCGACGGTCTGGTAAAGCGGAGCGTGAATCCTGCTGACAGCCGTAGCTTTTTGGTCGGTCTGACCGACAGCGGTTTTGCCCTGATTGACAAGGTGGTGACGGAACACGTCCAAACCCAGACATCCTTGATCGCTGATCTGGACGTGGCGGATGTTGAAACCTTCCGCGCCCTTCTCGGCAAGGCGCTTGTCGCGGCAGAACTGGAATAGGTGTTGCCAATAAAAAAGCCGCCCAGTACGGGCGGCTTTCTGATTGCATTACAAAACTGCGAAAGTCAGATCAGACCAGACCTTCGGCCTTGAGCAGCGCCAGCATATTGGCTTCAGGGCGTGGGCCAATGTGACTGATCACCTCGCCGGCGCAAACACAGCCCATTTTAGCGCAAGTTTCCAGATCACGACCAGTGGCCAGACCAAACAAGAAACCAGCAGCAAACTGATCGCCAGCACCGGTTGCATCGACAGGAACAACTTTGGTCACAGGAACTTCGATGTGTTTGCCTTCGGAAACAACCGTCACGCCGTCACCAGAGCGGGTGCAAACCACCAGCGGGCAGATTGCGGCAGTTTTGGCCAGCGCCTCATCCAGATCATCAGTTTCGAACAGCGACTTGATTTCATCCTCGTTGCCGATCACGTAGTCCAGTTCGTTTTCGATCAGTGACAGAAAATCAGCGCGGTGACGTTCGACACAGAACGGATCGGAAATTGCGATGCCAGCCTTGCCGCCGCCTTCGTGACAGCTGCGCGCGGCCTCCAGGAATGCTGTTTTGCCTTTGTCCTTATCGAACAAATAGCCCTCAAGGAACATGATCTTGGCTTGACCCGCCACATCCTTGGACACATCGGCCGAGCTCAGCTCGGAGGAAATGCCCAAATAGGTGTTCATCGACCGCTCACCATCGGGTGACACAAAAATCATCGAGCGCGAGGTCGGCAGCTCGCCGCCAGGCACGGGTGGGTTCACAAAATCAACGCCATCGTCGCTCATGGATTTTGCATAAAATTGTCCCAGTGCATCATCGTGCACCCGGCCAATAAATGCCGCATCCAGCCCAAGAGCGCCGGCGCCGGCAATGGTGTTGGCCACGGAACCGCCGGGCGTCTGCACTCGGCCTTGCATCGCTGCATACAACACTTCACCGCGATCGCGTTCGATCAGCTGCATGATACCTTTCTCGATCCCCATAAGGTCAAGAAAGCTGTCGTCGCTTTGGCTGATGACATCCACAACGGCATTGCCGATGCCAACAATCTGGTAAGTTCTCATAGGTTTTTGTCCTCAAACATGCACAAGTCGCGGATCAGGCAGGTGCCACAGAGCGGTTTGCGTGCTTTACAGTGATAGCGGCCGTGTAAGATCAGCCAGTGATGGGCATGAAGCTGGAAATCAGCGGGAATATTGTCTTCAACAGCGCGTTCAACCGCATCGACATCCTTGCCCGGCGCAATGCCGGACCGGTTGCCAACGCGATAGATATGAGTGTCCACCGCCTGCGCGGGCTGCTGCCACCACATGTTCAAAACCACATTGGCGGTTTTGCGCCCGACACCGGGTAGTGATTGCAACGCAGCGCGGGAATTCGGGACCACGCCGTTGTAATCGTCAACCAGAATGCGGCTCATCTTGATTACATTCTTGGCCTTTTGGCGAAACAGCCCGATGGTCTTGATGTGCTCGATCAGCCCTTCTTCGCCCAGATCCAGCATCTTCTGCGGCGTGTCCGCAATTTGGAACAATGCGCGCGTTGCCTTGTTTACTCCGGCATCCGTGGCCTGCGCCGACAGGGCCACCGCTACCGTCAGAGTGTAGACATTAACATGCTCCAGCTCCCCTTTGGGTTCTGGTTCAGCTGCCTGAAATCGCGAAAATATCTCGCGGAGGGTATGATAATCGAGTTGCTTTGCCATCGCGGGCCTTAATGACGTGACAGGCAACGCATCGCAACGGGAAACCGGAGAATTGGCTCAGGCCGGGTTAACCCTGTGTTGTTTCGCAACAGCCCCCGCGCCATATTTTAACCGCGCACCCTTGTGAGTGCACTTCAATATAAGTGCTTCAGACGGCAATTATGTGGAACATTGCCGTCCTTCACGTGGTTGGTTCAGCTGGCGCGATAAATCATGATCCGCCTGTCAAATCTTCAGCGAGCATGAGGGCGTTGCCATCAGGATCATAAAAAGTTGCTGTTTTGACCATGCCTTCGACAACATCCGTTTCACCATCAAATCTAACTTTGGCTAGCTCCAACTTCTGCCTTGCGGCGTCCAAGTCAGCGGTTCCAAACACGGGTACACAGTTGCCCGGGGCGGGTTTGGTATGCTCGCCTAGGCCAATTGTTACTCCGCCTGTATTCGTCTGAAGTTCTGACCAGCCTGCGTCGTCGGCGTGGTAGATGGTCTCAAACCCCAACATACCGCTGTACCACTCGGCACTTACATGACGATCCGTGACTGACAGAGAAATAGTTATAGTTTCATCGAGCGAAATTAGCGACATAGTCTTTCCTTTTAACCTTAAATGTATTAACTATACTTTATGCACATTGAATCGTTTGTCAACATCACTTCAAGAGCTTGGGCGTTACCCATACTGTCAAGCATGCACGCAGGCATCGCCGGACGCCAGGCGCCCCTGTTGGTGGCGACTGGCGCAAGTAGGACTGCTTTCGCACAGAGCATGGATCATCTGATCACGATGGGGTTGGTAGAACGTAATCCCGGTCACGGTCATCCCCTGCGGCCGGAGTTTCGGCTTACGCCGCTAGGAATTGCTGCCGCTGAAATAGCCAGCAAAATTCAAAATGTTTCCGCTGATGAAGATCAAGATTTGCTCCGTCGGTCTTGGACACTTCCGGTGCTGACGTCGCTTCACTCATCAAGCCACTTCAACGATATCAAACGAAAATTGCCGAGAATTACAGATCGAGCACTATCGCAATCATTGAAGTCGATGGAAGTCAGAAGCTGGGTTCGCCGTAGCGTTGATGAAACCGCTCGCCCGCCCAAATCAATATACGAGGCTGTAAACACGGGCGCAGTGATCAGTAAGGTAATGGCACCTGAAATCAGGTTTCTCTAGCAAAAGCCGACGTTCGTTTGGAAGTGGTGAATGTCGGGAAACCCATAAATCATCTCAAGGCGCAGGTTTCGGGTCGTATGATCGCCAGTCAATCCTTAGTCTAATTTCAGACGACCACAGGAGAAGCGCGGATGAATATTCAGGCGAACGAGCAAAGCTATCATTATGGTGTTATGCGCCGCGCAATCGAACTGATCGATGAAGGGGGCGAGAACCTGTCTCTAGAGGAGCTTGCGAAAAAGATGGATATGAGCCCGGCACATTTCCAGCGTCTGTTTTCGGCCTGGGTTGGTGTGTCGCCCAAACGCTATCAGCAATATTTGCGACTGGGCCACGCCAAGGCCCTATTGCACGACAATTTCACCACCTTGGGGGCTTCTCATGCAGTTGGATTGTCCGGATCTGGCCGCCTGCATGACCTGTTTCTGCGCTGGGAAGCAATGAGCCCTGGTGAATACGCCCGCAAAGGCAATGACCTCAAAATCTTCTGGGGTTGGTTCGATAGCCCTTTTGGGCAGGCGCTGGCGATGGGCACGGCCAAGGGTATTTGCGGGCTGGGTTTTGCCGCTGAAACAGGGAGTGAAGCGACTATGGCCGATATGCAGTCGCGTTGGCCCAAAGCGACGTTTATCGAAGACCCGGCGATGTTGGCCCCGCTGGTCAGTGCAGCCTTTGATCGACGCGGTGAAACCGCATTGCACATGATTGGCGCTCCACTACAGATCAAGGTTTGGGAAGCATTGTTGCGGATCCCATCAGGTCAGGTCACGACCTACTCCGAGATCGCCCAGTCGATTGGTGAACCCCGCGCACAACGTGCCGTGGGAACCGCGGTGGGGCGCAATCCTGTGTCATGGCTCATTCCCTGCCACCGTGCTTTGCGCAAATCAGGGGCCTTGGGTGGATACCATTGGGGGCTACCAGTGAAACGGGCAATGCTGGCCTATGAGGCCGCACGCAGCGAGGCCTGAGGAACTGTTTTTGCGCGGGGAATTGCCGACCCGCAGGTCGCCGGGGTTGAGCCTTTTGCCATGAACCATGATATATTGGGCAAAAGACGCGCGACAGGCGCGGTTCCGAGCAGCAAAGGCCAGACCATGACCATCGTTAAATTCTCGACAGCAACCGTTCTGGTTGCCGCCCTGGGCCTGAGTGCCTGTACCGATCCAGCCTCCCTGGGGACGTATAATGGCGATCCCAATCAGAACACCAAAGGTGGGGCTGCTATTGGGGCTCTGGTTGGGGCTGGCATCGGTGCTCTCTCCAACAGCAGCAACAAAACCGCCGCCGTTCTGGGCGGGGCAGCGATTGGGGCCGTGGCTGGTGGTGCGATTGGCGCAACGCTGGACAAACAGGCCGCTGAACTGCGCGACGAGCTGGCCAATGAAGACATCACAATCGTCAACACAGGCGACCGGCTGATTGTATCTCTGCCCAACGATCTGACCTTTGCAACCGACAGCTATACAGTCAGCTCGGCAGTGCAGTCAGATCTGCAAAAAGTTGCGAACAGCTTGCTGCGCTACCCAGACAGCTCGGTGCAGGTGATCGGCCACACGGATAGCGACGGTGAAGCTGCGTATAACCAAGGCCTGTCAGTGCGCCGTGCCAATGCGGTAGCGGATCAAATTCAGGCTGGTGGTGTGCCCTACAACCGGGTGCAGACAATTGGTCGAGGTGAAGATCAGCCAGTGGCCAGCAATCTGACACCTGAAGGTAAGGCGCAGAACCGCCGCGTTGAAATTGTGGTCATCCCACAAGCGAACTGATGCTTTGACAAGGGGTCGCCACGGTCGCGACCCCTATTTCTCCTTGCGAAAATTGGGCTGTAGATGCAGTCGGACATATCGCACGAAGGTTTCGAAATGAAACTTGGCGCTTTGAAACAGGTATTTGTTGATCACTTCCGGTTGCTTTGATCTGGCGGTCTTCAAAGCGCGCATTGCTTGTGCGGCGTTGGTGTTACCTTTGCGACGCTCAGGTCCGGGCGTTGCATCGATGGCCGCTGATTTGGCTTTGTCCTGCATTGCATGCAGATCTTTCACGATTGCCAGAGCATCTGCATTGGGGATGGCACCCCGTTCATTGCGTTTCAGCAGTTGGCAACGATAAGTGCGACAGGTTTCGGGCCGCTGTAGGTAGCAGCCACACGCCCCATCGTTGCCCAGCTGTGGGCAGGGAAGACGCATGCGCAGTTTTTCATCGCGGGTGAAAACCTCGACATCGCCTTCTAATCGGTCTGCTTCTTCCTGACTGATGGCCAAGCGGGAGAACAGGGTGCCATTGCAGCACAAGGAACAGGATACACACAGGCCGTCGCTCAAAATAAACCTCACCGTAATAGATACCGCTGAGGACCAGAATGAGCCAAAGCTGGGGTAGGGTGCAAGTAAACACGGTTTGGGTGAAGCAACGATGCACAGGAGCTGCGCAGTTATTGGGCTTTTGTACACGCCGATCGGGGTTAGGTTAATTCGTACGCCACATGTAGAGAGGACCACAACATGCCCGAGACAGTTATCCTGACCCTTTCTGGTTCATTGCGCCGCGAGGCCACCAACCGCAAACTGCTGCTAGAGGCGGTACGGTTGCTTGGTGACGTAAGTCATGTTGAGGCGGACCTTGATCTGCCACTTTATGATGGAGATGTGGAGAGCCGCGATGGCGTTCCGGCCGCGGTTCAGCAGTTGGCGGACCAGATTGCAGCGGCAGATGCTGTGCTGATTTCCACACCTGAGTATAACAAGGGCCCTTCAGGGGTTTTAAAGAACGCCCTCGATTGGATCAGCCGCACTGACGGTCGCCCTTGGGCGGATAAACCCGTCGCCCTGATGTCGGCTGCCGCCGGTCGGACGGGTGGTGAACAGGCACAGATGGTGTTGCGTGCCTTTATGGTGCCGTTCCAACCTCGTGTGATTGCAGGACCTCCAGTGCATTTGGCGGGATCGGGTGGCCAGTTCGACGATGCAGGTCGTCTGACCAGCGATCAGTATTTGACGACCTTGTCGGCCTTGATGCAAAATCTGCAAACCGAGATTCAACGCTGAGAAGAAATATGAACGCCAAAGCCCAAGACCTGATCGTGCAATCAGATATGATGGACCCGGACCGTGGCGTTGCTTTGCAAGTTGCGTTAGGGCAGGGGCCGTCTCTTCGGGCTGGCAGCGACTTACCGCCATTTTTTCATCAGCTGTATTTCTGGACGCCACAACCGGCCAGCAACTTGGGGCGTGACGGACACCCGAAAACTGGCGGTGGGCTAGTGCCTGATCTTGGCCTGCCACGTCGCATGTGGGCCGGTGGCCGATTGAGGTTTAGCGAACCGCTACGCGCAGGTCTGGTGGCTGAAAAACGATCTGTATTGGAAACGGCAACACAAAAACGCGGACGCAGTGGGCCGCTGGGGTTTGTGACGCTCAGACATGAAATCTGGCAGCAAGACCAGCTGTGCCTGACCGAATGGCAGGATCTGGTCTACCGCGAGGACCCAGATCCAAATGCACCTTTGCCAATTGCGCCTGAAGCAAGGTTGGATGAAACCGATGTCCAAGAGGTTGAGTTCAGTTCAACCCTGCTGTTTCGCTATTCGGCGCTGACCTTCAATGGGCATCGCATCCATTATGATCTGGATTACGCACGTGATGTCGAAGGGTATACTGGGCTGGTGGTGCACGGTCCGCTACTGGCACAGCAGCTGATGCTCATGGCAACTGCGCAGATCGGGCCTCTTGCAGAATTTAGCTTCCGCGCCTCCTCGCCACTCATGCATTTTGAAATGGCTACTCTGTGCAGCAAGGGCAATGACCTGTGGGTGCGCGGCCCGGATGGGCGACAATGTATGAGTGCGGTCGCTTTGCCGAAATAGTGCGAAAGCTTACAGGTTATCCTCCACCCGGAACCCTTCGGGAATGGCATCCACCCCATTGAGCAACAGATCCGCCATCACATGCGCCACTTTGGGCGCCATGCCAAAGCCGATCTTAAAACCACCGTTGGCGATGAAATGTCCAGGCCGGTTGGGATAAGCCCCCAACATGGGCGCGCGGGATTTAGATCGCGGCCGTACCCCAGCCCAACGATCGATCACTTCGGCACCATGCAGAACGGGCATCAGCGTGCGGATGCGGTCGATCACATCCTCAAGAAGGTGGTCTGTCTCATCTGGGCTATCGAACTCTCGTTCACTGGTGGATCCGATGGCCAATGTCCCATCTGCATGTGGAATCATGTAGAGGTTATCCGCAAAAATCTGCGGCACCTCTCCAGCGTCAAAGCGCAGCACAGCCGACTGGCCTTTGATACCGCTGCCGATCGTCTTGCCCAATTCGACGTTCAACTCCTGCAGCCCAGCAAAGCCCTTGGCATGTACCACCAATCCCTGATCCGGGGCTTCGGGGACCACATCTATCCCCATCACTGCCAACCCGGCGATCAGACTGGCCCCGGCGCGGCGTGGTGACATGCGGGCGGTCAAGGTGTCGTGGATGACATAGCCGGTGGCGCTGGGCGGCGTCCATGATCCGAGATCGGAAGTCTTGCAGACTGACCACTCAGCCTCACCCTGCCACAACTCGCGCGCGGTTTCCGCCCGTCGACGGGCCATTCCCAAGGCCTTGTCGTCCTTGATGGGTTGCAATCGCCCAGTCCGGCCATAGCCCGAAGAGACACCTCCGGCCGCTTCCACTTCAGACCAGAACTTCTCCGCCATCAGCAGGCTGTCGAGCTGGAAGGCTTTCTTGGGGTTCCAGTTTTCAGGCACATGGGGGGCCAGCGCCCCGACCAATCCGCCGCTGGACCCCGAACCCGCGCCATTTGGATCGACCACTTGGACCCGCGCACCACGTTGGGCACAGACCCAGGCGATTGTCAGTCCAAACGCCCCCGCGCCACGCACCGTTATGTCAGCCATTGCCATTTGTTTGCCCTTTCGACAGTGTCGCGCCGTTCCAGCTACTCATTTAGGGGATAATCACATGGCAGACCAGCAGGCCCGCCTCAGTTGGCGCGACGACGTTGTGCCGGTGTCAGATAAGTTTGATGATCCCTACTTTTCACTTCAGGGCGGACTGGCTGAAACTGAATTTGTGTTTCTTGCAGGCAACGACCTGCCAAAGCGGTTTGTGCCTGGGTTTCAAATCGCCGAACTGGGGTTTGGGACGGGCCTTGGCATGCTGACCGCCTGGAAGGCCTGGGAAGAGGCGGGGATGACCACGCCTCTATGCTTTACCAGTTTCGAGGCCTTTCCAATGTTGCCCGCAGATATGGCAAAAGCGCTGGCTGCTTTTCCCGCCATAACACCCTGGGCCGAGAGGTTTCTACAGCTCTGGAAGGGAACCGGTTGCTGTGATTTGGGCACGTTGCAGCTGAATGTGGTCATAGGCGACGCGCGCGTGTCGCTGCCAGAGTGGACGGGGCAGGCGGATGCTTGGTTTCTGGATGGGTTCTCTCCCGCCAAAAATCCCGAACTATGGCAGGCTGATTTGATGCAGCAAGTGGCGCGCCACACCAAACAGGGTGGTAGTGCGGCGACCTACACGGCAGCCGGTTTTGTTAGGCGCGGGTTGGAAGAGGCAGGATTCGAAGTAACTCGCGTTCCGGGTTTTGGGCGCAAGCGGCATATGACAAAGGCAAAGATGGTATGACACAGGTCAGTACTGAACAGACGCAAACCAACAATGTGCCTTTGGGCATTTTACTTATGATTGGTGCGACTGTGGTTTTTGCCCTTCAGGACGGGATCTCCCGGCACTTAGCCGGAACCTATAACACCTACATGGTGGTGATGGTGCGCTACTGGTTTTTCGCCGCGTTTGTGGTGTTTTTGGCGACCCGAGCCCCCGGTGGCATCCGCGCAACTGCAAAAACGGATCAACTGGGATTACAGGTATTTCGAGGCGCCTTGCTGGTCGCTGAAATATGTGTCGCCGTCTACGGCTTTACCATTCTTGGCCTGATCGAAAGCCAGGCGGTCTTTATATCTTATCCGCTGTTGGTGGCTGCTTTGAGTGGTCCGGTCTTGGGAGAAAGAGTTGGCTGGCGACGTTGGTCAGCGATTGGCGTAGGCTTGATCGGGGTGCTAGTTATTCTGCAGCCTGGCATGGGCGTGTTTAACCCCGCAGCCGTGATCCCCTTTTTCTCGGCACTGATGTTTGCGGTCTATGGGTTGCTGACGCGGTACGCGGCCCGCAAAGACACCACCGCAACCAGCTTTTTCTGGACCGGCATTTCTGGCGCGGTTTGCATGACGGTTGTTGGCATCTGGTTCTGGGAGCCAATGGTTGGCAGCGACTGGCTTTGGATGGCGTTGCTTTGTGTGTCTGGCGTCGCGGGGCATTGGCTGTTGATTAAGTGTTATGAGATGGCTGAAGCCAGCGCCGTGCAGCCCTTTGCTTACTTCCATCTTATTTGGACCGCCATATTGGGCATTGCAGTGTTTAGCGAGGTGATCCGCACCAATGTGGCCATTGGTGCCGGTATCATTATCGCAGCCGGGCTGTTTACCCTATGGCGCGAACGCGCGAAGGGTTGACCCAGCCAGTTCCTGAGTGAACGGCACGGGCAATGGGGGTTTACCCAATCGGGCGCGGTAAACAGGCAGGCTCTCAGAAACCCGCATGACGTAATTGCGGGTTTCGTTGAACGGGATGTGCTCAATCCAGTCCACGATATCCGGGGTGCCGTCACGCGGATCGCCGTAGCGTTCCATCCAGGCAATCGGACGTCGCGGCCCGGCATTGTATCCGGCTGCCATCATAACAACATTGCCGTCGAAGGTGCCTGCCAGCCCCGCCAGATAGTTGGCCCCCAATTTGGCGTTATAGTCCCACTCGCCCGTTAGCCGTGCGGTTGAATGCTTGGCCAGTATGCCCAGCTCTTTGGCCACCAGTTTTGCCGTTGCAGGCATCACCTGCATCAGCCCGCGTGCGCCCGCACCACTGACCACTTGATGATCGAACTCGCTTTCGCGTCGTGAAATTGCCAGTACCATTTCCTTGGCCATTGGCAGCTTTTCTTTTGCAACAGCATGTAATGGAAAATAGGCTCCCTCTAGCTCCATACTCTGACGCGCGGCTCGTTTTGAAATCATTACAGCCAGATGCGCGTGACCCATTTCAACTGCCATCAGACCCAATTGCCGAGCCTGAACTTCGTCCAGCCCTTCGACCAAATGGGTCAAGAAGCGTTCGGCCAGATCCAATTCATCCGCATCAATCATCATCAGCGCCGCCTTGGTCACCGATGATGAAGCGAACTCCGCCTGTTTCCAGGGCGGGACTGACGGTGGGTTTTCCAAGTCCGGATCAAACGGGCGGCCAATCTCTTCAGCGGCCAGCAGGCCATAGTAGGAGGTTTGATAATTTGCCCCCAAGGCATAGGCCTCATGCGCTTTGTCCGGTTCATCCATCGCCGCAAAGGCACGTCCCAACCAATACCCGCCACGGCCGATTGAAATGGGGGTCTCGATGGAATCCAAAAACCGGTCAAAATGTTGCACAGCCGTTGCGGGATCATTTAGTTTTCGCAGCGCAATATATCCGGCCAGCCACTCGAGGTCGGAATAATTATAACCTGCTTCTGGGGTGGTGTGGTGGCGCGCAGCCAGCTGATAGGCCCGCTGGTTGTTGCCATCGCGCATATCCTGACGCACTAGATCGCGGCGGCGACGCGCCCATTGTTCAGGCTCGCCCAGGCTCTCGGCACTTTCGCTCCGCTCCAACATCAAAGTGATCGCATCCTCGCGCCGCTTCTTGCGATCGCGCCAGTTAAATCGGTCGTGCGCCAATCCAGGAGCATCTTGCAAACGGGCCGGAATGGCTTCGATCTTGGCGTCGACCCCGGGTGTTCTTTCTTGCAAGGCAATCCGCGCTTCTGCGAGTCTGCGATCCCCATCTGGGGCTAGTGACAACATTCGTTTTGAGCTGACCAGATGGTTATCCCACAACAGCCGGTCCAGTCTCGCGGCATGGTGAGGTTTTAGCAGCTTGGCAAAGTCTTTCAGGTAAGCTGTCTGAATGGCCGAGCCCATCGGCATGGTCCGCCAGGCGACCACCAGATTGGCTTCACCGTCCCCCCGTTTCCCGGTGGCAATCAGCGCCCGGGCATAACTCAACACACCTTCGGCAGTTTGCGGCGCTTCAGTAGCATAAAACTTCAAAACAGCTTCAGTTCCGGCAGCGGCAATTGAAGGTTCGATTTTGCGGCGCAGATAGGCGAGTCCCGGCCAATCCGGACGCCGGGACAAAAAGGCAAGCGCATCATCTGCTGATCCCATTCCCGCGCGTAGCCGGTGCCATTCAATGACATCTTCGGCCACATCTCCCGATTTGGCCGCTGTATTAGCGGCTTCGCTCCATTTTTCGGACCGCATCGAATCCAGGGCGCTTCCTAAGTGACGGCCTTGCTGGGCGACCAGAGGATGCACCCAAAGTGCGGAAATCAGAACAAGTAGGGTTAGAATGCGTGTCATCGCTTGCATTTTCCAATGAACCAAGGCTAGAGCCAATAACGATAATCCGTGACCTGCCGGGTTCAACTCAATTTATCGGCAGATCAACAATGTCGGCGGGCCATCGCCCGTCTGAAATACACTGCTAAGGGAGCGTGTCCATGTTTAAAGGCTCTATGCCAGCCCTCGTCACCCCGTTTAACAACGGCGAGTTGGATCTGGATGCACTCAAACACCTTGTAGAATGGCATATCAGCGAGGGATCAACCGGTTTGGTCCCCGTCGGTACCACTGGTGAAAGCCCCACCCTGACCCATGATGAGCATGAGACTGTCATCGCAGAAGTTGTGAAAGCAGCGGCTGGCCGGGTGCCGGTGATTGCCGGAGCAGGGTCAAACAACACTGTTGAAACGATTCGTTTTGTCGAGTTTGCCAAAAGTGCGGGCGCTGATGCGGCCTTGGTGGTGACCCCCTATTACAACAAACCGACCCAGCGCGGCCTGGTGGCACATTTCACCGCTGCGCATGATTGTGCAAATATCCCGATCGTTATCTACAACATCCCCGGTCGCTCGATTGTCGACATGACACCCGAGACGATGGGCGAGCTGGCTAAGCTGCCAAACATCATCGGTGTTAAAGACGCGACCGGAGACATCGCGCGGGTCAGCCAACAGCGCATGACCTGTGGTGCCGATTTTGTGCAACTGTCCGGCGAAGACGCAACGGCGCTGGGCTTCAACGCCCACGGCGGTACAGGCTGCATCTCAGTGACAGCGAACGTCGCGCCAAAACTTTGTGCTGAATTCCAGGCTGCAACTCTGGCTGGCGATTACGCCAAGGCGCTGGAACTTCAAGACAAATTGATGCCTCTGCACGAAGCGATCTTTATCGAGCCCGGTTTGGTTGGTGCCAAATACGGCCTGTCGAAACTGGGCCTGTGCAGCGAAGAAGTTCGCTCACCCTTGACCGGTTTGGAAGCCAGCACCAAGGCTGCAATTGACGCTGCAATGGCCCACGCTGGCCTACTGTAAACCGCAACAAATCAACTACCGATCAAGGCGGCCTCCGGATGGAGCGCCGCCTTTTTCATGTCGGCCCAACAAAGTTTTCCGGAACGGGTGATTTTGCTCTGATGATGACAGAAACTGTCATCAGGCATCCATTATAAGGAACTCAAATTTGGATCAGGATGGACGACATGATACACTATGAACGAGCACTCGAAATTGACGCCACACCAGAAGCCGTGTGGGCTGTTTTAGGCCGCTATATGCACGTTGACGAATTTGCACCGCTGGTGAAATCCGTTGATGCATTGACCAGCGGTGAAGATGGGGTTGGATCAAAACGCCGCTGTCATTTCGATAACGGCACCTCGGTCGTCGAGGAAGTTACCGCTTGGGTTCCAAATAGAAAATGTCGGGTCCAGCTGTCGGAAATGTCAGCGATGCCACTGCACGAAGCACATGCAGAACTGAATGTAGTGCCACTTAAAAACGGTAGGTCGAACGTGAAGTGGGGTATGAGTTATCGCGTCAAATTTGGCCCGTTTGGCTGGTTGCTTGGGCAGACCATGATGAAAATGATGATGGGGAAAGTTCTGGACGGAAACCTGAAGGGACTTGCCAGCAAGGTTTAGTCGGAATTGGGCAGATCTGCTACAAGCTAGATCACTCGATATGATCAAGGCGGCCTCCAGTCGGAGCGCCGCCTTTTTCGTGCACAATTTGCGTGTGTTTACGTCTGCCGCATTAGAAATGGTACGCAAGACCAAGGCGCACTACACCAAGACCAACACCCCTGTCCGACTTACCAGCAATATTGATGCTATCACCGGTGCCAATGTACTCGAGGTTGGCAGAGACCTTTTCATTGATTTGATAGCTGGTTCCCAAGCCGAAGATCGGGGAAATGCCGCTCTCGCTTACAGTTGAACCGCTTAAGGTGACATCATAGTCTAGGTTGGCTGCGCCCAGGATTGCATAGACGGATCCCCAGTTCGCTTCATATCCAAGGTGTGCCTTCACGCCGTACTGGGTTCCGAACGACAATCTGTCGCCATTCGAATAGGTTCTGTCCTGAGAGGTGTCGTTGATAAACGCTTCCCCGGCGATAAAATAGTTCGAATAGACTTTCTGTTTGTAACCAGCAAAAGCCCCGATTGATGTTTTTGAATTGTCCCGTTGTGGGACGCCAGCGCCTTCCTCGGTTGCGACACCTGATCCAGCAATTGCCAGACCGGCATAGAAACCGTCTCTGCTATCGTCAGCATATGCATGTGAAGTTGTTGTCAGCACGGCAATAGCTACCGCACCAAACAACGCGAAGTGCGTTTGTTTGCTCATTGTATTTTCCACAGATTTTGAGGGTGTCGTTCTAAAGAGGTTTATTCAGAAGGTTTGTCAGGCTTGTATTCTATGAGGTCGCCGGGCTGGCAGTTGAGTTCCCGGCATATGGCTTCGAGAGTTGAAAAGCGGACTGCCTTTGCTTTCCCTGTTTTCAAAACTGAAAGGTTGGCAATGGTAATACCGACACGCTCAGACAGCTCGGAAAGCTTCATTTTGCGAGTAGCCAACATAACATCCAGATGAATGATCAACGCCATAATTCAGTGTACCAATCTATATCGTCATATCTGCTTCCTCCCTAAGAGTACTCGCTTTTTCCATGATCATCCCGATCAAAAAGAAGAATAATCCGGCTGTCAGTAGGTCGGTGTCAGCTAAGATCAGGGTCACGTCCATATCAGGCATGCCATCAAGGATGCCGCGATAATAGAAGTAGCCACCAATGACGGGTGCGATCAGAGTGTCCAAAATTGACATCGCGATCAGAGCGTAGGCAATTCCAACAAAACACCGACTGTTTTGGGGTGTGAAATACTGACCGTCTCGATACAGTTTTGCCAAGCGCCACATCATGAAGAGTGCCCAATACCAAGGCAATGTTGTGAACTCGATCATCGAGAAGATCGCAACTCGATCGGATATGGAAAACTCTGAAATTTTCCGGATCCAAACTTCCCCGTCGACTTGCAGCGCAAGCGGGAAGTCACTTTGGAAAACAAAGATGGTATCTGTCAGGGATAGGATTGCCGTGACGGAAATCAGGACGAATAATAATTTGATCAATCGCGACATCTTCATTGCCACAGTTCCTTTGCGTAGTGCGTCCCCACAGGGGCGTTTAGCCTGTGGTTTTGCTATAGTGGGTGGAAACGAAGGTCAAATCATTTATCGAAAAACGATAAAAAATTTCCTATTAACGGTATATCGCCAGCGCAAGTGCACGGTCTAACTCGCGACCATCCAACTCGATTGAAAATATTTTACTTACTTGTCAGCGTGTTATCCTCGTCAGATACAGATGCTATCCATTTCCAGACCGAGCGCCAAACATGTGATTTCTGAAATCTCTTCCTCACTTTGTTCATTGTGTTTTGGCTGATTGGTGAAGATGACGTCGGGGAAGGTCGCGACCCCTTTTTCACAACGCGGCGCATTTTTGGGCGCACTGCGAACATTGCGCACAAATTCCAGTCAGTCCCTGAACTGCTGCTGATTTGACCGGCTCGTTGCGGCTCTGCCTCTTTCTTTTGCGTGTTCAAAACGGTTCATCGCAATGACGTCAGAATCCAAACGCGAACGGAGAGTACTATGAACGGGGCAGATACAGCTTGGATAATGGTCGCAACGGCATTGGTGTTATTCATGACACTACCGGGGCTGGCCCTTTTTTATGGTGGGCTGGTGCGGGCGCGAAATGTGCTCAGCGTGTTCATGCATTGCTATGCCATTGCCTGCTTGATGAGCATACTCTGGTTCGCCGTTGGCTATTCAATCGCATTTGGTGATGGCAATGCCTATTGGGGCGGACTTGGCAAGATGTTCCTTGATGGTGTGACTGCCGATAGCCTGACAGGCACCCTGCCTGAGATCCTGTTCTTTGCCTTTCAGATGACCTTTGCGATTATCACCCCAGCCCTGATCGTCGGCGCCTATGTGGAACGCATCCACTTTGGGTTTGTAATGGTGTTTTCTGGTCTATGGATGCTGCTGTGTTATGCGCCCGTTGTGCACTGGATCTGGGGCGGCGGCTTTCTGGCGGATGGTGGTATCTTTGGGGAGGTGGGTGTCAAAGACTTTGCTGGTGGCATCGTGGTCCATGAAACCGCTGGTATCGCGGCCTTGGTTCTGGCGGTCATGCTGGGCGCACGCAAGGTATCGACCAAACCTCCGCATTCTCCTCCCTTTGTGATGTTGGGCGCTGCAATGCTGTGGGTTGGCTGGTATGGCTTTAATGGCGGATCGCAACTAACAGCCGATGGCGGCGCGGCGATGGCGATTACCGTGACGCATATCTCGGCCGCGACGGCCTCTCTGACTTGGGCCCTGTGGGAACGTATCAAATACGGCAAGGCCAGCCTGGTTGGCATCGTGACAGGCACCATTGCAGGCCTGGCATCTATCACACCGGCCTCAGGTTTTGTTGGCCCGGTCGAGGCGATGATAATCGGCGCGTTTGCTGGGGTTCTGTGTCAGGAAGCTGTGAATTTCATCCGTAACAAAGTCAAAATTGACGACACGCTGGATGTATTTGCCGTTCACGGTGTTGGCGGCATCTTTGGCACCATCATGATCGCGGTGTTTGGCGAAGGAACATGGGCCGCGCAATTGGGGGCGCTGGCGATTGTGGGCGTTTTCACCTTTGTGGTGTCCGTCGTTTTGGTCAAGATCACCGCGCTGATCACGCCTTTCCGTGTCTCAGAAGAGATGGAATCCAATGGTTTGGATCTCGAGGAACATGGCGAACGGGCCTACGAATTCCATTCGTAAAACCTCAGGGTCGCGTCATTGACGCGGCCCTTCATCGTCGTTCAAAGTTTCAACCAGATGCTGTGTCTTGTCTGGATTGCGAACCACGTAGATCCGGTGGATCTTACCGTCTACAATTTCCAAAGCAGTGGTCTGAACAATCCCATCAATCTCGCGACTAACGATGGCTGGCAAACCATTTAGCTGGCAGAGCTTCCAGTGTTTTGGAATAAATCCATCCAGCTTGCGCGACAGCCCCTCGAAGAACCGCACCACGTGATCCTGGCCGACAATTGGATTGAGCGCCGCAATCGCCTTGCCGCCACCGTCCGAGATCAGTTGCACATCTTCGGTCAGCAGCTTCGCCAATACAGAGGTGTCACCCGACTTGGAGGCCATGAAAAAGGCTTCGACCATCGCCGCGCCTTGTTCATCATCTACTGCTGCCCTTGGCTTGGATTCCTGCACATGCCGACGGGCGCGCGTGGTGAGTTGTCGACAGCTGGCTTCGCTACGCCCTAGGGTCAGGGCCACCTCGTCGTAATCGCAGTCAAACACATCATGCAGCAAAAACGCCACTCGTTCGAGCGGTGTTAGCCGTTCCAGTGCGAGCAACAAAGCCACCGAAACATCATGATCCAGCGCCTCAACCGAGTCATCGGTCAACACGGGCTCTGGGAGCCATTCGCCGGGGTAAACTTCGCGTTTCACTCGCGCTGACTTCAACTGGTCCAGACAAAGGCGTGTGGTGATCCGCATGAGATATCCAACCGGATCGCGCACCGTATCCATAGCGACGGTTTGCCAGCGCAAATACACTTCCTGCAGGATGTCCTCGGTATCACTGACGGTGCCCAGCATACGATAGGCAGCCGCGAACAATCGCGGCCGCGCATCCAGAAACATATTTGCTTCAGGGGAGTTCATAGGTGTCACGCAGCATTTGCCTCCTGCGCGGCAGGATGTGGGGTAGAAAATGCGATTGCAAGCCGGTTCCACGAGTTGATCGCTGTGATGGCTAGCGTGACGGCCACTTGTTCGTGTGGTGTGAAATGTTCAGTCAGGGTTTTGTAATGCCCGTCAGGCGCTCCCTGTGTTTCTACGCGGGTCAGGGTTTCAGTCCAGGCCAGCGCCGCGCGTTCGCGATCCGAATACAGCGAGGATTCTCTCCAGGCGTTCAGCAGGTGCAGCCGATCCTCACTTACACCACCCGCGCGGGCATCATTTGTGTGCATGTGAATGCAATAGGCGCAACCGTTGATCTGCGATGCGCGCAGCTTGATCAGTTCTTTCAAACTGAATTCCAGCTCTGTTCCATCCAATGCTTTTTCCATTTCAAGCAGCGGTTTAATCAGTTCTGGAGCGGTGGAGTATTGGTCAAGACGTTGAGACATAAGCTGTTCCTTTTTGATGGCTCAGGAACAGGACGAAGCAGCAACACGGTTTGTGACATGTGGCCGGAAATAAATTGGGGCACCCGGTTTGGGTGCCCCTGAATTTCTAGCGTTTACCGTAGTACAAGCCGACCACATGCTCGGCCTCAGCAAAGAACAGCCATCGCGAGCAGGCTATTCCAGCCAGATGCGATAGCACGGCAATGGCGGCCATTGTGTGCTTCAGCATCAGACCTTCGAATGGGACCAGTAGCAACAGGATCGGCAGCGCAAAGCCCAAACCAAACCCGATCATTCGCAGTTTCTGACTGTGCTTGCGGCCCACCACATGCACAAATTCACGCAGCAGATAGTTTGATCCAGTATGCGGTGGCTCAAACGCACGCACTGCGCCACGATCCCCCAAACCGGTGGCCGTCCCCATTGTAGTTCCCGACTCGGCAAAGGCTTTATCGCCGTAGGACCAATAACCCAGCTGCACCATCCCTGCGATGATCAGCAGGGCGGTTGCCATGGTCTCTTGTCCGGCCAGCAATGCGCCGCCAGCAAGCGAAAAGCTGATGAACATCGCTGGGGTGAGCGGCATGTTCCAGCGCGGAATAGTCTTTAACTGGGCGTAGATCATCGATGTTGTGAAAACTGTCGCCAAGCTAAGAACCGCACCAATCACGCCGAACAGGGTCCATTGGGTGTCCAGAAACACAGTACCAATAGCGTAGAGCCCCATCACCAACAGAGCACCAACCGCACAACAGCCCTCGCGGCTCAGCCAGCTGGTTTTCCACTGGCTGAATGCCTTCATGGCGCGTTCTGGATGGCCAAGGTGAAAGGTCGAGGCCAAGAGCCCGCCGACTGCCAGTGCATAGGCAATGGCAAAGAACACAAAAGATACCATGCCGGTCACATCGGGCATGCCAAGACCAAGGAAGAACAGCAACCCAAAGCCAAGCCCGGATAGGGTGGTGAAGAGAATAACAGAAGGGGCCGGATGCATTAGTTTGCTCCTTCGGTCGAGTTGCCGGGTAGCTTGTCGAGCGCCTTATCCAGCCAGCCCAAAAAGCCGCCTGCTTCCTCAGCAACCGGGGCCAGCAAGGGGGCTAGGATATCAATCTGGTCTTCCATCTGATCCTTAGGGCGCGGTGGCAGGTATTTGTTCACCGGCTTGGTGCCCATTTCAGGCATCAGGTCCATGCCTTCACGCTCGGCCACCAGCTTGGATACGTCACTGTCCGGATCACCCAGATCACCAAAATGTCGCGCGCCCGCGGGGCAGGTGCGAACACAGGATGGAATGCGGTCTTCTTCGGGCAGGTTGTCGTTGTAAATCCGATCTACGCAAAGCGTGCATTTCTTCATCACCCCTGCAGCCAGATCCAATTCGCGTGCGCCATAAGGGCAGGACCAGGCGCACAACCCACAACCAATACAGTCACTTTCATTGACCAGCACAATGCCATCCTCGACACGTTTGTAACTGGCGCCGGTGGGGCAAACGGTGACGCAGGGCGCATCTTCGCAATGCAGGCAGGATTTCGGGAAGTGGATCAGCTGTGCGGCTGGGGCTTGTTCAGAACCACAGGGTTTTGGCTGCACCTCAAACGAATGCACGCGGTTCAGGAAGGTGCCCGACGGGTCACTGCCATAAGGGTCCTGATCGGACAGTGGCGCACCATAGTTTTCAGTGTTCCAGCCTTTGCAGGAAATCACACAGGCGTGGCAGCCGACACAGGTGTCTAGGTCAATGACCAGCCCCATCTTGCGGTCAGTGGCGTTTGGTAGCTCGGTCATGTCAGCAGACCCCTGCAGTAGGCTTGAGCGAAGGCTAAGGCGCTGCCCCAGACCCCGGGATATTTGTGGCTAGATGAAGTTCGGATCATTTCCCCACCTTCCATTTGAGTTCTTCAGGCCCTGTGCCAATGGGTGATTTCATTGGGGGGAAGACCGGCTGGCTTTCTGCGATATCATCAGGCGCGCCGACTTTTTCGATCTTCACTTTCAGGTCGAACCAAGCGGCTTGCCCGGTGATTGGGTCCGAGTTTGCCCATCGCATGCCGTCGCCTTTGGATGGCAACAATTCGTGGATCAGATGGTTCAGCAGGAAGCCCTTGGTGGCCTCTGGTGCGTCTTCTTCCAGAGCCCAGGCGCCCTTGCGTTTGCCGATGGCATTCCAGGTCCAGACCGTATTGTCGTTCAGCGCTGCCATTTCCATCACTGGGACGATGATTTCACCGTGGGGCGAGGACACCTTGGCCCAGTCGCCATCCTGCAACTGATTTTCGCGCATCAGCTTGGTCGGCACATAAAGCGGGTTGCGGCCGTGTAGCTGACGCAGCCAGGCGTTCTGGGTGCCCCAGGAATGATACATTGCCATCGGGCGCTGGGTCAGAGCGTTGATGGTATAACCTTCGTTGCCGGTTTGGTCCGTCTCGTACCAGATCGGCAAGGGGTCCATCGTGTCCTTGATCCGCTCGCGCAGGTGCTCGGGTGGTTGGCGTTCACCGTGGCCTTCGGCAGCCAGCTGGAATTTGCGCATGGGTTCAACATAGAGCTGGAACAGGTAGGGTTGCGGGCTGTCAAAAATACCCATGCCAACGGCCCAATCCTGATAGGCCATGTTCCAGGGTTTGTAATAGCTGGCCTCGGTCGGGATGTGTTCGACAAAGAAACCGCCGTTTTCGATGTATTTGTCCAGCTGATCCGGGTTGACCTCGCCACGTCCTGCCTGATCGCCATCTTTGCCCCGGAACCCAGCCAATGGGCCGATGCCCGGTTTGCGTTCGTGATTGACGATATAGTCGGCGTAATCTTGCCATTTGGCGTTGCCGTCCTCATCGGTAAAGCCGGGCAGTTTCATCTTGTTGGCCAGTTGCACCAGCACAGTTTGGAAGCCGCGCACATCACGGTCTGGCTCGATCACCGGCCAGCGGATCGCATCCGCCGCGCCATCCGCTTCGCAGATCGGGCGATCCAGCAGACTGATGCAATCGTGCCGCTCCAGATAGGTGGTGTCTGGCAGAACCAGATCAGCATAAGCCACCATCTCTGACGAATAGGCATCCGAATAGATGATGTTCGGGATTACATAGTCCCCGTTCTCATCCTTGTCCGTCAGCATCTCCATCACGCCACGGGTGTTCATGGAAGAGTTCCATGACATGTTGGCCATATACATGAACAGCGTATCAATCTTGTACGGGTCACCCGCATGGGCATTAGAAATCACCATATGCATCAGCCCGTGGCTAGACATGGGGTTTTCCCAGGTGAACGCCTTGTCGATTCGCGCAGCAGTACCATCGTTCTTGAGCGCCAGATGTTCCGGGCCGTGGACAAAGCCAAGGTGCGGGCCATCCAGCGGTTTGTTCGGGGCGACACGGCAGTGCGGGGCAGGGTGTGCTTCAACCGGCTTGGGGTAGGGGGGCTTGAACCGGAACCCTCCGGGCACTTCGACCGTGCCAAGAATGATTTGCAGGACATGCAATGCGCGACAGGTCTGGAAGCCGTTGGCATGGGCCGAAACCCCGCGCATCGAGTGCATGGCCACGGGGCGGCCAATCATCTTGTCGTGTTTTTCACCGCGAAAATCGGTCCACTCCTGATCCAACTCAAACGCCTCGTCAAAGGCGACGCGGGCCAGTTCGGCCGCAATGGCGCGGATGCGTTTTGCCGGGATGCCGCAACGCTCGGCTACGGCCTCGGGGGCATAGTCGTCTGACAGATAACGTTGGGCCATCAGCTGGAAAACGGACACATGGGTGATGCCATCCAGCTCAAACGATCCGCCCAGATCCGGGCGCACACCGTGCATGTCAAACGGGGCCAGCTTGCCGGTTTTTCGGTTGATCACCAGTGGTGCACCGTGGTCGTCGCGTAGGAACAGCCCATAGTCAGGACTATCAGGGTCTTGATTGACCAGCACTGGTGCGTTGGTGAACTGGCCAAGATATTCCAGATCGATCTTTCCGGCCTTCATCAGGCAATGCACCATCGACAGGATGAACAGACCGTCGGTACCGGGTGTGATACCAACCCATTCGTCAGCAATGGCGTTATAACCCGAGCGGATTGGATTGACGCCAATCACCTTGGCACCACGTGCCTTGATTTTTCCCAGGCCCGCTTTGATTGGGTTGCTGTCGTGATCTTCGGCGACACCGAAAAGCATGAACAATTTGGTATAGTCCCAGTCGGGCTGTCCAAACTCCCAGAACGCACCGCCCATGGTGTAGATGCCTGCGGTGGCCATATTGACCGAGCAGAACCCGCCATGTGCTGCGTAGTTGCAGGTGCCGAAGTTCTGCGCCCAGAAGCTGGTAAAGCTTTGTGACTGATCGCGCCCGGTGAAAAACGCCAGCTTTTCAGGGTTGTCTTTGCGGATCGGCTCTAACCGGCTGGCAGCGATTTCCAGCGCCTCGTCCCAGCTGATTTCCTCAAACTCACCAGACCCACGTGGCCCAACCCGTTTCAGCGGAGCCTTGAGCCGCGAAGGTGCGTTGACCTGCATGATACCGGCCGATCCCTTGGCGCAAAGCACGCCCTTGTTGACCGGGTGGTCGCGGTTGCCTTCGATATAGGCGACCTTGCCATCCTTCATATGGACGTTGATGCCGCAACGGCAGGCACACATATAGCAGGTGGTCTGGCGCACCTCGTCCGAAACCTTGGGCGAGGTATCAATGATCGGCTGTTGGTGCGTCATGATGGATCCTGTTTGGGTTTTTCTTGCTGCACAGCGATAAATTCCGCAATTGTTGGCTGAAATTGGGAAGGTTTTCCAGTCCCGGTTGTCAATCGCCGTCGTCCGTTCTTTGGGATTGCAGCACGGTCACGGCAATCATCTGGGTGACATCTTCGGCGCTGCAACCACGCGATAGATCATTGGCGGGTTGTGCCAGACCCTGCAGGACCGGGCCAATGGCGGCATATCCACCCAGGCGTTGGGTCAGCTTGTAGCCGATGTTACCTGCGTCCAGATTGGGGAAGATCATCACATTGGCCTGTCCTGCCACTTGTGATCCGGGCGCTTTGCTTTCACCAACTGACGGCACAAAGGCCGCGTCGAACTGCATCTCGCCGTCAACACTCAGCTCTGGATGGGCCGCGCGTAGAGCTGCGGTTGCGGTTGTGACCTTGTCGATAGCCGCGTGGCTGGCGCTGCCCATGGTGGAAAACGACAGCATGGCGATCTTGGGTTCGCTTCGCAGTAGGGTCCGACAACTTTGGGCCGAGGCCCCGGCGATTGCCGCCAGTTCCGTGGCTGACGGATCAATCACCAGCCCGCAGTCCGAGTACAGCATCGCCCGACCGCTTTCGGCGTTTTTGGGTGGGTACATCAGGAAAAAGCTGGACACCATGGCAGCATCTGGGGCCATGCCAATGACTTGAATTGCGGTGCGTACGACATCCGATGTGGTGGCCACCGCGCCGCCAACGGTGCCGGTTGCGTGTCCGCAGCGGACTAACATGGCAGCATAGACCAGCGGAGTTCTCACCGCTTTTTGGGCCGCCGCTTGATCAATGCCTTTGTGCTTGCGCAGCTCATAAAACGCTGTTGCAAATTCATCCGAGAGTTCTGAAATCTCAGGATCGTGAACGGAAAGACTGCTTGCAACAACACGTCCGCCAACAGCCTCTAGCGTGGCTTCAACTTCGGCGGTTGGGCCTATCAGAATGATATTGGCCAATTCAGCCTCAACAGCGGCCAGTGCACCAGCGACCACGCGTGGGTCACTGCCCTCGCTCAATGCAATGACGGGGCGGCTATCGGATGGCGTGGCCTTCAGCAGTTCCACAGGGTTCAGAATTGTAGTCATACAATCACCCTCACGATGTTGAGAACGGAAAACCCGGTCAGCAGCAGAACCACCACCTTGCGGAATTGATCTTGCGAGGTGGCCGAGAACTTCAGGCTACCAGCCCAGATGCCCGAGCCAAGGATGGGAAAGCCCAGTGCGATGCCAGTCACAGTGCCAGCACCAACCAACCCATGTGACGCCATTACTGGCAGGGTCATCAGGTCAATGCCGGTTAGAAAGACAATCATGGTGGCACGGAAAACGGCAGGCGGGACAGGCTGTGTGGATAGAAACGCGGCAACGGGAAGGCCACCAACGCCAGCGCTGTTGGCGATGCCGGACACCATTCCAACAGCAATATTGCCCTTGGGACCAATCTGGCGTTCCAGCCGCCAGCCACTCAGAAGGATCAGGCTCAGCACAAGGATCAGGGCGGAGATGGCGATGCGGGCCTCTTGCTCACCCAGACGGGCCATGATGGCCACAGCGGGAACAACAGCCACAGCAGCGCCGCCCAACAATGCGATGGTTCGCTTCCAGTCAATATGCGCCCGAATGCCACGCGCCTGAAACAGCGTCATGGCGATTTCGCAACTGAATACGACGGGGATCAGGGGCAGCGGGTTTGTCACCAACGCAGCAAGAATGATAAAAATGGCAGAAAATCCAAAGCCGGAAAAACCTCGGATATAGGCCGCCACAAACAGTGCGGCGGCCAAAAAGGCCCCTTGGCCGGTGGTCAGGTCAAAGGGCAGTGTCATAGGCTCAGGCGCCTTTTTGCGGACGCATGTCGTCGGCCGAGATGCCAGCAACCTCAACCGGGTTCTTCATCGCATCGCGACGGAAGGGTTCCCCCAGTTCCTGGTTGATCATCGCTTCGATCAGAGTGGTGATCCCCTGTTTCTGATCTTCACAAGCCTGACGCAGGGCATCGGTCAACTCGTCCATGGTGCGGGCGACAACGCCTTTCAGGCCACATGCATTGGCGATACCTGCATAAGACACTTTGGTGTCCAGCTCGGTGCCGACAAAGTTGTCGTCGAACCACAGTGTCGAGTTACGCTTTTCGGCGCCCCACTGGTAGTTGCGGAAAACAACCTGGGTCACACCCGGCCATTCTTCGCGACCAATGGCGGTCAGCTCGGTCACAGCGATACCAAAGGCACCATCGCCCGAGAAGCCAACAACCGGAACGTCTGGGCGGCCGATTTTCGCGCCAACAACCGCTGGCAGACCATAGCCACATGGGCCGAACAGACCTGGTGCCAAGTATTTGCGGCCTTCTTCGAACGAAGGATAGGCGTTGCCGATGGCACAGTTGTTGCCGATGTCGGACGAGATGATCGCATCTGCAGGCAAGGCTGCCTGAATGGCACGCCATGCTTTACGTGGGCTCAGCCAGTCCGGCTTGGCTGCACGGGCGCGCTGGTTCCAGGTGGTGCCGGGGTCGTCCTGCTCGTCATCCATTGACGACAGTTCCTGCGCCCATCCTGATTTGGTGGTGGCGATCAGGTCTTTGCGCGATGCGCGACCTTCGTCACCGGCAGTGCCCGACAGCTTGTCGAGGATCGTGGTTGCTACAGTTTTGGCGTCACCTACGATACCCACGGTGACTTTCTTGGTCAGGCCGATGCGGTCAGGGTTGATGTCGACCTGAATGATCTGAGCGTCAGTTGGCCAGTAGTCGATGCCATAGCCTGGCAGTGTCGAGAACGGGTTCAGGCGTGTGCCGAGGGCCAGAACAACGTCAGCCTTCGAGATCAGCTCCATAGCGGCCTTGGAGCCGTTGTAGCCGAGGGGGCCAGCGTGCAGTGGGTGCGAACCGGGGAAGGCGTCGTTGTGCTGGTAGCCACAGCAAACCGGGGCGTCCAGACGCTCGGCCAGTGCGATGGAGGCTGGGATTGCACCGCCGATGACAACACCAGCACCGTTCAGGATAACGGGGAACTTGGCGCCGGACAGCAATTCAGCAGCCTGATCCAATGCCGCGGCACCACCCTGTGGGCGCTCAAAGTCGACGATGGCTGGCAGCTCGATGTCGACAACCTGAGTGAAGTAATCGCGTGGAACGTTGATCTGGGCCGGGGCACTCTGGCGCTTGGCTTGCATGATCACGCGGTTCAGGACTTCGGCCATACGGGTCGGGTCACGCACTTCTTCCTGGTAGCAAACGCAATCAGCGAATGCGTTCATCTGTTCCATTTCCTGGAAGCCACCTTGTCCCATGGTCTTGTTTGCGGCTTGCGGTGTCACCAGCAGCAGCGGGGTGTGGTTCCAGTACGCGGTTTTCACAGCGGTCACAAAGTTGGTGATGCCGGGGCCGTTCTGCGCGATCATCATCGACATTTTGCCGGTGGCACGGGTGTAACCGTCAGCCATCATGCCGCCGGATCCTTCGTGGGCGCAGTCCCAGAAGGTGATACCAGCTGGCTCAAAGATGTCGGAAATCGGCATCATGGCCGAACCGATGATACCAAATGCATGTTCGATGCCATGCATCTGAAGTGTTTTTACAAAGGCTTCTTCGGTGGTCATTTTCATGTGGGGTGCTCCTGATGAGACGCCGAAAGGGCCGACAAAATGTCGGGGATTGCATCTGGTCTAAATTGTGGGGCAGTCCGCAGTTAGGGCCAGTTGTGGCGGCGGATTAGGGCCAGTCTCAGCCGGACTGCAGCGCCTTGGCCAGAAGGGCCAAGCCAGGTTCGATGCGACTCTCTGCAATCGAGGAATAGCCAAGCCGATAATAGTTCTGCTGCCGGTTGTTTTGGGCAAAAAATGGCGCGCCGGGTTCGACAAGAACGCTTTGCGGCATAAGGCTACGGGCCACCGCTGCCATGTCGACATCTGGCTCGGCCTGCATCCACATGGAGGATCCTCCATAAACGCCACTGCCCGCAATGGTTAGCCCATGTTCGGAGATGGCCTCCTCCATCACCGTACGGCGTCGATGCAGGGTCTTGGCTGTGCGGCGTATCTGGGCGTCGTAATGACCCAGAGACAGGAAGTAAGCCACCGTACGCTGGATATGGCCGGGTGCGTGGCGCAGTACTGTGGCCCGCAGGGCGCGGGCCTGACGAATGAAGGGTTCAGACCCAACCAGATAGCCCAGCCTTAAACCCGGAAACAGAGATTTTGAAAAACTGCCGACATAGACAACGCGACCATCGCTATCCAGCGACTTCAGGGCCGGGGATGGGGGGGCCAAGAACGACATTTCAAACTCATAGTCATCTTCGACGATGATCGCATCAATATCGCGGGCGCGGTCCAGCAAGGCACGGCGGCGTTCCATCGGCATGGTAGCCGTTGTCGGGCTCTGATGGCTGGGAGTGGAAAATATGACATCGGTATCGTCCGTGATCAGATCCGGCGGCAGCCCATCGCGGTCTACTGGAATGGCATCAACCTGACATCGGCTGTGGGCCAGCTGGTCGCGCAATGTGTAGTAGCAGGGATCTTCTATGGTGGCATTGCGGCGACTGTTTAGCAGGATTTGTGTGACCAGCCACAAGGCGTTCTGCGCGCCCAGTGTAATCAGAATTTCCTCGGGGCGGGCCGTGATGCCACGGCGGGGCAACGTGTGGCGGGCGATGTATTCGATCAATAACGGGTCGTCCTGATCAAAATAGTCGGTTGTCAGAGCTGCAAAATCCTTTTGTCCCAGTGCCCGCAGCGCGCAGAGACGCCAGTTGGCATGGTCAAACAGGGTTGGGTCGGCCTGACCGTAGATAAACGGGAATTTGTAGTCCCGCCAATCCTGCGGCTTGCGGGGGGTATCCCCCCCGGTGAACTGCCGTGCCATAGCCCGCGACCAATCCACGGTTTCTTCTGATTTCTCAGGCGGCGTGTAACTGGGGGGAACCGGTGCGTTTTCCGATACAAAATACCCAGATCGTCCGCGCGAGGTCAGATAATCATTCGCCAACAATTCGGTATAGGCCAGTGTCACCGTGATTCGGCTGATGCCCAGATGCGTTGCCAGTTTGCGTGAAGAAGGTAGTTTTTCCCCGACATGGAAGCGTCCCGACAGAATACCTTCGGCGATCATCTGCTGGATCTGCGCCTGCAGAGTGCCGTGCGCCTTGGGGCTGAGGAAGAAAGTGTCGACGGAAATAGCCATGCGGGAAACCTTGGGTTGGACCTAACCTGGGTGCGATCTGGACTTAACTTGTCGGGCAAAAAAAGATGGATTGCTAGAGTGAAAATAAAACTATAAAACTAGTTTTATCGAATCAATTGGAGTTCCGATGATGTTATGGGAAGAGGCAGCGCAGGGTTTTGCTGCAATGGGATCCGAATCACGACTGCAGGTTCTGCGCTGTCTGATCCGGGCAGGCCACGACGGGTTGCTGGTGCATGAGATCCAGGAACGCAGTGGCATCGCGCCCTCAACACTGGCGCATCATCTGAAATTTCTCACCGGTGCGGGCGTGGTCGAACAGGAACGCAGTGGCCGTTCAACCGTCAATCGCGCCAACTTTGATCAACTGGAACAGCTGGCAAACTTCATCCTCAGCGAATGCTGTGCGGATTCATCAAGCGAGGCAAAGAGCAATGACTGACGTAACACAGATTTCAGGCCGGGGCCGCGATCTGGCCAAATGGCTTAAAACACCCTGGGCCCTGATCGTGGTGATCCTGACGCTGGTTGCCGTGCTGGATCCCGGTAACTTCATGGCTGTTTTGCAGTTCGCTGCAACTGCGCTGGTCAGTACAGGCCGCTATATTCTTTTTGCAGTGTTGCTGCTGGCTTACCTCAAAGCCACAGGGGCAGAGGTGATGGTGGCGCGCGCCTTTGAAGGTCGCGAGGTCCGGATGATTTTTATGGCAGCTCTGTTTGGTGGATTGGCGCCATTTTGCTCCTGCGAAGTGATTCCCTTTATCGCCGGCCTGTTGGCACTGGGTGCGCCTCTGTCTGCTGTTATGGCATTCTGGCTGTCCTCACCCCTGATAGATCCGCCAACCCTGTTGATCACAGCAGGCGCGCTTGGTTGGCCCTTTGCCATTGGTAAGGCCATTGTAGCCGTTGCATTGGGCTTGTTTGGTGGCTTTGCGATCAAGGCCCTGATGAAGGGTGGGTTGTTTGCCTCTCCCCTGCGCAAAGCGCCGAGCACCGGTTGCGGCTGTGGTGGCCCAAAGCTGGACACAAAACCAGTTTGGAAGTTCTGGCAGGAACAGCCCCGCCGCGATCACTTCAAAGCCGAGTTTGTCTCAAACGGGATCTTCCTGTTGAAATGGCTGGCGCTGGCCTATGTGCTCGAAGCGCTGCTGGTCTACTATGTTCCCGCAGATCTGATTGCCACGTTGGTTGGTGGTGAGGGCGTGGTGCCTATTGCCATCGCAGCTCTGGTTGGGATGCCTGCCTATCTGAACTCTTATGTCGCGCCGCCCTTGCTGGCTGGCCTGATCGATCAGGGCATGAGCAATGGTGCGGCGATGTCGTTTATGGTTGCTGGCGCGGTCAGCTCTATCCCGGCGATGTTGGCTGTCTGGTCGCTGGTGAAGCCACAGGTCTTTGCCACCTATCTGGCTTTGGGTGTCAGCGGCGCCATTGTGTCTGGAGTTGTGTTTCAGTTGATTTGAGAGTGACCTGGTGAAGGTGGGGGCTTTGCCCCCGCCGCGGCAGGCCGCGGCTCCCCCAGGATATTTTTGGCTAGATGAAGGCGGATAGAAGTAGCGTTATGAACTGGCGTGCCGCTGCATTTGAAACTCCAGATGTGCCTTGCTGGTAGGCCATTCAGCGGCGGTGATGGAATAGACAGCAGTATCGCGAATGGTGCCATTCGCCATGATCATATGGGCCCGCAGGATGCCATCGGGTTTGGCACCCAGCCGTTCAATTGCACGTCGACTTTGGTGATTGATAACATGGGTGCGGAATTCGACGGCGATGGCATTCAGTGTTTCAAAAGCATGCCTTAGCATCAGTAACTTACATTCGGTATTCATCCCGGTCCGCTGTACTGATTTGCGGTACCAGGTCGAGCCAATTTCCAACCTGTGATTGATGTGGTCGATGTTCATATAGGTGGTCATGCCAACAGCGCGATCATTTGCATCAAGAATGGCAAAGGGCACCATGCTGCCGCTTTCACACAGGGCGAGGCGTCGGTCGATCTCAGCTGCGACACCATCGGGGGACGGTATGGCCGTGTACCACAGTTTATGCAGATCTCCGTCGGCGCTGGCCTCAGCCAAGTCTGCTGCGTGGTCATGCGTGAGGGGGACAAGGCAAACTGAGCCGCCTTTTAGTGTGACTGGGGTCGCCCACATTTGGATCGGTCCTTTTCCAGAGGTGTCGTCTTACCAATGGAGCAAAAACGGATCTTGAAAAAGATCCGCTTTTGCCAATTTTGTTCAGACCAATTTTAGGCGGCAGCCTTGCCCTGCCGAGGTGTGCCCAAAGCCGATGTTGGTTCGAGTGTAAGGCCCAGGGTTTCACACAGCGGCAGTCGGCGGGCGGCAAAAACATTGGCACGCGCGCGTAATACCGAGAGGTTTTCCTCTGCTGTCTCCAACACTCGACCATCTTTCTGCAACCGCTGTCCCTGTGGGGCCAGAATTTGCCAGGCCAGATTGGCCCAGTCGGCGGGGGTTTCCTTGCCTTCGCTGCGGGCCAGCAGAAACAGCTGTTCAAAACGGTCCAACGCAATACCGCCCCCTGTGACCGGGGAAGCAAAGAACTGCAGGGTTTCGCTTTCTTCGGATCGCTTGGCAACCGCGGCGTTAAAGATACGACAGCGTTCGCGGCGATCTTCCAGGCCCTCATTCGACAGGCTGGGGGCAAGATACCCATCGCCGATCAGCAGGGTCAGCATGCGGGTGATTTCGCCCCAGGGCATCTGTCCAAACACGCCAAGTTCCAGTAATTCGCGCGTGGTCATCGGCCCCTGTGCCAGCGCGGTCAGAACCGGGCCATACTGCTCCTGATCCATCGGAATTTCGCCCCGCCGCCACGACAGTTTGACGGTGCCGCCGCCGTAATGCCGGGTCAATGCCAGAGGTGTTTTGAACCAGGCTGCGACCGACCCTCGTTCGGTCATTGGCAGCTTGCCCTTTACAAAGAGATCGGTGCGGAACTGTTCGTTCAGCAAGATGTCACGCAGGCTTTCGCGGTGCACCGGGTCACTTTCCATCTTCAGCAAGGCTTGTTGCTCGTCTGAGAACGAAATGTCGTCCACATGGTCCCGCGGTTCTGCTGCGCCAAGGAATTTGAGCTTGGCCTGCGACATGTCACTGGCGATGTCTTCGAAATGAAACGGCGTCCAGTCCTTGTTGAAATATTCATGTGCCAAATAGCTGGCGGGCATGGATTTCATCTTGCTCAGCGGTTTGGTCAGCGCAGGATTTCCGGTAAAGTAATCCGCCCCGTTTTGTTCCAGCTGATGGGCAAACTCGACAGCCTCAGCAATGCGTTCACTCAGTGGGCCCGAGCCTTGTTCAGCCCTGTTGGTCAGGATGCGGCGCAGCGGTAGGGCAGGAGCCCAGCCGGGTAGGGCATTGTAGCTGAGATAGACAAGCCCGCCGGACTTCAACCGTTGGGAAATGAAGTTGGTGATGTGCTGCTGGTGTTCTTTGGACACCCAGCTGTAGACACCATGCAGCGCAATGACGTCGAATTCCTGTGGCAGGCCGGGCGCATCGCCAAAATCGTCAAATGAGCGTTCATAGAAATGCACATTGTCCAGTTCAGCGTCGCGGGCCAGATTAGCGGCGCCAGCCATATGGGCCGGGTTGAAATCCATAGCGTGGAACTGAATGTGTGGGTTGGCGGCTGCCAGCAGGTTGGCAGAAAACCCCTGGCCGCAGCCCAACTCGCAATAGGTCAGATTGGGTCGATCCAGGGCGTGATCATGACCCTTGGAATGGGCGCAAAAACCAAGGTGGCTTGGCGTTAGCTCGCGAAAGAAATCATATGTATAGTCGATGTCGGCCACGTAGCCAGAGGTCCAGTCGTTCATGAAATGCCTTGTCGCTCAGGGATTGGGTACAGTCTCGAGATAAATTTTATAAAAAAAGTTGAGGATCACGTTAACGCGGGGCGAATTGTGATCCAGTGACTTGCAACGATAAGATCTTGAACAAAAAAACGCCCCGTCAAAGACGGAGCGTTAGGTGGTTCTTGCCAGCCCACTCGGGGTTGGCGAGGAGAATATTAGCCAAAGACCTTGGTCAGGGCTTTGTCGACGCTGTCGGTTATCAGGTCGATGTCATCCGCCGTGACAATCAGCGCAGGCGAGAAGCACAGCACATTGTTGCGGCCGGGAACGGACTTGTTCGACATGCCGATGATCACGCCCTGCGCACCACATTCGGCGGCCACTTGCGCCACCTGCGCTTCGGCGACCGGTTCCTTGGAGGTACGGTCTGCAACCAGTTCCACGCCTAGGAACAGGCCCTTGCCGCGCACATCGCCGATAACCTCGTGCTTTTCCATCAGCGCCTGAAGGTTGCCCATCATGCGTTCACCCATCTTGGTGCAGTTGTCCAGCAGGTTCTCTTCTTCGATGATGCGCATGTTTTCCAGCGCCGCAGCTGGGCCGGCGGTACAGCCACCAAAGGTCGAGATATCGCGGAAGAAGCCGAGCGGATCGTTTGGATCGTCTTTGAACATGTCAAACACGGCCTCAGTAGTGACGCAGAGCGCAATCGCCGCATAGCCCGAGGCAACGCCTTTGGCCATGGTGACGATGTCCGGCTTAATGCCGTACTGCTGATAGCCGAACCAAGTACCGGTACGGCCGACGCCGCAGACCACTTCGTCGATGTGCAGCAGGATGTCGTACTTTTTGCAGATCTCCTGCACGCGATCCCAATAACCGGGGGGAGGGGTGATAACACCACCGCCAGCAGTCACTGGTTCCAGGCACAGCGCACCGATAGTATCTGCACCTTCGCGCAGGATGACCTCTTCGATCAGGTTGGCGGATGCTACGCCGTATTCTTCGCTCGACAGGTGATCCAGGTCTTGCTCGTGGGCGCGGTATTCCATGCAGTGAGGTACACGGACAAAACCGGGGGCCAGAGGGCCGTACTGCATGACGCGCTCGTCCTGACCGCCAGCCGACATGGTGGCCAGAGTGCCGCCGTGATAGTCACGGTCGCGATACAGGATCTTGTGTTTCTTGCCGCCAAAACGTTTGTGCGCAATCTGGCGCACCATCTTGAACGCCTTCTCGTTCGCCTCGGAACCAGAGTTGGTGTAGTAGACTCGGCTCATGCCCGGCATTTTCGAGATCAGTTTTTCTGCATACAGCGAACCGGGGATGGAGCCAGCTGTTTGGGCAAAATAGCACAGCTTCATCAGTTGTGCGTGGACTGCATCGGCGATGCTTTCGCGTCCGTAGCCTACGTTTACCGTCCAGACGCCACCCGAAACGGCATCCAGGAATTCTTTGCCGTTCTGATCCCAGACGCGCATGCCTTTGCCTTCAACAATGATGCGCGGATCCTTGGTTTCAAACTGCTTATGCTGGATCAGGTGGTGCCAGACGTGGGCTTTGTCAGCGTCAACAATGTGGCTGATGTCGTTTTCATTGAAATTGCCGTCCATGACAAATCCTTTCCGCGATAAGAGTGTTCGTGATTCGCGCGCCACCCACATTTGTGGTCAGAGTCGCTTCTCCTTCCAGAGACGCCAAATTTCGGGATAGCTCTAGGTCCAGATCCTACCCTGTTTTGTATCCAGAACGAAGCTGATCGCACCATCGGCGATGTTCCACCTGCCACAGAAAATGTGGCTGATCTCACACCACAAAATAGTATTTGTAGTTTCAGGGCTTGCGAAATCCGATACATGCGACCATTTGCGCACTTGCAGCTTGCCCGCGGGCAAAAGCCAGCTTGGAGAAGAATGATGGCTGAATATACTCTCACTGTTGCCCCCAATGGGGCACGACGGGGGCGGGATGATCACCCGGAACTGCCTGTGACGCAGGATCAGATTGTCGCAACCGCAGTTGCCTGCAAGGCGGCTGGTGCGCATGGTATTCACCTCCACGTACGGGACGCAGCAGGTGCCCATTCTCTGGATGCCGAACGTTATCGCGATGCTATGGCGGCAGTTGCTGATGCGGCGCCGGGGATGGCGATACAAATCACCACTGAAAGTGCTGGTTTGTTCAACGTGGCCGAGCAGCTTGACTGCCTAAAGGCTCTGCGCCCTGCCTCGGCCTCCGTTGCGCTGCGGGAAATGGCGCGGGAGCCGGACATGGCAGCGCAGGCCTATGCGCTGTGTGCAGAGGCGGGAACTCAGGTACAGCATATTTTGTACGGGCCGTCCTGCGTTGAGCTTTTGCGCCGCTGGTATGTGGATGGCACGGTGCCGAACGCAATGCGCGATGTGATTTTTGTGTTGGGCCAATACGTGCCCGAGGTATTAGCACAGCCGCAGGATCTGCAACTGTTTCTTGCCGCCACAGATGATTTGAACCTGAACTGGACCGTTTGCGCATTTGGTCGCCACGAGCAGGCCTGCCTGCTGGCAGCCATCTCGGCAGGCGGCGATGTCCGAATTGGATTTGAAAACAACATAGAGACCCCCAGCGGGGATCTGTTGCCTGACAATGCAGCCTCGGTTGCTGCCCTGATCACCGCCGCCACTGCGGCTGGCCATACTCTGAAGGAGAGTTAACAATGAGCCATGTTTTTCCCCGCCACACCAAAGCACAGCTGCCCACGGCAGTGGCCGGAGATGGCTGCTATCTGATTGATGCGGATGGCAAACGGTATTTTGACGGCTCCGGCGGCGCGGCTGTGTCCTGCCTTGGGCATTCAGACGCTGATGTGATCAAGGCGGTGCAGGATCAGGTTGGCAAGCTTGCTTTTGCCCACACCAGCTTCCTGACCTCAGATCCCGCCGAAGAACTGGCAGATCTGTTGATTGCCAATGCGCCGGGGGATCTGGATCGGGTTTATTTTGTTTCCGGCGGCTCCGAGGCCACAGAATCGGCCATCAAACTGGCGCGGCAATACTATTTGGAAAAGGGCGAGACAGAGCGCCGCCATGTGATTGCCCGACGCCAAAGCTACCATGGCAACACGCTGGGGGCGCTGGCCGCAGGCGGCAATGAATGGCGCCGCACGCAGTTTGCGCCACTGCTGATCGACATCTCTCACATTGCGCCTTGTTATGAATACGCTGAGCGCCCCGAGGATGAAACGCCCTATGACTACGGCCAACGTGTCGCCAACGAACTGGAAGCCGAAATCCTGCGCCTTGGTCCTGAAACGGTAATGGCCTTTATGGCTGAACCTGTGGTTGGGGCCACATCGGGTGCTGTGCCACCGGTTGAGGGCTACTTCAAACGGGTCCGCGAAATCTGTGATCAGTATGGCGTCTTGCTGATTCTGGACGAGGTCATGTGTGGCATGGGTCGTACCGGTCATCTGTTCGCCTGCGACGCTGATGATGTGGCACCCGATATCCTGTGTATCGCCAAGGGGTTGGGCGCTGGCTATCAGCCCATCGGTGCGATGCTCTGCTCTAAACAGATCTATCAGGCCATCGAGGCGGGCAGCGGCTTCTTCCAGCACGGCCACACCTATATCGGCCACCCAGTCGCCACCGCGGCCGCATTGGCGGTGGTACGTGGAATGCTGGATCGCGGGTTGGTAAAGCGCAGCGGTGAGATGGGGGAAAAACTGCAGGCAGCACTGGTCGAACGCTTTGGTCAGCACCCTCATGTGGGAGATATTCGTGGCCGTGGCTTGTTCCGTGGAATCGAACTGGTCGCGGATCGCGAAACCAAAACCCCTTTCGCGTCTTCACTTGGGCTGGCCAAGAAAGTCAAAAAGGCAGCGTTTGAGGCGGGACTGATCTGCTACCCGATGTCCGGCACCCGCGACGGCGTCAACGGCGACCACATCCTGCTGGCCCCACCGTTTATCATCACGGATGAGCAGATCACCGAGGTGGTGGACAAGCTGGAGCTGGCGATAGGAAAGTCTCTCCCGTCCTAGTACTATACACCGGACAATTATGTGCGGCTGATCATTTGATAAAATAGGCATCTGAGCCAGAAGTGCTTGGATGCCGTCCCAATTTTTAGGGGAGAGTTATGTCTGATTTTCAATATAGAAATTTAGGAAGCTGTTGGGAAGAAACCTTGAAATCGATAGACCGTTTTGGAGGGGAAGTCGAAGACTTGGTGATAGAACGGGCTGCCACACAGGACGAAGTTCAACAGGTTGAGAGCAATCTGGGCCACAGGCTTCCCGAATCATTCAGGCGCATGCTGACGGGGTTTTCAAAATCCGTTGAAATGACTTGGTCATTGCCGGAGGAACTAGAGCTAGCCGACCCATTCTCAGAGATTTTTCGGGGCAATATCCATTGGTCTCTCGATCAGCTTGAGAAGTTAGAAAGCGCCCGTCAGGACTGGATACGTGAGTGTTTCCCTAACCCAAGTGATCCATACGATCGGGTTTGGCACAATAAGCTGGTGTTTTACGAGATAGAGAATGGTGATTTTATTTCACTAGACCTTAGCGCAACACATCATGGAGAAGTGGTTTACCTTAGCCACGATGATGGCCAGGGTCATGGGGTTCGTTTGGCCAAGTCTTTTGACGACTTTATCCACTCTTGGAGCATGTTGGCAGGTGTTGGTGGTGAAGATTGGCAATGGCTTCCGTTCTATGATCCGCAAAACGCTTGCCTCGATTATTCGGGCGAACATGCGATGAAGTTCCGAAAGATCATCGGGCTGACTTTGCGCTAGGCGGGATATTCCAGTTCCCCTGCGCGAACAGCCTGACCGGCGACCTGCACTTTCAGGTTCTCGCCATCCAAGGAAAGTGTCACAAAAACGGTTCCGCGTTTACCCATCTTGTGGCCCTGATGCCCTTGGTAGCTAAAGCTGCCGGTGAGCTTGATCACCCCGTGTTTAACCAGATAGGCGCCAGTTGGGCCGTTTGCATTGCCGGTGACCGGGTCTTCGGCAATGCCAATTGCAGGGGCGAACATCCGGCCATAGGTCTCTAGTGCGCCGCCGGATTTATCCAGCACCACTGGAAAGAAGCCGTTGCAGCCGATCTTATTGCTCAACAACGTCAACTTTTCCGCATCTGGTTCTAGTCCATCCAAAACGTCACGCGACTGGATTGGAATGATAACCTTGGAATGCCCGGTTGAGACAATTTGTGCCGGTAACCCGTCGGCAAAGTCAGATTGCTCTAGACCCAATGCAGCAGCAAGCAGGTCCAACTCTTCTGTGTTCAGAAATTGCCCATATTCAACCGCACCTTGGGTCATCGAGACTCGGAGCTCTTCATCGTCCTTGCTGACTTCAACTGGTAGAATTCCAGCTCCAGTGAGCACATTCAGCGGGTACGACGCATCGCCCGAGACCGAGGCCCTTAGAAAGTGGGTCGCAATCGTGGCATGCCCACAAATCGGCACTTCGATCTGCGGGGTAAAGTAGCGGACCTGCAAATCGTGATCCGGTCCCTGCGCAGGCAAAACAAACGCGGTTTCCGAAAATCCAGCAAAGGCTGCAATGTCCTGCATCTCAGTTGCATTCAACCCGCCCGCATCAAGAACAACGCCTGCGCGGTTTCCTGTTTCCGGAGTGTCAGTAAATGCATCAACAATATGTATCGTTACCATTTCCCCAGAGTATTACTGGCTCTGGGCAATGTAAATCGAAAGGCCATCCATGCAGGGTTTACTGCGCACAAGCGCAATACTGCATAGGACACGAACCTCATAGGTACATGATATCTTTATAACGCCTAGTAGGGTGGTTGGTGGAGCCTAGGAGGATCGAACTCCTGACCTCCTCGCTGCCAGCGAGGCGCTCTCCCAGCTGAGCTAAGGCCCCAACCTGCTCCGTTCGACGTTGCCGTCTCGCGGTGTGTGGCTGATTTAAGGGACGATGGCGCACTCCGCAAGCGGAAAATGCGCCATCATCTAAGCTTTTTTCCGAGCCGCTGAAAATCAGCCTAGCGGGTCGAAAAGCACGCCCTAATTCGGTGTGAAACGATCAGGAATCGTCGTCATTTGCGGCGACATCGGCGATTTCTTCGAGAGGAACAGTATCCTCTTCGTCGTCATCATCCAGTACATCATCACCCAGATCGATGTCAGATGTGTCGTCATCATCCAGAACCACATCATCCGATTCGGTGTTTTCATTGGCCTTCTTAGTCACCGCATCTTCTTCATCAGCGGCCATCATCCGGCTTTTGCCGGTTGCCAGTTCCACCACTTCGCCCGTGTAGGGGCTGATGATGGGAGACTTGTTCAGGTCGTAAAAGCGCTTGCCGGTGGTTGGGCAGATGCGCTTTACACCCCATTCTTCCTTGGGCATGTGTATCCCCTTGATTAATGCATGAGTCGTATCGACGATTCCGGTGACGTGCCATATGAGGTAGGAACTGTCAAAGCCTTTAGTCTTATGAGGGGCGCGTATGGCCGAACATAACCTGCCCGGAAACCCACCGGTTCCCTTGGTTTTGCGCCGCTCAGCGCGGGCTCGCAGGATTAGCCTGCGCATTTCGGCGTTGGATGGACGGGTGACTCTGACTTTACCAAAGCGGTTGCATGAAAGCGAAGCGCTGGAGTTCGCGGCTGAAAAGGAAGATTGGATCAGAACGCATTTGGCGAAACACTCAGATGTAGTGATTGTGCAAGCAGGCGCTCGCTTGCCGATTGACGGGCGCGATCGCGCGATCGTTGTCAGCAATACAAAACGGTTCAAGTTGCTGGATGACGAGATCGAAGTGCCTGCAAAATGGTCAGGGCGTGCCTTGCAGAGGTTTCTGCGTGAACTGGCCCGGGACAGACTGGCAGAGGCCTCAGATCATTACGCCGCTGCACTGGGGCGATCTTATACCCGCATCACCCTGCGTGACACCCGTTCGCGCTGGGGGTCGTGTTCCTCAGATGGGGCACTGATGTATTCGTGGCGGCTGATCCTGGCACCCCCCGATGTGCTGACCTATGTCGCGGCGCATGAAGTTGCACATCTTGCTGAAATGAACCACTCGGCCGCGTTCTGGGCGCAGGTCGAAGCCCTGTATGGCGCGTACCAGCCCCCCCGCAACTGGCTGAAAACCCAAGGGGGCAGTCTGCACCGCTACCGGTTTGATTAGGTTTTGACGTTGTATTGGAGCTTACGAGCTCAATGATAGTCGGTCAAACATCCCTGCAGACTTGGCGGAACGTGCCGTATCAGCTAACAATTGCTTATTAGCACTCGCGTTTTTTGCCCAGTCCCTTGCCAGAGGCCCAATGTGACCCTCAAACCGAAACGGCGCCTTGCCGCCATTTTTGTCGCGGATGTCTTCGAATTCAGCCGCATGATGGCCGAAGATGAGGCAGGCACGCTGGAACGTATTCTGGATCAGCAGAAAACCGTGATTGCACCCGAAATTGAACGCCATGATGGCCGCGTGATAAAGCTGATGGGGGATGGGGTTCTGGCGGTGTTCCCCAGCGTTATTTCCGCGGTAGAGGCTGCTGCGGTAATTCAGCGACGGGTGAACAATGTGGCCGCCTCCAAGCGGCTTCAACTTCGTATTGGTCTCAACCTTGGCGAAGTGATGATTGCTGAGCGTGATATATACGGCGATGGCGTCAATGTGGCCTCACGCATCGAAGCACTGGCCCCGCCTGGTGGGGTGGCGCTGTCAGCCTCCGCTCATGAACAGGTACGCAACAAAATACCCTATGCGTTTGAAAACTTTGGCACCCATTCGGTCAAAAACATTCCTGACCCTGTTCAGGTCTACCTTCTGGGGCAAGAGCTGACCTCTATCCCAAAGACCGTCCCTCCCAAAACGGCTGAGGCATCCCAGGCACCTTTTGTTCAACGCCCTTTGATCTGGGCCTCCTCTTCGGTGCTTGCTTTAGCGGCTGTATTAGGTGCCTGGTTGCTCCCCAGCTTGGCACCATGGGGCGAGCCGAGGGCGGAGAGCGCCGCAACACAGGTTGAACTCGGACCCTCGCGGATTGTCGTCCGGGCTTTTACTGACAGTCAGAATACAGGTCTGGCGGTTGGCCTGGCCGAAGGGGTGATTGCGGAATTGGCCCAAAGGCCTGATCTGGTGGTGATAGCGCCACATAGCAGTTTTGCGCGGCCGGAAATTTCAGACCAAAACATTGCAGCGCAGCTTGATGCAGACTTTGTGATAAGCGGCAGAGTCGAAGACCGGTCCGGATTCGGGGTTGCTCTTGATATTCTGGACCTAAGCGGCTCTCAGCAGGACTACCTCAGGCTTCCAGCCCAACCGCAGCAGGACGTGCTGTCATTGCAAGCGTCGTTGGTTCAGGACTTGCTGAAGAATCTCCCGCCCCCCAACAATGACGCATCGTCTGGGGCGCCTATACCCACCACCCAAAACCCCAACGCTTATAAACATTTGATACAGGCGCGCAGTCATCTGCGGGCAGACAACCAGATTGAGGCCAAGCAGGCGTTGCAAAATGCATTGGTGCTGGATCCAGCGATGGGAGAGGCCCGCGGATTGCTGGCGATGGCCCATATGGATTTATTTTCTGGCGCATTGTCAGGCCAACAACAGCGTATTTCTGAAGCCCAGCTTATGCTGAGCAGCCCGCCGTTCAGTCGGCAGGAGCAACAGGTCGCTATTGTTGCAGCTTTGAATGATGATGAGGGGGAGACCGCCTTGGCACAGGCACAGGATATGGTGGCTACCTATCCAAACTATGCGGATGGCTACGCGACGCTTGCCTGGGTTCTGACTTTCCGGGGGGAACAGGAACTGGCGACTGAGGCGCTAAAGACAGCCAACCAGTTAAATCCCCTGGCGCCGGCTTTCTATCATGCAATTGAGGCCGAGCTCTTGTTTCTTGCGGGCAAGGACGAGGCAGCGTTGACTGCTGCCGACCAAGCTATCGCAATGGATCCCAGTACGCAGAGGGCGCGTTTGTTTCGGGTTGCTGCACTGGCCAATGACGGCGCGTTCGATGATGCCGCCTCCGAGCTTCGCATCCTTACAGAACGCGACCGAAACCTTGGGCTGAGCGAAGTTACGGATCTCGTTCCCTATTCGGATCCTGCAGCTGCGCATAGGATTCTGACCGGACTGCGGCTGGCGGGGTTAAACGGTAATCCTTGACCCCAAGGTGTTGACGTCAGGTGTCTATGTGATCACAAAGGCGTATGATGGTTTCTCCACGCCCCTCCGAAATCTCGACATCGGCCCACGAACGGGTTTATCGCACGCTGCGCACCCGGATCATGCATGGAGAAATCGCACCGGGGCAGGCGCTGACACTACGGGGTATTGGCCGGGAATTTGAAGTCTCGATGACCCCCGCCCGTGAATCTGTGCGACGGCTGGTGGCCGAAGGCGCATTGTTCCTGACCTCTTCGGGCCGGGTCTCGACGCCCGAACTCAGCAATGAACGGATTGAAGAGCTGGCTGCCCTGCGCGCCCTGCTAGAAGTGGAGCTGGCCAGTAGGGCCCTGCCGCGGGCCCATATGGCGCTGATCGACAGGTTGCAGAACATCAATATGACTGTGGCTGAAATGATCTCGAAACGCGATGCAGTGGGTTATATTCGCTCCAATCTGGAATTCCATCGTGCCCTGTATCTGCGTGCTCAGGCCCCGGCGATGCTGGCGATGGCCGAAACTGTCTGGTTGCAGCTGGGCCCCACAATGCGCGCCTTGTACGGCCGCCTGCGCCGGACTGAACCTCCACACAATCACAAACTCATCATCGCCGCACTCAAAGCTGGGGATGAACCGGGCCTGCGTTTGGCGGTTCGGTCAGACGTGACCCAGGGGCTGCGGATGCTGGCGGGGTAGGGGCCGGGGCCATTGGTTAAATGACTGGCCTGCACCGGGTAGTCAGATGCGTAAAGTAACCGGGTTACCGACAGTAATATTGCTTCGCTATAGGCACCGAAAAAGCCCCAAACAAATTACACAGACATTTGGTTGCCCAAACATCCAGCCAGGTGAACAAGATACTCTTGCGTCACATGACCAATAAAGGTTCACTCGTCAAAAAATTGTTTTTCTGACGGCAGCCCGGATGCTGTCAATGCAGATCAGCACGTTTTAATTCTTGATAAATTATTGATGACTACGCAACTATCAACATTGATAGTTGTACTGCAGATCGGTGATTGAGTCGCCAAGGGGTTGCACCCGCTGAGTTTTGTTCGATTCAATCAAATGATGGTAAATTGTTGCGTCAGGTTGGGTTTGGTTAATGAAGAAGAACGAGCTGATTGATAGTTTGAACGCCCTTCTTAGTGCTGACCAGAATAACTCGCGCTGGCTGGCAGCTGAGAGAATTGCCGACCAAATGGGTGTCAAAAGCATTTTGGTGGCTGAGGTCGAAGCGTCGCTAAAAGAGGTTGCCTGGATTTCGACAAATATGCCTGTGAGTTGGATGGAGGAATATCTGGGCGAAGACTACCTATCTCATGATCCTCTGGTCGAAGGTCTTTCGCGAGGTCCCGGACGCATACTGCTGCACTGCGGGCAAGCCCGACAAAGCGAGATGGAAAACCGAAAGGTCTGGGCAATAAACCATGGATTGAAAAGTGTCGGGTATGAAACTCTGCACTGTAGCCGGTTTGGCGAAAGTGGCGGGTTCGGGCGGTTTGTCTCTTTGGCATTCGAACATGAACGTCCTGATCAAATACAGTCCGATATGGCCAGCAAAGACCTTTTGGCAGCATTGCTAGCATCTACCCTGTCCCCGGAAGTGATCCCGCACGATCTAACCTACCACACAAAGCAGCACCCTCCTTTGTCCATCCGACAAAGAGAAGTTCTAAGCCTTTTGGCCGAAGGCATGATGACCTCTCGCATTGCAGAAACCCTTGGCATCAGTGAGACGGCCGTGTCGCAACACTTTGCCAAGGCTCGAAAATCTCTGGGCGCGAACACCCGTGAACACGCGCTGGCACTGGCCATGTCTCGTGGTCTGATCTCTTTGTGAGAAAAATGAAACCCGATGCTTCGCACGCGACAAGACAGGGGCCATCAATTGAGCCACCGGTTTTTGATCGTAAAACTGCTGCGCTGCACAGATTGCTACACGGGATGACCGCGGGCGGCGCTTCCAACCATTGATATGAGCGTTTTTGCTAGTTTCTGCTGATCTTTGTCATCCTTACAGGCCTTCAGCAGTTTGCTGCATTCCTTCTTAAGCTGACTTTCGAAGGTCTTTTGCTGTTTCTGCGCCTGCTGAAAAACCTTGGCCGCTTGATTCGGGAACATCAGTTTTGATGCCTTCTTCCCGGTGGCCTTAACCGTGACCGCGTGTCTCGCAAAAATGGTCGCCATCTTAGCGATCGACGCTGTTACACCTTTTGCTGTTCCGGCCTCGTCGCCCTTCGTCTTTTTGAAATTTGTCTTGAATTTCTCAATTTTGACCGACGCACTTTTGAAGTTTGACGATGCAATCTGGATGTTGGGGAAAGGAACCGGCACAAATGGGGCTGGTGGGGCCGGGACTTTGCACACATCAGGGAACGCAATTGATGCGCCGCCCTTCTTCTTTTTTGAGGAACCCGGAAACATGACCCCACTATAATAGCAAATTTGGCGCCAGTTTTCTCCTATAAAACTGGCGCAAGCGATTCTTTGCGCAACGGATCACCCCAGCGCAGGGTTTCCCCAGCACCCCAATGGGGGTATTTACCCGGTGGATTGGCAAGCCAACCGCGTTACCACCCGGTAATTCAATTATTTGCCTGCGCTGTGTATTGGTTCCTCAACTCCAGTCGCGACACACATATTTAAGCTCGGTAAACTCCTCCAGACCATGGCGTGCACCCTCGCGACCAAGTCCAGATTGTTTCACGCCACCAAACGGAATCGGTGGGCCAGTCACTGACGTGCGGTTGATCGCGACCATGCCAAATTCAAGCGATGTGGACATGCGATAGATGCGCTTGGGGTCCTGTGTGTGAACATAAGCCACAAGGCCGTATTCAGTGTTATTTGCCCGAGCAATGACTTCGTCCTCGGTGTCAAATGGCGTCAATGCAGCAACCGGGCCAAATGTCTCGTCGCGCATGATTTCTGCGGTGCTGGGCACATCAACAAGGACGGTCGGTTCAAAGAACAGCGGCCCGGCGCTGTGCACCTTACCTCCCAGAGTTAGCCGCGCGCCCTTCGACACAGCATCAGCAACTTGCTCAGCCTGTTTTTGGACCAAGCGGTCATGCATCAGAGGGCCAATATCTGGATCATCTTTTCCCGCCCCGACCGTCAGCTGACGGGCTGCCTGCGTGAACCGCTCGCAAAATTCATCATAGATTGCACGGGCGATAAACATTCGGTTCGCGCCAAGGCAATCTTGACCACTGGTTGCGAATTTTGCGTTTATTGCCTCGGAAACGGCGCGGTCCAGATCCGCATCCTCAAAGACAATGAACGGGGCATGGCCACCAAGTTCCAACACCAGCCGCTTAACCGTATTGGCACATTGACGATACAGCAGGCGACCCACTTCGGTTGACCCCGTGAACGACAAAGCCCGCACACGGGTGTCATCACACCAAGGGGTAACAATGGTTTTTGCGTCTCCCGGCAATACGTTGAACACACCTGCGGGAACGCCTGCGTCATCTGCCAGCTGGGCCAATGCAAGGGCGGACAATGGTGTTTCAGCAGAAGGATGTGCAACAATTGTACAACCCGCGGCCAAAGCTGCGGCAGCTTTGCGTGTTAACATTGCCGAAGGAAAGTTCCATGGCGTGATCAGCGCCACAACACCAATGGGTTCGCGCCAAAGTTCAACCTCGGCATTGACGAGATGACTGGTGATCCCTTCGACGTTGGTGCGCTTGGCCTCTTCTGCATAAAACTCAACAAAACTGGCCGCATAGTCAATTTCTCCACGGGCTTCTGAAATGGGCTTGCCCTGTTCCGCAACCATGATCCAGGCCAGTTCTTCCCGGTTTTCTATGATTTTTGCGTGCCATTTCTTTAAAACCAAAGCGCGATCTTGCGGTAAAAGTGCTGCCCAGGGGCCAAACGCATCCTGGGCGATTCGAACAGCATCCGTGGCCGCATTCGCTTCCATCGCGGACACCTCAGCGATCTCATCTCCGGTTGCCGGATCCGTGACCCTAAACGTGGCACCAGACTGATGCCAGATCCCCCCAATATAGCCCCCGGTTTTCACCAAAGGCATTTGTTTCAGCGATACCGCCTGCGTATTTTCCATCGTGACCATCGTGACCATCGTGACCAACATGACAAAACCCCTCATTTGGGGGGGGAGCTTAGGCGCTTGCAACAGATGATGAGGCCGAAAATGCCTGTCAATTCAGATGAAACAACCGTCGATTGGCTCTTTTGCAGCCTATTCGTCTGAATTGCCGGCAAGTAGGTGTAGTGGTGGCCCTGGCTGACGAACGGTTTTTGTCACGACATAGGAGTAATAGCGCGCAATATCGCCAGAGGCTTCCAGTACGGATTCAATCAGATCCTGATAGGCTTCAATTGTAGGTGCGACGACTTGAATGAGGTAATCATAGCCGCCACCAATCGCCCAGCATCCGGTGATTTCCGGATGGTCGCCAATGGTGCGTTCAAAGGATTGAAACCGGGCCACGGCATGGGAATCCAACTCTACCGTTACAAATACGGTCACGGCCCCGGGTATTTTCCGCAGATTTATCTCTGCCCGATATCCCGAGATCAGCCCGGATTTTTCTAACCGTCGCAGACGTTCCCAGCACGGCGATGGTGACAGGCCAACTTGTTCAGCCAAAGCAGCCTTAGTGATCCGCCCATTATTGGACAGAACTCTAAGGATTTGAAAATCGATACGATCAAGCTTGAGCATGCCGCCCTATCTGCCCCACTCAAATTAGGATCAATAGCTGAACCATAATGCACTAGGGTATTTGTGACGTTCAAGTCACGCGCACGGTTGGTGCACCCAAGTTGAAATGTCCATGAATACAAAAAGCCCCAAACCTCTTGGGCTGGGGCTTTCTCAATAGCTAACCAAACAGGAGGATCAGGCCGCGAGACCCTTGGACCCCAGATCCAGATACTTCTGTTGGCGGTCTTTGATTAGTGCCGGGCCGTCCATGGCTTTCATCTCGTCCAGCAGGTTCTGAATGGCATCACCCACAGCGGCTATAGCGGTCTCTGCGTCACGGTGGGCGCCGCCATTGGGCTCACTCACCACATAGTCAGCGACACCCAGTTCCTGCAGGTCCTGCGCGGTCAGGCGCAGTGCCTCGGCGGCTTCGCGCATTTTTTCGGCATCTTTCCACAGAATTGAGGCACAGCCTTCGGGTGAGATTACGGAATAAACCGAATGCTCCAGCATCGCCACACGGTTGGCTGTGGCAAAAGCCACTGCACCGCCAGAGCCGCCTTCACCGATCACCACCGAAATCAACGGCACGCCGATTTGTAGGCAGGCCTCAGTTGAACGCGCAATGGCCTCGGACTGGCCCCGCTCTTCGGCACCCTTGCCGGGGTAGGCACCGGGTGTGTCGACAAGTGTGATCACCGGCAGGCCAAATTTGTCCGCCATCTGCAGCAGTCGAATGGCTTTGCGATAGCCCTCAGGGCGGGCCATGCCAAAATTGCGCTCAATACGCGATTTAGTGTCGCTGCCTTTTTCATGGCCAATCACCATCACGGGCTGATCGTTGAACCGCGCTAGGCCACCCATAACCGCATGGTCATCGGCAAAGTTCCGGTCGCCGGCCAGTGGCGTATATTCAGTAAACAGAGCTTTGATGTAATCTTTGCAGTGTGGCCGTTCAGGATGGCGTGCCACCTGACATTTGCGCCAAGGGGTCAGGTCTTTATACAGGTCCACCAGCAATTGTTCTGCTTTGGCATCCAGCGCTTCTGCTTCGGCCTCAATGTCCATCTCTTCATTGGCCCGCGCCAGGGCACGCAGCTCTTCCGCTTTGCCTTCGATTTCGGCCAGGGGTTTTTCAAAGTTCAGGTACTGGGTCATATCGCCTCACACGCGCGGAATTTCCCGATATATGACCCTAGGGCGGGTCAGATGCAACTGTTGGCAGGCTTTGGATTTGGCGGTTGGCCAATTTGAAGCAGAGAAAGCTACCAACCTGAGCGAATGTCTGCTTCAACTCAGCAAGATTTGTAACCTGCCGCCGTGGCACATCTCCGGCGACTAAGGAGCAGTAAGACCAAATGCCAAACAGTTACGAAGACCGGATCCTTCGGGTGCTGAGCTACATCCATGACAACCCTGCCGGGGACCTGTCACTCGATACCCTTGCCGATGTCGCTGCCATGTCGCGGTTTCATTGGCACCGGGTGTTTCGCGCTATGACAGGTGAAACCTGCGCCCAGGCTGTGCGCCGCATCCGTCTGCACCGGGCCTCGATCTGGCTGGTGAACGATGACCGGTCAATCGACCAGATCGCCGCTGATATTGGCTACCCCAACACTGCCAGCTTTGCCCGCGCCTTTGCCGAGATGTTCGGCGCGCGTCCGGCATCGTTTCGCGCTGCGGGCCGTGCACTGCCTCCTGTGTCGACACTCAAATCAGGAGATTTCAGAATGTACCCAGTTGCCATACGCCAAGAACCAAAACGTCGTCTCGCCTCAATCCGCCACGTTGGCGCCTATTACAAAATCGGTAAGGTGTTCGAAAATCTCGTGGCCATCTGCATTTCGCGCAATCTGTGGCCCGATGTTGGTGGCTTTGTTGGTGTCTATTGTGACAACCCCGAAGTCATCCCAGAGGACAAACTAAACAGCCGTGCCGGGGTGATCTGGCAGGGGGATGTGATCCCCGAAGGGCTAGAGGAATACAACCTGCCCGGTGGCAAAACCGCGGTGATGACCTACAAAGGTCCGTATGCCGGGCTGGCCGAAGCCTATCAAACCCTGTTTGGGAACTGGTTGCCCAACTCAGGTGAAGAACCTGCCGATATGCCTTGCTACGAGATCTCGCTGAACTCGCCGCGTAACACCGCGCCCGAGGATCTGCTGACAGAAATTTGTTTGCCATTAAAGTGAACCTCATGACCAAAAAACTTGATTTTAGACGCGCCTATAAATCTGAATACACCGGCAAAGTCGGGCGCTGGGATGATCTCGTGATTCCCTCCATGCCCTATGTGATGGTCGACGGGCAGGGCGATCCCGGCGGGCCGGATTTTAGCAAGGCCATCGCGGCACTCTATTCGGTGGCTTACGGGGTGAAGTTCAAATGCAAGGCGGCAGAGCAGGATTTCACCGTGCCACCGTTAGAGGCGCAGTGGATGGCGGATGACCCAACCGCATTTGTGCGCAATGATCGCGCGGCTTGGGTCTGGACTGCTATGATCCGCCTGCCAAAACATGTGTTGCCAGATATGCTTGAGCAGGTGCGTGAAACAGCCTTAGGCAAGCTGGCCAAAAAGAAAGACCCACCAACGGATGCCGATACATTGGGGCGCGTCTATCACGGCAGGCTGGAAGAGGGGCGCTGCCTGCAAACCCTGCATGTTGGCCCCTATACCAATGAGGCCGCAACGCTGGCGCATTTGTATGATGAGCTGATGCCGGGGCAAGGGCTGACCTTTAACGGGCCACATCATGAGATTTATCTGAGCGACGCGCGGCGCGTTGCTCCTGAAAAGCTAAAAACAATTTTGCGCCAACCAGTTGTGCCAAAATGAAAAAAGGCCCGACGTGGGCGCCGGGCTTAGTTCAGGAAGTTGTGAGGTAGGTCTGTTAGCTGGGCCAGATCACTGGATATAGCGAGGCCACAAGCAGTACCGCCATAGTCCAGTTGAAGGCGGTCAGGCGGCGTGGGTTCGTCAGCACCCGCGCCATTTGCTGGCCCAGCACGGTCCACGAACTCACCGAGGGCAGATTGACCGCGCCAAACACCACGCCCACCAGCAAGATCGCGGTTAGGGTTTGGTCTGGCGTGTAGGCGCTGATGGCGGTCAGTGCCATGGCCCAGGCCTTGGGGTTCACCCACTGAAATGCTGCTGCTTGCAGAAATGTCATTGGGTTGCCACTGGCTTCCCCCGCCTCGGCAGGCCCCGCGTTGGCGATCTTCCAGGCGAGGTACAGCAGATAGATCACAGAACCGACTTTCAGCACCGTATAGCTGACCGGATAGGCGTCAAAGATTTGCACCAACCCAGCGCCGACCAGCAGCACCATGAACACAAACCCCAGCGCCACGCCCAACATATGCGGGATGGTGCGGCGAAAACCGAAATTGGCCCCCGAGGCCATCAGCATGAGGTTATTTGGTCCCGGCGTGATGGACGAAACAAAGGCGAAGAGCGCAAGCGCAAGGAATATATCATAAGTCATGCGCTAAGGTTTGCGATAAATGCACCAAATGTAATTGCGTTACGCGGCGTGATTGGTCTATTTCTGCAATATATGGCGAAAATGGACCGCATAAACCAACAGATATTGCATCAGCTTTCACTGGATGGCCGTATCAGCAATCTGGAACTGGCCGACAGGGTGGGCCTGTCACCTTCGGCCTGTCTGCGTCGTGTGCAGGATCTTGAGCAAAAAGGCATCATTACCGGCTACCGCGCTGTGCTGGACCGCGAGGCAATGGGGACGGGGTTTGTGACCTATATCGCCGTCGGGCTGGGCGATCATACCAAACACGCGCAACACGCGTTTGAACAAGCGATGGATGCAGCATCCGAAGTGGTGGAATGTCACAATATCACCGGCACAATTGAATACCTGTTGCGAGTCGAATGTCCGGACCTGCCCAGTTACAAACGCTTTCACACCGATATTCTGGGCACCTCGCCCTATGTAACGGCCATTACCACCTATGTTGTGATGGGGTCGCCCAAGGACCTGCGCGCGTGAGTGTGGCAACTCTGGGATTTGAGTATTTCCAGCAAAAAGAAGCCCAAGACTTCGCGCAACACCGATGTTTCTTTTTGCCGAAAATACTCACTGCGAAACCTTTGCGACAGGCGGGCGGAATGAGGTATGGGGTTGCGCACCCGGCGTACGCCTCTGTAATGCTATATTTTCTATCCTTTGGCAAAACCTTGATTGATCGCGATCACTGCCGGGCCTAGTACCTCCGGCATCAGGAACAGAGCCCCAATTGTGGGCAGGCAGAGACAACGTTTAGCTTGTGGGATTGATCTCCCTCTCATCCCCGCTTTTTGGCGGTACCGCCTTTTCTACTACCGAACAGGACTTAGTGTTCAACTAGCCCAAGCACCGGTCAGCCCAGCGGCACCGGACCACGGCCCCGTGCCATGGTCCGCCATTTTAGCGTGCTACAATTCCATCCAATAGACCAGCAACGCGCCGCTATAGAGCGTATCCACCGCAAAGCAGCTCAAGGTGTACCAAGAGAAAAACGGAACACCGGCGCCGTAGTGTTTGAAGATATCCCAAACCCCATGCCCAAAGATCGCGGCAATGACGAACAGGGGCCAAACCGCAGCGCCCAGAACGGACGCAAGGATCAGAACACTGGCAACCAGAACCTCCAGCTTCAGACACTCCTGCCGCGCATAGGCCTCGGTCATATAAGTGAAGTTCATGATGATCGAAAAGAACGCGGCGATGAGCCAGACGTGCACCGGCGGCAACTGCCAATGGAAGAGGATCAGGAGGATCACATAAAGGCTGGCCGCCAGGGCCAGCTGTTTTCGTCTGCGCTGAAAGAAGGAGATAGCCTGCGACATTTGGAGTTCCATGATTGCAAAGTAAGGAGTGCAACCCCGGCGACAGGCTAAGGATCGCGCCCTTTGCGATACAGGCTATGGTGCTGTTGCGAAAGATGGGCCGCGGGTTGTGGCCTGCGTCATATTGTGACGCAGGAGGCGATAACCGATCCTAGCCCTCTGTCAGTAAATACCGCACTGCTATTTCTGGCGAGGCCAACACCAGCACATCTGTAATCGCGCGCAACACTTTCGCTGCTCCCGCCATCGAGGCTTGGGCCAGCACCACGCAGCTGAACTGATTTTGCTCCAGCGTGGCCTTGATGTCAGCAGCAAGCGCATTGGCAAAATCGTCAATCTCCCCTGCCTCAAACAGGGGCCAGTGCTGCGCCAGTTTCAGGCAGGTCAGTTGTGGATCATCTTCGCCGAAGGCACGCCGCAACAGAGCTTCGGAAGGGGCGGCGGTGCTGTCGAGACAATAGGCCATCAGTACCGGCCCACCGATCTGTGCCGCTTCTTGCATCATTGGCCAATCGATCCGGGTCGCGCCAGCCTGTTCTGCGACTTCGCCAATGGTGGTGCAACTGCACAGGACCGGGCCATCAGCCGCTTGGATCGCTGATGCGATCTCGGTCGCCAGAAACTCGTCGATACCGTCTTGCGCCCGCGCCAGCCAATCCTCGCGCACGGTGTGATCCAGCTCGGCATTTGGCGCCAGCGTGTTGAATGTATCAGCATGAACATGGGCGGTATGAAACAGGGTTAGTTTGGTCATGATCTGTCCTAAACAAAAGGGCGCCCCGCAGGACGCCCCAGATTGCCATGAAAGTAAAGGGCGTCAGTTCCCGGCGATCAGTTCCGCTTGGGCCACGATCACCTCGGCCTGCTTGATGCTGGCGATATCGACCAGGCGGCCTTTGTAAACGGTGGCCCCTTCGCCATTGGCTTTGGCGGTTTCCATCGCGTCCAGGATCTCGCGCGCCTCGGTCAGGGCGGCATCAGAGGGGGTGAACACCTCGTTGGCCAGCGCGATTTGCTTGGGGTGGATAGCCCACTTGCCGACCATGCCCAAGGTGGCCGAGCGCAGCGCTTGGGCGCGGAAGCCTTCGTCGTCGGAAAAGTCACCAAACGGCCCATCAACCGGCAGCACACCATGGGTGCGGCAGGCGGCAACAATTGCGGCCTGTGCCCAATGCCAAGGGTCGGACCAGTGCTTTTCGCCCTCGCGCTGCATGTAATAGTTTTCCTGCGTGCCACCGATACCGGTGGTCTGCATTCCCATTGAGGCGGCAAAATCCGCAGCGCCCAGCGACATCGCTTGCAAGCGAGGAGAGGAGGCGGCAATCGCCTCGACATGTGCAATACCAGCAGCGGATTCGATGATCACCTCAAACGAAATTGGCTTGGTCCGGCCCTTGGCGCGTTCGATGGCCGTGACCAGCGCATCCACCGCGTAAACATCTTCGGCGCAGCCCACCTTGGGGATCATGATCTGGTCAATCCGGTCACCGGCCTGCTCCAGCAGGTCTACCACGTCGCGATACCAGTAGGGCGTATCCAAACCGTTGATCCGCACCGACATGTACTTGTTGCCCCAGTCCACGGTGTTCAGCGCCTCGATCACGTTGGCGCGGGCGGTATCCTTGTCGCTGGGGGCAACTGAATCTTCGAGGTCAAGGTTGATCACATCCGCTGCCGAAGCCGCCATCTTGGGGAACAGTTTGGTGTTCGATCCGGGGCCAAACAGCTGGCAGCGATTTGGGCGGGCCGGGGCGGTGGGCTGGATGCGAAAGCTCATGTGCGGATCACCTGTATGGGTAAGGAAGTTACAAATCTATCTTGCCATGTGTTATTAAATTGCGTTGACCTGCGCAAGCTCAATTGTGCGGGTGCAGCATTGCGAACGCAGCAATGGTCGTGGTTGCGCTATCAAGCACAAGGATTAGTGGTGCTTGGCCAATTGTCGGGATAATCTTCGAACAACTTCGGATTCTGCGGGAGTATTGTGTGTGTGACGTGGGGCGCGAAAGGTAATTTGGGAACTCATCGCGCAGGGGCTCAATTAGAGTCGCGCGGACAAAGAAATTCCATGGAGTGCCCCAAGATGATCGAGACCCCTTATCTGCTGTTCCTGGGTGACGCACCCGATATGCTTGCTGCCAAAGTTGCTATTGGCATCCGTGACTGGCGTCCTGAAAACGCCGTAGGTCAGTTTCGCCTGCCTGGCTGTGGTGCTGATCTTGGTCTGACCGAGATGTCTCTGGCCGAGGCCCAAGCCGCCGGTGCAAAGACATTGGTGATTGGTGTGGCCAACCGCGGTGGGGTGATCTCATCCGCGTGGAAAGAAGTGCTGATTCAGGCTCTGGAAATGGGCTATGATCTGGCGTCGGGCCTGCACAACCTGCTGCGCGACGAGGGTGATCTGGTCGCTGCGGCACAGACCCATGGCGGCACTCTGCACGATGTGCGCGTTCCAACCGATGGATATCCAATTGCCAATGGTGTCAAGCGCAGCGGCAAGCGGTGTTTGGCAGTGGGTACCGATTGTTCGGTCGGCAAGATGTACACCGCCCTGTCTGTGGACGCTGAAATGCAGAAACGGGGTATGAAATCCACCTTCCGCGCCACCGGCCAGACCGGTATCCTGATCACTGGTCACGGTGTACCTTTGGACGCGGTGATTGCCGATTTCATGGCGGGTTCAGTTGAATACCTGACGCCCGACAATGATGCGGATCACTGGGATCACATCGAAGGGCAGGGCAGCCTGTTCCACATCTCCTACTCTGGCGTGACTATGGCGCTGGTACACGGCGGTCAGCCGGATGCGCTGATCCTGTGTCACGAACCAACCCGCGAACATATGCGTGGTCTGCCGGGCTATGATCTGCCGTCGCTGGAAGAGTTGCGCGATACCGCGCTTCCACTGGCCCGCAAGTCCAATCCTGCCTGTCAGGTTGTTGGCATTTCGGTCAACACCCAGCACCTGAGCGAAGATGAGGCTGTCAGCTATTTGGCTGAGGTCGAAGCGCGCATGGGACTGCCAGCAGTTGACCCATATCGTCACGGTGCAGAACGTCTGGTAGACGCGCTGGCCGCAGTCTGATTTGTAAGGGGCGTTTGGCAACAGACGCCCTTTTTCTGTCAAAAGGATAGAGACATGAAAATCACCGTGACGCCGGACGTCTTCAAACTGGCGCAGGTCTTTACCATCTCGCGCGGGTCCCGGACCGAGGCCAAAGTACTGACCGTTAAGGTCGAAAAAGACGGCGTGACTGGTTGGGGCGAATGTGTGCCCTATGCGCGCTATGATGAAACACTGGATAGCGTGACCGCTGAGATTGCCGGTTTGCCCGCTGATTTTACACGGGACGAATTGCAGTCGCTTCTGCCCGCTGGTGCAGCCCGCAATGCGGTGGACTGTGCGCTGTGGGATCTTGAGGCAAAACAAGCTGGTAAACCTGTATGGGAATTGGCTGGTCTGCCAGCGCCGGGACCGGAAATTACCGCTTATACCCTGTCGCTTGATACACCTGAAAAGATGCAGCAACAGGCGGCAGAAAACGCCTTTCGCCCCCTGTTGAAAATCAAGCTGGGCACTCCGGATGACATGCCCCGATTGGAGGCTGTTCGCACGGGCGCGCCTGAGTCCAAGATCATCATCGACGCCAACGAAGGTTGGAGCGCCAAGGTCTATTCCGACCTTGCGCCGCATCTGGTGCGTTTGGGCGTTGAATTGGTTGAACAGCCCTTGCCTGCCGGTGAAGATGACGCGCTGATTGGCATGGACCGCCCAGTGCCTGTCTGCGCGGATGAGAGCTGTCACGATCGTACAAGCCTGCCCAAGCTAAAAGGCAAGTATGATGTGGTGAATATCAAGCTGGACAAAACCGGCGGGTTGACCGAGGCGCTGAAGCTGCGCGAGGACGCACTAGCCGAAGGTTATGATGTTATGGTTGGCTGCATGGTCGGATCCTCGTTGGCAATGGCGCCGGCGACACTTCTTGCGCAGGGTGTGGTGTTTACGGACCTTGACGGGCCACTGCTGTTAGCCGAAGACCGAGACGAACCATTGCATTTTGACGCTGCCGGCGTGCACCCGCCTAAACCGGCACTTTGGGGTTGAGGAGACCACGATGACTCGTACCGTATATGTAAACGGTGAATATCTTCCGGAAAATGAGGCCACAGTCTCGATCTTTGACCGCGGCTTTCTGATGGCGGATGGCGTCTATGAAGTGACCACAGTTCTGGACGGCAAGCTGATCGATTTTGACGGGCACGCTGTGCGCCTTCAGCGTTCGCTGGACGAACTGGAGATGCAGGCGGCTTGCTCCAAGGATGAACTGCTGGAAATCCACCGTCAGCTGGTTGAACGCAATGGCATTGTCGAGGGGCTGGTCTATCTGCAGGTTACCCGTGGCTCTGACGGCGACCGGGATTTTGTATTCCCATCGGCGGACACCAAGCCGACTATTGTGCTGTTCACCCAGAACAAACCCGGTCTGGCCGATAACCCTGCTGCCAAAAAGGGCGCCAAGATCATCTCGATCGAAGACATCCGCTGGGGCCGCCGGGATATTAAAACCGTGCAGTTGCTGTATCCGTCGATGGGTAAAATGATGGCCAAGAAAGCTGGCTGTGATGATGCATGGCTGGTCGAAGATGGCCATGTCACCGAAGGCACCAGTAACAACGCCTATTTGGTCAAAGACGGCAAGATCGTAACGCGGCCGCTGTCCACCGACATCCTGCATGGTATCACCCGCAAGGCGGTGCTGCGTATGGCTGCTGAGGCACAGATGGAGATCGAGGAACGCCTCTTCACCATTGACGAAGCCAAAGAGGCGGATGAAGCCTTTGTCACCTCGGCCTCTGCCTTTGTGATGCCGGTGGTTGAGATTGACGGTGTTGCGCTGGGCAATGGGACACCGGGCCCAATCGCCACACGTCTGCGCGAGATCTATCTGGATGAGAGCCGCAAAGCAGCGATCTGATCTAACTAAGACTGACCCGCCAAGGACCGCCGAGGAGCCATCATAGATGCCTGATCCCCGGACAGCTTGGCGGGTTGTGACCGCCATGTTCATCTTGAACGGCGCACTGTTTGGCATTTGGGCATCACGCATTCCTGCCGTGGCAGCCCGCTTCAACCTGAGTCCGGCTGATCTGGGTGGGTTGTTGTTGCTACTGGCAGCGGGAGCCATTGCGTCCTTCCCTTTGGCCGGTCGGTTCGCGGACAGGGTCGGTGCGGCCAAAGTCACTCGGAGGGTGGCAATAGCTTATGTCGGAACACTGTTCTTGATCGCTATTGCCCCGACGAATCTGGCACTTGCTGCTGCTTTGTTCCTGTTTGGGGCAACACATGGCGGCATGGATGTGGCGATGAACGTCTGGGCCGCAGAGGCAGAGCGACATATCGGTCGACCGGTGATGTCATCTTTTCATGCGATGTTTAGTCTTGGGGCAGGCTTGGGGGCAGGGTCCGGTTTTGTGGCCGAGACTTATGACATTGGGATCACCCCTCATTTCATCATAGCCGCGACCGTGGCTGCTGCCATCACCCTGACGTCGGCACGGGCCGAGTGGACCTCAGATGTTCGGGAAACAGGCCCGGCAGGCCCGATTTTCAGGCTGCCTAAGGGGCCATTGTTTGCGGTTGGGTTTATCGCGTTTTGCTCATCCTTGGGCGAGGGCGCCATGGCCGACTGGAGCGCTATCTTTCTGGTGCATTCATCCGGTGCAACCGAGGCTCAGGCGGCTCTGGGCTATACTGTATTTTCGATAGCGATGGTTGTGATGCGACTGCTTGGGGATGGCATCACCCTGCGGTTGGGAGCCGTTGGTGCGGCGCGATTGGCTGGATCAGTGGCTACGGTCGGTGTGTTGTGTGCCGTGGGCTTTGGTACCTTCGGTATGGCGTTGACCGGGTTTTTCCTGATGGGAGTTGGCTATGCGATGATCATGCCACTGGCCTTTAGCCGGGCCGCAAATGATCCGCATGTTTTACCGGGGGCTGCACTTGCGGCTGTCTCTACCCTTGGCTATGGCGGGTTGTTGCTTGGCCCGCCGGTTATCGGCTTCCTAGCCGAGGCGACATCGCTGAGGGTGGCGTTTTTGTTCCTGGCGGTTTTGGCGGCGATGATCGTGCTGTTGAGTAAAAAACTTTCTATGCAGGACTCCCGAAACAGATTCCCTTGAAACAGGTTTTGCCTCCGACATTGCTAGGGGGAAATTCTGTATGTCGATTGCTTCAGTAGGATCGCCCTGATGTCAGGCCTTATCCGCCATGTTCTCTTTGACCGCGACTTTGAGCTTGGCGTTTTTACGTGGGCGAGATCTTGCGGCTATAGTTGCGAGCTGTGCAATTGGTCGTGCATCGGACTGATGCATGTGGTTCATGTGCGGCTATGGATTTATTCGAACGTTTTATCACCCTGTGGGTTGTCATCGACCCGATTGGCACCATCCCCGTGTTTATTGCGGTGACGGCCGGCATGGCCGCGTCAGAGCGGCGCAAAACGGCGTTGCTGGCAACGGTTGTCAGTATTGGCGTGCTGTTGTTCTTCCTGATGCTCGGTCAGATCTTGATTGATGCTTTGGGGATTAGCCTGCTGTCGTTCCAGGTGGCGGGTGGTATCGTATTGTTCCTGTTTGCTCTGACCATGATTTTTGGCGATTCAAAACCGGCAAGCGACAGGCGATCTGTCGAGGAGGAGGAACAAGCGCAAGACACCGCGCCATCCCCAGCAATTTTCCCACTGGCAGTGCCGTCGCTTGCCTCTCCGGGTGCGATGCTGGCTATTGTCATGCTAACGGACAACGCTCAATTCGGGGTCAGTGATCAGGCAATAACGGGTGTGGTTATGGCGGGCGTCATGGCTATCGCCTGCCTGTTCATGATGCTGGCTGACCCCATCATTCGGGTGATCGGCAACTCGGGCGCTGCTATTGTTAGCAGGGTCATGGGTATGATCTTGGCCTCTGTTGCCGCAGATACGGTGCTGTCTGCATTTATCGAAATTATCCGCACGGGTTCACTTTGACCTTTTGACAGGTCTGATGAAGCACTTAGTTGGTGCCGAACAACTGAGCACCTGAAAAAGATTCAAAAATTCTGTCACACATCCGGGCTGCGGATTGTCTAACCTATCAGACAACAGCAAAGGACAGCCGGATGGGTCAGAGTATCAACAGTATCGTCGCCAAGGCACAGCAAGGGGAGGCTGCCGCGCTGGAGCAGTTGGTTCTGCACATTCAGGACCGGGTGCACCGTTTGGCGCTTAGAATGGTGGGGGATGCCAGCCTGGCGCAGGATGCGACGCAGGAGATCCTGATCCGGGTGGTGACAAAACTGTCGACGTTCAAGGGTGACAGCAAGTTTGAAACATGGGTCTACCGGGTCGCCACCAATTACCTTTTGACCGCGAAGAAAGTGATGGCGCGCGATCCCGGTCTGACGTTTGAGTTCTTTGCTCAGGACCTATTGGACGGGTTGGCAGATGACTCTGCCGCTGCCCCCGAAGACCATGTGATGCTGAATGAGCTGCGGGTGCGCTGCACCATGGCGATGCTGCTGTGTCTGGATGCAAACCATCGCGCGGCCTATGTGCTTGGAGAAATCCTTGAAATGGACCACCGAGAGGCGGCGACTGCCCTGGATATCCCCTCTGCGACTTATCGCCAAAGACTGTCGCGGGCGCGGTCCAAGGTTCTGGCCTTCACCGCTAAAAGCTGCGGCTTGGCCAATTCAGATGCGCCGTGTTCCTGTCCACGTCGCTTGCCAGCAGCGCTGGCATCGGGGCGGATTGGCGACAGCCCCTCAGTGATGTTGCAGGATGCACCGAGCTATCGGGATGTCCGTCAAGTCGCGGCCAAGACCGAAGCCGCCCTGGTGGCGCAGAAGTTGCAACAGGCCACTGGCGCCTTGGCGGCAACCGATAATCTGGCGGCCAAGGTGCTGCAGATTGTGAACCCTCCGGACCCTAACTAACCCCTCCACCCTAAACCCAAACCAAAGGAATACACTTATGAAACATGCATTTGCATGGCTGATGGCGCTTGTCTTGTCGGCCCCAATCACACTGGCAGCAGAAGGAAAGCCAATGACCACTGAACAGCAAAAAGTACTGGAAACAATCACCACGATGAGCAGTGCCTTTATGGCCAAGGATATTGACGGGGTGATGGCAACCTACGAGGACACAGCAACGGTGATGTTCGAACCTGGACAACCGGTGTCTGACCCGGATACATTGCGGGCCATGTTCACCGGGATGTCGGCTGTGGACCCGATTTTCGAATTTGGCGAACATGAGGTGTTTATCGCGGGGGATACTGCCCTGCACATCACGCCATGGCAAATGTCGGGTCGTGCGCCGGATGGAACAGAGATCAGCCAATCGGGGCTGTCAGTTGCAGTGTTGCGCCGTCAACCAGGTGGGACCTGGCTCATGGTGATTGATAACCCTCATGGCGCGCAACTGTTGGCATCGCAAGGTAGCTGAGGTCAGTGGAGAGCGGAGTTCGGCCTCCGCTCTTCATTAATTCGCTTAGCCTTTATCGGTCACGTTCTCTTTGAACGCGACGTCGAACTCGGCCTGCTTTTGCGGGCTGGCGTCGGTCTGATAGTTGGCTTTCCACTCGTCCATGGTCATGCCGTAGAAAATCTCACGCGCTTCGGTTTTGTCCATCTCGATTCCACGTTCGTTTGCAGCCTCTTGATACCAGCGCGACAGGCAGTTGCGGCAGAACCCGGCCAGGTTCATCAGGTCGATGTTCTGCGCGTCGGTGCGGTCTTCCATCAGGTGTTTCTGCAGGCGGCGGAATGCAGCGGCCTGGAGTTCAATCTCGGTCTGCGGATCCATCGATGCGCTCCTTCAAAACAAATACGTCCGCCTGCGTGACTAGCAAACGGACGTCGGTCGTTCAATGCGGGTTGGTTGTGGGCTACATCAGCTTCAGCGCGATATAGGGTGCCAGACAGAACACAAGCGTCAGGATCTTATAATTGGCGATGTACTTGAAATAGGCCTTTTTCACATCCGCGGTTTCCATGTTGAACATGCCCGCATGCAGGGTGGCCAGCCTCTCGTGACCAGCCAGCAAAACCAGCGCTGTGATGGTCAAGAAGCCAATGTTCAGAACAGTCATCCAACCAAAGAAAGTGGTCAATGTAACAAGGGTCATGGGTCTCTCCTATGTGAGTGTTCGCCAGTGTTTCCTATACTCTGAATATGGGTATTTCAGGCCTGTGCCACAATGATGTGCGGCCTGAAATACATGCAAGTTGACGTAGGGTTAGGTTGAGTCAGAAGCCCGCACTGCTTAGGGCGCAGGGCAGGGCCACCGCCAGTTTCTCGGCCCAGGCAATCTGGCCTGCTTGCTCCGCGATCAAGTCGTTGCGCAGCTCGATCAGGGTGTTGGGACGCCCATGGGTCGAGGCATGGGTATCGATGGCATCCCCGGGCAGATACCCCTTGTAGGGTTCATTCACACCAACAGGCGCATCGGTATGGGGTTTGAGATGTTCAACCACATGTGGCGAGAACTGCTCATCCTTGGGGAACAGGATGCCGATTTCCCATGGTCGTTGCGGACGACCACGCAGCTGTGGTGTGAAAGAATGAACCGAGATGATCACAACATCTTCACGGTCCGCCAGTTTTGACAGTTCAGAATGATAAGGGCGGTAACATTCACTCAGCCTACGTTCACGCTCGGCGGCGTCAGCGTGGCGGTTGGCGGGAATAATGGTGCCGTCATAAAGCTTCATCAGCAGGGTGGGGTCGTCATCACCGCGGTTGGGGTCGATCACTAGACGGGAAAAATTCGATGCAATCACCGGCGCATCCAGCATCTCGCCAAGGTGTTTGGAAACCTCGTAGGCGCCAACGTCATAGGCAATGTGGCGTTCCATGTCTTCGCGCGGCAGACCCAGGTCGCCATCGTTGACAAAAGGGGGTACAACATTGGTGGCGTGGTCACATGTGATCAGCCAGCGGGCGGGACGGTCAGCGCCGTGAATAAAATAGGGTGTGTATGTCATCTGCCTGTCATCTCTTTTGTCGCATCTATAGGGGAGTTGCGGTAAAAGGGGAATTGCGCGATAAGCAGCCCTGCAGTGTTTGCGATAACAATAACAAATCCGAAGGAGCCGCCCTATGAGACGTCAGCGCAATGTAAAGATTGTTGCCACCTTGGGGCCGGCCTCGGAGACCTACGAGACCATTCGAGCATTGCATGAAACAGGCGCGGATGTGTTTCGTCTGAACATGTCGCACGGCAGCCACGAAGAAATTGCCGAGAAACACGCCATTATTCGCCGCGTGGAACAGGATCTGGACAGCCCGATTTGTATTCTGGCGGATCTGCAGGGGCCGAAACTGCGGGTTGGTGTGTTTGCCAATGGGTCTGAAGAACTGGTGCCGGGTGAAAAATTCCGCATGGATCTGGACGAGGCAGAGGGCGATGTTTCTCGCGTTTGCCTGCCACACCCGGTGATTTTCCAAGCGCTTGAAGCTGGTGCTCATCTGCTAGTCAACGACGGCAAGATTAAACTGGTTGTCGACAGTTGTGGCGAAGATTTTGCGGAGTGCACCGTCGAAATCGGTGGCACTATTTCGAACCGCAAGGGCGTTAATGTCCCGGACGTAGAGCTGCCGTTGGCGGCCTTGTCAGACAAGGACCGCGAGGATCTGGAGTTTGTCTGCAACCTAGGTGTGGACTGGCTGGCGCTGTCCTTTGTGCAGCGTGCCAAAGATGTGTTTGAGGCACGCGGGCTGGCAGATGGCCGGGCGGCCGTGCTGAGCAAGATCGAAAAGCCACTGGCCGTTGATAATTTTGGTGAGATTCTGGACGCTTCAGACGGCATTATGGTGGCGCGTGGTGATCTGGGGGTTGAACTCCCGGTGTCTGCAGTGCCGCCGATCCAAAAACGGCTTGTCCGCAGCTGTCGCGCTGCAGCCAAGCCGGTGATCGTGGCAACTCAGATGCTGGAAAGCATGATTGAAAGCCCAATGCCAACCCGTGCCGAAGTGTCGGATGTGGCCACGGCCATTTATGAAGGCGCTGATGCGGTGATGCTGAGTGCGGAATCCGCAGCTGGCAGCTATCCGATCGAAGCGGTGCAGACGATGGATAACGTTGCCACCGAAGTTGAAGCCGATCCAACCTACACTCAGATCATCGCGGCGTCGCGTTCTGCCAAGGGCAGCTCAATTGCGGATGGCATTGTAGCTGCCGCCCGCGAGATTGCTGAAAAGACTGACATCAAGGCGATCTGTTGTTTCACCCAGAGCGGCACAACCGCATTGTTGACCGCGCGCGAGCGTCCGGGAGTGCCGATCATCGCACTGACGTCCATGGAGGGGACGGCACGGCGTCTGGCGCTGAGCTGGGGCTGTAACTGCGTGATGACTCCGGGTCAGGAACGGTTCAAAGGCGCGGTGGTGAGCGCGGCTCGTGCGGCACGGGCAGGGGGCTTTGCTGCAGAGACGGACCAGATCGTGGTGACTGCGGGTGTGCCGTTTAACGTGCCTGGGACCACCAACATCCTGCGGGTTGCGCCCTGTGATGAACGTTTGATTTACAGCACAGATCCGGAATAGGCTGATCCTCATTTAATGAGGTGATGTCACATGGATACCGATTTGGCCCTGATTTTGGGTTTGGTGGTCGGCGGGCTTTCCATCCCGTCGATCATGTCTGCCATTAGCGACAGAAGATCTCCACGGGCTTCGGTGCTTACAGTTTTGATTGCCTGTGGGCTGTTGTATTACGCCACCGCCACTAAACCGGGCGGCTACCAGATTGATCAGATCCCAAACGTGTTTTTCTCGGTTCTGGGGCGTTATTTCTAAGAATCATCTTGCTCTTGCCGCAAGGCTTTCGTAAAGGGCAGTTCTTATCGCGCGACCGGCCGAATGTGGCATGCCGTGTTGTGTGAAAACCGAACCCGAACCATAGGAGACGGAAATGCCCAAAATGAAGACTAAGTCGAGCGCTAAAAAGCGCTTTAAGGTCAGCGCGACCGGTAAGGTCATTGCAAGCCAGGCTGGCAAACAGCACGGCATGATCAAGCGTACCAAGAAATTCATCCGTAACGCACGCGGCACTACTGCCCTCTCAGCTCCTGATGCGAAGATCATCAAGAGCTTTATGCCCTACGACCGTTAAGAGGAGCACGTAATATGTCCCGCGTAAAAGGTGGTGTTAAAACCCACGCCCGTCATCGGAAAATCGTCAAGGCAGCCAAAGGTTACTACGGCCGCCGCAAAAGTGTCTTTAAGGTAGCTACTCAGGCCGTCGATAAGGCCAACCAGTACGCAACTCGCGACCGGAAGAATCGTAAGCGGAATTTCCGCGCACTGTGGATCCAGCGGATCAACGCCGCAGTTCGCAGCCACGACGAAGCACTGACATACAGCCGCTTCATCAACGGTCTGAACCTGGCCGGCATCGAAGTTGACCGTAAGGTTCTGGCTGATCTGGCCGTACACGAGCCCGAAGCATTCGGTGCGATCGTTCGCCAGGCACAGTCGGCTCTGGCTGCTTAAGCACCAGCTGCACACTGACAGATTTAAGGCCGCTCCATCCGGGGCGGCCTTTTTCGTTTGCATGGTTCAGGTTAAGCTTACACGATGGAAATGACCGGGGGCGGATGTGTCGTTTGATCTGAAAAGTCTGGAACTGTTTGTCCGCGTTGCAGCACTGGGTGCCATTGGCCGGGCAGGGATGGAGTTCAATCTGTCTTCGACCAATGCGACCCACCGGATCAAGGCGCTGGAGACAGACCTGCAGGTGAAGCTGCTGAACCGTACGACACGGGCGGTGTCGCTGACCCCGGATGGTGAAATCTTTCTGGATTACGCCAAGCGGATTCTGAACGATGTCGAGGATGCCCGCACGGTATTGTCGCAAACGACAGCCACAGTGTCAGGCGTGGTGCGGGTGACGGCTTCGGCCTCGTTGGGGCGCACCCATATTGTTCCCTTCGTGCCCGAGTTTTCGCGCCTGTACCCGGATGTGAAACTGGATCTGAACCTGACGGATAATCTGGTTGATATTGTTGAGCAGGGCTATGATCTGGCGTTTCGGATGGGTGAATTGGCACCATCGTCCCTGTTGGCGCAAAAACTGGATGATAATCCGGTGTTGCTGGTGGCCTCGCCCGACTATCTGGCACGAAAAGGATATCCCGAACATCCCGATGATTTGCGCAATCACGACTGCCTGACACTGGGGGAACGGCACGGCTGGCACTTGCGGGGGCCGGATGGTGCCGAGCATCGGATCCGCAGTGACTTTACCGCACGGAGCAATCTTGGAGATGCATTGGTGGAGTGGGCTGTGGGCGGAATGGGGATTGCCCATGCCGCACTGTGGCATGCCGGGCCTGCTATCGAGGCGGGGCACCTGGTGCCGATCCTGCCGGGATACAGTGTGTTTTTCGATATGAAGATGTGGGCTGTGCGTCCGCCGGGACGGTTGATGCCGCTGCGGGTCAAGGTGTTTCTGGATTTCATGCAGGCTCGGTTCATCGCGACAAACCAGAAACAATACGGCGCTATCCTTTCTGAATTATCCCAATATTTGGGAAAATGATTTCCTGAATGGACCGATAGTGGCCCGTTTAGGGATGGATTAGGTCTCGTGACAGATCAAATCGGAGACCATCCAATGAAAGATACCGTCACCAGCACCGACGTTCAAAACCAGATTATCGAGGCTTTTGAATTCCGTCACGCGGCCAAAGTCTTTGACCCCGAGCGCAGGGTCAGCGAGAGCGAGTTTGGCACTATTCTGGATGCTGCGCGGCTGTCACCGTCGTCGTTTGGTCTGGAGCCCTGGCAGCTGCTGGTTGTTCAGGATCCCGACAAGCGTGAGTTGCTGCGCCCTTTTACCTGGGGCGCCAGTGGTGAGATGAACGGAACCGAGGGCCAGCTGCGCACCGCCAGCCATTTTGGCATCTTCCTGTCCCACACTGGAGCAACAATGTCACATGAGTCGGACTATCCAAGACAACACGCTGCTGAGGTCAAAAAATTCCCTGCTGAATTCCTGGACGGGTTCCATGCGGCCTATTCCAAGTTCCGCACCGATGACTTCAAGATCGAGAGCGAGCGTGAAACCACAGACTGGGCCGCGCGTCAGGCCTATATTGCGCTGGGTAACGTGATGACGGTTGCAGCAATGATGGGCATTGATACCTGTCCGATCGAAGGGTTCGACGCGGACCAGACCAGCGCTGTTCTGGAAGAGCATTTCGGGATTGATCCCAAGCTATACAGGCCTGCCGTGATGGTTGCCTTTGGCTATCGGGCTGGGCCGCCAATGTTCCCAAAAACACGCCGGGGCATGGATGAAATCGTTAGCTGGTTCTAATTAGAAGCGACTGTGTGCTGCGTTTCCCAAACTGTGGCGCACGGTTCGGCCTTGCCTAAGTGTCATCTGTCACAGTCTGAACTAACTGCCGGAGCTGGTGGTTTATTCTGGCTGTGACAAAATTTTGCGCCCCAGTCCCACAATCACCAAAGCCCCGATTGGCCAAAGCGACCAAGGGTATCCACCCCAGCTAAATATGTTTATCAGCGCGAGAGCAGCGATAATCACCACTGTCTGGGCGGGAAGGATGGCACTTATCCGGGGGGGGATGAATTGTGGGGCCCACCTAAGGCCAGCGATGGTTGCCACGCCTAGGATTGGCCAGTGTGCCCAGATTGAACCTCCCGTAACCAGATTGATCAGCACAAGCGCTCCGGCAACAAGGGCTGCAAACAAAATGGATTGTGGCGGGGGGAGCTCTGACGGCGCGACGGATATCTCGTCGTCATGAAGTCTGATTCCCCGGTGAGGCGCGGCTGGTTCGGATTTACGGCGAAAAGAGAACCCGGGCTTGCTCATGGCAATACGATAAACGGGGACATCCGTGGACAGGTTGCGGGGGCGTTTTTCGCCGAGATATTCAAACCCGATGGTCAGCTTGCTGTGCACCTGATCATAGACCTGTTGCGAAATCAGAACGCCGCCGGGTTCGGCCATGCTTTGTAATCTGGCGGCAAGGTTCACACCCTCACCAATCAGGTCATCCCCGTCGACGATCACATCCCCCAGATGCACGCCAATGCGAAATTTCAGACTGCCATCACGGGTGCCCAGCTCGCGCTGTGCTTCGATGGCGCATTGGGTGGCTTCGACGGCTGATGGAAAATCAGCGATGAACCCATCACCAGCAGTATTTGCGATGCGCCCGCCGTGGTGGGTGATTAGTTTGCGAAAAATGTCCTTGGCGGCGTTCAGCTCGGCAAAGGTGCGAACCTCGTCCGTTCCCATGGCTTGACTGAACCCGGCAGCATCGGCTGCAAGGATTGTCGTCAGCTTGCGGGTTAGCTTCTCGGACATCTTGTAATTCTCCACTATCAATCACGGCAACATGGGCTGTGACAGGTGATCTTGCAAGGTAGGGGCACATATCGGGCACAGTGTCATAATGACGTATCTGGGATACTTGCTTTCACTGACCGCTATGGTAGCAGGGCCTAAGCGAAATTCAGGGGACCGTCATGGACGATCTTAAGTCAAAATATCTAAGCCAAATTGCCGATGCCGCCGATGAGAACGCGCTGGAGACCATCCGGGTCGCTGCCGTGGGCAAAAAAGGCGAAGTGGCGCTGAAAATGCGTGAACTGGGCAAGATGACGCCCGAAGAGCGTCAGGTCGCAGGCCCGGCGTTGAACGCACTGAAGAACGAGATCAACTCGGCTCTGGTTGCCAAAAAGGCTGGTCTGGCGGATGCCGCACTGGACGAGCGACTGCGCACCGAATGGCTGGACGTCACTTTGCCAACCCGCGCCAGCCGCACTGGCACCCTACACCCGGTCAGTCAGGCCAGCGAAGAGCTGACAGCGATCTTTGCCGAGATGGGGTTCTCGGTTGCCGAAGGGCCGCGCATTGATACCGACTGGTATAACTTTGACGCGCTGAACATCCCCGGCCACCACCCTGCGCGGGCCGAAATGGACACGTTCTATATGCACCGCGCCGAGGGCGACGACCGCCCACCGCATGTGCTGCGCACCCATACCTCGCCGGTTCAGATCCGCTCGATGGAGAAGATGGGCGCGCCGCTGCGTATCATCTGTCCGGGTGGCGTGTATCGCGCCGACTATGACCAGACCCACACACCGATGTTCCACCAGGTCGAAGGCCTGGCGCTGGACACAGACATTTCGATGGCGAACCTGAAATGGACGCTGGAAGAATTTGTGAAGTCGTTCTTTGAGGTCGACGACGTAGAGCTGCGCTTCCGCGCCAGCCATTTCCCCTTCACCGAGCCATCGGCCGAGGTCGATATTCGCTGCAGCTGGAAAGACGGCACGCTGAAGATTGGCGAAGGCGACGACTGGATGGAGATCCTAGGTTCCGGTATGGTGCACCCCAAGGTGATCGCCGCTGGTGGCATTGACCCGGATGTTTATCAGGGCTTTGCGTTCGGCATCGGTATCGACCGTCTGGCGATGCTGAAATACGGCATCCCTGATCTTCGTGCGTTCTTTGACAGCGACCTGCGCTGGCTACGCCATTACGGCTTCCAGTGTCTGGACATGCCAAGCCTGCACGGTGGTTTGAGCCGTTAGAATGGCGTATCCTGAAGACAAGATAAAGATCCCGTATCACCGGATTAGAGGTACAAAAGACAGTGCCCTAATCCGAGAAGTTTTGAATGGCGCTCAAGAACGCGCTCTCAGAATTTTTCAGTTTTCGGCAGTTCTTGGTGCTTTGAGTGTTTTTTTGATTGAGAGCGGGAAAATATCTGTTGAGGTCCCGCTTCTGACAAAAAGCCTTTTCTTGCTGGGGCTGCTATTGCTGTTTGTAGGAGTTCAGCATCTACCAACCTTTGTTTTTTTTCGTGGAGAGAAAACACTAAGAAAATGGATCGACCGACAAACCTGTGTATTGCGGGGGGTTGAGTTCGTCCTTCTTGCAGGGGTTTTGTTAGTTATCGTGTCTGCAGGCAAATTCCTATGGGATAGTGGGCTGCTTGCTGGTACTTCAACACCCGTTGTTTGTACTCAGCAAGTTAGTCTTGAGTTTGAGAAAATGGATGGCACAAGTGTGTCTATACAAAGATGTAGCGACGGGATAGCCAAATGAAATTCACTCTTTCCTGGCTGAAAGATCACCTCGACACTGACGCATCAGTGGACGAAATCGCCGAGACTCTGACCGATCTGGGTCTGGAAGTTGAAGAGATCAGCAACCCGGCTGAGCGGCTCAAGGACTTTACACTGGGCTACGTCAAGCACGCCGAAAAACACCCCGATGCTGACAAGCTGCGGGTCTGTAAGGTCGACACGGATGAAGGTGAGATGCAGATCATCTGTGGCGCGCCCAATGCCCGTGAAGGCATCACCGTGGTGGTCTGTAAGCCGGGCATGTATATTCCCGGTCTGGATATCACCATCGGCGTTGGCAAAATCCGTGGCGTTGAAAGCTATGGCATGATGGCATCCGAGCGTGAGCTGGAGCTATCGGACGAACATGACGGCATCATCGAGCTGCCCTCGGGCGAAGTGGGTGACAAGTTCATCGACTGGCTGGCCGAGAATGACCCGTCCAAGGTGGATACGGTGATCGAGATTGCGATCACGCCAAACCGCCCGGATGCATTGGGGGTCTTTGGTATTGCCCGCGATCTGGCTGCTCGTGGTTTGGGTACACTGAAGACCAAAGATTTCACTCCGGTTGAAGGCAGCTTTGCCAGCCCGATCAATGTGACCATTGATGAAGATACCTTGGATGGCTGCCCGCTGTTCACCGGTCGTCTGATCAAGGGGGTGCAGAACGGCCCCAGCCCGCAGTGGTTGCAAGATCGTTTGACCGCGATTGGTCTGCGTCCGATCTCGAAACTGGTGGATATCACCAACTTCTTTACCTATGACCAAAACCGCCCGTTGCACGTATTCGATGCGGCCAAGGTACAGGGTGACCTGCGGGTGCACCGCGCGACAGGTGGCGAAACCTTGGTGGCGCTGGACGATAAGGAATACACCTTTGCCGCCGGGCAGATGGTGATTTCTGATGACAAAGGCGCCGAGAGCGTTGCTGGTATCATGGGTGGTCTGGAAACCGGTTGTACCGAGGACACTGTAGATGTGTTCCTGGAAAGTGCGTTCTGGGATCATGTGCAGATTGCCTTGACCGGTCGGGCGCTAAAGATCAACTCGGACGCGCGCTATCGTTTTGAACGGGGTGTGGACCCTGAGTTCACCCTGGAGGGGCTGGAGCTGGCAACGCAGATGATCCTGGATCTCTGCGGCGGTGAAGCGTCTGAGGTGGTGATTGCCGGGCAGGTGCCGAACCATGCGCGTGCTTACAAGCTGGATGCCGCACGGGTGCAATCACTGGTTGGGATGGACATCCCTGAGGCCGAACAGCGCCAAACATTGACCCATCTTGGCTTCCGCCTAGAGGGCAACCAGGCGCATGTGCCCAGCTGGCGTCCTGACGTACAGGGATCGGCTGATCTGGTGGAAGAAGTGGCGCGGATTGCATCGCTGACCAAGCTGGTTGGCAAGCCGCTACCGCGTATCACGGATGGTATTCCCAAGCCAGTAATGACACCGCAGCAGCGCCGTCAGCAGATGGCGCGTCGCACCTGTGCTGCACTGGGCTACAACGAGGTGGTCAGCTACACCTTCATCGACCAACCCTCGGCAGAGCTGTTTGGTGGTGGCACCGATGCGACAATGCTGGCCAACCCGATTTCCTCCGAGATGTCACACCTGCGCCCGGCCTTATTGCCCGGTCTGTTACAGGCAGCTGCCCGCAATCAGGCGCGTGGCTATATGGATCTGGCCTTGTTCGAGGTTGGCCCTGCGTTTCATGGCGGCGAGCCGGGTGAACAGCACAATCTGATCACAGGCCTGCTGGTTGGTCGCAATGGTCCCAAGGATGTGCACGGCGACTCGCGCGCGGTGGATGTGTTTGATGCCAAAGCGGATATCGAGGCCGTTCTGGCTGCGATTGGGGCACCTGCCAAGGTGCAGGTCCTGCGCGGCGCGCAGAGCTGGTGGCATCCGGGACGTCACGGCAAGATTTGTCTGGGGCCAAAAAAGGTCATGGGCGTCTTTGGCGAACTGCATCCCAAGGTGCTGAGCGAGATGGGCATCAAAGGCGCGGCTATGGCGTTTACTATCTGGCCAGACGAAATCCCGATGCCGCGCAAATCTGGTGCGTCTCGTGGCGCTCTGAACCAGAGTGATTTGCAGGCTGTTGAACGTGACTTTGCCTTTGTGGTGGATGACAGCGTCGAGGCGCTGGCACTGGTCAATGCTGCTGGTGGTGCCGACAAGGCGCTGATCACCAATGTGCGTGTGTTCGATGAATTCATCGGCGGCAGCCTGGGTGAGGGCAAGAAATCACTGGCGATCACTGTGCGGTTGCAGCCCAAGGACAAGACGCTGAAGGAAAAGGACATCGAGGCCGTAAGCGAGAAGATCGTGGCCAAGGTGACCAAGGCAACCGGCGGTACGCTGCGGGGTTAATCTAAGCCTGAATTGAGAGTAGAGAGCGCGTCCCATTGGGGCGCGTTTTTTGTATTGGTAATGTCTATCCACCAAAGGGCCGCGGCTGACCTTGGGAGGTGCAAAGCGCCTTCCCGTTTTGCTGGAAGCAAACCTCCGGTTTGACGGGGAAGGTCAGACGCGGCAGTGCCGGGCTGTGGTTCAGTTTTCCGACAAAAACTCTGCCAGTGTATCAAACACCAACCGGATACTGCGGCTGCTGTGCAATTCGCGGTGGGTGACCAACCAGATCGGGATCATAAACGGATCGGCATCGGGCAGGACCCGCACCATCTCGGGCGTTTTGTCGCCAAGAATGGTGCTCATCGGGATAATGCCAAGCCCCCGTTTCGCCAGCTCCCATCCTACCAAGCCGCTTTCCGAGCCGCAGGGGAAGTTTCGTTCGGTCACGGTCATACCCAGCGGCGTAAGGGCCTCGATCATTCGTTCAGCAGAGCCAAAGCTGATAAGATCGTGCTGGGACATGTCTGCGAGCGTCAACGGTGTGCCGTGTTGGGCCAGATAATCCTTGCTGGCATAGAAATGGGCGGGCAGGTCGTTCAGTTTTCGGGCAATCAGATCAGGTTGTTCCGGTTGTACGTGGCGAATGGCGATGTCGGCCTCGCGGCGCATCAAGTCCCGGATGTCATTGGCGGCGATGATCTCGATCTGAAGGTCGGGTGCCTTGTGCCGCAGGGCATGCACGACGTCGGGCAAGCGGTGGGCCGAGAAGACATCGCTGGCGGTGATCTTGACCCGTCCGGCGATGCTTTGTGATTGTCCGGATGCGGTCAGGGCGACTTGCTCGGCGGCGGCTGCCATCGGACGCAGATGTTCCAACAAATCTAACCCGGCCTGTGTCAGTTCCAGTTGCTTACCGATACGTTCGAACAGAAGCATGTCCAGTTCAGTCTCTAGCGCAGCGACCTGACGGCTAAGCGTGGGTTGGGTCTGGCCGAGCTGGCAGGCGGCCGCAGACAGTGACCCGGCTTCAGCCGTGGTCAAAAAGGCGCGCAGGTGGTTCCAGTTCAGGTCCTTGGGCAGAATGGACATACATTAATGTATAAGCAGACTGCGATTTTCGGCAATTCCCGTATGGATGCTTAAAGGCTAGTTTCCGCCCAAAGGAGACAGTCATGCAACAGAGTGCTCAATTCTGGGACAATGCCGCGGCCAAATACGCGAAATCCAAGATCGGTGACCCCGAGGCCTATGAGACGACGTTGGCTCGGACCCGGTCGTATCTGAAGGCGGAAGATCAAGTGTTGGAGCTGGGCGCAGGGACCGGCACTACGGCGTTGCATTTGGCGGCATCGGTAGCGCGCTATACGGTGAGTGACGGATCCAAAGCGATGATCGACATTGCGCGTGAAAAGGCATGGGATGCCGGGGCTACAAACCTTGATTTTTCGGTCTGTGATATCACCGGTGCGCCGCAGGGGCCGTTTGATGTGGTCCTGGCCTTTAACCTGTTGCATCTGGTCGAAGATCTGGACAGCGCCTTGAGCAGTATCCAGCAGTTGGTGAAGCCCGGCGGGTTGTTCATATCCAAAAGTCTCTGTGAGCCGGAGGAGGGGGCAAGCTGGAAGTTTCGTCTTCTGCGGACAGCGATTCCGCTGATGCAAATGCTGGGCAAGGCTCCGTATGTTGCCTTTCGTCGGATGGAGGATTTCGAAAAGCAAATCCGTGAAAGCGGTTTTGAGATCCTTGAGACCGGCAACTACCCGGCGAAACCTCCCAGCCGTTTTGTAGTGGCGCGCCGTTTGTAACGGGTGAATTGACCGCGCTTTGCGCTAGATCGCAGGTCGGGGTTTACATGTATGAAAATCGCACATCAGCCGGGGAAGTCTTGGCAGCAGAGCTGAAGGTGCTGGGTTTAACCGAACCTATAGTTTTGGCACTGCCGCGTGGTGGCGTGCCCGTCGCCCCACCAGAGACGGTGGACGAACTGCGCGGTCTGGTGGATACTGTGATTTGCCCGCTTTGCCCCAGACCGTTCTGGTCAGTTGGCGCGCATTACAGAGATTTCCGGCAAGTGGATGATGAAGACGTCGCAGGGATGCTTGCCGAGGCTGAAGGGCCGGGAACAACAAAGGACTGAACACGTGACATTGAACGTTTATCTTTCAGGAGAAATCCACTCTGACTGGCGCGAACAGATCACAGAAGGGGCGAAGGCACTGGATGTGAGTTTTAACAGCCCAGTCACTGATCATGATGCCAGCGACGATTGCGGCGTGGCGATACTGGGTGCTGAACAGAACAAATATTGGCACGATCACAAGGGGGCGATGGTCAATGCGATCCGTACCCGTAAGGGGATCGAGGATGCCGATGTGGTGGTTGTGCGCTTTGGTGAGAAATACAAGCAGTGGAATGCGGCCTTTGATGCGGGATATGCTGCGGCGCTGGGAAAGTCGATTATCGTGCTGAACCCGCCGGAGCATCAGCACGCGCTGAAAGAAGTTCATGCCGCTGCGCTTGCCGTAGCTGAAGAACCTCGCCAGGTGGTCGAAATCCTGACCTATGTGCTTAGCGGAAAATTGCCATCATGAGCGCGCCAATTTTAGAAACCGAACGCTTGATCCTTCGCCCACACCGGGTTGAGGATTTTGACGATGTCGCGGCCATGTGGGCTGATCCTGCTGTCGTGCAATTCATCAGCGGAGTACCTTCTACTGGCGAAGCGTCATGGTCGCGTTTGTTGCGTTACATCGGCCATTGGCATGCGCTTGATTACGGCTTTTGGGCGGTCACTGACAAGGAGACAGGTGCGTTTCTGGGAGAGGTCGGTTTTGCTGATTTCAAGCGGGAGATTGAACCATCATTAGGTGGGCATCCCGAATGCGGTTGGGTGATGGCCTCTGCGGCCCATGGCCGGGGGATTGCAACCGAAGCCGTGGCCCGCATCCATCAGTGGGCGGATGGGGTGAAGGGCTGGAAAGAGACGGTCAGCATTTTCGATCCGGATCACAAAGCGTCTCATAACGTGGCCAGAAAAAATGGCTATGAAGTGAGTGGTGAGGCCGTTTTGGGAGATCTGCCAACTCTGGTGATGCGTCGAACAACGAAATGATTGATTAATCGTCGGTCGCGGCAACTGTTCATTAACAGGCGTCAGAATAGAGTACGGCATCCGCTCACATTTGGCGTCAGGCAATTTGGCGGATTTCCTGTTGGCCTTTAGCTTTGGACAAATTAATGCAGAACCGCCGTGCTCCAGTCTCGGAAATCACCCCTAAGCGAGAAGACGCGGGCCTGTTCAAAAAAGGCATTGTAAAGTTCGACATGGAACTGGTGCCTTATAAGGCCCGCACCAGTCGGGGGGATCTGGTGGTCAAAGGGTTTTTCCAGAATAACACGCAGGTTGATGTTATTTTTGCCGGTCGGCGTGCGATGGAAACAGCGCCGTTAGAACTGTGTCTGGAGCGACTGTTTGCTCAGGCCGTACGAATGGCAATCCGCTCCAATACGCAGTCGCCCAATGTGGATAACGTCCGGTTTCCGGTTCAGGTCGAAGGATCATGGCGCCCGCATTTCCTGCGTGACCTGTCCGGCTGGGAGACCCGAAGCTACCAGTTTTTGGTGGCGCAATGGACCTTTACGGATGAAGCTGGAAATCCGGCAGAATTTGGCACGCTTCCGATTAGGTGAGCGTGGTTTCACAGTTGATGGCTACGACCTAAGGCCATTCTTTACTATCTCTGCGTTCATCCAGTGCGTTTCGCTTTGAACATGATCCGCGCGAACTTACTTGCCAAGGTTCATATCCATCTGGGCTTCGGGAAACGTTTCAGTCGTGCGAATGACGAAACCTTCTTGAGCTGCGAAGTCCATTTGAGACACCAGTTCTGCGATCAGAGATTTGGAAAATGGACCGCGATATAGAAGTGGCACGCTGCATATACCGAGTTCGTTGAATCTGGCTTGCGTGTCATCCCAAGTTTGAATTTCGTCGCCCAACATCCATGCAAAACCCAAAAAATATGACGGGAGAGAATGATATTGGATGGAGTGACGCGCATATAGATACTCTCCAACTATGCGCTCGTTATTGGCCAGTCGCGGAGAGATACCCGCCGCAAAGGCTTTGATCCAATCTCGTGACGGGTGATACCTCGCGTCGGGACTTCGTGGATGGCAACCGCCTGAGAAGATTGTGGTGTTTTCCCCATCTATTTTCTCGGTTGCCACAACGTCTGGTGCCGCCATAATAACCGACAAATCACGCATGAATTTGTCGTCAGATGTCGCGCCGGGAGAGGTTGGTAGGTTGGTAGGTGGTAAGTCCGCCCCTACTTCTGAGACATGAGACGAGAGCCCTAATTGGTGTGATTTGTATTTTGGAAAAAGTCAGATGTGGTTTAAAATTCTTGGTTTGATGTGAGGCGTTGCCGCCTCACATCTGTCTTAAACACTCTTAGGCCTCGCGTTTGATTTCCACCTGATGGGGGTAGGGGATCGAGATGCCTTTGGCGTCGAAAGCTTCCTTGACCGCTTGGGTCATGGCAAATTTCAGTTCCCAATAATCTTCGGCCTTGCACCAGATCCGCGTAGTCAGATCCACCGAACTGTCGCCCAGGTTGGTCACACGCACCCAGGGTTCCGGGTTTTGCAGGACTCGTGTGTCGGCATTGGCCTGTGCCAGAATGATCTCTTTGGCGGTGTCGGCGTTGTCGCCGTAGTCGATGCCAAACACCAGATCAACGCGACGGGTTTCGTGGTGAGAGTAGTTGGTGATGACGGCTCCCCAGGCCTGTCCGTTGGGGATGATGATCTGTACGTTGTCAGGGGTGGTCAGTTCGGTGATGAACAGGTTCAGATCTTTGACAGTGCCGGCTGTGCCACCAATATCGACGTATTGGCCCAGCTTGTAAGGGCGGAACAGCACCAGCATAAAACCAGCTGCCAGATCACTGAGTGTGCCCTGCAAGGCCAGACCAATGGCGAGTGTGGCGGCGCCCATCATGGCGACTAGGCTGGTGGCTTCGATGCCGAACAGACCCAGGACCGCAATTAGCACAACGGCGATCAGTGCCCAGCGGATGATGCTGGCGACAAAGTTACCCAGTGTCGGGTCAATTTCAGGGGTGGCATTGATACGTTTGCGAATGGCGCGGCTGATCATGCCTGCGGTCATCCAACCAATGATCAAAACGGTCAGCGCCTTGACCCCGTTCAACACAACAGGCCAGTAAGCAAAGCTTTGTTCTACAATCTGTTCCATGAAAATTTCTCCAGTTTGTCAATTTGGGGCGTCATAACGCAAAAACGCCCGCAAAGTGCAGGCTTTCCCCAACGTAAGGTTGGAATTCACTCTATTTTTCCATTCCTCGCGCGTTTGAGCAACAGGGGGAGATGAGTGTTTTGGCTAAGATAAGGAAAATCGGCCTTCCGCCAGGTTTGGAGGAAGGCCGATGTGATGCGTTTTACTGTTTGATCGCAAGGCTAGGGGAGACGACGTCGATCCCAAGTGCTTTGCCAACTGCGTAGTAAGTCAGCTGACCAGCGTGAACGTTCAAACCGTTCAGCAGGTGTGCGTCGTCGGCACAGGCCTGACGCCAGCCCTTGTCTGCCAGTGCCAGCATGAACGGCATGGTGGCGTTGCCCAAGGCGATGGTTGATGTCCGTGCAACAGCACCGGGCATGTTGGCTACACAGTAGTGCATAACGCCATCGACATTGTAGATCGGGTCGCCGTGTGTTGTGGCCTTGGAGGTTTCAAAGCAACCACCCTGATCGATGGCAACATCGACGATAGCCGCGCCGGGCTTCATTTCGGACAGCTGTGCACGGCTGATCAGTTTTGGTGCGGCAGCACCGGGGATCAACACAGCGCCAATGACCATGTCAGCCTGGCGGACCAGATCTAGAGTGGCACCTGCAGTGGAGTACTGGTTCTTGAAGTCACGGCCAAACACGTCGTCCAGATATTTCAGGCGGTTCAACGAGCGATCCAGAACAGTGACATCAGCGCCCATGCCAGCTGCAATTTTTGCAGCGTGGGTGCCAACAACACCGCCGCCGATCACGACAACCTTGGCAGGGGCAACACCGGGGACGCCACCCATCAGAACGCCGCGGCCACCGTTGGCCTTTTGCAGGGTCCATGCGCCGACTTGTGGCGCCAGACGACCGGCGACTTCGGACATTGGGGCCAGCAGCGGTAGGCCGCCGCGGTCGTCAGTTACGGTTTCATAGGCAATAGCAGTACAGCCGCTTTCCAGCAGATCGTGGGTTTGCTCGGGATCCGGAGCCAGGTGCAGATAGGTGAACAGCAGCTGGTCAGGGCGCAGCATCTTGCGCTCGACGGCCTGTGGTTCTTTGACCTTTACGATCATGTCCGCAGTGGCAAAAATTTCTTCAGCGGTGGCGATGATATGTGCGCCAGCCGTGGTGTAATCTTCGTCGGAAAAGCCGGAGCCCATGCCGGCATCTTTCTGGATCAGCACCTGATGGCCATGATTGACCGCTTCACGCGCAGCGTCGGGCGTCATGCCAACGCGGAATTCCTGGGGTTTAATTTCTGTGGGGCAGCCAATTTTCATGAGTTTATCCTCCTAAACTTGCCTGAATAATACGCGCCCTTTGACGCCATTTGCTGCTTTGTTGAGCGAAATAAAAACATGTCTTTCGAAGATTCTTCGATTATAAGGCCTAAACCTAGCAAGGATCTTCGCAGAAATGTCACTTGATCAGACGGATCGCCGCATCCTCACAGTATTGCAAAAACAGGGGCGGATTTCCAATGCTGACCTGAGTGAATTGGTGAATCTATCGGCCTCGGCCTGTCACCGCCGCGTGCAGCGGTTGGAGAAGGATGGCTATATTCGCGACTATGTGGCCTTGTTGGATGCGCGGAAAATGCAGGTGCCCAGCACCGTGTTTGTAGAGATTACCCTATCGGGGCAGGCGGATGAAGTGCTGGATGCGTTTGAAAAAGCGGTCGCGCGAATACCGGATGTTCTGGAATGTCATCTGATGGCAGGAACGGCGGACTACCTGCTAAAGGTGGTGGCAGAAAACACAGATGACTTTGCCCGCATTCACCGACAGTATCTGGCGCGGTTGCCGGGCGTCGCGCAGATGCAAAGCTCGTTTGCCCTAAGGACTGTGTTCAAGACCACCGCGTTGCCGGTCTAGAGACACCTTCCCTTATTGGTTGTGTTGCGGCATGATCAGATTCGCATAAGCGTTGAGAATATGGCGCATTTCGGAAGGCAGGAAGGCTGAGGATCTTATCCTAATTTTATAGGAGAAAGATTGTGAAAGTTAAGAATTTCAGATTGGTTGCAGGCGACAATAAGATGGTCCCGTTTGTAGAGTCACCAAATCATGGTGGCAGCCTGGTTGGCGGGGCACCACGCTTTTTGGTTATCCATTATACCGCTGGAGGAGCGGCCTCCGGTTCGATTAACTGGTTTCAAAATCCTAAGGCCAAGGTGTCGGCGCATTTGGTCGTTGGTCGGGATGGTGGAGTGACCCAGATGGTGCATTTCAACAAAGTGGGCTGGCATGCTGGCAAGAGCCGATGGAAAAATGTAAAAGGTCTAAATAGCCATTCAATTGGAATTGAAATTGCAAACTGGGGAAAGCTAAAGCCCTCTGCAAGTGGCGGTTGGGTTTCGCGTACTGGAAGGGCTGTCTCCAATGAACGTGTTGTTTTGGATGAACACAGAAACTCCCCTGGAAAACAACACGGATGGGAAACGTTTAGCGAAGAACAGTGGGACGCAACGGTAGCCGCAGCGCAAGCCATCGTTGAGGAATATGATATCAAACCTTCCGATGTCGTCGGTCATGATGACATTTCACCTATGCGGAAAATTGATCCCGGCCCGGCGTTCGATATGGATAAGTTCCGGTCTTTGATTTTTGGACGTGAAGAAGATAGCTGGAATGATCTTCGCTACAAGGTGAACTCAGCGAGTGGATTAAACTTACGAGCAACTCCCGATCTGTCTCAAAAACCTATTAAAAACCTGCCGGATGATACGGTTGTGCACGTGATTGAAAAAACATCTAAGTGGTGGTTAGTTGCGGAAGTTGTGAGCGGTAAGGATGATGTTACCGGGTATGTTCATAGCAATTGGCTGGTACCGTCATAGGCACGGAGCCGAACTGACGGTCTCTCCAAATGTTTTGTGGCCCGAGTGAATTTCTACAGCATCAAGTCTCAGCCTGTTATCCGATGCATAGATATGCTCTGATGCCGCAAAACGTTGGGGGCAGGCATGAGCTGGGATTACATTATTGTTGGCGCGGGCAGCGCGGGTTGTGTGCTGGCCAAACGGCTGAGTGAAGCTGGGCACCGGGTACTGCTGCTGGAAGCTGGCGGTAAGGACAACTACCATTGGGTGCATATCCCGATGGGATATCTGTACTGCATCAATAATCCCCGCACGGACTGGATGTACCGTACTGCCGAAGAACCGGGGCTGAATGGGCGCTCATTGCTCTACCCAAGGGGTAAGGTGTTGGGTGGATGTTCGTCGATCAACGGCATGCTTTACCTGCGCGGGCAAGCGGCGGATTACGATGGCTGGCGACAGCGTGGCAACACCGGTTGGGGTTGGGACGATGTGCTGCCCTATTTCAAAAAGTCCGAGGACTACGTCGATGGCCCGTCAGAAATGCACGGCGAAGGTGGCGAGTGGCGAGTCGAGAACCAGCGCCTTCACTGGGATGTGCTTGATCACTGGTCTGAGGCTGCGCAGGACTGGGGCTTGCCACATGTCACAGATTTCAACACCGGCAACAACGAAGGGGTTGGCTATTTTCGGGTCAATCAGCGCAGCGGCTGGCGGATGAACACAGCTAAGGCGTTCTTGCGTACTTCAACTGGCGAGACGCTGAAGGTGGAAACCCAGGCCCACACCCGGCGGGTTCTGGTCGAGGATGGTCGCGCGGTTGGGGTTGAGTATGAACAAGGGGGGAAGGTAAAAACCGCAAAGGCCCAAGGTGAAGTGATCCTGTCGGCTGGTGCGGTGAACTCACCGCAGATTTTACAGCTGTCGGGGCTGGGTCCAGCGGACCTGCTGCGGAGACATGGCATCGACGTGCGGCGGGATATGCCTGCAGTGGGTGGAAATCTGCAGGACCACCTGCAACTGCGCTGCGCCTGGCGATTGACCGGTGCAAAAACACTGAACACATTGGCCAACTCGCTGTGGGGAAAAGCGAAGATTGGGCTGGAATATGCCTTGAAACGGTCGGGGCCGATGTCGATGGCGCCCAGTCAACTCGGGGCGTTTGCGCGCTCGCGGCCCGGCTTGGAGACGCCGGATCTGGAGTATCACGTACAACCCTTGACGTTGGAGGCCTTTGGCAAGCCGCTGCATGATTTCCCGGGATTGACGGCCAGCATATGTAATCTGCGCCCAGAGAGTCGCGGAACAGTGCAGATTACGTCGGCCAATGCCCAAGATGCGCCTCGGATTGCCCCTAACTATCTATCCACTGAAGGCGACAAGCAGGTGGCTGTGTCGGCCATTCGTCAGGTGCGGGCGATCATGGCGCAGGGACCGATGCAACGGTACACACCAGAAGAGATTAGTCCGGGCATAGTTTCGGATGATGAGGCTGATCTGGCGCGGGCCGCGGGGGACATCGGCACCACCATTTTTCACCCAACCTGTACGGTGCACATGGGCGCCGAGGAAAGTGCCCCCGTGGACCCTGAACTGCGGTTGCGCGGGGTGACTGGATTGCGGGTGGTGGATGCCTCGGTGATGCCAACCATCACCAGTGGCAACACCAATGCACCGACCATTATGATTGCTGAAAAGGCGGCGGATATGATTTTGGCAGCCGCGCGTTAGAGGATTGGGTCGATTTCACCAGTGGAATGAAACGATTTTGTGATTTTTGGGGTCCTGAGCCCGCCAATATCGCTTTCGGGTTGAACCTTGGGTGATTTCCGGTTTCCCTAGTGGAATACTTAACACCAGCTATGTTGCAAACTCGGCAAGCCAAGCTTGTTCCTGGGTGTGTGTGATGACCCAAAGGAGCCCTCTGTGAATCGCGATGACGACAACACAACTCTGGCCTGGCTGGAAGATGAACTGCAGGACATGCTGGATGAGGGGATCGAGGTTGAGTCCGCTGAACCGATGTTGTCGATGGAGCTGCGCAAGATTTACCGCGCACAACACCCCGAGATGCTCGACCGGCAAGTCTATTTCCGCAATCTTTTGCGGCTTCAGGCTGAGTTGATCAAGCTGCAGGACTGGGTGGTTGAGACTGGCGCCAAGGTGTTGGTGATCATGGAAGGCCGGGATGCAGCCGGAAAGGGTGGGGTGATCAAGCGGATCACGCAGCGGCTAAACCCACGGGTGGCACGGGTGGTGGCCTTGCCCGCGCCAAGTCGGCGCGAACAAAGCCAGTGGTATTTCCAGCGGTATGTCCCTTACCTGCCATCGGGGGGCGAGATCGTGCTGTTTGACCGGTCCTGGTATAACCGGGCCGGGGTCGAACGGGTGATGGGCTTTGCTGATGATGATCAGGTCGAAACTTTCTTCAAAGATGTTCCCGAATTTGAAAGAATGCTGGTGCGGTCGAACACCATCGTGCTGAAATACTGGTTTTCAATCACCGATGAAGAACAGCAGTTGCGGTTTATGATGCGGATTCATGATCCGATGAAGCAGTGGAAGCTGTCGCCTATGGATCTGGAGAGCCGGGTGCGTTGGGAACAGTACACCAAGGCCAAGGAAGACATGCTGGCACGAACCAATATCCCCGAGGCGCCGTGGTATGTGGTTGAAGGCAACGACAAAAAACGTGAACGGCTGAATTGCATCGAGCATTTGTTGTCACAGATTCCATATAGCGATGTACCGAGCGAGAAGGTCGATTTGCCGGACCGCGAGTATAATCCCAAGTATGAACGGCAGGTGCTGCCGGATGAATTATATGTGCCAAAGGTGTATTGAGACCGGCGATTGGTGCGTGCAAGCACGCACCCTACAGGAAACGCAGGGGCTAGGACTTTGCCGCCTGAGAAACAGGTGAAAAATGCCCGAAGCCCCAGTGTATGACATCGATCCTGCTGCATTCTGGCAAAATCCATATCCTGACCTTGCCAAAATGCGGGACCTAGCGCCGTTGGTCTATGTGCCGCAGATGGATGCGACGCTGATCACCCGGCGTGATGATATTTTTGCCCAGGAAAAGAAGATCGAGGTGTTCTCGTCTGAGCAACCCGGCGGTTTGATGACACAACTGATGGGGCAAAATATGATGCGCCGCGATGGGGCGGATCATATGGATGAGCGGCGGGCAATCTTCCCCACAGTGTCGCCAAAAACGGTGCAGAGACACTGGTTGGCACAGTTTCGCACAGCGGCGCAGGAGATCCTGGAGCAGCTGGCAATGACCGAAAGCTGCGATCTGGTGCAGGACTATGCTCTGCCACTGTCGGCAGAGGCGTTGAAGCTGGTCACCGGGCTGACCAATATGAGCGCGATTGAAATGGACCGTGTCAGTCAGGGCATGATTGACGGCTGTGCCAATTATACAGGGGATGCGGCTGTTGAAGCCAGATGCCATGACTGTACCGCCTCGATTGATCGACATATTGATGGCTGTCCTCCGCATACCGGAGACGCGGAGGATTTGTCACTGCTGGCGATTCAGCGACGAGCTGGGTTGAGCGATGCACAGGTGCGGGCGAACATCAAATTGGCGATCTCGGGTGGACAGAACGAACCACGTGATGCGATTGCGGGCACCGTCTGGGCCCTGTTGATGCATCCCGAGCAGTTGATGGATGTGAAGGCTGGGCGGGCTGACTGGCTGCAGGCGTTTGAAGAATATGCGCGCTGGATCTCGCCTATTGGGATGTCACCACGGCAAATAGCGCAGCCTTATGAGCTGCACGGGGTGACGCTGAACGTCGGAGATCGGGTCTTTCTGATGTTTGGCTCCGGGAACCGGGACGAAAGGATTTTTACGCAGCCAGACGTTTTCAACCTGCATCAGGACAACAGAGCTGCGATTTCATTTGGGGCCGGGCCACATTTCTGCGCCGGAGCGTGGATCTCTAAGGCGTTGATTGCTGAGGTGGCGCTGCCAATGCTGTTTGAGCGTTTCCCTAAGATCGAGTTGGCCGGGGAGGCCCGGTTTGGTGGCTGGGCATTTCGCGGACCGTTGCAGGTGCCGGTTCGCTGGTGACGCTTCGGCCGTCCTGTTAGCGGCACTGCAGTGCCGTTTCTCGGGACCGCAGATGCTGCACTTCCTGCCGCTCAGAAGCTGATAGGGGTATCTGGCCGGCAGGTACGCCAATGCGGCAGCCGAGGTTGGAAAAGGCCTGCTGCCCGCGTGCGCTTTGGAAGCAATAGCCGTTGCGGGCAAAGATGGCGTTTCGCTGCAGCCAGAGGGAGTTGCAGGTTTCTTGTGGTTGCGCGCTTCTGACACCGACAAAGCGAATCCAGTTGGAGTGAGCCCAGCCCTGAGCCCCTGTTTCGGTTCTGACCCTGAACCAGACCCCATTTTGTTCGAGAACCTGAAGCCGCGTGCCCTCGACCATTTTCATCAGACGGGATGCGGAGGAAGTTGTGCCATTGCGCAGGGCGAGAAATCCGTCGCCGTTGGGATCAAGGCCGGCAACCTGATGGGTGAACTGACCGGTTGCGACAGGCTGTTTTGGAGCCGGTGTTGGAGGCGGTGGGGCGTTTGGCACAGATGTAATGCGCGGAGCCAGATAGATCCGATCTATGAGTGAGGAGTTTTCCCAAGGGATTTGCGCGCCGTTGGTCTGCTCTACAACATCGCGGCGCACCTTGCGCATGACCTCGTGCAGGTCGTCTTCTGTGGATGGCAGATGTTTCAATAGCGCGGCGGTGAAGGGGCTGTTGCGACCTTGCCCGTCCAGCGCGACGTTGCCTGGCTGGGTGGAAAACGCAACAAAGGAACCAACCCCGGCATCGATTTTCACCAGCCCGCGTGTGGCGCCGCCAACTGACCGTGTTGAGGTGGCAAGGTCAAAGGGGTTGTCGCGACAGGCATCGAGGATGACGATGTTGCGATCTGCCCGGCTTTCCATTTCAGCAAGGATTGTCTGCAGTTTAACGGATCTCTGCCTCAATGTTTCTTTATCGTTTCCATAGGCATCGACGGGGATCAGAAAATTTTCAGCACCGAGCTGGACCGCGTGTCCGGCAAAGTAGAACAGGGCAATATCACCCGCGTTTAGCGACTTTTGCACATCCTGTGTGAGCCGGAGAATTTCTGAGCGGGTCAGGTCGATACCTGAGTGAACACGAAACCCCAATGAGCTGAGCCTTTGGGATACGTCGCGTGCGTCCTGCGCAGCATTTGGCAGGTCCTTGACCGTCGCATGTTGATAGTCAGAGTTCCCAATAACCAGCGCCACCCGTTCGGTCGCATAAGATGCACTGGCAATAAAGAGGGAGAGAATGAGCGTAAGCACAGGTTGAAACATCTTTTGCCTTCTCTGTTTATGCGAATCTCAGCGAATATCGTGAAGCTGTTGGCGTGCTAAAATGAGCGGTGCGAGGCTTGGGAACGTGACGTCCAGCGTGATCTTGTAACGACAGACTAGGGCAAATTTGGGTTTTTGGGAAGAAATCTGAGTTTGACGGGGGCGATGTTAAGATATTTGGCAATTCGGCTCTGGGAGGTGGTCCCGAAGTGACCGCCTCCTTGATCAAATAATTCAAGGTTTACGCAATTGGGGGACTGCGCGGTCAACTTCGGGAAGTGGCTGGAAGCCTAAAAAGGCCAACAGCCCAAGCAGTTGTGACAGGGGGGTGCCATAGCTGCGATGGAATCAGTTTAGCGAGTATCTATGATCTCTAAAACACTTTTTGCGTGTATCGGCAGAGCTCCGCCGATTATGCAACACGCTGTGACGTGGTTGGGCATGTTGGAAAACAGAGAGTCTCTACTGCCGGGACCGGGGGGTTACAGACCATCGCGACTGATCGCCAGTATTGTTGCGGGCGCTAGCCTGTATGCGGTTTTCCAATTTTTAGGTCGAGTTGCGCAGAGCTGCGGGAATGGCGCTATGGCAAAGCACCGCTGGTTTGTTTAGAACTGGAGTTAGTTGGTCATAGGCAGTGCATGCAGGAGACGCAGGATGAAAACCGAGCACGATGATGCGCAAAGTGCCACTAAGGTGGCACTGCTGGACGCAGCTCTGATGCATGTGCCGTTTGATGGTTGGACCGAAGTAACTTTTCAGGCCGCTTGCCAGGATTGTGGCGTGGATCAAGTGCTGGCACAGGCGATATTCCCGCGCGGCGCAGTTGATCTGGCGCTGGCCTATCACGCCCGTGGTGACGCGCTGATGTTGCAGCGGTTGGCAACCGAGGATCTGACGGGATTGCGGTTTCGCGACAAAATTTCAGCGGCCGTTCGATTTCGATTGGAAGTTGTGGACGATAAAGAGGCGGTGCGACGGGGCACGACCCTGCTGACACTGCCGCAATATGCGGGCGATGGCGCACGGGCGATTTGGGGTACGGTTGATGCGATCTGGACCGCGTTGGGCGACGGGTCAGATGATATCAACTGGTATACCAAGCGGGCCTCGCTGTCGGCGGTTTATACAGCCACCGTGTTATACTGGCTGGGAGACGACAGTTTGGAGCATCAGGCCACATGGGACTTTCTGGATCGCCGGATCGATAACGTCATGCAGTTTGAAAAGCTGAAGGCGCAGGTGCAGGCGAACCCGCTGCTAAAACCGTTTCTAGCCGGACCGAATTGGTTGGCTGATCAGATCAAGCGTCCCGTTGGGCGAGACGATTTGCCAGGGTCCCTGACGCCGCGACGCTGATTTCAGACTCTAGCTCCTGATCTGACAGGGGCTCCCGCCCGGTGTCGGGTATTGCCATACCCTCCTCCCGTTGGGCCTGGCGCCGCGCAGACGCGGCGCAACTGCGCGTAACGTTTGCCAGGTCATGCTACGGTTGAGGGATCAGCGTTTGCAGACCTGCGCTGGGGTGTTAGGCATAGGGCAAAAGAAAGGATCCCTGATGACCCAAGTGATGCGTGCTGTTGAGATTTCCACCCCTGGTGGCCCCGATGTATTGAAGCTGACGGAGCGACCCGTGCCAGAGCCGGGTCATGGACAGCTGGTGATCAAGGTGGCCTATGCCGGGGTCAACCGACCGGATGCGTTGCAACGGGCAGGGGCCTATGCGCCGCCTCCGGGTGCCAGTGATCTGCCCGGGCTTGAGGCCTCGGGCGAGGTGGTCGCCATTGGGGCCGGGGTCAGTGAATATGCGCTGGGTGATCTGGTTTGCGGGCTGTTACCCGGTGGCGGCTACGCCGAATATGTTGCGACGCCAGCGGCGCATTGCCTGCCGGTACCCAAGGGGCTGGATCTAAAGCAGGCGGCCTGCCTGCCGGAAACCTTTTTCACAGTCTGGTCGAATGTGTTCAGTCGCGGTGGGTTGCTGGCTGGTGAGCGGTTTTTGGTGCATGGCGGATCGAGCGGCATTGGAACAACGGCGATTCAGCTGGCAAACGTACTGGGCGCGCGGGTGTTTACCACGGCTGGATCGGATGAGAAGTGTCAGGCCTGTCTTGATCTTGGTGCAGAGCGGGCGATCAATTACCGCGATGAGGATTTTGTCGAAGTGCTGCGCGCTGAGGGGGGGGCTGACTTGATTTTGGATATGGTGGGCGGCGATTACATCCCGCGCAACATCAAGACTCTGGCCAATGACGGGCGTCTGGTGCAGATCGCGTTCTTGTCCGGACCCAAGGTGGAGCTGAACTTTGCCCAGATCATGATGCGGCGTCTGACGGTGACCGGGTCCACTCTTCGCCCGCAAAGCGATTTGGCCAAGGCGCGGATTGCGGATGATTTGCGTGAAGTGGTCTGGCCGTTGATCGAAGCTGGGCGGGTTACGCCGGTGATGGACAGCGAGTTTGCATTGGAAGAGGCTGCAGAGGCACATACCCGGATGGAAGGCTCGGGGCATATTGGCAAGATTGTGCTGAAGGTCGCGGGGTAAAACAGTAGTGAAACTGGGGGTTTTGGCCACTGGGATGTGGCCAAAATCTGTAAGCAGTTGTTACTCTACGGCGCGGCGATACAGGTGCCAGGTGGCATGGCCAAAGATAGGCACCACAACAACCAAACCCAACAAGAATGGTATTGCGGCGATCACCAGGCTGGTCCCGATCAGTGCACCCCATGTCAGGGTCACAACCGGGCTGGCGCGCAGCACTTTAACCGAGGTGACGACGGCAACTGGCAGGCCCACGTGACGGTCCAGTAACAGCGGGAATGACACCACGCTGATGGCGAGGGCAGCCAGTGCAAATAGCGCGCCAAGACCGCTGCCGAAGATGATCATCACCCAGCCAGCAGATGTGGTGAAGGTTGCGGAGATAAAGGTACCAAGTGAGGCGGGAGGCTCGGGTCCGAGGGTCCATGCGTAGACAGAATTGGCGCAGATCAGCCAGACAAAGAACAATGCAGCAAGATAGATCCCGAGCATTAGAATGGCCCCAAAGGACGGTGAGCGGATGACGTCAAAGGCATCCCCCCATTTTGGTTCAAAACCGGCTTCACGGCGACTGGACATTTCATACAGTCCGACAGCGGCCAGCGGGCCAATCAGGGCAAATCCCATGATCATCGGAACCAAAAGCGGCAAAAGGTTCATCGAGAATCCCATTACCACCATGACCAGCCCGATCAGCGGATAGAACAACACCAGAAACATCGCATCACTGCGGCAAGCGGCAAAATCATCGACCCCCGCCTTAAGCGCATATTTCAGGTCGGCCATCGTCAACTCTCGGACACGCGGCATTGCACGGCTGTCTTCGCTCCCCATCTGTTCGACCGAGGCAGCGATATGGTGGCTGGTGGTTTCGGTGTGTTGGAACAGCCAACTGAGAGGGTTTCCAATCGTTTTTGCCATGAGCGGGCTCCTTTCACTAGCCATGACGGAGGGTGCCGTCTGGGCAGTCGCCGGGCGCGGCACTTAAGTTTAAGTATAGCATAAAAGGCCCGCATTTCCTTTTTCGGCTGGGTTCCGGGTCGTTGCTCGCTGATTTTACAGAGAAATTTAACCCAGTTCGCCAGTGGATTAAGTTGGAAAGCAGACAGTTTCAGCTGGGTTACTTGGGCTGGCTGTGCTGATTCTGCGTTCAGCTTCATCAATGGAGCGGTCGATTGCAAAGTTAGTTTGTTCCCGTTGCGTTCCTGAAAATGACTTTGGGAATGACAAAATGACAAAGATAGCTGTGGTCCTCACCTCTGGGTTTGCGGATTGGGAATACGCTTTGATTGCTGGAACCGGCGGGCCGTTTTATGGGCTTGAGATCCAGTATTTTTCACCTGAAGTGGGGCAAATATCCTCTCAAGGAGGTCTTACGACGATGATTTCACAAGGGATGAAGCAGCTTTTGGAGTGGCAGCCTGCCGTTGTCGTTATTGTTGGTGGCACCATTTGGGAGAGTGGAGATGCGCCTGATATCAGCGCATACCTGCGGGATCGTCACGCGCAGGGGGCGACAGTTGCGGGCATCTGCGGTGGGACATTGGCTCTCGCCCGTGCTGGCCTGTTGAATGCGGTTGAGCATACTTCGAACAATGCGGAGTTTTTGGCGCAGCATGCGGAAAACTATGCTGGATCTGCGTTGTTCCGCGGGGGAGCCACGGCGGTCTCGATGGGTCGGGTTATTTCCGCAGCGGGAACTGCACCCGTTAGCTTTACTGCCGCGGTTTTTGAAGCTGCCGGAGTGGCGCAGGAAAACGTGCACCAATTCAAGGGCATGATGGCGGCGGAACATGTTGAAGCATTCAGTGGCGCATAAGCTGGGGTGTTATGCCAAGGACCTGAGATACGCGAGACAGTAATGCCTCGCGCATGGAATGGCCTATGTGGGGCTAGCGTACAGGTGTGAAGCGCGCGTTTTTCAGCCCGCATTCCTGGATCACATCACGACCACAGGGCACAGGCGACAATGTGCGCGACAGGCAGACGCGGACCTCTTGGATATAGCCATCGCGACAGGTGACGCTTAGCATGTCTTTGTCCAGATCCGGGTTGGCTTTCAGAAACGCCTCTTCGATCAGTGAGGCGGGTAGGGTGACTTCCTTTTCCAGCTTACGGAATATGGCTGGGCGCTCCACGCGGCTGTATGCTTCACGCATTAGGTCGTAATACTGTTGGGCCTGCAAGCCGGCGCAGGTACCGTGCTTTTTCCACTGGTGCCAGGCCAGACCGGGGCTTCCCATCAGATCTGTCATTTCGCCGCTCATCCGACGCGACGGAGGCGCGACAGAGGTGGGACAATAGCTGGGCCAGCCGCGATGAAATTGTGGCCACAACCCGTGCAGAGTCCAGCCATAATCATGGCGCGCGTCACATTGGTCAGAATCACGGGCGTCACCTTCCAGCGCACACCAGTTGGGGGACCAGCTCAACGCGAGGACGTAATAGTCGAATACTCCGGCTTTTTCACCATCGGCCTGTGCTACTCCGGAACCTAGGGCCCAAAGGGCCAATCCAACTGTCAAAATCATCCTGCGCATTCGGCTCTTCCCAAATTGAAATATCGCGACTATATAGGGTTCAAATTCCCCGACAATGGAAACCAGACCCCAAAGACGGGGCAGCCTATTTTCAGGCGGCGGGGAAGATGTGTTGTAAATGGAGATGAGCACATGGCAAAACCGTTGATGGCCAAAGCAACCGCTGTGTGGCTGGTGGACAATACCACCATCAGCTTTAAACAGATTGCGGACTTTGTTGGCCTGCATGAGCTGGAAGTACAGGGTATCGCAGATGGCGATGTGGCCCAGGGCGTTAAGGGTTTTGACCCGGTTGCCAACAATCAGCTGACTCAGGAAGAGATCACAGCAGCAGAGGGCAACCCGCTGCACAAGCTGAGGCTTAAGATTTATGCCGCTGCTGCAGGTGAAGAAAAACGTCGTGGGCCACGGTACACACCGCTGTCCAAGCGTCAGGACCGCCCGGCGTCGATCTATTGGTTGGTCAAGTTCCATCCGGAGCTGGCAGATAGCCAGATTTCCAAGCTGGTGGGCACCACAAAGCCGACGATTCAGGCCATCCGTGAGCGTACCCACTGGAACATCGCCAACATCCAACCGATCGATCCGGTGGCTTTGGGTCTGTGCAAACAGTCCGAGCTGGATCAGGCGGTGCAGAAAGCAGCTGCTAAAAAGGCCGCCGAAGGTGGCGTGATGAGCGATGACGAGCGTCGCAAACTGGTCAGCACCGAGCAGTCGCTGGGTATGGAAGCCGAGCCAAAAATTCCTGGCAGCATCGAAGGTCTTGAAACCTTTACTCTGGGCGGGGGTGATGAAAATCAGCGTTCAGAAGAAGAGCCGGTCGCAGATGCAGATAGCTTCTTCAACCTGCCCGCTGGTGGCGGCGATGAGGAAGAAGAGGATGATCAGAAGGCTTAAGCGGCCTATCTTTCATTCGATACAGTCAAACGGCGGCCATTTGGTCGCCGTTTTGCATTTGTTTCTGTTCCTGAGGGGTAGTGACTTGGTTGTCGCCCCAGTTGTGAGGTCAAGCGGATGGCGACTTCGGCGATATCATTGATGACGATGATGGGCTCCTGAACCTGTCCTGCAGGTAGAGTAACCGCGCCCTGAAGGACCGGACCGTGCGGGCGGCCTTCACTAAAACTCTGGGCGAACCATGAAGACCGTATCAGCGTGAAGTCGATGCCGCAGTTGCGCACGATGTCTTCGCAGGTCTTGGCATGGCTTTCTCCCCGGCCTGACAGCCGGACCAAGCGATCAACACCGGCATTTGAGGCGGCCTCGGTCAGGGTTTTGATTTTCTCGGCGGCTCCGGGAAATGCCAGATCCGGGAATTAGTCTGTTCAGCGGTGCGTTGTAGGCCTTTCGGAACTCGGAAGGCTTGTTTCATTTGAGAAGGCGGCTGTTGCGCAAAGTGATTGGCGCACTTTCACCGTGCCGGGAGTGTTGCCTATAAAGCGTGGGCCCTGATGATCTCTTACAAAACTAGCGGCTATAGATTGAGTTCAATCGCCGACCGGTAGGCCGCTTTGACATAGTGATCAACCGACGTTGGGACCTCTGTGTGGGGCAAATAGAGTTTCACCGCGGCCAGAGGGAACCCAATAATACCATGCATGCAGGCTTGATGGCTGAGGTTTTCACGCGCGGCGAAGATTTCGAGCCCGCGTTTCATATTTGCATTCTCTTCTTCAGTATCTGCGAGCAGCTCTTGAGGCGCGTTTTCAGCCATCATGGTTTCGCGGCGACCCAGGCATAGGATGATCGCTTTGCCCCGGTGCTGCCTTGAGAAGCGCGGCGTGGCCATGGCAGCAAGCTCTCCCGCCTCGCGCCCAGGGGTATCCAACGCGGCTAAGAATACCGTGTGAAATGATCGCAGGGCATCAAGCCAAGCCGCTGCGAGCAGACCTTCGCGGGATTGATAGCGGTGATAGAGCGATCCAATTGAGATGCCAGTTTCAACCGCCAGATCCTGAATGCGGAACCCGACGCCACTGCCGACCTGATTGCTCACGGCAGAAAACACTTTTTGATCTGAAAATGTTGACTTTCTCCCCATAAGATAAATTATAGTAGAAAAATGATTCTAGTAAAGGCCTAAAACTTATGCTCATGATGTTTACCAGCCTCGCGGCTGCTGCTTCAGTTGTGACGTTTCTTGTGCATACCTTTGTTGGGGGGCGGCGCGTTGCTGCGCCTTTACTGGCGGATCGATCCCTGCCGAAACCGTCGAAATGGCTCAACTACTATTGCTGGCATGTCACGACGGTTCTGATTGCGTTTATGGCGGGCGGGTTTCTGTGGCTTGCGTTCGATCCGCACGTGCCGTCGCTGGTGTTTCTCGGCGCTTTGGCTTTTGCGCTCTCAGTCTTAAGTGCTGCTGTTGCATTGAAGGCCGGGATTGGACCGCTCCGGTTTCCCTCAACATCGCTCTTCGCTGCGATTGCCATCATCTGCATGGCGGCTGGACTGTTTGTGTGAGCTTGGCCAGCTGATCAGGTGCATCCATCAGTTTTTGCAAGAAACAGACTGCTGGGACGTTAAGCCCGCGCCGGTTTGAAATGAGGAGAATACAAATGCATAAGTGGGTGCTGTCTGGCATTGGCGTGATCTATGCCCTGAATGCGCTGGTCATGTGGTTCCTGCCAGAGTGGTGGTACGTCACCGTACCCGGAATCACCATGATGGGGCCGTTCAATCTTCATTTTGTGCGCGACATCGGATTGGTTTATCTCGTGTCTGGTCTGGGTTTGATTTATGGAATTCGAGCCCCACAGGTCGCAGTGTTCGGCTGTCTTTGGCCAGCTCTGCATGCGCTGTTTCATGCGTGGATATTTTTCCAACGCGGGATGCCCGTTGATTTCGTAGCGGCAACCAATCTTGTCCTTATACAACTGCCTGCTTGGCTTAGCTTATGGAGTGCATGGTCGCTATTAGCTGTCCTGAAAAACCGTCCGCACAAGTCCTGAAGACGAGGATGACGATAGCTCAATACGGGCGTCGATCCTCTTACAATGCTTGTAACGATGCAGCCTAGTGATGGTTTTACGTTTTGGCGGTTGTTTTAACGGCCCGGCCATTTAGCTTGAAACAGAATTTGAAAATTCTGGAGTTTGAAAATGTTGAGCCGCCGTGCATTTTTAGCGTCTTCGAGCGCCGCAGCTACAGTTGTCGCTGTACCTGGAATTTCTCAGGCGCGACGTCAGTTGGATGACCCATTCATTGCCTATGATGCAGTGGGAATGGCGGAACTGGTTAAATCCGGTGACGTTACTGCCGCTGAGTTAGCTGAAGTGGTGATCCAGCGGGCTGAGATGTTGAACCCGGCGTTGAATTTTATGGCCACTCCGACCTTTGACCGGGCCAGAGAGAACGCGACCAAGATGTCGAGTGAAACACGGTTTGCCGGTGTCCCCGTCTTGGTCAAGGATATGGTGGACGTTGGTGGTGTGCGGCGCACTGATGGGTCGCGGTTCCTGGCGTCGAATGTGCCGGCGCAGTCCGTGGCCTATACTGCTGCGCTCGAATCTTCGGGACTGAACATTGTTGGAACTACAGTGGTCCCGGAATTTGCCAATGGGCTCGATAGCGAGCTGTATGGCGCGGCGCGTAATCCCTGGGACTTGGAGTATTCCTGCGTTGCGTCCAGTTCGGGCTCTGCCTGTGCGGTGGCAGCAGGCATTGTTCCGTTGGCACATGGAACTGACGGTGGCGGCAGCAACAGATTGCCAACCAGCGCCTGTAATCTGTTTGGGTTCAAACCCAGCCGGGGGCGGATGTTGTCGGGGGAAACCTATGGCGGCCATGACGTGTTCAAGACCAATGGTCCAATTTCACGTACTGTTCGCGACGCTGCCGCCTTGATGGAAGTTTGCGAAGACCCCAAAGGGGAGCTTGCACCGATGGGGTTTGTTGAAGGCCCTTCATCGCGGCGACTGCGCATTGCTTATACCCGGCAAGGGGCCAGTGGATTTGCCCCACCTGTCGAGTCGGTTACTGCAGTTCAGGACAATGCTGTGGCCTTACTGCAGGGCCTTGGCCACGACGTGGTAGAAATCGCCCACCCGATCAATGGTGAAGAATACGCCGAGAAGTTTCGCTGGGCCTTTTTACCCAAGTTTGCGCCAATGCTGGAACGCGCCATGCAGATCAGTGGACGAGGGCCGTTAGAGACTGGTTTGTTGTCCCATATGGCTGCGACTATGATGGTCGAAGGGCTGAGCTATACGCCTGATCAGATTGCGCAGGGGCTGGCTTATTTTGAGAGTATGGCGGGCACCTATGCCGATGTCTTTGGCGAGTTTGATGTGATCTTTAGCGCAACGTCACCGGTGGAAACGCCGCAGTACGGAGCCATCCGTCATCAGGATGATTTTGCCCACAAAGGTGTAGAGCTGGAACATATCCTGAGCATGACCTCGCCGGTGAATGCAGTTGGGGATTGCGCAATGAATGTTCCGTTGGGCTTTTCCGCTGAGACAGGAATGCCTGTGGGGTCAATGTTCCATGCCCCGATGGGTCATGATGCGCTGTTGTTCCAGTTGGCGTACGAGTTGGAACAGGCGCAGCCATGGGCTGATCAATGGGCACCGTTCTCAGCGAAACATATTCCTACCTGATCAGGCCAGTTCAGATTTCTTTGCGCGCGCGCATGGCGGCGGTGATGGTGCCGTCGTCCAGATAGTCCAGCTCGCCACCAATTGGCACACCCTGTGCCAGCGTGGTCAGCTTGACCTGATCCTGCAACTGGTCGGCGATGTAGTGGGCTGTGGTCTGGCCGTCGATGGTGGCGTTCAGGGCCAGAATGACCTCGCTGATGGCCTCGGCTGTGACCCGGTCCACCAAACGCGGGATGCGCAACTCTTCCGGGCCAATGGCGTCCAGTGCCGATAGGGTGCCGCCCAACACATGATAGCGGCCTTTGAACACGCCCGCGCGCTCCATCGCCCAGAGGTCGCCAACATCCTCGACCACACAAAGTTCGCCATTGGCGCGCCGGTCATCTGTGCAGATGTCGCAGATTTCACTGGTGCCGACATTGCCGCAATTCAGGCACTCGCGGGCGCTGAGCGCGACCTCGCTCATCGAATCAGCCAGCGGGGTCAGCAACAGGGCGCGTTTGCGGATCAGGTGCAGCACTGCACGCCGGGCCGAGCGCGGCCCAAGCCCTGGCAGCTTGGCCATCAGAGCAATCAAAACCTCGATTTCGTCGGTAGAATTTCTGATCATGATTTGGCCTTTGCAATGCCCGTTATATAGACCCGAGCAGGCGACCAAGGGCAAGGGCGGGCAGTCCGCCTTTGCCAAGTTGGAAGCGGGATCAGAACGGCAGTTTGACGTCCTTGGGCAGGCCCATGCTTTCGGTCAGCTGTGCCATTTCTTCTTTAGCTTTTTCCGAGGCTTTGCTCTGCGCGTCTTTGATCGCAGCAAGGATCAAGTCTTCGACCACTTCTTTGTCGTCGCCGTTAAAGATAGAGGGGTCGATATCCAGAGCCTTGAGGTCGCCCTTGGCGCTGGCTGTTGCCTTGACCAGGCCAGCACCGGATTCACCAACAACCATGACATTGTGCAACTCGTCCTGCATCTGAGCCATTTTGGTTTGCAGTTCCTGTGCGGATTTCATCATCTTGGCCATATCACCAAGACCGCCGAGGCCTTTGAGCATCTGTTCTCTCCTGTAGAATGGGTATGAGCGCTAAATACGGTCGCTGTAGCCACCATACAAGGGGAAAGCGGGGGCCATTCCATTATGGGTGGTATTGAGGTCGGATATGGAACCGGCGACGATAGGTTCCGGGGCTTAGGCCTGTGCGGGCTTTGAATACGCGTGAAAAAGCCGACAGGTCTTGATAACCGACATTCCAGGCAATTTCACTGACGCTTTCGCCGCCCCGTTCCAGAGCCGCCCGTGCTTTTTCGATGCGCAGGGCCTGCAGATAGGTGGCCGGGGGATGCCCGGTGGCGGACTGAAACCGGCGCATGAAAGTGCGCAGAGACATGCCCGCCAGCACTGCCAGTTGTTCGGTTTGCATTTGGTCTTGAACCTGCCGTTCCATATGGCGCTGCACTGTCAGGATCTGCGCATCGCCATGGCTGCGGTTGGCGCGAAAGCTGGAATAGTGCCGCTGCTCGCGTCCCGCTGGGTCGATCAGAAGGTGACGCGCCAGCCGTGACACTGCATCGCTGCCGTACCACCGCCCTGTCAGGTATAGCCCGAGATCCAGCCAGGCCATTAGCCCACCAGCGGTAATGACGTCGTGATCGTCGATCAGAATGTGTTCAGGGCGCAGGTCAACTTTGGGAAAAGCGGCTCTAAATCGGTCTTCGAGGGCCCAGTGCGTGGTGGCAGGGCGGGCATCCAGCAGGCCGGCGTGGCCTAACCAAAAGGCACCGGCACAGACGGAACAGGCCAGTGCGCCAGCGTGATGTTGCGTGACGGCCCAATCCAGGAGTTGCGGTGCTTCGGTGCCCTGACTGTTGTCAATTGAGGGCGGAAAGACAAAGGCGTCGCAGGGGCTGGGGGCAGGGTCGACTTGGCTGACAATGCGGACATCAGGCCCAGATTGTTCGTCCTGCAAACGCGGGAGCAGCGCGAACATATCCGCCAGCCCCCAAAGGGCAGAGCGTTGGACACCGGGGTAGTCTACCAGCGTAAGGATGGGGTTTGGCGTGTTTGGCATAGAAATTGTCATATCTGCCAATCGTTCCACGGGTCAACCCGGTCCAAAAAGGAGGAGTAACCGCATCAAGGAGAGAACGATGCCCAAGACAGCGCTGATAATTGTGGATATCCAGAATGACTATTTTGAAGGCGGCGATTGGACGCTGCACCAGATGGAGCGCGTTTCAGGTAATGCTGCTACCCTGCTGGCTGATGCGCGCAAGCAGGGCTATTTGGTGGTTCATATCCGGCATGAAAATGCCTCACCCGAAGCACCGTTTTTCCGGCCGGGAACTGAGGGTGCCGAGATCCATAGTTCGGTGGCCCCGAAAACGGGCGAACCCGTGTTGACCAAGGCGCGCGCCAACAGTTTCTACGAAACAGGGCTGCTAGACTTGTTGCGCGAGGCCGAGGTCGAAGCTGTCACCATTTGCGGCGCGATGAGCCAGATGTGCATCGACGCAACTGCGCGGGCGGCGTCTGACTTTGGGTTCCATGTCACAGTGGTTGAGGACGCCTGCGGGGCCAAAGAAATGAGTTTTGATGAAGTGGAGTTGAGCGCGGTTCAGGTTCACGCTGCCTTTATGGCACCACTGGCAATGGGCTACGCCAAAGTGGTGAAAACGGATGACGCTATCGCTTGATGGCCTACCTGAGGGGGCGGCTGAAAATCAGCCGTCCTCGAACGGATCCCATTCGTCCTCGACCTCTGGCAGCGCATCGGCGGCGATTTCGGCCTGTAGTTCCTCGGCGGTGCGGATGCGAGTGATCTTGGCTTTGGGGAATTTTTCCAAAACGGCCTGCACCAGCGGGTGGGAGGTTGCTTCGGCCCGCAGGGCGTTTTCGGCGGCGTCGCTTTTTTCCGCAATGGTCTGGGCGTCACCGTCCGAGACAATTGCAACGGCCCACCGGCTGCCGGTCCAGTTTTGCAGGTTTGATCCTAGCCGCGCCGCCAGATTGGAGGGTGCGCTGTCCGTCGGTGTGAATTCGATGCGCCCCGGTTGATAAGACACCAGTCGTACGCCGGTTTCGACATCGACCAGCAGCTTTACGTCCCGATTGGTGCGGATCAGTTCGACCACATGTTCAAATGTTGGGTATTTGGCCAAAGCGGCATCAGCCTGTGGCGCAAGGGCCAGCGTTGTGCCGTTGCCGCCGGACGCAACGGGGCCACCGGCGCCGGATAGGGCGTTGGAATATGCGCTCCCTTGGGCGGCGCCGCCACCGCTTGCCATACCACCGCCAGGCCCAGATGGTGGGGCGGCAGGAGGTGGGGTTGGCATGTCCTGCAGCTTGCGGATCAGTTCTTCGGGGCTGGGCAGATCAGCGACGTGGGTCAGGCGGATCACTGCCATTTCAGCCGCCATCATGGCGTTGGGTGCAGCCGAGACTTCCTCGAGCGCCTTGAGCAGCATCTGCCACATGCGGGTCAGCACCCGCATCGGCAGGGCTTCAGCCATTTTGCTACCGCGCGCGCGTTCATCTGGTGAAATTGTTGGGTCTTCGGCTGCGTCCGGGGTGATCTTCACGACCGATACCCAGTGGGTGATTTCGGCGAGATCGCGCAACACTGCCAGCGGGTCGGCACCCTCGGCGTACTGCGAGCCCAGCTCGGTCAGGGCGGCGGCTGCATCGCCACGCAGGATCATGTCGATCAAGTCCAGCACCCGGCCGCGGTCGGCGAGGCCCAACATGGCGCGCACTTGGTCGGCGCTGGTTTCGCCTGCGCCATGAGAAATCGCCTGATCCAGCAAGGAGGTCGCATCGCGAGCCGAACCTTCGGCGGCGCGGGTGATCAGCGCCAGCGCGTCGTCAGAGATCTGCGCGCCTTCGGCATTGGCGATCTTGCTGATCAGAGCAATCATCACCTCGGGCTCAATCCGGCGCAGGTCAAAGCGCTGGCAGCGCGATAGAACTGTAACGGGCACCTTGCGGATTTCGGTGGTGGCAAAGATGAATTTCACATGTGCTGGCGGTTCTTCCAGCGTCTTAAGCAGCGCGTTGAACGCGCTGGTCGACAGCATGTGGACCTCATCGATGATGTAGATCTTGTAACGGGCAGAGGCAGCGCGATAGGCGACCGAATCGATGATTTCGCGAATATCACCAACGCCGGTGCGACTGGCGGCATCCATTTCCATCACGTCGACATGACGGCCTTCCATGATGGCGGTGCAGTGTTCGCAAACACCGCAGGGTTCGGTTGTCGGGGTGCCGGTGCCATCCGGGCCGATACAGTTCATCCCCTTGGCGATAATCCGGGCCGTGGTGGTTTTACCGGTGCCGCGAATCCCGGTCATGATAAAGGCCTGGGCAATACGATCGGCCTCAAATGCGTTTTTCAGCGTCCGCACCATGGCATCCTGACCGACGAGATCGGCAAAGGTCTCGGGGCGGTATTTGCGGGCCAGAACCTGGTATTGGCTAGGTCCGGCCTCAATGCCTGCGTCGTTGGATGTGTCGCTCATATGTACTCGTGCCGGATTCGGGGTAAATCTTGTTTGGCGCAGGGTATGCAAGCCTGACGGTTTCGTCCACCGCTGTTGCGGCTCTGCGGGCTGCATGGTGAATTTGTTTTGGTACAAATGATTGGTCGGGCTACAGTCGGGCGCAATGTCTTCAATAGGCATGCGGCGATGGCAGTGGCAGGAGAGGCGATGCTGGGCGAGGAAAGCAATCAGGGCGGCAGCAGTTTGGTGATCCACGCCCTGTCGGTGGCGGATGGCATTCTGGCGCTCTGCCCATTGCCTGGTGCTGGAGGAGATTACCGTGGCGATCTGGAGCATATTCACGACTGGAAGCCGGGGATTGTGATCTCAATGACCACCGAGGCCGAGCACGTTGCCGTGGGTGGGGGCACATTGGGCACTGACATTCAGAGCATGGCCAGTCGTTGGGTGCACTTGCCGGTGCCTGATTTCGGCACGCCATCCGCCAAAGTTCTGTCGAAATGGCCAGCCGCCAGCCATATGGCGCGTAAGGCCTTGGTCGGGGGTGGCCGGGTTCTGGTGCATTGCCGCGGTGGCTGTGGTCGGTCGGGGATGGTGGTTCTGCGGTTGATGATCGAATGTGGCGAGCGACCAGAGCTGGCACTGGACCGACTACGGGCTGTTCGGCCCTGCGCTGTCGAGACCCCCGAACAGTTGCAATGGGCCTATGGTCGGCGAAGAGTGAAGGGGATCTGACCGTTTCGGATCGTGCAAATGGCAGGCCCCTAAGGCTTCCCTATAGAATCGCAGGCAGGGACCGGAGCACATCGGCAGAACGGCGCATCCGTGCCAGCTGCCAGCCGCCTTGCAACAGGATATAGAACTTCTGTGCAGTTGCAACGGAGTCCTCCTCGGCCAATCCGAGACGATGGGCGTGGTATTCGACTTCTGTAATCCAGCCTTCAAAGAGATGGGCCGCATGGCGGTGGAACTCTGAGTTGTCGGGCCCTTCGAACAGGGTTGAAGAGACCGGGCAGCCACACCATTTTCCTGCTGAGTCAAACAACTCCGCCAGCTTTTGACAGAGGGTTTCCGCACCATCTTTAAAACTGACGGAGGGTTCAAAAGATGCGGCAACCAGCAGCAAAATCTGATCCGATGCCCAGGTCGCCGAGGCCATGGCTAGATCAGATTTTCCATTTGGGAAATGGTGATACAGCGAGCCCTTAGGGGCCTGAGCTTCGGCCAGGATCTCGGCCAGGCCAACCCCGTGATATCCCCGATTGCTAAACAAATGCGCCGCTGCACGGATCAGTCGATCTTTGGTCGGCCTGGGTTTGGCGGCTTTTTTTGGAGGGGATACATCATTCATTTTGCCACCTTGACATGCCTAGACCGATTGGTCCAGAGATGTCGTGTGGACCAATCGGTCTAGAAGGGATGTGATGTGCTAGATTTCGAAAACTTTGATCCGGATGCCGAGGATCAGGCTGACCAATTGCGCTTTGATGCAGGCGGGGTCGAGCTGACAGGGCGCCTTTATCGGCCCAAGGGAATTCCGCGTGCTGTGGTGGTCCTAAATGGGGCAACCGGGGTACCGCAGAGGTTTTATCGGCATTTTGCCCGCTGGCTGACGGAAGAGCGGGAAATGGCCTGCCTGACTTATGATTACAGTGACTTTGGCGAGTCTGCACAACGCTCTATACGTCGCTCAGATGCCACGATGGCGCGCTGGTCGATGGTAGAGCAGCCAGCAGCGCGCGACGAAATGCGGCGTCATTATCCTGAAGCGCCACTGTGGGTCATTGGACACTCGCTAGGGGCGATGTTGATGCCGTTACAGGACGGGATTGAGGATATTTCCAGAATGATCGTGGTCGCTGGTGGATTGGTCCATCACAATGACCACCCATGGCCGTATCGTGCTTTGGCACTGAGTTTTTGGTTTGGGCATGTTCCGCTGGCGGTCAAACTGATGGGTTATTTGCCGGGTCGGGCATTAGGATTGGGCGCGGACCTGCCGGCCAGCGTTTACTGGCAATGGCGCAAGTGGTGCACCACACCGGGGAGCTATCTGCCCGAGGTCGGGGCTGGGTTGCCGCTGCCGGACTGGCAGAGCTGGGATGTCCCGGTGGATTTATTTGCGCTGAGTGACGACGAAATGATTCCCCCTGCCTGCGTATGGCGGTTGGGAGAGGTTTATGGTGATGTGGAGCAGACCAGAACAGAACTGAAGCCGCAGGATTTTGGGTTGAAGAAGGTGGGTCACTTAGGGGCTTTTGCCCGCCGAAATGCAGCCCTTTGGCCGACATTGATACCGGAATAAGGCGCGCCCAAACGGGCACGCCTTTGGGGTGAGGCTAGTACCCCTTGCGCCCTTTGTGGTCGCGTTTCATCGATTTGACCATCTTTCCGAAGCCTTTGTCGCGACGTCGCGATTGCAGCAGGGTTTCGGAATTTCGCTCTTCATCGCGTTGTAGCTTTTGCCAGCGAACCACGCGTTCCTGTTCCAAAGAGCCGTCCTTAACAGCGGCAACGACGGCGCAGCCGGGCTCGCCGTTATGGGCGCAATCGCTGAACCGGCAGCTCTGGGCGGTTTCGGTGATATCGGAAAAGACCTCTTCAACCCCTTCGTCGGCGTCCTTGATTCGCAGGGCGCGCATCCCGGGGGTGTCGATCAGCCAGCCACCGTGGACCATGCGGCGTAGGTAGCGGGCGGTGGTGGTATGGCGGCCTTTGGCGTCATCTTCGCGGATATCACGCACCGCATCTGCGCTGCCGGTCAGGCCGTTGGTCAGGGTGGTTTTGCCAACACCGGATGACCCAACTAAAGCGGCTGTTTGACCGGGCTTGACCCAGTCTAACAGCTGTTTGAGGTCGTCAGGATCTTTGGCGTTGAGTGTCAGCACCGAGAGGGCCGGGGCTAGGGATTCTGCCTTGACCCGGAAGTCGGCAGCGTCTTCGCCAACATCGGCTTTGGTGAGCACGACTACCGGGTAACAACCAGATTGATGTGCCAGAGCCAAATACCGTTCCAACCGGGCAAGGTTGAAGTCAGCATTGCAGGACGTGGTGATGAACAGCACATCGACATTGGCGGCAATCAGCTGCACGCGGGCGTCGGTTCCGGCGGCGCGGCGGCTTAGCTCTGTTTGTCGTTCCAACCGTTCGCAAACCTGATCTGCCGCATTGGCCAGAACCCAGTCGCCCACTGCAAATTCGCCAGTCAGACGGTCGGGCAGTAGCTGGATTTGGCCGTTAGGTGAAAGGCCGGTTAGTTTGTCGCGGTGAACAGCCGAGATGCGATAGGGCGTTAGGTCGCCGTCAGCGTCTTGTTGAGATTGAAAAAAGTCAGACCATCCAAGGTCTGTATAGGTAAGAGTCATGGCTCTGCCTGCAATTGAACGTAGAAAGACCCAAGTGATGGCGATAGCGCATCACAACAGGAGTGGTGTTCAGGCAGGGAAACGGCGGATGGCCGGATCAGGAGTGCGCTGCCTGAGGGGTCGGTACTGCTACAATCATCAGGCCCTCCAATCAGGCTGTGGGAGCAAAGCCCCGGTTTTGCGAACCTGCGCGTGCTGCGCAGAGATAAAGTGAGAGGCTGGACATCGACCCAAGCGGGGCTCGTTGTGGCTGCTTCCTTCCGGATCTGACCAGGTTGGCGAGGCGCTTGCCCGCGCCAACCTCTCGAATCTCGATATAGGGTGCTGCGCCGCGAAAGACAAGCGGCGTGTCGGGTACATCTACAGCGGCAGTCGCAACCTGAGGAAACCGTCTGCGGTTGGCTCCGCTGGTGGGAGGCTCAGATGGTCCAACTCGCCTAGGTGGGGCCGGGCGGCGGGGCCGGTAAAAGCGAGAACCTCGGTTCCGGGGAGGCTGGCCAGTTGCCAAGGGGAGGCGGCTATGGCCAAAGGCTCGGCTGGTGGGGTGCTGTTCAGGTAATCGTAGATCGCCAACTGTATCGGTCGCCGGGGCAGGGATATTTGTCGTGCCTGCTGCACCATGTTGAAATTGCCACCACCACCCACGCGGTAGCTGTTGACTGCAACCACGAACTGCTGGGTTTTATCCAATGGTTGCCCGTTCCAGGTGGCGTTGCGAATGCGGTGGGACTGGATATCAGCCAGCTGGCCTGAGGCATGAAAGCGGGGAGGGGCTGAAACATCTATCTGATAGTGGAGCCCATGTAAGACATCAAAGTGATGCCCGGCCCGGTCTGGGTTGACCAGTGCAGTGTCACTGGTCCCGGGGGAAACCTGATTGAAAAGGCCCGCTGACATTTCAAGCCAATCCAGAACTTGCGCCCCAGAAAGAACAACCGCGCGTAATTCGTTGGGGAATACATGCAGGTCCGCCACATGACGGCGACACAACGGGCCGGCGGCCACGTCGGTGTAATAATCCGGGCCGGAACGGGCACCGTACTTGTTGGGAGACACCGCTGACAGCAGCGGCAGATCGGCCTCGGCGCGATCCGAAAGCAACGGGCGAAGCGCTGCTGCCTGCGCGTTGGCTACCAGAGCCAGAGCCTGATCTGGCGCAAAAAAGGTAAAGTATGAGTGCAGTGCTTGCGAGCTGTGACCAACGGGCTGATCCATCCGGGCACGGGTGGCGATATGGTCCTTTGCAAGGGCAGTGGTGAGCACCGGATCTTCATCTACCAATGGGGTAAGCCGACCCTCGCTATCACGGTGAGCAATGGCCCGTAACGCGCAGTCCCATCCTGCAAGCTGCCACCCGTCGGGGCCATGTTGCATTTGCAGGTCAATGACCCCCAAATGCGATCCAAATGCACCGGGCATGACAACGGGTTTGGTGAAAACTGTGTCGGGATCGGGCAGGAGCAAGTGGGTGTGACCACCGACCAAGGCGTCTATTTCACCAACCAGAGCCAGTGGACGCAAAGCGTTTTCGCAGCCCGGGCCAGTAACGTGACCCAGCCCGGTATGCGCCAGAGCGATGACCAGATCGCAACCCGCAGCGCGCAGAGTGGTTGCCGTTTGTCGTGCCGCCTGCACCATATCCGCAATCTGCACCCGTCCTTCGAGCAGATGTGCGTCCCATCGCAGGGTTTGCACTGGCAACACTGATAACAGGCCGATTTTGATGGGTGGCGCCTTGGGCGCGTCTAGAATCTCGCGTTCTAGAATGGCTGAGCCGACAAATGGCAGCTGTGTTGCATCGTCTGCCGCTGTCATGTTTGAGCAGATCACCGGACAAGGTGCAGTCTGCAATGCCCGGCTCAGAGCTTCGATCCCGTAGTTGAAGTCATGGTTTCCAAGGCCAATCGCATCATAGCCCAGCACCTGAAACGCCCGCATCAAAGGATGCTGGGACGCTGCATCGGGCTGCTCTCCAAGTGGTGTGCCCTGCAACCCATCGCCATTGTCCAGCAACAAGGTGGCCGCGCCCATGCTGGCGGCTTCGGATCGGGCCTGGGAAATCAGACTGGCAGTACGTGACAGGCCAATGCCAGGGTTCGTTCGATCGCAATAATAGTCGTGCCCCAAAAGATTCATGTGCAGATCGGTTGTTGCCAGAACTCGCAATGAGACCGGGTGATTAGGGTTGGAGAGGTCACGTTCTGTCACTGTTCGATGCGCCTGACGCCTGATTTGTTCGCGACGTCCTACTGGACGCCGTCCTTCCATGTGTTGAAACCAGTGATCCGGGGCTCTGCCCAGCCACAATTACAAAAAAGTTAACACAAACTGCCCATAGGCCAATCCCGAGATGCTTATTCTCGCGGGTTCCGGCTTGGACTTTGATCTTAATGTGTGGCAGTCCATGTGCAAGGTGCGACACTGTTAGTGTTACGTTAAAAGTGCACATCTGGCAGAAATATCGGCAAGTGTGCTGCCAAGAGGCGGTGCTGTTACTTGAGAATAGTCTAGGGAGCGCAAGGTGAAGCGAGCAGAACAGGTGACCTTTGGCGGTGGAGGTCTGGATCGGGCTGCTCATTTGCGTGAAGATCCCAAAGCACTGGCAGCGGCCTGGGCAGATCCGCAGGCTGAGGTGATGTTGATATGGCAGGGTAAACCACTTTCCCGCCGCAGCGGGCGCGGATCGTCTCCGGATCAACTGGCTATGATACCAACAGATCACCCCTTGGCGCAGGCGCGCCAAAGCCAAGCAATTTTTCTGGGGCTGACACCGAAGGGTGCACCACAGTTCGCCTGCGATATGAGCGATTGGCAGCCTGATGCGCTGGATCAGGCCATGCTGGCCAGCTTTGCCGATGCCAGCGAACAGCATCACCCCGACCTGCCGGTTGGTGACGTGTTTACTGAATTGCGCCGGATGATGGCGTTCCTGACGCCACTTGAGGCCGAACTGGCAGCGACGGCCAAGGCCGTTCTGGCCTGGCACCACAGCCACCAGTTCTGTGCCCGCTGTGGTGCAGCCAGCGCGGTTGCTCAGGCGGGGTGGCAACGCAATTGCCCGGACTGCAACGCCTCACATTTTCCACGCACGGATCCGGTGGTGATCATGCTGATCACACATGGAGATTCGGTGCTGATGGGGCGGTCACCGGGTTGGCCCGAAGGGATGTATTCGCTACTGGCCGGCTTTGTTGAACCTGGCGAAACCCTGGAAGCCGCCGTGCGTCGTGAAGTGTTTGAAGAAGCAGGCGTACGAGTGGGGGCTGTCAGCTATCTGTCCAGCCAGCCCTGGCCGTTTCCAATGTCGTTGATGTTTGGCTGTGCAGGTCTTGCGCTGGAGCGCGAATTAACCATTGATACCACAGAGATTGAAGATGCGCTTTGGGTCAGTCGCGCTGATATGATGATGGTGTTTGCCAGCGAACATCCCAGAATCAGTGCGGCCCGAAAAGGTTCAATTGCACATTTCTTGTTACAGAACTGGCTTGCGGATAGGCTGGATTGAGACGAATAAGAACGTCACATTCGATAGTTGTGATGAAAATTAAATTGATGGGGACACCATGAAATTTGTGAGCAAGGAAGACATCGAGGCTCCCATTGCCGAGGTTTTTGCCGTTCTCAGTGAATTTGAAAGCTTTGAACGGTCGGCTATTCGCCGCGGGGTTGAAGTGCAGCGCATGGGCGATGTCGCGGCGCCGGCCAGCGGACTTGGCTGGGATGTGCAGTTTCTGTATCGCGGTAAGAGCCGTGAATTGCACCTGAAGCTGGCCGAGTACGAGCCGGTGACCGGAATGCGGCTGTCCGCAGAAGGCGGCGGGATTGAGGGCGGGCTCGACGTGGAGTTGTTGGCCTTGTCTCCCCGGCGCACCCGGATGGTGGTTACGCTTGAGCTGAAGCCGAGAACTCTGCCCGGGCGGTTGCTGGTGCAATCGCTGAAGCTGGCCAAAAGCAAGCTGACCAAGCGCTACAAGTTGCGTGTCGCGGAATTTGCCAAACTGACCGAAGAGCGGCTGAGCCGGACGGCCTGAAAAATGTAGGGTGCGTGCTTGCACGCACCTTTACACAAAAGGCGGTGCAGGGCAGGTGCGTGCCAGCACACACCCTACACAAACTTTGATCGTTAGAATCTGCCGTTGTCGGCTGGAAACACGCCCAGGATTTCGATGTTGGTTGTGAAATATGCCAACTCATCCAACGCCAGCTGGACATTTGCATCGTCCGGGTGCCCGTCGATGTCAGCATAAAATTGGGTGGCGGTAAAGGAACCGTCGACCATGTAACTTTCCAGTTTGGTCATGTTGACGCCATTGGTGGCAAAACCGCCCATCGCTTTGTATAGCGCTGCAGGGATGTTGCGGACCTGAAATACAAAACTGGTGATCATGCCATGGGCGCCACGCCGACTTGTATCGAGCTCGGGTGACATAATCACAAAACGCGTTGTATTGTTGCCTTCGTCTTCGATATGGCGGGCCTTCACGTCCAGCCCATAAATTTCACCTGCCAGTTCGCTGGCCAGAGCGGCGTGGTGAATGTCACCACGTTCAGCGACTTCGCGGGCGGCACGGGCGTTGTCGGGGCTGACACGACCGCGAATACTGTGTTCACGCAGAAAGCCGGCGCATTGCGGCAAGAGCACCAGATGCGAATGTGCTTCCTGTACGTCTTCCAAGGTTGCCCCCGGTACCACCAGCAGATTGATATGAACGCGAACAAAGGCCTCGTCGACGATATGCAGCCCGCTATGAGGTAGTAGGCGGTGGATATCAGCGACCCGACCATAGGTCGAATTTTCAACTGGTAGCATCGCCTGATCAGCGTTCCCACCGCGGACGGCATCGATGGCATCCTCAAATGTACGGCAGGGCAGCACCTCAAATCCGGGCCGCGCATTGCGGCAGGCCTCGTGACTATAGGAGCCCAGCTCCCCCTGAATGGCAATTTTCCGGGTCATTTGTGCGACTTCCGTGCAAAAGATCTTTAAAAGGGCATTTCGTCGCGTTGTCTATACCTTGCCAGTTGCCGGGGGAAGCCTTAGACACCCCCTCAGTTATAGAAAATGGACTCGCGATCATGTTTGACACGATGACCCTTACCAAAGCGGCTGCAGGACTCTGCGGCGCGTTCCTGGTTCTCCTTTTGGGCAAATGGGCTGCAGAAGAAATTTATCATATGGATAGCCACGGTGAGGCGTCCTATGTGATTGAGCTGGAAGAGGCAGGTGAACAAGAAGAAGTGGCGGAGGTCAACTTTGAGGAGTTGATGGCTGGGGCTGACGTTGGCAAAGGCGCCAAAGTCTTCAAGAAATGTTCAGCTTGTCACAAACTGGAAGATGGCGATAACGCCACTGGTCCGTACCTGTATGGCGTGGTTGACCGCGCAGTTGGCGGCGCTGCTGGGTTTGGGTACTCGGCTGCAATGGCTGGCTTTGGCGGTGATTGGACCGCTGAGCGTCTGGACGCTTTCCTGGCCAAACCAAAAAGCTATGTGTCCGGGACAACAATGAGTTTCTCGGGCCTGAAAAAACAGAGCGACCGGGTTAACCTGATCGCATATCTGGACAGCCTGGACGGTTAAGCCGTTCTGTCTTACTGGACTTTAAGATCAAAGGGCCGCTGCTTTTGCTGCGGCCCTTTTCTATTTGTTGCTTGAATTTGGCAGGTAATTTGCAGCGATTTTCCGCGCAGAGCGTTTAAATTCATTCGTCAATTGCGGTTGCTGCGGGAAAAAATCACGTTATTTCAACTTGAAAGTTACCACGCCCGGCCTTTAGCTTAACCGGGACAGGCCCGATCAAAAAGACGCGGGCATCGGAGGATTAGCAGATGAGCACACCCCGTAGCGTTGTACGAGCCCGCGTGATTGACAATAGGGCGCGACAGCGGGCCCTGAGTGTGATGGTCATGGGGCTGATATTGGCTCTGGGGTTTGCCAGTTTCTTGCAAGCTGAAGAGAAAATCATCACCAGCCATGGGTTTTCTGAATTTGGCGATTTGAAGTATCCGGCAGGATTTGCACATTTCGATTATGTGAACCCAGATGCACCTCGCGGTGGCCAATTGTCTTATGGGGCGCAGGGGACGTTCGACAGCTTTAACCCCTACACCCGCAAAGGGCGTGGTGCTGCGCGCTCGACCGAGCATTTTGAATCACTGTTGACGCCATCTTATGATGAAGCGGCTTCATACTATGGGTTGGTGGCGGAAAGCCTAGAGTACCCTGAAAGCCAGGATTGGGTCATTTTTAATATGCGCCCCGAGGCGGTATTCTCTGACGGTTCCCCGGTCACCGCCGATGATGTGGTGTTCTCTCATAATCTGCTGCTGGACCAAGGTTTGAAATCTTACGCTGATGCAGTGCGTAAACGTATCCCCAAGGCCGAGGCGTTGGGTCCACATCGGGTGAAATTCTATTTTTCTCCTGATTTCCCCAAGCGTGCGATGATTTCACAGGTTGGTGGAACGCCGATTTACTCCAAAGCCTGGTTTGAAGCAGATCCCGAAAACCGCCGTTTGGATGAGCCACGCCTAGATCCGGGTATCGGGTCGGGCCCCTATATGCTGGACAGCTATGACATCAACCGGCGTGTGGTCTATAAGCGGAACCCGGATTATTGGGGCGACAACATCAATGTGAATGTTGGTCGCCACAACTATGACAGTATCCGCATTGAATATTTCACCGATTCTGTTGCGGCCATGGAGGGGTTCAAATCCGGGGCCTTTACTCTGCGTCAGGAAAATAACTCCAAAAGCTGGGCGACCGCCTATGACTTCCCTGCGATGCACGCTGGAAACGTTGTGAAAGGTGATTTCTTTGACGGCGACGTGCCGGGTGCAAGTGGCTTTGTGTTCAATCTGGATCGGCCACAGTTTCAGGACATTCAAGTACGAGCGGCAATGCAGCTGGCCTATAATTTTGAATGGACCAACGAAAGCTTGCAGTATGGGCTCTTTCAGCAGCGCCATTCGTTTTGGCAGGGGAGTGAGCTTCAGGCCACGGGAGTGCCAGAAGGTCGCGAGTTGGAAGTGTTGCAAAGTTTAGGTGATGCTCTCGACCCAGCGATCTTGACTGAGGAGGTTATCACCGCCCATGAATCCAGCTCCAAACGTCAGAATGATCGTCGTAATATACGGAAGGCCATGAAACTTTTGGACGCAGCGGGATGGGCTGTCGGGGATGATGGTATTCGCCGCAATGCGGATGGCCAAACCCTGTCAGTTGAATTCCTATCGGATCAGCCAACGCTAGACCGGATCATTCAGCCTTATGTCGACAATCTGGTCGTTATGGGTGTCGATGCTAAATACAACCGGATCGACAATGCGCAGTTTACTGCACGGCGTCGTGACCGTGATTTTGACATGATGGTGGCGGGCTATCGAAATTCTTTGCAACCCTCGACGGGATTGTATCAGAAATTCGGCGAAGAGGCGGCGTCCTACTCTCTGTTCAACCCAACTGGTGTGCATGGTCCTGATATCGAGCCGCTTATCGACAATATTGTCCAAGCAAAAACCACCGAAGAACTACATGCAAATGTGCGGGCGCTGGACCGGGTATTGTTGTCCAAACGGATTATGATTCCGACCTGGTACCTGGGCAAGTACTGGGTGGCCTATTGGGATATGTATAGCTTCCCGGACAACTTGCCGCCGTATGCGCTGGGCTTTGATGACCTGTGGTGGATCGACGAGGACCGCGCTGCGGCGTTGGTTACCTCTGGCGTGTTGCGGTAGGCGCCGGTCATGGCCGCCTATATCCTCCGCCGCTTGCTTCTGGTGATTCCCACGCTGTTTGGCATCCTCGTGATCAATTTTGCCATGGTGCAATTTGTTCCAGGTGGTCCCGTTGAGCAGGCAATCGCCGAAATGCAGGGCGGGGGAGATGTGTTCGAAGGGTTTGCCGGCGGGGGCTCGGATGTGGAGACCATGCGAGACAGTGGAAATGATAGCTATGTCGGGTCTCGTGGCTTGCCAGACGAGCTAATCAAAGAACTGGAAGAACTATACGGGCTGGATAAGCCACCGTTGCAACGGTTCTTTCTAATGCTGGGGAATTATGCACGTTTGGATTTTGGCGAGAGTTATTTCCGCAAAATCAGCGTGCTGGATCTGGTTCTGGAAAAAATGCCAGTTTCGATTTCGCTTGGCCTGTGGTCAACATTGATCGCTTATTTGGTGTCGATTCCGCTGGGCATTCGCAAGGCAATCAGTGATGGCAGCCGTTTTGATACATGGACCAGCGCAGCAATCATCGCGGCTTACTCTATTCCCGGTTTCTTGTTTGCCATTCTGCTGCTGGTCCTGTTCGCCGGTGGGTCATACTGGCAGATTTTTCCGCTGCGGGGCTTAACATCAGACAATTGGGAAAGCCTGAGCCTGTTTGGTAAGATTGCCGATTATGCCTGGCACATTGCGCTGCCCGTCTTGGCGTCGACAATCGCCGCTTTTGCGACCCTGACGCTGTTGACCAAGAACTCGTTTCTGGATGAGATCAAGAAGCAGTATGTGATCACTGCTCGGGCCAAGGGGCTAAGCGAAAGCAAAGTGTTGTACGGCCATGTGTTCCGCAACGCGATGCTTATTGTGATTGCCGGTTTCCCTGCGGTGTTTGTCAGCGTCTTTTTTGGTGGATCGATTATTATCGAAACCATTTTCTCGCTCGATGGCCTTGGGCGTATGGGCTTTGAGGCCGCCGTTGCCCGTGATTACCCGGTGATTTTTGGCACATTGTTTGTCTTTGGCATTTTGGGACTGGTTGTAGGGATTATTTCCGATCTGATGTATGTGCTGGTTGATCCGCGCATCGACTTTGAAAAGCGGGAGGGATAACAGATGGCTATGTCTCCGCTTAACCAACGCCGTTGGCGCAATTTTCGCCGTAATGGACGTGCATTCTGGTCGCTGATCATCTTTTCAGTGCTGTTTGGCCTCACCCTTTTTGCCGAGTTTATTGCCAACGACAAACCGATTCTGGTGAGCTATCGCGGCGAAATATTTGCGCCGGTGTTCAACTTCTATCCTGAAACCGCCTTTGGTGGCGATTTTCAGACAGAAGCTATCTATCGTGATCCCGAAGTTGAATGCCTGATCGTATCGGGCGGGATCCAAGACTGTTTTGATGATCCCGAGGGTATCATTGAAGAGATAGGCGCAGGCAGTTACCAAGCGGAAGGGTTTGACAAAGGCTGGACCCTGTGGCCACTCATTCCCTATTCCTACAACACGACCGTAGACCGCCCCGGGGCTGCGCCTCTGCCACCCAATTCACAGAACTGGTTGGGGACTGACGATACCAAGCGCGATGTACTGGCGCGGGTGATCCATGGGTTCCGGTTGTCGATCTTATTCACCCTGATCGTCACCGGCGTCTCCAGCGTGATTGGCATTCTGGCTGGCGCAATACAGGGCTACTTTGGCGGCTGGACCGATTTGGTGTTCCAGCGGATTATCGAAATTTGGTCAGGAACACCGCAACTCTATGTGATCATTATCCTGTTTGCCATTCTTGGTCGCAGCTTTTGGTTGCTTGTTGGGTTGATGATCTTGTTCGGATGGATGGGCCTTGTGGGCGTGGTGCGCGCTGAATTTCTGCGGGCTCGAAATCTGGAATACGTCCGGGCTGCCAAGGCGCTCGGGGTAAGCAACGTGACCATTATGTTCCGGCACATGCTGCCAAACGCGATGGTGGCAACGCTGACCTTTATGCCCTTCATTATCACCGGTACCATTGGCACGCTGGCAGGGCTGGATTTCCTAGGATTTGGTCTGCCTGCGTCTGCGCCATCACTGGGTGAGTTGACCCTGCAGGCGAAACAGAACCTTGAGGCGCCCTGGCTGGCGTTCACTGCGTTTGTCACCTTTGCCATCATGCTGTCGCTGCTGGTCTTCATTTTCGAAGGCGTGCGCGATGCATTTGATCCCAGAAAGACCTTCTCATGAGCGCGCTTTTACAAGTGAACGACCTGCGTGTTTCATTCCGCCAGGACGGCAAGTCATCGATGGCGGTCAAAGGTGTTTCCTTTACAGTTGATCGTGGTGAAACCGTGGCGCTGGTTGGGGAAAGTGGCTCAGGAAAATCTGTCACAGCTTTGTCGACGGTTTCGTTGCTGGGTGACAGTGCCTCTGTTGAGGGATCTGTTCTCTACGACGGTCAGGAAATGATTGGCGCTGATGACCAGCGGTTGATGGAGGTGCGTGGCAATGACATCAGCTTTATTTTTCAGGAACCGATGACCTCGTTGAACCCTCTGCATACGATCGAAAAGCAGCTGGCCGAGTCTATTGCGTTGCATCAGGGTTTGGCGGGCGCGGCGGCGCGGGCGCTGATCCTGGAACTATTGGCAAAGGTTGGCATCCGGGATGCCGAGGATCGGCTTGGGGCCTATCCACATCAGCTATCTGGCGGACAACGTCAGCGTGTGATGATTGCGATGGCGTTGGCCAACAAGCCAGACGTGTTGATCGCCGACGAACCAACCACAGCGCTGGATGTGACGATCCAAGCTCAGATCCTGGACCTGCTGGGCGACTTGAAAGCCAGCGAAGGCATGGGGTTGTTGTTCATTACCCATGATCTGAACATCGTGCGCCGCATCGCCGATAAGGTCTGCGTGATGAAGGATGGCGAGATCGTGGAGGCCGGCCCAACGGCTGAGATTTTTGGTAACCCACAACACCCTTACACCCAGATGTTGCTGGCGGCCGAACCTTCTGGCCATCCGGAGCCGGTGCCCGAAAAAGCTCAGGAACTGATCCGGACCGACGAGTTGAAAGTTTGGTTCCCCATTCAACGCGGGTTTTTTAAGCGGACAGTTGGTTACATCAAGGCGGTCAACGCCTCGTCGATCTCCGTTCGGGCTGGCGAAACATTGGGCATTGTCGGCGAAAGTGGCTCGGGCAAGACAACAATGGCATTGGCCATTATGCGATTGATCGCCTCTGAGGGTGGAGTGAGCTTTCACGGTGACGATCTGCGCAAGTACTCGACCAAAGATTTGCGGCAGCTTCGCAAGGACATGCAGATCGTATTTCAAGATCCGTTTGGATCGTTGTCGCCACGGATGACCTGCGCCCAGATCATTGCTGAGGGTGTGGGGATACATAAAATCGAGCCAGACCGTGATCCACGTGATTTGGTTGCAGATATCATGACAGAGGTGGGTTTGGATCCGATTGCGATGGATCGATACCCACATGAGTTTTCAGGTGGTCAACGTCAGCGCATAGCCATTGCCCGCGCGATGGTGCTGCGACCCAAGCTCGTGGTTCTGGATGAGCCGACGTCTGCGCTGGATATGACTGTGCAAGTACAGATCGTTGATTTGCTGCGGGACCTGCAGCGGCGCCATGGGCTGGCCTATCTGTTTATCTCGCATGATTTGAACGTGGTGCGGGCGATGTCGCACAAAGTGATGGTGATGAAGCAAGGCGATGTGGTGGAGACTGGCATGGCCGAGGATGTCTTTGCCAACCCTAAGCATGAGTACACGCGTACATTGCTGACTGCGGCAAGGTGACAGGATCTGCCCGGCCGAGTGTTGGCCGGGCTTAGTTACGTTAATAGTTTAAAATCATCAGATCGCCGAAGAGTGTCCAGTCTTGCTGAGATCGTAAGCATCAAAACTGCGGGCAATCATCCGCGTGAGCGGTCTGGCTTTTTCAGGGATGTATAGTCCCTGAGACGAGATTTGCAGCATCTCGGGGAAGCGATTGGTGGCGTCTGTGTATAGCTGATGCAACGCCGCTGGTGTGATGTCGAAATCAGCCAGGATCTCTGCTGAGTTGATCCGAAAATCACACATTAGGACCTCGATCAGTCGCGCGCGTAGGCGGTCTTCACCTCGGAATGTATGGCCGCGACTCGTCGAGAACGTGCCCGCACGAATCGCCTTTGTATGGGCCGACGTGGCAGAGGCGTTCTGAGCGTAGCCCTGCGGAAAGCGAGAAATAGACGAGGCACCCAACCCGATAAGAACTTCTGACTGATCATCAGTGTAGCCCTGAAAATTGCGTTTGAGTTGGCCGGTTTGCTGAGCAACGGTCAGGCCATCTGTCTGAGTGGCAAAATGGTCGATGCCAATTTCTGCATAGTTATCCCAAAGAAACAGCTTGCGGGCGGTATCATAGAGGTCCAGCCGTTCCTGCGGTGTGGGCAGGGCCTCGGAGGGGATCATCTGCTGGCGTTTGGCCATCCACGGAACATGCGCGTAGCCATATAGCGCCACCCGGTCTGGGTTGAGTGACAGCAGCTTTTGTACACTTTCTGTCATCCGTTGTTGTGACTGGTGCGGCAAGCCGTAAAGAATATCAGCGTTCAGGCTGGTGATGCCCCGGGCTCGGATCATCTCAACCGCGTCGCGGGTGATGTCATAGCTTTGGATCCGGCCAATGGTCTTTTGTATCTCGTCGTCAAAATCCTGAACCCCAATTGACGCACGATTCATGCCTGCGGCGGCCAGCGCATCAAGACGGGCCTCGTCGATCTCGTTGGGATCGATCTCAACTGAAAATTCAGCATCCGGGGCAAACGGAGCGATCTCGGCAATGGACCCGGCCAATTGCGTCATCATATCTGGCGCCAGCAGGGTCGGGGTGCCACCACCCCAGTGCAGGCGGGAAAGCTTTACGCCTTCGGGAAGGATATGCCCCAACATTTTGATCTCGGCTTTCAGCACCTCTAGATAGGCGCGCACCGGAGAATCACTTTGGGTGCCTTGTGTGCGGCAGGCGCAGAACCAGCAAAGTCTGCGGCAGAACGGCACATGTATGTACAACGAGATTGAGCTATTGGGCTTAATCGTTGAAATCCAATCGGAAAATCGATCCGGCCCGACATCGTTGCTGAAATGAGGTGAGGTTGGGTAGCTGGTGTACCGCGGCACTTTGGCATCGAATAAACCGAGCTTGGCCAATTGTGATTTCTGTGTCATTTGGATAATCTACTTCAAGTCCGACAGGACTAACTTTGACCCAGATCAATTGGGACCGATGATGAATACCCCAAACTTTACAGCAGGCAAATGCGGTGATTGCCCAATCCGTCACCGCGCTGTCTGCGCACGCTGCAACGCTGATGAGCTCGTCGAGCTGGACGCGATCAAATATTACCGCACCTATGAGGCGGGCCAGACCGTAATCTGGTCCGGCGATAAAATGGGCTTTGTCGGATCCGTGGTGTCGGGGGTTGCAACCCTGACCCAAACCATGGAGGACGGCCGGACCCAGATGGTGGGGCTACTGCTGCCCAGCGATTTTGTTGGTCGGCCAGGACGTGACGGGGCTGCCTATAATGTTGTGGCCACAACTGATGTGGTCATGTGCTGTTTCCGCAAAAAGCCGTTCGAAGAGTTGATGAGCAAGACACCGCACATTGCACACCGGTTGTTGGAAATGACGCTGGATGAGCTGGACGCCGCCCGCGAATGGATGTTGGTGCTGGGGCGTAAAACCGCGCGCGAAAAAATCGCCAGCCTTTTGTCCATTATTGCTCGCCGCAATACGACGCCTGACAATAACAGCGTGTCTACGGTTTTTGACCTGCCTCTCACCCGCGAGGCGATGGCCGACTATTTGGGTCTGACCCTTGAGACCGTCAGCCGCCAGGTGTCGGCGCTAAAACGTGATGGCGTCATTCAGTTGCAAGGCAAGCGTCATGTTACAGTGCCAGATATGACACGGCTGATGGAAGAAGCTGGGGATGACACTGATGGCGGGTTCCTGATCTAGAGATCGGGGACACGGCCAGCCCCAGTTAGCCAGCGCGCCACCTGTCCGGCTGGGCTGCCGCGCCGATGGCGGCGAGGGCTCCATAGGCGCAAACTAAGTGGGAGCGAAACCACGGTTTCGAATGGCGCAACCAGCGCGCCACTGTTCAACTGACGCTCAATGAGTGCTGTATGGCCAATCAACACTCCCGCTCCATTTACCGTCTCCTCAACCGCCAAGGCATACAGTGAAAACTCTGGTCCACGCGGGGTGATCGCGGTGTCGGGGCAGGCAGCCTGCAGCCAGTGATCCCAATCCTTAGACCAGCTACTGTCAGACAGGCATGGGACATGCTGCAGGTCGGCGGGACTGCGCAGCTGGTCGGCAAAGGAAGGAGCGCAGACCGGCGTTATCCCATCTTGGGCGACCTCTTCGCCTAGCGCGGCATCATAGAACAGGCACAAGTCATAGGGCGCACGTTTTAAGTTGGGCGGCATTTCCATTGCAGTGATGGAGATTTCGATGTCCGGCGCTGCTGCACGCAGGGCAGGCAATCGTGGCGACAACCAGAATTGGGCGACGGCGGGCAGGGCAGCAATATGGACAACCTGCGGCGCGGCCTCGCTGTGCAATAGTTGCATGGCCTGTCCCATCTGATCGAACGCTGAGGTGAAATCGGGTAGCACCCGCGCCCCTAGCGCCGTCAGTGTGACGCCTTTGGCGCTGCGCAGAAAGAGTGGCGCACGCAGGCTATCTTCCAGTGTTTTCACATGGGCGGACACGGCACCGGGACTAATGCCCAACTCTTGTGCAGCGGCAGCAAAGCCGCCCAGCCGGGCTGCTGTTTCAAAGGCGCGCAGCGCAGTCATGGGTAGTTGCTTAGGTCTGGGAGGAGAGACGGGCATGAGCTTAGCCTTAGTTTTTCTAAGCCTATTTTTTCGCAAAACTGATTTGCTGGCAAGGGGGCTTGGGGTGTTGAGTGGGGTTAGATAAACCTATGTGCCAAATTGGAGGCTACTATGATACATCTTGCCCCACGTGATTGGGTGCCTGCCCAGTGTGAAACCCGAGTACAAGAGCTGGCAATGCGCACTGCGGCTGCCTCTTCGGATCAGATCGCAGCAAAGGTCGGCGCGCTGATCGCCCGCAACACCCAAATCCATGACCGTGAGTGTTTCAATCTGAACCCGGCCACCAATGTGATGAATCCAGCGGCCGAAGCTGTACTGGCACAGGGACTCGGCAGCCGTCCGTCGCTCGGCTATCCCGGAGATAAATACGAGATGGGGCTGGAGGCGATTGAAGAAATTGAAGTGATCGCAGCGGAATTGGCGGCGCAGGTGTTCAACGCGCGCTATGCCGAAATCCGGGTGGGATCTGGCGCATTGGCGAACCTCTATGGCTTTATGGCGTTGACCCAACCCGGCGACAGCATCATCGCGCCGCCAGCTGCAATTGGTGGGCATGTGACTCACCACGGCGATGGCTGTGCGGGTTTGTACGGGGTGCAAAGCCACCCGGCACCGGTGAATGCGGATGGCTATACCGTTGATCTGGACGCATTGCGTGATCTGGCACTGCGGGTGCGCCCCAAGCTGATCACCATTGGCGGCAGCCTGAACCTGTTTCCACATCCGGTCGCAGAGGTGCGGCAGATCGCCGACGAGGTGGGCGCTAAGGTGCTATTTGACGCCGCGCATCAATGCGGCATCATTGCTGGTGGCGCTTGGGCCAATCCTCTGGACCAAGGCGCCCATATGATGACGATGAGCACTTACAAAAGTCTGGGCGGCCCTGCTGGCGGGTTGATTGTGAGCAACGACGCTGAGATTGCCCAAAAGCTGGATGCCATCGCATTTCCCGGCATGACGGCAAACTTTGATGCGGCGAAGTCAGCGGCGCTGGCATTGACCATGCTGGATTGGATCGAGCACGGAGAGGGATACGCTCAGGCGATGATAAATCTGTCGCAAGCCCTGGCCCAAGAGATGGCAGCGTTGGATCTACCAATCTTTGCGGCAGCTCACGGGGGAACTCAGTCACATCAGTTTGCACTAGAAGCTGCACAATTTGGTGGCGGACAGAGGGCTTCGAAGAAGCTGCGTAAGGCGGGATTCTTGGCCTGTGGTATTGGTCTGCCAATCACCGAGGTGGCAGGGGATATGAACGGGCTGAGGATTGGTACGCCGGAATTGGTGCGTCGTGGGGTAACATCAGAACACGCTGCGACACTGGCGTCTTTGGTGGCCCAAGCACTGCGGTCATCTGAACCGGAAACACTGGCCAATGAGGTCGCGGCGTTTAGAGCAGAGTTTCAGGGTATGCATTTTGTAAGGTCATAGCAAAAACGTGGGGCCCGCAGTGTAAATCATCTGCGCGGCCCCCACGGTTCGGTTTCACCGAGCTTCAGATAAGACCTGATAAGCCTGCGTATGAATCCAGTCGCTGCCTTGTGCTGGACTGTGGCAACTCAGTCAGCTTTCCTGATAGTCTGGCGCAATACTGGTCAGGGTATCACCGCCTTGAATTTGACCCCAAGCTGGATTGTCGGCAAAGCGGCCTCGAGTATCTTTGACCATCATCCCTCCCCCTCCAGATCAGTGCCATCACCGGTCTGGATCATCACCAGTTCCTTGGCGAATTCACGTTCGTACAAAACAGGGAGGGCGGTGGTGAGTTTTGGCTATGGTTTCCATAACCAAATGATCTGTGAATCTATGGTGCAACAGAGGGAGGGAGATCCACATGGACACATGCCGTATTCGTCACTTTCTGGTGTTTCATCTGCGTGAAGTTGAGAGCGCGACCTCTGCTGCCAAGACGGAGGCAAATCGATTGAGCAAGGGGGCGGTGCAGCCACTGGAACGTGCAGTGACGTGCATCGTTGGACCGAGCCGTTTACCACCTATTGTCCTGAAGTTTCTAACCGACCATCCCGACGGCATGACTGGCCGCAGGTTCTGACCCGTTTGGGACTTTTTAAGTATGGGTGCGTGCAAGCACACACCCTACGCCAAATTTTAGTGCGCCATAAAGACTGGAACCTTGGCCTGTTCCAGCATGTTGCGGGTGGCGCCTCCGAGAATTGCTTCGCGAAAGCGAGAGTGACCATAGGCGCCCATCACAATCATTTCTGATCCGGTGTCGGTGGCGTGGCGGTTCAGCACATCGGAGACCCGGCTTAGGGTTTTGCTTAATACATCAATCTCGCAAGAGACCCCGTGCCGCGACAGCATCTGGCTTAGCAATCCACCCGGATCGGAGCGTTCAGGCCCGTGTGTTGGTGGATCAATCACCACCACCCGTACCAGATCTGCACCTGTCAGGAAGGGCATGGCTTTGCGAATTGCGGTCAGTGCCTCAACACTTTCGTTCCAGGCTACAGTGACAGTTTTTGGCTGTGTAACCACGTTGATCTCGTCCGGGACCACCAAAACGGGTGCATGGCCTTCAAACAGGGCAGCCTCGACGATGGGCTCGGCTTCGACATTTCGATCGCGACCATAGGGTTTGCCCAGCACGACAAGATCTGAAAACCGCGCCCGCTGCGCAACATGCCGACCTAAGTCAGCGATTTGTGCGACGCCGGATTCCGCTGACCATGTCACACCGGCCTTTTCCAGTACATCACTGGCATAGGCTTGAACGGCGGAGGCTTCTTCTTTGGCGCGGGCCAGGGACTCTTGCAACACCAGAGCGTTGGCTCCGGCGTAGTAGTATCCGGTCTGGGTTCGGTCGACACCTAGACAAAGCGCTTCGGCGTGCCCGTTGAACCGTTCGGCCAGAGCAGAGACCTGAGCCAGAGGCGCAGTGGATGTTTTGGCCTCGGTCAAAACGGTGAGCAAAGATTTATAGGACATTTCCACCTCACTTGCAGAATGTGTGACCTCAAATTGGTCGCACTAATTGCTTTCTGTGTGAGGCTTCACATAGTTAGAGGCATTATGTCTTGATGCAGATCAAAGCACGAGGTCCTTTCATTTTGCATCAAGCGCTCAGTTAAAACCGTCTGGCGCGGCACAAGAATCGCGCGGGACAAGGTAAAGGGACATAAGATGTCTAATTATATCAAGCTGATAGTGCTTGGTTTGGTTGTGCTATTTGCAATGCTTGCAACCAACTATGCGCGAGATATGGCTTATTTGGTTCATGCGATCATTATCATGGTCGTGTCTGCCGGGCTGTTTCTCCACACTCTTCGCCAAACTGACGAGCCGCAGGTGGCGGCTGGGGCAGTTGCCAACGAATATTTTGACAGTGTGGTGCGCGCAGGCGTAATCGCGACCGCCTTTTGGGGCGTTGTCGGGTTTTTGGCTGGTGTTTTTATTGCCTTTCAATTGGCCTTTCCCGGGCTGAATTTTGAATGGGCAGAAGGCTATGCAAACTTTGGGCGCCTGCGCCCGCTGCATACCTCTGCGGTGATCTTTGCCTTTGGTGGCAACGCGTTGATCGCCACGTCGTTCTATGTGGTGCAGCGCACCTGCGCCGCGCGCCTTTGGGGGGGCAACACAGCATGGTTTGTCTTCTGGGGCTATCAGCTGTTCATCGTTCTGGCGGCGACCGGCTATCTGCTGGGCGGCACCCAATCTAAAGAATATGCTGAACCCGAATGGTACGTGGACATCTGGTTGACCGTAGTGTGGTTAGCCTATCTGGCTGTATTCCTGGGAACGTTGATTAAGCGCAAAGAGCCGCACATCTATGTGGCCAACTGGTTCTATCTTGCCTTTATCATCACCGTTGCCATGCTGCACGTGGTCAACAACCTGTCGATCCCGGTTTCGATCTGGGGTTCCAAGTCGGTACAGGTCTTCTCGGGTGTGCAGGATGCGATGGTTCAGTGGTGGTATGGCCACAACGCTGTTGGCTTCTTCCTGACCGCTGGTTTCCTGGGCATGATGTACTACTTCATCCCGAAACAGGCGGAACGCCCGGTTTTCTCGTACAAGCTGTCGATCATCCACTTCTGGGCGCTGATCTTCCTGTACATCTGGGCTGGCCCTCACCACCTGCACTACACAGCGCTGCCTGACTGGGCGACAACGCTGGGCATGGTGTTCTCGATTGTGCTGTGGATGCCCTCTTGGGGCGGTATGATCAACGGTCTGATGACCCTGTCTGGTGCATGGGACAAGCTGCGTACCGATCCGGTGATCCGGATGATGGTTATCTCGCTTGGCTTCTACGGTATGTCGACCTTTGAAGGTCCAATGATGTCGATCCGCGCCGTCAACGCGCTGAGCCATTACACTGACTGGACCATTGGCCACGTGCATTCCGGCGCTTTGGGCTGGAACGGTATGATCACCTTTGGTGCGCTGTATTATCTGGTTCCGGTTCTGTGGAAGCGTGAGCGTCTGTATAGCCTTAGCCTAGTGTCCTGGCACTTTTGGCTCGCCACGATCGGTATCGTTCTGTACGCCGCGTCGATGTGGGTCACTGGTATCATGGAAGGCCTGATGTGGCGTGAAGTAGATGCCAACGGCTTCCTGGTGAACTCGTTCGCTGACACCGTTGCTGCCAAAACTCCTATGAACATCGTGCGTGGATTGGGCGGGCTTCTGTTCCTCTCTGGTGCTGTGGTCATGTGTTACAACCTGTGGATGACCGTTCGTCGGGCGCCGGCCAAAGAGGCCAGCCTTACCGTCGCGGTTCCAGCTGAATAAGGAGGACTGAAACAATGTCATTTCTCGACAAACACAAGGTCCTCGAGACCAACGCGACCCTGCTGCTGGTTTGCAGCTTGCTGGTCGTGTCCATCGGCGGTCTGGTGCAGATTGCACCACTGTTCTGGCTGGAAAACACCATCGAAGATGTAGAGGGCATGCGCCCCTACACTCCGCTGGAGCTGACAGGGCGGGATATCTATGTCCGTGAAGGGTGTTACACCTGCCACAGCCAGATGATTCGCCCAATGCGTGACGAAGTGGAACGCTATGGTCACTACTCACTGGCCGCAGAGTCCAAGTACGACCACCCGCATCAGTGGGGTTCAAAACGGACCGGACCGGACTTGGCTCGGGTTGGGGGACGTTACTCGGATGAGTGGCAGGCAGATCACCTGCGTGACCCGCAGTCTGTGGTGCCGGAGTCTGTGATGCCAAAATACGGCTTCTTGGAGCGCACCGTGATTGATGGCAAATATGTCGCTGATCTTATCGCTACTAACGCAATGGTGGGTGTTCCTTACACAGATGAGATGATCGCCAGTGCGCAGGCTGACTTTAGGGCTCAGGCCGATCCGGACAGTGACTATGATGGTCTACTCGAACGCTATGGTGACAAAGTGAGTGTGCGCAACTTTGACGGTCAGCCGCAATTGACCGAAATGGACGCGCTGGTGGCGTATTTGCAGATGCTGGGGACATTGGTTGATTTCTCGACCTTCACCCCTGTTGCAAGCCGCTAAGGGAGGGGAACATGGAAATCTATACTCTCCTTCGGGAATTCGCAGATAGCTGGATGTTATTGTTCCTGTTTGTTGTCTTTGTGACTGTTGTCCTCTGGGCGTTTCGCCCTGGCAGTACAAAGGTCTATCAGGACGTTGCCAATATCCCGTTTCGCCACGTTGACGCACCTGCGCCCCAGTCGGGCGTAGACACACCCGCCGCATCCAAGGAGGCGAGGACATGACAAAAAAATCTAAAAAGTTCGAGGGCGATCCGAATACCACCGGTCACGTGTGGGATGGGATCGAAGAGTTCGATAACCCAATGCCACGCTGGTGGTTGTGGTGCCTCTATCTGACCATCATCTGGGGTATCGGCTATACGATTGCCTATCCGGCCTGGCCGATGATCAACCAAGCCACAACTGGTATGCTGGGCTGGTCAACACGCGCCAATGTCGCGGCTGAGATTGCAGCGGTTGAAGAATCCAATGCGGCGATCAACGCCAAGTTGGCTTCGGTTGAGTTGACTGCGATCACCAGTGATGCCGAGCTAAATGCCTATGCTTCATCAGCGGGTAACGCAGTGTTCATGACCTGGTGCGCCCAGTGTCATGGTTCTGGTGCGGCTGGCGCCAAGGGGTACCCGAACCTCTTGGATGATAGCTGGTTGTGGGGCGGTGATATGGAGGCGATCCATACAACTGTCACCCACGGTATTCGTAGCGATGATAATGACGAGACCCGCTATTCAGAAATGCCTGCCTTTGGCCGCGATGAGCTTCTGGAGAAGGAAGAGATCGATCAGGTTGTGAACTTTGTCATGTCTTTGTCCGGTGATCCGGTGGATGCATCCAAAGTGGCTGATGGCGCGGTTGTTTTTGAAGACAACTGTTCATCCTGCCATGCTGAAGACGGCACTGGTGATCGGGATCAGGGTGCGCCAAATCTGGCAGATGCACTGTGGTTGTATGGCGGTGATCACGAAACACTGACAGAGACCGTGAGTAACGCACGTTATGGTGTGATGCCAGCCTGGAACACACGCCTGACCGAATGGCAGATTCGCGCTGTTACAGCTTATGTCCACCAGTTGGGTGGTGGCGAGTAGGGTGAGACAGCCAGATCTGGCTTGATTGCTTCGGTCAACAAAACAAGGGGCTTTGATGTAGATCATAGCCAAGGAAAACGCAGCGCCCTGGCGCTGCGTTTTGCCTTTGGATCGGCGGAGGATCGCCGTTTCTCACTCACCAAATGTGTCGATTCGAAATCTATATAAATTGTCAAACAATTTTATTAGTTTCGATTGAAATCGTTGCCCCTCGGACACAAATGCATCCTGCAAGCACAGGAGTTGTGAATGGACAGACTGACTGAAATGGAAGCTTTTGCTGAGGTAGTGGACCAGGGTGGGTTCACGGATGCGGCCCATAAAATGGGCCTCTCCAAATCTGCAATTTCCAAACACGTTTCCAGTCTGGAAAACAGATTGGGTGCTCGGTTGCTGAACCGGACCACTCGCAGGGTCGGGCCAACCGACATTGGGATGGCCTATTATGATCGGGCTCGCCGCGTGCTGAACGACGCAGGTGAAGCAGATGCGCTGGTCTCGGCCATGCAAAGCGAACCAGCTGGGTTGTTGCGGGTCACCTGTGCGACGGATTTTGGCGTCAAACACCTTTCGGAACTGCTTCCGGAATTCCTAAATCTATATCCACAGGTGACATTGGATGTCGTCCTGTGCCAACGCCGGGTGGAGCTGGTGTCCGAAGGGTTTGATCTGGCAATTCGGGTTGGGCCGCTGGAAGATAGCAGTCTGCGAGCACGGAAATTGACAGAAACCCGGATGCGCCTGCTGGCGAGCCCTGAATACCTCGCCCAGCGAGGGCGCCCTAAAACTATCAATCAACTGACGGACTTCAACCTTATCCATGCCTCCAATATCTCCAGTCGGTGTGTGTGGAAACTGGAAGCGCCAAATGGCGAGTTGCGGCAGGTGCGTGCCAAAGGCGGATTGTGCATAAATGATGGGCAGTGCCAGTTGGACGCTGCCATTGCCGGACTTGGGATTGCTTACCTGCCTGACTACCTGTCGCAAGATGCGTTAATGAGTGGAGAGGTTGAGGATGCGATGCCATCGTTGCCGCGACAGGTGCAAGACATCTATCTGGTGCAGCCCTATCACCGTATTGTGCAGCCCAAGGTGCGTGCCTTTGTGGAGTACCTGATTCAAGAGGTCCCTAAGCATGCGAACGCTTGCTAGGGCGCCACTGTCTATCCCATGTAAGAATTTGAGTGGCGGACTTCAGCGCGGGCTGCGTCGCTCCATCCACTCCACAAGGCGATGCTGCTCCAGGTCACCACGTAGATCACACCAACGCCTATTACCAGTTCACCCGGCAGTGGGCCAACATCGGCTCGCTCTACGCCTTGCAGGAGTGAGGTGATAGGGGTCGGGTGCACCACCAGCTTTCCCGCATAGGCGAGTGACTGGATGAGCAGGATCCATAGGTAGTTGTGCCGGATCCGCCGCCCTACCGAGGTCATATAGCTGACGTGGTATTCTGGCCGCAGGTAGTCTTCTGCCAGTACTTTCTGCCAGTTTTCCTCCATATGCAGGTCGCCGTCATACAGCAGTGGTGCGTAAAAGTGACGCTCCAACCAGCGTGCGCGTGCGCGGAAAACGTTGAAATAGCGATAGCGCCGGGCTTCGAGCAGCAGGAAGAAAATAATCAGAATACCGACCAAGATCAGAGGGAGAGGTGATGCATTGGGGGAAGAAAAGGTGATCGACAGCGCCACGCCCAGTGTTACGACTGCCCAATTGGTGGTGGTGTCGAGTCGGGTGCGCCAAATGGTGCTGCGATAGACTTCGCCCCGATAGAGGTGCGCCACAGCGCCAATTTCGGCCTGGTTCAGGGTTTTGCGCTCAATGTGTTGCTCCTCCACTCCCCGTCCTCCAGCCCCTGTTCAGTAAAAGGGTAGTTTCTGGGGGCAAAGGGTCAAACTTTGTTCGGTGTTTGATCCGGATCAAATAAGGCTGGACAAATTGGTGATTTAATAACTGCAACGACACTTCCTGGGGCGGCCATCCCCCTTGACGGTCTGGGGGGTGTCAAAAATACCCATTTCGCTTGTTCGCAAGTGGTTTGGGCTAAGCGTCGGCTTTCCGATCTGTTCGCGCGTTTCCTGGAAGGCCGACGCTTTTTTCTCAAACATCCTGCGGATCTGGTCTGGTTTCGCGTGTTGCGTGCCGTTTGGTTTCCTTTGACCGGTGTTCCGCAGAGCTAAGGTTGCGATCGGAGCGCCGCCACCAGTGCCCCTCAGGCAGCCAGGCTTCCTGCGGTTTTTCGTCTGCAAAGGGTCTGCTCTGCGTGTGAGCCTGCTCCAGGCCAGTGGCGATCCGGAATGTGTTGGCAAAAATATTCAGCATCGTGATGTCCTCTGTTTGGGTGATCCTGTCCTTACTGTTGATATTTTGAGCGGAAAATGCGACTCAATACGAATGGCATAATGTAAGGACAGCTTACAGATGAACTGGCGTGATATCCCCCCAATGGCATCGCTTCGGGCGTTTGCAGCCTTTTCAGAGGCCGGAAATGTTAAACTTGCCGGTGCTGCGCTTAATGTAAGCCATGCTGCCATCAGTCAGCACCTTAGAGCACTGGAGGCCCATCTGGGCGTTGGGTTGCTAGATCGCTCGGGGCGCGCTTTGTCCCTGACCGAAAAGGGCGAACAGCTGGCCCGTGCTCTGGATCTCGGCTTTGGTGCAATTGGTGCGGCTGTTCAGGACTTAAAGGGGGCTGACGCCAACCGGCCACTGCATATTTCTTGCACATCTTCGTTCGCGGCGTCTTGGTTGATGCCGCGCCTGCCTGGGTTTCGCGCCTTGCACCCCGAAATTAATTTGATGCTGGATCCCTCACCAGAGCTGGTCGCACTAACCCCTGGTGGGGTTGATATAGCCATTCGGTATGGGCAGGGGGGCTGGCCAGGTCATGACGTGGAAATGTTGTTGGCCTCGCCAATGGTCATCGTTGCCGCGCCTGGGTTGGTGCCGGTCAAGGAAGGCAGAACGCCTGCAGATTTAGTCAATTACCCTTGGTTGGATGAGTTGGGCACGACTGAATCTACCAACTGGCTGGAATCTTATGGCGTGAGCCCCTCAGGTTGGGTCAGCCGGGTGCAGGTGCCCGGGAATTTGTTGTTGGATGGGGTGAGGTCCGGGCAGGGGGTGGTGGTGACGGTGCGGCATTTTGTTGAGGATGATCTTAAATCTGGACGATTGGTGGAGCTGTTTTGTGAAACGGACCAACGTGGATATCATATTGTGATCCGTCCAGGAGTGTTGCGCCCCTCTGCGCGGAGCTTTGTTCAATGGTTACGGCGCCAAAAGAACATGAGCTCATAAACATGTGTTTGTGATGCAGTTTTTGATCCACGTCAAAGTTGACGTGAACTGCTTCTGGGACAAGGCTGGCAGCATGCCAACAACCGGAGTGATTCCGTGAGCGATTCCAATCCAGCCCCCAGCCTATACCAAGCTAGGGAGCCAATCTTTCCGAAACGGGTGTCGGGCCCTTTCCGCAATCTTAAGTGGATTATTATGGCCGTGACGCTGGGGATCTATTACTTGACCCCCTGGATCCGTTGGGATCGCGGACCAAGCCTTCCGGATCAAGCAGTACTCCTGGATTTGGCCAACCGGCGCTTTTACTTTTTCTGGATCGAAATCTGGCCGCACGAATTTTATTTCGTCGCGGGCCTGCTGATTATGGCTGGTTTGGGATTGTTTCTGTTCACCTCGGCTTTGGGTCGGGTTTGGTGCGGCTATGCTTGCCCGCAGACAGTTTGGACTGATCTCTATATACTGGTGGAGCGATGGATAGAGGGCGACCGCAATGCGCGCCTGCGCCTGCATCACCAGAAGAAACTGGACTTTCGCAAGGTGCGGTTGCGACTAACCAAATGGGTAAGCTGGTTGTTGATTGGTTTGGCCACCGGCGGGGCTTGGGTGTTCTATTTTGCAGATGCGCCAACGCTGTTGGTTGATCTGATAACCGGCAATGCGCATCCAATCGCATATACCACGATGGCGGTTTTGACACTTACGACGTTTTTCTTTGGGGGCTTCGCCCGCGAACAAATCTGTATTTACGCCTGTCCATGGCCGCGCATTCAGGCGGCAATGATGGACGAAGACACACTGGTCGTTGGCTATCGTGAGTGGCGCGGCGAACCGCGTGGCAAGCTGCGCAAAACCGCAGATCAGGCCGCAGAGCCTCAGGGTGACTGCATTGACTGCATGGCCTGTGTCAATGTGTGTCCTGTGGGGATCGATATCCGCGACGGTCAGCAGATGGAATGTATAACCTGTGCCCTGTGTATCGACGCCTGCGATGATATGATGGCCAAGATCGGCAAGCCACGTGGGTTGATCGACTATATGGCGGTCAGCGATGAAACTGATGGTCGGGTTGGGCAGGAGCCCCGCAATATCTGGAAACACATCCTACGACCGCGCACTATCATGTATACCGTGATGTGGTTGTTGGTCGGGTTTGGATTGGTGTTTGCCCTGTTCATTCGTCCAGATATTGAGCTGACGGTCGCGCCTGTACGTAACCCGACATATGTTGTGTTGTCGGATGGCTCGGTCCGGAATACTTATGACGTACGACTGCGCAACAAGCATGGTGAAGAACGCCAGTTCCAGCTATCCGTTACAGGCGACGCGACGTTGCGGGTGCAGTTGGAAGGCACGCCTTATGCGTCGGTCCCGGTCCCTGCAAACGCCGCGCACCTGCAACGCGTTTATGTGATCAGTCCAAAAGGGACAGTGCCATCGACCAGCAGTGCGATTCCGTTCCGGATCTGGGTCGAGGACAATGCCAATGGTGAGCGCGCTTATCGCGATACCACCTTCAACGGTAAGGAAAACTGAGTGATGACGACGCCTAAACCTCAACGTGAATTCACCGGCAAACATGCTCTGATGGTCTTTGGAGGTGCCTTTGCAGTGATCATCGGGGTCAACATCACGCTGGCTGTGAACGCGGTCAGAACCTTTCCGGGGCTGGAGGTGGGCAATTCATATGTTGCCAGTCAGGAATTTGATCTCCGTCGAACCGCCCAGCAGGCGCTGGGCTGGTCCGTCTATGCCTCAGCTACAGATGATCTGGTCAAGCTGGAGATCACTGATGCGCAAGGCAATCCAGTTGAGGTCGTCAAGCTGAGCGCGACTTTGGGCCGGGCCACCCATGTAAAGGATGATCAGAACCCAGAATTCCAATTTGACGGCAAGGCCTATGTGGCACCGGTTCAACTGGGGGCAGGAAACTGGAACATTCGCATGGTGGCCCGTGCCAAAAACGGGACCGAGTTTACCCAGCGGGTTGTCCTGCATGTGAAAGGGTAAGTCACGATGACGGCTCAAATCCGCCCCTCTGCGGCGGCCTGCCCGGGTTGCCTGGCGGTTCCGCGAGATGCAGTTGACGAGGCACCCACGTCGTCCCGGCTGGCGCTGTCACTTCCTGGTATTCACTGCCAGGCCTGTATTTCTGCTGTGGAACGGGGTTTGAATGCTACGCCCGGAGTAACTTCGGCGCGGGTCAACTTGACCCTGAAGCGGGCAATGATTGAGGCGGAGCCTGACGTGCGCGCCGCCGATTTAATCCCGGTGTTGGGTGATTTGGGCTATGAGGCGCATGAGCTGGATCTCGGCACGTTAACGGCAACCCAGGGTGACAAGGCAGGCCGTGATTTGCTGATGCGGTTGGCCGTTGCCGGTTTTGCCTCGATGAACGTGATGTTGCTGTCGGTTTCTGTCTGGGCCGGGGCGACGGATGCCACCCGTGACATGTTCCATTGGATATCTGCCGCGATCACCCTGCCAACCATTGCATTCTCCGCGCAGCCATTTTTCAAAAGCGCCTGGAGTGCCTTGCGGGTGCGTCGGCTGAACATGGATGTGCCAATTGTGCTGGCGTTGGTGCTGGCCTTGGTCACCTCGCTGTGGGAGACTACGCTGTCGGGGGAACACGCCTATTTCGATGCGGCCCTGACCCTGACCTTTTTCTTGCTGGCTGGGCGCTATCTGGACTTTCGCACCCGCGCTGTGGCGCGATCTGCCGCCGAGGAACTGGCGGCGTTGGAGGTTCCCCGTGCCATTCGCCTGAGTGATGGTGTTGAAAGCGAAGTTTCCGTTGGTGAACTGTCGATTGGTGATCTGATCCTGGTCCGCCCTGGCGGCCGTATGCCTGTAGATGGTGAGGTGGTTTCGGGACAATCTGAGCTGGATCGTTCGCTGCTGACCGGGGAAACCTTGCCGGTGTTTGCTGAGCAGGGGCAGGGGGTTTCGGCAGGTGAGGTCAACCTGACCGGGCCGTTGACCATTCGGGTCACGACAGTGGGTGAAGATACATCACTCCACCGGATGGGCGATTTGGTGGCGATCGCTGAGAGCGGTCGGTCGCGCTATACGTCTTTGGCGGATAATGCAGCGAAACTGTATGCGCCGGGGGTGCATATCCTGTCGGCGCTCAGCTTTGCTGGCTGGTATCTGTACTCTTGGGATCTGCGCACGGCGCTGAACATTGCTGCGGCGGTACTGATCATCACTTGCCCCTGTGCGCTGGGACTGGCGGTGCCTGCGGTGACCACAGCGGCCTCGGGGCGGTTGTTTCGCAAGGGGATGTTGATCAAACATGCCACTGCACTGGAACGTTTGGCACAGGTGGACACAGTGGTGTTCGATAAAACTGGTACGCTGACAGCTGGAACACCGCAATTGACCAATCTGGCAGATTTCAAGCGAGCCGATCTGGAGATTGCGCTGGCTCTGGCCGAAGCATCGGCGCATCCGTTGTCAAAGTCTCTGGCGCAGGCTGCAGGTGAGGCTGGCATAACTGCTGCAGCGGTCAGCGATATTCACGAGGTGCCAGGCTATGGCACCGAAGGTTCGTTTCGTGGCTCTCGCGTTCGTTTGGGCCGCGCGGCTTGGGTTGGGGCGCAGCAGAGCGATGTAACTGCGGCGTGGTTGGATATCGGTGATGAATACCCGCAGGGCTTTATGTTTACCGATGCGTTGCGTCCCGGAGCAGAGGCGGCAGTACAGGCACTGCTGGGCGCTGGTAAACAGGTTCAACTGGTGTCAGGTGATTCTAAAGGGGCTGTTCAGATTTTAGCGGCGCGTTTGGGGATTACCAATTGGGTTGGTGAAGCTCTGCCGGAAGATAAAGTCGAGCGGATCAAGGTCTTGTCCGAGCAAGGCCACAAGGTGCTGATGGTTGGTGACGGTCTGAACGATACCGCTGCGTTAGCGGCTGCGCATGTGTCGATCTCACCTGCCTCGGCATTGGACGCTGCGCGCGTTGCGTCGGACATAGTGCTGTTGGGCCAGGATCTGACCCCGATAGCAGAGGCCTGTGATGTTGCACACCGTGCCACCAAGCGCATTCGTGAAAACTTCCGCTTGGCCACCTTGTATAACGTGATTGCAGTGCCGCTGGCGGTGGCAGGCTTGGCAACGCCGCTGATCGCCGCCTTGGCGATGTCGACCTCATCAATTACAGTGTCCCTGAATGCCCTTCGGTTGAGGTAAGCACATGCAAGTTTTGTTTTATTTGATCCCGATTTCGCTGGTTCTGGGGGGGCTGGGGTTGCTTGGTTTTCTATATACCGTGCGCAGCAATCAATATGATGATCCGGAAGGTGATTCACAAAGGATACTCAGTGATGAATGGGATGATCATCCCAAGCCTTGAGCCTTTTTGAGACATCAAAGGTGCGTGCAAGCACACACCCTACACGGTCAGATGCGAAAGGATGAATAAGGCCAGTCGGCACTCTTCTCGACGAGACCAAGATTGACCGGAGCGTCACGGCAAATGTCCATATGTTGCCAATAGTCCGGCGGGTTGCGGACGTGGTGCTCCCAGAATCGGCGTTGCCAGATACCGCGTTCGCGTCGCGCCAGTTGGCTTGCGCTGGTGATCTGGCGCGGTACAGCACGTGAGAACCGGGTTTTGATCTGGCGCCAGCGTGTCGAAAAATCGCAGTCCCCAGCGGGTAATGTCCAGATGCATCGCATGTGATCAGGTAGCACCACCCAGGCATCAACATGGAAGGAGTGCTGGCGACGGGTCAGGCCAACAGCGGCGCGCAGGGCGTCAATTTCGTCAATCAAAAGAGTTGAACCGCGCTGCGCCAGGCAAACTACGAAATAGATTGTGGCGCCGGGCGCGCGAGGGCGTAGATACCGGGACATACCCCAGCATCAGCCAACATGGTCAACAACCTCTGAATCTGTGTAGGGTGCGTGCTTGCACGCACCGGGAGTTTGTGCGGTCAGGATGGCCCGATGGGGGTGCAGGCCACGTTGCGGGCACTGAGACGGCGACAAGCCAGATCTGCGCCTTCCTGCGTCATGCCGAGGAAGTTTGCTTCAAACCCACGATTAGACTGGGCCACCTTGCGCAGACTGCCATCCAGCGTCTCCATTTCAGCCAGTGCAGTCCGCAGAAGTACTTTTTCTGCCTGATACCGGGTGTTGAAACGACCAACATTGATGCCCCAGTGACGTCCTCCTGAGGTGGACAAGCGAGTCACAACAACTGGATCCGCCGCTGCCACCGGAGTTGTCCTAAGGTTGGCGGGGCGCGCTGTAGGCCGCAATCCGGTATAAACCGCAGGCTGTGGTGCCGCGGCCACCGCTGCAACCACCTGTTCTGTGGTTGTTTCAGTTAGTGTGGCTGTTTCGATCTGGAGTGCTTCTGCCAAAGCTTCAGTTACAGGGTTTTCTTCCGCTTCAGCCAAAGCGGCCTGAATGCTTGTACGCAGCAAGTTTTGATCTGTTTCAACCGGACTTGCAGCTGCAGGATCTGCGCTGGGTTCCGGAGGGATTTCGGCCTCGGCCAGGCGTAGAACGGTTTCGTCACTGTTGGCCGCAGGGCGGGTTTTGGGGCGAAGGCTGGTGGTGACTAACCCGTTGGGTCTGACAGTCTTACCCGAACCGGCTGCACTGGCGGCGACAGGGGCTTCGATATTGCCGACATATTGCGGCAGGCCGGGGCGGCGCAATCGTGCCTGCGACGGTGCCCTGCGAAACCCTAGATCAAGAAGATCGGCAACTTTGGCATTGCGTGAGGCGGTGGATTTGCCGCCAAACACTGTTGCGATGATGCGTTCGTTACCGCGCTTGGCAGAGGCGACCAAGTTAAACCCAGCAGCATTGGTATAGCCGGTTTTGATGCCATCGGCGCCACGGTAGGCTGCCAGTAAGCGTCGATTGGTATTGTTCACCTGCTTTACTCCGGCATCAGTCGAGCGGCGAGAGAACAGGTTATAGTATTCGGGGTAGTCATACAGAATATGTCGCCCCAGCGTTGTCATGTCACGGGCGGTCGACATGTGCCCGGATTGGGTCAACCCATGGGCATTGCGAAAGGTGGTACGTGTCATGCCCAGTGATTTTGCTGTGCGGGTCATGCGGCGTGCAAAAGCAGCCTCGGACCCCGAAATGGCTTCGCCCAGTGCAGTGGCGGCATCATTTGCGGATTTCACGGCTGCTGCCCTGATGAGATAGCGCAGTGCGATCGTCTGACCGGTACGCAAGCCCAGCTTAGAAGGGGGTTCAGACGCGGCGTTGCGACTGATCTTGACCTTGGTGTCCAAAGATATTTCACCGTTCCGCACCGCTTCAAAAACGATATAGAGCGTCATCATTTTGGTCAGGGATGCAGGGTGAAGGCGGGTATCAGCGTTGCGAGAGTGTAGAACCTCGCCAGTGCGCGCATCCATCACCAATGCCGCATATGGGGCGGTACTGGCCGCCATCGGCACCAGAATACACAGCCAGAAAGCTGTCAGAATTCCCAAGCCCAAACGGGCCGGAAAGATGCACCGAACCTGCGCGAATTTTGCCATGTCTGCCTCATGCCGCCGGTTGTCCGGCTGACTTTTTTACCTAACGCAAAGCTAGCACAAAGGGGCTTCGGAAGAAACTAATGCTTTTTGGGGGCTGGTGATGAGAATGCTTGAACAGGCAATATCTGGTGGGTGCTAACCAATGTGGCCGCTACATGGGGGAAGCATTAAATAAGTGTTACCGCAATTTTGGGCATTTTACCGCCCAACTGGTGTTTCTGTGCCACAAGAATCATGCTCCCCATTCTCAGGGGCGGTGGCTACCCGTGATATAAAACGGGGTAATATAGTGCAGTCCAAGGGAGAACTCGCAGGCCATTGGGATCAGGGCTTTGATGCTGTGTTCCAGATCTGCAAGCAGTGCGTTGGAGAAGGCTGCGTCGCGATGTGGTTTCGACAATACTGAAACCGAGATATCAATATGCGTGTACTGGTATTCACTGGTGGGGTAGCCACGTCCCTTGCAGTCGCCGGCACCATCATCGTGTTCTAAAATGACAGCTTCAATCTTGGTCAGGATCGCCTGAGTATCAATGTCGAGATCTGAGGAGTATTTAACTTCGGCATGTGGCATCGGGGTCTCCGGCTAGTTTAGATGTATGATCTGTCCAAAGCGCAGAAAGAAGGGTTGGTCACCTGATGTCAATCTGTCCCTGAGGCTTTCATCCAATTTGGTCCACAAGATTGGCCAATTCAGATAGATCAACAATTTCCCGATATCGCGGGTCGCCTTCGGGAGCGGATGCCTGTTCTATCTCCCAGGTCAGACCATGCGGCACATAGGTGCCCCAGCCCCCCGCCGCCAACACGGGCATCACATCTGATCTCATGGAGTTCCCGACCATCATCGCCCGACTTGCGCCGTCACCGTGGCGCTGAAATATCTCATTGTATGCTTCGGGTGTTTTCTCCGACACGATTTCAACCGCGGAGAACAGATCACCCAGGCCCGATTGCGCCAGTTTGCGTTCCTGGTCCAGTAGGTCACCTTTGGTCACCAGGATCACCCGATGACTGCTCGCCACCGCCGTCACTGCGTCACGGGCATGGGGAAGAAGTTCGATTGGAAAAGACAGCATCATCTGCCCTGCCTCAATCAATTCGTGAATTACACTGGCCGGAACCCTTGCATCAGTGACTTCGATGGCGGTTTCGATCATCGACAGGGTGAATCCTTTGACGCCATACCCATAGCGTCCAAGATTGCGTTTTTCGGCAGCCAAAAGCCGTTCGCTCAATAGCTCAGGGTCCATGTCTAAAGGCGTGTGATCTTCCAGCAATTCGGCAAATCTTTGCTGCGTAATCCGGAAAAAACGCTCGTTGTGCCAAAGGGTATCATCGGCATCAAACCCGATAGTCGTTAAAGTGCGTGCCATTGTATTGCTCGCTTTCTCTTTTCCTCGCTGAGATAGAGGCTATATATGCCAGTGAAGAATTCCCATGCCTGACCCGGATTGAACCGCTAATGACACTGTTGCCCCATATCATGTCAGACCAGTCGGATGACTCTACAGATACCGGAGTCCTCACCAAGACCAAACCAAAGACCCAACGCCCTCCACGATATAAGGTGTTGTTGTTGAATGACGACTATACGCCGATGGAATTTGTGGTGATGGTTCTGGAACGTTTCTTTGGCATGACCCATGCCGAGGCGTTTGAAATCATGTTGATCGTCCACAAAAAGGGCCTGGCAGTGGTTGGTGTTTACAGCCATGAAATTGCCGAAACCAAAGTTGGTCAGGTAATGGATTTTGCGCGCCGGCAGCAGCATCCGCTGCAATGCACCATGGAAAAAGAAGAATAAGAGGCTCCTCTGATGTCCATCCGTCTTTCCCTGGCTATCGAGTCAGGTGGCTTTGCCGTGCCAGAAAGTGGCAAGATCTCAGTGTTTCATCCGCGCGAGGAACACGACCTGTCGGTGCTACCTCGCGAACAAGTACTGGTGGTGCAGCCTATGCGCCCGGATCACGATATTTTTGTCGCCCGTGGTTACGACTGTGTTGCTGCCCTGGAAGCTGACACAGAAATCGCAGCCGCGATAGTGTTCTTGCCTCGGGCTAAGGCACTGGCGCGGCACTTGATTGCGCAGGCTGTGGCCTTAAGTTCTGGTCCGGTTTTGATCGATGGAGCCAAAACCGATGGCATAGATTCGGTGCTCAAAGCAGCGCGCAAGCTGACCGAACCGTCTTCTCCGATCTCAAAGGCGCATGGTAAAGTGTTCTGGGTAGAGGCTGATGGGCAGGTTTTTGCCGATTGGCACGTCGATGAATTTGCCAGCGTCGATGGCTATGCCACCGCTCCGGGTGTGTTTTCGGCGGATGGCATTGATCCGGCTTCTCGCTTGCTGGCTGAAGCGCTGCCGACAAAGCTTGGCCGCACTCTGGCGGATCTTGGTGCTGGCTGGGGATATCTCTCAGCGCAACTGCTGCAGCGTGATGACGTCATCGAAAAACTGCATTTGATAGAAGCGGACCACACATCACTGGCCTGTGCCCAGCGTAACGTCAGCGACCCGCGCGCTGAATTCCATTGGGCCGACGCGCGTCAGTGGAAGCCTCCGCATCTGTTGGATGGTGTGATCATGAACCCGCCGTTTCATACTGGCCGTAGCGCCGAGCCCTCGCTTGGGCAGGCCTTTATTGCAACCGCTGCGCGGGTGTTGTCGCCCTCGGGGAGCCTGTGGCTAGTAGCAAACCGGCACCTGCCTTATGAGACAATCCTTGGGGAGCTGTTTGTACAGGTCTCGGAAATTGCGGGGGATAACCGTTTCAAGGTGTTGCATGCCTTCCGGCCAAAACGTCAACGCCGGTAGCGCGGGTTACGCGGCTGTTTCCAAGCTGACAAATGCGGTCTAACCTGCCGCCTGAATGATCCTGACGGAGGCTGTATATGTCTTTTTCCATTTCCGGCAAAACAGCCATCGTGACCGGCGCTGCCAATGGTATTGGTTTGGCCATCGGTAAACAGTTTGCGGCTGCAGGAGCGAACGTAATGTTTGCCGATGCGGATGAGGCAGGCCTGATCCGCGAATTGGGCAGCCAGCCCGAAGACAGCAGCACACGGTATTTTGCCGGCGATCTGCGAGAACGATTGACCATTGCCAATCTGTTGTCAGCCACCATTGATGCCTTTGATCAGATTGATATTCTGGTCAACGGAGCCCGTCAGGTGGTGACCAGCGATCCGCTGGATCCAGAAGATGATTCTACCCATATGTTGTTGACTGAGAACTTGCTGCCAACCTTGCGGCTGTCGCAGCAGGTGGCGAAACGGATGATTAAGCAGGGGGAAGGCCGCGAGTCGCAGGGCCCGCTTGGGTCTATCGTCAACCTGTCATCAATTGCAGCCCGCCGGACCCACCCGGAACTGATGGCCTATTCCGTGTCCTCGGCTGCGATGGACCAGATGACACGATCCCTGTCGGTGGCGATGGCGCCACATCGGATCCGGGTCAACAGCATCGCCTTTGGCTCGGTGATGAGTGCCTCGTTAAAGGCCGTCCTGCGTGACAACCGTTCCTATCGTGAAGATATCGAAGACCACACACCGTTGGGGCGTATCGCTTCGCCAACCGAACTGACCGAAACGGCCCAGTTTTTGGCGTCTGAGGCCTCAAGTTTTATGACCGGGCAAATTGTGACGCTTGATGGTGGTCGCACTTTGCTGGATCCAGTGGATGCGCCTGTGCACTAGCCGGGTAAGTTCAACTGGCAGCTTAATTGAAAGAACTTTCTATGAGTAGCGAAATGAAGACCGAAAAAGCCCAGGCTGCCGCGTGGTTCCGTACATTGCGCGATCAAATCGTAGCGGCGTTTGAGGGGCTGGAAGACAGCCATGCTGACGGGCCTTTGTCCGACCAGACGCCGGGCCGGTTTGAGGTGTCTGAAACCACACGTACCTCAGATGACGGGTCAGACGCTGGCGGAGGCCTGATGAGCGTGATGCGGGGCGGTCGGGTGTTCGAAAAGGTCGGCGTCAATGTCTCTGAAGTTTACGGTACACTGGGCGAACGGGCGCAAAATGCGATGGCAGCCCGCAAAGGCATTCCAGGGATGAAAGACGACCCACGGTTCTGGGCCTCGGGTATTTCTTTGGTGGCGCACATGCAGAACCCGCATGCGCCAGCCGTACATATGAACACTCGGATGTTCTGGACGCCGCATGCCTGGTGGTTTGGCGGTGGGTCGGACCTGAACCCCTGCATCGAATATGACGAAGACACGGCGCATTTCCACGGCCAGCAAAAAGAGCATTTGGATCCGCATGGCGAGCGTCTTTATCCGGAGTTGAAAGCCTGGGCGGACGAGTACTTCTATATACCGCATCGCAATCGCGCCCGTGGTGTTGGCGGCATCTTTATGGATGACCGCAACAGTGGCGACTGGGCACAGGATTTTGCCCTGACACAAGACATCGGCCGTGCATTCCTCCCCGCTTTTGTCCCCTTGGTGGAAAAGCGCCGGGTGCAGAATTGGTCGGACGCCGACAAAGAGGCCCAGCTGGTGCATCGTGGGCTCTATGCTGAATATAATCTGGTCTATGACCGGGGAACCAAATTCGGCCTTGAAACAGGCCATGACGCCAATGCCGTGCTGATGAGTCTGCCACCTCTGGCCAAGTGGATATAAGAAGCAGCAGATGCTGAAGCGGCTGAACAACACCCGGTTTTGGGCCCTTTTGGGGGTTGCGGCTATCCTAACCGGATCTGTTGTGATGCTGTTTCGTCTACATCCGCCGATTGTCATGACATTGGCAGCAGGTCCCTCTGGAGGGGCCTATCATCAGTTAGCAGGGCGCTACCGTGCCATTTTGGCCCGTGATGGGATTGATCTTGTTGTTGTCGACACCGCCGGGTCTGCCGAGAATGCGGGCCTGATCGAAACCACACAGGTTGATGCGGCATTTCTTCAGGGTGGTATTGGGGTGCAAGGGCAAAGCACTGAAGCCATCGGTGCTATTTTCTTTGAACCGATGGTGTTCCTGACCCGGCAGGATATCGAAGTCCCGGCCAATCCAGCATTGTGGTCAGATCTGCGCATCAGCAGTGGGCGGCTTGGATCTGGCACTGCGGCCGCCTTTGATGACTTTCAAACGGCGGTTGGTTTGCGCCCGTCATTGAACCAGCATTTTGATATGGGCTACAGCGATGCCGTTTCGGCGCTGATAAAGGGCACCATTGATGTCGCTGTTTTTGTTGCACCAATTGACGCCCCATATCTGGTGGCAGCCTATGCAGATCACAGGATACGTTTGTTGCCGCTGGACTATAGCGAGGCAATATCTCGACGCCTGAATTATGCCAATACAGTGACAGTGCCGACCGGCGCGATTTCCCTGAAGCCTGTGGTCCCCCCTGTGCCGCGCCAGTTACTGGCGCTTGAGGCTCGCTTGGCGATCAGCGATGGCCTGCACCCGGCCTTGGTCAATCGATTGACCATGGCAGCTATCGAGTTGCACAGCGCTCGGGACATTATCACGGACCAAGGTCAGTTTCCCTCAGTCGAAGGGACAGGCCTGTCCGTGAACAATGCAGCGCGCCAATTGATCTTGAATGGCCCCTCGACTTGGCATGACTGGTTGCCCTACTGGATGGCGGCGCAGGTCAATCGGTTGTTCCTGCTCATGTTGCCTATTCTGTTCCTGTTGCTTCCAATGCTGCGGGCCGTGCCTTCGCTCTATGCGTTTTTAATGCGTTGGCGGGTGTTGCAACACTACCCAGAAATCAAACAGATCGAGGATGACCTGGCTCAGGCTCCGGATTTGTCCTTGTTGGTAGAGATGGACCAGCGTTTGGTTGAACTGGATGAAAGGCTTGCACAGGTCCGTCTGCCACCTCTGTACCGGCAAACGGCCTACAATGCTCGCATCCATATAGAATTGGTACGCAAACGCATTTCTGCACAGCAAGAGGCGGTGGCCTTTTAGGCAGGGCGCTAACATACTGATTGAGAGCGAAACCCCGCCGATAGTCATCAAAAAACTAAGCGATCTCCCAGTCCGAGCTATGTTGGACCTAGTGCTCCGTTTTGGTGTCGCTTTGGTAAGGCAGGTTTATGCGTAAAGTTATTTATCTGATTGTAGCCGTGTCAATTCTGGTCAGCTGTGGTCGCAGGGTTGAACCTGAACTGGTGCAGGCTGTGCCTGCCTCGACAGGTACGGCTGTCGCTCAATTGGTGACCTATCCCCGGTTCGGAGACAGTGATCCCTATGACTGGGAACGGCGCAAGCCAACATCCTATCCAATCCATGGTATCGACGTATCGCGTTGGCAGGGTGACATCAACTGGCGGCAGGCCAGGTCAGCCGGGGTGTCCTTTGCCTACATCAAAGCGACTGAAGGCGGTGATGTGGCAGATCCAAAGTTCGATAGTTACTGGCGCGCCTCGCGCCAAGCTGGGGTGCCCCGTGGGGCCTATCATTATTTCTACTTTTGCCGTCCCGCCGCACAACAGGCGCGCTGGTTTATCAAACATGTGCCGCGCGAAGCAAACGCGCTGCCGCATGTGCTGGACATGGAATGGACCCCGCATTCTCCGACCTGCACCAAACGCCCAGACGGTTCACATATCCGGCGCGAAGCGACGCTGTTTCTGAGCATGTTGGAGGCCCACTACGGGCGTCGCCCGGTTGTTTATACTACCGTGGATTTCTATCAGGATACCGGGATCGGCCGGTTGCCGGGAACAGAATTTTGGTTGCGCTCTGTTGCCGGTCATCCAGCCCAAGTCTACCCCGGAGCCTCTTGGAACTTCTGGCAATACAGCGGCACTGGCAGGGTGCCAGGTGTTGAAGGCGATGTGGATGTGAACGTGTTTAGAGGCAGCCCGGAAAGCTGGCTGCAGTGGAGTGGTCAATCACTCCAATAGATTTGATTTGCGGATCAGTTCGTCGAGCCGAGAGGAATTGGTGTTTTAACATAACATGTTAAATGGCCAGTGCGGATGATTGCGACATTTCGTCCGGCCGTGTTTGCAGGCGCTTGTGCGTTAGAAAATCCGCCGCTAGCGTTTTACTTGGCCACTCAAGCGCACCATGCGCCGGAGGGATGAAATGCCACGGGTTATCCGTGGCACACCTCCTCGAGGCTCCACGATACCCACTCATGTGACGTTGAAACTGGAGCCATAAAATGACTTTGCAAAACCGTAGCTGGGCCGAACCTTATAAAATCAAAATGGTCGAGCCCCTGAAAATGACCACTGAGTCTGAGCGCCAAGCGGCGATTGTGGAGGCGGGATACAATACCTTTCTTCTACCGTCCGAGGATGTCTATATCGACCTGCTGACCGATTCCGGTTGCGGTGCGATGTCGGACCGTCAGTGGGCTGGCATGATGGCAGGGGACGAGGCCTATGCCGGCAGTGCCAACTTCTACAAAATGCGCGATGCCGTCGAGGAATACTATTCCTACAAATACACAGTACCAACCCATCAGGGCCGTGGGGCAGAAAATATTCTGTCACAGATCCTGATCGCGGACGGAAACTATGTGCCGGGCAATATGTACTTCACCACGACACGCCTGCATCAAGAACTGGCCGGGGCAACCTTTGTCGATGTGATCGTGGATGAGGCCCATGATCCAGCGTCTGACTACCCGTTCAAGGGGAACGTAGATATCGCCAAGCTAGAGGCGCTGGCCAAAGAGGTTGGCGCAGATAAGATCCCCTATGTCTGTATTGCCACCTGTGTGAACATGGCCGGTGGCCAACCTATTTCGATGGCCAACCTGAAAGAGGTTCGCGCTTGGTGTGATGCGAACAATGTCCTGTTGGTGCACGATATGACCCGCGTCGCTGAAAACGCCTTTTTCATTCAGCAGCGCGAAGATGGGTATCGCGACAAATCGATCCGCGAAATTGTCTATGAGCTGTGTGATCTGACCGATGCGGCGACCATGTCGTCCAAGAAAGACGCTTTGGTCAACATCGGTGGTTTCTTGGCAATGAACGATGACAGCATCTACGAGAAGGCCTGTAACCTTGTTGTGGTCTATGAGGGGCTGCACACCTACGGCGGCATGGCCGGCCGCGATATGGAGGCGCTGGCGATCGGCATCACCGAAAGCGTACAGGATGATCACATTTCGGCGCGGGTTGGTCAGGTTGAATACCTGGGCAACAAGCTCAAGATGATGGGGGTGCCAATTGTGAACCCCATTGGCGGCCATGCGGTGTTCCTGGATGCGCGGGCAATCCTGCCGCATATCCCGCAAGATCAGTTCCCGGCTCAGGCCTTGGCCGCAGCCCTGTATGTTGATGCAGGTGTTCGGGTGATGGAGCGTGGTGCTGTGTCAGCTGGGCGTAGCAAGGAAACTGGTGAAAACTTCATGCCTAAACTGGAGCTGGTGCGTCTGACCCTGCCAAGACGAGTCTACACGCAGGCCCATATGGATGTGGTCGCCGAAAGTGTTGAACGCGTGATGAAGCAGGCGAGCGAGATCAAAGGCCTGAAGTTCACCTACGAGCCTGAATACCTGCGCTTCTTCCGTGGTAAGTTTGAGCCAGTCGAAGGGTAGAGGAACAAAAAAGGGAGCGGCGTCGTCGCTCCCTTTTTTCAATATGTTGTGTTTGCTTTTGAGCTGATCAACGCCAGTCAAAGAAGCCCTCACCAGCGCGTTTCAGCAGGTTTGCAGCCATCTCGCGACCCAGTGCAGCACCATCTTCAACTGCACATGTCTCATCCGCTGCGATGGATTCGCTTCCGTCCGGGCGCAGAACTTCGCCACGTAGCCGCAGGGTGGAGCCGTCCAATTCAGCCAATGCTGCGATGGGCGTTTCGCAGGACCCATCCAGTGCCGCCAGGAACGCACGTTCTGCCGCCAAGCGCTGGCCGGTTTCTGCGTGGTGGAGAGCAGCCAGCAGTTCAGCGGTGGCACTGTCATCGCCACGACGTTCAATACCGATGGCACCCTGTGCAACGGCGGGCAACATATCTTCGACACTTACGGCAGTGGCGGGAACATCCTTCATGCCCAGCCGGTTCAGGCCGGCCATGGCAAGGAAGGTACAATCCGCAACGCCATCGCCCAGTTTTTTCAGCCGTGTCTGCACGTTGCCGCGGAACTCCACCACTTTCAGATCAGGGCGGCGGTTCAGCAGTTGTGCGCGGCGGCGCAGCGACGAGGTGCCAACCACGGCCCCGGCAGCGAGTTTAGCCAGAGACGAGTTGCCGGGTGAAACAAAGGCATCGCGTACGTCTTCGCGTGGCAGATAGGTATCTAGTAACAGCCCTTCGGGTTGGGCCACTGGCATGTCCTTCATCGAATGCACTGCGATGTCGATGGCACCCGACAGCAGATCCTCTTCGATCTCTTTGGTGAACAAACCTTTACCGCCCAGCTCTTTCAGCGGCTTGTCAGCTGCGATCAGGGCCTGATTGTCGCCTGTGGTCTTGATGATGACGATCTCAAACGCTGCTTCGGGCAAATCAAAGGCAGCGCCCAGACGGCGGCGGGTCTCGTAGGCTTGCGCCAGAGCAAGCGGTGAACCACGGGTGCCGATTTTGAGCGGTGAGGCGGGGGAGGGTAGCGTCAATGTCATGGCGTCAGCCTTAAAGTATTTTTGCATCCGGTGGAAACTGCTATTGCATCTGCCGCAGCCGATAGTCGTCTGCTTTGACATAGGACAAAGATAAGGTGCGATGGGAAAGCTTATTTCGCACCCATGGGGCAGGAGGCCGCGATTGGTGGGCTTTACCTTGACAAAGCGTCGTTAAAGCCTGACCTCAGGCATCAAGCGACAGATGAGGAATGACATGGCTGAGACGAAAACGCTGCTGAAAGCACTTGCGGGTGAACAACAAGACGTCCCACCGATCTGGATGATGCGCCAAGCTGGGCGGTACCTGCCCGAATATCGCGCCACCCGCGCGCAGGCCGGCGATTTTCTAAAGCTGTGTTATAATCCTGAGCTGGCCACCGAAGTGACCCTACAGCCGATCCGGCGTTACGGCTTTGACGCCGCGATTCTGTTTGCTGATATCCTGTTGGTACCACAGGCGCTGGGCGCAGATCTTTGGTTTGTCACAGGCGAGGGGCCGCGGCTGTCTACGGTGACCACGCAGGCCGATTTTGATAAGCTGGGTCCGGTTTCGGACATCCACGAGGTGCTGAACCCAATTTATGAGACGGTGAAACTGCTGTCGCGTGAATTGCCCAGTGAGACCACATTGATCGGTTTTGCGGGTGCGCCATGGACTGTAGCGACCTATATGATCGCTGGACGGGGAACTCCGGATCAGGGGCCTGCACATCTATTGCGGCAAGAGAATAACGCCCTGTTCGAAGCCCTGCTGGAGCGGATTACAGCTGCGACGATTGAATACCTGTCGATGCAAATCGAAGCGGGTGCTGAAGTGGTCAAGATCTTTGACAGCTGGGCAGGGTCATTGAAGGGGGATGCATTTCAGAAATACGCTCTGGAACCTGCACGGATGATCACAGCCGCATTAAAGGCGCGCCATCCCAGTGTCCCGATCATCGGGTTCCCGCGTGAAGCAGGTGATAAATACATTGGCTTTGCCAAGGCCACAGGCGTTGATTGTGTGGCGCTGGACAATTCGGTGTCTCCCGAGTGGGCCGCTGCCAATGTGCAGGTTGATGGCTGTGTGCAGGGCAATCTGGCCTCGCGTCACATGGTGACGGGTGGTCAGGATCTGGTGGATGAGACCCGAGCCATCGTAAAGGCGTTCAAGGGTGGCGCGCATATCTTTAACCTGGGGCATGGCATTACACCGGACGCAGATCCGGCCAACGTGCAGTTGATGATCGACACCGTACGCGAAGGTTGACCTGAAAGAGCGAGGGGCTAGCCCCTCGTGGGCTCCGCCCGCTCTCAGGCGAAACTGTCCGCTGGACAGCTTCCAAGATGCCTGCTCGCCCCCGGGATATTTCAGGCTAGATGAAAACGGATCAAATCAGCACTTTGCCTTGTTGTGAGGCGCAGTTTCAGGCATGAGCGCCCAATCAAATGCCAGTTGAAAGGGCGGTATCATGGATTACAGCAAGACAGGCGGCCCCCAGAAAAAGGGCACAAACGCGCCTCGGCACAAAGAACACAATGCCAAGGGAAGCAGTAAGAACCCGTTTGGACAGAGTGCAACCAAGGCTGAATTGCTGGCGCGAATGAAAGCAGCGGCTGAGGCCAAGAAACAGGGCTGAGCTCCTAGTGGGTCTTTGGGGCCAGTTCTGAAAGGATCTTGTCAGTATGTTGTCCGCGTGTAGGACTCGCTGGGGCAACCCAGTCGGGTTGACCAGAAAACCGAGGTGCTGGGGCGGCCTGTAGTGCGCCCTGTGCTTCGACCCAGGTGGCGCGGCTGTTCATTGGATGTGCCATGGCTTCTTCGGGGTTGAGCACCGGCGCAACACAGGCATCAGACCCATCAAACAGTGCTGCCCAGTGATCACGCGGCTGGCTGGCAAACATCCCGGTCAGCCGATCGCAGAGGGTGGTCCAGATGTTGCGGTCAAACTGGTGTTGAAAATCGGCGTCTTCGCTGAGGCCCATCAGGCGCAGGAACTCGGCATAGAACTTAGGCTCAAGGCATTGTACCGAGATAAAGCCGCCGTCGCCGCAGCGGTAGGTGCGGCTCCAATGTGGACCATCCAGCAGGTTCTGACCGCGGGTGACGCCAAAGTTTCCGGTTTGGCGCATGGTTAGCAGCAGGTTCATCATGTGGGCCGAGCCATCATAGATGGCGGCATCGACTATGCAGCCTTCACCGGTGGCTTTGGCTTTTAGGATGGCCGCCAGCATCCCAACCGCCAGATACATTGCTCCGCCACCAATATCACCAACAAGCGTGGCTGGTGTCAGGGGCACGTCGCCGGGGGCGGATCCATACCAGAGCGCGCCAGACAGCGAGATATAGTTGAGATCATGCCCGGCGGTGTGTGAGAGCGCGCTGTCCTGTCCCCAGCCGGTCATGCGGCCAAATACCAGCGCTGGGTTTGTGGCCAAACAAACATCTGGACCCAGCCCCAATTTCTCCATCACACCGGGGCGAAACCCTTCGATCAATCCATCTGCTGTTGCCACCAATGATTTGAAGGTTTCTATGTCGGCACTGTTTTTCAGGTCCAGTTCGATCGAACGCTTGCCGCGATCCAAGATGGAGTGTTCTGGCATCCCGGGCGTCACCGTGCCGCCCTTGCGATGGACGCAGATCACATCCGCCCCAAGATCGGCCAGCAACATGGCCGTAAACGGGCCAGGGCCCAGACCTTCAACTTCGACAATGCGGATACCGTTTAGCATCTAGTGGACCTTTCCTTTGGAATTTGCCGTTTTGCAGGCGGTCAGAATGATAAACCGCCACCAACAATCAGGGTCTGGCCGGAGACATAATTGCTTTCTGGAATGCAAAACAGATAGACCCCACCGGCAGCTTCTTCGACGGTGCCAGCCCGGCGCATTGGGATCATCGACTCTACTCCCTGAACAACCTTTTGCGGAATGCCGACACCAACCTGATTGCCGTCAACCGTGATCATTTCTTTCTCGGCGGTGGCTGCGGTCAGGCGGGTGGCAATCATGCCAAAGGCCACGGCGTTCACATTGACTTTGTAGCGTCCCCATTCCTTGGCCAGCGTTTTGGTAAGCCCCAGAACCCCAGCCTTGGCGGCTGCGTAGTTGGCCTGACCGGGATTGCCACCGGTGCCTGCTACGGATGAAATGTTGACCACCTTGCGGAAGACCTCGCGGCCCTCGGCGGCCTCTTGGGTCGCGGCTTCGGTGATGAAAGGCGTGGCTGCGCGCAGGATGCGGAACGGGGCTTTCAGGTGGACGTCCATCATTGCATCAAACTGTGCATCTGACATTTTCCCGATCAGCGCATCCCAAGTGTATCCTGCGTTGTTGACGATGATATCGACACCGCCAAAGCGATCGATACCGCCCTGAATGAAACTTTCGGCAAAGCCCTCAGCACTCACCGATCCAGCGACGGCAATGGCTTTGCCACCCATCTCCCTGATTTCAGCCACCACCGCATTGGCGGGGTCAGCATCCAGATCGTTGATCACCAGGTTGGCGCCATCTGCGGCCAGTTTTAACGCGATGGCACGTCCAATACCACGGCCTGCGCCAGTCACATAAGCGGTTTTATCCAAGAGCTTTGTCATTGTTTCAGTTCCTTATGCCTTGTCGGGTTATGCTATTGCGCCTGATACATGGTGACCACACAGGCGCCACCCAGTCCCAGGTTATGCTGTAGCGCGGTGCGTGCGCCTTCGACTTGGGTCAGTCCGGCTGAACCGCGTAATTGCCGGGTCAGTTCATAACACTGAGCCAACCCGGTGGCGCCCAGTGGGTGGCCCTTGGAGAGCAACCCGCCAGAAGGGTTGGTGACATACGTTCCACCATAGCTGTTATCGCCGTCTGCGATAAACTGGCTGGCACCGCCCTCAGCGCATAGACCCAGGCCTTCGTAGGTGATAATTTCGTTATGGGCGAAACAGTCATGTAGTTCGATGACGTCGACATCCTGCGCGCCAATGCCGGTTTGTTCGTATACTTGGGCAGCAGCAGCGGCGGTCATGTCGTAACCCACCAACCGCATCATGTCGTGGCTGTCAAAGGTGCTGGGTGTGTCAGTGGTCATCGCTTGACCGATGATTTGCACTGTGTTGTCCAACCCGTGGGCACGGGCATACCGATCGCTGACTACAATGGCGGCAGCGGCCCCACAGGTCGGCGGGCAGGCCATCAGACGGGTCATCACTCCCTCCCATATCATTGGCGCTTCCAGCACGTCCTCGGGGCTGAGCTCTTTTCTAAACAGGGCTAGCGGATTGTTCACCGCATGGCGACTGGCCTTGGCCCGGATGCGGGCCAGATCAGTCAGGGTTGATCCGTATTTCTCCATATGAGCTTTACCAGCACCGCCAAAGTAACGCAGCGCCAGAGGAATTTCGGGATGTCCAACCAAGGTATCTGTCTCGGCGTCAAAGGCATCAAATGGGCTCGGACGATCTGTCCAATGTGACCCCAGCGCACCGGGCTGCATCTGTTCAAACCCGAGTGCCAGAGCCACGTCAACTGCGCCGCTCTCAACCGCCTGGCGGGCCAGAAACAATGCGGTTGATCCCGTTGAGCAGTTGTTATTGACGTTGATGACCGGAATGCCGGTCATGCCAACCTTATAGATTACTGTCTGGCCACAGGTACTGTCTCCATAGGTATAGCCCGCATAGGCTTGCTGTACTGCATCATAGTTGATCCCGGCATCCGCCAGTGCATCATTGATCGCCGCTGCACCCATCTGTGGGTAAGGATCATTTTGCCCGGGTTTGACAAATTTGGTCATACCAACCCCGGCAACGACAGCTTTTTCACTCATGGCACATGGTCCTTTGGTACTCACAATATTTGTTCGGTACCCGGCCCGCACGGCGTGGAACTGTCAAGTTTCACCCCGCGTCGGGTTTGAATTACTCTGCGTCACGGTTTGTTTGGGTGCAGTGGCCCCAGCTTCGATCTGGCGGCGGAAAATACCCGGAGCGACACCTGTGCCATTTGTGAACACCCGGCTGAAATGCGCTGGATCAGAAAAACCTAGATCATAGGCGACCTCCGCCGCTGTCAGATTGGTATAGATCAGCAACCGCCGCGCCTCTCGCAGGACCCGGTCATTGACCAGCTGCGAGGCAGAGTGTCCGGTAGAGCGTTGCACGATACGGTTCAAATGGGTTGGTGAAACCGCCAGTTCGGCTGCGTAGTCAGCCAAACTGCGCCGTAATCGAAAATCCCGTTCCAGTAGTATTTCGAAACGCGCGAACAAGGGATTACTTTGGCCTTTTTCGCCGTTGTCCAAGGTTTGATCAATGCAACGTGCGACCCTTGCCAAAATCGCGCCTGCCAGTCCTCTGAGAACTTCAGTGCGGCCAAACCCCGGAACGTGATACTCTTCTTCAATTCCCTTGGTAAGGCTGTCCAGGTTTGGCGGTTGGGCTAGAACGACAGCGTTACTCAACGCAGCGCGCAGCCTATCACTGTTGGTGAGACAGTGGTCAAACAGATGTGAGGTCAGGGTTACGACCGTTCCCGCAGTGCCCGGAGCAAACTGAAATCCATGTACCACGCCGCGTGGTACGTTGACGATGCAGGGCGGCGGCAGTGCTAAGCTGCGCCCATCCAGTTCGACCTCGCCGCCGCCACCGGTGAGAAACAGCAGTTGGTGCAATCGCGCGTGTCGATGTGGCTTTAGCTCCCAGTTGTGCCGTTTGGAGCGCGCTCGGATGCTTTCAACATGCAGCTCGTCTTCCAGTTCAGATGTCTCACCAAACAGGCTGTAGCTTTGAATGTGACTTTTTGCGTTCATGTTCGAAATGTACAAGTAATTGCACGCTTGGTCTATTCGCAAAGCTGCACATGCGGGGCATGTTATGGTCTAGATCAAGAAAAGGGCGCGCGGATGTCAGTCATAAGAACACAAGTTGGAATCATCGGTGGCGGGCCGTCGGGCCTATTGTTGTCGCAACTGCTGCACCGCCGCGGGATCGATACAGTGGTTCTGGAGAAACACAGCCGCGATTATGTGCTGGGCCGTATTCGTGCGGGTGTTCTGGAGCACGGTTTTGCCAATCTAATGCGCGAGGCGGGCTGCGGTGACCGTATGGATGCCGAAGGTGAAATCCATGATGGTGTATACATCGCACATCAGGGGCGTATGGACCGCGTGGATCTGGCCAGGCACACTGGCGGTAATTCTGTGTTGGTCTATGGCCAGACCGAAGTGACGCGTGACCTGTATCAGGCACGCGCCGACATGGATGGAGTGGTGATTCACAATGCACGGGATGTGGCGTTGTTTGATCTCAAAAGCGCCGCACCCTATCTGACCTATGCCAAAGATGGCGCCACTCACCGCGTTGATTGCGACTACATAGTTGGTGCAGATGGGTTTCACGGGGCCAGCCGCAAGGCGATCCCTTCGGATGTTCTGCGAGAATACGAAAAGGTCTATCCCTTCGGGTGGTTGGGCGTCCTGTCTGAAACCAAGCCCGTGTCACCTGAGCTGATCTATGCCCGTCATGAACGCGGTTTTGCCCTGTGTTCAATGCGTAGTCAGCTGCTCAGCCGGTATTACATTCAGGTACCGATCACTGACACGGCTGCTCAATGGTCTGATGACGCTTTTTGGGCCGAGTTAAAAAGTCGACTACCGCAAGACGTGGCAGAAACACTGCAAACTGGCCCGTCAATTGAAAAATCCATTGCCCCATTGCGCAGTTTTGTAGCTGAACCAATGCGTTACGGTCAGCTATTTCTGGCTGGAGATGCCGCCCATATCGTGCCTCCTACCGGGGCCAAGGGATTGAACTCGGCGGCCTCAGACATTCACTATCTGTATCACGGTCTGGTTGATCATTATCTGAACGATGATGACGCAGGTCTGGACGCCTATTCGGAAAAAGCGCTGGCACGGGTGTGGAAAGCGCAACGGTTCTCGTGGTGGATGACCAATCTTTTGCACCGTTTTCCAGACAGCGAAGATGTTGACCAGCAATTGCAGCGCACCGATCTCGACTATCTTTTCTCGTCGGATGCCGCGCTGGCCTCTATGGCGGAAAACTATGTAGGCCTGCCTTACTGACCGCTTGCCTGGCATAGCTTAAGCAGAACCAGACATAGCAATCTGGTATAGCCAATTGGTCGTACGAGACTTGGCAGCGGTGTCGGGCTCCGGTTAGGAGTGGACGGCATCGCACGTACATCGGAGGGCCAGCCATGCATATGAGTGACCAAAAAGAGATCGCAGCAGATCCGGCCACGGTTTATGCAGCGCTGCTAAACCCCGAGATCCTGAAAGCCTGTGTGCCCGGCGCGAAAGAGGTGACCGGTTCCCCCAAGGAAGGGTTTGAGGCGACGGTGACGCAAAAAGTCGGCCCGGTGAAGGCGACGTTCAAAGGGCAGGTTACCCTGTCGGATCTGGTCGAGGGCGAAAAGCTGACCATCAGTGGTGAAGGCAAAGGTGGCGCGGCTGGCTTTGCCAAGGGCGGTGCTGAGGTAACACTGACAGCCAGCGAAACCGGCACATTACTGGCCTATGATGTTGAAGCCAAAGTTGGCGGCAAGCTGGCGCAATTGGGCAGTCGCTTGATTGATGGGTTTGCCAAAAAAATGGCGGATCAGTTCTTTACCAACCTGCAGAATACTTTGGCCCCGGAACAGGATGAAGAGGAGGGTGAAGCCTCTGACGCTGCTGAGGGTGAACAAAAAAAGAGTTGGTTAAAGAAAATCACAGCCCGCAGCTGACCCCTGCACAGATGCACATCTACCTGCGCGCTCCGTTTGTATATATCCCCTCTGGTCGCTGCCACGGGTGCAGGATAACGTAAACCAAACTGATCAGTTCAGAATGGGAGCGTCATGCCTGCTATCCTCACGATCCGCGACTTGCGGAAATCTTATGCAGACGGATTTGAAGCGCTGAAAAGCGTCAGCCTCGACATTGAAGAAGGCGAGATCCTGGCGCTGCTTGGCCCCAATGGGGCAGGCAAGACGACGCTGATTTCTACAGTTTGTGGTATCATCACCCCAACATCAGGCAGTGTAACCGTGGGTGGGCATGACATTCTTGATGACTTTCGTGCGGCGCGGTCGTTGATCGGACTGGTGCCACAAGAAATCAATCTGGAGCCGTTTGAAACGGTTTGGAACACGGTGCGGTTCTCACGCGGATTGTTTGGCAAGTCACGCAATGACGCACTGCTTGAGGATATTCTTCGCAAGCTTTCGCTGTGGGATAAGCGCAAAAACCGGATCATGGAGCTGTCCGGTGGCATGAAGCGCCGGGTCTTGATCGCCAAAGCGCTCAGCCATGAGCCTCGTGTGCTGTTTCTTGATGAACCCACCGCTGGGGTGGATGTTGAGCTGCGCAAAGACATGTGGGAGATCGTTGCTGAGCTAAAGGCCTCTGGCGTGACGATCATCCTCACCACCCATTACATCGAAGAGGCAGAAGCCATTGCTGATCGGGTTGGGGTGATTGCCGAGGGCAAGTTGATGTTGGTCGAGGAAAAGGCGCAACTCATGGCCCGTATGGGGCAAAAGCAACTGGAGGTGCAGCTAACTGAACCCGTGGCGGTACTGCCCGACGCACTGGCGCATCATGATTTGCAGTTGGTGAATGGTGGTGGTGCACTGGTCTATACCTATGACACCCGCGGTGAACGCACTGGCATCACCGCACTGTTGAATGATGTCGCACAGGCTGGTCTTGTGCTGGCAGATGTCCAGACCCGTCAATCCAGCCTCGAAGACATTTTTGTCGGCCTTGTATCCGGAGAAACCGCATGAACTGGACCGCTATCGCCGCCATTTACCGATTTGAAATGGCGCGTTTCTTCCGCACCCTCACGCAGAGTTTCCTATCGCCTGTATTGTCGACCTCTTTGTATTTCGTTGTGTTTGGCGCTGCCATTGGCAGTCGAATTGATCAAGTCGAAGGCATTGATTATGGCGCCTTTATTGTGCCGGGTTTGATCATGCTGAGTGTGATGACGCAGGCGATTTCGAATGCTTCGTTTGGAATCTATTTCCCGAAATTTATAGGGACCATTTACGAGTTGCTGTCGGCACCTGTGAATTTTCTTGAGATCGTGCTTGGCTATGTGGGAGCAGCTGCAACCAAAGCGTTGTTTATTGGGGTGGTGATTCTGGCGACAGCCTCGCTGTTTGTGGATCTGCCCATTGCTCACCCATTTGCAATGATCCTGTTCATGCTGCTGACGTGCCTCAGCTTTGCGTTATTGGGGTTCATCATCGGTATATGGGCCGGCAATTTTGAACAGCTGCAGTTGATCCCACTGATGGTTGTGACGCCTTTGGTCTTCCTGGGTGGGTCGTTCTATTCAATCTCGATGCTGCCGCCGATCTGGCAAAAAATTACTCTGTTTAATCCGGTGGTCTATTTGATCTCTGGTTTTCGCTGGGCATTCTTTGACACGGCTGATGTACCGGTCACGCTAAGTTTGCTGGCCATTGGTGGTTTTACTGTTGCCTGTATTGCGGTGATTTGGTGGATTTTCAAAACTGGCTGGCGCATTCGCTCGTAACGGGCTGAAAAGTAGCGTGATCAGGAGGTGACTGGAGGCGGATGTGGTGTTCGTATTGTGATCGCGAGAGCGTTGCAATTTTACCCACCTGTCTACTGTTTTTTCACGTCGTAACGTTTTGCAACCGGCCCGTGCCTTGTTTCGGGCGGGGGGGCAATCTACATCGGCTGGATGACCCTGAATATACCCTTTTTGAAGAAGCCTCCTTTGGTGGCGGTTGTGCGTCTTGCTGGCGCGATTGGCATGCCCGGACGTGGTGCGCTAAGTGACGCGGGTTTGGCCCCCGTTTTGGAGCGCGCTTTTCGCAAAGGTAAGCCTGCTGCGATTGCCCTGGAGATCAATTCTCCGGGTGGATCACCTGTACAAAGCTCTCTGATTGGTGCCCGCATCCGCCGTCTGGCTGACGAATTGGACGTGCCGGTCTATGCGTTTGTTGAGGATGTAGCCGCATCAGGTGGCTACTGGCTGGCGGCAGCGGCGGATGAGATCTGGGCGGATGAAAGCTCGGTTCTGGGGTCCATTGGGGTAATATCTGCCGGGTTTGGAGCACATGAATTGCTCGCCCGCCAAGGGGTTGAGCGACGCGTTTATACGGCGGGCGAAAGCAAATCGATGCTGGATCCATTCCAGCCGGAAAATGATGAAGATGTCGCGCGGCTGAAAACTCTGCTCGGAGATATCCATCAGAATTTCATTGATCATGTGACGACGCGACGTGGCGCTAAGCTAAGCGAAGAGCAAAACCTGTTCACTGGTGAGATCTGGCTAGCACGGCGTGCCAGTGAATTGGGGCTGATTGAGGGCGTCGCCCATATAAAGCCAAAGATGCAGGAGCTGTTTGGCAAGAAAGTCCGCTTTCGCCGCTATGGGATGAAGAAACCGTTCTTGTCCCGGATTGGCGTGCAACTGGCACAGGACGCGTTGGGCGGAGTTGAGGAGCGTGCTGCTTTTGCACGCTTTGGGCTCTGAGGTGATTTTTAAAATTGTATCCTTGTTTCTGGTCGCAATGGCGGTGCTGGCGATGTTCGGAAAACTGAAGTTTCCCGGGCAAAAGAAACTGGAGTCGGCCCGTTGTCCACATTGTGGACGTTTCAAAATTGGCAAGGGCCCCTGTGCCTGTGGAAAAGGGCGACGCGGATGATGATGCCATGGCTATTTTTGGCGCTGGGTCTGGTGATCTTGCTGCTGGCGGGGGATGCCCTGGTGCGCGGTGCGGTGAACCTCAGTCTTCGGCTTGGGGTGCCTGCACTGATTGTCAGCCTCACCATTGTTGCCTTTGGAACCTCCGCGCCTGAGCTGCTGATTGCCATTCAGGCCGTATTAGAAGACGTTCCAAGCATTGCCCTTGGGAATGTGGTCGGGTCGAACACCGCTAATATTCTGCTGGTTTTGGGCGTTCCAGCCATTATGACCAGCCTTCACACTAGCGAATGTGACACCCGCAAGAACTATATCTACATGCTGGGTGCTACTGTATTGTTCATCGCACTTGCATTTTGCGGCGTATTTACACTCTGGTCCGGGCTGGTTCTGCTGGCTGCTCTGGCCTTCGTGCTTGGCTCAGCCTTCAGCGAAGCGCGCGCGCATCGCCGGTGTGGCTGCGAAGGTGACGATGACCTGGAGGACATCGACGAGGCCGATCCTAATATGCCGTACTGGCGCATAGGCGTTTACTTGGTGTTGGGCTTGATTGGCCTGCCTTTGGGCGCAGATTTGTTGGTTGATAACGGGACCGAGATCGCCCGTACTTATCATGTCAGCGAGCGGGTGATCGGTTTGACGCTAATCGCTATCGGCACCTCGTTGCCAGAGCTTGCAACTACGGTGATGGCGGCTCTGCGCCGACAGGCCGACGTGGCTTTGGGCAATGTCATCGGTTCGAACATGTTCAACCTGCTTGCCATCGTCGGGGTCGCTACATTTATTGGTCCTATCCCAGTAAAGCCGACATTCTTGCTGTTCGATCTTTGGGTGATGCTGGCTGCTTCTCTCTTGCTGGTGCCGTTTGTGTTCTTCAAGCAAGATATTACTCGCACATGGGGTGTTGTTTTGACGGGGTTATATCTGGCCTATATGGTCGCGGTTTTGTAACACAACCAGTACAAGCACATCTCTGTGCGATGATAGTTCTATGCTGGTTGTTATGCGTTAACCCTTGGTTGCGTTTTGTCGCTACCACTGCAGTTCATCCTAGGGCAACGATATCGCATCGTTAACTGATCTGCGACCTTCTCCGCCCTTGGCTTCAAGGGGCACTGATTTGCCCGCCAAGGGCCATTTCTGGCGGTTGCATTTACGGATGTGACCTAGGCTGAATACCACGTTTAAGCACCGCCAATTCCATAAAGTGCGACAAGTTGTGCACTGGGAAAAATTACGTCATAAACTTGTAATAAAAATGTATTTGATTTCAACGTGTTGTGGATTTTCAGAAAAAGTACCGTTTAAATTCAAAGTCTTATCAATTTGCCTAAAAAACAGGCAACTCCGAAAATGTCGATGTTTCCAGTTATAAACAGCAGATAGCCAAAAGATATCTCCACAGTTATCCACAGCTTCGGTGGATTTGTTTTTGCTTGCTCCTGAGGCTTACACGTTGCAGCTCGAGGCGGGGAATCATATCTTCGGTAACATGACTGATTTGCCCCCAGAAAAGCCCGCCGTGCCGCCAACCGGTTATGCCGTAGTGCAGGACTATCTTAAGACACTTGATGGCTCTCCTGGGGTGTACCGTATGCTGGATGCAGAGAACCGGGTTCTCTACGTTGGCAAGGCGCGCAATCTGCGGGCGCGGGTGTCCAACTACAGTCGTCCGGGCCACACTCAGCGTATCGAACGGATGATCGCGCTGACGACGTCGATGATGTTCCTGACCACGCGGACAGAAACAGAGGCTTTGCTACTCGAACAAAACCTGATCAAGCAGCTAAAACCAAAATACAACGTGCTGCTACGTGACGACAAAAGTTTCCCCAATATTCTGCTGGATAAGTCGCACGACTACCCACAGATCAAAAAGCACCGGGGCGCGCGTAAGGCAAAGGGGGCCTACTTTGGGCCATTTGCCAGCGCCAGTGCAGTGACGCGAACTCTGAACCAGATGCAAAAGGCATTTTTGCTGCGCAACTGTTCAAATGCAATGTTCGAGGGGCGAAGCCGTCCCTGTCTGCAATACCAGATCAAACGTTGTTCGGCACCCTGTACAGGTGAAATCAGCCAAGAAGACTACGCCGCCAGCGTATACGACGCGGAACGGTTCCTGTCTGGGCGCTCTACCAAAATACAAGAAGAACTGGCCGAACTGATGATGGCCGCGTCGGAGGCCCTGGAGTTTGAACGCGCCGCGGCGCTACGTGACCGGATCAAGGCATTGACTCAGGTGCAGACAGCGCAGGGCATCAACCCGCGCGGGGTGGCCGAGGCGGACGTGATCGGGCTGCACATAGAGGCCGGGCAGGCCTGCGTGCAGGTGTTCTTCATCCGCGCCAACCAAAACTGGGGCAATCAGGATTTTTATCCCCGTATTGGCGCCGATGTAACTGCTGCCGAGGTGATGGAGGCCTTTATTGGCCAGTTTTACGACAACAAGCTGCCGCCGCGCCAGCTGATCCTGTCTGACGCCATAGAGCATGATGACCTGATGACCGAGGCGCTCAGCAGTAAAACTTCTCACCGGGTCGAAATTCTTGTTCCTCAACGCGGCGAGAAGGCGGAACTGGTCGCGGGCGCCACTCGTAACGCGCGCGAATCTCTGGCGCGTAAGATGTCGGAAAGTGCGACACAGGCCAGGTTGCTGCGTGGACTGGCTGAGGCCTTTGGGCTGGACGGTCCACCGCAGCGGATCGAAGTCTATGACAACTCACATATCCAGGGCACCAATGCCGTTGGCGGCATGATTGTGGCTGGTCCTGACGGGTTTATGAAAAACGCCTACCGCAAGTTCAATATCAAAGGCGATGATCTGGTTCCGGGTGATGACTTTGGCATGATGAAAGAAGTGCTGCACCGGCGGTTTTCTAGGTTGCAAAAGGAAGACCCGGACCGCAGCAAAGGCCATTGGCCGGATTTGTTGCTGATTGACGGCGGCGCCGGGCAGGTCTCGGCCGTGGCCCAGATCATGGATGAACACGGTGTTGGTGATATTCCGATGGTTGGCGTTGCCAAGGGGGTTGATCGTGACCACGGCAAGGAAGAGTTCCACCGTACGGGGAAACGCCCGTTTGCGCTGCAACGCAACGACCCGGTGTTGTATTTTGTCCAGCGCATGCGGGACGAGGCTCACCGTTTTGCCATAGGCACCCACCGGGCCAAGCGGGCCAAGGCCATTGGCGCAACACCACTGGATGAAGTTCCCGGCGTTGGCGCCAGCCGCAAGAGGGCCTTACTGGCGCATTTCGGCAGCGCCAAAGCAGTGAGCCGTGCCAATCTGGCGGACCTCAAGGCGGTTTCGGGCGTCTCTGGTGCGCTGGCACAAAGAATATATGACTTTTTCCAGGATAGATGACGCGACAAAGGTCTGCGTTCCAGTGCAACCCCTTGTTCATCTAGCTAAAAATATCCCCGCCGGAGGCATCTATTCTTAACAGGCAGATTTTACCTGCATCGCCTTTCCACCCGGACGCCGACAAGTTAATGTCCGCCTTATGACATGGACCTTACCCAATATTCTGACAGTGCTTCGCCTTGTTGCGGCCCCTGGACTCGCACTGATGTTTTTGTATTTTAGTCGCCCCTACGCGGACTGGTTTGCGTTGATGTTGTTTGTCATTGCTGCGTTGACTGACTGGATTGACGGCTATCTTGCACGTGCGTGGAAGCAAGAAACCAAACTGGGTGCGATGCTGGACCCAATCGCTGACAAGGCAATGGTGGTGATCGCGCTAATGGTGATTGTCGGCTATTCCTCAATGTCACCCTGGCTGGTGTTGCCTGCGACCTTCATTCTGTTTCGAGAAGTGTTTGTGTCCGGCCTGCGTGAATTCCTTGGGGATACTGCCGGAACGCTCAAGGTGACCAAATTGGCCAAGTGGAAAACCACGGCTCAAATGGTTGCCATTGCAGTCTTGTTTGCTCAGGGTATTTTTGAACACTACCTGGGTATGTCCGCCTGGGGCATGGATCAGGCGCTGGTCGATCAAGTCATGCTGGGAGAGGTGGAAGACCTGCAAGGTCTGCGCTGGAAGTTTGAAGCAATGGTCTGGTCTGGGCGGATCGGCTTGTGGCTTCTTTGGGTTGCTGCGGCACTGACCCTGATTACGGGCGCAGATTATCTTCGCAAAGCATTCCCATTTCTAAAGGAAAATAGCTGATGGATGTGTTGTATTTTGCATGGGTGCGTGAACGCATCGGGCTGCCGCGTGAGCGGATCGAGACCTCCGCAACCACCGTCGCTGGACTGGTAGAAGAACTGCGTGCTCGCGAAGATCGTTACGCCGCTGCTTTTGCCGACCTGTCAGCCCTGCGGGTTGCTCTGGATCAGGAATTGAGCAGCTTTGATGCTTCTCTGCAGGGGGTGCGAGAAGTCGCTTTCTTCCCGCCGATGACCGGAGGCTGAACTGATGCAAGTGTCTGTTCAGGAGGAAGGGTTCGAATTTGGCGCAAGGGCAGAGGCTTTTGCTCAGGCCAATAACGCTATGGGTGCCATTGTTACCTTCACGGGCATCGTTCGAGATGCGGATCAGGGCGGTCTGGTGGCGATGGAAATTGAGCATTATCCGGGCATGACACTCAAAGCCCTGACGGAGATTACACAGACCGCGATGGACCGCTGGTCACTTGGCGATGCGCTGGTAATCCACCGCTATGGCCGTCTTGCACCTGGGGAACAGATCATGATGGTTGCAACCGCATCGCGCCACCGCAAGGATGCGTTCGAAGCTGCCGAATACCTGATGGATTATCTCAAATCTCGTGCGCCGTTTTGGAAAAAGGAAATCCTGGACAGTGGCACAACAGACTGGGTCGCTGCTAAGGACTCCGATGAGGACGCGTTAGACCGCTGGTAGTTCTAAACAACGGCTCCCGCCCGTCGAACGATCAACAGGTGATCTTCTCCTGTTGGGCATAGCGCGGCCTGCTGCCGCGCCGGGGGAGACCCCTATGTCAAAATCACTGACAAATTCAGTCGGAATGTCTGTGTAGGGTGTGTGCTTGCACGCACCACAAGAGCAACAGATCACTCCTGCAGGTGCATCCGCAGCTCTTCAGCCTCTTGTCGGGCCGCTTGCAACCCGTCCATCGCTGCGCGCAGCTCAGCCTCGGTCTGCGCCAGCTGGTTGCTAAGTTCGGCCTCTCGCTGCTGCAGGTAGGTAATCGCCTGGTCGCGGGTTTCTTCGGCCTCGTGCAGTTCCTGGCTCATCCGATCTAGGTCCGCAACATCGCTCTGCCGTACGCGGGTGAACCGGTGAACCAGCCAATTGGCAAACCAGCCCATTACAAAAGCCGCAAACAGGATGATGGCGGTGGTGATGATGAACTCAGTTCTGTTCATTGTCCGGGGAGCTCCTGTTCGGTGGTGTCAGGCGTTTCGGTTGGCGAGAGGTCCTCGGCTTTTTCAGCCGCTGCAGCATCCAGCGTACTTTCTTGCTCGGGACCCTGTTCGAGCCGAATCAAGTGAAAGGTAATACGGCGATTTTGTTCTCGGCCTTCTTCGGTGCCATTGTCGGCAATTGGGTTGGTCTCACCGTATCCTTTAGCAGCGTAGCTGGAGGTCGGCACACGGCGCGTGCGCAATTCGTTGAGAACGGACTGGGCACGAGCCTGGCTCAGGTTCTGGTTCATCTCTTCGCGGCCTTGGCTGTCAGTATGGCCTTGGATCTCCAACCGCATATCGCCGCATCGTTCCAGAATTTCAGCGATTGCATCCATAGTGTCGCGGCTCTGGGATGCAATGGTGGCCGACCCAGGTTCAAAGGCGATTTTGCCAGCCTCCTGAATACTGGCCAACTCTGCTTCGCAGACTTCAGGCTCTACCGGCTTGTCTTCAGGTTCTGGTGGTTCTTCATAGCTGATATCCAGCGCATAACTTTCTGCCTCGCCCAGTTTCGCAGACAGCAACTTGGCAATTTCGGCCGTGGCTTCTTCCTGGTGGCTCATCCCGCGTAGAATGACGTTGTCTGGGGTTACCAGTAATGCGCCGCGTTGCAGGAGTGAGAGAGCCTCCAGGCCAGTTAAAACCCGCACCGACCAGTTTATGGGCAGATCGTTGACTACACGCGTGGCGGTATACACACTTTCCGATCCAAATCTTGCCTTGGCATAGCTGTCGACCAGATGTCGCAGAGTTTCGTCGCTCAGACGACCACGAAGCTGCACAAGGCCCTCGGGGCTTAGAGTGGCCGTAAACTCGGGAACGCCACCTTGGGTATCGGCTTCGGGCTCTGGTAGGACCGCATGCAGCGCAAAAACTTTTGGTAGCGCAGCTTCCAACTCACCGATAACTTGGTCGAACAATTCAGGGCTGGTGTCGACGGTTGCCACCAACGTAATGTCAGCATTAGCGATTGTAACCGAGCCGGCGCCGAGTTGGGCGAGACTGGCAATGCTCAACTCCGCTGCACGGGCCCAATTGGGCGACGGTACACCCATCCCAATAACGCAGCTGGGGGTGTTGGTCTGACCCGCCAGTTGGGCAGCGGCAAGGATGCGGTCTCGACTGGCTTCGCTCTCAGCAGAGCAAGCGTCAAAGCTGCCGCCAGCTTCGTCAATGTGATAGCGCAGTGTAAAAGGTGTGATCACCGGGCGGGGTGCAGAGATGTCGATCGACAGCCGCAATCCCGGAGGCGCGGCGCGGGTTAGTGTCTTCTCCAGAGCCTGCTTTTCCTCGCGGCTGTCCGATATGGCAGTAATCGTAACCAGACCAGAAACCACCGAGATTTTGGCGCGCGGCAGGTAGCGTAATGCGCTGACAGCATAGCCCATCGCGTCGATCCAACCCGCAGGCGTGCTGTAGCTGGCGGTCTCCAGAAGGTCGGTAACGCGCTCTTCCCTAACCAGTCCGGAAAGTTGTTCGACGATTGCGGCGCGGTCTGTACCGGTGGGGATCAATCCGATGATCGAGATTCCGCTGTCATTGCGCAGGATTTCTACCGAAAAGCGCGGCGGTGCCAGGTCGGCGGTCGGAGCAATTTGTATGAGGTCAATGATACGAGCGGCGTCTACCGTGCCGCCCACCACTGAAAGGGCAGTGAACCGGGTGGCTTCGTCGGGGGCGGTGCCGTTCAAGATGACCTGTAGCCCATCAGCGGTCACTTCTGCCCAGTCATTCCGGGTCTCGTCCAGGGTGCGGCGAACGGCGATTTCGGTGCTGCGTTCGACCCCAGTGACGGCGAAACCAGCCGCAACCAGGCTTAGCCCTGCGGCCGCCAGAAAAGTGAGGCTGACGATCAAAAGTGAAGATAGGCGCATAGGCGGGGTAAGTTCGTCCAATTAGTGTTACGTCTTCTTATCGGCTGTAGAGCAACTGTTCAATCATGCGAACAGAGCTGCCGCGAAGAAGATGAGCGGGATCAAGCCTGTGTCGCGGTTGAGTCGAAAGAGTTGTAGCAGCCGGTCGTTGTTTTCAGTGTCCAGCGCACGCAACTGCCAAGTCAGATGCCAACCCATCGCCCATGGTGCAATCAGGGACAGCAGCAGAGCCAGAATAGACCCGTTGGGCATTACAGCCATAAGTACCGCCAGTCCCATCAGGCAGACAACGGCGACCAGGAACCTGCGAAGCCAGGTTGCTGTATCTTTGCCGAACAGTCGGGCTGTGGACTTTACGCCGATCAGCGCATCGTCCTCGGTGTCCTGATGGGCATAGATAGTGTCATAGAACAGTGTCCAGGCGATTCCTGCCAGATACAGATACACAGCCGGCCAGTTCAGAGTGCCTGTATGCGCGACCCAGGCCAGCATTGCGCCCCAGTTAAAGGCTAGCCCCAGAAATACCTGCGGCCACCAGGTGAACCGCTTGGCGAAAGGATAGATCGCAACTGGGAACAGGGCCAGTATGCCCATGGCAATAGCGGCATAGTTGAAACTGAACAGGATCAGGGCTGAAATCGCAATTTGTATGACCATCCAGACGACAGCACCTTTGACGCTGACCTGCCCAGAGGGGATAGGGCGCGACCGGGTCCGTTCGACCTGTCCATCAAAATCGCGGTCGGTGATGTCGTTCCAGGTGCATCCCGCACCGCGCATCAACCAGGCCCCAGCGGCGCATGCAACAAAGATCCAGGCATCCTCCCAGCGCGGGTTTTGATCCCACAACATCGCCAGCGCCAGCCCCCACCAACAGGGAATCAGTAGCAGCCAAGTGCCAATCGGACGATCCGCACGCGACAGCCGTAGATAGGGGCGCGTCCATTCCGGCGCGCGGGTATCCACCCAATTGTCTGTAACAGCGTCCGAAACTTGACCTTCAAGGTTCGGTTCGTCTGGATTAGGGGCGTCGCCTTGCATATGTAGGGCCTCATGAGCGCAAAGATCAGACTGTATGTAGAGCACCCGCTGGGGGCAGGGCAATCGCTTCCTCTGGATCGGGATCAGGCACATTACCTGTTTGGGGTGATGCGGCTCAGTGCGGGCAGCCAGGTGCTGCTGTTCAATGGAACAGATGGCGAGTGGCTGGCCGATGTAACCGAGGCCAAGAAACGTGCCGGGGTGCTGACCTGTGTTGAACAGACTAAGCCGCTGCAAATGCCGCCCGACCTGTGGCTCTTGTTCGCCCCGATCAAAAAGGCCCGCACCGATTTCATCGTCGAAAAAGCTGCCGAGATGGGCGCCGCACAAATCCTGCCGGTGCAAACCGAATTCACCAATTCCGAGCGTATCCGCCAGGATCGCCTGCAGTCCCACGCGGTTGAAGCAGCCGAACAATGCGGTGGCACCTATGTGCCCGAGGTGGGGGATCTGCAAAAGTTAGGCCGACTGCTCGATCATTGGCCTGAGGATCGACAGCTGATGTTCTGTGATGAGGCAGAGGTGGGCAACGCGCTGGAACTGGCGGCAGGTGCCCATGGAGATGCCCCTTGGGCAATCCTTATCGGCCCAGAGGGCGGATTTTCCGAAGTCGAACGCAAACGCCTGCACGCTTTGCCTTATTCTCACGTCGTAAGCCTAGGGCCCCGTATCCTGCGCGCCGATACGGCCGCGGTGGCCGCGATGACCCTGTGGCAACAGGCGCTTGGGGACTGGTGATGAACTGGCGTCTAGCGCAGGACGCAGATCTGGACTGGATCCAGTCCTTTTTGTACGCCAACCTTCAATCGTCGATGTTCCTGCTGAGCAATCTGCGTGATCACGGGCTTCATGATAAAACGTCTGACAAAGGCATGACTATCTGGTTGGCCCAAGGATCAGCCTCCGGGATTTTTGCTATCACCAATTCGGGCATGATCCTGTTACAGGCGCCAAATGCAGTTGATCGCATGTGGGCGCGCGCGAGCGACCTGATTGCTGATCGGCCCGTGTTGACCGGGTGTTTGGGGGAAGCACGTCAGGTTCGCGCCTTTTTGTCGGCTGCCGGGCTAAGTAACATGCCGACTTTACTCAATGACGACGAGCCTGCCTTTCGTTTGAATTTGGCAGAATTGATTATGCCTCAAATGCAGGGAGGGGAGCTGGTACCGCTGTCGGTAGTGCCACGCGAACTGGTGGTGCACTGGCGTGCCAGCTACCATTTTGAGGTCATGGGAACGTCTAAGCGTAAGGCCACAGCAGTGGCTGAAACTGACATCACCAGCTATATAGAAAAAGACAGCCACCGTGCGCTATTGGTCAAAAATCAGCCCGTTGCAATGACAGGTTTCAACGCGGTCCTGCCTTCGGTGGTGCAAGTTGGTGGCGTTTACACACCACCCGACCTGCGCGGTCGCGGTTATGCCCGCCTTGCCCTGGCGTTGCACCTGCAAGAGGTTCGCGCCAAGGGGGTGACACAATCTGTGCTGTTTGCTGCTAGTACCGCCGCGGTTCGTGCCTATATGTCCTTAGGGTATCAACGGGCAGGAGAGTTTTCGTTGGTCCTGTTCGATACTGGCCGAAAGGAAACAACATGAGTCTTATCAGACCTGAAGCCCGAACCGCACTCTGGCGCTGGCGCGAACTTATCGTTGCCGCCGTTGTGTTGTTGATGGGGCTGCGCTGGGTGTTGGGGGCTTTTGGCTTGTTGTTCTGGGGAGGCTGGGTTCTGCTGATCATCGGCACCGCACTTGCGATTGTGGGCGTGCAACGGCTGCGCTTTCGTCTTGAGGCTGATGGTCCGGGCGTGGTGCAGGTGGACGAGGGCCAAATTGCCTATTTCGGTCCCTTGACAGGCGGCGCCGTTGCGGTGTCCGAACTGACCATGCTGGCGCTGGACCACACCGCCAAACCCGCCCATTGGATCCTCCAGCAGCCGGGGCAAGATGCCTTGCATATTCCGGTGAATGCAGCGGGGACCGAGACCCTGTTTGATGTCTTTGCCAGTCTGCCCGGATTGCGCACAGAACGGATGTTGGCGGAGCTGCGCAAACCTGGACCTCACCATGTCGTGATCTGGGAACGCAATGCCACGCGCCCGCCAATGCACAGGCTGCATTGACAGTCACGTAAATTCACCTCACCACTGATCGACCAACATGATCTTACAGCAACGGAGCGCCGCTCATGTCCATTCCTCAGTCCGGTGGCGGGCCCATCGAACATCACGACCAACTGGCGGGTTATCTGGCTGATGGCTGCAAACCCAAGGCCGATTGGCGTATCGGCACCGAGCATGAAAAGTTCGGCTATTGCAAAGACTCGCTGAAGCCGCTGCCGTTTGAGGGCGAACGCTCTATTGTGGCGGTGCTACAAGGCCTGCGCGACAGCTATGGCTGGTCGCCGGTCACCGAAGGCGGCAATCTGATTGGTCTGGAAAAAGACGGAGCCAATGTCAGCCTGGAACCGGGCGGCGCGCTGGAACTGTCAGGTGCTCCGCTGGAAACCATCCACGAGACTTGCGACGAGGTGAACACCCATCTGCGCGAGGTCAAGGAAATCGCTGATAAAATCGGTGTTGGTTTCATTGGTCTGGGTGCGGCTCCGATCTGGACGCATGACCAGATGCCATTGATGCCCAAGGGCCGTTACACCCTTATGAACGATTACATGACCAAGGTGGGCACCATGGGGCGCGACATGATGCGCCGCACCACCACCGTGCAGGTCAACATTGATTTCGGCTCCGAAGCCGACATGGTGCAAAAGCTACGCGTCGCGCTGGCACTGCAACCTGTAGCGACCGCTCTCTTTGCTAATTCGCCGTTCTTTGAGGGTAAACCAAACGGTCACAAATCCTGGCGGAGCAAGATCTGGCGTCATCTGGACGATGCGCGCACAGGCATGCTGCCTTTTGTGTTCGAAGAGGGCTTTGGGTTTGAGGCCTACGTGCAATATGCGCTCGATGTGCCGATGTATTTTGTCTATCGCAACGGTGAATATATCAACGCGCTGGGCATGTCGTTCCGCGACTTCCTAAAGGGCGAATTGCCTGCGCTACCTGGCGAAATGCCAACGCTGTCAGACTGGGCAGACCACCTGACCACGGCCTTCCCCGAGGCGCGGATCAAGAAATACATGGAGATGCGCGGCGCAGATGGTGGCCCGTGGCGTCGTCTTTGTGCGCTGCCTGCGTTCTGGGTTGGCTTGATGTATGACCAGTCCAGCCTTGATGCGGCATGGGATCTGGCCAAAGGCTGGGACGCCGAAACACGCGAAGGCCTGCGGGTCGCAGCTTCGCAGTCCGCCTTGCAGGCGCAAGTGGGGGACATCAAGATGATGGATCTGGCCCGCGAAGTGGTGGCAATTTCCGATGCTGGGCTAAAAGCACGCGGACGGGCCGGCGCTGGTGGGTTGGTCCCAGACGAAACCCATTTCCTAAACGCGCTGAAAGACAGCTTGGACAGCGGTAAAGTCCCCGCTGATGAGCTGCTGGAGCGCTATCATGGCGATTGGAATGGGGATCTGACCAAGATCTATGGCGAGTTCAGTTACTAACCTATCAATCGAACAGCCCGGATATTGGCCGGGCTGTTCGACACGTTTTCGGCTGAACTACTTCTAGCAAGACGAAATGGGCGAACCTCGTCCAACTTTTTCGCTGTCCAGGAACGAGACGACTGGACGCCGACTTTCAGCATATCCTGCAATCCCGCGGTCTAATCGATCCGCCAATTCTGGCAGCCGGGCAACGGGCACCTTCGGAAACAAATGGTGCTCGCGATGGTAGAACATCAGGTAAGCCGCCTTGGCCAACACGCCTCGTTGGCTGCGGGCTGCCAGCCCACTGTTTGTGGTGCCCTGATGGGTGATCCAGACCGCAAAAAACGCAGTCAGGCATTGCGCCACAGCGACCGCAACCAAGTGTAGCAGTAAAAAGCGCTGCCCGAGCCACAGTGCAAAGATTGTAAATGCTGCGACGCCAAGCCAGTCCTGCAGAATGCGCAGCCGCCATTTCCGTCCCCCCATTGACCAAGCTGCCCGGTTCAAATCAAGGGGGAAGCGTGGCCCATATCTCAGGACTTCTAAGGCTGTCATCTCGCCGCAATGTCCTTCATGGTCTTTTGGTCCCATGGCATGACGGTGGTGCTGCATGTGGTTCCAGGCTACCGCGCAGTTTGACCCTCCCATCAGCGCGCTCAGGATATGCAGGATGGCAATGTCCGTGCGTCTCGACAGGCCAAGGTTGCTATGAATGGCCTCGTGGTTCAGCCGCAGTGCACAGAGGAAAAACATGAAACTTGGCAAAGCCCCCAGCCACCAAACAGGCGAGGCAAAGAGTGCCCAAGAAGCCAGTAACCAGGGCAGCGGAAGGGTAAGCTCGATGAATTTCTGGTGCCGGGTCATTGGCAGTAAGTCTTGCCATGCAACATCATGGGGGGCGGTTTCGCGTGGAATGGCTTGGCACATTTTGTGATCCTTTCCTGGCTGTTTAATGCTGAACGGGTGCTCTCTGCGGTTCAGAGAGCAACTTGGTGAATTTTGCCTATCGCCGTTTGGTTAGAAGGTGGAATATCCACCAGAATGCGGTCGCCCAGATCAGTGAAAAAATGCAGCCAAAAGCGACAACAAACATCGACTCGATCAGTTCTTTTAAAAAGCGGTCTGGCCTTGCATCAAACAGGACGTAGATGGCAACGACCAAGGGTGTGCCCACAAGATTGGCGACAAATGCCGAGCGCAATAGTCTGAGGCCGGGCCCGTGCTTTCTCAGGCTGCTCCACAGTGCAGGCCCGCCAAAAATTAACCAGGGAACACCGCCAAAAAGAACTGCAAAAACGGGTATCAGTAAAACCCAGAAAAATAGAAGTGCCGTCAACATTGGTGCGCCGAACAAGGCGATGTAGAAATCTCGTTTGTTGACCTCGTAGAGCGCGGGCCTGGCAGATTGGGTTTCCGGTTTGCTTTTCGATAATTCTGTCATGACCAAATTCCGTTGCAAAATTTTTGACAGCAATGGTCGTCAGATCACAGATTGGCCTCTTGCCGGGTGAAACGTCTGTAAAACAGGGCAAAAACCAATCCCCAAACTGGCGCGAAGAATGACCCAAGCGTAAAGCAAAGCACGCCAAACTCCTGATCTACAAAAAGGTAGATGCCCGCTGTCACCGCGCCGTTTACTGCAAACAATAGTAACGCACAGGCCCAGGGTCTTACTGGGTTGTTTTGCAGGTAGATCCACAGGGCTACGCCGCCAAAAAGCAGATATTGCAAGCCACCAAATATCGGCGACATGCCCGCAATAAGTTGCATGACGGGGAGCACCATAATTGCTTCGTCCAGCCCTTCCTTTGCTGATGGAAACAGCAGAACGAGCGTGGGTTGCACGGCGAGAAAAACAAAGGTTAGCGCAAGGAGACTAAGGCTGGTGGCAATTGGGGCCAGCAGCAAGAAACCAAAAAATCTGTTATCCGGGACGGTGAATTTGATAAAGGTCGTCATTTAGAAATCTCCAAACGTCTTCTGTCCGGCCTGCTGGTGTGTGCCTGTTAGGCTAGTCGTTGGGCTTACCTCCCGGTAGAAAACGCACCAATTTTGAACCCAGTTTCAGCACCGCCAAATGAACCGAACGGGGCAGTCGGGAAAAGTCTGCGTACCAGTCGTCAAACATCTTCATGACCCGCAGGGTTTCCCCCATTCTGTCTTTGACAATTTTGGGCGTTGCGTCGCTTTCGGCTTCGGTCACTACCTCTTGTAAGGCACGTAGTGTTGGGGCAATTTCTCGTTCCCGCCGTGCTGCAATCACCGCATCTACCAGATCGAACATGTCCCGGATCGACGTGAAATGATCACGCCGGTCGCCGAGTTTGCGACTGGTTTTTACCAGCCCCTGCGATTGCAGCTCTTTCAATCCGTTCGACACGTTTGACCGAGCCAGGTTCAGGGCGTCGCAGATCTCATCAGCGGTCATCGGATCTGGTGTGATATGCAACAAGGCATGGATCTGCGCGACGGATCGATTTACGCCCCACCGCGAACCCATTTCCCCCCAGTGTAGGATGAAGTTTTGCATGGCGGGGGTCAGTTTCATCACGAAATCCTGTTATTTCTGTAATAACAGAAAATACCGAAAACACAGAATTGTCAAGTTTCTTCTCGGGGCGCCTTTGGATTGGCGAACCATAAAATTTGCCACAAACCCCAAAAATCGCGCATCCTTAGGATATTCACACCCAAATTTGGAGAATACCTATGCGCGACTTTTTTATTTCATCTCTCGAAAAACTGATCACTGTAGTTGTTGCCCTGATGTGCATCGCCGTTGTCGTTGGGGCTGGTGGCGCCATGATGAACGAACAGGGCGGCGTGCTTGCGGCTGTCGGAGTGCTGATTTTTGGAGGGCTCTATGTCATCCTGATGGGCGGAATGATGTATCTGTTCTTAGGCATTTACGACAACACCAAACGCACCGCTGAAGCCACCGAGCGGATGGCGCAGGGCGGCTAAGCAGTAAAATGACCGGCGGCAAGTTGCCCTGCCGCCGGTCGGTTCATGTGAGTGGTTATAAGCTTAGTTCTGCAAGGCTGCCGGTTCTTTGTCGGCAATGTCTTCCCAGTTTGCGTCCGCTTGAACAATGAAGCCGGGAATGTCGGTTTCCCAACGCTCTTGGATGTCTGAGGAAATGTTCAAAAACAGTTCGCCGTCAACAATCCGCCACAGGGTTGGATCACCGTCAAATTTGAAACCCATTGCCGCACCAAAGGCGCAGTATCCGCCGTATTCCGGTAGATAGGCTTCTGGGTTCTTTTCAAAGGCAACTTTGTTTTCTTCTGAAGAAAAACGGTACATGGCATCGTTGTGCAGGCTGGTGATTTTCCAATTGCCCTTGGTGGGTTCACCAACTGTGAAATAGGCAACAGGGTCGTAACCTTGCAGGGCTAGACCGGTAGATGACGCATTCAGTTCAACGCCGGCCGCCATGGCCGAAGTTGCCAGAGCGACGGATAGGGCGACGCCGCTGATCAGTGTTTTGACTGTGTTCATTGTTTATATCCTTTGAGTGAGTGCCCGATCGGTAAATTCAATTGGGCAAGGCTTGTATCGTTTTGGGGCACCGTAATTGATGACCACGACACTGATCTGGGACCTTTGACGTTCACGTTCAAAGCAACTCAATTTGATTGTGCATGGCAGAGGGCTGGCTGTGCATCTGTGCCGAAACAAATGGTTGTGAAAACAGCGTGAGCATATGGTGCTGGGTGCAACCATCGCTAACGGTGCAACACCGCAAGGGTCCACAGGGCATCCGGTGAACCATAGTCTACTGGGGCGATTATGTGCAGCAAGGGGCGCTAAGCCGGGACTACTTCTGTCCGATTTTTGGCTCAGTCCCCGCGCGGATGCGGGTGATGTTTGCGCTGTGCCGCCAGACCACAATTGTCGCAAGGGCAGCCGCAAGAAGAACTGCATCTGCGTATCCCAGCAGCACTGCCCAAAATGGCGCTGACAGAGCTGCGCCCAATGCCCCCACCGAAGAAATCCGGCTAACAGCCGCGGTGGCTAACCATGTGGCGCAGCAAGTGATGCCAACAGGCCAGGCCAGCGCCAACATTAGACCAAGGAAGGTGGCGACACCCTTGCCGCCTTTGAAGCCGAGCCAGACTGGAAAGCAGTGACCGACAAAGGCCATCAGCCCAGCGAGCTGCGCCGCGTCGTCACCCGCAAAGGCGCGGGCAATCAGAACTGCGACTGCACCCTTGCCACCGTCCAGCAGCAGGGTCAGCGCCGCTGCCTTTTTGGACCCTGTGCGCAAAACATTGGTGGTGCCGATGTTGCCCGACCCGATATCGCGCAGATTGCCCAGACCCATCACACGGGTCAGCAACAGCCCAAAGGGGATCGACCCCAGCCCATAGCCAATCACGGCCCAAAGTAGCAACAGGGCGGCAGAGGTCTCAAATACAGGCATCAGGTTCTCCGGTAGACCGGCTGACCGGCGACATAGGTTGCCAGCACCCTACCTTGCATACGCTGGCCGTCAAACGGTGTGTTCTGCGATTTGGATTTCAAAGCAAAGCGATCCATTACAAAGGGCACATCCGGATCAAACAGCAACAAATCCGCAGGGGCACCGGCACACAGACGGCCACTATCCAGACCCAAGCGCTTGGCCGGGTTCAGGGACATGGCACGGAACAGAGTGGGCAGGTCCAGATGTTCCGAGTGATACAGACGCAGGGCAGCGGGCAGTAGGGTTTCCAGCGCAACGGCACCGGCAGCGGCCTCTTCAAACGGCAGGCGTTTGCTTTCTTCATCCTGCGGGGTGTGCATTGAACTGATGGTATCGATCAGCCCCGTCCGCACGGCCTCGACTACGGCCAGACGGTCTTCCTCGGATCGTAGCGGTGGCTTGACCTTAAAGAAGGTCCGGTAATCCGCCGGGTCCAACTCGTTCAATGTCAGGTGATGGATCGACGTGCCGGCGGTGATGTCCAACCCATTATTCTTGGCACGCTCAAGCGCGGGCAGGGCGCGGGCAGTGGTGATTTGGTCAGCGTGGTATCTCGCACCGGTCATTTCCAACAGCGCGATGTCCCGGTCCAGCCCCATGCGTTCCGCCATTGGCGACACGGCGGGTAACCCGCGCAGCGCGGCGAATTTGCCACTGGTGGCCGCGGCGCCCTTGGACAGGATAGGCTCTTGCGGGTGGGCAATGACCAATGCGCCACATGACCGGGCATAGGTCAAAGCACGCGAGAACACCTTGGTATCGGTGACAACCCGGTCGCAATCGGTAAAAGCCACCGCGCCGGCGTCCATCAGAAAGCCGATCTCGGTCATCTCACGCCCGTCGCGTCCTTTGGTCAGCGCGGCCATTGGCAACACGTTGACCGGCGCATCAGCCTGCGCACGGCGGGTAACAAATTCCAAGGCCTCTGGGTTATCGATCGCGGGTGAGGTATCGGGGCGAGTGACCATGGTGGTGACACCACCCGCCGCCGCCGCAAGGCCCGCCGATTTGTAACTTTCCTTGTGACGTTCGCCCGGTTCGCAGACTTTGACACCGATATCGACGATACCGGGGGCCAGACAGCGGTTTTTGCAATCAATGATTTCAACAGCTTCTGGAGAAATGTTTCGCGCGCGAAACATTGCCTCAAATTCGATGTTTTCCGGAAATATTTCGGTAATCTTTCCGTCTTGGACCAGCAAATTGCCCGGAGCATCAGTCCCTGCCTCAGGGTCGATCAGGCGGGCATTGGTGAAAAAGATGGTCATGTGTGGTCTCTCTTGTCCATAGCCCCGGCCTGAACGAGGCCCATGAGCTGATATACTTTTTCTCCGTCAAGAATATTCTCGAACCCTACTTCGTGCGATCCATGGTGTCTGACGGCAATTTGCCCAGCCATATCAAATTCGCTGATCGCTTTATCCAGCGATGTCGGATAACGCCATGCAAACCAGACACTACAGTGTGGGGTAAAAGATATGTCTATGACCGAATCTCCGGAAATGGGGTAATCCCAAAGGCGCTTGCCAAGCAGAGGGTGGTTGCGGGCAATAAATGCGCGTCGATTAGTCAAGGTGTACCACGTTTTTCGAAATACGAACCGGGCTTGCAGTTGTTTCAGAGCAAGATAGCCTATGTTTCCGCTGATCAGAATTAGTGCAAAATCACGAAACAATTGTGATGCGGGAATGGTTCCTTCTGGCCAATCGGGAGCGAACACGAGCAGCGGCAACCATGCGGCAAAACAGAGTAGGCCGATTTTGAGCGGGAGCAAAATTTGGTTTTGCCAGCGAAAGTCACTGTCAGGGCGCCCTTGCCAAAGTACTTCTTCACCGGGTTCTAGAATTTTGTCCCATTCGTCTGCACCACTCATCTGCGTGCACTCTCGATGATCCTGCTCGTTGCGTCAGGATCCGCCTGATACTTGATCAGATGTTTATCGCCACTTTTGGTCACCACTTGTACATAGCTGCCCATAGTGTGTACCCGTTCGATCTGGGCCAGTGGGATATTGCGTTCAGCCGGGCCGGTCAGCGATGTGTCGGCCAAAGTCCAGACGACCGCCATTTCCTCGGACATCAAATACCAGCCGCGCAGGATGATGGCACCTAACCCGCCAATAGCGCCTGTCCAGACATGGGGATTGCCCATGGCCCAGAGGATCACCATGCCCGCCGCCATGGCCAGCGCCGCCATCCAGGCGTGCGAGCGGATATAGGCCGTTCGGTCGGGGGTGAATTGGGTCTCAGGCATTTCAGGTTACCATCTTCAAAACGGCCAGAACGATAAGAGTCATGATCACAGCAAACAGACTGGCCCCAATGCGCCGCGCTTTTGATCGGCCCGCGCGTGGGGGTAGTCGCGGTGCGGTATAGGGTTTGGCGCTTTCGGCCTCGATGGGCGTACCTGTCCATTGCGGGCGCTGTTCGCCGTAAGCGCCGATCAGAGTGATTGGAGTGGCGGGGGTCAGATGAGTCTCTTCGCCGCCAAATGCATGGGATCGGACCAACAATACATGACCAGTCAGCGCCTGTAGTGTTTCACCGTCGTCAGTTATCTGATCCGCCGGAACACCGCAGCCCTCGGTCAAATAGCCAACAAGACCCAACTCCTCGAGATCGCTGATCGGGAAAATTTCGACGTGATCCAGATCGATCTCTTCGATTCCCAACACCTGCGCCAATGCGCCCGGTTCACGAAGAAACCGGGCCTGTTCAGGCCGCATATCCAGATCAAAGACACGGATCACGCCGCGTTCGCCTGCTGGAATGTGCTGCACCACGCCCATGTGTCTAGCTCGCTGCCGCCTGTTGTTCGGCCCGCAGGTTTTGCGCCAGCAGATCCATCACCGCCATGCGCACGGCGACGCCCATTTCGACCTGTTCCTGGATCACCGAACGATTGATGTCGTCGGCCAGGGTGCCGTCGATTTCCACACCGCGATTCATTGGGCCTGGGTGCATGACGATCGCGTCGGGTTTGGCCAGGGCCAGCTTGTCTGCGTCCAGCCCATAGCGGTGGTAATACTCGCGCTCAGACGGGATAAAGCCGCCGTCCATGCGTTCTTTTTGCAGGCGAAGCATCATCACGACATCGACGTCTTTCAGGCCCTCATGCATGTCGTCATAGATCTCGGCACCGAATTCGGCGAACTGGCTCGGCACCAATGTTGGCGGTCCGATCAGGCGGATGCGGTTTTCCATCTTGCCGAGCAGGATCAGGTTCGATCGCGCCACCCGGCTGTGGGCGACGTCGCCACAAATGGCGATGTTCAAGCGGTGTAAGCGGCCCTTGGCCCGACGGATGGTCAGCGCATCCAGCAGGGCCTGAGTTGGGTGCTCATGGCGGCCGTCGCCGGCGTTCAGCACCGCGCAGTTGACCTTTTGTGCCAGCAAATCCACCGCGCCGGAATGCGGGTGGCGCACCACGAGCAGGTCGGGGTGCATGGCGTTCAGGGTCATCGCAGTGTCGATCAGGGTTTCGCCCTTTTTGATCGAAGAGGCCTGCATCGCCATGTTCATCACGTCCGCGCCCAGCCGTTTGCCGGCAATCTCAAAGCTGGCTTGGGTGCGGGTGGAGTTTTCAAAGAACATATTGACCTGGGTTAGCCCTGTCAGAGCCTCGGATCGTTTTTCGGTGGCGCGGTTCTGGTCAACATATTTGTCTGCCAGATCAAGGATCGCAGTGATCTCGTGCGGGCGCAGGGGTTCAATGCCAAGCAGGTGTTTGTGGCCAAATGGGGTGGGGATCATGGGTAGGCTCCGCGCTGGGTCGGGGCTGTTATAGGGATGTGGGCTGTGGCGGGCAAGATGTTGTGCGTCGGGGAAACCCTGCCGTTGCATGTGTAGTAAGTGTTGGAATTTGAGTATTTTGGGCAACGAGAAGCTGGGGTGTTTCGTATCTGGGGTAAGCGGAGTAGTTTGGCGCTATGGAATCGGCATTAGATTATTACAGCGCGCGGGCGCTCTTGCAGTGGCAGGTTGAATTGGGCGTGACCGAGAGCATCGGTGATGAGCCGGTCGATCGTTATGCGTTGCAAGCAACGGTGCCAAAAGCGAAGGCAGATCAGGCGCCTGCGGTGATCAAGCCTAAGGACGTAGACCCCGTTGAGCAGGCGCAAAAGGCAGCACGGGCGGCCACTGGGTTGCCCAGTTTACGGGCCGCGCTAGAGGGGTTTGAGCATTGCGCCTTGAAAAAGGGCGCGCGCAATCTGGTGTTCAGCGATGGTCAGGCCGGGGCGCGGGTGATGATCATTGGCGATGCGCCGGGGCGTGACGAGGACCGGGCAGGTATACCCTTTGCCGGGCGCGCAGGTGGGCTCCTGGACAAGATGTTGGCAGCCATTGAACTGGAGCGCAGTAAGAATGTTTATCTGACGTCGGTTCTGCCCTGGCGGCCTCCGCTGAATCAGGAGGTTCAGGCCGGAGATATAGCTATGATGACCCCGTTTCTGCAGCGCCATGTGGAATTGGCCGAGCCAGAAGTTCTGGTGTTGATGGGCAATACGGCCTGTCAGGCGGTGCTCGGCAAGCGGGGTATCAGCCGGTTGCGCGGGGAATGGCTGCAAGCCTGGGGTAAACCCGTTCTGCCAATGGTGCCGCCAGAAAAGTTGCTGACACAGCCGCAAGGCAAGCGCGCGGCTTGGGCGGACCTGCTGTCGCTGAAGGCAAAACTGGGGATGTTGGCGTGAAGATACTGGCGTTTTCTGACTTGCACATGGCGCGCGCGCGGGCCGCTGATCTGGTTGCGGCCAGTGCTGGCGCGGACCTTGTGATTGGCGCCGGGGATTTTTGTAATATGCGAAACGGGCTGGATAAGGCGATGCAGCTCTTGTCAGATATCGCCGCGCCGATGCTAGTGGTGCCTGGCAATGCAGAAAGCGCAAGTGAGTTACAGGCGGCTGCACTGGATGGTACTACCGTCCTGCATGGGACTGGTGTTGAGCTTGAGGGGTTGCAGTTCTTTGGTTTGGGGTATGGCGTGCCGGTGACGCCGTTTGGCGATTGGTCTTGCGATTTAACAGAACATTTCGCTGGGCAGTTGCTGGATGAGTGTTCGACCGCGGACATTTTGATCACTCATTCGCCTCCTAAAGGTTTGGCGGATCTGACGTCGGATGGGATTTCGGTTGGTTCAACAGCGATACACTCCGCCATTAAGCGATTGCAGCCACGTTTGGCACTGTGCGGCCATATTCATGACAGCTGGGGGCACCGGGGATGTATTGGCACTAGCGAGGTGGTGAACCTGGGACCAACTGTAAACTGGTTTGAGGTAGGTCATTGAACTGCGCCAGGTCTGCCATCAGCCTCTGATTGGCCAATAGCGTTGCCGAACTCATCTCGGGTAACGACACTCATCCAAAGGATACAGTTTCGATATGTCTCGAATTGACGAAAGTATGGACTTCTTCCCGGTTCGCATTGCGGTTTTGACCCTGTCGGACAGCCGCACGCCTGAGCAGGATCGCTCGGGTCAGGTGCTGGTGGATCGGTTGGAGGCCGCGGGCCATGTGCTGGCAGATCGTAAGATGCTGCCGGACGAGCGCGCTCTGATCGCCGACCAACTGCGTGCCTGGGTGGCAGATCCCAATGTGGATGTGGTGATCTCGACGGGCGGCACCGGGCTAACGGGGCGTGATGTCACGGTTGAGGCACACCGTGATGTCTATGAAAAGGAAATCGAGGCATTTGGGACAGTGTTCACCATGGTGTCGATGAAAAAAATTGGCACTAGCGCTGTGCAATCGCGGGCCACGGGTGGTGTGGCGGGTGGCACCTACCTGTTTGCGCTTCCGGGAAGTCCGGGCGCATGCAAGGATGGTTGGGACGAAATTTTGTCGCTACAGCTGGATTATCGGCACCGGCCCTGTAATTTTGTAGAAATTATGCCCAGATTGGAAGAACACAAGCGACGGAAATAATCTGTTGTTGCGTGTAACCTCGTAAACCCTGCCGAAACTTGATAGGTTCCGACAGGGTCCAACGGGCTGAAACAGGCAGCGAATGCCACCTGAAAGGGACTATGGATGCGGTTTTTGCGTCAGAGTTTGACCGGGATATTCCTGGCATCGGCCTGTCTGGCCCTTCTGCTCTATGCGGGGCAGCTGGTGTTTGGCGCGGTGCAGCAGCGGATGAATACCGAGCATAAACCGCCTGCGCCTCGGGAACGCATTTTTGCGGTGAACCTCGTAACCGCCGAATTGAAAAATGTGGCGCCAGAGCTGATCGCTTTTGGCAAAGTCGAAAGCCGTCGGCGATTGGAATTGCGTACCCCAGTCGCCGGGCGGGTGATCACCCTGGCTGAGGGCTTCGAAGAGGGCGGCGCGGTTGTGGCGGGCCAGTTGCTGGTGCAGATCAACCCGGCGGATGCGCAATCGGCACTGGATCGGGCAGAAGCCGATATGCAGGACGCCAACGCAGAAGAGCGTGAAGCGGGTCGGGCGCTGGGATTGGCGCAGGACGAACTGGCGGCAACTCAGGATCAGGCACAGCTGCGCCAGCGGGCCTTTCAACGGCAGATCGATTTGAAAGAGCGCGGTGTTGGCACTGCTGCCACGGTTGAGGTTGCGGAACTGGCTGCGGTGCAGGCCCGGCAGGCGGTGATTTCACGGCGGCAGGCGGTATCGCAGGCCGAAGCCCGGGTGGATCAGACCTTGACCCGGTTGGCACGGGCACAGATTGCGCTGGAAACCGCGCAGCGCGACCTTGCGGATACAACTGTGAAGGCTGAGTTCGACGGCACATTGCAATCGGTGAATTTGGTTGAAGGCCGCCTCGTGTCCGCCAATGAAAAGTTGGCCGATCTTGTCGATCCAACGCTGCTGGATGTGGCGTTTCGCATTTCCACAGTGCAATACGCCCGACTGCTGGATGAAAACGGGCGGTTATTGAAGGCGTCAATGCAGGCATCTTTGGATGCGACAGGTGCAGATCTTAGCGCCACCGGGATCATCAGTCGTGACAGTGGCGGGGCAGGTGAGGGCCAGTCAGGGCGGCTGATCTATGCCCGGTTGAATGCTGCACCGGGGTTCAAGCCGGGTGATTTTGTTACAGTAACTGTTCTTGAGCCGGAACTGAACGCGGTGGCCCTGTTACCGGCCTCGGTTCTGGATGCCAGTGGCACGGTTCTGGTTTTAGGAGCTGAGGACCGGCTGGAGCAGCTTGAGGTCGAATTGGTGCGACGTCAGGGAGATCAAATCCTGGTCCGAGGTGCCGGATTGGCGGGTCGTCAAGTGGTGGTTGGTCGTACACCCCTATTGGGGGCTGGCATTAAGGTGCGGGCGCTACGAGATGAAGCTGCGGCACAGCCTCAGGCGGAACTGATTGAATTGAGTGATGATCGGCGCGCGCGGCTGTTGGCCTTTGTCAAAGGGAACAGCCGTATGCCGGATGAAGCCAAGCAACGGGTTCTGGCGCAGTTGGCCGAGGCCAAGGTGCCCGCAAAGCTCGTGACCCGGATTGAATCACGGATGGGGGGCTAATAGGATGGCGCCTGATGAGGATCAGAGCTCAGGCGCGGTCCGACCGGTAGGTCAGGCCATGGGTGCGAGCACCCCCGGAGTTTTCGAATGATTCGCGACCTGCCCAAATCTGCGGGTGGCCTGTTAAGCTACTTCACCCGGCATCGGACCGCTGCAAATCTGCTCTTGGTGATCTTGCTGGTGCTGGGCGTTGCGGCGATTCCCAATATGCGGGCACAGTTTTTTCCGGATGTGATTATCGACCGGGTGACGGTTTCGGTGACTTGGGACGGTGCCGGACCCGAAGATATTGACAGCGCCATTGTTCAGGCTCTGGAACCGGCACTACTTGCGGTCGACGGGGTAGAATCTTCTTCTGCGTCTTCGCGTGAGGGTCGGGCCTCCATACGTTTGGACTTTGAACCCAACTGGGACATGGCGCGCGCTGCGGATGATGTTCAGTCTGCCGTGGATGCAGTCACCACATTGCCTGCTGAGGCCGATGACCCAAAGGTCATACGTGGCGCCTGGCGAGATCGGGTTACTGATGTTGTCATCACTGGGCCGCTGGAACCGCAACAATTAGGTCTGTTTGCGGATGAGCTTATCTCGCGACTGTTCGAAGTGGGGGTGACCCGCACCACCATCCGCGGTGTGGCAGCTCCACAAACTATGGTTGAAGTGCCGTCCTACAATCTAATCGCCAATGATGTGACGCTAACCCAGATTGCCGAGGCTATCGCTGCTGAGGTCAACGCGGATCCTGCCGGTGATATTTCAGGGGCCAATGCACGGGTGCGCACGGGGCGGGAAAAGCGAAAACCCGAAGAGATAGAAGCTATTGTCTTGCGTTCGAACCCTGATGGGTCAGCACTGACCATTGGCGATGTGGCGCAGATCAGGATTGAAGGCGTTGATCGCAACCGCTCTTATTATGTCGGGGAAAACCCGGCTATGTCCCTGCGTGTGGATCGGTCGGATAAGGGCGATGCCATTGCCATTCAACGCCGTGTTGAACAGGTGGTTGAACAGGTGCAGGCCAGCTTGCCACAGGGGGTCAGTATTGAACTGATCCGCACCCGGGCCGAGGCCATTACCGGTCGTTTGAACTTGCTGGTGGACAACGGACTGATGGGGCTGGCCCTTGTGGTGACGCTGCTGTTCCTGTTCCTGAACGCGCGTATTGCGTTCTGGGTGGCGGCGGGGATACCGGCCGCGATGCTTGCTGCGATTGCCATCATGTATGCGGCCGGGTTGACCATCAATATGATCAGCCTGTTTGGTCTGATCATTACGCTCGGTATTGTCGTTGATGACGCTATTGTGGTGGGGGAACACGCAGATTTTCGGGCCAGGCGCCTGGGAGAACATCCGGTGGCGGCTTCGGAAAACGCGGCGCGGCGCATGGCGATGCCCGTGCTGGCTGCGACACTAACCACGATCATTGCCTTCTTTGGTCTGACCATTATTGGCAGCCGGTTTGGGGATTTGATCCGTGACATTCCCTTGACGGTGATCGCTGTTCTGGCAGCCTCCTTGGTCGAGTGCTTCCTGATCCTGCCCAACCACCTGTCCCATGCCATTGCGCATGCGGCAAAGGAACATTGGTACGACTACCCCAACCGGGTGGTGAACCGGGGGTTCCGATGGGTGCGGGATCATCTGTTCCGGCGGTTGATGGCCTGGGTAATTTGGGGGCGGTATGTTATTCTGGCCGGAGCCTTGGCGATCTTGGCCAGCCAGATGGCGCTGTTCATTGGTGGCGATGTTAAATGGCGCTTCTTTAACGCGCCCGAACGCGGTTCGGTCGCGGGAAACTTTGCCATGGCCGAGGGGGCCAGTCGGGCTGATACCTTGGACATGATGCGCGAAATGCAGCGCGCGACCGAGGCGCTGGGCGCGGAGTATGAGACCCGCTATGGCCTCAATCCGCTGGATTATGTGATGGCCGAAATTGGTGGCAATGCTGGCCGTGGCCTGTCTGGTGTGGACACTAAAGATACAGATTTGCTGGGCGGTATCAGCATTGAGCTGATCGACGCTGACCTGCGTCCATATTCCAGTTTTGCCTTTATTGCTGAGCTGCAGGACAGCGTGATCCATCATCCGATGGCAGAAACCGTATCGTTCCGGGGCTGGCGTTCGGGGCCGGGCGGTGATGCGCTGGACGTCCAGTTCTATGGAGCCGATGTGCAGATCTTAAAGGCGGCGAGTGAAGACCTGAAAGAAGCTTTGCTACGCTACCCCGAAATCACGGCGGTGGAGGACAATCTGGCCTATGACAAGGAAGAGATTATTCTTGATCTGACGCCGCAGGGGAAGGCGCTGAATTTTACCATTGATACGCTGGGGCGGAGTTTGCGTGCGCGGTTGAACGGTATTGAGGCAGCGACCTACCCGGATGGGCCACGGTCAGCCACGATCCGGGTTGAGTTACCCGCCGGGGAACTGACGGCGGATTTTCTGGAGCGGACCTTGATGCGTGCACCGGGCGGGGCCTATGTGCCCTTGGCGGACATCGTGTCGGTCAGTCGCCGCAGTGGGTTTTCTACGGTGCGACGTGAAAACGGCATTCGGCTGATTTCGGTGACCGGCGACATTTCCGAAGATGATCCGGCCCGTGCCGTAATGGCCATGCAAGCGCTGGAGAACGACATCTTGCCGAACATAGCCAGCGAACGGCAGGTCGACTGGCGATTGGCAGGGCTGAGTGAGCAGGAAAGTGAGTTCTTGAACGATGCCAAAACCGGTTTGATCCTCTGCCTGACCGGGATCTATCTGGTGCTGTCATGGGTATTTGCCAGCTGGTCGCGCCCTTTGGTCGTTATGGCTATCATCCCATTTGGCTTGGTCGGGACGATCTGGGGGCACTATGTCTGGGAGGTGCCGCTGAGCATGTTCACAGTAGTGGGACTGTTGGGAATGACGGGGATCATCATCAATGATTCCATTGTGCTGGTGACCACCATCGACGAATATGCAGAGGAACGCGGATTGATACCGTCGATAATTGACGGGGCTGCTGATCGGCTGCGGCCTGTGATGCTGACCACCCTCACCACGGTTCTCGGCTTAGCGCCTCTGTTGTTTGAACGGTCCCAACAGGCTCAGTTTTTGAAGCCAACGGTCATCACCCTGGTCTACGGCCTGGGATTTGGCATGGGGCTGGTGTTGTTGTTGGTGCCTGCGCTGGTGGCAATGCAGCGCGATGTGGCACGGCCTATCGCCGCGCTTCGCCATGCCTTGCAGGTTGGAGCGACACGCTGGTTCATGTTGGTTTTGGCGGCTCTGCAGATCGTCTGGCTGGGGCTGACACTGGGCCGGACGATGGTCACGGGGGGGCACCATCCGGCGCTGCTGGATGCACTGCCAATGCTTTCGTCAATGGATCCGGTGCGCACTGCTTTGCTGGTATTTTTAGCAGGAGCTTTGGCAATTGTATTGGTGAGCTACCTTATCGCAGCAATGACCTATGGTCCGCGGTTGCGCCGGGAGGGCTGACATACAGCAGGACTTAGCGAGTTTGCATCCGCGCCTGCGCCAACCGGGCCACATCTGCTACTTGATCAAGGAGGGGAAGGCCGCTGTTCTCCAGCTCATCAACCTCGAGCCAACAGGCCTGTAGCGCATCATCTGCGGGCATAGGTGTGCCGCTTTGATATTCACACAATACGGCCACCAGCAGGTACTGACACTCAATCTGACCGTCATCATCACGTAGGATGACATCGACATTGGTCAGGTATTCAAGAGGTCGGGCATGCACACCGGTTTCTTCCTGCAGTTCGCGCGCGGCAGCATTCATCGCTGTTTCGCCCAGTTCGACATGGCCACCGGGAAAGCCCCACATGCCGGCACTGGGCGGATTTCGGCGCTGAACAAGAATGGTTTTACCCTGATGGGCAACCACCGCGATGGCGCCAACAAGAGGTGTCTTTTCGGCGGTCACTTGCTAGCCCTCATCCAGCGGTACAACCCTGAATGTCGACGGCGTGATGGCTGCCAAGCACGGTGATCCGCAGCTGCGAGCGGTCCAGAGCAAAGGCACCTGTGGTTGCAGGCAAAAACTCGGTAGAGGCCGTCAGAATTCCTCCGGTCCGCTGGGTCGTGGTATCGCCAGCATAAATCTGCTGTGAACCCGGTTCGATCACCGCAACCTCCGTGCCACCTGCGGATGGCATTGTAATCCGGGCCTCAACCCGCATGCCATACTTGGTCGGGGACAGGGTGCATTTGGCAGCCTTTACCCCTGCTTCGGAGGCTGAATAGGGGCGATTGGCCAAGGCCGCCGCAATTGCCGGATGGCGGCCCGCTTCGGGGTCCATTTGATGGTCGAATTTGAGTTCTGCCGGGACGCAGACATCTTTGCAAATACCCAGTTCCATCCGCCCTTTGAGGCGCACGGGCTTGTTTGAGGACTGCGGCGTGATCTCAACCGGTAGAACCAACTGATTGTGATAGCCAATGGTTTGAAATCCACCCGACATGATGACTTCGGGGGTGGGCCAGGTGATCGACATTTCGCCAACATTCCGGGAACCGCGCCAAGTAAAGCTGGGCGGGATGCCCGAGTCGCCGGGGCTGCGCCAGTAGGTCTTCCAGCCGTCCTGCAGGGTCACCCGCAAGGCGCCGATATATGTGCCCTGGGCCGAAAGACCGCCGTCAATGACTTCGATTTCGACAAAGGGTTCAGAACCGCTGGATGCCTGCGCTGGGACCGCAAGAGACAAAAGTCCGGCTGAGATGAGTTGTAGTGCCTGTTTCATACGGCCATTGATGGTCTGTTGCCGCCGAAAAGCCAAGTCACGTTGTGGTTAGCCAAATGACAGAAATTCGGATCTGCCTGGGCGCGACAGCAAGCCCGCCCTTGCACAGGACCTCTTGCCGCGTCATGGTTGAAGCAGAGAGGGAGCAATATGAATCTTACTGGAAAACTCCTGATTGCAATGCCGGGTATGGGCGATGAACGGTTTGACCACACTGTGGTTTTCCTGTGTTCGCATACCGAGGACGGCGCTATGGGGCTGATCATCAACAAGACCGCGCCAGAGGTGCAGCTGAGCGATCTGCTGCGCCAGCTGGACATAACAGCGGAGCCTGCGTCGCAGGGGGAACTCCCGGTGCGGTTTGGTGGGCCTGTTGAAACGCAGCGTGGTTTTGTGCTGCATACGCCGGACTATGAGGCCAGTCTCAATTCCCTGCACGTATCCCCCGAGTTTTCGATGACTGCGACGCTGGATATCCTAGAAGATATCGCCGTTGGTCAGGGGCCGGAGAAGGTACTGATGATGCTGGGTTATGCCGGTTGGGGGCCAGAGCAGCTGGAGAGAGAAATTGCCCAAAACGGCTGGTTAACGGCCGAAGCAGACGCGGGGCTGGTGTTTGACATGGACGATGGCGGCAAATGGGGCGCTGCACTGCAAACGCTGGGGGTGGATCCGTTGGGATTGTCGAGCGAGGCGGGGCACGCCTGAATTCGCGATGTCCTCCCGCCCAGTCTCGGCCTCCTTGCGGAGGCGCAAGACCCGTTGAGCGTGGCACCGTGCCAGCGGCCCGGTGTTTCGGTGACGTTTGGTCTGTCAGACGATGGATGTTGCAGTGGTGGGCTTAATCCCGAGGCGCGGCAGCGCGGTGCAAGCGGTCATTGATCGCAACGCCTAAGCCATGCGTTGGCACCGGGGCCACTGCGATGGGTTTGTTTAACGCGTCGAGCTGATGCAGGTGACCAAACAAATTGGCAGCTGCCTCGGCCAGATCACCAGCTTCCGACAGGTTCAGGTCACATGCCATTGCGCCAAACCCAAGCATCAGTTCTCCGGCTTTAGCCTGCGTCGCGTTTAACCGCACCTGTTCGTTGGGGGCGTAATGGGACAGCAATTGCCCCGGTGCTGTTAAAGCGTCATGGGCATCGCGCTGCATCAGGGGGTGCCCAAGTACGGCTTCGATTTCTTCGGCCGCCAAACCACCGGGGCGCAGCAATATAGGCTGAGGCGTGGCAAGCCCGACAATGGTGGACTCCAGTCCAACGCCACAGGCCCCATCATCGACAATCGCTGCGATACGCCCATTCAGCCCAGCACTGACATGAGCAGCGGTGGTGGGGCTGATCCGCCCAGAGGGGTTGGCCGAAGGCGCCGCAACCGGGCCATCAACCAGTGCAAGTAGTTTGTGTGCAGTGGGGTGAGCTGGGATACGAACAGCCAGAGTATCCAATCCAGCGGTAACCAGCGGTGAAATACCATGATCTTGGCGCAGCGGAAGAACCAGTGTCAGAGGTCCCGGCCAGAATGCATCTGCCAGCGTCTGGGCCTGAGCACTCCATTGCACGTATCGCTGTGCGGCGTCGATTGATGGCAAATGGGCGATCAGGGGGTTAAAAGAGGGACGGCCTTTGGCCTCATAAACAGCGGCCACCGCTTGCCCCTGGCGGGCATCAGCACCCAAGCCGTAAACGGTCTCGGTCGGAAAGGCGACAAGCTGACCGGCCAACAACAATGTAGCCGCCTGATCCAGATCGTGCTCCTCAGAGCTCAGTATTTGGGTATTTTTCTTATGCATTGTGGTGACGCCGCGTTTTGGTTGCTTGCGCGGCTGGTCCCGCTAGGTAGTCGTCCAAGATTTGACAGATACCGGCTGCGTACAGGGATGCCAAGCCCGCGTCGCAGCATCATAGAAAGAGGATGCCATGAGTTTTCGCGCACCCGTCCCCGAATATGAATTCCTATTGAATAACATTGTTGGCTATGAGCAGGTCACCGAGAGTGAACGCTTTGCCGAAGCCACAAATGAGATGGTGAGCGCGATCCTGATCGAAGCAGGCAAATTATGTGACGAGGTCATGGCCCCTTTGCAACGGGGTGGAGATCTGGAGCCTGCACGGTTGGAAAATGGTGTCTTGCGGACCTCCCCCGGTTTTGCAGACGGCTGGATGGCCATTGCTGAGGGTGGCTGGATCGGGATGAGTGCACCTGAAGAGCATGGTGGAATGGCATTGCCCATGGCCCTGACGACAGCGGTGAACGAAATGATGAGTGGGGCCTGCCTGTCGCTGCAATTGGCCCCGCTGATGAGCCAGGGCCAGATTGAAGCACTTGCCCATCACGCCAGCGATGCGCTGAAAGACCTGTATCTGCCGAAGCTGATTTCTGGCGAATGGGCGGGAACCATGAACCTGACCGAAGCACAGGCGGGATCGGACGTTGGGGCGCTGTCCTCCAAAGCTGAATCCAATGGTGACGGCACCTATGCGATCAGTGGTCAGAAGATTTTTATCAGCTGGGGCGACAATGACTTCTGCAGCAATGTCTGCCACTTGGTACTGGCACGCCTGCCGGAAGGGGCTCCGGGAACCAAAGGGATTTCTTTGTTCCTGGTCCCGAAGTATCTGCCTAATGAGAGCGGTGAGGCTGGTGAGGCAAACAGCCTGAGTGTGGTTAGTCTGGAACATAAGATGGGCCTGCATGGCTCTCCGACCTGTGTGATGCAGTATGATCAGGCCACGGGGTGGCTGGTTGGCGATGAGCACGGCGGTTTGGCCGCGATGTTCACCATGATGAACAATGCCCGACTGGGCGTTGGTGGTCAGGGGATCGGCGCTGGTGAAGGCGCATATCAACAGGCCATGTCCTATGCACTGGAGCGAAAGCAAGGGCGCAGTGAAAGCGGTACTATTGTTGATCATGCGGATGTGCGCCGGATGTTGACGACGATGAAGGCGGACCTGTTTGCAGCTCGCGCCATATTGATGTCCTGTGCGGTCGCCATCGATATGCAGGCCGCAACCGGCGATGCAGAATGGGCCGCCCGCGCCGCGTTTCTCACCCCAATCTCCAAGGCTTTCGGAACAGACACGGGTATCTCGGTGGCGGATACCGGTGTGCAGGTACACGGTGGCATGGGCTATATCGAAGAATCCGGGGCAGCGCAGTTCTTCCGGGATGTACGGGTAACCGCGATCTATGAAGGCACCAATGGCATTCAGGCGATGGATCTGGTGGCGCGTAAAATGTTGGATGGCGGTGATATGGCCAACCGCCTGATGGACGAGATCGAAGAACAGGCCGAGCGTGCCCGAGCCACACATCCCAATATGGCCGAAAGCGTCTGGCAGGCTTGCGAATCCCTGCGCGAAGCAACCGAATGGCTGGTGGCACAGGACAGAATGAACGATCGCTTTGCGGGTGCGGTTCCTTATCTGCGGGCGTTCGCGCGTGTGTTGGGAGGGCATTTCCATCTGGCTGCTGCCATGGCTGATCCGGGTGGGCCGCGCGAAAAACTGGCGCGGTTCTATATCACCCGCTTGCTCCCTGAACATGCGGCGCTATTGACGCACGCGCAGGCCGGGGCCGATGGCGCCTTTGCACTAACACTAGAAGAACTGGCAGGCTGATTATGACAAGCGTCCCCGAAGTCACTATGCGTCACCCTTGGGAAACGCCGCCTGCACCTGGCGAAGCCATCGAAGTTGCTGAGGGTGTATTGTGGATGCGCCTGCCACTGCCGATGAAGCTGGATCATGTGAATGTCTATGCGCTGGACGATGGTGATGGCTGGACGGTGATCGACACAGGGTTTTCATCCAAGAAAACCCGCGCCATCTGGGAACAGCTGATGGCTGGGCCACTAAAAGGCAAACCAGTCAAGAGGGTCGTAGTCACCCATCACCACCCTGATCACATTGGCAACGCGGGCTGGTTCCAGTCTGAACACGGCGCTGAACTGGTCACCACACGCACAGCCTGGCTGTTTGCCCGTATGCTGACGTTGGATGTACAGGAAGAATGGCCACAGGAAACGCTGGAGTATTACCGCAGTGCTGGCATGGACCCCGAGATCTATGACAAACGTGCCGCTGACCGTCCCTTCAATTTTGCAGATGTGGTTTACCCAATGCCTCTGGGCTTTACCCGGATCAAACAGGATGACGTGTTTCGTATGGGCGGGCGCGACTGGGACGTGCACATGGGGAATGGCCATGCACCGGAACACGCCACATTCTGGAGCCGGGATGACAATCTGGTGATCACCGGCGACCAGATCCTGTCCTCGATCAGTCCTAACATCGGCGTTTATGCCACCGAACCGATGGCCGACCCGTTGGCCGACTGGCTAGAGGCTTGTGAACGCTTGGCGCCGCTGGCGCGGGCGGATCATATCGCGCTGGGCGGTCATAAGCTGCCGTTTTCGCGGTTGCCACTGCGAATGCGGCAGTTGATCGACAATCATCACGGCGCACTGGATCGGCTGTTGGATCATCTAGATCAACCCAAAACTGCGGCCGAGTGTTTTGCACCCTTGTTTAAGCGTTCAATCGGTGAAGGTGAATACGGCCTTGCCTTGGTCGAGGCGGTGGCCCATGTAAATCACCTGTATTGTATTGGAAAACTGGACCGCAGTCGGCGTGAAGATGGCGCTTGGCTGTACCAGCGTAAGGGGTAACAAGCCCCAAGGGGAGAGACCCAAATGGGCGACGAAATCATGACCACAGCTGAGGCTGCTGAATCTGCAGCTTTGCCGCAATTGCACGAGGTCCACGCCGACCCCGAGGCCAAAGCGGGTCTATCCACGGTGCCCGCGGCGCTGAACAAGCCAGTTGAAACCAAAAGCCCTGCGCGCTGGGCCTATGAGCGTCTGGTGCTGTACATCAAGAATTTTGAAGAGCAACTGGACGGCGAACACGAGATCGCAATGGGCTTCACCGGCGGTGATGCTGGGGTGTTGCGTATCGAAGGCATGGGGTATTTTGACCCGGACATCATTACCTTCTACGGCACTGATGGGGGGGGCGGTAAAACCCAGCTGGTGCAGCACATCAGTCAGCTCAATGTGATGCTACGCGCCTTGCCAAAACCCGCAGCCGATACACCAGCAAAACGCATCGGTTTCCGGCTGGCCTCGGATCTGGACGACAGCTAGCACACTCCAGCTTGCTCTGTGCACGGCCCGGCTTTTAGGTCGGGCGGTGCCTGACCCTTGTGCTGCATTGCAAGGCACCGTCTTATAGGGGTGATTTTGTCAGGAGATTTTGTCTTGAAGCCATTTTCCACTGTTTTGCGAGCCTATGCTGAAGCCAGAACGCGCTGGCGCTTGTTTCTGACCGTACATGTTTCGCTGCGTCTGCTAGCATTGGCCCTGATTGCGCCGTTGATGGGGGCATTGGTCAATCTGGCTGTGTCCTTTTCCAGCCAATCAGCGCTGACCGATCAGGATATTGCGCTGTTTATCCTGTCTCCCATCGGGTTTGTCTTGTCGCTGGTGGTTGCCAGTATCGTGCTGGTGGCAGCAGTTGCCACCTTTGCGGTGATGGCCTCTGCGCTGCGGTATGAACAGGCCAGTCAATGGCAAACTGCGCGTATCGCCCTAGTGACGGTGGTTCGACGACTGTACCCGCTGGCCGTATTTATTGGTTTGTTGTTGCTGCGAATTCTGCTGCTTGCGGCCCCGTTTGCAATTGCTGCCGGGCTGGTGGCGCTGTGGTTGCTTACCGAATTTGATATCAACTATTACCTGACCTATCACCCGCCTGCCTTCAAGCTAGCGGTTGGGTTGATCGGTGTGATTGCCGTGGTGCTGGCCCTGCTGTTGCTGCAACGCCTGTCAGCCTGGGCGCTGGCATTACATTTGGTGTTGTTCGACGGTCAGTCCCCGCGCAAGAGCTTTGCAATGAGTGCTGAACGGATGCGCGGGCATCATTTGAAACTGCAAATTGAACTGGTTGTCTGGATTGCGATGCGCGCAGCGTTGGCAGCGGGGTTGGCGGTTGTGGCGGGTGGTATGATTGCCTGGATGCCGGTTGGGGCCGGAGCCGGCATGCTTCAGGTGCTGTTTGTTGCAGTTCTGATTATGTTGCTCTGGTTGGTCGGGGATGCGGTGTTGTCTGCACTGGCACTTGGCGCCTTGGCCTTGATCCTGGATCGCCATTTTGGCGGTGAGCATCCGCCTTTGCCCGACGATCTTCGCCCCAAAACGAGAATGCGGTTTGGCGTGTTGGGGGGCGGCGTGATCGCGGTGGTTCTTGGCGGCATATCGCTCTGGTTGGGTCAGGCGTTGTTTGATGCGGTGCAGACAGAAGACAAGGTCGAAATCATTGCACATCGTGGCGCCGCTGGCAGCCGCCCGGAAAACACTACGGCTGCGATCGAAGAGGCGCTGGTACAGGGTACTGATTGGGTTGAGATCGATGTACAGGAAAGTGCAGATGGCCAAATTGTCGTGATGCATGACGCCGATCTGATGAAGCTGGCCAAGACCAATTTGCAGATCCACGCTACATCAACGACAGATCTGCAGGAGGTCGATATTGGCAGCTGGTATGACCCGCTCTATGCCGACGAGCGCATCCCGTTGCTGAGTGAGGTTCTGGCGCAGGTTAAAGGCCGTGCCAAGCTGCTGATTGAGTTTAAGCATTATGGTTATGACGTCGACCTTGAAGGGCGCACCGTACAATTGATCGAAGCCGTAGATATGGCGGATCAAATTGCCTTTATGTCATTAAAATACGAGTCCGTTCAGAAAGCAAAAAACCTCCGGCCGGACTGGCGCGCGGGGATTCTGGCAGCCACCGCGGTGGGGAATTTGGCTGGGCTGGAGGGTGATTTTGCCGCTGTGAGGGCTGAAATTGCCAGCCCCGGTTTGATCAGCTCTGTCCATGCGGTTGGCAAAGATCTGTATGTTTGGACGGTGAATGATCCGCTGCAAATGTCCAAGATGATCTCAATGGGGGTAGATGGGTTGATCACTGATGAACCTGGACTGGCCCGTGAGGTGCTAAGGGTACGGGCCGGGTTGAACACGCCTGAGCGTATGGTGTTATGGCTGGTCGAGGAACTCGGGTTGGATCTGACTCCGGGGGAGTATCGTGATGTCTCACCTTAAGGTCGGATTGTTCTCGGTTGTGCTGCTGTCCAGCCCGGTTTCAGCGCAGGACTGGGATCAATTGGGCCGTGGGCTCGAGTTGAAAGCGCATGCCGCATTGATGCGCCAGGTTGCACTTGCTAAAACTCCGGCTCCTTTTACGACGGATGGTTGCAGTGGCGGCCTGTCTGCGGCGTGGCACAGTGTGGCTGCTTATTGGCCGCGGTTTGCCAATGATCACAAAGAACAGCCGCCGTTTGAGCCATGTTGTGTCAGCCATGATCGTGCCTATCATGAGGCGGGATCAACCCGCGGCGCCAGCGAAAGCTATGATGCGCGATTGGCAGCTGACCGAGAATTGCAGGCCTGTGTGATTGCTACGGGTGAAAGCCGCAGCGCTGAATTGGCAATCCGGTATGGGGTCGCCGAGGAGCAAGTGAAAGAGGCCTACGCTTTGTTGGCGGGCAGTATGTATTACTCGGTTCGATTCGGCGGAGGCCCGTGTAGTGGGCTGGGTTGGCGCTGGGGGTATGGCTTTGACCAGTGTTGGAGCGACAACTAATCATGATTCCTTTGCCCTGCGCCCGAATGACGTGGTGACAGGCTTTTTCAATTCCGATATTCAACACAAAACATAGAGCAATAGGATACTACTCTCATGGCAGACCACCAGCACGGTTCGATGGACATCACGGTTCAAGAGAACACTTATAACGGCTTTATTACTTTTGTGACCCGATTTTGCGTGGCAATGATTGTTCTGGCTGTTTTTCTGGCCATCTTTGCAACCTGAATTAGAGGACTGCCTGTGCGTGTAGTTTCGAGTTTTGCAGCAGCAGTTGTTGCGTTGACAGTGTTGGGCGGTTGCGCATCGCAGCCACAGCCGAATGCTACTAACGCAACCCTGGCTGCAATTTCATATCGTGAGCCGGGCCCGGCGACGCTGACGCTCTATACCATGGTCAACAATCGCACGGGTCAGGGTGGACATACCTCACTGATGATCAATGCGTCCGAACGGGTGATCTTTGACCCCGCCGGTTCATTTTATGCAGACCGGGTGCCCGAGCGCGACGATGTGCTGTATGGCATCACCCCTGGCGCTGAACGGGCCTATCGCAGCGGCCATGCCCGCAGCAGCTTTCATGTTGTGATACAAACGCTTGAAGTGACGCCTGAGCAGGCTCAAATAGCTTATCAGCTGGCGGTTACCAATGGCCGTGTTCCGGGCGTCTTCTGCGCAAATTCGACCGCGACCCTGTTGAGCAAAGTTCCCGGTCTCGAAGATATCAAGGTGACCTTCTATCCGGTGAAGCTGTCTGATCAGTTCGGTTCGCTGCCTGGGGTGGTGACTGAGAAATACTATGAAAATGATAGCGAGGATCTGCAAGATGGCCTCGCCAGAGGCAATGCATTGCTGAATGGCTAAAATCTGCCCTGTCGTCGTTTAGATGTACCAAAAAAGAAGGTCTCGATGCTTAAGCACCGGGGCCTTTTTGCTTCTCGACGCTCCGTTCGGGTATTTACCCGAACAGGTACAACAGTCCGAATAGCGTGGCGCCACCGCCTGCCATTGCAGCCAGTACGTTTTTGCTGAGCAGTCCGACCGCAAGGGTCACCCCTGCAGCCAGCAGGTGGGGCAGGCTGGTCACACCACCGGTTGGGGTGGGCCAGGCCACCAAGGGGGCCACCAGTGCCGGGATGATGGCTACTGCCGTGTAACGCAGGTGCCGCATCAGCCAGGCGGGCATGGTGCGATTGGCCATCAGGCCGATAAAGGCAAAGCGCAGGCCAAAACTGCCAATGGCAAGCCCAATAATGACGGTCCACAGGATGGTTGGATCAATGGTTGTCATTGTGGCACCTCCACTTTGGTTTTGCGTTGTTCCAGCCAAAGTTCGACCTGTGCGCCCACCATCATTCCGACCAGTCCTGCTACGATCAGTCCCAGATTATAGGGCAGGACCACCGCAAACAGCGCTGTGACAATTGCGGCGAAACAGGCCGCCAAATGCGCAGGCGTGCGCAGCATCGGCCCGATCATTGCCAGGAATGCAAGCGGTAGTACAAAATCCAGCCCCCAGCTTGCGGGGATCTGAGATCCCACCAAAACCCCAGTAATCGTGGCGATCATCCATACCGGTGCCACCAGCCCGTTGGTGCCAAAGAAATAGGCCATCCGTTGTGGCACTGTCATCTTTGGTTCGTTTTCAAACTGCACAATCGAGAGGGCATAGGCCTGATCCACCGTCAAATAGGCTGCCAGTGCACGCTGCCACAATGGAGCGGATCCCAGATAGGGCGTCAGCGAGGCCGAATACATCGCCACCCGCAGGTTCACGGCAAGGGCTGAGATCAGCACAATGAACACCGGTGCGTTCTCTTGCATCAGTTGCAGGGCGGTAAACTGCGCCGATCCGGCAAATACCGCCATCGAAAAGGCAAAGGCCTCGGGGACAATTAGTCCCGCTTCGGCTGCCAGAACCCCGAACAGCAACCCAAAAGGTCCCGACACCAAAATAAACGGCGCGCTGTCGCGAAAGCCCTTCCAGAAAGCCGATTTGGTGGTGGTGAATGGCATGGCAAGATCCTAGGTTGGCTGTGACGAGACCTAAGGCGGAACTGGGAGAGTTTCAATTGGCCAGCAGTGTTGACCTAAAAGAATATTTGATCGCCCCTGATCCTTCCAACGCCCGGCTGACCCGCGCAGTCACTGGCGTAGACCACAATGGCGAGGTCAGTCAGATTTCTGTGGTCGAGGAACGCCCGCTGACCATCTACCTGAACGGTCAGGAAATTGTCACTGCCATGACCATTGGCGACTACCCCGAGTATCTGGCGCTCGGGTTCCTGCGCAATCAGCGAATGCTGAGCGATGACGATGTGATCACCGGGGTGGACTATGATGATGATCTCGAAGTCGTGGTTGTGCGCACCGAAGTTGAAACCTCGCACGAAGAGAAGCTGAAGAAAAAGACCCGCACCTCGGGCTGTGCGGTGGGCACCGTGTTTGGCGACATGATGGAGGGGCTGGAGGAAGTGCAACTCCCGGCCACTCCGGTCAAAACCTCATGGCTCTATACGCTGGCCAGTAAGATCAATCGCACGCCGTCTTTGTATCTTGAGGCTGGGGCCATTCACGGTTCGGTGTTGTGCCATCAGGACCGCCCACTGGTCTATATGGAGGATGTGGGCCGCCATAACGCGGTGGACAAAATCGCCGGTTGGATGGTGTCAGAACGCGCCCCAGCTGCGGACAAAATCATGTATACCACTGGGCGACTAACGTCCGAGATGGTGATCAAAACCGCAATGATGGGTATCCCGGTGCTGGCGTCTCGGTCCGGGTTTACAGCCTGGGGGGTCGAGATTGCCCGAGAGGTAGGCCTGACCCTGATTGGTCGCATGCGCGGGCAGCGCTTTGTCTGCCTGTCGGGCGAGGAGCGTCTGGAACGGGATGTGGATCCGTCGACCGTGGCGGTTGAGGATAAGAAACACCGCAGGAAGAGTGCGGGATGAGTAGTGTTCTGTACAAAGGGCTGCGTCTGACCTTGGGGAGATGCAAAGCGCCTTCCCGCGGGGAAGGTCAGGCGCGGCCCGGCGGTGCCGGGCATAGAACAAGAAGGAACTGCCTTGATGAGTGAATTGATGTCAGTCAACGCAGCTGTTTCACAGACTAATTATGACCCATCGACATAATTGAACCTTGCAAAGGCTACGCAATGACCAAACCCCTCGGCATAATTCTCGCTGGTGGTCTCGCCACGCGCATGGGCGGCGGTGACAAGAGCCTGCTGCAACTTGGTGGCCAGTCCTTGCTGTCCCTCGTGATCGAGCGGCTCGCGCCTCAGGTTTCAAACATAGCTCTAAACGCCAATGGCGACCCAACCCGCTTTGCCGGTTTTGGCTTGCCAGTTCTGCCCGATAGTATTGAAGGTTATGCCGGACCTCTGGCTGGGGTGCTGGCAGGGCTGGACTATGCCGCTGAACAGGGCGCCGACCACATAGTCACTGCCGCAGCCGACACGCCGTTCTTTCCGCAGGATCTGGTCGAGGTGCTGCAACTCGCGGCCAAGATGAAAGATACTAATATCGCCCTTGCTGCCACACCTGATCCAGAACGAGGAACTCTGCGTCAGCCGACCTTTGGCCTGTGGCCCGTCGCCTTACGCGAAGACCTGCGCGCGGCCCTCAACGACGGCGTGCGCAAGGTGGTGCAATGGACCAGCCGCCACAAGGCCGCCGACGCCATGTTCCCCAACTGGGACTATGACCCCTTTTTCAACATCAACCGCCCCGAAGACCTGCAAAAGGCCGAGGCTATGCTGGCAGAATACTCATGAAAATCTATGGCGTCACCGGATGGAAGAACTGCGGTAAGACCGGGCTGATGGAGCGGCTGGTCTCTGATTTCACAGCACGCGGGTTGAGGGTTTCAACCATCAAACATGCACATCATTCCACTGACGTAGACCAGCCCGGCACCGACAGTCACCGTCACCGACAGGCGGGCGCGTCCGAGGTCATCCTGGCCTCACGCCAACGTGTCGCCATCATGCAGGAGTTGCGTGGAGCTGAGGAGCCGCCGCTAGCCGAACTGATGGCGCGGCTGTCCCCGGTCGATTTGGTGCTGGTTGAAGGCTATAAACGCGAGGCGCACCCCAAGATTGAAGCGCACCGGAAAATTGCAGGCCAGCCGCTGATCGCCCCCGGTGATTCCACAGTCCGTGCTGTGGCAAGCGACACTCCACTGGATTTGGATCGCAGAGTGTTTGATCTCAATGATACTGCGGCGATTGCAAATTTCATTCTTACTGATCTGGAATTCAGTGATGAGGCAAAAGGATGATCAAACCGCCCCCCTTACGCAATGATTGTTTTGCACTGCCTGCTGGCACACACTGGACGCCCGTTGACGAGGCATTGGCCACCTTGCGAGATCGCTTGGCGCCTATCACCGGTATTGAGAATTTGCCGCTGGATCATGCATTGGGTCGGGTGTTGGCAGCAGATGTCACCGCTCTGCGCTCGAACCCACCCCTGCCTAATTCGGCGGTTGATGGCTATGGTTTTGCAGGGCCCATGCCAGAAGGGGCGCAGGTTTTACCCTTGATTGAAGGCCGCGCCGCGGCCGGGATCCCGTTTGAGGGTGTCGTGCCAGCGGGGGCAGCAATTCGGGTGCTTACAGGGGCGGCTCTGCCAAGTGGTGTTGATACAGTAATCTTGGAGGAGGATGTAACCTGCGATACCTTTCAGGTGGCGTTTCACGGACCGCTAAAGAAAGGCGCTAATGCCCGTCGTGCCGGCGAAGATGTGCAGTTGGGTGATATTGTGTTTTCTCAGGGTCGGGTGGTCACTTCTGCTGATTTAGCCCTGGCTGCGGCCACCGGTCTGTCTGAACTGCCCGTGCGGGAACAACTGCGCGTTGGCGTGCTCTCGACCGGGGATGAGTTGATCGAAGTGGGGCAGGAGGCAGGCAAGGGGCAGATCTATGACGCGAACCGGCCAATGCTGCTTGGGTTGTTACGCCAAATGGGATTCGCAGCAGTAGACCTGGGCCAGGTCAAAGATAATCGCGATGCACTTGAGGCACGGTTGAACAGCAGCGCGTCAAAGGTCGATGTGATCCTGACCAGTGGCGGTGCCTCTGCTGGTGACGAGGATCATGTTTCGGCGCTTCTGACTGAAAAAGGAGCAATCCAGCATTGGCGCATCGCGCTAAAACCCGGACGGCCGCTGGCGTTGGGCATGTGGCAAGGTACCCCTGTGTTTGGACTGCCGGGCAATCCGGTGGCCGCGCTGGTTTGCACCTTGATTTTTGCGCGCCCGACAATGGGCCTGATGGCTGGGGCCGGCTGGGCCGCTCCGCAAGGGTTTTTGGTGCCCGCTAACTTTGAAAAACGTAAGAAACCCGGTCGGCGGGAATACTTGCGTGCCCGCATCCGAAATGACCAAGTCGAGGTGTTTGCCTCGGAAGGGTCCGGGCGGATCAGTGGGCTTAGCTGGGCCGAGGGGTTAGTCGAAATCGCTGACGATGCGGCCCATATTCAGCCCGGCGATATGGTCCGTTTTATTCCCTACAGTAGTTTTGTCATGTGACAGGGGCTGCTCGTCATTAGACTTAGCTTCGTGAGGTGTGACACCGTAGAGCTGTAAGGAGGGGGCTGGCTGATCTTAGTCGAAAGTGCCGGCAACGCGACCCAGCAACATGAATGCCCGGGCTGTACGGGTTTCGCTCAGTGCAGAAATCTCGATGTCCGAAGCTTCGGTCTCGAACTCCGAAAACATTTGGTCAAACCGACGGAGGAAGTGGTGTGCGGCATCCCGGAAAATGGGGTCTTGCTTCATTCGTGCAGAGGTCAGAGCCAGTGATGTACGGTCTCGCACGCCCCCTAGTGCTGCAACCGGGCGACCACGCGCGCCCTGAGCAAAGTGTCTCCAGATCTCGGGGCGTGCCATGTCCGGGCGCAGATCGTCCATGTAGATACCATCCTGACTCAGCAGGGTCAGTACATCCTGTGCTGCCTGAATGACCTGCGCAGTTTTGCGGTCCTGCAGAGCCTGGCGCAGGGCAGCAAAGCCATCTTCATCCTCAGCTGTCTCAGGGAAGTTTAGCGCGCGGATGAATTCGGTCATCGGTAAAGTCGCCGCAATGTCCTCAGCCGAGGTTCCCAGTGCGAGTAACCCCTGATCTTCGGCAGGTTCTTCGACCGGTTGGCTGGGAATCGCTGCACGGGGTGTTTTGCTGCGGCTGGAGTGAAAGGTTGCCAGCGTGGTTTCGGTTTTTCGGGTGACTTCGGCAATTTCATCCAGCTTTTTATTGACCGAGGGTTCGCCTGCAGCTGAGCTCTGCTGTTGTTGGGCGACATAGGCGCTGCGCAGCCCGTCAATGGCAGCATGCAGCCGCTGACTTTCGTCACGCATTACCTTGCTGGAACGAATGGCAATTGCGGCCACCCAAACCATGACAATCGGCATCGAAACTGCAAAAGCAGCCACCAGCCGATATAAAACCGTAAAATCTGACGTCTCGCCGGAAACGGTGATCCAGAGGCCTCCTGCAACAAGAAGCCAGACAACGCTCAGAACCGCTGCGACGATTTCAACAATGGTAAATGTCTGTCGTCGCGGCTGGTCATACAGCCCTGAATTGGGACCGTGATGTGCGTCTTGATCTGAGTGAGGTCCAGTCATTGGTGCGGGCTCGATGTCAAATTATCGGATCAGGAATAGACGATTTTTAGAACTTCGTAGGATCTCTGACCGCCCGGGGTGCGGACCTCGAGACTGTCGCCTTCTTCCTTACCGATCATGGCGCGAGCGATGGGGGATTTGATGTTCAACATGCCGCGTTCCACGTCTGCTTCATATTCACCAACAATCTGCCAGGTCTTCTCTTCGTCAGTGTCCTCGTCCACCAGCGTGACTTTTGCGCCAAACTTGATGGTTCCAGACAGTTTTGCCGGGTCGATCACATCGGCAAAACTCAACACGCCTTCCAGTTCTTTGACACGACCTTCGATAAACGAATGTTTTTCGCGGGCGGAGTGGTATTCGGCGTTTTCTGAAAGGTCACCATGTTCGCGGGCCTCGGCTATGGCCTCGATAATGGCTGGCCGTTCGACGCTCTTGAGCTGCTTCAATTCGGCTTCGATGGCGGCGTGCCCCTGTGGGGTCATTGGAATTTTGTCCATGTGACGTGGTCCAGATATCTATAACAGTGCGTGTCGATTCAAAATCTGCGCCCCGATGCGAGTGCACCGGGGCGTCAGGTTGAGTTGACAACGATCTGAACCAAACCGCCCCCTAAATGCAAGGGGCAGGGGCCGAGACTATGCAGTCATTTCCTCCGGATCGGGTTGTTTAGCGTAAAACTGCTCATTTTCGTCCCTTACGGCGTGTCATATTGGACAAGTTCGTATTCGATCCTGTCGTTGTCATGGAAATAGAACCGTCGACCTGGCTCGTAGTCGCCGTGGTTGCTGGTGACAAAACCGGCCTTTTTAACGGCTGCTTCTGACGCATCCAGATCTTCGACAATCAACGCGACATGGTTCAAACCGCCGATGGTTGTGTAGCTGGAGCCCTTGGGGTCGGCCGGATTGGCGGGGCGGTATAGCGCGAGGTAGCTGGTGTCGCTGCCCACATGCACTGTACGGCCCTTGTCGATCGACGCACCTGACCAACGCACATGCCAGCCAAAAACCTCGCACATCCAGGCGGCAGTGGCGTCCGGGTCAGCGACGGTGAAATTTGTGTGTTCAAGTGTTGCGGGCATTGTTTTGGCTCCTGCTAGGTGTTGCTTTTTGACTTGAGTCGGATCACCGTAATTTCTAAACCTAACTTGAGGTCAAGGTTTTATTTTGAACTATTTGTGGAGATAGAGATGACGGCATTCAGCGGAGTTTCAATTGGCTACCTTGCCGACCGTACCGGGTTGGCCGTGTCGGCTATTCGGTATTATGAAGCGCAGGGCCTTATCACCCCATGGCGTAACAGCGGTGGGCAACGGCGCTTTCACCGGGCCGATATTCGCCGGCTTAGTTTTATTATGATTGCCCAACAGATCGGGTTTTCCCTGCCCGAAATCAGGGGGTTCCTGAAGGATCTGCCCGGGGGACGCACGCCAACCCCTGAAGATTGGACGCAGATATCTCAGGACTTTCGCAGCCATTTGGATCAGCGGATCGAGACCCTACAGAAGTTGCGTGACAATCTGGATGGCTGCATTGGTTGTGGCTGCCTGTCGCTGCCAAAATGCGCGCTGTACAACCCCAAAGACCGTGCTGCGCAAAAGGGGCAGGGCCCCCGCTATTTGATGGGGGATCGGGCTGAGACGGAAAATGATCCTTGAGTGACGGAAATTGACGGGTTTTTGGTCCTAAAAGCCTGTTCTACGGGGACTAACGTAGAGTTTGGATTGACCTCGCCATCCAAGGATGGCTTATCAGTCGCGAAACAATGTTGCGCCCAACGGGGCCGGTAGCGAAATATAGCCAAGGAGCGCCTGATGGCCGAGTTTGAACGCGAAGCGATGGAATATGATGTGGTGATCGTTGGGGCTGGCCCTGCAGGTCTGTCCGCTGCCATCCGCCTGAAACAGTTGGACGCTGATCTGGATGTGGTTGTGCTGGAAAAAGGGTCCGAGGTGGGCGCGCATATCCTATCCGGCGCTGTGTTGGATCCTTGCGGACTGGATGCGCTGATCCCCGACTGGAAAGCCAAAGGCGCGCCGCTGACGGTGCCGGTCAAGGACGATAACTTCTTCATGCTGGGTGAGGCCGGTCAGGTCCGTATCCCCAATTTTCCGATGCCACCACTGATGAACAACCACGGCAACTACATCGTGTCGATGGGTAATGTTTGCCGGTGGATGGCAGAGCAGGCCGAAGAGCTGGGTGTTGAAATCTTCCCCGGAATGGCCTGTTCCGAGCTGATCTTTGGTGACAAGGGTGAAGTCAAAGGCGTTGTTGCTGGAGAGTTTGGTAAGAACGCGGATGGCACCCCCGGTTCCGGTTATGAACCCGGTATGGAGCTGCACGGCAAATATGTCTTCCTTGGTGAAGGTGTGCGCGGGTCTCTGTCGAAAGAAGTCATTGCCAAATATGATCTGCAAGCAGGTCACGAGCCGCAGAAATTTGGCCTTGGCATGAAAGAAATTTGGGAAATCGATCCGGCCAAGCATAAAGAAGGATCTGTAACGCACACCATGGGTTGGCCATTGGGCAGCAACGCGGGCGGCGGATCATTTATCTACCATTTGGATAACAATCAGGTCTACGTCGGCTTTGTTGTGCACTTGAACTATCGCAATCCAAACGTGTTCCCCTACATGGAATTCCAGCGCTTCAAACACCATCCGATGGTGGCAGAGCTGCTGAAGGGGGGGAAACGCGTTGCCTATGGCGCCCGTGCGATTACCGAAGGCGGCTATCAGTCGATGCCTAAGATGGTGGCGCCGGGTGTGGCGCTGCTGGGCTGTTCAGTTGGTATGGTCAACGTGCCGCGCATCAAGGGCAACCACAATGCCATGTTCTCGGGCAAAGCCGCGGCTGAGGCTGCCTTTGCCGCGATCAAGGCTGATCGTTCCGGAGATGAGTTGACTGTCTATGAGGTAGAAGTGCGTCAGGGCGTCATTGGCAAAGACCTGAAAAAGGTGCGTAACGTTAAACCGCTGTGGTCCAAGTATGGCCTGACGGCCTCACTGATGCTGGGTGGCATGGACATGTGGACCAACACGCTGTTTGGTTTCTCGTTCTTTGGCACCGTCAAACACGGCAAGAACGACGCTCTCGCTACTGAAGAGGCCAGCAAGCACAAGATGATCGACTATCCAAAGCCGGATGGAAAGTTATCGTTTGACCGCCTGACCAATGTCAGTTTTGCGATGACCAACCACGAAGAAAGCCAGCCCTGCCACCTGCAACTGGCTGATCCTAACCTGCCAATCGGCACCAACCTGCCCAAGTTCAACGAGCCAGCGCAGCGCTATTGCCCGGCTGGTGTGTATGAGATCGTGGAAAAGGACGGCAAGCCCGAGTTTGTAGTGAACTTCCAGAACTGCGTGCACTGCAAAACCTGCGACATCAAGGACCCCAGCCAGAACATCACCTGGGTCACCCCGCAGGGCGGCGACGGGCCGAACTACCCGAACATGTAAGCCTATAAATTATCCGTTCCGATCGCGCTTTGCGCGGTCGGGTGGAGCATGTTTTTTGGTAACTTGGTTATGGTCTTGGCTTAAAGATAAACTGTGTTGTAATGTTTGTCTGAACTAAATGATTGCTCTCTAAATTATTCAGGCAACAGGTACAATTGACATGCCTAAAAAGCGTGGTGAACTATCTGGTTTTCTGACGCTGCTAATAGTTTTCTGGCCTGCAGGGCTTTGGGTGATTGGTTTTTTGGTTGCCCAGGTTGCCCAAGCGAGCGGCTGCAAGATTCGGGCTAAAGGTCCAGAAGAATGTATGGTATTCGGCGCAGATGTCGGCGAATATATCTATCCATTATGGTCTCTCGGATTTTACCTGTTGGGTGTCTTTCTTTGGGTTCCTATTGGACTAATAATCCTGGGGATACTTCGTTTCACCATTCGCAATGCCTAACTTTTTTGCGATCTCAGCCAGCCGTCAAAAGTTTACCATGATAAGCAAAAATTCGTGCAACAAGGCGGCGGAGCGCCTCGCACCATTGCGTCCTTAGTCCTGAGCGCCTAGCTTAGTAAAAAACCTATAGCAGCGAGGCATTCGATCCGGTGACTTTCCCATTCCGACGCGCCGCAACGGCGGCTCTGGCCCTTTCTATGGCATTTGGACCGGTGACTCCGGCCGTTTCGCAAGAACCAGCCGGGGCCTATTTGGCGGGCCGTGCTGCCACATTTGACAACGATTTTTCTGCTGCAGCAGACTATTACACCCGAGCGCTGGTGCGTGATTCGGGAAATGTGGTGTTGATGGAAAGCGTGGTGTTTTCCAAACTGGCGCTGGGTGAATTGCGCCGAGCATTACCTGTCGCGCAGCGGATGTGGGATGAAAATGTCAGCAGCCAGGTTGCCAATATAGTAATGGCGGGCGGCTTCAGTCAGGCTCAGGACTATCAATCGCTGCTGGATCGCGATTTGGTGACACAGGGCATTGGCCCATTGGTCGACGGATTGATGATGGGTTGGGCTCTTTTAGGGGCTGGCTCGGTCGCCGAGGCATTGGCACAGTTTGACAGTGTTGGCGAAGACGAGGGGCTGCGGATGTTTGCGCAGTACCACCGTGCGTTGGCATTGGCATCTGTCGGGGACTACGAGGCGGCAGAAGCAATGTTTGCGGCCAACGATGGTCGGCTGACACTGATAACGCGCCGTGCTGCGTTGGCTCGGGTGCAAATCCTCTCGCAACTGGGTCGTAACGAACAAGCGCTTGCCACATTAGAAAATGCTTTTGGTACGCAGTTGGATCCGGGGCTGTCCAATCTCTTTGATCGTCTTACCGCAGACGAAACTCTGCCCTTTACTCATACCCCCACGGTCACGGATGGCATTGCCGAAGTGTTCTATACCGTTGCCTCCGCACTTAGTGGTGAAGCGGCGGATGAATACGTTCTAATTTACGCCCGTATGGCCAGCGCGCTGAGCCCAACCCACGTGGATTCAGTGCTTCTAAGCGCAGATCTGCTGGACAATTTAGGGCGGTATGAATTGTCGGTTGCAACTTATAAACAAGTGCCAGTTGGTCACCCTGATTATCATGCCGCCGAAATGGGCCGTGCCGAGGCGCTGCGCCGGGCTGCAAAACCTGACGCTGCGATCGAGGTTCTCGAACAGCTGATCCGTGAATTCCCTGCTCAGCCAACCGTTTATTCCGCACTGGGAGATCTGCAGCGGCAACAGGAAAACTATGCGGCTGCGGTTACTGCATATGACAGTGCGATGACCTACTTGGATCAACACAACGCGGCCAATTGGTTCCTGCTTTATGCGCGTGGAATCAGTCTGGAGCGGTTGGATCAATGGGACCGGGCAGAGGCAGATTTTCGTGCAGCATTGGTGCTGAACCCGGATCGCCCCGAAGTTTTGAACTATCTGGGCTACTCGCTGGTTGAAAAGCAGATCAAGTTGGACGAGGCGCTTGAAATGATCGAACGTGCCGTCGCTGCACGACCCGAGTCGGGCTATATCGTCGATTCACTCGGCTGGGTGCTGTATCGTCTGGGCCGCTACGATGAGGCCGTAAGCCATATGGAGCAGGCGGTTGAGTTGATGCCCGTAGATGCTGTGGTCAACGATCATCTTGGCGATGTGTTCTGGGCTGTGGGCCGCTATCTGGAGGCGGAATTTCAGTGGAAGCGAGCGCTGTCCTTTGTTGATCCCGAAGACACTGACAGCGAAGCTGATCCTGACCGCATCCGCCGTAAGCTAGAAATTGGCCTGGATGAGGTTCTAGCTGAAGAAGGCGAAGAGCCATTGAAACTGGCCAATGACGGTTAAGGTCTTTGCGCCGGCCAAGATTAATCTGACACTGCATGTGACCGGCCAGCGGGGCGACGGGTACCATTTGCTCGACAGTTTGGTGGTCTTTGCGGATGTGGGGGATCAGATTGTGATGTCGCCGCAAGATAATCTGTCGATCAAGGTCACAGGCGAATTTGCAGATGGGGTTCCAACAGACCGGCGCAATCTGGTCTGGAAGGCGGCCGAAGGCGCAGGCTGGTCCGGTCGGATAGGTTTGGACAAAGCATTACCTCATGGGGCTGGCATTGGTGGCGGATCGTCTGATGCTGCTGCAGTCCTAAACGCTCTTTCTGCACAGGGTGTGGAGGTCGCGGAAGAACTCCCGATTTCGCTGGGGGCCGATATCCCTGTTTGTATGGCTGCACGGGCGGCGCGGATGCAGGGGATCGGCGAGCAGATCAGCCCGGTTGAGCTGCCAAAACTACCCGCAGTCTTGGTCAACCCCGGTGTTCATGTCCCAACGGGCGGTGTTTTCTCTGCAATGGCACGGCGTGACAATCCGCCAATGCCGTTGCACATCCCCGATTTTGCCACCCCAGCGGACGTTGCAGACTGGTTGTCCGAGCAACGCAATGATCTGCAGGTTCCCGCCGCTGCGATTGCGCGTCAGATTGACCAAGTGTTGGCAGATTTAAACTGCACAGGAAACGTGATGCTTGCGCGTATGTCGGGGTCCGGGGCAACCTGTTTTGCACTTTATCCAACAATGAAAGCGGCCCATCATGCTGCTTATGAAGTCGGATCCGCGAATCCCGAATGGTGGTGCGTCGCAACCGAGTTGAGCTAACGATCAGCTCAACTGCCATCCGGCGACACGTCAATGCCAAGACTACCCAGCAAATGATGTTGTTGCCCCGCAGAGACCATCATGCCGGCGTGGCTGTTCAGATCAGACAGCTGAAATCCATCCAGATCACTCCCACGCAGATCCGCTCCGGCGAAATTCGCGTCTGTTACTTCAAGGCCAAGCAGATTGCAGTCGCGCATTACCGCATTGACCAGTCGTGACCGTTGAAACGTGGCGTAGGACAGATCGCAGTCGTCAAACCTGCAGGCGGTCAGGTCTAGCTTGTCAAATATGGCATCCGCCAATTGGCAGGTTTTAAACCGCACGGTTCCAAACTTCCGCCTGCCCGCCGTCTGCACAAACTTGGTGTTCTCAATCTCCACTCCCCGCATCTGGCAGTCGTCAAACGATAGATCATAGCCTTCGCAGCCGCTAATCTTGATTATTGCCATATTGCAGTTTGAAAACTTCGCACGGCCCAAGTCGCAATAGCGAAACGCGGTGGCGCTGGCGGTTGCCCCCTCAAAGAACACAGATCCTTCAAATCGGGAGTCCCTTAGGTTGGCGCCGTTAAATTCACAGTTGATGAACTTGCAGTTGTTCCAACTGCTGGCAATCAGGGTATCCCCCTTGATCCGGGTGTCACGCACTGTGCAATCATTAAACGACAGCTCGTCCTCGCCATGGACCCACTCAAAGTCAAAACCGGACAGGTCCTGTCCCGAGCAGCCGCTCTCACGTTCAATCCTGTCTCGAAGCGCTGTATTCAATTCCCAAACCCCACGCTTCTTTTTGTCAAAAATACTCCGGGGGTGAATTGACCCATCGGGTCAAGAGGGGGCAGAGCCCCCTGTAAGCCCCCTCAATTTAGCCGTGCAACTACATAATCTGCCAGATCGTGCAGCATCTGCCGAATGGGGTGCTTTGGTAAAACGCTCAGCGCGTCTTTGGCCTTGTTGGCCCAGCCATGGGCATCATCTCGCGTTGCCGCCAAAGTTCCGTACTTATCCATCAGTTCTAGGGCGTGCTCCAGATCTCCGTCTTCCTGACGGCCCTTCTCGATGGTACGTTTCCAGAATTCACGCTCTTCATCAGTGGCCTGCGAAACAGCTTTGATCACTGGCAATGTCAGCTTGCGTTCGCGGAAGTCATCGCCGACGTTTTTGCCGGTGGCCTTGGCATCGCCCTGATAGTCCAGCAGGTCATCTGCAATTTGAAATGCAATTCCCAGCGCGTCACCGTAGTCGAACAGGGCCTTGACCTGCGCATCATCAGCCCCGGCAATCACCCCGCCTACTTCGGTGGCTGCTGAAAACAGCGCTGCGGTCTTACCGCGGACCACTTGCAGATAGATGTCTTCACCCGTCTTCAAGTCCTGGGCCGCGGTCATCTGCAGCACTTCACCTTCAGCAATGGTGGCCGAGGCATTGGCCAGAATGTCCAGCACCTGCAAAGACCCGGTTTCGACCATCAGCTGGAAACTGCGAGAGAACAGGTAGTCGCCGACCAGAACCGAAGATTTGTTGTCCCACAGCAGATTGGCGGTGGGGCGACCTCGGCGTTGGCCGCTTTCATCCACGACATCATCATGCAGTAGGGTTGCCGTGTGAATGAACTCAACCGTGGCAGCCAACTTTAAGTGGTGCTCACCGTCGTAGCCACACATTTTGGCCGCGGCCAGCGTCAACATCGGCCGCAACCGCTTGCCGCCCGCCTCAACCAAATGCGCCGTAACCTCGGGGATGCGCGGGGCGTGTTTGGAGGCCATCCGGGTGCGGATCAGTGTATTCACTGCATCCATTTCATCGCTCAGGGTGGCCGCCAATTGTTCGTGCGGCTTTTGTGCCATGCTCTGGTTCATCATATTCCCGATTGCAAGGCTCGACATTTTACCAAGCTTGCCCTTAGATCCCATCTTATGAAGGAACTTCTGCGCAGCACCGACCCGACCATCATGGCCTTTGCCTCCGCCCTTCTTCAGGGGGAGGATATAGACTGCTTTCAGGTGGACGTAAATATGAGCATCCTTGAAGGTGGCATTGGTATTTTTCCACGCCGTCTGATGGTGCGTGTTGACGATCATGCGGCCGCCGAGCGGGTGATGCTTGACAATGAAATCCCACTGGGACGATGAGTGAATTTGAGGATAGCGCACTAAGCTGCAACGACTTCCTTGGGGGGCAGTTGCGTTTGTGGCAACCCAAAGACGGATATCGTGCAGGTGTTGACCCAGTGTTGCTGGCAGCAAGCGTTCCGGCGCGTAGCGGGCAGCGTATTCTTGAACTGGGCTGTGGTGCGGGGCAGGTTTTGTTGTGTCTTGGCGCGCGTGTTCCCGGTATCGATCTTACCGGTGTTGAACTGCAATCCAGCTATGCCCAACTGGCCCGTCGCAATGGCACTGAGAACAAAATTGTGATCAAGGTGGTGGAGGGCGATTTGGCCGGGCTGCCTGATGATCTGCGTCAGCGCCAATTTGATCATGTTCTTGCCAATCCTCCCTATTATGCGCGCGGCGCCCATAGTTCTTCGGCGAATTTAGGACGGGCCACCGCCCTGGGAGAGCAGACTCCCTTGGCGCAATGGATTGAAGTTGCCGCAAGGCGTTTGGCCCCGCAGGGATTTCTGCACATGATCCAGCGTGTAGATCGACTGCCTGAAATGTTGATGGCCTGTGATAGCCGATTGGGTTCGATCGAGGTGCTGCCGCTTGCCGCACGGGTTGGACGTGCACCCGAGCTGTTGATCCTGCGCGCCCGCAAGTCAGGTCGCGCCGCATTTCGCTTGCATGCACCGCTGATCCTGCATGAGGGCGACCGTCACGAGGCGGATGGGGATAGCTATCGACCCTGTATAGCGAACATCCTGCGCAAGGGGGCTGCGCTGGATTGGCCGAGGTCGCGGTAAGCTGGGCGTCCCTTTGCCAATTTGGGTTGGGCGACAGGCATAAACTGGCCGAAAGCAACAGTTTCATGACAAATGAATGCGTCTGCAGCGTGACAGATGTCTAATCTTGTGGTCCACTTGTCAGGCAAACTTAGCTCTTAAGGAGGATTGCCATGAGCATCAGCTCGCATCTGGTTGAACTGAAAAAGAAGCACGAGCACCTGAGTGATGAAGTGGATGTTGCGCAACGCGCACCCAGTACGGACGGGCTCGAAATTGCCGAGATGAAAAAGCAGAAGCTGAAACTCAAGGAAGAGATCGAACGCCTGTCACAAGTCGAACTGACCTGACGAGACGCGGGTAGGGGCCGTTTGGCCCCGCCCAATCCGGTAAATCGACACCGCTATCCCTTGCCCGACGTGTTGGATGCATCGCGTCGTGACGTTGCTGCGCTGGATCTTGCAGCAATTACCGCGCCCGCAGTGATTAGGGCTGCCGCCAAAGCCAACCCCCAGGATGGGGCTGCTATTCCTGCTAAAACCAGAACCAAAGTTGATAACAGAGGTGCACTGTACGAACTGGTGCCCAACATCTGAATATCGCCTTGTTTTACACCAATGTCCCAAACGTAAAACGCCAAACCCACGGGGCCCAGCCCCAACAGCAGCGTTGAAGTCCAACCCAAGGCCCCCACGGGCCAGACTGTGTCTTCGAGAGCAAAGTGCAACCCCCAGGATGCGATAGCAGTTGCAACGCAGAACACGGCGACAGAACTTGTTGGAGCGCTGCCCACAAGTCTGGAGACAACCGAATATCCAGACCAGGTCAGCGCACACAAGAGAGCCAAGCCATACCCGGGCAGGTATTGCACCTGAAACCCTGTACCACCGCCAGCGATGATGGTTGCCGCCCCTGCAAACCCGAGCCCTGCACCGACTAAATGTCCGCGCCGAAGGGTCTCGCCGGGCAGTAATCCTGACATAAGAACAATCAGCAAGGGCCACAGATAGGCGATCAAACCAGCCTCGGCTGCGGGGGCGAGCCGCAAGGCCGAGAAATATAGGGCATGATAGCCAAAGAGCCCAACGGTGCCAAAGACATAGATCTTCCATGACACGTTGCGCAGCTGCCCCAGCTTGCCACTGGCGGCAGTCCAAATTAGTCCCAAAGTACCACCAACACTAAAACAGATCGCGTTCAATAAAAGCGGAGGCGTCGGGGCTGACCCAACGGTTAGCAGGGCCAACAGAGCCCACAGCAATACTGCGACAAAGCCTACAGCGGTAGCCTTGGATCTGGTCATACGGGGGGGATATCCTCGACAGGGATGATGTTGAACTCATCCGAGATATGGGCCGTTTTATCGATTTCAGCAAGAAACCAATCACGGAACGCAGCTACTTTTGGACGCGTCTCGGCACCGGGCAGGCATAGGAACCGGAACCGTCCGTTAGTTTCGATGGCTGTTTTGAATGGCGCGACAAGCCGACCCTCGGCCAGATCTTTAACGATCATTGCGCGGCGTCCCAAAACCACGCCGGCTCCGGCGATAGCGGCGTCAACGGCGTGATCGGCATTTGAAAAATGCGTGCCGTGCACGGGTGTGTGATCAATGCCTACTGCCCGAAACCAAGTTGGCCAATCGCAGCAGGGTCGCAGAAAGCTAATCGAATCGTCGAAGATAAGTGGAGCCTCTTTCAGGTTCTCTGGGGTGGGAAATGTGGCTGCCAGTTCCGGCGACATTGCGGGGGTCAGCCATTCATTGCGGACCGGGACGCTGTATAGGTCCTTATCCTCGCCGTCGCCAAACCGGATTGCCACGTCAACATCATCACGTGTCAGGTCCACCATGCGCAGCGTTGCGGAAAACCGCAGATCAATTTCTGGATGGGCGCGGGCAAATTCATACAGGCGAGGTGCAAACCATTTTGCGGTCAAGGCCGGGCCTGCTGTCACGGTCAAGTTGGTATTGTCTTGCAGGCGGCGTGTTGCAGTCCATGCGGCGGCCAGAGTTTGAAACCCTTCTGATGCGCCTGGCGCCAGTGCTTTACCAGCTTCGGTCAGCTCAACCGCCCGGTTTAATCGGTGGAATAATGGTTGCCCGAGGTGTTCCTCCAGCGATTTGATCTGAAAAGAAAGGGCTGCAGGGGTCACGTTTAGCTCGTCGGCTGCACGTGAAAACGACATGTGGCGTGCTGCAGCATCGAAGGCACGTAGCGCAGTAAGTGGGGGGAGGCGTTCAGACATTTTCACACAAGTAATACTTAACTGAACATATGAAAAGTCTCGTTTGTAGCTTTTGTGAGTAAAGTCCATGTTGGGTGCAGATAATTTGACCTGAACCGAAGGAGAGCTGAAATGCTGGAATATAGCGCCAATGCTGCCACCCGGGATGCCATCGCTCGTGCACATGCTGAACGCGGTCAAATGATGCGCAGCGCATGGAAATGGGTGTTTCGGTCGCGCCGGGCACTACAGACCCCGGCTCTGGGGGCTGTCAGCTAAGCTCCACTTAACCTGATTTCCCGCTGGGCGCAGCGCGCGCGTCCTTACGGGATATGGAAAGGGCCGGTCCAATTGGACCGGCCCTTGTTTGTGAGCGAGGTGTTAAGTCGCCAACGATCAAAGATTGTTTAAACGAAAAACTGGCCGCCGTTGGCTGAGATCGTTGATCCGTTGATAAAGCCGGACTCTTCCGAAGCAAGAAACGCCACGCAGCGTGCAATTTCTTCGGGTTCACCCAAGCGACCAGTAGGAATTTGGCTGATGATCGAGTCGCGTACCTTCTCAGGCACAGCCATAACCATCTCAGTGGCGATGTAGCCGGGACAGATTGCATTGGTTGTGATGCCCGCGCGCGCGCCTTCCTGGGCCAGGGATTTGACGATCCCCAGATCACCCGCTTTGGTCGCGGCATAGTTAACCTGAGCAAACTGGCCCTTTTGACCGTTGATAGAACTGATCACGATGACACGGCCAAACTTGCGCTCGCGCATACCAGGCCAGATTGGGTGGACCGTGTTGAACACACCGGTCAGGTTTGTGTCGACAACCTGATGCCACTGTTCCGGTGTCATCTTGTGGAAGGGGGCGTCGCGGGTGATGCCAGCATTGGCAACCACGATATCTACCGGGCCCAGATCAGCCTCGACCTGCGCAATACCTGCTTTGCTGGCCTCGTAATCGGCGACATTCCATTTGTAAGTTTTGATGCCGGTTTCTTCGGTAAACACCGATGCGGCTTCGTCATTACCGGCATAGGTCGCGGCGACATTATAGCCTTCGGCCTTTAGGGCCTTGGAGATTGCTGCGCCGATTCCGCGCGAGCCACCGGTGACGAGAGCTGTTCGTGCCATATGGAGAATCCTCTGGTAATATTTTACTTGGTAATCTTGCTACAGTTTTAGTATCTTATGCGCAATATTATTGCGCAAGCAAATTGCCGCAGTGCCGCATAAATTGTCGCATACTGACTATGACATGGGCATGAAAAGCTTAACCGCAAGTTGTGAAAAAACCTAAGGGGAACTTGTTAAGCGGTGTTCCGCCCGCAAATTCCGCAGTGAATTGTGTGGTGCAAAGAAAAAGGGCGCCCGAAGGACGCCCTTGATACCGAGTTGAAATTTAAAGCTTATGGGCGTTCGACACACATGGCCACACCCATGCCGCCGCCGATACACAGGGTAGCCAGCCCTTTTTTGGCATCGCGTCGCTGCATTTCAAACAGCAAGGTGTTCAGCACGCGGCAACCAGAAGCGCCAATTGGGTGGCCGATTGCGATGGCACCGCCGTTGACGTTGACGATTTCCGGGTCCCAACCCATTTCTTTGTTTACGGCACAGGCCTGTGCGGCAAAGGCTTCGTTGGCTTCAACCAGATCAAGATCACTGGCGCTCCAGCCAGCTTTATCCAGGGCCTTGCGGGATGCATAAACCGGGCCAACACCCATGATTGACGGGTCCAGACCAACGGTTGCGTAAGATGCAATGCGGGCCAGTGGGGTGATGCCGCGCTTTTCAGCGTTGTCGGCTGACATCAACAGAGTCGCCGCCGCACCGTCGTTCAGGCCGGATGCGTTGGCCGCTGTGACCGAACCGCCGTCGCGCACAAAGGCCGGGCGCAGTTTCTGCATCGCCTCAATCGTGGCGCCGTGGCGGATGTACTCATCACTGTCGACGGTGATGTCACCCTTGCGGTGCTTCACGGTAAAGGCGGTGATTTCGTCAGCAAACTTGCCAGCCTTTTGCGCTGCCTCGGCTTTGTTCTGAGAGGCAACCGCAAAAGCATCCTGCTCGTCGCGTGAGATTTCGTACTTGTTGGCAACGTTTTCAGCGGTTTGGCCCATGTGGTAGCCATTGAACGCATCCCACAACCCGTCGCGGATCATGGTGTCGATGTATTTCATATCGCCCATTTTGTGACCGGCACGCAGATGTGCGGCATGGGGGGATAGGGTCATGTTTTCCTGGCCACCGGCAGCAACGATGTCGGCGTCGCCCAACATGATGTGCTGAGCACCCAATGCTACGGCGCGAAGGCCTGAACCACAAACTTGGTTAAGGCTCCAAGCGGCGGATTCAATTGGCAGACCGGCGTTGACGTGGGCCTGACGGGCAGGGTTTTGACCCTGAGCTGCGGTCAGAACCTGACCCAGAATAGTTTCGGAAACTTCGCCGGCTTCGATACCGGCGCGTTCAACAACGGCCTGCAGAACGGTCGAGCCCAGATCGTGGGCCGGAGTGTTGGCGAAGGCTCCGCCGAAGCTGCCGACGGCGGTACGCGCGGCGGATGCGATTACAACATTGGTCATTGATATGGGTCCTCTGCCATTAATTGTGCTGTGGGAAATGGTATGGCGCCGGGCGTCGATTTTGCAGCCGCAGCATCTGGCATTCCCCTCCCTTGCAGGATGTAAAATTACGAATTGCTGCAGGTGCAGCAGTGGGCAGGGTGTCTCAGACGGGGCATCTGTGTCAATTGCTGCAAGCAAAAAATACCCAGTTCCGGGGGATCTGGGTATTATTACGTAGCTGTTGGAATGCTTGGGCTAGGCGCGGGTGCGCTGTTTTAGCTCTTCGATCCAAGGGGGGCTTACTGATGGGGCACCGTAGAGATAGCCTTGTAGGCAATCGACACCAATTGACACCAGGAATTCGGCGTCGGCTGCGCTTTCGACCGATTCTGCCACAATCAACATATCGAATTGTTTGGCCACACCGACCAGTGCCCGTGTCACCGCTTGATTGTCGTGATTGGCGTGGATCCCGCGAATGAACTGGCCGTCGATTTTGACCGCATCAAAGAAAAATTCGCGGAAATGTTTGATGATCGAGGTGCCCGCCCCAAAATTGTCGAGCGCAAAGGCAATGCCATGTTCCTGCATCCGGTCCATGAAATCGATCACCAACTCAGGCGCAGCCATGGCTGAAGCTTCTGAGATTTCCAGCACCAGACGTTCACCCAATGTGGAATCTTTCTTCAAAACCCGATTAACAACGCGCATCCAGCGGCCGTAACCGATTGACCGGGCTGACATGTTTATAGAAACGCGGATGTCAGGGTTTTGACGTAGTGCTTTAAAACCGTGTTCCAGTGCTAGACAATCCAGGACCCGACCAAGTTCTTTATCTTCGACCACAGGCATGAATTCGCGTGCGGGAATAACTCTGCCTGTAGAATCCAATACCCGAATGTAGCCTTCATAAAAGGCCGCGCCATGTGGAGGCAATGCTTGCATAACAGGCTGGTAAGCCAGCATAGTTTGATTGTGCTTGATCGCTTCTGCCACAATATCGAGTGTCGAATGATCGCGATTGACAACGGCTGCATTGAGTGGATTGTCAGCCCCTTCGGGCATCTCTGCCTTGAACTTTTGCCCCTTTTTCACCTTCTGGCCCTCATCCTTCATCCGAGTCGGATTACGTTGTGCGTTGATGAGGAGGTTCCTCTAAAAGGGTAAAGCGGTGATTAAAAACGGCATTTTATGGAAAATAGTAGCCCAGCCCTGGGCAGACCAAAATCGTCTTAGACAGCTTCCAGCTAAAGATGGAATTGCGTGAAGACAATTCTACCAACTAAAGTTTACACGGTCATTGCCATACGGTCACTTTGTGGCAGTAGCTCTTGCTGAACGACGCGCTCGACAAAAGGAACCAGCCCGTCAGGCCCTGAGGTGCGATCTTTTAGGTGAATACAAACATCTGGCCGCAGGGATGCGATAATACCAATTAAATCACCACGGATGTCATCATCCAGCCCCGCACCCATTATGACACAGGCGATTCGGGGTTCACTTTCCAGCTGGCGTACGACTTCGGCATGATCATGCGCGCCGAGCCATTCGATGGGCAGATGATCTAATTGCAGTGCCACATTGCCAATCACATGTGGCAAACGACCTATGAGTAATACAACGGGATGCATGATTTATCCTCCTCTAGGTGGGTAGCCCCGAATGGGTGGGGCTACTGAGGACAAGATAGTGCGTTATTGTTCGGCGATCAGGGCCGAAAGGATCGCCTTGGCGCTGTCAGAATTCCAATGTGCATCGCCGCGCAGCCGGGCAATCTCCCGGCCCTCGCGATCCAGAATCACGGTAATCGGCAAGCCGAGGACTGCCATTTCGCGCGCGACCGCCTGTTTAGGATCCTGATGGCGAGGTAAATTTGCAATGCCTGCTTCGTCGAAGAACTTGACAATTCCAGCCGGAGAATTGCGTCCAGTGGCAAGGGTCACGACCTCAAAATCATCTCCTCCCAGCTCCACTTGCAGTTCTTCCAGCATAGGCATTTCAGCCCGACAAGGCGCACACCAGGTCGCCCAGAAGTTCAGAAGAACGATCTTGCCTTTGTAATCAGCCAGAGTGCCGAGTCCAGCGTCATCGGCCAGATAGAACTCTTTGTCCGAAACTTCCTTAGGCGTGCTGTGAAAGTTCAGCTTCTTCATGTCTCCGACGCGCATCGCTTCCAGCTCTGGCAGTTCGACGGCAAGAGCGGCATTTGCACCCAAGCTCAGGGCGATATAAAGGGGGATCAGACGTAACAGACGCATTTTATCTCCGGGTATCTTACCATGACAGACCAATCCTCGAACCAAATGTGGGGCGGCCGCTTTGCCGCTGGCCCGGACGCGATCATGGAGGCAATCAATGCCTCGATCGGATACGATCAGCGGATGGCGGCGCAGGACATTGCCGGCTCGCGGGCCCATGCGGCGATGTTGGCCGCAACAGGCGTGATCACCGATAACGATGCCGAGGCGATCAGGGAAGGCCTGCTCACCGTATTGTCAGAAATCGACAACGGAACTTTCCAGTTTTCCACCGCGCTGGAAGACATCCACATGAATGTGGAGGCCCGTCTGAAGGATATCATCGGCGAACCTGCGGGTCGTCTGCACACTGGCCGGTCGCGCAACGATCAGGTCGCCACCGATTTCAAACTCTGGGTGCGTGATCAGCTGGACGCGGCTGAGGCAGGTCTGCTGGCACTGATCAAAGCGCTGCTGGCGCAGGCTGAAGCTGGTGCCGATTGGGTGATGCCCGGTTTTACCCACCTGCAAGTGGCGCAGCCGGTAACCTGGGGCCATCACATGATGGCCTATGTGGAAATGTTTGGACGGGATCTGTCGCGCGTGCGCGATGCTCGAGCCCGGATGAACGAATCACCGTTGGGTGCTGCGGCTCTGGCCGGGACGTCTTTCCCGATTGACCGCGACATGACTGCATCCGCGCTGGGCTTTGACCGGCCTGCCGCCAACTCGCTGGATGCCGTATCAGACCGTGACTTTGCGCTGGAGTTCCTGAGTGCGGCCTCGATCTGCGCCGTACACCTGAGCCGCTTTGCCGAAGAACTGGTGATCTGGTCCACTGCCCAGTTCCGCTTTGTCACCCTGTCGGATCGGTTCTCGACTGGTTCGTCCATCATGCCGCAGAAAAAGAATCCTGACGCGGCCGAGCTGATCCGTGCCAAGGTCGGCCGGATCTTTGGTGCCAATACTGCGCTGATGATGGTGATGAAGGGTCTGCCGCTGGCCTATTCCAAGGATATGCAGGAAGACAAAGAGCAGGTGTTCGACGCCGCTGACAACTGGATGCTGGCCCTGGCCGCGATGGAGGGCATGGTGAAAGACATGACCGCCAACCGCGACTCTCTGGCGGCTGCTGCTGGTTCGGGTTTCTCGACTGCGACCGATCTGGCTGACTGGATGGTTCGGGTGCTGAAGGTGCCGTTCCGCGATGCGCACCATGTCACTGGTACATTGGTCGCCATGGCCGAAGACCGCAGCTGTGATCTGCCGGACCTGAGCCTTGAGGATATGCAGGGTGTGCATGCTGGGATTACCGACGATATCTTCTCTGTGCTTGGGGTTGAAAATTCGGTAAACTCGCGCATGTCCTATGGCGGAACCGCCCCGGCGCAGGTGCGCCAGCAGATCGCGCGCTGGACTGAAATTCTGAAGGCGTGATCTGCTGCCTCATCCGAAAAAGGAGACCGAAAATGCATAAATGGATGTTATCTCTGGTGGCGGTAGGTGTTCTAAGCGCGTGTGGTGTGGATGGCGAACCGGTTCAACCGTCGCTGAATGCCGGTGTTAGTGTTTCTAATAGCGGTGTACATACGCGTGGTGGTGTTGGCCTGAACAAAGGTCCGCTGGGGATCTATTTGGGCTTTTGATAGTAACACCCACGCTCTCCCGCCCCTGCGCGGTGCCTCTCAGCTAAAGCTGAAGCCCTTGGCAGCCTTGGGCGCAACGCCGCGCTTTGCGCGGCGTTTTCTTTTTGCTGAGAGGTTCCTGAAGGGCAGGTCTGCCCCTCAGGAACCCGTTCAAGTGTATGGTCTGCCATCCCCGCCTCAAGGATAAACCGCGCCTGCGCGCGGCCGCGGTGCGGTCCTTGATCCGAGGCTGGCGGGTCGAGGGAAGGGGTTAAATCTGTATGATACGGTTTAACCTCTAACTGCTGCCATTCGCTGTGTGCCGCCCAAGGTCAGCTATGTGGGACAGTGCAGTTACTCTGTCAGCGCCATCGCAGTCGCTCCGATGTCTGCTGTCGGAGTTGCGTGCCATCTATGGCTGTTACATTCCTTTGAATCGTTTAGAAGATGTTTTCAACAAATTAGGCACTTGATGACAGCCGCGATTTCCACAGCCCACCTGTTCATCTGACTTGATGCCAATGGAAGTGAAAGAATTGGATCTGTGCATCATTTGGTAAGGCGGTAAAACAACTTCTAATACGTTTACTAACGTTGTGATATGGCTTCGATTTGACCGCAATCTGCCTCGGGCCAACCGTTCAGTGCATATTCAAACGCTTCGTTAACAGAAGAAATGCGTTTTGGCCTATTTAGGGCCAACCGTCCGCGGAGAACTCCTAGCTCACCACGGTTGGCGTAGTTCAGTAGCTGTTGGTAGTGAGGATAATAGTCGTAACCTGGGTAAACTGCATCTTTCTCGTTCGCCGTCAGTTCGAATTTCGGCGGGTTCCAACGTTTTCCATTCGTCAAGATGTATTCAACGAGTGCTGCCTCCATCTCAAAACGAAAGTCGGAGGACGTATAATACTGAAAACATCTTTGTTCTGCAGCCATAGCAAGGTTATTGGCTCGCGCTTGTTCTTCAGCGGCGTCGCGATCTCGTTGCACTTTCTGCTCTAAGGAAGCGTGGATTGCGGAATCTTCCACATGCAGCTTGTCGCGAACAATATCTGCACATTCGGCCTGAAGAAACAGGAAGTTTTGATGTCTGCTACCCTCAAGAGATCTCAAAGTTAGGAAGGCCGCTTGGTTGCAAGTATCCATTCCATTGGGCCAATTTCTATAACCGACGAGCTTTTCCCACACGTCTATCGGTAAATCATTGTCAATAATGACCGAGTGTTCAAGCCGCAAGTTGGCGTCGACTATGAGGTTGGCTGCCTTTGAGTTCCCGTCAGAAATGGCTCGTGAAAACATTTCGCTTGCACTGTCAAAATACGAGATTTGGTACCCGAGATCGGTCAGTTGTTGTAGCGGACTGACGGTTCGCTTGGCCTGTTCTTCTAAGGTTTGAGCTACCCCTTCAATTGCGACCATTGCCTCTTCTGTAGCCGTAGCACTTTGTCGCAAAGTGTTGATATGTTCACTTACGCGGTCAGGCCAAACAAACGCGACCAATGCAATGAAGAAAGCGAGGATGGTTCCAAGAACTTGTGCGCGGTTTGCAACCCGTGAATTTGCCAAAGATTGCCAAAATTTGCGGAACATAGAAGAAAAAGTAAAAATCCAATCCTTCATCACATAAATCTCCATCCACTTTCGGTTCACTAACAAACGCTTCTTGTGGAATGCATGCTACAAAACAGAAACCTCTTATTCTAAATCGACTTAGGATGACGATCAAGGCGGGAGAAACGGCTCGTGAAACAAGCCTTTGGTAGTATTGAATGTGGCTTTGTCACGTTTGTGTCGTATGTAATGAAAGTTGACTTTCGGGCGTGCCGTAGCAATGATCATTGCGGGCTCTCAGCACATATTGGCTGCATGAAACAGGAATGGATTCTCTGCTATTTGGGGGCCAGATGTGACCGAAGCAATAGCGACGATTTTCGGACAAGATATTTGTCGATGCAACAGGAAGTGAATCGAGCGAAGCGCAAACGCTGAACCAGAGGTTCGGTGCCGGGCCCAACTGGGGACAGGCATATGAGATGTCTGGCCTCGGACGGGAGCGCTTGGGGCGTGAATTTGGCTGGTAATCATTGATCTGCGCCCTCAAATCGGTCTATGCGCAGACATGGATCATTTTCTCTATCGCGATGGCGCGCTTTACGCCGAAGACGTCCCGTTGGCCGAAATTGCAGCCAACGTTGGAACTCCGTTTTATGTCTATTCCACCGCAACACTACAGCGGCACTTTAAGCTGTTTGATGATGCGCTGGAGGGGATCGACCATCTGGTCTGCTATGCGATGAAGGCCGCCAGCAATCAGGCGATCTTGAAAACGCTGGCGCAGGTCGGTGCGGGTATGGACGTGGTCAGCCAGGGTGAATACCTACGCGCCAAGGCGGCAGGCGTTTCCGGTGACAAAATTGTGTTTTCCGGCGTCGGCAAAACAGCCGAGGAAATCCGGGTCGCGCTGAGCGGTGGTATCCGCCAGTTCAACGTCGAATCCGAGCCTGAGATGGAAGTGATCAACGTGGTTGCGCTGGAGCTGGGCATGGTTGCGCCGATCACCGTGCGGGTGAACCCGGATGTGGATGCCAAGACCCATGCCAAGATTGCTACTGGTAAGTCCGAGAACAAATTCGGCATTCCGATCTCCCGTGCTGTTGAAGTCTATGCCCGTGCTGCAGCCCTTCCGGGGTTAGACGTGATCGGTATTGATGTGCATATCGGGTCTCAGCTGACTGAGCTGGAGCCGTTTGAGAAGGCCTATCAAAAAGTCGCGGAACTGACCGAGGTCTTGCGGGCTGAAGGTCACAACATCCGGCGTTTGGATCTGGGCGGGGGGCTGGGCATTCCGTATCACACCCAATCCAATGATGCGCCGCCATTGCCGGTAGAATATGGTACGCTGATCAAGAAAACGCTTGGTCACTTGGACTGCGAGATTGAGATTGAGCCGGGCCGTCTGATCGCAGGCAATGCTGGGATGCTGGTCAGCGAAGTGATCTATGTGAAATCAGGTGAAGACCGCGATTTTCTGATCATTGACGGCGCGATGAACGACTTGATCCGTCCGGCTATGTATGAGGCGCATCATGATATTGTTCCGGTGGTTGAACCAGAGGTTGGGGTTGAAACGCAGCCCTATGATATCGTCGGCCCAGTGTGTGAAAGTGGGGATACTTTTGCCAAGCAGCGGAACCTGCCGCCGATGGCTGCTGGCGATTTGGTGGCGTTTCGGTCGGCTGGTGCTTATGGCGCGGTGATGGCCAGCGAATACAATTCACGTCCCTTAATCCCCGAGGTTCTGGTGAATGGTGATCAATTCGCGGTTATCCGCGCAAGGCCAAGCTTTGACGAAATGATAAATCGCGATAGCATACCCGAGTGGCTCTGACGCAATCTGGCGCGGGCCCGTTGGAGACATCGAACAATGGCCGCAACACCCGGACATGATCCCAGACTAGCCACCCTGCGTTGGCCGCTGATGTTGACGCGGTCAGGGATGGTTGCAGAGACACTGTTGCGGGCGTTCTGGCCTCTGGCTTCGGTTGTGATGCTGGCGCTGGCAACACTGATGCTGGGTCTGCACGAGCTTTTGGTGGTCGAACTGGTCTGGGCCGGGGCGGTCGTGACTTTTCTAAGCGGTCTCGTAGCTTTGATCTGGGGGCTGCGTCACCTGCACTGGCCGAGCCGGGAGCAGGCGATAATGCGGCTGGATGAAACCCTGCCTGGCCGGCCGATCAATGCGTTGCTTGATGATCAAGCCATTGGCAGTGAAGATGCGGCCTCAGCTGCGTTGTGGCAGGCCCATAAGATACGTATGACCGCCCGTGCGGCAGAGGCGAGGGCGCCATCCCCCAACTTGAAAATTGCGGCTTCTGACCCCTTCGCACTGCGCTATGTCGCGCTGTTGGCGATGGTTATCGCGGTGCTGTTTGGTTCAATCTGGCGGATTGGAACAGTGCGCGATATGACGCCGGGGGCGGGGATAGCGATGACCGGGCCAACCTGGGAAGGCTGGTTGCAGCCACCCCGTTACACCGGACTGCCAACACGATACCTGAATGACGTCGAAGGAGATGCGTTGAGACTGCCGCAAGGCAGCATAGTCACGCTGCGGTTTTATGGTCAGGCCGGGGCCCTGACCCTGGCAGAAACCGTGTCAGGGCGGGTTGAAGATCTGCCCTCTGCTGCAGATGCCCAGCAAGAGTTTGTGATTGCTCAGGCGGGCGAACTGTCCATCAAAGGCAATGGCGGGCGCAGTTGGCAGGTCGATGTGATCGGTGACCTGCCGCCGCAGATTGCGGTGTCGGGGCAACCTGAAATCGAGCCGGATGGGACCATGTCACTGCCCTATGCAGCCGAAGATGACTATGGTGTCGTTGGAGGAGAGGTGCGCATCGCACTTGATCTACTGGCCCTGAACCGGCGTCATGGCTTGGTGATTGATCCAGATCCGCGTGCAGATATTGTTCTGGACCTGCCGCTGCCGCTGACCGGCGACAGACGTGCGTTTAACGATTTCCTGATCGAGGATTTTTCACAACATCCCTGGGCCAATCTGCCGGTGGTTTATACCTTTTCAGCACAGGATGGGGCAGAGCAAACAAGCTTTGCTGCCGGGTTTGGTGCGCCGTTATTGGCACGACGTTTCTTTGACCCACTGGCAGCGGCCGTAGTTGAACAGCGGCGTGATCTGTTGTGGTCGCGCGCAAATGCACCAAGGGTGGCGCAGATATTACGGGCCCTGTCCCACCACCCGGAAGATCAGTTCCGCAATCCTTCGGCTTACTTACGGATGCGGATGATTTTGCGTAGGTTGGAAAGCTATGTAGCGGCTGGGTTCACTCAAGAGCGGCAAGACGAAATTGCAACGGCGTTGTGGGATCTGGCTCTGTTACTGGAGGACGGTGACGTGGGCGATGCGCTGGAGCGCTTGCGCAGAGCACAAGAGCGGTTGAGTCAGGCGATGAAGGACGGGGCCAGCGATCAGGAAATCGCTGAGTTGATGCAAGAGCTGCGCGATGCGACGCAGGACTATATGCGCCAGCTGCAACGTGAAGCCGAAGCCAACGGTGAGATGATGGATCCAGGCGATATGCCGGATGATATGATGCAGCTGTCCCAGGATGATCTGCAGGCGATGATGGACCGCATTCAAGAGCTGATGGAGCAGGGCCGCATGGCCGAGGCGGAACAGGCGCTGCAAGAGCTGCAGGAAATGATGGAAAATATGCGCATGACCAATGCGCAACCTGGTGAAGGTGGCAGCGAAGGTCAGCAGGCGATGGAAGGGCTGGCCGATACACTGCGCGAGCAACAGGGGTTGTCGGATCAGGCATTTCGCGACTTGCAGGAACAATTTAATCCCGGTGCGCGTAGTGGAGAGAGCGAAGGCAACCAGGGCCGCAATGGTGGTCTGGGGCAGGGCCAGAGCCACGAAGGTGGACAAGGTGGTCAGAGTCAGCAAGGTCAACAAGGGGACGGCCCAGAAGGTCAGGATGAGGCCACCGGTGAAGGGGGCGGTTCGGGCGGCTCTCAGACCCAGGGAGACAGCCTTGCAGAGCGCCAGCAGGCTTTACGCCAGGAACTACAACGCCAGCAAAATGGGTTGCCATTGGGCGGAAGCGAAGATGGCGCGGCAGCGCGGCAGTCGTTGGAGGACGCGGGGCGGGCCATGGAAGGCGCAGAACAGGCCTTGAACCAGGGGGATCTTGCTGAAGCGATTGATCGCCAGGCTGAAGCCATGGAGCGGTTACGTGAAGGAATGCGGTCACTGGGCGAAGCGATGGCTGAGCAGCAGCAAGGCCAGTCCAGCAACCAAACTGGACGCAACAGTGCCAGTCAGGGTAACCGGACGGATCCTTTGGGGCGGGATACCCCTGAAGGCCGGGACGGCATCGGCGATGATGGCAGTAAGATAGGTGAAGGCAGCGCATATCGCCGGGCCTGGGACCTTTTGGAAGAGATTCGCCGCCGAGCTGATGATCGTGAGCGCAGCGACGGCGAACGAGGATACCTGCAACGGCTTCTTGATCGGTTCTAAAAAGACGCGGTGCGTGCAAGCACGCACCCTACGGGTATTTACTGCCAGTTGTTGAGCCGTGATCGGTGACGCATGTGGAGACCAGCTGGTTGGTTACTGTGTATTGCTTACCTTGGCATCCAACCACAATCGGGCCTGATCAACCATCGCGACATAGGAGCTGAGGTAGGGGTCAGCCTGTGGCAAGGTTTCAGCAATCTGGCGCGCATTGGCATAGATCATCACGAGCGCCAGAACCAAGATCAGAACAACGGCAAATCCACGCGAAAACCCGCTTTTCCGTTGGGCTGGGAGTGGATGGTCAGTCGTGTCGCTGGCTGCGACCGTCGGGTTGCTCCCGGCCCGCAAAGTTGAATTTATTTCTTCGATATCGGGCAGCAGACCACGCCGTGAGCCGCTCTCAGCAGCAGCTCGCAGCGCTGGGTTTTCCCCTTTCATCCGGGCCATGCGATCACGTGCTTGATTGGCACGACGGGATGTTTCGTCGTCGGAATCGGTTTCCAACGCTATGTCCGGTTGGTTTTCCAATTCGGCGCTTTCTGCAGCGCGTAACTGGGCTTCGCGTTCAGCCTCTTCGCGCAGGATGCCCGTGACTGACGGATCCATCCCACGCGCCAGACCTAAGGTATGTTGCGGAGCTTCCTCTATAGGATCCTCGGCTTCAGGTTCCGAAATGTGGTCCGGCTCCGGCTCCGGCTCTGGCGAGTGTTCGGGGCCTGTACTGTCATCTGAGAGCGCATCTTGCTCCCCGGCAACAGCATTGTCTTCGGTGACAGGTGGTTCGGCTTCCGCCTCTGCCTCTGCCTCGGCAGGAGCGGGGGCGGGCTCAGATGATTTAATCGGAGCCTCGTTAGGAACCTCAGCCGTCGTAGTGTTGGAACCGGCCTGATACCAGGTATCACCGCAGTTGGAGCATTGTACGTCGCGACCCTCGGAGGGGATGACCTCGTCTGGAACCTCGTACTGGGCTTCGCAATTTGGACATGTCAGCCGCATTCTGTCTCTCCTGGACGCTAAGTCCCTGCCGGATGCTATTTTTGTTAAGCGACCATAAGCAGTTCCGGGCTGCCAAGAAAGAGGCAATTCACCTGTGATTAGGCTAGGTTGTTTCGTCGGGGATTGCGCGCAACAGCACCTGCCCATTGAAACTACCCCGACACTGAGGCACAACAGCCTGAATACCATCAGGGGGCAACCGTGATCGAGCTGGACAATGTAGGCTATAACTATGGTGGTGGAGAGCTGCTGACTAATGTGTCAGCGCAGCTGTCACCAGGGTCGTTCCATTTTCTCACCGGTCCCTCGGGCGCGGGTAAAACAACGCTATTAAAGCTGTGTTATGGGGCTCTTAGCCCAACTTCGGGGCGAGTAAGAGCGTTCAATATGGACGTCAAAGGGCTCGACCGGAACCAGATGGCTCTGCTACGGCGTCGAATTGGTGTCGTGCATCAGGATTGTAGATTCTTGGACCACCTGCCTGTGAAGGAGAACATTGCCTTACCGCTGACAGTTGCGGGCAAAGACCTAAGTCAGGAACAGGACAATTTGCAGGAATTGCTCAATTGGGTGGGTCTTTCCGAGAGAGCGCATGCCAATCCGCCGGAATTGTCAGGTGGTGAACGTCAGCGCGCAGCGCTGGCGCGGGCGGTGATTTTGTCGCCTGAAGTGATTATTGCCGATGAGCCAACTGGTAACGTTGATTGGGAAATGTCCCAGCGCCTATTGCAGCTGCTGGTCGAGCTGAACCGTATGGGCAAGACTATTCTGGTTGCCACCCATGATCTGGCGCTGATCCGGGCTGCCAAAAATCAGGTGCAGACACGGGTGCTGCGGATTTCTGAAAAGCGACTGCAACTGGCAGGAGCAGATCTATGAGCGGTGGTCGTATTCGCAGGTTGGTCGTTGGGGACGCACAGGCCGATCGGGTGGTGCCTCCTAGTGGGTTCACCGCACAGCTGACACTGTTTGTCGCGGCTGCGATGGCTTTTCTGGCGGTGTTTGCGCTGGCGCTGTCACTGGCGTCGGGTCGATTGGCAGATCGTTGGGCAGATGAGTTAGCACGCGCGGCGACGCTGCGGATCAACGCCCCAGCTGATCAGCGGGCGGCACAAACGCAGGCGGCATTGACTGTATTGCAACAAACACCGGGTGTTGCCTCGGCGCGGGCCTTGACGGCGGATGAGCAGGCGGCGCTGTTGGCGCCCTGGTTTGGTGCCGAGCTGCCGCTGGACAGCCTGCCAGTGCCCCAGTTGATTGAGGTGCTGGAGACCGAAAGCGGATATGACGAGACAGGGCTGCGATTGCGCCTTCAGGCTGAAGTGCCGGGCGCAGTGCTGGATGACCATAGCCGCTGGCGCAAGCCGCTGGTTGACGCGGCGCGAAGCCTGCGCCGTCTTGGGCTGTTTTCGATCCTGCTGATTGGAGGCGCCATGGCTGGCATGATCACCCTTGCTGCCAATGCGGCATTAGCTGCCAATGCGCAGGTGATCGAGGTCTTGCGGCTGGTGGGTGCACAGGACAGCTATATTGCGCATGCCTTTGTGCGTCGGTTTACCTTGCGGGCTTTGGTTGGCTGTGGTGTTGGCGTCGTGTTTGGAATGATCGGCGTCTGGCTGATGCCTGCAGCGTCCCAAGAGGGCGGATTTCTGACTGGATTGGGATTTGTAGGCTGGGGGTGGCTTATGCCGCTTGCGATACCGGTGCTGGGGGCTTTGGTGGCCTTTGTAGCGACCAGCCGTGCCGCTAAGAAAAGATTGGGAGCTTTGACGTGATGACACCTCTTCAGCGGTTTAGAGCGCTGCTGTTCAGTGTGCAGATGTATCCGATGATGTTTATCATTGGCTTGATGTTTGCGCCTTGGGCGATTTTTAGCAAAAAGGGCGCCCGAACCTGTTGCAAGACTTACTCGCGCTGGATTTTCTGGACTGCGCGCTGGATGGTTGGCATTCGCTGCGAAGTACGCGGCACGCCACCTGAGGGAGAAGTCCTGATTGCTGCCAAGCATCAGTCCTTTCTGGATATCATGATGATCTTTACCGCGCTTCCGACGGCTAAGTTCATCATGAAAAAGGAAATACTGCGCACCCCGGTGATCGGGCAATATGCCAAACTGCTGGACTGTGTTGCCGTTGACCGGGGCAAACGTGGCGCTGCCATTGAAAAGATGGTTCGGGACGTGGATGCGGGCCGACAGGAAGCAGGGCAGCTGATCATTTATGCGCAGGGGACTCGCGTCAAGCCGGGCGTTAAGGCCGACTATAAGGTTGGCACCGGAGTGCTTTACGAACAATTGCAACAGACCTGTGTTCCAGTTGCTACCAATGTGGGGGTGATGTGGCCACGCAAGGGCATAACGCGGCACCCCGGCGTCGCTGTGGTGGAGTTTCTGGATCCAATTGAACCAGGGATGAACCGCAAGGAATTTATGAAAACATTGGAGCAGCGCGTCGAAGAACGTTCGGATGAACTGATGCGTGAAGCGGGGTTTGAACCAAATGGACTACATCAATAGCGTTGATGAACTAGAGGGCCTGTATGGCCAAGTTGGGGCGCCATCCTTGCGCAAGGTTGCACGGAGGATGACGCCAACCTATCGGAAATGGATCATGGCCTCGCGCCTGTGTATGTTGACGACTGTTGGCCCCGAAGGCACGGATGACACGCCACGCGGCGATGATGGGCCCGTGGTACTGGAGCTGGATCCCGGTACATTGGCGCTGCCGGATTGGCGGGGCAATAACCGGCTGGACAGCCTGCGCAACATCGTGCGCGATGGTCGGGTGTCACTGATGTTCCTTGTGCAGGGCTCGAATAACGTTGTGCGCGTCAATGGGCATGCGCGGGTAACTGCAGATCCGGATCTGCGCGCGCGGTTTGAGAAGACGACGGGCAAACTGCCGGCCACTGTGACTGTGATTGCCATAGATGAAATATACGTCCAATGCGCCCGTGCCCTGTTGAGGGCTGGAACCTGGAATGGTCAGGATCACAGTCAGGATTTGCCCAAAGTCGGGGACATACTGGCCGAGATGACCAATGGCGAAGAGGGTGGGCAACCCTATGACGATGCATGGGGGGCGCGAGCTGCTGCAACAATGTGGTAATTACACTCGCGGAATTAGCGATCAGACTGGCGCAAGTATCTACTGCTGCTGAACTGAACAGTTAGGAATACGAGAATGACGCTGGCGCCCGTTCTGATATCAATCGCTCCGATATTTCTTCTTATTGTGCTGGGGTATCTGCTGCGCCGGAACGGTATTCCGAATGTTGAATTCTGGAACCTGAACGACAAGCTGGTCTACTGGGTACTGATGCCCGCGTTGCTGTTTTACAAAACGTCGACGATTGAACTGTCCCCTGGGTTAGTCGGATCCTATTCGGTGGTCATCATTGGTGGTATGGCTACTGCGCTGGTGTTCGGGCTTGGCGTGGCAAAACTAGCTGGATTGCCGGGGAGTAGCGCCAGTTCGGTGATGCAGGGTGCAGCCCGTCACAACGCCTTTATTGCGCTTTCGATCGCAGGGAGCCTGTTTGGTTCAGATGGGTTGTCTCTGGGTGCGCTGGCAATGGCGCTTCTTATTCCAGTTACGAACCTCGCTGTTGTTCCGTTGATGGTGGTTCTGAACAAAGGCGAGAGCGAGGGAAATGTGCTGCTGATGGTGCTGCGCGATCTGGCCCGTAACCCGCTAATTGTGTCTGTGCTGGCGGGGGTGTCCTTTAACATTCTGGGGGCAGGTGAAGTCCCGGTGCTGCACGACACAACCCGGCTGCTTGGAAACGCGGCGCTGCCTATCGTATTGATGTGCGTTGGTGCAAATCTACGGTTGCGCGCCATGCAGGCCTCAGGTTTGCCGCTGGCACTTTCAATCTGCGGCAAGTTTATCGTGTTCCCTCTGATCACCGTGCTTCTGGCGCGATTTTTCGGACTTACGGAGCTTGAAACATTTGTTGCCGTGCTTTTCGCGGCTTCGCCTACTGCATCGGCATCTTATACTCTGGCCCGGCAAATGGGGGGTGACGCGCCACTGATGGCTGCAATCACTACCATTCAAACTGCGCTGGCATTCCTTACTCTGCCGGTGTGGCTGTTGCTGGTGGAGCAGCTTTTCTAAGTATCAGTTCGGAAGGTAACCCATGGGTTACCCCCTTTGTTGAGTATTGGTGCTCAGCTTAGCTGATGACTTCGCCAATCAGCATCTGCGGCTGAACATTGGTGAAATTGGCGATGTCGGCCAGAACCGGCGGCGCGGCCGCCATTGAAGCATTCAGCGCATCTTGGTTTTCGAACACCAAAGTTGCCACGGCATAGATCCCTGGTGGAGTATCTGGGCCGCCAGCCAACCCTTTGGTGACGAACATGGTTTCTATGTGTTCGCCCATATGTTCGCCAACTAGGTCGAAATGTTTGGTGGTGTAATAGCTGTAGTCAAACGTAGTGCCTTCGCTGATTGGATAAATCACTTGAAGAGAAACGGCCATGGCATGTCCTTCCTGAACGGGTACGAGTTAAGAAACAGAGTCTAACTAGAGCGCAAATAGAGCGTTCGGCCAAATGAAAAAGAACAATCGGCATTTGGATCTTTCTACGGAACGCCCCCATATTCGCGGTTAAGCAGAGGTAAGTGATGAAAAATACACGTTTCACGGATCCATGCAGACGATTTTTCAGGTTTTGAGGTGCTAGAATTTGGTTCGTTCTGAGGTTGAATAGCGCGCAGTGTAACATTGACTAAGAGAGGTGTGGTTCATCGTGCGCAGACCCGTTCCGTTATCGGCTTGAACCAAGTTACCGCCCCCAACAGGTGGGGGCGCCAGCAAGCAGTTACCTTACAGTCAAACGACACAGCAAAGTGTTGTTGGTTTCCAGATCCGGCCCCCAGATCAAGCGTGCATTCCGGTCCCAGCGAATGCGATCATAGCCGTCTTTGGGGCGGACATCCCGTTCCGAGTAAACGCTTGCAGCTTGCCAGTGAGAAACATCGAATCCAGGTGCGCTCCACCCGTGTGGTTCTGCCGTAGCTGTGAAACCGCAAGGGCCCTGGCCGGCAACCGGATTTCGCTCTCTGGCGCAGGATTTATTCAACGGGGCTTCGTGGGTGATCAGACACCGCCAGTCTTCATTGCTGACAGCTATAGTTCTACCACCCGTATCCCTTACTTGAAGAATGACACCGCCATCCCCCATCTGCTGTCTCCGAGAACCAATGTACTCCAGACCTGTGTCGTTTTCTTTGAAATCTCTTGCGATAAGCCCAATGGTGAATGGGCGCTGTGCCTGAAATGCAAAACTTTCAGCGTTAAAGGAGCGTTCGGTGGTGATTGGAACACTGTCATGGGCAACTTCGGTGCCATTCACATGAAAGGCGAACCAGTTATCAGCCCAGACATCAGCAGTGTAGGTTTCGGCAGAGACGCCGCTGACAAAAAGCCAGCTGGCCAACAAAGTCGCAATGAGGCGGTGCATTTAGACAATCTCCTTCTGGGACAATGGAGATGATACGCAGATCAAGTACAGTTCCGTCGGAAAATATGCTGGTTGAAATTACTTGCCTGCATCGGGCCGGTTAACCCAATCAATTGTGGTATAGAAACGTACCTACGAAAAGAACGTTGCCTGCATGCCGTGATTTTGCCGCAGTGATATCCTAAGGAGAGTTTAGCCTGGACGCAAAACCACATGATTCAGGACAATCGACAGTAAAACCATCAGCGGCAGTGCAGACCAAGACTGCGGAGTAGGGATCAGATGCAGGCGACTTTTGACTTTCTATCGTATTATTTGGAATATGCTACGAGCGTATTTCTGCATTTTGCCGATCCCAAGCAACGAATTTTCTACGTCTATATAGCGACATCTGTTTTGGCGGCTTTTGCGATCTACCTTGTACATCGCAGGAACGGCGCGCAGGGCACAGAGGCCGAGGGATCGTTTTTGGCCTTTCTCTTTCCAAAATCGGTCTGGCAACATCCCTCCGCCTGGCTGGATCTGCGGTACTTCGTTTTTCATAAGCTGATAGGTCATTTTCTTTTGTTTGGCCTGCTTGCCTTCATCACGACCACCTGCTTTCGCTGGGTCACGGGTCAGTCAATGACGTCGATTCCATCAAATGCCGGGGCCTCAACCAGCTTGCTGCTGACCATCGGCTATATGTTTGTAACCATTATGGTTGGGGATTTGATTGGCTATACAGCGCATTATCTGCAGCACAAAGTTCCAATCCTGTGGGAATTTCACAAGGTTCACCACAGTGCAGAGGTCATGCACCCGATATCGAACTACCGTGAACACCCGGTGGATAACCTGTTTTATACGCTTAGCATTGGTGCGGGGTATGGCGTGGTAATCGGGTTGTCTTACAACCTGATCGGCTACCTGCCAAATACACCAACCATTCTGGGTGTGCCGTTGTTGATGTTCCTGTTCAATATCTTGGCCTACAACCTCCGCCACTCGCATATCTGGCTGCGCTGGCCCGGGCGCTGGTCGATGGTGTTTCCATCCCCTGCACACCATCATGTGCACCACAGCTGCCATCCTGATCATTTTGACAAGAACTTTGCCTTTATCTTCCCAATCTGGGATGTGATTTTTGGCACATACATCATGCCAGAGGACAACCGGGATGTGAAATTTGGTGTGGCTGGAATGAAGTCAATGGAGATGGACAGTTGCTGGAAACTGTATTCGGTTCCCTTTGTCAAAGCGGGGAGGCGGCTGCGCAAGTCACTCAGAACCCAAAGCGGCAAACAGGCCAAGACTGGTCAGCAGAAATAGAAAAGGGCGGTGCGTTGAAGCCGCCTTTATTGTCTGGGCAACGCACCCACATTGGAATGAGCTAACAAGATGGGTGCGGCGGAAATGGGGACATCACAGATTAGTCCTGATCATAGTTAGATCCTGACCAGGCAGACCACCCATCTGCGAAGTGATAGACATCGGTGTAGCCCCAGGTGAGTGCTTTGGCGCTGGCGATGGCTGAACGATCACAGGCTGAGTGGTTGCAGTAGAACACAATTTTCTGATTTTTCCCTGCGAGTTCAGACAGGCGTTCCTTGGAAAATTGAGAGTTCAGTTCAAGTCCAACAGCACCACGAATATGCGCTCGATCGTATCTCCAGCTGGATCTGAGGTCGATAAACACCGCGCCTTTTTGATAGAGCTCGTGTGCCTCCAGGTGGTCGATACGTTTTGCACCATCCACCATATACTCTGGCGTATCAGTCTTTGTAATGAGGGCTTCGTAGTCTGAGTTTGTCTGCGCAAAAACTGGCAGTGTATTGCCAAGAATTATCGCACAGGTCAGAGACGCAGCAGCTAACAGTTTCTGCATTTCATATCTCCTTTGTACGTATATGAGGCAAACTAGCTGGAAGCGGTCGTAGGCCCAGAAAATTGTTTGGTAAGGGTGAGCGGGCCGGAAACCAAAAAAAGGCAGCCCCGTTTGGGACTGCCCTTGGTTCGCGTCTGTCTTAACAGCTTAGCTGTGGATCGCACCGTCGCCGCAGGCCAGGGCTGCTTTGCACACCGCCCCGGATCAGGTGTCAGGTCTCGCAGGTCATATCCTGCCCGCAGCACAGGGGCGATTTGATCTTGCCTTCGCATTTGGGGCAGCGCGAGATCTGCACCTTGCTGCCATCATCCAGCTCCAATGTGTCGTTGACGAGCGGCTCGTTACAGTCGGCGCAGGTCGCATTCACACCCATGCCGCAAGCTCCACAGCGGTACGTAGCCATGTTCTTCCTCCTGTTTTTGCATGTTGTGATGGTGTGGGAAGTTGGGGCGTCGGTCAATTGGGAATTTGGGGGGACGCCGAGAGGGCTTTGGTGGCGAAGGTCAGGTTTGAGGCCAATCCTACCAATACTGTGCGATGCCCCAAGGGCAGCTATACGCAGGAAACAGACTTTGCAAAGCCGAAGAGACGGCCCAGAACCGATTTTCAGCGACTATCGGTGTTGCAGCGATGTGGCACGCGATTGCGAACTTTAGCGGCGAGCAAAAGGCCTGAGGACCGGCGCACAAGTCATTGAATACCTATCTGGAATAGCAAACGCCAATAGCTACACAAAGCGGTGGTTAATCTGACCGCATTTCTTCTAGGTCTGTAACCGTGTAGCTGACGCTAATGGTTCCGTCCGGCTTTCGGATCGTACCAATCTCGATGCTCGCGCGGAACCGCTCGCCCAATGTGATTCCGTCTTGGCTTTCAATTCGTTCCAGATAGTCTTGGCTTACTTGGTGGCTGAATTTGCCGGATACGATTTCGTCAGCGCCGTCACGCTTGAAATCGAAAGTTCGCTTTATCGGTGAAAGCCCAACCAGCGTCCCGACCCATTCAACGGTGTCAATTTTGACATTGGTCTCAGATATACGCCGATAGGCACGTTCGATTCCAGCCCGATCAAAAACCATTTGCCGGTCTGGAAGATTCGCCTTAAGAGACGCTTCACTTTTTTCCAGGTGACTGAAAAACCTACCCAACGCATTGAATACACGTGGGTTTATTTCATCGATATCAATGAGAAAATCGTCTTCTTCAATCTGCGTAAGTTCCTCGAACAACAAGGTGGCCTCTTCCAATGACTCTCTTACTGTAGTTTTTACCGCGCTGGACTGGCGTGCGTCCTTTTCTTCCAAGATAAACCCAAAGGAGCCAGTAGCAACGCCACGAATATTCAGTGCAGCCAATTCCGAGCCTTTGATCTTACCCCGCTGAGCGAGTTCGCCCTTAAGGCTTGAGGCGAATAAGGTCGTTACTATCGACTGGAAATAGCTCAGCGCCTGAGCCGCGAAAGTTGCATCAATTGTCCGCGTGCCGTCTACTGGTGCACCATCAAACAAAAGCGCAACCTCAGCTACTTGATCGTCCTTGCTTCTGAGTGCCTCCAGTTCTTTGGAGACAACACGATGTCGAGTCTCGAAGTTCAAGCGCCCGACCACATCTCCATCCGCGTTGGCCTCGCTTACCAAAGCCTCCAGTTCAGCTTTCTGCCTCTCTAACGATGTGATGGACTGAAGATCAGACACTGAACCTACTCCCAATCGCGTGGTCAACCGCAGTAAACTCCATTGGATCAACCGCAAGCGGCACTTCGAGAATTCCTTTCTTCGAACCGCTTCCGCGCATATCGGAAAACAGCCCAAACCAGTACGTTGTGTTCCTCACAAGCGGCCTTGATCCGGCGTCAAGATCGATATCGTACGTGTCACAAAGATAGGCTGGCTTCATAGCAAGTGTATCAAAAAATTGGTTCCGAAGGTAGTTTGTATAGTCCGCAGCCCATGATAACGGGTCGGCTTGATACTTTATTGGCCTATTATAGAGGGTCACTACATCGATATCGTTGGGATTGCGTTTCTGCGTTCTCTCCACATCTTCGACAAAACTACCATCAATCCACTGTGATCCACTGACAAAGCCGCCGGAGTGGAGGTGCTTTCTATATTCGTTTAATCCCTTCAATAGTTTAGCACGGTGTTCAGACGTACAAAAACGCTCTACGACTTCCTGCATGGTCGCTGAAAACGGTGAGCGAGCGTTTGGCAATGTAGGATGACCGTTTACGAAGGGTGGCAAACCACCGTGATCAGCAAATTCTGGAATGGGCATAAAAATCTCAATGTTCTCTCCAGGACAACCTATCCGCGATCTGATCCCAATGTCCAAGCCTATCTTTGGGTCATTTAAAAACTTCCTTCGAGCTGTGTGGTTCTCTCGAATGAGGTAAAGGTTAACTTTTTTCTGGAATGGCAGCTTCCCTTTTTACAGCCCACTTATTCGCCATCGCAGAGAAGGACCGCTTTCGAGCCGACGAGCCAAACAGCGATGGCCGCTTAGGGGGCATTGCGCAAGGCTCAACGAATGGTGGCTTAGTCCTGTTTAACCGACATTGGCCGCAGAAAAATTGAAACGCTTCGGAGAGTATTTTGGGAGTTTATTGAGTAATCCGGTACCAAACCGCCCACGCCAGAAAAGCTGACACTGCCACAACAAAAAAGGCCCCCCAAATCGGGAGGCCTTCCTATTCTTCACTACCAACAGCTTAGCTGTGGATCGCGCCGTCGCCGCAAGCCAGGGCTGCCTCACGGACCGCCTCGGAATACGTCGGGTGGGCGTGGCAGGTTAGGGCGATGTCTTCGGCGGAGGCGCCGAATTCCATCGCGACACAGATCTCGTGGATCATGTCGCCAGCGCCGGGGCCGATGATGGCGGCGCCCAGGACGCGGTCGGTTTCCTTGTCGGTGATCAGCTTCACGAAGCCCTCACCCTGGTGAACCGCCTTGGCGCGGCCGTTGCCCATGAACATGAACTTGCCGATCTTCAGCTTGCGACCCTCGGCCTTGAGCGCGTCTTCGGTCTGGCCGACGGTGGCAACCTCAGGCGTTGTGTAGACCACGCCGGGGATGACGCCATAGTTCACGTGGCCATGTTTGCCTGCCAATACTTCAGCGACGGCCATGCCTTCGTCTTCGGCCTTGTGGGCCAGCATTGGGCCTTCGATCACGTCACCGATGGCATAGACGCCGGGCACGTTGGTGGCCCAGTGGGCATCGGTGGCGATCTGGCCGCGCTCTGTCATTTTCACGCCCAGTGCGTCCAGGCCCAGACCGTCAGAGTATGGCTTGCGGCCTGTGGCAACCAGCACCACGTCGGCGTCCAGAACCTGTTCTTCGTCTGGTTTCTTCTTCAGCGCGTATTTCACCTTGGCCTTGGTTTTCGACGCATCAACGCCCGAAACCGCAGCACCCATGATGAATTTAAGGCCCTGCTTTTCCAGGATCCGCTTGAAGGCCCGCTGGACATCTTTGTCCATGCCGGGGCAGACGGCGTCCATGTATTCGACCACGGTGACCTCAGCCCCCAGACGGGCATAGACCGAGCCCAGCTCCAGACCGATGACGCCTGCGCCAATAACGGTCATTTTCTTGGGCACCTTAGGCAGGTCCAGCGCACCTGTGCTGTCGACCACAACGCCAGCGTCGTTGTCGACGGTGACGCCTGGCAGCGACGAGACAACCGAGCCCGAGGCGATCACGATGTTCTTGGTCTCGTGCACATCGTCACCAACCTTGACCTGACCGGCGGCAGGGATCGAGGCCCAGCCTTTCAGCCAGTCGATCTTGTTCTTCTTCATCAGGAATTCGACGCCGACAGTGTTCTGGCCGATGACGTCTTCCTTGTAGGCCTTCATCTGCTTCCAGTCGACCGAAGGCGATTTGCCCTTTAGGCCCATGGTGGCAAAGTTGTGCTCGGCTTCGTGCAGCATGTGGGTTGCGTGCAGCAGCGCCTTGGAGGGGATACAGCCCACGTTGAGGCAGGTGCCGCCCAGGGTCTCGCGGCCCTCGACGATGGCGGTTTTCAGGCCCAGCTGGGCGCAGCGGATGGCCGATACATAGCCGCCGGGGCCTGCACCGATGATGATGACGTCATAGCTTGCCATTTAAGATCTCCTTTTGCCCTGTCAGGGCCTGGTCAATACGGTTGCGCCACAGGCGGGGCAGGTCAAGGTGCCATGCCACGCGGGGGCGGTATTCGTTGTCTGTTCCTGCCAGGGGCCGGGGTCCAGGATCTGGACATAGGCGGCACCCTCGCCGGGTTGGGTGTTTGGGCCTGTTCCAACAATCCAGACCAGTTCTGCGCGTTTGGCGCAAGAGGGGCAGGTCAGTTGTTCAGGATCGCGGTAGGCCATGTGTGCGTCTTAGTTGTGAGCGGGGAGGGGGCGCTGCCCCCGGCCCATGCGGGCCTCCCCCGGGATATTTGGGGCCAGATGAAGCTGGGGATCTGAGTTGGTCATGAGCCTCCTGTTGGTGTGCGGGGTCGCAGGCTTGGGGAGTAAGCTAGCGGATTTGGATTGCACGCGGCGTTGGGAAAACGGCAGCGGGCTTGAGCGGATGCGGCGAATGCGTGCTGGCCTGGGAGAAAGATCATGGGGTGCCCCTCTTTTGGCTTTCGTAGCTGCCAAGCAGGTCATTGGCGCGGTGTATGTCCTTGGCCGGGAGAATATCCGGCGCGTCGTCTAGCGCGTTTTTGAGCAGGTGATAGTCATCTTCGTCCTGCAATTGGCCGCGGTTCATGATCATCTGCAGTTTGCGTTTGGGGTCGCCCATGTCGTCAAAAAAATCCCGCCCGGAGGCTGATGTGTAGCGAGCGAGGAAAGCTGTGGCGGTGGCCTCGCCGTGTTTGAGCGCATTGGGCAAGCCGACCAGCCAGTTGTTTAAGGCCTGCTGAAGACCGCAGAGGTGTTGGCTGGAGGTGCCGGGGCCGTTATCGAACTTGTCCAAGAGCGCGTCGCTGGTTGGGAGATCCTGATCCGGGTCCATCCCGTCGATGTCCTGCATTTGCAGCAGGAGGAAACTGCGGACATGGGTCCAGATGTCGAGCATCCTAATAAACTCAGCGCGCAGTTCCTCACGAGTTCGCCGCTTGGCCATGTTAATCTCCAACCCGGGCCGCTCGCGGCTCGGGCAGCGCCCGACCGCCCCCCTCGGGCGGGCGCTTCTCGCCCACCCGGCGGTCCTGCGCTGCCCGATGTTGGGAACGGTCGGTCAAAACTAGCCTCTTACAGATCCATCAACAAGCGACGTGGATCTTCCAGCGCTTCCTTGACGCGCACCAAGAAGGTCACGGCGCCTTTGCCGTCGACAACGCGGTGGTCATAGGACAGGGCCAGATACATCATCGGACGGATCACAACCTGACCGTTGATCGCCATCGGGCGGTCCTGGATCTTGTGCATGCCAAGGATCCCCGACTGTGGCGGGTTCAGGATCGGCGAGGACATCAGCGAGCCGTAGACACCACCGTTAGAGATGGTGAAGGTGCCACCCTGCATTTCGGCCATCGACAGCTTGCCGTCACGGGCGCGCTTGCCTTTTTCCGAAATCGCTTTCTCGATATCCGCAAATGACATTGCATCGGCATCGCGGATCACCGGTACAACCAAGCCAGTTGGTGTGCCGGCCGCAACGCCCATGTGGACAAAGTTCTTGTACACGATGTCGGTGCCGTCGATTTCGGCGTTGACCTCAGGCACTTCTTTCAGTGCGTGGCAGCAGGCCTTGGTAAAGAAGGACATGAAACCCAAACGGGCGCCGTGTTTCTTCTCGAACTGGTCTTTGTACTGTTTGCGCAGCGCCATCACCTCGGTCATGTCGACCTCGTTATAGGTGGTCAGCATGGCAGCGGTGTTCTGTGCTTCTTTCAGACGGCGAGCGATGGTCTGGCGCAGGCGGGTCATTTTGACACGTTCCTCGCGGGATGCATCGTCGGCAGCGACCGGAGCACGTGGTGCAGGTGCTGGGGCGGCAGTAGCCGGAGCAGGGGCTGGCGCGGCGGCTGCGGCGGCAACAGCGCGGGCTACGTCGTCTTTCATAATGCGACCGTCGCGTCCGGTGCCAGTGACGGCAGCGGCGCTTAGCCCGGTCTCGGCCATCGCCTTTTCCGCCGATGGCGCATTGGCGACGTCTTTGCCTGCGGCGGCAGGAGCCGCAACTGCAGCATGGGCAGAGGCTGGCGCCGCCGCGACTGCTGAAGCAGAACCCGAGATCACGCCCAGTTTGGCAGTGGCATCCACCGTGGAGCCTTCGGCAGCGGTGATTTCAGTCAGCACACCAGCGGCTGGGGCGGGAACTTCGACAGAGACTTTGTCGGTTTCCAATTCACAGAGCATTTCGTCCTGTGCGACGGTATCGCCGACTTTCTTGAACCAGGTGGCCACGGTGGCTTCGGTCACGGATTCACCTAAGGTTGGCACCATCACATCGGTGCTGCCAGAACCCGCAGCCGGAGCAGCGACCGCTGGTGCGGCTGCTGGCGCTGCTGTTGCAGTTGCACCACCTACGGACAGGGTGGCCAGCAGTGCATTGACGCCGACGGTGTCCCCTTCAGCGGCGATGATGTCGCCCATTGTTCCAGCACTGGGGCTGGGCACTTCTACGGTGACCTTGTCGGTCTCCAGCTCGCAGAGCATCTCGTCGACAGCAACTGCATCGCCGGGCTTTTTGAACCAGGTGGCAACCGTGGCTTCGGTGACCGATTCACCCAGGGTGGGCACACGAATTTCGGTGGTCATGGATCAGTTTCCTTCGATGCTCAGCGCGTCATTCACGAGCGCAGCTTGTTGGGCTTTGTGTTGGCTGGCCAGACCTGTAGCAGGAGAGGCCGATGTGGCGCGTCCGGCATAGACCGGGCGAGTATGTTTGGCGCCGATACGAGTCAGCACCCATTCGATGTTGGGTTCAATAAAGGTCCAGGCACCCTGGTTCTTAGGCTCTTCCTGACACCAGACCATCTCAGCCTGTTTGAAACGTCCCAGTTCCTTGACCATTGAGATGGCCGGGAACGGATAATACTGTTCGACCCGCATCAGGTAGATATCGTCGATACCACGGGCGTCACGCTCGGCCAGCAAGTCATAGTAGACCTTGCCTGAACACAGAACCACGCGCTTGATCTTGTCATCTGCCGCCAGTTGGGTGTCAGAATTGCCGTGCTGAGCGTCATCCCACAGTACCCGGTGGAAGCTGGACCCGGTGGTGAACTCCTCGGTCTTGCTGACCGCCAGCTTGTGGCGCAGCAGTGATTTTGGGGTCATCAGGATCAGCGGTTTGCGGAAACTCCGGTGCATTTGACGGCGCAGGATGTGGAAGTAGTTCGCGGGTGTTGTGCAGTTGGCGACAATCCAGTTGTCCTGACCACACATCTGCAGGAACCGCTCCAGTCGCGCCGAAGAGTGCTCGGGACCCTGGCCCTCATACCCGTGCGGCAGCAGAACGGTCAGACCGGACATCCGCAGCCACTTGCTTTCACCGGACGAGATGAACTGATCGAACATGATCTGCGCGCCGTTGGCAAAGTCGCCAAACTGGCCTTCCCACAGGGTCAACGCATTGGGTTCTGCCAGCGAATAGCCATACTCAAAGCCGAGCACCGCATATTCGGACAGGGCCGAGTCGATGACTTCGTATTGTGACTGACCTGCGCGGATATTGTTCAGCGGGAAATAGCGTTCTTCCGTGTCTTGATTGACCAAGCCGGAGTGACGCTGAGAGAAGGTGCCACGGGTGGCATCCTGTCCAGACAGGCGCACAGGGTAGCCTTCGGTTAGCAAAGATCCAAAAGCCAGTGCCTCAGCCGTGGCCCAGTCGAAACCAGCCCCGTCAGCCAGCATCTGTTTCTTGGCATCCATGAGACGGCCAACGGTTTTGTGTACCGGAATGCCTTCGGGCAGTCGGGACAGCGCTGCACCGACCTCGGCAAAGGTCTCTGGGGAAACCGAGGTTTTACCGCGCTGGTAATCTTCGTCCTTGGTGTCCATGTGTTTCCAGCGACCATCCAGCCAGTCGGCCTTGTTGGGCTTGTAATCCTTACCGGCCTCAAACTCGTCGTTTAACTTGGCCTGAAATGCGGCCTTCATGTCTTCGATTTCGCCTTCGGGGATCAGGCCATCTTTGACCAGGCGCTCAGTATAGAGCGACAGCGTGGTCTTGTGGGTCTTGATCTTCTTGTACATCACCGGGTTGGTGAACATGGGCTCGTCGCCCTCGTTGTGACCAAATCGGCGGTAGCAGAAGATGTCGAGCACGACGTCTTTGTGGAACTTCTGGCGGAATTCTGTGGCCACTTTGGCGGCGTGCACGACCGCTTCGGGGTCGTCACCGTTGACGTGGAAGATCGGCGCTTCGACCACCAGCGCGTTGTCGGTGGGGTAGGGCGAAGAGCGCGAGAAGTGCGGTGCAGTGGTGAAACCAATCTGGTTGTTGACCACGATATGCATAGTGCCGCCGGTTTTGTGACCGCGCAGACCTGACAGGGCGAAACATTCGGCCACAACACCCTGACCGGCAAAGGCGGCATCGCCGTGCAACAGAATTGGCATGACTTGGGTCCGGTCGGCATCCTTCAACTGGTCCTGCTTGGCGCGAACCTTGCCGATGACAACCGGGTTCACCGCTTCTAAGTGCGAGGGGTTGGCAGTCAGGGACAGGTGGACAATGTTGCCATTGAAGTCACGATCCGAACTGGCACCAAGGTGGTACTTCACATCGCCCGAACCATCCACGTCTTCGGGTTTAAAACTGCCACCCTGGAATTCGTTGAAAATGGCGCGATAGGGTTTTTGCATCACATTGGCCAGCACCGACAGGCGGCCCCGGTGTGGCATGCCGATCACGATGTCGCGCACACCCAGCGCACCACCGCGCTTGATGATCTGTTCCATCGCCGGGATCAGGCTTTCTCCGCCATCCAGACCAAAACGTTTGGTGCCCATGTATTTCACATGCAGGAACTTTTCGAACCCTTCGGCTTCGACCATCTTGTTCAGGATTGCCTTACGGCCTTCACGGGTGAACTGGATTTCCTTGCCCAGACCCTCGATCCGTTCCTTCAACCACGAGGATTCAGCCGGGTTGGAAATATGCATGTATTGCAGTGCAAAAGTGCCGCAATAGGTACGTTTGACGATGTCGACAATCTGACGCATCGAGGCAAGGGGCAGTCCCAGCACATTGTCGATAAAGATCGGGCGATCCATGTCCGCATCGGTAAAGCCATAGGTGCGCGGGTCCAGTTCCGGGTGCGGTACGGTCGAGCGCATACCCAGTGGATCCAGGTCTGCCACCAGGTGCCCCCGGATCCGGTAAGCGCGGATCAGCATCAGCGCGCGAATGCTGTCCAGCACGGCCCGCTTGATCGCATCATCGGACACTTCGACACCAGTTTTGGCAGCTTTTTCGGCAATCTTCTTGCCAGCCGCTTTGGTTTCAACCGGAGCTGCCCATTCACCCGTCAGCGCACCTGTCAGATCATCGTCAGGAACCGGCGGCCAGTCATTGCGCGCCCAGGAGGGGCCTTGCGCCTCGGCCTTTACGTCCAGATCGGCGTCGCCCATCTGGCGGAAAAACTCGGCCCATGCCGCATCTACTGCGTTGGGGTCATTGGCGTAACGGGCGTATAGCTGCTCCAGATACTCGGCATTGTGCCCCTGCATAAAAGAGGACGCATGGAAGAGGTCGTTGGGGCTTTGGTCGGTCATTGGGTTACCTCGTGCAGAGTGGGACCGTTGTGTAGGAGACCTAGGGTCATTTGGGGCAGCGTTGCTGCCAGACGTTTCGATTTGGTGAAACGCAAGGTAGATCCTGCGGCAAAAAGAGCCAATTGGGCGCTTTTGGCGACAAGATCTTGGGAAATATGCGGAAATTTGGATGGAGTGGTTGCCCGCCCGGCCACGCCGGGCAGCACCCGCCCGCCCCCAAGGCGGGTGCTTTCGCACCCACCCCGGTCGGGCGCTGCCCTATGAGCATATGCTCGGGCAGACAGCATGATTAGCCGATCGCCTTCAGAACAGCTTCGCCCAGACCGGCGGGGCTGTCTGCAACAACGATGCCAGCGGATTTCATCGCTTCGATCTTGTCTTCGGCTCCACCTTTGCCACCGGCAACAATCGCGCCAGCGTGGCCCATGCGGCGGCCTGGAGGGGCTGTACGGCCCGCGATGAAACCAGCAGTTGGCTTCCAACGGCCTTTCTTCTTCTGCTCAGCCAGGAACTCAGCAGCTTCTTCTTCTGCGGAACCACCGATTTCACCGATCATGATGATCGACTGAGTTTCATCGTCGTCCAGGAACATGTCCAGCACGTCAATGTGCTCGGTGCCCTTGATCGGGTCGCCGCCGATGCCCACAGCGGTGGACTGGCCCAGACCGATGTCAGAGGTCTGCTTGACCGCCTCATAAGTCAGGGTGCCCGAACGGGACACAACGCCAACCGAGCCACGCTTGTGGATGTGGCCGGGCATGATGCCGATTTTGCAAGCATCAGGCGTGATCACGCCGGGGCAGTTAGGGCCAACCAGGCGAGACTTGGAGCCGTCCAGCGCGCGCTGAACACGCATCATGTCGAGCACAGGAATGCCTTCGGTGATGCAGATGATCAGTTCCATCTCGGCGTCGATGGCCTCGAGGATCGAGTCAGCGGCAAAGGGAGGCGGCACGTAGATCACGGAAGCATTGGCTTCGGTAACGTGCTTGGCCTCGTGGACCGAGTTGAAGACGGGCAGGTTCAGGTGGGTCATGCCACCTTTGCCGGGTGTTACGCCGCCAACCATCTTGGTGCCATAGGCGATGGCCTGTTCAGAGTGGAAAGTACCCTGCGAGCCGGTCAGGCCCTGGCAGATGACTTTGGTGTTTTCGTCGATGAGGATTGCCATGTGGCGATCTCCTTAATTAGCTAGCGTCGCAGTGGCCCGGAGGGTCAATTGACCCTTTTCTGCGGAGCCGCTCAGAGTTACGTTTGCATTTTCGTGTGCTTGGAAAGTTCCGAACTGTTGATCAGCTTCAGAGGTGTCGAGTTGTTGGTCGTAGTGATCTGCACCGTTCTTCGTCACAAGGCCGCGAAGAAGACTAAACTCTTCTTCGCTTAAAGTGTGTTCGAAGGTCAGGTCGCATGAGATTTCAGGTTTTCCATACCGGAATGTCATTGGTTGAGACCACTGGACGGCGCCTATGGCATCCAAGTTCAAACCATCCATTTTTTCATCTGGATTGAAACTTGGCGCCATCACACTCTTGCCACTCCAGCCAGAGGTGAATGAATACTGACCTCCGCCCGTCAATTCGTACTGAAATTTTGTAAGGGTGCATGCACGATCAAAATATTCAGCAATTTGCCTAATGGGTGCAGCATTGGCTGCTGCTCCCACCAAGCTGAATTGGGCTGCAATTAGCAGTGAGTGTACCCGAACGCGCAACTGATCAGCCCTTAACCGCTTTCACGATCTTTTCAGCGCCGTCCGACAGGTTGTCGGCTGCGATCACGTCGAGACCAGAATTGTTGATGATCTCTTTGCCGGCTTCGACATTGGTACCTTCAAGACGGACAACCAGCGGAACCTGCAGGCCGACCTCTTTGACCGCGGCAACAACGCCCTCGGCGATCACATCACAGCGCATGATGCCGCCGAAGATGTTGACCAGGATGCCTTTGACCTTGGAGTCAGAGGTGATGATCTTGAACGCTTCGGTGACTTTCTCTTTGGTGGCGCCGCCGCCAACATCAAGGAAGTTTGCAGGCTCGGCACCGTAGAGTTTGATGATGTCCATGGTGGCCATCGCCAGACCAGCACCGTTCACCATGCAGCCGATTTCGCCGTCTAGGGTGATGTAGTTCAGGTCGTACTTAGACGCTTCCAGCTCGTTGGCGTCTTCTTCGCTCTCGTCGCGCAGCTCAGCAATGTCAGCGTGGCGGTACAGGGCGTTGCCGTCGAAAGATACCTTGGCATCGAGCACTTTCAGATCACCAGAGTCGGTAACGATCAGTGGGTTGATCTCCAGCATCTCCATGTCTTTTTCAAGGAAGGCTGTGTAGAGCTGGCCCATCAGTTTGACACACTGCTTGACCTGAACACCCTTGAGGCCCAGCGAGAACGCGATGCGGCGACCGTGGAACGCCTGATAACCCGTAGCCGGATCAACAGAGAACGACAGGATCTTTTCAGGGGTTGCTTCGGCAACCTCCTCGATGTCCATGCCACCTTCGGTGGAGCAGACAAAGGACACTTGAGATGTCTGGCGATCAACCAGCAGCGCCAGGTACAGTTCGGTTTCAATGCCCGAGCCGTCTTCGATGTAGATGCGGTTCACTTGCTTGCCAGCAGGACCGGTTTGGTGCGTGACCAGGGTGCGGCCCAGCATTTTCTTGGCTTCGTCTGCGGCTTCTTCAACTGACTTGGCCAGGCGAACACCGCCCTTTTCACCAGCGTCGGCTTCTTTGAAAGTCCCCTTGCCGCGACCACCTGCGTGGATCTGCGCCTTGACCACCCAAAGCGGGCCGTCCATTTCGCCTGCGGCGGTTTTTGCGTCTTCTGCCTTGAGCACAACGCGACCGTCTGAAACCGGTGCGCCATAGCTGCGAAGGAGGGCCTTGGCCTGGTATTCGTGGATGTTCATCTGAAACTGTCCCGTCTGACTACGATTGTTGTGGTTATACGACGTCATAACCCCAGTGGTTAAAGGGTTATTTTACAAGGGACAGAGAAATAGCTAAGATTTTTCGATTTTGTGATCACGGCCCAGAATGGTGTGATCACATATTACCAAAACGTTCCTAAAACTGATTCGCACGTAACGTTCTTTGAAAGAAAACGTGGTCTCGTTAGGTGCTGTCGCTGGAATGGCCAACAAGGAAATGAAGCACATTCATTGGGCGCGTTTACGGCAAGTGGCCAAGAGTTGGAAATCCTCTGGGATTATGGTGCCTTAACCGGGTCTGCATAGAATAATTTTTGGGTGGTGAGGGCTAGCATTGTCAAATACTTTTTCTGGCTCCAGCCGCAGGCGCCGGTGCTGTGCTCCCAGTTGTGGACGGATAGCATCGTCCATAGCACGTCGGTGGCGTCCTCGGTGTTGAAATCAGGTGAGAGCGTGCCATCGGCATTCAATGCGTCGATTGCGGCTGCACATCCTTCACGCATATCCTGCATACGATTTTCCCATGCGCTGGCGGCTGCTTCGTCCGTCTCACTCATGGATATAAGGACTTTGGCAATCCGATGGATTTCGGGAATATAGTTGCCCCAGGCCGTTACAAATGCCTGTAGCCGATCTCGCCCGGACTGCGCGGTGCGACTGGCAGCGAGACGTGCATCGGTGTCCAGTTTTTCGTCGAGAAAATGGGTTGCAGCGATCAGCAAGTCTGCCCGGTTTTTGAAGTGAAGATAGACCGCTTGACGAGACACGCCTGCCTGCGTGGCAACATCTGACATGCGGGTTTTTGCAGGCGGTTCGGAAAACAAGAGATCAAGCGTGGCCTGTAAAATCTTGGTTCTGGTGTTGGTGTGTGTGGTTGACATGATGTCAAGTCACCCATATTTCGATGATTGTCAACTTTACACAATGTAAAGTGTGTGGAAAATTTTTTGGCAAAAGGAAAATGACAGAATGAAAAATACTATGGGTGAAAAATGGGTTCTGGCTGTTGCTGGCGGTATTGCCCTTGGCATCGGTCTGTTGGTGGGGTTTTCGCCAGTGGCTTTTTACGCGTCGTCTGAAATTGAACTGGGCCACAGTGCCAGCCTGTTGAGTGAAATCAGGGCTCCGGCGATGGTGTTAATTGTCTTTGGCTTAGCGATGTTGGCTGCAGTTGGGGTGCCGAAAATCCGGGCTGCCGTTTTGGTCGCGGCAGCGATGTTATATCTATCGTACGGGATCGGGCGGCTGATCAGCATGGCCATGGATGGGATGCCACATTCCAACTTGCTGGTCGCGATGGCATTGGAAGTCGGCGTTGGTCTGTTGTGTGCCTTCGCTTATTGGCGCCACGTCAAACCAGCATGATGCCATGGAAAAAGGTTCTGACACAAAAAAAGGCCCGCAGGTGCGGGCCTTTTAGACAAATCCGGATGGGTGATTAGCTCAGTGAGCCGTCAATGCCCTTGCAAGCTTCGACCAAACCTTTGACAGCGTTTACAGAATTGTCGAACATTGCCTGCTCATCAGCACTCATTTGGATGTCGACAACACGCTCGACGCCACCAGCGCCAATGACAGTTGGGACACCAACATACATACCGTTCAGACCGAGAGCGCCGTCAACGTAGGCTGCACATGGCAGAACGCGCTTCTGGTCTTTCAGGTAGGCTTCGGCCATCTCAATCGCACTGGTAGCCGGTGCGTAGAACGCGGAACCGGTTTTCAGGTGGGCAACGATTTCGGCACCGCCATCGCGTGTGCGCTGAACGATAGCGTCCAGTTTTTCCTGTGTGGTCCAGCCCATGGATACCAGATCAGGCAGTGGAATGCCGCCCACAGTGGAGTAGCGTGTCAGCGGAACCATAGTGTCACCGTGGCCGCCTAGCACAAATGCTGTGACATCTTTCATCGAAACGTTGAATTCTTCGGCCAGGAAATGGCGGAAGCGTGCAGAATCCAGAACGCCAGCCATGCCGCAGACTTTGGCGTGGGGCAGGCCGGAAAACTCGCGCAATGCCCAAACCATGGCGTCCAGCGGGTTGGTGATGCAGATCACAAAAGCGTCCGGAGCGTGATCACGGATACCTTCACCAACGGACTTCATGACTTTCAGGTTGATGCCCAGCAGATCATCACGGCTCATGCCGGGTTTGCGTGGTACGCCAGCGGTGACGATGCAAACGTCGGCGCCTGCAATGTCGGCGTAGGACTGGGTACCCTTTAGCGTGGCGTCAAAACCTTCGGATGGGCCAGACTGTGAAATGTCCAGTGCTTTGCCTTCCGGTGTGCCTTCAGCAATATCGAAAAGAACGACGTCGCCGAGTTCTTTCATTGCAGCGAGATGGGCTAAAGTGCCACCAATCTGACCTGCGCCAATGAGGGCGATTTTGGGTCGTGCCATGGGATGTATCTCCGGTCCGGTTGAAATTTGCCGGATGCCTACGGCGTTCTGCGCCCTCGCGCAAGAGTTCTGCGCTGCAGCGCGGCGTCGCAGCATCCGGACTGGTTTGTTGCTGATAACGTTAAATAACTTGTAAATTAGAGGGTTACGGGGCCTTGGAAACGATATTGGGGGTAATAATGTTTTTCATTTTTGTGATCACAGTGTGGAACTCAAACGGGCGCATTAGCTGGGCGTCGCATGTATAAAACGGGTTTAAGGCTGTGATTCCCGCGAAGATTGTCGTCCCAAGTCGACGGATGCACCTCAGGGTGCGCATGTTGCAAGGGAGGGGAACGAGAAAAGGCCGATCTGGCGGATCTCAGGAAAGATTGCCGAAGATATGACGCGACAGGAACCGGATGGGGAGGGCAGACTTCATTGGTATTCTTGGAACACTTACAGCGTGGACCTTTGCCGGTAGAGACTGCGTTCCGAATGAAGGTCATGTCTGCGATAACGTTGGAGGCAGCGCAATGTGCATGGCGGAAATGCCTCTGCTGGCGACGGTCATCCGCGAAAGCCGGACCGGGGAGCAATTCGGGAAGTGGCAACGGCGGTGGTGGCAGAAACGGCCATGACAATGGCAGCCCTGGACATACCAACGGCGTCGATGGTGATGGGTCCGCAATAGGTAAAGATGGCGGACACGGCTAACTGTGCCGTTTCTTTCCCGCACCGGTTTGACTGAGGGTGCGGGGGCATCAGGCGCGTGGGGTTTCTGTTAGACCAACCTATAGGTCATGGGGTCGAGCAGAACCCCGCGCGCTGTTCATCAACAATGGCGGTTAAGCGTCGTTGCCCTGTGGGGGCAGTGCTTCGGCCAATTCTTCCCATGACTGTCCGGATGCCACCAGGCATGTCAGTCCATTGGGGGTGGTTACTGTGATCGTCCAGGTGCCAGTATCATCTGACGCAAAGGTTTCGATCACCATGCCCTGTTCGCCTAGGCCGATGCTTTGGCGGCTTTCGCCGTAAGTGGTGGCAAGCCGTTCGACGACAGCTTCGCGCGGGGCGCAATTTCTGTTCTGTTGAGCGGTCGCTTGCTGAGCAACCAGTACAGTGAGCCCGAGGCTCATGGTCAATTTGATCATCGTCTTCATCATGGGTTTTACCCTTTTTCCGGTGTGGCCTGTAACTACGTGAACTTCATCACGCACTACCCTCGATAGTTCCGTAGCGAGCCGGTTTCTGACGTTACGCCGGACCATTGATCCATTCTAAACCACGATCTACGCCGTTCTGGCTGGAAGGAAGTGGGTCCGACTTCCAAAGTGTGTCAAAGATGTGCTGACAATGTCTTAATATTGCGTCCGGGCTATATTTTTAAGGTCTTAGCCATTGGGAACGCTGGCAAAAAAATATCTAATGCTGCGTTGCGGCGAATTTTCTCTTGTAATTTTGTGACCGAATCGTTACCGATTTCGCAACTTTACAACCTGGAGACATGCTATGGACACGCGCTCGCGCCCCTTTCGATCGGTACTTTACATCCCCGGGTCAAAATCTAGGGCGCTGGAAAAAGCCAAAGTCCTGCCGGTTGATGCGGTCATCTTTGATTTGGAAGATGCCGTGTCTGTCAGCGAAAAAGAGGCCGCACGCGAGACACTGGCGCAGGCCTTGGCGGCAGGGGGCTACGGCGCCCGAATGCGGATTGTGCGGATCAATGGGCTGGATACCCAATGGGGCAGTGACGATGCCAAGGCTGCCGCACAAATGGGGTGTGACGCAATTCTGTTGCCCAAAGTATCGGATCCGGCAGATTTGGATGCGCTGGCCGCGATCACGGGTGATGTGCCGTTGTGGGCGATGATGGAAACGCCACGGGGTATGCTAAACGCTGCTGCCATTGCTGCGCACCCAAAATTGCAGGGCATGGTCATGGGCACCAATGATTTGGCGAAAGAGCTGCAAACACGGTTTCGCCCAGACCGCTTGCCAATGATGGCAGGGCTGGGTCTGTGTTTGCTGGCGGCCAAGGCCGAGGGACTGGTGATTGTTGACGGCGTCTACAACGCGTTCAAGGATGCTGAAGGGTTGGCAGCAGAGTGCAGTCAGGGTCGTGATATGGGGTTTGATGGCAAAACACTGATCCACCCGGCGCAAGTAGATGTGGCCAATACCGCTTTTGCGCCCTCGGCGGAGGAAATCGACCTGGCCAGCCGCCAGATCGTAGCCTTTGACGAGGCTGAAGCCGCAGGGCAGGGGGTTGCTGTCGTGGACGGAAAGATCGTCGAAAACCTGCACGTTGCAACCGCGCGCGAGATAATCGCGAAAGCGGATGCAATTGCCGCAGTTTCCGCCTAGGTGTTAACTCGGTTAACATAATGGGAAACTGAAATGACATTACTGGTCGTAGGCATCCTGCTCTGGATTGGAGCACATCTGTTCAAACGGATCATGCCCGAGGCACGTGCCTCGTTAGGAAAAAAAGGGCAAGGGCTGGTTGCGCTTGCATTGGTGGCGAGTGTGGTGCTGATGGTTGTCGGCTATCGGGCTGCACCGTTTATCAACGTTTGGGTGCCGCCAAGTTACTTGGTGCATGTAAACAACCTGCTGGTGTTGATTGGTATCTGGGCGATGAGCCCAGCAGGCACCAAGGGCATGTTGCTGTCGCGTGTGCGGCACCCAATGCTGATGGGATTTCGCCTGTGGGCATTGGCTCATCTGCTGGTCAATGGAGACCAAGCGTCGATCATGCTGTTTGGTGGTTTGCTGATCTGGGGTGTAGTGGAGGTCGTGGTGATCAATCGTGCTGAACCGGACTGGTCTCCACGCAAAAATGGATCACTGGCCAAAGACGGTATGTTCTTTGTCGCCTCAATCGTGCTGCTTGCCGTGATTGGCTATGTACACGGGCTTGTCGGGCCTTCGCCCTTTCCAGGATAGACGATTATGAAACTCTATAGATTTCTGAGTGAAGACGACACTTCGGCCTTTTGCCACAAGGTTACGGATGCGCTGAACAAAGGTTGGGAACTGTATGGCGGTCCAACCCAGACCTTTGACCCGGTCAAGGGCATCATGCGGTGTGGGCAATCGGTGGTGAAAGACGTCGAGGGCACCTACACCCCCGACACCAAATTGGGAGACCACTAAGTATGACTAAGACCAGTCCGGCGAAAACAAATTCGGGACGCTTTTTTGAAGATTACAACGTTAGCGATGTGCTGCGCCATGCAGTGCCTCGCACTGTATCCGGTGGTGAGAGAGCGCTGTACCATGCGCTGTATCCTGCACGCCATGCGCTGTATTCCTCGGATGAATTTGCCCGCCGGTCTGGTCTTCCAAAGTCGCCAATCGATGATTTGGCGGCATTCCATTTGGTGTTTGGCAAGACAGTTCCCGACGTGTCATTGAATGCGGTTGCGAACCTTGGCTATGCCGAAGGACGCTGGCTGTTGCCTGTTTATGAAGGGGATACCCTGCGGGCCGAGTCCGAAGTGATTGGGATCAAGCAGAACTCAAATGGAAAGACCGGTGTGGTTTGGGTACGTACCCGCGGGGTGAACCAGCGGGACGAGACCGTGCTGGAATATGTGCGTTGGGTGATGCTGCGCAAATCGGATCTTGATGCGCCAGCACCATCGCCAGTGATCCCGGAGCTAAACAAAGTGCTGAGCGTGGATCAACTGGTGATCCCTCAAGGCCTCGATTTTTCAAACTACGATTTTTCTCAGGCAGGAGAGACGCACCGCTGGGGCGATTATGCCGTCGGCGAGAAAATTGATCATGTGGATGGCGTCACTATCGAAGAAGCTGAGCACATGCTGGCCACGCGACTGTGGCAGAACACAGCCAAGGTGCATTTCGACACCACGGCGCGGCCTGATGGGTCACGCCTGATCTATGGTGGACACGTGATTTCCATGGCGCGGGCCCTGTCTTTTAACGGGTTGGCCAATGCGCAGATGATTGTTGGGTTGAATGGTGGCGCGCATGCCAACCCCTGCACTTCGGGGATGACGGTGCGGGCCTGGTCTGAAGTTCTGGATAAGGCAGAGACATCTGCCCCCGGTGTTGGGGCCATTCGATTGCGCTTGGTTGCGACTGCTGGCGGGGAGCCATTTTCCATTAAGGGCGAAGATGGAAAATATTTGCCACATGTGCTGCTGGATCTGGATTACTGGGCCTTGATGCCGCTTTAAGATTGGGGGCTCTGCCCCCAAACCCCTGGGATATTTCAGGCTAGATGAAGAGCGGATCTGACAGGCTGGCGTGCAGTGGCGTAAAAGTGATCGGATTTTGGCAACTTACTTGCTAGGGTTGCGGTATGTTTTTTTCGCGCGTCTTTTTTATCTCGTCATTGCTAACGGCACCTGTAGCCAGCGCTGCCTGTGATTTGGCATTGGTGCTGGCGGTTGATATTTCAGGTTCGGTGGATACCAACGAATATCGTATTCAGATGGATGGCCTGGCCGAAGGATTGCGCGATGGGGTTGTTGCAGAAGCTTTGGTGCGGGGGCAGGCAAAAGTTCTGCTGTTGCAATGGTCGGGTACTACTCGGCAAGAGGTGAGCATCCCCTGGGTGGAAATTAGCGATTTTGCAGCGCTTGATGCACTGGTGAGCCGGATCGAGCAAGTAGAGCGTCCTTGGCGAAATTACTCTACAGCGATTGGTGAGGCTCTGCATCTTGCACTGTCTCAATTTGATGCAGTTTCAGACTGCGCCCGGCGCGTGATCGATCTGTCTGGAGATGGCACCTCTAACGAAGGCCGCCATCCTGCCGACCTGCGGCCGAAGCTGATCGAGGCAGAGGTTATGGTCAATGCATTGGCGATTGAACAGAGCGATGCTGATTTAACCAGCTATTATTATGAGAATGTAATTCAGGGAGATGGCGCATTTGTTGCAACTGCGACGACCTTCGCCGATTATCCCAGCCGGATCCGCATGAAGCTGCTGCGTGAAGTTGCACGTCAGACCGCTGACTTAGGTGATTTGCCTTGATTTGCAATAAGTCGATTGATTCTGCGAAATAACTCTGCGACGTGGAAAATGTGATCACGTCTCGGAATGCTGTGATCACAAGTGTGGGATTTTAGCGCCAACAGCCAAAATATCCGCCTCTGTTTACCAATCCTTCGGGTGACAGCGCGCAAAAATTCGCTAAAACACCGACAGCCAACCGCAAAGGAGCCACCATGGCCGATGTCAATCGGGGCAATCGCCCGCTTTCGCCTCATTTGAGTATCTATCGTCCACAGCTGACTTCGGTCTCCTCGATCCTGACACGGATCACTGGCAATGCATTGCTGGTGTCTGCGCTGTTGGTGGTTTGGTGGTTTCTTGCTGCGGCAACCTCGCCTGAGTATTTCGCCATCGCTGATGGCATCCTGACCTCGTTCTTGGGGAAACTGGTCATGCTACTGTCGCTGTGGGGGCTGTGGTATCACAGTCTGGCCGGCGTGCGGCACCTGATCTGGGATGCCGGGCATGGGCTTAAACTGGAAACCGCGACCAAACTGGGGTGGGCGGTCATTGTCGGCTCGTTTGTTCTCACTATTCTGACCGTTCTGGTCATCGCGTAAGAGGAGAGACGAGATGCGTCATCTTACTGACCGTAAACGCGCCGTAGGGCTGGGATCCGCCAAGTCCGGCACCGCACATTTCTGGGCCATGAAGGTCAGCGCTGTTGCGCTGCTGATCCTGATCCCGCTGTTTGTCTTCACATTCGGCCCGATGCTGGGCGAAGAGCATGACGAGGTCATCGCCTATTTTGGTCGTCCCTTCCCGGCGATTGTGGCGGCCCTGACGATCGCCGTTACCTTTAAACACTTCAAAGATGGCGCACAGGTGATGATCGAGGACTATGTCCACGGGTTAGCACAGAAAATCGCCATCATTGTGATGATCTGCATCTCTTACGCCGCCGCAGCGACTGGCCTGTTTGCCATCGCCCGCATCGCCCTTTGATATCGGAGCACTGACCAATGGCGTCTTACGAATACGAAACCCATGACTATGATGTAGTAGTGGTTGGCGCCGGCGGCGCTGGGCTACGTGCGACTCTGGGCATGGCAGAGCAAGGTCTGCGCACCGCTTGTGTGACCAAAGTTTTCCCAACCCGTTCGCACACCGTTGCGGCACAGGGGGGCATTGCGGCCTCGCTGTCGAACATGGGCCCGGACAACTGGCAGTGGCATATGTATGACACGGTCAAAGGTTCGGACTGGCTGGGTGACACAGACGCGATGGAATACCTAGCGCGTGAAGCCCCTAAGGCGGTTTACGAGCTGGAACATTACGGAGTTCCCTTCTCGCGGACTGAAGAAGGCAAGATCTATCAGCGCCCATTTGGTGGCCATACCACTGAATTTGGTGAAGGCCCTGCGGTGCAGCGAACTTGTGCAGCTGCGGACCGGACCGGTCACGCGATCCTGCACACGCTGTATGGTCAGTCGCTGAAGAATAACGCTGAATTCTACGTCGAATATTTCGCCATCGACCTGATAATGTCTGAAGATGGACAGTGTCAGGGTGTTGTCTGCTGGAAGTTGGACGACGGCACCATGCATGTGTTCAACGCCAAGATGGTTGTTCTGGCCACTGGCGGTTATGGACGCGCCTATTTCAGCGCCACCTCGGCCCACACCTGCACCGGTGACGGTGGCGGCATGGTGGCCCGTGCGGGTCTGGCGCTGCAGGATATGGAATTTGTTCAGTTCCACCCAACCGGCATCTACGGATCAGGCTGTCTGATCACCGAGGGCGCACGCGGTGAAGGTGGATACCTCACCAACTCTGAAGGCGAACGGTTCATGGAGCGCTATGCGCCCCAGTACAAAGACCTTGCCCCGCGTGATTACGTATCGCGTTCGATGACGATGGAGATCCGCGAAGGTCGCGGTGTTGGCACCGAGGGTGATCACATTCACCTGAACCTGTCACACTTGCCACAAGAAGCTTTGGCAGAACGCCTGCCGGGTATTTCCGAGTCGGCCAAGATCTTCGCTGGTGTCGACGTCACCAAGGAACCGATCCCGGTGATCCCGACGGTGCACTATAACATGGGTGGTATTCCAACCAACTATTGGGGGGAGGTGATGAACCCCACCGCTGAAGATACCAACGCTGTTGTGCCGGGTTTGATGGCCGTAGGTGAAGCGGGCTGTGCCTCGGTGCATGGTGCCAACCGTCTTGGGTCGAACTCGCTGATCGACTTGGTTGTGTTTGGCCGTGCCTCGGCCATTCGGGCCGGTAAAGTGGTGGATGCAGATGCGCCGAACCCAGTGCTGAACCAGGCCTCGATTGATGCCGCGTTTGATCGCTTTGATGCGCTGCGCCATGCCAAGGGGAATGTCGCCACCGCAGAGCTGCGTCTTGAAATGCAGAAAACCATGCAATCTGATGCTGCTGTATTCCGGACTTCGAAAACACTGACCGAAGGCGTCGAAAAGATGACCGCTATTGCGGGTAAACTTGATGACTTGAAAGTCACAGACCGGTCGCTGGTTTGGAACTCGGATCTGATGGAAACGCTGGAGCTGACCAACCTGATGCCGAACGCTTTGGCTACCATCCATGGTGCCGAAGCCCGTAAGGAAAGCCGTGGTGCGCATGCGCATGAAGACTATTCCACACGGGACGACGAAAACTGGCGGGTCCACACCATCAGCCGGGTTGATGGGACCAAGGTTGATCTAAGTCCACGTCCAGTTGTCGTTGATCCGCTGACCACAGAAGACCAGGGCGGTATCAGCCTGAAGAAAATCGCGCCAAAGGCTCGGACATTCTGATGATTGTAAGGGGCCGGTTCGTTTTGGTTTCCTGTCTGGCGGCGGGCATCGCAGGATGCTCGGCCCCAGCAGAACAGGGACCTGCCCCGACAACAGTGCAAGAATGTCGCGATGACTTAGACGCAGGGATGCAGCGTGTACGGCAAGCCAGTGCGAACCAGAGCTATTCTGGTGGGAATGCGATGGCGTCGTCGATCGGAGCCGCAATTGGTTCTGGTATTTCCAAAGGCATCTATGAAAGTCGCTACAATGACTGTCTGATCGCAGTTGGTGGTGGTGCAAGCTATACCCAAGTGCAGTCAAGCAGAGCGCCCGTTCCCGAGGCAAATGCCGTGAGCGGGAATTTTGACTTACCCACACAATACCCCCTTATGCCAGGGGATACGCAACTCTGGAAGCAGTTAACTGCGGCTCAACAACAGCGAGCTATCGAGTTCCTACGGGGGGGCTCAACCATTCGATCCTCTCTTTCGGGGGATAACTGATGGGAGCCCGGGCGATAGAACAACCCAACGAGTGGGCACGGCTGGGGTTTGCGCCAGGTCAGGCGCTGCGAATGTTTGGGATGCGACGTTCGGGAAACCACGCAATTGCCAATTGGTTGCAGCGGAATGCGACAACGGGGCGTTCTGTATTCCTGAACAATTGCAAACCCGCCACAGATCCGCTCAAGAGTTTCCGGGCCATTGAACTAGATGGTGAACTGGTTTCACACCAGATTGCGCAAAAGGATCTGGCATCGGTTGCGGGAACAGCCGGTGATGGCGCGATGTTGTTGATTTCCTATGAAGATGTCACGACTGCCGAGTTTGCGCCTAAGCGCGCCGTATCGGGACCGTTTGATGAAACGCTTCTGTCTGGCGATGTGCTGATCTATCGCAGTTTTTTGAACTGGGCGGCGTCACTGCTGAAGAAGATGCAGGCCAACACGGGCTACAGCCTGCTACGCCGAAATGCGATCCTGTTGCACTCTATAGATATCTATTCCGGCGTATTGCGACAGGTCGAGCAAGCTGAGACGCTGCAACATACCTGTATTTGCTATGACGACTGGATGCGAGACGAGAGCTATCGGGCTGCGATTTTGAACCAGCTCAATCTGCCTGTGCGAGACAATACGCTGGGCCGGGTGCAACGCTACGGCGGCGGTTCTTCCTTTCAGAAAGAAGCCGATAGTGTGGACAAACTGCAGACCAACCGACGTTGGCAGCAGATGGCCGAAGAACCGGAATTTGCCGCTGTGTTACAGTTGGCGGCTCATGACACAGCATTGACTGATCGACTGGAACGGCTGTTTCCCCGTGATGCGGCGTTATTGGCGCGGATCGCTGGGGCGAATTCTCAATCTGAAAAGGTCAGGAAATGACTGATTTGTGCCCAGACCGAAATGTGGCCACCAGTTCCACATCTTTAAGAACAAAGTCCACTTGCCATGGTGCAGGTGGAATTCACACGCTCGGCGTCGTCACAGATTTGGCGCCGGCATCCGACGAAATGAACTGCTGTCAGCAAGGTGCCGTAACGGCTCAGCTGGTGTGCGGCTAAGCAAGGAGACAGATCATGGTCGAACTCGCACTCCCGAAGAATTCAAAAATTACTACGGGAAAGACCTGGCCGAAACCCAGCGGAAGCAACAACATTCGTAAATTCCAGATTTACCGCTGGTCTCCGGATGATGGCGCAAATCCGCGGGTGGATACTTATTTCCTGGACATGGACACCTGTGGTCCGATGGTGCTGGATGCGCTGATCAAGATCAAAAATGAGATTGACCCGACGCTGACGTTCCGCCGGTCTTGCCGCGAGGGTATCTGTGGATCCTGTGCGATGAATATCGACGGTATCAACACGCTGGCCTGCATTTACGGCATGGATGAGATCAAGGGTGATGTGAAGATCTATCCGCTGCCGCATATGCCCGTAGTGCGTGACCTGATCCCGGATCTGACGCATTTTTATGCTCAGCACGCCAGCATCATGCCTTGGTTGGAAACCAAGACCAATCGCCCTGCCAAGGAATGGAAGCAGACCATCGAAGACCGCAAGAAGCTGGACGGTCTGTATGAATGTGTGATGTGCGCCAGTTGCTCAACCTCTTGCCCATCTTACTGGTGGAATGGCGACCGCTACCTTGGGCCAGCCGCACTGCTGCATGCCTACCGCTGGATTATTGATAGTCGCGATGAAGCAACAGGTGAGCGGCTGGACGAGCTGGAAGATCCGTTCAAGCTGTACCGCTGTCACACCATCATGAACTGTACTCAGACCTGCCCCAAAGGTTTGAACCCGGCAGAAGCCATTGCCAACATCAAAAAGATGATGCTGGAGCGCACGCTGTAACGCGTCCAACACATTCATGCACTGCAACGCCACCCTGAATTGGGTGGCGTTTTGCATTTTGCCTTCTCAACCTGGCCCAACAATAGATGCCATGCGGTATTTGCATAGCAACACTGCGATAACATGTGATGTCACCAACGTTGGCTGCGCCTATCTTTTCTGCAAGCGCGAACGTCCTCTTATTACTCGGGAGACATCAGATGCAGACAGTTAAGCAGTTGCCCAGCAAACAGGCGCAAGAAGCGCTGAAGATTTTGGACGCAGCCTGGGCCTATTATACGCCTCAAGTAGAGCTGGTGCAGAGGTTGAACCAGCCGAAAGACGACCGGCCGGGAAGTCCTTTTGTACCGTATTACTCAGCGGCCTAAGGTGAGATAATCAGCGGTGTTGTGCGGGACTTGCAACATTCAGCGCAAAAGCTGTTGTTCAGGTCTGAGATCACCCGCTAGATAGGCATCATGCCCATTCTATTACTTCTCTTGTTGGCTGGTGTGTTGGGCTACTTTGTGTGGCGCCACCAAACCTCGACGCTGACCCGCAATTGCCGGTGGCGTCAAGACAAGCGCGTGGGCGAATGGCGCTGCGCCTTTTGCGGAGCACGTGACCTTGGCGAGAACAGTCCCCGGGAATGCCTGGGTGACCAACAGAACCGCTAAAGCAACCCAATCAGTGATTTTGACCGGTCATTGTCAATGGGTCGTTCTCCTCGCGGGTTTGTGAGGGAAGAGGCTGGCGCATACATGTTAGGCAGCTCGAAATAGGAGCTTTTCATGAAATCCATTATTGTTGCGCTATTTCTGTTGGCCAGCCCGGTGCTTGCACAGGACCGGGCCGCCAACCACCTTGTGGGTCAAACCTCGCCCTATCTGAAACAACATCTGTACAACGTGGTGGATTGGTACCCCTGGGGACCCGAAGCCCTGAACAAGGCCCGGACCGAGGGTAAGCCAATTTTCTTATCCATCGGCTATGCGTCGTGTCACTGGTGCCATGTGATGGAAGAGGAAAGTTTTGAAAACGATGAGATTGGCGCGTTTCTGAACGAGCATTTTGTGGCGATCAAAATCGACCGGGAAGAACGCCCTGATCTGGATGAACAGTTCATGCTGGTTACTCAGACCGTCACCGGTGGAGGTGGTTGGCCAAACTCGGTATTTCTGACCAGTGAGGCGCAGCCGTTCTATGGTGGTACCTACTATCCACCGGATACCTTCCTTTCTATTTTACAACAGCTTAGCACCATGTGGCGCGATGATCGGCCTGACATCGAAGAGAACGCTACGGCGCTTGGGAATGTGGTCCGCGAGTATTTGGGCCGCAAGGCGGCGGCGTATCCGCTGACGGCTGAGATAGCCACGCAGCTGGCCCAACAATCTCTGGCAACTATGGATGATTTTAATGGTGGGTTTGGGGTAGCCCCTAAATTCCCGCAGGAAAGCAGCTTGCTGTTTTTGTTGGATCAGGCGGAACGGAGCTCTGATGCTGAGCTGTTGGAGGTGGTGCAGATAGCTGCTGCCGGGATGGTCAATGGTGGGCTGCACGACCAGGTTGGTGGTGGGTTTCACCGTTACGCGGTGGATAATGCATGGGCCGTGCCTCACTTTGAGAAGATGTTGTATAATCAGGCGTTGATTGGCCGGGTGCTGCTGCGATTAGATAGCTTGCAGCCGAACCCAAGTTTTGCCCGGGCAGCACAACGAGCGTTTGATTATGTGCTGCGAGATATGACCGCGCCGGATGGCGGTTTCTATGCGGCTGAGGATGCGGATTCCCTGACAACGACCGGCGAGCTGGAAGAGGGTGTATTCTACGTCTGGACGCCCGCTCAGGTTCGCACCCATGCTGGGGCAGAGTCGGAGTTTTTAATCGACGCCTTAACCGTTGAAGAGGACGGTAACTTTGAAGGAGCCAGTACGCTGCAATTGAGTGGCGAAGAGGTGGATGTTGAGCGGCTGGATACAGGGCTTGAACTGCTGCGCCAAGCCCGCATGCTCCGACCCAAGCCCCGCCGGGATGATAAAATCCTGCTAAGCTGGAATGCGGAGATGATTGTCACATTGGTGCAGGCGGCGCGAGCCTTTGATCGACCTGAATATCTGACTGCGGCACAGTCGTCTGCGCGATTTATCCTGGCCAAAATGCGCAATGGCGAAGGCTATTACCGGGTGAATACCGGTGGTATCGCCAGTATCGACGCGCAATTGCCGGACTATGCTGGATTTGGGCGAGCTTTGGTGGCTTTGGCCGATGCTGACCCGGCAGGCAATTGGCTGGCCGAGGCGGAGCGCATCGGGCACTATCTGGTAGAGCATTTTCAGCAGAGCGATGGTCTGTTCCAAATGAATAGTGAGGCGCAGGGATTGGGCGACTATATCCAGCTGGATGATGGCGTGTTGCCGTCAGGGAGTGCGCAGGTACAGTTGTTGTTGAGCGCTTTGGCACGACGCAGTTCGGATGTGTTTTTTAGCCAACAAGCAGATGCGCTGACAGACATTCTATCGGGGCAGGCACTAGCGGCACCAGTGCGACGGATAGCAGCGATAGCGGCCGTGGATGCACAAAACCGTGGGGATGTTGGACCCGTTCGTGCCATCGCCAATGGTGCGGTGCTGGTTTCGACTGTGATTGACCGAGGTGAGGGGCTGCTAAACTTGAACATCGAGATAGCGGAGGGCTGGCATATCAATGCACATGAACCGCTGGAGGCCTATTTCATTCCGACCACGCTGGAGGTCAATGGAACTGATATTGGATCAGATGCCTATCCTGATCCACTGATTACGACGCTGTCGTTTAACGAGGCATCGCTCTTGGCGCTCTATGAGGGCAGGATAGAGTTGAGCGTACCAATCAAAGTGGGCGCAAACGCAGTTACGCTAACACTGCAATCTTGTAGCGACGAGATATGCCTGGCCCCAGAGAGTCTGAGTTTTAGTTTTTGGTAGCACCCGTCCAAATAAAACATTGATGGTGGATTGCTGATCTGCAGGCCCAGACGCTCCCGCCCGTCGTCTGACATTAAAATGCCTTCCTTCCGTTGGGCGTGGCGCCGCGTAAAACGCGGCGCCACGCCCAATGCTGCAAACGAACCGGAGATATCTGATTGGTGCGGACGCGAATGAAAGTGTTTGGTCCAGCGGGCGAAGAGTATTGCCGCTGATGCAATTGGGCTTGCACTGGGATGCATGGCAGGTGTTGATGGGCGCGTAAGATGGAGCCTTTGACATGAATAAACCTGCCCCCCAAACTGCCAATTATAATTCTGCAGACGCTCCCGCGGATGCGTCTGCCCGCCGTGCCGTGCCGCCCGTCATTTGCTATCCCAATGACAGCCTGCCTGTGGCGGATTTAGAGACGTATCGCAAGGCTCGAGGCACGGCAGTCAAAACGGGTGAGGTGCTGGTTCCAGCCCGCGACGCCGCGTGTTTTGAAGTGCCTGCAGGCCATTTTTTTCGCATTTCGTCTGTCGAAGGCCCTCAGGTTGGGGACTTGAACCTGTGGAACAAAAACGATCTGGCAGAGCGGTTCTATTCAGGCAAGTCGCGGGCCTTGCACGGTACACACATCACCACAGGCGAGCGCATGTGGACCAGCTTTCCCTACCTACGACCAATGGCAACGATCATCCATGATACCTTGGGCTGGTATGGGATCGATGATTTTGGTGGTTCGGTGCACGATGTGATTGGGACGCGTTGCGATCCATACACAGGAAACCTGTTGGCAGGGAACCAGTATCACTATTGCTGCCATTCCAACCTGACCCGAGCACTGGCTGACCATCTGGGCGTCTCTCTGGCAGAGGCGGAGCCACATGTGCACGATGTGCTAAATGTGTTCATGTGCACTGGTTTTACACGCGACACAGGACAGTATTTCATGAAGGCTTCGCCGGTTCGTCCCGGTGACTATCTGGAGTTTTTTGCTGAGATCGACCTGTTGGGCGCGCTGAGCGCCTGTCCCGGTGGGGATTGCAGTTCTGAACACTCAAGCGACACTGCTAGCTGTCATCCGCTCCTGGTCGAAATGTTTGCCCCGGAAGCTGGGACGCTAAAGGATTGGATCAGCCCTCCGGTCAACCAATATGACGGCAGTCACGGGCGTTAACCGGTACGACACAGCAGTTGCATCAGCTCTTGGACTTCATCCGGGGCAAGCTTTGCCTGAAAAAAATCGGTGATTACCGGTTGATAGATCTGCCACATGCGCTGTCGCAGCAGCAGTCCGCTGTCCGAGGGCACCAGCCGGAACCCACGTTTATCATCGGGGCAGGGGAGGCGGACCAACAGGTCCTGTTTCACCATCTGGCTGGTCAGCCGCGAAATGCCGTGTTGAGGCAAGAGCACGGCCTGTTCCAACTCGTAGGGTCGTAACCCAAGTGGCATTGCCTGCTCCAGTGCCCAAAGAACGTCGTATTGTTCAAGCGGGGGCAGGTTAGCGGAGTTCAGGGCGCTATCAATCGCAGTGCGAGCACGTTTTTGCGCGCGAAACAATGCGATCCAGCTGGCTGTGGCGGGTGAATTGGGATTGGTCATCTTTGCTATTTAGATGCAAATGCATTGACATGCAAGTTGGCGATGCCATATCGATGCAAATGCATCTACATGGAGTACCCAATGACTGACTACCACCTGATCAGCCACGATCTTTGCCCTTATGTGCAGCGCGCCGTCATTGTGCTGACAGAAAAACAAATCCCGCACCGTCGTAGCTATATCGATCTTGCCAACAAACCTGAGTGGTTCCAGAGGATTTCTCCGCTGGGGCGGGTTCCGCTTCTTCAAGCAGAGGGCCGCGTGCTTTTTGAAAGTCAGGTAATTGTCGAGTATTTGGACGAAGTCACCCCAGGCACGCTGCATCCCAGCGATCCACTGGACAAGGCACGACATCGAGCATGGATCGAATTTGGTTCGGATGTTTTGAAAACAATTGGAATATTTTACAATGCGCCCGACCATAAATCATTTGCTCAGGCGCGATCTGCGCTATCGACCAAATTGTCGCGGATTGAAGCAGAATTGGACGGCCCACTATTCCAAGGCGAACAATTCCATATGGTCGATGCGGTCTGGGGAACAATTTTTCGATACTTTGATACCTTTGATCTCATTTTAGATCAGGAGATTCTGGCGGCATTCCCCACTTTGAAAGCCTGGCGGTTTGCACTGACCAATCGCACCTCAATTAAAAATGCCGTGCCAGATGGGTATCCGGCACGGCTAATGTCGTTTTTGGCGCGGCGCCCCGGTCCAATGGGAGAGCGGGCGCGCAGTGGGGTCAGCTAAAGGCTGCCTCCAGAGCAATCTCCACCATTTCGGCGAAGCTGCGTTCCCGTTGATCCGAAGGTAGCTCTTCGCCGGTGATCAGATGGTCAGACACTGTCAGTACGGCCAGTGCGCGCCGTCCATGGCGCGCGGCCAGATTATACAGTTCAGCGGCTTCCATTTCGACGCCCAGAATGCCATGCCGCACCATCTGTTCATTCAGGTCAGGGCGTTCATCATAGAACACATCCGAGGAATAGATGCCGCCAACATGAGGTGTAGATCCCTTGGCCTCGGCTGCGCCGACTGCTGCGCGTAACAAGGACCAATCTGCACAGGGGGCAAAGTTCAGCTCTTTGAAGATCCCACGGGATGGGGTGCTCAGGGTGCTGGCGGTCATAGCTACAATTACGTCACGTAGTTTGATCTTATCCTGCATGGCACCACAGGATCCAATTCGGATCAAAGTCTGGGCATCAAAGTCTCGGATCAACTCATTGACGTAAATCGACAGCGACGGCATTCCCATACCGCTGCCCTGGATGGTGACACGATGTCCCTTCCAGGTTCCCGTAAACCCCAGCATCCCACGCACTTCATTCACCAGACGCACATCCGACAGGAAGGTTTCAGCCGCCCATTTTGCGCGATAGGGATCGCCCGGCAATAAGACGGTTTCCGCAATATCTTCCTTTGCGGCACCAATATGAATCGTCATGTTTTAAATCTCCGCTTCTGGATCAGATTTCCAGATCAGAGATATCGGCGCCAGAAGTCAAGGCAGTATGAATCCAATGCGGCTTGCGACCCCGACCGGTCCAGGTTTCTTCTGGGTTCGCCGGATTACGATATTTGGGTGCAGCTTTTGAACGCTTACCTGACGAACGTCCGCCATTAGAAATTTCCTCAAGCGAAAAACCGAATTCTGCGGCGGCCTGTTCTGCAGCCTTTAATGCGGCTAGACGCTCACGTTGTTCGGCGGATTTTAGGGCTTCATCAACATCAGTTTTGAGTTGCAGAAGATCTTTGCGCGACATTTCCGCAAGGTTGAGGGTCATTTGAGTCTCCAATTTGTAGTACCTACGCCAACTAATTAGCGCGTATCAGCTTATGGCCCAATTGGGAGACGTATTTAAGCGCCTTTTTCTCATTTTTTGTGTTGCCGCCTGATTTTTATTATTATTCTACAACCATTTAGGGCGTCGCCAATATCGTGATATCACCCATGATTGAATTTAGTTCGAAATCTTTTGGGGTATAAACGCGGGCAACACCCATTTGTTTTAGAGTATTCGCATCATCGTCAGGAATGATACCACCGACGATCACCGGAATATGCGCTAGGCCGGCGGCACGCATGCGGTCCATTGTTTCCTGAACCAATGGCAAGTGGCTCCCCGACAGGATCGACAGGCCAACTACATGGGCCTGATCTTCGATCGCTGCGGCCACAAGTTCGGCGGGCGTCAGGCGGATTCCATCATAGGATATATCCATCCCGCAGTCTCGGGCACGAAAGGCAATCTGTTCAGCACCGTTTGAGTGGCCGTCCAGTCCTGGCTTCCCGACAAGGAATTTCAAACGACGCCCCAATTTGTCACTGACGGCGTCCACTTTTTCGCGCAGATCATCCAAGCCTTCGGTTTTGTTGGATACCGAACCTGATACACCGGTGGGGCCTCGATAGGTTCCATGGGCCTTGCGCATCTCTTCTGCCCATTCGCCAGTTGTGACGCCAGCTTTGGCTGCGGCGATTGATGGTGGCATGATATTGTCACCGGCTTTGGCTGCTGCCCGCAAGGCCGCCAAGGCTGTTTGCACCTCAGAGTCATCACGATTTTGCCGCCAATCGTTCAGGCGAGAAATCTGTTCTTGTTCGACAGCAGGATCGACAACCATGATGCCGCCATCTTCCGTTTGCAACGGCGAGGGTTCGCCCTCAGTCCAGCGGTTGACGCCAACCACTATGGTTTCGTTACGTTCAATCCGGTTCAATCGTTCGGCATTAGAATCCACCAAACGTGACTTCATATATTCGATCGATGCCACTGCGCCGCCCATGCCATCTAGGTTGGCCAGTTCAGCGCGAGCGCCGGTCTTTAATTCTTCAACCTTACGGTCAACCGCCGGGTTGCCCTCGAATAGGTCTTCATACTCCAAAAGATCAGTTTCGTAGGCCAGAATTTGCTGCATCCGCATCGACCATTGCTGATCCCAGGGCCGGGGCAATCCCAGTGCTTCGTTCCAGGCAGGCAATTGTACCGCACGGGCGCGGGCTTTCTTTGACAGGGTGACGGCCAGCATTTCGATCAGAATACGGTAAACATTGTTTTCTGGCTGTTGTTCGGTCAATCCCAGAGAGTTGACCTGTACACCGTACCGAAACCGGCGAAACTTTGGATCGCTAACACCATAACGGGTTTCGCAAATCTCATCCCACAGATCGACAAAGGCGCGCATCTTGCACATTTCGGTGACAAAGCGGATGCCAGCGTTGACGAAGAATGAAATTCGCCCAACCACTGCCGGGAAATCTTCGGCTGGAACCCGTGGTTGCAATTCGTCCAGCACGGCCTGTCCGGTGGCCAAAGCAAAGGCCAGTTCCTGTTCTGGCGTCGCGCCTGCCTCTTGCAGGTGATAAGAACAGACGTTCATCGGATTCCACTTGGGAACGTTACTATAACAGTACTCGGCGACATCCGCGATCATCTTCAGGCTGGGCTTAGGTGGGCAAATATAGGTGCCTCGGCTCAGGTATTCCTTGATCAGATCATTTTGCACAGTGCCCTGAAGGCCGCGAATATCTGCGCCTTGCTCTTCAGCTACAGCAATATAAAGCGACAATAGCCAAGGGGCGGTAGCGTTGATCGTCATAGAGGTGTTCATCTGATCCAAAGGGATCTGGTCAAACAAGGCGCGCATGTCACCCAAGTGACAAACAGGGACGCCTACCTTGCCCACTTCGCCACGGGCCAGCGTGTGGTCGCTGTCGTATCCGGTTTGGGTTGGCAGATCAAAAGCAACTGATAAACCGGTTTGGCCTTTAGCAAGGTTACTGCGGTACAGCGCGTTTGAAGCCGTGGCGGTAGAATGGCCTGCGTAAGTCCGGATCAACCAAGGGCGATCTGACTTACCGTGCTGGTGGTCTGTATTTGTCATCAGGCGCCCCGCGTCTCGATTGAAATTTTATTTCGTCTCGAGCTGGATACGTGAAAGAATACACCCCTGTCAATTCGCTGCATTGCGGCAATTGATAATTTTCGCTCAAAAAAGCGCACCTACTTCTGATAGGTGCGCTTGCTTGTGTTCTAGAGCTACCCTGCGCGTCAATTATAGGTATATGTGCCGATTTCGCAGATGTTGACATTTTTCCTGATTAACTCGTCGCCGTCGTCGAACACGGCCTTGAAGTCAAATTTGCAATAGCCGGTACCATCGTCAAAATTGATCATCACAGATTGGCCTGACCCTAATACATCAGGGCCCAGGATGTCTTCTTCCCATGAGCGCGACCCTTTATTGGATCCATAGAATTCGACCAGAACGTAACCCGTTTGATTTACAATACGCACTCGTCGATCCAAGGCAGCGGCTGGAATTACCGTTGTTGCGGATATTGCAAATGCAGTTAAAACGGTGAGTAGATGGCGTTTGGAAAGCATGGGGTTCTTTCTTATCAGAGTTGCATTTTTGGCGCTGCCCTCTGATGAGGCCTGCGCAGGTTAAGCACTGTTCCTCTATATATATTAGTACAGATTTTTGATGTGGCAACAATTGGTTGTGACAAGCCTAATCGCGGTTTCAGGCGAAGAAGCTAACGTTTCAGTTTTCAGATGTGTGCGGGTGCCAGCGCTGAATAACGGTTTTCGGTGTCGTTGATTTGCTATCTGACTTGCCCGATCGTTTCGGTGTTTCAGCAAATTCCACATAACCAAGTAGGACCAAGCAAGAGGTATGTGGGGCTGTTTTTCCACTTGAACCCTTTTGAGATAGCTCCACACTTTACTTCAGATTGTTGCGAGCGCTGGATGTTGGAGGCAGGAAACCAAAAACCGAGAGCTGAAAATGCCGAAGTGGCGTCGACGAGTTATAAAATTTCAAAAATGCGGCGAAAACGGTTGCTTTATTTCTCGCCCGTTTCTATTTCCTAGATAAAGCCACGATTCTGCGTCGCGGCATAACGAGGCAAATTGGAGGCTGTTATGGCTCTGGATACCAACATTGATACGCTATCGTACGAGGCCGCTGAAAAAGATCTGTATGAGATGGGTGAGATGCCACCTATGGGCTATGTCCCCAAACAGATGTATGCTTGGGCTATCCGAAAAGAGCGCCACGGCAATCCGGACAGTGCGATGTTGCAAGAGGTTGTAGATGTCCCTGCAATAGATAGTCACGATGTGTTGGTTCTGGTGATGGCCGCTGGTGTTAACTACAACGGTGTTTGGGCTGCCTTGGGGCAACCAATCAGCCCTTTTGATGGCCACAAGCAACCCTATCATATTGCCGGATCTGATGCGGCTGGGATTGTTTGGGCAGTGGGTGACAAGGTTAAAAAGTGGAAAGTTGGCGACGAAGTCGTGATCCACTGCAATCAGGATGATGGTGAAGACGAAGAATGTAACGGTGGCGATCCGATGTTCTCGACCAGCCAACGGATTTGGGGCTACGAGACGCCGGATGGTTCGTTTGCGCAGTTCACGCGTGTGCAGGCGCAGCAACTGATGCCACGCCCCAAACATTTGACCTGGGAAGAAAGCGCTTGTTATACACTGACGCTTGCGACCGCGTATCGGATGTTGTTTGGCCACCACCCACACGAGTTGAAACCAGGACAGAATGTTTTGGTTTGGGGTGCATCAGGTGGTTTGGGCTCTTATGCAATCCAATTGATCAATACCGCTGGCGCCAATGCGATTGGGGTGATTTCAGACGAAGACAAACGCGAGTTTGTGATGGGGCTGGGCGCCAAGGGTGTCTTGAACCGCAAAGATTTCAACTGCTGGGGGCAAATGCCAACGGTGAACACCCCGGAATATGGCGCTTGGTTCAAAGAAGCCCGCAAGTTTGGCGCGGCGATTTGGGAAATTACAGGTAAAGGGAACAACGTCGACATCGTGTTCGAACATCCCGGCGAGGCGACCTTCCCGGTTTCGACCTTTGTCTGTAAAAAGGGCGGCATGGTGGTGATCTGCGCAGGAACCACTGGGTTCAACCTGACGCTGGATGTGCGATACATGTGGATGCACCAAAAGCGTTTGCAGGGTAGTCATTTTGCCCACCTGAAACAGGCAGCTTCGGCTAACAAACTGATGCTGGAGCGCCGTTTGGATCCCTGTATGTCCGAGGTGTTTTCTTGGTCCGACCTGCCAGACGCCCATATGAAAATGTTCCGCAATGAACATAAACCGGGCAATATGTCGGTGTTGGTACAGGCGCCAAAAACTGGCTTGCGCACCCTTGAGGACGTTCTGGAGGCAGGTCAATAACGCCTGTCTCGCAGTTGCGGGCTTTGCTTGCAGGCCAATAGTACCCAACGCCCGCGAATCACTTGCTGATTTGTGGGCGTTTTCACAACCAATGGACGTGATGTTTGATTTCATAAGCTTGAAATACTCAGCCTCACTATTTTGGGGGAGTAAGAAACGGCGAGTATTCATGTCGTATGTATGCATGTTATTGCCGGTTGACGATAATTTTGCGGAATAGGGCACTGCAATGACTGAAAATGACTGGTTGCTAGACGTTCTCGTTGACCTTCAAGCCTTTGCCACTGCAAATGGTCTCGGGGCTGTGGCTGAGCACTTGGGGGAAACACTCAAAGTTGCACAGGCTGAAATTTCGTCTCAGGAAGAAAAAGCTGGTGCGCAAACGGATGGCGAACAGAGTCAGGTTGGATCAAATCTTAGAGTCGTTGGAGGTGACCAACACTCTTGAGGGTCTTCAGGAGATCATAGAAAGAGTGCGCGACCTCTTTGCTATTGATCACATGATGTACCACTGGGTCGATAGCGCTGGCGACCACTACTATTTTGGAACCTATTCTCAAGCCTGGATCGATCAATACCAAGACAAAAACTACGTTCGAGTTGATCCGGTAATTGCGGGCTGCTTTCAGCGCTTCCACCCTGTAGATTGGAAACGGCTGGATTGGAGTGGTAAGCCTGCAAGAGCATTTCTTGATGACGCTCTGGAGCATGGTGTTGGGAACCAGGGGTACTCGGTGCCAATCCGAGGCCCCAACGGGCAGTTCGCTCTTTTTACAACCAGTCACAATTGTTCAGATGAAGCTTGGGAAAAGTTTACAGAAAAGCGCAGTCGCGACTTGATTCTGATGGCGCATTTCTTCAACCGAAAGGCATTGGAGTTTGAAACCGAGCGGGCACCAGAACAGTCGCGCGCTTTGTCCCCGCGTGAGATCGACGCCATGACGCTGTTGGCGATGGGGCACAGTCGCGCACAAGTGGCAGAGACGCTGGAAATTTCCGAACATACCCTTAGAGTATATATTGAAAGTTCCCGGCATAAACTGGGCGCGCAAAATACCACACATGCAATTGCTCAGGCAATGGCACGCGGGCTGATTGTTGTTTAACGGTCTGTTTCCATTTCTTAACGTTAAAATTATGAACCATTAACCATTCTGACCGTAGGTTTTCCCCACTTTAATCCAAAAGGGGACAGCTATGCTGCGCTATATTTACGCTACGGACCTACATAAATTTTCTGATCTGGCAAATTCCATGTTCAAGGATAGGGCTGATCAATTCAAAACCCGGCTTGGCTGGGCAGTAAACGTTGATGAAAACGGCGAAGAACGCGACCAATACGATCATTTGAATCCGCTCTACGTAATTTGGGAGGAGGCGGATGGATCACATGGCGGGTCCATGCGCTTTTTACCAACCACAGGTCCAGTTATGGTTAATGATGTGTTTAGTAACCTTAACGGTGGAACTCATATTTGTAGCCCATTGATTTGGGAATGCACAAGGTTCTGCCTCTCACGCAAGGCGAGTTCGCATGTGGCCGGGGCCTTGACCCTTGGTGGAACAGAGATCATGCGCAACTTTAGTGTTGAGCATCTGACGGGTGTTTTTGACCACAGAATGATCCGAATCTACCGCAGCTTGGGTTTTTCACCTGAAGTGATTGGTAGCATTGGCGAAGGTCGTGACCGAATTAGTCTTGGCCTGTGGGAGTACTCGCGTGAGATCTACCTAAATGTTGCACAGCGGGCGGGGATCACCCCCGAACAGTCGCAAATGTGGTTTGATCGGTCTTTTGGCATGTCAGCTGAACAACCAATGGCAATGAGTGCTTAATAGAATGGGGGGATAGCGGGGTTGGCCTCTGGTGAAGCCAGCCCCACGCCTGTAGGGTCGCGCCATGACATCGCTCCCCATTCAGTTCTCAGAAGACCAAGCCGCTGCTTATGACAGCGTAATTGAAATGTTGCGTCATGCAGGTATCGACCTGGACGATGGCCTGCTGCAGCCCCCCCGCGGCGAAGGAGGCGTGATGGCCCTGATCGGCAAGGCCGGATCGGGAAAGACACTTTTACTGGCAGAGCTGTACAAAGCTTTAGAACAGGCTGGGGTGGAAGTGGTTTCAGGGGACTATGAAAGCCGCAAAAAAGGTGACCGTCGTACGCTGGCAATTCTGGCACCTACAAACAAGGCAGCCTCGGTTCTCCGGCTGCGAGGCGTTCCTGCAACTACAATTCACCGTATTCTATATACGCCTATGTATGATCCAGAATATGAGCGGTTGGCCGAATGGTTGACCGGCAAAGGCGACCCTCCGGAAATTGAGGGGCTGACGGAAGAGGCACTGGCCCGTGCGGCAGCGTTCTATGAGCGCAATAAATCAATTCCCGGTGCGCTGGCGTCTGCAGGTTTACGCGGATCAGACTTTATTACCGGATGGAAACGTCGCGAAGAACCATTGGACATTGGGTTTGTTGATGAATCCTCGATGCTGGATGAGCGGCAGTTTAATGATCTGAAAGAGATCTTTCCAAACTTGTTGTTGTTTGGCGATCCAGCCCAGTTGGCACCGGTAAATCAATCCGGTTCTATGGTGTTTGATGCGCTACCCGAAGAGCGCAAGTTGGAGTTGCACCGTATTCACCGTCAGGATGCTGACAATCCGATCCTGGACCTTGCTCATGCCCTTGCCGATCCGCAACTGACATTTCAGGATTTTGAGCGGATGATCGAAGATACCGCCAGGCGGGACGAGCGCGTGGTCTGGGGGCAACGGGTCGAGGTTGACCTGATGGCGCGATCTCCGGTTTTGGTCTGGCGCAATGCGACCCGAATTAAGCTGATCAATGCGTTTCGAACCGTACATGGGGCGCCCGAAGATGAGTTGATGGAGGGTGAACCGTTGATCTGCGACGGTATCGAACTGCCAATGAAGCACCGCAAGAAGCGCTTGGACCTCGAGGCGCGTGGTCTGATTAAAGGGGCGCAGGTGATCTATCTTGGGCCAGGCCGCAAGCCGGGTTTTTCACGGTTGCATGTGATGGGGGCCGAAGACCCACAAGTATCGGCGGCTTCGATTGTGAAGATTGAAAAACCGGAGGAAGAAGAACCCTTTATTCCCTTCGCGGCTCGCATGGGGGCAACCTTTCTGCATGGTGCGGCTGTGACCATACACAAGGCGCAGGGGTCTCAATGGGCAACCACCCAAGTGTTTGCACCTGATCTTTTCGTTGCAGCGCGGATGGGCCGGGTTGAAGCTGGGCAACCGCTGTGGAAACGGCTGGCCTATGTCGCGATTACCCGGGCACAGGAACGCTTGATCTGGGTCGTTCGCAACCGGCTGGCCAAACCAAGCGCGCCGTTGCGCGTGGATGATTTGCGAGGGGTACCGGCACCGACGCTGAAATTGGAGATCGAAAGCGAATGAAAACGATTTTAATTACTGGCGCCAGCTCGGGGATCGGTCGGGCCGTTGCAGAATTGTTCTTGGCCGAAGGCTGGACTGTTGGCTTATTGGCGCGGCGGAAATCTGCACTGGAAGAGGTGGCAGAGGGCCACGCCAACGCGGTTGTTCTGTCTGCGGATGTGACCGATCCGGCAGCTGTTGATGGTGCCTTTAACCGGTTTGCCATGCAGGCCGGGCGATTGGATGTGATGTTCAATAATGCCGGTATCTTCACCCCCGGCGGCACCATCGATGAAATTGCGTTGGATGATTGGTTTGCCTCGGTGAACGTCAACCTCAACGGGATGTTCCTAGCTGCCCGTGCTGCGTTTAGGCAGATGCGACATCAGTTCCCACAGGGCGGGCGGATCATCAATAACGGGTCGATTGCGGCCTATGTCCCTCGGCCTAATTCGGTGCCCTATGCCACGACCAAAGCGGCGGTCACTGGGTTGACGCGCAGCCTGTCCCTAGATGGGCGTCCCTTTGATATTGCATGTGGACAGATTGATATTGGCAACGCACGTACACCTATGGTCGAGGATCTTAGCTATCGGTTGCAACAGGATGATCCTGAGGCTGAACCAATGCATAGCTTTGCAGTCGAAGATGCCGCACGGTCGGTGCTGCATATGGCGCAACTGCCGCTAGAAGCAAACGTGCAGTTTATGACAGTGATGGCAACCAAAATGCCCTATATCGGGCGCGGCTAAATAGGCGCGCGACTGCATCCACCCCTCGGTGGTGGATGCGGTTTTTAGTTGTTGCGCAACAGCCGGAAGGCTGCAGAGGCGCCCCAACCTGCAGCGATAGCAATTGCCAGCGACATTAGCCCATAGAGAAACGGTTGTTCGCGTGACATGGTAAACAAGAACCGTTCGAGCCCAACCTTGCGCACGTCGATGGTGGTTTCATAGCTGGAAACTACCTTGCCGCTTCGGGTCAGAAAAATACGGGCAGTATAATCGCCTTCGGTCAAATTGGCCGGCATATCGATGGCCGTGCGAAACAGCGTCTGCTGATCAACGGCTACAGTGTTTTCGCGCACAGCATAAAGCTGTTCGTTCGCCCGTACCCGTACTACTGCGTCAGCAAATTCCTGAGCTCCGCGGATATGCATGGCCGCCCCGACCGAACGAATGGCCCTCTCAATCGAAACGCGATAGCGCAGGTCTTCGATATCCGTCAGCACTTGGTCGAATGGGGCGCTGGTGGCAACGACATAAAAGCTGGGTGCAGAATCAACCAAGACCGCGTCCACATTGACCCAGATACCCAGTTTACGCTCTTTACGTCGTACCAGTACCGGATGGTCGGGGCCCGATACGGTGACAATGACTTCAAGGGGTTCAGTGTCAGGGATTGGCGTTTCACGCTTCACTGCCCCAAAAATCAGGATCTCGGAGCCATCAAAGTCAGCTGTGATTGCAACCCGGTCCTGGCTGAGGCCTAACACAACTTCTTCTTCGGCTGCTTGAACCGGCAGGGCAAATATCAAGGCAGCGATGAGCAAGCGACGCATGATTAATGTCCTCCGCCGGCGCCAAGCGAGAACAGCTCGGAGGGGGTCAGCAACAGGTCGAGAGCAAGCTTGCCGCAGACAATAAGGACCATCAGCGCAAGCAGGATCCGCAGTTGCTCGGCCTTCATATAGACACCGATCCGGGTCCCAATCTGGGCGCCAATGACGCCACCGATCAGCAAAAGCACCGCCAGAACAATGTCTACTGTGTAGTTGGTGGTGGCATGCAGCATGGTGGTAAAGGCGGTCACTGTAATGATCTGGAACAGCGAGGTCCCGATCACGACCTTAGTGGGCATGCCCAGTATATAGATCATTGCTGGGACCATGATAAATCCGCCGCCAACGCCCATGATGGCAGCCAGAATACCGACGCAAATGCCGACCATAACAGGTGGAATGACTGAGATGTACAGACCTGACGTGCGAAACCGCATCTTCAATGGTAAGGCGTGAATCCAGCTGCGTTGACGTCGTGCAGCGGGGGCTCCGCCAGCTTTCTTGGACTTGCGGATAGCATTGAGGCTCTCAATAAACATGAGGCCGCCGACGACGCCAAGGAAAACTACGTAGCAAAGTTTAACCAGGAGATCGACCTGTCCCATGGCCTTCAGGTAATTGAAAACCAAGACCCCCAGCGCGGCGCCCACAAGACCACCGGCCTGTAAGACCAGCCCCATTTTGATATCAACCGTTCGCCTTCGGAAATGCGCCAGGACCCCCGAAAAGGAAGAGGCCACAATCTGGTTGGCCTCGGTGGCGACCGCCACGGCGGGTGGTATGCCGATAAAGAACAGCAACGGCGTCATCAGAAAGCCACCGCCAACGCCGAACATGCCGGACAATATCCCGACCATGCCCCCCAATCCGAGAAGAAGGAAAGCGTTGACCGAAACTTCGGCGATAGGAAGGTAAATCTGCATAAGAACTAGTTAGACCGGAGATTTACGTAAAATCAACTGCCGATGCCGCCCTGCAGCACGCAGGACTGATCTGCGTGGCAAAACTGGACCTATTGTAGTCGGTGGATCTTCAGCCAAGGAAATCTCCCGCGGTTGCAGGGTGTACCGGCTTTGCCGGTACACCCTGAACAAACTTGGGCCTGGCGCCGTGCGGCGCACGGCGCCAGGCCCAACGGGAGCGGGCATCGCAGATGCGCAAGCGACGGGCGGGAGTTCCCGTTGTCAGAAAAGACAACGCCCGGCACAGGACCGGGCGTTGGTAGGGCTGAAGCGGTTTTTGGCTAGCGTTCTTTCACATAGGGTTCGCCACCGGCTTTTGGTGGAATGGCCTTGCCGACAAAGCCAGCCAGGATCACCACAGTCAGGATATAGGGCAGGGCGTCCATGGCCTGAACGGGGATGGTAAGACCGCCCAATTCGATGTTCTGGAACCGAAGTGCTACGGCCTGCAACAGACCAAACAACAGGCAGGCACCCATAGCGTGCCAGGGACGCCATTTGGCAAAGATCAGCGCTGCCAGAGCAATATAGCCACGGCCTGCAGTCATGTCTTTGACAAAGCCCGCCTGTAGTGAGGTGGCAAGGTAGGCACCGGCCAAGCCGCAAAGCAAGCCACAGATCATCACTGCAGCAAAGCGCAGGCCAACAACGGACACACCCGCTGTATCTACGGCCGCCGGGTTTTCGCCAACTGCGCGCAGACGAAGGCCAAACCGGGTTCGAAACAGGATCCACCAGGTTGCGGGAACCGCCGCAAAGGCCACGTAGACCAGGATCGAGTGACCAGACAGCAATTCCGAATAAATCGGGCCGATGAATGGCACGCCAGCGACGCTATCGGCAAAGGGGAAGGTGATCGGGCCAAACCGGCCCTCAGCCAGCAACGACGGCGTACGCCCCCCCTGTTTGAACCAGCTTTGCGCAACCAAAACTGTAAAGCCCTGAGCCAGCATCGTTACCGCCAGACCTGAGATCAGCTGGTTGCCGCGAAAGGTGATCGATGCCAACCCGTGCAGAGCGCTAAGAACCAGAGATGCGGTGACACCTGCTAACAGTCCGAGCCAGACATTGCCGGTGACAGCCGCGATTGCAGCGGAAAAGAAGGCTGCAGCCAGCATCTTGCCCTCAAGACCGATGTCGAAAATACCAGCGCGTTCAGAGAACAGACCAGCCAAACACGCCAGAAGCAGAGGTGTGGACAGACGAACGGTGCTGTCCAGCACTTGGATAAGTGTCAGGAAATCCATCAAGCTTTCCCCTTCCGCAGCGTAACGAAGATTTTCTCAAGTGGCATCCGAACCATATTGTCCAGTGCTCCAGTGAACAGGATTACCAGCGCTTGAATGACAACAATCATTTCACGCGGGATTTTGGTCCAAAGGGCCAGCTCAGCTCCGCCCTGGTACAGGAACCCAAACAGGATGGCGGCAAGGAATACGCCAAAGGGGTGCGAGCGCCCCATCAGGGCCACCGCGATGCCGATAAAGCCAGCGCCTTCGGTCGAGTTCAGAACAAGCCGTTCCGCTTCGCCCATTACGTTATTGGTGGCCATCATGCCTGCTAACCCACCGGAAATCAGCATGGCGATCATGGTGATCTTCACGGGGGAAATACCGGCATAAAGCGCACCTTGTTCCGATTTTCCGAAGGCGCGGATTTCAAAGCCCAGTTTGGTGTGCCAGATCAGCAGCCACACTGCAAAGCAGGCCGCGATGGCGACCAGGAAACTAACATTTGCTGGTCCGGCCTTGTTGAAGGCAATACCAAGCGGGGCCAGAATATCATGCAAGGACGGAAGATGCGTCGCCTCGGGGAAGCGCGCAGTTGCTGGGTCCATCGATCCGGCAGGACGCAGCAGGTTGACCAGTACATAGTTCAGCACCGCTGCGGCGATAAAGTTGAACATGATGGTGGTGATTACGATGTGGCTGCCGCGCTTGGCTTGCAGATAGGCCGGGATTGCGGCCCATGCTGCGCCAAAAATGGCGGCGCCTGCTGCGGCTGCAATCAGGGCAATCGACCAATGTGGCCAAGGAATATAGAGACAAACCAAGGCTGCCCCCAATCCGCCCAGCATCGCCTGACCTTCACCGCCGATGTTGAACATGCGGGCGTGAAAGGCGACGGAGACGGCCAGACCGGTGAACAGGAAATTGGTCGCGTAATACAGGGTATAACCCCAGCCATAGGTTGACCCGAGTGCACCATCGACCATCAACTTGACCGCGGCAATTGGATCTTCGCCAATTGCGAGGATCACCAGTGCAGAAATGGCTGCGGCCAATATCAGGCTGATCAAGGGAATCAGCACCACATCGGCCCATTTGGGCATTTTGTCCATCTTATGTGGCCTCCCCGGCAACACCGGCCATTAGTAGGCCTAGTTCTTTTTCGTCGGTCTCATTCGGTAGGCGCTCGCCCATGATGTGACCATCAAACATCACCGCCACACGGTCGGACAGTGACAGGATTTCTTCTAACTCAACGCTCACCAGCAGGATTGCTTTGCCCTGATCACGCAGCTCGACGATCTGTTTGTGAATGAATTCGATGGCGCCAATGTCGACGCCACGCGTGGGTTGGCCGATCAAAAGCAATTCCGGGTTGCGTTCAATTTCTCGCGCAACAACAATTTTTTGCTGGTTCCCACCTGAGAAGTTCTTGGCCGCAAGCCATGGATCCGGCGGTCGCACATCGAACTTTGCCATCTTGGCTTCTGTGTCTGCCTGCAAGGCTGCATTATCCATCAACATACCACGCTGGTAAGCTGGGTCGCGGTGATAGCCAAACGCGACGTTTTCCCAAGCGTGAAAGTCCATGATCAGGCCTTCGCTTTGCCGATCTTCGGGTACATGTGCGATATGGGCGCGGCGACGTGCCTGACCGTGAGAGCCGGGCCCATGTAGCGGCAGTTCTGCGCCCTGCATGCGAATGGAGCCAGTACCGCTCCGCATCCCTCCCAGAACCTCAAGAAGCTCTGATTGGCCATTGCCGGCAACCCCGGCAATGCCAAGGATTTCTCCCGCACGGACTTCTAGGTTGATGCCTTTGACCCGTTCAACACCGTCCTCGTCGCGAACCGAAAGATTTTCGATCTCCAGCACCGGCGCTCCGGGTTTAGCGGGTACTTTGTCGACCTGCAGCAGCACTTTGCGGCCTACCATCAACTCGGCCAGATGGGCGGGGCTGGTTTCAGCAGTTTTGACTGTGGCGGTCATCTGACCACGACGCATAACCGAGACTGTGTCGGTGGTATCCATGATCTCACGCAGCTTGTGGGTGATCAGGATGATGGTTTTCCCTTCTTCACGGAGTCGGTGAAGGATTCGAAATAGTTGGTCGGCTTCGGCGGGAGTGAGAACTCCGGTGGGCTCGTCCAGAATTAGAATATCTGCTTGGCGGTACAAGGCCTTGAGGATCTCGACCCGCTGTTGCTTGCCAACACCGATTTCATCGATGCGCGCGTCAGGGTCGACGTTCAACTCATATTCGGCGGCCAGTTCTTTCAGAATTCTGCGGGCCTTGGACAGTGATGGTTTTAGCAGTTTGCCATCTTCGGCACCAAGGATGATGTTTTCCAACACTGTGAAATTTTCCACCAGCTTGAAGTGCTGAAAGACCATGCCGATACCGGCAGAAATCGCGGCTTGGCTATCCGGGATCACGGTGTTCTTGCCGTTGATCCAGATTTCCCCCTTATCAGCCTTATAGAACCCATACAGGATGCTCATCAGGGTGGATTTTCCCGCGCCGTTTTCACCGATGATACCGTGAATGGTACCGGGGGCAACGCTGATCGAAATGTCTTTGTTGGCTTGGACGGGGCCAAAGGCTTTGGAGATGCCTTTTAACTCAATGGCGGCGGGTTTTGTCATGTGTTGGTAAACCTGAAAAGCCGACCGGACAGAACTGACGGACCAAATGGTCCAAGTGTCGGGATGGGCGAAATAGATTGTTTCAGCGGATATCACGTTGATGCAGGCAGCCAGGCCGCCTGCATCACTGATAAAAGAACCGGATTAGAAGTTCAGAGCCGGGCAGCTGTCATCGGACATATAGTCGTGCACAGCCAGTTCGCCGCTGGCGATCTTTGCCGATGCCGCATCTACAGCGGACTGCATGTCAGCGTTAACCAGCGATGCGTTGTTGTCGTCCATTGCGTAGCCGACGCCGCCATTGGCCAGGCCCATGACGTTAAAGCCGGTTTCCATATCAACACCATCGGTGAAGGCTGCAAACACAGCATTGTCGACGCGCTTCATCATCGAGGTCAGAACTTTGCCTGGGTGCAGGTGGTTCTGGTTGCTGTCTACGCCGATCGACAGGATGTTCTCGTCAGCTGCGGTTTGCAGAACGCCTACACCGGTCCCACCAGCCGCAGCATACACCACGTCAGCACCCTGGCTGATTTGGGCCTTGGTCAGCTCAGAGCCTTTTACCGGGTCGTTCCATGCAGCTGGTGTTGTACCAGTCATGTTGGCAATAACCTTGGCGTCTGGGTTTGCAGCCATAACACCCTGGGCATAGCCACAAGCGAACTTACGGATCAGCGGAATGTCCATGCCGCCGATAAAGCCAACGGTGCCGGACTTGGAAGCCTGAGCCGCCATCATGCCAACCAGATACGAGCCTTCGTGCTCGTTGAACACAACCGAACGCACGTTTGGCGCATCAACAACCATGTCGATGATGACAAACTTGGTGTCAGGGTAATCAGCAGCAACCTGACCAAGTGCATCAGCAAAGGCAAAGCCAGCCATGACGATCGGGTTTGCGCCCACTTCGGCAAAACGGCGCAGAGCCTGCTCACGCTGAGCTTCGGACTGCAGTTCGATCTCACGGAAAGTTTCGCCAGTTTCTTCGGCCCATCGCTGCGCGCCGTTAAAGGCAGCCTCGTTGAAGGATTTGTCGAACTTGCCGCCAAGGTCAAAGATCAGGGCTGGCTCGGCCAGAGCTGCGCCAGCGGTCAGTGCCATAGCAGCAGCGGCTCCCATCAGGGATTTCATCAGAGTCATTTGGGTACTCCCGGTTTTGTTTTTGTTTGGGGCATTTAGCAAAGCCAGCCGCCCAAGTATGAGATGTTTCTCAAAGGGTGCAGCAATTAAGGCCGTAGCCCGGGCAGGGGGTCAACCGCTTTTTGACCATTTGGTGTGATTCCGGCCTCTTGGCCTTGGGTCAAGGGCTATTTGTTTGGCGTTATGGCCCGTCGCATCAGTATCGCATCCACTGATCGACCGGTTTCGCGCGCATAATAAGCGGGGCGATTCCCGCAAGATGAGTAGCCCGCTGAGCGATAAAGGTGACACGCTGCGTCGTTGTCTGCGGCCACTTCCAGAAAGGCGGTTTGCGCACCGCGTTGCATTGCGATGCTTTGCCAATCCAACATCAAAGCGCGCGCTAATCCCTGGTTTTGGTGTTCAGGGTGGGTAGCGATGGTCAGTAGCTCAGCCTCGTCCACTATTACACGCACCAGCGCAAAGCAGCGTGCATCACCCACCGCAAACGTAAATGGGCTGTCCAACAAATCGGCAAATTCAGCCTCGGACCATGGGCGGGATTGCGTAAACGCCGCCGCATGGGTGGCAGCCATGGTCTGTGGTGTCGGTGCGTTAGTCATCAATCAATGCCGGGGGCACGTCTCGCGATGGGGCTGCGTCTGCTGCGCGCAGGTACAGCGGCGCGGGGGCTTCGGTCACTGTTTCAAAGTGCAAAGCTGCGTACCGCGCAATGGCGGCGGCGAGTTCTGGTGGGCTTGCCTCAGGCGCAAAGGTCAGCCCGGCATCGCGTGCGGCCTGGGCTGCTTCAGGCGCAGGCATTAGACGCGGTGCTTGGCCTGGTAGGGCAGCATAGACTTGCTTTCTGGGGGCGGGGATCGCAGCAAGTTCACCCGTTGCCTTGCGAGCGTCGAAACCGGTCACACCAACGGCAGGGATCTCAAGCCCTAGCGCCAATCCGCGGGCAGCAGAGACTCCAATGCGGATGCCTGTGAAATTGCCGGGGCCAACACCCACACCAATCGCGGTTAGATCTTGCCAACTGGCGCCGCCCTCGGCCAAAACCTCTTCCAGCAGCACCATCAGCCGCTCGGCCTGACCGCGATTCATCAGTTCCAGCCGTTCAGCAAGGATCCGGTCGCCCTGCAACAAAGCGGCCGCGCAATGCGCGGCCGATGTGTCAAATCCCAGTATCAGTGGTTCAGACGGCAACGGGCCGGACCTCGGTCACTTCGGGGATGTAGTGGCGCAGCAGGTTTTCGATACCCATCTTTAGGGTCAGGGTAGAAGAGGGGCAGCCAGCGCAGGCCCCCTGCATGTGCAGGTATACAACGCCGCGGTCAAAACCATGAAAGGTGATGTCGCCACCATCCTGTGCCACGGCCGGGCGGACGCGGCTGTCCAGAAGTTCTTTGATCTGGTCGACGATTTCGCCATCTTCCCCGGAGTGTTCAGCATGACCTGAAGCTGGGGCTGCACCATCATCGGCCATCACTGGCTGACCCGACTGGTAGTGTTCCATCACTGCCCCCAGAATGGCAGGTTTGATATGGTCCCACTCTACATTCTCGGCCTTGGTCACAGTGACAAAATCATTGCCAAAGAACACGCCAGCAACGCCGCTTACCGCAAAAATGCGTGTTGCCAGAGGTGATTTTCCGCTTGTTTCTGCGGTCGGGAAGTCAGCTGTGCCAACCTCCAACACCGTCTGACCCGGAAGAAATTTCAGCGTCGCCGGGTTCGGCGTGGATTCAGTCTGAATAAACATGTTGGGTCTCCGTAAAGCTGATACCGATATGCGCTCGACGGCAGGGCAAGTCAAGGATTAGAACGATTCTAATCTTTGTGTGTCCTGTTTTCACGCGCAATGCCACCCCATGTGTAGCTGCCACCCCTGCGCGTGACGGCCGACACAGTCTTTGGTTCTCGCGCCGTTCTAGGTTCAGGTGATCGCTTCCAGCTTTTCTTTGGACAGATCGCCCGGCACCACCGTAATCGGGATAGGCAGGCTACCCGACGAGCGGCTGAGTTGGCTCACCAGTGGGCCGGGACCCTTGCGGTCATTGCCTGCACCCAGAACCAGCACCCCAATATCAGGATCTTCCTCAATCTGGGCGATGATTTCCGGTACGGGTTCGCCTTCGCGGATGACCAAGACCGGGTCAATACCCTGACGATCGCGCATCCATTTGGCAAAAACTTCAAAATGCGCGTGGATACGCTCACGGGATTCTTCACGCATCATCTCACCGACGCCAATCCAGTGATTGAATTCATCCGGTGGAATGACCGACAGGATCTCTACTCCACCGCCAGTACTGGCCGCACGCATAGCGGCAAAGCGCATGGCGTTCAGGCATTCACGGCTGTCATCCAGCACCACAAGAAATTTGCGCATTACGGTCCTCCACAATCTTACTTAATCTGCCCGAGGGCTTGGCCGCTGTCCATTCATTTCCTTAGCGGACTGTTTGTGGATTTTTGTTGCATAAAGCGTCAGAACAATTGCGAGTACGAGAAGGCGAAACACATGAGCGGCTGCAACAAAACTGGGGTCAGCCCCCATCGCTGCCGCGACAATGATCATTGTTTCCAGACCACCGGGTGCGAATCCAAGTAAAACATCGATGATCGGTAGTCCTGAAACATGGGCGGCTGGTATCGCGAAGAGAATAGCGAGTCCCGAAGTCAGCACGACGATAGTGAGGCCCGCCAACAGGCTGTGGCGCAGCTCTTGCCAGCTCATGCCACTAAACCGGGTGCCGATCAGGCTGCCCATCAAAATCAGGGCACCCTGTGCCAGCCAGTCCGGAAGTGTTCCGGTGGTCAGCGAGGCAAGGTGAGTTGTCGCTGCCACCAGTATTCCGGCCAACAGGGTTGGGGCCGGCAGCTTTAGCCAGTGCAAAATTGGTGACAGAGCCACCGCTCCGGCAATCTGTATTAGGACCCAGATCCAAGACGAGGTGATAACACCACGAGGCAAGCCGGGGCCGATATCCATTCCAGCAGCCTGCGCGGCAAGGGGGATCACCAGCGTCAGCGCCATAAGGCGGATAGAGGCTAAAACCACGGGTCGGGTCAAAGACAGGGACAAGCTGTCGGCAAGAGCAATAACCAGGCTCAGGTGGCCCGGAGCAGAGGCAAGGAAGGCTTCGTGCCGGTCAAACGGCAACAGCCGGGGAATAAGCCACTGCCCGATCCACGGCGTGATCAGTGTCAGAACACCCAGTATTGCAAAGGCAATAGGCCAGCGCATCATAGCGTGGATGCTATCTGGACCAATCAGTGATCCGATACTCAACCCGACCAGTAAAAAACCAGCGTTGCGAAGTCCCGAGGCAATCTTTGTCTGAATGCCCCACAGACCGGCCATCGCAACTGCCACGGCGGGCCCGGCCAATAGGGCCATGGGCATGTTTAGGCTGAGCGCCACCAAAGCACCGATCACCCCAATGACAAGGGTCACGATGCCTTGACGGGTGTCAGCCATTGGATTGGGCCCAGTCCCAGTACATCTCGCGCACTTGTTTTGCGACGGGTCCAACTTGGTACTGGCAGTCGTCAAATGCGGTGACCGGGGTGACTTTGCTCATGTTGCCAGACAAGAAGACTTCATCTGCCGCTTCAAAATCAGCATAGCCCAGCACCGTTTCGTGCACGGTGACGCCATTGGCGCGCAGATTTGTGATGTGGCGGGCACGGGTGATCCCGCTGAGGAAGGTTCCATTGGCGATCGGTGTGAACACTTCACCATCCCGCACCATAAAGACGTTGGTGGTGGCGGTTTCGGCAACGTTGCCCAGTGCATCCAGTACCAGTGCGTTGGCAAATCCCTTGGCGCGCGCCTCAGCCAGCATCCGGGCGTTGTTGGGGTACAGGCAACCTGCCTTGGCATTGACCACTGAACTGTCCAATACCGGGCGACGGAACCGGGAGCGGGTCAGGGTGGTGGTCGCTGTTGGCGCGGCCATCGGAATTTGCTCCAGGCACAGTGCAAACCCTGTGGTATCCGTTGAGGGTACAATGGCGGTCACATCTCCGTCGATGCCCCAGTACATCGGTCGGATATAGACCGCTGCGCCTTTATCATACATCGCCAGACCTTCGCGCGCGATCGCAACCATGTCTTTGGTGGTGACGGTAGGGGCCAGCATCAGGGCCTCAGCCGAACGGTTGACGCGGGCACAGTGCAAATCCAGATCCGGGGTCATGCCATCAAACAGGCGCGCCCCGTCAAACACAGAGGAGCCAAGCCAGGCCGCGTGATCTGCCGCCCGCATGATAGGGACATTGCCGTCCTGCCAGCTGCCGTTGAAATAGGTGCGGATATTGCTGCCGGTTGCCATGGGGGTGCCTCAAGAAAGAAATGGAGTTTTGCGAAGCCTAGGCAGAGATGGGTCAGTCGTCCAGACCTTTATGCATTGTAGTGACCACGTTGCTTTGTACCGCAAACGGCGCGACGGTCTGCCGAAAAATAGTTAGCTGCTGCCGAAAGACTTTTCATTCAGGCCAAGGCTTGTCGGTTGCGTTGTTCCACATCTTTTCAAATTCCTCTCGGGATGAGGGGGTAAGCGGCTCGGGGGGGGCTCCGGATTGTTTAAAAAAGGACCATGAACGAGCGATCGAAATTTTGGTTCGCGACAGCCTGGGCCTTCTCGCTCGGCAAGTTTGATACTGCCACCTATTGCCCGTCCGTCGTCAATCATCTCGACGATCCGGTGAACCACGTCGGTGGCTTCGTCGACTTCATAGTAGAGCCTACTCAGGATCGTTCGAGTGGATTTCGGCTTCGATGGTTAGCATAGGTATGGTTTATTGCTGCTAGTTTTTTGAGTTGGCTCGTTGCCGACTGCGGATAGAGGCTGATGTGGCAGGACGTTTGTCAGACCTCGCGCACTATGGGGGGATGCGTACCTTCGACGTCTGTTTCGTTGACAGGATGACTGCACCGCAGGCACGCGTACGCTGAGCCAGAGTTATGCTTGCGCGCTAAAATCATCGGCGGCAGGGAGTGTGATTCCACTGTGGGTTTTGGCAACACAATGGGGCGTCCAGAAACTCTGTTCGACTGCTCTGTCTAAGGCTTGTGTAGACCCCGCGTTGTGGACATGGTGGCGCAATTCAGTCTTTTTGGAAAATAGTATGAACAGGCTGCGCGCTTTGACAGTACGATCAGAAGCCGCCAGCGCCGCGTTGGTGCTGGGCGGGGCCTTATGGGGGGTGATCTGGCTGCCGTTGCGATTTCTGGCCGGGTTTGGCTTGGAAGGCGCTTGGCCGGGTGTGCTAATCTATAGCGCCGCGACGCTGCTATTGTTCCCGCTGGCTTGGCTTGTGCGGGCATCGTTGAGTGCGCATTGGCGGCAATTGATACTCTGCGGCCTGCTGACTGGCGGGGCATTCAGCCTCTATTCCACAAGCCTGCTGATGACCGACGTGGTGCGCGCTGTGTTGCTGTTTTACCTGACGCCAGTCTGGGGGACAGTGCTGGGGCTGATGTTGCTGGGCGAACGACTGACCTTGGCGCGCGGGTTAGCGTTGGTGTTGGGCCTCATAGGGCTGCTGGTGGTGTTGGGCGGCGGTGACGGCCTGCCTCTGCCGCGCAATCTGGGCGATGTGCTGGCGTTGTTGTCAGGGCTTGCTTGGGCCTTTGGCACCTTGCAGCTGTATCGTATGGGTGCGGTGGCCGTATCCACGCAGGTCTTTGCGTTTATTCTCGGCAGTCTGATTGTGTCCCTGGCGTTGGTGGCGCTTGGTGGGGGGCAATTTGGCGGAGTGCCCTCTGGCGCGATGCTGGGTCTCGCGACGCCTTGGGCGCTGCTGGCTGCGTTGTACGTCCTGCCGATGTTGTTTCTGACCATCTGGCCCGCGACCCTGTTGTCTCCGGGCCGTGTTGGTCTGCTCCTGATGAGCGAGGTGGTGGTCGGGGTTGCTTCGGCTGCAATCTGGGCGGGGGAGCCGTTTGGTTGGCGTCAGGGGGCGGGGAGCTTGCTTATTCTTGCGGCAGGTGCAGTGGAGGTTCTGGGCGCGCGCCGCTAGGCGCGCCATGCCCAACGGGGCAAGGCATTTATGCCTTTGACCGGGCGGGAGATCAACGCGCCGATTCTCAGTGCGCTGGCTTTAACCCGTGTTTTACCAGCGAGGCAGAGGCCTCGTCCTGCCAGCGGTTTTTTTGCGCGGCATTGCTGGTCTTGCGCAGGCCCATGGCCTTGAGGCCCTCGAATTTCTGAGAACTCTCATCACCAAAGCTGGCGGCGACGCGGGGCCACCAGTAGTTTACGGAGTCTTGCAGCGCGGCGCGATCACCGTGTTCAGACAACAGCGCCAAACCCTTGTCAGCGAGTTCGGTATGCGCGGCCTCGATTGGGGCTATAGTGCGAAATACCTCGGCCAGGGGTTGGTAGGAGACATGCGAGAGCTCCTCAAGCTGCACCGCAGCGGCAAGACCCATCAACAAGTTCATCACAACCGCATCTGCCCAGCCATGAAGTGGGTAGTTGAAAACTGATAAGCGCATATCGTGGTCACTGCGCTGCTGACCGATGTCGGCGTCACGGGGCAGGCGCGTGGTCCAGGGGTGATGGCTGACGTACCGCTCAGTATTGGCGCCAAACTCTCCCATCAGCTCGAGCACACGATTGGCGTTCGCGGTCTTTTCCAATACAATCTGCGCGGCGGCCATGCGATCCCGCACGCCGGGGCCTGCGTTGATCATTTCGGCAAAGCCAGCGGTGCCGGCCAGTTCGCTGTCGACAAAAATCGCCATGATCTTCATCAGTTCTGCCCGGTAACGGGGGGGCGTGTTGCTGGGGCTGGTCAGAACGCCGCCAGCGGCTAGGTAGCTTTCAATGCTCATGTCGTCTGCCATGGTCGCGTCCTCCCTATTGATCGTAATCTACAACAACGGTGTCGGTCACCGGATAGGCCTGACAGGACAGCACATAGCCCTTTTCGACCTCGTAATCCTCAAGTGCGTGGTTGGCGGCCATTTCCACTTCGCCCTCAATCACCTTGCACCGGCAAGTCGAACAAACCCCGGCCTTACAGGCAAAAGGCGCGTCCATCGCGTTTTCAAGTGCCGCATCGAGGATCGACAGATCCTTGCCCATTTCAATGGTGCGGGTCGCGCCATCCAGTGTGATCGCCGCCTTGGTTTGGTTGCCGCCGCTGGCTGCATCTGCTGCACTGACCTTGCGCTTGGCGCGACCGGGCTGCGAGCTGGCGAACAGCTCGAATTTGATTTGGGCGTCGTCCATGCCCGCGGTGCGCAGGGCGGATGCAATGCCCAGCATCATTGGCTCGGGGCCGCAGATAAAGGCAGTGTCGGTGTTCTCGATGTCGATCCAGTGCTCAAACAGCTGGGCGCATTTGTCCTCGGTCACCAACCCGGTAAACAGGTCGATTTCCTGCGCGTCGCTTTCCAGAATGTGGATCACGTTCAAGCGTCCCATATAGAGGTTCTTCAGATCCTCCAGCTCCTCGCGGAACATGATCGTGTTCACGCCTTTGTTGGCATAGACCAGCGTAAACCGCGAGTTGGGTTCAGCCGTCAGTGTGGTTTTCAGGATAGACAATACCGGGGTCACGCCCGATCCACCCGCAAAGCCAAGATATTGTTTGTGCGCACCGTCTTCGAGTGGCGTGAAAAAGCTACCCATCGGCGGCATCGCTTGCAGGGTGTCGCCCACCTTCAGCTCGGTATTGGCCCAAGTAGAAAAAGCGCCGCCGTCAACCCGTTTGATCCCCACCTGCAGGATGTCTTCATCCTTGCCCGCGCAGATCGAATAAGACCGGCGCAATTCTTCACCCTCAAAATCGCGGCGAAAGGTCAGGTACTGGCCTTGGGTGAAATCAAAATGCTCTGCCGCGCCATTGACGGGCTTGAGTGTCACCACGACAGCGTCGCGGATGGTCTTGTGGATGTCTGTAACAGTCAGGTCATGAAAGCGCGCCATGGGTGTCTCCTCAGATGCACTTGAAATAATCAAAAGGTTCAAGGCAGTCCTGGCAGCGCCAGTGGGCCTTACACGGGGTCGAGCCAAACTGGCTGACTTTGGTGACGTTCTTGCTGTGGCAGTTGGGGCAACGTTCTGGCCCGCCTGCGGGTTGCGGCGGGGCGATGCCGTATTCTTCCAACTTGGCGCGGCCCTTGTCGGATAGCCAATCGGTGGTCCACGCTGGCGAAAGCTGGCGTTTCAATTCTAGTTTTTCGATGCCGTGGTCGCGCAGGGCGGTTTCGATATCCAGATTGATGATCGAGGTGGCTGGGCAGCCCGAGTATGTAGGGGTCACAGCGACGGTCAGGGTGTCATCGTTCCATTTGATGTCGCGAATGATGCCTAGATCAACCAGCGAGATCACAGGGATTTCCGGGTCTGGCACGGCTTCCAGCCACTCCCAGATCTGGGTCACACTTGGCTTTTCTTGCAGTTGGCTCATGTGATTACCTTTACCCTTGATGCCAGGCCCGGCTGATAGGCCGGGCAGAGCCCGACCCTCCCCACGGGAGGGCGCTTACGCACCCACCCAGGGTCAGTCGCTGCCCTAAGACTTTACCAGTTAGACCCCGGATAAGCGCGTTGCAGCCATTGCATCTGTGTCAGCAAATGCCCCAGATGTTCGGTGTGCATCTTACCAGTGCGGCCACCCTTGTGGCCAAAACGGCTGTCCGGAATGGTCAGCGTCGCATCAGCCAGAATACGTGTGATCAGCGCATCATAGTCGTCGCGCAGGCTGGCTGGGTCCGGAGCAATCCCGGCGGCAACCATTTCGGCGTCGACCTCATCTGATTGGAACATTTCACCGACATAGGGCCACAGATAGTCCAGCGACTCTTGCATCCGGCGATGGCTTTCCTCGGTGCCATCACCCAGACCAACTACAGTGTCAGCCGAGCGTTCAAGGTGATAGGCCACCTCTTTACTTGCTTTTTCCGCGATGGCAGCAACACGTTCATCCGACGATTTCATCAGATGCCCCAGTTGGATCGAATGCCAAGCGTCAAACAGGAATTGGCGCATCAATGTGCGGCCAAAGTCGCCATTTGGCACCTCGACCAGCAGCAGATTGCGGAAGTCCCAAACGTCGCGCAGAAACGCAATGTCGTCGGCGGATTTACCGTCGCCCTGAACTTCACCAGCCAAGCCCAGCCAGAATTGCGTCTGACCAATCAGATCCAACGCGGTGTTGGCCAGCGCGATGTCCTCTTCCAGTACCGGAGAATGGCCACACCATTCGCTGACCCGGTGGCCAAGGATCAGGGTATTATCCCCCATCCGCAGCAGAAACTGCAGGAATGCCTCGTCGCGAGTCATCACATGGCCCCCACTTCGTCAGGGATGTCGAAAAAGGTCGGGTGACGGTACACTTTGCTTTCGCTGGGTTCGTACAGCGGGCCTTTGTCGCTGGGGGATGAGGCGGCGATGTGGTTGGCTTCGACCACCCAGATCGACAGACCTTCGTTGCGCCGGGTGTAAACGTCACGCGCGTTCTTGATTGCCATTTCCGCATCCGGGGCGTGCAGGCTACCGACGTGCCGGTGGCTCATGCCATGTTGTCCGCGGATGAAAATTTCCCAAAGGGGCCATTCGTTTTTCATTGGGTGGTCTCCTTCAAAGTGAAGCGAATAAGTCTGGGAATTGTAATGGCTGCGGCAATGAAAGACGCAAAAACCACTGCGGTTTGTATGAGGGTCCAGTGTCCAAGAACCGTGATTTGGGCCCCGTCGATTTGGAGACGATTACCATATCCGATTTGTCCGGATGAGAAGGCCTTGATCCACAAAAACGCCATAAGATACGCGGAAATTGCTGTGATGAGCCATTGGCGTAGGAGCGTCACTATTGGTTTCTCCATGTAAGTGCCCATGCCCGCGTAGAAAATCGCGGCCAATATCAGCCAGCCGGGCAAAACGAGGATAGTCCCAGGGAAAAAGGGAACCAGAGGAAGACACAGCAGGACTACCGTCAGCGCCCAACGCGCGCTGAACGAGGAGATCAGGTATCTGCTGTTTGTCAGGTTCTCAGACATTACTCGGCTGCCGTTTTTGCGGCGCGTTTCTTTTGCGCATGGGCCATCAATCCGTCGCGTACCCAGGCGCCATCGTCCCAGGCCTTGTTGCGGGCGGCGAGCCGGTCCACGTTGCAGGGGCCGTTGCCCTTGATCACGTCAAAGAACTCAGACCAGTCGGGGTCGGTATAGTCGTAGTGGCCACGCTCTTCGTTCCACTTGATGCCTGGATCTGGCAGATCGAGGCCCAGGAATTCGATCTGTGGCACGGTCTGGTCGACGAACTTCTGACGCAGCTCGTCATTGGTGTTCATCTTGATCTTCCAGGCCATCGACTGTTCTGAGTGCACCGACTCTTTGTCGGACGGGCCGAACATCATCAGCGCCGGAAACCACAGGCGGTTCACTGAATCCTGCGCCATCTTCTTTTGCTCTGGCGTGCCCTCGGCCATCTTGCGGATGGCATCAAATCCCTGACGTGCGTGAAAGCTTTCTTCCTTGCAGACCCGGATCATTGCCCGGCTATAGGGGCCAAAGGAAGTCCGCTGAAGTGGTACCTGATTGATGATCGCAGCACCGTCGACCAGCCAGCCAACCGCACCGATGTCGGACCAGTTCAGAGTGGGGTAGTTGAAGATCGACGAGTACTTCATGCGGCCATCCAGCAGCATCTCGGTCATTTCATCCCGCGACACACCCAGAGTTTCCGCAGCACAGTACAGGTACAACCCATGACCAGCCTCATCCTGAACCTTGGCCAGCAGGATTGCTTTGCGCTCCAGTGTCGGGGCGCGGGTGATCCAGTTGCCCTCGGGCAGTTGGCCAACGATTTCACTGTGCGCATGCTGGCCGATCTGACGGATCAGCGTCTTGCGATAGGCCGCAGGCATCCAGTCCTTGGGCTCGATCTTCTCCCCCGCATCAATACGCGCCTGAAAAGCTGCCAGCTTTTCGGGGTCGTCTTGGGCTGCTTCGGATTTTACCATCTGTGCATACATAGTCAGATCTCCAAGTTTTCTGTCGCGCAATGGAGGCCGAAAACCGGCCCCCACTTTTCGGATTGCGCTTTATACGCGTTCCAGGATCAGGGCGGTGCCCTGTCCAACGCCAACGCACATGGTGCACAGCGCATAGCGCCCGCCGGTACGTTGCAACTGATAAGCAGCGGTCAGCACCAGCCGAGCACCAGACATCCCCAGCGGGTGGCCAATCGCGATGGCACCGCCGTTGGGGTTTACATGGGGTGCGTCATCGGCCAGGCCAAGCTCCCGCAATGTCGCCAGCCCTTGCGATGCAAAGGCCTCATTCAATTCTATCACATCCATCTGCTCAATGCTCAGCCCGGTGCGGGCCAGCACCTTGCGGGTGGCAGGAACCGGGCCAATGCCCATAATACGCGGTTCAACCCCAGCAGCGGCCATGCCCACGATGCGCGCCATCGGCTTTAGCCCGTTCTTGGCGGCGGCGGCTTCGTTCGCCATCAGGATTGCGGCGGCACCGTCATTTACGCCGGAGGCATTGCCCGCAGTCACCGTCAGGTCGGGACCATTCACTCCGCGCAGCTTGGCCAATTTATCAGCACCAGTACCGGGGCGGGGGTGTTCATCTGTGTCGACAATGATCGGGTCACCCTTGCGCTGTGGCACGGAAACCGGAGTTATCTCATCGCCAAACAGGCCAGCCTCGTGTGCGGCGGCCCAGCGGGCTTGTGACCGCGCGGCAAAGGCGTCCTGATCTTCGCGGTTGATATTGTAGTCGGCGGCCACATTGTCTGCCGTCTGCGGCATCGAGTCGGTGCCGTACATCTCGTGCATCTTCTTGTTTACAAAGCGCCAGCCAATGGTGGTGTCATACACCGCGTTACTGCGGCCAAAGGCTGCGGTTTGCTTGGGCATCACAAAGGGTGCTCGGCTCATGCTTTCAACACCGCCAGCAATCGCCATGTCATAGTCGCCCGCACGGATGCCGCGAGACGCCATGCCAACCGCATCCATGCCCGATGCACAAAGCCGGTTCACGGTGGTGCCGGGAACATCTGTTGGCAGACCTGCCAGAAGCGCGGCCATGCGGGCCACGTTGCGGTTACTTTCGCCAGCCTGGTTGGCGTCACCAAAGATGACATCATCGATGCTGGCCCAGTCCACTTGTGGATTACGGGCCTTCAGCGCGGCAATCGGAGTGGCAGCAAGATCGTCGGTGCGCACAGAGGATAACGCCCCGCCATATCGTCCAATCGGGGTCCGGGTAGCGTCGCAGATAAATGCATCCATGGTGTTCGCGTCTCCTGTTGCGGCATTTAATAAGCCGACCGTTAGGTCAGTAATAGGAAGTAATGTGATTCGCGGCAAGGTGAATGTAACAAAAATTCCAGACTTTCAGATTTCTTGTAACACGTCTGTGGGCTCAGCTGAGATCAAAGACCTTGCGGATTGCGTCTTCGTTTGTCTCGTAAGTGCGAAAGCCTACTGACTCATAGTAGGCCAAACCGCCGGTATTGTAGTTTTGGATCGTTGCATCGATGAACTTTAGATTGGCCTTCAGGGCTGCACTTCGCGTCGCAATGAACAACTTGCCGCCTATGCCCTGACGGATTGCCTCTGGGTGAATATGGGTGCCAATGATTCCCCAGCCAGGTGTCACCCCGTAGTGGTTTCCCTCAACTGCCATCAAAAGGGCTTGAAAGCCCAGAATAGAACCTTCTGGATCCGTCGCCACGCTGCATTCAATCCCGTTTGGGTTTTCGATGTAGTTGTTAAGGGCAAAATCGGTGTCACTTGGCGAAACGCGAAGCCCAGCGGCCGTTAAGGCCGTCAACACGCGGCTGATACCCGGTGCATCTGTAGGAAGAGAGGGTCTGATAATCATGATTTTTACCTGTTTGCGTCTAAAGAAGCCAATTGATCATGCGCATACAGCGAAAACCTCGTTGCAATATCGCTGATCCTCGATTTCAAAATGGGTCTGCCCAACAATTGTGAAGCCCTGCTTTTTGTAAAACGAGAGTGCATTGGTATTTTCAGAGTTCGTAGCCAACCACGGTGTGTCCCATTCGATCTCTCGGCAGAGGTCCAGTCCAGCGTGTAGCAATTCTTGGCCAATGCCATTTCCATGATGTCGCGGTTGCACGTATAGGGTTGTGATCTCGGTTGTTGACGGATGGTTGGCGGGGCAGGGCTGATCGTTGGTGATCCGGATGTAGCCATCAATCCCAATCGAATTTTCGGAAACCAGCACGCGTTCGGCCGGATCTTTCAGGGCCCTGGCGAACTGTTCAACGGTGTAGTGGGCCAAGACATAGTCGGCAAAGAACGCATTTACGCCTTCGCGGATATAGGTGCCGAGCCAAACCTCAATTGAAAGGGCCGCAAGGCTGGAACAGTCTGAGAGGCGGGCAGGGCGAATAGATACTTCAACAAAGGAGGCTGACATGAAAATACTCAAAATAAGGTCTGCTTGTGGGTCAAGCTAAGGACCGAAGACGTAATTGTTAAGGGGGGAGTAACACGAGGGCTCGGACCGAATGTAGCCGCAATTTTGAGCATTGGCCCAAACTAGTTTGCACCGTCCCTCATTTTCCTTCACTTGTTCATCAGATGCACTGCGCCGGAGGAGGGCCGATATGAACATTCTCTACATCATGTTTGACCAGTTGCGGTTCGACTACCTTAGCTGCGCCGGTCATCCGCATTTGCACACCCCACATATCGACGCGCTGGCCGACAAGGGCGTCCGTTTCACCCGCGCTTATGTGCAATCGCCCACCTGTGGCTCGTCAAGAATGAGCAGCTATACCGGCCGCTATCCTTCCAGCCATGGGGTGCAGTTCAACAGCTACCCGCTGCGGGTGGGCGAATGGACCATGGGCGATCATCTCCGCAAGGCCGGGATGAGCTGCCATTTGATCGGCAAAACCCATATGGTGGCAGATGCTGAAGGCATGGAGCGGCTGGGGCTGGCCCCGGATAGCGTGATCGGAGTGCGCCAAAGCGAATGTGGCTTTGACCCCTGGGTACGCGACGATGGGCTTTGGGCCGAAGGGCCGGACGGTTGCTATGACGTAAAGCGCAGTCCTTATAATGAGTACCTGAAATCTAAGGGCTATCCGGGTGAAAATCCGTGGAATGATTTTGCCAATGCCGGGGTAGAAGGCAATGACATTGCGTCGGGTTGGTTTATGGCCAATGCAGACAAACCAGCCAATATTGCTGAAGAAGACAGTGAAACGCCCTGGCTCACCACCAAAGCAATAGAGTTTATAGAACAGGCGACAGGTCCGTGGTGCGCGCATCTCAGCTATATCAAACCTCATTGGCCCTATATCGTGCCCGCGCCGTATCACGATATGTATGGCCCGGAACATGTGCTGCCCGTTGTGCGCTCGGATGCTGAACGCGAGGATGCGCATCCGGTGTTCGATGGTATGATGAACAACCAAATCGGCAAGGCCTTCTCTCGGGATGAAGTTCGCCAAAAAGTGATCCCGGCCTATATGGGACTGATCAAACAGGCCGATGATCAGATGGGAAGGCTGTTTGCCTATCTGGAACAGAGCGGCCAAATGCAGGATACCATGATTGTAGTGACCTCGGATCACGGCGACTATCTGGGTGATCACTGGCTGGGCGAAAAGAACCTGTTTCATGAGCCGTCGATCAAGGTGCCCCTGATCATCTACGACCCACGAGAACAGGCTGACGTCAGCCGCGGCTCCACCTGTGACGCACTGGTCGAGGCCATTGATCTGGCACCAACCTTTCTGGAGGTCGCGGGAGGTGCGCCTGTGCCGCATATTCTGGAAGGGCGATCCTTACAGCCTTGGCTGCACGGCGAAAGCCCGGAATGGCGCGACTATGCTGTTGCCGAATTCGACTATTCCACAATGCCATTAAGCGCAAAACTGGGGTTGGCGCCCAAAGATGCCCGGCTGTTCATGGTGACGGACCATCGCTGGAAGTTGATGCACGCCGAAGGCGGATTGCGGCCCATGCTGTTTGATCTGGAAGCCGATCCCAACGAGCTGGTCGACCTAGGTACCAGTGCAGAACATACTGACGTCCGCGAGATGATGTACGAAAGGCTGCACCAATGGGCGCTGCGAATGTCTCAACGGATTACACTGTCGGATGAGCAGATCATGTCAGGCCGCGGCAAATCGGGGCGCAAAGGTATTCTGCTTGGGGTCTATGAACCGGACGAAATTGATGCCGGGCTGACCGTGAAATACCGCGGTCCTGTGCCCCAGAACACCACAGATCAGTGAGAGAGAAAGCTATGCGCAGGTTTTACGTCGCTGCAGCCGTGATTGGGACACTTGTGCCCTGGCTGTTCTTCGGTTCGTTCTTTGCCCTGAATGGACTTGATATTAATGCATTTATTCTGGGGCTGTTTGCCAATGGCGCGGCCGCTGGGTTTTCCGCCGATGTGTTGATCTCAATGGTCGTGTTCTGGGTCTGGAGCTGGCAGGACGCCCAACGACAGAGCCTGCAGCATTGGTGGCTGGTCCTGCCCGCAGGTTTTACAGTTGGCCTATCTTTGGCGCTACCTCTGTACTTGTGGATGCGTGAAGACGCCTGACCTTTGGTTTCTTTTTGCTGAAAGCACTCCGGGGGAGCCGAAGGCGGGGGCAGAGCCCCTATGACACACTCTTTGTTGTTTCAGCGTTATACTGCGAATAGTCTAGGGAAAACACCAAACGGGGCAGAGTTATGGCCGGGCAGACAGAGCAGCTCTTGAACGCAATCCTTGCGGATATTGATTGTGGGCAATTGAATCCCGGCGATGTCTTGGATGAGGCCGGACTGGCGGCGCGCCATGGTGTGTCCCGTACGCCTGTGCGGGAGGTGTTTATACAGCTGGAAGCCACTGGATTGATCCGGCGTTTGCCGCGCAAGGGCGCAATTCTGTTCAAACCAACGCTGGAAGAGTTTCTGGCTATTCTGGAAGTCCACGCCAGGTTGGAGGGCCAGGCCGCGGGTCTTGCGGCTCGCCGATTGTCACCAGCACAAGGTGAGGCATTGGAAGCAGCAGTTTCCGCCTGCGAGATTCACGCTGCAGCCAAGGGAGATGGTGACCCTAATGGTTATTACCAACTGAACCTGAAGTTTCACGAGACCGTGGCACTGGGCGCTGGAAATGCGTTTTTGGTTGAGATGATCAAGACCAATGCCCGCAAATTGATGGCCTATTACCGGGCGCGCTACCGCTACCCCGGCTCGATCGCCCAATCCGCACGGGAGCATCGTCAGATTGCCACCTTGATCTTTGCCCATGATCGTACCGGGGCCGAGGCCGCGATGGCGTCCCATGTTCAATTTGATCAGGTAACCGTCATGGACTTGTTGGCAGCTCTTGGCTGACCTCACGGTTTGAGTACCTTGGCCGGGGTGGTGGTGCGTTCAAGCACACACCCTACACAGACTGATGTCGTTGTGATCCGGGTGTAGGGTGCGTGCTTGCACGCACCGTTGACCAGCGACGACCCTGTTCAAAAAACCTGGCAATGCTTTCGGCAAACACCTGTTGATCTGATTGGGCCTGTAAACTTTCTATGGCGCGTTCAAAAACTTCGGGTCCAAGAGTTGAACGTAATTCCTCGGTCAGGGCAGAGATAAAACCGTGGCTCATTTCCGGGTGATGTTGGGTTGTATAAATATGATTGCCCATCGCAAACCCGGTGATCATCGTATCAGATTCAGCGATTTGCACCGCGCCCTTCGGTAGATCGGTCACGCATTCAATATGTGAGCCATAAAGTCCAACTTGGTCTGGCAGGTCTTGCCCCCATTCAGGACGAGCCACGATTGTATTGTGGGTTAACCCATGCACCCAACCCTTTGGGTTTTGCGCCATCGACCCACCCAGCGCCAATGCGATGGCCTGATGGCCAAAGCAGGCCCCAAACAGAGGGTGGCGCTTATCATTCATATCACGGATCAACTGCAGCAGTGGCGGAATCCAGTCATGATCACCACGCACCGAGGCTGGGCTGCCAGTAATCATCGCGCCATCAAATCCCGCAATATCATCCGGGAATTCACCGTCCTTCACCGGGAATACCGAAACTTCCCAACCTGGACGTACCATATGGACCAGGTTGGTGAATTTCTCACCATCTTTGGGATGGCTATCGGCAAAGTCTCCGGAATCGGTATTGGTCATCAGAATGGCCAAGTGCATGGATTTACCTACAAGTTTTTCATTTACATATTTATAGCTGTCATTAATATACACAAAGCAAGTAAATCTGGAAAGGCCCAACATGACCCTTTGGACGCCAACTGACGACGGGTACGCCGATCTCAGTAGCCACGATGCCTTTGCACAGGGCGCACCGCACAACACCTTTGCCCGGCTGCGCCGCGATGACCCGCTGCACTGGACTGAATATGAAGGTGGTGAAAACTACTGGTCGATCACGCGCCACGCCGACATTGCTGCAATGAACAAAAATTCTGTGGTGTTTTCCTCGGCGCGGGGCATCCGCATGGAAGACCAGAGCTACGAAGAATATATGGCCCGGCGCACTTTTCAGGAAACAGACGCGCCAGAGCACAGCAAAACCCGGATGAAATTGCTCAAAGCCTTTTCCAAAACCATGATGGCGCAATACGAGCAGGAAATCCGCGACCTCTGCGCTGAAATCCTTGATCCAGCTTTGGAGAAGGGCAGTTTTGATGCGGTCAAAGAGATTGCACGTCAGCTGCCAATGAGGATGTTGGGCCGGGTTGTTGGTTTGCCGCAAGAGGATCTGCCATGGTTGGTGGAAAAGGGCGACGCGCTGATCGCCAATACCGATCCCGACTTTACCAGCCATGTGCTGGACAAAATGCAAACGGATGAGTTCCGGATGATGCCCTTCAACTCTCCGGCTGGGGCAGAACTGTACATTTACGCCAAGGATTTGATGGCCAAGAAAGAGGCCGCCGGAGACACTTCGGGCATTCTCAACATGATCCTGCAACCCGCCAAAGATGGCTCGGTGATTTCAGATGCAGAGTTCCGCAACTTCTTCTGTTTGGTGGTGGCGGCAGGAAACGACACCACCCGCTATTCCATTGCGGCCGGCCTTCAAGCCCTGTGCCATCAACCTGAACTGCTGGCGCAAATGCAGGCAGGCGGTGATGTTTGGGACACTGCGGCAGATGAGATCATTCGCTGGGCGACGCCAGCTCTGTATTTCCGGCGCACGGCAACGCAGGATTTCGATATGCATGGCAAGACCATCCGCGCAGGCGATAAGGTGCTGTACTGGTGGTCCTCAGCCAACCGCGACGAAGCGGTATTTGACGACCCGTTCCGGGTCGACTTGATGCGTAGCCCTAATAAACACTTGGCCTTTGGGCAGGGCGGTCCGCATGTCTGTCTGGGGATGTGGCTGGCCCGGTTGGAGGTAACCGTTCTGTTTCAGGAACTGGCCAAGCGGATTAAATCCATCGAACCCGATGGCCAGCAGCAATTCCTGCGCTCGAACTTCGTCGGCGGTATTAAATCGCTGCCGGTACGAGTGACGCGCGCTTAACAATCGGGTTGTTTGCCTGGCTGCTAAGCCGGGTCACGCCTGACCTTGGCGGAATTGGTCAGGCGTGACACCCTACTCAGATGCCAATTGGTCCAACTCGAAAGGACACCAATATGAAAACCCGTCTGCGCGCATTATTTTGCGATCATCTAAGCATCATGCGTGGCAAATACCTGCCACATTCAAAAATTGGCGATGACAGCACCCGGTTTTGCCGATCTGTGTTTGGTACTCACTATGACCGCGATCTTTTGGACGCGCCGGGATCAATGGTTAAACAGGGTTTGCCGGATATGGAGCTGCGTTGGCGCCATGACGATATCCGCGACAGTTGGCATGCCTCAACCAAAATTGTGTTGGGAGACCTGTATGATGACGAGGGTGCCAAACTACCGTTGTGCCCACGTGGCACGCTGAAACGTGCGGTGGCAGACTGGCAGAAACATGGGCTGACCCCCAAGGTCGGGATTGAGCTCGAGGCTTTTGCGCTGCAAGCAGACGACAACGGGCGGTTGGTGCCCTATGACGCCCCCGGTGGGGTGGTTTATGGCACAGGCCCCTTTGCCGATCCGTTGCGGTTCAATGATCGAATTTGGGCGATGGCGGACGAGATGGGATTCTCGCTGGAAATGATCACCGCGGAATTCGACAGCCCGCAATTTGAGTATGTGTTGACCTTTGGCGACGCGGTCAAAGCAGTGGACGATATTGTGTTGTTCCGCCTGATGGCGCGCGAAATTGCCCTGGAATATGGCATCGTGTTGACCTTTATGCCCAAACCCATTCCCGAGGCCGGTGGCTCTGGCATGCATGTCAATTTCTCGTTTGCGGATGGGGCGGGCGGCAACGCATTGTCGTCAGGCCCGCGCGGAGGGCCGGAGCATATGAACGACTTGGCTCGCGGCTGCCTGAGTGGGATGATCCACCATCACAAAGGGCTGGCCGGGCTGATTGCGCCCACCGCCAACAGTTATATGCGGCTGCAACCGGGATCGTTGTCGGGTTATTGGCAGAACTGGGGCGGCGATCATCGCAATGTGACCACCCGTATCAGTTCCGAGGGCGGAGCCAAGGCGCGGTTGGAACACCGGATGGCAGATGCTTCGGCCAACCCCTATACCGCCACAGCGGCAGTGCTACAGGCGGCGCGACTGGGGTTTGAAAAAGGCTATGAGCTGCCTCCGATGGAAACCGGTGATGGGTTTGACCGAACAGATGCCCGCGAAGGCACTGCAATCGATTTGAAAGGGGCCGCTGCGGACCTGCAGCGCGATACAGTCCTGACTGAAGCGGTGGGGGCGGAGCTGGTCGCCAACCATGTCTACATGAAGCAAAAAGAAGTGCGTAAAACCCGGGACCTCGAAGGTGATGGGCTGCGCGACTTCTATGTTCATTTTGTTTGAGGAGTAAGCCACATGAAAGTGACCTGGAACCTGCCGGACGGCTCTGCCGTTGCGGCAACAATCGACTATGGCCAAAATCTGATGGAGGCGGCTGTCGCACAAAATGTGCAAGGGGTGGTGGGCGAATGTGGCGGCACGCTTAGCTGCGCCACATGCCACGTTTATGTTGACGATGCATGGGCGGACAAAACCGGTGAGGTTGGTGATTTTGAGGACGCCATGCTGGACATGGCCGACGGAGACCGCCGCAGCAACAGCCGGTTGAGCTGTCAGATTGAAGCCCACCCCGATCTGGACGGGTTGGTTCTGGCTGTGCCAGAGGCGTGACACGAATTACAAACCCTTCAAGGCAATCATCCCCATGAACTCCTCTCTGACACGTATCGCCTTTATGGCAGGTGCTTTGTATTTCTGCTGTATGGCAGCGGCGCATTTCTTTGGGTTGAAGTATCCACTGCTGTTCGTGTATTACGACACCCCGTTTTATGGCTACAAGGACAAGATCATCAGCTTTGCGGTGCTGGCTTATGTCGCGCTGTTCTATCAAGCTGCGCGTCGCCGCGACGCGGTGCCAACTGCGCTGGTGGTCATGGGGGTGACGATTCTTGGATTGTCTTCGGTCAACCTTTCCGAAGCCTTGGCTGAGGTTTTAACGCCAGACCAAAGTACGATGCCATATTGGATCCAAGTGGCTCTGTTTGCAGGCTATTGGCTCGCACTTTTCGGGCTGTGGCGCCGCGATGGATCCCAGAATTGATGTCCGTCGGGACCTGACAGTCCTTCACCTCTGCGCCGCGCAGCGGCGCGATGAACAGCGCGGGCCCGAAGCATGCTTCGGGCCCGCCATGGTATCTGGTGGCGCCCCCCCTACGGACGGGCGCGGTTGTGGCCTACTGAAAGGTCAGGCAACAGCGGCAAAGCCGGCGTCCAGCGCTGTGAGAATGACATTGGCGTCACTCTCAGTCAGCACCAAGGGCGGTGACAGGATGATGTTGGGCCCCGAAACCCGCACCATTGCACCGGCTTGATAGGTTGCTTCCTGAAGCGCACCGATGGTTTTCTTGTCGATAGGGGTTTTGCTGGCCTGGTCTGAGACCAGCTCCATGGCGCACATCAATCCATGTCCGCCACGAACATCACCAATCAGGCTGTATTTCTTTTGCAGCTCCAGCAGACCCTGATACAGCTGAGTACCGCGCGCAGCGGCATTGTCCGGTACATTCAGGCGTTTGGTTTCCTCAAGGCAGGCCAGTGCAGCAGCGGCGCCAACCGGATGGCCGGAGTAAGTATAGCCATGGCCGATTGCGGCCTTGCCTGTGGTATCGTTTTCAAACACCTCTGCCACGCCTTCGGCGATCATCACCGCGCCAAAGGGGAAATAGCCATTGGTGATCGCCTTGGCGGTGCACATGAAATCAGGCTGCACGCCCCAGTGACGCGAGCCACTCCAGCTGCCAGTGCGACCAAAAGCGGTGATCACCTCATCGGCAATCAGTAGGATACCATTACGGCTACAGATCTCACGTACGCCAGGCATAAAACTGGCATGAGGGGGGATCACACCACCAGCCCCCAGAATGGGTTCCATGATAAAGGCAGCAATAGTGCCGGCGCCCTGAAAGGCGATCTCGTCTTCCAGGGCCTGAAGGCACAGCTGCGCCAGTCGCTCCGGGTCGCTCTCGTTAAACGGGTTGCGATAGGTGTAAGGTGCGGGGATATGAAAGCAGCCGGGCAACAGCGGCTCGTACTGAGTGCGGAAGTTGGCGTTGCCGTTGACCGATGCGCCGCCCATGTGGGTGCCGTGGTAGCCCTTTTTCAAGCTCAGGAATTTGGTGCGCCCGGCTTCCCCGCGGATCTTGTGATACTGGCGCGCCAGTCGCAGCGCGGTTTCCACCGAATCCGATCCGCCTGAAGTGAAAAAGGCGCGAGTCAGCCCATCTGGCTCAAAGAAGGTACGCAGCTCTTCGGCGAGCTGAATCACCTGATCGTTGGTGGTGCCGCGAAAGGTGGAGTAATAGGGCAAAACATCAAGCTGCGCAGCGATGGAGTCTTTGATCGGCTGACAAGAAAATCCAAGGTTGACGTTCCACAGCCCGCCAACAGCATCAACGGTTTCATGGCCGTCGATGTCGGTGATGCGTACGCCGGCGGCGCCAGTGATGATGGCCGGCGGGTTTGCAAGGCTGTCGGCCGGATGGGTCATGGGATGCCATATCGAGCGGGCGTTCATTTCCTTGAGGAAGTTGGAATCTTTCATCGGGTTTGCTCCTGACTGGCCCCCAGCTGTAGCGGGGGTTGGTATCTGTGCGGGCGACGGGTCATCCCGGCGCGTTTTGCGGATAGCTGGCGGGCGAAGACCCACCAATGCGATGGGTTAGGGTCTGACCTGCGCGGTACAGGGCCTCTGGGATCAGCTGCTTTTGCTCTGCGCTCATGCGGGACACTGGTGCGGCGACAGCAAGTGCCCCAATCGGCTGCTGGTCGGGGCCAAATATCGGCACCGCGTGAGAATGCACATCCGCCTCAAACCCCCCAATCGACTGGGCCATGCCACAGGCCTGCACGGATGCAATCTGGCTGCGGATCCGGTCAGGGTCGGTTTCGGTTTGCGCGGTATGGGCTTGCAAAGGCTGTGCCAGCACTTGGGTGATAAAATCAGGCGCGGCATAGGCCAGCACTGCAAGTCCTGATCCGGTGCCATGATAGGTCAGAACCTCGGCGTCTTCCATCATCACCTTAGTGGCATGGCGTGGCGAATAGGCATGCGATAGCGAATTCAGCTGGCTGCCCTGTACAAGTGACAGGTGGGTGGTTTCGCCAGTTTCATCACTCAGATCACGCAACACCCGGCGCGACACCGACAGGATGGGAACGGCCGCTTCGCGCAGTGCGGCAAGACGCAGAACTTGTGGGCCGAGCCGGTACGATCTGTCACTTCCTGCCTGTTCAACGAATCCTGATTCCGTCAATTCCGTCATCAACCGATAGACAGTTGCCTTGTTCATCGCGGATAGGCGAGTCAGATCACTGAGACCGATTTCGGTCCTGCCGTGATTGAAATATGTCAGCAAAGACAGGGCTTTGGATACTGTTCCCATGTTGCTGTACGGGCTCCGTTTCTGGGTGCTTAGGAGGGCCCATCAGGAAAAAGATGCGCCGTTGATGCAATTTTGTTGACAGATAAGTGGGTAGGCTGTCAATCTAAATTCAAACCAACGGTTCAAATAATGAACCAGCTATTGAAATGTATCTGGGAGGATCACATGAAACTGAGCAATCTGTTCAAGGGCGCATTGGCCACAGCAGCCATCGCACTCAGCGTTGGGGCGGCCCAAGCGGAATATCCTGAAAAGCCGGTGAACTTCATCGTGCCGTGGCCTCCCGGTGATCTAGAGGATGTGCTGACACGGATGATCGCCGATGACTTCCAAAAGGAATACGGCGTCGCAGCGGCAGTTGTGAACAAACCCGGTGGAGGTGGTGGTCCATTCCCCGGCGCTATCGAAGTCGCCAATGCACCGGCGGATGGCTACACCGTGGGGTCGTTTGTGATTGGTGTGCCGGTTGTCGGCCACCAGATCGACATCCCACCACTGACCCCGGCCAAGTTCGATCCGCTTGGGATCTTCCTGACCTACCCATTTGTCATCGCCACCAGCGCCGACGCGCCGTACTCATCAATGGCTGAACTGGCTGAGCACGCCAAATCCAACGACGTGGCGCTGGGCCACTTTGGCGATGTTCTGACCCCAACCCAAGTGACCAAGGCCTTTGCGGTCAATGCCGGGTTTAGCTGGGGATCGGATGCGGCCTTTGACGCGCTGGACTGCAACACGCTGGCCTCGGGTGATGCCGATGTGATCAACACCACGTTGCAGCTGATCCTGCCTTGTCTGGATCAGGTCAAAGTTCTGGTCTCGATCACCGATGAACGTATCGCACTGGTGCCGGACGCCCCCACCATTGGTGAGCTGGACGATAGCCTGAACATCGCACTGTGGAATGGTCTGTTTGTGACCAAGGACACCCCACAGGACGTCCGCGAGAAAATCATCGCTGTGGCACAGAAAACCGTGATGAGCGACCGTGCCCAGGCCGTTGCCAAGGAAACCGGCGCGCTGGTCTACTGGCAGGGTGCGGATGAATCGGCAACTCGTGTGGCCGCCGACATCGATACCATCGCCCGTATCGGCGAACTGCTCCAGTAATCAACGGCAGGGCCAGAGGTGCATCTTCTGGCCCGCCCACACTGTACGATAGATCCCTGACATGCCCTCAGAACGTGAACACCGATTTGTCGGACCCCGACGCGGACAGCTGGTTTTTGCCCTGGCCTTTGTGGTTATTGCCCTGCTGCTGCTCAGCCAGATCACGGGTCAAACCCGATGGGTTGAAAAAACAAAGTTTGTAGCCCAGCCTCGGTTTTGGCCAGCAGTTGGATTGGGGGGCATGCTGCTCATGGGTGGCTTGCATCTGTACCTGCTGCCTTGGCGCCGGGTCAGCCGCTATGACATGCACGAAGTGCGCAACTGGGGCAAGGTTCTCGAATATGTGCTGTGGTTCATGGCCTATGTCCTGGCAGTGCCACTGCTTGGGTATCTGCCAGTGACACTGGCTTTTGTTCCGGCACTAAGCTGGCGCATGGGCTATCGCGGCCGCTTGATGATGGGGCTGAGCCTCGGCTTTGCACTGCTGACTGTGGTGCTGTTCAAGAGCCTGTTGGGCGTCAAAATCCCCGGCGGCGCGATCTATGAGTATCTTCCCGGCGCTCTGCGCAGCTTCTTTATACTGTATCTCTGATGGATCTTATTCTTTCCGCTTTCGAAATTCTCATGCGTTGGGACGTGGCGCTGGCGTTACTGGCTGGTTCGGTCGGAGGGGTGCTGATTGGCGCCATCCCAGGCGTTGGACCGGCGGTGGCCATTGCCATCCTGCTTCCTGCCACGTTTTCGATGGACCCGATTGTTGGTCTGACCGTGCTGCTGGGGATTTATGGATCTTCGATGTATGGCGGCGCGATACCGGCGATCCTGATCAATACGCCCGGTACCGCAGTGAACGCGCTAACCACCTATGATGGCTACCCGATGACCGCACGGGGTGAACCGCGGCGCGCGTTGTCGTTGGCTTACTCGGCCAGCTTCTATGGCGGCGTGTTCTCAGTGGTCTGCCTGATCCTGTTTGCCCCCTTGCTGGCCAAGGTGGCCCCCCTGTTTGGCTCGCGTGAAATCTTCCTCGCGGCGCTGTTGGGGATCATTCTGGTGGTGGTGGCCCACCGTGGCCAGGCATTGATTGCCGGCGCATTGGCGGCCTTTGGTATCTTTATCCAGACCATCGGGCTGGAACCGGTGAAATACTCGCAACGCTATACCTTTGATCAGGATTTCCTGGGCAGTGGTATTAACCTGATTGTGGTGGTGCTGGGTCTGTTTGCCCTGTCCCAAGCCTTTGTTCTGCTGATGGATGAAGACGAGAAGGTGCATCTCACCAAACTGCGCGGCGGTATGTTCCAGGGACTGCGTGAACTGTCTCGTCACCCGCGGATCGCAACCGTGTCGGCCAGCTTTGGTGTGCTGATGGGGATGATTCCGGGCGTAGGAGAATTCACCGCCCAGTTCATGTCCTATACCTACGCTCAGAAAACCTCCAAACGGCCACAGGATTTTGGCAATGGCTCCTCCGAAGGCCTGATCGCGGCTGAGACGGCCAACAACGCGGTACCTGCGGCCGCCATGGTACCGCTGCTCGCGCTGGGCATTCCCGGTGAGGCGCTGACCGCGATGATGCTGTCGGTGTTCTACGTGCACAACGTGGTGCCGGGTCCGGCCTTGTTTCAGAACCGCATGGATTTTGTGGTGGCGCTGTATCTGGCCCTGCTGATCCTGAATGTGTTGGTGCTGATATTCCTGTTGATGGCGACTAAATCGCTGATCAAAGTGGTAAAGATCCCCAACCGTTTCCTTGGCGTCTGTATCCTGACCCTCAGTTTTGTCGGGGTCTATAGCCTGCGTAATTCGGCCACCGACTGTGTCATGGCCGCTGCCTTTGGCATGATTGGATATATCCTGAAACGGCTATCCTTGCCTGCGGTGCCGATCATTCTGGGCATGGTTTTGGGCGGGATCATGGAAGTCAAATTACGGGCTGGCATGGCCCGCGTGAAAGAACCACTGGACTTCATTGACCGCCCAGTTGCGTTCATCCTGTTTCTCATCATCGTTATCGTTCTGGTGGCCCATACCATCCGCGTGTTGAAGGACCGCAAGGAACGCAAGGAGGCCGAATGGCAGACCAAAACCTCATCAACAAACTTCGGCGGGCTGATGTTGCGCCGCAAAAGCTCTTTCTTGAAGGGAAGGGGCAAGCAGGTTCGGGCGCGCCACTCCAAGTTACTTCGCCGATTGACGGATCTGTTCTAACCACGCTGCAGGGCGCGTCTGCAACAGATGTGGAGAACGCTGTCGCTTCGGCGCGGCGGGCATTCCACGATGGCCGCTGGTCCAAACAGTCCCCCGCCGCACGGAAGAAGGTGCTGCACGCCATCGCCAACCGGATCGAGGCTGAGGCGATGGAACTGGCTGTGCTGGGCGTGCTGGACAACGGCACAGAGTTTAACATGGCCTTCAAGGCCGAACCGGGATCCGCCGCCGGAACCTTCCGCTACTATGCCGAGGCACTGGATAAAGTGGGCGGCGAGATCGCCCCGACCGCGCCCGATGTTCTGGGCCTTGTGCACCGCGCGCCAGTCGGGGTGGTGGGGGCGATTGTGCCGTGGAACTTCCCCCTGATGATCGGCGCCTGGAAGCTTGCCCCGGCATTGGCGATGGGCAATTCGGTGGTACTGAAACCGGCCGAAACGGCCTCGCTCACCTTGTTGCGTCTGGCAGAGATTTGCTCGGAATGTGGATTGCCTGACGGTGTGTTGAACGTCGTCACGGGCAGCGGTGTCGAAACCGGCGCAGCCCTGTCCAAATCCATGGGCGTTGATGTCCTGACCTTCACCGGTTCAGGCACAACCGGGCGTCGCTTGCTCGAGGCTTCCGCTGCCTCGAACCTGAAGCGATGTTATCTGGAGCTGGGCGGTAAATCCCCCAATATCGTCTTTGCCGACGCACCGGATCTGGCCAAGGCCGCCAAGGTCTCGGCAGCGGGCATATTCCGCAATTCAGGGCAGGTTTGCGTTGCTGGATCGCGCCTGTTGGTCGAGGCCTCCATCCACGACGAATTTGTCGAAATGCTCAAGGGTGAGGCTGAGGCGCTGCGGGTAGGCGATCCGCTGGACCTGAATACCCAAATTGGTGCGGTGAATTCCGAGGACCAGCTGCACCGCAATCTGTCCTTTATGGATATGGCCCGCGCCGAGGGCGGGCAGGTGATCACCGGGGGCACCCGCATCCTGCAAGACACCGGGGGCACCTATATGGCGCCAACCATTGTGACCCATGTGGCGCAAGAACATGCTCTGTTCCAGCGCGAGGTCTTTGGACCGGTGCTTTCTGTGACTAAATTTGAGAGTGAAGAACAGGCCCTAACATTGGCCAATGCCACTGATTTTGGACTGGCTTCAGGGGTCTGGACTGCCGACCTCAGCCGTGCCCACCGTATGGTCGCAGGCATCCGCGCCGGGGTGGTACATGTGAACACTTATGGCGGCGCAGATAATACCGTGCCGCTGGGCGGGGTCGGCCAGTCGGGCAACGGCCATGACAAATCGCTGCATGCCCTCGACAAATACGTAGATCTGAAAACCGCGTGGATACAGCTATGAGCAAGACAATTCTGGTCGCCGGAACCTATGACACCAAAGATGAAGAACTTGGCTATCTGGCGGGTGTGATCCGCGGGCAGGGGGGCAAGGTGCTGACCATGGATGTCAGCGTGTTGGGAGATCCAAGCCAGCCAACGGATGTCAGCAAACATCAGGTGGCTGAGGCGGGTGGCAGCTCCATTCAAGAGGCCATCGACTCTGGAGATGAAAACACCGCGATGCAGATCATGGCGCGTGGCTCTGCTCCCAAGGCGCTGGAGCTGTACCGCGATGGGCGCATAGATGGCGTGATCGTTCTGGGTGGCACTATGGGCACCGATCTGGCGCTGGATCTTTGCGCGGCGCTGCCGGTTGGAGTGCCAAAATACGTTGTCTCCACAGTTTCCTTCTCTTCGTTGATCCCACCCGAACGTCTGCCCAGCGATGTGCAGATGATCCTCTGGGCTGGCGGGCTCTATGGGCTGAACTCCATCTGCAAAGCCTCGCTGTCGCAGGCCGCCGGCGCGGTGCTGGGCGCAGCGCGCGCGGTGGAATCGCCAAAACCCGACCGCCCGCTGATCGGTATGACATCCTTTGGTAAAACCGTTTTGCGCTACATGGTCGACCTGAAGCCGGCGTTGGAAGAACGCGGATTCGAAGTTGCGGTATTTCACGCCACTGGCATGGGCGGTCGGGCGTTTGAAAGTCTCGCGGCAGAAGGCGCCTTTGCCGCTGTGTTCGACTTCGCACCTCAAGAGGTGTCAAACCACATGTTTGGTGGGTTGTCCGCCGGGGCTGACCGGATGACCAACGCGGGTAGATCAGGAACGCCACAACTGGTGGCTCCGGGTTGTTACGACCTCATCGACATTGTTGGCTGGCAGCCGACTCCACCGGCGCTCGCCGACCGTCCCACCCATGCCCACAACAGGTTGCTAACCTCGGCCGTGTTGGATGCTGACGAACGCCGACAGGTGGCGCGCTCGATCTGTGACAAGCTGTCCAGCGCGACAGCGCCCGTTGCCTTGCTGTTGCCGCAACATGGCTGCAACGAGTGGGACCGCCCCGGTGGAGACCTGCATGATGCGGAAGGACTGGCCGCTTTCTGTGATGAAATTACGGCGCGATGCCCAGAAAATGTGGCTCTGACCAAGCTGGATTGCCACATCAATGACGCGGCTTTCACGGCCCAAGCACTGGACGTGTTTGATGACTGGCTGGCAGATGGAACGGTCAAATTGAAATAGGACGTCGGGTCGCGATGGGCCGCAGGGTGTTCACAGAGCTTGCCAAACAGCGCCGCATGGATACAGCTGTTGGCAAGACCTCTAACGCCGGATTTTTCCCATGCAAATTGACACTACACCTAAACTGAAATCCTATGACGTTGTCATCATCGGTGGCGCCATGATGGGGGCCTCGGTGGCCTGGTTCCTGGCCAATCGCCCGGACTTTGATGGCACCGTTCTGGTTGTTGAGCGCGCGCCCGACTATGAGTTCAGTTCAACCGCCCATAGTAACAGCTGCATCCGCCAGCAGTTTACCCAGCCGATCAACGTTCAGGTCAGCCAGTTTGGTGCCGACTATGTGCACAATTTCCGTCAATACATGGGCGGTGACCCGGACGTTCCGGAAATTCACATGCAGCCTTTTGGCTATATGTATCTGGCGGCCACCGCCGAGGGCGAGCAGGTGTTGCGGGCAGCGCAACAGATGCAGGCTGCAGAAGGGGCCGGAACCCAAATCCTGACCCGCGACATGCTGGCTGAACAGTTTCCGTTCTATAATCTCGATGGCATTCGGATCGGCAGTCATAACCCGGTGGATGAGGGCTACTTTGATGGCGGCTGCATGTTCGACTGGTGGCGTCGCAAAGCACGCGCTGGTGGTGTTGAATTTATCAACAACGAAGTGACCGGAATTTCACGCTCGGGCAATCAAGTGTCCGGCGTTGTGCTGGTTGATGGCACCCGGATCGGGGCGGGCCACGTGGTCAATGCCGCAGGTCCACGTGCCGGGCAGGTCGCCCAGATGGCGGGGCTTGAACTGCCGGTGGAGCCGCGCAAGCGTTATACATTTGTGTTCGAGGCAGCGCGACCGCTGGACGTTGACCTGCCGCTGACAGTTGACCCGTCGGGGGTCCATGTGCGCAGTGAAGGCAAGTATTACATGGCTGGCTGCCCGCCGTTTGAAGATCCGGCAGTCGCGCCTGATGACTTCATCGAAGACCACTCTTTGTGGGAGGAGAAAGTCTGGCCCGCCATTGCAGAACGTATCCCGCAGTTTGAGGCGTTGAAACTGATCCAAAGCTGGGTTGGCCACTACGCCTATAACACGCTGGATCAAAACGCGATCATCGGGGCCCATCCGGAGGTCTCGAATTTCATGATGATCAATGGCTTCTCTGGTCACGGCCTGCAGCAAGCACCGGCGATGGGACGCGGCCTGGCCGAATGGATCGCAACAGGGCGGTATGAAACGCTGGATCTGTCGCCATTTGCCTTTGATCGGATCCCAGCAGGTCAACCGTTGTTAGAACAGGCCGTGATCTGATCTGGCCCCGGCACTGAGAGATCGTTAACAAGTGACGTGAGGTATGGGCGCCCTCGCCGGGCTAGGGGCTTGGCGGGGTGCGCTCATCTATGTCTAGATCGGATTAACATAAGGGTGCTGCACATTTGCCGCCCACACGGATAAAGGAACAGCGGATGAGCAACGCAATCAAATACGAAAAAATAGGCGATATTGCGGTGCTGACTGCGCAGAACCCCCCGGTGAATGCATTGGGGGTTGATGTGCGAAAGGGCTTGCTGGCCGGCATCCAACAGGCGGAAAATGACGGGGCCAAAGCGGTGCTGATTTATGGCGACGGGCGCACCTATTTTGCCGGTGCCGACATTCGCGAGTTTGGCAAGCCAATGTTGGATCCGGGTCTGCCGGATCTTTGTAACCGGATCGAAGCTTCACCTCTGATTGTGGTTTCCTCGATGCATGGTACTGCGCTGGGTGGTGGGCTAGAGGTCGCCCTCAGCTCACATTACCGCATCGCCGTGCCCAGTGCCAAAATGGGATTGCCTGAGGTGCATCTGGGTATCTTGCCCGGCGCAGGTGGCACGCAGCGTTTGCCCCGCGTCGCTGGCACCGAAGCTGCATTGGACATGATCACCTCTGGTCGTCCAATCAAGGCAGGTGAAGCGCTGGAAAAAGGCATCATTGATCGTGTCACCGAGGGCGAGCCACGCGAAATCGGCCTGGCCTATGCACAGGAATTGCTGGACGCTGGTGCAGCGCGCCGTGCAGTCGGTGATATGCCCGCGCCTGAAGCCATCGATTTTGACGTGCGGTATGAGACGCTGCTGAAAAAGGGCCGGGGTCAACTGTCCCCGGCGACAGCCATGCGGGCGGTACAGGCTGCCTGCGAGGCTGATAGTTTTGAAGCAGGTATCAAGCGCGAGCGCGAATTGTTCATGGAGCTGATGAACTCGGATCAGCGGCTGGGCATGGTCCATGCGTTCTTCTCCGAGCGCGCGGTTTCCAAGCTGCCCGAACTGAAAGGCGTTGCACCCCGGGCGCTGGCGGATATCGGCGTTATTGGTGGTGGCACCATGGGCGCAGGTATCGCTACTGCGGCGCTGTTGTCTGGGCTGAGTGTAACCATGCTGGAAATGACCGACGAGGCTGCCACAGCTGCCAAAGACCGGATTGCGGGTAACCTGCAAGGGGCCGTCAAGCGTGGCAAGATCAGTGCAGATCAGTTTGAAGCACTGACCAACCAATCCCTGACGCTGGCCACCGACTACACCTCTCTGGCCAATGCAGATCTGGTTGTTGAGGCCGTGTTCGAAGAAATGTCGGTAAAGAAAATCGTGTTCACGCAACTCGATGAGGTCTGCAAGCCTGGCGCTGTTCTCGCCACCAACACTTCCTATCTGGACGTCAATGAAATCGCCGCCTGTACCAAACGCCCCGAGGATGTCATTGGCCTGCACTTCTTCTCACCTGCGCATGTGATGAAATTGCTTGAAGTGGTGGTCGCGGACAAAACATCCATTGATGTGGTCGCTACTGGTTTTGCCTTGGGTAAGATGTTGAACAAGATTTCGGTGCGTGCTGGCGTCTGTGATGGCTTTATCGGTAACCGCATCCTGTCCACCTATCGCGCCTGTGCTGATCATATGATCTTGGATGGCGCCAGCCCTTATCAGATCGACAAAGCCCTGACAGGGTTTGGCTTTGCCATGGGGCCGTTTGCAGTTGCTGATCTGGCGGGTCTGGACATCGGCTGGGCCTCGCGCAAGCGACTGGCACCAACGCGGGATGCTCGCGAACGGGTGCCCAGTTTCCCTGACAAATTGTGCGAAGATGGCCATTTCGGTCAAAAGACCGGCAAGGGCTACTACGTCTATGAGGCTGGCAAACGCGGTGGCACGCCAAACCCGGATGTGCCTGCATTGATCGAGGCCAACCGGGCTGAATTGGCGATCACTCCACGCGACTTTACGGACGCCGAAATCACCCGCCGTTACATGTGCGCCATGGTGAATGAGGCCGCCAAAGTGGTGGGCGAAGGCATCGCCCAGCGACCGCTGGACGTGGATATGACGCTGCTGTTTGGCTACGGCTTCCCGCGCTATCGCGGTGGTCCGTTGAAATGGGCTGACATCGAAGGGCTGGATGGCATTTTGGCGGATATCATGGCCTACGCCAAAGAGGACGACTATTTCTGGCAGCCCGCGCCGCTATTGCAGCAACTGGTGGCCGAAGGCCGCACGTTTGACGATCTGAACCGGGAGAACTCTTGATATGAAACAGGCAGTTATTGTCTCAACAGCCCGCACCGGGCTGGCCAAGTCATTTCGCGGGTCATTCAACATGACCCATGGTGCCACCATGGGCGGCCATGCGGTGCAGGCTGCGGTGGAGCGGGCCGGGATCGACCCCGGTATGATCGAAGATTGCGCCATTGGCTGTGGTTTTCCAGAAGGCGAGACAGGTGGGAATATCGCCCGCCAGATCGCGATGCGGGCAGGTCTTCCTATTTCGGCGGCAGGTATGACAGTGAACCGCTACTGTTCATCCGGCCTGCAGACGGTTGCCCTTGCGGCCAACGCCATCACCGCAGAGGGCGCAGGCCCGATGGTTGCGGGCGGCGTTGAAAGCATTTCGATGGTGCAGCCTAAGCTGCGCCCCGCGAAGGAGGCCTGGATCGCTGAGCACAAGCCAGCAATCTACATGCAGATGATCGAAACTGCAGATGTGGTGGCCGAACGCTATGGCATCACCCGCGCAAAACAGGATGAATACGGGTTGCGCAGTCAACAGCGTATTGCCGCCGCGCAAGAGGCTGGTCTGTTTGACGATGAAATTGTCCCAATGCAGACCACCATGGCGATCAAGGACAAGGAAACCGGTGAAATCTCGATGCACGAGGCAACTGTAGCCCGTGATGACTGCAACCGCCCGAATACTGTGATCGAAGGTCTTCGCGGTTTGAATCCCGTGCGCGAAGGTGGATTTGTCACCGCCGGCAATGCCTCGCAGCTATCAGATGGGGCTGCTGCACTGGTGCTGATGGATAGCAAACAAGCCGAGCAGCAGGGCTTTGAAGCCATGGGGGCCTTCAAAGGCTTCTGCGTTGCGGGTTGTGAACCAGACGAGATGGGCATTGGTCCGGTCTTCGCAGTACCACGTTTACTGGAACGCCATGGGCTCAAGGTAGACGATATCGACATTTGGGAGCTGAACGAGGCCTTTGCCAGCCAGGCGATTTACTGCCGCGACAAGCTGGGCATCGACGACGAGAAATGCAACGTCAACGGTGGCTCAATTGCCATTGGCCACCCGTTTGGCATGACCGGCGCCCGCATGACCGGCCACATCCTGCGTGAAGGCAAGCGGCGTGGCGCTAAGCTGGGTGTTGTCACCATGTGCATCGGCGGCGGCATGGGCGCAGCTGGGTTGTTCGAGATCTACTAAAGTCACGGCAATAAAATTAGGGCGGCGCTCGACCTTTTTTGGGGGGGCTGCCCGGCGTGCCGCCGAGCCAGACAGTGATAAGAGGAGTGTCCATGGACTTGAGTTTCTCTGCCAAAGAGCAGGCCTTTCGTGCAGAGGTGCGCGGGTTTCTCGCTGACAAGCTGCCGCCCGAATTGGCGCAAACCGTTCGCGATGGGCGGGGCCTTAGCAAAGACACCTACGAGCGCTGGCACGCGTTGCTAAATGAACAGGGTTGGCTGGCCCCCAACTGGCCAAAAGAGTTTGGCGGCTGTGAATGGAACGCGGTGCAGAGGCACATATTCGAGGACGAGTGTTGCCGCGCCCATGCGCCGCGTATCGTGCCCTTTGGTCTGTCGATGCTGGCGCCGGTCTTGCAGAAATTCGGCTCTAAACAACAGCAAGATCACTATCTACCCCGAATTCTGTCGAGCCAGGATTGGTGGTGTCAGGGGTATTCCGAACCCGGCGCTGGGTCTGATCTGGCCTCGCTGAAAACCAAGGCGGTGCGGGATGGTGACACCTACGTAGTCAACGGCCAGAAAACCTGGACCACACTTGGGCAATACGCCAACTGGATATTCTGTCTGGTTCGCACCGACCCTACCGTCAAACAGCAGGCCGGGATTTCGTTTCTGTTGATCGACATGGATACTCCGGGCGTCGAAGTTCGCCCAATCATCCTGCTGGATGGCACTCACGAAGTGAACGAGGTTTGGTTCACCGACGTCCGTGTACCGGTGGAAAATCTGGTCGGCGAGGAAAACAAGGGCTGGACCTACGCCAAGTACCTACTGACCCATGAGCGCACCAATATCGCTGGGGTCGGGTTCAGTCAGGCCGGGCTGGCAGCGGTGAAGCGGCTGGCCCGCAGCCAGATGCATCGGGGCCGCCCGTTGATTGAAAACCCACATTTTGCCGCTCGCGTAGCGCGCGCGGAAATTGACTTGATGGCCATGTCCACCACCAACCTGCGGATCATTTCGGGGGCCGCCAAAGGTCAGGCGCCGGGGGTGGAAAGCTCGATGCTCAAGGTTAAAGGCACGCAAATCCGACAGGAAATCAACGATCTCGCCCGCCGTGCTGCGGGTGTCTACGCGATGCCCTTTGCCTCCGAAGCGGTGGAAGGCAGCAATGAATCGCCCATTGGCCCCGAAGGCACGACCCATGTTGCAGCGCAGTACTTCAACAATCGCAAACTGTCGATCTTTGGCGGCAGCAACGAGATCCAGCGCAACATCATTGCCAAGGTCAAACTGGGAGGGGGCGCATGAACTTTGATCTGACGGATGAACGCCAGATGCTGCAAGACAGCCTGCGCCGGTTCCTCACTGACCGCTACACCACCCAAGTGCGCAACGACATCCTGAACAGCGATACCGGATACAGCGCCGAAATCTGGACGCAACTGGCGGAGCTGGGTATCATCGGCGCACTGTTCACCGAGGATCAGGGTGGCTATGGCGGTGCCGGTTTTGACATCGCCGTGGTATTCGAGGAACTGGGCCGCGCAGGTGTGGTAGAACCGTTTCTGGACAGTGCCGTGCTTGGCGGTGGGTTGATTGCAGCCCTTGGAACAGAGGCTCAGAAAACCCTGCTGGAGCAGGTGATCGACGGCTCTCTGCTTCTTGCCTTTGCCCATGGTGAACCCGCCAGCCGATATGACCTGTCGCATGTGCAAACCACCGCCAAGATGCAGGATGGCAGCATCGTCCTGTCTGGCCGCAAGGCGGTTGTGGTCAATGCCGAGGCCGCCGGTTTTCTGATTGTCTCAGCTCGTGAAGATGGTGCGGTGATGGATCAGGATGGGATCTCTCTGTTCCTAGTTCCTGCCGATACACCCGGCCTGTCACTGCGCGGCTATCCCTTACTGGCAGGTGGGCGCGCAGCAGAGGTCGAATTGGATAATGTCTCCCTACGGGCATCCTCGCGACTGGGTGTTGCCGGGCAGGCCTATCCGGTGATTACCGAACGTGCCGCCGCCGCCTCGGTTGCTCTGGCCGCTGAAACGCTGGGTGCAATGGAGACCGCAACCGTGCTGACCCGTGACTACCTGCAAACCCGCCAGCAGTTTGGTCGTCCTATCGGCAGCTTCCAAGCGCTGCAACACCGCATGGCCGACCTTTTGATCGAGCTGGAACAAGCGCGTTCTGCCGTCATCAACGCAGCCGGCCATCTAGAGGGTGAACCGTACCAGCGCGAGCTGCACATCGCAGCTGCCCGCAATTTGGTCGCCCGCACGGGGCGTTTGGTGTCCGAAGAAACGATCCAGCTGCACGGCGGTATTGCCATGACCCAGGAATACGAGCTCGCCCATATCGCAAAACGTATCACTATGGCTGACCACCGGTTTGGCGATGCCGACTATCACTTGGAGCAGTTTATTGACCTCAGCACCACCTGATCCCTTCCGTGAGATCAACGACCCGGGCTGCCAGCAATTGGTTGGCTACCGCACCCAAATGGATACCCGGGCAGGGTCGTGTGAGGTTACACTGGACCTGCAGCCACAACACCAGAACCGGATCGGAGTCTTGCACGGTGGCATTGTGGCTACCCTGCTGGATGTGGTCTGCGGCAACACTGCTTCGGCCTTTTTTGACCGTGAAAGCCATCCCAATCTGGTCACTGTTTCGCTGAACATCTCCTATGTCGCCGCCGCGCGGTCTGGGCCAGTGATCGCCACAGCAAAAGCCACCGGCGGAGGCCGCAGTATTGCCTATGTGAATGGAGAGTTGCGAGACGAGGATGGTGCGTTGCTGGCTACGGCAACGGGGATCTTCAAACGCGTACGGGGATGAGTAAGTGCACTGCGCTTCCTCAATAGTGGACTTCAAAACCATTCCGCGCAAAGATCAACATATTCATGATGTGAGGGATGAGTATGCGTTGGTTATTTGCAATTCTGATCAGTTTTTCCGCCACCGGGGCTTGGGCTGACGGGGTGGATCGCGATGCAATCTGCACCGAGCTGGCACAGGACTATGTCGAGAAACACCAGAAAAGCCGCGACTACCGACTGTATCGTATATTCGATTTCTACAGCAGCAAGATCGATGCCTGCATCCACGTCGAGGCCAAGCTGTTTGGCACCAGCGTTCAGGTGCGCGACCTGACAGGCGTGGTGTTCAAGGGACACGAAAACCTGCTGCTGGATTGTGATGCGCGTGGCATTGATGATGTCAGCATTGAAACGGTGCGGGTGCATCGTGGTGATGTTGAGGAGCTCCCGGTCAAAGACTGGATGAGTGACGGTTTGGGTGGGCCTGCCAGAACTGTAAAAACGGCTGAAATCCCATTGACGCGACGCGATTGCGAAGCCGCGTTAGAACGCTGGCTGGTCAGGTGGAACGGCTGAGAGCAGTGATTGCCAAAGCCGGGAGCTGCCAGAAATTTCAAATTTAACAACACTGTGCGCCTTGGCGAAAGCATGAAGAATCGGTCGCGATCCAGCACAATTTGCTGGAAAGACTGGATCGCTGTCACATTCACGGCAGAGATGAAAGGATTAACTAAGTGTACATATTTTAATGAGTCATCACATGGTGGAATACCTTACCAATGGTCAACGTGAGCGCCGACCTGTTGGCTGGCGACCGCAAATAACCCTGCCCATCGGGGGCACTGGTGCCGGATGTAAGTGACCTAGAGTGCCTTTCGCTCAATACGCCGAATTTTCTGTTTCAGGGGCCTGAGACTGCCCACTTAAGGAGTGTTTTGTGGATAAATGGCATGGATTTCTGGATGGGCAGTGCGCCCTTCGTCCAAACGCACCGGCGTTTTCTGACACAACAGGAACCCGTTGGAATTTCCGCGATCTATCAGTGGCCTGCGAGGCTCTGACGGCTGAGCTTAGATCCCATGGTGTCGAAGCTGGTGATCGCGTGATTGTGCTGTCGGAAAACTGCTGTGCTGCGGTGGCGGCATTGTTTGCAATCTCGCGCCTTGGGGCCGTAGCGGTGCCGGTGAACGCCCGGATGAGTGCGGCAGAAGTAAACCGAATTCTGGACCACGCGCGCCCAGCGGCCTTGTTGGCCACAACTGGAGTTTCAGAGGAGGCAGCAGGCCATGCCGTGCGGTTGAACGCCGTACCCTGCGAAGGAGTTTGGGGGCAGTTGCATCTGGCGTTACCCTATCCCAGCACGCCCCATGATGATCCGGAATTGGCCGTGCTGCTGTATACCACGGGGACCACCGGCGCTCCCAAGGGGGTGATGCTGAGCCATGCCAATATGTGTTTTGGCGGCAAAACCTCGGCCCAGCTGCGCGATATGACGGAGGAAGATGTCATCTATGGTGTGTTGCCGACGACTCATGTGTTCGGTTTGGCCTCGGTGGTGACGGCTGCGATCTATATTGGGGCTCAGGTGCGGCTTGAAACACGGTTCAGTCCTGCGAAACTTTATCTGGCGTTACAGGGTGGGGTAACACTGCTGTCGGCTGTACCTCAGATGCACGCCTTGCTGATGCAATACACCCGCGAGCAGGGTCATGAGAGCCTGCAAGACTGCCCGCTGCGCTATGTTTCTTCTGGGGCCGCGCCACTGGACCCGGACTGGAAACGCCGGGCAGAGGGTTTTTATGGCGTGGCCTTGCAAAACGGGTATGGCATGACCGAGACCACCGCTGGCATCTGTGCGACCCGTAGTTTGATTGGGGATCCTGACATCTCGGTTGGTCCTGCTTTGCCCGGGGTCGAGGTTCGAGTAGATCAAGATGTCGAAGGCGGCGGAGCCGGGCTGGGTGAGGTGCTGACACGCGGTCCACATGTCATGCTGGGGTATTATCAAAGTGCCGAGGAAACGGCGAAGGTGCTTGATGATGATGGGTGGTTACGGACCGGCGACTTGGGACGTCTTGATGACACTGGAATGTTGCACATTGAAGGCCGGGCCAAAGAGCTGATCATCCATGGTGGGTTCAATGTCTTCCCACCTGAAGTGGAGGCAGCCCTGAACGCTCATCCGCAGGTGGTGCAATCCGCTGTTGTTGGACGCAGAGTGCAGGGCGATGAACAGGTGCTTGCCTTTGTGCAGGTGGCAGATGGGGATGAACCCGACGAGGCTGATCTACGCGCTTTTGTTGCCGACCAACTGGCGGGCTATAAGCGACCCTCGCGGATTGTCATGGCCCGGTCGTTACCCGCCGCGCCAACAGGCAAGATCTTGAAGCATAAACTGTTGGACCACTTTGCCCCGCAGCTTATGTAGGGTTCGCGCTTGCGCGCACCGCTGTAGCGTCAAGGTGCGTGCAAGCACGCACCCTACACCTAACGCCTATGCCCAGACGCCTTCGGCCGCTGCGCGAATGTTGCGGATGTTTTCACCATAGGGGGCAGGGTTGCTGACAGAGCCACCTTTGAAAACTGCTGAGCCAGCCACCAGAACATCTGCCCCCGCAGCGGCAACCAGTGGCGCAGTAACCGGATCAACACCACCATCAATCTCAATGTGGATGGGACGATCGCCAATCAGTGCGCGCAACTGTTTGACCTTTTCGATCTGGCTGTGAATGAACTTTTGCCCGCCAAAACCAGGGTTCACCGTCATCACACAAATCAGGTCCACCATGTCGAGATAGTACTCAACCTCGGACACCGGAGTGCCGGGATTCAATGCCAGGCCAGATTTGGCGCCTGCCGCGCGGATCGCCTGCAGGGTGCGGTGAGTATGTGCACCGGCCTCCACATGGGCGGTGATCACATCTGCACCAGCCTTGGCAAAGCCTTCGATGTAGGGATCGACGGGGGCAATCATCAGGTGCACGTCCATTACGCCCTTGATGTGGGGGCGGATGGCGGCACAAGTTGCCGGGCCAAAGGTAATATTGGGCACAAAATGCCCGTCCATCACATCCACATGCACCCAGTCGGCGCCCTGGGCTTCGATGGCTGCGCATTCGGCGCCAAAGTTGGCGAAGTCGGCAGCAAGGATGGAGGGGGCAATTTTGATCTTGCGGTCAAAGGACATCGGGGTGTTCCCTTTAGCATTTGCGTTTGAGGGGCATATAGCCCCTCTTGCTGCAGGGTGATAGAGGCTTTTAGTGTCGCAGACCCGGGATGATTAGCCAGATACAGATGGCAAGCCGATCTCGGCACGACCCTGATCTGACTTGAGTGAGAAGTCTTGGCCGCGCCATGCATCGCCGCCCGGTCCGCAAAGATAGGCCAAAGACTTTGCCACCCAATCCGCTGGGATATGAACCGAGGGATCGAGTTTGCTGACGGGATTCAGGCCCGAGTCCCGTATGTTGCGTTGCATATCAGTGGCCACGGTACCGGGGCTAAGGCCGATGACGTTCAGGCCCTGGGCCCGGCACTCTTCGTCGCCGCAGCGGGTCAGCGACAGGACTGCAGCCTTGGTTGCACAGTAATGGCTCCAGCCTTCCAGAGCGCCGGTCGCCGCACCAGATGAGATGTTGAGAATGGTTCCGTGACCCTGTGCCACCATAACCGGAATGGCGGCGCGCATCCCGTGATAGACACCTTTGACATTGATGTCGGTGGCAATGCCCCAAGCCGCCGGATCACTGTCTTCAATCCGGGCAATCGGGTCGATCACACCAGCATTGTTGATCAGCACATCCACCGTTCCAAACTTTGCTTGTGCGGTGCTGATCAGCTCTGAGACCTGCTTCCAGTCACTGACATCGCAAGGAACAGCATATGCATTGGATCCCAGTTCATCGGCCAGGGCTGTGATTGCATCAACGCTGCGTGCAGCCAATACGACGTTTGCGCCAAGCTCTGACATGTGGCGGGCTGTGGCCTCGCCAATACCTCGGCTGGCACCTGTGATGATGATGGTTTTTCTTGCTAAGTCACTCATTTCGGTCTCCGTGTAGAAACATGAGCTCCAGATAGACGGTGCGAATTTTGCAAAACATGGTCGATCATTCACTATATTCATGCGCATATTGCACGAATGGATCTATCAACACTCAACACACTGCTGCTCGTCGCCCAACAAGGCAGTCTCGCTGGTGCTGCGCGCGTGCTGGACTTGGATCCGTCTTCGGTTTCGCGAACCTTGGCCACAGCCGAAGCGGAGCTGGGTTTAAGAATTTTCCAGCGCAGTACAAGGCGTCTGAACCTGACCGAAGAGGGGGAGAGCTATCTGACCCGCATCGCGCCTCTGGTCCAAGAGCTGGAGCTGGCTAACGAAGAGGCTCGAGCACAGCGCCAGCACCCGGTTGGGCCGTTGCGGATCTCGGCCTCGGTGGCCTTTGGACAGGTTTGCATGTTGCCGTTGCTACCCCAGTTTCGGGCGGAATTACCCGGTATTCAGCTGGATCTACACCTCAGTGACCTGAATGTGGATCTTGTTGGTGAGGGGATCGACATAGCCATCAGGTTGGCACCCGCTCCCAAGGGAGATCTGATCGGAACCCGCCTGAAAGGGGCACGCTATCATGTTTGTGCAGCGCCCGAATATCTGACCCGTGGCCCTGCACCAAACCATCCCAGCGACTTGGCCCAGGTCGATTGCCTGCGTCTGTCCTTGCCAGTGTACCGTAGTTGCTGGCAGTTTCGCGATCTTCAGGGCGCAGAGGTTGAAGTCGAGGTTGATGGGTCGTTGATCATATCAAACCCATTGGCCCTGCGCGAGGCCGCACGTTTGGGATTGGGCCCAACCCTGCTGGCCGATTGGCTGGTTGCAGATGATCTGGCCACGGGTCAGCTGGTTGATCTGTTCCCCAACTGGCAGGCCACCGCCACAATGTTTGAGACAGGAGTTTGGGCCTTGTATCCCAGTCGTTCTTATCTGCCCGCACGGGTGCGGGCGGGCTTGGATTTCTTCAAAGCCAACTTATAGGTCAGTCGTTGGTACCATCACCCGGAACAGACACATCATCAATGCCATGCGTAAAGCCGCTGCGTGATCTGAGCTTTTTGTGCGGCGTGGGTTTGGAAAACATCCCATACAAGATCGCGGCGACAACGGCACAGCCAAGCAACAGGGCCAATGCGGCGTAAACATATTCCATAAACATCATTGAAACCCTCTGAACACTGATCCTTGAATACAATTTTCGCGCTAGTATACGCGTGATCGCTCAGAGGGCCAGCGCGGGATGATCTGCGATTAGGCTGCCCTGTAGAACAGGTAACGCTCGGGTGGAATGCTCTCAGGTGCTTTCAGGGGTTCAAACCCCACCAGTGGCTGACCTGAAACAATGATCCCACCCGGTGCCATGACGGCAGCGATGGTGGGGGACAGGCGCGCGGCTTCAGCGACGTCCTCTTCCTTCACACCAAAGCCAAAGTCATAATGTGCCAGTGCCATTTTGTGACCCTGTTCTGCTAGTTGTGCCATCATCGGCTCGGCCTCGCCTTGCAGGAAGTTTTCCTTGGGAGGTACACAAGAGGGGTGGCATTGAAGAACACGGTCGATCACCCAAACGCGACGCTCAGGCAGGACCTCACGTAAGTGGTCATAGGTGCGGCCATTGCCCAGCCCCATATCCAACACATCTCCGTCCTGCGTTGATATCTGTTCGGCAGCCCAATTCAGCCCATCGCGCTGGGCGGTAAAGCGGCGGAGCATAGAATCCAGTCGGCTCATATCAAATTCCTTGTGTCAAAGGTCCAGGGGCGGGCAGGGCCAGCCATCAGGCGCGCGATCAGAGCTTCGGTAACGCGCCAGATCTTGGCGTCATGAACCAGATGATGGGTCAGAATACCATAGGGTTCTGTGTTATCAGCCCGTCCTAAGCGGCGGGCATTCAGTTGTTTGGTTACCTGATCCAGCAGCTGTTGCGGCGGCACCACCGAGCGGCTGCCTTTCCAGTGGATCGGGTCCACATGGGTGTTGATCTGCGCCAGCCCTTCGGCAGCGAGCGGAGCTTTGCGCGGGGTAAAGGTCGATAGCGCAGTAAAGCCAAGGCCGGGAAGCTCCTGAACCACTTCGGCGGCGATCCGGTTCCAGGGGGGCACAAACATCGGGACCAGTTCCGGCCCAAACAACTTCTGCAGGTCGCTCAGTCCCTGGCTGGCGTCTTTTATGATCTCATCAACCGGGCGATGCGCCCCAAATTCGGCCTTTTTCTCACCCTTCGGAGCGTGGCTGAGATGGGCCCACCCATGCACCACCGGGATTAGCTGAGTGGTCTCAGTCAGATAGTGAGCAAGCGTTTTGGTTGCGCCCTTCGGGATCACTGCCAGATGTACGGGCAGACCCAGTTTGGTTGAGAGGGCGGTCAGCTGATCCAGTTCTGCGGTGGGAGCAATCGCGTCATCATCGCGCCACCACAGCGGCAATGTCAGACCCTGATCCACCCAAGTCTGCAATTCTTGATCCAACGCGGCCCAGTCAGTACTCATGCGCGGCCCTCGGCCATGCCTATGGAGATCTCAACCGCACGGGCAGCGCCGTCAAACTGCAGCTCATTTGTCGCGCGGCGGGGGGATGTTATGGCGGCGTTAAGGGCTGTGCAGAGGCTCGCTGGTGTCAGATCGCTGCTGCGCAAGACTTCGATGCCGTCCAGAGGCGACAGGCTCTCAGCGCGCAATCCCTGCTCAACCTCTTTACCCGCATCAAACGGGATCAGAACAGATGGCGTTCCAGCCTGAAGCAGATCCAGCGCCGTATTGTAGCCGCACATACTGACTGAGGCCGCAGCGAGTGGCAGCATCTGGCGGAAGTCAGGGCGGGCGGCTTCGATGACTGCAGGTGATCCCTTGGCGGTTAGGCGTGCGATCCGGTCGGTCGCATCGCTGCCACCAACCAACAGACGCCACGGGATATCCGCCATCTGCGCGGCAGCAAGCAATGCGGTTTCAAACAGCGCATCGCCGACGCTGCCGCCACCGGCGCTGACCAAAACTTCGCCACGCCCAGCATTCTGCGGATGAGGCATCGCAGCGGGTGGGGCAACGTACCCTGTGTATCGTAGCTTGGCTTGCAACATTTCTGAGACCGGCCAACTGACTTCCAGCCGGGTGGCGACCGGGTCCGAATGGACCAGCACCGCGTCGTAGAACTCGGCGATCATCGCGTCTGCTTGTGTGGCCTTTTTGGGCTTAGAAGGTGGTGCCAGAATATCGCGGATTGATGCCAGCACCACCGGGCGACGGGGCTGCGCATGGGCTGTTCGCAGCAATGCCTGAAACTCGGCAGCGAGACTGCGCCGTCCAAAGGGGTATAATTCAGTGATCAGTATATCCGGCTGCATGTCAGAGAGCGCTGCACAAAGGGCGGTCTGCCGCCGGGCATAATATGCGGCTTCTGTGACCGTTCCGGTCTCATCCAGCAGTCGGGTGAAATCCACTCCGTCAGATCGCAGGGGTGGCAGTTGCAACAGCTCAACCTCGTCCGTGTTTAGCTGTGCTGCTGGAAACCCACCTGAGGCCACACGGACCTGATGTCCCGCGTCAGCAAAGGCGCGGCCCAGCGTCAGCGCCCGGCTGAGATGGCCGGTGCCTAACAGGTGGGTTACAGCAATCAGAACTTTCATACGGCGGCTGTACGCTTCGTCAGACGCACTGGTTCTGCGAGGGGGGTCAGAGTGTCACCATCGATTTCGACAACAAACAGCCGGTTGCGCTTGATTCTGAAGGGGGCGGGGCCGTCAAAGTTCCAGCCATAGGCACGCGCTAGGATCATCCGCATAATGCCAATGTGGCAAACTGCGACGGTGTCACGTTGCAGGCTGGCAACCCAAGGGGAGATACGCGCCCAGACCTCTCCCGGCGTTTCCCCATTTGGCGGACGATAGTCCCAGCCCCATTGTTCAATATCGCGAAACCCGCTGTTGGGGTCCGCCTTTAGGTCCAGCCCATGGGAGCCTTCCCAGTCTCCCCAAAACATTTCAGTCAAGGCCGGCGCGGTTTGTGGTTCGCGATCTGACACAATGCGGGCGGTTTCCGCTGCGCGCATCAGGGGGCTGGACCACAGGTCCGCGTGATCCCACGGCGCGGGCAGCGCAAAGGCAGCAAGGTCAGCGCGAGCCTCATCATCCAGTGGAATATCACTGCGGCCCTGAATGCGGCCTGCGCGGTTCCAGTGAGTGTGACCATGGCGCAAAAGAGCAAGGCGGATCATGTGGTAGCCTCCAGAAGGGGGGTAACGGCAGACCAAAACCGCGCAGTTGCGGCAGGTGCCAAATGAGTCTTGGATATCATCCTACGCGCGGCTGTGCCAAGGCTGGCACGCAGGGCCGGATCGGTCAGAAGGCCAGTAATTTGATGGGCCAACGCCTTTGGGCCATCCTCGGGTGTTGGGTAGGTGCCGGGCAGTAATACATCCCGCAGGCCCGGCCGATCCTGCGCTACAACCGGCAATCCGTGGCCTTGGGCCTCGAGGTAGACCATGCCAAAGGCCTCGTTTACGCCTGGCCACAGGAAAAGGCTGGCTCTGTCGTAGGCCGCTGCCATCTGTATGCGGTCCAGCTGGCCGAGAAAGGTAACGCGCGTGCCAAACGGGGCCATCAGTGTTTCGACCTCGGCACGGGCTGGCCCGTCGCCGGCAATCTGCAAGGACCAGTCTCCGGTTAGATGCACAAGGGTCTTGGCGATGATCTGGTATGAGGCCAGTTTGTCGCCGCTGCGCATCATGCCTGCGGTCAACATAGGACCTGTCAAACGGGCCGCCGACGGAAGCGTTTTTGCTGGCAGGAAGGGTGGGAAATGCACCAAGTTCTGGTTTTCAAAACGCTCACGTTTCAAGGTGATCAGGTCATTGGCTGTCAGATAGAAGATCACATCAGCCGCATCACAGGACCTATGGGCGGAGGTGGCGAACCCGGCCCACGGCCCGGATAACCGACTGGTGGCGCGGGTGCTTTCGATCTGTACATAGGGGATTTTGCGGGTATGGGCCACGATGGGGCCAATAAGATCTGGGGCCTTGTAGTAGTTGTGATAGGTGACCCAAAGATCCATGTCTGGCAGGGTATGGATCAGACGATCGGCTTCAGTTTTTGCCTGCGCGCGCAGATCCTCTTGCAACGCGCGGTCCCCTTGCTTGTCATAGATTTTCAGCTCGGAAACCAGATCAACAGATGCGCCGCCTGCAGCAACAATGGCCATCAAATTGCGTGCCATTTCCCGGTCACCCGACGGTACCGGGTGGTGCGGCGATTTCAGGGGCGCATAAAAGGCAACCCGTCGGCCCGCCCCTGTGATCATTGGCCTGCCAGCATCGCAGTCAGACGTTGGGACAGGCGGGTGATGCCGGGGCTCATACCAAATTCACATTTCAGCCGGGACAATGCCGCCTCAGCCATCTCAGCCGCCTGATCCGGATGCCGTGCAATTTGCAGCATGGCTTCAGCCAGGCATTCGGGCGCATCATCTGACAGCAATCCGTGGGTGCCTGTGGTGATGAATTCTGGGATTGCTGATACTGCGGTGGACAGGATTGGCAGGCGCTGCGACGCCGCCTCCATCAGCACGTTGGGCAACCCATCTCGATCCCCATCACTGGCGATGCGACTGGGCAGGACAAACAGATCAGCTGCGCGCATGGCGGCAATCACCTCGGGCTGGTCACAGGCGCCGCGCCAGTTGATCCGGTGATTGATCCCAGCCCTTATGGCCATGTCTTCAAGAGGCACCTTCAGGTCACCGCCGCCAATATGGGTCCAGTGCCAATCCAATCCCTCGGGCAGCAAGGCGAGTGCGGCAATTAAGTTGTCAAAGCCCTTTTTCTCAACCAGACGCCCGACTGACATCAGATGCAGCGGATCACCCGCCTTGCGCCAGACCCGATCCGGCGCGGCGGGAAATCGGCTTAGATCAAGGCCGTGGTAAATCAGGTCAACGCGGGTTGGATCGTCCGACATCTCTTGCAGATGTTTGGCGCCAAACCCGGTGCAGGTTGCTCCAAAGGCCGCGCCGTGATGGGCGCTGGACAGCTTTTCCGAAATCTCCCAATCGGGTGAGGTCCAGATGTCTTTGGCATGGGCTGAGAAGCTCCATGGCAATCCGCGTATGATAGCGGCGTAGCGTGCAACCGATGACGGCGTGTGAAGGAAATGCGCGTACATGCCCAGCACTGCATCCGGCATTTCAGCTGCCAGGACACAGGCCTGCCCAAAGCGGCGAATGCGGTTATGGGAGGGGTCGCGTTTCAGGTCGGTGCGCCAGATCCGGTAGGCCTCGGCATAGCCGGGCAGGGTCTGCGCTACATTTCGTGCACGCCAGACCCGGTCCGGTTCCTGATACAGATATTCGGGCAGGTAATTTACCTGTGCCTGCAACTGGTCATGTAACGGATGGCGTTTGACGTCGGTGGGATGACGGAGTGACCAGATCTCAAAACTATGTCCGGCTGCTTCCAGCGCGACAAGTTCCTGCGCGATAAATGTTTCGGACAGGCGAGGCCAGCCCTTGACCAAAACCGCTAGCGGCGGAGATGTATTGCTCATTCTGTCGTCTCTTGTTGGGCACTGGCAAGCAGGCTTGCGACACGGTTGGTGACATAGTCCAACCCGTCAAGCAGCCCATCTGATATGGCCGCTGAAGGTGGCTTTTGCTGATCCAGTGCCCGAATGGCGCGGATCATCGAGTCAGCGGTCATGCCATCGCGGTCTTCGTCCAGCATCGCAATCAGGCCCAACTGCTCAGCACGGCTTGCACGGATCCATTGCTCCAGACGTGGCGTGGTGCGCGGCACGATGACTGCGGGCTTGTCAAACGAGAGCACTTCGCAGAAGGTGTTGTACCCCCCCATGCAGACCACACTCTGCGCTCCGGCAAACAGGGTTTCGATCTTGGATTCAAATCCTACGGCAGTGACCCGTCCATTCAGTTGGGCGACACGGGTTTCGAATTGCTCGCGGGTGTCACCGGACAGGAACGGCCCATAGACCAGAACAGCGCGTGGGTTCAGATCTGGGTCGCGTTCATAGGCGGCCAACACCAGATCCACCATTGCAGCGCCATCGCCGCCGCCGCCCGGTGTGATCAGAATATAGGGTTGCTCGGGTGGTTCGCCCAAAGTGCCAAGATCGCGGCGCAGATAACCGGTGTAATGAGTGCGAGCCTGAACATCTGGGCTGAGGTCAAGCCCGGATGTTGGGTTGTAAATCGAGCGCAGCCCATAGACCCAAAGTTCGTCATAGAAGCCTTCGGTGGCCGGAATCGCGCCTTTGCGCTGCCACTCGGCGGCGAGAACATCGGGTTCGTCCAGCACGTCGCGCAGTCCTAACACCAGCCGCGCGCGACCACGCGATTTAAGCAGGTCCAGCGTTGGCAGTAGCTCTCCGCGAAAGCCGGTTGGTTCTTTGTCAACAATCAGGATGTCGGGGTCATATTGCTCGGCGGTCGAGCGGATCAGTCCAGCACGCAGGTCTGTGGTTTCATCAATGCTCATCCCCATGGTGCGGGAGGCATAAGACCCGTCCGAGCGTTTGATAACGCCGGGCAGGCGCACGTGGTCTACGCGGGTGGGAAAGGCAAACCGACCAGCCACGGGAGAGCCGGTCAGGATCAGGGCGGAGGCGTTAGGGTCAGCGGCGGTGATGGCTCCGGCCAGTGCGCGGGACCGGCGCAGGTGGCCCAGGCCAAATGTGTCATGGCTGTACAGCATCACCCGGGGCGGGCGTGAATCGTTGGTCGCGGGCGAGATGGTGGGAGTTTGAACTGTCATGGTCGAGCCTGAGCGGATGGGTCAATAAGTAAGATCGCGACAGGGCTATTTTGGCCTGCGGCAATGCAATAGAAGGCAGGCCGCGCGAGTCGGTGCACCGCCCATAGCGGCGCCAGATGCGGTGAAGGGAAACCCCTTGTCTGCTCGGCCATTGTTCGCCTCAGGTTGCGCAGCCAGCTCCCAAAATTGGGGTCAGGCACGGTCCATGTTTTTTCGCGCGTCCCTGCGGAACACCCGGTTGCAAATTGCGTTGCAGACGGACCTCCGCGCCCGGAGGCTCGCGAACACAAAATGTATAGCCTGCGCGCAAAAAACATGCAATCAGCCGGGGGTCAACAATGCACAAAGTTGCGTATGGTCGTTGGGTTTGCGCTGCTGCCTCGGCTGGGCTATTTTTGCACAAATCACCCGAGGACCATCTTTCCCATGACACATTTGTTTTTTCGGTTTCTGTTGAGCGGCTTGCTGGCATTGATGCTGGCAGTTCCGCTGGCCTCACCCCTGGCTGCACAAAGCGATGACGCCAGCAGCGCCGAAGCACTGGCCAAGGCGATCGAACTGGCCGCCGACAGTGGCGTTGGTGTTATTGTTCTGGATGGTCGAGGTCAGTTGGTTGGCGGCAGTGTCGAGGATCAGGCGGCAGACGAGTCGGCGGATGGGATGGGGGGGCCATCTGCGTTGATGCAGGTGCAATCCGAAGTCGACAAGTTCCGTCAAGAGCTGCGCAGCAGGTTGGCAGCCTTACCCTATGCCAAAGTGGAAGTAGCGTATATTCTGAAACAGACCAGCCCGGACGGACGCATTCGAACCTATCTGGAGATCTTGGGCTGGTCTGTGTTTCTGCTGTTGATTGGTCGTTGGCTCTCAATTGAGATCTACGGCAAACGGATCGCCAAGCGTTTGGTTGTCGGGCGGGTCAAAGCCGACCCCGAAGGCTATCGCGATAAAATGCCATTCTTGGTGTTTCGATTTGTCATGGGGATGGGAGCCACCATCTTTGCGATGATTTTTGCGGGGCTGGCGGGCTATCTAATTTTTGGCCCCGCCGAGGACAGCTCGGTTAAATTTACTGTTACAGCGGTTTACACAGCCTATTTCCTGGCCTGCACCGCGTCGGACCTGTGGCGCATGGTGCTTTCACCCTATCTTAGCCAGTACCGTATTCCGGTTTTCTCAGACCGTGACGCCAGACGCCTGTATCTTTGGGCCTCCATTTTGGCGACCTATGATATTTGTTCGATCCTGTTTGCCACCTGGGTTGGTGATTTTGGCTTGAACTACAATTTGTATGCATTGGTGCATGGTGTGCTGACCCTGGTCGCAACCATCGGCAATCTGGCAATGGTGCTTTTCAATGCCCGCGCCATTACCAATGCGATCCGCGCCGGGAAGCCAAAGGCTGAATGTAGCTGGCTGGTGCAGGGGTTAAGCACCATCTGGGCCCCACTTGTGATGGCCTATATGATGTTTGGCTGGCTGAACCTGGCGTTTGATCTGGTGCTGGAACGCGAAGCACCGATCCCACTGATGGTGGGAACCTATATGGTGCTGACGTTGATCCTGATTGTTTACGGGGTCATAAACTATGTGATCGAACGCTTCTTTGATCGGTCGCGTCAGGTGCAACAGTTGAACGAGGAACTGGCCGAGGCCGAGGGCATGGAAATGATGCCCATAGATGATGATATACGGCCAGCCCGTCCGGTGCATCCGATTGCCACCTTTGAGGATCTGGCGCGCCGGGTGGCAGGTATTCTGGCTTTTGTGGTCGGTGGCTTTGCACTGATCCGGGTTTGGAATCCAGATGTGAACTGGATGGCTGACTCGGTTGGTGAAAGAGTAACGGATGTTATCTCTATTCTGTTCATCGGCTATATCATCTATCACCTGTTCCGGATCTGGATCGACAGCAAGATCGCGGAAGAGACCGTCGATACGGAGGATGGTGAACTCGGCGATGAGGGGGGCGAAACAGGAGCCAGCCGGTTGGCAACACTGCTGCCGTTGTTTCGGGGGGCAATTCTGGCGGTGGTTGTGGTTTCCATTGGCCTGATTGTGCTGCTGGAGCTGGGCATCAACGTCAGCCCGCTGTTTGCGGGTGCGGGTGTGGTTGGTCTGGCCATCGGCTTTGGTTCGCAGACTCTGGTGCGCGACATCTTCTCAGGCGCATTCTTTCTGGTCGATGATGCGTTCCGCAAAGGGGAATACATCGACATTGGCGATGTGAAGGGCACGGTTGAAAAGATCTCGGTCCGGTCGTTCCAGCTGCGGCACCATCTGGGCGCGTTGCAGACCATTCCCTTTGGTGAAATCCGGGTGTTGACCAACTATTCCCGTGACTGGGTGATCATGAAGTTGCCGCTGCGGGTGACCTATGACACCGATGTCGAAAAAGTGCGTAAGCTGATCAAGAAACTAGGCAAAGAACTGCTGAACGATCCGGTGATTGGTGATAACTTTATCCAACCCCTGAAATCGCAGGGCGTGATTGAAATGCAGGACTCTGCGATGATCATCCGGGTCAAATTCATGACCAAACCGGGGGATCAATGGCTGGTGCGCAAAAAGGTCTACGAAGAAATCCGTCAATTGTTCGAGCGCGAGGATATCCATTTTGCCCACCGCGAGGTCACTGTACGCCTGGCTGAAGGTAAACCCGAAGATCTGAACCAGAAACAGAAAGAGGCGGTAACCGGTGCGGTGCAAGCTGCGATGGATGGGGATCTGTTGGACGAAGGTGGTGGGGCTGGCGACGACCGCTAGCCGCTTTCAAACACCCAAACGCTCCCGCCGTCGCACTGGGCCGCTGTCGCGGCCCGTTTGACGTTGGGCATGGCGCTGCGGCTAGGCCGCAGCGCGTCAGAGCCAGATTGCGCCGGATGTGCCGAGTTGGCTGGCGGGAAGGTCCCATGACATCGAGGTTGTGGACAGCGACAGTGGGGCGGTCAGGCGCTGACCAATCCCCCAGCCACTGTGTTCGGGCAGGGCCGCAAAGTCACTATTCTGCGCGGAGGTGATATCCGAGCCTACCGCATCTTTTGACAGATCAGCCAGCAATGTAGCAGTGCGCGCAAGCGACAGGCGCGCCTGAGGTACTGGGTTTCCTTGAGTGGCGGCGGTCAGGGCAGACAGGACAGTAGCGGCCATCAGGTACCCGGTTGCGTGATCCAACGCCTGTACCGGTAGCGGTGTCGGGATGTCGGAACCGGACCAGCGACGCCCGGCCTCCGCAATGCCGCTGCTCATCTGGACCAAGCTGTCAAAACCACGTCGGTTTGCCCAAGGCCCACTCCAGCCATAGGCATTCAGGGTGACCTCAATCAGGTTCGGAGCCAGTTGACCGCGGGCTTCCAGATCATAGCCCAACCCATCAAGTGCGCCGGGGCGGTAGCCATGCACCAACACGTCGGCATTGGCCAGAAGGGTTTCAAATGTGCGGCGGTCCTGTGCATGGCACAGATCAAGATAGGTGCAACGTTTGCCCAGCGAAATATCGGGGATAACGCCCGGTTCATCCCAGCCGGGCGGATCAATCCGCAGCACCTCTGCGCCAAACCCAGCCAGAGTTCGGGTTGCAATCGGGCCGGCCAGAACACGAGTCAGGTCAAGCACGCGCAGCCCAGCCAATGGTCGTTCTGCGGTGGCTTGCGGTCGGGGGCGCATGGCGACTGTGCGTGGCGCTACCCAGTCGATCAAGGGGTCTGAGGTGACGGCCTGACCTTGAGCGTGCGTCAGCCAATCAGACTGGGAGCGCATGGCGGCAGCAACACCACCACCGTCGACAATGGCGCCTTCCAATGCGTCCCCTTGCCATTTGCGCACTGCGGTGGTCACGGCATCCCGGGTATTTGCGCAATCAAGCACCTGTAAAGCCGCGGCACGGTGATGGGGCAGGTTGGTGTGTAGGCGTATCCAGCCGTCAGCGCATTGATAGTTACCGGCGATGGCGTCCCAAAGGCTGGGCATGTCCCACCCGCTGGGACGGAAGCTGTAGCCATACCACAGCGATGCGAGGCGCTGATGAACCGTGATCTGCGGTTGCTGTTTGGCAAGGTCCAGAGCCCGTATCAGCCCAGCCAGTTCTGATCCGACTGCAGCCAGCGAGGCCGTGGCCAGCTCTGTCACCGCAAAGGCGCTGGGAAGTTGGCCTGACCCGGTAACCTTGTAGGTCGCAGGGTCAGGTAGGGTGCGCAGCAGGGTCAATGCTGGTACGGGTCAAGACTGTCGCGCAGCCCATCGCCAAGGAAGTTGAAGGCCAAAACCACGATAATGATCGGTAGCATTGGGATGGCGGTCCAGGGGTAGATCTCGATTGAGGCGAGGTTCTGGGCGTCATTCAGCATCACCCCCCAACTTACCGCCGGCGCCCGCAGGCCGAGGCCAAGGAAAGACAGCGCTGTTTCGCCAAGGATCATTGCCGGAATCGACAGGGTCGCTGATGCAATCAGATGTGACATGAAATTGGGCAGCATGTGTTTGCGGATGACCCGACCGGGGCTGGCCCCCATCATTTCGGCGGCGCGGACATATTCCTCTTCGCGTAGCGACAGGAACTTGGCGCGTACGGAACGGGCTAAGCCGGGCCAGTCCAGAATGCCGAGGATCACCGAGATGATGAAGAACACCGCCACTGGTCCCCAGTTTGATGGCACCGCTGCGGATAGGGCTAACCAGAGTGGCAGCTCTGGCAGCGAGCGCAGAATTTCAATCACCCGGTTGACGCACCAATCAATTCGACCACCGAAGTATCCGGCTATTGATCCAAAGGTGATACCCAGCAGGAACGACACGGTGATGCCGATGATGCCCACGGTCAGGGACAATTGTGCGCCGTATAAAATCCGGCTGAACACGTCGCGTCCCAACCGGTCAGAGCCCCAAAGGAAAATTGTGGCATCACCGGGGGCGCAGAACAGGTGGGTGTTGGTCGGGATGAAGCCAGCCAGCCCGTATTCCTTGCCCTCGCAAAAGAACTCAAGCTTGGCGGGGTTGTCGGTATCCGGCACGAACTCCCACTGGAAGGTTTCCAGATTGGCCTCGGACGTCATCGGATAGATGTAGGGGCCGATAAACTCACCTTCGTGGAAGAAGTTGATCGACTGGGGCGGCGAATAGAGATGATCGGGGTGGCGTTCGTTGGCGGTGTAAGGCGCGATGAAGCCCGCAAAGGGCAGCATTAGATAGCTGACCAGGAGGAAGATGCCCGAGATCAGGCCCAGCTTATGGGTCTTGAACTGGCGCCAGATCAGCACCCAGTTGGGGGCGTCCAGATCTGTGCGCTCGAGCTGTTGCAGCGAAACGTTGGCGTCATAAGGGGCGTCGTCGACAAAGCGACCATCAGGAAGTTCGGTCATGTCTCACGCCCCTCATATCGAATGCGGGGATCGAGCAGCACCAGCAGCACGTCTGAAATCATTGTGCCCATCAGCGTCAGCAAGGCGACGAACATCAGCACAAAGGCCGACAGGAACAGGTCCTGTGTTTTAAGCGCGGTCAGCAGTGTGGGGCCGATGGTTTGCAGGCCCAGCACCACCGAGACCAAAACAGAACCGGAAACCATCGAAGGCAGCAGGTTCCCGATGTCGGCGACAAAGGGATTAAAAGCCATGCGCAGCGGGTATTTGGTCAACATCCGGGCCGGGGCCATGCCTTTGGCCACAGCTGTTTCCACATAAGGCTTGCCCAGCTCATCCAGAAGGTTGGCACGCAGGCGTTGCATCATGGCGGCGGCACCGGATGTACCAATGACAAAGGTGGGAACAATCAGGTGGATCAGAATCGACTTGGTTTTGTCCCAACTAAGCGGTTCGCCTTCGTAGATCGGGTCCATCAAACCGCCAATGGGCAGGTCGAAATACTTGTGCCCATAGTAGAACAGGATCAGCGCCAGAAGAAAGTTGGGGGTCGCAAGCCCAAGATAGCCGACAAAGGCCGAGGTGTAGTCAACCCATGTGCGGGATCGCGCGGCGGCGATGACACCTAGCGGCAATGCGACAAGGTAGACAAACAGAACCGCAGCCAGATTGACAAGCACAGTCAGCCATAGGCTGTCACCAACGATTTCGGCGACCGGTTGGTCAAACTCAAACGACCAGCCAAAATTTCCCTGGATCAAGCCGGAAAAGCCGTGCGGGCCGGGGATGAAGCCAACCCAGATCAGGTATTGCTGATAAAGCGGACGGTCGAGTGCATATTCTGTGCGTAGGAATTCGGCCTTGGCCACGCCTGCCGATTGTCCCGAGGCCCGCAGCTCGGCGATCTGGTTGCTGAGATAGTCACCGGGTGGCAGGTTGATGATGGCAAAGACCATCACCGACACCACCAGCAGCGTTAGCAGCATGGTGCCAAACCGGTAGATCGCGTAGCGCAGGATCTCCATCAGCCGTCACCACCCTCAAAGAAAAACTCATCCGGACGGTGGACGCCAAAGTGAGCCCCCGGTTCCCAGGCCCAGATGCCTTTGGTTGGGACGTTGCGCAGATTCTTGTTGACCACAACGGGTTGCGGCGCGCCGGCCAGAATACCGATACCATAAACCTGTTCCGAGTGGATCTTGAGCATTTCTTCCCAAGCTGCTGTGCGTTCCGCATCCGAAGTGGCGATTTCCCAATTGTGGAACAGCTCCATCAACCGCTGGGCTTCGGGTAAGTCTGGTGTTTCGCCTGCTTCTCCACCGGTCTGATAGAACTGACCCCATTTAGGCCATGCCAGAAAGACTTGATCGGTTGGCGCCAAATAGGAAGGAGAGGTATAAGACTGCGGTAGCCCGTTGTCCCAGCCGAACCAGACCGAAGCCATGGAGGTGCCAGAGAATACCCGGTTGCGTAGAATGTCACGGTCCAGCGGGCGCATGATCAGTTTGACACCAACATCACGCCAGTCATCCGTGATGATCTGCAGGGCGTTTTCAACCTCTTGACGTTCCCCGGCGGTCTCGATCACAAACTCCATTGGGCGCCCATCGGGCAGCTTGCGGATGCCGTACTTGTCTTTTTCGGTCAGGCCGGCTTCGTCCAGTAGGCTGTTGGCCATTTCCGGATCCCAAGAGGCCCAAGCTGCACGCAAGTCGGCATCAAAGAAAGGGCTGCTTTCGAGCACAGACATGGCGCCTGGTTTGGCAAGCTTGAAGTACAGAGCCTTGTTGATGGAGTCGCGGTTGATAGCCAACGACAGGGCGCGGCGGACCCGGACATCGCGGAGCACTGCGCGCCAAGTATCGTCATTTACGTTCAGATTGGGATAGATGGCGATTTGTGATGCGGTGCCAGTGCCCCAAAGGTAGGTTTCATAGTTGCCACCATCTGCCTCACCTTTGCGCAAGATAGCGATATCGCGAAAGCCCAGGCCGCGCGCCTGCAAGTCAGCCTCGCCTGCGTTGGATTTGGCGGCGACCAGTCCGCCAGACACGATCTCCATTTCGACCACGTCAATGTAAGGCAGCTGGACGCCGTTCTTATCGATGCGGTGATAGTAGGGGTTGCGCACGAACATGTGCCGAATTTTCTTGCCCGAGGTGGAGTTCATCCAGGGCTGCAAAGTTGGCAGTTCGTGGTTGTCGAACTTGTACATGTTGTCGCGTCTGTTGTGCAGTGCGGCCCAGCTTTTGACACGGGCATCATCCACTTCGAACGCCAGCTGCTCCGGATCGGCGTAATCAGCGTGATACTTTTTCAGGAACTCCGACGGGCGGAAAATAAAGGGCGGGCGGGCCTGTGCCAGACTTTGCAGAAAGTTGGGGTTAGGGTTGTCCCATTCATAGATAACAGTCTGCGGGTCGGGGAAACTGACGCGGGGCAACTCGCCTTCGATGCGCAGAAAATCTGGCGGTCCGGTGGGGCTGAGAAGGGTATTGTTGGCAACATCATTCCACCAGTATTCAAAATCTGCCGAGGTAAAAGCGTCGCCGTTGGACCAACGGTGGCCGGGGCGCAGGTTCAGGGTGAAGCGGCGGTTGTCCTCGTTTTCAAACGACATCAACAGATCGGGGCGCAGTTCGTAATTGGCATCATACCCGACGAGCCGGGCATAGCCATAAACCACCATTTGACGAATGTCTTTGGAACGCGTGATCATGGTGTTCAGAGTGCCACCCTGTACCCCCGGAGTGCGATCTCGCGCGGCCAGGTCGACCATAAGCGGTACTTCGGGGACGCGATCAGCGGCGGGGGGCAGATTGCCGGCATCTACTTCCTGACTCCAGAAGTCACTTTCTTGCACATCGGGTGCCGCTAAGCTGCTTAGCGGGGTCATCAGCGCCGCAACGGCCAGTGCACAAATTGATTTTGGGAAATTAAACATGGCAACGTACCTTATGTCCGGGTTCCACCTGTACCAATGACGGTATCTCGGTGTCGGAAAAACGAAAATGATCGGGCCAGCTTTCGGGCGAGCCAGCACCCAGGGCCACCAATTTGAGATCAATAGGCCGGTCAATGTCCGGCTCGGGCTGAGCAGCAATCAATGCTTTGGTGTAGGGGTGTTTTGGGTTGTGGAATAATGTGTCCGGCGGCGCTTGTTCAACCACCAGTCCGGCCCGCATCACGGCCACTTCGTCCGCTATCCGGGCGACGACAGCGAGATCGTGACTGATGAACAGATAAGACAGATTTTTACGGTCACGGATGTCTTCCAGCAATTGAAGGATTTGTTCTTGCACAGAGACGTCCAAGGCCGAAGTCGGCTCGTCACAAACCAACAGCGACGGGTCTAACATCAGCGCCCGGGCAATTGACAATCTCTGGCGCTGACCACCGGAAAAGGCATGCGGATAGCGTTGCAGCATATCCGGATCAAGCCCCACCAATCTCAGCATATCAGCCGCCTGGTCGCGGCGTTCGAGCTTGGAACCGATACCATGGATATCAAGGGGTTCAACCAGCGCGTCAAGAATCCGCATCCGTGGTGACAGGGATGAATAGGGATCCTGAAACACCATCTGCGCTTCGCGCTGGAACGCAGTGCGGGCAGCGCGCGACATGTGATGTACGCCAATGGGATTGGATTGTGATGTGGCGCGAAACAGTACTTCGCCACCCTCGTCGGGCAGCTCTGCGCCCAAAGCAATCCGTGCAGCAGTGGTTTTCCCCGAGCCACTTTCGCCTACAATCGCCAATGTCTTACCGCGTTGTAGCGAAAAGTCGACGCCGCGGCAGGCGTGGATTTTGGTCTCAGCCTTCCAGCTTTTGCCTGCGCGCATTGAATAGGTTTTTGAGACGGATTTCATCTGCAGGATCAGATCGTCCAGTGGCAGCTCTGGTGCGTTCACTGGATTGGCCGGGATGGCTGGTGCAGCGTCAAATAGCTGCTGAGTGTAGGCATGGGCAGGCGAGCGTAACAGGGGTTCGGCTGCTCCGGACTCCATCACTTGGCCTTTGTGCATCACCACAACTTGTTCGGCCATATTGGCCACAACGCCCAGATCATGGGTGACCAGGATCATCGCCATACCTGTGTCGCGTTGCAGTTCTTTCATCAGCCCCAGGACTTGGGCCTGCGTCGTGACATCCAGTGCAGTTGTTGGCTCGTCCGCGATCAACAAGTCAGGTTTAGCGACCATGGCCATGGCAATCATTGCGCGCTGACGCATACCGCCGGACAGTTCAAACGGATAAGACTTGTAGGCGCGTTCTGGGTCTGGGAAACCGACACGCTCAAAACACTCCAGCACTTCTTTACGGGCTGCGGCTTCTCGGGTTCGTCCATGTAGCCACAGCACTTCGGAGACCTGATTGCCAATCCGGTGTAGCGGCGACAGTGATCGCATCGGCTCTTGAAAGATCATCGAGATTGTATTGCCGCGCACGTTTCGCATTTGACGTTCGCTGAGTGTTGTTAGCTCTTGCACGCCGTTGCTGCCATTCAATCGGACGGTGCCAGAATGAATACGAGCAGCGCGTGGCAGAATCCGCAAAACGGCCCGACAGGTCACTGTTTTGCCTGAGCCACTTTCGCCAACCAGCGCCAGCGTCTCACCAGGGTTCACCTGAAAACTGACGTCACGAACCACGGGCTCACCAGCGCCAAAGCCAATGCTGAGATTTCCTACTGATAGCAAAGGCTGCATTCAGCCCCACCCAACCATTTGTTGTGCCGCTATCATGATCTTCCCCCTTGTTTTTTGCCACCATCGCGTGCCGGGGCCTCACTAGTCAAACCCCATTTGTCCAGAGACGGTGCACAAGCGGGGAATTTCAACCGTTTAGGTATCAAAAAAACAGATTTCAGCAAGTTGGAGCTCTGGTATTCCATTGCGCTACACATTTGCGTCATTCTCTGGCACATGGGGTTGGATTAACCTGAAGCGCATTTTCAGGCCAAAAGGAGTTTGCTCATGTCGTCCCGTCTTGATCTGTTTATTGACCGAATGGTGTCGCAACGCGCCTGTCTGGATTTTGCTATTTCTGAAACGGCGGCAATGTCGGGTCCGGTGTTTGAGCTGGGGTTGGGCAATGGCCGCACCTACCACCACATGCGCCGTTACGTCGAAAATCGCGACATCTTTGTTTTTGAACGTGCGGTGGCCTCTCACCCTGACAGCACTCCGCCCGAAGACAGGGTCATTTTAGGTGATGTGCGTGAAACCCTGCCACAGTCACTGGAGCGCTTTGGTCCGGTGGCCAGTTTGGTCCACGCAGATCTGGGGGGGCATAACCGTCAAAAGAACGATATCTTTGCCCGGTTCGTCTCGCCATTGATCGAACCGCTGATGGCGCCGGGTGGGTTAATGGTTTCATCTGACCGGATGTATTTCGATACCCTGACCGAGGTTGCGCTGCCTGAAGGTGCTGTTGAAGAACGCTGCTTTATCTATCGTCGCTGATTGGTCGCCTGCGTTGTTGTTTGCACAGGTGAAGTGGTCCGCCAAGGAGGCATCCTTGGCGGTTGTTCTATATAAGTGATCGTTCAATTCCATAATCTGGTTACGAGCGGCGGTACCGCGCAAGCGGGTTAGGCCGGGGATTTTATCCCCCGTGCGTAGATGCATCTCGTTAGCGCCCCGGTCCAACGGGGCCCTGATCCTGTTGCCGGGGACGTTACGCCCAGCGGTAATCGCGATTGCAGCAGAAGGTGACATGTCGATGAAAACATCCCGTAAAGTGACCTTGCGCTGCCAGTGCGCTGTCACCGCGATATCTGGTTGCGAGGATGTGGGGTTGCCGCCTAGGCTGTGTCCAACCAAGTGCGGCAAGGAAGCTGGTAATGATTTTTTACGACTGTTCTACAGCTCCCAACCCGCGCCGGGCACGGATGTTCATCGCCGAAAAGGGGCTAGAGATCGAAAGTCATGACATTTCGATCGCCAAGGGTGAGCAGCTGGGTTCGGCTTTTAAAGCCATAAACCCAAACGCGACTGTGCCGGTGTTGATCACCGATGATGGCACCATGCTGACCGAAAATCTTGGGATTGCCGCCTATCTGGAAGCGGCCCATCCTAACCCGCCTTTGATGGGAGACACCGCTGAAGAAAAAGGGATGGTGCTGATGTGGAATGCGATTGCCGAACAGCAAGGTGGTATGCCAATCGCCGAGGCTTTGCGGAACTCCAACCCATTTTTTGAAGATCGTGCAATTCCCGGACCGGTGGACTATGCGCAGGTGCCAGAACTGGTGACGCGCGGATTGGATCGTACTGCCAGGTTCTTTGACCTGCTGGAACAGCGGCTACAAACAAGCCGCTATCTGGCTACTGCGGAGTTCACTCTGGCAGACATCAGCGCTTTTGTGTTTGTCGAATTTGCCCGTGTGATCAAAACGCGTATTCCTGAAGGGAATACTGCTACGTTAGCCTGGCACGCAGGGATCAAATCTCGCCCAAGCGCGCAGGTCTAACGTTCATTCGCTCATTGCTTTTGCTGCTCAATACGAAAGGTAGACCATGTCCCCGAAACCAGTTCTGCGCCGCGATGACCCCGAAGCTGAACCCCTTGTGGGCAATATCAAAGTCACCCGCGATGACTGGTTGAATGTGGCGATGGATGTGTTGATTTCGGATGGGGTTGAGCGGGTCAAAGTGTTGGCTTTGGCTGAACGGATGGCGGTCTCGCGGTCGTCGTTCTACTGGTACTTCAAAACGCGACAGGATTTGCTGGATGCCTTGTTGAAGAGTTGGGAACAGACCAATACCGCTGGACTGGTGGGGCAGGCCAAGGCTGAGGCCAAGACCGTGACTGCCGCTGTTTTGAATGTCTGGCGTTGCACTGCCAATCCTGACTTGTTTAACACATCACTGGATTTTGCTGTGCGGGACTGGGCGCGCCGCTCTGGGCCTGTGCGCAACTTGCTGGATCGATCTGACGCCCGTCGGGTGGAGGCCCTGACTGAGATGTTCCAACGCTATGACTTCCCTGAGGTCGAGGCGCAGGCGCGTGCCAAGGCGTTGTATTACATGCAGTTGGGGTATGACATGGCGGGGCTGAACGAAAGTGGCAGCTACCGGTTGGCGATGACCTCTGAGTATTTGAAGGTGTTCACTGGGTGTGAGCCGGAACCGGGTGAGTTGGAAGAATTTTCCAGCTATTCGCTACAGTTTTGGGATCCTTGACGACACTACACGCTGGGTCGAGTGGGGGGGAGCCCCACTCCATATCTGTGGAATGGGTGTTGGAGCTAGCCCTTGAGAGATGCAAGTTCCTTGTCTGCGGCGGCTTTTACCGATTTAGCAGCTTCTAGCCGAACGGGACCATAGCCGCGGATTTCCATTGGCGCTGCGAGAATATCCCGGCAGCGATTGTGGGTGCCTGCGCTATAGTTTTGCGCAACCTGATCCAGAGCGGCTTCGAACCATGTCAGCAACTCCCGGTGCAGCTTGGCCTCTGCGTGATAGCCGAAGATATTGAGCGAGCTGCCGCGCAAACGTTTGCCTTTGGCCAGTATCGACATGACAGGCCGCAGCCAGGCGCCAAATGCGCGCTTCAGCGGGCGTCCGCGACCATCTACCTTACGGCTTAGAAGCGGTGGGGCTAGGTGGTATTTGACGGTGAAGTCGCCTTCGAACTCACCTTCGATCTGATGCTTGAAGTCTGGACTGGTCAGTAGTCGGGCCACCTCAAATTCGTCTTTGTACGCCATCAGTTTGAACAAGGACTTTGCTGCCAATGGTGCCAGTTCTTCTGCAGCCGCTGCGGGCAGGGACTTGCGAAATTTTGACAGAGAGGTGGAATAGCGTTTGGCGTAATCGACATCCTGATAGCCGGTCAGGAATGTGGCGCGGCGCTGGATCAAGTCGATCAGTGTTTCCTTGGGTGCGGGCGTTTCGTCGTAGTGGTCGGCCACCAGTTTTGGGTCAACAGCAATGGCGCGGCCGATCGCCAGGGCCAGACGGTTCTTCTCAATGGCCACTCCGTTCAGAACAATGGCCTGGTCCAGTGCGCCCGCGCCGACAGGTACCAACCCTTGTTGCCAGGCAAAGCCCAGCATCATCACATTTGCCAGCACCGCATCGCCCAACAGGGTTTCTGCAGCTTCGTTGGCGTTGAACCCAGACAGGTTGTTTGTCCCGACAACCGAGGCAATGGCCTGTTCGCGCATATCTGTCTTCAAATCGGCATCGCGCCGAAGTACCAGGTCACCGGTGGGCATTTCTGCCCGGTTTAGCACAATGCGCGTGTCGCCGTTGTAATGGATCGAGGCCTTTGGGGCGGAACTCACCACGATATCGCAGCCGATCACCGCGTCTGCGGCGCCCTGGTCGATGCGGACTTGATTGACCGCTTCGGGGGTCGATGACAGGCGGATATAGCTAAGAACAGTGCCAAATTTCTGCGCAAAACCAGTGAAGTCCAGCACGCTAGAGCCTTTGCCCTCCAGATGCGCAGCCATGGTGATCAAGGCACCAACTGTGACGACCCCGGTGCCGCCAACACCTGTGACCAGCAGGTCAAACGGTTTCGTCAACGCCGGAAGATCAGGAGTGGGCAGGCCGGCAACCAGCTGCGCGGCATCCAAATCAGCGGGCTGTTTCTTTCGACGGGTGGCCCCTTCAACGGTGACAAAGCTGGGACAAAACCCGTTCAGGCAGGAAAAGTCCTTGTTACAACTGGACAGGTTGATCTTGCGCTTACGACCAAATGGCGTCTCTTTAGGTTCGACGCTCAGGCAGTTGGATTCAATAGAGCAATCGCCACAGCCTTCGCAGACCAGATCGTTGATTATGGCGAACTTCTTGGGGTCGTCCATTGTACCCCGTTTACGGCGGCGGCGCTTCTCAGTGGCGCAGGTCTGTTCATAGATCAGCACAGTGACACCGGGGATCTCGCGCAGCTCCCGTTGTACAGCATCTAAAGTGCTTCGATCATGGAATGTGGTGCCTGCGGGAAAATCAGAGATCGAGAACTTGCCGATGTCATCGGAGACCAGCGCGATGCGTTCCACCCCCTCGGCGCGGCAGGTCTGCGCAATTCCCGAAACACTGACCGGGCCATCCACCGGCTGACCGCCGGTCATCGCTACGGCATCGTTATAGAGGATTTTATAGGTGATGTTGGTATTTGCTGCGACGGCCTGCCGGATCGCCAGCGATCCCGAATGGTACCAGGTGCCTTCGCCAAGGTTCTGAAATACGTGCTTGCCACCGTTGAACAGCGACGCAGCCGACCAGGTGACGCCTTCGCCGCCCATTTGGGCATAGCCAGCAGTGTCGCGGTCCATCCAGCTGGCCATCACGTGACAGCCAATGCCAGATTTTGCGGTGCTGCCTTCGGGCAGTTTGGTTGAACTGTTATGCGGGCAACCAGAGCAGAAATACGGCGTCCGGTTGGCACCTGAAATATTCAGCAGATTGGGCGGTGTTTCGGTCAGTGCCTTCGCCCTGGCTGGCAGATTTTCACCGGGGAAGAACCGGTCCAGACGCGCGGCGACAATTGGCACCAGCATCAAGGGGCTCAGCTCACCGGTCCAGGGGATCAGAGGCTCACCCTGACTGTCGTACTTTCCGGTCATCTTTTCTGGTTTGTCACCGGGCCAGTCATAGAAATATTCTTTGAATTGTGACTCGATGATGCCGCGCTTTTCTTCGACCACCAGTACTTCCTGTTTGCCGTTTACAAAGCGCAGTGCTTCAGGGCGGGCCAGGGGCCAGACCATGCCGACTTTGTAGACGTCGATACCCAAGCGGCGGCAGGTCTCTTCGTCCAAACCCAGCAAGCGCAAGGCTTCCATCAGGTCCAAATGGCCCTTGCCGGTGGTGACAAACCCAAAACTTGCCTTGGGCAGATCGTAAATCCGACGGTCAATTGGATTGGCCTCTGCAAAGGCGCGTACTGCCTTTAGTTTCGCACGAATGCGGGTTTCGATTTCAGGGCTGGGCAAGTCGGTTGGGCGCACATGCAGCCCGCCGGGGTACGGGGGCAATTCAGGTAGGGTGAAAGTTCGATCCGGCGCCAGCTCAACCGAGCGGGCACTTTCCACGGTTTCCGACACAGCCTTGAACCCAACCCAAGTGCCGGAATAGCGCGACAGGGCAAAGCCATATTCCCCATAGGTGAGGAATTCGTCGACCGTTGCAGGATTTAGCACGGGCATGAACCAGGACATAAAGGCGACGTCGGACTGGTGCGGCATCGAAGAACTGACGCAACCATGGTCATCACCTGCTACCACCAGAACACCACCTTTGGAGGATGATCCATAGGCATTGCCGTGCTTCAGCGCATCCCCTGAACGGTCAACACCCGGACCTTTGCCATACCACATCGAGAACACACCCTCGACGTCACACTCGGGGTCTAGCACCGCCTGCTGCGCTCCCAGCACTGCCGTGGCGCCCAGATCTTCGTTTACGGCGGGCATAAACGTGATGCGATTGTCTTCCATCCGCTGCTTGGACCGCCAGAACTCCAAATCAACAGCGCCAAGTGGTGAGCCGCGATAGCCCGAAACAAAACCAGCAGTGTCCAACCCTGCTGTTCTATCGCGCCGTGCCTGATCCAGCATGACCCGCGCCAGGGCTTGGGTGCCGGTTAAAAAAACCCGGCCGGTCTCATGGGCGTAACGGTCATCCAGTTGGTATTGGAGAAATTTGTGGGTCAGCTGGGTCATGGCGGACATCCCTTGCGCGATCTGTTGTGTTGCCGAAATGATAAACCAGTATTTGTGGGTAATGTTTTCAATCTATCTGGCGTATGTTGAAATTTTGGGTAGATTGACCGAAATTTGGGTAAGTTTCGAATTGAGGTTTCAATACATGAATATCGACGACCGAGATCGGCGAATTCTGACGCTTCTGCAACAGGATGCCCGTATGTCGAATGCAGATCTGGCTGAAGCTGTTGGAATGTCGGCTTCGGCACTGTGGCGGCGGGTGCGGGCGCTGGAGGCGGGCGGCGTGATTGAACGCTATGGGGCCATCGTTAACCCGTCAGCGATGGGACTGGGGTTTCAGGCCATCGTGCATGTGCACCTGACCCGGCACGACCCGGAAAAGCTTGTTGAATTCATCCGCGCCGTTGAGGGCAGCGCCTTGGTGCAAGAGTGTTATGCCACAACAGGTCAGGCCGATTATCACCTGCGAATTTTAGCTCCGGACCTGGAGGCCTATAATCTATTTCTGGAGCAGTTCCTGTTTCAGTTGCCTGCCGTGGCCAGCGCCCAAACCAATTTGGTCCTGCGCACTATCAAACACAACAAACCAGTGTCACCTTGATCAGGATCCGCTTTCATCTAGCCAGAAATATCCCGGGGTTTGGGGCAGAGCCCCAAGAGGGCAGCTTTAGGTATTAGGTCGCGACGTATTCAACCCAGGCCCAGACCATCGCCAGATAGGTCAAATGATGCAGCGCTTGATCTGTCCCCATAGCGCACCAGAATAGACCCATGGTGGGGGTCAGCTTCTTGACCTCAGAGAAGCGGGCCTTGCAGTAATCTATGTTGAAATGGACAACCCATTCCAAGGCGCAGAGGATTATGATGAATGCGGTGGGGGCGCCGAACCAGACCAATACCAGAATTGAGCCAAGGGCATGCACAGCTGCATGCTGGGCCCGCCCCATATGCATATACTCACCCCGGCCAGACAGCATTTTGGGAGTTTGCATGTAGAAATCGGCAAACATATGCTTGATCTGAAACAGACACAGCAGCAGCAGTACAGATCCGACATATTCCGGCACGAGACGGTTTCCCTTAACAATGTAAGTTTCAGAAGCTTACGGATTTTTTTGGCAATGGCAAACGGGCATTGAAATATGTTCCGCAACGGGATTTCAACTACGGGAAATGCTCAAAACCATTGCCTGTTCTGGTAAAATCGCGCTAGGCATTAATGAAACATTTTTTCTCAGCCACAACGGAGCCGTCCCATCGAGCGCTCGCTTTTCCGTTTCATCTGGAAATACTCTAAACGTGACCAGTTGGTTTTGCTGCTGGTAACCACGACGCTGTTTCCACTACTCTTCCTGACACTCGAACTTCCCAAGCGGATCATCAATGATGCCATTGGTGCGCAGACGTCTATCATTGACGTGCTGGGACGACCGGTTGATCAGCTGAGTTATCTCTGGTTGCTCTGTGGCGGGTTTCTATTGGCAGTGACGGTACATGGTTTGATGAAAATGCGCATCAACACCATGAAGGGCGTACTGGCGGAGCGCATGCTGCGGCGGTTTCGCTATCAGTTGATTGCCCGGGTTCTGCGGTTTCCACAACCTTACTTCGAACGGGTCAGCCAGGGTGAGCTGGTGTCGATGATCACTGCCGAAAGTGAGCCGATGGGGGGGCTGATGGGGGATGCCATCAGTCAACCGGTCCTGCAGGCCGGGCAGATGATCACCATCTTGTCGTTCCTGTTTTTGCAAAATGTCTGGTTCGGGTTGGCCGCCGTGGCGCTGATCCCGTTGCAGGGCTGGCTGATCCCGATGTTGCAGCGGCGTATCAACCTGTTGAACAAGAAACGTATAAAACAGGTGCGCGCACTGGCCGCTGAAATCGGTGAAAGCGCCGCCGGGGCGTCCACGTTGCGGATCAACGGTGGCTGGCGTTACCGGATGGCGGTGATCACCGCGCGTTTGGGGCGGCTGTATGATATCCGCCTAGAGATCTACCAGAAGAAATTCTTTATGAAGTTCCTCAACAACTTCATCACGCAATTAACGCCATTTCTATTCTACGCAATTGGCGGCTATCTGGTGCTGCAAGGCTCGGTTTCGCTGGGCGCGCTGGTCGCGGCACTGGCGGCTTACAAAGATCTTGCTTCGCCATGGAAAGAGCTGCTGGCCTATTACAATCAGACCCAGGACATGAGCCTGCGTTGGGATGTGATCATGGAGCGGTTTGCCCCAGCAGGCATGGTGGATGAGACGCTGATGGTGGGAGAGCCTGACGATTTGGTGCATCTCAAAGGCGATGTCGTTCTGGACAGCGTCAACGTACGTGATGCCGATGGCAATCTTGTTCTCGAAGATCTCAGCGCCCGACTGCCGGCTGGCAAAGTGGTGGGTATCGCAGCGCCGTCAGAAGAAGACCGTCGTGCGATGGCAGAACTGTTGACCCGGGAACTGTTGCCTTCGGTTGGAACGGTCTCTGTTGCGGGTCATGATCTGAGCAAGCTTCATCAGGCGGTTATTGCTGCGCGTATTGGACATGCGACCTCGCGGCCAGTGCTGTTTCAGGGCTCTTTTGGTGACAACGTGATGATGCCAATGCGGCCCCGGCCCAGCGGCGAGGCGCGTAACGCTGTACAGTTTGAAAAAGCAAAGAAAGCGGGCAACAGCCCTGATCCGCATGATGCCCCTTGGCTGGATCCATCCTTGGCCGGATTCACCAACGAGGGTGAGCTGCGCGATTGGTGGTTGAAACTGGTAGAAGGTATCGGTTCGGAGACCGCCCTGTTCAGGCGTGGCATGGAGCAACGTTTCGATCCCAAAACACATCCGATTTTGAGCGGCAGATTGGTAAAGGTACGCGCGCAGGTGCAACAGGCTGTGCGCGATGCAGGTCTTCTCCAACACACCTTTTTATTGAAGCCTGATCAGTACAATCCGGCCCTGCCTGTGGCAGAGAACCTTCTTTATGCCACGCCACATGCGCCAATCACCGAAACGGTTCTGGCTGAGCAGACCGATTTTTTGGATCTGATCAAAGAGCTGAACCTGGATGAAGATCTGGTGGCATTGACTCAGGACGTGGTCGATATGCTGCGCCAGATTTTTGGCTTGGACGGTACTGACCATCCGCTATTCAGAAAATTGGGGCTAGAGCCATCTGCCTACGAGGCCGCCTTGGCGCTTGTTGAGAAAACCCGTTCCAAAGGAGCGGATGTATTGGACCACAAAGAGCTGGCGCAATTGCTGATCGTACCGTTCCGGATTTCAGCAGAACAGATTGGGCCTGCCTTTAGCGAAGATATGCAGAGCCGCATTTTGACGTTCCGCCAAAGTCATTCTACCCGACTGATGGCCACATTGGGCGATCTGTTTGTACCGTTGAACATTGAACAGTTCGCACCTGGGCTGACGGTTATGGAAAACGCTCTGTTTGGCAAAATCTCTGACCTTGCTGGGGCCAAAGGTGATGAGCTGCGCAAACTGGTGGCAGAGCTGTTGGTAGACCAGGGTGTCCGTGATTTGGTGGTTGAACTGATTTTTGATTTGCCGATTGCGCTCGGCGGGCAGGGGCTGGCTGCCAGCTTTGCTGAACCACTGGCCTTCTCGCGTGCCACCGTCAAACGGCCTGATATTCTAATCCTGGATTCAGCAATGTCGAGCTATGATCTGGATACCCGCATATCGGTCCACAAGAACCTGCGTCGCCTGCTGCCGGATACCACTCTGATCTATCTTAGCGACAGTTTCGAAAGTCCCGAGGTCTTTGACGTCTACTACGAGTTGCGTCAGGGCCGGTTGGTCACTGATGAGGTCGAGGATGCTGTGGTTGAAGATGGAGCCGCCAGCGCCGATCTGGCGCGCAAGCTGCGCGCACTGGAGCAAACTGAACTGTTTTCTGGCTTGAATCGCCGTCAGCTGAGGCTGTTGGCCTTTAGTGCACGTTGGTATCAAGCTGATGTGGGCGAGGTTGTGTTTCTGAAGGACGACGAGGCCAGTGATGGTGCCTATATGATCCTGGAAGGTGAGGCGGGCCTATACTTACCTGCGGAGGGGCAGGCGGACCGATTGATTGCGACGGTTGGTCCCGGACGCTTGGTTGGTGAATTGGGCTTGATCCGCAAAGAACCCCGATCGCTGAGCATGATTGCCCAAAGCGATTTGACCTGTCTTCGTATTGGGGAAGAGGAATTCTTTGCGGTGGTCGAGAACGACGCGGCCACCGCATTCAAATTGCTGCAGGTTGTGGCTGGGTATGTATCAAACTGATTGCGGTTTGTAACCGAGGCCTAGTTATATCTCTACTCAGCGCCGCAGAACAGGCCATACAGCAGATTGATCACCTGTTCGGTGTTACCGTCAGTCAGCGAGTAATAGATGGTTTTGCCATCGCGCCGGGTGGCGACCAGCCCATCGTCGCGCAATCGGGCCAACATCTGGCTGACAGCGGCCTGACGGATATCCAGCAGGGCCTCCAGCTCTCCAACAGATTTCTCACCTGCGCTCAGGTGGCACAGGATCATCAATCGCCCTTCGTGTGCCAGAGTCTTGAGAAAGGCGGCCGCTTGAGCCGCGCTTTGGGACATGTCTGTTGGCGGATCCGCTGCAATCTGTTCGGGAGTCTGGGAGGTCACGTCACTTTAGTCCTGCTGAGGTTGCTCGCTATATAGTGCCTCAACCGGAATAGGGAAGTCACCCCCTTGTCATTTCCCTATTCATCCAATGGCGGAGCGCCTCCAGCGAAACTGTTTGGTCCAACATAGCTGCAGGGGGTCTCCTGCATATTGAGATGAAGATCCGCGCCAGTGAAGGGGTGGGCGCGGGCCAATGCTTCGTCTACCTCAATTCCCAGTCCCGCCGCAGTGGGCAGAGAAATGAAGCCTTCTTCGACTTGGATCGTGCCTTTGATCAGGTCGCTATGAAAGGGCGTTTCGATGCTTTCCGCCATCAGGATGTTGGGGATCGAGGCCGCCAGCTGGATGTTGGCCGCCCACTCGATGGGGCCCGCATAAAGATGAGGGGCGATCTGGGCGTTGTAGACTTCGGCCAGGGTGGCGATTTTCTTGGTTTCCCAGATGCCCCCAGAACGGCCCAAGGCCGGTTGCAGGATGCTGGCGGCACCCGACCGGAGAACCGGTGCAAACTCGGCTTTTGTTGTCAGCCTTTCGCCGGTTGCAATCGGGATCTTTGTTGCACTCGCAACTTTCGTCATTTCGTTGACATTGTCTGGCGGGACAGGTTCTTCGAACCACAAGGGGGCGTAGGGTTCGATGGCCTGTGCCAGCCGGATGGCACCAGCGGTGGTGAACTGGCCATGGGTGCCAAACAACAGATCGGCGCTGTCCCCGACCGCCTCGCGGATGGCTTTGCAAAAGGCGGCGGACGTCGAGATATCTCTCATCGCAGGCATATGGCCGCCGCGCATAGTATAAGGACCGGCCGGATCAAATTTTACCGCTGTGTATCCCTGCTCAACTAGTCTGGCTGCGCTCTCTGCGGCCATCTCGGGTGAGGCCCAGAACTCTGACATGCTGTGGTGGGGGAGCGGGTAGAGATAGGTATAGGCGCGGATGCGGTCATTCATCCGGCCGCCAATCAGGGCATGCACGGGACGATCCCGATCCTTGCCCAATATATCCCAGCAAGCGATTTCCAACCCGGAAAAGGCCCCCATCACCGTCAGGTCTGGACGCTGGGTAAATCCCGATGAATAGGTCCGGCGAAACATCAACTCGATGTTTTCAGGGTTCTCGTCTGCCATGTGGCGTTCAAAAACGTCCCGGATGACATGGGTCATGGCCTCTGGCCCAACCGAGGCGGCGTAACACTCGCCCCAGCCGGTGACGCCGGTATCAGTGGTGAGTTTGACCAATATCCAATACCGCCCCCCCCAACCCGGAGCTGGTGGCGCGGTGATGATGACATCGAGATCTTGCAGTTTCATGGGCTGAACTCTCGTTTTGCGTAGGGTGTGTGCTTGCACGCACCACTGCTGGAAAAGGTGCGTGCAAGCACACACCCTACAATGGAAGCAGGTTCAGCGATTGAACAGGATGACATTGCGCTTGGCGCTGCCCGTTTTGGTATCCGCAATCGCTTCGTTGATTTGTTCCAGTGACCAACGACCGGAAATCAATTCATCCAGTTTAAGCCGACCCTGCTGATACAAGTCGATCATCCAGGGAATGTCCCGTTGGATAACCACATCCCCCATTTTGGAACCAATCAATCCCTGACCCACGGCAGCCAGCATCACAGGTTCATAGCTTGCCTTGGCGCCGGAATGCGGCATGCCAATCATGATGGCCTTGCCGCCACGAGCAAGATAGCGCGGCGCCTGCTCGTAGGCCGGAATCGCGCCAACGGTGATTAGCACCGCATCGGCGCCGCGCCCGCCAAGCGCCTTGTAGGACGCGCGCCAGGGTTGGTCCTGGGTGGCCAGAACGCCATGGGTCGCACCGAATTCCTTGGCAATCGCTAGCTTTTCTTCGCTCATGTCTACCGCAACAATGCGGCGCGCCCCTGCGATGCGGGCCCCTTGAATGGCATTGAGTCCCACACCGCCAGCGCCGATCACCACGACATCCTGACCTGGGCGCAGCTGGGCAGCATTGACCACAGCACCAACCCCCGTGATTACTCCGCACGAAATCAGTGAGGCGACGTCTTTGCCCAGATTGTGCGGGATTTTCACAATCTGCCGTTGGTCCACCACGACCTTTTCGGCGAAGGCTCCACAGGCCATGGCCTGCTCCAGCGGTTTACCGTCGGAGGTCCGCAAAGGACCATCGCCGTTGTATGATGTTTCGCAGATTGTTGGCTTGCCGCCCGCACAGCTGGGGCAAGTGCCGCAGGAGCGGATCAGGGTGACCACAACTGGATCACCGGCAGAAAAATCCGACACACCAGATCCAACAGCGCTGATGACCCCGGCGGCCTCATGTCCATAAACTGCGGGCAACTGCCCCCCCCATGCCCCTTCGGCATAGGAAATATCGCTGTGGCAGATCGCAACCGCATCCAGCGTAACCTCGACTTCTCCCATGTCAGGTGCCGCCAGCTGCACCTCCTCGACCACCAATGGTGCACCGAATTCGCGGCAGACTGCGGCCTTGATGGTTTGCATGAAATTCTCCCGTTTGTTGCCAATACGGTGACCCGCAACCGCGGATGCCGCAAGACAGAAAACGTCAAGAACAGGTCGTTATGACGCCACGGAGGTTTTGGTGCGCAGAAAAATAAACAACCCAATTCCCATCAATCCCAATGCAACAAGAAACGGCGCACCGGGGAGATAGATGGGAGCACCTTCGCGACTGAACTGAGCAAAGACGGAGGCCATCATCATTGGGGAAATTATCATCGCCAGCGCGTTGACGGCGGTCATGACGCCTTGTAATTCGCCCTGTTGATTGTCGTCGACCATTTTCGACATGATCGCCTGTAAAGCCGGTGTCACCACGGCACCCATTGCGGTGATTGGGGTCAGGATCAGCGCCAGTACGCCACTGGTAATGAAGGCCAGAAAACTGAAACCGACAAAATCAAAGATCTGACCGTAAATGACGACATTGCGTTCGCCGAAGCGGCGGATCACATGGCGCAGCAACCCGCCCTGCACAAAGGCCATCATCGAGCCAAAAATGGCCAATGACACTCCGATCATCTGTGGCGACCAGTTAAACCGTTCTTCGGTGAAATAGGACCAGATGGCCGGATAGACATAGATCGAAACGGAATACAGGAAATAGACCCAAAGCAGCCGTTGGATGCCGGGGATACGCGCCATGGAGCGGAACGCACCAAAAGGATGAGCACGACGCCAGTCGAAGGCGCGTCGGGTTTTGTCGGTGACGGTTTCATTCATCACAAACCAGCCAAGGGTGAAGTTCATGGCAGCCAATATGGCGGCGGCATAGAAGGGCGCGCGGGTGCCCAATTCGCCCAATAGACCGCCAACCAGAGGACCCAGCACAAAGCCAACACCAAACGCGGCACCCAACATGCCAAAGTTGGCGGCTTTTTCTTTGGAATCAGAAACATCGGCCATATAGGCCCCGGCCGTGGCATGGGTCGCCGCAGTGATGCCACCGATCAGACGCCCCAAAAGCAACAGCCACATGGTATGGGCCAGCGCCATCAGCACATAGTCCAGCACCATGACAAACAGGGACAAGAGCAGCACCGGCCGACGGCCGTAGGCATCAGACAGGTTGCCAAGGATTGGGCTGAACAGGAATTGCATCACCGCAAAAGAGGTGGCCAGAATACCTCCCCATAGGGCTGCATCGGCCAGGCTGCCGCCCTGCACCTCAACAATCAGGCCAGGCATGATGGGCATGATCAGACCAACGCCCATGGCATCGATCATCACGGTGGTCAGGATAAACAGAAAGGGCAGGCGCATCGTTAGTCATTCTCTGGTTAGATTGGACGTGACCGTAGCGGCGGCCTGCAGCAGGGGGAAGGTGTCAGGAGGTGGGATCTGCCAGAGATGCCGCAACGTCGGTGGCAAAACACCGGGCTTCGGTTGGGGCCTGTCCCAGTTGTTGGTCGGCATCAAAGAGAGCGGCGGAATCCAGTTGTGGATAGTCGCGTTTTACCAGTGTGCGTAGGGGTGTACCCGTAGCTGCGGCCTCTTTGCACAGCGTTTTGGTGATGGCCTGCGCCTCGGGGCGTGGCAGGGTTTCGGTCAACGCAAAACTAAGGGCTTCGGCGTGGATCATGTCGAACCCGGCGTTTAGTGCAGAGTGCATGGCGGCAGGGTTGGGCGTGATACCGGCAGACAGCTCGCGGCTGACCCGTGCTGCGCTTGCTGATGCAAGAACAATCTGCGGTAGGCACAGCCATTCGCTGAACCATGCGGCGCCATCGCGTTGGTGTTGGTGCATGGAGGCAGAGTGCAGCACAGACATCAAAGCCGTGTTTTGCCTGGCCAAGGCAATCAGAACGGAAGGCGCTACCGGGTTTTGTTTTTGCGGCATGGTCGAAGAGGAACCGGACCCACTCAAAACGAGTTCTCCAATGCCGGTCTGAACCAGAGCGGTGCAATCTTCACCAATTTTGCCAAGCGCCAGATTTACGCGCAGCATCCAGTCCGCAATGCGCAGAATCGGGCTGCGGTCAGTGTGCCAACTGCGGCCCGGATCCCCCAGTGATAGGGCCTTGGCAAGCTCTGCGCGCAGATCTGCGGATTGCATGCCCAAAGCCGCGGCTGTACCCGCTGCGCCGGACAATGAAACCAGCAGGCAGGTGTCGCGCAGGCTGGGAAGTTCTTGCAACAACGCCAGCAAAGGCGCACCCCAACTTGCGGCAACCGCGCCAAAACTGGTGGGTGTCGCATGTTGACCGTAGGTACGGGCAGGCATCGGCAGATCTGCGTGTGCGTCGGCCAGCTTAGCCAACGACTGGGTTGTGGACAGAAGGTCGGCCTCGATCAGCATCAGCGCCTGACGCAGACGTAACATCAGGCCCGTGTCCATGATGTCCTGTGATGTGGCCCCCCAGTGGACATATTGCGCGTGTTCGGGAGCATTCATCTCTGCACGAAATGCCGAGACCAAACCCGGCACTGGCACGCCATTCTGGCCAGTGGGTTTGCGCAGGCTGGAAGGATCTACCTGTACCTCCATCACGGCGCGCGAAATGGCAGCGGCGCTGTCTGCGGGGATCACCCCGGCGGCCCCTTGAACCTTGGCCAAGGCCCCTTCCACCAGCAATATGGCGCGGACCTCGGCGCTATCGGTGAATAGCCTGCCAGCGTCGCCGCTGGTGAAAAGGTCGCCATAAAGCTGGCTGTCAAAAACGGAGGCTGCCATTAGGTGTCCTTTGCAATGTGGCCGGTGTCATCAAGAAACCTGGACAAGAGGGCTGCGTATTCAGCAGGCTGTTCAACGCAGGGCAGGTGGCCTGCCTTGCGGATCAGAGAGAACGAGGAGCCGGGGATCAGGTCAATTGTTTCGCGCACCAGATCGGGTGGTGTGGCGCCATCCTCAGATCCAGCGATACCCAGTGTGGGCAGACGCAAACCGCTGGTTGGGGTGTAAAAATCAGTGCCGGCAATGGCTGAACAACAGCCCGCGTAACCAGCGGCGGATTGTTGAACCAACATATTGCGCCACAGGGTGATGTCCGGAGAGGCGCGAAATCCACGAGCAAACCAACGGTCCATGATCGCATCGGCCAGCGGTTCGATACCGTTTTGGTTCACCGCCTGGACACGCTGCTTCCACATATCGGCGGTGCCAATTTTTGCTGCGGTGTTCGACAAAACCAGCGCGCGGATTTGGTCCAGCCGTTTCACGGCCAGGCCCTGTGCGATCATGCCGCCAATGGATAGCCCGACAAACATACAGTCCCGGATGTCCAGAAAATCCAGCAGTTGCTCGGCATCCCGGATCAGCGTGCCCATGGAATAGGGCGCGGATGGCACCGAGGAAAGCCCGTGGCCACGCAGGTCATAGCGGATCAGCTTCACCCCGGCTGGCAGCAATGGCAGCACTGCATCCCACAACCTCAGATCGGTCCCCAGCGAGTTGGCAAAGACAACCGGCGCGCCATCCGGATCGCCGTCAACCCGATAGTGTAGCTGAACATCTCCCAGATCTGCGATGTGCATGGTTTGCCTCTTTGTATTGTTTGGCGCACATGTAACCGGGGAGGCGCTGGGGGGTAAAGGGCGAAGCCACAGGCAAGATGCGTCAGTTGAAACGTTGAAGCGCCTCGGTGAACATTGCGGGGTCCACATTGCCGCCCGTGGCAACCACCATCACCGTTTCGCTGTTCAGTTTGTCACCGTGAAACAGGGCTGCGGCCAGGGAGATGGCACCGCCGGGTTCCAGTACGATCTTTAACCGCGAAAATGCCAGCGCAGTGGCGTGCAGGGCTTCGTCTTCGCTCACAACCAGACCGGGGCCGCAGAGCCGCTTTAGGATGGGAAAGGTGATTTGCCCTGGTTCGGGTGTCAGAATGGCGTCACAGATCGAACCGGCGGTCTGCGTGTTGCGCTCAATTTGACCTGATGCCAGCGAGCGCGTGACGTCATCAAAGCCCTGTGGTTCACAAGGACGGACCTGCATCTGTGGCGCGTGGGATTCCAGCGCCAGCGCTATGCCCGAGGTCAGACCGCCGCCGCCGCAATTGACCAGAACCTCGCCTTCGGTGACGCCCTGTTCGGCCGCTTGGCTGGCAATTTCTAGTCCAACGGTGCCCTGACCGGCGATCACCAGTGGTTCGTCAAACGGCTTAATCAGCGTCAGGTCCCGTTCGTTCGCAAGACTTTGACCGATGGCATCGCGATCTTCACTGGCGCGATCATACAGCACGACCTCAGCACCCAAGGCGCGGGTGTTGTCGATTTTCAGCTTTGGCGCATCGGCAGGCATTACAATCACGGAAGGTGCGCCATGCAGGCTGGCGGCATGGGCAATACCCTGTGCGTGGTTGCCGCTGGAATAGGCGATGACGCCTTTCTTGCGCGCGACCTCGTCCAGCGCCGACAGGGCAGACCAGGCACCGCGAAACTTGAACGATCCGGTATGCTGCAGGCATTCCGGTTTTACCAGAACGCGACGTCCGGCGATGTCATCCAGAAAGGGGGAGGACAACAGCGGTGTTTTCCGGGCGTGGCCCTTTAGTCGCTGTGCGGCGGCTTCGATCATGGCAATGGATGTCATGGGGCAGACTTTCTTGGATAGTATCTTGGAGTTCTTGTTCAGGCTATCTAGCCAGCGGCCAGTTCCGGAATTGTCGTGAGGTCGGACAGAATATACCGGGGTGTCCAGGGGAGCCTGTCGACGGGTTCGCTTGCGCGATTGGCCCAGGCGGTGATGAACCCATAGCCAGTGGCCGCTGCGGCATCCCAACCGTTAGAAGAGACAAATAACACTTCGTCCTTGGCACAGCCAAAACGAGCGCCGACCAGATCGTAGACCCGTGCATCAGGTTTGAAGATGCCGACGCTTTGAACCGACAGCACATCGTCCAGCACATTGCCGATGTCGGCGGATTGCACAGCACCGTCCAACATGGCTGGAGACCCATTGGAGAGGATCGCGGTGTTTAGCCCGGCCTCTTTCAGAGCCTTTAGCATTGCAGGGACCTCGGGATAGGCTTGCAACTGCCAATAAAGATCCAGCAGCCGTTGTCGCAGCTTGTCGTCACCATCCAACCCGATGGCCTCGAGCGCCCAGTCCAACCCGTTTTGGGTGACCTCCCAAAAATCGGCATGGGCGCCAGTGATTGCACGCAGCCAAGTGTATTGCAGTTGCTTCAGCCGCCAATGGTTGGCCAATTCAATCCAGCTGTCGCGCAGTTGCGGGAAGTCCGGCTCTGCCGCGGCCTGTCGGGCGGCGGCTGAGACATCAAACAAGGTGCCATAGGCATCAAAAATACAGGTTGTGATTGGCATGTCGTTCTCCCTTGCGGGAACAGTGACACAGGCCTGTGCAGGGGGGAAGCAGGATATTGTATGCCACACAAAGACCTGAACCGCTGTGCTTGGACTTTACATTTCGCGGTCAGGGATTAGGTTAGCGCGCTTTGAAGTTCCAGACAGATTGGACCCCCTATGACCGAGGTCAAAACCGGCGACACCGTGCGCATCCACTACACCGGAACCCTGCTGGATGGCAGTGTTTTCGACAGCTCTGAAGGTCGCGATCCGCTGGAATTCACAGTTGGCAGCGGCATGGTCATCGAAGGTATGGATGCAGAAATGCCGGGCATGGTTGCCGGTAGTAAGAAAACGATCCAGATCCCCTGCGCCAAAGCCTATGGTCCGTTGAACCCGGACGCTCGTCAGGCCATCCCACGTGAAGGAATTCCGGACGATATCCCATTGGAAATTGGAACTCAGTTGCAGATGCAGTCGCCTGACGGACATGCACTGCCGGTGACAGTGGTGGAAGTTGATGAGGCGACTGTTACGCTGGACGCCAACCACCCGCTGGCGGGTAAAGACCTGACATTTGAAATCGAACTGGTCTCGATCAACTGATCTCACGGGGTTGCACCATCGTTTAATCCGGGTTTTGTTTGCCGCTAACAGGCAGGGAGACGTGGAATGGGCGCGGTGCATAATGAATTGACCAAGAAGATCGGCCTGCGCTGGCCGATCTTTCAGGCCCCGATGGCTGGGGTGAGCACTCCGGCGATGGCTGTCGCAGTCAGCAATGCTGGTGGATTGGGCGCCGTAGGCATTGGCGCCGCCAGTGTCGATCAAGCCCGCGCAATGATCCACGAAATCCGCGCGGCCACAGATAAGCCATTCCACGTCAATGTGTTTTGTCATCCGCCGGCCCAGGCTGATGCAGAAGTCGAGGGCGCGTGGCTAGCAAAATTGACACCTCTGTTTGAACGCTTTTCTGCTGCTCCACCAGTTGAACTGCATGAAATCTATAAAAGCTTCAGCGCAGACACTGATATGCAGGATATGTTGGTGCAAGAACGTCCATCAGTGGTGAGCTTTCACTTTGGATTGCCACCTGCTGCGGTCATTTCGGCGCTTCACAACGCAGGTGTGATATTGTTGGCCAGTGCCACCTCCTTGGCTGAGGGACGGCAGGTTCAGGCCGCGGGCATAGATTGCGTGGTGGCGCAAGGCTGGGAGGCCGGTGGTCATCGTGGTGTGTTTGATCCTGAAGGCGCGGATGAACGGCTGCCGGCACTGGAGTTGACGCAAACGCTGGTGGCGGCTTTGGATATTCCAGTGATTGCGGCTGGTGGGTTGATGGATGGGGCCGATATCGCGGCGGCTTTATCAGTCGGGGCGTCGTCGGCGCAGTTGGGCACGGCGTTTATTGACTGTCCAGAGAGTCTGGCTGATGCCGGCTATCGCACTGCCCTACATTCGGATGCGGCTAAGGACACCATGATGCTGGCGCAGATCTCTGGGCGTGCCGCGCGCTGTTTGGCAAATGATTTCACAGTTTGGGCGGCACAAAATGGCGATGTCCAAGTGCCAGACTATCCGATTGCCTATGACGCAGGTAAAGCACTGAATGCGGCCGCAAAGGCGGCGGGTTCAACCGGGTTTGGCGCGCAGTGGGCTGGGATGGGGGCGCCGCGCTCGCGCAGCATGCCAGCCGCGGATTTGGTTGCGGATTTGGCAGCTGAAATGCAGATTGCGATGGCGGGTTAATCAAATGAAAAGGGCACCCATAGGGTGCCCTGATGTAATGTCTGAGGTCGGTTGTTTACAGGTGATCGGGCTGCGGCATACCCAGCACATGGAACCCACCGTCAACGCGGATGATCTCGCCTGTGGTACAAGCACCAGCATCAGACGCCAGATAGACAGCGGTGCCGCCTACAGCTTCAAGCGTTGCGTTTGACCGCATTGGTGCGTTCTGATCAGTGTGCTTGTAGGTTTTGCGCGCACCACCAATCGCGGCGCCAGCCAGAGTTTTCATCGGGCCGGGCGAAATCGCATTGACGCGAATGCCTTCGGGACCGAGGTCGTTGGCCAGATAACGGGTGGCGGATTCCAGCGCCGCTTTGGCCACGCCCATCACGTTGTAGCTGGGGCAGACCCGGTTTGAGCCCTGATACGTCAGGGTCAGCAGCGTGCCGCCATTATCAACCATCAGCGGATGCGCCCGACGGGCAACCTCGATGAAGGAATAAGCAGAGATATCCAGCGAGTTCTTGAAGTTGGCGCGGCTGGTGTTGAGGAAACGACCAGTCAGCTCGTTCTTGTCAGAATATGCAATCGCGTGGACGACAAAGTCGATGGTGGGCCAGCGGCTGCCAAGTTGCTCAAATGCAGTATCCAGCGAGGCGTCATCGGTGACATCGACGTCGACCATGAAGTCGCTGCCGACGCTTTCAGCCAGTGGCTGCAGGCGTTTGCCAAAGGCCTCACCCTGATAGGTGAAGGCCAGTTCGGCACCGGCTTCGGCCATAGCTTTGGCGATGCCCCAGGCGATAGAACGCTCGTTGGCGACGCCCATGATCAGGCCGCGCTTGCCCTGTAGTGGTCCAGACATATCCGATTACCCTTTGTACTTGCTTAGGATCATCGATCCGTTGGTACCGCCAAAACCAAAGCTGTTGGTCATGACGCTGTCCAGACCGGCGTTTTCTACATAGGCCGTTGCGATCTCACCTTCGTTGATCGCCGGATCCAGCTCGTCGACGTTGATTGATGGCGTGATAAAATCATTGTCCAGCATCAACAGGCAGAAGATGGCTTCCAATGCGCCAGCAGCGCCCTGTGCGTGGCCGGTCATCGACTTGGTAGACGAGATCGGCGGTGTGGAGCCTTCGCCAAAGACGCGGCGCACCGCTTCGACTTCTCCGACATCGCCGACTGGGGTCGAGGTGCCGTGGGCGTTGATATAGGATACCGAACGACCTTCTGGCAGGGTTTCAAGTGCCAGACGCATGGCGCGTTCGCCACCTTCGCCAGATGGGGCAACCATATCGTGGCCGTCGGATGTTGCGGCAAAGCCGGTGACCTCGGCATAGATTTTCGCACCGCGCGCAACGGCGTGCTCCAGATCTTCCAGAACCACAATGCCGCCACCGCCCGAGATGACAAAACCATCGCGGTTGGCGTCAAAGGCGCGGCTGGCGGCTGTTGGGTCATCGTTCTTCTTGGATGACATCGCGCCCATGGCGTCGAATAGACAGGACAGGGTCCAGTCCAGCTCTTCACCACCACCAGCAAACATCACGTCCTGCTTGCCCATCATGATCTGCTCGGCCGCATTGCCGATGCAATGTAGTGAGGTCGAACAGGCCGAGGTGATCGAGTAGTTGATACCCTTGATCTTGAACGCTGTTGCCAAGTTGGCAGAGATGGTCGAGCTCATGCATTTTGGCACCGCAAAAGGCCCAATGCGTTTGGTGGCGCCGGTTTTGGCAACAACCTGGTGGGCCGTCAGCATGGCGCTGGTTGACGGGCCGCCGGAACCGGCCACCAGACCCGTACGGGTGTTGACCACTTGGTCGTCATTCAGGCCTGCATCGGCAATCGCCTGGCTCATGGCGATATGGGCATAGGCCGCGCCGTCGCCCATGAACCGCAGGGTGCGTTTGTCCACCAGTTCCTTGGTGTCGATTTTCAGCGTACCGGCCACCTGGCTGCGAAAGCCGTGTTCGGTCATTGAAGGGCTGGCTTCGATGCCAGATTTACCTGCCTTGAGCGAGGCCAGAACCTCGGCGGCGTTATTCCCGATAGAGGAGACAATTCCCAGTCCGGTGACGACGACACGACGCATACGTGCACTCCCTTGTTTGCTTATGTCTTACTATGCACTGCAGAGGTGAGGTGCAAGATAGGTTGCAGTGGCGTTGGCTTTATGTGTTGTTTGAAAGTTGGGGCAAATGTCGGCTGATAGGGTCGTTTGACCTTCACTTTGATTGCAGCATAGACAAAACAGAGTGGGAACAATGCGCAATTTTAGATTGGCCCTTCGAACCTGGTTTGTACAAGTGTTCTGGCCCAGCTATTGGTGACAAGATGCAGCGGGGACAAACCAGACTTGCGTGGTGAGTTGGGGCGTTACCCTTAGGCGGCGCCCTCCGAGCCATACTCCAACCATTTGCGGTCCTCTGGAGACAAGTATTCATCCATTATTGCGTCGTAAGCGGCCAATTCATCATTCGTCAGTTTGCCATGCCATTTGCCGCTGGTGCCGCTGTGAAAAAACTCAGCGTCCGACTTGACGAACCCCTTGCCACCGGATGGAGCAAAACGTTCGGCTTTGCCCTTCATGTTGTTGAACGTTGCGGCCTGAATAAGTTGCTCCATGTCTGTTTCGGTGTGGGAAATGCCCAGCAAATCTGACACGTTCTGGTGAACGTGCCTGCTAAATCTGTGGTCATATCCGCGTAGTGAAAAAGTGACACGTTGGGCCGCTCAGCAAGGGCCGAGACGGCTTTGTAATGCTGAAGGATATTCGCGAGCGGCATCGCATCTCCATCGAAGCCCTCTGCGCCACCGTCCAGAAAGCGGCGGATTGTGATGCCTTCGGCATCATCCTCGGGAAACCATGTGTCGAACCATGTCATCGAAATGTTGTGTACATGTTTGCGATACGAGAAATGCGCGTCAAGAGGGTGGCGAAACACGCAGATGTATTGCGCCTGATCGTCGAACGGCAGCCCGTCCATCGGTGTGTGACTTTTCATGCTGCGTCGATGCTGCATGGCTTCGAGCCTCTCCGCGACTTCGGACATCTCGCGGATACGGATGTCGACCCATGGCATTTTGACAGACAACTCTGTTTCGACCTCAGGATCACCGGAAAAAAGCAGAGACACGATGGTTTGCATCCAGGTGGTTCCGCATTTCGGGGGGGGGCACGACGAATACATCATCGGCGCGGATGTCGACCTTATCCCAACGTCTGTTGTCGGTTAGAGGCCCGAGGTAGAGCTTTCGGTTCGTCATGTCTGGCTTCTCCCGCTTGCGGTCTTAGTCAGGAAAGTTGGGGTGGAAGCAGAACGCAACTAAAAATACGGCTCATCACAAGCAGAGGAGCCTAGAAATTGCTTTCTGCAATTTTGAATTCAGTCCGTATTGGGCTTGTAGAAGCCGCTCGAGCAAACGAAATTTTAAAAGGGAAAAGGCTCTAGGCCTCTTCCCATTCAACGAAATTGGTTCGCTTTAAGTCTCGCAGGGCGTGATTTGCATGCCTTTGACATCGCAGGTGACATTTCCGGCTTAACCTCCGGTATAGAAGACAATCCTAGTCGAGTGATGACGATGGGACGCAGACGTGCACTCCCTTGTTTGCTTGTGTCTTACAAGGTTCTGCAAAGGCCTGGTGCGAGGTGGGTGAGGCACTGAACGAGCCCGCAGGCCGATTAGCGGCCGTGCTGGCAATCGGATGTTCCGTGATAATCGAGTTGCAACTTCGTTTACTTCAAGTGCCTATCAAAAAATTCGTACAATTCGCGCTGAGCATCTGTAGCTTCCGGCACGGGGCGGAGGAGGTTTTGCATATAGTCAGCGTGTGCTTGACCATCATATACATGGAGATCTGCGGTTACTCCAGCTCCTCTTAAGGCTCGGTGCATTCGGACCGTATCGCTTAGTAGAATATCCCGTGTACCTGATATGAGTATAGTTGGTGGAAACCCGTTCAGATTGCCATTGATAGGCGATAGGAGCGGGTTTGAGGGATCCGAGGTGCCAACATAGAGATCTATAGCTCCTTGAATGACGCCTCCTTCTTTCCTCGCGCCAAGCGGATCTAACCCCTCTAATGTGCGCCAGGTATCACTGATGTTCTGAAGGTCCGTCGACGGTGTGCCTGCAAATATGGCGCCCGGAAGTGGTAGCCCAAGTTCCTTTAGACGGAGCACCGTGCCGAGTGAAATGTTGCCTCCGGCAGATGTGCCTATCAGAGCTGTTTGCGAGTTGTCCTGAGTTTTGAGGATCTCTTGCCAAACAGCTACAGAGTCTTCGATTGCGGCTGGAAAAGGATGGAGCGGTGGTCGACGGTAGTCGACAGAAATCACTTTCACACCAAGCCCGCTTGCAGCCCATACCGCTTCGCGAAGGGCGCTGTCGCCACCACCGAATACCCAGGCTCCTCCGTGGATGTGGACGAAAACACGATCCCCCCAGCGGTCATTGACTTTTTTTGGTGTGACTACGTATGTGCGCACTCCAGCAATGTCTTTTACTTCGTAAGTCGCCTCGTTGTGGGCGACGGCTGCAAGGCCAAGCTCTACACCCGCCTTGTCGAACATAGCTTGAAATTCCAGCCAATCATCGGTGTTATTTGGGGCTGGGATGAACGGTGGAATTTGCCGTTCCTTTACAACTTCGAGCATCTCAGGTGATAGGCCGACTGGTGCGGGGATAGTGCGCTCACCTAGCGTCGTGACGCCTGGATAGATGGACGGTAATTCTTGAGAGACCAAGGGAGTAACAACAAAAACCGATAAGGCGAAACTGGCTGCCGCGCTGGCTGTCTTAAATAGGTGCATAACTCTCTCCGTTGAAGTTGTTGGAATACGTGAAAGACGGCAGCTAAACAAAGTCGACATTTGCAGGAAGTTTTTTAAGGTATATCCGTTCTGGGCAACGATAGAAAAGATCTCTTTCAGGCAAATCAAACGGGGTTTTCGAATGAAATGAGGTTCAATAAAGAGGCCGATAGAGCCTCTCTATCAAATTTCTCCATATGTCGACGCAATCAGCTCTCGCTGAGCGCGACTTTCATGCCTTTGACGTCGTAGATCACTTCGCCGTCGGCTTCGACGATGCCATCGGCGACCCCCATGGTCAGGCGGCGGGTTTGGATCGCTTTGGTGAAGTCGATTTTGTAGGTCAGCATTTTGCGCTCGGGGCGGACCATGCCGGTCAGTTTGACCTCGCCCACACCCAGCGCATAGCCGCGACCCTGCCAGCCGCGCCAGCCGAGGTTGAAGCCGGTCAACTGCCACAAACCATCAAGGCCCAGACAGCCGGGCATGATTGGGTTGCCGGGGAAGTGGCAGTCAAAAAACCACAGCTCGGGGTTGATGTCGAACTCGGCCACAATGTGGCCCTTGCCGTGGGCGCCGCCATCACCGCTGACTTCGGTGATACGGTCCATCATCAGCATCGGCGGGGCAGGGAGCTGCGCATTGCCGGGGCCGAATAGCTCGCCACGGGCACATTTCAGCAAGTCGTCTTTGTCAAAGCTGCTGGGGTAATCGGCCATACTGGCGCATCTCCTGCCTGATATATCAAATGGTGTTAAGTCCATGTAGCACCCTGCGAAAGGGTCCTGCAAGTGCAGGTCGAGTGCGTGAGGCAAGTGGTTCAGCGTAGTTGCGAATGAATTTCATTTGAAATTGGGGGTGACTTTCCCCTATATATGCAGGCAGCAACACGATGCAGGATCTGCTGATGACGCCAAATAGCGTGAAAATCGCAACCAACTGGCTGGAAACAGCCAACCTAAGGCCGACTCGGCAACGGGTTGCGTTGGCAGAGCTACTGGTCGGCGATGGCAATCACCGCCATGTCACCGCCGAAAGCCTGTTTGACTCAGCGCAGACCGAGGGCGCTGCGGTTTCCCTTGCAACCGTCTACAATACGCTGCGCGCATTTTGTGAGGCAGGGGTGTTGCAGGAAATTACCGTTGATGGCTCTAAGAGCTATTTTGACACCAACACCCATGATCACCCTCATTTCTTCTGGGAAGACGAAGGGCGGCTATCGGATGCTCCGGCGGATCAACTGGTGATACAGCGATTGCCCAAGGCCCCAGACGGGGTTGAGATTGCCTCGGTTGATGTGGTGATCCGCCTGCGCAGGGTTTGACGCAAAGCTAACGGGACGCCAGGTATTTTGGCAACTCTTTGGACAATGCAGACAAAGCGACGCCAAGTGGGCTGTCTTTTGGCATCTGACCATGACTGATCAGAACGATGGGTTCACGCGCTTCTGGGTCGGAGATGGGGATCGCCTTGAGCGGTTTGCCGTCATAGCTGAGTGACCCGGGTGGCAAGCTGTAGCTAATCCCAATGCCCTCGCCGTTGGCAGCAAGGCTTCTGAGCAATTCTAGCGATGCTGCGCGATGGGCGATTTTTGGCATCAGACCCTGTGCCTTAAACAAGGATAACATGTGCTGCACGGACAGCCCTTCATGTGACAGTGTCAGCGGAAACTGGGCCAGTTCAGCCAGTGTAACAGAGGCTTGCACCGAAACAGGGTGGTCGGGGGTCGCCAATGCATTTGGTGTGAGACGGCAGAGTTCAGTGCGGTTGAAGCTGGCATCCAGGCCAAGGTCGTAGCTGATAGCCAGATCTATTTCGCTTTTGCCCAATGCCGAGATCAGCGGATCGAAGGGATCAGCCCGAAAATCGATGCGGTGTCCGGGAAGGGCCGCACGTAGGGTTCTGAGAGCTGGAGCTAGTAAAAAGGGCGCGAGGTCGGAGAAGCAGCCAAAACAAAGAGGCTGCGCGCTTTTGAGGGGCAACGTCGGGTTTTCCAGTAATGCCGCCTGATCAAGCAGAGTTTGTGCTCGGGCCGCAAAGTCACGCCCCTGTGGGGTCAATATCAGGGCGGCACCGCGACGGCGTAGAAACAAGGAGTGTCCCAAGTGCTCTTCGATTCGAGCCAGCGCAGTCGACAGAGCAGGCTGGCTGACGTGCAGGGCCTCAGCTGCAGCTGTCAGCCCACCGTGCTGGGCAACACCTGCAACATATTCATAGTGGCGTAGGGTGAGGTATAACATGAGATTAAGGGTATAGTTAAAACATATTATTTGAAAGCATATGTCTGGCGGGGCAGGTTGCAGGCAAGGACAAACCAGATAGTTAAAGGAGCCCACCATGGTTCACCCTCTCATCACTCAGGACCACATCGACCAGTATCAACGTGACGGGGTCGTGTTGATCCGTGGGCTGTTTGCCAATCAGGTGGAGCAGCTCCGCGCTGGCGTGGCGGTTAACATGGAAGATCCTGGTCCCTATGCGTCGAACAACGACAAGGCGGGCGAAAGCGGCAGGTTCTTTGACGACTATTGCAATTGGACCCGGATAAGTGAGTTCAAAGACGCAATAGAAACCTCACCGGTGGCTGAGGTCGCTGCAGATCTGATGGGATCCAAGTCCGTACAGATGTTCCATGATCATGTGTTGGTCAAAGAGCCGGGGACCTCTATGGCGACGCCCTGGCATCAGGATGGGCCGTATTATTTCGTCGAAGGACAACAGACCATTAGCTTCTGGTCGCCGCTCGACGAGGTGACCAATGCGGCGCTGCGCTGTGTTGCCGGGTCACATAGGTGGGAAAAAGAGGTGTTGCCAACGCGTTGGGTGTCAGAGCAGGATTTCTTTGCCGATGATGGGCAGTACATGCCTGTCCCGGATCCTGATGCCGAGGGCATGACGGTGCTTGAATACCCAATGCAGCCCGGTGATGCGGTCGCGTTTAATTTTAAAACTCTGCACGGGGCGCGTGGCAATACGAGCAAATCCCGCCGTCGCGCGTTTTCGCTGCGCTTAGTGGGGGATGATGCACGCTATGTTGAGCGCCCGGGCCCCACATCGCCGCCTTATCCGGGGCATGAGATGGTACCAGGTCAACGGCTGCGCCAAGATTGGTTTCCGATGTTACTGCAGCGTTGAACAAAAATGGGGGCGCTGCCCCGCCACCCTTTGGGCGGCTCCCCCGGGATATTTAGGGCTAGATGAAGACCGGATCTGAGTAGTAGTGGCGTTTTAGAACCACTGGCCCGGTTCCATCAATCCCAAATCCAGCAACTGACGCGAGTGCCATTCAAACGGGGTCGAGTTGTGCCAGCGGAAACTGTCGATATCAAACGAAGATCCTGGGTTTCGCTTTAGTGCTTTGGCCGTTCTGAAGGAGCAGACTGCAGCCGTCAGGTTGTGATGCCAGGGGCAGGCGTAGGTATTGTATTCCTGATCGTCAAAGCGGTGATCAGGCAAAAGATTCAGGTTCGCTTTGGCGCGAAAGAGTGAAATTCGGTCGATCTTGCGGCTGCTCTGAGGGATATGTTCTTCGTAACGCCAGCGCACCCCCCCAAAAAAATCAAGCTGCCGGTCACGGGGGTGACCCGTCTCCGGGTCTGGCCGCGCCTGGGCGTAATAGCCGGACTTATCCAGATAGGCCTGTTCCAGTGAGACTGCGCTGGGCGTGGCCTGCAGATCCCCAGCGTAGAGGTCGATCACATAGGTCAACATTGCCTCACGACGTTCTTCGGTGTGAAAACTAAGCATTTCGGCTATGCTGCGTGTCTCGCAGAATGGGTAGAACAGGTATTCGGCGTTGTAGCAGTAGTAGAGCCAGCACCCGGGCTCTGCTGCGGAGATGACTTTGTTAACTGCGTTAAACACCGCCTGTGGCCGAGTTGCATCATAGGGTATGCGGTGTACCTTGGACATGATGTCTTTGGGCAGATCGAAAGCATCCGGCATCAGCGCGAGTACAGTGTTGAAGCCCGTTTGTAGATGGTGGCGCAGGGTGGTGGCAATTTCGACTTCATCTTCTACGAAGATCAGAGCCACCGGCCCTTTGACCAGCAGGTCTTTGCTTTGGTCAATAAAATCATCCAGCGAAGTGTACATCATGCCTGCTTGTCCCTGCCGTACTGGCGTTTTGTGTCAAAATCGGTTAATTGCGCCGGCATTGCAAGCAGTCGCTTTTGCCCTTATGGCAGGCGGCTACTTCCCTCCCGTGCTGAAAGGCTGACCTAATGAGCGCCCCGAAGAAGCTGTTTATCAAGACTTATGGCTGTCAGATGAATGTCTATGACAGCGAGCGCATGGCCGAAGCGCTGGGCGAGAAGGGGTATGTGGAAGCCAAAACCGCCGATGATGCGGATATGATCCTGCTGAATACCTGCCACATTCGCGAAAAAGCGGCCGAAAAAATCTATTCTGAATTAGGCCGTTTTAAGGGATTGAAGGCGGCCAAGCCCGATTTGAAAATTGGTGTTGCTGGCTGTGTGGCACAGGCCGAAGGTCAGGAGATCATGCGCCGCCAGCCAATGGTGGATCTGGTGGTTGGTCCGCAAAGCTATCACCGGCTGCCGGAAATGGAGACTAAGATCCGGCAGGGAGAAAAGGCGCTCGACACAGATTTTCCGGAAGAAGACAAATTCGAAAAGCTAAAAAGCCGCCCAAAGGCCAAGCGTGGCCCGACCGCTTTTCTGACCGTTCAGGAAGGATGTGACAAGTTCTGTGCTTTCTGCGTGGTGCCGTATACCCGTGGTGCCGAAGTTTCGCGCCCGGCAGATCGTATTTTGACAGAGGCGCGTGATCTGGTTGAGCGGGGCGTGCGCGAGATCACCCTGTTGGGGCAAAACGTCAATGCCTATCACGGCGCCGGTGAAAACGGAGACCTGACACTGGCGCAGTTGATCTGGCAGTTGGATAAGGTCGACGGGTTGGAGCGGATCCGCTTTACCACCTCGCACCCCAACGACATGATGGACGACCTGATCGAGGCGCATGGCACATGTACCAAACTGATGCCCTATCTGCATCTGCCGGTGCAGTCGGGATCTGACAAGATCCTCAAACGGATGAACCGCAGTCATACAGCCGAGAGTTACCTGCGTGTGGTGGAAAAAATCAGAGCCGCGCGGCCGGATATCTTGTTGTCCGGTGATTTCATCGTTGGCTTCCCAGAAGAGACCGAGGCGGATTTCCAGGCGACATTGGATTTGATCGCAGAGGTTAAATACGGCACTGCCTACTCCTTTAAATACTCTACCCGGCCGGGGACGCCCGCTGCAGAAAGGCCTCAGGTCGATGATGCAGAAGCTTCCGAACGGTTGCAGCGCTTGCAAGCCTTGTTGAGTCGACAGCAGCGTGAGATCCAAGAAAGCATGGTTGGGCGCGAAGTCGGTGTCTTGCTCGAGAAGCCTGGCCGTTTGTCGGGGCAGATGGTTGGCAAATCAGACTACCTGCATTCGGTTCATGTGTCTGACTGCAATAGAGAGGTTGGCGATCTGGCACGGGTGCGCATCATGGCCTCTTCAACCAATTCGCTGGCGGGTGAGCTTATCCGTTGAGAGACTCGCCTATGAGAAATCAATTGATGGGCGGCCCTCCTTTAAGAGGTAATGCTGGATTAAGGAGTTAAATTGAACACAATCCGCCCAAAAACGCTTGAGTGTTCAGGGATCTGGCATAATTTAATTTGTAAAGCATATGAATACGCAGGTTAAATGTCTAAAAGTTGGGTAGAATATATTTATTGTGCGCGTCGCGTTGTGGGGCTTTGCGGCGTTGTGGGGGAACTTAGGTGAAGGATATCTCGTTGTGTTGAATTTCAAAGCGAAGGGTGCACTTGCCACGCTGGCCGCTGTCGCGACCACCCTGGGGCTGTTGACCGCGCCGGTGCAGGCGCAACAAACACGAACTGTTGTAGGGGAACGCTATGTGCCAACGATCTGGGTTGACCCGGATGGTTGTGAGCACTGGGTGATGGATGACGGTGCCGAAGGCTTCATGTCGCCCCATGTGACGCCAGATGGCAAACCTGTGTGCCGCCGTGGTAACATTTGCGGCGTTATGCCCACCGATCAGTTCTTTGCGACTGACCGGCATTCAATTAATGCTGCCGGCAAGCAACGTCTGCAAGAGTTCTTTAAGACAGCCAATGCGCGTACCTTCGTCATTGTCGGCCATACCGATAGTCGGGCATCCGACGAGTATAACATCCGCCTGTCTGAACGGCGTGCAAATGCAGTTGCGCGGGTTGGTAGCTCAGTCGGAGCGCGTATCGCCGACGTCCGTGCCTATGGTGAACGCGATCCTGCCGTGCCGAACACCAGTGCCGCTAACATGGCGAAGAACCGCCGTGTTGAAATTTATTGCCTGCGCTGAGGGAGAGAACTCATGCAAATGTCCAAAGCCGCTGCGCTTGTCGCTGCTGTAGCTATGTTGTCCGCTTGTTCTGAGACAGGCAATAAAACTGTTGACCAGCATTTTGGTGATGCCAGTTCTGGCGATCTGTCTCGGATGCAGGCTGGGATCTGGGTTGATCCCCAAGGCTGTGAACACTGGTTGATCGACGATGGCCTTGAAGGCTACGCCGATCTGCGCCGCACGCCTGATGGCAAACCCGTCTGTAACAGTGAGTTGCCACGTAATACCGCTACTGGCCCATATAAAAGCGGATCTTCTTTCCCTGACGCGCTGTAGTCTTGTTTGGCATTGATCTTTAAGCGGCCGCCCCTATAGGCGGCCGTTTTTGTCTCAATTGTGTAAAAATACCGCGCTGGTGCTTGCACCCCGGCTCACGCAGAGTCACAGTATAAAGGTAACGCCCAAAACAGGAGATCAGTTTGGCCCTTGGCATCCTGAACCCAACAGAAGACCAACCCTCAGATCTGGATGTACTGCTGGAATTTCCCGACAATCGCCTGCTGATAGATCTGTGCGGTGAATATGATCGCAACTTGGCTGATATCGAAAAAAAGCTAGAGATACAGATTGTCCGTCGTGGCAATCAGTTACGACTCATTGGACCTGCGGATGCCAAGGAACGTGCGGCAGAGATTTTACAGGCGTTGTATCAGCGGTTGGAAGGCGGCCGGGTGGTTGAACACGGCGATGTAGATCGCGAATTGCGGATGGCGCCCAGTCAGGAAAAATCTCCCGGTGATCAGTTGGAAATGTTCAAAGGCGGAAACGTCGAGATCAAGACCCGCAAAAAACTGGTCGAACCCCGCACAGACGCACAAAAGGCTTATGTCCAGTCGCTGTTTGCTCATGAACTGGCCTTTGGTATCGGCCCTGCCGGTACTGGTAAAACCTATCTGGCTGTTGCTGTGGGTGTCTCCATGTTCATTACCGGGCATGTGGACAAAATTATTCTATCGCGCCCAGCGGTCGAGGCCGGCGAAAAGCTGGGCTATTTGCCCGGCGACATGAAAGACAAAGTCGACCCATACATGCAGCCGCTCTACGATGCGCTGAACGATTTCCTCCCCAGTAAGCAATTGGCCAAACTGTTGGAAGAAAAGCGGATTGAAATCGCACCACTGGCATTTATGCGCGGGAGAACCCTTTCAAATGCTTATGTTGTTCTGGATGAGGCACAAAACGCCACCACCATGCAGATGAAAATGTTCCTCACCAGGCTTGGTGAAGGATCACGTATGGTGATTACCGGCGACCGCACCCAGATCGACCTGCCACGAAACGTGCCCTCTGGCCTGCAGGATGCCGAGCGCCTGTTGAAAGTGATCCCAAAAGTCAGCTTCAATTATTTCACCTCGCGGGATGTCGTGCGCCACCCACTTGTCGCCGCCATCATCGAAGCCTATGAGGCTGATGACAAAGCCTGAACCCTTCCCCTGTTCATCTAGCCAGAAATATCCCGGGGGTTTGGGGGCTGGCCCCCAACCTATGCAAGCGAACCATGATCCTTGAAATCAGTATAGAAGACGACCGCTGGCAGCAGGATGGCTTTAACGTTCTGGCTGCCAAGGTCATTGCCACCACATTAATTCATCTCGGGATCGATTCAGACATCTGCGAACTCTCCCTTCTGGGGTGTGACGATGCGCGTATCTCAGAGTTGAATGGCGAATTTCGTGATAAACCCACGGCAACCAACGTGCTCAGCTGGCCAGCTGAAGACCTTGCGCCGGAACTGGCGGGTGGAAAACCCGATAAGCCTGAGCCTGATTTTACCGGTGAGATCCCTCTCGGGGATGTCGCAATTTCATATGACACCTGCGCTCGCGAAGCTGCAGATGCAGGTAAGCCAATGGAGGATCACGTGTCTCATTTGGTCGTTCACGGGGTCTTACATCTATTGGGTTATGATCACATTCGTGACCCAGATGCCACTCTGATGGAGGCCATAGAGGTCGAGATACTTGGCAAATTGGGTGTGGATAACCCATATACAGAAAATGACAGTCCCTGAACGGGACCTAACGGATAGGAAAAATGGGCGATATAGACGGCAGTTCTAACGCGGCGCAACGCGCGCAGCCGAACGATACCAGGGCGGAACCTGTACAAGATACCGGGTTTCTCGGTCGAATATTCGGGTCTTGGACACAGACAACTTCCAACGAAGAGCCTAAAGCCAACGGTCACGTTGTGCAGCAGGTCTCGCTGGCTCAACCCCATGGCATAATCAATCTCTCCCGGATGCGGGTCGAAGACGTGGCAATTCCCACGGCTGAAATTATGGCCGTCCCAATCACCATTCCGATGGAAGAGTTGGTGCAGATGTTCCGCGACAGTGGATTGACCCGGATACCGGTCTATGAGGGTACGCTGGATACGCCGCTGGGGTTTGCTCATCTCAAGGACCTTGCGCTGACCCATGGGTTTAGCAGCGATGACCGTGATTTTGATCTCAAGTTGATGTTACGACCGCTGCTGTTTGTGCCACCGTCTATGCCCATCGGGGTCTTGTTGTCCAAGATGCAGACCGAACGCCGCCATATGGCTCTGGTGATCGATGAGTATGGTGGTGTGGACGGGCTTCTGACCATCGAAGATTTGATCGAACAGGTGGTGGGTGAGATCGAAGATGAACATGATACCGGTGAAGATCAGACATGGTTCAAGGAAAAGCCGGGTTGCTACATTGCTCAGGCGCGCACGCCGCTGGATGAATTCGAGGCTGAAATTGGCCGTTCACTGACCAGTCACGAGGACGTAGATGAAGAAGAAATCGACTCACTGGGTGGCTTGGTGTTCATGTTGTCCGGCCGTGTGCCTGCCCGTGGCGAAGTTGTGCTGCACCCGGATGGGCCGGAATTTGAGGTGATGGATGCAGACCCACGCCGAATTAAGCGGCTTCGGGTGCGACTGCCGGACAAAACAGGGTGATTGCAGTTCAGCGGCTGGCGAACGGACCGATCCTAATTCGGTCCGCTACAACTCTCCTGAGTCTCGGGCTTGGTATTGTACTGGCGCTGGCATTAGCGCCTCTGCAGTATTTGTGGGCCGTGCCCTTCGCTTTGGGGCTGGTGTCGCTACAATTTCTTAGGGCCACTTCAGTTCGCAGCGGAGCATGGATTGGCTGGCTGTTTGGGCTTGGATATTTTGGATTTGGGCTGTCCTGGATTGTCGAACCGTTTCAAGTTGATCCGGACCGGCACGCCTGGATGGCGCCGTTTGCGTTGTTCTTCTTAGCAGGGGGACTAGCGCTATTCTGGGCTGTAGCCTTTGGAGTAGCAGCACGGGCTTTCCACAGCAGTTTGCGCGTGCTGGCGCTAATTGTGTCATGGTCGCTGGCCGAGTTTGGTCGGGCGTATCTTTTCAGCGGCTTGCCCTGGGCAGCTTTTGGTCAGTTTTGGATCGATAGTCCCGCTGCCGTTTTATTGCCTTGGATTGGGCCGCACGGGCTGGCTTTTTTGACATTGGCAGCTGTGCTGCCGCTTGGTTTGCTTCCTCGCCGCCCGGTTTTGGCTGGTATTCCACCGCTACTGGCACTTTTCGCAATGGTTTTATTGCCGTCGCCAGCTGAGCCGCTTTTGACACAGAATGTGGTGCGCTTGGTGCAGCCAAATGCCCCTCAGGACCAAAAATGGCACCCGGATTATCGCTGGGGATTTGTACGTCGGCAATTGGGGTATACCTCTGCTACACCGCGTCCGGATCTGGTCGTTTGGCCGGAAACCGCTGTGCCGCAATTATTGAATTATGCTGACGAAACTCTGGCGGCGATTGCGAATGCCGCAGATGGAGTGCCGGTAATTACAGGAATTCAACGCTCTGAGGGGCTACGGTATTTCAACTCGTTGCTGGTGCTGGATGAACAAGGTTCGACGAACCAGATCTATGACAAAACCCATCTGGTGCCCTTTGGAGAATATGTACCCTTTGGTGATTTTTTCGCACGTTTTGGCATTGCTGGTTTTGCCTCGCAGGCCGGTTCAGGCTATACTTCGGGGCAGGGCGCTCAGATATTGGACCTGGCAATTGGTAAGGCTCTGCCACTTATCTGCTATGAGGCAGTGTTTCCCCAGCTTGTGAACAAGGCGCCCGAGCGGCCCGATATGTTGGTTCAGATCACCAACGATGCTTGGTTTGGCATCTATTCCGGTCCCTATCAGCACCTGGTGCAGGCTCAGATGCGCGCAGCAGAACAGGGTTTGCCGATGATCCGTGCGGCAAACACTGGAGTCTCGGCAATGATCGACGGCCACGGTCGGATACGCGAAAGCCTACCGCTGGGAGAAGCGGGTTTCGTTGATGCTGTCCTGCCACAGCCGCTACCCCCGACGCTGTACAGCCGTGTTGGCGATTTGCCTGTGTTTTTGCTTCTGCTGTTGCTAGCTGGCATAGTGGTGTGGAGGCACCGGTCTAACGCAACTTGCACATAGCTAATTAACCGTTGCTGCTTATAGATTGACCCTCGCGTAAAAGCCGCGTATTTCCGCCCAATACCCACCACAACGGCTTCCTGACGTGGTAGGCGAAACCCAATGGAGCATTTTCATGACCCGTAAGAACTTTACTTTCACCTCGGAATCCGTTTCCGAGGGGCATCCTGACAAGGTTTGCGACCGCATTTCGGATGCCGTTTTGGACGCTTTCTTAGCAGAAGAGCCTGAGGCCCGTGTTGCAGCTGAAACCTTTGCAACCACCAATAGGGTGGTGATCGGCGGCGAAGTCGGACTGTCCGATCAGGAGAAACTACACGACTATATGGATCGTATCGAAGATATCACCCGCGCGTGTATCAAAGATATTGGCTATGAGCAGGAAAAATTTCACCACGAAACAGTGGAAGTAACCAACTTGCTGCATGAACAGTCCGCGCATATTGCGCAGGGTGTTGATGCCGCGGGCGACAAAGACGAAGGCGCTGGCGATCAGGGCATTATGTTTGGTTATGCCACAACTGAAACGCCGCAGTTGATGCCTGCTCCGATCCAGTATTCGCATGCGATTTTGCGTCGTCTGGCCGAAGTTCGCAAAAACGGCACCGAGCCGGCTTTGGGCCCGGACGCAAAGTCGCAGCTTTCTGTCGTTTATGAAAACGGCAAGCCTGTCGGTGTTAGCTCGGTCGTGCTGTCAACACAGCACCTGGACGAAACGCTGACTTCGGGTGACATTCGTGCACTGGTCGCCCCCTACATCACCGAAGTTCTGCCCGAAGGCTGGCTGACTGATGCTACCCAATGGCACGTCAACCCAACCGGAAAGTTTGTCATCGGTGGACCTGACGGCGACGCTGGGCTGACAGGACGAAAGATTATCGTTGATACCTACGGTGGTGCTGCGCCGCATGGTGGCGGTGCATTCTCGGGCAAAGATCCGACTAAGGTTGACCGTTCAGCGGCCTATGTAGCGCGCTATCTGGCTAAAAACGTGGTGGCAGCGGGTATGGCCGAACGCTGCACCATCCAGCTGTCATATGCGATTGGCGTATCTAAACCACTGTCGATTTACGCCGATACTCATGGTTCAGGTGATGTTGATGCCGCAGCCATCGAAAAGGCAATCGACCAGGTCATGGACCTGACGCCGCGCGGGATTCGAAAGCATCTGGGACTGAACAAGCCAATCTATCAGCGGACAGCTGCCTATGGTCACTTTGGTCGCGCGCCAGAGGCCGACGGCGGCTTTAGCTGGGAAAAGACTGATCTGGTTGAGGCGCTGAAAAAAGCGGTTTGATAATAGATCTGATGACACTGAAAAGGCGGGCCGCGTGCCTGCCTTTTTCTCTGCCGTGAACCAGGCAAAATCCGGCCAACAAGGCAGGTTGCAATTGACGCTTGGTTGAAGGCACGAACATAGGCATAATTAAAATCGTTACTTAGCTTACGATTGGATCCTTCTATGTTTCGAACCCTGCTGGTCTGTTTTTTGATTGCAAGCCCTTTGTCCCTCTGGGCCAAGGACACGTTGCCGGAGAAATTTACCATCGACGGGCATGTGCTGATTTATGATACCGAAACCGAAATCAAAGGCAGTAATGCCGAGATGACCAACGACGACATCGAGGCGCTGCGGACCGTGTTGAGCAGCCATCCCGATGTCACCGAACTACGCCTGAACAGCAGTGGTGGCAGTGTTTACGCTGGCGAGGAAATGGCCTGGATCGTTATCGATTTCGGTCTCGACACGGTTGTGGCTGGTGAATGTGTAAGCGCCTGTATTGATGTCTTCCTTGCGGGAGATCGGCGTCGGATGATGTTGGGGTCAAAAATAGGATTTCACCAACGGAGTTGGTCCTCTAATTCGGTCAAGAAATACTACGACAGCTGGAAGGAAGACGAAGCCTGGGACTCGCCTTTCGACTTTGGCAGCTGGATTTACGCGGATACTCAGTCTGAGATTTATGAACATCTTGCCTATCTGGTGGAACGGGGGGTCGACCCCGGCTTTGCGATCGAAACTCTGCGGGTTGAGTCTGGCGGCGAATGGTATCCGTCGCGATTGAAAATGATTGCGGCTGGGGTGCTGCGCGAAAGCCCGATGGCAAACTGACCATCGCCGGGTGACTTGACCCAGCCGGATGGTTGCGGCACAGGAGCTGCTAGTATTGCCATAGCGCCAAACAGGAAACCGCAGATGTCCGACGATCAGACCTCCAGTGACAAACCTAAGGGCGACGCCCACGCGAGTGGAGCGCCATGGCGCAATTTTTATGGCCGGTTTAAGGGCAAAACACTGAAGCCCAACCAGAAGGTCTATCTGGACGAGGATCTTGCGCTGCTCAGTCCCGGTGCGGTGGGTTGGGACGAGAACCCCAACCGAGATAATCTGGATCTGCAGGCGCTGTTCGGTGGTCGGGACGTTTGGCTTGAAGTTGGGTTTGGCGGCGGCGAACATCTGGTTCATCAGGCTGCGGCCAATCCGGATGTCGGGATCATTGGCGCCGAGCCGTATATCAACGGTGTTGCCACGTTGTTGGGCAAAATTCGTCAGGCCAAATGCGAGAACATTGCAGTGCACCCCGGTGATGCGCGGGATCTGATGGATGTTTTACCCGAGGCGTCGATTTCACGCGCCTTTCTGCTCTATCCAGATCCTTGGCCCAAAAGCCGCCATCACCGCCGCCGTTTTGTGACGCAGGAACATCTTGAGCCGCTGGCGCAGGTGTTGAAACCCGGAGCCATCTTTCGGGTTGCCACCGACATCCCTGATTATGTGCGCCAAACGCTTGAAGAAGTGCCCAAAGCAGGATTCGAGTGGCTGGCAGAAGGGCCTACGGACTGGAGGGATTCATGGGATGATTGGCTGTCCACCCGATACGAGCAGAAAGCCCTGCGCGAAGGCCGGACACCACATTACCTGACGTTCAAACGGCTTTGATTCAGTGATCCGGCATGTCATGCTCGCCTGATATTTTAGGGAGCTATTTCATGTCGGATATTCGTATCACAAATTGCCATATTCATACCTTTACAGCACAGCATATACCGCGGAGCTTTCCGTTTCCTGCGATACGGTTTTTGCGCAGTGAACCGGGGCTCGTTTTAGGGTTGGCCAAGTTTCTGCGGACAATCGGGCAAGAACACATCTCGGAACAAGTGGTACGCCTGCATCAGTTTCTATTGCAGGGCTCGCAGCCCTCGCAGGCGCATATTCTTGCTGATGTGGTCCGGCACTATCCTCGCGGTACACGGTTTGTGGTGCTGCCAATGGATATGTCCAAAATTGAACGTGGTCCGGTACCTGTGGGGTTGAAAGACCAGCATGATGAACTGGCCCAGCTTAGGGATGCGGCAGAGCCTGCTGGCAGTGTCGTGCCATTTGCAACGGTTGATCCGCGCGACCCTGTAAGTGTTGCGGAATGCTTGCGCGCCCTCAATGAACTGGAGTTCAAAGGGCTGAAGATCTACCCAAGGCTTGGCTTTGCACCTGATAACCCTTTGCTGATGCAGCAAATCTATCCACGCGTGATTGAACTGGGATTGCCAGTGATGACCCATTGTTCTCGTGGCGGGGTACAGGGGCGTTATGTGTGTGATTACAAAGGTGATGGATACACCCGACCACATGCGTACCTGCCGGTGTTACGAAAGTTCCCTCAAATGCGCCTGTGCTTTGCCCATTTTGGGGGGCAGGTTGACTGGACGGCCTATTCCAATGCGAAAGACACCCGTGGCAAAGAAAACTGGATGGAACAGATCCGCGAGATGATTGGGGGCGGTGAATTCCCCAACCTTTGGACCGACATTTCCTACACCATGTTCCATTTCGAGGCTTTTGCACCGATCCTGCGCATGTTGCTGAAAGGCGATGATGTCGCAAGCCGGCGGTTGCGCTCCAGAGTTTTGTTTGGCTCGGACTTCTATATGACCCGGCAGGAGGAATTGAGTGAACGTGCCGTCAGCATTCGGCTGCGCAATACTTTGGGTGAGGAATTGTTCAAGCAAATTGCACAAACCAACCCAGAAGTCTGGCTGGATGGGGGCAGTGAAGATAAATCGCTCTGGACCGGGCTGGGGTGATTGAGTAGGAAATTGCTAACGCTCACATAAGGAAGTCGCACGAATGTCTGCACACGGCGCCCCAACCCCGATGATCTCTCACCGCTGCGGCCCGTTGCAAGGCGTGGCCGAGGTGCCTGGCGACAAGTCGATTTCACATCGTTCCCTTATTTTGGGAGCGATGGCGATTGGTGAAACCAAGATTACCGGGTTGTTGGAAGGCGAAGATGTGCTGGACACAGCCAAGGCCATGCAGGCCTTTGGCGCCGAAGTGGTGAACCACGGTGGCGGCGAGTGGTCGGTCTTTGGCGTTGGTGTTGGCGGTTTTGCAGAGCCGGGCAATGTGATCGATTGTGGCAATTCCGGCACCGGTGTGCGGCTGATCATGGGGGCAATGGCAACACAGCCGATCACCGCGACCTTTACGGGTGATGCCAGTTTGAATGGCCGTCCAATGGCCCGCGTCACTGACCCGCTGGCACTGTTTGGCGCTCAAGCCGTTGGCCGCAAGGGTGGGCGCCTGCCCATGACCATCGTCGGGGCCGCTGATCCAGTGCCGGTGCGCTATGTGGTGCCGGTGCCTTCAGCGCAGGTGAAATCAGCAATGCTGCTTGCTGGCCTGAACGCGCCGGGCAAGACCGTCGTTATCGAAAAAGAAGCCACGCGCGATCACTCTGAACGGATGCTGGCCGGGTTTGGCGCAGAGATCACTATTGAAAACACCGACGAAGGCCGCGAGATCACCTTGACTGGTCAGCCTGAGTTGAAACCACAAGTGATTGCAGTGCCGCGTGATCCGTCCAGTGCTGCGTTCCCAGTTTGCGCTGCAATTATTACACCAGGCTCGGACGTGTTGGTCCCCGGTATTGGCCTGAACCCGACCCGTGCCGGTCTGTTTACTACCCTGCGCGACATGGGGGCTGATCTTACATATGAGAATGAGCGCGAAGAAGGCGGCGAACCTGTTGCCGACCTGCGCGCCAAGTACTCGCCTAACATGACGGGCATCGAGGTGCCGCCTGCGCGGGCCGCCTCGATGATCGATGAATACCCGGTCCTGTCGGTTGTGGCTGCCCATGCTACTGGCAAGACCATGATGGCCGGGGTCAAAGAACTGCGGGTCAAGGAAAGCGACCGCATCGACGCCATGGCCAAAGGGCTGCGCGCCTGCGGCGTGACTGTGGACGAGGGCGAGGATTGGTGGCAGGTCACAGGTTTGGGCCCCGAAGGTGTGCCAGGTGGGGCAACATGCGCCAGCCAGCTGGATCACCGTATCGCAATGGCCTTTATGGTGCTGGGCATGGCAGCCCAAAATCCGGTCACAGTGGATGATGGCGGCCCGATTTCAACGTCGTTTCCGATATTTGAACCGCTGATGGGTGCATTGGGCGCCAAGTTGAGCCACGGCTGATGCAAGGTCGGCAGATATACTGGGGTGTCTTTGCTGCGGCTCTTGGTGTTTACGCTGTCATGATCGTCTGGACTTTGCCGAGCATTACGCAATCCGCAGGCGGTCTGCCACCGTTTGATTTGCGCCCGATGGGCTATAGCGCTGAGGAGGCGCGCGCCTTTCTATCTGCACTGGGGGCCGAAGGACGGGCGCTCTACACCGGTCCTCAACGACTGCTGGATATGGCCTATCCAGCGCTTCTTGGCTTTGTGCTGATCGGCGCGTTGCAGCATCTCTATGCCAAGGGCTGGCTGCTGACGCTATTGGTCTTTGTGGTACTGGCCGCAATGGGATCGGACTACTTGGAAAACATGCGGGTGGCCCTGCTGTTGTCAGGCGATACCAGTGATCTGACCATAGCTTCGGCCTCTCGTTCGACGGTAATGAAATCTGTCCTGACCTCGGTTGCTATGTTCGCTGTACTGGCGGGCTTGATCCGGTCGGGTTGGCGAGGCTGGACAAGCAAATGACTGATACCTTCACTATTGCAATCGACGGGCCTGCCGCTGCGGGCAAGGGCACTATTTCCAAAGCGATAGCCGCTCAGTTTGGTTTTGCTCATTTGGACACTGGTTTGTTGTATCGCGCAGTTGGGGCGCGGGTGTTGGCTGGGGTTGAGCCCATCGAGGCCGCTATAACCCTGCAAGCCGAGGACCTGGACCGCGACGACCTGCGCACGGCCGAGGTGGCACAAGCAGCCTCCAAAGTAGCCGTGATTGCCGAAGTGCGCGCTGCACTGGTCGATTTTCAGCGCGCTTTTGCCCGCCGCGCTGGCGGTGCGGTGTTGGATGGGCGCGATATTGGTACCGTGATTTGCCCCAATGCCGAGGTTAAGCTGTACGTTACCGCTAGCGCAGAAGTGCGGGCGAAGCGGCGGTTTCTGGAGTTGACTGGTAAGGGCGAGGTGACCTCTCTGGAGACCGTTCTTGCCGATGTTATGGCGCGTGATGATCGCGATATGAACCGGGCCGAGGCACCGATGAAGCCAGCCGCGGATGCGCTGACGATAGACACCAGCGAGTTGAGCATCGAGCAGGCGCTGCAGGTTGCATTGAAAGAGATATCAGCGCAAAGAATGCCCTAGGCTCTAGTGTTTTCTGAACGGTTCGCATGAAATTAGTCACTGCGGTTTCTTGGCTATTGCTGTTTTATCACCAAGTTCCAGCTTGTTCTGGTCGCCCGTCATCCTAGGAACGACAATGTCGGTTGGGGTCTGGTGGGAGCTTAAGCAGCTGTATTCGCGAGTGCTGAGGTGACTGAAAATGTGCCGAGCGAGGGCCGTTTCGACTATTATCTTCCGTAAAATGCGCGGTTGCAAACAACGGTTCCACTTGCACCGACAAGAGAATCCGAATATATCGCGCGCTGTCAGTATAGAGGCGGCTAACGTCCACACGGCATTATGAGCAGGGCTGGGGTATCCTCCGGCCCTTTGTGTTTGTTTGCTTATACCGTTTGCGCGGCGCCCATACTGACCAAACCCCAAGACCGGCGGAGACAACCGCACGGCCAGAAAACAAATGTAAAAGGAAACATGAGACCTCATGGCTCAAAACGTATCTATGGAGGACTTCGAAGCCCTTCTGAATGAAAGCTTCGAAATGGACACCCCTGATGAGGGTTCCGTTGTAAAAGGCAAAGTCATCTCAATCGAGGCTGGCCAAGCTATCATCGACGTCGGCTACAAGATGGAAGGCCGCGTTGATCTGAAAGAATTCGCTAATCCTGGTGAAGAAGCTGAACTGGCTGTTGGCGACGAGGTAGAAGTCTACCTGCGTTCCGCTGAAAACGCCAAAGGCGAAGCTGTTATCTCGCGTGAGATGGCCCGCCGTGAAGAAGCTTGGGATCGTCTGGAAAAAGCATACGCAAGCGAAGAGCGCGTCGAAGGCGCAATCTTTGGTCGCGTCAAAGGTGGCTTCACTGTCGACCTCGGCGGCGCAGTTGCGTTCTTGCCCGGTTCGCAGGTTGACGTTCGCCCCGTGCGCGACGCTGGCCCACTGATGGGTCTGAAGCAGCCGTTCCAGGTTCTGAAAATGGACCGTCGCCGTGGCAACATCGTTGTATCGCGTCGTGCGATCCTCGAAGAGTCGCGTGCCGAACAGCGCGCTGAAGTTATCGCCAACCTGACCGAAGGCCAGGCTGTTGATGGTGTTGTGAAAAACATCACTGAATACGGTGCGTTTGTTGACCTGGGCGGCGTAGACGGCCTGCTGCACGTCACTGACATGGCATGGCGTCGTGTGAACCACCCATCCGAGATCCTGACAATCGGTGAGACCGTTAAGGTCCAGGTTATCAAGATCAACAAAGAGACTCACCGTATCTCCTTGGGCATGAAACAGCTGCAGGACGATCCTTGGGATCTGGTTGCTGCGAAGTTCCCACTGGAAACAGTGCACACTGGTCGCGTCACCAACATCACCGACTACGGTGCATTTGTTGAGCTGGAGCCAGGTGTTGAAGGTCTGGTTCACGTGTCCGAAATGTCCTGGACCAAGAAAAACATCCACCCTGGCAAGATCGTTTCGACCAGCCAGGAAGTGGAAGTTATGGTTCTGGATATCGACAGCTCCAAGCGTCGCGTATCCCTGGGTCTCAAGCAGACACAGCGTAACCCATGGGAAGTCTTCGCAGAAGCCAACCCCGAGGGCACCGAAGTCGAAGGCGAAGTCAAGAACATCACCGAATTCGGTCTGTTCATTGGTCTCGAAGGCGACATCGACGGCATGGTTCACCTGTCCGACCTGTCATGGGACGAGCGCGGCGAAGATGCGATCCAGAGCTACCACAAGAACGACATGGTTCAGGCCGTTGTCTCCGAAGTGGACGTTGAAAAGGAGCGTATCTCGCTCTCGATCAAAGCCCTGGGTGGCGACAAGTTCGCTGAAGCTGTTGGCGGCGTGAAGCGCGGTTCAATCGTGACTGTTGAAGTCACCGCGATCGAAGAAGGCGGCATTGAAGTTGCGTATGAAGGTATGAAGTCCTTTATCCGTCGCTCCGATCTGTCGCGTGACCGTGCTGAGCAGCGTCCTGAGCGTTTCAACGTTGGCGACAAAGTCGACGTTCGCATCACCAGCGTCGACTCCAAGACACGTCGTCTGGGTCTGTCGATCAAAGCTCGCGAAATTGCTGAAGAAAAAGAAGCAGTGGCGCAGTATGGCTCCTCGGATTCCGGCGCATCGCTGGGCGACATCCTGGGCGCAGCACTGAAGTCTGGCGACTAATCTTCCGCTTCGCTAGCGTATCGAAATTAGAGAGGCCCCGTGTAATAGCGGGGCCTTTTTTGTGATTGTTGGGTAATTGAAATCGAGGCGGCATTGGTAGGGTGATTAGTTGGGGTTCCGAATCAACAGTTTTCAGCCTTAGCTGAGGCCCGCCTCTATCGTTCGAGTACCTGAAAATGAGAGACGACTTGCCCGAATTGGGTTCGATGTCAGCGGAAAAGTGCCAAATGTGGTGCGTTTTCATACTGGGGGTGCGCAGTTTCTGTTCCCGATTCTAGATTTATTTCCTATAGTTGTTTCAAATCACACAGCTTTTTGCCGTTGGCTTGGGAGGGCCGAAACTATGATCCGCTCGGAATTGATTCAGAAGATTGCAGACGAAAACCCGCACCTGTATCAACGAGACGTTGAGCGGATCGTTAATACGGTATTCGAGGAAGTCACTGGCGCCATGTCGCGTGGTGATCGGGTCGAACTGCGTGGGTTTGGTGCCTTTTCGGTGAAAAAGCGCGACTCGCGGGTTGGACGCAATCCTCGTACTGGTGAAACGGTCCAAGTTGATGAAAAGCATGTCCCGTTCTTTAAGACCGGCAAGTTGCTGCGGGACCGTTTGAACGGAAAATAAATTGATGCGTTATGTTCGCTATGCCTTCTGGGGCGCTCTCGGGATCATTCTGATTTCGGTGAGTCTGGCCAATCGTGCCATTGTAGATCTAAAGTTGATGCCTGACGCAGTTGCTGAGTTGTTGGGATTTAATCCCTCCATCGGACTTCCCCTGTTTGTTGTGGTTCTGGGCGGGGTAGCTTCCGGATTGATCATTGGATTCATCTGGGAATGGATTCGTGAGCACAAACATCGACGTGCTGCTGGTGGGCAAGCCCGCGAAGTGCGTAAGCTGTCGCGGGAAGTGAACAAGCTGAAAAAGCAAAAGAACGAAGGCAAAGACGAAGTTCTGGCCATTCTCGACGACGCCAGCTGAGGCTAATCCAATGAGTGATATCCGGGTTAAGATCTGCGGCTTGCGCACAGCTGACGACATTGAAACCGCAGCCAAGGCGGGTGCGGCTTATGTCGGTTTTGTGTTCTTTGCTAAATCCCCACGGCATGTATCGTTGGAAGACGCAGCCGAATTGGCTGCGCTGGCTCCAATGGGGGTGTGCAAGGTGGCGTTGACGGTAAATGCAAGCAACAGTGAGTTGGACGCCATTACCGCAGCAGTACCACTAGATATGTTGCAGTTACATGGATCCGAAAGCCCTGAGCGTGTTACGGAAATCAAAGCTCGGTACGGATTGCCTGTTATGAAGGCTATCGGCATTGCCGACGAGGCGGACCTCCCACAAATTGACATCTATTCTGCTGTAGCTGACCAACTACTGATTGATGCCAAACCACCCAAGAATGCAGATCTGCCCGGAGGAAACGGGCTGGCGTTTGACTGGCGGCTGCTGGCAGGCCGCAAGTATTGGCAACGGCCATGGATGCTCGCAGGGGGGCTGACGCCAGAAACCGTGAACGAGGGGATCCGGATGACGGGTACATCTCAGGTTGATGTCTCTTCCGGGGTTGAGAGCGCCCCTGGTGTTAAAGATCAGGCGCTGATCGAAAGCTTTACCAGGTCGGCACTTGGCAAGCAGGGCTAATGCCCTTGAAATTCTCTGTTTATATCGTGGATTCCGCAGTGCCTCTCTTTACCCGTGCAGGTACCCGCGATACTCATGGGCGGCGACGCGAAGAAGGAAGAAACCATGGCCGAAGATCTTTTTAACAGCTTCATGAACGGACCTGATGAACAGGGTCGTTTTGGTATCTTTGGCGGGCGGTTTGTATCTGAAACGCTGATGCCGCTGATCCTGAGCCTTGAAGAAGAATACAACCGGGCCAAGGATGACGACAGTTTCTGGGCTGAAATGAAGGATCTGTGGACGCACTATGTTGGTCGTCCAAGCCCTCTGTACCATGCTGAGCGGCTGACTGAGCATCTTGGCGGTGCCAAGATCTATATGAAGCGCGACGAGTTGAACCACACCGGTGCGCATAAAGTGAACAATGTACTGGGTCAGATTATTCTGGCACGACGCATGGGTAAGACGCGGATCATTGCTGAAACCGGTGCCGGGCAGCACGGCGTTGCAACTGCCACCGTCTGTGCCAAGTTTGGCTTGAAATGTATCGTCTACATGGGCGCGCACGATGTACAGCGTCAGGCCCCCAATGTATTCCGCATGCGCCTGTTGGGTGCCGAAGTGATCCCGGTGACCTCAGGCCGTGGTACTTTGAAGGACGCGATGAACGACGCCCTGCGTGATTGGGTGACCAACGTTGCAGATACATTCTACTGTATTGGTACGGCGGCGGGGCCACATCCCTATCCCGCGATGGTGCGTGATTTCCAGTCGATCATCGGCAAAGAGGTCCGTTGGCAGTTGGCCGAGCAGGAAGGCGAAGGTCGTCTGCCGGACACCGTGATTGCCGCCATTGGTGGTGGCTCAAACGCCATCGGCCTGTTTCATCCGTTCCTCGACGACAAGTCGGTCCGGATCATTGGTGTTGAAGCTGGCGGCAAGGGTGTCAACGACGACATGCAGCATTGTGCCTCGCTGACTGGCGGTCGTCCCGGAGTGTTGCACGGCAATCGCACCTATTTGCTGCAGGACGAAGATGGGCAGATCATGGAAGGGTTTTCAATTTCGGCTGGTCTTGATTACCCAGGCATCGGGCCAGAGCATTCCTGGCTGCATGACACCAAACGTGCCGAGTATGTGTCGATCACAGACGTTGAAGCGCTAGAGGCTTTTCAGTTGAGCTGTGCGCTGGAAGGCATCATTCCCGCGCTGGAGCCAAGCCATGCCTTGGCGCATGTGATGAAGATCGCACCGGACCTGCCTAAGGACCATATTATCGTAATGAACATGTGTGGCCGCGGCGACAAGGACGTCTTTACTGTTGCTCGCCACTTAGGGTTCGACATGTCCGATACAGAAGGTCGCGATCTGGACTAAAATCTTATTCGGCTATCGAATACTGACATTGAAGTTGGGCAATGCTCTCAAATTGGAGCGTTGCCCATTTTGTATGGTTCCCCGTTAGTTGGCCTGCATACTTCGAAAAGGTAGAGCTAGGGCCGCAATTGAAAGTGGGAACCGCCCACCCTGATTGTTTTCGCGGGCACTGAGCATTTTTTTCGTTGTGATCCGCTTTTCCCTCATTACGAGCAAATCTGAAGTGATCTGGAAAATCGGTAGTGCGTTTTACGCACTAATAGGTGGGTGTTTTGTAACGGCTTTTTACGACGCGGATCGGTTTGAATTGCAACCTTAAGTGTAGTCGTACGTTGAACTTACCTCTGTTTCGAGGTTTGGCTGTCGTCAATTTCGCCAATTCTGAATTTCCGAAATTTTTATCATTAAAGAAATGGCAGGGTTCTTGAGCGTACCGATTGTGTGACTCTCACATCCGTTGGTGCGGGGGAAATTTTTAGGAGACATTACGAATGCTCAAGGCCCCCAAGTTGTCGCTTACACTTAAGCTGCCGTTGATCATGGTTGCCTTGACCGCAACCTTTTTGGTTACTGTATCATTCCTAGTTTACAGAATGGCCGAGCAGAACATTCGGCAGAATGCGTATTTGTCTCATGAAACGGCAACCAATGCAGGCCAACAGGCGTTGAGTACACTGATAGATGCGGTGCGCCGCGACTTGGTGATGAATGCGGATCAGCCGACGACGTTCCGGGCCATCAGCAATTTTGACCGTGTCTACAAAATGATCGAAGAAGAGCCTGTCGGGTATTTGACGCGTACGTATATCACCAACAATCCAAACGCTGAGGACCAACGGGCCGAGTTGGTCGATCCGGGTGACGGGGAATATTATAGCCAGGCACACAACAGCTATCACCCAACCTTTCTGCGCTCGCTACGTTTGAACGGGTATGAGGATATCTACCTGCTGAACACCGAGGGCCGCCTGTTGTATACGGTGAACAAACGGGATGACTTTGCGCAGGATTTCTCAACTGGACCAAACGCAGAATCTGGTCTGGGTCAGGTGTTCCAAGCGACCCTTCTGGCAGCACCAGGGGATATCATCACGTCTGATTTCGCTGCGTATGATGTGACTGGTGGGGCACCGGGGGCATTCTTAGCCATACAAATCTTGAGCAAAAAGAAAGTTGTTGTTGGTGTCTTGGCTGTTCAGCTGTCCAGTGAGCGAGTTGTTAATGCACTGGCTGGGAACCTAGAAAGCGAAGTTCATCAAAACATCTTTTTGATCAGTGAAGATGGGTTGGCGCGTAGTCCTTCGATTACTGAAGGCCTGTTTAATGTATCAGACCCCCTCCCTGAAGCTGCGCATATACAAGCTGCCATCGCTCGGGAGGAGGCACTTTTTGAGAGTGTGACCGGAGCCAATGGGCAAGAAGCGATTGCCTTGGTTAAGCCGTTGGACATTCCTGGCTACTCTTGGTCACTGGTAATGGAAACAGATCGAAGTGCCGCCTTTGCTGTGGTGCGAGAAATGCGCTTAGTCGCCATCGGCATGATTGCCGCCGCAGTTGTCATTGCCACAATCGTATCTTGGGTTGCCGCAAGCCGGGTTACAAAACCGATCCAGGGTCTTCGCGGCGTTACCAATGCTTTGGCCGAAGGGGACTATGAAATCGAAATATCCGGACGGGAACGGGGCGATGAGCTTGGCGATCTGTCGCGCAGTATGGCGGATTTTCGCGACCGGTTGAAACAAGCCGACATAGCATCAGAACGCGAAGCCGCGGCCGCCAGAAAAACTGCATATGTTGTTGAGACGATGAGTGGAGCCCTGTCGGAGTTGGAGCGCGGCAATCTGGCCTGCGATATCGAGACCCCGTTTGTGTCGAATTATGAAACCCTGAGAGAAAACTTTAACCACAGTCTGGTCAACCTACGTGAGTCGATGTCGAGCGTTGTGAACGCCTCTCAAAACGTTGACAGCTATTCGGCGGAACAGCGATCTGCTGCGACGGATATGGCGCACCGCACCGAAAGCGCAGCTGTCACATTGGAAGAAACGGCAAATGCGATCCATGATCTTTCTGATGGGGTCAAGGCTACAGCCGATCGTGCCACACGAGTGGATGAGACCATGCAAAGTGCGCGTGCAGAAGCCGAAAAGAGCAATGTGGTGGTGACTTCGGCGGTTGAAGCGATGGACAAAATTCAGGACGCATCCAATGAGATTTCAAAAATCATCAGTATGATCGATGACATCGCTTTCCAGACCAATCTGTTGGCCCTGAACGCGGGTGTAGAAGCGGCCCGGGCCGGGAGTGCCGGCAGTGGTTTTGCGGTGGTGGCGTCCGAAGTACGGGCACTGGCGTTGCGCGCTTCGACGGCAGCGGGTCAGATCAAGGAACTGACAAATGCCAGCGAGGAACATGTCTCGCATGGGGTCGAGATGGTTGGTCGTGCCGGAGAGGCTTTGTCTAGCATCATCACTCAGGTGACCTCCGTTTCGGATCTGGTTACCGAAATTTCGGATGGTGTCCGGTCGCAATCCACGGGGCTAGAGAACATCAACGGTGCGATGCAGCAGTTGGATGCTGTGACACAGCAAAACACTGCTATGGCTGAAGAGGCCTCTGCCTCGAGCCAGATGCTTCAGCGGGAGGCGCAGAACTTGTCGGGCATCGTGACCAGGTTCGAGATGGGCGACGAGGGTGCTGTACCAGATCCATTTGTAGAGCCAGAGCATTCCTTGCGCCGGGCCTGACTTTAGGTGAACTGAAAACAGCAACAGATAAGATGACCCAACAGGCTCGCAATTTGCGGGCCTGTTGTTTGACTCCGTCCCCATGTGGCCCAGTTGAATTTGTCAGGAGGGTTGTTTCTGCCCGACCTGACAGGAGGCCAGATGACACTCTCTCAACCCACCGACGCAATGCACCGCAAAGGTACCATAATTTCTGTGTGCAGGATTGGGCTGCATGACATCCCAGAGGTGCTGAGCTGTGGATTGCAGGACTTCCTCGAGAAGCCCTCGCATTACTTTTTTGCTCTGTTGATCTACCCGGTGATTGGGTTGGCTTTGTTTCTCTGGGCATCACAAGGAAACGCATGGCATTTGATCTATCCGCTGTTGGCTGGGTTTGCCTTGCTTGGGCCGGTTGCAGCATTGGGCCTGTACGAAATCAGCCGTCGCCGAGAGTTGGGGTTGGAAATCGAGTGGCAACATTGGTTCAGCGCCCTGCGCTCGCCTGCGTTTCCAACCATTGGAATGCTGGCACTATGGCTGCTGGTGCTATTCTTTGCTTGGTTGCTGACAGCTGAATGGTTGTATCTATCGCTGTTTGGAAGCAGCAGCGCCCCTTCTGGACCACTGGCATTGCTGGCCGACGTAATAGGGACGGGCAGGGGTTGGCGTTTGCTGATCCTCGGTCATTTGATTGGGTTTTGTTTTGCGCTTACTGCGTTGGGGACAACTGTCGTCGCATTCCCGCTGCTGCTGGATCAACATGTGAGCCTTAGAACTGCGGTTGCTGTGTCGCTTCTGGCTACATTGAAGAACCCGTTGCCTGTGCTTGGCTGGGGAGTTTGCGTTGCGCTGATCCTGATACTGGGTAGCCTGCCGGCACTGGCAGGGTTGATTGTGGCCCTACCTGTTTTGGGGCACACGACCTGGCACCTATACCGCCGTTTGGTTCGGATAGACGGATCTGTAGCCATAGATCCTAAGGGCTGAATTCCTCCATCCGGGTCAGCGCCGTGTAGTCGGATTCAAACATCATGATCACCATGAACATCAAAATAGCGATCGGTGGCAGCACAACGGCATAGCTCAGCGCCAAGCGTTCCCAAGCCATGTGCATGAACACGGCCACGATCAGCCCGGCTTTTAGCATCATGAAGATCAGGATTAAGCTCCAGCGTAATAACCCCTGCAGCTGCACATAATCGACAAAGTAAGATCCCGCGCTCAGGACAAACAGCAAGATCCAACACGCGAAATAGAGCTTCAGCGGATGTTGTTGATGTTCTTCATGATCCTCGGATTGCGACATGTCGACCCCCTACCACAGATAGAAAAATGCAAAGATGAACACCCAGACCAGATCAACAAAGTGCCAGTACAGGCCCATGATCTCGACCGCTTCGTAGTCGCCCTTGCCGCTGCACATCCAGGTGCGCTCATCACGGTCAAATTCACCTTTCCAGACTTTGCGTGCTACAATCAGCAAGAAGATCACCCCAATCGAAACGTGGGTGCCGTGAAAGCCGGTGATCATGAAAAAGCTGGCGCCAAACTGTTCTGCACCAAAGGGATTACCCCAGGGCCGCACGCCTTCATGGATCAGTTTTGACCACTCAAACACCTGCATGCCAACAAAACCCGCCCCCAGTGCGGCGGTCAGAACCATCAGCAATGCGGTGGGTTTACGCGCGCGACTGTAGGCGCAGTTCACTGCCATCGCCATGGTGCCTGACGATGTGATCAGCACAAAGGTCATGATAGCAATCAGGATCAAGGGCAGTTCCACCCCTCCGATATGCAGGGCAAAGACCTCGCTGGCGTTGGGCCATTCTGTCACGGTTGAACTGCGTGCAATCATATAGGCGACCAGAAAACAGCCAAAAACAAAGGTATCGCTCAGCAGAAAAATCCACATCATCGCTTTGCCCCAGGACACTTTTTTGAACGCCCGCTGATCCGAGCTCCAGTCCTCAACAAACCCCTGCAGTCCCGGTGTTGGCGGGTTTGAGGGTGGTTTCAGGGGTGCCTCCTGCATCAGGATCTCCTCCTCAGGTCAAAACGCTGCGGCACAGCGCCAGAAATTCATTTCCAAGCCCCAACAACAGGGCCAAAAGCAGCAGCCAGATCACCAGCAACCCATGCCAGTACAAGGCGCATAAGCCGATGGGGGCTTCGCCGTCCGTGCGCTCGTCGGTTGGGGACAGCCTTAGCCAGACCCAGGCCAAGGCAACCAGCCCGCCCAGTATATGCAGTCCGTGTAACCCAGTGATCAGATAGAAAAAACTGGCAGCGGGCGCGCCGGACAATTCATAGCCGTTCTGGGTCAGCGTGGTCCAAATCTGTAGCTGCCCCAGTAGGAACCCGACTGCTGTCACACTGCCAACGACCAACCAGATCTGTCTGCCTTGGCCCTCGTCGCGGGATGCAAAATGCAGGGCCAAGCTGCTCAGCACCAGCAGGCCGGTGTTGAGCCAAATCAGATCGGGCAGCGGGGCCAATTGCCAGGGAGTCTCGTCGATCTGCATGACAAAGGCGCTGCCAAGCATGGCAAACAATCCGCCGATCACCGCCAGTAACACCGCAGTCCCCAGCCGATACGGCGGCGGATGCGATGGATCGGTTTGTGGCACTGGACCAACGGATTCCAGCCAGGGTTTTGACATCAATCCCTGTCGTGACAGCCACCACCCGGCAATCCCGGCAATCGTCGCCAAAAAGGTCAGGATGACCGTCATAGCGGCCCCGCCGCCGGGGTTTTAGGTCCGGGATCGGTCTGAACGATGTAATCCTCGGGCGCGCCGGGCAGGCTATAATCATAAGCCCAGCGATAGACCAGCGGCAGATCGTCGCCCCAGTTGCCATGTTCTGGCGGCACCACAGGGGTTAGCCATTCCAGTGTCGTTGCTTTCCAGGGATTGGACCCTGCCACGCGACCATGGCGGCTGCTCCAGTACAGGTTGAACAGGAACACCATCTGCGCTGCGCCAACCGTCAGTGCCGCCACAGTGATAAAGGCGTTCAGGCCTTCAACTGGTGTGGTCATAAAGGCAGGCTCGCCAATCTCGTAATACCGCCGCGGCACACCAACCAGCCCAACGTAGTGCATCGGGAAGAAGATGGCATAGGCCCCAATAAAGGTGATCCAGAAATGGAAATGCCCCATGGCCTGGTTCAACATCCGACCGGTCATCAACGGGTACCAATGATAGATCGCGCCCAGGATCACCATGATCGGCGCGACCCCCATCACCATATGGAAATGCGCCACCACAAACATGGTGTCCGACAGCGGCACATCTACAACCACATTGCCCAGGAACAGACCCGTCAGCCCGCCGTTGACAAAGGTGACAATGAACCCCAGCGCAAAGAGCATGGGTAGGGTCAGGTGGATGTCGCCCTTCCACAGGGTCAGCACCCAGTTATAGACTTTGATCGCCGTTGGTACCGCAATGATCAGCGTGGTGGTGGCAAAGAAGAACCCAAAATAGGGGTGCATGCCGCTGACATACATATGGTGTGCCCAAACGATAAAGCTGAGCGCGCCAATACCGACGATGGCCCAGACCATCATGCGGTAGCCAAAGACATTTTTACGCGCATGCACCGCAAGCAGATCCGACACAATGCCAAAGGCGGGCAGGGCAACGATATAAACCTCGGGGTGGCCAAAAAACCAGAACAAGTGCTGGAATGCGATGGGACTGCCGCCGCCGTAGCTCAGCGTCTCACCCAGCTCGACCAGGGCGGGCATAAAGAACGAGGTGCCCAGCAGTCGGTCAAACAACATCATGATGGCAGCGACCAGTAGGGCGGGAAAGGCCAGCAAGGCCATCACCGTTGCGGTGAAAATACCCCAGACGGTCAGCGGCAACCGCATCATGGTCATGCCACGGGTGCGGGCCTGCAGCACCGTGACCACATAGTTCAACCCGCCCATGGTAAAACCGATGATGAACAGGATCAGCGACACCAGCATCAGGATAATCCCGGACTGCGCGCCGCCCGGCGTGCCGGACAGGATCGCTTGTGGCGGGTACAGTGTCCAGCCTGCGCCGGTTGGACCACCTGGGGCAAAGAAGCTGGCGACCAGCACCAGCACCGCCAGCAGATAGATCCAGAAGCTCAGCATATTGACGAAGGGAAACACCATGTCGCGGGCGCCTACCATCAATGGGATCAGGTAATTGCCAAACCCGCCCAGAAACACCGCAGTTAGCAGGTATACCACCATGATCATGCCGTGCATGGTGATGAACTGGTAATAGGCATCCGGGGTGATGAAGTCGAAAATGCCGGGAAACCCAAGTTGCAATCGCATCAGCCAGCTTAACACCAGCCCAACCAGCCCAATGGCGATTGCAGTGCCGGAATATTGGATGGCGATGTATTTGGCATCCTGCGAGAAGACATAGTGGCTCCACCAACTGTGCGCGTGGGGCGGCATAACATCCGCAACCTCGGCCGGCGGCAGTTGAGGGTCCGTGTCATGGGGCAGGTCGGCCATTCTGTTCCTCCTGTGTGTCCTCACCTGCGGCGGTGATGGTTCTATGTCCTTATCTGCCCCGCGACTTTAGGGCTGGCTGTTCTGTGCAATTTGGGTGTCCTGTTCGGGTTCTGTGGCTGCAGCATAATCAGCGAAGGTGTCCTGTTCCGTTAGCCACTCCTGATAGTCCTCGGGGCTCACCACATAGACGTCGCCACGCATAAACCCATGAGCGGTGCCGCAGAACTCGGCACATAAGACCTCGAACTCTCCGATCCGGGTGGGTGTGAACCAATAAAAGGTGACCATGCCGGGAACCATGTCCATTTTGGCGCGGAACTCGGGCACGTAGTAATTGTGAAGCACGTCAATCGACCGCAGCAGCATCTTCACCGGCTGTCCCTTGGGCAGATACAGTTCTCCGCCTTCGATGATCACGTCATCCTTGCCAAAGCGATCAAAGGGATTGATGCCCAGCGGGTTTTCGTCACTGATATGTTCCACCGCCGAGGTGCCAAGTCGGCCATCCTCTCCGGGAAGCCGATAGTTCCAGCTCCATTGTTGGGCTACGACCTCAACCTCGGTGGCGTTGTCCGGTACGGTGACAAATTGCTTCCACACGAATAGTCCTGGCACCAACAGGGCTGCGACACCGATGGCGGTGATGACGGTCAGCCAGACTTCTAGCCGCTTGTTCTCGGGATCGAATATTGCCTTGTGACCTTCGCGATGGCGAAAGGCAAAGACACAGTAGGCCAAAAACAGCACTACCATTACAAAGACGATGCCGGTGATCCAAAAGGTGACGACCAGAGTGGTATCGATATAGCCCCAATTTGATGCAATGGGGGTCCACCACCACGGGCTGAGCATGTGAAAGGCTACCGAACCCACAACTATAAGAACCAGAACAATCGCAATGACCATATCGGAAATATCCCGCCTGTCCGCGTCGACTGGTGGCGATTGAAACGCCTAGGCAATCGACAATTGGAGATAAGGATAGGAGGGGAGGATGCGAAATCCAGTTTTGCCCAATTAATTTATCGTATAAATTCCGATCTTTGCCGCGCGGGCCGGGTCATGTGGGCTGGAGCTGATCACTGTTTTGGCTCGTAGTGCATTCCTTCCAACCTGCCTTTTGCAAGCCCGTACATATGTGCTCTAGGTCGGCCTCATCTTGGTAATGCAGGGTGGCCTGCAGCTCTTCCATGCCGAAGTTTGGATCTAGCTCTAGCAACTGCTCAAGTTGTGTTGCTGCTGATTGCGGATCGCTTAACCAACCATGGCAGGCAGCCACAAAAGCATGCTGTGCGGCATCCAGGGTGGGTAGATGGTCAAAAGCGGCAAGCGCCGCGCGATAGTCTTTGTTAGTGAAATGCGCTTTGCCCAGATGGCTCCAGAACCGTAGGGGATGATGTGGATTTAAGCGCATGGCTTTGGTGATCCATTCCACCCCTTTGGCGGCGCTTCCGGTCCAAGTATACAGCTCACCCATCTGCACGACCACCAGATCATAATTTGGATTCAGCTCCAATGCCCGCTCTTGATGGTACAGGGACCGGGTGAACTTGTGATGCATGATGTCGATTGCCGCCAGTACGCGGTGAATGTCTGCATCGTTGTCGTCGAATTGGGCTGCGCGTTGACTGGACTCTTGCACCAAGGCAAAGGTCGCGTCTTTGTCCTCGCACCATCCATAGCCCCAGCCTTGTGCCAGAATGCAGGCGCGCCAGACATGGGCATGGGCATATTCTGGATCCAGTGCAATGGCGCGGTTGACCAGATCAAGTGCCTTGGCGTTGTCCTCCTGACAGCTGCGGTGGTGCAGGACTTTGGCCATCAACATGCACTCATAGGCCGCGAGGCTCCCTGGTTTTTTGCGCGCGGCCTGATCCTGCTGCAAGGCTTCGATCCGACCTGGGAGTGTTGCCACAATGGCTGCGGTGATTTCGTCCTGAATGGCAAAAATGTCATCAAGGGTCCGGTCGTATTTCTCGGCCCAGATATGGGCGTCATTTGCAGTGTCTATCAACTGCACTGTCACCCGTAGCCGCTGGCCAGACTTGCGAACACTGCCCTCAACCAAATACTGCGCGCCCAGCTTCTCGCCCACATCGCGCAGGTTCACTGCCTGACCTTTGTAGACAAAGGTCGAATTGCGAGAGATTACAAACAGTTCATGTCGGCGGCTCAGTTCAGTCAGGATATCTTCGGTCAAACCATCAACAAAGAACTCTTGTTCAGGATCTCCGCTTAGATTGTCAAAGGGCAACACCGCAATTGTTGGTTTGATAGCACTACTGGTGGCGATTGGCTGTGGCTCCTCATGGAGAGGGTCACTAGCTTGCTGGATGTCGAGTTTGACCTGATAAGCTTGGACCGGACGCTTCATGTTTTTCAGGTGTTGCTCACCAAGATCTTGAAAGAAAACCCCAAGTCGGCCCGACACTTGATCGTGCACTGCGCCAGATACACAGACCTGACCTGTCCCGGCCAGTTGTTCCAGGCGGGCGGCAATGTTTACGCCGTCGCCAAAAATATCACCCTCTTCGAAAACAATATCACCCAGATTGATACCGATACGAAATTCAATGCGTTGGTCCTGCGCCACATCCCGATTTCGACGCTTCATGATGGTTTGAATTTTGACGGCACATTGCACCGCATCAACGACACTGGAGAACTCAACCAGCATACCGTCCCCGGTAGTTTTGATGATGTGACCACGGTTTTCGAGGATGGTTGGGTCGACCAGTTCCAGCCTATGGGTGCGCAGTCGGGCAATGGTACCCGCTTCATCGGCCTGCATAAGGCGGCTATAACCAACCATATCGGCAGCAAGAACGGCGGCAAGTCGTTGTGTCATGCGCATCTCCCAGACCAAGAGCATAGCCGAAAACGGACCGGTTTTCCATTGTTTGAAATTGTGCCCAGGCCGCGACTGTCGGAGAAACAAAATGGTGCGGGGTTTGGGCTTGAACAGGGAAATTCCCAATTCGACCTGAAAACAGAAGGGTTGCACCATCTATAGCTCTGCTAATGCAACATTTTGCGGCCTCATGAATGAGCACATCTTGGGCTGAGCCCTGTTGTGTTTGTTCTCATCCTAAAAGGCCGCGTGTGCCTCATTAACAGATTGGGGCCTTCGTTAAGGTTTTTGAACTCCGATTTTGGACCAAATCTTGGCTCAATAAGGGAGATGCTGCCCAAATTTACGGTGAAGCAGAGGATTCGAATCGCCAAATTGTTACCAAGACCGTGCCAAACCCTAACAATCGGGGGTGGTGGCTTAAGAAATAAACTCATGTTTTATTAGTAATTTAGAAAAAAAGTTAACGAATGTTACCGAAACCCTGTGTAATTCCCATGTTTTACTGGCATGTTGGGAAACAATAACCTGGGGGGTTAGTAAATTGTTAAGACTGTCACAATCTGTCCATGAATTAGTCCATGCTTTGCAACATTGGGCCTCATTCCAGCCGCACGCCTGAATGACGATGACGACGTGGGAATTTGGAGTGGATGATGAGACTATTTTTTGGAGTGGTCGCGGTTTGCCTTATGTGGGCATTGCCGCAAGGCGCGACGGCGGGTGATCCGTCTGTAAGCGTCAGATCCGTACCGGGATGGGAGGCCGTAGGTCGGCTGAACATTGCTGGGCGAAGTATGTGTACCGGTGCATTGATTGCGCCGAACCTTGTGCTGACAGCGGCGCATTGCGTTTATGATCAGCATTCTGGCCGGGCAATCAAACCAACGTCGATCAGATTTGAGGCGGGCCTAAATGGTCGAAGGATAAAAGCTGCTAGAACGGTTACCAAGGTTGCTGTGCACCCTAAGTATCAGTTTCGGCGCCAAGGGCAGTCGCAGATTGGGCATGATATCGCCGTCCTTCGACTGGACCGGCCAATAAGTGGAAGTGAAATCCAGCCTTTTGCCATGGCTGCTGCTCCTCAGAGGGGCGATGCGGTGGGGGTGCTGTCCTATACCCACCTGCAAGCTACCAAACCGAGCCTGGAACAGCCCTGCCATGTGCTTGCACGCCAGAGTGAGACCTTGGTTATGTCTTGCCGGGTTGAATTTGGAGCCTCCGGTGCGCCGGTGCTAGCGGTGACACCTGGACAGGCACCAAGGGTCGTCTCGGTTGTGTCAGCCAAGGCGGCGATGGGGAACAGACGAGTGTCTATTGGGACGACACTTGACCAAGCTGTACAGCTGCTGATCCGCCGGGCGGGCTAACCCACCGGGCAACGTTGTCGATCTGCGCTAACACCAACAGCGGCTTGTATCCTGGGGGATGCAAGCCGTTGGTGCTTTTAGGGTTCCCGAAATGCCTCGCGGGATTTGTAAAGCGGTTTGAGCAGGTATTGCAGGATGGTCTTTGAACCGGTTTGAAGTTCGGCCGTCGCTCGCATGCCCGGGCGGATCTCGATGTCTTGCTGTCTCTCGGTCAAACCTGATCTATCAACCCTGACAGTCACGCGGTAATAGGGCGGAGCTCGAGGGTTGCGTTCATCTTCAAACGTATCAGCCGATACAAAATCCACTTTGCCTTTGAGGGTGCCGTAGATTGTGTAGTCATAGGCCGACAGTTTTATCGTCGCGTCCTGACCGGGTTCGACACTAGCGATGTTCTCCGGCTTTACGCGCGCTTCGACAAACAGCTCTTCGCCCATTGGAATGATTTCCAGAATTTCTTCGCCCGGGCGAATGACACCGCCAATCGTTGTGATAGCAAGACTGTTAACGATGCCAGCCATAGGTGAGGTAATCACAGTCCGGTTTAGTTGATCCTGTGCCAGCCGCAGGTCCTGCCTGCGCGAGGTCAGATCCTGCAGTGTTTGTGAATACTCCTCGGCTAATTCCAAGCCAGCCTGAGTTCCGATTTCGTTGTACTTCAGACGCGCGTCGCTGACAGCTTGTTTGGCTTTGTTCACTTCGATCAGGGCGACGATCTTCTTCTTGTATAGCTGTTCCATATTGGTCAGCTCGTCTTGCAACTGATCCATAATCTCGCGGGCGCCATCGCGGCGGCCTGCAAAATTGGTTTGGCGTGCGTTTAGCAATGCCCGTTCCGATGACAGTGTCTGGGCGGATCGTTTCGCCAGTTCTTCGGGGACCATAAAATCATATGCGCCCTCCATCTCGGCCTCGAGGCGCAGGCGACGGATTTCAAGTGCGTCGATCTGGTCTTGCAGGTCGTCTTTCGCGGCCCGAAACTTGGTATCTTGTAGCTTGGCGAGGACCTGACCGGCTGCCACTGTATCGCCCTGATGAACATTAAGCTCGGCGAGGATACCACCTTCAAGGTTTTGTACAATCTGAGCACGCGACGAAGAGACAACTTCGCCATCAGCGCGTACAATCTCATCAACCCAGGCAATTGCGGCCCACACCAGAAAGAGAACCAGAGCGAGCCCGACAAGATAGATGATCCGGCTGGCACCGCGCGTCGATGCGGCTAGATCCTCTTCGGCTTCGCTCATTTACCTTCCCCGGCAGCCAGATGAGCCAGGACCTGATCACGCGGTCCATCCACAACCATGCGGCCCGCTTGCAGGATCAAGGTCCGGTTGGTCAGTGACAGGATTGGCATCCGGTGGGTGGCAATCACGGCTGTGCGACCCTGTAGCCATGTCTCGAGCCGACTGACCAAAGTGCGTTCAAGCGTTTGATCCAACGCGGCGGTGGGTTCGTCCAGGAGCACAACGGATGGGTCTTGCAGCCACAGCCGCGCCCAGCCGATGGATTGCCGTTGCCCTATAGACAGCCCTTCGCCGCCATCACTGATCTGCAGGTCAAGCCCTTTGTGGTGGCCGCGCACATAGGCCCCAAGGCCGGCAAACTCCAGCGCGTGTAGCAGTCGCTCGTCGTTGCGTTCCAGCTGGTTTAAATTCAAGTTGTCACGTAGCGAGCCAGTGAACAGCCGAACTTCTTGGCTGAGATACCCGACATTTCGGCGCAAATCGCGGGGGTCGATCTGGGCCATGTCGGTGCCATCTATCATCACTCGACCTCGATCGGGGCTATACAGGCCCGAGAGTACCTTTAGCAGTGTTGACTTACCTGAGCCATTGGCCCCCAGCACCGCGATGCGCTGGCCTGGGGTAATAGCGATGCCAGCGACATCCAAAGTTGGAGCGCCATCCTCTTCATAACGGTATTCAACTTCGCGCAGATCAAACCGCCCCTGCAGCGTCTGGCGGCGCAAATAGGACCGATTTGCCTCTTTTTCCTGCGGTGCCAGCGCAATGGCGTCTAATGCCTCGAGTGCAGCTTTGACATTGGTCCAGCGGGCCATTGTACCAGCAAATTGGGTCAGCGGAGCCAGGGTGCGGCTGGTCAAGATCCCGGTGGCGATTATGGTTCCTACTGTGAACTCACCGGCAAACACCATGAATGTGCCAAGCACCACCGCCGCAACATAAGTAACCTGCTGAATGCCCTGCGACCAATACGTCAGGGCACTAGACAGGCGACGCTGTTCAGTTGAGGACTGCGATGACAGTGCATTCAGCTCATCCCAGATCCGCAACATACGCTCTTCACCGCGTTGCGTTTTCAGGGTGTCCAGTTCGCTCACCACCTCGTGCAGCAGACGTCCGGCTTTGGCATTTGCACCCTGGGTTTGGCGGGTTAAGGCAATCATGCGTTTCTGCATGAAATAGGCGGGTAACAGCATCAGTATGCCGCCCAATACAATGACCCAGACAATCGGCCCGGCAATTGAAGCGACAAGCAGCAAGAATACGGCAACAAAAGGCACGTCAGCCAGGGTGGCGATGGTGGAGGACGTAAAGAACTCGCGCACCGAGCCAAAATCCCGCATCGCGGCAAACAAACCCGAAGGCGGGAGCGGCTTTTTATCCGAACGCATCCCGATGAGACGCTGCATCAGGTTGCGTTGCACCGACAATTCGATCTGTCGACCAGCCGCGTCTGTCAATCGCGCGCGTGCCAGCTTCAACATCGCCTCTAGACCGATGGCGAGAAGTGCACCCATCGCTAGGACCCACAATGTCGCCTGAGACTGGTGCGGGATCACCCGGTCATAGACCTGCAAGGAGAATAAGGCGACAGAGACCGCCAACAGGTTGGACACTAGTGATCCCAGCATGATTTCACCGACTTGGCGGCGATATTTTGGGAACTCGCCCCAGAACCAGTGATCATTGGCCAGTTTGGGCGTATGGCGTGCTGCCATTTGCTTCAGCGAGGCGCGCCCGGTTAGTGTGGTTCCGCTAAAAACCGGCGCAAATTCACTCACTGGAACTTCAGCGCGGTTGTCCGGGCAGGTGGTGTCAAAGATAGAGAGAGTGTCACCGTTCTGCGACAACACCAAAACACATTGACCTCCGCGCATCATTGTCAGCGCCGGCCATGTCTCAGGACGAACCTGGGCATTGTGGCTGATCTTGGGAAGAATGCCTGTGGTTTCCAGGGCATCGGCCAGCAGATCAAGAGTGACTTCTTCGCCGGGGCTGTGCGTCCACAGATATTCGCTCAAATCGCTGACAGGCACCTCGGTGCCTTTCAGGCCCGCAAAGGTAGAAATAAGAGTGGCGCGGTGTTCGATGCGGGCAGCTGTGCCCTCGATCAGGGCGTTGACTTCCTGACTGTCACTATTGTTGTAAACCGGGGCAGGGGGCTGCACTGAGACCTGCGACTGTGGATTGGCAATAGCTTGGTCAGATGCTGGTGGTTTGGAGTGGCCCATTGTCAGGGTCACCGCCTTGGTCATCTTCACAACACCTGCGCTGTTGCTTCTGGCCTTGCTTTTGGCAGGCGGTTTTTGATCCTCAAACTGGGTCAAATTGCATCTCCGTCCGCCAAAATGCCAAGATCCCGGGCAAGTGCCAGTTGGATCAGCACGACTTCGTATTTGGCATCGATATGGGCATGTTCGCGCTGTACCCATTCTTCATAAATTGAGACCACATCCAGAACAGAGCGCTGTCCAGCATCAAACTGTGCTTGGAACAGCTGATAAGTCTCGCGGCTGGTGCGGGCTAGGGAGGCGGCCTCGGCTTCTTGCCGACGGTATGACGCCAGTCTCTGGGTCTGGCGGCTATAGTTGCGGCGTGCGTCTTCTTCCGCCTCTGCGACCTGCCTTTGGGCAGTTTCACGAGCCGATTCAATGGCTTTCAGAAGGGCCGGAGTGCCAAAACCAAGTGGCGTCGGCATATCCAGTGTCAGTCCCGCACCAGAACCGTCAGAGGTGACACTTCCCGCAGCCGCCACCTGAGGCAGCAGCCCGGAGCGCTCAACTTTGGTTTGGGCGACCGCACGGGTCGCTTCTGCGCTGGCCTTTAGAACAGTCAAGAAATGAGAGCCTTCGGCGGGTGTGCCCAGCGATAAATGGGTGGGTGCGATGTCGAACTCTTGTCCGGTCAGCGCCTTGAGCTCGGCGCGTGAAGTCGTTGCCGCGTCATTTGCTGTTGCACGCGCTGATCGGATGCCATCTATTTTGCTTTGAACCACCCTTAGGTCTGCGCCGTCTGATACGCCGCCTTCGACACGGCCACGGACGACCCGTTCAAACTCTTGCATTCTGCCCAAGGCACGACTGCCCAAAGCTGCTTTCTCGTCACCACGTAGGGCTGATACATAAAGCGCTACTGCGGTTTCAACCCTATTGTTCATGTCGATTGACAGGTTTACGGCCGCGACTTCAACGTCTGCGGCTGCAAATTCACGTTCGGCCTTACGGCGTCCGTTGTCGAACAATACCTGTTCAATCAGAATCCCAGCCACCAGGTCTCCCAGATCGGTCAGACTGACTGAGGGGCCAAGGGTAGGAAGCCAGTTTTTCAAGCTGGCTTCAGCCCGGAGTTTTGCGCTTGTCAGTTCTGCTTCGGATGATCGCGCTGACGCGTCAAGTGCCGCAGTGCCGACGGTATCATAAGAACTTCCTTCTTCCAGCAAGGAACGGCGCTCTAGCAAGGTGGCGATCACCTCGGAGCTTTGATCCCCTTCCGGTTGGGAAAAGTTGCTTTGTTGGGATGTGTCAGTGTCAGTGGCCGAGTTGTTCAAGAACGGCAATGTGTCTGCACAAGCAGACAGGCTGCATAGCAGTGCAATCGCGCTGATACGTCGTCCCAAGTGCATTGTGCCCTCTTGCCCGTTTGTTTTCGGGTTTTTTGTTGGACCCGGCTGCCTGCAATGGGCCGCCGGGTCGGATGATCAGATGATCACGTTGATGTCGTCTTCGATCACCAAAGTCGCGCCGTCACTGCCGATGGTGTAGACATCGTAGACTTGACCATTGTGCACCTGTGTCGCGCCAGTGGCGACCGCCCCAGACACATTGACAGTATCGTCAGTGCCGCCGTGGATTGTCACGGTATCAGAGTTGTTGGACAGAGCTCTGATATCAGCTTCGGTCAGGGTGAGGTTTACGTTCTCGGCATAATCGAGGTTCACAGTATCGACGTTGAATTGCGACAGACCAGTGTGGTCGGTTGATCCGACCTCTGTTGCGTTGTCTTCGAGCACCAATAGGGTGCTCGCGCTGTTGCCCACAGCGTCTGCGCCCGAGATCACCAGATGTGTCCCATCTGAGACAGCTGTGCCAAAGGTGAATTCGGTTTCTGACGGAAGAAGTGGATCCTGCGTTGCGGCTGGGACGCCGACAACGCCTCCGGCTTCCAGACTATGTACAGTGTAAGTGTCGCCAATGCCCTCGGTGCTGATGCGGCGAACATCGCCACTGCCGTTGAACGTCACAGTTGTCACCTCTGGGTTGTCGACAAACGTGTCAACTGTCAAAGGTGCTGTAGACGTCCGAGAGTTTCCGGCCAAATCTGTGGAGGTCACACTAACTGTTGTGCTGTATTCGCCCGTTGCAATCGCGCCGGATTCAAACAAGGCAGACCAGTTTCCTGAGGCATCCACTGTTGCGGTACGATTGACCCCACCAACCGTTACGATAACCGTGGCTCCAGGTTCGGCAACGCCTGTCAACGTGACACCGGCCTGTGCTTCGGCCAGACTTACGATGTTGTCTCCGCCAGCTTGGTTGCCGTCGATACTGACAAAAGTGCTTGTGTCAATCGCAACGTTTCCAGTTGCAGTCGCGGTATTGCCAGCCAGATCGGTTGAAACTGCAGAGATTGTAGCATTGTAGTCGCCAGATGGGATTTCAGCACTGGAAAATGCTGAGGACCAATTGCCACTGGCATCAGCAGTCACCGTGTGGCTGACCGCGCCCAAGGTTACAATCACAGAGGAACCCGCCTCGGCGGTTCCTGTCAGGGTCACACCGCTGCTACGCTCGGAACCATTAATGATGTTGTCACCAGCAACAGCAGCATCGAGTGTGACACTTGTTTCGGTATCTACTGCAACATTATGCGTGGTAGTCGAACTGTTGCCAGCTGCATCTGTGGTGACGACAGAGACAACACTGCCGTAGGTGCCTGCAGCAACGCTGGATGCCGCATAATTGACTGACCAGCTCCCGTTGGCTGCAACTGTCGTAGACTGTGTTACACCTTGGAATGTCACATCAATCGACGCTCCAGGCTCGCCGGCGCCAGTTAGCAGGACTCCGTTCGAGGCTTCGGCTGCATTGATGACATCGTTGCCTTCGACGGTATTCACAGTTGCGGTCGGAGCGACTGTATCAACGGCTACTGATCCTGTGGTGGTCGCTGTGTTGCCAGCCAGGTCGGTCGAAACAGCGGTTAAAGTGGACGTATATGTCCCGGTTGGAATCTCGGCACTGGAATATGTCGAGGACCAGTTGCCGCTTGCGTCTGTGGTAACCGTATGGGTCACCGACCCTAGGGTGACAACTACAGTTGAGCCCGCTTCGGCGGTGCCTGTCACTGTCACGCCACTGCTATGTTCAGCTGCGTTTATGACGTTGTCGCCAGCCAATAGTGAATCTATGGAAATGCTGGTTGTGGTGTCGACTGTGACTGTGTGTGTCGAAGTCGAGCTGTTCCCGGCCGCATCTGTCGACACTACAGTTATGGTGCTGTCGTAGGTGCCCGCAGTGATGGTTGACGCTGCATAACTGGCAGACCAGCTGCCGTCGCTGGCAACAGTGGTCGTCTGGGTTTCACCTTGGAACGTGACCTCGATCGAGGCACCAGCTTCACCTGTGCCCGTCAGTACAACACCATCAGAGGCTTCTACGGCGTTGATAACATCGTCACCTTCAACTGTGTCGGTTGAGGCCGTCGGGGCAATGGTGTCGACTTCCAGTACATCAGTCGTGGTGGTGCTGTTGCCGCTCGCGTCAGTTGTAACAATGGTAATGTTGGTGTCATATTCACCAGTTGAGATCTCGCTGGTGTCAAAGCTAACCGACCAGCTACCATCGTTAGCGACCGTTGTGGTTCGTGTGGTGCCGTTAATTTCCAATGAAACCGTTGCGCCGGGCTCGCCCGTGCCGGTGATCGTCGGATTGTTGGTATGGTCGTCGGCATTGACAACATGACCAGTGGATTGAGTGCCCGCAGTGATGTCAACTGTAGGTGGCGTCGTATCAGTTGATCCTCCGCCGCCGCCTCCTCCGCCGCCTAGAACAGCTGCGCCACCAACCACTGCGGCTCCGGCTGCGACGCCGCCACCGAGAAAGGGCGCGGCAATCAGAGGGGCAACAACAGGTTCGATGCGATCAACGTCAAGGAACACCATCTCGTCGTAGGCGCTCCATTTTCCGGTCAGATCCAGCGACTCATAAGATGCAAACAGCATCCCCTCGGCGCGATCCTCCAGAACCACTTCGATAAATTCACCTTCCTGGCTTAAGAACAAGTTCTTGCCGCCAGTTGCCGATGTGTTGAAGTAACCGTCCAGAACAAGGCTTTCACCGTTGGCCAGCGTGATGTGCAGATCTTGTCCGCGACGCGCATAGCTTTCAACATCCGAAGGGGCAAGATTCAGGGATATGTCTTTTGACAAACCTGTATCAATGGTGGAGGGAGTGCCTTCGGCGAAATTGCCGTGCTGTTTCGTGCCCGTCATATCACGGACGATGTATCCGACAGTGCTCATAGTTTTACCGCTCGCTAATTTACCTGTTATCCGTAGCTTAGCTACGCAGGTGCCTGATTGTATTGTCGCTCATCGACCGTCTTTTGCGGCCTATTTTGGTGTATCATGCGACAATTTTAAGTCATTTGTCTATAGTTTGAATGGATATTCCTACCCGGAATTAGGCCAGGTAGTGTCTTGTTTGCCTCATCTTCATTGATCTTTGTCGAATGTGTAACTCGTTTGCTTCACAAGTTACCAAATGGTTAACGGTCTCGTCAATTAAGGGCAAATTGTGCCGAGTTTGGGGCTGCTACATGTTTGCGCGGCTCTGAAACTGTGCAGTGTATGTGGATTGGGCGCTGGAATTGGGCCAGTTAGCCTTCGGCCAAAGATGCAGACCGGCCAATAAATGCTGGTTGTTCTCGATGCCGCGCCAGCAATGCTCTCTGTATAGTGAACAATCGTTCTATTAAAACTTTATGGCAATTAAGCAAAACTACACCAGTTTTAGTTAATATGGTCTTCGTAATTGGAGCATGGTTACAGGCAATATCGTGATGACGAAAACCGAATTCGCACGCTGAACACTGCCATTTTGCGCAACCTTAGGTTCGTCGATTGCCGACACCGGCACTGAATAGTTTCAGACTATAGAACAACTTGGACAGTTTTGCCCTAGCTGGGTGCAATTGTTCGAGAAGGGGGTTTCAACCCATACGGGCGGTCGCAATCTAGGAGGCTAGTATCAAATGAAAGACCTTGCCGAACTTTTTGCCGAGCAGTACGGCGAAACACGTGAACAGGAAATGTCACTGCAGGACTATTTGAACGGGTGCCGCGATGACCCTGGCTTATATGCCAGTGTTGCGGAACGGATGTTGAAAGCTATTGGCCAGGAAGAGCTGGTGGATACATCCAAAGACGCACGGTTGGGTCCGATTTTTCAAAACCGCACTATCAAGCGCTATGCCGCATTCAAAGATTTCTATGGCATGGATGATACCATAGAACGCATCGTGGGCTTTTTTCGCTACGCAGCCCAGGGTTTGGAAGAGCGTAAGCAGATATTGTATCTTCTAGGACCGGTTGGAGGTGGCAAATCCTCTCTGGCGGAACGTCTGAAGCGTCTGGTTGAAGATGAGCCTATTTATGTCCTAAAGGCTGGCGATAAAATTTCGCCGATTTTTGAATCACCACTGGGGCTGTTTGACCCGGTTCGTATGGGCAAAATACTGGAGCAGGAATATGGTGTTGCCCTGCACAGGCTTCCTGGGTTGATGTCACCCTGGGCGGTGCAGCGACTGGATGAATTTGATGGTGATATCAACCGGTTCTCGGTGGTGCGCCTACATCCCTCGCGGCTGCGTCGGATTTGTGTCGCCAAAGTCGAGCCCGGTGATGAGAACAATCAGGATATTTCGACCTTGGTTGGGAAGGTCGACATTCGCATGCTGGAACACTTTAGCCAGGATAACCCGGACGCCTATAGTTTTTCGGGTGGGCTAAACCGGTCGACGCAGGGGGTGATGGAATTTGTCGAAATGTTCAAAGCTCCGATCAAGATGTTGCATCCATTGCTGACCGCCACCCAAGAAGGCAACTATATGGGCACCGAGAGCTTTGGTGCCATCCCCTTTAACGGATTGGTGTTAGCGCACTCAAATGAAAGTGAATGGCAGAACTTTAAGAACAACAAAAACAACGAGGCCTTTATTGACCGTGTAAGTATCGTCAAAGTGCCCTATTGCCTGCGCGTTACGGAAGAAGCGAAAATATACGCAAAACTCTTGGACAACAGTGAGCTGAAAGTTGCGCCCTGTGCCCCGGAGACGTTGAAAATTCTCAGCCGCTTCTCAGTCTTGTCCCGTTTGAAGCCACATGAAAATTCCAATCTTTATTCTAAGATGAGGGTCTACGATGGCGAAAGCCTGAAAGATACAGACCCCAAAGCCAAGACAGTGCAGGAGTATCAAGATCGGGCTGGCGTTGATGAGGGCATGACAGGGGTTTCTACCCGATTTGCATTTAAGGTCCTGAGCTCGGTGTTTAATTTTGACACTGAAGAGCTGGCTGCGGATCCAGTGCATCTGATGTTTGTTCTGGAACAGATGATCAAGCGTGAGCAGTTCCCGCAAGAGACCGAGACGCTGTATCTGGAGTTCATCAAGACTGAGCTGGCTCCTCGCTATGAAGAGTTCATCGGTAACGAGATCCAAAAAGCCTATCTGGAGAGCTATTCCGAATACGGGCAGAACGTGTTTGATCGCTACATTTCATATGCGGATGCCTGGATTGAAGAGCAGGACTATAAGGATCCAGATACAGGCCAGTTGTATGATCGTGATGTTTTGGACAGTGAGCTTAGCAAGATCGAGAAACCCGTGGGTATCGCCAATCCTAAGGATTTCCGGAACGAAGTGGTCAAGTTTGCACTGCGTCATCGCGCGAACAGTGGCAGTAACCCGGCATGGAACTCTTATGAAAAGCTAAGAGACGTAATTGAACGCCACATGTTCTCACAGGTCGAAGAACTGCTACCGGTGATCAGTTTTGGCAGCAAAAAAGACAGTAAAACTGAGGGCAAGCATCTTGAGTTTGTCGATCGTATGCGAAGCCATGGTTACACCGACCGTCAAGTTCGGCGGCTGGTTGAATGGTACATGCGGGTGAACAAGGCGGGCTAGATGCATCACTTCATTGACAGGCGCCGCAACCCAAAGGGTAAAAGTCTTGGCAACCGGCAACGGTTCCTACGCCGGGCACGCGACAACATCAAAGAGCGCGTTGACCGATCTGTGCGCGGCAAAACTTTGCAGCAGGACAGTGGTGATCCGAATGAGGGTGAAAAAGTCACTATCCCTGCCAAAGGGTTAAAGGAGCCGCGCCTGGCCCACTCTGCCACAGGTGGTCTGCGTCACCATGTGTTGCCGGGCAACAAGGAATTTGTGGTTGGTGACACCATCCCGCGACCTCAAGGTGGGGCGGGGCAGGGCGGGAGTAAGGCGTCCGAAGATGGCGAGGGGGAGGATGAATTCTCCTTTACCCTGTCGCAGGACGAATACCTGGAGATCCTGTTCGATGGGCTGGAACTTCCGGATCTGGTTGAAAAGAACACCTTTGAAACGCTTACTGTTGGTACACGCCGCGCTGGGCTGACCACGGCCGGATCCCCTAATAACCTGAATTTAGTTCGCACCATGCGCAATTCTCTGGGGCGCCGTATCGCCTTGCAGCGGCCAACCATGGCGGCCCAGAAACAGATAGAAAGCCAGATAGAAGAACTGGAGATGAAAGAGCCTTTGACGGCCAAGCAGCAGAAACTGTTGCAAGAGTTGCAGGCGCGTCTGGAAGGCATCGAACGTAAACGCCGCGTGGTTGGATACATCGATCCGTTGGATTTACGATTTGATACCTATGTTCCTGAAAAGATCCGTAACTCCAAGGCTGTTGTATTCTGCCTGATGGATGTTTCCGGCTCTATGCAAGAGCGTGAAAAAGACCTGGCGAAGCGGTTTTTCCTGCTGCTGCATCTGTTTCTTACACGAGGCTATGAGCAGACTGAGATTGTGTTTATTCGCCACACCCATCACGCTCAGGAAGTAGACGAAGAGGCGTTCTTCTATGCCCGCGAAACCGGAGGGACTATTGTTTCAACAGCGTTGGAGAAAATGAAAGAGGTTATTGCAGACCGCTATCCGACAGATGAGTGGAACATCTATGGTGCCCAGGCGTCAGACGGGGAAAACTTTGGCAATGACTCGCAGCGGTGCAAGACTCTGCTGTTACAGGACCTGCTGCCGGTTTGTCAGTTTTATGCTTATGTCGAAATCGTCGATGAAGACGCCGACATGCTGTTAAGCAATGCAGAAGCTGGTGAAGATCTTTGGCAGGCCTACAGACAGGTGAAAAGCAAAGTTCAGCATTTTGAAATGCAGAGGGTCTCGCTGCCCTCTCATATCTATCCAATATTCCGGGAGTTCTTTTTACCCAAAATAAAAGGGGCGCAGCATGCAGGCAGCTGAAACCACCAACAAGGTGTTGTTTGACGGGCCAGAATGGACATTTGAACTGATGGAGAAGGCGCGCGACGCGATTGAGGACATCGCGCTGAACGATCTGGGACTGGAAATTTATCCAAACCAGATAGAGATCATTTCGTCCGAGCAAATGCTGGATGCCTACTCCTGCGCGGGGCTGCCACTGATGTATCAACACTGGTCATTCGGCAAACATTTTGTCCGCGATGATACGTTGTATAGGACGGGTCGACAGGGACTGGCTTATGAGATCGTCATAAACTCAAACCCCTGCATCAGTTACAACATGGAAGAAAATACCATGGCGATGCAGACGCTGGTGATGGCACATGCGGCTTTTGGGCATAACCATTTCTTTAAGAACAACTATCTGTTTCTGCAATGGACCGATGCGGCCGGGATCCATGACTACTTGGCTTTTGCAAAAAACTACATTTCTGCATGCGAAGAGCGTTACGGACTGGACGCAGTTGAAGAGATTTTGGATGCCGCCCATGCGATGCAAGCACAAGGGGTGTTTCGGTATGGACGCCCACCGCAGCCCACCGCTGCGGAGAGGCAGGCGATGCAGCGGGTACGTGATGGGTATGAAAGTAGCCAGAGCTTGCTGGATTTGTGGACAGACAGCACAATGCGTCATGAGGACGAGGACGGCGAGGATGAAGACCCACAGATCAGTGCCCGACAAAAAGAGCTGAACTTGCCGCAGGAAAACATTCTGTACTTCCTTGAGAAAAACAGCCCGATCCTACGGTCGTGGCAGCGCGAAATTCTGCGCATTGTACGTTGCCTAGCGCAGTACCTGTACCCGCAAAAACAGACCAAGGTGATGAATGAAGGTTGCGCGACTTTTGTGCATTACTACATCATCAATAAGCTTCATGAGCGGGGTCAGCTGACGCAGGGTGCATATATGGAAATGATGCACAGTCATACCAATGTTGTGCTGCAACCGGAGTATGACGATCCAAGATATGGGGGCATCAATCCCTACGCGCTGGGCTTTGCAATGATGGTGGATATCAGACGGATATGCCAATCACCAACCGATGAAGATCGCGAATGGTTCTCCGATTTTGCGGGAGACCCTGACTGGAGGGGGGTGCTGCGGCATGCCTGGGCAAATTACAGGGATGAGAGTTTTATTCAGCAATTCCTGTCTCCGCACCTCATCCGCAAATTCAAACTCTTCACCCTTACCAATGACGCCAAACATCCCAGTCTACTGGTCAGCCAGATACATAATCGGGCGGGCTATCGGGATATTCGCCGTGATTTAGCCCAATCCTATAACCTGGCCCATCTGGAACCGGATATTCAGGTAACCGATGTGGACTTGCGTGGTGACAGAGAGTTGAAGCTGACGCATTTGGTGCGCAATGGCATTCAGTTGGATACTGTTAATTGTGAAGAGGTGCTGAAACATGCACGTAAGCTATGGGGCTACGGGGTCAAAATGACAGCCACGAACGAAGGTGACGGCCAAAATGTTTGATCGCGTAACTCGTTCCAATTTGGACGAATTTTCATATATAGTCGTCCTTTGCGACCGATTATTTTCGTAGAAAATCATCCGTAGGCTCTACCCCCTTTAGCACCTAGTTCTGATTGGGTGGGGAACTGACGCTATTGGGCTCGGCCTGCGCTGGCCATTGTTGCCAGGCAAAAACTAGCCCGGCCAACCCCAGTACAGCCAATCCCCAAAGGGAGATCACAATACCATACTGGCTCATCAGCCATCCAGACATTGGGTAGGTCACCAACCAGCAGCCATGAGACAGTGTGAATTGCGCCGCAAAAATGGCCGGTCTGTCCGCAGGTTGGGCTGACCGACGCAGCAGTCGACCTGATGGGGTCAGGATTGCCGAATAGCCAATCCCGATTGCCAGCCAGGTTATTGACACAGCTGTCAGAGACAGACCGGTCAACTGCGTTTTCACCGCTAGGAAGCTTAGGGCAGAAATTGCCAGGATGGCCCCTGCTGACATAATAGGGCGGTCTGACCTACGTAACAAAAGCCGCGGTAGAACCATGGCCGCAAGCATCGAGCCTGCACCAAAGCTAGCCAGGACCAGTGCGACCATGTTCTCACTCAGGCCGAGTTCGCCGCGTATCACCACCACGGTGTTGACAATTACCATAGCGCCAGTTGCCGATGCCACCATGCTGAGCCCAAGTAACCCACGTAATCTCGGGGTTGTCAGATAGATGCGTATCCCTCGGGTTGTGCGGTCATAAATACCGCGGCTGCGGCTTGGTTTTGGCGAAGGTAATGCAATGGTCAGGACCAGTAAGGCCGAAGCTATGAACCCAAGAGCTGTGCCAAAGAACATTGTACTAAAGGCCATGACTGACAGGAGTGCAGCCGCCAGGGCAGGCGAAATTAGATTTTCCAGGTCATATGCAAGCCGCGACAGTGATAGCGCGTTTGTATAGTCTTCTTCATCTGGCAGCACATCCGGGATCGAGGCCTGAAATGCTGGCGTAAATGCTGCTGAAGAGGCCTGTAGCATGAAGATCAGTACATAGATTTGCCAGATCTGGTCTACAAAAGGCAATGCCAAGGCGACAGCGGCGCGGATGACATCCAAACTGACCAACCAGGCCCGTCGAGAGCGGGTTTCGGCCAATGCTGAGGCAATCGGCGCAATAGTCACATAGCTGACCATTTTGATGGTTAGCGCCATGCCAAGGACCAACCCAGCCCGGTCTCCGGCCAGATCATATGCGAGCAGGGCAAGAGCTATAGTCGCTATTCCGGTGCCCATGAGTGCAATCAATTGAGCTGCGAATAAATGGCGGTAGGTTCGATTTTTAAGAACGCTCAGCATGGGTTACAGATACCTGGTTATGTCTTTGAAGCTTTTTGTGTCGATAACTTGATCGCTGTCGTTTGAGTCAAGGCAATGGTCGATGTGATCGTGGATCAACGCCCGTTTGGCGTTTGTGATGGCCTTTTCAACGGCCTGTAGTTGCTGTGCAATGTCATTACATGGGCGGCCATCTGCGATCATGGCAATGACCGCAGACAGGTGACCATTGGCGCGTTTTAGACGCGCTGAGATTTGCGGGTGTGAGCTGTGCTTATGGGACTGGGACATACTTCATGTATCCCCCTGGGGGGGATAAGGTCAACATTATGCCTACTTCCATCCGATGGAAACGTTCAAAATCAGGTCAAAATGGGAAGTTTTTCGTTTTAGCGCCTTTTTTGAGTGGGGATCCAAAGGTGGGGGGGCGCAAGCGGTTGATAATATGTCGCCGTTAGCGCTCAATCCTTCCCATATGAGCTGCGCAAGATTGGGCTTTGAACGGATTGACAGTGTAGATCGCAGATTGAATGCACTATGAACTGAATGCGTAAGTTGTTTATCAAGCGCATGATAGCTATTGGAAAGACAACGCCGGGATCGACAAACTGATTTTTGCAATCCCCCCTGATGCTTCGGCTTGGTATCCAAAGCTGCGGGCGAGCGGGGTGGCTATCGCGCACTCGTCTGTTTACATGCCAATGTGCAACAAAGTCAGCGACTACAAAGTTCACCCACCAAGTGGCCACATTTTCTGCGGGTTTTCCGGCGAATTGGATAACCGAACCAAGCCGGAGCCCAAGTCGGGCCTCGGTTCACATTAATGCTTTCCGGAGACAAGCAATGCCGAATTCACTAACCGAATACCGCCAGTTGGCCAAAACTTTGGCTGTTGATGCGCTGGCACTGGTTCCAGGTCCCAACTTCACCCGCGCCCTGGGTCATACTTTTATGAGCCACGAGCGCCCCTTTGTACTGATCATTGCAGCAGAGGGTCCTTCCGCTGCTATTGTTCCCAATCTTGAGCTGAGCTCTTGGGATTTGGTTGGATTTGACGGTGAAGTGTTCGATTGGCGCGATCAGGATGGGTATGCGGATGCCTTTGCAGCGCTGGCGCAGCATATGCCCATGGGGCGGCTCGCTGTCGAAGGTCAGGTGATGCGGGTTTTTGTGCATCATGCGCTGAGAAAGGCGCAGCCCGAACTGGAGATCATAGATGCCGAAGTTGAAATTTCCGGATTGCGGATGATCAAGACTGATGCAGACGTCGCCGCGCTGGAAGCTGCGATTGCTCTGTCCGAGCGTGCGTTGCACCGAGTGCTTGATGGTGTGCGCGTAGGACAGACCGAAAAAGAAATCGAAAGTGCGCTGATCCAGGCTCTGTTCTCCGAAGGGGCTGATGGAATGGCGTTCTCACCTATTGTTGTTGCTGGTCCGAATTCCGCGATGCCACATGCCCACGCTGGCGACTACAAGGTGCAGCAAGGCGACCCGCTGCTATTTGATTTTGGTGGTCGTAAGGACGGGTTTGCTGCCGATATTACCCGAACCGTGTTTGTGGGTGAACCGAGCGACGAGGCGCGCGATGTGTACAACACCGTACTTGCGGCCAATTTGGCTGGTCTGGATATGACCCGCGCCGGTGTGACTGCGCACGATATTGACGATGTTGTTACCGGTGTACTGGAAGCTTCGCCCTATGCGGACCGTATCCGCACGAAGACTGGCCACGGATTGGGACGCGACGTTCACGAAGCGCCGTATATCATGCGTGGCAACCATCAGGTTCTACCTGCCGGCACCGTTTATACCAATGAACCGGGTCTATATGACGTCGGCAATTTTGGCGTGCGTATCGAAGATGATGTGCTTATTACCGAAACAGGGTACCGGTCACTGACCCAGTTCCCCAAAGATCTGATCATTGTGGGTCGCTGATGTTTCGCAACACACTCCCGACTGCTCAAGTTCCTTGGCGTTGTGTCGAATTCTTTTGCTTTCATCCGGCAGGTGAACGCGGCATGACCGATTAACGTCACTAGGAAATCAGTCTGGGATGCTTACCGCCCTCCACGGCGGGAACTGGAAGGTGATGCACAACAAGTGGCTTGCTATCATTCGCTATGAGAACAGATCGGGGGCTTCGGCCCCCGTTTCATTTGCTGGACTGCAACTGTTCCTGTAGCGAAACCATTGCGTCGTGAATGTGAGTATAGGTTAGCTGCGCGGCTTTCTCAGCGTCACCAATTTCACATGCACTTAGAATTTCCAGATGCTCTTGGTTGCTGCGTTCAATGCCATCCGTCATCACCAATTGCGCCCTCAGGTGTCGGTCGATCCGATCCATTGAGTTCTCTATTACTGAGATATGGTAAGGCATTTCACTTGCAGCATAGAGGGTTGAGTGAAAGAGCCGGTTCAGATTACCATATTCCATTGGATCTTGAGCGGCCGCAAACTGTTCCAAATGTCCGCGCGCAGTGTTCAATATTTCGGGTGTCATTTTAGGGACTGCAGCGCGAATGACCTCGGGTTCCAAAAGGCAACGGAAATCAAATATTTCGTCGGCTTCCTGCATCGACAAGCAGGCCACGACAGCACCTTTATAACGTACTGCTTTAACCAGCCCTTGTTGTTCCAGCATTGTGATCGCTTCGCGTACTGGAATACGGGACGTGTTAAATGCACGGGCGATTTCATCTTGGCGTAGGGGATCACCATCACTCAGGTCGCCCTCGATGATCGACTTGCGCAGGGCGCGAAAGATTATGGTCGCCGCTGAGGCCGCTTTTCCGATATCAACTGACTGAAACTTCACGGCATTCGGCCTTTCATTGGATTGTTGGTGGTAAGTGTAGCTGGGGCAGGGCGTAATGTAGCAAGTCTGTGCCTTAAGACCAGTCATCAAATCACAGTGTTGAATGTTTTAGCTCAGAAGATGGGTCAACAGCTTCACGCCGAACCGATCTGGAAGAGGCAGATATTGGAACGTTTGAAAAGCACCTGCCAGCAGCGGGGCAGGTGCATCTTTGTTGTGGAGTAGATTTGGTGGCTTTGCCTAGTCTTGTAGCTCGACCAACAGTTCGGCGAGAATTTCCATTCCGGATGCCCAACCTTTGTCCATTCCACCAATAGCTGCGGCAAAGCAGGCAAGTTCCGCTGCGCTGGCTTCATGAGGTTGCCAGGTGAGGCGGAGTTGAGTTTTGCCGTCTTTCTCGGTGAATGTCACAGTGGTGAGCAGCACCAGAGGCCAATCTGGCATCATCGAATTAGCAGAAGCTTCCCATTCAGAATTTGCTGTCGAGTGGAGCCAGACCAACAGCGCGGGTGGATCGACCTTGGTGTATTCCACGCGTTCGTAGTTGGACTTACCGCCCCATTTCATTTCGTTAAGCCACAGCCCGCCCGGTGTAACATTCAGTTCGTGAATTATGGTTTCTGCGCCGGGGCCATACCAGCGGGCTAACAATTCTGGCTCTGTCCAGGTGCGCCATACCATTTCGCGGGGCGCATCAAATTCTCGTTCCAATACATATGTTGGTAATTCACTCATTCCCTGGCTCCTTTAATTCAGTCTGTTTCAATGTCGTCAAAAGATCATCAAGCTGGTCGAAACTTGACGACCAGAACTCCCTAAATTCTTCCAGCCAGTTTACCGCGGCTGCCATAGGTTTGGCTTTTAGTCGGGCGGGTCTGCGCTGTTTGTCTATCGCGCGCTCAACCAGTCCGGCGCGTTCCAGAACTTTCAAATGTTTGGAAATTGCCGGTTGGCTCATCTCGAATGGCTCGGTCAGTTCGTTCACTCCTGCCTCGCCACTGGCAAGACGGGTTAAAATGGCCCGCCGGGTTGGGTCAGCCAGTGCCGCAAAAATTGCGTCGAGATTCTGTGGGGGCATGGAGCTGGTTGTTACTTGCATAACTAGATGGTTATATTCCGAAGAAAAGAAAGTCAAGCTGAGCCTTGACGGAGGAAGGGCGAAAAAAAACGCGGGCTGAATGCCCGCGTTCGATTAGGTCAAAAGTGCTGTGTTGGGGTTTAGAATTCTATTACTGCGCGGATTGATTTTCCATCGTGCATCAGTTGGAACCCTTCGTTGATCTGGTCGAGTGTCAACTTATGCGTGATCATCGGGTCGATCTCGATCTTACCATCCATGTACCAATCAACGATTTTGGGCACATCAGTACGTCCTGATGCCCCCCCAAAGGCAGTTCCGCGCCAGGAACGACCAGTGACCAGCTGGAACGGGCGGGTCGAAATTTCGGCCCCGGCTGGTGCTACGCCGATAATGATGCTTTCCCCCCAACCCTTATGGGAGGCTTCTAGCGCAGTGCGCATTACGTTGACATTGCCTGTGGCGTCAAAAGTGTAATCAGCGCCACCGCCGGTCAGTTCAACCAAATGTGCAACCAGGTCGCCACTTACATCCGCAGGATTGACGAAATCGGTCATACCGAACTTCGTCGCCATTTCGACTTTGCCAGCGTTTAGGTCAACGCCAACAATCTGATCAGCCCCGGCCAGACGCAACCCTTGGATTACGTTCAAACCGATGCCGCCAAGGCCAAACACAATGGCGGTTGAGCCGATTTCTACTTTGGCGGTGTTGATTACCGCGCCGATACCCGTGGTGACGCCACAACCGATGTAACAGATTTTGTCAAACGGAGCGTCCTTGCGAACTTTGGCCAACGCGATTTCAGGCACAACGGTATGGTTCGCAAAAGTGGAGCAGCCCATGTAGTGATGGATTGGGGTGCCATCCAGCATCGAGAACCTTGTTGATCCATCGGGCAACAGTCCTTGTCCCTGGGTGGAGCGGATCGACTGGCACAGATTGGTCTTTGGGTTCAGGCAATAGTCACACTCACGACATTCTGGCGTGTATAGTGGGATTACATGATCACCGACTTCCAGGCTGGTCACGCCTTCGCCAACTTCAATCACCACGCCAGCACCTTCGTGCCCAAGGATCGCGGGAAATATGCCTTCGGGGTCGTCACCTGAGCGGGTGAATTCATCAGTGTGGCACAAGCCTGTGGCCTTGATTTCAACCAGAACCTCACCAGCGCGAGGGCCTTCCAGATTGACCTCCATGACTTGCAATGGCTGACCAGGTGCAACAGCAACAGCGGCGCGCGTTTTCATCATCTTAAATTCCTTTGTTCTGTTGGTGCTGGACCAAGTGTTGTGATGGCGGTTAGCTATCGTTTTGGGGGGGGCAATGTTTGCCCAAAGCGTAACGAAGTGTTTTTCAAGACTTATCCAAGCTCACTATACCACGCAAGTTATCTAGCATTAGCGAGGAGCATCTCAGCTGCTATAATGCGACAAGTAGAGATCAGTAGCGGCATCTAGACCATTGAATTGAACACAGCACACTATCTTGAATTGGTCGTCTCAGGCTGTCAGAAGATTTTCTCGCCTAGTTGGAGATTTTCTTCAATCGGCCCTTGACCTTCCTGTGACGGGAACCTCCATATGGCATAACATAGGAATGACTGCAGAAGGGTTTCCCATGTCCACCGCCACCCAAATCACATTACAACTGACCGGTCTTAGCTGTGCTAGCTGTGTAGGGCGCGCAGAACGTGCACTCGCCAGCGTCGATGGCGTTGTGTCGGCGTCGGTCAACCTCGCGACTGCCAGTGCGCAGGTCGAGGGAACGGCAGGTTTGACACTTGTTGACATGACTGATGCACTGTCTAAGGCTGGCCACCAGCCCAGCAGAATAGGACGCACATCATGAATATTGGAGACGTTTCCACTCGCTCTGGCCTGCCTGCCAAGACTATCCGTTATTACGAGGATATTGGCCTGATTAAGCCCCTACGTTCGGCCAATGGCTACCGCAGTTTTGTTGCTGCCGATCTGCACAAGTTGGCTTTTCTTGGGCGGGCAAGGGCGCTGGGGTTCACGATAGAGGACTGTCGTATGCTGATGGCGCTGTATCACGATGAAAGTCGGGCCAGTGCCGATGTTAAACATCTTGCTCAGGAGCATCTGACCAAGATTGAAGCCAAAATCAGCGACCTCCAGATGATGCACGATACCTTGACGGAGCTGGTGGAGTGCTGTGCAGGGGATGACCGTCCCAACTGCCCGATATTAAGCGATCTATCGGGGATCAGTTCCGGGATGACCTGACGGATTGGTACTTTAGGCCGAAGAGTAAATCCAACTACGGCCGCCAATGTTTCATCGGCGGCCGTAGGTCTTTTAGGCGGCGCGCAGCCCAAGAATTTCGCGCGCTTCACGCCAGCTTGCAACTGGGCGCTCATACTTTTCACACAGTTCAGCAGCACGCGCGACCAGTGCGGCGTTCGAAGGTGCCAAGGTTTCGCGGTTCAGGCGCATGTTGTCTTCCAGCCCAGTCCGGGTGTGGCCGCCGGCGGCAATGGCCCACTCGTTGACTTGGATTTGACCCGGCCCAACACCTGCGCCGCACCACTGGGCCTCGGGGGCAAGACGTTGCATAGTCTTGACGTAATAATCGAATACATCCTTATCGACGGGCATGGCGTTTTTAACACCCATGACAAACTGCACGTATAGGGTGCCCGCAATGCGCCCCTCACGGTTCATTTTCACCGCCTGGTGGATATGGGACAGGTCAAAGGCCTCGACCTCTGGCTTGACCTCATAGGTGCGCATCTCAGAGGCAAGCCAATCCACCAGATCAGGCGAGTTTTCGTAAACTCGTGTTGGGAAATTGTTAGACCCTACTGACAACGATGCCATGTCGGGACGCAGGGACAACATGCCGCCACGGTCCTTGCCGGTACCAGATCGCCCACCAGTAGACAGTTGCACAATCATGCCGGGACAGTGGGTGTTCAAGCCTTCTAGCAGACGGCCAAATTTCTCGGGGTCCGACGTTGGTGTCTCGTCATCGTTGCGCACGTGACAATGTGCAATTGAGGCACCCGCTTCGAAAGCTTCATGAGTGCTTTCGATTTGTTCAGCTACGGTGATCGGCACCGCCGGGTTGTTTTCCTTGCGCGGAACCGAGCCGGTAATCGCGACGCAGATAATGCAGGGGGTACTCATTTAGCAAAGTCCTCAGATGTCAAAAAATACGGTTTCATTGTCGCCTTGCAGGCAGATATCAAAACGATAAACGGTTGCACCATCACGTTCCACGCGTTGTGCGATCAGTGTTTTCCTACGTCGTTCCCATTCAATCAGATTGATTACAGGATCAGCTGAGTTCGCTTCTTCCTCGTCCGAGAAATACAATCGGGTGTTCAGACCAACATTGATACCCCGTGCCACAATCCACAAGTTAATATGTGGCGCCATCATTTGCCCGTAGCGACCCATCACAGGGCCGGGTTTGATCGTGTCAAAACCCCATTCACCCGTTTCGAAATTGGTGATTACTCGCCCCCAACCGCGGAACCCGTCTTCGACATCGCCCGGATGTTCGGGATGGGCATAGGAGCCAGTGGCATTGGCTTGCCAAGCTTCCAGCATCACATCTTTGACCGGCGAGCCGATTCCGTCGATGACCAGCCCCTCAACCCGGATACGTTCGCCGCAGGCATTGGGGCCAGCAATGTCGGTGCCAAGTTCCTGATCGTAGATATCAAAGCCGGCGGCCCCCGGGGCCAAGCCGATGTGAACAAAAGGCCCAGCGGTTTGCGAAGGCGTTTCTTTCAGGTAGTTCAGTTTCTGTTTCATCAGTTGCCCTCCAAACGGTTTTCAAACAGCTTGGAGCGGCGGCCCCGCAATACGATATCGAATTTATAGGCGAGGGTATCCAACGGGATGCTGGCGTTCATATCCAGCGCTGCAATCAACTGCTGGACGGCGTCGGGATCGGGAATGGTTTTGACGATCGGGCATTGATCAATCAGTGGGTCGCCTTCGAAATATAGCTGTGTGATCAATCTCTGGGCAAAGCCAGTTCCGAAGACCGAAATATGAATATGCGCCGGCCGCCAGTTGTTGACCCAGTTGCGCCAAGGATAGGCGCCGGGTTTGACTGTGCGGAAGTAGTAGTAACCGTCGCTATCCGTCATGGTGCGGCCACAGCCGCCAAAATTGGGGTCCATCGACCCCAGATAAGCATCCTTTTTGTGGCGGTACTTGCCACTGGCATTGGCCTGCCAAATCTCAACCAAAGTGTTTGGAACTGGGCGCGCGTTTTCATCCAGGACCCGGCCATGCACAATGATACGCTCCCCCACCGGGGCCTGCCCGGGTTGAGCGTAGTTGGTTAGCAAGTCATTGTCAGTTGGAGCAAAGTCGTTGTGACCAAACACCGGGCCAGTGATCTCACTGGCGGTGTTTTCTAAACTGATCAGCGGGTATTGTGGCGAGCGTGCCACCGAAGTCTTATAGTTGCGATCCAATGCTGGCGGATGCCATTCACGGTCGCGTTGATAGAATTCAGCTGGTTTTGTCATCTTGGGGTCTCCTCAGTCGGCGGCTTGCTCAGCTTCCATTTCGGCATAGGTCTGTTTGGCCAGCTTTAGCGCGTGGTTGGCGCGTGGAACGCCTGCGTAAATAGCGACATGCTGGAAGGCCTCGATGACGTCCTGTTTGCTTGCGCCAGTTCGGGCTGTGGCGCGAATATGCATTGGGATCTCGTCAAAGTTACCTAGCGCAGCGAGCAGGGCCAGAGTTAGCATTGACCGTTCACGTTGGCTGATACCTTCGCTGGACCAGACTGTGCCCCAGGCGCCTTCTGTAATAAGATTTTGAAATCCCTCGTCAAAGGGTGTCTTTGCCGCTTCTGCGCGATCAACGTGTGCGTTGCCCAACACAGCGCGGCGTACTTTCATCCCTTGATCGTAACGAGAATTGCACATCTGCCACTCCTTCCCTTTTCCTTAGTATCGCATATCAAAATTGACCTGTATAATGTGAATTATTGGATCTTTTTATATCGGAAATGATATGCGTTTGTCGGATCATCTCAAGCTGCGGCACTTGGAAGTCTTCGTTGAGGTTGCTCGCAAGTCTAGTGTTACGCAAGCCGCTGATGCACTGGGAATGACCCAACCTGCCGTAACCCGCGCTTTACGCGAACTTGAAACTGTTTGCGGCAAAAAATTGGTTGAAAAACATGGTCGCGGTATCCGATTGTCGGCCTATGGTGAGATGTTTCGAGATCCTGCTGGGCGCAGTCTGGCGCTGGCTCGTGACGGGGTTTCGATGTTGCAGGGGCTGAGCGAGGCTGAGGGTCCCAAGGTGGCGATCGGTGCCTTGCCGACGGTATCAGCTACAGTTGTACCTGATGCGCTGGCGCAATTGCGAGAGGAAGGCAGTCATAGTCGGTTCTCTGTGATGAGTGGCGACAATCAGTACCTGCTGGATCAGCTTCGGCGGGGTTTTTTGGATGTCGTTGTTGGGCGGCTTCCTGCGCCGGAACATATGGCAGGGGTGGATTTTGACCCCCTATTTCGCGAACGCGTGGTTGCAGTGGTGGCGGCAGACCATCCGTTAACCCAATTCGGCCGATTGCCGGACATGGCGTTTCAGGATTTCCCTGTGTTGATGCCCAATCAAGGATCGATTATTCGACCCTATGTTGATCGGATGCTCTTGGAACAGGGGATCTTACCCCCCCGGTTTCCAATTGAAACGGTGTCCTCGACATTCTGTCGGCGGTTTACTTTGGCGCATAAAGCGGTCTGGATTATCAGTCATGGCGTGGTACGGGCTGAACTGGAGGCAGGGGTGTTGAGCCACCTACCCATCAACACCGGTAGCACGCTTGGCCCTGTTGGCCTGTGCATCCGAAGTGAACACCAGTTGTCCCCAGCAGCTCAGCGGTTCTGTGATACCCTGCGAGAGCTTTGTGGATGATGGGTTTGGCAAAGTTGCAGCAATTATACGGCTAGTTGTTTTGTTTTACGTAACGTAGCGTAAAAAGAGCTTTGAGTTTTTGGGTAACCGCTGGAAGCTTACAAAGATAACATTGTTTCGATGAATTTACTACGATCTGTTGGATGAAGCGGCTGCAACTGGGTTGGATTGCCTGAATTTTTGCTCTTGGGTCTCGCACTTATGAAGGGGCCTAAATTCTAAGTGCGGGGATGTTTACCCGGCAAAGCCCAGTTGAAATACTGCTTTTGAAAAGTAGGGGAGGGCACATTGGAAGTTTTGCAGCTGCTTGTCAGTGGTCTTGCAAATGGCTGTGTGTATGGTCTGATCGCACTTGGGTTTGTTTTGATTTACAAAGCCACAGAAGCGGTGAACTTTGCTCAGGGCGATTTTATGATGCTGGGGGCATTTGTGACCCTGGGCCTGACCAATGCTGAACATATGGACTTGCCGTTCTGGGTGGCCGCGCCGCTGGCTATCTTGGTCATGGCTGCGCTGGGTTATCTGCTGGATTTCTTCGTGTTGCGGCGGTTGTTTGGGCAGAGCCAGACTGCGGTGGTGATCCTGACCATCGCGCTGGGTTTTGTGATCCGCTTTGTTGCCGGGGTGATCTGGGGGCACGAACCACAGACATTGGAAAGCCCATTGAGTATTGGAGACATCAACATTGGCGGTGTGGTGCTTGGGATGGCGGATGTCGCAGTGATCGTGGTGACGGTGCTGCTAACACTTTTCTTGTTTCAGTTTTTTCAGCGTACCAAGCTGGGTTTGGCGATGCAGGCTGCCAGCCAAAATCAAATGGCGGCTTACTACATGGGTATCCCGGTGAAGCGTGTGCAGGGGCTGATTTGGGGACTGTCAGGCGCAACAGCAGCCATCGCGGGCATTTTGTTCGCTTCAAAAGGGGCGATAGATCCCAATGCAGGTTTATTGGGCATTAAGGCCTTTGCTGCGGCGGTGATAGGTGGCTTTGGATCGCTGCCCGGGGCGCTTGTTGGTGGGCTTATTGTTGGAGTGATTGAACCCTTTGCCTCGCGTTATTTCGCGGCTGGGTATTCGCAAATCGCGCCATACGTTTTGTTGTTGCTGGTTCTGGTGTTCCGACCCAATGGGCTGTTTAGCCAGGTCCGGGTCAAAAAGGTCTGATCCCATGCGTGTCCTGTTTAAAACCTCATACAACGATGACATCCGACTGTTCCCGGATCGCTGGACCTTGGCAGTTTATGCAGCATTGCTGGCACTGGCTGTTTTGTTGCCGGTGCTGCTGGACGAGTTCTACATCGGCGAGGTCACCAATGTGCTGATCTGGGCCATCGCAGGACTTGGTCTGATGCTTCTGACCGGTCAGACCGGCCAAGTTAGCTTGGGCCATGCGGCGTTTCTGGCGATTGGCTGCTACACAAACACCATTCTGATCGAAGCGGGCCTGCCATTTATTGTGGCTTTTCCTCTTGCCGGGGTGATCACCGGTGTGGTTGGCGCGATTATTGCCATTCCGGCACTGCGGTTGCATGGGATTTATTTAGCGATTGCCACCATTGCTCTGTCGATCCTGGCGGATGACATCATTGTACTGCTAGATCCCTGGACTGGCGGCGTGTCTGGTAAATTTCCCGCTGTGATCACCATATTCGGTCTCGAAATAGAGCGTTGGACGATGCCTGTGCGATTTTATTACCTGGTCTTGGTGGTGACGATGATTTGTACGCTGTTCTATCGCAACTTGTTGCGCGCGCCATTGGGCCGGGCCTTTGCCGCGGTGCGGGACAGCGAGATTTCAGCGACAGCGATGGGCGTGCATATTGCGCGGACCAAGGTTAAGGCGTTTGGCCTGTCCTGCATGATCACAGGCTGGGCCGGGGCATTGATGGGGTATTACGCGGGGGCCTTCAACAACGAGACCTTCTCGCTGGTGATATCAATCACCCTGTTGATGATGATTGTGATTGGCGGGTTGGGGTCTATCCACGGTGCGTTCTTTGGCGCGGTGGTGGTGGCGTTCCTCCCGCAAGTTTTGTCGATTGCGAAAGGTGCCATGATCGGCGGTAGCGTCGCTATTCCGGGGCTTGAGACTGGCGTATTCGGGCTGATTTTGATCCTGTTCATTCTGTTTGAACCGATGGGGCTTTATGGCCGTTGGCTGAAAATTCGCACCTGGTTTGAACTGTTTCCCTTTGCTCGCAAGGACATGTTCCGGCGCCAGAAAAGCTATCTGAAAACGGAGCGCCTGCGATGAGTCTGTTGGAGATCAAGGAGGCGACGCTGAAGTTTGGCGGCGTGGTGGCGGTGAACAACTTAAGTCTGTCGGTCGAGGAAGGCGAGGTCTATGCCATCGTCGGGCCAAACGGGGCGGGAAAATCCACAGTGTTCAACCTGATCTCGCGGTTTTATCAGCCATTTTCGGGCAGTATCACCTTTGACGGACAGAACCTGCTGGACCGGGCGCCGGATCAGGTGGCGGACTTGGGTATCGCACGGACGTTTCAGAATATTGAACTGTTTGACCATGCCACTGTGTTACAGAATCTTCTGGTGGGGCGGCACCGGCACCGCAAAACATCGCTGGTTGAAGAACTGTTCTTTGCCCCACGCGTGCGGCGCGAAGAGATCGCGCATCGCGAGGTGGTGGAGGAGGTGATCGACTTTCTGGATCTGCAGCCTTATCGCGACAAGATGATTGCGGGTTTGCCTTACGGGGTGCGCAAGGTGGTTGAGCTGGGGCGTGCATTGGCAACAGGGCCGAAACTACTTCTGTTGGATGAGCCGGCCTCGGGGCTTTCGGTTGAGGAAACGCAGGACATGCGTTGGTGGATTGATGACATCCGCAAGCAGATGGGCATTACCGTGCTGATGGTCGAGCATGACATGGGGTTGGTGTCTTCGGTTAGTGATCGAGTTCTTGCACTGGCGGATGGCGCCAAGCTGGCCGAAGGCACCCCTGCTGAAGTACAGGCTGACCCTGCGGTGATCGAGGCCTATCTGGGTGTGGGGGCGGTGTGATGGGTGATGCGCTGCTTGAAATCAAGAACCTTGAGAGTTTCTACGGTCCAATTATGGCCATTCGCGGCGTGTCGTTGAAAGTTGAAAAAGGCCAGATCGTAACGGTTCTGGGTGCCAATGGGGCCGGTAAATCGACACTGTTAAAGACAATATCGGGCATCATGGATCCCGAAAAGGGGCAGGTGATATTCAAGGGGTGTGAGATCCAGGGGCAGGAGCCGCACCGTATAGTGCAGCATGGGATCGTGCATGTTCCCGAGGGGCGTGAAGTGTTTCCACTGTTGACGGTGGACGAGAACCTGACACTGGGCGCTTATACTCGCAATGACAAGGTTGGGGTGCAACGCGACCGCGAAATGGTTTTCGACTATTTTCCAATCCTGGCCGAGCGGCGCGGGCAAGAGGCGGGTACGTTGTCGGGTGGTCAGCAACAGATGTTGGCGATTGGCCGCGGGCTGATGCTGAGCCCTGAAATTATGTTGTTAGATGAACCCTCGCTTGGGTTGTCACCGCTGCTTGTACAAGAAATTTTTGCGATTCTGCGAAGACTGAACGCTGAAGAAAAAGTGACTATGGTGCTGGTCGAGCAAAATGCTCGTATCGCTTTGGATCTGGCTAACGTTGGCTATGTGATGGAGATCGGGCGGATTGTAATGGACGGAACCGCAGAACGATTGATGCAGAGTGAGGACATCAAGGCGTTCTACCTGGGCCACCAAGAGGCGGGTCAGCGTGACGAGCGACGCTGGAAGCGCAAGAAAACATGGCGGTAAAGAGCGCATGATGGATATGCATATGGCTCCACATCCTCAGGTAACGCTGAATGGTGTGTCTTATAATGCCACTCCGGGGGTGCGCCCTGTTCGGGTGGACGGCTGTGACACCATTGCAAAACTATTCGCACGGCGCTGCTCTGAACTGGGTGACCAGACTGCGCACAGAGAAAAGGACATGGGCATCTGGAAGGCCTGTTCCTGGACCGATTACTGGACACATGCCAAATGGCTTGGCCTAGGTCTCCGCGCTCTGGGACTGCAGCGCGGAGAAGTGGTGTCCATTCTGAGCGAAGACCGCAAGGAGTGGATCTATGCTGACATGGGTATTCAAGGTGTGGGTGGGATTGCCTCGGGGGTCTACACCACAGATTCCCCAGCGCAGCTGGCCTACATTCTGAATAATAGTGAAAGCCGTGTCCTATTCGTTGAAGACGACGAGCAACTGGATAAGTTTCTGGAAATTCAAGATGAGGTGCCAGGGCTGGCCAGGGTGGTTATCTTTGAACGAGAGGGCTTGCATGACCTGAACCATAGCAAGTGCTTATTTATCGAAGATCTGTATGAAGTCGGTCGGACCTTTGAAGCTGAAAATCCGGGATGTTTCAGAGATGAGATTGCCAAATCTCAACCTGATGATACGGCTCTTTTGATCTACACGTCAGGTACCACTGGCCAGCCCAAAGGGGCGATGCTAAGCCATGAAAATATACTAAGCACCATGGAAGCGAGCGCGCGAGCGTTGACTTTCATGCGAAGCGATGAGTTGCTGTGTTTTTTGCCGTTGTGCCACATTCTTGAACGAAATGTGTCGGTATATCTGCCGCTTGCCGCCTCTTGTACGGTGAACTTTGCCGAAAGCCCGGAAACGGTATTCGACAACCTGAGTGAAGTTTCTCCTTCGACGTTTTTTGCAGTTCCTCGGGTTTGGGAGAAAATCTATTCCAAGGTGATGGTGCTGATGCAAGAGGCCACCCCGATAGGGCGATGGGCATTTAACCGCGCCATCAAGGCGGGTATGGCGCGTGCAGATTATTTGATGCAGAACCTGCCTGTACCTGGAAGGGTTGCCGCACGCTACTTGTTTTGGGATGTGCTGGTTCTTCGGAATCTGCGCAGAATGTTGGGCATGGACCGGATGCGCCGCGGTGGCTCTGGGGCGGCGCCGATTTCACCCGAGTTGCTAAAATGGTACTGGTCGATTGGTGTCCGGCTCGTCGAAGGATATGGTATGACCGAGAACGCTGGATTGACAGCGGTCAATACCGTCGAGGCGAACCGTTTGGGCTCGGTTGGACAGCCAGTTCCTGGCATCACAATACGCATTGCAGACGATGGAGAGATCCAAACGCTAGGTTTGAACAATTTTCAGGGCTATTGGCACAACGCTGAAAAGACTGCCGAAACATATACCAGCGATGGTTGGTTGCGAACAGGTGATGTCGGGCAGGTGGATCAAGATGGGTATTTGACGATCACTGGTCGTATCAAGGATATCATTATCACTACCGGGGGCAAGAATATTACCCCCGCCGAGATCGAAAGCCGTTTGAAGTTCAGTCACTACATATCTGATGCAGTGGTCATCGGTGATCAGCGCAAATATTTGAGCTGTCTGATTATGATTGATCAGGAAAACGTGGAAAAATTTGCTCAGGATCATAAGATACCATTCAGCGATTTTGCATCGCTCTGTGCCGCGCAGGAAGTTGTAGCGTTGATCGAGGGTGAGGTCGAAGCCGTGAACCATGAATTTGCCCGGGTGGAGCAGATTAAACAATTCCGCCTGATCAATGTGCTGCTGACTGCCGAAGACGATGAGTTGACTGCCACCATGAAGTTGAAACGAAATCTGGTAGAGCAGAAGCACAAGGCATTGATCGATCAAATGTATTGAGGTGCGGTTTCCCCGCACGAGGACGATATCATAGGGAGAACTTTGAATGACTAAAGTGACATCCGTACTGACGGCAGCGGCACTGGCCGTTGGAGTTGGGTTTTCCGCTCATGCAGATACTCAAGGGGTCAGCGACACCGAGGTGGTTATTGGCTCGGTCAACGATCTGAGTGGCATTTTTGCAGCCGTCGGCGTTCCGGCTGTGAACGGTGCCAATCTGCGTTTTGATGAAATCAATGCGGCAGGTGGTGTGCATGGCCGTCAGATCCGTTTTGTGGTTGAGGACAACGGCTATCAGATCCCACGCGCGATGCAGGGCTATAACAAGCTACTGAACCGCGACAAGGTGTTTGCCATGTTGCTGTCGCTGGGCACGCCGATGAACACTGCAGGGTTCAAATTGCTGGACCCTAAGGGCATCCCAAACATCAGCCCATTGTCTGCCTCTGTACAGATGCTGCAGGAACCGGCACACAACAAGTTCACCGGGTTTTCCAGCTATTGGGATCAGGTGCAGGCAGGGGTACGCTATCTGGCTGGTGAGTTCGACTCCAAAGAGATCTGTTCGATGTATATTCCATCAGATTTCGGCAAAGAAATTTCGGATAGCACCAAGGCAATTACAAGTTCACTGGGGCTGAGTTTTGCTGCCGAGACGACGCATAAGCCGGATGAGCTGAACTTTGTTGGCTCACTCACCAAGTTGAAGTCTGCGGGCTGCGATATCGTGACCATGGCGCTGGGCGTGCGCCAGGGGATCACCGTGGTTGGCACTGCTAAGAAGCTCGGCTGGACGGACGTTAAATTCCTCAATACCTCAGCTGGTTTTCTCGGAGTGGTGGCAGCCGTTCCCGGCGGCGTGACAGAGGGGCTCTATGCTTCGGCAGGATGGGTTGATCTGACAGCGCGCGCCGATGACGAGGTCCCGGCCAAGTTCATGGCCGACTACAATGCCAAATTTGACAAACCGGCGAGTGGATTTTCCATGCTGGGATACACCGCCGCTGATACTCTGATCCGCGCGCTTGAGGCCGCAGGTCCGGATCTGACCCAAGAGGCATTTCTGGCGGGAATGGAAAGCCTAAGCTACTTTGATGCACTGACTGATACCGACATTACTTATGCGGCGGACGATCACCGTGGTGCTGATGATATCGTGATTTCAGTGGTCGAAAACGGAATGTGGAGAGAACTGAGCCGTCAGTAACTGAGAGTACTGATTGCTTGTTGGTCGGGCTCAGCGTCCGGCCATTTTTTGTTGGCCTCTCCGTCCTATTCATGTATCTGAATGTGAGTTTACATCGACTAGTTGAATGCGAAGGGCAGGGGTATGACAGTTACACGGCGCAGGGTATTGCAGGGGATGGGGGCCGGTCTGGCCCTAGCGGGATCGCGAAGCTGGGCCAGTACCGAGCTGAACCTTGGGTCCAAGCGTCTGCAGACCCTGTCGGATGGGCATCTGTCGCTGCCGGGTGAGTTTATATTTGGGCCGATGGATAAGCCGGATCTGATCCCGGTTTTAGCTGACTTTGGCATGACATCCAGTGATCAGCTGACCCCTGACATCAACGTGACGCTGATGCAGGATGGCGACAAAATTGTGTTGTTCGATGTTGGCTCTGGGCCTGATTTTCAATCGGGGGCTGGTCAACTGGTTGATGCTCTAGATGCCGTTGGAGTGGCCCCTGAAGATGTGACCCATGTGCTGTTCACACATTGTCACCCTGATCACCTCTGGGGGGTGTTGGACGATTTTGATGACCCACTGTTTTCTGAGGCTCAACATTTGATGGGGCAAGGGGAGTGGGACTATTGGTTCGATCCGGAAACGGTTCACACTATTGCCTCCAATCGGACCAGCCAAGCTGTTGGAGCCCGGCGTAGAATGGAAATCATAAAGGAGCAGATAACCCTATTTGGTGACGGAGAGGAAGTTTTGCCGGGCGTCGCTGCTCGTGCCAGTTTTGGTCATTCACCTGGGCACATGTCGTTTGAGGTCCGCGATGGCAACAACAGCGTCATGGTGCTGGGAGATGCAGTAAACAATCACCATATCAGTTTTGCTCGACCGGGGTGGGAAACTGGCGCTGATCAGGATCGCGAAACCGCTGCTAAAACCCGAATGGCGCTCCTAGATCAGATCAGCCATGAGAAAATGAAACTGATTGGGTACCACTTGCCCGAGGGTGGTATTGGATTCGCCGAAAACTCGGGCGAAGGATATCGTTTTGTACCTGCTAGCGGTTAGACCTGCGTGCGTTGATGTGTAAACGGTGGTAATCGTACTTCCTCAGCAGAGCCTTTCTTGGCTGCCAAGTTTCGGCAACAGCCAAGGGAAGTCGCCAATTTGGTGACGTACCAAAGAGCTGAGCCTCCTTAAGGTTGAACACTTAATACACCTATTGGTGTATTAAGTGTGTTGATCTATCGGTGTGTTTATTATCTACTGGTCGATGACACGACTTTTTACTGTTTTTTTTGTCCCGTTGTTTTGGGGAGTAGTTAGTATGAATAAAGTGTTAAGAATAAACCACTTTGGTGCGTTTGGTGTCTTTCCTTCCAGTGGTGGAGAAATCCCGTTAGGGGCTAAACATCAGGCGCTAATGGCGTTGTTGTCCAAGGCGGATGGCGGCGTGCGTACTCGGGCATTTCTAGAGCATACGCTGTGGAGCCTGGCGCAACCAGAGCAGGCCAAGGCCAGTTTGCGCACCGCGCTAAGTACATTGCGGCGCCATTTGGGCCCCGAGCTTTCCAAGCTTATTTCCGCCAACCGGGAGCGGGTCGTTTTAGATCTGGATAAGGTCGACTTGATTGGCAACTCTGAGAACGGCAGCTTTATGGATGGCTTCGAGCTCCCCCACGAAGCGCTCTTTTCTGACTGGTTGTTGCAGGTTCGTGATGAACCCAGTTATTCATCGCCACGCCGTCGGGCTGAGCTGGGGGAGGGCCGAGAGTATAGTCGTGCCGTTTTGGACGAGCTGTTGCCCAGAATTGCAGTGTTGCCGTTTGTATACCGGGCCCCCAGTCGTGGAACGACACCTTTGGGGTCGATGCTCTCTGAAGAGCTGGTGCGACATCTGTCACGTAGTCAGGCCTTCTCTGTAACGTCCTATCTGGCCTCGCGTCAGTTTGACCCTCAGACGGTAACCCCGACAGAGGTCGCCTCGGTGACTGGGGTGACCTATCTGGTATCAGGGATGGTGCATGTCAGGGGCCGTGAATTCCGGCTCAAAGTTGATCTCCAGGATGCCTGCCGTGAACGGGTTTTGTGGTCGCGTGAATACGACGGGTCACTAGAAGAGTTGATGGCTGGAGAATGTGAGGCGCTACAGGATGTGTCACAGCAGATCGGGCAGACAGCGGTAGGTGAGGCTGTTCGCCTTGTACAGTTCAAACCATTGGCCAATTTGGAAAGCCATACGTTATTGATGGCGGCTATCTCTTTGATCCAAGATATGCGGCCAGACCAGTTTAATGCCGCCCAGGATTTGCTTGGTGTGTTGTTACAGCGTGAACCCGGTCATCCTCTCGCGCTGACCTGGATGGGATTCTGGTATGTGATGCGGGTGCAAAAAGGGTTGACGCATGATCGGCAACTCGACACCCAATTGGCCACCCATCTGGCCGCAAGTGCACTGAAAGTGGATCCCGCATTTTCACTTGCGCATACACTCAAAGGAATGATCTCCAGCCACCTTCTGTTTCGCTTTGATTTGGCACAGACCTCGTATGATCTGGCTTTGAAAGACAATCCGAATGAGGCATTAGCGCTTTTGCTGATGGGGGACATGCGGGCCTTTCAGAATGCGCCAGACGAAGCGGTTAAGTTCACAGACGCCGCCCGACGCCTGTCACCGTTGGGACCACAGCGGTACTATTTTGATTCTGTGTCGGCCACTGTGCAGCTGTCTGCAGGGCATTACGCCCGGGCATTGGCCTTGGCCAATCGTTCATTGCAGGCAAATAGGTTGTTCCCGTCGACATTGCGAACCAAAGCAATTGCTCTGGAGTTGTCTGGTCGCGGCGAGGAGGCCCGGAATGTGGTTCGCGAACTGATGGAGGTGTCTCCTGATTTCACACTCAGCCGCTATCGTTGTGAAGTCCCTGCGACCGCTGTTTCTTCAGGCCGGGAGTGGACACGTGCTCTGCGTGCTGCAGGGGTGCCAGAGTAAGTAGCTGTGCAAAACTGCTATGACCGGTAGACTTCTATAGTCTTGTTCTAGCTGGGCGCCAATTTTGTGGGCTATAGCCAGTTGTTAGCTGTTCTTCGCAGCGCCGATGATGGAATTTGTGCGTTCAGAATAACGCTGGCCAGCAGGGGACATTGTTGTCTTCACTGACAATAGGTTGATGCGCGTTAGACCCATTGAGTTAGGGGGGCAAAGTGATGGCGCACAGCGTAGTAAAAAAAGAACTGTCTTTTTCTTCAAACCCCCTTGCGCGCCCGCGCAAGTAACATTAGACAGCCGCTCACTGATGGGGTGTGGCCAAGTGGTAAGGCAACAGTTTTTGGTACTGAAGATCGTAGGTTCGAATCCTACCACCCCAGCCAGTACTTCCTGACATGATGTAGTAGCCTCATTACTGGCTCTCTGTGGCTCAGAATGCCCCTGTTTATGCCCCTTGTGCTGAGGTGATGAACCCCGGCTGTTATAGGGGCTCTCAGTGGGGTTCTGTGGCGATTTATCCTGTGACCGTCAGTGAGGTTAGTCAGTCAGTGAACTGGGCATCCAGTGGCCCTATCTGCGTCCCAAGTATGATCCCCAAGAACTAATCCCACACATGTCGTCAGCCCATCTAGATCCTAGGTAAGGAAGATACCCTCTATTGAATAGGTATAAGTAATGGATAAAGATAGATAGAATAGGAAGATCTAAGTACTATTCCCCTACTAGAGGTCCTTACCTAAGTCCCCTAGGTACCTAAGTAATACCAGTATTCTACACTAGAGACTTTCCTGACCAAGGCCTTTGACAATGAGCAAGATAGAAGATCCATGGCACTCCCGCCCCATAGACGTTCATAGGTGGTCTGATCATCCTGAGGTGAAGGAGTTCGTGGGGAGGATCTGGGACAAGTACTTGCCTGCGGAGGTGGTGGGGAAGTCTGGGCCGAAGCCTAAGATGGCGTTCCGTAAGCAGCTTAGGGTGTTGATCCTGGATCTGTATGTGGCTTGGCAGGATGATCCTGAGCTCTGTATTGGGGTCTCCATGTCAGTGAATGCTTGGAAAACAGGCTCCCGGTACAATGCCCTGCACCTGTCTAAGAAGATGATCCCGATCATCAACACACTGCATGAGGCGGGGCTAATCGACAAATCCAATCACAGCTACACGGCACCCGGATCTAGGAAAAACCGTAGCACCCGTATCAGGGCATCGGAGAAATTTCAGGAGTGGTTCGCTAAAGCCAAATTCGAGCGTGATGATGTAGGCCGGGCAAAGGGTGAGGAAGTTATCATCCTAAAGGAGTGGACCTGTCGCGCTTTCGTGCCGCCCCAAGTGCTCGTTTAAGCCACCATCCGTTCGAAGGCGACTGGGCTTTTCC
>NZ_WQLV01000031.1 GCF_009753675.1 Parasedimentitalea huanghaiensis | reverse complement strand
TCATGCAGAACAACACAATGGCGCCCAAAAGGTGCGCTTCTGGCGTTCGTGGCTCGGAGCTGGAAACACCAGGGAGCTGAAGGGGGGAACGAGGACAGGTTTGATGAGCCAAAGGTTGGAAACACTGCGGAAGCGCACGGGACCGGTTTGTGGCGAGATGGTTTAGCAATACTATACGCCGGCAAACTGATTAGCTATCACTGCAATTCCACGGAGCAACCTGGTAACACAAGTAAATGCGTTGCTAGAGACGCCCATGCCGTATTTTCACCGCGCAAGCATACCAAACTCTGGATGCCGAGGAGCGTCAGGGCTATTGCCCGAAACGAAGCGGTCAGAGGATGTAGTGTAGGAAGTCTCCCGATCAGCAAGCCTCGGAAGCCCAAATTCACATCCTTCGCCAGTGTCGCTCTGTCCAGTGGGGCGACACAGATCAGTCCTCAACCGCGACTCCTTTATTGGTATACCCAGCACTGAACCTGCGGGCAAAGTCCGACTGGGGTAGCGGGAAACACGACCGTCGTTTAACTTGTGCAACAAAGACCGCGATGGTGACACACTTCTCGACTACGAAAAAAGGGGCTTGTGTGAGCAATCGCTGCTAGGAGTTGCCACCTTAACTGAGGAAGACACGGGCGAAGTCGAGCAAACTGCCTGTACGGGCCGTTGGACTTTTCGTCAGAGAATTAACATATCCAGTTCACCTTAAAGCTCATCGGCCCAGGGGGGATTTGCACCGGAGCGCGACACGGCAATAGCGGCAGTTTTGGCGCCCTGCACGAGCGCCTCTTCTAGTGACTGGACGGGTAGCGTTTTCAGCTCGCCCTTCCTTAGTAGGTCGAGATCGGAAAGTTTGGCCAGTACACCGGCATTGAAAGTGTCCCCGGCTCCAACCGTGTCGACAACTTGCACTTCTTCAGCGGCGACCCTCACCTCGGTTCCGTTGGGTAGAAAGCCCATAGCCCCCTCACTACCTCGGGTCAGGATGATCACAGACGGTCCCTTTTCCAGCATGATCTTTGCTTTTTGGCGCAACGACATCGATCCGGGGACCAACCAATTCAGGTCTTCATCAGATACCTTGACGATATCCGCCCGTGCGATCATTTGTTCAATCCGAGCGCGGTAGCGCGTTTCGTCCTGTATAAATCCCGGGCGGATGTTTGGGTCCAGCATAACCACCCGATCACCACCGTCGCGTTCCAGCAAGGCGGCATAGGCATCTGCGCAGGGTTCACAAGCCAGACTGATCCCTCCAAAAAACAGCGTCGATACGCCAGCTGGTAGGATCGGAATTTCTTGTAAGTCTAGCATTCGCCCGGCGGTGTTTTCGTCAAAAAAACTATATGCTGCCTGACCTTCGATGAGTTGTACAAATGCTAGTGTGGTTGGCCGATCAGAACCAATGATGTTTGACGTATTTACTTGGCTAGCCTTCAATGCAGCCATCAATTGCTGGCCAAACATGTCGCTCGAAATTCCGCTCAGCAAACCTGTCTGAACGCCCAGCCGCCCCAAGGCGATGGCGGTGTTGAAGACAGCCCCCCCCGAATGAGGCACGAAACCTGTGCCCCCACCCGTCGTTGGCGAGGGTATCATGTCGATCAGGGCTTCACCGCAGCAGAGTATCACGTCCGTTTTCCTTTTAGGTTAGATTACAATGTCTGCAGGCAAGGCGCATTCTTCTATCACCTTGGCATTCGCCAGATCATTTTCTTCGGCTCGTCTTCTGGCTTGTTCTGGTGAAAGTCCATACGATAACCAACGTTCCAGAAGCCGATGTTTTAAAGTGGCCTCTGGAACCTCCAGCCTCAGGGCTAGGTCCCACTGATGGCGCAAGTCTCGCCAATTTGGTCTATCAAACAGAAGATAGTTGCCTTCGACAATTACAGTGTCGCAGGTCTTGTTCACACAGCCCGCAGCTGCGATGGCAATATCCCGGGATCGATCAAAAGTGGGGAAGTAGATTTCGGGTTCATTATGAAGCCGGATAACAAGTTGCAAGAACCCCTGGATGTCAAACGTTTCAGGGGCCCCCTTTCTGTTGAGAAGACCGCGTTCAACAAGGATCTCGTTGTGCAAGTGGAAGCCATCCATCGGCAAAACCTGAGCAGCGCAACCTTCCTCGTTTAACCGATTGGCAAGTATGTCTGCCTGGGTGGACTTTCCACTGGCCGGAGGTCCGGCTAAGGCCACCAAACGACGCACCCCCGACCGGGGGGACGCCAGAACATGGGCCGCCAGTTCCTCGAGAGAGGGTATTATGCTGCTCATGCTGCTTTGGGGGCTTCTTTTGCGCCGGTCATAAAGGCAACCGCGTCAGACATTGTGTAGTCCTTGGGGTCAATGACACAGAGCCGTTTGCCAAGACGGTGTACATGGATGCGATCCGCTACCTCGAACACATGAGGCATGTTGTGACTGATCAGAATGATCGGAATGCCGCGCGATTTGACGTCCTGGATCAGCTCCAGCACCTTGCGGCTTTCCTTGACGCCTAGGGCGGCAGTTGGCTCGTCCAAAATAATAACTTTGGAACCAAATGCAGCAGCCCGCGCCACGGCGACACCTTGTCGTTGTCCACCAGAGAGAGTTTCGACAGCCTGGTTGATATTCTGGATTGTCATCAACCCCAGTTCGGTCAGTTTATCGCGGGCGAATTTTTCCATTGCAGCGCGATCAAGCTGGCGTAGCCATTTGCCCCGAAACCCGGGCTTTCGCATTTCACGTCCCATGAACATATTGTCGGCAATCGACAGGGCAGGGGACATAGCAAGGGTCTGATACACCGTTTCTATCCCGGCCTCTCGGGCCGCGATGGGAGAAGAGAAATTCACGTCCTTACCCTCTAGCGTTACCGTGCCTTCATCGGGGATCACGGCGCCGGACACGGCCTTGATGAGCGAGCTTTTCCCGGCCCCGTTGTCGCCAATGACCGCAAGGATCTCACCGGGCATAAGGTCAAAGTCACACTTGTCGAGTGCAGTAACTTTGCCGTAGCGTTTCACTAGACCGCGACCTTTCAAAATTGGTTCCATTATGCAGCTACCTTTCTGATCCACTGGTCTACGGCAACCGCAGCAATGATGAGCGCGCCGATCAGCAGGAATGTCCATTGCGCGTCTGCGCCGGACAAACGAAGACCCAGAGTGAAAACCCCAACAATGAGAGCCCCAAACATCGTGCCTAGTATAGAGCCGCGTCCGCCAAACAGGGAGATGCCCCCGATGACCACCGCGGTAATGCTTTCGATGTTGAGAAGTTGCCCAGAAGTTGGTGAGACCGAGCCAATGCGGCCAATCAAAGCCCAACCGGCAAAGGCACAGATCAATCCTGCCAGCGCGTAAACCGAAATCAGCACCCTCTTGACGTTCACACCTGACAGTTCAGCTGCCTCGGGGTCATCACCCACAGCGTAAACATGTCGGCCCCAGGCCGTGTGTTTCAGCACATAGGCCAACATCAGAACCAGCACGATCATCAAGACGACGCCAAGGGTGAAAACTGCGCCGCCAACTTTGAATTTGGCCCCGAGCAATTGCAAAAGTGGGGCCTGTTTGGCGATGTCTTGCGAGCGGATGGTTTCGTTGGCGGAATAGAGAAAGTTGGCGGCTAGAACAATTTGCCACATTCCCAGTGTGACAATAAAGGGCGGCAGCTTCATCCGGGCAATCAGCCAGCCATTCACCGCACCGATGGCGGTGCCAAAGGCCAAACCACATGCGACGGACACAACAGGTGGTACACCGTAACGGAATGTAAACTGACCCATCAGCACCGATGAGATCACCGCAATCGCTCCGACGCTCAGGTCGATCCCGGCGGTGAGAATGACAAGCGATTGGGCAGCAGCGACGATACCAACGATCTGAACCTGTTGCAGTATCAATGTTAGGGCAAAAGGCGAAAAGAATTTTGAGCCCAGAATAAGACCAAAGACAACAACAGCTGCCAATAGAACGATCAATGGGACAAGAGCAGGCGTTGTGTGTAACGCATGGTGAAAACGAGCAACAAGCCCTTTTTCGTGATCGTCAAATGAGGCGATTTCGGGTTTCGCGCTGCCCGCAGCGACCTCGAAATTATCGGACTGGGTCATTGGTTTCCTCCCCGTCGATGAAACAAAGGGTATTGGTAGAAAAGGCGGGTCGATGCCCGCCCTTTCCATCAGTATTCAGGTGAGTAGGGCTTGGATCAACCCCAGCAGAGATCTGCACCCTTGGCGGTGTCGACACTTTCGACACCATCAACCGGATGATCGGTGACCAAAGCCACACCAGTATCAAAGAAGTCTTTTCCATCAGTCGCCTGAGGTTTGACACCATCTTTGGCCCACGCAGCGATTGCTTCGATACCTTTGGAGGCCATCAGTAGCGGGTACTGCTGCGAAGTGGCTCCGATGACACCGTCCTTGACGTCAGCGACGCCAGGGCAGCCACCGTCAACAGACACAATCAGAACGTCATTCTCACGACCAAACGATTTCAGGGCCTCATAAGCGCCGGCAGCAGCTGGTTCGTTGATGGTGTAAACAACGTTGATGGACGGATCTTTGGCCAGAAGGTTCTCCATTGCCTTGCGGCCACCTTCTTCGTTGCCTGCGGTCACGTCGTTGCCAACAATACGTGGGTCCGTTTCATCACCCCATTTGTTTGGATCGCCGAGTTCAATGCCAAAGCCCTGCAAAAAACCCTGATCGCGCAGCACGCCTACAGTTGGCTGGCTTACGCCCAGATCAAGCATCGCAATCTTTGCATTTGCAGCGTCATCCCCCAAAGCAGCGGCGGCCCATTGGCCAATCAACTCACCCGCAAGGAAGTTGTCGGTTGCAAAGGTCATATCAGCGGCATTGATCGGCTCAAGCGGTGTATCCAGTGCAATCACCACAAGACCGGCGTCACGGGCTTGCTGAACGGCAGGCACGATCGAACTGGTGTCAGATGCGGTCAACAAAATGCCATTGGCACCATTGGCGATGCAGGTTTCAATGGCTGCTACCTGGGTCTCGTGGTCGCCGTCAACTTTGCCAGCATAGCTGTTGAGGGTGATGCCCAGCTCGGCCGCCTTAGCCTCGGCACCTTCACGCATCTTCACGAAGAACGGGTTTGTGTCAGTTTTGGTAATCAAGCAGGCGCTGATGTCATCAGCCGATGCGGTACCGACCATTGCAGCCAAAGCCAGGGTCGAAGAAGTCAGAAGTTTTTTCATAATGTCCTCCCGAGGATCATTCCAATTTGTCGGATCAGGCTCCTCCCAAATCCGAACCCCAGCAAGTGCAATGCCGCGGGTTGCCTTCTTAAAAGGCTCGATTCTGATCTCACTGTCAATAAATAAATAAACTTTATTAATTAAGAGGTCTGCGATAACTTCCCTAAGTGAAAGGAGGGGATTATGGTAGGCCTCATGGATGGTGGAAAAATCAGAAACTTAAGTGGGGGCGTGAACCAGAGCGGGCTTCGCGACCATAATGAACGTTTGCTTCTGTCCATGTTGCAGCGCCAGGGCGCGATGCCAGGAAGCGATATAGCCCGACGAACCGGATTGTCTGCACCGACTGTGTCTACCATTTTGCGCAAGCTGGAGAAAGATGGCTTTCTGAAGCGTGGTGAGCCGGTGCGGGGCAAGGTCGGCAAACCGTCAATTCCGATGAACTTGAATGCCGATGGTGTATTATCATTTGGCGTAAAAATTGGGCGGCGTGGGGTCGATCTGCTGTTATCGGATTTTAACGGAAATATCCGTCTGCAGGACCAGATGACATATGACTACCCCTTGCCTGAAACCGTGTTTGGTTTTCTTGAGAAAAGTCTTGCCAGCACTCTGGGCGTAATGGAAACGGACGCGATAAATCGACTATGCGGGATTGGTATAGCCACTCCATTTGAACTCTGGAAATGGAATGACTTGGTTGGTGCCGCGGCCCAAAAGTTTCAATCATGGCGAGATATCGACTTTGATCGAGAAATCAGTCGGTTCAGTGACTTGCCAGTATTTGTTGTAAACGATGCAACGGCTGCTTGCCGGGCTGAACATCTATATGGTCGTGGCAAAGAGTTCAGGGACTACGCATATTTTTTCATCGGATCGTTTGTCGGCGGCGGCATCGTGATGAACAATACCGTATTCGAAGGCAATCAGGGCAACGCAGGCGCGCTCGGAGCGATGCGCACAACTGGACCGCTTGGGGAAAGTCGGCAATTGGTTGATGTCGCCTCTATTCATTTGCTCGAAGCACGTTTGATCGAAGCTGGCCTAGACCCTGACATTCTCTGGCAACAGCCGCAGGACTGGAGCGCCTTGTCGCGCTATGTTGATCCATGGCTTGGCGAAACTGCACAAGAGCTGGCTAAGGCATCGCTTTCGATTTGCTCGGTGGTCGATTTTGAAGCAATCCTGATCGACGGCGCATTTCCTGCATCTATCAGAGAAGAATTGGTCGATCGCGTAAAGCGATACCTGGTTAATCAGGATACACGGGGCCTGATTGCGCCGCAGATTGAAACCGGCAGCATTGGTGAAAATGCGCGTGGGATCGGTGCTGCTAGCACCCCGGTTTTCTCCCAGTTCTTTTTAAACACAAATGCAGGATTGTCTGCGATGTAACCTGAACCTTTTTAGATTCTGCAATTGCGTATAGGGCTGTTAACAATGCTCAGGCAAACTGAACTGGAAGTTTTCGAAAGGAAGCTGGCTTGATGGAGCACCAAAGGGGGCTTCAAAAAGGGCAGGTTCGAAATTGCCATTTGAGAAGGTGTTGTTGAAACCCAGCAGATGAACCATAGTGCAGGGTCAGCGGCGACATCAGTGCAGAAGTGATTTGATCGTTACTTCTTGCTACGGAATGGGTTTTGGAAGATTGCGTCTGTGACGCCAATTGTTTCCGTGACAGTATGAACTAAGTGTCGAACCGTGCATTCGCTTAGCTTCGGGTATCGCCTTGCTCAAGAGGGGGGCTCATGCTTGAGGCATGCGGCCATCAGGCGGTAAACAATTTGGGCCGCGGTGAAATCCCAAGCAGTGTTTTCGTTAGGCGCCAGTTCGACCACATCGAGCCCCACGCAACGGCGCCCTTTCAGCGCGTGTTCGACAAGATGCAAAGCTTGATAATAACTCAGCCCACCAGGGACTGGCGTGCCGGTGGCTGGCATCTGTGATGGGTCCAACCCATCCACGTCGAAGCTGACATAGACCAATTCGGGAAAATCTTGTGGAAGGTCGATCGTGTGGATGTTGCCAGTGACCAGCTCTTCCGCATCCACATAAAAAACATGGTTTCTTTTGCGGCTTTCGACTTCTTCACTGCAAAGTGCACGCACCCCAAATTGCGCAAGCTTTATGCCCTCCTCTGCCAGCAGGTGCATGACAGAAGCATGGGAGTGCTTTTCGCTCTGGTAAGCCACACGTAGATCCGCATGTGCATCTATCTGTATAAGGCCAATTGGTTGTCCCAGCGCGCGAGACACGCCCATCACTGCACCGTAACTCAAAGAATGTTCGCCGCCCAAGGTTACAGGCACTTTACCTGCACGCACGGCGGCTTCGGTTCTTTCGGCAAGGCGCTCCATCACTTCTGGCAATGGGCCCTCGCAGTTTAGTGCAGGTTCGGTAACGATGCCTGAGGCGCAGGGTTCTACCCCATTGCACAACCGCTCTAGCTCGTTTGAGGCTTCAAGAATTGCGCCCGGTCCTTTGGCTGTGCCGGAGCCATAGGAAACGGTTCGTTCCAATGGCACCGGAATCACGCGAAAGCGGGCATCTTCTGTCCGCTCAGACGCTGACAGTTCGCTATCTAGAAAGATACTCATGACAGGCGTTCCTTGAAATGCTCGTACCCAAATTGCTTAACAATCTGCAAATCGTCGGTCTCACTGTTCCACAAGGCAATCGTGGGCAGGGGAACGCCGTTGAAGGTGTTGGTCTTGACCATTGAATAGTGGGCTTGGTCAAGGAATGCGAAGCGCTCTCCGACTTCCAGTGGGTGGAGAAATGTGTAGTCCCCGATCACATCGCCTGCCAAGCAGGATGGGCCGCCCAAGCGATAGCTATAGCCCTGTTTAGCCTCGTCCATCAAGGCTGGGCGGTACGGAGCCTCGATCACGTCAGGCATGTGGCAGGTCGCTGAAATGTCCGTGATGGCAAGGGGCATGCCGTTTTCGGGCAGGTCCAGGACTTCGCCAACCAGAACACCTGCATCGAGAGCAACGGCTTCGCCTGGTTCAAGATACACGTCGACACCATAAGTGGCGCGGATCTTTTGGACAAAGGCGATCAGCGCCTCACGATCATAATCTTCGCGGGTGATGTGATGCCCTCCGCCAAAATTCAGCCACTTAAGTCCTTGCATATAGGGCTTCAAAATGGGTTCAACTGCGTCCCAAGTCCGCGCCAGGGGGGCAAATCCCTGTTCGCACAGGGTATGCATATGCACCCCGTCGACACCTTGCATTGTTTCAGGGGTTAGTTGGCTTATCGGCGTTCCAAGGCGTGAGCAAGGCGCGCAAGGGTCGTATTTTGCCACTTCACCTTCAGAATGTTCTGGATTGATACGCAGGCCAACTTGCTTGCCAGCGGCTTTGCACTTTGCAAGGAACCGGGCCTTTTGCATTGGGCTGTTAAAAATCAAATGATCCGAAAGCGCTATGATCTCGTCTATTTCATTTGTTTTGTAGCCTGCGCAAAAAGTGGCAACTTCTCCACCATATTCTTCGCGTCCTAGCCGTGCCTCGTACAGGCCGCTGGCGCAGGTGCCACCAAGATAGTGACGCACCAAGGGGGCAAGAGAGTACATCGAAAAAGCTTTGAGTGCGGCCAAAACATGCGCGCCTGAGCGGTCTGCTACCTCGGCAAGGACCTTAAGGTTGCGCTCAATCGCAACCTCGTCGACCACAAATGATGGCGACGGGACGCGGCCAAGATCAAACTCTCGGAAGGCACCGGGTTCGCCGGCCTGAGTTGTCATCATCTCAGACATCATATCATCCAGAATAGAGCGCGGTGAGTTGGGTCTGGCCGCGGATGGTGTCGCTGCCCGGCGTTGCCGCCGGGCCTGATTTTAGAAAGTAACTGGGCCGTCCAATTCATGCACCTGCCAGGGCAGGCCATGGGCGTTCAGCATGTCCATGAAGTTGTCGGGATCAAGCTGCTCCATGTTCCAAACACCGGGTTCCTTCCAGTTGCCACTCAAAACCTGAGCCGCGCCGATCATAGCCGGAACCCCGGTCGTGTAGCTGACGGCTTGACTGCCGACTTCGCGGAAGCAATCTTGATGGTCACAGATGTTGTAGATGTAATAGGTTTTCTCACCCGAGCCATCAATTGCTTCACCGGTGGCAATGTCGCCAATACAGGCTTTGCCTTTAGTTTCTGCACCTAGATCACCGGGATCGGGTAACAGAGTTTTCAGAAACTGGATCGGAATGATCTCCTGACCATCATGCATCACAGGATCGATGCGGGTCATGCCGACACTTTCCAGAACTTTTGCATGGGTGATGTATGCGTCACCAAAGGTCATCCAAAAGCGGGCCCGCTCAATTTCAGAGAAATGGCTTGAAAGGCTTTCCAGTTCTTCGTGGTACATCAGGTACATGTTTTTGGGCCCGATGCCAGGGAAATCGAACTCGACCTTATGTGTCATAGCCGGAGAGGTTTTCCACTCACCGCCTTCCCAGTGACGAGCTTCTTGCAGCACTTCACGCAGGTTGATTTCAGGATTGAAGTTGGTAGCAAAGGTCTGATCGTTTGACCCGCCATTGGCATCCAAAACGTCGATTTGGCGAATGGTTTTAAGCTTGTGCTTGCGAAGCCAGGTCGCAAACACGCTGGTCACGCCTGGGTCAAAACCAGAGCCGAGAATGGCTGTTAGACCTGCCCCTTTGAAACGGTCCTGATAGGCCCACTGCCAATGATACTCGAATTTAGCCACGTCTTCTGGCTCATAGTTCGCAGTGTCCAAGTAGTGGCAACCGGCTTCAAGGCAGGCGTCCATCAGGACAAGGTCCTGATAGGGCAGAGCAAGGTTCACCAGCAGTTCGGCACCGGTTTCACGGATAAGTGCGACCGTAGCGGCTACGTCCATGGCATCAAGAGCGGCTGTCTTGATTTCGATACCCGTGCGTTCCCTAACGCTTGCAGCGATTGCATCGCATTTGGACTTGGTGCGGCTGGCCAATGTGATTTCGGTGAAAATATCTGCATTCATAGCCATCTTGTGCACCGCTGCGTGACTTACGCCGCCAGCACCCACGACAAGTGTTTTGCCCATGGTGGTTCCCTCCTTACCGGGGTTGTTCATAGTAGGTATATCCATTGATAGAGTCCCGATAGGCCCCCATCAGAATTTTGCGCTCGCTGGCCTTCACGGATCCTCCAGAGATCGCCTCGTCCACCATCTTGCGGAAGGCGGCGACACAGTCGGCTGGATCGAATTCAACATAGGAAAGCACTTCGGAAATGGTGTCACCCTCCTGTTCGTGCAGGAGGTCAAAGCCGCCGTCAGCCCGAAGATCAATCGTGACCACATTTGTATCGCCAAACAGGTTATGCAGATCGCCCAGTGTTTCCTGATATGCACCAACAAAGAAGACACCTAGGTAGTAAGGGCGGTCTTCGGGGAGCGAGTGCACGGGCAGGGAGGGTGAGATCCCATCTGCCAGAATGAACTGATCCACCTTGCCGTCACTGTCGCAGGTGATATCGGACAAAATAGCCCGGCGGTCAGGTTTTACGTTCAGCATTTGCAGGGGAACGATTGGATGGAGCTGGTCGATAGCCCAAACGTCTGGCAGTGACTGAAAGAGAGAAAAGTTGCAATGATACACGTCAGCCACTTTTTCCAACTGTTCTTCCAATTCACCTACCGTATCTGAAGCTGCCACCATCGCCTTGATTTGGGCTGTAAGTGAGAGGTAAATTCGTTCAGCACGCGCCATCTGCCGCAGATCAACCACACCGCGACGAAACAACGCGCGCAATTCATCTCGGTAAAAGGTGGCGTCATTCCAGCACTCTTGAATTCGATCACGGACCAAATACCCCCTTACAGCAGCAAGATCAGTAACCAGATGATGGTCATCCGTGGCAACTTCGGGAGCGTCGGGAGCGTCGTAGAGTGTGGTTTCCAAGACATCAAAGATTAGCATCGAAGACGTGGCAACCACCGCGCGGCCACTTTCTGTTACCAGCACCGGATGGGCAAGCTTGGCTTCATCCATGGCATAAGCAACAGTTTCGACCATGTTCGCACAGTATTCCTCGACTGTGTAGTTGATGGAATTGTCGCTGCTGCGTTTTTCTCCGGTATAGTCCACGCCTAAGCCGCCGCCGAGATCCAGATGGCTCAACGGTGCGCCTTCACGCGTGAGCTCCACAAAATACCGACAGGCTTCGGATGTCGCCCGCCGGACATCGTTGACGTCGGGCACCTGACTTCCGAGATGCGAATGCTGTAGCTTCAGGCAGTGGATAAGGTCCGCTTCTTTTAGTCGATCCACGACCCGCAACAACTGATCTGTATTCATACCAAAAGTTGACCGGTCGCCCGAGCTCTCCTGCCACTTGCCACCAATCTGGTTGGTCAGCTTTACGCGCACCCCCAGAAACGGGTCAATTCCAAGTTCACGGGTCACTTCAATTACAGTCTCGGCCTCCTTCGGACTTTCCAGCACGATGACAGTGTTGAAACCCAGTCGGCGAGAGAGGATAGCAAGGCGAATGAACTCGGCGTCTTTGACGCCGTTACACACAATCAACGCATCTTTTGACAAGCGGTGCGCCATTGCGATCACGAGTTCAGGTTTTGATCCGGCCTCAAGCCCAAAGTCATATGGTCGCCCAAACTCCACAATTCGGTCCACCACCTGGGCCTGCTGGTTCACCTTGATTGGAAAGACACCACGATAGGGAGCCTTATATCCGACACGTTCAATTGCGTCGGCAAAGCTCTCGTTGAGGTGGCGAATTTCACTTTCGAGAAACGAACTGACCCGCAGCAACAATGGTGTAGAGATGCCCCGTTGTTCGAGATCGTGGAGGATTCCAGGCAAACTAATCGGTCCGGAGCTATTCTGAGCCGGATCGTTAAGGGATATCTCGCCTTCAGGAGAGACCGTGATGAGCCCTTTCCCCCAACGATCAACGCCGTAAATCTTCTCTGAAAGATCATGGTCCTGCTTCAATTGAAACGGCCTTTCTGTCTAAGGGTAGAGGACTGGAGAACGTGCAAACGCTGAGACGAAGACTACGAATTAAGCAGATTTCAAGCCGCACAATCGCCTGTTTTGAAACCACTTCACGTGCTTCCATCTCTAACATGAATTCCAATGTCAACAACGATGTTTTGTGGAGCTATCTCAGATATGCTCCAATAGAGATCGCAACGACGAATAACTGCAGCTCAGGCCATTTCTTCATGTCACCTCTCGCTTAGGGTTTCAAAAGCCAGAGTTTAAAGTGGAGGCGGATGGTGTTTTCGACGCCGTTGCGGTTGAGACGTCCATTGATGAGACCGTCCAGACCATTCTGACCTTTTTGAAATTGGCCAATCTCGGCTCCAATCCCAATGTTATGGTGCCTTCAGATCTGATTGAGAGGATGTTCGAGCATCAGGGACATGATTTCTATTACATTGAGACAACAGGTCAAACCAGTCGCTGGGATATTAAGCTTGATGGGTTTGAACCACTGCGGAGTATGGGTCCTAGAGCGGCCCACACGGCCTGTAGCAACCTAGGTATCTGGCAGAAGCGCTATGAAGCGGATGTAGGAATTTAAAACGAAGGAGACGCGATCACGGTGGATCAATCCACCGATGGGGTTGGTTCAAGGTCAATGGCGCATTTCAAAGTGAAGCTGCACAAGAGTGTCTGATACAGTTGAAATCTTATCCTTCTGCTGGTGTGAAGCTAAATGCTTGTGGCAATCTTGGGCGTGAAAACCTGCTGATTGCTAACATGGGGTGTGGAAATGGGATTGAAGAACTGATCTATCATTCGCCCGATCAGCTGAAACCAACGAAATCCATTTCTTGGTGTCGATTGAAGCACGAAGGGCAGCTGGAAGGAATTTGAGACAATGCACCACGTTTCCCTATCAGGAGATCGATCACTGAATACGGCGCATAGAGTGTTTGAAAGGTTGTGGATTTGACAAACGTGAGCATTGTGCCATTGGATCAAGCTGGCGAAGTGCCCTCTCTGGATCCAATGGCTCGTTATGCGAGCAGCCTAGGGCTTACCCGAGTACTTTTGTCACCGCGTCTTTCGCAACTGACACAACTTGATCCACTTCATCTGGAGCGATGCACAGAGGTGGCGCAAAGCCGATGATGTCGCCTTGTGGCATTGCACGTGCGATTACATTGTTCTCCGCCATTGCTGCAGATATGGCCGGGCCAATTTTGCGTGATGGATCATAGAGGTTTAGCGGCGATTTCGCTTCTGCAAACTCCACCGCACACATCAACCCTTCGCCACGAACCTGGGCAACATTTGGGTGATCTGCAAATGCTTCGGTTAGTTTGTTCAGCATGTAGGAACCGGTTGTACCAGAATTTTCCACCAGACCCATTTTGTCAATCAAGTCCAAGTTGGCGACACCTGCCGCGGCTCCGATGGGATGGGCAGAATAGGTCCAGCCATGCCCGATAGCGCCGTTTTCATCTGTGCCCTGTTCCAGAACTTTCCACATCTTGTCGGATACAATGGATCCTGAAAGCGGTGCATAGGCCGAGGTCAGACCTTTGGCGATAGTGATGATATCTGCTTCGATGCCGTAGTGCTCCGAGCCAAACATGCTGCCCAAACGGCCAAAGCCGGTTACAACTTCATCAGCAATCAGCAGAATGTCGTATTTCTTCAATACGGCCTGAATAGCGGGCCAATATCCGGTAGGGGGGGGGACAATACCACCGGTGCCCAGCACAGGCTCACCAATAAAGGCGGCAATTGTGTCTGGACCTTCAGCCAAGATCATTTCTTCCAGTTTTGCGGCGCAATCAGCGGCAAACTCTTCTTCTGACATCCCCGCTGTGGCACCGCGCAGGTAGTAGGGAGCTTCGGTGTGAATGACCTGGCTCAATGGCAAGTCAAATTTGTTGTGGAACAGTTCCAACCCAGTAAGCGACCCTGTCATCAGCCCAGAGCCGTGATAGCCACGCCAGCGTGAGATAATTTTCTTTTTCTCAGGCCGACCCAGAATGTTGTTGAAATACCAAACCAGTTTGATGTTGGTTTCGTTGGCATCCGAACCGCTTTGCCCAAAATAGACCTTAGACATATTGTCAGGCGCACGGTCGAGGATCATTTTGGCCAGGGTGATTGAGGCTTCGGTGCCGTGACCGACATAGGAATGGTAATAGGCCAGTTCATGTGCCTGCTTGGAAATCGCCTCGGCGATTTCGGTCCGTCCATAACCGACATTTACACAGTACAGACCGGCAAAGGCATCCAACATTTTGCGACCGTCACGGTCAGTGATATGAACGCCTTCACCCGATGTAATCACGCGTGTTGGTGTGTCGCCACGCGCATGTTGTGCCAGGTGTGTCGAAGGGTGAAAGAAGTTTTCCCGGTCCCATTGGCCGAGTTGATCATTGGTCAGCATTTTCAGTCTTTCTTTTAGGTGTTTTCTTGGGCGAGAACCGCTAGGCAATCGCCCAGTTGCACCAGCCCGAGCGTATGGCGAACCGCCAAGAGCCCATCCATTTTTGCGCGAATTTCTTGCGGGGGATGCCCTGTGCGGCGGAGTTCCCAGATCTTGGCCAGAACTGCGCCTTTCTTGATTGGATCACCCAGACTTACGGTGAATTCCACAACGCCGCGGGTTTCTGCGAAGTGGAAACAATCGCTATCAGTTTGGGACAGGTGGCGCGTTGGTGCGACCTCCAAGTTCCCGCTCATGATACCCGCATGGATCAGGACATTGCGCACCCCTTTCCGCGCGATTTCCACGCTTTCCACACAAGAAGTACCGCCGCCACCCAGTTCAGTCGTGACAAAGGTTTTGCCCATGTTTTCAGCAGCTTCGTCGTACATGCCAGCAGCATCAATTTCGAGCATCTGCATTGAGAATGGCGCGTTAAAGGCATCTCGGGCCGCGCAACAGCGGGCTTCCTGCTCTTTGTCATCCAACAGATGTGAGGCTGCATAGGGTAGGAAATCCAGCGTTTTACCACCGGAGTGGAAATCAAGAACGATGTCTGCCATCGGCAAAAGATAGCGCTGGAAATAGTCGGCAATTTTCTCAGTCACACTCCCGTCAGGCCGACCGGGAAATGCGCGGTTCAGGTTCCCCCCATCAATGGGGGAAGTCCGCGACCCTGCAATAAACGCAGGCATGTTCATGAAGGGAATGATTATAACCCTTCCGGTGATATCTTCCGTCCGGATATTGGCTGCCATCTCCACCAGCGCCAACGGCCCTTCGTATTCGTCGCCGTGGTTGGCACCTGTTAACAATGCGGTTTGACCATCCCCGTTTTTGGCCACAGTGATGGGGATCATTACAGAACCCCATGCACTGTCATCGCGGCTATAAGGCAAACGCAGATATCCGTGGTGAACACCGTCAGCATCCAGATCAATAGTGGGTGTTACCGAAGACTCGCGCATCTGTTATCCCTTCACTGCCAGTTGGGCGGGTGTATTGCACAGGTTTTCAGCACCTGTTTCGGTGATCAGAACAGGCTCGGTGATTTCGATCGCGCCATCATCCAGCCACAGCGCTGGCATGAAGTGGAACGTCATTCCTGCTTCCAGTACTGTCTTGTCGTTCTTTCGGAGCGAGTAGGTGCGTTCCCCCCAATCTGGCGGGTAGGACAGTCCAATTGGATAACCGCAGCGGCTGTCTTTCTCAAAACCCAACTTGTTCAGGGTTGAATTGAAGGCGATGGCAATATCTTCGGCGAAATTTCCAGGTTTCGCCTTGGCCATACCCGCAGCAACGGCTTCAAGAACGGCATTTTCTGCCTCACGGTATTTCTTGGGTGGTTCGCCAAAAAACAGAGTGCGCGACTGTGGTGCATGATAACGACGGTGAACACCTGCAATCTCGAAAAATGTGGCCTCTCCCACCTTAAGTTCCGCATCATCCCAAGTCAGATGGGGGGCACTTGCATCTGCACCTGATGGTGCTAGCGGAACAATTGAAGGATAATCCCCCCAATGGCCATCCGCTCCGGAAATTGCGGCGTGGTAAATGTTTGCAACCAGATCATTTTTCTTCATGCCCGGTGTCGCGGTTTCCAAAATGGTGGCATGCATCTTTTCAACGATTTTGGCTGCACGTCGCATATAGATGATTTCGGTTTCGCTCTTTATGGCGCGCTGCCAATTCACCAAGCCGTTGGCATCTGCCCATGTTGCTTCCGGCAGCGCCTGTACCAGCGACAAGTATGCGGCTGCCGTGAAATAGTAATTGTCCATTTCCAGACCGATACGGGTGTTCTGCCAGCCCTGTGCTACGATCAGTCGCGCCAGATCCTGCATCGGGTGTTTCTCTGGGTTTTGCACATAGATGTCTTCGTAACCAAAGATATGATCGTGGGACATAAACACAGTGCGCTTAGCCCCAAGCCCATCCATTGCGCGCCCCCACCACAGGGGCAGCCCGGTTGGGCCAATCACGACCGCCTGGTGGACATAGAAGGACCAGCCATCATAGCCAGTCAACCAAGCCATATTCGCAGGGTCTGTTATGATCAGCGTCTGAATGTCCGCCGCTTCCATCGATTTGCGGGTTTTTGCGATCCGCGTTTCATATTCCTGGACGGAAAACGCCAACTTCGGTGTTGTCACGGTAGCGCCTCATTTTTCAAAATTATAAACGGTCGTTTGCAAGGCCCCATCAAGAGAGCCAACGTGCTTGCGCAAACCATGTTTCCGCAGTGTCATATTAACAAGCGCCTCTGTTCATTTGATGCAATGATTGCCAAAATGCGCATAGAAAATGCAGAAGTAGGACACAGATGGGTAAATCACGCGCCTTGGATGCCTTGGACCGAAAGATTCTTCACGAGGTTCAAATCAACAACCAGCTGACATCTGCGCAGCTATCTGAAAAAGTAGGGCTGTCTCCAACTTCGGCGCAGCGTAGGCTAAACCGTTTGCGTGACGACAAGGTCATTGAAGGGGACGTCTCGGTTGTCTCAAGTGCGGCTGTTGGCCGGTCGCTGACCATGATCATATCTGTGCAGCTCGAGCGCGAGCGTTCGGACATTATTGACCACTTCAAAAAGTCGGTCAGAAACGAACCTGTGGTGATGAGCGCCTATTACGTGACCGGTGATACCGATTTTATGCTGATAATCAGTGCTCGGGATATGGAAGAATACGAAGAATTCACACGTCATTTTCTATATGATAACCCCGATATCAAGGGGTTCAAAACCACGGTGGTTATGGATCGGATTAAGGCATCTTTTTACACGCCGCCATGGGAATGAACTGGCACCACAAATCAGATATGTTTGGACTTGTCTGATTGTGGACGCAGCTTTCATAATATGAAGGCCCCGCTGTGAAGTGGCGGGGCCTTTACGATGTTTGATTTTAACAGAACGGCAGCCGCTTATTAAAAGTCCTGCCAAACCTTGGAGGATCCAAGGTCACCATTGGCAGCTGCGGCAAGGGGCTGGGTTTCGGGTTCCATGTCCCAATCCGAACCATGTGCCGATGGCGTGTTGAACTCGACGACGCTGTCCTCTGCAGGTGCTTGCTGGTTGCCGTCGATGTTAAAGTGCGACACCAGTTTGGCCAGTTTGTTGGCATCGG
>NZ_WQLV01000030.1 GCF_009753675.1 Parasedimentitalea huanghaiensis | reverse complement strand
CGCTTCAGTCCCATAGTCAGTCTCCTTTGTTGCAGTAAATGCTATCAAAGGAGCGGCATCAAACCGCGACAGGTCCATAGCACTAGCGACTGATTGGCCTAATTTATGAGACTCTCAGCAGGTCTGACGCAATTTACAAGTATAAGTGTCCAACAACAGCTGTGTTAGGGCTAAGCTGCAGATACGCAGATCTACTTACGAGAAACTGGTGTGTTGAATTCAAGTGGTAGCAAGAGTTACGCATGAAAGGCGTATTTGTAGGAAATCAGGCGGAAAATGGCTATTAAACTCAGACACCTCTAGGAATTGCCCTAGAATATTACTCTAATATCAGTGCGCGCCCCTTGAGCTACTTTTCGTAGGAGACAGTTGTTGAGAGTTCATAGACTGCTTGTGGAAACCTTCAATCAGCTGGAAAACCAGCTAGCGCTTTGTGGTTTTCCCGACAGCGACCGGTTGTTGATACAGGTGTTTTCTGGGGTTCTACGCTCAACTGGTATTCGTGACATACAGAATGCGCTAGTGCAGCACTATCCATTGGCAACTGTTGTTGGCTGCACAACTGATGGGGCAATTAGTGGCGGCCGAATTCACGATGGGGACTCTGTGCTGTTTGTTTTTGCTGAGTTTGCAACAGTAAATTTGAACGTGTGCCTGTTGGCACATGCAAGTGATGATCACTTTGCCACAGGCCGAGCAATTGCAACAAAAATTATGACACCATTGACCAAGGCTATCATCACCTTTTCCGACGGGCTTGTGACCAATGGTAAAGAATACATGAGAGCTCTCACCGAAGAGTGCCCCGGCGTCGTTGTGTCAGGAGGGATGGCAGCGGATGCAGGAAATGTGCAGGAAACCTTTGTTTTCAATAAGACCGAGATCACCAACAACGGCGTTGTTGCAGTGGCGCTAAACGGCGCGCATCTTCAACTAAAAACTCACGAATGCTTTGACTGGACGCCGATGGGGCGCAAGATGCGCATCACCAAAGCCGAAGCAAACCGGGTGTACGAGATCGACGGGGTCCCAGCCTGGGATATCTACGCAAAATACCTTGGTACGCAGATTGCCCAAAAACTACCAAGAGGTGGCATCTCCTTTCCATTGCTGGTCGAACGCGACGGAATACTTGTTGGCGGGGCGGTTTCTGAGGTTGGTAATGATGGCTCTTTGATCATGGGCGGCAATATAGGCCAGGGGGACGATGTCCGTTTTGGAGTTGGCAACGTAGACCTGATCCTTAGCAATACGACACGCGGGTTAGTGGAGGAGTTCACGAAAACCCATGAAGCATTGTTTGTCTATTCCTGCATGGGACGGCGCAGGTTTCTGGGCGACGCCATAGCGGCAGAATTGTTGGCTTTGGAAAAAATTGCGCCAGCGGCGGGCTTTTTCACATATGGTGAGTTTTATTCCGGCGATAATGAGAACCTGCTGCTGACACATACCATGACGTTATTGGCAATGTCAGAAGAGACATCCAATCAGCGAGACATAACCGATCTTGGCAGAGGTTTGTTTGTTGAGGCGCCAAAACAGGATGCCATGTATGCAATGGCGCATCTTGCCAACAGGGTCACAACAGAACTGGAAGCGGCGCGCGAAAGTGAGCTATTTAAGAACCAGCGCAAATTAGAGGAAGCCCACGCAAACCTCAGGAACGTGTTGGATCAGGCAGGCGATGCGCTTTTTGTGATTGATCCGAAAACGGGTGGTTATGTCGACGTGAACAAGCGCGCGTGTTTGTCGCTTCAATATACGCGAGATGAATTGCTGGCGCTTGGCACGAAAGAGGTTGGAGTAACAGCAACCGCCAAAGATTATGCGGCCTATGCCGTGGAGCTTGGACCAGAAGAAATTCTTACGCGCATAGGAGCACAAGTGCGTAAAGATGGTTCACACCTACCGGTAGAAGTCCGAATTTCGGTCGCCGAAATCCTAGGTGAGACCCGAGTTTTGGTCGTAGCACGCGATATAACTGAACGTCTCAAAACTGAAAAAACTCTGCAACAAAGTGAAGAACGCTACCGAGAACTTTTTGAACAATCCCCGATACCAACAATCGAAGTGGATTGGTCAGAAATCAAGTGCGCACTGGAAGAAATGCAATCTGCGAAAGGCGATCTCAAAATTGTGGAATGGCTTACAGACCACGATGTGCTCAGGCAGCTTCACAAAAAAATAGTGCGCCGCGGAATGAGTGACTCGCTTCTGACCCTCTACGGCGTACAGACAAAAGAAGCGTTTAAAAAAGTATTAGAAGCACGACCGGAGCGTAGTGATGTAATAGAGTTATTTCGTGAGGCGATAATAGCTTTCTATAATGGTGCCTCAGTATATGAGAGCGAGTTTGAAGAGATTGACAGCACCGGAAGATCAATGACTCTACAGAACCGGTTTTTCATGCCTCCGGAGAATAGGCATAACTGGAGTCGCCTTCTAATAACACTTGAGGATGTAACCGCACGCAAGGCCACAGAACAGGCGCTGCGAAACGCACAGAAAATGGAGGCGATTGGCCAGCTTACTGGCGGCGTAGCTCATGACTTCAATAATCTGTTGGCTGTAATTCAGGGCTGTGCCGAGTTGCTTGAGGATATGCCTGGACAGGATCAGGAGCTAACCGGACAAATTTTGCGAACTACTGACCGTGGTGGAGCCCTGACCCGGCGCTTGCTGGCCTATGCTCGCAACCAACCGCTGGAGCCAAAGGCAATCGACTTGCGTGCACTGGTCATCGGTATGCAGGACCTGATGACGCGTACGCTTGGGGGAATGGTCGAAGTGGACGTGATTGCGCCGATGGCACTCTGGACCGCGCGCGCCGATCCCGGTCAGGTTGAGGACACATTGCTGAACCTAGCGATCAATGCCAGCCATGCGATGCCCGGTGGTGGCAAGCTAGCCATCGAATGCGCAAACATTAAACTTGAAGCAGATCACATGGGTGAGACGCCTGATGTGCCCGACGGAGAGTATGTGATGATTGCGGTCGCCGACACCGGAATCGGTATGACCCCCGATGTAATTGAACGGGCATTTGAACCATTTTATACAACTAAAGGCGTCGGTGAAGGCTCTGGGCTGGGATTGTCTATGGTCTACGGCTTTGCCAAACAATCCGGTGGGCATGCCAGCATCTTCAGTGAAAAGGGGGTAGGTACGACGGTCAAGGTGCTGCTGCCGAGAGATAGCCAGGGAGCTGAACACAGTTCTGTGGCCTCGACAACAGATCGCCCAATTGGGAACGGCGAAACGGTGCTTGTTATCGAGGATGATCCTTCCCTTCGTCTGCTAACAGAACACACAATAAAACGACTTGGGTATGCCCCAATCACGGTTGAACATGCCGAGGCGGCCCGAACATTGTTGGCAGAGGAGCAGAGTTTTGATGTCATCTTGACCGATGTGATGCTTCCCGGAGGCACGAGTGGAACAGCTTTTGCTCAGGAGGTTCTGGCGCGCCACCCGCATGCGCGGATCTTGTTTATGTCGGGATATCCGGCCGAGGCGGCCTCTCAAAGTGGGGTTGCTATGACGAACAACATCTTACTCAACAAACCGTTTAGTAGGGATGAGCTTGCAAAAGCTTTGGCAGACATGCTCGGAACGGCATAGGTCTGAGAAAGTCTTGAGACGCGCACTAAGGCTCGTAACTCCTCCATTTCTGCGGTCATCAGACGCACTTCAACAAAGGATTGATACTGGGTTGCCGCGTGGGGCTTTCCAGTGCGCAGAAGCCCCACCCAACTCCCAAAGCGTTGCGAACTATGGCGGCAAAAACATGAGGACGCAAAAAGCGACATGCGTAGCAGCTGCCGACAAAAAGCAGCGTATACGATCAAATCTACGAATGGCAGCTTTTGATAGCTGCACAACACCAAAGGCGTGGATGAGAGACTCATGACGGGGCTGTTCTAGAAATTTGTCATGTTCGCAACCTAACGGTGCAAATCTATTTCTCAGCATCAGCCGGTTCGTCGCGATCCTGCCTTTAGGTGTTATTCGAAAACCGGTCACGCAATGAAGCTTTCCGACAGCATTTTGATAGCGCTGATAGCAAGGAAAACCGCAAAAGCCACTCGGAGGCGTTTGGGGTTCAAGCTATGGGCGATCCGCACGCCGATTGGGGCACACAGGAAAGTCGCGATCGAGATTGCGAGTGCAGACGGCAGGTTGATGTAGCCGATTGATCCGGGCAACAGTCCGGCGATGTCTTGCCCGACCAGTGCATAGCCAAGTACACCGGGCACTGCGATCATCAGACCGAACAGGGCGGCCGTGCCGACAGCGCGATGAACCGGGAAAGACAATAACGTCAGGGTAGGCACGGACAGGGTTCCACCGCCGATCCCCATCATTGCTGAAAACACCCCGATCGGGGTTGCAATAGCCGCCTTAGAGAGCAGCCCAGATGGTGGTGCATCGGCAAGGGTGAACGGTCTGGGGTTGAGCATGTTCAGCACCACCAACATAGCGACAACGCCAAAAATTCCGGTCAGAACGGTCGCATCGAATTGCGTGGCCAGCCCCCCACCAATCAATGCACCCATTACGATAAAGGGTGCCCAGGCGCGGAACATGATCAGATCGATTGATCCTTTCCTGTGGTGCGCGCGTGCGGAGGATATGGATGTTGGAATAATCGTGGCCAGCGAGGTGGCAACGGCAAAATGCATGGCCACAGATTGGTCTACCTCTAAAAGGCCAACCTCGGTCAGCCAGTAGAGCACCGGCACAACGACGATACCGCCCCCAACCCCTAAAAGACCGGCCAGAATGCCAGCCACAACCCCCACTGATAGAAAGATCGGCAGTAGTATTGCCCAGTTCACGGCGTCAAGCATTGGCATGCTCTCCTCTTAAAACTTAGCACCAGCGGAAACCTAGTGCGACGCAGTTCGCGCGAACCTGAACCCGCGCGACTGATCTTCTATTGATTCAAACAGGTTGACCTGAGTGTGGTCAAAAACCGGCAGCTTGCCCATCCTTGCGGGGATCCGAGCCAGCAACGTAGCCGCCACCGGGTAAACGGTGAACCAGTTGCGCCCCTCCGAACCCAAACGCATTGTCAGGGCTTTCGACTGTTATTCTGTGCCCCAGAGCCGCTAACCCATCGAGTGTGGCGCGCGGCATCGTAGGTTCACACGCCACATCAAGCCCATCAATCATGCGCCAGCGTGGCGCACAGGCAGCGGTTTGAACGTCCTGGTCCCATAACTGCGTCCGCAGCAAAAGTTGCACATGACCCTGTGCCTGAATCGGGCCACCCATCATGCCAAACGCCATCAATGGCTGTCCGTTCTTCATGGCAAAGCCTGGAATGATTGTGTGCATCGGCCGCTTGTTTCCTGCAACGCAATTGGGATGCCCTGGGATTGTGTTGAACCCAGCGCCACGGTTTTGCAGCGAAACACCCGTGCCCGGCACCACAACACCAGAGCCAAACCCGGCGTAGTTGGATTGGATAAAGCTGACCATCATTCCAGAGGAATCACCGGTATTCAGCAGAACCGTTCCGCCCCTTTGGGGGGCACCGACACCGTGGTCGATGGCAGCAGTGGTATCAATTAGCGCCGCGCGGGATTTGAGGTACTTCGGGTCGAGCAAGGCCTCTTCGTTGACCTCTGTCATGTTGTCTCTGTCCGCCACAAAGGCATGCAGATCGCGATAGGCCAGTTTGATAGCCTCGATTTGCAAATGAACGGCGAGCACATCGTCGGGACCGTGATCGCGAATGGTAGTGTGTTCCAGAATACCAAGGGCCATCAAAGCCGCGATGCCCTGACCGTTTGGGGGGATTTCGTGCAAGTCCACGTCATCAAATCCGGTGTTAATCGTGCCGCACCAATCAGGCTGATGGGAGGACATATCCTCAAGCGTCATAGCTCCGCCGTTTGCCTGAATGAAATCAACGATCTTCTCGGCAACTGGCCCTTTGTAAAATGCCTCGCCACCGGTTCTGCCGATCTCGCGTAGTGTTTCGGCGGCCCCGGGATTGCGGAAGCGCTCCCCAGCGCGGGGAGGGCGACCATCGGGCAGAAACGTTTCAGAAAACCCAGGCTGATCTGCAAGGGTTTCGGCTGCATTGGTCCAAAGCTTGGCAATCACCGGTGAGACAATGAACCCATCCTCAGCATACCGTATAGCCGGGGCGAGCGTGGTGGGCAGATCCAGATTGCCAAAGCGCTCGGACAGGTTGACCCAGGCGCTGACTGCTCCCGGCACGGTGACGCTGTCAACGCCATGGTATGGCATCCCGTCCGGGAAACGGGCAGGGTCCCACGCGGCTGGCGAACGACCCGAAGCATTTAGGCCGTGCAGTTCATTGCCATCCCAAAGAATGCAAAACGCGTCCGAACCAAGCCCGTTGCCTGAGGGTTCGACTACGGTCAAGGCCGCTGCGGTTGCAATGGCTGCATCAACAGCGTTTCCGCCTTGTTGCAGGATGGTCAATCCCGCTTGCGCAGCTAAGGGTTGGGAGGTGGCGACGACATTATCCGCAAGGATAGGTGAGCGGCGCGAAGGATAGACCGGATCATGACGCATTTGCATCTTTAACCCCATTCATTTTGTTGGTTTTGAGATGGCTGCGGATGGCCCAACCAATGGACAACACCGCAGCAATTAGGAAAATCAGGCTGATAGGGCGGGTCAGAAACTGTGTCGGATCGCTGTCTGTCATCAGTGCGCGCCGCAGGTTGGTTTCTGCGATTGGACCAAGGATAACCCCCAACACAAGCGGGGCCAGTGAATACCCCAAGGTACGTAGCGCATATCCCACCAGTCCGACAATACCCAGCAAGTAGAGGTCCGTTACGCGGTTGTTAAGCGCAAATGAGCCGACAACACAGCAGGTCAACACGGTGGGTACAATCAGCCATTTGGGCACCTCGGCAACCCGTAGGAAGAGCCGCATTGAGAGAACCGAGACAATCAGCATCATGAACGAGGCCACTGCCATAGCGATGAACATACCATAGACCAGATCACCGTGATCAGTGATCAGCCGTGGACCAACGGAAATACCGTGTACCATCAACGACGCCATCAAGATAGCATCCACTGCTGATCCGGGAATACCCAAACCAATCAACGGAATAAGCCCGCCACCAGCCGTAGCCGAATTTCCGGCTTCTGATGCAATAACGCCGTCTGGTGTACCGGTTCCAAACATTTCTGGCGTCTTAGAGGCGCGTTTGGCCTGATCATAGGCCACCAAGTTTGAAATGGATCCACCCGCGCCGGGCAGTGCACCAATGAGCACACCAACAACCGACGAACGGATCAGGTTCACGGGGCTCATCAGAACCTCTTTCATGACTTTCCAGGTCTTGAAGTCGATAGCATCGGTCACCAATTTCGCCCCCGATCTAACGGTTCGGGCGTTCTCGACTTCGCTAAGCAGTTGAGAGATAGCAAAAATGCCGATCAACACCACAAGGAAGGGCAATCCGGTTTCCAGCATTTCAATCCCAAAGTCGAACCGTGGGCGGCCAAGAATAGGGTCGGCACCAACCGTTGAAATCGCCAGCCCGATAAGGCCAGCCAGCAGCCCGCGGATCACCGAATCTCCGACTAAACTGGCCACGATTGTCAGCGCGAACACGATCAGCGAGAAATACTCCCAAGGGCCAAGTTTTACGGCGAAAACAGCCAGCGGCGGGGCAGCAACCACCAAAAACAGAGTCGAGATCAGTGTCCCGAAAAATGAGGCCCATACCCCGAGGGACAATGCACGACCCGGATCACCCTTTCGCGCCATCGGAAAGGCGTCGAAGGTGGTAGCAACCGATGATGGCGTGCCAGGAATGCCAAGCAATGCCGCAGAGATCAGACCGCCGGTCAGCCCACCGACATAGACCGACAACATGACTGCGACACCCTGTAGGGGTTCCATGGTAAAGGTCAGGGGCAGGGTCAGCACAATAGCCATCGTGACCGTGAAGCCGGGAATGGCGGCTGCAATAATACCGGCAACAGATCCCACCAGCATGTAGAGCAATGTGCTAACCGCAAAGATCTGCACAAGCGCTGTCAGAAAATCATCCATTCAAAAACTCTCCGCGTGGCAGGAAGACGTTGAAAAACTCGGCAAACAACGCGTTCAGCCCAAACGAGAAGACGAGCGCTACCAACACGGCGACCAGCAATGTCAAAGGTTTGCGTGGCATCAGGATCATCTGCAATCCAAATACAAATGCGAAACTGGCAATCGAAAAGCCAAGAATGGGCACAAGCAGAAGATAAGCCGCAAAAACAACAAAGCAGACAATGACAAGGTAGCGCGTCTTTAGCCAATGTTGCACTTCACTGCCAAACCGCCCCCATGCATGGCCGGGAATTTTACGCAGGCTATCGACAATTGCGATGACTGCGATCAAGAAAATCGCGGCAAATACGAACCTGGGAAAGGCCGCAGCACCAAGCACTTCAAAGCGCGAACTTGGGATATGTTCGGCTGAAAAGTACAGGGCAACCGAAGCCGCGAGAATGGCAACGTAGCTGAGGAAGCGGGTAATTTCGCCCGCTTCCAAGCTGTGATTTTCATCAGTATTGTTCACTGAATAATGACCGCGGCCAAGGATTTCACAGTGTCATTCAGGTTGGACAAATAGCTGCGGTACTCATCCTGGCCCATGAACGTGACCTGCGAGCCGACATTGTTGGTTTGCTCGACGTAGGTCGCGTCTTGCGACAGCTTATGCAAGGCCGCTTCCATGGCGTCGCGCGCCGCAGCGGGTGTGCCCTTGGGCATTACAATGCCGCGCGTCACGGTCAACAGAAGGTCTTGGCCCTTTTCGCGGAATGTTGGAACATCGGGGAGTGCGGGGTGGCGATCTCCCGATCCTGCTGCCAAGAACACGAGATCTCCATTTTTGGAGAATTCGATAGATGAGGCTACATCTCCAATGGCAACATCCAGATTGCCTCCAACAATGGCGCGCACACGTTCACCTGTGCCTTCGTAGCCCACGTATTTGAATTTCAGGTCATAGGATTGCTCGATCATTGCAGCAAAAAGATGTGGCAACCCGCCAAGCGTGACACCCATGGTCAGCTCATTTGGGTGGGCCTTGGCGTATTCCACAAACTCTTCGAAATTGGCATAGTTTTCGGTCGGCTGAGCGATCAAAAACTGCGGCGATGCTGTCATCAGGGCGATCGGCTCAAAACTATCCCAGGTGAGTTCGGTCAAACCGGTCAGGGTTGTCATCAACAGCCCTTCGTGGACCTGTGAAATCGTGTAACCATCAGCTGTGCGCCGGGACGCTTCGCGCAGACCAACCGTGCCGCCAACACCTGGCATATTGATGATCGGCATTTCGACACCAAGGTGGGGCTCGATATTGGCCGACACAAGGCGCATCAGGGTGTCAGAGCCGCCACCGGGTGACCACGGCACAATGAATTCTACAGCGCGCTCGGGGTAGTCCTGCGCGACGCTGGGGGTTGCCAATACGGCCGCGGTGAGAATGGCCGCGAGGCCTGAAACAAATTTCATGAGAAGTCTCCCTGAGTTTACCGGCATTACCTACCGGACGAGTTTTGTTATCTCTGAGCTTAACACCAGTTTTTCGCTGACAAAGCGGAAAGAACTTGCTTTTAAATTCAGAAATTTTAAACTTATATCCATGGACACACGGCAACTCGAGACATTCCTTGCGATCATTCAACGCGGTGGGTTCGCGGCTGCGGCAAAAGAGGTCAATTTAAGCGCGTCAGCGGTCAGTCAACAGATTTCCGCTTTGGAGCAGGATCTTGGCACCGCGCTCTTTGATCGCTCCCGCAGACCTCCGGCGCTGACGACCAAGGGGCGTGAGGTGCAGTCTTCGGCGCAATCGATTCTTCGCATCGTTGCCGAAACCAAAGCAACCGTGAGAGACGGCGATGTAGGTGGCACCCTGGCGCTGGGGGCCTTGCGGACTTTCGGCGCGTATATATTGCCTCATGCCCTGGCGCGGCTCAAAAACAGCTATCCAGACCTGAGCTACAGGCTGCGCGTTGGTTTATCTGAAGACCTGATGGCGGATGTCGTCAGCGGCCAGCTGGATGCTGCTCTGGTGGCGGATCATGTGGCTGTGCCAGCGGGCTTGCAGTGGACATTGGTTTTCTCAGAGCCATTGGTGGTGCTGACGCCGCCGGGTGTGACTGAAAAAAGGTTGGAGAAACTGGTTCGGGATGTGCCTTTTATCAGGTACGGAATTCAGGTGCCACTTGCGCGTCAGATTGATACTGAAATTGCGCGACTTGGTCTGACCGTTCGACAGGTTGTGTCAGTGAACACGATGTCAGCGGTGCTCGGTTGTGTGCAGGCGGGCTTGGGTTTCGCGATTGTGCCCTATGCAGCTCTGCGTGGTTCGCAAACCACGTCGCTCGATTGGTTTCCGTTTGGTGCAACTCCGATCCATCGCGGGCTTGGAATCGTACAACGCCCCAACTCGCGTCGTGGTAAAGTACTGGAACAGCTCTCAGAGGTGCTTCGCCAAACTGGAATCTCTCAGGGAGATGACGATTGATTGGGCTGGAGTAAGGGTTCAAGCGGTGGTTGGAAGACCTGATGATCAGTGATTTTGCCCCGCATAAGTTCTGGTTTCTCAGGTCATGTTAGGCGACCGGCCTCTCAACGCATTCAGCCAGCGGATGAATGCGTTGAGTTTCAACCCGTATCAAGGCCGTGTAATTATTGGTTAGCGCAGCCGTTTTAAGACAGCCTGAATTCGCAGTCGTGGGAACCAGTTCACCCGAAGCTGCTTAGGTATTCGCTGACGTGAACGCCGAAACGGCGTTGAAATGCACGCCGCATACGTTGCAAGTCACCAAATCCACTGTCAGCAGCAACCTGTTTAAAAGGGAGATTTTCGAACAGTAACCCTCTGGCATGATCAACACGGATCCTTTCCACGAATTGAGCAGGCGACTCTTGCAAATCTCGCTGGAAATGTCGTGACAGGGTGCGCGGGTTCATTCCTGCAGCCTGCGATAATGCATTGAGCGACCAGTCCAGTTGCGGCTGTGAGACGACCTGTTCAATCAATCGAGTCAGGGTATCGTCGCGAGTGAACTGCCCGGCTAAGTGAATGGCATACTGGCTTTGCCCACCGGTGCGGCGCAATTGGACGACCAATTCGCGCGCGGCGGCAAGCGCAACCTTCGGGCCGCAATCTGCACGGATTATAGCCAATGCGAGATCGATCCCCGTGGTCACACCAGCGGATGTAAAGATACGTTCTTCTGAAGTACTGATCAGGTCGAGATCCCAAAGGACATTTTCATACTGCCGCGTCTCCGCAGAACGCGACCAGTGGGTGGTTGCAGGGCGTCCATCCAGAACACCCGCTGCCGCCAATATCAGAGCACCGGAGCAAACTGATATTAAGCGACCATGACCTTCACGCGCGGCGCGGTCTTGGATTACCTCTTGGACCGATGCGTGTTTGAGTATTGCATCAACGCCTTTTCCTCCGGGGATCAGAAGATCATCGCTGTTTGAACGCGTCGAAAGCTGTCCATCAGCCACAATCCTTAGACCGCAAGCCGCCCGCACTGGTTGTCCATTTGGCGACACATAGCGCATGGTGTATTGGCTCCGGGCGTCGATAACGGCGGCTCCAAAGGCCTGAACCGGGCCAGACACGTCCAGTAAATTCACGTCATCGAAGAGTAAAACGTCAATTGTGCGGATCATAAGGTTTGTCCATATTTGATGCCGGTTTGACATTTGAGACATCATTGGTCGCCGCTACAAAGCGTTGTGTCAACCGCATCAAATTGGAAATCAACGATGTCAGCATTACTTTTTGGCCGGAACAGCAGTTTCATAGGCCTCCTGTCAGCCAATACGATCTTAGGGTCTGCAATGCCTATGCTGATTATTTTGGGCGGGCTTGCTGGGCTGATGCTCGCACCAACAACTAAGCTTGCGACCCTACCAGCGTCGCTACAAACGCTGGCTGGGCTGTTCGCTGCCGCCCCATTTTCTTTGTTGATGGGCCGGTTGGGCCGTAAAACGGGTTTCTTTGTTGGCGGGGGGCTGGCAATCATAGGTGCATTGATTGGCACCTGGGCGCTGATTTCAGCTAGCTTTATCCTACTGTGCTTGGCTCATCTTGCACTGGGAGCTGCGCTGGCCTGTTTTCAGTATTTTCGATTTGCCGCGGCAGAGGTTGTTCGGCCCGAATGGCAACCTGTAGCCATTTCGTTGATGTTGACGTCTGGATTGGTTGCTGCATTTGTCGGTCCACAAGTCTTCGTCATGGCCAAGGATGCTCTTGCGCCCATCCCATTGGCAGGGGCCTATGCCTCAATTGGGATACTATCCCTTATCGGTCTTGTACCGTTGGCGTTTGTCACTATTCCAGCGATCAAACTCAGGCCTCGAGGAACAACAAGCCGGAGGTTCGCAGCCCTCTCAGTTCTCAAGCAGCGTCCGGTTCGAACTGCGGTTGGAATAGGGGCCATATCGCAAGGGATTATGGTTTTCCTCATGATCCCAACACCGCTGGCTATGATCGGATGTGGATTTTCTGAGGCGATTGCAGGTGATGTGATCCGCTGGCATGTTGTAGCTATGTTTGCTCCCAGCTTTTTCACCGGGTTCCTGATTAAACGGTTTGGCACAAAACGTATTGCAACGACCGGGCTGATGTTACTTATCATGGCTGCGCTCATTGCAGCTGGTGGCCTGTCATCGGCAAATTTCTATGGATCTCTCATTTTACTTGGTGTTGGTTGGAACTTCGGATTCATTGGCGCAACAACGATGTTGGCAAATGTGGTTTCTGAAGATGAAAAGCCCGTAGCACAGGGGCTCAACGACACTATCATCGCCTTGGTCTCAACCCTGTGTGCCTTTGCAGCCGGTGCAATCGTAGCTGGATTTGGCTGGCAGGTTCTTTCTTTTGTAGCGGTGGCTATTCTTGTGTTAACGCTTTGCTCTGTGATGTTTGAGAAACGGCAAACAGTCCGTCAATAGATGTCGTGGGCCTCTCTCTGGATGGTGGTTCTTGCACAAGAGATTGGCAAACCGGAGAAGGGCCCTTCACAATATGTGAGACGATTGAAATTCGACCTAACCTTGTCCCGGATGGGTCGACTTTGGTTTCATTGACACAAAGCAAACCATGGCAAACATGGCCAGAAAAGCAAATGGCAGGCTGCCGGTAAAAATGGTGCGGGCTACAATTTGGGCTGCATCCGCTGACCCATCTATCGAAAACCCTGCATAATTGGCCAGGATGCCACACACCGAGGCCCCCACTGCAAACCCAAGGCGCCCCGTCGTGGGTAGGGCGCCGGACAGGCGTTCCACGTCGTCTGCTGCTGCCAGCCGTTTTGAGCGCCTAACTATAAACGTCCAGGCGGTGCCGTAGCCAACGCCTTCGATTGCTGCTAAAGCCGCCACCAATAAGACTGGGCCGTTTGCGACGGCATAGATCATACCAATCACACTAATACAGACCAGGGCCATGCCAACCGCGATATATATGGGGTCATGTTTTTCTGGGGCCCCAGAGACGATGAGGGCAGCACAGCTCCAGCCGATGGCCACGCAAGCGAGTATGTAGCCGGCCACAATTGTAGGTGTGTTGTGGATAATCACCATCAAAAGCGGTCCATAGGCGCTGAGACCCATTGTTGAGATGTTCAAGGTGAACGTCATCAACAAGGCTGCACCCACCGGGCTGCGCGGATTGAACGGTTTTTTGGGAAGAATACGGTTGCCGGGGCTGTTACCGTCGATGACCATAAACGTTGCCAATATGCCCAGCCCACAAGCCAACAAAACTGGTGTGCGCAGGGCAGTCACTTCGATACCCGCATAGGCGATGAACAGCACTCCTAGCGACAAGAGTAACAGGCGCGCCACCGGGATCGGTTTGCTGCGATCCTGATTGTCCGTGGATTCGCTGACGCGGCTGCCGAACAACACGAAGGTCGCCAGAAACAGCGCCTGGATGGCAAAAAACACAAAGCCCATCCGCCAGTTGAAATAGGTGGTGAATACACCACCAATCAACGGCCCTAGAAATGCCGAAGACCCCCACAGGACCGAAATGGCGCCCATGACACGGGCGATCAGGCGGGCAGGAAACAGACGCCCGGTGCCAATAAAGGCCAGCGCCGTCAAACCGCCACCGCCCATGCCCTGAAACAGACGCCCAGCCAGCAGCCCCGGCATATTAAACGCGGCTGCGCTGATCAGGCAGCCGAGGGCAAAAGTAATGGCCGCGATAAACATTGGTTGGCGAATGCCCATTTTCAAAACCAAGACCGCTCCGGAAGCGCCAGCAACAATTGAGCCGATCTCATATAGGGCAATGGACCAGGCGACATAGGCTTCGCCGCCGAGGTCCGACACAATGTTTGGCATCATCGTCGCGACGAGCAAACTATCGGCGGCGTGTAGCCAAACCCCAAGGCACACAAGCACCAATGGCGATGCATAGTCTCTGTTCAATATCTCGTGCCATCCGACGGGGGCAGTTTCTTGAAAATCCGTCATTCCTGGGCACTCCGTTGGTTTGGGAACAGTGACCAAGATGTTCTAATTCCTAAAGTATACTTTAGGTCAAGACTTACTTTGAACTCATTCAAAATCTAGCCAACGGCCATTGAAGACAGTTGTTTTATCTCAGCCAAACTGCAGGAAATCTCAGTTTTCGCTTTGGCCTTTTCAAAGGTTCAATCCGGGTTCAGACGTTTCCTAGTGTCTTCGTCTAGCTGTCCGATTGCCAATTTGCGAAAGGCGTCTCGCCAACCTGAGGCGAGTTCCGGAAGTCGAGAAAGATACGCAGCCTCCTCAGCAGCGATACGTTTTGTGAGGCGGGCACGAGTAACCTTTGCAACGCTCCAGTCAGGGCAGGGGCGCGATGTTAAGTTGATTATGTCACCCACCTGAATAGTTCCGGGTTCCAGAACGCGATAATACCAACCGGTTCGACCGGTTTTTTGGAATTGATATGCCATCGTTTTCTGACCGGTGTGTTCATTCAGCTTCCAACAGGGTTGTCTGCCCTGACTGATTTGCAAAATTGCCGATCCAGCTGTCAGGATGTCTCCAATGCAAAGCGTTTCCTCGTTCATTCCAAAGGTCGAGAGGTTCTCACCAAAAGCTGCGGGCAGCGTTCCTGGCGGTAGCAATCCTTCGGACTGCCAGCTTGCATAATGATCAGCCGCATAGTGATGAATTGCCTTGTCTGGTCCGCCATGCACGCTCAAATCCGCTTGTGCGTCGGTGTCAAAACCAACCGTAGTAACGGTTTGCGGCCCATCTGCAGCGATCTTGTGAATAGCGGACGGAGGTTTATCAAACCAGTGATCTTCAATCCGGCCAACAAATACGCCGTTGATTGTGGCGCTCAATGCTGGACAATTCATGCAGGTTCCTGTTCGTGACATATTTGTGAGATTTCAAAGGGTTCAAGGGCAAGAGACAGGAGCTGGCAGTACCCCCCAGCGCCCCGACCTTCAAAGTGGCGACAGCTGCGGCAAATGCCAAGTGGCTTTTGGTCGTTTAAGATAATTGCATGAGACAATGCGCCTCGTAGCCCGGTTTCGATCTGACCCAATTGGGTCGCTGATAAACGATCCAAAGAGAGCTCTAGTACGCTTTGCTCGGCAATGACTTCACGTCCGGTGGCTGTAAGATCATAAGAAATTGAGCGCTTGTCCGTCAGCGACCGCTCTTCAGAAACATACCCTTTACGGATAAGGGCCTTGAACGTTTGGGTCGCGGTGCCGCGGGTGGTCCCCAGGTAGGCGGCCGCATGCGAGGGAGAGCGGGAAAACCTATTGGCCTGTCTCAGGTATTCAAGCGCTGACTGTTGCGCCGGGTTCAGATCAACACTCCAGCTTTCGCTCGCATCAATACGGGCCAAACGAGCGATCAAGCCCCTTATGATCTCTTTCTGTGTCATGGGAAACATATAGCGAGTCGAAATTACCATTGCAATAGTTTCGACTCGCTACTACTTGTGGACCCACACCGATTCACATAAGGAACCGAACCGATGCAGAAATTCGCTATAACCCTCATCGCTGTTGGCTTTAGTGCCCTTGCAGCCAACGCCGACAGCAACCACGCCACCCATCAACAAGGCGCTGTTGTTTCTCCCGTGAACGAGACCACCAGGGCCTCATTCGATATTTTGGCGGCTCACGCACAAAGGAACGCCAATCAAGTGACCTTTCACATGACCACAAATGGCGAAGCAGGTGTTGACGTTCCTGCGCCCGCAGGCGCAGTCGGCGGGGCGCCGGTTTGGTCTTATGTCTGGCCAACGTCGCTCGATCCATCAGCGGTCGGATTTGAGGGCGAAACCGGCATACTGGCGCTGGCGGTAACCAGCCATCCTGATTTTGATGACACGCCTTTGGTTGACGAGAACCGTGATGGTGATCCAGCCAATGACGGATTGATTTGGCACAGTCACTGGATTGTTTTGGCCCCAGCCGAAGCATGCGGGGCAGGTGCCTTGGCCGTTCGTGATATCCCTGAAGGCGAAACACCACAGCTCCCCGCTACCTGGCCTGGATTCCCAATCTTTTTAGATAGCCCGGGGTTCACGCCCTTGTTTGACGGCCCGGAAATCACCGTGAATGTCGGGTTCGCTAGCAACGTCGATCTTGAGGGGGTGGCTTATGATGGAGTGACGGCCGCTCTCCGCGTCGATGCAAACATCCATGCGCCACTCTTATGTGTCACGGATGTGTTTGATGTCGCCTCAGGTGATCTCTCTCTGCCAGGCAAAATTGAGTGAAACCCTTTAGGCAAAGTCCGCACCTCGGGCCTTGCCGTTTTTTCCGATCGGAGGACCTATTATGCCAAAACCTTGGCTTACCAGCCTGGAGGTTTCTACTCCTCAGGAAGGCTATGAACTTGCTGTTCTGATGGCCCGTGTCGCGGTGAAAATGACCCAACCCAGTGACGACATTCGCCGTAAGTTGCGTACGATTTATGAGCAGGACGCTGATGCTCTGATCGCCAGTTCCAGTGTTGTCGCAACCCATTTTGCTACAGTTGCCGCCGCAAATAACTATTGGAAGGAAAGCCAATGCTAGCCCCAGAATTCATTACCTCTGAATGGTTCAATGCGGACAACAATACCAAACTGGCTGACTATCGCGGCAAAGTGGTCGTTGTTGAAGTGTTTCAGATGTTATGTCCCGGGTGCATCCTGCATGGCATACCGCTGGCGCAGAAAATTCAAGGCATGTTCCCCGCAGATCATGTGGCTGTAGTTGGATTGCATTCGGTATTTGAACACCATGCGGCCATGACCCCCGTTTCGCTCAATGCATTTCTACAAGAGTTTCAAGTCACTTTTCCGGTTGCAGTGGACGCTGCGGGAGAAGGGTACATGCCGCAAACTATGGAAACTTACCAATTGCGTGGCACCCCGAGTTTGTTAATCATCGACCAAAAAGGAGAGCTGCAAGCACATCACTTAGGACAAGTGTCAGAGCTTCAGGTCGGGGCCGAGATCGCGACCCTAATTGCGAGTGACGGGAACGCATTGCGGGCAGATGCCATCTCAGAAACCGCAAGTGGGTGTGAATTCGGACAGTGTACAGTATAGAAAACCGGGTTATCTAGCATCGGGCCGGCGACGACCGTGTTGGCGGCTCGCCGGTCTACAATTTGATTTTGATGGCCCCCTTCATATGCGGATGAAAAGCGCAGAAATATCGAGTTTCCATATCATTTGTAACTACCAGTTCTTTACTCATGCCTTTCGCGATCTCACCCGTATTCCAGCCCAATGCGTTTCCCGTGGCAGTGTGGGGGGCCAGGTCGAAATTTGACCACCGAATGATTTCCCCGACCCCGACAACGACTACATCGGGTTCAAATTTGAACTGTGTTATTCGAACCTCGTGTGTTCTTGGCAGATTTGCATTGGCCGATTTCAAGTTTGTTGGCGAGACAGCTGCTGATGCAGCTGCCCCCACCAACACACCGCGTCTGGTGATTAGTTTTTTCATTTGTTCAGCGCTTTGACCATCATTTCTGCATGACCTTCGTGGACCTTGAAAATCTCGAGACCTTGCTGGAACAACGCTCGCACCTCGTCATTGTCGATATTCGGGATCATAGTGTGTTCAACCAAGTCATTGACTGTTTGGTGATAAGCCAACTCATTTGCAGCGTAGGCAATGTCGAATTCAACACCGCGTAAATTCGAAAAGTTATTGATAACCTGCTCTGCACCTTCATTGAGAGCTTGGCTGAAAAAATTATCCTGAGCCGTCGCGCCTAGTTTTTCGAGCAGTCCAAGAGCTGCCTCATTTACAGCTGTATGGTCGCTGATCATCGTGTTGGCGAAGGTGTGAATGTCGGGATTTAACGACAGGGCAAGAGCCATATGAGCATAGCGAATGTCAATGTTGTCTGCTGTGTAGGCAACATGAGCCATTTCAAGATCGTTCAGATCTGCGACGTCTTGAGCGGACGCTTGGGACGCACATAGTGCAGCTGAAATTGCGATGACGGATATAGTTTTCTTCATTCTGAAGCTCCATTGCGATTACTATGAAGCCACAGTATCCGTGTTCTACTACATCAAGACATGCTCGAACATTCGCAATTTCGTGCAGATCGTTCGAGACCCTGTACTATCTCCAGTACCTGCATATTATGTTTGAATGCTTGATCTCCTCAGTGATATCCTCACCAGCTTGTCCATGCGTGGATCGCTCTATTTCCGCACGTCCTTCACCAGTCCCTGGGGGGTAGCGGTGCCAAGTTTTGAAAACGTGGCGCGCTTTCACTTTGCACATCGAGGCAGCTGCTTGGTTTCCGTCGACGGCGTTCGAGAGCATGTATCTTTGGAACAAGGTGATCTCATTATTATCCCACACGGAGCATCTCACGAACTTTTCTGTAGCCCAGATGCTAAGGATACAATCCTTCAAATGGAAACTGTCCTGGAGCGATCGGGGTATAATGGATCTGGTGTACTTGTTTATGGCGGCGAAGAACCCAACAGCGAAACACAATTGATCTGCGGTCATTTTTCAATCGGTGAACACGCGAAGCACATTCTTATTGAACGTCTGCCTCCGTATATTCACCTCAAGAACTACGGAGAAGCAGCCGGGAAATGGATGGAAGCAACACTGCGCGTGATTGGAGATGAAGCTGGGGGACAGCGGTTGGGCGGCGATTTGATTGCCCTAAAAATGTCCGAAGCAATATTCGCACAGGCAATTAGAAGTTTCATAGAAGAGAATGAAGCCTCCGAGTGGGGCCTTGGGGCGTTCTCCGACATCAACCTGCGCCGCGCCCTTGATGCGTTTCACAAAGCGCCAACAGAGCCATGGACAGTAGAAATGCTTGCTCAAGGGGCAGGGATGTCGCGAACAAGTTTTGCAGTTCTTTTTAAAAAGAAAATGATGATGACGCCTATGCAATACGTCACCAGCTGGCGGATGGAAATCGCAAAGAAATTGCTCTCCAGTCCAGCAACGTCATTGATGGATGCAGCCGAAGGCGCAGGCTATTCCACGGATTCTGCGTTCGCCCGAGTGTTCAAGAAAGAGACCGGCCAAACCCCTGCTGGCTTCAGGAAATCAATTCGGTCGGAGGGTCGTGGCGCTTGACCGACCTTCTCGGTCGCTGCAGTACTTTCTCGACCAAGGTGTCAGATTTCATTCGGGATATTGGTTCGGGCGATAAGTGTTAGAATTCGTCCTAAACGTTGGAGCTCGTATTCTTTCTATTTCTTTAGATTTATAGTGTTCATCGACAGTTTGGTCATATTTTTGTACCTGTTCTTCTCAACAAGCTCCTCAAATGTTGGTTCTTGAGGGGCGCGTAGGTGAATAGGCGGGCAGTGCTGGCGCAAGTTGCAATTCACTAACCTTTTAGAATTTTTTCTTGCCCGTTAGATCGTTCTGCTGCAGCAGATGGCGCATTGTTGCCATTGCCTGCGAAAGGTGAGGGCTGCTAGATTGCCGGAAATTGCAGGCCCAGTTGTTGAACCAACGAGGGCTTTAGCCCCGGACGCCATCTATGCTCAGCCCGCCCAAAGACCGCTTCCAGCCCAAGGAAGATTACTCTCAATCTACCTGCTCAGGCTCAACTGGACGTTGGCGTCCTGCATTGCGAAGGAGCTAGATACGGGAAAATCCTTCCGTTCAACTTTGGTTGTGAATGTCGTACCGAACTCGAGCGACTTCTCGTTACTTGCTTGCAACAAGGACCTTCTTCATGACTTCCACGGCACGTTCAATCTCTGCGGGATCGATGCCGGTTGCCGTTGCATTCGCCCAGGCATGTTGCCGCTCGGCAAGGCTCTGGATAGCCTTGCGACCCTCATCAGTGGCAGACGCCAATTTCGCGCGTTTATCGTTGGGGTTATCAAGAAACGTGATCAAATTTTCCTTGGCCAATACATTGGCAATGCGTTGTACTGCTTGACGTGACAGACCCATTTCGCGCGCGATCCCTGAAACTGTCATATCATCCCACATCAATGTGCCCAGAACTTGCCAGCGAGCGGACGTAAGCCCCGACGGGGCGGATATTTTATCCCCCGCCGCAAGGAATGCGCCATTCAACTTGAAGGTCGCAAGCAACAGGTTTGAGACTGCGTCGCCACCTCTGTTTCGTTTGGTTGTCATAACGTTTGCTTCCGATTTCAGGACAAACTATCAATAAAGGATCTGATTGATTGAGCAACAATTTCTGGCGTATCAAGATGTGGCCAATGACCTTCAGTCGATAAAATGTTGTACTCAACTGTTTCGCTGAGAAGGCGAATGGCAGCGGGAGTATCATTCACAGATGTGATGGCCATAAACGTCGGACCTGCCCAATGTGACATTGCGATATCTGGGTTCCAATCAAATAAAGCCTGTGCAACTCCGATACGTGCGTCACGTACAACCTTGGCCGCATCGTTTGTCACGATTTCGATCGTTTTAGGGTTTTGGCCTGCAATCGAAGTAAAATATCCTTGGACAATGCCCAGTCCGTTTTCAGATCGAATAGCATCCATGACTCCTTGTCTCATGTCATCTGGCATCGCACGCGGGTCAGATGCAGGGTCAAGAAAATAGATCCCGCTTAAGGACGCGGCATGTGTTTTAGCATATTCAAGTGCGACACCAGCAGACCCAGAATGGGCCACCAGTATAACTGGTTGAGGACCGAGCGAGGCAACCACAGCCTGCAAATCATCTGCTCTGATTTCATAGTCGTAACCGCCGCTTGTCGCAGGTGATGATGAACCATGGCCCCTTTGGTCAAAAACGGTCACCGAATGTATATCCGCCAAGTCCTCCATGACTGCAAACCACTGCGTCGCCGCAGCGTTGTCACCGTGTAGAAATACCACATTATGGGTCGACTTTGGTCCTGTGAGATAAACACTTAGATTGGCGGATTGGTTGATGACTATTTTGTTTTCTATGTTCGTAGCGCCCTCTTGTGCGGTGGATTGAAAGGCGAGAGCGGCGAGCCCTGCACCTGCAACAATTGCTCTGATGATGACATCCATGTTATCGACCTTATTGACAATATATTGTCATTATTTATTTGACAACACACTGTCAATCTTAGATTGAATGCCGAACTAGAACAGACCAGTTTTCTTGGTTGGTTTGGTTCTTGTAAGGGGGAAGCTCGCAGCTGCCAGTCGCATTACTGCGGTCCGCAATCTGGTTTCAAATGCAGCATAAAGCTTTGCAAAGTATACAATCTGCGCATAGCCGCCGTTTAACTGATCGCAGGGAACGATCAGACTGCGCTCTTCGGATAAACTTTCGTAGCAGCGGTATTGTTAGCTATAGACGCTAGGTCGGAGTTTTCTACATTAGCGAGCAAAACTGCGCGCTAATGTAGAAAGGGCAGGTCCGGACAGTCACGGCCTTTCATTCGAGCATCAGCTAGGTGTTACACATAGGTTTTTGAGACGGACGATAAGCCCCCAAAGCAGAGGTCTCTTTGGATCAGTTCTGCTTTGAGTTAGATCGTTTTGTTATCCCCAAATGTCGTCAATCAACGGTGACGCAAGCGCGAGATCAAGCGACACAGACGTGTCTTCGTCTACTCCTCCAACGATGATCGAAACTGTGGCCTGATCGGTGTCACCTAAACCGTTTGAGATGGTATAGATAAAGCTGTCCTCCAGTACTTGACCGCTATTCAGGGCCTGGATGTCCGTGGCTGCAGTTGGATCATAAGTGATCATCCCTGAAGCAGCGTCATATGACAACGCTGCCCCATTGGCGCTATTGGCAGAGCTTAGCGCAAAGATCAGCTCATCCGGATTGGGAATGTCATCATTTGCCAGTAATTCGGCAACGTCGAAGGTAGAGACCTCATCCTCGGATGAAAAAGCGGTTTCGATTTCGTTCCCATTGAAGTCAAAAACTCGGCTTTCGATAGACTGAAATGAGCCGTTGCTGGGATTATACGCTGTCCAGACCAGAACAAAACTGTCGTCGTCCAAAACAGCAATTGTTGGGTGCCCGGCGCGCTCGGTTGTAACGTCCTCTCTCATACTTAACCGGTCTGTTGCGGCTGTACCATCTTGATCGAAAAGTTGAACGAAATGTCGCGTGCCGCTTTCGTCACCTTCATCGTTCACGCCCCTCCAAGTGACAGCAAACTGTCCGTTCGGGAGAAACACCACGTCGGAAAAGAAGTCCCCAACAACACGGGTCGAACCGATGTCGATCGTAAACTCTTCAGCGGCAACTGATCCATCAGGGTTAAATACACTAGCCCTTAGGATGTTGTTCCCCAAGCCAGAATGATCTCTTGAGGTCCAAACCACAACGAAGCTGCCGTCTTCGTGCACAGCATTACTATGCCCCCACTGGTACAGGTCGTGGCTGGTGCTGACGGTGAATTCCGGTTGAATAACTTGCCCGTTGTTACCAAAGATGGCCGCACTGATGACCGCGTTATCTGGATCAATAGCGGGGTTCATGGTTGCCCATGTGGCAAGGAACCCTCCACCAGGGAGTGCTTCGAGAGACATATCATTATGTAAGCCAAAAATCTGTGTGTCGAAAATAATAGGCGCTCCGACTTGCTGACCTGTTGGGGTGAAAATAGCCACCTCCAAGCTCTGCTGTTCATAGTTTTCATGGTCCAAGGTGTAGCGTGCAACGGCTAAATTTCCGTTGGATAGTTCCGTCAGTGAGGAAACATCCGTCGTCAGAATAGTGCCGCCATCACTGACCCAAAACTCCTCGCCCGTAGGTGTGCCGTCAGCAGAGAAGACGCGCCCTCTGACCCCATCGAGAAAATTGCCCCAGGGCCCAGTTGGAGTCCGTTCGTAAATTTCTGTGTAGGTCACCATAAAGCCTCCGGACTGCAACATAGTGATCTGCTGTAGGCTGACTGCATTGTCTGTTATGGAGAAAATATCTGACGAGGGTTGACCCGTGGCATCGGACATTCGCCCAACTATTCCGCTTTCTGTCGCCCAGATAGTGACAAACCCTCCGTCGTCGGTACGTTGTACCGCTGGGCTGCTATGGATCCTCTCCACTGGGCCAACGATCTGAAACCCCGAACCGCCTTCCAGTGTGCTGTCGATTGGTTCCTCTGGACCAAAATAATCGTCATTTGCGACGACGGTTGTTCCTGGTTCTGGCAACACCACATCGACTTGGCCATTGCCACCCACCACAATGGTGATTGTGGCTTGGTCCGTGCCACCATGTCCATCCGAAATTGTATAAGTGAAGGTGTCTTCTACGGCTTGGCCGGTTCCCAACGCCTGGATGTCTGCCGCTGACGTTGGATCATAGTTCAGTAGTCCGGTATCCGAGTCGTAGCTAATAGCCGCACCAAATTCACTTGTTGTGCTGTCCAGAGAGAAGGTCAGTTCATCGCCCTCTGGGTCACTATCATTGGCCAGAAGGTCAGCAACGTTGAAAGAGAAGGCAGTGTCTTCATCAGTATAGGCTGAATCACTGATATCGCCATTTACCTCGACGATTTGGGTGACTACATCGCGGCGTGGGAATTCATCATGATCGTTGTAATTGCCGAACCATGTTACAATAAACCGGCCATCGCCCAGCGAGGCGATTTCAGGCGAGGCAACATGGGAATTGGTCGGGTCATCAAGCACATGTACTTGGCTATTGGCACTCCCATCCGAGTTGAACACCTGTAGGCGAACCTCACTTTGGACGCCGATGCCGTCAATGTAAACGAGAACAAATCTGCCGTCATCCATCCACTCGACGCTCGGGGGATGCGGAGTAGAGCTGTTATGGGCCACAAAGAACTCACTGACCGTTTCGGTACCGTCCTCATTGAAAATGCGAGCGTAGTAGCCTGATCCGCCGGGGGCGTCCCGATCGTAGGAATCCCACATTACAAGGACCTGACCGTCCGGGCCTACGTCGACAGTTGGCAGGGTGTTGTAAACGTCAGGTGATGAATCACCTGTTACGGCAATTTCTGAGATTTTGTTGCCCGCATTATCATAGAAGTGGAGAAAAATGTTGTGTTCGTTGTAAATGCCATCGGTGGCATGACCGTTATTCATGGATTGTGCGACCACGACAAAGCCGCCGCCAGATAGAGCTTCAATTTGGGTCGCTACTTGGTGGATCAGCGTATCTGGTTGATTGTAGTTGGGGTCTGCCATGAGCCAGATTTGCTCTCCAACCTGCTGTCCCTCGTTATCAAATAGGGCAATTCCGGAGTTGGATACGTCGTAAAAAGTGCTCCATCCGGCGTCGACATGTGCTTCCCAAGTGATGGTGAAACCGCCACCCGCTAAACTCGTGATATGAGGAGGGCCCTGATATCCGTCGGGGATCTCATTGACAAAGAAGTCATCGCCTAAGGGTTGGCCTTCGGGATCAAAAATCCGAGCTCTTATGTTGTATGAGTTTGAAGACCTTTCGTTGTCCCCTGACATCCACGTCACGACAAAATTGCCATTTTCCAACACCGAAACCTCAGGGTGGGTTTGGATGCCGTCAGCGTGAGAGTTTATTTGGAACTCTCCGCCTGATGGGACCCCGCCTGGGCTGACAAACCGACCTCGAATGCCATCTCCTTCCGGGTCCTCGTCTGAGGACATTCCGTTGTGCCAAACGATGATCGAGCTTCTATCCTCAAAAACAGCTACCGACTGAAAATCCTGAGACCCAGCGGTAATCAAGTTGACCAGAAACTCCGGCCCTTCCACAATGGATACATCCGGTGCGGTCTCATCTATCAGCAAGTCATTTCTGGCAATGGGCCCGTCATTTTCTCCTGTAACTGACACATTGACGACGGCGTCAAAGGAATTCCCATAAGGGTCGACCACCGTGTAAGTAAAGCTGTCTTCAAACAACTCACCGGCACCGAGGTGCTGCAACACATCATCTGCGTTGTAGGTTATGTTTTCACCGTCATAAGTCACCCGAATGCCCGATATGCTGTAGTCGCTGACGGCCAAACCAGGAAGGTTGTCTGGTAGCCCGTCATCATTTGCCAGCAACTCTGACAAGGAAATATTCAGGGGGGATTCACTTAGGCTCGAAATTTGATCATCCACCAGATCCGGATTTCCCTCCCAGGTCAGATCCAGAAGAAAACCATCGCCATAGAAATACAGCGCCTCAACACCAGTTAATTGGTCTGACCCCGCGTCAGAAACCGAGTCGTCAATAGATGTTACCCCAACGCGCGAGGATGAGAGGCTTAGCACATAGTCGCCGAAAGACCCGGCGTAGTAGACAATGTCGTAGCCTTTCCCGCTACTGATTTTATCACTGCCCTGACCACCCCAGATTTCATCATCGCCATCCCCCGTCTGGATGGTGTCATCACCGTTGCCGCCGTGAATTTGGTTGTGGCCATCGCCAGCACTGATTTTGTCGTTGCCGCTGCCTGCATAGACTTCGCTACCGCCATCGCCGATGCGGATGTCATCGCGGCCCGATCCGGTGGTCACTTGGCTGTAGCCGTCACCAGTTGCGATCCTGTTGGTTCCGTCACCGGCTTCGATCTGGCTGTAGCCGTCACCGGTCCGTATAGCGTTGTTTCCGTCACCCACGGTGATGTCAGCACCACCTTTAACTGTAACCCGGTTGTTGCCTCCGCCAGCGTAAATTTCCACATCACCTTCACCTACAGTGATGTAGTCGTTGCCATCTTTGGTATAGATATTGGCGGTTCCATCCCCGACGGAAATTTTCTTATCTCCATTGTTTGCAGCTATTTCAACGAAGCCATCGCCAACACGAATGTCATCCTTACCGTCACCAACAGCGATAAAAGCGTTCCCATCGCCGAGGGTTATCCTGTTGTTGCCACCTTGATCAAAGATGGAGTTGGTCCCGTTCCCAAGTTTGATCGTATCGTTGCCTGAGCCGGTTCTGACAAGATTGTCACCATTACCAGCGGATATCGTATTATTACCATCGCCAGCGATGATCTCATTTTTAGCACCTTTGACGCGAATACTGTCATCGCCTGTGCCGGCAACAATGAGGTTTTCACCCTTACCAGCATCAATTCGATTTTTTCCGTCACCGGCGTCGACGTAGTTGAATCCGTCACCAAGCTTGATGGTGTCGTTGCCATCCCCCGTTTGGATTTCATTGTTGCCATCGCCGACCGTAACTTTGTTATGGCCACCACTGGATCGGATTTCGTTCATCCCGTCGCCCAGGCGAATAGAGTCGTTACCAGATCCGGTTTCGACAACATTTTCTCCATCGCCAACCTGGATAGTGTTGCGACCTTCGCCAGCGCCGATGTCATTTTCACCATCGCCAGCTGAAATCCGATCATCACCGCTGCCAGCTTCAATCTGATTGAACCCATCCCCAACAGAAAT
>NZ_WQLV01000029.1 GCF_009753675.1 Parasedimentitalea huanghaiensis | reverse complement strand
GAGGTGACCGAGGAAGAAGACACCGCCGCGTCGGACGCTTTGGACAGTCTGGCTGCGGTAGAGATCGACACGCCAGAGGAGGACGACAGCGCCGATGTGTTGGGCGATCTCGCCGCGCTGGAGGTGACTGAGGAAGAAGACACCACCGCGTCGAATGCTTTGGACAGTCTGGCCGCAGTGGAGATCGACACGCCAGAAGAGGATGACAGCGCCGATGTGCTTGGCGACCTCGCCGCGCTGGAGGTAACCGACGAGGAAGACACTGCCGCGTCGGACGCCTTGGAAAGCTTGGCCGCAGTGGAAGTTGCCACGCCAGAAGAGGACGACAGCGCCGACGTGCTCGGCGATCTCGCCGCGCTAGAGGTGACCGAGGAAGAAGACACCACCGCGTCGGACGCTTTGGACAGTCTGGCTGCGGTAGAGATCGGCGCACCAGAAGAGGACGACAGCGCCGATGTGCTCGGCGACCTCGCGGCGTTGGAGGTGACTGCGGATGATGCAGACGCGCCAGTAGATGACCTGGCGGATCTACTTGGCGATTTGGATGTGGTACCTGAAGAGCAGAAAATTGATCCTGTTGCTGAGGCGTTGGGCAGTTTGCCTGAGGCAGCCGAGACTACGCCGGAAGAAAATTCGTTGGAAGATATGTTGGAAGGATTGGATTCCCCTGAAGAGGACGGTTCGGAGGGATTGGATCTAGATGATGTTCTAAGTGGGCTAACGGAGGAAGAGGCTCCAGCTACACCAACTGACGGTGACGGGTTGGACGCACTTCTGGCTGATATTGACGCTGAGGATACAAACACTGCGGTGGAATCGGATGAGCCCACGTCTAGCGATAGTGAAGATGATTCCGCGGCTTTGGGGCTGGATGATTTGTTGGGAGATCTGGATCTGGCTGAAGACGATGAAGATGACGATCTGGATGGGTTGTTTTCTGGATTGGAGGAAGAAGCTACGTCAGAGGCGGAGGAAGCGCAGGACACTGGAAGTGATTTGGATGATTTGCTGGGGGATCTGGAGGAGGATGACACGGATTTGGATGCACTGTTAGGTGCTGAAGAGGATGATGCCGAGATGGATCTTGATGATCTGCTTGGTGGATTGGATGACGCCAGCGACGATGAGGGCGGTAATCTGGATGATCTGCTTGGCGGATTGGATGACGCCAGCGACGATGAGGGCGGTGATCTGGACGATTTGCTTGGCGGATTGGATGACGCTAGCGACGATGAGGGCGGTGATCTGGACGATCTGCTTGGCGGATTGGATGACGTCAGCGACGACGGGGGCAGTGATCTGGATGATCTGCTGGGGGACTTGGACAGTGGTGATGACACCAACAAAGCCGCCACTGCTGAGACCAACCAGAATGAGGAACCGGAACTCGCTTACGGGACAATTAGCGGCGACAGACCCGAGCCTCAAAAACTGGTGCGCAAGAGATTCCGGCTAGCAATTCTGGGGGATTTTTCAGGCCGCGCTGCCAAAGGGCAGATTGAAACAGGTGACGCACTGGCGGCCCGCCGCGCAATCCTACTGGATCCGGATACGGTTGAAGATGTCATCGAGAGTTTTGCCACTGAATTGCTGTTGCCAATTGGTAAAGATGGCACTGGGATAGCTGTTAAGCTGGGCGGGCTGGACGACCTGCATCCGGATGAGTTGTATGAAAACGTTGAGTTGTTTTCAGAACTGGTGGGGCTGCGCAAACAATTGCAAAGCGGAGTAACGGCGGATCATGCGGCCAAGACCCTGCGCGCATGGGGTGAAAAGCATGGCAATCGCGTCAAGCCACCCAAGCCACGATCCGGTGGTAATGCAGTGCCAGCCGATCGTCGCCTTAGCGCCTTTCAACAGCTAATCGGAGATGCTGAAAATCAGCTGGGGCAGGCTTCGCCGGTGCAGGATTTGTTGGCCCGTGTGGTTGGACCGCATATTCGGGCGCTGCCGGATGCCGATGCGACGGCGATGATTGGCGCGGTGGACGAGGCCCTCTCGGATGCGATGCGTATGGTGTTGCATCACCCCGAATTTCAGTCTCTTGAGGGGCAGTGGCGCTCGCTTGATCTGATCGCACGTTCGGTTGAGGTCGATGACACGCTGGAAGTGATGTTGTACGATATCTCCGCCGAAGAGCTTGCCGCCGATCTAGCTGCAGCCGAAGACCTGACAGAAAGTGGGTTTGTTCGATTGCTGACAGGTGAACCACTGGACGAGGAAAATGGCCGAGGCGGATATTCGGCGTTGATCGGGCTGTATCAGTTTGAGGAAACGCCGCCACATGCTGAACTGTTGGGCCGGATTGCGCGGGTTGCGGCGCATGTTGATGCGCCATTCTTTGCAGGTATTTCACCCGGGTTCCTGGATACGGAAAAAGCCAAACTGCCTGCCCTGGTAGCGTCGGCCTGGGATACGCTGCGCGGTATGGCAGAGGCAGGACATCTGGGGCTGGTATCTCCACGGTTTATGCTGCGCCGCCCTTATGGGACCAAAAGTGAACCCATCTACGAGTTTGAATTTGAGGAGTTCACCGAGGCTGAAGGGCTGCGTGGAATGCTTTGGGCCAATCCGGTGGTGCTGGTGGCAATTCTTCTGGCGAGGTCTTTCAAGCAAAACGGCGCTTCGATGGGATTGGGGAAAATTATGTCGCTGGGCGAGATTCCGTTCCACTATGTCAATGATCGTTACGGCGATCAGGTGGCCTTGCCCTGCACAGAGCGTAACATCAACTTGGATAAGATTGCGCTGGCACAAGAGCGTGGTTTCATGGCTGTTTCTTCGGTCAAAGGGCGGGATGAAATCCGTCTGACCTCCTTTGCGTCGCTTGCCGGAGGAGAAATTCTGGGCCCTTGGACCGGGGTGCCCGCGCCGAAACCCTCACCACCGGATCCAAAGCCTGTTGCGTCTGTGGACGCGGAGGAGGATGATAAAGATGATCTGGGGTTAGACGATTTGGATCTGGGAGGCGATGACGGCGACCTGGACGATCTTCTCGCCGGCTTTGGCGATGATGATGGCGATGACGACGGCGACATGGATGAAGACCTGGCCGCCTTATTGGATGATTTATGATGTCAGTGATTGATGAGTTAACATATTTTTTGCGCCCGGTTTTCCCCGGTGAAAGGAGGCGCCATGGCCGAAAGTAAACCACATGAGCATAGCCTGGTTTGGATGTCAGGTAGCTACAAGGCTCGCGAACTGCTGTTGAAACGCGCCATCGTGCGTGAGGGGTTGAGCAAGCTGACCGAAACCACGGTCGAATTCCAGTCTAAGAACAAGTCCGAGAAGCTGGATCAGATTGTTGGCCATACTATGAATCTGCATGTGCAGACCGAAGATGGTACTGATCAGAAGTTTTCTGGCCTGTGCATTTCGGTTGAAAACCTTGGGATGCGCGATGGGTATGGTCATTACGTCGCCGAAGTGCGCCCATGGTTCTGGCTGCTGACCCGGACACAGGATTGTCGGGTGTTTCAGAACATTTCAGCGCTCGACATCATCAAACAGCTTTTTGGGGAATATGGGCTCAACGATTTTCGTGACCGGACAAGCGGCAGCTATGAAGAACGCGAATATTGCCTGCAATACCGGGAAAGCGATTTTGATTTTCTCTGCCGCCTGATGGAGGAGGAGGGAATCTATTACTACTTTGATAGCACCAGCGATAAGAACGCGCCCGAGAAACTGCTTCTCTGTGATGGCATTAGTGGCCATTCCCCTATTAACGGCAATTCGACTGTTGAATTTCATGCGCGTGATGATGCGGACCGACGGCGCAAGGACCACGTCGCCGAATGGGGCAAAGAAGAGGTTCTGACTAAAGGAAAGGTAACGTTGAACGATTTTGATTTCCTGTCACCTACAGCGGATCTTAAGGTCAACAACAAAATCGAAAAAGGGACCCACCCGCACAAGGATTACGAGGTCTATGACTATCCTGGCCATTATCGCAAAAATTCGGGGTTGGGAAACACGCAGGCACGGGTCCGGATGGAAGCTGAAGCGATCCGGCATAAACGCTGGCGGGGTGCGACAAGTGTGCGGACTATGGGAACGGGATATACGTTCAAACTGAAAAACCATCCTGAACGCGAAGCAAATGCCGAGTATTTGGTGGTGGATACAGTTCACTATTTGCAGGTGGCCAGCGACTTTTCTGAGCGAGAGAGTCGGCGTAGGAAGGGTCCTGATGGAAAAGAGATGCGCCATGACCTGAAGGCCAAGAATATGGACTTCCCGGAAGAAATGAAAGGCGATGCCTATGCCTCTACTTTTGGAGCTATTCCCAAGCAAGATCAGTTTCGCGCACCACTGAATACCGCCTGGCCTGAAATTGCCGGGCTGCATACTGCCACGGTTGTGGGGCAAAGTGGCGAAGAGATTTGGACCGATGAACATGGACGTATCAAGGTGCAGTTTCATTGGGATCGCGAAGGCGAAGATGATGAGAAATCTTCGTGCTTTGTGCGTGTGGTGACGCCCTGGTCAGGCAAAGGCTGGGGTATGGTGGCGGTGCCGCGCATGGGCCAAGAAGTGGTCATCCAGTTTGAGGAAGGGGACCCAGATCGGCCAATTTGCACCGGCATGTTGTACAACAAAGATACAATGCCGCCCTACGCACTCCCCGATAATCAGACGCAGATGGGGTTCAAAACCAACTCATCCAAAGGCGGTGGCGGTTACAATGAATGGATGTTCGAGGATAAAAAAGACGCAGAGTTGATGCGCGTACAGGCGCAAAAAGATCACCAAAGACTGGTTAAGAATAAATCGGTGGTGACAATAGGTCTGGATGAGATTGATGCCGGAGCGCATGACGAGGACGGCTGTGAAAGCAAAGTGGTTAAACAGCACGTCACGGAAACGTTGCTAGAAGGAGATCATTACTTCACCATCGAAACGGGGTCTCAGGAAATCGAGATCAAGACTGACAAGACACAGACCATTGAAGGCAAGCACACCAAGACCATTACCGGGAATGATGCGACCACTGTGAAAACGGGTAACATGACAGTGGATGTCAGTTCTGGAAAAATCGAGATGACAGCGGCCATTGAAATTTTACTTACGGTTGGCGGATCTTCGATTAAGATCGATAATTCTGGGGTGACAATCAAAGGACCAATGATCAAAATCGAAGGCTCTGGAATGGTTGAAGCAAAGGCACCGATGACAACTGTCAAGGGTGATGGCATGCTGACCCTTAAGGGCGGTCTGACGATGATCAACTAGGTGGGAAGAATGACGACAATGATGTTCAATGACCTGGTGAAAATGCCTGATGACCCTGTGGCAAAACTTTTGTCGCGTGCCAATGTTATGTTGAAAACCCCGCTTCAGTCACCGCCGACGGCAGAGGCTTCTGTGGTGCTGAAAGAGTTGAACGACAAAGGTGCACTGGTGGATCTGTTGAGGTTATTGGCAATTCTGTTGCCACCACGTGAGCGGGTCTGGTGGGCCTGTATGGCCGCACGCGATTACATTGGGCCGCGTTCAGATAAAGATCCGCCGTCGTTAACCGCTGCTGAGGCTTGGGTTTATGAACCTTCAGAAGAAAACCGCGATGCGGCTCGGATCACGTTGGACAATGCCTATGTCGACGATGACACGGTGAATTGTGCACTGGCCGTACTGTATAGTGACGGCACCCTTGGTCCGGGAGATTTGAAACAATATCCTGCTCCGGCAGGGGCATCGGAAACAGCGGCTTTTGCTATGAATATGGTGGCCTTATCGGAATTGTCTGATAAGTTTGAAGAGCATGGCCGCGTACTGGTTGAGCGCGCGCTGAACATTGGGCGCGGCGGTAATGGGCAGATGGAACCAGTTCATGCCATGGACGACCAAGCGTAACAAGGAGAAGGTTAAGATATGGGAATGCCCCAAGCTCGCGTATCGGACCTGCACGCCTGCATGTTGCCGTCGATTCCACCTCCACCGGTGCTTCCAGTGCCGACACCGATTCTGCCGCCTTGCGCTGTTACCGTGCTAGTCGGAAAGCTACCTGCAGCACGGTTGACGGATATGTGTACCGCGGCGCCACCGCACCCCATTATCAAAGGGTCAATGACGGTATTGATCTGCGGTTTGCCTGCAGCACGGATCATGGATAATGCCGCCTGCGGGGGTATGATCGTCAAAGGCGAGTTCACGGTTTTGGTTGGAGGATGACGCCACCAATGGCAGTGACACTAAAATTCCAAAGTTCGGGCACCATTCCCGGTGATGCCGCACCAGTTCCAATGCGTGGTCCCAGCCTGACGGTTGGGCGTGGCGACAGCAATGATTTGGTGCTACCCGATCCCGACCAATTGTTGTCACGCAATCACTGTGTGATCGAGGACCACAACGGCAATGTGGTTGTGGTTGATCTCAGTTCAAACGGCACCTTCCTGAACTACTCCAAAATCCCGTTAGGCCGTACGCCAACCCCGTTGAACAACGGGGATGTATTATGTGTTGGCAATTATGAAATGGTGGTGGAGATCCGCAGTGAGCTGGCGGAGGTTGGCGATATGATCGCGGCCCCAGCTGCGCAGGCTTCTGCTTCACACGGAATGGCGGAAAACGCGCCGGACCCAATGAAACTGTTGGATGATGCTGGGCCTGGCGGAGATTTTCTGGATGATCTTTTGGGGACACCTACACCAACCGGACCGTCGCAGATAAACCCAGTGGATCCTATTGACGAATTGCTGCCGCCGATGGGGCAAGAAGAAGATCCATTTTTCCAAAAACCTGTTGATGGGCGGGAAGGGGAGGGCGCTAGTCTGCCGACCCACAATCCTTCAGCGCAGGACGCGTTTGCGCCACAAATGGCACAGTCTACCGCAGCAATTCCTGACGACTGGGATGATGACTTTTTGTCCGGTATTGGCGAACAAGCTGATCCCCAACCTGAAACAACACTACCCCCCAGTGCACCGTCGCCAGCAGAGGAACTACCGGCAGCGGGATCTCTGATTGAGGAAGCCCTTCCAGAGGACGTCTCGGAACTCGAGGTTGCACCGGATGATTCTATTACGCTTCAGCCTGCGGCTCGACCTGTCGAGCTTGACGAGCCACCCGAAGCAAAATCCCCACCAGCACCGCCTAGCAGTGCCGAAAAATCTGATGCGATCGAGTCCTTCTTACGTGGTTTAGGGATTGAAGATCTGAAGCTAGATGCCGAAGACCATCACAATGCACTGGCGCGTATGGGCCGAGTAATGCGTACTCTTGTTACTGGGCTGCGTGAAATTTTGATGACCCGAGCCTCGATTAAGTCAGAGTTCCGTATCGAGCAGACAATGATATCTTCCGGGGGGAACAATCCGCTTAAGTTTTCTATCACGCCGGAGCAAGCGATAGAGGCTATGGTGCGCCCAGCCACCAAGGGGTACCTGAGTCCGGAAACTGCGGCCGAACAGGCGCTGAACGATATTAAGGCCCATGAGGTGGCAATGCTGACCGGAATGGAAGCAGCGCTGAAAGGTGTTTTAAAACGGTTAGATCCCAAAACACTGGAAACACAGATCGAGAAAAAAAGTGGGCTAGGTGGGCTGCTTAAGGGCAAAAAGGCGCGCTACTGGGATGTCTATGAACAACTGTATACCGAGATTTCGGACCAGGCAGAAAATGATTTTCATGACTTGTTCAGCCGCGAATTTTCGCGTGCCTATAAGCAGCAGCTGGACAGGCTAAAGGAATAAACGGCGCCAATTACGCCGAACTAGAATGAGGAGAACCAGGTGTCCTGGGACAGTAAAGTGCTTTGGACCGAGGGGTTGTTTTTGCAACCGCATCATTTCCAGCAATCTGATCGCTATACCGAGGCTTTGGTGACTGGGTTGGCGCGTCGGATGCGCCCCTATGCCTGGGGTGTAAATGGGCTGGAAATCGACCATGAGGCCCTGAAAGTTGGACAGTTTGCACTAAAAAGCTGTGAAGGCCTGACACATGATGGCACAGTGTTTCGGGTGCCTATGGCCGATCCGCACCCGCCTGCACTGGAAGTGCCAACAACAATCAAAGACTGCGTGGTCTATTTGACCGTACCACAACGGCGTCAGGGCGCTGTTGAGGTGGATCTGTCCGGGGCAGAAATGTCTGCGAGCCGTTTGCGCCCGTCTAAGCAAGAGGTCAGCGATGTTACCAGCAGCGAACGCAAGCCGGTAGATCTGGATGTGGGCAAGATGCGGTTGCAGTTCGCGCTTGAAGTGGACGATCTTGCCGACCGCTTGTCAGTACCCGTCGCCCGCATTATCGAAGTTCGCCCCGATAAGGAAATAATCCTTGATCAAGCCTATATTCCGTCCTGTATGGATATCAGAGCTGCGCCTGCACTTTCCGGCTTTTTGCGCGAACTGGAAGGGCTATTAGCACATCGGATGGAGGCCCTCTCGGGCCGGTTGGCCGAAGGGGGGACAACCCGTGGGGCGGCCGAGGTTTCAGATTTCATGTTGTTGATGGTGGTCAACCGGATGTTGCCGGTGGTGCGCCATATGGCAAACATCGAAAATCTGCACCCTGAGACTCTATTTGTCACTTGCGCGGCGCTGGCAGGGGAGTTGTCAGTGCTGATGTCGACCGACAAACAAGTGCCAGAGTTTCCACCCTACACGCATGACAATCTAAGCGCGTGTTATGCACCTTTGATCCGCACACTGCGGCAATACCTCAGTTCTGTGCTGGAACAGACGGCAATTTCTATCCCGCTGGAAGCGCGCAAATATGGCATTTCTGTTGGGGTCATTGCCGATCGCAAATTGTTGGGTAATGCAGGTTTTGTACTGGCTGTGAACGCCGACATCCCAGCGGAAGATGTGCGTCGTCATTTTGCAGGTCAGGCAAAAATTGGTCCAGTCGAGGAAATTCGCCAGCTGGTCAACTCGGCGCTGCCGGGGATCACCCTGCGACCTTTGCCAGTGGCGCCGCGCCAAATACCTTACCACGCTGGTGTGGTTTACTTTGAGATGGATGGTGACAGTCCCTATTGGCGCAAGATGACCACCTCGGGTGGTATCGCTGTGCATGTGTCGGGGCAATATCCGGGGCTGAAGATGGAACTTTGGGCCATTCGCAACACTTAAACGGGGATAATACATGGCTGATCACGACGACCCGTTTGCGGAACCGAATGACACCGATAAAACGGTCATCCGACCCAATCCCGGGGGTCGTAGAACTGCGACGCCACAACCTTCGCCAATGATGTCGGAAGCACCGGCACCAGTTGCAGGCGGCGATGCCTTTGGTGTGCCTCAGGCTGCTCCGACTCCGTCCGCTGCGACTGCGCCGACATCTGGGAAAACATCGCAGATGGCCTTGACGGGGATGAACCAACTGACGGCCTGTGCGTCAACGTTGTTTGCTTTGATCAGCCGCATTCGTAACCGCGCCCAGCACATGGACCCGGATAAACTCCGCCAAAGTGTTGTGGCTGAGGTGCGCGGGTTTGAAAACCGTGCCCTGCAGGCCGGGATAGCCGCGCAGACGGTTAAAATTGCCCGCTATGCGATGTGCGCAACGCTGGATGATGTGGTGCTAAATACCCCATGGGGAGGCCAGTCCAGCTGGGGTTTGCAGTCGATGGTTGGCACTTTTCACCGCGAAACCGTTGGCGGTGACCGTTTTTATGACTTGTTGGCACGGTTGGAGAAAGAGCCGGGCAGCAATATCGATATGTTGGAATTCCTCTATATGTGCATGTCGCTGGGATTTGAGGGCCGACTGCGGGTTGAACAAGGCGGGCCGGAAAAACACATGCAAATCCGGGGGGCATTGGCGCGGATCATTCGGGCACAACGCGGGCCAGTTGAACGCGATCTTGCACCACATTGGGAAGGCCTGAAAAGACCGTTTAAAGCCTTGTCGGCGTGGCGATTGGTCTGGATTGCATTAACCGTGACCATAATGTTGCTGGGGATGCAGTTTGTTGGTTTGTCCTGGGCCCTGTCGAACCAGACAGAGCGGGTGATTGGTCAGCTGTCCATTGTAGATTCCGGGCCGGTAGCCGAATTGGAACGGCGCGCTCCACCCCCACCTCCGCCGCCACCTCCGCCCACCGTTGAGGACCAAATTGCTAAGGTGTCTGGATTTCTGGAACCGGAAATTAGCGAAGGTATTGTCGAAGTTTTCCAAAAGGGGAACACGTTGATCATCCGGGTGGCCGGGTCTGGAATGTTTGGGTCGGGATCGGACAAACTCGCTGCCGATTTTGTGCCTCGGATAGACCGTCTGGCGCTGGCTCTGAATGAAGAAAAAGGCAAACTGATTGTGGTTGGTCATTCGGACAATGTACCAATCCGGTCGTCCCGCTTTCCGTCGAATATGCACCTGTCGCTTGCGCGCGCTAAATCGGTGATGGCGGGTATGGCGGCGGTTCTGACTGATCCAAGCCGTCTGTCCGCAGAGGGCCGCGCTGACAAAGAACAGCTGGAAGATAATGGTACCCGCGAGGGTCGCGCCCGCAATCGGCGTATCGAAATACTGCTGGTGCAGGAGAGTGACCAATGATCCGCCGTTATATCGTACCGCTGTTCAAATCGATCTATTCGTTGTTACTGATTTTTGCAGCGGTTCTGTCTGCCTGTGTCTGGTACTTTGCCCCGCTAATTGGTGGCGAAACATGGCGTCCATTTGATACCGAAAAAGCTCGGATTATCACCATTGTCCTGATCTGGATCTTTTTCCTGCTGTTGATCGGCTTCATTTTCTGGCGTCGTCGTCGCAAAGACCGCGAGATGACCGATGAAATTGCCGAGTCGGTCGATACCAGCGAAGATGATATGCTGGCCGAGGAGATCGGCGAGCTGCGCGGCAAGTTCAAACTAGCGATGGTTGAGCTGCGCAAGTCCAAAAATGGCAGACGCCATCTGAATGATTTGCCTTGGTATGTGATGATTGGCCCGCCAGGTGCAGGCAAGACCACGGCTATTGTCAATTCCGGGTTGCAGTTTCCGCTGGCTGAAAAATTGGGCAAAGCGGCCATTGGCGGGGTAGGCGGCACACGAAACTGCGATTGGTGGTTCACTAACGATGCAGTCTTGATCGATACCGCTGGCCGGTACACCACTCAGGAAAGCGATGCTGAGGCCGACAATGCAGCCTGGATTGGATTTCTCGGGTTGCTTAAGAAATACCGCAAGCGGCAACCGATCAACGGGGCTATCGTTGCGATTTCTCTGTCAGACTTGTCTTTACAAGATGAAATCACCCAAAAAGGTCACGCTCAGGCGGTAAGGCGGCGGCTGTCGGAACTGCGAGAGAAGCTGGGTGTTCGGTTCCCGGTTTATGTATTGTTCACTAAGGCTGATTTGATTGCTGGGTTCAGTGAGTTTCACGACATATTGGGCAAAGAAGACCGCGAACAGGTGTGGGGTTTCACTCTGCCTTTGCCTAAGGGCAAGAAAGACGAGCCTCCAATTGCGCGGTTTGATGAAGAATTTGCATTGTTGCTAGGGCAACTGAATGCGCAGCTGCTGGAAAAAATGCAGGTCGAAACAGATCATCAACGCCGGGCGCTGGTGGCAGGCTTTCCGGCTCAGGTGGCTTCGGTTCGGACTGTTGCGCGGGATTTCTTGAACGAGGTGTTTCAGGATAACCGCTACGATCAAAGACAGATGCTGCGCGGAATTTATTTTGCCTCGGGTACGCAGGAAGGTACGCCGATTGACCGGTTGATGCTTGGCATGGCGCAGACCTTTGGCATTGGTCGTCAGGCGATTGGGACAGGGCAGGGGACAGGCCGGTCGTTCTTTTTGACGCGACTGTTCGAAGGCGTGATGTTCCCAGAGGCGGGGCTGGTGTCCGCTGATGACAAGGTAGAACGCCGCTATCGCTGGACACGGAGGATTGCAATCACTGCTACGATTCTGGTTGCATTGGCCACGGGTAGCTTGTGGGTGAATTCTTTTCTCAAAAATTCTGACTTAATTGAAGAAGCCGAAAAGCAAGTTGAAGCCTACCAAGCCGCCGCAGCAACTCTGCCTCCCAGTCCAATAGGGGATACAGATCTGGTCCCTGTGGCTGCAGCGCTGAATTTGCTGCGTGATCTGCCTGCCAACCCGGTTTTGTCCGACCCCAAACCTGAACGCGAATTGACCTATGGGCTGTATCAAGGCGAGGTGGTTGGCACACAGGCAGCGCAGACATATCGCGCCGCTTTGAACCAACGACTGCTGCCAAGGTTGCTGGTGCGCCTTGAGGAGCAGATCACAGGCAACATCAACAACCCTGATCTATTGTATGAGGCTCTGAAGATCTATTTGATGCTGGGCCTTCAGGGGCCAATGAATCAAGATCTGGTCAAGGAATGGATGCGGCTCGATTGGGAGCTGGTGGCATATCCGGGTATTGCGCGTGCGCAGCTCCGCAACGATTTAATGGATCATATGACGGCGCTCTTGACGCAGCCGATGGAGGAAGTGGCACTGAACGGGCCGCTGATTGCACAGGTTCAAGGGCTGTTGTCCGAGCTGCCGCTGGCACAGCGTGTTTACAACGGCATCATCAATTCCAACACTGCAACCAGCCTACCGAAATGGCGCCTTACCGAAGTTGGTGGTCCTTCTGTCAAACGCGTGCTGGTGCGGAGTTCGGGCAAGCCCTTGAATGAGGGTATTGAGGGAATTTTCACTTATGACGGCTTCCACGACGTCTTCCTGCCAGAAGCTGTCAGTGTTGCCGAACGGGTCCAACGCGAAGCCTGGGTGTTGGGACAACGTAGCGAGGAGGAGCAGAGCAACGCTGCGTTACTGGCACTAAGCCGAGATGTGTTGGATCTGTATTACAACGATTACATCACTCGCTATGACACCCTACTGGGGGATGTGGATATCATCCCACTTGAATCGCTTAGTCATGCGGTTGAGGTTACCAATGTGTTGTCTGGACCAACGTCGCCAATCACCAATATTCTGACCGAGGTGTCCAAAGAAACTAGCCTCGCTACGGAACGTGCGGCGCTGGATACTTCGGCGCTGTCCGGTGGGGCCTCGCAGGTTGCCGCAATCGAAGCACGGTCAAATCTGTCCATCCAGGGTCAAATTCTGCTGGAAGCGCTGGTGAAATCCACAGGCGACTCTGGGGGTGTTCCTCCAAAACCGCCCGGATCTTATGTTCAAGAGCGGTTCCAATGGCTACACAATCTGGTGCAACGCCCAGAAGGACAGCCTTCGCAGTTGGATGACCTGATGGTGACGCTGCAACTGGTCTATCAAGAGCTGAACAAGATGTCGTTTAGTGGTGTCGCCACAGGTGGTGAGGCGCTGTTGCAGTTTCAGCAATCTGCCTCTCGGGTCGACGGTCCTGTGCAGCGTTGGGCCTCGCAGATTTCAACAGGGTCGTCGGGCATCACATCAGAAGGCACCCGCGCATCGATCAATGCACGATGGCAAGCCTCTGTTCTACCGTTTTGCACACAGGCGTTGGACAATCGTTATCCATTCAACAGACGGGCGCGGGCAGATGTGGCAATGGCAGATTTTGCCAAGCTGTTTTCACCCGGTGGGCTGATTGATGGGTTTTTCAACGAGAACCTGGCAAAATACGTTGATACTCGGACTCGTCCCTGGACTTGGAAGCGGGTCAATGATGTCGATCTGGGGATCAGCCCGGCAGTCCTGGTTCAGATGCAATATGCGGCTGAAATTCGCGACGCCTTTTTTGCTACGGGACCAACGCCTGCTGTTCAATTCCAGATCACACCCAAAGCACTGGACCCCAAAGCCAAAGAGGTTTTGCTGGAAATTGATGGGTCAAAGGTTGCCTATGGTCATCGCTCGGGTTCGCCGACTCCGGTTGCTGTGACCTGGCCGGGGGCTGTTGGCTTGGCACGGATTACGCTGTCTCCCAAGAAACGTGATAATGAAAACACCATGTCACGGGATGGACCCTGGGCCTGGTTCCGCCTTTTGGATGCAGCCGAGGTGCGGCGCACCAATGTATCTGACCGTCGCCGGGTCAATTTCCGGGTAGGAGGTCGGTTGGCGTTGTTCGAGTTACAGTCGGGATCGGTTATCAATCCCTTTGCGCTACCAGCGATGGCAAAGTTCAATTGCCCTAAGTCGATGTGATGGTCATGGGGTTTGGAGCTTTTGGTAAGATGCCATCGGTTGGCGACTTTTTCCGGATTGCACCGCCGCCTGGGTTTGTGCGGGTTTGGGATGATTGGTTGCAAGGTGTGCTTTTGGCCGGGCAGGGTTCCCATGGGCCGTACTGGGATGGCTACTATATGTCGGCCCCAATTTGGAGGTTCACTTTGTCACCCGGTTTAGCGGGGACAGAAAAAGTGATTGGCGTGCTGATGCCGTCGGTTGATCGGGTAGGGCGGCGATTTCCGCTGACGTTGATGGCTGCCTTGCCCACACCAGGGCCAGCGGCATTGGCGCATCTGGCTGAATCTGCACTTTTTGAAAGGTTGGAAGATCTGGCACTGGCAGCACTGGAGGACAGTATGACACGTGAGAAACTGGCCAGCGATCTGGCTGAAATACCTATTCCCGCGCCGCGCGTGCATCCACCTTTGCGTGGGGCCGAGGGCTGTATGGTCATGACGGGAGCAGACAGTACGGCGGCGTTACCCAGCCTTTTGGCCGGGGATTTGTTGGGGCAAAAGTTCAGCGGTGCCAGTCTTTGGACAACCATTTTGGACGGGGTCCCGCGCTTGATGATTAGTCAGGGATTGCCTCGCGGAAACGCCGCGATGGGGCTGTTCGATCTGGCGGCGCCAATCTGGAGCGAGGCACGACCGTTATGAGCCAATTGCACAACTATCGCTACACAGTGCAGACACATGTTGGACTGAAGCGTAAAGTAAACGAGGACGCCGTTCTGGCGCTTCCAGATCACAACATATGGTTGGTTGCAGATGGCATGGGGGGGCATCAGGCTGGCGATTTTGCCAGTCAGGCGGTGGCCGATGCAGTGGCAATGATTCCACTGGGTCTGGAGCCCGCCGCGCGTATGCATGCTCTGCGTGATGCCATTAGCGGGGCCCATCGGTTAATACGAGCCGAAGCTGAAGCGCGCGGTTCTGGGGTGATTGGAGCGACGGTCGTAGCACTGATGATGGCCAATGGGCATTTCGTCGGGCTATGGGCCGGTGACAGCCGCATTTATCGGTTACGAAATGGCCTGATTGAGATGCTGACAACGGATCATTCATCCGTGGCCGAATATGTACTAGCCGGTAGAATGACCTGGGACGAAGCCGAACAGCATCCGCAATCCAACGCAATAACCCGCGCAGTGGGCGTTGGTGATGAACTGGAATTGGATAAAATTCGTGGTCAGGCTCAAACAGGAGATCGGTTTCTGATCTGTTCGGATGGGCTAACCAAATATGCTACATTTTCTATGTTGCAGGATATTCTTGGTACGACCCCAATTGAAACTGTGGTCGAGAGGCTGGTGCAGGTCGCTTTAGCGGGCGGTGGCGCTGACAATATTTCGGCCATTGTCGTGGACGTGCTGTAACACAATTATTTCAACCACGTTCCATGTCAGGGACGGGCTGTTATCAGCAACTTGCTATCCAGTGACAAAATCCGACCTGCATCCGTTTCGAAACTGGTTTGCAAGGCTTCAGCAAAACCTACTGCGCTCTCGGATGTTGGGCGCATTCCGTCGAACAGTGGCAACGAGGAGTGCAAAACTAGGATTTTGCTTTTTCCAAGTGAACTGTCATCGACCTTAAACGCAATACCGCCACCAGTGGACGACGCATCTAATCCAAATGCCACCCGAACTCGAACTTCGCCGTCACGGCCATTGCGCAATGTCTCGATAGAGCTGTCAGGGCGCGATATATTTGGCAACAAATGAAACACGTTACCCGAGACATCAAGAATAGATACCGTTAGAAAGCCCGAGGTCATCTCGGGCGGCAACACAACATCAATGACTGGGTTTTCACCAACAAAAAACCGTCCGGAAGGGTTTGGCTCGTTGCGATCACCGACGGTAAAGGCCACCGTTGCGGCGCCAGATGGGGCCTTGGGCAAATGTTGCTCGATCAGGCAAAGGGTTGGATTCAAAACCTCAAGATCCAACACCACTTTACGTTCTCCCGCCAGGGCACGCAGGGCGTCAAACAAATTAACCCGTGTGGCGGTCTCGGCCACTTGGCCGGTAATGGTGATTGAATCGTTGGGGCCATACCCTTCGACCGAACCGCTCAGTGGGGCTTGCAATAAACCGCAATCCGATTGGGCCAACAAAATGGAGCGGACATCGGCCACAGGTAGAATTGGCAACACAAAAGAGATGTCGGCTTTGCCTTCCAAAGCCCCGGGCAGTCCCGATCCAAAAATAGCATTTAGGCGTGCCAACAAGTCAGCATCTTTGGTCGTGCCGGTCAGTCTGGCCTTGTTGTTGGACACCACAAAACGCCATTCTTCCAGCTCTTCCAGTGGCTGTAAACTTGCAATTACGTCCTGCCCCCAGCTGTCGGCGATTTCACCAGAGGCCAGAGATACCTCTTCGCTGTCAACCAGTTTGCTCAGCGCCTCGCGGGAGTTCTCGGATGGCATATATCCTACCGCTTGCGCGGTGCCTTCCGGAAGTTTTTCCACAATCAATGTATAGGGATCTGCTGAGGGGTATGGCGATGGAAGGAAATCATCAAACAGGCCGGAGAAATAGCCGCCAGCCGCAGAGGCTATTAGAACAGCTGCCAGACCAACCGCGATTTTTGGCCCGCGTGAGGGTTGTTTGGGTTCAGGGGCAGTGGATTTGATAGCGGGCTTTTCTGTGGGAAAAGCAATCACAGTTGCCTCGTCTGGTGCCTCCTCGACAGGAGCTTCCTTGTCTTTGGGCTCTTCGGATTGTGGTGCATCGAGATAGGCCAAAACGGCACTTGCACTTGCCAGACGCTGATCTGCATCCGGGGCACACATCCGATCTATCAGTCCCCGAAGGGGCTGCGGAACGCCTGAAGTGTCCAGAGGTTTTTGTTTATTTTCAACCACCTCCATCGGATTGGACCCCAAATTGGGAGCCGCACCGCGAAAATTGGCCAGCAATAATGCCCCTAAAGAGTAAATATCCGCACGGGCGTCAGTGTTGCCACTCATCTGTTCTGGAGCAGCATAAGAGTATTTGCCGGCAAATTCATTGCCAACGATGGTTTGGGCGCCAGGGTTAGTGTCTTTGGCGATACCAAAATCAATAATCACTGCTTGCGAAGGATCCCCGCCACGCAGGATGATATTGTCCGGACTGAGATCTCGGTGAACAATGTTTCGGGAATGTGCCGCCTGCAGCCCTTCGGCTACCCGGCGACAGACAATAAGCAAATCCTCGGCCGACATCGGGCCTTGCTTTAGTTTTCTATCTAGGCCCGGACCATCAATGAAATCCATCAATAGATAGATATGGCCATCCGGGGTGCGGTGATTTTCAGAGTACCTGACAACTGCATCATGTCGGATCTCGCGAATATTTTCCTCGCGGGCCATCAGCACAGTAAAGTCTTCGTTGCCAGCCAATTCCTGTTTTAGAACCTTCAGCGCTACCAGATTGCCTGATATCTCCGAACGTGCCTTGTAAACATCTGATGTCCCACCGCGGCCCAAAAGGGTTTCAATGCGATAGGTATTGTTCAACAAGTCGCCAGGTTGAAACAAGTCACCGGGGCGAGAATCCATTATAACGCCCTCCCCGGCGTATAAGTACCATCAGTAACGTGCGACATCCTAGCCAAGAGCTTGGAATTCAACCCGACGATTGATGTCGCCACGTGGGTCGGCATCATCAAATGGAGCCGTTTCACCCATACCAATTGCTTTGAGCATATTTTCATCTACTCCGCAGGACGAAATTAGATGGCGCCGCACTTCTTGAGCCCGCAGCAACGAAAGCCGTTCATTATAAGAGGTTGAACCAGAGCTGTCTGTATGGCCAATGATTTGAAACACTGTACCTTCCAAAAGCTGCATCGACTTGCACATGTTGACCAGTTTTGGTTGTTGATCAGGGCGCAAGGCGGCGCTGTCAAAATCAAAAGAGATCTGCACGTTGATTTGCGATTGTCGATCTACCGGCTCATAGTCCTCTGATGCAGCGGCGGCGACAGTTGCCGTTTCCGTCGCGCTGGTCTCAGTGGCGCTTTCGTCTGCCGTAGCTGGTACGATGATCAGCCCACGGGTTTTTTGCTTTTTGAAGGCGGCAGTGATTTCTTCGACCGAAAGTTCAGTCGAAGATTGAGCCAAGGCGATAGGAGCGGATCCAAGGCCGGCAATTAGTAAACTCGAAAATAAGACGTTGAGACGGACCACAACACATCTCCTACTAAAAAAGTTACAATTGTCAGCCTATACCACCGCCGGGACCGTGCCAATGGCTTTGACGAGGTAGATGTATTTTCAAAAGGTAAGGTTTTTCTCCATATTCTCACGAAAGGCTTTACTCGCAACGCTGAAACGGGCTGAATTGGCGATATTAAGTGTGAGGACCCTATGCGCGTTTTACCTGCAATTATTATTGCCGTTGCCCTGATGTTATTGCCTGGCATCTGGTTTGCCTTGAAATGGGCATTGTCTGAAGAAGGATTTGAAGGAGCGGCAGTCGATTCTACCGCTCGGATTGAAATAGAAATGCTGCGCCAGCAAATCGAAGATTTGCAGGGGCGATTATCTGAGCTAAAAAGTGAGGTGGCTCGGTTGCCTATTGGTGGTAGCGGTGGGGCACCAGCCACAGCAGATGCGGATGGTGAACGCGCAATCTGGGACCAGACCGAAGGTGCCGATTTGGATTATGCACAGGTGGTATTGATTGCCGACCGATTGAACGTCAATCACGGATTACGTGTCGCGGGCGGTTCTTATCTGTCCGAAAAATTAGGCCGTCCGCGCCCGGATTTGAACGACAACTGCCAGCCCATGACCAACCCTGAACTGAAGGAAAAACTGGTCACGACCCAGGTTGGGCCCATTCGCGTTAGTATGCTGCAACCTGCAATCACCAGCCTGCAAGTGGTGTTTGAAAACATCCGCTCAGCTGATCCCGATTTGTACAGTCGGATCAACACTGCTGGCGCGCTTTGCGTGCGTCGTATTCGCGGCACACAAAATTCGCTCTCCACGCATAGTTACGGACTTGCAGTTGATCTAAACATTGACGGGCAACTGGACAATTTCACCGATGGTAAAACACAACTGGGCCTGACTATCATCGCCGACTTTTTCAACGATGAAGGTTGGGTTTGGGGCGCTGGTTTCAGACGTGAAGATAGTATGCATTTCGAAATCAGTCGCCGCCAATTGGACCAATGGCTGGCAGAAGGGAAGCTATAGCCAAATTCAGCTGGAGCGTAACAATACTTTGTTAGACCCGAGCGCCGCAGCAATTTGTTGATATTGCACCGAGCGTCGTGCCGAAGTTTCAGCTGAACGCAATAACTGGGTTTCGGCCTCGGCCAATACGGCGACTGCTTGTGATAGTGCTTGGCGGCGTCGGGCAGGGGATACTGCAGCCAATGGCCGGGTTGAACGCTGGTTTCCATCAGCTGTTTGCATTCGGGCCCTGGATTGGTTTTGGTCTAAATTATTCTGCGCAATCTGTTCCAGTTGCGCCGCAGTATCTCTGAGAATGCGCCGCGCATCGCCATATCCTACTAAAGAGTGCATTTCCTTTTCCAGCGTTTCCAAGCGCTCTGCGAGACAATCGATCGCATAGACACCGGCCCCTTTACATAGTGCTGAAATATCAGCCAGTTGCGTAACAAGCTGACTTGCATCGCTTAGGCCTGGCTTCTCGTCATCATGCGCCTCGTTGTCGGCACCGTCGTCAGGGTAATCACTGGTTTCATGCGTTGGACTATCAGTTTGGGTCCATCCGGCTTGGGGGATAAATATCGTCACTAGAAGTGACAAAAGCACAAGGCGTAGCAATGCCATTTGGTTCATCCAATTCTTTACAAAGCAATAGTTATTCTTCAATCCCATAGGCCCGGCGAATACCGCGCTGTGTGCCTGGGCCAAAGTCACCATCAATGGCACCTTGATAAAAACTGTTTTCTTTTAGCCTGGCCTGCAATGCACGTCGGGTTTGGTCCGTAAACATTGTGGGTCGTTCGCTCAGCAAAGTTAGTACATCCGAGCTGCCTGTGCGAAGCGCCTGGTAAAGATAGTGGGCCGAATCGTCTGGGCCTTTGTCTGCTATCAGCCCATCATCAATCAGCGCGGCAAAATTGAACTGAGCCTGCGGGTGGCGTAGGTCGGCTGCACGTTCGAAAAATTCTAAAGCTTTTTGCGGGTTTGCGGGCAGGCCTAAGCCTCCCTGGTAATGCAGAAAGCCAAGATCGTTTATTGCGTCAGCAAAATCTTGTTCTGCTGCAGCTTGATACAACTTCAGAGCCCGCGGATGATCCACACTCACCCCGGTTCCGCGTTCATATAGCTTAGCCAATTCAAATTGAGCTTCAGGGGAACCTGCATCAGCGGCACGTTGCAAGAATGAGACCGCAGCTTTCGGATCAAATCGCCCTTCGTTGGGGTTCAAGCGAATATAGGCCAAGCCTAACATCGAACGGGTGTCGCCCAAATCCGCCAGCGCCAGCAACTGATCCTCTTGATCGGGGCGCAAAGCGGCCCAAGCATCAATCGCAGCGGACGAGGCCACATCAACCTGACCCTCAGCCGCGCCAGCCAGATAGAAAGGGACCCCCGTCAGTGACCCATAGGTATGTGGCTCTTGCAGGTTGCCGGTTTGGTTTAGAACTTGATCACGGACCTGACGAAACATCAGACTGATTTCTAGGCCGGGTTGAGCCATTTTGTCCATAAGAGCAAGAGCATAAGGGCTGTTGACGCCGGTTCCATCAAGCGCAACCTGCCCATCACGCGCCGCAAAAGCCACCAGTGTTCCGCGCTCAGGATCTGCTGCTGCCATCCCGCCACCGGTCCCGCGGGTGCCATCGACACTTGTGGTATCAATTGCGCCGCCATCCAATGCGATGGCATCACCAAGCGGGTTGTTACGGCAACTGTCCAGAATAACGATACGCATCTTGCGCGCGCGATCCACGGCCCCTAACAGGCGCTTCAGTGACATTGACTGTCGTTGCACGTCGAGGTTAGTTTGCACGGCTGCATCGACTGGGATGAGGAAGTTTTCACCCTGGACCTCGATTCCGTGGCCCGCAAAATAGATCAGCGCCAGATCGGCAACTTCTGAACGGAAGGCAAAATCATCTAGTAGCTGATCAATCTCAGCCACCCCTGCGTCAACGGACAGGGTAACATCAAACCCGATACTGCTAAGCATCGCGGCCATGGCAGTTGCATCATTCTTGGTATTCTCCAACGACGGTAGAGTTTGATATTCAGACATGCCCATTACAAGGGCGATGCGGCGCGTGTCTGCCTGACCAAGAGCCGGAGCAAGCGCCAAAACCAATATTCCGAAAATCCGCAAAAATGCAGTCATATCCTTAACCCAACAACCCAGCTACCCAATGTGGAGTAGTCTATCGTGTCAAGTTTGCAAAAAGAAAGGAAAACTGCTGCCGGGCAGGTCACATTTTATTTGAAGTAGTCAACCAAACGACAAAAGCCGCAGCGCCCCAGACAAGGCGATGCGACTTGGTCTATTTATTTGCCGACTTTCAGGCAGTGTTTAAATCAACAGCGCCACGCAGCCGATCGCGCAGCTTTTGTAGAGTAACCGGTTCGGAAGCGAGGACCAGATCTGGTCTGCCGGTGTCTTCGTTTTGCAGTTGCACGCGCTGGAAAAATCCAGCCAAACCCGCCAGCGTTTGCGCCACCAAATCAAAATCCTGCAACGCCTGTCGATCCTTGCTTGTCGGTCCGGAGTCGCTTTCGAGAATGCTGAACACCGCGTCTTCAAGGCCCTGTACCTGGGCTTGAAGCTGCGTCATCTCACGGGCGGACACCGCGCAAAGATTGGTCAGAGAGTTGCCATTCTGATCCATGATTACAGACGCCCTACAACTTGTTCGATAGCCTGCTTCATTGTGGCCACCGTAAACGGTTTACGGATGATGTTATTCATCGCAAGGCGACGGCCCACTTCAACCACTTCGGGTGTTGGTTTGCCGGTAACCAAAATGAACCCGGTTCGCTGTGTTACCCGGTTCTCTCGCATGTGTTTCAGCAATCCGAGACCATCCATGCCGGGCATGTTGTAGTCCGACAGAACCAGATGCACCGGATTGGTCGTGATCTTCTGAAAGGCTGATTGCCCGTTGTTTTCGACCATATAGTTTTTAATGCCAAGTTCATCCAGACACTGTGTCAGGATTCCACGACTGGTGGACATGTCATCAACAACCATAACGCGCAGCGAGTCTTTGAGGCTCATTTTTAAGTTCCTTGTAGTTCTGTCTTTGCCGAAAATTTAAGTGCTTAGGCCGGCAGAAGAGTTGATGTAGGTTGTAATCCCGGAGGTTTGCAGGTGCGTTGCTGCGGGACCGGACATGCGTTCCGAATGACCAATAAATAGGTAGCCACCCGGATTGAGCGATTTCTGAAACGCCGACCAGACATGTTGCTGGGTTGGTGTGTCAAAATAGATCGCCACATTACGGCAGAAGATAGCGTCGAACTTCCCTTTGAAGGGGAACGGTTCGATTAGGTTCAATACCCCAAAACTGACCAGCGAGAGGATCTCTTCGGGTAATTGATCACCTGCGCCTTTGGCCCGATATTTCGCTGGGATTTGCGCCAACTCATCAGCGGGATATTGGGCCGCTTGAGCAGTGCGAACCACCACCGGGTCAATGTCGGTGCCTAGGATCTTTATATCCAGACGTGCCGCGTCGGGGCACAACTGGTTTAGGACCATAGCCATCGTATAGGGTTCCTGCCCATTCGAACAGCCCGCTGACCACAGCCGTACCCGTCCGCCACTTCGCGCTTTTTCGATCAGTGGCGGCAGCACGTCTTCGCGTAGAGTTTCAAAGTGATGCGGTTCGCGAAAGAACTGCGTTACATTGGTGGTCAGCAGTGAGAGAAGTTCACTGCGTTCTCCTTCACCACCTGGAGTATCCAGGTTGCTTAGGTAGCTCTTAAAGTCACGTACATTTAGCCGGTTCAAACGGCGTGATAAACGTGATGACACCAAGGGTTTCTTACTGCTCGACAGAGCCAGCCCAAAATTCTTATGGGCAAACTTGGCGACAGCTTCGAAATCCTGATCTGACAGGATGAACTGACCCGCGCTGGGTTCAATCGAATGGGCTATGGTCACTGGGCCACCTGTTCTGGTGAAGAGATCACCGCATCAAGATTGATGATCCGTACCATTTCATCATTCTGCGAGATGATTCCCTGGATGAAGTCCATAGTGTTGCGGCTATCCACCTGCGGGGTTTCCTGGATGTCATCAGGGTCAATCGAAATGATTTCGGACACTGATTCCGCCAGTAGGCCAACCGGTTTGTCATGCACAGAGACCACGATCACCACGTTGCGTTCGCTGGCATCTGTCTGTTCCAGTCCAAAGCGAGCGGACAGGTCATAAATAGGAATCACCGCTCCTCGCAGGTTCATCACCCCCAGCACATCTGCTGGTGCATGGGGCAGGACTGTCACAGGCTGCCAACGCCGGATCTCGCGGATCTGGGTTATTTTCAGGCAGAATGCTTGACTTGCCACTGTGAAACTGACGAACTCACTGTGGTCAACATGTTTGGCTTCAGCTTGCAATTGCATTGCTCATCCTCCGGTCGGTGTCAAAGACGGCTGCCGAGGACGACGCCGTTACGATGCTTTCAGGATCCAGGATCATGGCGATTTTGCCATCCCCCAGAATGGTTGCGGCGGAAACGCCAGGAACATTGCCACAGACGCCATCCAAACTTTTGATCACCACTTGGCGCTGATCATGAATGTCGTCCACTGCAAGGGCACACCGATCTCCGTTTTCGGTTTCTACCAATAGGTAGACACCTGCCGGCTCATTGGTTGTGTCCCCGCGCAGTCCTAGACTGCTGGCTACGTCACAAATTGGAACAAAACTGCCGCGAATGGATAACAAAGTGCCATCAGCGCCCAGGTTGTTGATCATGTCATCGTTGCCACGCATGGTTTCAACAATGGCGGTAATTGGTACCACCATGGTATGCCCAGCAACTGAAACAACCATGCCGTCCATAACCGCAAGTGTCAGCGGCAGGATAATCGAGAAGGTCGATCCCCGGCCTGGAGTAGAGGCAATATTGACCCGTCCCCCCAGTTTGGTAACCGCATTTTTAACAACGTCCATGCCAACGCCTCGACCCGAAAGGTTCGAGATTTCTGAGGCTGTGGAAAACCCCGGCAAGAACAACAAATTGTCGATTTCGTTGTCGTTCAGCTCGGCGTTTTCAGGTATCAGTCCTTTGTCGATTGCAATCTGCCGGATTTTCTTGCGGTTAAGACCCGCACCGTCATCCTTAACTTCGATACAAACAGAACCGGAACGGTGGGCTGCAGTCAGGTGAATTTCGCCTGCCTTATCCTTACCCGTCGCAGCTCGGTCTTCAGGGGTTTCAATCCCATGATCAACCGCGTTGCGCAGAATATGTGTCAGCGGGTCAGCCAGTCGCTCGATGACAGTCTTATCAACCTCAGTGGCTTCACCCACCGTGACCAACTTGGCAGATTTCCCTGTGGCAGCGGAGGCCTCGCGAACGATACGAGCCATGCGCTGAAACAAAGGTTTCACTGGTTGCGCTCGAATCGCCATCACACCTTCTTGGATGTCACGGGCCAAGGTTTTAAAACCTTCCAGCTCAGTCTCTACATCGCGGGTATCGCTGGCATCCAGATTGGCAATTTGCTGTGCCAACATTGAATGGTTGATGATCAGCTCACCTACCGCGTTGATTAGTTTATCCACACGGTCCAATTCTACCCGTAGTGTTGGCTTGGGACCCGCAGACTTGGCTTTTGCGGCGTCCTTTTTGGCAACAGGCGTATTTTCGGCGGCTTGGTCTGATTTTACTTCCGGCACCTCAACAGTCTCAACTTCCGCTAGCGCGGGCGCTTCAACTGGCTCAGGTGCCGGTTGGTCTAAAGGGACGTCCACCACGTTTTCCTCTTCTGCTGAGCCAACACCAAAGGCGGCGTTCAGAGCAGCCAAAGCGTCAACTTCGGCTTCGGCGTCGCCGTCAGTTGTAATTGACAACTCACAGAGGCCTTCGACGAATTCAAAGACGGCCTCGATCGAAGACCGCGGTTTTAATGTTGTCAGGGACAGTTCCCATGACAGATAGTTTTCACCATCTTCCATGGCGTCGAACCCAGGCAGTTCATTTTCGTCCAGCGAAACTGAAAGCTCACCCAAATCAGACAGAGCCTGAAACAAGAAGTAGGGCTCGTTGCCTGTGGCATACATTTCTTTGAGCGGATGAAAGCGGATGTCATAGGTGACCTCTTCTTCCACCGCGTCCAACAGTGGGAGTGCAGCGGGCTCAAACGCCGCGCCCACGCCCATGGGCTCAAATACCAATTCTTCTTCGTCTTCGTCTATGTATTCCGCCAGCGCTTTGATCAGCACATCATGATGTGCTGAATCAACCTGACCGCCATCACGCGCACAGGTCACCAGATCTGACAGATGATCGCTGGCGCGGAACAGCAGCTGGATCAGTTTTTCGTCCAGCTCCAGTTTGTTTGAACGAACGTCGTCAAACACGGTTTCAAAATTATGTGCAAAGGCCACCAGTTCATCAAGGCCAAACGCACCAGCGCCGCCCTTGATAGAGTGTACTGCACGAAACACCGCATTGACGGTCTCAGCGTCCTGGTCGCCCTCTTCGATGGCAGCCAGACCCGCATCCATTGCTTCGAGGAGCTCTTCGCACTCCTCAAAGAATGTATCCATGATCGAACCAGTCATTTTATGCGGCCGCCCCTGTAACTCGCTTAAGTGCAAAGATTAGCGATTCATCATCAAACGGCTTGGTGATCCAGCCGGTGGCACCAGCGGCACGGGCACGGGCCTTCATGTCGGCGGCACTCTCGGTGGTCAGCACCAGGATAGGTACCTTTGAGTTGATACCGTCGCCACGCAGCTCTTCCAGCACGCCGAACCCATCCAGGTTAGGCATATTGATATCGGTAATCACAACATCCGGATCAATGTCCGAATACTTGTCTACACCTTCGCGGCCATCAACCGCGCTAAAGTACTCAAATCCAGCCTCTTCGAGACAGGCCGCTAGCAAATTCCGGATTGTACGGGAATCATCTATCGCCAGAACTTTGGTTTTCATGCTGTGTCCTCATCTTCAAATCGGTTGGTTTCCAATCCCAGTAGGGACAGGGCCCGGCGGCAGCCGTCGTTGATATTGGTGACCGAAAAGCCTAGGCCTTCGGATCGCCATTGTTGTTCGGCTCCAAGCAACACCTGGAGACAACGCGACGGCATCATTGCCACCTTGTTGCAATCAATCTCGATCGGTTGGGAACGTGCCCCATTTAGAAATGAGATCAATGGTGTCAGCTCGGCAAATGCATTTGGCAAATCCAAAACATGCGTTTGTGGTTCTGTCGTCATATTGAGCGATTCGCACCCCCGTTGTTGGTGACGTGTTGGACTTCGATGCAAAATACATATGCGGCGTGCCTTAATAATTGATTGCCGAGATCCACCTGTTTTCAAAAAACAACCGCTCCAGAAAGCAGACAGTTTTCCCAGCATTTTATAAGAATTATTGCAGCAATATCGAAACGAGATGTGTTGCCTGTCAACGTGCAGTCAGGCGGCTAAAAGAATGCACTTTATACTATAGGGCCTGAATTCACCCACCCCAGCTTAAACGCTTCAGCAAGGCAGGGACGTTAATTAGAGCCAGAATTCGAGGGTCTGAATTTCAAAATATGAAAAAACATGTCGCTTGTAAGGTTCAAATTAACTCTCGATGGGGGATCAAGGGTGTCAGTTCCAACACGGCGAACCAGGCCGCGTTTCCTTAGGAGGGCATAATGAAACTACTTAGATCTCTGCAGTTGGCGCATAAATTGCCAGTATTCGTCGTTAGCTTCGGTCTTCTTGTGACTGTCATTCTTGTTACGCTCAGTACTATGAGCTTCAAGAACAACACGGTTGCCAGTACTGAAGAGCATTTCAAGGCTTTAGTCGCTGATCGTGCAATGGCGCTAAAGACCTTTTTCGCAAGCGTAGATTCCGACATCATGACCATGACCGCCGCTCCTTCGACAGCAACAGCGATTGAACGGTTTTCGATGAGCTGGAATGGTCTTGACGGCGATCCGGGCGAAACTCTGCGTCAGGCCTATGTCAGTGGCAATCCAAACCCACTGGGCCAAAAGCACCTGCTGGACCGGGCAGAAGGCAAGTCGTCGTATCACATGCATCACGAAGGGTTTCACCCAGGGCTTCGCACTCTGATGGAAACCAAGGGTTACTACGATGTCTTTTTGATGAACATGGATGGTGACATTATCTATTCAGTGTTCAAAGAGGCCGACTATGGCACCAGCCTAATGACCGGGCCCTACAAAGATTCTGGATTGGGTGAAGTTTTCCGCGCTGCCAAAAATGGCGCCCCAGGCGAGGTGCATTTTTCAGATCTTGAAGGCTACGCCCCCAGTAACGGTGATGCTGCAGCGTTTGTTTCCATGACTGTTGCAAATGAAATCGGTGAAACAGTTGGCGTTCTGGCGTTTCAGCTTCCCGTGCAGCTGTTGACTAACATCACAAACAGCACAGAAGGCTTGGGTGAAACTGTTCAGATCTATCTGGTGGCGGATGATATGCGTGCCCGCACGACGTCCCGCTTTGAAGGCAGTTTTCAGGTTCTCAATGAAATGACACCTAGTGAGCAGATCCAATCTGCCCTTGATGGAAGCAAAAGCTTTTTCCATGAGGCAGTAGGTCTAGAGGGTCAGCACGTCATCGCATTCTCTGAAAGCGTGGATTTTCATCAGGGTCACTGGGCCTTGGTCGCCGAACAGGATTGGGCTGAAATCTTGGCTCCGGTCATAGCCGAACGAAACACTCTGTTGATGGCTTCGATAATTTTAGGTGCTGTCATGTCCTTGCTTGGGTGGTTGTTTGCCCGCAGTATCACGCGTCCGATTGCGAAAATCTGTGAAAACATGGACGAAGTGGCCGCAGGTAATCTGGACGGTGAAGTTGCATCGGCTAGCCGTGGGGATGAACTGGGTCAAATCGGTAAGACACTGGTTAGTCTTCGGGATGACTTGAAACGCGCCCGGGGTGCTGAGGAAGAACGGGCCGAACAGCAACGCGAGCAAAACGAGGTGGTTGAACAGCTGAGCCACGGGTTGGTGGATCTGTCTAAGGGTGACTTTTCAAAGCCACTGAATAAGGCATTCCCAGCCGACTACGAACAGCTGCGCAGTGACTTTAACAGGACCCTGACAACACTCAGCTCAACAATCACCGAGGTGATCAATTCGGCCGATAGCATTCGCAACGGTGCGGGTGAGATCAGCCAGGCGTCGGATGATCTGTCTCAGCGCACCGAAAGTCAGGCGGCAACGCTGGAACAGACGGCCGCAGC
>NZ_WQLV01000028.1 GCF_009753675.1 Parasedimentitalea huanghaiensis | reverse complement strand
GTTTTGCCGTGGTCAACGTGGCCGATGGTGCCGATGTTGACGTGTGGTTTGGTACGTTCGAACTTTTCCTTAGCCATGATGGCCTCCTATTTGTTTGAGGCAGATGCGCGTTGATCGCGCACCCGCTAAATATTTGACGCTTATGCGTATTTCGCTTGGATCTCTTCCGAGATTGCATTCGGAACCGGATCGTAGTGGTCAAACTGCATCGAGAACTGGGCGCGGCCCGAGCTCATCGAACGCAGAGTGTTGATGTAGCCGAACATGTTGGCCAAAGGCACAAACGAGTCGATGGCAATTGCGTTGCCACGAGGCTCTTGTCCAGTCACCTGACCACGACGCGATGTCAGATCGCCGATGATACCGCCGGTATATTCTTCCGGAGTGATCACTTCGACTTTCATGATTGGCTCAAGCATCTTCGCACCGGCAAGGCGCATACCTTCACGCATGCACATACGTGATGCGATTTCGAAGGCCAGAATGCTGGAGTCAACATCGTGGAACTTACCGTCAAGCAGCTGAACCTTGAAGTCGATCACAGGGAAGCCAGCCAGAGGGCCGCTATCCATGACAGACTTGATGCCTTTTTCAACGCCAGGAATGTATTCCTTAGGCACCGCACCACCAACAATTTTGGATTCGAAGGAGAAACCTTCGCCCGCTTCTGTTGGAGTGATCAGCAGTTTCACTTCGCCGTACTGACCCGAGCCACCCGACTGTTTCTTGTGGGTGTAGGTGTGCTCAACTTCGTGACCAATGGTCTCGCGGTAAGCAACCTGAGGTGCACCGATGTTGGCATCAACACCAAATTCACGACGCAGACGGTCCACCAGAATATCCAGGTGAAGTTCGCCCATGCCCTTCATGATGGTCTGACCCGATTCAAAATCGGTTTCAACACGGAAGGAAGGATCTTCTGCAGACAGACGCTGAAGGCCAGTCGACATCTTTTCCTGGTCACCTTTGGTCTTGGGCTCAACGGCAATCTCGATCACAGGATCGGGGAAGTTCATTGTTTCCAAGATAACCGGATCAGCAATCGAACAAAGAGTATCACCAGTTGTGGTGTCTTTCAGTCCGCCCAGAGCGATAATGTCACCAGCGAATGCTTCGGCGATTTCATCACGGTCATTGGAGTGCATGATCATCATGCGGCCAACGCGCTCTTTTTTGCCTTTGGTCGAGTTCAGGAATGAATCGCCCTTTTCCAGCTTACCGGAGTAAATGCGGGTAAAGGTCAGCGAGCCCACAAAGGGGTCATTCCAGATCTTGAACGCCAGAGCCGAGAACGGCATGTCATCGTCTGCACGACGCGCAATGTTACGCTCTTCGTTTTCATCACCGGGTTTGAAACCCATGTAATCAACGACGTCCATTGGGCTAGGCAGATAGTCGATCACAGCGTTCAACAGAGGCTGAACACCTTTGTTTTTGAACGCGGAACCACACAGAACCGGAACGAATTCCATTGCCAGCGTACCCTTACGGATCAGCTCACGCAGTTTTTCGATCGTTGGTTCTTCGCCTTCGAGATAAGCTTCCATGGCATCGTCGTCCATTTCGACAGCCATTTCGATCATCTCAGCACGCATCTCGTCGCACTTGTCCTTGAGCTCAGCGCGAATTTCGCGGTGCTCCCAAGATGCGCCCAGATCTTCGCCAGCCCAAACCCATTCTTTCATGGTGACCAGGTCGATCATGCCTTCAAGCTCGGACTCAGCGCCAATTGGGCACTGGATCGGCATTGGGCGGGCGCCGGTACGGTCGGCGATCATCTCAACACAGTTGAAGAAGTCAGCGCCAATCTTGTCCATCTTGTTGACGAACACAATACGCGGAACTTTGTAGCGGTCAGCCTGACGCCACACGGTTTCAGTCTGAGGTTCAACACCAGCGTTGGCGTCGAGCAAAGCAACCGCACCATCGAGAACCGCCAGCGAACGTTCAACTTCAATCGTGAAGTCAACGTGGCCAGGGGTGTCGATGATGTTCATGCGGTGCTTTTCAGAATCCGCAGTTTCACCGTCTTCGGTGCGTTCCCAGAATGTGGTTGTCGCAGCCGAAGTGATGGTGATTCCACGTTCCTGCTCCTGCTCCATGTGATCCATGGTAGCAGCGCCGTCGTGCACTTCGCCGATGTTGTGTGACTTACCAGTATAAAACAGGATGCGCTCGGAACAGGTAGTCTTACCTGCATCGATGTGCGCCATGATCCCGAAGTTACGGTAGCGGTCGAGGGGATATTCGCGAGCCATTGTTCTCGTCCTAATCCTTAGAGGTTACCAGCGATAATGGCTGAATGCTTTGTTAGCATCGGCCATCTTGTGGGTGTCTTCGCGCTTTTTAACGGCGGAACCACGGGACTGGACAGCGTCCATAAGCTCGCCTGCAAGGCGCTCTTCCATGGTGTTTTCGTTGCGAGCACGGGAAGCGTTGATCAACCAACGGATGGCCAGAGCTTCGCGGCGTTCTGGGCGTACTTCAACAGGAACCTGGTAAGTAGCACCACCAACACGGCGCGAACGAACTTCGACCGAAGGTTTGATGTTGTCGAGGGCTTCGTGGAAGACTTCAACGGGCGAACGCTTGATCTTGCTTTCAACGCGATCCATCGCGTTGTAAACGATCCGCTCTGCGACCGACTTCTTACCGTCGATCATCAGGTTATTCATGAATTTGCTCAATACGCGATCGCCAAATTTGGCGTCGGGTAGAATTTCGCGCTTCTCAGCGGCGTGACGACGTGACATCGAATATTCCTCTTACTTAGGACGCTTCGCGCCGTACTTCGAACGACGTTGTTTACGGTCTTTGACGCCCTGGGTATCCAGAACACCGCGAAGGATGTGGTAACGGACACCGGGAAGATCTTTTACCCGGCCGCCACGGATCAGAACCACAGAGTGCTCCTGAAGGTTGTGGCTTTCACCCGGGATGTAGGAGATCACTTCAAAACCGTTGGTCAGGCGTACCTTAGCAACTTTCCGCATCGCGGAGTTTGGTTTCTTAGGAGTGGTCGTGTACACACGTGTGCAGACGCCGCGCTTTTGCGGGCAGCCTTGCATATGCATGGACTTCGAGCGTTTTACTTTCGGCTGCCGCGGCTTGCGGATCAGCTGTTGGATCGTTGGCATTCCGGTTTTATCCCCGTTTTGCAACTCATGGTCATGCACGCCAGGACGTGCGGCTCAATTCTTTCGCGCTATGATATCACAAGCGCAAAAACCGCAATCGCTCCCATTCCGAGGTGAACGACGCGGTGGGTTTACAGAGGAAACAAGCGATAGGTGCTTGAAACTTGGTCCACTACAGTTTTGATATCGGCTTATGAGGAGACCCCCAAATGCCGGATATCGCGCGTATATGGGGAGTCGCAGATGATGTCAACAGGGGCCCAGACTGCGCCACCTTCTAGGCGTCGAAGGGCTTACATCCGATACAATGTCCCAATTATTGACCCGTAGCATTTGGACAGCTTGCTGTACCCTACCCGGCAGGCCATAGTAACCGAATATGTGCTATTCACCGGTCAGGGTCTATTCATGCAGGTAATTGGGTTGTGCCGGTTTTCCTATCCCGCAATTGGCGGCTTTCAAGTCAAACATGAAACCACCGAAGATCGGATTGGCTTTCTCTACAATGAAGAGAGGTTGATGGAGCGGTTTCAACTGATTGAAACCATCGCCCTGCCCTGCCTGCGTGCGCAAACCGATCAGCAGTTTGATCTCATCGTGGTGATTGGGGACAGCCTGCCAAAGCACCATGAGGACCGCCTACGCGACCTGTGCGCAGACATTCCACAGATCCGCATCCACGCTGAGCCACCACGTCGACAGCGGGAGGTGATGAAAGAGGTTCTCAACGCTGCACGACGTGATCCATCGCAACCCTGCATACAGTTTCGCCATGATGATGATGACGCTGTTTCAGTGGATTTTGTTGAACGGCTCCGCCAAACCGTTATTGACTGCCCCGGCCTGGTCGATCGCAATCCAACGGTGGCGATCGACTTCAACCGAGGGTTCATCGCAGAAGTCGGGGCGTCAGGCATGGCCGCTGCAGCCACGATGAAGCCCTACAATGTAGCCGCGCTTGGCATGTATGTGCGGGGAGGTTCAGCGAAAACGATTATGAACTTCGCACACCACAAACTAAATCAGTTCATGCCCACAGTGACCATTACCGATGCCCCGATGTGGCTACGTACCCATAATCAATACAACGATTCCCGCCAGAGCGGCGCGCATGTGGTAGATGTGACGCCAGTCACACCCGAATTGGCTGGCGAAATTGAGGCCCGCTTTGCAATTGAACCCGATCATATCCGCCGCGTGTTCTCAGCTCTCTGACACTTGCCGCTCGCGGTAGAGCGTGAATAGCCCTGTAGCCACGACAATTGCCGCCCCTAACAGCGTAAGTGGGTCTGGCCAGTCGCCAAACACCAACCACCCCAGCAACAATGCCCAAAGCAGCCCAGTATACCGAAACGGTGAAACAAAGGCGACGTCCCCCACCCGCATCGTCATCACAGAACACAGATATCCAACAAAAATAAAGACCGCTGCACCGGTGACTATCGCCAGACTGTTGACCGTGGCGGGCTGCCATGTGACCTGCGTTGACGCAACGAGACCAAACACCAATACCGTCAGAGAAGCCAACAGCGTCACTACCATTGACGGAACCTCGCTCGACATGCGTCGGGTCAGCAAATCCCGCGCTGTAATGGCTATCACAGCCCCAAGCCCATAGAGCGTCCCTGAGCCAAAGCCATCAACGCCTGGACGCACGATAAGCAAGATGCCGCAGAATCCGACGAGGATCGCTGACATCCTGCGCCACCCCACGGGTTCACCAAAGAACAGGGCTGCACCAAGTGTTATCGTCAGCGGTAACCCCTGCAGGATCGCAGTTAGATTGGCGAGAGGTGTCACCATCAAAGCGGTGAGAAAGAGGTAGGTAGACAGGAGTTCAGCAACGCATCGCGCTGCGACCAATCCCCAATCCCCCTTTGCCAGGTTCCACCGCAGGGAACCCAAACGCCGGGCCAACAGATAGATCAACAATGTCGCAACCACACCGCGCAGTGTCAGGATTTGCGACAAAGGCATTTCCCCACCAACCATTTTGACCAGTGTATCGTTGATGGTAAACCCGGCCATACTGCCGATCATAAGCAGCGCGCCCATCTGGTTTCCGGTCATGGCAGCATCTCCTGCAACGCACTCACGCTCAGATCAAAATGCCGTTTCAAGCCCGCTTCAATCTGTTCGTTGTCCCATTTGTGGGTTCGCCCCATCTGCGTCGGGTCAGATTTATTGTCGCCGTGAATTGTACGCACAAAACTTGGCACCGAAATGTCAGTGAATGTATTGAAATGCTGCGCAAACTTCCGGTGATTGAAACGGTAGGGATTCATCCCATGACCTACCGGAGCAACAAGTGCCGTGCCCGTCGACAGCGGCGCGCGTTCACAAGCATCGAAGACATCAACGCCCGTATCAGTTTTCTGCGCATAGAAACCACGGTTGTTAGCCATGATGAACGGGGTATCGGACCCTTGCAGAGGGATCATGCCCTTGGCCAGATGCTTGCTGCGGCGGACAAAATCGATATCCACCGCATCATCATCATCCAACCTGAACAGAATTTCGTGGCTTGCCTCTTCAGGTGGCACGATTGCATAGCCCTGCCTCAGCATTCTGTAATGCGCAACTTCACCTACAGGGTGACAAACCACATTTGGCAACGGATCCAGCAGATCAAGAAGGCGTATCATGTATGGGGCTGGAAGCGCTTTGGCGGTCAGCACCACCAGCGTAAAATCCATATCACTTTGCCGCATCAAGGACCGAAGGCAAAGTTGTTCAAAGATCCGAAATCTCAGCTCCAGCCTTTCAGGTGAAAAAAGATGCGCTGCGGTTTCCTCCAGTGTGCTGAAGCGTTCCGAGTAATAGGTTGGGCTGAGCACTGAGAAGCGCAGCAGTCCAACCACTTTGATATTCAAATCCATCGACCGCCTCAACATCTCAACTTAGTTTGCCTGACCCAATCACCTGAAGCCCGGAAAGAAAAGAGGTTATTAGGGGGACAAGCCAGCTGGACGCAAAAGCTGAGATAGCAGACTAAAGGATTGCCGGATGGACAATCACCCACCGGATCGCGATAGGGCCAATACCGCGCTGTAGCGAGCCCTTGTGGGGTTCCATCTACTGTCAGTTCCCACCAACGACCAGCGCCCGATTTTCATAGGTGTCTGACATATTTGCGCCCGCTCGGGCAAACGCCAACATACCTTCAAGGTCAAGGTTGCCACCTTAGCGCAACAAGCAAAAAGCCCCCGCGCATTTCTGCACGGGGGCTTTTTTTAATTCATTTAGTTAGGCGCTCAATCGCGGCTTTCCGGTGTTTCCACCAGATTGTCGAACACATCACCACCGATGATATCCTCGTCCATCACCGGAGCGGCCAAAGCTGCAGCGGCTTCCGCCTCTTCGCGGCGAGCAATAAGCACCACGTTGTCGCGACCCTGAGCGATGTTACGCACACGATCGGTAGCGCCACCGGTCCCGGCTGGGATCAGGCGACCAACGATAACGTTCTCTTTGAGACCGACCAGTTTGTCGCGCTTACCCTGTACCGAAGCTTCGGTAAGAACTCGCGTTGTTTCCTGGAACGATGCCGCCGAGATGAAGGACCGTGTCTGCAACGAAGCCTTGGTGATCCCAAGCAGGATCGGCTCGCCGCGTGCTTCACGACCGTTTTTCGACACAGCCTTTTCACAGGCCAAATCAAACTCGTGCTTATCGACGTGTTCGCCCTTGAGCAGGGTGGTGTCACCGCTGTCCAGAACTTCCCACTTCTGCAGCATCTGACGAACGATAACCTCGATGTGCTTATCGTTAATCTTCACACCCTGCAGACGATAAACGTCCTGCACTTCGTCAACCATATAGTTGGCCAGTGCTTCGACCCCCATAACCGCAAGAATATCGTGCGGAGCCGGGTTACCATCCATCAGGTATTCGCCCTTATGGATAAGGTCGCCTTCCTGAACTGGGATGTGCTTGCCCTTGGGTACCATGTACTCAACGGTTTCCATCGACTCATCTACTGGCTCAATCGAGACGCGACGCTTGTTCTTGTAGTCGCGGCCAAAGCGAACGTAACCATCGATTTCGGCGATGATCGCGTGATCCTTGGGACGACGTGCTTCGAACAGTTCCGCAACCCGTGGCAGACCACCGGTAATATCCTTGGTCTTGGCGCCTTCACGCGGGATACGCGCAATAACGTCACCGGCCTGGATCTGATCGCCGTCTTCGACGGACAGAACCGCATCAACCGACATGCCATAGTGAACCGGGTGGCCCGCATCGTTGCGAACGGGTTCGCCATCGCTACCAACCAGAATGATTTCCGGCTTCAGCTCGCTGCCTTTAGGAGCCGTACGCCAGTCGATCACGATCTTCTGCGACATACCTGTCGCATCATCGGTCTCTTCACGCAGAGCAATACCGTTCACCAGATCGACGTACTTAACGGTACCACCTTTTTCAGCCAGAATTGGCAGAGTGTAGGGATCCCATTCGTACAGCTTGTCACCGCGGATCACATTCTGACCTTCGGCTACAAACAGTTTGGAACCATAGGCCAGTTTGTGAGTCGCGCGATCTTCACCATGCTCATCCTGGATGATCATCTTCATGCTACGACCCAGAACCATGACTTCACCGCTGGCGTTTGTCAGGGTCTGTGCGTTTTCAAAGACAATCTTACCATCAACGCTGGCTTCTTGGAACGACTGCTGACCAGCCTGCGCAACGCCACCAATGTGGAATGTCCGCATGGTCAGCTGAGTACCAGGTTCACCAATCGACTGCGCAGCGATGATACCAACAGCTTCGCCGGTATTAACGACAGTACCACGCGCAAGGTCACGACCGTAACACATGACGCAGACGCCTTCTTCGGCCTCACAGGTCAATGGGCTGCGAAGACGCGTGGAGCGAACGCCAGCCTCTTCGATAGCATCAGCCATACGTTCGTCGATCAGCTGGCCGTGGGCCACGATCACATCTTCAGTCCCAGGCTTCTTGATGTCCTCAGCCGCTACACGGCCCAGAACACGTTCGCCAAGTGTCGCCACAACTTCACCATCACGGGTTGCTGCTACGACAGTAATCGCGGTGTCTGTGCCACAGTCATGATCGCGAACGATGCAATCCTGCGCTACATCAACCAGTCGACGGGTCAGATATCCCGAGTTCGCCGTTTTCAAAGCCGTATCTGACAGACCCTTACGGGCACCGTGGGTGGAGTTGAAGTACTCCAGAACCGACAGACCTTCCTTAAAGTTCGAGATGATCGGTGTTTCGATGATGTCGCCGTTTGGTTTGGCCATCAGACCACGCATACCGCCCAACTGCTTCATCTGAGTAACCGATCCACGCGCACCAGAGTGGGCCATCATGTAAACCGAGTTCGGTTCCATTTCAGCACCAGCATCGTTACGCTTGGAGGCCGAAATGGCACCCATCATCGCATCGGTTACTTTGTCGTTACACTTAGCCCAGGCATCAACAACTTTGTTGTACTTTTCGCCCTGAGTGATCAGACCGTCCATGTACTGCTGTTCAAAGTCCTTCACCATGTCGCGGGTGTCATTAACCAGCGGCCATTTTGTGTCTGGGATCAACATGTCGTCTTTACCAAACGAGATGCCTGCCTTGAACGCTTCGCGGAAACCCATGGTCATGATCTGATCACAGAAGATGACCGACTCTTTCTGACCGCAGTAACGGTAGACAGTGTCAATTACGGTTTGGACTTCTTTCTTACGCAGCAGTCGGTTGACCAGCGTAAATGGAGCCTTGGCATTTTTAGGCAACAGATCGCCCAACAACATACGACCCGGTGTGGTTTCAAAGCGTACAAGAACTTCGTTACCTTCTTCGTCGATCTGGGTCACCCGTGCAGTGATCTTGGAATGCAGGTGAACCTGGCGAGCGTCCAGCGCGTGCTGAACCTCTTCCAGCGACGCAAACACCGAACCTTCGCCCGGCATGCCTTCACGCTCCAGGGTCACATAGTACAGACCCAGGATCATATCCTGCGAAGGAACGATGATTGGCGCACCGTTTGCAGGTGACAGAACGTTGTTGGTGGACATCATCAGAACACGAGCTTCCAACTGTGCCTCAAGGCTCAGTGGAACGTGAACGGCCATCTGGTCACCATCAAAGTCAGCGTTAAACGCCGAGCAGACCAGCGGGTGCAGCTGGATAGCCTTACCTTCGATCAGCGTGGGTTCAAACGCCTGAATACCAAGACGGTGCAATGTAGGCGCACGGTTCAGCATGACCGGGTGTTCGCGGATCACTTCGTCCAGGATATCCCAAACTTCGGGACGCTCTTTTTCAACCAGCTTCTTGGCTTGCTTCACAGTGGAAGACAGGCCTTTGGCCTCCAGACGCGAATAGATGAACGGCTTGAACAGTTCGAGCGCCATCTTCTTCGGCAGACCACATTGGTGCAGCTTCAGTTCCGGACCAGTCACAATGACCGAACGACCCGAGAAATCGACGCGCTTACCCAAAAGGTTTTGACGGAAGCGACCCTGCTTACCTTTCAGCATGTCGGACAGCGATTTCAACGGGCGCTTGTTAGCGCCAGTGATAACGCGACCACGACGGCCGTTGTCGAACAGAGCATCAACCGATTCCTGCAGCATCCGCTTTTCGTTACGAACGATGATGTCAGGAGCGCGCAATTCAATTAGGCGCTTCAAACGGTTGTTCCGGTTGATGACGCGGCGATACAGATCGTTCAGATCGGATGTCGCGAAACGACCACCATCCAGCGGCACCAGCGGGCGCAACTCAGGTGGGATCACTGGGATCACGGTCATAACCATCCACTCAGGACGGTTGCCAGATTCGAGGAAGCTTTCAACAACCTTCAAACGCTTGATGATCTTCTTTGGTTTCAGCTCACCAGTCGCTTCGGCCAGATCGGCACGCAACTGGTCGGCTTCGGATTCCAAGTCAATCGCCGACAGCATTTCGCGGATTGCTTCAGCACCAATGTTGGCGGTGAAAGCATCCATGCCATAGGCATCTTGCGCATCCATATACTCTTCTTCGGTCATCATCTGGCCATAGGTCAGATCAGTCAGACCAGGTTCGATCACGACATAGTTTTCGAAGTAGAGAACACGTTCCAGATCACGCAGTGTCATATCCAGCATCAGGCCGATGCGCGATGGCAGCGACTTGAGGAACCAGATGTGCGCAACAGGCGAAGCCAGCTCGATGTGGCCCATACGCTCGCGGCGTACTTTCTGAAGCGTAACTTCAACACCACATTTTTCGCAGACAACGCCGCGATACTTCATGCGTTTATATTTGCCACACAGGCATTCGTAATCTTTGATCGGGCCAAAGATCCGCGCACAGAACAGGCCGTCACGCTCTGGCTTGAATGTACGGTAGTTGATGGTTTCTGGCTTTTTGATTTCGCCATAGGACCACGACAGGATCCGCTCTGGCGAAGCCAGCGAGACTTTGATCTCGTCGAACACCTTAGTTGGTGTCAGCGGGTTGAACGGGTTGTTCGTCAGTTCCTGGTTCATTTTTGAATCCTCAAATTCGTGCGGAAGGGGGATGGTGGTAAGGGCGCGGGGCCCTTACTCGTCCACCTCCGCATCCAGGAGTTCCATATTCAGGCCAAGGCCACGAACTTCTTTCACCAGAACGTTGAACGATTCTGGGACGCCTGCTTCGTAGTTGTCCTCACCCTTGACGATGCTTTCATAGACCTTGGTCCGGCCTGCCACGTCATCCGACTTCACAGTCAGCATTTCCTGCAGGGTATAGGCGGCGCCATAAGCTTCGAGAGCCCAGACTTCCATTTCCCCGAAGCGCTGACCACCGAACTGCGCCTTACCACCCAACGGCTGCTGAGTAACAAGCGAGTATGGTCCGGTTGAACGCGCGTGGATTTTGTCATCCACCAGGTGGTGCAGCTTCAGCAGGTACTTCATGCCGACGGTGACAGGGCGGGCAAACTGCTCACCTGTACGACCATCAAACAGCACCGACTGACCACTTTCCGAGAAGCCAGCGCGAACGAGAGCGTCGTTGACGTCTGCCTCTTTGGCACCATCAAAGACGGGTGTCGCAATTGGAACACCGCTGGTGACGTTACCAGCTGCTTCGATCAGCTCTTCCTCGGTCATGTCTGCCAGACCTTCGGCATAGACCTTGTCACCATAGGCATGGCTCATTGCGTCGCGAACCGGGGTCAGGTCGCCGGAACGACGGTATTCACCCAGAGCCTCGTCAATGTTGATGCCCAGACCGCGCGCGGCCCAACCCATGTGGGTTTCAAGGATCTGACCAACGTTCATACGCGACGGCACACCCAGTGGGTTCAGACAGAAGTCAACCGGCGTACCATCGGCCAGGAACGGCATGTCTTCCATCGGTACAACCTTGGAAATAACACCTTTGTTCCCGTGACGGCCGGCCATTTTATCACCCGGCTGCAGCTTACGCTTCACCGCGATGAATACTTTGACCATCTTCATCACACCTGGTGGCAAATCGTCACCGCGACGGACTTTCTCGACTTTGTCCTCAAAACGGGCATCCAAAGCGCGTTTTTGCACTTCGTACTGCTCGTTCAGAGCTTCAACAGCCTGAGCGCCAGCTTCGTCTTCCAGTGCCAGCATCCACCACTGACTGCGGATCATTGTATCCAGCAGTTCTTCGGTGACTTCTGTGCCACCACGAACGCCTTTTGGACCTTTGACAGCAATCTGTCCCAGCACCATGCCTTTGAGACGGGCATAGATGTTCCGGTCGAGGATTGTCAGCTCGTCATCCCGGTCACGGGCCAAGCGTTCAACTTCTTCACGTTCGATCTGGATCGCACGTTCGTCTTTTTCCACACCGTGGCGGTTGAAGACACGAACTTCGACAACGGTACCAAAATCACCAGGCTTCACACGCAGCGAAGTATCGCGAACGTCCGAGGCTTTTTCACCAAAGATGGCGCGCAGAAGTTTTTCTTCTGGCGTCATTGGGCTTTCGCCCTTTGGTGTGATTTTACCAACCAGAATGTCGCCCGGTTCTACATCTGCACCGATGTAAACAATACCAGCTTCGTCAAGGTTGCGCAGGGCTTCCTCACCGACGTTTGGAATATCGCGAGTGATTTCTTCTGGGCCAAGCTTTGTATCACGGGCGGCGACTTCGAATTCTTCGATGTGAACCGATGTGAATACGTCGTCACGCGCAATACGCTCAGAGATCAGGATGGAGTCTTCGTAGTTGTAGCCGTTCCAAGGCATAAACGCGACGACCACGTTTTTACCCAGAGCCAGTTCACCAAGATCCGTAGATGGACCATCGGCAATAACTTCGCCTTTGATCACAGTGTCGCCAACCTTAACCAGCGGACGCTGGTTGATGCAGGTGTTCTGGTTAGAACGCTGGAATTTGCGCATACGGTAGATATCTACGCCTGCGTCACCCAGTTCCAGATCAGCAGTCGCACGAATAACGATACGCTGCGCATCAACCTGATCGACCACACCGGCACGTTTCGCCATGTAAGCCGCACCAGAGTCACGGGCCACAACTTCTTCGATACCGGTTCCGACCAGCGGAGCCTCGGCACGCAGCAGTGGAACCGCCTGACGCATCATGTTCGAACCCATCAGGGCCCGGTTCGCATCGTCGTTTTCGAGGAACGGAATCAGAGACGCCGCAACCGAGACCAACTGCTTGGGCGACACATCGATCAGGTCAACGTTTTCACGCTGCGCCAGTGTGTAGTCACCGGACTGGCGTGTAGAAACCAGTTCGTTGATGAAGTTGCCGTTCTCGTCCAGCGTCGCGTTGGCCTGCGCCACGGTGTGACGCATTTCTTCGGTCGCTGACATGTAGTGAACTTCGTCGGTCACGTGACCGTCGGTTACCACACGATAAGGTGTTTCGATGAAGCCATACTTGTTCACGCGAGCATAAGTAGCCAGCGAGTTGATCAGACCAATGTTCGGTCCTTCAGGCGTTTCAATCGGGCACATCCGACCATAGTGGGTCGGGTGAACGTCACGGACTTCAAAGCCAGCACGCTCGCGGGTCAAACCGCCAGGTCCAAGCGCCGAGAGACGGCGTTTGTGTGTCACTTCGGACAGCGGGTTGGTTTGGTCCATGAACTGTGACAGCTGCGAAGAACCAAAGAATTCACGCACGGCAGCAGCAGCTGGCTTGGCGTTGATCAGGTCCTGAGGCATCACGGTGTCGATTTCAACCGAAGACATACGCTCTTTGATCGCGCGCTCCATACGCAGCAGACCGACGCGGTACTGGTTTTCCATCAGCTCGCCAACGGAACGCACACGACGGTTGCCCAGGTGGTCAATGTCGTCAACGCCGCCGCGACCGTCACGCAGGTCAACCAGCGCTTTGATGCACGAAATGATGTCTTCTTTGCGCAGTGTCCGCTGAGTGTCGTCAGCATCCAAAGCCAGGCGCATGTTCATTTTCACACGACCAACGGCCGACAGATCATAACGCTCGCTATCGAAGAATAGAGTGTCGAACAGAGCCGAAGCTGCTTCAACGGTGGGTGGTTCACCCGGACGCATAACGCGGTAGATGTCCATGAGCGCAGTATCGCGACCCATGTTCTTGTCTGCCGCCATAGTGTTGCGAATGTAGGAGCCAACGTTAACGTGATCGATATCCAGCACTGGGATGTCGGTGATCCCTGCATCCATCAGCTCTTTGATGGAACCGCCAATGACGTCACCGTCTTTGTCGTATTCCATGGTCAGTTCATCACCGGCCTCAACGTAGATTGCGCCGTTTTCTTCGTTGATGATATCCTTGGAAACGAATTTGCCAATGATATGTTCGAACGGAACCAGTAGATCAGTTACTGCGCCCTCGTCGATCAGCTTTTTAGCAGCACGCGGAGTGATTTTTTTGCCTGCTTCAGCAATGATTTCGCCGGTTTTGGCATCGACCAGATCGTAGGACGGGCGAGTGCCGCGAACGCGCTCAGGGAAGAACGGTGTGACCCAGCCCCGGTTCTGCTCAAGACTGTAGCTGACAGTGTCATAATAGGCATCCATGATGCCTTCCTGGTCCAGACCCAATGCATACAGGAGGGTGGTCACAGGCAGTTTACGGCGGCGGTCAATCCGAGCAAAAACGATATCTTTGGCGTCGAATTCAAAGTCCAGCCACGAGCCGCGATACGGGATAATGCGGCAAGCAAACAACAGTTTGCCCGAGGAATGGGTTTTGCCTTTGTCGTGGTCGAAGAAAACACCAGGGGAACGGTGCATCTGAGAAACGATCACCCGCTCGGTGCCGTTAACAACAAACGTGCCGTTTGGCGTCATCAGGGGCATATCGCCCATGAACACATCTTGCTCTTTGATGTCCTTAACCGATTTTGCACCGGTATCTTCATCGACATCAAATACGATCAGACGCAGAGTAACCTTAAGCGGAGCCGCATAGGTCATGTCGCGCTGCATACATTCTTCGACGTCGTACTTGGGTTTTTCCAGATCGTACTTCACGAACTCCAGAACGGAGGTTTCGTTGAAGTCTTTGATCGGAAATACCGACTGGAAAACACCCTTGATGCCTTCGCCGTCCAACGGCTGGGGTTCATCACCAGAGCGCAGGAAAAGATCATATGAAGATTTCTGCACCTCAATGAGGTTCGGCATCTCCAAAACTTCACGGATTTTTCCGTAGTATGTACGAAGACGTTTCTGGCCAAGGAACGATTGAGCCATGTCAGATGTCACCTTTTCAAATTCTCACCGGTCAAGGATGCCGCCGGGCCACGGCACCTTGCCCATACGAGACAGCGCGGTCGGATCAATTCATGGCCACCGTCCCGAATGGTGGCCTCCCGATCCATATAACCTCGCCTTAGAAAAGACCTGCTCAACAGATCCTTTCTAAGACAGGTTCGGCTGGTCCCAGAAACTCTGAGACCAGCCAAATTTCTGAGAGTGTGAAGCGGCCCCTCAAACGAGACGTCCGCGCCACTCCCCCTGAAGCGGTTGCTTAGACCACTTCTACTTCGGCGCCAGCTGCTTCTAGCTTGCCTTTGATGTCTTCAGCTTCGTCCTTGGACACAGCTTCTTTGACTTTGCCGTTAGCTTCGACCAGTGTCTTAGCTTCTTTCAGGCCCAGACCGGTGATCGCGCGAACTTCTTTGATCACGTTGATCTTCGAAGAACCTGCGCTCTTCAGAACGACGTCAAATTCAGTCTTTTCGTCTTCAGCTGCACCGGCGTCGCCACCTGCAGCCATTACAACAGCGCCACCAGCGGCGGGCTCGATGCCATACTCGTCTTTGAGGATGGTTTTCAGTTCTTGTGCTTCCAGCAGGGTCAGGCCCACGATGCTTTCTGCGAGTGCTTTCAGATCAGCCATTTTATCAGCTCTTTCCGTTTATCAGTGTGTTTTTTTCCAACGCCAGGGCAATTGCCCCACATCGGTCATTCAGTGCTAACCGCTTACGCAGCTTCCGCCTTCTCTTCGATGGTCGAAAGGATGCTTGCGATATTGCTTGCAGGTGCGCCAATTGCGCCAGCGATGTTGGAAGCAGGTGCGCCGATGCAGCCAGCGATGGAAGCAATAAGCTCCTCGCGGGAAGGCATTTTCGACACGGCTTCAACGCCAGCAACGTCCAGAGCATTCTCACCCATTGCGCCACCAAGGATAACGAACTTTTGGTTCTCCTTGGCAAACGCCTGAGCAACCTTGGCAGCTGCCACAGGATCCTCAGAATAGGTTAGAACAGTCATCCCTGTTAGCAGGTCAGAAATGCTTGCACATGACTTTCCCTCAAGGGCGATTTTGGCGAGCCTGTTTTTGGCAACACGCACAGATCCACCCGCTTCGGTCGCCCGGGCGCGCAGATCCTGCATATCAGCAACTGTCAGACCGACGTAGTGTGATACCACAACAACGCCAGAGCTTTCGAAGATCTGGCCGAGTTCCTCGACCAATTTCTCTTTCTGGGCTCTATCCACAGTTCTCTCCAAGTTTGGGATGTCAGACATCCCGGCTCAATTTTGCCAGGCTCATAAAGCCCAGCGTTCAGGTCCGTAGTTACGGGGTGAGCCAAAAATCGCCCGAAGGATTGAAAACCCTCGATCTTTTTTGTCTTTCCCGTCTCAGGAGGGAAATTAAGACCCCAAATTAGGGCCACCCACCATCTTGGACGAAACGAAGGAAAGCGCACGACGAATCGCACGCTTTCCTTCGCGGTCACACCTAAGAGGATTTTGGGCTTAATCCAAGTGCAAAATTCAGTCGCGACCGATGGAAGGGACACAAAATTCGCCCATCAGGCCAACACCATAAAAAAGGGCCCGGATTAGCATCAGCAAATCCGGGCCCAAAATCTTTTCACGCTGACCGGAATTACTCGGCTGCTGCGTTATCCACGTCAACAGTTACGCCTGGACCCATGGTTGAGGACAGAGCGATTTTCTGCATGTAGGCACCCTTGGCGCCTGCTGGTTTGGCCTTTGCCACAGCCGCAACAAACGCACGGATGTTTTCAACCAGCTTGGCTCCGTCAAATGACGCTTTGCCAACACCGGCGTGCACAACGCCACCTTTTTCAGCTTTAAACTGAACTTCGCCGCCTTTGGCGTTCTTAACAGCCGTAGCAACGTCCATGGTAACTGTACCAACCTTAGGGTTTGGCATCAAGTTACGTGGGCCCAGAACTTTACCCAGACGGCCAACAACTGGCATCATATCTGGTGTCGCGATGCAACGATCAAAGTCGATCTTGCCGCCCTGAACGATTTCCATCAGGTCCTCGGCGCCAATGATATCGGCTCCGGCTTCTTTGGCTTCGTCAGCTTTTGCGCCACGAGCAAAGACCGCAACACGTACGGATTTGCCTGTGCCATTGGGCAGGCCAATCACGCCGCGAACCATTTGGTCCGCGTGACGTGGGTCAACACCCAGCGACATGGCGATTTCAACGGTTTCGTCGAATTTGGCGGTGGCGTTGGCCTTGATCAGGGCAACTGCATCTTCGACCGACAGATTAGCTTTGTCAGCAAATGCTTCGCGTGCGGCGCGAGTCCGTTTTCCAAGCTTAGCCATATTACTTCACCTCGATGCCCATAGAGCGGGCAGAGCCCAGGATGATCTGCATTGCCGCTTCGATATCGTTGGCGTTCAGATCTTTCATCTTGGCTTCGGCGATTTCTTTCACCTGGGCCGCGGTCACAGTACCAACGGTTTCGCGCGACGGTGTCTTTGCACCCGACTTAACCTTGGCAGCCTTCTTCAGGAAGTAAGACGCAGGTGGCGTCTTGATGTCCATAGTGAAGGACTTATCCTGGTAGTAAGTGATCACGGTTGGGCACGGCGCGCCAGGCTCCAGATCTGCAGTCTTAGCGTTGAACGCCTTACAGAATTCCATGATGTTAATGCCGCGCTGACCCAGCGCCGGACCAACTGGTGGCGAGGGGTTCGCTTTACCTGCAGGAACCTGCAGCTTCATTGTACCAGCAAGCTTCTTGGCCATTTGGTGTTCCTTTCAACGTGAGCGAAACGCGTTCCGCCCGGTTTGTGTTGCGTGGTTCAGTCCGACATCGCGATGCCTGCAACCTCCCACGAGAGAATCTCGCCCAAAGGCGATAGGGGCGGCGTTTACGCCTGTTTCCGAAAGTTGGCAAGGGGTGAATACGTTTCCGCCAACCAAAGGAGCAAGAGATACGATACACGAGAAGGGCCCCCGCAACGTTGCTGCGAAGGCCCAGGGAGTGGTCATTGTTTTACGCCGCTTTATCAGTCTTGCTCCAGGAAAATTGCTGGAACGCAGGATCCACGGCGGTTTGCGCCACATGGTTGGTGTAGTTGCTGAGGATCTTTTGGGAGAGCCCCAGAATGATCTCCAACACTTGCTGCGTGCCATACCCCGCAGCATAAAAGGCATCGTAATCAGCTTGAGCCACATACCCGCGCCCTCGCACCAGTGCGAGAGTAAAGGTACGTAGAGCTTCCAGCTTTGGATCAACCAAAGGGGTCTCGTCCCGCAGTGCGTCAATTACGCCTTGATCAACATTCATTGAATGGGCGATGCCAGTATGTGCCGGAACACAATAGTGGCAGTCGTGTTCCACATTGATCGACTGCCACACAACGGTCAGTTCAGTATTGTCAAAGCTGGTGCTAACAAAGGCTTCGTGTGTGCGCAGGTAGGTATCCAACAGCTGCGGCGCGTCCGCCATCACCTGATAGAGCCCCGGCAAGAAGCCGTAAGCTTTTTCAGATGCAATCAGGTTTTCTTTGGCAGCTTCAGGAGCAGTTTCTGCCGTGTGGCGAGGGAAAGTCGTCATCGTTGTATCCTTTGTAAAATCATCAACGTGACACTCATATGGGCAACTTGAGCGATCACTCAAGCTCTGATTTGAGCAATCACTCAACTGTGACCTTGGCTTTACCAGCCCGCGCACGTACATTGGGAGTTATGAGTGTGAACCACAACAAAGACGCCGCCTTGGATCAGGCCCTCAATCTGTTCTGGACGAAGGGTTTCGCCTCCACGTCAATAAAAGACTTGGAGCGCGCCACAGGCATGCACCCTGGCTCGATTTACGCGGCCTTTGGCAGCAAGGCCAAGCTGTATTGCTTAAGCTTGGAGCGCTACGCCCTTCAGCTCAACGACAAGCGCGCACAGCTAATGGCCTCTGCGGCCTCTCCATTACAGGGGCTCGCAGACTTCATCCTCCGCGCTCACCCTCTCTCCAACGCCGACGCCCCCCTGCCCGTTTGCTTTCTGGTCAAAGCCACGCTGGAGAGCGGCTTAGACGACGGCTCAATCCACGATAAGATCAACGAGATGTTGACCCGGAACGAAGCGCTGTTTGAGGATGTTTTTGAACAAGCGATTGCCGCCGGTGAACTTTCACAAGCCAGCAACCCGAAAAAGCTCGCCCGTCAATTAAGCGCGGATCTGGCAGGCCTGTGCTTTTACGCGCTGCGGGAGGATGAACCTACGGTGATAAACGAGATGATCACCGATCTTGCAGATCGCGTCCGCCAGAGTCGCTAACGCGACCCCCAATGCAAAACGCCGCCCCAAAGGGACGGCGTTGTAACTGTTCACAGTCTTGAAAGCTTAACCCTGCTTGGTGACCTGAGTGAATTCCAATTCAACCGGAGTTTCCCGGCCAAAGATCGACACCGTTACCTTGAGGCGCTGGTTCTCGTCATCAACTTCCTCAACCATGCCGTCGAAGTCCTCAAACGGACCTTCGTTGACCTTAACCTTCTCACCCACTTCAAAGTGAATAAGCGTACGAGGCGCTTCTTCACCTTCCTGCACGCGGTTCAGGATCTGGTTCACCTCGGCATCACGCATCGGCATTGGGCGACCCTGTGGTCCAAGAAAGCCCGTAACGCGATTGATCGAGTTGATCAGGTGATAGCCATGATCGCTCATTTCCATGTGCACCAGAACATACCCCGGCATAAAGCGACGCTCGGTGGTCACCTTCTTGCCGCGACGCACTTCGATCACCTCTTCGGTGGGAACCAGAACCTCATCGATGTCGTCATCAAGACCGGATTCAGCAGCCGACGTGAGGATTTGCTCTGCGATTTTCTTTTCGAAGTTCGAGAGAACGCTGACCGAATACCACCGCTTCGCCATGAACCTGACCGTCCTTGTCCTGACCGGCTGGCGTCATTGCCTTGCCGTCATAATAAATTTCTTTGCAGCCCAAGACTGCGCCCTAACAAAAAACGGCGCGCAACGCGAATCGCCGCACGCCCTCATCAGAGGCAAGGCTCACCTACCCGCCAATTAAGACGAGATCAAGTGGTGCGCCTGATATTCGCACGAAGGCTAACCTTCGGCAAAATACTCTAGCTGAACATCTCCAGCACATTGGTCAAACCAAAGCGGATAATGATGTCCACCAAGGCAAAGAACACTGCTGTAAGCGAAGCCATGATAAAGACCATCACAGTGGTCAGCAGCACTTCACGACGAGTCGGCCAGACAATCTTACTGACTTCGGCACGAACCTGCTGAATGAACTGAACTGGGTTGATAGTGGCCATTTGACTGGGTTCTCTCTGCTAGCAATCAAACTGGGACCTAACGGGGAGGGGCGGTGATTTCAAGCCCTGTTCACTCTCCCCCCTGCCATCTGATGCAAACCAGCGTCAAAAATATGTGCAGTCAATTCAATCTTAATTCTCAACACCAATACTGTAGCTCGATACCAGGACTGACCCCAGAAAAGGGTCGCCCCTTATAACGCGTGATTAATGAGATAGGATTCCATGACCCTCGCCAAGTCTTTAAATGCCGCCAAACGGCTGGAACGCACCGACAAGTTTGATGACGCCGCAAAAATTTATGGCGACATTCTGGCTCGTTACCCAAGGAATGTGAACGCGCGCAAAGCGCTTGAATCACTATCTCAACGACTTCGCCAAGCGTCAGATCCACCTGCAGTGGTGAAAGCAAGGCTAGCCAAGGGGTTTGCTGCCGGGCAATTTCGCGTCACCGCAACCAGCACAGCGGAACTGGTCAGAGAGTATCAAGACTCCCATTTCCTTTGGTCACTGCTTGGGCGCTGCTATCTTGAACTCGGGGCGCTCGACAAATCCGCATCTTGTTTGACGCGCGCCTGTGACATTGATCCCAAGTCCGGCGAATCTCGCACCCTGCTCGGAAATGCTCTCAAACAGCAGCGCAAGTTCCACGATGCGATCACACAGTATTCTAAAGTGATCGAGGCGGAACCAGACAATCTTGCGGCACTGAACAATCTGGGCAATACGCTCGCGACATTGGGTCGCTTTCCCGAGGCAGCTCAACATCAAGCCACCGCCTGCAAACTGGCCCCTCAAAATGCGCAGCTTCGATATAATCATGCCGGCACGCTACGTCAGCTTGGCGATTTGAAAGGCGCCAAAGATCTATATGAATCCGCAGTCAAGATTTCACCTGATTTTGCTGCTGCACATTTTAACCTAGGACAAATCAACGGTCTGTTGGGCAACCGCACCGAGGCTATCCGCAACTTTGATGGCGCGTTAGAGGTTAACGCCGATGATGATCGATCTCGGGTTCAGAAGTTGCACCAGATGGCGCATATTAGTGATTGGCGCTGGCCCGAAGAATACCAGCAACATCGCCGACATCTTGGTCTGCGCGGCACCGCCTGTTCCCCGTTTGCGATGCTTTCGATGGAGGACAATCCTGATCTGTTGCGTCACCGGACACAGGCCTATGCCGAACAGCAATTCAGCGACGTTGCGCCCCCGCTGCCCGCTCGGGCCTCCAAACGACCCGACCGGTTGCGTGTAGGCTACTTTTCAGCGGATTTTCACGCTCACGCCACTATGCATTTGATGGGCGGTCTGTTCGAGCAACATGACCCTGACCGGTTTGAGGTCGTTGCATATTCCTATGGGCCGAACCGGCAGGACGATTCACGCAAACGGTTGCTCAGCCATGTCGCGCAATTCCGCGAGATGAGCAATGTCAGCAACACGAATTTTGTTGCCGCAGTTCAGGCTGACAAACTGGATATCGCCGTAGACCTGAAAGGCTATACCGGCGACAACCGAAGTGCTCTTTTTGCCACGCGCCTTGCTCCGGTCCACATGTCCTACCTTGGCTACCCTGGAACCATGGGCACTCCGGCGTTTGACTACTTGATTGGCGATCACACGGTCTGTCCTCCTGGCAGCGAGCGCCACTATAGTGAACACCTGATGCGAATGCCGCACAGCTATCAGATCAATGATGACCAGCGGCAAATCTCTGATCGTCAATTCACCCGTGAAGCCTGTGGCCTACCCAAAGATGCCTTTGTATTCTGTAGCTTTAACAACAGCTACAAGATCACGCCGCGCGAATTTGATATCTGGATGCGGCTGCTTGCACAGGTTGACGACAGCGTCCTCTGGCTGTTGCGCAGCAATGAATGGTCCCAGGCCAATTTGCAACGCGAGGCCGAAGCACGTGGAATCGATCCAAGCCGGTTGATCTTTGCTGACCGCATGCCGCAGCAAGACCATCTGGCCCGTCAAAAACTCGCCGACTTGTTTCTTGATACCTTTATCTACAATGCCCACACCACCGCCAGTGACGCGCTTTGGGCTGGCTTGCCAGTCCTGACACTGATGGGGCAGCAGTTTGCTTCACGCGTTGGGGCTAGCCTGTTGAATGCCGTCGGCTTGCCCGAGCTCATCACGCAGAGCGAGGGTGACTATGAAGCCCGCGCTTTAGAACTGGCCAGATCCCCCGATGATTTGCTGGGTCTGCGCAATAAACTGGCAACAAACCGCAACACTGCGCCACTGTTTCAGACCAAGGCATTTACCCGCGCGTTGGAGCGAGGCTTCGACATGGCGTTTGACAGATATCTGAATGGCCTGGCACCAGACCACTTGAACGTCCCGGAAAGGGAAACCGGCCAAACAAACCTTAAGCCGGAAACTGTCGCTGCTTAAGCAAACAGTAGGTTTATTCTAAGTGTAGGGGCACCCCGTGCGCCCCTGCACGCTGCGGATTGTTGCTCTCTATCGCATCCGCTTTGAGCGGTTAACGTATGTTCCAAAACTCAAATGCATTTTCAGCAAAAGTAGACTTTTGCCGACGCCAGAAAGACACACTATCTCTTTGAGAAATTGTCGTTTACCCTTAGTTATTTTCAGCGCGCACAATTCAAAAGGGTGATTAGTATGTCGAAATCCAAGATTTCTACCGGTGCTTTGGTTGCATTGTCCATGTCCGCTTTTCCGGTGGTGGCGCAAGAATCCCACGCGAGCAAAGAACAATTGGCCCCGCTTTTTCCAGAAGGAAAACCCTACTCTCCTTATACGGATCGCGACTTCCCAGAGCGCCCATTATGGGGTGACAGCCACTTGCACACCAGTCTGTCGATGGATGCAGGTGGGTTCGGCAATCGCGTAGGTCTGGATGATGCGTATCGTCTGGCACGTGGTGAGCAGATCATGGCCAGCTCTGGACAGCCCGTCAAACTTGACCGGCCACTGGATTGGCTGGCGATTACTGATCACTCCGACGGTATGGGGCTGATTGTCGATATTCTGGATGCTGCCCCCATCGTCACGCAATATGAACAGGGCGCGCGGTGGTCCGAAGGCATGCGCGCCGGTGGACAGACAGCGGTAGATTCAACCCTGGATTTGATTGCAACGTTTTCGCAAGGTCAAATGGACCCGGAGATGTTTGCCAACTACTCTCCCGGTGCGCGGCGATATGCCAACATCTGGGAAGACGTCATCACAGCAGCCGAAAATCACAACACGCCTGGCAGCTTCACAGCCATGATCGGGTTCGAATGGACCTCTCTGGTTGAAGGCGCCAACATGCATCGGAATGTCATTTTCCGGGATGGTGCAGACCGCGCACGCCAGGTGGTCCCTTACACAACCCAGCATCCGATAGGCAGCACTGATCCGCTAGACCTGTATAAATACCTGGAAGCTTATGAAGCCCGCACAAACGGTGCTGTGATGACATTTGCCCATAATGGCAACCTGTCAAACGGCATCATGTTCCCTGTCGATGCACAATATACCGGTCGCAAGATTGACCAAATGTATGTCGAGCAACGCGCAAAATGGGAGCGCATGTACGAGATCACCCAGATCAAAGGTGATGGCGAAGCCCATCCATTCTTGTCGCCAGATGATGAGTTCGCCGATTACGGGACCTGGGACGCTGGCAACCTGGATCTTAGCGTCGCAAAAACCGACGAAATGCTTGCAGGCGAGTATGCCCGCGAAGCACTGAAAAACGGTCTGTTGTTGGAAGAGAAGTTCGGCACCAACCCCTACAAATTTGGTCTGCAAGGGGCGTCGGACGCGCATAATTCAATTGTTGTGACATCCGAAGACAACTTTTTCGGCAAACACGCTGGATACGAACCCTCAGCAGAACGTTTGGACCATTCGTTCATGAAGACGGAACAGGGCGAGCTGTTCAGCTGGCAACAGGTTGGATCCGGGCTGACGGCAGTTTGGGCCGACGAAAACACCCGTGCCTCCATTTTTGATGCCATGGACCGCAAGGAAGTCTATGCAACCACCGGCCCGCGCATGGCGGTCCGCCTGTTTGGCGGTTGGGACTTTGACGAAAGCGATCAATTCAGCCGCTCTCCGTCAGCCATTGGTTATGCCAAAGGCGTCCCCATGGGCGGCGATCTTGTGAACGCACCTGAAGGGACGGCACCATCCTTCCTGGTCGCGGCATTGCGCGATCCTATCGGTGCAAATCTGGATCGGATCCAGATCATCAAAGGATGGCTGGACGCAGAAGGAAACACCCACGAAAAGGTCTACGATGTGTCTTGGTCGGATGACCGGCAGGCAGGCAGCGACGGCAAACTTCCAGCGGTTGGTAATACCGTTGATGTTGCCTCTGCGACTTGGACCAATACAATTGGTGCGGCCGAATTGATCACGGTTTGGTCTGATCCGGATTTTGATCCTGCCGAACGCTCGTTTTATTATGCACGGGTTTTGGAGATCCCAACACCGCCATGGTACCTGTATGACGCGCTGAAATTTGGTGTGGACATCCCAGAGGGTGCACCAACTTCACATCAAGAACGCGCCTATACCTCGCCGATCTGGTTTACACCTTCAGGTGAATAATCCTCATGTCCGCCCCTCTCACTCGGTGAGGGGCGGATGCTCCACAAACAGGGCCATCAACCCTGCCCTATGGTACGGATCTGACAGTCCACATTGAGTCATCAAACATTGTGCTAATGAAAATTTTGAAAGAACCACTGCTACACTTCTTATTGATGGCTGTAGCAATTTTTGCGTGGTTCATCGCGGTCGATGACAGTGCGCCCCAAACAAATCAAAATGTAGTCGAGATCACCGCCACTGATTTGGATTTGTTGGCAACCCAGTTCGAAAAAACATGGCAACGCCAACCAAGCGAGCAGGAACGCAAGAAACTGACCGACGGCTTTGTGCGGCAGGAAATACTCGTCCGCGAAGCAATCGCGCTTGGTATGGATCAGAATGACGCGCTCATTCGCCGTCGCCTGCAGCAAAAAATGGAGTTTTTTATTGCTTCGTTTGCCGAAGCCCTGGAACCCACAACAGATGAGCTGGAAGAGTACTACCAAACCAACTCTGCAAAATATGAGATAGGGCCAAAGGTCGCTTTTTTGCAGGTGTTTCTGGGCGATGCCCCACAGCAACAAGAAACCACGCAAATTCTTGAACAATTGCGGAGCGGCCAATCCCCGGGTCAACTGGGCAAACCCACACAACTGAGCCTGCAGGTTTCGCTTGCAGCTGACACCCGCATCGACGCCATGTTCGGTACAGGCTTTGCCGCTGCAATTAGCGCAATGCCGGTAGAGGAGTGGACCGGGCCTGTAAAATCTGGATATGGCTATCATCTTGTTTTTGTTGAACAAAAAGAGGCCGGCCACCTACCACCGCTGCAGGACGTTCAGGTCGGGGTTGTTGCAGATTGGCGCACCGCTAAAAAAATGGAGCTGATGGAGCTTCAATACGAAAAACTGGCTGCACGTTACACGGTTCACCTCCCTTCTGCCGCAGATGAAGCACAACCATGAACCTGTTACGCCTGCTACTGGTAGCGATCCTTAGTACCCTGCTGACAGGACAGATTGCCCAATCACATGCGCTGGAGCCTGGATATCTGGAGATCGAAGAACTCGGGAATGACGTTCAGAGGGTGTTCTGGCGAAAACCTGCCGTTAAGCAGGCCCCAATGGATATCCATGTTCGCTTACCAGAACGTTGCACCAACCCAACCGCCCCGACGCCACGATTTGATGGTTTGGCCTGGGTCGCCAGCTGGAATACGCAATGCCCAGGCGGCCTAGCAGGGCAGATCATCACAATCGACGGGTTGTCCAAAACCAGCACCGACGTCTTGGTACGCTATCAGTCCGGAGACGGGCAGGACGCCACAATCCGACTAACCGCAAACACACCATCCTTTGTCGTGCCCGAAAAGACCACAACGCTACAGGTATTGTGGGGCTACGTCGGCTTGGGGGTAGAACACATCCTAGAAGGCTACGACCATCTCTTGTTTGTTTTTGCGATGCTACTGCTGATCCGGGACAAATGGCGCCTGTTCGGGGCCGTCACAGCCTTTACCCTGGCCCATTCGCTAACTCTCGCTGCGGTTTCACTCGGTTGGCTTAGCCTGCCCTCCAGACCTGTCGAGGCAGTAATTGCCCTGTCGATTGTGTTTCTGGCTGTCGAGCTGTGCAAACATAAGCCTGACCAGCCTCGTCTCTCTGAACGTTGGCCTTGGGTCGTATCTTTTTCGTTTGGCTTGTTACACGGATTTGGTTTTGCAGGTGCACTGACTGAAATAGGCTTGCCCACAAATGATCTTTCAATCGCTCTGATGGGGTTCAACATTGGTGTCGAAATCGGCCAACTTCTATTTATTTTTGCAACCCTAACTGTTTGGTACGCTCTATCACAGCTGCAGTTCGCCTCACGCTATTCCAGTCGGAACAAAAGGCGCCAGTCTACCTTGCGCTTTGGCTATGGTATTGGAGCGGTTTCAACCTTTTGGGTCGTCGAACGAATCGCCGGGTTCGCTTTGTAGAATTTTCTCTGGGTTGATTGGGGATGTGATTGGTCACCGCATCGTCGCCTAAATAGCCCGCGATCTGCACTACGGTGCAATTTTGTGCAGGCATTGCTGGATTTTGGAAACCACTTCTGCCCGTCAAGCAAAGTACGGTCTATTGGAAATGTGGGGAAACTGGCAGGGGTGCACAGGCTCGAACTGTGGACCTACGGTTTTGGAGACCGTCGCTCTACCAACTGAGCTACACCCCTGCAGTGCGGCATGTCCTAAGCCAGCAGCAGCCAACTGACAAGAGGAAAAACAGATTTTTTAGGACCGACTTGATAACCACCCCTGCGCTGGTCTTTGCCATTGCCGGCGCTTACGTTTAGAGAAGGGCAAAAGAGGACCATTCGCTTGAGCCTGAGAAAAAAAATTGCAGATAGCAATGCCTTTAACAATGCTGTTGAAGGGCTGATCACAGCCTACGTAAAATTCTGTTATCGCACGTCACGCTGGTCTCGCAGCGGGTTTGGCCCAATGGAAGAGCTCGTAGAATCGGGCACACCGGTGATCATGGTTCTCTGGCACCAACGGCTGGTCATGTCACCCTACCTGTTCGACAGTTCAAAAGGCCGGATTTGTACGCTGACCTCGGCCGCGCGCGCGGGCCGACTGGCGGGTAAAGTACAAGAGCGAATGGGCTTTGACACCATCCCGATGTCCAGTCGCAAGCGTCATGTCGCGCTATCGCGAGAGGTTCTGCGGCGCATCAAGGCCGGTAGTTCGGTTGGTATCGCTGCGGATGGCCCCCGCGGACCTGCCCGTGTCTCTTCCAGTGTCCCCATCATTTGGGCGCGCAGTTCAGGTTGCAGGGTTTTCACAATCAGCTTTGCCCAACGACGGACCCTTCGGTTGCCAACCTGGGACAAACAAATGTTCCCTGTTCCGTTCTCCCGTGGCGTTTTGATGTGTCGCGAGTGGGACCAAACCGTACCACGCAAACCATCGCCAGAGCAGGCGGAAGAGCTGCGCTTAAGTCTTGAAGCAGCGCTAAATCAAATAACTGACGATACGGACGCAGCGGTAGGGCGCAGCTAGCCACTGCGCCCAGTCAGCTCAGACCAAAGCCAAGCCCATAATCAACAGTCCGATAAACCCAACTGTATAGGCTGCAGACCGAACCACAGGCACCGCCAGAAGATAGAGCGGCAGATAGGCCAGTCGCGCAAAAAAGAACACTTCAGCGCCCAGAATGGCACGCCCCACATCAGCATCTGGAACAATGAATGTCAGCGCTGCGAGAACGGCAAACGGCGCAAGGTTTTCCTGAAAATTGCGATGGGCCCGCTGTGCTCGCCCCTGCATCACAGCGGGATCAGGATCGCTGTCACGCGTACCCATGTAGGCACCCAGCCCAATCCGCGGGATCAGAAACAGCGAAGGCAGAAACAGGCCCGCGTAGTACAATATCAGCACCAATAAAATCCAAGTCAGCATGAGAAGTCCTTTGCCATTGCTATCCGGGCCAAGTTAGAAACGGTAGGAAATGACAGCAATTCCCTTGGAGGGAATAAAATGACTTCTTTTGGCCACGTCTTAAAAGACATCCGTGCGGCACGTGGAATGTCGCAGGCCACGCTGGCATTGGCACTGGATTCTACTCAACGCCATCTGTCGTTCTTGGAAACTGGCCGCTCCCTGCCAACCGCTTCGTTTCTGGCTCGTATCTGCAGGACGCTGGATCTCAATATCGCCCAACGGGTCAATATCTACGACGCATCTGGCTTGACCAATCCCTATGCACAGCGCGACATGGGATCAGGAGAGATCCACGCCGCACTTGATATGATTGAACAAAGGGTACTGAAAAATTGGCCCTTCCCGGCGCTGGTGTTGGATCCGGATTGGAACGTCCTGCGCAGCAATTCAGCGTTTGATCAGATTTTTGGCGGCTTGATGCCGAAGGGTAATGCGCCACCAAACCTTCTGGAGGTCATGATGAGCGAGATATTTCAGGGGCTGGTTCAAAACTGGGACGAAGCCGCTGGGGTAATGTTCTATCGTCTCCAGCGCGCCGCTGCCCACAGCCCGCGCATCGCACAGGTGTTGCAGACCGCCCAGTCCCAGGGCCGTTTTGCCGGTATGGAACAACATCTGGGCGAACTTGGTGAAATCCCGATTTTCCTGCCAATCCGCATCGCTCTGCCAGAAGGGCCTGTGATGGAGCTCAGCTCGCTATTGGGCAAGCTTGCCTCCTGTCAGGACGCACTAATCGAAGGGCTGGAAATCGAACTTATGGTGCCGCTTGATGAGGCATCGGAGCAAACGATGCACGCATTGACATCCAATACATGATAAGCAAATACGCGGAATCGGAAATAGAGTTTTCTGTTCTAGAGGCTCTATGAAACTTCTAGGCCAAGGAGTTGACTGGGCAACCGATGGCTCATTCCACCGGCCCTCTTCAAACCCAAACGACAGGAGCGAATCCTGCCGTCGGGTTATTCATATAAAACGAATTCGCGCGCTGCACACTTGTTGGCGGGGTGTGGCAAGGGGGAAATGCTTACCCCCCCCAAACGTCCGATCATTTGCGCTCTAAATTGCTGGTCGGACCCCGTGTTCAAACTTGCAAATTTGTTCAAACTGAAGATTTACGGCCTCGTTCACAATGGTGAGGACACCCAGACTTGATGCCTCCTCGGCGGGCTTGAAAGTCTCCCAATTCCAATCAGGCCGCGGCGCCGGTGCTTGATAGAGAATGGAACGCATCGTGGAGAATGGAATCCCCTTTACGGTCCCCGTAATTGCACGATGGACATGACCGATGAACAGATATTTGACGCACTCAAACTCTGATAACATATCGAGAAATGCTTCACCGTTCTCCATATTTTCAGAATCCTGCATCGGCAGACCAAGAGGCATAGGTGGATGATGTAAGAAGATGTAGACTGGTGTACTCCCGGCATCTGTCAACGCTCGCCGCAGCCAAGCGCGGCGTTGCGCACAAAACTCACCGGCATCCGACCCATGTTTTTGAGTATCCAAACAGAGAACCCATCCTTCCGGTGTCGATACTGAAAACTGGATGAAATTCTCCATACACAAATCAGGCACAGGTATTTTTGACCGAAAGATGAGCCGATCGTCGTGATTTCCGACCATCGGCAAAACCGGTATGACCAGCTGGTTCAATAGTTTTGATAGAGCCTCATAATCAGCTTCAGAACCTCGATTCACCATATCACCCGAAATCACGCAGAAGCGAGCATCGTGATGATGTTGATTGATATGATCGATAGCCGCTTGCAACCGAACGCGCGGATCATGCCCCATGATATCGCCTTCGTGGGCAAAATGTGGATCAGACATCCAAATCGCTTTTAACATTTAGCGCACCTTTATAATGGTTGTTCACCACTGAGTGGCGACGATTGAAATGCAAATCAAACTAGCAGTCATTAGAACGCCTGCCATAGCAAAAAGGGCCGCCGTTTAGGCAGCCCTTTTTTATCTTCTCATCAGAGTGGCTCTCGGGAGCTTTTGCCTCGGCAAAAGCCCCTGTCGCCCTCACAGCGTAGCTGTGATTACTCTTTGATGTTTGACACAACACCAGCGCCAACTGTGCGGCCGCCTTCGCGGATCGCAAAGCGCAGGCCCT
>NZ_WQLV01000027.1 GCF_009753675.1 Parasedimentitalea huanghaiensis | reverse complement strand
GTCTATAGACAACTTCACCTCAACCCAGCAATCGCCACAACAGACCCAAAACTTGCTTAAAGTGACAAAATTGGGCATATGAAGGTCAAGATGACCTCCACCCTAAACACCACCATTCTACCAACCGTTTCACATGCCTTTCTTTCCGACTGGCTCACGGTTCTGCATCGCCATTGCCCGGCGTCACAACTGGTTAGGTTCCTCGACCAAACCGGTCTGTCCGAGACCGAGCCCCCCAGTGCCCGTGTCACCCATGATCAGATTGTCCGGCTTTACCAGTTGGTCGCAGTCGAAACAGGTGATGAGATGATGGGGCTTTGGAGCCGCCCGATCCGGACCGGCGCACTCAAACATCTCTGCACCACGGTGCGAGGCGCCTCCTCCCTTTCGGCAGCACTGTACCGCTTTACCACCTTCTGGAATCTGCTGCTTGATGACCATCACCTGACCCTCGAAAAAGGGGGCGCGACTTTGCACCTGCGTCTGTCCCCGCGTGGTACCCAGGAGCCACAGCGGTTTGGCCACATGCTGCTGCTGAAACTGGCGCATGGTATTTCATCCTGGCTGGTGGGCCGCGAATTGCCTTTATTCGAAGTGGGTTTCGCATTTGACCGACCGGCATTTGCAGAGGATTATCCCATCCTCTTCCCCGCTCCGATACGCTTTGCCCAAGAAAATTCGTTCATCGCCTTTGATAGCCGCTTGGGCAGTCTACCCGTCTCACGCAGCGAGGCCGAGATGCAGGATTTTCTTCTCAGGGCACCACGAGACTGGATCTTCACCAGCTTTCGTGAACACGCCATCCTGCTGCGCGTCCGCGAAATCCTGCTCCTGTCCGAACATCTGGAAGGGCATCTTGAAAGCACGGCTCAGACGCTGAACCTCGCGCCCCGCACACTGATGCGACGGCTGGACGCGGAAGGAACATCTTTTCAGGCCATCAAAGACGGCCTGCGCCGTGACATCGCTATCCGCGATCTGGCGCACGGCACCAAAAGCATCGAAGCCATATCCCAAGACATCGGATTTGCCTCATCGGCAAACTTCTACCGCGCGTTCAAGCGATGGACACTCAGAACGCCTGGAGAATTTCGAAAACAACACAAAATAAACCCGTCAGGCTGACTTCGATCATACCGCCTTTGCTTCCTGTCTGGCCTCGCGACCAAAGAAGATCAGGTAGAACACCGGCGCCGCGATCAGGGTCAGCACCGTGGCAAATGTCAGCCCGCCCATGATGGTCACCGCCATCGACTTAAAGAACGCATCGCTAAGCAAGGGCATCATTCCAAGTACGGTTGTCACCGCCGCAAGCATAACAGGACGTAGGCGCGATACTGAGGCCTCGACGATGGCGTCGCGCATCATCTTCCCTTCGGCCCGGACCAGATCAATCTCTTCGACCAGCACAATGCCGTTCTTGATCAGCATCCCTGACAGGCTAAGCAAACCAAGTAAGGCGGTAAAGGTAAAGGGCAGGCCGGTGCCCAGCAGACCAATCACCACGCCATTCACCGACATTGGCACCAGTAACCAGATGATGATCGGCTGCCGAATGGCATTGAACAGCAACACCGAGATCAGCACCATGATCAGCCCGGACAGCGGCAATTGCCCGCCCAAACTGGCATTGGCATCCGCTGCACTCTCGTGCTCGCCTCCCCACTCCAGTTTGTAGCCAGGTGGCAGGTCCATCGCCTCAACCACCTCATGAACTTCATTGAACACTGTCGCAGCAGTCATATCTGCTGGAATATCGGCGCTGACGGTCAATGTTGGCACCCGGTCGCGGCGGTGGAACAGCGTGTTCTGCACCTCGACATCAACCCCATCAATCATCTGTTCCAGTGGCACAAACTGTCCGGTTGAACTGGAATAGACCACCTGATCCATCAGGTTATAGGCCCCGTCCACAGGGCGGCGCAGAATGATCGGAATCAGGCGCTCACGTTCGCGGAACATCCCACCCGTTATCCCGTCGGTCGAGAACATCAATGTGTCGGCAATGTCTTCCCGGCTTACGCCTGCCGTCTGGGCCCTGTCGGTCGCATAGACCGGCTTCAGCACCAATTCCTGTTCGCGCCAATTGGTGCGCACGCTCAGGATGTTTGGGGATGCCGCCGCCAATCGCGCGGCCGCTTCTTGGCCCAGTTCACGCAGCACCTTTGGATCCGAGCCTGAGAACCGCGCCTCGATCGGATTGCCGCCACCCGGCCCAAAAACAAGCCGTTTTGTACGGAACTCACCCTCGGGGAACTGTGCTTGGCCAAAGGCTTCCAGATCCGCCTGAATGGCCGGAATCGCCTCTAGGTTTGGCGCCCGGATAATCAGGTGACCATAGCTGGGGTTCGGCTTTTCCGCCTGATAGGTCAGCATGAACCGCGACGCCCCCTGCCCCACAAAACTGGTCACCGACACCACATCCTCCCGCTTGGCCAGCCAGTCCTCGAACACTTTCAGGTGGTCAGACGTGGTATGGATCGATGTGCCCTGCGGCAGTTTGTAATGGGCAAAAAACAGCGGCGTGTTTGAGTTTGGGAAAAACTGCTGTTTGACCTGACCAAAGCCGATGAAACAAACCACCGTCACGGCCACCAGCCCAACAACAACCAGCCAACGCAGTTTCAGCGCCAGTCGCAGGGTGCCGCCATAGGCGCGGAACAACAGCCCGCCATAGGCATCGGTGGCGCCTTCTCTCCCTTGCTTGAAAAAGTAGTGGCCCAGCAGCGGCGTGGCTGTCAGCGCCAGAACCCAACTCAGCAGTAGCGAAATTGCGATCACCGCAAACAGCGAGAACAAGAATTCACCAGCGGAATCCGGGCTGAGGCCAATCCCGGCAAAAGCCATGATGCCAATCACCGTTGCCCCCAGTAGCGGGATCTGCGTCTTGGCCGAGGCTTCATCTGCTGCATCGCGCGAGGATTTGCCGCGCAGCATCGAGATCTGCATGCCCTCGGCCACCACAATGGCGTTATCCACCAACATGCCCATGGCAATGATCAGCGCACCCAGCGAAATCCGTTCCATCGAGATTGAAAACAGCTTCATGAACAACAGCGTGCCAACAACCGTCAGCAACAGCGTTGTGCCCACCACGATGGCAGCCCGCCAGCCCATAAAGACCGCCAGAACCGCAATCACAATTGTCACCGACATGGCGAGATTGATCAGAAAATCGTTTGAGGCTTTCTCGACCACAACATGCTGTTGGTAAATCGGCTCTAACTCGACCCCATAGGGGATATCGGCATCCAGTTCGGCCAGTCTGGCATCAACCCGCTTGCCAACTTCAACAATGTTTTCAGTTGCAAGCCCGGCAATGCCAAAAGAAAACGCCTCGGTTCCGTTAAAGCGAATGATTAAATTAGGATCCGTTGTCCGGCCTCGATGCACCGACGCCATGTCAAAAATGTTGACAACTTCACCCTGCGCCCCAACTGACAGGCCAGCAATTTCAGAGACACTGTCGGACCCTGACGGCGCCAACATGCGCGTTTCACTTGGTCCAGCATCCAGCGTCCCGGCAGCGCGCACCGAATTTGATGTGGCAATGGCATTTGCAACAGCTTCCATCGGAATGTTCTGGTTCACCGAAATCGCCAGATCCGGCTCAACAAAAATCGCCTCGTTGGGCAAGCCTGACACTTCGACATCCGCAACGCCGCTTACCGCCAGCAGTTCACGGCGCAAAAATGTCGCCAGCTCGTGCTTTTCGGCATCGGTGAAACCTTCGGCCGTGACCGCATAAAACAGGCCAAACACATCGCCAAAATTGTCATTCACATAGGGTTGGCCAACGCCATCGGGCAATCCACGTGACGCATCCCGTATCCGCGCGCGGAGCTTGGTCCAGATTTCAGGCAGTTCGGTGCCATCATAAATGTCCTGCATTTCCACTTCGATCAGCGAAGACCCAGGTTGGTTGATCGAGGTTATCAGCTTCACTTCGGCCATCTTTTGAATGGCAGATTCCAGAGGCTCGGACACCTCAAGTGCCACCTGCTCGGCGGTTGCGCCGGGGTATTGGGTGGCAATGACGACCTGCTTGATCGTAAAGGCCGGATCTTCAAGCCGCCCCAGCGATGTGAACCCCCAGATCCCCCCTAACAGGGCGATCAGCATGATCAGCCATGTGTATAGTGGCTTGTCGATAGATGCGCGTGCGATGTTCATACCGCCGCCCTCAGTTCGCAAAACCGGTGAACCGGCGCACCGATTGGCCATCGGTCAAAGCGCCCCCACCAGTCAGGACAATTTCCTCGCCCCCTTGAAGACCCGACAACACTCGGAAATCCCCAAATTGCGTGGGTTCAATATCAACCGGTGTCCATGTCACGCGTCCTTCATCTGCACCCTTTGGGGAAAACACCATTGCGCCAACTTGGCCCGACGGGTTGCTGACCAGCGCCGTTGCAGGCAGTGAAATGATATCCTCTCCGGCGTCCGCTACGACCTTTACCGTGGTCGAGGCCCCCGGAAACACCTGCATGTCCTTTGGCGGTTCAAACAAAAAGGTTACCTTATAGGTTTGTCCGACATTGCTTGCCTCGGCATCAAATTCTAGAATTTGCAGTGGGAATTCATCATCGCGCCCGGGAAAGCTTGCGGTAATTGCCAAGACATCACCCTCTTCAGATTTCTGAAATAGGATCTCAGGGACATCCACCTCGATGTGCAATTCGGACATGTCATGCATGCGGACAATTGGTGTGCCCGCATTGACGGTGGTAAACAACGCTACTTCCCGGCTGGAAACCAGTGCGTCAAATGGGGCTCTCATCGTCGCCTGCCGCAAAGCGTACTCGGCGTCTCGCACCGCAATCGCCGCCAACCCTGCCTGTGTAATAGCATCATCACTTGCGACTTTGCTTACAGTACCTTCCAGCTTGGCCATCCGAGTAACCGTACGATCTGCCTGTTCTTTTTGCAGCCTCGCCTGTTCCAGTTTTAGTTCGAACTGCTCTAAATCCAGCTCGGCAATCAATGCGCCGGTCGGCACAATTATTCCCTCAGCCACCGGAAATTTGAGGATTTGCCCGCTGACTTGAAATGCCAGGTCCACCGTTTGTTTGGCCGCAACTTGCCCAAAAAATTGGCGTTCCAGATGGGCTTTCCCAGTTTCCGTGGTCATCAGCTTTACCGGTTTTGGAAGCGCTTCGGCCACAGACATCAAAGGCACGGCCATCAATGTCGCCGCCAGAACCGCCGAAAGGGGTGTCATCAATCGCATGCTTTTAGTCCTTCCGGCAGGCCAGTTTTAATTACGTTGTCGTAGATTTTTCCAGCCAGTACCGAAAAGATCTGTATCTCTTCTTCGTTCAACCCGGAGGCTTCTCGGAACATCACGCCCGCCATCTGTTCCATCTCGCGACGTATGTCCTTGCCACTGTCAGTCAACTCCAGCAGCCAAGCTCTCTTGTCACTTGGATCCCGTCGCCGCAGTAAATGACCCTTTTCTTCCAAGCTATCAGCCGAGGCAGTCACAGCAGACGGAACGGTCAACATCATCTGTGCAAGCAACCCCATACGTCTGGGACGGTCCAACCGGATGATCATGCGACGCTCCATTTTGGCCAATTTTGGATCGTCATTCATCTTTTCGATGCTATCGTCCAACTTCCCGTAGAGCGCAAAAACACCCAAAATTGCGCGAATTTCCATCGTTAGCGCCTGAAACGCCGTGTCAGTTTCATCCAAACTCATAGTTCTTCTCACATTGGCACCACGGCGATTTACTTCGACTTGTGAACCTTATGACTTGAGAAGTAAATATGCATTGTGCACATGAGCGAACCACCACACACAAATCGTCAAACCAACCGCTTCATCCGCCATTCCACAAAACAATCTATAGCCAAGCGCACAACGAACAGCCTTCCCTTTTCGCAAATAGGCGCCAAACGTTTCAACCACGCACGACCTGGCTTGCAACCGTTTTCGGGATGGGGGGGACACACATATGGAACGAGAAATGGTTCAGAAACAGCCCTAAACTGCACGGAACTTCGACCGCTAGGGCTGGATGACGACACGTGCATTTCGCTGACCCCAATCAGCGTATAGGTCGGCCATAATTGTCCCAGTAAGATCTTCAATTGCGACAGAGCTGATCACCTGACTACCCTGCTGGCCAAAGGCAACGACCTCGTCTCCAACATCAATTGCAGGTAGGCTGGTGACATCTGCGACTATTGTATTCATTGAAATCTTGCCCATCACCGGCAAGCGTTGCCCCCTGATCAAGACCTCGCCGCCGTCTGAAAATCGACGCGAATACCCGTTTGCATAACCTAATGCGATACTGGCCAGCACCTTGTCCTCGCTCAGGCAACAGGACCGGTCATAGCCTATAGTACTCCCCTTTGGGTATTCCCCGATGCTGACCACCCGCGATTTCAAAGCGAGAGCTGATTGAAAATCTGGGCGCGGCCCCGCGATGCCATACAAGATAGCCCCGCATCGCATCATATCAGCCTTCGGGTCCTGCCCTGAGTGTAGCGTTAGCGTGCTACCGGCATGAACCAGAACATCTTGTCGTCGCAGATCGCAATTGGTGAATATCCAAGCTTGGTCATCATGAAAGCGCTGAATGCTTTCAGCCAGCTCTACTGGTTCATTTGACGGGAAATGTGTGCACAATCCAACAATCTGATCGGGAACCAATTCCAACATCTCAAAAAAGCCTGCACGGCCACGCGCCGTTGAAAGCTCGAGCCCGTCGCGGGACATACCGCCCGCATTCAATGAGATATGCAACTTTGGAAGAGCCTCTTGACCCAAGGTCTCAATCAAGCTCCGCACAGCTGCTGGAGCCCCAAACATTTCCTCTATGCGATCACCTATGGCGCTCTTAACTTCCTGCGGTGTGGCCGTCCGCAACCGTAACAATCTGCCTGCAAAACCAGCACTACGTACGGCACGCGCTTCGGCGTTTGAGGAAATTCCAATGCAGCCGATATTTTGTTCCATCAGCAACGGCACCACATTTTCAATCCCATGTCCGTAGGCATCCGACTTAACGACAGCGCAAAGCTGTGTGTTGTCTGGCATTCGCTTGAGGGTGCTCAGCAGGTTTCCTGCAATTTTTGGTACCGAAATCTCACACCAAGAACTCTCAGTTGCCGCGTCAGCCATTTGGCGAGGTGTTGGCTTGACTGGGATCTGAAAGGATCTGGTCGACAATCTCGACGAACAGCGAAACTCCAATCGGAATTAGCGCGTCGGGAAAGTCAAAATCTGGATTGTGCAACTGCGGCTGATCTTCCCCCGATCCGATAAAGAGCATCGCCGACTTTGCACCGTCCAGCCCGAAGCGACCAAAGTCTTCGGACCAGCGCATTGGGGTGATCATCTCGCGCTGTTCCAAGCCCAACTTTGTTGCAGACTGTGCTGCGATTTCGACTGCCTCGTCTGTATTTACAGTTGCCAGAAACACCTCATGGCAGGAGGTGTCCGCAGAGAGAAAGCTCAGCCTGTCGAGCGCTGCAGCAACGCGTGTTTCCACATCAGAGACCATCCGTTCCATGCGTCGATCTGTTTGACTGCGCAGTGTAACGCGCAACTCGCCGGAGCCAGGGGAAATACCAAAACTTGGTTCACCCAAGCTGGCATGTGTCAGCGTTGCCAGAGCGAAATCGGCATGCATTTCTCCACCCGTTCCGATCTCTGGTAATGTTTGCATCAGTTCCGCTATCGCAGACGCAGGCGATACACCATCTTCGGGCGCAGCTGCGTGCGAAGTCCGACCAGTGAACGCAATCTTCAATCCCCGCGACGCGCAATTGCTAGTCCCTCTGCACAAGCCAATTTGCCCCAAAGGACGGCCCGGAACGTTGTGATAGGCAAATGCATAGTCTGGCCTGATCTCCGGCCAACGCGGATCAGCAATTACCGCAGCTGCCCCTGCTCCCGTTTCTTCAGCTGGCTGAAACAGCAGGATCACCCGCCCACGTTTAGGGCGCTTTGCCATTGCCAAGGCTACGCCGAGCACCATCGCCATGTGCCCGTCATGACCGCAAAGGTGCCCCTTACCCTCAACCTTTGAGCGATAAGGCACATCTGACACCTCCTGAATGGGCAAACCATCCAGCTCACAACGTATCATGATAGTTGGACCGCCTTGCGCCCCAATAAACGCCGCAGCAACTCCGTGACCACCAAGCCCAGTCCAGATGTGGTCAGCCCCTGCCCGCTCAAGCTCTTGCACAATGCGGGCTGCTGTTTGTTCTTCTTCTCCCGACACTTCAGGCTTTTGGTGCAAGGCACGGCGCAACGCGACCAATTGGGTAATCTGTTCATCCAACAGGGCAAGTGCCATGTGATATCCTTTCACGTCCTGAAACCTTAAACAGCGGTTTGGTATCCGTCCAAAACACGCGTCAGATTGATCCCCAGACTATCGCTGAGATAGCCACCTTCTTGCACAAACAGCACTGGCAGACCAAGACCCGCCAATGCAACACCAATGCGGGCAAAACCGTCTTGCGTCACTGCCAACCCTTGAAAAGGATCATCAATCGAGGCGTCCAGCCCCAATGCAACAACCAGTACATCCGCACCATGCATCGACACCCGCTCAAGCGCGGTTCCAAGCGCCTTTAGAAAACCCTCGTCATCAGTACCGCGCGCCAAAGCCAGATTGAGATTACAACCAAGTCCACGACCCTCGCCGCGTTCCTGCGCATGCCCCCAAAAGAACGGATAGAACCGATCTGGATCGGCATGAATTGATGCCGTCATCACATCGTCCCGTTCATAAAAAATGCCCTGAGTTCCGTTGCCGTGATGGACATCGACATCAACAATTGCTGGGCGCAAACCAGTCGTGCGCAAGCGTTCTGCCGCGATGGCGGAGTTGTTGAGAAAGCAAAATCCACCGGCCATATCGCCAAACGCATGGTGCCCTGGAGGGCGCGACAATACATAGGCTGACTGGTTGCCGCCAATCACATGATCCGCGCCAGTGATTGCCGATTGAGCCGACCAATAAGCCGCTTCCCATGTCCCTTGTGCAATTGGGCAGGCGGTATCGGCCTGATGATAGCCCGATTGGCCGGTCGCGGATTTAGGGTAGCCATCGTTGCGCCGCGCCGGGTGAATATTGGGGATCACCTCGTCCCCGGCACCATCAATGTATTGCCATCGGCGGTAGATATTTTGCAGAAAGGTCAAATATTCCGATGTATGAACCGCAGCTATCGGACCAAGCCCGGCATCATCGGGTGCCTCAAACTCACAACCTGCCGCTTCTGCTCCGCCCTGCAGAACCTCTATACGTCTGGGCTGTTCCGGGTTTGGTAAAATTTTGCCATTGGCCATGAAGTGTTTCGGATCATGGTGCCACTGTCGGTTGTCAAGTATCGCTTTCATGTGCCTGTCCTGCTCGTTTATTTCTCTAGATCGCAGTGCGATCAGCACCTTTCAGGCCCAACATTTCGCGGGCCTGATTTGGGGTTGCGACTTCGCGACCCAGTTCTTCGACAATCCGCCGGATCTTGAAAACTTGTTCGGCGTTGGTTTTGGCCAAAATTCCACGCGATATCATCAGGCTGTCTTCTAGGCCGACACGGACATGTCCGCCCATCGTGGCCGCCATAGTGATCAACGGTATCTGGTGGCGGCCTGCCGCCAGAACCGAGAACATGTAGCTCTCTCCAAACAACTTGTCGGCGATTATTTTCATATGCATCAGGTTCTCGGGGTCTGGCCCCATTCCGCCTAGCACCCCAAAGACAAATTGAATAAACAGTGGTTTCTGCACCAGCCCTCGATCCACAAAGTGTTTGAGCATGTAGAGATGCCCAATATCATAGCATTCAAACTCGAACCGTGCCCCCCGTTTAGTACCCATCTCGAATAGTATGCGGGCCATGTCACGGGGGGTGTTTTTGAAAACCAGATCATCTGAGTTTTCTAAGAACGGCTTTTCCCAATCGTGCTTCCAATCGGTGATGCGTTCTGCTGCGGGATAAAGTGCAAAATTCATGCTGCCCATGTTCAGGCTGCACATTTCTGGTTCTGCCCGTTTTGGTGCAGTCAGCCGATCATCCAGAGTCATGGTGGCACTTCCCCCTGTCGAGATGTTGAGCACCGCGTCAGTTGCCTGTTTAAGCCGGGGTAGAAACGCCATAAAGTCCTGTTCACGCGAAGAAGGTTGGCCGGTCTTAGGATTGCGAGCATGAAGGTGCAAAACCGATGCCCCCGCCTCAGCGGCTCCCAGCCCATGTTCGATAATTTCATCGGGGGTGATTGGCAGATAGGGCGACATCGAAGGCGTGTGAATTGAACCGGTAATCGCGCAGGAAATCAGAATTTTGGTCATGATTATCCTGCCTTCAGGTCGGCATGAATATCTTGGCTGAGCTGCACCATACTTGCGTCCATGCAGTCCATGATTTCGTCAATATGTTGGTCATTTATGATCAGCGGGGGGCAGACCAGAATATGATCGCCCTCTGTACCATCCCGCGTTCGCCGGGAATAAACGATCAGCCCACGTGCATAGGCCAAATCGACAAAACGTTGGTGGGCATTCAAATGGGTCGGAAGCGGTGCTTTGCTCTCGCGGTCGGCCATGAACTCAAACGCCGTCAATAACCCCTTGCCGCGGACATCACCGATCAGCTCATGTTTCTGCATCAAGCCGCTAAGCCGCGCCAACAACCTGTCGCCCATCACAGTGGTGTTGTCACAAAGCCCCTGCACCTCAATTTCATTGATCACAGCAAGACCAGCAGCACAGGCCAGTGGATTGCCGGCATAGGTAAAGCCATGCGCAAAGCCACCCGCATCCAGAACAGATTCAACCAGTTGTTGCTTGGCAATCACCGCCCCCAATGGCATATACCCTGCCCCCAACCCCTTGGACATCACCACGATATCGGGTTGGGCAGTCCAGTGACCAGATCCCAGAAACTTACCTGTTCGGCCCGCACCGGTCATCACCTCGTCCATGATCAACAAGATGCCGTAACGATCACAAATTTCGCGGATCCGTTCCATGTAACCACGTGGAGGCACCAAGGCACCAGTTGACGCCCCTCCTATTGGTTCAACAATGAAAGCCAAAACGCTATCGGGGCCCTCGGTTTGAATTTTCGTCTCGAGCATATCTGCATAAAAGTGACCGGTGTCTGGGTCCTCTGCATCCAATCCATCAAGATAGGCGCGTGGAGCAGGTATTTTAGGCATTTCTTGCATCATGGGTACAAAGGGTTCGTTCAGTGGCCTGTATCCCGTGACAGCCAGTGCGCCCAAGCTACAACCGTGATAGCTGGGTGTGCGTGAAATCACTTTCCAGCGGCTGCTTTGCCCTGTCGAAACCGCATGCTGGCGTGCCAGCTTCAACCCGGTTTCTACGGCTTCTGAACCTCCTGAGACAAAGAACACCTTGTTCAATCCGTCAGGCATTAGATCCGTAAGTTTGGCCGCTAATTGCTCCGAGACTTCGGTTTCGAAGTGCAGCCTGTAACCAAAGGTTGATTTCTCCATCTGGCGGCGCATCGACGTCAGTACATTTTCATTCGAGTGACCAATATTGCAAACCATGGCACCAGAAGAGCCGTCCAGATAACGTTTACCTTCTTGGTCCCACATATAGACACCACGGGCCTGATCCAGAACGGGTTTACGCCCATGTGCCTGATAAAAAAGGTTGCTCATAGTCTGCTTTCTGGTTTTAGGTCGCGCCTTTCCTGTTCAAAGTTCCAGCGTTGCGAAACCAAGTTTCTCGCTGACAAAGCACCAAAGGCGATCTTGCTGAAAGCATGCTAGAGGAGATAGTATAGTTCAAATAGATAATAGAAATTCCAGATATTGAGAGCGGCTATGACCCAGAACTCCCCACAATTCGATCCTGAACGTATTGCACGGGAGCTAGACTGGAACCTGCTGCGTACGTTTGTTGTGTTGGCCGAAAGTCATTCTGTTACTGATGCGGCAAGTCAATTGCGGCTCAAACAGCCGACTGTGTCAACTGCCCTGAAACGGCTGGAAGACCGGCTTGGACGCAAGTTGATAAACCGATCACCCGGTCACTATGCCCTAACCGAAGCAGGACGGTTGTTGTATCGCGAAGCAGTAGAGATCAATGGCTCAGTTTTACGCCTATCGACACTCATGCGTGAAATGACCGACGATGTGCGCGGGCACGTGCGTATCGCGATGGCAAGCCACGTAGTAAGCCCGCTAATTGATCAGGCTTTGGCAAAATTTCACACCGCACATCCCCGCGCCACGCTGACCATCGATGTGCAGTCGAGTGCAAAGGCCATTGCTGAAGTTGCCGCCAAGCGCGCTTCATTTGCGATCTGCCTTGTCGGGGATCACAACCCCGCGTTGGAATACCGCCGGGTGTTTCGCGAATACTTTGGCCTGTTTTGCGGACCGCCTCACCCACTCTTCAAACGTGAAAATTTGGCAATATCAGATCTTGAAGGCCATGGCTCAGTCAGCTTTGAAACCGACCGGCTACAGGATGTGCTGAAAGCCGTAACGGTGATGCGGGCACAGGTTGCGTTAGGCCAGAAAATCACCGGTGTATCCAGCCATCTGGAAGAGGTTCGGCGTATGATTGTCGCCGGGTTAGGTGTCGGCCCGCTGCCGGTGCATGTTGCCGCTCGCGATGTAGATGATGAGCAGCTTTGGCAGGTCCCACCTTACGAAGACCTGCCTGCAATTGACGTCTATTTGGTCTGGAGTGAGAAGGCAGTCAAGAACCGGGCCGAGCAGATCTTGCTGGATGGCTTGCTGGAAGTCATTGAAAGCACTCCCCTTGAGGATCGCAGCTATAGATAATCAAACGCCTTAGCTTGCCGCCCCAGCCAGATGTTTGCGCAGAAAATTCCGGGTACGCTCATTTTTTGGGTTGCGAAAGATCACGTCAGGCGGGCCTTCTTCGACCACGACACCCTGGTCCATAAACAACACCCGATCACAAACGCTCTCTGCGAACCCCATTTCATGGGTAACAATGATCATGGTCATATCTTCTTCGGCGAGCTTTTTCATGACCAGGTTCACCTCTTCGACCAATTCAGGGTCAAGCGCCGAAGTCGCCTCGTCAAACAACATCACTTTCGGTTTCATAGCCAGGGCTCTCGCAATGGCAACCCGCTGTTTTTGACCGCCTGATAGCTGCGAGGGATAATAATCAATCCGCTCAATCATTCCAACTTTCGTTAGCTGCTCTTCTGCCAGAGCATTGGCTTCAGTATCAGATAACCCCTTTAGCATCTTAGGGGCCAGGGTCACATTTTCGCGCACCTTCAGGTGTGGAAACAGGTTGAAGTGTTGGAACACCATGCCAATCTCTTGGCGCACGTCATTGATGTTCTTTTCATATTGACGATACGGCAGGGACTTGTTGATTTGTTTGTCTTCAAGCCAGATCTCACCACCTGTCAGCGGGTCCAAATCATTGATCGCCCGCAACAGTGTGCTTTTGCCTGACCCAGATGGACCGATAATTGCAACGATCTGGCCACGATCTACCTGCAAGCTGATGTCTTTCAGAACTTCCAGCGTTCCAAAACTTTTCTGAGCGTGGCGGATATCGACAAAGGGATGTGGGTTGCTCATTTTGCTTTCCTTCCCGGTCATCGCGAAACTTGTATGCGGCGTTCTACGTGGCGCAAGACAGCTTCCATGACGAGATTAATGATATAGTAGATGGCAGCCACCAACACATAGAATTCAAACGGTCGATAGGTGCTGCCTATGGCACGCTGAGCAGACAACGTCAGCTCGGAGACACCGATCACTGACACCAGGGCCGAGTCTTTCAGTAAGGCGATCATGTTGTTGCCGATGGGCGGGATCACGTCGCGGACAGCTTGCGGAACAACCACCTTGCGGAGCGTCTGCATCCGGCTCAACCCAAGTGTACGTGCAGCCTCGGCTTGGCCCTTGTCTACCGCCAGAATACTGGTCTGGAACAGTTCGGAGTTATAGACAGCAAAATGTAGGCCCAATCCGATGACACCTGCCATAAAGGCAGGCACATCTATGCCAATCTGCACTAGACCAAAGTAGATCAGAAACAGCTGCAACAGCAGCGGTGTACCGAGAAACAGAAACGAAAATGCCTGAAACGGCCAGCGTATGATCTTGGGCGCATAAAGCGCGATAACAGCTAAAAGAATGCCTCCGAAGAAGCTGACCACAGCGGCCCCAATCGTGATGGCAATGGTCCAAACAGCGCCAAGCAGCACGATATCGAGATATTTTGGTATAACGCTAAAATCTAACCCCATAAGACCTTCCTTTCCCGATCTAAGTGATGCGTGCTTTGCGGTCGGCCAAAGCGACGCCCACCCCGACAATGTAGATGATGATCATGTACAGAACGCCCGCGATCAGAAACATCTCGAAGGGCTTGTAGGTCGACCCGATGTAGCGCTGTGCGGTGTAGGTCAACTCTACCACTGAAATCGCAGCCACCAGCGCGGTACTTTTGATCAGCGCGTTAAGGTTCACCCCAAGGGGGCGGATCATCAGGCGCATCGCCTGCGGCAGGATCACGTTGCGCATAGCCTGCCAACGGCTCATTCCAAGCGTGCGTGCAGCCTCGGCCTGCCCTTTGTCGACCGCTATGATAGCGCCACGCATGGTCTCGGTCATATAGGCACCGACGTTCACACCCAGCCCAATCACCCCAGCTTCAAACGCGTCCAGTTGAATGCCAATCTGTGGTCCGCCGAAATACAGGATGAACAACTGAATTAGCGCCGGCGTGCCGCGGAACAGGCTGACATATGCCGCGCCTAGAAAGCGCAAGACCACAAATCTCGACAGCCGCGCCGCAGTGCCAAGGATGCCGCAGATCAGGCCCAGTACAGCCGTAAGTACCGATAGTAGAATGGTTATCCAGGCCGCTTCCAAAAAGAAAGGAAAGACCCGTTGCATCAGCTCATAGTCCACTGTGGTCTTGCTCCTGAACAGTCACTTAAAAACTTTATCTTGGCAGTTTGGGGAGGTGCAAACGACATAAAACACCGCCCTGCCAAACCGGTAGGCAGGGCGCGGTTTGTACTAAATTAGCGGATGTCGCCACCGACCCATTTGTTGGCAATCTCAACGTAGGTGCCATCGGCCATCATCGCATCAAGTGCAGTCTGCATCGCGGCGGCCAGTTCTGGGTTGCCTTTGCGAATAGCAATTCCTGCGCCGAACTCCTCGGTCTCAAGATCGGTAATCATCACGTAATCCTGACCCGTTTCCTTCATGGCTAGGATTGCAGCAATTGAATCGTTCACAATCACATCCACCCGGCCGTTTTCCAGTTCCAGCAGCAGCTCCGGCAGGCCTTTGTAGGTTCGCACATCATAGCCTTGCTCACGCGCCCATGCTTCGTGGGTTTCCCCAAGTGTCAGGCCGACCTTGGCATCAGCCAGCTCTGTCGCCGATGTCAGGCCACCAGGCTTGGCAAAAATTGCGCGTTTTGTGGTGTAGTATGGACCGACAAAATCAACCACTTCCTCCCGCTCTGTTGTGATCGACATGGAACCCACAATAGCGTCGTATTTATTGGCCAGAAGACCACCGATGATGCCATCCCAGGCAGTGGTGACGATTTCCACCTCAATGCCCATGCGCTTTCCGATCTCAGCACCAATTGCTGGGTCAAAACCAACCACTTCGTTCGAGTCGTTTACAAAATTGAACGGAGGATAGGCACCGCTCATCGCAATACGCATAACACCGGCATCTTTGATCGTGGCCATTTCATCTGCTACAGCAAAACTAGCGGCACTCAGACTGGCTGTGATGGCAAAACCTGCCGCTACCACTGTTTTTATGTATTCCCTACGCGTTGTCATCGTCTTTCCCCTTGTCAGTTTAGGTCAGTGATTTTGTTTCTTTCGCCCTTTCAACCGAAGCCCCGGGCGTTTCGCACGACGCTCGCATACGCCCACCCATTGAGCAAATAGATATCAAGAATTTGAAATATAGATTCTATCTATGGGGTGATGTCACCAACATAGGTTTCACCCTGAACTGAGGCTTACAAAATCACTCTTACAGCACTCAAAGCCTCTTTCAGGTCCAATGTTTGACGACTGTCCACTTCGATCAAGCTCACAATAGCCTCTCGCATCCCAATTGAAGAATTGTGCGCCCCGCCAACCATATCTCTCTCTGAGACTGGATCCGCGAAGATGGGAGCTTGAGTGCAACATCATACACAAGCTCATCTCGAGAATATTCAATCTTTGTTTAACATCAAAAAGGCCAACAGCTCACGTCTTACTCTGCGTGCGACGGCCAAAGCGGTCGCTATCGCGGCTGGATGTTGTTTCGCAGGTCACGTGAAAAATTTTTCTGCGCCCTTTTTCTAAGAACCCAGGCTAACGGACAAAGCGCCACCAAAAGAAGTTTTTCGATAGGTGTACTAAGCTCTAGGAAATCAAGCAGTTGGGTTTTTCGAAACAAACGGGCACGCAATGGGAGACGACTACCGCTTCTAGAGGCGTCATCATTGGCAACACTCTGATCATGAGTACGTTTCAATAAAAAAACTTCGCCACCAGATACGATTTCAGATTGTGCGAGAAAATGGTACAGCGCCAATACATCGACACCGAGTTTGCCCGCCGAAACAATTTCAAAGAAGTCCGCCGGAATTTTATCGCGGCGGAAAATTCCGTAAAACGGATTAGCCTTTCCAATAAGCCCCGGCATCAGGAAATAGCGCAGCCTACGGCCCAGACGGTTACCAGAAAATTCAAACGCTCTATCGTTCGCCGGATGGGTAAGCCTTTTTCCCTCGGCATCAATTGTCATCAAGCGGCCATAGGCAAGGCATGGCCTTTCAAGAGCCAGAGGTAATAGGGCTTCGACCCAGCGACGGTCCCAAACGTCGTCGGCAGCTGCCCACATAAAATTCGACGCTTGGGACTTGTCCAAAACAAAGTGGAAATTAGCGACCACACCAAGGTTTCGGTCCTGCTGGAAAAACCGTATTCGGGGGTCCTGTTTGGCAAATTCTTTTATTATATCTGAGGTGCTATCAGTAGATGCATTGTCCGAGATGATCAGCTCAAAATCGCCGCGTGTCTGCTCTAGAAGCGAGGTAATCGCCTCGGCGATATAAGCTTCCCCGTTGTAGACAGGCATGCCAACACTAAGTTTCAGGTCAGTATTTCTGGTCATTGGGTCAACTCTCTGAAGCCAAAAGAATACCCAGCATTTTTGGATATTTAAGAAATGCCCCTCGAACAAAGTCGAGCGACGCTTGGACCAAGATAGGGCCAAGCGTCGAGCAAGCAAATGTTGTCGTTAGTAGCGACTACCGAACTCGTTTGAGAAAGCCGTCGTGGGCCACGGTAATAAGTAATTTTGCCGGGATACTCTTATCGATCTCAAATTCGGAGTGGTCCTTTAGGTAGTCCCAAACGGCGGTTTTGGGATTGTCACCAGGCCCCCAAGAGCGGTTTGGATATTCATCCGCTGGCATATCCTCAATCAGGGTATCGAACACAACACAGTAACTGCCTACTGATGTAAGAGGGGCGTAGAGCTCCAACTCGGCACGGACATGGTCATGTGTGTGATTGGAATCCAGACAAACCAGAACACGTTTGTAGCCTTCAGCTGCCTTGAGAACCTGAGCGAAAATATCTGCATCGATGCTTGATCCTTCGATCATCTCAATACGAGAGGACATTGGATGCGCCTCAATGGCTTCGCGGTTATGGGCGCGAATGTCGATATCGATGCCAAGCACTTTACGCTTAGACTTAGAAGGATCCATCATCTCACCGGACTCGATCGCTTCAGACATATCCAAAAGGGCCAGGATAGATGCACTAAAGATAAGTGAGCCACCATGCGCAATGCCGGTTTCGATGATCAGATCCGGCTTGACGCTCCAGATCAACTCTTGCATCGCAACGATATCCTGAGGGTATTGGATGATCGGACGGTCTTGCCAATGGAAATTATATGAGTACTTCGGCTGGGTCGTTGCCTGCAGAAATCCCAGTGCCATGTCGTTCAGTGGCTTATTTTCCATCATGTCCGAGATGCGGTCTGCCATCTCTTGCTTAAACTCAGTCATTTCCCACCTCAACATATGTAAATTGGTCGTTTGATATCTTCCGAATCTCCTCGCAGTAATTCGGGTTCATAACAAGGACTCTTGTTGACTGCGGAAGCGTCGGCAGAATGTCCTCAGGCGCACAAACGCGTAACCCAGTTCCCGCCAAAAAGCGGCCCTGCTTACTTGGATTAATATCGATGACAGCCTCAACTGGAGAACCAGCCCGTTCACGTAACAAGGAGTAAATCACACCTTTTGAAGCCCCCCCCCAAACAACATCACGTTTCGCAGGGATCGCGGCACTATTTTCCAAGGATGCAGTAAAATCTTCAGGAAAACTCACCTGAGTGTCCGGATCAAATTCTGGTGGGCGCAAACTCGAAAGATCACCAATAACATAGAGATATTGCCCTCCAAAACACCGTCCGATCGCGGTTACCTTACCGAACATTTTATGAAAGTCAGACAAACGGAAATAGTTAACGTGCTCGTAAAAGATATCAAACCATGACCGCCCGTCGCATATCCAGTCAAAGCATGGGACTTCGATGTAAATCTGACCTCTACCACCATTAGCATCACGCAGATCACATAGAAACGAATATGGATCCTCAATGTGTTCCAAAACATGGCGCAGAACGAGCCCATTAGCTGAGAAACCCAAGTCTGGGCCGAAATACTGCTTCTGGATTAGAGAGCTGTCTCCTTCGTAAGTGGGATCGAAACCGGTAATCGACGCGCCGCGTTCCGCCAACATTTCCAGAAACGTTCCTTTGCCACATCCCACCTCAACCAAATCATCAAGCCCAATTTTTTCGGAAATTAGATCAGCAGCCCAATTCAGATGTTGGCGGAACGGCACACTGTTGGCCTGTTCATTTTGATAGGAGGGATCATAGTCGACTAGGGCTGGATCAAACGCAGCGTTTCGTATCAGTCCTGACGTCAAATCCTCGACGATACGGATGTCGCCCCGAGGGCAGGTCTGTGCTTCTTGGGCACTGTTATACATGCGGTTCTGGAAGACAGGGAAATCATCTTGTGAATACAACAAACGAGTTTTTGCGGGCTGTGTCATTTTGAAGTTTCCATTCTTCGGCCAACTACAATCGGCGGATCTGTTAAATTGTCCGGGCGCGCCCCAAATTTGAGCAGGTCGCGACGTCCATATTGATCTGCAATTTCTTCTGCAAGTGCTCGAATGGTGACGCCTTTCCCCCCGCAAATGTTTGTCGCGCCAACCCTCTGGCTGGTGATGTCCTCTACCAGCAAGTCCGCAGCGACCTCAACATTCAGGTAGTCCCGCACCGCAGTCCCACTGCTCAACTCAGCGGTCTGTCCCTTGCTCAGTTGACTGTGTAGATACGGGACAAGTCGTCGATCATCCTCGCGGGCGCCATAAAGATAGAACAATCGAGCCCAGAGGAACTCTACATTTGTTGTCGCAAACCAAGATTTCAACATGGTAAATGCGGCGACTTTAGCCGCGGCATACGGCGTTGTGGGCGCGAGCGGGGTATCGACCGACAACTCGGCTGCTGTCAGGTCATATTCAAAACAAGTACCGACTCCCACAAACCGTGAAAGTTTGGAAATTGCGGCACCTTTCGCCATCGAAAGTGTTCCAGCCAGACAATCCAAATTTCGACTTGAGGTCAGGTATTTTCCCGGCTCAGCGTACCATGCAAGATGCACGAACGTGTCGAACTCCGCGAGCGTGCTAGCCCACCATTCTGGCAACTGTGAAAAAACATCGTCACAGTGGAGGACATGAGTATTCAACCCGTGCAACCTATTTTCTGTTCCTGGACGGACAATACAAGTTAGGTCGTGGCCAGCAGCGGCAAGTTTTTGTGCAACTGGTAAACCGACAAATCCTGTAGCACCGGTAATCAGAATTCGGCTCAATCCGACACCTCCAGCTGTGGCACCGCTGTAACAAAACGCGTTCCAAGCGCAGCAAGGTCACTACATTGAACTTTGACTTCAGCGGCGATATTCCAAGGCAAAATGACCAGATAGTCAGGACGGTTTTCACGCAATGCCGCAGGTTCCAAAATCGGGATATGGCTTCCAGGCATAAGTTTGCCAATTTTTGCAGCAGCAGCGTCACATATATACGGAACGAGATCAGGACGCACGCCAGCATAATTCATGATGGTGTTCCCTTTGGCTGCAGCGCCGTAGCCAGCCACTGATTTCCCTTCAGCCTTCGCTTGTAACAAGAACCTGAGAAAATCGTTTTTCACGTCGTCTGCTTTTGACTGGAATGACAGATAGTAATCATCGAGATCCATACCGGCCGAATGTTCCCGCTCAATGAGAGCAGCAACCGAGGCGCATTGCATATGCTCCGCCGAGTCGATGCACCCAAAAATGCGCAAGCTACCACCATGTGTCGGCAATTCCTCGACGTCAAAAATTCGGAGCCCCGCGGCAGCAAAGACCCGATTGACCGCAAACAGAGACAGGTAGGAAAAATGCTCATGGTAAACCGTGTCAAATTGGCGAAGTTCAACCAAACGCATCAGATGCGGGAACTCAAGTGTGACCACCCCTTCCGGCTTAAGGGCCGCCTTTAGGGCTGCGGTAAAATCGTTGATATCGGGCACGTGTGCATAGACATTATTACCTGCGATCAGATCTGCCTTATCCAAAGAGCCCACGAGGTCCATGCCGAAGAAGTCTTGCAACACTGGAATACCTTGAGCCCGAGCGGCGGCGGCTGTGCTTTCAGTCGGTTCGACACCGAGGCAAGGGATGCCCTTCTTCACAAAGTTCTTCAGCAGATAGCCGTCATTTGATGCAACTTCCATGACGTGGCTGTCTGCCCCTAAACCAAACCGCTCAATCACCATGTCAGCATAGCGCGCCGCGTGATCCAGCCAGCCTTGAGATGTCGATGAGAAATATGCGTAATCGTCGGTAAACAGTGCATCAGCTGCGGCGAAATCTTCGGTCTGTACGAGACGACATTCTCCACATGCCAGCAGCCGTAACGGAAACGTCAGTTCCGGTTTTTGCAGATCCTCCGGCTTCAAATAGGCGTTTGAAGGTGGCGCAAAACCAAGATCCAAAAACCGAATTTCCAGTGGAGCGGCACAATGGCGGCAGAGTTGCGTCATAGCGGCAAGATCTCCGTTAGGGTTGGCAAGTTTTTGTCCCGATCGGACAGTTGTGCAAGTGGCAACGGCCAATTGATTTCCAATTTGCTATCCATCAAGTTCACCCCTCCTTCTTGTTCCGCTGAATACGGTTGAGAATGGAGATATTGTAGTTCGGCTTCGTCTTCCAGTGTTTGGAAGCCGTGAGCAAAACCCTCTGGAATGTAGACCGAATTTCGGCGGTCAGCGTCTAATTCTAGACCGACATGTCGGCCGAAGCTACTAGATCCTTCGCGAAGGTCGACAATGACATCATAGACCCGCCCTCGAAGACATCTTACCAGCTTAACCTCAGCGGCGGCACCACGCTGAAAGTGGAGACCGCGCAACGAGCCGGCGCCACGGGTAAGCGAGATGTTCATCTGCGCCCAATCGGAGTTGAGGCCGTGATGAGAAAACTCTTCGTCACAATAAAACCGTGAGAAAAAGCCACGCTCATCGCCACGCGGCTCCAGAAGCACTTCAAAAGAGCCTGCGAGCGAAAGTGGCTTGAAAATCATAGCCCACCAAAATCTGAAAGTTGAGCAGCCGTAATGTCGATTGCAGATTGGCCGCTGCCTACCGCGCGATACCAGTTGATAGTATGCTTGATGGTTTGTTCAAACGTCCATCGAGACCTGACCCCTAGAAGAGTCTCGCATTTAGCAGGATCAAGACTGAGGAGCCCGGCTTCATGTACTGCATCCTCTGGCGACGCATCCACCCATTGTCCGGGCCAATGCCGCAACGCCTCAGTCACCAAATCACCGACCGGGCGCGCATCTTTGGGATTCGGTCCAAAATTAAACCCTGACTGATACACCGGGTCGTCTGAAGACCAGAGCTTTTCTGCTAGAGCAAGATAGCCTGCCAACGGCTCCAGAACATGCTGCCACGGCCGCACCGCGTTGGGATTACGGACATCAATTGGCTGTCCGCGTTTTAGCGCCCTTACAATATCAGGCACAATCCGATTAGCAGCCCAGTCGCCCCCGCCGATAACGTTGCCAGCGCGTGCCGAAGCCATTCTAATGTCAGTACCACCCAGAAAAGATCGCCGCCAGCTCGAAACCGCTATCTCCATCGCCGCCTTGCTGGCGCTATACGGATCGTGCCCGCCAAGAGCGTGCTGTTCGTCATATGGCTTGCCATCTTCATGGTTTTCGTAAACTTTGTCAGTCGTAACCATCACCACCGCGCAGCGGCCAGTTAAGTTGCGAAGGGCCTCCATGATATGGACCGATCCCATGACATTCGTTTGCCAAGTTTTTAATGGAGTGGCATAGGATTCTATGACAAGTGGCTGCGCTGCCAAATGAAACACGACATCTGGCTCAACCTCGGCAACCCGTCGGGCAACCAATTCTGCATCCCGAATATCGCCAATCATGTGGTCTACCAGCGTTTCGACCTCAAGCTGGTCAAAAAGTGCAGGAGCTGTGTCAGGCATCAAGGACATACCTGCAACATTAGCCCCCTGCCGTTTCAACCAGAAAGACAGCCAGCTCCCCTTGAACCCGGTATGCCCCGTGACAAGAACGCGCTTACCGTCCCAGAAGTTACTCATTTCCAGGTTTTCCATGGCGCCTGTCCAGTTGCCCAAAGCTCCTCCAACGTGGTTCTGTCACGCAAAGTATCCATCGACTGCCAATAGCCACTGTGCTTCCAGACTGACAACTGTCGTTCCGCAGCAAGCGTTTCCAAGGGTTCTTTTTCGAACACGGTTTGATCGTTCGCTATCCGGTCAAGAACAGCAGGTTCGCAGACAAAAAAACCGCCATTTATCCATCTTCCATCACCTTCGGGTTTCTCATGAAACTGTGACACCAAACCGCCATCTATGGCGAGTCCACCAAACCGACCGGCAGGCTGTATAGCGGTCACCGTCGCCTCACGCCCATGCCCGCGATGGTGTTCGAGCTGCGCAGTCAAATCAACATCACTTACTCCGTCACCATATGTCAGACAGAACGTCCCATCCAGATGATCCGCAACGCGCTTGATCCGCCCCCCGGTTTGCGTTGTTTCACCGGTGTTGACCAAAGTAATCTTCCAAGTTTCCGCCCGGCGGGAATGGATTTCCATCCCGTTGGTTGCAAGATCAATAGTGACATCTGACATGTGCAAGAAGTAGTTCGCGAAATACTCCTTGATCATATACCCCTTGTAACCACAGCAAATCACAAATTCATCTATTCCGTGTTCGCTGTAATGTTTCATGATGTGCCAAATAATGGGCCGCCCACCGATTTCGATCATAGGCTTGGGCTTAAGATGTGACTCTTCGCTAATGCGTGTCCCAAACCCCCCCGCAAGTATAACCAATTTCATCGCTCGATAACCTGTCATTCAATGCGTTTGTATACTGGGTCACAATAGAGCGATCATGGCCTTGATTGTGCAGCTATAATGCACCTGATCGCCAGTATTGTAAGCACCCAGTTTTTCCACCGCTCTCTACCTTTTTGTGTGAAAAAATGCCAGCAATATTTCACCCGAAGGTGGGGCCCGTCTTCGTTCAGGAGCCGTTCACGGATTTCCGGATCAGTATCCTTGGCACACAGGTGTGTAAAAAGCTGTCTTGTTTCAAACTGGGCATCTACGGCAGATCAAGGAAGACCGGCGAGCTCAAGTGAGATCAGCCCTCCTCTATACTAGATTTGCCTCGTCCGACAAAAGGAGTTGTCTGATCAAAGTCTCAGATTGTGCGATCCAGGGAATGCAACGACTATATATTCGTATATAAGATTAGGACAATCGACCAAACCCAGGCCGCGTTAAGCTGAGTGCCTGTTTGGATCGGCTGAACTCCTCCTCCCCCCTATATCCAACCAACTGCATTCCGTTTCTACCCAGGCCCTGACGGCTTCAGCGATGGACTCTCTGGGTTGTCGCCCATTTGGCTCGAACCAATGGCGCCTTCACTGGGGCAATTCCGACCTGTAGTAGGCAGGCACCCCTCGCAGGGCGAATAGATCCGTCAGAGCGTCGATTACTTCGGTCGATTTCAACTTTCGTTTCACACGGATCGAAAGACATTCCTGGCTGTGTTCATCTTAAGTATTGAGCACCTAACGGCTCTGCCATTGTCTGTTCTGGGGGTAGGAAGCTATACGACCAAACCTGATTGCAGAGCTCAGATTACCGTCGGGTGCAATTAGACGATGCAATTCTGATTTTAACATTAGGTTTACTCGGTGAGCGCCACGATCATAACCTGCGCAACGGCGCGGTCTTCGGGGCAGTCACTTTCGTCCATGCAGTCATAGATGGGCCTGAGTAATGCGATGGCGTCCTCTGTACGGCCAGCGTCACGCCATAGACTGGCAAGGTCGATGGCGGCGCGCAGTTCCCACATCTTGGCACCTTGGCGGCAGGCAACATCAAGGGCTGCTTGGAGGTGGTTTTCAACCGCTTCCAGATCGTTGCCTGCTTTGGCCAAACTTGCCCGCAACCGGTGAAGATCCGACAACGGCCATTGCTCACCCGTCTGTATGATCATTGTGTGGGCCCTGTCGACCAGGCCAACTGCCTGATCTGTTAAGCCCATGACTAATAAGGCCCGAGAAAATTCAACACGCAACGCAGGAATGAACATTTTGAATTTTGTTGCACCCAACATGTCATCCGCACTGATAAACCGTTGCAAACTGGATTTGTCGCCGGTTCTCGCCACCAAAATCTCCTTGATCATCAACGCGATAGAAAACCACAAATTCAGACTATGTTCCTCAGTGATCGGGAGGAGTTTGGCCACACAGCGCTCTACAGTCACATAATCACGGTCCGCCAAGCTAAATATGGCTCGGATACACAATGCATAGCAGATAGTGTTGACGTGGTTAGTGGTTTCAGCGAGCAGCTCTGCCTTGTCCGCATTGCTCCGGGCGTCGCGGGAATGGCCAAGTGTAAGCTCATTGAGAGCAATAAAAATATGAAGAGATACTCCAATGTCCTGGCCGAACCGAGCTCCAAGATCTTTGTGCTCGATAGGATCAAAATGTGTCAATGCAACATCCAGAAAATGGCGCGCCCTGGGAAAATCACCCATTAGCCAGCACGAAGCGCCGGCGATCCGGTTGGCGACCATCAACGGGGCTGTTTCAGGTGATTTTTCTGCCTGAAGGATCAATTCTTCCGCACGTGGCCATGCCTGTTCAAGCCGCCCGCGCGCCGCCATTCCGATCCACAACCCGTAAAGAATTGAATACCGTACTGGTGTCTCACCAACCCTGTCTGCCAAAGTTAGCGCATGCTCGAATGCTGCCAAGGTTTCGTCGGCGGTATATCCTTTGCGTGCTAGCAGTGTCATCCCAAGCTGAACCTGGAGTGTCAGCGCGCGCTCAAACACGGTGGTGTCACCAGTTTCCAATTGCGGTGTTATCAACCTGATTGCATGGCTCAGATGTAAGATGCTTTCATCAAAAGCCGGGCGTGCAATGGCGACTTTGCTCGCAGACTCCCACAAATCAATGGCTCGTTCTATTTGGCGAGAGGACTCTGCATGGACGGCGAGAACCTCGGGCGCAATGTCCACATCATTTTCCAGGGCTGCCAATATCTTGGTGTGAATACCGCGACGACGCTCTTTCAGTAAGCTTTCATAGGCCGCATCGCGGACCAGCGCATGTTTGAAAAGATATGTTGCCTCGGGTGGCAGCCCACGGCGGTAGATCAATTCAGCCTTGATCAGACCGTCCAGAGCTGTCGTTAGCTCGGTCTCCGGCAAAGGTGATATGTTTGCCAGCAGATGGTGATCGAACGCACGTCCGATGCAAGCTGCTGTTTGTGCGACTTCCTTGATGGGTTGCAAGCGATCCAATCGTGCCATCAGACTGTCATGCAAGGTGTTGGGAATTGCCAATGTATCAAGTGGGCCATCCAAAACCAGCCGATCATTTTCAACCCTGAGAACTCCGGTTTCCAGTATCGTTTTGGTTAGTTCTTCGACAAACAGTGGTACTCCATCGGTTCGACTGGCGATGATATCGATGACTTCATCGGGCAAGGACTTTCCAGCCGTCAGCTTGTCCGCAATCGCAGCAATCTGATCCCGGCCCAACCGGTTGAGTGCAAACCGAGTGACAATGGGATGCCCGCCAAAGCCGTATTCAAAGTTCGGGCGTGCAGTGGTCAAAAGCAGAATGGGTTGACCGGATATTTCTTCAAGCGCCAGATCCAGAAATTCCAAAGTCGTCGGGTCAACCCAATGCAGATCTTCAAAAACCATAAGGAGCGGTTTGGCCTGCGCCTGCCCCTTCATCAACCGGACCAGTGTTTTCATGGTACGGGCACGTTGCTGGGCCGGCGACAGACCTAACACACCGTACCGTCCGTCCCCATCGAGTCCCAAAAGCGGCGCAATCAGCCCCAAGGTCTCGGCATCGGAGCCGATCAAAGCCTCCAGCTTGTCCAATCGGGCCTCGACATCATCGGTCGCCTTGAACCCGGCGGCGTACGAAAGCTGCTGTATAATCGGATAAAATGCACTGTCGGTATGATAAGGCGAGCACTGATACGTCATGCGAATGTGATCATCCTGGGCTATGGCATCGATCACCGCACGGGTGATGCGCGACTTGCCAATACCAGCCTCTCCACTAACCAAAACCATTTGCCCCTGACCGGATAGGCTCTTGGACCATCGCTCCAGCATCAGTTCGGTTTCCCGCTCACGTCCAACAATTGGGGTCAGCGCACCAAGCTGGCGCGCCTCGAACCGGTTTTGTTTGGTATTCTCGCCGATCACCCCAAAGGCCTCAACCGGTTCGGCAATACCTTTCAGATCATGGCTGCCAAGCGGGTTCAACGTGAACACATTTCCCAGCAGGCTGAGCGTCTCCTGCGGCAGAACAATCTGATCAGGCTGCGCAACCCCCTGAAGCCGCGCCGCCAGATTGGGAGTTTCGCCGACAACAGCAGCCTCTTGCGTTGCGCCGCTCCCGATTAAATCCCCAACAACCACGACACCGGTCGCGATCCCAACACGCGACGCTAACGCCACACCATCCGGCCCGACAGATCGTTTGACATTTGCAATGATGTCCAACCCAGACCGCACCGCCCGTTCTGCGTCGTCTTCGTTGGCATTGGGCCAACCAAAATAGCACAGCACACCGTCTCCCATGAACTTGGCAACAAACCCTTCGTAGCGGGCCACAACACCCGCGACAGTGTTCTGATACCCGGTGATCACCTCGCGCATGTCTTCAGGATCCGTACCCACAGCCATTTCCGTTGACCCAACCAGATCGACAAACATGACCGTCAGATGACGGCGTTCAGCTTCCAAAACCGGCGAAGGAGGATTTACCTGGGATGTGGGTTTCGCTTTCTGGACCGGTGTCTCTGGCTTGGAAACGTCATCACCGCTATTCAGCCGCTGAATTGCCGCCCAGACCTTACGACGAGGTCCCAGCGGCAACCCAAGTTCTTTCAGGTCTTCCTCGACGAGCTCCGGAAGGATTTCAAAGTCAACTTCTGCATCTTGAAAGGCAGAGATGTACTTCTCCACTCCGAGCTGTGTCAGCCAATTAGAAACATCAGACAAATCAAATTCCCTACTACAAATTGCAATTCAGGTCGCGTGCTTTTGGGTCCACGGCAAAGAAACTAGCCCAAAGTCAAAAAACTGGTGGTCTTTTGTTTGCATTCAATTCGGCTGCTACCTCTATTGCTAGCCTGTGCGCGAAATTATGCATTTTAGAGGACAGGCTAAACCGAAACGCAGCAAACTGCGCGCTCTACCCAGTGATGACCGCAAGTGCGAGGCCCCCCCCCTCACGGCGGAACCCAGCTTGCGTGGCATAAGCGGATCCGCACCTTCGACGTTTTCAACCCTTTTCCGACACTCGCGACCATGGTGCTCAATGGCAGGACAGAGCCGCTGCAGACAAACAAGTGGGCCGGTGTTAAAATGATTTAACCAAACGCTTCCCTGTTGTTTTTTTTCGCGGAGTATTGCTCTGTCCAACGCCGATATTGTGCTCAAGCCGCCTTTCAAAATGGCTACACTTGGCGACGTGGACGAAATCCTCCCACTCGCCAAATCAACCGTGCCCGGATTTGTCGAGCATCTTTGGTCTAGATTGGCCGAAGGCGATGAAACCAAAGAGAACTTTGGACGCCGGGCACAAAGCGCATTTATCAACGAGGGTAATACGATAGTCGCCGATGTTGATGGCAGGATTGGAGCGATGCTGATCTCTTATCAGATGGCAGATTCACCGAACCCACACCTGCCGGGCATGGATGATATGCTCAGGCCGCTGTTGTCACTGTTTTCGAAAGCAAAAGGGTCCTGGTACTTGCATGGAATTGCGACCGCCCCCGAATTCGTTGGCAGAGGTTTGGCATCGCAATTGATGGACATTGCCGAGTATCTCGGGAAATCAGCGCGCAGGCCCAATATTAGTCTTGTGGTCATCGACACCAACCCAACCGCCATTCGGTTTTACGAAAAGCGGGGCTATACAACCACCGCCGTAGAAGCTGTTATCCGCAAAAATTGGAAAACTTATGCCAAGAATTGGTTGCTTATGGAAAAGGCACTGCACTGAAAATCACCACTAACGAAATAAGTTTTGCATCCGCAGTACAGCCCTTCATTGGTTGACGTGGTGCCATTGTGCAGCGAACCTTGGCGTTATCCGCTCAACAGCATTTCGTTTCTCACTCTTGCCTGTGAAAGCAGCTGTTCACCGTATACTCAATCTCTTCCGGCTTCGGTTGTTTGATCGCCAATCAAGGTCCTCCGCTTTCCTAGTAAAAGGCGGTTCGTTTCTTCCGCTGAGACATCGGGCTCCACAAATCTGTCTAAGGGCAGTCCAATTGGGCAACTCTGTAGAACGACCAATCCCTCGACACCCCAGCAAGTCTCACAACCAAGGATATAGCGTATCTGGGGAACATATTCTTGAAAACGGCATTAAAATCGATGAACGTCGCTTCAAATAAAATGAAGATTTGCGAAATTTTAGGCTAAATTGACCGACTTGGAGTTTAGAATGACAACTGCTGATGAACATAAAAATGCCAAAGCCAACAGCATCACGATCTACGTAGATGTTAGCAACGAACCAAAGGCCGGGACAAAATCGCCTATTTCGATCCAAATATTCGGGGAACGCTACACCACAGGTCGCATTATGCTTCAGGATAATAGCTTTGAGCCCAAAAAGGAAAGTGGTTTCAGGTTCGATCTGCGGGTCGATCCATTAGATGACGCGGCCGACAACAGTGAGATGTCCTATGACACAGGTGTACCGCTCGCTGTAAAGCTGGAAAACCACGGCGACGATGCGATCAAGGTAGACAATGTGCGCCTGATGTATCGGTTCAAAGACAATGATCCAAACGATGCACATTATAAGTTCCCCTTTGAAAATACCGTGCTGGGGGAGCCTGGTGATTTTGGCGAAGCTGATGTCAGTCGGGTAGGTGTTTCCTATTTGGGTCAGGGAACACGTTTATCCAATGGTGACGCGGTCTCGCGCACGATGAAATATCAGTCCAAAGGTTACCTGTGGACCAACGATTCTGACTCAGAGCACACGCAGAGTTTCTCAATCCAAGAAACGATATCTGCCACTGTGTTCGACAACGCTATTCGCACTGATAGCCAAACCAATACACTGACACTCAGCGCATCCGCCGAGGCCAGTTTTGGCGGGTTTGGCGGATCAGCCAGCGCTGAGAATACAGATGAAGAAACAGTCGAAGAAAGTCGAGGGTCGGGCACAGAAGTTGAAAAAGAGATGACTAAAGCAGCTGAGCAGACGTTTACCATCGGTCCGAGGAAAACGGTCTTTGCTGTCTGCGATCTGTATATGGACCTAACAGGAAAAAAATATGACCTCCCTGATCTTACCTTGGAATTTGTTAAGCCAGTTGGATTGGATGTCAGTATGGAAGCAAGCAGCATTTATGAGGGGGATTCAGTCGCGGATATTGAGAACAGAATCCAAAATACTGCACACAAGGCGATGTTGAGAGAGCTCTCGGGTCCTTAGGCCGCGTCAAGCTCTGAAGGTAAGGGACCAAGCCGCGATTTTCAAACGGGGTTACTTCCTGCGATGTATCGAACTTTTCGACTTGCGTACCTCTTGGCTCAAGGTCGAACAGTTCAACCGTGTTGAGATCCGACATGACCCCTCGTTGGAGGGTTGCCACAAGCCTAAATTGGCAAACCTGCCAACCGGGCGATCAACTCCAGTGAATTGCGCGCCTCGAATTTGTCTAACAATCGCGCCCGGTGTACTTCGACAGTGCGTGGAGAAATGTCCAAATCTCGCGCTATCTCTTTACTGGTCAGGCCTTCCGCCATCATTTTAGCGACTTGCCGTTCCCGTGCGGTCATATCTGCTATTGGTCGATGGTCCGAAATATCTGCAAAACTCCATACCGACCGTGCGAAGGGTGTTTGCGGATCCATCGACTGTCCGCGCACCCGGCACCAGAAATGCGCCCCGTCACGGCGGCTCATGATCCGTTCGTCTTGATATTCACCTGAGCCATGCATCTTGCGTAGGCCCAGATTGCCAATGCGCTCATATTCTTCGATTGAGGGGTATAACTTAGATAGAGAGTGCCCGTCTAACTCGCCATTCCGATAGCCAAACATCTGCGCAAACCGTGGATTGCTCCGTCGGATCACACGGTTTTCAGCATAGATCAAACCAACTGGTGAATGATCAAAGACAAGAGTTTCGAGATCGTCTTTCATAGAAACCTACGTATTTTCACGGATCATCTTGTCGCACATGCCCCGCTACCCTGCAATCAAAGCAGTGGAGGGACTTATGGACGCAAAGATTGTTGGTTGGGGGCACACCCCCTTTGGCGCGCTGGATATGGGGTTCGAAGAGCTCATACAGACCGCAGCGGCAGAAGCGATAGAGAAAGCCGAAGTAGATCCCGCTGAGATCGACGGAATCTGGCTGGGGCATTTCAACAGCGGCATGGTGCCGGATGCCTTTGCCTCCTCTCTGGTTCTGGGCATGGATAATCGTCTGCGCTTCACCCCCGCAACCCGTGTTGAAAACGCATGTGCCTCTGGCTCGGCAGCGGTCTACGCAGCACGGGATGCAATCCGGGCGGGGTCCGCGCGGACAGTGCTTGTGATCGGTGTGGAAAAGATGACAACGCTGGATACCAAAGGTGTGACCAAAGCGCTGGCTGGGGCCTCATATCAGGGTGAAGAGGCAGGCGTTAGCTTTCCCCAGATCTTTGGCCGTATTGCCGATGGGTATTTTCAGGCCTTTGGTGATCAATCTGAAACACTGGCCCGGATTGCGGTTAAGAACCATGCCAATGCTCTGTCAAACCCATTAGCGCAGATGCGTCGCGAGGTGAGTTTTGACTTCTGCAACACCCCAAGCGACAAGAACCCCTTGATCGCACCACCCCTGCGTCTGACCGATTGCTCTTTGATCTCAGACGGGGCTGCCGCTCTGGTCATGGTGGCAGAGGATCGCGATGGCTTCGCGCATGCCGCAGGGTTTCGTGCCGCCCGTCAAGTCAATGATGTGCTGCCTATGTCTCGCCGTGACATGACCCAACTGGCTGGTGTGGCCCGAGCCTTTGAGCTGGCCTATGAAGATGCCGGGATTACTGTGAATGACCTTGATCTGGCCGAGGTGCATGACTGCTTCACCATTGCAGAGTTGATGATTTACGAGGCCATGGGACTGACCCCTGCGGGCCAGGGTGCCAAAGCTGTTGCAGCTGGGACTGTGATGGCGGATGGCGCCTTGCCGGTGAACCTATCTGGCGGGCTGAAAGCCAAGGGGCACCCTGTCGGCGCAACTGGGGTATCCATGCATGTATTGGCGGCACAACAGGTGACCGGCCAGGCCGGAGCATTGCAAAAACCTGGTGCTGAATTGGCTGCTGTGTTTAATATGGGCGGCTCTGGTGTTGCGAATTACTGTTCGATCTTGGAGCCCCGCTTATGAACCCAGCTGAATGGCTGCACCGCACCGCGCGGGCGAAAGGGGACAGCCCCGCGCTGTTAATTGGTGAAACGCTCGACATGGACTACGCCCAATTTCGCGACGCCGCAGCACGCCTTGGTGCGGGTTTGGCGGCGCGTGGCGTGTCAAAAGGTGACAGGGTTGCGATCTATATGGGCAACCGGATTGAATATCTGATTGCCATGTATGGGGTGTGGTTTACAGGTGCTGCGGCCATTCCGATCAATGCCAAACTGCACCCGAAAGAAGCGGATTGGATCCTTGAAAACGCAGCGGCCACATTGTGTTTGAGCGACGACAAACTTGGGCCTGACCTCGCGACACCGGCGATATGCGTGGACGATCAGGACTGGGCCGCGCTTTTGGCTTCTGATCCGATGACGCGCCCCGTGTCACTCGACAGCGATGACATGATCTGGCTGTTCTACACCTCCGGCACCACCGGTAAGCCCAAGGGTGTGATGATGACTTGTGGCAATGTCGCATCGATGACTTATGGGTACTTCACCGATGTGGACGAGGTCTTTGCAGAGGATGCCATCCTCTATGCCGCGCCTATGTCGCATGGCGCAGGGATCTATAACTTCATGCATGTGATCCGTGGCGCGCGCCATGTCGTCCCTGAAAGTGGTGGGTTTGAACCAGATGAGATCCTGTCATTGGGCAAGTCCATTGGCCGCATCTCGATGTTTGCCGCCCCAACCATGGTGCGCCGTTTGGTAGATCACGCCAAAGCGACAGGGCAAAGTGGCGAAGGGTTGCGCACCATCAGCTATGCGGGCGGCCCTATGTATGAGGCCGACATCCTTGATGCGGTCGAAACACTGGGCACACGGTTTGTACAAATCTATGGCCAAGGCGAGTGCCCGATGGGCATCACGGCCCTTACCCGCCACGATGTGGCTGATCGCACCCACCCTCGATGGCGCCAACGGCTCAATTCCGTTGGTACCGCCCAAAGCGCAGTTCTGGTACGCATTTTTGATGAAGTCGGCCAAGAACTTCCACCGGGCGAAACCGGCGAAATTGTGGTGCGCGGCGCCACCGTGATGAAGGGATATTGGCGTAACCCAGAAGCGACGCAGAACACTATTCGCGATGGTTGGTTATGGACTGGCGACATAGGGTCAAAAGACGCTGATGGCTACATCACCATGCAGGATCGCTCTAAGGATATGATTATCTCGGGTGGGTCCAACATCTACCCCCGCGAGGTCGAAGAGGTGCTGCTCTCGCATCCCGATATAGCCGAAGTTGCGGTGGTTGGCCGTCCAGACGCCGATTGGGGCGAAGAAGTTGTGGCCTTTGTAGTCGGCACAGCCGCACCCTCCGCACTCGACCAATTATGCCTTGATCAGATTGCACGTTTCAAACGGCCCAAGGAGTACATTTTCATCCAGAAGCTGCCGAAAAACAATTACGGCAAGGTGCTTAAAGTTGACCTGCGCGCACGCCTGCAAGTGTGCGTCGGCAGAGTTTTTGGGTCCAAAGGCAGCCTAAACTAAGAGAAAGTTTGGCTCATCTGGTTGGTTTGATTATGCGGCGTGTTGCCTGTGATGCAAGCGGCGCGTTTCGAGTGTCTTTTGTTTGATCCTTTCTCGCTGTTGTAGAATGGCTTTGTCCCGTCCGAAGTAGACGTCGGCAGGTGTGATGTTTTTCAGGCTCTCGTGGTAGCGCTGGTGGTTGTAGTGGTCGACGAAGGCTTCGATCTGGGCTTCGAGATCACCGGGCAGGAAGTAGTTTTCCAGCAGGATGCGGTTCTTCAAGGTTTGATGCCATCGCTCGATCTTGCCCTGTGTCTGGGGATGATATGGCGCTCCGCGTGAGTGCTTCATGCCTTTGTCCTGCAACCACTCAGCCAGATCGCCCGAGACGTAGCTGGAGCCGTTATCACTGAGCAGGCGTGGCTTGTGGACGACATGAACCTGGTCGCAACCTGATGCCTTCAATGCCAAGTCCAGCGTGTCAGTCACGTCCTCAGCCCTCATGTTCCCCTCTCGTGCATGCTGCGCATACACTGGACCTGTCGCGCTTTCGTGCCGCCCCAAGTGCTCGTTTAAGCCACCATCCGTTCGAAGGCGACTGGGCTTTTCCA
>NZ_WQLV01000026.1 GCF_009753675.1 Parasedimentitalea huanghaiensis | reverse complement strand
CCACAGACCTATCCACAGACTCAACCCTCAAAAACAACAAAAAACGAGTCGGAATATGTCAAAACGAGTCGGAATGGTGGTTACATCTTACGCAGCTCGCGGCGCAGGATTTTACCGACATTGGATTTGGGCAATTCTGCGAGATAGGTTATCTTGCACGGGACCTTGTAGGGGGTCAGGTTTTGGCGACAGTACTCTGTAATCGACTCGTCGTTCAATTCTGCCTCTGGCGCTTTGACCACAAAGAGGCTGACGCCCTCGCCCGTCTTTTCGTCAGCAACTCCGACGCAGGCACATTCTATAATCCCATCACAGGCTGCGACAACTGCCTCGATCTCATTTGGGAAGACGTTAAAGCCAGACACGATGATCATGTCTTTCTTACGGTCCACAATGCGAAGAAAACCAGCCTCATCAAAGACACCAATATCGCCAGTGCGAAAATACCCCTCTTTGGTAAAGACCTCAGCATTGGCATCTGGCCTGTTCCAGTACCCCGCCATCACCTGTGGGCCCTTGGCACAGATCTCGCCACGCTCTCCCGTTGGGACTTCGGTGTTATCTTCCCCCAACAGGATGATATCTGTCGATGGCACCGGCAATCCGCAGGAACCCGTGAACTCGGCTCCACCGATTGGAACCCCGGTCAACAACGGAGCCGTCTCCGACATGCCGTAGCCTTCGGTGATATGCCTGCCGGTCAGCGCTTTCCAGTTGTTTGATGTGGTTTCCAACACGGCAGATCCGCCACCGAGCGAGAACACATGTTTCGAGAAATCGATTTCTGCTGCTCTTGGGTGCGCCGCGACACCCGCAAATAAAGTATTCACCGCAGGGAACATGGTGATGCCGGCATCTTTGATGGTGTCTATAACTGCGTCCATATCACGGGGATTGGGGATCAGCAGTATTCGCCCACCCAAAGACACATAGGCCAACGAAATAGTCAGGCCAAATATGTGGTACAGGGGCAGCGCGCAAACCATGGCCTCGACATTTGGACGCGAAGCCTCGGGCCAGTTTGCTTTATACTGCTCCAGATTGGCCACCACATTGCGATGGCTAAGAACAGCCCCCTTTGAAGGGCCGGTTGTGCCGCCTGTGTACTGAAAGAAGATATTGTCGTTACCTGTCAAATCTACCTGCTGATATTCCAGATCTGCGCCGTGGGTAAGGATATCGGCGAAAGAAATGACATCGGCCAGCCTGTCATCAACCACTGGCGATGGGACTGGGAGATCCATGCCATCGCTTAGATCAATGGATACCACCGTGTCGATCACAGTTTTACCAATGATGTCTGCCAGAACCGGTGTTGAGCCGCCAAAGATCAGAATTGTCTTGGCCCCTGCATCATTCAGCTGATGCTCAAGTTCGCGCGCTGTATACATAGGGTTGACGTTCACCTGTACCGCCCCTGCCCTAAGAATTCCTAGCATGGCGATGGGAAACGCAAATGTGTTCGGCATCATCAAAGCAATACGGTCACCGCGTTTAACCCCCATCTTAACCTGCAAATAGGCGGCTACGGCGCGTGACTTTGCCTCGACTTCTGCATAGGTCATCGATTTACCGAAACATTCATAGGCTATGTTATCGGCATAGGTTTCGGCTGCTTCCTCAAACAGCGCCACAACCGAGGGGTACCGGTCAGCATTAATCTCTGCCGGGACGTTCGCACCATATGTTTTCAGCCAATTCCTCATATCAATATCCCCATAGCCCAATTTGTTTTGCGCGTTTCAGGTACGCAGCAACCACCCGGTCCCGACTTCTGAAGGTTACAGAAACTTCACCAGCTTGCGAAACATTTCGATGTTACTTTCATTCACGCCCTGCTCGCGGAATTTTCGATCCGCGCCTGTTGACACAATCACCACATCACGAGACCGATCAATGTAAAAGTATTGCCCATAAACGCCGCGGGCAAAGAACTCACCCTCATGTGCATCTTTTGGGATCCACCACTGATAGCCATATCCTGTTTGTCCGGGTTTGGTGGGAGCTGATGCGCGGGTGGACTCAGCGATCCAACCTGCTGGCACAACTTGCTGACCGCCATAGTTACCGTCCTGTGCGATCATCGAGCCAAAGCGGGCAAAATCGCGGGCCATAAAGTTTAGCCCTCCCAGCACAAAGGCCACTCCGGCACCGTCCGTAATGTAATAGCCATCCCGCTCCAGCCCTAGAGGCGCCAGGATTTTTTCTGTCAGCAAAGACGGAACATCGCGTCCAGTGGCACCGCGGATCACCATGCCAATCACATGGGTGTCAATCGAAACGTATTGCCAGGTGTCGCCCGGCGTGGCGAAGCTCTCTTTCAGATCCGCTGCAAACTGATCCAGAGTGCCGCCCAACGCGATAACGCGACCCATGCGGTTAATGTCGGAATCATAGTCCAGATAGTCCTCGTCAAAGGTGACGCCGCTAGCCATATTCAAAACATTGCGAATACTGGCACCGTCATAGGCGCTTCCTTTCAGCAGGGGCACATATTTGGTGACCGGATCATCAATCGAGGCAACTGCGCCCTCCTCCATCAACACCCCAAACAGGGCGGAAAGGTAGCTTTTGGCGACCGACCAGGAGATCCGCCGATCATTGGGGGCAGTGCCAAGATAATAGCTTTCGTGGCGGATCTGACCGCCCTGCAACACCAGCAACGAGGTTATAGCGCGATCTTTGATCCATTGATCAGTGCCCGCAGGAAAGGTCATTTCAGCGCCCTGCGGAAGCGGGCTGATCGCTTTACCCCCGCGCGCCAGTGGAGTGGTTTCAAAGGCGCCTTCCATATTGGAGAAGTTGCCAACGATTTTCTCTTCTGCAAACAGCGAGTTCACCGCCAACAAGCGGGTAAACTCTTCGCGTTTCCACAGCCCAAGCGCCACGATAACAAGAGACAGCACCAACACTGACCGAACAATGATCCTTAACGACCGACGCATTTGCGTTCCTCCCGTTTTCGCCAGCCAAGCCTGTGCTGGCAAATAGGGCAACCCGGACGCTACGGAAGTTACGTTACTTGAACTTGCCCAGCAGTTTTTCAAGTGGCGATCGTTGATCGGGTTGGGCATCAACAATAGCTTTTTGAACCACTTGCTCTCCCTGCCCTTTTGACTTTGAGTTCGAGCTGCGCGGTGGCGCGACGCGCAAGGCCACCGCATTCATAAAGCGTCCACCATCCCCGACTGCCAATGACGCCGCCCCATCCGAGATGCCGCGCATCAAATCATCCAGCCAGCCTTCGTCCGCTTTAGGAAAATCACGCAATACATAGCCTGCAACCGCGTCCTTGTGGCCCGGGTGGCCTATGCCCAATCGTACCCGGCCATAATCCGCCCCGATATGCGAGTGGATTGAACGCAAGCCATTGTGGCCGGCATGACCGCCGCCCTTCTTGACCCGGCATTTTCCCGGTGCCAAATCCAATTCGTCGTGCAAGACGGTAACATCCGAGTTTTCGATCTTGTAGAACCGCATAGCTTCGCCGACAGCCTGACCAGACAGGTTCATAAATGTCTGCGGCTTGAGTAGTAGCACCTTGGTGCTCCCAAACTTACCTTCGCAAAGTTGGGACTGGAATTTTGATTTCCAAGGAGAAAACCCATGATCCGACGCAATTTGGTCCAAAGCCATGAAGCCGATATTGTGCCGGTTTCGCGCGTATTTACTGCCCGGATTCCCAAGGCCGACGAAAAGTTTCATGCGGCACCTCGCCATTTGTGTGTTCGGTTGGCTTGATGCACTGAAACAGATGAGAAATCCAGAGTGCGAGGGCGCAGAGTTGCCCCCGCACAAATTAACAGGGCACAACCGTGTTGGCCATGGAAGCTTCATCCCGGAACAGAACCTTGCGATGAATGTTATCGCCACCTTCGGATGTCCATTCATAGCCCTTCATAACAGTAGAGGTACCAGTATCGTTATGGCGGTCGGCAAGTACTGTATAAACCTGCTAAGCGGACTTGATTGCATCTAGGTTATCGATTGGCGGCATGCCCGTCGGCAAAGAGGCAACAATCTCCATTGCGGAGTCAAAATCCGATCTCGATTACTCGAACTTAGCTCGTCGTACCACAACCTACCCTACTGAGTGGACAGAACCCGTGGATCGCCTTACCAATTTGGGTTTCCAAAACAAAAAACGGGGCCCCCACAAGGACCCCGTTTCACATTTGCCAAAGACAAATTCTTATTCTTCAGCTGCGGCTTCTTCGCCTTCAGCTTCGTCTTCATCGTCAGCACCCGACGAACGCAGCCCAGATGGGGCCGAGATGTTGGCAATGACAAAGTCACGATCGATTGTTGGACGAGCACCTTCAGGCAAGTTAATCGACGAGATGGTGACAGTATCGCCAAGCTTCAGGCCTGACAGATCCACAACCAGCTTCTCGGGGATGTCACCAGCAGTCACAACCAGCTCGACCTCAGGACGTACAGCGTTCAGAACGCCGCCCTGCTTCAGGCCAGGCGCTTCGTCTTCGTTGATGAACTCGACCGGAATGAACAGCGCGATTTCCGAAGTACGGCGTAGACGCATCAGGTCCAGGTGTGTTGGCAGATCTTTGACAACATCACGCTGCACGTTGCGGCAGATAACGCGGACGTCGTCGTGGCCTTCAACTTTCAGGTTGAAAAGGGTCGACTTGAACCGGCCAGCTTTCAATTTCTTCAACAGAACATTGAATGGGATATTGATTGCCAGTGGATCAGTGTCGCCACCATAAACGATACCTGGGACAAAGCCGTCGCGACGTGCCTGACGAGCGGCGCCCTTGCCTGTCCCCGTCCGTTCCAGAGCTTCGAGATTAGGAATCTCTCCAGCCATGATAATTCTCCAAATTGTAAGGGCGGGAATCCTCCAAGGCTGTATCCCCGCGTGAAGCCGCGCGTATAGAGGAAAGAGATACGGATGGGAAGAGGGGAAACAACCAAGGAAAAGAACCGCAGGCGTTACCGCTCAAACTGAATTCGAATGGGGCTGCTACGGTTATTGACGGTTAAGCGCAATGTTGAGCCCCAAGGCAACCAAAACACCCCCACCCAGTCGCTGCGTTAAACGACCAGCAGAACCGGACCTGCTCAAAAGCCCTGCAACCCGGCCGGCCAAAAGCACACAAAGAATATCGGCGCTGGAAAACATGACATTCACAATTGTACCAAGAAGGAGCAACTGCGCCCAGATTGCCAGCCCTGCTTCCGGATCAACAAACTGTGGCAGAAACGCAAGAAAGAATATTGCTGTTTTGGGGTTAAGAACTTCAACTGTGACGCTTTCCCAAAAGGCCCGCTTAGGGCTCTTTGCCGAGACCTCGATAGCGCCCGTTGACATGGGAGCACGAGCGCGGAACATCTTAATGCCCAACCAAATCAAATATGCGGCTCCGCCAAATTTTAAGCCCGTATAAAGGATTGGCACCGCTTGAAACAAAATGGCCAGACCAAAGGCTGCGGCAAGAACATGAACATACCCGCCGAAATGTATACCCAGAGCCGCGAACCAACCGGCTCGTTTGCCACGAGCCATAGTTTGCGCCGCCGCGTAGAGCATAGCTGGCCCGGGCATGTAGGCAAAAATGCCAGTGGCCAGAAAGAACGCGATAAGAATTTCAGTCGACGGCATTGAGTAAACCCGTTGTGGCATGAACACGATTATGGAGTAGCGGCTAAGCCGCTATACTCCAACCTTTTTCGTACTGCCGAATTTACTGCCGCTGTGTCACATTGAGTTCGCTAGGATACAGGCCCTTCCTTACCTGCCCCAAGTTCAGGCCCAACGCCCTTCAAACCCCTCAGGAACCAGCAGGTTATCGCGACTGAGATCGTCTACTTTTCTCACGCCGCAGAGCCCCATAGACGTCTCCAGTTCTTTATGGATCACCTCGAGTGACTTGGTCACCCCAGCCTCACCCATGGCACCTAGCCCGTATATGTAGGCCCGACCGATGTACGTCCCCTTGGCCCCCATCGACAGGGCTTTGAGCACATCCTGGCCGGATCGAATGCCGCTATCCAAATGCACTTCGATCTTGTCACCAACCGCGTCCATGATTGCAGGTAACGATTTAATAGCACTCAACGCGCCGTCCAGTTGGCGGCCGCCATGGTTGGAAACGATGATGGCATCTGCACCAACGTTCAACGCCTGTTTGGCGTCTTCTGCGTCCAAAATCCCCTTGATGATCAATGGCCCGTCCCACATTTTTCGGAATTCGCGAATGCGGTCCCAATCCAGTGATTGATCAAAGGCCTGGGCTGTCCACGTGGTCAGAGATGAGGGGTCGGTGACGCCACTTGCATGGCCAACGATGTTGCCAAAGAACCGCCGTTTGGTTCCCAGCATACCCAGCCCCCAACGTACCTTGGTCATCATATTACTGACTGATTTTACTGTCAGTTTGGGCGGAGCAGACAATCCGTTTTTCAAATCCTTGTGCCGTTGCCCCAGCAGTTGCAAATCAACGGTGATCACCGCAGCGGAGCATTTTGCATCTTTGGCACGGTCAAACAGGCGCCGCATGAAGTCATCGTCGCGCAGGGTATAGACCTGCATCCAGAATGGCTTGGTAGTATGCTCTGCCACGTCCTCAATCGAACAGATTGACATTGTCGAGAGCGTATAGGGGACGCCAAAATTTTCAGCAGCACGGGCCGCTTTGATTTCACCATCAGCGTGTTGCATGCCAGTCAAGCCAACCGGTGCTAACGCTACAGGCATAGACACATCCTGACCAATCATCTGACCTGCCGTTGACCGCCCAGTCATGTCTATTGCAACTCTCTGACGTAGCCGGACCTGATCAAAATCAGTGGTGTTCTCGCGAAAGGTCTGTTCGGTCCAACTGCCACTTTCCGCGTAGTCGTAAAACATCCGTGGCACCCGATTTTCATAGATGCGCTTTAAGTCGTTGATATTGGTGATGGTCGGCATGCGGTGTCGCTCTCACTATCTTTGGTAAATAAAAATTACCAATTCCACACCGAGGCTGCAACCAAATTCACAAATCCTCATACAGACCCTTGTAAGTACGATATCGCACTATATTTAGTGCGATATCGTACTAATGAGGTGATCCATGACAATTTCCAGACGTAAAGCGCTTTCTATCATTGGTGGCGGAGCAATTCTTGCCGCAGCAGGCACCGGGCTACACGTGACACGCAAACCAAACAAAGCATTGGCGCCTTGGGCAGCTGCTGGACAATATGACGAAATTCGCAAACGCGCCCTTTCTTATGCCATTTTGGCGCCCAATCCCCATAACCGGCAGCCTTGGATGGTCGACCTAAGCACTCCAAATCAGGTCAAGCTCTTTGTCGACACCAACCGCTTGCTGCCGCACACCGATCCATTCAACCGCCAGATCACTATTGGCCTTGGTTGTTTTCTTGAAGTCTTACGCATGGCGGCCGCACAGGATGGTTATGCCGTGCAGCTAGACCTATTCCCCGAAGGGTCAGACACCGAGGAACTGGACAGCCGTCCCGTCGCTATCGCTCATTTCCAGAAGTCCGAAACCGTTAAACCTGATCCTCTTTTCGCCCATGTGATGCGACGGCGAACACAAAAAGAACCGTTCGATATGGACCGGGCCGTTAGCGACGATGATCTTCGCAGCCTGATAAGCACGCCCCAATCCGGTACGCGACGGTGGGCGGACAACTCTGACCAATCCGTGAAACACTATCGCACGTTGTCCGAAGAAGCCTTGATGATCGAAATTGAGACGCCGCACACCTACCGTGAAAGCGTTGATTTGTTTCGCATTGGTCGGGCAGAGGTTAACAAAAACCCGGACGGCATCGACTTCTCCGGCCCCTTATTTGAAACTCTCAACCTATTTGGCCTGTTCAGCCGCAAAGCCGCTCTGGACAAAAACAGCGTGACCTACACCGGAGGAATTGATGCAGTTCTGTCAAATACTCGAACTGCAATGGCACATATCTGGATCACCACAAAGGGCAACACGCGCGAAGACCAAATTGCTGCGGGGCACGACTGGGTGCGGCTGAACCTGCAGACCACCGGTTTAGGCATGGGGCTTCAACCACTGAGTCAGGCCTTGCAGGAGTATCCTGAAATGGCCGATCACTATACCCAGATTCACAAAGAACTAGCCGAAGACGGCGAAACCGTGCAAATGTTTGCCCGTCTTGGATATTGTGCTCCAGTGCCGGAAAGCCCGCGCTGGCCCTTAGAAGCAAAGATCATAAATGCCTGACACACGGCCATCGCCCTATTTTGTGTTGTTCAACGAAATAGGGATTATCCATCAGCTCAGCCGCACCTTGTTAGAGGAGCGGTTGCCTGATGGGTTGCTGAGCTCACATTTTGGCGTTCTCAACCACTTAGTGCGCGTTGGCGAAGGCACCACTCCTCTCGCCATCGCCCGTGCATTCCAAGTCCCCAAGACCACGATGACTCATACTCTGGGTGGATGTGTCAAACACGGACTCATCGAGATGCGGCCAAATCCCGATGACGCGCGCAGTAAGTGCATTTGGCTGACCAGCAAAGGGCGCGAAATACGCGAATCCATGGTTGCTCAGGCGGCGACAGGGTTCGAAGGCTTTGCTGAGCATTTTTCTGAGGAGCGTATAGAAACGCTTTTGCCCGTTCTGACAGAGATGCGGCAGTTCCTGGATAAGGCACGCGACGCTACGTAGCGAGGCACTATGTCGCAACTCTTCATTAGTACGGTGTTTACGATGCGCTGATAGGCCCAAATAGGAACTATTGGAGATCGCAATGAAGGGTATGGTATTCGTGGAACTCTTCCGCATGGCCGAAACGGTCATGAGCGAGGAGGACCTGGACAACATCATCGATCACATCGATCTCAGCACTGATGGCGCATATACTTCCGTTGGAAACTACCCCTGTAGCGAGCTGATAAAACTTGTCGTGGCGATAGGTGATCAGTTGAATATTCCCGTCACGGCATTGCAGACAAAATTTGGCCACTGGATGTTTAGCCGCTTTGTCGATGGGTACCCAGAGTTTTTTGAAGGTAAACAAAACGCCTTTGAGATGCTCGAGGCCATTGAGAACGAAGTGCACGTCGAGGTGCTAAAGCTTTACCCTGATGCCGAACTCCCAACATTTTCGACCCAACGGTTTTCTGGCGGCGCAGGTCTGAAAATGACCTACAGCTCGGATCGCCCCCTGAACCACTTTTGTCTTGGGCTGATAGAGGGGTGCGTCGAACATTTTGACAGACCTGCAGAGATAAAAATGAGGGATTGTTCGGAAGACGGGCGTTGTAGGGCTGAATTCATGATCGAATGGGCCAAATAAAGACTATGGCACGACCTGAATACGACCACCCAATCACACAACTGCCCGACCGTGTGTCCAGACGGCGGTATGAACGTGAAAAACGTGCCCGACAGGAGGCTGAACAGCTACTGGAAGCCAAGAGCCGGGAACTGTATGACGCCAACCTTGCCTTGCAAAAGCAAGCTGCTGGATTGGAAGAGGCGGTCGCGCAACGCACTGCAGAATTTGAAGCTGCTAGAAATGAAGCTGAATCTGCAAACGCAGCAAAGTCCATTTTTTTAGCCACCATGAGCCACGAAATTAGAACGCCATTAAACGGCGTTCTGGGCATGGCCACAGCCTTGGCTGATAGTGACTTAACAAGCGAACAAGAGGAAATTCTCGACCTTATTTCTGACAGCGGCAACCTGCTGCTGTCGGTCATCAACGATATCTTAGACCTATCAAAGGTTGAGGCCGGGATGCTGGAAATAGAGAATGTTCCCACCTCTGTTTGTGATTTCCTAGATGGAATGTGCGCCCAGTTTGCCCCAAAGGTCCGGGAAAAAGGGCTTCGGTTTACGGTACTATATAGCGGGCTGCTATCCGCTGGAGGCGTTTGGGCCAAATTCGACCCAAACCGATTGAGCCAAGTCCTTGGCAATCTACTGTCAAATGCCATAAAATTCACTACCAGCGGCGCCGTTGCGTTCACAGCCGAGGCCGTGCATTTGGAAAACGGCAACTTGCAACTTAACCTGATAATTCGGGACACTGGCATTGGTGTTCCTGAAGAAAACAGTGAAAAGTTGTTCCAGCCATTTACTCAGGCTGACGCCAGTATCACGCGCAAATTCGGCGGCACAGGTCTGGGACTGGTGATTGCACGTGATATTTGTAGGATGATGGGTGGCGACATTACCTGCCTTAGTGCAGCAGGCGACGGCACCGAATTCACCGCCTCAATTCAAATGGCACCGGCCAAATGCCCCGAAACAACGAAAGGGTTGCAGTTAGCAGAAAACGAAACCGTTCTGAACCAGCGCAGGTGGCGTGTTCTAATAGCAGAAGACAACAAGACCAATCAGTTGGTTCTGAAGCATATGCTCAAGCGCTATGATCTGGAACTGGTGATTGTCGCCGACGGTGCAAAAGTTGTTTCAGAATGGCGCAGTAACGGCGCAGATCTTATACTGATGGACGTAAACATGCCGGTTATGGACGGGCTGTCAGCGACGCAAACGATCCGGGCAGATGAACTGGAAGGCAAACACCAACCTGTGCCAATTGTTGCCATATCTGCCAACGCCATGGTTCATCAAGTTTCCGGCTACCTTGAAGGCGGCATGACGGGACATGTGGCAAAACCAATCCGAAAAGCAGAATTGATTAGAGCGATGGCTTTAGCGCTAAGTGAAACGGCCACTGCTCCAACCTAAAGCTCTCTGGGTTAGCCTCTGTGCGCACCATCAGACAGGCTTTTCACAAACGCCAGCACTTCTGCAACAGACTTGCCAGCGCCAATCTGGCTAACAATTGCGCTGCCAACAACTGCACCGTCTGAAATCGATGCAATTGTCTGCGCGCGTTCCGGTGAATTGATGCCAAAACCAACGATAACCGGCAAATCAGTAGCTGCTTTGATACGCGCAACCTCAGGGCCAACATCGCCCGCTTCAGCCTCGGCAGCACCCGTGATACCCGTGATCGACACGTAATAGACAAAGCCCGAAGTGTTTTGCAGCACCCGTGGCAAACGCTCATCATCGGTGGTTGGGGTGGCCAAACGGATAAAATTCAGACCCGCTTTTTGCGCGGGAATGCACAGCTCGTCATCTTCTTCTGGCGGCAGATCAACGACGATTAGCCCGTCAATGCCTGCGGCAGCGGCATCTACCAAAAACTTATCAACGCCGCGCGAATAGATCGGGTTGTAATAGCCCATCAGCACAATCGGAGTGGTGTCGTCGGTCTTGCGGAACTCAGCCGCCAGATCCAATGTCCGCTGCAAGGTCATGCCGCCATCAAGAGCACGCTGACCAGCCAACTGAATTGTCGGACCATCCGCCATCGGGTCGGTAAAAGGTAACCCGAGTTCGATGATATCAACGCCTGCAGCGGGCAAGCCTTTGACGATTTCCAGCGACGTGTCAAAGTCTGGATCACCCGCCATTACATAGGATACAAATGCTTTTTTTCCTGCAGCCGACAATTCGGCAAATTTGGCATCAATGCGGGTCATGATCGGGCCTTTTCCTGTTTACCCGACGGATGTGCCGAAAACTGACGCGAAAATCAATCCCACCCCTGCGTTTCCCTCTTAGTCCCGAATTGGTAGATGCCAGCGTAACAGAAATGCATTCACGCCTGGGTTGTGGACCGCGGTCGATGCGTTTGATTTGTGCGTTAACGCCAACGAAATCCCCGAGCCATTTGCAAACCGGCGGCCTAGTGCGATCAAGCTACGGATTTCGAAAGCGGACCCTAAATCGTTGCGTGCATGTCGCTCTAGGTAAACCCCAGGCATCACGCTACCTTCAACAAACCAATTGTTTGACAGCGGCAATTGGCCAACCAGTCCAACGCCCAAATGCAGATCGCCGGTGCCATGCACTGTAAATGCGCCCCCCAACCCAAGCAGAAAATCGCTAGAATCGCGAATGGGTTTGTGGTGGTACTCGACTAAGGCAACACCACCATCTTGAGCCAAACCATTTGAAAAATCGGCAAATCCGGCCCCAACGATCCAGTCTTGCGCCGCCAGTGCATTGCTCGTTGCCAGTAATACGACAACACTCCACCGAGCCCTCATACCGTTGATCCTGCTTGCCAATACATCCAATGTTATATGGAGTGCCAAATTGTCGTAGCAAGTTGCCAACCACTTCTTGGCCTAGAATGAACCGAGCCGCTTGTATCAACGTCAATTGAAGCCTAGAAGCACCGCTGACATGGCATTAGGAGGTCGTTATGGGCTTTAAAATGGGGATCGTAGGGCTACCGAATGTCGGTAAGTCTACATTGTTCAACGCATTGACCAAAACCGCCTCGGCGCAGGCGGCAAACTTTCCATTCTGCACGATTGAGCCCAATGTGGGCGAAGTCGGCGTACCAGACGCGCGACTAGACAAATTGGCTGCCATTGCTGGTTCAAAACAAATCATCCCAACCCGGATGACATTTGTCGACATTGCCGGACTGGTCAAAGGTGCTTCGCAAGGCGAAGGACTCGGCAATCAATTCCTCGCCAACATTCGCGAGACCGACTCGATCGCCCATGTGCTGCGCTGTTTTGAAGACGGCGATGTGACCCACGTCGAAGATCGCGTTGATCCAGTTGCAGATGCTGAGACCATTGAAACCGAACTGATGCTGTCTGACCTTGAAAGTGTCGAAAAGCGCCGTACCAATCTGGTACGTAAACTAAAAGGCAACGATAAAGAAGCCCAACAGCAGGATCGCCTGCTCGCCGCAGCCCAAGAGATGCTGGAAGACGGAAAACCGGCCCGCTTGGTTGAGGTTGACGACGAAGACCTTAAGGCTTGGAAGTTGCTACAGCTGTTGACCAGCAAACCGGTTCTATATGTTTGCAACGTTGGCGAAGAAGAATCTGTCGAGGGCAATGCCCATTCTGCCAAAGTTGCCGAAATGGCCGCAGCGCAGGGCAATAGCCACGTCATCATCTCAGCACAGATCGAAGAAGAAATTTCTCAACTTGATCCGGAAGAGGCTGAAATGTTCCTTGGTGAGATGGGCCTGGCTGAAGCTGGATTGGACCGGCTGATCCGCGCCGGTTACGAACTTTTGCATCTGGAAACCTATTTTACAGTAGGCCCAAAGGAAGCGCGCGCCTGGACCATCCGCAGTGGCACTGGCGCACCGCAGGCGGCTGGTGTCATTCACGGCGACTTTGAAAAAGGTTTTATCCGGGCCGAGACTATTGCTTATGATGACTTCATTGAAAACAACGGCGAACAAGGTGCCAAGGAAGCAGGCAAAATGCGGGCCGAGGGCAAAAGCTATGTGGTGCAGGACGGTGACGTCATGCATTTCTTGTTCAACACCTGAGCCACGGAGAGCGCCATGACAGTCAAGATGATCATAGACACCGATCCGGGCATCGACGACGCCATGGCGATTTTCTATGCCGCAGCTGCGCCGGAAGTCGAATTGCTGGGGCTGACCACGGTTTTTGGCAATGTGTCGACACCAACCGCCACTCGTAACGCCTTGCGCCTGCTTGAGGCCACAGGACTGGACTTGCCGGTAGCTCATGGCGCCGAGACGCCGTTAGCGCTTCCACCCTTTACACCATCAGCGCATGTGCATGGAGATGAGGGGTTCGGCGACATTCCGGCAGCCACTCCTAAACATCAGCAGATTGACGAGGATGCCACTGAATTTCTGTGCCGAATGGCGCGTGAGCACAAGGGAGAGCTGGTTGTTTGTCCAATCGGACCGCTGACCAACATCGCTCACGCTATTCAACGTGACCCTGAATTTGCGAAAAACGTTGCACGGATTGTGATCATGGGCGGCTCTCTTCACGAAGGAGGCAACATCACCCCCCACGCTGAGGCCAACATCTATCACGACCCACATGCGGCTGATGTAGTGTTTAGTTCTGGCGCCAACGTGGTAATGGTCGGGCTGGACGTCACCCATCGGATCCTCTGCACAAAGTCCGACTTTTCCGCTATTGCAGCCCAATCCCCTGAACTGGGCGGCATGCTGCAACAAATGTCGGTATTCTACCTGAAATTCTATGAATCTGTCGACAAGTTGGACGGCTGCTCGCTCCACGATCCGGCAGCAGTTATAGCCTGCACCCATCCGCAGCTGTTCACGACCCTTTCCACTCCTTTACGTGTTTCATGCGAAGGCGAAACATCAGGCGCAACTCTCGCGGCACCTGACAACAAACGCCCCCCGGTTGACGTCTGTATTGATGTTCAGTCAAGTGAAGTAAAATCTCTATTCCTCAAACGCTTGGCTCTCCTGCCTTAACCCCGCCGCCTGGCCGTGTTGTTGATTTCTGGGTCCGACCACATCCGACAATTTCCCTTTGTTGACGCGCCCTCACAGGGCCATCGCTCGGCCCGCAAGAAAAATCAAAAAATGGACTTTTTTCCCTTGTTCTCGGAGCCACTGCGCGGATATACCGATCAACGGAGACGTGGCCGAGTGGTCGAAGGCGCTCCCCTGCTAAGGGAGTAACGTGCAAGCGTTCGAGGGTTCGAATCCCTTCGTCTCCGCCACCCACCATTTTCATTCAATTCTGTTGGTACTCATTCAACCCCTTACGGGGCTGTTTTTGTTGGTATATCTGCATTCGTTGTTGCTTTTCATTTCTCTTCGATTAGACTCGTTTCTATTCATTGCGTGGTAGAAATCGTGGTATTTTTGAGGGGCTGATCGATGTCTGGAATTGATATTTTTGAGTTACGTAGGCTGGTTGCAAGTTTTCCAAGCGAGCCCGGCAGAACAATCGCGCTAGAGCAGAGAATTCAGATCGGCGCAGGGTTTCATGACAAGTGGTACGGTTCCCAAAGAGAGCACTGGCTCGGCTGGCTTTCCCTGAAAGTGCGCGAGAATGAGTTGGACGGCAAGGCATTCCAGCCTTCAAAAATCTGGAGCGGGTTGAAGTGTAGCCCCATGATGTTCTGGTTGGCCGAGGTGGCTGGAGTAGATAGCAAAATCTTAGGTCAGCTTGAGGCCGCTTCGGTCGCGGCGGCAAAGATCAGACCAAAAGACGGAAACCCACACGGCGTCGAGTTTCGAAGAATCCTGCCTTGGAGTGAAGTCAATGCTTTGCTGACAAATTGTGCCCCTCAAAGGACTACTGCAGAAGCTGATCAGATTGGCAATGATGCCATTAGGAAATTAATCGCCCACCTCCCAACTTACCAAAAGTACCTACCACACATGAAGGGAGACTGACTTGGCTGTCCTGGGCGGAAAGCTGACAAAGAATTTGGTCCGAACCCTCGGCCCCGGTCGTCACGGTGACGGGAGCGGTTTGTACCTTGTGGTCGATCCATCTGGCGCAAGGCGTTGGATTGTGCGTGTCACGGTGAAGGGTCAACGCAACCGCGAAGGCAAACCTTTGCGGACGGACTTTGGGCTTGGTGGCGCTGATGTCGTGACCTTGAATGAAGCGCGTGATCGCTCCTTGGAATATCGCAGATTGGCAAAACGAGGCATCAATCCGCGCTACAATGGACGACAGGAAATTCCCTCTTTCGAGGAGATCGCGCGACAAGTTCATATTGAGCGTTTGCCAACTTGGAAGAACCCAAAACATGGACAGCAATGGATCAATACGTTGGCCGAGTATGCTTTTCCCAAGATAGGACGGTTGCCAGTATCGGAGGTTGGTCAACCCGAGGTGCTACAGGTCTTACTGCCAGTCTGGACCGCGAAGCACGAAACCGCCAAGCGCCTTGCGCAACGTATCAAAGCGGTGCTGGACGTCGCGAAGTCGAAAGGGTTCCGAGATGGTGAAAACCCTGTGACGACGATCCGCGATGCCCGGGTGCTGCCTCAAGTAAAGCAGAAGGTGAAGCACCACAAAGCCATGCATTGGGCAGATGTCCCTGCCTTCTACGCCGAGTTAGCAACAAAGGACGCGATGGCCGCGAAAGCGCTCATGTTCACTTGTCTGACCGCGAGTCGGACAAGTGAGGTGCTCAATGCCCGATGGGAAGAGTTCGATTTCGATAAGCAAATTTGGATCGTACCAGCTGAGCGAATGAAAGCAGATCAAGTACATCGTGTTCCGCTGACCCCCCAGATGCTCGCCATTGTCGAGCCGCTGAGGAGGTTGCGATCGGAGATGGTGTTCGAGGGCCAAAAACGACACAAGCCAATGTCAAACATGGCAATGTTGATGCTCTTGCGACGAATGAAGGTGGAAGGCATCACAGTGCATGGATTCCGTTCAACATTTAGAGACTGGTCCGCCGAGCAGCCAGGCGTCTCTCGAGAAGTGGCGGAGCTAAGCTTAGCACACAAAGTTGGAACTGAAGTCGAGCGAGCCTATGCTCGATCTGATTTGCTTGAAAAGAGACGACAGCTTTTGCTCGATTGGAACCACTTCGTGGTTGTTGCTAGGAATGCCTGAAATTCTTGTACCAACTGACGGCCATGCATTTGTGAATGCAGAAAGAGCGCAGTGGTTCGCTTTGGAGACGCTTTTTGTGTCCCGGTCTCGAAGGCTTGATTTTGAAGATTTGTATCTGGGCGGCTTGTCAAAGTGCTTTCAAGAGTGGGTTCTAGAAAGAGCTGGACAGGCGGACGCGCCAATTACGGCCAGCCATTTGAAGTTTCTCGCAAAGACGGAACGTTTGCGCGCCCTCATTGATGCCCCGGAGAACAATATTTGGCCAGTTATTGAACGCGATATTTTACCTCTTAGCATGGTCATTGACGGCGTAATCAACGGTGCGAGCCAAAGCGAAGCCTTTGCCGCAGTCTCTTCGGCTTTTACGGCACCCGGAGGATTTAGGGGTGCTTTTGAGCATGACCCAGAGTTCAAGGATAATTTCCCATTGCCACTACGGCGTACCAGTGTTGATAGGCTTGAACAGGTTTGGAGAAAGTATCGCGACATTTTTCAATACGTCGTTATCTGGCGTGCCGGATGTGACTTTTCACGATCTGGTGGAGTGAGAGGGAAAGTGCCGGATGCGCACAATGTCTTTCAAGAGATTTCCTCAATTTTTAAGGCCGCTTCTCGAACAAAACGCATAAAGCTGCCCGAACCAACCATACTCAAATTTGTCACCAGCGATGAGTACGAACAGCACAAAAAAGATTCCTAAAACCAAAATAGTGTATGTTGATTGAACGTAGTCCGGCAGCATTGGATCGAACGAAACAATGCAAGGACAATCCGAATGCGTCCCAATATATTTGAGAATGATCGTGTTTACGATGACAGTGACATTGAGCTTGATGTAATCGCCCCTCGCACCAAAAGAGCGCAATGGCGGCATCGTAGAGTGGGGCCTAACTTTTTGCGCTTTGGTCGGCGTATCAAATACCATGGCGCAGACCTGAATGTCTGGGTCGATCAGGTCCTGGTGGTTAACGAAAATTCAACCGCCTAAACGAACAAAACCTCGCAAGAGCGAGGCTTCGTCTGGTTAGTTCTAGCAAGAAAAACTTAGATGAAACTCGTTCCTAAATCAAACACAAAAACTGAAGGTCAGCTGGGCTGGCAGACCATTCCTTTTTGTCGAACGAAGGAAACGACACCAATGGCAGAAATGAAATTTGTCAAATGTCAAAGCAAAATCCATGAAACTGAAGAATGGATTGCGTTGGCAGAAGATCCAACCGCAAGAGCCGCATATTTCGCAGCCCTTACTAGTTTCCGCGCAACTTACCTGGGCTTATTCCGATACCCTAAGCGAGAGTTTTCCTTTGAGAGTCTAACCCCACCAAATGAAATCGATCGGGTGATTGAAGCCTTGGTAAGAGCTAGGCTGATCGAATACGATCATGAGCACGGCTACGTCCGGCTGGTCGGGTGGTTTTATGGAACTTACGCTCCGGAAAACAAATCTACGGTCATCTCGCGAACGAAAAGCTACCTCAATAGCGAACTACCAACCGCCAAAATAGTGACCCGTTCGATGGCTGAGTTTGTTTGTGGAAGTGCGGTTCGTACTGGGCAGTACGACCCCGAGAGTGACCATGGGCCAGAGGTGATAGAAGTGCTGCGCGACTTTATGGTTAGGGTGTTTCCTCGATACCCTGATTTGAAAGACGCAATCAACGCTGAAATTGCGAGAAGAGCACTGCATACATCTCCAGAAATCATTGATGTCGGCTACTCAATACTCACAACTGAAGTTCTCCCAAGACCGTCAGTGCAGGGTGTCGCCACGGTGCCGTCACAGAAGAGAAGAGAAGATTCAAAAGAGACTAAGAAAAGAGCGCAGGAAGATGAGCCCATCAAGGTTGCATCAATGCCGAGACAAGCCACTATTGACTCGGCGTTTGCCAAAGAGGCGGTCATGGCGTCTCTGAAATGGTGATCCAAATCTTAGCGGAGCAGTTGAACATAAAGCAAAGCGTTGCCTTAGCTTCAGGGAGCAAGGTTACGCGTGTGGCTACGCCACGTGCACCTTGGAAGGGAATGGGCAGGCCCTTTCCCCTTCACCCCAAACCCGGCGCGTGGGTGCGCTGAAGGTGGTTGTCATGGCGAGACGTGATCCAAAACCGCGCACGGTTCGCAGGGTGCTACTGCGAGTAAGATGCACCGAAGAAGAACGTGCAGGCTGGGCGGACAAGGCTCGCGCCGAAGAACGTTCCCTCTCGGATTACACCCGCCATGTTTTGTCCTCTGAACCCATGCGGCGGCGCACGCAGCCATCCGAAGTTGACCCCACGCTCCTGGCAGCGGTCGGGCGTGTGGGGAGCAACCTCAATCAGATTTCCCATGCGCTCAACATAGACCGCAAGGCTGGGCGTGCGATTGATCTGATTGCGGTCCGCACGCTCTTGTTGGCGGTCACGCGTCAGCTGGCCACAATCGTTGAGGACCATTCCCGATGATGGTGCGCTTCTTTGATCATGGGGATGGCTCGGGCGCGGCTGCGGTGGAATACTTGCTGGCGGCGGAAGTCGCGGCCTACACCGAAGACCGCAAGCGTATTCCCAATCACACCGTCCGGCGGGAGGTGTTGCCAGCGCTGATCGCCGGTGATCCCGAGTTGACTCGCCACCTGATTGACAGCAACACCCGCAAGTGGCGCTACACATCTGGCGTGGTGGCGTTCCATGCGGATGATGGTCCCACTGACCGCCAGCAGGCGGCAGTCATGCAGGGTTTTGAGAAGGCCGCCTTTGCAGGATTGGAGGCGGATCAGGCCAATATCCTTTGGGTCCGCCATCAGCATATGGGCAATGTCGAGCTGCACTTCCTGATCCCGCGCGTTGAGCTTTACGGCAACCGCTCGTTCAACCCAGCCCCACCCGGATCAGAACCCTACTTCAACGCTTTCCGAGACTATTGGAATGCGTGCGAAGGCTGGGTTAGCCCAGAAGAGCAGGGCCGAAAGCGGATGACCAAACCCGTGTTTGACCTTGATGACCGGAAGCAGATTAAAGAAGCCATCCAGACATTGGTCGTTCAAAAAATCGAAGCGGGTGAAATCCACAACCACGCTGATGTTCGCACTGTCCTGGCAGAACTGGATGACTTCGAATTCAAGCCGCTGACTGAAAAACAGCTCGAGAAACGCCGCAAGGCTGACGCTTTTGAAACCGAGGGCGGTAAGCCCAGGCGGCGCGACACCCGGATCACCATGAGGATCGCGGGCACGTCAGACAGCCAGAACACATTCCGACTAGAGGATCGTATATTCCATGAAGACTGGACCGCAAATGAGTACTTTGCTGCAAAACCTGCAAACGAAGGTCGAGAGTCAATCCCACGCAACCGAAGCGCAGACGCAGCAGATGTTACACGACTTCGAACGGCATTTGACGCAAGCGTTGAACGCCGCGCAGCGAAAAATCGCGCAAGATTTGCAAAGCCTCGAAGAGCTGAGCAATCAAATCCAAAGGCGGACAGCGGCCCAGATCGAGGATCAAGCCGAGAAAATACGGGACACAGTGAGAGATCTGGACGCGAGCCGGAAGGAATGGCGGACGGTCACTTGGAAGACGATGCTGCCGACTTATCTAGCGGGGGTCTTGCTGACCTCCTGGGTGCTCTTGATGGCCGTGCAACTGACATTCCCGAAAGCGGAAACAACATCGCCTCAGATCAATCTGGCGACCTTTGGCTTGGATGGCGTGAGAGTGACACGTGGTCTTGGCGGATTGGGGCGGGTTCTGAGCCTGCCCCGGGGCGTCGAGCTGGCCGGCTGCCCAGTGCCAAACCCGAGCGGCGGGACAGTCTGCATCGAGACAGCAGTGACGAGGTAAACCATGACCCATCCCCAATTGACGCCCTTCGAGACCGCACTCTTGCGCGCTGTCGAAGAACTGAACACCACCTTCGAGACTGGTTTGAAGAGTGCAAGTACCTCACCGAACGACTTCGCGAATTTGAGGCGCGAATTCGATCGGTTCGCGACCGCGTTAGAGACACGCTTGAGCGATTTGCAGAAACAGCAAGACGACTTGAAGAGGCTTGTCGAAGATGGCTAACGAGGTCAAAACCCACTTTAACAAGACCAACCCATCAAAGTCGGAAAACGCGGCCTGCCATACGAATTGGGTCAGACCCCAGCCCCTGACATAGCCGCACCCGACGCCTTCCCTTAAAGCGCCTTCGCATTATGCTCGACATCCTGCCAGTGCTTGTTCACGGGCAGAGATTTGGCGCGGCGCGTAATGTCTTCGAACCGCACAGGCATGAAATCCCAGACATCGACGCCGACGTTCACGCTGTTGCGAGAGCCCCACCAGTTGTTGTGAACATGGCCGAAGAGTTGCAGCGCGTCGCGACGCGCATGGTTCCAGGTGATCATGGGATAATGACACAGGGTGTGCGCCTGTTTCTTGGGACCATCTCTAACTTCTGCAAGGTGAGAAATACTATCCCACGGCAACGCCAGTGTGGGGTCTAGATCATGATTGCCGACAATCAGGTGTTTGCGCGCGCCGGGAAGCTGGCCAAAGATAGCCGCGAGATAGTCGGCCTCTTTGGCTTTTGACCCAAAGGCGAAGTCACCCAAGATCCAAAGGTCATCTTCCGGTTCAACTTTGGACCATAGGTTCTCAATCAGAACCGTGTCCATATGGCCGGTATTGCGGAATGGGCGTCCACAAAATGGGATAACATTCTCATGCCCAAAATGCGTGTCAGCGGTGTACCAATTGGTCATGTCTTCTCTCCGTCGTCTTTGTTGGCAACGACGGTTTCGAAGATATGTTAGGATGATGGATCATCGTGGCACACAGCTCGGAAAGCCGCCCGCCACATGTGCGAGCACTAAAGGGTGATATGTTTGCGCAGTATGATCATGCTGCGACTGATAACGCTTCTGGGGTCTGATTGCCATTCATGATCATAGGTCCATATCCGAGGCCTCAATCTCTTCACCGATCAGCGCCTCAACGATTTGTCGGTCCAATTCCTGCTCATGCAGGCGACCCAACTCATAATCCACCAGTTCAAAGCTGATCGACGTCATGCCCGGTTCACCCTTATGCGTGACAGTGAATGTCGCGATGCAGCCCGGGCGAATCTCTTTCTCTCTCGGATAGCGGAAGCGATAATCGACGGTGTTGGTATAGTGCTGCGCGGTTCCACAGATCTCATATTGCGTGCTCAGCGTAGAAGTGCGGTTGCCACTGGTTCGCGTTTCTTCATGGATCAGAGGCCCCATTGCGTCGAGGTCGGTGATGAACCCATCCTCACTCCAAGCGTAGAGCATGACCATCTCGCGCCCGGCAATAGCGACCCGGGACGCTGGGCCATAGAGCTCTTCCAACTGTGCCCGGAGTTCCAATGGCTCTGGTAGCTCCTCGCTTGGCTGGCGCATGCTGCGATAGATCGCCAGAGGACGCTGTTCCATCACATCTGAAGCCAACCGTGCAGTGATTTGATCCTGCGCAACCCCTGCAAGCCGTCCGTTCAGACCCACATCGCCAATCCGGGTGAAAAGCTGGTATGTGAACTCAAAGACATTCCCCTCTGGTGATTGGACCCGCACAACCTCGCGTTCGCTGGTCGGTGCTTCGTCGCTGCGTTCGGCATAGACAGAGAGCACATCCTCAAGCGGATCGCCCGGTTGCAGACCAAGGATCTTATAGGGGTACGGACGTTCAACTGGCGCTGCGATGGTCGTCAGGCTGTCTTCTGCGACAGCCGTTGTGGCGAACGACAGCCAGAAAGTCAGAAATCCTGACGCCAACGCTATCACTGTCGTTATCCGCCTGGCCCTGCCTTTGGGTGCCTGAGTAGTGATGGTGTGCATACCGCATGTCCTAGAAAGCTAATTACATATTATAGTTGATAACAATAAAGTATGTAATGCACAATCTTCCCGTGCATGGATATGCGCAAATTAGTTGGACAGAACTTCGCTCGATTACGAAGAGAAAAAGGTCTTACCCAAGAGGAAGTCGAAGCGCGCTCTGGTTTCAGCCAACAGTACTTGAGCGGATTGGAGCGAGGTCAGCGAAATCCAACTATCATTACACTGTATGAGCTGTCGCAAGCTCTGGGCGTGAGCCACATAGCGCTCGTAGAACCGGATGACCCTAGCCAGTGAGAAAAAACGTCAGCGATTTTTCGCTACAACAGCGGCCTAGAGTTGCATCCGTTTGGGCCTTGATGGATGTTTTTCATATCCGCTGGGTGGTTCCATCAGAAAGTACCTTCAATCCCTTTCCCACAGGATCGTATTCCGTGCTTCCAGGAAAAAACCTTCTGATTTTTTTAACAGAATCTTCAATGCTCATTAGTGTCACGCCGAGGTTGTGAGCGTTGTCTGTCGAACAGAATCCCGCACCAAGTGTGACACCTCCCCGTTCTGTTAGGAGATGTCTATCGTGGAACTGGTTTCCATTTTGCTTTTCTTTCCACTCATACAACTCGACGGATAGGCCATCTGGAATGACACCGCCGAAGAGAGCGTGTGAGTTAGCTTCGTAGTGATCCAGATTCGGGTTCTGGTCGATAGACTTAAAGTGAATCTGAAATCGAACCTTTCTAACTCCATAGCGACTGATAATGTCCAACATAGAAGCTAAGGGATCAGTGTAGTTTGGTCCAAACGTGCCACCATGGAAGTAGGGATCAACCAAAAAAATTGCCCGTGATTCCGTTATGAATGGAGTCACCGCTGACGTGATACCGTTTGAAGTCCTAGGGACTTCCCAGGAGTTGGGGGCTTTGAACAATTCATGATCATCGGTTAAGTCATCAAATCTCACAACACCAGCGTGGTCGGTTGGGTTTTCTGCGGCGACAACAGCTTTTACCTGGCCAGCTTCTTGTGCAGAAATCGCATTTGCATTCCAGTCACCTATCGCTTCGTTTAGCGGCCTTCCGGAACCGCAAAGGGCATACTTCTTCGCCCATAGTAGTTTTTCGTCCGCCTTCATCCGCTGCAATTCGGTGAAGTCGGAATCTTCTACTGCGTCTGCAACTTCTCTCAACCATTCGGTGGGTAGGCAAGAAATCAACCGACCGCGATCAAACCCAAATTTTTCGATCACATAAATGAAGCGTTGCCATGTCAGCGGAAGCGTAGTCGGTTCAATCGCGTATTCACAAATCATTAAAATAGTTCCTTGGCTCTTTCTCTGAAAAAGCCTCTCGGCCAGCGGTCACTAAAATCTCCATCGCTGTCCACTTTCATTCTTTTGAACTCAACGGTTTGATCACTGTTTTCAACGTAGATCACCGCAATGTCTTTTGCTTGTGCACTCATCGCCCCAGGAGGAAGCTGGTTGTTTGAAGTTTCACGAACTCGCCGAAGCAGCCGAAGCATGATGTGTTCACTGTGAGTTTCTATGAGAAGTGTCTTACCGTCAGACATCGAATTCAGGTCTGCACTGGTAGCACTCAAGAACAAATCGCCAAGTCCGACTTGGATAGCGGGGTGGATGTGCAATTCTGGTTGCTCCACCATTACGACGCCAGGGTTTTTCTTCAGGCAGGCGACGACAACAGGTATCATCTGCGAAACTCCAACCCCGACATCCACTGGTGAGACGGTAATATTCTGTGCGAAGTCACGGAGTACAATCTCGTTTGTCGGGTGCAAGTCTGTGTAGGCTTCCTGAAGTTCCGACAGATCATCTTCTGTGATGCCTCGTGCAAATAATTGGTGCATACGGCTGGTGGTTGGGATGTCCCTGCGTTCTGTGCGTAAGATTTCGTAGTTAGTCCCTAGCCGATCCTTTCCACTTAGCCAGAAATTTACTCGCTTCAGCAAATCACCCTTGCGGTCGGAATAAAGTAGATCCCAAGCCGCCAGACCTTGCGCCCAACGCGCTTCATCAGGTGATAATTTCGGTTGAAAACCACGCGATGGAATCTCTCGGAGTGGGCCGATATAGGTCGTCTCATTCAAGTAGTCACGGGCAACTCTCATTGGGCCAGCCACAAGTTCATCTAGAAGGTTCTCCAGGCCGCGGACCCTCGGGGAGGCCCTTTCAAACTCAACCTTAGAAACGTCTGGATCGCGCAAATCGCTGGTCAACGTAGAGTTCAAATCAGGTAAGGCTCCTTTGACGGTCTTTATTGAAACTCGGTAGCTTGACTCGGGCACGGCATCAGAATCAGCCATCTCTCGCGAAAGTTCTGCTACTTCGTCAGCAAGTGGGTGTTTAGACAATCCTTCGTCTGGTTCATCGGGTTCGATTTGGTCAACGATTCGGTGGAATAGATCGTGTTCGAAATTGATGTCAGAAAGGATGGCCCGCCCTGATTGAGGTGGCGATGAAATGGTAGCTACATCTTTGTTGTCAAGCTGGACCGTGATCGAAGAGACATATGGTTGAGCATTTAATTCACTCCAGGCGACAGAGACGCTAACACCGACGGATTGCACCACCGCATAATCCTTCAGGTCTGTGTTTTCTCCCAAGAGGTATCGAATGGGAAGTTGCTCGAATTCTGGTGCGGTCAACGATCCACCAGCATTCAACGGCAAATGGTCTGCACCAAATCCGTCCACGCCATCGATAACAATTTTTATGGTCATGGTTCGGTTCAAATCATTGGCGTGGATCAAATTGGCGAATCCACCGAGATCGATTAACCCGCCAGCCAGGGTTTGGTCCGGGTCTGGGTTGGCTCGGCTCAGAACCTCACGGAGATAGTGTAAAGCTTGCAAGATCGTACTCTTGCCCGCCGAGTTTGCCCCAAAAAGAAGCGTTATCGGAGCAAGGTCGATAACCTGTTTTGCGGCAATACCTTTAAAGTTCTCAATCTCAATTCGGCTGAGTCGCATATTTGATCCTGTTCTTTAATGTTATTGAGATTATTGGCAGCAATTGAAATTTCATTTTACACCCTTGGCCTTTCCAGGGGCACCAAGAATGTGGGGTATAGATGAGATACAAACGTTCTGGAACTTGTTCTGCATAGAGTCCCAATCCCCGCTAAAGAACTCTCCGCCTTCTGAATTAAACGCAGCGCCGAACGCAGTTTTTATGTCGCATTCAACAGCATGTGCCGTTACCCCGCTTGGAAACTTCTGTGTATTCACGAGAGACCATTTTGCGGTGGATCGTTCAGGAAACCCGGTGTTGATTTCAGACAATCGCCGAGCAGGATCGTTCGACCTTCCTACCTTCACCAATGCTTGTCCTTCGCTATATCCAGAATGTCCAAGCAGGAATTTGGCGCCACCCGAGAATTTCATCAAATATACATGGTTCTCACCGTCGTTCATGTTTGATGATCGTGCACCATACGTAGGTGGAATGCCCTTGGAAGGTCTTAGAGCGTGTTTCAAAGAACCGGTTTCCAAATCACTCTCGTTTACTGGTTCTTCACCATAAACATTGACCTGTCGAACATGGTGACTGAGTGCGCGGCGATGTTCGTCGGGCTCAAGCAATTTGGCTCTCGTTGTACGATCAAACCTGTAGACACCTCGGTAAGATTCCGGCGCAATGGTTTTGATGTGAACGCGGTTGGTAACCCGCCAAGCACGAGTTACCCTGATGCCGTAATTCCATCGATCTTGGAAACCCCGCTCTTTCCGCCATTGAATAGAAGATGGACTCATTCTCTCGCGATCAAGGCACTCTTCCAGCTGTACCTCTAGGAACCCAAGAGCCTGACGCTGGAGGTTTTGATCTGTCAGGCTATCAACCGCACCGTAGATGAGCACCAAATCACCATCGCGCATCTTGTCCATCATGGTGGTGCGGTTCTGTTCGAGCGTGAAGCCAATCAATCCGTCATGTTCTGGGTCAAACCCATAAAACGCACGGACCCATATCTGCCGGTCTTTGAACTCAGCCTCGTCCATCGCGTCTACGCAACCTCATAGCTGCGTTCAATGAACGGCTTGGCCCGCTCGAAATCTGCCATGGACCGAATTGTGACCTCAAGATCGCCAGTACCGAAGTGTCCGATCTTACGAACATCACGTGTGAAACCATCGGCCAGATCGACGCTGTCAGGATCAACCTTCAGGTAAATCATGACCTTCTTGTCTTGGTTCTTGATCTCGACACAGGCAAAATTCTTGATCCTCTTAAAGGCAAAATAGAACCTCAAAGCCTTGTGCTGAATATCATCGCCAAGGCTTAGAAGGTGCTCCTTAACGGCTTCGTAGAGGTCAGTCAGGTCGTCGTCCGCTTTCTCAAGGTGTTCACTGACCGTCGTATATTTGGCCCTACCGGCCACCGGTTTTGAACCATTCAATACGAGGGCACTATTGGTCGGAGCAACCGCCGCGTTGATCTGTTCTAGCAGCACCAAATCGTCGCCGAATTTCACGTACCGAATCAGATCGATGTTGTGGTTCATCTGCTTGATGGCGTGTTCGTCGTATTTGCTGAAATCACCAGCGATGCAGATCAGGCGGGGAGATGACCATTCAACCGATTGTGCTGCATCGGCACCAAAGGTCTTGAGCACTAACATCTCGAAGTCACCGCGATGGGTGACCAACCAATCGAGATAAAACAGTCCTTGATTGATAACGTTCATGTTTGTGGAGCGTTTGTATTCGATGATCACGGGGTAGCCGTTTTCATCCAATCCAAGCGTATCCATCCGCCCTCCGTGATCAGCACCGGTTGAAAATTCTGACGCCAGAAAACGAACACCAAGGAATGTTTCCAGGTTCTGCTCGATCAAAGTTTGCAGAGACTTTTCAAGGGCCAGACCGCTACCAGGTATTTCAGCGGCGTCGGAGCCGCTAAGGTGGAACAGCTTTAAATCACTCATCTTTCAACTCCGGGAAATGTTCTGAAAATGCAGTTCGCACCATCAACCAATGGGCGCTATCAAATTGCTTTTTGCTATGGACCACGTTCAACACTTCGTAGCCCGCCGCGACCAATGCATCGCGAAGCTTCTTTTCCAATCCCGCCATTTGATCGCGGATTGGTTTGTGCAGGGCCATCTGTTCGTCACGATCTTGATCTGGCGTCAGGCCGATCTCAGGGAAAATCGGACCAAACGAAACCAAATCGTATTGAGCGCAAGAATCAGGTTCGATACCAGCCTCACCAAGCAGACGCCTTAGACTGTTCTGTGTCTTTGCGAACCCAAGGTGCTGACCCAGGCGGGTATACGGAGCGGTGGCATGGGGGCTGCTGCTATCGCCGGTGCGACCTACATAGAGGCGTTCACCAATGGGGGTCTCAACCCGCCACACATAGAGCCAGAAGCCTCGTTGTAACATCGGCCCAGGCAGGGTCAGCCGGTGAAGGGTAGGCTCACCTGCACGGTCATCGATTATGTTTTGGTCCAGGTGTGGTGAACGGCTCATCTCGACATCCTATAGATCGCCGTTGAATGCGCGTTGCGACAGGGACGGGAATAGGTCATCGCCGAATTTTAGCTTTTCATTGGATTGTCTTACCCGGTCCAAAATTGTCTGGAAACGCTTCTGTGCTTCCATCGGTGGAACAGGTATCTTGATAGCACCAGCAGCAGTTTGATTGATCTTGAATGTCCCGTTGGTCGTCCGTGCGGCTTCAAGGATTTGGTTTCTGACAAAGGGGCTGTTCCAAATGCCTTCAAGAAAAGCCCGGGTAACCTTTGTTGGATTTGGTTTGGCCGCAATCATTGTATCTGGGAACGCGGTACCCGGGATCGTTTGGGTCGCGTAATATCCTTTGCCGATCAAATCAGGGGACCCGTTGCCTCGGCAAATATAGAAATCAGAGTCGTTTACGGTATCTTTCGCTGAAATAGGAACCAAGAACTTACCCTCTTTTTCCTGTTTTTCATCGAAATGGTCCCCGGTTATCGCTGAGAGCGTTAACACGCGGGCGAGAACTGTTCCTCGACTTGATGGTGATATTCCATTGCGCAGTGGTATCGACAAAATCGATGCAAAGTTCTCAACTGGGTAGTTTTTCGGATTTTCACTAGGGTCACCAAACATCTCAAGAAACGTCGATTTCAGAAAATCATCGGCGAGGGTGAGGGCACGTTCACGTTTGCGACGGATGGCATCCGCCTTGTCCAATATCGCCGCGATCCGGCGTTGTTCACTTGGGTTGATATCCGGGACTTCTATGGCGCGAATTGATTTTACCGACAGATGTTTCACAGTAACGAACGGTGTCCGATCTTCGATCTCTTTCAATTTTTTGGGAAGAAAATGACGAAGGAACCGACGATCTAGGCGTGAATCCTTAGGTTCAACGCGACAAACACGCTGATTGAGAAGTGCGGGCCCTCCTTTCCATTCGGCCAGTTTGAATTCCCCGTCCATCGAAACAAGAAGGTCATCGTTGTTGACCACGAAGCGTTGGTCATACGCTCCGTCGAATTTCAGTTTGGTTTCACCACGGGTCACGTCGCGAATGCGTATCAGGGGCATTCCGTTTGTTTCGCTAAACTGCTTGGAGCTAAATGCGAAGCCAGAGGTTATGTCTAGCATGTCGCCGAGCAAGCACGATTCACTCATCGGATTAGTTCCTCAAGCGCGGTGAGGTCGGCTTCGATTGAACCGTTAAGCTTCTTCATTTTATCTAGAAGAATTAGCGGTGGGTCGTATTCCTTTTGCTCATAAACTCGTTCCTTATATTGGCTAATCGACAAATCGTAGTTTGTTCCCCGAATTTCCTCAGCGGACACAAAGAATGCTTTGCCCTTGCGATCAGTGTCTTTGTCGGGATTTCGGTTCTTCCATGCTGCGAGGCAGTCAGGCAGATCGTTGGCCTTTACTGGTTCTCGTTTGTCGTCCAGTGATAAGCCATCCGCCTCAACATCGTAGAAAAACACATCATCCGTACGTCCGCCCTTGGTGAACACCAGGATGCCTGTGCTGACACCTGCATAGGGCTTGAATACGCCTGAGGGCAGAGAGATCACGGCTTCAAGCTGGTTCTCGTCCAGCAACTGCCGACGTAGGGCCACGTGGGCTGTGGATGAGCCGAATAGAACCCCATCAGGCACAACAGTGGCCGATCGACCACCAATCTTGAGCATCCGCAGGATCAGCACCAGGAACAGCAGTTCGGTCTTCTTGGTCTTCACCTGCCGTAGCAGCCCGGCATGCACATCTTCATAATCCAAGCTGCCCTTGAACGGTGGGTTGGCAAGGATGACATCGAACCCTTCGGTTGCCGAATTTGGAAACCGTTCAGGGAAGTTGTTGGACAGCGTGTCTTGGTAATGAATATCTGGGTCGTCCACGCCGTGCAGCATCATATTCATCGCCGCTATCCGCAGCATGGTGGCGTCAAAATCAAACCCGTGGAACATGTTCGAACGAATGTGTTCACGATGATCCTCGAGCAGGTCACCGGTGTAAATGTTGTACGGCTTCCCATCCTCATCCGTTTCGGTGATGACCGCCTCGGGTGAAGTGTAGGTCTCCATCAGGTATTCCATCACCTGAACAAGGAACCCGCCGGTGCCACAAGATGGATCAGCGATCACCTCGGTCGGTTTGGGTTCCAAGATGTCCACCATGAGCCGAATGATGTGGCGCGGTGTGCGGAACTGACCATTGATGCCCGCTGTGGTGAGTTTGCTGAGCAGGTGTTCGTAGAGATCCCCTTTGGTGTCACCTTCGGTCAGAGGCAGGTTGTTGATCATAGTGACAGCCTTGGTCAGAAGGCTTTCCTTCTGGATCATCAACTGGGCGTCTTTCATGAACTCAGAGAAGGTGGTTCCGCCAACCGATGACTTTCGGAAATGTGGGAACACACGGTCACGAACCAACGGCAGCATTGCATCACCACCAAGGTGGCGGAAGTGCGACCACCGTAGGTCTTGGTCGGCATCAGAAAAGCGGCGTTTGAATTCCGTTCCGCTGCGACGCAGACGGTTTTCATCGCGGGTTTCAGCCACATCAAGCAGCCGGACGTAAATCAGAAATGTGATCTGCTCGATCACAGTCAGGGGGTTGGTGATACCTCCCTGCCAAAACTCCGTCCAAAGCGCGTCAACGCTACGTTTTAGATCGCCTGTAATCATTAGTGTATCGTTCCTTTATCCGTTCCGTCGCTGTCGCCGGACCGAGAAGGGGGCGCAAAGAGATTAACGATTTTCATAAGTTGATCGATGTCATCAGGTTTATCGAACACACCCTCTGGCCCGTCCGCATCCACCACAGTGAAGGGTTGGTCGTAAAGTTTGTCGATTGTTATGAAGCCGAATTTGACAATGTGGTTCTGGAGCATGCCCAAGAACCTAGTTTGTTTGGCTGTAAGCTCTGGGTGGCTGAGCACAAAAGTTGAGAACCGATCCCGCACCATTTCCGCATCAAGGCCCACCATGGAGCGGATCGCCAGGTCTAGCGGTAGGGCTGTCGTTGCAAAGAACTCTTCCAACGCTTCACGGCCAACATCGGGGTTCTGGGTCAGGACTAGGGAAATGATGGCGTTGAGGTCTTCCGCCGTGACTGGTTCACCGTTACGGATTTTGACAAGCGTCGGGTTGGTGTCGAAGTGTTTGCGCAACTCTCCTTCAACGATGCTCTTATAGGCCGCCATGTCAACGGTATGCAGACTTGCACTGCGACGCCCGGTTTGGACCAGAGATTCGTCTTCTGTTACATCAATGATCTTAGGACCAATACCCGGGCTAGTCCCGGGTTCGCGGTAATGAATGATCTCACGCAATGGCTTGCGAACGTCCTCTAGCGCCGCAACCGTCAAGTTCCCCCAAAAGGTGTCTGATTTGGCATGCTTTATCACTTCCGCCTTTTCTCGCACTGGGTTCAGATTCATCTGGAGCCGATCCAACCGCTCCATAAAATCTATGCGCAGATCAGCAACATCTGCCGATGCAAGAAGGGTTGCGATTTGAAGCCTACATATGAGGAGGTCGAATGCGTGAGCCTCTGTTGCCCCCCTGATATTTCGCCATTGCATAAGCGGTGCGATGGTATTTCGAAGTGCAGCAACCGTGTTTGGTTCAAACTTTTTTAGGTTACCCAATGCGCCAACTGATCGTTTTTCTTTCCAGCGTTCGCGTACTGCAATCGATTCTTCAGGTAGTGCTTCGATGTCAGCTGAGATCAGAGTGACTATATCATCAAAGGTAGCGATTTCGCTCTTGCGCAAAGCTGTTTCTGCCAAGCTTAGACGTTGCTCGAACAACACTTGGAGTAGAGACTTGGATGGCTGTGGTTCTGAGGGTTGGTACCCATCTTCGAACCGTTGGAAGTTGCCCCAATGATCAAATATCCGGAAAACCTTCTTGTCTAGGCCTGGACCAAACAGGTCAGGACACAGACGTGTGCCCCGCCCAACCATTTGCCAAAACTTGACCGGCGACTTGATTGGTTTTGCGAACACAAGATTGACGATTTCAGGAACGTCTATGCCAGTATCAAGCATATCGACGGAGATCGCGATGGTCAGTTCGTTCGTCGAGCATTTGAAATCATCAATTAATTGCTCGGCCCGTGGATCGTAGTTGTCGATGACTCGGCAAAACTTCCCGCCATATTGCGGATACATCTCATCGAACAAGCTGCTCATCAACATGGCATGCACGTGGTTGCGAGCGAATATAATGGTTTTACCGATTGATTGTTCGGAGCCATCACGAACGCCGTTTTCCATCAAGTTCCTGATTATGACCCGGTTGGTATCGCGGTTGAATATGCCTTGGTCGATCTGCTCGGACGAAAAATCGTAGTTGTTAGGGTCTTCACCTTGGTCTTCAAGTTCCGCGATCTGCTGGGCTGTCAGACCTTCAAGGCGAATACCGTCTCTTAAAAATTGCGTAGTATGTTCAAAAACCTCAAATGGTGTCAGATACGGAGGCTCGGATGTTACTGCCTGTTCGAGGTCATAGTTGAAGGTTGGGAGTTGGCCTTCACAGTTGAAAAGGCCGAAGGTGCTGCGTGTAACAAAATTAACTGGCGTTGCAGTTAAGCCAATCTGTAAGCTGTCGAAATAGTGGAAGAGATCACCATAGATGTTGTAGATTGACCGATGGGATTCATCGGCGATGATCAGATCAAAAAACCCAACATCGAACGACTGAAAAACTTTCAACATCGCAGGGTAGGTAGCGATGAAGATTCTTTCAGTTGATTCCCCGCTCGCTCTAGAATTTACAACTCGTACTGGTTCTGTTTCCAAGAACTCAGTGAAGGAATTTTTGGCCTGTTTGCGAAGCTCTTTACGATCACAAAGGAACAAGACGCGTTTTGCCCAACCCGCACGGATAAGCAAGTCAGCGAGAGCGATAGCAACCCTTGTTTTTCCTGTCCCTGTCGCCTGAACGATCAAAGCCTTTCGGTAGTGATCAGAAAAACGTTCCGCTACGGCTTTGATGGCTTCAATCTGGTAAAGCCTGTTGACGATACGTTCTTGTGGCACCAGCGTTGTTAAGTCTTTCTTGTTCTTCCGCTGGAACTTCACGAGGTATTGCAAGCTGTCCTTTGAGTAGTAGCCGTAGACCTTTCGAGGTGGATACCCACCGGCATCATCCCAAAGCCATAGGTCATAACCATTGGTGTAGAAGATGACTGGGCGTTGTCCACTTTGCTCCTCAAGCGCGTCGGCGTAAAGCTGAGCTTGTTTTCTACCGCGTTCGGGATCAACGGACGTTTTTTTAGCTTCGATCACCGCAAGTGGAGAACCGTCAAAGTCAAAAAGGACATAATCTACAAAGCCTTTTCCAGAAGTCGTCGGTTGTCCGAGAACCTCGAATTCCTTGGCAACTTCCGAAGTCGAGGCGTCGCCACCAGCGATATCCCAACCGGCGGCTGCGATCATCGAGTCAATGATCCTAGTTCGCGTGGTTGCTTCATCAAATTCAAGAATATCAGCGGTCTCAGATGCCGATGTTGCCAATATTTCAAGTTCCGCGGCTTTCTTCTCTGAGGTTTCAACTTGGAGGCGAGCAGCTTCCAGCTCTTCCAGCAATGACGCCATCTCAGCTTCCTGAGCCGCTAGTCGATCAAGTACCCTCTTTGTTTCAGTTTTTACTTTTGAAACATCGGTTGGGGGAAGGGGTTTGGAAAACTTCGGTAGCGATTGAATGTCTGACTTCTTGAAGTAAACAATCAACCAACGCGACAGGTCGAATGCTTCCTTTAGAAGCCAGATCGCGGTGGCTGTCGAGGCCCCTTCACCATGGACAGCTTTGTTGCCCTGGACCCGAATTGCGTGAAGTTTGTCGCGGACTACTTTGGGCGTAATAGTGCAGAACGCCCCCCCGTTGAGCAGGTCAATTTGTTTGGCCCTGATTGGTTTGGGGAGTTTCAGGTCCTGGTAAATGTCTTTAACCAAGTTCTCAGCAAGAAGGCGTATATTAAACACTGAACTTGTTGGGTCAGTGTGCGCATAAGACTCGGCCAATGCGCCCAACCCAGCCAGTTCGGGCCAATCTTCTCTCAAGAACTCAAAATTGATGGAAGTCATTTCATCGCCTCCATTAATGCTGAGTCGAACTCATCACGGTTGGACACAATCAACGGTGTTTCCTGCGACTTGTCGAGTTCTGAAGCTACATCCAGCCTTAACCGTTTATTGAAGTAATATAACATTGCCTTGCGAACGGTGATTGTAAGCGATCCGTTTTTCATGCCGTATTCAGACGCGATGACCGCTTGTTGTGACTTGGAAAGCTCTGGGTTGGGGATCAATTGGACATCTATAGTGCCGATCCAGTTAGTGTCGCTGCTTGCTGGCTCTCCGGCATCGCCGATATCACGTGCGTCCAGAACTCGAGATGCGATGAAATCCTTAAATTTCAAATCTTCGTGACAGAAAGCCCGAACGTGCCATCTTAAACCATCGTTCCCAAACGCATGGGGTGTAATTCTCCGCCACGATGGGGCAGGTTTTAGGGGGTTCATTGATTGATATTGGATTTCCACTGATGCAGCGCGGTAAATGCTCTCAATCACGGGCTGAATTGCGTTGGTTGAAACGGTACGGACGGGTAGTGGTAGTTTTGTGGACAGGCTTGTTTTGCCTGACTTTCGAGCCGCATCCGAATGAGTCGACAAGTATTCGTCGGCGTCATTGGAAGCGAAGAATGGGGTAAAATCTTTTGTGGGAGAGTACTGCTTCTTGCTGGCGTCGTAAGACAAGTTTGAAGGGTGCATCCTTTGGTACGACGCCAGATCTTTCGATGCTTGTGGAACAGAAATCCCAAACTTCTCAATCAAGTCGCTTCGATTCAGACTTCCATGCCAGAAGGCTCGCTGCTCCAAGTACTGGAATCTTTGCTCGGTTGCCCATTTAATATTCGCGGAGCCCATTAGAATCACCATGTGTATACTAAGTATACGAATATTTAGTATTCGCGATTCAGTCAAGTATGAAGATGCTCACAATGAGGAAAAGTCCGCAACTTGTTGTGGGTTTTCGTACAGACTGATCTATCTGAGCTTGGTATAAACTAAGTGCGACAAGTGAAACTGAAAACTATCCTCGGCGCCCGGTGGTAGCTCAACTTTAGGGAATGCCCGCGACCTTAGCCCCAAAACGCCAATTGAAGAAAGATGCCGGTGAGTACCGGATCGAACCAGTGTACTCGGATTGGCAATCTGAGAGGTTAAAGGTGCGTCTGCTCGTGAGTTGGTGGGGTATTAAGTGTGGTATGGATTGGATTTGCATATTAATTCTCGTTTAAAACAATATACTTATGGTATTAATTTGTAAGACTTCGTCTCCGCCATCAAACCCCATCAATTCATTGTTTTAAAAAACAAATGACGTGATTGGGGGGCTTTACACCACCATCCTTGCCACCATCAAATCTGCATTTGTGCGCAACGCTTTGCCACCATGTGCAACTACGAAGTATTTTGCCGCAGGCTAGTGGAGTAACATTTCTTTACGTCGGCTATCGTATCCAAAATGTGGCAAATAAGCGTGAACTTATCTTTTCTCGGTGCTCCAAGGCAATTCCAAAGATCGATTGCTATAGCGTAAATGTTGAGGCCAATGCGCACCGAAAGTGCTTGGATCAACGATTTATGTCAATGATCTAGGAGACTTGCCTAATGAGCATTCCCTCGCACCCCCTCTACCTTTCCGTCGACCAGGTTGCCGCACGTTTCAGCGTATCCAAAGATTCAATTTGGCGGTGGCGTCGCGATGGCGAGTTCCCCGCGCCGGTGAAGCTTGGCGGGCGGACCACTCGTTGGCGCTTATCCGAGATTGAGGAATGGGAAGGAGAGTGCATTTGTGGTTTCGCCACTAGCCTCAGATTTGAACCTGTTCCTGCTTTCCTAGCTAACGCCTGAACCCTTCCAGTCCTACCGGCCTGGACTTCAACAACATTCAGCTTGAGTTGGCTGCGCAATTCCTTTGCGTTGCCAGTCCACTTTTGCCTTAAGAGAAAGTAGATCACGGCGAGTAACAGTTTAATTTTGCGCTCTTAAAGCCTGAATGTTTCCAACATCATTCCTCTCCATTCTGGTGGCGAATTACGAGTGCTGAAGGAGCCTAGGGAGCCGGTGCGAAAAAAAGACATCACCCACCTTGGGATTCTCATCCTGCCGCAGATCCCCGTCAGACCGTTTCTATAACGAAGATGTGCAGCGCGTGCTGTGTAACATCTAAGAGGAAACGACATGACCAAGAAACCCCACGAAAACACCCGTTTGGCAAAATTTATCGAGCGTCGGGTGCTAGAATTGAAGCCCAAAAAAGTCCCAACTGCGGGTCGCTAGCGAGGCTGGATTCCCGAACCAGAACATGATCACAATGATCAAGCAGGGCACCAGCAAGCTGGCCCTGGATCGCGTGCCGAGTATGGCACGCGCCCTAGAATGCGACCCTGCCTATTTGATGCGGCTGGCACTCGACCAACAGGAAGGTGAAACCGCAGCCCAGGCTATAGTCGAGATTTTTGGCACGCCTGTCACTGCTAACGAGTTGGGCTGGCTACAGGAGATCCGGAGCGCCTCGGACCACAGTGACCCTCGGATTACCAGCAGGTCAAAGGCAACCATCAAGGCACTCTTTGGGAAGTGAGCATGACGGATCATAAGGAAAATATGACACTGAACGACCGTGTTTGGCTTCGATTCTTGCACGAAAATAGCCTAGATAGTGATCCGGAAGCGACCTTGCGCCTTGTGCAGTTATTGCAACGGATCTGTGAAGGTCGGCGTGACTGACTAAATCTGTTGGCCAGGTGAGCGAAGGCGAGGAATGGATGGAGTGTCGATCCTCTCTGGATCCCACCGGGTGAGCCTCAGACGTTTCCCAACGTTTACATGACGTTTACATCGGCCACCAAAAGGGAAACGTCTAACCACCAAAAACACCCAAAAACAGCCCCAGACGTTTCCATTAAGTTTACGTTAAGTTGACAAAACAGACCGAGTGTCACGGGTTTTCAGGGGAAATGTAAACGTCTGCGCGCTCCAAACCCGTAAAAACAGGGTCATGAGAAAAACGCGGCCAACAGCAAGAGCTCTGAAAGAGTGCGCACAGCGCTTCAACTCCCTGAAACAGGCAGCACACACAAATCACTAAGGAAGCAACTCACTCTGCAGAACAGATAGGCTCTGCCCAAAGAACGCATAAAGCTATACAGGCATAGGGCCTTTCGAGCGTGAGAACAGTTTCGGTCTAGAAGCCGATGCGCATAGGACGAAAAACGCCTGAAGAGGCGGTGAGCGCGTGGATGCATAGTGGACCTGTCGCGCTTTCGTGCCGCCCCAAGTGCTCGTTTGAGCCACCATCCGTTCGAAGGCGACTGGGCTTTTCC
>NZ_WQLV01000025.1 GCF_009753675.1 Parasedimentitalea huanghaiensis | reverse complement strand
CAGACTCGTAAGAAACAAATAACTCTGGAACCGGCGCCAGATTGCTAAGCATCGTCATGTCAAATTTCTCGCTGTACAAAATATATTTAGATTAGGGACCAGAACTGAAAGCCGTTCAAAGGCTACAGTCCTGAAAACATTGCAAACGCCTTTTTGAAGTCGCTTGAATTAGTTGTAGTACCCGCCGTATTTATACCCCTGTTGGGTGCCTTCGTAGAAGTTCAAAGTACTAACCAAGTTTGCTTCCGGCTTTAGAGCTCCTGCCAAGTGGTGATAAGCCGCCCGAAGTTCCATCTGGCTGGTTTCTCCGAAACGGACACATAAAACAGCTACATCAGCGAGGGGAGCGATGTATCGTGTGTCGACCACTGGAAGTAAGGGCGCAGAGTCTATGACAACGGCATCAAATGTCGCACGAGATTCAGCTATCAGATCATGAAACCTCTTACTCTGCAGCGGCGCATCAGTCGGAGAATTGGCGCGATGGCTACCAAGGATCAGACCCAGCTTACTAATATGATCGAGGACGTAGAACTCTCCAACGGCGTCTGGGTTCTCGCCGGATTGCATTTCTTTGGAGAAACCATGATTTTTATCTGTTCCTCCATGCATCAGATAATCCATCAAGCCATATTCAGGTTTTTCGCCCAGAAATTTCTGAATACTTGGATTACGTAGATCTGCGTCGATCAGTAGGGTTCTTTTCCCTGCCTGGGCATAGGTGCGCGCAAGTGCAAGAGCGGTTGTAGATTTTCCTTCCGCAGGCACTGCGGATGTTACCAAGATCACCTGCGCCTCGCCTGACTGCGTCACAACTCCATGATCAACACTGGCACGAAGTTTACGGAACGCCTCTGAAAATTCAGACATAGGTTCTTTGACGACCCGGTCAGCGATAGAATTGGTGCCGTTTTGGGTGCCTACCTTTGGAACAGCTGTGCTAACTTGAAGCGGCACGATATTGCTCAGTTGCGACGAAGACGTCACGCCACCAAAATAAAACTCCTTTAACAAGGCGACACCTGTTCCAAGTGCGAGCGCGCCTAAGATAGCGACGGCCAAAACCAGTTTCTCGTTCGGAAAAGAAGCTTTGGAAGGTACAATAGCTTCTGAAACCAGACGGCTGCTGGCCATCTGCAAAACAGCCTGGGCCTCAACATCCCGAATTCGGCTTATCAACTGATCATACTGGCGCTGAGCGATTTGGGCCTCTTGTTGAAGTTCGTAAACATCGGCGAGCGTTTGGGCACTCAGTTCGCCTTGGAACACCTCTCCCTGAATGGATTCGATGATTTTTCTACGGGAGTCCTGCGCGAGCGAAACCTCACTTTGCAGATTTGCGACGGCAATTTGACCTCTGTCTTTGATTTGCAAATTAATGGCCGCCAGGCCTTCCGCCAAATCAAACGCCTCGCTTCCACCTTCTGAAGCACCGTTTAAACGCGTTGTGAGCGCGGACCTCTGTTCCAGTAGAGATTGCAAAGCTGTATCACCCAAATTGTCAGCCAGCGTTGACCAATCGTTTTGTTCAATGCCAAAGCGGACGAGCGCTAGACTGTCTTCTCCAGATCCAAGCGATAGTGTTGCCGCCCTAAGTTGGTCTGCCAAATTGGAAAGTTCACCTGAACCTGCCTCGGAGGCAAGGCGGTCAGCGTTTTCCTCAATGTAAACTTGAAGTGCCTGATTGTTCAGGGTCAAGCTCTGGCGGGCTTGTTTGAGTTGCGACTGAAGGATGTCGCGGGCCGCCAAAGATGAATCAACACGGTCCGTAATCTGCGCCTGAATGTAGGATCGTGCATGTTGGTTTGCGACACTTGCGGATAAGTCGGGACTTTCAGTGGTGAATTGGATGGCCACTAAGAAAGTTAGCCCTTTTCGACGAACCGTCAGCGCATTGCTGAACTTGGTGAGTGTCTGCGCGAGCAATTCATCACTGGAAGGTGCCGGTGGCATTTCAACCCCAAATGCAGCCCGAAATTGATCAACAATTCCAACGCTTGGTCCGAATTCGACACTCTCCTGTAGGTCCGCTTGGGCGATCGTTTTCAACGCCAAACTCGGGGATTTGAGGATCTCTACCTCTGTCTCAATTCTTGTTGATTCATTTGACGAACTCATGAGGTTCGACATTGTTGGGTCCAGCAAATTTGTTTCTTGCGGGTCAACACGGACAAGCGCAGTAGCAGTGTATAGCGGGGTTGTTTGCACTATAAAAAGAAAGGCACAGGACATCACGACAAAGCCGAGAAGCAAAATCAACCGAGCCTGTCTTTTCAGAATCGCAAAGAAAGCTGGCAAATCAAAAAAATCATCGACCACTTGGTTCATAAAATCGTGTTCCTATTACTCATATTACTGTCTTGTTTGTCTTAAACGATGTGCAAAAATAAAATTTTTGGCCTTCAGCTGCCATAAATGGCATGAAACGTTCAGTTGCAAGCTGCCTTGTTTGTGAGTCACCTACATTTCGGCTGATCCGTGTTCGCAAAACATCAGCGATACCGAGCCTCATGCTCATCAATGGTTAGGGTTACCCCTGGGTGGTGCCACAGTCTTCGGTTGAGTCACAATTTGTGGGTGAATGGATTGAGAAGCCACAACTTGCCGCCAGAAACAGCACTAAGTGCCTTTACATAAAATTTGTCTCCTATTAAATAAGCGTAACTATCTGGATTTCACGAATCTATTTGTACATCATCCTGCGCATTGGTTCGCAATAAGGGGTGAATATTGGAGAGTTTAAAATGCGAATTTTGCAAACCGCGACCGTTGTCACCGCACTCGCGCTGAGCTCAGGCTTTGCTAGTGCACAGACCAGCAACATTGTAGATTTCGACAGCTTGCTCACAACGTGTTCTAACAGCGGTCCGACATGTGTCTCTCAGCTTCAAGCTGCTTTGGCGACAATTAACGCGGCGAAAGCCACGCTTTCACCTGCTGCAGTGGATGGTTTGCTCGGTTCATTGGCAACCGTTGCGGTTTCTGCTGCGCGCACGCACACTGCAGTCGCCACTGAATTGGCCGGTGTTTTAGAAAGCGCCGCAAGTTCGGCGTCGCCCACTCGACAGGCTGCACTATCAAATATTGCTAACCAAGTTAGCTCCGGGGCTGCCAACGAGGTAGACCTATCTGGTGTTGCGGGCAGCCAAACCGGGTAACTCGCCTAGACACATTGTGATACCCCGAGGGCGATCAATTGGTCGCCCTTAATTGTTATCAGGTCCGTCGAATGGCGCGCAGAGTTCATAAACCAATTGCGTAGCGGTCGCGGATAATGATTTGCCATAACCTGAGACCATTTTTCGAACTGTGATGGCAGCATCGTCAGCCCCTTAGTTGCGATTTGCGGTCCGTGAAATCCAAATCGTGCGCCCGGCGAAACACAGGTGTTTGGCAAGCCCAGGTAGAGAGTACAGGCCGAGTTACAATAGCCCACCCTGATTTCAACCTTTTGGCCCCGGCTTCTAATGCTTTCAATTTCACTGACGCGCGCCGCAATACTGCCGCCGCCATCATTGGATATGCGGATCGTCGTAGAGGCCGAAGCAGCTGGGGTAAATGCCAGTAAGGACATGGCAGCAAAGGCAAAAAGGTTTCCCAGGCGGCTGCGGACTAAACCGCGCCGTCCGAAACCGCGCAGACGGTATCGTTTCATAGCAGACTCACAAAAATGACGACCCAAAGGCCGATGTTTCGGTCGATTTTCAATTGATGAGCGCTGGAATTCTTCTTCAGCGAGGGGCAAGTAGGCCCCGAGGCCGGTTCACCTCAGCGGGTGTGTCCGTGCCCTAATGGCTACAGAGAGTTTGGGGCGGAGAAGGTTTAGAATTGTGCAACCATTGTGACCAAAGGGTAAAATTCTAAGCAACCATTTGAATCGTCAATTGGTTGCTTTTTGGATGGAAAGTCGTATTAAACTTACCGAATTACTCCAAATTGTATTGCGACTTATGATCAAACCAAACCTCTTCTGGATAATGGTTGCTGTGCCTTCGATCCTGATGGCCGCAATGTCACTGTATCTGGTCAGCCCGGAAATGCAGGCGCGTAGCGACATTGAGACTGCGCCAGCATCAGTCCTGCTAAGCACCAATCTCAAAGAACCTGAATTTGTGGCGCGGACATCTTTAACCGCTCAAATTCGACAGCTCAGCAAATGTGATGATATCTTGTCCTCCATTCTCGCAAGAGCCGCTGGAGTTCAACCTGTCGCCAAACTTGCAAAGGCCTGTGAGGACCTCGCGAACCATGTTCTGCGCGGAACTCCGACACTTTCAATTGCGCATCTTGTTCGCGCACGGGGATTGCAAAAAACGGGCTTTTTGCAGCAAGCAGAGGAAAGCTTTCTGTCGGCTCATCTTACGGGAACAAATGAGGGATGGCTTGCATCACGGCGGCTGCGATTTTTCTTTGAAATAGGGCTTTCAGACACCTTGGATGTTCAACATGCGGCAGCGAAAGATGCGTTAACTGTGCTTCAAGATGAGAACTATCACATTCTGCTACCCCGTCTGTATTCAGATTTTCCGGACTTTCGAGACTGGCTATCAACCGCTGTACAAGACGGTGAAGTTCGTTATCTCAAGCGTTTCGTTCGGTTGACCAAAGAAAGACTGGCAATGACGGTAGGGGTGGCGGAATGATTGACTTTGCAAAACTTGAACCTCGGCTAATCGGCCAAGCCCAGACTAAACAGCCGGTTCAAAAAGTGACGCCCTCAACGGTTTCAAATGAACTGGTGTTCGAGACCATCACTATTCAGGAAAGCGGTCTTAGGAGATCAGCTAACGCCGCCGCAAAGCTGAATGATATTGCCGCTGTTTTTGTCGTCGTATTCCTCTTGGTTGGTCCCGTCCCGATAGGAGCAAACCACCCATTGGCATGGCTGGGGTTCGCTGCCGCAATTTCTGTTTTTGTCGGACTATATGCTTTATCGATGTTTTACATTGATCCGGGTCGTCTCTCCCGCACAGGTCGCTATCGCGCCATTGTCGGCCTCGGGGTAGGGCTGATCTTGTTCTGCGCCGCACAGCTCTTACCCTTCAGCTTCAGCAGTTTGGCCGAACTCCCAGAGCGATTGCTGCCAGACAGGTTAACGGTTTCTGCACCTGCTACAGCACTGGGGGTGATACGAATATTTTCCTACGCTCTCCTATTTGTTCTGGTGCTTGAGATCTCCGCGAATACCAATCGGGCGGCCTGGCTACTGAAGTGCATGTTTTATATCATCGTTGTGCACGCTGCCTGGTCGTTGATTTCGCTTTCTCTCTTAGGCGACACGCTGCTGCTGTCACCTAAAACCGCCTATGAAGGGTTTGCTACCGGGTTTTTTGTGAACCGAAACTCGTTTGCTACATACTTGTCTATGGGATTGATGATCGGGTTCGGGAAAATGTTATTCCTTTTACTTGGCCCTACTGCTCGATCGGCAAAAAGACCAACATTGATACGTCGCCTTTCAATGGACTTTTTCATCCAAGCCTCGCTTTCAGGCGTTATCCTGGCGGCTCTTCTGGCAACGGGATCCCGGCTAGGTGTTTTCTCAGCACTTTTGGGGGGACTTTTTCTATTCTCGTCAATGCTATTGAAGGCGAATTCATTGCCACGTTGGAAGGTTGCTGCGGTGCTGCTTTCAACTGCTGTCGTCGCTTGTTTTGCAATTGTGATGGCAGCCCCAAATCTTGCATCTAGATTGGTTTTCTTTGAACACAGCATCGGGCTTAGGGTCGAACTCTACCGGCAAACTTTGGAAATGATCTTTCATCGACCTTGGTTTGGCTACGGGTTAGATAGTTTTGCAGCAGCTTTCGAGTTGTTCCACAAACCGAGCTTGCTGACCGGGTTTATTTGGGACAGACCGCACAGCACTTACTTGACGTTATGGGCTGAATTGGGGGTGGTCGCTGGTAGTATTCCGTTGGTGATTTTAGGTCTGTGTTTCGTTCGGATGCTGTCCCAGATCCGTGTGAGAAAAAACACCTATTTGCCTGCAACGGTCGCATCAGCAGTTGTTGTTGTATGTGCTGTACATTCCTTAGGGGATTTCAGCTTGGAGATGGCGGCCAACGCCTATCTGTTTATTGTGCTGACCGGTGTCGGGATTTCTGAAAGAGTTTGAGATGAAGCTATTTCGTCGACGCCCAAAGAATATTGTAGATCAAGCACGGGTGCTAAGTCTGGCGCAGTTTCCAACCGCGATTTACGCCATTGGCGATCTTCATGGTTGCCTGTCTCTCTATGATCAAATGGAAGAGAAAATCGTTAGGGACTCCGAAGGTTTGGAGGGTCAGAAACTAATTCTTTGCCTTGGTGACGTGGTTGATCGAGGCCCGGAAACGGCCAATTTGGTTGACCGTCTGATCGGGCCGGCCCCAGACGGTTTCCAGCGGCTTGTTTTGCGCGGAAACCATGAAGAAATGATGCTGCGATTTCTCGATGCCCCCAGCAGGAATCAAAACTGGCTGTCCTTCGGTGGCGCGGAAACATTGCGTTCCTATGGAATCTCTCCTGAAGGCGAGGGTGGTTTCGAGGGCGATGGCTTCCTTTTGCCGCCCAAACTCCAACTGGCAATTCCCGAAGCCCATCGAAAATTCCTAGGAGGACTGCCGCATGCGCTGGCCTGTGGCAGATTTCGTTTTGCCCATGCGGGATATGAGCTTGAATTACCCGCAAAGCAGCAAACTTGTGAGCGGATGATCTGGGGGCCGCCTGAAAGGTCTGACAGTTATGTGGGGGAAAACACTCTGGTGCATGGGCATGTTATTGTACCAGACGTTGAAGTATCGCGCGCACGTATAAACTTGGATTTGGGTGCCTACGAAACAGGACGGCTTGCCGCGATGCGTTTCTCGCGTTCTGATCCTGAAACCAAAATTTTGTGCGTTGGTTGAATCGCGCCTTATGTGGCGACTAAGCCAATGTACTTGGTTTAGTACACGGAACAAGCGATCAACTCGTCACTAGAAGAACCCAAACACCATGCCCATTTAGTTGGGCGGTTGCCCGCCACATTGATAGCATTTGGCTTCGCCTGCTTGTCTTCAAATTGAAGAGGGGCTTAATCAAGCGTTAATGATTTGTGTGCGACGTTAATCATTAGAGCTCTACACTGGTTGGGAGGGTAGTAATGGTTGTTGGCATTTTGGCTTTAGCGGTGATTTTCGGTGGCACAGCAGGAATTGTTGCTCTTGTCGCCGGGCACACGCTTTTTACTGCTCTTTTGATTTACACCGGTTTCGGATGTTTCAGTGTTCTCCTGATCGCAAGCTTGATTGTTGCAGATTGTGCTCTCCGGAGTTCTCGATTGGGCAGCCCTAATTAGGTAGAACCTTTCCAGTCAGTACCCGTTGTCCCCACCGTGTCCTGGGATGAAGGAGTACCTAGCGGTCCGACCACCTCAGCCGTGACCCATGCAGTTCTATCCCTTTTGCCGATCACCCAGTGATGGACGGGCCAACTTGGATGCCAGAGATCGCAGTTTTTGGGGGCCTTAAAATCATCAGACGACGATGGTTGGGTCTGGGATTGTGCTCACTTAAGGGGACGCTTTCGGAAGCTCGACCCATCCTTTTGCACGGATCCAAATCCAGCATCAGTCTTTGATGAGTGCACACCCGCGTAAGCGGAGGCGAAACTCTAAAAACTCAGCAACAGATTGTTTCTCCAGTCTGGACAATTCAAGTAAAATTCGATATTCACTCTTCCATTGGTGGAATTCTTTGGAACAGTCTGATGAGTACCTTTTCTTTATATAGTGCCCTCTATTTGATTATTGCCGTCTATGCTCTTATAATGACCTATTTGGAGCAGAAGCGACACGCAGATACCAATCCCGTTTTTGTTTTTGCTGGATTCGGCCTCTGCTTGGCTTGGCCCTTGCTGATTGTGGCGGTCATTTATTCTTTGATCGGATCAGAGGCCGACGAAAGTCGAAATTGGTTGGAATAAGCTACTTAGCGTTGCAGCGATGGTTTCGTGTATTCCTGAAACCTTATCGCGCGCTCGATAGCCTGTTCTTCGCACGTCCATTTTGAATGACCTTGCAGCTGCAGGCGCGTGCTACTGTTTGCTGGTTCGTTTGTTCTAAGCAGACGGGTGGGGCTATGTTTTGGTCAAGAACCGATTACGATCCAAATTAAGATAGCTTACATCAACACTCGCAGTTCAATACACAGGTATTGGAGATGATGTAACTGTAGCAATTGTGCGTTTACTCAACAGTTTTCTCAAGCGAGCACCCGTTGGCAACAACTATGTGGGCCACTGTCTCGCTTTCTAAATGCTGAGCTTGCTTCGTGCTTTAGAAAAGTTTGTCGGTGCTCAGTCTCAATCAATTGGCTGCACTTTGATTTAGCAGTGCCAACATATGGAGAGTGACATTCCAAGTTGTGACCGAGGCAGGGCAGGGACAGCGTGCGCTAAGAAGGTGTTTCCAAATCCCTGCATCAGGATTTTCAAAGTTTCCCCTCCGATGTTTAGCTTTCCATAACGCCAAATGGTCCAGGCAGGGCACATAACTGTGCCTCCACCAGACCAAAAGAAAGATACTAAACTGGGTAGTTTCCGCAGCTATCTACGAACAGCTACATATCCCGAAAAGGTAACCTTTTCAGTGATTAGCAGCCAGTTCCCTTCAGCACAACTTGCACTGTTTTACGAAGAAGGCCCAGGTCATTTAGAAACGAGATTTCGCGATTATAGTCGGCGTCAAATTTGGCCCGGTCGGCGAAAGTTGATTCATTGCGTGAAGACACTTGCCACTTGCCTGTGATGCCTGGACGCAGTTCGTAATAGTCTGTTCCTGGGTATTGTTCTTTTTGCGAAGGCATCATCGGACGCGGGCCGACAAGGCTCATATCCCCAATGAGAACATTCCATAGCTGCGGAAGTTCATCCAGCGACGTCTTCCGAATAAAGTGGCCGAATCGAGTGATGCGAGGGTCATTGGTCAGTTTTTGTTTGCTGGTCCATTCAGCCAAAGCTTCGCTGTTTGTCGCCAAATATTCCTCAAGAAGACTATCCGCATTAAAAACCATCGAGCGCAGTTTCCACATTTTATAGTGGCGGCCATTTTTGCCTACTCGTTCCTGCACATAAAATGGATTGCCCCCATCTAGCGCCACCAAGGCAGCAAGAATCCCGATGATTGGTAAGGCAACAAGGGCCGAAATCAGGACTAAGGAACAATCAAAAAATCTTTTGAGAGTGTTTCTATAAAGGCCACCCTGGAAGTCGTTTGCAGCGTAGTAACTGTCAAATGGCTTACGGGTTTCAACATTTTCAGTATCAAAAGAACTCATAGGTATCATACCTCGGTAAGCATTATTCAAAATAGTTCTGTCGTGCAGTGCAAAACGCAAAGCAAAAAAATTGTTTTATAAAGAGGGTGATTCGCAGCAGACCCTATCGGTCTTAAATCAAACTTTACTTAACTTGGCTAGGGTTTGTGTTTCTATCACGGTATAGATCTGCGCTAATTGAGTACCAATTCAATTTTTTGGGTGATCATGGCGGTCACCAAAAAGCTCGCTTCGGTTCACTCTGTGGTAGATCTATCTAAGGTTGTTGTTCACATTGCAGGCGGGCTGCTGTTTTGGCGAGAACTTTGAAAGTGGGACTGCTGCACTAATCTGGCTAAGTTTGCTTTTTGGTGGGTGGAAAAAAATTGGACCGGAATTAGCCAAGCATACGAAAAGAATCTCCGTTGCGTGGGCGCATCAAAACTAACCATGCGCTAACTTTCAACTTGGAATGTACAAGTAGGGCTGGTCAAAACGATCTTATTCTCGATGCGGGGTCATTGTTCCCCGCGCGTCGTGTCTGGTCTATTTTGAACTTGTGAACCGGGTCACCCTGAACACTGCTGGCGGCGTGTTGTTACAACATCGCCAAGCCTTTTGATGTAGGAAAGGCTGTTCCCCAAGCGAGAAATATTGCGCGACTAACCGTCGCGCAACTTGTTAACTGATGCCAAATTAGATTGGGCTATTGCGGAAGAATTTCCACCTCAATGGCCGTAATTGTTATAGCCTGTCCAGTGGCTTCGGGGTCGGGCAACACGCCGACGAAATCGTCATTGCCGTTTTTTAACTTCGGTACTGCATAGTTAAAGCTCAACGAGCTTTCACCCTTTTGAAATTGCATGCTCTGCCAACCTGAGTTGCCAACATCGGATGTGCTGTAAGCAGCGCTGAATAGTCCTGGATTTTCAGCTTCGATTGTAACCGTTACTTTAACCGTATCTCCACTGGCTGCTTCTTCAAATTTCTTGCCAAGAGCGACAAAAATACCTGGGCGACCTCCAGGGGAGACCTGTTCAGGAGCCCCGCTGATTTTTGCGCCGTTATCCATCGGGGAGATGGTAAAACCTGTGTTGTCCGCTGAGAGAGCTTTAGAAAGGTCAGCTCCAGCAAGCTGTCGTGACACACCATCGAAGTCCGACTGTTCAGCGCCAGGCATTACCAAAACCATACCAGGGAAGATTAAATCGCAGGTAGCGATCACAGCAGTGTTTAGGTCGCAGATTTCCTGCCATTTTCCAGAGTTGCCGAGCTGCACGGCCGAAATCGCACGAAGAGTGTCTCCATCCTTAACTGTGTATTCTTGTGCAGTCGTCATGGAAGCGTAGGTCAGGCAAACCAGCCCAAAGGTGAGCTTTTTCATAGAAATATTCCTTTTTTTGGAACAATTGCTGTGGAACAGTCTTTTCCAAAATTGAGTATTTTTCGGGTAAGGGTACCCGTATATATTTCACGTTCAAAGGTCCATTCAAAAAAATTGAAGCTAACCTTTTCCGTACATTTCGGAAGGTGGTTCGTTGAATTGGTCGAAGGACTGCGTTTTAGTCTGCCGTAAAGCTGTACGATCAGTTCCGCGATCGTACAAACTATGTATGCAAAGCCGTTCGTGGCAATTTTGAGCTTCATCAGCTTCGCCTTTGAACATTGCATAAAGACTGCATCAATAGCCAAACAAAGCAAAGTCCAAGCCCTGCAAAATGAGAGGTGTTTTGATTTTACGCCGGGCATGTTCAAAAAAGGCCATCGTCATGGCATAGGCCACAATGATCCAAGATAGCGCGATGTATAGAAATTGTGCTCAATGGACTAAATCAACTCAATCTACCAATGGCAGAGTTGATAAAGAAGTCCGCAGGGCTTGTCCAGACTATCGAAACAATCCGTTTCGATTGTAGGCATAGTAAGGTCTTTGACCCGGCTACATGAAACCTTACGCTCCTCAGCCGCTCTTTACGTTTTGCGCGCGTCCGGGCGCTCAGTAGACCCCCTCATATGCCGCACAGCGTTCACTCTCATCCATATCTTGTATCACGCTCAATTCGCCCTTCTTGTGGGCGACATAGACTGGCGCGAACTCCTTGGGGAACCAACCACAGACAGTTTCATTGCCTTCAAACCGTTCCAGCGCTTCTTCCAGTGATTGCGGCAGGCGAACGTATCCTTTGGCCGCGAGTGTACTGGGGGACAGCAAAGATAGATCTTCCTGAGTAACGGTAGGGGCGGGCAGGTTGTCTTCTATCCCTTGGCAACCGGCATGAATAATTGCAGCAAGCGCTAGATAGGGTGAGGCAGCCGCATCTGCTGCGCGATATTCAAAGTTATACTGACGGGCAATTTTTTCCGGATCATCAGAGGTGACCGGGCAAATGCGAACCGAGGCTTCGCGATCGCGAAACCCTAGATTGTTGTAAGCCGCGCTCCAGCGATGGGGCGTCAGGCGCAGGTAGGACACTGCCGAAGGCGCAGTTAGCGCGATGATACTGTCGAGGTATTTCAACACCCCCGCAACAAAAGAGGCTGACAGAGCTGACATGCCTGACGGACCGTCGGCGTCCCATGTGGCGGGCGCACCGTCGCCATCAAGAAAGCTCATGTGAATATGTACACCGTTGCCCACACCGGCGGGATCACGGATCGGCGTGAAGGTGATGCTTTCACCGTGGTGGCGTGCGGTCATTCGGGTCACTTCGCGCAGGATTACAGCATCATCCGCAACACGCACCCCTTTAGATGGGCCGTTGGTGACTTCGTATTGGTTGGTGCCGTATTCCTTCATGAAGGTATCATTTTCCAAGCCACCCTGTTCAAGACCGGACATCAGTGTCTCGCCAAAAGCCCGACGTTGGGAAAACCCATTGAGGGAATATCCTTGTGGACCGGGTGGCACCTCACCGTGAAACTGAAACTCATGTTCGAAGGCGCCAAGCAGGCTGACGCCGCCAACCTGTTGCAACCGGTCCAATGCCGCCTTGAGCAGTGAGCGCGTACAGAGATCCCAAGGGGTGCCAGCCAGATCGGTGATGTCACCCAGAACAAAGCGTTCAACAGGTGCGTTATCGTCAAATTCCAGATCCACGGCGGTAGTGGCGTCGGGGACTAACAGCAGATCCCCTAGTGACCCATACGGACTGGGAGCGATGTGATCAAAGCAGGTGATCATGACGTTTGTTGGGGTCCAGCCAACGCCCTTTTTCATGCGGCTGTCCAGCTTGGACAGGGGAAAGGCTTTGCCTCGGGTGATGCCAGCAAGGTCCGATGTCGCAGCAAATACAAGCGGGTCAGTTTTCTTCATTGGTATCTCCAAACTCAATCCGAGAGGCGTCCCATGCTTCGATGCGCCCCTTTGTTTGATCCCAGTTGTTTTCCGCGACCCGCGTGACAATCGCCTCCATCAACGCCAGTGCGCCGGTGTAGCTGTCCCAGAGCGTTCCGCTATCAATGGGCACAGTCAAAACTTCGTTGGCATTTTTTGCAACCGGCGATAGCCATGGATCTGTCATCAAAACGATTTGCGCATGTCGCTCACGATGGGCCTTGTTTGCAAGCTTCGCGAGGCTGACCTGATAGCGGCGAAAATCGACCACCAACAGGATATCGCGAGGGCGCATTCGCAGCAGATATTCGGGCCAGACTTCGGGGTCGGGTGGAAGCTGGAAAACTTTGACACGGACTTGGCGCAGATGGCGGGAAATGTACGACGCAATCGTGTCGCTCATCCGCCCGCCAATAATGTAGATGCTGCGTTTTGGGTCGCTGAGTAGGCCGCAGACCTTTTCAAACTGAACTTCTGTGACCGAAGCCTTTGTTGTTTCCAGAATGTCCTCGGCGCGATCAAGAAATCCGGCCAGAAAGGCGCCCTGCACCGGGGCGCTGGTCTTCTGAAGATCAACTGGCGACCGCTGCCCCTCCTTCAACTCTTCAATGAGTTGACGCTGGAATTCTTGAAAGCCCGAGAACCCCAGTTTTGAGACAAACCGCGAAACTGTTGGAGGAGAGGTCTTGGTGTTCGAAGCCAGTTCCTGAATCGGGAGTAATCCGGCAAATGGATAGTCCATCAACAACAGCGCACTCAGGCGTCGTTCTGTTGCCGTGAATTCGGGTGACATGTTTTCGAGGCGGGTTTTGACGTCCATGATCTCTCCTTATCCATCATTTGGCCGCTTTGAAAGTTTTTTGTCAACAATGAAAAAAATGTTGACTGTGAAAATATTTCATCAATGCTGGGATCATCCAGAAAGTGGGATTCTTGATGATAACGTCACCGCCGAAACACATAGTAGCCTCTATCCTTGGCATTGTTGCCCTTTGCATTGGGGCAGCTTTGGTTGCAAGCGCACTTGGTTCAGCAAGTGAGCGTATTCTGACGGTCTTTTTCATATCTTTGATCGCAGTTGTGGGCATGGGTGTTTATTCTGGAAATAGCGGCATTCTGAGTTTTGGGCATCTGTCGTTTATGGGGATTGGCGCTTATGCTTCGGCGCTGTTGACACTACCTGTGCAAATGAAGGTTGCAACCCTGCCCAAATTGCCCGAATGGCTGGCAGGGACCGAGACCGGGCTGCTCACAGCTATCACTGTGGCAATACTGTTCACGTCAATTGTTGCCTTCATAATTGGGCTCGCTCTGAACCGGCTTGAAGGATCGGCAGCAACAATTGCGACGCTTGGACTGCTCATTATTGTGCATGGGATTACCATCGGCTGGCGGGATGTAACGCGTGGATCACAGTCGTTCTTTGGCGTGCCGCGCGACACCACGCTCTGGTCGGCAGCGATTTTCTGTATTCTGGCGCTGATTGTGGCGCGGCTATATCGAGATTCTGTTTCCGGCCTAAGGCTGCGGGCAGGGCGTGAAAATGCCATTGCTGCAAGTGCGGTTGGTGTACATATCCGTCGTGAACGTCTGATCGCTTGGGTTCTGAGTGCTGCCATCATGGCGCTATCCGGGGCCTTGATGGCGCATTTTCTGGGCGCATTCAGCCCCAAGAAATTCTATTTCACGGATACGTTTCTTTTGCTAGCGATGCTCATTGTTGGTGGCATGACCACCGTAACGGGGGCGATTACCGGGGCGCTGACAATCACTATTGTGACCGAAGTTTTGCGCCGGTTTGAAGGTGGGTTTTCTGTCGCAGGTATGGAGGTCCCGGCTGTCTTCGGCACCACTCAAATAGGTATTGGCCTGATCATTCTTTTTGCGATGTTCCGCAAACCCGAGGGGCTTGCCGGTTTGAAGGAACTGGAAGAGCGCTTCCTGACTGGACACAGTGTTAAACCCAAAAGCAAAGACACACATGTGACCGTTGCCTCCGCAGACCCCACACCGCTAACAGGGGATAATCTGACAATGCGTTTTGGGGGGCTGGTCGCCGTCAACGGTGTATCAATTGAGGTTAAACCTAGCGAGATTGTCGGACTGATTGGGCCAAATGGGTCCGGTAAAACAACATTACTGAATATGCTGTCGGGGGTGTTGACGCCAACTGAGGGCAGCGTTCAGCGAGGGGACATGGTTTTAACCAACGCAGCGCCGCATGATGTTGCCAACCATGGCATAGCCCGAACCTTTCAGAACATTCGCTTGTTCAATGAACTGACTGTCTATCAAAATGTGCTGACGGCGGCGCTGTCGACCCTTGACGGCAAACGCGCAATCGAACGCTGTGAGGCTGCGATTGTTGCAATGGGTGTTGCACAATTTGCAGAAAATGACGCCAACACTCTGTCTTACGGCGATCAGCGACGGGTTGAAATTGCCCGGGCATTGGCCTGCGAACCTTCACTGGTGTTTTTGGATGAACCTGCCGCAGGCATGAACCGCGAAGAGACCGATGAGTTGATGAAAACCCTGCAGACCCTGACCAGTGAGCTAGGGCTGGGTGTTTTGATCGTCGACCATGATTTGAAACTGATCAACCAGCTATGTGACCGCATCATCGTCCTGAATGAGGGCATGCTGATTGCCCAGGGAACACCCGCTGAAATCCGAAAAAACCCGGCCGTTATAGAAGCCTATCTAGGTCATTCATGACCCAACCAACCGACCAATGGGAGATTAAGATGAAACGATTTTTGACATTGACCGCCATAGGCGCGCTGCTGGCAGCACCGGTCATGGCTGACACCCTGCGCGTAGGTCTGGCGACCGCGCAAACAGGTGGTCTTGCGACCTATGATTCACCGGTGATCGACGGAGTCCACATCGCAGTGAACGAAATCAATGCCGCAGGTGGCATTGGCGGAACAACCATGATCGAGCTGATTGAAAAAGATGTCCGCTCTGACGCTGCGCAAACCTCTATTGCTGCGCAGGAACTGGTAGATGCGGGCGTTTCTGTCCTGGTGCTGCCCTGTGATGCAGATCCATCCCTGGCAGCGATTGGTATCGTTTCTTCGGCACAGATCCCGGCGATATCAACTTGTGCCTCATCGCCGACACTGCCGATGATTGGTGGGGATTACATGTTTGCCAACTTCCCGGGCGATAACGTTCAGGCAACGGTTTCGGCCGCTTGGGCGCGCGAGCAAGGCCATGACAGTACCTACATCATCTATTCACCTGACAGCCAGTACACGACTATGCCGCTGTATTTTGCAGAAGTCTTTGAGAAATCTGGCGGCACAGTTTTGGGCCAAGATACTCACTCTATCGGCCAGCAGGACTTTTCAGCGATTGCCACCAGAATTGCATCTTTGGAAGATCAGCCCGATGTGATTATGACCTCAGCATATGAGCCCGACTTCCCATCTATGCTCAAGGCGCTGCGGGCCGCTGGTGTTACCAGCCAGATCATCGGCTCAGATGGCATCGACAGCCCGACGACATTTTCGTTGGGTGATGCGGGCGAAGGTGTGGTCTTTACCACGGCTGGCCATGCGCTGGATGGCAACCCACTGGCTGATTTCAACACCAAGTTTGAAGCAGCAACAGGCAACAAATCCGAAACTGTATTCAACGCAGTTGGTTATGACCTGATCAAAGTTGTTGAAGCCGCGGTTCTTGTCACTGAGGGTTCAACTGACCCGCAAAAAATCCGCGATGCGATTGCAAATCTTGAAGGTATTCAGGGTGCGACCAGCACAATCACCTACAAAGGCACCAATGGTATGCCAGTGCGTCAGGTGGCGCTGATCCAGGTTAAGGGTGGAGAGCGTGAGTATCTTGGCTCACCCAGCCCGGATGCGGCGATGATCCCCGCCCCACGTATGCAGTAAGGAAACAGCCATGGCACCCCTTCTATCAGCACAGGGACTCCAAGTCAGATACGGCGCAGTAGAAGCGGTGCGTGGTGTAAGTTTTGAAATTCAGCAAGGCGAGATCGTCGCCTTGCTGGGTGCAAATGGTGCCGGAAAGTCCTCTATTCTAAAAGCCATTGTTGGATTGGTTCCAACCGCATCAGGCCAGGTCATGTTTGATGGCAGGGACATCACCGGTGCCGCACCAGAAGGGCTTGCCCCAGCGGGTCTGACACTGTCACCCGAAGGGCGCCGCGTTTTTGGGACACTCAGTGTTTCAGACAACCTGCGTATGGGGGCGTTTGGCCTAACAGATAAAGACGAGATAGCTGAGGCTTGGGAGCGGGTTTACGATCTGTTTCCAATCTTGAAAGAACGCAAAGATCAATATGCAGGGACCCTGTCCGGTGGGCAGCAGCAGATGCTTGCGGTTGGTCGCGCCTTAATGTCGAACCCACGGCTGTTGTTGCTGGATGAACCTTCGCTGGGGCTGGCGCCGCTGGTCATGGATCAAATCTTCGAGCTCATTGCCAAACTTAGGGATCAGGGTGTGACCTTGTTGGTGGTCGAACAGAACGTCGCCAAAACTCTGCAGGTTGCCGACCGTGGATACATATTGGTCAGTGGTAAAATTGTCGAAGCAGGCAATACCAGTGAGCTAACTCAAAGCAGCAGTATGCAAGACGCTTATCTGGGAGCGAACTGAGACATGGAACTTTTCCTTCAACAGACGGCTAATGCATTGGCACTGGGTGGGACATATGCCCTGCTGGCGCTGGGATTGGCTGTGGTGTTTTCGATCATGGGCTTGATCAACTTTGCCCATGGTGAGTTGATGACCATTGCCGGCTATGTACTGATGTACTGTGGTATTGCCAGCGTGCCCTTCGTCATCGCAGTTCCGTTGGCAATAACGGCCTCAGTCCTTGCCGCTGTTGCAATGGAGCGGATCGCCTTTCGTCCCGTTCGCAGTGGATCTGGTGCTACGATGCTGGTGACCAGCTTTGCGGTGGCCATGATCCTGCAGGTACTGTTCCAAAACCTGATTTCAGCTCGCTCACAACCGGTTCTTCTACCCGCTTTACTGTCTGATAGCGTTCGTGTGTTTGGGCTGGTGATCGGTGTAAACAAGCTGGCCGCGATTGCGTCGACAATTGTCATGCTGGTCTTTCTGGACTGGTTCATGAAGCATCAGAAAACCGGTGTTGCGATGCGGGCCGCCGCCGAAGACTTTGCAGTTGCACGATTGATGGGCATTCGCGCCAATACGGTGATTGCCGGGGCTTTCGCCCTGTCGGGCTTGCTGGCAGGTGTTGCAGCCGTACTTTGGGTTTCACAACGGGCCTCGGTTGATCCGCTCATGGGCTTCATGCCCGTATTGAAAGCATTCATCGCGGCCATTCTTGGCGGGTTGGGCAGCCTGCGCGGCGCTGTCGCAGGAGGCTTTCTGCTGGGGTTCATTGAAATCTACCTTGCCGCGTTCCTGCCTCCTGAAATGCAGGAGTTCCGTGATCCGATCGGGCTTGGCATTGTTGTTTTGGTTCTGCTGATCCGACCCAACGGCTTGATCCCGTCAGCGACATTGAAAGCCGAAAAAGTATGAGTTGTGGTCCCAATGTAGCCCCTATGGAGGCTCTGCTTGGTAAGGGCGAAGCAGGACCGGTTGAAATTCTCAACGGTGACAGCAGCTATCCTGTTGTTCTGGTTTGTGAACATGCCGGACGGACAATCCCAGCGGCCTTGGGAGATTTGGGTTTGTCCCCTGAGGCTTTGCAGGCGCATATCGCTTGGGACATCGGAGCCGAAAAGGTTGCCCGCGCTGTTGCGGCCCAACTCAACGCGCCGCTGATCCTGCAACGTTACAGCCGGTTGGTTATCGACTGCAATCGGCCCCCCCACAGTGAAAACGCCATGCCACCAATCAGCGACGGGATTTTGGTGCCTGCGAACAATAACCTGTCGCCACAGCGCAGACAGTCTCGGATTGCAGAGATTTTCACCCCGTATCAGAATGCGGTCAGTGCCCAGATCAGACGATCTTCTTGCGCGATGGTTCTTTCCATCCATAGCTATACCCGCACCATGGCTGGCCATAAACGACCCTGGGATGTTGGGTTTTTGTACCGTAAACATAGTCAAACATCGCAAGACCTTGCTGCAGAATTTGGCGCATTTGTTGCTCCCGAAAAGATCGGTTTAAATCAGCCCTATCAAATAGATGATGAGTTTGATTGGTTTGTGCCGATGCATGGCGAGGCATCCGGGCTTCCTCACAGCCTTATTGAAATATGTAATGATCTGATCGCCACAGCTGACGGGCAACAAAAATGGGCCGACTGGCTTGTCTGTGCAATCACCCGTTCACTTAAGAAAGACCACTCATGACCCTGACCCGCAATGTGCCGCTCCAACTTGACCAATCCGCGATGCTGTTCATCGACGTGCAAAATTTTGCTGCCCATCGCAAAGGCGCTGAGTTTGACGGTCTAAGTGATGCTGAATTTGACGCCAAATATGGCTGGTTTTTTGGGCAGATGAAATCAACAATTGTCCCGAATATGCAACGGCTTCAGGCTGCGTTTCGCAAGGTTGGTGGCGAGGTGCTTTACACCACAATTGAGAGCCTGACCAAGGATGGCCGCGATCGCAGTCTTGATTATAAGATCACCGGTTTCAATGTACCCAAGGGGTCTTGGGACGGCAAAATGATCGACGAGTTGGCACCGGGCGACGATGAGATTGTCTTCCCCAAGTCGTCTTCGTCGGTCTTTGTTTCCACGCATATCGATTATGTTTTGCGCAATCTTGGCGTAAAGCAGCTGGTGATCAGCGGCATCATTACCGACCAATGTGTCGAGGGCGCTATTCGGGACGCCTGCGATCTGGGATATCTTGTCACTCAGGTTACTGATGCCTGCATGACATACAGTCAGGACCGGCATGATCATTCGCTGAGAACGATTAAAGGTTATTGTCGACAAGTGACAACGGATGAACTGGTCAGCGAGCTTCGCTGACCAGTTCATCATTCTCGCAGCTTCGCGCGCTAGTTTACGACCAAAAACTCGATCCGCCGGTTTTTGGCCCGGTTTTGTGCTGTGTTGTTCGGAACCAGAGGCTGTGTCTCACCATACCCGGTCACTTTCATACGGGCCTCAGGTATACCTTTTTCGTGCAGGTATTCCGACACTGCGTCTGCACGCCGCTCACTGAGCCGTACGTTTTGAGAGGCTTTTCCGAGACTGTCGGTATGGCCCCCAATTTCAATCACGAGGTCAGGACACCGACTAACGACATCATACAGTGTGTCTAGCAGGGCAGTAGAGCTTGGATCTAGCCGTGACCCGGCAGGGGCAAAATTAATGCTGCCAGTTTTCGATAAGATTTCGAACCGACCGACACAAGCGGCCCTGTCGAAATTACCTTCGGTCTCTAAGGCGGCCGAAGCGGCAACTACGGGCGTTGGTTGAGGCAGGGCTGTGCCAGGGGTGGTCCGGTCAAAGGTCAGGTTCAGACTAACAATGGCCAGAGGGGTGATGGTCACGCCAGCTGCTTCTTCCAGTTTGGCCCGTCCGGCTTCGAGACCGAAGTCTTTCATCAGAATTGGAATTGGTTTGACGGTCGCAACGTTGATCCGGTCATTGCTTATTAGCGAAATGATGACTGGCGCGCTTAGTTCGGCTTTAACGCCGTGCAAGGAAAGCGAAAATGGTAATGTCACTTCTTTGCGGCGCAGATTTGGTAAGTCTGCCAATTCAGCGGCGTCGAGATGCGTTGTAATGACAGCTTGAGGGTGCAGGAATGTTTCAAAAAACAAGAACCGCATTCGTACGTTGCGCAAATCAACCGCGGTATCGACTGAATCCAATGCAATGGTTAGCACCGCTGTGCCGTCTTCGCTGATCTGACCATTCACCGTGGCAAAACTATTGGTTTCGGCAATGTGACCTTTCTTAATCGACATGTAGGTGATGTTCGATGCCACCTGATCCAGTTGCCACCCGTTTTCAAATGGGCTTTGTGCCGACAAAAAACCGGGTAGGCACATCAGTACGAGAGCTGACAGGGAAGGGAATAATCGCATAGCAAAGCCACTTTCAAAACAATTAAACGGAACTTTGGCACTAAGGCCGAAGCATAAACTTCGTGTGGTTTTCCCATACTAACAGGAAACTTGCACCTTTAGGCAAGTATCGCGATAGTTTGCTAACGGTTTTCTGCTAAGCTATGCCTATTGCGGCTAGTTGGCTGGTTGCTTAGTTGGAGTGTGAGCGTGAGACGAATTTTCTATATGCTTTGCCTGTTGGCACTGCCACTGGCTTGGGGTGTCAAAGCCAATGCTGAAGAGCGGCTTGCCCTAATTTTCGGCAACTCCGCCTATGGTTCTGTTTCACCTCTGGATAATCCAGTGAATGATGCCCAGTTGATGGCGGATGCGCTGGAGCAGGTGGGGTTCAAAGTAACATTGCTGAGTGACGCCACCCAGCTGGAGATGAAAAGGGCCATTGCCCAGTTTGGCCGCGCCCTGCGAAAGGCCGGCAGTGATGCGACCGGGTTGTTCTATTATGCCGGACATGGCGTGCAGAGCTTTGGCAACAATTATCTGTTGCCTGTGGACGTCGCACTAGAGGACCCTGCAGATCTCGATCTAGTTGCAGTTGAGGCGCAGTCGGTTTTGCGCCAGATGGCGTCAGCGCGCAATCGCACCAATATCGTAATTCTAGATGCCTGCCGCAACAACCCGTTTGGCGATATCCCCGAATTGAACGATAACGGCCTGGCCGAGATGAAAGCGCCGACGGGTACGTTCCTGGCCTATGCAACCGCCCCTGGGGGCGTCGCGTTAGACGGACTGGAAGGAAATAGTCCCTTTACCCGGGCTGTGGTGGACCAAATATCTGTACCCGGTCAGCCTGTCGAACAATTGTTTAAACAGGTGCGTCGGGCTGTATTGAAAGAAAGCAATGGATTGCAGACGCCCTGGGACGCCTCGTCGCTCGTGAGCGATTTCTTGTTCATAGATCAACCTGAGCCCCCTAAGCCAGCCGCAGCAGGCGAGCTGCAGGTGTGGCAATCGGTGCAAGCAACGCGTGATCCGGTGCAATTGACCCTATATCTACGGGGCTATCCTAATGGCGAGTATGCGGATGAAGCACGCACGTTGCTGGCCGAAATCATCGAAAAGGAACTGGCGCCGCCACCCACTGATCCTGTCCCACTACCGGGTGAGGCAGAAAACCAACTGTTCCAGTCCGCTCAGGCGGATGGCAGCATAGCCGCCTATGAGGCGTATCTTCAGGCCTATCCAAATGGGACTTATTCTGAAATGGTTCGGGCCGAAGTAATCTCTCTGAGTGCCGGAACCAGTACCGACCCAGAGGCGGGCGGCGAAGATGAAACGGAGGTTGCTGAAGAACTTGATAGCTCAACATCGACCCCAGATTCGCCCGAGGCGGGGCCAATTACTTTTGCCAGCCCACTGGTGTCTGATTTGGGTCCTGTGTCTGGAAAATCGCTAGCGGAATTGATTACGGGTTCACCTGAATTCCCCCCCATTGAAGGCCTGCCTGAAGCATATTGGAAGGGGCAGGCCTGTTCCAATTGCCATCAATGGAACCGCGAACGCCTGTGCACGCAGGCCAATGCCTATCTTAACCTGACAATGCAGCGGTCTCTGACGAAGCAACACCCATATGGGGGAGTTATGAAACGCGCCCTGAAAAGCTGGGCCTCCGGTGGTTGTCAATAATCCGTCTTTTTGTCGTGGGCCGCTGATATTTTAGTTTGTGTGGTCACCTCTAATTGCGTCATCGGGAACGCCGGAACAGGTATGATCTGGCCGTAGGGGGAGCATCTGCCCCCTTATTGCGTCGTGGTGGACACAAAGAAATAGACCCATTCCCCTTTGAAATCGGGATGTGCAGCACGCGCTTCGCTGACACGTTCAGACAGCCACGCCAAATAGGGCGCGGCCTCTTCACTAATCGGGCGTAAATCCGAATACAGGGGATGTGATGCAGCAAAAGCAACGGCAATTTCCTGACCATAGGGCGGTCCTACAGTGATCTGTAGACCCGGATCTGAAGCGGCTTTGGCGCCTACCCGCAAGCGGTTTTGGGCCGGGGTTAGCGAAAGAGGGGCTGCAGCGTTAGGAGATAAGTGCAGCACATCTCCTCCTGCATCAAAGTAATCGACATATACATAGGCGTCATAGTCTGGTGCGGTCAGATCAAAAAAGAGACGATCGCCGCCAACGTAATCCAGCACTCGGGCGTGGGTGTCAGCGCCAATTAGCCGGGGGTTGGTGATTTGGTCGGTACTCTGGGGCAGTCCGACATTTGAAATTCCTGCCAGCGCACCACATTGCGGGCGGGGTAGAATTTTCATTTGATCCGAGACTTGAATGTCAGCTCCCATTTGCGCTTGTAGGGCTGCCAGAACCGGGGCGCGCAATCCGGTTTCTGGGAGATGGCCGCGCAGATTGAGTGTTGCAGTTTCAGGATCAAACACGACTTGCAAACGCGAACATGGCACCGCAGCCAGAATCCCTGACACCCCATCGCGCAACGGATCACCCGCAGCGCTGACGTCTCCGGGCTGCATAAAGCTCTGGAAAGCAGCCAGCGACACTGGATCGGCCTGACCAGCCCCTTCACCAGAAAATGCCAGCGCGGCCTTAATGTGGGGCACATCGGGTTTGGACAGGGTGGCAGTAACCGGGGCAGGGGGGTGTTCAGTCAAAGCGGTTGCATCCGGGGATTGTTGCAAGCTTTGTGTGCTCGTGGGTTGAGTATTGTCCAATGACTGTGCATCGGGGGCAAGTACCGGTGCTGCATCTGCCAAGGTAGGGGTTTGGGCTAGCGGTACGGGCGAGGGTTGGGCGATCGAGGAGGACTGCAAAACTGGCAGAGGCACGGCTTTCGTCAAAGAAACTTCAGGCGTAGCCGCCGCTGTTACGTCTGCAACCATCGCTTCACTTACGACAAGAGGTGTTACCGCTGGCGCTGTTGCAATAACTTGATCACTTGGAGAAGGCGCGGGGGGCAGTGTGGCAGGGGTCGGTGCTAAAGGTGTAGCCTGCGGAGCAGGATCTTTGGCTGCGTTGAGCGTGGTACTGGTGGGGCGAGCGGGTTCGATCTGGTCGCTTTGGGGCACCATCGAAGAAGCTGTCGATTTAGGAATTTCTCCAGTCGCAAGCCCTTCTCCTTGGGTGTCAGCCTGGGCGGCTGGATCCGCTGTTGGAGCTTGCGGTACTGCCTCGCTGCGCGGGATGCGGTAGGCTTGGAGCTGTAGTTCGCTTTGGGGGCTGGGTTGGTTTTCAACAATATCAGGCCGTAACGACCATAGCAGCAGCGCCGCAAATCCCAAGTGAGCCAAAGCCGAGCCTAAGATCCCGCCAGCCCATATGCCGGGACTAAACCTCACTCGTCACGCTCTGGTGTAACGACCAGCACGACATCGCGCACGCCCAATTGTTCAGCCTGTGTCACATAAGGCAGAACATGGCGCAGTTCGGTGGCTCGATGTGCGTTGATACGTAGGCGTAGGTCGGGTTGCTGTGCCAGCTGGCTGGTCAGTGCGGTTGCCAGGTCTTGCGTGCTGACTTCGTCGCCATCCAACGCCAGAGAACCATCTGCAGCTACGGCCAGGGTCACGCCCCCGGCTGGCATGTCGCGCCCTGACTGCGCCATAGGGGGGCGGACTTCAAACGGGGCGGTAGCGTCCATGCGTCCGATCAACATGAAGAAGACCAGTAGGAAGAATACCACATCGATAAGGGCGATAATCGTTTCAGATTGTGCTGCGCGAGGGGGGCGGCTTAGTTTCATTGGCTGGCCTCCAGTCTCAACACACGCAGGCGTTGCACACCAGCCAATGCTGCGCTGTCCATTACCGAAATGAGGGCCTGCATAGGGGCCGCACCTGACGGTAAGATCAGGACTTGTATCAAAGGCTCACGGGCAATTTCAGTTGTCAGATGGTCTGTTACCGCGTCAGCGCCGAGCTGCCGACCGCGCAGCACGGCGTGGCCATCAGCACCAATGCGGATCATGATCGAGCCTTCGGGTTGCGCACTCACGGTCGTTGCTACGCTGTCTGTATCCGGTCGCAAAGCCGGGATCATATCGAGGTTCAGATAGGTCGAAGTGACCATGAAAAACACTAACAAAATCAACATCACGTCGATCATTGGCACCAATGAAATCAGGGCGCGGGGCTGGGCTTGCCGTTTGAGGTTCATCGCACCGCCTCCTAGGCTAGCTGGTCTCGTTGATCAGCAGCAACTGCCCAACCGCGCTTTCTATGTGCAACGCTGCGCCTTCAATTCGCGCAGCAAACAACCCAGCAGCAATGGCGGCAGGAATGGCTACTAATAGCCCGGCAGCCGTAGTCAAAAGGGCTTGCCAGATACCACCCGCAAGCACGGAGGCATTTGCCGCACCCTGTGCCAGCTCCAACTCCTGAAAGGATTGGATCATTCCTAACACAGTGCCCAAGAGGCCCAGCAAAGGCGACACCATGGCAACCAGTTCCAGCAACCGAATCAGGCTGTTCATCTGCGCGACTTCTTCATTGCCCCGCCGCAGTAATTCGCCCTCTAGGCGGGGGCCTTTTAGGCCGCTGTTCAGTGCCTGCATGGCATAGCTCATCACCCGGTCGGCCGGAGAGCGGCCATCCGATACCGACGCCATTGCCGCGTGGCGATCGCCGCCCTTCCAATGCTCTAGGGCAGCTGTGCGCATATCTTCGCCTGAACGCACCCGCCACAACTGCGCCAGTTTTACGCCAATAAGCGTCAGCGACATCGCAGACATAAGCGCCAGCAATGCGATTACCGGTCCCCCGGTGCCCAGCAGTTCCCAAATTGCGGTCATCGCTATTTCACCAACTGAGCTGCGGTTTTCGATCCCAGATCAAGGATGGGAAAGCAATCCATCTGTTCCTCGTTTTGTGGCTGGCATGAGGTCACGTCGTGGAGCAGTATTTCCGATATGTTTCCGCAAGAGATTTCAGGGATTTCGAACAGTTTTAGCGTGGTGCGTTGCACGGGTAATGGCGCGGCATCGATAGACAACAAACGGTCAATCACGCCCTGCCCATCCAGAATTGCCAATGACATTTCAAATCCAGAGAAACTTTTGCCGGTCTGGTTACGAAACAGAAAAAACGCCCGACATCCGCCGCCTTCAATTTCTTCGACCTTGTTCAGTTCGACCTGCAATTGGCCGGTTTCAGCCTGCCCAGTCAAAGGCAGTGCCGCCAATAGAAAGACGGCAACCATGTGTTTAAATGTCATTCGGATCTCCGGTTTGCGGTTTTTGTTCAGTTGATCGTTGCCAGTGCTTTTTCAATTCGGTCCATCATTTTGTTTGCCCCGTTCATGTCACGAGACTTCAGCAATTGGGCAGCCTTGTGCACCGCGCGGTCCAATTTGCTGCGTGTCGAGCCAGGGGTGCGCGCAACATTGGCACGCAGGGCCTGCGCTCGTTTTACGCCTGCGCCCAAACTCATACGGTCCCGACTTTGTTGCGCACGGGCTTGGGTGCGTTTGTCATTTTCAATGGTCTTGCCTATTTTGGCCAAGGCCATTTCGATCATGGTAATGAGCGTCTCTGCCTCTTGCAGTTTGCCGTCGTTGACCAGCTTTACAGATCTGGCCAGCGCGCGTTTCAGCTTCATTTCCAATGGGCCAGGGGCCAGAGCGATGCGAGGATGGATTCTCTTCAGACGTTTCACCAGTTCCTGTGCAGATTTGCCGCTCTCACCCGGCGGGGCCAGATCTGACACCTTGTCGTCGATAACCACACCATCTGACTTCTCTGGTTTGAGGCTGTCCAGAAGGTTGCCGCCTTTGTCGTAGAATAGCACGTTGACCTTAGGCTGATTCTTGCGCAGAAATTTTTTCAGCCCGGTGATTGTTTTGGCGGATACCTTCTCGCAAATCATCTCCATTTGTTCTGAGCGCACAACATAGGTGCCCCATATCATCGGTGGACCGCCCCCTTCGTTTTTTAGTGGAGCACGCAGGGCTTCGGGCTTTTTACCCGGCTCGACCATCAATAATGGATCGTTCTGTTTGTCCAAACAAAAGCCAAAGCACATCCGCTCACGGGCGCCTTTGCGCACCATTGACCTAACATCTTCGCCCAATACGCGGCTTGCGACCATAACGAGGTCTCCACAAAAACAGGTGAATCTAATTGACTTTAACAAAACGATAAGGCTCACTTGGGGTCAAGTTATTGTTTATTGTTTCGCAATCCAGCTTCTCCAGAGGTGTATTTCTCTACCCTGACGGCAAAGCTTGGACTGCGAAGACCAATTTTCTGGAGGTCGCTTGCATGGATCCGACTGTACTATTGCAGTCCAAAGAGGATGGCGCCCCAAGTGGCGAGAACCTCGAATATGATCCGACGTTCACGGATATGGAACTGGCCGCTTTGCCCGGTGAGGAAATTGTTCTGGGTGACACCACTACCGAAGCTTCGGATCCTGATTACCGCGAAGTTCAGAAAAATGCGCTGCTGGTTTTGGAGCGCAGTCACGATATTCGCGCAGCAGTATTCTTGTCGGATGCTATCCTTCATTCTGAAGGGTTGACCGGTTTTGCTGACGCCACCACCTTTCTGCGTGGCTGTCTGGAGCAATACTGGGAGACCTGCCATCCCGAGCTGGACGAAGATGATGGTGATCCCACAATGCGGATCAATGCAGTGCAGGATCTTTGCGGCCAGCCTGACGATATGGCAGGTCCCTCACCGGTTTATCGTAGCCTGCGTCGTGCACCATTAAGTGACAGCCGAGGTTTTGGCCGGTTTTCGCTGCGCGATATTGAAGTTGCAGAAGGAGTGGTGCCCGCGCCCAGCAATATGGAGAGCGTGCCGGATACCGCCACTGTCAGCGCGGCATTCCAAGATAGCGATGATGCTGAACTTGCTCTACGCGTGGAAGCGATCGAAACTTCTACAACCAACGTCAAAGCAATTTCAGCGGCCTTCGATGAACATACGCCTGGGCAAGGACCTGATCTGAACCCCTTGGTTAAATTGCTGCAGCAAATGGGCAAACGTTTGCGTGAATATGCCAGCATGGAAGAGGCTGAAACAGATGAGGGTGTTGAAGCCGAAGGAGCAGAGGCGGGTTCCGAGGCTCCCGTTGTGATGGCGGCAGCCGGGGGCGGTACGACGGGAATCAATTCGCCTTCGGATGTATCGAATGCCCTGGATCGAATCATTGGCTATTATCGCCGCGCGGAACCGTCCAGCCCGGTACCTGTCTTGCTGGAACGGGCCAAGCGATTGGTGGGAGCGGATTTCCTTGCCATCATTACCGATATGGCTCCGCAAGGCATCAGCAATGTCCACTTGATCGGGGGCATTGACGACGACGACTGATTTTGCCGCCTGCACCCAGTTTCAGTGGTGCGGTGGCGTAACGATTGACGAGCAAGGAGTACCAGATGGCCGGCAGTTCACAGAAATTCATAGCGCGAAACCGGGCGCCCAGAGTTCAAATCGAATATGATGTCGAACTTTATGGTGCAGAAAAGAAAGTTCAACTTCCATTTGTGATGGGAGTGGTGAGCGATTTGGTTGGCAAATCCGAGGTTGAGCAACCGAGCGTTGCCGATCGTAAGTTTTTGGAAATTGATGTCGACAACTTTGACGACCGGATGAAATCAATGGCGCCAAGGGCGGCATTTACGGTGCCAAATACCCTGACGGGTGAGGGCAATCTCGCGGTTGATATCACCTTTGAGAGCATGGATGATTTCAAGCCAGCAGCAATTGCTGCCAAGGTCGCGCCGCTGCGTGAATTGCTTGAAGCGCGGACTCAGCTGTCTAACCTGATGACATACATGGACGGTAAAACTGGTGCTGAAGATCTGATCGCAAAAATCATTCAGGACCCAAGTCTGTTGAAAACCCTCGCGGCGCAGGCAGCGCCGGGTGGCAGTAGCGACGCTGAAGAGTAAGGAGGGTAACAATGGCTGAAGAACAACTCGAAGCAGAAGCCGCTGGTGGTGAAGAAGCATTTGGCTCCAGTGAATTTGCCAACCTGCTGCAAAAAGAATTCCGGCCCAAATCGGACCAAGCCAAGACAGCGGTGGAATCCGCGGTTAAGACGCTGGCCGAACAGGCGCTGGCCAATACCGGGTTAATCAGTGATGACGCGCTGCGCTCCATCGAAAGCATCGTTGCCGAGATCGATAAGAAGCTGACCGAACAGGTCAATCTGGTTCTGCACAATGAAGAATTTCAGCAGATGGAAAGCGCCTGGCGCGGTCTGCATTATCTGGTCAACAACACCGAGACCGACGAACAGCTGAAAATCCGTGTGATGAGCATTTCAAAGAAAGAGATGCACAAGACCCTGAAAAAATTTAAAGGCACCGCCTGGGATCAATCCCCGATCTTCAAGAAGATCTACACCGAGGAATTTAGCCAGTTGGGCGGTGAACCCTATGGTGCCCTGGTTGCCGACTATCACTTCGACCAGTCGCCACCGGATATCGAATTGCTGGGTGAAATGTCCAAGATTGCAGCTGCATCCCATGCACCTTTGATCACCGGCGCAAAACCCTCGCTGTTCCAGATGGACAGCTGGTCGGAACTTTCGAACCCACGCGATTTGACCAAGATCTTTCAAACGCCGGAATACGCCGCATGGCGCAGCCTGCGCGAAAGTGAAGATGCCAAATATGTTGGTTTGGCCATGCCACGCTTCCTAGGTCGTATGCCCTATGGGTCTAAGACCGATCCGGTGGAAGAATTTGCCTTTGAAGAGGACACAGGCAGCGCTGACAGCGGTCACTATTCCTGGGTCAATGCGGCCTACGGCATGGCAATGAACATCACCCGATCATTCAAATCCTATGGTTGGTGTTCGCGTATTCGCGGTGTTGAAAGCGGCGGAACATTGGAAGGCCTGCCTTCACATACTTTCCCGACCACCGATGGTGGGGTGGATCAAAAATGTCCAACTGAAATTGCTATTGATGATCGGCGCGAAGCAGAGCTTGCAAAAAATGGCATGATGCCTCTGCTCCATCGAAAGAATACAGATGTGGCTACGTTCATGGGGGCGCAATCGCTGCACAAGCCCGCTGAATACGATGATCCCGATGCCACTTCGAATGCTAACCTTGGTGCGCGACTGCCTTACTTGTTCGCCACCTGCCGGTTTGCACATTATCTGAAATGTATGGTCCGAGACAAAGTTGGATCATTCAAAAGTCGCCAGGCCATGGAATCCTGGCTGCAGGATTGGATCAACAATTACGTTGATTTCAACGCCGAGATCTCCTCGGAGAACGAAAAGGCGCGCAAGCCTCTCGCCGCTGCCCAAGTGGTGGTGGAAGAGGTCGAGGGCAACCCGGGCTATTACAGCTCTAAGTTTTTCCTGCGCCCGCATTACCAGCTCGAAGGCCTTTCTGTCTCGCTGCGGCTGGTATCTAAGCTGCCCTCGGAAAAAGGTGCCTGATTTGACACTCATCAGGCTAACCCAGAAAAACACGTAACGAGTAGTTGAATTTGAAAGGATAGAAAAATGGCTGCTAACATGTTTGTCGACATTTCGGACATTGACGGCGACGCAATGGAAGATGGACACAAGAAATGGATTGTTGTGCAATCTGCAAGTTGGAATGTTGAGCGGGCGGTTGAAATGACCGACCTTGGCTCGACCCAACGGATGCACGCGAATTCCAATTTTGGTAAACTCGAGCTGACTTCACAGATGGGCAAGGCGTCAAATGACCTAGCACTGTCTGTTGCAAACGGCACCGTGCGTCCGGAAATCAAAATGCATTGGTGCCGGTCAGGTGACAGTGCATCTGATGGTTTGTTGGTCTATTGCATCTGGAAACTGAAAGATGTTGTGATTGACACCTATTCGCTGTCAGGTAGCGAAGATGGTATTCCAGAAGAGACCTGGTCATTGGCTTATGCCGGAATTGAGATCGAGTACAAATCGACCGATCAGAAAACTGGTAAGCTGACCACTGAAGGTACCTTCAAGTGGAATGTTCAGACCGGCAAAGTCGAATAGTCCAGCATAGCTGCTCCGGGCGTTTTACGCCCGGAGACATCTGGCGCTGTGAATTAAACGACGGAGCGAATTGCAATGACACCCGAAGAGCATTTGAAATCCGGTGACCCCGCTGCTGCGCTTGTGGCGCTGCAAGACTTGGTACGCGCCAATCCCTCTGATGCCAGATTGCGCATCTTTCTGTTTCAATTGCTTTGTGTGTTGGGCGATTGGAAACGTGCCATTGCACAACTGAAACTCAGCGCTGAACTTGATGAAAGCGCAACGATGATGGCCAAGGCCTATCGGGAGGCAATCATTTGCGAAGTTTACCGGGAAAAGGTTTTTGCCGGTGAGAAAGATCCGCTGATTTTTGGCGAACCAGACGAATGGCTAGCGTTGCTGATTGAAGCACAAAAGTTATCGGCCCAAGGTAAAGTGCGAGAGGCGGCAGACCTGCGCGCCCGCGCCTTTGATGGGGCCCCCGCCAGTACCGGCGAACTAAATGGTGATCGGTTTGAGTGGATTGCAGATGCCGATATGCGGCTGGGTCCAGTCCTTGAGGTCATTGTAAACGGGCGCTATTTCTGGCTGCCCTTTGCACAGATTAGTACGCTGGAAGTCGAAGCCCCAAGTGATCTGCGAGATGCAGTCTGGACTGCGGGTACCCTGACTTTGTCGAATGGTGGTGAACTTGCGGCGCTGATTCCCACTCGATATCCCAGTTCGACGCAGGCGGATCCTGCATTGATGCTCGCGCGGGCTACCGAGTGGACCGATGCCGGGGACGACACCTTTATTGGCACAGGACAAAGATTGCTGACCACCGATCAGGCTGACCTTGCGCTGATGGACCTGCGTACACTGAAAATGGATGGGTCTGAGGAAGACGATGGCTGACAAGACACTAGCCGAACGCCTGCAGCCCTCATTGCTGGACCGGCTGAGCGATCAAAACCCAGGAGATTTGAAAGAAACCCGAGATTCGCGTGTTATTGATTTGAACCGACTGCGTGAAATTATTCAGCGGGATTTATCTTGGCTGTTGAACACCCATAATGCCGAGTCTCACTTTGATGTTGAACGTTATCCTGCAGTGGCGCGATCGGTACTTAACTACGGCTTGGCAGAAGTGACGGGCGAATATTCGACGAACCAAAAAGCCGAAGCCATCCGCCGCTCGATCGAGCAGGCCGTTACGGCCTATGAGCCGCGGATTATTGAAGGGTCTGTAGACGTGCTTTTGCGGAGCGAGACTGATGAGACCGAAATGACTGTTGGTCTGGATATTCGCGCCGATATGTGGGCGCAGCCGATGCCGCTGGAATTGTACCTGCGCAGCAAGGTTGATCTGACCACGGGTGAAGTCGCTGTGGAAAGGGGTGTGTAGCGTGGATACACGTCTTCTTGAACACTATGAAAACGAACTAAACTACCTGCGCGATATGGGTGGTGAATTTGCAGAGGCCTATCCCAAAATTGCTTCGCGTTTGGGTATGGAAGGCGTCGAGGTTTTGGATCCCTACGTCGAACGTCTTCTCGAAGGAGTAGCGTTTCTATCAGCGCGAGTGCAGTTGGAATTGCAGTTGCAATATCCCAACTTCACCTCAAACCTGCTGGAAATTATCTACCCTCACTACCTTGCGCCCACCCCGTCGATGATGATTGCTGCGTTAACCCCCGATATCACCAATTCAGCTGTCAAAAGCGGGTATATGCTGCCACGCGGTTCAGTGCTGCGCAGTCGATTGACAGAAGGTGAACAGACTGCCTGCGAGTTTCGTACTGCCAGTGAAATGACTATGTGGCCCATTGAAATCACAGAGGCCAACTATATTGACGGGCGTGGTGAATTGGTGGCCGCTGGGGTGGCAGGCGGTGTTGATGCCCGGGCTGGTATAAGATTGCGATTGCGACGCTCAGATGGCGAAGCAATTTCTGACTTGGCGATGGATAAGCTGACGGTTTTTCTGGGCAATGCAGGCGGCAACAGTTGGCCGCTGCTGGAACTGCTGAGTACTCAGGTACAGGGCTTGGTTGCTCGGTCCACTGATCGACGCGCAGATTGGCATATTTCTTTGCCGCAGGGCCGGGTTGTTCAGCGCGGTTTTGATCCGGAAGAGGCGCTGTTACCTACACCAAGACAGGTGTTTGATGGCTATCGTCTGTTGCAAGAATTTTTTGCAATGCCCGAAAGATTCCGGTTTGTCGAATTGCAGGGGCTTTTACCAGCGTTGCAGCGGGCAAAGGGCGCAGAGGTCGATATATATATCCTGCTTCGCGAAGGCATGAGCGAAGTTGCTCAAGTGGTGACGCCTGAGGTCTTTACCCTAAATGCTGTGCCAGCTGTGAATCTCTTTGAAAAACGCTGTGACCGGGTTCAGATCACGGCCCATGATACTGAGCATCACGTGGTTCCCAATCGCACTGCTGGTCTGGATTTCGAGATATACAGCTTGAGTTCCGTTGCTGGCATCAGTGGCGAGGGGGAGGACGATGTGGTATTTCGTCCGTTTTATTCCGCCACGGATTTCACTGCCGCGGGTGAAACATTTCCAGCCTATTACACGCTTAAGCGCAGGATGCGGCAACGTTCAGAAAAGGAAAGACTGCGCGGGGTGCGCAGCTCTTACCTTGGGTCAGAAACCTATGTGACATTGGTGGACCGGGCGCAGGCCCCGTACTCACCACATCTGGAACAACTGGCTGTTAAGGCGTTGTGCACCAACCGTGACTTGCCCATGTTGCTGGCCACGGGTGATGCGAACGTATTTCACCTGCCTGAAGGCGGGCCTGTTACTTCGATCAGTTTACCGGTGTCACCTACACGGCCGCGTCCAACATTGGCTCAAGGAGACACCGCCTGGAGGCTGATCTCTCATCTTAGTCTAAACTACGTTTCAGTTACTGAAACTGGCAAAGGGCATTCTGCGGAGGCTCTGCGCGAGTTGGTTGGGTTATACGCACCACTGGGCAATAGGGTGACCGAAAAGCAGCTTGAGGGCATCGTTTCTATTTCAACCCGGCCCATTGTGCGCCGGATGAGCGACGAGATCCTATCGACTGCTGTACGCGGGTTGGAAATTACACTGGGCTTTGATGAGAGCTTTTTTGAAGGCAGCAATATCTATGCGCTTGGCGCGGTGCTGGAGCGTTTCTTGCGGCGCTATGCTAGCATAAATTCATTTACCGAAACTGTTCTTACAACCGAAAAACGTGGGGAAATTGCCAGATGGCGACCGGAAACAGGTCTGGGCCGGATGATCTGAGCCATTTCGACCAGCTGGTCGAATCCCCTGGAAAGCACCATGTTTTCCAGGCGCTCAGAGTGTTGGAGGCGCATTATGCCGATGCTCCGCGTTTGGGCGAAAGCCGACGACCGCGCCAGGATAAGGTGCGTCTGGGGCAAGAGGCAGAATTGGCGTTTCCGCCAAGTACGATTGCCGATTTCAAGCCTCCACAGGGTGATCAGCCTGCGCGGTTGACCAATCGCTTTTTTGGTCTGTTTGGCCCTCAGGGTCCATTACCACTGCATTTGACCGAGTATGCCCGCGACCGTAAACGCAATCACCGCGATCCAACTTTGGTGGCTTTTGCTGATATGCTTACGCATCGACTGATGGGTCTGTTGTATCGGGCCTGGGGACAGGGTCAGCCATCGGTGAGTTTCGACCGGGCTGACGACCCGATGGCGCGTCAGGTGGCGGCATTGGGCGGGTACCATGGTGACCATTTGCAAAATCGTGACGAGATGCCTGACATGGCCAAGCTGCATTTTGCCGGCCACTTAGGACAAGCCGCCAAAAACCCCGAAGGGCTGGTGTCCATTTTGTCAGCGTTCTTTGATGTGCCAGTGCAACTACAGGAATTCATAGGCAGTTGGCTGGAACTGGAACCGGATGACCGCTGGCAGTTGGGCTATGCGGGAGGGCTTGGGCAGTCCACCAGCGTTGGTGACAAAGTATGGAGCCGGAGTTCCAAATTCCGGCTGCGGATCGGTCCCCTGACTTTGGCGGACTATGAACGATTGCTGCCCGGAGGCGCAGCACTGACCCGCCTGCGGTCGATTGTGCGCTCTTATGTTGGGGATGTGCTGGATTGGGATGTCAATTTGGTGCTGGCCGGTGATCAGGTGCCACGCGCCAGTCTGGGGGGCAGCACTCGGTTGGGTCATACCAGCTGGATAGGCAGTCGGCCTGACCCCGATGCAAAACGACCAGATGTAGATGATTTGTACCTGTATCCCGGCCTTGGGTCTGCACAGGGTGAATGAGTAGAGGAAGGTATTTGACATGACTGAGATTAGCCGCGTTGCCCTGTTTGGTAAGTTGAATGTATTGGGGTATCAAGCTGTTGAAAGCGCTACTGTGTTCTGCAAAATGCGGGGCAACCCCTATGTAGAACTGGTGCATTGGATGCATCAGATCCTAGCCGGGCAAGACAGCGATTTGCACCGGATTGTTGAACATTATGATCTTGATCCCGGTAAGATTGCCGCTGAAATGACGCGGGCGCTGGATATGCTTCCACGTGGGGCCTCGACGATCTCAGATCTGTCGGACCACCTGATGGACGCGATGGAGCGAGGTTGGGTTTGGGGGTCGCTGTTGTTTTCGGCAAATCAGGTGCGTAGTGGTTATCTGTTGCTGGGAATGCTGAAAACCCCGGCCTTGCGCAATATCCTGTCGTCGATGACGCCCGAACTTGCACGCATCGGGGCGGATGATCTGGCAGACAACTTTGTATCAATCACCAGTGGTTCGCCCGAAGAAACTATGGGGGCGCAGGATGGTTCGACCACAGGCGGTGGTGCGGCTCCGGGCGAGGCGTCAGACGCGATGGCGCCGGCGGCCATGGGCAAGGGTGAAGCACTGGAGCAGTACTGCACTGACATGACCGAGCAAGCCCGTAATGGTGAGATTGATCCAATTGTTGGCCGGGACGAAGAGATCCGCCAAATCGTCGATGTGTTGATGCGCCGTCGCCAGAATAACCCGATCCTGACCGGTGAAGCGGGTGTTGGTAAAACTGCGGTGGTCGAGGGCTTTGCTCTGCGCATTGCCCGTGGTGACGTGCCACCAGCACTGCATGATGTTCGGTTGCTGATGTTGGACGTGGGCCTGCTGCAGGCCGGGGCCAGCATGAAGGGCGAGTTTGAAAATCGTTTGCGTCAGGTGATTGATGAGGTGCAGTCCAGCGCTACGCCGATTGTGATGTTTGTTGACGAAACCCATACTCTGGTCGGGGCAGGGGGGGCCGCTGGTACTGGCGATGCGGCTAACTTGCTGAAACCGGCATTGGCGCGTGGTACCCTGCGCACCATTGGCGCAACCACCTGGGCTGAATATAAAAAATACATTGAAAAAGATCCGGCCCTGACCCGTCGCTTTCAGGTGGTGCAGGTGGATGAGCCCTCCATCCCCAAGGCGACCCTGATGATGCGCGGCATTGCATCGATGTTGGAAAAACACCACCGTGTGCAGGTGCTTGACGAAGGTATCGAAGCTGCGGTCACCCTGTCGGCGCGGTATATTCCTGCGCGGCAACTGCCGGACAAATCGGTCAGCCTGTTGGACACCGCCTGTGCTCGGGTTGCTGTTAGTCAGCATGCTGTACCTGCCGAGGTGGACGACTGTCAACGCCGGATTGAGGCTCTGACCACCGAACTGCTCATCATCGGTCGTGATGAAACCGCAGGCTACGAAGTCACTGACCGGCGCGAGGCGGTCGAGACTGCTAAAATAGCTGAGGAAGAACGGCTGGTTGGTCTGACCGAACGTTGGGATGCAGAAAAGGCCGTTGTCGAAGAGATCCTGGATCTGCGCGCCAAGCTACGCGAAGGCGCGGCGCCAGTGGATGCTCCTGCTGAAACTGAAGAAGAGGCCGGCGATAGCCCGTTGGACGACGAGGCGCGCGCTGACCTGATGCAGCAGCTCAAGGACAAGAATACCGAGCTGGAAACCCTGCAGGCGGAAAGCCCGTTGATTCTCCCGATTGTAGACCATCAGGCGGTGGCTTCGGTGGTTGGCGATTGGACCGGTATTCCGGTGGGTCGCATGGTCAGCGACGAGATCGAGACCATTTTGAACCTCGAAGAGCACCTGGCCAAACGGGTGATCGGGCAGGATCACGCAATGAAGATGATTGCGAAGCGCATTCAGACATCTCGTGCTGGCTTGGACAATCCGTCGAAACCCATTGGCGTGTTCCTTTTGGCCGGAACCAGCGGCGTGGGTAAAACCGAAACCGCACTGGCGCTGGCCGAGGTGCTGTATGGTGGCGAACAGAATGTCATCACCATCAATATGTCCGAGTACCAAGAGGCCCACACCGTCAGCAGCCTGAAAGGTGCGCCTCCGGGCTATGTCGGGTATGGCGAAGGCGGTGTGTTGACTGAGGCGGTGCGGCGCAAACCATATTCGGTTGTGCTGCTGGACGAGGTCGAAAAAGCCCACCCCGATGTGCACGAGGTCTTTTTCCAGGTCTTTGACAAAGGCGTCATGGAGGATGGCGAGGGCCGAGTGATTGACTTCAAAAACACTCTAATCCTGCTGACTTCAAACGCTGGTTCCGAACTGATCATGGATCTGTGTAGCGATCCGGATCTGCTGCCTGATCCAGATGGTATCACAAAGGCGCTGCGCGACCCGCTGCTAAAAATTTTCCCGGCGGCGCTACTGGGTCGCTTGGTCACCATTCCGTACTATCCACTTAGCCCTGACATGATTGCTAAGATCACAGTGCTGCAGCTGAACCGGATCAAAAAGCGGGTGATGGAGTCGCACAATGTGCCGTTCGAGTATTCGGATGCGGTGGTCGATAAGATCGTTGAGCGTTGCCAGGAACTGGAATCCGGCGGGCGGATGATCGATGCAATTGTGACCAATACGATGCTGCCCGATATCTCAGCCGAATTCCTGCGCCGCCTGATGGAAGGCAAAGAGGTTGAGAAGGTCAAAATCGATATTGAAGATGGTGAGTTCAGTTATTCATTCGATTGATTTCAGGGGGGTTAACCAATGCAGTTTGTTATGGAAGCGAATGGCTACAAAGTCGTTGAAAAAATGAAGATGACCAGCTCGAAGAAATATGTCGAGCTTAAGGGGGATGCCACTTTCAGCTGGACGAATTCTGGTCTGACAAAGATCAGTGACACCAGTAAAAGTTCCTACCTTGTGGTTGTCGGAAAGGCCATCCAGCAGGCCTATAAAAAGGCTCTGGCGGGTCTCATGAAGGCGATTCAAAAGCTTCTGGATGGCGTCGAAAAAGAAATGATGTCGATGGAGAAGGCCTTTACCAAGAAATACGCCAAGACTCCGCCAACTGGGAAACAGGTGGAGCAAGCCTCGGATGAGATGAACGCGTTTAAGAAAAACGAGTTGGTGAAAATCGGGGCGGAAGCGCAAAAGCTGTATCAGGATGCCATTGGTAAGTTGACCAAGCCAGCACACGAGGCAGGCTGCAAGAAGATCCAAGAAGGATCAAAGTTAAAGAAAGATCACGGCAAGCTGATTTGGACAATCATCAAGTTTGTCGTGGTGGCCACGGCCATCGCCTTTGCTGTCGTGGCGACCGTCGCCACTGCGGGTGCTGCGACACCATTACTGGTCGCGACCATTCTTGGGGCGGTGGCGTTATTGACCAAATCGGTATCCTTGGTGATTTCCACAGCCAAGGATATTGCGGAATACGCCAAGCAATATCGGGCCAACGTTCTGATCGCTGCAGAGGAAGTGAGCAATGCGGAAAAGGCGATCGACAAGGCGCTGGCTGCAATTGAGGCTGCTAACAAAAACCACGAGGCGATGACCCTTAAGGTGGGGCAGGTGAAACAGGAATTCGACACTGCTCTATCCAAACTCGACGGCGATAAAAGTGGCGATAAAACGATCAAGCAGGCGCAGAAGGACTTGAACAGCGGCAAGGCTGACCTCGTGAAGTTCGAAACCCAACTAGGCGGCAAGCCTGCCGATGTGCTGGCGGCCTTGAAAAAGGCCAAGGGTGATTTGGTCAAGGCACAGCCCAAGAAAGTGCCAAATCTGGATACCTCTAACAAATGGGCTGATTTCTTCAAAAATGCTGCTGACGTGACCTCCAGCGCGGCCAAAGCTTTCTGAAGCTGCAACAAAGGGAACCCTTGCAGAGTGCAACATCAAATGGAAGCCATAGGCATGAGAGACCGTGCTCGGGCCTTTGTCGAGCAGGATAACGTCAGGAATACGATCCTTGGCGTTATCATTTTCAATGCGATTACTCTGGGGCTTAGTACGTCATCAATGGTGACTGATCAGATCGGCGGGTTGCTGTCAGTGATTGACCGCGCCGTGTTGGCGATCTTTGTTGCTGAGTTGGCGCTAAAACTTTTTGCCTATGGCTGGCGGTTCTTTGCATCGGCCTGGAATATTTTTGATTTTGTTGTGGTTTCGATCGGCTTTTTACCTGACACACGGGGGCTGTCGGCGTTGCGGGGGCTGCGCGTGTTGCGCGCCTTGCGGCTATTGTCGGTGGTGCCGCAGATGCGAGCCGTTGTGCAGGCCTTGCTGGATGCATTGCCTGGCATGGGCGCGGTCATCGTGATGTTGTCCATTGTTTATTATGTCTTCGCCGTCATGGCGACGCTGATGTACGGCGCTACATTTGACGAATGGTTCGGGACCCTGGGGCGGTCCCTGTATTCACTGTTCCAGATCATGACGTTGGAAAGCTGGTCGATGGGTATTGTGCGGCCAGTGATGATAGAGTTTCCAATGGCATGGGCGTTCTTTGTCCCGTTTATCATCATAACTGCTTTTTCCGTGTTGAACCTGTTCATCGGTTTGTTGGTCAACACGATGCAGACAGCCGTGGAAGATGACGCCGAAGCTGAATTTGAACAGCTGCGCAATTTGGTACGGTCAGAAACAGATATAATCGATGAGCATGTGAAAGAACTGCACGGTGAAATCCGCGCGTTACGCGCTGAACTTGCGGCGGCAAGGGGAGAGACCGATGGCTGATAGTTCACAAAAATTTATTGCCCGCAATCGGGCACCGCGTGTGCAGATTGAATATGATGTCGAGCTGTACGGTGCCGAAAAGAAGGTGCAACTGCCATTTGTCATGGGTGTGATGAGTGACCTTGCTGGTAAATCCAAGGTGGCGCAGCCTGCGGTGGCGGATCGTAAGTTTCTTGAAATTGACGTTGACAATTTTGACGACCGGATGAGGGCAATGGCGCCCAGAGCTGCATTCTCGGTGCCTAATACGCTGACGGGTGAGGGCAATCTGGCGATTGACCTGACTTTTGAAAAGATGGCGGATTTTTCCCCGGGTGCCATCGCCGCCAAAGTGGATGCGCTGCAGCCCTTGCTGGAGGCGCGCAGCCAGTTGAGCAATCTGATGGCCTATATGGATGGGAAGTCCGGGGCTGAAGCACTGATCGAGAAGGTTCTAGGCAATACCAATTTGTTGTCAGCGCTGTCGTCAGATGTCCCCGCTGCGGATATGGAGGACGCGCTGGAAAGTCTGCGTGGTGTTGCGTTGGCAGAACCAGAAGTGGACACAAGCAGTGATATCCTAGCAAATCTGAGTGCGCAGGCCCCTGAAAGTTTACCAGAAAAAGACACTTCTGCATCTGCATTGGCCAGCCTTGCTGCTGTCGAAATTGCGCCTGAACCACAAGATATGAGTGCGGGAGTACTGGATGCCCTCTCTGCGCAGGAGGTTGCTGTAGAAGTTGACACCGCCGCGTCAGATGCTTTGGCCAGTCTGGCTGCGGTAGAGATCGACGCACCAGAAGAGGATGACAGCGCTGATGTGCTCGGCGACCTTGCGGCGCTAG
>NZ_WQLV01000024.1 GCF_009753675.1 Parasedimentitalea huanghaiensis | reverse complement strand
GGGGGGGCTCAACGCTGGATCCTGCGCCAGCACCGGAGCGGCCGCAACACCTCCGACCATGGCAAACGCCAATCCCGTCAGCCGCAGAGGGCGGCGACACGCGATTTGAATGATCTGTCCTGCCAGAGGGGGGTACACGGAAAGCAATCACCTTATACCAGTCTAATTTTCGCTTTTTCTTAAATCACATAACCAATCGGCCGATCAACGTCGCTGCAGAGACCACCACCACATTGTCTCCTGTTGAGGCGGTTCTGCCACGACAGGGTCGCAGATTGAAAAGGCGCATGGGGTCAAGAGGTTCTACGATCCCCCTCAGGCTGACGATAGCCCTCAACCCAATGGGTGATGGCCTGACGGGCCGCCGCCTCGTCATTGCTGTTCAGTGCCTGGCCTAGCGCCCGCAACATCGCAGCCACTTCGATTTCAGACAGCCCCGCCTCGCGGGCGCAAAAGATCTTGGCGTGACGGGTGGTGGTCAACTCCTGAGACAGGGTCAACTCTTCCTCCAATTTCTCACCCGGGCGCAATCCGGTGATCTCGATGGCAATATCGCCCCCCGGCAAATCCTCGTCGCGCACCGTATAGCCTGCGCTTTCGATCACCTGTCGGGCCAGCTGCAAAATTGGCACCGGTTCTCCCATGTCGAGCACAAAAATCTCATCCCCGCGGGCCTCAGCGCCGGCCTGCAGGACCAGATGCGCTGCCTCGCGGATGGTCATGAAATAGCGTTTCACATTGGGGTCGGTCACCGTCACCGGCCCCCCCCGGCTGATCTGGTCCTGAAACAGCGGCACCACCGAACCGCTGGAGCCCAGAACATTGCCAAACCGCACCGTGGCAAAGACGGTCCCGGTGCTGCGGGAACCAAGATCCTGAACAACCAGTTCAGCCATCCGTTTGGACGCCCCCATCACGCTGGCCGGGCGCACCGCCTTGTCCGATGAAATCAGGATAAACCGCTCAACCCCGGCCCGATCTGCCGCCTGGGCCAGGGCCTGAGCACCAAGCACATTATTGGCCAGCCCCGGCAGCGGGTTCGTCTCAACCAGAGGCACATGTTTATAGGCCGCCGCATGCAGCACCACCTGCACCGCATGGGTCTCCAGCACCATACCCATCTGACGTCTGTCACAGACAGAGCCAAGCACCGGCACCACCTCTACGCCCATGTCCTGGCCCAGCCCAGCCAGTTCCTGATGGATGGTATAGAGCGCCAGTTCAGACAGCTCATACAGCACCAGCCTGGTTGGACCACAGGCCAGCACCTGCCGACACAGCTCAGATCCGATCGATCCCCCGGCGCCTGAGACCAAGACGCTGCGCCCCTGGTAAGAGACGCCCGCCGCCCCCAGAGGGACATCCCGCGCCGCGCGCCCCAGAAAACTTTGTGGTGTGGCCGGGGCCAGCTTGTCCACCAGCGCTTCTTCTCCAATGAGCTGGGCAAAAGACGGCAGGACCTGCACCTCAAGCTGCATCTCCTGCAGGCGGCGGGTCAGCTGCGCCTGCTTGGGAGGGCTTTGTGAGGGCATCGCCAGCAGCACCCGTTTGATTTCCCGGGAGCTGGTGATCTCGGCGATACGGGCCGGTGGAAAAACCGGCATCCCCATCAGGGTCATCCCCTGCAGCGAGCTGTTGTCATCCACAAAGGCAACAGGGTCAATTTCGTCATGTGCCTTAAGCGCCTGCGCCAGTTGCGTCCCCGTGGTGCCAGCCCCGTAGATCAACACCCGGCAGCCGGGGCGCGCCCGATGGTAGATCGCCAGAACAATCCGGTACAACACCGCCCGCGCGCTCAGCATAAAGAGGAAATAGTTGATCCCAAACACCACATATATGCCGATGGGCAGGCCCGGACCAAACACCCCATCCAGCAGCGCCGCAGCAGAGGCCGTCGCCAGAGCCACCAGAGCGGTGAGCCCGGCCGCATGGCGTTCATAGGCGACAAGCTGCACATAGGGGATGCCAAGCCAGAGCGACAACCCTGCGGTCACCGCAATCACATAGGGCAGCGCTGGCAGCAGCGCCGTAAAGCTGGCAAATGGGCTCTGCGGGAGTGTCTGGACAGAAAAGGTGAACAACAGCGCCAGCGGACAAAGCAGCAGGTCAACCGCGAGGAAAATCCAAGATTTTTGCTTGCGTGAAAGTACGCTGATCAGAGTCAACATGCCTTGCGCCCCATCCCCTTCTGGGCCTCGAATTTTTGTACCGCACAGCAACTTGCAGATGACCGGCCGTAGCCTTGTTTGTGCAAGAGCTTCAGTCTGCGGTACAAATGCCCGCTTCAAAATACGCAGCTTTTTCCTTGGTCGAAAAAGCTGCGCAATGGCTTAAAAAATTGGCAGCATCCAGTGTGAACACATTCCGAACCTAGCACAAATTTGGGTTTAGCGAAAGCCCGGTGCCCGACGCACAATCCTGAAAACAGATGACAAAATAGGCCTACACATGAGACAAAACTGACCTACGCGCGCGTAGGACATCCTCGACCAGACCCGGCTCCTAAACCGGAGGAGGCATCGGTTTTCCGAATCGGCGCTGTTACCCCCGGCGGAAGATGTTGCCGATGGTCTGAAAAACCAGATCAAAATCAAAACACATGTTCTGATTGCGCTGATAGATCAGATCCAGCCGGGCCTTGGCCGGGACACAGATCCGGGAATAGACGGCATCTGTCTCTCCCGGTGTCTGGCAGCGGTCCAGCAGGGCCGCTTCATGTCGGTGATAAACAAGAGAGGCCAGCCCCGTCACTCCGGGCCGGGAGGCCAGCACCTGTCTGTAGATCTCCGGATGCATCTCTACATATTGGCGCAGGGGCGGGCGTGGCCCCACAAAGCTCAGATCCCCTTTCAGGATATTCCACAGCTGCGGAAATTCATCCAGCCGCTTGCTGCGCAGCCAGGCCCCGGTCCTGGTGACCCGGGCCGCCTTGTCGCCGCCAGAGACCCCGGTGTCCGTTGCAACCACGGTCATCGTTCTGAGCTTCCACAGCAAAAACGGGTGATCCACACCCTTCATCCGTTCGGCGACATAAAACAGCGGCCGCCCCTCTTTCCACAGCAGCCACACAAGAAGCATCAGCAGGATGGGCCCCAGAACCAAGATCAAAAGTGACGCAAAAAACAGGTCGAAAATGCGCTTGCGCCAGGTCATACCAAGGGGGGCTCCTTTATCATCTTTTGCTCTAACCTACGCCACTCTGCCACCATATGCGTGGAATTTGCCGCCGTCATCGGGTCCTCCTGAGACAATAGCTCACTCAACCTGGAGGTGTCCATCGTCACCTCCGCAATGGCACTGGGCGGGGCGGGGCGCAGCCCGTACTCAAGATCCGCAGCCTGCAGAAGCTGCGCCATTTCAACGGGGCCCGGCTGGGCAATGTTCAGGACGGGGGGCAGGTCCTGCACGGACATCAACCGGGTCAGAATTTGGGCCAGAGTTCGGGCCAATGTCTGGGGGCCTATATAGCTGCGTCGGGGGGTTGTCCCATCGTCAAAGACATCCAGCTGGAACCCCGGTCGCCAGCCCCCCAGGATCGCATCCAGCCCAGCGATATTGCCAAGTCTCAGAGCACAGACCCCGACACCCAGCTCGGCCCCCAACTCTGCGGCCCGCCGTTCCATCTCAGCCTTGGACACCCCATAAGGCGCCGTCGGGCGCAGAGTGGCCGCTTCCTCCAAAAGCCCCGACTGGTCCCCATAAACAGCCGCCGAAGAGGTCAGAAAAACCTGAGCCCCGGTCCCAGCCGCCGCCCGCACTGTGGCTTCGCCCAGGTCAATATTGTCCGCCAGTGCCCCACCGCGCCCCGGTATGCTGCCCGCAAGACATAAAATGGCCTGTCGCCCCTGGGCGGCTGCAACAAGGGCCTCGGGATCAGCCAGCGGATCAAAACCACACCATCCCTGTCCGGTTCCATCCGGGCGAGGGGCGCGACGTGTCTGCCAGCACAGATCCGCCGTCTTGGGCCAGCAGTGACGCAGGACCTGACCGATACGCCCTGATGCACCCAGGACAAGGACTTGTGGAAAACCCATTTACTGCCCCTGTTTTTGTTGACGCACCGTTCTGGCCCAGTATCTTGCGGAGGCTATAAAACAAGACTTTTCCTGACAAGGCTTCTGAATGCGCCCATTCCTCTCCGTGCTTGCTCTCACAAGCCTGATCCTGGTGTCAGCAGCCTGCAGCCGTCTGCCGGGTGGCGCCCCGGCCAGCGAAGAAATTCTGAAACAATCCACTGAAGCGGATGCCGGTTTTGCGCTGTACAGGGTGACCCGCGCCTTCCTGCCGACCGTGGCCCAATGGCCCGCAACCGGCAAGCAGGAACGGCTGAGCTGGATCCGGGGCCACCAAGGTGCCCGCACGCAGATCATCCAGTCCGGCGACCGGCTGACCCTCAGCATCTGGGACAGCAATGACAACTCTTTGCTGACCGCCGCCGACCAAAAGGTGATCCAGCTGCAAGATATCACCGTGGCCGCCAATGGCACCATTTTTATGCCCTATGTGGGCAACGTCAACGTGCTGGGGCTGACCCCGGATCTGGCGCGCGAGGAAATGCAGCGCGCCATCGAACCCATTGTGCCCTCGGCTCAGGTGCAGCTCAGCATGAAAGAGGGGCGCAACAACTCGGTTGACCTGATCAGCGGCGTGGCCCGGCCCAACACCTATCCGATGCCGGATCGCAACTACACGGTGATGGGGCTGATTTCAGCTGGTGGAGGCATCAGCCCCACCCTCAACAACCCGCAGATCCGCCTGGTGCGTGGCCATCATATCTATGGCACCTCCATCGATAACCTGTTGAACAACCCGCACCTGGACACGCTGCTGCGCGGCGGCGACCGGGTTTTTGTCGAGGAAGATGAACGGTATTTCCTGTCCTTTGGAGCCACTGGCCGCGAAGACCTGCATACCTTTACCAAAGATGAGGTCTCGGCGATGGATGCGGTGTCGATCTCAGGCGGCTTTCAGGACAATAAGGCGGACCCGCAAGGGTTGCTGATCCTGCGCGAATATGCCCCCGGTGCGGTGGCCCCGGGCATCCGTGGACCCCGTCAGCAACGGGTGGTCTTTACGCTTGACCTGACCTCGGCTGATGGGCTGTTTTCAGCGCGCACATTCCAGATCCAGCCCGGAGATCTGGTCATGGCCACAGAATCCCCAATCAACGATGCCCTGACAATTTCCAATATCTTCGGCAACTTCTTTGGTGTCTTCAGTGCAGCAGGGGTCCTTTAAAAGACGCCGTTGGAAGTAGCGCGTCCCCGGCGACAACCACAGAACAGATAACTTGTCTTATGTTAAATGGGCGGCAAGCAAGTGCTGTTCTCTGTCACCTTATGACGAAAACATTTGTTCAATCCTGCAGGACATATTTTGCACTGCATCCGGAAATCTTGATCGTCCGATATCCATAAGATCAAACGCACAATCCGGTGACACCGCCCGAGAGAAAAACATCGATGCCCATCTGAAATGTGACGTTGAGGCGTCCGAGTGTGCTAACGCCAAGGCCACAGAGCGAAAGGCCTGATCTGGGTCCCCAGAGACAGCAAAAGCAATCCCCTGCGCCAGCCCCGCTTCGACGCTGAAACGGGTTGAGGCCTGCAATTGACGGATGATCTCGTCAACCTCACCATGATCGCCCCGCTCTGAGAGACTGGCGACCAGTGGCACGGCACCGCTCAGATCCGCGCCTGATGCCTGATACCCCTGTCTCAGACAGATGATCCTGTTTTGATCATCCCTTTTGGCCAGTTCCTGCCACACCAGCGGAAACGGGCAGTCCGGCAGATGGTCCAGCCAGTGTCGCGCCAGAGGTTCCGACCGCTGACCGAGACGGATCAGAGCAAGCACCATCCATTCAGGTTTTTCACTGTCATCAGGGACCAATTGATCCAACAGATCTGCGGCCCCTTTATACTCTCCACGCAGACTCAACTGCTTTGCAGCGTTCAACCTGGTCAGCCAACTGCTCTTGTATTGGCTGGGCCTGATACGGGACGCGATTGCAGTGCCTGAGATAATCTTGTCCAGATAATACGCCACCTGGCCACCAAGCTGCGGCTGGATCAACAGGACATGGTGAGTATCAAGATCATATTCGTGAATGGGAGAGGTGACGGCATGAGACCATCCATCACCCCGATCAACACCAGAGAACGGGAAGCTGCGTGTGACGGTAACAAGGTGATAATCAGTATCGACAGGCCCTGTTGGAAAAAACCGGAATTGCCTCATGAACTGAGCGAAGGCAGACCGGTTGGCAGGGTTTTCAGGCACCACCCAGGACACCGGGCTGCCGCCATCAATGTTAATAACCTTGGCGACTTCAACCCCATAGGCGCTGGCCATACCCGCCATATATCCAGCGATGGTCCCCCCAAAAGAAAACCCTGCCAGAATGACCGGTTTATCCGCTGCATAGATCGCAAGGTCTTCCAGAAACGCGCTCAGCAGATCCGCAAAATGAGATGGTTTCAAGTTTCGGCCCCGAGGTGGCTCAAACCCAAGCGCCAGAATGGGGTTATTGGTGGTCATCTGTGACAACACATCAATCGCCCAGGCCGCCGAGCCCGTCTTGGCTGGCAAAATCACAACCGGAGGCAGTTTTGGGTCCCCTTCCCGCAGCACACGCAAGTGACGCAGCCCACCAGACCGCGACGTTGGGCTGAGCGAAATCATATAGCGCATCCGCCTGAGTGTCGGTTCGCCTGAAAGGACCGCAAAATCAACTTCGACGCCAAACAGAGCTTCCACATCAAAGATCATCTGAACCAGAGACAAAGATGTGCCGCCCAGAGCATAATAGTCAATATCCTCAGGAATAGAGCCTATCTTGAGGTGCTTTTTCCAGAGCTCAACCATCGGATCTGTGGCCGCGGACACTGGGGCCATCTGCCCCGGAGGCCTGTCGTGCCCCCGCTCCAGAGCCTGCAAATCAGCCTTACCGTTGGGGGTTAACTGGAGCCTGTCGACAGGGATATAGCGAGTGGGAAGAATGGGTCTTGGCAGCCGTGCCGCCATAAAAACCCTAAGCTCCTTTTCTGTTGGCACATGATCAGAGATCAGATCGTAATAGGCCACAATCCCTACCGTCTGAGACTGCTCTGACTGCCTGTCCGGGGCCACGGCCACGCGGCCAACTGCCGGGTGCTCCATCAGGGCGGCCTCAATTTCGCTCGGCTCAATGCGGTACCCATGCAGTTTGAACTGGTTATCGCGCCGCCCCAGAAACTCCAGTTCGCCCTGCCGGTTCCATTTCACCCGGTCGCCAGATCGGTACAGCACAACAGATCCCGCCTGATCGAGACCAAGATCACCGGCGTCCAGAGACAGGAATTTCTGCCGTGACAGTTCTGGCTGGTTGTCATAGCCCAAGGACAGCCCTGGCCCCCCAATCAGCAACTCGCCGGCAAAACCATCCGGAACCGGTTGCTGGGTCTCGGACAGGACAAAGGTCATATTGCCCGGAAGCGGGCGGCCAATTGGAACGGCAGAACTGATCTGCCGCCCTACAAGATGCTGCGCTGTCAAAGCCCCGTTTTCCATCGGACCATAGACATTGGACAGCCGCAACGACGGGTTGACCGCGAGCGCCCGCCGGAAATGCGACGCCGAGGCCGCCTCCCCGCCTACGGCCAGATGGTTCAGCGTGGCCAAAACAGAGGCATCCGTATCCACAACGGCATTGAACAGGCTGGTTGTCATGAAGGCGGCGTTGGGTGCCAGTCGGCGCAATTCCGCATTCACCCCCCCTTCGGTCAGGATTGGTTTTTCACACAGAACCAGCGCCGCCCCATTCAGCCAGGCCCCCCAGACCTCGATCAGGCTGCCATCAAACCCACAGGAGGCCAGCTGGATCATCCGGTCGCCGGGACCAACAGGCAAATGCCGCGTGTTGGCCGCCAGCCGAAGGAGGCCGGCCTGAGTGATGGGGACCCCCTTGGGCGGACCGGTTGTCCCCGAGGTAAACATGATAAAGCTGGCAGGGCTTGCACCTGCGCTCGGGGGCGGCAGCGGATCCTTTGGAAGCGCGGCACATTCTGCGCCCCGCGGCAGCGCCAGCCATCTGACACCCTCAACATTCTGACCGGTATCCGCGGCGGCTGCCCCCACCATCATCCGGGCCCCCGAAGCCTGCAAAATGGACTGGATCCGCGCCTCTGGCAGAGTGGTCTCGATGGGCACAACCGTCAGATTGGCCTTGAGAGCCCCAAGCCAGAGCTTAAAAACCGCCCTGCCCCGCGGCAGCGCAACCGCCAGCCGGTCCCCAGCCTCCAGCCCCTGTTGCCGCAACCAATGTGCCAGGGTGTTTGTCTCTGCGTCCAGCTCTGCATAGCTTTGTGTGCGGGTCGGCGTCGCCAGCGCAGGCGCCGCCGGATGCCGCCCTGCAACCTCCAGAAACCGTGCCACGATCGTGCCATCGCAGGGCACCACTGTCGGCGCAACCGACCGCACCGCCTGTCTTTTCATCTCGGGATCAGAAACCACCCTGATCCCGGACAGCAGAATTTCCGGATTTTTGACAACCTGCTGCAGGATCAGATCATAGCAGCCGGCCAGGCGGTCCAGCTGTTTCTGATCAAAGTATTTTTGCTGCCCTTCAAAGGTGATGACCACACCCTGTTTCCCCGGTTTCAGAGACAGGCGCAGATTGTTGGCAATTGCGCGTCGGGGCATCGGTCGTTCCCGGACCGCCAGTGCCCCCGCATCTGCGGCCAGCACCGGAGCATTATAATACCCAATGGTCGCCCGCCCCAGGTGAAGCCCCTCGTTTGGGGTTTGCTGCGCCCTGTGCACCCTGTCCTTGGCTGCCTGCAACAGGTCTGAAAACCGCAGATGAGATGTCAGATCCAGCCCCACCTGAAAATCATGCACCAAAACCCCTATACTGTTCTGTGTGCCCGGTCCCAACCGGTCCGCGGCGGAGACCGAAATTCCAAAAGACGCCTGATCACAATACAGGCTCAACAACATCTGGTAGCAAGAGAGGAAAAAGGTGAAAGGCGTGCAGTTGTACACCCTGGCCACCTGTTTCAGCGCCTCAAACCCTGACGGATCAAGCAGCCTCTCCGCCACTTCACTGCGCCGGGCCTGCGGATCAGACTGATCTTGTTCTGCAACCGGCCAGTCCAGTTCAGGCCAGCTGGTTTCAGGTGTCCCCGCTCCCGTTTCTTCGGCCCTGCCGACGCCCCCCTGTTGCAAATAGGTCTTAAAACAGCCTGCCTCCGGCAGAGCAGGCATCATTGCCTCCACCTCAGACCTGTACAGCACAAACAGATCCCGGGGCAGAATACGCCAGGACCAGTCATCGCAGATCAGGTGATGCATGGCGATCATCAACACATGCCGGCCCGTCTCAATCTTGAACAGGCGGGCTTTCCAGAGCCGGTCCCCGGTCAGCGGCAGGCTGTTCAAGCTTTCATGTTCGATGTGCCGGTCAATCTGCCGAAGCCGGTCAGCAAGCCCCTCTCCGCCCCCTTCTTCACAGATCAGACGGACAGGCAGATGCGCGGCAAAGACGGGCTGCGGTCGCCCCTTACCACGTGAGATCGACAGTCGCAGGGCATCATGCCGGATGACCAGCGCCTGCAACGCCCGCTCCAGCGCCGCCAAATCAAGTCTGCCCCTTAGCTCCCAGCTTTTGGTGACATTGCCAACGGCTTCTCCCTGATGCAGGTCTTGCGAGGCCAGCAAAGTCTTTTGCGCAACAGAGAGCACCAGATCCTGCCCCGAGCCGCCCACTGAGCCATCCCTGGAAGACTGGCGCAGCTGGGTCAGCAGCCATTGGCCGCGTGACGGTATTACAGGTGTCGTTTCACTCATACCAAGGCTCCCCTAACCAAGGATATCAACAAGACAGGGCCCTGTGCTGGAAAAGACGCTGGCGGCGATCCTGTTCCAGTCCTGCGGGCTGCACACGCGATACCCTGCCCCGCCAAAGCCACGCATGATCGCCGCGTGGTCAACGGTCTGTGCATATTGGGTCATTCTGGGATCTGCCCCAGCCACCAATGGGGCTCCGGTTTTGATCCCGCGATTGTTGGAAACCAGAATTTTGACCGCAAGATCGTACCGCAGCAGGGTTTCCAGATCCCCCATGGCCAATCCCAGACTGAAGTCTCCTGCGACCACAATCACCTGATCAAAGCGCCCTGTGGCCATGGCCCCCAGAGCATGGCCAATCCCGGCGCCAAGATGCCCTGCAACACCTGGGGTCATACGCGCCCAGGTCAGTTTTGGCAGAATGGACTGGGCCCCCGCAACCAATGGGCTGCTGCCATCAACGACCAGCGCCGCTCTGACTGGAAACTGCGCACCAACCAACTGCATAACATGATCCATCAAAGGCAGCTGTCCGCAATACTCCCCCTGACACCGCGGCAGTGAACCGGCCGTCAAGTCTTCCCCTATGGCCAATGCCCTGCCCCCCTGCCTGCGCAGCTGACTGGACAGCGCCGACAGGTTGGCGCCAATGTCACCAAGCACCAGAATATCCGCCGGCCGACCCACTGCAGCCCTCTCATCCGGTATCATCTGAACAATCCCTGCCGCCGCCTCAATCGCAGCGCCAAACCGCAGGCTCCAGTCCAGCGATGCCCCAAGCAGCAAAACGGCGTCCGCCGCTGCCAGCGTCTTGTGCACATGCGCCTGTGGCACGGTTTCCAGCTCTGCCCCCGCAAACCCCAGCGACAGGCCGGTAGGGCATATAGGCGCCTTCAAAAGGCTGGCCACTTCAACCAGAGCCGCACAGGACACCGACCAACGGGCCATGTGGCCGACAACAAGAACCACCCGGCGCGCCCTGTTCAGGACATCCATAGCAGCGTCCAGCCAGATCTCTGTGGCCTGCGCTGCGGGTGCCGACACTGGAGACCGTGGGGCAGGCACCGCCTCTGAAACACCTCCTAGAACAGGTCTCTCAATCTCGATCACGGCCGAGGTCCGGTTTGGCCCCCTGCCCGCCCTTAGAACCTCTGGCAGCAGGGTTTCGACCTGTGCCAGATCGGTCAGCCGTAGCACGGGGCATCTGCCTGCCTCTGCAATCCCGCTGACCCCGCCGCCCTGAAACGCCCCCCGTTCGGTGTCTCGCTGGTTTTCCACCGGCGACAGCACCAGAATCGGCGTGCCCTGCGCCAGCACCGACGCAACAGCTGCCATTGCATTATGTGAGGCCGGCCCGCGCGACACCAGCACAACACTGACCAGATCCCCCTGCGCAAAACTATCTGCCGCCGAAGCAAAGACCGCCGCCGCCTGAGAGCGACAGGCGTAGATGCTCAGGCCCGCCAGGTCAAAGGCCCGCAAAAGCCCGTAGGTGAGATCCCCCGGTACCGTGTAGACACGTAAAATACCTGCCTCCAAAACTCTCAGCGCAATCGCTTCACAGGCAGGACAGCCTGTGTCGGCCTGATCTGAGAAAAGGGAGGGCGCAGTGGTGACCATCTAGACGCCCGTGTTGCCCTGAGCCGCAGCTGCCAAGGCCGTGACCCGGTGTTGGACCCGACCGCCCTCAAGGGCTTCAAGATAGCTGGCAAGTTCCAAAGGGGTGGGAAATCGAAACAGCAGTTCAGGCGAGAGAGCGATGTCAAAAAACTGGTTCAGTTGCGCCATAAGGCCACTGCCTGACAAGGAATCCCCACCAGACAGAAAAAAGTCATCCTGACGGCTGACATGATCCCGTCCCAGGGTTTCGCCAAACAGCGCAACCAAAAGCTCCTCCATCGGCGATTGCGCTGCCTCAAACACCCCCTGCAGCTCGACCGCCAACAGCCTGTGCATGTCCAGCCGTCTGGGTTTGCCGGTGGGGCCTTTGGGGATATCCTGGATCTGTAGGATTTTGCTGGGAACCTTATAGGCAGACAGAACGTCCAGCAGGGTATTTCTAAGCTGCCGCGGATCACAGGAGGCCCGATGATCAAGCACCACAGCGGCGGCAACATCCTGGCTCAATGAAGGATGTGGCACCCCAAAGGCAATGGCGTCAATAACCCCCGGCTGCGCCAATAACGCATCTTCTATCTCTGGCGGCGCCACCTGGGCCCCGCCCCGTTTGATGATCTCCTTTTCCCGCCCCACCAGGGACAGCGTGCCATCCGGGTTGATACGGCCAATATCGCCGGTGCGCATCCAGCCATCGACAGCCGCCGCCCGGGTGGCGGCTGGATTGGCGAGATAGCTGGTGATCACGGTTGGGCTTTGCAACAGGATCTCTCCCACCTGACCCGCAGGCTGTCTCCGACCCTCTGCATCCTGTATTTTCAGTGTCCCCGGTTGTGGCCGCCCCAGGGTGCCATGGGCGCAGGGGCTGTCCGGGCTTTGCGAGCTGATCTGATGGGTCGCCTCTGTCATGCCATAGGCTTCGACAACCGGACAGGTAAACAGATCCTGCACCCCCTGCCTGATTTCAAAGGGCATCGCAGAGGACGACGACCGGATCACCCGGAACCGGCATTGGCTGACCAGATCGGGGTGCTCCACAGCAGCATAAAGGATGGCCCGGTGCAGGGTTGGAACCGCAGTGTACCACCGGGCCCCAAACCGCACCGCCAGTTGGAGGAACTCAAATGGGTCACGGTTCGGCTGCACGACAACTTCAGCGCCGCTCAACAGGGGCGCCAAAAGACCCGCAACCAACCCATGAATGTGATGCAATGGCATAATCTCAACGCTGGTATCTGCCGCTGACAGCCCAATGGTCGAAGCCACCGCCCGCGCACCGGCTATCAACCGACCCGTGCTCAGCGCCACCATCTTGGGCTGACCCGTGGTGCCCGAGGTGGTCAGCACCACCCCCTTTTCGTCCAGATTCCGGGGCTGTGTCGGCGTAACGGTGGCCGCAGGACCTGAACGTAACCGCAGGCGCCCCCTTTCAGTGATCTCAGCAAACAAAACCGGAATGCCAAGCTCCGCCGCAACCCCGGCAAACTGGGCACAGGTGTCAGACCCGACAAAAACTGACGGCTGAAGCTGCTGCAGCAGGGCCTTCACTTCAGCCAGGGTGGATCTGGCCGAAATAGGCGCAACAGCCGCATGCCCCCCCAGGCACAGAAACATCAGAGCTGAAGCAAACGCCCCATCGGCCACATAGGCCAAGACCGAGTGCGGCGGCACCACAGTGGCCAGCTCAGCGGACGTTTCCTGTATCTGCGCTGTGATCTGATCAAAGGAGACAGAGACGCCCTCCGCCCCATCCCTGAGCGCAACACGGGACCCATCCAGTTGGTTCAGCGCGAATAAAAAACCATTCGCATCGTCAGTTTCGTGCATTCAAAATCGTCCAATCATGCCAACAGCGGCCAGTCAGTTTCTATGCTTCACTCTATATGCAGCCCATCAAAACACCGCGGTGCCGAGACCGATTTGTCCAGTGGCTTTGATTGGAAATAGATCTGCATTTGCTGCAATCAAAGTTTGGGGCAGAGAAAGATCTCTCTCAGGCCGTGTTCTGAGCACGGTGAAACTGAAAATGGGATCAGATCTAGTTCAGTCTCCGCTGGGACGAATTTAACATAATATGTTTCGCGCGCGAAACATTTGATCCTCCGTCTGGGAGTATACCTCGGCACCAGGGGGGGGACTTCCACGCAGTTCACCAAGGGTCCAGACAGGGCGGCGAGATGAAATTTAAGACCTATACGGCTGAAGAACATCAAACTGGATATTTGAAAATTTAACATAATATGTTTCGCGTGCGAAACATTTGAGCCAATCCAACCGGCAGGGAAGGGACGTCACATGGCCCTGCACAGTGATTTAGAGACAAAAAAAGCGCCCGGAGGCGCCTTTTCACATTCTGTCAACGGCCGTGCTCAAACGCTATTTCCGCTGCTTCAGCCAGTCCCGCAAATCTTGAATCAGCACCTCATCGACGCCCGCGCCGCTCAGTTCGATCCGGTGCTGACCGGGGGTATAGCCAAGCTGCAATCCCGGTGCCAACTGGGTGTTAATGCGCTCACCCTTGGCAGGTCCTGGTGTCCGAATTCTTGGACCGAGGTCCGCCGGAGCAGAGGTAGAAATCTCGGCCTCAGGCTCTGATCGGCGGGCTAGAGCCGCTGTTTCAGCCGCAGCAACTGCCGCCGACAGGATCCGCAATTCCCCCGCTGGGGTCTCCCGGTCTCCAGCCCGCAGCTGGGCTGTCAGGCTTTCTGTAAAGCCGGGATCCCGGGTGATCTCCCGAACCAGGGCCAACCCCAGCTTCTCATTGATCGCCACCGGAAAACACAACACTGCATCCAGGGCTTCGACCAGTGCCACAAAGCTCCCGATTTTGGATCGCTTGGCGCGGGTGGCATTGCCAAACAAGCCCTGTAGAGCCATTTTCTGATTGGGGTAAACCTCTTCACGCAGGGCGCGCACTGCAATCCGCGCCCGCTCATAGTGGCTCAGATTGACCCGAATTTCGTTTTCTTCCACCATCGCCACATAGGCGTCACGCGCGGTTTCCGGCTGGATCACCAGTGCCTTGACTGTGGCAAATTCAGGCTCTGAAGTCTCGGCGTAGAGCCGCTTCAGCGCGGATAGACGGCGCCAACCTGAAATCAACCCATGGGTTTTGCCATCGGGGCGATCCGTAAGCGCCACCACTTCGATCGGGGTCTGCTGGCCCCGGGCGCGCAGCGAGGCCATAAGCGCGCCCATTTCATCTTCGTCCTGTTCCAACCGGTCCCGCACCAGGTGACTCTCATCAATCTTCGCCAGATCAAGGCGTTCAATCAACCGGCCATCCGCCCGGGCGCTTTCCAGCACCGCGCTCAGCTCGCTCAGCGCGGATTGCGCCGCTGCATCCGAGGCCACCTGAGCAATCGGCGCAGAACTGGCTAGAGGCGCGCCAAGCGCCGATTTTGTTTCCGGCGCGGCGTCCAGATAACTGGGTTGAGCCGGAGTCAGGCGCTTGCGTTTGGCCATGGGTGTCTCTCCTCAGGGGTAAAGATCGCGGATCCTGTCCCAAATCCTTTATTAGAGCCTTACTCGGCCGCGCGTTGCGCCGCCTCCAGTTCAGCCCGCCGCCAGACCCCCAGTAACAGGCGTTTGAAGGCTGCATAGGTGGCGTCAAATGTTTCGCGGCCTCGGGCATAGGTCTCACGGTTGAAGTCGCGGTAATCCGCCTCATAGATGCCATTGACCTGTTCACCAGCCTGACCAATCAATGCGGTGAAATCCTGACGATGCGGGGACAATGTGCGGCCCAGATAGGCCTGCATCAGGGCCGCCAGCTCGCCCTGCTGGGCGCCGTCATAACGGGTGATCACCGTGCGTACCGCTTCCCATTCAAACCCCATCTCTGGCCGCCCCAGAGCGCGCGCAGCAAGGTTCTCGCCATCCTCGATGCTGGCAAAAGTGGAGTGCAGCATGTCAAAGAACCGGCCGGTGCTGTCAAACTCAAGAAACGATGCCCCCATTGGCACCAGCAGGATATCGGCAGCCGACAACCCGTTGATGGTCAGGTAGCCGAGGGCCGGCGGGGTATCTATGAACACCAGATCATAGTCATCCAGCACCCCGTCTGCCTCCAGCCGGTCGGTAAGCGCATCCCAGAGCTTCCAGCCCCGTGCCGCCATCCGCCAGACCGGGATCTGGAACTCTGCCCAGTACAGGTTCAGCTGTGCCCCAATCAGGTCAATATTGGGCCAGTGGGTGCTTTGGATGACATCCCGAGCGGTCATGTCCATCGCTGCGTTCAGCGCCTCGTCCAGCGGCTGTGGCGCATCACCCCGGTCCAGCCGCCGCTGGTTTTCAACGCGCAGGTGTTCGCCGTAGTGGCGCGCCAGCAGTGGAAAGGCGGTTTGCCATTCGTCATCGACTTTGCCGCCAAAAATCGAGGTCATCGAGCCCTGGCTGTCGAGATCCACCACCAGCACCTTGTAGCCATCCAAAGCGGCCGACATTGCCAGATGGGCCGCGGTTGAGGTTTTGCCCACGCCGCCTTTGAAATTGGCCACGGCCACCATCTTGGCAGGCAGGCCTTTGGGACGGTAGGGCAGATAATCTTTGGACTTGGACCCCTGTTCGCCAAAAAACGCCCGCAGCCGCAGCACCTCGTCCAACGAGAACCATTTGGCGCCGCCTTCGGTTTCTGCTTGTCCCTGTGGCAGCTCAGGATTGGCCTTGAGCACGCGGCGGAAATGGGCGCTGGCAACCGGGATCAGATAGCGGGTGATTTCCCAGGTGGAAAACAGGCGCAGCTGCTTGCGGCCTTCCTTGTCGATGCCCCGACTGGACAGGTCTTCGCGGCCACGGGTGCAGGCGGCTGCAATCTCGGCAAAGCCCGCCGTATCCGTGGCCGCATCCAGGTCAGCCAGAGCAGCATCGGGATCAATGTTGAAGTAAGGCGGCAGGGGCTGGGTGGTCTTATGGGGATCTTTTGCCATCTGGAGGGCCTGTCAGAGCTACGGTTGCACCGGTGGTACCGCTTCTAAACCGGAACGGATGTGCCACCTTTTGCTCACAATAGCACAAAAGACAGCATATGGAAGCATAACGCGCAGGTGAGGTGTATTTTCTTAGTAAATCCGGGACTTGCAGCAAGGCTGGAGGTATAAATTTGGAGGTTTGAAGATTTTTTGTGTAGTTAATATTTAGTTATTTATAGTTAAGGGCGCGGACGAGATCCACAAAGGGTTTTATTCAAAGGATCTTTTGGCCTTTGTTGAGGTCGGAGTGAATCTAAAACCACGTTAAAGTGACTCTGAACCCCCGATAAGGTGACTCCGAACCCCCGTTGTGCCCTCCTGTGGATAACCCTAGGGTGGGTGTCACTAAAACCACGAAACCGAGTCACCCCGCGGCATGTATCAAGATGGGGGTCGGGCAGATCGGGCAGGGATCCATCATGAGCGCAACGCTGGCAGGCCCGTCGGAAGGGCAGGGAGAATTTTTCCTCTGCGATGTGTTTGGGGCCATCCCCAAAAACGATCTGGCCTCGATGGAGCATCCGTTGTTCTCGCTGGCGACCCGACCAGATCGGCGCATTCTGAATTACGAGCACAAGGGCACACAGATCACCGTGACGCCTTCGGTCAAGGGATTGGCGACAATCCACGACAAGGACATTCTGATCTTTTGCATCAGTCAGCTGATGGCGGCGCTGAATGCCGGGCGGCAGATCAGCCGCACCCTGCATCTGAAAGCCCATGACCTGCTGATGGCCACCAATCGCGAAACCTCGGGGGATGCCTATCGCCGTCTGCGTGAGGCGTTTGAACGGCTGGCCGGCACCCGGATCACCACCAATATCGCCACGGGCGGGGTGGAGGTCACCAAGGGGTTTGGCTTGATTGAAAGCTGGGAAATTGTCCGCCGCAGCCGCTCGGGGCGCGGCGCAGGGCGGATGACCCATGTGGCGGTGACCCTGTCGGACTGGCTGTATCAGGCGGTGATGTCCAATGCGGTGCTGACCCTGAGCCGCGACTATTTTTCTTTGCGAAAACCGCTGGAGCGGCGGATCTACGAGCTTAGCCGTAAACACTGTGGCCGCCAGCAAAGCTGGACAGTGTCGGTGGACACCCTGCTGAAAAAATCCGGATCGGCCAGTCCACGCCGGGTGTTTCGCAAGATGCTGCGTGATATGATCGCGGCGCAGCCGCTGCCGGACTATGCGCTGGAGGAACAACCCGGAGATCTGATCCGGTTCAGCCAGAAACACACCGTGGTAGAACGTCCGGGCGCGATGCCGCCCAGCCTGCGCCCCGAGACATTGGAGCAGGCCCGGGCGCTGATCCCTGGTGCCGATGTCTATGCGCTGGAGGCCGACTGGCGCGGCATGTGGGCCCGGTCCGGCTCCCCCAAACTGCGGGCGCCGGATGCGGCGTTTCTGGGCTGGGTGAAAAAGCGCCTCGGTTCTTAGCACCCACGGCGGCGAGGGCCCAGCCCTGAGCCTTTTTACAGGATGATCCGTTTTGCAGCAGGCACAAGTGCGTTGATCTGGGCGATGTGATCGGGCAGGCAGCGGCTGTGAAAATCGTAGGTTTCCAGCACTTGGGTGCGGGCGGCGGCGCCGAGGTGGGCATAGGCTTTGGGATTGGCCAGCACATCCACCACCTGATCCGCCAGCGCCTGCGGCTGAAAGAAATCCACCAGCATACCGGTTTCACCATGGGTCACCGCCTCGCGCACCGGGGCGACATCTGCCGCCACCACGGTGGCCTGCATCGACATCGCCTCAAGCAGCGACCAGCTGAGCACAAAGGGCATGGTCAGATAGATATGACAGCGGCTGAGCTGGATGATCCGGTTCAGGTCGTCATAGGGCACCCGGCCCAGAAAATGCACCCGACCCCAGTCGACTCTGTCACCCAGTTCGGCCTCCATCTCGCCGCGCAGGCCGCCGGGGTGTTTGCTTTCAGCGCCATAAGACGTTTCGTTACCACCGATCATCAGCACCCGCGCCTTGGGGCGGCGGGACAGGATTTCAGGCAGGGCGCGCATCATGATGTGGAAACCGCGGGTGCGTTCCATGTTGCGGGCGATATAGGTCACCACCTCATCCTCGCGGGTGAGGGGGGCCCCCAGCCGACCCAATCCCACCGAAACCTCAGGGTTGGGCACCAATCGGTCGCTGCGAATGCCATCATGGCGCACGTAGATGTTGGAGTGAAAGCTTTTGGGAAAACGGTCGCGCTGCCAGTAGGTGGGACAATGGCCCAGATCCACCGCCTGAAAGCTGGCATTGGGCACTGCATTGCGGGCCTGGGCAAAAAAACCGGCCTGATCATTGACGGGGCTGTCGGGATCAAATCCGACAATGCCCCCTGTGGTGCGGTAGAAATATTCAAAGAAGCCAATCACCGGCACATCGGGCCAGATCTCCTTGGCAAACAGCAGCTCCCCCCAGCCGGTGTGGCCGATGATGATATCCGGCTTAAAGCCCTGATCCTGTTCCAGCTGGCGCATCGCCATCGCGGCCCCCAGCCCGGTCCCGGCGGCGGCCTCCCAGTCTTTGGACAATCCATAGGCCTCTTTGGCGGGCTGGTGATGTGGGCTGTAGGTCACCGTGGTGACGCCGGGCAGCTGGACCCCCTTGCGCTGGGTGAGAAAGACAATGTCATGGCCACCCTGTGCCACCAGCCAGGGCACCAGCTCGCGGTATTGGCCGGGCATGTTCTGATGGACAAAAAGAAACTTCATGGGCTGCGCCTGTTGGTTACCTGCCTGCAAATATCATTCATGCATGACCTGCGAGATCGCCGGGCGCAAGCGGGCAGGGGGCCGGGGCGGGTCAGAAAGTGTCAATTGCGCCTTCCAATCCGGTCAGGCTGCTGAGGTTCGACAGGGTCAGCACATCGCCACCGCCAAAGTCAAAACGCACCCCCGAACTGGTGATCCGGCCATAGGTTTCCAGGATGTCACCCGCATCGCTTAGCCCTTCTGTCAGGCTGGTGGAGAACATCAGCTGATCCCCCTGAATTTCAAAATCGTTGATTTCATCACGGTCATACCCGCTGCCAAAGACAAAGATATCGCGCTGGGTGCCGCCGCGCAGCAGGTCATTGCCCGCGCCACCATCCAGCCAGTCGACCCCCTGATTGCCCAGCAACGTATCATTGCCGCCATGGCCGGTCAGACTGTCATCGCCGGTGCCGCCGTACAATTCGTCCAGACCCGTCCCGCCGGACAGTTGATCTGATCCGAAGTTGCCATAGAGCGTATCATTGCCGCTGTTGCCATAGAGCAGATCCCAGGCCGATCCCCCCGACAACCAGTCGTCACCCGTGCCACCGCTGAGGCTGTCATCCCCTTCGCTGCCATAGAGCAGATCATTGCCCGCGCCGCCATTCAGGCTGTCCCAGCCCGATCTGCCAAACAGAGTGTCATTGCCCGCACCACCTTCGACATAATCCACCCCGTCACCCGAACTGATATAGTCATTGCCCCCTTCCCCATAGAGCGTATCACGCGCGGTATTGCCAAACAGGGTGTCATGGCCCTCGCCCCCATACAGGGTGTCATCACCAGTACCGCCGATCAGCAGGTCATCGCCAAGGTTACCCCGCAGGATGTCATAAGAGCTGCCCCCCCCGAGGGTGTCATGGCCCGCGCCGCCGTCCAGACTGTCATGGCCGGTGCCGCCTTCCAGGCTGTCGTTGCCATGGCCACCGTCGAGGCTGTCGTGGCCGCCGCCGCCAAACAGACTGTCCTGCCCGTCCTCACCGGCCAGATGATCGCTGCCATTGCCCCCTTCCAGATGATCATTGCCAGTGCCGCCGAACAGGGCGTCATCACCCCCTTCGCCCGCCAGGCTGTCGTTGCCGCCCTGGCCAAACAGGCTGTCGCCGCCGCCGCCAGCCTGGATTGTGTCCGCGCCCGCCGCCCCGACCAATTGTTCGTGGGCGGCGGACCCATTCAGGTCCAGCGGTGGCGCAGTGGGCAGGGCGGGGCGGTAAAGACCCAGAATATCCCTGAGGATAAAATCCTCATAGGCCAGGGCGGATCCATCTGCCGTCAGCAGGTCAATCCGATTGCTGCCAAAGCGGATCACGGCGCCGGTGGCGGTGGTGGTAATGGACAGCTGGGCCACTGAATACAGCCCGGTCCAGGCCGCCAGATCAATGCGATCAGTTTCAGGGTCGAAGTTGCGGAGGGTGTTGCGCTCCCCCTCATGCTCCAGCACAAACAGATCTGCCCCTGCGCCGCCATCCAGGGTGTCGCGGCCGGTGCCATCGATCAGAATGTCGTCACCGCTGGTGCCTTGCAGCAGACCGGAGCCACTGGGGCCCTGCAGCACTTCGCCTGCAGCGGTATCGATGCTCAGATGGGTGAGGCCAGGCTCGGTTTCTGAACTGGCAAAGACATGTAGCTCTGTGCCCACCATGGCCAGGGCCAATCCGTTGACATTGGCCAGCCCCAGATCATCGCGATCCGCCAGACTGTCCAGCAGCAGCAACCGGCCACTGGGCAGGAGGGCAAACAGAGACAGCCCATCATCGCTGCCGCCGGCCACCACAAAGCTCCAGCTGCCCTGGCTGATGGTCTCCATCACTGCGATGCCGCCAAAGCGGCTGTCACGGGTATCGCTGATATGATCCAGCAGGGTCAGGCTGCCATCGGCCGCGGCCTCAATCACTGAAATTGTGCCCGTGCCTGCGGCCCCCAGCAGCAGCATCTGACGGCCGCCCGCCTCGGCCACCAGCAGGGTTGAGGGCTGGCTGATGCCCAGACCTTCGTCGGCCCCCAGACTGCTGCGCAGCCGCATCCGTCCCTGGCTGTCGAGCGTATAGCTGCTCAGTCCGGAATCCCCTTGCGAGGCGGTAAACACCAGGTGCCGGCCCTCGAAATCGAGACTGACCATGGCCACCACCTCGGCGGCATAGCTGCCGGTCGTGTCGCCGCGCCAGCGCAGCTGCTGCAGGGATCCGTCCGCCGCCCGGCTGAAACTTTGTAATCCGTTCTGTCCAGCACAGGCACCCACATAGATCTGCTGCCCCGCCACTTCGGTCTGCAGAAAACAGGCGCGGTCGCCGGCAAACCCGGATTGACCGGAGTAAAATGTTTCCGACCGGCCCACCCCGTCGGTTGGTGCCAGGCGGTCCAGATGTGCCGTTTCCAGTGACAGGCTGCGGCTGCCAAGGGTGGCAGAGCTGTAGCCTGCGGTCTCATACAGGCTTTCATCCAGGCGCAGCCCGCTGCCCGAACGCTGGAAGATATGCACCGCCTCGCTGGCCCCGTCATGCAGCGCAACTGTGCTGCCATTAATATCTGCCACCAGTACCGGTGCGGCTGCGGACTGCACCCCGGCCCCCAGGGCGCTATGCCCCAAAACGGAAAAACGCGTCATCCTACCCTACTCACTCATAAACCCAGGGCAGAGGCTGTGGGATCAGGGAGAATTTGCTGTGGCCAATATGTGGCCAAAAAGGGGGTTATGCGGAGGATTGTTTCCTAATTTTAGGCAATACCATGAACAAACCGGGATCAGCGACTGCTCTTCATATTGCTGACATGCAGTGCAATGGCCTCTTCGACATCATCGAAATAGGTTACATAGCCATTCTCCAGCACCGCGCCAGCATTACACAGGTTGCGCACTTCAATCAGCGAATGGGTCACCACGATGGCGTTGGCATTCTGCATCCGGGCTTTGAATATGGCAGCGCTTTTGCGGCGAAAGGCGCTGTCCCCCACCGAGGTGACCTCGTCCACCAGATAGGTGTCAAAGTGCAGCGCCATCGAAATGCCAAAGGCCAGTCGTGAGCGCATCCCCGAGGAATAGCTGCGCACCGGCATGTATAGATGCCCATCCAGCGCGGCAAAATCGGCGACAAAATCCAACATCTCATCGGTATCGACGCCGTAGATCCGCGCCACAAAGCGGGCGTTCTGGGCGCCGGTCAGGTCGCGGTGAAAGCTGCCGGCAAACCCGACCGGGAAGGAGACATGCCCGGTGGAGTGGATTTGACCGGAATCCGGGTTCATATTGCCGGATATCATCTGCAGCATGGTTGATTTCCCCGCTCCGTTGCGGCCCAACAGCCCCAGAGACACCCCATTGGGAATGCTCATGTTGACGTCACGGGCGACAAATTTGCGCCCGTTTGGGGTGGGGAAGCTTTTGGTCAGGTTTTCCAGAACAATCATCAACCCGTCCTATCAGCGCCGGTCCCGCAGTGAATAATAGATCAGGGCCAGCGTGCTCCAGCCAATCAGCAGGAACAGTGCGGTCAGTCCCAATAGCAAAATACGGCGGGGATATTCGGCGCTTTGGGCCAATGTGGGCTGCAGATAGGCGGCGAGGTAGCGGCTTTGTCGCTGGGCTTCGGCCAGGGCCGCATCATAGTTTGACAGGGCGGCGGTATATTTTTGTTCGGCAAAGTGGCGATCAACGCTGAGCCGTTCGAATTCGGCCACCAGGGTTGGGTAATCCTGCCCCCCAGCTGCGTCGCCGCCACCGCCAAATTTCTCGCGTTCCTGACGGATCCGCTCGCGGATGGCATTGATCCGCTGCTGTGACTGCTGCAGGCGCGGGTCAGTGGCGCGCACACTGGTCAGCAAGAGATCATAATCAATCAGTTCGGTGCCCAGCTGCTGCTGCAGGGTGGTCAACAACCCCATCTGCAGCTGAATATTGGCGCTGGGGTCGACAATCTGGGTGCGTGAACGAAAGGCGGTCATCGCCTGACGGGCGTCTTTCAGCTGCTCAACAGCGCCGTCCAGCTCTTCGCTGGCATAGCGGGTGGCGTCTTCACGGGCGATGGCTGAGAGTCGGTTGATCATCTGCGACCCCTGCCGGAAGATCACGTTGGCAATGGCCTTGGCCTCGTCTGGGGTAAAGGCCAGCACTTTCAGTTCGATCAGCCCGGTGCCGGGGGCATAAGAAATCAGCACCATCCGCTGCCAATAGCCAACCAGATCTTCGATGGTGGCATCGGGCGCCAGGGAAAACACCGGATCGATTTCGTAATGGCGGCTGTACAGACTGCGCAGATCAAGGATCTGATCAACCCTTTCGATCATGCCCTGGGACTGGATATATTCAAACAGGATGTCGCTGTCGGACGAACTGGCGCCAGAGAGTTTGCTCAACCCGCCCAGCAGGTCCACCGCCGAGGGAGCCTCTTCGCGGCGCACGGTAAAGCCGACGCTGGAGGTGAACTGATCCACCGCGCGGGTCCACAGGTAGGCGCCGGTAACGGCCACCGGCAAGAGCACAAACAGCACAAAGCTGATCAGCAACATCCCATGGCGGCGCTTTGAGCGGGCTGGCCGGGCCGGGGCATAGACCGGATCGGGGGCCGGAACCACGGGTTTTGGTTTTGGGGCTGGTTTTGCCTTCGGGGTTGGTTTTGGCTTGGGGAGCGGTCTGGTCTCAGCCGCTGGTTTGGCTTTGGGTTTGGGTTTACCCTTGACCGGTTTTGGGCCTGCAACGGGCTTTGGTTTGGCGGGGGGCGCAGGGGTTGTCGAATTGGCTGCTGCGACCTGAGAGAGAGCCTCAGCTTTGGGACGCCGCTTGGCTTTATCACCAGTGGCCGGCTCTGAGACGCTAGGATTTGATTGATTATCAGCCAAGTCTGTGGTCCAAAAGATTGTTTCCTGATTATCGTATCTGATTTTACAGGCTGTGTGAAAGGAGCAGTGCTCATGACACGGACAGCGCAAAGTTCAAAAGTTCAGACACCCTCCCAGCCAAATCTGCGCTATCGGGGTGCTCGGGCGGTTGTGGCGCTTATCCTGCGGGAAATGTCGACCAGCTATGGGCGCTCTCCCGGCGGTTACATCTGGGCAATCCTGCAGCCGGTGGCGATGATCGTCATGCTGACTATGGCGTTTTCTGTGCTGCTGCGCTCGCCTTCTCTGGGCACCAGCTTTCTGCTGTTTTATGCAACCGGGTTTTTGGTGCTGCGTCTGTTTCAGGAGCTGGCAACGGCTGCAAGTGGGGCCATTTCCTTCAACCAATCTTTGCTGGCCTATCCGCGGGTCACCTATGTGGATACGCTGGTGGCCCGGATCATTCTGGCGGTGCTCACCCAGATCATGGTCTCGGCCATCATCCTGACCAGCATCTTTGTAATCGAAGATATCCGGGCCATCCTGGACTTTAATCCGATCCTCAAAACCTATGCCATGACAATCCTGCTGGCGGTGGGAATAGGCACCTTCAATGCCTACATGACGTTCTCTTTTCCAGTCTATAAGACGGTCTGGACCATTGCCACGCGGCCTTTGATGTTGGTGTCCGGTGTGTTTTACACCTACGAAGACCTGCCGCATTTTGCGCAACAGGTCCTGTGGTATAATCCATTGATTCATCTCACCGGACTGATGCGGACAGGGTTTTATTCCAGCTACGATCCTACTCATATTTCCCTAACTTATGTTGCCTTGGTGGGAACGATCCCACTGTTTTTCGGGGTGCTGCTGCTGCGTCGGTTCAGCAAGGATATCCTGTACAAATGAGGTCTAAAAAGGCGGCGCCCCTTGGGGCACGGCCTGGGTGTTTCAGCCGTTTCGCCCCGGTTACTGAGCGGCTGTCATGTGCTCTTCCTTGACCCACTTCAGCTTGTCGCGCTGGACCTGTTCAACGGCCAGGATTTCCTGCCCTTTATAGGCCAACGCCGCATCCACATGTTTCAGGTCCCGGCACAGGCGGCGCAATCCATCCGGTTCGAGGCTGGCGGCGTGGTCGGTTCCTTTCCAGGTCCGGTCCAGGGTGAAGTGGCGTTCGATATGAGTGAATTCACCTTTGCCCTCCGCCTGCATCGCCCGCCCCACGGCCAGCGCTGCAACGTCAGCGGAAATGCCTAGGTGATGACCAGAAAAGCCGATCCCTTTGACGGTGGTGCCAAATTTTTCCATCAGGTTGCGGATTTCAAACAGGCAGATGTCCTCAAACGCTACTGGGTAGCCCGAGGTGCAACTGTAGACCACCAGATCTTTGGCGCGGCCACGGTCGGCATAAAACTTCACCAGATCGACGATTTCCTGACCCGTGGACATACCGGTGGAGACGTGGATTTCGCCGGAATATTGCTCGCAGAGGTACCCCTGCAGATCATAGTGCTGGTTGGTGGCTGAGGGAATTTTGAGCAATGGGGGATTCAACGCTGCCATTGCTTTGGCTGATGACAGGTCCCAGACACTGGTCGAATAGGCAATGCCGTTTTCAGTACAGCATTCGATGAGCTCTTTGTGCTGATCGGTATTAAGTTCCAGAAATTCGCGGTGCGCCCCATAGGTATCGCCATAAGAATTGGCCGGGTTGGGGTGTGGCGTGTTGTATTGATTTGGCGTTAACAACTCTAAATTGTGTCTTTTTTGAAATTTCGCAATATCTGCTTTGCAGACATGTGCCGCAACACGGATGAGTTCCTTGGCGATTTCTATATCGCCTTTATGGTTGCATCCAATTTCTGCAATAACTTTTACGGGGGATTTTACTTCGGTCATGAGGTCTCTCCAACGTAGTCTGTGATCGTCAACCATTGCCCCTGCACCATAGCAGTGCAGGCAATCCACTTATGCGAAAGTAGCCCTATGTAGACTCATTTCAATTCAGAAAGAGATTCCGTGAAAATCAATAAAACATCTCAATTCCCATCCTGTACGGTTTCGGTGGTTATGCCTGTTTTTAATGCAGCTAAGACCTTGAAACGGGCGGTGGAGTCGGTGCGGTTACAGGACTGGGAAGACTGGGAGCTGCTTTTGGTTGAGGATGGATCCACGGATGGCTCAGCTGAGATCTGCGAAACACTGTCCACACGCTACGCGAGAGTTGACGTGATACGCCAACTGGGGAATACCGGGGCCGCTGCGGCGCGCAACACCGGCATTCGCGCGGCAAGGGGGCGCTATCTGGCTTTTTTGGATGCTGATGACGAATGGCTGCCGGACAAGCTCAGCCGGCAATTGGCTTTCATGCGGGCACAGGGGGCGGTGTTCAGCTATACCGGGTTCTGGCGGCAACGCGGCCGCCAGTGCCATCAGGTGCGGGTGCCCGGATGTGTCACCCGGCAGGCGCTTTTGAAGGGCAATGTGATCGGCTGCCTGACGGCTATTTATGACCGGAAATACTTTGGAACGGTGGAAATGCCGCCTCTGCGTCTGCGTCAGGATTTTGCACTCTGGCTGGATCTGCTGGCGCGCTGCGATCGGGCATATGGGCTGAACCAGCCTCTGGCAGTGCATCATGTGCGGGCGGCATCGCTCAGCGCGCCGCGCGGCCGGGCGATGCAGGCAACCTGGCAGCTGTATCATCAGTACCTGGGGCTCTCGGGCCTGCAATCGGCCTGGTATATGTCCAATCACCTGCTGCGCCGCCTGCGCCGTGGGTAATACCATTGGTTGGAAGGGATAGTGATCGAGGCTAAGATCCTGCTATGGTTTAATGGCGCGGTGACAAAAAGAGGATTGCATGAGCTTTAAACGACGTCTGCGCGCCGCGGTTCAGGGGTTTCGCAATCCGAACCGTGTGGTGACATCTTCGGCCGTCAACACTCTCGAACAGATCAAAGCCAGCCGTCTGGCCTGGCAAGAGGCGGTGCCGCGCTGGGAGCGAATTCAGTCCGTTGCTGAGGCCGCGCTGGGGGAGGGGGGCTGCAGCGGTGGCACCATGCTGGAGATTGGCGGACGTCTCAATCCGCGCAAAGCGGATTTCCCCAGCTTCACCTATCATGCGCTGGACCTGCAGGATGCGCCGGGGGCTGAGGTCGAGGTGGCGGTGGGCAATATCACCCATTGCCCGCATATTCCGGATGAAAGCTATGATTTCATCTTCAGCCTGGATGTCTTTGAACATATTGATAAGCCCTGGTTGGCAGCCCAGGAAATTCAGCGTTTGCTGAAGCCCGGGGGGGTCACCATGCACAGCACGCTGTTCGCCTGGCGCTATCATCCCTGTCCGATCGACTACTGGCGCTATTCCGCAGAGGGGCTGAAATCGCTGTTTGACAGGCTCGACTGTGTCCATGCCGAGTTTGATCATAGCGAGCGTCGCCGCGATCTGCGCGGTCGCGATGGAAATCTGGTCGAAGGGGATGCCCTGGGTGGCTGGCGCGAAAACGTGCGGGTGAACTATGCCGGTATCAAACGGTGACCCGGTCATGACGCCCCCCGAGGTCTGTCCAGCCGACTATGTCACGGTGGCCGTATCGACCCTGGGGGCGGGGCTGCTGCACCTTCGCCTGCCGGATCCCTGTGCCGGAATAACCTATCTGATCCTGGTGCAGCAACCACAGGCGGGGGCTGCAGAGGTCTTTGCCAATCGGTCTGATGTGCGGGTGGTCCTGTTGGGTGGCATTGGGCTTTCCAACAGCCGAAATGCGGCGCTGGATCAGGCAGAGACGGCGCTGCTGCTGTTTGCCGATGACGATATGATACTGGATCTGCAGGGCATTCAAACCCTGGCGGAGTGTTTCAAAACCGACCCGCAGCTGGCCCTGGCCGCGGGCTGGCGCACCGAGCGGCTGCCCGCCAAGGCGGAGCAGGTCACGCTGACCCGGTTCAACAGCGGCCGGATCTGTGCCCCTGAATTCATGGTGCGCCGGGCCGCAGTGCAGGCGGCGCAGATCCGCTTTGATCCTGACTTTGGTCTGGGCGCACACCACGGGTTGGGTGAGGATTATGTCTTTGTCACCGATCTCCTGAGGGCGGGATTGACCGGGATCTCAGTGCCGGTGGCCACCGGATCTCACCCCCATGCCAGCACCGGAGGAAACTGGGTCGATCCAAAGTTGAACCCAGCTCGCCAAGCGGTCCTGACGCGCGTTTTTGGCCGCATGGCCCCCCTGATACGGCTGGTCTACGCGCTGCGCCACCGCAAACGGCTGGGGGGGCTGGGGGCCGTCATTCGATTTATTTGGCTGGCTTGAGGCGGGCCAAACAAAGAGACACCTATTGATCCCCTTTGGCCATGACCTGATCCCACAGGCGCATGTCCACATCAAACAGCTCAGTCACTATCGACAGTTCTTTTGGCGACAGATCCGAAGCGTTGAGCCGCTTTTCAGATTTATTACGGTCCAGAGTCGGGTCCATATGGTGTCCGGTCATGTCGTGATACACCGCGTTCAGATCAGCCAGAGCTGCCATGTTCAAGTCCAGTGCTACAAGCCGCGCCTGAACCGCCTGCCAGGACCGCTGGCCCGCCAGGTAGTAAGATTGAAAGTTGGGTGCCCAGATCGGAATCTTGTGGCTGAGGGACATGAACTGCCAGAAATCCAGCCCCTTGACCCGTGTGTAGTTCTGCGTGTGTTTTGCCGTGGTCGCAAAATTGAACATCGAGACCGCCGCAGAGACTGGATCTCTGCAAACGGAAAAGAACGACGTTTCTATGCCTTCAAATGCGGTCTCGTACTTAAAAAGCCCGTTGTGAATGGTCATGATTTCCACATTCCGAAAACCCGTCTTTTGATGCTGCTTGAAAGCCATATTGTCTTTCTTGCCAACATATTGAAAAAACCGGTCCCCATAGTGGTGGCGCAGGTTTGCATCAACACTGGTGCCACCACATTTTGGAAGATGTACAAAGACTTTGAGGGGTTTCATTTTGGCTGGTTCCTCTTCAGCCTTTGCGGGCTTCTACGTAAAGAGACATAAAGGGATGGGTCAAATCGAAGTGTTTTTTATGACCCATGTGACGGGATCGTGATCCCTGACACCAAGACCCATAGGCCTCGGTAAAGCCGATATCCAAAAGAAGACTACGCATCTTTTGCAGGGTCCAGACATTCATGTGGGTGCCTGGGCTAAAGCTATTATAACTTTCCGGAATTTTGGCAACCAGAGAGGCGGCAGCCTCAAAAGCGGTCTCTCGCCGGGGGAACAGCTTCTGGACATCATCATCACTCATGCGGGGCAGTTCTTCAAATTTGCTCTTCTGCAAATACCCCGCAGCAAAGCAGCGCAGAAAGCGCTGATGCAGGCTTTCATTCGGGTGGAATTTAACAAACCCAAAGCGAGAGAAGAAAACGGCATCCTTGCGAAAATAGGCATCTGCAATCTTATCAAAGTCGGGGCAGGCGATACGCACGGTCCCACCGGGTTTCAGGACCCGGAAGGTTTCGCTGAGTGTGTGCCGCACCACCCGGTCACTCAGATGTTCCACAACATGTGACAGATACGCGGCCTGATACAGGCTATCGGCGACCGGGAAGTTGTCGTTGAAAAGGTTGCAGGGATAATCAACGCGTTCCTGCCGGTCGGCGTAGGCGTCTGACACATAATCGAGATTGGCCCAACGCGGGTGGGTCCAGGCGCCGGACCCTATACAAATGCCTACATAATCTGGTTTCTGTTCAGTCATTCAAACCTCTAATCCATGCTGTCCAGGCGGCGTTGCGAATGGGGGGTGGCAACGGGGCTGGTCTGGTGAAATTATGCCAAACATCTGAAGGCTTCGGGGTCCCATTGCCCCAGATGTGGTGCCCATCTCCTCTGTCGTTATGGCTATGCTGTTCTTGCCAAGGCGTCCTGCACGCTCTTCAGGACTTTTTGAGCGGCGGCAGACTTGGGATTGCCTTCCACGGCTTTCTGGGCGTGTTCCAGCGCCTCCGCTGGTCGGCCCTCTTCCGTCAGATATATGGCCATTTCCCGGTCAACAGAGGCCTTGCCTTCATTGTTACGAACCGCCATTTGCAGGATCCGCTCCGCCAGCGCAGTCTCTTGGCAACTCTGCAACCTGCGCGCCAATTGGAAATACCCCAACACATCACCCGGATCCTCCCGGAGCTTGACCACCTGTTTGCCAATCTGGTCCCAAACCTGATCGTCCCGGTGCTGGGTGAAGGTGATTACACTTTCTTTGGCAAGGCTTTTGAAATGTTGGCGCATTGTTTTTCCAAGCCCGGAGCTCTCCTCGTGGTCCGGGGCCATATCGTCCAATGCTGAACACAGCGCCTCGGTGAACGTAACCGGATCGAAGTGAGAGGCCAGCGCCCTGTCCACTGCGTCATGGTCAAATGGCGCAGTCATCACAGCTTCCAGAGCCGTGACGGCCGCCTCTGTTGAGTAGTCGGAAAAGACCTCGCAGCCGGAAATACCCGCCACCCACTCTGCGGTTCCGATGCCTTCAAAACAGACCAGTTTGACCCCCCGGGACAGGGCTTCCAGTGCCGCCAGGGGCTGTGGGTCATCAAAGGAGGGCAGAAACAGCACATCAAGATCGTCAATGAAGGCCTGGGTTTTTTCAGGTGGCATTGGCCCATGGAAGGTGATGGCGTTTTTATTGATCTGTCCGGCATGATGCTTACCGACCCACTCAAATGAAATATTGCTGCTCACCGCGCGCAGGGTTTCAGCAACAGCGGTAAACAGCTGTGATCCCTTGCGGGGTTGATAGGACCCAACCATACCCACCCGAAGAGGGCTATCTTCGGTTTTTGGTTTGCTCAGAGCCCGGCGCATCTTGCGCTGAGAGGAAGACAACATGGTATCAACGGTATTGTAGACAAGGACTGCCTTCTGCACGCCCAGCTTTTCCTCAACATAGGTTTTCTGCTTTTGTGAGACACAGAAAACGGTCGCATCTTTCAGGAACCTGCGGAAAACCTGATAGGCTCTGGGGTTCTTTTTGGAGAACTCTGAAATGGTCCATTCTGTTTCATGCAAATAAATTGCGCGCTGCTTGGACCGGGACACGAGCAGCTCAACGCGGCTGTCTTCAAAACACGCGACTGAATTCAGGATCAACCGGTGTGGGCGGGCGAGCAGATAATCGGCGGTGTAGCGAACTGACACACGATCCGGATCGGACAGGTTGATCACCTTTGGCCGGGCCTGTTTGCGAAGGTCAGCCGTTTCCAGAAAGGCGCTGAGTGGCCGGTGCACCCCAGCCAGTGAAGACATCTCATGGACAACCCATAAAACATCAGAGTAGGGCATGCCTTCGGTTGCAAAAAGCCGGTAAAATGCTGCGTTTGTCTGGTAAAATTGCTTATCCAGATGTGCCAGATCCGTGTTGATCTGATCGTATTTCTGCTCAATGTTTTCCAGCCTGTCTTCGGCATTCTTCAACGCAGCCTGCAGTCTGGAAAAGGAAGACCGGTCAATCATGTCGCCGGTCAGATCACGGACAAGTGCCTTGCCGCCAAGATCCGAAATCTGGTGTTCTGAGGGCTGCCGGGGCTCCGCCAGAATGTCACCGATTTTGTCAAAGTACCCGTTATAAGACAGATTCAGATGTGGATATTCCTGCAAAATGCTCCGCAGGAAACTCAGATCACCATCCAGAGAATGCGCACCGGCCTCATAGCCAGGCGTGGTGTGCTTGCTCCCCAGATCGCTGGCGATATCTTTAGGAATATCATAGGCATATCGCTTGTCGGCAGATTGATAAAAATCCATCCCAAAAAGGTGGATGTCGGAATACCCCTTACAGGCAAAATATGCGAGAGCCTGCAGTCCGGCCGTGGGCAAAGGGCGGCTCATGAAGATCCGGGCCAGGTTTGGGTTTACACTTGCAATTGTTGCCCAGTGATCTTCCGGGGGCTCTGCCTCCCAGAAGGGGTCAGCGTTCACTTTTCCCTCGGTGTAGTCCATAAGATCCAGTGGAACAGGACATAGAAACCGGTGGAATTTATACTCCTCTCCCTGAACCACCCGGCGTAATTCATCATGCAGGCGCGGGCGGTTCACCGCCCAGAAGTAATAATCCACATCAGGGCCATAGGCGTTTTCAGTCTCCAGGAAAAAGAAGTTGAGGCGAACAATGATTCTGGGTTCAGGGATCGAGTGCAAGGCTGCAGACAGCTCAGAGGCAGAGGGTCCATTTCCAACAATGACTACATTTTCTGAATGCATGGCGTGTTCTACTCCACTTCTTCTTTGAATTGATGTCTATTTGCTTAAATTCCGCATAAAGTGTATTTATATATATTGAATCAGGGCTTTCTCAACGTCTTCAATGATTGGTTGGGCGATCTTGCAAAACGCTGTTTTATTATACCCGGAAGACACATTTGACCGGACTGTTTTGGGGAGGGCTGAAAGCTGTCTCGGTGGCAGGTCCAGGAACGCGACGATTTTCTCAAGAACACGGGCCTGCGTATCAGCGTTGATGAGATCGGTCACTTCAAGCTTCAAAAAGCTGAAATTTATTCCATGAGATTCTAAAAATATTCTCAAGCGCAGCTCGTGCAGCCCATATAAGGACGCCCAAATCATGGTTGTTTTGATTTGAGGCATTGGAGCTGAATCGACTTTTTTACCCAGACCCGCGACCCAATCCAGAATAGCGTCTTTTTCACTCAGCAACTCATTTCGAAAAGAGGCTTGTTCAAGCTCTTCAAAGTGCTCAGTGGAAAGGTATTCCCGGCGGCGTTTCATTCTTGCAGGGGAGAAAAAATGCGAAACGGCACGGTCTGCCGGGTTCCGCATGATGAAAATAAAGCGGAGTGTCTCAAACCTATCAGAGAGCTCTGCGAGGCGTTGCAACCCCATCCCCCCCCATAAGAAGGCCCCCGGCGTCAGTTCGCAGGTCAGGGGTTTGTCTGTATCCGGATAGAAGCTTGCCAAAACCGACAGCTCCGCATCTGGGAATTTGTTGAAATACCCGGTTTCTTTGATAAAAGGCAAAGCCAGCTCCGGTATTTGATCCAAGAGTACTGCCAGGCTTGTCGAACCACATTTGGGAAACCCGGCCAGGAAAACAGAGGGCAAACGCCCCCCAGTGGCCCCTGTGATGCTCTGCACTTCGGAAAACAAGTCCTGGGCGGGTTGACCTGTCAGCGAAGTTCCCCGCCGCGCGTATGCGGTCACCTGCTCACGGATCCGTCTCAGACGGTTTTTTTCACCGACCTTATCGACCTCTATTGTGTTTGTATTGCTCATGTTACCGTATCGCTCACTTGCTATTCAGCGCTGCAAAATCAGAGCTCCATTTGGAGCCATTTGGCCGAGTATTAAGAGGGGTTTTCTACAGAAGATGTGCGTCTTGATCAGAACTTGTCTAACAGCCAATTGGGAATTGTGGCAAATTATTGCGATCAGGTTGGTTGGCTTCCGACCTGTGCAATGGCGGCAAAGCCCCCCTTAAAAGGGGTCTAAATGAGGACAGATCGGCACCTGAAAGGGACGCTCGGCAAAACGGTTGACGGTTTCCAATACCCGCTCGCCCAGATCGCGGGGGCAGAACATATCTGCCACCCAGTCTGGATCCGGTGGAGTGGCACGCAGGTGCAGCATGTCCTCCAGGGATGTGATCAGCCCGCTGCCGGAAAACAGTTTGCGCATGGGATCGACCAGATCATCCACGTAACTGTCGACAAAATCCAGATGCACCATGCAGGGCACACCGGCACGGACCACATCGATGGCCGCCGTTGAGGTGCAGGTGAGACCAAGCGCCGCCTGATCCAGCGCCTGCTGCATGGTGCAGACGGTGGTTTTCAGGTTGGAGGGCAGATCTGCCATTGCCTCCATCAGGCTGGGATAGTCATATTTTTCCAGATGCAGGTGCTTCTGATTTTCATTTGGCAGATGGCGCAGTTTGATCCAGACAGTGCGGTCAGGATTGGCCCGGGCCATGGCCGCCAGCGCCCGCAGCATATGCATCCGTCCCCGCCGAGAGGAGGGCGACAGCGCCTGGGTGAAAAAATAGATATCCTGACGGGCCGCCAGGGTTTCAGGGGGTAGGATATGGGGGGTCACAAAGGTGGGATGGCCAAAGCCAACCTCTTGCCACATCCTGTCCCATCCTTTCGCGGCAGTTTCATAAGCCGCGATATTGCTGGCTGGAAATAAATAGACCCCATCGCAGTGGCGGCGGCGAAAATAGCCATCTTCCGGAAAGAAATCGAGCCCGCCAAGAAAGCTGATCACACAGGGGCGACCCGCGGCGGCGGCTATTTCGACCCGGCGAAGTTGGCTGCTCAGGGCGCGGTATACCCGGCTGGTCAAAATGGCGCGAAACTGCTGGGATAGCATCAGCCCCTCAAATTCCTTCCCTCGGAGTGCCAGATCAGGTCCCTCAGGCAGAAGTTGCGCCATCTGGCGATAAGACAGGGCGTTTTCGGTCACCACCCAGCCCATCCGGATCCCCAGACCGGGATCAGCCGCCCGCAGAATATCCCGCATACGCAGTGCAAAAAACAGGGTGGAATCGTCGCTGAACAGCAGCAGCACAGGCCGGTCCCTGAAGGCCAGAATTGGGGCGGTGACAGGGGGGGAGGGGGGCAGATGCGACGGATCAGACATCAGTGTGACTGACGGGTCTGAAGCTCGAACTGTGCGAGAATCTCGACTTGCTGCTGGTTGTGGCTGCGATTGGCCCGAGACAGGTGCGCCAGTTGCAATCTATCATTTTGCACCAACCTGAACAGCCACTGCAGCGGGGCCCCCAGAGGTGACCGGGATAAGCGATAAAGGGTTTGTCCGAACGATGTCAGCTTCAGTTTTTTTATCATAAAAGCCCGAAATTGCGCGCAAAATATGCACTATTTTCTACACCGAAATCTGGGTTTTGTAAACGACAGGGCTAGCTAAGTGGTCTGCAGGACATCTTGTCCTGCACATTCAGGTAATGATCATTTTGATTTACGGGGCAATATATGACCCAAATTCCCTTTACCGAAGTATCCGATACCGCCTGTATCATTCTGGCGCGCGGTGGCTCAAAAGGTGTGCCCGGTAAAAACCTGCGTCCGGTTGGCGGCATCTCGCTGATCGGCCGAGCGGTGCGGGCTGGGCGGGCCGCAACCCGGGTGGCGGCGGTTTATGTCTCTACCGATGATGCGGCGATTGCCAATGAGGCGGCACTGCATGGCGCCCGCATCATTGACCGCCCCCCTGATCTGGCCGGTGACACCGCCACCTCAGAATCCGGTTGGCTGCATGCGGTGCCACTGATCCGCAAAGACCTGCCAGCGCTGGACAAGCTGGTGTTCCTGCAATGCACCTCTCCCTTTACCACCGGCGCAGACATCGATGGCTGTCTGGCGGCAATGGTGCAGCGCAACACCGCCTGTGCCTTATCGGTCCTGGAGGATCACTCGTTTTTCTGGGAGCAGGATGAAAACGGGCTGGGGGTTGGCGTCAATCATGACGAATGCAAACAACGCCAGCGCCGTCAGGATCTGCCCCCGCAGTATAACGAAAGCGGCGCCATCTATGTGGTGCAACTGGAGGCTTTCCTGCGCAGCGGCCAGCGGTTCTGTGGCTCTGTGGCGCTATATCCGGTCGACCACCCGCCAGTGGAAATCGACACCCTGCAAGATTTTGCCCTGTGTTCACAAATTGCTCAGGCTGGCGGGCGCAGCGATATCAGCGACAGGCGGTTGGCGCGGGTCAAGGCCATCGTGATGGATTTTGACGGGGTGCATACCGACAATCTGGTGATCACGGATCAGACCGGTGTTGAAAGCGTGCGCACCTCACGCGGGGATGGCATGGGGCTGGCGCAGCTGCGCGAGTCTGGGCGGTATCACATGATGATCCTGTCCAAGGAACGCAATCCGGTGGTGCTGCAGCGGGCTGAAAAACTGCAACTGGAGGTGCAGCATGCGGTGGATGACAAAGTTGCAGCACTGCAGATCTGGCTGGAGGCGCGGGGGCTGAACTGGGCGGATCTGCTCTATGTGGGCAATGATATCAACGACCGGGACGCCCTGGATCATGCCGGTCTGTCGGTCTGCCCCTCGGATTCTCATCCCAGCATTCTGGGCAGCAGCGACTGGATCCTGCCTCTGCCGGGCGGCAAGGGCGCGCTGAGGGTGATGGCCGATATGCTGATGACGCGGGGCCACTGACCATGATGGATCGCCGGGTAGTTGTGGCGGGAAATGGCCCTTCAATCGCCTCACTGGAGCCGGGGTGTATTCAGGCGGATGACTTCATCATCCGGATCAACAACTTCTTTTTTGAACCGCGGTTTTTCCTGGGGCAGCGGGTGGATCTGGCCTTTATGGCCGGGGATCCGCGGGTGGCCCCGTTTATGTTCGAAACGCTGCACCAATGTCGTGCAGATTATGATCTGCGCGCCTGGAGCAGCCATAATCCCCGCGTTGTTCGGGCTGGGCAGCGGCGTTTTGGAGCGCTGTATCAGCCGATGCGCTATCGTGACAGCGAGATTGAAGCAGAGGTGAAAACCCTGATCGCCCGCTACAATCGCAGCCCGACAACGGGTGTCTATGCGGTGCTGATGGCCCATGCCATCGGGGCCCAAGAAATCATCATGGCGGGTTTGGATCTCTACAGCACCCCCCAGCGCTACCCCTATGAGCTAGGACCGCACTACCGGGCCCTGATGGGGCAGGATCTGGCGGCACGCGGGATCGACAGCCACTTGCACCACCCGCAGCTGGATCTGGACATTTTGAAGGTCCTCAAAACACGGGACGATGTGCGGTTGCTCCGCGCCTGTGACACGCCCGCCCTAAAGGATCTGACCGACTGGGCGCCTGTGCAGGGCACCCCCTCCCTGGACCAGCCACGCCACTCCCCGCCCACGGACTGGGCAGCGCGCAGTGGGTTTTATTCCATTGAATTATTGAAAGTGCTGAGGCGGGGAAGCGCCCTGCTGCGGCAGATTAGAAAGGAAAGCTGAGATGAGCCTCTCTCAGGATTGGAATGCAGAATTACCCCGCTGGCTGGCAGAGGACGCCCTGCCGCTCTGGAGCACCGCCGGTGTAGACAGCAGCACCGGCACCGTCTGGGAAGCGCTGGATCACAGAGGTGCGCCCTGTGCACAGATGCAGCGCCGCCTGCGGGTTCAGGTGCGTCAGGCCTATTGCTTGACCCAGTCCGAAGATCCGGTGCACCGGGATCTGGCGCTGCAGCTGTTTCGTTTTGCCATGGACCATGGGTTTGACCCCGAAAGTGGCAATCTGGCCGCGCAACTGGCCCCTGACACCTGCATTCTCACCGCGCCGCATGACCTGTATGATCTGGCCTTCATGCTGCTGGCGGCCTCAGCCCTGATCAGGGCCGGGTTTGACATTGCTGAAGATTTGGCGCGGCTGGAACAGGAATTGGCCAAGCTCAAGGCGCCGCGGGGCTGGTATGAAAACGCAATTCACGCCCTGCCACGACGGCAGAACCCACATATGCATATGTTCGAAGTCTCCCTTGCCCTGCTTCACGCCACTGGCGAAGCCCGGTTCCTGGCCATGGCCGAAGAGGGGCTGAGCCTGTTCCGCGAGGTCTTTTTACAGCACGACGGGCAGGTGCTGGAATATTACGATGCCGATTGGAAGCCACTGGCCGCCCCGGATCAGGCCATTGAGCCGGGCCATCTGGCGGAATGGATTTATTTGATTGATCACTTTGAACAGATCAGTGGTCAGGACAGCGGGGTACCGCTGATGACCTTGTTTGATGCTGTGCTGACACAGCGCGACGCCTCTGGGCTGCTGCCGGATTGCGCTGAGCCACGATCGGACAGCCGCCGCATGTGGCCACAGGCCGAACTTCTGAAAGCCGGGGTGGCGATGCGCCGCCGTGGCGTGGTGCTGGACCCCTCTGCCAGTCCCGAAGCGGTGCTGGAGCGGATCTGGCAGGACTATATGGACACGCCGGTTGTGGGGGGGTGGTATGACAAACGCAGCCGCGAGGGCGCCTTGGTTTCTATCAACATGCCAGCCTCAACCTTTTATCACATCCTGGTGGCCTTCCGGTTTTATCTGTCTGGCGGAACTGAGATCTGATTGGGAAATGTGGCTCCAATAAAGAGGTTTATCCCTCTGTAACAGATTACAGAGGGATAAACGCGGATCAGAAGAAGGCGAAGTTATCACTCAACCCGTCAAAACTGCTGAGGTTTGACAGGGTCACCACATCCCCGCCGCCAAAGTCAAAGACAACCACGCCGCCTAAAATCTGGCCATAGTTGGCGATCACCGTGGCAGCATCGCTGGAGCCGCCGGTCAGGCTGGTTGACAGCGACAGGATATCGCGGTGGATCTCAAAATCATTGATCTCATCCCGGTCATAGCCAGTGTTGAAGATAAAGGTATCACGCAGGGTGCCGCCGCGCAGCAGGTCATCGCCCGCGCCGCCATCCAGCTGGTCAACACCCTGGTTGCCATAGAGTGTGTCATTGCCAGAGAAACCCCGCAGGGTGTCATCGCCAGTGCCACCATAGAGCACGTCCAGCCCATCGCCCCCCGACAGCACATCTGAACCAAAGTTGCCATAGAGCGTGTCATTGCCGCTATTGCCAAACAGCACATCCCAGGCCGATCCGCCTGACAGCCAGTCATCGTCATCCCCACCGCTGAGATTGTCATCGCCAGAGCTGCCATAGATCGTATCATTGCCCGAGCCGCCAAGCAGCGTATCCCAGCCGGTGCGGCCAAAGATGGTGTCATTGCCAGAGCCACCATCGACATAATCAACCCCGTTGCCCGAGCTGATATAGTCATTGCCGGCATCGCCATAAATCGTATCCAGCGAAGTATTGCTATAGATGGTATCATTGCCTGCGCCGCCGCGCAGCGTATCGTCGCCGGTACCGCCCTGCAGGTAATCATCGCCATCCCCGCCCAACAGGCTGTCGCGGCCACCTTCGCCAGTCAGACTGTCATTGCCCGCATTGCCCGTCAGCTGGTTATGGGCGCCATTTCCGAGGATCGTATCATTGCCAGATCCCCCTAGGGCGTTTTCGATCACCGTGCCCCGGGCAATGCCAATATTGCCAATCAGGCCGCCAATATCCGAAAAGCTTTCTCCCAGCAGGCTGAGCCGGTCGTGGGTGGTGCTATAAGACAGGTCTACCGTATCGGTGCCCCCCTGATCATAAATTGTATGGGTGATCGCAGCGCCGCCATAGACGCTGGAGGTGGTCCCCGCTGCAATCAGGTCAAACAGCTGATCCATATAGGTGCCCAGAGCACTGTCAGCCCCGTAGGTGGTGTCGCCTGCGGTGGCACTGCTGGCCCCTGCCGCTCCATACAGGTTCTGGATCGCCACCACATCCGCCATCATCAACGAGACGATGGCGGCATAGCTGGCATTGGTTGTCGTGTTTTCTGTCTGGTTGAAATAGGACATTACCGAAATCTGCCAGCTGTCATTGCTGAAGGTCTCGTCCACGCCATAGGTGGCAGCACCATTATAGCCGCCCTGGTGCCCCAGCCCCAGCGCATGACCAATTTCATGCACATAGGTCGAGAAAGAATAGCTGTCCAGCGCCGTGCCATAGCTGGTGAGCCAGCTGGAACTGACATTCACCTCTGAAGACAAGATTGTGCTGCCGCTCACCGAAGAGGTTGCATAGGCACCGGAATCTTCATCATCAAAGGTTATGTCAGCGCCGCTGCTGACCTCGACAAAATCAAGATTAGCAACCGTTTCCCAGGTCTCAAAGGCCCAACGGGCCAGCTGCTGCCCGCCAGCATTCAACCCGGTGATATCGACCGAGATCTGGTTGCTGCCACTGGTATCAAAACTGCGCTGGCTGCGACTGCTGTCCTGCCAGTAGCCATCGGTCAGGTAATCGGCCAGCTCATCCAGGGTCGCCGGCGTTGGCGGCAGCTGCACTTCGGCCGTAATCTGATAGGTGCCAGAGCGATTATCCGCATAGCCCCCGGCAGCGATGTAATAGGTACCGCTGCTGGTTGCCGTATAGCTCAACAGGGAATCCAATCCTGGACCGCCATCGTCATTGGAGCCAATCAATGTGCCGCTGCTATTATAGAGCCGCAGATAGGGGTCACTCAAGGTGCCGCCCCCACCGGCAGTGCCAGTCAGATTGATATTATAAATTTCGCCTGCAGTCAGGCTGATGGCTACCCAGTCCCGATCCCCCAGCGTCAGGCTGCCATTGAACGTATCGCCCGCCTGCATCGTGTAGGCGGTGCCGGTTCCGGCCACCGCATCGGTGGTTTCCGTCAACACCGCCTGGACCACCTCGCCAACACCACCGTCCGGAACATGTCGGGCGGGATCAAAAGTCTGCGTTACGTCACAGAGGGTACACATGCTAAAAATCCTACTCTTGAAGATCAAACAAGTTAAAAACCACGGCAACCTATTTGGGCGAAAACTGGCGTTTCAAAACATGGCCTTCAGAAAATTTTGGGCCGTAAGCCATACTTTGCGGTCTCCTCAAAAATTGAGAGACAGGATTCGCAATCGCGAACCAAGACCATCACATCAGGTCAGCCTAAGGGATCTGAATATTCACAACGTGTTAGCAGCGTCACTCTGGTCCGTCGCGCAACCCCAAGCACCACAGTCTAGACAGGGGCAAACAGTATCATAATCAAAGCCACAAAAATAGGTGCCTGCCCCAGATCACGGACATAAACAGGCTCTAAACATGAATATGGCGGTCGCCCAGGTTGAGAAATTGAAACCTTTTCCCAGTCTTGTCTGCGCAACATCAGCCCCGGCCAGGCCCGGGTCCCACCAGCGGAGCCCCACAAATGTCCCAGACCTCTCCCGTCTTATCCCTGCCTTTTTTGATGCCCTCACAGGCCCAGAAACATGTCACTCATAATGAAGCCCTGCTGATCCTGGATGCGGTGAGCCAGCTGAACGTCAGGGATCTGTCGCTGTCAGCCCCGCCAGAACTGCCGGACCCAGGGGATCGCTATATCGTGGCGGAGCCGGGCAGCGGGGCCTGGGCCGGACATGGGACTGAGCTGGCTTTTTGGGATGGTGCAACCTGGCACTTCTTTGTCCCGCAATCGGGCTGGCAGGCCACCGTGGATCCCCTGGGGCAGGGGGTCCGGTTTGACGGCACGGACTGGCTGCCAGTACAGCTTGATCTGCAGAACCTGCCCGCACTCGGCATTGCTGCAACTGCGGATGATGACAACCGGCTGACTGTGGCCTCTGCCGCAACGCTGCTGACCCATGTGGGCGCCGGACATCAGGTCAAAGTGAACAAGGCCAGTGCCACAGACACCGCCAGTCTGCTGTTTCAGACCAACTGGTCCGGCCGGGCTGAGATGGGCACCGCGGGCGGCGATGAGTTCGCCATCAAGGTCAGCCCCGATGGCAGCCAGTGGCTGACGGCCCTGAGTGTCACCCCAACCACCGGTCAGGTCTCCTTCCCACAGGGCAGCCCGATGCTGCGGGAACGGCTGACGGCCCCGCGCAGCTATTATGTCCGCCCTGATGGGGCAGACAGCAATGACGGGCTGGCTGATACCGCCGAGGCGGGATTTCTGACCCTGCAACATGCGGTGGATCAGGCTCTGGCGCTGGATTGCGGACCTCATGACGTGCAGATCCAGCTTGCGGCCGGGGCCTACGGCGAAGAGGTGGTGCTGCAGGGGCCGCTTCTGGGCAGTGGCAGCCTGTTGATCACCGGTCATGCAGCAGATCCCACCATGGTCACCACCGCCCGCATTCTGGCCCGGCGGGGGGCGGTTGCGGTGGTGACCGGGCTGCAGTTCACCGGCAGCGATGGGCTGCAGGCCGAAACCGGGGCCCGGATCCACGCCGCTGCGCTGAGTTTTGCCGGCTCTGGGGCTGCGATGATGGCGACGGATGCAACCCTATCCTGTGAGGGGGAAAGTCTGAGCATTGGCGCAGGCATCGACACCCTTGCCCGGCTACGTCAGCGCGCCAGGCTAGAGGCCGGGGGCGGCAGTATGACCCTGGCCAGCGGCATCACCTGGGGGAGTGCAGGCGGGATTGACCTGTCCGAATTCAGTTTGGCGGGGCTGAGTGGTGTGACTTTTGATGGCGACACAGCGGGCTGTTCCGGCCCCCGTTACCAGGTGGCGCAGAATGCCATTCTGCAAACCAATGGGGCAGGCAGCAGTTTCATTCCCGGATCTGTTGCCGGCACTGTCACATCCGGGGGGCAATACCTTTAGCCCGCACAGATCCCGTAGGTCCGGTGCTGACCGGCCTACAAATGGGATCAAACCCGGGGGCCAGTTTGGCGCCCGGAGGTGCAGATTAGTTTGTGGTGGTTGTGGTGGTTGTGGTCGATGTTCCGTCGCTGCCGCTGGCCACGACTCCCACAAACACAAGTGTCGTCAGACCAAGAGCGCCAAGGGGACCAACTGCCAAACCGCCAGCGCCGCTCAGAACAGGCGTTGTCGCCTCAACGGTCTGAGCCGTAGCGGTTGATACGGTGGTGCTGGCAAGGACGGCCAGAGAAAGGGCTGCAATGATTTTCTTCATTATTCAACTCCATGGATTGGCTAGCGAGACATTATGCAGAAATATATACCACTTCAACGGGTGTTCTTAGGCTAAAAACCTTACCCTCTGATTTCCAAGCTGTAATTTTTGAAAAATATTCAGATTGTCAGCTGACGAATGCGCAGATAGCCAATTGTCGGGCCTGCCCATTGCCGGGATTGCCACACTCTCCCCGAGCGCGAATCAACCCAGTAGTCATTCACCACAAGGCTGTTTTGCGTTTCGCACCGTTCCTGCATATGGCGGGTGGGGTAGGTGACTTCAACGATCTCTACCGGTGCGGGTCCCAGATCCAGCAGGCTGCAGACCATCACCAGTGCGTGGGTCTTATTGTCTAATCCACGAATTTGATAGCTGCGGGCACCGCCCATAACCGGACCGGGTTTCCCGGTCGCCACCGGTGCCGAGGCCGACAGGATGTCATCCCCCAGCCCCCGTGTGGCCACCAACACGCCGCTGCGCAATGTCAGGGTGATATTATCCTCGGTGCGCCAGACCACTATCTCGCCGGGGCTGTCATCGCGGCGCACCAGCTGCTGTGACAGGTAGGCAAAGATATCGCGGTTCTCGACCGTCACCTCGATATAGGGGCCTTCCACCGTGTCCAGCGCCGCGCGGGTCAGCGGCGGCCGCTCTACCGGGGCGGCCGCCGCCCCGCCAATGCTGGCGACCCTCTGCTGGAGAAGCTGAAACACCTCCAGCTCCAGCGTCGGCCCATCCGGTCCCTGACTACAGCCCGCCAACAGGGCCAATCCCAGAACAGCAGCCCATTTCACTGGCAGTATTCTCATTCCCACATCCTTGCCCGCTGATCGATCAGGCTGGCACGATGAGCATCCCGGATCTGCCCGTAAAGCCGTCCTGGCACATAGACCCGCTGGCCTCCGTCCCGCTGCACCGGCCGAACGGTCAGGCCAAAGCTATTGCGGCTTGGCTTGCCCAGCATCCAGTCCAGCGGGATATCGAACCGGAATCCTTTGTCAAACGAGCCTTCGCCAAAATCCTCGGCCGAGACATCGGTCAGGGTGACAAACCCGCCCACGCGCCATCCATTGTCAAACACCCGGTCCAGGCTCAGGGTGCCACCGTAGTCGCCCGCCAGATAACGCCCGGCATCCAACTGCATCTGATAGCCCCCCCCCAATTCGTAATACGCCGAGGCATGACCCGTGAAGGTTTTGTAGTCGCGGAAGGAAAAACGCTGATCAAAATCACGCTGCACCACATAGTTGGCTTCAAACCCCAGCGCCAGCGGGCTGTCCACCGGCTTCCACAACAGCTCAGCTGACACCCCGCCATACATGCTTTCAAACAGCCCGGCTGTTGCGCGCGCATAGAGATTGTGGTCCGGCTGCCAGTAGCGGCTGACAAAGAGGTTTTCCAATGTGGTGCCATATTGGGCATATTCCATCTGATCTGTACGCACATGGGGCAGTTTTGAATTTGAGGCACGGCCATTTTTCACATTCCCCCAAAGCCGCTGACGCAGAGCAGCCGAGAGGACCCAGCCCGGCGCGGGCTCATAACTGGCTTTGAAATCCAGCCCAAGATCCAAGCGGAACGGCTGATCCGGATCAAAATACGCAGGGGCGCTATAGGGGCTGACCGAGGTGCTGAAGGCGGGATAGAGATCAGGTGAGACCAGTGCCGCATCCGGCAGCGGAGCAGCGCCACCAATCCCGGCCACCGCCACCAGCGCATCTGCCGCATGGGCGTCATGCTCCAGCATCTCCAGATCTGAGCGCCGGATTTCTGTGGCCGATAATCCCATCCCACTGCGCACCGGCACCATCCGGAATGTCTCAACCGAGGCAGGCAGCATCCGGCTCATCACCCGGGCTGTGCGCCCAATCGCCAGCGCGTCAGATCGATAGCGGGGGTTGCGAAAACGCACCTCAGCGCGGGTGCTGTCGATTTCCAGGCTTTCCAGGATCAACCCGTCCTGTTCCAACTGCTGGGCCAACTGGTCCCGCAGGGTCAGGCTGCTCTCCGCGCTCTGCGCCCAGTTGTGGCTCCAGTCGGCCTCTGTTTTGGCCCAGTCCGAACGCGGCACAATAGGCAGCGGCGCAGGCACGGCCATTGGGCGCACGGGATGAAAGGGGTTCAGCTGGATCTGAGCCGTCACACCAACTTCAGAGCCATAGAGATAATAGGCACCCAGACGGGTACGCGGCGTGGCCTGATATTCTGCCCCAAAGTTGAGCTGAGACTTGCGTACAAAGACATCGGCATCCTGAGTTTCGGCCACATAGGCGTCCGAAGAATACTCCAGCTTAAAGCCCCAGCGCGCATTGGGTTGCCATTCAATGCCGCCAAAGGGGGCAAAATCCCCCCGAAACCACTGATCATAAGACAGGGTGCCGCCGGTAGACCCCGGTGTAAAGCTGGAACGGGTGCCGATATTGCCGATGGCCCCGTAAGACCCCAACCGCCCCCAGCCCAGCCCCGCCGAAAGCTTTAGCTTGCCGGTGGCCCCGCCAAAGCCAAGCGCGGGCGCCTGAAACTGTTTGGTGGCCACAAAATATTCCGCAGCATAAACCCCAGTGCCGGCAAAATCCTGCAAGCCCATGGTAACCTCGGGCCGATAGCGCCCCTCGCGCCAGAGCCGGGCCCTGACATCAAAGCCGCGATCATAATAGGTGCTGAAAGACGTGGTGCTGAGGTTCTGGATGCCGTTGTAGCGAAAGCTGGCCGAGAGCCAGGGCAGCGCCTGGAAGGTCAGATTATAGCGGGCCTGGCCACCAAACCAGGAATAAGACACTGAAAACTGCCCATCCGGCTGCATCTCGGCGCTTGGCATATCCAGCAGGCCCGGAGAGCCATAAAAGTTCAGGCTGGGCGCGGGCAAAGGGGGGTAACTGGGGGGGCTCAACGCTGGATCCTGCGCCAGCACCGGAGCGGCCGCAACACCTCCGACCATGGCAAACGCCAATCCCG
>NZ_WQLV01000023.1 GCF_009753675.1 Parasedimentitalea huanghaiensis | reverse complement strand
ACCCTAGAACCCCCCTTACCGGCGGCGCTGAGGCGCTGGTGGGGACGCTTCGGAGAGACGGAGGGACGGGCTGGAGAGACAGTTGGACGCCTCGGAGAGACGGGGATTGAAGATTAGGATTGGCGGGCGCGCTGAGAGATTGGCGCATCTGTTTGATTTTTGTCTTCTTGCTCTTTGACAAATTATATATCTGAAGAGATATGTGGGCGGTTTGGTTCATTCGATGGATCAACCTGTGCATATATCAACGCTGGTAGGGTTTCGACCCGATGACCAGTGTCAGCTTCACTGTTTGGACGGCTTTTGTTTCTTTGGAAACTTGAGCACAACCAAACGGTTAAACTGTCCCATTTGAACGATGGGACGATATGTGCAGAGGTTCGACGTCAAGGATAGCATTGTAAGATGCTTTCAACTTGAGAGTTTGATCCTGGCTCAGAACGAACGCTGGCGGCAGGCCTAACACATGCAAGTCGAGCGCACCCCTTCGGGGGCGAGCGGCGGACGGGTTAGTAACGCGTGGGAATGTACCCTTCACTAAGGAATAGCCTCTGGAAACGGAGAGTAATACCTTATACGCCCTTCGGGGGAAAGATTTATCGGTGAAGGATCAGCCCGCGTAAGATTAGATAGTTGGTGGGGTAATGGCCTACCAAGTCTACGATCTTTAGCTGGTTTTAGAGGATGATCAGCAACACTGGGACTGAGACACGGCCCAGACTCCTACGGGAGGCAGCAGTGGGGAATCTTGGACAATGGGCGCAAGCCTGATCCAGCCATGCCGCGTGTGTGATGAAGGCCTTAGGGTCGTAAAGCACTTTCGCTAGAGATGATAATGACAGTATCTAGTAAAGAAGTCCCGGCTAACTCCGTGCCAGCAGCCGCGGTAATACGGAGGGGACTAGCGTTGTTCGGAATTACTGGGCGTAAAGCGTACGTAGGCGGATCAGAAAGTATGGGGTGAAATCCCAGGGCTCAACCCTGGAACTGCCTCATAAACTCCTGGTCTAGAGTTCGAGAGAGGTGAGTGGAATTCCGAGTGTAGAGGTGAAATTCGTAGATATTCGGAGGAACACCAGTGGCGAAGGCGGCTCACTGGCTCGATACTGACGCTGAGGTACGAAAGTGTGGGGAGCAAACAGGATTAGATACCCTGGTAGTCCACACCGTAAACGATGAATGCCAGTCGTCGGGTAGCATGCTATTCGGTGACACACCTAACGGATTAAGCATTCCGCCTGGGGAGTACGGTCGCAAGATTAAAACTCAAAGGAATTGACGGGGGCCCGCACAAGCGGTGGAGCATGTGGTTTAATTCGAAGCAACGCGCAGAACCTTACCAACCCTTGACATCCTAGGACAACTCCAGAGATGGAGCCTTCCTTCGGGACCTAGTGACAGGTGCTGCATGGCTGTCGTCAGCTCGTGTCGTGAGATGTTCGGTTAAGTCCGGCAACGAGCGCAACCCACATCCTTAGTTGCCAGCAGGTTAAGCTGGGCACTCTAGGGAAACTGCCCGTGATAAGCGGGAGGAAGGTGTGGATGACGTCAAGTCCTCATGGCCCTTACGGGTTGGGCTACACACGTGCTACAATGGCAGTGACAATGAGTTAATCTCAAAAAACTGTCTCAGTTCGGATTGGGGTCTGCAACTCGACCCCATGAAGTCGGAATCGCTAGTAATCGCGTAACAGCATGACGCGGTGAATACGTTCCCGGGCCTTGTACACACCGCCCGTCACACCATGGGAGTTGGGTCTACCCGAAGGCCGTGTGCCAACCTCTTCGGAGGGGGCAGCGGACCACGGTGGGTTCAGCGACTGGGGTGAAGTCGTAACAAGGTAGCCGTAGGGGAACCTGCGGCTGGATCACCTCCTTTCTAAGGATGTTTCTAGCCAGATCAGCTTGCTGATCTCATGAAACACTTAGCAGATCTCCTCTTCTCACGAAGGGGCACTCGAAATGAGTGAATGATCATAGAGACGCAAGTCTCAGTTTGGGTTCACAGAGCTCAAACAGAGCCAGGCCGTCCTCATATCTCTTCAGAAACTGCGGCAGCAGCCGTTATCGGCAGCTGTTCGGTGACGTAACCATGAGTGCTGCTCGCACACGGGTTTTGTTTTGTTTTGCAAAACGGAAACCGGGTCGGTAGCTCAGGTGGTTAGAGCGCACGCCTGATAAGCGTGAGGTCGGAGGTTCAAGTCCTCCTCGACCCACCATCATCCCGAAGGGGATTATTTTGGGGCCTTAGCTCAGCTGGGAGAGCGCCTGATTTGCATTCAGGAGGTCAGGAGTTCGATCCTCCTAGGCTCCACCATTCCCTTGTTAGAACACATCTTCAAACGTTCGGTTCGAATGTTTGAACGTCTGTTCTACAGACGCAGCTTCGTAAGAAGCTTTGACATCGTTTAGAGAGATACAATCAACAACACTGTTGGTCACCCGAGTGAGGGTCTGACCTCAGTTTGGTGCTGATTACCCTTCGGGGTATGACGCGAGCTTTTGCATGATCCCTTTCCTCGGATCCGCTTAAGTCTGCCAGTCTGAAACGACAGCGTTGTCCAAGTTAAGTACACTAACCCGAGCACGTCTTCAGTCTCCTCCCGCACGGATGGGGACTGCATACGGGACGTGCTCAAATTGTTCGCTTCACCGACATGAAGCGAGCGGGAAAGTATGCTTTTGATCTCAGAATGAAGAGGGCGGTTTCTTACCAGCTTCCGCTCTTGTGATAGACGCAAGTCTTTCTATTTCTGGATCAAATCAAGCGCGAGAAGGGCGTTTGGTGAATGCCTTGGCAGTAAGAGGCGATGAAAGACGTGATACTCTGCGATAAGTCATGGGGAGCTGAGAATAAGCTTTGATCCATGAATTTCTGAATGGGGCAACCCACCTGATACTTTGTTATTGTCAGCCGCAAGGTTGTCAATAATGAGGTAAACCAGGTATTTTTAACCTGAATACATAGGGTTAAAAAGGCAAACCCGGGGAACTGAAACATCTAAGTACCCGGAGGAAAGGAAATCAATTGATACTCCCCTAGTAGCGGCGAGCGAACGGGGACCAGCCGAGCCTTGAGTGTGAGAAGAACATGTTGGGAAGCATGACCATAGCGGGTGATAGTCCCGTATTCGAAGCATGATAGGACGTATTAAGTAGGGCGGAACACGTGAAATTCTGTCTGAAGATCGGAGGACCACCTTCGAAGGCTAAGTACTCCTTACTGACCGATAGTGAACCAGTACCGTGAGGGAAAGGTGAAAAGCACCCCGACGAGGGGAGTGAAACAGTACCTGAAACCGAACGCCTACAATCAGTTGGAGGGCCCTTGCGGCCTGACAGCGTACCTTTTGTATAATGGGTCATCGACTTGGTCTATCTAGCAAGCTTAAGCCGTTAGGTGTAGGCGCAGCGAAAGCGAGTCTTAATAGGGCGAATGAGTTAGATGGATCAGACCCGAAACCGAGTGATCTTGGCATGGCCAGGTTGAAGGTGCAGTAACATGCACTGGAGGACCGAACCCACATCTGTTGAAAAAGATCGGGATGAGCTGTGCCAAGGGGTGAAAGGCCAATCAAACTCGGAGATAGCTGGTTCTCTGCGAAATCTATTTAGGTAGAGCGTCATCCGAATACCCCGGGGGGTAGAGCACTGGATGGGCAATGGGGGCATACAGCCTTACTGACCCTAACCAAACTCCGAATACCCGGGAGTACTAGATGGCAGACACACTGCGGATGCTAACGTCCGTAGTGAAGAGGGAAACAACCCTGACCTCCGGCTAAGGCCCCTAATTCATGGCTAAGTGGGAAAGCAGGTGGGACGACCAAAACAACCAGGAGGTTGGCTTAGAAGCAGCCATCCTTTAAAGATAGCGTAACAGCTCACTGGTCTAATTAAGTTGTCCTGCGGCGAAGATGTAACGGGGCTCAAGCCATGAGCCGAAGCCGAGGATGCACATAGTGCATGGTAGCAGAGCGTAGTGTGACATAGATCCTATCCTCTTTAGTCTTCTTCGGAAGGCCTTGGAGGACCGGATCTTTCGATGAAGCGGGGGCGTGAGCCATCCCGTGGAGAGATCACTAGTGAGAATGATGACATGAGTAGCGACAAAGAGTGTGAGAGACACTCTCGCCGAAAATCCAAGGGTTCCTGCTTAAAGCTAATCTGAGCAGGGTAAGCCGACCCCTAAGGCGAGGCCGAAAGGCGTAGTCGATGGGAACCAGGTTAATATTCCTGGGCCAGGAAGTGGTGACGGATCTCAGAGGTAGTTCATCCTTATTGGATTGAATGGGCTGCTGAGAGGTCCCTGGAAATAGCCCTTCCATGAGATCGTACCCTAAACCGACACAGGTGGATAGGTAGAGAATACCAAGGCGCTTGAGAGAACTATGTTGAAGGAACTCGGCAAAATACCTCCGTAAGTTCGCGAGAAGGAGGCCCGGTTCCTACGCAAGTGGGAGCTGGGGGCACAAACCAGGGGGTGGCGACTGTTTATTAAAAACACAGGGCTCTGCGAAGTCGCAAGACGACGTATAGGGTCTGACGCCTGCCCGGTGCCTGAAGGTTAAAAGGAGGAGTGAGAGCTCTGAATTGAAGCCCAGGTAAACGGCGGCCGTAACTATAACGGTCCTAAGGTAGCGAAATTCCTTGTCGGGTAAGTTCCGACCTGCACGAATGGCGTAACGACTTCCCCGCTGTCTCCAACATAGACTCAGCGAAATTGAATTGCCTGTCAAGATGCAGGCTTCCCGCGGTTAGACGGAAAGACCCCGTGCACCTTTACTACAGCTTCACATTGGCATTAGGCCGAGCATGTGCAGGATAGGTGGTGGGCTTCGAAACCAAAACGCCAGTTTTGGTGGAGCCTCCCTTGAGATACCACCCTTGCTCTGCTTGATGTCTAACCGCGGTCCATTATCTGGATCCGGGACCCTGTGTGGCGGGTAGTTTGACTGGGGCGGTCGCCTCCTAAAGCGTAACGGAGGCGCGCGAAGGTTGGCTCAGAGCGGTCGGAAATCGCTCGTTGAGTGCAATGGCAGAAGCCAGCCTGACTGCGAGACTGACAAGTCGAGCAGAGACGAAAGTCGGCCATAGTGATCCGGTGGTCCCGAGTGGAAGGGCCATCGCTCAACGGATAAAAGGTACGCCGGGGATAACAGGCTGATACTGCCCAAGAGTCCATATCGACGGCAGTGTTTGGCACCTCGATGTCGGCTCATCTCATCCTGGGGCTGGAGCAGGTCCCAAGGGTACGGCTGTTCGCCGTTTAAAGAGGTACGTGAGCTGGGTTTAGAACGTCGTGAGACAGTTCGGTCCCTATCTGCCGTGGGTGTAGGATACTTGAGAGGAGTTGCCCCTAGTACGAGAGGACCGGGGTGAACGTTCCACTGGTGGACCAGTTGTCGTGCCAACGGCAGTGCTGGGTAGCTATGAACGGACAGGATAACCGCTGAAGGCATCTAAGCGGGAAGCCCCCCTCAAAACAAGGTATCCCTGAGGACCGAGGTAGACCACCTCGTCGATAGGCCAGAGATGTAAGTGCGGTAACGCATTCAGTTGACTGGTACTAATGGTCCGATAGGCTTGATTTGATCCAGTAATAGACAGACTGATAAATCAGAAACTCTGTGAACGACTATCAAAGCATACATTCCAAGTGGCTGAAATCAGCAGCCACTATAAACAGAACAAAACTTAATCTGGACAACATGTTGATTGTACCGCTCTGAAATGAGCGGACTGGTTCTTATTCGGTTTGGTGGTCATAGCGCAAGTGATACACCCGGTCCCATCCCGAACCCGGAAGTTAAGCACTGTTGCGCCGATGGTACTGCGTCTTAAGGCGTGGGAGAGTAGGGCACCGCCAAACCTAATAAGAACCAGATCTCTCAAAACGATGAAACCTATTCGACCCTGTCGCGGGATGGAGCAGCCCGGTAGCTCGTCAGGCTCATAACCTGAAGGTCGTAGGTTCAAATCCTACTCCCGCAACCAGGTCTACTTGTGAAGTAGAGCCCAACGTCAAAGCCCCTTCGGGGGCTTTTGTCGTTCTACCGCTAAGCTCCTGATGCACTTGTTGAAGTTTGGAAAGCTCCGCCGCAACGCGGGCGCTTTCCGACGAGGTTGCGACCGACAGGATACCTGCCAGATCTCCAATCAGATCAACCGTCAGTTCTTCACCCGTCTCGTTGGGGGTGAGGACTACTCGGTCGATCATTGCGCGCAGATGCTGTGACGCTTCCGTGCGTGTCTCCGGGTTGTTCATGGTCTCCATCAGGCCGCGCACTTCCTTGTGGTAGCGCTCCGCCATATTGGGGTGAAAGATGACCTTCTCTTCTTCCTGAGTGGACAGCAGTTGTTCCAGCTCATTGAGGCGGTTGTTGACGATGACAGCGCGGTCTTTGATCATCTCTGCTGGCACGCCATCGCAGATGGACTGTACGATCTTTTGCTTCTCGCGTTCCAGCTTGCGCTGTTCCTTGATGAAGTCATTGCGTGAGGCGTTGTGTTGGCTGCGCAGGGCATTCATTCGCTTGGTGTATTCTGCACAGAAGGCAGCCACCAGGCGTTCATCCATCAGGTTCTTGTTGAGGGCGTTCAGAACCGTCTGTTCCAGATCTTCGCGCTTGATGGTGAGGCTATTGCGACAGGTGCCCTTGTTCTTCGCTGTGGAACAGGCCAGGCGCGTTTGGTTGTGCATCGCGAAACCCCCGCCGCAGCAGCCGCATTTGACGAGGTGCGACAGCAGGTAAGTTGGGCGATTGCGCTTGTGCAGCGGTTTGTCTTTGCGGTTGTAGACGCCTTGCTGGGTTTTGACTTTGTCCCACAGGCTCTGATCGATGATGCGCAGGTCCGGCACATCGGTGATCACCCATTTGTCCTCTGGATTGGGGCGGGAGACGCGTTTGCCAGTCTCTGGGTTTTTGATGTAACGCAGCCGGTTCCAGACTTGGCGGCCTATATAAAGCTCATTGTTCAAAATGCCTGTGCCGCGTTCTCGGTTGCCATATATGGTGCTAGGCCCCTAGGTGCCTCCGTTGGGGGCAGGGACCTTCTCAGCGTTCAGCTGTTTGGCCAAGGCGGCGGGGGATGTGCCGGTCACATAGGCATTGAAGATCCGCTGGACGATTTTGGCCTGTGCTTCGTTGATTTTGCGCCCGCCGCGCTCAATGGTGCCGTCCGGGCCAACCTCATGGGAAATGTCATACCCGTAGACAAGGCCCCCCGCTTTTGCCTTTGAGTGCACGGCCCTGCAGACCTCGGCGGGTTTTGGCGGCCAGCTCCTTGAGGAACATGGCCCCCATTGTCCCGCTGAACCCGATGTGCAGCTCGTTGATGAACCCCTCAGAGAGGGTGAATATTTGTTGGTCGTTGAAACGCAGATGCTTGAAGACTTTGGCAGCGCCCTCAAGGTCACGGCTGACCCGGTCCAGGGCCTCAGAGATCACGATATCAAAGTGGCCTGTCGGAGCGGCTGCCATCAGTGCCTGAATACCGGGACGGAATAGGCTCTCTCCTGAAATTGCATGATCAGTGTAGCACTCGACAACTGTCCAGCCTTCGGCCACGGCGCGTTGTTGGCAGACGTGGATCTGGTCTTCGATGGATTTATCCGTCTGAAGGTCAGATGAATATCTGGCGTAGATCGCCACTCTTTTGGCTGTTATGTTTGTCTCTATCGTTGTCATGGTGCGTGTCCTTTATCCAGGCTGTTTGGTTCATCACGCGCCGTGCTGTCTGTTTTGAGATGCTCTGCAAAATCCGCTTCCGCCGCTGCCCGCGCGAGGAAACGCACCAGATCCAGCAGTCGATCATCGACCTCTGCTGGGGCTGCGCTCATTCGAGTCTCTCGTGGGTTGGCCTTGTTGGTCAACGGATTTTTCCTTTCTGCCCACAGGCAATTTGCCGGGGCTACTTGTTGTCGTTCTCCTTTGCGCTTTGCATAGATCTGGAACATAAGCGGAACAACATAGCGCCAGTATCCTGAAATCGTTAGCAAAATCGCAATTGAGCACATACGTAGGCAGAAGCTTAGCCGTCCTTTGCGGACAGGGCTGCTGGTAGAGCGCGGGTAATTACGGGTATTTTTTGAATGTCAGAATTCCATGAAGTTGATTGGCAGAATGCTTCGGTTCAGGACCGGATCGCACCGAACAAGGTGCTCTTTCGTTTGATGGTGCAGCTCTCCAAGAAGCTGGATGTCCACTTTGATGTCTTGCTTGAAGAGGCGCAGGAAAAGCCGGTCACTACGGCGGGAGATCCGCACCGAAACTTCCGGCGCGGTGAGATCGCAAAGGAAAGGTCGCACAAGATCCATGAGTGGATCGCACGCAATC
>NZ_WQLV01000022.1 GCF_009753675.1 Parasedimentitalea huanghaiensis | reverse complement strand
TCAATTGCTAAACCTCCTCACCTCATCAGGCTCATAACCTGAAGATCGTAGGTTCAAATCCTACGCCAGAAAACAAAAATACTGACAGTTCAACACCATAAACCCCGCACCAGCGGGGCTTTCGGCGTTCCACACCGCCCGCTGCAAAACTACCTAGAACCAAATGGGGACAAGTCGGAGTGTTGCGGAGCCGCAACCGGAGGAGCATTCCAAGTGGGTAGCCCGTTGAAAGGTGGAAGAAGAATACCTTCAATGCTGGATATGTAGGGGTTCGAGGGTGGATCGGCGAAACGTGGCCTTGATAGAATGCGGATATGTCAAAACGAAAACGCGGGTGAGAAAACTCTAGCCTTAGTCAAAAGAAATATATGGATAACAAAAGCACAAAAATGAAAGGAAAAGCCGAACGAAAACTATTTGGCAAAGCGGTATGCTATTTTTGCGCCCTTTTGACCTCTGTATTGCTGCCTTCATATGTGGCTGCAGAACAAATAAAAGTCATGGTGAACCATCCTCCCCAGTCATTTCTAGACACTTTGAGCAAAGTGGATCTTTCTGAACAGGTTGTTCTGTCTACGTCTGATTGGTTTCCACCGAATGAGGCAGACGCATGGATTGTTTTTTTGACTCCGAAAAGGATTTTGGAACCCTCCCAAAATTGGCAAGTCAAGTGATAGAGGCAACGAAGGGACAGGTTGATGAAAACTCTTCCCTAGCGCGAGTGGTTGCGCAATTGGGTAACGGCAGAGCTCTGTCGGTGCAAATTAACTACTTAGAGCGCTCCGTCCATGGAATTGATTGGCATGGATGTGTTGCTGCTATCGATATTGCGAGTTTGGCATACCAAAATACATCTATCGAAATTGAAGCGGCTGAGGATGCGTGTAAAATTTATATGGCGACGACGAATGAGTACTAGCGTAATCTTGGGATTAGTTCCGAAGTTAGTATTAAAAATAATGGAGAAATTGAGGGCTCCACGAGCCTTGGGGTGGCAGAGGTGGAAGGCGAAGCAGTTTTTCAGCGGATCAAATTTTTGTTGATGTTGTTGCCGGGAATAGGGTTGGCCATGTAACAGGCAACTTGAATTACGGAAATTACGGCTTTGAAAAAGCTGAACTGGCGCCATAGCCACGATCCCCGAGTAGCCAGTTGGCAGCTGGTAGGCGACCCAGAAGAGCTCTCGCTCCAGAATAATCGCCCACTTGACCGGCGGTCGTGAAAAACCAAACTGGTCGAGCTATTGTGTCGGCTATTGCATGCAAATTTGTGTTCATGCCGCCTTTGTTGCGCCTCATCAGACGTCCAAGTCCCCCTGTTTGACCGACAATCTGGAAGCTGTCCGGTGGGCTTTGAGATGGGTCGCGTCGATTGAAATGGTTTTGTTGTCTGGAGCTTAATCGGCAAGCTCCTTCATAATCCGGGCAAATATTCCGATATCGCTCCACCGCTTCCAACGGTTGTAGAGCGTCTTGGATGGTCCGCACTCCTTGGGCGCATCACACCAGTGTAAACCGTTGCGGTTAATGAATACATTTTCCACTTGAGATACGCCGAGCATCAACCTTTGGTATGCCTTGGCTTTTTGGAAAGTAGGACCGAAGCCGCATCAATTGGTCTTCGTTAAGCCAGTAAAGATTGCTCATAGGACCCCCGCAGTTCTGAGGCTTGAACCACGCTGACCTGATGATCTAAGCCGGATTAGTAAATCCTACGTACTAGGTAGAGATGCCGTGAAGTAGCGAGTTTTTTGCGCCTTCGATGTGGTCGAACGTTCGTTTTGCAGCCAGATCAGCATCGCCCTTTTCGCAGGCTTCCATAATACCGAAATGTTCAATGTTTGCACGATCAATGCCATTGCTCAGCACCAGTTGCGCACGCAAGTAGCGGTCAACCCGGTCCATGGCATTGTCGACCACTTCCAAATGGTAGGCCAGCCCGCTGACGCCATAGAGAGTTGAATGAAAGTCACGATTCAAATCACCCCAGTGCAATGGTTCTGTGGATTGTGAAAACGCTTCACAGTACCCGCGGGCTTGCTGAAGCAGTTCACGCGACATTTTGGGAACTGCACGGCGCATGACTTCTGGTTCAATCAGGGCCCTGAAATCGAAAATTCCAGTGGCCTCGTCAGCAGATAACCCACACACGACTGCGCCTTTGTAGCGTCTGGTTTTGACCAGGCCGTGCTCCTCCAGCCTTGAAAGGGCCTCGCGGACCGGGATCCGACTGGTGTTGAACAATTTCGCCATTTCGTCCTGGCGCAGTGGTTCACCTACTTCTAACTCACCTTCAATGATGGCCTTGCGCAGGGCATCGTAAATAGTGGTTGCTGCAGAAGTTGATTTGGAAATACCTTCGAATTTCAAGGCCATGCGTAGTCTCCCTGATGGCTGTATATCAGTCAAGGCAACGCGAAGGAAGATGTCGGATTTCTCAGCTTGAAAATTGGATCCAAAATACATTACATGGCATTCAACCGTAACCGGGCCCGCACCGGGTCGCCGCAGTAAGGAACTCATAATGAGCAACACTATTTTTTCTGGCTGCATTCCAGCCCTTATGACACCCTGCACAGCGGATCGTCAGCCCGACTTTGATGCCTTGGTACGCAAAGGGCAGGAGTTGGTGGCAACCGGTATGTCAGCAGTGGTGTACTGTGGGTCGATGGGCGACTGGCCTTTGCTGACAGATGAGCAGCGGATGGAAGGCGTCGCACGTCTTGTAGCGGCTGGAGTTCCCACAATTGTTGGCACAGGTGCGGTGAACTCGGCGTCGGCAGTCGCCCATGCTGCCCATGCTGCCAAGGTTGGCGCACAGGGGTTAATGGTTATCCCGCGGGTTTTGTCACGTGGATCATCCAGTGCTGCCCAGCGGGCCCACTTTGCCGGTATTCTTAACGCTGCGCCAGACTTACCGGCGGTGATCTACAACAGTCCTTACTATGGTTTTGCTACTCGGGCTGATTTGTTCTTCGATCTGCGCCAAGATCACGCCAATTTGGTTGGATTTAAAGAATTTGGTGGCTCTGATGATCTGCGGTACGCGGCAGAAAACATCACCTCACAGGATGATAGCGTTACCCTGATGATTGGTGTCGATACCAATGTTTATCATGGGTTTGTCAACTGCGGCGCAGGCGGTGCCATCACCGGTATCGGCAATGCCCTGCCACGAGAAGTCTTGCATCTGGTGTCACTGTGCCAACAGGCGGCCAAGGGTGACGCAATGGCCCGCGTCAGAGCGCGCGAATTGGAAGAAGCGCTTGGAGTCTTGTCCTCGTTTGATGAGGGTGCAGATCTGGTGTTGTACTACAAACATTTGATGGTTCTGAACGGGGACGAGGAATACCGTCTGCATTTCTACCAATCCGACGCGCTGTCCGGCAGCCAGCGTAACTATGTTGAGACACAGTATTCCCTGTTTCGCAGCTGGTATGCCGACTGGAGTGCGCTGCCCGGAAATGCATTCCAGTGCGCGTAATTGATAGCCACACCGGCGGCGAGCCAACTCGACTGATCCTGAGCGGTGGACCGGATCTGGGCGATGGGTCGTTGGCAGATCGTGCCCGGCGATTGCAGGAGGAGCACAAAGACCTGTGTGCTTCGGTGCTGCTGGAACCTCGGGGTCATGACGCTATGGTTGGGGCGTTACTGGTGCCGCCCACAGATCCAGAATGTGTTGCCGGGGTGATCTACTTCAACCCGGTGGGCAATTTGGGCATGTGTGGCCACGCGACAATTGGGACGGCGGTTTCGTTGGCGCATATCGGGCGAATTCTGCCCGGAACCCATCTTTTTGAAACGCCCGTGGGGCGGGTCGAGGTCGAGCTGCACGATATGCACCGGGCTTCGGTTGTGAATGTCGAAAGTTATCGTCTGCACAAGGATGTGTCGGTTGAGGTGCCTAGACTTGGCACTGTCACCGGAGATGTAGCCTGGGGTGGAAACTGGTTTTTCCTCACAGCAGATACGCCGGTGGCCTTAAACCTTGAAAATGTTGTTCAGCTCAGCGCAGCAGCTCAACAAGTGCGGGACGCGCTGGCCACAGCGGGGATTACCGGAGCCGATGGTGCATGGATTGACCACGTAGAATTCACTGGGCCAGCACAATCAGCCGGCGGCCATGGTCGTAATTTTGTGCTGTGCCCCGGTGGGGCTTATGACCGCTCGCCCTGCGGCACTGGGACATCGGCCAAACTCGCCTGCCTTGCGGCTGATGGCCTGCTCACCCCTGGTCAGGACTGGCGCCAAGAAAGTATTATCGGCAGTACTTATTTGGTGAGCTACTGGGCGGGTCCAAATGGTGGGGTGATTCCAACTGTGACCGGCGAAGCCTATGTCACCGCGCAGTCGGAATTGGTGTTTGATCCACAAGATCCCTATGCATTGGGTATTCGTGGCTGACTCTTCATCGCAAAGCTTCTTAAGTTTGATCCCTATCAAACAGAATAGGGGGAATTTGGGTAGTTTGCCGTAAATCGGCAGATGGTATGGGGGTGAGTCCGAGATGAAAATTGCAGTCGTTAGCGCCGAAGGGCGTGGTGAAACTGATAGACTAATATCTGAGGCAGTGGCCGTGTTGCAGGTTGAAAACCTGCGACTGGCGGGGATTTCCAAGGTTCAGCAACCCGATGTCCCCGGCCAGCACCATTGCGATATGGTGGTGCAGGTCTTGCCCGATGGTCCTGATATTCGGATTACTCAGTCGCTTGGCAAAGAAGCGCAGGGGTGCCGACTGGATCCCACTGCCCTTACCAGTGCGGTGGCAGAGGTCGAGGCGCGGGCAGATCTGGAAACCGACCTTTTTGTGCTGAACAAGTTCGGACCAGAAGAAGCCGCAGGACGGGGTTTTTGCGCCGCAATCGGAGGCGCGCTGGAGCGCAACGTACCCGTTTTGGTAGGGGTGGGGCGCGGCAGTCGAGATGATTTCGATTCCTTTGCGGGTGGACTGGCAGAACTCGTGCCTGCCAATTCTGAGGCCATTCTGAACTGGTGCCGTACGGCTTGTCTCAAGGCATCTTGAAGGGGTTAGGATAACCCACGTTTGACCCGTAGAATTGCACGCAGACCCGGTTTGGCATCTTCAAGCGTGAGTTCGCCGCCGTGTAATTCGGCAATCTCATGAGTAATTGAGAGCCCCAACCCGACACCATCGCCAGCGCCATGACCATGACCGCGGACAAAGGGCATCAGTACAGATTCTAGCCTGTCAGCAGCAATGCCAGGACCGTGGTCGCGAACTTCGACCTGCAACAGGTCGGCCTTGGGTGATGCAATCGATACTGTGACTTCACCACCATATTTCAATCCGTTGTCAATCAGGTTGGACAGCGCCCGGCGCAGCTTGTCGGGCTGCCCCCGCATCATGCTTTCGCCACTGGCGCGGACGGTGACATGGCCGCTGTGGCCAAAAATCGATGGGACCGAGGGCAGGTCCAGTGCTTCGGGCCAATGAAAGCTGACATCGCGGCCGGTGTCGCGGTAGTCGTCAACCAGGCTTTCCAACAAGGCCGCCAGTGAAAACCGGTGACTGGTTTCAGCCTGATGGCGGATGCTGAGCAGATCGAGTGCGCCATCAACGATGCTGGAAATTTCGTCCAGGTCGGCAGTGAACTTGTCGCGTGTAATGTCTTCAGGCAGGAGCTCTGTGCGCAAACGTAAACGGGTTACCGGAGTGCGCAGGTCGTGCGAAATCGCCGCCAAGCCCCGCACCCGTTTGTCTTGTTCGATGGCAAACCTTTCTTTCAGGCGAACGATGTGGTCACGGGCCATCTGGGCCTCGGAAGAGGCCAGAGATGTCAGTGGTTCGCGGTTCTTGGAGGTTAAGGTTTGAAAGGGCGCCGCAAGGTTTAGGGCTAAGGGCAGGATTGCCATGATAACGCCGATAAACGCTGCAATGCCAATCAGGGCCACAGTTGTTTCACCCAAACGGTCCCGCCACAGATCAGGCGCTGTGATGGTCAGAGCTTCGCCATCGCGCAGAAACAGAACCAGAGTGGCCTTGCCGTCCTGTCGTGAGATCCCTTTTGAGAGCTCCCCCAAGCGACCAGAGGCTGATTGCGACACGGCGCCCGCGCGCAGCAGATCGGGCCGTTTGGGGCGCTGGTCGAATACAACCGCTGCCCGGTAGCGAACAGCACCAAGGGTCAGGATCAAAGGCACTGTATGGGCGTCGCTATCGGCAGCAAAACCGGTTGTCTTGCTCCAGAGATACGGTGGGGTGTCTTGCTGCGTGTCGACAAAATGAGCAGCCTGAATAATTTGCTGTAGTTCCCCTCCGGAGGTCTCAGCCGAATGTAACGCGGCGCGGCGCTCAAAAAGATTGTACGACGTCCAGGTTGCAACTAGCCCCCCCATGAGAAACGACGCGATCACCAGTAGTGGGAGCCTCTGCGCCAGGGCCTGTGGAAGCAGTGACAGCGCCCATTGGGCCGGATGCGGCACGTTCATGATTTTCCGTTGATTTCAGCGCAGAACAAATACCCTTTGTTGCGCACGGTGCGGATAAAGTCGGCCGTACTGTCCACTGCCATCAGCTTTTTGCGCAAACGACTGATCAGAATATCGACCCGGCGGTCTTCGGGACCGATTTCAACGCCTAAAACGTGCCGGGCGATGTCCTCGCGGGTGACCGGGGCTGGTGCCGCCGAAATCATCGCTGTCATAAGTTGGTACTCAGTCGAACTCAGGGGCACCAACTGGGCATCGGGGCTGTGTAGCTTTTGGCGGTCAAAATCCAGCGCCCAGCCAGAGAAACAAATTTGCCCAGCTGCAGGTGCGGATGCTGCATCCCCCTTGGCGCGGCGCAAAAGAGCGTTCATCCGCGCCAGCAGTTCGCGCGGGTTGAATGGTTTCTCCAGATAGTCATCCGCGCCCAGCTCAATGCCGATAATCCGTTCGGTGTCACCTTTGACGGCGGACAGGATGATCACTGGCAGTTCGGAGCGTTCCCGCAGCCAGCGACAAAAGCTCAATCCGTCGTCACCGGGCAACATGACGTCGACGATAAAAATATCAAACGTGTCAGGTGGGCGCTTTTGAGCCTGTTCCACCGACCCGGACACAGTACAGTCAAATCCACGTGCGGTCAGATAGGTCGACAGCAGGCTGGAAATCTCGCTGTCGTCCTCAATGATGTGAACATGGCTCAATATCGTGGTCTTTCCCAAAGGAGGTTCTGTGGTCATCATAGGCCAAGACGGCGCGACATTTGTAACGTTTTGTATCACCGGGGGCTGTATTTCCAAGGCTTTGGCAACAAAACGCAACAATTCAACACAAGGGAAATGCTACGGCCCGTTCTACAGTTAGGCAGGGCCAGCCGAACAGGCATGGCACCAATCGTATATCTGGGAGGATATCATGAAGACATTCGCACGGGCGCTTTGTGGCGCCGTTTCAATGATTGCTGTCACTGCAGCGGCGCCTGCTTTGGCTGAACCAAAAGCTGAAGTCTTGCACTACTGGACCTCTGGTGGCGAAGCCAAAGCTGTTCAGGCTCTGCAGGAAGCCTTTGCCGCGCGCGGTGGTGAATGGGTTGATGCCCCTGTGGCTGGTGGCGGCGGTGACGCCCAAGCCGCTGTTCTGCGGGCGCGCGTACTGGCCGGTGATCCACCTGCCGCGGTGCAGATCAAGGGTCCAAACATCCAGGAATGGGCCGAAGCCGGCGCGCTGGGTGATCTGACAGCTGTTGCTACTGCCCAAGACTGGGACAAGGTTCTGCCCGAAGCGATCCAAAACATCGTCAAGTACGAAGGCAAATATGTCGCCGTACCAGTGAACGTTCACCGGGTTGACTGGATTTGGGCCAACCCAGAAGTGCTGGCAAAAGTGGGTGCCGAGGTGCCGACCACTTGGGAAGAGTTCAACGAGACCGCAGACAAATTGCAAGCGGCCGGAATCATTCCATTGGCCCATGGTGGACAGCCTTGGCAGGATGCCACTGTGTTCGAAACTGTTGTGCTCGGCATTGGTGGAACCGACTTCTACCGCAAAGCACTGGTTGAGCTAGACATGGATGCGCTGGGTTCAGACACTATGATTGCGGTGTTTGACCAGATGCGCAAAATGCGTGGCTATGTTGATCCCGACTTCCCCGGCCGCGACTGGAACCTGGCAACGGCCATGGTTATGCGCGGTGAAGCTGCGATGCAGATCATGGGCGACTGGGCCAAAGGTGAGTTTGCCGCAGCGGGCAAGGTTCCCGGAGTGGACTACGTTTGTGCATCGACACCTTCTGACAACGGTTACCTGCTGAACTCGGATAGCTTTGCCATGTTCAATGTTTCTGGCGATGACAACGTTGAAGGTCAGGCCGTGCTGGCAGAGTTGATCCTGGGCACTGAGTTCCAGGAAACATTCAACCTGTTCAAGGGATCAATCCCGGCACGGACCGATGTTCCACGCGCCGAATTCGACGACTGTGCGATCAAGTCGATGGACGACATGGTTGCTGCTGCCGAAGGTGGTACACTGCTGGGGTCGATGGCGCATGAGATTGCCCAAGCCGGTGCGGTTCGTGGTGCGTTCATTGATGTTGCAACAGCACATTTCAACTCGGATATGTCCTCGCAGGATGCGGTAGACCAGCTGGTCAAAGCGATCAAGCTGGCCCAGTAATCTGGCGGTATGACCTGATCCATGTGCGGCCTGCATGACCGGGCCGCACATCCACTTTATTCCCCCACATTCAGCCGGAGTTCGATTGTGTTGACCCGTCCGCCTGTCAAATTCATCGACCGCATTGCCCGCGCTTTGCCACAAATTGTGGTTGCCCCCGGCTTTGCCGCGATCCTCTACTTTGTCTACGGTTTCATCATCTGGACCGGCTATATCTCGCTGACCAAATCCAAGATGCTGCCTAACTACACCCTGATAGGTACACGGCCCTATGAACGGCTGTTCCAAATGGACCGCTGGTCTGTAGCGATCGAGAACCTGTTCATCTTTGGCTTTTTGTTTGTTTTTGTTTCAGTCATCGTTGGTTGCCTGCTGGCCGTGTTGCTGGACCAAAAAATCCGTGCTGAAGGCTTTATCCGCACCATCTACCTGTACCCGATGGCGATCTCGTTCATCATTACAGGTACCGCCTGGAAATGGATCATGAACCCGTCACTGGGGCTGGAAAAAGTGATCCGCGACTGGGGCTGGGAGAGTTTCCGCTTTGGTTGGACCGTCGACAATAATCTGGCTATCTACGCACTGGTGATGGCAGCAGTCTGGCAAGCCTCGGGATTTGCGATGGCGCTGTTTCTGTCGGCGCTGCGCAGTGTTGATCAGGACATTATCAAAGCCGCCAGTCTGGACGGCGCGTCCCCTTGGCGGATCTATCTGCGCATTATTCTGCCATCGATGCGGCCGGTCTTCATGAGCGCGATGGTGATCCTGTCCCATCTGGCCATCAAGAGCTTTGACCTGGTGGTGGCCCTCACCGGAGGTGGACCGGGCTATGCCTCAACCCTGCCGGCAAACTTCATGTACGAAATGACCTTTCGGCGGAACGAAATCGCCGTTGGTGCAGCCTCGGCCATGGTGATGCTGGCGACAGTTGCCGCGATCATGGTGCCTTATCTGTATTCCGAACTGCGGGGGAAAAAACATGTCTGATGCTGCCCGTTACTCTGCCCCGCGTCCCTGGTCTGCGCTAATCTTGCGCGTGTTACTGTGGTTTGTGCTGATTGTCTTTGCGATTTGGTTCCTGTTGCCGGCCTATGTGGTGGTGGGCACATCGCTGAAGGATCTGGATGAGATCCGCGGCGGTTCGCTGCTGGCGCTGCCACATGAGCTAAACTTTTCAGCCTGGCGTCATGCCTGGTCCGAGGCCTGTATCGGTGTCGAATGCACCGGACTAAAGCCTTACTTCTGGAACTCGGTGTCGATGGCGCTGCCCGGAGTGGTGGTGTCGACCTTGCTGGGCGCACTGACTGGATACGCGCTAACCAAATGGAAGTTCAAAGGCGCCAATCTGGTGTTTGCGCTGATCCTGTTTGGCTGCTTTGTACCGTTTCAGGTGGTGATCCTGCCGATGGCGCAGACACTGGGCAAAATTGGCATCACCAACACGGTCTACGGGTTGATCCTTGTTCACTCGGTCTATGGTCTTGCCTTCACCACGCTGTTTTTCCGCAACTACTATGTCACCATTCCGGATGAGCTGGTCCGTGCGGCGACCATTGATGGGGCAGGGTTCTTTACAATCTTTCACCGTATCATCCTGCCGTTGTCACCGCCGATTATCGTGGTGTCAGTGATCTGGCAGTTCACCCAAATCTGGAATGACTTCCTGTTTGGAGCCAGCTTTACCACCGGCGGGGCGCAGCCCATCACAGTGGCGATGAACAATCTGGTCAACACCACCACCGGGGTCAAACAATACAACGTCGATATGGCCGCCGCGCTGATCACAGCCGCGCCGACCCTTCTCGTATACATCTTTGCGGGCCGCTATTTTGTGCGCGGGCTGACCGCAGGTTCCGTCAAAGGATGAGGAAATAACAATGGCATCTCTGACAATCAAAAATGCAGTCAAACGCTACGGTAATGTTGAGGTCCTGAAGGGCGTGTCTATCGACCTTCGCGACGGCGAATTCCTGGTGCTGCTTGGCGCATCGGGCTGCGGGAAGTCCACTCTCTTGAACATGATCGCCGGGTTGGAAGACCTGACCGAAGGTGAGATCATGATTGGGGATCGGGTGGTCAATGACGTACATCCCAAAGACCGTGATATCGCCATGGTGTTCCAATCCTACGCGCTATACCCGACGATGACGGTGGGGCAGAATATTGCCTTTGGTCTGGAAATGCGCGGTGTGCCTAAGGCCGAGCGCGCCCTTCGGGTAGAGCAGGTCGCGAAGACTCTGCGCATGGATCATCTGTTAGATCGTAAACCGGCGCAACTGTCTGGCGGGCAGCGCCAGCGGGTGGCGATGGGGCGGGCGTTGGTGCGTGATCCTGAAGTTTTCCTGTTCGATGAACCGCTCTCGAATCTCGATGCCAAGCTACGGTTAGAGATGCGCACCGAAATCAAACGCCTGCACAAGCGGCTGAATGCCACCATGGTCTATGTCACCCATGACCAGATCGAGGCGCTTACACTGGCAGATCGTATCGCCATCCTGAAAGATGGTGAGGTCCAGCAACTGGCCTCTCCGGCTGAAATCTATGAACACCCCGCCAATATGTTTGTTGCCGGTCTGGTTGGGTCTCCACCGATGAATTTTCTCGACATCACTGTCGAGGCAGGAGAGGCGGGTCCGGCGGCATGGGTCACCCTGCGCGCGGACGGTGCTGATAAGCCCGTCTTGCTGGATCTCAGCGCCCATACTGCGCGGTTAGATGGCTATGTCGGGCGAAAGGTTGTGATGGGGTTGCGGCCTGAGATGATCAGTCAGGGAACCACAGATGCCGGTCAATGCGTACAGTGTGAAATCGACGTCACCGAAGCCACCGGTGCGGATACACTCTGCGTTTTGAACTGGAACAACCAAGAAGTGCTGGCGCGCGGCACTTCGGGCTATACCAAGATCCTTGAGGGCACGATGGATTTCACTATCGAAACCGAACGCGCTTGTTTGTTCGACCCCGAATCAGGGCTGCGGCTGGATTGAGACGCACCTGACCAGAGGTCGCAAAACGGGTTTTGATTGTCACCTAAGACAGGCATTTCAGCAGTGCGCTGAGATGCCTGTTTGCCTGTGAGACTGATGGAGCTGCTGGTAGGTACCAACAGCTTCAATGGGGCCGTGGCCCAACAGACGAGATTGCTATCAAGTCGACTATTTGCTGTAGCTAAATAGAAATGGTGCTGTGATGGAGGATTGAACTCCAGACCTCACCCTTACCAAGGGTGTGCTCTACCACTGAGCTACCACAGCGCACCGTTTTCCAGCATCTTATCAGGTGGCCTGTGGGACTGGAAAACCCCGTGTCGTTCGGCAACCTAACCAACCGAACTTGCTTTGCATCAGAAAGAACTCTCTCTGGGCTGCAGCAGCGCCGGTGAGGGGGCTTTTAGGGGCAATCGAAGAACTGTGCAAGGGTAATCTGGACGGTTTTTTCAGACTGAGTTACACAGGGTTTATGGCAGATAAGAAAACACCCAAAAGCGGCAATAATTCCCCTGCACGCGAAGACCGGCTAAAGGCTGCGTTGAAGGCCAATATGGCCCGGCGCAAGGCTCAGGCAAAGGCGCGATCAGGCACAGGTGCCGATAATAAACAGACAGGCAAGTCAGAAGGATAACGGCAGATGGATTCGATACTGGTAAGTGGCGGCGGCGAGCTGAACGGCCAAATTCCGATTGCAGGGGCAAAAAACGCCTGCTTAACGCTGATGCCGGCAACGCTGCTCAGCGAAGAGCCGCTTACGCTGACCAATGCGCCACGGCTTAGCGATATTAAAACCATGACCGAGCTGCTGCAGTCGCTGGGTGCCGAAGTTACCAGCCTTCAGGACGGCCAGGTGCTGGCGATGTCCAGCCACGATATCAACAATCATACTGCTGACTATGACATCGTGCGCAAAATGCGTGCGTCGATTCTGGTTCTGGGGCCGATGCTGGCGCGGGACGGACATGCGGTTGTGTCGTTGCCCGGTGGCTGTGCCATTGGCGCCCGGCCGGTTGATTTGCACCTAAAAGCACTAGAAGCGCTGGGCGCCGAACTGGAGCTAAAAGATGGCTATGTCCACGCAAAGGCCCCCGGTGGGCTAAAGGGCGGAACCGTTGATTTTCCTCTGGTCTCAGTCGGGGCCACCGAAAACGTACTGATGGCGGCGACCTTGGCCAAGGGCACCACGGTTATCAACAACGCTGCGCGTGAACCGGAAATTGTGGATCTGGCGGATTGCCTGCGTAAAATGGGCGCCCAGATTGACGGCGATGGTACATCAACCATTACCGTTCAGGGTGTTGACCGGCTGCACGGGGCGACGCACCCTGTTGTTACAGACCGGATTGAGCTGGGCACCTATATGCTGGCGCCAGCTATTTGCGGCGGCGAGGTTGAGCTGCTGGGAGGTCGCCTAAATCTGGTAGGTGCATTCTGCGAAAAGCTGGACGCCGCTGGGATCTCGGTCGAGGAAACTGACAAAGGTCTGAAAGTTGCGCGCCGCAATGGTCGGATTAGCGCCGTAGATGTTGTCACCGAACCCTTCCCCGGTTTCCCAACCGATCTGCAGGCTCAGATGATGGCATTGCTGTGCACCGCTAATGGCACCTCGGTGCTGGAAGAGAAAATTTTTGAGAACCGGTTCATGCATGCTCCTGAGTTGATCCGGATGGGCGCACAGATTGATGTGCATGGTGGGACTGCCACAGTGACCGGCGTAGACCGATTGAAAGGCGCCCCCGTGATGGCAACCGACCTACGGGCTTCGGTGTCTCTCATCCTGGCTGGCTTGGCTGCTGAGGGTGAAACTGTGGTCAGCCGGGTTTATCATCTGGATCGCGGCTATGAGCATGTGGTGGGCAAGCTTTCAGGTGTTGGCGCAAAAATTGAACGGATCAAGGGACAATAATGGCCGACGCAACATTTGAAGAGGGCGGCGAAGCACCGTTGAACCTTGGCGCACTGACAGGTGAGGACCTGCAAGTTATCTCGTCACTGACGCAGGATGCGGTGTTCCCGGTCACCGAAATGCGCTGGGAGGCAAAGCAGTTCCGTTTTGCACTGCTGTTGAACCGGTTCCGTTGGGAAGACAGTGACGCTGCCAAAGCTCGTGGCCGCGCCTATGAACGCGTTCAGTCCTTGCTTGTCATCGACAATGTGTTGTCGGTGGCATCGCAGGGAGTCGATCGTAGCGATCGGGACATCATTCTGTCGCTCTTGGATGTGAGCTTTGAACCCGGCGAAGATGGCACTGGGCATGTATTGCTGACACTGGCGGGTGATGGTGTGCTGCGTTTGTCGGTCGAAGCGCTTGGCGTCACACTACGCGATGTTACCCGCCCGTATCAGGCCCCCTCGGGCAAGGCTCCGGGACATGGGGACTAACCAACCCAATTTGCTTGAGCCTGCCTGCGTGCCCGGCTATTCAGCGCTCAAAGGAGAGCCCGATGCCGCAGTTTCTTGATGCCACCGCGCCTGATTTTGAAACCAAGTTTGCAGCACTGCTGGGGGCTAAGCGAGAAGACAGCCCCGATGTTGATGTGGTCGTCGCGGATATCATCGCTGATGTCCGCGCGCGGGGTGATGCCGCAGTGCTTGAGCTGACCTCGAAGTTTGATCGTCTGGATTTGACGGCCAATGGGATGGCATTCTCGGCAGAGGAAATTGACAGGGCCATTGCTCAGGTGTCCGCAGATGATCGTGCAGCATTGGAATTGGCTGCTGAACGTATCCGCGCCTATCATGAGCGACAGATGCCAGCGGACGACAGTTGGAAGGACGAGGCCGGTGCGACCCTGGGTTGGCGTTGGTCGCCGGTGTCTGCTGCTGGTCTTTATGTGCCGGGTGGCCTGGCCACCTATCCCTCTTCGGTGTTGATGAACGCCATTCCAGCCAAAGTTGCAGGCGTGCCGCGGTTGGCAATTACGGTTCCAACACCGGATGGTCAGATCAATCCACTGGTTTTACTGGCGGCCCGGATCGCTGGCGTGGATGAGGTCTACCGTATCGGCGGTGCGCAGGCGATCGCAGCACTGGCGTATGGGACTGAAAGCATCGCTCCTGTGGATAAAATCACAGGCCCCGGCAACGCCTTTGTTGCGGCGGCGAAACGGCGGGTGTTTGGTAAGGTGGGTATCGATATGATCGCCGGTCCTTCCGAAATTCTGGTGATTGCTGACAAAGATAACAACCCGGACTGGATCGCGCTCGACCTGCTGAGCCAGGCTGAACACGACGAAAGCGCCCAGTCGATCCTGATTACAGACAATGCGGAATTTGGTCGTGCAGTGGCTGATGCGGTTGAGAAACGGCTCGAAACGCTGCAACGGCGCGCCATAGCTGGCCCCAGCTGGCGCGATTTTGGTGCAGTGATCACCGTGGCTGATCTGGATCAGGCTGCCGCATTGTCCAACCGCATAGCCCCCGAACATCTGGAACTCTGCGTGGCTGATCCAGAGATGTATAGCCAAAAGACAGTGCATGCCGGCGCTATTTTTCTTGGGCAATATACCCCCGAGGCGATTGGCGACTATGTTGGTGGTCCCAACCATGTGCTGCCCACTGCGCGCTCGGCGCGATTTTCGTCCGGGCTATCGGTGATGGATTTCCTCAAGCGCACCACTCTTAGCCAGATGACCCCAGCCGCCCTGCGCGCGATTGGGCCTGCGGCTGAGGCTCTGGCGATTAGTGAAAGCCTGGAAGCACATGGATTGTCTGTACGGGCACGGTTGGACGCGCTGAACGATTGAGTGGAAAAGGTGGGGCTCTGCCCCACTTGACCTTCGGTCAATTCACCCCGGGATATTTAGGGCTAGATGAATAAGGGATCCGCTTCCTGGAATGTCCAGGAAGTTTCACCCAGCGCGGTCATCGGCGTCCCCGCCTGTACCGCCTCGTCAGGCTTGGCGGGTATAGTTAAGAATCCGTTACTTCATCTAGCTCAAAATATCCCCGCCGGAGGCATAAAGGCTTTTTTGCGGTACTTTGCCGATGATGCCTGCTTGTCATTTGTTTAAACGCTGCGCATTGCCCCCGTTGGCGGCTTGAGATACCTCTGAGGCAAAGCATACGTGCAGTGAGACAAAAAAGAATGAGCCGCATTAGCCACATCGAGTTGGACGATCGTAATCTGCCTCCGCCGACGCCTGAGATTGAGCAGGAACGCAGGGTGGCGATTTTTGACCTGATCGAGGAAAACTCCTTTGCGTTGCCGTTACGGGATGATCGCGACCTGCCGCCGGGTCCTTACCATCTGGGACTAGCAATTCGTGATAAGCGATTGGTTTTTGATGTTGCAACCGAGAACGGCGGTAAAGCAGCGGAATTTCATCTGTCGCTGTCACCGTTTCGACAGGTGGTTAAAGATTACTACCAGATTTGCGAAAGCTATTTCACAGCCGTCAAAACGCTACCGCCGAGCCAAATCGAAACGATCGATATGGCGCGCCGCGGCATTCACAACGAAGGCAGTCGTGTGTTGCAAGAGCGGTTGGCAGGTAAAGCAGAGATTGATACCGACACTGCCCGACGTTTGTTTACGTTGATCTGTGTGCTGCATTTCGGAGGCTGACGGTTGAGCGAGTTGCCACAATCGGTATTGTTTTGTTGTGACCATAACTCGGTGCGCTCCCCTATGGCCGAGGGCATTATGAAAAAATTCTACGGCACCGGTACATATGTGCAGTCGGCTGGGGTTAAGACCGACATGGAAATTGATGGGTTTTCCATCTCAGTTTGTCAGGAGATCGGCGTTGAATTGTCGCGTCATCGTTCGCGCTCCTTTGATGAGATGGAGCGCTGGGGTGATGATCTCTCGTCGTTTGATCTGGTTGTCGCCTTGTCTCCTGCCAGCCAGCGCCGAGCATTGGAGTTGACCAGGTTTTTTCATTTGGATGTTGAGTACTGGCCAATTATGGACCCAACTGGCTTGGGCGAAGGTCGTGAAGCAAAGCTGGCTAGCTATCGCCAATCCCGTGACCAGATCATCCAACATCTGACTAAACGCTGGGGTGCGCCAACTCAAAAGCAATAGGCTGCTGATTCGCTGATGTCGCGATCATCGTGTACGGTCAGAGATTTGCCTTAGAACCTCCTGCATGCCCGTAACAAGGGGCGCGACATGGCGGTAAGTTCACCTACCTGTTGTGTTGGTTGGAACAATATGACGGCCAAGCTGTTTCTTGGGATGCTGGCATCTTTGGTTGGGGACGCGGTTCGATGGTTCCTGTGTAGACCTCGATGGAGATGGCGCCACTGCTCTGCGGTAGTCAATTGGGCTGAGCTTACGCGCTGTCACATGGCGACAATGTGCTTTGGAATAGCAATTCTTGGATTGTTCACAGTGTGAGATTTGGGGTGTGAACTCGAGCGTTATATTGAAGATCTATTGCGTCCAAGTGATTTGATTTGATGTAGTGGGTTGTTAAAAAACAACTATTTAATGTGAGGTGAATGGTTCAGCATGTTTCCGATGTGAGCGGACTGGCGCAAGGACTTTGGTTCTGAAACACCAGTGTTGAATATTATGGCCTCGTTTGTTGGCTCAATGGAATGGTTGTGTATGTTGGAGTAAGCGTCAGTATGGATTTCAGGTTTGGCCCCTTTGTCACCGGGTTCACTCAGGCAGGGGCAGGTTGAGCATAGCTTAACCATACCGAAGTGGGCTTTGGCTGTAATTCGCCTTGCAGATGTTTCGTATGCGCGCGCAATTGGGCTGGTTCTGAACCTCTGTTAACGGGGTGCGCAGCGAGAGCGGGTGAAATCGGTCACATTTAGCCCCCAGCAGCGATTGCACCCTTGAAAATCAGGGCAAAAGCCCCCATTTAAGCGCACATCCCGCATATAGGCGGGGATAACCAAAAATGGAGAGAACATGGCCAAGGAAGATACGCTCGAATTTCCCGGTGTCGTGAAGGAACTCTTGCCCAATGCGACGTTTCGGGTCGAGCTGGAAAACGGCCATGAGATCATCGCACACACGGCAGGCAAGATGCGCAAAAACCGCATCCGCGTTCTGGCTGGCGACAAGGTTCAGGTGGAGATGACTCCTTATGACCTGACCAAGGGACGGATCAACTATCGCTTTAAGTAAGCGCGATCCTGATTGACGATCAAAGCCCGGCTTACCCGCCGGGCTTTTGTCATTCGGCTTTGTATTGCAAGGCCAAGGCCTCTAACTGAGGCATTCTATCAAAAGAAGATTGCCCGGTTTGACTGGTGACTTCTGATAAGTATCTGCTGAGATGTAAGCAGGCTCACAAAGGCAAAAGGGTCAGTGATGGCATTCATTTTGGGATCGGGCAGTCCACGGCGGCTGGAGCTTTTGGCGCAATTGGGGATTACCCCTGATGATGTGCGGCCTCCTGATATCGATGAAACCCCGAAGAAAGCCGAACTACCACGGGACTACTGTAATCGCATTGCGCATGAAAAGGTGTTGGCGGTCCGGGCTGACAGCGATGACCTGATTCTGTGTGCGGATACGACTGTAGCGCTGGGCCGCAGAATTTTGGGCAAGCCTGCTGATGCTGGTGAAGCCGCAGAATTCCTGCTGGCCCTGTCTGGTCGTCGGCACCGGGTGATCACAGCACTATCGCTGCGCCGCGGAGACAAAATCTGGCAAAAGGACGTGGTGTCCCAGGTGCGGATGAAACGGCTGTCTGATCTTGAACTCAATGCGTACCTTGCCAGTAATGACTGGCAGGGCAAGGCGGGTGGCTATGCCATTCAGGGGCCGGCAGGCGCTCTGATCCCCTGGATCAGTGGTTCGTTTACAGGCATCGTCGGCCTGCCATTGGCCGAAACCGCAAACCTGCTGCAAGTCGCGGGATATTCAGTTCATAAGGAGGCCGCCGCATGAAGGGCCGTACTATCATTCTTGACCACGTAAAGGGCCGTGAAGCTGCGGCGCTGATTGTGAATGGCAAGCTGGACGATGTTCTGATCGAAAGCGATTTACCTACGCCAGGGACCATTTACCGGGCCCGCGCTGATCGTCCGGTCAAAGGGCAGGGGGGAATGTTCCTGAGCACGCCGGATGGCCCAGCATTTTTACGTCAGGTTAAGGGGTTGGCCCCGGGTCAAATGCTGTTGGTCCAGGTTACGGGCTATGCCGAAGATGGCAAGGCTATCCCGGTCACCCAAAAGATCCTGTTTAAAAGCCGATATGCCATTGTCACCCCTGAGGCGCCGGGATTGAACATCTCGCGCTCGATCCGCGACGAGGACGAGCGCAACCGGCTTCTGGAAGTGGCACATGAGACTATGGGTGATAGTGAACATGGGTTGATTCTGCGTTCGGCTTGCGATGGCGCTGATGCAGATGAAATTGCCGACGATATTTCGGCCATGGCGGATATGGCTGCTGCCGTGATGGCGGATCAAGGCACCGAGCCACAGGCGTTGACCGAAGGGGATACGCCGCATCTGCTGGCCTGGCGTGACTGGTCAGAAGCGGCCGAGATTGAACGCGAGCCTGGCGGATTTGAACACCATGGTGTGCTGGAAGCGCTGGAAGTTGTGCGTGATATTCGCGAGCCGATGTCAGGCGGCGCCTTTTTGTTTGTCGAACCCACCCGGGCCCTGGTCGCGGTGGATGTGAACACGGGCGCTGATGTATCACTGGCGGCTGGCGTTAAGGCCAATATGGCCTGTGCTAAGGCCCTGCCGCGCGCCCTGCGGCTGCGTGGGTTGGGCGGTCAGATCGTACTGGACCTGGCTCCCATGCCGAAAAAGGACAGACGTGCCTTTGAAACTGCGCTGCGCGCCGCATTTCGTGCTGACACCGAAGAGACATTGTTGGTGGGCTGGACTCCGCTAGGGCATTATGAGCTGCAGCGCAAACGCGGTCGGGCAACATTGACAAATTTACTGAGCGAGTTGCTGTCATGAGCTGCCCAATCTGCGATAAAGAAACCGTTGCGACCTACCGCCCGTTTTGTAGCAAGCGCTGTGCTGATATCGACTTGGGAAAATGGTTGAGCGGTTCATATTCAGTGCCGAGCCAGGACCCCGAAGATCTTGAAAAAGCATTGGAAGAAGCAGACCGAAATACTCAAACCAAACATTAGTAGTTTTCTTGAAAAATGCCTCTGGACACTGTGACCTCGACGTCATAGAAGGCCCACACCCAAGGCGATAAGCCTTCCCGTGCCCGGGTAGCTCAGGGGTAGAGCAGTGGATTGAAAATCCTCGTGTCGGTGGTTCGATTCCGCCCCTGGGCACCACAATATCTTCCAGTTGTGGACTAATACATCCTATAATACTTTAGTTTCTATCGAAAATCTCGAACGAGATGTCCGAGATTGTCCGAGGTAATCCTACTGAATCCTCCCTGATTGGGGGTATGGCTTGGGGTGCAGCGGAGAGTAGGAATAAAGGGTATCCCCAGATGCCAGTTCTGGGTGATGCTAAGATCCGTGCGCTAAAGCCTAAAGATAGACCTTACAAGCAAGCTGACTTCGATGATTTGTTTGTTTTGGTGAACCCTGGAGGATCCAAGCTTTGGCGATTCAAGTACCGTTGGATGCGGAAAGAAAAGCTCTTATCGTTTGGTCGGTATCCTGAGCTTTCGCTGAAACAAGCGCGCGGCAAACGCGATCAGGCGCGCAAACTTTTGGCAGAGGGTAAAGATCCTTCGTTCGAACGCAGAAAAGAACAAGCTGTTCAGGAAGCCGAACATCGCGAGACTTTTGAGAAACTCTCTGAGGCTCTTCTGCAGAAGAAGCGGCAGGAGGGCAAATCCGCTGCTACACTGGCCAAGTCGGAATGGCTGCACCGCTTGCTTTGTGCAGATATCGGCGCGTACCCTGTTAACCAGCTGACTGCGCGGGATGTATTGGTGCCTCTCAAGAAGATGGAGGCCAAGGGGAACCACGAATCTGCTTTGAGGATGCGGTCTGCAGCGGGGCAGGTATTTCGATATGCAATCGCGCTGGGCGTGGTTGATAACGATCCGACCTTTGGCTTGAAAGATGCTTTGACACGACCGCCCGTCAAACATCGATCTGCAATTACAGATCCGGAAAAGGTGAGAGGCCTTATGCGGGCGATTGCAGGGTTTGACGGGCAACCCACAACTCGGTTGGCAATGGAACTCCTGGCGATGACAGCATTGCGGCCAGGTGAGTTGCGCATGGCAGAGTGGGAAGAAATTGACTTTGAAGCCGCAATTTGGACTGTGCCCGCGCATCGTGCAAAGATGCGTCGACCACACATGGTGCCATTGTCAGAGCAAGCACAGGGCAAGTTGCAAGAGCTGCAGGAATTGACTGGCTGGGGAAAACTGATTTTCCCATCTATTCGCTCATCTAAACGTTGTATGAGCGAAAACACACTGAATGCTGCATTGCGCCGAATGGGATATGGCGGAGACGAAATGACCGCCCATGGGTTTCGAGCAACCTTTTCAACTTTGGCTAATGAATCCGGTCTTTGGCATGCCGATGCAATCGAACGCGCCCTTGCACATGTAGAAAAGAACCAGATCCGTAAAGCTTACGCCCGAGGTGAACATTGGGCTGAGCGAGTCGAAATTGCTGCTTGGTGGTCAACTCTTCTGGAACAGTAGCTCGGATGATCTGGACATTCTCGGATACCCTCACACACCAAATGTTCTATTTTTGTACAACGCCTCTTAAACACACTTGTAATGTCTAAAGTGACTTTGTAGCGTCACTTCACAACTACGATGCAAGATGTGTCGTTTCCGTTTCCGCGAGGAAAGACACCCGTTAAGGGTGGGAGACACACATATGCATTGATGTGAGCTCCTGCCTTCTCGAAAAGGAAAGGAGCAGAAATGCCCCAAATTAGTCGAATTCTAAGATGTGGAGACGTGATGGCCGTGACAGGCCTATCGCGCAGCACCATCTACGCCATGATGCAGGAAGGAACATTCCCTCATGCAATCAAGCTGAGCAAACGTGCTGTTGGCTGGCGTGAAAGCACCATCCGCGAATGGCTCAATGATCTCGATTGAAAACCGTGCTGCTGGTGTATGCCATCAGATCAGTTCGTCGGGTGATGCTCTGTCCATTATAGCTACTCGACGTTCATTAGAAAACGATCTTCGTGCGCTGGCGCACGAAGATCGCCTTCGACAAGGAATGCAGGAAACATGAAAAATAGGAACGCCAATAAGGGCCATACCCCTGATTTGTTTGAGGAGGTGGCCGACACGACGAAGGGAGCGCGTAAGCATGGCGCAACTTCAAAGCCCCAAAAGAAAGTTACAAAATCTAAGGTCAAGCAACCGATTTTGGTGTCAGGAAGAAGAGCGAGTTTTGGGTTATACTTCACTGATTTTGAACTGGCTGAGAAGTTTGGTGTGAGCCGTCAGACAATCTGGCGGTGGGTGAAACAAGGGACCTTTCCAGCACCGGTCAAACTAGCAAAAGGTACTAGTCGTTGGCGGCAAAGGGACGTTGAAGCCTTTGAGAAAAAAGTGGCCAAAATCCAGGTCGTCGAGAAGACAAATCCCGCCAGGGGGGCACTCAATGAGTAGGTCATACAAAATCCGAGCCAAGCGTAATCGGGTCTACTCAGTTGACGAGGTGATGGTCCTTTATGACATATGCAGGAACACCTTGTCCAATTGGGTCGCGTCTGGCCTGATTCCGTCGCCTTGTTTGGGGCCACAGATATTCCGAGGGGCGGAACTAAACAGGTTTCATCAGGAGCGTCGGGCTCAAAATCGGAAAAATTTATGCATGGGACAGTTCTTTTGTTTTTGCTGTAAAGCTGGTGTTTTTCCCAACCTCCAATTCTTGTTGATCCGCACGACCGCGTCGCGGAAATTGATCGGTGAAGCCGCTTGCCCTGACTGTGGCGGTGTTCTGATGAAGTTACTAAGTGAAACAGAATGCGACAGGATAATGGAATGCCTAAATACCAATACTGCACTGCACCAAATAGACGAAAGAAATGGGGCAAAGCCCGTTTGTGTTGGGAAAAAGTCGCAGGATAGAGTCCGTGTGGCGCCTTCGCCCAACGATAGGACTATTCATAATTGGCAGCTCTATGCGGGGCGTTATGACGTCAAAACCACCGACGCACATCTCACTTCCATCCGCGATTTCGAGATGTTTTACGGATGCAATTGCTTTACCAAACTGCGTGATCAGGACGCAGGACTTTATAGAAATTGGTTGGTTGATCGAGGTAACCTACAACCCGATAAAGGTGGCCTCAGCTCCTCCACCATCCGGCATCGGGCTTCTCATCTGGCCAGCTTCTTTAACTGGCTGCTGAAGCAAGAGGGATATCGCAGGCTGAGTCCCAATATACCGGATCAGTTTGATTTGCCCAAACGTCAAATGGCCAAGGTTCTACCCCGTGAAAACAAAGCCTATCCGACACTAGAAGAAGCAAAGGCTATGGTGGACTCAATGCCGAGCACAACGCGTTTGCAACGCCGGGACCGAGCCATGGTTGCATTGGCTTTTCTAACAGCGTTGCGGGCCGGTGCACTGGTGACGCTACGCCTGAAACATTTGAATGTTGAAGCCCAAACTGTAACCCAAGATGGAACAGAAATGCGGGCTAAAAACGGCAAGAGTTTGGTTGTTCAGTGGTTTCCAGGCGTTGAGGTCTTTGAACCTTTTGTTACCGAGTGGAAAGCAGAGTTAGAGGCGCTGGGTTTCAATCCAGCTGATGCGCTGTTTCCAGATGGCAAACACATTCGGCGACGTATCTACGAGGACGAAGCGATACCTCCCTTGCGAACCAATGGTCCAATCAATCAGGCGTTCGCGATAGCGAGTGCCGTCATTGGAAAAGCCTACTCACCGCATTCCGCTCGCCACTGCCTCAAAGCGCTGGGCGATCAGCTCTGCGACAGCGCCCAAGAGCGTAAGGCGTGGTCACTTAACATGGGGCACGAAAGTGAAGTCATTACAAATACCCACTATGGAAAGATGACTAGCGAAAGCCGCATGCAGACGCTCGGGCAAGTTGGGAAAAACGTTGGTGTGTCCGACAACGATATTGAGTTGATGTTGAAATACACCCTAAATGAACTCGCACCCGGCACCCCCGAACATAACCGCGCTAAGAAGTTGGTTCGGCAAAGAGAGGACCTGCGTGACGAGACTTCTGTGATCGAGTGATTTTAGAGGTAATCCTCGTTTTTCGACCAGTCAGCAGTCCTGTTTTAGAGCTTCATGCTTTACGTCAGGCTATCGTCTCATTGGTTCGGTTTTGCTGGCAAAAACTATAGAGTGCACGTCGGCAGGGTTTTTAGGCCCAAAGGCGGCCTGAGCTGAGAGAGAGTTTGGCTCATCTGGTTGGTTTGGTTCTGCGATCCGCAGGCCCCGTGCAAAAGGGCTTGGTAGAAAACTTTAACAAACGAGGGCGGCGATATCTGCCGCGAGACGGGCCTGTCTCCACTACTCTCAAATTGAGATACGAAGTCGATTTGAGACCGCTTAAATGGCACGCCAAGAAAGTGCCTGGGATGGAGAACTCCAAATGAAGCCATCAAGGACGAGCTTATGACGCTGAGATAGAGCAAACTGTCGCAACGACCCTTGAGGCTCCCAGGTGCGAGCTATTCGCAATGCGGATTATTGCTAGCAAAGTATCACAGAATGACGCTGGAGACACTCCAAGGTCCTTGTTGTTGAGATAGCAAAATATTTTTGAAGTGTTGTCGGTCAACGATGCTTCGAGAGTTGAAGCGCAGTTAGTTCTCTGACCCATGTATGCCAAAAACAATCGACTACGACGTTGCCGTCCACTTGGAGATAGCTTTGATCGTGCTCACGTCAACAAAAGTCAAATGTATTGTTCTGATCAAACAGGTTGTTGAATGGCTAATAACTAGTAGAAGCCAAAACAGTTCGCGTCTGGCAGCGCCCAAGGCGGTGATATGAGACTAAATTGTATCGTGATGCCAGTGTTCTGCGCGTCCTAATGGTGCTGCGCCCGTCACGATCTGCAGCTTGGGGTTGACAAGTTTAGATTTGACGGTTTCTTTACGCTCAATTTAGAATTGATCCGGATTTTGCTCCCTATGCATAAGATTGTACGTGGTTTTTTACCCGCGCTGGCGTTTTTAGCTCTGCCATTTCATCTCGCCTATGCGGGCTTTAGCGAAGGCGTTGTTGGGCCAGAGCCGAGTGTAATGCCGGAGGTCAAAACACCGCAGGGGATGAACAGTGATGGGTCTTTCCGGAAAAGAATAACTTTCGACATTCCAGCGTTTCGCGGGTTGGAGCCTAATCTGGGATTATCATATAATTCCTCCTTCAAGGGTAAGGGGAGCCCTGAGACGTGGTTGGGTGTTGGGTGGCAGCTCAATGGGTTTTCGACCATTGAACGGGTAAGCCTTGGCGGCGGCACACCGACATACGATGATAATTATGACCTGTTCCGCCTGGACGGCACAGAACTGTTGGCCTGCAGAGACGCGCAGGCCCTTGCACCTTTGCCAACTACACGCGCCTATCCGGATCGCTATGTAACAGAGACAAAAAGTGCCAGCTGCCTTGCGGGTGGCAACCTGTCAACGATGGTGGAAAGCTATCGCAAGATCGAGATGAAATATCAGACCATCGGCGGCAAGCAGGTCGAATTCTTTGAAGTCACCAACACCAAGGGCGTGCGATATATTTATCGGTCTGTTGGCGCTATCGCAGGGGATATATCGAACGGAGCAGATGATGAATACAATGTCCTGTTCCGTCGCAAGTTCCTGCTGACTGAGATCCAAGATGTCCAGGCTACGCCAAATATTGTCACTTTCAATTATGACTTTAGCAGCAAGGCTGAGGCCCGGGCACACCGCCCTGCCGATATACAATACGGCAACGGGTACAAGGTATCCTTTGGGTACGACCAGCCAAGTTCACGTTTGAGCTCTTATGCGGTGGGTTCTGGCTCACATTTTGGCGAACAGAAATTTCGGTTAAGATCGGTTTTTGTTCACGATGGATCAGCCAAAATTAGGGCCTATGATCTAGAGTATCAAACCGCCGCGGTGACCAGTGCGTCACTGCTGACAGCGGTGACGCCTTACGGCAGTGATTTTACACTGAACAGTCAAAACAGCGGTGTCATCGATGGCGGCAGTGTGCTGCCCGGGAAAGTCAGAAATTCGATTTACGCGCCCGATTTGAATACGTTGACCCAACAGACTTTTGCTGGACAGGTGTTTCACCGCGGATTGCAGGTTCTAGATGTCGACGGCAACAACAAAGACGACCTTGTTTTTGCAGATTTGTATAACAAGGTGGGGGGAACCTCCATTATTCCCAGTTGTTGGGGGGGGGGCAACCTCCAGATTTCCAACCCCCCACCCCAGTTTGAAGCAAGCAGAGACAGTAATGGCGACTTTGTTCTGAACGCGAAAATTGCTCACCCCGCTTGGAGTGTTATAGGTAGGACCTCCGCGAGTGTTATAGGTAGGACCTCCGCTGTATTTGGCTACGACCGTGTCACAAGCGTTATTAAAGGTATCTTGCCTCCAGATGCCCAAAGGCGTGATTACGGATTTCTGCTCCATGAAACATATTCTGACTACACTCATCAGCAAGGCGGAGGCGAGTGGACGCGAGTAGGCGGCGCCCTTAGGTTTGTAGGGCTTGGATCTAACGGCGCAAACTATGAGATCAGTTCTGATCGAACCGACTATGTGGGCAACCCTATTGCGGGCAATTTTGACAACAATTCCGATCAGGAATTCTACCTGAAAAATCAAGGCGGAGGCGTTGACCATATCCGTCTAGCCAGTCAATCGGGGACAAAGCAGTCGATTGGAATCGGTCAATTTAACGAGCATTCAGCCTTGCTTGCCCAGCTTGACATGGATGGCGATGGGATGAAGGAACTGGTTTATGGTACAACGTTCAACTACAATAATCCCCCGTCCTACTTTGACGGTGAAGCTGAGACCGGGTTTCCGGTTGCCAATAGTGAGTTTCCGGCGTCCTCTCCTCGACGGTGGAAGACTGTAGATTTTAGGAACCTTGGCGCCTATCATAGCTTGACTGATGAACTTGATACGTTTCCTTTGGCAAAATTTGTACCCGCAGATGTCAATGGTGACGGTCAACAGGATCTAGTCTATGTTGCGCCGAAGACAGGTGGGACAGCGATTTATGTTGCTCTGTCTACAGGAAATGACTTTCTACCACCGCAAATTTGGGCGGATAGCCCTTTGACAGGATTGGCCGCTGGGTCAAAAGTGGCAACCGCAGGGGATGTAAACGGCGACGGCCTTACTGATATTGTGGTGAACACGCCAAGTAACTTTCATGGGCAACAAAATTGCGGGGAAGGGGATGTTCAAGATTACACTCTCGCCTTTGGCTCCAGCACCGCTCATATCTTCCTTTCGAACGGATCTAGCTTTATCCCACCAGAAACAAGTGGCCTACCCAGTATACCGGGCTTTATTGGAGCTGGGGATGTTGACGGCAATGGGTTGATCGACTTCGTTCAAGAAAGCGCAACATCTGGAACGGTTTGGTTTGGCGATGGTCAGGTGGCGAACCTGTTGACGCAGTTTACGAATGATGCGGGTGGCGCAACAGAAGTGGCTTATGCACCGTCCACAAAATACACCAATGACAACCGAGTGCCGGGTGTATCCCAGCTTGTGGATACGCTCACAGTGAACGATGGGCGTGGATCGTCACGACAAACACAGTTTTCCTATGTCGGCAGCAAATATGACTACGAGAACCGTCGTTCTTTGGGCTACCGTACCGTCACTGCCTATCTGCCCAAACTGAGCAATGAGACTGAGGGGCCGGTTGTTGTCACCACTTATCTGAACGACCATTTTTCCCAGCGCGGCAAGATTAAGTCTCAGATTCGCACCACTGACGGTACCACCACCTACTCAAAGGTGATCAATGACTGGAGCGGAGTTCAGTCTGGCAACGGTCCGTATCGTGTGACCAAAACAGCAAGCCGTACGTCTGCCTTAAGCGGGGACCAGTTGATCGAGACCAAGAAGGAATTCGCCTGGACTGACTACGGGCCACTTTCCTGGGTCAGACATTTTGGATTCACCAATGCTGGTGCGGACTTGGATGCTGGTGATAATACCATCACTGTATTTTCCTACCGTCCCCATCTGGCCAATTACATTGTTTCCTTGCCGCGTTGGAAAACTGAGATGGAGGGGCATAGCAATACGGCGGGGCGGTCTGATTGGCTGTCGCGTGAGCTGTATTATTATGATGGGTCGAACACAAATAACGATACCCCCGTGAAGGGGCAGCTCACAAGGGTTCGCCTGTGGGACGGGGACAGGGTCATTCCAACTACGGTCTATTTGGAAATGGACCGATACGCCTATGATAGCCATGGCAACCTGACACAGCACACCAATCCGCGCGGGAATGTCGCCACCTACAGCTATGACACCACGCGCCATTTGTTCCGTCTGACGGAAACCAACGCCAAGGGGCATCTCGTTACCACGGCCTGGGACGAAGCCTGTCAGGCCCCGGATTTGGTAACGGATATCAATGGGCTGGTGACGGATTACACCTATGATGCACATTGCCGCGAAGACTATGTAACAGTACCTGGTGGCAATTATGTTGACACTCAATACAACAGTTTTGGCAGTGCTACGGCGCAGTACATCCGCAAGATCACCAAATCCCCATCCACGGTCTCTGGCAGCACAACACAGGAAAGCCGGGAGTACTTTGACGGCTTTGGTGAGGTTTACAAAACCGCAGCAACAGGTAGTACTTCGGCTGAAGTCGATCTGATCACTTCTGTGCGCGGCTACGATGTGCGTGGCAACCTGTCTTGGCAATCCAACCCATTGAGCTGGGCTGCCTCATCTGCAGTTCTTCCTGATACCTCAAAAACGCGATTTGAATACGACCCGGCGGATAGGCCAACCTGGACCTACAATCCAGATGGCAGTAAAACCCAGCAGATCTATGAGAAACATACGTTTACGATAAACGGTGTCGCGATCGCACATCCCCGCGTTAGTCGAAAAGATGAGCACTGTTTTGATCCGACTGCAGATGCAACTATTTGTGGACAGAATTGGACTACTTTTGACGCGCGCAGTAATCTGTTCAGGTCGATGGTGAGAGATGTTGCAGACACTGATGTTGACAGTGGATCAAGCCAGTATCGCACAACTCAATATCGCTATGATCTATTGAACCGCATGGTTGGTGTAACTGATCCTGGTGGCGCGATCTGGACCTATACCTATGACTCGCGCGGCAACCGTCTGACTGCGGATGATCCGGGGTTGGGCTACTGGACGATGGAGTATGACGCCAATAACAACCTGACGCGTCAAGTGGATGCCAAGGGGCAGGAGATTGCTTTCTCCCATGACGAGCTGGATCGTGTATCGCAAAAACAGGTGACATGGACCAAGAATGGCACCTCACGTACTGATAACACCACATACGTGTATGATGAGCCATATGACTGGCTGGTTGGCAGAAGCAATGTCGGAATGCTTACTCGGCAAAACAATGCGAACCACATGGTTCAATACGGATATGATGAGAACGGAAACCGGGCCGGTGAGCGGCACTACGACATTCATTCTGGCGGCAATTTCTATTGGATAGAACGGGAGTTCGACACCTCTGGTGCTTTGGTCAAAGAACGTCTCCCTTATGGAACGGGTAGCGAACAAGCTTGGACCCTAAGAGCTTGGACCCCCGAATTCTCCTATGACGCCGCGGGCCGGGTAACGGGCTTTGGTAACTATGTGACCAACACCAGCTACAATCTGCGCAGCCAGCCAACCTGGACCGACTTCTCCAGTGGTGTGCGTGAAGAGGTGCAGTACGATGTAGCGCGTGGGTGGACTAACAAAATCCATGTCCACGATGTGGCTGGAACGGCCTACTTGGATCGACGCCGCTATTATCGCTCTGCAACCGGGCGGGTAAACCGACAATGGTCGGGGGTTCAGCGTTCACGGTTCAATTATTGTTATGACTATGCCGGGCGTCTCTTGGTGGCGGCGGATCTGGATGCGGCGGGCAAGACCTGTGGTACGGTTGGGTCCTGGACCGGAGCTAAGCCTCAGGATCAGGTCTTTAGCTACCGGAGTGACGGCGCGATGGCGTCGAACAGTTTTGTCGGCAGCTATGACTATTCCAGCAGCCCGGTGGATCACGCGCCCAAGCAGATCACCGGCGGCGATAGCTTCACCTACGATGCCAATGGCAACATGACCACGGGGCTGAATGGCAAGGTGATGACTTACGACGGTGAGAACCGGCCGCTGACAGTCACCGCCCTGAATGGTGATCAGACCGAATATGTCTATGGTGCAGATGGTAGCCGCTTAAAACGGATCGAGACGGTGAATGGCGCCGTCACCACATCGCTTTATGTGGGCGGGGTGGAGCTGGTACAGGCGCCAAATGAACCCGAGCAGGCGCATTGGTATCCACACAGTAATGTCCGGATGTCTTACGAGGGCGGGACCTTCAAAGAGGTGAAATACCTGCACCGCGACCAGCTGGGCAGCGTGTTCTCTATCACCAATGCCACCGGCACCAAAGACGTCCGTCGCGACTTTGCGCCATTTGGTGACGAGCGGGAAACCATCCATGACACCGCCATGGCCTCCTACCCGGCGAAAGAGGACATCGGCTATATCGGCGAGCGCGAGGATGAGGCGGCCGGGCTGATGTATCTCAACGCCCGCTACTATGACCCCGAGCTGGCGCTGTTCATTCCGACGGATCCCAAGGCAGCCAAGCCCGCGGCGATGCACCCGACGGTCCACTGACATTGCAACCGGCGCCTGAGGTCTCACCTTGGGCGCCGCATCTCACCATAGATCAAACTCATAATACAGAGCGCCCCTGATGCTCACTCGCCTTAAATATCTCCTCTGCGCGCTGCTCTTCACCAGCCTCGCCCCCCAAGCCCAGGCCATGTTCATCCAACCCGATTGGTTTGAGGTGACGAAGCCAGGGGTGGGGACAAATAGGTATTCGTACAGCTTTAACGATCCAATCAATAAACTTGATCCGAACGGAAACTGCGAGAAAACTAAATGCGGAGATTTTGGCCCGCCAGACGATGGGTTAAGAGATGAGGATCAATTAGGAGATTACTATTCTCTAGCCAACAGAGCTGCGCGTAACGGGATTGATGTTACTAACGAGTATGATCCCGAAAATAGCATTATTGGAGAGGTGATTGGCATTAATGGTGCAATACGGAGTGTTAAATCAGTTGTAAACGGAGATATTAGCGGCGTTGTTATGGGGGCCGGTGAGATCGTTGTCGGGAAAGCACGGGTAGTCGCCAAAATCGTTGAACCAGTTATAGGCATTGGTAAGAAATTTTTTCGTGGTGCTCGTCCAGGGCAAGTCCCCGACTTCACGCCAAGGCCAAACGACTACAAGGTTGATCCAGCAACAGGTTTTGTTAAGCCAACTCATGGGGTTTCTGTCTTTGATAACCCAGAAAGTGTCGCGTCAAAAGGGTTTGATCCTCACCAAATTGACCGATCAACAGTTCCGGATACATTGGATATTATCCAGAGGGGGCGCGACCCATCTCATTTTGAAATTGCCCCAAAGCCAGGCTCAAACCTAACCCCTGATCAATATATAGAGGCGTGTCAGAGCATTTCATGTACGAGGTAATTGTATGAATTATGTGAAATACCCCGAAGACTTCGATGACTATGCCTGGGAACTTTCTTCCAAGGGATGTTTTGAGGTTCAGGCAGTCGTTGATGGTGAAACGATAAATGTAAACTTTTATGACAAATACAGGTTGCAGCAAGATACTGAGCTCTCTGAAGAGCTTGGAGAAAATTTCTTGGCTGAAAATATTATCGTTGTCGACGTTGTCGATAGAGAGAGAATGGATGCTGCCATAAAGTCATTTCATCCTTGATATGGTTGTGTTATGCGACCTTTTGGCATTCAAGGCGTCAGCCCATAAAGGCCGCCAACCCAAATTCTTCGCCTGCTTGCATACTCTTTGGTTGATCCGTTGCAACTCCATCAGCCCCCCGATCAGGCGGCAAATCACCGGCGACTGGTTACCTGGCATAGAAATCGGCCCGTATCATGTGATAGGCGACGGCGGCCAGCCTCGCCATGACATAGGCAAAGCAGTTGCCTTATTCAGCAACTTTCCGGATGTCCAAAACCACCTCACGCGGCTGCCTATGATCTGGTCGCGGCACCAGCACCTGCTCGGCCCCATTTGGATAAAACTCCGCCAATGTCACCGCATTCACCCTGCGCTCACGCGACCGCGTGGTCAGCCAAGTGGGTGCCTCGGCCAGCCCCACTTGCGCCGCCAGTTGGCGCAGGGGCAGGCCTCGCGCCTCAACCGCTTTCATGGCCTGCAATTCCCGCAGTTGGGGTGAGGTCAACAGCAGATCGGCCACCGAGGGCGGGGTGCGGTAGAGGTCAACCAACCCACCCGGATCCTGTGCGGTGATTTCATAAGTGGCGCCGTCGAACTCCACCCGCAGAGGCGTGCTGTTCAGGCGCAGGGTGGTTTCCTCGTCAAAACGGATCATTGCCTCGCCCACCAGAGGGCGTAGCATCTCGCGGACACTGCTGTGATCCAGCGCCAGTTGGTGGTTGTTGGCCAGGCGTTTCATCACCTTGGTTGCGGCCAGCGATCGGGCCTGCAACAGGGTGATCAGCCCCATCACCAAAATCAGCGAGGCCAGGGTTGCGATCAGCACCACGCCGCGCCTAGGGTTGCGGGAAATTTCAACGCGATAGGTCATAGGGAACATTTGCATTGTTGAGGCGGATTGTCAGCCACCGGGCAGCAGGTTTTGGGGTGATTTATACGGTGACCCTGGTGATGTTGGCCAATACGGTGGATATTTGGCAGGTGGCAATGGCTGTGGCGATATGCCCGCCATTGATCTGGCTAAGCCAGCATGATCTCACTCATTTTGAGATCCCCGATCTGGCCACCGGCACAGTGGTGCTGATTGCAATTGCCTATCATGGGGGAACGGACCCCGGCGTGCTGTTGATCAACCTGATCGCGGGGGCGGTCTTATACGCCTTGCTATGGGCGGTGGGAGAATTGCATTTTCGGCGCACCGGGGGCGAAGGGCTGGGGATTGGCGATGCCAAGCTGTTTGGCGCTGGTGCGGTGTTGCTGGGTCCCTGGCAATTGCCCGAGTTTATCCTGCTCTCCTCGGTTGGTGGAATTGTGGGTGTTGCGGTTGCGCATATGCGTGGCGGTTCGGATCAGGAAGGGATTCCATTTGGCCCGTTTATCGCCTATTCGATGTTTGTTTTGATCTTTTTTGATCCGCTATTTCTGTAAGGAATTCCAATGACCTCGCGCCCCGTTCGCCGTAAACGAAACGCCGGTATCTCGCTGCTGGAAATCATGGTGGTGCTGGCCATCATTGCACTGGTGGTTGGACTGGCTGCGCCACGACTGATGGGCAACTTTGGTCGCGCTAAAACGATGGTGGCCGAGGCGCAGATGGAGAATGTAAAAGGCGCATTGCAGCTTTATTACATCGATCTGGGCCGGTATCCCAGTGAGGCGGAGGGGCTGAAAGCGCTATTGTCTGCGCCCACTGGGGCCAAAGGCTGGCGGGGACCCTATATGGACAAGGAAGAGGATATTTCAGACCCGTGGGGTCGTATCCTGCTGTATCGTAGCCCCGGCACGGATAAAGCCTTTGATCTAGTCACCTATGGGCGCGACGGACATCCCGGCGGTGAAAACGAAGATGGTGATCTTTCCATGTGAAAAAGCTAGTGGCGTGGAATAACGTCACCTAAGGAAAGTACAGACTGTCGATCTCGTTTTGCGGGATGCAGGATAAGTGGGGGTGCTGCAGAGGAGGCGACGTCCCATTCGATTTTCGTCAGGGTAGGAAGGCTGGTCGCTTCGTCCCAACTTTGGTGCCAACGGGCTTTTGGTTCACCGTGTTTGGTTCCATAGTAGCTGATGCGGAAGCTTTGAATATCTTTAGCAAGTAGATGTTGGGTTTGAAGAGGTTTCCGCGTCTGCGCATCAAGACCATCCAATTCTGCCGTTAGTGTTCCATTGTCTTCATGTAGGTGAACCGTCGTGAGTTCACCGCCCCAGAAAGAGTCATTGCTGATAAGAGTATGAAATCGAAGGTCGGTATTTTTTCCATGAAAATACCCAGATACAGTTTCGTTATTGTAGCTTAGAGGGATCTCTTCGCCCCAGTGGCGGAGCGAATTACGGGTGAGAAATAACCCCACCTCAGAGGAAACTTCCTGTGCCCGGTTGAGTGACATACGGGAGAAGTTCAATACATTCGCCAAAAGCACGGCTATTAGACCCATAACCGCGAGTGAAATCAGCACCTCGAGTTGTGAAATGCCTAAGTTGGGTTTTCTTTTGGTCATTAGCTTTCTGGCCGCCGGGCGGTGGTGGCAGTAAGCGACAGTGGAGTGGCCAAGCGAGAGTTAAGGCGTTCAACGGTGACAGTTACCCTAATAAAACTAATACTCTCATCCATTTGGGACGGCTGGAGGCCAATGGTCTGTTCTTCTCTAACCTGCCAACTCCAAGCTCCCTGATATGTGCCGGACGCAGGCATCTCCGGATAAGTTCCTAAGTATTCGTCCAATAGCGCACGCGCCATTTCGGAGTCATTAAGCTCCCTTGTGGCGAGACCAAGCTGACTTAACGAGCGTGAGGTAACTGTAAAAATCCCAGCTAGTACCATTCCTAGAATTGCCATCGCAAGCATAGCTTCAAGCAAGGTGAACCCGGAAGAGCGAGACCGGTGGGTCACATCAGAAAGCAATTTCGTTAATTTCCAGAATTGCGCCCATCAATGTAAAGATCAGGTAACCAATTCCTAGCCCCAATACCAATGTCAGCATCGGTGTTAACATTGAAAGAAGGCGCTGCGCGTGGCGGTCGACCTGGGCATTTAGGGTCTCGGAAAGAGCAACCAAGGTGGTTGGTAATCTGTTTGTTTCTTCGCCAATTCGAAACAACTCTTTATAGTTTGCGGGAACAAGCCGATGTTCAGAAATAACACTCGAGGCGGTTCCGCCTGCTTCAAGAGTAGTTGCTGCCCGCTTGAAGAGTTGACCAAACCCAGCGGATGCCCCCATTGACTCAACGGCTTGTCTTAAGGCCAACGGCAAGGGTTGGCCCGAAGTCAATAGTAGCTCTGTCGCTTGAGTGAGACGTGCCAAAGCTGAAAAACGCAGCAATTTCCCAATTAGTGGAACACGGAGCGCTAGATCGTAGAAAATGATCCTCGAACGTTGCTGTTGAAGGGATACTCCGAGCAGCAGGAAGCTACCAACCAAGCCTAGAAGCATCCAATGCCAATAGCTGCTGACAATGATGTTAATCTGGAGCAAAGCAGACAGTGTGTCGGGAGGCTTTCTGTCCGCTGCTCTAAAAAGTGGTTCAAGATTGGGGGCAAGATACAAAACAACAACCAGGAGCAGACCACAGGCAGCGATCATCAAGATGGCTGGGTAGATGAGCGCCGAAATGATTTTTTGACGTGTTTCGTTCAATTTCAGGAAAAAGGAAGACAGCGATCTTAGTAGCAAAGGTAGGGCGTTTGCCTTGTCACTTACTCCCAAGAAAGAAATAAACACCGGTGAAAAAAGCCGATTTTCAGTCTCAAATGCTCTTGCCAAACTTGTTCCATCGTCAACAAGTTGCCTGATCCGTTCAAATTGACTTTTTACCTTCGGGTTTTCAGTCGACAGTGCTGCAATCCTAAAGACTTCTGATACGGGAAGCTGAGAGGAAAAAAGAGTTGCCAGCAAGTCTGCAGTTGCTGCCTGTTCCTCCAAAGCTAGTTCTTGGTGTCCAAATTTTATGTCCTTGCGATACCACGGAAGGTCGTTTGTTGTAGTGCTTTCATCTTCTCGAAGATCAAAGACTGTGATCCCCCTGGATTGTAAAAGCTCAAAGGCAAGCTGCTCTGACGCGGAAGTTATGCTTCCACGTTCTGTCTGGCCGTTCGCATCGTATCCAGTGTAATAGAATTCAGCCATGTCAGTAGTTTACTTTAGTATTTCACTAATCTGATGCCTTGGATTTCCGAGGCCTGTCCTTAGGATTGAATTTGAGCCAGACAATTTATTTCGCCAATGCTCAGTTACCGTTCGAGCATCGTTTTCCGTATGTACTACACGCGGACGGATAAGAATGAGGAGTTCAGTCCGACGTTTCTTGCTGTTGGTGTTCCGGAACAGACTGCCTGCGACAGGGATATCTCCCAATCCTGGTATCTTGCTGACCGTTGTAGAGTCGCTTTCTTGCACAAGCCCACCCAACGCTAACGTTGTGCCGTCGTTTAGTAAAACGTTGGTGGCAATCTTTCGTTGGCGAATAGTAGGTGAGTCTATGCCTGAGGTTACCGTTTCGGATACGGTGCTAATCTCTTGCGATATGTCCAACACAACGCGACCGTTGCGATTTATACTTGGCTTTACAGTTAGAATTACTCCGGTATCGCGATATTCGATTGTAGTAATTGTTGGGGCATTCCCATCCGAGTTAGAGGTGGAGGATTGCGTTGCAATGGGGACCTGGTCGCCGATCTGCAGTATGGCTTCTTCGTTGTCTAAAACCATCAGCGTCGGCGATGAGATGATCTTCACGTCTGTTACACCGGCCAAGGCATTGATAGCCGCAGCAGCACTGTTGGATCCGAAAACTGCCGAAAAACCAGGGAAACTACTGTTTACGCTTCCGCTGTCGTTGTCAGAGAAGGTGAAATCAAAATTTCCAGTTTCAAAAAACCAACGCACGCCAAGACCGATCTCGTCGTTCAAAGTCACCTCTGCAATAGTGGCTTCAAGCATAACTTGTTGTGGACTGCTGTCGATTTCATTTAGGAGCGCGCGCACCTCACGATGTTCACTACGTGTTGCTTTGATCAGTAGTGAGTTTCGGGCTTTATCTGCGGCCACGCGCGAACCTGTACTTCCAGTGTTCGCGGAAGTCTGAGACTGGCTCTCGCCCGATGTGCTGGCTTCACTTGCAAGAAGGCTGCTAAGTATTGGAGCCACATCTGTCGCGCTCCGGTTTTGCAGCTCATACGTTTCGATGTATCGACTTGCACCACTCGCCGTGCGGTCAAGTTCCCTGATCCACTTTTGAGCAGTTGGGAGGTACCGAGAGCGAGATGAAATGATTAATACTGAACCTAGTCGTTTGTTTGGGATGAACTCTACAACGCCTTCTAGGTTTCCACCTTCTTCATTTTCGAAAATAACCTTGAGTTCATCTACTATCGCTTCAGGGTCAGCCGAGTTTAGCTCTACAAGTGCAATGGATTTCCCAGAAAGAACATCCACGTCAAAGAGGTTCAGCGCATCCAGCGCGGCTTCCAATTGGGCTGGAGTGCCAGTCATCATGATCAAGTTACGCCGTTTGTCTGCGATAGCTGTTAGCCCTTCTGCAACTAGGGGCTGAAGTAGATTTACCATTTGCGCGGAAGAAATGTACTCCAATGGTGCAACTATGATGGAGGCACCGTTTCCAACGCCGCTGGAAGCGAGTCGAAAAGTTCGATTACCAGTGGTACCGGGTACGATTTTGAGAACTTTGCCGCTTTTTTCAATTCGTGCTCCATTAGCGGAGAGAGCTGCTGAAAACAGTTCAAGCAATGCGTCCTTTGGAATAGGCCCCGTAGATTGGATGGTTACCGTGCCATTCACCTGGTCGCTAACAGTAAACTGTTTTTTCAAAGCATCTCCAAGAACGGCTTGGGCAGCTGAAGAAATACTTGCATTTACCAGCGATACCTCAACAAGCTTCCCGTCCCTAGGGACTACAATTGCTTGCGATCTATTTTGGTTGCGGCCGTCCGCTGGGTTCAAGAATTGATCTGTTCCTCGCGACATTGCACCTGGGCGAACCCCCCCTTCATTTTGACCGGAAAATTCAGAGTTCCTTGAAATGAGGGGGTCTCGTTCGACAGTCACATCATCGCCAAAAATTCCCGAACTGGTGGTGGTAGTTTCAGTGCAAGACGTTAACATTAGGATGAGTGACGCGCATATTAATCTAAGCATTTTTACTTCACCCTAGAACTTCACCTTCCCTCTACTCTTAACGATTGATTTCAACAATATGTACAAAGTCTTCAAGTTGCAGATGAACTTGAATGTTTGACACTTTGGCAACACGCCACTGGGAAATCACGTCTCCTTTAGAAACCCAGTTTTCTTCTCCAGTTTGAATGTCTGACAAAAGAGCGCGGATCGAAGAGCTTGACTTCATGAAGCCTCGATATTCAAGTTGTGGCGGGAGAGGCATTGCTGGGGGCTCTTCAATATCAGTTTCTTGCGGTTCTACGTCAGCAATTATTGGTTCTTCTTTGGGAGCCGAAATTGCTGCGGGTTCCCGGCGGGTTTCCGAAAACAGCGGACGCAGGTTTGCACGTTCAAGTGTTTCTGAATAAATTCCTGGCGACTGAAGGTCGAATACTCCGGTGTTTGAGTTGGCTGCGATAGCTCCTGAAGTACTCTTTTCTGTAACCGGGCTTTCATATTGTGAAGTGACTGGGCTTCCAAGGGCGATCCAGAACACTAGAAACACCATTAGAATCATCAAAGGGGGTGGAAGCAATCTTCGAAGCCGTTTCAACTCAATTCCTCCCAGAATGCCCACAAAGAAATCTGAAAATAGACCTCAACGTTTTCGGCTGAAGAATCTGGTCCAGGGTTTGGACGAACCCGCATTGTTGCGATGGTTACTCTTGGCGAAAGTTTCTCAACAGACGCTAAGAAAGCATAGAAATCCTGGAGATTACCGTTCCCTTCCAGATCCGAGGAGATTGTTTTGTGTGTTGTCCTTTCAAATGGTTTTTGGGGGCCAAAACTTGAAAGGCTTAATCTAAGTGACTCTGCCAATCTCACGATTGTGTCCTGAAAAGAGATTTCAGCATCTGCTTCTGATGGAGCTATCCATAGTAATTTCTTGGGGAACTCAACCGTAGCTTCATCTGTTTGCAAGGCAGTTATCCTTGTCTGCAACGCCTTGATTTCATGCCGAAGTTGAACTGCGCTTTGACGTAGCTGCTCTCCTCGCCCATAAACGGGGTAGATCAACAAGAGGTAGCCGACGATCGCCATGGACATCACAGTTACAAAAACTGGGAGAAGTGAACGTAGATCTATCATTTGGCTATATCTTCCATGCCTTCGAGCTCAATCGAGAGATCAAACCGATTACGCCGTGAAAAGCTATCAAATGAGATTGGGCCCTGAAGTTCAACCCCGCTGACCCATGACAGCGCACGTAGATCAGATATGATCGTAGTTATCTCTCTGCCCGAAAATCCGGAAATATTGAGTGCCTCGGTGTTAAGTGAGAGGTTAGAAATCCATGTACTGTCATCTAGGGTCTGGGTGAGATCCAAGATTAAGGGGAGGCGCAGGAAGCCAGCTTCGAAAAGGTGAATATCTTGTGAGATTTCTGCGAAATTGGCGTTACTTTGATCGAGCCGTTTTCGTAATTGCACTGCCTCCCGCTCAAGGCTGGTCTTTTTGTCTTGCAGGAGTTGCACTTGGTTATTCTGTGCTTTGAGGTTTGCGCTGGTTTGTACAAGAATAAGCATGCAAAATACAACGCTGGCACTGGCGATAATATAGCTCCAAAATCGTCGGCCCCTGTCTGTCGTTTGTCTATTATCTAGCAAGGGTTTGACCCGTGGAAAGTTGGCTAGCCTTACGGTTCTCAGTTGGGCACCTCGTGCCGCAACATCGGCTTCGAGCTTCACCAATACTGGCCTTTTAACAAGAGCAACTCTAACTTCGATTTCCTGTTTTGATTTGTTAGCAAATATTGATCTCCACACCACATTCTCACCTCGGCCGGGGGTGGACTGCTTAATCTGCATATCAATGATTTTGTTAAGGTTTTTCTTAGCCGCGACGGGGAGAGGGATACGCTTTGTTAGAAACAACGGCTCTCCGAGTTCAAGATCGATTAAATCCCCCGTTTTGATTGCCATGAATGAGGAGGCGTCCGGTTGAATGGTATCAGTATGGATTTTAGTTGACCATTGTCGTGCAAAGCCTGGCAGATAGATCCAACGTATTAAGCCGATTAGGGGTGTCCGTGTGAGCAATCCAGCCCAACGGGCAAAATGAGAGGTCATTAAACGTAATCTTTCAATTTCCAGAACTTGGTCGTAAGTCTGGTACAACCTATAGAGAAAAATTCAACGCGCATCCAAGTTACCTTTATGATTTCTTCGACAACCACGAACCAGGATTTAGCAGATCTGCTGTTAGCCAACGAACTTCTCAGTGAAGTCGATGTTGAGAGAGGTCTGTCTGTAACTATTAGCGAAGCTATTACACTAGACAGGGCTCTTCTCAAACTAGGATTGATAGAAGAGGACACGCTACTTCCGCATGTCGCTGAATTGGCCGGGTTGCGCTACGTCGTAGACATCTCGGATTACCGACTGGATACCACACGGCTGGGCTTACTGTCGCCTAACTACTGCAGCTCTAACGCGCTGGCTCCTGTGCTTGCGCCACAGGGGCCCCCTCTGATCCTTCTTAGCAAACCTTGCGACAAGGCAATCCAAGACGAGCTGAACTTCCATCTGGATGGTGGTGTGATTTTTGCGGTTACTTCGGCACGGGTTGTCAGAACGATGTTGTCCGCATCACAGGGAGGGGATGACCACGCTTTGACTTCGGATCAGCAGCGCCAAATTGACCAGCAGGCGGCACGGAGCGATGAGAGCGACGGTCCAGTCATCCGCTTCGTGTCTTCGATGTTTGACGATGCGGTGGCTCTAGGTGCATCCGATATTCATTTTGAAGCTCAGGAAGACGGGTTGCGTATCAGATTTAGGGTACATGGTCTGTTGAAGTCTCAACTAGTTGACAGGGGGCTGGATGCGAAATCGATCCTAGCTCGGGTCAAGGTGATGGCCTCAATGAATGTGTCTGAACGCCGACTGCCACAAGATGGGCGCATTACATTAAACCTAGCTGGCCGCAAAATTGATTTTCGCGTCTCTTCGGTTCCCACCGCCTATGGTGAGAGCATCGTTGCGCGGGTGCTCGACCCCAAGGCACTGCGGCTAGGCTGGGCGCAACTAGGGTTCAACGGTGAAATCACCCAGCAAATCAAATCTGTGATAGAACAGCCCAGCGGGTTATTTCTGGTCACTGGACCAACCGGATCAGGCAAGACCACAACATTGTATACTGCGCTCTCCCATCTTAACCGCGACGATCGTAAAATTCTGACAATCGAAGACCCTGTGGAATATAATTTACCTGGGATTGAGCAGGTTCAGGTGCATGAAGAGATCGGTATGACCTTTGCTAAGGCTCTGCGGGCGTTTTTGCGGCAGGACCCAAATGTGATCATGATAGGCGAGATCCGTGATCAGGAGACTGCCGAAATTGCATGCCGCGCTGCGCTGGTTGGGCGCATGGTGCTGTCGACGCTGCACACCAACTCCCCACAGGGCGCCGTGACCCGGTTAGTGGATTTGGGGGTGCCGGAGTATATCGTTCGGGATGTGTTACGAGGAGTGTTGGGCCAGACGTTGGAAGTTTCTGGTCGGGATCGCAGATTACGTTCTCAATTTGTAAGCGGTGAAAGCTAGGTTTTGCTTAGCGGGGGCACCAACTACTGACCAAGTGCGTTCTAGATTTACCACGCTGGCATCATCTTGTTTGTGAGTAGTTCTTTAACCGCCCGCCTTACAATCAAGGAAAACTCTAAGGTAAACTGCGATATTCTGGCGTCGACGGCTATACTTTAGGTTGACAGGTTGAGATTTGACGGTTTCTTTACGATCAATTTAGAATTGATCCGGATTTTGCCTCCTATGCATAAGATTGTACGTGGCTTTTTACCCGCGCTGGCGTTTTTGTCTTTTCCTCTGTGAGCAGCCCCACTTAAGTGGTCCAGTTTGAAAGTTAGTGCATTGTCGGCCCTTGGACCTTCTGGAGGATGACCTCTGGCGCGGGTGGACAGTATCCCAGAGCACTATGTGGTCGTTTGGTGTTGTAGTGGTTCCTCCAGCTTTCGATGATGATTTGCGCCTCACGTAGCGAGTAGAAGATTTCACCGTTCAGCAATTCGTCTCGCATTCGCCGTTGAAGCTCTCGCAGTATCCGTTCTCCCAGGGCGATCCAGGCTCAATGTAGGCCGTCTTGGCCCCAACGGCTTTGATCCAGTTTCTAACCGCTTCCGCAATAAACTCGGGACCGTAGCACCTTCGGAAACACGTTGATTTATGGGTTATGGCGACCTGCGGAGCCGCTCATCGAGCGGAGCAGTTGGCCATAACCGGACCTCGGGTCTCTACAGTGGTTTTGTGCAAATCACACTGAAGAGGAGACCGATTATGACCGACCACAAGATTACACCTGATGCGCCCGTTCTGGTAGCACTTGATATCGCTAAACATCGCCACGAGATTTTGATCGAAGTTCCAGGCAAGAAGCGCAGCCGTCGCTTGACCATTCAGAACACCCGCGAAGATTACGACCGGCTGACCACCTTGCTGATGGATTATAGAAGGCCGATCCGGATCGCTTTCGAGGCAACGGGCAATTATCACAGAGTTCTGGCTCACCATCTTGGTCAGGCCGGTTTCGAGCTCAAGCTTGTTTCTTCGGTGGCTCTTGCCCGGACCCGTGAAGCCCTGAACAACAGTTGGGATAAGAACGACCCGAAGGACGCGCAGGTCATCCTTCATATGTTACAGATCGGGCTGGTTCAGTTTTTCCATGACCCACTGGCATTTGGCACCAATGATATTCAGGAGATTTCAAAAACCCATGACATCGTTTCCAAATCCAAAACCGAACTCTGGCACCGGATTCTGACCCACTATCTGCCGCTGTATTTCCCGGAAGCGGAACGGTTTCACCGTTCCTCCCGCACAGATTGGTTCCTGGCGTTCCTCGAGATGTTTCCGTCACCCTATTTCATAACGGCTCTCACTAAGGAAGAGTTCACCAAAGTCGCATGGCAGGTTGTCGGCCGCAAAGTTTCCAAAACTCAATTGCTTTCAGATATATATGAGACTGCTAAGGCTTCAGTCGCATTGCCAGTATCTGAAAAGTCTGACGCAATCCGGATGTTCCGCCTGGTTCTGAGCGAGGGTCGCAGTCTTATTCGGCAACGTAACGAGATTGAGGCGCGCGCCGACGACCTTTTGTCGGATCACGAAGATTACCGACTGCTGACGTCAGTTCCCGGCGTTGGTCCGATCAACGCCCTCACGATCTTGGCAGAAGCTGGTGATCTACGTCGCTTCCGCCATCACCGCCAGTTTCTCAAATTCTGTGGAATGGATCTGGCAACATATCAGTCCGGCATGTTTCATGGTCAAACCAAACTGTCAAAATACGGCAACGCCCGTTTGCGGCGAACCCTATGGTTGGCGGGTCAGGTCGCCATTCTCCAGCGTGCCAACAGCTTTCGTGACAAATACGAACGCTACATCTCACACGACAGATTCAATAAACATCTCAGGCGCAAAGCCTATACTGCAATTGCCGCAAAGATGGCGCGCACTGTGCATGCCATTGTCAAAAACGGCGAACCCTATCGCCCCTTCTTTGAAGGGGTGAGCCCAGGCGGAAGGACCTCTCTCTGTAGTGGCCGTGGAGGCGTGAACCGACCTCGTAGATAATGTTTGGGTCTTCCGCTTGGAATTTGTGATCTCGTTTTAAGGACGGTGAGAGCCGCATAACTGCGTACTCTGTGTTTGCTATGGGTGAGACCACTTCTTGACTGCGGAACCCGCTTGGGACCATAATTACAGTGCCTCAGGATGGCCTGATGCACCCTGACCTGATGCCCGATCCAGCAAAACTTTCCGAATATAGGACGTTGTCTGATCGAATGTATGCGGGCACACCGCCAAGAATGAACAGGTCCGTCACTGCGTCGATGACCTCGGTCGAGTTCAGCTTTCGCTTCACGCGGATCGCCAGGCATTCCCGGCTGTGTTCATCCAGGATATTCAATGTCCTGAACGCCCTGCCATCGTAAGTACGGTGATGCACGAAATCATACGACCAGACATGATTGCGATATTCGGGGCGTAGCCGGACACAAGATCCATCGTTCAGCCACAGCCGCCCCTTCTTCGGTTGTTTCATTGGCACTTTCAGCCCCTCACGTCGCCACAAGAGTTCGACACGTTTGTCATTCACCTGCCAGCCCGCATCTCTCAGCAAAGTTGCAATCCGGCGATAACCGTATCGACCATACTGGCGAGTCAGCTCGATCATGTCTGCGACCAGGCGGTCTTCATCGGCACGCCCCTGTGGTAATCACCGTTGCGTGGATCGGTGTTGACCCAAGACGCGACAAACGCGACGTTCGGAAACGTTCATCTGGCTACGCACAAGGTCGATGCAAGCACGGCGACGCGAGGGGTTCAGAAGTTTCCCTTGGCGGCCTCCGACAGGATCAATTTGTCCAGGGTCAGATCCGATACTGCCCGGCGCAGGCGCTCATTCTCCTTCTGGAGCCGCTTCAGTTCCTTGAGTTGTTCTGTGCCCATTCCGCCGTACTTCTTCTTCCAGCGATAATAGGTTTGT
>NZ_WQLV01000021.1 GCF_009753675.1 Parasedimentitalea huanghaiensis | reverse complement strand
CTTCAGTCCCATAGTCAGTCTCCTTTGTTGCAGTAAATGCTATCAAAGGAGCGGCATCAAACCGCGACAGGTCCAAAGGTTGTAAACATCTATACGTCGCTATGTAGGTTTTATTGTATAGATGCTTTTAGATACTCAGCTCTTGATCAAAGGTTGTTCGCGCAGACGTTTCTTGCTGGTCTAGGTTGCTCACCAGCATGGTTGGAGATGGACAGCGGGCTTAGACACTCATTTTTCGAAAATTTGAAACATAATTGCTGACTGCGTTCCGAATTTGTCTTTGGGGCAATATTTTTAACTCCAGCCAGAGAACAGCCCAATCGCGAGGGGTTCGAACGAGAACCAGCCACGTCTCCCGCGGCAGGTGGAACTGGAAATTTACGTTATTTTTATCCCCGAATGCCATCAGTGCTCACCTATCTGTGCGAGGAGCAACTTAGTCATGGTGAAGCTGAAGGTCGCAATATTTTGTTTCATTGGTTTAGCCGCTGCGGTTAGCGCAGCATATGTACTTCGCATGAGCAAAATCGCAATTTTACAAGATCAAGCTTGGCATACCGGGGCGGAATTTGCTGGTTTCATTGAGCGAGATATGCCTCAAATTGAGCAGATCCTTAGCGGCAACGCTGACGCTGAAGATGCAGAAGCCGAGCTGCATCGCCTGGCAATGATTGGGGATGTTTTCCGGTTCGAGTTCCACGGCGCGCATGGAAAACAAGTATTTGCGACCGGTTCGTTTCATGGGGCCTCTGATAGTACACCAGCGAGCCATCACGCGCATTCGCACTCGCATGAACCGCAGGCTGAGACACAATTGCAAGGCAAGCAGTTATTGCCTCTAAACACACTCATCACGGCCCTTCAACCGCAAGATCAGCATGATCATGGTTCCGCTGATGGGCATTCTTCCAGTGCTACAGCGGTAGATGAGATTCAAATATTTACAGGGGACGGGCAGTTCCGGCCAACATCTTATGCTGTGATATTTCATCCCATTACAGGTGTCGATGGGGCCGTTATGGGATCAGTTACTTTTTATCTGGATCTTACAGAACAGGATACTCTGCTTCAAAAAGTCCTGATTGTAGCAATCAGTTCAATTGTCTTGCTCATCATTTTAAGTATGTCGGGACCGTCTATTTCCTATGCTCGAGCCCTACGGGCCAAAAGGAATGCAGATGAGCGGATCCACTATCTTGCCGCTCATGACGTTCTTACAGGTCAAATGAATAGGGCAACGTTTACCAAATCAGTCGAGCACTGCTTAGCGGAAGAATCCAATATTGCTGTCCACTTTTTGGATATTGATAATTTCAAGACCTTCAATGACTCTTTCGGGCATGAGCTTGGCGACATAGTCTTAAGGACATGCGCTGAACGTATATGTGCTCTGTCAGAGGAAAACTTGTTTGTTGCGCGTCTTGGCGGCGACGAATTTGCCGTACTTCAAAAGAACGTTAGCAACGTAACGGCCGTAGAAGAGGTGTCACAAAAAATCGTCGAAGCCATGCGCGAGCCAATTTTGGCAAATGGTCACTCGGTTGTAGCGACAGTAAGTGTTGGCAGTGCTTGCGGTCCTGAGGATGGTAAAAATGTGGCCCGGCTACTCAAGAGTGCGGACATTGCAATGTACTATGCAAAGACCGAGGGACGTAACCGGGCTTGTAAATTTGTTAGTCAGATGGACGAAAAGTTGCAGCTGCGCCGTGAGATTGAGCAGAGGTTGAATTGGGCTCTAGCCAATGACGGGTTTGAGATTAACTACCAACCACTCTATTCCACATTAACGAACGAACTTCTGGGGTTTGAGGCTTTGCTCCGGCTTAAACGGGAGAATGGTACATCTGTCAGCCCTGCGGATTTCATTCCAATTGCAGAAGAAATGGGGCTGATTGAAGACATTGGCACTTGGGTATTGTATTCGGCTTGCCGGTTTGCCTCTGATTGGCCAAGGCATTTAAAGCTAGCTGTCAACTTATCTGTTGGCCAGTTTAAGAGCGGTAATCTACCTGGGATTGTTGAACATGCCATTTGGGAAGCCAAGCTCTTGTCAACGCAGCTAGAGCTGGAAATAACTGAAAGCTTCCTGCTCGATGACACAACCAACACCTTTACCCAGCTCAAAGAACTAAAAAAGCTCGGAGTTTCAATCGCTATGGATGATTTTGGTACTGGGTATTCCAGCCTTGCCTATCTGTGGCAGTTCCCTTTTGATAAGGTCAAAGTTGACCAATCGTTCTTAACTGGATTTCAGGAACAGGCACCTCTGGTTACCAAGATTATTGAGACCATCGTCGGCTTGGGTCACACGTTAGGTATGAAGGTTACTGTGGAAGGTGTCGAAACGCAGGAACAGTTCGAAATGCTACAGAACTCGAGGTGTGATCAGCTCCAAGGGTACCTGTTGGGCAGGCCGTTGGCTGAAGCCGCAGCGCTATCGTGTATCAACGATAATGAAAACCAAATTCACCCTAGATCTGCTACTGCAGTGTAAGCTGCGATGGCACCAGAAGATAATGTAACATTAAGAGTAGGTGGCATTATCGTCCTCCAAGGCGAAGGCTGACTTACCGGTTTTCGCTAGATGCGTTCTGTGATCGAGAGAGGTAAAATTCTCAAACCGACTGACGTACCTAGGGGTGTCTATCAGTACGTGTATGTCCAAATTTGCACAACTACGGTAGGTGGTTTCCTTTAACAGACCCACATCCAGCGCCTCTGGATCCCGGCAACGGCACCAGTTCCAGTTCAGGATCCACAAGTCCTCCCCGTAGGTCTCGCCCTAGGTTCCTGGCAAAAGGTCCCCAGTAATGCCCTATTTTCGAGTTCACACCAGCTAAACTGAAGAAAAGGATCATCCCGCTGGGTTTCCTACCACCCAGCCAGTACTTACTAGCATGATCTAGCAGCCCGATTACTGACCTTATGTAGCCCAGAATGCCTCCAGTAGTGTCGCTGAGACTGGATGACCTAAACAGTCAGGCTCTTCACCGCCAATCGAACATATGCGTGGAGCGGTGGGCCCTGAGCATCAGGCTTCTGCTCAAAGCAAATGCCTTTATTCCGCTGCAAAATATCGAAAAATACCCGAGTCAGGTGCACTATCTGACCTCGGAAGAGATCATTGAAACCACCTGCACCAGGTTTTCTGGTCTCGTGTATGTCAAATTGCATCCCCTTCACAAAGAACTGGAAAAGCGACGGCTCCGCGAGGTTTGCGCGCGCTATCCAAATGCAAGGCTCACGGAGGCAAGTATTCATGATTTAATCGCTGCATCTGACATTATCCTGTCACAAAATTCGGCAGTAGGCTTTGAAGCCCTGATGCAAAAGAAACCAGTTCTGACCTGTGCGAAATGCGATTACCATCATGCCTCACTTGTAAGTCGGACGACAGTTGAGCTCCAACAAAACCTTTTGTATGCACCAGAATATTTCAGAAACTTCCCCTTTGAAAAATTCTTTTACTGGTTTCTGGGTCAACAAATGTTGGAACCGCAAAAAGAAGAGTTTTCCAAGCGCGCTTGGGCACGTTTGCTGCAACGCGTTTGAAAGATATGCGCCTCGTCAGACTGAAAGGGTGGACGCATTGGCGGAACGTTAGATCTTGCTCCACGATCTAGGTCAGCTTGGGGCCGCAGCTTTCTCGCACAACTAGATCGCCATGGAGAAGTGTCTGGTTGGGAATCGTCGCTTCTCCAGACAGTCCATCCAAGAGATATCCCATCGCTATTTCCCCGATTTGTTTGCGCGGCTGACGTACTGTGGTCAACGCCGGCGTAATGTTGTTGGAAAAGGGAATGTCGTCAAAGCCAATGACGGAAAAATCTTCGGGCACGCGGTAGCCACGTATTTGTAGCGCACTAATGACCCCAATTGCGGTGTCGTCATTGTAACAGAAAAAGGCTGTCGGCAGGGTGTCCTTGATAAACAACCGTTCAATCGCAGCACGACCACCCTCACTGGAGCCATCGCCTTCGATCCTCCATTCTGTGATGGGTTCTGCGGCTTCAGCAAGCCCTTTGACATAGCCCTCTTGCCGCAGATCCGAAATAGGGTTGCTGCTGCCGGACGATACATACGCGATTTTCCGATGACCTAACGATATCAGGTATTCGGTTGCCATTTTGGATGATCCGACATCGTCAACTCCGACATAGGATACATCTTTATGGCTTACGGGGCAGGTTGCTGCGATGATCGGTGGCAAAGTGGAAATTGGGTTTTTAGGATGTCCTACCACTGGCAGGTGGCCGGTAAGCAGGATTAAGCCGTCTACCATTCCGGAAGATAAAAACCGCATGTGGTTTTCTTCAAAAGATACGGTGCCTTCAGTGTTTCCAATGAGGACGCCGTAGCCCAACTCATTAGCGGCTTTTTCTAAGCCTATTAGTATTCCGGGAAAATTTGGATCAGCAATCGATTGGGTTAACACCATAACCATACGAGAACGTTGCATTCGAAGATTTTGCGCCATGGCATTGGCGGTGTAGCCCGTACGAGCAATGGCAGCGGTTACCTTTTTGCGAGTACTTTCAGCAACTTTCCTGGGCGTTCGAATCGCACGGCTAACAGTGGCAATTGATACGCCCGCCAGCTTGGCAACGTCCTCGATTGTAGCTGGCCGGTCTGCTGATCTATTCAAAATCTTTATCCTTGGTCCGGTGATTTGTTGGGCCGGATTCCGCATTTCTTTCCAGACTCTTAGGGCGGTCTATATCGTGAAACGGATCGGTTGAGAAGACTTGGCCTTCCATATGTAAAGGTTTACATCGCCTATGAAAAGGTTTACATTGGTCAAAATGGCACAGCATTTCGAAATGTGAATTTGTGTTGGGAAGGGTAACATGCTTGACGGACAATCCAGTACGACATTGGTTCTTGAGGCGGATCGGATCAGTAAGTCATTTGGGGCTGTTCCGGTGCTGTTTAGTGTCAGTATGGGTATTCGGGCAGGTGAAGTTCATGCCTTGATCGGAGAGAATGGCGCAGGAAAATCCACGCTGATGAAGGTTCTCTCTGGTTTTCACACGCCTACGTCAGGTCGCATTCTTTTTGATGGTGAGGAAACCGTTTTGCCTCCAGACGGTGGAGCGGAGCGGCTTGGCATTGTCCTGATCCACCAGGAACTGAACTTAGCCGAACAGATGACGGTGGAAGAAAATATATACTTGGGCCGTGAACTGACCCGAAATGGCGTCCTGGACCGCGAAACAATGCGAAACAAAGTTCGCGGCTATCTGGATGAAATTGGACTGGATATTTCGACGTCTGCGCGGATAGCGGATTTGTCCATTGCAGAAAAGCAGATGGTTGAAATCGTCAAAGCAATCAGCCGAAACGCGCGGGTTCTAATCATGGACGAACCAACTGCAGTCCTGACTGAGGCTGAAACAGCGCTATTCTTCCGTCAGGTCGAAAAGCTCAAGAAAACCGGTGTTGCCGTTGTTTTTGTTTCGCACAAATTGTCCGAAGTTAAGCTGATTGCAGACAGGATCACGATTTTACGTGATGGGCAATGGATTGGCACCAAGGATGCGGATGCCTTGTCGCCGGATGCAATGGCACAAATGATGGTTGGCCGTGAATTGTCGGATCTCTATCCTCCCATGCATGAAGTCGATGTAGATGCTGAGTTAGTACTTGAAGTTCGAAATCTATACTCTAGCGGCGTTAGTGATGTGAGTTTTGACCTCCGCAAGGGTGAAATCCTGGGCTTTTCTGGCTTGATTGGTGCCGGTCGTACCGCTGTGTTTGAGGCTGTTTGTGGATTGGCTCCCATTGAGAGTGGGCAAGTATTCTTTGAGGGTCGTGAAACCCGCTTTGCATCGGTCGCAGCGGCGCGGGATGCTGGTGTCGCCTATCTTACCAAAGATCGCAAAGCCAAGGGCTTGTTGTTGGACAAGCAAATGCGCCCCAACCTGACCTTGTTTGCGTTGCCCAAGTTCGTGAGGCGTTTTGGTATCGACACCAAGGCAGAGGATAAAGCAATGGCCCGCGCGATCCGTCGGTTTGATATTCGGGCTCGTGATCCTAAGATCAATGTCGGCGATATGTCGGGCGGCAACCAGCAAAAGCTGTTGTTGGCCAAAATTATAGAAACCGACCCGCAGGTTGTCATTATCGACGAACCGACCCGTGGTATCGACGTTGGTACCAAGCAACAGGTTTATCACTTCATTGCTGCCTTGGCGGCTGAAGGGGTTTCGGTGGTCGTGATATCATCTGAAATGCCCGAGGTAATTGGGATCAGCCACCGTGTTGTGGTGATGCGCGACGGTCAGGTCATGGGCGTTCTCACAGGGGACGACATCAACGAAAACGAAATCGTGCGCTACGCCGCCGGTCTGAAACGGGAGGGCAGGGGATGACTGTCTTGGCAAACAGTAGCCTTGGAAAAGGAAAACGGATGAGTTTTGACATCAAAACGGCTGGTCCGGCAATTGCCCTGATCCTGCTTTGCATCATTGGTTTCCTACTTAACCCTGCTTTCTTGAGTGAGGGCAACCTGACAAACCTGCTAACCCGGTCTGCGTTTATCGGGATTATCGCGGTTGGAGCCACATTCGTCATCACAGCGGGGGGCATCGACCTTTCTGTTGGGTCAATGGCAGCTGCAATTGCTGGTGTTATGATTATCATCATGAACAGCGCTGTGGAAACTTTGGGCCCTGGGCTCGCCACTGTTTTGCTGGGGTGTGGGTGTTCAATTGTTTTGGGTATTGGCGCGGGGTGGATCAACGGAATGCTGACCACCAAAGGCAAGATCGAGGCCTTTATTGTGACGCTTGGCACTATGGGCATTTACCGCTCTCTGGTGACATACTTCGCTGACGGCGGCACCTTGTCGTTGGATTTCGCGATCCGTGGCACATATCGGCCTGTCTACTACGGCAGCTTCCTAGGTCTTCCGATCCCGGTTTGGGTCTTCATTGTGGTTGCGGTTCTTGGGTGGTTCCTTTTAAACCGCACCGCCTTTGGCCGCTATTGTACGGCAATTGGGTCGAACGAAGCTGTCGCGAAGTATTCAGCCATCAAAGTCGACCGGGTCAAAACAATGACCTATGTCATTCAAGGACTTTGTGTATCGCTGGCCACCATCATCTATGTGCCACGCCTAGGGTCGGCATCTTCATCGACCGGTGTGTTATGGGAGCTGGAGGCCATTGCCGCGGTGATCATCGGGGGGACTGTTCTCAAAGGGGGATATGGTCGGATTGGAGGTACGATCCTTGGTGCGCTGATCCTGACCACTATCGGCAATATTCTGAACTTTACCGATCTGATTTCCAACTATCTGAACGGAACCATGCAAGGCCTTATCATCATCATAGCTGTCTGGTTGCAGCGCGGTGACTGGGGCAAAGCAAAGGCCAAAACTAACTAAGACTACCAATTCCTAACCGGGGTCCTGTCCCCATGTTGAAAAAACGAACCGGGCGCCACCGGACAGGAAAGGTGCGTCCAAAATCTCGGGAGGAGATTACGATGAAACGCTTGAATGCAATTGGTGCGATGGCCCTGACAGGCGCGTTAGCGATTACCGCGTCACTAGCCAGCGCAGAAAACATCAAAATCGGTGTCAGCTATCCAACGCCGACCCACGCTTGGGCCGCTGGTATGAACTGGCATGCTGAACAGGCTGAAAAGCGCCTTGAAGCCTTGTACCCTGACGTGGATCTTATCCTCGTGAACTCCCCAGACCCAAGCGCACAGGCGAGTGCCCTAGAGGATCTTGTTTCGGTTCATAAGATCGATGCGCTTGTTGTTCTGCCTTTTGAATCCGAACCGCTGACCGATCCGGTGTTGAACGTCAAAAATTCCGGCGCACGGATTACAGTTGTTGATCGCGGCCTGAGCCAGCCCGGGATCGAAGACATCTATGTTGCTGGCAACAACCCGGAAATGGGCCGTGTTTCGGCAGTTTATATGAAAACCCGCCTGGAATCTGGTGACAACATCGTAATCCTGCGTGGCATCCCTACGCTGATCGATAATGAGCGCTTTGACGCCTTCATGGCTGAAATGGAAGGTTCAGGCGTCAACGTGCTGGATCACAAACATGCCAACTGGAACCGGGATGACGGGTTTGAGGTGATGCAGGATTTCCTGAGCCGTTTCCCCGATATCGATGCGGTTTGGGCGCAGGATGACGACATTGCGATTGGTGTTGTGGCAGCGCTGAAGCAAGCGGGCCGTGATGGCGATGGTATGTTTGTAGTTGGCGGCGCTGGCATGAAAGAAACCATCAAATCCATCATGGATGGTGAAACCTTGGTGCCAGTTGACGTTCTGTATCCGCCTTCGATGATCGCTACAGCTATGGATGTCACCGTTGCGTCGTTCAAATCGAATGGCCCTGTTGCTGGTCGCTACATTTTGGGTGCGACACTCATCACCCCTGAAAATGCGGCTTCGTTCTACTTCCCCGATTCTCCGTTCTGAGATCTGAACACTCAACACAGAAAGGGGCATTTGTGCCCCTTTCTCGCAACCGGAGGATAGGACGATGAAGACGCTAAAAGGCCCCGCATTATTTTTGGCGCAATTTGCAGGCGATGATGCGCCGTTTAACAGTTGGGACAGCATTACCAAATGGGCGGCAGATTGTGGCTACAAGGGGGTCCAAGTTCCCAGTTGGGATGGTCGTATTTTTGATCTTCTCAAAGCTGCAAGTTCACGCTCCTACTGTGAGGAACTGGTTGGTGTTGCCCGTGAAAACGGCGTGGAAATCACCGAGCTGTCGACGCACTTGCAGGGTCAGCTGGTGGCGGTTCATCCCGCATATGACACCGCATTTGATGGCTTTGCGGTCCCCGAAGTGCGCGGAAATCCTAAGGCGCGGCAATCCTGGGCGGTAGAGCAGGTGAAGCTGGCTATCACCGCAAGTCACAACCTGGGGATTTCGGAGCACGCAACTTTTTCTGGGGCTTTGGCATGGCCCTATATCTATCCATGGCCGCAGCGACCTGCGGGTTTAGTGGAGACCGCATTTGATGAATTGGCCCGCCGTTGGAAGCCAATACTGGACCATGCAGAAACAATGGGTGTGGATGTTTGCTATGAAATTCATCCGGGCGAGGATCTGCATGATGGTGTGACGTTTGAGATGTTTCTGGACCGTGTTGGCAACCATGCTCGCGCCAATATGCTGTACGACCCGTCCCATTATGTTCTGCAGTGTCTCGACTATCTGGACAATATCGACATCTACAAGGACCGGATCAAAATGTTCCACGTCAAGGATGCCGAATTCAATCCCACCGGACGCCAGGGTGTCTACTCTGGCTATCAAAGCTGGACCAACCGCGCCGGACGTTTTCGTTCGCTGGGCGACGGACAAGTGGATTTCGGCGCCGTATTTTCCAAGATGGCTGCCAACAATTTCAACGGGTGGGCTGTAGTGGAATGGGAATGCTGTCTGAAACATCCTGAGGACGGTGCACGAGAAGGTGCGCAGTTCGTCAAAGATCACATCATTCGTGTTACTGAGAAAGCTTTTGATGATTTTGCCGATGGCGGAACAGACGAAGCAGCAAACCGGCGTATGCTGGGGTTGGGTGATTGAAATGATGAGCAAAAAACCAATTCGTCTGGGGATGGTTGGCGGGGGCAATGATGCCTTTATCGGTGCTGTTCATCGGGTTGCGGCGCGTGTCGATGGCGAATATGAGCTCATCGCTGGGGCCCTGTCATCCACACCTGAAAAAGCACGGGCCTCGGGTGCCGCGCTTGGGTTGGCAGCAGACCGAACCTATGATGACTTCAAATCCATGGCAATCCGCGAAGCAAAGCTGAAAGAGGGGATTGAGGCGGTTGCCATCGTCACCCCAAACCATATGCACGCGCCGGTCGCACGAGAGTTTTTACGTCGCGGTATTCATGTGATCTGTGATAAGCCACTGACCTCAACTCTTGCAGATGCGCGTAAGCTGGTGAAGGTTGCCGAAGCATCGGACGCACTGTTTGTTCTGACCCACAATTACACGGGTTACCCAATGATACGGCAAGCGCGTGACATGATCGCCTCTGCTACGTTGGGTGACATCCGCGTGGTTCAGGCAGAGTATCCACAGGATTGGCTGACCGAGGCGGAGGAAGTCAACGCCAACAAGCAGGCCGAATGGCGCACTGATCCGGCGCGATCTGGCGCTGGCGGGTGTATTGGCGATATAGGTACCCATGCGTTCAATTTATTGAGCTTTGTCACTGGGCTGGATGCAGAAAGCCTGTCGGCAGATCTGCAAAGCTTTGTTTCGGGTCGTCAACTCGATGACAATGCCCATGTAATGCTGCGGTTTAAGGGCGGCGCGCGCGGCATGCTATGGTCCAGTCAGGTTGCGCCAGGCAACGAAAATGCCTTGAAAATTCGTGTCTATGGATCGAAGGGCGGTCTTGAGTGGGCACAAGAGGATCCAAACTATCTGTGGTACACCCCATTTGGTGAACCAAAGCGCCTGTTGACCAGAGGTGGCACCGGGGCGACTCCTTCGGCTAACCGAATGACGCGAACGCCGGGCGGACATCCAGAGGGGTACCTGGAGGCATTTGCCAATATTTACACCGAAGCCGCTGCAGCTATCCGTTCTTACGTTGCAGGAGAACCAATTCCGTCAGGTGTTCAGTTTCCAACTATCCACGATGGCCTTAGAGGGGTTCAGTTCATTGATGCCTGTGTGAAGTCATCTGAGAGAAATGCCGCTTGGGTTGTTGTCTGACACGATATCGCGGAACGCATATCGGCATTGATTTTGGCTTTTTGGCGTTAAGGCACTCCTGATGGGAGCAGAGCAATGGTGCTGGGGGAAGTCAGCGCTGGGTTACAAATATCGCTCCTACATGACGTTGGGGCCTAAAGGACCCGGCTGACTAGGTTGCGGACCTGTCTGAAGCTGCAGGTCTCGGTTGGTTCGGTGCCGACTGGACAGTGTGGAGTATTTAGTTGTTGTCCGCCACAGATCTGATAGTGATACCCATATCAGAGAACGGGCCTGGCTTTCTTGTTGTGCGCTTCACGCGAGATCTGGATACTTTGGTGCGAAGGCGCCAAGCTTCCTTCTCAGAGCCATGGTTTAGCGGGAAGGGGAACCAGCCGTAATCGGCTAACTCAAGATGGAAAGCCGATGGACCTGCTACAGATCGCATCAATACTGATCGTCCTCGCGGCACTATTTGGGGTTCTCAATTATCATTTTTTGAAACTCCCTCAGGCCATCGGGATCCTTGTTGTTGCTCTCTTGGCTTCGCTTGGCATCCTGGGGTTCGACACATTGTTTCCTGCGCTGCAAATTGGCGATGAAGTGCGCAAAATTGTGGGCGAGTTTGAATTTTCCGAAGCACTCCTTGAAGGCATGCTGGGGTTATTACTTTTCGCCGGAGCGCTTCATGTGTCTATCAGCGAGCTGCGCAGCCAGGCAGGCGTTGTTTTTCTTATGGCAACTCTCGGCGTCGCTCTCTCTACCGCTATTGTTGGATTTGGGTTTTCATGGATCACTGGCATGCCCCTGTTGGTTGCAATGGTCTTTGGCGCCTTGATTTCGCCCACCGATCCGGTTGCGGTGTTGGGTGTTCTGCGCGAGGCGAACCTGCGTAAATCACTTGAAACAAAAATTGCTGGCGAAAGCCTCTTCAACGACGGTGTTGCCTACGTGATCTACCTGGTTTTGGTCGCGATGGCATTCCCGGTTGTTGGCAGCCATGTCACGGAAGTTTCTGATGGTGCCATTCTGTTTGTTCAGGAAGCTCTCGGTGGTGCTGCAATGGGGGCTGCCCTTGGTTGGGGCACCTTCCAGATCATGAAGCGCATTGACGACTACGCTCTGGAAGTGCTGATCACTTTGGCGCTGGCCTTTGGTGGATACATCTTGTCGATATACCTGCATATCTCAGCCCCGATCATGGCGGTCGTGGCTGGCCTGTTCATTGGCCATGTTGGCATGCGCGACGGAATGAGCGAGGAAACGCGCGGTTACGTAGATGCATTTTGGAAGTTGGTCGACGAAATTCTCAACGCAATCCTTTTTGTAATGATTGGTTTCGAGATCTTTGTGATTACCGATGACTATTTGCTGCAGGGTATCTATGCGATCGCACTGGCGCTGTTCGGGCGCCTGGCGGCGGTCGCTGTTCCCAGCGTCATGATGAGTGGCCCAGGCGTCATCAAAGGCGATATCATCCCGTTGATGACCTGGGGTGGGCTCAAGGGCGGTATCTCGATCGCGCTGGCACTGGCGCTGCCCGACAGCGAATGGAAGCCAATGATCTTGAGCGTCACCTATATGGTGGTGATCTTCTCGATTCTTATCCAAGGTCTTACAATTGCGCCAATGGCGCGCAAGATGGCGCGCGGTTAACTGTGGTCTACAGCATCGACGGCTTCCGGAGGGGGAGTGTTTTGATCGTGCCTGTTGGTGGTCAGATTTGCGTAAGTAACTGATAACCCGGCGTTGTTATTGCGCGCACGGTCGTAATTGGGGAAAGATTGATCCAGGTCGTCCGCTCCATCACAAAAAGCGCTGACCCTAAGGGCGCGTCAAGCTGTCGGGCCGTGTACTCATCAGCCTGCACTGCGTAGAACCTTAGATCGCAATGGCTGTAAGGCTTGTTGTGAACCAGCCATTCATTGGCGCTCTGTTCGACTAAGTCTACGTTCATGACTTCCGGCACTGTTTCGGTGCAGATCCAACGATCTTCGAGAATATAGGGCCGCTGGTCAGCGAGATGTAGCGCCTCGACATGCAACATCTGTTTGGATTGACGCAAAGAAAACTTCGACATCACGGCCAGTGGAATCTCATCAATAACCCGGGTCAATAGCTGATACCCATATACGCTGCCGCGTTGTTCTACTTCGTTGCGGGTAACTGGTATGTCGAGTGTGGCGCGCGTGACCGGGTGGGCACGAACCTGTGTTCCGCCTTTGCGCTTGCGTTCGACAATGCCTGCGTCGGACAAATCACGCATCGCCCGTTGCACAGTGCTGCGTGCACATCCAAGTTCATTTGCTATATCTTCGTCTCTGGGTAGCTTGTCGCCGGGCCTGTAGGTTCTGTCCAGAATCCGCGCGTGAACCCAATTTCTGATATCTACCCAGGAGTGTCGAACTTCAGCGCTCAAAACCCAGCTCCAGTTTCTCAATGTTTAATTGGAATATGCCGACTATACGATCTCGAACAAAATGACGACCATCATTTGTGACTGAAGTTTTCATTCCTGTCTTCCTTCCCAAAACTACGGCTACATGAATGGCATTGCTTATCTGTCGCACACAACTCCGTTGACATTATTATGTAGGCGCTTATTCATAATAAGCACGAACTTTTAAATGGAGCAACCCATGTCGAAGGTGGTGAACTTGCCAAAGTCTCGACACCTGCTGTTCAGTCGGGGCAGATTGGAAATATCATCTCTGCAAGATGCAGTGAAAGAGCCCGACAGGGTCAGGCGAAGTTAATTGACGTGGGTCGAACGCGACCGGAACAGTTGGAATACAAGATCAACATGGAGGAAAGACCAATGGAAAGACGCAAGTTTTTGAAAGCTGGCGCATTGGGCGTCGCAACCACGGCTCTGGCCAGCCCGGCCGTTGCACAGGGCAAACGCCAGTGGAAAATGGTAACAGCATGGCCAAAGAACCTGCCTGGTCCGGGTGTAGCTGCTCAGAATCTGGCTGATCGGATCGGTACGCTGTCCGGCGGTCGCATCGAGGTGAAACTGTATGCGGCTGGTGAGATTGTACCGGGGCGCGGTGTGTTTGATGCGGTCAGTGAAGGCACAGCAGAGATGTACCATGCGGTGCCTGCTTATTGGGGGTCAAAATCCAAGGGTATTTTACTGTTCGGTTCGCAGCCTTTTGGCCTGCGTGCGGATGAACAGTTTGGATGGCTGTACCATGGTGGCGGTCAGGCGCTGTATGACGAGATGTATGGCCGGTTTGGCATCAAGCCGTTCTTGTGTGGCAACTCGGGCCCGCAGTGGGGCGGTTGGTTCCGCAACGACATCAACTCGGCCGAAGATCTGAAAGGTCTGAAGTTCCGGACCACCGGGCTTGCCTCGGAGATGGCGACTAAGCTCGGAATGGCAGCTGAAGCGATGAGCGGCCCGGCAATGTTCCAGGCACTGCAAACCGGTGCATTGGATGCGGGTGAATTTATCGGTCCGTGGACTGACAGCGCACTCGGGTATTATCAGGTCGCCAAGAACTACTATTGGCCAGGTGTGGGCGAGCCATCGTCGGCTGAAGAATGTGGTGTAAACGGCGATGTTTACAACGAACTGCCAGATGACCTGAAGCAGGCGGTCAGCTTTGCTTGTGAAAGCCTCTACAACCCGGTCTGGACCGAATACACAACCAAACACGCACTTTCGTTGAAGAAGCTGGTCGAAGAGCATGGTGTGATGGTCAAGATGTTCCCCGAGGATGTCATCAAGGCGATGGGTAAAGCCGCTGGTGAAGTGATTGACGAACTGCGTCAGGATGATGACGAGTTGGTCAAGCGGATCACCGAGAGCTTTGTCGCTTATCGTGACTCGGTTGGTGGGTATATGACCTATGCTGACAACGGTCAGATGAATGCCCGCGCGGGCATTATGGGATACTAACCTTTATCTATCGGGCGCGCGCGGTACCGCGCGCGCCCATCAGTTCCAAGCCGGGGAGAAGTCATTGGAACGCATTGCGATTATGATCGACAGGATCAACACAACCACCGCAAATCTAGTGCGCTGGCTGGCGTTGTTCATGGTGCTGATCCAGTTTGCCATCGTGATGGGGCGCTACGTGTTTGGCGTGAACTCGATCGCTGCTCAGGAAAGCGTGCTCTATCTGCATGCAACTCTGTTCATGCTGGGGGCGGGGTACACGCTGTTGGTCGATAAACACGTTCGCGTTGATGTGTTTTATGCCAAGGCAAGTCCGGCTACCCGACGCCGCATCGATATTTTTGGCCACCTCTTCCTGTTGCTGCCGTCAATGGCCGCGCTGCTCTACTGGTCATGGCCCTCGGTGCGCAATTCCTGGAAAATTCTTGAAGGCCCGCTGTCCGTCGGCGGGATCGAGGCTGTCTTTCTGATGAAAACACTCATCCCCGCATTCTGTATCCTTGTTATGCTGCAATCGGTCTCGGTGCTGATCCGGCTCTTGTCCCAAAGGGCACCCTCGTGACCGAATATCTTGATCTAATTATGTTTGCAGCCCTGATGGTTGCGATCCTCAGTGGCTTTCCTGTGTCGTTCAGCATCGCTGGTGTTGGCATCCTGTTTGCCTATCTTGGCTGGATGCTTGGCGTGATGGATATCACGCTACTTGGCGCCATGGGACAAAGGGTCTTTGGGCTGCTCAGCAACCAGGTGCTGATTGCCATTCCGCTTTTTGTGCTCATGGGCGCCGTGCTAGAGAAAAGCCGCATCGCAGAGGACTTGCTCGACACCATGGGGCGGTTGTTTGGTCAACTGCGCGGTGGACTTGGAATCTCTGTGGTTCTGGTTGGCGCACTTTTGGCGGCGTCCACAGGGATTGTTGGGGCCACAGTTGTTGCCATGGGTATGATCGCTCTGCCAACCATGCTGCGCTCGGGCTATGATCCAAGGGTCGCCAGTGGCATTGTTTGTACGGCCGGCACACTGGGCCAGATCATTCCACCCTCAACCCTGCTGATCATTCTGGCTGATGTGATGTCCAATTCCTATCAGCAGGCGCAGTACGAACAGGGCAAATTCTCGGTTGAGGCTTTGTCAGTCGGCCAGTTCTTTGCGGCTGCAATTATCCCCGGATTGTTGCTCGTTGGTCTGTATCTGATCTACATTCTGGTACTTGGGGTCATCCGCCCGCACTATATGCCACCAGCGCCCTCAGATTTGGCAAAACCAGGCCGCGGCGAAGTGATCCGTGCGATTGTACCGCCAGTTCTACTGATCTTCGCCGTACTTGGCGCAATTCTTGGCGGTATCGCCACCCCAACTGAGGCCGCATCTGTTGGGGCCATCGGAGCCATTTTGATGGCTGGAATTAGGCTGGGCATTAACCCACGCTTGATCCTGATCGGAACCGCAGCCTTGGTGGCCGTCGGAATTCTTGCAGGTCTGTTTCCGGTTCGTCTGCAACGCAATGATCTGGGGTTTGGATCCTATGTAGGCGGCGCGGCTTATGCGGTAATGACTTTGGTGGGCATTATCTCGATCGCATATGCGTTGAACGCCGCCCTGCGCCAAAAGGTTCTGCATGAAGCGGTGAATTCAACTCTGACGATGACCTCCATGATCTTTGCCACCATTCTAGCGGCAGGGATCTTTTCGCTGGTCTTCATCGGTCTTGGCGGTGAGGAACGGGTGGCAGAGCTATTGTCGAACATGCCGGGCGGTGCCAATGGTGCGCTGCTGTTCTGCATGATATTCATCTTCTTTTTGGGGTTCTTTCTCGATTTCGTTGAAATCTCAGTCATTGTCCTGCCTTTGGTAACTCCGACACTTATCCTAATGGGGCACGACCCGATTTGGCTGGGTGTTCTGATTGCCATCAACCTGCAAACCAGCTTCCTTACGCCTCCGTTTGGGTTCTCACTGTTCTATCTGCGTGGCGCGGCCCCCAAGGAAGTGACTACGGGCCATATCTACGCGGGTGTTGCGCCCTTCATTGGCCTGCAGGCCATTGGCGTACTGCTGGTCTGGGCCTTGCCCTCGCTCGCAACCTGGCTTCCCGCGGCAATTTTCTGAGCACAATGAAACTGGATTTGCCCGACCATATTGCATGCGTATTCGCGCAAATGTCGCAAAAAATATGAGATCACAGACGGCGTTCTGATGATCCGCCCCCTTGGCATGGTTTTGCCAAGGGGGCGAATTTTACAGGCGCGGATCTGCGTTTTTCTGAGCGAAAATTTTGGAGCGCTTCAACAGACGATGCTCCGATGCATAGATGGCCCTCGAACCTGGTTAGGGAGGCGCGGAGACATACTGGTAGCCCACTCCGAGAGGAAGCTTTCCGTCGCTGCGGGTTCTCACTGACCGCGTCTTGATTTTATCTATCGGTAAAAGAGGACGTTCTTAAGGGATCGTTATTTTTGACCCGCGATACTGGCGCTGAAACGCGGCGTGGATCCTTGACCCCGCTGCACTAGACATAATCGAACCACATATCGAAACAGTAAGGACCGAGAGTGACATGGCGCAGAGCAAATTTAATCGCCCCCTAGGCTTCGAAGGTGTGCAGACCGATCCAGAGGAAAGCTATCGTGCTGGTTATCAGCACGGAACACGAGAAATGTTGCGCTTCTTAGAAGCCAGCAACACGCCAGGATTGGATCGTGTGAAGTCCTGGATTAACAACGATTTGGCCGCTTGGCGTCATGACGTTCAGGCCGAACCGATTCCTCCAAAACTATCAAGCTAAGAGCGGCTTATCCTAGGGGCACAAAAAGGCATACGCGATCATTGTGAACCGTAACGAGGTAAACGCAAAGAATTGGTTTCGGTCACACGCATGGTAGACTTGTACTTGGTTCGGCGTCTTCGGAGAGACGAATCTTGTTTGAACTGGCTGCTTGGAAACGCAGAGCTGCCGGTTCAATCAAGCGGGGGGCTGGGGGCAGGTCCAAGGGACCAATGACATCACTGATTGGTGCGGCATTCGCATATAGATTTATGCATTTTGAAGCAGTTTCTCGCCTGCACACAGAATGCTTCTGAAATCACCTTATCCGTGCAGCTCTGCCAAGGTCAGAGTTGACGAAAACTGCGTTACAGCTTGTCAATTCAAAGAGCAACGACCTTAAACTCGGGATGTTGAAGTGAGCCGATTGCGGTCTCGGTTCATCGGCTCAAGACCTGAGTGTCTCATTGGGCCGACGTGCAACTCTTGCTGCGCAGCCAGTCGAGATCACCGCTATGAACCTTTGGCTAGGTTCTGTTTTGCCCGGCTAGGAGCAGGGCAGTCCAATATCTCAAGCTTTGTGAAGCGTGGTATATTGTGCTGCATACCCATCACCGATGGTATCTGCATCCAACAGGCGAGTTCTGTACCGGAATACGGATCTTACGGGAAGATACCTTTTGCCAGCCACTTTTGCTATTAGTGCCAAGAATTGTGAGACACCCGTGGGGAAATTCAGGCGTATGTTAATGGCAGAGCTCCGACGTTGTATTATAATCCAGGCTTGCTACCTGTTTGCATTAATCATTGCAGCGGTAAGCCCGGCAGACGCTCGTGAGCTGCGGGTTTTGACGTCCATGCCCTCCAGCCTGTTCAAGCCATTTGCTGAGTTGTTTGAACACCGCAACCCCGGCGTTGCGGTGAATGTGTTGAACAAAAATACAAATGCGGGTGTCGAAGAAATTGTGCGTGGTAATCCGCGCAACTTCGACCTCTTTTGGGTGTCATCGGCGGAGGCATTTGCAGTGTTGAATGCCCATGGTGCGTTTCGCCCCGATGCAGAAGCAATGACCGATTGGCAGGCGAACCAAACGGGCAATGCTGCATTCTATCCGTTTGCGTTTTCCTCCATTGGTTGGGCGCAAAACCGCAACTCATCTCTGCCGCGGCCCAACGAATGGGATGATATGTTGCGCCCCGAATATGTTGGGGAAATTGCGATGACGCGCCCGTCGCGATCCGGCACAGCGCATATGTTCGTTGAGCGATTTCTTCAGGTTCGCGGTTGGGACGGAGGGTGGGCCTATTTACTGGCTTTGTCAGGTAATCTCTCAACGCTCACGTCGCGCAGCTTCGGGGTCATCGATGGTATTGAGAAACAACGTTTCGAGATAGGTATCAGCATCGATTTTCTCACTCTATCAAGGTCAGAAAATGGACTGATGTTTCGGTATGGGCGACCAGTTATGGTGATGCCAGCGCAGATCGGAATTCTTCGAGGTGGACAATCGCCGGATTTGGCAACCGAATTTGTTGACATGCTTTTGTCAGTTGAGGGACAGGAGCTATTATTGCGTCCCGATATTAGACGAGTACCGATAAACGCTGAAATACGCGCCCGAGCCGGACTTGCAGCCCAGGAAATTGAGGCCGCTCTTCGGGTCAACTGGTTGCCTTATGATGCACTTTTAGCCCGCGACAGGTATTGGGCCGTGAATACCTTGTTTGACGAATTTGTGACGTTCCAACTTTCGGAGCGACAAGAGGCTTGGCGACGAATGCGCCGTTTGGAGCAGGTTACGGATGCGGAAATTTTAGCGCAATTGCCCGAAGTGGAAAGACTGTTGGTTCAGATGCCAGTGACAGAAGCAGAGGCGATGACCCAGGATGTTAACGCTGTGCCAACTCGCTTAACTGCCTTCTCAGCACCGACGACTTTGCAGCAAGATGTGCTTGAGCACTGGCGTAGGCGTGCGACGACGACAATTGGCAGTGCATTGTCTCTATTGGACGAACTGGAACGGTTGGCGGGCTCTCCAGAATGATCCTGAATTTTGCCAACCGCTGGATGCCAAGTATTTGGGCCAGACTGATGGTCGTGGTGCTAGCCGTAGTTACAATTGTTTGGGCAGTGCTGGCAGTCGCGATCTGGTTCTTCAATCAAGTCAACGAAGATTATGCGACGCTGGCCGGCGAGCATATTCCCCGAATCGCGTTGGCCAGTGAACTGGCGGAAAACTCTGCCAAGCTGGCATACATCACTGCCGCGATTGTCGGGCGGCAAGATGGTGAACAGGCTATGCAGTTTCAGGCGTCTCTTGAGGAGGTCGTGCTTGCAATCTCGGCTCAGGTTGATCGTGCGGGCCCGGCACGCGGTAAACCTCTCGGAGGCGGTTTGCGGGCTATGCTGGAACAAGTTCTGGAAGTGCTGGATGAACGCCACAATCTGGCGCGTCGCATCACAGCGCGAGTCGGCGATCTGCGCTGGTTGAACGTCGACATACAGGACGAAGTGGATCCCCTATTAAGTGACTTCACCTTTAATATTGCGGTGGCGACCGACAGCCTGGCTAAGAGTGCTGATCGGGCTTTTCGCACAGGTCTTGCAGAACGGATAACCGCTGAACGGGACGCCCGCGATCTGGTTCAGGAGCTCGGCGGTGAGGCAGCCACGTTGGTTACGCTGATTGTGCAAAGTTCAGTAGCAACAGAACCTACGCAGCTTATCCAGTTTCGCAACCTAGCCGAGGATTCCATGACTAGGCTCAGCATTATGGCGGCGGCTCTGCCAAATGCATCTGAATACCTGACATTGCGTCAGTCGGTTCAAGCGCTCGGACCTTTAGCGCAAGGGAGCAATGGAATGTTTGCGTTGCGTGGCAGGTGGTTCGACAGTCAGCTGCAACTTTTGGACCTGCTGAACTCCGTGCAAACACGTTTGGCGGGGCTTCAGTCAGAACTCGCCGGAATTGGAGCCATACAACGAGTTCAGGTCCTGGCAGTGACCCAGGCCTCGGCTGCTAGATCGCAGTTGGCCATACGTGTTCTCATCGGGTTAACGATATTGGCTGGACTGATTGGGGTGTTGGCGCTGTTTGGTTACGTTCGGCAAGGTATCATCCGGCCCTTAGGTGAAATGTCGACTGCAATGATGGCTATCGCCCGTGGCGAGCCACCGGAGAAACTGCCGCCGATTGGTGATGACGAGATTGGGCAGATGGCGCATGCCGTTGGCGTGTTTCAGCAGTCGGTACAAGCGCGTGACGAGGCCAACAGTCGTCTGATGACCGAAGTGGCTGAACGGCGCCGCGCTGTGGAAACACTAAAGCGCACCCAGGAAGACTTGGTCCAAGCCGGTAAGTTGGCTGCGCTGGGCCAAATGTCATCTGGAATCAGCCATGAACTGAACCAACCGCTGGCGGCGATGAAGCATCGCATTCATCTGTTGAAGGAAGGCCACGACAAAGGGGCGGAAGAGATGGTCCAACGTCAGATTGAGCGGATGGATGGGCTCACAAACCGGATGGAAGCGACCATCACTCATCTGAAACGCTTCGCCCGCCGATCCACATATCGTTCAGACGTTTTGTCGCTTGGCCCACTGATCCGCGAGAGCGCGTTGCTGCTGAAGGGGCGGATTGACGCGCCGGGCATTGAACTTGAGGTTTGCCAGGATCTTGAACAGGCCCAAGTCCAGGGTGATCAGATCCTGATTGAGCAGGTACTGGTCAACCTGTTGTCCAACGCATTGGATGCGATCAATTCGACTGGTAGAGGGACTGGAAAGATAGGCCTGAGCGGAATTTCTGAGGATGGTCAGTTTTCTCTAGTCGTGGCTGATGACGGAATTGGGCTTGGTGATCTGTCGCCGGAATCAGTTTTTGATCCTTTTGTTACGACAAAGGAAGTGGGGAAGGGTCTCGGGCTGGGTTTGTCAATTTCCTACAACATTGTTAAGGGAATGGGAGGGGATCTGAAGTTGGTCGATAATGCGCCTCACGGTACCTGTGCTGTTCTGATCCTTCCCGCTGGAGATCCTAACTCGTGACCGAACCGCTAGTCTATATCGTCGACGATGATGATGACCTTCGTGAAGCGGTTCTCGATACATTGGAAGATGCAGGCCTTCCTGCAACAGGTTTTTGTTCCGCCAACCTGGCTCTGCCCCAGCTCAACCCTGAATGGCCCGGCGTGGTGGTTTCAGATATTCGTATGCCCGGCATGGGTGGGATGGAGTTTCTTCGTGCCGCACAAGATCAATACCCTGAAGTGCCATTTGTCATGATCACCGGCCATGGCGATGTGCAAACTGCAATTAGTGCGATGAAGGCGGGTGCGTTTGATTTTCTGGAGAAGCCGACTAGACCAGAATATTTGGTCGATGTTGTGCGCCGGGCGCTGGAGATGCGCCGCCTTCAGATAGAAAACTCTAACCTCAAAAATATTGTTGCCGGTGGCGGGGCATTGAAAACTCGGCTCATCGGTCGGTCAAAAGTCATGCGGGCCTTACGCAAAGAAATTCTTGCTGTGGCTCCTCTCAAGGTCGATATACTGCTGTTGGGTGAAACCGGCACTGGAAAAGAATTGGCGGCCCAGTGCATTCATGATCTGTCGCCGGGCGCAGAAACGCAGTTTCAAACCCTAAATTGTGGAACGCTGACAGAAGACAAGTGGCTAACCGAAATAGAGGCTCGGCTCGGTGGCGCAGATGGCGGTGTCTTGTTTCTTGATGAACTGGAAGCTTTGCCTGAACCTCTACAGCTTCGTCTTCTGGCATTGATTGAAGTACGAGGTATAGATGGTCCGCGTATCATTGCTTCGCTACAAACCGATCCATCGCAATTGATTGCGGATGGTCGTCTGCGCGCCGATCTTTTCTACCGCATTAATGTTGCTCAGATTTCTCTTCCACCACTAACCGAACGCGAGAATGATCTTTTTGTCTTGCTAGAGTTTTTTATTCGCGATGCAGTGGCACGTCACCGGCTAAAACTGCCAGAAATAACGCAGGAAATGCTAAAGCCATTGAGGGCTCACACTTGGCCGGGGAATGTCCGGGAGTTGCGTAATGTCGCTGAAAAAATGGTGATTGGTCTACCACTGTCTTTGTCCGCTGGAACATCGGATGCAAAGGCCCCGTTTGGAACCGAAGATAGCTACGACGATGCCATGGCCCGGTTCGAAAAGGCCATGCTACGGTATGCTCTCATGCAGGCTGGTGGACGCAAGGGTATTGCCGCCGAGTCGTTGGGCATCCCAAGAAAACGACTGTACCTCAGACTGAAGGCACTTGGGCTTGACTGAAATGGGTGAACATCGACCCAATTCATGGGCCAAAAGTGACCCATTTTTTTAAAAAAATTCAATTATATCAATAATTTGACACAACGCCTCTGGTCGTCATGATTTCCTCCACCCGGCTGATGTTCTTTGCCTGCCGGGTTTCATTCTGGGAGGAATACAATGAAATCTTATGTACGTGGCACGCTTGCTGCCGCACTTCTTGCAACCACATCATCCATGGCCATGGCTGCGGACAAAGTGGTGGTTATCACTTCGTTCCCGAACTCCATGACTGGCCCGATTGAAGCTGCGTTTGAAGCAGCCAACCCTGGCGTGGACCTCGAGATCCTGAACAAGAAAACATCGGCTGGTGTGAAATACATCCAGGAACTTGCAGGCGCCAATACCGCAGACATTTTCTGGGCGTCTGCTCCTGACGCATTCGAAGTTCTGAAGGGCGACGGCCTGCTGGCAACCGCCAACGTCACCTCGGCTGGGATCCCTGACACCATCGGTTCTTATCCGATCAACGATCCCGACGGTAACTACATCGGTTTTGCAGCTGCTGGTTACGGCATCATGTGGAACGAGCGTTACCTGAAGGGCAACGATCTTGAGCCAGCCAAAGAATGGTCGGACCTGAAAAACGCCGAATACCACGGCCACGTTGGCATGTCTGCGCCATCGCGTTCGGGCACCACGCACCTGACTGTTGAAACCCTGCTGCAGGGCGAAGGCTGGGACAAAGGCTGGGCTGAATGGAAATGGATCGCTGGTAACTTTGCCACCGTCACCGAGCGCAGCTTTGGTGTGCCTGATGGCGTCAACACGGGTAACTTTGGCCTCGGCATCGTGATCGACTTCTTTGGTTTCTCATCCAAAGCCTCCGGCTTCCCTGTTGATTTTGCATATCCAACAGTCACCGCTCTGGTTCCGGCCAACATCGCTGTAGTCAACGAAGCACCTAACGGTGACGGCGCACACGCGTTCATCGAATACCTGCTGACCCCAGCGGGCCAAGAGGTTCTGCTGGATCCTGCCATCATGCGTCTGCCTGTGAACCCGGCGACCTATGAAGCTGCTCCAGAAGGCTTCCCGAATCCGTTTGCCGAAGGCTCGACCATTGGTGCAGCCGTTGCATTTGACGTGTTCAAATCCAAGGCGCGTTACAACCTCGTGAACTCGATGTTCGACGTGATGATCACCTATCGTCTGGACGACCTGCGTTCTGCCGTACGTGCGGTTCAGCTGGCCGAAGCCAAGCACGCGACAGGTGACAACGCCGAAGCCAAGGCCTTGATCGCCGAAGCCCGTGCATTGATCGAAGCCAACCCAATCGACGAAGCCCAGAGCTTGGACGCTGATTTCGCAGCTACCTTTACCAAGAAGCGCAAGAAAGCGACTGACACTGTAGGTGAACGTCAGGCTCAGGTTGAGCAGGGCTGGGATGCCATGGTTGTAGAAAACTACCGCCGTGCCCAGGAACTCGCTGAGAAAGCCGCCGCAATGTAAGGCGCACCTGGCGCGGGCCCCTGTGGCCCGTGCCAACACCAATCCCTGCAAGCGGCCTCTCCCCCAGCTTGCAGGGACCACGTATTCGTCAGTTTTGACAACGGAAGAACCCCAATGTCCGACACTTCTCGCCCCGGCTCTATAGCCGACAAATTACCCTCGGCCTTATTTCCGCGCCTCAGCGGATTGGGCATGGTCGCTGCGTTGATCGCCATGCTCCTGATCGGCCTGCTCATCATCCCAGTTCTGCTGGTTATCTATGTCGCGTTTCTGGACCCAAATACCGGGGCACTCACGCTCAACAACTTCCAGGATTTCTTTGGCTCCTCACTGTTCCGAGAAAGCTTCTGGAACTCCTTCTACGTCTCGGCCATGTCTGTTGTCGTGGCCACAATCATCGCCTTGCCGCTGGCCTATATCACCACCCGATTTAACTTTGCCGGGTCGATGATCATCCAGTCTCTGGGCTTCATCCCGCTGATCATGCCGCCCTTTGTCGGCGCGGTTGCCATGCAGCTAATCTTTGGCCGCAACGGCACCATCAACTTGCTTTTAAAGGAAAAGTTCGGCGTCTCGATCCCCTTCATGGACGGATTGAACGGTGTAATCCTGGTGCAAAGTATCCACTACTTCCCGTTCATCCTGATCAACCTGTCGACCTCGCTGCGCAACATTGACCGCTCAATGGAAGAAGCCGCGCAGAACCTCGGTTCCTACGGCATGCGGCTGTTCCGCCGGGTTGTGTTCCCGCTGGCCATGCCTGGCTATATCGCTGGTGCGGCGCTGGTCTTCATCAAGGTGTTTGACGATCTGGGCACCCCGCTGCTGTTGAACGTCAACAACATGCTGGCACCCCAGGCTTTCTTGCGGATCTCTTCGATCGGCATCAGTGACCCAATGGGCTATGTGATCTCCTTCATCCTTGTGGCGTTCTCGATCTTCTCGCTCTGGGCTTCGTTCTTGTTCATGCGTGGCAAGGATTACTCCACCGTTCAAAAAGGTGGCGGCGGTCTGAGCAAACGTGACCTGCGCACCCATGAAAAGATTATGGCCTACGGCGTTGTTGCGCTGATCCTACTGGCTGTGCTGTCACCCCACATAGGTCTGACCCTGCTGTCCTTTGCCACCATCTGGTCCTATGCGCCATTGCCTGACGGCTACACGATGCAGAACTTTGTCACCATGTGGAACTCATCGGGCGAGTACATCACCAATACCGTGATCTACGCTGGTCTGGCCGCCGTGGCCGATATCATCATCGGTACAGCCATTGCCTATATCGTAATGCGCACCAACATCTTTGGCCGAAAGGCGCTGGACTATCTGGCAACCGCCGCACTGGCTGTTCCGGGTGTTGTGTTGGGAATTGGCTATCTGCGTCTGTTCCACGGCATGGAGGTGCCATTCAGCGGCGAGCCTATGGCAAGCTGGTGGATAATCATTGCTTTGGCCCTGATGATCCGTCGTCTGCCATATGCCCTGCGTGCCTGTACCGCTGCCCTGCAGCAGGTCAGCGTCTCGCTTGAGGAAGCGGCTGAAAACCTCGGAGCAAGCAAGGCCCGAACCGTCAAGAAGATCGTGATCCCACTGATGACCGGCGGCATTCTGGCTGGCTTTGTCACCAGCTTTGCCACCGCCGCGGTGGAACTGTCGGCAACCATCATGTTGGTGTCCTCGGACAGTGACGCGCCACTTGCCTATGGCATCTACCTCTTCATGCAGACGCCTTCGGGTCGTGGTGCAGGGGCAGCCTTGGGTCTGGTTGCAGTGCTGATCGTTGGCCTGGGAACCTTCCTTTCGCAAATGGTCGTCGAGCGCGACAAGAAATACCGCATGAGCGGACAAGAACAGTGATGTTCACATCATTCAAAAAGACCCCCATGCGGGCAGGAGATCGAACATGAAACAGCAAATGGTCGGTATTGAAATTGAGAACGTCCACCTCTCCTTTGGCGACACAGAGGTTCTGACAGGGGTAAACCTGACAATCGAACCGGGTGAGTTCTTTGCGTTCCTCGGCCCTTCGGGGTCTGGCAAATCCACCCTGCTGCGGGCGATTGCGGGCTTTGGCCCACGCCCCAGTGGTGCCATCAAGATCGGCGGCAAGGATATCGTTGATCTGCCACCGTGGAAGCGCAACGTCGGCATGGTGTTCCAAAGCTACGCCCTGTGGCCTCACCTGAGCGTGCGTGACAACGTGGCCTTTGGTCTGCGCGAGCGGAAAATGCCGCGCAACGAGATCGGTCCACGGGTGGATGCGGCACTGGATCTGGTTGGCCTGAGCCATCTGGCAGACCGGATGCCTAACCAGCTGTCCGGTGGCCAACAGCAGCGGATCGCCCTGGCGCGTACGGTCGTTGTTGAACCGCAGGTTCTGCTGCTAGATGAGCCGCTGTCCAACCTGGATGCCAACCTGCGGGTCCAGATGCGGCGTGAACTGTTGTCCCTACAGCGCAAGCTGGGCTTGACCACCATCTTTGTGACCCACGATCAGGAAGAGGCCAACACCACATCCGATCGCATGGCGGTGCTGGATGGCGGCGTAATCCAGCAGGTTGGCTCACCTCAGGTGCTGTATGACAACCCGCAGAACCTGTTTGTGGCCAATTTCCTTGGCACCGCTAACGTGCTGAACGGCAAGGTTGAAAAATTCGGTGACCAGATGCGTTTCGTGACCAGCACCGGTGACGCACTGCCAATTGGATCAACCGACGTCACCTCTGGCTCGATTGTACTGCGCCCGCAGAACATCACCATCTCGGCAAGCGGCAACGGAGACACGATCAAAGGCAAGGTTTTGCACCGCGAGTTCCTAGGCAGTCAAATCCGCTACATAGTCGAGGCCGCAGGGTCTGAAATCATCGTCGATCAAAGCCACGCCGTAGGTGCAGACTGGCAGGAAATCGGTGGGAATGTGGCCCTGCAGATAAATGCTCAGACCGCAGTCGTAATCGCTGATCCCCATTGATGCCAGCTTTAATGTTTGGCGGTTCCGAAAGTAACTTAGCATTCTAAGTCCTTTCGGGGCTGCCTTTGGATCTCACTGACTTCTGGTCGCGAACGAGGCGATCTCCTGAACTGCCCAGTCACACGATTTGAAAAACTGCGCTTGGTGCAAGGGCGCGAGCCTGTACCTTTGCCTTCTGGCACTCTATTTAGGGAGTGTCAGACTAATGCAAAAGGTACGCAAATGCAGCAGGCAGGGGATTTTCGAGCAGAGAGCGTGGCTCTGGCTGGTATTCTAGAGAGCCTGCCCGAAGCTGAGTTCTTCCGGCCCACTTTGTTTAAAAGCTGGACCATCGATCACATTCTGGGTCATTTGCACTTGTTCAACATGGCTGCTGAAGCGTCGCTGAAAGGAGACGAGGCTTTTGCGGAGTTTATAGATCCCGTAGTTACAGACATGAAAATGGGGAAATCCATTTTGGAATGTCAATTTCCCTGGCTAAAGGGGATGTCAGGGAGACCGCTGTTTGAGGCCTGGCGTGAAGGTGCGGAAAACTGCGCTGACTCTTTCGCTCAGGTTGATCCGAAACTACGCGTGAAGTGGATTGGGCCGGATATGAGTGCGCTTAGCTCAATCACTGCCCGTCAAATGGAGACTTGGGCGCACGGACAAGCGGTGTTCGACCTGCTGGGTTTGGAGCGAAAAGAACAAGACAGCATCCGCAACATTGCCCATCTCGGCGTTGCGACATTTGGCTGGACGTTCCGCAATCGGAAAGAAGAGATACCAAATCCAGCACCCTATGTGGAGTTGACGGGGCCGTCCGGTGCGGTTTGGCAATGGAATGAGCCGCAAAAGGACAATGCGGTCCACGGCCAAGCTACCGAATTTGCACAGGTGGTCACCCAGACCCGAAGTCTTGCCGATACGTCATTGCAAGTAACCGGCAGTATCGCGTGCAACTGGATGGAGCAGGCCCAGTGCTTTGCAGGCCCACCCGAAACGCCCCCTACCATCGGACAACGCTACAAGATGGAATGACCCGCCGCCCCTACGGTAAAGCCGACGAAATGGTTCCCTTTCAATGGGGCGCAAAAAAATGAAGGTTTTCGCCAGTTTCAACCTTGGCGAATGAAGCAGAGCCAGTCATGCGGTTACAAATTATGTTGTTACTTTGACTTGTCGCAGTCTAAGCTAACCCAACTCCGCAGCAGCCATGTGATTATTGCTATGAAAACGAATCTTCTCTCGATTGTGATTTCTCTTTTTGCCTCGCAGGCATTTGCCCAATCAACGATTACGTTGGAAAGTTTTTCTCTGGAACCGCAAACACCGGCCACTGAGGCACAGCCAGTGGCGAACGTAGGTGCTGTAGCCTCAGAGTTGGAAACCTGCCTAACTGACCCTACCAACTGCAGCAGTGCAGACTATCAATCGGGTTCTACTTTCTCGTTGGAAGATGTTGTCAACCTCGCGATTGTCGATCACGAGGAGGTTGCGCAACAAGTATCTTCTGCCGGTGCTCGGGCTGGGATCTCCACAACAGAGCCGCTGCCGTCTGTGGATATGGAAATCCTGTTCGACTACAATTCAGATCGCGTACGCGACGACCAGCTGCCGCAATTGGTGGACCTTGCAAAATTGTTGCAGTCTGAACGTTTCAACGACTACCGTTTTTTGTTCCTTGGACACACTGATGCCAAAGGGTCTGCATCCTACAATGAAAACCTTTCAGCCCGCCGGGCCGAAAGCGTTGCATCATTGGTGCGCAATATGGGGGGGTTACCCGTTGACCGTACATTGGCCTCTGGCATGGGGTTCACACGGTTGAAGACACCGAGTGATCCGCTAAACGGACAGAACCGCCGGGTGCAACTGGTGCTGGTTCCTCGCTAATGTGCGGCTAACGTAGTTGCTCCAGTAAGGCTGTGGTTTGTGTAGGCTGCATCAGCAAGTATTTGTTCCGTAATCCCTCATGGACATCATGAGGGATACAAATCTTGGCTAGGTTGGAATTCGAATTGCTGCAAGTGATGGTACCTCGCCCGGTCGATAGATATCCAAGCATAGAACCGGCCGCACGAAGCGGAATTCACACATAAAGTGTGTGACGGTTTCGGCTCGGCCTTTTCGATTTTGCCCTGCAATGGATATCTGTTGCCCATTGCATTGGGGCCCAACCGTTCAAGTGCTGGAAGCAGAAGTTGGGTATACTAATAAGGGCCATGGCCTGAGTTGCGGTGGCTCAAAAGTTGCAGACCCTGCGGCGTAAATGGTACCCAGACGTCTTGAAATGTGACATCCCTGTTGCGCCCTTTTGTATTTTGATCTGGGTTTGCTGAGAAGCGCTATCTAACGGTGAAACTTTCGAAGCTGTATTCGATCGGGTCGTGGCTCCCGGCGCTTACAAATCCAGTAAGCTCCCCGGCGTTCACGCGTTCAGCAACTGCTGCGATTACAGTTCGTACAGCGTTTTGATCGTTTCCAACGCCCGCGGGTTCGCACAAAAGGCCCAATTTATGGGTGCCGTGAGGGTCCTCTTCCTGAATGGCTAATCCAAAACGTGACCCGGGCGAGATTTCGTATCGGATCTGCCCATTTGAAAGCGGAATTGAATTGAAAAATTTCAGTGGGATTGGAGTCAATTTCCCGTCAGGGGCGAAGTTGGTAAAGAAGGGCGTGCAGGACGGTGGTACATCAGCAACGACAGAGACCTCTTCCCCGGCGGTGACTTGCTGCGGGTAGACCGCAAGTAAAGTGCGCAAAGGGTCGATCGTGACATCCGGGCTAGGTGTGCGTTTGAAATAGAATTCGGTCTGCATCTGCGAAATCTGCTGCGGGCGTTGAACGCCATTTGTTTCTGCGACCACATCGCCGGTTACGCGCTTCATCAACACAGATATTTCTGTGTCGGGCGTGCGTATGTGGTGGGCCAGAGCGGCGGCGAAAGGGGAGTTATTGCCCATCCCATCGCTGGCCGTTGTATTGGGCAGCGTAGCATATGTAATCAGCATATCACCTTCGGCCCGCATAACGGCCAGACCCCGGCTTTGGGCGACACTTTTTGTTGCTGAAGTTCCGCCCTGCAAATTTGCGGCAAAGGGATTGTCGCGGCAGGCATCAAGAAAGATCATGCTGATAGGAAAAGGCTTTAAGACCTCGATCAAGCTGTCCATTGATATGGTCTCACGCTCAATAGAAGCAGCACTTGTGATGCGGGCATCTACCGGCACCATAAAGTTACGCCCGTCTTTTTGCAGCCCATGCCCTGAGTAATATACCGCCACTGTATCAGCGGTTCCGTACCGCTCCGATAGTCGGTCAATAGCATCGCCAAGGGTATCTTGCGTAGCGTCGATCAACACTTCCACTTCAAACCCCATAGCGCCAAAACTTTGCGCCAAGAGAGCTGTGTCGTTGCCCGGATTGCTCAGGACGCCTGCGGTCTCATATGTCTGGTTGCCGATAAGGAGAGCAAAACGCCCGCCAGCTTGAGCTTGCAAGGGCAGGGCGGCCGAACATAAAATGGCAGCTACCCAGCACAGGCTTTTCCGCAAGAAGTCAGTGTTTAACATCCGTGATCCCTTCTTATTGATTGAACTGAGCGCCCACTGAGGGGAGATCAAGTACGTCCTTGTGGCGAACCTATTTGTATCAGGTGAAATATCGTACAAACATGGTTGCAGGTATGTCTTGAAACAGAATGATGTTACTCTGCTAGTTGTTGATGTTTAAGCCCAATTTCTGTGCCTGTCCGATCATTGTAGACCTCTGGGTGATCAAACATTTCGCAGAGGTTGTCAGCAAAGTTCACTCCCATGCATTTTTCATCGTCCTGACAGAACGACGCACACTGGCTATATGAGCTGGATCCAAAGTCTCTATAAGGACTGCCAGGAAAGCCCTTGTTAGTGCGTTTCTTCATTGTGACATTGGTTCTCGCAGAGCGGATGCGCGCTGCAAGTGATGGGGTCACATAGCTGTCGGCTTTTGGTTGGATGTAGATTTGGCTGGAAGTAGCCGCTGCGGACTTAAGAAAACAAAGATTGTTCCATCTGTCGTACGTGTAAGCGGTACATGCTTCAGCTGTGTCGCAGGATTTTTTGCAAGTTTCCAAATTGGCGTTTCGGACCAAGCCGATGTCTCCACCTGGTAGGTCAAACCCGGGAAAGACGACAAAGTCGTCGGCCTTTGGGGCGGTAATCAAAGGTTCTTTGCCTGAGTGTTGGACATATTGACGGCGGGCGGAGTGGTATGCAGCCGATTTTGGGAGATCGCTCAGCGGGGTTCCAAAATCAAACAGATACCAAGGAGCTACGTGGTTGACTTCGACAGTTTCACCTTCAGCAAGCCAGCCTTCGTAGGAAAACGTATCGTTGTCTCTAAGGGCGTAATACTGCGAGATTGAAACCGTTATTTCCCCATAATCCGGGTCATAGTCCTCTTCGTTAAAATTTCTGATGCTTTCTGGGAAGTTGACAAAACAACCAATGCGTTCGCTTCGATGACTAATTGGATACGGCCCTGCGAAGCCATAGATATATCCATTTTCTCGGCGTGTTTCGACAGTGAACTCACTTGCCTCGTAGTCCAGAAGGGCCGTGTTTAGGGCGGCGGTTGAAGTGAAGTCTTTGTGGATGGTTTCGGTTTTTCCTCTCACCAGTGGAAATCCACCTTTGAGGTACCTGTTGTTGCAAATGTTCCGGACGGCATTATTGGTTATAGCATTTCTGTAATCTACCCCGTTCAAGCCGATTTCTGACAAGATGACATCTCCAACGGTATCAACAAAATACATGTCATCTGGGCTGGTGCTCAAAAACCGGTGCACCAAATGGTCAGTAAGAGCACCATTCTCGCGATCTTGGAGGCGGTTTAGTTCATATACCTGAGCTGCAATCTTCAAAGCGCCATCAAATGCCTTGCTCACTTGGTCGCCGGGAAACTTGATTTTCGGCGGGAAAATTATCCGGGGTCCATGAAAGCCAAGACGCCCGTCAGGCCAAATTTCGCGTCGCATTTCTCGGGTCAATCCTGTGCCCATCAAGTAGGAGCCGCCCAAAAACGCCAAAGCACAAGCGGATTCGCACTGGGCGCCAGGCAAGACGTGCGTTTTAATATTCATGCCCCAGATCTCTTCAAACAGCCTGAGCCCCTCACTCAGGCTTCCGCCGGGGCTATCGAGGCAAAGCTTGATACTCCCATCGACATAAACCTGTTCGGTATCTCGGCGATGCCGGAGTTCTTTCGCATCGCCTGCCTTGATTTTACCGGTCAGAGTTAAATCGCAAAGTTCAGATACGGTTGTTGTAATGTCAGCGGCCTGCGCACTTGGGGACAGCCCAATACAAAGGCTCATTGCCAAAAGTAACTGTTTCAAACATCAGGCCTTTCAAAAATGCATCAATCACAACACTAGTCGATTTTCACTTTGATCCAACAAGTTCATTTGTTCCGCACTGAAGCCGGTGGTTTATGCAACTAAATCTGGTTAGCTCCACACCTAAAGACTGAGTGGTTCAAAATGCAGTTCGGTCACAGTCATACCATTGTACCGCCAGTTTCAAACTGGGGCATCTCTGATCAGCAGTTTTGACACATCTCATTGCAGAGACAATTCCGCTTGGGTGGGTGAAATCGTTCAGGGACACAGTTGAAATCTCGCAAAGCTTTCTGCAGAGGCACCAAGTGCTGCGAGGAATTCGACATCTACCTTTTCACTGTCTTCCCCCAAAGCCGTCTTGTTGAAGGCACGAATACCGCGACGTGTGTTTGGCCCGGCCGCGCCATCTGGGCGTCCCACGTTCAAACCGTTTTGGTTCAATAGATCCTGAACATTTAAAACCAACCCCGGGTCAAACCCATCGATTTCCCCGCAATAGGCCTGTGGCATTGTTGTTTGCAAAGCCGCTGCGGGCATTTCACGTAGGGTTCGAAAGTTGTTTGAATCTGCATAAGCACGCACGTATTTTAGCAACACGCTGCGATGCCTGAATTCGCGAAACCCAGCCCCAGGTCCAAGCACGTCAACTGCGACGGCAACGTCCCAAACCGGACTGTTATCAGGGATGTCGGTATATGACATTTCCACTTGCCCAAACTGCGCGAGGCCGGATGATATTCCGCAGTCGCCTTCAACGCAGATATGTGAATACCAGGTATTGTTGGCGACACTTTTTGCCCCTGCGCAGATGAAGTTATTGCCGGGAATAAACGTAATAAAGGAACTGCCATCGGTTTGGAGGTTGGCCAGCAAAATCGGGTTCATCTTTGAATATTCGCTCAGGTAGATTGTAGCGCAATGCGCGAAGATCTGACGACGGGTTAGATTTGAGATGCCCTGATCGCGTCCCAACACAAAAATGCGCTGAGTTGAAAGCTCTAAAGGTGACAGCCTATACATCTGTTCTGGGGGGGTATTGTACATGCGTTGCAGGAAGTTTGCGCCAACCCCGACCTTCAAAAGGAAGGTTGTTGCTGCAGTTACGGTTTCATTTACAACGCCTACAATTTGTTTGACCACGTCGTCGGAATAGCTGCCGTCTTGAAGTTCAAAGTAGGGGCGATGAACGCCAAATTTGGCTGTCTCATGAACATATCGGCGCGGAAAGAAGAAGCCCTCGTAATTAGTGAACCCTCCCAAAAACGTGAGCGAACAGGCCGACTCACAAATCGCATCTTTTTCTATCAACGTCGAAAAATTCTGTTCCGAAATGTAGACGCCCATTTTGATTGCTTCGGCCAGGTGACCACCTGGGCTGTTCAGTGAAATGGTGTTGTTTGACGGACATTGGTTTTCACGAGAGCAAACAGAAAACCCTGTGGCCTGTACAAGCGCTTTTAACCGTTCGGTGTCTCCGGGATTGATCGATCCAGAAATTTTGATCACCCTAGAACTTTGAAGAGTTGGCCAGGCCATTTGAAGGTGCATCATCTCATAAGACCCGCCCCCTTCGCCAAGGTACATCCCGTCTTCTTCGTTCCAGCCTTCGCCGGATGGGCGTTGGTAAGCAGATTCTATTGCCGGGGTTTGCCTAGCGAATTTGAACTCGTAACTCCCTGCCCAAGCGGGATTTACGGCGTTGTTGTCGCCAAGGTCCAACAGCGTGTAGTCTGGACCGAAGACAGGATTAACGGCCAACAGCTCTATGTCTGCGGCAACTGCACCTAAACTCCAACCTAAGGACAGTGCTGCCGCATAAAGGATCCGTTTGAAACACATGAGGACGGGAAATTTTTTCAATTTTTGTGGTCCTTTAATCCAGAGATGTATCAAAAAATCACTGTGTTGATCTATGATTAAGCCTGTTGGCTCTAAAAACTAAAATGAGGCTGGCAAACTTGTTCTGTCAATCCTTCACCCATCCAGCTTACTTTTTCGATCATATTTTAGTGCCTATTTGTCAGGTTTGTGCGGGAAAGAGCGTTTGGAACTCACCTCAACCGTATTTCTGAAATCGCTGTGTCAGCCCATTTTGCGCCGGGGTATACAGACTGTATTTCGAGCATGATCCAATTGACCGGATCGCGTCCATCGAGCGGAACACTTTGCCATTCGCTCGTATCTTGGAGGAAAACCCTTTGCCATCCTTGACTGCTGTCACTTAGCTGCATGGATTCTACACGGCCGTTATTCTTGAAGGTGCTGTGAGACTTCGCATATCCGTTGATGAACTCAATACTGGAAACTTGGGTTGGTTTTTCAAATTCCAGAAGCAGACGAAGGCCAGTTCCGTGTCCTTTTACGCCTTCGACCCAGGCAGTCCGATCCGAACGGTCGGTCATGTTGTGTGGCCAGTAGCTGTTCCCTGATTGAGACGGTAAAACTGATTCAACACATATCCGTGCATATTTGACCGTACTGCCACCAGATACGCATTGCGCCCAGTTGACATTTGGCTGTGGCAGATGTGTGGGCCGACTGGGTGCATCGCTTTCTACAACAACAGTTGCTGAGGAACTTGTCAGTGTTGCGGCTTTTGCCTTAGCCAGCCCGGCATATACTTTGCACTCCGCATAGACTTCGGCGAAATGATTTAAGACATCGACATCATTGACAGCTTTAACATCGGCCCAGACGGCTTGTGCCTCGCTGCAGTCAGCCGTGACAATTGGACGTGCTATGGGTTGGGTGATGGCTACCGCGGGCGCATCGCTTTCGCAGGATTGGGACAGGCAAAGCTTACCGTTTATTTGATCGTAGTAGGCAGGATTCTGTTGGTGGCTATTGTAGCTGAGCGCCGCCTGCGCAGTTTCCAGTTGCGCCGCGTTGATGGCATCTTCCAGGTACATGCCTGCCCTCAGGCGGGGCAGGAAATGTCGTGTAAAGACAGAAAGTGTCTGGCTGGCATCATCCGTACTCAGTCGATCAAGAGATTCCTCGCCAGAACCGGCAGAGAATATTAGAAACGCGCCCTGCGGTGCCCGCTCGACCGACAATCCGCGGGTCATACCTATGCTTTTGGTGCCATCGCTGCCGAAGATGTTGTTGCGGCAAGCATCAATGATCGCAACTTGTACCGAAGCGCCTGCCTGCCGGATTTGATCAACGATGCCATCCAGCCCATTTTGCAGGGGGATCGACATCAACCGCATACGTCGTTCTGATCCCTGCATTGTAACATCGGTTGGCAACAGGAAATTCGTCTTTCCGTCCGACCATCCATGACCAGAATAGACGAATACAGCGGTGTCCCCTGGTCTGATCTGGTCGAGAAAATCGACCAAAGCAAATTCCATGTCGCTACGGTTCAGGTCTTTCAAAGACGTCACATCAAAGCCGAGTTCGGCAAATACACGGGCATAAGCTTCGGCGTCCGCAATCGTGTTTTGTAGCGGCGCTAATGTGCTGTAAGCAGCGTTGCCGACAATCAAGGCGTATCGGTTCCCGGCCAGCACCGGAGCGGACAGCAACATTACAAAGAGGGCTGCCCACTGCGTGGTTCTCAAGCAAGCGGTTGCAAAATCGCGTTTCGACACTGTTCTTCCGTCTCCTTTACGAGGTCCCGTCTACGCTAGTGTGATCATGGGGTGACATTGAAAGTCACAGCATTGAGCGCGCTGGTGCCTGCACTTTTTTCAACTTGGCTGACAACTTCTATCGAAAGCCCTTTAGTCAGTGGTTGATAACGATCCTGCGCTCTGCGTATTGCGTCGGCTGCATTGATACGCTGCTCCCCAAGCCCATCTTCACGACAGAAAGCCAGCATAGTTTCGCCTTTACCAGGTGAAGTAAAACGCAGCACCAGTCCCGAAGTTGGGTCAGGAATGCGCCGTACTTCGCCCGCTTCTAGAAAACGTGCTCCAAGGATCTCCTGCGGCAAATCTTCGACAGTGTTACCTTCTTCCACATAAAGGATTTGTAGTTCGCACCGGCGGTTAGAAGAAACATCAAAGACCAGCAGGTCGCCAACTTGCGTATTTACCTTGGGTACCGATAGCGACAACGTCAAAGCTTGTCCCGCTGTTGGTTCTGGTACGGTAAGCGGGCGGAATGAGTTGTCTGCGGGAACAAATGCCTGTTGGTCGGAGTATGTGGCTTGGGACAACGCACTGACTAAGGTTTCGGCGCTGCCACTATAGTTTGCCGAAATAGGTGCTTCCTGGCTATCCAGCGCAGACATACGGGTTACTCGAGGCAGCATGTTGGCCCAATGCTCTGCTATTTCAGCACGGGTTACAAAGAGTCCAGCATCCAACCGTTGCTTCCAAGTATCGGCTACTTGACGGAGCTCGGGATCGGCGATGCCCTTAATGCGCTTGGAAAAAGTTTCGGGATCCATGAAAAACTCGCGCGCGACCTGTTCTTCTCCCAAGTTTTCAAAGTAGAGATCAGCCAAGTAAGTGACAATTTCCCCTCCGCCTGCTGAGACAGGTGCGCGTAGCGATACGGGGCGACCGTCGGGGCTAGGTTCTGTTGCGCCTAGCTCATGCAAGGACGCAATAAAACGACCCGCATCGGTGCTAAAGGCAGCATCAACTTCTTCTTGGGGGCGATACATGTTCAGAAGGGCGTCACGCTGCTGCAAACTGAAAGAGCTATTGGTCTCGATGAACTGGCGCAATTGGTCACGCTTGGCGATGATGCCGTTGCTATGACAATCAAAACAAGATCGGGCATTGACGATTTCAACACCTTTGCCGATTGGCTTGGTGCGGAACGAGACAATTGAGGTCGGTCCAACGGTTAATCGGCGTCCTTCGTGAGTGGAGAGATAATATCCCTGCATGCCATTGGCGAGCGAGAAAATCATTTCGCCACCGTCATGCTCAAACCCCTGAGTTCCCGAAGACAACCCTGGCACCAGTGCCGGACCGTCTGGGTGCTGGATCAAAGAGTGCCTGCCAGCGTCTCCACCAAAGTCATAAGACTTCCAGTAGTAGCCGTCACGCGCGAGACTGTGCCGTTCGAGCATTCGGTTGAAATCAGATACCCCAGAGGCGCCGCTAACAAAGCCGGTACGCAAGACGCTCCCGCGCTGAATAGCGCCGTCTACATTCACTCCCATGCGAGTCTCGAGATCCCGAATGTCTCCGGGAAGCCGCAGTAACAGGTCGTAATAGGGTGATTGGGATGCGTGGCGTACAAACCATTCCGCCCGCAAAATGGGCACCGTAGACCCAGTCATCCCAGAGACTGTATTCAGGATTGCTTGGCTGTTGGGAGCCACTGCAAAAGGATAGGCTTCGGCCAGATCGGCCCAAGCTTCGGGGGTGAAACCAGCTTCAGCCGATCCTGTGGTGTAGGCAGCGGTGGTTAATGCCTGCCAGTCTTTGGTTGTCCAGCCATAGTCACGTATGTCGACCCGCACAAGCGCGCCGTCGGTGTCATTTACCGGCTGTATCTGCATCAAGCTGTTTTCGCGTGAGACCGAGTTAATGAACTTGTTGAGCCCCGCGTGTAAATAGGTCATCGGATTGCGCAGTGCGCCTTCCAGATTGCAATCCACTTCTGGCAGCGGGATGTTGGCAAAGCTCATGTAGCGGATAAAGGGCCGATCTAGCTCGTTGATACCCAGAAGATCCTGTGAAGCAGCAAAAACCTGCTCTTCTAACGTGCCGCCTGCAAACCGTGGCAGGATTGGCGTTTCTGTCTCGGCCGTCTGAACCGTCGTGGGCAGAGCGGGAGTGGGAACATTGGCCAAAGCTTCGATCCAATCCGCCACTTTTTGCAGTTCGGACGGGGTCAGTTTTGAGCGGATCGGCATTCGGTTTGACGCAACCGATTCATAAAGCGGCGATGCCTTAGGATTGCCGGGGAGAACCACGGCAGGATCTCGCGCAATATCGCGAAGGTCGCCGGTGAAAAAGGCGCTTTGAAACGTTTGTCCCGGGCCATGGCAGTTGCGGCAGTGAGTCTCGACCAGACCGTCTACCTCTGCCTGCAACGCCGGGCTCACACCTGCGTTTGAAGCGGGAACCGGTGCGTTGGCTAGGTCTGAAGAAATTTCATCTTTGGCTTCACAATAAGCATTGACCCGGCCCATCAGGGCGTCGGCACCGGTCATATCCTCGACTTGTACTGGTTCGATGGCTTCCTCTACACTGGTGTCGTTAGGCTCGGGCGGTAGGGTCGAAATATCCAGTGGTGCGCCGGTCAAATAAGCATAGATAGCAGCGCGATCTTTGATCGGTAGCCCACTCATCTGGGCCGAAATGCGACGCATTCGGGGGTCGGTCATTGGGTCGCCGTTGAGTTTTAGGCCCTGTCTTAGGGCGCCGGTGACAAAGGCCTCGGGGGGGTAAGTACTCAGTCGTCTGCCTGTGATATTCGGTGCATAGCCCCCCAGTAAACCGCTTTCGCCTTCAAAGGCGTGGTCCTGATCTCGGTCGTTTTTAAAACCAATGCCATTCAGCCGAGGGGTGTGGCATTCAGCGCAATACCCCAAGGCTTCAACCAGATATTGGCCGCGCGCCAGTTGCGGGTCGTTTTGCATGTCGAGCGGAACCGGGGTTGTGGTCCATCCATCCAGCACCCAGGCGTTGGCAAAATTAACTTCATGTGGTTTTGAGGCTGCGTCTGACGTACTCAGGCTTGCCATATAGCCGCGCATATCCAGCGCATCTTCGGGGCGCATGTAGGCGTAGGAGGCAAAGGGGAAAACCGCTCCATAATACATACCACCATCAGGCTTTTGACCTAACATGACGGCGTTCAGGAACTGGTCGTTGCTCCAGTTTCCGATGCCATGGTCTGTGTCAGTGGTAATGTTAGGGCTGTAAAGCGTGCCGAATTTGGTTTCGATTTTCTGACCACCGGCCAGAATCGACGGGTCGCCATCGACACCATGGCAACTGGCGCAATTGGCGGCCAGAAAGACGGCTTCACCATTTTCAAGGTTAGGTTCATAGCTGGCGAAGTCACCGTTAGCAAAGCTATCGCTGGCAGCGTTCAGAGTTTGGGCACTTAATGTCTGTGGCAGCAGGACGGCCAGTGTGGCGGTAAGGCCGATGGCAAATGTCTTCATCGGAATTCGAACCTTTCAAAGTGAATGGATTTCGGCGCTTTGCCAAGCGTGGCGAGCCCCTTTAGCAGTGCCCGGCGCAGCGATGCAGGCCCGCAGAACCAAAAGCTCGCGCCTTTGGGGTCAGCGGTGGCGGCAAGGGTTTCAGCATTCAACCGCCCATGTTCCGTTGAAATGTGTAGATGCACGCGGAACCGTGGCACCCTTTGGGAGACGGCCTGCAATCTGTCAAACCCTACGGCTTCGTCACGGGTGCGCACGCAGTAAAAAAGGTCGATCTCGTCCCCATCATCTTCTGTCAGTGCATCAGCCAGCGCCAGGAACGGGGTGATGCCAATACCGCCCGCCAGCCAGATCTGATTGTGGCCGGGTTTTCTGGCTCCAGTAAAACGGCCGTAGCCACCCAGCAGCCAGGCTCGGTCACCGGGCTGCAGCGTTTCACGCAGGCGCTGAGTGAAATCTCCCGATGGCTTGATCGAGAATTCGATGTCATTGTCCTCGGCATCCGAAGAAATGGTGAAAGGATGTGGCTCTCGCAGGCCTTTGCGGCCAAAGGATAGTAAGGCAAATTGCCCAGGTTTGTGGCGCAACGACCGTCCCTCGGGGGTCAGCCGGACAATAGTGGCAGAAGGTGCGCTCGTGACGGTGGTCACCCGGTAACGCCGTCGTTTCAGTAAAGGTGCAGCCTGACTGAAGAGGAAACAAACCAGCGCTATCAGCCCCATCCAGGTTAGGTAAGTTGAGATAAGGGCGGAGTTGTTAAATGGCAGTCTAACAAAAAACTGGTGAAACACAGCGACTGCAAAAATCCCGCCCATCAAACGGTGGCTCCACCGCCATAGGGAATAGGGCAGCTCAAATTTGACATAGGGAATCCGCTTTACCACGCTGATCAATCCCAATGCCAGCAGCAGTGGATAGACCAATTCCCCAGCCTCAGCCGCCAATTTCGACAGCCCACTGGTGGCACCGCGCCCTTTCACTTCGATTCCGATGGCTTCGTGAATAAACACAAAGACCAATGCCAGAACCCCAGTCCATTTATGCAGCCAGTAAAGCTTATCTAGGCCGCCTAGATGGCGTTCAAACACTGCAGGCCGTGCTGCAAGTATCAAGTTTAGGCTCATGAGACTGTAGGCGCACACTCCGGCGGACAACGCCAAAAAATTTGATCCGCTCAGGTGGCCAGCCGCATCAAACAATAAAACGATCGGAGCCAACAGAAAAATTGAGATTATTAAGGTTAGTATCACATGAACCCCAGCTAGAATTTTGCAGGCCCCAACGAAGAGAAATACGCCTTTTCTCCCTGCGTGAATACCACCGTCGTCTTTCGTTTCAGGTCGCCCGGAGACAAACAATACCGATGGCGAACAGACGAAGCCAAGCGAACTTCTATTATCGGTACATCAAGACCATTTCGTTTTCAAATAATATGATGATTTGTTGCATCTTTTGGGGGCTAGCTAGTTCATTAAAGTAGTCAACCGGATGTTCTTGAGAGCTTGTGCCCTTGTTTGGAGGGAACCTGCAAACCATTGGCAAGCAGCTAGAAACTAGCGGCATTGACGAATTTGTAGAGTGGGCCCGAGGTATAAACTCGCTCGACCCATTTCAATATAGCTGAGTTTTGTACCATTCGTCTCTTAGGCTTGTGTCTACCAGTATTGACGGATCATTAGAAAAGCAGAACAGGTTGCCAGACTTAGAGTTTCTCCAGCAGTCTATGTAACTGGTCATATCTTGCTTACCCGGGAAGAATTTCTGGGCAATCCAATCTTGTACAGCCTGAGCATCGTAACGAACAATTTGATGCCCATTGATCTCGCGATTGTTCTTGATCACGGTTTTAGCGCCAGAAGGCCATGCAAAGACCTCTAGTCGCGTTGGCTCAAGATCCATATCGACAGACAGTTTGCGCTCCATCTTGCAGTCCTCATCATCTGCAAGCGCGCCCCGACCGTCGCTTAGCTTTATGACAAAACACCGGCCATCAAATGTAAGACTGACTTGCTCAACCCGGTTCGGTCTGAACTCTACATCCATGTCATTTGTGCGCGCCAAGGACCGAATGGGGGTTTCTGCGTGGTGAAAAACAAATGGTGGGAAGTCTTCATAAGCGTCACCCATTGAGACCCCAACAGCCTGGCGTAGTAACGGATCCTCCCAGTCAGGCATGTGCCTACGGAAAAACACCTCACACCCGGTGGCGTTTACTTCCCGAAACCCCGAGTCCATCTGGCCGGTGTACTCAAACACTTCGCCGTCCGACTCCAAGCTCTCCTGGATCTCAAACTTAACGAACGAAAATGTCGCTTGTGGATTGATCAGTTCGTCAAAGAAACGCAGATGACCGTTCAAGCAAGCTTGTAACATCGACAGCTTGGACAGTTCTTCATGTGAAATCGTCGGGTAGACATCAATATTCCAACGGGCGGCTTTGCCCACCGTATCCACATAGAGCATTTGATGAGAAGGCGTCGCGAGCATCTCGATTAAAAGGGAGCGGGGAAACTCTTGCGCAGGCATGAGTTGTAGGATTTCGGAATGACCTTTGGTTGCAAGATTGTAAGCCTTGGTGACAGTGTTTCCATCGTACTGCCCCTGAGGCACGGTCAAAGCTGTGGTATGAAACCCAAGCTGTCCAAGCGGATGCAGTTTACGGTCGGAATGGTCACCACGGTCATCTTCATCATTCCGGCGCCCGCCCATAAAGGCCAGTGCGCAAGCGGACTCACACCGTGCCCTTTTCGCAATAGCCGTCCCGGTGGTTTTTTCAATCAGTAGCCGGGCCAGGTTTACGCCTTCGAGCAATGACCCTCCGGGGCTGTCCAAGCAAAGCCGCTTACCATAAATGGTACTCTGAGTTTCTAGAATGGTTCGGACTTTGTCTGCATCACCATTTTCAAGAGTTCCACGAAGCGTGCCAAAGCAGTGCATTTCGGGCACCTCTGCCAGTTCGATCTCAGCAGAGTTCGCCAGTCCGGGCGTGAACAACCCACAAAATGCCAAGGGCGCAATAAAGGCGCCAAGAGAAGAAAGTGAAGATATCCGTGCCATAAATCTAACTCTCACATTCAGTGCCAACCGCCTCAAAGGCCTTTTAGCCTAACAGCTCTTCAGATAATTGCATGGTTTGTCAATCTAGGTGTGAGTGAGCTGGCTGGGTCTTGCTTTTGGCCCGTCATATCGATTGCGGAAGCATAGGTTGCGGCCGGTTCCGCAGGGGAAACCCAAGGGCTGGTGTGATTGAGGTGGAGTTGAAATTTTCAAAAGAGTGCGTCGGCGCTTGGCTATTGAGCGAGCCAAAAAGGTGGCTTTGCGATCGTTAGGTGTAGCGGTCACTAGTCAGACGTTGACTTCAAATCGAAAGCCGTTCCAACAACCAATCACGAAACAGCACCGCAGGCCGCGAGCTTTCGTCAGCCGACAGATAATAACCTTCGTTGCCCGGGATTGAGGCTGAATGCGCGCGGATAAGTTGGTTCTTTTGAAGTGCATGATCTGCCAAAAGTTCACTGACTAGGGCAACGCCATTGCCTTGCACAGCTAGGTTCAGTGCCATGCCATATGAATCTACAAAAAACTCTGGATGAACCCCACCGCCATGTGTTTCGGCCCAAGCCTTCCATCCACTGGACGTACCGACAGCTTCGATCAACGGAAGGTTTTCAATGTTTCCATGTAGCGTAGGTGATTTTAAAGCGATCAATCTGCTTGGCGTCAGGAGTTCGGCGTTCTTGCCGACATGTTTCTGCGATCCGAAGCGAATTTCTACATCTGCCTGCGCCGAATGAAAATCGTCCGGCCAGGTGGCGCTGAGAATCCGCAGATGAATGTCCGGGTGACGCTTGGTGAAATGCGGTAGGTATGGCGCAATGACCCATTGGGCTACGCTGACCGATGTTGCAACGGTCAGGAAGTTTTCTGGTGTGCCTACATCAAATGGGTCAGTTGCGGCGGCAAGAGCGTCCAACGCGGCCGCGACTTGCGGCAACAACCTGCGCCCATCATCTGTCAGCGACAATCCCCGCGCCTGGCGGATAAACAATGCAACGCGAAGACGGACTTCTAGTGATTTCACCTGTTGGCTAACGGCCGATTGCGTCAACCCAATCTCTTCAGCGGCTGCTGTAAAGCTCAAGTTGCGCGCTGCGGCTTCAAAGGCACGAAACCACGTGAGCGGTGGAAGAGATTTTGCCATTGGTCAAGCTGCCCATTAGTATTGCTAATGCCTTTGCACATAAATCATTCGTTTGTCTCAAAAACAAGCTGATCCGATAGTCGCGTTGCAGCGAACAGGAGAATGATCATGCATCCCGACATCCGAAAAATCGTGACCTATGACGAAGAGGTTTTGGTTGAAGGTTTTCGTAAAGCCGACACACCGTGGCGCATGTTTGCGGTTGCAGCTGTGGTTCGAAACCCTTGGGCGGGGCGATATGTTGAAGATCTGAAGCCTGAAATTCAGGCCTATGGACCGGTTCTGGGCGAGATGATGACCGACCGGATGATCCGCTTGGCAGGGAGTGGCGATGCTATCGAGGCCTATGGAAAAGCAGCGGTTGTTGGGTTGAATGGCGAGGTTGAGCATGCCTCGGGGCTCATCCACACACTGCGGTTCGGAAATCACTATCGCGAGGCGGTGGGGGCGAAATCCTATCTGGCTTTTACAAATACCCGTGGCCCAGCAAATGCACCGATCATGGTACCCTTGATGGACAAAAACGATGCGGGTCGACGCTCGCATTACCTGACGATCCAGTTTTCGATCCCGGATGCTCCACGCGACGACGAAATCATCGTTGTACTTGGCGCCGCGACAGGAGGCCGCCCGCATCACCGTATTGGTGACCGGTATCAAGATCTGAAGGATTTGGGACATGACATCGACAACCCAGCATCGGTTTGATCTGGGTGATCTGTCCTATGTCACCTCGGGTAACGGCCCACTGGTTGTGCTCATCCATGGGGTCGGCTTACGGGCCGATGCCTGGCGTGGACAGATAGATACCCTCTCAACCGAATTCACAGTGATGGCCACCGATATGCCCGGGCATGGCGCCAGCGCGGCGCCCGTTGCCGACATGACATTGGCCGACTATAGCAATGCCATCACCTCAACCCTGCCTGAACCGGCATTGGTTGTTGGCCATTCGATGGGGGCCATGATCGCGCTTGATATGGCTATCCGTTTTCCGGATCGGGTACGTGGTGTCGCGGCGTTGAATGCGATTTACAAGCGCTCAACTGCTGCGCGGGATGCGGTAATGGAACGGGCGGCAAGCCTTGATGGACGTGCAATGGTCGATCCCAACGTAACTCTTGAACGCTGGTTTGGGGCTGCGCTGACACCAGAACGGGAAGCCTGCGGTAGCTGGCTGCAAGATGTCGACCCTGCTGGGTACGCAATGGCCTATCGGGTGTTCGCAAGAGAGGACGGCCCAAGCGACCAGCAACTCAGGTCTCTGCCTTGCCCGGCTCTTTTTGTCACTGGCAGTGAAGAACCAAACTCAACCCCGAATATGTCGCGCAGTATGGCGGAACTTGCCCCGCAGGGTCGAGCTATCGTGGTCGACGGCGCGGCCCACATGATGCCGATGACCCACGCAAGACAGGTGAACACAGCCCTTCAGGAGTTTGCACGGGAGGTTTTACAATGAGTACAATAGATACACGCGCCCTGCGTGCCGCCTTTGGCAGCTTCATGACCGGGGTCACAGTTGTGACCGCGCGCAGCGCAGACGGAGCACCCGTTGGGTTTGCCGCCAATTCTTTTGCCTCAGTCTCACTGGACCCACCGTTGCTGCTGGTCTGCCCGGGCAAGTTTCTGTCGAGCTATGACAGCTTTGCCAATTGCACTCATTTTGCAGTGAACGTTCTGGCAGAAGGACAAGAAGAGGTCTCGAACACGTTTTCCAGCTTCAAGGGGGACCGTTTTGCGCAGGTTGCACACCATTTTGATCCAAATGGCGTCCCGCTGATTGATGGTGCGATTGCGCAATTTTCCTGCACCACCTACCAAAGCCTGCCCGCTGGGGATCACTGCATTCTGATTGGACAGGTTCAGGACTATACCCACATGGGCGCGCCCGGGCTCGGCTACGTGGGGGGGCAATATTTCAGCCTTGGGGTGGAACGCGCGGCGCTGGACGACACGCTGGAAACAGCAGTCTGTGGCGCGATAATCAAAGACGCTGGCCACGTGTTGCTGGAACAAACATCGCATGGGTTCCGCCCTCCGCAAATTACCAGCACGGATCGCGGCCAGATGCGTCGACATCTATGCGAAAACCTCGAAGCGCGCGGCGTAAATCTCCGGCTGGAACAGGCCTATTCAGTGTTTGACGACCGCAAATCGGGAACACATTTTGCCTATTTCCTTGCAACCAGTACCTCTGTCCCGTCGGGCGATACACTAAAGGCAGTACCCATTCAGGACTTGGCTGGGCTGTCCTACAGCTCACCCGCCATAGCGCAGATGATGGCACGCTTCGCCTTGGAAGCGCGCACCGGAGGCTTCGCTCTGTATCTCGGTGACGCCCAGCGAGGCGATGTTCATCCCTCATCAAAAAGGATCTGACCAATGGAGTTTTCACTCTTTGCCCATATGGAACGTCTCACCCCGGATCAGCCCCATGATGTGCTGCACAATGAATTCATCAGCCTGTGCAAAATGGCCGACGACGGTGGGATGCGGGCGGTTTGGACCGGTGAACACCACGGAATGGAATTTACCATAGCCCCAAACCCATTGTTGACGCTCGTTGATTTGGCGCATCACACCAAAAACATACGGCTTGGTACGGGAACGGTAATTGCGCCGTTCTGGCATCCGATCAAGCTGGCCGGCGAAACGGCTGCCGCAGATGTAATGACAGGTGGGCGGATCGAACTGGGGATCGCACGCGGTGCATATTCCTATGAATACGAACGCATGATGCCAGGCATGGATGCCTGGGAAGCAGGGCAGCGCATGCGTGAATCCACGCCTTTACTACAACAGCTGTGGGCCGGTGACTGCGCCCACGACGGAGAGTTCTACAGTTTTCCCTCAACCACCTCGGCCCCCAAACCGCTGCAAGAAAACGGGCCGCCCATTTGGCTTGCCGCACGAGACCCCAACAGCCACGAATTTGGTGTGCAAAACGGATTTAACATCCAGGTTACGCCGATGTGGCAAGGCATGGCCGAGGTTGAAACTCTGATGCAGCGGTTCAACGCGGCCTGCGAGACGCACAATGGCAAGCGCCCGAAAATCATGTTGCTGCAACACACCTTTGTCGGCGCAGACGACGCGGATGTGGCAAAGGCTGCCCAGGAATTTTCGCGCTTCTATTCGTATTTTGGGGCCTGGTTCCAGAATAAGCGTCCTGTGCAGCAGGGATTGATCGAACCTCTGTCGGACGACGAAGTCGCTGCCAACACCATGATGGCACCGGAAAATATGCGCCGTGATCTGAACATGGGTACCTCAGGTGAAGTTATAGATCGGCTCAAGCGGTATGAAGACCTTGGCTATGATGAGTTTTCGTTCTGGATAGACAGCGGCATGAGCTTTGAGCGCAAACGGGATTCGCTGGCGCGCTTCATCAATGATGTCATGCCTGCGTTTAAGTGAGGGACAAAATGGGACAAAATCCGCATTACCAACTTTTCATCGACGGCGCGCGGTCCGAGGGCAGCACCGGCCAGGTCATGACCACCGATAACCCGGCAACCGGGGACGAATGGGCAACTTTCGCCTGCGCCGCACCTGCGGATGTCGAACGTGCGATTTCTGCGGCTCGGCGGGTTCTGGATGAACCCAAATGGCGGGATATGACCCAAACACAACGCGGTAAACTGTTGTATCGATTGGCGGACCTCATCGAAGAGAATGCCGACCATATAGGACGGGTGGAAACCACCGACAGTGGCAAGCTGCTGGCTGAAACTGTTGGACAAACACGCTATGTCGCGGACTACTATCGCTATTACGCTGGGCTTGCGGATAAGGTTGAAGGTGCCGTTCTGCCCATCGACAAGCCGGACATGCATGTTTTCACCAAACGCGAACCCATCGGCGTCGTCGTTGCGATCGTTCCGTGGAACGCTCAGATGTTCCTGACGGCAACCAAGTTGGGACCGGCACTTGCGGCTGGCTGTTCGGTGGTTCTAAAAGCATCAGAAATCGCACCTGCACCGATGTTTGAGTTTGCCTGCCTTTGTGAAAGGGCCGGATTTCCACCCGGCGTTGTATCGGTCATCACCGGAGATGCCGAAAACTGTGCGATCCCGCTAACTCGTCACCCGGATGTTGACCGAATTGCCTTTACCGGCGGGCCGGACACTGCGCGCCACGTGGTCCGCAATTCGGCAGAAAACTTTGCTGTCACAACACTGGAATTGGGTGGAAAATCGCCAATCCTGGTGTTTGAGGATGCCGATTTGGATGGCGCCGCAAATGGCTTGATTGCCGGAAATTTTGGTGCCTCGGGTCAAAGCTGCGTGGCCGGATCACGCGGCTTGATCCACCGCCCAGTTTTTGAAGAACTGGTTCAAAAGATCGCTGACAAAGCAGCCCAGATCAGGGTCGGTGACCCGTTGGTCGCAGACACCCATGTCGGGCCGTTATGCACCACCGCACAGATCACCCGGATTGAAGAAACTTTGGCAACCGCAGTTGCTCAGGGCGCACGTATTCGGTTTGGCGGTGCCCCGCTTGACCAACCAGGAAACTATATGGCCCCGACCCTTGTGGAATGTAGCGATCTTGAGACCGAAACGCTCAAGGTTGAGATGTTTGGCCCAGTGATGTCACTGATCCCCTTTGATACCGAAGAAGAGGCTATCGCAATTGCAAATGGCACGCCCTTTGGTCTCGGATCGGGTGTGTTCACCCAGAACCTTGCCCGCGCCCACCGCGTGTCGTCGCGCATCAAAGCTGGTATTTGTTGGATTAACACGTATCGGGCGGTCTCTCCGATCGCCCCGTTTGGCGGCGTCAACCAATCGGGATATGGGCGCGAAGCTGGGATTGAGGCGGTCCAAGACTACACTAGGACCAAAACAATCTGGATCAGCACGTCCGACGAGCCGATGGCCAACCCGTTTGTGATGCGCTGACATGAAAGATAGAGTTTGTTGATCCACAATCCTTGAGGGAGCGCTTGGGGCCGCCGTCGACATTTAATTGCATGTGAAGGAACCAGTGACCACATCTTGCAAAGTTAGGATCTCGAGACGTCCGGGTAGGGCGCAAGCTGCAGTTCTCAATTCCTGCCACCAATTTCAGGCCAAGAGGTGTGAGTAAAGTAATCGTAGCGATGGTCTTGTTCGATTGAACTGAAACTGCCAGGACACGTTGCCCACTTCCGCTTTGAAATTGTTCCTGGATCATCTTGCAACGCTGAGTGGGCAGTTGATCGTTTGCAACTACTTTGCTCTGACATTTGACGATCCAACACTCTAGATGGAGTGAGCCAGCTGGATTATTGAAGCTTTTTGTCCCAGGATGTTGAGCGCTGAGGCACTGCGGTCCCAGCTATGCTGGCCAACCCGCATTTCAAAACGCCGTGCAGGCGTTGTTTGACCCATAAATATACGTGAGAAAACCGCGCGTCCATCAAGTCTCATAACGTCATCGTAAAAAATGTTCGCCTTCTTGGGATAGTTTGAATAGTTAACAAAATGTTAATATTTCAAAATCTGATTTTTTAAGGCAACAAATGAAGAGCATGACTGAAAAACCAGCATTTCGGCAGCATTTCAATCTGTCCAGTGTTGAGGCAGCGGTTTTTTCAGTTTCAAGCCCTCTGGAGGTAGACCAAAGTCGGCACTGTCTTAGATCGCTACTTAGTACAACGGCACTTTTGGCGGTGATGGCTATTGGGGGCTCTGGTGCTCAAGCCCAGCAGTATTGGGATGGCGCTGATACAACGTCGGGAAATGGAGCTCCCTCAGGCGGGACCGCAACTTGGGATGCAGGTTCAACTAATTGGACGAATGATTCATCTGGGACAACCAATCAGGCTTGGGCAAGTGGAGGCGCCGTTTTTGGCGGCGCAGCAGGAACCGTAACTGTATCCGGCACCCAGACTGTGACTGGAATGACGTTTGACACAGGTGGCTATACAGTTACCGGCGGCACATTGGCGGTTGGAGGCTCAACTATTGACGGTGGGGCTGGAACAACAACGATTTCGTCAACGCTGACCGGCGCTACTGTGACCAAGGTTGGCACCGGCAATCTGACCATTTCCGGGACAAGTAACCTCACCGGTACGTTTATGGTTGCCGAAGGCGGCGTGATTTTAGGTGCAGGTGCCTTGGGGGGGGGCTGGCAAATCTGGATGTTCAGGACAATGTTGGACCCTCTATGGGTTCCCAGGTAACCCTTGATCTGGGTGGCAACGCAGTCACTACAACCAATTTCATTGTAAATGGTGTCGGTAGCACAGAACTCAGCAATGGGACTGTATCCTTGTCCGGTACTGGTCAGATTGGTGTAGGTACAATCAGTGCAAACATTACGGGTACAGGCAACCTGCTTAAAACGGGATCGGGAACGGGGTATCTGTCCGGGACCAATACCTATTCCGGTAATACAACGGTCGAGAAGAATACCCTGTCTTTACTGGCTGGGTCTTCGATCACATCGACAACTGTGAACATTGGGTCTGGAACATCAAACTCCACTCCAACCCTGATTGCAGCGGCAAGTACGCTTGCATCTGGTACGAACATGACCATCGACTCGAGTGGCGGGGTCGGAGGTGAATTCCGCAATGAAGGCAGCAATACCATAGCAACACTGAATGATGATGCTGGTTCGACAACCAGACTCAACAGTGGAACGCTGACAATCACCGGTGGCGGAACCGTTGCGGGCGTAGTTGCAGGATCTGCAAACCTAACCAACAATGGCGGCACTCTAACGCTCAGCAATACGGCCAACACGGCAACCGGGACACTGACAAACACTGCTGGCACCGTGAACCTTGCTGACTGGTCGGGGTCGATCAGTAACAGTGCATCAACCAATCTGACCGGCAGTATGACCCTGGGGGGAACGGTCACCAACAACAGCGGTGCCACCCTAGCCAATACATCAGGCGGCGCAATTGTCGTTGGTGGGGTAACAACATTCACCAGCGCTGGAACTGTTACAGGCGCCACAGGCCTGACGATCAATGCTACAAATGTCACCTATCAGGACGGCCATTCTGAAGCGGGCACCGTTGACATCAATGTGGCGACGGGCGGTTCACTGACAGAAGAGCGTACTGGAAACCAAAACTTCAATGGCAGTGTTGATTACAATGTAGCCACCGGAGGGGCCGCAAATTTCACCGCAACGTCAGGGTTGACCACGACTGGCACGCTGACCCATGGCAGTTCCGGCACCTTCACTGTGGCAAACAATCAAACTGTATCGGCTGCCACCATCAACCTGAATTCTGGCACAGCCACCATTGGAGATGGCGCAACTCTGCAGGGGACTGGCAATACGATGAACATCGCTGTCGCCACGGCTGTCGGGGCTGGTGCTACGTTGACTGACGCTAATGATATCAACATTTTGGCCGCGGGAAGCGCAACCTTTGCTGGTGCAGGAACGCTATCTGCCAATACTGACGGGGCTGGCGCCGAAGGAATTACCATTGATGGTACACTGAACGTGACTGGAGGGGGAACTGTCACTGCGACAGTTGGGGGCGCAGGCTCCATTGTTACCCAGGGTACCGGCATCATTAATGTCTCCAACGCTGGGTCTCATCTGGATGCCTCTGGGGAAGCCATTGCAAACAACAGCACTGCAGCAACCGGTGTCAATGTAGGCGCGGGGGTGCAATTAACGGCTGCCAGCATCACAAATGGTACTGGCGCCACATTGTTAAATGCAGGAACTGTCACCGCAAATGTATCCAACACAACAGCAACCAGCACACTGACCACTACCGGTACCATCACCGGAGATGTGACTAACACTCTTGGCACCGTAAATGCTGGAGGCGTGATATCTGGAACGGTCACTCAGAACAGCGGAATCTTCTCGCTGACCTCTGGCCTATCAGCAGGAGCCCTGAGAGGAGCCGGAGATATTGGCAACGGAGGATCGCTACTGACACTTGCGGGCGATGCAGATGCAACAGGTGAGACGGCAACCTATAGCGGGGCGATATCCGGTGCTGGCGGCCTGACATTAAATGTTGGTGAGGATACCCAAGTTCTGTCGGGCACAAACTCCTATACCGGGACTACAACAATCACAAGCGGGACGCTGGAGCTGTCCGGCGGATTTGCGATTGCAGACACCGGTGAGATTGCCAATGCAGGTACATTGCTGGTGTCCACAGCGGAAACTATCGGGGCACTGAACGGTGCAGGTGCTGTGACGTTGAACGCAACGCTGACCACCGGAGACGCCGGAGGCGACACTGTCTCTGGAAACATCACCGGTGCTGGAGGTCTAACTAAGACGGGAGCTGGGACACTCACACTGTCGGGGACAAATGATTACACCGGCACAACAACCGTCAGTGCGGGTATACTGGAACTTTCCGGTGGCGCTGCGTTTGCAGATACGGGTGAGATCGCCAACGCAGGTACATTGCTGGTGTCCACAGCGGAAACCATCGGGGCTCTGAATGGTGCTGGTGCGGTGACGCTGAACGCAATGTTGACCACCGGTGACGCCGGAGATGACGCAATCTCGGGAATTATTTCTGGCAGTGGCGGGTTAACCAAGCAAGGAGCAGGTAACTTGGTTTTGTCCGGTGTGAATATTTACACCGGCACGACAACAGTTTCTTCTGGCCATTTGCAAATTGATCAGTCGCTGACTGGTGGCGCCGTCGTAGATGCCGGGGCATTTTTGACCAACAATGGCACGATTTCAGGCAGTGTTACCAACAACGGGACGGTTACTTCGACCAGCGCAATTTTCGGTGGATTTACAAACACCTCCACGTTTAACGCATCCGGGTCGACGGTGGTGAATGGCGCATTTTCCAACTCGGGAACCACCTCGATGCTAAATGGTGCAACCGGAGATACCATTACGGTCAATGGAAATATGTCTGGGGGAGGGCAGCTAGATTTAGATGTCAATTATGCGACGAATACCGGTGATACCCTGCTGGTAAATGGTTCCACCTCAGGGACGACAACTGTATCTTTGAATAGTCTGACCACAGACAACCCCGCCGTTGGCAGTGAGCTTACGCTCGTAACTGTCACCGGCTCTGGGACAGCCGATAATTTTGTTCTGGCGGGTGGCCCTCTGGTGTCTGGGATCTATTCATATGACTTGGCTTATTCGAGTGGCGCATGGGCGCTAAGCGGTCAGCTCAACTCTATGGGTGAGGCGTATGAGACTGCGCCTATTGCAGTCGGAGAGCTCTTATACCTGCCCACATTTGAACAACGGCGTGGCCAAGCAAGAAACCTGGCAGCGTCAGCTGCAGGAAAAAGTCTAGTTGGTGGTTCATGGGGACGCGTGTTTGCCAACAAATTTGAAGCAGACCTGGGAACAAGCACCAGTGGGACTGCGGTCGCGGCAAACATCGGTGGTTTCCAAGCAGGCTATGATCACGTCGTGCCCAGCGGTCAAAATGGAACTTGGATATTAGGCCTCACAGGGCAAGCCGGAACGGTTGGTAGCACGACTTCCAATTCCAGCAGAGATGCAAAGAGCCTGGCACTGGGTGCGACTGCGACTTGGTTTGGGAATGACGGGTGGTACGCCGACGGGCAATTGCAATTCAGCTTCCTAGAGAGCAATTTCTCGGCTCAGGGCACTGAACTGGCGCAAAACGAAAAAGGATATGGGGTTGGACTCAGCGCCGAAGTTGGGAAAAGAATTTCTCTGTCGTCATCCAGTGCTATTGTTCCTCATGCTCAGATCAGCTGGACGCACCTCGATGGAGGCACTTTTACCGACACTAGAGGCAATTCAGTTTCAATGGAGAACATCCGTTCAAAGAGAGGCCGGTTGGGGTTAGCTTACGAATATTTTGATCCGTCCAAAAACACCAAACTTTATGCCGTGGGAAGTATTCTTCGTGATTTTTCAAGTAATAAGTCTGTTGTGATCAACGGTGTTTCTCTAAAAGTTGGTGAATTGGGAACATGGGCGGAATTTGGTATCGGTGTATCAAAATACTGGAGCCCAAACAAAAAATTCTTCACTGAAATTTCGTCTCGCCATTCACTGAGCGGCGAGAGTGGGTCCAACTTCGGTATTACTGCCGGAATCGAATTTAGAATGTAAGCGGCCCCCCCCAGTTTTGTTCTGGGCAACAGAACGTGTCTAACCCGTGTTCAAAATTCGGATAGCTCAGTACGCTAGATTCCGGCGCCCATCTTGTTGGGCGCCGTTCGAACTTTGGTGAGGGCGCCGAAAGAAGGCGGTCCAACAATCGCTTGTCTCTCTATTTGGACCTGTCGCGGTTTGATGCCGCTCCTTTGATAGCATTTACTGCAACAAAGGAGACTGACTATGGGACTGAAG
>NZ_WQLV01000001.1 GCF_009753675.1 Parasedimentitalea huanghaiensis | reverse complement strand
GGAAAAGCCCAGTCGCCTTCGAACGGATGGTGGCTCAAACGAGCACTTGGGGCGGCACGAAAGCGCGACAGGTCCACATCCGGACAAATGACTCATGTAGTTGGCAGTGGTGGATGGCGAACGCCCAGCGGGTCCGTGTTCTCCTTCGGCAACTTGATTGGCAAATTCAACAAGATCTGCTGGCCGAAGTGACGCTACTTCAAAGTCCGCGACGTCAAAGAGCTTGATAGTCTTCAGAACTTGCGACTTAGTTTTCCCCATCTGTTTTCGCTGCGTGTCGATAACTTTGTCGATCAGTTCACTTACAGTGGTTTGGATTTGGCGATTGGTTAGTTTTCCAGCGTCAAAGTCTTTTTCGACTTTCTTGATCCATGCGTTGGCAGCGGTTTTCCTTGAAAAAGTAGCTGACTTGGAGAAGACGACTTCACCTCCCTTCTTCTTGATAACCTGTGCCCGATGTTTGGTTCCGGATTTGCTCTTGCGCTCTACGATTGTGCCCATTATTTCCCGTGCTTTGTTATTGGCATACTACGGATATAGGGTTCCGGTATGCCTAGCTCCAAGTGGGTATGCCAAAAAGTATGCCAAAAACACAAAACGTCGTAAAACCCAGCAAAATAAGCTCCAAACAAACCATTGTTTCGGTCAGCGGAGAGTGCCTAAATGACAGATAAGTCCTTAATAACAAAGGCCGCACGCCTATCCGTGGCACCGATGATGGACTGGACGGACCGGCATTGTCGTTTTATGCACCGACTGCTGAGTCAAGAGAGTTTGTTATACACCGAAATGGTGACCGCACCGGCGCTGGTTCGGGGGGGGGCTCTGCATCTGCTTGCCCACAGTCCTCAGGAACATCCGGTGGCGTTGCAGCTTGGTGGGTCGGATCCGGTTGAACTGGCCCAGGCTACCAAATTGGGGGCTGATGCGGGCTATGGCGAGATCAATCTGAATTGTGGTTGCCCTTCAGACAGGGTGCAATCAGGGGCCTTTGGTGCGGTGTTGATGCAAAGCCCTAAATTGGTTGCGGATTGTGTCGCAGCGATGCGTGACGCTGCAGATGTCGAAGTGACCGTGAAGTGCCGCATTGGTGTGGATGAGCAAGAACCACGAGAGATATTGCCTGATTTTCTGGACAAAATTCAGGCAGCTGGCTGCCGCCGGGTGACAATCCATGCCCGCAAGGCCTGGCTGCAGGGGTTAAGCCCAAAGGAAAACCGGGATGTTCCGCCTCTGGACTATGAGTTGGTTCATCAGATGAAGGCAGCATTCCCGGATCTGCATATTTCGATAAACGGCGGGATTTCGTCTTTGGACGAGGCCAAAGCACAATTGGACCGTGGCCTTGACGGGGTCATGATCGGTCGCTCCGCCTATCATCAACCGGGCGATGTTCTGAGCACCGCAGATCCCGAAATTTTCGGACAAGGCGAAGCCAGCGATCCTTTCTACGTTGCGCGTCAAATGTTGCCCTATATTGAGGCACACTTGAATGGAGGCGGACGTTTGCATCAGGTGACCCGACATATGCTGGGGCTGTTTGCTGGTCGTCCAGGTGCGCGTCAGTGGCGTCGAACCCTGTCTGAAGGTGCCCACCGCGATAGCGCAGGCCCCGAACTGGTCGAACAGGCCCTTGCCTCGGTTCTGGCGTGAGTTTCTATAAAACACTTTTTGCAACTGGACTCTTGCCGCAAGGCGCAGTTTTGTCTGCCAGACCAAATGCCATAGGAGAGACTTGATGCCCGACGCAGCGCTCATTGCCCAAATGTTGGTATTGTTGGCGGTGATCGGCGCAGTGGCCGGAGTATTAGCCGGCTTGCTGGGGGTTGGTGGCGGTATTGTCCTGGTTCCGGCCTTTTTCTACGCTTTTCAGACGCTGGGCTACGGTGGCGATCAGCTGATGCAACTGTGTCTGGCAACATCCTTGGCAACCATCATCGTGACCTCGCTGAGATCCGTGCTAAGCCATCATAAAAAAGGTGCGGTAGACTGGCAGATCCTGCGCGGCTGGGGACCTGGTATAGTTGTTGGTGCAATTGCAGGGGTGCTTGCCGCGTCCGTTTTGCGATCAACAACCTTGCAGGGCTTGTTTGGGGTACTGGCGCTTATCATTGGGCTGTATCTTGGGCTTGGCCGTAGTGACTGGCGGTTGGGTGACGCGATGCCCAAGGGAGCTCGTCGTTTCATTCTGTCACCGATGGTTGGATTCTTGTCGGTGCTAATGGGGATCGGCGGCGGCAGCTTTGGCGTGCCGTTGATGAGTCTGTACAACACACCAATTCACCGGGCCGTCGCAACGGCAGCAGGGTTTGGCGTGATCATTGCCGTGCCATCGGTAATTGGTTTTCTGTTGCTGCCGATTGATCCTGCGACACGCCCGCCTCTGACAATTGGGGCGGTTAATCTGGTGGCCTTTGGTGTGGTTATCGCAATGACACTGGTGACCGCACCATGGGGAGTGAAACTGGCCCACGCCATGGACCCCAAGCCGCTAAAGCGCGTATTCGCGGTGTTTTTAGTCGCTGTGGCACTCAATATGCTACGCAAAGCCTTAGGCTACTAGACAGCGCTAAGACTCTTGTTTCACCATAAGATGAGTTACTGACTTGGCATCTCTACGGGTTGCCTAGGTGCGTTACATATAAACCTGTTTTAATGAGGTTTTTGGCGATCTCAGTGAAAAACTTGATCATGGTCCTCAGCTGGAGTTCGAACTGTCAGACCAGGTCAGCGACAACGATTACGAACGCACAACAATTCCAGAGATCGAGGGGCTGTTCGCGTTGTAGGCACATTTTAAACTGGTCAAAGATCACGCGCCATTGGCAGAAAAGGTGGCAAGATTGGCCGACAAGGCCTGGCAGCGGATGGCTCAGAGCGTTGCGTCACATCTCCTGGATGCCGAAGCTTTTAAGGCAGATGCATGTTCGATTGGTTGGGGAACTAGTTCAGGTCTTTAGTCGGGCTGCGCGCCCGCCACGGCGTGTTTTGGGGGTGGCGCTACGATTTGGCAACTCTGCCAGAATGGTGCTGCGCTCGCTTGGGGGCATCTGCGACCAGCGTGTGATTTCATCAATTGAGCGGGCACAGCCGGTGCACAAGCGTGTGACGGGGTTCACAACGCAGATTTGCGTACAGGGAGACTCGACCTCGTCGCGCTTCCAGACCTCATCACTCATGACATTATCCGTTCTTCAAATGCGCCAGACGATCCAACGCCCCTTGCAGGATATACGAGGCCGCCACATGATCAATCACCTCAGCGCGACGTTTTCGAGATGTATCCGCCTCCAAAAGCACCCTTTCTGCCGCTACAGTGCTCAGTCGTTCGTCCCAGAACGCAATTGGAAGTTCGGTTAAGCGGCTGAGGTTGCGGGCGAACGCACGGGTCTTTTGGCAGCGTGGTCCTTCGGAGCCGTCCATGTTGCGTGGCAAACCCAGCACAATCCCGCCAATATTTCGACCTTCGATGATCTCCAGTAACCGGGCAGCGTCAACGGTGAACTTTTTGCGCCGTACGGTCTCTAGTGGTGTTGCCACTGTTCCCATCGGATCTGAGACCGCAACGCCAACGGTCTTGTCACCCAGATCCAGACCGATGAGCGCAGTGAAACCGGGCAGGGCGGTTGCAAACTGTTCAAGATCGTCGTGGATCATTGCTCGATTCCGGCCTGCTGGGCCGCGCCAGTGATCAATGTCAGTGCGGCCTCATCACTGGCAAATGTTTGCAGAGCTTCGGCATAAATGGCTTTGGCGCGGTCAGCTTCGCCCAATACGCCAAGCGCTCCAATCAGACGGGCCCATTCTTGCGGGTTTCCACCTTCACTCGCCAGCCGCTCGGACAGGCGTGTGACCATACCGCGGATCATTTCTTGACGCTCTTCTTTGCTCATTTGCTGAGCATCGGCGACGTCTTCGCCAGTCGGCCCTGCCAGCGGCGCACCACTTTCGGAATTTGGGGTGATTGGCGTGTACTCGACGCCCGCACGATAGGCCATCATTGCGATTTGGTCTTGGATTCCTTGAATCCAAGGGGCGTCGGCTGGTCCAGCCTGCAGAGTTTCCGCCCAGATTTGATAAGCCATGTCAGGACGGCCAATTTGTCCCAACATCACGCCCCAATAGTAGCGTGCAGGACCATGGCCGCGGTCCATGGACAGGGCATTCCGCAATTCAGTTTCTGCTTCAGGGGAGATATACCCACCTGCAGCCATAATCATCAACTCAGCAGATTCGGCATAATCGCGGGCTTCTACATCACCGGACATGATACGAATGTAGTTTTGCTTGGCCTGGTAAGCCGCGACAAAATTGCCAAGGTTGGCTTCGTGCTGTGTCAACAACATCTGCCCCTGCGCGTCATCGGTTCGCTCGGATGCGGTCTGGCGCAGTTGTTCAACCAGTTCCAAATAACCTTCTTCTACGTCCACCGGCGGTGATGCTGGAATCTCGGCTTCCGCCTCGCTTTGTGAGGGGCGGTTTGTCGATCGATCCTGTGCCTGTGTGATACGGTATTGCAGTGGCAAATCTCCATAGCCGACTGCACCGAGTTGAGAATATAGCCCGAGCGATCCACCAATGAGCACCACACCCGTCACGATGGCAGCTACCAGCGTCCAATTGCGTGGTTGTTCTTGCCTGGCAGCGCTCTGCTGCATTTGCGCATCCGCAGCTAAGATCCGGCGCGAAATTTCAGTGCGAATGCGTTCAGCATCGCCCTGATTGATAACCCCTTTCGTCAGGTCTTTTTCCACATCGCGAAGCTGTTGACGATAAACCTTAAGATCTGAGGCAGCTGCAGGCTCTCCAAGCTTGCGGGTGCGCAACAGCGTGAGTGACAGCAGCAGGACAATGGCCAGCGCCATGAATGAGGTGACAATCCAGAAGGTCATGATCTCTCCGTATTTTGCCTATGCATCTATCGCGCCGACGCGGCGGGAAAAAGAGCAAACTGCTTGTCTGGGGCGTGGTGTCACGTCACAGTGATGTCGCAATCCTGCGTAATTGCGACGATTAACGGCGCGGTTTGTAAGGGGGGCTGGGGCATACCCGTATTTATCTCGAACCAAATGGATTCGCCATGAAACGCTACTCGGTATTTGCTGTCGCGCGGGAGGCTCTGCGCTATCACTCCGGATGGGAGCGCGCCTGGCGTTCGCCCGAACCGAAACGCCATTATGATGTTATTATTGTCGGCGCTGGCGGGCACGGTCTGGCCACTGCTTATTATCTGGGCAAAAATTTTGGCATCACCAATGTCGCAGTGATCGAAAAGGGCTGGTTGGGCGGCGGCAACACCGGCCGTAACACCACCATCATCCGCTCCAATTATCTGCAGGATCCCTCAGCCGCGATCTACGAAAAGGCGCGCAGCCTGTACGAAGATATGAGCCAAGACCTGAACTATAACGTCATGTTCAGCCCGCGTGGTGTCTTGATGTTGGCGCAAACCCAGCACGAAATCCGCGGCTATCAGCGCACCGCCCACGCCAATGCATTGCAGGGCGTTGAAACCGAGTTTGTTTCGCCGCAGCGGGTCAAAGAAATCGTGCCGATCATCAACCTGGATGGTCCACGCTACCCAGTGTTGGGTGCGCTGTGGCAGGAACGCGGCGGCACCGCCCGTCACGACGCCGTGGCCTGGGGCTATGCGCGTGCCTGTTCCGGCATGGGTATGGACATCATTCAGCAATGCGAAGTCACCGGCGTGCGGGTCGAAAATGGTCGCGTCGCGGGTGTTGATACCTCTAAGGGGCCGATTGATTGCGACAAACTGGGTATGCTGGTTGCTGGCAACGCCTCGGTCCTGTCTGAAATGGCTGGCTTCCGCCTGCCAATGGAAAGCGTCGCGCTGCAGGCACTGGTGTCCGAGCCGATCAAACCCTGCATGGATGTGGTTGTCATGGCCAACACCGTACACGGCTACATGTCGCAATCTGACAAGGGCGAAATGGTCATCGGCGGCGGCACCGACGGGTTCAACAACTACACCCAGCGCGGATCCTTCCACCATATCGAAGAAACTGTACGCGCCCTGAATGAGACCTTCCCGATGGTTTCGCGCCTAAAAATGCTGCGCCAGTGGGGCGGCATTGTGGACGTCACCGGCGACCGCTCACCGATCATCTCCAAAACCCCGGTGGGCAACGTCTTTGTCAACTGCGGCTGGGGCACCGGCGGCTTTAAATCCATCCCCGGTTCCGGCTGGGGTATGGCCGAGCTGATGGCCACGGGCCATTCCTCGCTGACCGAAGCCTTTACCATCGACCGCTTCAAAGAAGGCCAGTTCATCGACGAAAGCGTCGCTGCAGGGGTGGCGCACTGATGTTAGCTATGAAACGTGTTCTGACTAATTCCTTCTGCCGCGCTTCGTGCGATAGCAGAACGGTCCTGGCCCTTAGACATTCCATGGGGTTGATGGGTCGTTGGTGGAGCCTTGCGTTTGGCTATGCGCTCGCGGATGACAAGCCATATTCCTCCGCCCACAGTGGAGAGAGCAATTATCAAAGTTATCAACGGGCCTGGTTCCATGGCTCTGAATGTAAGTTTTCCATTGGAGTAATTCAATGCTGATCCTTGAATGCCCCTATTGCGGTGTCAAAGCCGAAGAAACCGAACTGCACGCTGGTGGCGAGGCGCATCTGAAACGCTTTGGTCCCGGATCAAGCGACGATGAGTTCCACGACTACCTGTTCATGCGCGAAAACCCCAAGGGCGTGCATTTTGAACGCTGGCGGCACGTCAACGGCTGCGGCAAGTGGTTCCACGCTGCCCGCTGCACCATGACGCTCGAGGTATTCGGCACCTATTCGGCGCAGACATATGAGCCGCCACAGGACATTCGCGACGCCATCAGCGCCAAGCGCCCCGACTGGAGCTGGAGAGAGTTCAAATGAGCCTTCTTTTTGCTGAAAATACTCAAATTCCCGCCGCAGATCTGCGTGAAAGGTCCGTAACATGAGCACCCGTCTTGCCAATCAGGGCCGGTTGATCGACCGCTCCAAACCGATTGAGTTCACCTTTAACGGCAACCGCATGAGCGGTTATGAAGGCGACACATTGGCCTCGGCGCTGCTGGCCAATGACCAGATGATGCTGGGCCGCTCGTTCAAATACCACCGCCCGCGCGGATTGGTGGCCTCCGGTGCCGAAGAACCCAACTCATTGGTGGGACTGGGCAATGGTGAACGGTTTGAGCCCAACCAAAGGGTCACCACAACCGAGTTGTTCGCCGGCCTGTCGGCACAGTCGCAGAATCACTGGCCCAGCCTGGAATTCGACGTGGGCGCGATCAACGCGCACCTGTCGCGGTTCCTGCCAGCTGGCTTCTATTACAAAATGTTCATGTATCCCAAGGCGTTCTGGAAACATGTTTATGAACCCATCATCCGTCAGTCGGCTGGTTTGGGTAAGGCTCCAGACAAAGAACTAAAAGACGCCGACACCTACGAACACTTCTACTTCTTTGCCGATGTGGTTGTTGTTGGCGGCGGTATCGCCGGTCTTCAGGCAGCCAAGGCGGCAGCCGTAACGGGCGCCAAGGTTCTGCTGATGGAGCAGACCAACACATGGGGCGGACGGGCCCCGGTTGACGGTGGCACTATCGACGGTGACACACCTGAGGCTTGGATTGAAAAGACCCTGGCCGAGCTTGAAGGCATGGACAACGTCACCCTGCGCACCCGCTGCATGGGTTCGGGCGTCTATGACCACGGCTATGTGCTGGGATATGAACGCCTAACCGATCACACCCCGGGTGATGCTGGCCCACGCCACCGCCTGTGGCGGATCCGAGCCAAACAGATTGTCACCGCAACCGGCGCGATCGAACGCCCACTGTCGTTCGCGGGTAACGATGTTCCAGGTGTGATGCTGGCCGGCGCCTTGCGTGACTACGTTGTGAACTGGGGTGTAACCCCGGGCAAGCGCGTGGTGATCGCCACCAACAACGACGATGCCTATCGTACTGCGATCACCCTGCATAAAGCAGGTGTCGAGGTGGTCCGCGTTCTGGATGCCCGCGCATCCGGTGGCGGCGCGCTGATGGAAGAAGTGCGCCAGCTGGGTATCCGCGTCGATCCCGGTCGTGCCATTGCCAAGGTTACAGGCGGTAAGCGCGTCGCCAAAGTGGCGATCTGCGCGCAGGATGGTGAAGGTGGTGCGCAGGAAGACGTCGCAGCCGACGCCGTAGCCATGTCCGGCGGCTGGTCGCCGGTTGTACACTTGTGGTCGCACTGCGGCGGCAAACTGATCTGGGACAACGCACAGGCCCACTTCCGCCCGGATGCATCACGCCCGCCTTTGGGGGATGATGGGGCAGGGTTCGTGGTTGCTGCTGGCTCTGCCAACGGCGCGCTGGATCTTGAAAACACGCTGACAGATGCGACCACCGCTGGCGCAGCCGCAGCCAAGGCGGCCGGTTTTGCCAAGAAGGCTGTCAAAGCTCCGGTTGGTTCTGTGCAAGCCGAGCAACCAATGGCCCCGGTTTGGCTTATGCCTGCCAAGGCTGACATTAAGCTGCGGATGAAAACCTGGCTGGATTACCAGAATGACGTCAAGGTGTCTGACGTTCAGCTGGCCGCCCGCGAAGGTTATGAAAGCGTAGAACACACCAAGCGGTACACCACGCTGGGTATGGCAACAGATCAGGGTAAACTGTCCAACATCAATGGCTTAGCCGTGCTTGCTGACACGTTGGGATCTGAAATCCCACAGGTCGGCACCACCACCTTCCGCCCGCCATACACACCGATTTCCATGGGTGCGATCGGTGGCGAGGCCCGTGGCGAAATCTTCCAGCCGATCCGCAAAACCCCGATGCACGACTGGCATGATGCCAATGGTGCCGATTGGGAACCGGTCGGCCAGTGGCGCCGCGCCTATGCTTTTGTGCGTTCAAATGAAAGTGTCGAGGACGCTGTAGCACGCGAGGTCAAGAACACCCGCGAAAACCTCGGCCTGCTCGATGCTTCGACCCTCGGCAAACTGGTGGTCAAAGGACCGGATGCAGGTAAGTTCCTGGACATGATGTACACCAACATGATGTCCAACTTGAAGGTTGGCAAATGTCGCTATGGGCTGATGTGTTCTGAAAACGGCTTTTTGATCGACGACGGTGTGGTTGCCCGTATCGATGACGACACCTGGCTGTGTCACACCACCACCGGCGGCGCCGAGCGGATCCATGGCCACATGGAAGAATGGCTGCAGACCGAATGGTGGGACTGGAAAGTCTATGTCGCCAATGTGACCGAGCAACTGGCCCAGGTCGCTGTAGTTGGCCCCAATGCCCGCAAGGTTCTGGAAAAACTTAGCGGCATGGATGTTAGCAAAGAAGCGCTGCCGTTTATGGAATGGCGGGATGGTAAAATCGGTGAGTTTGACTGCCGCGCTTACCGGATCTCGTTCTCGGGTGAGTTGTCTTATGAGATCGCAGTGCCTGCAAGTCAGGGAATGGCGTTCTGGAAGGCGCTGCTGGAGGCAGGCAAAGAGTTCGGCGTGATGCCTTATGGCACCGAATGCCTGCACATCATGCGGGCCGAGAAGGGCTTTATCATGATTGGTGATGAAACCGACGGCACCGTGATCCCACAAGATCTGGGGCTGCACTGGGCCCTGTCCAAGAAGAAAGAAGACTATCTGGGCAAACGTGCGCACCTGCGGTCGCATATGGCAGATCCGGATCGCTGGCAGCTGGTTGGACTGGAAACCGTTGATGGATCGGTCATCCCGGATGGGGCCTACGCCGTGGGCGAGGGGCTCAATGCCAATGGTCAGCGCAATGTGTTTGGTCGTGTGACCTCGACCTATCACTCGCCAACCCTGAACAAGGGCATTGCCATGGGGCTGGTCCACAACGGGCAGAAACGCATGGGTGAAGTGATCGAGTTCCCTGGGACGGATGACAAAACCTATAAGGCCAAGATTGTCGATCAGGTCTTTTATGACAAAGAAGGGGAGAAGCAGAATGTCTGATCCTGTAAGCGCGCTGAACGGAGCTGCGTTCAGCGGTATGGCCTCTGTCGCAGAAGGTGGCTTGGCTGGCATGATAACCCTGCGGGGGGATCTGTCTTCTGCCAAGCTGAAAGACGCGGTCAAATCGGCCACTGGGGCGGCTATGCCAGTCTCCGGTAAAGTTGAGCTGCGCGAAGACGGCGGGTTATGCTGGATGTCGCCGGATGAGCTATTGGTGCTGGTTCGCTACGAAGAGGTCGAAGCCAAGCTGGCCGAAATCAATGCAGGCCTGAAAGGTGAGCATGCTCTGGCAGAAAATGTCTCAGACGCCCGTGCAGTGTTCCGGGTGTCGGGGGAGGGCGCACGCGAAGTGCTGGCCAAGCTTTGCCCTGTGGACATGTCCGTGGACGCCTTTGTTCCTGGTCAATTCCGCCGGACCCGCATGGCGCAAGTCGCGGCGGCGTTTTGGCTGGACCACGACGAAACATTCCACATCGTCTGCTTCCGTTCTGTCGCCGGTTATGTGTTCACCCTATTGAGCACCGCAGCGCAATCGCAGTCTGAGGTTGGCGTCTACTAGTCTGAAAGTTTTGATTTATTGCAGCTCAACACCGCCTTCAGTTAGAGGGCGGTGTTTTCCGTTGTGCTTCTGGTTGTGCTTGCTATGTTCGCGATTTAACGCCTAGGAAATAGAGATAAAAGATGAATTGTCTTAGCCTCGCAGCTGCCTTTGTTATCGCTGCCACTCCGGTTCTGTCTGACGTGGTTTCTTATGATTGCGCGCTGAAGGGATGGGAGAACAAGGGGTGGATTCCAGAGAGGGTATTATTTTCTGTAGAAGCGGAAAAAGGGAATGCCCGTGTGTATGATGGATTGGTGGAGCATGCTAAAGGTCGACCAATTGCAGCTGATATCAAATCGCTAAAGAGCGGAAAGTATCGTTTGAATTGGAAGCTAAATCTACCTTCCGACGGCGCTGGTGACATACGGGTGAACTATACAGCAACCATTGATCCGTCTTCTTTGACCTTCAACCTCAGAGCAAAATTTCCCATGGTAAATGCTTCCAATAATCCTCGCGGAGATGGACGCTGCCAGATAATGAAGGGTAAGACGCTTTTCTGATCATATGTTGAACTGTGCACATAGGGTGTGGAGTGAAGGGGAAACATGCGGCGAAGAACAGTGGTCTTCGCTCTTGACCTAGCAATGCCCGCACCGCATGTATCAGCTAGGAAACGCAACTTAATTTGACAGGTGTCTCAGATGGCTTTTGAACTTCCCGATCTTCCCTATGCACACGACGCGCTGGCTGCCAAAGGCATGTCCGCAGAAACCATGGAATATCACCATGATCTGCACCACAACGCCTATGTGACCAACGGCAACAAGTTGATCGAAGGCACAGAATGGGCTGGCAAGTCGCTGGAAGAGATCATTGTTGGCACCTATGATGCGTCCTCGGTTGCCCAGAATGGTATCTTCAACAACATCAGCCAATTGTGGAACCACAACGAATTCTGGAAAATGATGGGCCCCAACGGCGACGTTATGCCAGGTGATTTGGAAAAAGCTCTGGTCGAAAACTTCGGTTCGGTTGACGAATTCAAGTCGCAGTTCTCGGCTGCTGGCGCTGGTCAGTTCGGCTCCGGCTGGGCCTGGTTGGTCAAGAACGCGGACGGTTCGCTGGCTGTGACCAAGACTGAGAACGGCGTGAACCCTCTGTGCTTTGGCCAGACCGCACTGCTGGGCTGCGATGTATGGGAGCACTCCTACTACATCGACTTCCGCAACAAGCGTCCTGCTTACCTGTCGAACTTCCTCGACAACCTGGTTGACTGGGAAAACGTTGCTTCCCGTCTGGGCTAAGCTCTGGATAGCAGTTTGATTTTAAACCCGTCGGCGATTGTCGGCGGGTTTTCTGTATCTGGGCCTTAGAAAGGATTGCAATCACCCCGACGTCTGGTGAGATCCCGATCTTTGAAAATCACGAGTAAACCCGGCATTTGTTGGGCGCGGCGGCAGTAATTTCTGCACTTTGTGCAGGGAACGCCGTGCTCTGCATCAAGTATCAGGTCCTACGCGGCATAACTGCCACTCCCATCCATGCGCGCCATCTGCGTTGAGAGGTTGAGGATGCAGCCCATTGGAAAAGCCGATTAAACAGAGACCGAGTACACAAAGGCGGTTTATCATAAGGTACTCTAAAATGAGGTCTGGTCGGCCATCAATCTTGCGGGCCAGTCGACTTGCCATTGAAGATGTGGTGAGGGACGTTGTTGTAGTTCACATAGTGGTCGACCGCTTCATACAGTGATGATTTAAAAATCGGCCCTTACGAACTTTTGCAACATTCAACGTAGAGAAAAAGTCTATGACAGGGCGAGCTCATTAGAACTGGGAGCTGACTTTTATCAAACAAATCGAGACACTGGCAAAGCGACGTCAATGGTTCAACGGTCATCAGTTTCAATGGCATTGCAGATCAGCTGTCATCGACCCCATCACGTTTTGGGCGAACTAAATGCTTCAGAAATATAGCGCCTGACAAATGTGTCAAAGACACCTTCCAGTCTTAAAGCATCCGTCGCTTGCCGAAGTTTTGTAATTGTCTCTTCGGATAGCTGATTTTTAGAGCATTGCAGCCAAACCTCTTGGCGCTCATAGGTAAAAATGTCTCCAATCTCATTTCGGCTCATGCCTTCCAGGGAAAGCTGGTACAGAATATTGAGCGATGTGCCGGCAATAGCGTCCACGCGACCTGCCTTCAGCAGGTGTACACTTTGCTCGGCGCTATTTGTAAGAACGCGATCGATATTTGGATCGGTTGCAATCGTAGAGCCTTCAAAGCTGCCTCTTGGTATCGCCAGACGTTGGTTGCTCAGGTCGGCCTCTTGGGTAATTTTCAGACCGGGGCGGCTGATAATAATTGTGTCAAACCGGTCCAGAATTTTTGCGACCGGAATATAGGCCTCCTTGCTAATAGATGTCAGAAGAAAGACACCGCAGTCGGAAACATCATGCTCCAAGTTCTTTATGACTCGGGAGATCGGAAGGAGGGTATCGGAATAGTTAAGCTCTGCTCGGTCGGCGATGGCCGTGTTTATGTCAACAAACAGGCCCAGACGTCCCTGGGGATCATCGTGAATCGCATAAGGCGCGTAATCAATTGTGGCATACCTGACAAGTTCGGCAAACGCAGGGCTGGTGGAAAGCAGCATTGCCGACAGTAGTGCGGTCAGAGAGAGATTTGGGCGCATTCTCTTTCTCCATCATAAGGCCGTGAATGAGCGACCTACCAACGAGTACCGACTTTCAAGGTACGAGCATTCTTGCCCTCGATCAAGCAATCTGACGGGGGTAGAGGGACAAAACAGTGCCGCAGGTCTTCACATTTGGTGTCAGGGCTTCTTTGTTGGTCCTAGACGCCATAAAGTGAAAACGGAGGCCGTAGGTATTGAGACGCTATGAGCGCAGTACCTCCAAGACCTGTGCCGGAGTTTCTACCCATGTCAAAAATTGGTTCAGGCTAGTGTCTGCAAACTCTTGTTCAACCACGTGCTCTAACAAAGCGCGCAGTTTTTCCCAATATCCGTCGGTGTTTAGGATCACGATCGGTTTGTTGTGCAGCCCCAGCTGACGCCAGGTTAAAACTTCGAACAACTCGTCCAACGAACCTGGGCCTCCAGGAAGAACCACAACTGCGTCTGCATTATACAGCATCACCTTTTTGCGCTCATGCATGGTTTCGGTGACTACATATGTTGTCAGATCGGACTTTCCGACCTCACGCCGTTCGAGATGTTCGGGGATAACGCCAAAGGTCGTCCCCCCTGCGGCTTGGGCTGCACGCGCGACTGCGCCCATCAGCCCAACATCACCCGCGCCGTAAACAAGACGTAGATTGTGCTCTGCAAGCCCTATTCCCAAGGCTTTTGCAGCTTCGGTATAGGCGGGCATTGCTCCGAAACGGGATCCGCAATACACACAGACGGATTTTACAGGCATGGGCCGACCTTTCACTGTTGAATCTTCTGGGACGAAGACGTGCTTTGACCCCTGATAACGAGATTGATAGATTGGCTCAACTCAGCGGGTGGGGATGTCCCGCAGATGGGAAGGAAGACTATGGCGGCAACAGCCGGAAGCGGAGGGCTGGGCGCCCTGGCAATTGGCGGCATCGCAACTGTTGCGGTGGTGATTGGCGGAGTGGTGCTCATGCAAATGGGGGTGTTCAAAAATGACCCTCCTGCAGTAGACCAAGTCGAAACTGTGGAAGAAGCCGTCGTTACGGTTCCGGACACGGATGTCAGCTCGAGCCCTATTGTTGCGACTGAGCCCGCCAATTCAAATGCGCAAGCGGGTGTTGAAACACAGGTCGAGGCCGAGCCAAGTGTTGCTGAAACAAAAAGTCAGCCTGTCGAAACTGTGGAAGACCAAACACCCGAGGTATCGGATGATGCCGTTGCTGGAATGAGCGACGATGTAGAGCCTGACCTTGCCGAGACTGTTTCACCACAACCTGGTACACCCTCAGCCGAAGTGGCAGATGAGAGCAGCGTGTCCGATACTCCTGCTGAGGTTGGTGAGGTCAGCACTGCAGATGCCACTGAGGGCGTTTCTCAGCAACCTGTTGAATCTGAGACTGAACCCAAAACTGAGACTGCTATTCCTCCTGCAGATGAGACAGAGGTCTCTGATACTGCGGAGGCCACCAACCCGCAGGAAACTCCTGTTGAGCAAACAGAACAGGCCGAGGCTGTGTCCCAACAAGAACCAGAGACAGCAGTTCCCGAAGCTGTAGAGGAGCCAGCTTTTGTTCTAATTGCGCCTGAGCTGGATTTGGTTCGCTTTGACGCAGACGGTGCAGGGGTCATCGCCGGCCGGGCGCAGGCAGGTGTGCAGGTTTCTGTTTTGTTGGATGATAATGTCTTGGATCAGTTTCAGGTTCAAAAAGGGGGGGAGTTCGTCTCGTTTACCTCTATTGAACCAAGTGCACAGGCCCGTGTCGTTTCACTGCAAGCGGCTTTTGATGGTCAGGTTATCATGTCGGATGCCAGCTTTATTCTGGCGCCTAGCGTGGCAGTTGCTGCGGTTGAGCCGCAGGCTGAACAGCCGCCGCAACCTGTTTTGGCGCCTTCGGAATTGGCAGCAGCTGAGTTGCAACCGAAAAAAGCTGGTACTGAAACTGTGAACGTAGTTGCTGAGCAGAGTGATGTGACGGTCGCAGAAGAAACGCCAGATGTTTCAGATAGCACCGACGACGATGTTTCAAGCACCGAAGTTGCGTCGACAGATACACAGGAACACACCGTTTCTGAGGACACACATGTTGCAAGCAATGCAACTGAAGAGCCATCCTCGGCCGAGAGCACACCGAAGCCTGATGACGAGACAAGCCATGTGCAAGTTGCAGAGGTTCGTGAGGCTGCTCCACAGGTTGTCGCAAAACCGACAACCGAAATCGCACCACAGCCACAGCCCTCTCCAATTGCCATTGCGGTGCTTAAAACCGATTCCAGCGGTGTTGAATTGATACAGCCCGCCATCCCTGCAGAACCAGAACTGCTGGGTAAAGTGGCACTGGATACGATCAGTTACAGCGATGAAGGTGCTGTTCAGCTGGCTGGACGGGCAGGCCCAGAGTCATTGGTTCGGGTTTATTTGGACAACAGCCCGGTAGCGGATATTCGGGCGGCTGAGGATGGCCACTGGAAAGTTCAGTTGGGCGATGTCGCGCCGGGGATTTACACTCTGCGCTTGGACGAACTGGATCTTGCAGGCAAGGTGTTGAGCCGTCTGGAAACGCCGTTCAAACGGGAGTCGCCCGAGGTTTTACGGCCGCCAGCAGTGCCAGAAGGTAACCCGGTGCAAGCCGCGCCATTGGTGCGTGCAGTAACAGTACAAGAAGGTGATACGCTTTGGGCAATCTCGCGCGAACGATATGGTGATGGGCTGCTGTATGTTCGGGTGTTTGAGGCCAACAAGAAAGCGATACGCAATCCCGACCTCATTTATCCGGGGCAGATTTTCTCCATCCCGGAATAAGTCCTGAATAAGATTGTGAAACGCGCCCTTCCGGGCGCGTTTTTCATGTTGCCCATCTGGTCAATCCTTCGCCTAACACCTATCTCTGAGGGCTAGCAAGGAAACACCATGACCCAGCCAGACAATATAACCGCCCGCGACGAACGCCGTTCTGGCCTACGCACTTTACGCCGTGTGTGGCCATATCTCTGGCCTGAGGGGCAAGTCTGGGTGAAGTACAGGGTGGTGCTGGCGCTGGCCGTGCTGGTATTTGCCAAAGTGATCGCGGTCTATACCCCTGTTCTGTATAAAGGCGCAGTTGACAGTTTGGCCGCTGAAGGTGTGCCCGACCTTGCGCTTGGTGCAATTGGGCTGACCGTAGCCTATGGCATGGCTCGGATCCTGACGATTGGCTTTCAGCAGCTGAGAGATGCCATTTTTGCACCGGTAGGTCAGCGTGCCCTGCGCCGGTTGGCTTTGGAAACCTTCACCCACATTCACCGACTGTCGATGCGTTATCATATCACCCGCAAGACGGGTGGCTTGAGCCGAATTATCGAACGAGGCGTCAAAGGCGTCGAGTTCTTGCTTCGGTTTTTGCTTTTTTCGGTTGGGCCACTGATCCTGGAACTGACCATGGTGGCCATTATCCTGGCAGTGCTGTTTGATGTGCGTTACCTCTTGATCGTTGCGGGGACGATTGGGCTGTATTTCTGGTTTACATTTGCGGTCACCGAGTGGCGGGTGAAGCTGCGCCGCGAAATGAACAAGCAAGACACAGATGCCAACCAAAAGGCAATCGACAGCCTTCTGAACTATGAAACGGTCAAGTATTTTGGCGCAGAAGCTCGCGAGGCAAAACGCTATGATGGCGCTATGCGGGCCTATGCTGCCGCAGCCCTAAAAACGGCCTACTCGCTGGCGTTTCTGAATTTTGGTCAGAGTGTTCTGATTACCGCAGGTCTGGTTGGCGTGATGGTGCTGGCGGCTATAGGCGTTCAGGCAGGGACCTTGACGGTTGGTGATTTTGTTATGGTCAACGCCTATATGATCCAAATTACAGTGCCTCTGAATTTCCTTGGTACAGTTTATCGTGAAATTCGTCAGAGCCTGGTGGATATGGGTGAAATGTTTGACCTGCTGGAACAACCCGCAGATGTTTCAGACCGCAAGGGGGCGGCAAAGCTGGCGGTCAATGGCGGGTGCATCACATTGAAAGACGTGCGGTTTGGCTATGACCCTGAGCGAGAAATCCTCAAGGGCGTGTCGCTACAAGCTGAGGCCGGGCAAACAGTTGCTATCGTTGGATCGACGGGTTCGGGGAAATCAACGATCGGTCGGCTATTGTTCCGGTTTTATGACGTTACCGGTGGTGCGCTATTGATTGATGGTCAAGACGTGCGTGACGTTAGCCAGTCCAGTCTGCATGACGCCATTGGCGTAGTGCCGCAAGACACCGTGCTGTTCAATGATACCATCGGTTACAACATCGGCTACGGGCGCGAAAATGCCAGTCAGGAGCAGATTGAACAGGCTGCTCGGGACGCTCAGATCCACGACTTCATTCTCTCGCTGCCAGAAGGCTATGAAACAACTGTAGGCGAACGCGGGTTGAAGCTCTCTGGGGGGGAGAAACAGCGGGTAGGCATTGCGCGTACGTTGCTCAAGAACCCTCCGATCCTGCTGTTGGACGAAGCCACATCTGCATTGGACAGTGACACCGAACAAGAGATCAAAGAGGCACTGGTGCGAGCTGGGCAGGGACGCACGGTGATCACCATCGCGCACCGTCTGTCTACGATCGCTGAGGCGGATCAGATTGTAGTGCTAGAACAGGGCGAAATTTGTGAATTGGGTACCCACGACGACCTGATTGCGCGTGACGGGCGCTATGCTCATCTTTGGAACCGGCAGCAGGCCGATGGTGAGGCCGCATAAGCTAAGGTGTATGGGGGGCTGAAAACTCGACCAGGCCTTCGTTAACCTCTTCCAATGTGATTTGGAGAGAATGAGGGGGTAGTTGCTGCATGCAAGGGCTGGGGCGTTACAAAGTGGGTGCGCCCAAGTTTTTCTTGAATATTTTTTGATTGCGAGTTTTTGGTGACAGAAGACGCACGCAGACGGTTTTGGTGTGGTCCATATGATCCAGACCCCGTCATCGTTCAAATCGGAGCCGTAAAACTTGCCCTGACTGACGAGTTTCAGATTGTTGATACGCTGAAAATATTCATTCAGCCTTTTGATCGAAACGGTGTGCCGTATGAATTGGATCCATTTTTTACCAAGCTAACAGGTATCACGCAAGATGTGGTTGATGCTGAAGGCGTCTCGCTAAGTGAGGCCAATAAGCAGATATTTGACTTTGCTGGTGCGTCTAAGCTTTGGTCCTGGGGTAAGGATGAGCTGAACATGATGGCAACCAGTTGCTACATCGCTGGGATTGAGCCTTCATTGCCTGCAAACCGATTTGACAATGCCTGCCAGTTGCTGCTTGCGGCAGGGATGCCTTATGAAGACATTAAGCGAACACCCAGCAGTGGTTTGGTGAGCTATTTTGGAATTGAGCATCCCCCATTGAGAGGACATGACGCCTTGGATGATGCTCTTTCAATTGCCTATGTTGTCCAACATCTGATGTCAGAAAAGAGGTTGTCAGTTTCCGATTTTGAGTAAGGATCGTTTGGTTCGGTTTTGACGTTTTGTCAGATTAGTTTGTTGCAGAAGTAGACGTATTTATCCTCTGGGAAACACAGCTAACAAGGAAAATGGTGGCAACTCATCCAGGCATAGGATCTTGGACTGAGGCAGGCGTGACTGGTTTGTTCAATGGAACCACACGCATCCGGGGAAGACATTAAGTCTTTGAAACCGTAGCTCATCCTATGAGTGAAAGCGTCGTTGATGTCACATGGTTACGGCGATAGGTTGACGTTGAAAACAGACAATACGGGTAACATTCATGCTTCGTTTCTTTCGTTTCTTGCTGTTGTTCATTCTTGGCTTTTTTATTGTCAGTCTGGGTTTCCAATGGACCTTTCGGGTGCCAACGTCGCTTGCTCGAACCCATAGTACTGCACTGACACCGTCAATGGAGACGTTTTTGGGGGGAGAAGTGCTGCCCCTGGCCTTACAACACACAGGCAAGTCTGGTGTTGCACCCTTACGTCAAGGCCAAGATGCATTCGCCGCACGGATGCTGTTGGCCGAAGCGGCGCAGCACAGTATCGATGCGCGTTATTACATCTGGAACAACGACGCCACTGGGCTGATGCTGCTCGATGCCATGCGGCGTGCAGCAGATCGTGGTGTACGGGTGCGGATGCTTCTGGACGACAATGGGACACCCAACCTAGACGGTGAGCTGGCCGAACTGGATCTGCATCCTAATGTCGAAGTTCGTCTGTTCAATCCGTTTATCCTGCGTAACCCACGCATGCTGACTTACCTGTTCGATTTTGCACGCATCAACCGTCGGATGCACAATAAATCCTTCACCGTGGACGGGGTGGCTACCGTTGTTGGTGGCCGCAACGTTGGCGATATCTACTTTGCTCATAATGCGGGGGTGAACTACTTCGATCTTGATGTCGTTGCGCTGGGTCCAGCGGCGGTTGAGACATCGCAGGACTTTGATCTCTACTGGGCAAGCCCGTCAGCCGTGCCGGTTGGTCTGATCTTGCCTGCAGCTGGGGACTCAGAGGGCGGCCTGCTTGAGGCCTCTGTTACTGCGATAGAAGACACCTTAGGCGCCCGCCAATTTGCCACATCGGTACTGTCCTCTGATCTGATGGAGCATCTTCGGGATGGCGCTTCGGGATTTGAATGGGCTGATCTGCATATGGTTAGCGACGATCCAGCCAAAGGGCAGGGCCGCGTCGCCCACGAACAGTTGATGATCAACCGCCTAGGACAGATCTTGGGCACACCTCAGCAAAGTGTTGATCTGGTGTCCGCTTATTTTGTACCGGGTCAGCGGCTAACTGCGATGTTGTCCGGCTGGGCGGAGCAGGGGGTAAAGGTTCGGGTTCTGACCAATGCACAAGAGGCTACAGATGTGTTGCCAGTGCATGGTGGATACCTGAAGTACAGAGACGACCTGTTGGACGCTGGGGTCCAGGTGTTCGAACTCAAGGCAACCCAAGAAGACGATGAGAACGTAGATCTGCGGGATCAGTTTGGGTTGATCGGTTCGACGCAGGTCAGCCTGCATGCCAAGGCTTTTGTTGTCGACCAAGAAGACCTGTTTGTAGGCTCCTTCAATTTTGATCCGCGTTCGGCCCATTTGAATACCGAAATGGGTTTTTTGATACGGGACTCTGACTTAGCCGGAACGATATTTCCCGGGTATTCTGGAGAAATGAAAGTCCGCGCTTACCAGGTGCGTCGTCGGGCGGATGGAGGCACCGAGTGGCTGGAGACATTGGCATCCGGAGACCAGCGTCAGTTCCAGATTGAGCCGGGGTCGACCGCGTTCTCCAGATTTCTAGTACAACTGATTGGTTGGCTACCCGTGACCTGGTTGCTGTGATCCACTAGCAGGGCAGGTAGAGACGATGAATTTAGAAACCAAACTATACCTGTCGCCTGAATAGAAATGGGGAGGGCGCTAGACGCCCTCCCCATTTTGAACTCAGCCGGATTTAAGCCTTAGCTACTCTGCTGCACTTAGGGACGGGGTGTCCGCCTCTGCAGCCTTGATAGCAGGGCGAGCTGTTTTTGTGGTTGGATCATCCCACAAGATCTCGGTGGTTGGCATTTTGCGGGCTTTGCGCGCTAGTCGCATATCCTGTGCAATGCGGCTGGACCGTCCACCTGTGATCCGGGCCAACAGTCGTCCCATCCAGGACATGTAGGTCCCCAGCCAGATCCGGATAGCCAACAGTGATGGTGTCACAACCAGAGTCAGAACGGTTGCGATGCCAAGACCAAATACCACAGCGGTCGCAAGTTGCTTCCACCACAGCGACGTTGGACTGTTTATGGAATACCCGCCGTCGATGAAATCAAGGCTGAGACCAAACATCATCGGGGCCAGACCTGCCATAGTGGTGATCGTTGTCAGCAGTACCGGACGGATCCGCGCCTCGGCGGTGCGAATGATCGCCTCGATCCTTGGCATGCGCTGGCTGAATTCCTGATAGGTGTCGATCAGAACGATGTTGTTGTTCACCACAATCCCGGCCAACGCCACAATACCTGTCCCGGTCATAATGATCGAGAAGGACTGCCCCATCACCATCATGCCGATCAGAACACCAGTGGTGGACAGAACCACGGCCAGCAATACTAGGATCGAGTTGTAGAACGAGTTGAACTGCGCCAACAGGATCACGAACATCAGTCCCAGTGCACCGGCAAAGGCGTTCATAAGGAAGGCACCGGATTCGGCCTGCTCTTCTTGATCGCCGGTCCATTCCGGTGTGACCAAAGCGGGCAGAGGGTTGGTGTCCAACCACTCCGTCAGCACTTCAATCCGTTCTGTTGCATTGACCGGAGCAAACCGTGCACCATCTTCAAGAGCCTTATGCAGTTCTTCGTTCGAAGTTGCGCCGGTCAGTTGTACCAGCTCCAGACGCGTGCCACCGGGACCCTCAAAAACTTCACCTGAACTGGTTTGTCCTTCAGCCAAGGCTTTGAACAGGCCGAGCCGAACGTCTTCCCCAGTCTCTGGATCAGTACCGATCATCTTGCTCAGCCCCGGAGCGACGTCAGCTTTGACATCGAAATACCGTTGTTGCCCAACGCGGCTGATCTCAGCCAGCTTGGGAACAGGATGGCGCGAGATGAAGTTAGACAGGGGAACCAGCCCATCAGCTGTGCGCAGCTTCAGGTTATCCAGTGTTGACAGAACCCGGTCCTGTTCCGGCAGACGAACACGGATTTCGATTTCTTCATCTGAACTGTCGACCCGCATGGTGTCCAGCAAGATACCACGGGTTACCAACTGAACCATCGCGCCAACAGTAGCCACATCCGCACCATAGCGGCCGGCCTCTTCTACGTCGACGTTGATTTCCCAGTCGATGCCGGGCAGGGGCAGGCTGTCTTCGATCAGGATTAGGCCTGGCGTTTGTTCAAAGTGTGCCCGCGCTGCCAGTGCTGCGGTGGTCAATTCGTCCCAGCCGTCCCCCTTGAGACGCAGGTGTATTGGCTTGCCTGAGCCGGGGCCTTGTTCCAGCACGGCCATTTCCGCAATGAAACCGGGTAACTTCGCCAGCTCGGCCTCCAGTTCGGCGATCACGGTTTTGCCGTCAAAATCGGTGGCAGTAACGCGACGGTTCAGCAGGCCAAAGAACCAGGTCTCAGTCTGGGTTGGGCGATCTTCCCACGCAATGATCTCGAACTGGACCTGACCAACGGTATCAGCTGGTGACTGGCCGCCACCGGGGCCGCCAGTGTCCAGACCACCTTCACCAGCGAAGGCAAAGACGTTGATTACAGCTGGGTGGGCTGAAATAACGTCTTCAACCTGCTGCACCAGTGCGTCGTTCTCGACCAGCGAGGTATTGCCACGGGCGCGGACATAGACAGTGGCCTGTTCTGGTTCAGTATCCACAAAGAATTCTACGCCGTTGTTGTTTTCACCAAAGGCTGTGAACACCGTCAAAATTGCAAAACCAACGGCACCAACGGTTACGATAGGCATCACTGGATTGCCGACAATGAACTTGATGAAGTGACCAAAGGCGGTGTGGTGATACCCGGGTTCGACGGTTTTTTCACGGCGCTGAAAACCAGCAGCCCCCAGAACAACCGAGGCTGCAAAGGCTGACAGGATCAGCAATACTGCCCCGACCAAAAGTGGACCAACGCCGGCGCTGCCATCAGCCATGATGTAACCCGGGTTCAACATCTGCATGGCACCAACAAACATGCCGTACATCGGCAGAGGCACCAATGGGATGCGGATCCACCAAGGTAGTACAGCACGCAGCCCATCAGACAGGTGTTCGAAAACACGGCTCATCCGGCCAGAAACACCACCTACAACTGGCAGGTAAATCAACGCCACCAAGAGCGAGGCAGACAGAACAAAGATCAAGGTGATGGGCAGCATACTCATGAACTCACCCGGGACGCCGGGCCAGAACAACATGGGCAGGAAGGCACAAAGCGTTGTGGCAGTCGACGAGACAACAGGCCAGAACATGCGCTGCGCGGCCTCAACATAGGCGTGCATTGGGCCGATGCCTTGTTTGATACGCTTGTCGGCGTATTCTACCACGACGATCGCACCATCCACCAGCATCCCTACGGCCAGGATCAGACCAAACATCACCATGTTAGAAATGGTGATCCCCATCAGGGCCAGGAAGGCAAAACATAGCAGGAACGAAGTTGGAATAGCAAAACCAACCAGAAACGCCGCGCGGCTACCCAGCGAGGCGAGGATCACAATCATCACCAGCGCAACAGCAGTCAAAACCGAGCCTTCCAGCTGGCGGACCATGGACCCAACAACGCGGCTCTGGTCGTTTGATGTGCCGACAGTCACAGCGGCCTGCAACTCTTCGGGCCATTTTTCCTGCGCGGCTGCCAAGGTTGCCTTCACCTGGTCGACTGTGTCGATCAGATTATAGCCTTTGCGTTTGACAACCTGCAGCGCAACGGTGTTGTCGCCGTCAAAGCGGGCCGTTCCTTTGCGGTCTTCAAAGGTAAAGTTGATCTCGGCCAGCTCACCCAGTGTAACTACGCGGTCGCCATTGATTTTAATCGGCAATGTGTAGATGTCGCTCACGTCGTCAAACGACGACGGAATGGTGACCGAGAACGTACCCTGGTTGGTTTCAACTTCACCTGCAGCAATCAGCTGGTTGTTGTTTTGAACAACACTAATCAGCTCTAATGCGGTGACATTATACGCTTCAAGACGAAGAGGGTCGATTAGGACTTCGACCATTTCATCTCGGTTACCTGCAATCCCGGCTTCGAGGACTGAGTCGATCGATTCAAAATCGTCCTGCAATTCCTTGGCAATGCGCGCCATTTCGCGCTCGGGCACATCACCGGTTAAGTTGACAATGACAATCGGAAATTCAGAAAAGTTGATTTCGTTGATGGTGTAGGCGTCGGCACCATCAGGGAAATTAGCCTCGGCCGAATTCATAGCGTCCCGGACATCGGCCATCACAGCCGTTTTATCCCAACCGAAATCAAACTCTAGCGCGACCCCGGCATAGCCTTCAGCAGCGGTAGAGCTCATCTTGTCCAACCCATCAAGGTCGGCCAGTTCGGTTTCCATAACTTTGACCAGCAGGCTTTCAGCGTCCACGGCCGAAATCCCGGGGAAGGGGACTGAGATGAACAAAGCCGGGATTTCAATATCCGGCTCACCTTCTTTGGGTAGGCTTGAATAGGCAAAGCCACCAACGAGAAGCGAAATTAGAATGAAGGCGATAACCATTCGGGCCCGTTCAGCGGCCCAGCTGACGACTCCGATCATTGCGAAGCCTCACGATAGGTCGGAGTTACGGGCACGCCATCGACGACGAAATCCTGCCCTACTACAATGACGTCAGCAACTTCGGGCAAGCCGGAAATCCAGACCCCGTCTGCCTCATCCCGCAACAGTTTCACAGGGTAGAAAACAACAACTTGGTTATGATTTACCACCCGAACGCCCAATTGGCCTTCGTTGTTCAATGTCAGTGAGGACTGCGGAAGTTTATGGGCGCGGTCACCAGGAGCAGAGATGGCGATGTCGGCGGTTTGGCCGTCACGAATTGACAGATTGGCATTTGACACAGTGACCTGAACTTCAAAAGTCCGCGTACTTGGGTCTGCCGAGCGGCTCAGGAAGGTCACTTCTCCCTGTACCAACTGGCCTGCGGCCAATTCAGCTCTGGCGAGTGCGCCAACCTGGATCCGGTTCACTTCGGTTTCTGGCACAAAACCAACAACCTTTATGGTGTCGAGTTGAATAACCGTTGCACAAAGGCTGCCGGGTTGCATCAGGCTGCCCAGCTCGGCAGTGTCGCTTTCCAGTAAGCCATCAAACGGCGCTGTAATGTTCAACCGGTCAATTTCTGTTTGTGCCGCAGCTACTGCAGCAACTGCGGATTCGATCCCAGCGCTGGTCGTTTGCAATCCAGTTTCAGCCGACGCGATGCCTGCAATTGCAGCGCGTTCAGCGGCCTGGGTCGCGGCCAGACGGGTATCAGAAACGTAACCACCTTCGGATAGTTTGCGAGAGGCGTTGTTGTTGATCTGCGCTTCTTTCAAACGTGCACGGGCCTCTTCAAGGCGAGCTTCGGCCTCGGGTACACGCGAACGCGCTTCGGAAAGGCGGGCCTGCGCTTCAAGCATTGCGGCCTGACGAGTCCCTGGGGCCAGTTGGCAAAGCAAGTCGCCGGTTTTAACCTGAGCGCCCTTACGAAGAGGTTCGGAAATCACGGTAGCCGAAGTTTCTGCACGCACCTCTACCTGACGGGCGGCCTGAGTTTGGCCTCGCAGGATTACCGCGCTATCGAGGGCGCGGGATTCGCTGCGCAAAACAACAACGCCAATTCGGTTTTCCGCAACTTCAGTGCTTGATTCTACAGGATCAGCAACCACATCTTCAGTTGAAGCGATGGGCGTCTCGGGGTTTTCGCCAAGGGCAAATGCCATTAACGCGTCGCGTTCGATGACCAGCATGTAAAGGCTGGCTGCTACCACGATAGCCGTCAGTAATGGAATCAAGCGCATCTTGGGTCCTTCTCAAGTCATTGGTGGCCCAATTGGGCTCGAAAATAAGATCCCTGCGGATCATTGGGTGCAGAGTCATAGGACGCATATAAGCATTGTCCACTCTAAACTAAGTAGTTTAGATCACATTTCTTGCTTTTCTTTTCGACTTTGTCTTCATGGCTAGATGATTGCGCCACTTGGCTTGGGCCTTAAGGCGCTGTATGAGAGGCAAAAGAGACAAACTCCCCGGCGTTGTCCGGGCATATCAGGGACGAATTGATGAGCGACGCTGACAGTTTTATCGACGAGGTAACCGAAGAGGTTCGTCGCGACCGTATGTTCCTGGCCCTCAAACGGTACGGCTGGATAGGCGGTGTTGTGGTGGCTGTTATAGTGGGCGGTGCCGCTTATCGTGAGTTCGACCAGGCCCGCACGACTGCGTCTGCAGAGGCTCTTGGGGATTCTATTATCGCGGCACTGGCTGAAAATGATACCGGTAAGCGTGCCGAGTCACTGGCGACAGTAACGGCAGAGACACCTGGCGGTGATGCCATTCTAAAAATGCTGGAGGCCGGGGCCTTGGCCAATTCTGATCAGTCTGAAGCTGCGGTTGCTTTGCTAGGTGAAGTTGCTCGCAACGGAGATCTGCCGCTGATCTACCGTCATACTGCCACTTATAAGGCGTTGGCATTGCAGCACGATACGCTATCCGTTCAGGACCGACGGCTACAATATGAAGCGCTTTCACAGCCTGGGGCGCCTTTGCGCCTGTTGGCACAGGAACAACTGGCATTGATCGACATTGCTGAAAGTGATGTCGAGGCGGCAATTACTCGGTTGCGTGCCATTATTGAAGACGCCGAGGTTCGTGCAGACTTGCAAGACCGGGCTCGCCAAGTGATTGTAGCTCTTGGCGGTAAGCTGGAAGTTGAGTCACCCTCTCAGGGGTGACCGAAGACCATGTAAATGGTTATGCAGGTGAGTGAATTGGAAGAAGACAGGGCAGGGCAATGACAGCAGCAATATCCACCTCTAGGGCAGGGATAGCCCTGCTTGGCGGCGCTTTGCTGCTGACACTTACCGCCTGTAAAGACCCCGAAGTCATTCTGCAGGGACAGCGTGAAGATATACGTGAAGGCAACACTGGGCGTATCGAGAATCAATCTCGCGCCATCAATTTGTCGCAGCAAACCGCAAATGCGGCCTGGCCACAGAGCCATGGTATCGAAGCCTATCGTACTGCCCACCCAGCCCTTAGCGCGACACCCCAGCGGATCTGGTCAGTTTCAATTGGCAATGGCGACGAACGCCGCCAACGTATTACCGCGACACCTGTATTCGGGGACGGGCGGATTTACACATTAGACAGCGACGTGCAAGTTTCCGCTGTTTCTCCGTCTGGACAGGTGCTTTGGAAAACCGAGATCATTCCCTCTCCTGATGGGTCTTCGACCGGTGGCGGGATGGCCTATCATGAAGGTGTTCTCTACGTTTCTTCAGGTTACGGTGTTCTGACGGCGTTGGAGGCAAAAAGCGGCAAGCAGATCTGGCGTCAAAAACTGGAAGCCACTGGATCGGGCCAACCCAGCATTGGTGGGGGCTTGGTATATCTGGCAGCTGGTGACGATACCGGTTGGGCGGTTAACACCAAAGATGGTCGCATTGCCTGGCAAATATCGGGGACACCCAGCGCCTCCAATGTGTTGGGTGCACCTGCTCCTGTCTTTACCTCTGATTTGGCGATTTTTGCTTTTGGATCGGGTGATCTGACTGCAACATTCCGCAATGGCGGGCTGCGCCGGTGGAGTGCGAGTGTCGCAGGCAAGCGAGTTGGCCATTCGACGGCGCGGATTGGCGATGTCACTGGTGGCCCGGTGATTGTTGGTAAGCGCGCTTATGTGGGGAACCATTCTGGCCGCACCGCAGCCTTTGACGTTGATGATGGCAGCCGGATCTGGACCACGCGCGAAGGTGCGCTGGGACCTGTTTGGCCTGCGGGTGGTAGTCTGTTTCAGGTGAGTGACCTAGGGCGCCTGCTCCGTCTTGATGCGAACACGGGCGAAGTGATCTGGGCTGTTACCCTTCCCGGATATCTGAAAACCAAACCTGGAAAACGCGGAGAAATTGTCGCTCACTATGGGCCGGTTCTCGCTGGCGGAAATGTCATTGTGGCGTCTAACGATGGGCTGCTGCGCTTGTATAATCCCGAAAATGGCAACCTCCAGCGGACGGTTGAAGTACCTGCTGGCGCCACGACAGCACCAATTGTGGTGGGCAAAACTCTTTATGTTGTGTCGACAAAAGGTGAATTGCACGCTTTCCGTTGACGCCAGGATGCGCTATGGGGCGCATCTGAACCGCTGAAAGTTTATCCGATGTCCTTCACCCTCGCCATCGTGGGCCGCCCAAATGTGGGCAAATCCACCCTGTTTAACCGTCTTGTTGGTAAAAAGCTGGCGCTGGTCGATGATCAGCCTGGTGTTACGCGGGATCTGCGCGAAGGGGAGGCCCGTCTGGCTGACTTGCGGTTTACCGTGATCGATACGGCCGGTCTGGAAGATGCCACCGATGATTCGCTGCAGGGGCGTATGCGCCGACTGACCGAGCGCGCTGTCGAAATGGCGGATATCTGCCTGTTCATGATTGACGCCCGCGCCGGGGTGACGCCGCTGGATGAAATGTTCGCTGACATTCTGCGCAAAAAGTCTGCAAATGTTGTTTTAGCCGCGAACAAGGGCGAAGGCGCAGCTGCAGATGCAGGTGTGATCGAAGCTTATAACTTGGGATTGGGCGAGCCGATCCGTCTTTCGGCTGAGCATGGCGAAGGTCTGAATGATCTCTATGTACAGCTGATGCCATTGGCCGACCAATTTGAGGCGCAGGCTGTTCAGGACACGCCAGAAACCGACGTCGATCTGGATGAAGGTGATGACGACGACGAAGAGAATTACACCGTACCAGTGCCCACGACGGCCAAGCCACTGCAAGTGGCAGTGGTGGGGCGCCCCAATGCAGGCAAATCTACCCTGATCAATCAGATCCTGGGGGAGGAACGCCTTTTGACTGGCCCCGAGGCCGGGATTACTCGTGATGCTATCAGCCTGCGCATGGAGTGGGATGGGGTGCCGATGCGGATCTTCGATACCGCCGGCATGCGAAAGAAGGCCAAGGTACAGGAAAAGCTGGAGAAACTTTCAGTTTCTGATGGTCTGCGTGCCGTGAAGTTTGCCGAGGTGGTTGTCGTTTTGCTGGACGCCGATATTCCCTTTGAACAACAAGATTTGCGGATTGCGGATCTGGCTGAGCGAGAGGGCCGCGCAGTGGTTGTTGCGGTCAATAAATGGGATATCGAAGAGAACAAGCAGGAAAAACTGCGCGATCTCAAAGAAGCGTTCACTCGCCTCTTACCACAGTTACGTGGTGCTCCATTGATCACGGTATCAGCTAAAACCGGCCGCGGATTAGACCGCCTGCAACAGGCGATCATGAGAGCGCATGATGTTTGGAACCGCCGGGTACCAACCGCGGCCCTAAATCGCTGGTTGGTTGGCATGTTAGAGCAGCATCCACCACCCGCACCGCAGGGAAAGCGCATCAAGTTGCGCTATATGACCCAAGCCAAAACCCGGCCACCGGGATTTGTTGTGATGTGCTCTCACCCAGATAAAATGCCAGAAAGCTATAAGCGGTATCTGGTCAATGGGCTGCGCCAGGACTTTGACATGCCGGGCACTCCGATCCGGCTGACACTGCGGTCACAGAACGACAAAAATCCCTTTAAAGGGCGTAAAAAGGCACCGCCAAGCAAGTTGAGGAAACACCTAAAAGGACCTCAACGCGGCTAGCTTTAGCCACTTGAACGGGCAAGACGTGAAAAGGCGGCACTCTGAGGTCGCCTTTTTGTATTTTGGAAGTTCAGTCCACTTTGTTTGCACCCTATATTTTTGAGGGGCTTGCCTCTTGTTCCAATGCAAAGGAATATTAGATTTTAAGCGAATTAACTGCACCCTGTTTTCATTGGGGCGTCACAATACATACTTATGGAATTACGCATGGATCTGAGAGCATACACACGCCAATATTGTGACAAGGACAATAGGCTTGCCTCGCTGAGCTATTTTGGAACTTTTGCCGTCTATTTTCTGTCATTAACGCTGGCCATCCAATTTTCGGACCAATGGTACCTGATGGTCCCTGCCGGGATTATAAATGCCTTCGCAGCGGTGCGGCTCTATGTGTTGCAACATGACACTGGCCACAATTCCCTGTTTGAAACGCGACGCCAGAATGAAATTGCCGGCCATGTGCTCTCCCCCTTCACCTTTGCACCTTTTGAGGTGATGAAGCAGAACCATAACCTGCACCACGCCAATATCGGCAATCTGGAGCATCGCGAGACCGGCGAAATCAACACCATGACACTGTCTGAATGGCAGCAGGCGGGATTTTGGCAGCGGTTGTTCTATCGGTTGTACCGGAATCCCTTTGTGCTGGTGCCACTTGGGTCGGCCTTTACTTATTTCATTCGCTACCGTTGGCCTAAGAATACGTTGAAGTTTGGAATTATGGGCGTGCTCCTGCACAATCTGGCGATACTGATATACCTGACTATCATTTACCAACTGGCTGGCGTGCTCGGATTGTGGATCTGGCTGGGTTTTTCATTCCTTGGTGGGATGATTGGAGTGTTCCTGGTGTATCTGCAGCATAATTTTGAGGACACATATTGGGATCGCCGCCCGGATCTGGACCCCCATGTTGCGGCTATTCAGGGGTCGTCTTGTCTGGACTTTGGCTGGTTCTTTGACATGGCCGTTGCCTGCATCACGCTACACGACATCCACCACCTGAATTCACGTATACCGTCATACCGACTGCGCAAATGCCATCACAGTCTTCCGCCCGAAGTCGCCCCTCGGCGGATCAAATTCCCGGAAGCAGTCCGGGCTCTTGGGCTAAAGCTGTGGGATGAGGAACAGAACCGATTGGTGCCGTTCCCCAAGTGAGACCAATGGAGGCCCGGCAGTGCTGCCGGGCCAATCCGTTAGACCAATGTACCGTCGGCGGTGAGAGTTGTCTTACCACCCAGATAGGGTGCCAAAACCTCTGGCAGAGTGACGGAACCATCTTCTTGCTGACCGTTTTCCAGTACTGCAATCAAGCAACGCCCCACTGCGAGGCCTGAACCGTTCAGCGTGTGTACAAACTCGGGCTTGCCACCCTCAGATGGCTTGAAACGGGCGGACATTCGGCGCGCTTGAAATTCGCCAGTGGTCGATACGGACGAGATTTCACGATAGGCGTTCTGACCCGGCAACCAGGCCTCGATGTCATAGGTGCGCCGCGCACCAAAGCCCATATCGCCGGTGCACAGCAGCACGGTGCGGTAGGGCACGCCCAATTGCTCCAGCAGGTCCTCGGCACAGCGCAGCATACGTTTTTGCTCGTCGTCGGATGTGTCGGGATGGGTGACCGAGACCATTTCGACCTTTTCAAACTGGTGCTGGCGCAGCATGCCTGATGTGTCACGCCCGGCAGACCCAGCTTCGGATCGGAAACACAGTGAATGGGCTGTCATGCGGATTGGCAGAACGCTTTCATCCAGAACACCTTCGGCCACCGAATAAGTCAGCGGAACTTCGGATGTGGGGATCAGCCACCAGCCATTGGTGGTCTGATAGCTATCTTCACCAAATTTCGGCAACTTATCTGTGCCATACATAGCTTCGTCACGCACCAGCACCGGAGTGTTGACCTCGGTCAGCCCGTTCTTGTCTACGTGGGTGTCGATCATGAACTGGCTGAGCGCGCGGTGAATCCGTGCGACTGCAGCCTTAAGTACAACAAAACGGCTACCAGACAGTTTTGCGCCGGTATCGAAATCCATCGAGGCGGTGACACCAGTGATGTCAAAATGTTCTTTTGCTGCAAATGGTAGATCTACTGGGGTACCCCAGCGGCTGACCTCAACGTTGTCATCCTCATCCGCGCCTTCGGGCACATCTGCGGCAGGCAGGTTAGGGATTCGAGCCAGCATGTCGGTCAGCTGGGCGTCCAGTTCTTTGGCCTCGGTCTGCATCGCTGCGACTTCGGCCTTTTTTTCAGACACCAGAGCGCGTAGGCGTTCGAACTCGACGTCGTCACCACGGCCTTTGGCTGCGCCAACTTCTTTACTGGCCTTCTTCTGTTCAGCCTGAGCGGATTCGGCCGATTGGATTTTGCCCCGGCGGGCGGTGTCCAGCGCCAGAATTTCAGATGACATGCCCGCATCCCCACGCCGCGCCAGAGCGGCGTCGAAATCGGCAGGGTTCTCACGGATCGCGCGAATGTCATGCATGGGGTCGTCTCCTTGGACGGTTTTGAATCATTGGCTAACCATATGCCGTAGCAGCGAGCAAAGGGGAAGGGGAGGAGAAGGCTTCACGCATCGGGTGAGGGAATTTGGCACTGGGGAGTTAAGATGGGGTGAGATGGGCGCGCGGTGGGTGTTGCGTACTGCATCTGTTTGGCTCGGCCGCAGGCCGGGCAGCGCCTGACCTTCCTCCCGGGAAGGCGCTTTGCGCCCACCCAAGGTCAGGCGCGGCCCTTAGTTTTTCGTGGCCAACTCGCCATCCCATTCATTCTCGGCGATCTTCGGTTCTTCAGTATCAGCGATGTAACTTGGCGTCATGATCTGAACTTTGTTTTCGTTGAACACCGCGACGATGTGCTTGTGCAAGTCAGACTTGATGCGCGGGATAGAGGTGCCTCGGGTGGTGTAGGCGTTGATCTGGTAGTTGATCGCGTAGTCCGCCAACCCGGCCCACAGCACAAAGGGTGCAGGGCGGGTTTTCAGGTCTTTGGTGCGTCGGGCGGCCTCGATCAGCATGGCCTCTATCTTGGCTGGTGTTTCCTCATACCCGATGCCGACGGTGGTGTGCAGCAGCAAGCCGTTGCCGTCGATTTTCTTAGAGTAGTTGATCACCTCGGAATTAAGCAGTTGCGCGTTGGGAATAGAGATCAGCTCGTTCTTGATCGATTTCAGGTGGGTTTCCATCAGTTTGATCTGCACCACGTCGCCTGTATGCTCGCCGATCTTAATGCGGTCACCGATGCTGGTGGAGCGGCGATAGATAACGAACAGACCTGACAGGATGTTGCTGACGACGGAATTGGCACCCAAGGACAACATGGCGCCAACCAGCAGTGTCAGGCCCTGAAATGCCGCTGAATCTGAGCCCGGCATGTAGGGAAAGGCAAACACGATCGCTATCAATATCAGCAGCACGCGCACAATGTTGAAGGTGGGGTTGACCCAATGGCGTTCAAAATCACCAATCACAAAGGTGCCTGCCTCCACGGCATCAAAGAACACCCGCAGGCCCTTGATGATGTAAGAGGTGATAAAAGCAATGATGGCCAATGTGATCAGATTGGGAATGTATAAGAAAAATCCGATCAGGATATTCAGGACCGGTTTGGTAACATAGGTCAGCAGAATTTGGGCGACATATCGGGTTTCGGCAAACGACAGAAGGATCAGGGACAAGTAATAGTAGATGCCGAGAAACAAGATTGAAAACAGTACAAAATTCACGCCAAAACGGATCAGGGCAGCGATGGCGTCCGCCTGAACATGGGAATTTGTTGCGCTTTCGACGGAGGCGAAATGCCGGTGAACCAGGGTGTTGATCAGGATTTTGAGGCGCCGCCGAAGCCAGAAAATCAGGGATGTGAGTACAATGAATGCAAGCGTCCAAGCTGCTACCACAACAATGGAATGCAAACGGGCTTCTTTGGTTCTTGCTGTACGATATGCAAGAATAGCCTGACGAATAGCATCGCCCTGGAGCTTGGTGAGCACCGCAGGCTCCAATTGCTCCAATTCTGCATCGGCATGGGTCACGATTGTGATCATTTCACCGTCAGCCAAGATCTCTTCGCCGAGTTCGACGGAATTGAAGGTAATGTCAACTTTGTCAGAGGTGTTGGATACTGCGACTGCAATGATGCGGCTTGCCACCATCTCTGCGCGTTCGGTTCCCGGCAGAGCGGTAGATCCTCGTACGAGGAACAATTCAGATCCGTCGACAATAACCGGGGCACGGAAAACACCATCGTCCGCTGATGCGGCCACTTCGGCGGCTTGGTTTTCTGGTGTTGTGGATTGAGCCCGCGCCGTGGCAGGGAAGAGCAGCGCGATGCACAATCCTAAACAGGACAGACCGCGTATAATATGTGACATCATCAACAAAATTCCTTTGATGACGACTATATTCGACTTAAAGCATCTGGCTAGTCTGTGCAGAACTTCGGGGGTGTTTTTTTTACAGCAGCTTGAAGGTCTGCCTCGCCTTGCAAAGCTGGTATTCAGCGCATAGGTTCGCCAGCGAATTTTACGCTGAACACCAGCGTGATCCAGACAAAAGGAATATCCCATGGACGCAGGCGCACTTGGCCAGTTTCTGCCACTCATTCTGATCTTTGGTATCATGTATATGTTGCTGATCCGGCCGCAGCAGAAGAAGATGAAAGAGCACAAGGCGATGATCGAAGCGCTGCGCCGTGGGGATCAGGTGATCACTCAGGGCGGTCTGATCGGCAAGGTTGCCAAGGTCAAGGAAGACGGCGAAATCGAAGTTGAAATCGCCGACGGCGTCAAAGTTCGTGTGGTCAAAGCGACCATTGCTCAGGTTTTGAATAAGACCGAGCCAGCAGCTTAATCGCTTCGCGTAAATAACTATAAAGGCAGGGCAATGCTGCAAATTGATCTCTGGAAGAGGGTGCTGATTTGGCTGGTCTGTGTGACCGGCCTGCTGCTTGCCCTGCCAAATGCGTTTTACACGCGTGTTGAACAGGCCAACGATGCGGCCATCGAAATAGTCGCCAAGGGTGAAACACCTGAGCGGTTGGAAATTGTCGATCAGTGGCCATCCTGGATGCCATCGTCACTGGTGAACCTTGGGCTGGATCTGCGCGGTGGTGCGCATCTGTTGGCCGAGGTGAAGGTTGCGGATGTTTATGCTGCTCGCATGGATGCGATGTGGCCTGAAGTGCGTGAAACGTTGCGCCCGGAACGGGCCACTGTGGGTACATTCCGCCGCCAACCGAGCCCGGAAGACCAGATTCGTCTGAAAATTTCAAAACCCGAAGGCATGAACCGGGCTCTGGAACTGGTGCGTGGCCTTGCCACCCCAGTCACCAGTCTGACCGGTGCCGGTGCAATGGACATCGAATCCTCGGCAGATGGTGATATTCTGACGATCCAACTGTCTGATGCAGAAAAGCTGGCCTCGGATGATCGTACGGTTCGTCAGTCGCTGGAAATCGTGCGTCGTCGGATTGACGAGGTGGGCACACGTGAGCCGACCATTCAGCGCCAAGGTGCGGATCGTATTTTGATCCAGGTGCCGGGTATCGGCTCTGCGTCTGAGTTGAAAAAGATCATCGGTACAACTGCGCAGCTGACGTTTAGCCCAGTCGTAGGTCGTGGTTCAGATGCAGATGCAAACCCCGGCGTAGGCAACAAGGTTGTTCCTTCGCTGGATGAACCAGGCGTCTATTTCACAATCGAATCCGCACCTGTTGTCACTGGTGAAGATCTGGTTGATGCGCAGCCAGCATTTGACCAGAACGGTCGCCCGGCTGTGAACTTCCGTTTCAACACATCCGGTGCACGTCGTTTTGGTGACTACACAGCTGAGAATATCGGATCTCCCTTTGCTATCGTTCTGGATGACGAGGTGGTTTCGGCCCCTGTGATCCAATCGCATATTCCGGGTGGTTCTGGCATCATCACTGGTAACTTTACCATCGAGGAAAGCACCAATTTGGCTGTTCTGCTGCGTGCAGGTGCATTGCCAGCCGGTTTGGAGTTTCTGGAAGAACGGACCATTGGTCCAGAGCTAGGGCAGGACAGCATCGATGCGGGTAAGATCGCAACCATCGTCGCCTTTGTCGCAGTGCTGGTCTTTATGGTTCTTAGCTATGGACTGTTTGGCATCTTTGCCAACGTGGCGCTGATCCTGAACATCGCGTTGATCTTTGGCATGCTGAGCCTGATTGGTGGCACGCTGACGCTGCCGGGTATTGCTGGTATCGTGTTGACCGTTGGTATGGCGGTGGATGCCAACGTGCTGGTGTTTGAACGGATCCGCGAAGAGCTGAAGGCGGGCCGTGGCCCGGCGCGTTCTATCGAGGAAGGTTATTCGAAGGCGCTGAGTGCTATTTTGGATGCCAACGTGACCACATTCATCACTGCTGTGATCCTGTTCGCCATGGGTTCGGGCCCGGTACGTGGCTTTGCCATTACTTTGGGACTGGGCATCATGACCTCGGTGTTCACTGCGATCTTTGTGACCCGTGTGATGATTGTCATGTGGTTTGAACGCCGCCGTCCAAAAACGATCGAGGTGTAAGATGAGACTTAAACTAGTTCCCGCAGAAACCTCGTTTGATTTCTTTGGAAAATGGAAGCTGTGGCTGGGGATCTCAGCCCTGATGATGGTGGTTGGCTTTGCCTCATTCATGTATCAGGGGCTGAACTTTGGTATCGATTTCCGGGGTGGCACGACCATTCGGACCGAAAGCACGCAAGCCGTCGATGTTGGTGCTTATCGCGGTGCCATTGATACGCTTGAACTGGGCGATGTTTCGATCACCGAGGTGTTTGACCCAACGTTCGAAGAAGATCAGCACGTTGCGATGATCCGTATTCAGGCGCAGGCAGATGGCGAGTCCATTTCCGGTGAAGTGATCGAAACCATCAACGCCACACTGGATGGGGTTGCGCCGGGCATCAAATTTGTCTCAGTCGAATCCGTAGGTCCAAAGGTCTCGGGAGAGCTGGTGCAGACCGCTGTTCTGGCTGTGGTGCTCGCGATTGCGGCGGTTCTGATCTACATCTGGTTGCGGTTTGAATGGCAGTTTGCTCTCGGTGCGGTTGCCGCACTGGTGCATGACGTGGTGCTGACCATCGGTGTGTTCTCGGAACTGCAGATCAAGTTTGACCTGGCGATTATCGCGGCGCTGCTGACGATTGTTGGCTACTCGCTGAACGATACCGTGGTTGTGTTTGACCGGGTGCGTGAAAACCTGCGCAAGTACAAGAAGAAGACACTGGCCGAGGTTTTGAACCTGTCGATCAACGAAACGCTGAGCCGTACCGTGATGACCTCGGTCACCACTCTGCTGGCGCTGATCTCGCTTTATGTACTGGGCGGCGATGTGATCCGTGGCTTTGTCTTTGCGATGATCTGGGGTGTGATTGTTGGGACTTATTCGTCAATCTTTGTGGCTTCAACGATCCTGTTGTACCTGGGTGTGAAGCGCGATTGGTCCAAACCATCGAACACCACTGGCAACCAGTTTGCCAATATTGACGCCTAAGACGTCAAACCAATGAAAATGGAAAAGCCGCAGGTTACCGCCTGCGGTTTTTTGCTGTGTTGGGATCTGGGCCAAGCGCGTGTGCTGTGCTATTCACCCTCAAGATATGCGAAACAAGGATGATCCCATGCGTCTCAACGAAGTTGCCTATACCGATGCAACCCCGATAGACAGTTACGGGCCTGGGTTCTTCCGGGTTGGTGGAGAGCTGGTGCAGGGCGGTCTGTTGACGGGGCCCAAGGGTACTAGTGTTTGGGCAGGCTATGAGGACAGCGCTGTATTGCTGGGCCTGGCGGGTGACATTGATGTGCTGTTTGTCGGCACCGGAGTCGATATTGCACATATTCCCACGCAGTTGCGGGCCGATTTGGAAGAGGCGGGGATTGGCGTTGAGGTGATGAATTCTCCCGCAGCTTGTCGCACTTACAACGTCCTGCTATCCGAGGGGCGCCGTATTGCACTGGCTGCCTTGCCCGTGAATTGATCTGCCGCAAAGACACTTGTTCGGAATATGCCTTTAGTCTGCGCAAGCAACGAGATAAGCGGGTTTTATGAGCCTTAGAATTACTGATCTGTGCATCGCTCGCGGTGGTATCCCGGTGTTGGAAGGGCTGAGTTTCGAGCTGGCCGCTGGTCAGGCGTTGATCCTACGCGGGCCCAACGGAATAGGTAAAACAACATTGTTGCGCACCGTCGCAGGGCTGCAACCGCCGGTCTCCGGCATAGTTGAAGGTGGCGAAGACCTGATCGCTTATGCGGGCCATTCGGATGGCATCAAACCAACACTTACTGTGACTGAGAACCTGAGTTTTTGGGCCAATGTCTTTGGGGCTGGTAGCATCGCACCTGCATTGAAGGCATTTGATCTAGAAACCCTACAAGATCGACCGGCAGGTGCGCTTTCCGCCGGTCAGAAGCGACGGTTGGGACTTTCACGGCTGCTGGTCACTGGGCGGCCCATATGGATCCTTGATGAGCCAACTGTCAGTTTGGATGTGAAATCGGTGGCGATGTTTGCTGATGCTGTGCGCGCCCATCTGGGGCAGGGCGGATCAGCCCTGATTGCCACCCATATTGATCTTGGTCTCGACAGCGAAGTGCTGGAAGTTGGGCCCTATAAAGCCAAGCCACCCGCGATTGAAGATTTTGACGGAGGTTTCCTGTGATAGCTCTGTTGATGCGGGATCTGCGCCTTGCCTTGCGTGCCGGTGGCGGCTTTGGTCTGGGGCTCGCCTTTTTTCTGATCGTGACGGTGATGGTACCACTTTCGGTGGGGCCGCAACCCGCCTTGCTGGCGTCAATTGCACCGGGTGTGCTTTGGCTTGGCGCGCTGTTGGCCTGTCTGCTGTCGCTGGACCGTTTGCTGGCGCTGGACTGGGAGGATGGCTCGCTTGATCTGCTCGCCACCGCGCCGCTGCCGTTAGAAAGCGTGGTCAGTGTCAAGGCGCTGGCCCATTGGATTACAACTGGTTTGCCGCTGGTGCTGGCTGCACCGGTCTTGGGCGTGTTACTGAATCTGCCGGTGAGTGGGTTCAAATGGGTGGTGATCTCGCTGTTGTTGGGCACTCCAGCCCTGTCGGTGATTGGTACTTTTGGAGCTGCGCTGACCGTTGGACTAAAACGCGGGGGGTTGTTGATGTCGTTGCTGGTGATGCCGCTGTATTTGCCAACGCTGATCTTTGGTGCCGAGGTGGCGCGGCGCGGCGCTGTTGGCATGGAGATCCAGACCCCGCTATTGATGCTCGCAGGAATATCGGCGGCATCCATCGCGCTGCTGCCTTTTGCCAGCGCCGCCGTGTTGCGCATAAACCTGCGCTAGAGAATTCGTGATTTGAGAAACCCACAAGGAACAGCTAGGGACCCAATATGTCGATCTGGGAATACGCCAATCCAAAAAAGTTCATCACCACCACCGAACGGGTGCTGCCAGTCCTATGGGCTGCTGCAGCCATTAGCATCGGCGTCGGTCTGGTCTGGGGCTTCTTTTTCACCGGTGACGACTATCGTCAGGGATCAACCGTAAAAATCATCTACCTGCATGTGCCGTCGGCCATGCTGGCGATCAATATCTGGGTGATGATGTTAGCGACCTCCTTGGTTTGGTTGGTGCGTCGTCACCATGTCAGCGCCTTAGCAGCCCGTGCCGCAGCACCAATTGGTATGATCATGACGCTGATCGCCCTTGCGACGGGAGCCATCTGGGGGCAGCCGATGTGGGGCACGTGGTGGGTTTGGGACCCGAGACTGACCTCGTTTTTAATCCTGTTCCTATTCTACCTTGGCTACATCGCTTTGTGGGAAGCCATAGAAGACCCTGATACCGCTGCGGACCTAACCTCGTTCCTGTGTCTGGTGGGCAGCGTGTTCGCGTTGTTGAGCCGCTATGCTGTGAACTTCTGGAACCAAGGGTTACACCAGGGCGCATCCATCATGCGCGCCGAAGCGGTGATTGGAACGGATACGGAAGAAAAGGTCAGCAACATCTTTTTCTACCCTTTGATGCTTTGCATTGTTGGGTTCGTGCTGCTGTTTGTAGCACTGGTTTTTTATCGCACAGGGACCGAAATTCGCGCTCGACGGATCAAGGCACTGATGGCTCGGGAAAGGGTTGAAGCATGATGCCGGATCTGGGGAAATACGCTGAAACAGTACTGTCTGCCTATGTGGCGTCGATCGCGCTACTGGTGTTGTTGGTTGTGATCAGCGTGGTACGTGGCCGCCGTGTGCGTGCCGAAATGGACAAAGTGGAAAAGCGGGTAATGGGCAATGGCTAAAATCTCTCCGATGATGGCTGTGCCAGTTGTGGTGTTTGCCGGATTTATTGGCTTGGCGGTGGTTGGTATGTTCCGCGAAGATCCTGAAAGCCTGCCGTCTGCGCGTATTGGCCAGTTGGCACCACCGGTGGTGCTGACAGAGTTCGTCGGCAAGACCGTGTTTGACGATGCCACACTGCGCGACGGTAAGGTCAAAATCGTCAACTATTGGGCCAGCTGGTGTGCCCCGTGCCGGATTGAACATCCGAACCTGCAAGCGCTGCAAGACGAAGGCATCGACATCTACGGGATCAACTACAAAGATCAGCAAGGTAATGCGGCATCGTTTCTGGATGAGCTGGGAGATCCCTACACCGCTATTGGCCGGGACGAAAAAGGCCGTATGGCGTTGGACTGGGGGGTCTACGGTGTCCCGGAAACCTATGTGATCGATGGCAATGGTAAGATTCTGTTACGCCATGCGGGACCGCTAACCGAACGGGTGATAGAGAAAACACTGCGCCCGGCGCTGGAAAGAGCACGTCAAAACTAGTTGTCGTCAATTAGAGAGTCGATAAGTGTTTTGGCCCAAGTCCTTTCGGGCCAAAATGGATTTATGAAATTATTCTAGATGTTTAGAGAGTTGTCAGCTGTGTCTACCTAAACTAAATTTCTCAATTTTTCCAACTGATCCAACCCATCTTTTAGCTCGGCTGGTAAATCAACTGTGGAGGATCGGGTTGCTCGCGGTAGTTGAGACATACTCACAAACGACAAGTCAGTCTGGAATTTCACATGGCTCAGGAAATTTAGTAGCACTGAAGGATCGGCGTACTTTGGGACCGGATCTGCGGGGTTTCCCGCATACCAAGATGGTAGGTGACTGGCGAAAACAACATACCCATTGATCCGAGCTGTGTCATTTACCCATTCTTTCCAACCATTCTCCCAAGCAGGCGAGCCCATCGGCGGAGTGAATGCAAACCGGTCCAACCAACCGGCAGTGATGACACCGGCGCGTTCGATTTCAGCAGGTGACATTGGGCCGCTTCCATCAGAAGGATTTGCACCACGCAAACGTGAGAAAACCTTTAGCAAGAACTCATTTGTTACAGCATCAGCCTGAGTATTTGGGTAGGCAAAGCTGCTCCAATATGCTGGCCAATGTTGGTGTCCCGGTTGTGCCCGAATTGCCAGATAGTCCAAATAGTTAGGGTATATTTCGCTGTAAAAATATTTGATGGGGTCTGATCCCGGCTCCGATGGATGGTTTAGGGTATGACCGCCTATTTCATGACTTCGAATAACTCGGCCAATAACATTTTGCCATTTGGGATCAATTTTGACTCTATCAAACTGACTTACAAAGAACGTGGCACGCACTCCGTAATCGTCAAGAATATCAAATATGTTTTTTCCGCCGTAAAAATTTGGTTGCAGCCACCAACTGGCATGCTCCCATTTAGGATGCATATCAAAGGTGAGTGTAACACCACCAGCATTTGCCATGATTTAGTACCCCTTACATCTATGATTGAAATTTGATGAGTCATTCAAAAATTGGCGTTCCCGCCAACAAAACTAGCGGGAAACAACCGAATCAAACTTAAGGTTGTAGAGTGTTTTCCAATGTAGGCTTAAAATTGAGCGGCGGCAATATTTCAAAGTTAACTCGGGAGGCGGTCACCCAAACTTGGTAGTTCACCGCTCAACCATTAGAAACGGGGGGGTGATTATTCTTTTAGAACATGGTGACGCGGTGAGAGGTGTGCCTTTTGCGCTTAGCTGAAGATTGTCAAATCCAGATCCAGGCCCGTGCCAAGCCAGATCCCATGATCGCGGTGGTCCGCCAGATGGTCGCCGGTTTCAGGATGGGCAAACACGATCAACTCGTCACGATTGAGCGCCAGCCAGGGTAGGACATCTGCAAACTGGTCCGGGCTGCAGCCCAATTGGCAGGACCACATGGGATGTGGTCCAACATTGCGCTGGTGAACTCGCCCCATTTGAACTCCAAACAGGTCGCTTGCAGATTGGCAAAGCTGGTGAGCCTTCTCGACGCTGTCAGCATCAAAATAGACATGGGCGTGATAGCCTGAGATTTTTGCGATTTGTTTCATGATGTGACTATGCACAGGTTTAAAGGCGCAGCAATTATTCGCGATTGAACAAGGGTTGTGCAGCTATGTGGGATTCAACATCTTATAGAAGATGCATCCGCTTGGTGCGCTTTACGGTATGGAAAACGTGCTGAAGCTTTGCTCACGGCGCATTGTTTTGCTCCGTGCATCCAAATCACCCCGGTCTGCACGCCAAGCGAGATAGTCATCTAAGTACTGCTGGCTTTCCCAAATGTGGAAAATCGCAATTTCCTGACGTTCTGTACTGACGCCGACATGGGCCTCAATACAACCGGGAAAGGCGCGCGTGCCAGGTAATAGCTCCAATACCGACGTAACATGTGCATCAAATGTGTCTTGGTCTGGATAGACGATTGCCACAGCGGCTTCTTTCATTATCGGGGCCTTACGTCTTGGAAGCGTCTAAGTTTAAAATGATGTATCATAAATACATATTTTTCAAGCAACCATCGGTAGGTTGAGAGATTGAGAGGCACAATTGGATGTCAGCTATTGATTGTTTGGAGGAGTAAGCCTGAAAATGGACGTAAAAAAACATGCTCCCCGACTGGGGAGCATGTTCAGTTCATTATTATGGCGCTAGGCCTTACGACTTGGCCAGGTTTCGCAGCACATAGTGTAGCACGCCACCGTGTTCGATGTACTCAATCTCAGGTGCGGTATCGATACGGCACTTCAGCGTGATTTCTTTCACCGTACCGTCCGCCATAGTGATCGAGCATGGAACTTTCTGCAGTGGCTTGATGGTATCCAGGCCAGTGATCGAAACGGTTTCTTCTCCGGTCAGGCCCAGCGACTTGCGGCTGTCACCACCCGTAAATTCGAACGGGATAACGCCCATGCCAACGAGGTTGGAACGGTGAATACGCTCAAAGCTTTCAGTGATCACAGCTTTGACGCCCAGCAGGGCCGTGCCTTTGGCCGCCCAGTCACGGGATGACCCAGCGCCGTACTGCTCGCCACCAAAGATCACCAGCGGTGTGCCTGCCTCCTGATAGGCCATAGCTGCATCATAGATCGCTGCCTGTTTGCCGTCGGGTCCATTAGTGTAACCACCTTCAACACCGTCCAGCATCTCGTTCTTGATACGGATGTTGGCGAAAGTGCCGCGCATCATGATCTCGTGGTTGCCGCGACGCGATCCATACGAGTTGAACTCACGGGGTTGAACCTGGCGCTCTAGCAGATATCCGCCAGCAGGTGTCGTGGTTGCGAAGCCACCGGCAGGTGAGATGTGGTCGGTGGTGACCATATCGCCCAGAACCGCAAGAACCTTGGCACCTTCGATATTGCTGATGGTGCCCGGCTCTGTGCTCATACCCTGGAAGTAGGGTGGGTTCTGAATGTAGGTCGAGGCAGCAGGCCAATCATAGGTCTCGGCATCTGTAGTCTCTACGCCGCGCCACTTGTCATCTCCTTTGAAAACATCGGCGTATTTTTCAAGGAAGGCTTCGCGGGTGACGGTCTGTTCGACCAGTTCTGCAACTTCCTGTGTGGTTGGCCAGATGTCTTTCAGGTAGACGTCGTTGCCGTCTTTGTCCTGAGCGATCACATCGGTGTCGATGTTGATGTCCATGGTACCCGCCAATGCATAGGCGACTACCAGCGGTGGTGAGGCCAGGTAGTTGGCGCGCACATCGGGGCTGATACGACCCTCAAAATTGCGGTTACCCGACAGAACAGCCGTTGCAACCAGATCACCCTCAGCGATGGCATCGGACAGTTCAGCCTGGATCGGGCCAGAGTTACCGATACAGGTGGTGCAGCCATAGCCCACAAGGTTGAAACCAACCGAGTCCAGATCTTTTTGCAGATCTGCGGCTTCCAGATAGGCGGATACGACTTGCGAACCCGGTGCCAGCGAGGTTTTCACCCAAGGCTTGCGGTCCAGACCCAGCGCTGCGGCTTTGCGGGCCACCAGACCAGCGCCAATCATGACGTAAGGGTTCGATGTGTTGGTACAGGATGTAATCGAAGCGATCACTACCTTGCCGCTGTCCAAGGTGTAGTCTTCGCCTTTGACGGCGACTTCTTTGCCCATGGGGCGCTTGAAGGTCTCTTCCATTTCTTTGCGGAAGGCATCCTTGGCATTGCAGAGTGCAACATAGTCCTGTGGGCGCTTGGGACCGGAGATCGCCGGAACAATTGTGCCCATGTCCAGGGACATTGTGTCGGTATAGATCGGCGCATAGTCTGCACCACGCCAGAACCCGTTTGCTTTGGCATAGGCTTCGACCAGGCCAACGCGATCTTCGTCGCGACCGGTGTTGCGCAGGTACCGCAGGGTTTCGTTATCGATTGGGAAGAAACCACAGGTGGCGCCATACTCAGGGGCCATGTTGGCAATGGTAGCACGGTCCGCCAGCGGCAGACGATCCAGACCTTCGCCGTAGAATTCTACAAATTTGCCAACCACGCCTTTTTCACGCAGCAATTCGACGACTTTCAACACCAGATCGGTGCCGGTGGTGCCTTCGACCATCGAACCAGTCAGCTCAAAGCCAACAACCTCGGGGATCAGCATCGAGATCGGCTGACCCAGCATTGCTGCTTCGGCTTCGATACCGCCAACACCCCAGCCCAGAACGGCCATACCGTTGACCATGGTGGTGTGGCTGTCGGTACCAACCAGAGTGTCTGGATAGGCAACTTCATGGCCATTTTGATCGGTGTCAGACCAGACGGTCTTGGCCAGATATTCGACGTTTACCTGGTGACAGATGCCAGTTCCCGGAGGCACAACACGGAAGTTGTTAAACGCACCTTGGCCCCACTTCAGGAACTGGTAACGCTCCATGTTGCGCTCATACTCGCGGTCGACGTTCATCTGGAACGCGCGCGGATTGCCAAATTCGTCGATCATCACAGAGTGGTCGATGACCAGATCGACTGGAGCCAGTGGGTTGATTTTCTGCGGGTCTCCACCGAGCGCCTTGATGCCGTCACGCATGGCGGCCAGGTCAACAACAGCCGGAACGCCGGTGAAATCCTGCATCAGCACGCGGGCAGGGCGGTAGGCAATTTCACGAGGGTTCTTGCCACCATTGGCGCCCCATTCCGCAAAGGCCTTGATATCATCAACCGAAACCGAGAAGCCATCGTCTTCGAAACGCAGCATGTTCTCCAGCACCACTTTCAGGGCTGCAGGCAGGTTTGAAAAATCACCCAAACCGGCCTCGGTGGCGGCGGGGATTGAGTAGTAAGAAATGCTCTTGCCGTTAACGCTTAGTTCTTTGCGTGTCTTGGCGGTGTCCTGTCCGACAGTGATAGGCATGGGTGGCCTCCCTTTGGGATGTGGAAAGAGGGAATTCGCTGTGAGTTGTTTGCAACATGAGGGCCTCGCGTTCAAGGGTTGAAACGCTACAAGAGGTTCCTTTGTATTCCATGGTATACAATTTGTGGGGTTGTCCAGTCACTAGAAACTCACCTAGCTCTCAAGAATGATTGATTGGCATTGCTGCGACTAGGGATATAGATCAGATTCGCAGAGCAAGAAGAAAGATCACTAATGCGCGTCTGGAAAACCATTGTTGCCGCAATCTGTATTGGGCTGCCGGTGCCGGCCATAGCTCAATCAGGGCCGGTGGTGGTTGAACTGTTTACTTCGCAGGGCTGTTCATCCTGTCCACCTGCAGATCGTTTGTTGCACCGGTTGACCGAACGAGAGGACGTGTTGCCTCTTGCGTTGCACGTGGATTATTGGGACTACATTGGCTGGGCTGATCAATTTGCCAGACCTGTTCATACCCAACGACAAAAGGGGTATGCGCATGCGGGGGGACGTAAAATGATCTACACCCCTCAAATGGTCATCATGGGACAGGACGATGTGGTTGGCGCCGATGCAATGGAACTTGCTGAAGTTATTGCCAAACATCAGCAAGTAGCGCCATTAGTGCGGCTTGATGTTAAGCGGGCTGAAGGTGCCTTTCTACTGAGGTTGCAGCCACTTGCGACCATGCCAGTAGAGCAACTGACGGTACAGCTGGTCCGCTTTGATCCTGTAAAGACGATTGAAATCACACGCGGCGAACTCTCTGGTAGCCGGTTTGAATACGCCAATGTCGTTGAGGATTGGCAGCAAATTACCACCTGGAACGGGCAGGATGCGTTGAGCCTAAAAGTACCATTTGTCGGCATTCAACCCGCCGCGGTTTTGGTTCAGCGCGGGACCTATGGAGCAATTTTGGCAGCCGCTCGTATAGAGTAGAATTGCTGCGTCAGTCGGAAACGTTTTCTTTAGAGCTCTTTTGAGGTCCGAAGGGTTTCCAGCGCCGGTGAATCCAAAACCACTGCCCCATATTTCGGCGGATAAGGGCTTCCAGATCGGTGCAAACCGCCTGTGTCATCGTTACAGCATCAGTATGCGGTATCTCTTTATGCACTGTGATTTCAAAATCCAAACCGTTTTCTTGGCGGGTGGCATAGATCGGGATCATGGCTGCATTGTACTTCAGCGCGAGTTCGGCTGGTACAACAGAGGTCACAGCGGGTTTGCCGAAAAAATCAATGTTCTTTCCGCCATGGGAATGTAGGTCAGCGACGATGGCAATAATACCGCCAGCTTTCAGGTGGCGTACCATTTCCATCATACCGCGACGGCCCTGTTCGAACATCGGCTTGCCAATTCGTTCAATGGAACGCACGTAGTGTTCATTAAAATAAGGGTTGGCCATGCGACGGTAAAGCGCCCCCATTTTGTGGCCCCGGCCAATCAGGTTCGTACGCGCAGCGTCGTAATTTCCAAAATGACCGGTGACCAATATCACTGGGCGACCTTCCGCGCGCGCGGCCTCCAGTGTCTTTAGTCCGGGCCCGGATATAGGGGCTGCATGCGCGCGCTCCAAAAACGGCTTACCAGCATATAGCTCGATTAAGGTGCGGCCGGCATTGTTGCTTACTTCGCGGCACAATCGGGTAATCTCGGTATCAGAGAGCTCAGGGCAGGTCAATTTTAGGTTGGCCCGTACGCGTTTATCAAAGCCAACTAAGGGGGCCAGTGTACTGACCAACCAGCCCATTCCTGGTACCCGCCACCGATAAGGCACGAAGCCAATTCCGCCAATTACCGTGCGTAAAAATAGATTGCTTGCGCGGTACTTGGCGCGTGACAACCGCGACAGTTTGCTTGGGTCAATTGGCATAGAAGGAGACGGGCCTGCAGAGTTGCGACAAGTTTAGCAATCAGGATCTTAATCTGCACCACTTGCTGGTACAAGCTACCCGTCCATCTAATAGATCAACTAGGCTGCAAAATGCACTTATGCAGCTTCGTCCTCTTCCTCTTCCACGACGCGTAGTTCCATTTCGCCAGATTGAACCAGCTCGCGCATTACGTTGACCACTGAGGCCATTGCGGCTTCACCCACCGAATCCTTGACCTTGCCCTTTTCGACAATCTCGTCGCGGATGTTATTGGCCATGCGGCTCGACATATTGGCAAGAATGAACTCGGCGCTTTCTTTTTCGTCTTCGCCGACAGCAAAGGCATAAGTAAAGGCCGTGACAAGATCAGGCTGCGGAACCAAACGAACGATCCGTGGTACGTCGATCATGCTGACCCGCTTGTAGATAAGAGCAAAAGTAAAGATGGATTTGCGAACATCCGAAGCGAATTCTTGATCTTCTTCGTCCAGCGCCGTCAGCACTTCTTCTCGCTTGGCGGCAAGGGATTGGGTTAAGATGGCTCCAATACGTTCGCCAGGCGTCTCGTCAAATGCAATTTCCGGGCGTGCTTCTATCTGGGCCGCCAGTGACAAGCCGATGCGGTCAACTGTGTCTGGGGTTACTGCGCCAGTCTGTCGAACAGCAAATGTGATCCGTCTCGCAACGGGACCGGGCAGGTGAACCAGCATTTCTGCAGCCTTTGCTGTGTCCAGCTTGGACAACATGACAGCAGCCACCTCGGTGCTTTCGGCTTCAGCAAGCTCAGCCAAATCTTCTGCGGGTAGGGCGCGCAAGCGTTCCCACGGGTTGCCAAACTGTCGGACACCGGCCTCCTTACGCAGGCGACGTTCCGTCTGGCGGCTGATCTTGCCCTCCATTGCGGTCAGCGCACCCGCCAAACCATTGGGGAAAGACAGGCCGACGTTATCCAGCATTTCGGCAAATTCATTGGCCACTGAATGGAGCGTGTCACGATCAACCAGACCCATTTTGCCCATTTGCTGGGTCAAAGAGGCCTGCATTTCGTCAGACAACTCCTCAATTGGAATGTCCGCGCCTTCGTTCAGCAAAAGCCGAACCACAATGGCGGCTTTGGCTTTGCTATTTAGGTTGCTCGTTGAAGGTGCTGGTGCCATGGCGTCAAAGCCGCCCATGGTGTCCAGTGCTGATGTCGGCGGTAACGCCAAGGCCAAATCGTTCTGCATTCTTGCGCCCCTACCATAAAGATTCTTCTTCGGTTCCTAAGCAGGTTACGCCAAGAGCCGTAAAGAAAATCTGAAGTCAGTAGCTGAAACTTTGGCCCGTTTCCAAAGCACGGCGCAGTGAGACCTCAGGCCAGGCGCCGGTTCCACCTCGGGCGCGAATTTCTTTCCATTGCGCCAGTGCCTGGGCATATTGCCCATCGTCAACAAACCCCTGACCCATGTAAGAGCGTGCTAGAAAATTGTTGGGATTCTGTGCAATAGCCTGCTGATAAAAGGCATTAGCGAGTTCAATGTTACCCAGCTTGCGATGGGTAAACCCCCAATAGGTCAACACCCTGTCGTCCGTCTGATCAGCCATCGCCAACAGTACACCCTGTGCGTCTGAATAGCGTCCAGCATAGGCCAGCTCACGTACAGCGCCGTACAGGCCTTCGGTTTCCAAGGATGATTGTTTGGGCCGGACACAGCGCTTCTTTTTCTCATCCCAAACCTTCACACCATTGCAGGTCGTAGTGGTGGGGGTTGGTTTGGGGGCACCGCGATCATCACCACCTGCAGCGAGGGAGAGACCGGGAAAACAAATCAGACAAATAAGAAGCGCGCGCATGTATAAAGTCCAGTTGCAAAAAGGATTAGAACAGAAGGCTATTCGTATTTGCCAAAATTGCGAAATCACAAATACCGGACCAACACGTCACATCTTGTTGAACTGGGGCTAGCCAGACACCTGTTTCGTGCATTTCTGCATGTCGCTATCCCAAACCGTCCCAGCTGAACAGGATTGGGTTTGCTGACTGTGTTGTGAACAGGCCAGCGCGATGCTGGCCGGCAAGGTCAGGACAATGGCAATGAAAACAATTCTGAAACGCATGACGGGTCTCCACAATGGCAACTCTACAATTATAGTCGCAAAGTTGAGGATCACCAAAACCGGAAGCTAAAGCAGCTACAATAGGCTGGAACTGGCCGAAACCGGAAAGCTCGCAGGTAAAGCTGCTCGGGCTAATTCGGATTTTTAGATCGAAGAACAAAATGCCAAACTGAGTCTGTCACCAAGGCATGCAAATTTCTTACGTAGAAAAGAACTGCGTGCGTAGTGATCCTTTGAAACTTTTAACCAGTCGATGAGCAATCTGCCACGGATGCAAAAGTCAAGAATGTCATGGTTGACCGGATGACGGTACTTACGAAAGAACATGTCTTTATTGTGGGTTAGGATACCGCTTCGGTCTATTTCGTCTGCTGTGCCAACCCGAAAAACATCCGCCTTCAAAAAATCCACAATGTCGTAAACGGCGAGTTTCTCAGAAACCTCTGTGAAGTCGAGACCATAGGTTACACCACGTCCCAGGATAAGGTTGTCACAATGAAAATCACCATGCGAAAAAACGACAGTATCTTCGCAGTTTCCAAGTTGGATTGCGTCCCGGTGCATCTGTTCCAGATAGGGGCGGTACTCAGAGGCGGAGGCCTGAGGTATAGCCGTGCATAAAATGGCATCAATCTCTTCAAACATCCAATCAAACCAAAAGCGATCCCTGCGCGCGTGTTTGAAGCTGTGAAGCTCATGTAGCCATTGACCAGCCCTCCTGTAGGCTTGCCCGGCTTGAGTATGAACTTTGGACGAGTAGATTACCTGCATGGCGGTTTTGTGGTCAACAAACTCCGTAACATGGAATTGGCCACCGGGAGACAGGTAAATTGGTTTGATGACTTGGGTTTGCTCTTTTTCCTGAAAGTAGGGAAAAAGCTCCTTCAGAACACCAAACTCTTTTTCAAGCCGACCATTGTCGTTCTCAGTGTCTATTTTGATGGCGAAGGTGCGGCCATCTTCAGTCGTGGTTCCAAATACTTGCCGCGACTTTGGAAAGGTGCTTGACCTATAGATGCATGAATATCCCAATTCGGGCGATGAATGCAGCGACTCTTTGAATTCATGAATGAATTTTGAAATGAGTGTTTCGTCGTAATTACATAAATTGACCATGTGCGATCCAATACGCACCCGATATGGCGAAAATATGATCGACGGTTAAACGAGGTTGAAAAAGGCCCGGTTGCCCGGGCCCATATCGTTAGTCTTTGAAGACACGTGCAAAAATCGTATCAACGTGTTTTGTATGATAGCCCATGTCGAACTTCTCGTTGACACCGTCTTCGCCAAGCGCAGCAACCACGTCGGCATCCGCCAGCAGCAGCTCGCGGAAGTCTAGACGTTCTTCCCAGACTTTCAGTGCGTTGCGCTGCACCATGGAATAGGCGTCTTCGCGCGACACACCGGCCTGCGTCAGCGCCAGAAGCACCCGCTGGCTCATCACCAGACCGGGGAACTTGTTCATGTTGTCCAGCATGTTCTGGGGGTAGACCAGCATCTTGTCGATCACGCCGGTCAGGCGCGCCAAAGCAAAGTCCAGGGTCACACAGGCGTCTGGGCCAATCGCGCGTTCGACTGACGAGTGTGAGATATCGCGCTCGTGCCACAGGGCGACGTTTTCCAGTGCCGGTACAACTGCAGAACGTACCAGACGCGCCAGACCGGTGAGGTTTTCAGTCAGAACCGGGTTCTTTTTGTGTGGCATCGCGGAAGAGCCTTTTTGGCCCATCGAGAAGAATTCCGCACCTTCCAGCACTTCGGTGCGCTGCATGTGGCGGATTTCAGTCGCGACATTTTCGATCGAAGAGGAAATCACGCCAAGGGTGGCAAAGAACATCGCGTGACGATCGCGTGGGATCACCTGGGTGGAAATCGGCTCGGGGCTCAGGCCCAGCTGCTCGCAAACATGTTCTTCAATCGCTGGGTCGATATTGGCGAATGTGCCCACTGCGCCGGAGATTGCGCCGGTTGCGACTTCTTCACGGGCCAGTTTCAGGCGCGCCAGATTGCGGTCCATTTCTGCATAGAACCGGGCAAAGGTCAGGCCCATGGTGGTGGGCTCGGCGTGGATGCCGTGGCTGCGGCCAACGCGGACGGTGTCTTTGTGCTCGATTGCGCGGCGCTTCAGGGCTGTCAGCAGGCCGTCCATGTCTTTGATTAGGATGTCAGCTGAGCGCACCAGCTGCACGTTCAGGCAGGTGTCCAGAACGTCCGAAGAGGTCATGCCCTGATGTACGAAACGGGCTTCGTCGCTGCCGACATGTTCGGCGAGGTGGGTCAGGAATGCGATGACGTCATGTTTGGTGATGGCTTCGATCTCGTCGATGCGTGCAACGTCAAACTCAACGTCCTTGGCTTTCCAAACAGCATCAGCGTTTTCGCGAGGGATGACACCGATATTGGCCATGGCTTCGCAGGCATGTGCCTCGATCTCGTACCAAATGCGGAATTTGCTTTCCGGAGACCAGATGGCAACCATGTCGGGGCGGGAGTAGCGAGGGATCATAGGCCAGGACCTTTATAATAGGACGGGATGCGCGCCTCTTAGATCAGGTGGGGCAAAACAACAAGGTAGACAGGGGCTTGATGGGACATATTGCCCAGTACAAAGACCCAGCGGTGCGCAAGATGCACAAACTTCAGGCATTTCGTTCGCAGCCGGGCAGGACGAATTGTAGGTGGATGTGACAATTGCGCCTTTCCATACAAGCCGATCTATCTTTTACTACATTGTATTTTCCACGGATGTATCGAACCGTGACCTCAAAAATTTTAGGAGATGCAGGTATGCTAAGACGACTCCGAAAAACATTGGCTGTTGGAGCGATGTTTACAACTCTGTCCTTGCTGCCTTCGCTGGCCTTGGCGGAAATGCCCGTCACATATATGGATGGGGACCGCGCATTGTTCCGGTTTTCAGCGCCCGACTTCTGGACTGTGCGGGCAGGGGGGGAAAGAAACCTGACACCGCCTGACGCAGATGAAGCCCGTTTGATCAACCGTGTAATTGGACTGAAACCCGTTGCTGATACCGGGGTGTGGCTAGGGTTTATTTCCCCGCATGGCGTTTCTAATTATGAGTCTGCGTTAGAATACCTGCGCGGAGTGGGGCCGTTTCTTGTTCAGGACACCGAGGTTGAAGAGCGCAAACGGATTACCGTAGATGGCTTGCCAGCTGCGCGAATTACTGGATCTGGTCGGCGAGACGGACGGGCTGTTGGTTTTACAGCAGTAGTGGTCGTTTTGCCTCGTAATCGCGTCGCTATTTCGGTGGTGGTAATGGAGGCCGGGGTTAACCCGGATCTGGTGTCTGATGTGAACGCCGTCTTTGCGTCGTTCCGGGCCATTCGGTGAAGGGAAACATGATGATCAATTTGCCCTCCCGAAAAATTCTGCTTGTCGCGTTCTTAGGTCTTGGCACGCTGAGCCTGTCTGCCTGTGATCCTAATGCGACCTATAGCGGTGGCGTGTATTATGACGGAATGCTGTGGAATGATTACTACAACGGATATCCACGTCCTCCCAAGCCGCCCAGACCAGAGCACCCGATTGAGCGCCCGCCGCGACCAGAACATCCGATTGCGCGTCCGCCAATCGCACGTCCGCCGGTGGCGCGACCTCCAATCCACCGCCCGCCGGTTGCCCGGCCAATGCCACGCCGCTAAGCGTTGTGAAGGGCTCCCGCCCCGCTTGCAGCGCGGTGCATACAAGCGGGAGGGGAACGCTCAGAAGAGTTGAAATCAGCTTTGTGTGGCAGTGTCCTGCAACAGCGTAACCACTCTTGCGCCATGTTCCAGCGTGCGGTGAACAGGGCATTTGTCAGCGATCTCCAGCAGGCGGTGTCGCTGGTCTGTGCTTAAATCCCCTTGCAAGTAGATCTTTCGCGTGAACTGGTCGATGCGGGACGGATTGCCCGTGGTTGCATCCTGAGCATGTACTTTGTCGTGGCTGATCTCAACATCGATTCCAAGCAAGGGCCAGCCCTTGCGACGGGCATACATGCGAAGGGTCATTGACGTACACGCGCCCAGTCCTGCGGAAACAAACCCATAGGGCGACATTCCCAGGTTGCTGCCACCATAGGCCAAGGGTTCATCGGCATAGGCGTGATGATCCGGACCAGATTGGATGTCTTGGAGGTAGCCATCCGGGCTGGATTCGGTGACGCGGAGAACGCCCTCGGGCGCGCCGGGTGGTGGTGCAGGGGGGGCGAGGTCGATGTATCTGCCTGCCCAGGCTGCGATGACACTTGCAGCATATTCTGCATCCTGGGCGCGGCTGATCAGGTGGTCGGCATCATCCAGGGTAACAAAGCTTTTGGGATGTTTGGCTGTGGTGAAGATCTGTGCTGCATTTTCAATTCCAACAATCGCATCTTGTGGCGCGTGCAGAACCAATAACGCAGCATGCAGCTCAGAAATTGCTGGCAGCAAAGTTTCCGCCTGAATGTCCTCTACAAACTCTCTGGAGATGGTGAAGGGGCGCCCCCCCAGGTTGACCTGCGCTGATCCATGGGCTGCGATTTCTGGCAAGGCGTCTTCAAAATTATGGGCGACATGTCCTGGATCAAAGGGGGCGCCGAGAGTGACGACCCCTTTGACAGACGGAATTCCAGCCCTTGCGCGCAGGACAGCTGCACCACCTAAGGAATGGCCAATCAGTAGATCAGGGGCCATGCCACGGCTTGCCAGATACTGGGCTGCTGCGTTCAGGTCCGCGACGTTGGAGGAAAACGACGTATTCGAAAACTCGCCTTCGGAATGTCCCAAGCCAGTGAAATCAAAGCGAAGAACTGCAATTCCCATTGACGCAAGCCTTGCCGCAATGCGCCGCGCAGCCGGGATGTCCTTGGAACAGGTAAAACAATGGGCAAAAAGAGCAGTTGCCAGAACTGGACCGCTAGGAAGGTCCAGCCGTGCGGCCAGTGGGGTGCCTGCGTGTCCGGGAAATGTGATGTGCTCTGCGGGCATAGCGGAAGCCTTTGATTGTTGCTGATGCAAGAGTGAGCACGCAACGGCAGCAGGACAAGATCTATGGAACATTGCTCACGCGATGGTGAAGCTATCCCGGCGAAGCAAACTGTGCATCTTACCTTGCGAGTGGGTTCCTAAAATTTTCAGAAAATTGCCGAAACAAATTTGATCAGTTTTTACACAAAATATACTTGATGAAATTGAAGGTGATGTGGGCGGATCGTGTTTCCGGGCGTGCCAGAGTTCGTTTATGTTAACTAGTTGATGGAATCTAAATATGTTGGACGACAACCCTGATGCGACAGGTACACTCTACAACGCAGACTGGAAGGACCGTTTGCGACACCAGCTGGGGTTTTGTTTTTCACAAATCGCAGAAACTTTAACCGGACAGACAAACGACCGGAATGTTAAATTTGAGTTGGTCAAGGCAAGCTCACGTTCACTGTGTTTGAAGTTGAATGTCGACGGGAAACTCGGTTTTTTGAAACTGTTTGACGGGCCCGATGGACCGGCTGCATTTTTCCGGGAGAAAATGTCGCTTCATAGCATGTTGGACAGCGGTCTGGTTCCTGGCCTTCTGGCATACTCGGACGAATTGAAATTTATTCTTACAGAGTGGGTGGAAACGAAGTCTCTACTGGACGCAGAACCAAGCCACACCGCTTTTAGGATTGGCGCATGGTTGGCGGCGTTTGATGCTGCGGCCCCCGCTGAATTGGCAAGCGGCAACTGGTTTGGCTATCTCTCAAAGTTTAAAACCGGCGTGGCCCTTTCACAGATCGTTGAAGCAAAATCAGTTTTGTCTGGAATACCGTTGTGTGGGCGAGTCCTGTCGCGCAATGACCCAGCACTACACAACTATCTGCAAACTCAGAATGGGGCTCTACTTGGCTGTGATTTTGAACAGTCGAGGATGCGTCCACGCGGCTGGGATTACATCAACGGATTTGGTGCGTTGATTGAACGGTTCCCAGCGAAGAGCAATGAGGTTTTAGAGGCCTATTCTGCGGGGTTCGCTCGCTCTCATTGCGGTGCCCTGATTGTCGATGAGTTGAATTCAATTGCGCGCATTTTGTTTTGTGCACGAGCAGTTGCAAGCCAGCCAGAGCGAGAGGCTCAACCATGGGAATAGAGGTTCTGACCGTCACGCTGGGAGTGGATGTCACCGGCGATAAGATCGAGGGTACGGATCTGATCTCGGGTGATAAGGACGACAATCAGATTGTCACTATTGAAGATGGTGGTGACCTTTCTGGTAACTATGTCTATGAACGTTGGGGCAAAGGAGCTCCAACTGAGGCCGGTGCAGGACCGGGAGGCGATGATGAGTTTCATATCGACCTGTCCGGATTCGATGACGACTTTTCAATGACAGTCAAAAGCATGGATCCGGGCGATTGTTTTGTGTTCACCGGCTTTGACAACTACTCAAACGTCGGCAATGTCTGGACATTTGACTATACAGGATCTGATGGCCAGTCGCATTCGGTGTCAATTGATGTCGACTCCGCAAACGGAACCGGCGTGGCAAGTGTGGTGGTCTGTTTTGTGCGTGGTAGTCGGATTCTAACCGCGGGTGGAGAATTGGCTGTTGAGCTATTGGAGCGTGGTGACCAAGTATTTTGCGGAGATGGCAAATGCCGTCCTATACAATGGATAGGAAGTGCTGCGTTGGACGGCCGCGAATTGCGTAATCATCCAGAACTTCGCCCAATCCGGTTTGCGCCTAACAGTCTTGCACCAGGTACTCCGGTTGGAGAATTAATGTTGTCGCCTCAGCATCGGGTTTTGTTGAAAAACTGGCGCACCGAGATGTTGTTTGGAGAGCCGGAGGTGCTGGTCCCCGCCATTTCCTTGCAAAATGACCATAACATTTGCCAGGTGAATGATGGTGAAAGCGTTGAGTATTTTCACATTCTGCTAGCGGGCCATCACACGGTCTGGGCCAACGGGGTGGAGTGTGAAACCTTGATGCCGGCAGAAATGGCCCAAACAGCCTTGTCCGGCGCAGCGAGAGGTGAAATCTGTCAGCTGTTTCCTGAAATTGTGACGGATTTGTCCAGTTTTGGTAGTCTCTGCCATCCGGTGTTAAAGCCCTATGAGACAAAAACATTACTGGAATAGTACTCTGTCTCAGAGTACCGGGCTTTGGAACGATCTATGGATAATAGAGCTAAGGTTCTCTAACTTGTTTCTGTTTAATTGGCAGGATTGTGGTTTATGGTCGGGCAAGAAATTTCAGGGATTGGTCGCTATCTCCCGAGCGATAGACACGACCGGGAGATGTGGCAGAGGTTACATAGTTTTTGTGCCAACGAACCGCGAGCGTTCGAACGTGACGCGACAACCGGGCATGTCACCGGATCGGCGTTTGTTCTGTCAAAGGATTTCAAATCAGTATTGTTGACGCACCATGCAAAGCTGGATCGCTGGTTGCAGCTGGGTGGCCATTGCGATGGGGTTGCCGACGTCCCGTTTGTTGCGCTGAAAGAAGCTTACGAAGAAAGTGGCTTAACCCGCATAGGCGCATTGTCACGATCTGTGTTTGATGTCGATATTCATCAGATCCCCGAAACAGCTAGGGACTGCGCACACCTTCATTACGATGTCCGGTATTTGTTCCGGGCTGAAGTAGGCGAAGCCAAGGCCAGCATTGAATCTCATGCATTGGCCTGGGTGCCGGTTGATCGGTTAGAGGACGTGACCGATGCGCCGAGTGTGTTGGTCCTGCGTGAAAAGCTTAATCTGTTTCTGGGCAGCGCTGCTGACGCTCCTTTGTAGATCTCGTCCCTCCCAACGAAAGGGCCAAGGATCGGAAGTTACTATGTAGGCCTATTCTCCCATCAATTTGCTATCAAAGGGATATCGGGTCAGATTTTCATATCCATCCTCGGTGATTAGTACCTGATCTTCCAGTTTGATCGAAAAATCGCCACCAACCTCGCCAACACAGGCCTCTACACATAGGACCATACCGGGTTCCAGCGGATAGTCGTAGGCCCCCGGTACTGCCTTATCCGGATAGGCGACCAGTGGCCATTCATCACATAGTCCCACGCCGTGCATCAGGCACCCATATTTTTGCGCTTGGAACTTGTCATCCAACCGATGTGCATTGGCTGTCAGTTCGGGGATCATCACGCCGGGGCGCAGCATCTCCATATTGGTCATGATGTGGTCATGGGCATGGCGCATGGCATAGATCATATCCGCACGCGGCTTCTGATCACCGATCCACCAACTGCGCGAAATGTCGATGCAAATGCCATATGAACCTATCAGATCTGTATCAAAGGAAATGATCTCATTTTGTTGAGTGATCCGTGGGCCGCATTCCTGAAACCAGGGGTTGGTCCGTTGGCCCGAGGCCAGCAGTCGGGTTTCAATCCATTCCCCACCGCGACGTATGTTTTCAGCATGCAAGACCGCCCAGATGTCATCCTCTGACGTCTTTCCATCCCCGACATTAGCTCGGGCAAAATACTCCATTTCCCCCACTGCGACATCACACGCATGATGTGCGCAGCGCATGGCGAGGATTTCATCCTTTCCTTTGATGGCGCGGGTTTTTTCGGTGACTTCTTCACCTTCCATGATCTCAAAACCCTGCGCCTCCAGGCTACGCAGCCCGTGAAGCATGATCTTGTCCACCGCCAAACGCTTGTTGTCGCCAGCATGTTTGTGCATCAGTTGGCGTACTTCGTTGGCAAAGACATCTGCCGCCACATCCACCTTGTCGCCGCGATCGAAATAGAACAAATCAGCACCGGATCTTTGTTCGCGTACCAGTGGATTAAATGTCGATAAAAAGGGTGAATTCTTGTAATCCCAGATCACCATGTAACCATCGGCGCACAGCAGAACTGCCCGAAACGGATTATGGGTATTCCACAGCTGCATGTTGGTGCTGTCAGTTGCATAGCGAATGTTCAAAGGATCGAACATCAGCAACCCACCATAACCACGGTCCTTAATTGCCTGAGTGAGCCGTTGCCACCGAAACCTGCGCATTTGCTCCAGGTCTGGCAATTGCAACCCCGCTGCCTGCCATTCAGTCAGTGCAAGCTGTGTTGGGCCAATTTCTATTCTGTTGTTGTCATTCGGGCTGCCATCGCCCAGCTGCGCACCGCGGTTGGGGTCAATTTTTCGCGTGTCGCGGTAGTGCTCGGTCATGGTGGGCTTCCTTTCTGCACAGTCCTGTCTAGTCTGAAACCATGCGACGGGTGATTCCGCGCTGAATGCGACGATTGCAGTGGTCGTTTTTGGCTCTCACATCTTCGGACGAAAGTGGTGACAGCTTACCAGCCTGGCGTGGGAGTGCTGGCATTCAGGGCTGGGAATGTTATGCAGAAGCATGACCACGATTTTGCAAACCCAAATTCCCTATAATCCACTCAGCTCAAAGGCGCTGCCGGGGATTCAGCCGCTTGCGCCGCAGGATTGGCTGCTGCCTGATGATGCCTTTTCTGCCCAGATGAAGGAACGGGACCGGTTACTGGCCCATCACCGGGATCAGGTGTTGATGTTGGATGAGCAGGCGATGCCCGCAGCGCAGGAGTTGTTGCATCTGGTTTTGGAGCACCTTTACCCGCAGCACCGAGGAGACCAGCTTCAGCGGTTAGACGAGAGCGGGATTGAGTTGGATTGGGAAGATCCACTTGGAACCTTGGGACGTATCACCCAGCAGGATTTCTGTATTCTCGAAAAACAGGGCGATGAACATGTGATGACAGGGGCGGTGTTGTGTTTTCCGGCGAGTTGGACCCTGTCTGAAAAATATTTAAAACCACTGATAGGGATACACCAAACCGTAGCTGAATATGACGTTGGCATAGGGAAGCGGGTGCAGCGGTTGTTTGACGGGGTTCAGGTGGGGCGGCCGCTGTGGCGGTTTAATAGCTTGTGGTACCACGACCCAAGCCTGTTCCAACCGCGCAGCCAGCACCAGCCACGGGATAAAGTAGATGAAGCTGAGGCGGGTTATATGCGTAGCGAAAAACAGATGATTTTACGCCTGCCAGAAAGCCGTGCCGTGGTGTTTTGTATCCACACTCATGTGCTGACGCGTGCCAATGTGTTTGCGCAGTGGGCAAAGCAATAAATGGATGTAGGGCCTTTGAGTGGTGTTCACAAAGGCCTGTAGTCTTAGATGACACCCGAGCTTTGCAATAGAACAGCGCAGGCCGTCAGTGGTGCAACACGTGTGACAAAGCGAAATTCTGAACTGCGCATGAGTATTCCGGCCCATGATGCAAAACGTTGAGACGGATCCGCTTTGGTCGCCGGCACAACAGAGACATTTTGCATCGCCGAACAATGCTGATCCAGTTCTTCAGCAGTTTGTTCGATAGGTGCAAAGCGTTCGTTTGCCGAGATCGGCTGCGGAGTTTGCATGGGGCGGATTTTGGCAAAGACACCAAGAAACTGTTTGCGAGTGAGTCTGGCACTTGGGGTCATCCATTCGATATGTTCAGCCCCCAGCAAATTTACCAACCGATACAGCATAATCGCCATAAGCATTTCGCTCAATTCCGCGTCGCAGTGTTTGGGAAAATTGGGCTGCAATGAAATGACCACGCGCTGCGGCCCAGCCCGAACTTTGCCTGCCTGAATGTCGCTGGGTTGGTCATCCAAGCGCAAGACTAGACGATATTGATCACATGCCAGTGCAATCACGTCGCTGTCGTGGGCGCTAAACTGATCTACCGAGTGGCCGTATTCTTCCAGCGTGTCGGCAATGGTGCAGCTGCATTTTGCAAGTGCACTGCCGGGTAGTCCGTAATAAGTTAGACCACCATGAAACTTGGTTGTATGGGCCACCGTCAGGATCCTCCGCTCGGGTTTCTTCTTAGGAAACAATATCGGTTGAAGATGCTGAAAGTGAGGCGGGATAGCCGGAAATACTAAAAGATTGTTTTCAATATGGAGCCTTGATGGAGTAGTGAAAAATTGAATAAATTTCAATTAGTTGCACGAAGTTCGATGTTCTTTGAGTTGGAATTGCGGCTGAATGTTGGCAGATACTGGCCACATTGCTGCCAAAGCCGTTACAATCACGCCTAGAAGGAATGATTGTTTATTGCGTCAGGCTGAACAGTCTTTTCCGGCCGAATGTGGGCAATCCGCAAGTGCGCAAATTTTCGCCCGGTTTAACAGGGTCATAAGCAAACGGCATAAATCTGAAGTATAAGGATTTAGCGGTCGATCCCGGCGCCCATGATAGCCAGTGACTGTTGATAGACCGTCGCTGCATTCCATTCCTTCAAAACTGTATAGTTGAGCTCACCAGGTTGGTACCCTTTTCCTTTTTTCCAGCCCTTTTTGCGAAGGTAGTTGGCGGTCGACGCCAAAGCATCTGCCATATCGTAGAAATCAACGCGACCATCCCCGCCCCAGTCGACCCCATATTTCAGAGCGTTACCAGGTAGAAACTGCGTATGGCCAAGTTCGCCGTGTTTGGCGCCACGGGTTGCTGGTGTGATTGCGCCCTGATCAACCAGCTTGAGTGCGCCAATGGCGTGGGGAACAAAAAACTCTGAACGCCGGCAGTCATAGGCCAGGGTGGTAATTGCCGGGACGATCTGACTGTCGCCCATAAAGTGACCAAAGGCGGTCTCCATGCCGTGAATGGCAATAAGCACACCGGCTGGCACACCATATTTACGTTCCAGTGCCGCGTAGAACTCAGGGTTGCGCGCCTTGCGTCGACGGCCCTGCGCAACAATGGTGGAGGAGCCGCGGATTTCCATAAACTTCTCTAGCGTGTAGCGGAAGCTTTTCTGGTTGCGATCAGCCGAGATTGTCCGACTGGCATATTGAGCGTTTGCCAACGCCTGCAGCCCTGGTTTTTTTACTCCAGCGCGTTTGGCTTCAGAGGCAAAATCATTTTTCCAGGCGGCAAACCCGGCGGAGGTATTGCCACAGGGGGCCGCAATAACCGGGGCAGACAGGCAGGCACAAAACAAGGCGGATAACAGGGGCAAACGCATAATACAGTCTTTCACTAATGAACTTAACTGAGCCTAGTGCCTGAAGCCTGAAAAACCACCCGAAATATGATTAGCTGCTGCGTCAGTCAAAGGCTGTTGCTGCCGAAATTGCCAACCCATCAGCAACTGCGGTCATGGCATTGGCCTTCAGAACTTTGGCGTCGGGGCATAGTTGACGCATTTGTTGCTCCACCACGGCCATCAAGGATGAGCCACCAACAAGAACAATTCTGTCAACCTGTGCAGCGTCAATCCGGCCTAGTTTTAGGGTCTCCTGTGCGCCAACGGCGATCTCGGCGACTTGTTCGTGCAGTGAATCCTGCAAAACCTCGGCGCTTAAGGGGACCATTAGGCCGCGCTCCAGCTCCTTTAGATCAATGCGCGGGGCAGGGTGATCGGGTTGATTGCTTTGAATTTTTCCGGACTCGACAGCAAAAGCAACATCATGTCCCAATTCATCTTCCAGCACAGTAACAAGACGTGCCAGTTTTTCGGGTTCGGCCGCATTTCGGGCCAAGTCTTTTGCTTTGTGACGACTGTCAGCGGCATACAAGAACTGAATCATCTGCCAGGTTGCCAGGTCATTAAAGATCTTGGCCGGTGCGGGCAGGGTACCTGCACCAAAGGCATTGCGGATTGCGCTGCCACGACCCAGCAATGGCATCACGTGATCGATGCTCAGGCGACGGTCAAAATCAGTGCCCCCGATACGCACACCATAACTGGCCAGAATTTCCGTTTCTCCGGTGTCTTTCTGACTGAAAAGTGAAAAATCGGAAGTACCGCCACCAATATCAACGATCAGTCCGATCCCGTCGTCGGGTGTTGTCGCCCGCGCTGCAGCTTCCGGTTCAAACATGAACCTCACATCTTGAAAACCGGCTGCCAGATAGCAATCTCGCAGATCAACCTCGGCCTGGGCATTGCGGGCCTCGTCGCTGCTGTGAAACCGCACCGGTCGCCCAGAGAGGGCATGGGTGAATTCTTGGTAGGTCGCTGCTTCGGCCCGCGATTTCACTTCGCGCAGAAAGCGGGCAATGATCTCGATGAAATCGATCCGCTCGCCATTGATTCGTCGCTCTTCGCGCAGCAATGGCGTTCCCAACAGGCTCTTCAGCGCCCGCATGAACCGGCCTTCCTCGCCGGAAATCAGTGCACTTGTCGCGCTGGCTCCAATACGCATTCTGCGTGGCTGTTCCTCAAAGAAGACGGCCGTGGGCAAAGTGGTCTGCCCGGGTTCCAGCTCTACCAGCCAAGGTTTTCCGTTTACCGCAATACCAGCGGCGGAATTTGACGTTCCAAAGTCGATGCCGAGGGTGTTGGGCGCGCTCATGATGGTCTCCAGTCAAGTGAGGGAACGCGCGGGGATACAGCCGTGAGGCGGCCGGGGCAAGGGGTAAATAAACAACAAAAGGGCGCCCCAATTGGGACGCCCGGATATCTGTGTAGGGTGCGTGCTTGCACGCACCGTTTAGCTTAGCAGCTGTAGTACATACCGAACTCAACCGGGTGTGGGGTGTGTTCGAACAGTTCAACTTCTTCCATCTTCAGTGCGATGTAGCCGTCGATCTGGTCTTTGGTGAACACGTCGCCCTGCAACAGGAAGTCATGGTCGTCCGCCAAGCATTCCAGCGCCTCGCGCAGCGAGCCACAAACGGTTGGGATATCAGCCAGTTCTTCAGCAGGCAGGTCGTACAAGTTCTTGTCCATGGCTTCGCCAGGATTGATCTTGTTCTTGATGCCGTCCAGGCCAGCCATCAGCAATGCGGCGAAGCACAGGTAAGGGTTGGCGGCCGGATCCGGGAAACGAGCTTCGACGCGCTTGGCTTTCGGGCTTTCAGTCCATGGGATCCGTACACAACCCGACCGGTTGCGAGCCGAATAGGCGCGCAGTACTGGGGCTTCGAAACCTGGGATGAGGCGCTTGTAACTGTTGGTCGCTGGGTTGGTAAAGGCATTCAAGGTCTTGGCATGCTTCAGGATGCCACCAATGAAATAGATCGCTTCGTCCGACAGATCAGCGTATTTGTCGCCAGCAAACAGGGGCTTGCCGTCTTTCCAGATCGACATGTTCACGTGCATGCCGGTGCCGTTGTCGCCGTAGATCGGCTTGGGCATGAAAGTAGCTGATTTGCCGTATGCGTGGGCCACGTTGTGGATCACGTACTTGTATTTCTGCAGCTCGTCGGCCTGTTTGGTCAGGCTGTCAAAGATCAGGCCCAGCTCGTGCTGACAAGACGCAACCTCGTGGTGGTGCTTGTCCACTTTCATGCCCAGACGCTTCATGGTCGACAGCATTTCAGAACGCAGATCTTGGGCTTCGTCGATTGGGTTAACTGGGAAGTAGCCACCCTTGACGCCAGGGCGGTGGCCCATGTTGCCCATTTCATACTCGGTGTCAGTGTTCCAGGACGCATCGGAAGCGTCAACTTCGTAGGAAACTTTGTTGATCGAGTTCGAGAAGCGAACATCGTCAAACAGGAAGAACTCAGCTTCTGGACCCATATAAGCAACGTCACCGATGCCCGAGGATTTCAGGTAAGCTTCGGCTTTCTGTGCTGTACCACGTGGGTCACGTTCATAAGCTTCGCCAGTGTCTGGCTCAACGATCGAGCAGTGGATGCACAGGGTTTTCTCGGCATAGAACGGATCGATATAGGCACTTGTTGTGTCTGCGATCAGTTTCATGTCTGAATTTTCGATCGACTTCCAGCCGGCGATGGAGGAACCGTCGAACATAAAGCCTTCTTCAAGGAAGTCTTCATCAACCAGATCCACGTCAACTGTCACATGCTGCAACTTGCCGCGAATGTCTGTGAACCGGATGTCGACATAGGCCACATCGTCGTCTTTGAGTGTCTTGAGAACTGCCTCTACGCTCATTCCCTTGGTCCTTCTGATTAGATAGTCGTTATGTATGTGAGTGCTGTGGTTTACAGCGCGTCAGATCCGGTCTCGCCGGTCCGAATACGAATGGCTTGTTCGACGGGAGAGACAAAAATCTTACCGTCGCCGATCTTGTCGGTTTTTGCGGCCTCCACGATGGCTTCGATGGCGGCATCGACCTGATCGTCGTCCAACACCACTTCAACCTTCACCTTGGGCAGGAAATCCACCACATATTCGGCGCCGCGATACAATTCCGTGTGGCCCTTTTGGCGGCCAAAACCTTTGACTTCGATGACAGAAAGCCCCTGTACACCGACGTCTTGCAACGCTTCCTTCACCTCGTCCAGTTTGAACGGTTTGATGATGGCTTCGATCTTTTTCATGTCACGGGCTCCTCACAGCTTGTCGAGGCTGGTCAGAACACTTCTTATTAGGAACAGCAATGTATACCGTGGCGAAGGTGGGAAATCATCAATTGCTCGGCGATGACCTGCTTAATTTGAGAGCGCTACGCCTAATTTATGTGCGAAATTGAATCGATGAGGCCTGAAGATGACTGAACTGCTAACTGCTGCCCAAATGCGTGCGATTGAACAGGCTGCAATCGAGTCTGGCAAGGTGACCGGGCTAGAGCTGATGGAGCGGGCCGGGCAAGGGGTTGTTGAGGCTATTTTTGAGGAATGGCCGGAACTACAGAGTGGGAACCGCAAAGCCGTTGTTTTGTGTGGACCTGGCAACAATGGTGGTGACGGTTTTGTTGTTGCGCGATTGCTGAATGAGCGTGAGTGGGAGGTGGAGGTGTTTCTGTATGGGAATGCTGACAAACTGCCGCCGGATGCGAAGGCGAATTATGAGCGGTGGGTGGAGTTGGGTGAAGTACAGTCTATCGAGGACTTTCAGCGTCCTCTTGGCTGGACTGCTTCCGTCTATGTCGATGCAATGTTTGGAACAGGACTAAGCCGACCGATCGGAGATCTTCACAATCAGCTATGGGAGGTTTTTGATGCAGATGCCGGTCTTCCTCGATTGGTGGCGGTGGATACTCCTTCTGGTGTTTGTTCTGACTGCGGTTTTGTACTTCGTGAGGGAACAAAAGAGCGGCTCCCCGCACCTCTACCTAATCACGTATTTGAATCCCAACTAACAGTGACTTTCCATAGTCCGAAAGTTGGCCACTATCTTTCTGATGGGGAGGCAAGTTGCGGGAAGGTTATTGTTAAGGACATCGGGCTTCCAAGGGACAACAATATGCTCCCAAAGGAAAAGGGTGTGGTGAAACTTGCGTCGCCAATCATACACGGAAAAAGAGGAGTGAACCACAAGTACGCCCACGGTCACGCGCTGGTTCTCTCAGGTACTCACGGCAGCACCGGCGCCGCTCGACTTGCCGCTCGCGGGGCACTTCGCATTGGGGCAGGGTTGGTTACTCTGGGCTCACCCCGCTCTGCAATGCTGGAAAATGCTGCAAATCTGACTGCGGTAATGCTCAAGCAAATCGATGGGGCGTTGGGCTTGACCGAAGTCTTGGAAGACATGCGGTTCAATGCTGTCTGCTTGGGCCCTGGGCTTGGCGTTCGGGCGGATACACAGGCATTGGTATTAACCGTGCTAAAGGCAAACCGACCAACGGTACTGGATGCAGACGCCCTGACACGGTTTAGTGCCAATCCGGATGTACTCTTTGGTCTTTTGCACAAGGATTGCGTGATTACCCCGCATGGCGGAGAGTTCACTAAATTGTTCCCCGATATTGCCGAGAAACTAGCCGCCCCCGCCACCACCGGCCCGGCTTACTCCAAAGTAGATGCCGCACGAGAGGCGGCAACCCGTGCAGGATGTGTGGTGCTTTTCAAGGGGCCGGATACGGTGATCGCTGATCCTGATGGGCGCTGTTCGATCAACTCGGCCCAATATGATCGCGCCGCGCCTTGGCTGGCGACAGCAGGGTCAGGCGATGTTCTCGCGGGGTTCATCAGCGGCCTGATGGCGCGCGGGTTTCCCCCGATGGCGGCGGCAGAGACTGGCGCTTGGTTGCATGTGGAATGTGCCCGAAAATTTGGTCCCGGCCTGATAGCGGAGGATCTGGCCGAGCAACTGCCTGCGGTGTTCCGTGATCTTGGGCTTTAGGCAGCCGGGCGCAGGTCTTGAACGGGCTCGATTGCTCCTGCCACTTCCAGCCCTCCAGCATAGATGACATGGGACTGTCCCAGCTCCAGAGTATATAGCTCAAGCACCTGCATCCCTTGGTCGATGATGAACTCTCCGTCGACCAGCGACGAAGCTGCCACCAGGGCCTGATCCTGACCAAACAACGCCTGCGCCCGCCAATCCCGGATCAAAACCTTTTGGTCAGCTGGCAAAACAATGTCGCAGTCGGGGCGGGTGTCGCCCAGTGACCCGGCCGTGATCGAGATTGCCCGCCGTAAAGCTCGCTGCCGGGTAATGGATTGCACCTGCACCATACCGGCTCCACGGGTAATGACATGATCACCTGCTCGGATGTCTTGCACCGCAACGTCACCTTGGCGCGTTAGCACAATTGTATCGCGCATTAACCCAGCCGAGGGTGAAGCCTCCGCAGATGTATGGTTTTGATGTTTAACCGGAATCTTACCCGGCACAGGCTTATTGCTCTGCGTTGTCATAGCGTTCTCGCTCTGTCTGCCTCGGTATTTTTTTCCGTCAGATTGTGGCAATTCCGTGCGGCTGTCGTGGTCTTTTGTGGCCAAGGGTAAACAATCTATGAAAATGTGAGAAATTGTTGCAGCCCTGCCATAATTGTTTTGCAGGAAGTGCAGATTTCCTCTCGCATCCCAGAGAAAGCTTTGCTATCAGCCCCTCACGCTAGGCAAATAGCCTGAGCGTAGAGTGCGGGTGTGGCGGAATTGGTAGACGCACCAGATTTAGGTTCTGGCGCCGCGAGGCGTGGGGGTTCGAGTCCCTTCACCCGCACCACTTTGATTTTAAAGAGAAAATCACGATTACCCAGTTGGTTTTTCGTGAGGTGAAATCAAAGTTTCCCACTTTGTTTCCCACTTTCATGTTCTGTTCATGTTCTGGTCCGGCGGGCTTGTGCGGACTGGGACAGGCGCTTCTGATTTGCTTGGGCGCGATACTTCTTCACCATGTCTAAGGTTTTGTGGCCTGTGACCGCTTGGATCTCACTGTCGCTACATCCAGATTCGGCCAGTGCAACCGCTGCAGAATATCGCCATCCATGAATGACGTATTTCTCGGCGCCAATAATACGGCGGATTTTTAGAACACGCTCCTGAATTGTCTTCTTTGCTATTCCCTTGCTAAGGGATTTAGTGATTAGGAACTTCCCCTTTCTGGGGAGCGCATCGAGGTAAGTTTTCAGGAACTCAGGGCATGCGACCCATAACCGCTTTTTGGTCTTCTCTTGAACAACCGAAATGAACTCGCCGTCGTAGTGTGACCATTCCATGCAAACGATGTCACCTATGCGTTGGCCGGTTCCAATTCCCAGCATGAATGCAGTCAATTCCCATTCATGTTTCTCATCCCGGCAATATCGTTCGAATGCTCTCAGCTTAGCTTCGGGCCATGGCTCATACTCACCACCAGTTAGCTTCTCAACGCCGCTGGCAGGGTTGTGCGTAGTCCACTCCAGATCGATCGCATGCTTTGCGAGGATCGACAGCAAGGCGACCATATCGTTTGCCTTGCTCCAGGTATCAGCATAGCGATCTCGTGCGGCAATCACGTCTCGGCGGCGCAGTTTGGTGAAATCAGCCTTGCCGTTTTTCTCCCTAATCAACTCCAAAATGCGTCGGTATTCTTTTTTGGTTCCTGCAGCTTTCTTTGTGAAAATGGGGCTTTGATAATAGCTTTGGATCAGAGCGTCGAATGTGGTTTTGGGTTGCTGCTGTTTTTTGCCTGAGCGTATGGCCCAATATTCTTGGTCAAACTCAGGGCTGTCGGGATTGTCTGGCAGGCGAATGTATTTTTCGCCCTGGCGAAAATAGTAGTAGGTTCGGCCTTTGGTCGTTTTCGTCGTGACATATCGTCGGTTGAGTTTCTTTACCATGTGATTTGCTCACTGTTCATGGCTTCACCATTCAAGATGGCGTCCAAATCTGCAACACGCCAACGCTGTGGCCCTTGGGCAATTTGGACAGGGGCAGGAAGAGAGCCACACTTAACCAAAGATTTGAACTCGGGTAGGGTCATATCCATCAACTTGGCTGCGTTTCTTTCGCCAACGGCTAAAGGTGTTAGCTTTCCCATTAAGCGCCTCCATCAGAAATATACCGAAATTCGATCCGGTTGCATTCTTTGGTGGGGGCAATGCCGAAGTGATCCACCAGCATTTGTACAAATCCCTCGGGAGTATAGTTCGGAAAACCTTCGCGAGTGCAGGCTCGTGCTGTGATCTCATTTAACGGCTCGGCTCGTGTTGAGACGATCTCGATCATGCAGATCCGCTTGATAGTTTCACCTGCCGGAATGCCCATAGATTTCTCAACGACCCAAACCCTGTCGCCTTGCTTCAAGAACCACCAACCAAAGCACCGGGTGATGTCTTTGGTCTGATTGCGTACCTGCTCGGTGGTCATGGCAAAAGAAATATTCCGGGGCATGTTGTGTCCTCCTGGTTTCCGTCGCTGGCCACATGTGGTGGGCCAATGAGAGAAATCAGTTCCTTCCTCTGGCTCGGCGCATCCGTTTGATGCATCGGTTCATGATGGTCTGCCGTTGTCCTATGAGTTCGGACAGGGCGACTTTCTTGCGTTCAATGCGCATGTGAAGTTTTGCTAGGCGTCGGACTTCCAGTTGGTTTGCGAAGTGTAGCCATGCTGCTGCGAGGCCAAATGGCTCTGCGCGGATTGGTTCGTTGCAGCTGGTTTTGCGCTGCGTTTGTACAGCAGTAGGCGCTGTACATTTTACGACTTCCATTTGCATCTCTATGGCGTCCACTTGGCTTCTTTTGTTGGATTGGCGGGGGCGCGACAGGGAAATTCCGTGAGTGAAAAAGCGCTCCCCCTGTGACGTGCCGCGGCACGCCGGTGTTGGTTGATGCGCGGGTGGGGAACTTTGGAGGAGGACTGACCCACCCGCACTACTCCGCGCATGTGGGAGGCTGCGCGGAATTCTGAAAGGTTGTGACCAGCGACGTCCTCCGGATGCTGGTCGCCTTTCTTATGTGTGGAGCGGGGGTGCCCGCTGGCTGGCCTGTTGGCGGGTCTGGCGGGGCGGCGTGTGTGTGGCAGTAGCCAAAGGCGCGCGCTGTGTCAGATCACGCGGCATGGCGGCGCTGGATCCTGTACCCCTGTTTGGCGGCATAGCTGCGCACGGTTTCGCCGACCCGGATCAGAGTCCGGTCGAGTGGTTCCGGATCTGGGGCAGGGTGGCCGATCAGGTGTTGCGGGTGTAGGCGCTGTGGGTCAAACCCCTGTCCGCGCGCGGCCTTCATTGTGGCCCAAGCAGCGGAAAACAGATGGGTGTCGTGTAAGTGATCCTGTGGTGTGCCGACGATGTGGCGGGCGGTGTTAAAGATGTCGTTCATTCAATCCTCCATCGGTTGATGTGAGAATTGATATAGGGGACAAAAATCCCTGTCAATAATAATAGGGATAAATATCCCCAGTTGGAAGGCGTTTATTGCCCACTATTTGATCTGCAAAATTTGTTGCACCTTGGCAAACTGCCTTTAGTGCCCTTTGTCGGAATTAAGGGTGGCCGCTGCCAGCCCTTCTAAGACATTCGTGTCAGGTGAAGCATGACGCGGCATATGGGGCACTAAGGGCGGTGAGCCGCCGTTCGCTGCGATCTGTGTAGAGGTCCGCTGAGCAGGGCAAAATGGCAGTCGCTGCAAATCGCGCGGAAGGCTGCTTTCGCTCAAATCGAAAGATTTTTTGACCCGGCCTTTGATGCCGCTCTTTCCTAGATTTCGAGCCCTCTACTCAGAGGTACGGAACTGCACCATCAAGACTCTTGGCAGATGTCAGAAGTCCAATCTTGACCTCGAGTGAATTGTCGCCAACCCTCATGGCTATTCACGCATCAAATAATCCAAAGGTTTTCACCATGCTATTATTGCCCCGTGTTATGCAAGCCCTCGCGGTTTTCCTTCTCAGTGCCCCGATTGTTTGGGCCGCCGAATTCACCCTGACACCGAACGACCAGCAAGGTTGCACCTTCAAAATGAGCGGCATGGTCAAAACAGGCGACCTTGACGCGCTCAAACTCTTTGCCCGCACACAACTCTCCAAACTCAAACTGACTCCAATTGGGTTGGTGGATAGCCCCTCAGGCCAAAAGCGCCCGCGCCTCTGCCTGTCTTCCTCCGGCGGATCCCTGGCCGAAGCGGTGCGGATAGCGGAATTCCTGCGTGGACCCGAGGATGTCATTGAGCGCGACGCAATCCTGCCCTTGCGTAACCTCGCCACCGTCGTGGCCGCGGGTGATACCTGTGAAAGCGCTTGTGCGATCCTGTTCATGGCTGGACAAGTCAGCGAAGGCCAGCACGGGCGTTTCCCCGACAGGTACCTCCATAAAGATGGCCGTCTCGGCTTTCATGCGCCGTCCCTCTCAGTTGCCGACGGTGTTTATGACAAAGGCACGGTCGATAAGGCCTTCAAGATCGCTGTAGCCGCCATCGGACTGCTGATGCGAAACGCGTCCGACTGGGGAATACATCCGACCTTGCTGACGCAAATGTTGCTTACAGAGCCCGAAGACATGGCTTATCTACAAGGAACAGCAGCACTCCAAGAATACAATATCAAACCGCTGAACATCGACAGCGCCCGGATGCCGACAACTCTGACACGCGGTCATGTGCGCCACCTGTGCTATCTCGCGCTGAACGGCGCGCAACTTGTCAGAGATGACCAGTCCCCCGGCGTCGCGTCTCTTTGGGAAGGCTTCCCCAAATATGACGAGACTTTTCGGTCTTTCAAACGTGGCCCAAATGAATTCGACGATGATGTGATCAAATTCGAGTTTGGGGTTTTTGATGAAGGCGGATTTGGCTGCACCGGCGAAGTGTCCGCCGAATCAGAATTTTGGGGCTCGCTTCAGATTGCAAGCTATGGTGCAGGGTCTTCAGGGGAATTGGTTGTAAAACACTGGATGCTCCTTCTGGAAGCGCCGAAGCCCGACGCGTTCGGCGAAAGACTCTGCGCTCTGACCGAAGGGCAGCATAGTACACCTCGGACTTGCCAAGTTACCTTTAGTCGAACCCGAAAGTTGGATTTTTCTGAACGCTTGCAGTGGATTATTGATGTGCCTGAGGGCCAATTCGAAGTTGCGTCCATTGATGGAAATCTCACCCTGAACGGGCGTCCAGCCGAGCCTATGTTCGACAGCCCGGGCGCGTTCGCGGTGCTAAGCAGTGCTTGCATCAAGTCCGATATCGCGACCTTCTGCATGGCCGACTAATCGCGTCAGGGCTGTCAGCGAGCCATTGGCTTCAAACTGCTGAACCAGTCCCCTTCCAGAGACCCTAGATTTTTTGAAAGACGATCCAAAGAGCAGCCGTTCGCTACATGTCGGCGCATCCTGGGGGCCGACTTTGCAAAGGTCAATAACTGCGCATAGCGGTCGCCCGGTGAAATAGACATTCTGTATGATGTGACGAGTGAATTTCGTGGATGCCCGTAATGTAAGGTTGTTGGGTTAGGTTTTCTTGGCAAGTTCCGCAGGCCAATGGAGGCGAACCCGTGCGGCCCACTTGAGCCGGATATTCCACATGTTGTTTGCACCGGGGTTTAATGAGATTAGGTGGAACAGACCGGGTTCATCGCCGGGTTTAATCTGTTTGACCCAGCCCATTCCATCGGCGTCTTCACAGACGCAGCGATAACCAATGTCGTCAGTCAGCACGGCGTCATGGCCATTGCGGGTGTAGAACAGCAGATCCCCGGCTGAGTAGATGGGTTCCATGCTGTCGCCCTCAATTTCGACCGCTACAATACCATGTGAGGATAGGCCAGGCGGGCACTCAATTTGCGGGCCGTCGCCTTTCTCATAAGCGTCAAATACAGGGACTTGGGCGCCAGCGCCGACTTTGCCAGCTATCGCAATTGTGGGACGTCCTTCGAATTCCCCTGCCATGAAACTCTCAAGCGGTATTCCTATAGCGGCAGCAATGCGCAGAGCATCCTCAGCATTGGTGCTTTGTGTTTTGCCCTGATTGATCTTCTTGAGTTGCTCATAAGAAACTTCAGCCTTTTCAGCCAGTTTCCGCATCGAAAGTCCTGATGCATTCATTGCTCCGTTGAGCGCTTCTTTGAAGGTTAAAGGCATGTGGTGACAATAGTCCCTTACCTCACTTAAGGATAGGAGACAATTATCCCTTGCAATTTGGGGATAATATTCCCTATTTAGCTTCATGATGACAACACATTTGATCTTGGAGATTGAGACTTTCGCCTCTTTGAAGGGTATCGCTCCGGCGACTGTTACCAGCCGAGCGGTTGGTAACAGTCGACTTTATCACCGTCTGAAAAATGGCAAAAGTTGCACTTTGGATGTGGCGGACCGGCTGCGCAAATACATGGCTGACAACCCGGCGCCTGCTCCAATAGCTGAGGGCGCCGCATGAGCCGCGCTCGATTAACCCTGATTGTGAATACCGATGTGTCATCTGTGCAGGATGCGCCCGGGGTAGAGCAAAAGTCTTGGTCAAACAAGTTAGACCCCTATGCGCTAAAGACCAGTGCGGCGGCGCTTTGGTCAGGGTATTTTCGCGCCCGGTTCCACAGCCCGCGCGAGGTGGCGTTGTTTTGCGATGTCAGTTTCCAGACCGCGTTGAATTGGTGGGGGGCAGTGACTGCCCCAGCCAGCCACATCACCCTTTTGGTCATGTTGACCGACCCCGACGCCCCCGCCTATTTCGCGGCCGAGCTGGAGCAGGCGGCGTGAGCGGCATGCGTCCAGAAAACGGCCGTGGGTGGACGGTTTTAGCCACAACGTTTCTGTCCTGTTGGGATCGAATTCTTATAGTAGAGGTGGAAAATGGACCCGAAAGGCAAAGACAGCTCGAACGAGTTTGCTCGAGCAATCGAAGAGGCCATTCGAGCCGGTCATTTGGACGAAGCTTTGTTGAAGCGATATGGCCTAAGACGCCAGTGCTCTACTCCAAATTTGGAGAAAGAATCTCTAAGAGTTCGTCTGAAAAACTTGTAGTCTCTTCGAGGGCATCCAACATTTTGCTCTCACCGTACCTCTCCCGAAGTGCAGGTAGAAAACTTCTTACCAATTCCGTAGTAGCGGGCACATTCCGAGCGTTTGCGGCCAAAATCATTGCAAGAATGAAATTGTTGCAATCGGCTCGATCCCTCAGGTCAGCAAGCTCTTGTGAATCCATGGTGCGATTTCTCCTTTGGTCGCTTTGTGGTCGCGCGACAGAGGGGCGAATCTCTGTCGCGCAAACAGTGTTGATGCTGCACCAAAAAGTTGAGTGGTGCAGCAGGTATTATCCGTTTTGCGTGAGAGACTTTTTTATTGGAGAGGATGGCGGCTTCTCCAGCAAGAGGGAGAGGGCGCTATGAGCCATAAGGCCACAAATTGGCTGTCTAGCCTCCCTGCCTCTGATCTGGGCCATAGCGAGTTTCGTGTGCTGTTTCATCTGTGTGATTGCCACAATCCCGCGCAGGGGTGTTTCCCGACCCAAGCCTACCTGCGGGAGGCCAGCTCGGTGTCTAATGGTACGTTGAACAATGCTCTGAACTCACTCGAGGCAAAGGGCTTGATCAAGCGTCACAAGAGCTGGGACGGGAAGACAAAGAAGCAAAAACCAACCCGATACATATTGATGTTTGGAACCTCGAAAGCACAGGCCCCGACTCCAAAAACTGGAGACGGAGCCGACTCCAATTTGAGGGGCAACCCGTCTCCAATTTCAGGGGGTAGCCGTCTCCAGCCCACTGGAGAGGTAACCTGTAAAGAACCTGTAATTAACCAGCGCGAGGCGGCAGCAAAGCCATTTTTCACCCATCAAGAGCGATCAGAAGCGCAAGAGATTGCAAGCCACATCAAAGCCGGTGGTACGGTGAATGCTGAGTTTGTTTCCGCAAGGGTTCAGGAGTGTTTGCTCGCTGAGAAAATGATCTCGATCGAAGAGGCGACGATCAACGGTTTTGCTGAGAAAGAGCAGAGGGCGAAAAATGAACAGTGATGATCAAGTTGCTGGCGAGAAGCAGGTGCAAGAGATCCTTATTGAACCTTTGGAGGGTTTGGGTCTGGGTAGGCCCACGACGACCAACAAGGAGCAGTTCGAAAAAATGAAGCGCACGTTGCGCCAAGGGTTGGCTTCGATGAGTGCTGAAAGCCTGACTGAGCTGCTCGAATGGGCCATGCGTCATGCGGGTGGCCCGCGGCGGGACCGTTTTCCGATTGGCAAGGATATCATGCTTCAAGCGCGGAGCTATCAAGGGCAGAGCAGGGGATCTGACCCATCGCCCTTGTTTCGCGATATCTTTGCCTCCCCGCTGGGACAAGAAGCTATTAGCAAGGGCTGGGCGCCAGAGCTGTTGGATTGGTTGCGTGATCTGCCGATGGGCGAGCGTAAGTGGCCGGGCAAGTGGACGCAGACCCAAATCAAAGACATGGCTGACGGACCAAAACGGCGACTGGAAGATATCGAAATGAAACTGTCTCGCAATGATGACGTATCGCGCGAGGATCAAGCCTTTCGAAACAAACGCCGTGCCGCGATTCAGCGGTGCCAAGATATTGCAGAACTCGCGCAAACTGAGGGTGGGGCTTGATGGGTGTTGAGGGATTTAAAATGGGCAGTGATTTGCACCCGGTTGCTCCAGCTGCGCCGCGAACTGGTAAGCGCGAAATTGGAGTGTTGCAGCTGATTGAATGGGCGTTCCAGCGTGAGCATGCCAGTCTCGACTTTGATGAGATTGCCCGCGAGACTGGCGCGCGGCCCGGTGTTGATAGCATTTGGCATCTGATGGAAGGCAAGAGGCTCGGCTGTCGGGTTGATGGCGGTGGCCAATCGGATCCACACCATGATGCCGATATCGTCGCCTCGGCCCTGGCGGTGTTGCCCGAGGTAAATGGTGGGCGGCGCATGGCCTTGCAGATTGCCGAGTTGGCCCGCGCCGGGCAGCGCCCCAATTGGATGGTTGGCGCCAAGCACAGATGTGTTCCCCGTGAGTGGAAGCAGAACCAGCATGGCTGGCATTCGGCCACCGAGCAGTGTGGGTTCGTTGAAGTTCTGAGGCGCGGTAGGGTCCAGCGGCTTGAGATGCGTTGCTGCCCGGTGACCTACGTTGATACGATCCGCGATGTGGCTGCGGCGCGTCGGGTTTATCTTGCCTGGTTTGGTGCGTTGTTGGAGCTGCGCCATGTGTTCCAAGCCCACTGCCATATGACCTCCCATGTGGTAACCGATCGCATGCCACCACGAGCGCCATGGAAGGAGGGTTAAAGGAGGTCGGGCAATGGCGGCTATGGAGGGCCTTCAGACCTTAACTCAGGATAGGCCAATTGGTGCTTTCGGCGTTGACCTGCCGTTCGTGCCAAACCCGTCTAACGGCGGCTTCCAGCCCCAAGCGGTCATGGTCTCAAACTTGCCCAGCGGCAAAAACAGTCATTCAACTTCGGTTGACTAAAGGTCCGCTGGGCCGGACAACGCTACTTTTGGACGAGCTTGCGCGAATGTCTATTTTTGGTGAGCTCAATAATTTTCGGATTGAGTTTTAGGACGTGACCCTATCCAACCGAAAGGCTGGATAGGGTCACGTTTGGTCAACCGCAACAGCCTCCACCTGTGGCCGTTGCGTTGGCAATCGGAACTTCATCGAAGTTTGCGCCGCGCCCAAGGAAGGTTCTCTCTGCAAGATAAAAGTTGGAAAATGCTTCATCAAAGTCGGCAGGGACAGATTTTTCAGCAATACCAGTCTTAGCTATTGTTTCCTGCCATGCCTTCACTTTCGGATAATTGGCGAGAAAGTCATATCCCGAATGTTTCTCAACGAGAAGCGCACGATATAACAAGGGTAACCAAGCAATGTCTACGTTGCCCAGGATTTCACCATTGAAGAACGGCCCGTCAGCCAATTGTTTTTCTGCTTTGTCAAAGGCTTTGTTCAGCTTTCCACTGCGTTCAGTGAGTGTTTCTTGGTTTGCGCTTTGCATGGTGGAACACTGAACAAGGTAGTGCTTGGTGGCTTGATAGCTCCACGCGCGATCAATCGCCCGCTGTTCCGGTGTAGAGACATCCACGAGAGGCGCGGTAACTTCATCTATATATTCGACGATAGCATCGGATTCAAAAAGCGCTGTACCACTTTCAGTAACGAGCATCGGCACCTGACCAGTAGGTGAAATATCCAAAAACCATTGAGGCTTGTCGCTCAAGTTGATGTACTCGATTTCGTAGGGGAGGTGTTTTGCCTCAAGCAGTGCAGTTACACGCTGAACAAATGGGCAAATTTTGAAACTTATAATTTTGATCATTGGTCTTTCCTTCGTTTTTGTTGGTTCAACCTGTAAGACGGATGCCAAAGCAAAAAGACGGAAGAAAATTCAACAATTTTCACAACTATCTGATTTAGACTGATATTCAGAAAGGTTACCTCGAGAATCTAATGTGAACCTGCAGCAGTTATCAAAGACAGAACGCAAAGCTCTCCTACCATTTTTGACACGTGTTTTTAGTGTGGAATATGGCAACCCATGCGCCGCTGCGTAGTCCTTTTGGGATTGTCCTTCGATGTCTATTGCAGTCAGCAGTTGGGCTGTTTCACTCGGAAGCGCGGCGATAAAGGGTTCAACACATCGTTCTAGTTCATGGCGTGTTTCCGGCTCATCTTCGGAATACCAAAGATCATCAGGATGCATGTCCTTAGCGCTGCCATTCTTCCTATAGAAGTCAATGATCGTTCTGTGGGCTGTTTGAAACAGCCAAGACTGCACCTTCGACGGGTCATCCAAAGCAGAAATCCCCATAAATGTCTTGATGGATATTTCCTGAAGCAAATCCTCGACATCGGCAACATTTGAAACCCTTGAATGCAAAAACGCCTTGATACGCGCACGGTATTCAAACCAGATTTTTTCAACGTCCATGCGGTTCTCTTTTCCATCGATATACACTGCTGTGAGAAACCAATTAATACATAGCTCATACCTATGATAGCAGACATTGGCCGCAACGAGATATTTAGTCAGATCGGGCTCCTACCAGTTGCTCGCTGCGCACCGCGCGAATGTCTGCTATCGGGAAGCAGCCAAGACTTTGCAAATGTCGCTCTCTGCGCATTGCTGCCATTCATGCAAATCGTAGCGAACGGCAGGTCTCCGCCCATATTGAGAAGTTTCTGCGCAGTGCAGCATTAGTCACAATGGGGTTCGGTGCCGCCATTGCTCGATCACAGCAGATGAGTTGGTAGGATGTGTCCAACAAAGGAGGGTTGACAAAAAACAGCTCCTGTTGACATATTGCAGTCACCATTGATGCGCCCGAAGCAGAGTTCCTGCCTCGGGCGCTTTGCGTTTCGGAGTGTTGCCGTGCTGAACATCAAAGCGAATTTTGATGAGGCCGAGCGCGTCCTGTCTGATCTCGCGCGTAAGCAGCTGCCCTATGCAACCTCACTGGCTCTGAATGAAACAGCGGGGCATGTGAAGGAAGCAGAAGAACGCACGATTGAGCAGATCTTTGACCGCCCGACACCTTACACAAAACGCGCGCTCTATTTTCGGCGGGCCAGAAAGACAAACCTCACTGCCACCATCGGTGTGAAATCCGTGCAGGCCCAGTATCTGAAGCTTCAGGTCAAGGGTGGACGTCGGACGCCGAAGAGAAAAGCTCTGGTGGTTCCAACTGGCGCGCGATTGAACAAATACGGCAACCTGCCCAAAGGTGCACTGTCCCGGCTGAAGCGGCGCAAGGGTGTCTTTGCGACCAGCGCGAGTGGTGGTCAGCGGGGTCACTTGCCGGGTGGGATCTATCAGCGCACGGGACGTAAGGGTCGTGGGCCACTCAAGATGCTGGTGTCGTTTGAGCCGCGAGCATCCTACCGCAAGAAGTACAATTTTGGACCAATTGCAATGCGCGTGGCTCGCAAGAGGTTTGAGGCAGCGTTTGTGAACGGAGTGAGAAAAGCTCTGTCCACTGCAAGATAGTGTTTGGGTCCTTCCTGGTCTCTTCCCGCACGGGGGTAATTCGCACCCCGGTTCATGCAGGGTTGGTTTTTTGTCGGGGGGTTGCGGTTTCTGTTGTTGTTGTTCCGGTTTAGGAAAATGAAGGTCAAGGTATGTCTGAGCAGATCGAATTGGAAAGTGGGGAAGTTCTCGACCTGTCTCTCTACCCGCTACCCGATGGGATCGAGGATGAGACTTTCAACCGTGACCACTTGGCTCGTGCCATGGCGGTTTCAGTGGTTACAATCACGAAATGGGTTGATGCCGGTATGCCGGTCAATTCGCGCGGTGGGAACGGGACTAGCTATGAGTTTCTGTTCAGCCATTGCTACGCCTGGCGGAAGTGGCGAGAGGGCGGCGAGGCCAAGGAACGTGCTGAAAAACTGAATAGTGCGGCTCAAAAGGCCATGCTGTTTATCAACGACGATGAGGATCAGGAAAACGCGAACCTTTCAGCAAAGGAAGTTCGTGAATGGTCCGAGGCCATGATTATCCGGAACAAAGCTGCCGAACAGCGCGGCGACCTCGTCCGTCGCATGCATGTTGAGGCTGTTCTTGACCATGTTCTGGTCAGTTTCCGGAATGCGGTTATGAATTTTCCGGATTGGCTTGAACAGGAATTTGGATTGAGTCCGCACCAGGTGGATAAGGCGCAGAAGTTCTGCGATGGAATTCTGGATGACACGCGCCACAAGATTAGTGAATCGGGTTTTAGGCCTGCTGAAATAGTGAACCTCTCCGACAACCGAGATCAGGGCAACGCCTGATCATGGTTCAAAATTCAGACTATGCGCTAGGACAGGTTCACGACCTGCCGCCTCTGCCGCCGTTCGCCTCGGCGCAAGACATGTTGATGGACTCGCTGCCGCTTCTGGATGCGCCTAGCCGATTAACACCAACCGAAGCAGCTGAGCGGTTTGTACGGGTGGAGACCCGAGGCGTCTGGCAAAACTACGACCGCGAGGTCACGCCCTACATGGTGGAGCCGGTCGATACGACGCAATCGCGTATCTATCGCGCGGGTGCCTTTGTCGGGCCGTCGCAGTCTGGCAAAACGATGGCCCTGATCACAACCGCGCTGCATCCGGTGACCTGTGATCCGGGTCCGGCATTGGTGGTTCATATGGATCGCCCAAGCCGGGATCGCTGGGTCGAGGAATCGCTGGATACTGTGATCCAGAACAGCCCTGAAGTGCGTGAGCGGCTGGGCCGTGCGCGTGATGACGATACATTCGGGCGCAAGCGGTTTCGTGGCATGCGTCTGACGCTTGGCTATCCGACACCACAATGGTTGTCCTCTGCCAAATACCGCTTTGTTGGGATGACGGATTACGATCACTTCCCGCCAGAACTTGGGGTGCGTAAGGATGCGCCGGAAGGGTCTGCCTTTGATATGGGGCTGCAGCGTTGCAAGACGTTTATGTCGCGTGGATTTCTGTTTGCTGAAAGTACGCCGGCATGGCCGGTAAAGAAGTCGAACTGGGCCGCGCGTAAAGATGCGCCACACGAATTGCCGCCAGTGCGCCATGGCATTGTTCCCCTATATAACCGTGGCACACGGGGGCGCTGGTACTGGGAATGTCGCGACTGTGAAATTCTGTTCGAACCGCGCTTTGACAGGCTGCACTACAATGCAGATTTGCCACCGATCGACGCTGGCGAAACCGCTGAAATGGAGTGTCCTCACTGCCATTGTCTGATTGGGGCGCAACATAGAAACGAATTCAACCGGGCTGGATTGCGCGATCGAGGCGGTTGGTTTCATGAGGCTGAGCATGGTGGCGCTGTGGTGCCGCTTGGCGATGCGGCGATCCGAGGCTCCGAGATTGCAAGCTGGGCCTTAAATGGGGCTGCGGCCACGTTTTCCAACTGGTCCAGCATGGTTGCCAGATATCTGGATGCGGTGCGCGAAGTTGAAGAAATGGATGATGACCTGGCGCTTGGCCGGTTCATGTACACAGAAGTTGGTTTGCCTTATGCGCGGGCCAGTGAAGATGATGACGGCGATTTAAACGTCACTGCACTGAAGGAAAAGCAGCAACTGGTGCAACGTGGTGTTGCGCCTGCCTGGGTCAGATTTATCACCGTTTCGGTTGATGTTCAGGGCACCTATTTCACAGTGCAGGCTACAGGCTGGGGTGTTGATGGCACCCGCACGGTGATTGACCGCTTCGATTTAACACAGCCACCACCCTTAACTGAGGGCGAGATCCCCAAACGGAAGTTAGATCCGGGCAAGTACCCTGGAGACTGGGCCGTATTGGTTGAGCTGGGCCACATGCTTTGGGTGGTCGATGGCGCTGATTGTGCACTACGCGCCCTTGCTTTGGGCGTGGACTTCCAGGGTCAACCGGGTGTCAGCGACAACGCTGAAGAGTTCTGGCGCAAACGGGTGAAGGCGGGAGAGGGGAGCCGTTGGTTCCTGACCCGTGGTCATGGTGGTTTCAAACAGCGTGATCGCGTCTGGCATGAAGCACCGGAGCGGTCGAATAAGAAGAACAAAGGCCGCCGGATCAAGTTGCTGAATATGGCAACGGACCGGCTGAAGGATTCTGTTGCAGCAGCATTGATGCGCGCGCCTGGTGACCGGCGCAGTTTCCCGCTGCCTGAATTTTTGAGTGACGATCATATGGCAGAGTTCTGCGCTGAGGAACGGCTGGAAAAAGGCTGGGCCTTAAAGCACGGCCAGAAACGAAACGAGAGCTTTGACTTGTCAGTCCAGGCTCAAGCGATGGCTGAACATAAAGGGCTGCGCCGGATCAATCTGGAAGCGCCACCAAACTGGGCAACTCTGGGCGATGGAAATCCCCATTGGGTGCCCGGAGCAAAGATCCCCAAAATCCCGGATCAACCAAACCCAGAACCGAAGCGGCGCAAGCGGCGTGTCGGCAAAATGAGAGTGTGACATGGCATATACACAAGCGGATCTCGACAGGTTGCAATCGGCAATTGCCAAGGGTGCTCAGTCGGTTGAAATGAATGGCGAAAAAGTCAATTTTCGCACCTATGACGAAATGCTTCGGCTTGAACGTAAGCTCAAGACAGCATTGGGATCGTTGGGTGGCTCTAGACGTATACACAACCCGACAACCCGCACGGGGTTCCGCTGATGGGTGGTTTTCTGTCCTACGTGGCTCCAGAAATGGCACTGCGTCGAGAGATCGCTCGAACCAAGCTTGACCTACTGCGATCGCGTCGAGTTGATCGGCAGGCATCGGCTGGTAGTTATGCACCAGTTGGGGGCGGTCGCCGCTCGCAAGAATTCTATCGCAATGGGCGCGATGCACAGGGGGCAATGCAAGGAGCGCGCATGCCGCTGGCCTTTATTGCCCGCGATATGCTGCGCAACAATCCCCGTGTGGTGCGGGCAAACAATCTGTTTTCCGGTTATGCAATTGGCGCAGGTATACGCCCGGTGGTGGAGATGGTCAGTGCGGAGGCAAGCCAGAACAAAAAACGCATTGAGGGTCTGATTGAAGATCACTTGCTGACCACGGCCATTGATGCGGATGGCAATTCTACTTTGTTCGGCCTGCAATCTTTGTCTATGAAAACGATCCCGACCTCGGGGGAGGTGCTGCTGCGCCGTCGCCTGCGCAGGTCAAAAGATGGGCTGCCGCTTCCATTCCAAATCCAATGTTTGGAAACGGATTACCTTACAACGAACCGGGACACCGGGCAGGGCACAAATGGGCGGCGGATCGAGGACGGTATTGAATACGGTCCCACTGGGAAAAGTGAGTTCTTTCACCTGCACACAGAGCATCCCGGTTCGGTCTATGGCGGCGGAAATGTGAGGCGTGTGGCCGCTGAACATATCGCCCATGCGTTTATGGTGGATCGCCCAGGGCAGAAGAGAGGGATTAGCTGGTATACGCCAGTAATGCCCGAGCTGATGGATATTCATAAGTTCATGCAGGGCACGCTGAAGCGGCAGGAAGTTGCGGCGATGTTTGCCGGAATTCTGCGCAGGGTTGGCAGCGATGATGATCCTGATGGCGATAGCTCTGATTTTCTGTCCGAAATTGAAGCCGGTGGAATTCTTGAGTTGGATGCCGGTGATGAGCTTGATTGGAATGAACCACCAAGCGCCATGGATGCAGAGCCAGTTGTTCGGTTGATCGATCGGTTGATCGCCTCAGGTTTGATGCTGACCTATGAAGGGTTTACCGGGGATTACAGCCGCGTGAACTATTCCTCGGGCCGCATGGGCCGCATGGATCAGGACCCGATTGTCAGCTTTTGGCAGCAGGAATTGATGATCGCAAAACAGATGTCCCGCGTTGGGGATTGGTTCAAAGAGGCGGTTCACTTCAAGACTGGGATCGATCCGACTGAATACCGCCTGAAATGGACTGCACCGCGCCGTCCGGTTGTTGATCCAACCAAGGATTATCCTGCTCTAAACAAAAAGGTGCGCTCTGGTTTTGCATCGCGGCAAAGCGTCATTCGCGAGGCGGGTGAAGATCCCGCGCGTGTGCAGCGAGAGATCGAAGAGGACAATGCAAACGCTGATGACAGCGATGCAGTTTTTGACAGTGACCCGCGCAAAACAACCGCCAGCGGTGCTCAACATTCCAACACAGACAGCAAGGAAACCGCTGATGAGTAACATGGCCCAAGTCGCGCAGCGTATGTTTGGCGTGCCCCTGATGATCGAAGAGCGCAAAGCCCGCGTCATTGCTGAAGCGTTCAGCCCTCGGGTTTTGGGGGTTCACGTTGACCTGGGTGCCACAATGGCAGAGCAGGCCAGCGGCAACACTGGCCCAAAAGCCGGATCGATTTTGCATGACGGGTTGGTCACGCATGTGACCCAAGAGCGCAAAGGGTACCTCAATCATCAGGGCGTTGCAGTGATTGAGGTGATTGGATCTCTGGTGCGACGTGGCGCTTGGCTGGGGCAGTCCTCGGGCCTGACCAGCTATGAAGGATTGCGAGCGCAGATCTCGGCTGCAGCCGCCGATCCGGAAATCAAAGCGATCGCACTGGAACTAGACACGCCGGGCGGGGAAGCGGCTGGGGCTTTTGAGTTGGCCGCACAGATCCGTGAAGTGCGCCAGTTCAAACCTGTCTATGCCTTTTGCGCAGAGAGTGCCTATTCCGCAGGTTACGCCCTGGCAAGTCAGGCCAATTTGATCACTGTCCCTGAATTTGGCGGATGTGGTTCAATTGGTGTCATTGCCATGCATGCCGAACAGTCCCGGCAACTGGATAAAGAGGGCATCACTGTCACGATTATTCGTGCAGGTCAGCGCAAAGCTGAAGGCAACTCAATCGAGCCGCTGTCTGAGGAACTTCTGACTGAGTGGCAAACACAGTGCGAAAAAATGCGCGTCTCCCTTGCGCAGCTTGTGGCGGAAGGGCGCGGCGATCGTTTCGACATGTCAGCGGCGCTGAGCACTGAAGCGCGCTGCTTCGATGGACCTGAGGCCGTGCGCCTTGGTCTGGCTGATCGCGTGGCAGATCCCAAAAAGGCATTCGATGCGATGGTCGCATCGGTGAATGAAACCGGCGCATGGGATGGCAACATTCCAAATGCAGGCACCCGCGTTTCACTGAGCAGCTCCGGCTGCGTATCCGGGGCGAAAGTTCCCCAGCAACACGAGGAGAGTCACATGAGTGACAAAGTTATTCAGCCGGTGACCGAACAGGCCGCCACAACCCCGGTTGCAGCCGTGCCAGATGCAGGTGCTGCCGCGACCGATCGAGCGGTGAAAATCACCGGCATGGTTGCCAAGGCCGGACTGTCAGCTGATTTTGCACAGGAATTGGTCTCAGGTGGTGGCTCAGTTGAGGCCGCTGGAGAGCAGATCATCGATAAGATGGCTTCGCAAAGTCAAGACGGTGGGGATATCCGTAATAATGACACTTCGGCGCGAGTGGTGACCGATGGCGTAGAGCGAACCCGTGCGGGCATGGTCGAAGCGATCTCGGCCAAAGTTGGCCTAGAGGGCGGCAAACGAAACGAATTTTCTTCCATGTCATTGCGTGAAATGGCCAGGTACACTTTGACTTCGCGCGGTTTGGCTGTGCCGATTGGCGGGGCGATGTCTATGGTTGGAGCGGCGTTTGTGCCCAGCATGGCGGGCGGTCAGCATACCACGGCTGACTTTGGCCATGTATTGGCAGATGTGGCGCATAAATCCATGTTGTTGGGCTACAATGAAGCGGCGGAAAGCTTCGAGCAGTTCACTCGCGCGGGCACATTGACTGACTTCAAGAAGACCAAGCGTGTCGGCATGGGGATGTTCCCTGCACTGGCCGAAGTCGATGAAGATGCAGAATTCACATATGCAACCATGGGTGATTTCAGCGAGGAAATCATGCTGGCCACCTACGGCAAGCTGTTTAAGATCTCGCGACAGGCTGTCATCAATGATGACCTTGATGCCTTTTCTGATATTCCGCGCAAAATGGGGCGCGCATCAAAACGCACCGTTGGTGCATTGGTCTTTGCGGTGCTGAATGGCAACCCTGCAATGTCCGATGGCAAGGCGCTGTTCCACGCGGATCACGGCAACCTGTCTGAAACTGGTGCTGCGCCGTCCGAAGGTACGATCGATGCGGGTTTAACTGCCATGGCACAGCAGAAGCCGCGCAAGTCTGAGGACAAAAACGCTGTCCTAAACATCTCGCCTCGGTTCCTGCTGGCAGGGCATGTGCAGCGGGCGGCAGTGTTGCGGGCATTGAACTCGGAAAAGGCCCCGGACACTTCGGGCGGTAAAGGTCAGCAAGCCTTTAATACCGTGTACAAAGCGGCTGACCCAATCCTTGACGCGCGGGTTTCCGGAAATAGCTGGTTCTTGCTTGCTGATCCAAGTTCACATGACACGATCGAAGTCGCTTACCTGGATGGGATGCGCGAACCGTTCATCGAACAGCAGGACGGATGGAGCGTTGACGGCACGGAAATGAAGGTTCGTCTGGACGCTGGGGTATCACCGATGGCCTATCACGGGCTGTACAAGAACCCTGGCCAGTCCTGAGTTTAGCGGAACAAACTGATTTGACCTAAGGGCGGCCACTGGCCGCCTTTGGTCTTTCTGGAGCAAGGCCCTGCAAAAGCGGGCTGAAAAGGAATGTATCATGAAAAACCATAAACATGACGGCGAGGTTATTCCCGTTATCGCGCCATACGATGTCAAATCCGGCGAGGGGTGCAAGGTTGGGGCGCTCTTTGGCGTGGCCTCGACTGATACCTTGGCAGGTCAGCTGGTGCAGCTTAGGCGCCGGGGCGTTTTTGATCTGGTGAAGACCAGTGCGCAGGCCTGGACGCAGGGTGCCAAGATTTACTGGGACGATGCCAACAAGCGTTGCACCACTGCGACCAGTGGCAACTCAGTGATTGGTGCTGCGTCGGTTGCGGCTGCAGATCCGTCCGACACCAGCCTGGTGCTTCTGGACGGTGTGGTTCGCTAAGGGCTGATGTCTTCTTACTTCGACGGAATGGCAGGGCTGCTGACTAACATACTTGGCAGCTCTGTCTCCCATACGCCGGTTGGTGGGGAAAAGCACACTCTGGAGGCTGTGTTCCGAGAGGAGCCAGTGGAAGTGACTGGGGAGGATGGTCGGGACGTGTTGGTTCTCGCGCCGACCCTGAAGGTGCCAGCCGACCAGGTTGCTGGGATCGTCCGGGGCAGTTTGATCGATCCGGCAAACGGCAAGACATACCTTGTCCTTAATGGTCAGCCCGGCGGTAGCCCGGCTGATGATGGTTTTGTAATTTTTGAACTGGAGGAAGATCTGTGACCCAGAAAGTGCAGATGCGGGCGCTGCAGAGCCGAACCGCCACACAATCGCCAACGGGCAAGGCACTGAAGCCTGGCGACGCTTACGAAACGACCGACCAAGGCGCGCGGGATGATAAGCAGCGCGGTTTTGGTGAACCAGTAACCGGGCAGACCAAGGCTAAAAGCTGATGCACCCTCGCAGCAAGTTGCGCAAAGATGTTCGGGATGCGGTTGTCGCAGAGCCGGGGTTTTCTGGTCTAACGGTTTTGGCAGCTTGGGCCAGCAGTATTGATCCAGAAACCTTGCCTGCACTTGGGGTGTTTACCCCTCGGGAAGTCAGTCGCAAAGCAGACGCAACCAGTGTTCTGCGCGCCACGGATGTTGCGGTTCAATACCGTTGTCAGGGTGGCGATGACCTTGAGGATTCTCTGGACAACATCAGTGTCCAGATTGAGGCGTTAGTTCTGCCTGTTCTGGCAGAGATTGGTGCGGGTGATCACCAACTTGAAACCACCGATATCGACATATCTGGCGACGGAGCGCGCCGGGTAGGAAAGCTGAACATGATTTTCCGGGTGGCGCGTTTCACCCCGGAAGGTTTGCCAGCCTAATTTTCAACAGAAAAGGAGCCCGCAAATGGCGCGGCATACACTGAAGAACTCAGTGGCGAAACTCGACGGCAGTGTGATTGACGGCCTTCGACAGATCGACATTGAAGAAACCGTTGGCGATGTAGACCTGACTGCTGCCGGTGATAGTTGGCAGGACCATGACACCACTGTCCCAGGCTGGACTGCCAGCTTGAGTTTTCTGCTCGACCATATGGCAGGTGCCAATCAGAGCCTTCGGGCAGGGGATGTGGTGACCTTTGAAGGATACACTGAGGGCGACGGTAGCGGCAAAACTTACTACTCCGGCACCGTGTCTATCCTGTCTATGAAACTTGGTGGCAGCCATGATGGCGAGGCAACCCGAGAGTATTCGGGCAAAGGCAAGGGTGCATTGAGCATCGCGGCGGTGGCCTGATGAGCGATATCTTAGCAAAGCTACGCGATGCGCATAATTCGCGGAAAATGGTCAAGGTTCACGTCTCGGAATATGGCATCGATCTTCATTTTCCGCCTCTCACCTTGGCCGACCATGAGGCAATTCGACAGGGTGTAAACCCTTCGGATGAGCACGCCCTGATGGTTTCTGGCATGGTCCATCAGGCAAAGAATGCAGATGGCAGCCCTGCCTTTCCCAATGAGCCGGAAGTGAAAGCTGAACTCCATAAAATGGAATTCGCGGTCATGTCACGGATTATGGGCGAGGCCTCTGGCGGGGTCGGTGAGACGGCACAACAAGAACTCGCGGCGCTGGATTTAGATGTTCTGAAAAAAGCACTAAAGCAGGTGGTGGCAGGCAGCCCGGTTTTGTCCAAGGCAGTTGATGCGGCTTCACCTGGCTTCCTGCTTTACACCCTTGAGCGGATCGTTTCAGCACATGAGGCAAAGCAGCCGATAAAAAACGGCTGATGGGCGACCGGCAGGCACAGGCTGTCTGTCGGATCGCCCTGGCCTTGGGAAAATACCCCCACCAGATAATGAGTGATCTTCCCCTCTACGAGGTGGAGCTGCTCGACGCTTTCCTTGATTTGCGAGATGAGGCCCAAAGTGCTTGACCTGTTGAAGTTCGATATCACTGCGCAGTCCCGTACCGCTGCTGCCTTTGATCGCACCCGAAATGATTTGAGGGGGGTCAAGGGGGCGCTGGCGGGGGTGAATGACTATGCCCGTCGAACCGGACGGACTATGCGCAACCTTGGAGCCGGGCTAAGTGCTGCGATGACGGCACCTTTGGCCTATTTGGGCAAGCAGTCTGTGCAGCTGTATGACCAGCAAGTGGATGCAGAGCGCACTGTGGCACAGGCTATCCGCTCAACTGGTGGTGCGGCCCGCCTGTCAGCGCAGGACCTCAAGGGGATGGCTGCTGCATTGCAGGGCGTCACCACTTTTGGGGATGAGGATATTCTGCGTAATGTGACTGCGCCTCTGCTCACCTTCACAAAGGTGCAGGGGGATGTGTTCCGGCGCGCGCAAACCAATGTCTTGGATATGGCGACGCTGTTGAAGATGGATCTGAAGAGCGCGTCTATTCTGGTGGGCAAGGCTCTGAATGACCCAATAAAAGGGATCTCTGCCTTAGGCCGCTCCGGCGTCCAGTTTTCTGAAGATCAAAAGAAAGTCATCAAGTCTTTGGTGGAAACCGGCGATGTTGCGGCGGCGCAGGCCTTGATCCTGCGGGAGTTGGAAACTCAGTTCCAGGGGCAGGCGGCGTCGGCCGCACAGTCTCCTCTTGGGCAATGGCGTCAACTTTCAAACGCAATTAGCGATGTGAAGGAAGAGCTGGGGAAGGAGATTGTTCCATTCATGGAACCACTGAAGGAGCAGATTAAGGATGGAGTTCGCTGGTTCTCTGCGCTGTCTCCGGAAGTGAAAAAGAACATCGTTGTGGCTGGTGGATTGGCCACTGCTTTTGGGCCTGCCATTACCTCAATTGGTCTGTTGGTCCTGAGTTTGCCGGTAGCGATTACTGCATTGGGCGGCATGGCAAAGGGGATGGGTCTTATTATTACATTGGCCCCCCGTATGGCAGCTGCAATAGCGCTCGCCGCTGGGCCTTGGGGTATGCTGGCCGCTCTGGTCGGTGGAACCGCTGCCTATTTCCTAGTGTTCCGCGATAACGCCGAGAAGGTGAAAGAGCCTCTGGAGCAGATCAAGGAAGCGCAGGCGGCTTTGAATGCAGCACTTGGGGTCTTTGAATCAACCGCAGCCCCCCGAGCTGGAGCCGCTGCTGTTGATGCGGCCAATGACTATTACGACATGGCAAAGGCTGCCCGCGATGCGGCGTCTTCCAATGTCGCGCTGCTGCAGTCTGAGTTGGCGATGCAGGAGGGGATCAATTCCGGGCTGAAGTTTGGGAATTTCTTTGGAGAAGACGAAGCCGGTCTCATTCAAGAAGATCTGGTTTGTGCCCGGAGTGAACTGGCAGAGGCCACCCGTGCGCTTGAAATCGCCGAGTCTCGCCGCAAAGACACTGCAACGCGCGTGATGCGCTCCGACACGGCCATGGTGAAAACAGCTGAGGCTTTGAATAGCACACTGCAGGTCACTGTTGATGGTGTCGATGCACTTGGGGTCGCGTCTTCTAATGCAACTGGCAAAGTTGATGGGCTGGGCGCTGGGTTGGAAACCGCTGAAGAAAAGGCCCGGCGATTAGAACAGTCTGCGAAGCGCATCGAAGACGATTTTGGATCAACGTTTTCTTCAATTGTTCGCGGTTCAGAAGACGCTGGTGCGGCGTTGGGCCGTCTAACGGATCGTTTGCTGGATCAGATGCTGAGCGATGCGTTCAGTGGGGTGTTCGGGCAGTTGGGTTTGGGCAATATCTTCAGCGGCCTGACCGGCGGTGGTGGGGTGATAATGAATGCCAAGGGCAATGCGTTTCAGGGGGGGCGCGTAAGTGCATTTGCAAAAGGTGGGGTGGTCTCCGCTCCGACCTACTTCCCGTTACGGGGCGGTACCGGGCTGATGGGCGAGGCGGGACCAGAGGCCATTCTACCACTCTCGCGCGGGTCCGGCGGCAAATTGGGGGTGCATGCGCAGGTCTCCGGTGGGTCAGCCCCGGCTCAAGAGATCAACCTGCAGGTGGTGGTTCATTCTGCATCGGGTTCAGAAAATGTTCAGGCCGAACAGACCGGGTCGGACCGAATTGACGTCTTTATCGATAACAGCCTTAAGCGCAGTCTTGAGAGCGGCAAGCAGGATAAGGTTCTGTCCCGTCGCTTTGGTCTGCGCCCTAAGGCAATGGGGTACTAAATGCCGGTAAGCTTTCCCAGTAATCTGCCTAGCCTCGATCGGCTTGGAGGCCTCGGAGTGGAGTTTGGAGGCGGCGTTATCCGCACGTCTATGTCCACTGGGCCAAAGAAAACCAGACCTCGATTTACAGCGGTTCCGGATAGCTATAATTTGTTCCACCCTTCTTACACCGTTGAGCAAATCTCTGCGTTCAAGGCCTTCCGAGCGGTTGACCTGGCGGGGGGAGCATTGTCGTTTTTGATGGTAGATCCGCTTTTTGGAGTTGAGGCAACTTTTAGGTTTACCGGCTCGCCGAAATTCCGGCCCGTTGGCGGTGGAAAGTGGTCTATCTCAATTGCTGCCGAGCTGTTGCCATGAGGTCAGATCTGACGCCGCAAATGCTGGAAGCGATGCACGCTCAGGAAACGGGCGAGGTTGTTCTACCGCTGATCACCTTGACGCAAGCGGGGTGGGCTGAAGCAATCCGCGTTGTGCCGAATACTGTGCCAATCACCCATCAGGGGCAGGAATTCCAGCCACTGGGGTTTAGCGTTTCCCTGCCTGACGAAGAGGCGGAAGGCGTGCCAGTGATCAACTGGGTTGCAGATAACACTGACCGGCGGTTGGTGCAGGCTTTGCGGCAGGTTACCGGCATCGTTGAAGCGCAGATTGTGGTGATCCTGGCTGACACTCCGGATGATGTGCAGGTCGGCCCCTTGGATGTTGAGATGCGCGCAGCGGAATATGACGCGCACACCATTCGCGGCACCATGGGAGTGGAGCCAATTCTGGAAACCCAATTCGGGCATATGATCCTGAACCCCCAAAATGTGCCGGCACTGTTCTGATGTGGTCGGATGGTTGGATTGGCATTCCCTACCAAGAGCTTGGCAGGGGGCCAGAAAGCTATGACTGCCTTGGTTTGTTTTTGGCTCTGCAGCGCGTGCGCCATGGTCGGGATCTCTTTGACCCGCTGTGCACGATGACCGCTGCAGCCCGGTTAAATCTGGCAGCCAAAACGCGCCCAGACTGGCGGCGCGTGGATCGGGCAGTTGAGGGGGCGGCGCTGTTGTTCAAAGTGAAAGGGCTGGCTCTTCATGTGGGCTATGCCATGGGCGGGCGGTTCATGCTGCATGCATCAGGTGAGATCGGTGAGAGCGTGATTGAAGACTATCAAAGCAGCGCCTGGGGTTCACGGCTGGAAGGGATCTATGTCTATGGGTCCTGATCTGTTTGAAACCACGGCCTACAAACACCCATTGCGGGGGAGGCCTGTGTCCCAAACCCGTCAAGAAGGGGCCAGCGTTGCAGATATCGTGCGCGATGCCGCGATTGAGCCGCGGTTTCTGGCCGCGGTTCAGGTGACCATCAGCCGCGGGGCGAATTCTTCCGTTGTGCCAATGGATCAATGGCACCGGGTGCGCCCGCGTTCCGGCAGCCATGTGCTGATTGGACCAAGGGTAAACGGTCCTTTGGCCGGTTTGTTGCTGGCGGCAGTTTTACCCTCAGCCGCTGGCGCGGTTGCGGGGGCCGTGTTTGCCTCTGGGACGCTTGGCTATGCATTAGTTTATGCGGCGGTTTCGATTGTTGGCTCACTTTTGATCAACGCCTTGATCCCGCCCCCTGTGTCGCCGGGACGTGCAACGCAGGATGATCCAAATCACTCGATCACCGGATCTGGCAACGCGGAAAATCGCTATGGGGTCTACCCAACCGTATTGGGGCGCCATCAGATCTTCCCGCCCAAAACGGCCAGAGGCTACACAGAGGGGGAAGCGGACAATATCTATTTCCGGGGGCGCTACACCTTTGGCTATGGCCCGGTTGCTCTGGAAACACTGCGCATTGGCACCACGCCGATCACAGAATTTGAAGGCGTGGAACTGGAATTCCTCAATGTGGATGAGGCCGAGACCTTGGCGAATTTGCCAGATCTCGCGCCGTTGGTTACGGCTTGGCGGCAAGGCACAGAGGCAATGTCTCTCTATCCGGATGATGTGGCTGAAGACAATTTTTCGGTGGGGCTGGAGCAAGACGTGGCGGTGGTGCGGACAACACGGGACCGTGCGGTCTCTGTCACGGTGGATGTGACCTATCAGGGGCTGGTTGCCTTTGACGGTAACAACAATAAGCAAACCCATTCGGTTGATGTGGGATACCGATATCGCAGGGTTGGGGATCTGGACTGGATCGATGCGGGCACAGAAACACATAGTGGTGCTTCAACGGCAAACCTGCGGTTTTCCAAAACGATCCAGCTGCCGGATGAGGGTGAATATGATGTCGAGGTGACCCGTCAAACTGAAGACAGTGAGGCCACAACGGTTCGCGACGATGCCTATCTGACTGCCCTTCGGTCTGTGCAATCGGGATCTCTGCCAAGCCATGCGGATATTGCCGAGGTTGCAATCCGGGTGAAGGCCAGCGACCAGCTGAATGGTCAGCTGCAGGATTTGAACGGGGTGGCCTTGCAGATGGCCCCGGTCTGGAACGGCGCGACCTGGTCAGCACCGCAACCCGTTCGCCATCCGGCGTGGATCTATGCGCGGTCTCTAATGGGGCCAATGCTGGCCCGGCCCATTGGCGAAACTCGAATTCAGATCGATGACCTTCTGGATTGGGCGCAGCAAGAACCGCACTGGACCTGTGACGCGGTGATTGATCAGTCCACCACTGTGGCCGAGGTGCTGGATATGATCTGCGCCACGGGTCGGGCGCGGCGCACACTGCGGGATCTGAAATACTCGATCATCCGTGATGGTGGCGCAGGGCCGGTGGTGCAGCAGTTCAGCCCGCGCAACAGCTACGGGTTTAAGGGATCGATCACCTTTCCAAAGGAGATCCATGGGTTCCGGGTGCGCTGCCTGTCTGAGCGGCTGGAATGGCAGCAGGACGAAATCGTCGCCTATGCCGATGGCTATGATGCGTCTAATGCCAGTGAATTTGAAACTCTGGATCTGCGCGGTGTGGTTCTGGCCAAAAATGACGCCACCGGGGGCAATGCCTGGCGTCTTGGGCGTTATCATCTGGCGCAGGCGATCCTGCGCCCGGAAGAGTTCAGCTGGAGCAGTGATCTCGACCATTTGCGGGTCAACATGGGTGACAAGGTGCGCCTGGTGCATGATGTGCCGCTGATCGGTGTGGGGTCAGGCAGGATTAGCCAGATCACCAGTGATGGCAGTGGCAACCTGATCAGCTTTACCCTTGATGAATTTCTGTCGCCAGAAGCGGGTGATTACCGAATTTGCCTGCGCCGGGGGTCTGAAACTGAGCTGGTGTTTCGGGCCAATCCACCGACCTCCTATGATGGGATCTGGACTGTTGCTGAGACCGTGAATGCGGCGGGCATCAAATTGGGTGATTTGGTTTCCATTGAGGAAATGACGCAGGAAAGCATGGAAGTGCTGATTACATCGATCCAGCATGGCGAGGAGATGCAGGCCAAGCTCAAGGGCGTGCCTGCAGCGCCAGCGGTTCTGTTGGCGGATCAAGGGGCCATTCCACCCTATGTGCCAACAATCACGACAGTTGTGCCGCGCGAAACTCTACTGGCCTCTGCGCCGCGCATCATCGGTTCGGTGATCGAGGTGGCGGCTGATCCTGCAAGGGTTCAGTGGGTTGGTGAGGTTGTTGCGCAGGATCGGTTCATCACCTCTTCTCTGCTTGCTGTCTTGCTCGATCTGGAGAGTGGGGCAGAAGTTTCCAGAGGTGAGGTTTCCAGCAACACCGTGACCGTAGATCTCCCTTTTGTTGGAGATTATGCCCTGAAAATCTATTCGAGGAATGGCGCAGGTGTTTTGTCTGCAGCGGTGGTGGAAGAGGTCAGCCGTGACGCCGCCGTGGTGAAACCTGACCTGGTGCAAGGATTTGGTCTGCGGGTCCTTGGTGACCAGGCACACCTTACCTGGGATAGCCTAGGGCCTGTCGCCAAACATTATGCCATCAGACACCTCGCTGCTGGAAGCTCTGGCTGCTGGAATGAGGCGGTGGACGTTGAACGCGCTGTGGTGGGCACCTCTGTCGCCGTTCCAGCCCTCGCAGGCAGCTACCTGATCAAGGCTGTGGGCCACTGGGGGGACTATAGCGCAGCCCCCACCGTGATCTTGTCAACGATTGCGGACCTGGTTGGGTTCAATGTTGTGCAAGAGGTGGCCCTGCATCCTGACTTTGTCGGTGACCTCGATGCTGGACTGTCGCGCACTGCGCGCGGCCTGCAGCTTTTACCCGAGGGATTGCCCCCACAGGATAGCTATCAGGCGACCTTTACATCCTCTCAGATCACCGACCTGTCGGCGGTGATGACCAGCCGTGTCACTGCGGCCCTAGATTGGTTTGCATTTGATCTTGGGGAGCATTGGTCTGAATGGGGTTTATGGTTTGATGTCGCGACCTGGTCTGGCAGTGAGGTTGATCCGGCTGGGCTGCAGTTGCAGATCTCGACCACTACCGAGGATCCAAATGACCAAAGCGCGGTCTGGACTGACTGGGCAGGGTTTCTGGTGGGGGATTATCTGGCGCGAGGCTTCAGGTTCCGGGTGGTCTTCACCTCAACAAGTGTCACGACATCGCCTGTATTAAAGGCTCTGACCGTCACGATCGATGTGCCGGACAGAATTGTAGAAGGGGCGGATATCGTCTGCCCTGCAGAGGGTGTGCAGGTCAGCTTTGATCCTCCGTTTTTGGGTAAGCCAGCGATTGCGGTTGATGGGCAAGGTCTGCCAGTAGGCGCACGATCTGTGCGGACAGCTGGCAATGCTTCAGGTTTCCATCAGCAGTTTCTGGATGATCTGGGGCAGGGCGTTGCCTGCACATTCGATTACATCGCCAAGGGCTATGGCCGACTTCAGTAAATTCAAAAATCTAGAAGAGGACGCAAAATGACCCAGCACGGGCTTGCAGACTTCGACCCAACAAAACGGAGTGGTTCTGATCTCCAGCTGTTGTTTGAGGCGCTGCATTCAAATCACAACGGATCAGAGCGTCCGGCTTATGCGATGCCGGGAATGCTATGGGCGCAGTCGGTCAGCGCCACGCAAACTGATCTGATGTATTTTGACGGTGTAGTGGATCACCTGGTGTTACGGGTGAACCCAGCCACTGGTCTCATCACGGGTGCATCTGCGTTCCTGCGGGATGCGGCAAATCTGAATGCGGGCAAGGTGGCTGCAGAGCGTCTGTCGCTGGCAACCAAGACCCAGGCGGAAGCCGGGGAGCATGATACCAAACTCATGACCCCCTTGCGGGTGCTTGAGGCAATCGCTGCTCTGGGATTGCTCAGATCTGGTGGCAAGCTGACCGGCAGTCTTACGATTGAAAACGGGGCACCGCTTCTCGATCTCAAAGAAACCGGCAAAGGTTTTCTTGCCCGAACGCTGGTCAACAATGAAGTCTATCTTGTCGAGGTTCGAAATACCGCAAGTGAGAAGAAGGGTAACATTCTAACCGCCGACTTGACTGAAACAGGCGCACTTCAGGTTAGCCTCTATCATGGCCCCGACAAGGCGGCGATGGTCATGCCCGCAGGTGAGGCGCTGACCGATCCCCTTGGTATCGTTACCTTTGAAAAAGGCAAAGCACTGTTTGCGCCGGTCGAAGAGTCAGCGTCTACAGTTTTCCCAGTGCGGGTAAACTTCAACGGTACCGGGGCGGTTTCAATTCGGTCTAGCAAGGGGGTCGCCTCCGTTGTGAAAGAAAGCCCTAGTGGCCCTTACACCGTCCACTTTTATGATGACCAGCCAGACACGAACTATGGCGTTTCAATCAGTGCGTTCGACTTCGATACAGGCGGCGATGAGCGCGGTTACATAATTGGGGAGACCAAAGCTGTTGGTTCTGTCTCGTTTTTTACCACCAATCTAACAGGCACGAGCAGGGATTTTGACAACATTACAGTACTGATTTCGAGGTAGCCCCATGAAAAAATCAATTGTCTATGCCGACGAGGCCGGTTCGGTTGCTGTGATGACCTTGGTTGAAGGCAGTGGTTTGACCCCAGATGAAGCGGCGGCGCGGTTTGTACCAGAAGGTGCCACCCACAGCATTGTTGACGCTGTGGATGTGCCGCCGGATCCCTCAGCCCGCGCGGCTTGGGCTGCTGATACGCTTGGCTTGCCAGCCTTACCATTTGAGCCTGAGCTTCCCAATCTTTCAAAGTCTGAGTTCGAAGGGTTCCTAGCCAGCAAAGACTGGGATCTGGTTTGGGATGGGATGATTGCCAGCCTCGCGGGCCGACCAGAAGAAGAAAGTCAAGATATGCGCGGTTTGCTGGCGAGATATCGAAACAAAGACACTTTTAATCTGAACAACACGCTGGCTCTGATCGGTGAGTTTGAGGGCTTTGCGAAGTCCGTTGATCCAGCCGTTGACTTAAGCGTTGCCACAGTCACGGCAGCATGGGCCAAAGCTGCAGGGGGTGCTCCATGATCGATAGCAAGCTTCAGGGGCTGGCCAATTTCACGACCATTAGCGGCGCAGCCATTGCCGGTGTAGGGGCATTGTCTCTGACCCAATGGCTGGCCATCGGTGGCTTTGTCCTGGCGCTGGCCGGGTTTGGCGTGAATTTTTGGTTCAAAGTCGCCACCTACCGGCTGCAGCGCCGTGAGCTGCAGGCGAAACTAGCTGGCAAATTGCCGAGCTAAACCAACCCCAAAAACTGAAACTGAACCCACCCTGCCTTTGGCGGGGTCTTTCCAATTGGAGACTTGAAATGTTTGATAAAAACTGGCGGGGCATTGTTCTGCGATCCTATACCGCCTTGGCCTTTTACGTCCTTGCTGCTGTCACATGTGCACCGGATGCCATCTATCTGGCGACGGGTGTGGATACCAACCCGGCTATGTGGACGATGCTGCAAATCTGGATCATCGCTTTGGGTATCCTTGGCCGGGTGGTCCTACAAACAAGTAAGGGCGCGATCCGGCGGCGCATTGTCGTTGCGATTCTTGTTCTTAGTTCAGTGATCCTTGCCTCGCAGGTAGCGGCGCAGACCACTGAAAAGGCCACCATGCGGGTCCTGGTGCCACATGTCATGGTCTGGGAAGGCAAGGAAAACCATGCCTATCTGGACCGGATCGCTAAACCACCAGTTTGGACTATCTGCTATGGCGAGACGCAGGGGGTGCGGCAGGGCGATTATCGAAGTGATGCCCAGTGCAAGGCGGACCTGATGCGCGGGCTAACCTCTTACCGTGACGCCCTGCATAAGTATTTTACACCTGAAACCAAACGGCAGCGGCTGACACCCTCGCGTGACGCTGCCTATGTGTCGCTGGCTTGGAATGTCGGTATACGCGGGGCAGGGCGCAGCACAGCCACACGCCGCCTGAACGCCGGTGATATCATTGGGGGCTGTGAGGCCCTGACCTGGTGGAACAGGGCTGGGCGACGCGTTGTGCGCGGCTTGGTGAATCGCAGGGGGGCGGAGCACCATCTTTGCATGGTCGGTGAGACCTGATGATGCAGGCCCTGCGGTTTCTGCCCTATCTGGCGCTGGCGCTTGCAGGCTGGTGGCTGGTCGATCTGGTGCAGGACCGCACCCAGTTGCGGGGGGAGCTTGCTGCAGCGCAAATCGAGATCACCACGGCTCGTATCGCCCAAGAGCAGGCGCTTGAATCCGCCCGCGTCCACCGCGTGTATCTGGCCCGCGCCGCTGATCACGCCCGCCAGTGGGACGCTTTACTCAATGACCTGCAATCCATGGAGGGCCGCGATGCGCCTTTGTCTCCTTTGCTGCGTGCTGCTGCTGAGCGGCTGTGGCCGTGATCCTGTTGTTATCACGCCACCACCACCCCCAGTGCCGCCCGACCTGCTGCAACCCTGTTCAGGATACACCGGGCCAAAACCAAGCACTGAAGGGCAGTGGATCGATGCTGCGGGCGCTGAGATGCGCGGGCGTCACTGCGCCAATGACCGCCTAGAAACCATTGCTGAAATTCTAAAACCAACCGGGCCGCGCTGAGCGGCCGCTTCAAATTTCCAAATTCCAAAACGTCGGAGACCCCCCATGCCAATCATTGACGAAGTAGAAGGCCAATTTGCTGGCTTGGAAAGCCCAATTGAACGTGTGTTCGATATCACTCCAAACGACGATGCCGATCTGGAATATATGACCCGCATTATCACCGTAGGGGGTGCAGGCAATGTTGCGGTGCATATGAAAAAGGACGATCCAGCAGACCCGCCAACTATTCTGAAGAACCTTCAACCGGGGCAGGATTATCCCCGTCGTGTCCGTCGCGTGTTTGCAACCGGCACCACCGCAACGGACATTCAGGGAGGCTCCTGATGATCGGCGTTGGCGTCAGTATCACAAGGCCCATGCACCCCATCCGCAACACCTCTCAAATCATGGCAGATTTCATCGCTGACCGCTACGTCGGTGGCGTTGGTCCTGGCATTCTTGATCTGTTTGATTTTGAGGCTGCTGGCAGTCGCAACTATATCAACGCACTTGGCCATCTAGTGACCGCTGCGCCGGGTGTACCGCGTAATGGTCATCATGAATGGTTGAACGGCATGTGGACGTCTGTTGGATTGCTGCTAGAGCCGTCTGGGACGAACAAGATTGCGCAGGCGGTCGCAAACATTACTGACTGGTGGGTCTCTGGTGCCTCGTTCGCCGCAGCAGCCGATAACTTCTTGGGCCGCTTCGCTGGTGTCGTGGTCACGTCCGATGGCGAGACATGGCACCGAGCGCGTCCATCGGCTGAAATGGCTGTTGTTGCTGGCCAAACCTCTAGCATCACGGCCTTCGTCAAAGAGGGAACAAGTGGCCGGTGCCGCATTGCGATCCGGCATGAACTCTCTAGCACGGAAACGCACATCAGAGGACCTATCGGCGCGTTGGCGTCCACAACTGAGAATGCAGGCACAGCCACTGTTATCCGTGAACTGGCGGTGCCCGGTGGTCATCTGATCTTTTGCACCTACACGGCCAATGTTAGCGGTGTTGTGTCGGTTGGGGTTGGGCCAGACAGCAACGTGGCTGGTGAGAATATCACAGTGTATTTTCTCCAGTTTGAGGATGGCCACGTTCCAACCTCGCCAATTCTTTCCGATGGGGCTGCAACCAGCCGCGCCAAGGATGTTCTGACACTTTCGGCTGTGACCCTGGCACGCCATTTGGTGGACCATGATCAAGAGCCTGAGTTGACCACGTTACCTGCGCCTGGCTTGCCGGGATGGGATGACGGATCAAGCATCGGCGGCTCAATGATCTATAATGCTGAGCTGGGCGGTGTGGATGTGGTCAACACAACCGGGACCGCCCGCGCGAACTGCGATTTCGTCGCTGAGATTGGCAAGACCTATCTAGTGGTTTTGGATCACCTCGCGGGGCCTGCAATGGGTGCTTACGTCTCCGAGGGCGGCACCGATTACAATCAAGGCACACTCAACCCCGGCGACACAGGCCGCGCCACGCTTTGGACAGCCACCGGCGTTGCGCCTAACGTATCTGGGCGGCAGTTCACTGGTGGGGAAACCTCGACATTTAGGGCCAGCATCAAAGAGGTCAACATGCCCACGCGACAGGATGGGCCGGAGGTGATCCAAGATCTGACTGTGCATATGGCTGGCTTGATGACCTATGAGAGACTTAACAATTTCTCGACGCTGACACTCATGGAGATCTATGGAGATAGCGGGAACCGACTTGGGGCTAAGGTTGATAGCGTCAACGGCTCTGGTGATTTGGTGGTGATCCACGGTGTTGACGGTGTTCTGACCTACAGCGGTGACGCCTCAACCTGGGCACCGGGCATGGGCGTCCCGTTTGATATTGCTGGGTCCTACTCGGATACTGACATGTCGGTCGCTGAACATGGCGGATTTTCGATATCGAAAGCTGTCTCAGGGTTCCCCTATCTAGGTGGGGCTGCACTAGAGATTTCACCTGAAAGCCCTGTTGTCCTGTCAAAGCTTGACCTGCGCTTTGGTGCCTCTGGAATTGATCTGGTGCGGGAGTTGGTAGCATGACCTATACTATTCGAGGAACTGAGGTCTTTGCCGACGTTGTCGAGGACGAACACGGCACAATTACTCAGGTCAGCTTTGCACTGAACGCCCCCAGCCCTGCCCATGTTGAAGCGGCGGCACTGACCAAAAACCTGATGGTGGTAAGGCAAGAGACGCAAAACGGTGTGTTGCGGGAATGGGTCGAAGAGGTGCCCCATGCAAACTTCTTTCCGGTTGCTGTTCTGCTGGAGCCAGCGGAAAGAAATGCCCAGGGCGAGATGACCACGGAGCCGGTCATGGATACGACCTATAGCGTCAATCTGGTCTTGACCGGTGATCTTATCCGCAAGGTGGATGAAAACGGCTGGTTCCTCTGGGAGCTGCTGCTGCTGGAGTGGATGGGATTGGGTGCCGAAACCACGGTCAACGATAAGGTGCCCGGCCTGGCTATGTCGGGTGTGTCTTTGATTGACATGTCGAAGGTGGCGACACGGCAGGGGGTAGTGGCCTAAATTCGCCTTCTTATCGTGCCTAGTTCCCAAGACAAATTACAGAGCTACCATAAGTATTGCACTGTACGTAGCTTGGCGGTTGGTAGCTCTGACCGCGGAATTGAAAATTTGGAAATGCCCCGTCCGATTTTCCGCATTGAACTGTCATTGAGTACCACGTGATGGGACCAGGCATTAAGTCTGCAAATAGGCCCCCGGCGTGGCTTTCGCTATCAATTACTTGATATGGGCCGCTACATGTTTTTGCAGCTTGAGCCATGCACTTGTTTGGCTTTGTCTTGCACTTAGAATAGACCAGCTTATCCCCTGAGGGGGATTGGATAATTTCAACGGGTGCTGCGATTGCAACTGATGCAAGTACCATCGTCATAATAGTTGTCGAACAAATGAACTTCATGAATATTTCCTAGTCGGGATCAATCTAAATGTTTCAAGCGGTAGGCTGGCGCTTGCAATTTGTAGTTGTTTTAGATTTTGATCAAGTGACTTGAGTGCGTTTTGAGGTAGTTAGATGTTGAATGTCCAGCTAAGGAGAATTGTTAGAATGTCATATTTGAAGGCCGCGAAAGCGGACGTGAGAGCAATTGATCTGCATTACAAACGTTGCCAGAAGGAACAAATCCCATATGTTTTGTGTTTGACACGAAGGACAAAGGCGGATGTGGATTTCGATTTTATTTCGCTGGAACCAGCCTTGGAAGCAAGGATAGATGCTCGTGCAGAAGAAGTTCGTGACCGGGCTGCTGATATTTATCGCAGTTACGCCACTAAGCAGTCTGAGTACTTGATGTCAGCAAAAGTTATATCCCTGAAGAATCTTGATATTCCGAGTGCTGAGCATGCCGCTGCAGCTCTCTATGAGCTTGTTTCCGAGGTTATTGGTGCTGGTGTGGAAGGTACATAAAAGGAGCCTGATATGGGTGATATCCATGATCCAGCAATAGGTTATGTAAATGTTGGGCGCAGCTATGAGACCTCCGCATTGCGACTTCTATTGGAGGATGCGACGAAAACTAGTTATCTTCCAGCCTTTCCAAGACGTCAGTTGTTTGTCATGGCGATAGAGTTGTATCTGAAGGCCTATTTGCTCTTACAGGATATGTCGGAAAGCGAGATTAGAAGGACCTTTTCTCACAAAGTTGGCGCTATTGGATCTTGCTGCCGTTCGCTGGGGCTAAAAATTTCTGAGGAACAATTTGAAGTGTTGACCCTGATAGAAGATACGGAAACGTTTACTCGCGATAGATACTTTATGGGCGGTATTCGTAGGGGTCTGCGAGACGATGCGCTTCAAGATCTTGCCGGTGTTTTGTTTAAGGCTGTCGGTCAAAGCGTGGCCGATAAACGTGGTAAGAAGTTTAACTTGCGTGGCGTCTCACCTGTCAACAAAAATAGGGGTGATTGATACAACCCCACCAGTGCGACCAGTTTGGATCTGGACCGATTGGGCGGGGCTCGGAACCGAATCCGATTAAGGAGAGAATTTTGAAAATCGTATTGTTTTTGGGGGTAGCGGTAATTGCTGCTGGCGCAAGCGCATACCTTTTGCCTTACCCGGATACTTGGGTGGATACGGATTTTGTCAAATTCGCGGGTTACATGTCCTCGTTGGTAACCGCGATTGCGATACCAATCTCAGCATATGCTATCTCTCAAGAAATCCGACATCGCTCTGAGGAAATAAAACGCCAGAACGATCGCGAAAAACGGGCAGATCTAGAGTCCACGGTACGAGAAATTCACCTTCACATCACCGAAAGCATGCGGCGACCCATTTCGATTTCCAGCATCAATGGAGAAGGTCGAGAAACTACCTTAGAGATCGAGCTATCTCTAAATGCGCGAGCGGGAGGTGAAAGTTTGATAAAATCGAAAGATGAATTGATGGAAGCTGCCCAAGCTGGTGGGGCGTCTCGTCAACTAGTGGAGCTCCATGTTTCCGCAGTTGATCTGGCTATCAACTTTCACGATCTGATTATAGCATCAGTTGCTCATTCTCGCGTTTCGAACTTTCAAGCGCTGGAAGGAATGTTTCGATCTAGGTACATCACACACATAGAATTTTTGAGAAATAAGGGTCTATTTGAAGGGCACATGGATGAGATATCAAGATGGCCTAAGCCATCGGATCGAGCTGATGACTGGGGGACAACTTAGTCCAACAAAGGAGCTATTACGTGTAGTTCTTGAAAGGTGGGATAGATTCTGCAGTGTGAATTGAATTTGATGAAAGCAAGTTTTCTTGGGTAATGTAGGCAGTGGAAAGTTTAGAGGAGATCGCGAGCATGCAATTCGGGCTCTACCGTCGCTGCTGGCTCGCGAAGGAAGAATAAAATGAAACTCGCTGCAATAAGAAGATTTGTGTGGGGACTAGCATATCTCCTTTTAATCCCACTTTTCGCTCTGATCTACTCATTCTTTTCAAGAGATTTTAGGTCATCCAACCTGCATTTCGACCCACAACTAGACGAGTTAGCACGGAGAATTGAAAGTCATCTGATCAGCGCGGCAGAGGGTTGCGATGTTCTTGTACCGTTCAAGATTTACCCATCATTGGACCTCGAAACCGGACGAGCCGAAATCGCAATTTATGGCTTCAGTTCTGAAGTTTCTGGCTTCGATCCTGATGTCGAGGACAGTTGGTTTGAAGGAAGAGGACGCGACGCTTTTTTGACTGTCGGAGATTACAGGGCAGATAGGTCATTTGGAACACTACCACCCGAAGGTCTTGTGGTTGGCTACTCACGCCACCACATAGACCATTTTGAAATCCCCGGTAGAAATGCAAGTAAGTATCAGTTGAACACCAAGACGAAGCAATTCGGTGTCGGAGGACGGACCGCACTATTTGTGAAGAACGAATCTTATACAGGGGAAACAAAAATATCTTATTCGAGTATCGCGCAAGCCGCGAACAGTTGTTTCGGTACCGTTGATGAAGAGACGACATTAGGTTTGCCAAGCATAGTTTTGCCGAGTAAAATAGTGGACGATGTCATTCTCTTTAGGTCAGCGTCCGCGGGTGGTCTCGACGCCTTGGACGGAAAATTTGCGAGAATGCTGTATTTCAGTACCGTTACAATTACTACGCTCGGATATGGGGATATTGCGCCAGTCACACACCGAGGGAGGATGTTAGTTGCATTGCAAACATTGTTCGGGATCGTGTTCATTGGACTATTTCTTAACTCTCTAGCAACTCCGCGCAGATGAACAAAAGGCACTTTGCGAGGCGAGTAAAGCATGTCTGAGAAAGTTCGGGTTTGGATGATCTAGTCGACTTTGATCAGCCGGTAGTTCCTCAGTTCTTGTTCACAGACCCATCGGATGTGGCGGTGCATGGTGAAGAGCTAGCTTTACGGCGTGGAGCGGAATTTGCATTTGTGTCGGCGGATATTCTGCCGAGTGATGAGTGGCGCTGTGTATCGGTCCAAGTCCAATACCGGAGAGGCGTCAAACTGTGGCAGTTCCAGTTCGCCTATGTCACCAGTATCTGAAAACCCGCACCTTCAACCAGGTGGAGTGGTAATCCACTCCAAATATACAACAGTTACTCATGGTTGAATTTCAACCCAGTTCGATTTTCCTTTAGAAACGGTAAACCTCAACTATACTTATCATATTGCCCAAAGACTGTGCGTTGCTCATTAGAAAACGCGGTTGGTAATGTTATTGCGGCATATGCAGCGTTTTTTTGATTGTGTGAGGAATATTGAATGGCCGCAACTCAAAAGCACATTGTAAAGAAGGGTGAAACGCTATCTGAGATTGCCAAGGCATATATGATTGTTGACTGGAAAAAAGAAATCTGGGCTGCGCCTTTCAATAAAGAACTTCGCAAAAAGACTAAGGTTCCTAGCAAAATTGAACCTGGCTGGGAGGTCTTCGTCCCTAAAATTAAGATGCCAACTGGCAAGATATATGCGCAGATTGGACTTGGTAAGTGGAGCTTGAACCGCCCCGACGACCTGAAAACCATCAAGCAACTTTTGAACAAACATGCCAAGAGTGTGGGGTTCAAAGAAGTCTCTATGACGCCAAAAGTTGACAGCTCATTCCTCACTGCTCTTAAGGCCTTTCAAAAGGAAAAATGCCTGCGAGTTGATGGCGTCATCACTCCAGACGGAGCCACACACAAAGCTCTGAGTAAACCCGCCGCAAAAAAAGAAGACAAAAGAGTTCGAGTGATCAAAATCGGGGGCAAGCAGTGTGCTGGCGACGATTCCGAAATAGAAAAATGTCTCAAACAGTTGTCTAATAGCTTATCTGAGCAAGTAAGGTCGGTTGAAGAACGTATTGCAAGTGTTCGACGCGCCTACAATATCCTACATAATGATACCATCGCCTCAGCAGCCGTCTTGCTCGCGGGGAATATGCGATACTATAAAACCGCTGGCGACAATCTTTCCAAGGCAGAAACTGCAATAAAAAAGGCAAAAACAAAAGTTGCACAGATTGATGCAAAAAGCATGAGCACAGGGGACAAACATCGAAGGAACGCAATCACATATATAAACATTGCAGGGCGTACCTTACAGAAGACAGTTGATGATAGTGGGGCCTCTGTTGACGCTTTTTTAGATGTTGTGTCGGTTGCTGATGACGTATCCACTGTTGCGTTGGAGATTATGCTCACGCTTATTACCAGAAAACCTGTTCTGGCATCAGCTATAACTGCTGGCTATAAACAATCACTGACCGAAGCGTTCAGTGGTCTCCTGAACTCCTCTAAATGGACAGCCAACGGAGGATTTAAAGGGGCAACCTGCCGTGTCGCAATCAAATCAGCAGAGGGTGTCGTACTCTCTAAAGTGGGGGGCGCAATAGCAAAACGCCTTACTCCCTTCGCTGATGAAATGGGACGGTACATCCAAAAAAGCGGCTTGATAGGGAAAGTTATTGATAAAAATCTGCGCAAAATGCAGCCTTATCTTTTCAAAAAATATGGAGGTGAACTGCTATTTCTTTATCCAAATCTTGTAGAAGCAGACATTTCCATGAAAGTCGTAAATAAGGCCGTGGATGTTGTTTGGTCGACCGGGTCATCGTCGATTTTGGAGTATTTCGTGAATTGGTACAACTCTTACCATATCGATATATGTAACCGTGTGGTTAAGTTGGGGGAAACGCCAGAGATTGCGGGATCTGCAATCGAAAAAAAGGCTAAATCTGAAAAGGTTTGCAGACCTCTAGTCGAAAAATTTGTCAACGAGAACCTAGATAAAATTGGCAAGGAGGTAGTGGTTCTCATGAAGAATAAGGCAAATGCACCTGTCTGAGACGGTCACCACTCACGACAGAATACCGGGAGGCTGCACTGCGAAGAGATTAAGGACCTGTCAGCGCGGCAACAACTATCTATCAGCGCAGCCCAGTCCTGTTCATTTGACAAAATTGATTATGCCGCTTCGAGATCACGGGCGTTCAATTAAGGAGCAATCCCCTACCTAGGGTAGTTCCAGCTAGAGAGGCCAGTTTGCGATTAGGCGAATACTGGTGATTTGATTTATTTAAGGAGGAATTTTAATTGGTTGCAATCTTGCGTATTGTAGGATGGTTCGGGATCGGGCTGAGCGCGTTTAGCGCGTCAATAAAACTTTTTGCAAATGACGAGGCTGCTCTGCGGTACGCGGGTCCAGGAAGGGACCTAGACCTAAATATCTCGGTCGCAGCCTTTTGCCTCATCTTTTTGGCCCTCGCGGCGATTTTGGCTGAAATTCGTGAGGGTTAGGCTCAGAACAGGTCCAGTTTGGGAGGGAAATTTTTGAAGTTCAGCATTTTGCTTGCGGTAGCTCTGTTTGCTACCGGTCCAGTTTTGTCTGCAAGTCTTCAGGTTCGGGACGCAGATACGATTGTTGTTGATGGAACACCTGTCCGGCTGCAGGGCGTTGATGCTCCAGAATTGAAAACGAGTGCGGGTAAAGATGCTCGGCGTTGGATGGTGAATTTCTTGACGGGGAAATCGATCGATTGTCAATTGAATGGCGTGCGGTCTTATGACCGATACATCGGAATCTGCTACGCCGGAGGGGAAGACATTGGTGCTGCGGTAATCTCTGCGGGTTATGCGCTTGATTGCCAGCGATACTCTGGTGGTCGGTATCGCCATCTAGAAACGCCCGCGGCCAAATCACGAATTCGACGTGCTGGGTACTGTCGTTAAGAACCAACAGTGGAGTCAGAAATAGTGTTTGAACATGGGCGATCATATTGTGAAAAATAGTTACTCGCATGGTTTGCAGGCAGAATTTGATCGCCGAGTTGACCTAAGATACGCGGCTCTCAATGCCGAATGGAATGTTCCTGATGGTCGTATTGGTGGATTGGTTCGTCAGCAACGCCTGCGTGCTACGACAGCTGCAGTTCGGGCATCACGGCTATTGCTTTTCCTGTATCTAGTGGTCGTAGTGGGTCTGTTTTTTTATTTAGGCCAACCTTTTTGGAAACTGTATGTTGATGGACGACGTGGTGCATTGGTTTTGACCACGACAAAGGCTGAAGATGCGATCAACACCATATCTTCGAAGCGTGTAGCTACTCAAAAGAGGATTGAGTTGGAGTTGGGGGCGAAATTCACGGATGGATCCTTTCAATCGGAAAATAACCAAGAACTTAATTTCTCTGGGCACGTTCAACTAGGAAACGACGTGCTTCTTTATGGAAATAGAGATTCGTTTTTGAGGGTGTCGGTCGTCAAAGAGTATTCTCAGAGGGTTGTTTTGCCTGAGGGGCTCAACGAAACTGAGGACTTTATTGAGCATATCAAATTGTCTGATGGCACCGTGCTGATTTTTGGGGATTACGGAACGGTTCTTAGATCGACAAACAACGGCATTTCCTTTTCGATCTCGACACTTCCAGAAGAACTAGACGGTGCCGGAAGTGTCTATGACATTGTCGATTTAGATGATGGCACGGTTGTAATTCTTGGAAGTAATGGCGCGGTTTTCCAGTCAATCGATAGTGGGGCTACTTTTGTAGCCTCTGCTCTGCCAGACTGGAAGACGGGCATTGAGCAACGCTTCGTCGATTATGCCAAATTGGGCGACGGTTCAATTCTGGTTTTTGGAAGTAATGGCAAAATCCTCATTTCGAGGGACAGAGGTGGCTCATTTACTCGCTCTGCATTGCATGATGATCTGCAGCCCGCTGAGATTTATCATCATTTTGCCGATCTGGGAGACGGTGTATTCTTGATTTTTGGGGACTACGGAACGGTTCTTAGATCGATGAATAACGGAACCTCCTTTTCTCGTTCATTTTTGCTGACGGACAAAGAAGGATGGGGCAGGACCCATGGAATTTCAGACTTGGGCGACGGCGTGTTGCTGGTTTTCGGCGACGAAGGGAAAGTTCTTAGATCAGAGGACTATGGGGCCTCCTTTTCGTATTCAGAGTTGCCAGAGGATACACGTATCGATGGAGTATTCTACAAACATGCCAAACTAAGTGGAGGCGTTGTGTTGATTGTAGGGGATGAACACGCGTTCCTCAGATCAGAAGACAATGGAGTTTCATTTTCGCATTCAACAATACCCAGGAGTGATGGAAGTACTTTTTCTCTAACAGGTTGGGGTAAGGGAATAATTGACAATGAAGTTTACAACGAAATTGCGGTCATGGGTGACGGAACCGTTCTTATCTTTGGGACCTCGGGTGCGATTCTCAGATCTACGGACAACGGAGTTTCATTTTCGTATCCCGCAGAGCCAGGGGGAATCGATTCCAGTTTCGCTTACGAAGAACATGCCATCTTGGGCGATAGCACAATAGTCATTTACGGAGGTGGGAACTCGACCTTTCAATCAAGCGATAGTGGGGCCTCATTTACACTCTCTGCTTTACCGGAGTATCAGGGTGGATTTGTTAAACATGTCGATCTGGGGGAGGGAGAGGCGTTTTTCTATGGCTATAACCTGTTGATGAGATTTGGGTCTCATCTATCTGATGCCGTAGCATCGCTTGGGAGTTCGGGACTAGTTAGTAATGAAAATGCTGCCGATTTTGTGATTGGATCGGAGGGCTTGCTGACCAAGGAAAGAACTCAGCTGGAAAAGCTGATTTTTTTCATGGATGAGCAGCCTAGGCATATTTTTAATGTTCTTACTCCTAGGCGTCGACAAGTAGCACGTCTTCAGGCTGAACTTGAATTTCAGAGCAACCGTTTGATGGACGCTGAGGCGAACTTAGAAGTTCTAAATCAGTTTCCACAATCATTGGTCCGCGAAGAGGAAAATCGGGACTTTGAGAAATTTCTGACAATTTGCAGAGGTGAATTAGAGCCGCGAAGCAACGCAAAGGTGTCTGAGCCCAATGGAAACCTAGAGGCTTTGACCCTTTCTTGCTTGCAAGGTTGGAATGAACTTCTGCGTTCGAACCAAGACGGGTGGTGGCAAACATTGGCACAGCAAATGCCACCCGGTATTCTTTTACTTTTTCTATTGGCAACGCTTGGTGGGCTTTACCGTTACAACATTCGCCTAGCTGGTTTCCATCACAGTCGTGCGGATGCTCTTGAACTGCTATCGGAAGGGCTTACTAAAATCGATGTAGCAGCTTTTGATCAACTTTCAACAGCTTTGGCTGCTGACAAGGTTGAGTTTTCAAAGGCGAGTAGTCCTGCGGACCAGGCTGTAGAAATGGCAAAGGCACTGGCGAACCGATAAAAAGCTGCAGACCATATCTTGCGGTTTTCGAAATTCGCATTTGTTTGCGGTTTGTTCCTTTTTTCAAATCGGGTAACAAAGATCAAAAGCGCTAGTGAGTGAAAGGAAATCAGCTTGGGGAAAATACAAGTTGATCACCGCATCGTGGTTCGTGATCAGAATGGCCATATTGTTTCAGATCAGCCGGCGGACGGTATGGCCGTCGCAAGTCCGCTTTTCGAGATTGTAGTGCTAAAGCTGTCGTCCAACCAGACAGCTACTCTACAGCACGGCGCGCGAATTATTCGCAAATCAAGTTGAAAGAGCATTTCCCGCTTTCTTCCTTCGTTCTTGCTATGTCTTGGGAAACTTTTTGATTAAGCCTTTGAATTTCAACAATCCACGTAAAATTTAGGTTCTGGCGCCGCGAGGCGTGGGGGTTCGAGTCCCTTCACCCGCACCACTTTGTTTTTTGATGGCTTTAACACCCGTTGCCACCATCAAAAGAGGCCGGACGTGAGCCTTCCGTATCTCGGAGTCCGTGACCGCTTGACCGATAGCACCGGCATCAAGCTATAGGGCGAAGGCGAGTGGAATGCCTGTGCTGTTATTCCATCGCGCAAGAGTACCAAGTCGTGGCAACCGACAAGGCAGGAGCCTTTGCCCGGAACAAAGCCGTAAACACATTACGATATCTGGGCTGTACTCTGCGGCGTAGGAGCGGTTAGCTCCGCGGGCGCCGCGTCGAGACTAAGATGCATTGTTAGAAGTTGAGGGGCAAAGCCTCATGGCCAGGGATTTTGACCGTCGGTTCGCGGAAGTCCAAATCCGCGTCGCGCCGCTCTATCGCTACATTGCCCTTGGTCAACCTGCGACAGGGATCGCAGGTTAAGTCCCGCCAAGAAAAGGAGAATTACGAGCGTCTGTGGATTTGTACAACTAAGCCACCCGTGATCTCATTTTAGCGGCGACGCGATAAAGCTTGCTTGTCTTTCAATATACCGACAGGTTTGGACCACTTCCTTTTCTCAAATAAGGATTAGAAGACCGATGACTTTGTATCAAAATCTATACCGAATTGGTTCCCAAGTTCCCTTTCTTCTTTTGGTAACAGGCGCTTCGGCCCAGACATTGCCAAATGGGACTTTCTACGAGACAAGCTGGGGGGTGATGGAGCTCAGCTGTATCAGGTCGGATCTTTGCTTTGCTTCATATGAAAATGGATCGGCATTTATGTATTTTTCCAGTCCCGGAGCGGATGGAAAATACTACGGATACTGGGCTGAAGCAGAATCTTCGGAACCTTGTACCGCTGATTTGCAATTCCCCAATATACGTACAAATGCATGGGGCAAGTTGGACTTATCATTCGATTATGACGGGAATTATTGGTCAGGGCTTTGGGGATATTGCAACGCAGAGCCAACAAAGGAATTTGCCGGTGAGCGCGGCGGTACCCTGCAAACGCGATCGACGCAGGCAGAAATCAAAGCAGCTGCCGCGGCCCATTTGCTTGGCATGCCTTACGGAGAAACCACCGCTGATGTGATGGAAAACATCGTCAGTGTGTCTTTTGGCGCTGATACACTTTGTAGTGGGCCCGACAACTGGACCGTTGAGGTATACGTCCGTGCAACAGCGGACTCTGACGGAATTATCGGAAAAATGGTTGTCGATGATGCGAGTGCAGAACCGGTCTGTACCGGTCTGCCGTTTATGCAATAGCTGATAAACTCGCACCTGCGTTCATTTGCTTTCGGTGCAGAAATGCGGTTGGGCCGTTCTGCCTCACACATCATATCGTGGTGAAAATAGCGATCCCTTGAACAAAGAGGGTGAGGGCGAACCTGCCTTATGGGATGATCACGGCACGGGTGACCAGTGATACGACAAACCCTCTGTCTATTTTGTGGGTCACTTCAGATGCTTTCACCCGAAGTGATACAGCCGGGCTGGGCAAATTCACTGCAATTGCGTGACTTGAAACTGTTATGCTGTACAAACGAAAACAAAATTGCTATGAGGCCAATTCCTGCAAATCATTGCAACTTCAAACTAGAGAGGTGGTGAAAACCACATGCAGGTTAGTGTTCGCGACAACAATGTCGATCAAGCCCTTAGAGTTCTGAAGAAAAAGCTCCAAAAGGAAGGCGTTTTCCGTGAAATGAAGCTTAAGCAACATTTCGAGAAGCCGTCCGAGAAGAATGCGCGCCAGAAAGCGGAAGCGATTCGTCGTGCCCGTAAGTTGGCTCGTAAGAAGCTAGAGCGTGAAGGTATGATGTAAATCATATTGGATTTTGACGAACTGCAAAACCCCCGCCGCCATTTGGTTGTGGGGGTTTTGTTTTGGGGGCGAATTTTGCCGCATTTTCCCCAACCAAAGTTTCACCACATAACCTGTTGTGGCTGTTAACGCCCCAAGGTCTTTTTCGGCGATTGACCAAATGCCTTTCGGTAAGCAATCGAAAACCGACCCAGATGTGTGAAACCACAATCGTAGGCGACCGAGCTTACAAGATGGTCGGGTGGCAACGACTGTAACAGAAAATGAGCATAGCCAAGTCTTTGTTTTTGCAGGTATTGCATGGGGCTACACCCATAGGACTTTTTGAAACCACATTGCAGGCTTCTTAGACTGCATCCGGCCTGATAAGCTAAATCTGACAGCGTGATCGGCTCAGCAAGGTTTTCCAGCATATATGTTTTCGCGCGGCGGAGTTGACTGGATGAAAGCGCTTTTTCATCATTCACAAAGAAGTGGCTGATCGTGCTTTTCTGGCAGCTTAGGAAACCAAAGATCAGGTTTTCTTCCAACATTGCCTGATGCCGAAAAGCACTGTCCCCAAATGCACCGCCATTTTGCGCGACTTTCACAGCGTCTTTCAGGGTGTGACACCAGGCTGATGTTGCAGGCAAAGCCATGTCTACTTTTGGGTCAAAGACAACAGGCTGCCCCAACGGCATTCCAACAAGCGCTTCGGCAGAGGTTTGTAACGCGGCTTTGTCAATTTGGAGCAGCAGTTTTTCGCAACCTTCGAACCAGGTCATCTGCGTATTTTGCATGGGGTTTAGAACGCTGGCCGTGTTGATCGATACATCTACTTCTTTTGAGCCATTTGTAACGGTTGCTTGCCCATGAATTGGCACCTGGATCAAGTAAAAGCGATCCAGTTCCCCCGGGTTAATCGAGACTTCGCTGGAGTACTTCAGATAATTTAAGGACAGCATCTGACCCGCGACATGATTGTGGCGGGTATCAAAGCAATGGTGTGAAGATGTCGGAACCAAATCGTGGTCGCAAAACTTTTGGGTCACGAACTGGCGCGCCAGATCAATGTCTTGCGTTTGAAAAAGCCGATGTGCCCGCAGGGGCTCGGCAGAAACGTCCTGTCCTGTTCGCGTCATCCTTAGCAGCATAATAAATTTCAAGCTTAAAATAAAGACTTATGCTGTGGCGGAGAAATTGTTGCGCTTTTTGGACAAAGCCTTGGGGGCCGACTTGCTAGGCTTTTGTGACGATATATCAGGACAGGGAGGAAATGATATGACGACAACAATCGGAATTACTGCGGCCTCAGACGGGATCAATGGTGCATCCTGGAATGTGGTCGGGCAGACCTACACGCCAAAGCTACTGAGCGATAACGCCTTTACCTGGCACGCGGATGTTCCTGCTGATACCTTTGTGCCACCTCATATCCATCCCACACAAGACGAGTGGATCTATCTTCTTGAGGGTAATCTGGACGTTGAGTTCGGACATGACAAAGGGGCGCCCAGCATCCATCAGGCTGGCCCCGGTGATACAGTCCGGATGCCGATGGGGGTTGCACACGGTATTTTTAACCGGTCCGGCAAATCCGCCAAATGCATCTTTGGCGTTGCGCCATCGCGCAAGTTGTACGACCTGTTTGTCGCGTTAGACGGTGTCACTGACCCCGCAGAACTGGTGCGTTTGTCTGCACTGCACGAAGTTGATTTCCTGCCGCCGCCGGAAGCTTGAGGTCATAAACATGGTAAAGCGAAAGACAGTCGCCGTCATCGGCGGCGGCGTCAGCGGCTTGGCTGCGGCCAAGGCGTTTGACGAAAAAGGTCACCGGGTTATCGGATTTGAACGCAGCCATGATTTCGGCGGTGTATGGGAGTTATCTCGATCTTACCCAGGCGTGCAGACTCAATCCCCCAAGGATCTGTATTGCTATACAGATCACCCCATGCCCGAGGACTATCCGGAGTGGCCCAAGGGGCCTCAGGTTCATGCATATCTGCATTCTTATGCCGCCAAGCATAATCTAAGCCGCCTGTTCAGATTGAACACCGATATCACGTCTATGGACCGTCGGGCAGATGGCAAGCCAGGGTGGACGTTGACTATCAACGAGGCTGGGCGCAGTCGGACGCAAGATTTCGATTTTGTTTCCATTTGCACCGGGCAGTTTTCCGAAAAGAACATTATCTCGCACCCCGGTCAGGACGCTTTTGTCGCGCAGGGGGGGGAGGTGATGCACTCTTCGGACTATACGGATCCGTCGATGATGCAGGGCAAGCACGTGGTTGTGCTTGGTGGGTCGAAATCGGCCACCGACATTGCCGTAAACGCCGCCAAAAATGGCGCTAAACAGGTCACTATGGTCTACCGAGAGAATGTCTGGCGGATTCCCTATTTTGTTGGCGGAATCAACTTTAAGCGGCTGCTTTATATGCGGGCGCAGGAACAGCAGTTCAACCAATGGGGAAAGAACCCGTTGCAGCGGGTGATTGCATTGGCGTTGAAGCCGCTGGTCTGGGCGAACTTTCGTGGGCTCGAGACCCTGCTGAAGGCGCAGTTGGGCCTAAAGAAATGGAATATGGTCCCGGACACCCCAATTGAAAAAGAGGCATCCTGTTCGCTTCCCATCGTGACACCTGGTCTGTTTGAAAGTTTTAAATCGGGCGCAGTTAAACCCATCCAGGGCACTTTTGATCACTATGATGGCGATGAAATTGTCCTGACCACGGGCGACCGGGTTAAATGTGATGTCTCTGTTCTGGCGGTGGGATGGAAACTGGGTATTCCTTATCTGGATAAGACATACCGCGACAAGCTGATCGAAGCTGATGGCCAGTACCGGACATTCCGTCTTGCGGTGAACCCGGACCTGCCCGAAATGGGTTTTGTCGGTTTCAACTCCAGTTTCTGCACAATCCTGTCTGCTGAAATGGTCGCAAACTGGCTGGTCCGGTATGCTGATGGGCAATTGGAACGCCAGCCAAGCCGTGATGACATGGAACGGAACATGCAGATGATGCTGGATTGGCGCCGCAAGGAACGCCCGGCAGCTCAGGTTTATGGCGGGCTTTGCTCAGCGCCGTTCCACTTCAAGCATTTTGACGAATTGCTTGGGGATATGGGGGCGACAAAACGCAAGCGTAACAACCCTCTGGCAGAGCAGTTCTCATACCCCAACGCGCCAGCCTACGGTGAATACCTTGCATCTACTCCACAGTATCAAGCTCAATAAGAGGAAAATTCGACATGCAAGATTGGGATGATGCTTTTGCAAATATGGCGCATGTCGAAGGATCTGACGCGCTGCCCGGCATCTGGGCAGCGCGCGCTGCGAGTTACCGCGAAAACACGCCAAACATCGATTTGGATATCGCATATGGCCCATCAGAAAGGGAGCGGTTCGACCTTGTCCATCCAGAGGCTGAAGCGCAGGGCCTGGTTGTCTTTGTGCACGGCGGTTTTTGGATGAGGCTGGACAAATCTTACTGGACCAATTTGGCTGAAGGAGTCCGTGCAAGTGGATGGGCGGTTTGCATACCAAGCTATACACTGACTCCAGATGTTCGAATATCTGAAATAACTCAGCAAATTGGTGGGGCCATTGCCGTTGCTGCGCAGAAAATAGCAGGCCCCATCCGTCTTGTCGGACATTCTGCAGGTGGGCACCTTGTGACCCGGATGATTTGTGAGGATTCACCACTTCCTGAGAGTGTAGCAAAGCGGATTGTACATACGTTGTCTCTCAGCGGATTGCATGATTTGCGGCCGCTGTTGCATACCAAGATGAATGAAACACTGTGTCTGGATGGTGCGGAGGCAACGCGCGAAAGTGCGGTTTTGCACAAGCCGCGAAACGCGCACCGCTTGACGGCTTGGGTTGGTGGTGGGGAACGACCAGAGTTTATCAGGCAGTCTAAATTGCTCGCTATGATGTGGGAGGGGCTCGATTGTGATACGAGCGTATTCGTCGAGGGTGAGCACAACCATTTTACAGTACTCGACGGTTTGCAAGATCCAACGTCCCCGTTGTGCCGGTCTCTTCTTGGCTAGTTTACCTCTTCGTGGGCCGGTGAAGTCATCTTTTCTCGCACAACAACTCTGGTGCACTTCGAATGCCTGGCTAAACAGTGTCTCTTGTATAAAAAGGCAGAATGCAGGAGGTTGCAGCGCCGACCTTAAAGGAGAATGCTCATGATAATTTACGGACTAAACACATGCTCAACTTGCAAGAAAGCCCTCAAGGCAATGGAGCAGGCGGGTAAAGATGTGGTCTTCCGTGATGTGCGGGCTGAGCCATTGAGTGAAACGGAGCTTGCGACGTTGATCGCTGAGTTTGGGGATCGGTTGGTGGATCGAACAACAAATGATTGGCGGTCGTTGAGCGATTGGCTGAAGCATTCAGAGGCGGAGGATCAATTGGCTGCTAAGCCCAAATTGATGGCGCGTCCCGTAATCCATGATGGAGACGCATACTACCTCGGTTGGGATGAGGCTGTGCAGCAGGTTTTGTTGTCGGAATAAGATGCGGGGTTTGCGTTCAAACTCCAGCGGGAGCAAACGCTAAAAAGCGACGCTGTGCGATACGGTTCGATCACTGCGTGTTATCTGATTTATTTTAAGGGGATACTGGGTTGGTCGGTTCGGGGCACGCTAAGGCGCCCCGAACCAAAGATCGGTTTAGCGGAACAGTGTCATGATCGACTGTGGCGCACCGTTTGCAATCGAGAGCGACTGCACAGCCAGCTGTTGCTGGGTTTGCAGGGCCTTCAATCGGGCCGAAGCTTCTTCCATGTTGGTGTCTGTCATCGAGCTAACACCCATTTTCATGGAGTCTGTCAGTTTACCAACAAAATCACCCTGATCTTTCAGGCGAGCTGTGTCAGCGCCCAGTGCAGCGGCACCAGTGATGGCCACGGCCAGGACAGTTTCAATTTCACCCAGTGCGGTTGTCGCATCTGTGACGTTGGTGAACGATGTCAGGTTTGAGGCCAGGTCGATGTTGGTTTCAAAGTCAACTGTAGTAACAGTGATTTCGGTCGCGGTGGGAGTGCCAGTTGCGCCAACACGGTCAAGCGAGGCCAAAACACCCAAAGATGTCGCGCCATTGCCATCAACGTCAGCCATCAGCAGGTTTGCACCGTTGAACTGAGCAGCGTTGATGATTGCTGTAACCTGTTCAGCTTTTGCGTCGATGTCGTTTTGGATCTTGGTGTGGTCGACGTTTTCAGACTGAGCGGAAACGATCAGCTCTTTGATTTCAGTCAGTTTTTCAACGATCTGCTCAGCACCAGCCGAAGCAACCGAAACAGTGGCTTCACCAACTGAAAGGCTTTCGGAGATGGCTTCGAAACCCGCGATATCGGATTCCATTGTTTTCGAAATCGCCCATACAGCGGCGTTGTCGCTGGCGGATCCAACGCGTTTACCGGTGGAAATTTCGTTCTGAGCAGTGGTCAGATTGTCGTTCACAGACTGCAGAGTCTGAAGAGCAACCATTGCGCCATTGTTTGTCAGAATGCTTGTCATAGCATGTATTCCTTTAGTCATATTGGGGGTTTTTTGACCCCATTTACAGCCGAACCGCTCTGGTTGGCCTTTGGCGTCATTCTGACAATACGATCGACCCGTGGTCGCCGTGCCCCCTTAGTACAAGGTGCAGGACTTTATCTATGCCCAGATTACGACTAAATCCTTAATGCCAGGATCTGAATTCATTCTCATAAAGGACTAAATTTAATGAAGCCGACCGTTGTGTTTGCAAGCCGTTTGAAGGGTGCAGATCTGGGATTGGATGAGGGCGATTCCTAGAGTTTGACGACCCGTTCAACCTGTTACAGGCGCACAGCTGAAGGACATCTTGATCTGTTTTGATCGGTTGTCGTGTGGTGAATATGCAATGACTACAATGGTGTATCAACTAAACCCTTTTCTTCACGGACAGGATGCTACATCTCAAAGGGATAGAGTGTTTTATTCAGTGGGCAATTGTCATGACAACATTTTGGAGAAGGTCAGCGCTTTTTGCAGTAGCGGCAGGGTTGGCTGCTCTGCCTGTTCAGGCGGAATTGAAGTACGATAATAATTCTGGCGGTTTTGTTAGTATTTATGGCCAATTCAACCCTGCGTTTCAGATGGTGGATGACGGCGTAGGCAGCACAAGCAATCTGGTTGATAACTCCCATTCAAACACGCGCGTGGGGATCTGGGTGAACCAGCCTGTGGGCAGCGGTACTTTTACCTTCAATTTCGAAACGGCACTTGGGTTGCGCGCTTCCGATGGCGTCAGCCAGACCTTCACCCCAAAAGGTGTGGATTGGAGCCGCACCAACCTGCGTAAGGTCGATTTCGCCTATGACAGCGGAACCTACGGTAAGTTTTATCTGGGCCAAGGCAGTATGGCGACTGATGGCATTGCGGATACAGATTTTTCCGGAACCAGTCTGGTCCTTTATAACGGCATCGGTGACACAGCCGGTAGTTTTACGTTCCGTACCTCTGCCGGTACAGCGTCTTCGGTATCTATCAGTTCAGTCACCTCCAGCTTTGATGGCGGACGACGGGGCAGGGTGCGGTATGACTCACCTGATTTCAGTGGTTTCTCAGTTTCGCTTGCGGCAGGGGAGGAGATCCTTGCCAGCTACAGTAACGACAAATTCTATGACGTTGCCCTGCGGTACGCCAATGAGTTCAGCGGTGGTAAGTTCACCGGCGGGGTTGGATTTTCACGCCGAGATAGAAATGGGGTGGACCGTGATGACACCTTTGGATCTTTCAGCGTGTTACTTGATAGTGGGTTCAATGTTTCGATGGCCGTTGGCAGCCGCGACACCGGTGAAGACTATGTCTATGGCAAACTTGGCTACAAAGGGGATTGGTTCGCCATTGGGCAGACAGCCCTGGGCGTCGATCTCTATGATGGTTCAAACTTCAACACCAGTGGATCGTCGACCCGCGTCTTTGGTATAGGTGCCGTACAAAATATCGACAGCGTGAATATGGAAGCCTACCTAGGTCTGCGCAGTTATGAGTTCTCTGAGGTCACAACATCTTATCGAGACATTGAATCAGTGTTGTTTGGGGCACGCTGGAAGTTCTGAAACCCCTACATTGCAAATTTGGAATACGCTCCCATGAATTGGGGGCGTTTCTCTTTTCTGCCGCAAAAGCAAGTTCAGTCCAGTGAAGATAAACCTTGTGATTCTAAATGAGATGGTTGATAGCATAATGAAATTCTCACAGTAGTTGAGTTGTGTGATCTGGTTCACATAAGGTGTTGTAGTAAAAGAATAAAACATCACAGATCTGTGAATTTTTTGCTATTTTTGACAGCCTGTTTTCCCGTCCTGAACTTCAAGTCTCGGATCTGAAAAAAACGCGTGATAGCCGCTATTCCTAAGTCGGATCCCTTATGGATGGAACGAGGGGTGCCGACCTTTATGAGGAACTAGGAGCACTCACTCATGAGCATTAAGTTTGCAGCAAGCGCCAGCGCAATCGCACTGACTGCCGCCATCGCATCACCCGCCTTTGCGGGTCCCACCTATGAAAATGACACCGGCGGTAGCTTTACTTGGTATGGCCAGTTTGATCCGTCCTTCCAATCTTACGACGATGGTACAGAGACCTATAACCGCCTGGTCGATAACTCGGGATCCAATTCCCGCATCGGTTTTCGGCTGAAACAGGCCTATGGTGAAAACACCCTCCAGTTCAAATTTGAAACTGCTTTCGGTCTTCGCAGTTCCAGTGGTGTCAGCCAGACCTCCACAGGTGATACACTGAGCTGGGACCGCACCAATATCCGCCACGTTGACCTGCAGTTTGATACCGCTCGTTTTGGCCGCTTCTCTGCTGGTCAGGGCTCGATGGCGTCTGATGGTATCGCAGGCAGTGACCGGTCCGGAACCGGTGTTGTAGCCGGTGTTGCGGTTGCTGATCCCGCTGGCGGCTATGCCTTCCGGACATCAACTGGGACACTCAGCTCGATTGATGTTGGGGATGTGTTTTCTGACTACGACGGTGGTCGTTTGGGTCGTGTTCGCTATGACTCCATCAACCTGAATGGTTTCACTGTGTCTGCATCTTACGGTACTGACATTCTGAAAACTAACAACGACCGTGAAACATATGATGTTGCGGTTCGCTATGGTAACGCCAATTTGGGCGACTTTGCCTTCGAAGCTGCCTTGGGTGCAGCATGGACTGAAGAGACTGGCAAGGCAGACACGCGCGACATCGTTGGGTCGGCGGCGATCGAACACAAGCCAACAGGCGTGTCCCTGGCTGTCGCTGCAGGTGAACGCGACATTGCGGGTAGCTATGGCTATGCCAAACTGGGGTATACTACTAACTGGACATCCCTGGGCTCGACCTCCTTCTCGGTTGATTACTACGACGGCTCGGATATGGCCTCGACCGGTGACTCCGCCACTTCTTGGGGCATTGCTGCAGTTCAGAAAATCGACAACTACAATGTCGAGGCATACTTGGCCTACCGCGACTACTCCTACGAAGACACTACTTCGACTAGCTATAATGACAGTAGTGTGATCATGGCCGGTGCCCGCTGGAAGTTCTAAAGCTTTCTATCAAAGCACCAGATTCAAGAAAACACGTCCCTTGGGGCGTGTTTTTTCCTTTTCTGCGGCCAAATAAGGAGCTTTCCCGCCCATCTGTCGTCATCAGGTGGCAATGCCTCTTGCGCCACGCGCTTAGTAGAAATAAAAGGCGTCAAATTTATCTGGGGGGATGCCTATGTGCATGCCCCGAATCTCTATGGGGAATATCATGCAGGTCACCGAGACGCTGAACGAAGGTCTGAAACGCGGCTATGCGATTACCGTTGCTGCGGCCGAACTGGACGCCAAGGTAAACGAAAAGCTGGTTGAAGCTCAGCCGGAAATCGAAATGAAAGGTTTCCGCAAGGGCAAGGTGCCTATGGCATTGCTGAAAAAGCAGTATGGCGAACGTCTTATGGGCGAAGCGATGCAGGAAACTATCGATGGCGCCATGAACAAGCATTTTGAGGACAGCGGTGACCGTCCTGCAATGCAGCCGGACGTCAAAATGACCAACGAAGACTGGAAGCCAGGCGACGATGTCAGCGTTGACATGTCCTACGAAGCGCTGCCAGAAATTCCCGAAGTCGATCTGAAATCCGTGTCGTTGGAAAAGCTGGTTGTCAAAGCCGGTGAAGCTGACGTTGATGAAGCTTTGGCCAACCTGGCCGAAACTGCTCAGGATTTCGCAGCGCGCGACGAAGGTGTTGCTGCTGAAGACGGCGACCAGGTTGTCATCGACTTCCTGGGCAAAGTTGACGACGTTGCCTTTGATGGCGGCGCTGGCGAAGACTACCCGCTGGTTCTGGGCTCAAACTCCTTCATTCCTGGCTTCGAAGAGCAGCTGGTTGGCCTGAAGGCCGGTGAAGAAAAAGACGTTAAAGTCACTTTCCCAACTGAGTACGGCGCCGAGAACCTGGCTGGCAAAGACGCTGTTTTTGCTTGCACAGTCAAAGAAGTCAAAGCTCCGGTTGCGGCTGAGCTGAATGACGAGCTGGCCAAGAAGTTTGGCGCTGAAGATCTGGACGGTCTGAAGGGTCAGATTTCCGAGCGTCTAGAAGCGGAATACGCTGGTGCATCGCGCGCAGTGATGAAACGCGCTACTTTGGATGCGCTGGATGCGCTGGTCTCGTTTGACCTGCCACCGTCGCTGGTCGAAGCTGAAGCCGGTCAAATCGCGCACCAGCTGTGGCACGAAGACAACCCAGAAGTAACCGGTCACGATCACCCAGAGATCGAAACCACAGAAGAGCACACCACTCTTGCTACACGTCGCGTACGTCTGGGCCTGCTGTTGGCTGAACTGGGTCAAAAAGCCGAAGTTGAAGTGACCGACGCTGAAATGACCCAGGCCATCATGGGCCAGGCACGTCAGTATCCGGGCCAAGAGCGTGAGTTCTTTGAATTCATCCAGAAGAACGCTCAGATGCAACAGCAGCTGCGCGCGCCAATCTTTGAAGACAAAGTCATCGACTATGTGTTTGAACTGGCCGAAGTTGCAGAAAAAGAAGTCTCCAAAGACGATCTGCAGAAAGCTGTTGAAGCGCTCGAAGAAGAGTAAGTCTTACTTTGATAGTTTCGAAAAGGCCGCTCATTTGAGCGGCCTTTTTGTTTGGACAGCGCATCGGATGAGCGAGGCCCTGTTTCCTACCAAGACGTTGGAAACAACGCATAACGTGGTGTTCGTGGTAACACGCAAAAAGGCCGCCCAAGAAGGACGGCCTTTTGTAGATGGCACCTGAGTGCCGTGGAGGTCAGTCTTAGCGGAACAGCTGCATAACTGCCGAAGGTGCATTGTTGGCGATCGACAGCGTCTGTACGGCCAGCTGCTGCTGCGTCTGCAGCGCTTTCAGGCGGGCTGATGCTTCTTCCATGTTGGTGTCTGTCAGCGCACTGATACCCTGCTTCATGGCGTTCGACAGCTTGTTCACAAAGCCGCCCTGGTCCTTGAGGCGAGAGGAGTCAGCACCCAGAGCCGCAGCGCCATCGATGGCGGTGGTCAGGAAGGCTTCGATTTCACCCAGAGCAGTCGCAGCACTGGCAGCGTCGGACACTGTCGTCAAGTTGGACGCAAGGTCGATGTCAGTTTCGAAGTCCACAGTATCGATAGAGATCTCTGTGGCTGCAGGGGTACCTGTTGCGCCTACACGGTCCAGAGAGGCCAGAACACCGACTGAGGTGGCGCCGTTGCCGTCAACATCTGCTGCCAGCAGGTTAGCACCGTTAAACTGAGCGGCAGAAATGATCGAAGCAACCTGTTCAGTTTTCTTGGTGATGTCGTTCTGAATTTTGTCGTGATCGACGTTCTCGGACTGCGCAGAGACCAGCAGTTCTTTGATTTCTGTCAGCTTTTCAACAACCTGCTCAGCACCGGCAGAGGCAACAGCAACAGTTGCTTCACCCAGGGCCAGGCTGTCAGAGATGGCTTCAAAACCTGAGATGTCGGATTCCATGGTCTTGGAAATGGCCCAAACGGCGGCGTTGTCACTGGCGGATCCAACGCGCTTACCGGTCGAAATCTGTGTCTGTGTTTCAGTCAGGTTGTTGGTAACAGTCTGCAATGTCTGAAGAGCAACCATTGCGCCATTGTTTGTCAGAAGGCTTGTCATAATAATAATCCCTAATTACGTGAGTTCCCTCACGTTTGTTTCGCCTTTATCGGCTGTAAAAGGGCCATTCTGACACTGTGAATAGTCGTTCGATTATTAACTCAACTTATCCACGCCACCCCACCCAGAGTGCACCTTCATATTTGGTTGGTAAGTGTTAACAGAACCCTAATTATGAATTGTTTGCTAATTAAAGAACTATGAAAAATTGATTATTCCTTACCTGTTCCTTACGGAAATTGATAAAGTACGGGCGAAATATGGCAGGGGAGTATTTGCGAAATCTTGCATTTCTTTTTATTTTCAATGTGTTGTCGACATGTTGCTTTTCGTATTTTGGGCGAATTTGAGGCTGCATTGAGGCGCCAAAAACAACGATCTCTACAATCACATCTTAAAAAAATGTAAGTTTAGGGCGTGACCTGCAGTTTGAACGGTCCGAATTGGTCGGTTTGAGTAGGGTAACCGCAAGACTCATTAATACGATGTAACGGGCTTCGGCCTGAGGAGCCTTTGGGGGGTAAGGATTTCCTAGGACTTTATTGGAGCTTTTTTCTCAGCTATAGCTCGTGGCGGTTTCAAAATGCGGGTGCATTAACATCTCGGCCCTGAAAACGCAAAAAGGCCGCCCAATTAGGGCGACCTTTTCTAGATGGCACATTTGTGCCTCGGGTGGTGTTCTTAGCGGAACAGCTGCATCACTGCCGAAGGTGCGTTGTTGGCGATCGACAGGGTCTGTACGGCCAGTTGCTGCTGTGTCTGCAGCGCTTTTAGTCGGGCAGAGGCTTCTTCCATGTTGGTGTCTGTCAGCGCACTGATACCCTGCTTCATGGCGTTGGTCAGCTTGTTCACAAAGCCGCCCTGGTCCTTGAGGCGGGAGGAGTCAGCACCCAGAGCCGCAGCGCCATCGATGGCGGTGGTCAGGAAGGCTTCGATTTCACCCAGAGCAGTCGCAGCACTGGTGGCATCGGCAACTGTTGTCATGCCCGAAAGGTCAACATTGGCTTCAAAATCAACGGTATCAACAGCGATTTCAGTTGCCGAAGGGGTACCAGTTGCACCAACCCGGTCTAACGAGGCCAGAACACCCAATGAGGTCGCACCGTTGCCATCTACATCAGTGGCCAACAGGTTGGCACCGTTAAACTGAGCGGCAGAAATGATCGAGGCAACCTGCTCGGTTTTCTTGGTGATGTCGTTCTGAATTTTGTCGTGATCGACGTTCTCAGACTGCGCAGAGACCAGCAGTTCTTTGATTTCAGTCAGCTTTTCAACAACTTGCTCAGCACCGGCAGAAGCAACAGCAACAGTTGCTTCACCCAAGGCCAGGCTGTCCGAGATCGATTCAAAACCCGCGATGTCGGATTCCATTGTCTTGGAAATGGCCCAAACGGCAGCGTTATCACTGGCGGATCCAACGCGTTTACCGGTCGAAATCTGTGTCTGTGTTTCAGTCAGGTTGTTGGTAACAGTCTGCAATGTCTGAAGAGCAACCATTGCGCCATTGTTTGTCAGAAGGCTTGTCATAATAATAATCCCTAATTACGTGAGTTCCCTCACGTTTGTTTCGCCTTTATCGGCTGTAAAAGGGCCATTCTGACACTGCGAATAGTCGTTCGATTATTAACTCAACTTATTCACGCCACCCCACCCAGAGTGCACCTTCATATTTGGTTTTCAAGTGTTAACAGAACCTTAATTGTGAACGAGGTGCTAATTAAAGAATTATGAAAAATTGATAATTCCTTACTCTATCTGCTTTATTTTTAGTGGTGTTGTCTCGAATTGTGGCGTTGGAAACTGCAAACGTTTCAGGTTTGTCGGCTAATTCCAAAGTGTTGCGTGAAATAATGATTTTCCGTTTCATGGCTCATTTGTGTCTAAAATTGGGCATCTGATTTATGAATTTTTGGAAATAGACATTGAAGAAATGTGACCACGAAGGCGAATTAGGGGTTGGGGATCCCTTTAAAGGCAGTCCTGAGTAAGGAATCAGTCACTTTGCTAAACAAATTCCACTACTTTTTCAGTTGGCTTGGTCTTGGGCCTTAAGGGTTGGTTGTGAATTACAGGGCAGCCGTGCAGTGGATCCAAAGCAAGGCGTTGTTTTGTCGCCTCACCAGGCTAAGGGAAGGGAACTGTTTCGTTCCCCTCAGCCCACTGTGGGTATTTGCTCATGATTGACGCAAACCGATCTGAGATCAGGAAGCGTTCCAGCCACGCTTGTAATTTCGGCCAAGGTTGGGCATCGAACCAATCTTTGTCGATAAAGGCAAACTGCCGAACAAAAGGTAGAATCGCGTAATCTGCCAAACTTGGCTTAGTAAAAACCCATTGTTCAATCTGTTGATCCAGTTCCGCCAGAAATGCACCAGCCAGTGCACGCTGTTCAGAAGAATCCATTTCGGGATACCGGCTGGCGTATTTGGTGTGGTCCAGTGCGTCTTTGAATGGCCCGTCTGCGCGGCTGATCCACTCCCATCCGGCATCCGGCATATTAAGCCAGCCTTCGGGGTCGGATCGGCGCAGGGCCCATGTCATGATGTCCAGGCTCTCGTCGATGGCACCATCTTTGGTGACCAGACAGGGCACAGTCGCACTGGGCGAGGCCTCAAGGAACGCGGCTGGTTTTTCCCGCAGGACCACTTCGCGCAGTTCAACCTGCTGACCGGACGCGGCCAGCGCCAGTCGTGCCCGCATCGCATAGGGACAACGGCGGAAGGAATAGAGAGTGGGGGTCATGTGTCGCGCCTTTTCGCAAAGTCACGCGACAATAGAACCCAACATCTTGCTCGACAAGACTAAGTGGCGCTGATCATCTCGGCCGGGGCAGAGTAGGGAGATTTTCGTGTTATCGCCTCTACCATATAGTGGCCAACATCGGCGCGGTTGATTTTCGAAGACAGCCGATAACGCTCAACAATCCGTGCGTCTCCGGTTGCTTCACCATCGACCAAGGTAACGGGTCGCAAGGCAAGACTGTCCAGACCGCTATCTTTATATACCTGCTCCATCTTGGCCAAATCATGATAGGCAACAGATACATTGCTCGACTTGACCAAAAACCGCATCACCGGGTTGATCTGTGACCAGCTTTCCGCAACCCCGGCGGCGCTGATGGACACCACTCGTTCGACGCCATGACGCTTCATCGCCGCGACGATGTTCTTGGCACTTTGTTCCGCCAGATCAACAGGGGAAACCACAGGGGACCAGGGGTTGGATGCGGATTTCCGTTTGATACCTAGACAAGACAGCACCGCGCCTTGGCCTTGCACCGCGCGGTCCACTGTTTGTGCGTCCACGACATCTCCGTGCATGATCTCTACTCCATCGGGAAAGTCCGCTTTGGATCCGGGGCGGATCAGCACGCGTACATTATAGCCCTGTGCAATGGCAGATTTGACAGCCCATTGGCCGCAGTTTCCAGAGGCTCCGAAAATAACCAGGTTTTGCTTAGTCATTGATGTGATCCTTGGTTTGTTTTCATTGGGCGCAAAGCCGCGCCCGTTTCATAACCCAGATAGTTCCGATGTGTGCGCATAGGAATTGCCAAGGTTTGCACTTCTGGCATACAAAAATGCATGGAATGGAAATCTGTCTCTTTCGACTGGAATCAAATCCGCGCCTTCTTGGCCACCGTGGACGAGGGTTCGTTCTCGGCTGCGGCGCGTGTACTTGGGCTGACCCAGCCCACTTTGGGCCGTCAGATCGCCGCGCTAGAGGCGGATCTGGGCGTCACCTTGTTCGAACGTAACGGCCGCAGGATGGACTTGACCAAATCCGGCCTTGAACTGGTCGAACAAGCCCGTGCCATGCTGCAGGCGGCAGGGCAAATCTCGCTGACCGCCTCAGGGCAGTCGCAATCCGTCGAGGGCGAGGTTTCCATCACAGCAACCGAGGCCATGATGGCCTACATGTTGCCGCCCTTTGTTGCGAGTATTAGGCAGCAGGCGCCGGGGATCGAAATCAGACTGGTGGCCTCTGACAAGGTGAGCGACCTGACTGCACGAGAGGCGGACATTGCAATTCGACACGTGCAGCCGGAACAGCCTGACCTGACCGCCAAGAAACTGGGCCAAACACAGGCGCGGCTCTATGGGGCCTATCGTTATCTTGATCAGATCGGCCGCCCTGATACCAATCAGGATTTAGCTGGCGTGGATTTCATCGGGCAAGACCACTACCTGCGCTCATTGCGTGTGCTGTCCGGGCGCGGTTTGAAGCTCGACCGAGCGAATTACAAAATGATCAGCTCCAGCAGTGTCACCCTGTGGGAAATGGTCAAGGCTGGTTTGGGCTTGGCTGTGATGACGGACGATGTGGCCCAGCGCACGCCGGGGGTAGAAGCAGCCTTTCCCGACATGGAACCCTTTGATGTGCCAGTTTGGTTGGTTACCCACCGCGAGCTGCACAGCAGTCGCCGTATTCGTATGGTGTTTGACTTGCTGGCCGAGCATTTTGCCAAAGACACAAGTTATAAATGAGAGCCTACGCAGTTGCGCAATACTTGTATGTTGTTAGCGATTTTGCTGACGGGTAAAAGTAAGGTGAGCTATTCCTCTTTGATCTTCTCAAGCCGAAGGTTGGAAGCGGCCTCTTTGATGCCGAACAAGAATAGAGGCAGTATTACTGGTGGGTAGAGCCAAACTAAAAGCGGGGCGGACCTGCTTATCCGGTGGTTGAGGTAGTGTTCTGGTTCATAAATGACGTAATACAGCAGACCGATTTCCGGTGCTGCTGCCATCAAAAGTAGTATACTAAAGGGCTTTCTATACTTTGGAACACTGAAATATAGCTTTATGTCTGCCCAGGTGGGAAGTTTGAAACTCAAAAAATTGTCATCCTTGAATGTGTGGCCACCCCAGAAATACCGGAGCGGCCATTTTTATTTTACAGATCGATCTTGAACCGCGCAAAACCTTCGGGGCCTTCACCGGCTGGTGCGATCTTCATCCCCTCGACGCTGCCCACATAGTCTTTGGCCTTGGGGCCGGTATCAAACAGCACAGAAGTGCCGGGCAGGGGGGCAAAGGACCAGTTTGCATCAGCACGCGGGCTGATGGTGCCGTTTTCAACGATGTACCGCACAATCACGTCGCGGTTGGTATCCGGACCTTCGAACACAATGGTGTCACCCATCGCACCGGGGAACTTACCGCCGCCACTGGCGCGGTAGTTGTTGGTGGCGATGATGAACTGGGCATCCATATCCAAAGGCGCGCCATTGTACATCAGGTTCACGATCCGGTTGGCACTGTCATCCCCCGGTTCACCCTTGGGGCCAAACTTGGATGGCTGCGACAGGTCGATCTGATAGGTCACCCCGTCGATCACATCAAAGTTGTAGCTGGGGAAGGACGGGTTCAGCAGAACCTGATCACCTTTGCCGACCTCAACCTGATTAAAGATACCAGCCGAGCGTTCCAGCCAATCCTTGACCTGTTGGCCCGACACCAGCACCGCGCGGGCTGTATTTGGGTACAGATACAGGTCGGCCACGTTCTTGATTGCCACATCGCCCTTGGGCACGTCTGTATAATACTCAGGGCCTCCACGACCGCCGGCCTTGAACGGCGCCGCTGCCGACAGGATTGGCAGGCCTTCGTATTCGGTGCCTTTCAGCATCTCGCCAATGTACCATTGCTGGGCCTTGGACACGATCTGCACCGAAGGATCATCCGCCACCAGTGCGAAATAGCTGTGCAATGGTGCATCTGTTTTACCAACTGCGCGACGGACATAAGCCAGTGTCTCATCGTGCTCTGTTGCCACAGCTGCCAGAACTGCAGCATCGTCTTCAACCAAAGCCGTATAGCTGCGGTCTTCGTTGCGCTTGGAAATGGGGCGTGCTTCAGAGCCATGCCCAACCACACGCCAGCCGTTGCCATCGCGTTCCAGCATCAGGTCAATCAGGCCAAGGTGACTGCCCCAGAACCCGCCCATGGTGGCGGGCTTGCCGTGAATGGTGCCCTTGTCGGCGTCTACACCAGCAAAGTCGGCGTATTTGGAGGACGGGAACACAAGGTGGCTGTGGCCGGTCATGATGGCATCAATACCCTCAACAGCTGCCAATGGAACCGAGGCATTCTCCATGCCTTCTGTTTCATCCGCCGACCCAATACCCGAGTGGGACAGAGCGATGATGATATCTGCACCCTTTTCCTTCATCTCGGGCACATAGGCGCGGGCACATTCCAGAATATCACGGGCCTGAACGTTGCCCTCTAGGTGGCGACGGTCCCAGTTCATCACTTGAGGAGGCACAAAGCCAATCAAGCCGATCTTGATCGGATGTGTCGCGCCGGCACCATCGGTTAGTTCACGCTCGATCATCACATAGGGCGGCAGCAGGGTCTTGTCGTCACGCGGGCCAGCGCCGGTCTCGGTTGAGATATTGGCGCAGACCACTGGGTAATTCGCCCCGGCCAGCGATTTCATCAGGAAATCGAGCCCGTAATTGAACTCGTGGTTGCCAAGAGTTGAGGCTTCAAATCCCAGTGTGTTCATCGCAGCGATTACCGGGTGCATATCACCCTCTTTCATGCCGCGCTCATAGGCGATGTAATCGCCCATCGGGTTGCCCTGCAGAAAGTCACCATTGTCCAGCAGCAGCGAGTTGGTGGCCTCGGCGCGGATCTCTTTTACGATCGACGCGGTGCGGGCCAGACCAACGGTGTCACGGGGTTTGTCGGCGTAATAGTCATAGGGGAACACATGCACGTGCAAGTCGGTTGTTTCCATCAAGCGCAAGTGTACCTGGTTGCTGGCGGCTTGAACAGAAAATGGATGCAGTGCGATAAGACCGGCACTGCCGGCCAAGAATGAACGTCGATCGATCCGAATAGGCATAGCGAACTCCCAAAGCTTATTTTTGTTATCGGGTCAGGATAGCATGGTGCTAGCGCAATCATATGACATTCTTGTTGCACGAGTTTCTTTATTCAACGGATAACCTTCTGTTGCATTGGGTCGACAGCAGAAGGTGTTTGTTTTCAAGCTTATGCTCCTAACGCATTAAGTGTGCTATGCGGAGATCATTCAATTTGGAGGTAAAGCATGACCAAGAAATTATTGGCAGAGTTCATCGGGACATTCTGGTTGGTTCTGGGGGGGTGCGGCAGCGCCGTTTTAGCGGCCGGTGTCGCGGATGTCGGCATTGGCTGGCTAGGGGTTAGTCTGGCGTTTGGCTTGACAGTCCTGACTATGGCCTTTGCCGTCGGTCATATTTCTGGCGGGCATTTCAATCCGGCGGTTTCGCTGGGACTGATGATTGCCGGGCGGTTCGACGCGAAAGATCTGATCCCTTATTGGGTTGCACAGGTGATCGGCGCGACTGCCGCCGCCGTTGTCCTATACATCATTGTCTCAGGCGGGGCAGGGTTCACCGGCGTTGGCGGTTTTGCCTCAAATGGCTATGGCGAGGCCTCGCCGCAGGGGTATGGTCTGACAGCGGCACTGGTGACTGAAGTGGTGATGACTGCGATGTTTCTAATCATCATTCTGGGCGCAACCTCTGCCGGGGCTCCTTCGGGATTTGCTCCGATTGCCATTGGTCTTGGGTTGGTCCTTATCCACCTGATCTCTATCCCGGTGACCAATACTTCAGTCAATCCAGCACGTTCAACGGGCGTGGCACTGTTCGCTGATGGTCCGGCTCTGGCTCAACTTTGGCTGTTTTGGCTGGCGCCTTTGGCTGGGGCCGCTTTAGGAGCATTGATCTGGAAAGTGTTGAGCCCAGAAGACTAAAAACCTGTGATCCGGTCTCGGCCGGATCACAACTGAACTCAGTTCACCAACCCGGTCTCTTTCAGCATCCCGCGCCGTTTGGCCTCATGATAATAGCCGCGTGAATAGTGTTTCACGGCCATGTCCTGACTGCCGTCTGATATCAACCAGGCTCCTCGCAGATATTTGACAGCAAACTCCAGATTTGTGTCTGCATCTAGCAGGTCTTTGGCATGACCTTTGAATCCCATTGAACGTGCGGTGGCGGGAAGGATCTGCAGTAATCCGTAGTATGGCCGGTTTATTGCCCAGGGGCGGTGGGTACTTTCGCGGATTGCCAGCCGGTGCACCAATGCGCGCGGGACCTCATAATGATCGGCCCAATGGTTGATCTGTTTGCGCAATTCCGAGGTTTCATTGGGGTACAGCGGAGGGTTGAAATCGTCCGAGTACTGATCCGCCCGGCTACTGCTGCAAGCGGCAATTAGGATCGGCAGGGCAATGAGGCCCAGAACTGTTCGACGATGCATTTGATGTCCCCCGGTTCACGATGGTGCCGATTAATCTAGCAGCAGCGTAGAGTTAGGCAACCAATCGGCAATGTGGTCGGCGATTCTTGACCGAACCGGTGTTGGCTGCCAAACGTTGCATCAGCCAATTACTGGATGGCCAGCCTGCTGCATGCATCGAACCAAATAGTCGCGCTGTGCCTGCTTGACCTGTGCATCACCGACTGCCGCACCGACAACCGCGCCAACAACGGCTCCGACTGCTGCTTTGTCACGGTTTTCAGTTGCGCCAGCCAAAGCGCCACCAACGCCGCCAATAGCTGCGGTCTTTTGGATATGGTTGGCACCGACCTGACGCGCTGCGGCGCGGCACTGGGCCTCATCAGAATCAAAATTTGCCCCCGGTGCGCCACTTAACTGTAAAGGTGCGTCTACTGGGACAGTGTCACATCCAGCCAGTAGCAAGGCCAGTGTGGCAAGGGTCAGAAATTTGCCAGCCATTGTCCGTATCCTTGTGCAAAATGTGTAATCAGTAAAACAAGGTTAGGGTACAAAAAGGATCGGACCAGACCTGACACAGAAAAAGGCCGCCCATGAAGGGCGGCCTTTCCAAAATCATAGCATAGTGAGAAGCAATTAAGCTTCGTCAGCAACCGGAGCGTCAGCCATCGGAGCGTCATCATCATCTGATGCTGCCGAACCGATATCGTCAAACAGTTCCGAAATTTCGAAATCAGCAGCGGCTTCTTCTTCCGCGGCCAGTTCCTGGATCGACTTGCCCGATGCCTGCAGTTCAGCTTCTTCAGCCGAACGCGCAACGTTCATTTCGATCTCAACTGTAACTTCGGGGTGCAGGTTGACAGCAACAGCGTGCAGACCAAGGTCTTTGATCGGGTGGATCAAAGCGATCTGCTTTTTGTCGACCGAGAAACCTTCAGCAGTTGCGGCTTCTGCGGCGTCACGCGGTGTGACCGACCCGTACAGAGCGCCAGCATCTGATGCCGAACGAATCACAACGAACTGCTGGCCAGCCAGCTTTTCGCCCAGAGCTTCTGCTTCAGTTTTGGTCTCCAGATTGCGGGCTTCAAGCTGCGCTTTCTGGTTTTCAAAATTGGCAATGTTGGCTGCGGAAGCAGACAAGCCTTTGCCCTGAGGCAGCAGGAAGTTGCGAGCGTAGCCAGGTTTGACGTCAACAACGTCGCCCATCTGGCCCAGTTTCGCTACGCGCTCAAGAAGGATAACTTTCATGTCAGTGTCTCCTTACTTAACAGCGTATGGCAGCAGAGCGAGAAAACGAGCGCGCTTGATAGCACGAGACAGTTCACGCTGCTTTTTTGCCGATACTGCGGTGATCCGCGATGGAACAATCTTGCCACGCTCAGAGATGTAGCGCTGCAGAAGACGAGTGTCTTTGTAGTCGATCGCCGGTGCATTGTCGCCCGAGAATGGGCAAACTTTACGACGACGGAAAAATGGTTTTGCGGCCATGGTTTAGCGTCCTTTTCCTAAGCAGCGATCAACGGCGCTCGCGACGGGTGTCGCGTTCGTCACGTTTCTGCATCTGGACCGAAGGGCCCTCTTTGTGCTCGTCCATCTTGATGGTCAGAACACGCATAACGTCGTCATGCAGACGCATCAGGCGCTCCATTTCCTGGATCGCCGGTGCCGGAGCATCGGTACGCAGGAAGGCATAGTGGCCCTTACGGTTTTTGTTGATCTTGTAGGCCATCGTTTTGACGCCCCAGTACTCGCTGTCGACCAGGCTACCGCCATTGTCGGACAGAACAGCACCGAAATGTTCGATGAGACCTTCTGCTTGCGTGTTGGACAGGTCCTGACGCGCAATCATTACATGCTCATATAGTGGCATGTGAGCTCCTGTTATATTCAAGGCGCATTTCAAAGGCAGGGCGTTTGAACCTTCCGCTGCCCTACCACGAGAGTCTGCGCGGATCGAAATTAGTACGAAAGGAAGCCCCCATATACATCCTGTGGCCAAAAGGGCAAGCCATCAGATGCACCCTGCTTCCAGGTTGACAACATTGACCGTGATTGCCCGGTATTTTCCCCGCATCTGCCCCATTGCGGTCGCATTGTTGGACTTGATTAAGGTTAACGAGACATTAACGGCATCTTGAAGGTGCGGTGAAACAGGAAGGGCAGACGTTATGACAGCTACTGACCAAATCCCGACGAATACTTCTGGAACGGCCCCAGCTCGTGGGCTCTATGCAATGGCTGAGGCGCTGCCCTTGGTGCTCACCTTTCGCCCTAACTGGCAACTGCGGTCGTTAGTTCTGCGGGTTCTTGGTGCTGCTATGGTGCTCAGTTCTACCGGAATGTGGTTGATGCCTGGTGCTGCTTATGACCCTGAGATGGCGCTGATCAAAATAGGTGTTTCGATATTTTTCCTATTCGCCGGCATCGCTTTGATGATGATCAATGATCCTGACAGTCACCCAGATGCCTATTTCGACCCAATTCGACGTGAGCTCAGAGTGCTGCAACGCTCCAACAAAGGACGTCCGCGCACAGTTCTTCGGCGTGGCTATGACAGTCTCGGCAGCGTTCGGTTCAAGGATCGTTCGGTTGAATTGTTCGAAATTGATGGCTCCTTGCTGATCAGGTTGCCCATCAACGTTGGAACCACGCGCCAATTGCTACGTGACCAATTGAGCGGCGTGGTGCCAATCCTGAGCTGATCCACTTCACATCTGCGCGAGAAAGCACCCGGCCCAGTTGCGGCCGGGCGTTCTGTTCGTAGGGTCACAGAATATGTTGGTTTTTGCTGACTTCCCTTTTTGGACAGTAGCGACCAGTTCTATTGCCATATCAATTGTTCAACCGGAGCTCCTCCAAATGAAAAAGACCCTGCTTGCCGCCGCCCTAGCCACTGTCGCTGCCACCGGAGCGTTTGCTTCCCCAGAAAAATATGTGCTGGACGCCAGCCACAGCCAGATCCTGTTCAGCTACAACCACCTTGGTTTTTCAACCACTTGGGGACTGTTTTCAGGCTTTGAGGGCGACGTCATGTTCGACCAGGAAAACCCGGCTGGTTCCAGTGTTTCGGTGACGATGCCAGTAAAATCCATGTTCACCGGTTGGGAAGAGCGTTTTGGCCACTTCATGTCTCAGGACTTCTTTGGTGCGACTGATGACGATATGGTCAGCTTTACCTCAACCGGTATTGAAGTGACTGGCGAAACCACCGCCAATATCACCGGCGATTTGACACTGAATGGTGTGACCAAACCTGTTGTCCTTGCCGCAAACCTGAACCAGGCCGGCGACCACCCGATGGCGGGTAAGCCATGGGCCGGTTTCGATGCAACAACAACTGTACTGCGTTCTGATTTTGAACTGGGTAAATTTGCCCCGTTTGTCAGCGATGAAGTTTCAATCCAGATTTCGGTTGAAGCTATGAAAGCCGAATAAGCAGAATTCAATTCTGGTTACCTCGGGTCCCCTTAGGGGCCAGCAACCTCCGGCGTGTTACATGTCGGGGGTTTTGCGTTTTGGCGTGGTTATTAAGTATGGCCGCTTTTCTTTGGGTGGGTTTGCGCCATTTTGAATAAGGACCTTATGTTCTTTTGGAGGCTTTCCGATGAAAACCCCTTTGATTGCCGCATTTGTTGCCTTTGCCGCGACAGCGGCTTTTTCTGCGCCAGAAAAATACTTGCTGGATGCGCCGCACAGCCAAATTGTCTTTAGCTATAACCACCTGGGGTATTCGACGTCCCGTGGTTTGTTTTCAGGCTTTCAGGGCGAAGTGATGTTCGATCAGGAAAACCCGGAAGGGTCTAGTGTGACAGTTTCGATGCCTGCGCAGTCGATGTTTACCGGCTGGCAAGAGCGCCATGATCATTTCATGTCCAAAGATTTCTTTGGGGCGGACGAGAATGAACTGATCAGTTTTAAGTCCACCAAGGTCGAGGTGACAGGCGAAACATCTGCTTTGATTTCCGGTGACCTGACCCTGAATGGCATCACCAGACCTGTTGTTCTGGACACGGTTCTCAATCAGATGGGAGATCACCCCATGGTTGGTAAGCCTTGGGTCGGGTTTAACGCCAGCGCCTCAATCTTGCGGTCGCAATTCGATTTGGGAAAATTTGCGCCCTTTGTTGGGGACGAAGTGACAATCCTGATCTCGATCGAAGCAATGAAAGCGGATTGATGATGCGCGAAGAGCAGTCCGGCTGCGCGTGGTTAACCGTAGCTGCCGCCCAGCGCTACATTGAGCTGGACAAAGTCCACCGCAAAATTGCGCCGGTCCAGCGCCAGCGCATTTTCATTCGACAATAGCGACCGCTCAGCGTCGAGAACCTGTAAAAAACCGATGTCACCGGCAATATAGCCCTCACGTGCTAACTTCAGAACGTCGCGCTTGGCATCCAGTGCGTCATGTGTTGCAGCAACGGCATCCTTATGAAATTTGAGGCTTATCAGCGCGTTCTGTACCTCTTCCACTGCTTCAACGACACGTTCTTTCCACTCCAGCAATAGCTCAGCAGCGCGCGCTTGCTGGGCTGCAACTTTTGCACGGCGTTCCGGAAGGTCAAACAACGGGACATCCAGCCCAACTCTGAAAAACCCGGCCGTGGGCAGCCAGTCGCTACCTGAATAATTGACATTCAGGTTCCCGGTCAGCTGCAGGCGTGGATACAGCTCTGCCTCGGCAACACCCGCCAGCGCCACGGCTTCGGCCAGACGGTTTTCAGCAAATAGAACATCAGGACGGTTGCGGACCAGATCTGCGGGAATGCCAACTTTTAGCCCAGTCGTATCCGGGCCGGGCTGCGGAGCCTTTTTATCTAACCCGCCGCGAGGTCGCTCCCAGGCTTGGCCCAGAAGACGACCAATACGCGATGCAGATTTGAAGAACAGGATGGTTGCTTCAGGCAGTTCTGCCTTGGCGGTCGCAACAAGAGATTTTGCCTGTGCAACATCCAGCTCTGTGACCTCTGTGACCTCAGTGGTGTCCTCGTCCGTAACCACATCGCCGCTCTGGGCGGTTTGTCTCTGGGCAGTCTGGGTCGCTTGCAGGGTCTCTTCGCGTGACGCAACAACCCGCTGGTTGACCCGAATAAGCTCCTGATAGAACCGAAGGTCGATATAGGCCGTCACCAATTCGTCTAGTAAAGTTGTCCGGGCAACATTGGCATCCGCAAATGCCGATGCCAGCCGATAGGATGCCGCTTCGCGTTCTCGCTTCAATTGACCATACAAATCCAGCTGCCAGCTCGCTTCGGCCCGCACAAACCCACTTTCAGCGCGTCCATCGGTGCCGCCACCTGTAGCTTTGGCTTCGCCGATACGCGTCACCCCTGAAATTGGATAGCCGGCACCACTTAAAATGGCACGGGATTGTTCAATGCGTTCGACAGCTTTCTGGACGTCCAAATTCTGCGCCAGGCCCAGCTCGACAAGCCGGTTCAGCGACGGGTCATTAAATTTCTTCCACCACTCAGCGGCGCCCCGGGATTGGGCGTCTTTTTCACGGGTGTGGAAGTACTGATCTGGAAGCGAGGTGGAGGGGCTTTCGAAGTCCTCTCCTACGCTACACCCACTCCCCAGCAATGCGGATGCCCCAAGACCAGAAAAGAACGTCCGGCGCGAAGGCAAGGCTTCAGTGTCGTCTTCGGTGGGGGGCAATGTGCAGGCGACCTCTACCAGTGGATTTTCACTACGATAGAAGAACATTGTCACAAGAGGAAGGACACAGTTGCGGGTCGTCTGTGTCGTCCCAGTCTTGCATTTTCAAGAAGCTGGAACGACGCATTTGATGCGAACTTCTATTTTGCTCGCAGCGCATCGAGCTCAATATTGACGATCACTGCAAAGCCAAGCGAGCTTTCATCTGGCAGGCTGCGACCGATGTCAAAATCAAGTCGGTTCAATGTAAGCTCGGCTTTCATCTTGGCAGCGTCATTCTGCAGATCCAGCGTAAAGGGCAGGGTGATCGGCAAAACCTTGTCCCGGATCGTCAGTGTTCCCACAGCCTGGTAGCCCTGGTCCAGCTTTTCAATGTCAGCTTTGAAGACCGCCGTAGGATAGGTGGCACTGTCGAAGTAGTCGGCCCCCATGGCCTGAGCCGTCACTGTACCAAGGCTTAACGAAGGGATCGCAATGATCACTTCAACATCACCCGCGGGACCGGGGGCGGCAGGGTCGTCAAAAGTGATTGCGGCTGTCCAGTCTGCAAACGATCCGGCAACCTGTCCGCCCATCTGCGTTACTTCAATTCCCAGCACACCTTCTGTCACGGTCCAACCAGACAGAACTTCGGCCAGTTGAATATCGCTGTCAGCGTTACCTGCGGTATGTGTCTGGAAGACGCCTGTAGTAGCCCCACCTGTCAACACAGCAGCAAAAACCGCCAAAGCAACTACGGCAGGCATCAGGCTGTGCGCTTGGGCGGGGGGCTGGGGCAAATTGCGGCGACCCGGCAGCATCCGCTGCAATGTTGCGTCACGGTCAATGATCTGGTGTTTTAGCGCTCCTGCAATATGCAGCGCCACGGTTGCAAGCAGGGTCCAGACAAAGATCCAGTGCAACCCGGCAAAGATTTCAGCCAGACCCTCCGACTTTGGGATAAACGGCAGATTCTGACCAAGCGGCCACCAGATAGGCGCATATCCGACCGTAGCAGCATGGTGAATCCAGCCACTAAGGGGGGCAAGCACCAGCGATGCGTATAGAACCCAGTGAACGGTTTCTGCGGCCAGGGCCTCGGGTTTGTTTTCGGGGTGTAGCAGGCCGGGCTTTTCTTGTGTCACCGCCCACACAATGCGCAACACACCAACAAAGAACATCGCCACGCCCACTGTCTTATGTATAGAAAACAACAGTGTGGCTCGCTCGATTACATCTTTTGATCCATCAAAATCAGGACCTGTGATTTCATGGGCAAGCTCATTGGCAAAGTAACCAAGCGGGAAGGCGGAGAAGATCAGCAGGGCGGTCAGCCAGTGGAAACTTTTGGCGATACTGCCGTAACTGGCAAAGCTATTATTGGAAGACACGAGCGACTACCTCTTGAAGGGATCTGTTGTGCATACCCTACCTATCGGACCTTGGGTTGCAACGCTGAGAGCTGTCCGCCAACGCACAGGAGTCGTGCGGACACAAGCAGCTCTCTTGTGTGATGGCGCGCAGGTCGCTAAACCGGCAAAAACCGTAAAGTATCTGAGTAGATGGGGTCCTTGATGACTATCGCATTCGTTTTTCCCGGACAGGGCGCGCAGACAATTGGAATGGGCAAGGCGCTGGCTGATGCCTATCCGGCTGCCAAGGCCGTCTTCGACGAAGTCGACGCGGCGCTGGGTGAAAACCTGAGCGGCCTGATTTGGGAGGGCGACATAGATTCGCTGACACTGACGCAAAATGCTCAACCCGCGCTGATGGCCACTTCACTTGCCGCGCTACGTGCGCTGGAAGCAGAAGGTATCACTATCGACAAGGCCGCGTTTGTCGCGGGCCACTCCCTGGGAGAATACTCTGCGCTGGCCGCTTCGGGTGCCATTTCGGTGTCTGATACTGCCCGCTTGCTGCGGACCCGTGGGCAGGCCATGCAAAGTGCTGTGCCCGTTGGTGTTGGGGCGATGGCTGCGCTGCTGGGGCTGGACTTTGAAACTGTCAAAGAGGTTGCGGCCGAGGCTGCAACTGACGGCGAAGTTGTTCAAGCAGCCAATGACAATGATCCAACCCAAGTGGTAGTGTCGGGTCACAAAGCCGCTGTTGAACGTGCGGCGGAGATCGCCAAGACGCGCGGCGCCAAGCGTGCAGTCATGCTGCCGGTGAGCGCACCGTTCCACTGCGCCCTGATGCAGCCTGCCGCAGATGTCATGGCAGAGGCTCTGGCTGCTGTTGAAATCAAATCTCCAGCTGTACCGCTGATCGCAAACGTGCGGGCGGATGTGGTGACAGATCCCGCTGAAATTCGTGCGCTGCTGGTCGAGCAGGTCACCGGTTCTGTGCGCTGGCGCGAAAGTGTTCAGGCCATGGCTGCCAAAGGCGTGACGGAGTTCTGGGAAGTTGGCGCGGGCAAAGCCTTGTCCGGGATGATCCGCAAGATCGACCGCAGCCTGACCAGCCGACAGGTTGGTACGCCGGAGAATGCCAAGGCAGCCGCCGAAGCTTAAGCGATAGATATTCCAATTCCAATGCGTCAAAGCAGGCGCAGCGGAACCTTAAAGGACAAGATATGTTTGATTTGACTGGCAAGAACGCTCTGATCACCGGCGCATCCGGTGGCATTGGCGGCGACATTGCACGCAGCCTTCACGCCGCTGGTGCCACTGTGGTGCTGTCTGGTACCCGCGAAGAACCCCTGCAGGCGCTGGCCGCTGAACTGGGTGAGCGCGCCCATGTGCTGACCTGTAACCTGTCTGAAAAAGACTCGGTTGAAGCCCTGCCAAAAGCAGCAATCGCGGCAATGGGTTCTGTTGATATTCTGGTCAATAATGCCGGTATCACCCGTGACAACCTGTTTATGCGAATGAAAGATGACGAGTGGGATAGCGTTATCAATGTCAATCTGACTTCTACCATGCGTCTGTGTCGTGGCGTGCTGCGCGGCATGATGAAAGCCCGCTGGGGCCGTATCATCAATATCTCGTCCATTGTTGGTGCCACCGGCAATCCGGGGCAGGGCAACTATGCTGCGTCCAAGGCGGGTATGGTTGGCATGTCGAAATCGCTGGCTTATGAGGTCGCCAACCGGGGCATCACCGTCAACGCCGTTGCACCGGGCTTCATTGCAACTGCAATGACAGACAAACTGAACGACACTCAGAAAGACGCGATTCTGACCCAGATCCCGGCCGGTCGCATGGGGGATTCGAAAGAGATCGCAGCTGCCGTGCTGTATCTTGCCAGCGCAGAGGCAGCCTATGTCACGGGCACAACGCTGCACGTCAATGGTGGCATGGCGATGCTATAAGCTTGCCGCGAAAAAAATACTGGATTGCCCAATAAATTCAGGGCACTCCTTGTAAGGGACCAATGGTGCTCCCATCTGCGTCGCTTGACGCCTGTAAATGGTAGACAAAGCAAGTAAATGACCAAGCGAAATCGTTTGCCTCTGCTGTTAGCTGTGCTATAGGCGGCGCATATTTGCTTCAATGGCTTCCTTTACGGGACCATGCGGCACCCCCGCTGGTCGGGGATCGAACCGCCCGGATTGGGCAAAACATGTCCCCCCGTGCGGGCAAGGGCAGAAACGGGCAGATAGAGCCCTGAATTGACGAGGAATTGACATGAGCGACGTCGCAGACCGCGTAAAAAAGATCGTTGTAGAGCACCTGGGTGTTGAAGAAGACAAAGTGACCGAGAACGCATCGTTCATCGACGATCTGGGCGCAGACAGCCTGGACACAGTTGAGCTGGTTATGGCGTTCGAAGAAGAGTTCGGCATTGAAATTCCTGACGACGCTGCTGAGACTATCCAGTCCTTCGGCGACGCAGTGAAATTCATCACTGAAGCTTCCTAAGCTTTCCGTCACCTTCTGGTGATGATCTGAACGGCGTTTTCCAAACGGAAGACGCCGTTTTTGTTTGCGGCCTCCGGCAATTTTCAGCCCAGTCTCAGATTTGAGGGGCGCGATATGCTATCATGCCTCAGTCGATGTAACTGGAGGCAGCCCACCATGATGATTTACCCTACGATGGAATTGCAGAACGGGCATTGTGTGACCCTGGACAAGGGGCGGCTGGATGAGCCAATGCTGTGGCATGTAGATCCGGTTGAAACTGCTCATAGCTTTGCCGCAGCGGGTGCGGAGTGGATGCACCTGACCGATTTCAACGCGATCGAAGGCAATGGTGACAATGCAGAGCTGATCGAAGACATTATTCGTAACGTTGGTATTCCGGTCCAACTGGGCGGCGGCATGCGCAGCCGCGAACACATCGAACACTGGCTTGAAAAAGGCGTTGGGCGTATTGTTGTGGGAACGCTGGCCTTGCGTGATCCAACATTGGTTGAGGAATTGGCCAGACAGCACCCGGATCAGATCGTTTTGGCCGTTGATATCTGGCAAGGGCAGGTGATGAGCGACGGCTGGCGCCAGCCCGGTGCCTTTACACCTCAGGGCTTTATCGAGGCGTTCGGCGACGCGCCGTTTGCTGGCATCATAATTACCGATATCGACAGTGATATGTCAGATGTCGAGGCCCAGCTGGGGCTGATTGCGGGGTTGGCCAGCGCGGCCAAGGCTCCGGTCATTGCCAGCGGTGTGGTACGCAAGGCTGATGATATCTCACGGTTGAAATACATTGGCTCTATCTCAGGCGCGCTGGTGGGGCGGGCGCTGTTCCGCAAAACGCTGACAGTTGAAGACGCATTGCAAATGGCGATACCTGAACCCGAAGCCGTGGCGGAATTGCTCTGATCCACAGGCGGAAAACTGCTTGTATGGCCAAAAGTTGCGCGTTCAACAATTTGGAAGCAGACCGCGAAGGCGTGGCTCACGATCGCGGTCTGCACCTATCCTGCCCTCGGGAACGCGGTGAGGGCTAGGAACCTTGTAACTGTTCTCACTACAGCATCAGTTTGACTGCTATGGGTTAACCACATGCTGCCTCAGCCGTGAGTTCCCCGTTAAATCGTCCGACATTCGGGCCACTTGCACTTTTGTGGCAATCTGAGCTATTTGAAACCGAATTGCCGAGGCAAAGGAGAGCAAGGAATGCGTCGAGTTGTTGTTACCGGTCTGGGATTGGTCACGCCGCTGGCCAGCGGTGTCGAAGAAAGCTGGTCGCGTCTGTTGGACGGTCAGTCCGGCGCGGGCCCGATTACCCTGTTTGATGCCGTTGAAAGCGGCGTTGCCACCACCTATGCCTGCGAAGTTCCACGCGGCGATGGCTCCGATGGTACCTTTAACCCTGACGAATGGCTGGCGAAAAAAGAACAGCGTAAGGTCGATGATTTCATTCTCTATGGAATCGCAGCCGCTGATATGGCGGTGCGTGATGCTGGCTGGACTGCTGAAACTGAAGAAGATCAGTTTCGTACCGGCGTGATGATTGGCTCCGGTATTGGTGGCCTTAGCTCGATCGCGGACACCGCAGTCATGATGAAAGAACGCGGCCCCCGTCGGGTATCCCCGTTCTTTATCCCCGGCGCGCTGATCAACCTGATCTCTGGGCAGGTTTCGATCCGTTTTGGGTTCAAGGGTCCGAACCACTCTGTTGTGACCGCCTGTTCCACCGGTGCCCACGCTATTGGAGACGCCAGTCGTCTGATCAAAGCCGGTGATGCCGATGTCATGATTGCTGGTGGCGCCGAAGCCGCTATTTGTGAAATTGGTATTGCGGGCTTTAATGCCTGTAAGGCGCTGTCGACCAAAATGGCTGACGACCCGACCAAGGCTAGCCGACCCTATGACGCCGACCGCGATGGATTCGTGATGGGCGAAGGGGCCGGTGTGGTGGTTCTGGAAGAATACGAACACGCCAAAGCGCGCGGCGCAAAAATCTATGCCGAAGTTCTGGGCTATGGCATGTCTGGCGATGCCTATCATATCACAGCGCCATCCGAGACAGGTGAGGGCGGTGAACGCTCCATGCGGGCTGCTCTGGCCAATGCTGGCCTGAAACCTGCAGATATTGATTACATCAATGCGCATGGCACCTCGACCATGGCTGATACCATTGAACTGGGTGCAGTTGAGCGGATGCTCGGTGACGATGCCGCTTCGGTCACAATGTCGTCGACCAAATCGTCCACCGGCCACCTGTTGGGGGCTGCTGGCGCGATCGAGGCGATCTTCTCGATCCTGGCTATCCGTGATCAGGTTGCCCCGCCAACGATCAACCTGGACAATCCGGCGGTTGAATCGGTGGTTGATCTGGCCCCTAATGCCAAACGCGCTCGTAAAATCGATGTGGCCCTGTCCAATTCCTTTGGCTTTGGTGGCACCAACGCATCCGTCATCTTTGGGCGCGCTGACTGATGTGGCGTAGCCTTGCCTCAAATATGCTGACCTTCCTGGTGGTAGGGCTGTTTCTCCTTGGGGGGGTAATCCTCTGGGGTAAGTCGCAATATACTGCAAGTGGACCGCTGGAAACAGCGATCTGCCTGCGGGTAGAGCGGGGCTCGAACATGACCAAGGTGAGCCGCGACCTGGAAGAGCAGGGCGCGGTGACCAATGGGGCAATGTTCCGTATCGGTGCCAAATACAGCGAAAAAACCGGCCTGCTCAAGGCGGGTAGTTTTTTGGTCGATGCGGGTTCTTCAATGGAAGAAATCGTGGCGCAGGTGACCACTGCGGGTGCGAGCTCCTGTGGGACCGAGATTGTTTACCGCGTTGGCATCACGCGTATTTTTGCCGAGGTGCGTGAACTGGATCCGGCCAGCAACAAATTTGTTGAACGTGCAGAATTCCAGCCCGGTGTTGACGAAACACCTGCCGTGTACACGGAAAAGCGTTCAGAAGCAGATACCCGATATCGCATTGCTCTGGCCGAAGGTGTGACCAGCTGGCAGGTGGTTGAGGCGCTCAAGGCGATGGATGTGCTGGATGGCGATCCAGGCGAACGCCCACCCGAGGGCATGCTGGCGCCGGATAGCTATGAAGTGGTGCCGGGTTCCAAGCGGGCTGATATTCTTGCTGAGATGCAGGAACGCCAACAGCTGCGCATCAATGCCGCGTGGGAGGCCCGCACCGATGGGTTGCCACTGGCAAACCCCGAAGAAATGCTGATCCTTGCCTCGATTATTGAGAAAGAAACCGGTGTCCCGAATGAGCGTCGTCAGGTTGCCAGTGTCTTCACCAACCGCCTGAATCGCGGCATGCGCCTGCAAACTGACCCCACAGTGATCTATGGCGTCACTAAGGGCGAAGGCGTCTTGGGCCGTGGCCTGCGCCAAAGTGAGCTGCGCAAGGTCACACCGTGGAACACCTATGTGATCGAAGGCCTGCCACCGACCCCTATTGCCAACCCAGGCATGGCCAGCCTTCAGGCGGCTGTGGATCCCGACACAACTGACTACGTGTTCTTTGTGGCTGATGGCACCGGGGGCCACGCCTTTGCCGAAACGCTTGAACAGCACAATCGCAACGTCGTGAAATGGCGCGCGATTGAAGCGGAACGACAAAACAACTGATATTGGCCGTTGGCCAAAAGAAGAGGGCGCTTCGGCGCCCTTTTTTGCGTCTATGGCATTGTTTGGTGATGGGGGTAAGCAAGCGCACGCGCGGAAACCGGTTTGAACATTGGAAGTTTCCCGCGCCGCCTACCTAATAATACGGATGTCAGTCATGCTGGGTGCTCCTAAATCGAACGTGATGAGTTCAAAGGAGACATACTTGTGAAGTGCCCAATTGACGGAACAACTCTTGTGATTACGGATCGTTCAGGTGTTGAGATCGATTATTGCCCCCAATGCCGCGGTGTTTGGCTGGACCGTGGAGAGCTGGACAAAATCATCGAGCGCGGGGCAATGTCAGCGCCGGCGCCCCAACAACACCGGGATAGAGATCGCGGATATGAGGATCACAGCTATAAAAAGAAGAAAAAACGCGGTGGGTTTTTAGAGGACCTTTTTGATTTCTAAATGCGTACTCAACCTTGTAGCTGGAATTATCCAATTTCTAGTGCACACGAAAAACGAACTAGGTCCGGCACCGCCGGACCGCGCCTAACCTTTCCGCCACGCTGAATGCGTGCTTACAGCACGCCCAAGGTCAGGCACTGCCCTTGGGGAGGTGTGCTTTAGCTCAACTGAGCTGCATGGGGATTGTGCCCACAGATCACACACCCTCTATCCGGGATCTGGCTTCTCACCTCACAACCCACTAAAGTGACTGCAACATAAGTTGCCGTATTATCCGCATCGAACGCTCTGCTGTTAGTGGCTTGGGGAAACGGCAGCCAAGCGTGAACCGGGAGACCAAAGTGAAGCAAGTAGGTTTCGTAAGCCTACTGAGGGAGTTCTGGAGGTATAGCCTTCCTGCTCTGCAGGCCTGTGGGTGGATGTTTCCATTGTTAATTGCTTGGAGGACGTATCTTCCAAAAAGTTACTACGATAGCGGATACGCGACACTCGGCGATTTTATTGTTTTCTTTATGATGCCGCTGTTCTGCTTTCTTCTGGTTTATGGTTTCTGGAAATCGAAAAAAGAGTGATTTTCTAGAGATACTTAATTCATAGTGCGCTGAGCAATATTCGGTGCGATCCATGTGAGTTAGTGAATATGCACCATAGAAATCAACTCAGCCAAAGGAAACACCAACCATGCTATCCGGCGTATGCATCGGCACCAATGACATCACTGCCGCCACTCAGTTCTACGACACTGTCCTGGCAACCGTCGGCATGCGCCGTGTCCTGACCGAACCGCGCGAAGTGGGCTATGCAGGCGCTGATGGGCGAATAAGCGTGTTTCTCATCGTACCCTTTAACGACCAACCGGCCACCTTCGGCAATGGCAGCCAGTTCATGTTCTACGCGCCGGATGCTGCGGCCGTACGCGCGTTTCACGCAACGGCGCTGGAGTGCGGCGGTACAGACGAAGGCAAACCCGGCCCGCGCAGCTATCATCCAGATTACTATGGAGCCTATGTGCGCGATTTGGACGGCAATAAGTTGAATGTCTCAGTGAGTCTTGAAACTAACTTGGACGCCTGACGGTATAGCTGGCTGTTGCCTACCCACCGAACGCACCTTGTCCTGTAAGTCTTGACTTTTGCAAGATTTTCGCGTATAGATTGTATTGCAGTTGGAAGACATCACAGCGGCCTTTGGGTTCAACTCCTTTGGCCGTTTTGAGTCTCTCATGTGGATCACAACGCATGAGGAAATCCAGACTATGGTGCAAAACCCACTGTCTCCAGACATAGAAAAAACCGCTGATCTGCTTCGGTCTCTACAGGAGTCCATCATGCGATTGCGCAACGAGGCCGAGGCCCTGCGCGAGCAGCTGGAGGCTGAACAAGAGGTGGGCGGCGACATCTCAAAACCACAACTCGCCAAGCTTGAGGGGCTTATCCGGGACTGCCAGAAAGTGGAGAAAACCCTTGTCGCACAAAGCAGCCAATTTGCATCCCTCACAGAAAGCGGCCCCGCCCTTGATCTCGACAGCCTGCGCTCCGATCTGCGCTGCCGACTTGCTTCCTTACGTACCTGCTGTGATGAGCGAGATGTTTCTGGAAGAACTGCCGGATGAACTGCTGATTGCGCTGCCCTATCTGTTCGAACACTGGGCCCTGTCGCATCAGGTGCCACCCACAGGCGACTGGCGGTCCTGGGTCATTCTGGGAGGGCGCGGAGCAGGCAAAACCCGTGCCGGGGCCGAATGGGTGCGCGCACAGGTCGAAGGCAGCCTGCCGATGGAACCGGGGTCTGCCCGGCGCGTGGCCTTGTTGGGCGAAACCTATGATCAGGTGCGTGATGTAATGGTGCAGGGGGACAGTGGCATTCTTGCCTGTTCACCGCCGGATCGACGGCCCACATGGAAGGCTGGTGAGCGCAAGTTAATCTGGCCCAATGGCGCGACAGCGCAGGCCTTTTCTGCCCACGATCCCGAGGCGCTGCGCGGGCCTCAGTTTGATGCGGCCTGGGCCGATGAACTGGCCAAATGGAAAAAAGCTCGGTCCAGTTGGGATATGCTGCAATTTGCCCTGCGACTGGGGCAGGACCCAAGGGTGTGTGTCACCACCACGCCGCGGAATGCTCAGGTCCTGCGTGACATACTGGCGCTTCCCTCCACAGTCGAAACCCATGCTACAACAGAGGCAAACCGGGCCAATCTGGCGCCGTCCTTCCTGACCGAAGTACGGGCACGATATGCAGGGACGCGGCTTGGGCGACAGGAGCTGGAAGGTGTTCTGCTGTCAGATGTCGAAGGCGCATTGTGGACCGGTAAAATGGTTCAGGCGGCGCTGCAGGATCACGTTCCTAAACTGGATCGCGTGGTGGTGGCTGTTGATCCGGCGGTGAGTGCTGGCAAAACGTCAGATGCCTGCGGGATTGTCGTGACCGGTGCCATTCTGCAGGGGCCGCCACAAGACTGGCGCGCCTATGTGCTGGCGGACCGAACCGTCCAGGGGGTTAGGCCGCTGGCATGGGCCCAGGCTGCAATTGCCGCAATGCAGGAATTTGGCGCTGATCGTTTGGTCGCCGAGGTTAATCAGGGCGGAGCACTGGTGGAGAATGTATTGCGGCAAGTGGACCCTTTGGTGCCCTACAAGCCACTGCACGCCAGTCGCGGGAAATCGGCCCGCGCGGAGCCGGTCGCTGCACTGTACGAACAGGGGCGGGTGCTGCATGCGCCGGGCCTGGCGGATCTGGAACAGCAGATGTGCCAAATGACGTCGCAAGGATATCAGGGGGCGGGTTCTCCGGACCGGGTGGATGCACTGGTCTGGGCTTTGCATGATCTGATAATCAGCCCCGCAGCCATGGTGCTCAGGCCCCGGCTCAGAGCCCTGTAATACAAAAGCGCCTGCCTTTCTGGCAGGCGTTTACTCAATGAATTCAGATTAATATGGGCTTTTGTTCACTAGGTGTTGCGCAGGTGGCGTTCGCTCTGGATCGAAAATCTTCAGGGCCATCAGGGATAACTTTCTCAGCAAAGGGGCGACAGTGTCCCAAACTTGAGGATGAGGAATAGTCATGGTCTTTGACGTCCTGAGGCGCAAAAACAAACCTATCGAGCAAAAGGCAAGCGCTGCATCCCATGTGGTGGCCTGGCACAGTGCGGGTCGTGCCGCCTGGAGCCCGCGCGACAGCAGTTCTTTGATCCGCAGCGGTTTCGCAGGCAACCCAGTTGGCTTTCGCTGTGTCAAACTGATCGCCGAGTCAGCGGCAGCGCTGCCTTTGGTGCTACAGGATCAACAGCAACGGTTTGAACAGCATCCGGTGCTGGCCCTTCTTGCCCATCCAAATGCCGCGCAAGGGCGGGCCGAACTGTTTGAAACTCTGTTTGGTCAGTTGCTTCTGTCCGGCAATGCCTATGTCGAGGCCGTGGCTGGAGACGACGGGTTGCCATTGGAGCTGCATGTGTTGCGCTCGGACCGGGTTACTGTGGTGCCCGGCACCGATGGCTGGCCGCAGGGGTATGACTATCAGGTGGGCGGGCGCAAACATCGCTTTGAGATAGCCGGAACTCGCTCGTCCGTATGCCATATCAAAAGTTTCCATCCTCAGGACGATCATTACGGTCTGTCACCGCTTCAGGCGGCAGCAATGGCGGTGGACGTTCACAACAGCGCCTCTCGGTGGTCCAAGGCATTGTTGGACAACGCCGCACGTCCCTCGGGGGCCTTGGTTTGGAAAGGATCTGATGGACAGGGGACCATGGCAGATGATCAGTTCCGCCGTCTAAGTGACGAAATAGAAGCGAATTTTCAGGGTGCACGCAACGCCGGAAGGCCAATGGTCTTGGAAGGTGGTCTGGATTGGAAACCTATGGGCTTTTCGCCCAGCGATATGGAGTTCCAGAAGACCAAAGAGGCAGCCGCGCGTGAAATTGCGCTGGCCTTTGGGGTTCCTCCAATGCTGCTGGGGATCCAGGGTGATGCGACATATGCCAATTACCAAGAAGCCAATCGGGCGTTCTACCGGCTAACAATAGTACCGTTGGTCACCCGCGTCGTCGCAACATTGATGCATTGGCTGACGGGATTTAACGGTGAACCCCTAACGTTGAAGCCGGATCTTGATCAGGTGGCGGCATTGTCCAGTGAGCGAGACGCGCAATGGGCGCGGGTTAGCTCGGCTGAGTTTTTAAGCCGAAGTGAAAAGCGGACCTTGTTGGGTTTGCCGCCAGAAGACGGAGGTGCGGAGGATGAATGACGGGTATCCACCCTCCTTTGATTGCGCACCGGGGTTACGTCTGGCGGCGCATGAGAGAGTGAACCAGCTGCAGCAGGATAATCTAAACCGGCGGTTAGACCGTCTGGAACAGATGATGGAACGGTTAGATCGCCGGTTGTGGTTCACAGTTTACGGCGTGGCTGCGGTGGTTTTGGCACAGGCCTTTCGATCATTCCTGATGTTGTAATAATTCAATATGTTACATGGAGTTTCTGATGGATTACACATCCCAGTTGGAACATAAATTCACCTCTTCGAAAATGGCGATCAGCCTAACCGAGGGCAGCATCATTCAGGGCTACGCAAGCCGGTTTGGCGAGGTTGATCAATGTGGCGACATGGTCATGAAGGGCGCCTATGCTGCCTCGCTTGCAGCCCTGTCTGCCCGTGGAAGTAAGGTAAAAATGCTATGGCAACATGATCCATCCCAACCGATTGGGGTTTGGGACCAGGTGCGCGAGGATGAACGCGGGTTATGGGTAAAGGGCCGTCTTTTGGTTGAAACCCGCCGTGGAGCAGAGGCCGCAGCACTGATTGCTGCAGGGGCGATTGACGGGTTGTCGATTGGCTATCGTACAAAACGGGCCAGCAAAGGGGACAAGGGCGAACGCCGTCTTTGTGAAGTTGACCTGTGGGAGGTGTCTTTGGTGACATTTCCAATGCTGCCCACCGCGCGAGTAACAACCAAAGAGGCGCAAGACCCTGTTGTGGCGGCACTACACGATATGACTTCGGCATTGAAGCGGGCGCGTCAACAGATGGCCGCGCACTGACAGGGTGCATTAGCGCAACAATCAAACAGACAGGACATGTAGATGAGCAATACTCCTCCCTCGGCTCAGGTAGTGGACGCCGCCCCTCTTATTCTCGAAGTCACCCAAGAGGTGAATGGTTTTACAGGTGATTTCAAAGAGTTCCGGGAAGATATCAACGCAAAATTGAAACAAACAGAAGAGCGAGTGACCATGTTGGATCGAAAAACCCAAATGACTGCGCGGCCGCAATTGTCTGCCGGAGTTGAGCTAGGTGCGCCACATCAAAAAGCGTTTCAGACCTATTTGCGATCTGGCGATGATGATGGGCTGCGTGGCCTGCAACTGGATGGAAAATCTCTGTCTACTGCGGTGAACAGTGACGGCGGATATCTGGTCGATCCGGTGACCGCAGAAACGGTTACTTCGGTCCTTCAGTCTACCGCATCAATCCGCTCTATCGCTGCAGTGGTGACAGTCGAGGCCACATCCTACGACGTGTTGATCGACCATACAGATGTCGGTGCGGGCTGGGCAACCGAAACAGATCCCAGCGTTGAAACCAGCACTCCGGTGATCGACCGGATTACCATCCCACTGCACGAGTTAAGCGCACTCCCCAAGGCCTCGCAACGGCTGCTGGATGACAGTGCATTTGACATCGAGTCCTGGTTGGCCGGGCGGATTGCGGACAAGTTTGCCCGCGCCGAAGCCTCGGCCTTTTTGAATGGTGACGGGCTCGACAAACCAACCGGTATTCTGACCCATCCTGTGGTGGATAATGACAGCTGGAGTTGGGGCAACGTCGGCTATGTTGTGACTGGCAGTGACGGCAGTATTGGCGATGGGGATGCCATTGTTGATCTGGTGTACGCGCTTGGGGCGCAGTATCGCGCAAACGGTGTTTTCATAATGAATTCAAAGACTGCCGGGCTGATCCGCAAGCTAAAAGATGGTGATGGCCGGTTCTTGTGGTCGGATGGGCTTGCGGCGGGTGAACCTGCACGGCTGATGGGATATCCTGTGTTGGTGGCTGAAGATATGCCGGATGTGGACAGCAACAGCTACTCCGTCGCTTTTGGGGATTTCTCTGCTGGCTACACCATTGCTGAACGTCCCGATTTGCGAGTGTTGCGCGATCCGTTCAGCGCCAAGCCCCATGTGTTGTTTTATGCCACCAAACGCGTCGGCGGAGATGTCAGTGATTTTGCTGCCATCAAGCTGCTGAAATTCGGCCTGACCTAAACCGTCAAGCCGATGACGCGGCCGGCAACCCGGCTGCGTGAGCGGGTGCACTTCAACCACCTCTGTGCCGTCCAGCTGCTCCCCTCCGTCCGAGCGGCATGGGGAGAGGTGCGCCCGCTGTTTTCAATTCTGTCCCAAAGGGACGTCAGTTTGCGGAGTAATGTGATGATGTTGACCGAACAAACGCCGGTGCCCGAGGCCGCGCTGCCGTTAGAGCCGTTCAAGGCGCATCTGCGGCTGGGGACCGGGTTTGGCGAAGACAGCCTGCAAGACGAGGTCTTGATCAGTTTCCTGCGGGCCGCCATCGCCGCGATCGAAGCAAGGACCGGTAAGGTTCTGTTATCGCGGCAGTTTGTTCTCAACTTGCACCAGTGGAATGATCGATCGGCGCAGGTGTTGCCCCTGGTGCCGGTGACAGAAGTCAGTGCTGTGGTTCAGGTAGATGCCGAGGGCGTCGAAGAGATACTGGCGTCCAGCCAGTACCATTTGATCCAGGACAGCCAACATCCGAAGCTCTGCCCAACAGGCAGCCTGTTCCCCCTTGTGGGTACTGGTGGTGCGCTACGCATCACCTTGACGGCGGGCATTGCGACAGATTGGGGCGGGCTTCCGGCTGATCTGGGTCAGGCTGTGCTGATGCTGGCATCGCATTATTACCAATACCGCGATGACACCGGCCTGTCCGGTGGCTGCATGCCCTTTGGTGTCACCAGCCTGATTGAACGGTATCGCGTCGTCCGGCTCAGCCTGGGGCGGATGCAATGACTGCGCCGGTTCTGTCGCGCCGTCTGACGCTAGAGGATCCACAGCGCGCCAGTGATGGTAGCGGTGGTCATGTAGAAACATGGCAGGCATTAGGTGAAATATGGGCTGAATTTCAACCGCTTACGGGGCGAAGCAAAGTGCAGGGAGGGGCCGATCTTTCGCTTCAACGCTATCGGGTGACCCTGCGGGCCTCTCCGGTTGGATCTGCCAGTCGCCCACGTCCGGACCAACGGTTCCGTGATGGCGCACGATTGTTTGTGATCCATGCCGTGGCCGAGGCAGACGCCTTGGGGCGGTATCTGACCTGTTTTGTGCAAGAGGAGATCTCGGCATGAGCTATGCTTTGTCTGCTGCATTGCAATCGGCCGTGTTTCAACATCTGGGCAACGATCCTGCGCTGGCTGGTATAGCCATCCATGATGCGCTGCCATCGGGCACAGTGCCGCCAATCTATGTGCTGTTGGGAGATGAAGATGTGCGCGACGGGTCGGACAAGTCCGGCGCTGGTGCATTGCATCGATTTACCCTTTCAATTCATTCGGATAGCGCCGGATTTTCAAGCGCAAAACAACTGGCTTCTACGCTTTGTGATAGTTTGATCAGCGCCCCGCTGGTCCTGTCACGGGGACAGCTGATTGGCCTGTGGTTTGACCGCGCCAATGCCAGACGATTGAGCGATGGAAGCCGTCGGATCGAGTTACGGTTTCGCGCCCGGGTTGAGGATGACTAAGGGCCATAGAACATGAGGCGGAGCCTGATCTGTCGGTCGGGGGACGTAAAAGTGATGCCTAGTACTTTGAAGTAATTGGAGAAACGAAATGACGGCCCAAAACGGCAAGGATCTCTTGGTCAAGGTGGACATGACCGGCGATGGACAGTTTGAAACTCTCGCAGGGCTGCGCGCCACGCGGATCAGTTTCAATGCGGAAACGGTGGATGTCACCAGCTTGGAAAGTCAGGGCGGTTGGCGCGAGCTGCTGTCGGGTGCTGGGGTTCGGTCTGCCTCTATTTCGGGGTCGGGTGTGTTTCGCGATGCGGGATCTGATGAACGTGCACGGCAGTTGTTCTTTGATGGCGAAACACCGGACTTTCAGGTGATCATCCCAGATTTTGGCATCGTCGAAGGTGCATTTCAGGTCTCCGCTTTGGAATACGCCGGCAGCCACAATGGTGAGGCCACCTATGAACTGGCCTTGGCCAGCGCGGGTGCGCTGACCTTTACCGCGGTTTGAGCCATGAGCAATCCTTGGGCAGGTGAAGTGACGCTGGTGATCGAAGGAACCCCTCGGGTGATGAAACTGACGCTGGGGGCTTTGGCAGAGCTGGAGCACTCCCTGGCGGTTGGATCTCTGGTGGATCTGGTGCAGCGGTTCGAAAGTGGTGGGTTTTCCGCGGGTGACGTACTGGCGTTGATTGCTGCTGGGCTGCAGGGGGGCGGACACGCGATGACGCCTTCGGATTTGGCCAAAGCAGAAATAGAAGGTGGGGTACTGATGGCGGCACGCGCTGCAGCACAGCTCTTGGCGCGGGCCTTCATGACGCCAGAAGAGACATGAAAACACTTGACTGGTCTGCTCTGATGCGAGCTGGGCTGGTTGGGTTGCGGCTAACACCAGACCAGTTTTGGCGCCTCACCCCAGCCGAGCTGAGTCTGATGTTGGGTCAGGGTGTTGATCAAACTCCGATGGGTCAGGCCGGTTTGGCCAGCTTGATGGCGGCATTTCCTGACCAACCCATCGACACGGGAGAAAAAAATGAGTGATCACGAGGCATTATCGGATCTTGAGGCCCAAAGCGAGGGCCTGGGCGATGCATTAGGTGACGCTGCCGGTATGGCGGCGACCTTTGACGCTGAACTGCGCCGCGTGCGTGAGGCGTTTGCGGCCACCGGGCGTGATGCCGCCACGTTGGAACGCGGCATGTCCAAAGGGCTGCGTCGCGCCTTTGACGGAGTGGCCTTTGACGGCATGAAACTTTCCGAGGCGCTGGAAACCGTGGCGCGTTCAATGATCCAGACCACTTACAACGCGGCGATCAAGCCGGTGACCGACCACGTCGGTGGGTTGCTGTCCGATGGAGTGGCAGGGTTGATCAGTGGGCTGCTGCCTTTTGGCGATGGTGCTGCGTTTTCCCAAGGCCGGGTGATGCCTTTTGCGCGCGGTGGCGTGGTCAGTGGTGCAACAAGTTTTCCCATGCGTGGTGGCACCGGGTTGATGGGCGAAGCAGGCCCCGAGGCGATCCTGCCGCTGGCACGTGGCCCGGATGGTGCATTGGGGGTGCGCGGTGGCAGTGGCGGGTCAGTCAAGGTGGTGATGAATGTCACCACGCCTGACGTGCACAGCTTTGCCCGCAGCCAGGGCCAAATCGCCGCACAGATGAGCCGGGCCTTGGGGCGTGGCAACCGCAATCGGTAAAGGCCATCGCGCTGCCCGGTCGATAGGCCGGGCGCGCCTGATCTTGGGATCAAGACAAGACACCAGCCATGAGCAGGATTGGAGACAGCAGCTATGACGTTCCACGAGGTAAGATTTCCAGCCAGCCTGAGCTTTGGTTCTATTGGTGGTCCCGAGCGGCGCACGGACGTGGTGACACTGGCCAATGGTCATGAGGAGCGCAACACCCCCTGGGCGCATTCGCGCAGGCGCTATGACGCTGGGCTGGGGCTTCGGTCGCTGGATGATATCGAATTGCTGATCGCATTTTTTGAAGCGCGACAGGGCCAGATGCATGGGTTCCGCTGGAAAGACTGGTCAGATTATAAATCCGCTCGGGCTTCGGGCGACGTTGATTATCGTGATCAGGTGATCGCGGTGGGGGATGGCACCACGGTCAGCTTTCAGCTGTGCAAAACGTATAAATCAGGTGACCAACTTTATGAACGCCCGATTGCCAAACCTGTGGCGGGTTCGGTGCGGGTGGGCGTTGAACAGGATGAACTGCGCGAGACCGTGGATTTCTCTTTGGATGTGTCCAGTGGTCTGATCACTTTTGTACATCCGCCTGCGGAAGGCATGAGCATTGTTGCCGGGTTTGAATTTGATGTGCCGGTGCGCTTTGACACTGACCGGATCCTGACCAGTGTTTCCAACTTTCAGGCGGGTGACGTGCCTAATGTGCCAGTGGTCGAGGTACGGGTATGACAGCGGGTGTCAGTGCTGCATTTCAGGCGCATGTAGAGCAAGGCCTGACCACCCTGTGCCGAGCCTGGCTTGTCACCCGTGCTGATGGGGTGACCTACGGATTTACCGATCATGACCAGAACCTCGCGTTTGAAGGTTACAGCTTCCAGGCCGGCACCGGCTTGACCGCGCTGGCGCTGCAACAGGCGACCGGACTGTCGGTGGACAACACCGAAGCGATTGGGGGGCTGAGTGACGCAGCTATACGCGAAACGGATATTGAGGCCGGTCGGTTTGATGGGGCCGAAGTGCGCTGCTGGATGGTGAACTGGGCGGATGTGACCACCCGTTGGTTGATGTTTCGCGGATCCATGGGCCAATTGCGCCGCGCGGGCGGTGCTTTCCATGCCGAACTACGGGGGCTGAGCGAAGCCTTGAACCGACCTTTGGGGCGGGTCTATCAAAAACCCTGTACGGCCGTGTTGGGCGATGAAACGTGCCGGTTTGCGCTGGATACACCGGGATACACCGAGCAACTCCCTGTCGAGCAGGTCGAGAGGCAGCAGGAATTTCGCTGGCAGGATCTGGCTGGGTTTGAACCGGGATGGTTTGCTCGTGGGCAGCTAGAGGTGCTGTCTGGGGCAGCGCAGGGGTTAGGCGGCGTGATCAAGCAAGACCGGTCGACGGGAACCTTCCGGGTGATCGAGCTGTGGCAGCCGTTGCGGGCAGAGATCGCAGCGGGCGATATGGTTCAGCTGGTGGCGGGGTGCGATAAGCGGATGCAGAGTTGTCGGTTGAAATTCAACAATTTGGTCAATTTTCAAGGCTTCCCGGATATCCCCGGCGAAGACTGGGTGATGTCGGTGCCCAAGCAAAACGGGACTGCAACCGGCGGCAGTCGCAGATGACTGTGCTGGCGGATCAGGTAGTGCAGGTGGCGCGGACATGGATTGGTACCCCTTATTTGCATCAGGCGGCCAGCAAGGGCGCAGGCTGTGACTGTCTGGGGCTGGTGCGCGGGATCTGGCGAGAGGTGCTGGGAGAAGGGCCTGCCCAGGTGCCCGCCTATTCCAAGGATTGGTCCGAACCGCAGGGGGAGGAACGTCTGTGGCAGGCAGCCATGCAATATCTCGTGGGTAAACCACTGGATCAGGCGGCTGTTGGAGATGTGATCCTGTTTCGGATGCGACATGGTGCGGTGGCCAAACATCTGGGGATCCAGTCCCGCACAGAACAGCCCTGGCGGTTTGTCCATGCCTATTCGGGCCACGGTGTTGTCGAAAGCCCGCTCAGCATCCCCTGGCGCCGTCGTATCGTCGCGCGCTTTCACTTCCCCGAGGAGAAGATCTGATGGCAACCATTCTATTGTCGGCAGCGGGGGCTGCACTTGGGGGATCTGTTGGGGGCACGGTGGCCGGGCTTTCATCCGTTGTTGTGGGGCGTGCTGTTGGTGCGACATTGGGCCGGGTGATTGATGCGCGGTTGCTGGGCGCAGGGTCGGATCCGGTGGAAACCGGCAAGGTAGACCGGTTTCGCCTGACCCATGCCAGCGAAGGCGCGCCGATTCCGCAGATCTATGGCCGGATGCGGATTGGCGGGCAGGTGATCTGGGCCTCGCAGTTTCAGGAAAGTAAAACCATCAGCGGTGGCGGTGGTAAAGGTGCGCCTAGCCAGCCCACCGTGACCCGCTATAGCTATTCAGTCTCGCTGGCGATTGCGCTGTGTGAAGGCGAAGTGGCCAGTGTGTCCCGTGTTTGGGCAGATGGTGAGGAAGTGTTAATTGCAGATCTGAACCTGCGTTTGTACCCCGGCACTCAGGATCAGGACCCTGATCCGGTTATTGCAGCAATTGAAGGTGCAGATCAGGTGCCTGCCTATCGCGGCACCGCCTATGTGGTGATCGAAGATCTTGCACTGGAGCCTTTTGGCAACCGGGTGCCGCAATTTTCATTCGAAGTAATCCGGGCAGAGCAACCGGATAGTGTGACCTATGAAAAGGATCTCGGTCAGCTGGTGCGCGGAGTGGCGTTGATGCCGGGAACGGGTGAATACACCCTGGCCACCACAGCGGTTCATTACGACCACGGGCCAGGGCAGGCGCAACCAGCCAATAGCCATGCGCCCTCGGGGCAAACGGATTTCCTGACCTCAATGCGGGCGCTGGAAGAGGAACTGCCAAGCTGTGACGCGGCTTCGTTGGTTGTGAGTTGGTTTGGCAGCGATCTGAGATGTGGGCATTGTAGCCTGCGTCCCAAAGTCGAGCAGGCGCTGTCGGATGGGGGCAATATGCCCTGGACTGTATCCGGGGTAAGCCGCTCCACGGCTCAGGGCATCACCCAAGAGGATGACCGCCCAATTTATGGTGGCACCCCAGCGGATGCCTCGGTGGTTGAGGCGATCCGACATATGCGGGATCAGGGACGCCGGGTGATGTTCTATCCGTTTATCCTGATGGACCAGCAGCAGGGCAATGGTCTGCCGGATCCCTGGAGCGGGGCCATGGATCAACCACATCTGCCCTGGCGGGGGCGGATCACATTGTCTGTGGCTCCGGGGCGGGAAGGGACACCAGATCAGACCGCGGTAGCGGATGCAGAGGTAGCAGCCTTTGTTGGTACGGTGACTGCGGCGGATTTTGCAATTGGGGACGGTACTGTAACCTATAGTGGCCCGGAGGAATGGTCGTTGTCGCGGTTCATCCTGCATTATGCAGCGCTCTGTGCCGCGGCTGGTGGGGTTGAGGCTTTTTGTATTGGTTCCGAGATGCGCGGGTTGACCCAGATCCGTGGGGCCGCTGGTTTTGCTGCGGTGGAGGCATTGCGGCAGTTGGCGGCTGAGGCCCGGATCCTGTTGGGGGCAGAGACCAAGATCAGCTATGCCGCTGATTGGTCCGAGTATTTTGGCTATGACAGCCCTGAAGGCGATCACCTGTTTCATCTGGATCCCCTATGGGCGGATGACAATATCGATTTCATCGGTATCGACAACTACATGCCGTTGTCGGATTGGCGCGAAGGAGAGGATCATCTGGATACACAGGCTGGGGTGACCAGTATCTATGATCCTGCCTATCTGGAGGCCAATGTCGAAGGTGGCGAAGGCTTTGACTGGTATTATCACTCACCCGAAGCCGAGGCGGCACAGATCCGCACAGAGATCAAGGATACAGCTCACAGTGAACATTGGATCTGGCGCTACAAGGATTTAGTTGGATGGTGGCACAACGACCATCATGAGCGCATTGGTGGTGTGCGACAGGCCTTGGCCACTGCATGGGAGCCACAGAGTAAGCCCATTTGGTTCACCGAACTGGGATGTGCCGCCCTAGATAAGGGAACCAATCAACCCAACAAATTTCTAGATCCCAAAAGTTCGGAATCTCAACTGCCAAAATTCTCAAACGGATTGCGGGATGATCTGATCCAAACCCAATATCTGCGCGCTGTGCTGGGACACTGGGGACAGGTGGAGAATAATCCAATATCCGAGGTCTACGGGGCGCCGATGCTGGATATGGCCAATGCTTATGTCTGGGCCTGGGATGCCCGTCCTTTTCCGGTGTTTCCCAATGCGCTGGATATTTGGAGCGACGGCGACAATCACCCGAGAGGGCATTGGTTGAACGGCCGGGTGGGGCAACGCACATTGGACTCGGTTGTGGGTGAGATCTGTCAGCGCGCTGGGCTGGAGGCCGGCAGCTATGACGTCTCGCAGCTGCACGGAGTGGTTCGCGGGTATGTTGTCGCGGATGTCGGCGAAGCACGGGCGGCACTGCAACCCTTGATGTTGCGCTTTGGCTTTGATGCGATTGAACGCAATGGGGTGCTGACGTTCCAGATGCGCAATGGGCTAGGGGCGGTGGATCTGGATCCGGATCTGTTGGCGATCAGTCACGCAGTAGACGGGAGTACAGAGCAGATCCGCGAAAGTGAGGCTGAACTGGCAGGCCGGGTCAGATTACGGTTTGTGCTGTCTGGCGGCGATCATGATGTGGTGGGGGAAGAAGCAGTGCTTCCGGATCAGGCCACCCACGCCGTGAGCCAAAACGATCTGCCGCTGGCCCTGACCCGTGGTGAGGGTCGTCAGGTGGTGGAACGTTGGCTGACAGAGGCCCGGGTGGCGCGGGACACTATCCGCTTTGCTCTGCCACCATCTGCCATGGCGCTGGGCGCAGGTGATGTGGTGCGGCTGCCAGACAGCAATGGTACCAAAACCCTTTACCGGATAGATCAGCTGGAACAGACGGAATTGCAACTGGCCGAAGCTGCGCGCATCGAACCCGAGGTTTATACGCCTTCCGAGATGGCCGAAGACCTGCCGGGGCTAACGGCCTTTGCGGCCCCAGTACCGGTGTTGCCGCTATTTTTAGATCTTCCCCTGATGCACGGCGATGAAATCCCACATGCGCCACTTCTTGCGGTGACCGCACAACCCTGGCCAGGGACAGTGGCCGTGTATGATTCAAACAGCGATGATAACTATGTGCTGGATCAAATCATTGCTGCCGGGACAACTATTGGTATCACCAAATCCCCGTTAGCGGCGGCTCCAACCGGGCGTTGGGACCAAGGCGGTGATCTGCATGTGAGCTTGATTTCGGGTAGTTTGCAGAGCCGAGAGGCTGATGCGGTGTTGAATGGGGCCAATCTGCTGGCCATCGGTGACGGTACCAGCGGCAACTGGGAGCTTTTACAGTTTCAGGAGGCGGAGCTGATCGGTCCGGATAGTTATCTGCTGCGGCGACGTTTGCGCGGGCAATTGGGGAGTGACGCGCTGATGCCCGCAACCTGGCCCGTGGGATCCTGGATTGTACGGTTGGATGGAACACCTGCACAGATAGGGCTGACCCCGGCCCAGCGGCGGATTTCGCGGCATTACCGCATTGGGTCGGCTCGACGTGGCTATGATGATCCCTCTTATGTCCACAGGACTGAGGCTTTTGATGGCAATGGCTTGCGCCCCTACAGCCCGGTCCATCTAGAACAAGTCGGTGCGCTGGGCGAGGATGTGGTGTTCATTTGGATCCGCCGTACCCGGATTGATGGCGACAGCTGGGATCTGCCCGAGGTGCCCTTGGGTGAAGAGACAGAACTGTATCGCGTTCAGGTCCTGCGCGGCGAGACCTTGGTGGGGGAGTATAGCGTGAACACCCCAAGTTGGAGTTATAGCCCCGGTGCGCAGGTTGCGGATGGTGTGATTGCCGGAGACAGGGTGGAAGTGACACAAATCTCTTCCAGATATGGCGCGGGATTGCCAGCAATGGTGATTTTAGGGTGATGCGGCCGGTGCTGCATGGGGATGTGACCTCGGTGGCACGGGCGCTGCTATTGGTTGGTAAGGAAGCGCGTGAGGGGCTTTGTCAGCATATTTTTGTGCAGGCAGATCAGGCCGAGGAGTATGTGCGTTTGAGTGGACGATTACACTCTTCTTATGGCAATGGGTCACTGATGTCGGCGGCTAGGTATTACAAGCTGGCGGATGAGCCCAGCTTTGATAACATCGAATACTGCCAGTGCTTTGCTTTGGTACTGCACCGGTTGATGACGCGCTATGACCCGTAGGTTTGAGGCATTGCTATCTTGTTATGGCAGACCCGCTGCTGATTCATTCCACACGAGAATATGAGCCATCAAGACTTTGCATTTGGCAAAAGGCATCTTAGATGCCACTGTTAAGAGCAGCATAGGACGTATAGCCATGGTTGAAACACAGCACGCCGTTACATCGATTGACCCGGTTTGGGATCAGATCACTGCCGAAGCTCAGGAAGCGGTTGCCACGCAGCCCTTGATGGGCGGATTGATCCATGCCTGCATTCTACACCACACGTCGCTTGAAAAAGCCTTGTCGTATCGCATTGCCGCCAAGTTGAGCTCAAACGAGATGTCGATGATGGTGCTGCGTGAGATTGTTGATGATGCTTTTGCAAAGTCTCCCAGTATCGTCGAATCCGCTCGTGCGGATTTGATGGCGATCTATGATCGTGATCCGGCCTGTCATCGTCTGTTGCAGCCGGTGCTGTATTTCAAAGGATATCAGGCAGTTCAGGCCTACCGGGTTAGTCATTTCCTATGGACGGAAGGGCAAGAGGATCTGGCCTATTTCTTCCAGATGCGAACCTCGGAAATTTTTGGCATCGATATCCATCCTGGTGCCAAAGTCGGGCAGGGGATCATGATCGACCATGCCCATTCCATTGTGATCGGCGAGACCGCAGTGGTTGGCAATAACGTGTCGATGCTGCATTCCGTGACACTGGGCGGGACCGGCAAAGAAGAAGAAGACCGTCACCCCAAGATCGCCGATGGCGTGTTGATCGGGGCCGGTGCCAAGGTGTTGGGCAACATCAAAGTTGGTCGATGCAGTCGTATTGCTGCCGGTTCCGTGGTGCTGAACGAAGTCCCAGAGTGCACAACTGTAGCTGGGGTTCCGGCCAAGATCGTTGGTGAGGCAGGCTGCGATCAACCTGCCGTCAATATGGATCAGGTGGTTCCCTGCGGTAGCGGTAAATAGACCTTAGCCAATTCGTACTAGACTTTGGCACCTATCGAGAGTTTTCTCGGTAGGTGTTTGTTTTTGTCGCAGTATAAAATCAAAAGGGCCGCCGCCGACAGGGTGAATTCACCAGGTGCGTTTTCGACTGCTGTGACAGAAGCCTAGGACGGTACCTCGTCAATCTGAGCGATCAGTTCCGCCATCTTGCCTGCGCCATCCTCGTGTTTCATCGAAGCGCCTAGCGTTTCAGCCTTGGCAGTCATCTCGGGGCTCAGGACGGCCTCCAATGCGGAGGCAAGCTTGTCTGCTGTCAGGCGTTTTTGGGCAATGGGGGCTGGGCCAACGCCCAAATCGGCAACACGTTGGCCAAAGAAGGGCTGGTCGGCAAAAAGTGGGCAGACAACGCTTGGTCGTCCCCAACGGAGACCTTCGTGGGTTGTCCCGGATCCACCGTGATGTACCACCGCAGCGACACGCGGAAAGAGCCAGGTATGTGGAACCGCCTCAAGAACATGAATATTTGGTCCAGGAGATAAATCAGCAAACCCACCCCAGCCAGTTGCGACAACAGCCCGAATGCCGGTCTGTTCAAGCGCCCCAAGGAGTGCGGTGTTGATGCGTTGATGATCAATGCCCGGCATCGAACCAAATCCAACATAAATTGGTTTGGGACCCTCTGTCAGAAAAGACTGCAGCGCAGGCGGCGGCGTAAACTCCTCTGGTTTGGCAAATATGTAACCGACCTGCTTTTCAGCCTCCGACATATCCGGGGCAAGGGGCGTTATGTGGGGCGAATAGGCATGGGGGCGTGTCACCAAGCCATCAGGGGCATAACCTGCCTGAACATCCATCATGGGGCCAATATCTGTCCCGCTCGCCTTGATCCAACGCTTAATCATCAAATTGGTCCCGACCTTGATCAGCGCACCAATGGCTTTGTGGCTGGCCAAATTGCCAACCCGGCCAAGAGAGCGCGACGCCACAAGGAATTGCGGATACTGGCGTGTTGCAGTGAAACCCGGCTGCAGCATGATGGGCCAAGCAGGAATGCCGAGTTTCCGTGCTAGATAGGGTGCCAGTGCACCCTTGAAGTGGTACAAAATCAGTCCGGGCGCGACATCCATGCCGATCTGCCACATCGCGCTCAGCTGTTGGTTCATAATCTCGCTTGTCCAACGGTAGGCCTTGATCTTGCCGGAGAACGAGGTGAGCGCAGACTTGATTTCGGGAGACTGCATCAGATCCTGAAGGTCCATTGGCAAGGGATGGTGCGCCAGTCCTGCCTCTGAGATCATAGCCGAAAATCCTTCGGCTGCTGCAATGTGGACGTCATGTCCTTCAGCTTTCAGACGGTTCCCCAGCACGACAAACGGCTGTACATCTCCGCGCGAACCAATTGCAATCAATAGAATTTTCATATGCGCCTCTTTACAGCTTAAGTAGGCAGGAAGCGGGGATGGTTCAACCTGTCTGAGACAAAAATGCCGTTGGACTTTGTAGCGCAGTGCCTCCGTTACCGCCGCGCTGAAGGTCCCCGGGACGGCACCCGAGGGCTCGGTCATTCTACCCAGCCTGTCTTAAGCCAGTATGGCAATCGGTTTTTCCAGATTGTTGACGATGGCGTTCAGCAGATTGATGACAAGGGCTCGGTCTTCCTGGCCATGCTGCCAGACACCGGCGAACGTTACCTGTCCACCCCCGCTGTTCGATGGCATCGGGGCTGAGAGGGACGACGAGGAACTGACCCTGTCGTATTCGACACCTGGGTTTAAGTACAGATCTGCGTGTTGCTGCTAGCGTCGCGTTGGCGGCAGAGGCCGCGCAATTGAGTTTCTTGGCAAAGAAGAAAGGGGCGGCTGCGCTCCCTTTTTTGTTACACCTTGGGTGGGCCTCAGGTTTTCATGCGGCTCACGGTGGGGACACGCAAGATTAAATGATTGGATAACCAGAAATGGTTCATTTTGCCCAATAAGCCTCAACCGCTTTCAAACACTCTTGGTTGAGCCAGCACGATTGTTCGTTAAGATTCAAGGCGGCGAATACCGCAGCTGCGGCAGACATCAGGCTTTCTTCTTTTGAGACGCGAATAAAAACGTCTTTCTCAGCCAAGACAAACAAGGCGCCAACATCTGTTGTTACGCCTTCTTGATCTGCTGAAAGCCGGACCTCTGAGCTTGGACCAAGTTTCTCTCTCAATCCTTGGACTTCTTGGTCAACGCGAGCGGGGTCCACACCAAGGTATTCAACACATCGAAGTACCGAGCCATAGTCACCGCTGGCAACATACACCTGTAGGTCAGATCCCGGCCAAGCTTCTTTTGATGACGAGGCATCAGGGTTCAACAGGACATCGCGATCGGTGTCGAATTGATCAGAAATGAGGGAAATGAAGCCAGGATCAAGTGTTTCAGAGTTCGAGCAAACTGCCGTCTGAGCGTTTGGCTGACTGGCCATAAGCATAAGTACAGCAGGTGCGGCGAGTATGGTGCGCCATGCATTAGAGCTACGATTCAAAAGAGGTGAAATGGTACCAGAAACCATTGTTTGAAAGTCCATTTAAGAAAGAAAAAATTTGTGGTTGTGATACTCAAGAGCTTTTTATCCGTTTCCTTGAATTCTTAGCTCAAGGTAGATCGGTCTCAAAGTGAGAAATTTTATCCACATCTGCGCTATTAAAACAAAAAGCCCCGGCCATTACGACCGGGGCTTTATCAATTCCTATCCAGCGACCCTTAGGCCAGCATGGCAATCGGGTTTTCCAGATTGTCGACGATGGCGTTCAGCAGGTTGGCGCCTAGGGCTCCGTCGATGACGCGGTGGTCAACCGACATGGTGACCGACATCACGGTCGCCACTTTCAGCTCGCCATCTTCACCAACCACGGGCTGCTTCTTGCCCGCACCCACGGCCAGGATACCGGCGTGGGGTGGGTTCACGATGGCGTCGAAATTGTCGATGCCAAACATGCCCAGGTTGGAGATCGCAAAGGATCCGCCCTGATATTCATGGGGGGCCAGTTTGCGGTCGCGCGCACGCGAGGCCATGTCCTTCATCTGGGTCGACAAGGATGACAGCGACTTGCTGTCTGCGTCTTGCAGAACCGGGGTGAACAAGCCGCCCTCGATTGCCACAGCTACAGCTACATCTGACGCTTTCATCTGCAACACACGATCACCAGCCCAGACTGCGTTGGCCTCGGGGACCTGTTGCAGGGCGATGGCGACGGCCTTGATGATGAAATCGTTGACCGAGAGTTTCACACCGCGTCCCGCAAGCTGTGTGTTCAGCTGAGCGCGGAACTTGAGCAGTGCATCCAGCTGGATGTCACGGCGCAGGTAGAAGTGTGGGATGGTCTGTTTGGCCTCGGACAGACGTGCGGCAATGGTTTTGCGCATTCCGTCAAGGCTGACCTCGTCGTAGTCGCGATCCGCGTACATCTTGGCAACCATATCTGCCGATGGACCGGTCGGTGCTGCGGCAGCAGCAGGCGTGGCCACTGGCGCAGCGGCGGCAGGCTTAGGTGCCACCACGGCATTTTCAACGTCTGCCTTGACGATACGACCACGGGGACCAGATCCGGACAGCGTTGCCAGATCCAGACCTTTGTTGGCCGCGATACGGCGGGCAAGGGGCGATGCAAAGATCCGGGTGCCATCTGCGGCTGCCGGTGCCGCCGGGGCGGGGGCTGCTGGCGCAGGAGAGGACGCCGGTACAGGCCCCGGCTCTGCTGGCGCAGCGGCTGCGGCTGGGGCCGCCGGGGCTGCAGGTGTGGCACCGATGTCATCAGCGCTTTCACCGTCTTCCAGCAGCACCGCAATGGCGGTGTTCACCGCAACGCCTTCACTGCCTTCGGGGACCAGGATCTTGCCAACGACGCCTTCGTCGACAGCTTCGAATTCCATGGTGGCCTTGTCGGTTTCAATTTCGGCAATCAGGTCACCTGAGTTTACGGTGTCGCCTTCCTTGACCAGCCATTTGGCCAGGGTGCCTTCCTCCATGGTGGGGGACAGGGCGGGCATGAGAATTTCAGTGGGCATAGCTCTGTCTCCTTACCGGTAGGTCACTTGTTTCACGGCCTCAATCACCTCTTCGGTGGTGATCAGTGCGTGTTTTTCAAGGTTGGCCGCATAGGGCATCGGGACATCTTTACCGGTGCAGTTGATCACTGGGGCGTCGAGGTAATCGAAAGCCTCTTGCATCACAACGGAAGAAATGTAGCTGCCAACAGATCCCTGGGGCCAGCCTTCCTCGACTGTCACCAGACGGTTGGTTTTCATCACCGATTTGATGATCGCCGGGGTGTCCATCGGGCGCAGGGTGCGCAGGTCGATGACTTCGGCAGAAATACCGTCTTCGGCCAGCTTGTCAGCGGCCTCCAGTGCGTATTGCATGCCGATACCGAACGACACGATGGTCACGTCAGTGCCGGTCCGCCAGATGCGGGCCTTGCCAAATGGAACGGTGTAGTCATCCAGTTTGGGCACGTCAAAGGCGCGACCATAGAGGATTTCGTTCTCAAGGAAGACAACCGGGTTAGGGTCGCGGATTGCTGATTTCAGCAGGCCCTTGGCATCAGATGCAGAGTAGGGCATCGCAACTTTGAGGCCGGGGATCTGCATGAACCAGGCCGCAAAGTCCTGGCTGTGCTGCGCGCCGACACGGGCTGCAGCGCCATTGGCACCGCGGAACACCATTGGGGCACCCATCTGGCCACCAGACATATACAGTGTCTTGGCTGCCGAGTTGATGATGTGATCCATCGCTTGCAGAGCAAAGTTGAAGGTCATGAACTCGACGATTGGCTTTAGGCCGCCAAAGGCCGCGCCAACAGCGATGCCAGTAAAGCCGTGTTCTGTGATCGGGGTATCGATCACCCGCTTTGCGCCAAATTCGTCCAGCAACCCTTGCGAGATTTTGTAAGCGCCCTGATATTCGGCAACTTCTTCACCCATCAGGAAAACGCCGTCGTCACTGCGCATCTCTTCGGCCATTGCGTCGCGCAAAGCTTCGCGGACGGTGGTTTGAACCAGTTCGGTGCCCTCGGGCCAATCCGGCGTCACATCCACTGCCGGTGCGGCAGGAATGGAAGCGGCTACCGGGGTTGCGCTTGGGGCCGGGGCCTCAACTGCGGCTGGGGCAGCGGTTGCGGTGGTTGGGGTTGCATCCAGAGCTTCACCGTCTTCGACCAGAATGGCGATGGCGGTGTTGACTTTGACGGCCTCGGTGCCCTCGGCGATCAGGAGCTTGCCGATGATACCTTCGTCTACGGCCTCGAACTCCATCGTTGCCTTGTCGGTTTCGATCTCGGCCATCACGTCGCCCGAGTTTACGGTGTCGCCTTCCTTGACCAACCATTTGGCCAGGGTGCCTTCTTCCATGGTGGGAGACAGGGCGGGCATAAGAATTTCAGTTGCCATGTTTCAATCCCCTCAAGCGTAGATGTCGGTCCAGAGCTCTTCGAGCGCTGGTTCCGGGCTGGTGCGAGCAAAATCAGCGGACTGGTTGACCACTTCTTTGATCTCTTTGTCGATGGCCTTGAGGTCATCTTCGGTGGCGTATTTGTTTTCGAGCAGCATCGCGCGGACCTGTTCAATCGGATCCCGCTCTTCGCGCATTTTCTGAACCTCTTCGCGGGTCCGGTATTTGGCCGGGTCCGACATGGAGTGTCCACGATAGCGGTAGGTTTTGACTTCTAGGATATAGGGGCCTTTGCCCGCGCGGCAGTGGGCTACCGCGCGTTCGCCAGCATCTTTTACGGCAAGAACGCTCATGCCATCAACAGCTTCGCCGGGGATACCAAAAGCGGCGCCTCGGGTGTAGATGTCTGGTGTGACCGAGGACCGTTGTTGCGAGGTGCCCATAGCGTATTGGTTGTTCTCAATAACAAAAATCACCGGTAGTTCCCAAAGCGCGGCCATGTTGAAGGTTTCATAAACCTGGCCCTGGTTCGATGCACCGTCACCGAAGTAGGTGAACGTGACGCGGCCGTTGTCATTGTACTTATCAGCAAAGGCCAGACCGGCACCAATTGGCACCTGGGCCCCAACAATGCCGTGACCGCCGTAGAAATGCTTCTCTTTCGAGAACATGTGCATCGAGCCGCCCTTACCCTTGGACAGGCCGCCTTCGCGTCCGGTGAGTTCAGCCATAACGCCGCCAGCGTCCATGCCACAGGCCAGCATATGGCCGTGGTCGCGGTAGGAGGTCAGGCGCTTGTCGCCTTCCTCAGCTGCGGCCTCAAGACCGACAACAACGGCTTCCTGACCGATGTAAAGGTGGCAAAAGCCGCCAATCAGGCCCATGCCATAAAGCTGGCCCGCCTTTTCTTCGAATCGCCGGATCAACAACATCGAGCGATAGTGCTCGGTCAGTTCTTCGGCGGAAACATTTGTTTTCTTAACGCTTTTTCTCGCAGCCATGGTGGTGAACTCCCCCTGTAGGCTAGATAGTTTAGTGTTAAACTATCTAATAAATCATTTTGGCGCGGCTGGCGAGTATTTTTGTTGCGCGCGCCTGAGACGGCTGTTTTCCGCAGTGATCTGTGGTGAATGCTACGGGGAGTCGGTCGATATGAAAACAGTGATTTGCTTGTTTGTAAGGGGAAATATTTTGGAAGACTCTGCGTCGCCAATGGTCCTGATAACCGACGTCAATGCCATGAAATGGCAGGAGCTGTGTGAAGACAGCTTGGTGGAAAACGAAATGGGATTTCGCGCCGACCTGCGGTTTGTTGATGCGCAAAGGTTTATTGGTTCTGATGAAGAGACGCTAAGGGAAGCGTTTCCATATCCTGAAGCAATGGTCATCTTTGCTGTAGATGATCTGACATTGTCACAAAAGGGCCGCCCTGTTCTCTGCATCGACCCGGAAGGTCAGGCGGTGTCATTTCGGGCTGAACTCAACGAGATTTGGCAGGTTGATAACAATCTTTCGACTGGCAACCTGTTTTTCGAGGAACTTGTGGAAGAGTGTGTTGAGGATGGGTACTTAAAACCACTCGCTGAATTTTAGCGGATGACGATTTCGTCTGCGCGCAAGACACCCAGAACTGAACGGGTCTGTTCGTCGAGAAGATCAAGGTCAAGAAAATCATCTGACAGGCGACGTGTCAGATTTTCCATCTGTGCGATTTCTAGATTGAGCCGGGTGAGATCGCGGCCCAGAGTTTCTGTCTCTGCCGCGATCTCGACCCTGCGAAATAACCCGTAATCCCCCTGTACTGCCGCAAAAGTAAAATACGCGCTGAGCGCGAATGCGGCCGCAAAAAAGGACAATGAACCAAGAGTGGGTCTGTGGTTTCGGGTCACGTGGGATAGCCTGTATGTACTGCTCAAGTTTATTTAGCGCCAGTTGATCCAGCGTCTGTAATGGTTATGGCACAGGCGATTCGGATTGTGAATCCCCTTTGAGTCCAATGTCCTAAGTTTTTTTCGTTAAGGGTTTTGTAAGGTTTTTTAGGGGTGGCCCTGCGGGCCGCAGCCTCCGGCGGGGATATATCAGGTTAGATGAAATCCGGGAGTTGGAATTCTCTCTATTTTGTCTTGTGTTAACGATTTCCCACCGCAAGTCCGCACCCTGTTCAGAGACTCTTGAACAGTGACATTTGCTAGCGGTACCAGCGATGGGAGAGATCGTTTTGTACCGGGGTTACCGGGTCAATGCTGCAACACCTGGCAGGGTTTTGCCCTCCATCCATTCCAGGAAAGCGCCGCCTGCGGTGGAAATATAGCTGAAATCCTTGGCTGCGCCTGCTTGATTGAGGGCCGCCACGGTGTCACCGCCGCCAGCGACGCTGATCAGGTCACCGGATTTGGTTAGCGCGGCCGCTTGTTGGGCTGCTGCATTTGTCGCGGCGTCGAAAGGCGGAATTTCAAAGGCACCCATTGGGCCGTTCCAGATCAGGGTTTGGGAGGACGCCAATACATCAGCCATGGCAGCAACGGTGGCTGGACCTGCGTCCAGGATCATCGCATCAGCGGGGCAAGCGTCTGCAGCGACGGTTTGATTGTCTGCACCTGCCTTGAACTCACGCGCGACAACAACGTCGGCGGGCAGCAAGATCTTGCAGCCAGCTGTTTGGGCTTTGGCCATGATTTCAAGCGCGGTGCCGGTCATGTCGTGTTCGCACAGAGATTTGCCAACATCTATGCCCTGGGCGGCGAGGAAGGTATTGGCCATACCGCCACCAATCACCAGATGGTCGACCTTTTCAACCAGATTGCCCAGCAATTCTAGTTTGGAGGACACCTTGGCACCGCCAACCACAGCCGTTACCGGGCGTTTGGGCTGTCCCAACGCGCCTTCGAGGGCGGAGAGTTCTGCCTGCATCAAGCGGCCAGCACAGGCGGGCAGCAATTGGGCCAGGGCCTCGGTTGAGGCATGGGCGCGGTGGGCCGCGGAGAAGGCATCGTTGCAATAGATATCGCCGAGCTGGGCCATTTCTGCCGCCAGATCGGTATCGTTCTTTTCTTCGCCCGGATGAAATCGGGTGTTTTCCAGCAGCAGAATTTCACCGTCTTGCAGGGCGGCTACGGCTGCCTCTGCCGCGGGGCCACGGCAGTCGGCGCAAAACACCACAGGGGCGCCAAATGCGGCTTCCAGTGCGGGGTGCAGGGGGCGCAACGACATTTCAGGCACGACCTGACCCTTGGGGCGGCCAAAATGCGCCAACAGGATTGGGCTGCCACCGTGTGCCAGGATATCGGCAACTGTGGGGGCCACACGGCGGATACGGGTGTCGTCGCTCACCACGCCATTGTCCACTGGTACATTGATATCAACACGCAGCAATACGCGTTTTCCTGCCAGTTCCATATCGTCCAGCGTGTTCCAGCCCATGTCCGTCTCCTTGGAAAAACCTATGTCAATCTGGCGTTTATCTCGGGGCTTTTTGCTGTGCAGTCAATGCTCCCTTGGCAATTGGTGGCACGCAGCTTAAATATCACCGCAAATAGACAAGACAGGAGAGCCAAATGGCCGAGATTAAAGATCCAGAAAACACCATCATCATCGAGTTGACAGGCGGCAACGTTGTCATCGAACTGCTGCCGGATGTTGCCCCTCAGCATTGCGATCGCATGAAGGAACTGGCCCGTGGTGGCGAGTATGACAATGTCTGCTTTCACCGGGTGATCGATGGTTTCATGGCGCAAACTGGCGATGTGGCCAATGGTGACATGGAAGACGGTTTCAACCTGCGTAGCGCGGGGACCGGTGGGTCTGAGCTTCCTAATGTACCAGCCGAGTTTTCAAAGCTGCCGCACGACCGTGGCACCATTGGCGCCGCGCGTTCAGCCAGCCCAGACAGCGCCAACTCTCAGTTCTTCATCAACTTTAGCGACAACCATTTCCTGAACGGCCAGTACACCGTTTATGGCCGGGTTATTGAAGGTATGGATCACGTTGACGCCATCACCCGTGGCGAGCCACCTGCAGAGCCGGACCGGATGATTTCAGTTAAGGTTGCAGCAGATGCTTAAGTTTGCAGCAGCCCTAGCCCTGATGGCCAGTCCTGCGCTAGCCTCTGGCATCGAGATCGCCGTTGAAGGTGAAGGGGCCAATGGTACCATCACAATCGACCTGTTGGAAGATATCGCACCTAAGCATGTGGCGCAGATCACCGCGTTGGCGGCTGAAGGCAAGTATGACGGGGTTGTGTTCCACCGTGTGATCGAAGGCTTCATGGCGCAGACCGGAGACGTGCAGCATGGTCTGGAAGGCATGGATATGAGCCGGGCCGGAACCGGTGGATCTGACCTGGGCAATATCGACGCTGAGTTTTCGGATGTGCCGTTTGACGCCGGTGTTGTGGGCATGGCGCGTAGCCAGAGCCCGAACAGTGCCAACTCGCAGTTCTTTATCATGTTTGATGCCGGGTACTTCCTGAATGGTCAGTATACCGTTGTAGGAAAAGTCACCCAAGGTATGGATGTGGTAAAAGACATCAAGCTGGGTCTGGGTGCTAATGGTTCTGTCATTGGCGCGCCTGATGTTATGAGAACAGTAACAGTGACCGACTAAACGTTTGGAACTTCCTGGGGGAAGTTCTGCAGCTTGGAAGCGTGAGCAGCCGGACCGTCGGTTGCTCACGCTTTTTTTTGGTGTTTGTGATCTCGGATGAGCGCATTCTGTCCCTGGAGAGGGGCTTATTATGTTGCTGCGTTCTTGCCTTGTTGTTTTCACTCTCCTGTCTTGGGGAGCCGCCGCTGACCCGGAAAATTGGCGCGGCGAATGGCCCAACACCGATTTCAGCAGAACCAGCGTTGACAGCTGGGCCGAGATCTTGTCTGGCGGGCCGCCCAGAGATGGCATCCCGGCGTTGGACAATCCACAGTTTGTTGGCACAGATGATGCGCAGGGAATTGGGGCGCGTGAACCTGTCATCACAGTGGAGATTGCAGGACAAACACCGCGCGCTTATCCGCTGCGTTATCTGACCTGGCATGAAATTGTGAATGACAGCATTGGTGATGTGCCTATTGCAGTGACGTTTTGTCCGCTGTGTAATTCTGCGATGACGTTTGATCGACGTACCTCAGCTGGTGTGTTGACCTTTGGGGTGTCTGGAAAACTGCGAAACTCTGACATGGTGATGTTTGATCGCGAGACCGAGAGTTGGTGGCAGCAGGCGCTAGGACAGGGGATTGTTGGTGATATGACGGGCGTCAGGTTAAAGCTGCTGCCGAGCTGGATGGAGAGCTGGCAGGAGTTTGTGACGCGCAATCCAGAGGGGTTGGTGATGGCTGAGCCAGCCTATAACCGGTCTTATGGACGTAACCCGTATCGTGGCTATGACAGCTCTGCGCGGCCATTTTTGTACAATGGAGAACTGCCTCCACACGGTGTTCGTCCGCTGGCGCGGGTGGTGCGGGTCGGCACACGGGCCTGGCCGTTGGCACGTCTTGCCGAGGTAGGCGAGGTCCGCGAAGCTGGGGTGGTGATTTCCTGGCGTGCCGGTCAGGCCTCGGCACTGGATACCGGGAAAATTGCTGCGGGACGGGACGTGGGATCCATTCGGGTGCGCGACGGGCAGGGGCGAGATCTGGCCCATGACGTGATGTTTGCATTTGCGTTTCACGCGTTCTGGCCTGAGGGTGAGTGGATGTTGGGCGCCCAATAGGTAAATGAAAGACTCCCATCGCCAGAGATTATGTGCCAACTATGTTGTAGGGTCTTACAGGTACAAGTCATCGTTTAAATACCTTAAACCGGTGTCGATGAGGACGGTCACAATTTTCTTACCGGGACCCAATTCTTTGGCGCGTTGCAGGGCGGCCCAGACATTTGCACCCGAAGTGATCCCCGCAAATAGGCCTTCTCGGCGGGCCAGTGACCGTGCGCCCCAATAGGCGTCTTCATCGGTCACAGGGATAACGTCGCTAAGGAGATCATGTCGCAGGATTGTTGGCACAAAGGACAAGCCAATTCCTTCAAGTTTGTGGGTGCCGCTTGTATCTCCTCCGGAAACATTGCGTACATCGTTTGGCTCGATGGCTATGATCCTGGTGTTGGGGTTTTGTGCTTTCAGAATTTCAGCATTTCCAGAGATGCACCCGCCACCACCTGCCGCCATGATGAATTCATCAACCGGGCCATCGATCTGGTTGAGGATTTCACGCGCCATTCCGTGGTAGCCCAGTTTGTTGTCCAGATTGTTGACTTGATCGGGCCAAAATGTACCCGGTTCACGGCTCAACTCTTTCGCGCGGGCAATCATGCGGTTGATTACGTTTGCAGTCAGGACGCCTCCCTCTGCATGAACAATCTCCACCTCGGCACCAAAGGCCCGCATGGTTTGCAGTTTTTCCTGTGAAAACCCATTCGAGGAGACAAAATGAGCCTTATAGTCGCGCGTGGCGCAGATCATAGCGAGCGAGCTGCCGGTGCTGCCTCCAGTGTATTCAACGACCCGTCCGCCAGGTTTCAACGCGCCGCGCTGCTCTGCACCTTCAATCATCGACATTGCCATTCTGTCTTTCATGCTGCCGGTTGGGTTTGCCCCTTCCCACTTCACGTAGACTTCCGCGCTGTCTGGACCTGTCAGGTGGCGAATTTTGATCAATGGAGTGTTTCCAATCATGGGTCCTGTGATCCCTGTGCTGTTTTGAGCTTAGTGACTTTCATATTTAAAGTGACTAGTTGGGTCAAGCTTCCATTTTTAAAGTGACTACGGTAAGAGCAAAGAATGTATCACGAATGGGAGCAGGCCATGCCGGAGCAACAACACGACTTTCGCTCGCGGTGTTCCATTGCGCGCAGTCTGGAAATTCTTGGCGATAAATGGACGTTGTTGGTTGTTCGCGATCTGATGTGGCATGGGAAACATACCTTTCAGGAGCTGCAGGGGAGCGAAGAAAAGATGCCAACCAACCTGTTGTCGCAGCGATTGAAGCGGTTGATGGAGTGGGGAGCAGTGCGCCGAGAAGCCTACCAGGACCGACCCGTCAGATATCGCTACGACCTGACCGAGCGGGGCAAGGAGCTAGAACCTATCCTGTTGCAGATTATGGGCTGGGGGCATGCGCATTTGGGTGGTGGACGTTATGATCCAGTTCAGGGGCGCACGGTTGTTGACAGCGACGACTAGCGTCCATGTGCGACTGCTATAGTGCAACATGGGTGTCTGAGGCTCGCAAGGAATAAAAAACGCCACCAGATTTCTCCAGTGGCGTCCGAATTTTTCAGGGATCTGATGCTCAGATCCGATGTTGGCGTTAGCCTTCAGCCTTGGCTATAGCAGCTGCCGCTTTGGAGGCTGGTGCCTTGGAAGCTGGCGCAGCAGCGCGACCTGGATTCAATGGGTCGTCCTGACGCTGAACCGAGCCTTCGAAGTGCGCGCCGCTTTCGATTGCGATGGTCTTGTGGATGATATCACCCTCGACCCGAGCGGTTGCTGTCAGGCGAACCTTCAGCCCGCGTACACGACCAACGATTCGACCATTGATGACGACGTCATCAGCAGTCACTTCACCTTTGATGGTGGCCGATTCGCCGATGGTCAGCAGGTGGGCGCGGATATCGCCTTCGACTGTGCCTTCAACCTGAATATCACCGGTGGTTTTCATGTTGCCGGTAACGTGCAGATCCGAGGACAGAATGGAGGCAGGTGGTTTTGCCTTTGGGGCGCTGGCCTTGAACTCGCTCTTGGCTGGCGCGGCTGGAGCCGATGCCATTGCCGAAGCTGGTACTGCCGGAGTTGCTTTAGCCTCTGGGGCCTTGGCGCCGGGTTCGTTGATTTTGCTTTTAGAAAACATTGCGTGCAGCCTTGATATAGATCATCGGGTTAACTGGTTTTCCATTGACCCTAACCTCGTAGTGGAGGTGGGTCCCGGTGGACCGTCCGGTGTTACCCATATCACTGATGTGATCCCCGCGCGAGACCCTTTGGCCGACCTTTACGCGGATGTTAGAATTATGGGCGTATCGAGTTTCAATGCCGAAGGCGTGCTGGATGGTGACCAGCTTGCCATAGCCGGATTGCCAACCTGCTTGGGTGACAACACCGTCGGCAGTGGAAAAGATGTCAGTGCCGGTGCGGCCTGCAAAGTCAGAGCCTTTGTGCAGGCGGCGCCCCCCTGTTTTGGGGTCGCGACGATAGCCGTAACCCGAGGTTTGGCGGACTGTGCCAAGGTTGACCGGGGTGGCAAATGGCGCTTGCTGGGCAGCAATACGATAGAGATTCAACTGGTCCATCTGATTCAGCAACAGATTGGCGCGCAGTTCATCCGCAGTGGGTTCTTCACCGCGGGTTGACAGGGAAAAAGGGTCAAGCGGACCGCCCTGACCGCTATATCCGCGCCGCACCTGTTCAAGGATGCGGTCCGTGGGCATTCCGGCAGAGCGGAACATTTTGTCGAGTGGTTCGACGGAGATTGCCATGGCTTCTTCGAGTTGGCGGAAAATCTGATCGTTACGATCGTCCATCAATCGGATTTCTTTTTCCAGCTCATCGCGGGCCTCAAGTGCGGCTTGCGAATCTGCCAGGATCTGGTCGCGCTCGAGCGCAGTATCGGCCAGAGCAGCGGCGACAAAGTCCATCTGCGCCGGGGCAGATGAGGCCAGTGCCTGCGGGCTGTCACCAGTGGCTTCTTGTTGCTGGAGCTGGGTCAGCTGACTTCGGGCCGACTCGCGGTCCTGCATGGTTTGGCGCAACGTGGTCTGGATGACTTCGATGCCGGTTTCCAACTCATGGCGGTGCGTTTCCGAAGCCAGAATTTCCGATTGCATTACCGAGATCTGTGCCAGTGCTGCGTTAAATCGGTTCTGCGCGGCCAGTGCCTCTTGGGCGCGGGCGTCGCGTTCTTGCGAAAGAATATTCAGCCGCTCGCGGTAGGTTTCCTGATCACGTTTGGCTTGTTCGCGAAAATTGCCTGAGCCAATGCTGTCCATCAGGACAATGGCGGTTGCGACAATACCCCAGGCGACGATGACGCAGGTGCCTGCAACTGCGATCAGCTGAGTTTCCGGGCGGAGCCGGATAAAACGAGTGTCGGTATCGGATTTCAGAAAAACGCGCCGCTCGGGAAATCTCCGTTCCAGAAAGCCGTGAATTTTAATAGCCAGACGTGTTCGCACGCGCTGATCCTTGTGCCATCTCATTACAAAAGGCCCGCCGCAGAGAGCGCGCCAGCCCTTAGGGGGTAAGGAATAGCCAGACAGGCAGGATTGGGCAAGCCTGTTGACCAATTCAGCGTTCACCCAGCGAACAATTGGTCGCTATGGGCGAGATTTTGCCGAACAGAAGTGAGGCAGCAGCCATGTGGATTTAGCCGAAGCCTTATTGAGGATCAGCTTCGGTCAAGGGCCAGTAGAAATCCGGCGGAATCCCAGCTTCGGCTCGTTTTTCCTCATTAAACGGAGGCTTTAAAGTACTGTGAAAATAGCGCCTTACCAAGCTGTGAAAGACTTCCTTGGGGTCGGAGTCTTCTCGTCCACACAGAAAATGGAACCACTTGCTGCCATAGGCCACATGGCTGACTTCTTCGGCGTAGATCACTTCTAGTGTTTCGATCACCTGCGGCATCTTGGCCTTGCGGAACAGCTCGATCATGCCAGGGGTGACATCAAGCCCGCGGGCCTCGAGCACCATGGGAACCACAGCCAAACGGCCCATCAGATCTTCGGCGGTGTCTTCGGCGGCGCGCCACATGCCAGTGTGGGCGGGCAAAGCACCGTAGTGGCTGCCAAGGGTGTCCAGGCAATCACATATAAGGTTGAAGTGTTTGGATTCTTCATCCGCGGATTTTACCCAGTCGTCATAGAACCCCATCGGCATCGGCACATCAGAGAAGCGCGCAATGATATCCCAATGCAGGTCCACAGCGTTTAATTCGATATGCGCAACCGCGTGCAACAGCGCAATTCTACCAGCGGGCGTTCCTGGTTTCCGCTTTGGAACATCGCGCGGGTTGAGCAATTCGGGATGTTCAGGCCGCGCGGGGTGAAGAGGCGGGGAGGCCGTACCAATTTCGATCACCTCACGTTTTCCTGTACGGGATTCAAACCATTCTTTTGCGTGATGACGAGACAGAGCAGTTTTTTCGTGCCCATCAGCGGTGTTGAGGACCTGCGCCGCGCGCTCCGCGAGTGAAAGGTTTTGGTTGATCATAGGAGCCATCCGGTTGTTGTGACCTGGATCTCCTTGATTTGGGGGAGATTGTCCAGATCTTGGGGTGAGCGCGGCTTGCTTTCTGCGCGCTCACCCCAATCGACTGATTATGCAGCATTGCTTGCGATCAGATTTTCAGTGCTGCGCTGTACAAAGGCTGCTTAGAGCGCCTGGACCGCTGCCAGAACATCTTCGACATGGCCGTCCACTTTTACCTTGCGCCAAACGCGGGCAATGCGTCCCTCTGCGTCAATGAGAAAGGTTGAGCGCTCAATCCCCCAGTGTTTTTTGCCATAGAGGTTTTTCTCTTTCCAGACCCCGTAGTCTTCGCTGGTGGTGCCATTTTCGTCAGAAAGCAGCGGTGTTGTCAGTTCGTGTTTTGCGGTAAACTTATCGTGCTTGGTAATACTGTCCTTGGAGATGCCAAACACCAGAGCACCTGCATCAGAAAAAGCCTGCAACTGACTGGAAAATCCGATGGATTCCTTGGTGCAGCCCGGCGTATCATCACGAGGATAGAAAAATAAGACTACGGCTTGGCCCCGAAGAACTGACAGCGTCACATCGCTGCTTTTGCCTCCGCAAGGAAGTGTGAAATCAGGGGCCAGGTCTGAGGTTTCGAGCATATCGTATGTCTCCATGGAAAACTGTGGGGACTGACTGCCACATTCTGGCGACAACAGGCAAAGGAAAAGCAAAGATCACCCGTGCCCAAAAAATACCAGGCCCTGGCCCAGAGCACCAAGAGCCGTCTCTGCCGGGCGTCAAACGGACCCGCTGGCGGATGCTGCGTGTTGGCGTTTGGCTATTGTCTGGGGTGACGTTGTTATTGGCTGGATTTGTGTATTTTGCCATGGGGGCCCGGTTTGATGCACCAGACTGGCTGCGCCAGCGGGTTGAAACGCGGATCGAGCGCAACTTGGCTGGCATGCAAATCGAATTTGGCCAGATCTATATGGTGGTCAATCACGGGTGGCGACCCCGCGTTGGCTTGCGGGACGTCCGGCTAAGCGCGGCAGACGGAACTGTTATGGCGCAGCTGGCGGATGCGCAGGCATCACTGGCGATGCGACCGCTGTTGTCGGGGCAGGTACAACCCAAACGGATCAGTATCAGCGGTTTGTTCGCGACTTTGCGTCGCGAGGCGAGTGGTGCAATGGCACTGAGCCTTGAAGGTGGTGCAGCACCGGTGCGTCAGGCGGCGGGCTTGCCACAATTGATTGAACAGTTTGACCAGCTGCTGATGGCTCCGGCTTTGTCGGCGCTGGATGTTATCGAGACTGAGGCCCTGACGCTGCGCTATGAAGACGACCGGCAAGGCCGGGGTTGGACCTTGGATGGCGGGCACATTGAGTTAGACCGCACCGGTGAGAATGTTGCCATCACCGGTGGTTTCTCGTTGCTGAGCGGGCGCGACTATGTCGGTACGGTTGAGGCCAATTATAGCTCAAAAATTGGTGATGCCGCTGCTGAGTTTGGTGTGTTGGTGCGTGAAATCGCCAGCGAGGATATCGCCAGTCAGAGTGCTGCGCTTGGTTGGTTGCAGGTTTTGCGGGCCCCAATTTCAGGGTCTCTGAGAGGCGGCATCGACAGCAATAGTGCGCTGCTACCGTTTTCTGCCAGTCTGCAGATAGGCAGCGGCGTATTGCAGCCTGCAGACCAAACGCTACCGATCCCATTCCATGGCGCCAGTAGTTACATTTCCTTCACGCCTGAAACGCAAATCCTGCAGTTTGATGAACTGCGTGTGAACAGCGGATGGGGCGCCGGCGCAATGGAAGGTCAGGCGCTGCTAAGTGGGGTGGAGAATGGGCAGTTGACCGAACTCGTCGGGCAGGTGCGGTTTTCGGATCTGAGTTTGAATCCACGCGGGTTGTACGAAACTCCACTGGAACTGGCCGGGATAAGTGCGGATTTCAAACTTGAACTCAATCCATTTCGTCTTCGGATCGGCGAGATGCTGGTCCGGGATGGTGATAGCAATATTCTTGTCAGTGGTGCGCTGAGGGCCGGAGATCTGGGCTGGGATTACGATGTCATCGCCCAGGTGGATCAAGTTGAGGCAGACCGCGTCAAGCAACTCTGGCCCGAAGCGGCGCCGCCAAAACCACGTAAGTGGGTGCGCGAGAATTTGTGGCAAGGCACTGCGCGTGACATCAATTTGGCACTGCGCGGCAGAGACGGCAAAAAGCCGTTCTTGTATTTGGACCTTGGGTTCGAAGATGCAGTTGTGCGGTTCCAGAAAAACCTGCCGCCGCTGCGCAATGCTCAAGGTCAAATGAGCATTTTTGGCAAGCGCCTGGTTCTGATGGCCACCGGCGGTACGGTTACCGCTGATCAAGGTGGGGACATCGATGTTGCGGGGACCTCATTTATTATTCCCGATATGTCCGTCAAGCGGGGGGCTCCGGGAGTTGCCCGGGTGGTGGGAACAGGATCGGTGACGTCTGTTCTATCCTTGTTGAACCGCCCCCCCTTATCGGTATTGAAAGACAGTAATCTGCCGGTAGATCTGGCAAAGGGGTTGGTCAGCGTTGCAGGCACCCTATCGCTGCCACTGCGCGAAAAGGTGCCAGTTGAGGAAATTTTCTATCACTACCAGGGACGGATTTCTGATGTCGAGAGCAACGTGTTGGTGCCTGGCCATGCGTTGCAGGCAACCTCTCTAAGTCTGAGTGGAGATCAGAACGGCGTGGATATTGGTGGCAAAGGGCAACTGTCTGGTGTCCCCATAAGCGCCAAGTGGCGAATGGCTCTTGGTAAGGACGTGCCAAAAGCGAGCCGCGTTGAAGGCCGGGTTGAGCTATCGCAAATGGCAGTAGATGCCTTTGGCCTGGGATTGCCCAAAGGATCAATTAGCGGACAGGCTACTGGTGAATTTGCGGTTGATTTGAAACCAGAACAGGCTCCTCTGCTCTCGTTACAATCAGATTTGAGCGGGGCAGGGTTAAGAATCCCATCTTTGAGTTGGGCAATGTCGCCTGAGGCCACCGGAACCCTGAATATCTCAGCCCGGTTGGGAGAACTGGCGCAGGTTGACCTTTTGGAACTTCAGGCCCCTGGGTTGTCGGTGTCAGGCACCCTGAGTACCCGTGAGGGTGGAGGATTGGACCGGGCCCAGTTTGGTCAAGTGAAGGTTGGCAATTGGTTGACAGGCTCAGCTGAATTGGTGGGCCGGGGCAATGCCGCGCCATCGGTCAACGTCACCGGTGGGGCGCTGGACATGCGTAAAACTCCGTTCAGTGGTGCCAGCGGTGCTGCGGGTACCAGCGGAGGCAATACTCCGATTACCCTGACACTGGGCCGGTTGCAGGTGACAGACAGCATCGCGTTACATGGGTTTCGGGGGAAGTTCTCAACTTTGGGCGGGTTTAGTGGTCAATTCAGCGGTGCCTTGAATGGGCAGACAGCAATCAGCGGTCAGGTGGTGCCGCAAAATGGGGGTGTTGCGACGCGGATTCGGTCAAATGATGCTGGTGGCGTCTTTCGGTCTGCTGGGATGCTGGGCCATGGACGGGGAGGCAGTTTTGATATGACACTGACCCCAGCGAGTAAACCGGGGGAGTATGATGGCCGCATCAAAGTGAAAAATACCCGGATCAAAGATGCACCGGCAATGGCCGCTTTGATCAACTCGTTAAGCTTGATCGGTCTGGTGGATGAACTGGCTGGGCAAGGTATTTTGTTTACAGGAGTTGAGGCCAGTTTTCGTCTGGGCCCGTCTTATCTGATCCTGCACAAAAGCAGCGCAGTCGGTCCCTCGATCGGGCTGTCGATGGACGGCAATTTTGATCTTGCGCGTGGGGTGTTGAACATGCGCGGCGTGGTGTCACCGATTTATATGCTGAACGCCATTGGATCGGTACTGACCCGCAAGGGTGAGGGCTTGATTGGATTTGCCTATACCCTGCGCGGTACTGCGGATGAGCCGCAGGTGCAGGTCAACCCGCTGTCTGGGCTGGCGCCGGGTATGTTCCGTGAAATCTTTCGTGGCCCCGCGCCCAGAATTCCCGGGCAGCCAGAACCTGCTGCGCCGACGCCCGGCACGCCGCCCTCTCCCTATTCCAGCCCGGCAGAGGATCGATAGCTTTGCCGTGTTCAGCGATCCTTGCTGACCTAAGCAGTCTCTCACATTGGGCCATGGTCAAGCGGCGGTGAACCCCTTATAGCGCGGGCATGAAACTCAGTGATTTTGACTTTGAGCTGCCTGACAGCCTGATTGCGACCCGCCCCGCAAACCCGCGCAGTTCGGCGCGTTTACTGGTGGCCCAAGGCGACGTGCTTAGCGATGGGCATGTGACGGACCTGGTGGACTGGCTGCGCCCCGGCGATCGCTTGGTGTTGAACGATACTAAAGTGATCCCGGCACGATTAAGCGGGCGGCGGCATCGTGACAGTGCGCAGGGACCGGTTGCAGCTAAAATTGAAGTGACACTGCTGGAGCCGCGTGCAGATGGGCGTTGGGGGGCTTTGCTGAAGCCACTGAAAAAGATCAAGATCGGCGAAGAGGTAGTATTCCGTGATGGGTTTAGCGCCACACTAGAGGCTGTCGAGGATGGTCAGGGCCAGCTGCGGTTTAATCTGGATGGGGATGATTTCGACGCAGCACTGGCGCAGGCGGGGGCGATGCCCTTACCGCCCTATATTGCCGCAAAACGTGCTGCGGATGAGCAGGATAAGCAGGACTATCAAACGGTTTGGGCACAACATTCTGGGGCGGTCGCTGCCCCAACTGCCAGTCTGCATTTTGACGACGCATTGCTGACGTCCTTGGCGGCCAAGGGGGTGGAATTCACGCATGTCACCCTGCATGTCGGGGCAGGCACATTCTTACCGGTCAAAGTCGATGACGTGACCACCCATAAGATGCATGCAGAATGGGGGCGGGTCAGCCAGCAAGCCGTCGATGAAATCACCGCCACTAAGGCGGCCGGTGGCCGTGTGATCCCGGTGGGGACCACGGCACTCAGATTGATTGAGAGTGCGGCACGCAACGGTGAGATTGCGCCCTGGGAAGGGGAGACGGATATCTTTATCTATCCGGGGTTCGCCTTTCATGTGACCGATGCACTGATGACCAACTTTCACCTGCCAAAGTCGACCCTGTTGATGCTGGTGTCTGCTTTGATTGGACAACAGCGTGTGAAAGCGATTTACGATCACGCGGTCAAAGACGGTTACAGGTTTTTTTCCTACGGTGACGCCTCATTGTTGCTGCCCTAAGTTTGGCGGTTCTTGCTGACTAGGGTGAAATTGTGCAGGCTCCGCCGTAAAAGGGGAGATTGCAGTATGGGCGGGACTATTGTTGTAACAGGGGCCACCAGCGGGTTGGGTCTTGCCGTAGTGGAGCAGTTAAAGATGGCTGGGTTTCAGCCGGTTCTGACGGGGCGAAATCGAGATAAGGTGGACAGTCTGGCGACAGATCTGGCTGTGCCAGGGTATCAGTTGGATGTCGCCGATGCAGGGTCAATCACGCGGGTGAGTGCTCAGATTGTTGCTGAACTAGGACCGGTTGACGGTCTGATCAATAATGCAGGCATTTGGCTGGAAGGGGATTTTGAGACCTATACTGCCGAACAAATCCAACAGGTTTTGGACACAAACACCACAGGCACAATCCTGACCACACATGCCTTTTTGCCCGATATGCTGGCCCGCCGTCGTGGCACGATCATCAACACGGTTTCGACTGGGGCGTTGTATTGCCGTAAGTTGATCAGTGTTTATTCGGCCAGCAAATGGGCCATCCGTGGGTTTACCGGCTGTATGGAGGTCGAATGTGCGCCAAAGGGAGTCCGCGTGATGGGGTTCTATCCGGGTAAGATTGATACCAGCATGTATGACACGGCTGGGGTTGGGCGCGATCTGAACATTGCGATGAGCCCGGAGCAGGGCGCCGAGATGGTTGTCACCATGTTGCGGAGTGAAGGCATGGTTTGGTCGCAGGTCTCGGGGCGGTCGATCGCCGATTATCAGTGACACAGGTGCGCTGTGGAGGGCCGTCTTTGTTTGCCCGAGAATATATGCAAGCGTCGCTTTTAGGACCTGCGTGACGAAAAACTGACAGAACTGAGCTTCGTTCTCAGGGAGAAACAGCCATCTGAGAGGCCGAAACCTATTTGGGGCGGGCCAGATGGTGCAGTCCCTAAATGAGAAGGATACGCAGGGATGTTTCAGGTTCTGTCGAGCGCGTGGGCGCTGTTACTTGGGATGGGTCTACTGATGGTCGGCAACGGCCTGCAGGGGACCTTGCTTGGGGTCAGAGGTGAGATTGAGGGCTTCTCTACGTTTGAGATGTCCTTTGTGATGTCGGCGTATTTTGTAGGCTTTCTAGGTGGGTCGAAATTGGCCCCAGACCTGATCCGGCGGGTGGGGCATGTGCGGGTCTTTGCGGCTTTGGCCTCATTTATCTCGGCTGTGATGATCCTATATCCGGCCTTTGCCCATCCTGTTGCGTGGATCTTCGGACGGGTTCTTATCGGGTTTTGCTTTTCTGGCGTGTATGTGACCGCAGAAAGCTGGTTGAACAATGCGGCAGACAATCAAAACCGAGGTAAGGCACTGTCACTTTACATGATCGTGCAGATGGCTGGGATCGTGTCTGCGCAGGGGTTGTTACTGGTTGGTGATCCAGCCGGTTACGAGACATTTGTCATTGCTTCGGTGCTTGTATCCGTTTCGTTTGCTCCGATTTTGCTATCGATTTCCCCCACACCGGCGTTTGACACTGCCAAACCGATGACATTGCGTAAGCTGATGGAAACGTCGCCGCTGGGATGTGTAGGCATGTTTTTGCTGGGCGGCGTGTTTTCCGCACAGTTTGGTATGAGCGCAGTATATGGCGCTGAGGCAGGATTGAGCCTGTTGGAAATTTCGATCTTTGTGGCGACGTTCTACGTTGGCGCGACGCTCCTGCAGTTTCCGCTGGGGTGGGTTTCGGACAGAATGGACCGACGTGTTCTGGTGCTGGTCATTGCGGGCGTTGGAGCCGTTGGCAGCGTGCTGGGAATGAAATTTGGGATGCAGTTTGAGATGTTGCTGCTGTCAGCGTTTCTGGTTGGCGGCATGACCAGCCCTTTGTACTCGCTGCTGATCGCCCATACCAACGACTATCTTGACCACGATGATATGGCGGCTGCCTCGGGCGGGTTGGTGTTTATCAATGGGCTGGGGGCGATCGCGGGACCGCTGATCACCGGTTGGCTGATGGGGGACGCGATCTTTGGGCCTGCGGGGTACTTCTTGTTTATGGCGCTGTTGCTGGCTGTTTTGGCCAGCTATGCGGCTTATCGCATCACTCAGCGGGCTGCGATTCCTGTCGAAGAAACTGGAATAATGGCTCCGATGACACCAAGTGCATCGCCCGTGTCAGTTGAGTTTGCACAGGAGTATGCCATTGAAACGGAACTGGAAGAGCAAGAAGCTGCTGGTGAATTAGGATGATTGCGCTAACCCGGTTGGATTTTGCGCAAGATTTCACAAAAACACCACTCCTGTTGTAATTTGTTACCGTAACAGACTTGTAAAGTGGTCGTAAAATCGACTGATGTTAGGGACAGGCAAAAATTGGAGTATGACCCATGGTTGGTCCCGACGAGGTTCTGGAGTTCTGGCTAGATGAAGCTGGACCAAAGGGCTGGTATATGCAGGACGAGGCGTTTGACGCCGAGATACGAAAACGGTTTGAGGCAGCATGGGAGGGGGCTTGCGAAGGCAAGTATTCGATGTGGCTTACCCATCCCAGCGGAGTGCTGGCCTATCTCATTCTGACCGATCAGTTCCCACGGAATATGTACCGCGGATCCAAGGCGGCTTTTTCCACTGACAAGCTGGCGCTGGCAGCGGCTAAGGCGGCGATCAGCAAGAAATGGGATATGAAGATAGATGAGCCGGCCCGGCAGTTTTTCTATCTGCCGCTAATGCATTCCGAAAATCTGTGTGATCAGGATCGTTGTGTTCGGTTGATGAAGGAACGGATGCCGGTTGAAGGCCCGTCGAACCTGCTGCACGCCCGCGCGCACCGTGAGGTGATCCGGCTGTTCGGTCGCTTTCCCTATCGCAATGAAGCGCTGGCGCGTCACAGCACGGAACCTGAATTGGACTATGTTATGGCTGGTGGCTATGGCGAGACGGTCCGTTTGCTGCAGGCCGCCAGCTAGGCCCAATCAGGGGGTCGGCGGCACACAATTTGAGAGCCGGGCAATCTGCCCGGCGAACTCAGCCGCCCCGGTTTGGGCCGCATCTCGAATGACCTCTGCAGGTAGGGTTTTCAGATCCAACATTTCGGACTGGAGAGCCGCCAATCTACGGTCCATTGCATCAAGCTTCGCCGACACCGCGATTTCGGGGCGCTGCAGAATGTCACTACGCAGGGCGACAACTTCGGTTCGCAATGCCTCGATGCGGTTTTGGACTGGGGTGATTTGGGCCACAGCCTGAGTGACTTGCCCTGTCACATTGTCCACAGAAGACATCAGTTTCCAACCCAGAAACAGGCTGAGGGCCAGTAGCAGCAGGGTTGCGTTGATACATGCCTTGAGCAGATCCAGAAGTGTTTTTGTCATTACAAGGGCCTATTGGGTCAAATGTGTTGGATTGGGAATTATAAGATTTATGTCGTCTCATGGTTTCAGAAATTGCGGTGGAATGCTATTGATAACAATAAGAAATGCAGGAGAACCTCTCTGTCAGGGTGAGTGTTTGCAGTCTGTATGGAAATAGTTTAATGGTGAACTAGTTTTTAAACCGCAGTGCTGAGGGACTAACAATGGCTACCAAATCCTTTGATCTGATTGTTATCGGGGCCGGACCGGGGGGCTATGTTGCCGCCATTCGCGGCGCGCAGCTGGGGCTGAAAGTCGCAGTGGTCGAGCGCGAACATCTGGGCGGCATTTGCCTGAACTGGGGCTGTATCCCTACCAAGGCTCTGCTGCGATCCTCTGAGGTGTTTCACCTGATGCACCGGGCCAAAGAGTTCGGCCTGTCGGCAGACAATATAAACTATGACATCGATGCAGTGGTGAAGCGGTCACGCGGCGTAGCCAAACAGCTGTCTGGTGGCATCGGTCATTTGTTGAAGAAGAACAAAGTTACAGTGGTGATGGGACAAGCGGTGATCCCGGCTAAGGGACGCGTTAGTGTCAAGACAGATAAGGGCACCGAAGAGCTAAGCGCCAAGAACATTGTTCTGGCCACTGGCGCGCGGGCACGGGAACTGCCGGGGCTGGAAGCAGACGGAGATCTGGTCTGGACCTATCGTCATGCATTGCAACCGCCACATATGCCGAAAAAGCTGCTGGTCATCGGGTCAGGCGCCATTGGTATCGAATTTGCCAGTTTCTATAATACACTGGGGACCGACACGACTGTTGTCGAAGTGATGGACCGGGTGCTGCCAGTTGAGGACGCCGAGATTTCCGCCTTTGCCCATAAGGCGTTCAAGAAGCAGGGCATGAAGATCATGGAAAAAGCCATGGTCAAAAAGCTGGATCGCGGTAAGGGCAAGGTTACAGCCCATATCGAGGTTGGTGGTAAGGTTGAAACCCAAGAGTTCGACACTGTGATTTCAGCTGTTGGCATCGTCGGTAACGTCGAGAATCTGGGGCTAGAGGCACTGGGGGTTAAGCTGGACCGCACCCATGTTGTCACCGATGAATATTGCCGGACTGGGGTCGACGGGCTCTATGCCATCGGTGATATCGCCGGAGCACCGTGGTTGGCGCATAAGGCAAGCCATGAAGGTGTCATGGTGGCAGATTTGATCGCAGGCAAACACGCGCATCCGGTTAAACCCGAAAGCATTGCAGGCTGCACCTATTGTCATCCACAGGTGGCCAGCGTCGGGTATACCGAAGCTAAGGCCAAAGAGTTGGGTTATGACATCAAAGTGGGCCGGTTTCCCTTTATCGGCAATGGCAAAGCCATTGCACTGGGTGAGGCTGAAGGTCTGGTAAAAACTATTTTTGATGCAAAAACCGGCGAACTGTTGGGTGCTCACATGGTTGGGGCTGAAGTGACAGAAATGATCCAAGGCTATGTGGTTGGGCGTCAGCTGGAAACGACCGAGGAAGACCTGATCAATACCGTGTTCCCACATCCGACCCTTAGCGAGATGATGCATGAAAGTGTATTGGATGCATTTGACCGCGTGATCCATATGTAGTTTTAGATACAGCCGTTTAGGTTGCAGTGCCTGGAGCCATGACTGGTTCCGGGCATTTTGCGTTTTAACGTGCAAAGCAAGCAATTATCCGCCCACTTCGCTATCAACATTTATCCGACTATGAGATCAGGGAAAAATTGTCTTGGCAAGTCGACTACAGAGTTGAAAATAGCGGTTTTTGGTCAGAACAAACAAAGCATTCGACAGCACCAGCACGGGTGCCTAAATTGGTTTGGTGTACACTTGTTAATTAGTATAGGGGTTAACGTTATGAATACCTTTAAAACTCTCGCCATGATTGTGGCTGGTGGCTTTGTTTCTGCAACTTCAGCAGTCGCCGGTGGTTCAGTGTTGCCTGGCGACGGTAGCTTTACCCAATACGGTGTTGTGGACGGCTGGACCGTCTATGTCGATGTGGAGCGGGAATCCTGCCTGATCGAGCGTGTTGATGCCTCGGCCAATGTTGTGCAGATGGGGCTAACGGCTGATCACAAACTGGGATATTTGGGAGTGTTTTCCAAGACCGCTGAGTTGGGTAGCGGCAATAAGGAAAAGATCTTTATCGATTTGGACGGCACTATGTACAATGCCAAGGCGACAAAGATGAAAAAGAACATAACCGAAGGCTACTCCGGTGGCTATATTCTTGCCGACAACCCTCAATTTATCGAGGATCTTGCCCAGAAATATACTATGACGGTTTTCCCTGAAAAAGAGGCGTCATTTCAGGTGGATCTGGCTGGAACACACAAGGCAATGGAACTGGCCCGGAACTGTAATGCTGAGCAGGGCTGAGGCAACATCTGTCTGACCGTTGAACGACGGCTGGGCACTAGCCTGATCACCAGACTTAATCTGTATTGCACCTGCTGAGTTTTACCTCGGCAGGTGTTGTTTTGACAGGCAAATGGTGTGGAACCATATTGTGCAGCCTAATGAACAGGCATTTTCGGAACGTTTTTATCGACAAGAAAACTTTGCCAAATCGCCAGCGAAAAACCCAGTATTGCGACCGCGGCTAAAACTTGGCCGACAATCAGCAGGTGGGCCATTGCAAAAGCCAGCATGCCGAGCGCCCCGAGAGCGTTTACACCCAAGAACAATTTTGAGAACTGAACAGCTGGGGCAGCACGAACTGCAAATAAGACCACAAACGCCCATATGATAATTGAGAATGGGCCAAGGTAAGCATAGCCCCAATATATGTTACTGGCGGTCACATCTTGCCCAAATGCCGTCCAGACAGGACCGCCTTTCAGCTGCGCCACGAGTTCGGGGTAGTGGGGTTTCATTGGGGTCGCGGCAGTTGAGGAAATGCCGCCGATACCAGCTAGAAAAAGACCTGAGAAAGCGAGCCATATTGCTGGTTTTGTTCGTGTATTCATAGAATTGTGCTTTCATTATAAGGTGGTGTGTAAGGGGGCGAATCTATTAGACGTTACCGTGCAATAGAAAGTGCTGGATTTGAAAGTGAGAATAGAGTGCCCAAAAAAATTGCATCTAAGGACGCCTGGGTTAAGCTTGGGTTTCGCAAATTTTGTGTTGGAGGAGTTGACGCTCTGCGGGTGGAGGCGATGGGCCGTACGCTTGGGGTCAGTAAAGCCAGCTTTTATCATTTTTTCAAAACCCGTGATGTGTTCATAAATGACATAATCAACCATTGGCGGGACCTAAGAACCGAAGAATACATCGTGTTGAGCCAAGCGAAGTCAGACACATCTTTAGAAATCAACACTCTGATCCTCACTATTTTTAGTGCTGAAATTGAAGACGACTTTCTGATCCATTTGCGGCGCTTGGGACAGGCCAATGGAGCCGTACGCGACCTGCTTATCGAAGTGGAAAAGCAGCGTATCGACTATGCTTGCAGCTCAATTGAACGGCTTGGTTACTCACATGAGGTGGCTCAGGAAAAAGCGACCATCATCTACAACTACTATCTGGGATGGCGTGAACGTCAAAAAACTACACTCGGGCCTACTAGGACGCCCGCCGAGGAACTCACCCTGCTGGTCGAGCACCTTGGACTATGTCCGCAATAAGATTGCCCAGACCCCAGGCAGTTGTCAGTTGCCCTATGCGGTGTTTCGGTGTTCTGTGAACTCCGGTAGCGGGAACAGTTGGGGGATAGTGGTGCCAAGTCTCAATAGAATAGCAATGGCGAAATCCAGTCGCAGAATGATCCGCGAATTGGGGCCAAGACAGTTACATGTTGCTGAGATTTCAGGGAAGTGGGGCGAGATGTTCGATTTTGCCTCCTACCAACAATTTAGGTTTCCAGAATACGATATCTGCCAGGGTCCCATAAGCGGGGAAGACGGGCGTCCGTTGAAGTTTGATCTGATCCTGGCCAATCAGGTTTGGGAGCATCTGGACCGGCCTTACGGGGCAACCAAGAATATCCGCAAGATGTTGCGACGGGGTGGGTACTTCTGGCTGGCTGTTCCATTTCACATACCTTTCCACGCTGCCCCTAATGATTGTTCACGCTGGTCAGCACGGGGATTAAAGAACCTGCTGATAGAGGCCGGGTTTGAAGAAGATGCGATCCGGGCCCAACAATGGGGCAACCGCAACGCAGCGCTGCGGAACCTCGAAGACAAATGGCCGCCCGAATATGATGAAGCCAATGATCCGCTGGACAACGACCCTAAAATGCCGATTTGTGCATGGGCGATTGCGCAAAAGACCTAGGCGGGTGCCCAGCGAAATTGGGCTGAGAATTTACAAGATCCCCACTGGCCCCTGCGGCGTCTTCCCGTTAGTCCTGTCGGTATCTTGGCACGCTTCGTGATGTTGCGCGCGATTGAAGAAGTGCGAATTCAAAGTGACATCGACAGATAATACCCGCTGGGGCTTGATCCTGGTGATCTGGGCTGCCGGCCTTGGGGCCGCTGCGCAATATGGCAAGATCAGTGTGATCTTTGACCGGATGGCTGAACTGTATCCCCTGGCAGGAGATGCAATCAGTTTCACTGTGTCGCTGGTTGGGTTGCTTGGGATTTTGCTGGGTGTGGTCGCGGGCATGTTTGTCGCGGCGTTTGGATATCGCCGTACGCTGGTCTGGGCCCTGTGGATTGGCGCAGCTATGTCGGTGTTGCAAGCCTTACACCTGCCTTTTTCTGCTTTCCTAGTAACTCGCGTGGTTGAAGGCCTGTCCCATTTGGGACTGGTGGTGGCCGGCCCTACATTGATCGCGCAAGTGAGCAGTGACAGGTCCCGCGGCCTGGCGATGACATTGTGGAGCACATTCTTTGGCGTCGCCTTTACTCTGCTGGCTTGGTTCGGGCTGCCGCTGGTTAGCAAATTCGGTGTCTTGTCCTTGTTTGCCGCACATGCCGCCATCATGGCGGTACTGGCCGTACTTTTGGGGGTGGCCCTACGCAATGTACCAGTGCCGGCACGCCAACCCATTCCTAACATCGCTGCGTTGCCCGCACTGCACTGGCGGATATACCGCTCGCCCTGGTTGGTGGCCCCAGCAGCTGGTTGGCTGTTCTATACCGCTTGCTTCGTTGCGATCCTGACCGTGATTCCACCGTTTTTTGAACCCAACTTGCGTGGGTTCGTGGTGGGAATGATGCCGCTGGCCAGTATTGCAGTGTCGATGACACTGGGTGTGTACCTGATGAGGTTTATTTCAGCTGTCCGATTGGTGCAGCTTGGCTTTGTCCTGTGTATACTGATGGCTTTGTGGCTGCTTGCCTATCCAGGGTTGCCAGTGGCCTGTATTGCTCTGGCTGGTGCGATGGGACTGGTGCAGGGTGGTAGCTTTGCCCTTGTTCCGCAGTTGAATGAAACAGCGGCTGACCGGGCCCAGTCAAGCGGCGCAATGGCGCAGGCCGGAAACTTGGGGAACACGGTTGGTACGCCAATTATGGTGACTGCACTGACAGTTGCAGGATACTCAGGGTTGCTGGGGGTGGTTGTGCTGCTGTTTCTTGCTGGCCTGCTAGCGCATATCATCTTGGCAATCCGCCGCCGAAATTAAAATGTTCGCCTAACGTTCTCACTTTTGGGTTGGAAACCGCAAAGGTTTTCCCTATGTCTAGGGCGTCTTCTGGGGGGCATTATGGCTGAACTAAAATCCATCGAAGTGCGCGGCGCACGCGAGCACAATCTAAAGAACATCGACGTGAACATTCCACGCGATCAGCTGGTGGTGATCACCGGCCTGTCGGGCTCGGGCAAATCCAGTCTGGCGTTTGACACTATCTATGCCGAAGGCCAGCGCCGTTACGTCGAATCCTTAAGTGCGTATGCCCGGCAGTTCCTTGATATGATGGAAAAACCGGATGTGGATCACATCAGTGGTCTGTCACCGGCCATCTCAATCGAGCAAAAGACAACCAGTAAGAACCCGCGGTCCACTGTTGGCACTGTGACTGAGATTTACGACTATCTGCGCCTGCTGTTTGCTCGTGCTGGTACGCCCTATAGCCCTGCCACTGGCCTGCCGATCGAAGCACAACAGATTCAGGACATGGTCGATCGGATCATGAAGCTAGAGGAGGGGACTCGCGGCTATCTGTTGGCGCCCATCGTGCGCGACCGTAAGGGTGAGTACAAAAAAGACTTCCTTGAGCTGAGGAAACAGGGGTTTCAGCGGGTTAAAGTGGACGGTGCGTTCTATGAGCTGGATGAACCGCCGACGCTGGACAAGAAATTCCGCCACGATATCGATGTCGTTGTAGACCGGCTGGTTGTGCGCGAAGGCTTGGAAACACGTCTTGCCGACAGCCTGCGTACGGCGCTGGATTTGGCCGATGGTATCGCCATTTTGGAAACCGCCGCGGATGACCCCGAGCGGATTACGTTTTCCGAAAAATTTGCTTGCCCGGTCAGTGGTTTCACCATCTCCGAGATCGAGCCGCGGCTGTTCTCATTCAACGCTCCTTTTGGGGCCTGTCCGGAATGTGATGGTCTGGGGGTTGAACTTTTCTTTGATGAACGTCTTGTGGTGCCGGATCAGACTCTGAAAATTTATGACGGTGCTCTTGCCCCATGGCGTAAGGGCAAATCGCCGTATTTTTTGCAAACCATTGAGGCAATCGCCAAGCATTACGAGTTTGACAAGAACACCTCGTGGAAGGACCTGTCGCCAAAGGTACAGAACGTGTTCCTGCGTGGGTCGGGTGATGAAGAAATCATGTTCCGCTATGATGAAGGTGGACGGGTGTATCAGGTTGAGCGCGTTTTTGAGGGGGTAATCCCCAATATGGAACGGCGCTATCGCGAAACAGATTCGAACTGGATCCGCGAAGAGTTTGAACGCTATCAAAACAACCGATCCTGCGGGGCTTGTAATGGGTTCCGTCTGCGTGAAGAGGCATTGGCAGTTAAGATCGCTGGTGCGCATGCGGGGCAGGTCGTGCAAAAGTCGATCCGCGAGGCACTGGCCTGGATCGAAGATGTGCCCAATCATCTGACTGTGCAAAAGCAGGAAATTGCTAGGGCCATCGTCAAGGAAATCCGTGAGCGTCTTGGGTTCCTGAACAACGTGGGGCTCGAATATCTGTCTCTTAGCCGTAACTCAGGCACATTGTCGGGTGGTGAGAGCCAACGTATCCGTCTGGCCAGCCAGATCGGGTCTGGACTGACCGGGGTATTGTATGTGCTGGACGAACCGTCGATTGGCTTGCACCAGCGTGACAATGACCGGCTGCTGGGAACGCTGAAAAACCTGCGTGATCAAGGCAATACCGTCATTGTGGTGGAACATGATGAAGAAGCGATCCGCGAGGCAGATTATGTCTTTGATATCGGCCCAGGGGCTGGCGTGCATGGTGGTCAGGTGGTCAGCGAGGGCACGCCGGCAGAATTGATCGCCGATGCGGCCTCGATCACCGGGCAATACCTTGCCGGAACCCGCGAGATTGCGGTGCCTGCCAAACGGCGTAAGGGCAACAAGAAGAAGGTCAAGGTGGTCAAAGCCACTGGCAACAATCTGAAGAACGTCACGGCAGAGTTTCCGCTGGCCAAGTTTGTCTGTGTCACCGGGGTTTCTGGTGGCGGCAAATCAACTCTGACCATTGAGACCCTGTTCAAAACCGCCTCAATGCGGTTGAACGGTGCGCGGCAGACGCCAGCGCCCTGTGAAACCATCAAAGGGCTAGAGCATCTGGACAAGGTGATTGATATTGATCAGCGTCCCATCGGACGAACACCACGGTCTAATCCAGCCACCTACACTGGCGCTTTCACCCCGATCCGCGATTGGTTTGCTGGCCTGCCCGAGGCCAAGACCCGTGGGTATAAGCCGGGCCGGTTCAGCTTCAACGTCAAGGGGGGGCGCTGCGAGGCTTGCCAGGGCGATGGCTTGATCAAGATCGAGATGCATTTCCTGCCTGATGTCTATGTTACCTGCGAAACCTGTCAGGGTGCGCGCTACAACCGGGAAACGCTGGAGATCAAGTTCAAGGGCAAGTCGATTGCTGATGTTCTGGATATGACAGTTGAGGATGCCCAGGAATTCTTCCAGGCGGTGCCGCCAATCCGTGACAAGATGGACGCCCTGATGCGGGTTGGGCTTGGCTACATCAAGGTAGGTCAGTCGGCCACCACCCTATCTGGGGGGGAAGCCCAACGGGTGAAGCTGTCCAAAGAACTGGCCAAGCGATCAACCGGGCGTACCCTGTATATTCTCGATGAACCAACGACTGGTTTGCATTTCGAGGATGTCCGTAAGCTACTGGATGTGCTGCATGAACTGGTGGACCAGGGCAACTCAGTTGTGGTGATTGAGCACAATCTGGATGTGGTGAAAACGGCTGACTGGATCATCGATATCGGCCCTGAAGGCGGCGATGGCGGTGGCGAGATCGTTGCTGTGGGAACGCCCGAAAAGGTCGCGCAAGAACCACGCAGCCATACCGGACATTATCTAAAGGACATGCTGAATCCCAAGAAGGTAGCGGCGGAGTAGGGGGCTTGGCCCCTCTGCGCTTGCAGCGCATTCACCCCAGAGTATTTCTGGCAAAAAGAACGGTGTAGGGCCTCAGGTTTCTTTTTGCCTAAAATACTCCTGCCGGAGGCAGCGCGCCCAGTTGGGCGCGCTTTACTTTTACGAACGACGGCCGCGTTTTTCAAACCGGGGCAGCAGGGCGGAAAAATCCATACCCAGACCATTTTCGTTTTCGACAAACTGCGCATAAAGCGCCTGTGCCAGTTCGCCCATTGGTGTATCAGCATCCGCGCTTTCAGCAGCCTGTTGCGATAGACGTAAATCTTTCAGCATCAGTTCGGCTGCGAACCCCGGTTTGTAGTCATTGTCTGCCGGGGACTGCGGGCCAACACCTGGGGCTGGGCAGTAGGCGTTCATAGTCCAGGAATAGCCTGAAGAGGTAGAGACCACGTCGAACATTTTTTGCCGGTCCAGACCCAGTTTGTCTGCCAGGGCAAAGGCCTCGCAGGTGGCGGCCATGGTGACGCCCAGGATCATGTTGTTGCAGATTTTGGCGGATTGACCGGCGCCGGCAGCGCCACAATGTACTGCTTTCTGGCCCATGACGTCGAACAAGGGGCTGGCCGTGGCAAAAGCGTCATCACTGCCGCCCGCCATGAAGGTCAACGTGCCGCCAGCAGCACCGCCGATGCCGCCGGATACCGGGGCGTCGACAAACAGCAGGTCAGACGATGCGGTCTGTTCGGCCACTGCCCGGGCGGAGTCGACGTCGACTGTCGAACAGTCGACCAGGGTTGCGCCGGCTGTCATGGCTGGAATGATTTGGTCGGCCACTGCACGCAGGATTTGTCCGTTGGGTAACATGGTGATGACCACATCAGCGCCAGTTGCCGCTTCAGCCGCAGATGCCGCCATAGAGACACCATCGATCTCCACCTCAGCCATGTCAAAACCAGTAACCTGATGGCCTGCCTTGGCCAGGTTGGCCGCCATTGGGCCGCCCATGTTGCCCAGTCCAATAAATCCAATTTTCATCTGTTTATCCTTCCTCGAAAGTCAGCGTTTCAGCTCCCAGCGGCATTAGCATCTGGCTGGTGGCGCTGGTGGGAACATCCATGTCGCTGTGATGCCACTGCGGCTTGCGATCTTTGTCGATAATGGCGGCGCGAATACCTTCCAGAAAATCGCCCCTTTCCATTGCGCGGTAAGTAAAGCGATATTCCAGTTCCAACGCTGTGCGGATGCTAGGTTCTGGGCCGCGTAAACGGTGCAACAGCTCTGCCGTGCAAGCCATCGATAGCGGCGAGTTTCGCCCAAGAGATTTGAGCGTGGCAGCTGAAAACGCACCGTCATCATTGCGCAGTGAATTTAGAATATCGCTTAGTGTCTCACCAGCAAAGTGGCGATCAATGTCGCCCTGAAGATCGCGCAGTTTCCCTGTGGGAGGGACGTCGGCGCTGGCGGTTAGGCAGGCCAAATCGCCGTCTGACTCGAGCGAAGAGATCAAACTGGGCCATTGATCTTTCGGAATGAAGAGGTCAGCAAAGCCTGCCAGAATGGCATCGTCTGCCACCATACGAAACCCGGTCAGACCAAGGTATTCACCCAGCCGGCCCGGGGCCTGTGATAAAATCAAGGTGCCGCCGACATCGGGGACCAGACCAATGCCCACCTCGGGCATGGAGATCTGGCTGGTTTCGCACAATATGCGGTGGGTGCCATGGCATCCAATGCCAACGCCGCCACCCATGGTAAAACCTTGCATGAAGCTGACGATGGGTTTGCCATATTCAAACATACGGGCGTTCAGGCGATATTCATCGCTCCAGAACTTGCGGCCATAGGCATAGTCGCCTTTGGTGCCGCTGTCGTATAACTCTGCAATGTCACCTCCCGCGCAGAAGGCCTTGTCCCCGGTTGCATCGATCACAACCAGTTGTACGGTATCGTTTGTGGCCCAGTCCTTTAGTGCTGCGTCTATGGCCATGCACATGTCATAGGACAGTGCATTCAATGCCTTAGGGCGGGTCAGTGTAATGCGGCCAGCTTTGCCGGTAATGCGAATGTCGATGTCAGACATTTATTGGTTCTCGGCTAACAGATGGCGCGCGACAATTACCCGCATGATTTCATTGGTGCCTTCCAGGATTTGGTGAACGCGCAGGTCGCGAACGATTTTTTCAATGCCGTAGTCCGCCAGATAGCCGTAACCGCCGTGCAGTTGCAGGCAGCCGTTGGCCACGTCAAAGGCAACGTCAGTGACCATTAGTTTGGCCATTGCGCAGAATTTGCTGGCGTCTGGGGCACCATTGTCGAGTTTCCATGCCGCCTGACGCAAAAAGGTGCGGGAGGCCTGAAGTTTGGTTTCGTACTCAGCCAGTCGGAACTGTAACCCCTGAAATTGGTCGATGCTTTGGCCAAAGGCCTTGCGCTCGGACATATATTGCAATGTCAGGTTCAGCGCCTGCTGAGCGCCGCCTAATGCACCAGCAGAGATATTCAGTCGGCCGCCGTCAAGTCCGGCCATGGCGTAGCTGAAGCCTTTGCCCTCGGTGCCGATCAAATTGGCAACCGGGACAGTGCAATCGTCGAACTGGACCTGCGCAGTGGGTTGGGCTTTCCAGCCCATTTTGTCTTCAAGACCGCCGAAAGATAGGCCAGGAGTGTCATCTTCAACCACCAGTGCCGAGATGCCTTTGGGGCCGTCAATGCCACTGCGCACCATGCAGATATAGGCATCAGAGTAGCCGCCACCAGAGATGAACGCCTTGGATCCGTTCAGAGTGTAGCCAACATCACTTACTTCGGCGCGCGTTTTCAGGGCTGCAGCGTCGGACCCGGACCCAGGCTCGGTCAGGCAATACGAGTAGACGGTCGACATGGTACAGAGGTCGGGTAGCCATTTTTTCTTGGTTTCATCCGATCCGAACTTGTCGATCATGCCACCACACATGTTGTGGATCGACAAAAAGGATCCCACGGCAGGGCAGGCCATCGCCAGGGCTTCGAAGACTAGGGTTGCATCCAACCGCGACAGACCTGATCCGCCATGTTCTTCCGATACATAAAGACCACCAAAACCCAACTCGCCAATTTGCGGCCATAACGCCTTGGGGATGGTTCCGTCTTTTTCCCAGCCTTGGGCATATGGAGCAATTTGCTCCTGCCCGAATGCATAGGCCATGTCGAAAATGGCGTTTTGTTCCTCGGATAATGCAAAATCCATGGCGGGCCTCCGGTTTGATTAGTTTGGCGGCACTATACTGCCATCCATCGGGAATTGAACAAGTGTTTAGTTATAGGGTAATCGTTACAGGAATTTTTCATGAAACCGGGTTGGGTGTCGCTATTATTGCAAACTGAACTCGCAAATTTGCAAAGGGCATAGAGACAAAGTGATGGCGCTGAAGGTGACCACCACACAAAAAACTTAGACTGCCTGCTTTGCGGTCTCAAACCAGAGCACCCATCGGTTCCATCTAAACGGTCAGGCCAGAGTGTCTGCATTGTAAACGATGCCTGTCATGGCTAGGATACCTTTGCTTTCGCTGGGGGCATCAGACCGCCGGGCTCATAACCTGGAACCGTGTCGGGGCGTTTAGGTCGAGGACCCAGCGAAAGTGTTCACCCTGTCACGCTTGCTCAGCCAGAATGTTCAGCATCTTGCCCCGGATCTCCAAAGTCGCGGAACAGGTTTGGGCACTAAATTGCCTGATGGAGCATATGATCGGTTGGTCAGTGCAAAGTGCCTATAGATTCGATTCCGCTTGGGGGCCTCAGAGTATCGCCAACAGACAGGGATTCATGATTGATCTGGAACTGGTCCGCACAACTTCAGACCTGCCGCCACGTGAGGGTAATACCGTCACCCGTACAATCACACCGGCCCGGTAGTGGGGATCACCTGATCGGGGCGAAGATCTATTTTCCCTTGATTTCAACTGAATAACTGGTGCGTGCGCCCGGCGGAGGTGGAGGGAACGGAGAGGCGCGGCGGACCTGTGACAAGGCAATTCGATCTAACTTTGCCGAACCAGAGCTACGGGCCACGCGCGCTCCTGAAATGGAGCCATTAGGAGCAATGTTGAACGAAACGAGAGCCACGCCTTTGATGTTAACCCGTTGGCGTTTCGCCCTATGGATTTTGCGTCTGACTGTTCCGGAATAATTGCTCGCAGCGGCATTTCCTTGCACTTTGCTGGTGCTTGGATTGGTTCTTGCCTGACCTCCCGGACTGTTGCTTTGACCATCTGCAGTTCCCTGAGCAGTGGTGTTTGCGCCATTGCCTCGTGGTTTGGGCTTGGGCTTAGGTTGTGGTTTGGCTTCAGCTATGGGGGATTGAATCTCAGGTTTTGGCGTCAATGGCGCTCGCTCGCTCGGTTTTGCTGCGCCTTGTTCGGATTGTTGTATAGGGCGAACCACCTCGGGATCTGTGCGCCGCGCGCTGTCGTCTTGCGGAACGGCCTGCAATGCTGGTGCCGTGTCTACGGCTATCGGATTTTGAACTTGAGGTGTGACCGCTGACGCCTGCACTGGTTCGACTTTGGACAGCTGTTCGACAGGTTTTACAATCTGTTGCCGTGGAAGTGCGCGACTTGGCTCAATGGCCTGCGCGACCTGATTTTCAGCCAGAGGTTTTATGGGAGGCGTTATAGGTGGCGTCTGAGGACGTTCGATTGTGTCTTGAGCATTGGTGATATCTTGTGGCTTTTCTGGTTCCTGCACTCCCGCCGCCATGTTGGTAAAAGAGTTTCCTTGTGATGCAAGAGCAGTGTTGCCACCTTCGATTTGAACGTCGGTGTTGCCCTTCAAAAATGCCGGAGCCGCATGTGCAGCTGCGGCTAAGATCAGCGCGAACAATGCAACGCTTCGAGACTGCGGTGTCATTTCAGCCCCTTTTCAGAGACCAGCATCAATCGACCTGCACCGCCCTGACGCAGTAAATTACCCAGCGCCACGAGCCGTTTGGCCGGTAATGCACGGTCTGGAACGATGCGCACCACTTTCAATTCATCTGCAGAGAGGGTCGCCAGAAAAACCGCGGCATCGGCGAGGGGCTTTCCTTGTAAGGAAAGTCGGCCGTCGGCATGAACCACTAGTGTGTCAGGCGGTTCGCGTCCATCCAAACCGGTTGTCTCGATCAACCGAAGTTCCTTGTCCAGAGGCACTGCCAGGGTGCCTGCGATCATGAAAAACACCAGCATTAGAAATACGATATTGATGAGAGCGATCGTTGGTTCTTTTTGACTGGCAATAGGTTGCTTAATGCGCACAGGGCCGACCTCAGCTCAAAATCATTGTCTGCAGATCTTTGACCACTCGCAAGCTGGTCAACAAGTCCACCAATCTTTGCGACGACGTCACCTCCTCGAGGTTGATCAATACCAGATGCCCGCTGCCATCATTCGGCTGAGCCTCAACCAAACCGGCAATAAGGCTCATATCAACGTTTTGCGCATTCAGCATCAAACTGTCTTCGCCCAGCGATACAAACAACATCTGCTTGTTCTCCTGGCCATTGCCGCTTGCTGCGTTCATCAATTCGACCTCAGAATATCTTGAGAACGTTGAGGTCAGCATGAAGAACAACAGCAGAAGGAATATTACGTCAATCAACGAGGTCATCGACAGGCGCCGACGCTTAGGGCCTTTCAAACTAACTGCCATATACTGCTCGCAACTCTTCCACTTTGCTTGCCGAAGCGGCCGTCGGCGCAAACACCGTGCTCAGCGCCCGGTTTGCAAACACTCTCTCTCGTTGCATTCGGGCGGTAAGCCAGCTCAGCACCATGGATGTTGGCATTGCCACAGCCAAACCAGCGGCCGTTGTGAACAAAGCCACCCAAATTCCGCCCGCCAACATTGAAGGATCTACCGAGGATCCAGCCGCTTCCAGTTTTTTGAACGCTTCGATCATGCCCAGAACTGTGCCGAACAACCCAAGTAGTGGCGCCAATTGAGCAATGAGGTCGAGAGTACCCAATCCCTGTTCCAGTCGCGAGAAGCGAGCTTCGGCTTCGGCTTCGGTCCGGTCCGACAGTTTTCTGCTGGGGGGCTGGGTCAGCGCCATGTGTAGCACTGGGGCCAAGTAGGATTTGGTCTGCTGCAAATTGGCCAATGCCTGTGAGACGTCACCTCGGTCCCAAGCGTCAACTGCAAGGCTCAACTGTCGATGGCGGCCAACACGCGCAATTTGATATTGCCATATTTTGTACAACACCAACGCAGTCGCCAGCACCGAAGTCGCCAGAAGAACCAATACCACAGGGCCACCAAGATCGAGGACCTGCAACAATGCCGATTGGATCATAGTCATCCTATCAGCTCCATCTTGGTTAGGCTGCGCAGGGTTAGATTTTTGTGACATGCATCCTGTGGCAATCCTTCGCCCTTACAGGTGTCAGCACCATTGATCAGGACCCGGCTGATGTCATCGCACGCCAAACCGTCAAATTGAAATTGTCGCACACGCATGCGCCCGGCAGGCAAGTCTTGAAAATCCAACAGGGTCAACTGTGCGACTTGCCCATCTACATTGAACAAAACCGTCTCATAGACTGAACTGGCAATGTCCTGACTGTGACTGTTCTGGACAACAAAAGACAATCGGCAGGCTTCGCCGATCGCATCCGCTGCACTCAACTCTATTGAGACCGCGGGCGGTTTTACCGTTTCGGAAACCGCTGCCGAACCAACCAGCCCTGACAGCACAAGTGCTGTTAGGGCCTTCCATTTACATATACCAAGTGTCATCGAATACCTTTCGGGCTATCAGTGGATCAGAAGGTTTTTGCCATCGTCAGCTTGAAGTTCCGGCCCGGAGCCACCCGAGTAGACAGCTGCGACTGGTATGTGGCGTCCAGAATGTTTTCTACGCCAAAGCGAAATTCAGCACCTTTGAACGCGCCAGATTGTGGCCTGTATGTTGCCCTCAGGTTATTCACGCCATAACCCGCAAGTGCGATGTTGCCGACACCTGTGGTGGACTGGGCCGCCACAAGTTCCCAACTGACGTCAAGCGCTTCACCAAAACGCTTTCCGAGGGTTAGTCGTGCAGACGTTTCGGGCGCATAAATCCACTTGCTGTCAACACCGGCATTCGTCGTTGAAGTTCCGTCGGCGCTGGTTGCATTGAAGTCGGCATAAAACCCGCTGGCATGGCTGTAGGATGCTTCGAGTTCGATCCCTTTGACGTCAATATTGGCGACATTGGAGTATGAAGTGACATCCCAAACATAGGTCTGGTAGATATTCGCTTTCACCTGCAGGGCATCACCTGTGGAAAACAGATCGCCCTGGGTATAAGAAACACCACCTTCATAGGTGCGTGATTTTTCCGGCTGGGTCATAAAAAGCGGCGTACCGAGGTCGTCAATGATCGGCATCATCTCGGTATAAGCTGCGCTGGCAAACACGGCAAAGCCGCTATCAAATTCGTATCGAGCCGACAGGCCACCCATCAATGCGTCATTGGAATAGGAGGCATTGTTAGGGGCCGTATCACCTTTGATGTCTTGAGTTTCATAGCGCAAGGCAGGTGTTAGCGTCAGGTTTTGGTTGACTAAAATCTCATCCACTGCAAACAGGGCTAAACGTTTGTCTGAGCCTCCTGGTGCTGAAGGCGCATCCAGTCGATCACGTTGTGAAAACTCAATTCCCGCTCTTAGGTTGTGCTCAACCGATCCCGTTAGGAAATAGGCGGTGTTCTTGATCGTCAGTTTGGTGGTCTCGTAGTTGTGATCCGCATCCACTACAGAAAAACACCCGTGTGGTGCTGTCGCAGGAAGACAGGTCTGGTCGATGGCTTGTTCGGAACGCGACAGGTTGACACTTAAATCAATCAGGTCATTCCCACTTGGGTTATAGTCATATTGCAGGACTGCAATTTTGCTGTGGGTTTTACGATCAACGTTACCAAAGGAGCCGCCTGTCGTGCCAAATGTATCATAGGGCACGTCTTTTTCGTCAGTGGTGCTGTCATTGTAGGACAGAGTAATTGCATGGGCATTGTCATCACCAAAGGTATACCGCCCCTTCACCAGGTATGACGGCATTCGGAACTTACTGTTTGTAACCACAGTTCCATCAGCGGTTTTGTAATCGTCTTGATCACGGACTGTGTAGTTAAACAGGAACTCGAGGTTGTCAGTGGGTTGCCAGGCCGCGATTGTTGAACTTGCAAAACCTGCCCCATTTGACGTTGCCTCTAACACTTGGCGCAAGCGCACACCAATTTCACCACCGGTGAAATCTGAAGCGTTTTTTGTTTCGAGCTGAACGACGCCACCCACCACGCCGGATCCAAATTCAAATGATCCAACAGTGCCGCGGATCACAGAAACTTCACTATAAAGTTCCGGGTCAGTGAACAGCTGATTGCCAATCCGATAGAGTTCTTCAGCCCCGGTTGTGGCGCCGTCGACCACAACCAGCACCTTAGCGTCGGTTCCGTAGGTGCCATTTGCACCAAAACCACGAATGTTGATCCCAGAGCCCTGCGGAGTGTTTCCGTTAACCAGGGTTACACCGGGAACGGAATCAATCAGCTCAGCAATTGTACCGGCTTGGCGGTCGTCGATTTCTTCTTGGTTGATCACTGTTACAGCAGTTGCAGTGCCAACCTGCACTTCGCGCTTGCTGTCGCCCAATTCAATGACACCAAGGAAGCCCTCATCAACATCCTGAGCCATTAGGGGGGCTGCGTTAACAATCATCAAGCTAAGGGACGAAACAGTCCCCAATAAATTCCATCCAAGCCCATGCCCACGCATTTGCCGTCCTTTCGCATCGCTATTGTACCGGATGCTTGCGTTAGGCGCTGGCGAGGTTTTGGTATTGTTCTAATTGCAGAAATTCATTTTCCGACTTGAGCCTATTAGTAAAGGTGATTAAAACAGTCAACAATAATTAACACATTGTTGCAAACAGCAACAGCCAGCCTCGATCTGCCGATTTTGTCGGACTTAAAGCCAGCTCACTTAGACCAAAGCCAACTGAAAGGGCTAACATGAGCGATCTGGCACAGCTGACACCGGCAGACATCCGGCAGGCACGCAGCGATAATACAAACCTGCGTGATCGTGATTTTGCAGACAAATTAAACATACGCGAAGGCCAGTTGGTTGCGGCTTATGTCGGTCACGATGTGACACGAATCGCGGCCAGTCCGGATGACATCATGCCCCGGCTTAAGGATCTGGGAGAGGTGATGGCTCTGACCCGTAACCGCTCTTGCGTGATTGAGAAGGTGGGCGTTTACGACAATTTTCATTCGGGGCCGCATGCGTCGATGATCCTGAACGAGGAAATCGACCTGCGTCTGTTTGGCGGGCATTTTGTCTCGGCCTTTGCTGTTGAACGTGAGACCGAGAGCGGTGTTAAACGTTCAATCCAGATTTTTGATGCTTCGGGTGATGCCGTCCACAAAATTCATCTGCGCCCAGCCTCCGATCTGACGGCTTGGACCCAGCTGGTGACGGACCTGAAGTTGGACGACCAAGATCAAGAACTAAGTGTTTCACCGCGTAAACCGGTTGATGGAGCCAAGACAAACCCGGACAAGATTGAGCAGTTACGTAATGAGTGGTCCAAAATGACCGACACTCATCAGTTTCTGCGTCTTGTCCCAAAATTAAAAATGAATCGCTTAGGCGCTTATCGCACCGTCGGTGAGCCCATGGCGCGTCAGGTGGCTACGGATGAGGTCAACACCATGCTCAATGCGGTGCTGGATCAAAATGTCGAAGTTATGATTTTTGTTGGCAATATGGGCTGTATCGAGATCCACGGCGGTCCAATCCGAAATCTGCGCGAAATGGGTCCCTGGCAGAATATTCTGGACCCAGGATTTGACCTGCATTTGCGCATGGATCACATCGCCGAAGTATGGGCTGTCAACAAGCCAACAAAACGCGGCGCGGCGATGTCGGTTGAGGCTTTTGACGCAGAAGGCGGTATCATATTTCAAGTATTCGGTCGTCGCACAGACGCCAAAGATCATCGACCAACCTGGGACGCTATCGTCAATGCGCTGAGATCTGCGCAGGTGAAGGAACCAGCGTAATGTCGGTATTTTCTCGTCTTTACACGACATCAAGCCTACTTATCGTGGCGACGATGGCGAGCCATATGGCCTTGGCGCAACCAGCGAGCCGTATTGTCACCGTTGGCGGGTCAGTGACTGAAATTGTCTATGCACTGGATCAGCAAGATCGGATTATTGCGCGCGACACCACGTCTTCCTATCCTGATCAGGTCGCAAAACTGCCAGACATTGGATATGCCCGTGCGCTGTCACCCGAAGGCGTGTTGTCCGTAGCCCCGGATCTGATCATAGCCATCGAAGGCGCCGGTCCGCCAGAGACCATCGACGTACTTCAATCCGCTCAGGTTGGGTTTGTTTCGGTGCCCGAAGTTTTTACCGCTGATGGCATCGTCGCCAAGATCCGAACTGTTGGTGCTGCTGTTGATCAGGTTCAAGCCGCAGAGGTTCTGGTTACGCAGGTTGCGAGCGAACTAACCGAAGCTCAGAATGCGGCTCAAAAGGCGGCAAACGGGGACCCTAAGAAAGTGCTATTCATCCTGTCCACACAGGGTGGGCGTATTATGGCTGGTGGCACCAATACGGCGGCAGATGGCATTATCCATATGGCTGGGGGCATAAATGCCGTTACCGCATTTGATGGATACAAGCCTTTGACGGATGAGGCCGTGACCATCGCAGCACCAGATGTGATTTTGATGATGGACCGAGGTGGCGACCACGGCGCAGCAGCCAAAGAACTTCTTGCTATGCCTGCGCTGATTCCGACTCCGGCTGCTCAAAACGGCAAGGTCGTGCGGATGAACGGGCTGCATTTGCTGGGATTTGGTCCTCGCACCGCGTCAGCCATCACGGAACTCAGTCAGGCACTTTATGGCGAGACAAACTGATGTCCTTAACAATTGAAATGCCAAAGCGGGGCTCTCTTCCTGTAGATCGCAGGGTACAGGCCCGACAACTAACAGTGATTCTGGTTGCCCTGCTGGCGGCGACTTCGGTGCTTTCCTTAGCTTGGGGCGCATCGGGGACGTCGTTATGGGGGGCGTTGGTTGATCTTGCAGCCGGGCGCGAGTTGTCGCGTTTGGACAGCATTGTCCTGTTCGATATTCGCCTTCCACGGCTATGTTTGGGCATATTGGTTGGCGCCTCTCTGGCGGTATCAGGCGCAGTGATGCAGGGGCTGTTTCGCAATCCACTTGCGGATCCGGGCATTGTGGGCGTTAGCGCCGGTGCTGGTCTGGCAGCAATCAGCGCAATCGTGTTGGGCGCGTTTTTACCGCCCGCGATTCGCGATTTGACTGGCAACTATCTGGTCCCGGTATCGGCGTTTTTTGGCGGCTGGGGATCAACTTTGATCCTTTACCGGGTTTCAACCCGGCGCGGGCAGACCTCGGTTGCAACCATGCTGTTGGCGGGTATCGCCCTTGGTGCTCTGGCCGGAGCCCTGTCCGGCATTCTGGTCTATATGGCGGATGACAACCAGCTTCGTGATTTAACCTTCTGGGGCATGGGATCACTGGCTGGCGCTACATGGACCAAGGTTTTGGCGGCAACCCCAATCGTTTTGGCAGCTTTGGCGGTTGCCCCCTTTATTGCACGTGGGTTGAATGGTTTGGCATTGGGAGAAGCCGCTGCCGGTCACACTGGTATTTCGGTGCAACGGGTCAAAAATATTTCGATTCTATCTGTCGCTGCGGCTACAGGTGCGGCCGTTGCTGTTGCCGGCGGCATTGGCTTCATCGGCATTGTTGTTCCGCATCTGTTGCGACTGGCGACTGGCCCTGACCATCACAGCCTTTTACCAAATGCGGCGCTGTTGGGGGCCAGTCTTCTTTTGGCTGCTGATATGATTGCCCGGACTGTCATTGCCCCAGCCGAACTTCCTATTGGTATTGTCACCGCCGTTCTGGGAGCACCAGTCTTCCTGTGGATATTGCTAAAGCGGCACGGAGCCATGGGCCTATGACCGGAGTTTCACATGCAAGCCTTTGATATTGAAGTCGTCCTGGGCAAGAGCCAGGTTCTGAATGGAGTGAATTTCACGGCCAAGCCGGGTGAGGTCACTGCCATTGTTGGCCCCAACGGATCAGGAAAAACCACCTTGCTGCGCGCCATGACGGGTGAAATTCCCTATTCCGGCAAGGTGCTGCTGAATAACAAAAATGTGGCTGGTCTGAAGCCCTGGCAATTGGCCGCGCTCCGAGGCGTACAACCGCAAAGCACCACGATCGCCTTTCCCTTCACCGTGCTTGAAATCGTGCGGCTTGGTCTTACAGCGGGACTGTCTGCTGCCGAGAAAGAGTTACCGTTAAGAGCCCTAGAGAAAGTCGGTCTGACAGGATTTGGCAATCGCATGTATCAGGACCTATCCGGGGGGGAACAACAGCGCGTACAGCTGGCACGAGTCCTGACGCAGATTTGGCGGCCGGTGGTCGATGGTGCTCCGCGGTGGTTGATTCTGGACGAGCCGGTTGCCAGCTTGGACATCGGCCATCAGTTTACCGTAATGGATCTAACTCGCGACTTTTCGGCCCGTGGTGGTGGCGTGGTTGCAGTAATGCACGATCTGAACTTGACGGCCATGTTTGCTGATAAAGTGGTGCTTATGGATGCTGGCCACATCGCTGCTCAGGGCAGTCCGCAATCGGTGCTAACTGATGCGAACTTAGCGCAGACCTATGGTTGCCCGCTGCCGGTCTGCACAACACCGCATGATGGCACACCTTTCTTGTTGCCACAGGCTCGCCATGCTCGAGTAACCTGAGGGAAACATCAAGTATTTTAGAAACCCCCTGCGGTGCGTGTCTGTCTTTCAGACCGAAACGGGCAGGGGCGTCTTCACAAACTACACCAAGCTCTATCCCCGAAGCTTTGCTGCTTGCTGATTGGTGGACCGCTCGACGTAATTTGTCAGTCTAGCCAGTGCCAACCACAACAATTTCAGAATCGGCCTATCATTTTCAAAAATCGATGCGCGGAACGAGGGCGAATTTACTATAAAGGCCCCATTCGAACAGTTTGAAAAAGAATAGCCTGCTAATGATCTATCTCGACCTTGCGCTGCGTGGCGGTGCCATTACCGTTTTGTTGTTACTGGCTTTATTGCTTTGGCGCGCGCCCATCAGTTTGGAAGGGCGCTTATCTGTGTCGGCATTGGCCCTATCCGAATCCGCATTCCTGATCATCACTGCGGCTCTGCCACTCGATTTGCACCCGGCGTTACACTCGAATCTCACGCTTATAGCCAGCTTCACTCCAGCAGCGATTACCTGGTTGATCGTGACTATATTTCTCGATTCCCCGGGGCAGCGTTGGCCCTGGCTGGTTGCGTCTTTGGCGACCTCAGCTGCGCTTTACACCCATGAATCCTTTCCCGACCTCTATTCCGTTTGCCTGCCAATGTCCGTGATCCTTTATGGGGCCCTGTTCATCCTCTCGCTGTGGTCTACGCGTGACGATTTGGTGGAATGCCGCTGCCGTGCGCGACCTGGATTCGCAGCAGCTATCGCTGGTCTTGCTTTGTTTTTGACGGCGGGTCAGGCTACAGGCTTGTTACAGGAGGACAGTCTTTCGCTGGCTCTCTTGCAAGCTGCCGGCACGCTTGCGGTTACCTTGAATTTTGCTGTGTGGCTGTTGCGCCCCGATGCGCACCGTTGGCCCGGCGAGACCTCCCCCGAGATCAGTAACCGTTTGCCTGTTCAAGATGAATTTTCCGACCCCACGCTGATTGCAGGTCTCCAGTCAGCAATGTCCGCAGGCATCTGGCGAGAAGAAGGGCTGACAATCGGTGCACTCGCAGGAAAAATTGCCGTACCCGAGCACCGCTTGCGGCGCGCAATAAACCAAGGACTGGGTTACCGCAATTTTTCTAGTTTTATAAATCAGGCAAGGATCGAAGCTGCCTGTGCCGCCTTATCTGACCCTGCCCAGATGAATGCAACGGTGCTGGAAATTGCATATGAGGTCGGCTTTGCGTCTGTGGGGCCGTTCAACCGCGCCTTCCGCGCAGAAATTGGATGCAGCCCGACTGAATACCGACGCAGCGCGCTGTCTCGGGCTTACACCGATTCTGAAAAATCATCGCCAATTGCTGCAAACTTGCACTGATTTCCAAGTTTGACGCGCAAGGGCGTGTCAGTCAAACTATCATGGGCATCAATTCCACGAAACGGAGATGTTCAATGCGCGCCGTTATTCTCACCCTGCTGATACTTTTTGCTAACGCGGCCCAGACCCCGGCTCAAACAATGCCGCCCTCCACTTATCCGGAAGCAGGAACCTTTTGTGGTTTTCTAAAACTCTGCCCAAAAGTTACGACACCTAAGCAAGACGACTAAGGCGTCTGTCCTACAGGGCCTAGGGAACGAGTATTTGCTCAATGTCGAAGAATGCTTCGGTATTGGGAATTTGTTGCCCAATCAGATCAAGGTCAATCCTGCAAGACCGTTCGAGCCGCCCCAATTAAATGGGGCAGCTCGTTATTTTCGAGCCCAACCTGTGCCTTAGAAGTGAGCTGAACGTGAACCCGCTGGCTTTTCTACGGGTGGGGCAAACTTTGTCAGGTCAATCCCTTCCACAGCAGCCTTGTACTCTTCCATAGTGGGAGTTCTGCCGAGGATTGCAGAGAGAACAACGACCGGAGTTGAGGCGAGCAAGGATTCGCCCTTCTTCTCAGCGGTGTCTTCTACAACGCGCCCTTGGAACAGGCGGGTCGATGTCGCCAGAACGGTGTCACCTTTTGCTGCTTTTTCTTGGTTGCCCATGCAAAGGTTGCAGCCAGGGCGTTCCAGATAAAGGATGTTCTCGTATTCTGTCCGTGCGGTTTGTTTCGGCATGAAGTCATCGAATTCGTAACCTGAATATTCTTGCAAGATGGCCCAATCGCCCTCTGCCTTCATCTCGTCGATGATATTGTAGGTCGGCGCTGCAACAACCAAAGGCGCGTTGAATTCGACTTTTTGGCCTTTCTTTTCCAAGTTCTTCAGCATCTGTGCCACGATGACCAAATCGCCTTTATGCACCATGCAGGAGCCAACAAAGCCAAGATCCACTTTCTTCTCTGCTTTGTAGTAGGAAATCGGCCGGATGGTGTCGTGGGTGTAACGCTTGGATACATCCGCGTTATTTACATCCGGGTCAGCAATCATGGGCTCGTCGATTTGATCCAGATCGACCACAACTTCTGCGAAGTACTTGGCATTGTCATCTGGCGTCAAAGCTGGCTTTTCACCTGATTTGATTTCGCCGATGCGTTTGTCAGCGATATCGATCAAGCCTTGCAGCATGTGATTGTCGTTTTCCATGCCCTTGTCGATCATGATCTGAATACGGCTCTTGGCAATCTCGAGCGATTCAACAAGCGTGTCGTCTTCGGAAATACAGATAGAGGCTTTGGCCTTCATTTCTGCAGACCAGTCGGTGAATGTGAAGGCCTGATCCGCCAGCAAGGTTCCGATGTGGACCTCGATGATGCGCCCCTGGAAGACGTTGTCGCCGAACTGCTTTAACATCTGCGACTGGGTGGCGTGCACCACGTCCCGGAAATCCATATGGTCGGCCATGGTGCCTTTGAAGGTCACTTTCACGGACTCTGGGATGGGCATGCTCGCCTCACCTGTAGCCAAAGCCAGTGCAACAGTGCCCGAGTCTGCACCAAACGCTACGCCTTTGGACATCCGGGTGTGCGAGTCGCCACCAATGATGATTGCCCAGTCATCCACCGTTATGTCATTCAGAACCTTGTGAATAACGTCGGTCATGGCGTGGTAGACGCCTTTAGGATCTCGTGCGGTAATCAGACCAAAATTGTGCATGAACTTCATAAGCCGCGGGGTGTTGGCCTGTGCCTTCAGATCCCAAACCGAGGCTGTGTGACAGCCTGACTGATAGGCCCCATCGACGATGGGCGACAGTACAGTCGCGGCCATCGACTCCAACTCTTGAGAAGTCATCAAGCCGGTTGTGTCCTGCGAGCCAACGATATTTACCTCAACGCGGACATCAGATCCGGCGTGCAGTACAGCACCTTCAGTCACGCCAACCGCATTTTTATTGAAGATTTTTTCAACGGCTGTAAGGCCTTGCCCTTTGTGGGTGATTTCTTTGGAAGGAGCAAAAGCAGATTTCAGTTCGACACCAAGCGTTTTGGACGCAAAGTTCTGCAGTTTTTTACCAAAGACGATTGCGTAAGATCCGCCTGCCTTGATGAATTCCACCTTCTGAGGTGTGAAAGAGGAGGAAAGGCCAACAAGCTCTTCTTTGCCTGTTTCATCATACAGCATCTGTTTTTTTGTATCGATGGTCAGGACGGTGCCGGTCTCGACCGAATATTTTTGTTCAAGAACCGGGTTACCATCGTTGTTCAGGATCGGGTTGCCTTCGGAATCCACCTTTTTGACCCAGTTTTTCAGGTCGATGCCGATGCCGCCTGTCACGCCAACGGTGGTCAGGAAAATCGGAGAAATGCCATTTGTACCTGCAACAATCGGGGCGAAGTTTACAAACGGAACATAGGGGCTGGCTTGGTTGCCAGTCCACAAGGCTACGTTATTCACGCCTGACATGCGGGACGAGCCTACACCCATTGTGCCTTTTTCTGCGATCAACATCACACGTTTTTCAGGGTGCTGCTTTTGCAATTCCTGAATTTCAGTCTGGGCAGCAGGGGAAATGAAGCACTTGCCATGCAGTTCCCGATCCGAACGGGAGTGCGCCTGGTTGCCGGGGGATAGCAAATCGGTAGAAATGTCGCCTTCGCCTGCAATATAGGTGACAACTTTGATTTCTTCGTCGATATCAGGAAGTTTTGTAAAAAACTCAGCCTTTGAGTAGCTTTCCAGAATGTCTTTGGCTGTGGCATTGCCGTCTGTATAGGCCGCAGCCAAACGATCGGTATCGGCTTCGTACAAGAAGACCTGTGTCTTGAGCACTTCTGCGGCTTGTCCTGCGATAGACGCATCATCGCCCAGTGCGAGGTCAAGAAGCACATCAACTGAAGGGCCACCCTTCATGTGTGACAGCAGCTCAAATGCGAAAGCTACAGAGATTTCGTCGACAACGGCAGCGCCAAGAATAATTTCTTTGAGAAACTGGGCCTTTACGCCCGCAGCGCTCGTTGTGCCCGGCAAGACGTTGTAGATGAAAAACTTAAGAGAGTCGTCCCGGTGTTCATTCCCGGTCTCTTTGATTTGTGAGATGAGTTCATCTACAAATAGGCCATCATCAATGGGCTTAGGGTTCAACCCCTCTTCTTTACGAGCGGCGATCTCATTTAGGTAGTCGGTGTACAAGCTCATGACGAATCCAACGGTTAGGTGTTAGAGAAGGTTCAAGCGTCGGTTCTCAGACACCTCTGTCTAACCCACGCCCAAGTTCATTGTATGCGGAAGTATACCAGCTTATGGTGGGTTGCAAGATGCCTGACTGTCACACCATGTGCGCGGTCAATATCAATAGATCGTGCTGCGTTTGCTTGCAATTCTTAAGTGATAGCAGCCTATAAGCTCCTAAACGGCATTGTTACACAATCCACTGACGGTTTCTTTTCCTTTTCGCGGCGCTTTCGCACGGTGTTATAGTTCGAGCAGTTCATAGTCTTGAATTTGTAGGGGCCCAAGTGGTCATTGTGTTTGGCTATCTTGTTGGATTCGCGAGCGAAACCCTTTGCGGGATTTGTGCAACAAATCCAGATTGGTGTCCCAATGTTGGGGAAACGGCGTGAAAGAACCCGCTTTGAACCCATTTGAAGGACATTCCACAAGCCTGATCTGGACGCGGTTCACCTGTATGAACTCGCTGATTGTAGAGTCCTATCCGGATTCCTTCGGGGTCTTCCGGTTGCTGCAATAAAAAAAATGTCCAACAACACGCAAAGAACCCGCCAAGGGGCGGGATCGTTCAGATTTGGCGGAAACGTTTAAAGCAACAAGACTTGGGTGCCAATTTTGACAAGTTCATAAAGTTCTTCAACGTGTTGATTGTAAAGACCAATGCAGCCAGAGGAGCTCTGTCGGCCAATTTTGCGTGTGTCGTGGGTGCCGTGCACCAGGTAGGCAGGCCAATCTAGATACATTGCGCGGGTGCCCAATGGATTGCCAGGCCCACCGTCCATGCGCAGGGGCAACGTCGGGTCACGTTCGCGCATGGAAGCAGTTGGGGTCCAGCTAGGATTTTCGCGTTTGCGGACAATTTTCGAATACCCGCGCTTAGTCAGATCTTCTGTCAGCGGCACCGAAGAAGGGAATAGGCGGTATGTTTCATTGTCACCGCTCCAATAGTGCAGGGCGCGGCTGTTGATATCAGCCAAAAGACAGCCAACTCCAAGCGTGTCAAAGTGATCTTGCCACTGCTGCTTTTGAAATGCCGAAATATTGCGCTTGGTCGGAGCAGCTCCATTTACTGGGCGCTCTTCAATCGGGAAAGCATCGGAGGACTGTGCGCGCAGCAATGATGGCGTGGCCAGTGTGGCCACCGCACTTAACAGGGCATGGCGGCGGGTAAAGCGGGAATTGGGCATTCTGCCTCCGGGGCAATTTTTGACGGCTCGATACGGAGGGCAATATAAGCGGCCAATGCAAATTAAATAGGCGCGCGGTGCTCAAAATTCCGTGCTTCACAGGCTTGTGTGGTTCCCGCGCAGGAAGCTTGAAATGGGCTTGGAGCAGTTGTGACCCTGTTTCAGGCGTTCCAATTTTTGCAACACATGCCGGTGTTGGTCGGCTTATTGTGTGAAAGAGTTGCCAAAACGTCTAAAAAGGGGAAAGTGTTCCCCAATATTTAAAAATGGGGACAACAATGAAAATTTCAACGATCACAACAGCTCTTTTTATTGGGGCAGTATCTACTGCGCCAGCATTTGCTCAAACTTTGGAGCACTGGGGGGCATCTGACTACTGGGATGTCATGATCGATCCATCGCTTGGTAACGGCTGTCTGATACAATCTGAATTCAACGACGGTTCTGTTGTTCGCATCGGTTTTGATCGTGTGCAGGGGGGCGGCTACGTCACGGCATTTAACATGGCCTGGGGGGATATCCAGGAAAACGAATGGTACCCGGTCCAATTTGCCCTGGATGGTCAGGACTATGATGCAGAGGCACGGGGGATGTACCTGAACGATGTACCAGGTGCAGATATTCCTTTTGATAATCCAGACTTCTTGTTCGACATAGCGGCGAAATACACAATGACGCTCTATACCGAAGGCGGCGAAGTCATGTCGATCGACCTGACCGGCAGTTCCAAAGCGCTGGAAGCGGCAATCGAATGTCAGGAAGAGATGGGCTGACGTCTGTCTTGATCACTAAGACCGCGGACCTATTGGGCCGACAAAAAAATGGCTGCAGATCACTCTGCAGCCATTCTTCATTTTAGCAAAAGATCCGCGACTTATTCCATCACTGGGATAGAGAACTCGCCGCCTTCTTTGATGCCCGAGGGCCAGCGCGCTGTTACGGTTTTGGTGCGTGTGTAGAACTTGAACGCATCCGGACCGTGCTGGTTCAGATCACCAAATGCAGATTTCTTCCAACCACCAAAGGTGTGGTAGGCCAGCGGAACCGGGATTGGTACGTTGATACCAACCATGCCAATGTTGATCCGGTTGGCAAAGTCACGGGCGGTGTCACCATCGCGGGTATAAATCGCGGTGCCGTTGCCGTACTCGTGGTCGATCGCAAGTTTGATCGCTTCTTCATAAGTTTCGGTGCGCACTGTTGTTAGAACCGGGCCAAAGATCTCTTTCTTGTAGATATCCATGTCGGGTGTGACGTTGTCGAACAGGTGAGGGCCAACAAAGAAGCCATCCTCATACCCCTGCAGAGCAAAGTCGCGACCATCTACAACCAGATCCGCGCCTTGATCTACACCAGTCTGAACCAGACTCAGGATATTGTCTTTGGCAGCGCTGGTGACAACTGGACCGTAGTCGACGTCGTTGCCAGATGTGTAAGGGCCAACCTTTAGGCTTTCAATACGTGGAACCAGCTTTTCGATCAGCTTGTCAGCGGTTTCTTGACCAACAGGAACCGCAACCGAGATCGCCATGCAGCGTTCGCCAGCGGCCCCGTAACCAGCACCGATCAGCGCGTCAGCGGCCTGATCCAGGTCAGCGTCGGGCATGATGATCATGTGGTTCTTGGCCCCACCGAAACACTGAACGCGTTTACCCTGGGCACAGCCTGTGCCGTAGATATATTCGGCAATTGGAGTCGAGCCAACAAAGCCAACCGACTGAACAACGTCGTTGTACAGGATCGCGTCCACAGCTTCTTTGTCGCCGTTCACGACCTGAATGATACCTTTGGGCAGGCCTGCTTCTTCCAGCAGTTCAGCCAGCATCAGCGGAACCGAAGGTGCGCGTTCGGATGGTTTCAGGATGAAAGCGTTGCCGCAAACGATGGCTGGGGCGAACATCCACATTGGGATCATCGCAGGGAAGTTGAACGGGGTGATACCCGCAGAGACACCCAGTGCCTGGCGCATGGAGTACATGTCGATGCCAGGGCCAGCGCTATCGGTGAAGTCACCTTTCAGCATCTGTGGTGCACCAATGCAGTACTCAACCACTTCCAGACCACGCTGCACGTCGCCTTTTGCATCGGGGATTGTTTTGCCGTGCTCGCGGCTCAGGGCCTCGGCCAGCTTGTCCATGTCGCGGTTCAGCAGCGATACGTATTTCATCATGACACGGGCGCGACGCTGTGGATTTACGGCTTCCCAGGCAGGCTGTGCAGCCTTGGCGATGGCGACGGCCGCTTCCAGCTCTTCCTTGGACGCGAGAGGCACTTTGGCCTGCACTTCGCCTGTTGCTGGGTTGAATACATCCGCAAAACGTCCGGACGTGCCTTTGACGTGTTCGCCATTGATATAGTGGGTCAGCTCTTGCATTGGATCCTCCGCAATTTATTTGATGGAAGCATAGGCTTGCAAAAAACATCGGAAAAGAGGAAATATTCCAAATAGGTTTTGCAAGAACGCAAAAGTGTCAGCAGAAGTTGAACGGGGACAATCAGTATGAAGAGTATGGATCCGCAGTGGGATGATATGAAAGTCTTTTTGGCGGTGGCGCGTGAGGCCAGCCTCTCTGGTGCGGGGCGGATACTGAAGATGGATCCCGCTACGGTTGGGCGGAGGATTGCCAGATTTGAGGGTGCACTTGAAGCGCCCCTGTTTGTAAAGTCGCCTCAAGGCTATGCATTGAGTGCGTCTGGCGACCGCCTGTTAAGCCATGCGGAAGATGCCGAGCAGGCAATGCGTGCCGCAAAAGAAGCGCTGAGTGGTCCCAGTGAAACACTGGCAGGGCAAATTCGCATCGGGGCGCCAGACGGCAGCGCCAATTACCTGCTGCCACAAGTCTGTGCCCGGATCAGTGTTGAAAATCCGGATTTGGATATTCAGATTGTCGCGCTCCCACGGGTGATCAATCTGTCGCGGCGTGAGGCGGATATGGCGATCACGGTTAGCGCCCCAACTGCGACGCATCTGAAGGTACAAAAGATTTGCGACTACAAACTACACCTTGCTGCGTCTCGTCACTTTCTAAGAGAATTCCCGCCCATCGAGAGCATTGAAGACCTGAGGCAGCACAAACTGGTTGGCTACATTCCTGATATGATCTTTGATCGTGAGCTGGATTATTTGAATGAAATTGGGTTGGAGCGGGTGGCTCTGGCGTCAAATTCTGTTTCGGTTCAACTGAGACTGGTGACACAAGGCACCGCACTTTGCGTCGCCCATGATTTTACCCTGCCATTTCATCGCGCACTCAGAAAAGTGCTGCAAGATGAGATCAGCCTGACCCGCAGCTTTTATCTGGTGCAGCACCATGGTGATCAACGCAGTGAACGTTTGAACCGTTTTGCTGAAGCACTGAGCACGGGAATTCGTGATGAAGTCGCAAGGCTGGAAGCCTTGACTTGACATGTTGTCTTATTGCGGTAACCCTTGGAATTACGCAATAAAATTTCAGAGGAAGCACAAATGCTAGTTCAATTGATTCTGAAATCGAAACCCAGTGAAGGGGTGGTTACGATTGCCCCGGATGCCAGTATTTCTGAGGCTGCAAAGCTATTGTCTGAGCGCAAGATTGGTACAGTTGTGGTTTCGTCAGACGGAGAGCACGCAGAGGGTATTTTGTCCGAACGCGATATCGTGCGTGAGTTGGCGCAATCGGGGGGGGGCTGTCTGGACAAGGCAGTGAGCAGTTATATGACCCGTAAGCTGATAACCTGTACCAGTCATGACAACGTAGGCCAAATCCTGCGCCAAATGACAGAAGGTCGGTTTCGTCACATGCCTGTGGTCGAGGACGATAAGCTGATCGGTCTGGTTAGTCTTGGCGACGTGGTCAAGGCGCAGCTGTCACAGGTTGCCATGGAAAAAGACGCGCTGCAGGGCATGATTATGGGGCATTAAGTCCCAGTAGTGAATTCAGTATTTTCCCCCTCTTGCGCTGCACTGCGCAAATGTGTTTGCGTGTGCAGCAAATCTGACCCAGCAGGAGGCCGCCATGCGCGTTGCTCTGTATCCAGGCACTTTTGATCCGATTACCATCGGACACATTGACATCATTCGGCGTGCAAGTGCGCTGGTCGACAAATTGGTGATTGGTGTTGCGATCAACCGAGACAAAGGGCCACTGTTTTCTCTGGAAGAGCGTGTTGCGATGATTGAAGCGGAATGTGCCGAGCTAAGTGCGCAAACCGGGACTGAAATTGTGGCTCATCCGTTCGAGAACTTGCTGATTGACTGTGCGCGAGACGTTGGCGCACAGATCATTGTGCGTGGTTTGCGCGCGGTTGCCGATTTTGAGTATGAATATCAAATGGTTGGTATGAACCGTGCACTTGATAGTTCAATCGAAACAGTGTTTTTGATGGCGGAGGCCAGACATCAGGCCATTGCCAGTAAGCTGGTCAAAGAAATTTGCCGGCTTGGTGGTGACGTGTCAAAATTCGTCACGCCTCTGGTCGATGAAGCATTGCAAGGAAAACAGGGCAGGTGATGTGCTGAATTGCAGGGGCGTGCCAAGATGCGCCCCTATTTTGCGGGTGAAACTTCAACACCGCTAGGAGCCTCTACCTCTGCCGCCCACCGTTCGGGATAGTCCCGGCATGATTGGCCCAAAAACGACCTTCCAATTGGGTAACTGAGGCTCCAAACGGTAAAACGGATGGAGTGTCGTTTTACATGTCATTGCGGAACCAAAAGCACCTTTTAAAGGTCAGGTTTCGGCAAAGGCCACAAATCGCGAATCATAAGACATTGCTTTGTTGAGCTTCGGTGGGGCAGGTGTCGATGAGGAAATCGGTGTAGGCCGCGATTTAGGACACCGCCGACCAATCCTATTGTCCGCAGGTTCGGCGCGACGAAGACTAACGCCAGAAGGCTAACCAGTTGATCAGTTCAAGCATCCTTTTGCCGAGAAACACCATATGACTGGTGCCAAACAAGAACAGATCAATGGCGGTCGCGCTGACAATCATCAGGCCAAGCACCAGGGAAATTTTGTTGGTCATATAGCCTCACCATGAAAGTACGCCCGGCCAGATATGCCTGACCGGACGTAAAACCTCAAGGATGAGCAGTACTTAGCAGGGGCGCATTAGGCGCTAAGACGGCCCATGGCGACGGCCACATCCGCCATCCGGACTGAAAAGCCCCATTCGTTATCGTACCAGGCCAGAACGCGAACCAGGCGATTGCCAACGACGCGTGTCTGTTCTGGCGCAAAGATCGAGCTTTCCGGTGACTGGTTGAAGTCAGTGGAAACCAAAGGAGTTGGCTCATAGCCAACAACACGGGACATTGCACCTTCAGAGGCTTCGCGCATGACGGCGTTAACCTGATCAACAGTCACATCACGCGATGCGATAAAGGTCAGATCAACAGCAGAAACGTTTGGTGTAGGCACGCGCATCGCGGATCCGTCCAAACGGCCCTTCAGCTTGGGCAGAACTTCACCCAGCGCCTTGGCTGCACCCGTTGACGTCGGGATGATCGACATTGCAGCGGCACGGGCGCGGTACAGGTCATCGTGGCGACGGTCCAGGGTAGGCTGGTCACCAGTATAGGCGTGAATGGTGGTCATCTGGCCGTGCTCAATGCCGATGCCATCGTCCAGTGCCTTGGCCAGTGGGGCCAGACAGTTGGTGGTGCAGGATCCGTTGGAGATCATCGTGTCCGAGGCTTTCAACTCGCCGTCGTTGACGCCAAACACAATTGTGCGGTCAATGTTCTTGCCGGGCGCGGACAGCAGCACTTTCTTAGCGCCACGTTCAAGGTGGGCTTTGGCTTTGGTGCCGTCGTTGAATTTGCCAGTGCATTCCAGAACCACATCACAGCCGGACCAGTCCAGGTCTTCCATGTTGTAGGTCGAAAACATCTGCATGTCGCCACGGCCTAGGTTCATGGTGCCATCACCCAGAGTGACTTCGCCGGGGAAGCGACCGTGGACCGAATCGTATTTCAGCAGGTGAGCAGCGGTTTCAAGTGGTCCGGTTGCATTCACCTTGATCACTTCGATGTCGTCGCGGCCCGAGGCTGCGATGTGTGACAGGGTGCAGCGGCCGATCCGGCCGAAACCGTTGATGCCAACTTTGATGGTCATGAGCGTGTCTCCTAACGGCAATTCTTACCTTGGCGTATAGACCGGTGGGGGCTGGGTCTAAAGGGTTAAAAAGGTCATAATGCCGGGCTGTTAGCGCAATAACTTGATGGTATCGATAACGGAAATGTACCGGTGCCGATAACGGAAATTTCCGGTGGCGCTAACGGTCGCCTGGTTGCGTGCCCGTGCAGTTTCGCTAGGGTAGCGCGCAACGCGATTTTGACGGGTGAGGATATTTCCATGAGCGGTTTGCTGGCTTTGCTGGATGATGTGGCAGGTATTGCCAAAGTAGCCGCGGCATCGATTGATGATGTGGCGGCGCAAGCCCTAAAGGCCGGGTCAAAAGCCGCTGGTGCCCTGATCGACGATGCCGCTGTGACCCCGAAGTATCTACATGGGTTTGCTGCCAGTCGTGAATTGCCCGTTATCTGGAAGATCACCAAAGGCTCGCTCAAGAATAAGCTGCTATTCCTGCTGCCGATCGGGCTGCTGCTGGCTAACTTTGCGCCTTGGATGATTCCGCCACTATTGATGCTGGGCGGGGCCTATCTGTGTTTTGAGGGCGCAGAGAAGATTTATCACCTGCTGGTGCCCCATGATGAAACACATGTCTTCAAAGAAGACGAACCGGGGGACCCGGCGCATTTGGAAGAAAGAAAAGCCGCAGGGGCCATCAAGACCGATTTCATTCTATCAGCCGAGATCATGACCATTGCGCTGGCCGCAATCCCCGATAGCAACATCTGGATGGAGGCCGCAACGCTGGCCATGGTGGCCGTTGGTATTACCGTGGCCGTCTATGGCTCGGTTGCGCTGATCGTCAAGGCCGATGACGTAGGTCTGTACATGACCCAAAACGGCAAGTTTGGCGTAACCCGCAGCCTGGGCCGTGGATTGGTTCGGATGATGCCGCGGTTCATGAAGCTACTGATGATTGTTGGTACCGCCGCAATGCTCTGGGTTGGCGGGTCCATCGTCATCCACGGGGCGGAGCAAATGGGCTATGGCTGGCTGGGCCACCATATCCACGACTACGCCGCAGCAGTGGGTCAAATGGTGCCCGAAGCATGGCTGGGCATCACCGAGTGGTTCGCCAAGGCTACAATGGACGGCGTGTTTGGACTGGCGCTGGGGTTTCTTTTGATCCCGGTGGCCACCAAGGTGATTGTGCCGATGCTAGGCCTATTCGGAAAAGACACCTCGGACCACTAGGAGTGGCGTGCGTACAGTGACAGATATTTTAAAGCACTTTGAGCATCCGTTTCCCTACGGAGAATTTTCCCATAATCTCTTTGACGATACGGAGTTTACGCTTCGGTTCGAACTGGGAGGCGAAGATGTCTCTACCGACCGTCCCTTAAAACGATTCATCCAAGCCTATGACCGTGCCGCAGCGGTGGCGACTGAGGTGTTTTCTGACACTGCGTGCCTTTGGATGCTGTCGTCGGTCTATGGCGACGCGGAGCCGCGGAAAAAGCGGCTGAAGCCATTTAAGCTTTGTGGACTCAAGAAGAATAATTTTCAGTACCTGGGAGCTGTCTCACAGAAAGGTAATCCTGACTTTGACGAAGATGATGATGAAGTTTTTCGACACTGGGATGCGGCAGAGCTGGAGGACCTTGGGCAGCTGCGCGAAGTGATGTGGCTGGCGCTGGGATGCGAGTTGGGCATTCGACCAGCAAGTTTCGCTGACATCTATTTCGTTGACTTCAAAAAGGGTATCGTTCTCTACGCTTACGATGATCGCGGTATGGATGTGAGTGCTGTACGCAAAGAAGATCTGATGTCACTCTACAAAAACAGAAATTCTTGGCTGTTAGAGTATGGTTTTGACGAGATGAAAACCGTATTTGAGGGCTAGTCTGCGTCCGGTCTGGATGGGTATCACCTGGTGGTCTGCCAAGGTATCAATAGACGGCGTGTTTGGACCGGCGCAGGGGTTTGTTTTGATTCCGGTGTCGATCAAGGTGATCGCGCCGATTTGGGGGGCTGTCAGAGGTAGCAAATAAGCTGACCCATCTTCAGCAATATTATTTGAAGAATTGAACTAGGAGTTTTCATGGCGAAATCTGCAACTCCAATACTCAAAATAATTTCCGGACCTTCTCCAACTTCGCAGGGGGTGGCGTCGGCGACTTCTGGCGGTATTTCACCTTTGATTTCTGCGCTTAGTACGGCTGCCGACCTAGCCCCGCTGGATGGCAAGCAGCTATTTAGGTTTCTACATTTTCGCATGGCTACTGCAAAAAGAGCCGAAAACCGCAGCAAGTGGTTCGGTGGGAGGCTATTAAACAAGCTTAGCGGTGAAAGCCCGGACTATATCCCTCTGTCTGGAGCACAAGTACGGCAAGCTTTTGGGGCGGCCGGTATTCAACCGCCAGAGTTTGCCGTCGCTGCCGGGCAATATGAGATGCGGTTGGACTTTGCACGCAAGGCCTTTGATGCGTTGAAGGCGGAGCACGATGCGTGATGAACATAACTGAAAGCGCCACAACCAGAAGCTATGTGCCTTACACTTCTGAAATGTCCGCGAATCGTTACTTAAACAAGTCTGGGGATGAAACTTGGGTCGCATGGGCTGAGGCAATGGTTGTTGCGGGGTTTTCTAGCCCTTCTTTGTTCGTTCTGCTTGGCGAAATTAAGCCATTCAATGCATTCGAAATGAGTGCTCTGTTCGATGATATCGTTGAAGAGTTAGGTATTCCTGTAGTTTCTTCAGACACAGAGGCTGTGGAGACCCTCGCCGCCGCAATTGCAGAACAATATGTTCGTGGGCGAACTGGGCTAAATGTTACTCAGTCTTTGTTGGTACAATTTCCTTGGGGACTAGCGAACATTTATCGGGACGAGGATTTGCACCTTGATTTATTGGACTACATTGGCGAGTGGGAATTAAGTCCTGAAGAAGAGGACGCTGAGGCGGATCGGTTGATACGGGAGTTTCACCAAATGCACCCGATGACCAAGTGGCGGCCGTTTGAATGGGAAAGACCTTGCGGTTGATCTCTTCCAACCTTCGGTTGCCCGAACTTGGAGCGGGTTTTATTTTGAATGTAACCGGTTGCTTTCAATGGAAAAGGGCGCCTAGAGGCGCCCAATTTTATTTCAGCTATGTGAGCTGCATCAGCCCAGCAGATTTTTGACCTTAGCCACAGTTGCATCCGCGGTGATGCCAAACTTCTCGTACAGTTCACCAGCTGGGGCCGAGGCACCAAAGCTGTCCATGCCAACAAACGCGGCTTTCTTGTCCTGGCCACGCTCGCCCATCAGCCATTTATCCCAGCCACCGTCACGTACAGCCGCTTCGATGCCAACGCGAACCGGTCCTGCAGGCAGAACCTTGCGGCGGTAGGCTTCGTCTTGCTCAGCAAACAGTTCCATACAGGGCATGGACACAACGCGGGTACCGATACCTTCGGATTCCAGCTTGGCCTTGGCCTCCAGTGCGATGGCGACTTCGGAACCAGTAGCGATCAGGATCACCTGACGTTTGGCTTCGGCATCTGCCAGCACGTATGCGCCTTTGGAAGTCAGGTTGTTCAGCTTGTGCTCGGTCCGCACGGTCGGCAGGCCCTGACGGGTCAGCGACAGTACCGATGGAGTTTCCTTGGTGGTCAGGGCGATTTCCCAGGATTCAGCAGTTTCAACCGCATCCGCTGGGCGGAACACATAGGTGTTCGGGGTCGCGCGACAGATTGCCAGGTGTTCGACCGGTTGGTGAGTTGGACCATCTTCGCCAACACCAATCGAGTCGTGGGTCATCACGAACACCGACGGCATCTTCATCAGCGCAGCCAGACGCATGGAGGGGCGTGCATAGTCGGTAAAGCAGAAGAAGGTGCCTGAGTAGGGGCGAATACCGCCGTGCAGGGCCATACCGTTCATCGCAGCGGCCATGCCGTGCTCGCGGATACCCCAATAGACAAAGCGACCCTTGCGGTTGTCAGTGTCAAATACACCCATGTCGCCAGTCTTGGTCAGGTTCGATCCAGTCAGATCAGCAGAGCCACCAACGGTTTCCGGCATGATCGGGTTGATCACGGCCAGAGCCATTTCAGAGGCTTTACGTGTGGCAACCTTTGGCTGGTCTTCGCTAACCTGCTTTTTCAGCGCTTTGACAGCAGCCGATAGTTTTTTCGGGGCGTCCAGCGCATAGGCGCGGTTGAACCGGTCCTGTTTCTGCTTGGACACCTCGGCAAAGCGACCCTCCCATTCGGCGCGATCTGAAGCGCCACGGCTACCGATGGCTTCCCACTGAGATTTGATGTCGGCAGGGACTTCGAATGGACCACCGGTCCAGCCATAGGCCTCTTTGGCGGCCTTCATCTGGTCGGCGTCGGTCAGTGCGCCGTGACCCTTGGAAGTGTCCTGTGCCGCGTGACCCAGAGCGATGTGGGTTTTGCAAGCAATCATCGAAGGCTTCTTAGACTTCTTGGCAGCCGTAATCGCCTCATCGATGGCCTGTGGGTCGTGGCCGTCGATTTCGATGACCTGCCAGCCAGACGCCCGGAAACGCTTTACCTGGTCGGTGCGGTCGGACAATTCAACGGTGCCGTCGATGGTGATGTTGTTGTTGTCCCAGAACAGGATCAGTTTGCCCAGCGAGTGACGTCCGGCCAAACCGATGGCTTCTTGGCTGACACCTTCCATCAGGCAGCCGTCGCCGGCCATGACATAGGTGTGGTGGTCAACGATCTTGCGGCCGTACTGAGCGCGCTGCATTTCTTCGGCCATGGCAAACCCCACGGCATTCGCCAGACCCTGACCCAGTGGGCCAGTGGTGGTTTCCACAGCGTCCAGCAGGAAGTTCTCAGGGTGACCAGCGGTCAGAGCGCCCATCTGGCGGAAATTCTTGATCTGATCCAGAGTGACCTGTGCATCGCCACACAGGTGTAGCAGCGAATAGATCAACATAGAGCCATGACCCGCCGACAGGATGAACCGGTCACGATCAGGCCATTTGGGGGCTGATGCATCAAATTTTAGATGCTTTTCAAACAATACGGTGGCGACATCGGCCATGCCCATGGGCATACCGGAGTGGCCTGAATTGGCGGCGGCGACGGCATCAAGGGTGAGGGCACGGATGGCCGCAGCCTTGGCCCAATGTTCGGGATTGGCGGTGCGCAGTTCTGTCAGGTCCACTGGGTCGTTCCTTTGGGTTTTCAGGCAGATTTAGGGCTGAATAGCAGCGATGGGGCAAAGATCAAGCGTTGCTGAGCATAACAGTGCCGAACAGGGTCAAGTTGGGCCTGCAAGTGGTTGAAAGCAAACAGGGGGTAATTTACTCCTGCTTTGGGTAAGCTGGCGCCGAATGAGATCTTGTAAGCGATTCGCAGCAGACAAACGTGGCGGCGAATTTTGAAATTGATGTGGACGGGTGAGGAACAGGCATGAGTCAAATCGAAGAATTGCAAAGTCGTATCACGGCTGCGATGGATCGGATCGGAACCGGATTGGGCGCTTTGGATGCGGCTCAGGATGGGGCCGGGATCGACGATTTGAACCAGTTGCTGGATGAAGAAAGAACTGCAAATGCGCAGCTTGAGGAACGTCTGAAAACACTGAAGACGCAACTGGCTGAGGTGCCGGCGCCCGTTGATAATTCGCAAGAATTAGAGGCGCTTCAGGCTGAGGTGGAATTGCTGCGCAACGAAGTTGGCAATCAAGACGAGAAAGACGCCTTGAAGGCCGAAGTGTCGCGTTTAACTGGTGAGATGGAAGCGGCCAGCAATACGGCTGCTTTGAAAGCTACCGAAGCTGCTGCTGCCCAGGATGCAGAAGTCGCAGAGCTAAAGTCAGAAATTGCAGCAATCCAGTCCAAATTGGATGAGGCAACAAGTGTTTCCGAAGATGCCGCAGACGAAGCCCTGAAAACCGCCGCGTTGACAGAGGAAGTCAGCGCATTGAAAGCTGAGCTGGAACAGGCAAAGGCTTCGGCTACCGAGGCCGCGCAACTTATCTCGCAACCAGACGATGCTGCTGAAATGGTAGACACCAGCGCAGAACTGGCGCGACAGAACGAAACGCTCGTGCGGTTAGATACCGAGTTACAACAGCTGCGTCATGCAAACGAAAGCCTACGCAGCGCCAATACCGCCCTGCGTGAGGCCAACGCTGCTGGGGTCGGGGATGCCGGTTTGATCAATACTGCAATGGAAGCTGAAATTGAGGGGCTGCGCGCAGCACAGGCCAGCGATCAGGCGCAGGTCAATGCGGTTCTGGCCAAACTGGAACCACTGTTGGCTAACGCGCAAAGTTTACCCGTTGAGAATATTCCTGAAGGGGAGGAAGTCTGATGCCAGAATTGACCATACATATCGGCGGTCGCGGTTTTGAGGTTTCCTGTCAGGACGGCGAGCAAAGCTATCTACAGTCCGCAGCCAAGATGCTGGACGACGAGGCGCAGGTGTTGTCAGATCAGATCGGTCGCATGCCCGAGGCACGGATGCTGCTGATGGCGGGTTTGTTGTTGGCGGATAAGACCGCGGCTGTTGAAGACCGGATCAAAATTGTCGAGGCGGAACTCGCCGAGCGAGAATCGGAGTTGGCTGATCTGCGTGCTGCGCCAGCGCCCGAGCCCGAACGTATCGAAGTCCCGGTGATCCCGCCGCAGGTGACGGATACACTGGCTGAGCTGGCCGCGAGAGCAGAATCAATGGCCGCCGAAGTCGAAGAAAAACTGGCGAAATAGACCTTTTCATCTCTTAGAACGAAAAAGGCCTCCGGAAGATCACCGGAGGCCTTTTTTATTTGTCCTGAGTACGGTGGCCTAGCCGTTGGCTTCGCGGATCTTGTTAGAGGCATCTTTGTCGAAGGTGATACCATTGGTTTCAAACATACCATCCAGTTCGCCAGACAGGGTCATTTCAACAATGATGTCGCATCCGCCGACAAATTCGCCTTTGACATAGAGCTGCGGAATGGTGGGCCAGTCGGAGTAATCTTTGATTCCCGAGCGGATGTCTTCATCGGCCAGAACATTGATGTCGGTATATTCAATGCCGATGTAGTTCAGCACACCGGCCACCTTGGACGAGAAGCCACACTGTGGCATGTCCTTGGTGCCTTTCATGAACAGCACAACGTCATTTGTTTTGACGGTTTCGTCGATACGGGTCTTTGTGTCGGTCATGTCGCGTTTCCTTAGTCTCTACTGCGCCGCGGCGCATTATTTTGTGTTACGGCTGCTTAAACGCCTGCCGGCGTCTTCTAACAGCTGGTTTCGTCTTATGGCCTGTTCAACCAGATCCAGATCAGTCGCTTCTTGTCCCAGCTCAACCTTCTTGCAGTTTGCGTTGCGCATTGTGGGTTGCGACTGCGATAGAGCCCGTCTTTTGTTGCGCTTCACATAGGCTTCAATGCCAATTGCCGCAACAATAAGTACAACAACGCTTGCTATGACCCACGCAACAGTGATTACTCAGGCGCCTTTGTTGTCAGGCCTAGGGCGTGGATTTCGCCGTTGGAGCCGTCCATTTTGCCCTTGAGCGCGGCCATCACGGCACGTTGTTGCTGCACGCGGTTTTTACCCCGAAAGCTCTCGTCGATTACCTCAGCAGAGAAGTGAACGCCATCGTCGCCCATCACGGTGATCTCGGCATTGGGGAAGCTTTCACGGATCAGCGCTTCGATATCTGAGGCTAGCATGGCCATTGGGGATGTCTCCTGACTTGTTGTCTAAGATGTAGATGTGCGGGGGCTGGGCTGCAAGGGGCAGGTGAGACAGAGATGACGAACCCCTCTACGATATATCGGCATGTCAGAACTGTGGGAAAGCCGCCCAGTCGTGATGACGGGCGGCTCCAAAGTGATTTGGATTTGGGGGCTGTGTCAGGCCACCGTAGCAGCGAAACTGCTGCGGAAGATCTCGGATAGCTCAGCCAGCGGGGCTTCGCTGCCACCAATCTTAACTGTATCGCCACCGAATTTTCCAACAGTGGTTAGCGTGACGCCTGCCTGACCGGCAGCCAGCATCAGGGCCTCGGCCTGATCAAAATTACAGGCAACCAGATAACGCGCCTGATCTTCACCAAACAGGGTTGGTGTGTCGCTGGCGTCGATTTGAACACCAACACCACCTGCCTCGGCCAGTTCAAAGGCAGCCAGCGCCAGGCCACCGTCGGACAGATCGGTGCAGACTTTGATATAGTCGCGGTTGTTGCGCACAAAATCACCATTGCGCTTTTCAGCGTCCAGATCCACCGCAGGGGCGTCGCCATCTTCGCGGTTGAAGACTTCTGCCAGTAGAGCGGACTGGCCAAGATGACCAAGCGTATCGCCGATCAGCAGTGCGACGTGACCGTCACGAGCTTCACCGATAATCGGTTCCTCTCCGGCGGCGACGAGACCCACAGCCCCAATGGTTGGGGTCGGCAGGATGCCCTGACCGTCAGTTTCGTTGTATAGTGACACGTTGCCGGACACGATGGGCATGTCCAGTGCAGCGACGGCCTGACCAATGCCATCCAGCGCGCCGACAAACTGGCCCATAATTTCGGGCTTCTCCGGATTGCCAAAATTCAAGTTGTCGGTTGTGGCCAAAGGCTTGGCACCAACTGCGGTCAGGTTGCGGTAAGCCTCGGCCACCGCCTGCTTGCCGCCTTCAGTTGGGTTGGCTTTGACATAGCGGGGGGTCACGTCCGAAGTGAAGGCCAGCATCTTTTCAGTGCCGTGTACCCGGATCAGGCCTGAGCCAACACCGGGACGACGAGCGGTGTCCCCCATGACGGTGGTGTCATACTGTTCGTAGACCCACTGCTTACCGGCATAGTTGGGCGAAGAAATCAGACCCTTGAGGCCGTCAATGGGATCTATGGTTGGCACATCGGCGTCTGTCAGTGGTTCCGCAGCGGGGGTTGGAACCCAAGGGCGGTCATATTCTGGGGCAGAACCTGCCAGCGTGGCCAGCGGCAGGTCGGCTTTGACCTCGCCGTTGTGCAGGATCAGGAACCGGTCTTCGGCGATGGTTTCGCCAACAATGGCAAAATCCAGATCCCATTTTACAAACACAGCGCGGGCTTCGGCTTCCAGCTCGGGGTTTAGCACCATCAGCATGCGTTCCTGAGATTCTGACAGCATCATCTCATAGGCTGTCATGTTCTCTTCGCGCTGCGGCACGTCTTCGAGGTTTAGTTTGACACCAAGGCCACCCTTGTCACCCATTTCTACAGCCGAACAGGTGAGACCCGCTGCGCCCATGTCCTGGATCGAGATCACGGCACCGGTGCCCATCAGCTCCAGCGTGGCTTCCATCAGACGCTTTTCAGTGAAGGGGTCACCAACCTGAACGGTGGGGCGTTTTTCTTCGATGGTATCGTCGAACTCAGCTGAGGCCATTGTTGCGCCACCAACGCCATCTCGGCCGGTTTTGGCGCCAAGGTAAACAACAGGCATGCCAATGCCCGATGCAGCTGAGTAGAAAATTTTGTCAGTGTCAGCCAGGCCCGCCGCAAAGGCATTGACCAGGCAGTTGCCGTTATACGCCGGGTGAAAGCGGACTTCGCCGCCAACGCAGGGCACGCCAAAGCAGTTGCCGTAACCACCAACACCTTCGACCACGCCATTGACCAGCTGAGTGGTCTTGTGGTGCGCGGGTTCACCAAAGGACAGCGAGTTCATAGCCGCAATGGGGCGAGCGCCCATTGTGAAAACATCGCGCAAAATGCCGCCTACACCCGTGGCCGCACCCTGATAGGGCTCAATGTACGACGGGTGGTTGTGGCTTTCCATCTTGAACACCACACATTGGCCATCACCGATATCGACGATACCCGCATTTTCACCAGGGCCACAGATGACCTGTGGTCCCTCGGTCGGCAAAGTACGTAACCATTTCTTGGAGGATTTGTAGGAACAGTGCTCATTCCACATCGCCGAGAAAATGCCCAACTCGGTATAGGTTGGGACGCGGCCCATGATTTCCAGGATGCGATCGTATTCCGCGGGGCTCAATCCGTGGCTTTCAATCAGTTCTGATGTGATGGCTGGTTCTTGCATCGATCATATTTCCCGGATGGCTGGATTTGGGCGCCTTTTAGGACAACTAGGCCGCCGGGGGAAGGGTAAAGCGCCAAAACAAGGTGTAGCAATTGGTGCGGTCCGGATCGAACCGGTATTGGTTGCCCTGATCTGCCCGGTCAGAACCGTTGTCCAACATAGATATAGATCTGATCATCGCCCAGATTGTTGTGGCTGACGTCCACCGAGAAATCGACCGGGAATTTCTTGGAAACCCGGTAGCGGGCACCGACACCAATGGCACTGTGGCTGCCACCATCTCGAAGTTGGTCAAATTTTGCCCCGGTCCAGCCAACGCCGCCAAAGACCACACCACCCCAGCGCGAACCAAAGCGATGGCGATATTCGGCTTGTAAGGAGGTAGAGCGTAGATCGAGAAACTGGGTCGAATTGAAACCACGCATGTTATCAGTGGCACCGATTGAACATTGATCAAAGAACGGGGTTTCATCCGTTGTGGAGCAGATAACGCCGCGTAGAGCTACTGTGCTGCTCTCGTTCAGTGGTTTGTACCAATCATAAATGGCATGGGCCTTGTCGTAACTGGCGCGGGCGCTGCTAAGGAAAAATCCACGCGTGACTTCGGCGGTTAATCGAGAGCCTTCGGTTGGGTAGTCGCTGTCATTGCGGCGATCCCAATCCGCGCTAATGCCGGCAGTTAGGACTTCGAGGGTTAGATCCGGATCATAACTAGGCGGCAGGGATGGCAAGCCGGGGAAATCGGCAGAGATGGAAGTATCCAGGTAGCGCATAACGCCGCCAAACCTAAGATTATCTGTCACGCCATACGCCAGACTGAAACGGGCTAAATAGCCATCTTGATGTACAGGAAACGGCCCCAGTGAGGTGTACAGATCATAGCGAACGTCCGCTTTGCCTGCAAAGGCGCTGACCAGCCAATGGTTGTTGTTAAATGCAAGGCTGGCCATCACGCCAGCAGCCTGACTGCCATTGTCAGACCGCATGGCGCCCGCACCAATGACAGAGGTATTGGAATTCTCATCGGTCTTGAAAAGATATCCGGCGCCAAGAGCCAGACCAGACCCAATGGTGGGGTTGGAAAACGGGATAGGGGCCACAACAACCGAGCCGTTCTTGAAGCCAAAGTCGGTGTCTTTCCCCAGTTTTTCTACAGGTTGCATTTGCCGGTCGACATCATCCGGGCCAACCGCCCATGCCAATTGCGGAATACAGCTACATATCAACGCAACGGTGGCCGTCATCTGACGGCCACCGTGTGTAAGTTTATTCCAGGACAGAGTTCGACCTGTAATTGACCAAAATGAAGCCGCAAATTGAGTGGTCATCTTCGTCCTTCCTAAGCAGAATTAGGTCTTCGCCTTGGCTGCAAGTTCTTCCTCGGCCTTTTGTTCTACCTGCTGTTGAACTGCAGCGCCCGCGGCTGCGGAAATGGCAGTTTTGTCGGCCTCTGTCAGTTCCTTAGTTTCGTCTCCACCGGGAAGGGCAACACGGACCTCGCGGCGGGCGAATTCAATACCAGCGGCGTCAAATTCCTTGCGCACCCGGTTATAGATTTCCTTGCGGATGGTGAACTGCGTTCCCGGTTTCGCCATGAATTTGCCGCGCATGACGATGCCAACATCATCAAACTGGAACACACCCTGACTTTTGAAGGGCTCAAGGAAGTCATCCTTGAACAGCGGTTCCTGCATCATCTCTGCACCGATCTTTTTGAAGATCTTTTTGACCTTATTGGGATCGGTATCAAATGGCACAGTGAACATCAATTTCATGATGACCCAGTCGCGGCTGAAGTTGGTCAGCTTGGGAATTTCGCCATAGGGGATGGTATGCACTAATCCGCGGTGGTGACGCAGCTGCATGGAGCGGATCGAGATTTTTTCGACCGTGCCCATTGTACCGCCAACCTCAACGTATTCGCCAACACGAAACGCATCATCAATCAGGAAGAACACGCCAGAGACCACATCGGCCACCAGCTTTTGCGCACCAAAACCAATCGCAAGGCCAAGGATACCAGCACCAGCCAGCAATGGCGTAATATCGATGCCAAGGCTGCCCACAGCCAACAGGCCAAAAATCACTATGATCCCAGTCTGGGCACTGACCAGAGCCAATGGCAAGACGGTGGTCAGGCGTGAGCCCCCAGCTCCGCCACCTTCACCACCAGCCGCGTCTTCCTCGACAACGCCAAGCGAGGTTTGCTCTTTTGCCAGTTGTCGGTTTACGTAAAGCGAGACAAGTTCGTAGATCACATATCCAGTGGCGACGGTCATTGTGAACTCAACAAAATTAGCGGCAAAGCGCTCACCAACACCGGCAGCAGCCAAGTTGCGAAGGTCCAAGTTCCAAGCGGCTGCCACGCGCAACACCACAAACAGGCCCGCGATGACACGACCAATTTTGATGTAACTGCGCTTGGTCGCTTTGTAGGCAGCCTCGGCCACTGCACCTTCGCCAATCATCGGCGGTTGCAAGTGACGCACCAAGCCGCGAATGGCGGTGTCGATTGCCGGAGCCAGCAGCAACCAGAACATGGTGGTGTAATGCGGTGCGGTCAGCAGCAGTTTGATATGTCCAGAGCCGGACAGAACCTGTACGACAATCCAAGTTACCAATGCGACAGCTACTGCAAAGTAAGGGTAGGCTTTGGCGACCCATTCATCAAATTTACTACGGTCCGGATCTGTGCCACGCATCATCTCTGACAGACCTGCGCGGGCGGTCCAGAAAATGAGTGCAACATAGATGTGCACGGCAGTGTTGAGCCAGAAGGCAATTCGGGTTTCGTTGATGGCAACTCCGTTTGCGGTATCAAACCCAACAATAAACAGTGTGAAACCACCCAGGAGTACCAGCCCGATTATGTTGCGGTGCAAAAAGCCGGCCCAGCGGCTGTTGATATTCACCAGCCGCAGATCAGCCCGGTGTGGGGCAAGAATAAAACGTGAAATGGCAGCGCCAAGACGTGGGAACCAGATCAGATAGGTCACAAACGGTCCGGCAAAGCTAAGTTCTGCAGGGCTAAGCAACGTCAGGCCAACAAACCGCAGCGCAAAGTAAAAGGCTACCAGTCCAAGTATGTCACGACCAAACCGTCGCGCCAGAAAGCTGAGTGCACTCCATAGTGTGGCGTCTTCGGACGGTGTTTCATCCCCTTGCCATCGTCGGCTTAGTAGGTTTGTTACGAATTCAGCGGCAAGACCTGCGCCAATGGCGATCGCCATAAAGGCAAATAGCTTTAACAGGCCGGCATTTCCAAAAGAGGCTTGGAAATTGGAAAGCGCCTCACCCTGTTTGCTGAACAATACCGGCAGTTTGGAAACTGCGTCCAGAGTAGGGGTGTAGAAGGCCACCCAGGTCTCTTGAGCGATTGTGATTAGACTTTTGCCTGACTGTTGCGCCGTTTGTGTGGTTGCCACTGCGTCCAGACGATCAAGCAACAGGTTGCGGACCTGGTCATCCGACATCCTGGCAACCATTTCGTGAATGGCTTCTGGGGTCAGCGGGTCCGGCAGAGTGATTTCAGCTGGCGCAGCTGTGGATGTGTTGGGCAAAGGGACCTGTGCCTGCACGGCAGAGGAAACGACGCCTGCAAATAGCAATATGCTGAGCGTTGATAAGAGACGGAATAACACAATTGGATCCTTTAAAACGGCTTTGCCAATAGGTTTAAGCTTCTGGTCTTGAAAATGCACGGGTTATTAGAAATGCACCTTGAAAAACACTTTGGCGAAACAGTTGGGGCTATTGGACTAGAAAGCCAAAAAAAAGGCCGAGCACTAAGCTCGGCCGAAGTCCAACAGGGAGGTGAAGGAGAGGCAATTGCCATCGCCTTCGAGAGTGATTTAGGGTCCCTGTGATGTTCGATCAAGGCACGAAATGCCGCAGGCGCAGCATTGCTGCTATGCGTTTTGTGCATGGCTTACAGTTTGCCAAGTTCTTTCAGATGTTTGCGGTGGGCGATGATCTCATTTTGCACAAAATCTCTAAAGGCGGAAATGCGCCGAGAATGCCGTAATTCTTCCGGATAGGCTAAGTACACCGGGACTTCACCCGCATCGTTGCTGTGTAAAATATTTATCAGGTCGGGAGAGTCCTCAGTGACGTAGTCGGGTAAGACACCGATCCCCAAATCGTGAGAAACGCCCTGCAATACAGCAAAATAGTTGTTCACGGTAAGCAAGGATAATGGGTTGTGAGTCATCAGCTTCTGAACCAGTACGGCAGCGGAACCAACCTGCGGAGAGCGCGGATCTTGGCAGATCAGCCGGTGTTTTGACATCTCTGACAGCTCTTGCGGTGTGCCGTTACGCTCCAAGTAGGCGCGAGAGGCATAGAGCCGCATTTTGACAGTCATCAACCTTTTACGGATCAAATCCGCCTGACTTGGTTCTTTCATACGAATCGCCACATCAGCCTCGCGCATTGGCAGATCGAGTACGCGCTCTTCCAACATTAGGTCGATTTTCAGGTCTGGGAACTGGTCGTACAGTTTGGTCAGTCGCGGAGCCAACCAAAGTGTTCCAAATCCAGTCGTCGTGGTGACACGTAGTTCACCAAACACTTCTTCATCGCTGTCACGAATTCGGGCCGAAGCTGTTTCCAGCCGTTTTGACATGGCGACTGTGGCATCAAACAGCAATTCTCCCTGTTCGGTGAGAATCAGGCCACGCGCATGTCGGTGAAACAGGGTGGCGCTTAGGCTTTCTTCAAGCGCGCGAATCTGTCGACTAACCGCCGATTGCGACAAATTCAATTTGTCGCCTGCGTGGGTCAGGCTGCCGGCATCGGCAACCGCGTGAAAAATTCTTAGCTTGTCCCAGTCCATGTGCATCTCTTTTGATCTACTGCGACTAACCTATATGAATTGTATCACTTGTTTCAATTTCAACCGTGTCCTGAAGACAGTTTTTACAAAATATAGCTATACAGGTCAGCAATTGTGACCTATTAGTTGAAAAAACAATGCAAGCTAGTCAAGGTTGGGAGGCCCCGATGAGCACGCAAAAAATTTCGCTCAATGACAAATATGACCTGGAAAAATCGCCGGTCATGTTAAACGGCACGCAAGCGCTGGTGCGCCTGATGTTGATGCAAAAGGCGCGTGACGCGCAGGCCGGTCTGAATACGGCTGGCTTGGTCACCGGATATCGCGGATCGCCACTGGGTGCCGTAGATACAATGATGATGCGGGCTGAAAAGCAGCTAAAAGCGGCGGATGTTACCTTTCAGCTGGGGCTGAACGAAGATCTGGCCGCAACAGCGCTATGGGGCAGTCAACAGGCCGAAGTCCGTGGTGAAGGTAAATTCGACGGCGTGTTTGGGCTTTGGTACGGTAAAGGGCCGGGCGTTGACCGTTCGGGCGATGTGATCCGCCACGCCAACATGGCCGGAAGCTCCAAGCACGGCGGCGTGCTGTTGGCGATGGGCGACGACCACACAGGTGAATCCTCAACCGTGCTGCACCAATCGGAATGGGCCCTCATGGATGCCTATTTGCCGATTGTCAGCCCGGCGGGTGTTCAGGAAATTCTGGACTACGGCATCTATGGCATGGCGCTCAGCCGGTTTTCGGGGCTCTGGGTTGGCCTGAAGACGATGAAGGACACCATCGAGGTGACCTCGGTTGTGGATGGGGACCCGGACCGGATCAAGCTGGTTACGCCTGAATTCGAAATGCCCAACGATGGGCTGAATATCCGTCTGGCCGATGACCGCTTCCAACAGGAAGACCGGATAATTGACTATAAACGTTTTGCTGCCGAAGCGTTCTCGCATGCCAATAAGATGGACAAGCGCATGTGGGGTCAGCGGGGTGCAAAAATCGGTTTTGTTGCTGCGGGTAAAAACTGGCTGGACCTGAGCCATGCGTTGTCGTTGCTGAACATTGATGAAAATATGGCCGACCGGCTGGGCATCACCACCTATAAGGTCGGACAAACCTTCCCGCTGGATATGAAAGGTTTTCACGATTGGGCGGAAGGTCTGGACCTGATCGTTGTTGTTGAAGAAAAACGCAAACTGATCGAAGTGCAGATCAAAGAAGCTATCTTTGATGATCGCCGTGGTCGCCGGGTTTACGGTTGGCACAAAGGGGGCGGTGCGGGCTCGATGCACGGCGAAGAGCTGTTCCAAACTCGGTTTGCGCTGGATCCGATTATGATCGCCGAGAAACTTGGTCAGATCTTGATCGAAGAGGGCCGCGAAACCGATGCTATTCACGCAGGCCTATCGGCTCTTGAGGACGCGCGCCGGGCGGACAATGCCGAAGAAATCACCTCGCGTCTGCCTTACTTCTGTTCTGGATGCCCACATAACTCCTCCACCAAACTTCCGGATGGGTCTCGCGCCTATGCCGGTATTGGTTGCCACTTTATGGTGCAGTGGATGGACCGCGAAACCACTGGGTTTACTCATATGGGTGGGGAGGGCGCCAACTGGATTGGCGAGGCTCCCTTCTCGAACCGACCCCATGTTTTCCAGAACCTAGGCGATGGCACCTACAATCATTCAGGCATTCAAGCGATCCGCGCTGCCCTGGCTGAGGGTACCAACATAACCTATAAGATCCTGTACAATGATGCGGTTGCCATGACCGGTGGACAGGGTAACGAAGGCGGGCTGGATGCTCCGCGTATCGCTCGCGAGCTTGTGGCCATGGGCATCAAGACCATGGCGGTGGTCTATGATGAGAAAGAAGACGTCGACGCCAAACAATTTCCCTCCGGTATGCGAATGCATGAACGGGGTGAGCTGATGAACGTTCAGCGCGAATTTGAAAAGGTCGAAGGGGTATCAGCCATCCTGTATATCCAGACCTGTGCTGCTGAAAAACGCCGTCGCCGCAAGCGTGGTCTGTTTCCAGACCCGGATCAGCGGGTGTTCATCAATACAGATGTTTGTGAAGGATGCGGTGATTGTGGCGTTCAGTCCAACTGCGTGTCAATTGTTCCTGCCGAAACCGAACTGGGCCGTAAGCGTGCGATTGATCAATCGTCCTGCAACAAGGATTTTTCTTGCCTGAACGGCTTTTGTCCCTCTTTCCTGAGTTTGGAAGGCGCAAAGCCGCGAAAAGACCCTACCACACAGTTAGATTTGCCAGATCTGCCGCAGCCAGATCTCCCGACAATCGATGGCACGTTTAATGTTGTCATCACTGGGGTCGGCGGCACTGGCGTTGTGACCATTGGTGCAGTTCTTGCTCAGGCGGCACAAATTGACGGCAAAGGCGCCGGCATGATGGAAATGGCGGGTTTGGCGCAAAAGGGTGGCGCAGTGCACATCCATTGCCGCTTGGCCAATCGCCCGGAAGACATCAGCGCAATCCGTGTGGCCACCGGCGAGGCCCATGCATTGATTGGTGGCGACTTAGTGGTGAGCGCAGGTGCCAAAACATTGGGGCTGACGTCGCTTGAACGTACTGGGGCTGTGGTCAATAGCCACGAGATCATCACCGGTGATTTTACCCGCAATACGGATTTCACCATTCCAACTGACCGGTTGCAACTGGCGCTGGAAGCACGGTTGCGGGATCGTCTGGACTTGTTCGACGCGACCGACCTGGCGAAAGCCACGCTTGGAGATTCGATTTTTTCCAACATGATGGTGTTTGGTGCGGCCTGGCAGCGTGGTTTGATCCCTCTGACTTTGGAGGCGTTAACCCAGGCGATCACCATGAACGGTGCCGCTGTCGAACGTAACCTGCGGGCCTTTGATATTGGTCGCTGGGCGGTTCTGTTCCCGGCCGAGGCAAAAGGTGTAAGCCAGCCCAAGGTCGTTGATCTGCCCAAAACACTGGATGAAAAAATATCCTATCGCAGTGATGCTCTGGTGGCATATCAGGGCAAACGCCTGGCCAAGCGTTATGGCAAACTGCTGGAAGGTATCAGTGATAAGCCTCTCAAAGAAGCCACGGCCAAAGGCTATCACAAACTACTGGCCTATAAGGATGAGTACGAGGTTGCCAGATTGCTGCTGGACAGTCGCGCCAAGGCAGAGGTTGAGTTTGAGGGTGATTTCAAGATGTCCTTTAATTTGGCTCCTCCCATGCTGGGCGGAAAAGACGCCAATGGCCGTCCCAAAAAGCGCAAATTTGGCCCGGGAACACTGCGTCTGTTGCGGTTGCTCGCCAAAATGAAATCTCTGCGTGGTACACCGTTGGATCTGTTTGGGTATTCGGCAGATCGCAAAATGGAGCGTGCACTGATCAAGCAATATGAAGCGGATATGAAGGCTTGGTTGCCTAAGGCAAGCCCAGAGATCATGGAACCGCTGATTGCACTGGCCGAACTGCCGTTACAAATTCGTGGCTTTGGCCCTGTCAAACACGAAAGCGAACTAAAGGCGGCCAAGCGCCGTGAGGAGTTGCTGATTGTGTTGCAACAGGGCGGAACGCAGCTGAACAAGGCGGCGGAATAGGCGCAACGCTGATCCTAATTCAAAGAAAGGCCGGGTAATCCCGGCCTTTTTGTTATGAACCCTAGTCGTCGATAGCGTTTCCAACGAAGGGTATCCAACAATTTATCTGGCTAAAGAATAGTCTGTCGGTAGAAACGCCTGAAGCAACAAGATGATGACGCTGTGGCGCATCCGTGCAGTCATAACTAATCCCGTTTCAATCTCTGTCACTGGCATGTTACGCGGCTCGCATATTTTGGAACACATAAGCCGGTGTTCCGGTTCCTTCCCTTGGAGTACCGCCAGAATGCAAGCGCGCCATATTGCCCGCGATATCTCCTACGCACATTCGGCTGAAACCCGTTCCGGTCGGTTCCTGATCAAACTGATGGAAAACTCAACGGGCCGACTTGGTTTGATTAAGCGGGCCAAAGGATATCAGCATGATATTACCGAGGGCCATGACTTCTGGTCAGTTATGGCTGAACGCTACGGGTTAACCCTGGACGTGATGGCGGGGTCTCTTACGAACATACCAACAGACGGACCATTGATCCTGATTGCAAACCATCCTTATGGAATACTGGATGGGCTAATGATGGGGCACATATTGTCCCAATCGCGCTCCGATTTTCGCATTTTGGCGCACCGCGTGTTTCAAAATGCCGAGGACCTGAACCGGGTCGTGCTGCCTGTTTCATTCAAAGAGACCAAAGATGCCTTAAGGACCAACTTGCAAACACGAAAAACCGCGCTCAACTATCTGGGACAGGGCGGAGCAATTGGTATTTTTCCCGGAGGCACCGTTTCCACCGGAGCACGCCCGTTTGATTATCCAATGGATCCGGGGTGGCGTGGCTTTACGGCACGGATGGTTGCCAAATCTAATGCGACGGTTGTGCCGCTGTTTTTTGAGGGTCATACATCGCGCTTGTTTCAAATCGCCAGTCATCTACACGGTACGTTGCGGATGGGGTTGTTGATCAAGGAATTCAAAAAACGGGTAGATACGCCGGTGAAAGTAGTGATTGGGGATCCGTTGCAGCGTGATGTTTTGGATCCTTTGGTCACAGATTCCAAAGCAATGATGGATTTCCTGCGCAAAGCCACGTATGAGCTGTCTCCAAAGCCGTTGAACAACAACGGCTATGGCTATGAATTCGAGGACAGGCATCGCGCCTGACAGGGACAATGGCAGTTGGTATCTTTGATTCTGGATTGGGCGGGCTAACCGTTCTGAACGCCGCGCAGCAACGTCTGCCGGATGTGGATTTCCTTTATTATGGCGACAGCGCCCATGCGCCTTATGGGGTACGCGACGCTGAAGACGTCTTTCAGTTGACTCGGCAAGCGGTTGAAACGATGTGGGCGCATGGCTGCGATCTGGTTATACTGGCCTGCAACACCGCGAGCGCTGCTGCCCTGCGCAGGATGCAAGAAGGTGGTCTGCCTCCGGGCAAACGGGTGTTGGGCGTGTTTGTTCCCCTGATTGAGGCCCTGACGGAACGAGAGTGGGGCGATAACTCCCCCCCACGTGAAGTTGAGGTCAAACATGTGGCGCTGTTTGCGACGCCAGCGACCGTGGCCAGCCGTGCCTTTCAGCGTGAACTGGCGTTTCGGGCTATTGGCGTCGATGTCGAAGCACAAAGCTGCGGCGGTGTTGTGGATGCCATCGAAGAGGGTGATGAAATCCTGGCCGAAGCTTTGGTGCGCAGCCATGTGGATGCGCTAAAGCGCAAGATGCCTGAACCACAAGCCGCAATATTGGGCTGTACCCATTATCCGCTGATGGAAGATATCTTTCAAAAGGCGCTGGGACCGAATGTCACTGTTTACAGTCAGGGCGATCTGGTTGCTGAAAGTCTGGCGCATTATCTTGAGCGTCATCCGGATATGATGGGGCGCGGACCTGGCGGTTTTCTGACCAGCGGCGATGCCACTCGGGTATCAGACCGCGCCACTCAGTTTTTGCGACGAGAGATAACCTTCTCAGCGGCCTGATCCAGGTCAAAGCACTCATCCATTTTTGTTCTAAAAGTTCATTGTCAGTCATGGCAATGATACATGACATGTAAGAAAGAGGTCTGACATGACCCATAAAATCGCAATTCTGGGCGCTAGCGGCTACACTGGTGCTGAACTGGTGCGGCTGATCTCGCAGCATCCGAGCTTTGAAATCGCGGCCCTGTCTGCGGACCGTAAGGCAGGCATGGAAATGTCACAGGTGTTCCCGCATCTGCGTCATTTGGATATGCCAACCCTGTGTAAGATTGGTGAGATTGATTTTTCTCAGATCGATCTGTGTTTTTGTGCCCTGCCGCATAAAACCAGCCAGGAAGTGATTGCTGCACTACCCAAAACGCTAAAGATCGTTGATCTGTCCGCGGACTTCCGGCTGCGTGATCCGGCGGCTTATGAAAAGTGGTACGGAAATCCACACAACGCGCTGGAGCAGCAGACGGAGGCGGTTTACGGGCTGACCGAATTTTACCGCAACGACATCGCTGCCGCACGTTTGGTAGCTGGCACCGGGTGTAATGCTGCCACTGGGCAGTTTGCATTGCGGCCCCTAATTGCAGACGGGGTGATTGATCTGGACGAAATCATTCTGGACCTGAAATGCGCCGTTTCTGGTGCGGGGCGATCTCTTAAAGAAGGGTTGCTGCACGCCGAGCTGAGTGAGGGTTACAACGCCTATGCTATCGGTGGCACGCACCGGCATCTGGGAGAGTTTGATCAAGAGTTTTCAAAGGTGGCCGGCCGCGCGGTTAAGGTGCAGTTCACCCCGCATCTCATGCCTGCCAACCGGGGTATTCTGGCTACGGCTTATGTCAAAGGTGATGCCCAGCATATCCATGAGTGTCTGGCGGCAGCTTACACCGGCGAGCCGTTCATCGAAGTGCTTCCCTTTGGTGAGGCTCCCAGTACTCATCATGTGAGGGGCTCAAACTTTTGTCACATCGGTGTTGCGGCCGACCGGATCGAAGGTCGTGCAATTGTTATCGCCGCATTGGATAACCTGACAAAAGGTAGCAGCGGGCAGGCCTTGCAGAACGCCAATCTGATGTTAGGTGAAGATGAAACATCGGGTCTGATGATGGCCCCGCTATTCCCGTGAGGATGGAATGAAGACACTCAAAAAACGGCGCCGGGTACAGATTGTTTTGGTTTCTGCGGTGGCCCTTGTGGTGGCCACCGGTCTGATTGGCTATGCACTGCAGGACGGCATCAATTTCTTTCGCGCTCCTAGCGAAGTGATGGCTGAACCACCAAAACCAAGCGAAGTGTTCCGCATTGGCGGACTGGTCGAAGAAGGTACGTTGGTGCGCGGGCAGGGTGAAATCATTTCGTTCTCGGTGACGGATGGTGGGGCGTCGATTCCCGTCACCTATACGGGTGTCTTGCCGGATTTGTTCGAAGAAAACCAAGGCATGATTGGAACCGGGAGTTATGTTGAAGGTGTCTTCGAAGCGACTGAAATCCTTGCGAAACATGACGAAACTTACATGCCTAAAGAAGTGGTAGATGCACTGAAAGAACAGGGTGTCTACGTCGAACCAGAAAGCTGAATCTTTCGACACCGTCCTGATTTGACGTGGTCGTTTTTTGCAGCATGACTAAGAAGATAAGGCGCGCGCTCCGGATAACGGGGCGCGCGCTGTGTTTTAGGCGTGGCAATATTTGAACGGCAATCTGGTGCACGGTTCCGATAGGAGTGTGCGATGCCCAGTGTCCAACAGATTGCAGAAGAAATAGTCGCCCGTGAAGGTGGTTTTGTGAATGATCCCGATGATCCGGGAGGGGCGACCAAGCATGGGGTGACAATCCACACGCTACGCCGGTTGAATTTGGATCTAACCGGAGATGGGCAAGTTGGGCTGGACGATGTGCAGGCGATAAGCCAGGAACAAGCGGTAGAGATATTTGTTTCCCATTATTTTACGGCTCCGAAAATCTCCAGTTTACCCAAACTTCTGCAACCTTCGGTGTTTGATATGTATGTTAACGCGGGGTCGAATGCCGTCAAAATCTTGCAGCGGTTGCTGCGCGATATGGGGTATGAGGCGACAGTTGATGGGGTGATCGGGCCGCAGACGATAAAAGCGTCAAGACTGGCCGCCGATGTGGGTGAGCAGGCGTTGAAAGATGCCTACGGCGTTGCCCGACGTAACTACTATTTTCGCCTAGCCGATCGACGGGCCGCCAGCCGCAAATACGCCCGAACCCGGGCAGGAGGCAAAGGCGGCTGGATCCGGCGTGCCGAGGAGTTTTTGTCTCCCCGGTATCATCTCAGCGAACAGGATTTTCAAAAAAGGGTGGCATCATGGGGGTGATCTCACAGTTCTTAAAAATGGCGTTTGGTGGCAACCGCAATGTGTTGCGCGAAACGGTTGAAGTGTTCCGCGAGAATGCCGAGTCTGGTGCACAGCGGCAATTTGAAGGCCAGATGGCTGCGATCAACCAAATGCAATCGGAATTTGCGTTGCAACAACGCGGCTGGTTTGATCGGTGTATGGATGGGGTTAATCGACTGCCACGCCCCGCCTTGGCTCTTGGCACGATTGGGCTATTGGGATCGGCAATGGTTGATCCGGTTTGGTTTGCGGCACGAATGCAGGGGATTGCACTGGTGCCAGAACCATTATGGTGGCTGCTGGGGGTAATTGTATCCTTTTACTTTGGCGCCCGTCAGCAACTGAAGTCCGAAAATCTGCAACGCGATCTGGCCCTGTCTTTGTCGCGCGTGCCTCAAGTCGTTGGCAATGTTTCTCAGTTAAGACAGCTAGAAGCCGTAAGTGTGAGTAAAGCAACGACAAACGGGCATGCAGAGGATGAAATCGAGGTTGTCAAACCGGAACAGAATCCAGCATTGATACAGTGGCGTTTGTTGCGCAACAAACAGAGTGAATAAACCACAGACCTGTGACCGGATGGCGCGGCGATTGTCATTGGCGCGCCGATCTGTTCGGCCTATATAGGCTTTATGATTACAGAGCTCGGACACTTCGCCCTCATCCTCGCCTTTTTGATTGCTATCGTGCAGATGGTTGTGCCGTTGATTGGTGCCCATAAACGATGGCCCGGATGGATGGCCGTTGCCGAGCCAGCCGCGCAGGCGCAGTTCCTGTTTACGGCTTTTGCCTTTGGCGCGCTGACCTGGGCCTTCGTCACCTCCGATTTCTCGCTAAAGCTGGTGGTGGACAACAGCCATTCAGCCAAACCCATGCTGTACAAAATCAGCGGAACCTGGGGCAATCACGAAGGCTCTATGTTGTTGTGGGTACTGATTGTGGCGCTGTTTGGTGCGGTGGCTTCCGTCTTTGGTGGTGGATTGCCGCCCAGCCTTAAAGCGCGCGTTCTGGCGGTACAGGCCTCGATCGGGGTCGCGTTTTTTGCCTTTATCCTGTTCACTTCAAATCCCTTCATGCGTCTGGCAGTGCCGCCGTTTGACGGACAGGATTTGAACCCGCTATTGCAAGACCCCGGTTTGGCGTTTCATCCACCGTTCTTGTACCTTGGTTATGTTGGCCTCAGCATGACCTTTTCCTTTGCCATAGCTGCCCTGATTGAAGGGCGCGTTGATGCAGCTTGGGGGCGTTGGGTTCGCCCCTGGACACTTGCTGCATGGGTCTTTTTGACCATTGGTATCGCTCTGGGCAGCTGGTGGGCCTATTATGAATTGGGCTGGGGCGGTTTCTGGTTCTGGGATCCGGTCGAAAACGCGTCCTTCATGCCTTGGATTTTAGCCGCAGCGTTGCTGCACAGTGCGGTTGTGGTTGAAAAACGCGAGTCGCTGAAAAGCTGGACTATCCTGCTGGCAATTCTGGCCTTTAGTTTCTCGCTTGTTGGCACCTTTATTGTGCGCTCAGGGTTGCTGACATCCGTCCATGCCTTTGCCAATGATCCAGTGCGTGGTGTGTTCATCCTGTATATCCTGGCGATCTTTACCGGTGGTGCGCTGACATTGTTTGCCACACGGGCCCAGTCGATGGAGGCCAAGGGGGTGTTTGGCGTGATCAGTCGCGAAAGCGGGCTGGTGATCAATAATGTCCTGCTGGCCGTCAGCTGTTTCGTGGTGTTCTTTGGCACCCTGTGGCCAATCATTGCTGAAATGGCCTTTGACCGGAAATTGAGCGTCGGACCTCCGTTCTTCAACGCCGCCTTTACGCCGTTTATGGTGCTGTTGGGACTGGTCATGCCGGTGGGCGCAATGCTGCCGTGGAAACGGGGTAAGCTAGGCCGCACGGCCTGGAAACTGCGCTACGTCTTTGGGTTGGCTGTTGCTTTGGGTGTTGCTGCCTGGGCCTTGCAAACCGGGCGTTCAGCGCTTGGCCCTGTCGGACTGTTCCTGGGCTCTTGGATGGTCTTTGGCGCCATCACTGACCTCTGGTCGCACACGGGTCGTTCTGGCCTGGCCGGGCGTCTGGCACGGATGATGCGCCTGCCGCGGGCAGATTGGGGTAAAGCGACGGCACATGCCGGTTTGGGTATCACGTTCTTTGCCATAGCCGGGCTCACCGCCTGGGAACAAGAGGACATTCGGGTTGCATATGTTGGTCAACCTTTTGACGTAGGTGCCTACACTTTGGTTCTGGAAGATGTTGGTCGCAATCGTGGGCCAAACTACTACGCAACTGTAGCCAATGTCCGGGTGACCAAGGACGGTCAGCCAGTGGCAATGATGCGGCCTGAAAAACGCGACTATCCGGTGACGCGGATGCCAACCACCGAAGCGGCGATTGACTACCGGTTCCTGCGCGATCTGTATGTGGTGATCGGCGATCAGCAAAACGATGGTGGCTGGATCATGCGGACCTATATCAAGCCATTGGCGAACTGGATCTGGGGTGGTTGTCTATTGATGGCTCTGGGGGGATTGCTATCGTTAAGCGACCGTCGCTACCGCGTGGCTGCTGGTGCTCGCAAGGCTAAGATCGCAGGGGTAGCGGCTGAATGAAACATCTAAAGATTGTTCTGACGCTACTGCTTGTTCTGGGTCTGTCCACCCCAGTGTTTTTTGGCACCACCGCTCAGGCGGTTGAGCCGGATGAGGTGTTGGAAGATCCGGCATTAGAAGCGCGGGCGCGAGAATTGTCCAAAGATCTTCGCTGCTTGGTCTGCCGCAACGAAAGCATCGATGAGAGCAACGCCGAACTGGCGCGTGATCTGCGCATTCTACTGCGTGAACGTTTGGTTGCTGGGGACAGCGATGCTGAGGCAATGGACTTCATTGTCGATCGCTTTGGCGAATACGTTTTGTTGCGGCCTTCTGCAAATGGGTCGAACTGGCTGCTGTGGGCGGCTGGGCCCATGATGCTGTTGCTTGCTGTCATCATGGCTGGGGGGTATTTGCGCGGACGCTCCAACGCCCCGAGGCGCAACGAGTCCGGTCTGAGCGAAGCCGAACAAGCCCGTTTGAAAGAACTTCTGGACGAGTGATTGCAACGCTTGCTACCCCTTGTTAGGGTGCCCTTGGTCAGCAGTTCACCCAGGCTCCGCCTTTCGCTAAACCTGCTTTTTATTTATCCGGATCCTTTACTCAGGATACCATTTGGATAAGGGCGGGCATCCTCATCCCAACTTGGGCTGCGGTATCCATGGGAGAAAGATATGACCCGGGATGTAATTCGGCTGACCATTGCCGACCTGTCACAATTCACCAAATCACTGCGGGGCACACTGTCAGATGCGCCCAGCCATGTTGAAATGCTGAACCGTGTAGCACAGGCCGCTGGTTACAAGAATTTCCAACATCTTCGCGCAACGAACGCGCCCGAACCTCAGGTCAATCAGCGTTTGCTGGACCGAGCGCTGCGAAACTTTGATGACAAAGGCCGTTTTTCCAATTGGCCCGGTAAGACAAGTACGCAGAACCTGTGCCTGTGGGCGGTTTGGGCTGTGTTGCCCTCTAAAACTGTTTGGGGAGAACGCGAAATCAGTGAGCTTCTCAACGAAGTGACGACACTGGAAGATGCTGCGCAGATACGGCGATCACTGGTTGAGATGCGATTGGTAACCCGTACCAAAGACGGATCTCGTTACCAAAGGGTGGAGCAACCTGTTCCTGTAGATGCACGCGCGCTAATAAGTCAGTTGCGGGAGTTACAAAGAGTCCCTTTACCTGACGTGGCGTTTGCCTTTTCCCGTTCGGCTACCTAAGTCAGCATGCAGACAACGGATAATATGAGGCCGAGTGATGGACTATAAAGAAATTACTTATCTGCTGGCGGACGGGCTGGCGATCGTAACGTTGAATCGCCCTGAAAAGATGAATGCGCTAACCAGCCAGATGCGCGCTGAGATTACCCATGCGATGCGTCGCGCTGGTGAAGAAGCGCGGGTGGTTGTTCTGACAGGCGCAGGTGATGCGTTTTGCTCGGGACAGGACCTAAGCGACGCCAACAGCGCCAGTGACCTGGATCTGGAGCGTACGCTGCGCGATGAATATACCCCAATGCTGGAAGCGATCTTTGATTGCCCTGTTCCGACCCTTGCGGCGGTAAATGGCCCGGTTGCTGGAGCAGGGGCCAATCTTGCATTGGCGACGGATGTGGTGATCGCGACTGAGAGCGCATTCTTCATGCAGGCCTTTGCCCGCATTGGGCTGATGCCGGACGCCGGTGGTACGTGGTTCCTTCCCCGACAGATGGGCATGGCCAAAGCCATGGGCGCTGCACTATTTGCCGACAGAATCTCGGCCAAGCAGGCAAGTGACTGGGGGATGATCTGGGAAGCTGTGCCAGACGCGGACTTTTCGGATCAGTGGCGCGCCCGCGCCACCTATCTGGCCAAAGGACCAACCAAAGCGTTTGGTGCGATCAAGCAGTCGATCCGCGCCAGCTATGGCAACAGCCTGCAAGAGCAACTGTCGGTTGAAGCGCATTTGCAGGGTGAATGCGGCAAGTCGCGCGATTTCCTGGAAGGTGTCACCGCCTTTATGGAAAAGCGCCCAGCCAAGTTCGAAGGCCGCTAAACTATTTGCCGCCGTTTGATAGCAAACGGCGGCAAAACGACTTGGAGCGGTTGGCATTTTGGTTGTCCAAGGACGAAAATCAGCGAATCCATGCAGTTTCGGTTAGGAAGAGCGTGTAAGGTCCGCGTCGATTTGATCGATCTAGGGTGATCACTATCACGAAAATGTCGGTAATCACCCCATAGTCAAAATGAGTTATATAGAACGGATCTCTCCGGTATTCGGTTAGAGCCGTTCTATACTTTGTTGGATCAAGCCGTTGTTGGGCATCAGCGCAATGTCATTGCTAACGTCGAACGTTGTTCCAAGATTTGCCAAGCGGATGACTTCGACACCATCGGCCATTACAATAGCGTCACTGCCACCTTCACCGTTGTCCTCAGCTACCATCGTCAGGACCGGCTCGGGCAGGGTTTCGTCATAGCCGAAGAGTAACACATCCTCGCTTGCGTCGAAGTCCGTGATCTCAGTGACTTCCTCGCCCTTGACCCAATCCCCAGTGATAAACGTATCAGCGCCATCACCCCCCGTTAGCACATCGCCAATGCCGCCAAATATCGTGTCGTCGCCTTGGCCGCCATCAACGATATCACCGTCAGTGTCGGTATCTTGAGAAAAGTCCAACTCAAGCTTGTCGACTAATTCTGCAGGAGTAAGTGTGTCATCTGGGTTTTTGAAATTATCAAGTGTGGCCTGTTCGTTCATAAAGCCACTGGCAAAGATTGCGTCGTTGCCTCCACCACCGCGCAGTACATCGGTTCCCGAACCGTCGATGAGGATGTCGTCGCCATCGCCGCCACGCAGAAGATCATCTCCTGCTTCTCCAAACAGTTTGTCCTCGCCGTCATTGCCAAAGACACGGTCGTTGCCTTCTCCTCCGGTGGCCACGTCGTCGTTGTCCCCACCTGAGACTGCGTCATCGCCAACCGAACCATTCAGCTGGTCATCACCCTTGCCGCCAAACAGGTGGTCGTTGCCGCCATCGCCGATCAATGTGTCACTGCCATTGTCACCGAATACGCGGTCATTGTCGTCACCGCCTCGCAGAAAGTCGTCACCATCCCGGCCTAAGACTGTATCGTCACCTGTGCTGCCAAAGACGCTGTCGTTGCCGTCACCACCAGAAGCGACGTCATTGCCGGCACCACCAAAGACTTTGTCATCGTCTTTGCCGCCATCCAGTTCGTCATTGCCTTTGCCACCAAACAAGTTGTCTTGGCCACTGTCACCGGACAGGGTGTCGTTGCCGTTGTCTCCGAACAGCCGGTCATTACCTTCGCCACCATCAAGGTTATCGTTGCCGTCTCGACCAAGCAGCGTCTCATCCGACGCAGTGCCCATCAGCAAATCATGGCCCTCATTGCCTTCAAGCTGGCCGTCGTCGATGGGGGGCTCTTCGGCTGCATCTCCTGTGGTTGCGGGATCATCGTCATCGTTGGATACAACTCCAACCAGCAAGCCCAGACCAATCAATGTCATCCACAGCATATCGAGTACTCACTTTCAACTATTTGAATTAAAATGCAACTTAATGAATTGTTAAGATTTCTACCTTTGGTGCGTCAAGAGAATATGGCGATTATAAGGCAGCACGGGACAATACGCGGGCCAGCAAAGGATTGTTTCAAAAAAAGCGCCCCAAACCGGATGGATTGGGGCGCTCATTAACCTTGTTTTTCAATCGGGTGATCGAAATTACTAGCGATTCTCGATATCGATGTAGTCGCGAGCGGTCTCACCAAGATACAACTGACGCGGCCGACCGATTTTGTTCTGCGGGTCTGCGATCATTTCTTTCCACTGCGATACCCAACCAACTGTGCGTGACAGTGTGAAGATCGGTGTGAACATCGATGTTGGGAAACCCATCGCTTCGAGGATAATGCCCGAATAGAAGTCAACGTTGGGGAACAGCTTCTTCTCGATGAAGTAGGGGTCGTTCAGCGCGGTTTGCTCCAGTTCCTTTGCAACCTGTAGCAACGGGTTATCTTCGATACCCAGCAGGTCCAGAACCTCATCAGCTGATTGCTTCAGCACAGTGGCGCGCGGGTCGGTGTTTTTATAAACCCGGTGACCAAAGCCCATCAGACGGAACGGATCGCTCTTGTCCTTGGCGCGTGCAATGTATTCTGGAATGCGGTCAACGCTGCCGATTTCTTTCAGCATCTCCAGGCAGGCCTGGTTGGCGCCGCCGTGAGCCGGACCCCAGAGGCATGCAATGCCAGCCGCGACACAGGCAAACGGATTGGCACCAGAAGATGAGGCCAGACGTACGGTCGAGGTCGATGCGTTCTGCTCGTGATCCGCATGAAGTGTAAAGATCCGGTCCATGGCACGGGCCAGGATCGGGTTGACCTCGTACTGCTCGGCGGGAACCGAGAAACACATGTGCAGGAAGTTAGCAGCGTAATCCAGATCATTGCGAGGATATACAAATGGCTGGCCAATAGAATATTTATAGGCCATCGCAGCAATTGTTGGCAGCTTGGCGATTAGACGGATCGATGCAACTTCGCGCTGCCAAGGGTCTGAAATATCGGTGGAATCGTGGTAGAAGGCCGACATCGCACCAACAACACCCACAAGTGTGGCCATTGGGTGGGCATCACGCCGGAAACCACGGAAGAAGTTGTGCATCTGTTCGTGCACCATTGTGTGACGGGTCACGCGTGCTTCGAAATCTTCCAGCTGAGCAGCCGTTGGCAGCTCACCATAAAGCAGCAGATAGCAGACTTCTAGATAATGCGATTTTCCGGCCAATTGATCGATTGGATAACCGCGGTGCAGCAGTTCGCCCTTGTCACCGTCAATAAAGGTGATGGTGCTGTCGCAGCTGGCAGTTGAGGTGAAACCCGGATCATAGGTGAAAACACCAGCCTGACCATAGAGTTTACGGATATCAAGAACATCGGGTCCAGCAGTCGGGGAAAAAATAGGCAACTCGTAGGATTCGCCATTGAGGCTAAGCGTGGCGGATTTCTTGGTGTCGGTCATGGATATCCCTTCCTGTTACTGGCATGGAATGGCACCGGGCCATTCCATGCGGCCAGTCCTGCGAATTCAGAATGCAGGCATTGTCACTTTTGAGCAGGTCAGAACAACATTTAATGTGTTCAACCTGCGGCGTCGGTTAGACGGGCCATGGTTTCATCGCGGCCCAGTACAAGCATCATGTCAAAAACTGAAGGTGTCACCGCACGTCCGGCCAGTGCTGCCCGCAGTGGGCCAGCCAGCTTACCAAACTTGGTGTCATGGGCTTCTGCAAAGGTTTTCAGAAGCATCTCCAGATCATCTCTGGACCAGCTAGCATTTTGCAGCTGCGGCGTCAATTCATCCAGTATACCATCGGATACAGATGCCAGCGCTTTAGCTGCTTTCTCGTCTTGCTCCACAGGCCTTGAAATTAGAACAAAATGTGCTTTTTCAAGAAGTTCCGGCAATTTTTTCGCACGCTCTTTGAGGCAATATAGGGCTCGCTCAAGATTGTTTGACTGTGCGTCATTCAACACGGGCTGTTCAGCAGCAACGAGATAGGCCTGAATTTCCTGCCGCAATGCAGCGTCATCGCTAACGGCGATGTGCTGACCGGATAGGTTTTCGAGCTTTTTGGTGTCAAATCGGGCCGGGCTTTTACCGATTCCATTCAGATCAAACCACTCCAACGCCTGAGCGTCTGAAAAGAACTCATCATCGCCGTGACTCCAACCTAGACGGGCCAGATAGTTGCGCATTCCCGCCGCAGGATAACCCATCACCTGATATTCCTGCGCGCCTAATGCACCGTGGCGTTTGGACAGTTTTTTGCCGTCGGCGCCATGGATCAGCGGGATATGGGCCCAAACAGGGATGTCCCACCCCATAGCCTCATAGATTGTCATCTGGCGGGCAGCGTTGTTTAGGTGATCGTCTCCCCGGATCACATGGGTCACACCCATATCGTGATCATCGACAACAACTGCCAGCATATAGACTGGGGTGCCATCTGAACGCAGAAGGATCATATCGTCCAACTGGTTGTTGCTGATGGTCACATCGCCCTGAACCTGGTCTTTGATAGTGGTAACGCCGCTTTGCGGCGCTTTGATGCGAATGACATAAGGCATATCGGGGTGGTCGCCCTCGTCGGCTTCGCGCCAGGGTGAACGATAGAGGGTCGATTTACCCTCGGCTTTGGCCTGATCTCGAAAGGCAGCAATTTCATCCTGACTCGCAAAACATTTGTAAGCTTTGCCCTCTGCCAGCAATTGATGTGCCACCTCTGCATGACGCGCGGCGCCGTCAAACTGGCTAACCACCTCGCCATCATGGTCAAGACCCAACCATTCCATGCCCTGCAAGATCGCAGCTGTTGCTTCGGGTGTTGAACGCTCACGATCAGTGTCCTCGATGCGCAGCAGGAATTTGCCGCCACGACCTCGGGCGTATAGCCAGTTGAACAGAGCAGTACGCGCGCCACCGATATGTAGAAAGCCGGTAGGAGACGGTGCGAAACGGGTGACGACCGGTTTGGACATGGGGCCATTTACCTTTTGGAAACTTTTGAAGAGCTAGATTTGACGCCTGTCTACCGAGCCAAACGGCGAGGAGCAAGATGCGTGCGATTGCTGCCCTGGACTCCCTGCTGGTGAAACAGCGGGGACATTTGTTCCCTTTCGCTCCAGTGATGCTGGGGGCAGGGGTTGGGAGCTATTTTGCATTAACGACAGAACCCACACTTGAAAACTATCTGGCCTTGGCAGCGATCTGCGGTATCGGTGGTTTGGTCGTGGTGCGGAGCAAGAGCAACGTATCACTTCTGGGTTGGATGATTTTGCTCGTTGCGGCGGGTTTTTGTGTGGCAGGCCTTCGTGCGCACGGGGTTACTGCTCCGGTTTTGACGTATCGCTATTACGGCCCGGTTGAGGGGCGGGTGGTTGTGATTGATCGTTCGGCCAGCGATGCGCTGCGTCTGACGCTGGATCAGGTCCGGCTGCGCAAAATATCTCCGGTCAACACGCCGGAGCGGGTCCGCATATCATTACATGGTGCAACGGAGCTACCCGCGCCAGGTAGCCGTATTATGACCACTGCACACCTTATGCCGCCTCAGGGGCCGGCAGAGCCGGGTGGTTTTGACTTCCGTCGGCATGCCTGGTTTCAGAGTCTCGGAGGGGTAGGGTACACCCGCGTACCAGTTTTGTTGGTGACACCCGGCGGAGAGGACTTGAGATTACAACGTCTGCGCCGTGTTGCGTCAACTTACATACAACAGCAACTGCCGGGCAGCATAGGCGGATTCGCCGCAGCTATCACCACCGGAGACCGTAGTGGCATAGGGCAGGAAAGTCTGTTGGCGCTGCGGGGAAGTAACCTGGCCCATCTATTGGCTATTTCAGGTTTGCATATGGGGCTCTTGACCGGGTTTGTCTTTGCATCCCTGCGGGTGTTGCTAAATCTGTGGCCAAGGGTCGGGCTGCGACTACCAGTCAAAAAGCTTGCTGCCATCGGGGCCTTATTGGTGGCGGCGGGGTATCTGGCGTTGTCCGGCGGAAATGTCGCCACCGAGCGCGCCTTTGTAATGGTGGCCGTGGTTTTGGGGGCTGTGTTGATGGATCGGAGGGCCTTCTCCCTGCGCGCAGTTGCATTGGCCGCGCTGATTGTATTGATACGTCGCCCTGAAAGCCTGATGAGTCCCGGTTTTCAGATGAGCTTTGCCGCCACAACGGGGTTGGTGGCCGTGTTCGGATGGATTCGCGACAGTGGGATTACACTGGGGCCTGCTTGGCTGCGTCCTGTGCTTGCGGTGATAATATCGTCCGCCGTGGCTGGTGCCGCGACTGCGCCATTTGGAGCGGCCCATTTCAACACATTATCGTACTATGGGTTGATCGCTAATCTTCTATCGGTGCCCTTGATGGGGGTACTGGTCATCCCTTCGGCAGTATTGGCGCTCAGTCTTGCGCCGTTTGGACTGGAGATGATCGGCTTGACGCTTATGGGCTGGGGATTGGAGTGGATTTTGTTGGTTGCGCATTGGGTATCCGGATTGCAGGGGGCCCAGGGCAGGGTGATCGCCCCAGGGCCTATGGTGCTTCCGTTGGTTGGAACGGGGATGTTGTTGTTGATCCTCTGGCAAGGGTGGCTACGGGTTTTGGGGTTGGTACCTGCATTATTTGGTTTGGTTTTGTGGAGCCAGCATGAGCGTCCGGCGGTGCTCATCTCTGCGGATGCGGCCTTGGTGGGCAAAATGACCAGTGAGGGTCGCGCGCTGTCAAAACCCAAAGGCGCAGGATTTTCGGCGCGGATTTGGTTGGAAAATGACGGGGACGACGTGAACCAGTCTGATGCGGCGGCGCGTTGGGCAGGGGCATCAAGGCGGGTGGTTATAGGCTCAACCGAAGTTGTACATGTGATTGGCAAGCGCGCCGTTGACGCGTTTTCCGAGTGCCGCGCTGGTCAAATCATTGTCACAACCGTTGCAAAAGACCTGACCGGAGGTTGCCAGATTATCGATCCAGTGCGGTTACGCGATATCGGAAGTGTGATGCTGACTGCCGAGGGGAAGCTGTACAGTGCACAAGATTTGGCCGGGCACCGCTTGTGGACAAATGCACCAGCCCCGCAAATGCTTGGGGCTGGTCAGTGATGCCCGATCAGTAGGTTCGGATCAAGCCAACCAGTTGGCCTTGCACCTTTACCTGATCTTCAGGGTAAACGCGGGTTTCATAGGCTGGGTTTGCGGCTTCCAGAGCAATAGATCCTCCCTGACGGTGGAACCGCTTTAGTGTCGCTTCGTGACCTTCAACCAATGCAACAACAATGTCACCGTTGTCGGCCACCTTGGTTTCACGGATGACCACCACATCCCCATCATTGATACCGGCCTCGATCATTGAATCACCGCGGACCTCAAGAGCATAGTGTTGTCCCGAGGTTGAAAGCATCGAACTGGGCACGGCCACCTGATGTGACACTTGGCTGATCGCTTCAATTGGAACACCAGCCGCAATACGTCCCATCACCGGCAATTCCATCGCCATCATATGGCTAGGTTCGACATTTGCGGGCTGGCTGGGGGGCGGCGTTTGGTGGCCGCCCTGGATCACCCGCGGCGTAAATCCAACCGGTGTCTGACTGCCGCCAAGAGATTCCGGAAGACGGATGATTTCAATGGCCCGCGCCCGGTGTGCAAGACGGCGGATAAAGCCACGTTCTTCCAAGGCAGTGATCAATCGATGAATGCCGGATTTTGAGCGCAGATCCAACGCAACTTTCATCTCGTCAAAACTGGGAGGCACACCATCTTTTTGCAGGCGCTTGTGAATAAATTCCAGCAAGTCCAACTGTTTCTTGGTCAACATAGGTTTTCCCTCCGCCGTATTGCGTTTTGTTTTGTTCTACGCATGTTCCCGTTTTGTGTCAACGGTATTAGAGCTCGCGCGAACAGATGCCATCCAACCGATGCCACCGGCCCTAGGTTGGGGGGATCATAATGTGATTAGGGGTCAGAGCGGCAGGTAATCTACTATTTCGCCAGTTTTGCGCGCGGGATCAAATGGAGCGCGGATCAAAAGCGCGTTGGCTGAGGCCAAAACTGTCAACAAAGCACTGTCTTGGCGATCAAATGCGCGGATTTCTGATCCGTCCAGCAGGGCACGCATATAGTGCTGACGCGGTCCATTGGCGGTAAGAGGTTCGGTCAGCTGTGCCTTAAGAAGGGTCGGTGCATTTGTATCTAGGCCCAGCATTGCCTCGATCATTGGCGCGATAAAAATCTTACCGCAAATCATCGCTGATACCGGGTTACCCGGCAGTCCAACCATCGCAGCCTCATTCATCCGACCAGCCATCAGCGGTTTTCCAGGGCGCATTGCAACTTTGTAGAACGACTGTTCAAGCCCCAGATCTGCTGCAACTTTGCCAACCAGATCATGATCGCCAACTGAGGCCCCACCAATGGTGATCACCAGATCAGCCCCGCGTGCCAGTTTGAACGCTGTGCGCAAGGATGCGGTGTTGTCGCGGGCAATGGGTAAAATACGCGCATGCGCCCCCAAAGCGTCAATCATGGCCTTCAGGCCAAAAGTGTTGGAGGCAATAATCTGGTCAGGGCCGGGCGTGTCGCCGGGCATAACCAGCTCGTCCCCGGTGGAGATAAGCGCCACATCGGGGCGGCGGATCACCGGAACCGTGGCGACGTTCATCGACGCCAGCAGGGCGATATCACTGGGGGTTAAGACGCGTGGCGCATCCAGGGTACTGCCAATGGCGAAATCATTGCCTTTGGCACGAATGTTGGAATTAGAACTTGGCGCATTGGCAATGGTAATCAGATCCCCATTGCGGGTGATGTCTTCTTGTATGACGACAAAATCAGCGCCTTCAGGTACGGGCGCTCCAGTGAAAATACGCACTGCTTGACCGGGGCCGACCTGCCCATCAAACCTGTGGCCAGCTGCAGATTCGCCAATCACTTTCAGGATGGAATGTTGCTCGACCTCGGTGGATTTCAGCGCATAGCCATCCATAGCTGAAGCTGCGAAGGGAGGCTGATCCCGACGTGCAGACACATCTGCGGCCAGCACCCGCCCGGCTGCTTCGATCAGGGGAACGTCTTCGGCTTCCAGAACGGAAACCAGTGTCATCAACTGCGCAAGGGCGTCATCAACTGTGATCATCTATGCCTCGTAACGACCTGATTTACCGCCGTCTTTCAGTGTGACGCGCAGGCCGCCAATTTCCATGGCCTTATCCACCGCTTTGCTCATGTCATAGACTGTAAGGGCTGCGGTGCTGGCAGCGGTCAAGGCTTCCATTTCAACACCTGTCTGCCCCGTGGTCTTAACAGTCGCCTCGATCTGAACGCCTGGCAGGTCAGGATCCAAGGTCAGCTCGACGGCCACTTTGGTGACGGGCAGCGGGTGACACAGCGGGATAAGATCGGGGGTTTTCTTGGCCCCCATGATACCCGCCAGTCGGGCCACGCCCAGAACGTCACCCTTTTTGGCGCGCCCATCGGCGATGATGTCAAATGTAGCCTGAGCCATACGAATGTGGGCCTCAGCAGTGGCGACACGCGACGTGACGGGCTTGTCCGAGACGTCAACCATATGGGCATCGCCCTTGGTGTCAAAATGGGTCAGTGGCATTACATCGCTCCGGGCATCAGTGGCGAAGCCAGCAGGTTGCGGGTGGCACTGGCAACATCATCCTGACGCATCAGGCTTTCACCAATCAAAAAGGTCCGTGCCCCGTATTTGGCCATGGCAGACAGATCATCGGAACCGCTGAGACCGCTTTCGCAGACAATCGTACGGTCAGCGGGAACCATTTTGGACAGGGTGCGTGTCGTGTCCAGCGTGGTCTCAAAGGTTTTAAGGTTGCGGTTGTTGATACCCATCAGTGGTGATTTCAACGCGCAGGCACGTTCCAGTTCTTCGGCATCATGCACTTCCAGCAGCACATCCATGCCCCAGTCAAACGCTGCCTGTTCCAGTTCCGCGGCTTGAGCATCCGACACCGAGGCCAGGATGATCAGAATGCAATCGGCGCCGAGGGCACGGGCCTCTGCCACCTGATAGGTGTCATACATGAAATCTTTGCGCAGGGCAGGCAGTGTGCAGGCGGCACGGGCCTGAACCAGAAAGTCTTTGGCGCCCTGAAAGCTGGGTGTATCGGTCAGTACGGACAGGCAGGTGGCACCACCCTCTTCGTAGGCACGGGCAAGCGCCGCAGGATCAAAGTCAGCCCGGATCAAACCTTTGGAAGGGCTGGCTTTCTTGATTTCGGCAATCAACCCATAGCCTTCGCGATTGGCGGACATCAGGGCCTGCGCAAAGCCACGGACAGGGCTGGCAGCGCGGGCCTCTGCTTCGACCTCGGACAACGGTTTGGCAGCTTTGTCGGCGGCGACTTCTTCCAGCTTGTAGGCCTTGATCTTATCCAGCACATTTGTTGTCATTCCAACGCCTCCGATGGTGCAGTCCAGTTGATAGTAGCCTCCCCCCGTTCGGACAGCCAGCGGTTCACAGTGGAAAATGGCCGCGAGCCAAAAAAACCACGCCGGGCTGACAGAGGAGAGGGATGGGCAGATTTCAGGATCAGGTGATCGCCCGGATTGATAAAAGATTCAAGCTTTTGCGCTGCATTGCCCCAGAGAATATATGCTGTGGGGCGCTGCGACGTTAGATCCAGCACCTGGTGCACCAGTTTCGTCCAACCAAGGCTCTTGTGGCCATTTGCGTCACCTGCCGGAACTGAAAGTGCTGTGTTCAGCAGCAAAACGCCTTGATTGGCCCAACCGCGCAGATCTCCGCTTGTTGGGCACTGGCCGATGTCGTCGGTCAGCTCTTTGAAAATATTGTTCAGTGATCGCGGTAAAGGACGCACATTTGGTTTGACCGAAAAAGCCAATCCATGGGCGTGACCCGGAGTGGGGTAGGGATCTTGGCCCAAGATCACCACACGGGTGCTCTTGGGCGAGGTCAGATCTAGTGCAGCAAACCGATCATGCACGGGGGGCAAAATTTGCCGCGGATCCGTTTCAATGGCGCTGTTGATACCAGGCCATTCCTGAGTGAAAAAAGGCAAATGCCCCCAAGCCTTTGGCAAAGGTGGCGATGCCATCAGGTGGCTCCTGTTGTGATCCGTGCTAGAGCTTGAAGCTTGGCTTTGGCTGCGCCGGAATCGATGCTTTCACGGGCTTTTTCAACGCCTTCTTGAAGGTCGCTGGCGGCATCCGCTACCACCAGTGCAGCGGCTGAATTTAGCAGGACTGCGTCGCGGTAGGCCGATGGTGTCCCATCCAACAAGGCGCGGAATGCATTGGCATTGTCTTCGGGCGTGTCGCCTACAATGGCCTCAAAGGGATGCACAGGCAGGCCTGCCTGTTCCGGGTGCAATTCAAAATCAACAACACTGCCGTTTTTTTCAAGCGCAGAAACCCAGCTGACACCGGTGATGGTCAGCTCGTCTGTGCCGTCTGATCCATGCACCAACCAAGCACGTTCAGATCCCAATTGTCCCAGCGTTTCGGCCATTGGCCGGATCAGGTCACGGGAAAAGGCACCGGTCAGTTGGCGCTTTACCCCTGCTGGGTTGGTCAGTGGACCAAGGATATTAAAGATTGTGCGAGTCCCCAGCTCTTGCCGGGTGGGCATGACATGGGCAACTGCCGGGTGGTGCATCGGGGCCATCATAAAAGCAATGCCACATTCGGAAATTGCTTTTTCGACAACATCAGGTGTCACCATGACATTGATACCCATTTGGGTCTGAACGTCGGCGGTGCCGGACTTGGACGACAGGTTTTTGTTGCCGTGTTTGGCAACAACCACACCCGCACCAGCGGTGACAAAGGCGGTCGCGGTTGAGATATTCAGCGTATGTTTGCCATCGCCACCGGTGCCAACGATGTCCATTGCACCAGCTGGGGCCTTTACGGCGTTGCACTTGGATCGCATCACCGCAGCGGCTGCGGCATATTCGTCGACTGTTTCACCGCGTGTGCGCAGTGCCATCAGCAAGCCGCCAATTTGGCTTGGCGTGGCTTCCCCTTCAAAGAGCAGCGTAAAGGCGGTTTCAGCCTGTTCACGTGTCAGCGGACCTTCGGCAGCGGCCCCGATCAGTGGCTTTAGACGATCGCTCATGTCGGGTCCTTCATCTCGTTCAAAAAGTTTTGCAGCAGGGCGTGGCCATGCTCGGATGCAATTGATTCCGGGTGAAATTGAACACCATGAATAGGCAATTCTCGGTGCTGCAGGCCCATAATGGTGCCATCTTCCAGCTCGGCAGTAATTTCCAGACAGTCAGGCAAAGTTTCACGCTCAACCACCAGCGAGTGATAGCGCGTCGCGTCAAACGGCGAGGGCAGGCCTGCAAACAGACCTTTGCCGGTATGGGACATGCTGCCCATTTTGCCATGCACAATCTCATGACAGCGCACTACTTTGCCGCCAAACACCTGCCCAATGGTCTGGTGCCCCAAACAAACACCCATCAGGGGTGTCTTGGTTTCGGCGGCGGCTTCGGTCAGGGCCAGACAAATCCCGGCTTGGTCCGGATCACAGGGACCGGGTGACAGTAAAATGCCGCTCGGTTTCATCGCCATCGCCTCTTGCACATCAATGGCATCGTTACGGCGGATTTCGATCTCTGCGCCCAACTCGCCCAGATAGTGAACCAGGTTGTAGGTAAAGGAATCGTAGTTGTCGATTAGCAGCAACATCTTGGCAGGCTCTTTTAAGGGCTGGCGGGGCAGGGCCCTGCCGCAGTATAGTGGTCGTAACATACATGTTCAGGGTTGCGCGGCAGCGTCAAGGGCGCAGGGTGGCGCAGCAACTTTTCCATAGGGGCATCTGGGCGCAGATCCTTAGGTCCCGAAGGGCAGATACAAGACGTGAGAGGCGAGACAGGCATGCGAGGATTCCTGGGTGGTGTAAGTATTGGGGCGCTGGTGGCTGCCGCCGGAGCGGCAATGTTGTCCTTGTCAGCGCCACTTCCCAAGGTGGTGGATGTTGCCGCACACCCCCCTGCAGGAACGCTTGAACCAGTGGACCCAACCTCTGCTCCGGATGACACTCCGGGACAGGACGCCGACCTGGTCGAGGCTGCGCCTGCCGCGCCAGTGGGGGAAGCGGTCGATGACCTCAGCGCGTTGCGCGATGCAGATACTCAGCCTGCTGCCCGACCTTCAGTTGGGGCTGATGATACAACTCTGGCCGAGTCCACCGACACCGGAAACAACTCTACTTCTGCCCCGGATATATCTTTGCAAACGGATACACCTGTGGTGCCGGTCGAAACACTTCCGGCGCCAGCATTACCGTCACAGGAATCCGAAGTCGTGGTGTCCGGCGAGCCGGCGCAACCCCCGTCTCCGGTTGTCGTGCCAGAATTGGCCACCATTACCCCCCCCACAGGTGCCCCTGCGATAACACCCGTCGGACCTGACAACGGTGACAGGGTGCCGTCCAGCACACGCAGTCAGGATATTGTCGCTAACCCGGAAACTGAAACCGCACCGATTGCGCCAGACGTTGCCGAAAATGCTACGGTGGCCGCGCCTGATGTTGGCGTTGATGTTCCAGTGTTGGCAACGCCGGACGTTGGAAATGTGCCTCTTGGGACCTTGCCGTCCATTTTGCCGACTGTCGACAATGCTCCAGCAGAACAATTGGTTCCGGGCGAATCTCGTGACGAGGCATCTGGCACCGCCGAAGAAGATGCCGTCAGCGAGAGAATTGCCGCACTGCCTACCACATCAGGCACACAAGCAGGAACTGATGGCCCAACAATTGGAACGCCTGTGGTGCCGCTGACGGAACGCAACAGGCTAAATGAGAGCGGGCTTTCAAACGGTTCGCAGGATGCCTCTCCTTTTGAACTTTATGCTGAGCCTCTGGATAATCCGGAAGGTCGCCCGTTGATGGCCATTGTGCTGATTGATGACGAAAATTCGATTGGGGCCGAAGCCTTGGTTGGGTTTCCTTATCCCCTGAGTTTTGCCATCGATCCCGAGGATCCCAAAGCGGCCGAGAAAATGGCGGCGCGACGGGCCGCTGGGTTTGAAGTCCTGGTTCTGACCAATCTGCCGCGCGAAGCCGCGCCGCAGGATGCCGAAACGTCGCTTGCGGTTTGGTTTGATACCCTGCCTGAAACCATTGCAGTGCTGGAAGGCACCGGTACAGGGTTTCAGGGAAACCGGCCTTTGGCGGATCAAGTGTCGGCGGCTGCGGCGGCATCCGGTCGCGGTTTGTTGACACAAGACCATGGGCTGAACACCGTCCAAAAACTGGCGGCCCGTGATGGCGTTCCTGCTGCAGTGGTGTTTCGTGATTTTGATGGTGCGGGCCAAAATCCCCGCGCAATCCGGCGCTTTCTGGATCAGGCGGCATTCCGCGCTGGTCAGGAAGGTGCGGTGATTATGTTGGGCCGGGTGCAACCAGATACCATTTCGGCCTTGCTGCTGTGGGGGCTGCAGGACCGTGCGACGCGGGTTGCGCTGTCACCGGTGTCGGCTGCATTGTCCCTGCAGGTTATCAACCGCTAAGTTTCAGACTTAGTTTAGGGCTACTCCTAATTCCTTGAAGAAAGACCGGACACTGTGATTGATTTTGTGGTTCTTTGCACCGCTGCATTTCTGGCTGGCGGACTAAATGCAATTGCAGGCGGGGGTAGCTTTCTGACGTTTCCGGCGCTGGTTTTCACAGGCATTCCCCCAATTGCAGCCAATGCCACCAGCGCGGTGGCCGTTTTCCCCGGTTATGCCAGTGGCGCATTGGGTTTTTTAAGAGAGCTGCGCAGCTTTGACCGGCGTGCGTTGCTTCAGCTTGTTGGGCTGTCGATTGTCGGCGGTGTCGCTGGGTCATTGCTGCTGCTGGTCACGCCGGCAAGTGTGTTCAACTGGGTTGTGCCATGGCTGCTATTGTTTGCCACTATACTATTTTTGTTAGGGGGTCGCATCAATTCCTGGATTGAATCGCGTGGCAGACAGGACAAAAATACCTGGTTCGCCACATTGGTGGTTTCAATCTACGGAGGTTACTTCAACGGTGGGCTGGGTATTGTGCTGTTGGCGCTGTTTTCTGCTCAGGGGATGCGCGATCTTAACCTGATGAACGGGTTGAAGAACATCCTGTCATTTGTCTTGTCAGCAGCCTCGGTCGTAACCTTCACGCTGGCGGGTATCGTCTATTGGTACGAAGCGGCTATCATGATGGTGGCAGCCACTATTGGCGGCTATATCGGTGCACGATTGGCGCGACTGATGCCGGTGGCGATGGTCAAAAGCATCGTGGTCGTTGTGGGACTGGTGATGACAGCCGTGTTTTTCGCCCGTAGTTTAGCCTGAAACTAACAGATCGTTTCAGGCTAAACTGATGCATGTTGGACCCTAACTGGGACAGGTTATCTGTTGCCACCGCCGGTAAAACGACCGGCATCTGCAGCAGCGCGGCGAATGGCGTTGGATTTATGGACCGTTTCCATGAACTCGGATTCGGGATCGCTATCATAGACAACACCGCCGCCAGCTTGGATATACAGCTTTTGATCCTGCACCACGGCAGTGCGCAGCGCGATACACATATCCATGTCGCCACCAGCTGAGAAATAGCCAACACCGCCGCCATAAACTCCGCGTTTTTCGGGCTCCAGCTCGTCGATGATTTCCATTGCTCGAACCTTGGGCGCGCCTGATACCGTGCCTGCTGGCATACCGGCAAAAAACGCATCCAGCGCGTCTTTGTCTTCTGCCATCTCTCCAACGACATTGGAAACGATGTGCATGACATGGCTGTAACGTTCAATGATGAACTTTTCCGTTGGGCGCACGGTGCCAATCTTGGCGACGCGGCCGGTGTCATTGCGCCCCAGGTCCAGCAGCATCAGATGTTCCGCCAGTTCTTTCTTGTCGGCCAGCAGGTCGGCCTCTAGTGCCCGATCTTCTTCTGGTGTGGCGCCACGCGGGCGGGTACCGGCGATGGGACGAATGGTGATTTCATCGCCAAACACTCGCACCAGGATTTCCGGACTGGCGCCAACCACCTGAAAGTCGCCAAAATTGAAGTAGAACATGAACGGCGACGGGTTAGTGCGGCGCAGCGACCGATATAGTGTAAACGGCGGCTGGCGGAATTCCTGTGTCCAGCGCTGCGCAGGGACCACCTGAAAGATATCACCGGCACGAATGTACTCTTTGGCCTTTTCAACCGCTTCCATGTAGCCGGATTTGGTGAAGTTGCTAACCGGATCAGCCACATCGTCCGCTTCGCCCAAATCGCGGGTTTCGGCAGGCATGGCGCGTTCCAGATCGCGGACTGCATCCATGACTCGTTCGGCCGCTTGCGCATAGGCCGCACGGGCTGACTGGCCATCGCTGGCCCAGGCTGGCGACACCACTGTAACCTCACCCTTTACGCCGTCCAGCACAGCAATCACCGAAGGTCGTAACATCAAGGCATCGGGTAATCCCAGAGGGTCGGGATTGACGTTAGGAAGATGTTCGACCAGTCGGATCATGTCATAGCCAAGGTAGCCAAACAGGCCTGCGGCGGCCTGTGGCAGGTCCTCGGGGAGGTCAATGCGGCTCTCGGCTATCAGTGCGCGCAGGTTATCCATTGGATCGCCTGCTTGATCGCTGAAATCATCCGCATCAAACCGCGCTGATCGGTTCAGTGACGAGGTTGTGCCCCGGCAGCGCCAAACCAGATCCGGTTTCATCCCGATAATCGAATAGCGCCCGCGGACCTCTCCACCGGTCACTGATTCCAGCATAAAGGCGTCCTTTTGGGCCCCTGTCAGCTTGAGCATCAGCGACACCGGAGTATCGAGGTCCGCAGCCAATCGCGTATAGACAACTTGGTTTTCACCTGCGTCATAGGCCTTGGCGAAGGTGTCGAAATCGGGAGTCAGTGCCATGATCTGTTGCCTTGGTTACTGAAGGTAATTGGCCTGCAAGGCGTGTAGAGCCTGCTGGTCAATCTGGGGCTGTGCACGGGTCCGGGCATCTTGAACAAACGCTTCAAACAGGTCCTGCGACAGCGCCTGATTTAGCTGAGCTTCCAACGCGTTGGACATTGCCTGCAGATCGTCGCTCTCACCCGGAGGTAGGATTTCGTCCAAACGCAATACAACAGTTGAATTCTCATCTGACACAATACGCATTTCGCCGGGTTCCATCTCAAAAACCTGGTTCAGCATATCGACCGGAGTGGTGTCGATATAGGCAGTGCGTGTCAGACCGGTTTCAGTGGTGACAGTCAACGCCTCGTCAAAATCACCATTGGCTTTGGTCCGGGCCACAATTGCCTCAGCTTCGGTGGTGATTGCATTTTGGCGCTGTTCAGCGTTCCAGCCCTGCAAAGCGGCTGTATAAGCGTCAGCCAGCGGTTCGGCACGCGGGGGCAATACTGTATCAAGACGCAGAGCAATCAGGCTACCGTCATCCAGAAACTCTACGGCCGGGAAATCGTCTACAGTGACAGCGGAGGCGGCTTGACGAAACCCATCATAGGCAGCGATACCTTCGCGGCTTTGCTCGGTCCAGCTGATCTGGCCCAGCTGCATGTCGGTTTCATCGGCGATCTCTTCGAGCGTGGCACCGCCAGCCAGCATATCGTCGATCTCTTCGGACTGTTGTTCAATCAGGCGACGGGCCCGACCCGCGGCCAGCTCTTCACGCAATTCGGCTTCGACGTCTGCCAACAGTGTGACGCGGGCTTCCAGACGTCCATTCACACGGTACAAGGCCGGGCCTAGGTCTGATGGTAGCGGGCCAACAACATCACCGACTTGGGCCGAAAAGATGTCCTGACCAGCGGCACCAAGAGCACCAATAGTCATGTCACCCATATCAACATCGGCAAGAGCAAGGCCGCGGTTTTCAACCAAGGCCTCAAAAGTGGTGCCGCCAGTTTCCAGCTGCGCCTTGGCGCTAGAGGCTGCTTCGTCGTCTGAATAGACCAAACGTTCAACCAAACGGCGTTCCGGGGACTGATATTGGTCCGCGCGTTGGTCGAACAATGTCTGTAGTGCGTCTTGGTCGACATCGACCTGATCCATCAGCATGGCCGGGGTCAACTGAACATAGGCGATCTGTTTGGTTTCGGGCAGCGTGAACAGGTCAGGGTTGCTATCGTAGAAGGCTTGAAGTTCTGCGTCGGTGGGTGCCAGCGCGATCATCGCCATCTCGTCATTTTGCAACTGCACCCAAGAGAAACTGCGGCGCGCGCCAATAAAACTGGTGATGGTGTCGCGCATGGTTGCTGGCATTGTTGCGCCAACCATCATGGCACCCTGTACCAGTGTACGGGCAGATTCGCGGCGCAGGTCGTCTTCGAATTCACGTTCAGACAGACCATTGTTGTCTAGTGTGTATTCATAGGTGTCGCGATTGAACTCGCCACTGGATCCCTGAAAACTGGGGATTTCGGTGATTTCCTTTAGCAGGTTTTCATCGCCGATAGATATGCCCAGTTGGTCAACCTCATTGTCGATGGCTGCAATTGAAATCAACCGTGACAGTACCTGTTGGTCCATTCCCAGTGCAGATAGCTGCGACAATGGAATAAACTGTCCGGTTTGTGCCTGCAGGGCCTGCTGCTCGCGCTGCAATTCCCGATAGAAGTTTTGCACTGATATCTCTTGGGTGCCGACTGTCGCTACGGAACTGGCTGAGCCGGAAAAATTCACCGCACCAAAGCCGACAAGGCTCAGCATGATCAATCCCATCAGGATCCACACAAAGGTTTTGGAAAGATGTTTCATGCCTGCGGCCATGATGCCCTCATATTGTCGGTGCCTCTGCCAGTCAGCGTCTATGCAACAGCCGTGGCAGGGGGTGAAAAAATGTCTGGTGCCCTGAATACGCTGCCACCCGATGAGGAGCAAGCGGTGTTGCGTGCAACTAGCGTTGAACTGCGGCTAAGCGATGGAACAATTCAGTGATGCCGGGCCGATCAACATTGGCAAAGGCTATTCGGAATTGACGTTCCCCAGCCGGATCATCTACCGGCAGGAACATCGATCCCGGCAGCATCAGCACCGAGGACTGAGTGACAAGGTCGCGTGCGATCTGTTCTGATGGTGCGTCAAACGGGTGCTCCACATAGGCAAAATACGCGCCGCAGCCAAGTAGCTTCCAGCCGCGTTCAGCCAGTATACCAAAGCTTTCATGGATCGCAGCGCGGCGATCCAGAATTTCTGCCCGTTCGGCGGCCAACCAGTCAGACAAGTTTTCAATGCCCCAAAGCGCGCCGATCTGACCCAGCTGATTTGGGCAGATGGTGACGGTGTCCAGGAATTTCTCCATTTCGGACAATCGGGCAGGAGAGGTGGCAATTGCGCCAACCCGGTGCCCGGTTAGGCGGTAAGCCTTAGAAAAAGAATAGAGGTGAATAAGGGTGTGATCCCAGCTTTCGGATTGCATCAGATCGTGTGGCGCGCCGGTGCGGCTGTCAAAATCGCGATAGGTTTCGTCCAGAATCAGCTTCAGGCCGCGCGATTTGGCCAACTCGTAAAAAGCCCGCAACAAAGGGGCAGGGTATTCTGTCCCACAGGGGTTGTTGGGGGACACCAGTGCAATGGCTCGCGTGCGCGGCGTGATCAGGGCTTCGGCGTGCTGAACATCGGGTAGCATCTCGGCACCGACAGGGAGCGGGCAGGCCGCAACGCCAGCCAGATCAAGCCACATTTTGTGATTGAAATACCATGGGGTTGGAATGATGACCTCATCGCCTTCACCACACAGGGATGCGATCGCGGCGGCAAAGGCCTGATTGCATCCCGAGGTGATCGCAATCTGGTCGCTGGTCAGTCTGGCTGCATAGTGCTTTGAGATCTGTGAAGCCAAGGCGGTGCGTAGATCAAGGCGTCCCAAAACCGGACCATATAGATGGGCGCTGTCATCATTCAGCGCGGCCTGTGCAATGGCCTGACGCAGGCCCTGGGGGGGCGGGTCAATCGGGGCGGCTTGACTGACATTGATCAACGGCTGCTCGGCAGAAAAGTGAACACCTTCAAGCCAGCGCCGGGATTCGACAATTGGCGAGATAAAAGTTGCAGCAGTACGGGGGAGTGACATCGGCGGGTCCTGTCGGGCGATTGGTTCTGGCATTTGACCCTGTGTTAGATCTTGCCTCAAGTTTTGGCGATCCTGCGATGGGACGACCTGAGGCTCAAGTCGAAATGCGTGTAGCCCGAAAAATCGCTCAGTCCGATACCACATTTATATTATGCGCGAAGCTGTGCCAGCTTACTTGCCAAGTGCTTGCTTTCTGGGATGGCTTTCGACCAAGCTTTCCAAAAATTGGTGCTACAAAATGATATCAAAAAAGATTCTACGTGTTGTTGTGACAGTATTCGGCCTTGGTTCATCAGCGGTCACGGCTGACACCTCAACAGAGCAACGCGTTCCACCGGTCAAATTTTTGCAGCTGTCTGAAACGGTATGGATGCACACCAGCTATAAGGTGTTTAAAAAATTTGGCGCCTATCCATCAAATGGATTGGTTGTTGTCGATGGCGCCAATTCAATCCTGATTGATAGTGCCTGGACGGATGCACAGACCACTGAGATTTTGGACTGGGCGCGCAATGAGTTGGGCCATCCGGTTAAGCAGGCGATTTTCACCCATGCGCATAGCGACAAAATGGGAGGCGTTGGGGCTGTTCAGGCGCGCGGCATCGAAACGCACGCGCTGGCTTTGAGCAATCAGATCGCATCCGCGAGTGGGCTGATGCCTGCAGAATTTGATTTAACGTTGAATCAAAATGATAAAGCGTTGAACTTTGGGCCAGTAGAGGTTTTCTATCCTGGCGCTGGTCACTCAGCGGACAACCTCGTCGCTTATGTTCCAGAGGCAGGGATTTTGTTTGGGGGCTGCTTGATCCGTTCGGCCCGTGCGAAGCGGTTGGGTAACATTGCAGATGCGAATCTGATGCATTGGGGGGATGCTGTTGGATCCGTTCAACAACAGTTTTCTGATGCGACACTGGTCGTTCCCGGTCATGGTGAACCTGCCGGGGCAGAACTACTGGAACTGACTTTTCAGTTGGTCACGGAGCATGGCAGGTAAGAACTCAAAAAAACGCGCCCATCGGACGCGCTTTTTCGGATATATAGTTAAAAGTCAGTCGGTTCCACGATAGGGCTCAACATATTGCAGCGCCATATCCCAAGGGAAGAAGATCCAAGTGTCTTGGCTGACCTCGGTGATGAACGTATGCACCATCGGGCGGCCTTTTGGCTTGGCATAGACGGTGGCAAAATGTGCCTTGGGGTACAGGTTACGTACCAGATCAAGTGTTTTGCCGCTATCGACCAGGTCATCAATGATCAGAATGCCTTCGCCGGCATCCCCCATAATGTCTGCATCCGGTGCCTTTAACACCTCAGCCTCACCCTGTTCTTGATGGTGGTAAGAACGAACTGAAATGGTGTCGACGGTGCGGATATCCAGCTCGCGCGCAACAATCATGGCTGGCGCCATGCCGCCACGAGTGATTGCGACGACGGCGCGCCAGGCCCCGTCATTTGGCCCTTGGCCATCCAGTCGCCAGGCCAGGGCTCGGCTGTCTCGGTGGATTTGGTCCCACGAGATGTGAAAGCCTTTTTCGTGTGGCAAACGATCGGTCATGTTAGGGCTCCCCGCTTAGCGCGTCAGGTTGCAGCGATCTTGACCCCCAGCAAGGCAAGCAGCCCGCCAAAGGTCCGGTCGATAATATGTTTCAGGTTGATATAGATACGGCGGCTTTTTTCCAACGAGAAAAGCCGGGCAATCAGGGCATTCCATAGGGTTTCGACAAGGAAGATACAGGCAAGCAGCGCAGCCATGACCACCCCAGGTGTGCCAACGGGTACTGTGCCAATAAAAACCGCACCAAAAAACACCGCGGGTTTGGGGTTGGCCAGCTGTGTCACAAGGCCAAGACGAAACGCCGCCAAAGGTGAACGTGGTGTCGGTGGTATCTCGGTCTGAGCAACAGGATCATCAGCACGGCGCCACATCTTGATGGCGAGCCAGATGAGCAAGGCTGCACCACCAATTTTCAACCCTGTCAGCAAAACCGGCGCATAGTCAAATAGCAGTGCCAGTCCAAACAGAGCTGCTGCCGCCCAGATCACTGCGCCTGCGCCAATCCCAGTGGCCAGCGCAACACCGGTGCGCCAACCTTCGGCCAACCCGATGCGGGCCGCCATCAACACGGCAGGGCCGGGACTGATGGCGGCCATCAGGCAGAGCAGAACTGCAGCAATGAAGGCGGCAAGACTCATGCTTTGGTGATATCCGGCGCGTCCACGGCCTTCATGCCTACAACATGATAACCCGCATCGACGTGCAGGTTTTCACCTGTCACCCCTGAACTGAGGTCAGACAGAAGATACAATGCCGATTTGCCCACGTCATCGATGGTCACGTTGCGACGCAGTGGAGAGTTGTATTCATTCCACTTCATAATGTAGCGGAAATCACCAATGCCGCTGGCGGCCAGCGTCTTAATTGGACCAGCCGAGATGGCGTTGACACGCAAACCGTCCTTGCCCAGATCTTCGGCCAGGTATTTGACAGATGCTTCAAGCGCGGCCTTGGCAACACCCATGACATTATAATGTGGCATCACCTGCTCAGCACCGTAATAGGTCATGGTCAGGAATGATCCGCCTTCACTCATCATCTTCTCGGCGCGTTTTACAACGGCAGTGAAGGAATAGACCGAGATATCCATGGTCATCTGGAAGTTCGACCGGCTGGTATCAACATAACGGCCGCGCAGCTCGCCCTTGTCGGAAAAGCCAATCGCGTGGACGACAAAGTCCAACTTGCCCCATTTTGCTTCAAGCGACGCAAACAATTCATCAATCGAGGCTTCATCTGAGACGTCGCATGGCAGGACAGTGTCACTGCCCAATTCTGCGGCCAATGGACCAACGCGTTTCTTCAGGGCTTCGCCCTGATAGGAAAAGGCCAGTTCGGCGCCAGCGTCGGCGCAGGCTTTGGCGATACCCCAGGCGATTGATTTGTTATTGGCCAGGCCCATGATGAGGCCACGTTTTCCGGCCATCAGCTGATTAGACATGCAGGTTCTCCGCCCGTGTTCGATTGATTTAGCGATCTTTAAGTTATTGAGCGGCCTGCTTCAAGGGGAGGAGGTCTTGTTGGTCTGACAGAACCTGCCTAGGTTGCCGGTAACAACAAATGAGGGACGCTATGTCAGACCGCAGTGGAATTTTTGCAGGCGATGATCCGTTCGAGATTGCCCGCTCTTGGTTAGCCGAGGCCGAAAAGACAGAACCCAATGATGCAAATGCAATTGCTTTGTCGACGGTCGATTCAGAGGGCGTGCCAAATGCGCGCATGGTTCTGTTGAAAGAGATCGAAGACACGGCCTTTGTTTTTTACACCAATTACGAGAGTGCCAAGGCAGAGGAGTTGGATGGGGCAGGCAAGGCGGCATTTGTAATGCACTGGAAATCGCTGCGTCGACAGGTGAGGGTCCGTGGTACGATCAGTCGCGAAGATGGTCCGCAGGCAGATGCCTACTATCAGTCACGATCTTTGAAAAGCCGTTTGGGTGCTTGGGCTTCGCAGCAGTCCCGGCCCTTGTCTGGCCGTGCAGCGCTGATGGCCGAAGTTGCAAAAGTGACCGCTGCCAAGGGTACGTCACCAGAACGTCCGCCGTTTTGGGGGGGGTATAGATTGGTTCCACAGGAAATTGAATTTTGGGCAGATGGCACCTTCCGGTTGCATGATCGGTTTGTTTGGCGTCGCCAAACGTCATCATCACCATGGCAGATTACGCGTTTATCTCCCTAAATTGAGTGTGACAAGAATAGCAAAAACTGCCGATATTCGAAACTTTTAGGCTTGAAAAATGTATCCATTTTCGCGCATCAACGTTGCGAACAGCAATAAAAACAAGAACACTGGTGGACTACAAATTGGCAGACGATCTGAGCGGTATGCGTCAAGTAAGGGGCCTTGTTAAATGGTTCGACCCGGCCAAAGGGTATGGCTTTGTTGTATCTGATGACGGCGGCCCCGATATTTTGTTGCACGTGAATGTGCTACGGAATTTCGGACAAAGCTCCGTTGCGGATGGGGCCGAAATCGTAATCATGTCTCATAGCACCGATCGCGGCGTTCAGGCGGTTGAAGTGGTCTCGATTGTTGCACCAGAGCGTGAGGAGACGCCGGTGCTGGCTGACTTTGCCGAACTTGATTTTGATGAGCTGCGTTCAGAGCCTTTGGAAGCGGCGCGCGTCAAGTGGTTCGATAAGGGCAAAGGGTTTGGTTTTGCCAATGTTTTCGGAAGCAACGATGATGTGTTTTTGCATGTAGAAGTCCTGCGTCAATCTGGTCTGGCTGATCTACAACCTGGAGAAGCCTTGGCGATGCGCGTGATAGATGGCAATCGTGGCCGCATGGCAGTTGAGGTCATGGCCTGGGAAAGTGCTGTCCCAACAGTAGCGTAAGGTAGACCGATGAACAAATTTGCTGCAGCTTTTACTTTGGTCCTTGCTGCAGCAGTTCCTGGTCTTGCCCATGCCCAATGCAAAGCGGATCGTGTGGATTTGCGCGGTGATTGGGGTCAAGCATCGTTTAGCATTGAAATTGCTGATGACAATGAAGAGCGCGCCCGCGGGCTGATGTTCCGGGAAAACATGCCCCGCGGCGCCGGCATGCTGTTTGTTTATGAATACCCTCAACGCGCCAGCTTCTGGATGAAAAACACCCTGATTCCGTTGGATATCATTTTTACAGATGAAAGTGGTGTGGTCACGCATGTACATCCCGATGCCGTGCCGGGTGACCTGACACCTATACCCGGCGGCGACAACGTTTTTGCCGTCCTCGAAATTAATGCTGGTTTGACTGCCCTTTATGGGATTTCGGTCGGCACTGAGATGCGGCACAGTGTTTTTTCACCTGGCGGTGGAAAATGGTCTTGTTAGGGGTTTTCAAAACCGCTTTGCGCAGCTAGAGAAGGCGCACGGTCCGGGGCGTGGCGCAGTCTGGTAGCGCACCTGTTTTGGGTACAGGGGGTCGCAAGTTCGAATCTTGCCGTCCCGACCAGTTTTCACCTTCAAATTCCAGCGATGTCTAAGCCCAGACAGGAGAGCTGGAGCCTAGATCAGCTGCAGTTTTGATTCTTGCCCAACGACTGCTGATGGTCAGATTTGTTTCTGGAATGACTATGAAAACCTCCCTCCTTTAACCTTATGTTAACAACTGTGGTCGTGCGTCCACAGTTCGATATTTACCCCTACAACTTATACGAACGCTGTCCTGCGGCATTCTCTACTCGCCTGGAAATGATTGTGTTGGTGTATTGGTTAACCACACTTTTCATATTCAACTTTCCAAGTCATGGAACTGCGTGATTTTGCCATGAAGATAAGGAAGCAACCCGTTAGGGTTTCGGTATAAATTGGGGATGACCTGAAACGAGAATCCCGGTGAGCATTAGTGGATAACTTGTGGATGAATCATCTACCCTTACGCGCGTCCAATCCCTAATGGTCGGTCAACCAAAAAGATCCCTAATTAAAGGTAAATTTGGCGTTGACCATGTATGGAGATATACGCCAAATTGTAGCGGTAGATCGGGGTGCCACTAAATATAGTGGTGATGTCCGCCCGTATAACTACAAATAAGATATTTGAAACAACCGTTCAAATGGCCAGCTTGGTCAGGTGCCTGCTGTGTTGTGTGGTGCCTATGGTTGTTTCATCAATTTACGATGTGGGGTGTGCGGGCAGCACTTTAAGGCAACAAAAAAAGTGAAGGCAGCAGCATGAAGATCGAAAGAAAGTTCACAACAGCTGGGCAAGATGCCTATGCACGTCTGAAATTCACTTCTGCGACGTCGGAAATCCGTAATCCGGATGGAACAATAGTGTTCCGTCTTGATAACGTCGAGGTCCCGTCTGACTGGAGCCAAGTGGCCAGCGATGTGATCGCGCAGAAATACTTTCGCAAGGCCGGTGTCCCCTCCAAATTGAAGCGGGTGCGTGAGAAAGGCGTACCAGACTTCCTGTGGCGTTCGGTTCCAGACGGAGATGACGTTACTTTCCAGGGGGAGACGTCGTCCAAGCAGGTATTCGATCGTTTGGCAGGTGCTTGGACCTATTGGGGCTGGAAAGGTGGTTACTTTTCTAGTGAAGCAGATGCTCGCGCTTATTTCGATGAAATGCGTTATATGCTGGCCAGCCAACGCGCTGCACCCAACAGCCCGCAATGGTTCAACACAGGCCTGCACTGGGCTTATGGGATAGATGGACCAGCTCAGGGCCACCATTATGTCGACTACAAATCTGGAAAGCTGACCAAATCCAACAGCTCTTACGAGCATCCGCAGCCGCATGCCTGCTTCATTCAGGGTGTTCAGGATGATCTGGTCAATGATGGCGGTATCATGGATCTCTGGGTACGTGAGGCCCGCCTGTTTAAATATGGGTCGGGTACTGGCACAAACTTCAGCCACCTGCGCGGCGAAGGCGAGGCGCTGTCTGGCGGTGGGAAATCCTCAGGTTTGATGGGCTTTCTGAAAATCGGTGATCGGGCCGCTGGTGCAATTAAGTCAGGTGGAACAACCCGTCGCGCCGCCAAGATGGTTATCGTTGATGCAGACCACCCCGATATCGAAAAATTCATCGAGTGGAAGGTGATCGAAGAGCAGAAAGTTGCCTCGATTGTTGCTGGCTCAAAAATGCATGAAAAGATGCTGAACGGCATTTTTGAAGCGATCCGGTCCTGGGATGGCGGCGAGGCAGATGCCTATGATCCGGCACATAATACTAGTCTGAAAACCGCAATCCGCGAAGCTAAGAAGATGATGATCCCTGAAACCTATATCAAGCGGGTTTTGGACTATGCCAAGCAGGGTCACACCAGCATTGAGTTTCCCACCTATGACACCGATTGGGATTCTGAAGCATACAGCTCTGTTTCGGGGCAGAACTCGAACAACTCAATCCGGGTCACCAATGCATTCCTGACAGCTGTAGAAAAAGATGCTGACTGGCAGCTGATCAATCGTACCGATGGCAAAGTCGCTAAAACCGTCCGGGCACGGGATCTGTGGGACCAGGTTGGCCATGCGGCCTGGGCCTGTGCAGATCCAGGGATTCAGTACCACGATACTGTCAATGACTGGCACACTTGCCCGGCAGATGGCGAGATCCGCGGATCGAACCCCTGTTCCGAGTATATGTTTCTGGACAACACAGCTTGCAACCTTGCATCGATCAACCTGCTGACATTCCTAAAAGACGGGGCGTTTCAGGCCGAGGACTATATGCATGCCTGCCGTTTGTGGACGCTGACACTGGAAGTGTCGGTGATGATGGCGCAGTTCCCATCCAAGGAAATTGCCCAACTGTCGCATGACTTCCGCACCCTGGGGCTAGGCTATGCGAACATCGGCGGTTTGCTGATGAATATGGGGTATGGCTATGACAGCGACGAAGGTCGCGCCCTGTGCGGGTCTCTGACTGCCCTGATGACGGGTGTTGCCTACATGACTTCGGCTGAAATAGCCGGCGAGCTGGGCGCGTTTGAGGCCTATGACCGTAACGCTGAAAATATGCTGCGTGTAATCCGCAATCACCGGAATGCAGCCTATGGTAACACTGATGGCTATAAAGGCCTGTCTGTAGCGCCGGTTCCGCTGGATCTGCACAATTGTCCGGATGCACAGCTCACTGAACTGGCGCGGAGTGCCTGGGACGAAGCCTTGGAATTGGGCGAAAAGCACGGCTATCGAAATGCTCAAACCACTGTGATCGCTCCAACCGGCACTATCGGTTTGGTGATGGATTGCGACACCACTGGGATCGAGCCTGACTTTGCTTTGGTCAAGTTCAAGAAACTGGCCGGCGGCGGTTACTTCAAGATCATCAACCGTTCGGTGCCTTCCGCACTTGAAGGGTTGGGATATTCTTCGGCTCAGATCGAAGAAATCACCGGCTATGCGGTGGGGCACGCGACCATCGGCAACGCACCTGGGATCAACCATACATCGTTGGCCGGCCATGGTTTTGGCCCCAATGAGCTGGCCAAAGTTGATGCCGCGCTGGAAAGTGCTTTTGATATCCGCTTTGTGTTCAACCAGTGGACGCTAGGCGAGGATTTCTGCACCGGCGTTCTAGGCATCCCAGCAACCAAACTGAACGATCCAACCTTCGACCTGCTGCGCCATCTTGGCTTTACCAAGGCAGATATCGAAGCCGCCAATGATCACGTATGCGGCACCATGACACTGGAAGGTGCGCCACACCTGAAAGAGGCGCATTACAACATTTTTGACTGCGCCAACGCCTGTGGGAAGAAAGGCAAGCGTTTCTTGTCGGTGAACAGCCACATCACCATGATGGCTGCAGCCCAGTCGTTTATTTCTGGTGCAATTTCCAAAACCATCAACATGCCGAGCAATGCGACCATCGAGGATTGCCAGAAAGCTTATGAGCTTAGTTGGAGCCTGGGTATTAAGGCCAACGCCCTTTACCGTGACGGATCCAAGCTGAGCCAGCCTTTGGCGGCGGCACTGGTCGAAGATGACGATGATGCGGCTGAAGTTCTTGAAACCGGCAGTTCGCACGAAAAAGCAGCGGTGCTGGCTGAAAAGATCGTTGAAAAGGTCATCGTCAAAGAGATCATCAAATCGCACCGCGAAAAGATGCCTCATCGTCGCAAAGGCTATACTCAAAAAGCGGTCGTTGGGGGGCACAAGGTCTATCTGCGGACTGGGGAGTATGAAAGCGGAACCCTGGGCGAGATTTTCATCGACATGCACAAGGAAGGTGCTGGTTTCCGCGCGATGATGAACAACTTTGCCATCGCAGTGTCCGTTGGTCTGCAATATGGCGTACCGCTCGAGGAATTCGTCGACGCCTTTACCTTTACCAAGTTTGAACCCGCCGGCATGGTACAGGGCAACGACAGCATCAAGAACGCTACCTCAATCCTGGACTATGTGTTCCGCGAACTGGCCGTCAGCTATCTGGACCGAACAGATCTGGCCCATGTTAAACCGGAAGGTGCGGCCTTTGATGATCTGGGGCGTGGTGAGGAAGAGGGCGTTTCTAACGTTTCGGAGCTGAGTGAAAGTGCCGCCAGCAAGTCGCTGGAGGTGCTAAAGCAGATCTCATCAACAGGGTATCTGCGTAAACGTCTGCCACAAGAGCTGGTCGTGCTGCAGGGCGGGCAGGGTGAGGCCACTGCTCTGAACGGTGGAAGTGATCCGGTATCTGCATTGCAGACGCTGGTGCCGGAAACCTCTTCGGGCTCTGCAGCACCTGTGGCGTCAAGTACCGGAATGGATGCACGCGTAAAGGCAAAAATGCAGGGTTATGAAGGTGAAGCCTGTAATGAATGTGGGAATTACACACTGGTGCGCAATGGAACATGCATGAAGTGTAATACCTGTGGTGGAACGTCTGGCTGTAGTTAAGGTGTTGCGCGCCCTGATTAATTAGGGCGCGTGTCAGCACTATGTCAGCTTGGATGCGTATGAAATCTGTACCCCGTACGGTCAAGATTTCAAAATATGGGATGTATGGGACGTATTTTGGTCTCAAGAGAACAAGGGGTGGGTGCGCTCTCCCTAGACGGTATTCAAGCCGCAGGCAATAAAAATACGAGCGGTAAACTATTGAGCTTGGATAACGAAACTGGGGGGCTACGGCCCCCCTTATTTTTAGGCCCAACGTGTCGTCAGGTGAAATCTGAAGTTCAAGCCGTTTCTTAAATCGCCTGGCTATTAGATCCGGATCCAGGAGGCAGGACAAATGTCACGGTTGTGCTTTTGTGCAGCTTGGAACCACTGCTTAGGCGCAATGACAATTTTCTCGCTGTTCTCGTTTAGCCAAGCTCCCCACCAGGAAAACGATGAATTTGCTATAATATTGTTTTTGCACAATGACATTAGCCGCATGTCTTCATATTGATGCGCACCATCATTTAGGGAAACGACACGTGTTGGGTACTTGAAAACGGCGTTTTCTTTGGCCCATTCAGCATCATCAGAAAACACATAGATCTGAGGTCGAGTACCTGTCTTCTCTGCGAGACGTTCCAGCGATTCTGTGTAGTACTCCATAGAGCACAATCCGTGGGTCGCATTTGCCAGCGGGTCGCTGACATAGTCGCCACGTCGAATGTGAAGGGAAACAGAGTTGCAAGACTGAACCTCCTTCATCAACTGGACATTTTCGATACTTGGTTTGGTCGTAATGCTGAACTCCTGACGGATTACGTCCGATATGCCCTCAAAGTATTTTTCACTTTGCCAATACCCTTTCAGATAGGTGTTTTTAGTGAATCCAGAGAACTTCGGGTCGAAACCATCACCTTCCTCTTCAACAAATTTGGGCCCAACAAGTCCAGAACGCCACATAAGGTATCGAAGCTTGTTTTTCTTCCTGAGAGGCGGCAAGTCCTTCTCTGGCAAGGCCATACCTGTAATGTCAAAATGGTTAAGTGCGTTACCAAATTGAGAGGGGCCGTCAAACACCCGCAGATCGAGACCAACTTTGGATCCGCAACGAACTGCAAGGGCTTTTGCCGCTGCATATTGGAACATCTGGTTTCCCAGACCGCCATTAATTCTGACAATAATCATTTGAACCTCTTACGGAGAATTTCCGGCTTGGAACCAGGTTCAGCTGAAAAATAGGGAACGCTTACAAAGCTGCTTTTTCGTACTGCAGTATAAATGGCATTTGATGCGGCCTCCAATCCCTGGCGGAACGGGCGCTTCAACTCGCGTAGGATTTTCGAAACAGCTGGCCTCTTACGCAGTGTTTGTCTTTCCAGTTCAAGCCCACTTTTGATGAAACCATCTATGGAGTTTTCAAAGAACAGGTCTTGCGCGCCAAAAGCTGGGGCGATTTGATAGGCTGAAATGTCTTCGAAGAATCCAAATTCGGGGTTGAAGAGAACGTGATCTGCAGGCTCGAAGCGATGCGTTGTCGCTTCCAGTGCTTTTTGGGCTGCATCCTGATTGATGAAATACCCACCAGCACCGCCATGCAGGCTCAGAAGGCGCCGGATGGTTCGTTCGCCATCAAAAATAGGTTCAGCGGGTCCCAGGTGGCACTTCTTAAATGTGCTTTCAGCTTTGACCAGGCTGGCATCTTTTGGAATCCAGAATGTCGACTGGAAAAAGGCTGCGCTGTCTTTTGCCAGATGTAAATCATCCTCGGCAACAAAGCACCATTGTTCACCCGACTTGCAAAAAGCTTCCCAAACTTTGCGATGACTCAGGGCACAGCCAATTTCTGCAGGCCCAAAACGAAGTCTCAATCGTTGTTTTGTTTTGAACTCTTCAAGCTTAACTTGAGGGAGCTTTCGTCCATCAACAGCGTCTATTCGTATCGTGGAAATGCCGAGCTCGGCGCATTGGTTTTCAAACCACTCCTTGCGAGACGGTTGTTCGGCGAGATTGATGTAATAAAGTGGAATCACCGCTTGGAATCTCCGTGAAACGGAATGAATTTGATCACTGCAACACCGCGCGCGTTGTCGATGGCGACGCTTAATTTTCGCAGCAAGCGTGTAAAGGGGCGACTGATTTCCCGCCATAGCTTCGCAAGACCTTTGGGTTTTCCAACCATGCCCTGTTCACTTCGGCTGGTGCTTCTGTCGGTATTCAAAGTGCTGGCAAACCCCTTCTTTTGCAGCCCTTTCAGGAGATAGTCCTGCACACAGATCGCCGGATCCATTTGATAGACTTTCAAAGTTTGTACAATGCCAATCCAAGTGTGAAACAAAACATGGTCTAGAGCATCACATTTGTCTTGAGTACTGGCCAACAGCTTTTGAGCGCCAGTGCGTGAGACAAAATAACCTGCACTTCCGCCATGATAGGATTGCAACTGCCTGATTTCATGACCGTCGACAGTTGAGTGAAGCTGGATGGATAGCGTTACAAGTTGCCGAGCAGTCTCGGCCTTCACGATATCGGCGTCTTCAGGGAGCCAAGACATGTCGCTAAAGAACGCATCTGGGTTGGAAATGTGAATGTCATCTTCGGCTACAAACGCCCATTCGTCATTGCCCGAGATGATTAGGTCCCAAACTTTTTGATGACTAAGAAAACATCCCATCTCACCTTTGCCCAGCGGTAAGTGGCCAGAGCGCCGACTAAGCAGGTTGTCTGCTTGATCTGGCGGAATCTCTGCAGAGTTTACAGCGGAAACCCGGGTGAACTGCAATCCGAAATGGCTCGTTTCAGCCTCAAACGCCTTCAATCGTTCCGGAGAGTTGTCGAGGTTGATCAGGTAGATCGGAATTTGCTGAGGATTGGTGTGTGTCATCTGATAGTTCATGGTCTCTTGGTATGGTCAATATTCATTGCAATGTCATGCGCCGCCTGCCGAGACACTGTCTTGGGGGGGGGCATTCGCTCAATTGAATCCTGTTTACAGTCGGCATACGGATTTTTCGGCGTTATCCTTTCGATGACCATGTTTCCCAGCAAAAGGGGGCCGGTCCAATCCGATTTATGACTTTGTCCAATATCAGATACAATGCCTTCACGTCGCTTTATTACGTTTTTGGGGCAGAGGAGGAGCTGTACCTGGTTCATAGCTCAAATCACGCCTGAACGCATTGATATCCATGGGCACAATTGTTTTGAACGGTTCGCTGATATCAACATTTTTGCAAACACCTCAAAGATGGGGCCTAACAAAAAATGGGGTGAGCCATCAGTGCCATGTGGATGCATACGAAGGGAAAAGGTTTTTTTGACCCTCTTGGGGGGGCAATAGGTTGTATCACAACGATTTTTTCGATTTGTGCTTGGTTGAGGCAGATCTCCACCGCGCCGAGACATGGGTGTTAGTATTGTAGAACTAAGCAGGGTTGAAGCAGACCTGATTTTTTTCCAAAGGCCATCTGGGGAACCAACTGTTAAGCAATTTGAGCGATACTTGAGGGCAGGGGAACACCAGATGCTTAAGGGCGCCTGAAGAAAGACAAGAACATGCCTGTTGCCAAACAAACTCAAAACCTGACCTGGCTTGTTGTGAGCCTGACAACCGCAATGGCCGTCGCGACACCCGTCACGTCCGCAGACTGGAGCGGTTTTCTTCTTGGGGCATCCATTGCCCGACAGAATGCAAGTATGGACGGTACAACTGGGCATGATGCCGGAGCCGCTGGACTTCACTTGGGGTATGATCTTGATTTTGGTCAGTTGGTTCTTGGCGGTGAGCTTGAGGTCGAGCGCGCCCAAATCCAACTTGGGAGTATTGAAACCCAGGAAATGCAGCGGGTAAAACTGCGGGTTGGTTATGATTTTGGCCAGACCCTGGGGTATGTCGCTGTGGGGGGGGTGCGGGCTGAAACTGAGCTTGATGACGATATCGGCGCGGTGATCGGCTTTGGAATGTCATACTCCCTAAATCAAAACCTGCGGGTTGGTGGTGAAATTCTGCATCAGGAAGTCGATGGATTGGAGAATGGCGGCATGATGCGTTCGAATTCCTTGTCCCTGCGCGCGTCGTTTCGATTTTAGCCTGCCAACTGTTGAACGGTCACTTGCCAAGAGATTGAGCAAAGTCGCACAACACTTGAAGTGCTGTAACAAATACATTGTCATCTACGGTCATGGCGATACGGATATGACCTGCAGCAGCGCGGCCAAAGCTTTCACCCGGCATTACTGCAATGTTGTGCGTTTCCAGCAATAGATTGGCGAAGCTACTACCTGAATGTCCGGTTTCCCGAACGTCCAGCATCAGATACATGGCCCCTTGCGGTGGGATCACCCGTAGCAAAGCTTGCTGGGAAAGAACCTTTAGGGCCAAGGCCCGGCGTCGTCTGAATGGCTCTGCAATATCGACCTCCAGATCAGCCCCCTGCTTCAACGCGTAATCAGCGGCATCCTGAATGAACCCCGGAACGCCATAGGTGGTGTGCGTCGCCAAATGGATCAGATGCGCGATTACTTCTTTTGGTCCGATGATCCAACCACAGCGCGACCCTGTCATTGCGTGGGACTTTGACATCGAACCAATCACCAGCGTGCGCTCCGCCATGCCGGGCAAGGCACGAGGGCTGACATGCTCTCCCTGCCAAATCTGGGTGTCATAAACTTCGTCCGAAATCAGCCACAGGTCATGGCGCTGACAGACACCCGCTATCATTTCTATCGTTTCCTTTGGATAGACGACCCCTGTTGGATTATTGGGTGTATTGATCAACAAGGATTTTGCATCAGGCGCTGCTGCGTCCAACAGCGCCTGTTGTGGGAGGAATGCGTCACGCGAATGAGTTTGGATAGCAATGTCCTGTGCCCCTGTGCCACGGATGGTGCCAGGGTAGGTGGCATAGTAAGGATCCAGATACAGGGCCCGATCACCGGGATCGCACAGCGCGATATGGGCTGCAAATAGGGCCGATTGGCCTCCGGGGGTGATCAGAACATTGTCACGATCGGTTGGGACACCTGTGCGGAGGCTGACTCGTTTAGCGATTGTGTCCCGTAACTGATCTGTACCCGGAACCATTGCGTAACCGGTATGACCATTCATGGCGGAAACATGCATGGCCTCCAGGATGTCCGTTTGAGTGCGAATATCGTGTTCGCCGATGGTCAGTTCAACAACAGGCAAACCTGCTGCCTTCATCGAGCGCGCGCGCACAAACACTTCCCAGCCATCTGTCCCGTTTGTGTTCAGATGTGTAATCCGTTGCGACAACAACATTGCGGCCCTCCTGTCTACAAACCCCGAAGGGGGCAGGCATCACGAAGGCTGTCAAGACTGACTGCGACAGCATCGTTCGTTTGCGACATTGCGGAGCCCAGTCGCTGGTATTGGCTTTGTGAATCGGGAGTCGTCAGAACAGGCTTGGCGAAGCGTGTTAGTCGTGTTATCCACGGCGCATGAACCAGACCCGCACCATTATTATTTGCTGCATTACCTGCTGATCAACCCAGCGGGCCGGTATCTGTCGTTTCAATCTATCTGACAAATTGCTAAGCCCGCGCTGCGCGCCAGGCACTTGCTCGTGCCCTACTAAGAATCTGTCATGAGGACCGAGACCGTGATCAAACTGCACAACACCAAGACCCGCACAAAAGAGGTCTTTACGCCGATTAATCCGGATAATGTGCGGATGTATGTCTGTGGCCCAACAGTCTATGACCGCGCCCATCTAGGCAATGCACGCCCGGTGGTCGTCTTCGACATATTGAACCGATTGCTACGCCAAACCTATGGTGCGGATCGGGTGACCTATGTGCGAAATTTCACTGATGTTGACGACAAAATCAACACTCGTGCAGCAGAGAGCGGCCGTGATATTGGGGTGATTACCGATGAAACCATCCAGTGGTTTCTCGATGATATGGCTGCCTTGGGGGCCATTGAGCCGGACCACATGCCGCGTGCCACGCAGTACATTCCGCAGATGGTGACAATGATTGAACAGCTGATCGCAAAAGGCCATGCCTATGAAGCAGAAGGTCATGTGTTGTTTGCGGTAGACAGCTGGAAGCAGGGCTATGGAAAGCTGTCTGGCCGGTCGGTCGATGACATGATTGCTGGCGCTCGGGTTGAGGTGGCGCCTTATAAACGCAACCCGATGGACTTTGTTCTGTGGAAGCCATCGGACGAGACACAGCCGGGCTGGGACAGCCCCTGGGGTCGTGGACGTCCTGGCTGGCACATCGAATGTTCTGCCATGTCGTTTGAGCTGCTGGGGGATACCTTTGACATCCACGGTGGTGGCAATGACTTGATGTTCCCGCACCATGAAAATGAGATTGCGCAAAGCTGCTGCGCAAATGGCGATGATAGCTTTGCAAAAGTATGGCTGCACAATGAAATGTTGCAGGTTGAGGGCAAAAAGATGTCCAAGAGCCTGGGAAATTTCTTTACCGTCAGGGACTTGCTGGAGCAGGGCGTTCCGGGAGAAGTGATCCGTTTGGTGTTTTTGTCGACCCATTATCGTAAACCGATGGACTGGACCGACAAAAAAGCAAAGGAAGCGGAGGCTACTCTGCGTAAATGGCGGGCGCTGACGGCGGGTATCGAACCCGCCGCCAACGCTGCTGCCGTGGTTGTCGAGGCGCTGTCGGATGACCTGAATACTGCGGGTGCCATTACTGAACTGCATAAACTGGCTGCGGCTGGTGATGCAGCTGGGTTGCTGGCGTCAGGGCAATTGGTTGGGCTGCTCACCGATGATATTGGCGATTGGGCTCAGACTGCCGATATCGATTTGTCTAACTTTGAAGTCCTGCTTTCCGAGGCACGTGCCGCGGCCATGGCGAGTAAAGATTTTTCTGAAGTGGACCGGTTGAAGGCAGGTTTTGTTGACGCTGGTCTGGAGGTCCGGATGAGCAAGGCAGGGGTGGAACTGGTTCCGGGGCCAGGCTTTGATGCTTCCAAACTGGAGGGACTGTCATGAAATCAGCTGAACCAATGTGGAACAGCGACCGATCCATGGGAGGCGTGAAGCGCCCTCCCATGGTGAAGGTCGGGCGCTGTCTGTGCCAAAGGCACGGATCTGATTTATATTGGGGGGCCGTGGCGTGACCAAAGAACGGCTCTATCTTTACGACACCACGTTACGTGATGGACAACAAACCCAAGGTGTGCAGTTCTCCACTGCCGAAAAAAAGCAGATTGCCCAGGCATTGGACGACCTAGGTGTAGATTATATCGAAGGTGGCTGGCCCGGAGCAAATCCGACCGATAGCGCGTTCTTTGACGAGGCGCCCAAAACCAAGGCGCGCTTGACCGCCTTTGGGATGACCAAACGGGCCGGTCGTTCAGCCGAGAATGACGATGTGCTGGCGGCAGTGATGAACGCGGGGACGCAGTCGGTGTGTCTGGTAGGTAAGGCACATGACTACCATGTGACGGCTGCGCTTGGTATTTCGCTGGAAGAGAACATCGAAAACATCCGCGCCTCGATTGCTCATATCGTGGCACAGGGGCGTGAAGCGCTGTATGACGCCGAGCATTTCTTTGATGGGTATAAGGATAATCCGGGGTATGCGATTGCCGCTTGTCGCGCCGCACTGGATGCTGGCGCGCGCTGGGTTGTGCTGTGTGACACCAATGGTGGCGCGCTGCCAAGTGAAGTGCACCGCATCGTCGCAGAGGTGATCGCGGCTGGACTGCCCGGTGAGCGTTTAGGTATCCACACTCATAACGACACTGAAAATGCTGTGGCCTGTTCGCTGGCAGCTGTAGAGGCTGGTGTGCGGCAGGTTCAAGGGACCTTGAACGGGCTGGGGGAACGGTGTGGCAATGCCAACTTGACCTCATTGATCCCGACGTTGCTGTTAAAAGAGCCCTACGCAAGCCAATTTGACATTGGTGTGAACCGGGGTGCGCTTGCACAGTTGACCCATGTGAGCAGAATGCTGGACGATATACTGAACCGGGTGCCAATGCGGCAGGCGGCATATGTCGGGGCTTCGGCATTTGCGCATAAGGCTGGGCTGCATGCCAGCGCGATCCTGAAAGATCCTACGACTTATGAACATATTGAACCCGAACTGGTGGGCAATGCGCGCATCATTCCGATGTCAAATCAGGCCGGGCAAAGCAACCTTCGCAGAAGATTGACAGAAGCCGGGCTGGATGTCGAAAAGGGCAATCCGGCGTTGGGTCGAATTCTGGAACAAATCAAGGTCCGCGAGGATCTTGGCTATTCCTATGACACTGCGCAGGGCAGTTTTGAACTATTGGCTCGGGCCGAACTGGGACAACTTCCTGAGTTCTTTGAGGTCAAACGGTATAAAGTCACCGTTGAGCGTCGCAAGAATAAGTACAACCGGATGATCAGCCTGTCAGAGGCCGTTGTGGTTGTTAAGGTTGATGGCGAAAAGCGGCTGTCGGTCAGTGAATCGGTTGATGAAACCGGCAGTGACCGAGGGCCAGTGAACGCGTTGGCCAAGGCGCTGATAAAGGACCTTGGGCGGTATTCGGCGGTGCTTGACGACATGCGTCTGGTGGATTTCAAAGTGAGAATAACACAAGGCGGCACCGAAGCGGTGACCCGTGTCATCATCGACAGTGAAGATGACACAGGCCGACGTTGGTCCACCGTTGGCGTCAGTCCAAACATAATAGATGCCTCGTTCGAGGCGTTGCTGGATGCAATACGCTGGAAACTGGTCCGTGACGGAGAGGCCAAGTGATCGCAACCCTGTTGCGCTGTGTCGTCTATGGCATTGTTGGGTCCGGGGTGTTGGCACTGGGGCTGATTGTCTCGCAGCGACCCAGTGGTAGGTTCATTGACGGCGGGTTGGACTTCACTCAGGTCTTGGCCAAAAGCGACGATGCGCCAATTCCCCACGCTGTAACAATGCGCGATGGCTACGACCTGCAGGTGCGCGAATATACCTCGGGCGCAGATGGGCCATTGATCCTTTTGCTGCACGGCTCTGGTTGGAACGGGTTGCAGTTTACCAGTCTGTCGAAGAACCTTTTGAAGTATGGCCGTATTTTGGTTCCAGACCTGCGTGGCCATGGCGCCAAGCCGGGTCGGCGTGGGGATGTAGATTACATTGGCCAGCTTGAAGATGACTTGGCTGATCTGATAGATGCAGAGCGGGCCCCGGCGCAAAAAGTAGTGTTGCTCGGACATTCGTCAGGCGGTGGTCTGGCAGTACGGATGGCAGGTGGTTCACATGGCGATATGCTGGATGGCGCAATCTTGCTGGCGCCGTTTTTGAAGTACAACGCGCCAACGGCTCGAGAAAATTCTGGTGGATGGGCGCGACCGCTTACCCGGCGCATTATCGGCCTTAGCATGTTAAATGCTGTTGGTATTGAGCTGTTGAACTCTGTTTCGGTGATTGAGTTTAATATGCCAAAAGCCGTTTTGGACGGACCACTAGGGGATCTTGCGACAACACAATATTCATACCGAATGAATGTCAGTTATGCGCCGAGGTCTGATTATTTGACTGATATCTGTAGCTTGCCACCCTTTCTTGTTGTTGTGGGTGAGCAGGACGAGGCTTTTCTGGCACAACAATTCGAGCCGCTGATGTCGGCGCAAACGGCAAAAGGTCGATATCACATTGTTCCTGAAACAGGACATTTGGATATCGTAGATTCACCGCAGGCATTAGCCGCGATTGAGGACTATTTGGATGGGTTTTGATGATGATCTGCGGTCTTGTGCCGAGCTGGTGCAGACTGGAGATGTGGACCGGTTTCAGGCTGTTATGGCTGCGCCAGTCGCCGCACGTGAGGTGCTGTTTGCGATCTATGCTTTCAATGTAGAGCTGTCGCGTGCGCCTTGGGCCAGCTCGGAGAGCATGATCGCTGAAATGAGACTACAGTGGTGGCGTGATCTGGGAACTGAGATTGCTGCAGGTCAGTCGGTACGGCGGCATTTTGTGGCCACACCTTTAGCGCGGTTGCTGAAACCCGAACTGGCGCGTGTCATTGATGCAATGGCTGAGGCGCGGCGCTGGGACATCTACCGCGACCCCTTTGCGGATGAGGCGGAGTTCGACGCTTATATCGATTCTACATCGGGGGGGCTAATGTGGATGGCTGCAGGGGCACTGGGCCCAGCGGATGAGGGTGTCGTGCGTGATTTCGCTTATGGTGTCGGGGTGGCAAATTGGTTGCGAGCAATCCCGGAACTGGAAGCCCAAAAACGAGTTCCACTTTTGGATGGGACACCAGAAGGAGTGCGAGCTTTGGCACGTAAGGCACTGGAACGGTTGTTGAATGCCCGTAAAAATTCTGGGCGGGTTTCAACACAGTCCGGTGTTGCCCTGTTGGCAGGATGGCAGGCCGAAGGTATTTTAAAACAGGCCATCAAACAGCCTGAACGGGTTGTACAGGGCGCTTTGGGACTAAGCGAATTCAACCGTCGCTCAGGTCTTTTGTGGCGCGCAGCATTGGGGCGCTGGTAGCGCCCCAATCTTGCTATGAATAGCTTTCTTGTGGGCGAAGGGTCAGCCACATCAGTGCACCTCCAGCCAGTACCAGGAACGGTGCCATTGCCATATTGACTGCGTTCCAGCCTTCTACCGGATTACCGCCCGAGCAGTTCATCAAGCCGCCTGAGGACAGCGAGGCAAAGGTCACGCCGCCAAAGACCAGCAGATCGTTTAGACCCTGCATCCGGCCACGTTCGTGTGGTTCATGGGCCCCAGCCAACATGGTGGTGGCACCGATGAAACCAAAGTTCCAGCCCAGTCCCAGGAGAATTAGCGCAACAAAGAAGTTGCTTAGTTCAACCCCATTCAGGGCTACAGCGCCTGCGCCAGCCAAAATGACCAGACCCGCGGCAACTACCTTTTCCACACCAAAGCGGGAGATCAGGTGACCGGTGAAGAACGAAGGGATGTACATCGCCAGTACATGCATTGTGACCACGTCAGCCGCATTGTTTTGGGTGAACCCGCAGCCAACCACAGCAAGCGGGGTTGATGTCATCACCAGGTTCATCAAAGCGTATGAAACCATGGCGCAGATCACTGCAACGGCAATGCGGGGCGTTTTCAATAGCTCCCAACGGGTCCGACCATGCGGCGCGTCTGCACTAGGGGCAGCGGGCTTGGGGATGTCGAGAAACAGGAATAGGAGCGCGCCAATTACGTTGATTGCGATCACCGCCATATAGGCGCCCAAAAATGGAATGACAAAGGCATCGCTGGTGGCTTTGACCAGTTGTGGGCCAATGATTGCGGAGAGCAAACCACCTGCCATTACGTATGAAATGGCTTTGGGTCGAAAGCCTTCGCTGGCCGTGTCTGCTGCCGCAAAGCGGTAAAAACCCTGCGCGCTCATGTAGACCCCTGTCAGGAAACTCCCAGCTAGGAAAATGGGGAATGACCCAAGGTATAGACCATAAGCACCAACCATAGCGCCGACGGCGCCACCCAGAGCGCCAATAATAAACCCGAACCTGCGACCCCATTTCTGCATGATGGCTGAAATAGGTGTGGCCGACAACATCGAGCCAAGAACAATCAGCGAGATTGGCAAGGTTGCAAAACAGGCGTTAGAGGCCAGGGATTGGCCAGCCAAGCCGCCAACGATGAAGATGATGGGCATTTGCGAGCCAAGGAAAGCCTGCGCCATTACCAGAATGGCGACATTGCGTTTGGCGGCACGGTCATCGTGAGTGGTCATACTAATTGTCATGGCGACTGCGTAGCTGCGAAAAACAGTGGGCACAAGTCGCTTGCTGCGCTGGAACCTGCGGCTAATCTGCAAGTGATTGTGAAGCAGGAGAATGACGTGGCGTCAGATCAGAAAATTGGCCGCATAATATCGAGTGATGCCTGTGTGGCGGAGGGGGCCGAGTGGTTGGCGCATTACGATCCGCGTTTTGCGGCCGCGCTGGAATTAACCGGCCCATTGCCGCTACGTCGTAAGCCTGATGGATTTTCTGAATTACTGTCGGCAATTATCAGTCAACAGGTCAGTGTTGCCTCAGCGCGGGCCATTTGGCGGCGGATGGAGGAGGCCAACCTTACTGAATTGTCTCAGGTTATGGCAGCCAGTGAAGAGGAGCTGCGAGCGGCAGGTTTAAGCAGACCGAAGGTTCGATATGCGCGTGCTTTGGCTGAAGCGAATATTGATTACAATGCCTTGCGCGATGTTCCTGATGCCGAGGTAGTGAAGCAATTGGTCACGGTTTCTGGGATAGGAGCCTGGACTGCAGAGATTTATGCAATGTTTTCGCTTGGCCGTGCGGATGTTTTTGCACCGGGGGATTTGGCCTTGCAGGAAGCCGCAAGAATGCTGTTTGAATTGCCGGACCGCCCAAAAGAAAAAGAGTTGCGCAAGATGGCTGAGGCATGGTCGCCTTGGCGATCGGTTGCAGCGCGGCTTTTGTTTTCCTATTACCATGTAGCAAAATCCAGAGAAGGTATCAGATGACTCGAGTATTGACCGCCGAACGAAAAGAGCCTGTGTCAGGCACCACCCGTTCGGTTGTGGTGTTTCTGCATGGCTATGGGGCCAATGGTGCTGACCTGCTTGGGTTGGCAGATCCTCTGGGTGAACATCTGCCGGATACGCTGTTTGTTGCTCCTGATGCCCCTGAGCGCTGCGCTGGGGCGCCGATGGGGTACCAATGGTTTCCTATCCCGTGGATTGACGGGTCATCCGAGGAAGAATCTGAGCGCGGGATGCGGTCGGCTATTGATGATCTGAATGCATTTCTTGATGCGTTGATGGTAGACGAGGACGTGCTGCCCGAACAGGTGGTCCTGTTTGGCTTTAGCCAGGGCACGATGATGGCGTTGCATGTCGCACCGCGTCGCGAAGATCCGGTTGCGGGCATCGTGGCCTTTTCGGGACGCTTACTGTCACCGGAAACGCTGAAGGATGAAGTGGTCAGCAAAATGTCGATCCTGCTGGTCCATGGAGACGCGGATGACGTGGTTCCACCGCAGTCGCTACCTGAGGCCGCAGAAGCCTTGCAGGAAGCTGGCTTTCAGGATGTGTTTGCGCATATCCAAAAGGGAACTGGTCATGGAATAGCGCAGGATGGGCTGAGTGTTGCGCTGGCCTTTATGCGCGACAAATTGGGGTTGTAACCACAGTCTATGGGCCGACAGGGTAGATCCCTGCCGGTTCTGATCCAGTTTGGATTTCAGCATTCAAGCTGGTGGTAAAGGCAAATACTAGCGGCGGTACCGCGCAAGCGGGGTAGGCCGGGGATTTTATCCCCCGAGCGTAAATGCATCTCAATAGCGCCCTGATTTAAACAGGGCCCTGATCCTGATGTCGGGGGGGTCAGACCCGACGGTAATCGCGATTGGGCGCTATACTGAATGGTAGTTCCGAACATCTCGTGATCTGACCGTACGCAGTACTGGCAACAGCTGGCTCAGGTTATTGTTGGCCCATATGCGCTAGCGACGCGTTCGGGTTGGTTTGATCGTTTGGGGGGCATTTTGCCAGGTTCCTGATTCCAGCCCTTCCAATGTCCAGTTTCCGATCTTCCAGCGGATCAGTCGCAGGGTCGGATGGCCCACTGCAGCGGTCATTCGGCGCACCTGACGGTTGCGGCCTTCGCGAAGCGTTAGCTCAACCCATGTGTCGGGTATGTTTTTACGAACACGTATGGGCGGCGTACGCGGCCAAAGGTTTTCTGGCTCGTCGATGACGCGGGCCTGGGCTGGTTTGGTCAGCCCGTCTTTTAGTTCGACCCCCTGGGCAAGTGCTTGCAGGGCGGCCATGTCTGGGGTGCCTTCGACCTGCACCCAATAGGTTTTAGCCATTTTGTGCTTGGGGTCCGAGATCTTGGCCTGGAGCGGGCCGTGGTCGGTCAGCAACATCAAGCCCTCGCTGTCCCGGTCAAGCCGTCCGGCTGGATAAACACCAGGCAGGGTAATGAAATCGCTCAGGGTGCGGCGAGGCCCATCTGCTGTGCCACGATCAGTAAACTGCGGCAGTACATCAAAGGGTTTGTTAAAGCGGATCAAACGGGTCATGCCCGCCCATACGAGGCGGGCAAAGGCAAATCAAGGGCTGCTATCATTTTGCTGTTACAATTCCGGCATAGGCTAATTGCGAGATATAGTGGAAACTGGGGGCTTGTCAGGTTTCAACCACGATATATAGTTAATCATATGCTGGGGCGGGTTCCCCGCTCTGGTACCGGATAGACGGGTAGACAGGGCGAGGAAGACGTTTCAGATGGATGGCGACTTTAGAACTGACTTTGTGCGCACGCCAGGCGCCTTGAAACAACATCCGGCGCTGGTGTTGAATGCCGATTATCGGCCATTGTCCTATTACCCCTTGTCCCTATGGCCTTGGCAGGATGCGATCAAAGCAGCCTGGCTGGAGCGTGTGGATATCGTAGCCGAATACGATGAAGAGGTGCACAGCCCCAGTACAGTGATCCGAATACCTTCGGTGGTGGTGCTAAAGGACTATGTGAAACCTCAAAAGCGCGTAGCCTTCACGCGCTTTAATTTATTCTTGCGGGACGAGTTTTGTTGCCAATATTGCGGGGCACGTGGTGACCTGACGTTTGATCATGTTGTACCAAGAGCCGCTGGCGGTGTGACCAGCTGGGAAAATGTGGTTGCAGCCTGTTCACCCTGTAATCTGCGCAAGGGGTCAAAACCGTTGCACAGGCTGGACATGTTCTTGCAAAAGGCGCCAAGGCAACCCGGCGCAGAAGAACTGCGTAATACGGGTCGGAAATTCCCACCGAACCACCTGCATGGAAGTTGGATGGACTTTCTGTACTGGGACGCTGAGCTGGATGCGTAGGCAATGTTGAGGGAGAAATCCCGGCACGGGATGCCGGGATTTGCTGGCTTATTGGGCGGCGCGTTGAACCATACCAAACAGATCACGAGGATCGTCTGGGTCGGCCAACATGTCCAATTCAAAGAAGAAATCACTGTCCTTGATACGGTCTCGGATGTAGCGGAGTGCTGAGAAGTCTTCGATTGCAAAGCCAACACTGTCGAACAACGTGATCTGGCGATCACTGGTACGGCCAGTTTTTGTGCCGTTGATCACCTGCCACAATTCAGTGACCGGGAAATCCTCTGCCATCTGTTGGATTTCACCTTCGATACGGGTCTGAGGCGGGAATTCAACAAATACGTCCGAACGGGTTAAGATCCCGGCCGCCAGTTCGGTTTTGCCGGGGCAATCGCCGCCGATTGCATTGATGTGTACACCCGCGCCAACCATGTTGTCGGTTAGGATAGTGGCGCATTGTTTATCGGCGGTGCAGGTGGTGAGGATTTGCGCACCCTCAATGGCTTGTTCCGGCGTCTTGCAGATGACCACATCCAAACCAGTGCTGGCCAGGTTTGCTGCGCATTTTGCAGTGGCAGCTGGGTCGGTGTCGTATAGGCGAACCGACGTAATGCCGCAGATGGCTTTCATAGCCAAGCTTTGGAACTCGGACTGCGCGCCATTGCCGATCATGGCCATTGTGTCAGCGCCTTTTGGCGCCAGATATTTTGCCACCATGGCTGAGGTCGCCGCTGTACGTAGCGCGGTCAGTATTGTCATCTCTGTCAACAACACTGGATAGCCGGTGTAGACATCCGCCATCAGGCCAAACGCTGTAACGGTTTGCAGCCCTTCAGACGTGTTCTTGGGGTGGCCGTTGACGTATTTAAAGCCGTAGGCCTCGCCATCTGACGTGGGCATCAGTTCAATGACACCAACCTCTGAGTGGCTAGCTACGCGAGGGGTTTTGTCAAACTTCTCCCAACGCTTGAAATCATCTTCAACATAGTTGGCCAAATCAATCAGCATTTGCTCAATTCCAACATGATGAATAAGCCGCATCATGTTGTCTACGCTGACAAAAGGTACAAGTGCCTTATTGGAAGGTTGAGTCATTGGATGATCCTTTCGCGGGCGTTCAGGTGGATGCCGGCCAACATGCAGCGTACGGATCCTCCGGCAGTTTCGATTGTGGGAATGGTGAGTGGCAGTGGCGTTGCACTGCGTTCGATTGTTGCAATTTGACTGGGCGTGAGTGCGTCCAGAGCGCGCGCGGACAGGGCAAGATGGCGCTGGTGCCCGTTCAGCTCTATAGCGTTTCCAGCAAATGAGGAAATCTGGTCTGCAGTTAGATCAATGACCTCCCGGCCGCTTTCCTCGAGCCGCCGCACAATTGTTGCGCGTCGAGCTGGATCAACAATCATGTCTAAACAGATCAATGCAAATTCAGTGGCGATACCCATCAGAACGTTGGTGTGATAGATGTCGTTTCCGTTTGAATCTTTGGCTTCAAATACAATGGGTTCATAGTTGAAGTGCGTGCAGAAACGCTCCAGCAGCACTGGATCCGCGCGATTGGATTTAGCTGTATAAGCAATGCGGCCGATATGGTCCAAAACCATGGCGCCGGTGCCTTCGAGCGACAAATTGTCGTGTTCAAGCCCGGAATAGTCGATGACGTCCTGCACCCGATATTTCTGTTTCAGCATCTCGATCACATCGGACCGCCGCTCTTTGCGGCGGTTTGGAGCGGACATCGGGTAGAGGGCGATGTGACCACCAACATGGGTCGAGAACCAGTTGTTGGGAAAGACACTGTCAGGAGTTTCTGTTCCTGTGTCGTCAAACACATGTACGATTACACCAGCAGAGCGCAACGCCTTGGTTGCACCGTCGAATTCGGCCAGTGCAGTTTTTGAGGTATCACTGAGCGAGCGGTTCGGCAGAGTTTGAAAGGCATTGTCGCCGCTGGTTTCTGGGTTCGAACGGAACTGGTGCGGTCGGATCATGACGACTGAGCTTGGTGCTTGCAGCGTATTCACGGATAGCTCCGCGTAGGGCGGTCAAATACACGGCGCCCAAGGGCCGAGGCACACAGATCGACCATCAGATGGGCCGTGCGACCGCGTTCGTCCAGAAAGGGGTTGAGTTCCACCAGATCAAGCGAGGTCATCAGGCCGGAATCATGCAGCATTTCACAAATCAGGTGGCCTTCACGAACTGTGGCGCCGCCGGGAACTGTGGTGCCCACAGCCGGAGCAACCGAAGGGTCCAGGAAATCTACGTCCAGTGAGACGTGGAGAAACCCATTGGCCTGCGCCACACGGTTCAAAAAGGCGGAGAGTGGGCGGGCGATACCATTTTCATCAATGTCCCGCATGTCGTGGCGATGGATATTGCTGGCCTCTAGCGCCATTCGTTCCGGCGTGTCGACGGAACGCAACCCAATCATACAGACATTTTCCTGGGGTACCGGGTTATTCACGGTTGGAAATCCGTTGAAATCATTGCGACCGGTGAAATAACCAACTGGTGTGCCGTGCAAATTGCCGCTGTCCGTGGTCAGTGGCGTGTGAAAATCAGTGTGGGCGTCTAGCCAAAGCACAAACTGTGGACGCCCCTGATCTGCAGCATAGTTGGCAACACCTGCAACTGAGCCAAGCGACAGCGCATGGTCTCCACCAAGGAAGATTGGCATCCCCTGTGTCATGGCCTGTTCTGCGCTGGCCATAAGCTGTTTGGTCCAGCCAATGGTTTCATTTGGCGCGACAAGAGGGCCGTCATCCGTGTCAGGCGTAAATGGGGCAGGGGATAGATTGCCCAGATCTTCGACCCTGTGGCCAAGATCGGATAGGGCTGCGGTCAGGCCAGCAGTGCGAAAGGCATCTGGTCCCATCAGGCACCCATCGCGGCGCTTGCCACTATCGACCGGAGCACCGATGAGAATACATGTTTTCGGGGTCACGTGGGAGGTTTCCTTGGAATTGCGTTTGTTTAAGTGCAGCAAATCTCCGTTTAGCGGTGGAATACAGGGGTGAATTTGTACATAAGGGTAGCTCTATCGCCAAATTGGAAGCGAATATGGACAAAACGGATGAGCGGCTGGTGTCAGCGCTGCGACATGATGCGCGGGCTTCCTTGTCGGACCTGGCGCTGCAGTTAAACCTGTCACGAACCACTGTAAGAGCACGGATTGAGCGGCTTCAGTCGCGTGGCGATATTCTGGGCTTTACAGTTGTTGTCAAAGAGGACGTGCTACGGGACCCTGTACGAGGGTTGATGCTGATCGGGATTGAGGGGCGTGGGGCCAACAGGATTACCAGGCAATTACAAGGTATTCCGGAAGTGCGGGCCATTCATTCGACCAATGGGCGTTGGGATTTGATAGTCGAACTGGGGACCGAGACGCTGGAGACGCTGGATATGGCTCTGGCCAAAATCCGGACTTTTGACGGGGTGGTCAGTAGTGAAACAAATCTGCTGTTGTCGACCAAAAAAGAAACCTGAGGCGGCAATCTCACCACCTCAGGCCCTATACGTTTCAGTGGGCATTGGTCCGGGCAGCCGCAATCCAGATTCCAACTAGAATCAAAGATGCGATTCCATTCCATGTGGCCATGGAAAGGGTGAACATCTCCCATGGGACATCATCGCAGCGCACCAATGGCGCACCCATGATTTGTTCCATCAGCTGTTCCGGTGTGAGGTTTGCAATGGGCCCAGAGGTGCAGGTTGAGGGGCCTTCCCACCATCCGCGTTCAACGCCAGTGTGGTAGAAGCCGATGCCAGATGTGGTGGCCGCGGCCAGCGCCCCCAGATAGGGCAGTAGCGCGCCAGGAATCATCAGTGCTAGTACACCGATACCGGTGGCTGCGACATGGGGATAGCGCTGCCAGTAGCACAGTTTACAGGGCGGCATTTCACCGATGTACTGGAACCCAAGCGCCCCCAGAAGGAGCGCAGCAGAGCCGCCAGCAGCAGCAAGAATAAGATGTCGGCGCATATGTCAAATATACCTGAGCAATAGAAATCCGCCAAACAGCAGCACCAGAAAGACAGTAAAGACAAGCCCTAAACGGTTCTCGATGAAGTCACGAATTGGTGTGCCAAACTTCCACAACAAGGCAGCGACCAGGAAAAAACGCAGCGCACGGGCCAGAATGGCAGTGGCGATAAAGGTCCCTAAAGGCATGCCTGTCCAGCCGGACATTATGGTGATCACTTTGAACGGGAAAGGGGTAATCCCCGCGCCCAGTACGGCCCAAAATCCAAAATCGTTGAACTTGTCATTAAATGCCAACATGGCGTCACCTTTGCCCATAGCCTCCAGAATTGGCTGGCCAATGCTGTCGTAGAAAAAGGCACCAATCGCATAGCCCAGCATTCCACCCAGGACCGAGGCCACCAGCGCCACAAGCGCAATCAGCCAAGCCCGAGAAGGACGCGCAAGAATCATCGGAATCATCAGGACATCTGGTGGAATGGGAAAAAATGAGCTTTCAACAAAAGCCACTGCCGCCAGGCACCACAAAGCATGCGGATGATCGGCCAGCGCCATTGTGCGATTGTAAAGGCTGCGAAGCATTATTGGGTGTCCTGTTGTCGGTTTTTATAGGTTGAATACTGGTGTTGGGGGGCTGGTCAACATGAAGGACAAATAATTCGTCAAAATGTTGGCCTCAGAAGGAAAATTGCCTCTGGACCTCAGTCGCGGGCTTGGTTAGAGAGTTCCCCGAGGCCCAAGTGGCGGAATGGTAGACGCAGGGGATTCAAAATCCCCCGCCTTAACGGGCGTGCCGGTTCGAGTCCGGCCTTGGGTACCAAGATAAGTCTCTGTTTTTTCGAAAGAAAAGGCAGAGACTTTTTTCGTTCCTGCTTTGATTACGCGCTGATGGGGGGCTTTGTTCTCGTGCCTCTATTCTTCATTTGTTTACCGGTTTCTTTCAATGGGTTTTGGTGGGACTGGTAGCTGTGGGTCGTGACAATTCGTCAATCAGTTGCAGTCTGAGATTTCACTGTTCGCCAACGAGGTTCTTCTGAAATGCAACTTCGGCGACTTGCCAATCCATTTAAGGAACGTCAACGGCATCTATGCGGACTTGCATTTATTCAGTGTCGATGACCGAACCAACGCAAACGACCCTTTGCTAACATTCGTGACGACCATTGTGGGCTGTTTACTCCCACCGCCATCCATTGGCTGTGCTCGTATTTGGTTTCGAAAGGAAAAAGGGCTGTTGGTGTCATGTTGATTTACGCTTCGCAGCAACATGGGACCATGACTTTCTCTCCCGTTGTCAATTGGCCTTGAGGATTGATATCAAGCGTCTAACGGCAAAATGTTCTTACGTGGTGCATGCTGTATTCCGTTTAAATCGAAATAATTCCTACTCTTGTCGATGCGACCGGACATTGTTTGCAGTCGATGTTGTTGTTTCCGCGATCTAGTCTGATTTTTCATTGCCTGGCACTGGATGTCTCCATTTATAACGTGTTAAATCCATCTGAGGTTTTCTGAACTTGAGGTGGAGTGTTGACCAAAAATCTTGTTAAGTCGCGCCCCACCCAGCGTACAATCGCTGACAAGGTTGGGATATCTGTTGGAGCGGTGTCGCGAGCTCTGGCAAATGATCCTATGATGGCAAAAGACACCCGGGCTCTGGTTCAGAAGACGGCCAAGGAGCTTGGCTATTCGCCTGATCGAGCCGCGCAACGGCTACGCACAGGGCGGACACATGTTATCAATTTGATATTGCCACCACATGAGGAAATTCTTGGATTTGGCACACAGTTGATCCGGGGCATCAGCACCCGCCTTGAAAGTACCAATTATCATCTTGTGGTGCTGCCTGATTTTTGCACTGAGCAGTCTGTTGAACATATTGAGCGGATCGTTCAGGACAAACTCGCGGATGGTATCATTTTCTCGCGTACGAAGCCTAACGACAGTCGCATTCGGTATCTTTTGGAGGCGGAGTTTCCGTTTGTTACGCATGGTCGTTCAGAACTGGCGACGCAGCATCCGTTTGTTGACTATGACAATTTTGGATTTGGACTAAGCGCTGCGGAGATGTTGCTAGACCGCGGGTCAAAGCATTTGAGCATTTTGTTACCGCCAAAAGAGTTTACGTTTCACCATCATCTCCTGCATGGATTCATGTCTTGCGTGCACAAATCGGGTGTTGAATTCGAGATCATAAAGGATGTCACACTAGATAGTGGGGCAGACCAAATACATGCATGGTTCCAGACCAGATTCAGCGCTCCGAATGCTCCGGATGGGTTGGTCCTTCCGGGAGATGTATCTGGTTTAGCTGCTCTTGCGGCGATCCAGGATTTAGGTTTGACCCCAGGGCGAGATATCAACGTTGTTGTCAAGCATACGTCCAGGGTGTTCGACTTTGTTAGACCAAAGGTGGACAGCCTATATGAGGACCTGTCAGCAGCCGGTGAACACCTGACAGACTTCTTGCTAAAGCGGATTTCTGGTGAACCCAATGCTGGCCTTCAGTTTATCCAACCTGTTCTGAGCACACAAACGGGCACGGCCGTACACGCCGAACCAAAATTGTGCACCTAAACCTTCTGCAAACATTGGTGAGACTACTTTGAAAAATATATCCCATGACCACAACTCTAAGGCTGACCAGTATCGATTTGGAACAGCTGCACATCGTGCCTTTTTGATCGAAGATGCGGTGCGGCAGTTTGATTTCTTTCAAGGCAGCGTTCGACCAGCAGGCGGATTTTACACGCTTGATTACAAAGGGTTGCCGCTGGCAGATACAGTGCAGGAATTGCATACGACCACTCGGTTCATCCATTCGTATGCTTTGGGGAAGATTGCAGGGCATAGGGGATGTGAGGCGGTAATAGGTACAGGGATGGACTACCTTTGGGGTCATCACCGGGATCGCGTTTCTGGTGGGTATCTTTGGGCGCTGGATGGGAATGAGATCCACGATGACCGTAAGCTTGCCTATGGGCATGCTTTTGTATTGTTGGCAGGTGCAAGTGCCAAAATGGCCGATCACCCTGATGCGGACCGATTGATTGATGATGTCACGGCCATTCTTGAAACCCGCTTTTGGGAAGACAATCATGGGCTTTTCTCTGATGAGTGGAACCGCAACTGGTCACCGTTTTCGACCTATCGTGGATTGAATGCAAATATGCACAGTGTCGAGGCCTTGTTGACAGCCTATGAAGCCACCGGCCGCGAACGCTATTTGGCTATGGCAGGACAGATCCTTGATTTTCTTGTCTACCGGATTGGAGCAAGTGAAGGGTGGCGACTACCAGAACACTATACGCAAGATTGGAAAATCGATCACACCTATAGTGGGAACCCGATGTTTCGTCCGGCCGGGACAACGCCTGGTCACTCCTTTGAACTGGCACGGCTTTTGTTGCAGCACTGGGATCTATCCGGGCGATCGAACGCTGATGTCAAAGAAACTGCTTGGTTACTGACCAGGCGCGCACTGTCAGATGCGTGGATTCCAGAGACTGGCGGGTTTGTCTACACGCTTGATTTTGAGGGAGCACCTGCGGTCACTTCACGGTACTGGTGGCCGGTAACCGAGGCAATTGGTGTTCTGGCCAGCTTTCTAAAGCTTGCGCCGACAGAAGAGCTGCACCTGTGGTACAGTCGTTTGTGGAAGTTTGCTGATACGCATTTCATCGACCATCAGCACGGAGGCTGGTTTCCGGAAATTGATGCTCAGGGGGGGCCAACAGCAATACAGTTCAACGGGAAACCTGACATCTATCACTCTGTGCAAGCCGCGCTTTTCCCGTTGGCTACGGGTGTTTCCAAGCCCGGCGTTGAATTGAAAGATGTTTTGACAAGTCTCAACTGACGTAAGTCACATAAAAATGCGGTTTTCCTTGAAATCCATACCCGGAGCGCAGGCTGTCCGGGTATGGCGAGGAGCAGAATTTTAGGCAGCCAGCGTGATGCGTCGACCAAGGGCCCGGCCATCCGTCGAAAAAATATGGATGTTCTCGAGCTGAAAACGCAGGCCAATTCTGTCACCTGGTTGGTTTGGGACATTGCCGTGGACCCTTACCATCAAAGGCCCAATACCATCGACCCGAACAAAGAGGTTTGTGTCAGACCCTAAATGTTCAACCACCTCCGCTTCGGCGTCGAAATCTCCGGTCCCATATGGCAGAACGTGAATGTGTTCGGGGCGAATTCCGAGTTCGGCTGCCGCGTTGAGGTCGAGTGTGTCAGAAAGAGAAAGGCAAGTTCCATTGGCCAGTGTGACACCGTTTTGGGCAGGTGATACGGGGATGATGTTCATTGTCGGAGACCCGATGAATTGGGCAACAAATCGGTTTGCAGGGCGTTCATAGAGTTCAAGGGGAGATCCGATCTGCTGAATGTTACCTCCTTCCAACACCACAATTCGATCTGCAAGGGTGAGGGCTTCTACCTGGTCGTGGGTGACATAGACCATAGTTGCGCCGAGTCTTTTGTGTAATCGCGCAATCTCCAATCGCATTTCAACACGTAAAGAGGCGTCAAGGTTGGACAATGGCTCATCAAACAAAAAGGCACGGGGATCTCGGATGATGGCGCGCCCCATTGCGACGCGTTGGCGTTGGCCACCAGACAGTTCCTTTGGGTAACGAGACAACAAATGTTCGAGACCGAGAACTTTGGCAGCTTCTAGCACACGTTGCTTACGCTTGATTTTATCGTCGCCGCGGATTTCCATCGAAAATCCCATGTTCCGCTCCACATCCATATGCGGGTAGAGCGCGTAGGACTGGAACACCATTGCAATGTCTCGGTCGCGTGGTCGCATGTCATTCATACGATGCCCATCAATCAGAAATTCACCGCCAGAAATCGGTTCAAGCCCTGCAATCATTCGCAGGAGCGTTGATTTCCCACAGCCCGAAGGCCCAACCAAAACGATGAATTCGCCGTCTTTTATGTCAAGATTGATGTCGCGCATAACCTCGGTCTGGCCATAGCGTTTCATCAGGTTTTTAATTTCCATACGGGCCATTTGGGCCTCCTATCCTTTAACCGCGCCAGAGGTGAGCCCCTGGACGAGGTAGCGTTGGATGAAGATGAAGAAGAGACAGCTGGGGATCAGTGCCAGTACACCGGCGGCCATCATCTGCCCCCAATCAACTGAAAACTTGGACACAAATGTCAACAAGCCAACTGGGAATGTCATAGTGTCATTCTTACTGATCAACATCAGTGCAAACAGCAATTCCGACCAGGCCGCGGTAAAAACAAATCCTAAAGTTGCCCCCAGGCCTGGCAGAGTAAGCGGTATGACAACTTTGCGCAGAGCCTGGAAACGGGTGCAGCCATCCATCATAGCTGCTTCTTCCAAGTCCTTGGGGATGCCGTCAAAAAATGACTGCATCAGGAAGGTCGCAAATGGGATATTGAACGCGGTGTAGACGATGATCAGGCTGGACAGGGAATTCAGCAAACCAAATGAGGCGATGATTTTGTAAATTGGCGCAATGATCATCAGGAGCGGGAACATTTGGGTAATCAACATCACGGCGATGATGATTTTCTTGCCACTGAAGTGAAACCTGGAGAACGCATATCCTGCACCGGCGGCTATCACGGTTGTCACCGCTGCTGTGCCCAGTGAAACAATCAGGCTGTTGCCAAAATAGGAGAGGAAATCGGTCTTGAATAAGACCGAGGCGAAGTTGCTGAATGTAATTTCGCTCGGCGCCAAATTTGTGCCTTCGGTGAAGATCAAGCGATCCGGCGTCAGAGCTATTTTGAGCAACCAGTAGAGCGGGAACAGCGCAAAGGTTAGGTAGAACGTGATGGCAGCAAATTTGCCCATCATCAGAATTGGGTTTCGACGAGTGGCGTCAGACATTAGCTGTACTCAGACTTTGACAAGTTTCTGCCGGACAAACAGCAGAATGACCGCATAGATCAAAAGCAACCCAAGCAGTGCAACGGCGATGGCAGAAGCATAGCCGAAGTCGAGCTTTCGAAATGCGGTGGTGAAGATATAGGAGGACAGGATCTGAGTGGAATTAGCGGGCCCTCCACCGGTCATAACATAGATCATATCCGCAAAGTTCGCGATCCAGATCGTGCGCAGCATTACAGTGATCGCAATCATTGGAGCGAGAAACGGAAGGGTGATTTTGGTAAAGCACTGCCAGGCGGATGCACCATCCATTTCGGCGGCCTCATACAATTCACTAGGAATGGACTGCAGGGCTGCCAGCAATGTGATGGCAAAAAACGGAACCCCAAACCATACATTTGCAGTGATTGGGCCCCAGATGGCGAGATCTGGATCGCCCAAAATATTGTACGGCTCAGACAATAACCCAAGATCATGCATCCAATGGGGCAGGGGGCCGATGACTGGATTGAACAACCAGGCCCATGTGAGGGCGGACAGAAATGTGGGCACGGCCCATGGCAGGAAAACCAGTGCCTGAAACAACCGTTTACCGTGAAACTGGGTGTTGAGCAGCAAAGCCAGCCCCAGCCCAAGCAGGAACTGAAGGCTCAACGAACCGATGGTCCAGCGAAAGGTGTTCTCCAGCGCCAGCCAGAATTTGCGATCATCCCAGAGTGCTGCGTAGTTTTCCAAACCAACCCAGCCGGTATCAAACGGTTTGAGCAGTGCAATTGATTGAAACGAATAGGAAATGCCGACAATTAGTGGCACCAACATGACCACGCCGATCAGGATCAAGGCTGGCGACAGGTAAAAGTAGGGTTCGACCATGTATCGCCAGTAGAATGAGCGCCGCGCCCGGGTTTCCCCGGACGTGACTGCAGTATGGGTGTTGGCGATCATTGCGCCGCTTTCCACGCTGTGTATTCGTCAGTTAAAAATGCAGCCCATTCATCCGCAACATCCTGTGCGCTGCGTTGTCCCAAAAGAGCTTCTTGGCTGCTTTCCAACGCGATGGAATCTGCAAAGAAACCGAATTTTTCAAGATATGACGGCATGATGGTCGGCACATATTCGGCCCCATTGAGGGTTTTGAACCAACCAGCAAACTGATCTGTCTGGAAGTGAGGGTCCTGATCAGCGCCTTCGTGGATTGGGATTACGCCGACACGTTTGGTCCAGGTGGAATTGGCATCGGGGCTGGAGAGATGTGCCACCAGGTTCCAGGAGTCTTCTTTGTGCTCAGATGAATCAAACACCGACCAGCCAACAAAACCAATCGTAGGGAAGGCTTTGCCTGAGGGACCAACCGGCATTGGGATGACAGCAAAATCCTCGGCTGGCATACGTTCAGCCACCGCGATCAGGGCATCTGGATCTTGATCTAAGAACGCACAGGTACCAGAGTAGAAGCCGGCAACAATTTCATTAAATCCCCAATTGACTGAATCTTTTGGTGCATTGCCATTTTGGTACATGTCGATCAGAAACTGAAAGCCCTTGACCGAGTCTGGTTCGTTGATGCGGGATTTTCCGTCTTCAGTGAAGAAGTCATTGGTGCCGTTCATCGCAGCCGCCATCATCACCCATGCGTTCAGGCCACCGCGGCCACCACGTAGACAATAGCCAGATTTGCCATCCAGTTCTGACACTTTGGCCGAAGCCGTCATGAATTCATCCATAGTGGCAGGGGGGCTTTCCACACCAGCTTCAGCGAGCAGTTTCTTGTTGTAGAACATTGCCCGCAAATAGAACCCATAGGGCACCATATGGGCTTCGCCGCCGGCCAGACGTGCCATGGCCATGGTTTTGTCCGTCAGCGTACCGCCATGCTCCCATGCTGAAATCTGGTCTTCCAGATTGGCCAGTTTGCCTGACCCCGCATAGAGCGCAAGCCAGCGATCAGGCATTTCGACCACATCTGGAATGTCTCCACCTGCGACCATTGTCGCCAACTTTTCAAAGGCTTGTCCCCACGGTAGGGAGATAATTTCAACCTCGACGCCCTCGTTGGCGGCTTCGTACTTTTCTACCATTGCCTGCAAAACTTCGGTGCGTTCCGGGCTGGTGATCACTTCTACCAGTTTCAAGGTCGTGTCGGCATATGCTGTTGATCCAGACAGCACTGCAGCTAGGCCAAGGCCTTTGATCAGAGTCTTCATGTTTTCTCCTCCAAGAAATGGCGGGCTAGTCCCGCTTCACAATGTTGCGTGTGAGAGGGCTGTTGTGATGTCAGCCCATAAGTCCTCTGGCTCCTCCAGCCCGAGGTTGAGGCGTACCAATGACGGCGATACGCCAAACCGTTGCATCGAGTTTTTCTCGCCCTTTTGCGCAAGCCCGACCTGCGCCGGCATTATCAAACTTTCAAAGCCGCCCCAGCTAACGCCCAGCCGGAACAAGGACAGCGCATTTGAAAAACGTTTGATGTCGATGTTTGGCGCGAATTCCACCGACATCAGGCCAGACCGCCCTTTTAAGCCGGGAACGGAATTTGAGCTGGGCGAGTGAATTCTGGTGACACAGGACAGGCGTGACAACCGATCCACCATCAGGTCCGCAGTGCGTTGATGCTGTTGGATTCGTGCATCTAATGTTCGCAAACCACGTGTCAGCAAAAAGGCCTCGAACGGGGCCAGTTTGGCACCTAAAAGTGGCAGGGCCAGCTCTCGGATTTGGTCGATCAGATCTTGGTTTGCAACCACAACCCCAGCCACTGTATCGGAATGTCCCGAGATGTATTTTGAGGCAGAATGAAGGGTGACATCGATGCCCAAAGCCAGAGGATTTTGTAATATCGGGCTGGCCCAGGAATTGTCTATTACCGTTAGTGTGCCATGACGCCGTGCATGTTCTGCAACTTTTAGCAAATTGGTGACTTCGAACACCGTTGAGGAAGGGCTTTCGAGGTAGGCTAGTCGCACACCGTCCAGCAAATTGGGGTCATTTTCAAATGCTGCCGGTGAGTGGTATGAGACTTCGACGCCAAATGGACGCAATAGGCGTTCAAATAGGCGGTATGTGTCTGGGTAGACGTGTTCAATGCATGCAACCCTGTCACCCGGTTTGAGAAATGTCATTAGTGTGGACGAAATAGCTGCCATACCCGAGGCAAACCCCACAGCTGCCTCTCCCTTTTCAGACTTTGCCATCAAGCCTTCGAATGCGGCGACAGTTGGATTTTGTACCCGCGTGTAGATCGGATCAGAGCCATGTCCGGCCATACGATGTTCGAAGGATTCATAACTGTCGAAGGTAAAGAGAGAGCTTTGAACGATGGGTGGTGTCACTGAGCCGCCGCTCTCGGTGTGCGCTTCGGCCAATATGGTCGCCAAGGAGAGATTTGGATAGTTTGTGCCAGTCATTTGCCCGCACCTATGATCTCGCGCACTTCGGCTTCTACGATATCCATGATTTGCGTTGTATAATTTACAGCGCTGATTTGATCACCAGAGGCGATGGCTTCGGCCATTGGCCGGTGCAGAACGATGCTGCTTTGACCCAGATGAGGCTTGCCAAAAGGAGCTTCATAGATGTCCTGAAAGGCCTTTTGTATTTGCGCAATTAGCTGGCCAAAAAGAGGGTTTCCAGTGGCTGCAAAAATCTCATTGTGAAACCGATGATCGGCTGGGCGCCAGTCTTCTCCGGCCTCGTAGACAGCCATCAGCTCTGCCATGCGGGCGAGGATCACTTTCCGTTGTTGATCGGTTGCTTCGACAGTGGCAAGGCGGACGGCCTCAATCTCTAGTGGGCGACGCACCGCGTGGGTTCTAAGCAGGCTTTCGGCCTCAAGTTTCATTGTCAGTGGCATATGGACAGAATGCGAAGCGATTTCTGCAGCGAGCCGGGTTCCTGCGCCTTTATTGCGCACGACGATGCCCATTTTTTGCCAGGCATTAAGTGCCTCGCGAATTTTAGAGCGGCCAACCCCCAATCGCCGCGCCAATTCAACTTCGGGGGGCAATTTGTCACCAACAGTAAGCTTGGCCGCCTCAATCAGTTCGACCAATGCGTCCAGTACATCCCGCCCAGCTACAAGAGGTTTGATGTGGTTTAACACCTTGTTTGCCTTCAGATCGTCTGAGGGAAGAGAATTTCGTTCCGGTCTTGGCACTTTTGGTCTCGCGTTTGTAGTGACTCGTGGTGGACTGTAACATTGTCAGACAATGAGTCAACTATGTCAGACAATGTTCGGTTTTGGGTTGGGCTGTTGCACCAACCCATCGGGAGTAACAAGTGATTTGATAAACTGTTTTCGTCCCACTTCTGGCTGATGTTTGTTAGATTTTTGGCGCAGATAAGCCGCTTTCGGCAGTTGCCTGTGCCTGATGTGTTGGAAACTTGCCAGTGGCACTGGTCTTGGTATGAATGGTTCGATTGAAGTCCGTTATTAAACTAGCGGTCACTGGTGATTTCAGTAGACTGCATTTCAAACTGCTCATTCTGAATCGCAAAGACATATATATGTATCGTTTGAATATCGAGAATTCCCATCTGGCGTGGGGCAAGTCGAGCTTGGTGGGTATGCTGCGATCAGGGTTCAAGGTACGACGCAAGGCAAGCCTGAATGCCGAGAGTTTCGGGAGCAAATAAGTGACAGTCCTAAGACGTAATATGGGGCTTTCTCCTCAGCCCGAATCTGTGCAGCCTGTTACAAAACAAATGGTGTTGGACAGTATCCACCTGGAGCCAGGTTCTGACGATACTCAGGTGACCAAAGTGTTCTTTATGCCGGGTATCGCAGAGAGGGACATTGCTGTTGATGATCCTGGAGGAGCTCTTGAATTTAAGAGTATCGGTGGGGCTGGGGTTGCCACATTACAAATCACTGCTAGCAGCCGTGCGGCGCTCAGGCTGGGCGGCGACATTCTTGGCCAGCCTGCAACCAAATCTGAATGTGAGCTGTTTGCCGGATTGAACTGCGCTGTCAGTGAACGCAATGGCGAAACCGCAGGCACACTGTGCGATTGGTTGCAATGGCATCAGCGATGGCATGGATTGCAGGGGGCGGTGATTGTGGACCGTTCCCCACCAGAAGAGGCGGATCGCTTTGCGGCTGAACTGGAGCAGGAAATTGCTTTGACTGATGGGCTGGATGATCCGCTGACTATCGTGGTGTTGGCGGCAGATAAGCCGTTGGGTAAACCGGAAATTGGGCCGGAAATGCACCCCATGAACGCACCTGATGCCCCAGGCAAGGATCGTATGGACGCCCCGAGTCCTGAGCCTTGGAGTGCGCCACTGGGGGTCCTGAACTTATATGAATTGGTACGTCAGCGATTTCTGAGTAATGCGCGTGCAGTAATGAATATCGATGTCTATGACTTGGTGCCTGCACCCGAGGAAAAAGCAGAAACAGTTTTTGATAAGGCCGTGGCAGCCCCACAAGGATTGGTGGTCTTGGCTGGGGAACGGGTTTATCCTTGGGCGTTGCGCAAGGGGCGCAAGGCAAGATTTAGCGATCACATTTGTAGCAGGTTTGACGGGCCAAAGCGGCACAGGCGATGGGTTGTTGCGCCATCGGCCGCGCCCAAATCCGTTGTCTGGCGTTTGGTTCGAATTGCTGGAGCGGATCCTGCTGCCGAGGTTATCCCTTTTTATCGCTGTATGGCGCTGCGTTACCGGGCAGATGGCGAAGACGAGGGTAAAATCTCGAGGATCGTGCCCAAATCCAGTTTGATAGAAAATGGTGAGCTGTTGAATATGGCGAAGTTTTGGACAGGTAAGCCTGTTCGGATGCCAAAGGAAAATACTGAGACGCAACACCAGAACAGCGACCGGGTTGCAATTGTTACCACGATGAAAAACGAGGGTCCGTTTATCCTGGAATGGTTGGCCTATCACCGTGCAATCGGGGTCGATGATTTCTTAGTTTATACCAATGACTGCGACGACGGCACTGACACAATGTTGGCGATGTTGCAGGAGAAAGGGATTGTGCAACATCGCGATAATCGCTTTCGCGATACCGGTTTGAAGCCTCAGCATGCGGCCCTGGCCTCGGCTGAAAAGGAGCCGTTGATCCAAAATGCGGGTTGGGCGATTTGTATGGATGTAGATGAGTTCATCACAGTTCACACTGGAGATGGAACTTTGAAGGCGCTGTTTGAAGCAGTGCCAGATGCCAACATGATCTCGTTGACCTGGCGGCTGTTTGGTAACGCAGATGTTGAAGAATTCCGTGATGAGCTGATCACCGAACAGTTCACCCATTGCGCGCCATTGATGACCCGTAAACCGCATCAGGCCTGGGGGTTTAAAACGCTGTTCCGCAACATTGGCTTATTTAAGAAGTTGGGGGTACATCGACCCAAAGGATTGAAGCCACAACTGGTGGATCAAATTAACTGGGTCAATGGTTCCGGCGTTAATATGCCAAAAGAAGAGTACCGAAATGCCTGGCGTTCAACGGTGCAGACGGTTGGATATGATTTGGTGACATTAAATCATTATGCTCTGCGGTCGGCAGAGAGCTTTCTGGTTAAACGGGACCGGGGCAGGGTGAACCATGTCGACCGGGATCAAGGCATGGCCTACTGGTTTCGGATGAACAACAATGCTGAACGGGATCGCTCTATCTATCGCATGTTACCGGCGCTGCAAATTGAGTTGGATCGATTGCTGGCAGACCCTGATATCGCTGCCGCCCACGCGTATTCAGTCTCGCGCCACCGCACCCGGATTGACGAGTTGAAGAAAGCCCCCAAATACACTGATTTCTATGAAGAGTTGATTGGTGAGCGGTTGCAGCGCTTGTCGCGTCTGCATGCGCATTTTGGCAGTTCGGTGTTTCTGGCCGGGCCAGAGTGCATACCCGATACAGTACTGTCTGATGATATTGCATCAGACTATTTCTTTTCGGTGCCAAAGACCAAGACACAGCACTAAGTTTACTGCCCGATCACAATGTGACCGGGCAGAAATTGCAGGATTATGCTACCCGATTGGCAGAGGCATGCAGGAGACTTGCCGTATAGTCCTGAGTTGTCTTGCCTGCGCGCATATCAGCAACGTCGATGATTTCAACGATCTCACCATTCTGCATGACTGCGACGCGTTCACACATATGGGCCACCACAGCCAAATCATGTGATACCATTAGGTAAGTTAGCCCATGTTCAGACCGCAAGTCACTGAGTAGATTTAGGATCTCAGCCTGAACGGATACATCCAGTGCCGAAGTTGGTTCATCCAGTAGCAGGATATCAGGCTCGGGTGCGAGTGCTCGCGCAATGGCCACTCGTTGACGCTGTCCGCCAGATAGCTGGTGTGGATAGCGAAAGCGGAACGCTGGCCCTAACCCAACATCCAACAACAGTTTGTTGATCCGATTATTGATGTCATCAAACCCGTGTAGGTGCAGGGTTTCGGTGAGCACCTGATCAACCGAATGGCGCGGATGCAGTGATGCGTAAGGATCCTGAAAGACCATCTGCACGGTCTTGTAGAATGTCCTGTCGCGCTTGTGCGTCAGATCAGCGCCTTCGATGGCCATATGGCCATCCCATTGTGGGGCTAAGCCAGTTATCGCTTTCAGGATTGTGGATTTTCCTGATCCACTTTCCCCAACGAGACCAAAACTGGCGCCTTGTTCTACTGAAAGGCTGGCATTTTTCACTGCCTGAAACAGGTCGTGATGCTCGCCAAAGTAGACGTTCAGGTTTTCGATGGAAATTGAAGTACTCATGCGCGTCCCTCCACGCTGGGGGCGTCTCGCCATGCCGGATCGCGGGTCAGGACCTGCAACCGATCGCTTGGTTCATCAAACTTTGGCAGGCTGCCCAGCAACCCTTTGGTATAAGGATGCTGCGCCTCATGTAGTTTGTCGGCGTCACAGACTTCTACAATGCGACCAGAATACATGATGAGCACCCGGTCGCAGAACTGTGAAACCAGGTTCAGGTCATGACTGATAAAGAGCAGTCCCATGCCGCGTTCCTTGACCAGCTTATCCATGATCGACAGGACCTGACCTTGTACTGACACGTCCAGTGCCGAAGTGGGCTCATCCGCGATCAGGATTTCCGGGTTGGGGATCAACATCATGGCGATCATGATGCGTTGCCCCATGCCGCCCGACATTTCATGCGGATAGGCTTTCATCACCCGTTCGGGGTCACGGATCGCTACCGCTTCCAGCATCTCCACCGATTTTTTGTAAGCCTCGGCTTTGCTGGCTTTGGCATGCAACCGGTAGGCTTCGATGATCTGATCCCCAACAGTCATTACAGGGTTCAGTGAGAATTTGGGATCCTGCATCACCATCGAGATTTTCTCGCCTCGGATCGCCCGCATTTCCTTTTCGGATTTATCCAAAAGGTTTTCGCCGTGCAGGCTGATATGACCTGCCTCGACGATGCCTGGATTGCGGATCAGGCGAAGGATGGCGCGGCCGGTCAGGGATTTACCTGACCCGCTTTCCCCAACAATTCCCAGGCGTTCACGTCCCAACGAGAAGGAGACCCCGCGTACGGCATCAAAAATGCCATTGCGGGTTGGGAATTTCACCCAGAGGTTATCTACGTCCAGAAGAGTGCTCATGATGCGCTGTCCTTTGGATCTAGCACGTCGCGCAGACCATCACCCAGGAGGTTGAAGGCCAAAGAGACGGCAAAAATGGCAAGACCAGGCATGGTGGCAATCCACCAGTGATCCAGAATGAACCGGCGCCCTTCGGAAATCATCGCACCCCATTCAGGCGAAGGAGGTTGGGCACCAAGGCCGAGGAAACCCAGACCCGCAGCGGCCAGAATGATGCCCGCCATATCCAGCGTAACCCGTACGATCAGCGAGCTGATACACAGAGGCCAGATATGTTTGGTAATGATCCGCATCGGACCGGCGCCTTGTAGGCGAATGGCGCTGATGTAATCCGAAGAGCGGATCGTCAACGTCTCGGCGCGCGCCATACGGGCATAGGGGGGCCAGGCGGTCAGTGAAATCGCCAGAACAGCGTTTTCGATACCGGCCCCCAAAGCGGCAACAAAAGCCAGTGCCAGAACCAGGCGAGGGAAGGCAAGGAAGATGTCGGTGATACGCATCAGGACGATATCAGTCCAACCACCAGCATACCCGGAGACTGTACCGACCAGCAGGCCAGCAACAGGTGCGATCATCGCAACCAGCGCAACGATATACAGGGTGATCCGGGATCCGTAGATCATGCGGCTAAGAATGTCGCGTCCTAGCGAATCCGTTCCCAGAATATGACCCTCAGTGCCCAGAGGTTGCAAACGATTGGCAAGGTTCTGAACAAAGGGATCATGCGGTGCCAGCAAAGGCGCAAACACTGCAGATCCTACCAGAACAACCAGAATGGCCAGGCCAATCATAGCCATGTGGTTTGAACGCAGCGATAACCAGCCCTTGTACAGGGCGGCAAAGCGGGCTTGACGGCGCGAGGTTGGTGTGTCGGTCAGCAACCATTGGCGCAGAGTAAGTGATTGGCTGCTCATTTGGACCTCGGGTCGAAAATTTTGTAAAGAAGGTCGGAGAAGATATTCAGGCAGATGAAGATCAACCCGACTACCACGGTTGCACCCAGCACAGCATTCATGTCCGCAGACAAGAGTGCCGTTGTCAGATAGTTCCCGATACCTGGCCAAGAAAAGATGATCTCGGTCAGCACTGAGCCTTCCAACAAGTTAGCGTAGCTTAACGCGATTACCGTAATCAGCTGAACCCGAATATTGCGGAATGCATGGCGCCATATTACGGCCCATTCGCTCATACCTTTGACCCGGGCGGTGGTGACGTATTCTGCCGAAAGTTGCTCTAACATAAACGACCGTGTCATTCGGCTGATATAGGCAAGGCTATAGTAACCCAGTAAAGAGGCAGGCAGGATGATATGGGAAAAGGCGTCACGAAAGGCCCCCCAATCACGTGCAAGAGCGGAATCCACTAAGATCATGCCTGTCACGGACGGGATCATGTCTTCGTAGAAAATACCCTGACGACCGGGTCCTCCAACCCATCCCAGCACACCATAAAACAGCAATAGTCCCATAAGGCCCAGCCAGAAAATAGGCATGGAATACCCAACAAGAGCCACCACGCGGGCAATTTGGTCAATCCAGCTGCCACGGCGTACGGCAGCGATCACACCAAGTGGGACACCCAGAACGATACCTATGGTAATTCCGATTGTGGCCAGTTCCATTGTAGCGGGGAACACACGTCCGATGTCGTCAGCAACGGGTCTTGCCGTCAACAACGACATGCCAAAATCGCCGTGGAGGACATCCCAAACGTAGTAAGAAAACTGTACGATAAGCGGTTTATCGAGCCCTAGCTCAAGATATGCCGCGTGATATTGTTCCTGCGTGGCGCGTTCGCCTACGACAGCCAGAACCGGTTCGATGGGCATTACCCGACCGATGAAGAAGGTGACAAACAACAGGCCAAGCATTGTGACCGAGATTGACGCAAGGGTGACGAGCGTGCCCTTGAGCCAAGAAGGAAGAGGCAGCCGGGGCTGCCTCTTCGGATTATAGTGCGTTGACGACATTTACTTGGTCACGGTCCAATATGAAACCGCTGTAATCGCGCCACCGAGGTTCAGACCCTCGACGTCTTCGTTGATGCCTGCTGGCTCAATCTTCTGGAACATAACAGCAAAAGGTGAGGTATCGCGGAAGGTTGCCTGAATGTCGTGATACATCACTTCACGTTTGCTGCGGTCGCCTTCGACAACGGCTGCGGCGGACATTTCAGTCAGCTTACCGGTATCCCAGCTGTTACGCCATGCCAACAGACCAGTCGCCTGAGCTGCGTCCGAGTTATCAGGATTATAGGCGAAGGTACCTGCATTTGTGTGAGGATCAGGATAGTCCGGGCCCCAGGCACCAAGATAGATGTCCAGCTCACGGGCGCGGTACTTGGAAAGAACCTGTTTACCAGTCCCGACTTCCAGGTTCAGCGTGATGCCAGCCTGCGCAAAGGTGTTTTGCAGCGACTGACCGATTTCCAGACGTTCCTGAGCTTCGCGTACACCAACAGTCAGTTCCAGACCGTCAACACCAGCTTCGGCCAACAGAGCCTTTGCCTTTTCAACATCCATCGAGAACGGGTTCTCGTCGACGGCACCAAGATAGGTGCGCGGCAGGAAGTTCTGGTGAGTAACATATGCGCCTTTGAGGAAGCTGTTCTGCATACCTTCATAGTCGATCAAGTACTTCAGTGCCTGACGGACTTCAGGCTTGGACAGCTCTGGGTGCTTTTGGTTCATCGAGATATACATCAGACGACCGCGCATCTCTTCGAGCACTTCGACGCCTTCTGCGTTACGAACACCTTCAACATCTGATGGGTTCAGATCGCGAGCCACGTCAATATCGCCGCGTTCCAGCATCAGACGCTGGGTAGCACTTTCCTGAACGTGACGAACGATCACGCGCTGCATGGCTGGTGCACCAAGATAGAAGTCAGGGTTAGCAGTCAGAGTGACGCTTTCCTTGGCTTTCCAGCTGGTTAGGCTATATGCGCCGGAACCGGCTGAGTTGGTTTTCAGCCATTCGTTGCCAAGATCGCCGTCAACTTCGTTGGCCATAACGGTCAGCTCATCAACAACACCACCGATGGTCGCTGTCAGGCAGTTCAGAACAAAGGAAGTCGCGTATTCTTTGTCTGTGGTGATTGACACTGTGTTGCCGCTGACAGTGATGGTTTCGTCCATGTTCTCAGGAGTGAAGCCAAACTGTGTCAGGATGAAGGATGGTGTTTTGTTCAGTGCGACAACGCGCTTGAACGAAAACGCCACGTCTTCGGCGCGAACTGGGTTGCCTGAATGGAACTTGACGCCTTCACGCATGGTGAAGGTGATGGTTTTGCCATCTTCAGAAACAGTCCAGCTCTCGGCCAAATCAGGCTGGTAACCAGCGTCTAGGTTGTTGGGGTCAAAGTTGACCAGTTTGCCATAGATGTTGCGCAGCACGTCTGAGCCAGCAAATTCAAAGCTTTGTGCTGGATCCAGAGTAGTGATGTCGTCAATGCGATTGGCAATGACCAGCATGTTAGCTGGTGTTTCGGCCATAACTGGCAGGGCAACGCCGCCTAAGGCAAAGCCAAGTGCAGCTGTTCCCATTAATTTTGTAAAAGCATTCATGATGTTACTCCCTTTTGTTTATTGGCAAATAAGGCCCGGTGTATTTTTACATCCAGGTCAGGTCGAGGACGCGCAACCAATTCTCATGGCAGAGCTTCCTGATAAGTGCGGCGTCATAACCGCGGTCAGCCATAGCGGTGCGCAGGTTTGGCAATCCAGCGATGGTTTTGATTTCATTTGGCACAGCGGCACCATCAAAGTCGGACCCAAGTCCAACCCGTTCTTCGCCAAGCTGTGCAATAAGATAGTCAAGGTGATCCAACATAGTTGTGATGGGGGTATCTTCATCCATTCGACCATCGGAACGCAAGAAGGCAACCGCAAAATTTAAACCAACCATTCCCTCGCTTTCGCGAATGGCATGTAACTGACGGTCAGTCAGGTTCCGACTGTGCATGCTAAGTGGATGGGCGTTCGAGTGGGTGGCGACCAGCGGTTTAGTGCTGTGCTTTGCAACATCCCAAAACCCAGCCTCGTTCAGGTGGGATAGATCGACCATGATGCCCAGGTCATTGCATTTATTGATCAAACGTATGCCGTCGCTGGTCAGCCCTTCACCCGTATCCGGCGTGCTGGGAAAGCGGAAGGGAACGCCATGACCAAAAATGGTTGGGCGGCTCCACACTGGGCCAAGAGACCGCAAACCTGCCTGATAAAGCACTTCCAACGTGTGAAAATCAGGGTCAATGGCTTCGGCGCCTTCCATGTGCATCACAGCGGCCATCTTGCCTTCAGCCATTGCGTTTTTGATGTCTTGTGTACAGCGGCAGACGTTCAGTGCACCCTCACGTTCCAGATTGAATAGAATAGAGGCCTGTGACAGCGCCACCTTGATGGCATCGCCCCATTCCACTTGAGGAGGCAGCGGCAAGTCATAGTTTTTTGCCATCATCTCGTCGTGACTGTCGGATAGGGCTGCTTCGCCGGGGATGTAGATGGCAAAGAACCCACCCGCAAAACCACCGGTACGCGCTTTGTCTAGATCAATTTGCTTCCCACCTGATCCCTGGAACCCATCTTTGCCTGGGCTGATGTCTTGTTGGTGGAGGCGTAGAAGAACATCATTGTGCCCGTCGAAAATCAGCGGTTCGCGCATGAATAGTCCTTTGGAGTGAATCGTCGTAAGCGGCACCTTGCAGCAATACTCAATAAGTTCATAGGGCTAGCGGGCCTTTGTGTGTCAAAACGACGTCTCATATTGTTAAGTATGCCGCCTAAATTGATGAAAGTAAGAGAAATTTTTATTTACGCGTCTTTCAGCCCGTAGTTGTTAAACGAAGCGAGGACATCCTCGATTTCAGAATTGCTTAGAATGTGTGGCTCACCAATGCTCAGGCTTGTGACATATCCTTTGGCCAGTGTTTCAAGCTCAACCATCCGCCACATGGCGCGCTCCAGAGTGTCACCAACAACGACGGAACCGTGGTTGGCCATTAGGCAGCCGTGTCGGTCTTGCATCGCCTTATCCAAGTTGTCCGAGAGTGCTGAGCTGCCGAAAATTGCATAGTCGGCCAGTCGTACTGAATTGCCGCCAAAAGCGGCAACCATATAGTGACAGGCGGGGATTTCGCGACGGTTCATAGCCAGAGCGCCGCAATAGACAGGATGGGCGTGAACTACCGCATGACTGTCAAGTTTGGAAAGCAGCAGCGATTGATGAAACCGCCATTCGGTAGACGGTTTTAACTGTCCAGGATCGGGCGTGTCGCTGGTGAGCGGCATCGAAACAATCATTTCGGGGGTCAGTTGATCATATGCGACCCCAGACGGGGTAATCAGCATCTTGTTACCCACACGCACAGAAACATTGCCTGATGTCCCTTGATTGATACCCAGAGTGTTCATCGAAAGACAGGCATCGATTACAGCTTGGCGAAGTTCGGTGCAGTCAGAATAGGGGGACTTCAAATCGTTGTCTCCAGCATGGCTGCAGCGGTATCGGTGCAGGTTGCGATATGGGTGGCATAGCCACCATTTATGGCTGCCAGCATCGGCATAATTCGATCAGGCCCAGTACCAACCATCAAAGACAAATCTTTGTTGCGCATCTGATCCAACGACACACCGATCATCCTGTCCTCGATGGATATTGGCAGGGCTGCGCCGTCTTGATCAACAATTCGGCCGCAGATTACAGCGCTGGCTCCCTTGGTGACCTGATCGCGCATTGAGGCGGCACTGATGATACCTGCTTGCACTACATGACTGTCTTCACGACAGGTACCGGCAGCAAATATCGTCTTATTACAATTTTCTACGGCCTGAAGCTGTTCTGCCACCACAGGTTCTGCACGGAGTTGGTCAGCCAGGTTTTTATTTGTCAGCAACAATGGGACGTGAAGGTTGATGCAATGGGCGCCAAATCGTCGTGCCAAGGTTGCAGAGCAGGTCTCTGCGGCAAACCCAAGGGCCGCAGGACGCGATCCGACCAGCTGCACCACAGTTAAGTCATCCATGATTGTGTGAGGTGCGGCCTCGGCCACGCGATAAACAGTTTCGCCCCAGGCAACACCTAATCGATCACCGGGTTCCAGCAATGTTGGCAACCAATCCGCAGTGCCGCGCGCGACACGTTCCAACGTGCCACGATCTGTCAATTCCGAGGGCACCACCAATGCATCCTTGAGGCCGAATTTTGCAACCATATCGCGCGCCAGTTTCTGGTGCCGGAAAATATCGGGATCAATTGTAATCCGAACATATTCGCGCCGACGTGCCTCTTGAAGGTAATTCACCACAGACGCCCGGGAGATGTTCAAGCGCTTGGCGATATCGTTCTGGTTCAGACCCTCTATATAGTAACACCAGGTTGCTTCTAGAATTGCATCGTCTTGGCGGTCAGATCGGGAGGAATTAGCCATAACGGTGGGTTTGCCTTTGGGTGGGGCCATGATCAAGCCGCGTCAGCTTCGGCGCGATCAGGGAACATCGCGGCCAGGCCTTTGGGACTCGCCTCGCAGACACCGCGCTCAGTGATTAAACCTGTGACCAAACGATTAGGTGTGACGTCAAAGGCTGGATTGCCACCTGCAGTACCGTCTGGGGTTACCTGAACTGTCCCAATGCTGCCGTCCGCCAACCGGCCCTGTACGTGAGTGATTTCTTCCTGACCACGTTCCTCGATCGGAATTTCGGCAACACCGTCATCAACGGTCCAGTCTATGGTAGATGAGGGTAAGGCTACGTAAAACGGTACATTGTTATCTCGCGCTGCAAGCGCTTTGAGGTAGGTCCCAATTTTATTGCAGACATCGCCGCGCCGGGTGGTGCGATCCGTGCCGGTAATGACCATATCCACTTGACCATGTTGCATTAGGTGGCCGCCAGCATTGTCGGTAATGTACTGGTGATCAATACCGTGACAGCCCAGTTCCCATGAGGTCAGAGCACCTTGATTGCGGGGGCGGGTTTCATCCACCCAGACATGGATCGGAATATCTGCGTCATGTGCGTGGTACATGGGGCTGGTGGCCGTGCCCCAGTCAACGGTTGCGAGCCAGCCTGCGTTGCAATGTGTCAAGAGGCGAACCGGTTCGCCTGCTGGTTTCTTTGAAGCAATTTCTCTAATGATTTCTAACCCATGCACGCCGATCATGCGGTTAACTTCGACATCTTCATCTGCCATTTCATGGGCCAGGGTCAGTGCTGCAGAGGCGCGCATTTCAGTGGGTAATGGACGCAGTAGATCGCGGCACCGGTTCAACGCCCAGCGCAGATTGATCGCAGTGGGGCGTGTTGCGTTGAAAAATTCCCAAGCTTTGTTCATTGCACTGTCTGACGGGTCCAACCGCATTGCCAATGCCATGGCATAGGCCGCTGTGGCGCCGATGAGCGGTGCGCCTCGCACGCGCATTTCAACAATAGCGTCAGCAAATTCCGTGAGGGTATCGATTTGCTGAACGCGAAAGTCATGTGGCAGCCAACGCTGGTCGATAATCTGCAATGCGTTCTTGTCTGCGTCCCACCAAAGCGAGCGGTAGTGAGTTCCATTTACTTTCACAGGAAATCCCCCTTGTTGTATTGGCGTGCCAGGGCAACAAGGGTTCCGGCGTCCAAAATTTTATCTGATGTAAGAATAAGTTCTCGGCCCATCATAAGGTTACGGGCTTCTAGAGACGCCCGAACTGCGCTGTCTTTGATTTCTTCAAAATCTGCGTTGTGGGCCAATGATAGTGTCCTGCGATGCATTTCAATGCCACAATAACCCATGGCTTCGGTGCGGATGCGGTTTAACAGCGACTGTAGTGCGGGTTGCGAGGAATGTCCCTGATCCTCAAACAATGTCGCCGGATACAGCATACCTGTGCGTTCACTGTTCCAAAGTGTGGTGAATTCGTCTTCAAACGTGACAAGGCTCTCACTGATTATGGCCAATATCCATTCCTGATACTCATCGAGTGTATCTTCACTGCGATGGCCGGGTTGGCTGAAGTAGGCCATTAGGAAGTTCGCAATCAGCATTCCGAGATCAAAGCTCATTGGGCCGTACTGTGCAAACTCCGGGTCGATCACCATGCTATCGGTTGCTGTAGACATCACCGAACCGCTGTGCAGGTCGCCGTGCACCATGGTTTCAGTGTTAGAGGCAAAGCTCATGAATAACTCTTGGACCCGCGTCTTTAATTCGACATCATGCCGCAATTCATTGACCACATTACCCAATTCAGGGGTGTGATGATTTCGTTCCGCGTTGAAATACGGATCAGAAAATACCAGAGCCTCGGTAATTGCTGGTATTTCAATATTGCCTGCAAACAGGCTGACGTCAGTTTTCTTATCACTACTTTTCATGGAAAGCTCTGATCCACGAAAGGCGGTGCGGGCGCAAAATGTTCCAAGGAAAGTCGCCAGCCCCTGTACTCTTTCTCCTGCGATCAATTTGTGCCGCAATATCGTATGGGGCGATAGAAACTCCATCACAATCAACGCTTGATCATTATCAAAGTGATATATTTCGGGCACGGTACCGGGATTGCGTGCAGCCTGACGAACCAGTGCTTCATGTTCATAGTAAGCGCGATACAGCGGCAGCGGCCAGCTGTCACCAACCAAGCGAACATAGGGCAGGGCCTGCTTCACAATAGCGCTGCCCTTGCTTCCCTCGACGATGAACACAAGGTTGAGATTGCCGTCGCCGACCTCCTGAATCTTCCAGTCCTTGGTTTCAGTCCCAACCCGGCTGGTGAGAGAGGTCAGTTCACCCAGGCGGGTACTCAATGTGTCTGACGTCAAAGCTTTGTACGCTGTTGTTTGAAGCATGTGCTGGGTCTTCCTCCCTTTGGCTTAGATCGGAAATTGCACATACTTCTACATATGTCAAATCGTTTGACAATGTTTGATAGTGTGATTAGGAAGAGTTAAGAAACGCATCATCAAGGTGTGTTGGGGGATGTATGAGCCAAACAATTTGCGAAGTGCGCGGCGTCGAGAAGTCCTTTGGCAGCAATCGTGTTTTGCGTGGAATTGATCTCGCTATGCGTGCGGGGGAAGTCACCGTCCTTATGGGGGCAAACGGGGCCGGGAAGTCGACTCTTGTCAAAGTGCTTTGCGGTGTTCATTCAGCGGATAAAGGGGAGCTGGCTTTGGCTGGAAACCCTTATACGCCAGTGGATGCGGCAGATGCAATTTCCCAAGGGGTTGTAACTGTTCATCAATCCATCGATGACGGGGTTATTCCTGATTTGGATGTCGCCACTAATCTCATGTTGGACAAGCTGACTGCGCCAGGTGCTGGACTGTTTGTGAATGACCGCAAACTTCGTGCCGAAGCGCGAAAAGTTGCAGAGGCCATGGGGCTGACGATGAATGTGCGGCAATTGGTATCCGAACTGGACGTGGCTGACCGTCAGATGATTGCCATCGCACGCGCACTCGCGCGGTCTCCCAAGTTATTGATCCTTGATGAACCTACGTCTTCTCTTTCAGCAACAGAGGCCGAGCGGTTATTTGCGTTGATTGATCGACTTAGGTCAGCTGGTGTGGCGATTTTATATATTTCGCACCGGATGTCGGACATCAGGCGCATTGCTGACCGAATTGTATCAATGCGTGATGGTAGTATTTCGGGTTTGTTTGATACTCAACCGTTGGATTATGAGGGGGCGGTTACCTCCATGTTGGGTCACGCTATGACGGATGTGGATATTACCCCAGCAACCAACAGCGCACCTATTTTGTGCTTAAAGGCCATCAAGCTTCGTGAGGATAGTCCTCCTATTGATCTGGTTGCCAATGATGGTGAAGTGATCGCGGTGACTGGCTTGCTTGGCAGCGGCAAAAGCCAATTGGCTGAGGTCATTTTTGGATTGTCACGGCCCATTGCAGGAAAAATGGAGTTGGATGGCGGTAGCTATCAGCCCGCCAATGCAAAGTCCGCCGTGAGTGCCGGCGTTTTCATGTCGCCCAAAGATCGTGCAAGTAATGCAGTTATCCCTGATTTTGACATTGCGAATAATATGACGCTGCCGTTCCTGGGGAGTTTTAGCCGTTACTATAAGTTATCGGATCAAAAGCAGCGACGCGCGTCAGAAGAGATGATCGGAAGCATCGGCATCGTTTGCCAATCCAATCGTGACGGGATTGGCACCCTGTCTGGAGGAAACCAACAGAAGGTGATGATCGCCAGATGGCTGCTAAAGCCCGGTCGGGTCCTGTTACTTGATGAACCGTTTCAGGGAGTGGACATTGGAGCGCGGCGTGACATTGGTCGCCATATCAGGGCCACGGCCAAGGGGCGTGCAACAATAGTATTTGTCGCTGAGATCGACGAGGCGCTTGAAATCGCCGATCGGATAATTGTGCTGAACGAGGCCGCAATAGCCGGTGAACACATCAACCAAAACATAGATTTGGCAAAACTGGTGGCAGAGGTCTCTGGCCCGTCGCGCAGCCCAGCCCTAGCAGGATAAGTCGACGAAAATCATGAACAACGAACGTATTTTGAATTTGGCAATCCGCTATGGTTTTTTGGTTCTGCTAGCCGGGATTGTTATGTACTTCAGCCTTGCGGCAGAGGGGTTCGCCAGCCCTCGATCTGCCGTTTTTGTGCTGCAATCGGTGGCTATCACCGGCATTCTGGCACTTGGGGTGACCAGTACACTTGTGGTCGATGGCTTTGACCTTTCCATTGGATCTGTTGCGACCTCATCTTTGATGCTGTCTGCGTATTCTATGGTTATTCTGGAATACTCCGCGCTTGTAACAGTGTTGCTATGCCTGACAATGGGCGCCCTTGTTGGGTTGGTCAACGGGTTGCTGATCGTCAAAATGCGGGTGCCGGATTTGCTGGCAACTCTGGGTATGATGTTTCTGCTGATTGGATTGCAGCGCATACCTACTCAAGGCAACTCGATTGCGACCGGTATGCGCTTACCCGATGGGAGCATTGCAGAGGGAACCTTTGCTGCTGAGTTCCTTTGGATTGGCCGTCACCGGTTTGATATGTTTATAGAAAAACTCTTTCCGATGCCCGTCGTTGTGTTCCTCTTGGTGGCTGTCGCGGTTTGGCTTTTCCTCGGTTTCACGCGCCACGGTCGACTAATGTACGCGATCGGCTCAAACCAACGCGCCGCTGAATTGGTGGGGACCAACGTCAGTCGTTACAAAGTCCTAGCTTACATGATCTCCGGTGTTCTGGCCTCGGTCGGGGGGATCTTATTGGCAGCGCGCCTTGGGCGCGGAGATATTGCCTCAGGTAACAACCTGTTGCTGGACAGTGTGGCGGCGGCACTGATCGGGTTTGCCGTACTGGGGGCCGCGCGTCCTAACGCATTTGGCACCGCAATTGGTGCGCTGTTTGTTGGCATCTTGTTGCAAGGGCTGACAATGATGAACGCCCCTTACTACACGCAGGATTTTGTGAAGGGAGCGGTGCTGGTCGCAGCGCTTGTTTTCACATTCTACCTGTCGTCCCGCAGATCCTCTGCTGGGCGGCATTGATTATCGTTATTTCATGGGAGGAATACACATGTTTCTGAGACGTCAGATGTTGAAACTCACGGGCGCTGCGGCGCTGACCTTGGGAATGGGCGGGGTGGCGCTGGCAGGTGATATGCCAGCCCCCTTCGATAAGGCTGGTGAGGTGAAAATTGCCCTTGTCCGCTATCTGTCTACGGGTGACTTTTTCCAGTCTTATCTGTCTGGAGTTGAAACCCAAGCTGAAGCACTGGGTGTCGATTTACGGGTATTTGATAGTCGCCAAGATGCGGCCTTGCAGGCTGACATGGTTGATCAGGCGATTGCGCTTGGGGTTGACGGGATCATCATTCAGCATGGGCTGACTGAGTCTATGAAGGACGCAGCCCAACGCGCTGTTGAAGCAGGCATTAAGGTTGTCGCTTTTGATGTGAATGTCGAAAACACCGCTATTCCGCAAGTCGAGCAGTCGGACTACATGCTCGGCAAACTGGCGCTTGAGCAGGCAGTGGTCGACAATGGTGACAACTTCACCGCTGGCTATGTCTACGTTCCGGGTATTGCTCCGCTGGACCGTCGTGACGTGGCATGGGAGGATATCAAAGCGGCCAACCCAGGCATCAAGCAAGCCGCAATGTTTGGGACTTTGGATAATCCAATTGCAAACTCGGTTGCCAACCAGGCGCGGTCTGTCTTGCAGGCCAATCCAAATATCAATGTGATCTTTGCGCCCTATGATGAATTTGCCAAGGGGGTAAAAATTGCTGTGGACGAGGCTGGTCTGACTTCAGACATCAAGATTTACTCAGCGGATGTGTCGACAGCTGATATCTCGGCAATGCGCGAACCGGGGTCAGCCTGGGCAGCTACTGTTGCCACCAACCCAGCGGTTGTTGGTGAAGTTTCAGTCCGGACTTTGGCGCTGATGTTGGCCGGTGAAACGCCTGATGCACAGGTTATTGTGCCACCAACCTTGATCACTCAGGATTTCCTGAATGCCGAAGACATCAAGAACATGGGGGATCTCGGTTCGAAAATGCCCCAGTTCGCCCACGCTGATGTTTCGATGGCTGATTGGATGCCTTTGCCGAAGCGCTAACTTTACCAGGTGTCGACTAAGAGGTCCCGGAGCGAGGTTTCGCTCTGGGACTTTTTGTTTCTAGGCCATCGGAATTGCGGCCCCTTGGCCAGAACCTGAAGATCAGCGAACTTATGCCAAATGTTGTAGGTTTCTTGCAGTTGGCTGTACGCTTGATAAACATGGGTAAATTGAACCTAAATTTCATTAGGGATTCCTTTGCCACGGCAGGCAGTTGCTCGCCGGATGCACCCGAAAGGCGCAAGAATGACCCGTATCAAACAAACACAACCAGCACTGCGTTCCGTGACACGCCGGATTTTGGCGGTGAGTACCGCAATTGCTCTTTGCACCGCGCCAATGGCCATTGCACAAGAGACTGCTCCAGCACCAAAGGTGTCGGTGATGGCGGCGGTCACGAAGCCCATCCGCAACTCGGAAACCTTCATTGGCCGCGGCGAAGCCAAAGATAAGGTGGATGTAATTGCACGCGTGAGTGGGTATCTTGAAGAAGTGTTGGTTGAAGATGGTGCTGAAGTACAGGCCGGTGATCTGCTGTTTCGTATTGAGCGAAGTGCCTACGAGGCTACGTTGGAAGCCCGACGCGCCGATTTAGACAAAGCCGAAGCCAATCTACAGCTGGCGTCAGTTGATCTTGCCCGAAAGCAGGAACTTTTCACGCGAGGTGCGGTTCCCGAAGCAGAGCGGGATACAGCGCTCGCAAATGAAAAAGTAAGTGAGGCACAGGTTCGAGCTGCTAAGGCAGCTATTCAACAGGCGGAGCTTGACCTGAGTTATACCGAAGTGTTTGCGCCTTTTGCTGGTCGTGTAGGCCGGGTCGCTGTCAGTGTTGGCGATGTGGTCGGTCCAACCAGCAAGCCGCTGGTGAATGTTGTGCGCGAAGCCCCGATTTATGTTTCCTTTGCTTTGAACGAAAAACAGTTCGTCAGCATTCTGCAAAAGATAGAAGGCGCAGAAGTTACTGAAGAACAAGAAAGAGAATTGTTCGAAGTATTTGTAGTCCTTCCCAATGGTACCGAGCTGGAAAAACGTGGCAAGTTTGCATTTGCTGACAACCGCATTGATCCAAATACAGGTGCGATCACTCTGCGAGCTGAGTTTGAGAATACCAGCCGTTTGATTGTTGATGGATCGTTTCTTACCGTTGGGCTGGAGGCGCAGAAAGCTGAGGATCGGATTGTCATCAGTCAGGCCGCGATGCAGCGTGATCAACAGGGACCATTTGTATTGGTGGTTGATGACCAGCAGATGGTTGAACAGCGGTACATCGAAACTGGGGATGTTGTGGGAACCGGCATTATTGTGCTGGATGGGCTTGAAACGGGGGAAACCGTCGTGGTGGAAGGCCTGCAGCGTATACGCCCCGGAGCCAAGGTCGATCCGGTTCTGGCCAATCAGGCCGGAGAATAAGCCATGCTTTCATCCGTATTTATTTCGCGACCTAAGTTTGCGATCGTAATTTCACTGGTTCTGACCATTATGGGGGCAATCGGGTACCTGGCGCTACCAGTCGCCCAGTTTCCCGATATTACACCGCCTGTGGTCAGCGTGAGTGCCAACTACACAGGCGCCAACGCTGAAACGGTTGAGAAAAGTGTTGCCGCACCAATAGAAGCGCAGGTGAACGGTGTTGATGACATGATCTATATGTCGTCCAGTTCTTCTGACACTGGCAGCTATTCCCTTTCGGTCACTTTTGAAGTGGGAACTGATCCCGATATTGCTTCGGTCAACGTTCAAAACCGAGTAGCACAGGCAATGTCTGGTCTGCCTGCCGAGGTCACATCGTCTGGCGTGGTGACGCAAAAAAGCTCCACCAATATGCTGTTGGTGGCAACGCTGACCTCACCCAATGATACCTATGATGATGTTTTCTTGTCTAACTATGCAGCCATCAACATCAAGGACGCGCTCAGCCGGGTCCAGGGCGTTGGTAAAGCTGACATTCTAAACAACCTCAGCTATGCGATGCGGATCTGGATGGATCCGAACAAAATGGCTGGGCTGAGCATCACCCCCGGTGATCTAATCAACGCGGTACGAGAGCAAAACCTAGAGGTCTCTGCAGGGCAAATTGGTGCACCACCGGTTCCTGGGGACCAAACATTCCAGTACACCATTAAGTCCAAGGGCCGCCTGACAACGATTGAAGAGTTTGGTGATATTGTTATCCGGACCGGTGAGGCAGGCAGCACCGTGCGTGTGCGAGATGTGGCCACCATCGAACTGGGAGCCGAATATTACAGTGTTTCAGGCTATTATGAAGGTAGCAAAGCAACAATTCTGGCCGTCTATCAGGCGCCAGGAGCCAACGCGCTTGCCGTATCAGAGAACGTGTTGTCGGAACTGGACCGCTTGTCTGCGTCATTTCCAGACGACGTCGTTTATTCCGTACCGTTCAACACAACTGACTTCGTTGAACAATCTCTAAACGATGTGGTGTCGACACTAATTCTTGCATTTGTGCTCGTGGTTTCAGTGGTTTTTGTCTTCCTTGGCTCATGGCGTGCAACAATTGTGCCAGCGGTTGCGATCCCAGTATCCCTGATCGGCACATTTGCGTTCTTGCTGCTGTTGGGGATGTCACTGAACACAATTTCGCTGTTTGCTTTGGTTCTTGCCATTGGCATCGTGGTTGATGACGCCATCATCGTAGTGGAAAACGTAGAGCGCATTATCGCCGAGGAAGGGCTGAGCCCCGCTGATGCAACCCGTAAGGCCATGGGGCAAATCACTGGACCCGTGATTGCGACCACTTTGGTTTTGTTAGCGGTGTTTGTTCCAGTGACGTTTATGCCTGGCATCACCGGTCGACTGTTTTCTCAGTTTGCTGTGACTATTTCGGTGGCGGTTGTGATTTCGTCGATCAACGCTCTGACGCTATCGCCTGCGCTTTGCGCACTGGTTCTTAAGGCGCGTTCTGGTCCTCCGACGGGACTACTGGCCAAGTTTGAAAACGTGATTGACGTCATGCGCAATGGTTATCTTGGCATTGTTGGTCGTTTACTGCGGTGGCCGTTCTTGGCGGTGGCAATCGTCATAGCAATGTACGCAGGCACGGGCACGCTTTTTGGCGTCACCTCCAAGGGTTTCTTGCCAGCCGAGGACAATGGCTACCTGTTTGTTGATGTACAGCTGCCAGATGCCGCGGCATTGGGTCGTACGGAGGTGGTAACCAAGCGGGTCAATGAACAGATTGAGCAGATCCCAGGGGTGAACAATACCATTCTGGTCAATGGCTTTAGCCTGCTCAATGGCTCTGGTGCAAACGGGGCAATGATCATTGTTAACCTTGATCCCTGGGATGAGCGTGAAGCGGATGAATTGCAACCCAATGCTATCTTGGGTCAGATTTATGGCATTGCAAATGGTGAGGCTGCTGCCAGCATCGTTGCCTTTAACCCACCGCCGATTTCGGGCTTAGGCATGTCAGCTGGGGTCGAGATGGAAGTTCAGCAAACTGCGGGTGGTACGCCTCAGGATTTGGCTGCGGCTGTTGGGTCCTTGGTATATGCCGCCAATCAGCGCGCTGAAATTGGTCAGTCATATACCACCTTCCGGGCCAACGTCCCGCAGGTGTTTGTTGATCTGGACCGCGAAAAGGCCAAAACTCTGGATGTCGCCATCTCAGAGGTGTTCCAGACTATGCAGGCACACCTAGGGTCATTCTATGTGAATGATTTCAACCTGTTTGGCCGGGTTTACCGGGTGATGGTGCAGGCTGATGGCTCTTATCGAGACAAGATCGAAGATATCGGCAATCTCTATGTCCGCTCTCAAGCTGGAAATATGGTTCCGCTGTCCACGCTGATGGATGTAGAAAACATTCTTGGTCCAGTCATGTTGAAGCGTCACAATATGTTCCGGTCGGCCACTGTCACCGCGGTACCTGCGGCGGGCCTATCAACTGGGGACGCAATCCGGGTTATGCAAGAAGAAGCTGCGACGGCACTGCCGCCAGGCTACGCTTTTGAGTGGACTGGAACCGCCCAGCAACAGCAATCCTCATCCGGGTTTGTGATTGTGATCATCTTTATGGCTGTCTTGTTCACCTATTTGTTCTTGGTGGCCCAATATGAAAGCTGGACGATGCCGGTGGCAATTCTGTTGTCGGTGGTTGTGGCCATGTTTGGTGCGGTTTCCGCGGTGTCCTTAACTGGCAGCGACATCAACCTTTATACACAGATCGGTATGATCATGCTGATTGGTATGGCGGCCAAAAACGGTATTCTCATCGTCGAGTTTGCCATGGAGCGTCGAGCAGACGGCTTGTCGATTAAGGATGCTGCTTATGAGGCTGGACGTCAGCGATTTCGGGCTGTGATGATGACCGCCTTTTCATTCCTGCTGGGCGTTGTTCCGCTGTTGATTGCGTCGGGCGCAGGGGCGGCCAGCCAGAAGGCAATTGGCGTTGCAGTGTTTGGCGGCATGCTGATGGCTACAGCTGTTGGTGTCATTGTAATTCCAGTGCTCTATGCCTTTATGCAGGGGCTGCGAGAACGTGTGAAGGGCATAGGAAATAAAACGACATCAGTCGGTTAGCTGTAATTTATCACAAAGGCCCGCCGGTTGTGTAACCGGCGGGCCTGATTTTCTATCCATCTTCATCTAGCTAGAAATATCCCGGGGCTTGGGGCAGAGCCCCAATTCTATCCGCCTTTCAAACGTTGCATCAGAAAGATTTCATTCTCCGCTGATACCGGTTCGGTCAGGCTGGTGGCGATGATGCGACCGTCAATCGCAATCGATACTCCTGATTCAATTACCGGTTCCAGCTCAGGATAGCTCAGGCTTAGAGCGGCCAATAGCTGGCCAGTGGTGGAGGCTTCAACCTCCACACATTCTAACCCTCCGGTGAGCGTTCGCAGACCGGACCAAAGATGGACCTTTACCATTTAACCTTTGTCTTTCAGGGCGCGCAAAATGCGAGGAGGTGACATCGGCAAGTGACGCAAGCGGACACCAGCAGCAGCGGATACCGCATTCGCAATGGCCGCAAGTGGCGGCACAATCCCGGTCTCACCAACCCCCCGAACGCCGTAGGGGTGGCCGGGGTTTGGTACTTCGACAATCACTGTGTCGATCATCGGCAAATCCGAGGCGACCGGCACGCGATAATCCAGGAAAATCGAGTTCTGCAACCGACCGTCTTCACCGTAGATGTATTCCTCGTTCAGCGCCCATCCGATACCCTGCGCAGCACCACCCTGAAATTGGCCCTCTACATATGACGGATGGATAGCCTTGCCTGCATCCTGAATGACTGTATAGCGTACCACAGCTGTCTTGCCCGTTTCTGGATCCACTTCGGCGTCTACGATATGGGTGCCGAATGAAACGCCGGCACCTTCAGGAGTAGCTTCGAAATGCCCGGAAATTGGTCCTCCGGAGCGGCCCATGCTTTTGGTGATTTTTGCCAGTGGCATCGGATCAAAATTACCAGCATTTGCGCCTGACGGCTTGGCGCAGCCATCCTCCCAATAGACCGCATCTTCAGGGATGCCCCATTTTGCAGCGGCGCGTTTACACAGTTTTCCAACAGCATCTTTGGCTGCCTTGATTGTGGCTAGTCCAGATGCATAGGTCACCCGGCTCCCGTGGGAAACGTCGTTGTAACCAAGCGTTGCTGTATCTGCGATGGTGACCCGGATGTTTTCGTAAGGGATGCCCAGTTCTTCAGCGGCCATTAACGCCATCGACGCGCGAGAGCCGCCAATGTCCGGCGTGCCGACTGATATCTGGCAAGTACCATCTTCGGAAAGAGCAAGAGAAACAGAGGTTTCACCGCCGTGGTTAAACCAGAAACCACAGGAAATTCCGCGACCCTGTCCGGGTTCTAGTGGGGCTGAGTAATGCGGGTGTGCCTTGGCTGCCTCAAGGGTTTCAACAAGTCCGATGCGCTCGAACTTGGGTCCATAAGACGCTTTTGTGCCTTCGCGTGAGGCATTCTTCAAACGGACGTCGATTGGGTCCAGATCCAATTGGCTGCAGAGCTCGTCAATGACTGATTCAACGGCAAATGAAGCCATTGGTGCACCCGGGGCCCGGTAGGCGGCTTGCTTTGGGCGATTGGAAATCACATCATAGCCAACCTGGTGGACGTTAGTCAGTGAATAAGGCGCAAAGGCACACATGGCTGAGAACTCCATCGGCGCGCCGGGGAATGCTCCACCTTGGAGGCGGAAGATACCCTGAGCGGCGGTAATGGTGCCGTCTTTCTTCATGCCAATTTTGATGTCCATCGAAGTGGACGAGGTCGGGCCAGTTGCGCGAAACACTTCGGAACGGGTCATAACGATCTTGACCGGCCGATTTGCTTTGCGAGACAGCGCCAATGCGACGGGTTCAATAAATACGGTGGTTTTACCACCAAACCCACCACCGATTTCAGATGCTGTGACTCGCAATTGCGATGTGTCAATACCAACCAATGCAGCACAGGTTTTTTGCGCAATCCAATGACCCTGCGTTGTGCACCACAACTCGCCTTTACCATCGCCGCCAAGGGAGGCCAAACAGGCGTGTGGTTCGATATAGCCTTGGTGAGTGGCTTCAGTTTTAAAGCTGTCTTCGATGACAAGATCAGCTTCGGCAAAGCCCGCATCAACGTCGCCGTGGCCGCTGTCGTGATAACGAACGACATTAGGGTGGTGCCCTGCAGGCACTGATGCATCTGCATAGCTGTCGTTTAGTACCGGGGCATTCTCTGCCATGGCCGCATCAACATCGGTCACATGTGGTAGAACTTCATACTCAACTTCGACCAGTTTGACTGCATCGCGGGCAATCAATTGCGAGCTTGCTGCAACCGCGGCCACTGCATGGCCATCATACAGTGCTTTTTCGCCGGCCATGACGTTTTCAAGTACAAAGCCAAATTCACCCTGTAGCCCATCAACAAAATCAGCACGGGTTACAACAGCTTTGACGCCTTCCAGCGCCTCGGCCTTGGATGTGTCAATTCGAACGATCCGAGCATGAGCGTGAGGGCTGCGAACGACGGCCCCATGCAGCATGCCGGGGGCATAGGCATCTGCACCAAATCGGGCGCGCCCAGTGACCTTGTCCAAACCATCTGGGCGGTCAGGGGAGGTGCCAACAAATTTGAAACCTGAGGGTTTTTGATCGTCCAGAGCCATTAAGAAGCCTCCCGCATGTCTGCTGCCGTATCCATCACGGCGCGAATGATTTTGTCATAACCAGTGCAGCGGCACAGGTTGCCTGCGAGCCAATAGCGAACTTCGGTCTCAGTTGGGTCTGGGTTTTTCTCTAGCAGAGATTTTGCAGCGACCAGAATGCCCGGCGTGCAAATTCCGCATTGCAGGGCTGCATATTCAATGAACTTATGCTGCAAAGGGTGCAGTTCTTCACCTTTTGCAATGCCTTCAACAGTCGCAATTTTCTTGCCTTCTGCCTCAGCGCCCAAAACTAGGCAGGAGCAAACCAAGCGTCCATCTACAGTGACCGAACAGGCACCGCAGTCGCCCGTTCCGCAGCCTTCTTTGGCACCAGTCAGGTTTAGGCGATCACGGAGGACGTCCAATAGTGTTTCACGCGGGTCACACAGAAACTCGACATTGTCGTTGTTGACAGTGGTTGTAACGTGAATTTTCTTCATGTGTTTTCTCCTTGAGCGCGCGCATAGGCTATTTTGGCGGTGCGCTTTGCCAGCACGCCGGCGACATGAGTACGGAACTCGACGGTGCCACGCTTGTCAGAAATTGGGTTGCAGGCTGCTGAAGCGGCTTCAGCCAAACGGTTGAGGGCCTCTTCATCCAATGAGCTGCCGATAAGAGCGTTGGCTGCGTCTTCAACCAGCAATACGGTTGGTGCTACGGCACCAAGCGCAACCCGCGCTGCGGTGACAGTACCATCTGTGTCCAGCGTCAAGTTTATAGCGCATCCAACTACAGCAATATCCATCTCTGTTCGGGGAATGAAACGCAAATAGGCGTCGCCTGCGTTTTTACCACGAGCAGGAACATGAACGGCTGACACAACTTCACCTTTGGCGAGAGAGGTGCGTCCCGGGGCAACTGGAACATCAACCGCCGCGATACGACGGCTGCCAGTTGGGCCAGTTACTGACAGTTCTACACCAGCAGCGACCATTGCAGGTACGGAATCAGCAGCGGGTGACCCATTGCACAGGTTTCCTACCAATGTGGCGCGTCCTTGGACCTGAGTTGAACCGATCAGATCCATGGCTTCGACCAATCCCGGCCAATCCTTACCGAGTTGAATATGCTCTCTCATCTCAGCTCCGGGGACAGCTATCCCTATGGTCCAGCTTCCATCTGGGGCTTGGGATATATCGCCAACACCTGGAATGGATTTAATGTCTATTAGGGTGTCGGGTGTAACGATGTCGGCGCGCAATTGCACCAATACATCAGTCCCACCAGCCAAGAAGCGGGTTTCACCAGTCGCTTGATTGGCTAAGGCGGCAGCCTCGTTGAAGCTAGTTGGGCGGTGGTATTGCATGAAGGCTCCTCGACTCTGTTTTGGAAAAAGGATTTTCCAGAGCGAGAGATTAGGCGCCTGTTTCGCGAAGGTCCATCGGTACTACGACATTTCGGCTAATTTCTGCGACAACGGTAAAGGTGATTTAACGCGCGCGCATACCACGTTCATAGGCCGCAGTTAAAATAAGATCCCATTTACGTGGGGTTGAGCGAAATTCTGGTTCAACATCAAACATAAGTGGAGATCGCGGGCCATGAGGTTCAGAGCGGGCAGCCACTGACACGCAGCGTTCCAGTGACCAAAAACTATCGATTGATGGATTGTCTGAAATTAACTGGCTTAACAATGTCACTAAATGTCTCCCAAAAAAGTCTTGTGTAAACTGACCAAAAATAATTTTCGAGTGCATAGCGGTTTTTTTACGATTTGTCATGCTTGAAGTTGCCGTAGGGTCAATTTTGACAATTTCTGCGACCTGTTTGTTGGTCGTAACGAGCGAAACGGCAAATTGAAGGTGAGTTGTTTTGTCAGGGACGGGGAAAGTTTCGCTGCGGTTGTCAAATACGCGATTTTCACCTGACAAAGGGGTGCGACAATAATGTGCACTCTTGACTTGAACTTAGGGCAATGAAACCTTTCGACAGGATCGGGGATAAAGCTAAAAACAGGCCTACCAAGCCTTTCAAACGTCTTAAATGGGTCACCTTTAAGAACGTAAATTGGCTGTCTTCCGATCTGTACATAATACAAGTGGGAGAGACTTGATCATGAAAAACACAAAAATGACCATCGGCGCCTTGCTGGCGGCTGCTGTTATGGCACCTGCAGCAATGGCTGAAGAGTTCATCACAATTGGCACCGGTGGCGTAACCGGCGTTTACTATCCAACAGGTGGCGCGATTTGCCGTCTGGTCAACAAAGGCCGTAAAGAGCACGGAATTCGCTGCTCGGTCGAATCTACCGGTGGTTCAGTCTACAACATCAACACCATCCGCGAAGGTGAACTGGAGTTTGGTGTTGCACAGTCAGACTGGCAGCACCATGCGTTCCACGGCACATCCAAGTTTTCTGACGCTGGTGCGTTCGAAGGTCTGCGTGCTGTGTTTTCGGTACACCCTGAGCCCTTTACAGTTGTTGCACGTGCAGATGCAGGCATCACCAACTTTGATGACCTCAAAGGTAAGCGCGTAAACATCGGTAACCCTGGTTCCGGTCAGCGCGGCACAATGGAAGTTTTGTTGGAAGCTAAAGGCTGGGGCATGGATGCCTTTGCTCTGGCAACCGAGCTAAAAGCTGCTGAGCAGTCTGCGGCGCTGTGTGATAATCAGATTGATGCGATGGTATACACCGTTGGTCACCCTTCGGGCTCCATTCAGGAAGCCACAACAGCCTGTGATTCCGTTCTGGTTACTGTTGACGGAGATTCGGTGTCTGGCCTGATCGACGACAATGCGTTCTACCGGACAGCTACCATTCCTGGTGGCATGTATCGCGGGTCAGATGCAGACACTTTGACATTTGGTGTTGGCGCAACTTTTGTGACTTCGGATAAGGTTTCGGAAGAAGCTGTGTACACCGTGGTTAAGTCGGTGTTTGAAAACATCGATGCGTTCCGCAAGCTGCACCCAGCTTTTGCCAACCTTCAGCCTGAAGAAATGGCAACTGCAGGTCTGTCTGCTCCGCTGCACGCTGGCGCTGCCAAGTACTACAAAGAGCAAGGTTGGATCGAATAATCCTACTTATGTAATACGGCGGGGCGCTTTTAGCGCCCCGTTTTACGCTTGGGGCAGCCCAAACGTCAAAAATTAAGGCCGCGTATAAGACGACGGCCAAAGGGGAGATTATCCATGACATCTAATGTTCATGAAAATCGGCCGCTTACCGAAGAAGAATTGCAAGATCTGGTATCGTCCTCGGACGCCGGCGCACGAAACCCACCAGGGTCTATCGGGCTATTTTTGGCAATTGTTGCGGTAATTTGGTCGGTGTTTCAGGTCATTCTGGCCTCACCACTTTCGAATGTTCTGCTTCCAGGCAGCGTGGTGAACAACTCGCGGCAGATCCATTTGGCTTTTGCTATATTTCTGGCCTTTACGGCCTATCCGGCGCTGAAAACCAGCCCGCGGAATTTTGTCCCTATCCAAGACTGGCTCATGGCCGTAGGTGGAGCATTCATTGCGCTGTATGGCTATATTTTCTATCAGAAAGTTGTGAATTCTGGGGGGCTGGCTGACGATGTAGACAAATGGTTTGCATTGATCGGTCTAGTGTTGCTGTTCGAAGCCGCGCGTCGCGCGTTAGGCCCGGCAATGGCAATCATCGCGGTGATTTTCTTAGGATACGTGTTCTTTGGCTCTTGGGACGGCCTGCCGGATGTGATCCGCTGGAAAGGTGCCAGCCTGAAGAAGGCGATGAGCCATATGTGGATTACCTCGGAAGGGGTGTTTGGCATTGCGCTGGGTGTTTCTACCAAATTTGTCTTCCTGTTTGTGTTGTTTGGCGCATTGCTCAGCAAAGCTGGGGCAGGCAATTACTTTATCAAGATGGCCTTTGGCGCACTTGGTCACCTGCGTGGTGGTCCTGCAAAAGCTGCGGTTGTTGGATCTGCTGCGACCGGCCTGATTTCCGGTTCGTCGATTGCCAATGTTGTGACAACTGGTACCTTTACCATTCCACTGATGAAACGTGTTGGATTTTCCAATGAACAGGCTGGTGCGGTCGAAGTTGCCTCGTCCGTCAACGGTCAGATCATGCCACCCGTTATGGGGGCTGCGGCCTTCTTGATGGTGGAGTACGTCGGCATTTCTTATGTCGAAGTGATTACCCATGCCTTCCTGCCTGCAACGATTTCCTATATTGCGCTGGTTTACATTGTGCATTTGGAAGCTGTTAAACGGAACATGCCAACACTAGGCAATCGAGTGGTTTCGATGGGCCGAACCATTGGCGGCATGGCACTGTTCTTCGCCGGATTTGCTGCGCTGTGTTACGGCGTGAAATACCCGGTTCAGCTTGTTGCATATCTAATGCCTGGTGTGTCCAGTCTGGTGATGTCGGCCATTATCGGCGCGATCTATGTTGCGCTGTTGTGGGTTGCCTCAGGAGTTGAGGATCTCGTTGCGGATGACCCTAACGCCAAGGTGGTTGAGCTGCCAGTTGTCAGCGAAATCTACAAAGCCGGTTTGCACTATTTGTTGCCGATCATTGTCTTGGTTTACTTCCTGATGATCGAGCAAAAGTCACCTGGCTTGTCAGCCTTTTGGGCGACGTTGTTGCTGTTTGTCATCCTGCTGACCCAAAAACCAATCAAGGCTATGTTCCGCGGTGAAAGCGAAACGGCCAATGCCTTTAAGGAAGGTGTTGCCGATCTATGGGATGGCCTGATTGAAGGTGCCCGCAATATGATCGGTATCGCATTGGCAACAGCGACAGCTGGTGTCATCGTTGGCACAGTGACCCTGACGGGTATTGGTCAGGTGATGGCTGATCTGGTCGAATTCCTGTCGGGCGGAAACTTGATCCTGATGCTCATTCTGGTTGGGCTGCTTTCACTTGTTCTTGGTATGGGTCTTCCGACCACCGCCAACTATATTGTTGTCAGCTCTTTGATGGCAGGGGTTGTGGTTGAGCTTGGTGCGCAATCTGGATTGGTTGTTCCATTGATCGCGGTGCATTTGTTTGTGTTCTACTTTGGCATCATGGCGGATGTAACGCCGCCAGTAGGGCTCGCCAGTTTTGCTGCTGCGGCGGTGTCGGGTGGCGATGCAATCAAGACTGGATTCATCGCGTTCTTCTACTCGTTGCGCACAGTGGCACTGCCTTTTGTGTTCATCTTCAACACTGACCTATTGTTGATTGATGTCACGTTAGGGCAGGGCATACTTGTCGCGATTTCAGCGACAATAGCCATATTGGTGTTCACAGCCGGGACCATGGGCTACTTCATTACCCGATCGCGTATCTATGAAAGCGTCGCACTGGTGTTTGTCGCCTTTGCTCTGTTTAGGCCTGACTTCTTTATGGATCGGCTGATGCCCGCCCATAGTGATGTCGCACCAACCGAACTGGTGCAGGCCTTGACTGCTGCGGAAGTCGGATCTGAGCTACGTATTACCGTACAAGGCCCGGATTTCGATACATCTAAAGTAAAATCTACCACCTTGGTTATGGTGATAGAAGGAGAGGGCGATGGGCAATCTCGTGCTGATACCTACGGGTTCATGCTGCTTGAAGAAGATGGGTTGATGAAGTTGGACGAGCCAATGTTTGGCACGCCGGTTTCGACCAAGATCGAGAGCTTTGATTTCTACGGTGACGAGCCCGTTCAAATCACTGCGGTTCAAGCTCCCGCAGATCAATTGCCAAAGGAACTGGTGTTCTTACCGGCGTTACTATTGTTGGCACTGGTGGCCATGCTGCAGCGCGGGCGGGCTAGTAAAGAAGGAGTACCGGCATGAGCAAGTCTATCTTATGCGCTGTTGATCTTGGTAATGCTGAGATTGACAATATGGTCCTTGTTCAAGCGGCTAAGCTGGCTGAACAGGACGGTGCGCAGCTTGATGTGGTGACGGTTTTGCCCGATTTTGGCGAAAGCTGGGTGTCGGGTTTCTTTGAAGAACATCATCATGAGAAAGCGGTCAAGGAAACCTCCATACGACTGCGTGAGGTTTGTGAGCAAGCCGTCGGGGCTGAGCGTAACGCAAAGATCCGTCACTTGGTTGCCACAGGGACTGCCTATCAGGAAATCTTGAAAACCGCAAAGACGGCCAAGTCTGACCTGATTGTGATTGGAGCACATAAGCCAGATTTGCAGGACTATCTGTTGGGGCCAAATGCTGCCAGAGTGGTCCGCCATTCAAGCTGCTCTGTTTTTGTTGTCCGTTAAACTAAATAGGGGTGCCTTAGGGCGCCCCTATTCATATCCAGTCATTTCCAAGTATCCGCGGCCAGTGTGGCTGCCTGAGATGGTGACAGGCCCTTCCCAATAAGGAAAGGATGTACCCATCCAGCTTTGCTTGTTAACGGCTTGAATTACAACAGATAGCTCTTTCGCCGGTAGGGTGATTTTCCATTCTGTTGGGATGCTCCTTCCAGAAACGTTACTATGTTTCAGCGCGAGTGCCTGAAAGTCGCCGGGCTGCAGAGCTGTTACCGTTCCATCCGCTGATATCCAACTGCCTGAGGTAAAGTCAGCGCTGGCTCCCCGCAGTACAAACCCCATCAGCTTATCGCCGCTATCGAAACTCAGAGAGAACCAATCCCACCCGCTTTGATCTTCGGCCAAGGGTTGGCTTGACCACTCTCGATCCAGCCAGCCCTGTCCGACTACCGCTACAGGACCATGAGGCAAGCTCAACGTACCTGTGATCTGGTAGTGGGGTTGTGAGTAGTAATAGCTGGCTTGTCCTCCAGCGGATTTGACAGAGTAACCGTTGTCGCCATGCAGAACCAGCTGTTGACCCTGTGTCGACATGTCCAGTTCATAAGCAAAGTCAGCCCCGCTGGCTTTCAGGTTCAGCTGTTGAAGGGTTGGCCCTACGGTGGTCATTTCCCAATTGTCGATCCAGGCCATAAAGGGGTCGGCCGTAACGCCAGCTTGACCGATGCCACCACGAGCCAATCTTTCAGCAAAGAACTGATGGTTTGGCGTCGTTAGGCCCGCATGGCCCATCCACAACTGTGGGCTGCTCCACCCATCCTCCGATCCGGGTCTTAGTGCAGTCCGAAATAGGGTCCATTGGACCCCATATTCCAGGTCATCATCTCCTTTAAGGTTGGCGGTTAAGTACCACCATTCTATACGAAAATTCGGATGTGATCCGTGGTCCGCAGGGAAAGACAAAAACGTTCCCTGCTGTGGGATTGCGAACCCATTTGCATTGGTCCCGAGCCCAGCAAATCCCTGAGTAGAAGCAGGGGCTGGTAAGCATAGAAACATTGCCGTCAAAAAGGACTTAGCGTTCATGAGCAAATACCTTAAGTAGCTCAGACGGTTTGATGAGAGCGAGTTTGCGGGCAGGGATTGCGGCAGCGATGGCCGCTGCGACTAAAGCCATCACAAGAAGACGCAGCCAGTCTAGAGGGAATATGTACATTGGCAGCTTCCAGCCAAAAGCCTCCACATTAATTACCGATAGAAGCAGCCAGGCCAGCAGCAACCCAAGAGGCAGGGCAAGAAGTGCGGTCAGCGCAGCCAGCGCAAGACTGCGCCACAACTCCAGCCATGCAAGCTGGCGTCGCGTGATCCCCAATGCCCAAATTGGTGCGAGTTGTGGCAAACGCATATTCCACAATGTCAATAGGCTAGTCAGGATTGCAAACCCTGCGACCCCCAATGTGAGCAGGTTCAATGCGCCGGTTACTACAAATGTACGGTCAAAAACAGCAAGCGAACGGGCTTTTAGGTCATTTTGGTCAACCATTGTTATACCCTCGAAATCAGACTCTTGCTGGATTTCCTTAATTAAGTTTTGAACACCTGATGGGGGGAGCCGCAAGCCAAACCGAAGATTTGGAACGTTGTCAGCATGTCGCAGCAGTACTGGTAGAGTAACGATCGCTTGCTCGTGCGGGTTGCCATAGTCAGAGTAGACACCAACCACCGTCATTTTCCAACTGGGTGTAAGGTTCAAATCATCGCCCGGCCAAAGATTACGTCGACGGGCCAACTGTTCATTGATCATCACGGCAGTGCCATTTGAAACCCGGTCCCAAGCCCCGTTTTGAACCTGCAGCATAGGCCACTTTTCTCTGTAGGTGGGATCGTCTTGCACACCATAAATGCGTAGTTTCGTTCCGTGGAACGGCACTTCGCTCCAGCGAATTGGCAAAACCGTAATATCGCGACGGGTCAACCAAAGGACGAGTTTCTGCGCTTGGTCTTCGTCTTTTGCAGTTACGTACAACTCCGCAGATAATCGCTGATCCATCCAGCCAAGGAAGGTGAGGCGAAAGCTGGAAACCATTGTTCCTACACCTATGTTTGTAGCGAGGGCCAGTAAGAGAGCCATCAAAGCAAGTGAGATCCCAGGCAGTTGAGCGCGCATATCGGCCCAGATCCATTCACCGAGAGCGCTACGTGCATTGCGTAGACCAAGTGTCAAAACCCACGATAGCAGCAATGGCAACATCAAAGCTGTCCCCAACATCATCCCTGCGAGCAGGGCGAACCCTGCAATCAATCCATCGAAAACCAACATCGACGCTGTTCCAAAAGCCATTAAGGCGAGGCCCAAGACAGCCATGCCGTATTGTTGGCTACTTGCAGCCTGAGCCCTAGCCTGAAGTCCAGGCGTGGCTAACAAGGGCATTTTGTAGATGTTTGTAATGGCCTGAGTGCTTGCAATCAGCGTGCCAACCACGGCCATAGCAATGCCGGATATCAGCCAGCCTGGCCGTAGGTTCAGGCTGCCCTCCACTGTGGCGCCGTATAGGCCCGAAAGCGTTGCACTGACGTCAGGCAATAGCGCGGCTGCGATCAAATACCCGAGTACGAGACCAGCGGACCCAGCAACAATAGCGATCAACAAAAGTTCACAAAGCAGTAGGACAGTCAATAAATGCAAAGGAACGCCCATTGCCCGCAACGTCCGAAACAGTCCGCGGCGCTGTTCGATACCCAAACTAACTGAACCGTGCACAATGAAAAGTCCAACTGCAAAAGACAACAAGCCAAACGCGGTAAGATTCAGGTGAAAACTATCAGTCAGCCGCGACATCTGACCCGCATCGTATGACTGACGCTGCAATTCCGGAGCCAGATCTTCCAACGGATGCAAACCTAATGGTTGCTCGGGTAAAATTATCATTCTCGTGATCTGACCCGGCCGCTGCAATAGGCGTTCGACCAGGCTAATGTCACCTAGCGCAACATCAATCGGAATTTGGTCAGATTGGACGATTGGCGGTAAATCAACATGAACAGTCAACTGTTCCAACGTTTTGGGGTTAAGAAATAGCTGTTCTTGCGAGCTAAGTGCATCAAGAGAAAAGGAGGACTCGGAATCTGAATTTTCGACCATATTTGAAAAGGTTGGGTGGCTAAGTAGATCCACACCAATAAGTCTAAGAGAGCCGGTATTTTGCGGCCAGCGTCCTTCCAGTACAGGAGACAGCCTCCAGCCTGAACGACGCAACTCCACGTAACGCGAAAGAGGAATAAATCCGGTTTTAGGGACGAGGGTTTCATTTTGCCTTGCCCCGATCTCGGAGGTCGCAAGGTTATAACTGGCTTTTGCCTCTCCATTAATCGCCTGGACCGCTGACCACAGTCCGGTGGCCAATGCGAGTCCTGTGAGTAATGTTATCAGCTGCAAAGGATGACGCCACCAATGCGAGAGTAATGCTCCTAGGGCTGCACGTTTCATGCAATTTTTCCAGCACTAAGATGTACCCTTCGGTCCAGCTGATTTGCTACCTGTACCGAATGGGTCACTAAAAACAGGGCTGCCCCGCTTTCATGGACAAGATTGAGCATCAAATCCATCACTGCAGTGCTGGTGACTTCATCTAAATTGCCGGTTGGTTCGTCCGCCAGAAGCAACTTTGGCCGTACAGCTAGGGCACGACCAATGGCTACTCTTTGTTGCTGTCCACCGGATAATTGCTCAGGATAGCGATCGCTTAGCTCCGTCAAACCTAACCGACTAGTCAATGATGTAATCCAGGTCTGATCGACACGGTTGGCCAACCGGGCATGAAGTGAAATATTTTGCGCCACGTTCAACGAGGGTACGAGGTTGAATTGTTGAAAAACTAAGGAAACCGTATTGCGTCTCAATTCTGATCGGGCACTGTCATTCAGATTGGTCAAGTTGGTGCCAGCGATCTTTATTTCACCACTGTCGTAGTAGTCCAATGCTCCAACTAAGTGCAGAAGGGTGCTTTTGCCGGAACCACTTTCACCAGTTAGCGCGATGCTTTTTCCGGCCTGTAAGTCGAGCGAGACATCACGTAAAACTGCGCGTGACTCACCTAGGCCTGAGTAACATTTGCTCACATTCCGTATCTGAAGCAGTGTGTTATCGGTCATTTCCCAATCCGCCATATGACTGCGATCCGTTGGTGTAACAGAATACCTGTTGAAGGAGAGTGTCCAGCACCAAGAGGGATGGCGGATTGCCGCGTGGTTTGGAGAACTGAATTGACGTTGCCCTAGCTCAAGGAGACAACAGGGCATCTCTGAGCGAAGGTGAACATCACATGAGTAAATTTGGCTGGTTCGTGGGACCTGCTTGTATCGTATTTGCGCTTGCAGCGCCGGCACGTGCAAATTTGATGAAAGATGTCTGCGCTAAACGGGCGGAAAACTACAGTGGCTACAAGCCTCGTGGGCTGACCATCGGAGACCACCGTGGACGTTTGAGATTATCCGGTTCAGTTTCGCTTGGGGTTTCTACGTCAACTGGTGGTGACATTGATACAAAACCTTCCAATAGCAGTGAAAGTGCAGAAGATCGAAAACTAGATGCAAAAGTAGATCTATATTGGAGAGTGTTTGACGATTGCATGAAATCGCAATAGTCCAATATAGTGGCCCCGGAAAACGGAGGCAGGCTGACTACTATTATGTATTTAAAACCAAAGGGATACAAGATGTCGCTTCTACAGCAGTTACTTTGGGGCAGTCTTGTTCTGATACTATGTTTGATTTTGGAAACTGCCATTTTGCTGCGGTGTGCCAATGCTTTGCGAAACATGTCCAGTCGGTTCGGTAAGTTGTTTATGCCTTGGCACACGACGGTTCTGATATCAGTGGCCCTGTCATACATCCTATTTGCGCACACATTGCAGGTGTGGATTTGGTCGTCTGGCTTTGTTCTTTCAGGGGCGTTGCCAGATTGGAATACAGCGATTTATTTCTCTTTGGTGACTTACACAACTGTTGGGTATGGCGATGTTGTTGTAGGGCCCGATTTGCGTATTTTTGCTGCTTTTGGAGCTGTAACAGGGTTGCTCGGATTTGGCATTAGTACAGCTTTTCTAGTGGGGGCGCTGGGAAAAGTTTTTGTTTTTACACATGAAGATAGAAATGGTAATTAAAGTACCGGCGAAAACAATCTTGCAACGGGGGCTCCAATCCGGATCAAGAATTTTTGCTGATCCAGAGTTTGCGTAAGCTCAACCGAATGCAAGAAGTCCTGCTCAAGCATCGTCTCCACCTTTTGTGCAGCCCCGTTGTCGAAGAAGAATACCATAGCTTCAAAGTTTAAGCGAAACGAACGGTTGTCCAGGTTGGTTGTACCTATACCAGCAATACTATCGTCAACCAGAATGACTTTTTGGTGCATGAAACCATGGTTGTAACGAAGTATCTTAACTCCAGCGTGACGAAGGTCGTCGAAGTAGGAGTATGCTGCTAACCAGGGGGCATAGTGGTCGATACTGTTCGGCAAAAGGATCCTCACATCTATACCCTGTAGTGCTGCGTGCTTCAGTGCGGCAACAACATCTAAATCAGGAACGAAATAGGGCGAGGCAAGCCAGACTCGTCTTCTGGCAGCTGAAATCGCTGAGAAAAACATCATTGACCCAGTTTCGGTAGTGTTGTCCCCAGGACCGGTCGCGATTATGAGTGCGGAAAGATCTTGACTTGCATGTTCAGCGTCCCAAGTTAGCAAATCCAACAGTGGCTCTTCTGTTAGCCAATGCCAGTCTTCGGCAAAGACCAGCTGCAACTGCAAGACTACTGGACCGGTCAAGCGGACATGGGTATCTCGCCAGTGGCCAATTTTTGCACTTTTCCCTAGGTATTCATCACCTACATTCAGACCACCAATAAATCCAATCTGTCCATCTGCGATCACCGTTTTGCGATGATTGCGAAAATTTAACAGAAATCGGTGTTTTGGTCCTCGTCTGGTTGTCGGATCCACAAGGTTTACTCCCGCAGCTCCTAACGCAGCAAAATAGCTCCGGGGCAGTGCATGGCTGCCCACCGCATCTGTTATGAACCAGACAGCCACTCCACGGTGGGCTGCTGCAATCATATGGTCCCGTAATTGCTTACCCAAGTCGTCGTCACGAACGATATAGAATTGTACCAACACATATTCCTGTGCGGTGTCCATGGCTTGAAAAATAGTGTCAAACACCTCCGGTCCGTCTATCAGCAGCTCAAATCCATTCCCTCGACATATCGGCAGCCCGGCTACGGCTTGGAACGGGGCAGGGTTGACTGTAATCTTTTCCGGAATCGCGATGTGGTTCTGCGGGAAACTTTTGATTTTGCGCACCACGCGTTCAGATTGCAGTCTCGTTGCGCGATAGTTTTTGAAGCGATGGTGGCCGAAGAACAAATAGGCGGGCAAAGCGACAATGGGCAGGGCCAGCAAGAAAACGACCCATCCCATAGCGCCCTGTGGTGTTCTGGCGGTGCGGGCTGCACTTAGGGCAGATATGCCTGCTGCAGTCCACATGATTAGCACGATGAGTGAGCTAAGAGTTACCGATAACATAGATTCTGTCCCAACTAGATTTTTTGGTCACAGCCACACGTATGGCCACATGGGGTTGTTCCTGTCTCAATCGATTTATCACGCCCTACACCTTGACCGCGCGATCAGGTGTTTACCCCATTTGAGGTCTCCCTTTAGCGTTAGACCGAGCTGCTCATGTTCATAAAGCTCCAGACTTAGCATACTGATCAATAGCGATTTCAATCAGACAGATTTTCAAGGGGATACTATACAAAGTTGTTGCATACCTGTTGCGCGTAAGACCTAATTGCCCAAAGGGCTTAGCTGCAACCAGGAGTACTTGCCCCCGAATTTCCAACGATGAGACAGGCCCAATGCCGCTGACTTTTGTTCAAGCCTTGCCACCCGCGCTGGTGGCTGCTGCTAAGCGTTTTAACCGAAAACAAGGTTGGGTGCTTAGCAGCCATATTGCAATGTCGATGATGTTGGCCTTGTTCCCATTCGTCCTGTTCACCGTTGCACTTGCTGGCGCAATTACCGGAGCGTTGTCACAGGATGTGCAGCTGGATGATATGCTGGATCTGTTGTTTGGCGCATGGCCACAGGCCGTAGCAGAACCGATTGTAAGGGAATTGTACGCTGTCCTGGCAGCATCTAATTCGAAGCTGATGACTTTTGGCGGAGTTCTGGCCTTGTATTTTGCCTCAAATGGCGTTGATGCGGTAAGATTGGCCATGGTTCAAGCCTATCGCGATAGCGATACACGGCCATTCTGGAAAAGCAGATTGTTGTGTTTGATGTTTGTCATTCTCGGTGGTGCTGGAATTATGGCAGTTGCATTTTTCGAATTTCTTTTGCCATTGTTTGTGTTGAATTTGTCTGAGTATTTTCCCCAGGTATCTATCTCTCTGGGATGGGAGACCGGGGTGAATGGGGTGTTGGTCGCGCTTATACCCTTGTTTGCGGTGTTGGGTTGTCATGTTTGGTTGCCTGGGCACCTACATAGTCTTGTACAGATATTGCCCGGCGCAGTTTTGACAGTGTTTTTGTGGTGGGGTGCCAGTTGGGGTTTTTCGGTCTATGTCGGAGGTTTCGCCCGGTATTCAGCGACATATGCTGGCTTAGCTGGTGCGATGGCCGCACTGATGTTTCTTTACTTGAATGCGGCGATATTAATCTTTGGCGCTGAATTTAACGGCGCGTTGATCCGCATTTTTGATGAAGAAGATCAAGGCGTGAACTCAAGCAAGGATCTGGATTCTAGCAGCTGTGATAATTGATGGGGGAAGAACAAGAGCCGCAATGCAATCGGTGATTTTCTCCTTCGTAACTATGGTTCTTGACGAAAAGTGGCCAAATTGCCTTATTTCGGCCATTTGCCCGGCTTAGTTGTTAGCTAGCCATTAACCATAGCAAGGATCGTTTGGTGACCGGTTAGAGGGTTTCGATGACAAAATTGGGTAAAAAAATTCGCCACTCGCAACTGTTTGAAATGCTGCGTCAGAAAAATGCGTCAGACCAGGTCAATCGACGGCTACAAGTCTCTCGCCGTAGTGCGGGCGAGGGCGAAGACACGCTGATGCTGCGCACTATGGCTGAGCGATCGCTAGTGGTACCGTCAAACGGGCGTGTTTAGGGGCTTGGTTTGGTTGACATCAGCCTCTAAAGCCCATTGCAACAACGAATTTCTCTGAACTGTCGGAGCGAGACGCAGGTGGCTTCATGTTCATCACTTTCGTGAATTTTTGCTTTAGGAGTTTTTGAAGCTCACCTTCGGCACCGCCGGCAAGAACTTTGGCGACAAAAGTACCACCTTCTTCAAGAACATCGAATGAGAAATAAGCTGCGGCTTCGCAAAGAGATATGATCCTTAAGTGGTCAGTCTGTTTATGTCCACAACTGGCCGCAGCCATATCTGACATCACCACATCTGCCTTACTACCGAGCCATTCTTTAACCTGAACGTCAGCACCATCATCCATGAAGTCGAGCTGATACAATTCTGCACCGGCCAAGCTCTCCATTTCTTGAAGGTCGACGCCCAAAATTGTGCCGACTGCCTTGCCCTTTTTTTCGCCCAGAGCATTGATGCGTTTGACTGCAACCTGGCACCAGCCTCCAGGCGCACATCCCAGATCGACGACACGAGCGCCAGGGACCAAAAAGCGGTATTTATCATCGACTTCCATGATTTTGTAGGCAGCACGCCCGCGGTAGCCTTCGAGCTTGGCGCGCTTAACATATGGGTCATTCAACTGTCGCTGCAGCCAGCGGCTCGAACTCAGTGTGCGGCCGCGTGCGGTTTTGACCTTTACCTTAAGGTCGCGTTGACCGCGTCCAGAGGTATTTTTGCCAGTTGGTGTTTTAGCCATCACATAGATCCGTTTCATTCCGCCAGTCGGTTCAGAACTTGGAACCATCAGCGTGTTTCATGCCGATTTAGGGTAACACGAGCCAAAGGAAAAGGGGCATTAACCCTTCAATTGCTCAAGCGCTGCGGTCATCAGTGCCATAAACTCGAATTCCTTGCCTTTAGTGTGAACCATGAATTCACATTCTTCAGCAGCAAATTTTTCAAAAGTGATCTTCCCTTCGGTCAAAGCCACCATCGCATCGTACGAAGTTTTTAGCTCCAGGTCAGCGTTCATCGCTGCTTGGTAAGTCAATGTTGCTTGACCCGATCTGGCGATGAGCAAAAAAACTTCTCCATCAACCAATATGGATACTTCTAAGTGAGTATTTGTAGTGACCGCGCGCTGACAGGCGGTGCTTAACGTGACAGCAAGTGTTCGTAGATTGCCGGGGCGAGAGACCTCACCTTGCGGCGGAAACTGCCTGCCAAACTGCGCTAGCTCAAACAATAGGCTGCTTGTGCGCCTTCCGGTTTGAGTAAGTTGATACAGAACTGCACCATGCTTTTCTCGATTTTTTTCGATCAGACCATCGCTTGTCATTTTGGCCAGGCGGTCGGTCAACAGGTTCGCAGCAATTCCAGTTAACCCCTTTTGTAGTTCTGTAAACCGTCCTGGGCCAGCGTGGAGGTCGCGCAAAATTAGTAAAGTCCATCGATCGCCAACGCGGTCCAATGCGCGGGCAATTGGGCAACCTAATTTATAAGTCCGAGCTTTTGCCATTCGGCATTCCCCCAAAACTACCCGCTTTATAAAATAGAGCGGGTAGTTAGGTTTTTAAAGCAAAGCGCCGAAAAAGTCACCACTCTTGTGCTCTCTTTTGGGCTTAGAGCTTCGTATCGTTGACGTTGTAATTTTTCAGGAGTGTGTGGGCTAAGTGTGCAGCGAGTTTTGCGCAGAAATGGAGAGGGCGGAACGATGATAATTGGAATGGCTGGTAAGACGCGATACGAGGATAGAGCCTGCAATCAAAGCTATTTGACTGTACTTACGGAGCCATATGACTCAAAGTACTTGACCATATGCATTTGAATTCGAAACAAAATTTGTCGTGGTGTGGAAGCGATATCTACGAATTCGAAGCGTTGAAATCTTAAAACGGACCATCGTCCAGAACACCTGCCGCGCTCATCTGGGCATAAAGTAAACCTTCTCGTAAGCCGCGGTCCGCAACAGACAGACGATCAGTTGGCCAGCACCGCAACAAGGCTTGCAGGATGGCTGACCCAGACATGATTAGGGCCTGTCGGTCTTCGCCAATGCGTGGATCCTGACGTCGTCCTGTGGGTCCTAGATCCAGGTAGCCCCGGATAACTTTGTCAATCTGGTCACTGGTCATCCGCAATCCGTCTACCTTGGTGCGGTCGTATCGTTTTAGCCCGAGATGTGAGGCGGCAACAGTTGTAACTGTGCCAGACGTACCCACAATTTGAAACCCAGCCCGAGCTTGCACATCCTTATAAGGAGCAAAATCAGCCAGATTTTCCTCGAAAAACCAGCTCATCAGCGCAAAGCGCGCGCCGTCGTCTTCTACATCGTTAAACTGATCTCGAAGGGTGGCCACACCTAGCGGAACCGAGATCCAGTCAACAACTTTGGCCGCAGGGAACAGGCTGTCGGTTGTCCGGAACCCATTGTGTAGGCGCATAATGGCAGCAGACCGGTCGCGACGAGGAACCGATGAAATATCAATCCACACTAATTCGGTTGACCCGCCACCAATATCAACCACCAACAACTGTTCCGTTTGGGTCGAAACCAGTGGTGCGCAAGAGATAACAGCGAGTCGTGCTTCTTCTTCGGGCTGAATGATTTCCAATGTCAGCCCGGTCTCGCGCCGAACTTGACGAATGAACTCTCGCGAGTTTTTAGCCCGGCGGCAGGCTTCTGTGGCAACCAGCCGCATGTGGGTGACGCGGTTTCGTTTCAGTTTCTGTTGGCAGATGCGCAGCGCTTGAACGGTACGCGCCATTGAAGACCGTGACAATCGCCCGGTCCGCTCCAACCCGGTGCCGAGCTGCACCGATTTGGAGAAACTGTCCACTACATGAAAGCCGCTGCCCTTGGGTTGGGCAATCAGCATCCGGCAGCTATTTGTACCCAGATCCAACGCTGCATACAGCGCATCAGGATTGGGTCGGGCTGGCACAGGTGGCTCTACCGCCTTGGGGAACGCGCCCGTACCATTAGAACGCTTGGGCGCCATGAGTCACGCCCTCCGATTATCGTGTTACATCCGACAATAGGTGCGCAGGCAGGCACACGCAAGACGCTGTGACGCTCTGTCTGACATCTGCTTGAACTCGCTCCCGTCAAATTCATAAAGCAGATGAAAATTATGAGGGTGCGGGGTTGTAGCCTTCAACGAAGCAAAATTGTAATTTCCTGATATTGAAAACGTCGCTCAGAACCCCCGGTTTGTCGAAATTCGACCTACGCGCTTCCCATAGGCGCACTAAACCAAAGGTATCAGAGCTATCTGGAAGGAAGCAGCAATGCCTGAGGTCACCATCGTTTACTGGCGCGATATTCCGGCGCAGGTTATTGTCGGAAAGGGTCGTCGTGGCTCTAAGCGCCAATTGGAGGAACGGTTCGAGCAAGCGATCGACCGCGCAGCCATGAAGGTGAACGCAAAAGACGCCGATGCCTACCTGGCAGAATGGCGCAAAGCGGCCTCCTATACTGTAGAAGGTGATGCAGCCGAAATTGTTGTTTCCGAAGCCGAACGGCTCGAGGCTGAATATGATCAGGATCTTCTTAAGACGCTGATTCAGAACGACGGATGGGCCTAGGCTCGACACGACTATGGGAGGCCGTGATGGCTTTGTTGAACTTTAAAAAACGTGACGCCGCTGGTGTTCAGCCCGTCAACCCTCAGGTTGAAGCATTTTTGCAGGGGTATTCGATTGAGGTGATGCCGCGCACCGCATCTAAGATCGAGGATTTTCGCGATCTGTTGCCCGAAGACACCCGAGTCTATGTCGCCCATATCGAAGGCACCCCAATTGAAGACATGATTGCGACAGCCAAGAAATTGAATGATCAGGGTTTCCCTGTGATGCCTCATTTTCCGGCCCGTATCATTCAAGATCATGCGATGCTTGCTGACTGGATCGCACGGTACCAGGGTGAAGCAGACGTCAAACAAGCCCTGTTGCTTGCTGGTGGCGTCAAAGATCCACATGGAGATTTTGAAAGCTCGATGCAATTGCTGGAAACTGGGCTGTTCGATAAGGCCGGATTTAGAAGCTTGCATGTTGCGGGTCACCCAGAGGGAAATCGGGATATCGATCCCGATGGATCTGACAAGAACGTCGTAGAAGCTCTTAAATGGAAACAGAAGTTCTCTGAACGAACCGACGCTAAAATGGCGCTTGCAACGCAGTTTGCATTTGAGGCCGATCCAATTATTGAATGGGCTGATGCGTTAAGTGATGCAGGCATTGATATCCCTATCCATATTGGTATTGCTGGACCGGCCAAGCTTCAGACGTTGATTAAATTTGCCATTGCCTGTGGTGTCGGACCTTCGTTGAAGGTACTCCAGAAACGTGCAATGGATGTAACCAAGTTGCTGCTGCCATATGAACCAACAGATGTGATTACTAAGTTGGCGGCGCACAAAGCTGCAAACCCAGATTTCAACATCACCAATGTGCATTTCTTCCCGTTGGGCGGGATCAAAACCAATGCCAATTGGGCGATCAACAATGGCGGCGCTTCGGCGAAGCCGGTCAACTCCTAAGGATCAATAATGACCCGTACCGTCGTAGAATCAAAAACAAAAACCGCAACGCTGGGCTTTGATGAGCCGTTCTGCGTCATTGGTGAACGTATCAACCCCACGGGGCGAAAAAAATTGGCGGCCGAGTTGGAAGCGGGGGATTTTTCAACTGTTGAGAAAGACGCTTTGGCACAGGTTTTGGCCGGTGCTAACATTCTGGATATCAACGCTGGCGTTGTCTACAACTCGAACCCAAACCCAAACGAGACTGAGCCACCGCTTATGGCTAAGATCGTTAATATGGTTCAGGGCTTGGTCGATATACCATTGTGTATTGATAGTTCCGTTCCAGGTGCGCTTGAGGCTGGACTTGCAGCTGCTGAGGGGCGACCACTTCTTAACTCAGTCACCGGTGAAGAAGATCGGTTGGAATTGGTGCTACCACTTGTCAAAAAATACAATGTTCCGGTGGTAGCAATCTCTAACGATGATACAGGTATTTCCGAAGATCCCGACGTTCGTTTTGCAGTAGCCAAAAAGATCGTCGAACGCGCCGCTGACTTTGGTATCCCAGCACATGACATCGTCGTTGACCCATTGGTTATGCCGATTGGCGCAATGGGAACCGCTGGCCTGCAGGTATTTGCATTGGTGCGTCGACTACGTGAAGAGCTCGGCGTAAATACCACATGTGGCGCATCAAACATCTCGTTTGGTCTGCCTAATCGGCATGGTATCAACAATGCCTTTTTGCCGATGGCCATGGGGGCGGGCATGACCAGTGCCATTATGAACCCTGTTGCCTTGCCTGTTACACAGAAGAAGATTGCTGAGAAAAAGGCAATTGTAGAAGCTGCTGGCATCATCCTACCTGAAGGCATGGAAGACGAAGCTTTTGTTACCATGTTTGGCCTTGGGTCGACCAAAGCACGTTCAGGAAGCGAAATGGAGGCGATACGTGCCGCCAACTTCCTGACCAACAATGATCCACATGGTGGAGAGTGGATCAGATCTAACAAAGCTCCAGAAGCCGAAGGCGAGGGGCGTGGCCGTCGTGGCGGTGGGCGTCGCCGTCGCGGGTAACATGGGAATGCAAACATGAATTTGGCCGGTCATGCTTTTGGCCGGCCTTTTTTGTCGGCCTGGGCGAGCTTGTTTGGTGACTCGCTGTTATTCGCTTTACTCATACTTTCACGATTTTATTTCATTGGATTTTCGGCCTAGGTTGACCGATACGCAGTAGCGGAGTTGACCCGAATTGAGGATTTCAAATGGATCGCGCTCAGATTGTTGATAGTAGTTTTCGCCACCGGGTGGGGGCAAATGATTTACCCGAAGGTCATCCACCATCGGCTTCACTGACAGCCCCTGAAGCAGTCGCTATTTACCGCGCGCAATGTGTTAGTCGGGCGCTGGACTTAACCAGTCGGAAAATGCAGAAAAACGGGCAGGGGTTCTATACGATTGGATCTAGCGGCCATGAGGGTATGGCGGCGGTGGCACATGCCTTACGCCCCAGCGATATGGCGTTTCTTCATTATCGCGACGCCGCATTTCAGGTCGCCCGCGCGGGGCAGGTTCCCGGTCAAACTATCGCATGGGATATGTTGCTTTCCTTTGCCTGTTCCAGCGATGATCCCACATCAGGCGGGCGTCACAAGGTGTTGGGTTCAAAAGACCTTATGATCCCGCCGCAAACGTCAACCATTGCCAGCCATCTTCCCAAAGCCTTGGGCGTAGCCTACTCAATTGGGACTGCGCGTCGTCATCCTCCCGAGCATCAGAAACTGCCGGACGATTCAATTATTATGTGCTCTTTCGGTGATGCATCTGCCAACCACTCTACTGCTCAAGGGGCAATCAATACAGCTGGCTGGACATCTGTACAGTCGGTGCCGCTGCCGCTACTATTTGTCTGTGAAGATAATGGGATTGGGATATCCACCAAAACCCCGATGGGCTGGATAGAAGCCTCGATGGCGCACCGTCCTGGTATCAAATACTTTAAGGCGAACGGCCTTGATTTATTTGAAACACATTGCGTCGCGGCCCAAGCTGCTGACTATGTACGTTGTCATCGTAAACCCGCCTTTTTGCATCTTAGCACCGTTCGGCTCTATGGACATGCGGGGGCAGACGTGCCGACAACGTATCTTAGCAAAGCTGAAGTGGAGGCGGATGAGGCAAATGATCCTCTGTTGCACTCGGTCCGTTTATTACGCGATTCCAATTCGTTATCGCCACAACTTTCACTAAAAATTTATCAGGAAACACTTGCGCGTGTGGAGCGCATTGCCGCAGAAGTTGTCGAGCGACCACATTTGAAAACAGCTTCGGAGGTGGCGCGTAGTTTAGTCCCACCAGTACGCTCTTGCAAAACAATTAACGGTCCAAGTAATGACATGCGTGCGGCTGTCTTTGGCACCGATTTGAAAGCACTTGCTGATCCGCAGCCAATGAGCCGATTGATTAATTGGGCGCTTACCGATCTCATGTTGGAGCACCCTGACGTGGTGATGATGGGGGAAGACGTTGGCCGTAAAGGTGGCGTTTATGGGGTCACTCAGAAACTGCACAACAGGTTTGGCCCGGACCGTGTTATCGATACGCTTTTGGATGAACAGTCCATTCTTGGGTTAGCTATAGGAATGGGGCACAATGGTTTTGTTCCAATCCCAGAAATCCAATTTTTAGCATACCTTCACAATGCTGAGGACCAAATTCGGGGCGAAGCAGCTACTTTACCATTTTTCTCGGACGGTCAGTTTACAAATCCTATGGTGCTTCGGATTGCTGGACTGGGCTATCAAAAGGGCTTCGGCGGCCATTTTCACAATGACAATTCGCTGGCGGTTCTACGCGATATTCCGGGGCTAGTTATTGCTTGTCCTTCCGATGGGGCCGAGGCCGCGATGATGTTGAGGGAATGCGTTCGGCTGGCACGACAAGAACAACGGGTCGTGGTGTTCGTAGAACCGATCGCACTTTATCCGATGCGTGATCTGCATTCGGCCAAAGATGGGGGGTGGATGCAAACCTATCCTCCAGTTGGCCAAAGTATTGTGTTGGGAGAGGTCGGTATTCATGGCGACGGCCATGATCTGGCTATCGTCACGTACGGAAATGGGCGGTACCTGTCGACCCAAGCACGGGTGGAGTTGGAGGCTAAGGGATACAACGTTCGTATACTTGATATGCGATGGCTCGCGCCTTTACCTGCTGAGGCGCTTTTGGCAGCCGCAAAAGGGTGTAAACGCGTTCTGATCGTCGATGAATGCCGCAGTACAGGCAGCCAATCAGAGGCATTGATGACATTGTTTTCCGAACATACGGCGATAAAAACGGCCCGCCATGCTGCCGGTGATTGCTTCATTGCCACGGGGCCAGCCTATGCTGCCAGCCTGCCGTCAAAAGAAAGCATAACCAAAGCAGCCCTTGATTTACTCGGAGATGTACGATGACACGTACCGCAGTTCTAATTTGTCCCGGACGTGGTACATATAACAAAACTGAGCTGGGCTATCTCAATCGCTATCACGCTGATAAGGCTGAACTACTTACGGGTTTTGACCAGTTGCGAGGTCTTGCAGGACAGGATTCAGTCACCGAAATCGACAGTGCCGCCAAATTTTCAATGGCTAAATATTCACGAGGTGATGTCGCTTCGCCGTTGATCTATGCAAGTGCTGTTGCTGATGCACAATCATTAGCGGATGATATCGAAGTTGTGGCAGTTACTGGCAACTCAATGGGATGGTACATCGCGCTAGCTGTTGCTGGTGCGCTTTCTTTAAACGATGGATTCCATGTGGTGAATACCATGGGCACGCTGATGCAACAGCACCTTATTGGGGGGCAGTTGGTTTATCCAATTGTGGACGAAAACTGGCTACCTCAACCACAAATGAAGAATGAGCTACTGGCTCTAATAGCAAGAATTAATAGAGAAAATGGACGGACCCTTTTGCTATCAATTGATTTGGGGGGCATGTTGGTCTTGGCCGGTAATGAGGCCGGATTGCAAGGTTTTGAACAGTCTGTACCTGTCCTGCAGGAGCGGTTTCCAATGCGACTGCCAAATCATGCAGCGTTTCATACACATCTGCAGAACCCCGTTGCAGAATTAGGTCGTCAACTACTGCCAGAAAGCATGTTTGGTCAGCCTAATGTTGCGTTGATTGATGGACGTGGCCATACGTGGTGGCCAGGGGCCTGTAATACGCAGGCTTTGTGGGATTACACTTTAGGACAACAAGTTGTGCAACCCTACAATTTCACCCTTGCAGTTCGGGCTGCTGCTCAGGAATTTGCTCCCGATCTCTTTATTGTCACAGGACCGGGCACGACTTTAGGCGGTGCTGTTGCGCAATCGTTGGTCTTGGGGGGGTGGCAGAACATGGTGTCAAAAAATGACTTCAAATCAGGCCAGGCCGAAAAACCGATGTTAATATCAATGGGAGATCCAGAACAACGTAACTGGGTGACATCTTGAGCCACTAGTGAGCGATTCCATCTGGTAAGTTTTTATAAGTCGCCTCAATTTCCCCGTGGAATAAGGGGCGCGCGACGGCCATTTTCTGGAGCACTCGTCATAATCCGACACTGGCAAACCGTGTTGACGTGAGTATTGAACATTTTGTCAGCGTACTCGCAAGCGGCCTGCGTCAAAGTGAACAAGGTTACAGAGATAGAACGTTGGCTTTGCTACGTTAGAAGCCTCTACGCACCAATATTTCAAAACTTGAGGTGAATATGGAAGTTCTGGCGCTGTTGATTTTTGCTCACGCGATGGCAGACTATCCTTTGCAAGGTGACTTTCTTGCTCGTGCAAAAAACCATACATCCCCGATATGCGGCGTTCCATGGTACCATGCATTAGCTGCTCACTGCACAATACACGCAGGATTTGTAGGCATCATCACGGGTTCACTTGCGTTAGGGATTGCAGAATTCTTCATCCATGCAGCTACAGACTATGCCAAGTGTTCTGGACGGATTTCCTACAACACTGATCAAGCAATACATGTAGGTTGTAAAATATGTTGGGCTGTTTTGGTTGTCGCTTAAACAAAAAGCTGTCGTCAGTTCGATTGATCCGGCCAATACGTCAGAATCCACAAATCAAGATCGTCCAGATTAGTTGATATCTGAAAGAAATGGCGCACCTGAGAGGATTCGAACCTCTGGCCTCTGCCTTCGGAGGGCAGCGCTCTATCCAGCTGAGCTACAGGTGCTTATTTCAACGGCGGTATAGCTGCGGAAACTATCAGCCGCAATGGCTAATTGTGAGTCGATGCCTATCAAACCTAGCATTGTTAGAAGTTACAGAAGCTCTGCAAACTAAATGTAAAAACCCGCAAACATTGCGCTTGCGGGTGCGTAGCATGGCCAGAATCATTTCTGGCTTAGCCATTCCAACTGCGGACGTTGCCGCAATCCATATGTACGAAATTGGAGCGGCGATATTTTCCGACTCCTCCAGCCTTACAAGCCTGAGCGGCCTGTGCCATCTGATGGACTGAACGTGAAGCAAGTCGCAAGTCCGCAGCTTCGCCACGCATATGCAATGAGTTCTTAGCAACACCACGAGACCGGCGACGCAACATAGCGTTGGTCTGCGGGCTGCGATAACCCGAAAGCATCATATAGGGTTCGTTTACATCAAGGAGGTTGTGCGATGCGGCCATAATATCGATCGTACGGGGGTCAATTTCTTTGACCAGATCGTTTCGCCAATCCCGCATGAAGTGGTTGATCTCTTTCATTGAATCTTTGATGTACTTGCCATCGATCCAATAGATCATGTCGATCCGCTCACCTGTTCGGCCTGAATACATTCGAATTCGCCGAATGTCGCCTGCACCGCGCAGAAAACCTGCTGCCTTTGAGAAAGTTGGAGTTGCAACAAGAGTGGTTGCCGCAAAAGCACCCAGCAAGCTGCGTCGGGTGATACCCGAAGAATTGGTTTCTACCATAGTTACTGCGCCGTCCCGTACGCTATTCCTGCCTGCGCTCGATGTTACGAGCGCTGTTTTCATCCATCCCCGGATGTAACATGTATGCCATAGGTCGATTCGTGTGCCAAGAAAGGATTGTCGCAACTTGTATCTATCTAGGATTTTCGGCGAATTTTTGCGCAAATTATGATGTTAACCAGACTTTTTTCCCCTTCATTCAACTTCTAGGATCCTACGTTGAGACCACACAGCATCAGATAGGAATTCCAATCCAAACTGATGCAAATGTGAATGGACTTCTCCCCCTAGTATTTACCAAAGTTTCATATAGGCAGTGCCTTAAATCGATCTGTGAGCTGTTCAAGGACTTTATAATATGATGTGTATTCCCCGCGCTGAACTGGCGGCTAAACTAAAAGCAGGTGCTTTTGCTCTGGTCCTTGGTGGGCTGGCTGCGGGGACTGGTGTCGCACCTGCGTATGCGCAGGTTACCGCGTTCAAACAAGCAATTGCCGAGGCTGCTTCGGTCGACGATGCCGTGGCAGCGTTTTACCGTGAGAACAATTATCAGCCGATTTGGACCGGGGCCGACACAGAGGGCCAAGCACGTCGCGCAGCATTGCTAGAAGCACTTGGTAATGTGTCAGTACATGGCTTGCCAGACCGTTCTGTCGAAGTTGCCCGTCTGACTGAACAGATGAAAAATGCGCGAACGACTCGCGACGTTGGACTGGTCGAGGTCGCATTAAGCCGTGCACTGGTGGACTATGCTCGCGACGTTCAAACGGGACTTCTAGTCCCATCGCAGATTGACGATGGGATGGTGCGCGAAAAGCCGAGTGTTGACGGGACAACATATTTGGTCGGCATGCGGGATGAGCAACCGATGTCCTTTATTCGCTCTCTTACACCTGCTTCGCCTCAGTACCGTGCTTTAATGAAAGAAAAACTGCGCCTCGAAGCTTTGCTACAGCAGGGCGGCTGGGGGCCCACTGTTCCAAACCGCAAACTGGAACCAGGCCAAAGCGGCGCGGATGTTGTTGCTCTTCGCGACAGGTTGATTGTCATGGGGTATCTGCAACGTAGTGCTACCAGAGATTACGATTTGGCGATGGAAAGTGCTGTTCAGCAATTTCAGTCAGATCATGGGTTGGAAGTTGACGGTGTCGCAGGAAAAGGCACGGTAGCGGAAATCAACAAATCCGTTCTGACCCGTTTGAAATCTGTGATTGTCGCGATGGAGCGTGAACGTTGGTTGCCGACTGACCGGGGTGAACGCCATGTCCTAGTCAACCAAACGGACTTTACGGCCAAAATTATTGACCACGGCAACGTCACATTTGAAACCCGTTCGGTGATTGGAAAGAACCAAGGTGATCGCCGCTCCCCTGAATTCTCTGATGTAATGGAGCATATGGTGATTAACCCGAGCTGGTATGTGCCGCGCTCGATTGTAACCAAAGAGTACCTTCCTCAGCTCAAACAGAACCCAAATGCAGCTGGCCACATGGAAATCACTGACAGCCGAGGTCGTAGAGTTGACCGCAGTGCGGTAGACTTTACGCAGTTTACTACAAGAAGCTTCCCTTTTGCGATGCGTCAGCCACCGAGCAGTCGAAATGCGTTGGGGCTGGTCAAATTCATGTTTCCGAACAAGTACAATATTTATCTTCATGACACTCCGGCTAAAAACCTGTTCTCGCGTGAAGTACGCGCCTATTCACATGGCTGTATCCGCTTGCAGCAACCCTTTGATTTTGCTTATGCATTGCTTGCACGTCAAACCGAAGACCCCAAGGCGTTTTTCCATCGCGTTCTGAACAGCGGTAAAGAGACAAAAGTGGAGCTTGATAAAAAGGTTCCTGTTCACATCATTTACCGGACTGCAGTTGTGTCGGCTAAAGGTCGGGCTGAATACCGCCGTGATGTTTATGGTCGTGATGCAAAAGTTTGGAATGCGCTTGAACGGGCAGGGGTGGTGTTAAGCGGCGTTCAGGGGTAATCCTCAGGCCCAATACCAAATCGCCGGGAAGGGCCTGAAATGTATACCATTCGCCAGATAGCAGAGGCCCTGGGCTCAGAAGCACAGGGCGATCTGGATTTGATGATCTCCGGTGCTGCCGAGCCTAAGGATGCGGGGCCAAAAGACCTTGCGATGGCAATGTCTCCTAAATACGGTGACGCACTGGGGCAAGGATCAGCATTGGCGGCGCTTCTTTGGCCTGAAGCAGATTGGCAGTCGATGGGGCTCCGTGCAGCGATTTTTGCCCCTCGTCCACGTATGGCAATGGCAGGAGTGACTGCGACACTGGACCTGGGGCAGGGTTTTGGCGGCGGCATTCATCCAACCGCTGTTATTGATCCCGCTGCGATCTTGGCCAGCGATGTGAGTGTTGGGCCGTTATCCATCATCAGCGCAGGCGCCAAGATCGGCGCTGGAACTGTGATTGGCCCACATTGCTTTGTCGGAGTTGATGTGGTGATCGGCGAGGCTGGTTTTCTGCGTGAGATGGTGTCGATAGGGGCAAGAGCGACGATCGGAGATCAGTTTATAGCACAACCTGGTGCCCGTGTTGGTAGCGACGGATTTTCGTTTGTGACACCTGAAACCTCAGCGGTTGAAAATGTTCGAAAATCTTTGGCGGATCAAGGGGACGCCGAAGCGCAGACTTGGTTGAGAATACATTCGTTAGGTGCGGTAACTATCGGTGATAACGTAGAAATTGGAGCCAATTGCACTATTGATAATGGAACAATTCGTAATACTGTTATCGGAGATGGTAGCAAGCTCGATAATCAAGTTCACATCGGGCACAACACTCGTGTCGGAAATGACTGCCTGATCTGTGGTCAGACCGGAGTATCTGGATCGGTAGATATTGGAGACAACGTGGTGCTAGCCGGACAGTGCGGTGTGAACGACAATATCTTTATTGGCAATGGGGTTGTTGCTGGCGGCGGGACCAAAATTATCTCAAATGTTCCAGCTGGTAGGGTGATAATGGGGTACCCGGCTGTTAAAATGGACACACATACCGAAATGTATAAATCACAGAGACGGTTACCACGCATTATGCGCGATATAGATGCGCTGAAAAAGGCTGTTTTCAAATAGCAGGCAAGCGGCTAATTCATCATTATCGCAATCGATCAGAGAACAGATATGAGCATACAGAAAAAGGTTTTTGCCATCATCGCCGAGCAAGCAGTTCTAGAACCCTCTGATGTCTCGCTTATCAGCACGTTGGACGAACTTGGAATTGACAGTATGGGGGTGGTTGAATGCATCTTCGCAATCGAAGAAGAGTTTGACATTACCGTGCCGTTTAATGCCAATGAGCCCGCGAAAAGCGACTTCGATATTACCAACGTTGGATCTATCGTGGCTGGCATAGAAGAACTGATTTCTAATAAATAACAACGAGTTGTGAGCAGGGGCTACTTTCATGAAACGCGTTGTCATCACTGGGGCCGGTACGATAAATGCGTTAGGGCATTCGGTTTCAGCCACCCTGAAAGCAATGAGCGAAGGCCAGTGTGGTATTGGCGCACTTGAGTTTCGAGACGTCGACCGTTTGATGATTAAGATCGGTGGTCAGGTCCGCGGATTTGAAACAGAGGGCCGGTTCAACCGGCAGCAGATGAGCCTTTATGACCGGTTCACTCAATTCACCCTAATCGCTGCGAATGAAGCGATTGAGCAGTCAGGCCTTGAATTTACTGGTGAGCTTGCCGCCAAATCCGGTGTTGTGCTGGGTACGGCTGGCGGCGGCGTTTCGACCTGGGATGACAACTACCGCTCAGTTTATGAAGATGGAAAGAACCGGGTGCATCCCTTTGTTGTGCCAAAGCTAATGAACAATGCCGCGGCCAGCCATGTTTCGATGCAGTACAACCTGAAAGGTCCAAGTTTCACTGTTTCAACGGCATGCGCGTCTTCCAACCACGCTATGGCACAAGCCTTTCAAATGGTTCGTACAGGTATGGCACCTGCAATGGTCACCGGCGGCTCTGAATCCATGTTGTGTTTTGGCGGGGTCAAAGCCTGGGAGGGTTTGCGCGTGATGTCAAAAGATGCCTGCCGCCCATTTAGCGCTAATCGCAACGGAATGGTCCAAGGTGAAGGTGCAGGAATTTTTGTGTTCGAAGACTTTGATCATGCTCGTTCACGTGGGGCTAATATTTTGTGCGAAGTGATTGGGTTTGCAATGTCATCGGACGCTGCTGATATCGTAATGCCAAGCAAACAAGGCGCGGCAAGAGCCATTTCTGGGGCGTTGACAGACGCCGGCATAAACACTGACGACGTTGGCTATATTAATGCCCACGGAACAGGCACGGCCGCGAATGACAAAACAGAATGCGCTGCGGTTGCGGATGTATTTGGGCCGCATGCAGATCAGTTGATGATTTCGTCTACCAAATCAATGCACGGTCACCTGATCGGTGGTACTGGCGCCGTAGAATTGTTGGCCTGTATAATGGCTCTTCGAGATGGCGTGATTGCACCAACAATTGGCTATCAGGAACCTGACCCAGAATGTGCTCTTGATGTGGTTCCGAACGAGGCCCGCGAGGTAGAGGTCAAGGTTGCTCTTAGTAATGCTTTTGCATTTGGTGGCCTGAACGCTGTGCTGGCGCTTCGACAAATCTGATCAACCGTCATAGTAAAAACCGCTACTCAGGACTGAGCAGCGGTTTTTTTAAGACATTTGTGAGGTGTGTTTACTGCTGAACAACGTCAACGATATTGTAGCCGGCGGTAAAACCTTTCAGCGACATTTTCATTTCGATGATTTGATCAGGTGCTGGTGCTGGTCGAAGCGACAAAATCGCTTCGCCGCCCTTCTTTAAGGCCGTGATGTCTGATTGGGTTAGCCCAATCTGCGCGACACAACCTAACGGGCTACAAAAGGAATAATTATAGCGCTTGCCGGGTGCACCATCGATTGAGATTGTCAATGCCGCAGGCAACAAGGTCTCCAGTGGGACAATAACCGTGGCTGCTGCTACGGCTTGCCCACCTTGCTGTCCAAGCCGGAACATTGAAAACTCGGCCATAGGGTTGTCGTTGGAATCTTTTAGAATTTGCAATAATGAACAGGGGTCTGTTTCTTCTTCAGTCCGGACACAAGCGAGATCCCAATCACCAAATTTCTCTTTAGAATAGCGATCCCCAATCTGAGGGCCATCATCAACGGGTTCGCCAAGATCGAGCCCCTGATCTGCAGCGGTTTCTGGTTGGGTTGCCTCAGTGTCTGCGGTGGTAGCAGCGGTGCTGCCTTCCTGTGCCGCCAGCGGGGCTGTGAGCGCAAGAATCGCTAACAATGAAAGCGGGGTCAGGGAATTGAACATGAAGGCCTCTTTTTTTCTGGACGTCCGCATAGGCTGTACCATGGGGTTAAAGCAGTGTCAGGCTTTTATCCGTCGCTTCGGCGAGGAATTGCATGCTGATGCTTCTATGAAGTGAACATGTTGGAACCAAAATTAAAAAAGGGAACCATTACAGCTCCCTTTCTATTTTTTCTCCCCGTCGGACTGGCCGACTTATTTATTGGTTGTGACGTTACGAAAGGGGCAGCGTTCGGTCAACAGCTAGGTTCAAAAAAAGTAGATGAGTTTTAAAACCGCTGAATTTTGTGCGAAATACGCTCTGTTTGCCCAATGTGCAAAAAAAAATGACCGTGCCATAAGGCACGGTCCAGTCTGACAGGGAGGAATGCCCGCCAAACCCACCAAGATGGCAGCAGCGGACAATTGTTACTTTCGCACACAATGGTTAACTTTATGTGCAATAGCAAAAGAGCGGATTTGAGCGGGGATCGAGTATGGAACAGACGGTATTTGTAGGTGGAGGAGGGGCCAGCTATGGCGTCAAACAGGGCTTAACTCTGAAATACGCAAATCGGCATGGTTTGGTCGCCGGGGCGACCGGAACAGGCAAAACGGTGACTCTACAGATATTGGCCGAAGGGCTTTCAAACGCAGGCGTTCCGGTAATTCTCTCTGATGTTAAAGGGGATCTTTCTGGGCTGGCGAAACCAGGAACCGCGTCTCACAAATTGCACCAAGCGTTTTCATCGCGTGCAGAAACTATTGGCTTTGATCATTTCTCCTATCATGCCTGTCCAGTAACCTTCTGGGATTTGTTTGGTGAGCAGGGCCATCCGGTCCGCACAACGATTGCGGAAATGGGGCCATTGTTGTTGGCCCGACTGCTTGAGTTGAGTGAAGCGCAGGAGGGGATCTTAAACATCGCTTTTAGATTGTCAGACAGCGAAGGCCTGCCGCTACTTGATCTCAAGGATTTGCAGGCGTTGCTGGTTTGGATTGGTGAGAACCGCGGTGAACTTTCTTTGCGGTACGGAAACGTCTCCACGGCCTCAATCGGAGCCATTCAGCGACGGTTGCTGGTGTTGGAGAATCAAGGGGGCGACAAGTTATTTGGTGAACCGGCTCTAGATCTCGCGGATCTGATGCGCTGCGATGAAACCGGCAAGGGTGTGGTCAACATCTTAGCTGCAGACAAGTTAATGGCCTCGCCGGGTCTCTATTCTACCTTTCTATTATGGCTGCTGAGCGAATTGTTTGAAGAATTGCCTGAGGTTGGTGACCCAGACAAACCAAAGCTGGTATTCTTTTTTGACGAAGCACACCTGTTGTTTGACGACGCGCCCAAGGCCCTGGTCGACAAGGTTGAGCAGGTTGCGCGGTTGATCCGTTCCAAGGGGGTCGGGATTTACTTTATTACCCAAAATCCAGTTGATGTCCCCGAAGATATTCTAGGCCAGCTTGGGAACCGAATTCAGCACGCTTTACGTGCCTTCACTGCGCGGGATCGCAAAAACCTGAAGCTTGCAGCCGAAACCTACCGTGAGAATCCTCGTTTTTCGACGGAAGAGGCAATCCGAGAAGTTGGTGTTGGTGAAGCCGTGACTTCTATGTTGATGAAAAAGGGCATTCCCGGCATTGTCGAACGTACGCTGATCCGTCCACCCAGTTCTCAACTTGGGCCAATTAGCGTAAAAGAGCGCGAAGAAATCATGCGGCAATCCGATATGGCGGGTAAGTATGACAGCACGTTGGATCGGCGCTCCGCGTATGAAATTCTATCAAAACGCGCGCAGGCTGCGGCAACCGAAGCAGAGGTCGTTGAAGAAGAATCGCAGGAACTGCCCGTTAGGGAACGTGAATACCAATCCGCACGGCGTTTTAGTGGAAACCGGGTCAGCAGATCCTCGTCGCGTATGAACCGATCACGAGATACCTTTGGTTCTGCGATGAGCGAAGCCGTGATCAAGGAGCTGAAGGGCACCACGGGCCGCCGTCTTGTCCGTGGAATTCTGGGAAGCTTGTTTAAAGGACGTTGAATGTGAGGGCTCTAGGTTGAATGAAGCCCGCGCTTAGTACCAAAGTTCGCAGTAAAAAGAAACGCCGCCCCAAATTACCGGGGCGGCGCATTTTTATTTCTCAGGGATCAATCCGCGTGGGCTGAACCTGAGGACAAGTAATAATATCAAACCCATAGTGAACAATCGCATATGAGCGGTGCTGTCCAACAGATGAAGTTTCAGTGCACTGTCGTCAGCTAACCCATAGGTGACAAAGTTGATCAACCCAGCGCCCATTGGTTCGACCTTGATCCAGAAGAACCAAATAAAGATACCGCCCAGTACCGCACCAAAGTTATTGCCCGATCCCCCAACAACAACCATCACCCAGATTAAGAAGGTGAACCGCAGAGGATTGTAGGTGCCAGGTGTTAACTGGCCATCCAGTGTGGTCATCATCGCACCGGCAACGCCACAGATGGCAGAGCCCAATACAAAGATCTGCAAATGCCGACGGGTAACGTTTTTACCCATTGCTTCGGCAGCAACTTCGTTGTCACGGATTGCACGCATCATCCGGCCCCAAGGGCTTTTTAAACCCATCTGAGCCATCCACAACAACGCCAACAACACCACTGTAAACAACAGAGAATAGGTGATCTTAACGTAGAGGGTCGATGCAACTACCGGATCCAGACCGAGTGAAGCCGCTGTGTCCAGAAAACCGGGATCTTCCTGCAGAACAATTTCTTTGCGCATCGGGCGAGGTAGGCCAACAACATTTTTGACCCCACGCGACAGCCAGTCCTCGTTCTTCATGATCGCAATAATAATCTCAGCAATGCCAAGGGTAGCAATCGCAAGATAATCAGAGCGTAACCCCAGTGCGGTTTTACCAATCAACCAAGCGGCACCCGCTGCAAGTAGACCACCGGCAGGCCAAGCCAGTAAGACTGGCAAACCAAGCCCGCCAAGACTGCCATACAGCGCTGGATTGATGGCCTCGACACCAGATACGGCAGGATCAAAAACAGCTCTATAGGCAAAGAAACCGGCGATCAAAAGCGCTGTAAGAGCGAGAACTCTCGGCTTTCCTTTTGTCATATTCTTGGTGATGAATACAGCAGCTACAACGGTAAGTGCGCCAAGAATTAGGGCCATGATGATGCCAATACCGCCCTGGCTCCACGCACCCGGCGTTGGAGAGGAAGAGACCAGTACAACGGCAAGCCCACCAAGAGCAGTAAAGCCCATGATGCCGACGTTGAATAACCCGGCAAATCCCCATTGGAGATTTACGCCCAGGGCCATGATTGCTGAGACAAGCCCCATATTCAGGATTCCAAGTGCTGAGTTCCAAGAACCCGCGAAAATGCCAAAGCTGGTGGTACCATCCAAGATGATCAGCACCCCGACGAAGGCAAACATAAGGGAGTGTTTTACAGTCTCGCTCATACCGATTTTCCTTTGAAGAGGCCGGTGGGCTTGAACAGAAGGACGATCAAAAGGATCACGAAAGAGACGGCAAATTTGTAATCCGTACTCAATAGTTGCACCAATCCGTCAGGTTCCAAATTTTCTGGCATCAGGTACCGGAGGATCTTCTTCCAGGCATAAGTGATTGAAACCTCAGAGAACGCGATGACAAAACCGCCAGCGATGGCTCCGATCGGGTTCCCCAATCCACCTACAATTGCCGCTGCAAAGATGGGCAGTAGCAATTGGAAATAGGTGAAAGGTTTGAAGGATTTATCCAATCCATACAATACGCCAGCGATCGTTGCCAAGCCTGCGACGATCATCCAAGTGTACATCACAACGCGTTCTGGGTTGATGCCAGACAGCAGCGCCAGATCTTCGTTGTCGGAGTAGGCACGCATGGATTTACCAGTGCGAGTGCGGTTCAGGAACCAAAACAAGGCCGCTACAACCACAACAGCAGTAATGATGGTAATGCCTTGGCTGGTTTTAAACGCTAGTCCTTCACGAAGACCGGTCATTGCTTTGAAATCACGTGCCGAAACGATGAAACGTTCACCATCTGAGAACCGTTGATCACCTGGGCCAATGATAAAACGCACCAAACCGTTCATCATGAACATCACACCAAGAGACACCATGACAAAAATCACTGGTTTGGCTTTTTGCTCGCGGTAGAACCGATAGACGACCCGGTCAGTGAATAACATCAGTGCCATACAGCCCAGAATACCAAATGGTAGAGCAAGTAGGGCGGTCGGCAGTGGACCAAGATTGATCCCCATAGATTGCAACCACCAAGTGATCAGAATGGTTACCATGGTACCAAAGGCCATTGTATCGCCGTGTGCAAAGTTTGAGAACCGCAACACGGCGTAAATCATGGTAACCCCCAGCGCACCAAGCGCCAACTGGCTGCCATAGGCGACCGCAGGGATCATCACATAGTTAGTAAGCGCCACTAGGGCGTTGAGCAGATCCATTATCAGCCTCCCAAAAACGATTTGCGGACTTCGGGATCAGCCAAAAGTTCCTTGCCGGTGCCAGTATAAGCATTACGCCCTTGAACCAGAACATATCCTTTGTCTGCAATTTCAAGTGCTTGCCGGGCGTTTTGCTCTACCATTAGAATCGGGATTCCTGTACGGGCAACTTCGATAATTCGGTCAAACAGTTCGTCCATCACAATCGGCGACACGCCGGCTGTAGGCTCATCCAGCATCAGCACCTTGGGCTGCGTCATCAACGCGCGACCTACCGCAACCTGTTGGCGTTGACCGCCAGACAGCTCTCCGGCTGCTTGATTGCGCTTGTCCTTAAGGATGGGGAACAGGTGATAGATCTGCTCCATTGTATTGCTGATGTCATCGGTGCGGATAAACGCACCCATCTCCAGGTTTTCTTCAACCGTTAGAGAGGTGAAAATGTTGCTGGTTTGCGGTACAAAGCCCATGCCTTTGACCACCCGGTCTTGTGGGCTGAGGTTTGTGATGTCCTCACCGTCCAACAGCACCTTGCCCGAGCGCACATTCAGCATTCCAAAGACGGCTTTCATCGCGGTGGATTTGCCGGCGCCATTTGGCCCTACGATCACTGCAATTTCGCCTGGGTTCACTGCAATTGTACACTCATGCAGAATATCCGGGCCCTTGCCGTATCCACCGGTCATGGTGTCGCCAACCAAAAACGGGCTGTCACCGATAACGGGTTTGACCTCGCCGCTGTGCTTTAATCCGGGTTCCATAGTGCTCCGGCCCGACGTGCTGGTGATCGATGCGTCCTTGTTGCCGCGATCGTTTTGGTATGGATTGCCGCTCATGCTCCGGCCTCCAGTTTGTCTTTGTTTTTCAAACCTGTACCCAAGTAAGCTTCGATAACCTGTTCGTTGGCCTTGATCTCGTCCAGTGTACCCTGCGCCAAGACTTTACCCTCGGCCATACAGATCACCGGATCACACAAGCGACCAATGAATTCCATGTCGTGTTCAATCACGACAAAGGTATATCCGCGCTCTTCATTCAGGCGTTTGATAGCATCAGCGATGGTATAAAGCAGTGTACGGTTCACACCGGCTCCAACTTCGTCCAAGAACACAATCTTGGCGTCGACCATCATTGTCCGGCCCAGTTCCAGTAGCTTTTTTTGCCCGCCTGAGATCTGTCCGGCCTTGAGATCGGAGATGTGTTCAATGGTAAGGAATTCCATTACCTCATCTGCCTTAGCCCTTAGCGCGCGCTCTTCATCCGCAATTCGTTTGCGACCAAACCAAGTGTTCCACAAGGTCTCACCGGATTGCCCACCAGGTACCATCATAAGGTTTTCCCGACAGGTCATTGATGAAAACTCATGCGCGATCTGAAACGTTCTCAACAACCCTTTGTGAAACAATGTATGTGGCGGCAAACCGGTGATGTCCTCACCGTCCATTTTCACCCGCCCGGAGGTTGGTGGAAGAACGCCTGCGATTACATTGAAAAGAGTGGTTTTTCCGGCACCGTTTGGTCCAATTAGGCCAGTAATAGATCCCTTGGCAATTTCCAGTGTAGCACCGTCAACTGCGTGGAATCCTCCGAAATGCTTGTGTACGTCTTCGACGACGATCATTTCACTATTCCCCCAAACTGCTTTTTCGCAGCCCATATGTTGGAACAGCCCGGGTTGAACCCGGGCTGATCTTTACTAAACAATCCTTAGAGGATTAGCGGAACTGCACAGTTTTGTTAGCGCCGTCTGTGACTTCGATCTCACGGTAGGAACCAGCACTTTCACCGGGTCCGATCAGCTCAACAGCGGAGGCACCAACATAGTCGATGTCTGTGCCAGCTTTCAGCAATTCTAGTGCTTTACCTAGTTCACCCGGATAGATTTTCTCACCCGGAGCATTGGCAACGTCCATGATCTTGGTGCCGTAGTCGGCTGGATCTTTGGAGTTCGCGGCCTGCATTGCCAACATCACCAGTGCAGCTGCATCGTAGGATTCTGGCGAATAAGGCGAAGATCCGTCAAAACCAGCTTCCTCAGCCATAGCAAAGTAAGCTTCCGCACCTTGGCCACCGGAACCGGCAATTTGACCAAACGAACCGTTCAGGTCAGCACCAACGTTAGCTGGCAGCGAGTCTCCGATCATGCCACCTGGCAGGCCGAACTTGTCGAATGCACCACTATCGAGCGAAGACTGAATGATTCCCAGACCGCCTTGATCGAGGTAACCGGCAACGACAAGGATATCACCACCAGCTGAGGCCAGTGCGCCAACTTCAGCAGAGTAATCGCCTTTGCCATCTTCGTGTGCTGCGGAAATGGTAACTTCACCCCCCACTGCTTCAAACGAAGTCTTGATGGCGTCGGCCAAACCTTTGCCATAGTCGTTGTTGGTATAGGTCAGGGCGATGGACTTGACACCACGATCGGTCAGGACTTCGGCCATAACTTGACCTTCGCGCGCATCTGACGGAGCTGTCCGGAAGAACAAACCGTTGTCTTCCATGGTCGACAGACCAGGCGAAGTCGCGGATGGTGAGATCATGACCATACCGTTAGGGATTGCAACGTTCTGTAGGATCGCACCGGTTACACCGGAACAGTCGCCGCCAATGATGCCGCTGACGCCATCAGCCAGCATTTTTTCAGCATTAGCAGTGGAAAGGCCATTGTCAATGCAGCCAGTGTCGGCGCGCATGGGGGTTACGGTTGCAGTGTCCAGCAGCATGCCAGACTTTGTTACTTCTGCCATTGCCAATTCGGCACCAGCGCCCATGGACGGAGCCAAGGATTCAATTGGTCCAGTAAAACCAAACAGAATTCCCAGTTTGACTTCTTTGGCGTGGCCGCCTGCAAAGGCCGTACCAGCGGTTAGTGCAACAGCAGCGGTGGCCATCAGCAATTTTTTCATTAGAAAACTCCCATTGTTGGAACATAACTGTTCATCTTTGACCCTAGGCAAGGGCGGTTGAAAAGAAAAGTGCTATCAAACCGGTTCCTGTTTCGGGCCATCGCTGCCACTTCTTGGGGGTGGTCAGCTGTGTTGGATCCAATATACTTAAAGCATCCTGAAAGGAAGGAAAAATGACAAAGATCATTCTTCTAGTTATCTTTCTACTATCCATTGCAAGCGCCCATGCAGATACAATGGACAGCAGCCAAGGCCAGCTGAAATTGGAAAGAATGGCCTCTGGGTTTGATGTCCCCTGGGCTATCGATTTTCTGCCTAACGGAGCCGCATTGGTGACAGAACGCGCAGGTCGCCTAAATTATGTGCTTGGGCAGAATAAGTTTCGTATCAAAGGCGTACCCCGAGTAGTAGCGCGGGGGCAGGGTGGCCTACTGGATGTCCTTGTGCCAGGTGATTTCCATCAAAGTCGGCAACTATTTCTGACCTTTTCGAAATCGCAAGGGAATGGTTCCGGGACAGCATTGGCCGTGGCAGCGTTGAGCAATGATTTCAAACGCCTGACTAATCTTCGTGTGATATTTGAGGCCAGCCCGAGTTCCTCCACATCTCGACACTATGGGGCTCGTGTAATCGAATCGACCGATGGAACGTTGTTCTTGACCTTGGGCGAACGCGGTGAGCGAGACAGCGCACAGGATTTATCACGGCACCAAGGGTCAGTTATACATTTGAACCGAAATGGGGGAACCCCAGCCAGCAACCCTTTTGTTACGCGTCGTGATTCACAGCCGCAGATTTGGTCATATGGACATCGAAACCCACAAGGGATGGCATTTGACCGGCGCGGAAGACTATGGGTTGTTGAACATGGTGCCAAAGGCGGTGACGAAATAAATTTGATCCGGAAAGGAGCCAACTATGGCTGGCCGATAATCTCATACGGACGGCACTATTCTGGAGCTAAAATTGGCGAAGGCACATCAAAACCCGGTATGCAACAACCGGTCTGGTACTGGGATCCATCTATAGCGCCGTCTGGCATGATGATCTATTCTGGAAAGCTCTGGCCTAGTTGGCGTGGCCATTTTTTCGTCGGATCGCTGAAACTTGACTTTCTTTCGCGTTTGTCAGGCGAGAGCCTTACAGAAAAGGAGCGGTTGAAGGGGGCAGCAACAGGTCGGATCCGGGAAATCGCAGAAGCCCCGGATGGAAGTATCTGGTTTGCATCAGAAAATGACGGAGCAATCTATCGGCTTACGCCAGCGAACTAGAAAACGTGAACGAACCCGACCTTCTGTGGTTATTCTAAGAACCCAATGCAACCGATAGCCATTACCGCGTTCCTCAAGGCTTGGAGGCGAGGCTCCCCCGTTCGCGGTACGGTGTGGTATCATAGTGGGCGCGGTAGCATTTTGAGAAATGTGAAGGTGAGGCAAACCCACAAGCTAGTGCGACGTTGATCACGCTCATATCGGTTTGCATCAACAGGTTACGTGCTTTTTGCAATCTCAATTCCATATAATAACGTTTGGGAGAGCGGTTCAGATAGCGGCGGAACAAGCGCTCCAGTTGACGGGTCGACATTCCGACATCACGCGCCAAGATTGACGGGCTGATCGGTTCTTCGATATTGGCTTCCATCATCTGAATTACTGTCGACAACTTCGGATGACGAACGCCAATCCGTGTTGGTACGGAAAGCCGTTGAGTATCTTGATCCGTTCGAATCGACGAATAGATCAGCTGGTCTGCCACGGCATTCGCAAGATCTTCGCCATGATCATTGGCGATCAATTTTAGCAGCAGATCGATAGAAGAAGTGCCGCCCGCAGTGGTCATCCTGTTTCCATCGATTACAAACACTGATTTGGTTAGCTCAATTTCATCAAACTCTTCAATAAAGCTATCAGCGTTTTCCCAGTGAATGGTTGCCTTTTTGCCGTCCAGCAACCCAGCTCGGGCCAGAACATATGCGGCAGTGCATAGTCCCCCAACCTTCAGACCTTTGCGAGCCTCACGGCGCAGCCAGCCCAATAGCTTTTTGGTTGTTGCCGACTGCACTTGAACACCCGAACACAATAGAACGACATCATCACGCTGTAAGTCACCCAGATCAGCATCAAGCTGAAACGAAGTGCCCGCCGAACAAGTTACGCCTTCGCCGCCTTCACCGATCAAAGTCCAGCTATACAGATCCTTGTTCCCCATCCGGTTAGAAATCCGTAGGCATTCGAGGGCGGAGGCGAACGATAACATTGTAAAATTGTTCATTAAAACAAAGACAAACCGACGAGGTTTGTCCTGGATGCCGTCGATTTCGACAAGCTCTTTTTGCTCGTGCATGGCGCGTTAGTCCTCAAAACCTGGGGTCGCCTGAGGGAGATATTCCGGGGCGTTATTGAGAGCGTGATCACAGCTTACAAGCGGCGTCAAGTAGTCTCAATTCGGAACTGGTCACAGGCCTTGCACTTTTGTATAGAGAGGCCTCAAGTAAATGAAGACCTTTGATGCGGAGACAAAGCTATGAGTAAGTGGCAAAAATCGAACTGGCGTGCGAAACCGCGGGTTCAAATGCCCGACTATACCAACGCTGATGCCCTTGCGGGTGTCGAGGCGCAGCTTTCTAATTATCCACCCTTGGTCTTTGCCGGTGAAGCGCGACGCCTGAAGCAACATCTTGCAGCCGCCGCTCGCGGCGAAGCCTTTTTGTTGCAAGGTGGAGATTGTGCGGAAAGTTTTGAACAGTTCAGCGCTAACAATATCCGTGACACCTTCAAGGTGATGCTGCAGATGGCGATGGTCTTGACCTATGGCGCTAAGGTGCCTGTCATCAAGTTGGGGCGTATGGCTGGGCAGTTTGCCAAGCCGCGTAGTGCTGCGACCGAGGTGATCGATGGTGTGGAGCTGCCCAGCTACCGCGGAGATATCATCAATGAGCTGGCCTTCACTCCGGAAAGCAGAATCCCAAATCCAAACAAGATGTTGCAAGCCTACACTCAGGCCTCCGCAACTCTAAACCTTCTGCGTGCGTTCTCAACCGGTGGTTACGCCGACGTAAACCAGGTGCATGCCTGGACACTGGGCTTTACTGAAACTGAAAAAGTCGACAAATACCGAGAAATGGCTGCACGTATTACCGATACGCTAGACTTCATGAAAGCGGCAGGTGTTACTCAAGAAACTGCACATACTTTGCAGTCTGTCGAGTTCTATACCAGCCATGAAGGCTTGCTGTTGGAGTATGAAGAGGCGCTTACCGTACTGGATTCAACTTCTGGCAAATGGTTGGCTGGTTCGGGGCATATGATTTGGATTGGCGATCGTACTCGCCAGCCTGATGGTGCACACGTCGAATTCTGTCGTGGTGTGTTGAACCCCATCGGTCTGAAATGCGGTCCAACGACATCAGCAGAAGACCTTAAGGTTCTGATGTCAAAGCTTAATCCAGAGAACGAAGAAGGTAAGTTGACACTGATTGCACGGTTTGGCGCTGGCAAAGTTGCAGAACACCTTCCACGCCTAGTCAAAGCGGTGCAGGAAGAGGGTGCAAATGTAACATGGGTTTGTGATCCAATGCATGGCAATACCGTCAAGTCGTCGTCAGGCTACAAAACACGACCCTTTGATAGCGTTCTAAAGGAAGTTCGTGACTTCTTCGCTGTGCACAGTGCCGAAGGAACTGTACCGGGTGGCGTGCATTTCGAGATGACTGGCCAGGACGTAACAGAATGTACCGGCGGAGTGCGGGCAGTAACGGATGAAGATCTAAGTGCTCGTTACCATACGGCATGCGATCCGCGTCTGAATGCCAGTCAGTCTCTGGAACTAGCATTCTTGGTTGCCGAAGAACTGTCAGCACTGCGTACTGAACGTACTGCGCGTCAGGCTGGTTAACTTTTTCTTGAGATAGAGCACACCGATGCCCGGCGATTTTGCCGGGCATTTTTTTGCGTCTTTCGGTTTGTGAATTCTGAGTAAAAGACGTTCGAACAAAATAAAACGCCCTGGGTTTCTCCACAGGGCGCATCTTAACCAAAGCCGAAAATAACGGCTTGCACTCATTAACTTCTCAACAAATCTATTTTGGATCAATCCCGGCTGACAACTAGGCGAAGGTGGGATGAACGACTAGGCTTTGTTTTTTCTGTCGGCTTTCCTATTTCGCTTAAGCTCTTACGTGCCTCATCCATAGATTGACGGCTGGCTTCAACGAGTGCGCGTGCCTCATCCATTACTGATGGCTCATCACTAAACTTAGCCTGGGTTTCAGCAAAACCTGCATTGACCTCATTTGGAGACTTTGACGCAGGTGACATTTTGGGCTTCAACAATGGTGTGACTGGGCGGAGTTCTGTAGCAGTGACGTTAAATCGCTGCGAAGTCTTCATCGAGTTGCCCTCGGATACAAATACGCCCAATGCGCGGCTCACGTCACCCAGATCACTGCGAAGTGGCATCAATAACATGCGAGCTTCTTGGGAAGGGCGGTTGCGGGTGGCCTCTGTCTGGAGTGATAGTTCGACAACTGCAGGCGCATCAAACATATGCTCTAACGCTGCGCTGACTTGTTTGCGCGCTGTTGGAGTGAAAAATGCAGTGAGAGGCATGCCACGCACTTCCATACCTGCCATTTCGTTCAGCTTTTGGCCGGCCAAGCGGAACCGTGCGATTCCAGGTGCTATGCGCTCCAAGATAAATGTTTGGCTTAAGATGTTTTCAAGCCCGCGCGGATCAATCTGCGAGCGTTTTGGAACATCTTCGCCCTGTCGTAGAGCGGTCCAATATGCTTCGGCCTGACGGATTGGTGAAAGGGAGCTGCCATCACGGAACCGATCCATCGATATCACCTTGTCTTGACCCGAGTTATGCTCGGAACCTTTGCGGCTACCAAAAAACATGTCCTATCCCTCCATTCGCGTCCGATTGTCATTCCCGCTTCATTCGGAGCAAACTTGCTCGTAATGATTAATACCGGAATGGTTACTCTGGAGTTAAGATGACACAATCTAGTTCAATTTTGGACTAAATGTTTAAACAATGGTTAATATCCTGTCAGCCAATGCGTTAACCATAAAGGTTGCCAGACACAGCCTTCCGCCCCTGTACAGCAGTCAGCCATGGCCTTAGGTGCTGTACTTAAATCTACCCTTGTAAGGAGTCCGCCGTATGCCCCTGCGATCAATGACTGGTTTTGCTTCTTCCCAGGGAAACCTGGGGGCTCATAGTTGGAGTTGGGAAATTCGCTCCGTTAACGCCAAGGGGCTGGACCTTCGTCTGAGAGTACCCGACTGGCTGGAGGGTTTGGAGACACAACTGCGATCTCAACTCTCTAAAGCTTTGGAAAGGGGGAATGTTTCTTTAGCATTGCGCGTTTCACGCACTGAAGATGGCGGTAGTCAGCTTGAAGTGAATACCGCGGTTCTAGAATCGATACTCAAGGCGGTGGGGGTTGTTGAAGCAGCTGCTTTGTCTGCCGATGTTACACTTACTCCTGCAAATCCTGCGGATCTTTTAGCTTTGCGTGGCGTCTTAGAACATTCAGTCAGTAGTGACGATCCTTCGCCGCTTGTTAAAGAGTTGACTAAGGAGTTCGAAAGCCTTGTGTCCGAATTCGTTCAAATGCGTGACGCAGAAGGCGCTGCATTAGAAGAAGTATTAACCAAACAATTGGCTCAGGTTGAGCAGTTGACGACCCTAGCAGCAGAGCGTGCAGAGGCTCGCAAGCCATTGGTTGCTGCTGCTCTAAAGGCAAATCTGGCTAAAGTTATAGACAATAGCGAATGGGCTGACCCGGCGCGGGTGGCTCAGGAATTGGCGGTCTTGGCAGTAAAGGCGGACGTCACTGAAGAAATAGACCGTATTGGTGCCCACGTGGCGGCTGCACGTGAATTGCTGTGCAAAGGTGGTGCGGTTGGGCGAAAATTGGATTTTCTGATGCAAGAGTTCAATCGAGAGGCAAATACACTTTGCTCTAAGGCGCAAAATAGCGAATTGACGGCCGCCGGATTGGAGCTGAAGGCGGTGATAGACCAGATGCGTGAACAAGTTCAAAACATAGAGTAGCAAGGAGAGCACGCCATGGCAGATCGGCGCGGCCTATTAATAATCCTGTCTTCACCGTCTGGTGCGGGTAAATCCACCTTGGCTCGCAGACTGATGGACTGGGATCCCAGCTTGAAATTTTCGGTGTCCGCCACGACCCGTCAGCCGCGACCCGGAGAAGAGCATGGGCGCGAGTATTTCTTTCTTGACGAGAGAGAGTTTAAACAGCAAGCCATTGACGGCGAAATGCTTGAGCATGCTCACGTTTTTGGCAACTTCTATGGATCGCCCGCTGGACCGGTGAGGAAGACAATTGATTCCGGTCAAGATGTCTTGTTCGACGTCGATTGGCAGGGTGAAATTCAGATCCGAAATTCAGACCTTGGCAAACATGCCCTTTCGATCTTTATTTTACCTCCCTCAATCCGTGAGTTGCGCCGTCGCCTAGAAACCCGGGCGCAAGACAGCGAAGACGTTATTGGCAAACGTATGCTGAAAAGCTGGGATGAGATCAGTCACTGGGGGTACTACGATTATGTGCTGATCAATGATGATCTGGATGAAACCGAGGAAAGGTTGAAAACAATCGTTCAAGCTGAACGCATGCGTCGTATTCAACAACCATCGCTTACCCAGCATGTAAGAGTTCTGCAAACTGAATTCGAGGACCAGCAATGACTCTCTATTCACTAGGAGAACACCGTCCCGAAATTCATGATGACACGTGGATTGCCCCAGATGCAAATCTGGTAGGACAGGTTGTGGTCGAGCAGGGGGGCTCGGTCTGGTTCGGCTGCACAATTCGAGCTGACCATGAAGAGATCAGGGTTGGTCAGGGTTCAAATGTTCAGGAAAACTGTGTCATGCACATCGACGCGGGCTTCCCACTTACCATCGGCCGAAATTGTACTATTGGCCATAAAGTGATGCTGCACGGATGCACCATCGGAGACAATACCTTGATCGGCATGGGAGCAATTGTGCTGAATGGTGCCACGATTGGGAAAAACTGTCTGATCGGTGCCAGCGCATTGATTACTGAGAACAAAGTCATACCCGACAATTCATTGGTTATGGGCTCTCCGGGGAAAGTTGTCCGCGACGTTGACGCGGCAACAGTGGAGCGATTATACCAGAGCGCCCTGCATTATCAGGACAATATGCGGCACTTCCGCGACAAGCTGAAAGAGATCTAACTAATGCGTAATTCCAAGGGTTCCCTGATGCGCCCCGATCCGCTCCCATATAGTGCCAGTCGACCGGTGGTGACGCCGCTTAGCCCATCCGTGGTCTATGCCAGCGATACTCCGGACGCATTGGATGACCAGTACGAGGGCAGGGTGCATGGCTATACCTACTCGCGCGAAGGTCACCCCAATGCTGATGTGGTGGCTAAACGGCTGGACGCAATGGAAGGCGTTTCCGGTGGCGTCGTGACAAGTTCGGGCATGGCGGCGGTTTCAACGGTTCTTATAGGATTGCTTAAGGCCGGGGACCACGTGATTGGCGCCAACCAGCTTTATGGTCGCTCTTTACGGCTTATGGCTGAAGATCTCCCGCGGTTAGGCATCGCAACCACACTTGCAGATCCCTCAGATGTGAAGGCTATCGAAGGGGCAATTCGTCCTGAAACGAAGATGATTCTGGTTGAAGTTGTCTCAAATCCGACACTCGCAGTTGCCGATATCACTGGGCTGGCTAAACTTTGTGCTGATAGCAATATTCTGTTGGTGGTTGACAATACCTTCACGACACCCCGCGGATTCAGACCCTTTGAGCACGGCGCTGATATCGTCATTCATTCGATTACCAAACTTTTGGCAGGACATTCGGACGTAATGTTAGGCTATGCGGTGGCCCGGGATCCGGCGATTAATGACCGTATGCGCGTGTTTTGCGTTACAACTGGAATGACCCCAAGCCCGTTTGATTGCTGGTTGGCTGAACGGGGCATGTTGTCATTCGAACTTCGCTTTGACAGGGCCCAGGAAACAGCAGCACTGCTAGCAGATCATCTTGCAGAAATGCCCGGTATCAAACGTGTTATCTATCCAATGCGCGTTGACCACCCAGATGCCGATCGAGCTTCTGAATTGTTGGGCTCTTCGGGGTGCAACATGGTCAGTTTTGAGCTGTCAGGGGGACGCGCAGCGGCCAATATCTTTACCCGAGAGGCAGAAGGATTAAACTTTGCACCGACGCTGGGCGATGTTGGCACGACCTTATCTCATCCTGCATCTTCGTCGCATAGGGCTCTTAGCGCCGATGATCGTACTGCCCTTGGGTTAAGTGAAGGGTTCTTTCGGGTGTCTGTAGGGTTAGAAGAACCTGACGCCCTGTTGCAGGTCTTTGCCAACGCGGTACGGACTGCCACGTCTTAGTTACAATTGGCGGATACAAAGTCAGTTGAACAGATTCGAATGGTGGCAAGATTGTGAACACTACTCTTGCCACTTCGTGATTGGAATATCGGTGGCAACTTAATGACCCAGCAGCTAATAAACGGTTTTTTGTCTGCCATGCCGTTGCCGGCTGTGTTGGTCGATCAGCAAGAACGTATAGTCGGCACCAATACTGAAAGTTGCTCATTACTGGGACAACAAATACTGGGCCGTCATTTTGCCACCATTCTTCGGCAGCCTGCGGTAATAGATGCCGTTGAATCTTGTCTGAACGACCAGCAGCCACGCCTTACCCGCCATCAATCGAACGAAGGCACTCAAGACACCACCTACGACGTAACATTACGGTTTGTGCCAAGCATTGGTGCAGATGACAAAGGCGCAGTGTTGCTATGTTTTTCGGATGTTACCGAGGTAGAACACGCCAGCCAGATGCGCCGGGATTTTGTAGCAAATGTCAGCCACGAATTACGAACCCCTTTGACGGCGCTGATGGGGTTCATAGAAACCCTACGCGGCGCGGCCAAAGATGATTCAAATGCTCGTGATCGGTTTCTATCAATCATGGAAGGTGAAGCCAGCCGGATGAACAGATTGGTGGGCGACTTACTTTCACTTAACCGCGTTGAAAGTCAGGAACGAGTTCGCCCCAAAATGCAGGTGGATCTTATCTCCCTACTGTCTTCGACATTGATTTCTCTGGAACCACTTTCCAAATCCGGCGGAGTTGAGTTGATACTTGAAACGGACGAAACGCCGGCTCAACTGATAGGTGACCCTGACCAGTTGCAACAGGTTTTCACCAACCTTGTGGAAAACGCAATCAAGTATGGTGGCACTCGGGTACTGGTTAAGCTGACTAATTTACAGCGCGACCCTGGTTTGAGAAGCAGTGCCGCACAGGTGCAGGTGATTGATAACGGACCCGGCATTGCACCTCACCACTTGCCTCGCCTGACCGAAAGATTCTATCGCGCCGATAGCCACCGATCACGTGAGCTGGGTGGTACAGGCCTAGGGTTGGCAATTGTTAAACATATCACCAACCGACACCGGGGTAGGTTTCGGGTGGAAAGCAAACTGGAACAGGGAAGCACATTCACTGTTGTTCTCCCGCTTTGCCCCGAAAAATAATTAGTTGAGTGTGCCGTGGCCAATAACCTTTTGGCAGTAAAAGAGATTCACTTCGTATCTTGGTTCACCTTTCTCGTCGTAACGCGCAAATAGTTAGTAATTTTCCACGTTGTCATGTGGCTGTTACATTGCCGTCACAAAAGACACATGCAGCCCGCTTATCAGGGCTGCAAGATCACCATGGGGTGATCGAGTTTAATCCTACTCAAGGAAACATGAGATGTCCTTTGTGAAACTGACAACTTCCGCTCTGGCAATTGCTGCTGTGTCTGCAACCGCTGCCGTTGCCCGCGACCAAGTGCAAGTCGCCGGCTCATCCACGGTTCTGCCATATGCATCAATCGTTGCTGAAGCTTTTGGCGAGAACTTTGACTTCCCTACCCCAGTTGTTGAGTCCGGTGGCTCATCGGCCGGACTGAAGCGGTTCTGTGAGGGTGTTGGAGAAAACACCATCGACGTGGCCAATGCTTCGCGCCGTATAAAAACCAAAGAAATTGAAAAGTGCGCTGAAAACGGTGTTACCGATATTATTGAAGTGCAGATCGGATATGACGGTATTGTATTTGCCAGTGATATTCAGGGCAACGCGTTTGAGTTCACGCCGACAGATTGGTTCCTTGCATTGTCTGACCAGGTGCTGGTCGACGGCGAGCTGGTAGCAAATAGCGCCAAGACCTGGGCTGATGTAAACGCTGCTTTCCCAGCTCAGCCTATCCAAGCCTATATTCCAGGAACTAAACACGGCACCCGCGAAGTGTTTGAAGATAAAGTGATCCTTGCAGGCTGTGAGGCAACAGGTGCATTTGATGTGCTGTTGGATCAAGCATCAGGCGATACCGCAAAAGCCAAAAAGAAAGCTGCTGAAAAGGCCTGTATCTCGCTGCGGACCGATGGCTTGTCAGTAGATATCGATGGCGATTACACAGAAACTTTGGCCCGAATTGAAAGCAATAAAAACGGCATAGGTGTGTTTGGCCTGGCATTCTATGAAAACAATACCGACAAACTCCAGACTGCGACTATGTCAGGAGTTGTCCCTTCGACTGAAACGATTGCGACCGGCGAATACCCTGTGTCTCGTCCTTTGTTCTTTTATGTTAAGAAAGCACACATTGGCGTTATTCCAGGTTTGAAGGAATACACTGAGTTTTTCGTCGCCGATGAAGTGGCTGGTCCAGATGGCCCGTTGGCCGAATATGGTTTGGTAGCTGACCCTGAACTTGAAAAAACTCAAGAGTCTGTTTCGGACGAAGTCGTGATGGGCGGAAATTCCTAAGTCGCTTAGGAAAATGTAACCGGGGTGAGGGTTTCACTCCGGTTCTTAATCTATTTTCTCACCTAGAAAATCCAGCCTGCTACCACTAATGGAGCCGTTGATGCCCACTTTCTGGCTTGTCGCCTGCTTGTTTTTGATGTCTGCCGCAGGATTTGTCCTTGGCCGTTATCGCGCTGTGCTTTCCGCTGGCGGCGAAGTTCGAAAACTGCACTCTTTACCCTCTTATTACGGTTACAACGTCGCGCTATCCACATTGCTGCCGGCGCTGGCAGCGCTGGCTCTTTGGTCCATCTTGCAACCATTGGTTATTGACGCCCGAGTGTCAGGGAAGATCTCCACGGATTTGAACTCAGACAACACCAGTGCTGAACTAATGATGAGCGATGTTCAGAGGGTAAGTGAAGGTCTGAACATTGCTGTTGCCCGTAACGAAATGACTAACGAAGAAATTCGTGTGATGGACGCTGACGCCGTTGATCTGCGTGGCAGGTTGGCAGATCTGGGCATTGCGTTAGGTTCCGAAGTGCGACCTGAGATCCTGACTGCTGCCCGTCAACATCGGGATATGACACATTCTGGTCGGTTGATGATGACGATTGTAGTCGTGTTGTTGGCCATTGTTGGATTTGCTAGATCTTACGGTCTTACTGATAAAGACTTTCGGGCCCGTAATGTTGTTGAACGCTGTGTATTTGCATTGCTGGCGCTGGCAGCTTCACTCGCCATCCTGACAACGGTTGGTATCGTATTTTCGATGCTGTTCGAGACCATAAGCTTTTTTGGCTTGCACAGCTGGAAAGATTTTTTCCTGGGAACCACTTGGGCCCCGAATTTTCGCGGCGATAGTGAACTATCGATACTGCCCCTTTTGTGGGGAACCATCTACATTTCACTGATTGCCCTGTTGGTTGCGGTTCCAATTGGATTGTACGCAGCAATATATCTGTCTGAGTACGCGAGTTCCTCTACGCGGTCCTTTGCCAAGCCATTGCTTGAAATTCTGGCGGGTATCCCCACCATCGTTTACGGGTTGTTTGCCTTGCTCACTGTCGGGCCGATGTTGGTTCGAATTTTTGGCCGTGGAACCGAAGGTTTGCTGGGGTTGACTTGGATGACTGGAGCCACATCTGTGCTGACTGCTGGTCTGGTGATGGGCATTATGCTGATCCCATTTGTGTCTTCCCTGTCTGATGACATCATCAATGCGGTGCCTCAATCCATGCGAGATGCCTCTTTGGGGCTGGGGGCCACAAAATCTGAGACCGTGCGTCAGGTGGTCATTCCTGCTGCTCTTCCTGGGATTGTCGGTGCAGTACTGTTGGCCGCATCGCGTGCCATTGGTGAAACAATGATTGTGGTGATGGGAGCGGGGGCAATCGCCAAGTTTTCAACCAACCCGTTAGAGTCAATGACCACAATCACAACCCGCATCGTCAGCCAATTGACCGGCGATACAGACTTTGCCAGCCCCGAAACGCTGGTGGCCTTTGCTTTGGGACTGTCACTGTTCGTGTTGACCCTAGGCCTGAACATTCTAGCGCTAGCTATCGTGCGCACTTACCGAGAGCAGTACGACTGATGAAAACTTCTTTAGACAGACATTCTGGTGGTTCATTGCTGTTGCAAAGCACGAGGACCAAAAGGCGAAACGCTGCAGAAACCCGGTTCAAGCTATACGGAATCGCCGCCATTGCGATCAGTCTGCTTATGCTAATGGTATTGCTGACCACAATTATCAGCAAAGGATTAGGTGCATATCAGCAGACGTTTATCACCTTGCAAGTGGAACTCTTGGAGAAGAAGTTAGACAAAAAGGGCAATCGAAATCTGACTGACATCAAAAAAGTTTCAACCTTTGGGTACGCCCCACTCATCAAAGCATCTATCACGGACACCGTCGAAGAACTGGGGGTTGTGACCGGGCTAAAGGCCAAGCAGATGGCAGGAATTTTGTCAAAAGGCGCAGCTGCACAATTGCGGGACTATGTCATCGCCAACCCAGGTCGGATTGGAGACACTGTCCAATTTCGTTTTCTCGCCTCAAGCCGTGTCGACGGATATCTGAAAGGTCGAGTTAGCCGTTCTAGTATCGAAAACGACAAGAATATAACTCCAGAACAACTTGATTTGGTTGATTCACTGATAGACGCCGGACTTATCGAAAAAACCTTCAATATCGACTTTATTGTCGGCGCAGATGCTTCGGATCAACGGCCCGAAGCTGCTGGTATGGGCGTGTCCATATTGGGCTCCCTTTCTATGGTGTTGGTTGTTTTGGCCCTTGCTTTGCCAATCGGAGTTGGAGCCTCAATTTACCTCGAGGAATTTGCACCCAAGAACTGGGTCACTGATGTCATTGAGGTGAACATCTCTAACCTGGCTGCAGTCCCATCGATCGTATTTGGCATTTTGGGTTTGGCCGTTTTTATCAACTACATGCATTTGCCAATGTCAGCTCCTTTGGTCGGCGGGCTGGTGCTAACCCTTATGACACTACCGACAATTATAATCTCGACGCGCGCGGCATTAAGTGCAGTCCCACCCAGTATTCGGGATGCGGCACTAGGGGTGGGAGCCTCTCCCATGCAAACGGTGTTTCACCACGTTCTGCCGCTCGCCGCGCCTGGAATATTAACTGGTACAATTATCGGTCTGGCACAGGCGCTGGGAGAAACCGCACCGCTGCTTTTGATCGGTATGGTTGGTTTTGTTGCTTCAAACGCGCCGGACAGTATCGCCTCTGGGCTGTTGTCGCCAAATTCGGCTATGCCGGCGCAAATTTACGAATGGGCCAAGCGCGCCGATCCGGCGTTCTATGAACGGGCATGGGGTGGTATTATCCTGTTGCTGTTGTTTTTGGTCTCTATGAACTTGGTGGCCGTTATCTTGCGCCGCCGCTTTGAACGTCGCTGGTAGGGGCAAAGGTTATGAATGACATGACGCTAACGGAGCGCAACGTGGATACGAAAGATATCAAAATCGCGGCAAGTAATGTGCAAGTTCATTACGGAGAAACCCATGCCATTAAGGATGTGAATGTATCAATTGAGGACAAGACGGTAACGGCCTTTATCGGCCCATCTGGCTGCGGGAAATCGACTTTTCTGCGCTGCTTGAACAGAATGAATGACACCATCCAAACCTGTTCAATTAAAGGGAAAATCCTTCTAGACGGAGAAGATATCTACGACAAACGTGTAGATGTGGTACAGCTGCGCGCCAAGGTCGGAATGGTTTTCCAAAAGCCAAACCCATTCCCTAAATCTATCTATGATAACGTGGCTTATGGTCCAAAAATTCACGGCTTGGCGCGTGGCAAAAGCGAACTTGACGAGATTGTGGAAAAGGCGCTTCGAAGGGCTGCAATTTGGGAGGAAGTCAAAGACCGATTGAATGCTCCTGGAACGGGCCTGTCTGGTGGTCAACAGCAACGACTGTGCATTGCCCGCGCCGTTGCAACTGAACCCGAAGTGCTGCTCATGGATGAACCCTGCTCTGCGCTTGATCCGATTGCGACGGCGCAGGTTGAGGAATTGATCGACGAACTTCGCCAGCGGTTTTCTGTGGTGATTGTTACGCATTCGATGCAACAAGCCGCGCGCGTAAGCCAAAAAACAGCGTTCTTTCACCTAGGTAGCTTAGTGGAATTTGGGGAAACAGGTCAGATCTTCACCAATCCCAACGATCCGCGAACCGAAAGTTACATTACAGGCCGTATTGGCTGACCCAGAGGAACTAGACATGGAAGAGCAACATATCGCATCCGCTTTTGATCGTGATCTTGAGGCAATTCAGGCCCGGATTATGAAAATGGGTGGCTTGGTAGAGGCCGCAATTGTCGAGGCAGCACGGGCGCTTGAAACCCGTGACGAAGAATTGGCATTGCAGGTTCGTGCAGGCGACAAAGTCATTGATATGCTCGAAGAGCAAATCAATGAAGAGGCTGCACGCCTCATTGCGCTGCGTTCACCTGCGGCCAGTGATTTACGATTGGTTCTGTCAGTTATGAAAATTTCGGCGAACTTAGAACGCATCGGAGACTATGCAAAGAATATGGCGAAACGGACAGTCGTTTTGGCGCAAGGACCTGCTGTCAGTGATAGCACTGCAGCTCTGCGCCGGATGGCGCGTGAAGTTGAGAGAATGCTGAAAGATGCATTGGACGCATATATTCAGCGTGATGTAGAGTTGGCGACAGATGTGATTGCACGCGACCTAGATGTCGATCAGATGTACAATGCGTTGTTTCGCGAATTCCTGACTTTTATGATGGAAGATCCTCGCAACATTACGCCATGTATGCATCTGCATTTCATAGCAAAAAACACAGAACGTATGGGCGACCACGTAACATCAATTGCTGAACAAGTGATCTATCTGGTCACCGGTGAGCGTCCCGAAGAGGGCCGATCAAAAGCCGATACGACTTCGACTGCAGTTCAGGAGGCCTAAATTATGTCCGTAGATCAGCCTACTGTCCTTGTTGTCGAAGATGAAATGGCACAACGAGAAGTGCTTGGTTACAATTTGGAAGCGGATGGATTTCGTGTCCTAACGGCCGAAGACGGTGAAAAGGCACTGTTGTTGGTAAAGGAAGAAAACCCAGACATTATCGTTTTGGATTGGATGATGCCAAATCTTAGTGGAATCGAGGTTTGCCGACGTCTGAAATCACGCGCTGAAACCCGCAATATTCCGGTGATTATGTTGTCAGCACGATCCGAAGAGATCGACAAGGTTCGTGGCTTAGAAACTGGCGCTGATGACTACGTGGTAAAGCCGTACTCTGTAATTGAACTGATGGCCAGGGTGCGCACCCAGTTGCGTCGGGTTCGACCTTCATCCGTTGGGGTCAAGTTGGAATACGCTGATATCATTCTAGATTCTGAAACTCACCGGGTTAGCCGCGACAATCAGCCACTTAAACTGGGCCCAACAGAATTTCGGCTTCTCTCCACATTTATGGAAAAACCAGGACGTGTCTGGAGCCGAGAACAATTGTTAGATCGGGTTTGGGGGCGAGATATATACGTGGATACGAGAACTGTAGACGTACACATTGGGCGGTTGCGTAAGGCTCTGAGCCAATTTGGTGGTGATGATCCATTGCGCACCGTACGTGGCGCAGGTTATGCACTTGGTTGATCAAAAACTATAAAATCTCGCATAGCGATTAAGTTTTTGGAAACTCGTTGTTCCGCTTTTCAAGATCAGCGGGGCAGTGGGTCTTCGGGTTGGGACTGCGTTGCCAGCCAATCTCTAAATTTGTGCAATGCCGCATGTCGCGATTTTGTTTCTGGCCAAACTAGATAGTAAGCACCGCTTGTTTCAACCGGGAAAGGATGTAGCGCTCGCAAGCGGCCGGATGCGAGATCTTGCTCGACCAGATAGTCGGGCAATAGGGCAACACCTAGACCGTGCAGTGCGGCCTGAATAATGGTTGCAAATTGATCATACATGGTGCCCGAAAGAGGTGGTAGTTTCAGTTCCCCCTGACTTTCGAACCAATGTGCCCAAGCCAGGGGGCGGGTTTGAATGTGTAGTAGCGGAAGGTCTAAAATATCTGATGGTGCAGTAATCTGTTTTTTTTCAATCAACGATGCAGCACAGACGGGTATCAAACGTTCGTTTTTTAGCAACAAAGACTGCGTTCCAGGCCAATCTGCGTGACCATAGTGTATTGCAGCATCAAAGGGTTCACCAGCAAAGTTAAACTGTTCGAGGCGCGTAGCCATGTTGATCGTAACTTCTGGATGTAATCGCGAAAAATTGGGCAATCGCGGCATCAACCATCGCATTCCAAAGGCAGGAAGAATTGCCAAGCTGAGGGTCCCAACCAAGGGGGATGTTTGTAATCGAAGCGTAGATTGGGCAATCTGATTAAGTGCTTGGCGGACTTCTGACGCATATTCCTTAGCTTCGGTTGTCAAGGTTAGGCGCTTTTTGTCACGCACAATCAGATCAATTCCCAGCTGACGTTCAAGGGCCTGTAGTTGTCGGCTGATCGCACTTTGGGTAAGCGATAATTCCTCTGCAACCGCTGAAGCTGAGCCTAGGCGATCAAGTGCCTCAAGAGCGCGCAAAGAAGAGATAGAGGGTAGGAAACGTCGAGGTGCTATCATGTATGATTAATAGTCATATCTTGATGTGGAAGTCTCGCTGTTTTTTCCATTAACCTGCGGTTAGGGTCCGCTCAAATTCAGCTGTGAGCAAGGAATAGCATAATGACTGATACCAAACCCTCCCTCCGAGCCAAAGATGCGCCAGACCTGACTAGCTTTGATTGGGCCGATCCACTGCGCCTGGACGATCAGTTGACAGAGGATGAGCGGATGATTGCTATGTCCGCCAAAGCATATGCTCAGGACAAGCTACAGCCGCGGGTGACAAGTGCCTACGCCAACGAAGTGTGTGATCCAGAAATTTTCCGTGAGATGGGCGAAATGGGCCTGCTCGGAACTACTATCCCAGAAGAATATGGTGGGCTAGGGGGAGGATATGTTGCATATGGCTTGGTTGCCCGTGAAGTCGAGCGTGTAGATTCTGGCTACCGGTCGATGATGTCGGTACAAAGCTCGCTTGTAATGTACCCTGTCTATGCTTACGGCAGTGAGGAACAACGTCAGAAGTACCTGCCAAAGCTTGCCTCAGGTGAGTATATCGGATGTTTCGGATTGACTGAACCGGATGCAGGTTCTGACCCCGCAGGGATGAAAACGCGCGCTGAAAAAACCGCAAATGGATACAAGTTGACTGGATCCAAAATGTGGATCTCAAATGCGCCAATCGCGGATGTTTTTGTTGTTTGGGCAAAATCCGAAGCACATGGTGGTAAAATTCGAGGCTTTATCCTCGAGAAGGGTCTCGAGGGGCTGACTGCGCCAAAGATCGAAAACAAAATGTCACTGCGCGCATCGATCACCGGAGAGATTGTTTTAGATGGTGTGGAAGTTGGTGATGACGCCCTGCTTCCCCATGTCCAGGGATTGAAAGGCCCATTTGGCTGCTTGAACCGTGCACGTTACGGAATCAGTTGGGGTGCAATGGGGGCGGCCGAAGCCTGCTGGCACTCAGCGCGCCAGTATGGTCTAGACCGCCATCAGTTTAACCGCCCGCTGGCACAAACCCAATTGTTCCAGTTGAAGCTGGCAAATATGCAAACCGAAATCGCCTTAGGGTTGCAGGCCTCCCTGCAGGTAGGACGTTTGATGGACCAAGCAAAAGCCGCCCCAGAGATGATCTCTATCATCAAACGTAACAACTGTGGAAAAGCACTGGACATAGCTCGTCATGCCCGCGACATGCACGGTGGAAACGGGATTTCACTTGAGTTTGATGTGATCCGTCACATGATGAACTTGGAGACAGTGAATACTTATGAAGGCACTCATGATGTCCATGCGCTGATTTTGGGACGTGCCCAAACTGGTCTTCAGGCATTTTTCTAATTTGCTGAGTTTGCGGCCGTGTTTCCTCTTCCTAGTGGATTGAAGTGCGGCCGTTGAACGCACATTGAGCGTATTGAGAGATATGCGGTCAGCGTGCTTCTTTCGAGTTAACGGTTTGTGTGTAGCTGTATTCTTGAAAATCTGCTTTGCAAAAACGCACCCCTTGTAGGCTCAGGTATTTGTGCAAAGCAAAACTAAGAAAATTGGCACTCAGGGGTCGTCGTCAGAAGGGATATCGCAACTGCAAAGATTACGGGGTCCTACACGTTGGACTTTGTCATTTTTAGGAGATTGCTCCTTATTCACATGGCAGCGGTTGCAGCGAGCGGAATAGTAATGGCGTGTACTTTGTCCAATTTCGAAGAAAAACCTTTGCTTTTTTGCAGGTATATTTTTGTTTTCTCCTTCTGGTGTGGTTGATTATTGCATCTCCTCATATCCGTGGGTTTCCAGAGCATGATAATGACAAATTTGCAAATTCTTGATGGCTAAGGTTTTCGCTATTAACGATTTTGTGGTTAACGCAGGCGATCTTTTCTTTGCGCTTTTTGCGGCTGAACGGGCTTTTTTTTCTTGAAACTATTGCATTTTTGGCGGTGTGGAGATGGGGGAGCTGAGTTGTCAAAGTGAGCAAACGTCTGCAATCGATTCTCGGCTTAGCTGAGAGTATCGTAGAATAGAAAGATCAAAAATGGCTTTCTTTTCCTCTCATTTGTACATATATGATTTTTTGTATATGTCGGTGTGTTGTAGTAACTGGCTACTAGGCCAGAGAGGCGTGCAGTGAAATCTATCAATCGGATCCTATGCGTGAAGCAACATCTACCAATCTTCGATTGGGGGCAGCGATATAGTAAGAGTGAGCTAGCGGGAGACTTGACGGCAGCAGGCATCGTCACGATCATGCTAATCCCTCAGTCGTTGGCTTATGCTCTGTTAGCAGGCTTGCCAGCACAGGTGGGGATCTATGCGTCAATTCTACCACTGGTTGCCTACACACTATTTGGTACTTCACGGGCGTTGGCAGTGGGACCTGTCGCAGTTGTGTCGCTAATGACAGCGTCTGCGTTGGCACCGTTGGGGATTAGTAGCATTACTGACTATATTGCGGCTGCTGGCATGCTAGCACTTTTGAGCGGGATAATGTTACTCGGTATGGGACTTCTTCGGCTAGGTGTGGTGGCGAACTTTCTGTCACACCCTGTGATCGCCGGATTTATCACAGCGTCGGGTTTGTTGATCGCGGTAGGGCAAGTTAAACACCTAATTGGAGTCTCTTCTAGTGGTCACAATTTACCTGAAATTATCGAAACGCTTTGGTCCAATGTTGGTGATATCAATCTTTCTACGATGATGATTGCTGCCTTTGCGCTCACATCATTGGTTTGGATGCGTCAGAGCCTAGCGAGCGTTCTTCAGGAGCGACTAGATATGCCGATAGGGTTAGCGGGAACTATTGCGCGGGTTGGACCCGTGTTTGCGATTGTTGGTACAGTTTTGCTGTCCTGGGGTTTAGACCTACCAGAATTAGGGGTCGGTGTTGTCGGTGTGGTTCCTACAGGTTTGCCACCATTTAGTGTCCCCTTGACAGACTGGTCCGTGTTGTCTGCTTTAATTGGGCCGGCTGCGCTGATTTCAATCATTGGTTTCGTTGAAAGTGTTTCGGTAGCGCAAACTCTGGCCGCTAAGCGTCAACACCGCATAGATCCAAATCAGGAATTGACCGCGCTTGGCGCTTCGAATTTGGCATCTGGACTATCGGGGGGCTTTCCAGTCACCGGTGGCTTCTCTCGCTCTGTTGTGAACTATGATGCTGGCGCGCAAACTCCGGCAGCCGGGGCATATACGGCCATTGGACTGCTGTTTGCAGCGGTCTACTTGACGCCGCTGCTATACTTTCTCCCTAAGGCTACTTTAGCTGCGACAATCATCGTTGCCGTATTGTCGCTGGTAGATTTCTCAATTCTAAAAACGGCCTGGCGTTATTCTAAAGCCGATTTTGCAGCAGTGGCCACGACGATGCTTCTGACACTTCTGGTTGGAGTGGAAGCAGGAGTGGCCGCTGGCGTATTGATTTCGTTGCTATTATTCATCTGGAAGACATCACGCCCACATGTAGCCGAAGTCGGTTTGGTACCCGGTTCACAGCATTTTCGTAACATCTATCGTCACAACGTCTTAACTGACCCTCGTTTGGTGACTCTTCGGATCGATGAAAGCCTCTATTTTGCTAACGCACGCAGAATGGAAGATTTAGTGCTAGAGCGGGTACACATGGATCGCGATTCATTGGAGCATGTTGTGCTGATGTGTTCTGCCGTTAACGACATTGATCTCAGCGCCTTAGAGTCTTTGGAGACAATCAACCAACGACTAAACGACCTAGGTGTCTTGTTGCATCTATCAGAGGTGAAGGGGCCGGTCATGGATCGTTTGAAGTGTGGTCATTTTTTGACCAAACTGACAGGTGAAATTTACTTGTCCCAATACGATGCATACAGCGAACTAAAAGGGGGAACAGCCAGCTAGCGCGGGTTAAAACGACTTGTCTCCAGCATCGTTACACGCACTCCAAGCTGATGTCCGAGCAGGGGGTGCTTTACTAAAACTATGCCTTTTGTTGTTCTTTTTCAGGCCAAAACTCATCCACCACGACATAGGCCAGAATGACAAAGATTGCGGCGCTTGCAATTTGTAGGACCCGTGTCACGCTTTTGACGTCTGCTTCGTCTGCAAAAGGCGCGATTGAACCGCCATAAATTATCAATGCTGTGGTAATCGCCGAGCCCGCTGCGGGGGCGAGACTGTTGCTGGATTTGCCCAAAGTGCCTAGCGACAGGCAGAACAGAAAGCAAAGAAGAGCAGGGGTTACGATACTAGGAGCTAGAACATTGATCTCATAACACACAATTGCGACGCCAGCGCCCAAGACGTTAGCCGTTAACATGGCTTTCGCAACACTCTTTCCAGCTGCAGGCATAGCAGCCAGCTGCTGACTAAGCAGAGCCACAAAAAACAAGACCAAAAGGGCAGTGCCGCCTGAAACAAAGAAGACAAGTGCAAATGGAACGGTCACCAAGGACATTCTTAACATTCGCCGTCCTTTGTCGAATTCAGGTGCTGCTTGTTGGGCTTTCTTCGTTGCGGTTGGTGGTTTCACGGGCAGAAGAGTGAACATCAATCCTGATGTGAACCCAGCAATCAAAAGATTTACAGGAACCCAGCCGGCAAGAACAAGTGCTAAGTCTTTCGATTGCAGGACAAGGTTTGGAACCATCATGGCGGCCATCAGCGCAAGAACACCAGGTAACAGCCCCGCACCTGAGAGGGACCAAGCAAATGATGCGACGATCGCAATGCAGACCGTTGCAAGAAAGACAATTTGATAGGGCATCAAAATTGACGATAATATCCAAGAGAACATCATCACGATAAGGGCAAAAGCAAACAAACTTCCTGATGCTTTTAACGTCAACCCGACCGGCGCCTGCAAAAAGAGCGCGGTGAAAACCGCCCCAATAGATGCTAATGGCCAGCCCAGACCCAATCCGAGTGTAAACACCCCTGTGGTTCCAAGAGTCAGGCGAATAACGGATCGTCGGTCTTCAGTAAGCATAAGACAAGACAGACACCACGCCAATATAAGCACGGCCGATAGCGTTCATCACTGTATTGTCACTGAGATACATAATGATATCCGCCTGTCCATTGAGTTGAAATCGGAGATCATCATCAAGGCTGCCAGCTTCGTAGCCTGGTAGTACAATTCGGACAGGGAACCTTTCAGGCTCGCGTAGAAACCCCTTTGAAGTGGGCGCGCTGGCGAGTTGACCCACTTCATCACCTCCACTGATCGACACAGCACTGCTGAAACTATCAACAACACCCCGAACGACTCTTCCGGGGTGCATATCAAGCACCACATCAACAGGTGAGCCCACCTTTGCGAGCCCCAAATTGTTTTCTGTCAAATAGGCTTCGATCCAAACATCTGTTGAATCGAGGAAGGTTAAGAGTTCACGTCCAGAATGGGCATACGTACCCGGAGCGAGCAAAATATTAGAAACAACCCCTTCGGAAGGTGCCTTTAACTCAGTCCATTCCAATTTCAACTCTGCTTCTGCAAGAGCAGCAAGTGCACGTTGAATTTTTGGGTTTTCCTGCCCGTCTTCCCCAAGTTGCTGTTTTGCGCGTTCCAGATCTGCCGCGGCATTTTCCACATTGGCCTCGGATTCAGCAAGATCCCCACGCGCGTCATCTGCTTGTACCAGTGAAATCAGGCCTTTCTTTTCTAGCGCAAAGACACGCTCAGCCTGTAGGCGGGTGGTGTCGAGATCACTTTGGGCTCTGGTCAAACTCGCCTGAGCAGCGCTGACCTGCGCTGATGAAGCCCCGACGTCTTGGGTCGCGGCCTCGAGATCAGCCTGCGCCCGGGACTTACCAATTTCATATGGCCTGCGGTCAATGCGTGCCAAAACGGTACCGGCAGAAACCACTTGGCCGTTCTCAACCAGAACCTCGACCACTGTGCCTGACACTTGTGGTACGATATAGGTGACGACAGCTTTGACCCTTGCATTTCCAGTAAATGGTGTCCGCCGGTCGGCCGTTATATACCAACCAAGGAACAGGACCAGAATTGCCAATGTAGACCAAATTGCGCGTTTCATTCCGCCTCTCCGGGAACCGCATCACTGGCGTCTGGCTCTGCCTCTATCCAAAGTACAAACAGCTCATAGAACACGGCTAGTAACACTGGTCCGATGAAAATCCCTACTAGGCCATAGGCCATCATCCCGCCCAACACGCCAATCAAGATGACGAGCATTGGCGTATCCAATCCCTTGGAAATAAAAACCGGTCGCAGAAAGCTGTCCATAATGCTGACAGGAACCGCCAGAACAGTCAGCGCCAGAGCAGCTCCGCCCGACATCGAGCTCCAAGCGTATATAATCACGGGTAAAAGAACCAGACCGGGGCCAATCTGAATGATTGAAAGGATCAGGCTGATCAAGGCAAGCGTGGCTGCTGATGAAATTCCGAAGGCCTTTAACAGTATCCAAACAACAACGGCTTGAATGGCGGCAACTCCGATGACTCCTTTGGTGACATTGCGCACCGTGGCACCAGCCAGCACAACGAACTCACCGCCGCGCGGGGCAAATATACGGTTGCCAAATTTTTGCAGGCCTCGCACCAGATTTGGGCCGGGAATAAACAACACTCCCATGATGATCACAGAAAGTGCCATTCCGAGAAGGCCAAGTCCAATTCCCAGAGCTTTGCCAAAGACTGTTTTGGCAACTTCCAGAATTTGCGGTGCATATTTTGCCAGTGCCCCATCCAAATTTCTTTCGAACGACGACCAGATTCCAGCAGCCTTGGCGCCAACCACAGGGATATCTTTAAGACCTTCAGGGGCAGGTGGAACTTTTAAGCCCCCAGAGGCGGCTTTGTTGGCAAATTCGGACCAAAGTTCGGTCGCGCCAAACACTGCTGAAGCCACAGGCCCCAATGTCAGAGCTAAACCAAGAAGGGACAACAACGTTGCAGACAACTTTTTTCGACCGCCAAGTTTACTCTGAAGCCAATCAAAAAGAGGGTAGAGGGCCACGCACAAGATGAGAGCCCATAAAACTGCGCTTGCAAGCGGTGCCACCATTAAAATCGCGCTGTAAATGAATAGACCCAAGAATATCAATCTAATTATCAGGTCTACAAACTTAGCGTTTTGAGTGTTTTCCATTTCTGTCCCCTCAGGCCTTATTCACCCGTTACTACAGTGTAGGCATCTGTTTGCAGACTACCCTAGTACGTTTTCCTCATCGCGGAAACTGATTGGTATTTCAAAGGCCAATCAACGGCTCCGGGTAGGTCGGTAGTTGTTCACGAAACGCTTTCATTGTGCCCGTCTTCACCGTACGTCACCGTCATCTTGCCCCCCTTGCGAAAGAATTGAATCCGCAATTGTGGTCACCGCGGTGACGAAAACCCCAAGACCAATGACAATGTAGAACATGGTGAAAATTTTACCGGCAGCGGTTTCGGGTGAGAAATCACCAAACCCAACGGTCGATATTGTTACGACGGAAAAATATATGGAATCCAACCAGCTCCACCCTTCCACATAACGATAGAAAACTGAGGCCCACAAAACCATCGCTATTGTAAAAGCTAAGATACTCTTTACTCGACCGTCCCTGAAAGCCAAACGTAATCCGCGCATTAGTTGCTTTAGAGAATGCAATGTTTCCTCCAATGGTAGATCTTCCCGCAGACTATGGGATGAATTTACGTTGTTTTCTATGTCATATATATTTCAGCTAAGGTTCCAAAACTTGGATCGTACCCGTAGTAGCTAAATCACTTTGTGCGGTGGTCCAGTTTGATGTTGTGCTTTGTGGGTGTAGCACATTTTTAACGGCTCGTTTCCTGACTACATTCAGAAGTCAAATCGACTTGAATAAGTCGGCGAACTTTTCGAACCGACTCTGGATCGCCAAAGAGCGTCGGGCTTTATTGCGGCTTCCAGTATGCTGATCAAAAAATTGCAAAATGCAATGCTTGTTTTTACGGCGTTTCAGATCAACATGTTGATGTAAGATTGAAGGAGGGAACGAGAATGCGTGTTTTGATTGTTGTCTTGTGTTCTTTTGGCGCTTCGGCATCTGCTTCCGATGTGGAACACTGGGAAGAAGTGGGGGCTTGGGAGGTTCTGGTTGATGCATCTGTTGGCAATGGTTGCCTGGCGCAGAGAGTTTTTGAAGACGGAACGCTAGTGCAGATAGGCGCTGTACCGGCACGTAATGGGGGTTTCTTCGCAGCATATAATGCAGAGTGGTCGGATATCGAGATCGGCGCAACTGGCATTGTAAATATGGACTTTGGTGATGCTCGGTTTGCCGGTGATGTGGTTGGTAAAATCAATCAAGACTTGCCAGGCGGTTACGCATTTTTCGATAATCCGAATTTTGTTACCGAATTTGGCCAACGTAAATCAGTCAAAATATCTGGTGAAAGTGGCCGATTGATCGAGATCGACCTAACCGGATCTAAGCGTGCAATAGAAGCGGTTCTGGACTGCCAGAAAGAGCAGCCTGAACCGGCCTCAGATTAAATTTCGGGTCACTCCAACTGCTGAAGATCTGGCACGCAGGGTTTGCGATCCGCTGGCATATCATCCGCTCCATCGGTTCGTTTGGTCCGCGTTCCGCCGACATCCAGCTTGAAATTTGGTGAGGAGAGTTTGCCAGTCACATCAAACGGCCATGCGCTGCGCGCCAGAGGCCTGCCAACGCGACGCGGTTCGGCCCGCAAAGTGATTGTATCTTGCCTCCAGTCCACTGCCCCTCTGGCAACAAGTTGAACGCTGGCTGTTTCTGCAACCACAGAGTCGAATGTCACATTACCTGCATTGATCCGCACTGGGGCGACAACACAGGTAATGTCAGTATAGCCCTGGTGCAGTTCCTCGGAAAACAGCCATGGAAAAATCCCAAGACCGGCCAGCTCCAGCAGGCTGGTGGCTACATCACCATTGCTCATCGAGATGGATGCCGAGCCATACATGGAATTGATGAATGTTTTGATCGAGTTTCGGTTGCCGGTGACATCAAACCGACCGCGCAGTTTACCATGGGCATCGATACTCAGTCCGACGGCATCAAGAATTTTCCCAAAATCCCATCCGCTGGTGGCACCAGATACCGACAAGAGTTCGGGCGTTTCCAGCAGATCCATTTTGGCTTCAATATTGAAGTACCCGCCACCATAGGTCACTTCCAGTGGGCCCAACTGGACTTGTCCTTCCTGAGCGGTAAGTTCGCTTGAAACACTCGAAACACCTTGCTGACCGCTGATTTGCTTAATGTCGATCGACACCGTCAGGTCGGAGCCTAGGAACAGTTTCTCAAAATCAACCAGATCGGTTGGTTTGCCCTCTTCCTTGGGAAGGATCAGGGGTTGCACCTTTGGTTTCTCTGTTTCTAGTTCTTCCACTTCGTCTGGTTCGCCGATCCGACCCAGTTGCACAACGCCAGCAATCGCATTTTTCAGGTCATTAATGTCGAGCTGCTCGCTGAAGATGAGCCCGTCAATCTTTGGTCGCCCTTCGGACACGGTGGTATTCAGCGAAGCGTCCAGCCGAGAAGTTCCAGCAGCCAACCCCAACGTTGTAGAGAAATCCTTGCCTTGCCCGCGGGCAGAGGCACTGATTTCCAAAGGCCCTGTATCCACTTCTTCCAGTTTAAGCGAACCAAGGAACAGGGCGCCGTCCTCGATATCGAGATCAAAGTCGAATTCTAAGCCATCAAGATCAGTAATGTTGCCAAGAGCAACATGGGCCTTCAATGCCCAGACGTCTGTGTTGACAGTAACAGCATCTAGCTTGTTCAGACTCAGGAAACCTTGGGTATCGTCAACTGCAAAATCCGCTTTGATTCCTCCAAAAGATTTAGCCACGTCATCGCCGAGATCTTTCAGAACTAATGAAGCTGGGGCTGTAAGGGTTCCAGCCAGATCAAGTTGATTTAGCTGCAATAGGTTTCGGATATTGCCTTTGGCGACGATGTAGGGTCGCTCGCGAGGGCCGACCCGAAGCGAGATGTCTTCAAGCGCCAGCTGCCCTATGGGCGTGCGGCGGATACGTCCGATTGAAACTGGTCCAACTTGATCCAGTCCCTGATCAAATGCGTTCGTAGTTAGTAGCAAGTCGTCGAACTTAAGTGATTGACCTGCGCTGATAATATGCGCTGAAATCCCTGCCAATTTGAGATCCTTCAACTCTTTTGCGGGCGCCGGAGGATGACCCTCTGGATGAAAGCGTGCGTTGAAAGACAAATCGAACCCGTCAGCCTTCAGAAGGTTTTCCACCGATCCCTCTGCCATTATCTGTTGGCCTTCGGCGAGATCAACGACCGCAGACAAGTTCGCTATGTTTAAAGCTCCGGACTGGCTTGTCAGGTTAGCAGAGAGTTTACCTGAGCCTTCCAGCACACGCTCCAATCCAATCACATCCAGAAAGTCGCCAAACTCTCCGGTATCCAATTCCAAAGTTCCCATGAATCCTCCGCCTCGCTCGGGAGGGACGGCACTGCCATCAAAGCTCAACTTGAGTTCACCAAATTTCGCCCGCGTGGTGAATGGGGCCCCGGTGGGATAGCTGCCATCAATTTCAAAGGCCTGCCCATTTACCGAACCGAGGCTGGTGATACCAAGTCGTGCGCCATCGTCCAGCTGGTCAAGGTTTAGGTTATTAAGGCTAAAAATAAACGAAAACCCAGACACTTGGTCGTCAACAGTTAATCCAACAGAGGTGAACGAAACAGTTCGGTGTCGTAGAAAATCGAGAATGCCACCGTTCTCTGTTATCGGACTATCTGGAGCAATCGTCTGGGCATCGACCTTCGTCTCAATTTCTGGATTTGGAAACCTATTCCTTGGTGTCCAACTGGTTGACCCGTCAGCTTGAGTCAGCAGATTCAATCGCAGGCCGTCCACCGTCAAATTGTTCAGATCAACTCGTCTGTTCAGCAGAGCCACCAAATTTAGGTCCAGTTCCAGCAAATTCAATTCCGCCAAATTGGTACCCGAGACGTCCTCACTGGGGATAGTAACACCTGCGACCATAATCCGGCTGATCCGGCCAGGAAACACGCTTACATCGCCTTTGACGTATAACGGTTGCCCGATCTGCTCGGATAAGACGGCTTCTACAACTCCGGCTCTAAAATTTGAGAAAAATGGTGCTGCAAGGACCATCCAGCCAAGGACAAGTAAAAGGACTGTAGTTCCAAGCGCCCATTTTACGATCCGGGAAATCCATTTTGCCATAATCCAGCACCCCAAAATTCAAAACTGATCTGCTCGCACGGGCGGCAAGTAAATGGGGCGCCCGCAGAGGCTTAATGAATACAACTTAGCCTTTAGTAGCTGTCTGCCAACTGAAAATATGTCGCTGCTAGGGCTACGATTGGCCGAACGTCGATCTGTATGGCGATCTCGGACTATCGGATTAGTTGCTGACCTGTTTAGATGGGGGAACCGCTTTAGGACCGCGGTTTTCGTTTGAGGCCGTGCGAAATCCAGTCTCATCGACAGATTTTGTTAGATTATGCGGAGAAGTCCATGCTGCCACGGATAAAACAAATCTCACTTTGGTTGTTGGGCTTGGTAGCGCTGACGTTCTTTGCGGCATGGATGTTGGTGTCATCATCGCTTTTGGCAATACCCCGAGGAGATTTGGCGGCGCGGATTCTGTCAGACAGATTTGGACAAGATTTTGAAATCAAAAACGGTTTGACGGTTTCAGTTGGGACCAATGTGAAAGTCAAAGCAAATGGTATAGTTTTGAGCCACGAAGGTTTGTCCGATGCCAATCTCGCCACTGTTGGCCAATTGGAATTCGAACTTTCTCTGCGGGATGTGCTAAACGGTCAAATTAGTCCGCGGGATCTAAGCATTGACGCGGCAAACCTTATGTTTGCTGTTGATGCGGAGGGAAAGAACTTTTGGTCAGGCGGCTCAGAAAACAAATCTCCGCAGCCATCGGATACCAATGAGAATGAACTTTGGAAGTTCCTGTCTGACATCAGCGTTCAGTTTTCAAATTCGCATGTGATTTATCAAGATGCCAGAAACGGATTGGACCTAGATCTGCTGCTGGCCAGTGTGGACGTTGGCCATACGGATGCATCGGCGCCGCTTGTTTTATCTGCAAAAGGTGCCCTGAACGGTGAGGAATTGACGCTCAAGGGGGAACTATCGGTAGATAAGTCCTTCAAGGTGTCTGCGGATTTGAGCCAAATGGACCTTTCTTTGGACGGAACCGTGGATCAAGAGGGATACAAAGGGAAACTCTCCTTGTCTGTGGACGAGATTGGGCAACTTCTTGACGCTCTGAAACTAGAAAAATCAGTTTCCGGTACTGCGCAGTTGACGGTGATGTATGAAATTGAAGAGGGTGTTGGCCGCATCCCTGAACTCACAGTGGTTGCGGAGCTGGATAGTGGTCAATCCGTGAAGGTCACTGGTGATTTAGGTGTGCTGGGTGATCCGACGGATATCTCAGTTCACACTGATATCAGCCTGTATTCCGCTTCCAATATGCCGCCCTCAACAACGTCACGACAGGACTTGAAGCTGACGGGGGTTGTGATGGAACTGGTCGCCCAACCCAACGGAATCCCCAAGCGAGCCATGGTGATTAAGACCAATGGTTTCATATTAGACACCACAGGTGAGGGGCCGCCTCCGATTGAAGTTTCCGAGATTTCTCGCACAACAGACGGCAAGTTAAGATTGGGTAAGGCAGTATTGCGGATTGGGCCGCCGGAAACACCTTTTATCATCCTAGATGGAGAGATAGCAGACGCGTTGCGGCTTGAAGGTATTGATTTCAAGGCAGCGCTTGACTTGCCTGCTGCAAGTCTGGTGGCTCCGGAGCTCTTTCAAACCTCAGATGCCCTTGGGACGGTTATTGGCGGTTTTCGTTTGAAAGGGACGGGTAGAGTGCTTGAACTTTCTGAGCTCCAGGCTGCCACACGTGGTACTGATCTGTGGAACCTGGATATCACCGGAACGCTTCGTAACGCGCTGAAATTCGAGGATATTGCGCTCAGTGTTTCGGCGGATGTTCCATCGGGATCTGCTTTGCTCGAAACCATGGGATTGGTTGGTGTCGAAACGGGGGCGGTCGGTTTGAGAGCCGATGTATCAAGCGAGGCCACCAAATGGCAGGTCGCTGCAGCTATCGTAATGGATGAAACTGACCTTAGCTTAAACGCCGAATTTGACTTAGTTGAACCGCATCCGGTGTTACGAGGGCAAATTGAAAGCGACCTGATCCGGATTGAGCATCTACGTCAGATTGTTGCGGCCTACATACAGTTGAAGAAGCTCGAAGAGCTTGAAGTGGAGGCAAAACAAGGTGCTCAAGAAACTGAAGCGTCTGAAGACGTCGTTGAAATCCAGCCATTGGTTCTGAATTCCCCAAAACCCTCCGATCCGGAGATAGACGAGCAGGCGGGCAACCAAGGTCCCATTCGGAATGTCACGTTGCGACCTTTGGGGCAGGCGGTTTTGATGTCGGGTTTGGATCTTGGGGTAACGATCGAGCTTCGAAAGATCGAGGGGGAAAAAGGCGTTAGCAGTTTGTCTAGCGAGCTAGAGATGAAAAGCCAAAAAGCACGACTGGGCCCCATGAAAATAGAGTATGGCGGCGCGTATTTTGACCTGACTGGAGTGATAGATCTGGGTGAGACGCCGGATATCTTGACGCTAACGGGATCGTCCGGAGGGTGGGATTTCGGTGAGATGTTGCAAGCGCTCGAGGTGGAGAAACAAGCAAATGGCATTTTGAAGGGAAGTTTCGACATCTCGGGCCACCATACTTCTGTAAGCGACTTTTTGGGAACGGCGACAGGGTCCGCAACGGTGTCTATGAGAAACGGGAGCATAGATACACAACTGCTGGATCTGGCGGGATTGGGTGTTATTCCGTGGCTTTTCTCAAAGGACAAAGGCGCAGCCGTTCCTATTGTTTGTGCCCGAGCACCCCTTTATTTTTCAAATGGGCACATAACGACCAAGCAGACTGTCGTGGAAACCGACCAAGTGCAGCTGGTAGTCTATGGCGACGTGAGCTTAGCAGGAAAATCCTTGGATCTCGCGGGACAGCCTCGCAAGATCGGAAAACCCTTGTCTCGAAGCCCCTGGCCGTTCACCGTCGTTGGTCCATTTGCGAAACCGAAGATCAAAGTAAAAGACGGACCACGGCGGCTTGCTCGCTCGGATGGGGCAACAAACATGCCTCAGAAGCGGCGACCCTGTGTTCCTGATATTCTGCAGTTACAATAGAACTTCCCTAATTGAGGAACTTGCGATTGGCCTCGGCTCTACGGTTTTTCGGAATGAACTTGATGATTTTGCGGACCATATTGGAATGAAATCCCAGAGTGTATTTCTTAACCGGGAGGTGAATGACGCAAGGCGGCCTTAGTCGATGTATCCAATAAGCAAATTGTATTGGCAAAGAGACAGTCCAATTTGCGTCCCAATCTTGAGGCCAGAGTGTTGTCAAGATTGGGACGGTGCGATCCTGTTCCTCCGAGATCCCTGAAACCGATGGGAAATACTAATAGTCAGCTAGAACAGTTCCGCTTAAGTGCCCGGCGTTCCATTGAATTCTTCCGAAGGGGTCTGTTCGTCGCAATCGTAAACCTCTGCGGTGAAATAATCGCTGTTTTGGTCTACAGTGAACCACATCTTACCCCATTCGTTTGCAACCCGTCCGTCTGGGTCGGTTGATTGTGTTTCACAATTATCGCCATCATAGTTGAACCAAAACGCCCCATATCGTCCTGGGAAGACGCCAGGGTGGGTGTCTGCGTACTGTGGTCCCATTCCATCGATATAGATGGCAACTTCTTTCCGGCGGTTGTTGTTCTCATCCAAAAAGTAGAACACGCCGTAGTTGCCACTGACGCCATCAAAATACAGAGCTCCTTCGCGTGTATCCCACCAAAAATCCGCCGAAGCTGGGGTGGACACTACTGTGGCCAAGGCCAGACTTGCTGCGGTCAAATAACCCGAATTTACAATTCTCATTTGGAAATCCTCAATATGAAGCAATTGAGATGGTGACACGCTGAGCATTTCAGCAGTATCGGCTGTAAGCGCGTTGGGCGCAACTGTGATCCTGAATGGCGATGGGTCCGTGACATATGACCCCACATCCTCCAGTGTATTGGACGAGATGGCTCAAGGTGAGACACTGGAAGACAGCTTTACCTACACAGTGTCTGACGGCAATGGAGGGTTTGACACTGCAACTGTTACCTTAACAGTGTCTGGGGTTGACGATCCTCCAATCCTAACCGGAACGACCACTGCCCAATCGGGGTTCACCGATCAGGATTTCACTTATCAGTTTGCGGAAAATTTGTTTACCGATCACGACGAAGGCGAGGCCATCACCTATGACGTTACTCTGTCTGATGGCAGCCCGCTGCCTAGCTTCCTGAGTTTCGACGCGGGTACACGTACCGTCAGCTTTGCAGCAAATGCACCTCAGATAGGTGATATCGGCCTGTATACACTATTGGTGACTGCCAGCGAACCGGATGGGCAAAGTTCAACAACAACCTTTACACTCAGCGTGCTCGATGGTGCTTTAATTCAAGGTACATCAGGCAATGACAACCTCACCGGGACGATCCAAGGAGACCTTATTCAGGGCCTGGCAGGCAACGATACATTGTATGGTTTGACTGGGTCTGATGTTTTAGATGGTGGCGCCGACAATGATCGGTTGTACGGCGCGGCTGGTGATGATGTTCTTCTGGGTGGTGATGGAAATGACTATCTGTACGGTGAAGATGGCAATGACAGTCTCTATGGCGGTGCAGGAAACGACCAGCTGCAGCAAGGCAATGATGGCGGCACTCTGGATGGTGGTGAAGGCAATGACACCATGTACGCCAGCACCGATTCAAGTGGCAACTTTACCGAAATTCTGAACGGCGGAAATGGCAATGATTACGCTTATAGCGTCGGCTATTATTCGACTGACATAGTCGATATGGGGGCCGGAGACGACTATGTTCAGATCTACGCCAACGGCTATTCCGCACGTCCGGGACAGTCTACAATAACATTGGGTGCTGGGGCCGACACGGTCGAAATCACTCGCTACTCAAATTTCAATCAATATACGACAGCAACCTTTACTGACTTCAATGTCGGCGAGGATCGGATTGTGTTTGATGACTTCCTCTCTCAGCGCCTGTCTGGCTGGGATGGTGCGTCAAATCCATTTGGCGCAGGTTACTTGCGAATAATTCAAGATGGAACCAGCGCAGTGGTGCAAATCGACACCAATGGTGGCGGGGACAGTTTCCAGTCGATGTTTATCTTTGAGAACACATTGATTGACGACCTCTCGGACCAGAATTTCTTGATCGATGCCGCGACTTCACAAGGGTACGATCCAGATGGGGGAGGAGTCTTTGGTGCCGTTCAAAATGGCGACGGGTTTGCTAACGCGTTGACCGGTTCGTTTGGTGATGACGACATCTCTGGTTTTGCCGGTAACGATACTCTTGACGGAGGAAACGGTGTTGATGTTCTGGATGGTGGCGAAGATGATGATCTGATTATTGGCGGTTTCGGTGATGATGTCATGTCTGGTGGGGCCGGGGCTGACACATTTGTGTTTAGTTCTGGGGAAGGAGCTGACATCATTCAGGACTTTGTGGTTGGAACGGACTTTTTGTCACTGACGGGTGCTCAATCCATTGGCTCCATTACGGAAGTGGATACCGATGGCATCGGTGGAGACGATGCTACATTGATTACCTTTAGCGACTCTTCGTCGGTGCTGCTCGAAACAGTCCTTGGAATTATTGATCCAAATGATCTGCTTCTCTGAGGCGACCACCAACTGAAACCTGTTCCGACCGATTGCATGTGTCGGAGCAGGTTTAGCTACTTCTCGCACTTCATCGGCGAGCTTGTTGGTCTGACATCAGGAAAAACATTTGTTGGCGTGATGTATACCCAGAGTTTAACTCACTTTGGCCCTTGATCCGACAGTCGTCGCGGCAACCTTCTGCATCGCTATACATTTGGCCCAATCACATTTTTGCTGCAGCAACAAAATCACTGCCCCTAATCCAATACATCCTCACAACCCAAACTTCCCTCTCTCGTCCGCGCAAGTTTGCGAGCCCGCATGAAGTCTGCCGATCCATGGGCCAATTTGCATTGGAAGTAATCTAGCATCAAATCCTTCTCATCCTCGGTCCAGACCTCACGGGACCTTAGGTCGTCGATAACCTCGCACCGTCGACCGTCCGACATCTTGCCATAATGTGTTTCGGTGATGCCTTCAGTCTTGTGTCCCAGGTTCAACGACCAGGCCTTTCGACGCTCTGGGGTGAGGCAAAGGCTATCGCCCAGAGAAGCCAGACAGTGTCGCGCAGAGTGCGGTGAGAAACTTTTGCCGACTTTATTGCTGGCCACGGAAAAAGCAGAGCTCAGTGCACCTTCAGTTCGCATTGGGTCAATGGGCTTGTGCCCAAGTTTTTGACACGTCAGATGCGTGCAAGCAGGAAAAGCCGCGTCCCTAGTCACAAACCCTAACCGTTGCATCTCCGCTATCCAGTCACGAACGACACTTTGCATCTCGTCAGTGCGTGGAAACCAAAACACGCGAAAGCACTTACCGTTTTTAGCGCGCATGTCAGTGCCGTCCTGCACGACTTCATTCGCTTCTACGTCTAAGTGCCTTAATCGCAATGAGGTTAAAGCCCCAGCCCTCAACCCCGTCACAAACGTAAGGGCAACCATTGCACGGTCACGACGCTCTGAGATGGTTTTGTGGGGCATCGCACGGACCATTGCGATCGTCTCCTCCATCGTGGGATATGGTTTCGGAGTATCTTGCAGGTTCTTTGCACTGATACCTTTGGGAAGAGCAAAATAGTCAGGGATACCACCACTCAAACGGCGAAACCCATCCTGATGTCTTAGCCATTCGAAGAACTTACCCAAATGTGAGGCACGATGGCGGATTGTCGAGCGACCCAGACCGCCACTTTCTTTGGAGGTTTTCACCAACCCCACCAGAACATCCCGATAGGCTGCAGCGTCCTTTTGTGACACCCTGTCAAAGGGCTTACCATCCAGAAAACTCTCAAAAATTCGGATGCTCGCAAGGTGTGCATCGACTGTCTTTTCACCATAGCGCCCGGCGTAGACAAGCCAGTCATGTATGACCCGATCATTGGAAACGTGCTGATCGACGCCTTCAATAACGGAGATCTTCCCAATACTCCCCAGTCGAGGCACATTCTCTTCGTGTAATTGGGCGAGGCTCGTATTGGTATCGATGCAATTTTTAAGACTGTCGCATTCCGTCTTATCCAGTAACTTCATCACCCGAGCACCGCAATCCGGGCAAGTCGCCAAGGCATTTGAATGGGCCCTTTTTGCTGAAACAAATCCCAGCGAATGCACCTCAGGAAAAACCGCCGACTTACAGGCGACACACTTGAATTCTCCCGGCCGAAGATCCACTCGCTTTTTGGCTTTTCGCGCTTCATGAAACCGAGTTAATTCAGCCCCCCGAAACAACTGTAGCCCAATCCCGCCAATTGATCTGAGTCCCGACCCCACCCAGTTGGAGAGAGTATTTCGGCACACTTTATACAGTTCCAGGACTCCATTGACAGAGTAAACGCGATTTGCTTTTGGGCGAACAGACCTGTAGGCGCGGCTCATTTGCTCTTCCCCTTCGCCTTTAAAAGGGCTCTAGGACCTTCCTTCTCGAACTTTGCTTCGTAAACTAAAAAGGTCCGAAAGCCGCCATCGACTTGTCCCGGAGGACAGCGAAACAGGATGTGGAAACGCCTTCTCCGTTTTGACCCAGCGCCAAATTGTTGGCCGCGACACCCCAAAGCGCTCAGCAACTTGCTTATCTGATAAATAACGTTCATCGGCAGGGGCAAGGATAGAACCATACGGACCGGTGGTGTCGGGATGCGCTAAGGATTTGCCTTCTATTTGAACATTTTGCGGATTCGTCCTGAAACGACTCTTCGCCTCATTCTGCAAATGCGAGTGATCAAAAAGATCCGTGGTTTCTAACCCAGTGGGGATTCTTTTAGGCATGTCGAATTCCTTATTTCTTAAGGATTTCGAGACACATCTTGCATCAGGAAATAGTTGGGTATCACGCCTTCATTCTGCTGAAGACTTATCCATATGGATCGAGGCTATTTGAAACAATATACTGCTGTTTGGTCAAGTGGCTATTTCACTGACTGTAAATGTGGGGCCAACTACATTGTCCGAACAATTATCGCCGCTAACTCAATGTCTTAGCGGAAGTTAATGGCGGAGAGACAGGGATTCGAACCCTGGGAACCCGTGAAGGCTCAACGGTTTTCGAGACCGCCCCGTTCGACCACTCCGGCACCTCTCCGCGGGGGTCTGGTGAGGCAGCGTTTAAGGATGTTGTCGAAGCGGCGCAAGAGTGTTTTCACAGTTAAGTCAAGAAAGTCGGTTTTTCATTGTCAGCAGAATTGAACCGTCTAGGTGTTGTTGTATGAAAAAAATCACTTCTTTTCCCGCCTTCATGATGCACGGCTTGTTAGCGGTTGTTTTCGTGTCGTTATTTACAGGCTCAAGCGCGAAAGCCGCAGAGCGAAATCAGATTGAAGCTTTCCTGGAAGTGACTGGTTTTGATGTTGCATTGGACAGCATCGCTCTTTCCGCGAGCAGCGCACCAGACATGTTGGGACTAGAACCTGGTGAGTTTGGTGCCTCCTGGGGGAGGCTATCCCAACAGGTCTTCGATACCGATGTGATGCATGATCTGGCGCTGCAAATTCTAACCGAAACACTAGATGAAGATGCGCTCCAACATGCTGCTGAGTTTTATGCGAGCGATTTGGGGCAACGTTTGGTAGCCGTTGAAAACGCGTCACACTTAGTGGAGGAAGATGACGTTATTCAAAGTGCTGGACGTCGTATCATCTCTGATCTGGTTCGCGAAGGATCCGAACGATTGGAGACACTAAAGCGCATGGGCGCGGCGATCGATGCCGCTGGTACAGGGGTTAAAGCCGTACAACAGATCCAGCTTCGGTTTCTAATGGCGGCCAGAGATGCCGGAGTTATTGAATTAGATCTGGATGAGGAGGGGCTGCGTGCATTGATGAAGGAGCAAGAAGGTGACATGCGTCTGGCATTGCAAAGCTCCGCTCTTGCTGGATCGGCCTATACTTATCAGAGTTTCACTGATGATGAACTGCTTGACTATGTTGAAGCTCTAGAAGAGCCATTGATGCAAACGGTATATGAGCTTCTCAATGCGGTGCAGTACGAAATTACCGCGAATAGGTTTGAACTATTGGCATCTCGATTGCTTGAACTCGGAAATGGACAGGATATCTGACCGTGAACGACATGTTTACGTTGGAAATGACTTTCCTTTTGGTGAGGTGCTTGACAGCAAATGACAACTGCCGCATAAGCCCGCATCCCGGCCCGGAATCTCTGTGCCGGGTTCATTACGTAATCCGTCCCCAAAGGGACGCGCCGTTCGAGGTGGCTTAGGCCGAAACGCCCGACCAGGGGACCACAGAACGCGGTTGAAAAAGGAAAGACGCATGTTTGCGGTCCTCAAGACTGGCGGCAAGCAGTACAAAGTTCAAGCGGGCGATATCCTCCGCGTTGAAAAATTGGCTGCAGATGCTGGCGAAACAATTCAGTTCAACGACATCCTGATGCTGGGCGGCGACGCTCCGGTTGTGGGTGCACCCTTTGTTGAAGGCGCTGCTGTTCAGGCAGAAGTTGTCGATCAAATCAAAGGCGAAAAGCTGATCCACTTCGTCAAGCGCCGTCGTAAGCACTCTTCGAAGCGTACCAAAGGTCACCGTCAAAAGCTGACCCTCGTCAAGATCACTGAGATTCTGGCTTCGGGCGCTGACAAATCTGGTGTTAAAATTGCCACCGGTAAAGGTGATGCACCAGCTGCTACCAAAGCTGCTCCGGCTGCTAAAGCAAAAGCTCCTGCTGCTGGTTCTGACGATCTGACTCAGTTGACTGGTGTAGGCCCTGCCGCCGCCAAGAAACTGGAAGCAGCTGGTCTGACAAGCTTTGCTCAGGTTGCTGCATTGTCTGCAGATGATATTGCTGCTATCGATGCAATCAAAGTGAAGCCCGAGTGGGTTGAGCAAGCCAAAGATTTGGCTAAAGGCTAAGGAGAGACAGAATGGCACATAAAAAAGCTGGTGGTTCCTCCCGTAACGGCCGCGACTCAGCTGGTCGCCGCCTTGGCGTGAAACTGTATGGTGGCCAAGCGGCCATCTCTGGTAACATCATCGTTCGTCAGCGCGGCACCAAGTTTTGGCCGGGCGAAGGCGTAGGCATGGGCAAAGATCACACAATCTTTGCAACATCCGAAGGCGCTGTTACCTTCCACAAAGGCCTGAAAGGCCGCACCTTTATTTCGGTTCTGCCAGTGGCGGAGGCCGCTGAATAAACCGAACCCACAAGGTTAACAAAAATTTGGGGGATCGGTGATAAGCCGGTCCCTCTTTCTGTTTTTGGCATATGGCGCGATTTGAGACCGTTTTCGCCTGACGCTTTTGGACGCTGTTGTCCGTTCAACTAGTACCGATTGGATGAGGAACATCTAAATGAGCCTGGATCAAACATCTATACAGCCGTTCATCGAGTCTGAGCGGTTTGTTTTACGTCCGCTAAGAAAGTCGGATGCAGGGCTGCTATTGCAGTATAGCAGTGACGAGCGTGTCGCCCGAATGACCAGTTCTATTCCTCACCCACTGCCGCCAGGTGCAACAGAGGCCTACATCGAGCGCGCGTTGGCCAATGAACGAGACGAGGATATCTGGGCGATCGACGGCACCCGGGATGGCGGCGCAGAGCTAAAGGGTGTGATTGGTTTAAAGCGAATGGATCGCAACCAGTCGGAAGCGGGGTTTTGGATCGCGCCGGTGTTCTGGAACACGGGACTTGCATCAGAAGCTTTGAAAGCCCTGGTCGATGCAAATCCGCTAACCAACGCTGCGATGTTTGCCTCAGTTTTTCAGGACAACCCGGCTTCAGCGAAGGTGTTGACCCATTGTGGCTTTGAGTATCTGGGTGATGCAGAAACTTTTTCTGTTTCACGCAATTCCGCAGTGCCAACTTGGACCTACAGCAGAAAACTGTGATTGGCGTACCGCCTATGATGCGGTAAGGCAGGCGTTAAGCGAGGCTGGGCGAAACATTTCCCTGCTTTGGATCACTTGATACTATCACGTTTGGGGCAACCATTTGCTCCAGACGAAAAGGAGCAGTCATGAAATTCCTCGATCTGGCAAAGGTCTATATCCGGTCCGGTGGCGGCGGCAATGGCTGTATTAGCTTTCGGCGCGAGAAGAATGCTGAATATGGTGGTCCCAATGGCGGCGATGGAGGCAAAGGAGGGACTGTTTGGGTCGAGGTCGTCGATGGGCTGAATACACTAATTGATTTTCGCTACCAACAACACTTCTTTGCCAAAAGTGGTCAAAGCGGTATGGGCCAACAGCGCACAGGTAAAGACGGTGATGACATTATCCTGCGGGTGCCGGTTGGCACTGAAATCTTGGACGAGGATCAGGAAACCGTTATTGCGGATCTGACCGAAGTTGGCCAGCGTATCCAATTGGCAAAAGGTGGCAACGGCGGCTTTGGTAACTTGCACTTCAAAAGCGCGACAAACCAGGCACCACGTCGTGCTAATCCGGGACAGGAAGGCGTTGAGCGGACAATCTGGCTGAAGCTTAAACTGATCGCAGATGCCGGCCTTTTGGGGTTACCCAACGCCGGAAAGTCGACCTTTCTTGCCGCCAGCTCCAATGCCCGCCCAAAAATTGCAGACTACCCTTTCACGACACTTCACCCGAATCTTGGCGTGGTAGGCATTGATAACGCTGAGTTTGTCATTGCCGATATCCCTGGTCTGATTGCTGGAGCACATGAAGGACGTGGCATCGGCGATCGTTTTCTAGGCCATGTTGAACGCTGCTCGGTTCTTTTACACCTTGTTGATGGTACCTCAGTTAGCATTGCCGAAGACTACAATACCATAATCGGTGAGCTGGAGGCGTATGGTGGCGCGCTCGCTAGCAAAGCGCGGATTACCGCCTTGAATAAAGTTGATTCTTTGGACGATGATGAACGCGCCGAAGCAAAGGCCGAATTGGAAGCTGCAGTAGGCGGGCCCGTGTTGCTGATGTCCGGTGTCAGCCGTGAAGGTATGCCTGAAGTGCTTCGCGCTGTACGAGCTGAAATTGAAGCCGACCGTATCCGGCAACAGCCCGCTAAGGAGGCGGAGACTTGGCAACCCTAGTCTCCTCTAATCGCGTCGTCGTCAAAATCGGGTCAGCCTTGTTGGTTGATCGGAAAAAAAGTGAGTTGCGAGCTGAGTGGCTGCACTCACTTGCTGCTGATGTGGCTTGGCTCAAGGGGTTAGGCAAGGATGTTATTCTTGTCTCTTCAGGATCTATCGCATTGGGATGCGGCGTACTGGAGTTGCCACAGGCCGATCTTGCGTTGGAGCAATCGCAGGCAGCGGCAGCTGTTGGTCAGATCCGTCTGGCAAGAGCTTACGAACAAGCTTTGTTTCCCTATAACATCAAGACTGCCCAGGTTTTGGTAACACTGGAAGACAGCGAAAACCGTCGTCGATATTTGAATTCGCGTGCCACATTGGAGACATTGCTGAGTTTGGGCGTGGTGCCAATCGTCAATGAAAACGACACGATTGCCACAGATGAAATTCGTTATGGTGATAACGATCGTCTTGCAGCTCAGGTGGCTGTAACTGTAGGGGCGGATTGTTTGATCTTGCTGTCAGATGTCGACGGGTTTTACAGTGCAAACCCATCACTCGACTCCAGCGCGACCCGGTATGAGTTGATAGATAAAATCACCCCAGAGATTGAAGCGATGGCCGGCGACGGCGTTTCTGGACTGTCAAAAGGTGGTATGATCACCAAACTTCTTGCCGCCAAGGTATCAACAGCAGCTGGTTGCGCCATGGTAATCACAGAAGGTTTTCACCATAACCCATTGAAAAGGCTTTATGACGGAGCTAACTCCACTTGGTTTTCAGCACAGACTGATCCCCAGGCTGCGCGTAAGCGGTGGATCGCTGCAATGAAACCACGCGGCGAAATTTCCGTGGATCAAGGTGCCGATCGGGCTCTGAGAAGCGGAAAGAGCCTTTTGCCGGCAGGTATTACACATGTGGAGGGCACATTTGGCCGCGGTGAGCCGCTGGCCATTGTAAGCCCGGAAGGACATAAGTTGGGGCAGGGCCTTAGCCGGTATACTGATACTGAAACCCGCGCAATAATTGGGTGTCAGACACATCAGATCGAAGCTATCCTTGGCTACCCAGGTCGTGCAGCGCTTATCCACCGTGATGATATGGCGCTCTGACACTTTTCTTTGCTAAAAAAACTCGGTCAGAAAATTATCTCTGACACCCATTTGGGAAAAGGCCGAAAATGATGAAAGACATAGATAACATACCCGCAGTGATGGCAGATTTGGGTGCCCGCGCGAAAGCTGCGTCGCAAGTACTGGCCACGGCAACCGGAGAACAAAAGCGGACTGCGCTTATCAGCGCAGCCGACTTTGTCTGGGCACGTCGTAGCAACATCATTGCGGCCAATGCACTGGATCTGGAGTACGGACGCGACAAAGGTCTGTCCGATGCAATGATGGATCGGTTGATGCTGGACGAACCACGCATCCAAGGTATCGTTGATGGGCTGCGCGCTGTTGCTAATCAGCCTGACCCAGTGGGACAGGTGCTCGAAGACTGGGACCAACCTACTGGATTGAATATTCAGCGGGTACGAACGCCATTGGGGGTGATTGGGGTCATCTACGAAAGCCGACCTAATGTAACAGCTGATGCAGGGGCACTCTGTTTGAAAGCCGGCAATGCGGTAATTTTACGTGGTGGTTCGGAAAGTTTTAACTCGAGCTTAGCAATCCATGCATGTCTTGTGGCAGGGCTTTCTGCGGCGGGTCTGCCGGAGGATGCCATCCAACTGGTGCCCACACGTGATCGATCTGCTGTTCAGCAGATGCTGACCATGACCAACTATATCGATGTGATTGTCCCGCGCGGCGGCAAGGGTCTTGTTGGGTTGGTCCAGCGAGAAGCACGTGTCCCAGTGTTTGCTCACCTTGAGGGAATCGTACACATTTACATTGATAAAAAGGCAGATCCGCAAAAAGCGATTGATATCGTTGTAAACGCTAAAACCCGTCGGACGGGCATATGCGGGGCAGCCGAATGTCTGTTGATCCACAAAGATATAGCGGACACCTTGGGCAGAGATATTCTGTCGGCACTTTCATCGCTTGATGTTGAAATACGTGCTGAACAGGACCTTCCGGGCCCTCAGGGCATGAAGATAGCTTCCGACAAGGATTGGGGCTGCGAATATCTAGATCTTATAATTGCTGCCAAACGTGTTGATGGCTTGGAAGACGCCATTGACCACATACAAAAACATCATTCTCAGCACACTGATTGTATCGTGACAGAGGACTTGGATGCGGCAAATGAATTCTTTGCTCGTCTTGATAGTGCAATTCTGATGCATAATGCCTCCACCCAGTTTGCTGATGGGGGCGAGTTTGGAATGGGGGCTGAAATTGGGATTGCCACAGGCAAGATGCACGCACGCGGCCCCGTTGGAGCAGCGCAGTTGACCAGCTTTAAGTACCTTGTGCGCGGGAATGGTACTATCCGGAACTAGAACTATGGAGTGTCAGTCTGTTTTCCTGACACTCCTTGTTTTTTTTGGCAAACGTTAGAAGTTGATCGTTATCTTATCAAGGCTTTGCTCAACCCTGACAGTTCGGCCGATTTCTTTAGCGACCTCAGGCAGCAGGGCAAATTGTACCAGTGATGGGGTCACCGTGGTGCTCGATTGCCCGCCACTAATCCGCGCCCAGAGGTCATCGTCCACGTTTATTTTTTCAGCTTCGCCAATCACAGTCCACTTTCCATCTGCGCAAAACACCTTTGCAGATCCGCCATAAGGCATTGCGGTCTCTAGGCATTGCAGGGCTAGGAATGCAAGGCGGACTTCCCGACGGTTGCAAGGTTCTAGTGGTGACCAGCTATATTGAAGCCGCGCACCCTTACACATGTCTTCCAGAATCGAAACGCATTCAACACGACCTAATTGCTGATCGCCAGCGGCACCATATGCCACTCGAAAAAATCGAATTCTAGCATTTGCGTTACCTACACTATCGGAGATCAGTTCAAGTTCGGGACCACCAAGATCTCCTGACATTCCAAGCAGTTCAAGCCCATTATTAATGGCGCCGATTGGGCTGATCAAATCGTGACAGATCCGTGACCCTATCAAAGCTGCCAAATTGACGCTATTCACACTCATGTCTTTCCTCCGAATTAGGCCAATCCTTGATGAGTGACCTCAACGCAATTTTAGCGCCGGGTATGTTTGTCCGGCACCCCAATCATCCCGAATGGGGTTTAGGGCAAGTGCAGTCCAATATCGGCGGCAAAATTACCGTAAATTTTCGTGATCAGGGCAAGCTGGTAATCGATGGCTCCCGTGTTGCCCTTTCACCTGTGTTTGATCCGTCATAACCGTTGACGAAAAGTTAACAGTTTCCGCAAATTTTGCCTAAAAACTTGCTAGTTCATCGCAAAACAGGCTACCTGCGCGCAACCCCAAAAAGTGGCAATTCCAAATTATGCTTGTTGATGCACCATCGTTCACCGTTAAGATGGCCGAAACCAAAGACGAACTGATGGCAGCTCAAGCCCTACGTTACCAAGTGTTTATCCAAGAATTGGGTGGAAATGGCGACTTGGTTGACCATCATGACCAACTTGAACGTGACCGTTTTGATCCTTTCTTCGATCACATGCTGTTGATAGACAATGCTAGCGAAGCTGTCGTGGGTGTTTACCGGTTACTTCGAGAAGATCAGGCATCTCAGGCTGGCCAGTTTTATTCTGAAGACGAATTTGATTTATCTTTACTCAGAAATAGTGGCCGTAAGCTGTTGGAGCTAGGGCGTTCCTGCTTACATCCCGATTTTCGCGGCGGTACAGCCATTTACCATTTGTGGGCCGGTTTGGCTGATTATGTGACGCTCCACGGCATCGAAATTTTGTTTGGGGTAGCCAGCTTTCATGGGACCAATCTGCAAAAATTGGCCCATCCTCTGTCGATGTTGCACCACAACCATTTGGCGCCAGATACTTTGAGAGCGAAAGCAAAGGCCTATCAATCTATGGACCTGATTGCACGGGACGGATTGGACCGCCGAAGAGCGATGGTTGAAACCCCGGCGTTGATAAAGGCCTACCTGCGTTTGGGAGGATGCGTCGGAGATGGCGCTTTTGTTGATCATAAGTTCAACACTACCGACGTGTGTTTGATTCTTGATTCCGCTCGGATGACTGACGGTCAAAAACGTATTTACGCGAGCGAAAGAAAGAGATCATGAGTGTTAGTTGGCAAAGCAGTTCAGATCCGGACCCAGTCCATGTAACAGGACTGGGGTGGGGGTTAGTTTTTGTCCGTGGAATAGCGCTCGCCGCTCTCGTTTTTGGTGGTCTATTTGTTCTTTTACTACTCAGACTGATTGAACGCCCGCTTTTTGGTCAGAAGCGACCCGCAACCCCATACATAACGCAATTTGTTTGCCGAAACGCATTCCGCGTACTTGGAATCGGGTTTTACAGCACGGGAACATTGATGCGGGAGCGTGGGGCCGTTGTTGCCAATCATTCATCTTGGTTGGATATTTTTGCACTCAATGCCAGAAAGCGTATCTATTTTGTGTCCAAGGCAGAGGTGGCAAAGTGGCCAGGTATTGGCTGGCTGGCGCGGGCAACAGGGACCGTGTTTATTGAACGCAATCCCAAAAAAGCGGTCGAGCAGACCAATTTGTTTGAACAGCGTCTCAAAGCGGATCACAAGTTGCTGTTTTTCCCAGAAGGGACGTCGACAGATGGACTTCGTGTTTTGCCATTTAAAACAACTCTCTTTGCGGCGTTCTTTAGTGAAAAACTGCGCGATTTTATGTTTGTTCAACCAGTCACCGTAATCTACCACCCGCCAAGGGGTGAACCGGCCAGGTTCTATGGTTGGTGGGGAGATATGGATTTTGGTCCGCACCTAATCAAAACGCTCTCGATCCTGCGCCAGGGAGCTGTCGAGTTGATCTATCTTCCCCCAGTCCGTGTTTCGGACTTCAACAATCGTAAATCCCTAGCGGCCTATTGCGAGGCAAAAGTTCATGAAAGTCATGCCAAAGCCCTTAAACGAAACTTGTCGAATGAATAGCGATCTCAGGCTATTTGCGCTTGCACCAGTTTCTACAGTGATCTATACGCGCGGCATTCAAACCCGCAGGCGGGGTTTGGCCTGATTGGGGGAGACATCCCTAACAGACCGCCGGTTGGAGCATCTGCTCTAAGACCCCCGCCGAGGAATAAACCGGAAAGGTAATACGAATATGGCTCTTCCTGAGTTCACTCTTCGTCAGCTTCTTGAAGCAGGCGTACACTTTGGCCACCAGACACAGCGCTGGAACCCACGCATGGGTCCGTATATCTACGGCGCACGCAACGGCATCCACATCATGGATCTGACCCAGACTGTTCCAATGCTGGACCAGGCTCTGCAGGTTATCCACGACACCGTTGCCAAGGGTGGCCGGGTTCTGTTCGTCGGCACCAAGCGTCAGGCCGCGACACCAATCGCAGAAGCTGCTGAGAAATCTGCTCAGTATTTCATGAACCACCGTTGGTTGGGTGGCACATTGACCAACTGGAAAACCGTTTCCCAGTCGATCAAGCGCCTGAAAGACATCGATGAGAAGATGGAAGTCGGCTTTGATGGTCTGACCAAAAAAGAACGCCTCGGCATGGAGCGTGACCACGGTAAACTGCAAGCTTCGCTCGGCGGTATCAGCGAAATGGGCGGTGTGCCTGATTTGCTGTTCGTTATCGATGTTAAAAAGGAAGCACTGGCTATCGCCGAAGCCAACAAACTGGGAATCCCAGTTGTTGCAATCGTCGACACCAACTGTTCGCCTGATGGCGTTGATTACATCATCCCAGGTAACGATGACGCATCGCGCGCTATTTCGCTGTACTGTGATCTGGCAGCCCGCGCAGCTCTGGAAGGTATGTCCACTCAGCTGGGCGCCGCTGGCGTAGATCTGGGCGAGTTCGAAGAGGCGCTGGTTGAAGAAGTTCCGGCTGAAGGCGCTGAAGCTTAATCCGACTGTCACAGATTTAGTACATGGGGCAGGGTATGACCTGCCCCAATTCCGTTTTGATTTGAGGAGAGCCAAAACATGGCAATCACAGCAGCACTCGTGAAAGAACTGCGCGACACCACCGGCGCAGGCATGATGGACTCGAAAAAAGCCCTGACTGAAACCAATGGTGACATGGAGGCCGCAGTGGATTGGCTTCGCACCAAAGGTTTGGCTAAAGCTGCCAAAAAATCCGGCCGTACCGCCGCTGAAGGCTTGGTTGCAGTTGCAGTCGATGGCAACAAAGGTGTGGCTGTCGAGGTTAACTCTGAAACCGACTTTGTTGGTAAGAACGCCGAATTCCAGGAAATGGTTGGCGGCATCGCCAAGGTTGCTTTGGGCGTGGCTGATGTTGATGCTCTGAATGCAGCGGACATGGGAGGCAAGACTGTTGCCGATGTTGTAACCGCTAAGGTTGCTACCATTGGTGAGAACATGTCGGTACGTCGTATGTCCACGCTTGAGGGCGACGTTGTTGTGTCTTACGTACATAACTCGGTCACTGCAGGCATGGGTAAAATCGGCGTTCTGGTTGCACTTACTGGTGGCGACGAAGCCTTGGGCAAGCAGATTGCGATGCACATCGCTGCTGTCAACCCAGCTGCGCTGAGCGAAGCTGATTTGGACGCTTCGGTTGTTGAAAAGGAAAAGCAGGTCCAGATGGACATCGCGCGCGAATCCGGCAAGCCAGAAGCCGTGATTGAAAAAATGATCGTAGGCCGGATGAAGAAGTTCATCGGCGAGTCGACTTTGCTGAACCAGTCCTTTGTGGTAAATCCTGACCTGACAGTTGAATCCGCTGCAAAAGAAGCAGGTGCAACAATCACCGGGTTTATTCGCCTTGAAGTAGGCGAAGGAATCGAAGTTGTAAAAGAAGACTTTGCGGCCGAAGTTGCCAAGGTTTCACAGGGCTAACTTCTTTCTGCGCGTATCAAGTGCGTGCCATCATCGCAGTTACATTGACCCGCGCCGTCCTGGTGCGGGTCATTTTATTACATATTGAAGAGCCCAAAAAAAAACGGAGCCGCAAAATGCGACTCCGTTCTATATTTGAAAGGCCCCTCTAGATGGGGATGGAAGGTCCTCTCAGGACTCCCTAATTGGTGTGAAAATACACACCAAATTTGAGATACGGATGAGGACAGTTCAAAATAAGAACCCCTCTGACCGCATGTCCCTTAGGCTAAAGCCTCCACTCACGGAACAACCGGAGAATGCAACGATTCTCGCTAAAGGGTAAGTAGTGAATACCTTACCTTTTCAAACCCAAAGAAAGCTTAGGCAACAGATAGTTACGGCGAAAAACTTGGACGTTTTGCGCGCTAGGCTTCCATAACGAACATTTGATTTTGTAAGGCGGCTTTTAGCACAGCCTGGGCTGTTGTCTCCACGCTGAGGGCGTCACGTGCTAGCCGAAGATGCTTCTCCACCGTAGCAGTAGTCAGACCCATTAGAAGTGCGATATCTTGGGTCGTTTTTCCATCGCCGACCCATTGCAGCGCCTCTCGTTGGCGTTTGGTCAGGCCTCTATTGGGAGGAGAGTAGGGCAGGGACAAAATTTTTAGGTGGGTAATATTGTTAATTAGAACAATGTCTTCCCCATGCAATTCCCACATTTCATCCACTTGATCTTGGCTAACGCCCCGTTTTGCAGCAAGCGAAATTGCCCCTTTAAAGCGTCTAGAAATCGAATGGAAACTAATGGTGTATCCAGCAGTCATTCCTTGACCAACATTAAACTCGATGACCTTTTGACCTTCAGCACTGAGTTCCTGTTTGGCCATTTGTTCATGTACCTAAGGCCCATCGTGTCATAGGTGCATGAAAGTAGAGACCTGTATGCATAAAGCCATTTAGGTATTCGCTGGAATGATTCGACAAAATGACAAAGTCATCAGGGTCGCCAAGTGATGTTTCAGTCTTATATCGAGTGTATCCATAGATGAGCCGATCCAGACCGTATTGTGCCATCTGTTCGACATGACCGACCCATAGCTCTTCTAAGCTGCGGCAGCCGGATACAAAATGCAGATACTCGGTAAGTTTCATTTGTCGTCACACATGTCCAAATGTGCGAGAAGTGCGTCAATTCCCATTATGTAGCCTCGGGAACCAAATCCACAAATCTGACCAATGGCTACCTTTGAAATATATGATACATGTCGAAACTCTTCACGCGCATGTATGTTCGACAAATGTACCTCTACACATGGTAGTTCCACCGAGGCAATCGCATCCATCAATGCAATCGATGTATGTGTATATGCACCAGCATTCAGAACAATACCCTGTTGGCCAGACTTAGCTGCATGTATCGCATCGATTAATGCACCTTCATGGTTTGATTGCAGGCAGCTGATAAGAGCCCCTCGGGTTCCACCATATTTAATGCAGTCTGCTTCAATCATGGAGAGGGTTTCCCGACCATAGACATCGGGTTGTCGCGTTCCGAGGAGGTTAAGGTTGGGGCCATTCAAAACCAAAATATTGGACATTGCGCTCGCTTCCTTAGCCAACTGATAATACAGGTATTATGGCATCCATCTAAATATGGTGAAAGGGTTGTGGAAAAACTGGTTGGAAATATCCAATTAAATTGTGAATTGGGGCAATTATGCAAACATCATCTCTTCATGACGGATCAGTTCAGTGTACGCTGCAACGGAGGTCATGCAGCTAAAAGTAGAACCACAGAGCTGGAAGAGAGTGTTTTTGTGTGCAAATGTTAAACTGTGGATCTATGAGCGGATACGAATTTCTATATACTCTAAAATGCATGGCCTCTGTGGCTAGCTTACGTCAGGTCCTGTGCCAGTTCATACATTGTCAACCCAAATGGTAATTGCAAATCTGAGCAGGGGTTAGCTAAGTCGCATATCCTAGTTCATCCGTGGCGTAACCGATATGAAAATCTGTTGCATTTTCAGCTGAACATTTACCTGAAGCAGTACAAACGGGAGCTCAAAATGGACAAAAGCAGCCAAGTACTGGACCTGGCGGCTGTCGAAAAATACTTGCGTCTGCATCTGCGTGAATTCAAAGGACCATTGGACGCAAAAAAATTCGAAACAGGCCAGTCAAACCCAACTTTCTTACTCAACACCCCTTCCCGAAACTATGTTCTTAGACGAAAACCAACCGGGGTTCTGTTGAAATCGGCCCACGCGGTGGAACGCGAGTTTCGTGTTCAAAAAGCACTTTCAGAGACCAATGTACCGGTCGCTACCATGTTGCACTTATGTGAGGACAACGCCGTCATCGGCTCATCTTTCTATATTATGGACCATGTTAACGGACGGAATTTTGTAGAACCAACACTTACAAAGCTAGATCATGACAGTCGAAGGTTGGTGATCAATGAGATGGCCAGGATTTTGGCTGAACTCCACAAAGTAGATATCGATCTAGTTGGGCTGTCGGACTATGGCCCCTCAGGAAACTATTTTGAAAGGCAATTGGCACGCTGGTCCAAGCAGTACCTTCTCACCCAAACGCAACCTATTGTTGCGATGGACCAATTGATGTCATTGCTGCAAACACAAATGCCAGCAGATGACGGGCAACGTAGTCTAGTTCATGGCGACTATCGCATCGACAATATGATTTTTCAGCACAATGGTACCAGTTGCCAAGCGTTGCTAGATTGGGAACTGTCAACGATCGGCCATCCGTATGCTGATTTGGCCGCAGTGATCATGCAGTGGCAAATGCCGCCGGGGCAGGAGGGTCGTGGACTAGCCGGTGTTGACCGAAAAGAACTTGGGTTGCCTACTGATCAGCAGTTCATTGATACCTATTGCGAATACCGAGGGTTGAAAGTGATTGAAAACTTCAAATTTTATCTAGCATTCAGTTTTTTTCGGATGGCGGCTATCCTCCAGGGAGTGCTCAAACGGGCAGTAGAGGGCAACGCGTCTAATCCTGGTCATGCTCAGAAATTGGGAGAGTTTGTGCCTGTTTTTGCCCAAAAAGGTCTGGAAACTCTTGTAAAGTAGCCCGGAGTTAGAGGGATCACTTTTATAGGGCGATAATTTGCACTAAATAGTGCCAACAAAACGACAACTCGACCCAAATAGAAAAGGCCCTTCGATGGATCAAGCGCGCCTCAAATACTTAAAAGAATGGCAGCAACGTTATGTAGATCAACGAAAGTTTTCTGGTAGCTCTGTTCTGATCCAACGGGCTGGGCGTGAAGTTCTTTTCAACGCTGTAGGGCTACGCAATATCCAAGAAAACCTTGCGTTCGACCGCGACACCTTGGTCCGGATATATTCAATGTCCAAACCCGTAACTTCGGTTGCAATGATGATGTTGGTTGAACGTGGATTAGTTCATTTGGATGCACTTGTTTCAGATTTTATTCCGGAATTTGGCCGAATGACGGCCTTGGTACCAGGTGCGGCATCGATTGATCAAACTGAACCTAGCTGTTCGCCAACGCTCCACCAATTGCTGACCCATACCAGTGGGCTGAGCTATCCCTTCAACCCAGGTGTACTGGGAGACGCGATGGCAAAAGGCGATTTAGTTTTTAAAGCAGATCAGGGGAAACTTGTTGACCTGGCAGCAGACGCCGCCAGTTATCCACTTGCATTCCAGCCTGGGGTGAGATGGGAATACTCCATCGGCATAGATATTATTGGGCGCGTTATTGAAGTTATTTCCGGACGCACGTTAGCCAAATTCTTCGATGAAGAAATTTTCACCCCCCTGGGAATGACCGAAACAGGCTTTTCAGTTGTTAACGGGGCCGGAAATCGGTTTGCATCACTGTATACACCACTCGAGGGTGAGGCCATGGCTTTGACTGCGGCCCAAAAGGGCAGTGAAAGCCTTCGTTTGATAGATAGCTATGATAACTCGCCATTTCTGGCAGCTGAAATGATGTCGGGGGGAGGCGGCCTAACAGGATCCATTGATGACTATATGCGGTTTGCTGAAATGTTACGTTGCCGCGGCAAACATCAGGATTTGCAAATTCTTGCGCCTCAAACAGTTGACTTCATGTTGAACAACCATTTGGCAGGTGACATCGCTTCATTGGGTCCTAAAAGCTTCGCCGAACAACCGATGGAAGGCATGGGATTTGGTTTGGGGGGATCCGTTGTTTTGGATCCAAGACGTACGCGCTGTGCTGGATCGATTGGTGACTTTGGTTGGGGAGGAATGGCTTCAACGTTCTTTTGGGTTGACCAAAAACTGGACCTTTCCGTTGTGTTCTTTACTCAGTTGTCGCCTTCAAGTTCGTATCCTGCGCGAGCCGAATTGAAAGCGCTGGTCCATGCGGCCATCTTAGATTGAATTAAGGGAGAGCTGTAAGTGACTGATGCTGCACTGATCTTACTCAACTTGCTTGACTTAGAACGGCTAGATCGAAATCTGTATCGAGGTATTGGATCGGGCGGAGAGACGCCAACCCGTATCTACGGGGGACAAGTCATTGCGCAGGCATTGGCAGCAGCTTATGCCACTGTACCAGACAGGCTATGTCATTCGCTTCATGCCTACTTCATTCGGGCTGGTGATCCGTCATTGCCAGTGATCTATGAAGTAGATCCATCCCGAGATGGTGGTAGTTTTACGACCAGGCGTGTCGTCGCTATGCAGAATGGTAAGCAGATTTTGAACCTTGCTGCTTCGTTTCACATTTCAGAAAGTGGTTGGCAGCATCAGCATTCTATACCGAACGTTCCTGAACCTGATCAATTGGTTTCCAGGGCTGAGCAGCACAGCCAGCACGCACATCGTATAGAATCGAGCCAAAGAACTGAATTCACACGCGAGCGTCCGTTCGAAATTCGAGAAGTTGATCCGCGCGATCCACTTAATCCTGTGGAGACCAGCGATATCAACCACATGTGGATACGAATGGAAGCAGCCAAAGGAGCTAATCCGCAACTGCAGCACATTTTGATGGCCTATGCATCTGATTTTGGCTTACTCGGATCTGCGTTACGGCCACATGGGTTAACCTGGTATCGTCCTGAAGCTATGACCGCGAGCCTGGATCATACAATGTGGTTTCATGCACCAGTTCATTTTGAAAACTGGCATTTGTATTCAATGGATTCACCGTTTGCTGGCGGAGGTCGTGGATTCAATCGTGGTTCAATTTATACTCAGGACGGTCAGTTAGTGGCCAGCGTTGCGCAAGAAGGTTTGATGCGTCCATTGAGATCATAATGTTGAAGGTGCGGTATCAAATACCTTCAGATGATCCTTTACCGATATGACATAATACCGATTATACGATGAATTTAGCTGTTTTGCTGTGAGCGACCTTCCGAGAGTTAAAACGCAATGATTTCTCTGGCCCAGAAATGCCAAAGACGGTGCGGCTAATTAGGTGTCTGGCTGCCGCACCGTGCTCGTAGAAATTGCTTACACGGCGTTTAGCTGCAGTTCTCTAACCAACTACAAAGCCGGTCAACCAAACAAATCATGTGCCAGATCAAGCGCTTCTATAAGCGTATCAATTTCAGCCTTAGTGTTGTATAGTCCAAACGATGCTCGACACGTTGCTGAGACACCCAGATGTTCCATCAACGGACCTGCACAGTGATGTCCGGCCCGGACCGCTACACCTTTCTTATCAAGGATAGTCGAAATGTCGTGCGCATGAGCAGCGCCCTCCATTGTGAAGCTGAAAATCGCAGCCTTGCCAACCGCTTGCCCTTGAACCTTCAGCCAATTCAATTCTGCAAAGCGTCGAGTGGTATAGTCGCGCAACATTGCTTCGTGCGCTGCGATGTTCTCCATCCCCAAATTCATCATGTAGTCCAGCGCAACACCAAAACCAATCGTTTGGACAATACCTGGCGTGCCAGCTTCGAATTTCATTGGTGGGTCATTATAGGTAACGTGGTCTTTGGTAACTTCTTTGATCATGTCACCGCCACCTATGAATGGACGCATTTGAGCCATTCTCTCAGGTCGTATGTAAATGGCTCCTGAACCAGATGGTCCGTAAAGTTTGTGTCCTGTGATCGCATAGAAGTCGCAACCTATGTCCTGAACGTCCACAGGCATATGAACTGCCCCTTGAGACCCATCCACCAGTACTGGGACGCCCTTCGCTTGTGAGGCCTGTGTGATAGATTTTACATCTACAACGGTTCCCAAAACGTTGGAACATTGAGTAATTGCAACCAGTTTTGTTTTGGGCCCGATTGCGTCAATTACGGCCTGTGGGTCCAAGCTGCCGTCAGCTTCAAGATCAACCCACTTCAACACTACTCCCTGACGCTCGCGCAGTAAGTGCCAAGGAACTATGTTGGCATGATGTTCCATGACGCTTAATACGATTTCATCGCCAGGCTCGAGATGAGGCATTGCCCAACCATAGGCCACGAGATTGATGCCCTCAGTCGTACCCGAATTCAGAACAATTGTATTTTCGTCACCAGCATTCAAAAACTGCGATACGGTTTGTCGAACCGCCTCGTACTTTTCTGTTGCCAGGTTAGAAAGGAAGTGTAAGCCCCGGTGTACATTGGAATATTCCTCTGCGTAGGCCCGTGTTATTGCATCAATAACCACTTTTGGCTTTTGTGCTGAAGCACCGTTGTCCAGATAGACCAAGGGTTTTCCATTCACTTCTCGCGAGAGGATCGGGAAATCGGAACGGATTTTGTCCACGTCAAACATTGGCAGAAAGTCCTAGTAAGGAAGGCCCTGCGAGGCCTAGAATAAACGACAGCACTAATGCAATGGCAATGCTGGCCATCAACAAAACGCCAAAAGCTCGCCACAGGGAACCCAGCCGGTGCGCTTCGTTGATAAAATTTGCAAATATGTATAGCCCAAACAGCGTTGCAGCAAGGTTCAAGAGACCTGCCAACAAGGGGGCTACAAGAAATAGCAGCGTCATGACGATCTGCAAAGCGACCTGAAGCAGTTGAAGCCAAACAACGAGGACCAGAAGGTTTTCAAGACTACCCTGCCCTCCTAGCCAACGTCCCATAACAACTAGCGCACATACGAACACCACTTGAATGGCCAACATTACGCCGAAGTAAGTAAGTGGCGAGAGTTTAGGGAGGCCTAAATCACTGGGGAGAGGAAACATAAGTTCCTGAAAAGAGTAAACCATTGAATTTAGGGCAATTGCCAATATGAGACCAGTCCAAAGGACTTGCCTAGGCCATTCAAAGGTTAGAATCTTACCTGCAGCTTGGTCTGGTGCGGTGAGTGTTAACATCACCAGAGACTGTAGCTGTATGTTCATTGTTTGCTCCAGTACGCTACGAACAAACCGGAAATCCAAAACCACAAAAAAAACACCAACCAAAGTATGCCAACCAGGTTCAGGGCTGGGCTGGGTCCGATAAACCCAGCTGTTAGACCGTTAAGAAGTATCAATGGGCTGGCTGATAACATTGCCCAAAACAGCGAGATTCTGGCCCCAAAACTATCGCCTTCACCGCCAATCAAGCGGGCCACCAAATGCGTCAGCCATGAAACAGTATACAACATCAGTGGCGCTATAAATATCCAACCAAACAGCGCCCCGCCAAGCAACATATTGAGCTCTTGTCCGTCCAAATGCGCCTTGCGCGCCAAATTTGGCATCTGAGAAACAAAAGCAAAAATGCAGCTACCCATCAGGATTGCCAATGCGCTGTCTTCTCGTTTTCCGTTCAACAAAAGACGCGCCACAACGCGGCGCGGCCTTCTATATGTGGCAGCAATATCAGCAATAACCGACATCAGCGCCGCCGGATCAACCAGTTTTCGAGGCGCTCAACAATATCTGTGGCAATCTCCTGATCTTCGATTTCATCGACCGCCTCTCCAAGAAAGGCCAGTGTCAACAAGTCCGTTGCCGCATCATTTGGAATGCCTCTAGACCTAAGATAGAACAGGGCATTTTCATCAATCGCTCCTGATGTTGAGCCATGTGAGCAAACAACATCATCAGCGTAGATTTCCAATTCTGGTTTTGCGAGAAACTGGCTGTCATCATCGAGCATCAACGCTTGGCTGATCTGGTATCCATCAGTTTTTTGCGCCTTGTTCTTAACCAGAATTTTGCCCTGAAATACCCCTGTTGCGCCGTTGCGAAGCACCTTTTTGAACACTTGTCGGCTTTCGCAATTGACCGCATCATGCGTCACAAAAACCGTATCATCGTGGTGGAAATCACCGTCACCGACGCAAGCGCCAGAAACGTGGGCTACAGCGTTATCCCCCAACAACTCTACGACAGTCTCATTGCGCGTCAACACGCCGTTAACTGTCAAGGTAAAGCTCTTAAATGTCGTTTCCTTGCCCAACCTGGCGAACATATGAGTTGCAGCGCGGCGTTCGTGGTCTCGACCTTGGGCGCAAATTAAATGCAACGATGCGCCATCAGCGATATCGATTTCGGTGCATTTGTTAAACCGTGAGGCGGCTGGACCGTTTTCAAGGATCGTAGCCGAGGCTCCAGGGTCAACCCGTATCACATGATGCAACATTACATCCGATTTTTCGGATTTGTGCATGTAGATCAGGTTAATTGGTTTACTTGGTTTACCTGTTACGTGGATTGCAACACCTTCGCGGGCAAACGCGGTGTTTAAAGCAGCCAACGGACGAGCCACGGGGGATTGCCCACGCGCTTCAAGAACACCGTACAAGTCTTTGGCCCAATGTATGTCTTGGTTCGAAATGTCCGAGATACGGTCAATTCGAACACCTTCCAGTTCCAGATCATCCGAAGCACTTTCGTCAAACACACCGTCAACGAACACAATTTTCAAACGATCAAAACCGCCAAACATCGGTTCTTCGTCGTGATGAAAAACGGAGGCTTCCGGTGCTACAGCCTGTACCAAGGTATCAGGTTGCGTATACTTCCAATACTCATCACGTCGGCCGGGCAAACCTGTTGTCTGAACGCGCGACAGCGCCGCATGACGTGCACCAGCAAGGCATCCACCTTCGGGTTGAGAAAGCGACGACAGGCGTGCTTGAGTGGCCGTTTGGTTCAGTTCAGGCAGTGCCATTTATTCCACCTCTGCCAGAATGTCGGCATAACCGTTGTTTTCAACTTCCAGCGCTAGCTCAGGGCCACCTGTTTTCACAATGCGACCGTTGGCCATGATGTGAACTACGTCCGGTTTGATGTGATCCAACAAACGTTGGTAGTGTGTGATAACTAGAAACCCTCGGTTCTCACTACGCAATGCGTTTACGCCTTCGGCTACCAACTTCATCGCATCCACGTCCAGACCAGAGTCGGTTTCATCCAGAATACACATCTTTGGCTGAAGCATCGCCATTTGAAGGATTTCGTTGCGCTTTTTCTCACCTCCCGAAAATCCAACGTTTACAGGACGCTTCAGCATCTCCGCGTCGATTTTCAGAGATTTTGCTTGAGCGCGAACTTCCTTTAAAAACTCGGCTGCGCTCAATTCGTCTTCACCACGCGCCTTTCGCTGGGCATTCACTGCAGTACGTAGAAACGTCATGTTACCAACACCCGGAATTTCAACAGGATATTGGAAAGCTAAGAACAGGCCAGCAGCTGCCCGTTCTTCAGCTTCTTGTTCCAACAGGTCCTGGCCATCCAGAGTGGCTGAACCTTCAGTGACTTCGTAGCCGCCTTTGCCCGACAAAACGTAAGAAAGTGTCGACTTGCCAGACCCATTCGGCCCCATAATTGCATGCACTTTTCCAGGCTCAACAGTCAGGTTCACACCTTTTAGGATCTGCTTATCTTCTTCTTCAAGTTGGACGTGCAGGTTATTGATATTCAACATTTTTCGCTCCTTATCGCGAACATTCAACTTACCCTGGGGCGGGCCAAGCCATTGGCTAGTCCTCCAATAACCCCAAGGCGTCTATCACTCCCTGATGGCAGATGCCGACCAGGACAAATTCAGATGAGACTGCCCCGTTAGAGGTTGTTACCCCACTGATCCTTCGAGAGAAATTGCCACTAACTGTTGAGCTTCCATAGCAAACTCCATCGGCAAGGCCTGCAAAACATCTTTGCAGAACCCATTTACCACCAATGCAACCGCCTCTTCTTCGTCCATTCCACGAGAACGGCAATAGAAAAGCTGGTCTTCGTCGACTTTAGAAGTTGTTGCCTCATGTTCAACGCGTGCAGAATTATTCTTGACCTCAATGTAGGGTACTGTGTGGGCACCACATTTGTCGCCGATTAACAGACTATCACATTGGGTGTAGTTACGCGCATCCTTAGCCTTCTTGTGCATCGACACGAGGCCGCGATAAGTATTTTGGGCTTTGCCAGCGCTGATCCCTTTCGACACGATACGTGACTTTGTGTTTTTGCCGAGGTGCACCATTTTGGTACCAGTGTCAGCCTGTTGCATGTTGTTTGCAATAGCGATCGAGTAGAATTCTCCTTGGCTTTCCTCGCCGCGTAGGATGCAAGATGGATATTTCCAGGTCACTGCCGAACCTGTTTCTACTTGTGTCCACATCACTTTGGATCGGTCACCGCGGCAATCAGCTCTCTTGGTCACGAAATTGTAAATTCCGCCCTTGCCGTCTTCATCTCCTGGGTACCAGTTCTGCACTGTGGAATATTTTACTTCGGCGTCTTCTTCGACGATGATTTCAACCACAGCTGCATGCAATTGAGCCGTATCACGAGCAGGTGCTGTGCAACCCTCTAGATAAGAGACGTATGAACCCTTATCAGCGATGATCAAAGTACGCTCAAACTGGCCAGTGTTTTCCGCGTTGATACGGAAATACGTAGACAGTTCCATGGGGCACCGAACACCAGGCGGCACGTAGACGAATGATCCATCAGAAAACACCGCTGAATTCAGTGTCGCGTAATAGTTATCAGTTACTGGGACGACGGTTCCCAAGTATTTTTTAACAAGTTCAGGATGGTCTTTAATCGCTTCCGAAATGGAACAGAAAATCACCCCTGCGGCTTTCAACTCGTCTTTAAAGGTCGTGCCAATGGACACGGAGTCAAAAACCGCATCGACGGCCACTTTGCGCCCTTCTGCTGGGGCTTTTTCGGCGCCTTCAACACCGGCAAGTATCATTTGCTCTCTCAAGGGGATTCCAAGTTTTTCGTATGTAGCCAGGAGCTTAGGATCGACCTCTTCAAGTGACTTTGGCTTGACATCCATCGATTTTGGGCGGGCATAATAGTAGATATCCTGAAAATCAATTTTCGGATAATTCACCATGGCCCAGGTTGGTTCTTCTTTCTGAAGCCAGCGTTCGTAAGCTTGCAAACGCCATTCTGTCATCCATTCGGGCTCTTCATTCTTCTCCGAAATTAGTCGGACAATATCCGGCGACACACCTTTAGGCGCGTATTCCATTTCAATCTCGGTTTCCCAGCCGTATTTGTATTCGCCGCCCACTTCCCGAACGGCATCGACAGTCTCTTGATCAACGCCGTCTTTTACTTGTGTCTGATCCAAAGCAACCATTTTAGTCTCCTAGACTCACGCTACCCGAGCGCGGAATATCTTCTCTTTTGCCAGCCAAGTGTCTGCAAACCGCAGCACGTCGCTTTCGCATGTTTCGGGGCCAAGTGACAGCCTTATGGCGCCCTGGGCAGTTGTCTCATCGTATCCCATAGCGGTCAGGACTGTGCTTGCACGTACCTTTCCGCTAGAACAGGCTGAACCAGCGCTTATCGCAAAACCGGCCAAGTCCATTTGCATTACCTGTGTCTCGCCTTTCCAACCAGGCGTCGCAAAACACGATGTGTTTGGCAGGCGCCTTGCAGAATTCCCGACAAAAATAGTATCTTTAGTTCCAGCCGCAAGGGCCTGTTCAAGAAGATTTCGCAGCCCCTCTACCCGCTCCCAGACACCATTTTCTAAATCTCGACTTGCGGCTTCAGCGGCAGCTCCAAACCCAGCGATCCCGATTACGTTTTCGGTACCGGACCGTCGCCCCATCTCCTGCCCGCCTCCTTTTATTTGGGTCTTTAGTTCGGTACCTCGCTTCAATACCACTGCACCAACCCCTTTGGGACCGCCTAGCTTATGAGCAGAAATCAGCGCCATAGTGGCGTCCATCCAGTTAAACGCAATCGGCAGTTTTCCAAATGCCTGGGTGGCGTCGGTCACGGCAAGACCTTGCGGCAATTTCTGCAAAATACCAGTTTCAGAATTGGCAAACTGCAGTACCGAGTTCTTAGGGTCTTTGACCGAAACCACTCCATCCGTCGAAACGGGTAGAACTTCATCTATCCAAGCTCTTACAGCATCATGTTCAACTACTGAGCCCTGTAAGCCACGCCCGCTACAGGCCAACGAGGCACCTTCAGTCGAACCAGAGGTGAATACTATATCTGCGCCATCCGCACCAACGGCGGATGCAACTTGAGCACGTGCGTTCTCAACCAAAGCTTTAGCAGCACGGCCTTCACCATGTACCGAAGACGGATTTCCACAAACGTCCATTGCTCCAATCATGGCAGCGCGCGCTTCGGGCCGTAAGAGCGTAGTCGCGTTATGATCCAGATAAATCCTAGTCATGGATGTATGTTTTCCAAGCTGTGTCGTCTAGCAACAGAATTGTCTTGTGAAGCATTCATTCCGCGTCAACAACCGAAAACAAGCTAGGAACAGCTGGGCAAGGTGCCAATTCGTTGTCTATCACATCCGACAATCGGGTTTGGTGAAGAAAAACATAGACATGTGCGCTTAAACCTTCCCACAAGCGGTTGGTTAAAGACTGTGCACGACTACCGGAAGCACCACCAGAAGCACCCGCTCCTTTATGCATAGCATCGACAGTTTCATCCACTGCCGACAATATGTCGACAACTCTAATTTCCGAAGCAGGTCTCGCCAAACGATAGCCACCACCTGGCCCGCGCACCGAGCAAACTAGTTCTGCCCGACGAAGTTTTACAAAGAGCTGCTCCAGATAAGGAAGTGAAACATCCTGACGTTTGGCGATATCGCCAAGAACAACCAAATTGCCTTCTGAATGCAACGCTATGTCGGCCAAGGCCACCATCGCATAGCGTCCTTTTGTCGAAAGCTTCATGTTTATGGTCTCCAAACGGATTGAGCCTTGCGAAAACATTGACCTTCACCACATCGTTGAGTATCTCAGCGACACAGTGCAATGCATTAGCTTGCGCCAGTATTTAGAACTGTTCTAAGGTGCCCTAGGGAATTCGTCAAGTTTACCCTGCAGGTACTTCCCGCAAAAGTCAGAGTAGGATCCAACCGCCCATGCCTGAGGTCATTTTTCCCGGACCCGAAGGCCGCCTTGAAGGCCGCTATCATCCACAAAAAGAAAAAGACGCCCCCATCGCCATCGTCTTGCATCCGCATCCTCAATTCGGCGGCACCATGAACAACAAGGTGGTCTATAATCTACACTATGCGTTCTACAATATGGGGTTCACTGTTTTACGCTTCAATTTTCGAGGTGTTGGGCGCAGTCAAGGTGAATACGATCAAGGGGTCGGAGAGCTGTCTGACGCAGCTTCGGCACTCGATTACCTGCAATCGATGAACAACAACTCGAAACACTGCTGGGTTGCGGGCTTTTCCTTCGGCTCTTGGATTGGCATGCAGCTGTTGATGCGCCGCCCAGAAATTACAGGTTTCATATCAGTTTCGCCGCCGGCGAATATGTATGATTTTTCATTCCTTGCGCCCTGCCCGTCCTCGGGTCTGGTCATCAACGGTACCTCTGACCGCGTCGCACCTCCTGCTGATACCGTTAACCTTGTGAACAAACTTCATGAGCAGAAAGGTATCACAATTACCCATCAGGAAATCCCAGGGGCCGACCACTTTTTCCAGGAGCCTCACATGGACACAATGATTGGTAACGTGTCCGAATACGTGAAGCGCAGACTTACAGAAAACACACGCTGATGGGTACGTTAGAACGGCTCGCAGAAAAGCTGGCAGACGACACTATGAAAGTACAGGATGCCACTGGTCAGGACCGTTTATTCATGGAGGTAAGCGGCGTATTGGCCGCTTCCTCACAAACACTGGAAGAAGCCTTTCTAACCGAAATCCGTGTGCGTTTGGCTGAACGTACTGCGCGTAAGTTCCTCAATTCCAAGATTTCCGAAGCTCAAGTTGCAGCCGAAGCAGCCGCGAAGACAAAATCGTGAAAGACCGGCTGGCTGCGCAGTTTGAGTTTCTTGAGGAAGCTGACAAGCTCCGCAATGTTGTACGCGCAAATCTAGTTATTGATTGTTCACGCTGTGAAAACTCGGCAGAGCATAGTTGGCATTTAGCGCTCTACGCCCTCGTTCTCGCCCCTCTTGCCGCCCCAGAGGTGCAGATTTCACGTGTCATCAAAATGCTGCTGTTGCATGACTTGGTTGAAATTGATGTAGGCGATCACCCCATACATCAAGTTACAGACTGGCAAAAAGTAGCGCAGGCCGAAGAAGTAGCAGCGCAACGTTTGTTTGGCCTCCTTCCCGATGATCTGGGCTTGGAAATGTTAGATCTATGGCGCGAGTTTGAGGCAAACCAAAGCATTGATGCAATGTTTGCCAAGCAACTGGACCGTTGTCAGCCAATTTTTCAAACCCTCTATGGCATTGATCCAGTTCCTGAACATTTAGAGATAGTTAAAGGCAACATTGATGGTGGTCGCGCTGCTTCACTAGAGCAGAATCTCCCCACAGCCTTTGCCCATGCCTCGTTGTTATTGGGGCGGCCCAATACCTTAGATTGTACAGCGTTTACTTCACGGTTGCCGTTTTTAAATGAAGCAGACCAATTGAAGCACGTTCACCGTGCCACGTTATTGGGTAGCGGTTCGCGCCGGGAGAATTCCGCGGAACATAGCTGGCATATAATGTTGTACGCGTGGGTATTGGCTGAGCACTCAATTGTTGAAATCGACATTAACCGAGTGATGCAAATGCTTCTTTTGCATGATTTAGTTGAGATTGATGCAGGAGATGCGCCTATTCACGGTGACATCGATCATACGGAGATGGCTGCCAAAGAAGAGGCCGCTGCAAAGCGCTTGTTTGGATTGCTTCCTGAAGCGCAGAAGGTGTCATTCACTGCTTTGTGGCATGAATTCGAGGCCGCTCAAAGCAATGATGCAATCTATGCTAAATCTATCGACAGAGTTCAGCCTGTTCTTTTGAATCTGAAAAATGGCGGTGGTAGCTGGATCGAATATTCGGTGTCTCTGGCTCAAGTCGATTCTCGTGTCGGCGATAAGGTCAATTTGGGTGCGCCAAGAGTTTGGGATTTTGTGCGCTCCCAAATCGAACCTTGGTTTGTGAGCCAAAACCGCGACTAGCAGTTCCACCTGTATCCTCAAAGTATGATCTCATGGTTGCCTAGCTTTGACGCCTGATCATATACAAAACCTTGACCTTTTCCTTAGGTTTCCATCCGATTTTTTGTATTGGTTTGATGAAAAATGAACAGATCAGTAGCCTCCAATTTGCGGTGTACTGATCTGTAATTAATGAACACTTGAATACCAGTATTCATCGCCCTAGTTTGCCAATGAAGGCAGCCGAATATGGTTCATTTATCTGGGTGGCTACAAAATGCGTGCGAACAAACGAGATGAACTGGTCCAAAAAGCGCTTTCAGTGTTTTATCTAAATGGCTTTCACGCAACTGGCATGGATATGCTGGTGAAAGAAACCGGGATTTCTAAAACATCCATGTATAAGCACTTCAAAACGAAAGAAGATCTCATTCTTGCGTCGTTACGCCTAAGGGATGAGCTATTTCGCAATATGGTGCAACGGCGTCAAGAAGAGTTGTCAGAGACACCCAAAGGCCAAGTTCTTGCATTGTTTGATGTGCTGGGCGAATGGTTCAACAGTTCTGAATTTCATGGCTGCATGTTCATCAAAGCTTCATCAGAATTTCAAGAACCAAACCACCCCATTCGCCGCCAATCCGCCGAGCATAAACTGCTTCTGGCGGAGCATATTGAAAAGTTGCTTGTTTTGGCAGGCTACGACGACACTAATACTCTGACCCGGCAGCTAATGGTGTTGAAAGAGGGCGCAATCATAGCAGCCCATGTTAGCCAAAGCGAAACGGCCGCGCAGGATGCAAAGACTATCGCAGAAACGATTCTAGAGGGCGCCAAACCTAAAAGCTAGGAAGGAACTCGGATAGCACCGTGCCTTTGCCATTTAGCTCGAGAAACTTCCCCGGCAGGAGTTCTGTCCAGCCCTCCTCATCTGGTTCCAATGGCTCAGATACGACAGCCCAGCCCTGCCGGGTTTCACACCAGCGGTAATAGACCGAAGGCGCGATATGATCCGAAGAATATCGGGCTGCAAATAGTCGTTTCCCGTCTGAAAAGGCGACTGACAATCGCATATGTGGTGAGATACCGCTTTGACGAGAAAGGTTTTCCATTCGGGCGACAGCGCGAGAAAGCGCCGCCTGCGGGTCCCTGTCCAACCCTTCGCCTAAGGCTAGCAGAAACAGGATTTCACTGTCGGTGGCACCCTTGCGATGTTGATACAGTTCATCAGGTACACTCATGTCGGCTTGCTTACGAAAAAGTTCGAAACCACCAACCTGACCGTTGTGCATAAAACTCCATGACCCGGCGGTGAACGGATGACAATTGTTGCGACTAATTGCAGACCCTGTAGAGGCGCGGACATGGGCTAAAAACAGACCAGAACGAACCTGGTGCGCCACTGCCCGTAGATTTGGGTCCGACCAAGCAGGGTAGACATCTCGATATTGCCCCGGAGTCGGACGGTTTTCATACCAAGCCACTCCAAACCCATCTCCGTTGGTTGATGTTTTGCTTTCCTCTGCCTCTTGGCTTTGCGCAATCAAGGAGTGATCAGGTCGGGAGATGATATCTTCCAGAAAAATGGGGTCTCCAAAATAGGCAGCCCAGCGGCACATCGGGTTTCCTTCCTGAACTCAAGGCGAAAAAATTCATCTGGTTTAGTCAAACGATTTCGGAACTCCTCTATACTGCAGCCATAAAGAGGTCGAGTGTTCCAGCGCACAGGCCGTTGTTCATTCATACAGACCTTTTACCGATATCGGTCAAGAGACGACAGTTGACGCCGTTTTCTGATCAGCACGGTTTGTCGCAAACGCTATCAAAGGCGCAATTTAAGGGCCACCTCCCTGTGAACTGTTCGAAAGCCACCACATGCCTGTCCATTATATTTATCTAATTGTAGCAGTCATCGCAGAGACAATTGGCACAACTGCACTACAGGCCAGCCAACAGTTTTCACGTTTGCTTCCGTCACTTATCGTCCTGTTTGCCTATGGGTTCTCGTTTTACATGATGGGACTTACGTTTAAGGTCATGCCTGTTGGCATTGTTTACGCTATTTGGTCTGGATTAGGCATCGTTACGATAGCAGCTATTGGATATGCAGTTTTTGGCCAACGATTGGATCTGCCCGCGATACTTGGAATGTCCCTCATTCTGATTGGCATCTTGATCATCCACCTCTATTCGGATTCTTCACATCACTAAGTGGCAAAAAGTTGCTCTGATCCGGTGATCTGACAGGTTTGATGCAACAGATATGTGTTTTCTCTGGCCTTTGAGCTGTGATCAGGCTATGGGCGCATCAACTCCCATACAAAGGCTGACTTCATGGACCTGCGCAACATTGCGATCATTGCCCACGTGGACCACGGTAAAACCACTCTCGTGGATGAAATGCTAAAACAATCCGGTGTTTTCCGCGACAACCAAGCTGTGGCTGAACGGGCCATGGATTCCAATGACCTGGAGCGTGAACGCGGCATCACCATCCTTGCAAAAGCCACTTCAGTGGAATGGAATGGGACGCGTATCAATATCGTCGATACACCGGGCCACGCCGACTTTGGCGGAGAAGTTGAACGGATTCTGTCGATGGTCGATGGCGTGGTTCTCTTGGTGGATGCTGCCGAAGGCCCTATGCCGCAAACAAAATTCGTTACTTCCAAGGCCCTTGCATTAGGTCTGAAACCTATTGTTGTGGTCAATAAAGTCGACAAACCTGATGGTGAGCCTGACCGAGCTCTGGATGAGTGCTTTGATCTGTTCGCAAACCTGGGTGCGTCAGATGAACAACTGGACTTCCCGTCGATGTATGCGTCGGGGCGTTCTGGCTGGGCAGATATGTCGCTTGAAGGACCACGCAAGGATCTGTCTGCATTGTTCGATTTGATCGTCGAACACGTACCAGCACCTGCACAACAAACTCGCAAAGACGAACCTTTCCGGATGCTTGCCACCACTTTGGGGCATGACCCGTTCATTGGGCGCCTACTAACGGGCCGCGTCGAAAGTGGTACTTTGAAAGCCGGCGAAACGATGAAGGGCCTCTCCCGTGATGGGACGCAGATAGAGAGCTTTCGGGTAACCAAAGTCCTGGCGTTTCGTGGCCTGACCCAGCAACCGATTGATGTTGCCGAGGCCGGAGACATTGTGTCAATCGCCGGTATGGCTAAAGTCACTGTTGCTGACAGTATTGTCGACCCTCAGGTTACCGAAGCTATGGAAGCCCAGCCGATTGATCCACCAACGATTACCGTCACTTTTGGGATCAACGACAGCCCCTTGGCCGGTCGCGACGGTAAACACGTTCAGTCGCGAGTTATCCGTAACCGCTTGTTGAAAGAAGCAGAAACCAACGTTGCAATCCGCATCACCGACACGCCCGGCGGAGACGCTTTTGAGGTTGCTGGTCGTGGCGAACTCCAGATGGGTGTTCTGATCGAGAACATGCGTCGTGAAGGCTTCGAACTTTCGATCTCACGCCCACAAGTGTTGTTCCGTGACGTTGATGGTCAAAAAATGGAGCCGGTTGAAGAAGTCACCATTGATGTTGATGACGAATACTCTGGCGTCGTAATCGAAAAGCTGACCAGCGTTCGTAAGGGTGTTCTAACCGAAATGAAGCCAGCTGGCGTCGGCAAGACCCGTATTATTGCCCATGTGCCGTCTCGTGGTTTGATCGGATACCAAGGAGAATTCATGACGGATACGCGCGGTACCGGTGTACTAAACCGCGTATTCCATGACTGGGAAGCTTTCAAAGGCAAGATCCCAGGCCGTAGAGCTGGTGTTCTGATTTCAATGGAGAGCGGTCAATCTGTGGCCTTTGCGCTGTGGAACCTAGAAGAACGTGGGAAAATGTTCATCGGCGCTCAGGCTGATATCTATCAAGGCATGATTATTGGTGAACACAGCCGTGAAAATGATTTGGAAGTGAACCCGCTGAAGGGTAAGAAACTTACCAACGTGCGTGCATCCGGCACCGACGAAGCTGTACGTTTGACAACACCGGTAACGCTGTCTCTGGAGCAATCGATCGCTTACATTGACAACGACGAATTGGTTGAAGTCACGCCAAATGCGATCCGCTTGCGTAAGCGTCATCTGGACCCACACGAGCGTAAACGTGCCGCCCGCGCAGCCGGTTAAGACTAAATTGGTATACTAAAAAGTAAGGGGCGTCGGTTTTCACCGGCGCCCCTTACTCATCTAATTAGGAACACACACAGATGTTTCAAACGGTTCGTAAAGCCAATCACTCGCTGGTTTCGACAACCATCAGTTCGCGCTCCGACGCACCGCGCGCATGATTTAAAGCTTCTTGATATTCTTCGCTGTGGTAGCAACCAACGGCTGCATCAACTGAGGGGAATTTGGCGACAACATTTCGTGGACGTTCCTTGCCTTCCAGTTGCACAAAACGTCCACCACGGGCAACAAATTCGCCACCATGCTTTGCGATTGCAGGGCCGGCCAGCTTTGCATATTTGCCATATGCCTCGTCATCAGTCACAGTTACATGTGCAATCCAAAGTGCGCCCATCATCAACCTCCCAATACGTTTTCAGCGGCTGAGATCGCCGCGTCAGAATTCGTTACATCTTTTGCACCGCCCTGCGCCATATCGGGGCGGCCTCCGCCACCCTTCCCGCCCAGTTCAACCACAGCAGCCTTAACCAGATCCACGGCTGAAACTGTGCCGATCAAATCTTTTGTTACGCCCGCCGCTACAGCCACTTTTCCACCAGTATCAGCAATCAACAACACCGCACCGGAGCCCAGACGTTCTTTATGTTCGTCAATAAGGGCTGGAAGATCTCGACCGGACACACCATTCAACACCTGTGCAATGAAGGCTACCCCACCGACCTGTTTTGCCTCGGCACTCGGTCCTGATCCACCAGACATCGCAAGTTCACGGCGTAATTGAGCAACTTCATTTTGCAAAGACTTGCGCTCGTCCATAAGGCCTTTCAGCCGTTCTAGAACATCGGCAGGTTGTGCCTTCAGCGCGCCGGCTACAGCTCCCAGTTGGGACGCTTCGCGTTCAAGATGCGCAAAGGCCGCTGCTCCTGTCAGGGCTTCGATCCTGCGTACACCGGATGACGAGGCGCTATCACCTAGCAATACAAATGTACCAATGTCGCCGGTCTGGCGTACGTGTGTACCACCGCAAAGCTCGATGGAATAAGTCATGCCATCGCGCCCTTTGCCGGTGTTGGCGTGCCCCATCGACACAACCCGAACTTCGTCACCATATTTTTCGCCGAACAAAGCCTGCGCACCGATTTCCCGCGCATCATCAGGCGTCATTATTCTAGTTTCAACAACAGTGTTTTGCCGAATATAGGCGTTCACATCAGCGGCAACTTTTGACAACTGCTCAGTTGTCATGGCTTTTGAATGACTAAAATCAAAACGTAAGCGATCATCAGCGTTCAGCGATCCGCGCTGTGCAACGTGAGTTCCAAGGGTTTCCCGCAAGGCCTCATGTAGCAGGTGGGTGGCAGAATGATTTGCGCGGATGTTAGCGCGACGCTCTGAATCGACCTTTAGCTGTGCACCAGTGCCCGCATCGATCTTGCCTTCGGTGACATTTGCAAAGTGAATGAACACTCCTGCCACCTTACGCGTGCTTGTAACACGTGCTGTTCCAGTGTCGCTGCGGATCATACCGCTGTCGCCAACCTGGCCTCCCGATTCTGCATAAAACGGGCTTTGATTGAGGACAATCTGAACCTCTTCCCCAAGAGCTGCAGTTTGAACCTGATTTCCGTTTTGGACGAGTGCAGCGACTTGGCCTTCAGCAACGATAGTGTCGTAACCTAGGAAATCTGTTGCCCCTTGTTCTTCGGCTATATCAAACCAAACGGTGCTATCTGCTGCTTCACCCGAACCAGTCCAAGCTGCGCGGGCCTTGGCCTTTTGTTCAGCCATAGCGCTGTCAAAGCCTTCGGTATCGACACTGCGGTTTTTTTCACGCAAAGCATCCTGCGTCAGGTCCAATGGAAATCCGTAGGTGTCATATAGCTTGAAGGCTGCTCTCCCTGGCAAAGGTGCTCCTTCATCCAACCCATCCAGCTCGTCATCGAGCAATTTCAGCCCGCGATCCAGGGTCTGCTTAAACCGAGTTTCTTCTTGTTTCAGGGTTTCTTCGATCAACATCTGAGCCTGGCCAAGCTCAGGATATGCACTACCCATAAGTTGCACCAGTGTAGGAACCAACTGATGCATCACAGGATCTTTAGCCCCGAGCAAATGTGCATGCCGCATGGCTCGGCGCATGATACGTCGAAGAACATAGCCGCGGCCATCATTTGAGGGCATTACACCGTCAGCGATTAAAAAGGACGTAGAGCGAAGATGATCTGCAATCACCCTATGGTGCACATTTTGTTCGCCATAGGGATCAACTGAGGTGGCATTGGCCGAGGCTTCGATCAATGTTTTGAACAGATCCGTATCATAATTGTCATGGCTGCCCTGCAACAAGGCACCAATCCGCTCCAACCCCATACCAGTGTCTATCGACTGCATATCAAGTTCCGTCATCGAGCCATCTTCAAACTGCTCGTTCTGCATGAACACTACGTTCCAGATCTCGATAAAACGGTCACCGTCCTCATCTGGGCTCCCTGGGGGGCCACCCGGGATATGATCGCCATGATCAAAGAATATTTCTGTACATGGACCACAAGGACCAGTTGGCCCCATCTGCCAGAAATTATCATTTGTAGGGATACGAATAATTCGGTCGTCGCTTAACCCTGCAACCTTCTTCCAGATCTCTGCGGCTTCGTCATCAGTATGATAGACAGTCACCAACAACCGATCCTTGGGAATATCGAACTCTTTGGTCAACAGTTCCCAAGCAAAAGGGATTGCTTCTTTTTTGAAATAATCTCCAAAGCTGAAGTTACCCAGCATTTCAAAAAAAGTGTGATGACGAGCGGTGTAACCAACATTGTCCAGATCGTTGTGCTTGCCACCTGCCCTTACGCACTTCTGAGCCGATGTCGCGCGGCTATAGTCACGTGTTTCCAGACCCGTGAACAGATTTTTGAACTGAACCATCCCCGAATTGACAAACATCAATGTCGGATCATTTCGCGGCACCAGCGGGCTAGATGCAACCACTTCGTGCCCTTGTTTGGAATAGTAGTTCAGAAAGGTTGATCGAATTTCGTTCAGAGTCGGCATGTTTTTATGATCTCTTGGCGGGCTTTGGACAGCATTTCAATCAGGTTTAGCTGCCACGTCGGTTACTGTCCACAGTTGCCATTGCCCCGACACAAACGAAAAAAGGGCGCAATCAAAATTGCGCCCTCTTGTACCCGTAGTCTACACTTTCAGGCTTCTAGGATATCGTCTCCATCCGCAACTGCTGGACGGTCAAATTCCAATCCATGAGCGGCTCGAATCTTGTCTTCGATGTCGAAGGCTATATGCGAATGTTCACGCAAATAGGTCTTGGCGTTCTCACGGCCCTGACCAATGCGTTCATCACCATAACTGAACCAAGAGCCTGATTTATTGACGACACCGGCTGCCACCCCCAAATCCAGAAGTTCGCCCATTTTGGAGATGCCTTCACCATACATGATGTCGAACTCAACCTGCTTGAAGGGCGGAGCCACTTTGTTCTTCACCACTTTTACCCGGGTTGCGTTGCCAACAACCTCGTCTCGATCCTTGATTGCACCGATACGGCGAATATCAAGGCGAACTGATGAGTAAAACTTCAGCGCATTGCCGCCAGTGGTTGTTTCCGGTGATCCAAACATCACGCCAATCTTCATGCGAATCTGGTTGATAAAGATCACCATGCATTTAGATTTGCTGATCGAACCCGTCAATTTCCGCATTGCCTGGCTCATCAGGCGGGCCTGAACACCAACACTGCTATCCCCCATATCACCTTCAAGTTCAGACTTGGGAGTAAGTGCCGCAACTGAATCGACAACAATCATGTTAACTGCGCCAGAACGGACCAATGTGTCGGTAATCTCCAAAGCCTGCTCGCCGGTGTCAGGTTGAGAAATCAACAATTCATCAAGATTAACACCCAGCTTTTGCGCATACATGGGATCGAGAGCATGTTCGGCATCCACAAAAGCGCAAACACCGCCCTTTTTCTGTTGTTCAGCAACACAATGCAGAGTCAGGGTAGTTTTGCCGGAACTTTCTGGTCCGTAAATTTCGATTATGCGTCCCATTGGCAAACCGCCAATTCCAAGAGCTATGTCCAGCCCCAACGAGCCAGTCGAACTCGCTTCGACTTGCTGGATGGCGTTGCCATCACCGAGCTTCATGATTGAACCCTTACCGAACTGACGCTCGATCTGCGCTAAAGCGCTATCCAGGGCTTTTTGTTTATCGCCGCTTTTCTTGTCTTTCATGGTCAAAAGATCCGCCATTGTCCCCAGTCCTTCCCTATGTGTCACACCCTAAAGCGGGCGGCAATCACTGCTTTGTTCCCTTAATGTTCCTTATGAGATCAAAGTGAGAACATTGCAAATTAATTCTTCACGCCTTTACTGTTCATCAATACTGTTAAAGAATGGTTTATGAGTGTTAACCATATGATCTTACGACCGGAACTCATAAATGTTGGTATTCTTTAAAGAACGTCTTGTTCTCCTTTCTGTTCCAAAAACCGGAACAACCGCTTTGCATACCGCCTTGCGTGCGCGTGCTGATATGGTGATTTCGAGTCCCCCAGATTTAAAACACGCGCCTCTTTATAGATACAATCGCTGGGTCAGGCCGATGTTTCAGAGAGTTTGCGATGCCGAAATGGAAGTTGTTGCGGTCATGCGAGAGCCGATCAGTTGGTTGGGAAGCTGGTATCGTTTTCGCCGTCGGCCATTCATGTTGGGTAAGGACAACGCAACCACAAATATCGAATTTGATGAGTTCGTGCGTGCGTATTGCAAGGGCAAACAACCGCCATTTGCAAATGTTGGAAGTCAGGCTGTATTTCTTGCAGCTCAACCAAATGGGTGTTCAGTGAACCATTTGTTTAAGTATGAAAAACAAGAGCGTCTGATTGCCTTTCTGCAGCAAAGGTTGAACACTGAAATTTGCCTTAAAAAGGAAAATGTCAGTCCTGTTATGGAGCTGTCATTGTCTTCCAAAACCGAAACCATTCTTCGACGCAAATATGCGGATGAGTTTACCCTATATCGCAGTATAGGCTTATAGCCCAAAAAAATGGGCTACCCTTTAAGGTAGCCCGGACCTGTTCGAATGGATGGCGGGTCAGTTAAGTTGCTCATGTACCGTTTCGGTCAGCTGATTAAGCGAAAACGGTTTGGGCAAGAAAACTGAATTGGGAACATTGGGCTGTGACTCGCCAAATGCCCCTTCAGCGTAACCTGAAACAAACACGACACGGGTGTCCGGGCGTGTTTTTAACGCCTCACGTACCCAGCTGGGGCCATCCATGCCGGGCATCACCACATCAGTGACAAACACATCTACGCTCAAACCTGGGTCCTCTAGAGTACGCAAAGCGTCTTCAGCAGATTCAGCTTCTAACACAGTGTAGCCACGAAGGCGCAGCGCACGTGACGCAAATGCGCGCACTGGTGCCTCATCTTCCACGAGGAGCACAACGCCTTCACCATGCTTCGGAGCAGTATCTTCGATCTTTGATTTGGCGGATTTGGCTTGCAAGACCTGTGCATTATGAACAGGAAAATAGAGGGTAAACTCTGTTCCCGAACCCTTAATAGAATCGACAAAAATATAGCCGCCGGTTTGCTTGATGATTCCGTAGGCAGTGGAAAGCCCTAAGCCAGTCCCCTCCCCTGTCCGTTTGGTGGTGTAAAACGGTTCAAACACTTTTTGTAGCTTATCTGGGTCAATGCCTTCACCTTCGTCCAACACCTTGACGGTAACCCAGTCACCAGCGGGCACAGTAGCGCGATTGCGTTCGATTGGTCGATCCAAGGAGACAACCTCTGTCTCAATACGAATCTCGCCCCCTTGAGGCATCGCATCGCGCGCGTTCACGACAAGGTTCATCAACACTTGTTCCAACTGCCTCTTGTCAGCGCGAATGGACCGCATGACAGGATCATGGCTAAGTGTAAGCGTAACTTTTTCCCCCACCAGGCGGTTCAACAGATGTGTCAAATCAGAAAGAGTATCACGTAGATCAAGCACTTCGGGCAGTAGTGTTTGCTTACGTGAGAACGCCAGCAGCTGGCTTACCAATGCAGCAGCTCGATTGGCGTTTTCGTGAATTTGAATTAGATCACCGTAGTCCTGATCGCCTTGATCGTGACGCAGTAGCAAAAGGTCGCAATGACCTGAGATGGCCGTCAACAGGTTATTGAAATCATGCGCAACACCGCCCGCCAATTGGCCAATCGCCTGCATTTTCTGGCTTTGCACAAATTGAGCTTCCAGCGTCTTTAGTTCGGTTGCATCATTCAGAACTGCAATCAGGACAGTAACGCCATCTTCAACCGCCCGGCTCAAGGTAACCTGTACAAAAACTTCCTTGTCGCGGCGTGATAGGCGCAAAAACTCAGATTTGTTAGGGGCAAGACCATCTGCAGTATCGCGTAGCCAATCAGACATTGGGCGCCCTAGCCCCTCCATCAACTGGCCCAATTTTTTATCATTACAATTGGCAACGCCCATTAGGGCAAGGGCAAGTTTGTTTACGGACAAAACCTCACCGCTGGGCGCTACTTTTAGGAATGGCACCGGTAGGTTTTCAAAAGTAGTATTCCCCTCAGAACCTTCTGCCCCATCCGTTTCAAGAAAATACAGTTCGTTACGCCCTTGTGTACGCGTATTTTCAACCACCATCGCCTGAATTGGTCCGTTTGCAGTCGTCATTGTGTTGATCTGACCAGATCTCACCGGGAGATCGACAAACAAGCGGTCCAATGATTTTACACGACTGCCAATCAAGCTGCGTGCTGCTTCGTTCATGAACAAAACGGCGCCAGTGCGTCCCACAGTCATAAGCGGAATTGGAATGCTTTCTGCATTTCGGCCGGTACTGCTACGTTCAACAATATCTTCTACCCGCCACAAAAAACTGCCACCGTGCATCTGGTGAACAGATAGCCTGACATGGCCACGACGTGTAATCACATCCTCTTGCGCAGCACCGTCTGCACGGGCCCGGCTTTGCAGCCGGAACAAAACAGCTGAAGGGTTTGCCAGCACGGCCCGTAACGTTCCGGCAAGAGTTTCCTTTTCAGCATCCGCAAACCGTTTAGCAGCTGCTGGATTTCTTGCATGAATCACACCGTCATCATCGGCAACAAAACTAGGACTCGCATCCTTTTCGATGAACCCAGTCAACAGATCGGTAGCCATCGCGCGCGCGCGAATCCGGAGCCGAGCCTGTGCCGCCATCATTGCGGCAACTGCAACCAATGTCAGCCCTACTGCAATCAGCCCGCGCGCCACCCAGTCTGGCCAGCCAAAAAGCCAGGAGGCAGAAACCATCATGATTGCAAGCAGCACCGTGGCAGCAAGCCGGGCATTTTCAGGGGCTGAAACGCGAAAGTCAGGAACAGGTGAGTTTTGGCGACCGATCATTACGGCTCCGTTAGCTGGATTCTTTGCCGCCTACTTCGCGGCATTCAGGGTTAAGACCACGTTAAGAAAATGAAGCTTTCCCTACAGAACACCTAGCAATCGGTAATTGTGCGCGTCAACACAGCTGCATAGAAACCGTCTGTGCCTTCTTGAACCGGCCAGGCCTGTTCCGTTTCCAATTTCCAACCTGTTGAACGTTCCATAAATTGTTGTATTTGATGCGTGTTTTCGCCATCCAGGACCGAACATGTAACGTAGGCGAGAACTCCGTTGGGCGCGACCAGCTGCGAAGCCTTGTCTAGTATTTCACCCTGAACATCCTGTAGCTCAGCCAGTTGCTCTGAGCTTAGGCGCCATTTACCCTCGGGAGAGCGCCGCCAGGATCCAGATCCAGAACAGGGCGCATCACATAGTACAAGGTCAAACGGTTCTGTTTGGTCAAGCGTATCAGTTGTAAGCACTGTCAAATCGACCCCTGCCCGGTCGGCGCGCAACGGTAAATCTTCCATCCTTTGCGGTGCTTTGTCATGGGCAAAAAGTGATAGGCTTGCGCGCGCAGCCATTGCCAGACTTTTTCCACCTCCGCCGGCACAATAGTCCAACACTCTCATGCCATTGGTTAGTGGCAAAATTTCTACCACTGCCTGGCTAGCAGCATCTTGCAATTCAACCACACCTGTTTGGTAGGCGTCGCAATTGCGAATTCTACGCGCACCTTCCTTAACTTCCAGTGCCATTTCAGAAGCAGGATGAGCAGAGCAGGTGACTCCTTCTTCCTTTAGGTCTTCAATTGCCTGTTCAATATTTGAACGACGTGCGTTTACACGCAGATGTACAGGGGCCCTATGGCGCAGCGATCCAGCCGCTGCCTCGGCGGCCTCGCCTAGGCTGGCCTCGAAATGAGGCCATAGCCACTCGGGGATATCGTGGCGTTCAGCTGGGCTGGTCGGTTCTCGCGCGATCAAACCCTCGTCGTCACTAAGCTCGGTTGGACCATAACCTACGCCATTGAACAGAGTATCAGGATCTATTCCTGCCTCGCGTAAAGCGCCAAGGATCAGTCCGCGTCCAGTGCTGGCACCGCCCAACGCAGCATGTGAGCGTAGACAACGCAAAGAGGTAAATACGTGATCACGAACAGCTGCGCGATCTTTAGATCCAGCAAAGCGACTACGCCGCGCCCAGCCTGTCAGAGCTTTCTCGGCGGCATCGCCGTCCAGGATTTGATCGAGAATTTCAATCGCCGCTTGCAAACGGGCACCGGGGGTCACGCCGATACCCTTTGGTCTATCTCATTGCTCATCGTCTACGCTCCTTGTTGGTCAGCCAATCCGGTAATTTGGGCTTTCGCGAGTAATCTGAACGTCATGCACATGGCTTTCCTTAAGCCCAGCGCCGGTGATACGAACGAACTCACAATTTTGGCGCATCTCGGCGACTGTGGCACAGCCAGTATACCCCATCGCAGCGCGCAGGCCGCCGACCAATTGGTGAACAACCGTGCCCGCAGATCCTTTATAGGGAACCTGCCCTTCGATGCCCTCAGGGACTAGCTTATCGCTGGCAGCGTCTTTCTGGAAATAGCGATCAGCAGACCCGCGCGCCATTGCTCCGATGCTTCCCATACCGCGGTACGACTTAAACGAACGTCCCTGATACAGAATGACTTCTCCAGGGCTTTCATCCGTTCCGGCGATCATAGACCCAACCATTGCACAAGAGGCTCCAGCAGCAATCGCTTTAGCAAAATCGCCTGAGAACTTAATACCACCATCTGCTATGACAGGTATGTCGCCTGCAGCTGCAGAGCAATCAATGATGGCGGTGAGCTGCGGCACGCCTACACCTGCAACCATTCGGGTTGTACAGATCGAACCAGGGCCAATGCCCACTTTGATCGCATCCGCCCCAGCATCAATAAGGGCTCTGGTTGCCGCACCAGTTGCAACGTTGCCAGCAATCACTTGAACCGAGCTCGACAATGCTTTGGCTCGTGTTACTGCCTCTATCACGCCGGCCGAGTGACCATGCGCTGTATCAATCACAACGATATCAACGCCCGCGTCCACTAATGCCTCGGTGCGGGCAAAACCTGAATCTCCGACAGAACTAGCTGCCGCCACGCGCAGGCGACCAAGATCATCTTTACAGGCAGTGGGATTTAGCACGGCTTGTTCAATATCTTTCAAGGTCAGCAACCCGGTTAGTTTACCCTCGCCATCGGTGACCAAAAGTTTTTCAATCCGTCGAGCCTCCATGAGGGATTTGGCTTCGGCCAAATCAGCGGGCTCCTGCAATACCGCAAGATTATCGGACGACATCATCACTGAGACGGGTGTTTTATCATCCGAAGCAAACCGCATATCTCGATTGGTAACGATGCCGACCACCCGTCCCTGTGCGTCCACAACGGGAAAACCGGTAACCCGATAGCGTTCCTGCAGTGATTTGGCGTCAGCCAGCGTTTGATCCGCCGTCAAAGTAATTGGATTATAAACAATTCCACTTTCGAACCGTTTGACCCGCCGAACTTGTTTGGCCTGCTCATCAGCGTCAAGATTTTTGTGTATAACGCCCATACCACCAGCCTGTGCCATGGCAATTGCCATACGAGCCTCGGTCACTGTATCCATCGCTGAACTCAGCAACGGAATATTCAGTGTTATAGATTGCGTTACATTGGTACGCGTATCGGCCGTACTTGGTAGTACGCTCGACGCCGCCGGCACCAAAAGAACATCATCAAAGGTGAACGCCTCACGAATCTGCATTTTTTGTCCCCATGCAAAGCCCCGTTTGGCGGCCACCCTATCGCATGGATGTTGATCGGGGGAAAGGGGCTGTCGCAAAAAACGACAAGGAGCTGCCGAAAGTGGTTTGTTCTCCACTCGCTGACTGCAGAAATCAGCATCTGACTCACATGTTTACAACAAAATGCCGCCGCAAGGCCTGAAAATGGCGTAACCTGCCTTTCGCTCCTAGAAAAACCCAATATTCTCCGCCTTACCTACACAACAAGAAGACGCCATCATGACCACCGATCCTCTCGTCCTTTTCACCCCTTCAGGTAAACGCGGCCACTTCCCGGTTGGAACACCAGTTCTGACTGCAGCAAGGCAGTTGGGTGTTGATCTGGATTCGGTCTGTGGAGGCAGAGGCATTTGTTCCAAGTGCCAAATCACCCCATCATATGGAGAGTTCCCAAAGCACGGAGTTACAGTCGCAGAGGCTGCACTAAGTGAATGGAACAAAGTCGAGCAACGGTATGATGATATACGAGGACTGACAAAAGGACGGCGCCTGGGGTGCCAGGCTTTGGTCCAAGGCGACATCGTGATTGATGTTCCTCCAGAAAGTCAGGTCCACCGGCAAGTGGTCCGCAAACGGGCTGAGGTCCGAGATATCACTATGAACCCATCAACCCGGCTGTATTACGTCGATGTTGAACATCCCGACATGCACAAGCCCAGTGGCGATCTGGAACGGTTGATTGAAGCGCTGGAAACCCAGTGGGACTTGCAAGACGTCAAAGCTGACCTGCACATATTGCAATCCATGCAGCCCGTTTTGCGAAAGGGAGACTGGAAAGTCACGGTTGCCGTACATTTAGGTGATGAAATTCACCCGCCTACAATCATGCATATTTGGCCCGGCTTTTATGATGGCTCGATCTACGGGCTAGCTATTGATCTTGGATCAACAACTATCGCTGCGCACCTGTGTGACCTTCAAACCGGAGATGTTGTTGCCTCATCGGGTATCATGAACCCTCAGATCAGGTTTGGTGAAGACCTGATGAGCCGTGTCAGCTATTCGATGATGAACAAAGGCGGCGATCAGGAGATGACGCAGGCCGTCCGTGAAGGAATGAATACACTGTTTGCGCAGGTAGCCGACGAAGCAGAAATTGACAAAGCACTGATTGTCGACGCTGTGTTCGTATGCAACCCTGTGATGCACCACCTCTTTCTTGGCATTGATCCGTTTGAGTTGGGTCAAGCCCCTTTTGCGCTGACGTCGTCCGGTGCCTTATCTCTTTATGCGAAAGAACTGGATCTAGAGATCCATCCCACTGCCCGTGTGTACATTCTGCCCTGTATTGCAGGGCATGTCGGGGCGGACGCCGCTGCTGTGGCGCTCTCTGAGGCCCCCGACAAATCCAAAGACCTGATGCTGGTGGTTGACGTTGGCACCAACGCCGAAATCCTTTTGGGTAACACAAACAAAGTACTGGCTTGTTCTTCTCCTACTGGTCCAGCCTTTGAGGGCGCACAGATTAGCTCCGGCCAGCGCGCAGCTCCTGGTGCCATCGAACGGATCGAGATAGACCCGCAAACCAAGGAACCTCGTTTTAAGGTGATTGGATCAGATATTTGGTCAAACGAAGATGGGTTTGCCGATGCTATTGCCACCACCGGCGTCACTGGTATTTGTGGATCAGGCATTATCGAAGCCATCGCTGAGATGCGTCTTGCCGGGCTGTTAGATGCTTCTGGCCTCATTGGATCAGCCGAACAAACAGGAACTTCGCGGTGCATAGCTGATGGGCGCACCAATTCTTACGTCATTTGGGATGGCAGCGAAGAAGGCGGCCCCAATATCACTGTCACAAACCCGGATATCCGTGCAATTCAGATGGCCAAGGCAGCATTATATTCTGGCGCTCGTTTGCTCATGGATAAATTTGGTGTTGATACCGTTGATAAAGTCATTCTTGCCGGTGCCTTTGGTGCCCATATTTCTGCAAAACACGCCATGGTTTTAGGGATGATCCCGGATTGCCCTCTGGAAAAGGTGACCAGTGCAGGAAATGCCGCCGGAACCGGCGCCCGTATCGCATTGCTAAACACCAAAGCCCGAACCGAAATCGAAGACACGGTGCGCCGGATTGAAAAAATTGAAACCGCAGTTGAGTCACGCTTTCAAGAGCACTTTGTCAACGCGTCGGCGATCCCGAACTCCACAGAACCTTTTCCTATCCTAAATAGCATTGTTTCGCTACCTGACGTTAACTTCAACACAGGCGGGGGTGATCAGCCCGGAGGCCGCAAGCGTCGCCGACGCCGAGAATAAACAATTCGGGGATCTGGTATTGACGCTACATCTCAGCCGGAATACCCAACCCTTGGTGTGCGGGTATGGTGAAAAGGTATCACGCGAGCTTCCCAAGCTTAAGTTACGAGTTCGATTCTCGTTACCCGCTCCATAAGCCTCCAAAATTAAACCTTGTATTTCCAAAACTCCAAGATGTGCTGTTGGATAAGAGTTCGGAATTCTGGAATGTTGGATTTGGAAGATAGAGAGAACGTTTTTTGTTGGGGGGGTATCTCCTCCTAGACCAATCCCCAGAGTGTTTTCAACCACGAAACCATGCCTGTTTCAGCTCAACGCTGACGGACTTGGCAATGCAGGCTCACCTAGTTAAGTCGACTGTTGTACTGCCGCAGATGCGACAAAAAACGGGGCTGGGTTGTAGTGCTTATCTGCGCACTCGACCCCGTAAAAAATCTGCCTTCGTGGCTTAGGAATTCAAGTGGGCTTTTTGACCCACTCATTTCTGAGCCTATAATCACTGTGGCTGAAAACCTCTGTGTACTCGACAACATCACCCTTTTTGATGTCATTGACGCTCATCGTTTTATAGCGCGACCTGTTTGCGTGACTTTGCTGATTTGCGTCGCTGCACTTCCTTCGCTTTACGCTGTTTGCGGTTCAAGGTCCGTTTCGGTTTTACCGAGGCCATTAGCGAATGCACCACTTCAAGCGGTTCATTGCGGGGCATGGCCGACAGTGCAGCGCCCTTGAGCGGTTGAACAGGACCGCGATCCAACACCATGGGTGCAGCAAGACGCGGGCCTTGGCTTTCCCATTCAGCGGCTTTGTAGATGTCTTCGAGTGTCGTGCCGGAACTGGCCAGCACAAAATCTTCAGGCTTGGGCAGCGTTTCGCCAAAATCCCAGAGGAAGGGTAGCGGTTCGCCTTCGCCAACCCGGATCAGCTCATCGTCGCCGACGACACCGCCGCCAAGCGCGATCAAGTCAGCCGCTGACCACGACTTGCGCTCTTTGCCACGACCTACAAGGAAGCGGGTACCAAGGCGGATTCGGCCTTCGTCTAACTGTTCAAAGGTGCCGTCTGTTTTACGGTTTCCAGCAACTGCTTTGACAAAGCCATCACGTGGATCATCGACAGCCACGTTGGTCGCAGCGCGGATCAGCGTACCGTCTTGATGCTTGATCACGCCATCATCGCGCAGCACATCAATCAGCATCTCGTATTTGTACGACTTCTTGCTGTCTGGGCGGTAGTAAACGTGGCCGGGAGTTACGCGAGTGCCGTGGAAATTCAACAAGATTTTGGCATCGTTTTGGAAGGTTCTGGTCACAGGGCCAGGGACGAGATTATCGTTCTCGTCAAAGGACATTACGATGTCGCCGACTTCGATCAGTTCAATAGGCTTCTTCCACACCTTTGAGAGAACTTCATCTTGATCATAAATACCATCTGGCCCGGGTTTGAGATCAGGATCAATCGGCCACATGTCGATGGGAACCTCCGGACCGAAGCAGGAATCAAAATTGGTTCCATTTCCCGCGTTATAGGTATCATATATTTCTCTAAATAGTACAGTGGCTCCCCACCCCACAGGCAAACCAGCGTCAACAAGCTCATCCATTCGCGCAACGATAGCAGCCAAGTCTTCAGTGGTTACATCCCCACCTTGCAGAATGATTGCACGAATAGAGGTGGATAGAATTGTTGCTGCATTCGAAGTATCTAACGCACTACTCCCAATGCCTGCATTCTCGACAATGAGACGAGCGGTACTTTCGATAAACTGCCGACCAACATAACTTGTAACAAAACTTTCGTCAGTTGTCATAGCGTCAAAAATACTAATTCCCGCTCTGTTGACGAGATCATCTACAAGTACGGAATCGGCATAGGTCCAAACAGCATCCGCCAAATCTTCATTTAAACTAGGAAAGACTCCTTGTCCCATTCCATACGTTCGAATGGCGTACACACCATCAACTTCGATGATTTCTCTAACCACCAATCCCGGCGTGAGACCGTGAGCTGGAACTTCTATTCCCAACACGGTTGATGTCGCGGTGTAATTGACAATCATCGTGTCTGAAATTTGTTCATGCGTGACCCAACCTGGACCAGCAAAATCAGGCCCAAACGGTGTTGGGTACGCCGCTAGTGAATCATACAAAAATTGCTCACTTATTGATCCAACAGGTATTCCAAGAGAGCTAATTTCATCGTATTCATGGTACCAAACATGGTTGGTGTTGATGCCTTCTAAAGGGGTGCCAACAATATGCCCGACGCCAACAGTTATAGTTCCGAGGTCGTTGGTATTAAAAGATATCGTTCCATCACTATTGTAAGACCAAGTCGTCATTGTGTGTTCCTTACGAAATATGATGAAGCCAAGGTTGCGCCAAAAAAAGTCACTAAAATCGTCGTTATTCTTGAGAGTAATATCGCCAAATATATGGCGCAACCGCTCTCAGTTATTTCTCCATTTTCTATCAAAGTTTGGCCGTAAGCAAAAAATTGGAAGCCGGCCCCTCGCGGCATCCCTATTTTGAGCAGGAACCAGCCGATTGTCCATATTGCAGCAGCAACGAAATACGTTGTGTGGTAACCGGGCTTTACAAAAAGAAAGCACAATACGGTTCTAGCAATCGACACAAGGATTACAAGAACAAGTGCATCTAATAGTGCTGATGTCAATCCACGGGTAGAAGAAGCGACCGCAATATAATAAAAATAAACCTCTGTGCTTACCCACAATATAATTGAAAACGAAAAATAAACAAAAACTCCGACAAGAATCTTCACGTCACACCTTTGGCCAAAAAGTTCGTCGAGCGTTATCTGAGACAGTCGTTTTTGTCACGCTCAATCTCCGAACGAGTTATCAAGCTATTAGTCGTTACAAAAATCTGTGACAAAACGCATTTTTTGGAGGGAAAGGTATTTTTGTCATCATCAGGCATGACCATCGGATATACTAGCGTTTTCAATCGCAGGCTAGAATCTTGACGCTCAGTCCGACGCGCTAAAGGCGGCAGGAGCAGAGCGACTGTTCTCTGAGAAAACTAAGCGGAGCCAAGACCGAACGTCCAGAGCAGATGCCACGTTCTACAGCTTCTTTTTAACGATGGTTTTCCAAATTTCGTGCGGTGAGCGCCCCTTAAGATAGCTGGAGGTTCAGACCTCTCCCCTTCTGAGATCGTCGGCATATTCTCCAATACAACTCCGAGGTATCTGACAAGTTATCCATCTTGGTGCGACGCATGGATCGGGTGCCATAGGTGCTTGGTTCAAGCCCAGAGCAAGCAGCCCATTCGCGAATTGAAGGAAGGTTGAGAGGTGACAAAACCAGTTCTCCAAACCGCTGAATTTTTCCTCATCTTCGACGATCTGCTGACAAAGAAATATATTGGGTTCCGCCCTAGATGGGGCGCATACTGTATTGAGCTGAATGACTGATTTTAGTTGGGTGATTGCCTGACCCCCCTAACGCGTAAGTTGAGTTTTAGAGACATTGCAAAAATCGCAATTTGCAGATTACTGCCCACGATCCACTCCACAGCTAAAGTCGGCGCCCCGCCCTTTTCGACGTATCATTGCTGCAGCAACTTTCGGAAACCATTTTAGCCATATTGGAAATCGTTTAAGTAATATGTTAACGATGTCTATACAACCATTATGCAGTGCGCTAGCTTGCTGCAAATTAGAAAATCATTGCAGAGGACCGCATGTCAGAATTCAAGATCGAAGGCCCCGAGCTGAAGAAAATGATAAAACTGGCGCAGAAAGGACCGTTGCCGTTTGCATTTAATCCCGGCAAGAACGAGTCCGAGCACTACTTCGCTATGCACCGGAAACGCTCGGCCGAGATTTTAGGCAAAGCTGCTAAGAAAGAAGGCATAGGTGCTAAAGTCGCCTTTGGTATGTGCGTCGTTGAAGAAAAGTTAATGTCCTTGACGTGCGAGCGTGCGGTCCCTGCCCTGGCGCGCATGCTCAAGCGATTTCTGAAGGCCAACAAAATATCGCTGAACGTCCGGATTCTAGATGCCGACGGAAATGTGCTGGAAGAAGACATCGAAGATCTACCTAGCGACCCCAGCCTGCAGGATGAGGGAAACCAAGCTGATATCAAAGAAGGCGACGCTGCAGGACTCGTAGCTCGTATTAAGGCCGCGCAACCTCGTGTTGCCGCAGTTCCAGCGCCCTTCTCCAAAAAACTTAAATCCGCACTTGATGGCGTTGTTGCACAGATCAAAGCGCAAGAGTTTACCGCCGCCGATCAGGGATTGAACCGGATCGAGGCAGCACTTGACAAGCTACCGGCAGAGCCTAGTACTGCGACTGAGGCCGCTGACGCAGAAGACTCTTCCGATTTAGTTGCCCGGATCAAAGTCGCTCAACCGCTGCTTAAGCAAGCCCCGGAACAAGTAAGTGACAAGCTCAAACTGGCGCTGGCAGACGTTGTTCAAAAAATCAAACGGGGTGAATTGGGTCCTGCTCGCGCGGTAATGGATCAGATAGAGACCGCATTGGCGAAAGCTGGCGGAAATTCCGAGCCGAATGAGGTCTCTGAGACGACTGCACAGCAGCAGGCAAACGCGGACCTGGCCGCATTGATCACTCGTCTAAAAGCGTTGCAGCTGCGCATTTCGGAAATGCCGAAAGTTACCGCAGAAAAGTTACAAAAGGCTTTGATGGGGGTCGCGGCCAGTATCAAGAAAAAGGATGCAGCCGCTGCCGAAACCGGCCTGTCGAAAATCGAATCCGCTCTGGATAAACTTGTAGGAGCCGATCCGGCTAACTCAGCAACCAAAACCGAGGAGGATCCGCGTGTTTCGACGATTTTGGCCGACGTTGATACAGTGCGCGAAAACGTTAACGCGCTGCCATCAGGCGATGTGCAATCATCGCTGATCACGCAGCTTGACCAGATACAGAACAATCTTTCCGGCGGCGAGATCAAGACGGCAGTTAGTGGATTGGACCAAGTACGTGAAGCACTGAAGTTGCAGGCTGCGATAGATCGGGTAATGCCCAATTTTGTGGCGGCCATGTCTTCGGGTAAAGTCGCGGACCCAAATAAGCTGAGTATTCTGTTCAACACTGCGGTAGAGCTGGTGTCGGGCCCAGATCATGCTAAGGCCTGGACCCAACTGAAGCTTGCAGAAGAGATGATCGCAGCAGGAGCTTCTCTGGAGGAAACTGCCCAACAGTCGGAAGTTCCGTCAGACGTTCAGCCTTTCGCGATTTCCCGCCTTAACTGGAACAAAACACGCGATGTGCTCAAATCGGAAATCGAGAAACTGCAATCGGCCATTCTTAAATTCTGCGCAGGAAACAATGATTTGAAAGAGGTTGGCGATAAAGTTGGTAATCTGACCGGCTATATTGAAAAACTAGATGCCCGACTTGAAGTTAAACTCGATGAGATCGTCAATTCACAAGAAGGCGAGCAGCGCGAAGCCGCGAAAAAACAGGCTCGTTTGCTGGTGAATGAATATCAGAAAGAGCTCAACACCCCATTCTTCAAAGACGTCGATCAGGGGAACGGGTTTGCGGATGTTGCTGTCGCCTCCACTTCGCGCGCTGCACTTGGCGAAATTGACAAGGTTCTCGCGGCCTAATGTTAACAACCGACAATATGGTAGCAAAGAGAGGTAGCCAATTTCTGTTTCGGCAGCTCTCCGCTATCTGGACGTGGTTGACACATGGCGTCGTTGCCGCTCGCTTCACCTCACTATATTATCTCAGCTAAAGTCTCTGGAAGCCATATATGTCCTAAGAGCCCGTTTTGTTGACACACAATATCGCACTCAACATCGGTTTAACTTAACTAGGAATTGTTTCTAAAGAGTTTCGCGAATTGCCAGTAATGGATTGTTCTAATGACTGAATTGACTTCGACCCAATTGACGTTCCTAGCAAATTATCTCCACGTTGTACCTTCCCCAAGTTCATTCAAGCGCAAGCAAAAAAAGCGAGATGCAGAACTTGAGCATAACACACGGATCAAACAGGAATATCAGAGTTATTTAGAGAAAAAATCTGAAGTAGACTCTTTGCTTGACGCAATTCGGGCCATGTTAGGTCAGTGCAGCCAAGCTCTGAAGGCTATTCCCAAAGGGCAAGTTAACGATGAGGTCCTGGCTTTTCGTGAAACAGTTGTCTCCCTGACTAAATCATTTACGACAATCAAGAATGCAGTGGATGGTATCCACGTTTCTTTGTCAAACGCGGATTCTGAAAACCCTGAATTCGTGCAAGGCGCGAGAAGTCTGGGCACACACCAAATAAATCTTGAATACTTGAAGGCCAAAATACCTGATCAGCCCAAAATTATAGAAGATGGCACAATCGGAGTTCTGTTCAGGAAGCGCGCCGAAATTCAATCACTGAAACAGTTTGAAGACACCAAGCTGTTATCAGAGAGCATTGTAAGAATGAAACTGCCGGATGAGGTTGCGGAGCAACAGCGGTCCCAAGCAGTAACCGCTCATGACTTAATGTGCCAAAAATGCTTTGATCGCATTGATGCGATGATCGTTGATGCCCAAAACCCTGATAAGGCTTCTCTGCGAAATGGCTTTGTCTCATCGGCTGGGGATCTGGTTGATAAACTCGAGGGCGACCGCCAACCCATAATTGAGAGTTTGATCATTGCAATTAACGGGCATGCGCACGATAAAATTGCTCAACTGATGGCAGATGGCAGTCCAGTTGCAGCACGAGAGATGCAGCGCGCCAAGATTATCACCGAAAGCCTGAAAACGTTGAGCCGACAGACCGAAGCGTTGGAAGAGGAGGTTACCTCGCTGCGCAGTGCTTTTGCTAAGGCCAAGCCTGGAGTTGCCAAACGAGAGGCCGCCACAGCATTTCACGAAGGTCAAGAGCAACTGGACGAACTTAACGCCCGCAAATTCCGCCTCGAAGCTTATGAGGCCTTGATGGCCCAACACGCAGCCAAGATCGCCAAGGCTGAGAATGAGTTGTGGGAGTGGTTTGTAGACCCGGCAGAGACTGTTACCAAACTGCTGGCTGATCAGGGAACGAAGTTGAAGCCCCCCGGTGAGCCATCATTGGAGTTGCTCATTGGTGATGGCGGGATGTATTTCAATCAAGCCAATCAATATGAAACTGACCGAAAGCGCATTCTCCTGGACGCAAAGCTGTTTCCTGAAGAAAAAGAAATCACCTATATTGATGACGATCAGTTCAGAATCCTGATGAGCATCATCGACGAAGGTAAAAGACTTGCCGAAGAGGGTAAAAACCCGGAAGCAGAATTTGCCTTTATCAAAGCGCGCAGTTTGCATCAGATCTTTCGCGATTCCGCTCGGATGGCGCTGCCGCCGGCACAGGATCCGCCGTTGTCTGAGATTGAAAAGCTGAACAAACAGCTCACGGCGCTTAATGTGGAGCTCGACCGCTTTTGGGGGCGCGGAGGGGATGATCAAAACACTCTACGCACCCAACTTAAAAAAATTGCCAAAGCACGGGATATTGAAGTCGCAAAAGACGTACCTGATGTTGCAAATATTCAGGCCCATGCTGATAGCTTTGATAAGGCACTGGCACAGGCAATTGCTGAGTATGTGCCGCAGCTGCGTGACCAATTGGCCCGAGACCGGGCGCAGGATGCAAAGAACGAGATCCTGCAGGGCCTCCTATCCATGTATAATACAAGGGAGCTACAGGAAGCCCAGCTGGCGGATGTCCCTTCGGACAAACTGTTGGTCATAAAGCAAGACGGTGTCACAAAATACTTCGAGATAAAGACAGAGCGCGGCGGAACACAAGACAAGGTTTCCGACAAGCATATTCCACGCGAAGCTATGGACCTGCTGCTTGAACAGGCCACAATGTTGGAGCTGCTTGCCCAAAGCCAGTCCCCGGATTGTTTCGCTGAAATTGAAGCCGCTGTTGCTAAGGGTCAGGCCGATCTTGCGGCAATATCGAAAGGTGGCCCCGACTATGATTATGTGGCGAAGCAGGTTAAGGAATGCGATAAGCTCCTGGCTGAAAAACGTTTTTCTTCCTGGGTTCCGGACGGCCTGTACGAACTGAAGGTCGAGTTTGAGAATTTCAAAGACAACTATATCACCAGCTACCTGCCGGCGCAGGCCAAGCTAAAAGTGGATGAGCTGCACGCGGCGCTCGAAGCCAAGAAGGAGGCTGCAACAGCTTTGTCCAAAGAATACGACGATGCTGAGATCGTCGTAAAACGGGTAGAAGCAAAGCTGGCTGGTGGGAAAAAAGCACCTAAACCAAACCTGGCAGATCAGCTGCGTGACCTTATTAAAGAAGGACCCGGAGCCTTAATGCTTGGCTACACCAGTGCCCCCGGAGAACTTGAGGAAGCAGAAGATTTGCTCGCCCGCATGAAAAAGGCTCTGGAAGATATCGGCCCGGCTCTGGACAGCAACGGACTCGAGGGAGAGTTTAAATCCGATATCAATACGGCGCGTCAGACGCTCGAGACCAAATCGGAAACCGGCATTCGAACAGCCAAGGCAAAAGCCGAAGCGATAGAAGTAAAAATAGATGGCAAGATGGCCGAGTTTGATCCTTCGAGTAACGGCCTTAAAGCTTTGGAGGACTTTGCAAAATTCCTTGAGAAAGAAGCCAAGGGCGCGTCTGACCGCAAGGCTGCTGTCGCCGAATTTGAAAGTGGTAAGGAAAAAGTCGAGGCATCTCTGAAAAGTGCGGCCGAGACTTTAAAGAAAGAGAAAGCTACTCTCACGTCTTACAACGAATACAAAAACGTATACGACAGCATGAAAGCGCAGTTTGATGCGACCAAGAAGATCACTGATCCCGAACAGGGGGTGGCTCAGATCAAACCGCAAATTTCCAGTGCAAAGCAATTGGATGACGAGCTTCAGAACCTTTCTGTCATCAAATCAGGCAAGGCAACGGGCCCTGATTTCCCTGGATGGGAAAATGCGCTGAAGACCAAAATGGAAAATATCTCAAAGTCAGCGTCGAATGTCGCAGCCAGCATTATCGACAAGGCAAAATATGAACCCTCGGGTGTGGCTGAGGAAGATGAGGTGCTGGAAGAGTTGAAAGATGCAGCTTCGGACGTCGCCGAGACTCTTGGGTTAGTCACTTATTCCAAATTTGAAAAAATCCTGACGCTGGACAAAAACATTGCTACTGAGGCGGCCGCAGCCCTTGCGGACAAAAACGCTGTGACCCGCAAGAAAGCATTGGCCTTAGTTAGGGAAAAGGCCCTAGCGGAAGTGCGTAGAATACGCACCGAAATGGACGCGCATCCGGCACTCAAAGTTTATCGCGGCAACCCGTTCTCGAACAAGTCATGGGACGGCTTTGCCTCGGCACTACACAGTTTTGACGTAGATGTTCTTACAAAATTACAACCAGTTTAATTGGGGTCTGACAGATGTCCTTTAGCGAAGATGAAGCCAATTGGATCAAGTGGATCTCAGGCAAGAAAATCGACATTGCAGCGGTCAATGATCAGATCGCTCATGACGTTTTAAAACAAAAGGTTCTTGACGAAAACATTCGCCAACGCCTGGATGATGTGCGCGACGAGATAGACAAGGCGCAGGACATCGTTGTTAAGAAAATCAAAGATCCGAAAGACAAGAATATTCTCTGGCGAAAGCTGAGCAGCAATTCTGGCGAAATGAAATGGCGCGCTGACGACAACGACACCAATACGGGGCTGTTGTCAAAATATGAACTGCGGGCCGACGTGGAAGTCGATACGATTGCCGATATCAACGAGAAAACTCAAAACATCGATCCAAAAGACTTGATCGCGCTGACGGACTCTTTTCAGCGGATCAAGGAGATGGAAAAGACCATGCGGTTGCAGTTCGATAACAAAGGCAATCCGCTTTTTTCAGATGAAGACATCCGTAATGAACTTTGGACACCTTTGGTTCGATCCGGACTGATCCCTGAAAATATGGTGCCTGACGATTTTTCCGAACATGCCATCGCCTTCAAAGGCGCACAGGATCTGTATGCCGATAAACTGTCGGCATACACGGCTACGCATACCAAAACACAGGATAATCTGGCCTTTGGTCTGCGCATAGCCAAAGAGACGATCACCGTGACCGGGGCCATCGTGTCCGGGTCGTTTCAGATGAAAAATGCCACCGACGTCGCGGCTGGCAAAACCGAATTGAACGAGCTGAAAGGGGAAAAAGAAGCCCTGAAAAATCAGGTTCCTCCGGGTGATACATCAGCTGTTGACGCGCAAATTGCAGCAAAAGACAAGCAAGTGAGAGAGCTGGAGAACATACCCAAGTACATCGACGCGGGCACAGCGTTGTTGAACGGTGGTCTGTCGCTAACTGAGGTTGCAATCGAACATAAAAATGCACCTAAAGACCAGGACAAGTGGGCAAAATGGGCGCAAACCCTGTCAAAAGGGCTGGAAATTGCGCAGGGCATGGCGGTAAAGAGCGCAACAGCAGGGATTTTAGCGGGTTCCAAAGATGGAGGCAAATCCGAAGCCGGATTTGTTACCTGTATTACTTGTTCTCTGAATGCAGGTTTTGCCGGTGCACGTTTGGTTCCGGCGGCTTACGCCATCTGGAAAGAACCAGATGAAGCCAAAAGGGCTGCCATGATTGCCGCGGCGGTTGGGACACTTGCTGGGGCTGTCGCCGACAGTATCAACGCAGCGGCTTCGCAAATCAACACCGTTGACGCGAACGCAACACCCGACGAAAAGGCGAAACAAAAGCAGGCCGATAAGGACAGTAAAGCCCAGCTTGCTTTGCTGGCCAATGCACTAAAGGTGGCCATCACCCAGGCTGGAAATGGCCCAGCAATTGTTGCTGCCTACAAACGCGGAGATACCAAGGCATTGGGAATGCTGCTTGGAGGCGCTGCTGTTGCTGCTGCACTTGCTCCTTCATCCGAGGCCATTTTTGACGCGATGCACAAAGATGTTAGTGCAGAAGAAAACTTTCGCCGTCAGGTGTCTGACACCCCCATTGAAGGCGACTACCTAGAAACCACAGGAGCCAATCAGGAGGCAAATCAGGACAAAGCAGCTGCCAAGGCGATGGATGCGATCAGCAGTTCGGTCTCAGGCGTTCAAAAGATCAACATGGGGCAGATCAAACCGAACCTTCCAGCGATGGACCCGGCTTCGGTAGAGGAGCTTCAGAAGCTCATAGATGCCGAAGTCGATTCGAAACAACAGGAACTGGCAGAGGAGGAGTTGAAAGACGCCCTTAGTCCTGCAGTGGTTCAGGCAATGTTCGACGACGTTGATGCCGAAGTCGACGCCTTTGAAGAAACCTACTCCAAGGCCTTCCCCGACACCGGGATTACATCCCGAACGCCGCAAGAAATTGCTGACGCCGAAGATGCCATTGACAGGGCGATGGCCAACACGGCAGCTCTGCGCCAAAAAGTAGCCCTGATCAACGGTTTGTCTGGTGGGGCCGCTGGCGTAATCGTAGCGCTGGTTCCTGGTGCCAGCGCTGTCGCTTCAATGCAGGCACTGGTGCGCGATATTTATACGCTGGTCAAATGCGTCGAGGTTCATAACACTTGGTGCGATAGCATGGATGTGGCAATGGCCGGGCAAGGTGGCGCAGCGGCGGCGATCCAAAACACCGTGCGCAATGCCAAAATCCACCTTTCCCAGGCGGCAATTGTGGCCATTCTGTCCGCGCTAAAAGCCTCGTCTGACGTGGCCCGTATGTTTGATCCCTCTGGCATTTCGACGGCTGTGTCCGCTGGGGCAAGTATGGCTTCAGCAGTGGTGGATTTTGCCTATAAGATGCAAAAAGAAGCCGAAATCAAAATTGGCTGGGCCGCTTATAAGGATGCGCGCAGCAATCCGGGCAACCGAAAGGCTGCACGAAAGGCTTTAAGGTTGAATAGTACCCTCGCCAAGTGTTGTATCGCCTATGGTGCGGCCATTCAGGGGGACACTGCCGCCAAACAGGCGATAAAGGCCACTGGTTTGACAGTCACTGCCTTGCAAAATGACAAAGACATCTGTGTGCGGCTTGTCGCATACCTTGAAAATGAACTTGCCGACGATCCAACAGTTCTTGCTGTCGATTACCAAAAAGATAACAAATGGGCACCGGGCAAGCCCGCTTTGGAACTGGCGAACTGGACGATGTTCAAGGCGACAGCGCGGAAGTCGGCGACACCTCTGCTAAACGAAGCCAGCACGTCCACCCCAGCCATTGACCGCCTTCTTGCCAATCTCGCCCAAGTACCTGACTGGGGCCAAACCGCAAAATTCGACGGGGCCCGCAGTGCAAAAGCGGCCGAAAGCGAAGAAGGCGTGGCCAAGGATCTTCCCGACAGACATCAAGCAGTGCTGGATCGGCTTGAGACACAACAGTATATTCTTGACCGCCTTGAGGCCGCCTATTCTGCATATCAGCCGATGAATGAATCGGGCAGCGATAAACATGACGGAATGGCCAAGGCAGCAAAGACATATGCCGCTATTGCCAAAGCAGGCAGCAAGGTTGTGACCGGCAATATCACGGCCCTGAAGGCCTACCCTGAATTGGTAACCTAAGCCTGGATGCTTTTGATCATCCGCCACCCCAAAGGATTGGCGGATGATCGACAATTATGGTGCATACTCTGGACTACATGTTTGCAGGCCAACCTGTAATCAACACCGGCAAAGAAATTTGAGCCCCATATCGCGACCAACAGATCAAGCGCAACCCAATGTGAAGTGGATGTTCTTGGATCAGTCAAAAACGCGTTCTGCGCCGCTGTTACGATCTTCCTGGCAAGATAACTGATGATTGGGGATAACCCCACATCGCTAACAATGTTCGGGCATCTTCTCGACATTTGTCAGTCTTTACCAATCGCAAAGCACTAACTAAAAGCAGGACAGTTTTCAAATTATTGAGTGGCTTAGCATTCACTGTTAATTCTTTTCGCCAAACCGTCGGCTTTTTGCCCGGTTGCCGCAAATTGCCATGTCGCACCACAGTCGGGACTTATTTTTAGAAAAATCATGGAAAATAAATTTGCAATCGAGCGCAGGACAGCACTTCAATCTCGCATTATCTATCTTTGACAGGTATTCAAAAAAGGACTGCAATATGGGTCCGAATATTGCTGCTCCCAGCACGCTGCTTTCGCGCCAATCCCAGCATCCATCGCTGGCCTGAACAGAAAATCTGGCGACGCGCAGGCACGCGACATAGTGATCCTGCAACGCTTTCAATCGGTCTGCCGATGGTGTTTCATTGCTACTAATGGCCGACATCACGGCGTATATATTGTCTCGAATTGAACGCGCTGTACGAACAAGCGACGCTGATTGTCGCTGGTTTAACCCATTAACGGCATTTTCGATCTTGTTTTCCGCCCAATCCAGACATTCTGACTGCAGCGACCAAGCAATCAAATTTGAAAGTGTAAGAATACGCTCTTCATAAAACGCCCCCTCCCTTCCGCTGCAGGTATTGGCAAAATCCAGACAAAGCACTCCACCAATAAGAGTGAATTCGCGGTCAGAAGGATGGTTTGTTGCAATGCTCATGTAACCAGTATAACTTGTTTTAACGGTTAGAATCAAATGGCAAACTTTGCCAGCCGAACATCAGGCACATATGTCGCCACGTAGATGATCGTATTTGTATATCAATAAGCCTTTATGGGTGCCGCGTAATAGCAACGGGTCACCTTCGTTGAAAACGCATGAAAATTAATTACTCACGGGGATATGAAATGATACTGGTTTACCGTCGAGACATTGGCCATATGGTTGCTTTATGGGCTGTTTTGACAGCGATTTTCTTGCCAACTCTTATAGCTGCTCAGGCCCATGCCGCTGATGAAAATACCAGTTTTTTCATAACGAGCGAAGGCAAAGGAGAAGGTGCAAATCTGGGTGGGCTTGAGGGGGCGGACGCGCATTGTACCCAGCTTGCAGAAGCTGCGGGTATTTCAGGAAAGGTTTGGCGGGCCTATCTAAGCACTTCTGGTGATGATGCTGTGAATGCACGGGATCGTATTGGAACCGGCCCGTGGCACAATTCAACTGGTGTGATGATAGCGCGCGATCTGGATCATCTGCACAGTGAAGATACCGGAGTTAGCAAGCAAACCTCCTTGACCGAAAAAGGTGAAGTTGTGAATGGTCTGGGGGACAAACCCAACATGCACGATATTCTCACTGGATCATTACCGGACGGGACGGCAAATTTGGAATACAACCTGACATGTTCAAATTGGACAACAAACGGGAAAGGTAAGGCGTTGGTTGGCCATCATGATCGCGTTGGTGGCGGTGCACGTCCCAAACAGTGGAATTCAGCCCATGTGACATGGGGGTGTAGCCAAACGAAACTTCAGGGTTCAGGCGGGACTGGTCTGTTCTATTGTTTTGCTGAAAACTAGCGCTTTTTAGTGCGCTCTGCGACGTTTAAACCTGCTGCATATTGATATAGCTCGAACACATCAAAAAGGCGTATTTGGCTCCCTTCCATATCAAGATGTCGAACTCATTCGTCAGTCATTCCCCAGTAGAGAACACTATCTATTTGAGAGCATTGGAGTTGGTTCGGTGAATGGTCGGGTGTGAAACCACTCATCCAGACTATCTGGTCTCGATTGAAATTCGGTAACTGGGAAGAACCCCATAGTGAAAATATTACTGCGCCTTTCCCTTTGATAACATTATAAATGCGCGCAGGGTTTCTTCGGCATCTTAGCCCCCTGTGCCAATGTCAGATGAGACAAAAAGCGCCCACCGGCTTCCAGACAGCGCAGTTCATTTGTTGGTTCCTTGTCTATTGAGTGGCATGTTGCCCATCAATAAAGTCTTTTCCATGGGTTGAGAGGCGACATCCCACCGATGGCCTCAAACGAGGTTAAAGGACTAATCATGAACACAGGGGAGAGCGCCATACAATGCAAGATAACATCGAGGGGTAGCTGCCACGTCGCGTGCGGTATTCGGATAAGTCACCGGACAAGCATAGCCATCACCCCTGTCCTTCCCTTAGTCCGTAAGCCAAAGACTACCACTATCTCGGAACTTCTCACGATTGGCGCCACGTCCATATTTGCTGTTTCTCTAGGCAATAGGCTCGCAGCTTGGTATAGCCTCTCCCGCCCAGCTAAGGCCAGGTCGGCAATCTGTGATGCCATCATTCGTACGGTGCGCAGAGGTTAGGACCCTAAAGAAATGGAATTATAGTACTCACTGTGTACTTTTGTAGACGTGACCAAGTCGATTGAGTCCTTAAGACCATTTTTTAAAAATGTACCAATATCGCCGGAGGTAACGAGTGCTCCGCAGCTCAGCATAGTTAGAGTGAACCCATTATGTTCAATTTTTTTAAGAAACCAGTATGGCCACCAAATTTCAAAAATCCACCTTGGGGGGACAGAAAGTCAATTTACGACCATATCGCTGAACACATCAACCCCGAGCGCCATGAGGACCTATCAGAGGGAGGTTACCGCCTCCCGGATGAGCCTGAGGCCGACCCCAACTCCATATCTTTTGCTTCCGGAGCGATGGACGGAATGTTCGGCCATCACGGCTCCTCAAAGATACAGGACGAAATTGTTTCAGACCTGCATGCAGCATTGATGTCCGCCTGTGAAAACGCTTCGGATCGTAACGTTCACTCCTTGTACAGAATGTTCAAAGACAGCTCGGCACTCGAGGTAGTCGACCCGCTGGTCAAGCGCATTCATGAACAGCAAGTAATCAACGGAGGTCGGATTCGAGAGATTGTCTACTGGTTCACGACGAAGGCGGCTGACCGAGAACCGGTGAAATTATCGATGGCGTTGCTTGGTTTGTTACGCGAAGTCGAAGACTCAAAAGTCTTCCTGACACTGGGAAGGCACGATGAATTTACACTCTTTTCGGCTGTAGCAATATCAAACAACGAATCTTACAACGACGAAGTTCTTTGGCAATTGGCCAAGTCTGTCGAAGGGTGGGGTCGTATCAGTACGGTCGAACGACTTACGGATACGAATAACCCAGAGATCAAAGACTGGCTTTTACGGAGCGGCTTCAAGAATAGCATTATGTATGAGTATTTGGCCTGCATTTGTGCTCGTGCGGGTGAACTTCATCTCGCGTTACAGCGTGATGAAATAGATTCTGAGCTATTTAACTCTGCATCTGAACTTATCGACACACTTGTTTCTGGGGAAGGAGGTCCCGCCGAAGGCTTGGCCGACTATGAACATGGTTGCGCTGCCGTGAGCCGACTACTGGCTCACGGTGAAGGCAAGTTTTCTACAGCGTCCCACTACCGGTTTCTTTGGAAACTTAAAGAGCGCGTTGGTGAATATCTGTCTGGCGAACGGCAAATCGAACAGGATTGGTCGCAGTCAGACGCTAAAGAAATCGCCGAAAAGCTCGATAAATTGCTTTCATGTCGCGACTGGAAAGAGGTGATCATTGCCGACTTGAAACACGGAGATCGGCAAGCATTCTGGGATGCCAGCAGAGCATGCGAAAAGCTCGGGGTCGACCCTTGGCCACATTTCGTAAACCGGACCAAGGCGGGTGAAGATTACTGGTGGGACCTGATGCGGAGATCTGACCCAAGCCGCATTGACGAAGTTTTAGCTTTGGGGATGGAGAAAATTCCTCTCGACGACATCGCTACCGGTCCAAGTAACAAGCTGGGACTTGGCATTGAATATGCTTCGCACACTGCACTCGACTTCATCTTGCGGGATTTGGGCGACTATCCTGGGAAAGGTTGGGCGTTTGTCGAAGCAGGCCTGCAGAGCCCAGTTGTGAGAAATAGGATTATGGCGCTCAAAGCTCTGTCTGTATGGCGTCGAGAAAACTGGCCGGAAGGCACGGAGGTGGCGCTACAAAAGTTCATGGGAGTGGAACCCGAAACTGATGTTAAGAAGCACTTCAATAACCTGATTGCAGGCCGAAACTTGGATTGACCTCAGATCTGGGCTTGTTACCAGAAAGCCGGACATCTGAGACTTTCTTGGCGACGACTGCTTAGTCCGCTCAATGGACCTTTTTGTCCAATGGGATTGGATGATCGATTTTTGATGATGAGCTAGTTTGAGGCCACAACGGTGATTTTAACCGGCCCTGCGCCGCCCCATAGCGGCAAGCTAAGCTATTGAAATGTAAAATCTGTCAGCGCCCCCTCCGAAAGCCAGTAGTCGAGAGCAGTGGAAAACAGGTTTTATTGCCGCAAAAGGATGCCTTTTGCCTCTGTTGGATTATTGCCCATCAAACTTGACATGGAATTTCAGTTTTGCATGGGGTACTACGCAGGGCTTCAACGATCGGTACGATTGAAAAAACATCCATTCCTTCAGTCCCGATTGGCAATAACGGGGTAATTCTCGCAGCATAGTCCCGTAGACCTTCACCCAGCGTTGACACTGGTAGCTCACGTTTGTTGATTGCCCAGACAGATACTATGATTTCTATGGTCAAAACCTGACGGGCAGCTTCAAGAATACGTTCAAAATCGGCAACCGAGTGAAATGCATGACCTGCGGTATCTTCTACTCCGTCAGCGAGTTGGCCTACAGATAAAAGCAACGAAGGTGCGGCCCATATCTTGGTGGATGTGATAAGGGACGCTGCCAAATGACCAAGATTCAAGAATTGCACGCCGCCCAGCGGGCTATTGGTATCGGCGAAACCAGTGGGTAGTCCGGAAAACTCGGTCCATTGTTGCTTGTGGAGCCGCTCACCAGAGATATCCAATGTTTTGGCAAAGGCTTGCCGTAACCCATCAATCGCCAGAGTCATGCGGGTTGAATCCATATTGCCGTGCGAGCGGACACACTGAGCAACAGTATCGACAATCGGATTGTCTGTTACGGAATTCAGCTCTTGATCCCAAATCTCAATCGCTCGGTCGAGCAACTCGCACAGCGCACCATGGATCTGCGATGCACAACGAAAACTCAGCGGGTCCTGAATGCGGCGGGCTTGATCCGGATTCCAAAGTTTACTGTTGCATAGAAGATCGCGCACCTTCTCACTGACTTGCGCCTGCCCACGACGTTGATGGGCACGGTTTACCTGTTCTGAAATTGAATCTAGATTACCGCGAAACGCTTCAAGCGAAAATGCCAACGACAGATTTGCCAAGTCCAAGATCGAGCGCGCTTCCATCAGAACTTCAGCTCCGGTAGCCAGGGTGATCGCGTTGGTATTGATAAGAGACAACGTCTCTTTTGGGCCGGGAATGCCAAGTTTCTGAGCTTCCGGCGTGCTTTGCAGCCAATTCGCGATCTGAGACATCGGTATGAGATCCGCCGCACCCACAGTGCCGTACGACGATACCTCGGGCATTTTTGCGGTGTTGATCTTGTCAGTGAGCAATTGAACCAAAGGTTCCGAAACACCGGATAAACCAAGTGAAAACTCATTGACGAGGATTATCAAAGCAGCCCGGACTCGGCTTTTTGGCAGCACTGCACCACCGACATGGGTTGCATGTGCCCGAGCCAGTCGACGGTTAAAATCCAGTACACCGTCTGCTGCGACCATGAAATCCTTTTGCGATCCGACGCCAGTGGTGATCCCATAACCGGGGACACCGCTGGCCACGACTTCCTGTACGACCTCACGACCTTCTTTTATCCGCTGTCTGGCTTCTTGCGTAAACGTCACTCTTGATTTCTGCTGTACCGCCTCAACCAGCTGTTCGCAGGTCAGAGACACCCCGTTCAGCACAATTGGACCGCCGGTCGGCAGGTGGGAAACTTTGTCCATAGCTCACTTTCAATATAGGATTGTCACGCGTTGAAATCCATCGGATCAAATGGTTTCCCACGGAAAACTATCCAGTCTTTCATAACCAGATTCCGTAATCAGAACCTGCGTTTCCAGCTTAACGCTTTCGGATCCCTGCTCAGCAACCAGGCTCTCGACACATAACACCATGCCGGGTTCGATCTGCCCCGAAGTAGCTGTGTCGTCAAAATCTACATGCAGAGGTATTACGGGCCATTCATCGGCCATCCCAACCCCGTGTACAGCAAGGGAATAACGGTAATCGGCATGTTGTTCAGGGATACGCCAACTCTTATCATTGTACTCGGCAAAACTCATCCCCGGGCTTAGGATGGACATGTTGTGATTGATTTGCTCCAACGCCGTTGAATATATCCGTTTTTGCGTGCTGTTCATTGGCGTATAGCCACATGTCCAACTGCGCGAAAGGTCCGCACAATAGCCGTATGGGCCGATCATGTCAGTGTCGAAAGAAATCATTTCCCCTTTCTGACAGATCCGATCGGAACACTCGGCGTACCAAGGGTTAGTGTTCGGTCCGCAAGCCAATAGTTTGGTTTCTAACCAGTCACCGCCAGAACGTGCATTTTCAAAGTGAAGATGAGCCCAGAGTTCACATTCGGTAACGCCAGGGACAGAGTGGTCGTAGATCCGTGCCATACCAGCTTCGCAAACGCGGATTGTCCAACGCATCAAATCAATTTCTTCAACTGACTTGATAGACCGGGCGCGTTCGGTAAGCTCTGCACCCTCAACAAAGGTGAAACCGGCATTTTCAAGAGCATGCAAACCGGGGCCATCCAGTTTATCTGCTGCAAAGCGAGTGTTTCCGCCACCATGTTGACGCAAAACATCTGCAATTTCATCAGCCCAAATATTGACGCCAGTTGGTGCCTTATCGCCCTTGGTCATGAACATCCATGAGACTGCAGTACGAATTTCGTCAATACCATCTAAGCCATCATTCAAATGTTCACATCCCTTAAACTCCCACAGGATCGCCGGTCCGTCGGCTAGGATCAGAGCATACCGAACTGGATTATGACCAGTCCAGACTTGCATGTTTGAGCTGTCAAATGCGTATCGGATGTTGATTGGGTCATAGAGCAAAAGCCCTGCCACATCATGCACCGCCATTTGCTCTCGCAAACGTCCCAAGCGGTAAGAACGAGCTTTGTCCAACGTTGTCTGAGGCACCGGGCTAATCAGCGGTCTATCTGCGCCGTCACCATTCAAATACGTCAGCTTACGGTCATCTTTAAAGACGCTCTGGGATTGAGTCATTGTGACATCCTGTAATGAAGTACTGGCTCCCACCATAATGTGGAGACCCTGTCGTCATGTTTTGTTGTAGTCCGTACCGGAATATTCAGAGGGCGAGCGGAGAGCGTCAAACAACTGAGCGCCCGTAGAATCCCCGCTGCTCCTCGCTTGAAAAGACTACGTTGGGTTGTTCATAGAAGGAAAAGATGGCAATCACGCGGTCGGTTGGCCCTTCTACGGGAACCACACGGTGCGGTGTATTCACACCCCGAAAAACATTCAGGGCTCCCGGTTCGGGCATTATTTGTTTGGTTTCAGGGTCGTTTCCTGCCAACACCGCCGCTACGCCGTCAAAGTTTTGATCATCAGCCGAACGCAGGTCTTTGCGAAATTCTAGCTGCCCGCCTTTTTGCGGGGCCTGAAGCAGGATCGTTGTGGTGAATTCAGACCGGTCAAAATGCCAGTTCAACCCTTCGCCATCACGGGTCGCCTGCACATTTACGCAGGCCATTTTGTCGGACATCTGATATAGCTTCTCTTTGCCTTTGGTTGCGGCCAGAAACGCTGCAAAAGGTGCCCACTTATATACATCAATCACCGGATTACCTTCCAACTGGTCGGCGCAGAGTGTGTGGTTCACGGTCTCAATTTTCTTCATTGCCGGGTGGTCATCGGTGATACCCGGCATCGTGTCTCTGAAATAGACGTTGTGACGCCGGGCATGCCGGAATGATTCGTTGTCCATTGCCGGTTTGGCAGCATCTGCCGCAGCTTGTGCCACTCCAGACTTTAAAAAACCCGGCAGATTGAACATTCCGTCCTTGGCAAGGTCAGCCTGACACTTTTCGACCAATTTGGCATATGCCGCACTGTCCGGGCGGTCCAATGGGTATTTTTCAAGATCGATAAACTGGTTCATATCGCGTCCTCCATTGTCTCAATTGAACGCAAGCGCTGGACGACCACAACCAGATCAATTATTGGGTACCATAAGAAAAACCAGGGTGTAGATGCAAAACCTACCTTCATTGAACGGACTGCGAGCATTTGAGGTCGCCGCCAGATGCGGCAGTTTTGTGCTGGCAGGCGATGAACTTGGCGTCAGCTCCGCCGCCGTCAGCTTGCAGGTCAAAAGTCTCGAAGATCACTTGGGTAAAAAGCTTTTCCTGCGCAAAGGAAACCGCATCTCTCTGACCGATGCAGGAGAGGAAATGTACCCGAAACTTGCGCATGCCTTTAGCGAGTTATCTGATGCAGCCCAAATCGTTCGCAGCAACAAACGCTCTCGTCAGTTGGTGGTCAGTGTACTCCCTGCCCTGTCTGAGCTTTGGTTTCTCCCGAAAGCGCTAGGATTCAGTGACAAGACGGGTATCTGCTTAGATATACGTGTGCAGGAAGATCCAATTGATTTCGAGCGAGAAGCGATTGATATTCGTCTGACATTTGGCTCGGTGTTCTATCCGGAATACCGCCAAACCGCCTTGTTTTCTGACTTTGCAATTCCGGTCTGTGCACCGTCATTTTGGGCACAGCACTCCGATCCTGAAGGAATGCTCACCAATGTTCCTGACGCTAAGCTTATTCATAACAAATGGGGCCCGAGTTACGCCAGCGAACCGGTCTGGTTAGACTGGCGTCGTGAAGCGGGCACTGGCGGCGCAGCCCTCACAAGTCCTGGGTTAGTTCTGAGCGATACGTCGCTTGCAATTTCGGCTGCAAAACAGGAAGCCGGTATCGCTCTAGCACCTTCAATTCTTGTAAACTCTGCTCTTTCTTCAGGTTCATTGGTCTCCCCCTCCAGCGTCTCGCTCCCCATGAAAAAGGACTATGTTTGCATCTACCCCAATGCACGAGCAGAGACATCGTCAGTCCGTTTGTTCTTAGAATACCTTGATCTGCAATAGAACTCGGGCAAGCTCCAATATGGTCGCTCCATTCCATTACAGCCCCTAAAAAACAGCTGATCAAATAATTTTGGTCACAGTTTCACCATATTACGGGCGCTGGTTGACCTTACCTCGGTCGTGTCATGGTCTCTTTGACGTGAAAGAAACTTCATCATGTGGCGAGAATACATTTTTGTCAGGCCAAATCATTGTGACCTTGAGGCTCCTAATATGCAGAATTTAAACAGTTGGGGCCCTGCAATGTTCAATAACTCCAAGAAGAGTTTTCAAATATGATCAGCCTCGACAACGATATTTGGCTCACTGGATCAGACGGTACAGCTGAGAGCGCCAGTATGGTGCTGGAAGACGGCGGCAACAGCACAACTGTTACTGGGACCTTTTCAGAGGCTTCATGGGATGCAAGCCAATCCGGTAATAACGTCTCTGATTTCGGTTCGTTTGGGGCCAGCGATCCGGTAACTGCAAGTTTTGGGTTTTCTAATCCGGTCACCGACCTGAGTTTCCAACTCGAGCATGTTAACTCAACAAGCTCGTCGCTCGATGATAAATTAACCCTGTGGGTGTACGACGCTGATAGTGTTCTAATACCGTCGGATACTGTCATTGCGTCCCTTGGGGGCGTGACGGATCAAGTTATCTCAGTTAATCCAGATGGATCTGTTTCGATTGAGGCGGAAAGCGTCGACCCCGCTAACATCACTGTTCTTTTGCCAGGTCCTATCTCACAGTTGACCTTGGCCTTAAGCAATGGAGCCGACGCTCCGATCTCAGGTGCTGCTGGCCTCTCTGATCTAAGCTTTTCCATCCCCGATGCTCTTGGCGACGTTGTCGAAGGAACAGATGGATCTGACCTAATTGATACATCTTATCTGGGTGATCCTGAAGGTGACAAAGTCGACCACAATGACGCTTTAGATGGATCAAACGACGATGAAATTGTTGCTGGCGACGGTGATGATACAATTCTTGCTGGCGACGGAAACGATTCTGTTAACGGTGGGCTTGGTAACGACTCCATTTTAGGGGGCGACGGCAATGATACCCTTTATGGAGGTGACGGACACGACTACCACAGTGGCGGTGATGGCGATGATCTAATCTCGGGTGGCAGCGGCAACGACACCCTAACTGGTGGTTGGGGCGACGACACCCTTTTGGGTGGCGATGGTAATGACCGTCTTGAAGGGCTTTATGGCAACGATTTGATCTATGCCGGCGCTGGCGATGACCACGTATTTGGCCGCGACCAAGATGATCTGATTTTTGGCGAAGAAGGTAATGACACGCTGATTGGTAGCATGGGCGTGGATACAGTCTATGGCGGCGACGGAAATGACACCCTTGCAGGTAGCCAAGGGAATGATGAAATACACGGTGGCGACGGAAATGACCTTGTATTCATAGGTGTCCACGAAGACTCAGATCGAATTTTTCTCGATGCAGGAAATGACTTCCTTGATGGCGCGTCAGCTGGGTCTTCGTTTTATGGCGAAGGTGGCACAGGTAACGACTATATGAACAGCGGGGTCGGAGACGATACCCTGTACGGAGATGAGGGTCGAGATACCCTGAATGGTGGGTCTGGAAATGACTACCTGGTTGGGGGTTCTGGTTCCGATAGAATCAATGGTGGCTTTGGAAACGACACCCTGATTGGTGGCGATGACGCTGACACTTTGTCAGGGGGCGATGGCCGGGACCTGATTATTGCCGGTGATGGCGATGTCGTCGACGGTGGTGAGGGAGGCGATGATCACGACCAACTGGATATTAGCGCGCTTGGTGGATCTAGCCGCACCAATATCATTTACGATTCCGATAACAACGGATCTGGAACAGTTGAGATTCTGGATGAGTTAGGAAATGTGACTGGCAGCCTCACCTTCTCCAATATAGAGGAGGTCATCGCCTGCTTCACACCAGGGTCATTAATTCTGACAGCACACGGCGAGGTTCCGGTTGAACAGCTATCCGTCGGCGACAAAGTACTTACACGCGATAATGGGTATCAAGCAATTCGTTGGATCGGACGACGCAATCTGAATGAACACGACCTTTCGATCAAACCTCAGTTTGCACCAGTAAAAATTCGGGCAAATGCCCTAGGTAACGGTATACCAGAGCGCGATATGTACGTATCACCTCAACACCGAATGCTCATCACTGGTGCTCTGTCTGAATTGCTGTTCGGGGATCCAGAAGTATTGGTTCCAGCGCTGCACTTAATCAATGACCATAATATTTTACGTGCAACCTCTAAAGCTGTTACTTACATCCACCTTCTGTTTGACCAGCATGAACTTATTCAAGCAGATCGAACATGGAGTGAAAGTTTTCAGCCTGGGGACCAGACACTCGTTGGTATGGATGCAAAACAACGCGAGGAACTTGTTGACCTGTTTCCGGAACTCCAGTGCCAAGACTACCATTACCCAACTGCTCGGCGAGCGCTGAAATCCCATGAAGCGCTCGTGCTTCAGGCAAACATCGCGCATCTTTAGCTTGCCTTATGGCGCCCAATGAACGGTGGTTTCGGATAACACCGCTTGTATTGGGGCTTTTTCAGGCGGCAATAACATCGCCTGTTCAAGCGCTTTTCGTTTGTCATCACCATAAATCACTAAGTGCTTCGAAATAGCGGCATCCAGAACCCTTGCTGACAGGCTTATACGGGCTTCAGGCTGACTGTCTGGTCGCAGTATTGCTAATACCGGTGCTGACGCCTCCAGCGCGGCCTCAAGTCCTGGCACACCAGGAAACAACGAAGCCGTATGCATATCCGACCCCATACCCAATAGCAGAACAGAGATAGGCAATTCAGGCGCTATAATCGCTTCAACTTCTGCAATTACATCTTCGGGGACCTGATCTGGAACATGAAAAGGTAAAAAGTGGGCTGCTGCTGCACGGTTAACCAACAGGCGCTCGGAAATCATCCGTGCATTAGAGCGTTCGCTGGTCTCAGACACCCATCGCTCGTCAGTCGCCAACACCCGAACCCGGGACCAATCGAGATCAGCGGCACAGAGGTCATCAAATATGGGCGCTGGAGTAGTGCCGCCTGCAACGGCAAGAGAGGCGCTTTCGTGGTTCAACAAATGGGTTTCAAGATCTCCGGCTAATCGATTGGCTACATCAATCGCCAGCATGTCACGATCAGGGTATTCTATAGTATTCATGGATTTATCCCTTGCCATTCACGTAAATCGCGTCTCATTAAAAGGTCGGCATCATCTGGTCCCGTGCTGCCACTATCGTAGGGTTTGGGCACATCTCCACGGGATTGCCAACCCGCAATGATCGGATCGGTCCAGGCCCAGGCTGCTTCGACTTCATCTCCGCGCATAAAAAGAGTTTGATTGCCGCGGATCACATCCATGATCAGGCGTTCATAGGCGTCCGGAGGGTTACCCCCTGCAGCCCCCAATGCTTCCGAAAAGGTCATATCCAAAGGCACATCCATCAATCGCATACCACCAGGCCCAGGCTCTTTGATTGTTACCTTCAAAGTAATACCTTCATTTGGCTGTAAGCGAATGGACAACAGATTGGCATGCCGCCCCGCATCTTCTCCAAAAATCGAATGCGGCGCATCCTTAAAAAACACATTGATCACTGAGGATCGTGCAACCAGTTTTTTACCAGTTCGCAAGTAAAACGGTGTGCCCGCCCAACGCCAATTACTGATATGCGCACGCAGAGCGATGTAACTTTCGGTAGTAGACCGGAGATTACCAACAGTTTCGCGATAAGCGTCGTGCCGATCATCAGCGCCTTGCTGAGCCTGATACTGTCCCCGCACAATGTGATGTGGCTCAACAGTGTCCAGCGCCCGAATTACCTTTAGTTTTTCATCACGCACCGCGTCTGGGTCGAATTTTGCCGGTGGTTCCATCGCGATGAGGCACAACAATTGCATCAAATGATTTTGCATCATGTCCCGCATGGCACCTGACCGGTCGTAATAAGCCTCGCGGCCTGCAATACCGACAGTTTCAGCAACCGTAATCTGAATATGGTCAACGTACTGGCTGTTCCACAAAGGTTCGAACAACATGTTGCCAAATCGGATCGCCATAAGGTTTTGTACGGTTTCTTTACCCAAATAGTGATCTATCCTGTAGATCTGGCCTTCGCAGAAATGGGTCGCAAGCGTGGCGTTTAAGGCGCGAGCAGACTCAAGATCGCGACCAAAGGGCTTTTCTACAACAATTCGGCTGCTCTCTTGAGCCAAGCCATGTTTGTGCAAACGCTCGGCCAATGGGCCAAACAGGTTGGGACCAACTGAAAAATAGAAGATTGTAACCCGGGCGCCCTGCCCTTGCTCCATCAACGTGGTGAGCTCGGGCCAACCGATATCACCTGTAGCGTCCACGCGGGAGTAGGTGAGGCAATCAAGAAATGCGTCTAGTGCAACAGAGTCATTCGCAAAATTGCCACCATAGGTATGAATAGCTTTGGATATCATAGCCTTATAAGCAGCCTGAGACAAATCCGCCCGCGCTGCTGCAATTATGCGGGCGCCGTTAGGCATCTGTCCACCGCAGAACCGACGAAACAATGCAGGTAAGATCTTGCGTTGCGCAAGATCTCCGGTGCCACCAAAAATTACCAGATCGAACAAATCCACTGGGATGACGCGCGAAACCATACTTTGCCCTTACCTACCGCGTCGTATAACGCATTCCAATTTTAGTATGTCTCTGGATCACGACCTGATCATATATTTGTTCACAGACTTTAACTCGCCTATGAGTATAGGCTAGACCCAAATGAAAAAACCACCCGGGATTACCTGATGAAAGACTTGCCTCAACCTGCGGCCAACCAAGGAAAATTTCAAGATAGCTATCTAACGTCCAACGGAGACGAACGAGCGAGCGTAGCACTCAGTAATCCCGAAACACTTTGGTTCAATACTGGAACCCTTTGCAATATTGAATGTGCAAATTGCTACATTCTCAGTTCACCAAGCAACGATGCTCTGGTCTATCTTACCGCTGATGAAGTCCAAGACTACCTTGATCAGATTGAAGCAAGAAATTGGCCGGTCAAAGAAATTGGTTTTACCGGTGGTGAGCCCTTTATGAACCCTCAGATCGTTGGCATGATCCGTTTTGCGTTAGAGCGTGGATATAAAGTGTTGATTCTGACCAACGCAATGCAACCTATGATGCGAAAATCCATGCAGGCAGGATTGATACAGCTACTTATCGATTTCCCAGGACAGATGGTGTTACGTATTTCACTGGATCATTTTAGTGAAGACATACACGACGCAGAGCGTGGCCATGGCAGTTTTGCAAAGTCATTGCTGGGTATGCGCTGGTTGCAGGAAAATGGCTTCGAAATTGCCGTTGCTGCGCGTAGCCAATGGGGCAAAAACGATACGGCCTCTCGGGCCGGATTTGAAGAATTATTCGCTGAGTATGGGTTTTGTATAGACGCCCAGAACCCCAGCCAAACCGTTCTATTTCCAGAAATGGATGATACTATCGAAGTTCCAGAAATCACCACTGCGTGCTGGGATATTCTTGGTAAGTCACCCAAAGATGTCATGTGTTCAACCTCTCGCATGGTTGTGAAACGAAAAGGTGCCAGACGACCGACTGTTCTTGCTTGCACCTTGTTGCCCTATACAGCCGAATTTGAACTAGGTGAGACTTTGGCTAGCGCAGAACAGGATGTTTCTTTGAACCACCCTCACTGCGCAAAGTTTTGTGTACTAGGTGGAGCCCGCTGTTCTGCCTAGCTCCATCCTCCCAGTTGGACGGGCAATTTTAATGTAAAGTCAACACACCTTTAACATTACGCCATTCACCAGGACTGATCATTTTTCGATGACTAAAACGCACCGAATGTAGGGGCCCCTCAATCTCCCGCTGCCAGAATTCTACGAACTCAAACAGTTTGGGATGATCTGGCAGCAAATCATAATCTTGCCAGACATAAGTGTTCAACACATGGGTATAATCAGGCATGTGGTAAGTGAATTCCGCAGTGGTCAAGCCATAGCCCTTTAGCATCAATTCAGTTTCGCTACGCTCCATCAAAAACCTCCATAATTAGAGTGTACAAAACAATGGTAGCGCGAAAGATGTTAATTTATCTCAAAAACAGCAGGTTACGAAATTATTAACGTGTAAATAGCACTGAAAAACTCTGCTTGCTTGCGCCCCATATACCCTCTCTGTTAGGGTGCATACACAAGATATAGACCCATCAATAACAACGGGCAGCACACGTGAGCGATACGCCGGAAACTCCTGAAAATATGGATGAAACACCCCCTTCGCGGCCGATTTTTGATGGTCCTTCCGTCTCTATCGAATCCGAGATGCGGACCTCTTATCTCGACTATGCGATGTCTGTCATCGTTAGCCGGGCCATTCCTGACCTACGGGACGGGTTGAAACCGGTGCACCGCCGCATTCTTTATGCGATGCACGAAACCAACAATAGTCACGAAAAGTCGTATCGTAAATCGGCCCGACCTGTTGGTGATGTCATGGGTAAATACCACCCGCATGGTGACAGTGCTATCTACGACGCTCTGGTTCGGATGGCGCAGGACTTTTCAATGTCGCTGCCACTTCTGGATGGCCAGGGCAACTTCGGCTCGATGGATGGCGATAACGCTGCAGCGATGCGCTACACCGAAGTCCGGATGGACAAGCCGGCTGCATTTTTGCTAAGTGACATCGACAAAGACACTGTCGATTTTCAAGATAACTATGACGGCAAGGATCAAGAGCCAACTGTTCTGCCGGCTCGATTCCCGAATATGCTGGTCAATGGGGCTGGCGGTATTGCCGTCGGCATGGCCACCAATATCCCGCCACACAACCTGGGCGAAGTGATCGACGCGACCCTTGCGCTGATCGAGGATCCAGATCTGACCAGCGAACAGCTGATCGACTACGTCCCCGGCCCCGACTTCCCGACTGGTGGTGTAATGTTGGGCCGGACTGGCGCCCGCAAGGCCTACCTTGAAGGTCGTGGTTCCGTCATCATTCGCTCCAAAACCCGTGTCGAAGAGATCCGCCGAGATCGCTACGCAATCATTATCGACGAGATTCCATATCAGGTGAACAAAGCGGCTATGATCGAAAAGATCGCCGAGCAGGTCCGCGAGAAAAAGATTGAGGGCGTGGCCCACGTTCAGGATGAATCTGACCGCAACGGCGTCCGTGTCGTGATCGAGTTGAAACGGGACGCGACTGCCGAAGTGGTGATGAACCAATTGTTCCGGTTCACCCCCATGCAAACCTATTTTGGCTGCAATATGCTTGCGCTGAATGGTGGTCGACCGGAAACTCTGACACTACGCCGGTTTCTGACCTCGTTCATCGACTTCCGCGAAGACGTGGTGGCACGGCGAACAGCTTATTTGCTGCGCAAGGCGCGCGAACGCAGTCACATCCTATGTGGTCTGGCCGTTGCCGTAACCAATATCGACGAAATCGTCGCCACCATCCGTTCATCTGCAGATGCCGCTGAGGCACGCGAGAAACTGATGACCCGGCGGTGGCCAGCCCAACCGATCCTGCAGTATATTGCCCTGATCGATGATCCGACCCACACTGCCAATGACGATGGCACCTACAACCTGTCGGAAACCCAGGCCCGCGCTATTTTGGAACTGCGCCTTCAGCGTCTGACCCAGATCGGCGTCAAAGAAGTCACTGACGAGTTGGAAGAACTTGCAGGAAAGATCAAAGAGTATCTAGAAATTCTTGGTTCCCGTGAACGCATCATGGGCATCATTGCGGATGAACTGACCGAAGTTCGCGAACAGTTTGCGGTTCCACGTCGCACCGAAATCGTCGACTGGTCCGGTGATATGGACGATGAGGATCTGATCGAGCGCGAAGACATGGTGGTGACCGTGACCTCAGGTGGATATATCAAACGTACGCCCCTGGCCGACTTCCGCGCGCAAAAACGCGGTGGCAAAGGTGTGTCCGGAATGCAGACTAAAGAAGAGGATGTCATCACCACCCTCTTTGTTGCAAATACCCATACCCAGCTGTTGTTCTTTACCACCGATGGCATGGTCTACAAACTGAAGACCTGGCGCCTACCTCAGGGTGGCCGGACCTCCAAGGGGAAGGCGGTGGTCAATATACTGCCAATTCCACCCGGAGTATCGATTGCCGCTATTATGCCGGTAGACGTTCCCGAGGATGATTGGGCCAATCTGCAGATCATCTTTGCCACCACGGCTGGCGATGTCCGTCGAAATGCATTGTCCGATTTCGTCAACGTCAAACGCAACGGTAAGATTGCCATGGACTTGCCCGAAGGGGTTGAGATGGTCAATGCGCGGATCTGTTCGGAAGACGACGATGTCATGCTTGTATCTGATGCAGGCCGCGCTATCCGGTTTTCAACAACCGACGTCCGGGTCTTCAAGGGTCGTAAATCCACTGGTGTGCGAGGCATCCGCTTGAATGATGACAACCGCGTAGTGTCTATGTCGGTAATTCGTCATTTTGAGGCAGAACCATCTGAACGAAGTGCCTTTATCAAGCGGTTCCGGACGGAACTTGGTGGCGATGTTACCGAAGATGAGAACGGTGACGAGATCGAAGGCGCATTGCCCGAGGACCGTTATCAAGAAATGCTGGCTGCAAATGAACTTTTGGTCACCATCAACAAAAGTGGTGCAGGCAATCTGACTTCCTCGCATGACTACCGAGTAAGTGGGCGTGGCGGACAAGGGGTCGCCGCGATGAAAGGCAACGAGATTGTTGCGACATTCCCCGTCGAGCTGGCTGATCAAATTATGCTGGCAACGTCTAAAGGTCAGTCGATCAGGGTCCCAGTTCAGGGAATCTCCTTCCGATCTCGCAGCGCCGGCGGTGTCAAAGTGTTCAACACGGGTAAAGGCGAGGATGTGGTTTCGGTTGCCTGGATCGCTGAGCAAAATGGTGACGAGGAAAACGAGACCTAACGGTTGTCAGTGTGTTTCTAGAAGCTGAGCTTTTTTCTGACTGCTGATCCAATAAACATTGGGTCAGCAGCATTAGAGGGCTTGGACATCGAGTAGAAAATGAGAGATCAGAAAATGATCTTAGATCGTCACTTGAAGAGCGTTCTGCCAAATCTTTGTAGGATAGCAATTCATTTGCTTCTGAGTGACCACATAACAAAGAACGTTCCCAGAAAACCTTGACTTCAATGGGAACAGGGCAACACGGGTGCTGTTTGCCAAGAAGTAGCGAGAGGCGCACAGCATTGGAGACCAGTTGATCTAAACTGGCTCAGCTTACCCCTCTGCCGTTCCCGGCAGAGGATTTAAGTTCTGTCTAGTGACGACTTCAGAGACCGTAGATATCGCCAAATTTGGTTTCCAGGTATTCCAATAAGGGCTCATGGGTCGGCTGGGCACCCGCTGCGTGGGCAATAGTCTCCAGAGGAGACCGCAGTCCGCCATATTGCTGCAGGTTATTCTTAAGCCAACTCACTGCAGCAGTGGTGTCGCCAACTGAAAGCTGCTGATCCAGATCTGGCACAGATTGCCGCAATGCCTGATGTAAACACCCTGCATATACATTGCCCAATGAATAGGTAGGGAAATAACCGAATAGTCCCACAGACCAATGGACATCCTGCAAACAACCATTTGATGGCTTATCGACGTCGTAGCCAAAGTCTGCTTTGAAGCGGTCATTCCAGGCCGCCTCAAGATCAACAACTTGCAGTTCATCAGACATCAAGGCTCGTTCCAGATCGAACCTTAGCATGACGTGAAGATTGTACTGGATTTCGTCAGCTTCGGTACGGATATAGCCATTGTGTACAGTATTGACGGCAGCATAAAATGAATCGGCGTCTGGAACACCAATATCCCCGAAGACCTCAACCATCTGTTCAAACAACCAACTGGTAAAGGCACGGCTACGCCCCAATTGGTTCTCATAAATCCTGCTTTGGCTTTCATGCACGCCCATTGATACACCACAGCCTAGCGGTGTTAACAGATAGTCATTGTCAATGTTTTGCTCATAACAGGCATGACCAACCTCATGGATGGTAGAATAGATACAGCTAAATGGATCGCTTGTACTGGTACGCGTTGTGATGCGCACATCTTGTCCACTGCCGGAGCTAAACGGATGCACGGCCTTGTCTACGCGGCCATGGTTCATATCGTAGCCAAACGTCTTGGCTAACTTACGGGTCAACTTCATCTGCTTGGCTTCGTCGAACACCCCTTCCAACCGTTTCGGGGTGGGACGTTCCAGAACTGTAGCCCGCAAATCAACCAATCGGGGCCGCATTGCGTCGAAAATTTCCGCAATCTGAGCGCTGGTGGTGCCGTGTTCATAGTCTTGAACCATAGCATCGTACAAGTTACCACCAGCGGCAAGTGCAGCCCCCTCTTCCCGCTTCAGGTCCACGACTTCCCGAAGAACTGGGATAAAGGCAGAGACATCTTCATCTGCCCGTGCAGCTGCCCACTTTCCTTGTGCTCCGGACGTGACCTGTGCCAGTTTTTTGGCTAAGTCCGCCGGCACCTTCTTCGCCCGCTCGTAACTCCGTCGGATCTCACGCAATTGGGCAGCACCAGCCTCATCGGTGGCTGTGGCTTGTTCCAGCCAATCCCCGACCTGAGGAGCCATACGGCGGGCATGCAATACAGCTTCAAGAGCAGCCATTTCATCGCCACGCTGGGAGGCCGCACCTCGGGGCATCATAGTTTCCTGATCCCATCCCAATCGCCCGGCAATCTGCCCTAGCGCCTGAGTGTCGCGCTGGAATGCCATAAGTTTGTCAAATGCGCTCATATCAGATGTCCTTGATCGAAGTTGTTATGGGGTAGGCAGACAAGAACCTTGCGCGCAGCACTGCTGACCAAAGAACGACTGCCAAAAGCTGGTGTAGAATGGCAATTTGCCAAGGGGCGCCATAGATGACGGTAGTGATGCCAAGAACAACTTGCAGCAGCAAAATTGCAAACACGACATGAAAAGCACTTTGCGTAATTGGATGTGCGCTATGTCGACCACGGAGCCAAACAATCACTCCAAAACCCAATAAAACATACCCAGTGATACGGTGAATAAACTGGACAAGACCAGGATTTTCAAAGAAATTCTTCCACATTGGTTCAAGCATAAGAGGGTTTTGCGGAATTATCTGCCCGCCCATCAATGGCCAATCGGTATACGTACGGCCTGCATCTATCCCGGCGACCAATGCGCCAAGAATAATTTGCAAAAACGCAAAGTGCATCAAACCCGTCGAAAGGCTGAAGAGCTTCTTTTCTTTTGCCCGGCGGGCCTGCATCAGAACGCGATCTTCACGCGATAGCATTAGAATATACCAAGCTATGAAACCCAGAATGATAAAGGCCAATCCTAGATGAACAGCCAGACGGTAGGATGCGACCGAGACCATACCCTCACCCTGGGTGACACCAGACGCAACCATCCACCAGCCGATCCCTCCTTGCAATCCGCCTAGCACACCGGGCAAGGCAAGCCTATTGGTCCAGCCAATTGGAACTTTGCGGGCCAGCAAAAAACCAAGAAACCCCAGCGCCCAGATCACCCCCATGACCCGGCCCAATTGTCTGTGGCTCCATTCCCACCAATAGATCGCTTTGAAATCTTCAAGCTGCATCCACTGGTTTTCGATACGCCACTGATCAATCTGTTGGTATTTGTCGAATTCGGCCTGCCAATCAGCCTCGCTTAGCGGCGGCACCGCACCTGTTACTGGCTTCCATTCAGTAATGGACAATCCACTGTCAGTCAGCCGCGTCAGTCCACCTACGACGATCATTGCAACTACAAGCGCAAACAGAACCATCAGCCAGGCGCGGATTGCTCTACGTGCACCGCTCTTGTTACGCTCAATCAGTCCGGACTGGACTTTCGGAGCGACAGAACGATCGCCTTCCACGTCTTCAAAAATATTGCGCTTGCTCATGCTTGCCTCGTCTTCATCTGTGGCCACGCTAGTTCCCTGTTGAGCAGAGGTCCAGACGGCTTAATCTTCACCGCGCTGCTTCCAACGGACCATCTGGCGCATCACTCCGTGGAGCATCTGCACATCCGCATTGGTCAGCGCCATACGGCTCCACAGGTTTCGTAGATTCACCTTCATATTTGGCGCTTTATCAGGTGGGAAAAAGAAGCCGGCCTGTTCTAGACGCTCTTCGTAATGTTCGGATAGTTTTTCGATTTCAACACCTGTTGCCCAACTGGCTTTGCCCATGTCGACCGTTTCGTGTTCGATTTCTCCGACCTGACGCTGCCATTCATAGGCGGTCAGCAACACGCATTGACCTAGGTTCAGCGATCCATAAGCCGGGTTCACCGGAACCGAAATAATGGCATTGGCCTTGGCTATGTCTTCATTTTCCAGTCCCGCACGTTCGGGACCAAACATCACAGCGACCTTCTCACCTGCCGTAATTTTCTCTGCAGCCAATTTCATGGCTGCTTCTGGACTGAACACTGGTTTGGTCAATCCGCGTTGCCGTGCAGTGGTTGCAAAGACAAACGAACAATCGGCGAGCGCATCAGAGACATCTGGGCTCAACAGTGCCTCATCCAGTAAGCGCCCAGCACCAGATGCCATAGCGACAGCTTTAGGGTTGGGCCAGCCATCCCGAGGCGCCACAATACGCATTCGATCCAGACCAAAGTTCCACATTGCACGCGCTGCGGCGCCAATATTTTCACCCATCTGTGGGCGCACCAATACAAAAGCAGGTTGAGGGGTCTGGCTGGGCATGTTGCTCTTTCTGAAGAATTCTCCTCGATTTAGTCCGCAATCGCCGTCAGAGCAAGATCTGGTACTATCTCTGAGTCTCAATTACCCTGCTTCATGCCTATAAAACTTGCGTATGCGGCTTTATTCGCTAAACAGCCGCATGACAGCACAAGGATCGAACTCATGGATAGCCCCGAGAAACCGCAGATCTACCTGATCACGCCACCGAGTTTTGAGCTGGGCCGGTTTCCCGATCAACTGGCCAGAGTGCTAGATACTGTCGACGTTGCCTGTCTAAGGTTGGATATGGCCAGCCGTGACGAGGATACCTTAAGCCGCGCTGGTGATGCCCTTCGGGAAGTCACCCATGCACGGGATGTAGCTATTGTAATTTCCGATCACCAAATCCTGGCCGAGCGCCTCGGTCTTGACGGGGTCCATTTAACTGACTCGGCTCGCTCAGTGCGTGCTACCCGTAAAGCGATGGGCGCGGATGCCATCGTTGGAAGTTTTTGTGGGACCTCAAACCATGACGGCATCACAGCTGCTGAGGCCGGTGCCGACTACGTCTGTTTTGGCCCTGTGGGGATTTCGGGTCTGGGCGATGGCGGCACCGCAGAAACAGAACTGTTTCAGTGGTGGTCAGAAATGATCGAAGTTCCGATGGTTGCAGAAGGTGGTTTGACAGAAGACCTGATCCGAAACATTGCGCCTTACACAGATTTTTTCGGGATCGGTGATGAAATATGGCGTGGTGATGATCCCGTTGCAGCATTGCAGCGTTTGACCACTGCAATGGGCTGAGACATCCGTCCTATAGAAACATCCGTTCGACAAACCAATAAGCTCCGATCACTGCAATGGTAATCGACGCCGGTATTGCAATTCTACCGCGGTACTTAGGGTGAGATCTGAACCAAACACCCACAACTGCAAAGGCTACTGCAATTACGTATAGCTGCCCCAGCTCGACGCCAACATTAAAGCCAACAAGTGCAGCAATAAATTGGTCCCTTGGCAATCCAAACTCACCTAAGACCGAGGCAAATCCTAGCCCGTGCAAGAGGCCAAAACCAAAGATTACCAATGGGCGCCATGGGCTAAGGTGTCTTGTAAAGATATTCTCGACCGCGACATATACTATTGACGCTGCGATGAGTGGTTCAACGATATCAGGGCTAACAGTCACCACCCCCAAGGCGCCCAGCGCCAGTGTGATTGTATGCGCCAGAGTAAAAGCGCTGACTTGCCAAATTAGTGGACGCAGCCGAGAACTGAGGAAGAACAACCCAAGCACAAACAGAATATGGTCTAGGCCTCTGGGCAGGATATGCTCGAAGCCTACGGGCAGATAATCCACAAAGGCTTCCAATGGTGTCAATGCTGCCCCGCCAGTCAAAGGAATTGGTGGCGTTGTCTCACCACCTTGCAGGAACCCTGTATAGGGTTCATCAACCCCATTCTGCCGCAACACCACACTGCCTGACCCTTTCGGCCAGGTCATCGTCAAACTTCGCGCGCTGGACGGAATACTCCCATTCAGCAACAGATAGGTTGCCCTAGGAAGATCCACATTCCCAACTTCAGGGATTACCACTTCGGTGACACTGAGCTGAACGCTGCCAGTCGCGGTTAGTTCAAGCGTTTCCAGCCATTCTTCAGCGAACTGGCGCACCATTGGTTCAAGCTCAGCTTGGTCCAACGCACGCAGGCTATCGTAATCCGTGGCCTGTGCCGCGTCATTGGTATCATTCATACCATCGAGATTGATACCGGCGACAAACGCCTCGATGTTTAGCCGTAGATCAAAGGCGATCTGGTCATTTTCAACGCGGAAATCTGCAATAGTAGGCGTAACCTCATGGGCGCGCGCCGTAGAAACGAGAGCAAACAAGGCAAGACTTGACATCAAAAACACAGATGCAAGCCTATGGCTTATCCTCAATAAGGTCATGTCTATGTTCACTTGCCTGTACCGCCGTCTCGTCTTTGTTATTGTCGGGCTGTCTCTAACCGCCCTACCCGCGCTTTCTCACGAGTTTTGGATCGAACCACAGAAATATCAAGTTGAATCAGACATGCCGGTAATCGCAGACCTGCGCAGCGGGCAGAACTTCGTGGGACCTAAGCTAGTCTACTTTGCAAGGCGCACCCACAGCTTTGACGTTACCCTGGGTGATCACAGTACCGCTTATCAGGGTCGGATGGGAGACCTTCCAGCATTGCAAATTGATCAGATGGATGATGGTTTGCTGATTATCAGCCATGAAACTGTACCTGAAATGCTAACGTACGATACCTGGGAGAAATTTGAGACGTTTGCAGACCACAAAGGCTTTGCTGATATAGGCCAAAAACATCAATCAAGAGGCTTGCCCAGACAAGGATTTACCGAGTCTTACTCACGCCATGCTAAAGCATTGGTTTCAATTGGCTCCGGTATTGGCAGTGACCGTTTGTTGGGCCTCGAAACCGAGTTTCTTGCATACGCCAACCCATACACTGACAATTTAGAACAGGGCTTTATGGTTCAGCTGTTTTATCAGGGCAATGTGCGACCACATGCGCAGATCGAAATGTATGAACGCGCCAGCGATAATGCCGTCACTGTCTCCATACTTCATACAGATGCCCAAGGGCTGGCAAACATTCCAACAAAACCTGGTTTCACTTATCTTGTTGATGCGGTTGTTCTGCGACCGGCAACTGACGACGTTGAACAGGTTTGGGAAACCCTTTGGGCGGCCCTAACATTTGCAGTGCCCGAATAACGGTTGCGCCTTGCGAGCTGGTTCAAAAATAGGCAGTACTGGCGTATGATACAGAACTCCAAATCAGACAAAATCAATATCCTTTGCATAGGTTCAGTGCTTTGGGACATTATAGGTCGATCGCGCATGGAAATGCAGCGCGGCTCTGATATGCCAGGCCGGATCACCCGGCTACCGGGCGGCGTCGCCATGAACATTGCAATGACCTTGGCCCGTTTTGGCCTAAAGCCTGCCCTGCTCAGCGCAATCGGCCGAGATGAAGAAGGCAACGAGTTGGTCAATGCCTGCCTCCGACTTGGTTTGTTGACTGACCACATTTACCGTTCTGAAGACCTGCCCACCGATCGTTACATGGCTGTAGAAGGCGCAAATGGACTGATCGCAGCTATTGCTGACGCCCACTCACTTGAAGCTGCCGGCGACAAAATTCTGCGCCCCTTACGTGATGGTAGCCTTGGTTCATCGAGGCATCCCTACTCTGGTCTTGTAGCGTTAGATGGCAATCTGACTTTGTCCCTGCTCGACGACATCGCCGCCGCCCCAGAATTTTCCGCTGCTGATCTTCGTGTTGCACCAGCCTCGCCAGGTAAAGCCGAACGTTTACGCCCATTCCTGAACCGAAATCGTGGTACGCTTTACGTCAATTTAGAAGAAGCCGGCTTGATGTGTCAGGCGGAATTCTCTGACAGCCTAACCGCCGCACAGGCTATGCTTGATCGAGGCGCCTCCCGTGTTCTGGTGACTGACGGCGGCAGTTCAGCCACCGAAGCAGGTCCAGACGCGCCAATCACCCTTTCCCCGCCCCGCGTAACCGTCGCCCGAGTGACCGGAGCCGGAGATACCTTTATGGCAGCCCATATCGCCGCCGAGGCCCGCGGAGAGCCCCGCGAGATCGCCCTCGCATCAGCGCTTAAAGCTGCGGCTACCTATGTTTCAGGAGAACCACCACTGTGATCAACATCAAGTACTCTGCCGAGGTCCAGGCCGCCAGGTCCAACAACACTGCGATTGTTGCATTGGAAAGCACCATCATTACGCACGGAATGCCTTACCCGCAGAACGTAGAAGTAGCGGCACAGGTTGAACAAGACATCCGCGAATCTGGCGCCACGCCCGCCACGATCGCTGTACTTGACGGTTGTTTGCATATTGGTCTTGAAGCAGATCAATTGCTGTCATTGGGCCAGGCAAAAAATGTTGCTAAACTGTCACGGGCAGATTTTGCAGCCTGCCTTGCGACTGGCGGAACCGGCGCAACCACCGTTGCGGCGACTATGATTGCGGCGAAACTCTCTGAAATAGAAGTTTTCGCAACAGGCGGCATCGGTGGCGTCCATAAAGGTGCTGAACAAACATTCGATATTTCTGCCGACCTGTTGGAACTGGCTGCAACCCCAGTGACAGTTGTTGCAGCCGGTGCCAAAGCTATTTTGGATGTCCCTAAAACCCTTGAAGTCCTTGAGACGCATGGCGTGCCTGTCATAGTTTATGGCCAAGATAGTTTTCCGGCCTTTTGGTCCGCACAATCTGACCTTGCTGCACCGTTACGGTTGGATAGCGCAGCGCAGATCGCCAGTGCTCATGTTCTACGTCAGGCCATTGGATTGCCGGGCGGCCAACTGGTTGCCAACCCAATTCCAGACGCGGATCAAATTGCTGCCGAAATCCTGGCACCGATCATCGCCCAAGCTCAGACAGAGGCCGACATCAAAGGAATCAGTGGTAAGTCCGTCACTCCATTCCTGTTACAGCGAATATTTGAACTGACTGAGGGCAAGTCCCTCACTGCAAACATTGCACTGGTCCGTAATAATGCCCGACTAGCTTCCAATGTTGCCAAAGAACTGATCACTCTTCGCAGTTAACAGACACAGATTAGAGAGGCGCCATTGCCGCGCCTTCTCAAACTTCCTAGGTTGCACAGAACCAACAGCGAAAAGAACCATGACAACGCCATTTGACCAAGAACCCCAGCGCCGTCCGGGCCTGTTTGCCCGCCTGCGCTCATCATTTCTGACTGGGATCGTGGTGATCGCCCCGGTTGGGCTGACTATTTGGCTTTTATGGTCAGTCATGGGCTGGGTTGATAGTGTGGTGTTGCCGCTAGTCCCTTCAACAATCCTTCCGGAAAAGTACATCGGTATCAATCTGCGCGGCATCGGGTTGATCATCTTTTTGTTGTTCACCATCGTCATTGGCTGGATCGCCAAAGGGATTTTGGGTCGTTCTCTGATTTCTTTCGCCGAAAGCCTTGTCCAGCGTATGCCAGTGGTGCGGTCAATCTATTCTGGAATCAAACAGATTTCGGAAACCGTATTTGCTCAGTCCGAACGCAGCTTCGAAAAAGCCTGCATCATTCAATATCCTCGCCCTGGTATCTGGGCCATCGGTTTTGTCTCGACCACCGCCAAAGGCGAAGTTTATGCGCATACCAAAACCAGTGGGAAGTTGATGAGTATTTTTATACCAACTACTCCAAACCCGACCTCTGGGTTTCTGTTGTTCCTTCCGGAAGAAGACGTGATTGAGCTGGAGATGAGTGTTGAAGATGCCGCTAAGCTGGTGATCTCAGCCGGGCTGGTCTACCCAAATTCCAAAGATCCAAGCCAACCAGCTGAAATAGAAGCGGACTAAGTTAGCTTCATATAACGAATATCCAAAGGAAGCGGGGCAAGGCCCCGCTCCTGCACTTTTTATAGAGCAGTCCATCCGCCGTCGACACTTAGCGTCGTACCAGTAATCTGCGTTGCAGCCGAAGAGCACAAAAACGCAACCGTGCCACCTAGCTGCTCTACAGTTGCAAACTCTTTGGATGGTTGCCGCGCCAACATTACGTCTTTGATGACTGTTTCGCGGTCCATGCCGTACTCCTTCATAGTGTCGGGTATCTGTGCTTCAACCAACGGCGTCAGCACATATCCTGGGCAGACTGCATTACAGGTGATCGGCTCTTGTGCCGTTTCTAATGCAACTGCTTTGGTCATTCCCACTACACCATGCTTGGCCGCGACATAAGCAGATTTATAAGGTGAGGCCGTCAAACCATGTGCCGAAGCGACATTGACAATCCGTCCCCACCCGGCCGCACGCATCATCGGTAACGCAGCAGCAGTAGTGTGGAACACGGAATTGAGATTGATGGCAATGATCGCATCCCACTTATCTCTAGGAAACTCATCAATAGGAGCGACGTGCTGGATGCCGGCGTTATTAACCAAAATGTCGCAAGAGCCAGCAGCTTCTATTAGGCTACGGCATTCCTCTCCCACGGACATATCCGCTTTGACATACTTGGCAACCACACCAAACTCCGTTGATATGGCCTCTGCCAATGCATGGTCTTCGTCTCGATCTGTAAACGAGTTCAAAACCAGATCTGCGCCTGCACGCGCCAGCTCTCGTGCAACGCCTAGTCCAATTCCCGAATTGGATCCGGTGACAACAGCAGTTTTCCCTCGCAAAGACATAAATCTCTTCCCTTTATACGATATGGCTAGGATGTGAATTTTGCGCATAGTGGCATGCTGCAACTGCAAAGAAAACGCTCGTCACCTGTTGTTCTTACAATTTATCTGGCTGGCCGAACATTGTAGATATCTTTAACTTCGGCTACTTGTGAAAAGCTTCAGTGAGCTCGAATTTTCACCGCTTGGCCGTTCAAATATGAACGGCTCACCACAACAAAAAACAGCCAAACCAAAAAAAACGCCCGCGCGAAGCGGGCGTCAAGTTATTGAGGCAGGTTTCATACAGGCAAGAAACCTATCGAGCAGTAACACTGTTATACGCAATTATCTGACGTTATCCAAGCTAAAAGTTTGAAAAGGCGTGACGGCAAGGTTAGCTTGATAACACAAGGAAATATAGGCAGAGCAGGATTGTTGCCCAAATGAGATCAAACTTTTTCTCAAAAATCACCTCAACGCTGGCAGGTATCACCCTGCTTCTAAGCGTTAATCACGCTACGGCAGAATCAGCACATGGGATAGCCATGTACGGACAACCCGATCTGCCAGAGGATTTTACATCCCTCCCTTATGCCAACCCCGATGCCCCCAAAGGTGGGCGAGTGGTGTTTGGTAATACTGGTGGCTTTGATACGCTCAATCCATTTGTACAAAAAGGCACTGCCCCATGGCAACTTCGGTTCTGGGGTTACGAAAGCTTGATGGGACGATCATGGGACGAACCGTTTTCGCTATATGGGTTGCTTGCTGAATCAATCGAAACCCCTGACGATCGCTCATGGGTTGAATTCACCCTTCGCCCTGAAGCTCGGTTTTCCGATGGCTCGCCAGTTACCGTCGACGACGTAATCTGGTCATATGAGACTTTGGGCACAATTGGCCACCTTAGGTACCGCGGCTTTTGGTCAAAAATTGAGAGCATAACGCAAACCGGCCCTCGCAAAGTTAGGATTGTCTTCAACACCGAAGATCGGGAATTGGCCTTGATTGCAGGACTGCGCCCCATCCTGAAAAAAGGACAATGGGAAGGTAAAGATTTCACAACCAGTGGCCCTAGCGAAGCCCCCATCGGTACAGGTGCCTATGTCGTCGCCGCCTCTGACCCTGGCCGCTATGTGAGTTTGCAGCGTGATCCCAACTATTGGGGGGAGAATTTACCGTTTCGGAAGGGCACACAGAACTTTGACGAAATGCGAGTTGAGTTTTTTGGCGATCAAACTGTGCTGTTTGAAGCTTTCAAGGTTGGCGAATTGACTGCTGTGCGCGAGTACAATGCTGGCAAGTGGGACCAAGGCTATAACTTTCCCGCAGTTCAAAGTGGAGATGTGGTGAAGTCCGAAATACCTCACCAGCGCCCTTCGGGTATCACGGGTTTGGCAATGAATACCCGTCGCGCACCTTTTGACGACTGGCGGGTACGAGAAGCTCTCCTTTATGCATTCAACTTCGAATACATTAACGGCACAGTAACCGGTGGGACACAGCCTCGTATTACTTCCTATTATTCCAATTCCGCTCTCGGCATGAACCCCGGCCCAGCCAAAGGTCGTGTACGAGATCTACTAGAACCTTATGCGGATACGCTGCTGCCAGGTGCTTTGGACGGCTACAGTTTGCCAGTAAGTGATGGTACTGAACGCAATCGTAAAAACCTCCGTACGGCAACAAAATTGTTAAGCGATGCAGGCTGGGAAGTGCAAGATGGTGTTTTGCAAAATTCAACTGGTGAGGCGTTCGAATTCTCAGTTCTTTTGCGCCAGGGCGATGGCGAAATGCAGACTATTGTCGAAATGTATGCCCGTTCTCTTGAACGTCTAGGTATCACTGTCACTACAGAAACGGTTGATAACGCACAATATGTCGCCAGGCAAAACGACTATGATTTTGATATGACGCGCTATCGCCGTGATCTGTCATTAAGTCCCGGAAATGAGCAGTACCTTTACTGGGGCCGTAGTGGTGTAACCCAAACCGGGACACGTAATTTAATGGGCGTCGATAGCCCTGCCGTAGAGGCTCTGATCCCTGAGATGTTAAATGCATTCAGTGCTGAGCATTTCATTTCGGCTGTTCGGGCTCTAGATCGGGCACTGACAACCGGACGGTATGTGATTCCAATCTGGCAGTTCGATAAGGGTCGAATTGCCCATGCCAAAGAGTTACAATTTCCTGATAGATTACCGCTTTATGGTGACCGTCTCGGCTTTATGCCCGATGTTTGGTGGTATCAGCCAAACTGAGCCGCCTCTATCCCGTTTGGGATATGCTTACTGTATCTGCCTTTCTACTTCACTGAGTATAAGGGCAGATAGTTACACCGGCTGGTTAGGGCCCAAGCACTTTGCACTGTCCCCCCTATTTCGAATGAAAACTCCACTCCAAGTTACCAAGTCAATTGCCATCCTGAATTTCAAACTTGTCAGGTCTAGGCCTGTTTATGTGCTCCAGCTAAACGGCCTCTAAGCCAAACATTGGAACATGATACAGCCTTCAAATTTTTGACCGTATCTTTTTTGATTAATCCTAGTTACACTAAACTGACAAAAGAACCGTTGTTGCCCGGTGGGAGGACTGGCTATGACCGTTTTGAACGCTTCCAAGGACTGGGCCAATTGCCTGCCGCGTATCCAAAACCGTTTCCCCTATTTGCAACCAGCCTTAGCGCCTTCGTTGTTACAGGATCCGGAGGCGTTTGTGGTTTATCTGGCTCAGACCCATCATTTGACCCTAACGGAAGCTAAAGAAGAAGTGGATGACTTCCTATTCGTAGAAGGGTTGCTACGCGAGGTCGAAGGCTGACCGCTGTAGCTGATTCAAGCCAGAGACGTGACCCATAGGATCGTTGCATCCTCGTCACTTGACGAGATAACGTTATGCCCCATCGCAGCATCATAATATGCGCTGTCACCACGTCGCATCTCAATTGGCTCGTAAAATTCAGTATACAACCAAACCACCCCGGTCAGCACGTACAGAAACTCTTCGCCATCGTGGCGCACCCAGCCGTCAAACTCTTCCATCGACCGAGCGCGTACGCGGGCCCGATAGGGCAACATCTGTTTTCTGGACAAACCATCTGCGAGTAACTCGTGCTCATAAGTCGTGGTTGCGTGCGCGGCACCTTCACCCGTTTTGGTCACGGTTAAACGACCATTCACCTGACCACGTTGCGGGGGGGTAAAAAGTTGAGGGACCGAAATCTCCAGCCCAACAGCCAGCTTCTTTAATGCATCGTAAGTTGGTGACATTTGGCCATTTTCGATCTTCGACAAGGTCGAACGTGCCAGTCCCGCCTGATTGGCAGCATGCTCCAACGTCCAGTCACGGGCCTTACGTAATTCACGTACCCTCATTCCCAAATCCAGCGGTTCGGCCTCGCTCTGGACGCCGCTGTTGCGTGCAATGGAAATTAGCGATTTTGGATCTCGTTTTGTCATACGCTCTCTATAAGCGGCCCCAAGTCAGCTTGCAACGCAGCACCACTCACGATAGCCACACCCCATGTTGTCGATTTTTGACCATGGCGCGTTCGCACCCTGCCCCGCGCCCTTTAACTTGGCTGCCCATGTATTGCGGCATGCCCCGACCGCACCGGACAAACTTGCTTTGTCCGTCCTTTCACCAACAGCGACACAGAACTGGACTTACCGGGCACTTGAGGCAGCAGTGCGCGGAACCGGAACAGGACTGCTGCAATCTGGGCTGGTCGCAGGTGATGTCGTTCTGATGAGATTGGGCAACACGGTCGAGTTTCCCATTGCCTATCTCGGAGCCATCGCAGCCGGATTGGTTCCCGTTCCAACATCATCTCAATTGACGGCCCCCGAAACGGTCAAGATGATTGCCGACCTAGCGCCAGCGGCAATCCTGCGGGATCCCGATGTGGCTTGCGGCTCACACCCGAATCAAATCACAACCGACTCACTTCTATCGATGCGTGACCTTCCCCCGTGCCAGTACGCTTTGGGCGACCCAGAGCGGTTAGCCTATTTAGTCTACACTTCGGGAACCAGCGGAAATCCGCGCGCCGTTGCACATGCCCACCGCGCCATATGGGCGAGACAGATGATGATTTCAGGCTGGTATGATCTGCACTCGGATGACCTGCTGTTACATGCTGGTGCCTTTAACTGGACCTATACCTTGGGCACGGGCTTGATGGACCCATGGACCATGGGCGCAACCGCCTTAATCCCAGCGCCAGGCACAGCGATTTCTGACCTCCCCGAACTGCTGCGGGACCATCGCGCCAGCATTTTTGCTGCTGCGCCTGGCGTCTACCGCAAAATTTTACAAGGTAATGCACCTCCGGACCTTCCAAACCTTCGCCACGGGCTTTGCGCCGGCGAAAAGCTCTCGGAAGACCTACAACAGGAGTGGACCAAAGTTACACAAACTAAGCTGTATGAGGCCTATGGGATGTCGGAATGCTCTACTTTCATTTCTTCCAGCCCTAAGCATCCCGCAAAAAACGGTGCGCTAGGGCAACCTCAGATCGGTCGTCGCGTTGCCATCGTTGATAGCGACGGTCCTGTTCCAATCGGAAACGAAGGTACAATCGCCATCCACCGGTCCGATCCGGGGCTGATGCTTGGCTATCTGAATGCAGAAAACGAAACAGCAGCTCGCTACCATGGTGACTGGTTCTTGACCGGTGACCAAGGGGCAATGACTGCCGAAGGCCAGATCAGTTATCTAGGTCGCGCCGACGACATGATGAATGCCGGAGGCTTCCGTGTTTCCCCGCTAGAGGTTGAAGGTGCACTCTCTGTCCATCCTGGGATCACCCAGGTAGGCGCCGCAACCGTCGAGGTCAAACCCGACACCTTTGTTATCGCTGCGTTCTATACCGGTCCCCAAAAGTTGAACGAGGACGACCTAAGGGATTTTGCCAACAAGCACTTGGCCCGCTACAAACAACCCCGTGTCTACATTCATTTGAACACATTGCCGCAGGGGGCCAATGGCAAACTGCTGCGCCGCGCCCTACCCGCTTACTTCAAGGTTACAACCTAACATGACCGTAAAACTCGATATTCTTTCGGATCCGATCTGCCCGTGGTGCTACATTGGCAAAGCCCATTTGGATAAAGCACTGGCTCAAATGCCAAGTCATCCTTTTGTAATCGAATGGCACCCTTTTCAGTTAAATCCCGATATGCCCGCCAAAGGCATGGACCGCCGAGAATATCTCGAGACCAAATTTGGTGGACAAAATGGGGCTGTAAAAGCATACGCCCCTGTCGTCGAACACGCCCAACAGGCGGGCCTCACAATCAACTTCGAAGCGATGAAGCGGACCCCCAATACGTTGGATGCTCACCGGCTGATCCATTGGGCCGGCATTGAAGACAAACAGACACAGGCTGTGGACGCCTTGTTTCAGGCTTATTTCGTCGATGCCCGCGACATTGGTGACTCCGAGGTACTGGGAGATATTGCCGACAGCATCGGTATGGATGCTGCTGTCGTGCAAAAACTACTCTCTACCGACAACGACACCGGTGATATCAAAGCACGCGACGCCCATAGCCGAGAGATGGGTGTTAGTTCTGTACCAACATTTATTGTCGACAATAAACATGCGGTTCCCGGCGCCCAACCTCCTGAGCTTTGGCTTAAGGTCATAGCCGAGATCATGGATCAGGTCGAAACTAGCAACTCATAGACCCATTTTAAAGCAACTACATTCAATACCTGAAAAGGATGCACGTCCATTTCAGGTAACGTCAACATCAATGCACACCCATCTGTGCGACGCAGTTTCTGGATGCGCGCCAAATTCTATGATAGCGCCAAAAATTAGCGGTTCCCAGATTGCATCCGATTTCCGGGTCCTACTGAAGTGCCGCCTGAGGTAATATATGTCCAACCCAGCCGCCCATCAAATGTCCAGGGTCGAGTTTATCTCGTTGATTGCGATGATGTTTGCCACCATCGCTTTTTCCATCGATGCAATGCTGCCCGCTTTACCAGAAATTGGTGCTGCTCTCAGCGCGGACGATATCAACCGTGCGCAGCTCATTCTGACTGCTTTTGTCTTTGGTATGGGGGTCGGCACCTTTTTCACCGGCCCATTGTCTGACGCGTTTGGCCGCAAACCAGTGATTATCGCCGGGGCATCACTGTATGTTGTATCCGCTGCGGTAGCCTGGGCCAGTTCCTCTCTGGAACTACTCCTGTTTGCCCGCGTCACAATGGGTCTCGGAGCCGCAGGACCACGCGTAGTGGCATTGGCCATCGTGCGTGATCTTTATTCTGGTCGTGAGATGGCAAAACTCATGTCAATCGCAATGATGATTTTCACCTTGGTACCTGCTATTGCCCCCATGCTCGGGACAGTCATCATCGCCTTTGCGGGCTGGCGTGCAATCTTCATCGCCTTTGCCTTATTTGCAATCACTATAGTGATCTGGATGGGTATTCGCCTGCCAGAACCGCTCGCGCGCGAAGATCGCCGCCCGTTTCAGCTTCATTTGATGATCGGTGCCATCCGCGAGATGTTTGCCCATCCTACGGTACGTATTTCGATTTTTGTTCAGACCCTTTGTATGGCCGCGCTGTTCACAATGCTGACCATGGTGCAGCCTGTATATGACGTGATTTTTGGTCGCGCCGACAGCTTTCCTTTTTGGTTTGGTTTTGTCGCGCTAATGTCTGGAAGCGCGAGCCTGATAAACGCTGCTGTTGTGGTCAAAGTAGGAATGCGCCGTATGGTCACCTGGTCGCTTGCGAGCCAGATCCTGTTTTCTACTGCCGTGCTGTTTCTCAGTAACACCAGTCTACCGGACACATTCCAATTTGGCCTGTTTGTAGCCTGGCAAACCAGCCTATTTTTTATGGTGGGTTTGACCTTGGGTAATTTGAATGCCATGGCGATGGAGCCCATGGGCCACATTGCTGGCATGGCGGCTTCGGTTATTGGTGCCATTTCAACGGTGCTTGCGGCTGCCATTGCCGCGCCAATTGGGTTGTTCTTTGATGGCTCATTGCTACCACTGACATCTGGCATTTTAACAATGATCATCGCCGCTTACTTGCTCATGTTGCATATGGGGCGCGTTGAAACACGCCTCCCAGCAGAATAGTCCCTACGACCTTCTTGCCGTAGTACATTGAAAACCCTAACCTCTCCGCATTCTCGGGGAGGAGTTTTGAATGAGCGACTACTATGATTTGGGCAACTATACCTGCCCCATCACCAGCACCTCCAACCATGCTCAGCTCTGGTTTGATCGCGGCTTGGTCTGGACCTATGCCTATAATCATCAAGAAGCGGTGGTTTGTTTTCAGCGGGCATTAGAACATGACCCCAACTGCGCGATGGCACATTGGGGAGTCGCCTTTGCCTCTGGTCCGAATTACAATATGCCCTGGGAATTGCATGATGTTCCAGGCCGAGAAAAAGCGCTAAGCACTGCTTTTGATGCCGCGCAACTGGCGGTATCGCATGTGGATGGTGTTACCAAGCCAGAGGCTGCTCTAATAAATGCTCTAGCCGCTCGTTACCCGCAGCGCGAGCTGATCGACGACATGCACGCATGGGATTTTAGTTTTGCAGATGCCATGCGCGCTGCATTTGCCGAATGCCCCGATCACCTAGATCTTCGAACAATCTATGCGGAAAGCCTGCTCAACCTAACGCCATGGAAAATGTGGGATTTGAAAACCGGACAGCCTGCAGAGGGTGCCGCCACGCTTGAGACGCAAGAGGTGTTGGAATGGGCGATGAGTCATGCACCCGGAGCTATGCAACACCCAGGTCTATTGCACCTCTACGTACATTTGATGGAAATGTCGCCGTGCCCAGAAAAGGCGCTGAAAGCCGGAGACGTCCTTCGCACATTGGTTCCAGACGCCGGGCATCTGGTCCATATGCCCACTCACATTGATGTCCTGTGTGGCGATTACAAAGACGTTGTTCACTGGAACGAAAAAGCGGTTGAAGCTGATATAAAATATTACCACCGCGAAGGCGCCTATAATATCTACACTGGATACCGCCAACATAACTATCACTTTATCATTTATGGCGCGATGTTCCTGGGACAATACGAGCCTGCGCGGCGCGCCAATCTAGGCATGTGGGAAACGGTTCCAGAAGACATGTTACGCATAGAAAGCCCGCCGATGGCCGACTATTTTGAAAGCTACATGGCAATGGGCCCTCATATTCTGATCCGATTTGGTCGCTGGGACGAAGCGATGGCGTTGGAGTTGCCCAAGGACCCGGATCTGTACCGCACTCTGACCGCCACAACTCACTACGCTCGCGCAATCGGATTTGCCGCGACCGGACGTGTTATTGAAGCAGAAACAGAAGAGGTTTTGTTCCAAGCTGCAAAAGCTAGGATCCCAGAAACGCGATTGATGCATAACAACCGTGTGATAGATCTAATTGAAATTGCAGCAGAAATGTTACGTGGTGAGATTGAATATCGTAAAGAAAACTATGACGTCGCTTTTGCACATTTAAGACGATCCGTCGAGTTGGACGACAACTTACCTTACGACGAACCTTGGGGTTGGATGCAGCCTACACGTCATGCACTGGGGGCCTTACTGTTTGAACAGGGTCACGTTGCACAGGCCGAGGCTGTTTACCGTGAGGATTTAGGGCTTGGTGGCTCCTTATCACGAGCATCAATACACCCCAGCAATGTCTGGAGCCTCAAGGGACTGCATGATTGTCTTAAGGCTCGGGGAGAAACCACTGAGATCAAACATGTAAAGCACAACCTGGACCTGGCTATGGCACGTGCAGACCGGGTCGCAGCCTCATGCGCCTGCGCACAGGTTGCAATGAAGGAAAACGAATGATCAGGGCGCTTATCGTTTGTTTTGTGGGCCTCGGAAGCCCACTGGTTGCCCAACGTATCCATCTCTCTCCGGTCGACCAGGCTGAAAAAGATCCAACTCTTACAATTTTTCGGACCCAATTGCTCACCGACATCATTGCTCGTGATACTGAGGCAGTCGTTGCGGCCTCTTGTAATCAGATTTACCTTAGCCACGGCGGCAATGGGGGCCACGATGAATTCCGGCACAATTTGACACTGCCCGAAGAAAGTCTGAGTGAAGAATACAGGCCTCAGGCTGACGCCCTGCGTGAAGCATATTGGAAAAACCTGCAAAAAACACTTCAGCAACCAGGATACTTCGCTGACAGTGCTGAATTCTTGATGCCATTTCACTGGCAAATCGATCTGCCCGACGAGATCGACATTTTTGAAGCCTATTTTGTAAACGGTCGCCATGTTGCCCTTCGGCAGTCGGCTGATAGCAAAGCGACGATCCTAGAGCAGATTTCTCATGAAGTTGTGACAATAGCTAAGTTTGACGAAAACGCTCTGTATCAACACGTGACAATTGGCGACAGTCGCACAGGTTACATGCACAGGGATTACCTTTGGCCAATAGTCGGTTATCGGGCGTCTTTGACAAAAACTGCCAACGGAGACTGGCAGCTCTGCTCGTTCGTTGCAGGGGATTGATGCTCCACCGTTAAGCGGTCTTTTTCTTCTTTTTGGCAGCAACCACTTTTTCAGCGAGGTCACGGGCAATTGCAAAGGCGCCCTTGATTTTGTCACCATCACTGCGCCAGTCACGGCTTACAACTATTTTGTTGTCGCGTACTTTGGCTTGCCCATCCTGGGCCTGAATAAATTCGACCAACCCTGTAGGTGAAGCAAATTTATCGTTGTGGAACTGAATGGTCGCCCCCTTTGGACCGCCATCAAGTTTCGCAATTCCAGCCCGCTTACACATCGCTTTGATCCGTACAACCAACATCAATGTATTGACCTCTTTGGGTAATTTTCCAAAGCGATCAATAAGCTCGGCAGCAAACCCTTCGAGTTCTACTTTGGTGGTGAGTGATGACAAGCGTCGATACAGGCCCAGTCGAACATCCAGGTCAGGTACATATTTTTCTGGGATCAGGACTGGAACACCTAGGTTAATCTGCGGTGCCCATTGGTCATCGCTCTCAGTCAAACCTTCCATCTGACCAGATCGGATTTTACTGATCGCTTCTTCTAACATGGATTGGTATAACTCATACCCGACGTCGCGCATCTGGCCCGATTGTTCTTCACCCAAAAGATTTCCTGCACCCCTGATATCAAGATCTTGCGAGGCAAGGGTAAAGCCGGCGCCCAAAGTATCCAATGACCCCAGAACCCTCAGCCGCTTTTCTGCAGCGGGTGTCAGTTTGGTTCTGGGTTTGGTGGTCAAATAGGCATAAGCGCGGGTTTTGGAACGCCCCACCCGTCCACGGATTTGGTACAGCTGTGATAGACCGAACATATCAGCCCGATGCACCACCATTGTATTTGCGGTAGGAATATCCAGCCCACTTTCGACAATGGTTGTGGCAAGCAGAACATCGTATTTTCCATCATAGAACGCATTCATGCGCTCATCCAGGTCACCTGCAGCCAACTGACCATGTGCAATCACATAGGTGAGTTCGGGCATTTGGTCTTTCAGGAAGGCTTCGATATCCGGAAGATCGCTGACGCGCGGCACCACGTAAAAGCTTTGCCCACCACGGTAATGTTCGCGGAGCAAGGCTTCGCGGATGGTAACAGTATCAAATTCGCTCACATAGGTTCGGATCGCCAATCTATCGACAGGCGGCGTTCCAATGATTGACAGGTCCCGCACCCCTGAAAGTGACAATTGAAGGGTGCGCGGGATTGGCGTCGCCGTCAGTGTCAGCACATGAATATCACTACGCATCTGCTTTAACTGTTCCTTGTGACCAACCCCAAAGTGTTGTTCTTCGTCGATTATCAAAAGGCCAAGGTCTTTAAACCGGATGCTCTTTGCCAAGAGCGCGTGGGTACCAACAACAATATCTACCGTGCCACGCGAAATTCCATCTCGTGCCGCCTGAGCATCTTTTGCCGTAACAAATCTTGATAACTGCCTGACTTCTAAAGGAAAACCCCGAAATCTCTCAGCAAAGCTTGCGTAATGCTGTCGCGCCAGCAACGTCGTCGGTGCGACGATTGCAACCTGCACACCTGACATTGCTGCGACAAACGCAGCCCTCATTGCGACTTCAGTTTTGCCAAAACCAACGTCACCACAGACGAGCCTGTCCATTGGGCGACCAGATGTAAGATCATCAATGACATCCCCAATAGAACGCAATTGATCGTCTGTCTCTTGATATGGAAAACGCGCAGAAAAAGCGTCCCAGCTGCCAGGTGGCGGATCAAGTACAGGTGCACGCCGCAGGGCGCGTTCAGCGGCCACCCGGATCAACCGGTCAGCTACTTCGCGGATACGTTCCTTCAGCTTGGCTTTTTTAGCTTGCCAGGCACCACCGCCCAGCCTGTCCAACAAGCCTTCGTCGTGACCGTATTTTGACAACAGCTCGATGTTTTCAACTGGCAAGTACAGTTTGGCGGCTTCTGCGTATTGAAGAAGGATGCATTCATGTGCAGCGCCAGCTGCAGTTACAACTTCCAACCCAAGGAACCGACCGATGCCATGGTCAACATGCACCACCAAGTCACCCGGACTAAGCGACTGAGTTTCTGTCAGGAAATTTTCCGCCTTGCGCCGTTTTCGCGGCGCCCGGATCAATCTGTCGCCCAAGACATCCTGTTCAGAAATGACCGTCATGTCCTGGGTCACAAACCCATGTTCCAGCGCCCAGACAGCAAGATGTAGTCCGGACTTCCCAATCCGGGTGCCATTCATTACCGGGATAACTTCAGCAAGCCCTTCATCCTCGATTAACCCAGTCAATCGTTCTCGTGCACCTTCGGAATAAGATGCAACCACAACAGGTCCTTCAATCAGTCGCGCCCGAATATGGTCTGCCAAGGCCCCAAAAAGACTGATACTTTCTTGCTGTCGTTCTGGAGAGAAGTTCCGGCCTATTCGACCACCTGCATCCAGGACACCCGGCCCAGTGGCCTGAGGGAGCGGATGCAATTGGATCACCCTCTGGTCAGAAATAACCTTCTCCCAAGTGGCGTCATCCAAATATAGCAATCCTGGTGGGGTCGGTTTGTAAACCGTGTCGATCCGCCCCTTGGACTGCATCGCAATTTTTCGATTTTCATACTGATCTTCAATAGTTTCCCAGCGGGCTAACCGAGCTGGTGTCACCTGATCGTCTAGTGTCACTGTTGCCTTCGGCATATAATCAAAGAGCGTTTCCATCTTTTCATGAAAGAACGGCAACCAATGCTCAATACCCTGATGCTTACGCCCTGCACTCACAGCCTCATACAATGGGTCATCTGTCCCAGCAGCGCCAAATTCTATCCGATAGTTCTGCCTGAACCGGGTGATCGCCGCTTCATCAAGAATCACTTCGGAAACCGGAGCTAGTTCAATCAGATCCAGTTTTTCAATCGTCCGCTGATTAACTGGATCAAAGCGACGAGCGCCATCCAACACATCTCCAAATAAATCCAGCCGTACCGGACCAGTTTGACCTGGGGGGAAGATGTCTATGATACCACCTCGGATTGCATAGTCTCCCGGTTCCATCACTGTTGGGCTTTGTGTGAACCCCATCCGAACCAGAAAATTACGTAATGCCGTTTCATCAATACGCTTGTTCACCTGTGCCGAAAACGCAGCTTCGCGCAACACGGTGCGAGCCGGCACCCGTTGGGTTGCTGCATTCAATGTCGTCAATAGTACAAATTCGCTCGGCATTTGGTGGACTAGCGCCGCCAAGGTTGCCATTCTCGCGGCCGCAATGTCAGCATTCGGCGACACCCGATCGTATGGTAAACAGTCCCAACCAGGAAACACAAACACCGGCATGTCTGGGGCAAAGAACGCAAGCGCAGCCCGCATCGCCTCCATACGTTTGTCATCGCGTGCCACATGGAGCACGGGTTCGCCAGATTTGCTCACCTCCTTGAGGATCAAACGGGCATCAAACCCTTCCGGCGCACCGCCCATGGTGATAACACGCTGCACCATTGTGCGCTTCTCCTCTTTCATGGCCTGCTAACCTAGGAAGCCAAGTTGCAGGTTTTGATACATGCCCCACATTGCGGTAACAAAGATCGATACTGTGCCAATCATCTGAATATACAGCCTGCACCGAACCAAAACCTGTTGTAACTCGGTTCCCGAAATGCCGTCCCGTACAATTCGCCCCGCAGTTGCTCGGGTAAGAACACCAACCAGACTCAATGGGAAAGCCAGTAAAAAGGCCGCCTGCGCAAATTCTACATGGTAGAAGAACCCCAACACCAGCAATCCGGACAAGACAAAACAAACCAGAGCTAGCAACCAAGCACCAGACACCTGCATAATGTACATAAGACGGTTTACATTGCCTCGAACCACATCTTCCAAATCCTGTTCGGCCTGACCACCATGCCGCTTGGCGCGATAGACCATGTCAATGGGTACCCCAAGCACCCAATGACTGGCAGAAGACCACATGACTGCAAGGGCAATCCAAAACCAGAGATTGGAAAACGATCGCAGGTCAATCAGCTCAACCAAAGTATCAACTAAATCCAAGGCTGCGCTCCCTACGCCACGCTAAGTCAAGTGTTGGCATGTATCCACTGCCCCGCCCGCCTGCACAAGGTCTGGTCTGAATATTCAGAAGATCGCGACGATTGTGCACTTGTTAACACGCAGTAATCCATGCCACCCAGTTTGATAGTATTCTAAGGAGATATCCATGACGCCGACTGTTGCCAGCTTTCCCGCCGCCCGCCTTCGCCGCACCCGGTCAACTCCGGCAATCCGGGATTTGGTCCGCGAGAACAGTCTTGGCTCAAGCGATCTGATTTGGCCGGTCTTCGTTCGCGATGGCAGCGGTATTGAGGAGCCTATTCCTTCAATGCCTGGTGTTGTCCGACGCTCTGTCGACAAGATTGCAGAGGCCGCAGTCGAAGCCCAAGCATTGGGTATCCCCGCCATTTGTTTGTTCCCGTATACAGATGCCGGCCTCAAAACGGAAGATTGCGCGGAGGCCTGGAATCCGGACAACCTAACCAACCAAGCCGTTCGTGCGATCAAGGCGGCAGCTCCAGACATCGCGGTAATGACAGATGTGGCACTTGATCCCTACAACATAAACGGCCACGACGGATTTGTCGTAAACGGCGAAATCGTCAATGATGCTACTGTCGAGGCCCTGGTAAAGATGACACTGGCTCAGGCTGAGGCTGGCGCCGATATCATTGGTCCTTCAGACATGATGGACGGCCGAATTTCTGCAATGCGTAACGCACTGGAGCAGGCTGGCCATTCCAATGTGATGATCTTGTCCTATTCTGCAAAATACGCGTCGGGGTATTATGGCCCTTTTCGTGATGCGGTTGGCGCTTCGGGTGCACTGAATGGAGATAAGAAAACCTATCAAATGGATCCGGCCAACAGCGATGAGGCCATACGGCTGGTTCAGCGCGACCTTAGTGAAGGTGCAGATATGGTTATGATTAAGCCTGGTATCGCCTATCTCGACATATGCCACCGTATTAAATCCACATTTGGGGCCCCCACATGTGCCTACCAGGTATCCGGCGAATACGCGATGATCCAAGCCGCTGCACAAAACGGTTGGATCGATGGCGAACAGGTGATGCTGGAAAGCTTGATGGCATTCAAACGCGCAGGATGTGATGGCATTTTGACTTACTTCGCGCCAGAAGTCGCGCGCCTGCTGAATAGGTAGTTCACCGGGCTAAGGCATTTGGCTAACTTCCAGCAAGAAGCCGCCCATAATAGCGCTCTGCTAGATGACAGGTGGCGATTTTAAGCTTATAAACAATGACAGAGCCGGAAAACCGGCCTTTATCGAGCAAATACAGGCAGTGACACTCATGACTAGAAATTCTTCTTCCCGGCTGACCCGACGTGGTTTTGCCCTAGGCGCCTTAGCGACGACCGGTGTGACCGCAGCCTGCGGCAATGGCGTTGGCAGCAGCGGCGCAGCAACCATTGACGCACGCGTAAATGCAACTCTTAGCCAGATGTATAGCCTTTACCCAAACACCAGAGCGCTGTCGGACAATTCAACCGGTATGTTGATTATGCCATTGGTGACCGAAGCTGGTTTCATTGTTGGTGGTGGATATGGCCGGGGCTCTCTGCGCATTGATGGTGCAACTGTTGATTATTATTCCACCATCAAAGGCAATGCGGGTCTGCAAATTGGCGTACAGCAATATGCGCATGTTTTGTTCTTCATGACTGAGGACGCCCTAAGCACTTTCCGCCGCTCGACAGGTTGGACCGCGGGCGCTGATATTGGCTATGTCGTTAAGGACAAGGGGGAGACATTGACCACTGACACCAACACGCTGACCTCTCCTATTCTGGCGGCAATTTTTGGACAGGCAGGCCTTCAAATTGGTGCCTCGCTCGAAGGATCAAAATACACCCGTATCATTCCTTGATCGGCACCAATCTTCACAACAAAGCGCACTGAAACAGGTGCGCTTTGTTTTTGGTCATCGTTGATTAGCTGTGATGGCGATCAACTCAGCATACGCAGTCTCTTCAGCAGACTAGATGTATCCCAACGACCGCCACCCTTGTTTTGTACGTCCTTGTAGAACTGATCGACGATGGCGGTCACTGGTAAGCTGGCCCCTGTTTCATTCGCAGCATCCAGACAAATCCCCAGATCCTTCCGCATCCAGTCCACTGCAAAACCGTGATCAAAGTTATCGTCAATCATGGTTTCGAAACGGTTGGCCATTTGCCAACTTCCCGCGGCACCTTGACTGATCACTTCTACCACTGCTCTGCCGTCCAGCTCTGCTTTCTCCGCAAAATGCAAGGCCTCGCTTAACCCCTGTACCAGCCCCGCAATTGCAATCTGGTTGCACATTTTGGTCATCTGTCCAGCACCACTACTACCAATGCGGCGACAAATACGTGAATAGGCATCAACTACCGGCGCTACGCGCTCAAAGGCATCTCTATCGCCACCACACATAACCGACAAGACAGCATTTTCAGCCCCGGCCTGACCTCCCGAGATTGGTGCATCCACAAATGATATTCCGAGACCTTCAGCAGCGGCATAAAGTTCGCGTGTCACTTTTGCCGACACGGTCGTATGATCAACAAACACACTCCCCTTTTGCATGCCGGCAAACGCCCCATCTTTGCCCTCACAAACCGCCCGCAAATCATCATCGTTGCCGACACAAGACATTACGAAGTCTGCTCCCTGCACTGCCTCACGAGGGGTGGCTGCGTAACCACCGCCGTACTGCTTAGCCCAAGTCTCAGCCTTAGCTGTGGTCCGGTTGTAAACCGTCACTTGATGCCCAGCTTCCTGAAGGTGTCCAGCCATCGGGAAACCCATTACGCCCAAACCTAAGAATGCTATTTTTACCATCTGCTTTCCCCTCAACCAGACTTCGCCTATGTTGGCGCGACCCTAACATCCGCGTCGAAAGGTTCAATCACCTTCGACCGAAAATGAATTGTACCGAAGGAACAGACCATCCATGGGACTCCTTTTCCGCTGGCTCATGAGAATGACCACAGCATTACTTGTCTTGATAGTTCTGGGGCTCGGGCTTGCATATTTTCTAGCTTCGCAATCCCTCCCAGACTATGATAAAGACATTGCCCTACCAGGGCTTTCGGCGCCTGTCGAAATTGTCCGCGACAATGCAAATGTTCCCCATATATTCGGAAGCTTCGGCGCCAGCGACGAAGACGTTTACTTTGGCCTTGGTTACGCTCATGCACAGGACCGGCTCTGGCAAATGACTATGCTTCGCCGTACCGTTCAAGGGCGGCTATCCGAAGTATTTGGCAGCCGGACAGTGGAGATTGATAGCTTATTGCGTCGTCTTGACCTGTATCGACTGGCGCAACAATCAGTCAGTGCTCAAGACCCGGGGACACTAGCCGCCCTGACGGCCTACTCTGCAGGTGTCAACGCGCGCCTTGGTGAGATCAACGACAGTGCTCTTGGTCGCGGTGCACCAGAAATGTTTGTCTTCAACGCCCCCATCGCCCCTTGGCAGCCAGCTGACAGTATTGCGGTGATGAAACTCATGGCCCTAAAATTATCCGGGCAGCTTCAAGACGAAGTCCTCCGTGCCCGGACTATGCTGATCCTGGACGATCCGGAACGCCTGCTCGATATTCTTCCAGATTCTCCAGGCACCGGCGTCGCTGCCTTGCCAGAATATGCGCAGTTGTTCCCAGGCCTAAAACGCTATGCCGAGACAGCGTCGATACCACAGGCTGCCATGTCCCCTTTTCCGCCCCGCGGTTTGGCTGGGGCCTCAAATGTCTGGGCTGCTGCACGCGCCCGGTCTGCTTCGGCTGGGACTTTGCTTGCCAACGACCCACACATGGGCCTGAGCGCTCCTACTCTTTGGTATTTGGCACGGATGGAACTTGCTACGGGAGGGGTTATCGGCGCGACCTTACCCGGCATTCCAGCCGTGATTGTCGGCCGGTCAGATCAATTAGGATGGGGGGTAACTTCGTCGTATGTTGATGATCAGGATATTTTCATTGAAAAGCTCAACCCTGAGAACCCCGAGGAATACCTAACCCCGAACGGTTATAAACGGTTTACATCTCGACCTTCGATCATCCAAATTAAAGATTCGCAACCCATCACGCTCATTCTGAGGTGGAGCGAGAACGGCCCAGTTTTACCCGGATCCCTTTATGGTTTGTCTGCTGTGACACCTTCTGGACATGTTGCCAGCCTTGCATGGACAGCCCTAAGCGACACCGATACTTCCATGAGCGCTGCAATTTCGCTAATGCGAAGCCAAAATGTGCAAGACGCACTAGTATCAGGGGAACACTTCATTGCACCTTCGCAAAACCTAGTTTTGGCGGATCAAGAAACCATTGCAATGAAAACCATTGGTTCTGTACCGCAACGCAATGCCCGAAATCAAAGCCAGGGACGACTTCCAAATCAAGGCTGGCGTCGTGAAAACCGTTGGCAGGGGAGATCGCCCTATGCTGCAAATCCGCAATTTGTTAGCCCGCGTGGTGGCATACTGGGCAACACAAACAACAAACTCCTAGAACGCCCCTTTCCCAATCATGTGTCATATAACTGGGGCGACACGCAACGTATCCACCGCTGGCAAAAGCTGATGCAGACACGGCAGGTCCATACTCGGGATAGCTTCATCGAAGCACAGCTCGACACAGTTTCCTATACCGCTCGCTCCCTACTTCCTCTCATCGGTGCAGACCTCTGGTTCACGTCCAACGCAGCTACCGAGGGGACTCTAGCACGTCAACAGCAGACCGCATTAAGTCTGCTATCAGAGTGGAACGGAGAAATGAATGAGCACCTTCCAGAACCGCTTATTTATATGGCCTGGCTTAGGGCCCTTCAGGCGCGGTTAATCGTTGATGAATTGGGGCCTCTAGCCAGCGAATTCAAACATGTGGAACCGCTGTTTATTGAACGCGTATTTCGTGATGTTGATGGCGCATCTGCCTGGTGTGACATTCGCCAAAGCGCACCCAAAGAAAGCTGCACGGATATGGCCCGAATGGCGCTAGACGATGCCTTAGTCTGGATTAACGAGCGTTACGGGTCAGCGCTTGAATCGCTAAGATGGGGTGATGCTCATCAGGCAACACATGACCACGAGGTCTTGGGAGAGGTTCCCCTGCTTCGATTCTTCGTAAACATTCGCCAATCCACAAGTGGTGGCGACAATACCCTTCAACGTGGTCTGAGTTCAGGCGAAGACCCAGATCCCTTTCAGAATGTTCATTCAGCTGGCTATCGTGGCGTCTATGATTTCTCTGACCCAGACAGTTCGGTCTTCATAACCTCGACTGGACAATCAGGTCACTTCCTGTCTCGTTTCTATGATGACATGGCGCAGTTGTGGCGGAGGGGTGAGTATATTCCGATGTCACTTGATGTTGATCTAGCGCGCGCTGCTGCGGTTGGAATTACACGAATTCAGCCGCTGCAGAAATGACCGAGCTGCCCATCAACATGTTTCACATTTGAACTGATTGATGGGCAGTAAGAATGCTTGACTAAGGCTGGATTACAACGCGCTGAATTGGGACTTCTGCCGATCAGTCCATAGAACAGTGATTTCAAACCCGGTCTCAGTTTGTTTTTCACCTTGCACAAGATCTTCGGCAAAAAGCCAAGCCCTCTGTTTGCCTTGCGAAAACTCAAGACTGAGCACTTCTTGATGACGAGCACCTTGCAGTTGCTCCGCTATGTCTCGCAACAGTTCTGGCAGACCTTCACCGGTTATGGCGGAAATCGCGTGGATCCCCTCTTCCCGCTCTGCTCGCTGACGTCTCGCATCTGCCTCTTCTTTCGGCAGCTGATCCAGTTTGTTCCAGATCTCGATCCTTGCTCGGTTTTCATCGACACCTAGCGACGCCAGAATTCTGTCGACATCCATCGCCTGATTATGGGTGTCTTCGTGGCTTATGTCGCGCACATGCACCACCAGGTCTGCACCAAGAACTTCCTCTAGTGTCGCACGAAATGAAGCCACCAATTCAGTAGGGAGGTCTGAAATAAAGCCAACAGTATCTGACAAAATGATTTCTGGCCCGTCTTCCAGCTCAACCCGCCGCATCGTCGGGTCCAAGGTCGCGAACAACATGTCTTTGACCATCACGTCAGCACCGGTCAGGCGGTTGAACAAAGTGGATTTCCCTGCATTGGTATATCCGACCAAAGCAACAATCGGATATGGCACCTTGGCACGTGCCTCTCGGTGCAAAGTACGGGTCTTGACCACCTTATCCAACTGGCGACGCAGACGTACCAATTGATCGTCAATAGCTCGACGGTCGGCTTCGATCTGGGTTTCGCCAGGTCCACCGACAAATCCCAATCCGCCGCGTTGTCGTTCAAGGTGGGTCCATGCACGGACCAATCGCGTTCTCTGATAGTTTAGCGCAGCCATTTCGACTTGCAGCACACCCTCTCGAGTGCGGGCTCTATCTGAGAAAATTTCGAGAATTAGGCCGGTTCTATCGAGTAACTTAACACCCCAGGATTTTTCAAGGTTGCGCTGCTGTACCGGCGAAACAGGGCCGTCGATAAGAACAAGATCAATTTCTTCAGTTTTGAAAATTGCAGCAAGTTCTTCGATTTTACCTTTGCCAAACAATTGACCCGAATGAGCCTTTGGCAAACGCACAACAAGTGACCCGATCACATCAAGATCCGGTAAGGCCCTAGCTAGCGCCACGCCTTCTTGCAATGCAGGTTCGGCCGGGCGCCGCCCGCTATTTGATCTAATATCCGGATGCAGCACCCATGCACGGGTCTGGATCCTGTCATGTTCCATCAAGAGGCGTCTTCACCCTCGTATAGGCTGATCGGCTGGGCCGGCATGATCGTGGAGATGGCGTGTTTATAAACCAGTTGCGATTGACCGTCGCGACGTAGCAGCACACAGAAATTGTCAAACCAGGTGATGACACCTTGCAATTTTACACCATTGATCAGAAATATAGTTACCGGAACTTTGGTTTTACGCACATGATTCAGGAACGCATCCTGAAGGTTCTGTCGGTCCGAAGCCATAGTTTGTTCTCGCTTTTGTTCTTGCTACACGCTGCGGATCAGCGCGACTCTTCATTTCATTCAAGTATGGACACAGAAATTCAGTGTTTCCAACCAAAAAAGCACTTGATATCGCTGCGAAGTTAACCAAGTTCGTTCAATTGCGCCAGAGGTTTGGTGTCAACAAGGCGATGATTGCAAGAGTTTCTAGCCGCCCCAGAACCATAGCTAAACAGAGTACTAATTTGGCGGAGGGCGCTAGCAACGCTAAGGAAATTGAAGTTTCACTAGCGACCTCTATCAACGGGCCAGTGGTCGACAAGGCAGCGATTGCTAACACCAGGGCCTGCTCGAAATCTGACCCCAATGCGGCCAGGCTGGTGCTTATCAACGCGAGCGTTAGGGCGAACAACATGAAGAAAACCCATGCAACAAAGGCTCCATTCTTTTGTAAACGCTTATTTCCGGCCCCCTCGCCGCTGACCGAAGATGGGTGCACCAAACGTTCCATTTCACGCATACCGTTAAGATACAAAGCATAAACTCGAAGCAGCTTTACACCGCCTGCAGTGGTTGCAACACCGCCTCCGACAACTGCTAAACCCAGCAAAATCAACCCTGGTGTACCTAGGCCAGACCATTGTTGGGCTGCCGCCCAGTCCGCACTTTCAAACCCCGTAGTTGTCAAAAAGGACATCACGGTAAACACGCCTCCCCACAAAGAATGAAAGGCCTGCGACAAATTTTCCGAAGCGCTAACTTCAAAGGAGGCCAACCAATGGCGTAGAAAAAGCAACAGTGGCACCCCAATCACCAGAATCAAACCGATGCGAAATTCTGGATCTCGGTCTAACCGGACATGTCCCGACGTTGCAGTGTCCGTGGAAAACGTTAACCGCGATAAAGCAAAAAACATAAATAGGAAGATAACCATTTCCCCGGCCAATCCACTGTTCGCGTTAACCAACCCTCCAACTGCGGAAATACCGGAGGTGGCCATCACCGACATCGCATGACTCAAACCGATCAGGCTCTTCTCTCCGGTCATCATCAGCAACACCCAAAGCGCCATCGTCAGCCCAACATAAATTGGTACCAAGGTCTGTGTCACAATCACCAATCGACGCCGTGGGTCCCCCTGCTGCATATGAGCAGGGGTTTCAGTGCCGCGTCCGGGTTCTCCGCGTGCAGTTACTTCAAAACCTCCTAACGACAAGGGCGCAAGCACAGCTGATGCTGCGATCCACATAAGCAACCCTCCCATCCAGCCGACTTGCGCGCGCCAAAGATGTACACTAGGCGGCAACCGGCCAGGGTCTGCAAAAACGTCAGCACCTGTAGTGGTAATCGCACTAACCATGTCGAAATATGCATTCAGATAGCTGGTGTTTTGCAAAGCATCATGGGTTGGAACCGCCAGAAAGAGAGGCAGCACTGAAAAAGTGGCGAGCAATGACAACAGTTGCCCCAACATTCCATAGCGCGGCACCCTGTTGCTCAACGACAAACCAATAAACGTTACAAGCATCAAACCGACAATGCCCGAATAAAAGAAACTACGCGATGTTGGGTGATCATCCAGCACCACCGCATGAATGGCGGGTACCCACATCGCCAACGCAGCAATGCCAAAAATCAGCAAGAACAAGGGCAATCGAAGTATGCCAGGAGGGGCCGTCTTCCTAGCCATATCAGAAAAAGTCGATCGAGACCTGCATCAGGCGCTCAACTTCGGGCACATCAGCTGCGATCGCAAACAGTGAAATGACATCACTTTCCTCTATCCGTAGCTTTCCGCTAGGTCGAAGTACTTCGCCGCCCTTATAAACGGCCCCCACCAGAACACCTTCTGGAAAATCAATATCGCGGATCATTTGCCCGGCCATGGGTGAGGTCGACATCACTTCTGCTTCGATAACTTCAGCCTCGGCATCACCTATAGAGTAAACTTGACGGACTCTGCCGTGGCGAATGTGGCGCAGAATAGAGCTAACGGTTGTGGATCGTGGGTTGATATACGCGTCAATTCCCAAAGGTGCCATCAACGGTACAAGAGTAGGGTCATTGATCAAGGCGATGGCCAAGGAGCACCCTTCGGCCTTTGCGCGTACGGCTGCCAACATATTGGTTTTATCATCGTCAGTCACCGCGAGCATAGCATCTGCCCGGTCAATTCCTGCCTCGATCATCAATGTCCGATCCAGCCCATCCCCGTTCAACACGATGGTCCGTTCTAACGATTCAGCCGCATGTTCGGCTTTCTTGCGATCGCGTTCAATCATCTTACTGCGGGTTCTACCGGTTCGGTTCTCCATCGCTTTGGCCACCTCCAAACCAACGTTCCCCCCGCCAACAATCACAACACGATCTTGCTTTTTCTCCTTTTTACCGAACACTTCCATTGTCCTACTAACGTCTTCAATATGTGTGAAAATGTAGCAGTTATCGCCGACAAACAGTTGATCGCCTGGATCTGGAGCAAACAGAGTACCATCTCGCCGGACCCCGACGACGATGGCACGCAGCGTCGAAAATAGATCAGTAAGCTGGCGCAAGGGCGTATGCACCACGGGACAATCTTCATCAATTGTAATGCCCAGTAGCTGAGCATTTCCATCCATGAATGTTTCCGTATCAAATGCAGCTGGTGCCGACAGACGTTGCATAGCCGCAGCGGCAACCTCTCTTTCCGGACTGATTACGACATCAATTGGAAGGTGATCACGGCGGTAAAGATCGGAATAAATCGCATCCAGATAGCTTTGCGAACGCAAGCGAGCAATTTTTCGTTGTATCGAAAAAACCGAATGGGCCACCTGACAAGTAACCATATTAACTTCATCGGAATGGGTTGCTGCAATGATCATATCAGCATCTGCAGCCCCTGCCCGCTCCAACACGTCCGGATACGAAGCAAAACCTGCTATGCCTTGAACATCAAGCGTGTCAGTAGCACGTCGCACCAGATCAGGGTTATTGTCGACCACAGTGACATCGTTAAGTTCACCGGACAAATGTCTGGCAATTTGCCAACCAACCTGACCTGCACCACAGATGATGACTTTCATGTTTTTTGCCCCTAGGCGCGTTTTTGCCAGTATTTTGCATGACAGAACCCTAGAACACGGTCAATTCAATTGTAACTTCGTATTTGTGATGGCACTGTAATTCCATGATTAAGTCACTCAAAGCACCCGTATTTATATTGGTTGTTTCGCTTGCTACGAGCTGTACTCCGCTTTCACTATACTACAAACCCGGTGTTGAGGTATCGCGTATGCAGTCCGACAGCCTGACATGCGAAACTCTTGCTCTGAAAGATGCACCTGTCGCCAATGAGATCCGCCAGAGCCCTCCCATCTTCTATCCTGGTGGCGAGTTCTGCAATGGGACAAACTGCTATTACCGCCCTGGCTACTGGGTTGAAGGCAATATTTATACCGTAGATCTAAACCGTGGACTACGCCACAGAATTGAGAACCAGTGCATGACGGACAAAGGTTACCAACAGGTCGAATTGGAAATATGCAACCCATCAGTGGCTAAAGCAGCTGGCAATACTCAAACAACGAGACTACCTCAGCTGAGTGAGAGTTCATGTGCTGTCCGACACAAGGACGGTAGCTTTCTAATTGTAGACCCCCGCTAAAAAAGGCGGAGATCAAGACGTCATGCGCTTGATCGAATGTCCGACGGGTTGCGCCCCACTTTAAGTGGGGTCGCACATTCTAGTGTTTCCACAAAAGCTAATTATTCCTCCCGGCGCAGCGGGAAGGCGAAACACCCAAATTGACGTGCCTCCACTAAAGGTCAAGCAACGGTATCTTCACTGTCCAAGTGTGCTACTCTGGCTCCGGATTTATTTGAAGTTACCACACCCAAGGATTTCAGTTTTCTGTGCAGCGCTGAACGTTCCATCCCTACAAAGGTCGCCGTACGGCTGATATTTCCACCGAAACGATTGATCTGAGTCAGTAAATATTCACGTTCAAATGCTTCTCGAGCTTCACGCAAAGGTAATGTCGCCAAGGCGCCCGATAGAACCACACGTCCTTCTTCATTTGGTGCATCTTCTTCGCGCGGCAGTTCCTTGACTTCGATTGGGCCATTGCCTTCACCGAGGATCAAAACTCTTTCCACCAAATTCTTCAATTGGCGCACGTTGCCAGGCCAGATCATCGTTTGTAACAACGCCACCGATTCTTCGCTTAATTTACGAAGCGGAAGGCCCTGGGTATCGTTAAAGTGAGCGATGAAATGTTCGACCAGCATAGGAATGTCTTCACGCCGGTCCGACAGAGAGGGAACGGCGATTGGCACCACGTTTAGGCGATGAAACAACTCTTCTCGGAACTTCTCTAAGCGAATTTCCTGCTCAAGATCTTTGTTTGTTGAGGAAATAACACGTAGATCGACGCTAACGTTGTCTCCACCACCTACCCGCTGAAACTTCTGATCGACGAGTACACGAAGAATTTTTGACTGGGTTCCCAACGGCATATCGGCGACCTCATCAAAATAGATAACACCGCCATTTGCCTGTTCTAATAGTCCAGGCTCAATCCCGCGCTCAGTTGTCTCTCGCCCAAACAGCACCTCTTCCATTCTCTCTGGTTCGATGCTCGCACAACTGACCGTAACAAACGGTGCTGCTGAACGGTTAGAATTTGCATGAACATAACGGGCTGCAATCTCTTTACCGCTGCCGGCAGGACCGCTCAACATTACCCGCCCGTTTGACTTAACCACTTTGTCCAGTTGGCTGGTCAAAACCCGATAAACAGCTGAATCCCCGATCATTTCTGCGCCACCGCTATCAAGCCGACGCAGGTCTGAATTTTCGCGCCGCAATTGCGAGGCTTCCATTGCACGGCGGATTACAACCATCAACTGATCTATGTTAAAGGGCTTTTCGATGAAATCATAAGCGCCTTGCTTAATCGCCGCCACCGCGATCTCAACGTTGCCATGGCCAGAAATTATCACGACTGGAACTTCTGGCGTGTCGCGTTTCACCGCTTTCAGAATGTCGATACCGTCCATCTGACTGTCTTTGAGCCAGATATCCAAAATCAGCAGAGCAGGCAGACCATCATTCAGCGCAGCCATACATTCATCAGAATTTCCAGCTTTGCGAGTAGCGTAGCCCTCGTCTTCTAGAATATCCGAAACCAGTTCGCGAATGTCTCGTTCATCATCAACAATTAGGATATCACTCATGTCAGACCTGCCTTCACTGCTTTTCTGTTGCTCTGCGCAAGACGCGCCATAGCTGGCAACCGGATAATCGCCATGGCGCCCCGGTGCGGATTTTCGTCAAAATATGGGGCATCTTCCAAAACTAAGCTCCCACCATGTTCTTCAATAATTTTTTTCACAATTGGCAGTCCCAATCCGGTGCCTTCATCACGTGTCGTTACATAGGGTTCAAACAAGCGAGCCCTATCTTCGGGCAGTCCAATGCCATTGTCGGCAATAGAAATTTCATAGAAATTCTCTGTTTCTTTAAGCGAAACCCGGACTTGCGGGTTTGAAACGGCCTGACCAGTTTTTTTCTCGAGCGTAGCTATCGCTTCGCCAGCGTTCTTGATCAAATTTGTTAGTGCTTGGCCAATCATGGTAGCATCTAGTGTCACCAATAGGGGGACTTCGGGCAATTCGGCAAGCAATTGAATTTCAGGTTGGCCAGACTGCTGTAGCAACACAGCATCGCGCACCAGACCGACAAGATCTTCTTCGCGGCGGTCTGGTTCGGGCATACGGGCGAATTTTGAAAACTCATCTACAATGCGGCGTAAATCATTAGTTTGCCTAACTATTACATCAGTCATAGATTGAAGCTTATCACTGTTCCCCTCGCCCAGCATCGGCGCAAACTTGCGCTTGATCCTCTCAGCACTAAGCTGGATTGGCGTCAAAGGGTTCTTGATTTCATGAGCAATGCGTCTAGCCACATCTCCCCACGCTGCCATCCTTTGAGCGCTGACCAAGTCTGTCACATCTTCAAAAGCAACCACATACCCCTCAAGCCGTTTTTCTTCTGACAATCTGGGCGACATCCTAACCAACAGGTTTTCCAAGCGGCCAAGACGAGTTACTTTTACTTCCCCCTGAACAACCGCACTACCGTCCGCAGTCAGCTCAGAGAACAATGCCCCAAATTCTGGTACAGCGACTGTCAACGCTACTGACTGTTGATCCTCGCGCCAATCCAGCAACCTCTCTGCAGATCGGTTGACAAATGTAACGCGGCCCTGATCGTCCAGACCAACAACTCCAGACGGCACCGATGAAAGTACAGAGTCAAACAATCTCCTTCGCCGTTCAATTTGCCGGGTATTGTCCAAAAGCGTTTCGCGCTGAACTTGAAGGTCTCGCGTCATGTGGTTGAAGTAACGGCCCAAATCCGATATTTCATCATCCCCATCGTCTTCCACCACCTGCACATTCAGGTCACCACTACCAACTCTCTGGGCAGCGACCGTCAGACGTCCAACCGGCCGTGACAACCGTTCTGCAAACCACATCCCTAGCCACATCGCGGCCAAGATCAAAATGACCGCGAAGCCAAGATACAACAGTCCAAATTCAAAAAGGACACGGCCTCGTTCACTTTCTAACTGTTGATACAAATGCGCCGTTTGCTTGGTTTCATCCAACAAGTTAAGTAATTCACCATCAACATTACGGCTGACGTAAAGATACCGATCGACAAATGCATCCAAAGGAATCAACGCCCGGAATTCGTTGTTATCCCAGTCCTGTATGATAGCCAGCCCATCTGTCGACGACCTGATAACGTCTTCACTGGAAGGTTTTTCGTAATCGAATTCGTAGGATCGTTCACCCCTGGCCCGAATATCACCACCGCCGTCCAATACATAAGCTTCACGCAAACCGCGTTGAATTTGCAGTTGGCCTTGTGTCAGAACTTGGCGTAGCTCGGCGTCATTCATGAAAAAGCTTCGGGACCGGCTATTGTCCAGAAATCGTGCAAGTGCTCGTGCATCCTCAGAAAGATCCTGACGTTGCTGCGATTCATATGCCTCAGCTGCGGCGAGAGAACTACCAACAACTTGGCGGACCCGTTCTGAAAACCATCCCTCAAGTCCAACATTCACAGTCAACCCAGCAAATACCGCCACAGTTACCGTTGGCACTAACGCCAAAAATGTAAATGCCCCAATCAATCTCAAGTGTAGTCGAGATCCGGCAGATTTGGCGCGACGTGCAGCGATCAACCGTCCAATTTGGAACAGAACCAGCGCAGCGATTGCCAGAACATAAACAAGGTCAGCAAGTAATATCAGTCGTAAACTTGGGGAGGAAGCGCCACCGCCGAACGGCCCCAAAACTAAAAAGGTGACGCCAGCCAACAAAGGGCCCAAGACCACCAACCCAAGCGTGCCAATATTGCGCGCTCTCCGGGTCCTGCGCCACCGGACCATAGCCGCAAATGGACCATACGCCGACCGAATATGTGACCTGTGCGCCACTGACTATCCTCATTCTGATGTGTGACCACGTGGGTCAACCGCCGTATATCGTGGCTTTCTACCAGTACGAGTACCAAGTTGCCACGGCTATGTGGCGATATTACATCAGTTTGCGGCGGCGTGTCACCTGAATATCCAAATCTGTGATCTTCTTTCGCAAAGTATTTCGGTTGATCCCCAATAAATCAGCACATTTGGCCTGGTTACCACTGGTGGCTTGCAATGAAATTTCGATCAATGGTGTTTCAACTTCTCGCAGCAACCGCGAATAGAGCCCTGCGGGGGGAAGTAAGTCGCCGTGCAGTTCGAAATAGCGTTGCAGATGCCGCCCAATCGTATCCGACAGCTTTTCGTCAACACCTCCACCCAGCACAGGTTCCACTTCGGGTTGCGGCCCTAGTACATCAGCAAGTTCAGCCTCGGTAATCTCTTCGCCTCTCGCTGTCAGACTTAGACGACGGATAACATTTTCAAGATGACGAACATTGCCGGGCCAAGAGAAGTGGCGCAGCATTTCTCGACATCCATTGCTCAAATACTTGTGCGGCGCCCCATCGTTCTCAGATTTGACCAAAAAATGCTCAGCCAATAAAACAATATCGTCAACACGCTCGCGCAGCGAAGGAACGTGCAGGGCTGTTCCGCATATCCGGTAATACAAATCTTGACGAAGAGTGCCCGATTCGATCGACGCACTGAGATCACATTGACTGGTGGCCATGAAGCGCGGGGAAAAGTCACCTGGTTCATCAATCATTCGAACCAAGCGTGCTTGGGCTTCATCTGGCAGATCTACCAATTCGTCAATCAACAAGGTGCCTCCTTTGACCCTCGCCAAGAGACGTGCCGGCCCCTCGAGTTCAACCAAATCTTCTGAATTCACACTGACAAAGGGTAAGGTACGGCGATCCGAAAAGTCGTGAACCGAACGGGCAATCAAGGTTTTTCCTGCCCCGCTTTCCCCGGTTATCAATAACGGTAGATCAGTGTTCATTACCCTTGCAATCAACTGATACAAAGCTTGCATGACTTCGGTCCGGCCAACCAGAGGCAGGTCATCGGGGTGATCTAAGTTTTCAAAATTGGAAGCAACTGAACCGGAAGGTTTTTCCGCAAGCGCTTTGGCGATGCGCTTCATCAGGTCAGGAAGATCAAATGGCTTTGGCAAGTAATCATAAGCATCCGCCTCAGCAGCCTTAATCGCCGTCATAATGGTATTTTGTGCAGATATGACAATTACCGGCAGACCAGGCCTATCTTCAGAAATTTTAGGTAACATTTCCAAACCGTTACCGTCCGGCATTGCCACATCAGAGATAACAACATCACCCTTCCCTTCTGCCACCCAACGCATCAGTGTTGTGAGCGAAGATGTTGCATGGACCTTACAGCCGGCACGGGTAAGGGCCTGAGTCAAAACTGTACGGATTGTTCGATCATCATCCGCAACAAGAACGGTACCATCCATGGTGTTTACTCCTGTACCTTTTTGTCCCTCTGGACGCGTGACAGTGACAAGCGGAACACGGTTCGGCCTGGCGTTGAACTCACTGAAATCCAGCCTTTGTGGTCTGAAACTATTTTACTCACCAAAGCGAGCCCAAGGCCGGTGCCGTTTTCACGCCCCGAAACAAATGGATCAAAGACATCTTCTTGAATGGCAGGCGGCAGCCCTGGGCCATCGTCAATCACTTCAACTTGTAACGGCAGCGTCTTGCCAGTCCCATCACTACGACGCAGCCTGAAGGAATGCTCATAGAACGTGCGGATTTTGATGGTTCCATGTTTATTTTCAGCAGCTTCAGACGCGTTCTTCAGGAGATTTAACACCACCTGAAGCAACTGGTCGGCATCCCCCCAAGCCATAGGTAAGGAAGGATCGTAGTCGTCGACAATGGTCATATGAGCCCCAAAACCGAGTAGCGCCGAGCGGCGTGCCCGGTCTAGAACATCATGTAAATTGACAGGTTGGAAATCAGGCGGAGATAGGTTTCCAAACTGTTCCACTTGGTCCAGCAACTTTACTATCCGACGGCATTCTTCAACAATTAGGTCGGTCAGTTCGAGATCATCTTGAGCGAGATTCATGCTCAACAACTGGGCGGCACCAGTAATTCCAGCCAGAGGGTTCTTGATTTCATGGGCCAACATTTCAGCCATTCCGATGGCTGATTGGGCGGCAGATTTAGCAGATTGTGCCCGTGTCATGCTGCCTGCCAATTCACGTGGCGTTAACATCAACAGCATTTGGCCAGGCTTCCCCACAACATGAGCGAACTGAACCCCACATTGTAACGGCGCCCGACTACCTGAACCGACGTCTATGTCATTAACAAACAACGGTGTCCCGTCTCGCCGTGACCGCAAAAGTGCATCTTCGATGGGAGCATCAATAGCGATTTGATCCCAGATTGGATGACCTAGGACCGACTTACACGACACATTTAGAAACCCTTCACCTGCCGAGTTGACATCCAGAATACAATCTTCAGCGTCAATCAGGAATGCAGGAACAGGCAACGAAGCCCAGAGCGCCGTGTCGCAGATCATGCTGCGGCCTCTTGATCCGCAACATTCAGAGCGTCCGGAAGTAAGCGAAGAACGCTTGCCGGGTCAGCTTCGGTAAGGACAGCCCGTCGAAGTTTGGAGACGGTACCAGCAACATCCATATACCACCCTAGATGTTTGCGTGCCACACGCAGTCCCAGAACGGCGCCGTAAAAGGTGAGCATAGCATCATAATGCATTGAAACCATGTTAGTAAAATCACCGCCGCGAGGAATGTCCGGTTGCTTTGATCCCCAAATCTCATGTGCAATCTGGGCCAAAAGCCAAGGCTTACCCTGTGCGCCACGTCCGATCATCACACCATCTGCACCCGACTGCGCCAATGCACTGTGCGCAGTGCCAGTGTCAATGATATCACCATTGGCAAGGACTGGAATTGACACCGCCTGCTTGATGTTATGTATCGCTCTCCAATTGGCTGTCCCTTTATAAAACTGACAACGGGTTCGGCCATGTATTGTGACCATCTGGATACCAGCATCTTGTGCCCGCCGGGCAATATCAGTCGCATTCAGACAGCTATCATCCCAACCAAGCCGTGTTTTTAGTGTGACCGGTATATCTACCGACGCCACGACTGCTTCGATCAGTTTTAACGCGTGATCTGGCGTTTTCAGCAGTGCCGATCCGGAATAGCCGTTGACCACTTTCTTGGCCGGACATCCCATGTTGATGTCAATGATACGGGCCCCGCGATCTTCCAGCTGTCGCGCGGCTTCCGCCATCCAGTGCGCCTCTCTGCCCGCTATTTGAACCGCAGTATTTTCGACATCTGCACTTAGCTCTGCACGTTCGCGCACACCAGGTTTCGCCTGGACCATCTCTTGACTGGCCACCATTTCGCTGACCATCAACCCGGAACCAAATGACCGAACCAGATCGCGAAACGGACGGTCAGTGATTCCCGCCATTGGCGCCAAAGCAATTGGCGGTGCCATCGAGGTAGATCCGACTGTAAAAGACAATTGCCTAATCCTTGTGCATGTAGGGCGTTTCTAGTCCACCTCGAACCCGTTTCACAATCATACTCCCCCAAATATTGCAAAATTTCAGAAGAAATGCACAAAATTTAGGCAAACAGGGGTGGATGATTGCCTCCCCCACCAACTCCCCATAAAAACAGCGCCAATCAGGTTGGAGAGCATTTTATGACCATTGCTGCACTCATCGTCGCTGCAGGGCGTGGGGTTCGCGCGGGCGGAGGACGACCCAAACAATGGCGGACGCTAAAGGGGCTCCGAGTAGCCGACTGGACACTTGACGCTTTTGCTAAATCCAAAGTGGATCATATTGTTCTGGTGCTGTCTCCTAAGGACCAAGACGTTCGCGAGAGCTTTGCAACTATTCCCGGCTTGATCTTCGCAACCGGAGCCAGCGATCGAGCCGGTTCAGTTCTCAATGGATTGACCGCTTTGCAAGAATACGGAGTGGACAAGGTTCTTATTCACGACGTTGCTCGTCCCTGTGTAAGTCATGGCTTAATCCAACAAGTGATCGATGCATTGGACAGCAACGCAGCCGCCGCGCCGGCGCTTGCAGTAACTGATGCGTTGTGGATTGGTGCTAGAGATGAAGTAACTGGCACACAGGATCGAAGCGGATTGTTTGCGGCGCAGACACCACAGGGGTTTCAATTTGACGCTATACTGGCGGCGCATTTGGCACATCCAGGGGGGGCTGCTGATGACGTCGAGGTTGCGCGGGCCGCAGGACTTGACGTTGCAATCGTTCCGGGCGAACCAGATAACATAAAAATAACCACCGCTGGCGACTTTGCCCGGGCAGAAAAAATCTTGGGGACTGAAATGGATATCAGACTGGGAAATGGCTATGATGTTCACCGGTTCGGGGATGGGGACTTTGTCACCCTTTGCGGGGTAGAAATACCCCACAACAAAGGCTTACAAGGCCATTCTGATGCAGATGTGGGAATGCACGCTGTCACAGATGCCATCTATGGTGCGCTGGCTCGCGGCGATATCGGTCGGCATTTTCCGCCATCTGATCCCCAGTGGAAAGGCGCCGCCAGTAAAATATTCCTGAACCACGCCGCCAATCTAGCCAAAGAAATGGGGTTTTCCATTTCCAACGTCGATTGCACCTTGGTTTGCGAGCACCCAAAAATTGGGCCCCATGCCGAACATATGCGTGCAAAAATGGCCGGTATACTCAACATCTCAATTGAACGTGTTTCGATCAAAGCCACAACATCTGAACGGCTTGGGTTTACTGGTCGAAGCGAAGGTATCGCGGCAGTGGCCACAGCTGCGTTGGTGAAAACATGAACCGGCTTGCCCAGATGACCGCCACCGTTGGGGGCATTGGATATCTGCGTCCCGCTCCTGGCACTTGGGGTTCGTTGGCAGCTTTGCCGATAGCCTGGGCCTTTCATACGCTTGGAGGTTTCCCACTGCTGGTGATTGCAGTCATAGGAACCTTTGTAAAAGGAACTTGGGCAACCAAGCAAATGACAGCTGGATCCAAAAATCATGACCCTTCCGAAATCGTCATAGATGAAGTGGTCGGGCAATTCATTGCCCTGCTGCCTCTTAGTTATGCGGCCTGGATTCATGGAATCGACATACTGGTAATGTGGCCAGGATGGGTCGCGGCCTTTGCCCTGTTTCGCCTATTCGATATCACCAAACCAGGCCCCATCGGTCGGGCAGACCGCAGGGGCGATGCGCTGGGTGTTATGTTGGATGATGTAATCGCAGGCCTGTTCGCTGCCATTGGTGTTATCTCGCTCGCCGCTTTGTGGCACGGTGTCGTCGAACGGATAATTGGCCAATGACCGTCAGCGTTTCTGACTTGGTCTCAACAGCTCGCCTCCAGTACGCCACTATAGCTACTGCTGAGAGCTGTACCGGCGGGCTTGTGTCCGCGGCCCTGACGGGCGTTCCCGGGTCATCCGCAGTTTTCAGCCACGGTTACGTCACCTACTCGAATTCAGCCAAAACTGAAATGCTTGGTGTATCAGTCAAAACTCTTGCAGATTTTGGCGCGGTCAGCCCCGAAGTCGCCGCGGAAATGGCACTTGGGGCATTGCGCAGCTCAGGGGCGACCATCGCTGTGTCCATTTCAGGAATTGCAGGCCCCGGAGGGTCAGATCACAAACCCGAAGGTCGAGTGTGTTTTGGCCTAGCGATTACCGATCAAAAGACGATAACAAAAACACTTGAGTTTGGTGCGCTGGGGCGGCAGAACGTACGCGAAGCAGCATGCAAACAGGCGCTGGAACTGCTACATAATGCTGTTCACGACATGAACTCGCACTTGCAAAAATAAACTAGCAGTTTTTGATTTTCGCAGACGCTGCGCAACCAGTGCAAAGTCAGCTGCAAAAATCACATTCGAAACAAAGAGCGTGATGTTTGGCCTGCGTATGTGCATGCCTCCAGAAACCAATTCGCCCCTTCTTACACATCGCGTGTTCTAAATTGGATTAGCTAAACTGCTTGGCAAACTCAGTAGCAGGTAAGTCTTGATGCAGCATCTTCCAGGCCTTTTCAGTTTCAACCTCGCCAAGCAACGACGCAACCTTAGTTCTAACCCTTTGTTCCTTCTCCGGCCGATCTACCAACGATTGCAAATCATGCCTAACTTCGAGACGCTGGCCATCACGCCGCAACAGGCTAACCACCGCTTCGGTTTCAGCCAGAGTGTCGTCAGAATCGACATAAATACAGTTTCTCAGAGCCTGCAAATCTTGCCGTCTACAGATAGAATCTGAATAAGTGTCTAGCTTTGCTGTGTCCAATCCCAGCGCCTGCATTGCCAGTACGGTCCGAAAGGAGAACTTTGCCCCAAGCCCTGTGTCCGGAGCCAATTGATTGCAAACCGACATCCAACAAGGATGGGTTCTCACCCGTATTTCGGCGATTTCGGGTGCTGCCAGGTCCAGTTTTCGAGCTGCTTCCAGCGCTGCATGCAACCCATGACAACAGGCGTGAAACTTGTAGTTTACATGTTCCATCATCCATTTCTGCCCTAAGCCCGACAGCGCAGTTTTGGTGGCATCAGCCCCCTGATGGGATGCCCCAAATCCAAACTCCCCCTCCAGAGCATGTGGGTTTGCGACAAATCCAGCTTGTATCAACTGCGCCACCTCGACACCCGTTGAAGCCGCAATTCCCGCATTATAGGGTTTTCCCATCGTTCCAAAATGTGCCTTCAAACCCGCGGCGCGCGTGGCAGCTAGGCCCAAGACCTGTGCCATCTGCGAAGTGTCAAAGCCGTGCAATCGCCCTGCGGCAACCCCTGACCCAAAGGCACCAGCAGTCGCTGTTTGGTGAAACCCAGCCTGATAATGACTTCGGCCCAACCATTGGCCTACCCGAACAGACACCTCCATCCCAAACAAAGATGCCAGCAAGACCTGAGGCAAGCTCCTGCCCAATTGCTGACCTACTGCAAATGAGGCCGAAAAGACGGCCACCGACGGATGTCCAATATGGGCAAAGTGAGTGTCATCATAATCAAGTGCATGCGAAATCGTCCCATTGACCAACGCCGCCATCCGGGCTGGTGCGCCGCCGCCACCAAACAGGTCGGCAACATGTTCACCACCTTCTGCAACCGCTATGGACCGTACGACCCCTGAAACCGGCTCGGACACCCCCGCGACACCGCAGGCCAACCAATCCAAGGCCGATAGCCGTCCAATTTCCAAAAGCTGCGGTGTTGCGACAAGATCTTTGGAAGAAAATTCAGCCAGTTTTTCAGTAAAGTTACCCACCACAGCTCACCCCAAGTTGGTCGGCTTAGCCATATAGCTGGACCGCACGTCGTTCAAAAGCCCGCACAATACGTTGCATGGCCTCATTGAAAACCACACCTATGATGCCTTGTAGAATTGCGTTCTTAAACTCAAAATCGACAAAGAACTCAACTTCACATCCACCATCCTCAGCCTCAGTAAAGGCCCAGCTGGATTTCATATATCGAAATGGTCCATCTAAGTACTCAGTGTCTATCTTCCGTTCTTCGGAAAACAGAGTGACCCGACTTCCAAACCGTTCCCGAAACACTTTGAACGAAATCACCAAATCCGCTTCCAGCACCACCATTCCCTGGAAGTGAGAAGTGTTCCGGATCCGAGCAGCTGCGCACCAAGGCAGAAAATTTGGGTACTCAGCCACGTCAGCCACCAAGTCGAACATTTGCTGCGCCGAAAACGGTAATTGGCGGGTTTCGGAATGGGTTGGCATGGTCGAGACAATTCCTGCTGTAATTGACGCGCGTATTGTCTTATCAATGCGGAAAATTCAAGGGGGCATCCATGTCACAGCGTCCATATGTCATTGATGTGATGATCAGTGCCAAGACCATTGCAGCAAAAATCGAAGATCTTTGCAGTGAAATCACTTCAGAGTTTGGCAACACTGACAAGTTGATTGTCGTTGGCTTACTACGCGGATCATTTGTATTCATTGCCGACCTCGTGAGAGAACTGGACCTGCCGATTGAGGTCGACTTTCTAGAGGCATCTTCATATGGTGATGGTATGGAAAGCAGCCGTGAAGTGCGTATTCTCAAAGACTTACGTGGCGCTATTGAAGGTCGAGATGTCTTGGTAGTCGAAGATATTGTCGATACTGGACACACCTTGAACCACGTCACAAAACTGCTGCGAAGCCGCAATCCCAAGCGGTTGAAATCCATCGCGCTTCTGGACAAACCAAGCCGACGTGAAGTGGATTTTCGCTCAGACTGGATCGGATTTGAAATCCCGGATGAATTTGTTGTTGGCTACGGAATCGACTATGCACAACGAAACCGCAACCTGCCGTTTATTGGTTCTGTGCGATTCACCGACGACCCCGAATAGGCTGCCAACTTCTAGCGCCTTTAGCTAGATCGCCCAACCAGCTGAAAAGTTAGGGAAAGTTTGGCGCAACCCAACAGGCTGCGCCAAGTTCTCGTTGATCAACCCTGCCCCAACTTCTTTTGGCGCGCATCCCGCAAGCGGGCAAAATCATCGCCAGCATGGTAGGATGATCGGGTCAAAGGCGTCGCCGAAACCATCAGGAAACCTTTACCAAACGCGGCCTTTTCATAGGCTGCAAACTCATCTGGAGTGACAAACCGGTCAATACCATGGTGCTTTGGGGTTGGCTGAAGATACTGACCAATGGTCAGGAAATCGATATCAGCGGCGCGCATGTCATCCATGACCTGGCGAACCGACTGCGAATCTTCTCCGAGACCTACCATGATACCCGATTTGGTAAACATAGATGGGTCCATTTCTTTGACCCGTTGCAACAGACGCAGTGAATGGAAGTAGCGGGCGCCGGGTCGAACTTCAGGATACAGACCAGGGACCGTTTCCAGATTGTGGTTAAAAACATCAGGCCGCGCCTCGACCACTTTTTCCAGAGCCGAGGCATCACATTTGATAAAGTCGGGTGTCAAAATTTCGATGGTGGTGCTGGGTGACTGATGACGAACCGCACGAATGGTCTGAGCAAAGTGTTCTGCGCCACCATCTTCGATATCGTCGCGATCAACGCTAGTGATCACCACATGGTTCAACCCTAGCTTGGCGACAGCATGGGCTACGCGACCTGGTTCAAAGGCGTCCAGATCCTCTGGTGGCTTGCCTGTCGCGATATTGCAAAAAGTGCAAGCGCGGGTACAGACCTCACCCATAATCATCATGGTAGCGTGGCCTTGTGACCAACATTCACCGACATTGGGGCAACCAGCCTCTTCACAAACGGTTACCAACCCATTGTCACGCATGATTTTATGGGTTTCGGCATAGGCTTTCCCGCCTGGCGCCTTAACCCGAATCCAATTGGGTTTTTTTGGCTGGGCATTGTCCGGGCGGCGCGCTTTCTCGGGGTGGCGCTGTTCGGGAATTTTAAGATCTCTCACGCGGGTATCCCTTGTGGCAATGTCGATGGCTGAGTCTAGCACAGATCAATGGCATCAGAAGGACCATAAATGCAACGCAGTATTGCATCAAAGACATGACTTCGGGCTCAGTAAGCACCTGCCCAAGCGGGCATCGGTTGATTTCTGCCTTACATGTGCCCCTACGAGATTAGCAATGACTCCGTTATTGCAGGGCATTTAGAATCGTTTTAAGTCTGCACCAGAACAATCCTTACAGACTAGGAGTCCTGAGATATGAAAGCTGGCGTAAAACTGCCCGACGTGACCTTCCACACCCGTGTGCGCGACGAAACCATTGAAGGTCCTAACCCATTTCGTTGGGAAGATAAAACCACAGCAGACTATTTCAGCGACAAACGCGTTGTCCTGTTTTCGCTGCCCGGTGCTTTTACCCCAACTTGCTCCACCTATCAGCTGCCTGGTTTCGAAAATGGCTTTGCTGACTTTGCAGCTCAGGGTATTGATGCGATCTATTGCATGTCCGTAAACGACAGCTTCGTGATGAACAAATGGGCCGAAGCCCAGAAGCTGGAAAATGTTGGTGTGATCCCTGACGGTTCAGGCGAATTCACCCGTAAAATGGGCATGCTAGTCTCAAAAGATAACCTGGGGTTTGGCAACCGTTCGTGGCGCTATGCAGCTGTTGTAAACAACGGTGTTGTAGAAGCTTGGTTCGAAGAGCCAGGCCTGACAGACAACCATGGCGAAGACCCCTATGGCGTTTCCTCCCCCGAGACGGTTCTCAACTTTCTGACAGACGCCAGCAAAGAATCTGCCGCATAATTGCGGTAAAATAGGTTTGTAATTGGGCTCGCTTTAGGCGAGCCCTTTTAGTTTCTACTTTCTATTACAATCTCTTGTCCGACACTCTTAACTGTTTCAGCAAGCTGTTCAAACCATCCGTCTCCGGTTGTAGTATGCCGTCGAACAAGCCCAATCTGCCGCGCGGGCTGCGGCTCGGGAAACCGCTGAACGTCTAATCCATTGGCCGCCTCACATTCGGACTTCACAGCCAGCTCAGGCATTAACGTCAGACCAAAACCAGCAGCCACAAGTCGCGACAGTGTTGCCATTGATCCCGCCCCCATGTTGATACTGGGTGAGGACGCCATCATCCCGCAAACTTCTAGCGCTTGATCAGTCAGGCAATGCCCGTCTTCAAGCAGCATCAACTGCTCGCTCTTGAGATCCTCTGGACGGAGGTTGCTGCCGTCTTGTCTCAAGGCACGCAATCGGGAAGCCGAACCTGCAAGCAGGAAACGATCCTCAAACAATGGCAGTTCAACCAGGCCCGGTGTACTGGTTGGCAGGGCTAGAATTACCGCATCAAGTGCCCCCATTTGCAATTCGCTCAACAATCGCTCAGTTCGAGCCTCACGAATTTGAACATTCAGTTGCAAATCTTGTGACCTCAGTTTTGAAAGCGTACCAGGCAACAGATATGGCGCCAGTGTTGGGATCAAACCCAGCGATAATGTACGTCGGCCTGCCCCCCTATCCCGGGCCACTTTATCCAAGACTTGCGCTGCATCCAAAAGCACCTCTGCCTGTGCCAGAACCTGCCGCCCTAGTGGCGTCTGAATAACATCACGAGACCGTCGCTCTACCAGTGGTGCCCCCATGATTTCCTCTAATGTACGAATTTGTACTGATAGCGCAGGTTGTGACACATGACAGGCTTCGGCCGCCCGTCCAAAATTCCTGTGTTGGCACAGGGACTTAAAATAGCTGAGTTGGCGCAAAGTAAAATTCATAATCAAAAGCTATCAAAAATTACACAAACTACAATTGGTATTTATCACTCGACAAGAACACACTCGGTGTAATCATAGCCACAAGGGAGCGATTTCATGTCGAAGAGATTAACCACCACTGCCGGTGCACCAATTACAGACAACCAAAACTCTGCCACTGCTGGGGAACGTGGACCACTGTTGATGCAGGACTACCAATTGCTGGAAAAACTCGCACATCAGAACCGTGAGCGCATACCTGAGCGCGTCGTACACGCTAAGGGTTGGGGTGCAATTGGCACTCTTAAAATAACGGGCGATATCTCAGCTTATACCTGTGCAAAGGTGCTGCAGCCTGGCACCGAAACTCCGATGTTGGCCCGCTTCTCTACCGTAGCAGGAGAACAAGGTGCCGCTGATCACGAGCGAGATGTGCGTGGCTTTGCGTTGAAGTTTTATACGGAAGAAGGCAATTGGGATCTGGTTGGCAACAATACACCGGTGTTTTTCCTTCGTGACCCTTACAAATTCCCAGACTTCATTCACACCCAGAAACGCCATCCCAAAACCAACCTGCGCAGCCCTACGGCAATGTGGGACTATTGGAGCCTGTCACCAGAGGCCCTTCACCAGGTCACCATCCTGATGTCCGACCGCGGGTTGCCGGTAAGCCCGATGCATATGAATGGATATGGTAGTCATACCTTTGGGTTATGGAATGAAGCTGGTGAGCGGTTTTGGGTCAAGTTTCACTTTAAAACCCAGCAAGGCCATGCACATTTCACCAATTCAGAAGCAGCAGAAGTAGTAGGGCAAAGCCGCGAAGGTTATCAGGAACAGTTGTTCGGTGCCATTGAAGCAGGAAACTTTCCAAAGTGGACTCTTCAAATTCAGATCATGCCCGAAACTGAGGCCGAGAAAACTTCATTCAATCCGTTTGATCTGACCAAGGTCTGGCCCCATTCTGATTATCCGGTGATGACAATCGGAGAATTTGAGTTGAACCAAAATCCAGAGAACTATTTCGCAGAGATCGAAAACGCTGCATTTTCCCCTTCAAACACTGTACCAGGCATAGGAGCTTCGCCGGACAAGGTATTGCAAGCACGTATTTTTTCATACGCAGATGCTCATCGTTACCGGCTGGGTACTCATTATGAATCACTACCTGTTAATGCACCTAAATGCCCGGTGCATCACTATCATAAAGATGGTACAATGAATGCATTGGGCCAACGCAGCGGTCACACTGATGCCTATTACGAGCCCAACTCGATCAGCGAATCCGCCAAAGAAGGTGGCCTACAGGAGCCACCCCTGAAAATCTCTGGGGATGCAGATCGTTATAATCATCGTGACGGAAATGATGATTATAGTCAGCCACGCGCTTTGCATGATTTGATGGACGAAAATCAACGCACCCGACTGTACGCCAACACGGCAGAAGCAATGGCAGGTGTCCCCGAAGACATCATATCCCGCGTTCTGGTTCATTATGATTTGATAAGTCCCGAATATGGCGCTGGAATTCGGAGCGCTCGCTCGAAGCTTTCTGAAATGCACGACGCCGCAGATTGATGTAACCGCCCGGGGTTCTCTTTACTCCGGGCGCTCACTTGGAAATAGCTAACCTATCAATTCGTCCGACCCGGCCGAGGTGTCGTAATGCGCTTTCAGTTGCTGCAAAGCGATCCGCAGGACCACTTTACCAGAACGCGCCGACCAACCCATTTGTCGCTCGGTTGCCTCTAACCCTTCCAGATGGCAACAACATCTCAGTGCCACATCGCTCAAACCTGGCCCTAGAGAGTTAAGCGCTGCAGTCGCGCGTATTTTGGCGGCTTTCGCTGGACTGGACAGAGGTGCAGCCCCGCAATTTTCGGCGCTAAATTGAGCACGGCCTTGCGCCAGATGATCGCCTATTTGGGCCAATTCAAAGTCCTCTCTCAACCTCTCGCCTGCTTGCACCAAACATGTCGAAAGAAATGGATTCCCATGACGATCCAACAGGCGACTCAAAGTATCAAGCGGGCTTTCAGCCAGCCCATACCGAACCCGGCGGCTTTTTTGTTGGGGGCAATTTTGAGATGAGCTATGCGCTGTAAATATGCTTGCGTCATCACTAAAACCATTGCTCTCTTGATTTATCGCGCTGTTTTCAACATCAGCCATAATGCTACTCACAGCGCTACGCCCTGTGGCAGTGATGTGATAGCGGCTTATCCGACCAGGCGTCTCACAACTAATCCAGTCCAACAGAGCCAATGCCTCGGCAAAGCTACGTTTTACGACGATTTTGGACGCGGTCTGAGGCTCAGGGTCTCGAACAACAACAGCCATTTCCATTCCATCCGCAAGCGCCAGAATGGCGCCGCTGTAGCACAGGCCACGCAACACCCTGATTGCTTTTTGCTTGAATTCCACCTCTTCATCCGGCCTGCGGTTTCCAGTGACATCGTATGTCGTCGCAGCGTCATAGTGATCTGAGGCAAGCCTTTGCAACGCACCGTCAACCAACGGATCGTCGCGTCGCGTTTCGATCCTTCGTACCTGCCGCAGAACGGTAGACGGATGGCACCCGGCCGACCGTGCCAATTGTCGAATCGAACAACCAGCTTCAGTGTGATCTAGGTAACGGCAGGCTTCTTCAGGCACCCAATTAGGCAGTAGTTGAATAGATTGTTTTTGCATTTTCTGAGATCCCAGCAGCAGGCAGTCAGGTTAGATTGTCCACCGCTTATCCCCAGAATTACACACACGGCTGTCACAACCTGCCTGTCAGTTTTGAACAATAGTCCCATTCAGCTCATCATTGTTTCCATTAGATAATCAATACTAAAGGCAGAGATCGCTGGGAGATCAACCCAGCAACACCCGCTCAAGTTGTGAGACATTGTGGATAATTCACACAATGAAAGGACTTGCTATGCTGGACCTGTTTGATCGCCTGTCAAAAATGCGCCGTCCAAGGTTGCTAATCAGGGCTGCGCGCATCGGCGCCCCTCACTATTGCCGCCAACGTCATTTGCCACGGCTGTTGGGGGATTGCAGTGCGCCAAAGCCATCACGGTTGATTGAACACTTGATTGAAGAAGAACATACTCTCGACCATCAGAGACGTGACAACGATCCAGGGTATTCGATCGTTCACCACATCAACGTTTTGATCGCACTCATGGGCGAGGCTCATTTAACCCCTCACGCACCCCATATGCAGATGACGCAACAAAAAGTGGCGGCCACCGTTGCCGATCGCCGCCATGAAACATCTCAGAGAGTTGCCTGAAGATGCTATCGCTTTTTACATGAACGAATCCGCCATGGAATCCTTCTTTGCAGCCACATATGCCAGCAGCGCTGATCTGATTTCTGGATCTAGGCTGGGCGCTTGGTAGTTGTCGATCAAATAGGCCACCCGGTCAGTTGCCAGTTCCATAGTGTCGCGGGCACCTTCTTCTTCCCAAGTTTCAAATGGCTTATAGTCGCACAGGTCAGACTTCCAAAACGCCGTTTTAAAGTTTGCCTGAGTATGCGCGCAGCCTAGAAAATGACCGCCCGGCCCCACTTCTCGAATGGCATCCATAGCCTGATCATCTTCGCCAATCGGTACACCTTTGGCCAGCCCATGCAATGCGCCGAGTTGATCAGCGTCCATCACAAACTTTTCGAAGGAGGCAACAAGCCCGCCTTCTAGCCAGCCGCAGGAGTGCAGCATGAAATTCACCCCAGACATCAAGCCCATATTGAGGCTATTGGCGGTTTCGTACGCTGCCTGGGCGTCAGGCAACTTGGATCCACAAAATGATCCTGACGAGCGAAATGGTAGACCCAGACGACGAGCCAACTGTCCTGCTCCGTAAGTGACCAGTGAGGCTTCGGGCGTACCAAAAGTCGGTGCTCCTGAATTCATGTCAATCGAGCTGACAAAGGCACCAAATATCACAGGTGCACCAGGGCGGATCAACTGGCTATAGGCAATACCAGCCATCACTTCGGCCAACACCTGCGTCAGCGTCCCTGCCACGGATACTGGCGCCATTGCACCTCCCACGATAAAGGGTGAAATGATGCAGGCCTGGTTATTTTTGGCGTAGACTTCCAGTGCGCCCATCATCACATCATCGAACGTCATAGGCGAGTTGATGTTGATCAGTGAAGTCATCACCGTGTTGTTCTGAACGAACTCTTTTCCGAACAGAATCTCGCACATCTCAACGCTGTCTTGGGCTCGGCTAGGATCAGTTACCGCTCCCATGAATGGTTTATCCGACAACGTCATATGTGCCAGCAACATATCCAAATGCCGTTTATTCACTGGAACATCAGTTGGTTCACAAACGGTCCCACCAGAATGGTGCAACCACTTGGACATGTACGAGAGTTTTACAAATTTTTCAAAATCCGCAATCGTGGCGTACCTACGACCTCCGGCAACATCTCGTACAAAAGGAGGGCCGTAAACTGGCGCACAAACCAGATTTTTGCCACCAATCACAACCGACTTTTCCGGATTTCGGGCATGCTGTGTGAACTCAGATGGAGCCGTCGCGATGAGTTTGCGGGCCAAACCGCGTGGTATTCTTACACGTTCGCCTTCAATCTCAGCGCCGGCATCCCGCCAGCGTTGCAGCGCCCCTGGGTTATCAACAAAGTTGACACCGATCTCTGCCAGAACGGTTTCAGCATTGGCCTCGATCACACCCAAAGCCTCTTCGCTCAACACCTCAAAGTTCGGAATGTTGCGCTCGATATACTTGGCGGTTTCGATTTTTACACTGGTACGTTCAGCGCGACGCGCAGCGCCGCCACCTGAGCGAGCACGTCGACGTGAGGTTGCTTCAGCCATGTTCTGTCCTTCGTCACAGGCGTTTAGTTGCCTCTGTTTATCGTACAGCTTCAGGCCGCCGTCGAAGGATAACGGCCATTCAAGTTAAAAAGCGACATTCCATCAAAACAGCCCAACATTGCGACCATTCTTAAATTACGGGAAGAAAACGGTCAGGGTATAGGCAGTGGATCCGGAAAACGCTGGACACAAACGAGCAAAACACCGCTCCCCTTGATCAATTTTACTTGCGAAAGCCTCTGGTCTGGCCTATGGCGCGGTCATGAGCCAGACATCCCATGACCGCCTTCTCATCATCGACTTCGGTAGCCAGGTTACGCAGCTAATTGCGCGCCGCCTGCGAGAACTGAACGTCTATTGCGAAATTCACCCCTATCAGAACATCACAATGGATTTTGTGCGCGATATGGCGCCCAAAGCGGTGATCTTCTCGGGCGGGCCCGACAGTGTGACCCGCGAAGGTAGTCCACGGGTGCCGCAGGAGATTTTTGAATACGGCGTGCCCATTCTTGGTATCTGCTATGGTCAACAGATGATGATGCAACAGTTGGGAGGTCAGGTTGACAGCGGCCACGGCACTGCTGAGTTCGGCCGCGCTTATGTCACGCCAACTGTTAAATCGCTACCATTGCTCGCCGGCTGGTTCTCCGATGATGCTGATCGCGAGCAGGTCTGGATGAGCCACGGCGACCACGTCAGCGAAATTGCACCAGGGTTTGAAGTCTACGGAACCTCGCCCAACGCTCCATACGCCATAACCGCCGATGTCTCGCGCAATTTCTATGCCGTGCAGTTCCACCCCGAGGTGCACCACACCCCGAATGGTGCGAAATTGTATGAAAACTTTGTTCGGTTGGCCGGTTTCTCGGGCGATTGGACTATGGGCCTGTATCGAGAACAAGCCATTGCGTCCATTCGTGAGCAAGTTGGCGATAAGAAAGTGATCTGTGGTCTGTCCGGTGGCGTTGACAGCTCAGTCACAGCCGTGTTGCTGCACGAAGCCATCGGCGATCAGCTGACCTGCGTCTTTGTTGACCATGGCTTGCTACGCAAGGACGAGGCCGACGAAGTTGTTACCATGTTCCGCGACAACTACAACATGCAGTTTATTCACGCTGATGAGCAGGACCTGTTCCTAGGCGAGCTGGATGGCCAGTCTGATCCTGAAACCAAACGCAAGATCATTGGCAAGCTGTTCATCGACGTGTTCCAAAAACACGCAAATAGTATTGAAGGCGCAGAATTTCTGGCTCAGGGGACCCTTTACCCAGATGTCATCGAGTCTGTTTCGTTTTCTGGCGGTCCTTCTGTAACAATTAAAAGCCACCACAACGTCGGTGGTCTGCCGGAAAAAATGGGGCTGAAACTGGTCGAACCCCTTCGTGAATTGTTTAAGGACGAAGTCCGTGCCTTAGGCCGCGAACTGGGCCTGCCTGCCAGTTTCATTGGACGCCACCCCTTCCCTGGTCCCGGACTGGCCATTCGTTGCCCCGGCGAAATCACCCGTGAGAAACTGGAAATCCTGCGCGAGGCCGATGCGGTTTACATTGACCAAATCCGTAAGCACGGATTGTACGATGATATCTGGCAGGCCTTTGTTGCCATCCTTCCAGTCCGCACTGTTGGCGTGATGGGTGATGGGCGCACATATGATTTTGCCTGCGCACTGCGTGCTGTCACGTCCGTGGATGGTATGACAGCGGACTACTACCCTTTCAGTCATGAATTCCTGGGTGAGACCGCAACGCGGATCATCAACGAAATCAAAGGCATCAACCGTGTAACTTATGACATCACATCGAAGCCTCCCGGCACGATCGAGTGGGAATAGTACAACAATAAGAAAAGCCCGGCGTAACAACGTCGGGCTTTTTTCTGCCCAGTTGTGCAAACATAAACTTTGGTGTTCACTCAAACTTCGCTCTTACTGGGACCTTTAACCTGCTGAGAATGACCTTGACGCCCCACCGAATTTGACGCCTTCTCGCGCAGAATTAGGCTGAGGAAAATGAAAATGTCAGATCAACCGGTCCAGATCGGGCGGGCGGCGCTGTGGATGACTGGTGCCATTGCTTCATTCTCAGCAATGGCTATCGCAGGTCGTGAAGCAGGATCATCGCTCGATACCTTTGAAATCATGACCTATCGAAGTCTGATTGGTTTGATTATCGTTGTAGGTGTATTGACGGTCACAGGAAGCTGGAAACAGGTATCCGGCCAACGTTTGGGTCCGCACCTTATCCGGAACGCAGCCCATTTCACCGGTCAAAACCTTTGGTTTTTTGCTGTCACGATTATCCCGCTGGCTCAGGTTTTTGCGTTGGAATTCACCTCCCCCCTGTGGGTGCTGGTACTCGCCCCCTTGATCGTCGGAGAGCGGCTGACATCTGCCCGTGCAATCTCGGCCCTGATCGGGTTCATTGGTATCCTGATCGTGACCCGGCCAAGCCCTGACACCATAAATGCCGGGGTCATGGCTGCGGCGGGATCCGCCATTTTTTTCGCACTGACAAATTTGCTGACCAAACGCCTAACTCAGGTGGAACGTATCGGTTCCATCCTGTTCTGGCTCACCTCCATGCAGCTGGTCATGGGGTTGATTGCTTCTGGATATGATGGCGAGATTGCTCTCCCCAGCGCATCCACCGCACCATTATTGGTCTTGATTGGCGTTGCAGGGCTAACAGCGCATTACTGCCTCACAAACGCCTTGGCAGTAGCACCCGCAACGGTAGTGGTTCCAATTGACTTCACACGCCTACCGGTTATCGCCATACTGGGTATGCTTCTCTATAGTGAACCGTTGGATCTTTGGGTATTGTGTGGCGCAATTGTCATATTTGGCGCTAACTACTTGAATATTATGGATGCAAAAACGCCGAAAAGACCCCAAAATACCTGATCAAGATCGCTGTTTTTCAACTGGCTGACAAAGCTTCCGTCTCGTCAACATTGATCTAAAGAAATGATGTTCGCTAGTTTCACCCAACAACAATGCAGACAAAGGTCTGATGGGGGAAATTGTGAAACATTATCTTGCAACGTCAGCTTTGCTGGCGCTGATATCGGGTGCCGCATCGGCCGGTGGGACAGGTCGGTCAGGACAGAACATCAGTGTTCTGTTTGAAACGGGAAACTATGCAGAGATCTCTTTTGGGAGCGTTTCGCCGGATGTATCAGGCACAGCACTCGGCAGCTCATCAGGGGACATGTCGAAGAGGTATCCACAGCTCGGGGCCAGCTACAAGCGTGATATCAATGATCAATTTAGCTTTGCCATAATCTACGACCAGCCCTACGGTGCGGACGTGGCCTATCCTTCGGGGACAGGCTACATTTTCCAAGGATCAACAGCCGAGCTAAACACGCACGCGGTGAGCGGGATACTGCGATACAAATTGGACACCGGATTAAGCGTGCATGCTGGTCTGCGCGTTCAAACGTTAGAGGCAAAGGCGTCAATTCCGGTCCTGACGTACACTGCAAACGGTGAGCGAGACACCGGCGTTGGGTATTTGGTTGGGGTTGCTTACGAAAAACCAGAAATCGCGCTGCGTGTTGCGCTTACATATTTCTCCAAGATCAAACATGAAATGGATACCACAGAAGTCTTAGCTGGCTCGCCAACCAACTCTGTCACCAGTACTGACACACCGCAGGCTGTAAATTTAGATTTTCAGACTGGCATCGCCGAAGGCACTTTGTTGTTTGGTGGTGTGCGTTGGGTGGACTGGTCAGCTTTTGAAATTGCACCCGTCGCTTATAAAGGAGCGACCGGTGACCCACTGGTTTCGTTCAAAAATGATACTTTCACCTATACAATCGGTGTTGGTCGAAAGTTGACAGAAAATCTGTCTGGTTCGGTTGCGATCACCTATGAAAAGACCCACGGCGACACAGTTTCAAACTTGGGGCCAACGGATGGGCGCCTTGGTGTGACGCTGGGCCTGCGCTATACAATGGACAACATGGTGGTGTCTGGCGGGATTAACTACACTCGTATCGGCAGTGCCACCACAGTGGTGAACAAATCGCCACTCCTTACTTCATCCTTTACCGACAACTCATCCTTTGGTGCCGGGATCAAAGTTGGCTTTCGCTTTTAACCACTCGTATCAGCACAGTTTCAGAAACGCCCCGTATCGCAGCGGGGTGTTTTTTGGTTTAAGCGGGTTTAGGCCAGAGATTGACCCCGCGACCAGCACTGGCTAGCAAGGTTGAACACTAAAAGGACGCCAGACATCATGCTCTACTCATCTGCACAAGACTGGCGTGATGCGCCCAGCAAACGTGTTTTGTTTTTCGGCATGTCTGGTCTGGGTAAAACCCATGTCAGCAACATGCTGCGAGATGCTGGACAATGGTTTCACTACTCGATCGATTATCGCATTGGCACGCGCTATATGGGCGAATACATCGCGGACAATGCCAAGGCTGAGGCCATGAAAGTGCCGTTTCTGCGCGATCTTTTGTTGTCGGATTCGATCTACATTGGCTCAAATATCAGCTTTGAGAACCTGACACCGGTGGCAAGTTATCTGGGGAAGCCCGGCGGCGTGGCCAAGGGCGGGATGGAAATCAGCGAATATCGACGGCGCCAGGAACAATTCCGTTTGGCCGAAGTTCACGCACTGTTGGACACCGAGTACTTTATTGACAGAGCGCAACGGCTTTACGGCTATGACAATTTCATCTGCGACACAGGTGGGTCAATCTGCGAGTGGGTCGATACCATGGATCCTAAGGATCCGGTTCTTGCTGAACTCTCCAAACACGCCCTGATGGTCTGGATAAAAGGCGACGACGACCATACCGCCGAACTGGTGCGCCGTTTCGACCGCGCCCCAAAACCGATGTCTTATCAGCCAGAGTTTTTGACGCAGTGCTGGAATGAATATCTATTTGAAAACAACATCACTGAAGACGAAGTTGATCCCGATGATTTTATCCGCTCGACCTACGCTCGGGCGCTTGCGCATAGACAACCGCGATACGCCGCGATGGCGGAAAATTGGGGCGTAACAGTCACCGCCGACCAAATCGCATCGGCGACAAATCAGGCGAGCTTCACCGACCTGATTGCTCGTGCTATCGATGCTGCTCTTGAGAGCCGAACACAAACCACCTAACTATCTTTTCCAACTGACAACCGAGATACTGACATGCCAATTAAAATACCGTCTGACCTGCCCGCCTATGACGTTCTCACGAACGAAGGTGTGATGGTGATGTCGCCGGATCAGGCGGCACGTCAGGACATACGGCCGCTAAAAATTGCCTTGTTGAATCTGATGCCCAAGAAGATCCAGACCGAAAATCAGTTTGCTCGCTTGATTGGTGCAACGCCGTTGCAGATAGATCTGACCTTGATCCGCATGAGCGAACACCGTACCCGAAATACAGCAGCAGAGCACATGGCCGAATTCTATCAGCCTTTCTCGGAAGTACGGGATCGCAAGTTTGACGGTGTCATTATTACCGGCGCCCCAATTGAGCACCTTGAATTCTCGGAAGTGACCTATTGGGATGAGATGCGCGAAGTGTTCGAATGGACACAAACGAATGTGCATTCTACGTTTGGCGTCTGCTGGGGTGGGATGGCCATGATCAATCACTTTCATGGCGTACAAAAACACAGCCTTGACCAAAAAGCGTTTGGCTGCTTTCGGCATCAAAACTTGGCCCCAGCCTCGCCATATCTGCGGGGGTTTTCCGACGATTTCGTTGTTCCGGTGTCCAGATGGACCGAAATTCGCCAACAGGAAGTTGATGCCTGCCCTGGGCTACACACCTTGCTTGGAAGCGCAGAGGTAGGCCCCTGCTTGATCCAGGATCCAGACCACCGCGCGTTATTCATATTCAACCATTTTGAATATGACAGTGATAGCCTGAAACAAGAATACGATCGAGATATAGCTGAGGGCTCTGCAATCAATGTGCCAGTCAACTATTACCCAGATGATGACCCCAATCAAAAACCTCTGAATCGTTGGCGCAGCAATGCGCATCTGCTGTATGGAAACTGGATCAATGAGATCTATCAAACCACTCCATATGACATGGCCAATATTGGTAAGTAAGTCGAATTTTTCAGCAGGAACAAGATAGTTACGTGCCCAACTTCATCTTCCAGTTGTCTCGCTGAATTCACACGGGCAGACTGAACAAAATGATCTCAGCCATGTCCTGGCCAGATGATGACATGCACAATTACGTCAAAGCGATTCACATTTTCCCAGCGGTTACCATATAAGGGATTGAGGTCAGGAAGGTTTTCAACATGCAATTGCCATTCAACGGTGCCATCAGTGCCTACTACGAAGACGCTGCTCCAATTGAAGTTCGAGATGCTATCCGGACTGCGGGTAAAGGCAAAATATTGGACCAGAACTATCCGCACTCTGTCAGGCTAAACCGAAAAAATTACGAGCGTGACATGGCCAGTTTGCAAATTGAACTTGTTAAAATGCAGGCTTGGATCAAACAATCAGGTCAACGCGTTGCAGTGCTGTTTGAAGGTCGTGATGCTGCTGGTAAAGGCAGTACAATCAAGCGGTTTCGAGAGAACCTTAACCCTCGAGGAGCTCGTGTAGTCGCCCTTGCTAAGCCCTCAGAAGCCGAACAAACGCAATGGTATTTCCAACGTTACATAGACCACCTTCCGTCAGGGGGCGAAATCACCTTTTTCGATCGAAGCTGGTATAATCGCGGTGTTGTTGAAAAGGTGTTTGGCTTTTGCAGTGATGATCAGCGAGAGCGTTTCTTTCGTCAGGTCGACGGATTTGAGCGAGCACTGGTAGATGACGGGATCAAGCTGTTCAAAATTTGGCTGAATGTTGGGCGTGCCGAACAGTTACAGCGATTTTTGAAACGTGAGAAAGATCCCCTGAAGCAATGGAAACTCAGCCCGATCGACATCAATGGGCTGGAACGCTGGGACGACTATACCGTGGCAATTACAGAAACGTTAGAGCGCACACATAGCCAGGAAGCACCATGGACGGTGATCAAGTCCGAGGACAAAAAACGGGCTCGTCTTGCGGCTATACGGCACGTGCTTTCCGAACTTGATTACGATAACAAAGACGATAAAGCCCTTGGAACGGTTGATAAAACAATCTGTGGAGGGTTGGATATCTGGAATGCCTAAGAGAGGTTATCATCACGGAAACTTGCGCCAAGCCCTGGTCGAGGCCGCTTTGCGACTAATTGAGATCAAGGGACCAACCGGGTTCACCCTGTCCGAAGCAGCTAAGCAAGCAGGTGTAACGCCCGCAGCAGTTTACCGGCATTTTGAAGGCCGCGAAGACTTGATTGCGGAAGCTGCACGCCAAGGTTTTTCGATGTTCGCCGATCTAATGCAATATGCATATGATAAAGGCCAGCCTTCGGCATTGGCGGCTTTCGAATCCACTGGCCGTGCCTATCTTGCATTTGCCCGCAAACACCCCGGTCACTACATTTCTATGTTTGAAAGTGGTATTTCCGTCAACAGAACACCGGAACTCGCTGATGCCGCAGCCCGTGCCCGAGGTATATTAGAACGCGCTGCCACTGAGCTATGCGAACATATTCCATTGCATAAGCGACCACCAGCTTCGATGTTTTCTGCCCATATCTTGGCACTTAGCCATGGGGTGGTGGAGCTATATGCCCGAAACACACCAGGTACCGCGTCGCCATTCTCACCAGAAGATTTGTTGGAGTCAGGTATCGGCATTTATTTGCGTGGCTTAGGGCTGATAGACCCCGATACTTAGTACTCATTTAATTAGACGAGCACCCTGTGATTCAGATTTTGTACCGCTTGCCCTCCTCCTGTCCAACAGCGGTTTCGCGAATGACCCGTTGGGTTGCAATGGGCCTGCTTTTGTCTGGATGCGGCGAAAATGTGTATAACGAACTAGAGCTTATGCCTTCGCCCACAGTTTATGTAGAAGGCGATTTGGATCCGTTTAACAACCAAGCAGCACGGCAAGTTCTGTCTCATACTCAACTGTTTTATGCCACTGATCGCCGGGTAGCCGGAACAAGCGACAAACAGACCTATTACGCCAATGACCGAGGTATTGCGCTACGAACTGGGCTTGTAGATGTGAAAATGACGCCACCGGCAACAAGTTGGCAGGATTTACAGCAGATCTCCCAAACGGCAGAACGTGACATTGCGCGGACCCTTCGCGTATCTGCAGTGCATGAATTCGGGCCAATGCCATTTTCATCGGCAGATGAACAGGGACACCCGCTGCCCGAACAAGCCACACGTGAAGCAGCCAGGAACTTCACACAAAGCATAGATCGGCAGCTAGCACAGTCCGGAAACCAGGACGTGTTTATCTACGTTCACGGCTATAATGTCGACTTTGAATACCCAACTTTGGTGTCCAAGGAGCTGCAGCATTTTCTAGGCTATCAGGGGGCTTTTATCAGCTACAACTGGCCAGCGACACCAAGTCGGCTGGCATACATTAGAGATCTGGAAACCGCAGGGGCCACACGCCGGAATTTGCGAAAGCTGGTTGAACTCTTATCAGACAAAACCCAAGCCCAACGGATTCATCTGATCGGCTATAGCGCTGGTTCCAGATTGGTGTTTGAAGTTGCCTACCAAATTGCACTGCAAAATCAAGCTTCCGGAAAACGACAGGCAAAGTTGGGCCAAGTGATCCTAATTGGCAGTGACCTAGACCGTACTTATTTCACACAAGCACTTGCGGATGGGTTGCTGGAGGGCATGGACCACTTAACGATCTATATGTCTAGTAGCGATGCCGCATTAAACCTCAGCCGAATCATGTTTGGGCGAAATCGATTAGGTCAAGTCGCGGCCAAGGATGAAGTCCCCTCTGGAATTGAAGATCTCCTGAAGGCAGAGCCACGATTGTCGCTCATTGATGCCAGCAATGCGTTGGGGGCTGATTTGGGCAACGGTCATTGGTATTTTCGATCCTCCCCTTGGGCCAGCAGCGACATTTTTGTGTCTCTCCTCAAAGGGCTTTCTCCAGCGGCACGAGGCTTAGCACGGGTGCAAGACAGTGCGGTATGGCAGTTCCCAACCGACTACCCCCAACGCCTAAAGTCTGGGCTAACAGCCTACTAATCCACCCGGATGTCAGTGGACCCCATCAAAAAATCCAAACATTACTGTTGCACCAAACAAAAAGGCCACGCAAATTGCGTGGCCTTTTCAATAAGATATGTTCTAAACTTAACGCTTGGAGAACTGGAAACTCTTCCGGGCTTTGGCTTTACCGTATTTCTTACGTTCTACAACGCGCGAGTCACGGGTCAGGAAGCCAGCAGCCTTCAGTGCGCCACGCAGGCTGGGATCGTACAGCTGCAAAGCTTTAGAAATGCCGTGCTTGACTGCGCCGGCCTGGCCGGACAGACCGCCACCTTTAACGGTAGCATAGACATCAAACTGGTCTTCTGTGCCAGAAATCTGGAACGGCTGACGCAGGATCATCTGCAGAACCGGGCGTGCAAAATACACATTGATTTCACGGCCGTTAACGGTGACCTTGCCGGAACCCGGCTTGATCCATACGCGGGCAACAGCGTCTTTACGCTTACCGGTTGCATAGGAACGGCCCAGTTCATCACGCACAGGCTCACGTGCGATGATGTCTTCGGCGACGGCTTCAACGCCAGCAACGGCGCTCAGCTCTTCGAGAGTGTTGATCTGATCAGACATCTACATTAGCTCCGGGTGTTTTTCTTGTTCATGGACTTTACGTCCAGAACGTCGGGGCTTTGCGCCTCATGGGGATGCTCGGCACCAGCGTACACACGCAGGTTTGTCATCAGCTGGCGGCTGAGCTTATTGCCCGGCAACATGCGCTTGACCGCTTGGATCATGACGCGCTCGGGGTGCTTACCCTCGAGGATCTGCTGCTTGGTGCGCGACTTGATGCCACCCGGGTGACCGGTGTGCCAATAGAAGTTTTCTTCGCGTTTTTTGCCAGTCATCTGCACTTTATCAGCATTGATGACGATGACATTGTCACCACAATCCATGTGAGGAGTGAAGGACGGCTTGTGCTTGCCACGCAGACGCATGGCTACAATCGAGGCAAGACGGCCCAGCACCACGCCTTCGGCGTCGATGATGATCCATTTCTTCTCGATGTCTGCTGGGGTAGCAGAAAAGGTTTTCATGGCAGGTAAATCCTGTTTGACGTTAGAAACAACAGAGCAAGTCCGTCATTCGAATTCGATTACCGGGGTTTACGGCTATCCTGCACACCAGTCAACCACACTAATTGATATTAAACCACGTGTTTTCAATATGTTACAAAATAGGTATTATACTACCCCACCCCTAAACGCTAATTTGCTCAAGAGGGCTATCCAAGAGTGCCCTCAACCGCAGCATTGCACTTTCAAACTCTGCTAAAGACACGTGAGCATTTATCGCAATACGTACGGCATTGGGTGCACGGCCATCACGAAGTGCAAATTCATCCGCTGATCGGATCTGCACCCCCTGCGCCGCAGCCGCGCGGCTAAAGGCAGCCGAACGCCAACCAGCAGGCAGCCTCAACCATACAAATGGTACCTGATCATCCCAAGTCAGATCAAACCCACCCAGCGCGTTCACAGCGACACGTATATAGCGCGCCATCTCTTTTTGAACTGCCCGCACCAGATCTTTGGTTTTTGGGTCGCCTAAAAGAATGCAACTTAGCGCCGCAAGTGGCTGTGCCAGGCCAAAATAGCCATGCTCAGCCACCCTGCGCAGGTCTGGGCCTCGCCCTTGGGGCGCCAGAGCAAAGCCAATTCGTAAGGCTGGGGTCAAGGATTTTGAGATTGAACTGACATGCCACCCCAGCTCAGGTGCCAGAGCACGGTAACTTGGCGCTCTTGGATCGCCCATACGATAACAGTCATCTTCGATAATCTGAATGCCATGACGACGTGCGATCCGTACAATCTCCTGCCGTCTTTCTAAAGGTGTGTACAATCCGGTCGGATTGTGCACTTCTGGACTGGTACAAAGGACCAGTGCTCCAGTTTTACGGGCTGCTTTTTCCAGTGCATCGGGCAGAATGCCACATTCGTCCATTTCAACCCCAACCACTTGCGCACGAAGAAGTTCTGCGGCACGTCGAAAACCAGCATATGATAAATCTTCGACCAAAATGGTTGGTTGCGGCCCCCGCAACAAAGCCTGCATGACGACCATCAGGCCACTTTGCCCACCATGGGTCAACACAACCTCCTGTTCACTCAAGCTTCCCAATGGAAGCTCCGACAACCAATTCACCACCGCCTCACGCAATGGGGTATAGGCGTCTCGTGTTGGATAGCTTAGAAAGGCCAAATCAGGCCCTTGCGCAACCAACCTCAACGCATCCCGCATCGCTGCAACCTGCCCAACATCTGGAATTCGAGGACTAAACAGGCTGATGTGTCCAGGATTTTTGATCTCGTGAATATGCAATTGCCTTGCCCATACATCATCAAGCACAGGCTTTTTGGCGGCTGCAACAAACGTTCCACGGCCAACTTCGGCTTGCAAAAGGCCTTCTTCGGTTAAAATTGAATATGCGCGCGCTACCGTCCCAGGGGTAATACCCAGTTGATATGACAATTCGCGCACCGGCGGCAGCTTTGCACCGATCGACAAGGTCCCTGAACCAACAGCCGAACGGATTGTATCAGCCAGCTTCTTATACTTCGGACCTTTGGTATCACCAAGGTCATGAGGCCAAATTGTACTCATTACAATCCTTCCATGGACAATACATTTTCCGCTTTGTATCAAAAACAAGTAACACACTCGCAGGATTGTATCAACACAATATTGGAGCACACCATGGTACAGCACGCTCACATGACTCAGTCTAACATGTCCTTTCTGGTTAGCCGCCCGGCTTTACCGGTGTTAGCGCAGCTGGCCGTCACCTTTGCTGTGCTCATTACCAAGTGGAGCCTGCGTAAGAGAACACGAAAACATCTGCGCCGTCTAACTCAAACACAACTGGATGACATCGGCCTCAGCCGCGCCGAAGCCCATTATCAAGCCACTCTTCCGTTCTGGCGCCCTTGATCCCCAGGGACACCAGAACCACTACATGGCCGGGGGAAACCCCGGCCCTTTTTTATCTCGGTAAGGGAAGTGCAAGCCTTTTTTGAAAATCGCTCACCTTAATACCATTATCGTTTAAGGCTAAACATTTTGAGATGAAGTAACAGTGCACCGATCTGCACCAATTAGACTGATCGGTTTGGAGGAATTGAATATGTCATGCTGGCACGCGCCACTGGCGCCTGCATTCCGACGGAATGTATCAAAATGTCACAGACCGCCAAAGTTCGACCCAACTTCAGCAACGAACAGGTAGCCAACAAGTCGGAACCGGCTGCGGGTTTACGCATAAAGTCCATTGAACAGCCCGTGGTAACCGCCAGCGCCTGTTCGCCAATTCGAGCCAATGTCATGGCGTAAGCCGCACAATCCGCCAATGCAAACATCGATGGACCAGAAACCGTACCTCCAGGGCGTAGATGCTTATCTTGTACACAAAGCCGCATGAGGATTTTTTCTTCCTCCAGCGCCTCAACAAGAAACTCCCCCCGCACCTGTGGAAACACTTGGTCCAGAAATTTCGCCAACTCCGCTGCATCCATTTGCAAGCCCATACTATCCTCCCGGTCATGCGCCACCTAAGGTTGGACAGGCACGACGAGGAGAGCAAGATGACAATTTTACGACGTCACGACACGGGCTCAATTGCCCATCTAGTTATGAATACACCGCAAAAACTAAACGCCCTATCTGACGAAATGTTGGCAGCCCTGCAGATGCAAATTGATTCGCTGCACAAGGAAAGCACAATCAAAGTGGTCATTTTATCTGGGGTCGGCAAAGGTTTTTGCGCCGGACATGATATCAAACAGATGAACGCCGCCCGAGGCGAAGAAGATGGTGGTAAAGCCTACTATCGGGATCTGTTTGCACGCTGCACCGCCGTGATGATGGGACTTCAATCGCTTCCACAGGTCGTCATCGCACAAGTTCACGGAATTGCCACCGCAGCGGGCTGTCAATTGGTTGCCTCCTGTGATCTGGCCGTCGCAGCAGAAGACACAAAATTTGGCGTCAACGGCGTCAATATTGGCCTGTTCTGCTCGACCCCTATGGTCGCCCTGTCACGGAACATTCCCAGAAAACAGGCCTTTGAACTATTAACAACTGGTGATTTTATCTCTGCATCCCGTGCAGCAGATCTGGGCCTGATCAACCGCGCCGTCCCCGTCGAGGAGCTAGAAAGCGAGGCACTAAAACTTGCAACGACCATTGCTAGTAAGTTGAGAACAGCAGTCAAAATAGGCAAGCGAGCCTTTTATCAACAACTTCAAATGCCATTGGATCAGGCCTATGCCTATACAAGCGAAGTCATCGTTGAGAACCTGCTCGACCAAGACACGGTCGAAGGGATGGAGGCTTTTGCAGAAAAAAGACCCCCCAACTGGCAGGTGGATTAAAGTTTTTGTAAAATTTTAGTCTTTGTTTACGTTTCGGTGCGTATTGTTTCCATATCGGGCCTTTTAATAAAGGCAAGAACATGGCAATGATTGGGCAGGGCACATCGTCCGGTCACAATTTGGGTCGCTGCCTGTGGAAGGTCCCTCCAAACCGGTCTCTCCCCGGTTCGACATTCCTGCAGCAGCGACCCCAAATGTTCCCTTCCCCAAATTGCAGAACCTACAGCCTTGGGTTTGGTCTACTTGATCCCGACCACCTCTTATCCACGCGGGCCATATTGCGCTGGATCGCCCCCTGCCCTATGTCGAGTTCATGACACAGACATTGCATATCGTGGGCGGCGGCATGGCCGGGTCCGAAGCAGCCTGGCAGGCTGCAAATATGGGCGTTTCAGTGGTAATCCACGAAATGCGGCCCAAAGTTGAAACCTTTGCACACCAGACCGGAAACCTGGGCGAAATGGTTTGCTCGAACTCCTTCCGCTCGGATGATGACGAACAAAACGCTGTTGGCCTGTTACATTGGGAAATGCGCGCTGCAAACGGGTTGATCATGGCCACCGCAGATCAACACCGCCTGCCGGCCGGTGGTGCGCTTGCCGTTGACCGCGAGCCTTTTGCTCAGACCGTAACTGACAAGTTAACTAGCCACGCCAATATTTCTGTATCCTACGACGAAGTCACCGAACTTCCAGATGATGGCCACTGGATCTTTGCTACTGGGCCACTGACATCCTCCGCTTTAGGACAGGCGATTCAAGCTGAGACCGGTGCCGAAGCACTGGCGTTTTTTGATGCAATCGCCCCAATTTTATATGCGGACAGCATCGACATGTCGCAGGCATGGATGCAATCGCGCTATGACAAAGGTGAGACAGAAGAAGAGCGCACCGCTTACCTCAACTGTCCGATGACCAAAGATCAGTATGAGGCATTTATCGACGCCCTGCTTGTCGCTGAAAAAACAGAATTTCATGAAGGTGAAACAGCGGGCTATTTCGATGGCTGCTTGCCAATTGAGGTCATGGCGGAACGCGGCCGAGAGACACTTCGCTTTGGGCCAATGAAACCAGTTGGCCTTACCAACAGTCACAAACCCGACGAGAAGGCATATGCGGTGGTGCAGTTGCGGCGGGATAACAAGCTGGCAACATTGTACAATATTGTAGGTTTTCAGACAAAAATGAAGTACGGCGCTCAAACGCGGGTGTTGCGGATGATCCCTGGGCTGCAGGAGGCACAGTTTGCCCGCCTTGGAGGAATCCATCGCAACACGTTCCTGAACTCCCCTACATTGCTTGACCAGCAGATGCGCCTGAAATCAAAACCTAATATTCGGTTTGCCGGGCAGATCACTGGAGTTGAGGGCTATGTCGAGAGCGCTGCAATGGGGCTCTTGGCCGGCCGCATGGCCGCCGCAGAAATCCTTGACCATGACATACCAACTGTTCCGCAAAATAGCGCCATGGGCGCACTTATCCACCACATCACCGGTGGCGCGGAGGCAAAGACCTTTCAGCCAATGAACGTGAACTTTGGATTGTTCCAACCCGTCGAAGGTTTGAAAGGTGGTCGCCGAGGCCGTAAAGATCGTTACAAAGCATATACAGATCGAGCAAAAATTGTTTGGTCGGAATGGCTTGGAAACTTTTCCTGAACTTGAAACCGGGGGGGGGGATTCTATGAAGTTAATCACTCGATTTGCGCCGTCCCCCACCGGCCCTTTACATTTGGGCCATGCTTACTCAGCTATGCTCGCTCATGATATGTCTGTTGCAGAAGGCGGTGATTTTCTGCTGCGGATAGATGATCTTGACCAGTCGCGCGCGCGTGAACATTGGGAAGAGCAGATTTACGAGGATCTTAGTTGGCTCGGCTTATCATGGGCCACCCCTTGTCGGAAACAGTCTGAGTGCCAATCCCAATACGATCGTGCACTAACCGCGCTATGGGACAAAGGATTGCTCTATGAATGTACATGCTCTCGGCGCGACATACGTGATGCCCAATCAGCGCCTCAAGAGGGCGCACCGCTTTTGGGTCCTGATGGTTTAATCTACCCAGGCACCTGTCGAGCCCATAGTGGCGTTGACGAAGTCCCGACCAATTCCAGACCAAAAAATGTGACACTACGTCTCAATCTAAGCAAAGCGCTAAGTCACCCTACTTGGTCATCAAAACTGTTCACCAAGCGTACCGCAATGCCGGAAGAGCTGGCCTGCTTCATTGAAATGGGGCCTCTGGCAAATACGCGGGCCCAAACATATGAATTTACGCGTGAACAAATGCTCGCCACGATTGGTGACGTTGTAGTTTGCCGTAAAGACATGGGAGCGGCTTATCATCTGGCGGTTGTGGTTGATGACACGGCTCAAAAGGTAAACCATGTAGTTAGAGGCGACGACCTATTAGAAGCGACGATGATCCACCGGATTCTTGGTCACTTGATCGGAAACGACGTCGATCTTAGCTACTCACCTCCGAATTATTATCACCATCCCCTAGTCCGTGATGACGTTGGTAAGCGCTTGGCAAAACGTGATGACGCCCGCGCGATATCCAAATATCGCTCCGAAGGCGCCAGCCCACAGGACATCCGCAAAATGGTTGGCCTTGACTAAGTCCACCTGAAATCAGGTCCACGTTTCTTCTTCCAAAGCTGGCAGGAAAAGATTCACACCATTGGCTGCATTAGCTCAACCTCTTCATCCCCTTGAATCGAAGTGTAAAAACAGCTCCGCCGGTTTGTGTGACAGGCAGGGCCGGTCTGGCGAACGATTGCCAACAAACAATCCCGGTCGCAGTCGACGCGTAGATCAATCAGCTGTTGGACATGGCCTGAACTTTCTCCTTTGATCCAAAAAGACTGTCTAGAACGTGACCAATAAGTAACCTTGTTCGTTTGTAGAGTTCGAGACACCGACTCCGCATTCATCCAGGCCATCATCAAGATCTCTCCGCTCTCTTCGTCCTGTGCAATGCAGGGGATCAGGCCGACTTCATTATAAGTTAAACTGCTGGGATCAAACGACATGCTAAAAACCTTTTGCATCTGGATATTGGCACCCTATGTATTGAGAACGACTAGCTAGGGAAAGCCCAAGGAACACGCATGTCCGGTGAAAATGATCTGATCAAACTCTACTCCACGCGTATTTTGGCGTTGGCAGCTGATATCCCCAATCTGGAACGCTTGAGTGCGCCCGATGCCACGGTTAAAAAGCGTGCACCGCTTTGTGGATCAACTGTTACAGTTGACTTGCGAATGTTGGACGGGAAGATTTCTGAGTTTGGCCAGGATGTTAAAGCATGCGCCCTTGGTCAGGCTTCAGCTTCGGTTTTTGGTGCGGCTGTTCTTGGCCGAACAAAAGATGAAATTGTGACCGCCCGTAACCAGCTAAAACAGATGCTAACCCAAGAAGGTGCTGTTCCTGATGCGCCTTTTGAGGACTTTGAAGTTTTGATTCCAGCACGTGCTTTTAAAAATCGGCATGCATCAATCATGTTGTCACTTGAGGCCACCGTTGAGGCTATTGAACAGATTTCGAGAGAAAATTGCGCATAATTTGACATCTCAAATCTGTTTTTACGCATTAACAATATGTTGGACCAAAAAGCGACGGTTTCAACGTGGCCTTCCATGCCATAATTCTGCCTTCCGTCCCAATAGGTTGACGAAGTAAAATCTATCGACCCCAATTGCTGTCGCAAGATGGGCAGCAAGATTGTTCAAGTCTAATCGCGCAAACGAAAAAAACCGCCGCACATCTGGGCAGATGGCGGCGGTAGGGTACACTCTTATGCGGGATCCGGGTGCGACCGGCGGATCATGAGGTAGATCCAGTGTGGGATCAGGACAGGCAGAGATCCCCAACATCATTTTGGGACAGGATGCAGGCGCAACCGGCATAAGAGTGCAATCAGGAAATAGGTATTTAGACAAGCCCGGGCATGTGCAGAGCCACAACCAACATGACAACAAGAGAAGCCGCACCAACCGCATCCTGTAACAATGTGGCAGAAGAAACCTGCAGTGTGTTCTTGATTTGTTCAAACATAACGTGCGCCTCCGGGCTGTCTTGGGTCTGTTGATCACGCTCTTCGGCGCTTGTTGACCCTTTGTTCTCACATTCCGCCCCATCTTGTAAAGAACAAAAGAGAACAAAAGAGAACAAAAAGAGTCACAGGAGATCTGACGCGGCTAACCTACTGAAATCAAACGAATGGCTTGATCTTGGCGCATCAACCACAAAAGAACACGCGCGGCTTGGCCACGCGAGCTAGTTAGTTCTGGATCCACAGATAGCAGCGTCCGCGCATCGCTTTGTGCTATTTCCATCAAATCGGCCTGCCGTTCCAGATCGGCAATCTGAAACCGCGGGAGGCCCGATTGCGCAGTTCCAATCATGTCGCCTGCCCCCCGCATTTGCAAATCGGTCTCTGCGATGACAAACCCATCTTCGGTTTCGCGTAGCACTTTCAACCGTTTACGCCCGGTGGCTCCTAAAGGGGCTTGATACATCAGCAGACATGTAGCCTCAGCGCTGCCCCGACCAACCCGGCCCCGGAGTTGGTGCAGTTGTGCAAGACCAAAGATTTCGGCTCGCTCGATCACCATAATAGAGGCGTTAGGAACGTTTACCCCAACTTCAATGACCGTTGTGGCGACCAGAACCGATGTTTCACCTCTCTGAAATGCCGCCATTGCCGCGTCTTTCTCGGCCGCCGGCATTTGACCGTGAACCAGACCGACCACACCTTCACCCAGTACTGCACGCAAACGCTTGAACCGTTCCTCGGCTGCGATCAGATCCATGACCTCTGATTCTTCAACCAGTGGACAGACCCAATAACATTGTCGTCCCTCGTCTATGGCATGACGAAGATGGCTGATCACCTCGTCAATCCGTTCAGTGCTAATCACAGCAGTTTTGACCGGTTTGCGCCCTGGCGGTTTCTCATCCAGAATCGATATATCCATATCGCCATATTGCGCTAGGGCCAGCGAACGTGGGATTGGAGTTGCAGTCATAACAAGAACATCAGCCCCCTGCCCTTTCTCTGCAAGTTCCATACGTTGACGGACGCCGAACCGATGTTGTTCATCTACAATTGCTAGTCGCAAATCGTTGAACTTTACGTCTTGTTGAAACACCGCATGTGTACCAACAAGAATTTGAATATCACCACGTTCCAGCGCGGTCAGTTTTGCCCGACGTTCCGCGCCTTTGTCGCGCCCAGTTAAGAGTTCAAGCACCACACCAGCGTCTTCGGCCAGGGGCTTTAACCCTTCGAGATGTTGACGCGCCAAAATCTCGGTTGGCGCCATCATCACGCCCTGACCGGATGCTTCAACCGCAACCAGTAATGCCATGAAAGCAACCAAAGTTTTTCCTGAGCCAACGTCCCCCTGCAACAACCGGTTCATCCGCTTGTCTAAACTCAAGTCGTTTGTAATTTCAGAGATAGCACGGCTCTGCGCACCAGTTGGTCGATATGGCAATGCTGCCAGAACCTTACTTTGCAGGCTGCCATCCGCCACACTGACTATACCGGGTGATTTTCGTTCGACCTGACGGGCAAGAGAAAGAGTCAACTGGTGTGCAAACAGTTCATCATATGCCAAGCGTGCACGCGCAGGAGATTGCGGATCCAGTTCATCCAGACCATTTAGATTGTGCCCAGATTGGATGGCCTGATGCCACGCAGGCCAACTTTCCTTGTTGAGGAGCGACGGGTCAATCCATTCCGATAGCTCTGGTACCATTTTCAGGGCGGATTGCGCAGCCTTAAAAAATGTCTTTTGGGTAATTCCCTGTGTTAGCCGATAAACAGGTTCATAATCAGGGATCTCATCAGCTTCCCCCACCGGAAGCATGTGATCCGGATGCACCATCTGGGCGAGCCCATCAAAAATTTCGATTTTACCTGAAACCACACGGCGCGTGCCCTCGGGAACCTGAGATTCCAAATAGCGACTTCGTCCATGAAAGAACACTAACTGGAAATCAACTTCAGCGTCTTCGACATGAATACGATAGGCGCCCCCCTTATTGCGCGCTGCACGGTGTGAGCCAATAGTGACTTCCACCGTAACAACAGCAGGGAGGTCGACGTCTTTGATTGTTGAGCGCCTGCGTCGGTCGACAAGTGAATAAGGTAGTGAAAACAACAAGTCACGAGGCGTTTCCACACCTATTTGATGGAAGTTAGCAGCCGTTCTTGGACCAACTCCCAAAAGGGTTTCCAAACCCGCAAACAGCGGAAACAAAATTTCTGGGCGGCCGCTCATGCCAAATTGATCAACGTCAGCCAGCCGTCTTCGTCAAGGATTTCGACCCCCAAATCTTTTGCCTTTTTCTCTTTGGATCCAGCCCCAGGACCAGCGACCAAAATATTGGTTTTTGCCGACACCGATCCAGACACTTTTGCGCCAAGTGACTCTGCGCGGGCCTTCGCCTCTGCGCGGGTCATTTTTTCGAGAGTTCCGGTGAAAACCACTGTTTTTCCAGCTACGGGGCTTTCATTGGAAGGCGCCTTCGGAGGGATTACATCTAGTTCATTGGCCAATCTTAGAATAGCTGCACGTTCTTCAACATTTGCAAATGCATCGGTCAAGGACAGGATAACCGTCGCACCCACGCCATCTATTCCCAGCATGTCTTGCCAAACAGACTGGGATGATGCGTCGACATCACATTGTGCAATGGCCGCATCGCGAGTTTCCTTAACCTTTGCTCGGCGACCTTCAGCTACCGCAAGAATGCGCTCGGCATCTTCAGCCTCGTCAGCAAAGCGCCATGCCAGAGCAGCGGGTCTGGCTGCGACCACCCCATCCTTCAGACTATTCCAGGTTGAAAAATGTAGTGCTAGATCTTTAGCTGCGACCTCACCGACATGACGAATACCAAGCGAAAACAACATACGGCCAAACTCGATACGGCGCTTTTCCTCGATAGCTGCAAACAGATTTGTGGCGCTTTGCTCGCCCCAGCCATTTCTATTTTTTAGCTTGGTAAAATTATTCTGGTCACGTGCCGCCAAAGTGAAAATATCTGCAGGCTCACGAATAGGAAGGACGTCATCATCATAGAACATTTCGACCTGTTTAGCGCCAAGCCCTTCGATATCAAAAGCTTTGCGTCCAACAAAATGTTTCAGTTTTTCCTTGGCTTGAGCAGGGCAAATCATGCCACCAGAGCAATAGCGAACCGCATCCCCCTCTTCACGCACAGCCGGGCTTTGGCATTCAGGGCAAATGTGAGGGAAAACAAAGGTTTCCGAACTGGTCGGCCGCTTGGCTAGATCAACATCTGCAACTTTTGGAATAACATCGCCAGCACGATAGACCTGAACCCAGTCTCCGATGCGAATATCTTTACCCTCACGGATCAACGCCCCTTTGGAATCCCGCCCAGCGATGTAGTCCTCATTATGTAGCGTCGCGTTTGAGACCACAACTCCGCCGACTGTAACCGGTGCCAACCGCGCAACCGGGCTAAGCGCTCCGGTACGACCGACTTGAATATCGATGCTTTCAATCCTGGTCCAGGCGAGTTCCGCAGGAAACTTGTGTGCAATTGCCCATCGCGGCGTGGTTGAACGAAAACCAAGGCGTTCCTGCAAATCAAGGTCATTCACTTTGTAAACAACCCCATCAATATCATAGCCAAGTGTAGCACGTTGGGCTTCGATCTGATGGTAGTGGTCAATCATTTCGGACGGATTTTGACAGAGCTTAGTCAGCGGATTCACATCAAACCCTAGACTTTTCAATCTCTTAATTGCCTCCATCTGATTTTCGGCCACCGGAGAAGACACTTCCCCCCAGCTATAGGCAAAGAACTTTAACGGTCTGGCTCGAGTGATTTCAGCATCCAGCTGCCGTAAAGACCCGGCTGCGGCGTTACGAGGATTGGCAAAGACTTTACCTCCACGTTCGATCTGCCGCTGATTGAGCATCGCAAAATCTGCGTGGCTCATATAAACTTCACCACGAACTTCCAAAACGTCAGGCGCATTTTCTATCTGATGCGGTATATCGGCAATGGTCAGCGCATTTTCGGTAACGTTTTCACCAACCGACCCATCGCCACGCGTAGCTGCTTGCTTGAGCACTCCGTTTTCATAGCGGATCGAAAGAGACAGCCCATCAATTTTCGGTTCAGCTGTATATGCCAACGAAACATGGTTTGACAGGCCGAGATACTTACGAACGCCGGCGTCAAAATCCTCGACATCTGCATCCTCAAAGGCGTTACCTAAAGACAACATCCGCTGGGAATGGGTGATTTTGCCAAAACCCGAAGCCGCAGGTGCTCCGACTTTACCGGACAGGGTAGCAATTTCGTCAAACTGTGGAAAAAGCTCTAAAAGTTCAAGATACCGTTTCTTGGCCTCATCGTAGGCGGCATCAGAAAGAACGGGAGAGTCTTTTTGGTGGTAGGCAACATCAGCCAGGCGCAAGTTTTCCTGAAGGAGCAGCAACTCTTTGCGGGCATCCTGTTCAGAAAGCGAAATGGATAATTTGTCCTCGGTATGCTGCACGTACGCCTCCTGCCACCTGATGATACGGTGATAAGAGGAGGCGCGACTGAGGTCTAGATGCAGAATATAGGTAGTATTGAATTCGGTAAGAATGCCGTTTGGCAATGAGCCTACTTTAGACCCATTGCCCAAACATTTTTATGCACCAACGGCCAAACGTGGGCCACCGGACATCACGTCCTCTTGTGGATCACGTAGTACATAGCCACGGCCCCACACAGTTTCGATGTAGTTTTCACCATCGGTTGCCGTGCTCAATTTTTTGCGCAGCTTGCAGATGAATACGTCGATGATTTTCAACTCAGGTTCATCCATGCCACCATATAGATGGTTCAGGAACATTTCTTTCGTCAGAGTTGTTCCCTTACGAAGGCTCAGAAGCTCCAGCATCTGGTACTCTTTGCCGGTCAGGTGCACGGACTTGCCGTCAACATCGACAGTTTTCGCATCCAGATTAACAGCGATCTTACCGGTCTTGATGATCGACTGTGAGTGACCTTTGGAGCGACGGATAATGGCGTGGATACGTGCAACCAGTTCTTCCCGGTGGAATGGTTTGGTCATATAGTCGTCAGCGCCGAAGCCGAAGCCCTTGATTTTGTTCTCAGTATCGTCTTCACCCGACAGGATCAAAATGGGTGTTTCTATGCGCGACAAACGCAGCTGACGCAGCACTTCGTGGCCATTCATGTCTGGCAAATTCAGGTCAAGCAGGATCAGATCGTAATCGTAAAGCTTAGCCAGATCGATGCCCTCTTCACCCAGATCCGTCACATAGACGTTCAGGTTCGCGTGGGTCAACATTAGCTCGATGCTTTTTGCAGTTGTTGGATCGTCTTCCACCAGAAGTATACGCATGCTCTCAAGTCTCCGCCTGTATGCTCATTTTCTCAAGTTGCGTTAACCTTGATGGAAAAAGGTTAACGCACAGTTACCATAATGGTTAATATGCTTCGTTGACTAGGGTTGTCGATATTTTTTCAAGGCTGTTGCCTTTAACGCGTCGACCCCATGATCCGCGATTGCAGCCACCCAACTGCGAAATTCTTCTTCACTTAACCCGTAGCGCTGCATCGCTTCCTTTTCTGGCAACAAGCCATACAGGACGCCACGAACCACCGCGGCCTTACGCGATGCTACCCAGCGGCGCGTGGTCTCCGGCGGTAGATCGGCGCGGGTCATAGTTGTCCCATCTGGCAGCGTCACAGCACGCGGCCCATCCACTTTCTTCAAAAACATCACCGTATCCCTTATTGTGCTGACACAGATTTGGCCTATACGGCTTAACGAGATGTGAACCATGCCCCTTGAGAGTCTGTAGGATTTTCTTATATTCTTCGACGCCTTCCTCAAAATCCAAGGAGACGCCAACATGGCGCTGGATAATGACACCCCGCTAAACTCGCTTGGCTTCGCCAAACCGCCTTCTCAAACCCGCGTTGTGGTGGCTATGTCAGGCGGCGTCGACAGCTCAGTTGTGGCTGCATACCTTGCAGATCAAGGATATGACGTGGTTGGAGTAACCCTTCAGCTATATGATCATGGCGCTGCCCTGGCAAAGAAAGGCGCTTGCTGTGCGGGGATTGATATCCACGATGCGCGCCGCGTTGCCGAGGAACGAGGCTTTCCGCATTACGTTCTAGATTATGAGAACATTTTTAAAGATGCAGTGATTGACGAGTTTGCTGATAGCTATTTGGCCGGCGCAACACCTGTCCCCTGCATTCGTTGCAATGAGCGGATCAAGTTCAAAGACCTGCTGCAAACCGCCAAAGATCTGGAAGCAGACTGCATGGCGACAGGTCACTATATTCAGCGCAAGATGGGGACACACGGTGCTGAACTTCATTCAGCGACTGATGCCAACCGCGACCAGAGCTATTTCCTCTTCCCAACTACACCTGAGCAGCTCGATTTTCTGCGTTTCCCACTGGGACACCTCCCCAGTAAGGATGCGACCCGCAAAATGGCTGCACAGTATGGATTGGCAGTAGCGGACAAACCCGACAGTCAGGACATCTGCTTTGTCCCAGATGGTGATTACGCCGGTCTGATCGAAAAACTTCGCCCTGGTGCCGCCGAAGCCGGTGAGATTGTGCATCATGACGGTCGCGTGCTGGGGACCCACACAGGGGTCATCCATTACACCATCGGTCAACGCCGGGGGCTGGGGATCGGCGGGTTGAGCGAACCTTTGTATGTGGTCAAGCTGGACGTTGACACCAAACAGGTTGTTGTTGGCCCCAAAGAGCTGCTGGCAACACGCAAGATCCCAGTTCGTGAGATCAACTGGCTTGGGGATGAACCTTTCACCAGTCGCAAAGAATGGCATCTGTCGGTCAAGGTTCGTTCCACCAGACCACCGCGCGATGCGATCATTCGACCTATCTCGGATACTGAGGCTGAGGTCGAATTGCTGACAGCTGAGGAAGGCGTGTCACCAGGTCAGGCCTGTGTGTTCTACGCCAACGAAGGCAGTCGTATTTTTGGTGGTGGCTGGATCTGGCGCGGATACTAAAATCAAGGCCTGCTCGGTTAGGCGCAGATCGAAAACAAACTTGCCTGGCGATACGGCTGGGCGAGTTTAAGCTGAACAAAAAAGCGCGCTATAAGTGTCAGACCAGATCTGTACCGCTGTTGATCAAGACATAAGCACCAATCAGTATCATCACTACCGGCCCAAGTCTCTCAAGACGTACCGCCCATGCCCCTGAGAACGCGGTGGCATCAGACAGCAAAACAGCCCCAGCACAGAGCACGGCCACAGCACTAGATGCCCCGGCCAATGCCCATAGACGATAACCTGGTGCGCTATCAGCCAGCAAAGGTGCCATCACCGCAAAGCTATCCAATGACAACGCGAGGAACAGCGCCGTCACCCCGAGAATCCCAGAACTGCTCGACAAGCGTGGTTGTGTATTGGTTTCTGAGTGCCACCACTGATGCCACAACCCGTGAACTCCCAACAGAATTGGGACAGTTCCCAAATATCCGGTCCATTCAGGCGCAGCTTGATCGGTCCCAAAAGCCAGCACCATCGCTGCGCCTAACACAAGGCCCTGCGAGAGAGCATATCCAGTCAGAGGGCGCATGGCTCCCATTGTTACCAACAAAACCAAAAGCACTGCTAGGTTATCGAGGTTTGTCACAATTTGTGCCAGAGCGGCAGAGGCGGCAAAGGCTACTTCATCCCACATCAAGTTTACCCCAGACGTTCCAGTACCGCACGGGCAGCACGAAGCCCCGGAGCTTCGCCATCCAGACCTAACTGTGACATTGTAAGCGCCATGGCCTGATGTTGCGTTTGTGGGTTTGAGGCCACTTGCGACAAAGCAGTCGAAATATTGTCTGCAGTACACTCCGGCCCAAGACACTCAGGCACAACCCGGCTGCAAGTTACCAAATTGACCAAAGTCACTGTGTCGATCAAGGCCATGCGCTTCATTATCTGCCAGGTTAACCACTGGAATTTATAAGCAATTACCATTGGGGTATTCGCCGCCGCCAGTTCTAGCGACACAGTTCCCGACGCGGCCAGAGCCAGGTCAGCGGCTGCAAAGGCTGCACGTTTATGGGATTGCGCTGTCGCTGGCTCATAATCACGGGGATCCAGAACCAGCGCATCGCCTGGCCATGACTGTAACTTGTCACGTACCAAATCGGCCACCGGTGCCGCAGCAGGAACGATGACACGCATGTTTGGGTGGGACTTGCAAAATGCCGCCAATGCCTCCCCAAACACGGGGGCCAAGCGCTCGACCTCAGAACGGCGAGACCCCGGTAGCGCAAGCACAAATGGCGTATCCCCCAAACCCATCTCAGCCCGGAACTGTGAAATCTCATTAGGTGTTGCTTGCGGTTCAGCTACAACTGGATGACCCACAAAGTCACATTCCATCCCTGCCGCCTGCATAAATCGTGGCTCAAATGGAAGCAATGCCAAGACCTGGTCAATGACCCGAGCCATCCGTTTTGCCCGTCCAGGACGCCAAGCCCAGACAGATGGCGCCACATAGTGTACCGTTCGGATGGAGCTGGATTTTTTGACCAGCTTAGCCACCCGCAACGAAAAATCAGGGGCGTCAATGGTGATCAGGACGTCAGGCTTTGAGGTGATCACCGCTTCTGCCACTTCACGAATACGGCGCTTCAAATGCTGATACTTTGGCAAGACCTCTGCCAGCCCCATAACCGACAACTCATCCATCGGAAACTGAGAGACGAGTCCTTGGTCGGACATCATTTGCCCGCCGACCCCGTCAAAGGAGATTTCGGGCGATAGTTGCTTTAGTCCCGCCATCAAAGCCCCTCCTAGCCGGTCGCCTGAAGGCTCACCAGCTAGAATAAAGACCCGCAGGCTCATACCGGGCGCAACCACAGATACAGACCGTGGTGATTACATGCCTCTATGACATCGTCCTGCGACAACACAATCACGCCCCCGGCTTCAAGCACAATACCAGATAGCCCTGCACGGGCTGCCATCGTGACTGTGGCAGGACCAATGGTAGGAAGATCCGCCCGACGATCCTGCGTGGATTTTGGGGCCTTGAACAGAATTCCACCTTGTCCATCGGGACGTTTTTGCAAAGCGTCAAGCATCCAATCGGTGCCAAATGCATTTTCTACCGCAATCGCCTGCCGTGCTCTGACTGCGCAAGACTGACCAATGTCGGCCGCACTCATCGCCTCAACTATTTCAGCCCCACGCAGTGCATCCGCCTTGTCCAGTTCACCAGGCTGTACCCGAGTTGGCACCCCGGCCTCCATCAGCAATTCAGGAACGACTTCCTGCGCAGATCGAACGGTAAACCCAGCCTGTTCAAATATTTTGATAACCGCCTTTAATGCACCATCGTCACCAGCTCCAAGTGCAGCCTGTATCACGGGAACCAATGGCATTGTGGCAGCGTCGATTGCAGATGGATCTATAGATGGGCGTCCAACAGCGCCGACCATGCAAATTTCGGTAACACCCCGGACTGACAAATCTTCAAGGAAGCTACCCAGATGCTCCAACCGAAAGCTGCATTCGGTACGAACTGACGTAGGGGCGAAACCTGCCATAGAACAAATCAACGGCTTATCAGCCAACCGCTGCGCAACTTCCCCCGGCAAGGCTCCAGTTCCTGCAATCAATGCTAACATGTCTTAGCGCCCCGGCGTTAAAAACGAACGATCACTGTCACCAGTGATAAAAGCTACAATCTCTTGTACGTATTCACTATCGCTTTCAGCGCCCAGACGGCGAGCACGTTCCTGAAACGTGCCCTCTCCTTGTGCCAGCATCTGAAAGGCGGCGCGAAGAGCTGTGATATCTGAACGGGTTACACCGCGGCGTTTGAGACCTACTAGGTTCAACCCATCAAGATCACCGCGCGGGGCCTGAACCAAGCCATATGGAATGACATCATTTGTTACCATCGTAACAGCACCAATTATTGCACCTTTGCCGATACGTACCCACTGATGAATACCAGACAACCCGCCAATAATAACATCGTCTTCCAACACACAATGCCCGGCCACAGCTGCAGAATTCACAACAATCACGCGATCACCAATTTGGGCGTCATGGGCAATATGGCAACCAGCCATGAAAAGGCCGTCGTCACCAATTTGAGTGACACCACCACCACCATCCGTACCTGCATTTACCGTCACATGTTCACGGATGCGATTACGCTTACCAATTACAGTACGACTTTGTTCTCCCATGAACTTAAGATCCTGCGGGACCTCACCCAGCACCGCAAAGGAGAAAACTACAGTATCATCGCCAATGTTTGTTTGGCCAGCTACCACCACATGGCTTTTCAAAACCACACGTTGCCCCAGGACGACCTCGGCCCCAATGACACAGAACGGGCCGATTTCGCAGCCCTCGCCAATGGTAGCACCTTCTTCAATCACCGCACTGGGGTGGATCAGGCTCATGCTATTCAATCCTTTTGCAAATCAACCATGGCGGTGAATTCGGCCTCGGCCGCCGCCTCGCCATCCACAGTGGCTTTACCAGAGAACTTCCAGATTTTGCCGCCAGGTTTACCGCGCACCGTTTCAATGTTCATTTCAAGCACATCGCCCGGCCCAACCTTGCGGCGGAATTTGCATTTGTCGATATTCATAAAGTAGATCAGCATATCGCTGTCCATCATATCGAAAGCCGTTCCGATCATGACGCCAGCTGTCTGCGCCATTGCTTCAACAATAGTGACCCCAGGCATGATCGGTGTTCCAGGGAAATGCCCCTGGAAATGCGGTTCATTCATCGTAACATTCTTAATGCCACGGGCTGATTTATAGCCATCAATATCGACAACTTTGTCGACAAGAAGGAACGGATAGCGATGAGGCAGGATCCGTTGAATCATTTGAATGTCAGCGCTTTTCAACTCGGCGGTCATGACGGTAATCCTGTTTTTGGTATTGTGTTGATGTTGTGACTAGCAAGACGGTACTGATTGGGCAAGCAATGGCTATTGCTGAGGTTCGTCGTCAAGAACCGACCCGTCGCCTAGAACTGCATCGATGTGCGAAATTGCAATATCCGTGATATCAGCAGCATCTGCACTTAAGAAAACTGTCGAATGCTCGAGAATAGCCCCTGCACCTGTTTCCCGCATCAATTGTTGCAGGATAGGCAGAGAAACCGAAAAAAACTCTCGCCGGGCCGTTTCGCCGGTCTGGTTAATCTCACGAAGCTTTTCTTCCTGCAGACGCCGGGTTTCTTGAACCTTTTCATCAAAGGAATCTGCCAAGGTTCGAAAAACAGCCGGATCCATGGAACTGCGCCGTTCTGTTAGCTGCTGTTCCTCGCTTCGCAGTTCCGCTTCTATTCGACGATTTTCCGCAGTTAAAACAGCGCCTTCTGCCTCAATTTCATGTGCAATACGACGACCGTAAGCGCTTTCGGAAAATAAACGATCCGATTGGATGGTCAGAATGGAGCTCTGCGGAGCGCCCAACTGCATTGCGAAATTCGGCGGAAATTGTAAGGCCGTCTGCGCATTAAGGTTCAAGGGAACTAGCATTAGACCGCAGACCATCGACACCGAGGTCAATGATCTGCGTAGAACTTGAGCGCCGTGACACGGCACCGAATTAGAACCTGGCCTGAAGCGTCAAGTCAAAGCTCTGTTCTTTGTCAAAGCTCTCTTTTTTCAGAGCCTTTGAGAAATTGAACCGCAATGGTCCAAAACCCGTAGTCCAAAGCAAGGAGAAACCAACCACCTGTCGGAACGAGCCTGTATCACCAACAATAGTACCACCTGTGGTGTTCACGTTAGACAGATCCCAAAGGTTTCCTACGTCAAAGAACAACCCCCCACGCAAACCAATTTCTTCTGGCAGTCCTAGTGGAAATTCAGCATCAAAACGCGCCACAGCATAGTAGTTTCCGCCTAGGAAGTCATCGTAACTACCAGCCCCTGGTGTAGCCCGGGCAGACAGATCGCGAGGACCGATCCCACCAGGCTCAAATCCGCGCATAATACTTGGCGACAAGATAAAGCGATCAATGGATCGGCTCTTATCATCGCCAAGCCAGCTGAAAGCGCCAGCTTCGAATGTTGCCCGGAGAGTAACTTCCTCATTGAAAACAAGTCTTTGTGCAACAATTTTGGTAGTCGACTTCAGATACTCATTGTCGCCCCCCAAGCCAGCATAATCTGCTCCAACTTGCACCAAGAAGCCTGACGTAGTGTCCAGTCCAGTTAATCGGCTGTCATAGGTATAGGTGAAACCAATTCCACTAGAAGTCAGCTCACCCTGGTTAATCTCGGTGAGTACAACCGGTCCTGCAAATGCATCTCCATTAGAGTCATTGCCCCGGGAAATCATTTCATCCCGATCCCAAACATAGCGCATTTGCAGAATCGTATTTTCACCTGTTTTGAATGACAGAGAAGGAACGATAAAGGCACGTTTGGTATCGTATTCGGAGAAGCTTGAATCCGTTTCCGAAACCCCCAAATCAAGATCAAACCGTAAATCCCGACCTAAGAGGTGAGGCTCGGTAAAGCCAATAATGTACTCTTCAGATTCCTGCGCTGTTGAAATGTTAAAAGAAAATCTCTGACCACGACCCAAGAAGTTATTTTCTGTAAGACCGATAGTGAGACCAAAACCGTCTTCAATAGAATAGGCTCCACCCAAGTTCAAAGAACCCGTTGGCTGTTCTTCTACATCTACATCAACTACAACCTGACTGGGTGAGCTGCCCTCACGAACATCAACGCCAGCTGTAGCAAAGAAACCTAGCGCACGAATACGTTCTGCACTTTCGCGAATCTCGCGCGGATTAAAGGGATCCCCCTCGACCGTACGGAATTGCTGTCGAATAACCCGGTCTAACGTTGTTGTGTTACCTTCAATATCAATACGTTCAACAAAAACCCTTGGTCCGCGCGTCAGAACAAATTCGACATCGAGAGTCAGGTCGCGATCATTACGGGTAATACGAGGTTCAACCCGCAAAAAATCAATACCCTGACGAATGGCGAGCGTTTCTAACCGTGAAATCGAGTTCTCAACCACCAAAGGTGAATAAGTAGATCCAGGTTTCACTTTGAGTGCGTCAAAAAACACATCAGAATCTGCTTCGCTAACCTCACTGGAGACCGAGATTTGGCCAAAATTGAATTGCTGCCCTTCAGTGACGTCCACTACCAAGAAGAAAGCGTCCCGTTCGCTGGTCACTTCAGCATTCGAGCTGTTAACCCGAAAATCTACATATCCGCGAGACAGATAAAAATCACGCAACACTTGTTTGTCGAATTCGATACGATCTTCGATCAGTGTATCTGCACGAATAAACGTCCGTAAAAATCCAGCTTGTTTGGTTTCCAAGACGCGGCGCAGCCTGCGGTCGGAATACACGCGGTTACCAACAAAGGAAACGCGTTCAACTTCAGTTGTCGTGCCTTCACGGATTTCGAAAACCAAGTCGACACGATTGTCACTTCGGCGAATGATCTTTGGTGTCACACGCGACGCCAACCGTCCCTGCGCTCCATAAGCTTCGGCAATGTTTGCAGCGTCACGCTCAGCTTGGGATGGGTTGAACACCCTCCGAGGGGACGATTCAACCAGCGCCAATAGCGCATCATCCTTGATCCGGCGGTTTCCTTCAAAACTGATTCGACTAATTGTCGGAAACTCAGTCACTTTGATAACCAAAGTACCGCCACGAGGAACCAGTTCGACAGTTTCAAAAACGCCACTGTCTAAAATGTGCTGGTAGGCATCATTCAACTGCCCTGCACTTACAGATTCGCCACGCTCAATCCCAGTATAGGCAATAATGGTTGAGGTCTGGATACGCTGATTGCCCTCGACCTGAACTGTATTGAACCTATAGTTTTGAGCCTCAGCCAGTGAAGGGGTTATGGCAAACCCCAAAGCAACAGCGAATGAAATCGCTGATGCCTGCCGATACAACATATTGGTGCGTGGATTGCACTCAACGCAGGATTTACCTACGCGTTTCCCCCAGAGCATATCAAATAACCCGATTATTAAGCAGCTTTAAAACTGCGTATCGGGTTTACCGCCGCTTGTCAAAACCAAGAAAAGGCGGACAGGCCAGAAGCTGCGCGCAACTATTACGCGTTTGGCAGTGAAAGCTTAGAAATTGGCCATCCAGGCCCCTGCAATCAGCGCAAGAAAAATCAAACCAGTCGAAAGTGCGCGGTCCCAATTCAAGCGCATCAATAGACCCAATCCACGATAAGAATGCTGAATTGTATGCATGATCAGTCCTCTTGAAACAACTGTAGCTGCCCCACGCTGGAGCAATGCCTTGATCAAACGTTAACAAGAGAATGTGGCTACAATGGGACAACTATCTCGTTTAGAAGTTGTCCCATTATTTCTGTTCAGCAGAAAATATCATTGCCCAGTGCAAAAACCATCAATGCCAGAATTGCACCGAATCCGAGCGTCATCAGAACTCTCATAGCTAAGTCGCTAGGCGGTTTTCCAACCACGGCTTCGTAAGCATAGAACACCAAGTGGCCTCCATCAAGTGCCGGGATTGGGAAGAGGTTCAGCAACCCAACCGCCGTGGAAAGAACCGCGATAAACCAGATAAAGCTTTTTGCTCCCTGGCTGGCCATTGCACCCGACGTTTCAGCGATTCCCAATGGGCCCGACAGATTGCAGGTGTCGATTGCGCCGGTGATCATGTGTTTCAAGCCAGAGAGTGAGGTTTCCACAACCATCCAAACCTGTGATGAACCAGCTGTCAAAGCATCCAGAGGAGCAACAGATTTGGTGGCTGGGCTAAATGCCAAACCACCGGAAATGCCAATTCGCCATTTGGTAGCAAAACTGCCATCAGGTTGTGGCTCATCAATCCGACGCGGCGCTAATGCCAGTTCAATCGTCTGGCCTGTGCGCCAAACCTGTAGCAACAGAACACGTCCCTCTGCATTTTCAACAATCACTTTGAGTTGGTCAAAGGCAACGATAGGTTCTCCATCTACTGCAGTGATAATATCGCCAGGTTCCAATTCGATGTCAGCAGCCGCGCTTCGTGGCGCAACCGAATGCACATATGGAGGCGCTAAGTTTGGTCCGCTGACCGTCACTTCGACCCCATCACGTCGCACCCCATAGTCTAGAGGCTGCTCGGACGGAATTTGGTTTCGAAATGCTGCCCATCTGGCCCCATCCGCAAGGCTCGGCACTTCTAAACCAGCGATCGAAACGACCTCGTCGCCTTCTTGCAGTTCATTCACCAGTCCAGGTATCGGCAACAACTCCCCAACGGTTAAAGTGTCCCGTGGCGTGCCCTGCGCCATAAAGATCCCGGCAAAAATCAGAGTCGACAGCACAAAATTAAAAATAGGCCCCGCAGCAACAGTTGCGGAGCGCGCCCACAACGGTGCACCATGCATGGTGCGACGTAGCAGAGCTTCATCCCCTTCAGCGTCGGCCATCGCCTCTTCATCCTTACCGGAGGCGGCATTGGCATCACCCAGAAATTTCACGAAACCACCAAACGGCAGTAGCGCGACTTGCCAGCGCGTACCGTGCCGATCTACCCTGCTCCACAACACCGGTCCAAAACCGAGCGAAAACACTTCGGCATGAATGCCAGACCAGCGGCCAATGATGTAGTGACCGTACTCGTGCACAGCAACAATAACTGACAGGGCCACCACAAAGCTGGTGAGCGTGTACAAGAAGCCGCCAAACTGCGGAATGAGCGAAACTACGTCCAAAATATTACCCTGCTTGTTTTGTCATGACCATGTCGGCCCTTTGACGTGCCAGATGGTCGATGCGCAGCACGTTATCAAGTGTCATTGCGTCATCAATGAGGCCAGATTGGTCTTCAAAATGGTCGAGCACATGCTCTACAATACTTGCCATCTCCAAAAAACCAATTTTACCAGCAATGAAGTGGTCTAGCGCTCGCTCTTTGGCGCCGTTGAACACTGCCCCCATCATGCCGCCACGTGACATTACACGATAGGCCAAACCCAGTGCTGGAAACCGCGCGGGGTCCGGAGTGGTGAAATTCAACTGACCGATCCGGGCCAAATCCAGCCGTTCAACGGGCAAATCGCGTCGATCAGGCCAGTGTAACGCATAGCCGATAGCATGGCGCATATCGGGAGCGCCCAAATGCGCCATTATCGCCCCATCACAGAACCCAACCAGCGCATGAACCATGGATTCAGGATGAACCAATACTTCAATTTGCTCAGGGGAGACACCAAAGTACTCTCGGGTTTCTATGACTTCCATCGCCTTGTTGAACATCGAAGCACTATCAATCGTAATCCTTTGCCCCATTTCCCAATTCGGATGGTGCAAGGCCTGTTCAAGTGTCGCGTCGGCCAACTTTTCTAACGGCCAATCCCGAAAGGCTCCGCCAGAGGCGGTAATGATAATCCGCTCTACTGCGCTCATATCCTCCCCAACTAGCCCTTGAAAAATAGCTGAATGTTCACTGTCAACAGGTAAGATACGTGCGTTGTGTTCGCGAGCGGTGTCCAACAGCAATGCCCCAGCGCAGACCAATGATTCCTTATTGGCCAAAGCCAGAGTTGTACCTTGCCTCAACGCGGCCAGCCCCGGCGCCAACCCTGCAGCACCAACAATGGCGGACATTATCCAATCAGCCGGTCTCTCTGCGGCCTCAATCAAAGCCTGCTGTCCCGCAGCAACCTCGACATTGGTTCCTGCCAGTGCCGTGCGCAATTCCTCAAGACGGTTGGGATAGGCGGTAACGGCCAAATCAGCACTCAGTGAAATGGCATCTTCTGCCAGTCTAGCAATATTTGCTCCACCGGTTAGTGCTACAACGTCGTAGGCACCTGAATCCCGCCGGATCAAGTCGATGGTATTTTGACCAATCGACCCGGTTGCGCCAAGTATAGATATTTTACGCATTACAGTGTCCCGCTAGGCAGGCCCCAAAAAGTAAGAAAGATCAGAACCATAACAGATGCCCCAAGCATTCCGTCAAAACGGTCAAACAGCCCACCATGACCAGGTATAAGTGCACTGGAATCTTTGACGCCCATTTTTCGCTTCAGCGCACTTTCGGCAACATCCCCAGCTTGGCTGGCCATCGACACAAGAACCGATAGTACGACAAGACCAAGGCCAACCCCTTGGGCTTGCCCAAACCAAATCCCAACCAAAGCCGCAGCAAGCCAGCCTGCTGACGTACCGGACCAGGTTTTCTTGGGACTGACCCGCGGCCAAAATTTCGGCCCGCCAAAAATTTTTCCCGCGAAATACCCAGCAACATCAGTCACGACCACAACGCCAATCAGCCACAGCATCCACTGCATGCCAAAAACGTTCCGCAACCAGAAAAAGCCAAACCCCGCGATCAAAATCCACAAGGAAAAGCCGAAATAGTAAAAGCGGCGTTGAGACAACTGTGACAACCCAACAAGCGCCGGAGCCACCAATAAAGGCATCCACATCTGGGGCCACAAAGCTGCTGCGAGCGTCGCAGCAGCTCCCAGCAGGCCTAGTTGCAGCGCAACAGCGCGCTGATCCGGGCCCAACATGCGCACCAGTTCCCAGACTAGCCCTCCACAACACAGAGCAATCAAAACATCAAACACTAAGCCACCAGCTACAACGGCAACTCCACCCAGAAACAGCATTACAACGGCTGAAATTAGACGGGGGGCCAGGTCAGCCCAGCGATCCTTGGTGCTCATGTGTTTACTGCTCCAAAACGCCGTTCGCGGCGACCATAGCGATCACACAGTCTTGCCAACTCAGTTGCGGTGAAATCGGGCCATAGTGTATCGATGAATTCGTATTCTGCATAGGCTGACTGCCACAGAAGAAAGTTTGATATTCGAGCTTCGCCGCTGGTACGGATCACCAGATCAGGATCTGGCAGAACATGGGTATCCAGATATCGCGGCAGAGTTTCTTCGTCGATATCTTCGGGATTCAGCGTTCCTTCGGCGACGTCTCGCGCCAGTCGCTTGGTCGCCCTCGCAACCTCGTCCCGCCCACCGTAATTCAGTGCGATCGTCAGATGAGTCCCGACATTGGCTGAGGTTTCCAGCTCAAGCTGGTCCATCAACTTGACCAATTTAGAATCCAACCGCAAGCGATCGCCAATGAAACGAACACGCACATTGCGGGTTGCCAGGGCTTTCATCTCTTTCGAGATATACCGTCTGAACAGGCTCATCAGGCCGGCCACTTCAACCTGAGTCCGCTTCCAGTTTTCTGTGGAAAATGCAAATATCGTCAGATACTCAACGCCCAAACCCGGGCAGGCTTCGACCACTTCACGTACGCGTTTCGCACCAGCATGGTGGCCGAACAATCTAGGACGACCACGCGCCTGAGCCCAGCGGCCATTGCCGTCCATTATGATTGCGATGTGACGGGGCCCAGCCCCCCCTAAAGACGGAGAACTGGTGCCTCCAGCCATGGTATCAGGGTCTTTTGGCATTGTGTGGCGTCAGACCTGCATGATTTCTTCTTGCTTCGTCTCCAGGCTGGCATCCACAACCTTGATCATTTTGTCAGTCATTTCCTGCACTTCAGACTCCCAAAATTTCTGGTCATCCTCAGACATACCGTCAGACTTGGCCTTTTTGATCTGATCCATACCATCACGTCGAATGTTACGGATCGAAACTCGCCCGTGTTCAGCGTATTGACCCGCAACTTTGGTCAACTCACGGCGGCGTTCTTCGTTCAGTTCAGGAATCGGCAGCATGATAATTGTGCCGTTCAGCTGGGGGTTGATGCCAAGTCCGCTTTCACGGATTGCTTTTTCAACTTTACCAACAAGACCCTTATCCCAAACGTTGATTGTAACCATTCGAGGTTCGGGTACGTTGACGGTACCAACCTGGTTGATTGGTGTCTTAGTCCCATAGGCGTCAACCATGATCGGTTCGAGCATCGAACCAGAGGCCCGGCCCGTGCGCAGGCTGGCAAATTCTGTTTTCAAGTTGGCCATTGCACCATCCATACGGCGCTGCAGGTCATCTGTGTCGAGAATGAAATCGTCAGACATGCTGCTCTCTCCCCATCTTTTAAGTGATGTTTTCTAGGCTCATAAGCCATTGGCCAAGTGTTGTATAGCAATCATGGCGTGGAATTAGAACAACGCCAAATGAAATCAGCGGTTCTAAAGCCAATGTCCAATATTTGGTTGGAAAAATATTTTCTGCAAAACGATGGGTCGGGAGACACAGGCCCCCAACCACCCCTTCTTAAGACATGCTTATCCCTGTACGCGCGTGTAGGTCCCCTGCCCCGCCAGAATTCCACGGAATCCACCGGGCTCATCCAAGCTAAATACGATTAGCGGAAGATTATTATCTCGCGCCAGCGCAATCGCCGAGGCATCCATTACGCGCAGGCGCTTGGCCAGAACATCGTCATAGCTGACAGTGTCATAACGCACCGCGTCGGCATGTTCTTTAGGGTCTTTGTCGTAAACGCCATCGACACCGTTTTTGCCCATGAAGATTGCTTGGCATGACATTTCGTTTGCGCGCAGCGTTGCCGCTGTATCTGTGGTAAAGTAGGGGTTGCCCGTTCCCGCTGCAAAAATGCAAACCCGCTTTTTCTCGAGGTGGCGCACAGCGCGACGACGTATGTAGGGCTCACAAACTTGGTCCATCGGGATGGCAGAAATAACCCGGGTAAAAACCTCTAATTCTTCAAGCGCGCTTTGCATTGCAAGAGCATTCATCACAGTGGCCAGCATACCCATGTAATCTGCGGTGGTCCGTTCCATTCCCTGAGCAGACCCAGACAGCCCGCGGAAAATATTACCTCCGCCGATAACCATGCAGATTTCGACGCCCATATCGTGAACCGATTTCACCTCTTCGGCGATGCGCTGTACGGTCGGCGGGTGCAACCCAAACCCTTGATCCCCCATCAGCGCTTCGCCGGAAATCTTCAGCATCACGCGTTTATAGGTTGCAGCGGGTTGGCCGCTCGACTGATCGGTGGAAAGGGGCATGTTGCGCTCCGGAATGTGACGGGGTTAATCTGCCGCGCAAAATGACTCAAAACGACGCCATGTTCAATGCGATGCAACGCAGTATAAGCGCAAATTCGTGACGTTTCTTTAGCAGGCCAGGACAAATACCATGACGTTGCCCCATATTTCACCTGATCAACCCGTTCTAATTGCTGGCCCCACAGCATCGGGGAAGTCTGCTTTGGCACTTGAGATTGCGCAGCGTCAAGGTGGTGTTATCATCAACGCCGATGCCAGCCAGGTTTATGATTGCTGGCAAGTGATAACCGCGCGCCCGTCAATGACTGAAGAAGCCCAAGCCAACCATGCGTTGTATGGTCATATGCCGTATGATGCCTCCTATTCTACTGGCCACTGGTTGCGAGAAGTCGCACCACTGCTGAAAGGACCACACAGGCCAATCATCATCGGCGGCACAGGGTTATATTTTGCGGCGTTGACGGTTGGACTGGCTGAAATCCCGCCAACGCCAACTGAAGTTCGAGCAGCGGGTGATCAGATGGCGCTCGATGAGATGTTGGCAGCATTAGACGCTAAAACGCAGGCGCGAATCGACGTTAAAAACCGAGCGCGAGTTCAACGGGCTTGGGAAGTCTTTCAAACCACCGGAAAATCTCTGTCCGATTGGCAAGATGAGACCCCGCCACCAATGTTGCCACTGAACACCTGCGTTCCTCTGGTATTTGATGTCGAAAAAGATTGGCTGGAAAAACGTATCCGAAAGCGGTTTGATTTAATGCTGGACCAGGGTGCACTGGATGAAGCCAGAGCAATGATGGACCGTTACGATCCTGTTCTACCGTCGTGCCGAGCCATAGGCGTGCCTGAATTGATGGGATACTTGAAAGGTCAATTGACTCTGGAACAGGCGCGCGAGCAAGCCTCGGTCGCAACCCGTCAGTTTGCCAAACGACAGCGCACATGGTTTCGGTCTAAAATGCGGAGCTGGACCCCATATTCGCCTAGCATTTAGCTTCAAATCTAGGCGCATCTTGTCAGAATCAATTATTCATGTGCATTTTTCTGAACCATTGAAAATGTGAAATTCGCTCTAAATGCCCTATGATCCTAGTCCAATTGATGAAATTGAAGTTATGCCATTGTCGGGACTGTATTCGAGCGGTCCTTGGCAAACCGAGCTTGCACATGATCGAGACAGGCATCTTTTAGTCTGGATAACTCGGGGCCAAGGCAGGGTCTTATTGAATGGGGCTCGCCGGGGATTTAGTTCCCACAATGCTCTGTTTATCCCCGCCGGGAACCTGTTTGCGTTAGACGTTGGACGAGGAACCCTAGGGCAAGTCATGTTGGTTCCAGCGTCAAACGCAATTTCGTTACCACACCAGGCGCAACACCTTCGCATCAGTGACCCAACTGAACAGGCCAGCCTGACATCTCTGCTTGAGGTTATGCGACGTGAACAAAGCAAAAATGAAGCCCTTTGGCATCGCGCAATGCAAGCCTACGGCGAATTGGTCGGAATACTGTTGCAACGCCAAACATCGCGCATCACGCCCCAACCCGCTCGACGTAGCGCTGCAAAGCGACTTTCACTGGCTTACTGTTCACGTATTTCTCAGTTTCATCGAGAGAATATTAGCATGGCAGATCACGCAACGGCTCTGGGAGTGACGGCAACCCACCTCACCAGAGTTGTCAAAGCTGAAACCGGCACAACGGCAGCAAGCCTACTGACTGAACGCCAGCTTTACGCCGCTCACCGTTTGTTGATCGAAAGCGATATGCCAATACAAAATGTTGCCGCTGAGCTGAATTTTCGCAGTGCGGCTTATTTTACGCGGTTCATTACCATGCATACAAAACGAACCCCAAGCGCCCTTCGTAAGCAATCCCGCACCTGATTCTCCACACAGAGCAAAAACTTCGTTGTCGCACTGTTGGACACAACAGTAATGGACACATCTGACTAGAGCATGCCATGCAAATGCTATAAACGACGGTAAAATGTCGCAATTATCCACCAAACCGTCGAAACAGTGCATTGACCTACGGCCATATCTGAGGCGGAATAAGCAAATGGGGAAACCAAATCTATATACCGCACCTTCTTTGGCCTGACTGGCTCCTAGCAAAGGTGCCGGTTACATTTCAATTAATCCCATTGGTGCGACAGGGAGAGTTTTCATGACAATAGACACAATCAATGGTGCGCCTGCACATTGGGCGGCAAGTATGCACGCCCAGGAAGTATTTGACGGCAAATTGGACCGCCGTGAATTCCTGACCCGCGCCACGGCTTTGGGTGTGACATCTGCCGCTGCCTACGGAATGATCGGCCTGCAGGCGCCAGCACAAGCAATGAGCCATGCAAAAGCAGGTGGCACGTTACGTGTACAGATGAGTGTTCGCGAGCTCAAAGACCCACGTGTTTATGCCTGGTCCGAAATGGGCAACCAAACACGCGGCACACTTGAATATCTGGTTGAATACAACTCTGACGGTACATTCCGCGGTATGTTGCTGGAAAGTTGGGAAATCAACGAAGACGCCACCGTCTACACCCTGAATGTGCGTAAAGGCGTGAAGTGGAACAATGGCGACGATTTTACTGCCGAAGACGTTGCCCGCAACATTGAAGGCTGGTGCGATAAGGGCCTTGAAGGCAATTCCATGACTGGTCGTTTTGCCACTATCGTTGATGAAGCAAGCGGCAAGGCCATTGCTGGTTCGATTGAAGTGGTTGACAGCCATACGGTGCGCCTGACCCTTCCCAATTCGGACATCTCGTTGATCGCCGGCATGTCGGACTATCCAGCCGCTGTAACGCACTCTAGTTTCCAGTCAAACGATTTCACTGCGAATGTAGGCACCGGCCCCTATATGTTGGACGAACTTGAAGTCGGTATCAAAGCCACTTTGGTGAAAAATGAGAACCACACCTGGTGGGGTGAAGAAGTCTATGGTGCAGCTGCACTGGACCGCATTGAATACATTGATTTTGGCACTGACCCTGCGTCATGGATGGCCGCAATAGAATCTGACGAAGTTGACATGCTGCATGAAACTGTGGGTGAGTTTATCGATGTCCTGGATTCACTGGACTATCCAAAATCTGAAGTGGTAACGATGGGTACAATTGTTATCCGACCCAATCAGCTGGCTGAGTTCGATGGCAAGAAAGTCTATGCCGACAAGCGTGTACGAAAGGCGCTGCAGATGGCTGTTGATAACGCTGTTTGCCTTGAACTTGGCTATAGCTCACGTGGCCAGGTGGCAGAGAACCATCACGTTGGTGCGATCCATCCCGAGTATGCCCAACTCCCCAAACAAGAGGTGGATGCCGAAGGTGCGCGGGCTCTAATGGAAGAAGCCGGAATGATGGATTTCGAGCATGAAATCATTTCCATCGATGACGATTGGCGTAAGAACACCACTGATGCGGTAGCGGCTCAATTGCGCGATGCTGGTTTCAAGGTGAAGCGGACAGTCTTGCCCGGCTCAACCTTCTGGAACGACTGGGTCAAATACCCCTACAGCTCAACCAACTGGAACCATCGTCCACTGGGTGTCCAAATCCACGCACTTGCCTATCGCACCGGTGAAGCCTGGAACGAATTTGGCTGGTCAAATGCAGAGTTCGACGCCTTGCTAACCGAAGCGTTATCCTTGGCAGATGCTGACAAACGGCGCGACGTGATGGCCAAAATGGAAGCTCTGATTCAGGACGAAGCTGTGACGGTTCAACCCTACTGGCGCGCCCTGTATCGCCACACACGTGCCGGTGTAGTTGGAGCGGACATGCACGTTTCATTTGAGCACCATCACTACAAGTGGGGCTGGTCAGCTTAAGCCAAGCGTATTTCGAAGTAATATGAAGTCGTCCCGAAAAAGGGGCGACTTTTCCCGGCACCCGCCAAAAACAGCAAGACCTGCACCAGACAGGTCCAGGCGCTGCCTGAGCAACAGGGGACCCTATGGGACTGTTCATCCTTCGCAGACTAAGTGTGATGATTTTCACCGCACTGTGCCTGACGTTTATCGTTTTCTTTCTGACCAACCTTGACGCTAACCTCGAAAAACTGGCCAAGACGCAGGGCAATATGCGTATGTCCGACGCTGAGGTTACGAGCTGGTTGGACAAAAATGGCTATTCCCAACCTACAGTGATTAAATATGGCCAATGGCTTGGCGTATTTCCGGGTTGGACCCGTACTGTGGAAAATGAAGTAACGGGTCGTTGCATATCGGGACCGGTAAGCCCTGAAGATGCAGCTATGGCACCAACATTCTGTGGCATTATCCAAGGCGACTGGGGGTATTCGACAGTCTTTAGGGATGAGGTCTCTACTATTGTAGGTAAGCGCTTGTCATTGACCGGGCGGCTGATGTTTTGGGTTCTGGTTCTCATGGTGCCTTCGGCGCTGTTAATCGGAGTTCTTGCCGGAATGCGTGAAGGCACCCTTACCGACAGATCGTTGTCAACGGTTTCAATCCTGACCACAGCAACACCTGAATATGTTTCTGGCGTGATATTCATCGCCATTTTCACCTCTTCTGCTGTGGGGCTAAAATGGTTCAAAGGTACCGCGACCTCGGCAATGGATAACCCAACATTCGAAAACTTCTTTTTGCCGGTGCTAACCATCGCGCTATACGGCATGGGCTATATTGCCCGTATGACCCGCGCCAGCATGACCGAAGTCATGACGGCACAATATATCCGCACCGCTCGGCTTAAAGGCGTCAGCTTTTACAACATCGTCGTGAAACACGCGCTGCGTAACGCCCTAATCGCGCCTTTTACCGTCATCATGTTGCAGTTCCCTTGGCTCTTGAATGGCGTGGTTATCGTAGAGACTTTGTTCAATTACAAAGGCTTTGGTTGGGTGTTGGTACAAGCCGCAGGCAACAACGACATCGAACTGCTACTAGCGGTTTCCGTGGTTTCCGTTGTGGTCGTCTTATTGACACAGCTGATTTCAGACATCGGCTATGTTTACCTCAATCCACGCATTCGTATCTCATAAGGGAGGAGGAAAATGGACCCTCTCAGCACAGTTGAGATTATCATCCGCATTCTGGTACAGCTTTCACCAGTCTGGACTTCACTAATTTTCCTTTACGCGCTGTCTATCGCATTTAAGCGGCGACTGGGATTGTACGGTAAACTGTTTGATAGCCCAATCGGCATGATTGGCTTTGCGCTGGTCATGTTCTGGGTATTTGCTGGTATTTATGGCGCTATGGACATGATTGTCACCCACGACGAACTGTCACAGGTGTCAGGCATGAAAAACAAAATCCCCGGAACCCCGCTCCGCAGTCCCGAAGAGGGAGAATACCAATGGTATTTGCTTGGGGGTGACAATCTGGCGCGTGATGTGTTCTCACGACTGATCAAAGGCGCATGGGAAGTTATCAAAATTGCTCCAATGGCAGCCGTATTTGCCTTTATGGTTGGGATCACATTGGGCCTCCCAGCCGGGTATTACGGCGGAAAATTGGACACGTTCTTGTCGTTCCTGGCAAACTTGATCCTGGCCTTCCCTGTGATCTTGTTGTTCTACCTTCTGGTGACACCAGAGATCGTTCAGTCCGGCGTTCCGAACTATATGGCGATGGTACTGTTTGTGTTTCCTATCATTTTCTTGGCAGTGTTGTTGAACTCGCGGTTTCACACCCGACCAAGCCTGCGAACACCATTGCTGATTGGGGTTCTTGGATTGGCCATCTGGCTCTACCTGCAATTGGTGTCAAACGGCGGCTACCTTATCCGCACAGCGGACTACAGCATCTATGGCCTCCCGAGGGTACTCGACTTTTTTGATATCGACCCAGGTCTGTTGGTGGTGTTTGTCTCGGTTGTTTTTGTAAATTCACCAACGGTCTTTCGTATCGTACGCGGGCTGACTATGGACATCAAAACACGTGACTACGTGGCCGCGGCCCAGACCCGTGGCGAAGGTCCGTGGTACATCATGTTATGGGAGATCCTGCCCAATGCCCGTGGCCCGCTAATCGTCGATTTCTGTCTGCGCATTGGGTATACAACCATCCTTCTTGGCACCTTGGGCTTCTTTGGACTGGGGCTGGCACCGGAAAGTCCGGATTGGGGCAGCACCATTAACGATGGTCGAAAACTGCTGTCGATCTATCTGCACCCTGCCCTGCCGCCAGCACTGGCATTGTTGAGCCTGGTCCTTGGGTTGAACCTGCTGGCTGACGGCCTGCGTGAAGAAAGCCTGAAGGACTGATGTCTGGGGCCACAGCCCCAGACCCCCAAACTATTTTGGCCTGATGAGGGGATGCAATATTCCCAGACATCGGCAGGGAGAAGACAAATGAACAAGATGGCAGACTACGACGGCCCCATTCTGGAGATCGACAAACTTTCGATTTCATTCTTTACCCGACTGCGTGAAATTCCTGCGGTAATGGACTTTTCAGTCTCCGTCATGCCAGGCGAAGCAGTGGGGTTGGTGGGGGAATCGGGCTGCGGCAAGTCAACAGTGGCGCTGGGCGTAATGCAGGATCTTGGCAAGAATGGTCGGGTTGTAGGCGGTTCAATTAAATTCAAAGGTCAGGACCTGGCCGAAATGAGCCCTGACGAGCTGCGTGACATCCGTGGCAACGAAATCGCAATGATCTATCAAGAGCCGATGGCATCGCTAAACCCGGCCATGAAAATCGGCAAACAGCTGATGGAAGTGCCCATGATTCATGAAGGAGTAAGTAGCAGTGTCGCTTACGCACGGGCGCTGGAAGTTGTGACAGATGTGCGCCTGCCTGACCCGGAGCGGATGCTCAATTCCTTTCCACATCAACTTTCCGGAGGCCAACAACAGCGCATTGTGATTGCTATGGCGCTTATGTCCAAGCCCTCACTGCTTATTCTTGATGAACCAACAACAGCGCTAGATGTAACCGTTGAAGCTGCGGTGGTTGAGCTAGTTCGTGATCTGGGCAAAAAGTATGGCACTTCGATGCTTTTCATCAGTCACAACCTTGGCCTAATTCTAGAAACCTGTGACCGGCTTTGTGTGATGTACTCTGGCGAGGCTGTGGAACGAGGGTCGATTGAAGAGGTGTTCGATGAGATGCAGCACCCGTATACCCAAGCGCTGTTCCGTTCTATTCCGCTTCCAGGCGCTGACAAAAATGCTCATCCTCTTGTTGCAATACCGGGCAATTTTCCCTTACCTCACGAGCGACCAACTGGATGCAACTTTGGCCCCCGCTGCGATTACTTCGAAGAAGGCCGGTGTGATGCGCAGGAAATCCAGATGCGCGAAGTCCCTGGAAATGAACGTCACCATAGCCGCTGTGTAAAGTTTCAGGAAATCGACTGGTCAGCTCCGATTTCGGTCCCCGAGAAAAAGGAAAAAGCCGAGATCGGTAAAGTCGTTCTAAAAATCGACAACTTAAAAAAATACTACGAAGTCTCCGCCAACGCCCTGTTTAGTAGTGGTGATAAGAAAGTTGTAAAAGCGAACGAAACCTTGAGTTTCGAAGCACGAGAATCCGAAACACTCGCCATTGTCGGAGAAAGTGGTTGTGGCAAATCCACCTTCGCCAAGGTGCTGATGGGCTTGGAAACAGCCACAGAGGGTGAAATTCTGCTGGATGGCAACAACATCGAACAAACCCCAATTGATCAGCGCAACACTGGCACCGTGTCGGATATTCAAATGGTGTTCCAGAACCCTTTTGACACTTTGAATCCATCCATGAGCGTTGGGCGGCAAATTGTCCGTGCGCTGGAAATTTTTGGCATTGGAGAATCTGACGCGTCACGCAAGCAACGTATGCTTGAGCTGCTGGATCTCGTAAAACTGCCGCGTGCTTTTGCCGACAGGATGCCTCGACAACTTTCTGGCGGCCAAAAGCAACGAGTTGGCATTGCGCGCGCCTTTGCTGGTGGAGCACGAATTGTGGTTGCGGACGAGCCAGTCTCTGCTCTGGATGTATCAGTGCAGGCCGCCGTCACTGATCTTCTGATGGAAATCCAGCGCAATGAGAAAACCACATTGCTGTTCATCAGCCATGACTTGTCGATTGTGCGCTATCTGTCTGACCGGGTTATGGTCATGTATCTCGGACATGTTGTTGAGATTGGTGATACAGACCAAGTGTTTTCTCCGCCCTATCACCCTTATACAGAAGCGCTACTATCAGCAGTGCCAATTGCGGACACATCAGTCGAGAAACGACACATTGTATTAGAAGGCGATATTCCATCTGCAATGAGCCCACCATCAGGTTGCCCATTTCAAACCCGGTGTCGTTGGAAGAATGAGGTTCCAAACGGACTGTGTGACCAAGACGTGCCGCCAGTAAGGCAACTGACCAATGGGCATCAAATCAAATGCCATCTGACCGAAGAGATACTGGCCCGAATGGAACCAGTGATCAAAATCGCAGCGGAGTAGTCAGCGCAAGAGGCAGGGTATGGTTGATCAGCTGAAAGCAGCTGCTTCATCTATAGTCTGCCAATGCGAAAGCCACTCCTGTCCTCCCAGAGCCGTCAACAGTGGTTGCAGCTGATCTTCGTAGGTCTTCCACTTACCAAGGCCCTTGGAGTTTATACCCTTGCGGATTTGCAGGGATGAAGCGGTGCGGACAACAGACTCCCCCCGTTCAGGGTGCATGCAGGAATCCTGCCAAGGCAGCCCCGTATGTTCGAGCATTCTGCGAATTTGCTCTTCGGGGTTTTCAACGAGTGCACGAAAGGATTGCATACGCATGGCCCCAGCCAGTTTTGCGCTATAATCATCAGCCGATCGGTACACTTCATGTGTCATTTGGGCGATCCAAGACAACTTTTGGGAAAATGCGTTTCCATCCTGAAAGTTGGTAATGAAGTTAGACAATCCTACGTCCAATGGATGACGAACCATGAAAATGAACTTGGCATCCGGCAGCAACATCTGTGCAACCCCAATATCGAGGCAGTTGAGCGGCATCTTGTCGACGATCACCCCGTGCTCATTTGGCAATCCCTTGAGCGCGACCCGATGGAAGTATTCTCTTAGAATAGCAATTTCATCGTCGGTCCGACTTTTCAACCACTGCCACCTGTTTTGACCGGGGGTCAGCCGCTTACCAATTGCAGTCACAGTTTGCGACAATGCAAAGCTTTCTCCAATGGAGCCGACATCCGAGTGGCTGCTTAGAATATTCTCCACCAAGGTTGTTCCTGAACGTGGGAGACCACAGACAAAAATCATCCGAGGTTCACCCTCAGTGACAGGCTTTCCATTGCTAGGTTGAAAGTCCGAAATTTGCGCGTCAATTTGGTTATTTAGATCCTCCAAAGGAAACTCACCAGTCTTGGCGGCTTTGGAGCGAGCAAAATGACGAAATGCTGCGCGATGACGACCATTTTTGGCTTCAATCTGTCCGAGTGTACTGGATACTAACGCCTGCCCCCGTCCAGTAAGTTTTCCTGCCTTGTCCAGTTTGCGAAGCCTGGAAACCTGCTTGGACTCCCGTTTAAACGGTTCCAAGTGATTTAGCTTGAAAATAGCCAAAACGTTGTTGGAATCAACTTTGATCGCCTGCTTGTAGTTGGCAATTGCCCCATCGATGTCACCAGTAAACTGACGCATTTCCGCCAGTTTACCCCAATAAATTGACTTTTTCGGCCAGTTTTCGGTAATAAACTGAAGCAAGGCCAGTGCTGTCGCGGCATCCCCAAGTTCGAAATAACAAATCGCAGCGCGGTTCAGCGTATCAACGCATTTGGCGTCAATTTGCAACATCTTTAGCAACATCGGAAGTGCAAGAGGGAACTCACGTTCCGCGATTAGTTCATCTATTTTTGCAAAGCGCTCTATTCCGCTGGGTGCGATCTCGGAAACGTTAGGAAGCTGAATGTTCTGCATGAGTGACATAGGATATCCAAACCGACGTTGAAGGTTCGAACGAACCAGTGATAACGGTCAATTTAGATAGTTAAGGTGAATTGTTGGTAAACTGTAATCTCTTGACGCAGCCCGTCCCCAAGACACAAAATGTCGCCTCTTTCAGGGCATAGACAGCTTCCCGAAACGATAAAATACGTTTCCAGCCGCACAAATTCACCACACACCAACTAGGGTTCAGATCGTCGATCAGTCAGTGTCTCCAAAAAAGCGACCAAGGCATCTATTCTTTTGTCATCCAAAGCCGGCCCGTGGGTCAGCTCTTTCACCGACAGACTATGGGGAACCTCAGGCATGGCAAACGGCTGGCCAGTTTCCGGGTTAACTTGACGCGCCTCGGAAAGGGAGTTGTAGCGATTGTAGAACAACACAACGGTGCGTAAATCCTGAAACACGCCGTTATGCATGTAAGGCCCCGTCACAGCAACATTGCGAAGGGTTGGGGTCTTGAATTTACCCTGGTGTGCAAGCTCTGTCACCAACGGGTTATTGCCCAAACCCTGATCTATAGTCCCAGGCTCAACACCGTTGGTAGCACGCCCAGCAGTATTCGTCGGCACGCCTATATTATGATACTCGTAGTTGCTGAATGTTTCAGCCGGGTCGATTGGGCTGCTCTTCAATTGATGACACAAATTACAGTTGGTGAACTGCTGTGAAAAAAATAGCAACCGACCTAGCTCTTCCTGATTGGTTAGCTCCACCTCTCCCCGCAAAAAACGGTCGTACTTACTGTCGAAAGGGGAAAATACATCACTTCGTTCAAAACTGGCGATTGCCTGCGTCATAGCGTCGAATGCAACATCTGTTTGCTCAAAGATCTCCGCTCCAAACAACGAATGGAAGGCCGCCACATAGTCCGAATTTTCAGTCAAGCGACCAACCACAGAGCGCTTATCAGGCATCCCCATTTCAATTGGGTTGAGAGGTGGCCCGCCGGCTTGTTCTTCCAATCCATCTGCACGGCCATCCCAGAACATACCCCCTGCCCAGTTTCCCTCGGCGGTTTGATGGAAATCTGGAACAAATGCAGCATAAGCTGCACTTGGCGCATTCCGGTCACCTAATGAAATTCCATCACCGCCTAGCGAGTAAGCCCCATTGGCGCTGCGTCTCGGATCCGCAAATCCATTTTCAGGATCATGACAGCTAGCGCAGGACTGGGTTCGATTTAGTGATAGGTTCTCATCAAAAAACAACGCCTGACCTAGTTCGGTCAAAGTGTTCATCGGCTCGGCCAAAGCGCCACTACAAAGCGTAGTACTCAGGCCAAAAACGAGGGGGAATATCTTCATTTTAATCCGTGTCCTTGGGGGCTACATCCCATTGCCGTGAACACATATGATAGACATTGATCTAGCGCAATTCCTGATTAAATCTCTCAGGTAATTTCACCGGTACCTACACCCCGACGTCCAGCGCCCACCTAGCTTAGAAGAATCACCACGATCATCAGGAGATTCATCGACGAAAATTGTAGCAGCCTGGGGCGGCGCTTATGCCAGTAGGCGCCTAAAGCTGCCAACGGCACCGATAAGCCAAGTCCGGCGAGCGAGAGCGTTCCAACAATCGCTCCTATTAGGCCGCTGTTTGGTCCCCAAGTAGTATCAGGTATTACCATGCCCTTTAATCCAACACCGATCAAAATACCCAAAATAGCGCCAAACAATGTGAGTGCGGCTCCTCGCAGGTCCGGCATCGGTCGCACATTGAGAATGCCATCCACAATCTCAGGTGTTGGAACCGCGCTGGGCTGCCACTGAATACGATTCAAACGTCGATCAAAATTATTGGTAATCAAGGCACTTCCTCCAAAACTCGTGGCAATCTCAACCGAAAATAAGGTGGGCTAAAGACTTCCAGGCGGTGTTAACGAAGCATTAAGGCAAGCTTAAGGCAAAGTTAAAGTAAATCGGAGCAAGCAGGCCTCTCAGCTGCCCCAGATTTTTTTCACGTAGTTCTGGGTCTCTCGATAAGGGGGGATTCCGCCATATTTTTCAACCGCTTTTGGGCCTGCGTTGTAAGCCGCCAATGCCAACTTCCATGACCCAAATTTCTGATACTGGCGCGCCAAGTAGCGCGCACCTCCTTCGAGGTTTTGTTTTGGCTTTTCAGGATCGACCCCAAGTGCACGCGCCGTCGCCGGCATCAACTGCGCAAGTCCAATTGCACCTTTATGGGACTTCGCATTGGGGTTCCAATTGCTCTCTTGTTGAACCAGCCGCAGAAACAAGTCTTCGGGTATGTCGTGCTGGCGCGCCGCCTCCCGAGCCATTTCCAAGTATTCCCCCCGGTATTTCCCCTCATATGGCAAGCTACCCCATTTGGTCGGAGTGTTGATGCTGGGAGGTTGCAGGCGTACCGAGTTGCTATATTGGCTTGCTGCACGACCATCGAGAACTCTCGCATGGGAGGCAAAGAGATTTCTTTGGCTCTTGGTACTAAAAATATCAGCACTGGCGCCTTGTCCAACCGACAAAGACGCGATCACCATACCAACAGCCAGTTTGCGCATTAATCTCTACCTGCCCCGCCCACGTTTCTTGAGCGCAATATATAGAATTCACCTTAAATGAAAAGCGCACCGGCAAATCCTCGCTTGTGCCAACGTACACCGTGGTCCTGGCACCGTAAGTTTTGGGGCGTTCATCCACAGATGTCTGCTTTTATCACCGACACTCGGCCTATACTGTGGCCAACAAGAGGTGCGACCAGATTCGCGCAAACAAGTATACAGCAACAAGGACACGTCTCTCATGGCCGGCTCAGTCAACAAAGTCATTCTCATCGGCAACCTGGGCCGCGACCCTGAAGTGCGCAGCTTTCAAAACGGCGGCAAGGTTTGCAACCTGCGCATTGCTACATCGGAAAACTGGAAAGACCGAAATACTGGCGAGCGTCGTGAAAAAACCGAATGGCACTCCGTAGCGATTTTCAGCGAAGGGCTTGTTCGTGTTGCAGAACAGTTTCTGCGCAAAGGTTCGAAAGTTTATATCGAAGGTCAGCTGCAAACGCGTAAGTGGCAGGACCAATCTGGTCAGGACCGATACTCGACCGAAGTCGTGCTGCAAGGGTTTGGTTCAACTCTGACCATGCTTGATGGACGTGGCGAAGGCGGTGGTGGCGAAGGCGGCGGCAATTATGGCGGCGGCGGTGGCAACTATGACAGCGGCCCCCAGGGCGGCGGCTACGATAGTGGACCAAAGAGTGGCGGTGGTGGGTTTGGCGGTGGCCAGCAATCTGGGCCGTCTCACAGCATAGATGACGACGAGATCCCGTTCTGAAATTGACCAAATAACATCGGTAAAATCTGTTCGACTTTACCAATAAATACAAAGGGCTGGCATTTGTCGGCCCTTTTTGCTGTGGTCTACATTGGGACGCTTACCGACAGACCACACAAGTCAGGAATTCTGTAACCCACAACCAGCGATGCTGAGCTTGGGGCTAGTTCAACCCCTCCCTGTTTATCTGAACAAAAACTGCAATCTCAAATTGCGCCAGCACGCCGCATATGCAGACACTGTATCAATTTCGATCTTCTTTGTTCGTGAACTCAATGCAAAGGCCAAGTCAAATCTCCAAAAATAAACCTGATCTTAAATATGGAATTTCATACCAGAGCTAACGTCTGAAGTGAGGAGATCAGTTTCATGGCAACCTATATTCTACATAGGCTTCCGATTAGCACTCGAATAGCGATGCTTGTTGCTATCCCGATGATACTGATCGTTGTGTTTGCAGTTTCCAGACTTCTTGACCTGTATGAACGTGCCCAGATCAACACTGAGGTAACGGGTGAACTTGTTGAAACCATGAGTAACCTTGTTCATGGATTGCAAACTGAGCGTGGGATGAGTGCGACCTACATCGCCAACGACGACACCAGCGCTTCTCCCGAATTGTCAGAGATCCGAGCGGCAAACACCGAACTGGCGCAATCGTTCAAGAGTGTCCTATCGGAAGTAGATACAAGCACACTACATGACGAAACACTTGGCAAAGTCGACCAAGTAGTTGCCTCCATTGGTCAATTGGACGTGGTTCGACAAAGCGTTGACGAGCAAGATGTTACCGTCCCTGACATGGTGAGCTTCTATACCAATCTCAACAGCAATCTTGTGGATATCGGACTGGCAGCAGCCTTGACCATTGACGACAAAAACATCGCTGAGCAAGGAATGGCGATGTCGATATTCGTACTTTCAAAAGACTCAATTGGGCTGGAACGCGCTGTTGGATCGCTCGGCTTTTCCGCAGTTTGGACCCCGAAAAGAGTGCGAAAGCTGGCTATTGCGGCACAACGCACCCAGGAACGTTTCCGCAGTTTCCAGAGCATTGCATCGGGACAAGCCTATGAACAATTAAAGATCCTTCTGGAAAATGAAGACTACCAGAACATGATGACAATCAGAAACAATATTCTGGCTCGCAACAAATCAGAAATCAAATCGATCACACAAGAAATCTGGTTCGAAACAGCGACCGCGGCCCTTGCTGCAATGAAAGAGATGGAAAACGCGTTGATCTTGCAAATGCGCACAGACATGCAAGCCTTTGATGATGGCAATCGAAATGGCTTCATTCATAACCTTACTGGGTTGAGCGCGCTTGTAGCGATCATCCTAACCCTCTCCATATTGGTCGCCCGAGATATCAGTCAGGGCCTATCAGGACTGAACAAAGCGCTCAAAGAACTTGGCGATTCAAACTTAGATATCGAAATTCCAGGCGCCAACCGTAAAGACCAGTTGGGTTCGATGGCGCGCAGCGTTGTGGTCCTGCGCGAAGGTGCCTTGGAGAAACGTACTGCCGACGCTGAAATGGAAAAAACGCGTCGTGATCAAACTTGGATGGCGCAGCAAGTGGGCAAAGCGCTATCCAGTTTGAACAGAAAGATGCTGACATATCGGATTGAGGAAGACTTCCCCGAAGATTTCAAAACGCTTCGGTTGGATTTCAATGATTCTGCTCAAGCCTTAGAAACGGCCGTCATGTCGGTCAGCCAACTGGCAACCACTGTTGGTAAGGGCACTCAAGCCATCTCGACCAACACAACCAGTCTTGCACAGCGAACAGAGTCTCAGGCCAACGCGCTGGAGCAAACCACGTCTGCTATGAATGAGCTGACGCAAAGCGTTCGCCAATCAGCTGAGAATGCCGATGAAGTGGAAAAAATTGCCCAAAATGCTCGTGCAGATGTGGCCAAGTGCAACACAGTTGTGAACGATACAGTGGAAGCCATGGAGGAAATACGGACTTCCTCTAGCGACATTTCAGCGATTACCAAAGTGATTGAGGACATCGCTTTCCAAACCAACCTTCTTGCACTCAATGCCGGTGTCGAAGCAGCTCGAGCAGGCGAAGCTGGGCGTGGTTTTGCAGTTGTAGCCAGCGAAGTCCGTGTCCTTGCGCAGCGATGCACAGATGCTGTCGGGCAGATCGACGAACTGACGAACCGCAGCTCTGGGCTGGTAGACAGAGGTGCTGATCTTGTTGGCCAAGCAGGCAACGCGATGGACAACGTCAACGATCAGGTGAGCAAGATCTCTGGTTTGATGGAGGAAATTGCGCAGGTGGTCAAAGAGCAGGCTCTCCAGTTGTCAGACATCAACGGCGCCGTTGGCGAACTAGAACAAGTTACCCAGAAAAATGCGAGTATGGTCGAAGAAACAACTGCAGCGTCCGTTCAGTTGTCACATCAAGCCGGAGAGCTGAACCAACTAATATCTCAATTTTCGGTTTCGGAGGAAACGGCCTTCTCATCAGATGATGATTGGTCTCAGGTCGCTTAGTAACCCGGTACGTTACCTTTCCAGGGCATCCTGCAAAACGGCCAGAACGGCCTCGGGTGGCACATTTGCAGTAACAAACGCTTCGCCAATCCCTCTGGCGAGAATGAAGTTCAACTTCCCGGCGACAACTTTCTTGTCCTGTGCCATGAGCTCGACAAGCGTCGCCGCATCAGGCAATTCGCCAGAAATATCGCCTAGATCAGTCTTCATCCCCATTGCTTTAAGGTGGGCACGTACGCGACTTGGGTCTTCCTGACTGCACAGTCCCATTCGCGCTGACAATTCAAAAGCCAGCGCACAGCCAATGGCCACGCCTTCACCGTGCAAAAGTCGGTCTGAATACCCGGTAGCAGCTTCCAGTGCGTGACAGAATGTGTGACCCAGGTTCAACAGCGCCCGGTCCCCCTGCTCGGTTTCGTCTCGCGATACGATATCGGCCTTCATCTGAACCGAGCGCGTTACTGCCTCAACCCGTGTGGCCATATCACCTGCAGCCAATACTGGGCCATTTTGTTCCAACCACTGAAAGAACCCAGAGTCCCCAAGCATTCCATATTTAACCACCTCGCCGTATCCGGCCAGAAAATCACGTTGCGTCAAAGAGCCCAAAACACTCGTATCAGCCAACACCAACGACGGTTGATGAAACGCGCCAATAAGGTTTTTGCCCTGCGGCGCATTGATACCAGTCTTCCCCCCAACTGAGCTGTCGACCTGAGCCAGCAGGGATGTCGGGATCTGGACAAAGCGCACACCTCGGCGCAGTACAGCCGCCGCAAAACCGACCAGATCACCGATCACACCACCGCCAAATGCAACGACGATATCTCCACGTTCGACTTTTTGCTCCAATAACCATTCAACGGTACGACTGAATTGCGGCCAGCCCTTTGTGGCTTCTCCTGGAGGCAAGGCCAGGATTTCCATTTCGATCCCAGCACTTGCAAATCCTGTGCGCAATGTTTCCAGATGCAACCCTGCAACATTTTCGTCACTGACCACGACAACCCGTTGGCGCGTCAGAAATGGGGTGACCCTTTCTCCGACCTGCTCCAACAGTCCCGGACCAATAACGACGTCATAAGAGCGGTCTCCCAGATCAACGTGTACTGTCTTTTCCATCATTTCCATTCCAATACATCGGGTCGAGCTCGCAAAGACTGCAACACCCGGTCAACCATGGTTTCAATTGAAGCGCGTCCATCGGAAACCACTTGCAGATCGGCTAAGGCGTAAAGCGGCACCCGCGCATCATAAAGCGATCGCAGCGTTGCGTAGGGGTTCTCAGTACGCAGCAATGGACGAGTATCGCGGTGTTTCACCCGGTTCCAAAGCACTTGAAGGTCGGCTTGAAGCCAGACAGAAACACCGCCGCTGGTTATGATCCGTCGATTTTCTTCCGACAAAAAGGCGCCGCCACCAGTAGACAGAACACCGCGTTCTTTTTCTAACAATCTGTTGATAACTTGGCGTTCTTTTTGGCGAAAAAAGGGTTCACCATCGCGCGCAAATATCTCGGGAATCGTCAGATTGGCGGCAGATTCGATTTCGTGGTCACTGTCCAGGAACGGCACATTCAACCGTGCGGCCAATGCCCGGCCCACAGCAGTCTTCCCTGCCCCCATCATGCCTACCATTACAATGGTTTTTTTCAGCTGTCCGGGAACGAGGTCCGCTATCTCAGATCTAGGTTTTTGCTCATTTTCGCTCATTCTCTAGTGAATGACGTGATCTTGTTGAAAAGGCCATATATAACTTGAGCAAAACACCAAGAAGAGGGGCAGAGAGATTGCTATGGGTCGAATACTCAAGTACCTGTTTATTATAATTATTTTATGCGGAATTGGGCTAATTGCCTATGCATATGTTGGGCCTTGGTTTGGGGCAGATTTTAGTGCGCCCACTGCAGAAGTACGAAAACCGGTGATTTTGGATGCCAATTAAGCAGGCCCTCCTGCCACTGGCTGCAGTGTTTTGCCTTGCCACCGGTGCGGTTGTTGCTGATCCACTGTCGGCTATCGGTTGGCTGCAGCAGACCACGACAACCAACAATCTGCCGGGTACAGTGTTGCTGGAGCCTCCGGTCACCGGTTCAGCCTTGCAGCCACAGATCATTGTGACCCCGCTGGAAGCACTGGTGACACCTATCGGACTGGTGTCACCCTCCGCAACAGGGTTGCCGGTTGATCTATGGCGTGGAAGCAGACCCAGCACCCTCTCCCGACTGATTAGCCAAATTTCTGTGCAAGACAACCCGGCAATGCAATCGCTCTTGTTTACGTTGCTGTTGTCAGAAACCCGCCCCCCCAGTGGGACTGGGGATCAGCTCTTGCTGGCACGGCTCGACCGGCTGATGCAATTGGGAGCAACCGACCCAGCCCAGGCACTTGCCGAACAAGCAGGTCCAGCCCAAAGCATCGCCCGTTTTCAGCGCTGGTTTGATGCTACTCTGCTGACTGGCGACGAGGATCGCGCCTGCGCAGCCCTAACTGCAAAGCCCTATTTGTCGCCAAAGTATGAAGCTCGTATTTTCTGTGCTGCGCGCCGCGGTGACTGGCAAACTGCAGCGCTTACGCTAGAGGCCGTTCATGCGCTAGATTTGCTGCCCAAAGCCAAAATGGACTTATTAGATCGCTTTTTGAGCCCAGACGTTTTTGAACTGGCCCCGCCCCTACCTCGTCCGCAACATCCAGATCCTCTTACATTCCGCCTGTTTGAAACCATAGGTGAGCGACTGCCCACTGCGCCCTTACCTCGCGCTTTTTCGGCTGCAGATCTACGAGATGTTGCAGGTTGGAAGGCTCAATTAGAGGCCGCAGAACGACTTACACGCATCAGCGCGTTGAATCCGAATCAACTGTTGGGACTCTACACGGATCGACTACCTGCCGCATCCGGTGGTATTTGGGACCGGGTTGCTGCCTTACAGCGTTTTGAAACAGCTTTAAATACAACCAGCCCAGATGCCGTGGCAAAAACCTTGCCCGGCGTCTGGCAAGCGATGTCAGAAGCCCGCATCGAAGTTGCCTTTGCTGATCTGTTCTCAGAGCAACTTTCCAAGGTCCAACTTAGCGGTGACGTCGCCGACTTGGCTTGGCGCGTTCGATTGCTATCACCGTCATATGAGACGGCAGCTTTGACTCTGCCACAAGACAGCCGCAAAAATAGGTTTCTTTCTGCCTTGGCAAAGGGAACGCCAAATCGTGTTGCTGCCACTTCTGCGCTAGAACAGGCCATTGAAGACGGATTTTCCGAAGAAGCTTCTCCACCTGACGACCTGCAACGTTTGTTGGAAAGCGGCCAGTTGGGCGAAGCCATTTTGAACAGTATGTTTTTGTTTGAACAAGGCGCAGCTGGAAATCTGTCAGATCTAAGCGCAGCCCTTACCACCTTTAGGGCCATCGGGCTGGAAGACACCGCACGGCGCGCCGCCTTACAGTTGATGCTGTTGGATCGAGGCTAAAATGGCTCCACGAGATGTTTATCAATGGATATCCACTTTTCTGGATGCTCAGGCAGCCGAACTGGGGGCGTCACGCAATACACTGTTAGCCTACGGTCGGGATCTCAAAGATTTTGCCGCATGGATGGACCGCACGAACGTTGATGTTGCAACAACCACACGTGAAGACATCGAGGCCTATTTAATTGACTGCGATGCACAAGGGTTAGCAAAATCTACCCGCGCCCGGCGGTTGTCGGCGGTCAAACAAATCTATCGGTTTGCATTTGAAGAGGGCTGGCGCAGTGATAATCCCGCAGTTCAGATCCGCGGTCCTGGCCGGGAAAAACGTCTGCCAAAAACGCTGGAAGTGCTCGAAGTAGACCGGCTCTTAAATGCGGCGCGCCAAACCGGCCGCACCCCAGCAGACAGATTGCGCAACACTTGCCTGATGGAACTTCTCTACGCCACAGGTATGCGGGTAACCGAACTTGTCTCCTTGCCCGTCTCAGCCGCGCGCGGTGATCCACGTATGCTGTTGATCAGCGGCAAAGGTGGAAAAGAGCGCATGGTACCGTTATCTCCCCCTGCTCGTGAAGCACTGGCCGCTTGGTTGGTTGAACGGGATGACACAAATGATGAACGGACAACTTTAGGACAAGCCAGCTCTCCCTTTTTGTTCCCATCACGGGGCAAGGCTGGCCACTTCACCCGACACTGGTTCTACCAGCTGATCAAGGAACTGGCCGTGACTGGAGGCATCGCTCCAGAAAAGGTTACACCACATACGCTGCGCCATGCCTTTGCCACTCACCTACTGGCCAATGGCGCTGATTTGAGAGCGATTCAGACCTTGTTGGGGCATTCTGATATTGCGACAACCGAAATTTACACCCACGTGTTAGATGCCCGGCTTAGCGAGCTGGTGCTTCAACATCACCCACTAGCGCAAAACGAAGACGATGATACAGATCCATAGCGCTTGAATACTCTCTTACCGCCCACCATAACCTTATCCTGTATCGAATAAACTTGGATCTTACATGGACACCCCATCGACCGTTCTGGACAGCGCTTTCTGGATTAGCGCTAGCATCATTCTTTTGCTGTTGGTTCTTTCTGCCTTCTTCTCGGGCTCCGAAACCGCTTTGACGGCGGCTTCACGGGGTAAGTTACGATCGCAGGCAGACAAAGGGTCCCGTGGGGCACAAAGAGCGCTGAATGTTACCGACGACACTGAGCGTTTGATCGGTTCAGTGCTACTGGGCAATAACCTCGTCAACATTTTGGCAGCCTCCCTGGCGACCGCCATGTTCACCCGTGCATTTGGTGAAAGCGGTGTCGCAGTGGCCACTTTGGTGATGACATTGCTGGTGCTGGTGTTTGCCGAAGTCCTGCCCAAAACCTATGCTATATCAAACGCAGAAAAGGCAGCAGCGCGGGTTGCACCAATAATAGCTGTGTTGGTTACAGTGCTGGCGCCATTTGTCAGTGCAGTAAGGTTGCTTGTTCGTGGTGTCCTTCAGCTTTTTGGAGTCAAAATTGACCCCAACAGCAACGTTCTTGCGGTTCGGGAAGAGATCGCAGGAGCTTTGCAACTTGGTCACTCTGAAGGTGTTGTCGAAAAGGAAGACCGTGACCGAATTCTGGGCGCATTAGACCTATCTGAACGGGCGGTGGACGAAATCATGTTACACCGCTCCAAGATCGAAATGATCGATGCGGCAAATGACCCCCATGCAATATTGGAACAATGCCTTAATTCCCCCTATACACGTTTGCCGTTATTCCGGGACGAGCCTGAAAACATTATTGGAGTTGTCCACGCCAAAGACCTATTGCGCGAGATGTACACCAAGATTGGCGGCCCGGAAGGGGACGCAGCTGCCCTTCGCGATTTTCAGATTTCTGGTGTCGCCAAGCCTCCTTACTTTATTCCTGAAACAACGACGCTAGACGACCAAATGCGCCAGTTCCTACGACAAAGAGCGCATTTTGCGTTGGTCGTAGATGAATACGGATCGTTGCAGGGGTTAATAACCCTAGAGGACATATTGGAAGAAATCGTTGGTGAGATCACCGACGAATTTGACACGGCAACCGAAACGCCTGTTGAGAAAACTGCAGATGGCAATTTTCTGGTAGATGGTGCCATGACTATCCGGGACCTGAACCGCGCAACCGAATGGACTCTCCCGGACGACGAAGCGAACACCGTAGCGGGTCTGGTCATTCACGAGGCGCAGATGATTCCCACCATAGGTCAGGTCTTTTCGTTTCATGGGTTTCGTTTCGAAGTGACCGACCGGGCCGGAAATAGGGTTACTGGAATTAAAATTCGTCCCCTGTTGTGACAGGGGCCCGACCTACTTCGAGAAGCTGCTCGTAAATTGAGTGCATTAGCTGTGCTGGCCACTTGCGCCACCTGTTATGGTTCGCGCTAAGAAGGCTATCATCAATACAAATTGGTAGCCTTCCCAACTTCGATGGCTGCCCTACAAGTAATGTTGCTCCTGATCCACACATACCTTTTCACACTCCTGACCGAACTACAGTTTTCGCTTTAGATCCTTTGGCGACATGGGTGGTCGTTTTTTGATTGGATTACTGTTCACATATGTCCAGAATATCCAAAGGAGATATTTTGGGAGATTAGGGATGAAAACCACCACGCGAGTGGCCGTCATTGGCGGTGGAGTTGTCGGCTGTTCGGTTCTTTACCACCTGACAAAACTGGGCTGGTCAGATGTCGTGCTGCTTGAACGGTCGGAGCTGACCTCCGGATCAACATGGCATGCAGCTGGTGGTTTTCACACATTGAACGGTGACACCAACATGGCGGCGCTGCAGGGGTATACGATCAAACTATACCGCGAGCTGGAGGAGATCACCGGCATGTCCTGTGGTTTACATCATGTGGGCGGCATCACACTAGCAGACAATCAGGAACGCTTTGACATGCTCAAGGCAGAACGTGCCAAACATCGGTTCATGGGGTTGGAAACTGAAATTGTCACCCCCGAAGAGATTAAGAAGTTCGCACCAGTCACAAACACAGATGGCATTCTTGGTGGCCTCTACGATCCATTGGATGGCCACCTAGACCCTTCGGGCACCACCCATGCCTATGCCAAAGCTGCACGCCTCGGCGGAGCAACAATCGAAACGCATTGCAAAGTGATCGAGACCAACCAACGTGCAGATGGGACTTGGGATGTGGTCACTGACAAAGGGACAATTCACGCCGAACACGTGGTCAACGCAGGTGGGCTTTGGGCGCGTGAAGTTGGCGCAATGGCCGGGGTCTATTTCCCTCTTCACCCAATGGAGCACCAGTACATCGTCACCGACGAGGTGCCAATGATTGCAGATATCATCGACGCTGGAGGCGAACATCCACATGTGATGGACCCGGCCGGAGAAAGTTACCTACGACAAGAGGGGCGTGGTCTGTGTATCGGGTTTTATGAACAACCCTGTAAACCCTGGGCTGTGGATGGCACACCTTGGGATTTCGGGCATGAACTACTGCAGGATGATTTTGATAAGATTGAAGACTCAATTGCCTTTGCTTACAAACGGTTTCCTGCGCTGGAAACGGCTGGGGTAAAATCTGTGATCCACGGCCCTTTCACTTTTGCACCTGACGGAAACCCATTGGTTGGCCCTGTTCCCGGAATGCGAAACTATTGGTCCGCCTGCGCTGTAATGGCCGGCTTTAGCCAAGGCGGTGGTGTTGGTCTGATGCTGGCGCAATGGATGGTCGAAGGCGAAACGGAACGTGACACATTTGCGATGGACTGTGCACGTTTTGGTGACTGGATTACCCCCGGCTATACCCGTCCCAAGGTGATTGAAAACTACCAGACACGCTTCTCCGTGTCTTATCCAAACGAAGAACTGCCAGCGGCGCGTCCATTTCGCACCACACCTATGTACGACATCTTTGAAGGCATGGGGGCCGTTTGGGGGGCACAGTATGGGCTTGAGGTCGCCAACTATTTCGCAGCTGGAGACGAACCACGCTACGAGACGCCCAGCTTCCGTCGCTCTAATGCATTTGACGCCGCCGCCCGTGAAGTTGCAGCTGTCCGAAATGCAGTAGGTATTAACGAACTGCACAATTTTGGAAAATATCGCGTAACTGGCGCAAATGCCCGGACGTGGCTTGATCGGATCATGGCTGGTCGGGTGCCCAAAGTTGGCCGCCTGTCTCTGACGCCTATGCTCTCAGCCAGAGGTCGGTTGATAGGCGATTTCACGATCTCTTGCCTGAATGAGGAAGAATTCCAACTGACAGCGTCTTACGGATCTCAGGCCTATCACTGGCGCTGGTTCTTGAAGAACCTTGATGACGGGGTGAACATCGAAAATATATCGGATACCCGCAGCGGATTTCAAATTGCAGGTCCAAACGCGCGCGACGTCTTACAGGCCTGCACCCGTCAGGACATCTCGGATATGAAATTTATGGATGTGCGCCAGCTTAGCGTCGGCATGGCGGACTGTATCGTACAACGTGTCAGTTACACCGGGGACTTGGGATATGAAATATTCTGCGACCTACCCAGCCTGCGCGCGCTTTGGTCGGTGTTGTGGAGGGAAGGACAACCACTGGGAATGAAACCCTTTGGCATGCGGGCGATGATGAGCCTTCGTTTGGACAAGTTTTTTGGCTCTTGGCTCCGAGAGTACTCACCAGACTACACAGCTGCTGAGACTGGATTAGACCGTTTTATTTCGTTCAAAAAAGACACTCCATTCATCGGCCGCGCGGCGGCTGAGGCCGAGCGAGATGCGGGCCCTGCTCGTAAGCTTTGCGCGTTTGAAGTTAGTGTGGATAATGCTGACGTTGTGGCTTATGAACCGATCTGGCTGGACGGCAAGGTTGTTGGGTTCTGTACGTCTGGCGGATATTCACATCACGCAGAAAAATCGATCGCGCTTGGTTTTGTTCCGGTTGGGAACGTAGTCGAAGGGCTGAAGGTTGAAATTGAAATTCTCGGGAAAATGCATCCTGCGGTATTGATCTCCGCCCCACTGTTCGATGCAGATGGGTCGCGAATGCGAGGTTAGTACTGAAGACAAAAATGAGTAAGTGCTTATGTTCCAGAAAAGGCGCTTACTCGATTCACACCTCCAAATTCCGATAAGCTCTGGCTCAAAGGCAATTGGTTGCCCTAGATGCCTATGCCGGGGTAATCCAATCTCTGCGCCCTGCCCTTACTGGAGACAAATCATGAGCCAACTTGCCATCCTATTGCTGGCCGCGGGATCCTCCAGCCGAATGGCCCCTCGTGACAAGTTAATGGAGAAGGTGAACGGGCAACCGTTGTTGGGCTTGATGAGCCATCGCGCAGTGCAAACAGGGTTGTCCAGTTTTGTGACTATCCCATCATACAGCCATCCACGCGCCGCATATGTTGGCAGCGCCACACCAATTGTAGTTCCCGACGCTGCCGAGGGTATGGGGGTCTCAATACGTTCAGGTGTCGCCGCTCTTCCGGCGACGATCGAGGCAGTGTTGATCCAGCCCGCAGATATGCCCGAAATTGAAACTCAAGACCTTTTACACATGGCAAAACAGTACAGTAGCGATGATCCACAAATTCTGCGCGCCTGTACCATTGATGGCACCCCCGGTCATCCGGTCCTCTTCCCTCGCAGCTATTTTGAAGAATTGCTAACGCTCAGCGGCGACTCTGGTGCCCGCGCGGTCCTAAAAAACCAACCTGTAAAACTGGTGACCTTACCCGGAATGCGCGCAGTTACGGATCTTGACACCCCCGAAGCCTGGGCAATCTGGCGCGCCAACAAGAACTAGTTCTCAGATGTCTCTCAAATGAAAAAGGCAGGGCCAAAACAGCCCTGCCTTTTCATTTCTATATCAACACAGTGATCAGTGCACCAACAGGCGCGCCTCGTGCTTTTTCAGTGACCGGCGCGCAGCTGGGTAGGCCGCTTTGCCTTTTTGCGTCTTCAGCTCAGGGAACAGTTCAAGCAATTCATCGCGCTGGGACTTGTCCAACCCACGCAGGGTCAGATCACCAGGCTGGAAGCTTTCGGTCCAAGCGCCATCCGACAACACAACTTCATGCTGATCGAACATGAAGTGGATATATGACACTTCCGACGTTTCAACGGCATCCACACCAGCCAAACCTGTCAGGTGTTTGGCAGCAACCAAAACCTCGCGGTCTTCAAAGTAGAGTGCAGTTTTGTTGTTCGCGACCAGAACACGGTGGTTTGGGCTGACCATCATATCACGTTCTGGCAGACCGTTGCCCAAGGCGCCCTGACGGATCAATACAGGCTGAAGATGTGCCCCACCAGAAAGCTCGTCGCTCGACAAATCCCGTCGACCCAACCAACGGATTTCCTGAATGCCGTTGTCGCGTGTAATCACCCGGTCACCCGCTTTCAGATCTTCAACTTTGCGCTCACCCTTGGGTGTCGCAATCAAAGTTCCCGGGGTGAAACAAGGAAGAACCACGGTTTCGATTTCATGGAACTCAGTTGTCCCAGTTTCATCACCATCAGAGTTGAAGAATGTAACAACACCACTTTCAGGATCACCCACATCGTAGGTAACTGTGAGTGAGCCGCCCGGATTCACTGCTTCTGCGGCTCCGGTCAGGTCCAGAACATCTACGTCCAGACCGTCATCGTCTTCACCACCATAGATGACTTCCCCTTGGCCAATATTGACAAAACTGTCGTCGCCATCCTGACCAAACATAAGGTCGCCGCCATCTTCGGCGTCATCACTGCTACCTGAGATGGTATCATTACCGTCCCCACCGGCCAGAATGTCGCGACCAGCGCCACCATCCAACCAATCGTCTCCGGTACCACCGTCAATGGCATCGTTGCCCTGCATGCCATAGAGATCATCGTCATCGGCGCCACCAAAAATGACATCCGTACCGAAATGGCCCTCAACAGTGTCGTTCCCGGCACCGGCTACTATGACATCTTGCGAACCTACCAGCGGTGGGACTGCATCGTCAAAATCGACACGGTCACCTTCGGGATCACCCAGATAATCAAGGTCGATCAGATCATCGCCTGTGGTACCTTCAACAACGCCATCTATGCTTAGCGCGCCCGGACCTGAAGACGGATCTTCCAGCACCGCATTGGTACTTGCAGTTCCGACAACATACACATTCTCAATTTCAGAGAACTCAGCAGTACCGGCTTCTGTCAGATCGTCGTTGTAGTAAGTAATGTAATGGTTCCGGATTCAGAGGACGGATCGCCGCCATCATAGTTCACCGTTGCCAAGCCGGTTGCAATTGCGGCGTCATTGTCATCGCCGCCTTCGCCACCAACAATTGTGTCACCGATACCAACACCAATGATGTCCGCATCGTCGCCACCCATCACTAGGTCGGCACCCTGACCACCCAGCAAAACGTCATCGCCGGTACCACCAGATAATTCATCTTCGTCAATGCCGCCAAACAGGGTGTCGTCGCCTGCGCCACCGCTAAGTGTGTCATCATCATCCTGACCGTAGATCAGATCATTACCTTCACCGCCGTCGATCACATCCATACCGTTGGTCTGATCTGGATCAACGGGATCTCCGCCCGAGCCATCGTCAAGGATGTTCAGAACATCTGGATAAGCAGGGTCGAGGCCACCATAAATGGTGTCATTCCCGGCATCCCCTTGGATACTGTCAGCGCCTTCGCCGCCAACGATATAGTCGTTATCTGCTCCACCGGAAATCGTATCGTCGTCAATGCCACCGTCGATGCTGTCATCACCCGTACCGCCAGTGATGTAATCTGCATCGTCGCCAGTCGTGATGGTGTCATTACCCGCACCACCGTCCACGGTGTCCATATCGTCAGTGGTATCACTATCAGCTGGGATCGGCGGAATAGTTACCGAAGAGCTGACGTAACCAGGGAAGCCGCGATCAGGCAACGGAATTGCGCCACCACCTGACGTATCGATGACGTCATCTCCATCACCACCATCAACATTGTCGGAGCCTTCGCCACCGGTAACGTCGTCATTGCCATCGCCAGCAATAATGATGTCATCGCCATCGCCCCCATCGATTGTATCATCACCGGGAACGATCTCGGGCGCCTCACTGGTTGCATCGAAATAAACATCCGAGATCAACGTGCCGGAATTCCCGTGGCCAACCTGTTCATGGTCAATGACCAATCGCGAAATCGGACCAGGAATCGTTACCAAGACTGAAATATCGGCGTTATCGGCGCTGGCGTATCCGCCATTTGCTGTGGCGGTGTCATTTCCAGCAACGCCATCCGTATCGGACAGTGTTACGGCCGGGCCGCCTGCCAGATTCACGACAACGGGATCGCCGCTTGCATCAAAAGCAGTAACCTGAACGACGCCGTCGCCGTCGATGTCATTGATCCGGAACGAAACATTTTCTACTGGAGCAGAGAAATCCAGTTGATAGCCTGCGCCATTGCCATCGCCGTTGGTCAAAGAAGACAAACCACTACTGTCTTCTACCGGGTTGCCGTCGTCGTCAACATTACCGACAAATTGGGTGGTATCCGTAAACTCGGTCTCTACCCCCGGGTCCTCGTTTAAAACTGAGAAATCGACGGTTACCGAGCCAGTGTCTTGACTGAACCCACCGCTCAAGTCATCTTCATCGTCAACTTCACCACCATCATCTGGATCAGGTGCGCGATCCCATTCAAACACTTGACGGCTGCTTGGCTGTACACCCGGAGCATCGGTATCAGCTTCGATGACATCATTGCCTTCTCCGCCGTTCAACACGTCAGAGCCGGATCCGCCGTGGATAGTGTCATCGCCAGCACCAGCCTCGACCGTGTCATCGCCAGCACCCGCATTTACCAGATCATCATTCGGCCCATCAGCCGGATTGATCGCATCGTCGTTGTCGATCATGTCGCCTTCTGGATCGCCCGTATAGGCCACGTCGATAAGGTCATCACCCTCGCTGCCTTCGACGATACCGTCCAGGCCATTTTCAGGTGTAACCACGTCCTCATCCAAAACGGCCAAATAGTCGATGGCACCGTTGAAGTTCTGGTCAAATTCACCTTCAACAGTCTCACGACCACCAATGGCAAAGCTCTGTTCATCATCAGCAGTCAGATCGAGTGTTAGATTGTTTACATCACTACCTACTACGGTGGAGGTGCCTTGAGTGGTGTTTTCAACGCTCATGACCACGCCATCCGCGCTCCAAGCGTAGGAGACTTTAATGATATCGCCGCTGGAAAAGAAACTTGGGTCGGTCGTCAACAACGCCGAGTTTGCGCCATCAACGTGATAAACTACAACTGAACCGTCACTGGTAACCCGGACTTCCATAAAATCAGTGTCCGGATCCTGATCTTCGGCACCAGCGAGCCCACGGCTCATAACTGTTTGAGGATCACCAGTAGGAAGTTCATAGGGCCGGAACGTTGTAATAATCGTTCCTTCGCTCAGGTCGAATGCAGCGTCATCGCCGTCATCAACGTCCATGCGAGAGTCATCGCCGTTTCCAAGCATCCAGCCACCAGCGAAACCTGGTCCATTTGCCGGCGTACCATCCTGGGCAATCCCATCACCCAGACCACTATCATCGTTCTCATATCCGTCGCGGAAATCCCACAAACCAACGACATTGGCCGAAAACGGGTTGTCAAAGTTATTCGCCATCACACTCTCCTTTTCGGCACACCCACGCACCACACCGCGAACTGCGGAAAAATTCCATTCCATCAGAAAAGCATGGCGCGATCGGAAACTAGCACTTGCAATTAGGACAAAGTGAGAACGCCAAGTATTTCAAACCCGGCAACACGAGTGCTTGTTAGCACCAGTGCGTCTATTTTTGGTAACCATGCAGCGGCAGCCACTCTGTAACCAAACAGTTCTCAGGCATCGTCCTGATGCAAAAAGTGCAGTCGCCCCCACGACCAGCAGACTTCTCCCCCCAAAATGGGCTGCTCTATCAATACCCCATGCCAGCAACCCAACAATGAAAAAAATTGACGTATTTTGCAGTCGACAGCCCGAACACCTGAAATTAGCACGCTAAATTCAACCAAACTCAAGGTGAATTGTTTCCTACCTATACAAGAACACTTTGCCGAACTTGCCATCAACACCGAAAAATACCCCTTTCCAGCATAAATTTCACTATTGAGACCGAAAATTGTTTCCATAAGAGATACAATCATAAAGGCACTTCAACGAAAATTCAGTCAGATCCATCACCCCTCAATTTCGCGCTCCACTGGCTGTTTTTGGAACCAATCCCCCTGAACGCGGCTAATTGTAGATAGATATGTAGCGTAGATCCTCTATTTCAACTCGAATCGAAGCGGCTTTTCAAACAACATCCCACTTACCAACCGCATGTGTTCCAAAACGTAAAAAGGCCCCCACGCGAATGGAGGCCTTGTTTGTCCAAGGGGATATTGGCTAGAAATCCACGTCTAAAGCGACGCCTTTTGCCACCGCCAGATCGACAACTGCCGCTGCTACCGCAAGATCTTGCAAACCCACTCCTGTGCCATCGAATAGCGTCACTTCTTCATCTGTACTTCGACCTACATGTTTACCGTTGATGACCGACCCTATTTGAGTGATTTCCGTTTCTAGCATACGACCATTGGCAACGGCGTGCTGGCACTCACCTAGTGAAATGGATTGTGCAATCTCATCCGTAAAGACTGTCGCCCGCGCAACCAAAGCCGCATCGACTTCTTGTTTGCCTATTGTGTCCGTTCCCATGCAGGCAATATGGGTGCCGCCAGTGACCTGCGAATCCATTAGAATGGGGTCAAAGGACGAAGTGATTGTGATGATTACATCCGACTCGTCACCCAGTCGGTCCAGTTCAACCACTTCAAACGGCAGGCCGACCTCTCGTGCGACGGCTTCCAGATTGACCAGATATTCTGGATGTAGATTCCAACCAATGATCTTTTCAAACTCTCGTTGCTCCACAGCTGCACGTACTTGAAACGCTGACTGGTGCCCGGCTCCAATCATGCCCAATACCTTTGAGTTTTTTGGCGCAAGGTGCTTAATCGATACAGCGCTGGCAGCCGCAGTACGCAAGGCGGTCAAGACGTTACCCCCGACTACTGCGCGACATTGTCCGGTATCTGCATCAAACAAAAAGACCGTCGACTGGTGGTTTGTAAGACCTTTGTCGGCATTGCCGGGCCAATACCCACCCGATTTTAAGCCCAAATTCAAACCTGCGCGGTCAAAGCCCGATTTAAATCCATATAGCGCATCTGCATGGCCAATCGACTCACGGATCACAGGGAAATTGTAAGCCGCGTCATTGGCCATCGACGCAAAAACCTTTTCAACCGCGTCGAAACTGTCTTCACGGGTTATAAGCCCGGCAATTTCTCGTTCAGGAACGATTATCATAGATGTATCCTTTGATCAGAAAATTGGGGCCAACAGCCGTAAACGCCTAGCCAGCCCCGCTAACCTTCCGGGGAGGTGTTAGTAAGCTTTACCGCGTGCGGATACTGGCCAAAGAGTTTCAACCTTGCCATCGCGCACACCAACGTACCAATCGTGCACGTTGCAGGTTGGATCGCAGTGACCTGGGACCAGACGCAATTTGTCGTTCACTTTCAAAACGCCATCAGGATCACCGATTACACCATGCTCATCAGAGCATTTAAGGTACTCTACGTCGTCACGGCCGTAGATAAACGGCAGCCCCGAGTCCATTGACTGCGCTTTAAGGCCCGCATCACAAATCGCCTTGTCTGCTTTGGTATGTGACATCACCGAGGTCAGGATAAACAGGGCGTTCTCCCACTCGCCCTGGTCAATGCGCGTACCATTTCGATCAAGGATCCGCCCATAATCAGCATCCATAAAGGCATAAGAGCCACACTGGAGTTCATTATACACGCCGGAGTTGCTCTCGAAATAGTAAGACCCGGTCCCGCCACCAGAAACCAGTTCGCAGGTTATCCCTTCAGCTTTCAACCCAGCAACGGCGTCTTCGACCAAATCGATTGCAATATCTAGTTTTGCTTTGCGATCATCATAGCTGTCCATATGCTGCATTGCCCCCTGGTAAGCCTGAATACCAGTGAAATTCAGCCCCTCAGCGGCTTGAATAGCCTTGGCAATGACAACAACATCTTTGGTCGAATTTACGCCACAGCGACCTGCACCACAGTCGATCTCGATCAAGCAATCCAATTTGGTTCCATGTTTTTGAACAGCCGCTGACAACCCGTCGACATTGGCCAAATCATCAACACAGACAAGAATCCGAGAGCCCAGTTTAGGCAGCTGTGCCAAACGGTCTATTTTCAACGGATCGCGAACCTGGTTGGAGACCAAGACATCTTTGATCCCACCGCGAACAAAGACTTCCGCCTCGGAAACCTTTTGACAGCAGACACCAACAGCACCCCCCAATTGCTCCTGAAGCTTAGCCACATCCACAGATTTGTGCATCTTGCCATGCACCCGGTGTCGCATGCCATGTGCAGCAGCATAATCACCCATCTTCTTAATATTACGCTCCAACGCATCCAAATCCAGAACCAGACAGGGCGTCTGGATATCTGCTTCATCCATTCCCGGCAGCGCTGGTACGTCATAGCCGACAACGAGGTCATTGATGTTTGTTTGTATGTTCATTTGTGAATCTCCCAGATCAGCTGTTCATCCAGGGCAGCTTGTCTAAATCGACATTGCCGCCTGTGATAATGACGCCCAGACGTTTGCCTGCAAAGCGGTCCTTGTTCTTCAAAATGGTTGCCAGCGGTACAGCACTGGAGGGCTCAACCACAATTTTCATCCGCGCCCAGATCAACCGCATCGCATCAATGATTTCTTGTTCGCCCGCAGTCAGAATGTCGCTGACGTGGTTGGAGACAAAATGCCATGTCAGGTCCTTTAGGGGCACTTTCAGCCCGTCAGCCACAGTCACGGGCGCATCATCAGCGATGATTTGTCCAGCCTTGAAACTACGATACGCATCATCAGCTTGCTCGGGTTCAGCTGCAATCACCGCCACATCCGGTGCTTTATGTGACAGGGTTAGACAGGTTCCAGAGATCATGCCGCCGCCGCCAATTGGGGCAACAACAGCATTAAGCCCATCTACCTGTTCTACCAATTCAAACGAACAGGTCCCCTGCCCTGCAATCACGCGTGGATCGTTATAGGGATGCACAAAGTCCGCGCCAGTACGTTCCTGTACCTCCGCAAACACCGCCTCGCGACTGCTGGTCGAGGGCTCACATTCAGTGATTTTGCCACCATAGCCAATCACCGCATCCTTTTTAGCCTGCGGTGCACTATGTGGCATCACCACATGGCAGGGAATGCCACGCCTCCCCGCCGCATAGCTTAAACTCAATGCGTGATTGCCGCTCGAATGGGTGGCAACACCCCGTTTTGCCTGTTCGTCATTTAGGCCAAACACCGCATTTGACGCCCCGCGCACCTTAAAGGCAGCCGCTTTTTGAAAATTCTCGCACTTGAAGAACAGCTCTGCTCCGGTCAACTCGTTCAGAAAGCTGGACGTCAAAACCGGCGTGTGATGCACATAGGGTTTTATACGCGCCCTTGCTGCTAGCATGTCGTCATAGGTTGGGATCAACATAGGTGCGTCCTTACTTATGCAGCCGCGAGGGCGGGCTGGCGCGTGGTGGCACGATAGGATTCCTGTGCAGCCGCCACACCGGCCCCCAATGTGATATCCAGTCCCAAATCTGCCATACACATCTCAGCGGTGGCGATTCCAGAAAGTGTCATCACATCGGTTAGCGAACCAAGATGGCCAATGCGAAACACCTTGCCCGCAACCTCTCCAAGACCAACGCCGAAGGCGACCCCATAAATATCAGCAGCGTGGGTAACGATACGTGTGGCATCAAACCCTTCTGGCGTTCGGATCGCACTCACCGTGTCCGAATACAGTTCAGGGGCATGAGCACAAAGCTGCAATCCCCAAGCATCCACCGCTGCGCGAACCCCGTTGGCAATCCGACGATGGCGGGAAAAGACATTCTCCAGCCCCTCATCAAGTAGCATTTCAACTGATTGCTTCAACCCGTTCAGCAGGCCGACGGCCGGTGTATAGGGGTAGGCATTGTTGGCATAGCCAGCCGCCATATCGCGGATGTCAAAAAAGGTGCGCGGCAATTTTGCTGTTTCAACCAAGGCCATCGCTTTGGGCGAAATTCCAACAATTGCCAGACCCGCAGGCAACATAAATCCCTTCTGAGAGCCGGTGATTGCTACATCAACGCCCCATTCATCCATGCGGAAATCCATCGAACCAATCGAAGAGACCCCATCAACATAAAGCAACGCCGGATGCCCAGCCGATTCCAATGCGCGGCGTATAGCGGCAATGTCTGACTTCACCCCTGTGGCGGTTTCATTATGTGTGGCCAAAACCACTTTGATCTCATGACCAGTATCTGCTGATAGTATTTCCTCATAACGGTCAACCGGCAGGCCCGCTCCCCAAGGAGTTTCAACAACTTCAACGTTCAGATCGTGGCGATTACACATGTCAATCCAGCGGTGGCTGAACATACCGTTGCGCGCAGCTAAAACCTTGTCACCCGCAGACAGCGTATTTGTCAGAGCCGTTTCCCAGCCGCCAGTTCCTGTCGAAGGAAAAACAAAAATTTCTGCCGCTTGGCTTTTGAGAACCTGTTTTACGCCTTCGAGCGCTGGGTGCAGGATCTCACCAAATAGGGACGAACGGTGATCCAGCGTTGGCATATCACAGGCCTTGCGAAGCACCTCTGGCATGTTGGTCGGACCCGGAATGAAAACTGGGTTTTGAAAGCTCACGTTGTTGCCCTCCTGTGGCGTTTGAGACAACTGTAGCCGCCAGTTCAACCTAGGCCAATTTTTTTGAAAAAATATTTCAATATGAACTACAGCAGTCTTATATGTTTAATTTCAGCATGTTACGTTTTTTCATTGACTGAAATTCTCTTTCAAATAACATAATTTTATAGATGTTCACTTGAAAGGGAGCCAACGTGAAAACGCCCACTCGCCGTAAGGGACGCCCAAAAGGGTTCTACGCCAAAACCGAAGTTGCGCCGGTACAGTCACTTGATAGGGCGATGATCGTGCTGGAAGCACTGGCAGACAGCGCTGGGCTTACACTGACAGAGATTGCAGAACGGCTCGACCAGTCTCCTGCAACAATCTATCGTGTTCTCAATACGCTAAATGCTCGCGGAATTGTCGAAAGTGATCCGCAAACCCAGGCTTGGCATATTGGACCAATGGCCTTTCGGCTCGGGTCCGCCTTTTTGCGCCGAACAAGTGTAGTAGACCGCAGTCGCCCTGAAATGCGCCAGCTGATGGAGGTAACGGGTGAAACTGCAAACCTAGGAATTGAAAAAGACGGCCTTGTAATGTTTCTCAGTCAAGTTGAAACGCATGAAACCATCCGCGCCTTCTTCCCACCAGGAACGCTTTCTCCCATGCACGCATCTGGCATCGGCAAAGCGCTTTTGAGCCGCTACTCCGATGATCGTTTGGATAGGTTTTTAAGGAGAGGGACATTCGAGGCGTTTACTTCGAAAACTCTGTGCGAACCTGAGGCTATACGCAAAGACATGCTAGGAATTCTGGAAGCAGGGTTTGCCGTAGATGATGAAGAGAAGACAACGGGTATGCGCTGTGTCGCCGCCCCAATCTTGGATTTTTACAATGAACCTGTTGCGGGAATTTCGGTATCAGGCCCTTCGCACCGTTTGACACCGGATAGAATCAGCGAAATCGGCAAAGCCGTAAAACAAGCTGCAAACCAAATTTCTCGTGGACTGGGCTCGTCAGAAACCTGATCAGAAACAGCGAGAGCGCCCGGTGGCTATTGTTTGTCGATGCAGGCCTGTCCTCTACGCGCGCCAAATCCAATTGCCGGCGGGAATCTACCGTAGTCCGTTCGTTCCACTTCTGTTGTCTAATTCATCCAGAAAGGGCCCATCATTCACCTTTTGCCGAAGGTGAAACTGCGCCCTTGTCCAAGCCCTGGTTGACCGACAGCAAGCAATCTGGAAATCATAATTCCATATTCCACTCCTTTACAAAACCTTCGCACATCCGACACATAGTTTATAAAAAAGACCAGTAGCCAGACCGGGAAAACCGGGAGCTGACTGTGCTGAGAATTTCGAAACTATCCAAACACTTCGGCGATAAGACCGCTGTAGATTCCGCGACGCTGGATATCGACAAACCCTGTATGATCGGCATTATCGGCCGATCCGGCGCTGGTAAATCTACGCTATTGCGGATGTTAAATTGCCTGTCGGATGCCAGCACCGGCACGATCAGTTTTGAGGGGCGCGACATCACATCGCTTACCGGAAAAGCGAAGCGGGCCTGGCAATCCGAATGCGCGATGATTTTCCAGCAGTTCAATCTGGTACCGCGTATGGATGTGGTTTCAAACGTGCTACACGGCACTTTGAACCAGCGTTCAACACTTGCAGCGATGTTCAATCTGTACCCAACCACGGACATACATCGCGCAATTGATATTCTTGACCGTTTGGGAATTGCAGAGCATGCCCCCAAACGTGCCGAAGCACTATCAGGCGGACAACAGCAGCGTGTAGCTATTGCACGGGCGCTGATGCAGGATCCGCGTATAATTTTGGCTGATGAACCCATTGCGTCGCTTGATCCGATGAACGCGCAAACGGTGATGGAGGCGCTGCGCCGCATCCACGAAGAAGACGGGCGCACGATCATCGCAAACCTACACACACTGGATACAGCGCGCCGGTATTGCGACCGCGTGGTTGGTATGCGCGATGGCCGGATTGTTTTTGACGGCTTGCCCGAGCAGCTGACCACAAGTGTCGCACGCGAAATCTATGGCGCTGGCGCCGATTTTTCCGAGGCCGCCACTTCGACATCTATCGAAACACTGGAGCAAGGCAACGCGGTCGTTCGGATGACCGCTGAAACGCCTCTTTGACTTTACCCAAATTCATCACCCAAGGCCGATGGGGCTCTTGGGACCAAACTGGAGACTACACGATGAAAAATCTTCTTGCTGCTGTCCTCGTGACCACTGCTCTGACCGCTCCGGTCATGGCTGAAGAAACTAAAATCACTGAATTCCGTATTGGTCTTCTGGGTGGCGAAAACGCCCAGGACCGTCTGAATAACAACGAATGTCTGCGTGCAAAAACCGAAGAGCTGTTGGGTGTTGAAACCAAGCTCTTCGCCCCTGCTGACTACAATGGCGTTATTCAAGGCCTGTTGGGCGGTACGTTGGATATGGCTTGGTTGGGTGCTTCTGGCTATGCCAAAACATATCTGAGCGATCCAGAAGCTGTTGAACCGATCCTGGTTAAAGTCAACAACGATGGCGGCTACGGCTACTACTCAATCGGGTTTGCCCGTAAAGATAGCGGCATCACCTCGCTCGAAGATCTGAAAGGCAAAACATTCGGCTTTGGTGATCCAAACTCGACCTCTGGCTTCCTGATCCCTTCCATCGAAATTCCAGTTGAAACCGGTGCGACCATGACCTCGGGCGACTACTTTGGCGAAGTAAAGTTCACCGGTGGTCACGAGCAGACAATCGTTGCTGTAAATGGTGGTGACGTAGACGGTGGTGTGACATGGGCCGACGGTCTGGGCAACTGGGAAGATGGCTATAATTCGGGTGCCCTGCGCCGCGCTGTTGATGCCGGTCTGGTCGACATGAACGATCTGGTGAAAATCTGGCAGTCCAACCCAATTCCAGAAGGCCCAATTGTTCTTCGCAAAGATCTTCCTGCTGATGTGAAGGTCAAGTTCACTGCGCTGATGGCTTCACTGCCCGCGATGGATCCTGAGTGCGCCTATGGTGTGCTATCAGGCGAGGCTAAGGGTGTTATGCCAATCGGTCATGACGCATACGAAGTGATCATCGAAGCACGGAAATTGAAGTCCAACTAATTTTTATCACCAAAGACAACGGGGCTTGGCCAATATTGCCTTGCCCCGTTTTTTGTCAGGCGCCTCTCCACCGGGCGGGCCGTGTGACCAATACGACGATCGGGAGACTTCCAATGCCGGACCTAAACACATCCCCACCCTCACTGACGGAAATACGAGGCGACTATATTGCCTTGACCCAGCGCAAACGGGTCTACGGTGGTATTCTTCTGGCGATCTTTGTCGCTCTTATGGCTGCTGGCTTTCGAACTGCCGACGCGCGCAACGCCGGATCATTTCGGGACGGGTTTAACAACGTATTCGACTATCCCGCCGAAGTGCTGGGCGAGGCATTGGAAAAATCGGCACAGCTGCCTGGGCATTTGGTGCACTTCTTTCCTGCCTTGGTCGAAACACTGAATATTGCCGCTGCTTCGACCTTGATCGGTGCAATCGCGGGTATAATTTTATCTCTGCTATCCACGCGTGGTTTAGCCCCCTGGCCCGCCCTGATCCCGGTATTCCGGCGTATCATGGACATTTCACGCGCTATTCCTGAGATCGTGATTGCGTTGGTTTTGATTTTCCTGCTGGGCGGCGGACCTGTTCCTGCAATGATCGCAATTGCCATCCATACCGCAGGGGCATTGGGAAAACTGTTCTCTGAAGTGAATGAAAATGCTTCACTGAAACCAGTAGATGGCCTTGAATCTGTTGGCGCCAGCTGGGCCCAACGGATGTATCTGGGAGTTATACCTCAAGTTGGTCCCAATTACGTCAGCTACGCCTTGTTGCGGTTCGAAATCAACATCCGCGCCTCTGCCATTCTGGGTTTTGTCGGGGCCGGCGGTATTGGCTATGAGCTGCGCAATTCCATGTCCTGGGGACAGGGGCGTTATGACGAAGCCGCCGCAATTTTTCTTTTGCTTTTCATCACCATCGTTGTTGTCGACCAACTGTCTGGCCAACTTCGCGACCGTATGACTCATGGAGCTAAAGCATGACAACCATTTCAACCGAACTCGGGTTAGCCGATCGCAAACACGCCACGTCTCAGCTGTTTCAAAAGAAGAAGCTAATCAACTTCGGCCTCCCGGTGATCGTTTTATTGTACCTGGCCTATGTGTTCGTCGCATTTGATATTTCCGGGTTGTGGGACAAGGTCAGCGTCAAAAATGCCCGAACCCTGGTCAGTGACAGCTACAGCTATAAAACCCACGTCACCCGCGACAATCGAGATGCTTCGGTTTCCGTAGCGATCGAAGGCGAGCGCAAAGGTCGCTATCCAGATGGCGAGGCACCAGCTTGGGTCTCGTTGGGGGAAACCACCTCGATAGATCTGGAAAACGGTCATCATGTGTGGTTTGGCCCCGAGGTGATCGAATATGATATTCCGGGGTATGGATTGGTCACAGCCAAACCCGGTCGCACAGGAGTAAACGCCACTTTACCTGATGGCCCTGTGCCCAACTGGATCAACGCGTCTAAGAACCGTTTGGCGATTACCACCGACGCCGGTCGATTGACCGTTACGCGAAACCGAACCGAAGTCTTTCGCTACTTTACCGGCTGGGAGCTCTTCTTCTTTACTCTCGATAGCCCTTACCACGGCATGGGCCCAGCTAAACTGTTGAGCCACGCGGTTCAGGGTGAGGCCGGTGCAATTTTCAACGACTTCTGGACCAACAAGATGTGGCGCCATCAGGATGTCGCCTGGGCCATTCTGGAGACTTTGTTGATGGCCTTTCTGGGAACGTTGGGAGCTGGGATTGTAGCACTACCGCTTGCATTTCTAGCCACCCGGAATTTCATGCGGATGTCATCTGTTCGCTTTGTTGTCCGACGGTTCTTCGACTTCCTTCGCGGAGTAGATTCCTTAATTTGGACGGTGGTTTTGTCCCGCGCTTTTGGCCCCGGTCCATTAACTGGTGCCTTGGCCATTTTGGTCACGGATACTGGGACTTTTGGCAAGATCTTCTCCGAAGCTTTGGAAAATGTTGATGAGAAACAGATCGAGGGGGTGCAATCAACCGGTGCCAGCCCGCTCTTGCAGTACCGCTTTGGTGTAATCCCGCAGATCACCCCAGTCCTGCTCAGTCAGTTGCTCTACTTCCTCGAGTCAAACACCCGCAGCGCAACCATCATTGGTGCGATCACCGGGGGCGGCATTGGTCTGTTGCTGACCCAAGCCATCATCACCCAGAAAGACTGGGAAGAAGTCGCCTATTACATCGTTCTCATCATTCTGATGGTGATGTTCATGGATTGGTTCTCGGGCTGGCTGCGGCGCAAATTGATTAAGGGTGAAGAGAAAAAAACCAAGATCAAAAAATCCAACGCGGCAAAGAATGCATTTTTGCTTCCGTAACCAAACTAAGGGGCTGCGCCATGCCACGTTTACAAGCTGAACAACCCTTCGTTCATCCTGACTGCCAAATCACCGGCAGTCAGTTTGGACGTTATGTTGAAATTGGGGCGAACAGCCGTATCACAAACAGCAGGTTTGGCGACTACAGCTACTGTGATCGCACCTGCGATATAGCCAATGCAGAGGTGGGAAAGTTTGCAAATATCGCGAGCTTTACTCGGATTGGCGCAACTGATCATCCAATGGACAAGGCGTCTCTGCACCACTTTCACTACCGGTCTGCCAGCTATTGGGACGACGCCGAAGATGATGCTGATTGGTTCGCACATCGTGCCTCCCGGCGCGCAACATTAGGTCATGACACCTGGGTTGGTCACTCTGCAATGATCAAGCCAGAAGTAACCGTTGGGCATGGTGCAGTGGTTGCTGCTGGGGCGATCGTTACCAAAGATGTTCCGCCATACATGATTGTGGCGGGAATTCCTGCGGTCCCAATCCGAACCCGCTATCCACAGAAAACCGCTGCGCGCATGATTGAATTGGCGTGGTGGAATTGGTCTCATGACAAACTGCGGACTGCATTGGATGATTTCCGCAGTTTAGTCGCCGAAGCGTTTCTGGAGAAATATGAGTAACTCAAACTCTCGGCTCGGGTGCGGGAATTCAATCGCCTTTGACGGTGAGAGTTACCCGATCACCAGCAAACCAGGTTCGGCCGTATTCAATAGGCCGACCTTCCGGATCAACATTGACGGACACAGCACGTAAGATCGGGGCGCCTTCGGACAATCGCAAATGCAGAGCGATTGTGGCAGACGCAGTTTTTGCTGTCAGCGACGTTTGTGATCGAGTAAAATCCGTCACGCCATGCGCCTGCAAAGCCTTGGTCACAGATCGGGCTTTTCTCAGGTTTTCCAATAAGTTTGGGAACCTATCAGCCGGAAATACGCTTCTAAAAACCCCTATGGGCTGCCCATCAGACAGGGAAAGCCCCTCATACACATGTACCTCGGAACCGATCAACTGCAGGGTCTCTGTCTCGCGCGCATTGGCCTTTCGCGTTTCAAGAAGAAGGATCTCTTTGGCGGGCATCCGGCCAGCGGCCTCTAGATTTTGATGAAACCGAACACGGCGACCAATTTGATATTCAGTTGGACGTTGCGCTACAAATACACCGGCGCCACGGCGCGCCAGAACAAGCCCCTCTTCCGCCATCACCTTTAGCGCATGCCGAACAGTGTGTCGATTGACGCCGAAACGTGAAGCCAGCTGCGCTTCGGTCGGGAGCTTGTCTCCAGATCCGTACCGCCCGTCTGCAATGTCTGAGCTGAGGGCTGAACATATGGATTTCCAGATTGGGGTTCGCGTGGTCATGTCACTGAAATTTCACAAATCTTAGATTGCTGTTGCCGTGTTCGTCAGTCAATATTTGTCTAGTTGTATAGAAACGTAGACAACACTGCAAGGTGTCTAGATGAACAAAGAAAATCCGCGTCAGGCTTGGATGAGCCTATTGGCAAAAGCGCCAACGCAATCTCTCGAAGACAAAATGACCGCTGTTGGGCCAGAGCCAGAATTTAAGTGGCTACGCCATCCCGAGGTGGGTGGGGTCATGGTTCAAGGCCGTGCTGGCAGCACAGGAGGCCGATTTAACATTGGAGAAATGACAGTGACGCGTTGCGCACTGCAGCTGGCCTCTGGTGAAGTGGGCCATGCAGTTGTGCAGGGGCGCAGTAAATCCAAAGCCCAACATGCGGCCCTTGTTGATGCGCTAATGCAGACACCGCGCGCAAACAGCCTAAAGGCTCAGGTCTTGGATCCATTGATGACTGAAATGGCCGCATCCCGCGATGCGCGCGCCGCCAAGGCAGCGGCCACCAAAGTTGATTTCTTTACCATGGTACGAGGCGAAGACTGATGCAGGTACAAGCTCTTGAAGGTGCGTTTGCAAACGCGCCCATCGAAAACGCTGTAGCGTTTCGCGCAGCCATGAATGCTCTGGCCCGACCCGGTCAGATTGAAAAAATTTCCGGCGCCAAACCACCAGCGCCCTTGTCAGTGGCTGCCGGTAGCTTAATTCTGATGCTTTGTGATTCCGAAACGCCGGTGAGCCTGAGCGGACCTTTTGAAACAGCTGTGATCAGGGACTGGATAATCTTCCACACTGGGGCGCAGATTGTCACACCAGACAAGGCCGTGTTTGCCATCGGCACATGGCAATCACTGGCACCGCTTTCTCAGTTCGCCATTGGCACAGCCCAATATCCAGACAGATCAGCCACTCTGATTGTGGAATGTGACGAGCTGAAACCCCAAGGAGCGACCCTGACTGGACCGGGCATCAAAGACGCAGCCCAGCTTTCATTGCCAGAAACACAATCCTTCCAAGACAATGCCAAACTATTTCCGTTGGGGTTGGATTTCTTTTTTACCACCGGCACGCAGGTCGCTGCATTGCCACGCACAACCAAGGTAGATCACTGATGTATGTCGCAGTAAAAGGCGGCGAGCGCGCCATTGATAACGCCCATGCCTGGCTGGCAGAAGAGCGCCGCGGGGATACCAGCATAGCTGAACTGTCCATTGAGCAAATCCGTGAGCAGCTAAGCCTGGCAGTTAACCGGGTGATGGCCGAGGGATCGCTATATGATCCCGATCTGGCAGCTCTGGCGATCAAACAATCGCGTGGAGACTTGATCGAGGCGATCTTCCTGATCCGAGCCTATCGCACCACCCTGCCCCGGTTTGGCTCATCCGAACCGGTGAAAACAGAAGAAATGGCTTGTGACCGTCGGATATCTGCCACATTTAAGGATGCTCCCGGTGGGCAGGTTCTGGGGCCAACGTTTGACTACACGCATCGGCTTCTGGATTTCAAGCTGGCAGCTGAGAGCGACCCACAGGCCGATGCTGAAACAGCCAAACCAAGGCGCGAGCCAACCCCGCACATTATGGAGTTCCTCAACACCGAAGGTTTGATCCAAACCGAGATAGCCTGTGAAGACACACCACCGGATCTGACACGAGAGCCGATGGAGCTGCCCTCAAACCGTGCGCTGCGGCTACAATCTTTGGCGCGTGGTGACGAAGGATTTGTCCTTGGGATGGCCTATTCCACCCAGCGTGGCTATGCCCGCAACCATGCCTTTGTCGGTGAGTTGCGGATAGGTGCTGTACCGGTTGAGATGGAGATTGCGGAACTCGGCTTCGCGATTGAAATTGGTGAAATGACACTGACCGAATGTGAAACGGTCAATCAGTTTCAGGGCTCCAAAACGGAACCGCCACAGTTCACTCGTGGCTATGGTCTGGTGTTTGGCCAATCAGAACGTAAAGCAATCTCTGTTGCTCTGGTCGACCGAGCCCTGCGCTGGAAGGAACTTGGTGAAAGTGACTCTGGTGCGGCTGCACAGGACGAAGAGTTTGTCCTTTCCCACTGCGATAATATTCAAGCCACCGGGTTTCTGGAACACATCAAACTGCCCCACTACGTCGATTTCCAATCCGAGCTTGAACTGGTGCGAAAACTCCGCCGCGAGGCGGCCGAGACATATCCAATGCAGGAGGCCGCGGAATGACCGATTACAATTTTGCTTACCTTGATGAACAGACCAAACGAATGATCCGTCGGGCCATTCTCAAAGGTCTTGCAATTCCGGGGTACCAGGTTCCATTTGCCAGCCGAGAAATGCCAATGCCCTACGGCTGGGGCACCGGTGGGGTGCAGGTTTCGGCCGCCACACTCACCCCAGACGACACGTTGAAGGTGATCGACCAGGGGGCTGATGACACCACCAATGCTGTATCGATCCGCAAATTTTTTGAGGTCACTGCTGGAGTCACCACAACCGAAAACACCACTGAGGCGAGTGTGATACAGACACGCCACAGGATTCCCGAGGCCGAGCTACGAGATGACCAGATCCTTGTCTATCAGGTGCCTATTCCGGAACCGTTGCGGTTTTTAGAGCCACGCGAAACCGAGACCCGCAAAATGCACGCGCTTGAGGAATACGGCCTAATGCATGTGAAACTGTATGAAGACATCAGTCAACACGGGGCGATTGCCACTTCATATGCCTATCCGGTGAAGGTTGAAGGTCGATATGTGATGGACCCATCTCCGATCCCGAAGTTCGACAATCCCAAATTGGAAATGTCCGCAATTCAACTGTTTGGTGCAGGGCGTGAACAACGCATCTATGCACTGCCGCCCTACACCAAGGTCGAGAGCCTGGATTTTGAAGATTATCCGTTTGAGGCCACCAAGGCAGATCACGCCTGTGACATGTGCGGGGCTGAAAACAGCTATCTGGACGAGGTGATCATGGATGATCAAGGCAGCCGCATGTTCGTTTGCTCGGATACAGATTTTTGCGCAGGTCGTCAGCAAGCCGGACATCTGGGCGCATTGGCTGCTGTTAACGCAGAGGATGCAGCATGACACCGCTTCTGAAAGTACAAAACATCGCTAAGTTCTATGGCAACCGCATCGGCTGCCGGGATGTGAATTTTGATCTTTATCCCGGTGAGGTAATGGGGATCGTCGGGGAAAGTGGGTCAGGAAAATCGACCCTGCTCAACTGTCTTGCCGGGCATCTGGTTCCTGATGACGGGGCGGTTTTGTTTGATACTCGGACGGATGGTTTAAAAGACACCGTCACAATGCCAGAACCCGAACGACGCATGTTGGGCCGTACCGATTGGGCATTTGTTCATCAACATGCGCGTGATGGGCTACGGATGAATATCAGTGCGGGCGGTAATGTGGGGGAGCGGCTAATGGCCGTTGGCGCCCGCCATTATGGCAATATCCGGTCCGATGCAATTGATTGGCTGGGGCGGGTCGAAATCAATGAAACCCGAATCGACGATCATCCAACCGCCTTTTCCGGCGGCATGCAGCAACGGCTGCAAATCGCACGTAATCTGGTGACGGGTCCACGGCTGGTGTTCATGGATGAACCTACCGGTGGGTTGGACGTCAGCGTGCAGGCCCGGTTGCTGGATCTGCTGCGTGGTCTTGTACGTGAAATGGGGCTGAGCGCGGTCATCGTGACCCATGATTTGGCCGTGGTACGCCTGTTGGCGGACCGGCTGATGGTGATGAAAGACGGCCATGTGGTGGAAACCGGACTAACAGATCAAGTGCTGGATGATCCGCAGCATGCCTACACCCAGCTTCTTGTTTCCTCAGTCTTACAGGTTTGACGCCATGATCCGTATTGAAAACGTCTCAAAATCCTTCACACTCCACAATCAAAGCGCCACCGAAATTCCAGTTATGGCCGGAGCTTCACTTCATGTCCCTGCCGGGGAATGCATTGCACTGGTAGGGGCATCAGGTTCAGGTAAATCCACACTTATGCGGATGATCTACGGCAACTACCTTACCGCCACCGGGCGCATTTTGGTAGATGGTGTTGATGTAGCCAGCGCTGAACCTCGTGATATCTTACAGCTTCGGCGCCACACATTGGGGTACGTCAGTCAGTTCTTGCGTGTGGTTCCGCGCGTATCTACTTTGGACGTTGTCGCTGAACCCCTAATGATCACCGGCAGGACCCGTGATGCGGCTATTGCCAAGGCACAGTCCTTGTTGGAGCGGCTCAATATCCCCGAACGGCTGTGGCAGCTTAGCCCGACAACATTTTCCGGCGGCGAACAGCAGCGCGTGAATATTGCCCGCGGCTTTGCCTATCCCTACCCCGCGATGCTGCTGGATGAACCCACGGCAAGCCTAGACCCAACAAATCGGGCAACAGTACTGACAATGATTAAAGAGGCCAAAGATCGGGGTACAGCCATCGTCGGTATTTTCCACGACCACGAAGCGCGAGACCAGATTTGTGACCGGCAAATTGATGTGACCGGTTTTACACCTGGGTTGGCAGCATGACGGGCCGTTTCATCGCAGTTGTTGGCCCATCCGGTGTTGGTAAAGACAGCGTTATGCGGGCAATGGTCAAAAATGACGACCGGCTAACTCTTGCCAGACGTGTCATCACACGGCCCAGTGATGCAGGCGGTGAAGATTTTGACGGCGTCAGCACAGTAGAATTTGAACGCCGCTTAGCGGCTGGTGACTTTCTATTGAACTGGCACGCCCACGGCCTGCAATACGGTATCCCCGTTTCCATCGACCAAAGTTTGAACAACGAACAGGATGTATTAGCAAACTTGTCTCGTGCAGTCCTGCCGCAAGCAGAACTGTTGTTCGAACGTTTTGAAGTGTTGTTGCTCACAGCGTCCCGCTCCACCTTATCAACACGTCTACAAAAACGGGGCCGTGAGAGTGCGTCGGAAATTGCCCATCGACTGGACCGGGCAAACTTTACTCTACCCAGAGGGATTACAGCTCATGTGGTAGACAACAGCGGCCCATTAGAACGCACCTTGGCCGCTGTTTCGGCCCTTCTTCATCCAGTAAGCGCGTAGCGGCATATTTGATGGAACATTCCGTTACTATCCTGGCCAACCAGAGTGATCGCATCAATTATTGCAGTCTCGGACATGACAGGTTCGAGAAGTGGCTCAAGAACGTCGATCACGATCCCCCCTTGAGTAGGAGACAGTTGCCCGCTCAGGGTCAGATGAAAACTGAAATCATCAAAAATATAGGGGTATCCCCAGCCAAGCATCTGCCTGTCTTGCCTATCGGTCAAATCCGCCTGTCGCCGCCTAGCGATATCAGGTTCCGTCAACGGTGCTCGAAACAGATCGAATTCTCTAACAACGTTCGAGGCGAACTCTCGCAGCATCGCGGTGTGGGTTCGTGGACGCAGAGCAACAAACCCATGGTCCTGTCGCAACTGAAACGCGTCCATAACAACAGGCGCCTGCGTGGCACAAAATACAGCAATTGCCGCCTTCAACTCGTCGACCGAACACGCAGGGTTCAGATGGAACGGTGCTTTCAGGGTTCCATGAAACCCGTACTTTCTGGGGGTGGCCGTCACATTACTTACATCTACACCTGCGATAACAGGATGTGGGACGGCTGTAGCTGTTTCGCTATCCCAGCCCAGCCAGGATGCGGCGAATTCTGCCAACGGCCCAGGGGGTGGTGTGTAGAAAATGGCGTATCGTTCAAACATTTCAATTCTCCGGCAGTTACTTCCAACTGCCAAAACAGCGTGACACTGACATGACACAAGACACAATCCTGACCAACGCCAGCATCATTCTGAGTGAAGAGGTTATCCACGGAACGATCCGCCTGCAGGACGGGCTCATTACTGATATCAGCAGCACTGCGACTGGTGTTGCCGGAGCCATTGATCTGGAAGGTGACTTTGTAGCACCGGGAATGGTGGAACTACATACTGATAACCTTGAGCGACATTTGTCCCCGCGTCCAAAAGTAGACTGGCCACATCGGGCAGCAATTATCGCGCATGACCGAGAACTGGCGGGAACTGGAATTACCACTGTGTTTGACGCACTACGGGTTGGTTCCATCGTTTCAGATCAAAGCAAGCATCACGGGAAATATGCCCGCAAGCTAACAACTGAGCTACTGGCGCTCAGAGAGTCAGAAAAATTGCGGATCAGCCACCACATCCATCTGCGCGCTGAAATCTGTTCTGAAACACTAACTGAAGAGTTGGCCGAGTTCGGACCTGAAGATCGCATCGGAATTGTGTCGATGATGGATCATACGCCAGGTCAGCGACAGTTCACCGATGTGCAGAAATACAAAGATTACGCCTGCGGCAAGCACAACCTGGATGATGCAGGCTTTGATGAGCACGTGAGTTTTCTGTACGGCTTGCAGTCTAAGTTTGGCAAGAAACATGAGGCCGCAACAGTTGCGGAGGCTTCAAGATTTGGTGCTAAACTGGCCAGCCATGACGACACAACAACTAAGCAGGTTGAAGTGAGCCATTCATATGGCGTGTCGATGGCTGAATTCCCGACTACTCTCGATGCCGCTGACGCCTGTCATGCCAAGGGGATCTCCACTATCATGGGCGCTCCAAATATCATTCGCGGCGGTTCTCACTCTGGGAATGTTGCCGCCCGGGAACTGGCCGAACGCGACCGCCTAGACATCCTGTCGTCTGACTATGTTCCAGCAGGTTTGCTTATCGCGGCAGTCCAGCTGGGCAACTTGTGGGGCGATATAGCACGTGGGCTGTCTACGGTAACCCGGAACCCGGCTAACGCAGTGGGACTGCTAGATCGCGGTCAACTTGAGATTGGCAAACGAGCCGATCTGATCCGCTTTGGAAACTCCAGCGAAACCCCAGAGCTTAAAGGGACGTGGAGCGCCGGCACAAAAGTCTTCTGACGCCGATGCAAGAACTCAAAACACGAGGGTGGGCAAAAAATGTATGAGCTGGTCAAATTTTCAACTTGCTGAATCAGCATATTTTAAATATTCATGAAATATGGAACAAGCACTCATCAATCGCCTGTCTACCCTCAGTCACCCGCAAAGGATGGGTGTATTTCGCTTGTTGATCCGGCGGTATCCGGATCAACTGTCCGCCGGCGAAATCTCATCCATACTGGGGCTAAAACCAAGTACAGCCTCGGTATACTTGGCGGCACTCAAGCAATCAGGCATCATTTCACAACGCCGCAATGGGACGCATCTGTACTACACTGCGAACTTGCAGACTGCGCGAGATATCGTTTCTGAACTTTTCCATGATTGTTGTCAGGGTCGTCCGGACCTTTGTCCGCCTTCGTTATTTGAACATGTTGAAGGGCCGGTTTCAGATCAAAAACTCAATGTTCTGTTCATATGTACTGGAAATTCTGCGCGATCCATTTTTGCCGAAACCCTGCTACGCGATATCGCTGGCGAGCGGTTCAACGTCTACTCCGCGGGAACTGCTGCGAAATCAAAATTGAACCCACATGCCGTTGAGGTGTTGAATTCCAAGGGACATGATGTGTCGCCCTTGAGGTCCAAGAACATCTCTGAATTTCAGCTCGAAACCGCGCCAAAAATGGATTTCGTTTTTACTGTTTGTGATCAAGCCGCTAACGAAGACTGCCCCGCCTGGCCCGGTCAACCCATATCCGGTCATTGGGGTATGCCAGATCCCGTACTCGCCAAAGGCACTCTAGCTGAACAGCGGTTAGCTTTTCAGCAAACATATGGGGCATTGCACAACAGGATCAGTGCATTTGCTGCTCTTCCATTTGACAAGTTGAACAAGGCATCCCTTCAAAACCAAATCGACAAAATCGGTTTAAAACTCTCAGATCAGGAATACTAAATGACAACTTATGCTGTGAACGGCCTGGGCCGGATGGGAAAACTTGCGCTTCGCCCTTTGCTAGAGCGAGGTGCAAAAGTTGCGTTCATCAATGATGCAGTCGGCGACCCTGCAATGCATGCGCATTTGTTGGAGTTCGACAGCATTCATGGCCGCTGGCCTGCAGAATTTTCGGCTGATGAAAACTCTATAACGATTGATGATACGCAAATCCCAGTAACCTGTGCGCGAGAATTGAAAGAACTGCCCCTTGAAGGTGTGGATGTTGTTATTGACTGTACCGGCGCGTTCAAGACCGAAGCCAAGTTGGCACAATATTTTGAGGCAGGCGTTAAAAAGGTGATTGTATCTGCCCCTGTCAAGGATGGGCCAACAGCAAATATCGTCTATGGGGTCAATAACGACGAATATGATCCCGCGGTGCATCAGATTGTGACAGCAGCAAGTTGTACAACCAACTGTCTGGCACCAGTTGTTAAGGTGTTGATGGACGGTATTGGCATCAAACACGGGTCGATCACAACAATCCACGATGTGACCAACACACAGACAATCGTCGATCGTCCGGCCAAAGATCTTCGACGTGCGCGATCAGCCCTGACCAACCTCATTCCGACAACAACAGGGTCGGCAACAGCTATCACGCTCATTTACCCAGAATTGAAGGGCAAGCTGAACGGTCATGCCGTACGCGTTCCTTTGCTGAATGCTTCAATTACAGATTGCGTATTTGAAATGGAGCGTGAAACTTCGGTTGACGAGGTCAATGCTTTGTTTAAAGCAGCTGCCGATGGCCCGTTGAAAAACATTCTGGGGTACGAGACCCGCCCATTGGTGTCGTCGGACTATACCAATGATAAACGCAGCAGCATTATAGACGCACTTTCAACTATGGTGATAAACGGCACCCAGCTGAAGGTCTACGCTTGGTATGACAACGAATACGGCTATGCCCATAGGTTGGTTGATGTCGCGTTTATGGTGGGCGAAACACTGTGACACGTACCGCAGGGTTTTCCGCCTATATCACAGTTACGGCTGCTTACTGGGCCTTTATGCTGACCGACGGAGCACTTCGAATGTTGGTGCTTTTGCACTTTCATTCGTTGGGCTTTTCGCCGGTTCAGTTGGCCTATCTGTTTGTTCTTTATGAAGTCGCCGGCGTCATCACAAACTTATCTGCCGGCTGGATTGCTGCACGGTTTGGTCTGACATCAACATTGTATGCCGGGTTGAGCTTACAGGTTATTGCATTGCTCGCTTTGTCACAACTTGAACCGACCTGGGGTATTTCGCTGTCAGTAGTCTTTGTAATGCTGGTTCAGGGGTTGTCTGGTGTAGCCAAAGATCTGGCCAAGATGAGCTCCAAAAGCGCTGTGAAAATCCTGGCCCCTGCCGACGGTGGCGGGTTGTTCAAATGGGTGGCTCTCCTCACCGGATCAAAAAATGCGATCAAAGGTACAGGTTTCTTACTTGGCGCTGTTCTGTTGGCTATTTTGGGTTTCGTTCCATCAGTTTTGGCAATGGCAGCGATACTTTTTGCAATCCTAATCACGGTGATACTAGGAATGCCAACGGGACTGCCAGCTGGGAGAAAGGAGGCAAAATTTTCCGAAGTTCTCTCAAAAAGCCGCAACATAAACTGGCTTAGTTTCGCCAGACTGTTTCTGTTCGGAGCGAGGGATGTCTGGTTTGTGGTCGGTATCCCAATTTATTTCTATGCCGTTTTGTCAGATGGGTCTGAGGCCGGGAACCGAAATGCCTTTTTTACAATTGGTTCCTTTATGGCGGTCTGGACAATCCTTTACGGTGTCGTGCAAGGGTACGCACCCAAACTACTAAAGGCCTCTTCCCGGACCAAAATCGATCTTCTGCAACAGGCCCAAATATGGGCCGCCCTGCTGATCCCAGTGCCCGCAGTACTATCCCTTGTCGTTTACACCGCTCCGGAACCTTCCGGTGTTCTAACAGCGTGCATTATCCTTGGCCTGATAGTGTTTGGTGGCATTTTTGCAGTCAACTCATCGCTGCATTCCTACCTGATCCTATCTTTCACCGATGCCAAACGGGTCACGCTGGATGTTGGTTTTTATTATATGGCGAACGCAGCAGGCCGATTGTTGGGTACAGTGTTGTCTGGACTAAGCTATCAGGTTGGAGGCCTCCCTTTGTGTCTGGCAACAGCAGGCTTCATGGTTTTGATCAGCTATGTCGGCGTAAAACAAATCAGTAGTGGTGCAGATCGCAAAAGTACTGGAGCATAAATAAAAGGGCTCCAGCGATTGTATATCCGGACCAATTTGCTGGCTCACGCGCGAGCAAAAAACAGGCCCGCTCTCTCCCTTTTTGGATTCTGACGATTTTGCAGCGGCGGCACAGTGCAACATTTCACCTTGAAGGCTCCAATTGCACTTGATCCGGTTGTCCATCAGTTTCAACCTGTGCAGATGGCATTCTACTTGGGGAATGTCGGACGAAGAGAGAGTCAGAATGCCAACATCTTTCGCGACCACGCACCCTAACCTTGCACATTGGAACGAACGCGTTGACCTCGCTGCCACCTTCCGCTGGACTGCGCGGCTTAATATGCACGAAGCGGTTGCCAACCACTTTAGCCTCGCGGTGAATGACGACGGCACGCAGTTTCTGATGAACCCAAACCAGATGCACTTTAGTCGGATCAAGGCCTCTGACATGTTGTTGCTGGACGCAAATGATCCAGACACGATGAACCGCCCGGGCGCGCCCGATGTGACAGCTTGGGGGTTGCACGGATCAATCCACCGGCTTTGTCCACACGCACGCTGTGTCATGCATGTGCACTCAATCCATTCAACGGTTCTTGCCTCGCTAGCCGACAGTACGCTCCCGCCAATCGACCAAAATTCGGCCACCTTCTTTCGGCGCCACGTCGTGGACGAGGAATATGGTGGTCTGGCGTTTGAAAGCGAAGGCAAACGCTGCGCCGGGTTACTGTCAGACCCCAAGGTCAAAGTCATGATTATGGGCAATCACGGTGTCTTGGTCATCGGCGACACGGTAGCCGATACATTCAACCGGCTCTACTATTTTGAACGGGCCGCTGAGACCTATATACGGGCGCTGCAAACGGGGCAAAAACTGCGCATCATCAGTGATGAAATCGCAGAGAAAACTGCGCAAGAACTTGAAGAGTACCCCGATCAGTCCGAGCGCCATCTGGCGGAGCTGAAAGCAATCTTGGATAGTGAAAATGACACTTATGCGAACTGACCTGAACGAGACAAACTTTGTGCTTACAAAAACTAGAAGTCCTGACATTGCTCTTTTCCGTCCAATTCACCCGTGCCGACGAGAACATTGCTGCGTCTAGTAGAACACATTGGTAGGACCTTCATATTTCTAGTGCGTCACCTTCATGGCATGATCATCCGAACATATTGCCCTGGCGTAACGCCCATCTGTTCTTTGAAACGGCGGATAAAATGGCTCTGGCTAGAGAAACCACATGCTACTGCGACTCCAGCCATTGGCTCTTGTTTCAGCAGCTTTTTCGCTAGCTCAACACGAATCCTTGTGACCCAATTGTGGGGCGTCATTCCGCAAGTCTGGCTGAACATTCGGTGAAAGTGATACTCCGAAATGCCTGCGAGTTTTGCCAAATCGTACAATCGTATTTCGCCGGCAATATGGGCTTCAATCCAGTCGTTTACGTCCCGTACAACCTTGGATGAAAGCCCGCCGACCAAACGTACCGGCCGATCTTCCAGACCAGCTACCATGTCGGAGAAACTAGCATCCGCAGCAAGGACATCTCCGTCCAGCGCGGCCTGAGCCATCCTTAACATCGGCCGTTCAAGCACGCCGGGAGCGGCAAATGTCTGCTCTGCGATATCTAGCCTACGGGCATCCTGGTCGTGGGTCTTGGCATAGGCCGCGCGCAATGCATCGTTCGCCACATATAAATGCACAAATTGAAACGTCTCAGTGATCTGCCATTCAGAAGAATGACCCTCCGGAAGAACACAAAGTGTCCCAGGTTCGCCTGATCTCACACTGCCATCAACACGGCGTGTCCCTGCCCCACCATTGAGGTACAGACTAAAGACGTGACCGCTTGTTGCATTGTATTGGATTTCGTCGTGGCTGTTGTGCCAAACCGCAAGTTGACGCCCACGTCCCAACGACAAGCTCGCCAGACGCTTAGTCTGACGTGAAGCAGATAGAAATTCGTCAACGCGCTTTTTCACAGATTGGCTCCTTTAAGCCTAACTACTACGAACTGAAGCAGTGTCACTGGACACATCTTCGAATACCGCAAGATCGTGCAATCTTGGTCAATTTAGTTGATCTAATACCCCGGCAACCAGGAGAGATCATGATCAATTATCTGCTATTTGCCGCCACCGTCTTCATTTGGGGGACAACTTGGATCGCCATCGCATGGCAACTTGGACCCGTCGACGTTATCGTTTCGGTCTTCTACCGCTTTGCGCTGGCCTGTGTTGTATTCCTCGTAGGCCTAGCCCTGTTGGGGCGACTAAAACTGCCTGCTCAATGGCGGTTTGTGGTGTTGCAGGCCCTCTGCCTGTTCAGTTTCAACTTTCTATGTTTCTACCACGCCACGTCCTTGATGCCGTCAGGCTTAGTTTCCGTAATCTTTTCGCTGGCAACGATATTTAACGCAGGCAATTCCCGTATCTTCTTTGGCGAAAAGGTCAAACCAAGAACCGTTCTTGCTGGTTTCACCGGGGCGACCGGACTGGTTTTGTTGTTTTGGCACGATCTTACTGTGTCCTTCGATGCAGACGTCTTACAGGGCATCGGTTGGGCAACGGCAGGAACCTTGATGTTTTCTCTTGGCAACATGATGTCGCGAAAAAACAGTCAACACGGGGTCTCTCCGATCCTCGCAAACGCATGGGGCATGGGCATCGGAGCACTGGTTCTTCTCACAGTTGCTATCTTTAGTGGGGTGCCTTTTTCGTGGCCAAGTACCCCCACCTACATCTGGTCGCTGGTCTATCTTGCGGTCATAGGATCGGTCATTGGCTTTAGTACCTATCTCTTAATGGTTGCACGCTTAGGGTCTGATCGCGCCGCCTATGCTACGGTTCTATTCCCCGTCGTCGCTCTGCTCATGTCCACCCTCTTTGAGGGTTATGAATGGCACGCAACCGCGCTTGCAGGGATTGCCCTAACGATTGCAGGAAATCTTATTATGTTTGCGAAACTACCCATGTGGCGCACCCTGTCATTTCGTTGACGAAAATTGAGCAAAAGGCCGTTAGGAACCGAACAGAAAACTGAGGCCAACGAGCTTTCGGTCCTGTAACTCTGAGCTAAACGCGAAGGTGTATTCACCATCTCGCTCAGAGCTATGGTGGCAGCCCTTGCTGAAAGTCGTGGTTGTCATATCAACATCCCCCAAACCCAAGTCCAATTTTCTATTTTCAGATTGATAATGACGAAGAAAAAACTGATCTTAGTCATGTAAGACGAGCGTTCCAAATCCCCGGAAAGGTGTGGCGCAACCCCGGTTGTAAGCCAGCCAAATTGTGTGTGGTCCACACAAGCTAATCACCTAGCCAGAAGTACCGGCTCATGGGGCCCGACACCTGATGCGTACTTTCGATTGGTCCGACACTGACTTGATAGAAAACCTAAAGGCTAGAAGGCACTGGGCATTACAAAGGCGCCTGAGACATTCACCACCATCTAGAATATACAACTAAAGAGGTTGGGTGGCGGACAGACAGGGATTCGAACCCTGGAGACGGTCTCCCGCCTACACACTTTCCAGGCGTGCGCCTTCGACCACTCGGCCACCTGTCCATTGGGCGGACTTTTGACGGATACACAGGCGGAATGCAAGAGATAACCAGTTAAAAAAGCCGCGTAAATGTGCGTTTTTTTTAATCGTCCAAGTGAAGGTATACCCGACGGTTCAGTTTGCCCTTCTTTTCCACTTTTCCAAGCCGGATCTTACCGATCTCAGCGGTACTCCGGACGTGAGTGCCGCCACAGGGTTGTAGATCTACCTGAGACTTGCCCGCGCCGATTTGAACCAGTCTAACCTGCCCTGCCCCACGAGGTGGCGAGACTGACATGGTTTTGATCATTTGCGGGTTTGCGTCTAATTCAGCATCGGAAATCCAGCTGTCAGAAACCTCCAAGTCCAGATCGATCATGGTTTGCAACTTGTCTTGTAGCGCGGCCTTATCGTCCGGAGCCTCCGGCATATTGAAATCCAACCGGCCTTTTTCGGCACCAATAGAACCGCCGCTAACAGGGAGCGGTATCACCACCGACAACAGATGCAGCGCGGTATGCACCCGCATATGTCCATTACGGCGCGTCCAATCGAGCTTCTGAGCTACTGACGCTCCAACTGGCGGTAAGGTCTGGTCTTCTGCTGGCACCAGAACAATCGTGGAATTTTCACCTTTGACCGTTGTTGAAATAGTGCAGCTGCCGCCGTCCCATTCGAGCAAGCCCCCATCGCCGGGTTGTCCACCACCAGTGGCGTAGAACAATGTTTGATCCAGAACCACGCCCCCCTGGTCTGTGTGCCCCAGAACCTCAGCAGGTGCTTCGCGCAGGTACGCGTCCTTTAGAAATAACAGGTTAGTAGTCATTATCACCCTCCGGATCACCTATATCACTGGCATCAGGCTTTTCGAATGTTGTTGATGGTACAGGCTGCGTTCCGGCAGGTTTGGCACTGTTCAATGCCTCCGGGTTACGGATCCAGATATCACGTTGGGCAAATGGGATCTCGATCCCCTCTTCCTCAAACCTGCGGGAAATTTCAAAATTCATTTCTGAGCGCACGGACAAGACCCAGTTGACGTCCCGCAAGATAGCACGGATTTCAAAATCCAGGCTATCGGCCCCAAATCCCTGAAAAACCACGCTGGGCGCAGGATTCATCACTACCATTGGATGGGCCTTGGCGATCTCCAACAGAATCGCTTCAATCCGACGAGGGTCACTGCCGTAGGCTACGCCAACTGGCACGATCACCCGCCCAACAGTATTACCGCGCGTGTAATTGGTGACTGTCCCTGAGATCAGATCCGAGTTGGGAACGATTACATCTGTCCGGTCAAAGGTCTCAATTCGGGTTGAACGTACGGAAATATCGCGCACGTAGCCCATCATACCGCCAACTTCGATCCAATCCCCCTTGGAAATGGGCCGTTCGACCAACAGAATGATACCTGAAACAAAATTCGAAACGATCGTTTGCAGTCCAAAACCGATTCCGACAGACAAGGCACCCGCAACAATTGCCAGCGACGAAAGATCCAGTCCTGCCCAGGAAATCGCAACCACAGCCGCAAGAAAAATGCCCAGATAGCCTGTACCTGAAACAATTGCATTCTGACCGCCAAGATCCATTCGGGTTTTGGGTAGCAGCGAATTCCGCAGGCTGCTTTGCACAAGACGTGTAATTGTATAGCCCACAGCAAAAACTAAGGCGAACAGCAAGAATGAACTAGGAGAAATCTGCGTTTCGCCGAGTTGAAACCCTTCCAGGAACCGCGACCACATTTCTGTTAGGTCAGCGATCCGCGCGCCCCAAATCAACGCTAACAACGGCAACGCCAGGATGGCCAAAACAAACCCAGCCAACACTGAAAACAGCGAATCTTTAGCTGCCTCTGGGTTACCTGTGATCAGCGCATAAACTGCGCCAATAAACCGCTGCACAATTAGGATTGACGACACGACAAACAGGGTAATGACGACCGGATAAATAATGGCTTCGGCGGCGTAGATGTATCCAAATGCAGCAAGAACCGGCGACAGAACGCCAAACCCATAGGCCGCACGCCGCACGCCGCGAACCAGTTTATTGGCACTATGGGCCGCATTCTTTGCGCGCTGCAGGCCGATACGTTGCAGCCGAACCAATAACAGCGCCGTGCTCAATATAATGGGAAAAGCGACTACAGAACGGGTTATCGAAGACAGGTTTTCTACCTGATCGACCTGTACAACTAAATCACGCAGCACCAGCATCACAGCCAGCAGTTCGATCAACAGGCGTAACTCTGCCCGTCTCCCCGGTTGTAACGGCACAAGAGCTTCGCCACTGGGAGAGACAAACAATTGCTGGCCCAGCCAATTGAATGCCAGCAAAATTGCCGCCCACTGAGGAACGGATTCCAATAGCAGTGATCCGCGCACACCCAACATGCCAGAGACCGAAACGGCCTGAACAAGCAAAGTGACACCCAGAAACGGCAACACAACTTGGACAATCGAGACAACAAAGCCCCAGGCTCCGCTCCCTCGGGAGCCAAACTGACGCAGATACTCACCGACGCGTTTGGCCCAAACTCTTCCACGCAAGAGCAACATTGCGCCTGCGAGGACAAGACCAAGAATAAGCGGCAGCTTATTTTGTAAGTTTTCTCGGGTGGTATCACTTCCCGACCGCAAAAGCGTCTCATTCCATATTGCCGTGACAGCCCCAGAAATTTCGCGCATTGCTTCCGGCCAATGCTCGGGGTTCAAAGGAGAGGGCCCACGCTGCATCAGTGCTTTGGTTTGGCGTTTTCGAATGATCCGGTCAATTTCAGAAATCAGACCGTTAGCACGGTTATGGGCTTCTTCCGAAACGACCCTTGGAACACGCAGTGTATTGAGTTGTTCATTCAAAGAGGACCGCAGAGCCGCAATATCCGCGTCCTCAATTTCACCCTCTGCCGGGGCGACCCCAAGAGCACTAAGTTGCGAGTTTAGCGTCGCTATACGATCTGCATTATCCTCGCGGGCATTGCCGAATCTTTCTCTGTAATCAGCAATTTCCCTGCGGAGAACTTCCATCGCCGCTGACGATGCACGATCTGCGTCGATTACCAGCTCTGCCCGCGCAGCCGTCTTTAACCAGCCTTGATAATAAGCTCTCTCTGTCGACGACAACTGAGCTTCAGCGACACTGAAAAACAATAAGGCAATGCCGAGCGCTGCTAGGCATTGCTTCATGTGGCGCATCAGTTGCGTCATACCTCTTCGAACACACCAGGTATCGAGGCTGGTGTATGGGTCATCCAGTCTGGCACAGGCAGGTTCTTTTCGCGCAGAAAATCCGGGTTGAAAAGTTTGGATTGGTAGCGTGTGCCGTAGTCGCAAAGTACTGTGACAATAGTGTGGCCTTTGCCCAAATCGCGAGCCATGCGCACTGCACCGGCTATATTGATTGCCGACGAACCGCCAAGCACCAGACCTTCGTCATGCAACAGATCAAAAATATAGGGCACGGCTTCCTGATCGGAAATCTGATAGGAGAGATCCGGTTTGAAACCTTCCAGATTTTTGGTGATACGAACCTGACCAATTCCTTCAGCGATCGAGCCGCCTTCCATCGCGATTTCACCGGTGGTGTAGTAGGAAAACAACCCAGCCCCCATCGGGTCAGCGAGACCAATTTTCACACCTTTTGGCTGCAGCGCGTCGGCGACCCCAGCCAACGTACCACCTGAACCGACAGCACAGACAAAACCATCGACCTTGCCATCGGTTTGCTCCCAAATTTCGGGACCAGTAGTTTCTACATGCGCCAATCTGTTAGCAACATTGTCAAACTGGTTGGCCCACACCGCACCGTTGGGCTCGCTCTTAGCCAGCTCGTTTGCCAGTCTTTCAGAATAACGTACAAAGTTGTTTGGATTGCGATATGGTGCCGCCGGCACCTGGACAAGCTGGGCGCCCGCCAGACGCAACATATCTTTTTTCTCTTCGGACTGGGTTTCCGGGATCACGATCACCGTTTTGAATCCCATCGACGCCCCAACCAGCGCCAAGCCAATACCAGTATTCCCGGCGGTCCCTTCAACGATGGTTCCACCTGGCTTCAGATCACCCCGCGCAATGGCGTCTTTGATGATATATAGCGCAGCACGGTCTTTCACCGACTGACCCGGGTTCATGAACTCGGCTTTGCCCAGAATTTCACAACCCGTTTCATCGCTGACGCGATTCAAACGGATAAGTGGAGTGTGGCCGATAGCGTCGGCCAGATCACGTGCGATGCGCATGGTATCCCTTTCGATCAATCTCTTCTGATGTAGACAAGCCCAGACATGATCTCAAGGTCAGAAGATGCTAGGTTTTGGCCTTTCGCAACCGTGTACGATGCCGCGCCAACCACAAAGCCGCAGTCATAAGCGGCATATCCAGAAAACGCTGAGCATCTACTTCGACCATCAAGTCTTCAAAACTGATGACTTTGCAACGAATGTCTTCCCCTTCCGAGGCTAGCCCCCCACCAGCCTCACGGCGAGACAGGTCTCCGATCCCAACAAAAATGTGAATGAATTCCCCCGATGCGCCACTGGACGGATAGACCTGAGCAACAGGTTCCAAAGTATCCAGCGCCACACCCGCTTCTTCCATAGCCTCACGATGTGCTGCTTGTTCCGCTGTTTCCCCTGGATCCACCAACCCGGCAACGGGCTCCCACATCCATGGGCTTTGCTCTCCAGCGATAAATGTGGCGGCGCGAAACTGTTCAACCAACAGCACTTCGTCGCGAACCGGGTCATAAGGTAAAACCACAGCCGCGCGACCAACCAGTGCTGCACAACGGTTCATCACCGGGCTAAGACTGCCATCGTTGCGCCGGAACTGGAGATCCATTTCTTCCATGCCGAAAAAATTTAAGTGAGCGTGTTTGTGGGCGTGCACAACCACATCCTCAGCAAGGTCGTGATCCGGATCTTGCTGGCGCGCCTGAGCCGCGATCCATGCCGCAGCCCGGGTTCGAACTGACGGGAAACACCGAGCCACCTCTGATGCATTCATCCGGCCTTGATAGGCCATGACCTCCTGGGCTGCACGTAGGGTCAGAGCTCCCCAATCTGTAACCCATTCCTCTAAGGTCCATGCAGGTCCTGTCTGCCATAGTCCAGGTTGAGGAAAATAGACCGAAGCCACTGCTTCAGTTCCGTCCTGCAATTGCAGCATGACGTCCTTCAAATCATAGTCAAACCCGCCTTCGTAGAAGTTAAGTGCTGCCACATCTTCATTGGAAAGCCCCCGGACCAATACCCCATGTGCAACATGACCGGCCCGCTCTTCGATGGCTGGAAAGATCTCTCCCTTAACCGCAAAAATACCGTGCCCCGCCAAGCTGGCTGGAAAAGTATCCAGATCAGTTCCAGACCGTCCAAGAACCAGTTCCAACAATGCAGCATAACGCAAAGTGCCATAGAAGAAGAGATCCGTCACGTATCGTAACCTTTTATTTTAACAAATACTAACGCCAGCGTCGTGACGCGTTTTCGGTGGCAAGACCAGAAACAATCGCCCCTATCAGCACTGTCACGATCACTTCTGGAACAAAAATCATAATGGCGTAATCAAGCCCGATAGTGAAAATTGCTGACAGTGCGTCAAACGGCCCATCATAATGGTTGCGCATTGCCTTTTGAAACATTTCATAGGTGCCTTGAATAAACAGCCCCCAAAACAGCAACACAGCAACCCCGCTTATTCCATTATTAAGAGCAGGCACAAATCCGCGTCCCGCTCGTTTGCCCATCACGACCCACCCCACAACGAGCCCTAAACCCATATTCAACGGCGTAAAGTAGCCAAAATTGGTGCCCTCTGGCATCAATGGCATGATCTCTCCCGACAAGAGAAATGCAAGTAGCGCGAGGCAGAGAGCCGCGGTCAGTCGTGCGCCTGTGGGCATAGATTAGATCCGTTTAGTGATAGGAAGAAGCAGTCAGTATCGTGTTCAATTGATCCATTTTAGGAGCTTCCGTGCAATAGGCCTAGCGGAAATTCAGTGTTTCATTGGTATTGAAGTTAGATGCCGTCACCCGCCACGCAGACGACGCATCAAACAACTGCCTATGAGGACCAAGATCAGAGCACGGATTCGAGAGCCGCGATCAGTGCCTTCACCTCTTCTTCTGATGTATAATGAGTAAAGCTAACTCGTAGCACGCCTACCTCGGGATCAGCACCCAGGGCTTTTAACGCGCGTACAGCGTAAAAATCCCCGCCCCCAGCCATGATCCCCAACTCTGCCAGCTTTGCCGCAACCGGTTCAGCCGGTCTGTTCAACTGAATGGCAACTGTTGGCGCACGCAATTCAGCCTTGTCCGGCCCTATCAAACGCACATCGTTGCGTTCTCGCAGCATGTCGAGAAGCGGTTGTAAAAGCTTCACTTCCTGAGCGCGCATGAGATCATGAACAAAGGCTGCTCGGGCCGCGGCATCCTCTGAGGGTCCGCCATGATGATCGCACAACATTTCAATGTAATCAGCCATCCCGGCACAGGCGGCCACTTGTGCATGATCTGGACCTGCCGGCGTAAACCGTTTGTACCCTACACCCCCATTAAAATAGTGCGCCTGATTGGGTAGCAAGTCTGCCAGCGCTTTTCGCACCACCATCAGTCCCTGATGCGGGCCATAGGTTTTGTAGGCCGAAAACAGATAGATATCCGGCCCCAGCTCTCCAACATTGGGTAAACCATGCGGTGCATAGGAGACGCCATCAACACAGACAAACGCGCCAGCGGCATGAGCCAATGCTGTAATTTCGGTCACAGGATTGATTTCACCCACCACGTTTGAGCAATGTGGAAAACAAACCAGACGCACTTTATCGTCCAAGATTTTCTCAAGATCTGCTGGATCCAGATGCCCGGTCTGCGGATCAATCACCCACTCCCGAATTTCAATACCTTCGTCCGCCAACCGCCGCCAAGGACCAGTATTGGCCTCGTGATCCTGATTGGTCACGACAATTGCTTCGCCTGGACTTACGAACTTGCGAAAAGCCTGAGCCAGTACATAAACATTCTGACTGGTTGAGGGGCCAAAGCTGAGCTCATCCGTCTCAACCCCCATCATAGCTGCAAGGCGACGTCTGGCTTCGTCCATCTCAGCCCCCCCCAGCGTGGAGGCCTCATAAGGGGCATAGGGCTGTACTTTGCGCTGGTTGTAGAACCTTGTCAGTCGGTCAATTACCGGCTGACAAGTATATGATCCACCGGCATTTTCAAAAAATGCCTGCCCCTGCAGGCTGGGTTCGGAAAACGCAGGAAACTGGCTGCGTACAAAATCGATATCCAACGGCATGTTCACTCCCCAAAATATTGCGAAATCAGTGCCGTTGTTGACAGCACAGGTCAAGCCCTCTTGCTGATGTCAAAAACTGGCAACAGCCTCTGGCAGCATGAAAAGGTCAAAACAAAGGATGAACTTCTATGACTTACTCTCCCACACACTTCTTGGTCTGGGGCGAACTGCCCGTTACTGACTTAACCAAGGCTTGCGAGTTTTATGGCATCGTGACTGGCGCTGCATTGCAAATCGACTCCAGCGGACCCAACCCAATTGCGATGTTTAAGCCCGCCGATCCTTGCTCTGGCGTCGCTTTGCATCTCTACCCCGGCAAACCTGCCATCGAGGGTTCTGGACCCACGTTGCACCTAGCAGCAGAAGGTAAATTGGAAGACGTAATGGACCGAGTTACCAAAGCTGGGGGTGAGGTCACATCACCTGCCATCGAAATTCCAGCGGGTCGCTTTTTCTATGCAAAAGACCCAGACGGGAACACTGTTGGTTTCTTTGTTGGGAACGATCGCTAACGTCGAAGACCCGGGGTTGCTCCGGGGTCTTTTCGACTTGGGTGAATCACGGCTGTTGTTCCGAAACGTCGAATTGAACCCAGGCGGGAAATTAGCAAAAGTGGGACCTCCATAGCGTGTTCAAATGCCTCCCAAACTCATCCCGATGTGTTTCTGCAGCAACACGGTCTGATGCAATCGGTGATTTCAAGAAACCAAAAGAACACCTGATCTCTAACTTCAATAAGAGGCGCGTTAACTAAGAGTTAAAGCCACGGAAAGCTATGTTCAATCGCCTCGCCTGCCTCCCTCAGATACTTGTGTTGCTCACACTTTCAACACCAATCACCGCCCAAAGCTTTAGTGCCGAAACCGACGTATGGCTTCAAAAGGTAAATCCATCTGGCGCCCTGGACGACGGTGAAAGCTGTGACAGTGGCGGAACTGAGCTGTGCGCCTCGTCGAGTGGCGGTGGCGTATATGCTGGTGGGTTGGTTTCATTCGAAAATGGCAACCAGCTCTATTTGGACTTCACCTACGACGAGCACGGAGAGACCCACAGCAATCCGTCATCTCGAAATGACAATGCTCGGTACCACGGGTACGGCCTGCACTATTCGCTGGGTAACCCAAAGAGCCCATGGGGTATCTTTGCGACCTGGGCAAACGCCAACAACAATGCCGATGACGAACATGGCGGCCCCCTATTTGGTATTGGTGTTGAAAAGGCTTGGGGCAATACTTTTGTTCAGGCGGGATACATGCATATGGCTGACGATGGCCTGGATCCTGATCACGATGGCATAGAGGATATGACCTATATGAATATCGGACACTCTCGTCCCCTATTCAAAGGTCTGTTAACCGGCAATCTCGCTGCTGGATTTGGAGATTTCGAAGAAAGCTCCGATCATGATGATGGTGAATGGCTTCAGTTTGGCTTGCGCTATCAACAACCAATTTCAGAGCGACTGGATTGGTTTGTTGGGTATCAAGGCGATTTTGTACGGGTTGGCCGCACCTTGATTGACGAGCAGGCGACGTTCCACTCTGTCTATTTTGGCCTAAGTTTGAGTTTTGGCAACAAGACCCGCAGTAGGTTCAAAACCCCTAATTTCCGCGCTCCTATTGTAAACGCTGGCGAGATGAACTCTTAAAGCTCGTGAAAGCCCTGGCACGGCCACTCCGCGCCAGGGTTTATTTTACGCATTCACATCAACAACTACGCGTCCCTTAATCTCACCCTTTAAAATTGCCTCACCCAATTGCGGCAAATCGCTAAGTGAGGCGGGTTGAATCATCGCTTCCAGCTTATCCATTGGTAAATCCGAAGCAACGCGCTGCCAGGCCCGGAGACGGTTGTCATAAGGCTGCATGACACTGTCGATCCCTAACAAGTTTACCCCGCGCAACAGAAATGGGATCACCGTAGCGGGCAAGCCCGCGCCTCCAGCCAAACCAACGGCCGCAACAGATGCCCCATATTTCATCTGCCCCAGCACACGCGCAAGCATGGCACCACCAACGGCATCAACACAGCCCGCCCAGCTTTCTGCCTCGAGTGGGCGTTTAACAGTTTCATTGATCTCATCACGAGCAACAATTTGGGTCGCGCCCAAAGATGTCAAATACTCAGCTGCCTCTGGTCGTCCGGTAACACCTGCCACCTCGTACCCAAGATTGGCTAATATCGCAGTTGCAACTGACCCAACGCCCCCCGCGGCGCCCGTCACCAATACCGGGCCATGGCCAGGTATTAACCCATGGTCTTCCAAAGCCATGACCGACAGCATCGCCGTGAAACCAGCTGTCCCAACAGCCATCGCCTGACGACTGTTCAACCCTTTGGGCAAAGGCACCAGCCAGTCGGCTTTGACATTTGCTTTCTGTGAGTACCCCCCCCAATGAGCTTCGCCAACTCGCCAGCCAGTCAACACCACCTTGTCACCAGGCTTGTACCTGTCGTCACTGCTCGCTTCCACTGTGCCTGAAAAATCAATTCCGGGAATATGTGGATATTTGCGAACCAGCCCACCACCAGGACCGATACACAGACCATCTTTGTAATTTACTGTGGAGTATTCCACCGCAACCGTCACCTCACCGCCTGGCAGCTGGTCCAGACTGACCTTTTCTACCGCAGCCGAGGTTTTGCCGCTTTCGCTATCTTTGTTTACAACTAACGCATTGAACATAGTGCTCTCCTTCAAATCCAGAATCTATCGCGCACAGTCGCCACGCGCATACCGTCAGGCGTTTCGACTTCAAGTTTACTTCCCGCATCCCAGTGGGTCATACGAACCAGGCCGATTGCCACGTTCATCCGGAAATCCGGCGACCAAGCGGCTGAGGACACACGCCCCACCCGCTTACCTGAAGCGTATAGAGGCCAGTAATCCGTGCAGGCTGGGACAGGTTCTCCACTGATCGAAAGTGGTCGGATCTGTTGAACCGGCCCCTCTTTTGCGATGCGCAACAAAGCATCGCGACCAATGCAGCCGATCGCAGTATGAGTATCGCAGAACCGACCTAACCCACATTCGTGCGGTGTGTTATCGTCGGTCATATCATTGCCATAGCTCAGCAACCCACCTTCGATCCGCTCAATCAGATTGGGGCACCCTGCCCGCACATCCAAGTCTGCTCCAGCCTCAAATAGCTTATGCCAAAGCGGCATACCGATTTCACTACCTTCAACATAGATCTCAAACCCGCCCTGTTTTGAATATCCAGATCGGGCAATAACCAAATCGCGCCCTTGGAACTGAAACAGGCCAAACCGGAAGAACCGGATATCGCGTATTTTGGAGCCAAATACCCGTTCCAAAAGCTCTTCAGCTTTAGGACCCTGTATCGCCAGCGGTGATACATCTGGTTCATCGACCAGAACATCCAACCGCCAACCGTTCGCAATGCCTTTGACCCAGTATAGCAAATCACTGTCAGCGATGGAGATCCACCATCGGTCTTCTGCCAACTTCACCGCAACCGGGTCATTCAGCATACCACCCGTTTCATCTACAATTGGCACATAGAAACACTGCCCAGACTGCATGCCCCTCAAATCACGAGGCGTTAACATCTGCATTAGCCGTCCCGCATCTGGGCCGCGCAACTCCACCTGGCGTTCACAGGACACATCCCAGACCTGAACGTGTTTCTTTAGATGATGGTAGTCTGCCTCAATGCTCTCAAACACAGTTGGCAACAACATGTGATTGTAAACGGTGTAGGCTTTAACACCGGCTGCCTCGACACCTTCTGAAAAGGGGGTTCTGCGCAAACGCCGCGATGGTGAAATCAATGCCATTGCTATCTCTCTGACTTGCTCGACGACTACTTGAAGAAGGAATCACTACAGAATCCTTCGGCTCAACTCTTGCTTTTTTAGTGTCAGACTTTTAAATGTCAGACAATAAAAACATTTGCGCATCTGCTCACAGCACAGACACGAGACAACAAAGTGAAAATTGACCCAAACAGTTCCGCTAACCTCTCGGCTCAAATCGCCAAAGCCATCCGGGACTCGATTGTTTCAGGAGACCTGATCATCGACGAACGGCTGCCTTCAGAGGCAGAGTTGGCTGACTACTTTCAAGTTTCACGCCCAACAGTTCGCGAAGCCCTGAAAAGATTAGCAGCCCAATCCCTTATCCGAACACAACGGGGTGCAACCGGTGGGGCATTCGTCAATCGGCTAAGCTTCAAAGAGGCCTATGCGGACCAAGTTACAACCTCGACCCTGTTGCTTTCTATGAATGAGGTTAGTTTCGATACGGCCTGTGAAGCTCGATATGCGCTGGAACGCGCATGCGCGCCACTTTCAGCTAAACGCCGCACCGCTGATCAGCTGGCCACCATGCGCACCGAGATCTTTCGGCAAAGCCAACCCAGCCTGACCGACGAAGCCTACTGCGCCTCTGACGTCGCCTTTCATAGAGCCCTGGTAGATGGCGCGGACAATCCAGTGTTATCCTACCAGCTGGCAGGAGCTGTGGAAGCGATGCAACCGTTAATGAATATGATCACTTTTACAACTCGGTCACGCGGGATCATGGTGTGCCTGCACAGCAGCATTGCGGATGCGATTGAAAACGGCGACGGGGCGGAAGCCGTCGATTGCTTGCATAACCTTGAGGCCGAAACCCGAAAAATTGCAGCCGATGTCTTTGCGGCCCGCGCTGCATCAAAATAATTCTCCCCCTTCTATCGAACGTTAGGCGTTTCACCAGTACGGGCACGCTTCTACGACTTTCCAGCGGTAATTGAGCTTTTTTCAATCGCCCGATCGCTTTCCCTCTTCAAATTCACAGAACCAAGGCCTATATTCGTCCTGTCTCTTCGGGGACTATGGACATAAATGCGCTCGTAATAAGCGGATCGGACCCGGGGGCGGTACCCGGCGTCTCCACCAAACATCCTTCATTTGGGGATCATGGGGACGAAATAGGATCGACGAACGTCTAAAGGGGTTAGCTTTGTCTCGGCTGTCTGCCACCGTTACCGGCGAAAACTGTACAATTGCAAATGACAATCGTGCTCCGGTAGCCCTCGCTGCGTAAGCAGTTCGGAAAACCGAAAACTTAAGTCCTCTCGCTTTGCAGCGTTTGGCGGGGTTCGCAGGTACCTGGCAACAGAAACCTGCACTTCCCCCACCTTCTTTGTGCTATTGCCGTCGATCTGGATAGTTGAGGTCGTACGTAGTTCCAACAGACAACCATCTGAGCTTTCTACCTATTTCGCATCTGAAATCCGATCTTAAGGTTTTGTTGATTTGTCGTCGCCATTCTCACCTTGAATTTCAACGGGAGCAATCATGACCAATACCGAGCTGTTACAATATTGGTTCGACGAAGTTTGGTCTAATGGGAACCTGAACGTAATTGACCGAATGTACGGCCCCAACACCTATTCTACTGGTGTGATTTCCGGCACATCACTGCAACGAGAAGACATTCGCGAGTTGGTGACTGCAATCCGCGAACTTCTAAAAGAAATCAAAGTCTCTTTCAGTCACGTCATGGAACAAGAAGACTGGCTGGCTGTGCGCACAGAAATCGACGCCAAGCGTTCAGACAATGAAGCGGAAGTACAGATGACTGGCCAAATGTTCATTCGGTTTGAAAATCAAGTCATTGTGGAATCCCATAGTCACTTCAATTACTTGGCACTATTTGAACAATTGGACCAGATACCGTCTGAGGCCGTTCCTATCTTATTGACTGGCCAAGCGATGCAGTGGAAATAGCACCATCCTCTTGACAGCAGCCCTTGCAGCGTTATTGCATGGAACCATGGGGTCACTGCGACCACCCCGTGAGGCCTAGGCCCAAGGTTCGCATCCAACACTCCGGTTACGGAAAGGATGCCCAATGGCTGCTGCATATTCTGAAATATCCCCCAACCAACTGATGCGCCTGATTGGCACACCAGATTGCCCGCAAATTATTGACGTCATCACCGATGAGGATTTTGCACTCGACCCCAGGCTTGTTCCCACTGCACGACGCGTTTCTCACGCGCAGATACATGAACTCGTACCCGAACTGAAAGAAAAGCGTGTTGTGGTTATTTGCCAAAAGGGAAAGAAGCTCTCGCATGGGGCAGCAGCGTTGTTGCGCACGCATAACATCGCCGCCGAAGTCCTGGCTGGTGGTAATTTTGCTTGGCGTTCAGCTGGGTTACCGCTGGTTCCTGTTGCAGCTATACCGGAGCCTATCGTTGGCAGTCGCTGGGTTACACGACACCGCCCCAAAATTGATCGTATTGCCTGTCCCTGGCTAATTCGCCGCTTTGTCGACCCTGCAGCGCAATTCCTGTTCGTCCCTCCTGCTGAGGTGACTTCCGTGGCCAATTTGTTTGATGCCACACCATTTGACATAGAAAATACCTTTTGGTCTCATCGAGGCCCCTTGTGTAGTTTTGATGTCATGGTTGAAGAATTCAAACTGGTAACCCCAGCCATGACACGGCTTGCCACTGTTATACGGGCTGCCGACACCAACACCCCCGTTCTAGCGCCTCAAGCAGCAGGGCTTCTTGCTTTCTCGGTCGGCTTGTCTCGACAATATAAAAATGACATCGACCAACTGGAAGCCGCGATGCCATTGTATGATGCGCTGTATCGTTGGGCGCGCGATGGATACGATGAAAGCCATGACTGGCCGGCGGTGACCCAATGATGTCGCCATCATGGCGCGCCATGACGCTGGTGTTTGGACGTATCGGCCTGCTTAGCTTTGGTGGGCCGGCAGCACAAATTGCGGTCATGCATAAGGAGTTGGTAGAAGAGCGTCCCTGGCTGAGCGAACAAGCGTTTCTACGCGCCCTCTCCTTTTGCATGTTGCTGCCTGGACCCGAGGCAATGCAGTTGGCAACCTATGCGGGCTGGCGACTTCGAGGTGTACCTGGCGGACTGCTGGCCGGGCTGCTGTTTGTGATGCCAGGAGCCTTGATTATTGGTGTTCTGGTTGGCCTATATGCATCCTATGGCACTCTGGATTTGGTACAGGCTGGCTTCCTCGGGATCAAAGCCTCCGTCATCGTCATCGTCTTGATGGCCCTACGCAAGCTGGCAAACAAAGCCTTGCACGGATCCAACGCATGGGCGCTGGCGGGAATAGGTTTCGTCGGAATATTTGCACTCAATCTCCCATTTCCGATGATAGTCTTGGGCGCAGGGCTATACGGCTTGTTCCTCGGCAAAAAAGACGTCGTGAGTGACATTGAACCGCAGGGATTGAACGCTCGTAACGCTGGGCGCCAGCTTTTGATCTGGGGGGGGCTCTGGCTCCTTCCTTTGATCGCTCTCAGCCTATTTGGTGCTAGTTTCCTGGCCACTATCGGTTGGTTTTTTGCCAAACTGGCAGTTGTCACATTTGGCGGTGCCTATGCCGTTCTGGCGTATATGAGCCAGACAGTTGTCGAACAGTATTCCTGGATTTCAACGGGGCAAATGATTGATGCGCTGGGCCTTGCCGAAACCACCCCGGGACCACTCATACTAGTCACTCAGTTTGTTGCTATGCTGGCCGGCCTAGAGGCACATGGACCCTGGATGGGCCTTGCAGCGGGATTGGTTGCGCTTTGGGCTACTTTTATGCCCTGCTTTTTGTGGATTTTTCTGACCGCACCCTACGTAGAGCAAATATCTTCGCACCCAAGGCTTGGGGCAGCGCTTAAAGCAATTACCGCCAGTGTGGTCGGCGTAATTCTAAACCTGTCAGTCTGGTTTGCCCTGCATGTCTTGTTTACCGAAATTGAGAACCGCAACTACGGCGTGTTTTCACTACCAGTACCAACATTGGATAGCCTAGACCCGATAGCACTCGGCCTCATTGTACTGGCGGCTCTCCTCACCTTTGCCACCCGGGGCAGCATGCTCCTGACATTGTTTTTGATGGCATTGGCCGGTATCTGCACATCCTTGCTGCCGTTCGCTATTTAAACAAGCAGTCGACATGCCTCTTATACTTAAGCCCTAGGGATTATCACAAAAACTGTGACCATCCTCTTTTGTTTCTGTTCGAATCCCCTATGATTAAGACATGGGTTAAAGGGGTTACGATATGTCCCGCGATATCGACTATGGAAATCTTATGCATACAGCAATGCGCGGTCTTATCCGGACCGTGCTTCTGGACATTGCCGACAATGGACTTCCGGGGAACCATCATTTTTTCATCACGTTTGATACCGGACATCCAGATGCGGAACTGGCGGACTGGCTGTCCGACCGTTATCCTGGCGAGATGACCGTTGTGATGCAGCATTGGTTTGACAACCTCGATGTTGGCGAAGATGGTTTTGCCATAACCCTGAACTTCGGCGATGCTCCTGAACCGCTCTATATTCCCTACGATGCGATCAAAACTTTTGTTGATCCGTCAGTAGAGTTTGGCCTGCGCTTTGAAAGCCCTGATGACGAGCCCAAGGGTGATGCATCTGTACCTGCGCCCGTCGAAGAGCTGATCAACACCCCCCACGACGAGCAAAAAACTGACGCGGATATCGTATCCTTGGACAGTTTTAGAAAATAGAAATTCGGCCTGGACCCAAAGCTGAATTCACCCTGTCCTTCCCTGCCGCTGCTAGTATTGGCTTGTGCGCGACAGGAATGTGGAAATAAACCTTGTTGGAATGCCGTTGCGGTGAGAATTGAAATCTAACTGCAATCCTCCTTCAGCCAGAGTGCGATCATATTGTTGCATCTCGTAGTCACCGTTTGGGGCTACAAACATGGAAAACACCGTCAGTGTATCGCCCGTAATTCGGCTCCATACATAGGGTTCCCCCTTCATAGGATCCAACTGCTCGGTGTGACCAAATACATTGCGTTTCATGGCCGCAGCATACACTCCATCGCGGTCTGTCGGTTGAAACTCGATCTCATAGGACTTGGTTTTACGCCGACCATCTTCTTTTTCAGTCGTCGAGGTCCATAACACAGCATAACCGTTAGCAGTTTCCTTGATCACTACGCTCATATCCCGGTTTGCAATGTCACCGGCTCTCGTTTCAACTTCGGCGCGACCAGAATATTCCCCGACGAAACGTGAAATATCTGCGATTGCAGATTGGCCTGACAAGACCACAGCCATCGTAAAAACCGACAAAAACCTCAGGATAGAGTTCAAAACCATTTGCGAGACGAACGAATTGGCCACGTGACCTCCTTGGGAGTTTCAAAATACATTTGCACCTACTGTAATCATATCCCGTAATCAGACAATGCGTAGTCGAAAAATGACACCTCTCGCCCTATACCTATCGACCGGATCCTCTATGCTGCGCGAAACTGGCCAATTGCACCCGTCACGGGTGCAGGTTAAACGGCATACAACAGCATACCAGACGGAGACAACGGATGTCCGAGACCCGCACCGAAACAGATAGCTTTGGCCCGCTAGAGGTCCCCGCAGAAAAGTACTGGGGCGCTCAAACCCAGCGCTCTATCATGAACTTCCCGATTGGCTGGGAAAAGCAACCCGTTGCAATCGTACGCGCATTAGGTGTGATTAAGCAGGCTTGCGCCATGGCCAACAAAGAGTCCGGCAAAATGGACGCCAAGATCGCGGATGCGGTGATTCAGGCGGCCGGTGAAGTTGTTGATGGCAAGTTTGACGACAACTTCCCGCTGGTAGTATGGCAGACGGGTTCAGGCACCCAGTCGAACATGAACTCAAACGAGGTGATTGCAAATCGTGCGATCGAAATTCTGGGTGGCGTGATCGGCACCAAAGATCCTGTTCACCCGAATGACCATTGTAACATGGGTCAGTCCTCGAACGATACATTCCCCACTGCTATGCACATCGCAGCTGCAATGACTGTACGCGACGTGTTGCTGCCTGGCCTGAATAAACTTCTGACAGCCCTGGAAGCCAAGTCGGATGAGTTCAAGGACATCATCAAGATCGGCCGCACCCACACTCAGGACGCGACGCCGCTGACGCTGGGCCAGGAATTTGGTGGTTACGCCCATCAGATCCGTATGGGCATCCAGCGCATCGAAGCCGCCCTGCCCGGCATCTACGAGCTGGCTCAAGGCGGCACCGCTGTCGGCACAGGTCTAAATACACAGCACGGTTGGAGCGAAAAAGTCGCGGCCAACATGGCTGACATTACCAGCCTGCCCTTTGTCACTGCCCCAAACAAATTCGAAGCACTGGCAGCCCATGACGCCATGGTCTTTATGTCCGGTGCCTTGGCCACCGTTGCTGGCTCTATGTACAAAATTGCCAACGACATCCGCTTCTTAGGCTCGGGCCCACGTTCCGGTCTGGGAGAGCTGATCCTGCCAGAAAACGAACCGGGGTCGTCGATCATGCCGGGCAAGGTCAACCCAACGCAAGCCGAGGCGATGACACAGGTCGCGGCGCACGTAATGGGCAACAACGCCGCAATGACCTTTGCCGGCTCGCAGGGTCATTTTGAGCTGAACGTCTATAACCCGATGATGTCTTATAACTTGCTACAATCCATGCAGCTGTTGGGCGACGTCGCAGACAGCTTTACCGAGCGTATGCTGAACGGCATTCAGGCCAACGAACCACGCATCGATAAACTGATGAAGGAATCGCTGATGCTGGTTACAGCGCTGGCTCCTACCATCGGCTATGACAACGCGACCAAGGTCGCCAAAACGGCTCACAAGAACGGTACCACTCTTAAGGAAGAGGCAATCGCTCTCGGCTTTGTTGACGAAGCAACCTTTGACGCTGTCGTACGTCCCGAGCAAATGGTCGGACCTAAGGACTGATGGCTGAACCGGTAAACCTAAACCGGTTCAAGAAACAAAAAGCGCGGGCTGAGAAAAAGGCCCGCGCTGACCAAAATGCGATCAAACATGGGCGCAGCAAACAGGAAAAACTGCTGGATCGTACGACAGCAAACAAAGCCAAGCGCGAACTTGACGGCCACAAGATCGAAGAATGAGCAATCGCCCAAAGAAACACTCGCTCACGCTGCGCGGTCATAGAACATCGGTATCGCTGGAGGATGAGTTCTGGCAGGCCTTTCGCAAGATAGCGGATGACGAAAACCGCCCAATCAACGTCTTAGCTGCAGAAATCGACGAATCCCGAGGCACCGATTGTGGCCTAGCCTCCGCGATCAGGTTGTTCGTCCTACGACGGCTCACCAGAGTTAACAGACAAGGTACGCCCGAATAGATTTGCGACGTCTATCGTTTTGACAGCTTCAACCAGATTCCATCCGCTGATCGGACGGTCAAATGCGCGACAGGAACAGGCTCGCGCCCTTCGACTAACTCAAACCGATACTGGCGCATCAACATCGAAAGTATCAACGGCCCCTCGACCATCGCAAATCCTGCACCAGTACAAACACGCGCGCCCGCTGAAAATGGGATAAAAGCTTCGCGTTGACATTGCTTTCCGTTTTCGGTTCCCCATCTTTCAGGATCAAACCCATCCGGATTGTCCCATAACCGGTCATGCCTATGCAGATGCCAGGGGCTAACTACAACCTGCGATCCCACCGGCACTTCTCGGTCTCGAAACTGTTCTGGACAAGTCGCCTGGCGCACCATCATTGGCACCGGAGGGTAAAGCCGAAGTGCTTCGCGAAAGACATCGCGGCTAAGACGCAGCTTTGACATAACCGAGAAAGACTGTTCCTCAAGTGCCTCAGCCTCAACCGCCAACTTGTCCTGCCATTCCGGGAAGAGGGCCATCAGATATAGCGTCCAAGCCAATGCAGATGCACTGGTTTCATGACCCGCCAAGAAGAAAATCGCAACTTGATCAACCATCTCTTCGGTATCAAAGCGTTCACCGCTTTGAGGGTCGGATGTTGTCATAATTTTGGTCGCCAAGTCATCCGGTGCTGTACCATCGCGAATGGCTTGCATCCGTTCTGTCGTCAGTTGGGTGATCAACCGCCTGATCTCAGCAGCATCGCGTTTTGTAGTGCGTTTAAAAAACCTTGGCATCCAGCGCGGCATAGGCACAAAAGCGGCGAGGTTTAAAATTGGCTGACTGCGCTGATAATCACGAAAGCGGTTAAAGACCTGCGCAGCCACTTTGTTTTCAATCGGTATTGAAAACAGGGTACGAAAAATCACATCAGCCGCAACATGGCTGGTCACCGCTTCGATTTCGACTGGTTCACCCAACTGACTTTGCAACCTGGATACGGCGGCCTCAGAGGCTTCTCGCATTGCAGGAAAGGTATCTTTCAGGCGCCCTCCTTCAAATGCAGGATCAATAATCCGTCGCTGTCGTTTCCACGTTTCTCCATTCGTCAAGAACACCGAGTTTCCAAGGAGAGGCCGCAATCCTTCTGCGATGCGGTTGGACTTTGGAAAATCATCAGGACGCGCCTTAAGCACCTCTTTGACTAGCTCGGGCTGGTTGATCATGAATGATCGAAAGAACGGCGTCCGAAATTCTGCCATCCAAGCGTGGTACAGCTTAGCGGGTTGCGCCGACAGAATATCCTGCCGAAACAAACGCAGATAGCGCAAAAGCGATACTTTTTCAGGCCTTGCAGGGGGTTTTGGCGGCGTCAAACAGGCACCTCGGAGGTGAATTTGGATACAGCAACATCAATTCGAGATTGGGATGGCTTCCTGTCTTTGTAGCGCTCTTTCAGCGTCATTGGGCCAGCAGTGATGCGAAAGTAGTCATAGTCGCCAGGTTGGTCAAAAGCGCAGAGGTACTGAAAATGCAGCCGGAAAAAACGCCAGCGCAACTGCGCCCACCGCTCTGGACTGAGCGTTTGGGTGAAAGCGGCTGAGAACACCAAAGGCCATCGCTTATCCTGAGGGGCGACGCCGCTCACACTCACCGGATCACAGAGCGCAAACGCGCAACCATCACCAGGGGCAGTCACGTCGACCCAAACCAACTCTGCGCGCAGCGACAGGAAACGTAGATCGGCGCGCAGACGATAGGCATCAGGCAAGAAAGACACCATTGGAACCACCTGCCCCAGACTTAGAAAACTCAATTGAGGGTGCTGCGCTGGCAGGCCTTGACGGATCAAATCCGAGAGAACCGATACTGCAACATGTGCGCCCGAAGAATGCCCGACCACCAGGACCTCATCCAGACTGTCATCTTTCATGGCAGATGCAATCATCGCGGTAAACTCAGCCATCCGAGCTTCAAGCTCTGGAGAGTTTGCCCCTCTGGATGCGGCTGAATAGGCGTAGTCGTGCATCAGGTAATATGCAAAAAATTTGCCGTCCATCTTCTTGAACCAGCGCAACAACGCACCCCCAGCCCCCGCCCCCAGGACTAAGCCCGCCAACTGAACCAAGGATCCTGACAACGATACAAGCCCGGCAATCTGGATCACTGCTCGCGCTACCCCCCACACAAGAAGCATGGCGAGCAACGCTTGGGCGATTAGCATTCCAACAGGGTAAAGCGCGGCAATTACCGGCCCCTTGCGAAGCCGCATGAGACGGCGCAGAGTTCCTGTTGCAATGTATGTCCACGCAGTCTGAACAAGCTGCAGATAGGTAGCCGGGATTGAGCTCTCCATGCTGTCGCGGACAATATCAGACCAGACCAGGACCTCGACGTCACTGACAACCTCAGCACCTTCGATTTCCGCCTGCACATGCCAACCATAAGGGCCTGCCTTGGTCTTTTTGGCGGTTAAGCCGATTTGGTACCCAGAAATATCAGCCTGAGCGACACTCTCTTTCCGATATAACTCTCGATAACGACGCGGGTGTATTGGGTCATAACCCGGGATATAGAAAACTCGCCGCCGGTTCACCCGGCGACGTTCAGATTTTGTCTCTACCCGATCCAAATTCATTTCACCCTCATTCTCTACCCGCAGGCTAGCGGTTCAATCGGGCAAGAGTAAGACCTGACAGGCAAGGAAAAGGGGCCAAGTAGGCCCCTTTTTTTCTATCCCAATGTCGCCAGAGCCGGGAAGGTTTCTAGCAGCCACCACGAGAAGGTGGAAAACAGTCCCGTAACCAGCATCACGCCGACAAGCAACAAGAGACCGCCCATAATTTTCTCGATCAACCCCATATGCCGCTTCATCTTGTTCATCAGCACCATTGATCGGCTGAGGAAGATCGCGGCGAGCAGGAACGGTACACCAAGGCCGATGGCATAGATACCCAACAGGATCGTGCCGCGTGCCACAGAGGCTTCAGACGCCGCCAGCGACAGAATTGCGCCGAGTTGCGGACCAATGCAGGGGGTCCAGCCGAATGCAAATGCCAAACCAAGCACGTAGGCCCCGATGGCAGAACCGCTAGACTGGCCAGCCTCCATTCGCATTTCACGATCTAGAATAGGGATCCGGAACACGGACAGAAAATGCAGACCAAATATGATCACAACCAGACCAGACACCTGGGCAAAAAGTTCCTGATTTTGCAGCACAAAAGCGCCAAAGAAAGAGGCCGTGAAGCCCAACAACAGGAAGACAGTCGACAGACCCATTACAAAGAACAGTGCAGCAACAATAGCCTTGCGGCGGGCTGCGCCGGGATTTTGCATGTCGCCAATTGAAACGCCGCTCATATAGGCCAGATAAGGCGGTACAATGGGCAGCACACAGGGAGAGAGGAAGCTGATCAGTCCGCCGATCAGCGCCACAAGCATCGCAGGGATCAGCCCTGCGTCGATGATTTCTATACCAAACATCATTCTCCCTTAGCCCACCTGTTTACAAAGGTCACGAGGGCAGCTGGTCACATCGTTGTGGACAGGATGAATTATCCGTCATATCTGACAGTTATGAACGAAATTTCGGAAACACTGGATGCCATAGGGCTATTGTGCCCCCTGCCCGTCCTTAAGGCCCGCAAACGGCTGAAACCCTTACCCGTAGGCGCGGTTCTACAACTGTTGTCCGACGATCCAGCCGCAGTGATCGATGTGCCTCATTTTTGTAATGAAACGGGTCACACATTTTTAGGGATGAGCGACGCCGACGGCCATCAGGCCTATTTAATCCGCAAGGGCGTCCGACCCTAAAAACAGCGTTTAATCGACCTGTGTTCTATGTGCACAAAGCGTGCACCACCTGTGCACCAGCAAAATCCAGTATCAAAAGATCTTCAAAATTCTTTAGTCCGATGTGAGAAGCGCCGAGGCTAACCCCGGCGCTTCTATTTACATCAACTTCCCAATGACCACCAACCGCGGCGCTTAGGCTTGGGGGGCTCCTCCGGTTCAGGAGCAACTTGTTCTGCTGCGACCAGGACCGGCTCGGCCTCACGCTGGGTCTCAGTTGGTTCAGAAACAGGTTCTGCTTCAACTGGCTCAGTCACCTCAGGTTCAATGGCAGTTTCCTCTACAGCCAGTTCAGGCGTAGCTGGTTCTTTGACTTCCTCAACAGGCCCAGCAACAGCTTCGGTGGTTGCTTGATCTTCTGAACTGGCAACAGGCTCGACCACTGGTTCTGCCTGATCAGTCGGTTCTGCAGCAACTGCTATTTCCTCTGAAGCCTCAGGTGCCACCGACGATGGCGTATCTACGTCGGCTGTCTCGGGCTCTGAAACCACTGGGGTAACTTGCTCAACATCGCTGCTTTCGACCTTAACTTCAGTCTCGGCCTGAGCCTCTGATGTAACAGTGTCTGGGCTTTCTGTGACTTTGGTTTTGGGCTTACCACCGCGAGAGCGAGAACGAGACCGCGTGCGTTTGGCTGGCTTCTTCTCTTCGCCCTCTACCGGTTCCGCATCTGTCGCCGCATCTGCATCTGCTACGGCATCAGATTCGGCCTGTGGCTTCGATTCAACTTCCGCATCAGTCGAATTGGCATCAGAGCCATTTTCTGCAGCATCCGATTTGCCCGAGCGACGACGACGACGACGACGCTTACGCTTGGGTTTAACGTCCTCTTCAGAAGGTTCAGTCTCGTCAGCAGCGCCGGTGCTTTCAACAACCGCTTCTTCGTCATTGGTGGTTTCGGCCTCGTCGGCATCCACCTGATCCATCAACGATGTATCAACTGAAACCACTGGGGCTGCAGCAACCGGTACTGCACGGGTGGCTGTCTTGAGTTTTTCCAGTGTAAAGTCAGGGCTCACCAAATGCGGGTCGCCTTCAATCCGGACCGACAACCCATAGCGGGCTTCGATCTGGGCAATATGCTCCCGCTTTTGGTTCATCAAGAAGTTAGCAATGCTGACAGGGCAGCGCACCAGTACTTCGCGTGAGCGACCACGGGTGCCTTCTTCTTCGATCTGACGCAAAATGGTCAACGCCATGTTGTCATCCGAACGGATCAACCCAGTACCATGGCACGATGGGCACGGCTGTGTGGTGGCCTCCAGCATGCCAGGGCGCAGACGCTGTCGGCTCATCTCCATCAGGCCAAAGCCCGAGATGCGACCAATTTGAATGCGCGCACGATCTGTTTTCAGCTTGTCTTTGATGCGTTTTTCAACAGCAGCGTTGTTCTTACGCTCATCCATGTCGATGAAATCGATGACAATCAGACCAGCCAAGTCACGCAGGCGCAACTGGCGAGCTACCTCTTCGGCAGCCTCTAGGTTGGTCTTTGTCGCGGTGTCTTCGATCGAGCCTTCTTTGGTGGCCCGACCCGAGTTCACGTCGATGGCAACCAATGCCTCGGTGACGTCGATCACGATATAGCCGCCAGACTTCAGCTGGACGGTTGGATTGAACATGCCACCCAGATAGCTTTCGACCTGATAACGGGCAAACAGTGGCAGAGTTTCATTGTACCGTTTTACGTTCTTGGCGTGCGACGGCATGATCATTTTCATGAAGTCTTTGGCAATGCGATAGCCGCGCTCACCTTCGACGAACACCTCATCGATCTCGCGGTTATAGAGATCTCGGATCGACCGTTTAATCAGGTCGCCCTCTTCATAGATCTTGGCAGGTGCGATAGATTTCAGTGTCAGCTCGCGGATTTGCTCCCACAACCGCTGCAGATATTCATAGTCGCGCTTGATTTCAGCCTTGGTGCGCTTAGCACCCGCGGTGCGCACGATTAGGCCAGCGCCCTGAGGCACATCAATTTCGTGAGCAATTTCTTTCAGTTTCTTGCGGTCAGCAGCATTGGTAATTTTACGTGAAATACCACCACCACGAGCAGTGTTGGGCATCAAGACACAATACCGTCCAGCAAGAGACAGGTAGGTGGTCAGCGCCGCACCTTTGTTACCGCGTTCTTCTTTAACGACCTGCACAAGCAAGATCTGACGGACTTTGATGACTTCTTGAATTTTGTAACGACGAGGACGTGGCTTGCGACGCGGACGGATGTCTTCGCTGTCATCCTCTTCCGCAACAGATTCAATAGAACTGTCTTTGGAGGTCGCATCAGCGCGTTGTTCTTCGGCGTCTGGCTCTTCACTGCCCGGCTCTTTGGCTTCAGCGGCCTTTTCCTCAGCAGGATCGGCTTCTGTTGCAATGGCAACGGCTTCAGCAATGGCTTCAGCAACCGTTGTCGTTGCGGCCTGTTCCTCTACAGCCTCATCCGAATTAACTGGGGTCTCTACAGAATCCTCTACTTCAGCAGGAGCAGAAGCTACTTCGGTAGGCTCCGCGTCCGCTGCAACGGCCTCAGCATCCGGATTGACCTCTTCAGCCGCACTTTCGGGCTGATCATCAACAGGCTCTTCCACTGGCGTTTCAGCAACGGTCTCCATCGGAGAGCTGCCTTCGTTTGCGCCAAGTACATCTACAGTACTTGCTTCGCCTTCATCACTAAGGTCGATAGTCTCCATGCCCGAAATTTCGGGAGTGGCCGTCTCAACTTCCTTTGTTTCAACCGCATCCTTGGATTTGACACCTTCAGCCTTAGTACGGCTGCGAGACCGCGAACGACGGGGCTTGGAAGGCTTGCTCTCTTCCTCATCATCCTTGGCGCGCATTTGCTCAGCATAGGCGCGCTCTTCTTCCATTAGGGCTTCACGGTCGGCGACCGGAATTTGATAGTAGTCAGGATGTATTTCCGAGAACGCCAGAAAACCATGGCGATTACCGCCATAGTCAACAAATGCCGCCTGCAGAGAGGGTTCAACCCGTGTTACTTTTGCCAGATAGATATTGCCAGCGAGCTGGCGTCTATTTTCAGATTCAAAGTCGAACTCCTCAACTTTGTTTCCGTCGACCACCACGACGCGGGTCTCTTCCGCGTGGGTGGCATCAATAAGCATCTTCTTTGCCATGTTTCCTTGGTGCACCATGCCTGCGCGCGCAGGCTCCGGCCGTTGCCGGGGGGAGCTGCGCGTTTTGGGTGGTGTCTTGTCAGGGCGATATTAGACGGCGCGCGACAGGACATGGTCGCGGAAAATGTTCCCGTCGGTCCTGTCTCTGTGCTCAGTTTGTGCGCGCGCGTCATCGCGGTTCTTCTCCGACAGGTGGGGGTATCCCGAACCCTGCCCATTTCTGCCTGCCCCGAAATCGGCCCGGTGCAGGCGCTAAACTACCCCGGGATCCGGGGCTAATCGATCTGCCTGTGCCTTCTCGGGTCATGCCGGACAAAAACACAGAGCAGCGAAACTCATCTGAACGGAAGACGCCCACATTGGCGTCAGTCCCGTTTCACCAGCATAAGGCCTGTGGATAGGTAATGACAATGGGCATCTTTATCAGTCCCAATGTAAATCACCTTACTGGGCAAACAATTCTGCCTAAAGGTTAAGAGTACGATAGCTTTTAGGCTTTCTCACTCTCCACTCACCGCAGTGAGGCGCGCTGAACATTGCTGGCCCCTGTGGATAGATTCACTCAAAGGTAGTCAGATCGCTGTAGACCATACTTAGCCATCTTTTCGTTCAATGTTCGCCGCGGCAAACATAACTCCTCCATCACCGAAGCGATCGACCCCTTGTGCCGACGCATGGTGTTATCAATGAGCATACGTTCAAATGCTTCGACATATTCCTTGAGCGGCTTGCCTTCCGTGGTCATCACCGGCTGCATTTCTTCATGATCTGACATCAAAAGAGAGGCAATCGTTCCAGAGCCGCGTCGCGCCTGCAGCACTGCCCGCTCTGCAATGTTGATCAACTGGCGCACATTGCCGGGCCATGGCGCCTGCAACAGTTGCGCAGCCTCTTGGGCAGAAACTTGTGGCGCGTCACAGCCGTATTCCTCAGCGAACTGTTCGGACAATCGCGTAAATAGTGCCAAAATGTCCTCGCCACGTTGCCGCAAAGGCGGCACGGTGACCCGCAGCGCAGCCAAACGATAGAACAGATCAGAACGCAACGCGTCTTCACAGGTTTTGCCAACTTCTTGCAGGTTCGAAATCGCTACAATACGTGTCTCGCTTGGGGTGCCTTGCTCATTGATCACCCCCAACAACTTGGCCTGTAGTGTTTCAGTCAGGGCATCGATATCTTCAAGTACAAGGGTACCGCCACGCGCCTCCTCGATTGCAGGAAGTTGCGCATCTTCGGGCATCATCGGTCCAAACAACCGCCGAGACAGAGCGTCTTCCTCTAGCGCAGCACAGCTGACCAGTACAAATTTCTTACCTGCCCGGCTTCCCACCGCGTGCAACGCATGGGCCACCAAGGTCTTGCCAGTTCCGGTTTCACCGTCAACCAGCACATGCCCATCGGCTTGGCCAAGATCCAGAATGTCCTCTTTCAGACGCTCCATGACAGGGCTTGCACCGATTAATTTCTTCATAATTTGAGAGCCATCAGACAGCTCGCGCCGCAAAACCCGGTTGTCCAACACCAAACGCCGTGCGCCAGTCGCACGCTTGGCCAATTCTGACATACGGTCAGGATTAAAGGGTTTTTCGAGAAAATCAAAAGCTCCGACCCGCATCGCTTCGACCGCCATGGGTACATCACCGTGACCGGTGATCATAATTACCGGCAGAGCACTGTCACTGCCCATCAGCTTTTTTAGAAATTGCATCCCATCCATGCCGGGCATCTTAATATCGGAAATCACAATGCCAGGATAATCTGCGCCCAAGACCTTCAATGCGTCTTCAGCACTTGCAAAAGTTTCAGTATCATAGCCCGACAGCGCCAGCCATTGGCTGATCGATTGACGCATATCCTGCTCATCATCAACAATCGCAATTTTCATGGCCTGTGCCATATAGCATCCTCTCTCAAATACACGCCGCGCTTATTCAGCGGCTTCAATCCCATCCACCAGGATTGGCAACTGCATTTCAAACACCGCACCGCCATTTTCACCGTTGCGAGCTGTCAGCCGTCCCCCCAGGTCGTTTACGATACCGGACGAGATAGCAAGCCCAAGTCCGACTCCGTCTCCGGGTTGCTTGGTGGTATAGAAGGGCTCGAAGAGTTCCCCAAAATCCTTGATTCCCACACCGTTATCACGCACCGCAAGTATGGCAGTTTCACCTGCTGCCAAAATGATTTCAACTTCAGGATCCGGTACTGATTTGGTGGCATCCAGTGCATTTCGCAAGAGGTTTACCATAACCTGCTCGATACGCATTCTATCGCCCATCACAAAAACCGGATCATCGGGTAAAACGCGGGCGATTCTGACATGTCGCTGGCGCAACTGGGGTTCCATCATTGACAGGCTGGAAGCCAGTGCATCGCCCATGTTTACAGGGCTAAAACTATCGCCCCCCTTGCGCGCATACGATTTCAGCTGGCGGGTGATCGCGCCCATTCGTTCGATAAGGTCATCAATGCGTCCAAAGGACACCAATGCCTCCTCCGGCCGGTTGCGACCAAGTAGCAAACGCGCCCCGGCAAGATACGTTTTCATCGCTGCCAATGGCTGGTTCAATTCATGGCTCACAGCCGCGGACATTTCCCCCAGTGCAGCAAGTTTTGAACTTTGGGCGAGGCTCTGTTCTGCCACTTCCAGCGTTTTTTGCACCCGCTCCCGCTCGGCGACTTCCCGCCTCAGCCTGGCATTCAATACGCGAAGCTCCGCCGATTCCCGCTGGAATAGCGCCATGCGCAGCGCTGTTTTGCGACTCAAGGCATAAAACGCCAGAGCTAAAAGAATGGCGAATCCCATGATTTCAAGAGCAAGAACCGTGTTGACCCGCTCACGAACAGAAACATAAGTGGTATAGGATGTCATCCGCCAGCCTCGAAAAGGAATGCGGTTTGCCATGCGCATCACCGCCTCACCCTGCAAGTAGGTATCGGCCGATAACGCCGTCCAATCTGCGGTGGCCCGGATTGCACGTTGGATTGCGCCCTGAGGTGTTTGCTGTCTAAGAGCGTCTTCTTCGCTCAAACCCCGCCAGCGGGATTCTGTTGCCAGCACGATTGTTCCTGTGCTGTCGGTCACCATCACCGCATCAGAGATGCCAGACCAGGCATGTTCAAATTTCTGCAGGTCGACCTCAACAACGATGACCCCCAACACGTCTGAAGTATCTTCCAGACGGCGTGAATAACTGAACCGGTATCCCCCCGCCTCACGCTCGATCACCGTGAACACAGTCGCATTGGAACGTATCGCATCGACAAAATATGGGGCGTTGCGATGCAGTTCACCCAACCGATTGCGATCAGTGGCCGCTACGGTTCGCCCATCATGAGCAAGGAGCATAATGGAAGCCGCGCCAATTTCATCGACAAATGAAATCAGGCGTTGGGTCGACAAAGAAAAATCGCTGGACTGCAACGCTGAAATCAACGTCTGATCGCGCGCCAACAACTGTGGCACGATGGCGTTCTGGCGCAATTCGCTCAGCAGATTGCCGGAATATAGTGCGAGCCGAAGTTCAGCTCGGTTTTGGGTGCTCTGCGTGAACCGGTTGGTCAACAGACGATTGGTTTGCCAGACTGTAACTGCAACCACAGCCAACAAAACCACCAGTCCCAAACGCACCTTCCAGGAGAACGTTTTGGAAGGCTTGGCGAGCGTTGTCTGTGGGGAGGTGTCATGCGGGGCGATCATAGCTCAAATCTACGCTCGCCGCCCCGGCACCACAAGTCACGCTGTAGCGACAATACCCATCAATGCGCGGAACACTGCCACCCCGTCGGTGCCGCCGTGGCCTTCATCCGCCGCCCGTTCAGGGTGAGGCATCATGCCCAGCACCTTACGGTTTTCCGACAGAATTCCCGCAATATCGGCAATAGAACCATTGGGATTGTCAGCATAGGTAAAGGCAACCCGATCCTGATCCTGCAACTGGGCCACAGTGTCAGCATCAGCAAAGTAATTGCCGTCGTGGTGGGCAATCGGAATGCCGATCACATCGCCAGCATTATACCCTTCGGTAAAGACACTGTCAGAGGTTGCTACTTTCAGATCAACCGTACGGCAGATGTATTTTAGCCCGGCATTGCGAAGCAAGGCGCCAGGCAGAACGCCTGTTTCAGTTAGCACCTGAAACCCATTGCAAACGCCAAGAGCATAGCCGCCACGGTTGGCATGTTCGACAACGGCCTTGCAAATCGGTGATTGCGCCGCGATGGCACCACAGCGCAGGTAGTCACCATAGGAGAACCCACCGGGGACACCAACAATGTCAACGCCTTCAGGCAATGCACTGTCTTTGTGCCAAACCATTGAGACGTCAAATCCCGCTTGCTCAAATGCTACCGCCAGATCGCGATCACAGTTTGATCCCGGAAAAACAACAACCGCCGCCTTCATCACAGCATCTCGATGCTGTAGGATTCGATCACTGTATTAGCGAGCAGCTTTTCGCACATATCAGTTACATCTGCTTCGCTGGAGCCTTCGGCTAGGGTCAGATCGATCACCTTGCCCTGGCGGACACCTTCGACCTTATCAAAGCCCATCGCCCCTAGGGCATGGCGCACAGCCTCCCCCTGTGGATCCAGAACCCCATTCTTCAGCATCACATGCACCCGTGCCTTCATTGCGTCGTTCCTCGATTGCGGTGTTTAAGAACCCCGCAGGGCTCTTTTTGCTAAAACATCAATAGTTCAACGCCCGCTTGGGGCGCTGAGGACTCAGTTAACCAGTGTTGGTTTGCCCATAGTCGGAGGGGTATTGGGCATGACGCCCAGTCTCCGCGCGACTTCTGAATAGGCATCGGTAAGGCTCCCCAAATCGCGGCGGAACACATCTTTGTCCAGCTTGCGTCCGGTTTCGATGTCCCACAGTCTGCAACTGTCAGGGCTAATCTCGTCGGCCAAAACCAAACGCTGGAAGTCACCATCAAAGACGCGACCAAACTCGATCTTGAAATCAATCAGCCGGATCCCAACTGCCAGCATGACGCCTGACATAAAATCATTCACCCGCAGCGTAAGGCTCAGGATATCTTCCATGTCCTGCTGACTGGCCCAGCCGAATGCAGCGATGTGTTCTTCGCTGACCAGCGGATCCCCTAAAGCATCATCCTTCAGGCAATACTCGACGATTGGTCGCGGCAGTTGAGTACCTTCATCAATGCCAAGTCGCTTGGACATAGAGCCTGCGGCATAGTTGCGCACGATGACTTCAAGCGGCACAATCTCGCAGCTGCGCACCAGTTGTTCGCGCATGTTCAAACGCTTCAGAAAGTGTGTTGGAACACCAATCTGGCCAAGGCCCACCATGAAGTATTCGCTCAGAAGGTTATTCAGAACCCCTTTGCCTTCAATGACGTCCTTTTTCTCAGCGTTAAAGGCTGTGGCATCGTCCTTGAAATACTGCACGATTGTGCCTGGTTCCGGACCTTCAAACAAAGTTTTGGCTTTGCCTTCGTAGATTTTCTTGCGACGCGCCATGGTCAGCCTTTCGAATAAGCCTGATGGGGATACCTGAATCCCGTTTGTGCCGCCCTCATAGACCAAGCCTGCCAATGCCGCAAGCAAACCGCGCACCCTTGCTCCAATGCGCAGCGGGGCTAATATCAAAACTATAAACGTTCACTCATCAAAAAGGTGCAACCGCATGACTACATTCGACGAACGTGAGCAAGCGTTTGAGGCAAAATTTGCCCACGACGAAGAAATGCAATTCAAGGCACAGGCCCGGTGCAATAGGATGTTAGGCCTATGGGCTGCTGCCAAAATGGGAAAATCAGGGGGCAAAGCCGAAGACTATGCAAGATCCATTGTTACAGCTGATATAGAAGAGGCGGATCACGAGGATGTTGTACGTAAAATGACCGCGGACCTTCAAGGGCGGGTCACATCTGATGAAATCCGCAAAAAACGCGCCGCATTTCTTCCCGACGCAAAAGAACAGATTCTATCAGAAGCCAGCTGATCCAAACTTGGATTACCGAGCCTGCATATCGGTTGGCCTTGACCGGCGCGACATTTTTTTCGATGGCGTTGAACTGAAACACCTTGCCCTTCGCGTTTCAAAGTCACGACGAGGATCTACCACTGTTGCAAGTGACGCCGTCTTTTTGGCATCGGTTGGTTACGATCTGCTGGAACAGAGCCGAATAGAAACAGGGCCTGATGGTTCTAGGCTGTTCTGCCGCTCTCAATGCTGCAGCCCTATCCTCTACTCCGTGCTACCTTAGCTCTGGACATGCTGTCCCATCAGCCATTGGAATGCTACAATTGCCGCAGCTACTGATTTGGGCTTGCGCCGGTTGTCCCTGGCAAAGGTATAAGATCATCGTCTGGACACCTGCATCAACAAGGATCCAAAGCTTGTTTTACCCCCTCCAATTTCTGCTTTACTTGGCTTCACCCGACACTGCAGAGAAGACCCGGTAGCGTAGCCTCATAAAGAAGATGAGCAGAATGGAATTGCCTTGGCGCGCGCTGCGTGACACAGGAAGGCCAAGATGATTGCGCTGCGCAGGCGATCTGGGGCTTTGCCCCAACTTTGACGGGATATCAAATATGACCAACACCTTTATCGAATTGCTCAACAGTAAGGATGTGCTGCTGGCCGATGGCGCCACGGGCACCAATCTGTTCAACATGGGCCTACAAGCAGGTGACGCCCCAGAACTGTGGAACGTTGATGAACCCGCCAAAATTCGAGCGCTCTACCAAGGGTCTGTCGATGCGGGTAGCGATCTGTTCCTGACCAATACTTTTGGCGGCACCACCTCACGGCTTAAACTGCACGACGCCCAAAGCCGTGTGCACGAACTGAACAAAGCGGGTGCCGAACTGGGCCGCGAAGTGGCTGATAAGGCAGGTCGTAAGATTGCCGTTGCAGGATCAGTCGGCCCAACCGGTGAGATCATGCAGCCCGTGGGCGAATTGAGCCACGCCCTGGCTGTTGAAATGTTCCACGAGCAGGCAGAGGGACTTAAAGCAGGCGGCGTTGATGTCTTATGGGTGGAAACCATTTCCGCCCCAGAAGAATTTCTTGCCGCTGCCGAGGCCTTTGCGCTGGCAGATATGCCCTGGTGTGGCACCATGAGCTTTGACACCGCAGGGCGCACTATGATGGGCGTGACCTCTGCAGCACTGGCCCAGTTGGTTGAAGACATCGACAATGCACCGTTGGCTTTTGGCGCGAATTGCGGCACCGGCGCCTCCGATATTTTGCGAACCGTTCTTGGCTTTGCTGCGCAGGGAACGGAGCGGGCGATTATTTCCAAGGGTAATGCCGGCATCCCAAAATATGTCGATGGCCACATTCATTATGATGGCACACCTGAATTGATGGGTGAGTATGCGGTGATGGCACGCAACAGTGGCGCCAAAATTATCGGCGGCTGCTGTGGCACCATGCCCGACCACCTGCGCGCTATGCGCGAAGCTCTTGATACCCAGCCGCGCGGCGAACGCCCCGCACTGGAGCAGATTGTCGAAGCGCTTGGCCCGTTTTCGTCGGCTAGTGATGGCACTGACGACGATGCTGCGCCTGTTCGCGAACGCCGCGGTCGCCGTCGCAGCTAAGGAAAAGATTGGCTGTCGCAGTGCCAGTGTGCTGCGACAGCTTTTACAAATCAATTGGCGGCGCTGCTGCAAGCAGCCTGATGTCGACAAACTCTCGGGTTATGGTCAACCAGGTTTACGTTCACATCTGAACATTCTAATCACACCTTTCATTGGACATTCTCACCACAGGCGGCGCAAAAACTGGCTTTGCCAGTTCTAAGCGGTTTGCCGCATATGGCGCATGGCGGCCCATATTGGCTTGCAACATGATGGAAAACAGCATTTGGATTGTTTTCTTGAAAACCTGTAAGCCTTTCATATCCTTTGCACAAAGCCAGCAACCCCTGTTGGCGAGACAAGCGCATGTTGTCGACCTCAAGCTGCAAGTGCCCCCATTCCTGATCAGTTAACATTGGGACGACTATTTCGCAGCGCCAACAGTACAAATTTATCGGCATCGTATTCCTAATATGATCTGTAATTTCATCTACACTAAGTATATCCCAATTGAAGACCGTCCGCGCATAGTTTCAACAGCTTACGAAATGGTCCAATGATCTACTTCTACAAGGCAATCAAAGAAGCGAAAGCTGATCGCCAACCTGTGCGGGTAAGGCAAACAAATCACTGCGCAATGCTGGCGTTTTTTCAAGCAGGCCTAGTCTTTTGCAAGCAGACTTAAAACGGTGACCGATCATCCGTGCATATTCCCCTTCGCCGCGCATCCGTTGCCCCCAGCGTGGGTCATAATCTCTGCCACCATGCATTTCACGCAATCGGGCCATCACCTTTGCTGCACGGCCAGGTTCGTGTTCGGCCAACCACTGTTGCCACAGCTCCGAGACCTCGCGTGGCAGGCGAAGCATAATCCAACTGGCAGCATCTGCCCCGGCAACAGCGCCCGCAGCCAGCAAGGCCTCAACTTCATGATCTGTTAGGCCGGGCACCACCGGCGCCACCATGATCCGGACTGGAATACCTGCATCACTCAATCGCTTGATTGCCGCCAAACGCCGCGCAGGCGTAGGCGCCCTTGGCTCCATGCGGCGCGATAAGCCTGGATCCAAAGTTGTCACTGAAATTCCAACTCGAACCAGCCCTTTGGCCGCCATCGGCGACAGAATATCAATGTCTCGTTCGATCATCGCACCCTTGGTCACAATAGCCACTGGATGATTGAAATCACTTAGAACCTCTAGACAGGCCCGCGTGACTTGTTGGGCCTTCTCAATCGGTTGGTAGGGATCAGTGTTGGTGCCCAATGCTAGTGTTGCGACACGGTAGCGCCTGGCGCGCAATTCATGTCGCAAAATATCAGCCGCATTGGGACGCGCCACCAGCTTGGTCTCAAAATCCAACCCTGGCGAAAGCCCAAGATACGCATGTGAGGGCCGTGCAAAACAATAAATACACCCATGTTCACACCCGCGATATGGATTGATCGAACGATCAAAGGGCAAATCCGGAGACCGGTTATAGCTAATGATGGAGCGTGCATCTTCAAGGCGTACCTCAGTTGGGACATGGGATGTTTCCACCTCTGGACACCACCCATCAACAACAGATTCGCGCTGCGGATCAAATCGCCCTGCCGTATTACTAAGGGCAGCACGTGCTTTATGAGTCTTTGAATTCGTCGTTCTATCGATTTGCATCCTTGCATACTGCAATAATGTTGAGAACAAATAAAGAACAAACCCGCAGAACTGAAGATCACCATGCGAATTCTTCATTATTATTCTGCTATTTTTGCGCCTATACGTCGGTACAAGCCATGGCAATGTCGCAATTATTGCAGTCCGCCAGCGGCCTTTTGGCGCAAATGAACTTAGAACACGGCCACACAGGGGCAGCCCCCCGCCTTAGTCAAGGAAGACACCCATGTCAGAAGAAGAAGACATCATCCTGGCAGAACTGGATGACGAAGAACTTGTCCAGCAGATGTTTGACGATCTCTATGATGGTCTGAAGGAAGAGATCGAAGAAGGTGTGAACATCCTGCTGTCGCGGGATTGGGAACCGTATACGGTCCTGACCGAAGCTTTGGTTGGAGGCATGACCATCGTCGGCGCGGACTTCCGCGATGGAATTCTATTTGTCCCCGAAGTTCTCTTGGCCGCCAACGCAATGAAGGGTGGCATGGCCATTCTTAAGCCCCTGCTGGCCGCGACGGGTGCGCCGCAGGTTGGCAAAATGGTGATTGGCACTGTCAAAGGCGACATTCACGATATTGGAAAGAACCTTGTTTCAATGATGATGGAAGGCGCGGGCTTTGAAGTAGTCGATCTGGGCATCAACAACCCAGTTGAGAACTATCTGGAAGCGCTGGAACGGGAAAAAGCCGATATTCTCGGGATGTCAGCCCTGCTCACCACCACAATGCCCTACATGAAGGTGGTGATCGACTCGCTGGTCGAACAAGGCATGCGCGACGACTATATTGTACTTGTCGGTGGCGCGCCTCTTAACGAGGAATTCGGCAAAGCCATTGGTGCTGATGCCTATTGCAGAGATGCAGCGGTTGCGGTTGAAACGGCCAAAGAATTTGTCGGCCGCAAACACAACCAGTTGAGCGCCTAAAATGGCCCGTCGGGGAAGAGCAGCCCGCCTGCAAGGCAGGGTCGCTCTTCGTCCGCCAAATGAAAATCAACTGGATGAGAGCAGCCTTACTGAACAGGGTTTGGCTGCTCCTAACCTCAAAACCGGCCGTATCCTGCTAATCGCCTGTGGTGCGCTAGCGCGTGAAATTCTGGACATTAAGTCCACTGGTCAATTCGACCACATTGACCTCACCTGCTTGCCAGCCAAATTACACCTTTACCCCGATCAAATTCCAACTGCGGTTGCTGCAGCGGTGATCAAACATCGCGCTCAGTACGAGCAAATTTTTGTAGTCTATGCCGACTGCGGCACCGGCGGCACACTGGCGCGCACCTGCAAAACACTGGGAGTCGAAATGGTTGCGGGGCCCCATTGCTACTCCTTCTTTGAAGGCAATGAGGGCTTTGGCCAACGAACGGACAATGGCGAAATCTCCGCGTTCTATCTCACGGACTTCCTGGTAAGACAATTTGACGCCTTCATCTGGCGGCCGATGGGGCTTGATAAAAACCCCGAACTACGTGAGATGATTTTTGGAAATTACACCACCTTAGTCTACCAGTCCCAGGTCAACGATCCAGACTTAGTGCTACGCGCACAACAGTGTGCCGAACGGTTGGGGCTTTCTTTTGAACATCGCCATACTGGTTACGGCGACCTGGAAACGACGCTGCACGGCTGGGCGGGATCCGCGTCTTCATCTAGCTGAAAGTATCCTGGGGGTGAATTGGCAGAAAGCCAAGAGGGGGCTAGCCCCCTTCCTCTCTACCCGTTCCAACCCAGAACTCACGCGGCCTGGGCTGTAACCTCGCGGATACGCTCGATCATGGCCCGTACTCCGTTTGAACGTTGCGCAGAGAGGTGATCGTTCAGCCCTAGACGACCCAATTCAGCATTGGCATCTACCCCAGCCACCTGTGCGACAGGCACCCCATTGTACAATGCACGCAACACAGCAATCAGCCCACGCACAATCATTGCATCACTGTCCCCATCAAAGGAAAATTCATCGCCTTTTACATTGGGGTGCAACCAAACCTGGCTGGCACAGCCATGAACCTTAGTGGCAGGCACCTTTAGCGCATCTTCGAGAGCAACCATAGCTTTGCCATAATCAATGACATAGCGATAGCGGTCTTCCCAATCGTCCAGGAATTCAAAATCTTCTACGATTTCCTCAAAAGCGGCGCTGGCCATGAATTCGGTCCGATCGTGTAGCGGGATTGTTAGACTTCGACCTATGCCGACACCAGTATTTTTTCAACCGCTTTTCATCGCGCGTGCAATAAGGTAATCCAATGCAAGGACAATTCAAACGGGCGGCATACATGCGCAAATCCATTGCAGTTTTTCTGGTCTCCGGAGTTACGCTCGCGAGCTGTAGCAGCTGGCAGGCTTCGCGGGTAAATCCCAGCAATTGGTTCGGCAGCTCACAAAGTGCAGAGGTCCCAGTCGGGACCAACGCAGAGCCAGTAAACCCTCTTATTCCGTCAACTGACAAAGTAGGCCTTTTTAGCAGGTCCGATGCGCCCGCAGCGGATCTCAGTGTTCAAATAGCAGGTGTGACGGGGCTGCAAGTTGAACAAACACCAACTGGGGCCATTGTTTATGCCACTGGGGTGGCCAGCCGTCAGGGGGCTTATGGCGTTAAATTGCGTCGCAACCTAGATGCAGACGACGCGACACTCGACTTCAGTTTCAGGGCTCTGTATCCCGCAGATCCAACAGCTGTGGGCAGTGAAGCTAGCCGCACACTCCGTGTTGCAGTTAGTTTGACACACCAGGATCTTGCCGGAGTTCGATTGATTCGGGTTACCAGTGACAGCAACGCACGCGAAGCGCGCCGTTAAAGCAGAGCCGGGTGTCATCTACAGGTAAGGGGTCGCCGTCAGGTAGAGATCGATTTTTTGCCTTTCCGACGCCGAACAAAAATGGCGCCATTTGGGCGCCATCTTAATTAGGAATTTCTCAGCCCGTTCAGAGCTCAACGACTCTAACGGACTGGCCTTTGGCCGCTAGGCCAATTTCACCACCACATAGCCGCAGTGCATCAGCTCCGAAAACTTCTAACCGCCAGCCAGACAGCGCTGGAACATCGCGTTGACCTGCTGCAATCGCATCCAAATCAGAACTCGGTGCGATCAGTTTAGCCGCAACACCAGCACTTTCAGTTTTGGATTTCAATAACACCCGCAATAGATCAGCCAGCGCCGGATTAACCTGTAGTTTTTCTTTGCTGCGATCAGGTTTGGGCATTTTGTCAGCAGGACAGTTCACCCCGCGAGCAACGGCTTCCAGGATACCTTCAGCTATCGCCCCACGCCGCGCTTCGCGCAAAAGCAATCGAGACCCACCCAAATCAGAACCTGTCTTTGGCTTGGTCGAAGCCAGTTCCACCAACGCATCATCTTTGAACACCCTGTTGCGTGGAACATTGTTGGTTTGGGCATAATCTTCGCGAAATGCAGCCAATTCACGGACAACTGCTAGAAACTTGGACGAATTGGTACGCGTTTTAATACGGCGCCAAGCATCTTGAGGCTGGATGTCATAGGTGGCTGGATTGGTCAGGACTTGCAGCTCTTCGGTCACCCAATGTGACCGGCCACTTTTCTCCAGTTCAGCCGCCAGGTATTCATAAACCGTCCTGAGGTGGGTCACATCCGCCAATGCGTAGTTTTTTTGTGCGTCGCTAAGTGGGCGACGAGACCAGTCAGTAAAGCGCGAACTTTTGTCGACCCCTTCTTTGACAATCTTACGCACCAGAGTTTCATAACCCGCCTGATCCCCAAAGCCACAGACCATGGCTGCCACTTGAGTATCGAACAATGGCTTAGGGAAAACCTTGGCTTCAACCCAGAAAATCTCAAGATCCTGCCGCGCAGCATGGAAGACCTTGACCACCGACTCATCACGAAACAGCTCATACAGAGGTTCCAACGACAAGCCCTCGGCCAGCGGATCAATCAGCACTGCATTCTCATCGCCCTGTCCGGGAAAGGCAACCTGCACCAGACACAGTTTGGAATAATATGTGCGTTCGCGCAGAAACTCGGTGTCCACCGTGACGTAGGGATGTTGTGCCGCGTCTTTACAAAAGGAGGCCAGCGCTTCGGTGGTGGTAAGAGTTTTCATAAATCGCGTCTTTTCTTAGCTTTTATGCGTTCCAACGGTGATACGCGCTTGTGGGGGGCATTGCAAACCGCGCCGCCAGTTGCGCAGTTTCAGCCCAGCAAAACTGGGGTGCGGTCATCAGCGGCGTAGCGGTGCAGGACCGCTGGGTAGAGTATGTGTTCTTGCTCCAAAACACGGGCTGCAAGTGTGTCTGGTGTATCGCCTGTCAGCACCGGCAAGCGTGCCTGTCCCAAAAGTGGACCATCATCCAGTACGGCTGTAACTTCGTGAACCGAACAGCCATGTTCTGCATCGCCCGCTTCAAGCGCGCGGGCATGGGTGTGCAATCCGGTGTATTTGGGCAGCAAAGACGGGTGGATATTGAGCATCTGGCCCTGAAACCGGCTAACAAAACCCGAGGTCAGCACCCGCATGAAGCCAGCCAAACAGACGATGTCGGCACCGGAATCGAGGATCGGTTTCACCAGCTCGGCCTCAAACGCCTGCCGGTCACCCTTGAACGGGCGGTGGTCGACAACGGCGGTGGCCACACCAGCCTCGGCGGCTTTCTTAAGCCCACCAGCGTCGGCATTGTTGGACAGCACCAGACAAGGACGCGCTGGATGATCGCCGGTCATACTATTTACCAGCGTCATCATGTTGGAACCGCCACCCGAAATCAGGATGGCGACCTTTTTGTGTCCGCTCACAGCAATTTGCCCGAATAGCGCATGCCTTCGCCTGCGGTGACAGTGCCAAGGCGCGAAACAGTTTCGCCTTCGGCACTCAGCAGCTCGGTCAGGGCGTCAGCCTTATCTGCCGAAACAGACAGGATCATGCCGATGCCGCAGTTGAATGTCTTCAGCATCTCGGATTCAGCGATACCGCCGGTCTTGGCCATCCACTGGAACACGCCGGGCAGTTCCCAGGCGTTCAGGTCGATGTCGGCGCCCAGATCATCGGGCAACACGCGCGGCAGGTTTTCGGTCAGGCCACCGCCAGTGATATGGGCCAGCGCATGCACGCCCCCTGCCCGCACAGCGGCCAGACAGGATTTTACGTACAGACGTGTTGGTGTCAGCAGAGCCTCGCCTAAGGATCCATCGGCAAAGGGGCAGTCATCATCCCAGCCCAGGCCCGAGACTTCGACCAGACGACGCACAAGAGAGTAGCCGTTGGAATGCACACCGTCCGAAGCCAGCCCCAGTAGCACATCACCTTCGGCCACGTCAGCAGGCAGCGCAGTGCCGCGCTCCATAGCTCCAACCGAGAAACCGGCCAGGTCAAAGTCACCTTTGGGATACATACCCGGCATTTCGGCGGTTTCGCCACCAATCAGTGCGCAGTTCGACCGCAGGCAGCCTTCGGCGATGCCTTCGATGATGCGTGCGGCTGTTTCCATCTCGAGCTTGCCAGTGGCAAAATAGTCCAGGAAGAACAGCGGTTCAGCACCCTGACAGACCAGATCGTTGACGCACATGGCGACCAGGTCGATGCCAACGCCGTCAACAACACCGGTGTCGATGGCAATCCGCAACTTAGTACCCACGCCATCGGTGGCTCCAACCAGGATCGGATCGCTGTAGCCTGCATCCTTGAGGTCGAACAGAGCGCCAAATCCACCCAGTCCGCTCATCACTCCCGAGCGGTTAGTGCGTTTGGCGGCCGGTTTGATCCGGTCTACCAGCGCGTTGCCTGCATCAATATCCACGCCTGCATCTGCATAGGTCAGGCCGTTTTTGCCAGTGGTCATCGCCGGGCTCCTTGGTATGAGTTGCGCAGCCTTTAACGCAACGTCCACAAGAATGAAATAAGCGATTCCGCCGCGCCCCAAAAACAAGGCGCGGCAGGTGTTTTTTTCGCCCTTTACAGGGCGTATTGCCAGGGAGCAGCCTGATAACGATAGGCATCGCCATCTCGATGCACACGGCCCAGTCCGGGGAAATCAATGTGTGCGCCGGTGACAAGCAGGTTGTCAGCCACGGCCTGGTCCATCATTTTACGGCGGGTTTCGGCAGTTTGGGCTGGGTCCATGTCATAGGCGATGGTCCAGTCTGGATGGGCAAACTGAAGCCCGGTCATATGGATAACATCGCCCCAGAACAGCAGCGAAGAATTGCCTGAGTTCAGCATAAAGCCGGTGTGACCGGGAGTGTGCCCTGGCAATGGCAGCGATGAGAACCCCGGTGCGACCTCTGCCTCGCCTTCGATCAGTTTCAGACGGTTTCTGTAGGGTGACGTGGTATTTCGGGCCATATGAAAGAACGGCTGATTGCCCTCTGGGACGCCTGCCAGAATGGCATCATCGTACCAAAAATCCCATTCTGCCTTGGCCACCGCCAGCTCTGCATTTTCAAAGACTGCGTTGCCCTCGGCATCAACCAGACCACCACTGTGATCTGGGTGCATGTGGGTCAACAGCACAGTGTCAATATCCGCAGGCTTCACACCGGCAGCGGCAAGCCCCGCCCCCAGGTTGCCCAACGTTGGCCCCATCAGTTGCGCAGTGCCCGCATCAATCAGCGTCAAGCGATCACCGGTGTTGACCAAGTAGCCGTTCACCGGAATTCGCACCGCATCATTTACTGTTGATTGCATATTCCGCGCCATTGCTGTGGCCGCTTTGTCCGCGTCATATCCAGATATGAGTTGGGTCCCCAGATCAATGTGACCGTCCAACAACGCGGTGACCTCAGCATCCCCGACAGTAAAGCGATAGACTCCAGGGACCTGTTGGCCAGCTTTGGGGGCTGATGCGCTTGCCTGCCTGGCAGTCGCGGGAAAAATCGCGGCGGCAGCCGGCAGTGCAGCCGCGCCTTGCAAAAAATGTCTACGGTTGATTGTCATAATAGGCTCCAATACCTAGTTCGTGATCATCGTGGTGCAGGACAGGTAGTCAGCCACCTTGCACGACAACAGCCACTGTTTGGCGATACCGGTTATTAGCAACGCTTATAGGATCAATATGGATCGCCTAGGACTATTGGAAACCTTTGCCTGCGCAGTGGACGAAGGCAGTTTGAACCGCACCGCCAAACGGCTTGGCATCACCCAATCTGCGGTCAGTCAACAGATCAAGCAGTTGGAAACCCTGTTTGGCGAACAATTGCTGCATCGCACATCCAAAGGCGTGCAAACCACACGCGCCGGAGAGCTGGTTGTTGGGCATGCCCGTTCCATTCAATCGGGATTTGAGATATTGCAGACCGAGCTGACCGACATGAAAGAAACGGTCTCGGGCACCTTTCGCCTTAGCGTCAGTAACATTCTGGGGCGTGCGATTGTCGGCCCCATGCTGATTGATCTGGGCACCCCCTACCCTGAACTGAACATTGTGATGAAGCTGGAGGATCGGCTGGTTGACGTGGTGCGCGAAGGCTATGATCTGGCTATTCGATCGGGGCGTTTGGGCGATACCGACGGCTTTGGTCGCAAGATCGCGGCGCTAAAAACGGTGCTGTTTGCTACCCCCGCCTATCTGGACAAGGTCGGCCGCCCCGAAGCAATCGAAGATCTGATGCGTCTGAAAATGGTTCAGCACAACGAAGAACAGACCCAAGGGTTCATTCCGATCATTAAGGATGGCAAGGAATTCCAGGCCCCTGTACGTGGCGGCTTTACGGCAGATGATCCGGACTTAATCCTACAAGCGGTGGACAATTGCACAGGATTTGCCCGAGCGCCGCGTTTCATGATTGCCGAAGAACTGGCCAATGGAACATATGAGCAGGTGCTACCGGCCTATTCCAATCCCGATAAACCCGTTTTTGCCGTCTACCCCACCCGCCACGCAGCTGGCCGCGGCCTCGACATCATTCTGCAAGGCGTGGCTGACAGGTTGGAGGCGATTCAGACGGAATTTCAGCAGGTTCACCCCCATCCCTATGCAATCACCGCTTGACCTGCTGCGCAGCATTGCATAACCACCAGAAACGGCGGGCCTGTAGCTCAATTGGTTAGAGCAGAGCGCTCATAACGCTTTGGTTGCGGGTTCAAGTCCTGCCGGGCCTACCAAATTTCCGCCTAAGCTAGTGACTTCAAACAAGGCTGAGTGCGAGACACCAAGTAAATCACCGACAATTTCAGAGGGCTGACTGCTCAAATACCCTGTGATTTTTTGGGCCTCCGCATTGAATTCGCCTTTTCTTTGCCAAATATACGAACAAACCACGTACCGGGCGCCAGAGCGAAAGCATGATCTGGCAATAGGTTCGGCACGGCGCAGTGAAAACTAGCCCATGGCGACAATAAAACCACGGACGGGAATCCTCGAAGCAACCAAATCGTTCTGACCAAGAACTTGAACTTGTTGATCAACGTAGGTCTGACCTACTTTGTTTTAATCACTTAATCGACAAGCCAAGCAGGCTAGCCTCCGATCTGTTGACAACATTGTCGTGATTAAAAACACGTTTATCAGTCATAAATGTGGGCTCAAATAGTGCATACGGACTTTTGTGGACAGCCATAAACTCAGTGGCTGTTGTCAGGTCTGCGCCACTCTGAGCGAAGGTTCACTTAGATAACGAGACACCCCACGTCATTTGGCGGGGGCTTTTTAGTTGTTGCTCAACCTCTAAATAAGTCCATTAGCCAATTGAAGCGTAGTTTATTCCTTCGCAGATCTTCCATGACGGGGTTTGCTTCGCTTTTGGGCTTCACGACAGTTTGGCCCCTTGGGTATTCTGGAACGGTGCGGGTCAACTCGCGGTCATGCCCAATCCAAAAATTGTCTCCAACACCGTAAATTCGATCCTGAGGTACGATGATCAGGTTTGGGTCCCGCCTATCTATTTGCTGCTTCGGCCGAACCCGAACTTCGAAGCAGAAAGCGTAATGATGTTGCAACCGAAACCGAATAGTTCAACTTCTCAGAAAATCATCAACCCACTGTTTTAAATAATCACTTTTACAACTGATGGCAGTCCAAGGCTACACAGTTCTCGGTTCGAGAATCGAGGGAAACGACAGGACGGCGCACTAATTTTGCCGATCTAACCACTCAATCAGCCGGTCGATTGCTTGCCGCCTTGGATGGTTTGGCAGAAAGACAGCCCAATAGGAATGACCTGGCAGAGAGATTTCCGAAATATTCGCCAGCACGCCTTCGCTTATGAGGTCAGCGACGAGAAATTGAGAGGCAAGTATGACACCTTGTCCGTTAACCGCCGCTTCGATGGCGTGAATCTCTTCGGAAAACGACTGGACAACGGGTCTTACCTTAATGTCCAGGTTGGCCTGAGCCATCCAACGTTCCCAACTTGGCGCGTTCGGCGACTTGGTCTTCCAACGGTAATGAAGCAACGGGAGCTTCACGATCTTTTCTGCCGTAGGCAGCTCCTGATCATCCAACAGTGCAGGAGCGCAGACAGGGATAATCTGATCTGTAAATAGCTTTTTCCACTCGGCATCTTCACCGGGAAACTCGGCATAACGAATTGCGAAATCCATACCAGATCCATGAAGGTCTGCGATGCGGTTATCCGCCTCAACCATAACGTCAACGCCTGCTTCTTTGCGCAAGAGAGGCAGGCGGGCCAAAAGCCATCGGCTTGCAAATGCCATGGTCACAGAAATTTTAAGCGGGCTGTCATGATCGCCCTCAGAAAGATCCTCAACGGCGCCTGCGATGTTGTCGAGAGAATCCCGCACGACTGTGAATAGTTTCTCGCCCGCAGGTGATAAATGCACGGGGCGTGGAAAGCGGTGAAATAGCTCAAGGCCAAGGATGTCCTCGAGCTGGCGTACCTGATGGCTGATGGCCGTTGGTGTGAGGCCAAGTTCTTCGGCGGCATTCTTGAAGTGAAGGTGCCGGGCGGCAGCTTCAAAAGCGCGCAATGCGTGCAAAGGGGGTAACCGGCGCAACAACCTCTCCTTCGGGCCAACATTCACAACCAAGATGAATTGGATTCATCCTGTAGTGCGGAAATTCGATTTTGCCAAGCAGTTACCTCACTGTTAGCCAGTCTCTGAAAGAGGCGCTTTGGCTTCGTTTTGTAAGGAGAAAACCATGGCAACACTATTGCGCATTGATGCCAGTGCTCAGTTTGAAGAGCGTTCCCTGACCCGAAATCTGACTGGTCTGTTTGAAGAGACTTTTCTGAAACATGCTCCGGGTAGTGAAGTGATTGTTCGTGATGTTGGGCACAATCCATTTCCGGCAATTGACCAAGAGTTCATTCACGCTGCGTTTACGCCATTCAAAGAACGTGAAACCTGGATGCATGAGCGCCTGCAGCTCTCTGATCAGTTGATCGACGAGCTAGATAAAGCTGATGTCATCACCCTCGGCGTACCAATGTACAACTACGGAATACCCGCACCATTGAAGTGCTGGATTGACCACGTCGCACGGATTGATCGGACCTTCTCTTTTGATCTGTCGCGCGGAGACTATCCCATCGAGCCCATCCTTTCAGGAAAGAAACTCGTTGTGCTCTCTTCCAGGGGGGAATTCGGTTTTCATGCAGGCGGCATGCGCTCGCACATGAACGCCCTTGATCCGGCAATCGCAGCTTGTGCGCATTATTTGGGGGCGAACGCTGCCGAAATTCAGACAGTGGCTATCGAGTATCAAGAATTCAAAGATACCCGGCACCAGAGATCTGTCGAACTGGCCGAGAAAGCAACCCGTGAGATTGCCATGCAGCTTGCGTTGCCAAAATTAGCGGCCTGACGATGATCTGGGGGACTCGGGTTGGTTAACTCTCCAATCAGGCTGGATGATGCCATCCCCCCCAAGCTGTATAGAAAATCCGCCTTCCTTATTTGGTACCGGGTGGGCGTAAAGCCATTCCTTTCGTTCTCAGAATAGGTCGCCACAATCGAGGTGCTTCTGACATCCAAGTTGCATAAACAACCGGCCCAATGCAGAGCTCTGTGAAAGTCGAGGAGAACGCTCGAATTGAGCCAAAGTTGCCGGATGCCGGCGGCCAGCATGCATGGCAGTGTTTGAGATTGATACTAACGGCCCAAAACCGTTTCGCGCTCCCGGCCCTTTTCGTCACTATCGTAAAGAGCACGCCACTGAAACCGGCTACTTTTTGTGAAAAAGTCGGCGATTGGTCCTGTCTCGCTTTTGTGCCGCTCCAAGTGCTCGTTTAGGGCACTTTCCTTTCGAAAGCGACGGGACTTTTCCAGCCCAGTGCTGAGTGACGGCGGCGTGGATTGTAGAACCCATTTATGTATTCGAAGATCGCCATCTCAGCCTTTTGCCACGGCTCCCAAGCGTGCCGCCAAATTAGCTCAGCTTTGATGGTCTTGAAGAACGTCTCGACCGCCGCATTGTCATAGCAATTGCCCTTCCCAGACATTGATACCTTGAACCCGTGCTGGCGCAGGATTTTCTGGTAGTCATGTGAGCAATATTGTTACCCGCAATCCGTGTGATGAATGCAGCCTTTGGGTGGTTGCCGGAACGCGCCTGCCATCTTCAACGCTCGGATCGCGAGGTTATGCTTCATGCGGTTACTCACAGCCCAGCCGATGACGCGTCGGGAATGCAGATCCAGGATCACAGCCAGATAGAGCCAACCCTCACGCGTCCAGACATAGCTGATGTCACCAGCCCATTTTTGATTGGATTGATCGGCTGTGAAGTTCCGGTCCAGTAGATTTGGCGTGATGTTGAACTTGTAGATTGCTGACTGTTACATGATCTGCCCACACCAAGATGCAATTCCGGATTGAACAGTGGCTAACGTCGCGAATGACCGATTAAACACTTGGCGCTGTATTTAAACGCTTTTTCCTTTGTTGGTAGGGTGACCAAAAGTTAAAAATTGCAGCAGGGATGATCAAAGGTCTCTAATTGCGCAATCTATTGGACAGGGAACGCCTCGAGCAAAGCTAGGAGTTCTACTTTTCTGATTGGCTTAGCCACGACTTGGTTCATCCCCTGATCAAGGTAGTTTTTTACCTGGTGGGTCATAACGTTAGCTGTCAAAGCAAAAATGGGAACAGGGCTGCGATTTTTACGTTTTTCATGCTCTCGGATCCGTGCGGTAGCCTCGACACCGTCCATCTCTGGCATCTGAATATCCATTAGTATTACATCAAAGCTTTCGGTCGCTGCCGCTGCTACGGCTTGTGCCCCTGTGGCTGCCTCGGAAATCTGGCAACACCTTGGCTCGATAAACATCTTCGCGATCTTGCGGTTGGTAGAGCTATCATCGACCAGCAGAATACGAAGGTTTTTCTTTTGCGCAGGGTCATCGAGGTCTTTCACGCGACTGGAGGTCGCTGTTTGCCCCAAGACATCCGGGTGAGTAGACGTATCAGGTTGGAACAATGACACCGACGGTACATCACCTTTCTCAGCAGCCACGCTCAAACAGAAATCCGCGGTAAATGTACTACCGACGCCCGTTTTGCTTTGGACAGAAAGATCGCCACCCATCGCACGACAAATTGTCTTTGATATCGTCAACCCAAGCCCTGTCCCACTATTCCTGCGCGTCGTTGTTGAATCGACCTGAAAAAAGGGTTGGAAAACATGTCTAAGTGAGGCGGTCGCGATCCCCGGCCCAGTATCGGCAACCTCAACGGTCAGCTTGAAATTGTCGCTTCCTGTGATCTCTTCACATGTGGCTTGAATGTGAACTCGCCCTTTGTCTGTGAATTTGATGGCGTTAGAAAGAAGATTGTTGATCACTTGGCTCAACCGCATTGGGTCACCACTGGCCCGGCTCGGAAAGTCACCTCGTATTTTAAAGTCCAGCACCAGATCTTTGGCTCGGGCATTCGCTTTGTGCAACGAGACCGTCTGTTTCAATTGTTTGACTGGGTCGAAAATACGCGGTTCCAGCGTAACTTCCGTGGATTCGACTTTGGACAGGTCTAGGACATCGTTAATCGTGCTTAGAAGCAACTCACCAGATGACAGAATAATGTCAACTTGATCTTTCTGCTCTGCTTTCAGCGATGTTTCCGACAGCTCTTGTGCCATGCCAATTACACCGTTTAGGGGCGTTCGAATTTCATGACTGACGTTGGCAATAAAGGCACTTTTAGCGGCGCTGGCCGATGTGGCCTGTTCACGCAGTGAGCGTTCTTTTGAAGCAACTTGGAAAGCGTTAAGGCACTCGCCAATCAGATAGCTAACCAAGATCAGAATACAAACTACGATCAGTTTTTTTTGAAGTTCCTGATCGTGGGAAGTGTCATAAACTGCGGCACGAATTATGACCCGGTGTTGATGAAGAAAATCGCCAATCCAAAGTTTGCGCAATGCGGCTGACAGCACGTCTAACTCGTCAATCATTTCATCAATTTTGTCGCGCGTAATTTTGGTTTGTTCATAAATCTCCGTCTCATGACGGGACATAAAGTCGTAGTACGCGGCAACAATTTCACTTAGCCCATCATGTTGTATGGCTGCGTTGTCGCCAATTACACCGAGCCGACTCCACAGGATTTCGGTCGCCAAAACAAGGCCATCCAGGCTGTTGGGATCATCCTTATACTCCAGCATTGCCATTTGGAGTCTTTGGGATTCAAAAAGAGTTTCGCTCACCTTCCAGGTCAATGAAGAAAGGTTGTAAGCTTGTTGGGCTTCGGCCTTCCGCGCGGAATGCTCCAGGAACAGCAAAGCTCCAACCAACACTCCAACAATGACAATTGCAGCAATGGCTCTCCAGATTCGTGATGAATGCCCCCATACCGAACGCATATTGGCTATTCGATCACTTCAAACTGGATGAGCTGCCAAATCATTTCATTGTCGAAAGGTTTCTCTGCTGTTTCCTCTTCCGATAGCGGATAGACGAGCCAAATTGGCCCTTTGTCCCTGACCCGCATCAGCCGTCCATTCATTTCTATAGCAAGAATGACATCATGATCACGGGCATGCACAACAGGTATTTCTACGAAGTAATCGTTGATCGCAGTAGCTATCAAACGGCTCCCATTGGCCCCCACAGCGTCAAGCAAAGATTGGAGTGTGGGACCTGCAAAATTCTGCGGCCCATCGGTGAACGATGTATAGGTTTCGATTTCCCGCCAGTCGAGATCACGCATCATCTCCAGATCGAATTCCGCAGCCCCATCAATGTTAAAATTCGTGATAGCTCCGCGCACTTGCAGCAAAATACGCCCCTCAGGAACGGGAAGATCTGCCGCCTGAAGAGGCAACATCGTAAGAACACACAACAGCATTGAAGCAAGGCTTGTTTTGAACATCGGTGTTGTCCCTTCAATTAGTCAAACTAACCGGAAGGTCCTTGAAAGACCTTAAAACCCCACTAATACAATACTATTTTCAGAGCGAGAGTTTTCGGCGCAGTGAACAGACCACTATCCGACATCACTGGAATGAATCCAGATAACCGCCCTCTGCTGGTTATTGATTGTCTCGTAAATCAAGTATCTTATTGCCACAGGTTCTTCTGTTGGCCTAACCTTGCAGCCAGACCCAGCACATGGGACTTTCAGTGCACAGGCTATTAATGACTGCCACTAGTACCACTTTCAGATGGCAGCCCAAAACCGGAGCGAACCAGATGAATCTTGAAAAACTATCAAATCGCGTCACCCAAGAACTGGAAGCAGCCCTTGCCGCTGACCTTCCTGAGGCGGAGCGGGAAGAAATTTTGGACATCGTCCGTCGGGCTATGCTTGACTCTGCACAACGCACACACCGCGAGATGAAAGAAACGGCAGTCATTTGCTGCGGACCAGAAGCAGACCTTGCTCACAAGATACAGGAACAAATGGAACAAAAGCGAAGCATGCTGGTCGCGAACCTGATGGCTATGCGGTGATCCAACAGCAACGTAGCCATCCAGAGACCTGCAATACTCACAGTTCCACATTGACGGAACAGCTATCCACTTCCTTCGCAACGTCGAATTTAAGCGCGGACCAGGCGTCCTTCAGACAAAGGGCTCTGAACATCTGGTGTGTTGTCTAGCCAAGCCATCCTCTTCCCTTGTTGGACAAGATCAGGCTAATCGCGCGCATCCAGATCTGACAGGGTATATCGCTGTTTGACCGGGCCCCATTGGCCGGGCACGAAATCCGGATCGGAAGGCAGGCAATCCAGGCCGCACAGTTGGCGCGCAGTTCCCGATTGCCCGTCAATAAACCACAACCGCCCACCCGGAGTAGCGACATATCCGTCCAGCCCCTCTTCCATATCGGCAATCACATCACTGGAAGAAGGCACTTCGCTGTCGGCGTCCTCGTCGAACCCCGCATGAGTGTGATAGCTGGCGATCAGCTCGATCGCACCGCGGGGATCTTTTGGCAGACAGGAATCACGCCGTCCTTTGCGTGCAGCCGAAGCGATAAGCCCGCCCACCTCCGTCAATCCAATAATACCGCAATATTCCCGATTTTCAGCTATAGAACTGGCTTGAAGGTCGGTCAGGACTTGGCGGGCAAAGGCCTGTTCCGAACGCGATTGTGCTGGTGACAAACTTGGTGCCATCACGGTTAGAAACATTGATGCAATCAAATAAATCAACATTCTGCCACAGGAGGTCTTCATCGCGGGCATAAAATAAGTTCGGGGCAAGCGAGCGATCCTTTTTGTATGCACGTCAGATTTTCCATATCCATGCTAAAGCAAAATGTACGCTTTTGCCCTAATTCCAACATTCGTCCGTCAACAGTTGCCATGAGCGCCGTAGGGGCATTCACTGTTCACAATCAGACAGTTCCTCCGTCACATAGAAAAGAAAGGCTGCTGAACTTGGACTTGTAGATCAATTGGTTAGGGACGATACATCAACTCCACACCGTTCCATGTCTGATGCAGATTACGCGGGTCTGCATCAGATTGCTTTTTAGTTTTGCGTCTCTTCAACCGGAGGGCTTTCACCCTCGATTGGAGCCGTGGCCTGATCATCAGGTGTTGTGCTATCCGGTTGAGCTTCGGGTGCTGCGGAAGGTTCTTCAGCATCGTTCGGTGATGTTTCTGACAACCCCTGCTCCACCGGAGGAGCAGTACTTTCTGCAGAACCCGGTACATCATACCCAAGCAATTGAGCGGTTGGGGGATCGATCAAACCGGAGGATTCCAGCCCATTGTCATACTGCAACCACATGACTGCGGTTTCAGTACCACCACCAAAGACACCATCAACGCCGCCAACATCGTAGCCAGCGCCAACCAGACGGTTTTGCAGTTCACGGACCGCATCGCCACGAGTCAGTGGATCGGTTAGGCCCATGCCAACAACAGATTGAGGTGCGCCCTCCTCCGCTGGTGGATCCGAAACAATCTCATAGACCTTTTCGTTCTCATAGAAGGTCGAACGATACAGGACCCCATCACACAGATACAACGTTTCGCCGTTTTCAGTGACTTTCTGGCACTCCTGATCAGAAGGTAATGAAGTTGTATAGACCAGCGTCGACCCAACAATGGCCGCTGTAAAGAACCAGCCCCAACCCGGATTATAGTAATAAGGGCCATAGTGGTAATGCGGCGGACGGTGATATGGCGGCGGATAATAGGGTGGACGATAGGCTGGTGGACGATACCCTGGCGGACGGTATCCGGGTGGACGCCCCCCGACTGGAGGACGTGTCCCAGGTGGACGTGTCCCAGGTGGACGGTGGCCGGGTGGCCGGGCACCAGGAGGGCGCGACCCAGGAGGCCGTGCACCTGGGGGGCGAACACCTGCCGACGGGCGGGTGGAAGGTCGCTGTCCTGCAGATGGCCTGCTGGGCGCAACAGCAGGAGGTCTCGCAGGCCTAGTTGAAGGCTGCGTAGAGGGACGCGTACCCGTCGAAGGCCGGGTACCAGTGGAGGGGCGTGTGCGCGGAGATGGGCGCGTGCCAGCAGATGGACGGGTTCGCGCACCAGAAGGCCGGGTTCTGGGAGCCGCTGAAAACCCGCCGCGGCTACCGCCAGATGGTCGGGCCCTACCACCGCCGCCCCGACTTCTGGCATCAGCTGCATCGGTGCTGGGGGACAACCGCATCACACTCTCGGGTGATGTCCCAACTGACAGCGCGAAAATAAGAAAACCTAGAAAAAACTGTCGCATCAGTTACCCGCCCCCAAAATGTTGACGTCCGCTGGCTGAGGCCAGGCCATTTGCTCAGCCTCATCGTCAGGCACATAGGTAAAGACGCTGTCTGGAAAGTCGGGGTTAAAATCCCAATTGCTGAAGTAGGCGCGATACTGAGGCCAACCCTGCGTATAGGGGTCTGTACCAACGATCATCATCAGCTCTGGCTTTGCAGCTTCGGTAGAAATCCAAATTTGCCAGTCCGCATCATAATCTGAAAAAGCCAGGTGATGTGCCTGACGGCCAGCAATCCTGGTCGTGCCTAGGTATGCTGCTGAAGTTGCCCGATCTAACAGCTCCGCTTTTGGAGACGCGCTCATCACCTGCCAGATAGGCAATCGCAGGTCATATGCCTCTGACGCCCGATCTGCCAAAGCATCAAAATCACCTACAAACTCAGTGGATACATAGGCATTTTCTTCAACGTCGTAAATTTGAAACTGTGTACCGTCAAAAAAATACTCACGCGTGTCTTCGCCAAATTCGCTATTGCCGTAAAAACCAACGCCACGCTGCAACAGGTTGGAGCCGCTGCGCATATAGGTGATTTTTTCGCGGCCATCAGCCACCACATCAAATGACACAAACCAGTCTACAGATAATATCTCCTGGGCTGCCAGATATTCGGTTGCAGATGTCACGATCTCAACTGCGCGCAGGTCCATTGTAGGAGGATCGCCGTCCGCTTGTGCCACTGCCGGAGAAGTCCCGGTAAAGATCGCCAACACGGTACTAATTTTCAGAAGCTGGCTTTTCCACAAGGAAGGTGCCACGGGTGTTTTTTTGGAAAATCCTGAATAAATCATATTGTTAAGGTACAACCGATAGTCGCAATCACAAGATTTTTGTTATTCTCAGCGCCATTTCGCTCATTTGCGCTAGTCAGTTAACTACCGGCCGATCACAATATCCGCTTGCAATCCACCCAGACCTTCACTTTTGCCTAACCGCAAGGCGCCACCATGCGCGCGGGCGATATCGGCGACAATCGCCAATCCTAGCCCCACTCCTGCTCCCAAATCCTGATTGCGCGACGGATCTAGCCGAATAAAAGGACGAACGGCCTCGCTGCGTAGATCCGGCGGGATGCCCGGGCCATCGTCCTCCACCCGAATGCGCAACGAACGATCTGTCAGAGCAACTGACACCCGGGCTCGACTACCGTAACGCACGGCGTTTGAAACCAGATTGTCAATTGCACGACGCATCGCAGCCGGGCGTAACATAACTTCGCCAGTGCCGCTCAACTCCCCCAACATGACATCCTTTCCTTCGCGGCGCCAATTTTCAACGATGGTCTGGACCATTTCATGTGGGTCAGTGGAGTCGGGTTCACTGGTGCTGACCCCACGGGAAAAATCCAAAAATGCATCCAAAAGCTGATGCATTTCATCGACGTCACGCAACAACGGTGCTGCGTCGCTTTCATCCAACATTGCCAACCCAAGCTTTAGCCGAGTTAAGGGGGTACGCAGATCATGACTGACACCGGACAGCATTAATGTGCGTTGTTCGATCTGGCGCTCTATCCGCGCTCTCATGTCCAGAAAAGCACTCCCAGCAAGCCGTACTTCTGTTGCCCCGCTTGGCCGGTAAGGCACATGATGTCCACGCCCAAAAGCCTGGGCTGCCTCGGACAACCACGTGATTGGGCGCAACTGATTACGCATGTATAGAAAGGAAATGACCGTCATTAGGGTGCCGAAAAACACCATGGTTACGATCAGCTGATGCGGAGTTGCCGCTGCGACCCGCCGTCGCTCAAAACTGATTTCAACCGGACCTAACCTCGATTGCATGTACAGAAAGACCCTCCGTTTGTCGGGGAACAACACAGCAAGAGTTTGAGGAAGTGCTCCGCGAAATGTTCGAGCCACCACACGGGCGGAGAAATCAAACCACCGGAACTGATCACTCTGCGGTATCTCGTCGAGCGATACAAAACGCACCTGCATTTGCAGCGTCGCCAAAGATGGTGCCATTTCCGTTTGCATTGCCTGCTGATCCGGTGCAGCCGCTGCTTGGTCAGCAATCAACCGCAATTCACGTACCAATGTCCGCGACATTTGGGTCGTTATGTCTTCTAGGTGATTTTGAATAAAGGCCACCGAAACCACGAGCTGTATCACCAGAACAGGTAACACCAGGATCAACGCCGCCCGTCCATACAGGCTACGTGGCATATATTGTTTGAGCCAGTTGAAGAACATGGGTTAAGCCTATAGCGGGCAAGCAGGGCCGTGAAACACTGACCCTTGCAGGCGATTGAAACAAATATCAAATGACCGAGGTAGCATGATGCAGGCCCCAGATGATTTCAACCCAAACCCGGGAGAAGCAATTGAGTTGGAGCCGGGGTTGCAACGCATTTTAGCACCAAACCCCTCTTCTATGACTTATCGCGGCACAAACACCTATGTCATTGGTGAGACCGATCTGGCGGTAATTGACCCTGGCCCCGCCCTACCCGATCATTTGCAGGCCATTTTATCTGCCGTCGAACCCCGACAAAAAGTCACTCATATCATCGTAACCCACAGCCATCTTGATCATTCACCACTGGCGGCAGAACTCAGTCAGATTACTGGAGCCCCGATATATGCCTATGGCAGTTCAGCAGCCGGTCGCAGCGAGGTTATGACCCGGTTGGCCGCAGCGGGAATGACAGGCGGTGGCGAAGGCATCGATTTAGATTTTCAACCAGATCTTACCGTCGCTCACGGAGACATAATTAAAGGTTCAGATTGGGCTCTGGAAGTCATTCACACCCCAGGCCATCTAGGCAACCACATTGCCCTGGCCTGGAACGATGCCTGTTTCACCGCAGATCACGTCATGGGTTGGGCCAGTTCCTTGGTATCACCACCAGACGGTGATCTGAGCGATTTCATGGCGTCCTGCTATCGTCTGAAAGAACGGCAATGGCGGGTGTTTCACCCCGGTCATGGCGCGCCCGTTACAGACCCAACCGCCCGACTGGATTGGTTGATTGCTCACCGCCAATCACGCGAAGCTGCTGTCTTAGAATGTCTTGCCCAAGGGCCTGCGACGGCCCTTAGTCTTGCACAAGTAATATACACGGAAATACCTGCTTCGTTGCTTGCAGCGGCAGAGCGCAATGTCTTTGCACATCTAATTGATCTAGTGGGCAAAAACAGAGTTTCCCAAATTGGGGATTTGGAACCAACATCCAAGTTTCAACTTCGAAAGTGAGCACCAGGAAATAATTTGAAAATTTCGTATTTCCCCTCTGGACGCTCTAGAATCCGGACGCTATACGACACGCACCGTTCCGGCGTAGCTCAGCGGTAGAGCAGTTGACTGTTAATCAATTGGTCGTAGGTTCGATCCCTACCGCCGGAGCCATAAAAAGCCACTAAGCTCAATAGCTTGGTGGCTTTTTTGATTTTTGGCGCACTGTCCAACACCTCTGGCTTGTCACTGGGTTTTCCAAAAAATGACAGCGAGATTGAAAGGCCCATGTTTCGATTCACATCCTTCGCAAAATGTTCAAAACAGTTAAATTTGGCCTATAACGCATTGTGAAATATGTGTTAAATCAACTGCCAATGGACATCACCTTCCCCGACCTCCTCTTGCCAACTCATCACAAAGAAGTAGACGAAATATCCGTCAGTATGATTTGGAGAATGCCCATCCGGGTCATGTTGCGTTTGCCTGCACTCAGGCCACAGAAAATAGATCTCGCAGACGGCAAGTATTTCCTAGTTTCTGTCGCCGAGAGCCTTCAAGCTGCATCGAGAGACAGGGGCGCCAAAGATGCCAATCCGTTCGGTTTTCCACGACGAAAAAGTTGAGTGGCTAGGACGCAGCAGAAATGGTGTATTCCAGAAACCTACTCTTGCTCTAGACAGCACGACACGTCACTCTGTACCTAATTCAGTCTAACGGCGCGTGTAGTTTGGTTTCCTTAGTGATTATTCCGCCGCGATTGCCAATTTCGATGGAGCCATATCGTTCTTTGAAACAGTCAGGCAACGGTCGGTCGCCATCAATCGAAAGCCAAAGGCGCATTAGGTGGCGGCGCTTGCTGGGATCAGGCCAATCGAGAAAGCCAGTGCGATCATGCAGTTGCGAATGGTTGTAAACAAACTGCATGTCGCCCGGCTCTAACTGCATCCCAAAGCAAAGTGCAGGGTCATTGGCCAATGCGTCGAACATATCAAGCGCTTCAACATGTTCGGATATCAAAGGCATAGCACCATCAAACCGTTGTGCACTGTCGATGTATTGCCGTTGGTAGAAAACGGTCAAATGGCCCATGTGCCAATTCAAAACGGGTATCTCCATGAACGGCTTGGCACCTTCTGGAATTTCCCCCCGCCGGTCAGTCGCGATTGGATCAAAGAGCTTTTCCAACAGATCAGGTCGCTCGGCTCTCATTCTATTGTAGATGGAAACTGCGCTCACAAGTAAGGATCGCCCCCCTTCTTTGGCTTCTTGCAGACATAACAGACCAACAACATCAGCACTGTCTGTGTGAAAAGTTTGACGTTCGCATGTCTGATAGATGCGGCTGTTGGGATCGTTGACATCACCACCAATATCGCGAACGTGCCCCAAAATATGGCCTTGCGCATTTTGGGAACGCGCGCTTCCCAGATGGGCGCCAAGACCACAAAAGATGGTTGCCGAAAATTTCTGAGAATAGCCTGCGATTGGCAGACCTCGCAGCACTTGGACGCCCACGCCATTCAACAAGATCTTACTTAGGTCCCTAACGTGTGTAGAAAACGTGGTGAGCGGGAAGGTTTCCTTAGAGATCTCTCCGACATCAAGCCCTAGCGCAATAAAGTGCCGCGCTGCATTTTCGAGATCGGCAATGTCTTCTGGGCTGAGTTGAAAAAGCCAGGAATCAGGCTTGCCTGCCATTTCTTGTCCGATCCATGCTGCCGGTCCTGTGATGCGCGAGGGAAGATCGGTTAGGTCTTGGGAAGGTTGGTTTGGCATCGTGAATACTCTGACTAAGAACTGGAAATTCGGTTCGCATGTTCGTTTTGCTTTGGCGGTGATTAGATTTGGCGGACTAAGCGATTTTGATTGTGAACCATTTGGTGGAACATTGCTGGACACCAAGATCATTTCATTTCGTCGATAACTCCTCTTGATAGCCAAAGAGCGCAGGTAGTCCGCCAGTATGCAGCATGACAACCTTTTGCCCTGCTTGAATGTGACCGGTGTCAATCAGGCCCAACAAACCAGCAAATGTTTTTGCTGTGTAAACCGGATCGAGGAAAACCCCCTCGGTGCGTGCCATCAGACTTAGCGCATGTTGGGTATCCGGACCCATTTTCCCGTAACCAGGGGACAACGCGCCATCCCAGGTAAGAACAGCATCCGAGGTCAGTTTTGGGTCAATATCCAACAAGTTGGCCAGTTTGTGCAGCACAGTTTTTAACCGCTGCTGCTGTTGCTGGTGATCGCGGCGCACACATATCCCGTGAACCGGGGCCGATTGCCCTGACAGGCGTAACCCGGTCAAAAGCCCGCCGTGTGTTGCGCCACTGCCTGAGGGAACAACCACAGCATCGAAGTCGTCCATCTGCTCGCAGAGTTCAATTCCTCCCGCGACATACCCAAGCGCACCGAGTGGTGGGTGATCCAACCCCAGATGAATCACATACGGCTTGCCACCCTCGGCTCTGATCTGTTCGGAACGTTGATGAAGCGCCGCATCGGCCCCGGCCTCGTCTTCGCCCTCCGGATAGCAGATGTGCTCTGCGCCCAGAATTTTGGCCAACAGCACGTTGCCGGACGTGTAATATGGTTCTCCCATACCTGCGACACGCTCTTCCAGTTGCAGGATGGCGCGAAGCCCCAACTGTGCTGCCGCCGCCGCTGCTGAACGTACATAGTTTGATTGCACGGCACCGGTGATGAGCACCGTATCGGCCCCCTTTGCCAGCGCGTCGCCAAAATAGAATTCAAGTTGACGGGTTTTATTGCCGCCAAATCCAAGACCAGTAAGGTCATCGCGCTTGAGCCACAGATCAATTCCAACGCGCTCAGACATCCGGTCCAAACGGACCAACGGTGTTTCACCATCCATGAGCTCCGCGCGTGGAAAGCGGGCTAGTAGTTCAGTGTGCTGCATCGTGTTTACCCCGTGTCTAACTTATCAAATAGGCCCGCCGGAAAAGTGCATAACAGGCCAGGATTGAGACGATCCGAATGGCGTTTTTGATCAGGTGTTGGGGTAGCAATGGGCCAATGAAACGCCCAAGAACGCTGCCAAAAAACGTGGCAACTGCAAATGCCCAGACATTGGAGACCTGTGTAAATGCCGCTCCATCAGCCAATCCATGCAACAGCAACGCAACCCCATAAGCGACCAGTGCAATGGGCTGCACCAGTTTGCGGGTATCCCGTGCGGACCGACCAGTTGCGATCAGGCCAAACACCATAAGCGGCCCGGGGGTCGCGGCCCAAACTGTTGCCAGACCAGACAATCCAGAGATTGCTGTGAAACCCCTAGTACCGGCCACTGAGCGAAGCGGCAGGAGCGTTGTCAGAACGCCTATCAGTAACAATGTGCCGGTCAGGATCAAAACGATCTGTTCAGACAGATACGGATAGATAACCACCCCCAATGCCACGCCCAAAAGACACCCAGCTATCGCAGTCTTAATCGTTTTTTTCTCGACCACCCAAATTCTCCAGTCGACGGCAATAGCTGACACCAGCGTATTCAACATCAGCAGAACTGGAACTGCGACCGTAGTTCCCAGCAAAACCATCATGGGAGGGCCCGCAACAATGCTAAACCCAATCCCAACCCCAACCTGAAGCACGGCGCCCAAAAAGATCGCCAAAAGCAGAAGTTCTAAATCCAGGTGCAAAGGAGGTCCTCTCGGCAAGCAGCTCCACACTGCATACCGTAATTTTCGATGCTAAAAAAATCAAAAAGTTGCATCAGCTGATACGTTTCTGTTATCGAACCACATGCGCCTTTCCGCCCGTCAGATTGAAATATTCCAGATGGCATATCGCCTAAAGTCGACGCGCAAAGCAGCCGATGCATTGCATATTTCTCAACCTGCGATCAGCCGTGCTGTCGCAGATCTTGAAATCGGAATCGGAGTGGCACTGTTCGATCGGACGGGTCGGAAATTCGAACCAACCGCAGCGGCCCACAGTCTGCAAGAGGCTGCGTTAAAGCACTATCATGGACTGGAAAGAGTCAAAGATGCCGCGAGACAGATTGCCTCAGGATTGGGAGGCCATCTGAGAGTGGCCGCACTGCCCGTTGTTGCGGATACCCGTGTCGCTAGCGCTGCAGGTCGCCTGATGGCACGGCATCCGGCACTCAGGATTGATGTCGATGTACTGAACGAAGACTCATGCCTTGCCGCACTGAGAGAAGGACGTGCTGACTGTGTGGTCATTTCGTCCGACCCGGGCGATCCAAACCTGATCTGCACACGAGTGGCAGATGTATTGCCAACCGCCATTTTCCACCCAAATGATGAACTTGTTCGTGTAGGAAAGGTAACGCTGGCAGAATTGGCAAAGGTTCCTCAGATTATGTTGCCAACTCACAGCCCATTCCGCCGGGCAGTCGAGCACATGTTTGATCAGGCTGGCGTCACATTTCAAATCATGGCCGAGGCAGGCACCCAATCCGCTCTTATCAGAATGGTGGCCCAAGGAGCAGGTCGGGCAATAGTAGATCAGAAATCGTTGAACCTCGTTGCCAAACCTGATGTGATAGCGGTGCCGTTGGCCGTAGAACTAAAATGGCCCATTCGAATAGTAAGCCCCTCAGCGTCCACTGATGCGCCCGGCCTTCAGCGATTGGTTCGCGAGCTCGAAGAGCCTAAATGTTAGTGCCCAACCAGTTAAGTTGGCTGTTCACCCGATTTCATCTTGGCAAACAGACCTACGAGATTTGTCTGTTTTCAAGGAAATGATAGGCTTCAAGAATTGTTGTAGTCAGCCCATCGAAAAAGCCCGGCACACTGACATCAACAAGACCCACGGCATCGTGTGCTTCGCCGACGGGGATGTCATCGGCTGGCCTCACAACAAAAAGCGCGCTTGGGGCATTGAGCAGCTCACGATAACTCGCGCCTTTCCCATGCTTCAAAACGTTGATCGCAAGATAATACTGGTGGACGCTCTCGGCGAGATCTGCTTGCCCAGTCTCCAATAGCAGCGATTTCAATTTGCGTGAGAACGGACCTCGTCTGAAATGGTGCTGCATCCGCGCCTCAAACAAAGTGAAGATGTCGACCGCAGCTGATTCAAGCGAAACCGTCAAGGCGTGCAATTCTTCACTCTGGGAACCGGATCCGTGCTGCCCGCCGGTCTGTTCAAATATGTCTGCAATGCGATTTTCAGCCGTCTTTGCGTCAGCCTGCGCAGCCGCAACAATTTCCAGTAAGTTTTGTGAAGCGCCCATCATTCGTTCTCCTTAACGCCCCACCTCCCTTACTCCATACCGCTAGGAATGAAAGTGAAGAAATGAGTGATTTCTTTTCTTAGAACTTTAATTGGAGCCAAATCGCGTGATTTAGGTAGAACCGTGGCGAAGCAAATCGCAGTGGCAAACAGTCTCTCGTTCGGGTGTGATTGTCCAACTATAGATTTGATAAATCAACATCCTAGGCAAGCTATTCTCACTAACAAACGCTTCAAGAACGACTGGATCTACCGGGTGGTTTAAAAGTCTACGCTTCTAACACTTTAATGAGGAATATCAGACAACTAACCGTATTTAGATAGATAATTCAAATCTTCAACGTGAAAATCACTCCACTACACGTCCAGGAAAAGTGACCCTCCCCCCTAACACTCATACCGGGAACAACCGCCAATGTGTCGGTGGTAGGCACCGACTATCTGCACCTTTCCTTAATCTGAGATGCGTAGCAAAGGAGTCCCCGTCGATCTTCAGTGTGGACCCCATGAAACTAAAAACCAGTATCAACACCGCCGTTTTATCAATTGTGATCCTAGCCGGTCTAATCATGATCACGCTGATCGGTATCTCAAGGTATACACATAACGTGAGTGCCGATGTGCAAAGCGATCTCCTGCGCGTAAATGCTTTGGGGTCGACGCTAGAGGGGCTGGAGATTGAGTTTTTAATGGCGCGGCGCGCCGAGAAAGACTTTTTGCTTCGTCTGGATGAAAAATATGTGCTGCGCCATGCCGATACGATGACACGTCTGTATGCGGCCCTAAATGAATCTGAAAACCAACTGAGACAAATCGAAGGCCTGGAAGCGTCCGCTAAAGAGATTGCAGATCTATCTGCGGCCATTACCGCCTACCGGGACGAGTTCTCCGCATTGGTCGCCATCAATCAGAACTTGGGACTGGACGAGACCTCTGGGCTGCAGGGGCAGTTGCGCAATGCTGTTCGCAGTGTTGAAACTGCTTTGGCGGAAATCAACCAGCCACAGTTACAAGTAAAGATGCTCATGATGCGGCGTCATGAAAAAGATTTCATCATGCGTCACGATACAAAATACCTTGATCGATTGAATGCACGCATCGAAGAATTCCACGCCTTTCCACACGAAATGTTCGGGGGAGAGTCTCGACACAACGAAATCGACGGTCTCTTGGATACATATCAAACTTCGTTTGCCCGTTTTGTCACGGAAACAATGCTGGAGCAGGACCATCGTAAAGCATTGTCTCAGCGGTTTTCAGAAGCGGCTCCAATCTTGAAAAAGATCCATACCCACGCAAACGAACGGCTTGATGAGATTTTGGCCAACGCCGAAGCTCAAAGCGCGCAAGCTCAGAAAAATTCGCTGATTGCAGGCCTGGGCGGGCTCCTTGTGTTCGTGACCATTGCCATCGTTGTGGCCTTAAGCATCTCGCGCCCACTGCGCCGCGTAAACAAGGTCCTGACTCAAATGATGTCCGGCGATTTTTCCTTAACGTTGACGCAGTCGAGAATAACCGAAATCTCAGCGATCACAAATGCGGTAGAAGATTTTCGGCGTGATCAAGAACAAAAAGAGCGCCTGACAGCCGAAATCTCCGATGTGATTTCCGCCTGCGCCGATGGTGATTTCTCCAAACGAATTCAAGTAGATGGTGAAACCGGTTCGTTTATTGAGATGGGCCGCGGCGTAAACCAAATTGGGGAGGTGGCCGAAAAAGGTTTAGGAGACGTTCTTACCATTCTCAATGCTCTTTCGTCCAATGACCTGACCGGGCGCATGCCATCAGGGCACAAGGGTGTGTTTGCCGAGATTTCAACAGCAACTGAAAACCTAACAAACAACCTTAACAGCATGATCCGTCAATTATCTAGCAGCGCAGAGATGCTGAACAATACTGCAGGTGAAATTTCATCTGCGGTTGATGACGCATCACGTAGGGGGGAAAATTCTGCCGCCTCGCTTGAAGAAACTACCGGGGCCGTTCAGACTTTGAATGACACTGTGCGTGGCACGGCAGAAAGTGCACAGCAGGCCGAAGAAAATGTAGGCGAAGCACACCAATTGGCAAAATCGACCGGGACAGTTGCCGATAAAACAGTTGCGGCCATCAAACGCATTCAGACCTCTTCGGGCGCCATTGCCAAAATCACCGGTTTGATCGAAGATATTGCGCTTCAAACCAATCTGCTTGCCCTGAACGCAGGTGTTGAAGCGGCCCGTGCTGGCGAAGCAGGACGTGGATTTGCAGTTGTCGCTTCTGAAGTTGGGGCCTTGGCAAATCGTTCGACCGAAGCCGTTAAGGAAATCAAGGCGCTGATCCAGGCAAGCGTGGTAGATGTAGCGGATGGGGTCAAACTCGTCGGCGAAACAGGCGCGGCGCTGGAAAGGATTCAGGATGCTGTCGAGTTGGCAGTGGAGAAGGTAAATGAAATTGCCGCAACCACCGTGGAACAGTCCACAGGTTTGTCCGAGGTGAACACCGCAATTACCAATCTAGACCAGGATTCTCAGAAAAGTGCAGCGATGCTGGAGCAGACCGCGGCATCCGGACAAATGCTACGTGATGAAGCGAAAAACCTTGTACACGTCGTTTCTGTATTCAAACTGAGCAAAAATCAAAGTGATACACCGGGTTTTCAAGGCGAATTGGATAACATGGAAGACTCCATGTGGGACGTGATCGAAGAACAGCAGTTCAACTTGGCGCGAACGGCCTAGAGTGCACATTTGCGCCACCAGTTTGGTGATCGCCCAAGCGATCGCAACCGGTGGCGTAACTCTAGCACGCTTAGCGTAAAACCAACTCAGTTTCACCCAATTTCATGCCTCGTGGGATACTCAATCAAACTCCGCTTTGACCCAATCTTCGACGCGCAACATCGCATCACTTTTCTCAACTATTTCTGGCTGGACAAGTCAATAGGCATGGCTTGCTGATAAGCGGATATCAAAGGGAGTAACAAGCTTACCTGATTCCAGGTCATCTTCGATCAAGCGTGATCTGCCAAGAGCTACCCCTTGATGATCAAGAACTGCTTGCAATATGGCTGCATCGTCCCCCAACCGGGGACCGGGTGGTACATTTTCAGCACATCCTGCAACCGCAAACCATGCCTCCCAATCTTCAGGGATATCCCCGTACAAAAGGGTCGCCTGAATAAGGTCCTCTGGCTCACTTAGGCCAAGCCGTTCCGCATAAGACGGTGTACAGACCGGAGAAACCGTTTCACTCGCAAGCTTTTGCGCTGCGAGGCCCGGCCATGAACCACGACCATAACGAATTGCGGCATCTACCCCCTCGACCTCAAAATCAACAAGATGCCTGGACGCTGAAACGCGCAGGTCAATTTGTGGATGCGCGGTAACAAAACGACCCAGTCGAGGGGCAAACCATTTGGCAGCGACAGAAGGCAACATAGATAGGGTGACCATCCCGTCTGAACGTGCTGCTTCTGAAACAGCGGCACGCATATCTTTCAACGCCACTGCGAGCCGCTCAGCCAGTCGCTTGCCCGTGGGCGTATCAGCCAGTCGCTTGCCCGTGGGCGTAACGGTGACATGAGCACCTCGCCGTTGAAAAAGCGTCACATCCAACATGGCTTCTAGATCACCAACTTGGCGAGAAACCGCGCTTTGCGTAATGCCCAACTCGTTTCCGGCTGAAGTAAACCCACCCATGCGGGCCGCAGATTCAAAAACTTCGAGAGCTCTGAGCGATGGCTTAAGATGATTTAAACTCATGTTGGGGCCGCCAATTTCTTATTTAAACAAAATGAACTCCGAAATTAGCATCAGGTTAAATTATGAAGCAAGATCGGAACTCCTTAAATGGCACAACCAACATTTCTCCCCTCAAGAAACCCCTCTACGACCCGGGTGATGCCAGCAGGTTTGCTACCAAATATGCCACTTGTGATCTGGATGGTCTTTGCCACAATGCTGCTGGCCTTCGCTGGTGGGATGGAAACAAATACCTTCATTTCCACATTCAACAGCGGGTTCGGGAGAGCTCTCGGAGAATTCGCTTTGGTTCTGTTGCCCTCTTTCATTCTGGCTGCGGCCTTGTCACGTCGCGAAATTTCATCACCCGGAGCTGAAAAAGCAGCAGCAATAGGATCTCCGGCTGCCGGAGCAGGTATGATTTGCCCCGACACAGCCTACGCGGCGCTGTCTCCGGCAGCAGGTAGGCGGAAACTTGACGTCGCATTTGGCGCCTACGCTGGTTTCAAATTGCTTTATCCAGCTGGGCCTTTGATCGTTGCAACCGGACTAGGCATAGCAAGGGACGACACAGCTACGGGGAAGCTGATGTTAATGGGGATAGCTTTAGCGATACCGTTGGCAATCGCCGGTGTCATATGGGCGCGTCTCGTTGTTCGCCATGATGGATCAAGCAGTGCTAACCTCCCTGCCCCCGCAAAGACGAAGGTGGTGGATAGAAAACTTATACAATCCTTTGCACCATTTGGTGTTCTAGCAGCCCTACTTGGGCTCGGAGTTTGGGTTGGTCAGACCGAAATACCAATTATCGACTTCCTGTTCCTACCCAAAGGCGCGTTGGTTGCGGCTGCAGTTCTCGCGTTGGCACAGACGCCATCCAACGCCCGGCGTGCATGTTTTGACAGCGCTGTGCGACGCACATCTTCATTGCTCTTGGTGATCGGTGCAGCCAGTGCGTTTGGGGCTGTATTGACCACACTTGTGTCGGTTGACGATCTTGTACCACGAGGCAGCGGCACTTTCGCGATACTGGGCCTGTTTTGCCTGACAGTCCTATTCAAACTCGCACAAGGGTCCAGCATGGCAACGTTTGCAGCTGTTGCTCCGGTTGCAGCGCCAGTGGTTGTGGCAAGTGGCCTGGACCCTGTGGTTGCGGTATTTGCAATCTGCCTTGGCTCATTTATCGCAATATTGCCAAATGACAGCTACTACTGGTTGGTTCGTCGTGATGCGCTAGAGGCAGTGACCAGCGAATTGCGTGTGATCGGGATCCTCACTGGAGGGGCGGTCCTGCAAGCATTGCTGGGATTAGGTATTCTACTTATGGCGATGTGGTTCTGGCTATAAGTAGTTAGAACAAAATAACGCCCGCAAAAGTCCCGTTAGCGACAACAAAAACGCTTTGAATGTCTACCTAACCGTCAACGCAAATTGAGGCCTGGAAGGGCCTCATTGTACTGACGATTCGAGCTGGAGCTTCAAGAACGCCTCGCCTGCTATAAGTCGAGGAAGATTGCTCATCGGCTCGATCAGGACTTTCTTTACCTAATTTTCCGCTGAAATGTACCGTTCCGGCTTTTCATTTCGTTTAATTTACTGGTGAAAAGTTTTGAATAATAAGCTACCTTGTAAAAATACCTATACCAAACAGCCTTCTGAAATACATATTTTTCGCTCCGAAACCGGCTGCTAATACTGGCAGCATCACATTGACGGCAATCTCGATCACTTTTTGGTGCGGCCCGTTCAATCTGAGGAATACTCTTTGAAAGGCCTGCGTTTATGACCAAAACCAGCACCCAAGACCCAACAGCGCCTACACAAACACGCGCAGAAGAGCGCCGCGCGTTTCTTTTCTTGGCAGTGTTCTTGGCTCCAGCCTTGGCAGTGGCACTTGTTGGCACCTATGGCTTTGCTATCTGGATGCTTCAGCTCATTGTGGGACCACCCACAGGCTGATCTGATGCAACAGCGATCGTTCCCCCTGCGGCGTGCCCTATTTCAACGATCGGGCACTCAAATTCTGCGCCCCCCCTGGAGCTCAGAACAACGTGTACTTGACGGTTGCACCAGTTGTGGTGCCTGCCTGAACGCCTGCCCCGAGGCGATTTTGATTGCCGGACCTGCTGGTACACCCAAAGTGGACTTTACAAATGGTGGCTGCACGTTTTGTGGGGACTGCGTAAACTCCTGCCCCGAAGCCGAAACCGTTTTTGCGCCACGCAAAGACGAGCCCTGGGCTGAGCAAGGCGGGCTACTCGCGACGATTGGCGACGGGTGTATGCTTAGCTTTGGCATCTCCTGTCAAATTTGTACGGACAGTTGCGAACCAGAAGCCCTTCGCCTTGATCTGTCCGTGCGCCCCGTTGGGCGCATCAAACTGGACACAGAAGCCTGCACTGGCTGCGGCGCGTGCATAGAGGCCTGCCCCGAGCAAGCCATATCAACCACCACACGGCCAAGCCCTGCCCCCTCTGAGGAAACAAAACATGCCTGAGGATGTGATCCATATATCCAGCCTTCTGATACGCGCCGACCCAGCGTTGATGCACTATGTGCTGGAAGAAATTGCCAAGGTTCCAAATGCAGAGGTGCCACTCTCTGATGCGTCAGGGAAGATCATTGTCACATTGGAAACCCCAAGCGAGAGCGAGATCGTCGACTCTCTCACCAATCTACAATTGCTCGACGGCGTCGTAAGCGCAGCCCTGATTTACCATCAGGCCGATAGCGAAACCGCCGAAATAACTATCCGTAATTCGAAATAAAGCCACCAACAGGAGAACTGATATGGTAGCCATCACAAGACGCGACATGATCAAGGCGCAAGCCGTTGCCGCAGCAGCGGCGGCGGCAGGTTTGCCGATCCCAGCCGCGGCCCAAAACCTTGTTACCGACGCTGAAATCACCGATCTGAAATGGTCCAAGGCCGCCTGCCGTTTCTGTGGCACCGGCTGCTCGATCATGGTCGCCACCAAAGCTGGCCGGGTTGTCGCCACCCATGGCGATGCCGAAGCCGAAGTGAACCGCGGTTTGAACTGCGTCAAAGGCTATTTCCTGTCCAAGATCATGTATGGTCAAGACCGGCTGACCCAACCGCTGTTGCGTAAGCGGGATGGAGAATTTCACAAGGACGGCGATTTTGAGCCAGTGTCCTGGGATGAAGCCTTCGACATCATGGCCGAGAAATGGAAAGCCACGCTAAAGGCAAAAGGTCCTAAAGGCATTGGCATGTTTGGGTCAGGCCAGTGGACTGTCTGGGAAGGCTACGCTGCTTCCAAACTAATGAAGGCCGGATTCCGTTCGAACAACATCGACCCTAACGCCCGCCACTGCATGGCTTCAGCTGTTGGTGGTTTTATGCGTACCTTCGGTATCGACGAGCCAATGGGCTGCTATGACGATTTCGAACATGCCGACGCCTTTGTTCTTTGGGGCTCGAACATGGCTGAGATGCACCCGATCCTTTGGACCCGCATCGCCGACCGCCGGTTCTCAAACCCGCATGTTAAAGTGGCCGTGCTCTCAACATTCAAGCACCGCAGTTTTGATCTGGCTGATATTCCCGGAATCTTTACGCCGCAAACTGACATGGTGTTGTTGAATGCGATTGCCAACTACATCATCCAAAACGACGCGGTGAATAAAGACTTCGTGTCCAAACACGTGAATTTCCGCAAAGGCGAAACCGATATTGGTTACGGTCTGCGGGATGAACACCCACTTCAACAGGCTGCGGCAAACCCGAACTCCGGCAAGTCCGACCCGATCTCCTTTGAAGAGTTTGCTGAATTTGTTTCAGAATACACGCTTGAAAAAGCCGAAGAAATGTCCGGTGTTCCCATAGCGACGATTGAGAAAATCGCCAAGCTGTACGCTGATCCGAACACCAAGGTGATGTCGCTGTGGACTATGGGCGTCAACCAGCACACGCGTGGTGTCTGGACCAACAACATGCTCTACAACCTGCACCTGCTGACAGGTAAAATCTCCACCCCTGGCAACTCGCCGTTCTCGCTGACCGGTCAACCATCAGCCTGTGGGACAGCACGCGAAGTTGGGACATTCTCGCACCGCTTGCCAGCGGATATGGTGGTTAAAAACCCTGAACATCGTGCCTATGCCGAGAAAATCTGGAAACTGCCCGAGGGCACAGTGCCAGACTGGAACGGTGCCCACGCGGTTGTACAGAACCGCAAGCTGAAAGATGGCGACATCAATTGCTATTGGGTTCAGGTGAACAACAACATGCAGGCTGCACCCAACATGATGGAGGAAGGGCTGCCCGGCTATCGCAACCCTGACAACTTCATTGTTGTTTCTGACGCCTACCCGACCGTCACTGCAGAAGCTGCCGATCTCGTTCTACCAACCGCAATGTGGGTGGAAAAGGAAGGGGCCTATGGCAACGCGGAGCGCCGCACACAATTCTGGCATCAGCTGGTAGATGCACCCGGTGTTTCCAAATCGGACATGTGGCAATTGGTAGAGTTCTCCAAGCGTTTCACCACCGAAGAAGTCTGGCCGGCCGAAATTCTGGATGCCAACCCCGACTACAAGGGCAAGACCCTATTCGAAGTTCTCTACGCCAATGGGCAAGTTGATGCCTTCCCGCTCGAGCAGACTTCAAAAGACTATGCCAACCACGAATCTGAGGATTTTGGGTTCTACATCCAGAAAGGCTTGTTCGAAGAATATGCAGCCTTTGGCCGAGGTCACGCACATGATCTAGCTCCATTTGACACCTACCACGAGGTTCGCGGCCTACGCTGGCCCGTTGTTGACGGCAAAGAAACCAAGTGGCGTTTCAAAGAAGGATCTGACCCCTATGTCACTCCAGGATCCGACTTTGAATTCTACGGCAAAAAGGATGGCAAGGCTGTGATCTTTGCCCTGCCCTACGAACCAGCGCCAGAAAGTCCCGACGAAGAATATCCGTTCTGGCTAAGCACGGGTCGCGTGTTGGAGCATTGGCACTCGGGTTCGATGACCCAACGTGTACCAGAGTTGTACAAGGCGGTACCAGACGCACTGTGCTACATGCATCCTGATGATGCCAAGGCGCTTGGTTTGCGTCGCGGCTCAGCGGTCAAAGTTTCTTCGCGTCGCGGTGAAATCCACACTCGTGTTGAGACGCGTGGCCGCAACAAGCCACCAAAGGGGTTGGTTTTCATCCCGTGGTTCGATGCACGGCAGCTGATCAATAAGGTTACGCTGGACGCAACCGATCCGCTTTCTAAACAGACCGACTTCAAAAAGTGCGCGATCAAAATCGAAGCATTGGGGGCATGATCATGAAACGTCTGAAAAACTCCGCCCATATCGCCGCTCTGGTTCTGGCGACACTGGCGCCTGCGGGTGTTGCAATGGCCCAAGAAACCATTGCAACCTTGCGTGCAGGAACTCCGCTTGCAGAAAATGCAGCGCCACACGCCATCGCGCCAGTCAGAAACACTGATCTGCGTCAGGTACGAAACTACCCCGAGCAGCCGCCATTGATCCCCCATAAGACGGACGGCTATCAGATTGATCTGAACGCAAACCAGTGCTTGCTGTGTCACTCGCGGACAGCCATTGAGATCAGTCAGGCCCCCATGGTTTCAATTACGCACTTCATGAACCGGGACAATCAGTTCCTGGCCTCAGTGACGCCACGGCGCTACTTCTGCACCCAGTGTCACGTCCCGCAGGCTGAAGCGCGTCCACTGCTCGAGAATGGCTTTGTCGATATCGACCAGGTGCTTGAGTATGTCTCGGGTCAGGAGGGCAACTGATGCTTCGCTTAATCAAGCGCACATGGGGCATCATCCTGCGCCCCAGTGTCCACTACTCGCTTGGGTTTTTGACCTTTGGCGGCTTTCTGATGGGAATCGTTTTCTGGGGCGGTTTCAACACCGCCCTTGAAGTCACCAACACCGAAGCCTTTTGCACCAGCTGTCATGAGATGAGCGACAACGTGTTTGAAGAGTTGAAGCCGACGATTCACTACTCAAATCGCTCAGGTGTCAGGGCAACCTGTCCCGACTGTCACGTTCCACATGAATGGTCCAGTAAGATTGCCCGCAAGATGCAGGCCTCAAAAGAAGTCTGGGGCAAGATTTTTGGCACCATCAATACACGTGAAAAATTCCTAAACCACCGACTGTCACTTGCGCAGAACGAATGGGCCAGACTAGAGGCCAACAATTCTTTGGAATGTCGCAACTGCCACAGCGCGGAATCGATGGACATAACACGTCAAAGTCCACGCGCAGCAGAAGCGCATGAACGATTTTTGTTCACGGGTGAAAAGACCTGCATCAGTTGCCACAAGGGTATCGCTCACGAACTTCCAAACATGGGACAAGCTCTACTGAGCCCATCCGCGGTTCACGGTAACTGATCAAAAACAAAAACCACTACGGCGCGCCTCATTGCAGGCGCGTCTCCTTTTCTAAGCCCTTTGTTATCTATTTCGTTGGGACTGTTTGGATCATGCTTAGAACCTCACAACCCTTCGAAAAGCATTGCCTTTTCGCCATATGTCACGATGCACCGAATATCCAGAATAAGTAGAGCATGTAGATTGGCGAAATAATCTCTGATCGCGCTTGCAACTCGATTAGTGTTTTCACTCACAGTGCCTGTCGGAACTGATAAGTCTGGTTCACTAAAAGTGTTAGACATGCTGACACGCTTGGCTCAAAGCTATCGAAGCACTCACTCCAAGATCCTGTTTTTGATGTATATTTCTGATGTTCAAAAAGAACCATGCCGAAAACAAAAAAGTCGCATTTCCCCTCTAGACCTTACCAGATTCCATGGCTATACGACACGCACCGTTCCGGCGTAGCTCAGCGGTAGAGCAGTTGACTGTTAATCAATTGGTCGTAGGTTCGATCCCTACCGCCGGAGCCATTAAATTCTTGAAGTTAATGGCATATCTATCACCAACTGATAGACCCTAGTTCGATGACCATTTTGCCTGCCTTGCGGTTGGGCCGCCTAGTCCCTCCAGAAACTGTTGTTTGCAATGCCTACGAATGACAACACCTGAGACGAACAAACAGACCCATCAAATGTGAGAACACGGGCCTGCCTTCAGGCTGACTTTCCAGCTAAATGCGGTGCCAATAACACCCCCGCTTCAGACCAGGCCAGCTCCAGCGCGCCAAGAGGTAACTCCGTTTGTGGAGTAGCTGCCTCAATCTCCAGCATGCAGGATCGCAGTGCAGCAAGCCCAAGAACCGCCGCTGAACCAGCCAGGCGATGCGCTTCACTCTGTTGTTCTTCGTCAACCGTGCCAGAGTCATCAAGCGCTTTTTGAAGCTGGGCTACATCCTGGCAAAAGGTGGTCAAATATCCCTGTGCTCGTTCTTCGCCCAGGGCAGCAACAAATTGCTGAATGTCCGACGTCTCCATGTCGGAGAGCTTCGGCTTCATCTCACTAGTGTGGCGTTCAATCGCCTCGGCCAATTTTGCCTGTGTCACTGGCTTGGTCAAAACTTCAGCAAATCCGGCTTGCAAAATACGGTCGCAGTCATCAGCCGCAGCATGTGCAGTAAGTGCAATGATCGTGGTATCTTCGGCCAGTTCAAATTTGCGAATTTTCTTTAACGCTTGGATGCCGTCCATTCCAGGCATACTGATATCCATGAACACTAAGTCATAATTGTTATTTGTTACAGCTTCGACACCCTCGGCGCCTCCAACGGCACTCTCCACTTGGTGCCCTTGACGTTGCAACATTTTTTCCAGCAGCATCCGGTTGATATCGTTGTCCTCGACCACCAACAGCTGTTTAGGTGCCACCGAAACAGGTCGGTCGGTTACATGCGTTGGCACACGTTTGAAAGCAGCAGGCAGAGGAACCGCAAACCGAAATAAACTCCCTTCACCCAGCTCACTTTCGACGCTGATTTCACCGCCCATTTTTTCAATCAACCGACGAGTAATAGCCAACCCCAGCCCAGTCCCCTCGCGTTTGCGACTGTAACTGCTGTCCAAAGTGACAAATTCTTCAAACACCCGGTCCAGATTGGTTTGGGATATCCCCTGCCCCGTGTCACAGACCCGAAATTCCACCCGTCCGTTTTCATCGCCAAGCCTTTCAACTTCCACGACTACGTCACCATTCTGGGTGAATTTCAGTGCATTCCCCACCAAGTTTAACAGTGCCTGTTGGAGCCCTTCAGCTCGTCCCATCACGATGGGTTGATCATCCAAACGACATTGGAGGTACAGTTTGTTGCCACGAGCCGATGCAGCAGCCTGTTGGCTATCCACAAGTCCAGTGACCAGGTCCTGCAGGTCGAATGACTTGATTTGTTCAGCCTCGCCGCCTGCTTCCAACCTGGAAAGCTCTAAGACCTCATTTACATGGTGCAGTAACAATTCAGCAGAGATCCGCATTGCCTGTAAGTAACGCTTCTCCTCGGCGAGCATCCCGGTCGTTTCAAGCAGTTCGATTGATCCCAGAATACCATTTAGCGGAGTTCTGATTTCATGGCTCATCACTGTCAGCAAGTTTGCCTTTGCCCGCTCGCCGGCCAATGCGTCATCGCGTGCACGACGAAGCGCTTCTTCGCTTTCGACCCGATCTGTAATGTCTCTCATAAAACAAACAAAAACCAGGTCGCTCCCCGCCTGACTGGATGACATGCTCAGCTCAACCGGGAAGATCTTCCCCGACTTTTTTCTACCCTCCATCTGCAAAAGCCCGCGATCAACCAATTGGCCTTCACCGGTGGCTAAAAAATTAGCCACATTTTCAATGCAGAACCGTCGCAAATGGTCAGGGACAATCAAGTCAACCATAGATTGGCCAAGAGCCTCAGTTCTTGAGTACCCAAAAACGTCCTCAGCAGCCCCGTTAAAACTCAAAATGCGGCCTCTTTTATCAAGCATTAAAATGGCGTCCAGCGAGGATGTAACCATAGTGCGCATGCGCGCTGCAGCCGCCTTGTTGGCTGCGGATAAAATTTGCCCGCGGCGAAACTGGCGTGCCGTAATCAGGCCAGCCAAGCCCAATGCCACAACCAATACAATCAGCACTCCCCCCAACAACTGCAGGGTTTGCGACAAACGTTGTTTTGTGTTGGTTCGTGTCCTCGTTTCTATCAGCACCCCTTGCTCAACAAGTGTCTGGGCGTCAAACTCGTTTTCAAGGATGATCCGTGACAGCTCAGGAAGCCCCTTGCGAAGCCCCTCGTCCGCCCCCTCGATCAGCGGCACCAACCGGTCCAAACGTGACCGCACCCGGACCAACAGATCGACAATTTCACTATTGGTTCTCAATTCTTCAAGTTTTGGGCTGTTTTGGAAGGTCTTTATTCGACTGTAATAGAGATCAAATTTGGCCCGGAGTTCATCCAAGTCCCCCCCATCTTCTGCAGATCGAACTGTTTCTTTAAGCCTAAGGAAATCGACCTGCCCCTGTGCCAAATTTCTGGTGACCAATTTTGACGCCGCATCGGTTGTGATAGACGTAATACTATCCATTTCGTTCAATACCACACGACCCAACAGCACAGAAAACCCGCCAAGCGAAACAAGAAAAATAAGGGTCAATGTCAGAGCCAAATTTGAGCTTACTGGGGCTTGCTTGGACTGCAACTGTTTCACCTTTCTTGTTGTTCCACGGGCTTCACACTGCTTCGGTCACACCGAAAGAAAAGTCTAAACAGCACTTTCTTACCTGCCTAGGTTGAAAAGGTCACACTGTTTTCAGCAAATCATAGGCATCTTTGCTCTCACAAGCGATCATTGCCAAGTTTTGGCTACCACCGAACGATGAGGATATGGATAAGAGGCAAAACAGGTGGCGCTTTAGGTGTTCAAACGCAAAAATTACCGGACGAGCAGCAAAAACCGTCGGAAAGAATGACGACGTGCGCAACCAAAAACTCAGATGTTTCATTCTTGCACTCCCCCCTGGGAACCCACAGAATAGCAGGATCTTACAAGATTCGTCTGTTCGAAGACTGACACAGTTTGACGACAGATGCACCTCACCCTAAGTATAGGCCTATAACCTTTAGGTTAGTTTTTCACTTCAAGGTTTAGCCAAGTCAGGGCCCACACGTCAGCATCAAAATGTTGAATTTGTGCAATTTCGACCGATGGAATCAAAAGCACAGTCACTGCAAATTGTTGAAAATCACCCTCTTTGGTGCAAAAGATTATGGATCTAGAATTAATGCTCTTGTAACATCTTAGAAACGAACACGTAACAAGATCTGAAAGTTGAATGCGTATATTGTTGGCAGACGACCACGACATGGTTCGCGAAACCATATCCGCCTACCTAAAATCAGTAGGGGGTGCCGAGGTTGTTTCGACTATTGATCTAAACGATGCACTTCAACAAATCGAAGAGAACGGCCCCTTTGATCTGGTCTTGCTAGACTACAATATGCCTGGGATGTTTGGGCTCGAAGGGCTTGTTCGCGCCCTCAAATGTAATGGTGGGACTGGCGTAGCAATCCTGTCTGGCAGCGCCCCACCGCATACTGCACAAGAGGCACTGGATGCTGGAGCCGTTGGGTATCTCCCTAAAACTATGGGAGCAAAATCGCTTCTGAACGCAATTCGCTTTATGAGTGCCGGTGAAATCTACGTTCCTGTCACACTGATGCGCGAAGAGGCCACAGCGCCGGAACATCCAATGGCCCAGATGTTGAGTCCACGAGAAACAGAAGTTTTAAGCGGATTATGTCGGGGGCAGTCAAACAAAGAGATTGCCCGCGACCTGGAGCTACAGGAAGTGACCATTAAGCTTCATGTGAGAACACTTTGTCGTAAGCTCGACGCCAAAAATCGAACACAGGCTGCGTTGGCGGCGAAAGAAGCCGGACTGTTCTAAGAACCCGACCTCCTAAACTGCCCCTATAGTGCTGCTGGTAGCCGGGCATATCCACGGAACCGCATCCGACCACCAGAAACCCGACCGGGCAGAATCTTGTAGTCGGGAAACCGCTCCAACAACCGACCAATGGCAATTTTTCCTTCCATCCGTGCCAGTGTCAGGCCAACACAAACATGTGGCCCTCCTGCAAAAGCCAAATGACGGTTGGGGCTTCGCGAAATATCGAACACCTCTGGCGCTGTAAAAACCTTTGGGTCGCGGTTAGCGGCGCCAATGACCAAGTGAAGATTGGTACCTTTTGCAATCGTAAGCCCGCCAATTTCAACTTCAGCTGTGGTTTCGCGATTGCCTAACTGGTTGGGCGACCTAAACCGCAACATTTCTTCAATTGCCGGTTTGATGAGGTCGGGCTGCTCCAGCAGTCTTTCCTTTTGGTCCGGGTGGTCGTGCAGCAGCGCCAACCCGCTACCAATCAGATTGGTGGTGGTTTCATGGCCAGCATTTAGAATGAAGATACAATTCTGAATAAGTTCAATCTCGCTCAGCTGCCCCTCTGCCCCATCTCCGTTGATTAGCCGGGTCAACACGTCGCTTTCGATATCCCCCGGTTGCGCCCTTCTTCGCGCAATCAGGTTAGACAGATAGTCCTTAAACTCGTTGACTGCAGACTGCCCAACAGCCAGTTGCTGTAGGCTTAGCGATGGCTCTAACGCGCCCAAAATTGCCAAGGACCAATCCCGCAACGGCCCACGCTCCTCCATTGGCACATCCAACAGGTTGCCAATGATCTGGATTGGGATTGACGCTGCAAAATCCTCAATAAGGTCGACCTGCTCATTCTGCGCCATTTCATCCAGCAAGTGATCAACGGTATTGACCAGCCCCGGCTCCATCCGCGCAATAGCCCGGGGGGTCAGCGCTGAAGTCATAATTCTACGCACCCGTGTGTGCAGCGGTGGGTCAGAAAAAACCAATGACGTTGTGTGATGTTCAAACAGAGGGGAGCCAACCCCGAATTTTGGTCCAAATGCTGCCTTTTTATCTGACGAAAATAGGGTGGTGTCACGGTAGACGCGGTCCAGATCGCCGTGATGGCACAAAAGGACTGAACCATCGGGCTGCGTCACGACCCTCGCGGCTGACAGCAATGCATCATAAAATGGGAAAGGGTCTGACACAAATCCTTCAGGCGGCTTGGCCAGATCAAATCCTTCAATATTCACATACACTTGCTGCGCGTTGTTAGCTGGCATCTACGTCACTCTCCCCTTCATCAGGAGCAGAGAGTGAAGGACGCAAAACGCCCTGTCAATTCTCATCAATGACACCAGCTTAGTCTCGTCAGTACTGATCAAACCCAAATATTCCACGTGCGCTGTCTTCATTTGCCCGCTTCAGTCTTCGGGATGATGGCTTTGCTCCGCTACGAATTTCACTGTCTGACAGAAGGACCGGATAGTCCAATTCCTGATTGGACAACAAAATTGCGTTGGCTCCGGTCGACCCTGTAACCTGATAGATATTCAAGGTTTTCCATTCCAAGTGCCCACCTTCATGCAGACTTTTGATATCACTTACAAAATTGTGACATTGAATGTTCTCCATCAGCAGGACATGATTCTGCGCCATCCGAATTAGGTTTGACAACGCCACCAAATGGCTCACTGCAGTATGAATGTGCATGATGACGGCCTGCGTGTAGACCAGCTCAGGGTTCGGCCACTGGTGCGAAAAAGGCATCGTAATGTCCTGAAGGCCAATTTTCCCTTTTAGCTCTGGATGACGTTGCAACGCCAAATCCAGTTGAGTTGCCCCCCGATCCCCTCCTGTGACTTTCGTCTCAGGGTACAATGTCACAGCATTGGCAACATGGTCGCCGCCACCGCAACCAACCTCATGCACTGATTTCAACTGCAACTGACCAATTATTTCCAAAATCAACAAGTGATTGGGGTGGATGTCATCTCCATGCGATTGAACGGTTCCGGTTACCGGATCAAAGTGCAATTGTCCCTGATCAACTATGGCACTGTATTTGGATTCAATATCGCTCGTAATTCTCCGGTGATAACTATCGTCTGTATAGTTTTCCCAATCAAAGTCATCGCCATAGAATTTGCGTTTCTTATAGAATAGCCGCTGTAAAAGTTTCATGCCCTGCCTCCAGTTCCTTTTTTGGTTTATCTGAACCCAAGATTCTGAACAAGCATCAGGGCGTATTTCTGGGTGACACGCGGAATGGTCATGTTTAAAAACGAAACATGAACACGCCAATATCCTCAATCCGAAATCTCGGACCCGCATACGAAGAAGCCTGCGCCCGTGCCAATATACACTCAGCTGAAGAGCTCCGTGAGCTGGGAGCTGACGAAACCTATTCCAGGCTGTTAAAAACGGGCAGCAAACCACATTTCATCGGCTACTATGTTCTGGTGATGGGCCTGCAAGGACGGCCCTGGAACGACTGCAAAGGGGAAGAGAAAAAGGCCCTGCGCGTTCGCTTTGACGCCATTAAGGACAGTGCCTTTGACAAGGGCTTGTCAGAATTGGAAACGATATTGAACCAGATTGGCGTGGTAGAAAAAGACCGCTGATTTAAAACGAAAAAGGGCCGCCTGAACGTGCAGACGGCCCCACAAATATTCTAAACCGCTAAGGTTTAGCCAACCAGTTCAAGACCGGAGAAGAAGTAAGCGATTTCGATCGCTGCAGTTTCTGGTGCGTCGGAACCGTGAACCGAGTTCTCGCCAACAGATTCAGCAAAATCAGCACGGATGGTGCCTGGTGCTGCATCAGCAGGGTTGGTTGCGCCCATGACTTCACGGTTCTTTGCAATGGCGCCTTCGCCTTCCAGAACCTGAGCAACGATTGGAGCAGACGCCATGAATTCACACAGTTCGTCGTAGAAAGGACGCTCAGCGTGCACTTTGTAGAACTCACCAGCCTGAGCTTTGGTCAGGTGAATACGCTTTTGCGCAACAACGCGCAGACCAGCGTCTTCAAACTTGGCAACAATTTTGCCAGTCAGGTTGCGGCGTGTTGCATCGGGTTTAACGATCGAAAAAGTGCGTTCCAGAGCCATTGGGCATCTCCTATGTGTAGGGCCGGGCAAAACGCCCCGCCGCCAGTTATCTGATTTGCGCCCCGGTAACACGGCAAGTTGGCTTTGAAAAGGGGACAGTGGTTCCTTCAACGCCTGAGATACAGTAAGATTGCAGGAAGTTTCCGGCACCTTGTTTGAACAGTGCAATGAGATCCTGATGCAAACCCTGACACGCCGTCGCTTTCTTGCTCAATGTGCAGCCCTGACTGCCCTGCCCCGTATTGCAGTCAGCTCAGGCCCCTCTACCAACGCGCATATCATTGATATGGGGAACGCGGCCTATTTGGATCGTAGCCAAGCGAGGATAGAACTGGACGCCCGCGATGGATGCACGCGCCCCAATCATGATTTCTATGAAACTTTGGCCTTTGCAGGTGTCAACACGGTGATCCGGTACTATTCGGACCAAAATAACGCCAACCTCAACTGTAAAAACGTGACGCGCCGCGAACGTGACATGCTTCACGAGCACGGATTGGCACTGGCAATTGTCTATCAATTTGAAGGCCGTAGCAAAAACCGTTTCACCGGAGCACGCGGTACTCAGGATGCAGAGTTTTGCTTACACAGGGCGCAAGTAATCGGCAACCGAGTGGCAGCGCCATCTACTTTGGCGTGGACTCCGATGCGGCCCTAAATTCAGATCAGGGTGTGATGGAGTACTTTCAGGCCGTAGCGCAGGTGTTCGCTGGGCGCTTAGACATAGGTATTTACGCGGCAGGTGCCCGCTGCGATTTGATCCAATCCGCTGGGTTGGCCAGCCGTTTTTGGGTCCCCGAGGCCCCCGCCTGGCTCGGCACCCATGCCTATATGAACTCCAATCGCTGGCATATGTTCCAAAACAAAACCAACATCGACCTGAGCGCCGTTACCGGTGGTCACGGGCAAAAAATCCACATCGACACCAACATCGTCAATCCAGACCAGACCCGCTCTATTGGGGCCTTCAATGGCGATGGGAGCGAACGGCTCTATGACGCGCAACATTTGACCTCAGTTGCCAGGGCGCACTATTGGGTCAACCGTGACCGCCTGCCCGTCTACGACTTTCCCGCCGGCGCGGAGGTGGGACATGTCTGTATCGCACGCACCGTACATGTAACCAGCTCTCATGGTGGATGGGCCGAAGTTGACATCGACGAAGACGGGTTGCCTGAAGGCTACGTTCAGCAGGATGGTCTATTGCCGTTGAACCAAATGCCCAAATGGAGCCGGACAAGCTGCAAACTGATGGATATTTAAGCCGCTGGCGCTAGCGTTCCGGGTCTGCTACGTCCGGCGCATGTTACGCATCCAAGATATAAATTACGCGGTCGAAGGTCGGCCCCTGTTCGAAGGCGCCAGCGCCACAATTCCCAATGGCCACAAGGTTGGTCTGGTTGGCAGAAACGGAACTGGGAAAACAACCTTGTTCCGCCTTATCTACGGCGAGTTGGCCTTAGAATCAGGCGATATTTCATTGCCCAACAAAGCGCGCATTGGCGGTATCTCGCAAGAGGCTCCCTCTTCGAATGTATCGCTCATCAATACAGTTCTTGCGGCAGATACAGAGCGGGCAGATCTGATGGCCGAGTCGGAAACAGCGACTGACCCGGGACGCATTGCAGATATCCAGACTCGCCTGGCCGACATCAATGCTTGGTCTGCCGAGGCCCGTGCGGCCTCGATTCTTAAGGGCCTGGGATTCGACATGGAAGCGCAGCAGCGCCCCTGTTCAGATTTCTCCGGCGGCTGGCGGATGCGAGTGGCACTTGCGGCGGTGCTGTTCTCCCAGCCTGATTTGCTACTGCTCGACGAACCGACCAACTACCTGGACCTCGAAGGCGCACTGTGGCTCGAGGCCTACTTGGTGAAATATCCGCACACCGTGATCATCATCAGCCACGACCGCGAGCTTCTAAATCGCTCGGTCAATGGCATCCTGCATCTGGAAGATCGTGGGCTTACGTTCTACTCGGGCAACTACGACCAGTTTGCCCGACAGCGCGCCGCCAACCGCGCCGTGCAGGCCGCTGCTGCCAAGAAACAGGAACTGCGACGCGCGCATTTGCAGGGCTTCGTTGACCGGTTCAAGGCCAAAGCCAGCAAGGCTAAGCAGGCCCAATCCCGCGTCAAGATGCTGGAGAAAATGGAAACCATCCGCGCACCCGAAGATGCCGCGCGTACAGTTTTCACCTTCCCCGAGCCTGAAGAGATGTCGCCGCCAATCATCGCAACCGAGGGTGCGTCGGTTGGGTATGATGGCAAGGCGATCCTAAGTAAGCTGGATTTGCGCATTGATCAGGACGATCGTATCGCTCTGCTGGGCAAGAACGGCCAAGGTAAGTCCACCCTTGCGAAAATGCTATCGGCACGCCTGCAGGTGATGTCGGGCAAAATGACCCAGTCGAATAAGCTGCGCATTGGTTTCTTTGCCCAGCACCAGGTGGATGAACTCTTCATCGACGAAACCCCATTGATGCACCTGCAACGAGAGCGCCCCGGCGAGGGTCAATCCAAACTGCGTGCACGCCTGGCTGGATTTGGTCTTGGTGCTGATCAGGCTGATACCGAGGTCGGCCGCTTGTCCGGTGGGCAAAAGGCACGTCTGTCGCTGCTGCTGGCAACAATTGATGCCCCGCATATGCTGATCCTCGATGAGCCGACCAACCACCTAGATATCGAAAGCCGTGAAGCGCTGGTTGAAGCGCTGACCGCCTATAGCGGTGCGGTCATTTTGGTGAGCCACGATATGCACCTGCTCAGCCTGGTTGCAGACAGGTTGTGGCTGGTTTCCAAAGGTACTGTAAATCCCTATGAGGGTGATCTTGCCTCTTACCGAGACCTGCTATTGGCACGCGATAAGCCCGCGCCCAAACCCGCTGCAGCAAAGCCCAAACCCAAACGCCCAACTCGTGATGCGATTTTGGCGCTACGCTCGGACGCCCGCAAGAATGAACAGCGGGTGGAGAAGCTGACGCAGATGAAGGAAAAACTGGACATCAAACTAGGTGATCCGGAAATGTATGAACCTGAAAACAAGGATCAGGCTAAGGTCTGGCAAGGCAAACATGCAGAAGTTATGGTTGCATTGGGCCGCGCCGAATCTATGTGGATGAAAGCATTGGAAAAACTGGAGAAAGCTGAATCTCAATGATCGACACCGGGTTTCTGATCACCTCGTTTGTTACGCTTTTTGTGATCGTTGACCCGATCGGTCTGACACCGGTATTCCTAGCCCTGACCCAAGGCATGAGCCCTGCCAGACGCCGTTCAGTTGGGCTGCGCGCCTGTTTCACCGCGGCGGGACTTCTGGCTTTATTTGCTGCATTTGGCGAAGCTGTTCTTGGTTTTGTTGGGATCTCCATGGCTGCGTTCCGGGTGGCTGGTGGCGCGCTCTTGTTCCTGACCGCGCTGGATATGTTGTTTGAACGTCGCACCAAACGACGCGAAGATCAGGGCAATGAAGATGATATCGATGATCCTTCGGTGTTCCCAATGGCAATGCCTTTGATCGCGGGCCCCGGTTCTATTGCCACCGTCATCCTGCTTGCCGGTCAAAGACCGGATATCGAGGGCTTTACTATGGTCATCGCTGTGATGCTGGCGGTGCTGGCTGTTGTAGCGTTGATGTTCCTCAGCTCCGGCCTGTTTGAAAAACTGCTGGGCAAAACCGGGATCAATGTGATTAGCCGACTTCTCGGCATGTTGTTGGCCGCTTTGTCAGTACAGTTTATTTTGGACGGGTTGCGAGACTTTGGTTTTGCGAGCTAGAATTTCAACCGCCGGGTCACAAGATCAGGAGAACACTCGATGGCTGATGTCGACTACGGCCGGATAATCTACCTTGTGCTGCTGCTGGCAGCTGTTGGATCCTGGGTGTTTGTGCAAAACCGCCAAAGCCTCGGGAAAACTGTTCAGCAATTGGCAATCTGGGCGTTCATCTTTTTAGGAGTGATTGCAGGCTACGGATTGTGGGGCGACATTCGTAACACCGTCAGACCGCAACAGTCAGTGATAAACAGTACTGGCCAGATCGAAGTTCCCCGCTCAGCCGATGGGCACTATTATCTGACATTAGACATCAACACCGTACCGATTACTTTTCTAATCGATACAGGCGCTACCGACGTGGTACTAAATGAGCGGGACGCGCGTCGGGCGGGGATTGACCCTGACACCCTAAACTACTTGGGCCGCGCAAATACTGCCAATGGGGAAGTACGCACGGCCTCAGTTTGGCTAGACAGTATTTCGCTCGGGAACATTACGGATTCGAATGTTCGCGTTTGGGTTAATCAGGGAGAACTGGACCAATCACTACTCGGCATGGCCTATCTACAGCGTTGGTCCAGTATTGAAATCCGCAATGGGGCTCTGCTGCTAACCCGTTAAACTGTGGGCAGAATCCTTTGACTACTTCTCCGCTTTCTTTTCCCAGCGGCCGCTCTCTTCCGACCAATATTGCGCCGAACACCCTGCATCTGTCAGCTCTTTCCACTGAGCGCGCGCCCGCTGAACCGACTCGGAATCGGTCCCGTCAAACAACACACAAATACGCTGCATCGCTTCAACCTCTTCGGCTTCAACTGCAGCACCATCGATGGCCATGATACAATCGGGTTTGTTGGCCGCCATAGGCCCAGTGGTCAAAAGCACCGGTTGCAACGCGTCGTAGGCACCGCCTTCTACCCCATGAGGCAAAAAGCTGTCGGGGCTACCTTGCCACAACCGGTCGTCCAGCCAGCCCATGCGGTCAGGGTCGCGTCCCCGCACCGCAATGCGCCACCCTGCCCCGCGTGCTTTTTCCAGCAACACGGGGATGGTTTGTTCCAACGGGCCACGCGTCAGGTGATAGAAGTAAACAGCGCCCATTTCCGCTTCACTCAGTCTCGAAACCGTCCTGAATCAAACGGCTCAACGCCGCCACACCCCAACCGGTGGCCCCTTTGGGCGCATAAGGTGTTTCAGATTTAACCGAGGCAACACCTGCAATATCGAGGTGGATCCAAGGGGTGTCATCTTTAACAAACCGCTGCAGGAATTGTGCCGCAGTAACCGAGCCAGCAGCGCGGCCACCGATGTTTTTCATGTCAGCAATACGAGATTTCAACAGGTCGTCGTAGCCTTTACCCAGTGGCATTCTCCAGGCCCCCTCGTCTTCGGCTGACGCCGCTTTGAGAAAGGCGTTGCACAACGCATCATTGTTCGAAAATACGCCTGCATTTTCATGGCCTAGGCCAACAATAATCGCGCCAGTCAAGGTGGCCAGATCAATCATGGCCTCCGGTTTGAAACGCTCCTGCGCATACCACATTACATCACACAGAACCAAGCGCCCCTCGGCATCGGTATTGATCACTTCAACGGTGTCACCCTTCATCGACTTAACCACATCACCGGGACGGGTCGCATTCCCCGAAGGCATATTCTCGACCAAGCCAACCAGACCAACAACATTGGCTTTGGCGCCGCGCATCGCCAAGGTTCGCATGGTGCCGGCCACCACACCAGCCCCTCCCATGTCCATCGTCATATCTTCCATACCACCAGCTGGCTTAAGGGAAATTCCCCCGGTGTCGAACACCACACCTTTGCCAACGAGCGCGACAGGGGCTTCTCCTTCTGGTCCGCCGTTCCACTGCATTACAACGACTTTGGAAGGGCTGTCGGACCCCTGTCCAACGCAAAGCAGGGTACGCATGCCAAGTTCAGCCAGCTGTGCCTCGTCCAGCACTTCGACCTTTAGGCCAATAGACTCCATCTCTACCAAACGGTTGGCAAACTCTGAAGTGGTCAACACATTCGCCGGTTCATTGACCAGATCTCGCGTCATATGAACACCTTCGGCAACAGCCAGCATAGGCGCAAATTTGGCGGCCATCTCCTCATGCGCTTTATGTGCGATCACCACTTGACCATCAATTTTACTCTCACTCGGAGTCTTATGCGCCTCAAAGGTGTAAGTGCGCAGAGCCATACCGAGCGCCAGATCCGCTGCTTTGGGCATCGATCCGGCCATAACTGTTGTGGATTTTCCAGCACTTGCTTTTGCTAATGCGGCCCCTGCCTTACGCGCCTCAACCGGTGTTACCCTGCGCGGCATGACAAGCACATCCAAAGCTTCGACCTGCATCCCAGCAGGCCAAGCCAGAGAAATCACTTGCCCGGTTTTTGCCTTGCTAAAGCCATCGCTGGCAATCAGCCGGGCCAATGCTCCTTTGCTCAGCCGGTTGGCGCTGCGCGCAGCCTGATCCATTGTCCCTTCAGGTGTTACAAGCACCACCAGGCGTCCTGCGATGTCTTTCAACTCTTTGGGGTCGTACTCAGCAAAGCGGATGGGGATCAGACGGCTCATGAGGTGGGCTCCTGTTGGGATGATTATGGTTGGCGCAACAGCTAGCCTGCGCCGTGACCGATGGCTAGGGTCTGAACGGAACGATCATCTTTTGTCCAACTACAAATTGCAGTTTTCCCCCGTTTAGATTTACTCTATGATTTGCGGAAATTGGTATGACGGGGTCTGGGGGGATCGCAGTGTCACGATTCGACAGATACGTACTGTCCCAGTATCTACTTTTTTTCGGCTTCTTTGCTCTGATTCTGGTTGCCATGTTCTGGATCAACCGGGCCGTTGTCCTTTTTGATCGATTGATTGGTGACGGACAATCTGCACTGGTTTTTCTAGAGTTTACCGCGCTAGCGCTGCCTAATTTGGTGCGGATGGTGCTACCGATTGCGGCTTTTGCATCTGCGGTTTGGGTGACCAACCGGCTGAACAGCGAAAGTGAGCTGACCGTGCTGCGTGCCACCGGCACCAGCCCTTGGCAAATGGCCCGTCCGGCTTTGGTATTTGGTCTCATTACCGCGCTAATGATGTCAGTGCTGACACATTTCTTGCTGCCTGCGTCCATTGGCCAACTACAAGAACGCGAATCCGATGTTGCGCGCAATGTCACCGCCAAACTTCTGAGCGAAGGCAATTTTTTGCACCCAGCTAAGGGGGTGACATTCTACATTCGCCAAATTGATCCAGATGGGACATTAAACGATGTATTTCTGTCTGATCGGCGCAATCCAGACCAGAGCGTATTGTACACCGGTGCCCGCGCCTTTCTGGTAAAAGATCAGGACCAAACACACCTTGTCATGGTTGATGGAATGGCCCTCCGCATGGACACCAAGGGACGTACTTTATCCACCACTGTATTTTCGGACTTTTCCTACGAAATCAGCGCTCTAGCTGACCAAGCTGGAAACAGGGCCCGAAACATCCGCGCCATTCCCAGCTTGGAATTACTGATGATTTCAGACCAAATTGTGGCTGAGGAACCGTTTACCAGAGGGCAATTGGCCGAAGAGCTCCACCTGCGCTTTGCTCGTGCTTTGATCAGTGTGGCTGTCGCCCTAATTGGGTTTTCTTCGCTAATGCTGGGAACATTTTCCAGGTTTGGGGTTTGGCGGCAAGCCTTGCTGGCCTTTGTCTTGCTAATTTTCATTGAGGGTCTTCGCGGTGTGGTCTCTGAACCAGTTTTGAAGAACGCCGATCTGTGGCCGCTGATATATCTCCCCTCTGCCATTGGGTTTGGGATTGCGGCTTTGTTTCTGCAACTTGCAGCACGGCCTGTCCGAATTCTGTCCAAACGTCCTCGTGCGGCACCAACCAAGGCGACCTCATGAAACTGGATCTCTATTACGCCCGCCGGTTTATGCAGTGGTTTGCCATCATCTGCTCGGTTCTTCTCACCCTAGTTATGCTCATTGATCTAAATGAGCAGATCCGTCGGTTTGATGACTTTGATCTAAGTTTTGGCCAGTTGATCAACTTGACCCTGTTGAGTGCCCCTTCCGCGCTCAGTGAATTTTTGCCCCTGATCATGATCTTGTCGACCATAGTGTTATTCGTAGGCCTAGCCCGCAGCAGCGAATTGGTTGTGACACGCGCCATTGGCCGCTCGGGCATCCGCGCACTAGCCGCTCCGCTGGTCATGGCAGCATTGATTGGCATATTGACAGTGAGCACCCTCAATCCGATTGTCGCTGCAACTTCAAACCGGTATCAAGAGCTTTCGGATACGTATCGGAATGGAGGCCCAGCTGCGCTGTCGCTTTCTGGAGAAGGCCTATGGCTTCGACAGGGGGGCGCACAGGGCCAATCCGTTATCCATGCTACCGGCTATAGCGGCGAAATCGACAACGTCACTTTGCATGATGTCACAATCGTCTCCTACGCCCCTGGCGGAAATCCGACCCGCCAAATAGTCGCACAACGTGCTCAGTTGCAAGAAGATCAATGGGTGTTGAACCACGTCAAGGTTTGGCCGCTGTCACCGGGCCTCAACCCCGAAACCAATTCTGTAGAACATAACGAACTTCGGTTACCTACAACACTGACCCAAGACCGAATTCGCGATAGTCTTGGTACGGCCTCAGGGATTTCAGTTTATGATCTGCCGGAAACCATTCATGCACTCAAGCAAGCTGGTTTCTCGACCAAACGCTATGAAGTCTGGCTGCAGGTAGAACTGGCGCGACCGCTCTTTTTGATTGCGATGGTTCTAGTTGGCGCGGCCTTTACCATGCGTCATGCGCGGTCTGGAGGCACTGGTCTTGCTGTTTTGACTGCGGTGCTTTTGGGTTTTGGGCTTTACTTTATTCGTAATTTTGCGCAAATCCTTGGAGAGAATGGTCAGATTCCAGTGGCCTTGGCAGCCTGGGCTCCACCCGCCGCGTCTATACTGCTGACCCTAGGCCTACTACTCCATGCGGAGGATGGTTAACATGCGCCACACTTTGCAAATGTTGTTCGTTGCTCCCTGGCTTGCCCTAGCCCCAGTTGCGAGTGCACAACAAAACCCTGCCACAGATGGACCAGCAATGCTGGTCGCTGACCAGGTGTTCATTACCAGCGATAGGATCCTGATCGCAGAAGGCAACGTTGAAGCATTTCAGGGCGACATTCGGCTCAGAGCCCAAAAAATCACTTTTGATCGCGACAGCGGCACTCTTCAAATTGATGGCCCCATACGCATTGATCAAGGTGGTGAAATCACCATTTTGGCCAATGCGGCAGAAATGAGTAACAACCTACGCGATGGTATTCTCAATAGTGCCCGCATGGTGTTTCAACAGCATCTTCAACTATCTTCACTCCAGATGACGCGTGTTAGCGGCCGCTACACCCAATTGTACAAGAGCTCCGTGACGTCCTGTCAGGTCTGCGACGACGGTTCGCCACCCCTTTGGCAAATCCGCGCTGAACGAATTACCCATGACCAGTTGGAAAAACAGCTCTACTTTGAGAACGCTCAATTTCGCATTCTGGATGTCCCAGTTTTTTACTTTCCTGGCCTTCGCTTGCCAGACCCAACGCTGGAGCGGGCAAGAGGGTTCCTTGTGCCGTCGGTGCGTACAACCTCAAATCTGGGCACTGGTCTCAAGGTTCCCTATTTCTTTACTCTTGGCGAGAGCCGCGATCTAACCCTCTCTCCTTATCTATCCTCTAAGACACGGACTTTGGACGCGCGGTATCGTCAGGCCTTCCACAATGGCAGAATCGAGCTGGAGGGAGCTTTCACCCGCGATGACCTGCAGCCGAACAACGACCGTGGTTATTTGTTTGGCACCGGTGCTTTTGATCTTCGTCACGATGTCAAATTGGAATTCGAGGTGAAAACCACCTCCGACGATGCATATTTGGCTGACTACGGACTGCCAGATTTGGATCGACTGCGCTCACAATTAACTCTTACCCAAGTACGTCGGGATTCACTGTTTCGTGCTGGGGCATTTCACTACAAAACACTGCGTGAAACGGAAGATCCAACCCTGATCCCTTCAGCAATTGCGGATATCTTCTATCAGCAACGATACCACCCTACCCAGTTGGGTGGTGAACTGCAGATGACCCTTCATGCACATGGCCACAGTCGTACCTCAGACCTGGATATTGTCGGTCGTGATGTTGCTCGTACAACATTTGACGCTGACTGGCAGCGTAGTTGGTATCTTCAAAACGGAGTAATCGCCCAAGGTCAGTTGGGCTTCTCAGCCGACGCTTTTGGAATCCGAGATGACAGCGCATACCCGTCACGTGTCAATCGTTTAACTCCACGCGGTGCTGTCACGTTACGGCTTCCTATGACCCGCCGCTCCGCAACTGGCGCTTCCCACTACCTGGAACCTATTGTGCAACTTGGTTGGAGTGACGTTAATGGTGACACTGTTCCAAATGACGAAAGCAACTTTGTTGAATTCGATCAGGGTAATCTATTGGAGCTCTCTCGATTCCCCGCGACAGATGCCCGCGAAGACGGACTTGCCTTGGTCTACGGTCTAAATTGGGCACGCTACGCAACGGGTGGCTGGCAAGCGTCAGCTACTGTTGGCCAAATATTCCGGCAAAATGCTGACAACCGGTTCACCAAGTCGTCCGGCCTGGGCGGCACATCTTCGGATATTTTGCTGGCCGGCCAGCTAAAATTGAACGAAGGCTTAGCAATCACCGCACGTGGCTTGTTAAATGGATCGTTGAATTTCTCCAAAGCAGAGTTACGGGGGGATTGGGCCAACTCTCGGCTTGATGTTTCAAGTACCTACCTTTGGCTCGGTACTGATACCGCTGAGAGCCGCACCGAGGAAACCTCGGAACTATGGTTCGACGGCAGTTACCAACTTCACCCAAGTTGGTCGGCCAGCGCCAACCTACGTTATGATATTTCCGATGCCCGAGCCTCACACGCAGGGGTTGGGCTTGTCTACAGCAACGAATGCGTCAAGGTCGACCTTTCCGTCAGCAGGCGATATACTTCGACATCAAGTGTTGAGCCTTCGACCGATTTCGGCTTTACCATCGCATTGAACGGGTTCTCCGTCGATAGCGGCAATAAAAAGTACAGGCGATCATGCAGCAATTCTTAAAGTTTTGGTTCTTGTCCCCGGGCCTCGTCTTGGCATCGGCGCTCAACCTTCCCCTCCCCGTCGCAGCGCAGGGCTTGTTTTCACCTGCTGTCACGGTGAATGAGGAAGTCGTAACTTACTTCGAACTGGAACAACGCGCCCAGTTCATGCGTCTGTTGGGAACTGCGGGCGACCCCTATGAGCAGGCGAGAGAAGAACTGATCAAAGATCGTTTGAAAAATGCCGCTGTCACCGAGGCCGGGATTAACATCAGCGAAGAGGATGTCTTGGCGGGCATGACCGAACTCGCTGGTCGGGCAAATCTTTCTCTGGAGGAATTCACAAAGGTTCTTGGACAAAACGGCGTAGCGCCCGAAACACTGCGTGACTATACAAGTGCCGGTCTTGCTTGGCGGGACTATGTCGGTTCCCGTTTCCTGTCTCGGGCCCGTCCAAGTGACGCAGAAATCGACCGCGCCATGGGGCGCGCTGGCACCGGAGGTGTACAGGTTTTACTGTCCGAAGTGATCATCCCGATCAACGCACAGAATGCGGGCCAAGTCGAAGAGATCGCTGAACAAATCAGCCAGCTAAAGAGCTATTCGGCCTTTTCCTCAGCCGCAACCCAGTATTCCGCCTCAGACAGCCGTAACAATCAGGGCCAACTGCCCTGGATGAACCTGTCAAAATTGCCCCCGCAACTCCAAGAGGTCGTGCTGGGGCTGAAATCTGGAGAAATCACCGCTCCAATGCCACTGCAAGGCGCGGTGGCACTGTTTCAAATGCGTGGCATTCGCGAAGTTACCGGATCCGCTCCGCGTTATGCAGCGATCGAATATGCCAGCTATTTCATTGCCGGTGGTCGCACCCCCGAAGCCATGTCAACCGCGCAAAAAATTGCCAGCCAGATCGACACCTGTGATGACCTTTATGGCATTGCAAAAGATCAGGACCCCTCCGTTCTGGATCGCCAATCTCTGGCACCCAGCGAAATCCCACAAGATATTGCGCTCGAACTGGCCAAATTGGACACAGGTGAAACTTCGACAGTTCTAACACGTAACAACGGTCAGACCTTGATGTTACTTATGATGTGCGGGCGGACCGCTGATCTGGGAGCGGGCGAATCCGAATCCCGTGAGGGCGTGGCCAATGCGCTTACCCAACAAAGGTTAGGGGCTTTTGCAGATAGCTTTATCGAGCAGCTGCGCGCAGATGCTGAGATCGTGATAAAATGACCCCTGCGCGCCCCATTGCGCTCAGCTGTGGGGAACCCGCTGGCATCGGCCCAGAAATCACAGTTAGGTCGTGGGATGTTTTGCGCGGTGACTGTCCATTCTTTTGGATTGGGGACCCGGACCATCTTCCACCCGGAACCACTTTTTCGCAAATCTCCTCTCCGGATGAGGCTCTCGAAGTCTGCGCTACCGCGTTGCCAGTGCTGGTCATGCCATTTGAAGGCCCATCCACTCCCGGTCACCCACAGGCCCAACATGCGAGTGGAGTGATACGCTCAATTGAGATGGGTGTGAAACTGGTACAAGACGGCCAGGCCTCAGCTCTGTGTACCGCGCCAATTCACAAAAAAGCTCTGATTGACGGCGCTGATTTTTCCTATCCAGGCCATACGGAGTTTCTGGCAGCACTGGCCGGCGTAGACCGCGTTGTCATGATGCTGGCATCAGAGAAACTTCGCGTTGTCCCCGCTACGATACATATTCCGCTGTCACAGGTGGCCGTTCAGCTGACCCCTGCCCTATTACGCGAAACCCTCCAGATCACTGTCCAGGGGCTGCGTGCGCAATTTGGTATTTCCCACCCTCGGATCGCGGTTGCCGGTCTCAATCCACATGCGGGGGAAGGTGGCGCGATGGGCGAGGAAGAGCTTACCTGGATAAACGGGCTGCTCGCCGACTTGCAATGCAATAGCTTTGATCTGACCGGTCCACATCCCGCCGATACTTTGTTCCACGCAGCGGCCCGTCAGTGTTATGATGCCGCCATCTGCATGTACCATGACCAGGCCCTGATCCCAATCAAGACATTAGATTTTGACCGGGGCGTCAATGTCACCCTTGGCCTGCCGTTTATCCGGACCTCTCCTGATCACGGCACAGCCTGCGACATCGCCGGACAGAACCTGGCTAACCCCACCAGCCTCATCGAAGCTCTCAAAATGGCCCAGAGAATGGCCGCGCGCTCCTGATCCTTCATCTAGCTCCAAATATCCCCGCCGGAGGCAAGAACATCTTCCTCTCTCTCTGGCCAGCCCCAAGATCGAATTGACATGACTGCCATCGACACTCTTCCCCCTCTGCGCGAGGTGATCGCTACTCATCAGCTGTCAGCTCGTAAATCGCTGGGGCAAAACTTCTTACTGGACCTCAATTTGACGGCCAAGATCGCCCGCCAGGCTGGTGATTTGTCTCACTGTGATGTGCTTGAAATCGGCCCGGGGCCAGGCGGATTGACCCGGGGGCTGCTCGCCGAAGGTGCACGACGGGTGCTCGCTGTGGAGAAAGATAGCCGTTGTATTCCAGCCTTGGCCGAAATCTCCAACGCATACCCAAATCGCCTGCAGGTGATTGAAGGTGACGCACTCGAAGTCAATCCGTTGGAACATCTAATCCCCCCTATCCGGGTTGCTGCCAACCTTCCCTATAACATTGGCACTGAACTGCTGGTGCGTTGGCTGACGCCAAAACAATGGCCGCCCTTTTGGCAGAGCCTGACGCTGATGTTCCAACGCGAAGTTGCCGAACGGATTGTGGCCCTGCCTGGCACCAAAAAGTACGGTCGCCTTGCTCTGCTGGCGCAGTGGCGCGCTGAGCCAAACATTGTGTTGTCCTTGCCACCAGGCGCTTTTACGCCACCGCCCAAAGTTTCCAGCGCCGTGGTACACCTAACAGCCCTTCCCGAGCCACGTTTTCCCGCAGATGCTGCTACGTTGAACAAAGTGGTGGCAGCCGCCTTCAATCAACGGCGCAAGATGCTACGGTCCGCTCTCAAAAGCGTCTCTCCAGATATTGAAGATCACCTGAAAGAGGCCGGTATTCCCCCAACTGAACGTGCTGAACAGGTCAGCCTTGAAGCATTTTGTGCGCTCGCGCGCAGCTTGGAACCTCAAACCTAACTGAACTTTGTCTTAGTCCACGGAAACGCAGTCAAAAAAAAAGGCCCCGGCACCAAATGGTCCGGGGCCTTTTTTCGATTAGACTTACGCCTACTCAGCAGCTTCAGGGGCATCGCCGGTTTTGGCCTCAACCACCGGCTTTTTAGCAGCCGCCGCAGTGGGCTTTTCAGTAGGCGCCGCAGCGGGTTTTTCAACGGAGGCAGCAGCGGGCTTCTCAGCTGGTGCGGCTGCTTCTGGCTGAGCCTCAACCGGCTCTTGCGCCTTGGCAGCAGGTTTGCGCGTGCGAGGGCGACGAGTACTCGCCTTCTTTGGCTTACTTTCAGGTGTTTCCACCAGTCCAGAATCGCCGCCTGCGTCACCATTGGTGCTTAGGTCCATTACGTCGGGTTGAGGTGCCGCGGCAGGATCCTCGCTGACCACTGCAGGCTCACTCCGAGGGGCAGTCTCGTTGCTGCGAGACGCGGCCTCGCGTTCCTGACGTTCCGCGCGCTCACGGTCGCGCTCAGCTTGGCGTTCTCGGTTTTGCCGCTCTTGTTCGTCCCGGCGAGCATCCTGCTCACGCTGGGCTTCCCCTAGCAAACGCATGTAATGCTCAGCGTGCTGTTGAAAGTTCTCGACAGCAACCCTGTCACTTCCAAGCTGAGCATCGCGGGCCAGTTGATTATACTTATCGATGATTTGTTGCGGGGTGCCGCGCACCTTGCCCTCGGGGCCCGAGCTATCGAACACCCGGTTGACAACATTACCACCACCAGATGGGCGATTGCGGTTCGATTTCGACCGCGAACGTGATTTAGACGATCTCATTTGTTTAACGTCAGCCTTGATTCGTTGCGTCGTAGATCCCAAAGTGCGCATATCAGCGCCGGATCATCGACCATTTTGGGCTTGGTGTCGCCGGTAAGGTTTTCAGCCAAACACACATACGACACCTATGTGTAACCATGTCCCCCCCAGACAGACAAGAGCTAGGAGGTGAATTTTCCACTTTTTTCGATCAAATTGATCAATTTCTACCTTCCAGACCACTCAAGGGAATGGAATCCGCACAAATAACCCGGTCTCGGCCGTCCAGATCCTGTATCACCCGGATATGCTGCAGTCCTGCCTGTTCAAACAGCGCGGCGACAGCCGAGGCCTGTGTTGGTCCTATTTCCACCAAAACCCGTCCTCCCGGCTTCAGATATAGGGCAACTTCCTTGGCAATCTGGCGATAAGCGGCCAGCCCGTCACCTCCATCCGTTAGAGCCATTTCCGGTTCATGAATGCGCACCTCGGTCGATAGGCCCTGCATTTCGTCCAAGGCGATGTAAGGCGGATTGGAGACGATCAGGTCAAACTGGCCTTCGACCTTTTCGAACCAATCTGACTGGCGAATGTCCGCGCGGGCCTGAACACGGTGGAGCACTGCATTGGCGCTGGCTTGCAAACAGGCAGCCTCGCTCAGGTCCACCCCTAGTCCCGTCGCCTTTGGTTGCTCTGCCAATAGCGTCACCAGAATGCAGCCCGATCCGGTCCCCAGATCCAAAACGTTCTGATACGGAACGGCTATCGCGGCTTCGATCAAGCATTCGGTCTCTGGGCGTGGGTCCAGGACGTCGCCGGAAACCTTGAATCGGCGACCATAAAACTCGCGCTCGCCCAGCAAATGAGACACCGGAACCCGGATCACCCTCAATGCAATCAATTGCTCATAGCGTTCAGCAATATCCGGCGCCAGATCTTCAGGCGCAATCAACGTAACCCGCGAAGCTTCTATCCGTGCCGCATGGGCCAGCAATATCCGCGCGTCACGAGCCGGATCAGGCACGCCTGCGGCGCGAAGACGTGCCGTTGCAGCAACCATAACCTGCGCTGCTGTTGGCCCGGTCATTGACCCATCTCGGCCAGCAGGCGCGCCTGATTGTCTGCCGTCAGCGCATCAATGACCTCGTCCAGGTCTCCCGTCATCACCTGATCCAACTTGTAGAGTGTCAGATTTATGCGGTGGTCGGTCATTCGACCCTGTGGAAAATTATAGGTCCGTATACGTTCAGAGCGATCGCCAGATCCAACCTGTGATGCGCGGTCGGCCGATCGTTCACTGTCCACGCGCTGACGTTCTTGATCATACAAACGTGTTTTTAGAACCTGCATCGCAATTTCACGGTTTCGGTGCTGTGATTTTTCCGAGCTGGTGACCACGGTTCCACTGGGCAAGTGGGTAATACGCACCGCAGAATCTGTGGTGTTCACGTGCTGACCACCCGCACCGGAACTGCGCATTGTATCAATCCGCAAGTCATTTGCGTTGATCTGAATGTCCACATCTTCGGCCTCGGGCAACACTGCCACGGTCGCGGCAGAAGTGTGGATGCGCCCTCCGCTTTCGGTGGTTGGGACCCGCTGCACCCGGTGCACACCGGATTCAAACTTCATCCGCGCAAACACATTCTCCCCCTTGATATGGGCCACAACCTCTTTGATGCCCCCCAACTCAGTGGCCTGTTCCTCAAGGATCTCAAACTTCCAGCCCTGCGCCTCGGCATATCGCTGGTACATGCGCAACAAATCACCAGCAAACAAAGCAGCCTCATCGCCACCGGTTCCAGGACGGATCTCCAGCATTGCAGGCTTGGTATCTGCTGCATCCTTTGGCAGCAGCGACAGTTGCAACGCCTGTTCAGCAGCGGGAATTGCCGCCTTCAACGCAGGTATTTCCTCTTCGGCCAGTTCTTTCATATCAGGATCAGAAAGCATCTCATGAGCTTCGGCCAGATCTTCATTCAGACGACGGAAAGCTTCAATTTGCTCAACCACTGGCCGCAGATCAGAATACTCCTTGGCCAATGCCGCTATGTCACCCGCACTGGCGCCATCCGCCATTGCGGCCTCAAGATATTGAAACCGCTGGAGGATCTGTTCAAGGCGTTCTTCGGGAACCATTGGTGGCACATCCGTCTATAGAGAAATTTTGTCATAGCTGGCTCTTGTGATATGCTAGCGCCATGCAACATGCCAGAGCCGTTATCGTCCTCACCCTTGCCTTATTCGCCCAACCCGCAGTGTCAGATGTCACCGCGCCTGGCGGCAAGACTATTGATTGTTTTTGTACGGACCGGTCCGGATCAAGGATCGAACTGGGGCAAACCATCTGCCTGCAAGTTGATGGTCGTATGTTTATGGCCCAATGCCAAATGTCCTTAAACGTGCCGATGTGGCGTGAAGTGCAACAGGGCTGCCTGTCATCGTCGCTGGATCAACAGGGCAAACCTATCAGCCAAGTCTCGTCACTTATACCACTCTAGCGACTGCTCTATTCGACAGGTGCCGTAACATCTGATTGGATTGCAATGTCCATCTGCGCCAGCCATTCGGCGATCCGGGTTCCGTTCACTCCCAAATCGGAGCGACCAAACCGCAACCGCGCGTAGACCTTCAGCAGGTCCCCGTCCTGACGCGCGGTGGTGTAATCTGGAAACCCAAACAGCTTGGTGCGGGTAACGTAAGTCGCAGTGCCATCCTCGACGGACCCCGCCAGCAATTTGGTGCGAGGGGCCGCGCTGGCGACGGCGTCGAACCGCGCTAGCCCGTCAGGTCCAGTTCGCACAACCCGGAACACCCCACCGCGAAAATTCTTGTCTTCAGAAAATTCAGGCTGCGTATTCCAATCCAAAGGGTCAATCGGAGCCAGCCGGATAAAGCCAAGCGCCACAATGACTGCAGCGATGGCCAACCATACAAATATCATTAGTCGTCCCATTCTGGCCCTGATCCACTTCATTGCGGCTCCAAAGCCGCCTGGCACCCGGAGTTTATCGTTATTTGGTCGCCACCCCAGGCAGGACGCAGAGCAGTTCATACAACAGGTTGGCACCGGTCAGCGCAGTGTTGCCTGACGTATCATAGGGCGGCGAGACTTCGACCAAATCACAGCCGACGATATTCACACCTCGCAGCGCCCGGATCAGCTCCAGCGCCTGCGCTGTTGTCAGCCCACCAATTTCAGGTGTTCCCGTGCCCGGCGCATAAGCTGGGTCTAGGCTATCAATATCATATGACACATAGACAGGCCTATCACCGATATCGCGACGTATTTCCGCACCCAGATTATTCAGGGACCGATGCCACAGCTCAGAGGCCGGGAATTGTTGAAACCCCCATTTTTGGGCCTCTTTGAAATCACTGGCCCCATACCCGGTGCCGCGCAGCCCAACCTGATACGTTTTATCGGCCTGAATCAGGCCTTCCTCATAGGCCCGGCGGAACACGGTCCCGTGGTTTTCTTTTTCGCCAAACATATTGTCATTTACATCTGCATGGGCATCTACGTGCACCACCGCCAATGGGCCGAATTTCTTGGCCATAGCACGTAGAATAGGCAGTGTGATCGAATGATCCCCTCCCATCGCCACTGGGACCGCACTGGATCGCAGGATTGCGTCATAACTTGCTTCGATGATGCGGAGGCTATCGGTCAGGGAAAAAGTGTTGATTGCCAAGTCGCCAATATCCGCAACCTGCAAACAGTCAAACGGTGCCGCACCGGTGGCCATATTATAGGGCCGGATCATTGAGCTTTCGGCACGGATCTGTTTAGGGCCAAAGCGAGTACCCGCCCGCCATGACGTGCCGATATCCATCGGGATCCCCAGAACCGCCACATCCAGACCGTCAAGTGATGTCGCCTGGGGCAGCCGCATAAATGTCCCCGGACCAGAAAACCGGGCCAGATCGTTACCGCTGATGGGTTGATTATACTCAGTCATTGTTTCTCTTGTTCCAACCTAAGAGGCAGATAATTTCAGTAGCCACATGCGCACCGGCTATAGCCGTGACGCCGGTGGTGTCAAACGGTGGCGACACTTCGACGACGTCACCCCCTTTGATATTAATGCCGGCGATTTCACGTAAAATCCGCGCCGCCTGAGCTGAGGTCAGCCCCCCCCAAACCGGTGTCCCAGTGCCCGGAGCATAAGCAGGATCGAGCCCATCTATGTCAAAACTCAAATAGGTAGGATGATCCCCCAGAATTGATTTGATCCGGCGTGCCGTTTCCACAGGTCCAATCTCATGTACCTCGGCTGCATCCAAGATGTTCACCCCCATGGTGTCTTCATTGCTGGTTCGAATACCGACTTGAACCGAGCGCGCCGGATCAATCAGCCCCATCTTGACGGCCTTATAGACAAAAGTGCCGTGATCCACCCTATCCATATCGTCATCCGCCCAACTATCGCTATGAGCATCAAACTGAAGCAGCGCCATCGGTCCGTACTTCTCGGCATAGGCCTTTAGCATCGGGAAGGTGATATAGTGATCACCACCCAGTGCAACCGAAGCGACATCGGCCGCCAATATGCGCCGAACATGGGCCGTCAGCGCCGCAGGAAATGCAGAAATATTGGCATAATCAAACGCCAAATCGCCGTAGTCGACAATCGCCAACTCAGTTAGCGGATCATATCCCCAGCCATAGGGCGCATCCGGGCTTTGCAATGCACTGGCTTCACGGATCGCCCGAGGTCCAAGTCTGGTACCAGGCCGATTGGTTACGGCCTGATCAAACGGAACCCCCGTCACTGCAATATCAACACCATCCAGTTCCTTGCGATACCGGCGTCGCAAAAACGAAGTGGCCCCACCAAAGGTGTTTTCAAAGCTCAACCCCTTCAGGTCTTCGCGTGTAAAGGCCTCGTCGACCAAATGTTTCGCATCTTCTAACGCCATTTCAGTACGCCTTTCTGACAGCACTTGTGCACGGCATAGCCGACCACTTGCCGTCTGTCACCTCGCCAGTGTTGCAAACCGTTAGCTCAGCGGCTGTGCGCGCTCGACCAATCGGGCAAAAAACGAAGCCCCAATTGGCGCGATCTCGTCGTTGAAGTTGTATTTTGGGTGGTGCAACCCGGCGCCATCCCCTTGGCCCAGAAACAGATAGGCGCCGGGTCGCGCTTGTAGCATATAACTGAAATCCTCGGCGCCCATTTCACGCCCGCCTTCAGGGTCGACCTTATCGGTGCCAGAGATTTCACGTGCCACATCCACCGCAAAAGCAGACTTTTCCGCGTCATTGGTGGTTGCCGGATACCCCAACTCATAGTCTAGCTTCGCCTCGACACCATAGCTGGCGGCCTGCCCCGCAACCACTTCCTGCATCCGCCGCATCACCATCGCCTGCACAGATGCATCAAAGGTGCGAACAGTGCCGTTAATATAGGCCGTGTCCGGGATCACATTGTCGGTGCTGCCCGTGTGAATCTGCGTGACGGAAACAACCAGATCCTGTTGGGTGTAGTGATTGCGGCTGACGATGGTCTGGATCGCCTGAACAATACCGCAAGCCGCCACAACCGGGTCGTTGGTCTCATGCGGCATCGCACCATGACCACCCACACCCTGAATATTGATATGAAACTCATCCACAGCCGCCATCAGCGCACCAGAGGTGGTGACAAAATCGCCTACCGGTAAGTTCGGCACATTGTGGATGCCATAAACCTGGCCAATATCAAACCGGTCCATAATGCCTTCTTCAACCATGACCCCAGCGCCACCGCCGTCCTCTTCCGCGGGTTGGAAAATGAGTGCAACACGCCCTCGAAAATTGCGTGTTTCGACCAGATACTTTGCGGCCCCCAACAACATCGATGTATGCCCGTCATGGCCACAGGCATGCATCTTCCCCGCATGACCTGAGGCATAGTCAGCACCAGTTTCCTCAGCAATCGGCAGGGCATCCATATCTGCACGCAGTCCTATTGTAGGTCCGGATCCCTGCCCGTTGATAATCGCAACCATCCCGGTTTGGGCAATCCCCTCGTGCAATTCATCAACACCAAACTCGCGCAACCGGTCCGCAACATACGCGGCAGTCTGCGGCAAGTCGAACGACAATTCGGGAATTGTGTGCAGATGCTGGCGCCACGTTTTCATGTCTTCGGCAAAATCGGCGATACGGTTGACGACCGGCATGGGCTGGACTCCTTGGTCAGACTCGGGATTGATGCATCTGACACTGGAACGAGAGCCGCCGCAATGCCCGAAAATCCCCTGATCCACGACCAAGATGCCGGTATTGAACGGCTCATCGAAATCATGCGCCGCCTGCGAGACCCTAAAACGGGCTGTCCCTGGGATATCGAGCAGGATTTTGACACCATCGCCCCCTACACCATTGAAGAAGCTTACGAAGTTGCCGATGCGATCGCGCGCAAGGACTGGCCGGAGCTCGAAGGTGAGTTGGGCGATCTGCTATTGCAAAGCATCTATCACACCCAAATGGGCGAAGAAGCCGGCCATTTCAGCTTTCAATCCGTGGTGCGTAATATCTCGGACAAAATGGTTGCGCGTCATCCGCACGTTTTTGGCACCGAATCGCGCGACAAATCCGCCGAACAACAAACCCGCGACTGGGAGGCGATCAAAGCAGCTGAGCGCGTCGGAAAAGCCCAGCAAGGCACGCTGGACGGTGTTGCCGTGGGCCTGCCAGCCCTGTTGCGCGCCTACAAATTGCAAAAACGCGCCGCCCGCGTCGGCTTTGACTGGCCCTCCGCGCAAAACGTTCTGGACAAAATTTCCGAAGAAAGCGCCGAACTGGTCGAAGCGCGCGATGAATTGACACAAGACGCGGTCGAAGAGGAATTTGGCGACCTGATGTTTGTCATGGCCAATCTGGGTCGGCATCTCGGAGTCGAACCCGAAGCCGCCCTGCGCCGCGCCAACGCCAAATTCATCCGCCGCTTTGAAGGGGTTGAAACACGACTGTCCGAAATTGGGAAATCCCCTGCTGACAGTAACCTGGAAGAGATGGACGCTCTGTGGGATGTTGTAAAAGCCGCTGAGCGTGCAGCACTGACCGACAACTAAGCGGTGACTGAAAGCTTCTTTTTGCTAAAAATACTCAATCCGACACGGAACACAGGTGACACCGCTGGACAATTGCAACACGCCTTGCAACTGTCAGGTCTTGCAATTCTCAGAGGCAAACATGACGGCACGTAAAATCATCATCGACACCGACCCCGGCCAGGACGACGCCGTGGCCATTCTGCTGGCCCTCGCCAGCCCTGACGAAATTGATGTGCTTGGCATAACCGCCGTTGCCGGCAACGTGCCACTGCCGCTGACCCAAAAGAACGCCCGCATCATTTGCGAGATGGCCAATAAGACAGATGTGCCAGTCTATGCTGGCTGCGATGCCCCGCTACAGCGCCCACTGGTAACCGCCGAGCACGTACACGGTAAAACCGGTCTTGATGGTCCGGAACTGTTTGACCCCGAAATGCCGCTTGCTTCCGGTCACGCAGTAGATTTCATCATTGAAACTCTACGCAACCATGAAACCGGAACGGTCACGCTTTGCCCTATGGGACCATTGACCAATATTGCCGCTGCATTTGTGAAAGCGCCTGACATCGTTGAAAAAGTGCAGGAAATCGTACTGATGGGGGGGGCCTATTTTGAGGTTGGCAACATCACCCCGGCAGCAGAATTCAATATCTATGTTGATCCCGAAGCCGCAGATATCGTGTTTAAATCCGGACGTCCTATCGTCGTGATGCCGCTGGATGTCACTCACAAGGTACTGGTCACCAAACCCCGCGTTGAAGCCTTTCGCGCCCTGGACACCAAAGTTGGCACTTTTGTTGCCGAGATGACTGAATTCTTCGAGCGGTTTGATGTCGCCAAATATGGCTCGGCAGGCGCACCACTGCATGACCCCTGTGTCACCGCCTATCTGATACAGCCAGAACTATTCACCGGTCGCCACATCAATGTTGAAATCGAAACCCAGTCCGAGCTCACATTGGGCATGACGGTTGCCGACTGGTGGGGGGTCACTGACCGACCCGCCAATGCAACCTTTATCGGCGATGTAGATGCGGACGGTTTCTTTGAAATGCTCACAAACCGTCTGGCCCGGTTATGAGCGCGGCCTTACATCTGGCAAAACCAGAAGATCTGGACAAGGTTCTTGCCCTTGTTGCGGCTTTTCACACGGAAATGGATATTGCCAGCAGTGAGGACAGCCGCAAGGCGGCCATCGAACCCCTGCTCAATGGTATCCCATACGGCGCGGTCTATCTGCTCGGCCCGACCCGCGCGCCCGTGGGGTATGTTGTTGTAACGTTCAGCTGGTCAGTGGAATTTGGCGGCATGGATGGCGCCATTGACGAACTCTACATCCGCCCACCAGTGCGCAAACGCGGGATCGCCACCGAAGTTCTGATTGCCCTACCCAAGACCCTGGCGGAGGCTGGAATTACGGCTCTGCACCTTGAAGTGGACCGTGAGGACGAGAGCGCACAACGGCTCTATGCCCGAACCCGCTTTAAAGCCCGCGACCGCTATATACTGATGACTAAAGAGCTTTAATCATCAACCGCACTCAAATCAGCCTGCGTAAGCGAGGACCAACTTCAGCAAACCCATTGCGTTCATAGAACTCAACCGTACGCTTCCACTCGGGCTGTGTTGGGGCTCCAACTTCCAGCCTTTGCCATCCCGTGCGTTGACCATAGGCAGCGGCTGCTGCCACCAGTTGCGCTGCCACCCCATGTGAGCGTTGTTGCGGTGAGACATAAAGTTCGGAAATCTCGCCAAACCGCCCACCAGCATAAATCGCAGCGCATTCATTCAACATGATAAGACCAACAGGTGTTTCTTCATTTAGGGCCAACAAACCGGTTACCGAGTTGTTGGCCAAAACCTCCAGTGCGGTTTGCTTCAGTGCAACAACGTTAGGAGCATCGCCACCTGTCAGTTCTGCCAGTAGATAGCCGACAAAGGTACTGACAATCTCAACATCGTCACTGCCGACGTCCCGAATTACAATTCCCATTTCGCCCACGATCATTGCTCCAGCTCAATAATTTGATCAAATTATTAGAGGCATGCCAACGCGTTTTCAAGTGCAGGTCGAGCTACGATGAAATAATCGCACAAATAGAAAACGCCCCGAACCAAAGGCCGGGGCGTAAAAACGACTTCGCAGGTGTTGGATCAGCTTTTCAGAACTGAACGTCCGGCATATTCCGCAACTTCACCCAGCGCCTCTTCGATGCGGATCAACTGGTTGTATTTCGCCAGCCGGTCAGAGCGTGCCAAAGATCCGGTTTTGATCTGACCACAGTTGGTTGCCACGGCCAGATCAGCAATGGTTGCGTCCTCAGTCTCACCCGAACGGTGCGACATCACGTTGGTGAACCCAGCCCGGTGGGCCATATCAACGGCGCGCAGGGTCTCGGTCAGGGTTCCGATTTGGTTGACCTTGACCAGCATCGAATTGGCGCTGCCCTGTTCGATACCCATAGCCAGACGCGCAGGGTTGGTCACAAACAGATCATCGCCAACCAGTTGCACTTTGTTACCCAGGGCATCGGTCAGGGCTTTCCAACCCTCCCAGTCATCTTCGGACATGCCATCTTCGATCGAGATGATCGGGTAGTCGTTCACCAGCGCAGCCAGATAGTCGACATTCTCAGCCGAACTCAGAGTCTTGCCTTCGCCAGACAGCACGTATTTGCCATCTTTGTAATACTCGGTTGCGGCACAATCGAGCGCCAAATAGATCTCTTCGCCCGGCTTGTAGCCAGCCTTTTCGATCGACTTCAGCACAAAATCCAGCGCTTCACGGGTCGACGCGATGTTTGGCGCAAAGCCTCCTTCGTCACCGATACCGGTCGACAGGCCAGCGGCTGACAGCTCTTTCTTCAGGGTGTGGAATACTTCGGACCCCATGCGCACGGCTTCGCGGATGTTGTCCGCAGCCACTGGCATGATCATGAATTCCTGAATGTCGATTGGGTTATCAGCGTGCTCACCACCATTAATGATGTTCATCATCGGCACCGGCAGAACCCGCGCTGATGTGCCGCCGATATACCGGTACAGAGGCTGTGTGGTGAAATCAGCAGCGGCTTTGGCCACCGCCATCGACACACCCAAAATAGCATTTGCGCCCAAACGACCCTTATTCTCGGTGCCATCCAGTTCGATCATCGCGCCATCAATGGAAACCTGCTCGGTCGCGTCAAAGCCCAACAGCTCTTCGGCAATCTCGCCGTTCACTGCCGCAACCGCTTCCAGCACACCTTTGCCCAAGTAACGGCTCTTGTCGCCGTCACGCTTTTCCACGGCCTCATGAACACCCGTCGAAGCGCCCGATGGCACGGCCGCACGGCCCATGGTGCCATCTTCAAGGATCACATCAACCTCAACTGTCGGGTTGCCCCGGCTGTCCAGAATTTCGCGGGCGTGAATGTCGATAATGGTGCTCATCGGAGTATCCCTGTCTATGACAATTGATTGCCTGCGTCATAGGCAGGGATCCGGGAAATGTAAACCACTAGCGTTATCGCTAACACGCAATTTCTCAGACCTTTAGGGCTAACATTACACTGTTTGCGCCAACAGCCTAGGCAGCAGCGACGCGCGCACCCTGTGCCAATCGCCGCTCACGTAGAAACGTATACAATCCCGACCCGATGATTAGCGACGCACCCGTCATCGTCAGAACGTCGGGACGTTCACCGAACACCACCATCCCTGCAAGGATCGAAAACAACAGGCGTGAATAGCGAAATGGTGTCACCGCAGAGGCATCCCCAACCCGCATCGCTACCACAATGCCGTAATACCCCATGACGCCAAACACGATACCACCAAAGATCATCAGAGCCTGAGGGTTGTTTACCGTTGTGATCTCGCCAGGGGTTAACACTAGCAGCAATAGGCCAGCAACGATCAGCGCCGCAAAGCCTTGAAAACTAACCACGGTAGAGGACACCGAAGTATCAACAAACCGGGTTAGCAAATCGCGCGCCGCAATTGCGAACACCGACAACAGGACCAGCACCGAAGCAGGCTCAAACCCCTGCAGTCCGGGGCGAATGATCAGCAAAACACCGATAAATCCAACAATAATGGCGCTCCAACGTCGCCACCCAACCTGTTCTTTTAGAAAAACCGCGGCAGCCATGGTGATGACCAGTGGCAGGGCCTGAAAAACGGCCGCAACTGTCGAAATATCAACGCGCGCCAATGCGGTGGCAAAAAGCATAGCCCCCACGGCCTCAGCCATAGTGCGCAGGATAGCTGCTGGTTTCCAGGCGGCTCGCGCCAGCAGACTATGCCCCTTAGACCAGGCAAGTGCAGCAAATACACTGCCACTACCGATTCCCAGAAGAATCAGGATCTGCCCTACTGGCAAGTCAGCCGAAAGCTGCTTGATAAACATATCTTCCAACGTAAAGGCCGCCATAGAAGCGACCACCAGCAGGATACCATTCAGATTGTTCATGCGCGCATTTCCATAGGAAGGACCGCCAGCACAAACTGGCGCAATCTGCACAGATGAACCGCATTTCACCCGATCAAGCTAGTCCATTCACGACAAACCATCACAACAAGTCGTGCTGCGACACATCACCAATCTTGATGTTCTATCTTTGTTCCGATCGTGCTATGCTCGGTATATTAGGAGAACCTCAATGACATCACTCATTCATAAATACGAGAAATTTCGCGACCTTCACGCTCGTCCCGGCACCTTTGTCATGCCCAACCCCTGGAACGCCGGCACCGCAAGAATGCTCGGGTCACTGGGATTTGAGGCTCTGGCGACCACCAGTGCAGGGCTTGCTTTCGCAATCGGACAACGGGATTCGCAAGGGGCCGTTAGCCGAGACCAGATTCTGGAAAATGCCCGTGACGTGACGAAGGCCACCGACCTCCCTGTTTCCGCAGATCTGGAAAATGGCTTTGGCATCCCCCCCGAAGCCTGCGCCGAAACCATCAGTCAGGCAATGGCCATTGGCCTTGTTGGTGGTTCTATTGAAGACACAACCGGCAACGCTGACGCCCCAATCCACGATTTCGAACTGTCTGTTGACCGTGTCCGAGCAGCTGCCGAGACCTGTGAGAACAAGCCCTTTTTACTGACGGCCCGTGCGGAGAATTTTCTCTACGGCAATCCTGACCTCAAAGATACAATTGCCCGCCTGCAGGCCTATGCCGAGGCTGGTGCAGACGTGCTCTATGCGCCCGGCCTGCCTGACTTGCAATCAATCACCACCCTGTGTCGCGAGGTTGATAAACCAGTGAATGTCGTCATGGGACTAAGTGGGCCGACCTGGTCGTTGGAAGAACTGTCCAATGCCGGGGTCAAACGAGTCAGTGTCGGCGGCTCCTTTGCACGCGCGGCATTGGGGGCAATGATGCGAGCCGCGTGTGAAGTTTTGGACCAGGGCACCTTCACCTATGCAGATGAAGCAATAGGAGATGCCGAAGCAGCCGCCTTGATGGCCCCTCCATCGCCGCCGGGCTAATTTGAGTTCAGTGTCCCAGCTGGGCGCATAAACCCTACTGGACAATTATTCCTTGCGGATTGGCACGCCGTACAGCTCCAGTTTATGGCCTTTCAGCTGGTACCCAAGTTTCTTGGCGATTTTTTCCTGCAAGGCTTCGATCTCGGGATCGACAAATTCAATGACTTCACCCGTATTCATATCAATCAAGTGGTCATGATGTTCACGTTCCGCATCTTCATAGCGGGCGCGACCATCGCCAAATTCCAGACGTTCCAGAATGTCCGCCTCTTCGAACAGCTTCACAGTGCGATATACCGTTGCTATCGAAATCCCATCATCCAGCGCACTGGCACGGGTGTACAGCTCCTCGACATCCGGGTGATCTTCACTGTCCTGAAGGACACGCGCAATGATCCGGCGCTGGCCAGTCATACGTAGCCCTTTGGCTTCGCAACGGGAAATGATTGTGTCAGACATCTGCATCCTCTGTGCGCTCTCACTGCGCTTGGCTTTCCTATGTAACGAAAGAAACCGTGCCAGAAAATAGGGTATCGAAATAGAAATCTGGTTGACAAACGTCTTATCCACATCCATTTGCCCCTTCAGGTATCCCTCTCTGCCGCGTGAGCAGAGGCGTTCGGGCAAATTGTCCCCTTCCGAGGCTTCGGCCTCTAACGCCTACAGTGACATACCTGCGTTCCCAAGATCACGCGTGGGGCACGAGCAGACGACCGGCGCTCTGGCATACGGCCAGCAGTACCTGAGGTCCCTGCCCCCAACTGGCCGCACGCGATGCGGCAAACACCGGCCGTTGCATCTGCACGGCTGCGAAAGGATATGACTTGAGTGAATTCTCAACTATGGGGCTTCCCGAGAAGCTTCTGACACGTATTGAAGCCATGGGCTTTAAAGATCCGACCCCAATTCAGTCGCACGCAATCCCGCATGCGCTGCAGGGCCGCGACGTCTTGGGCCTGGCCCAGACCGGCACCGGCAAGACGGCAGCCTTTGGCGTGCCTCTGATTGCACAGATGATGCAATACGACCGTAAACCCGCAGGCAAAACCGCCCGCGGTCTGGTTTTGGCGCCGACCCGCGAATTGGCCAACCAAATCTGTCAACAGCTCCAGGGCCTGCTTGACGGCACCCCGATGAAAGTTGGCCTGGTCGTTGGTGGTGTCTCTATCAACCCGCAGATCCAGCGTATTGGCCGTGGCATCGACATTCTGGTCGCCACACCAGGTCGCTTGCTGGACATCATTGACCGTCGCGCTTTGAATTTGGGGTCCTGTGACTTTCTGGTTCTGGACGAAGCCGACCAGATGCTGGACATGGGCTTTATTCACGCCCTGCGCAAAATCGCAGCCCTGTTGCCCGAAGACCGCCAGACAATGCTGTTCTCGGCCACCATGCCCAAGCAGATGAACGAGATTGCCAGCAGCTATCTCAAAAGCCCGGTCCGCGTCGAGGTTTCCCCTCCAGGCAAAGCCGCAGACAAAGTGACCCAGGAAATTCACTTTATCGCAAAAGCAGAGAAGACCTCGCTGCTGAAAGAACTACTTGCTAAGCACACCGATGAGCGTGCGCTGGTCTTTGGCCGCACCAAGCACGGTTCTGAAAAGCTAATGAAGACGCTGGAAAAGGCTGGTTTCTCAACCGCGTCGATCCATGGCAACAAAAGCCAGGGTCAACGCGACCGTGCGATTGCTGCGTTTAAATCCGGCCAGATCAAAGTTTTGGTTGCCACCGATGTGGCTGCACGCGGGCTGGATATTCCTGACGTCAAACACGTCTACAACTATGACCTGCCCAATGTACCGGACGCCTATGTCCATCGTATCGGTCGGACCGCACGCGCGGGCAAAGACGGTGCTGCGATTGCATTCTGTTCACCAGATGAAATGGGTGAACTGAAGGATATTCAAAAAACGCTGGGAACCACCATTCCCGTTGCCTCGGGCACCCCATGGGAAGTCCAGCCCGGTGCCAAGAAATCCAATGGCGGTGGCGGCCGTCGTCGTGGTGGCGGCGGTGGTGGTGGCCAACGCAGGTCCTCTGCTGGTGGTGGCGACGGTGCGAAACCAGGCGGACAGCGTCGTCGTCGTCGCAGTGGCGGCGGTGGTGGTGGTGGCAACCGATCCGCAGCCTGATCAGAAAACACAAACGCGTCCCAGTTCAGTCTAGGGCGCGTTTTTTTATGCGCGGCTTAAATCAGCCCAAACCGGCAGATGATCCGATGCAATATGTGCCGGGCGATCACGGTAGACCCCATGTGCGGCCACACTCAACTGTTTGCTAACAGCCATTCGGTCTAGCGCCCCAATGGGACGCAACGCCGGAAAGCTGGCTTTGGGTGCCATAAACTGCATCGCCGGGGCAAGGTGTTCCAACACAGGGGAGCGCGACCATTCATTGAAGTCCCCCCCCCAAACCACAGGAATGTCGTCAAAACCCGCACTCTCGCGGGCCAAATGCAGGACCTGTTCATGCCGGGCCCTGCCTGTCAGACCCAAATGCGCACCCACCACCCGCAGGGGGCCAATGGCAGTGTCAAATTCAGCCCAGACGGCGCCACGCGGCTCTAGCCCAGGCAGGTGGATATGCCCGTGGTCCCGCATCTGCACGCCTCCCGGACGCCACAAAATAGCATTCCCATGCCAGCCCAGTGACCCGGCGCCACCCAGATCTGCCACCATCCAGCCTGCTTCATTCAAGACAAAATGCGGCAAGGCTGCCGGGCGTGGCGGGAGGCGTTTGTCGGCCTCTTGCAGCAACACAATTTGGGCACCGGTGCCTTCGATCACCTGCAAGGTACGGCGTGGCTTTCGACGCAGGTCAAGGCCGACACATTTCTGAATATTATAGCTGGCAAGTCGCAGGGTCGGCTCTGGCATCGTAACTCCTAGGCTTGTCTTCTTAGTGCGGCGATCCGCTCCGCAGGTCCAGAGTGAACCTGAGTGTTTTGACCACAGGGGCCGTCTGCCCCTCTTGGCCGATGGCCAATTCACCCCGAGGATATTTTCAGCTAGATGAAGAGGATCAGGTTCCGCAGAACGTTGCCTGCACCACTTCGTCGGACTTTGGGGGATGGCGCAGTTCAGCTTGATCCGGTTGATCTTCATAGGGGCGCGAAAGCACCCGATTTAGCCGGTTGAACAAGGTGAAATCGCCCTCAACCGCCTTTGTGATCATTTGCTCAATCCGGTGATTGCGCGGGATAAAGCCGGGATTGCTACGGCGAATCAAGGATTGTGGGTCAGGTTCATCTTGTAACCGCGCTTTCCAGTTTGCCTCCCAGGCGTCAAACTTGTCGCGGTCAATAAACTGGTCACGGGGTTCCCCAGCACCCAGACTGCGAAACGTATTGGTAAAATCGCTTTGGTCCTGAGCCATGAGGGCCAGTAGATCCGAAATCAGGTTCAAATCCCCATCACGGGCAGTGGTTATCCCCAGCTTGGCGCGGAAGTTTTGCAGCCAATGCTCTTGCATCATGTCTGGCATCGCATGAACAATCTCAGTTGCCTCCTCGACACCGGTTTGGGGGTCGTCCAACTGCTGGATCAGAGCCGTGGCCAATTGGGCCAGGTTCCACACTGCGATATCGGGCTGATTGCCATAGGCATAGCGCCCCTGTCGGTCGATCGAACTGAACAGGGTCTGCGGGTGATACACATCCATAAAGGCACAGGGGCCATAATCGATGGTTTCCCCTGAAATCGACGAATTATCTGTATTCATAACCCCGTGGATGAAACCAACAGCCATCCATTTGGCAATCAGCGCAGCCTGCGCATCCCGCACCGCGCGCAGCAACCCCATTGGCCCATCAGCCCCAGGATAATGGCGTTGGATTGCATAGTCTGTCAGCGCTTTCAGGTTGGTGATCTCACCACGGCGGGCAAAGATCTGAAAGCTGCCGACCCGCAGATGACTGGAGGCAACTCGGGTTAGCACCGCACCGGGCAGCCCAGTTTCACGCCAGACTGTTTCTCCTGTGCTCACCGCGGCTAGCGCACGGGTGGTGGGAACACCAAGTGCGTGCATGGCCTCAGAGACTACATATTCGCGCAGCACCGGCCCCAGCCAGGCACGACCATCGCCCGCGCGGGAGTACGCCGTTCTACCGGATCCTTTGAGCTGGATATCTCGGCGTACCCCGTCACGTCCAATCGTTTCGCCCAAAAGCAGCGCCCGACCATCACCAAGTTGTGGATTATAGTTGCCAAACTGGTGGCCGGCGTAGAGTTGCGCCAAAGGTTCAGCCCCATCCGGCACCGCGTTACCGCCAAACACCTGGGCCATCTCGTCGGTATCGCCGGGCGAAATGTCTAACAGCTGTGCCAGATCGGTATTAAAAGCCAGCAAACTGGGCGACGTCACCCTGTCTGGCGCCTGTTTGCTGTAGAAACTGGGCGCCAGCCGGGCGTATGAATTGTCAAAAGGGATGTGCATGCTCATGCGCAGAACATATGCGCTGAAATCAGAATTGCCAGAGTGAAGAAAGGCCCCCGCCATGATTGCAAAAGACATTATCACCAAGCTGGATCTACAGCCGCACCCAGAAGGGGGATGGTACCGCCAAACCTGGCAGGCAGAAAATCAAGGACGTGCGACGGGAACCTGCATTTACTTTCTACTGGCCGCAGGTGAAAGCAGCCACTGGCACCGGGTAGATGCCACCGAGATATGGCTTTTTCATGCCGGGGCGCCCTTGACGCTATCGCTCTCTGAACGCGACGAAGGCCCCGCCCAGGACCATCTTCTAACCCCAGACCTGAGCAAAGGTGCGCCGCAGATCATCGTTCCCAAGGGCCATTGGCAAGCCGCACGGACAACTGGAGAATACACTTTGGTCAGTTGCACTGTATCGCCAGGGTTTCAATTTGATGGATTTGAACTGGCCGCAGACGGATTTGACATTCTTCGAGACTGAAACATGTCATGTTGTTAACTAGCTCACAACGATATTCAGTCGACAAGCATCCAAAGGGACGCATAATGAATAGTCTTTATTTGAAAGAGTTTGACGCCACTGTTCGATATCATGTCATCGAAGGGTACGGGCCAGCAGCAGTCTATTTACCCGCACTCAGCTTTCCGTCCTTGGCAAACTTTCTGCCAACCGCAACCCACCCAAAAATGCGTGGCTTCCGCAGTATTTTGATCGACTATCTTGGGGTTGGGCATAGTGAACGGCCTTCAGACTTTGATCACTCGATGCAAAAACCATGCAAAAATCGTTGCGAAGATCCTAGATCACGAGGGTCTACAGAAATGCGTAATTGTCGGGCACAGCATGGGAGGGACTGTTGCCATCTACCTGGCCATGCAAAGGCCAGATCTGGTCTCCGAACTGATTGTGTGTGAGGGAAACGTTACACCTGGCGGAGGCATGGGAACACAGTATTTCACCTCGGTCTCTGAAACCGAGTTTGTAACTACCCTTTTCCCAAAGCTGCTTGCAAAATGGAGAAAGGATGGTCGCGACGGAGATACAGAGGCTCAATGGAGATGTGGTGCCTGGGAGGATGTCGACTTCACGGGCATATATAGAAACAGCAAATCTCTTGTCGATCTACCCGCCAATTTTAAGCAAAGTTTCCTCTCACTCCCATTGAAGCGGACATTTGTTTACGGAGAGGAAACATATCCAGAAAACACTGGTGAAATTAAGGCCGACGCTCCTGATCCCAGCGAACTGAAAAGAAATGGCATCTCAATCGCCGTTGTCCCCGGTGTCGGTCATGATCAGATGATTTTCAATCCGAACGCGTTTGTAGAGGTTTTAAGTAGAGCTTTGGACCGCCCCGCACACTGATCCTATACCCGGACTATATCCTTTATCCAGGGAGACTCACCACGCCACCGCCCACACAAGCACTAACTCCGGTTGTACCGGGGGCAGAGGTGGCCATGCCACGCGCCACCCGGACCGCCAGATAGGCAAAGGCTTGCGCCTCCAGCATGTCTCCATCCAGACCCAGCTCTTCGACCTTTTGAACCGGACAATCGAGCGAGACCTCCAACATCTGCATCAGCACCGGATTGTGACGGCCGCCGCCAGTGACCAAAACGCTAGAGGGGGATTCGGGGCAGTGCTGCATACCCTGCGCCACACCTGCTGCACACATCGCAGTCAATGTTGCGGCGGCATCTGCGTCATTTAACTCGCCAACCAAATTGATCATTTCAGAGAAATCATTTCGGTCCAGAGATTTGGGCGGCAGCCGTGAGAAATAGGATTCGGCCAAAAACAGTTCGAGCGCCCCGGTTTCAACGGTCCCGGACTGAGCCAACCGCCCATCCGCATCCATGTTCAGCCCCAACCGCGCCTGCATCAGGTCATTGACGGGCGCATTGGCTGGTCCGGTGTCAAAGGCCAGCAAGGCCCCGGCCTCTTCCGGCGTGTCAAACCGCGGATCGACATAGGTCAGGTTCCCAACCCCGCCGAGATTGAGAAAACAAACTGGTTTTTTCAGGTTCAAATATTTCGCGCAGGCAAAATGGAAGAAGGGTGCTAGAGGCGCACCTTCGCCGCCCATCGCAACGTCATCAGAGCGAAAATCCCAAACAACAGGCCGACCTGTTTTGGCCGCCAGCATCGCACCGTCGCCGACCTGATAGGTCCCCTGCTGACGTGGCGCATGGGCCAGAGTTTGCCCATGAAACCCTGCAACATCATAGTCAGAAAACCCTGACAGCAGCTCAGCATGAGCGTCATCTACTACCTCGGCGGCGGCCTCAGCCTCGGCACCGCCCCAGTGTCCCAGTGCTGCGCGTAAGCAGGTTCGCTCAGCCTCGGAATAGGCGCGATACCCACTGGCACCAAAGTTGTGAATTCGGATCCCGTCCGTGTCGATAACAGCCGCATCAACCCCATCCAGCGAGGTGCCGCTCATCATTCCCAGCGCAGTAACCACACCCGTTTTTGCTATCGCTTTCGCCATGCTCTATCCCTTATGCCGCAGCGGGGCTTGCCTTGGCCCGTTATCCGCCACTATAGGCGCTGTTTTTTCTGCCGAAAACCGGTTCCCACTGCCGCAATTGCGTTTTATACAAGCCGACGCATACCATAGCCGAGGCACATCATGACCTATCACCCCAAATCGGAATTCATCGCCACCATGATGGAGCGCGGCTTTCTTGCCGATTGCACCGATTATCAAGGCCTGGACGAAGCCCTGATGACACCCGGCCAACCCGCCTATATCGGGTTTGATGCCACTGCCAAGTCATTGCACGTTGGATCGCTGATCCAAATCATGATGCTGCGCTGGTTGCAAAAAACTGGTCACAAGCCAATCACGCTTATGGGCGGCGGCACGACCAAAGTGGGCGACCCGTCGTTTCGCGCGGATGAACGCCCGCTGCTGACCGAAGCACAGATCGACGACAATATCGCCGGCATCAAGAAAGTGTTCTCGGCCTACGTCGATTACAACGACAGTGAAAACGGCGCTGTGATGATCAACAATGCCGAATGGCTCGACGGTCTGAACTACTTGGAGTTTCTGCGCGACATTGGTCGGCATTTTTCGGTCAACCGGATGCTGGCCTTTGAATCGGTGAAATCACGCCTGGACCGCGAACAGTCGCTGTCCTTCCTCGAATTCAACTACATGATCCTGCAGGCTTATGACTTTATGGAACTGCACCGCCGCTATGGCTGCGTTCTGCAAATGGGTGGCTCGGATCAGTGGGGCAATATCGTCAACGGTATCGACCTGACCCGCCGCACCATCGAAGGCGAAGTTTATGGGCTAACCTCACCGCTGCTGACCACCTCGGACGGCAAGAAAATGGGAAAGTCCCAGTCCGGCGCGATCTGGCTGAACCCGGACATGTTGTCGTCTTATGAATTCTGGCAGTTTTGGCGCAACACAACAGATGCGGATGTTGGCCGGTTCCTGAAGCTTTATACCGAGTTGCCAGTGGACGAATGCGACCGTCTGGGCGCACTGGAAGGGTCCGAGATCAACGAGGCCAAAGTCCGTCTTGCGAACGAAGTGACAACCCTGCTGCACGGTGCCGAAGCCGCCAGGGCCGCCGAAGCAACCGCTCGTGAAGTGTTTGAAAAAGGTGGCGTGGGCGACGACCTGCCAACCCTGTCTTTGTCAGCCGCTGACCTTGGTGATGGCATGTCCATCGTTCAACTGATTGTTAAATCCGGCCTCGCCAAATCCGGCAAAGACGCCAAACGTCTGATCAAGGAAAACGGCGCCAGGCTGGATGACGAACCATTGACCAATGCAGGGCTAATGATTGACGCTGCGGCGCTGACCTCTCCGATCAAATTAAGCGCAGGTAAAAAGCGCCATGCCCTGGTGCAACTGGACGCATAGGACAACCAACCTCAATGACCAGACAAGGGCCGTTCGCACGGCCCTTGATGCCTAACCAACAGCTCCCGCCCGGAGTAAGATATCAAAGATACCTTCCTCCCGTTGGGCCGGGCGCCACGCCAGGCGCGGCGCGGACCTGTTCGGTGAGGACGCAGGGTTCGAGAGACGGCTCCGCAAAAGCAGTCTACAGAACCAAATAATCAAGTACACTAAGGGCCAGGAACACAGGTACAGATAGTGCTGTAGCCAGTAACACTGCAGCGGCTTTGGTCATACGTGGCGCGGGGGCACTGTGGCCGAGGATTTGAATAGAATTTTTCATAGCCTCATTAACCATCATTTAGGTTTATACGGCGTTAATGGCGCCTATGTTCGATTTCATGCCAGCAGACGTCAGGCCCCGCCCCATTCAACGCTCAGTCCCCATCCACGCCTTGGCCCAATCGCAGGAATTTACCCGCGCGGTACAGCTGCGTGGTCAAAAGCCTCTGGTCCTTGATCAGTTGGGCGACACAGTTGTTATGCAACAACGCTTTTGGGGCCGTATTGATGTTGCAATGGTCAACCGGGCACAGATCACCAAGCCACTCAGGTTGTTGGAACTGCTGCAGGAAAATGGACTGCGCCGGACGCCCGTAATCCTATCACCACAGTCACCCACGCCAGATCTGGCGAAACTCGGCGCTGTTCCCCTGATCAGCCCGGCGCAGGTTGCGCAACTTGGGCTGACCACGTCAAAGTCAGAACGCCGCGCCGCATTACATCAAAAATGGCGCAACCGGTTAAACCATGCTGAATCGCAAAACCTACAGGTCAAATGTAAAAACATGCCGCTGGACCCGGATCACTGGTTGCTCCAGGCGGATGCCAAACAGCAGGGCCAGCGCGGCTACCGCAATTGGCCCATCGACCTGACATTGGCCTATGTGCATGAAAACCCCGGCAAGGCAAAACTGTTTCAGGCGTTCGAAGGTCGCGAGGTGATCGCAGCCGTGCTTATCCTGTGTCATGGCAACAGCGCCACCTATCATATCAGCCATTCAACAGACCGGGGCCGCAGTCTCTCTGCCCATAACCTGTTGATGTGGAAAGCGATGAACTGGCTCGCGGCACAGGACTACCTGCAGCTGGATCTGGGATTGATCAACACAGAAGACGCCGCCGGGCTGGCCCGTTTCAAACTGGGGACCGGAGCAAAACTACATAGCTTGGGCGGGACCTGGGCCTATTGGCCGCCCATGGGGCGCTTGCTTGGACCACTTGCTGCGCTGGACCGTCGCTTAATGACGCCCCGGAAAACTGGACAGGCCTAGGTGATCTTGTTTATCTGAACGTATGTTCAGATAACGCGAGGAGCCCTGCTCATGAAATTATCCACAACCGCCGCCGTCATCACGGGCGGCGCTTCGGGTTTGGGAGAAGCCACAGCGCGTCACTTTGCTGAAAATGGCGCCCAGATCACCATTCTTGACCGCGACGCCGAACGTGGCGCTGCCGTGGCTGCCGAAATCGGCGGACATTTTGTGCAAACGGATGTCACCGATGAGACCTCGGTTGCCGCTGCAATGGCCTATGCTGTTGAGAAAATGGGCCGGATTTCAGCCTGCGTGAACTGTGCTGGCATTGCTTTTGGTATCAAAACCGTAGGCCGCGATGGACCACATCCACTGGACGCCTTTCAACGTACCATCGACATCAACCTGATCGGCACCTTCAACGTCGCCCGACTGGCAGCGGTTGAAATCGCCAAGAATGATCCTGAACCCGATGGAGGGCGCGGTGTCATTATCAATACGGCTTCCGTTGCTGCCTTTGATGGCCAAAAGGGCCAAGCCGCCTATTCCGCCTCCAAGGGTGGTGTGGTTGGCATGTGCCTGCCAATGGCCCGCGATCTGGCTTCAACCGGCATTCGGGTGATGACCATTGCGCCAGGTATCTTCATGACACCAATGTTGGCGGGTTTGCCCGAAGAGGTACAACAACAACTGGCAGCGGATGTGCCCAATCCACCGCGTCTGGGAGAGGCCTCTGAATATGGCCGGATGGCCGGATTCATCGTTGAAATGGGCTATCTCAATGGAGAGGTCATTCGGCTTGACGGCGCGCTGCGCATGCGCTGATTGATCAGGAGGTGTTGCGTTCAACGCAGCACCTCCGACCGTTGCGTAAACCATAGCTTCATCAAATCGCAGAGACCATTCAATCCCACATATTATTCAATATCTTTAGTAGCTTACACTACGGACTCGATAAAACTCTTCATTTACTACCGAGCAAATACTGTGACTTTTCCCTTACAGAAATCTCTCCATTTTTAATGGATGTTTCGCGCGCGAAACAATTAACCCCCGGCTTTCTCTTCCAGCTCCATCCATTCCTCCTCGGATGCAGATAGTTTTTGCTGCCGCTGCACCAGGGCCTCGCTGGCTTTTTTGAACTTCACCGGTTCGCGTGTGAACAGCTCTGGGTCAGCCATCAGCCCTTCAAGTTTCGCGATCTCTTGTTCCAGACGTTCGATCTCTTCAGGCAGGGCCTCTAGCCGGTGTTTTTCAGTGAAAGACAGCCCAGACACCACCTTGGTCTCTTGCTTGACTTTCACCTTAGCCGATTTTGCTTTCTCTGCCTGCTCAGCTTCAGATGGTCCCTTTTGATTCAGGTAATCGCTCCACCCACCGGCATAGGCGGTGGCACGCCCATCGCCTTCCATTGCGATGGTGGTGGTCGCAACCCGGTCCAGAAAGTCCCGATCGTGGCTGACCAGCAGCACTGTGCCGTCGTAGCTGTCCAGCAGCTCCTGCAAAAGATCCAGCGTTTCGATATCCAGATCGTTGGTCGGTTCATCCAAAACCAACAAGTTGCTTTGCCGCGCCATCAGCTTGGCCAACAAAAGCCGCGCCTTTTCACCTCCCGACAGCGACCGTACCGGAGCACGGGCCTGACGTTCATCAAACAAGAAATCCTTGAGATAGCCAACCACGTGCTTGGGCATGCCACGCACCATCACCTGATCGGACTTACCCGAAACGCCCATTTCGGGATCAGTGGTCAGGTTGTCCCACAGGCTTAAATCGGGGTTCAATTGGTCGCGTGTCTGGTCGAACATGGCGATTTCCAGCTTGGTACCCTGTTTGACGGAGCCAGAATCTGGTGCTTCCAGCCCCAACAACATCTTCAGCAAGGTGGTTTTTCCCACCCCATTGGGGCCAACAAAAGCCACCCGATCACCGCGCTGCACCTTGAGATCGAAATCAACCACAATCTGTTTGTCGCCAAATCCTTTGGTCAAGCGCTCTGCTTCGATCACCTTACGCCCGGACTTGGGTGAGGTATCCAGGGCGAAATCGGCTGTGCCCTGACGTTTGATCTGACCCGCACGCTGTTCGCGCAGATCCCGCAGCGCGCGCACCCGTCCCATGTTGCGCTTGCGTCGCGCACTGATGCCTTCCACCGCCCACCGAGCTTCGGATTTAATCAGCCGGTTCAGCTTGTGGCGCTGCATGTCCTCTTCTTCCCAGATGGTATCCCGCCAGGCTTCAAAAGCATCAAACCCTTTTTCCTGACGTCGCACCTGACCGCGATCAATCCACAAGGTGGCTCGGGTCAGCGCGCGTAGAAATGCACGGTCGTGTGAAATCAGCACAAAGGCTGTTCGGGTCGACTTCAACTCGCGTTCCAGCCACCCAATTGCTTCGATATCCAAGTGGTTGGTAGGTTCGTCCAGCAACATCAAATCCGGCGCTTCTGCCATCAGCTTGGCAAGTGCCGCGCGGCGTTTCTCACCGCCAGAAGCGGTTTCAACGCTGCGCGAGGGGTCAAACTTCAACCCTTCGCCTGCCCGCTCAACCTTGTACAATTCCCCTGGCTCTAACCCGCTACAGGCAAAATCGCCCAGCGTGGCAAAACCATCCATCGTGGGGTCTTGTTCCATATAACCAACGGAGCGCCCCGGTGGGGTAACAATGGTGCCAGTGTCGGCCTCGACCAGCCCGGCCATCACCTTCATCAAAGTGGATTTACCAGACCCGTTGCGCCCAACCAGCGCCACACGGTCGCTGGGTTGAACCACCAGATCAAGATCGGAAAAAACCGGCTCACCACCAAAGGTCAGCGAAATACCGGACATCTGCAAAAGAGGAATACGTGCCATATCCGCCAGCTACCGCGCCCCCAGAGGCAGGTCAACGCCTCGGCACGGATCAGGCCGGTTTTCTTGCTGTACCAGAGACCAAAACTTACCCAGCAACAGCCCTGAGCAGACGTTTGCGACTGTCAGGGATTGTAGCAACTTCGAGCCCGGTGAGCACATGCATGGTATTCAATTCGGCATCAACCACCGCATGGTCACTGACCCACCCTCCCATCGCTAAGTAGCTTCGTAACAGGGGGGGCATTTGCAACATGGCCCGTTTCAAATCAGGCTTATATTGCGACAGCAGATCAAACTTAAATACCTTTGGCGACCCAACCTGCGGTAGCCAGAGGTTAGGCGCCAGGTGGCGGTGCCTGAGGACTGCAAACGCATCAAGATAGCGATCTGCCTGAGTGCCAGCAAAAGACGTGCAGCCAAACAGCATTTGAATTCCAATGTCATCAACGATGCAGGTCAGCGCTCCCCAAGACAAACGCAGAATATCGGGAGAATTTACGTTGGGATGAATGCAAAACCGTCCCATTTCAGCCATTGGACCTGAGTATTGTTCAAGCCCGGACAAATCGTAGAACTGCGCTGAGTAGCTCTGTGGGACACAGGCACCATCAGCAAGGTGCAAAACGCGAAAATACCCCACCAGCATGTCACAGCGGATATCTTCGATCAGGATATGGTGACACGAGTCATCAAAACGATCCAGATCAGGTGTTGTGATACCAAAGCACTGGCTTCGGAAACTCTGCGCGGCGGACAGATCGCGGTCACCCTGAGCAAATCGGGCACGGTAGTGCCCCTTGCTCAGGATTTCAGTGGGATGTGGCATGGCTGATCTCCGCAACGTCAACAAGACGCCTTGATTGGGCCAATTGACACCGCCCCCCTTTATTGAAGGAGATCACCTGGTCCTATGTTGCCCAAGCTACCCATCAGCTGGCGCAGGAATGTTTTATCCTGAACGCCCGTACTGGTCACTCGCCGCTGCAAAGGAATCACATTACCGTTCTCAAGCCCATAACGTTCAACCCCGCTGACAACACCTGCCTGATCAAAGCTGATGGCGACCAGTTCACGCGAAACCGGTTTGGGCTCACTGGGACCATAATGACGCAACCGGGTGGCGATGTAGTAATATCCGCTAGCATCTAAAACTCCGGAAGACGACGGAGCACCTATTGTTTCAGCGACAGAATCCCGAGTATCGACGCCAAGAACAACCTCGGCCAAGTCCTCTTCACTGGGCACATAACCATGATTGCGGTATTGGCCAGCGCAGCTGACCAGTGCCAACCCTGCCCCTGTAAGAACCACGATTCTAAACACTGATTTCAACCGATATGCCAATGACAACATGCTGCTCTCCCGTCGCGGCTTGATAACGCCTTTGAACCCGATTACCTAAACCCGGCCTCCGGTTCAAGAAACGAAAGTGTCCGCGATGTCTGATACCCCTGCCCTACGCGTTGCCGATCTGTCCCAAAACAGCCCGACAAGCTTTGATATTCGCCCTGATTCCGCCGCCATGACGGCGTTGGCCTCGGAACTGGATTTGCGTGGATTACGTAAACTAAGGTTCACTGGTGAGATAAACGCCCAGAATCAACGCGACTGGCACTTGACCGGTAAGCTTGGTGCAACAGCCCTACAGGTTTGCGTCGTCACACTGGAACCAGTGACCACCCGTATCGACGTTCCGGTTGAACGTTTTTTTCTTGCAGGTATGGAAACTTCCGACGAACCCGAGGTGGAAATGCCAGAAGATGACAACGCTGAATTGCTTGGCAGCCATATCGACCCTCAGGCAGTAATGGTAGAAGCTCTGGCACTCGCGATACCGCACTACCCGCGAAAAGAAGGTGTCGAACTTGGCGAAGCCGTGTTCACGGCACCAGGAGAGGAACCCATGCGGGACGAAGACACCCGGCCGTTTGCCGGGCTAGCCGAGTTGCAGGATCAGCTCAAAAAGGATCACTAGGGATATTTTATTGCATTAAAGACATATGAGCTCTGGTCCAATCCGTTTTGCTGCCCTAAATACCGCTTGCACAGCGTCGGATTCGCAGTATTTTCGCGCGCTCATCGGAATTATGGTTGGACATCGGACAGGCCGCGGCCTAAACGCTCGTCACACCGTTTGAAACGAACAACGAAATCCGGCCACCGGGATCTGCCCCACGGCCCCAATAGACAAAGGTTGAGACATGGCTGTCCAACAGAACAAAGTATCCAAGTCGCGTCGCAACAATCGTCGTGCACACGATGCCCTGGTTGCTGCAAACCCGAACGAATGCCCGAGCTGCGGTGAGCTGAAGCGCCCGCACCACGTATGCCCTTCGTGTGGTACATACGGCGATAAAGAAATCGTCAGCACCAACGACGAAATCGACGAGGACGCGGCATAAGCCCCGTTATACGCTCATTTGCCAGACAGGCTTACGCATGACAGGTCAAACCGACCATACTCAGGTACCTGCTGGCCGTAATACCATTTCGGTCGACGCCATGGGCGGAGATGCCGGTCCCACAGTTGTGGTGGCCGGCATTGCCATGTCCGCAAAAATGAACCCGGATATCAGGTTCATCCTGCACGGGCCAATCGAGCAGCTGACACCTCTGGTTGCCAAGAAACGTGTCTTAGATGGGCGCGTTGAGGTTCGAGATGCGCGCGATGTTGTGACGATGGACGACAAGCCATCTCAGGTCATGCGCAATGGCAAGGGCACCTCGATGTGGTCAACCATCGAATCAGTTAAGCATGGGGAAGCCGCCGGGGCTGTCTCCTGTGGCAATACTGGCGCCTTGATGGCTGTCAGCATGATCCGCCTGCGTAAGCTGCCCGGCGTCAACCGGCCTGCCATCGCAATTTTGTGGCCATCGAGCAATCCTCAGGGGTTCAACGTGATGTTGGATGTCGGGGCAGATGTGCGGGCCGATGCCCAGGATCTGCTGCAGTACGCCCTGATGGGCACGTCCTATACCCGCAACTCTATGGACATCGCCCGCCCTCGGGTTGGGTTGTTGAATGTGGGAACTGAAGAACACAAAGGCCATGCCGAGCTGAAAGAAGCCTATGCGCTGATCGCTGAACATGCCGATCGCGGGAGCTTTGAATTTGTCGGTTTTGTCGAAGGCAGTGATATTCCTGGCAGCACCGCAGATGTGATCGTGACTGATGGCTTTACCGGAAATGTTGCGATCAAGACTGGCGAAGGCACTGCAAGCTTGATCAGATCGACGCTGCGTGACGCCTTTCAATATTCCATATTGTCACGACTGGCGGCCCTGCTGGCGCTGCCATCGCTTACGCGTCTCTCCAAAAAAATCGATCCGCGCCGGGTAAATGGCGGTGTGTTCCTTGGTCTGAATGGCACCGTGGTCAAATCCCACGGTGGCGCTGATGCAACCGGAGTGTCCGCTGCAGTTAAACTGGCGTTCCGTCTCGCTGAACAAGGCTTTGCAGAAAAGCTGGCGGCACGGGTTGCATCCTCAGTTGAGCTTACCCAAGATACACCTGCCCGCGACTTCGCCAGGGCAACTACTCAAAAAGACTAAAGGCAGGCAATAGAATGACGCGACGTGCTGTGATTACCGGTGTTGGACATTATCTTCCAGAGCGTGTGGTCGAAAACGCAGAGTTCGAAGCCTCGCTCGAAACCTCAGACGAGTGGATTCGCTCCCGTTCGGGGATTGAACGCCGCCATTTTGCCGCCGAGGGTGAAACCACCTCTGATTTGGCCACACATGCCGCTAAGGCCGCACTCGCCGACGCAGGCTGCGAAGCAAATGACATTGATGCAATTGTTCTGGCAACATCTACCGCCGATCTGACCTTCCCGTCCGCAGCAACCATGGTTCAGGCCGCCCTGGGGATGACCCGTGGCTTTGCCTTTGATGTCCAGGCGGTCTGCGCCGGATTTGTATTTGCCCTGAGCAACGCAAATGCGCTGATCCTTTCAGGGCAAGCCAAACGCGTGCTAGTGATTGGTGCGGAAACGTTTAGCCGAATCATGGACTGGAGCGACCGCTCGACCTGTGTCTTGTTTGGTGATGGGGCTGGGGCTGTTGTGCTTGAAGCCCAGGAAGGCCAAGGAGACAGTGATGACCGGGGCATTCTTTCCACAGATCTGAACTCGGACGGGCGCTACAAAGACCTTTTGTATGTGGACGGCGGCGTATCGACCCAGAACACCGGCTTTCTGCGGATGCAGGGAAATCAGGTGTTTCGCCATGCGGTCGAAAAACTGGCCTCAACTGCCAATACAGCCCTAGACCGGGCTGGTCTGACAGCTCCGGAGGTCGACTGGATTGTCCCCCATCAAGCAAATATACGGATCATTCAGGGCACCGCCAAGAAAATGGGACTGAGCATGGATAAGGTTGTGGTAACTGTTCAGGACCACGGCAACACCTCTGCAGCTTCGATTCCCTTGGCACTCTCAATTGGTAAGCAACGGGGTCAAATCAAGCGCGGCGATCTGATCGTTGCTGAGGCCATTGGCGGCGGTTTAGCCTGGGGTTCAGTGGTTCTGCGCTGGTAAGTTTTTGAGCCAGACACAGGTCTACGAATCCGGTCATTGCAAATCATTGATATTGACAGGGAAATTCTCTACGCCCTATTGTTTATAAAACAAGGGGATTGGTTATGAGTGACACGACTCTGACGCGAATGGATTTAAGCGAAGCCGTTTTTCGCGAAGTTGGGCTTTCACGTAACGAAAGTGCCCAGCTGGTGGAAAGCATGCTCGGCCATATGTCTGATGCATTGGTCCGCGGCGAACAGGTAAAAATCTCGTCTTTTGGCACCTTTAGCGTGCGGGACAAATCCGCCCGTATTGGCCGCAACCCAAAGACCGGCGAAGAGGTTCCAATTCAACCTCGTCGAGTTTTGACCTTCCGGCCTTCGCATTTGATGAAAGATCGTGTCGCTGGCGGCAACCGCTCGTAACAGGACCAAATTTTATGTCAAAGTCACCAGATGCCTTTCGCACAATCAGTGAAGTTGCGGAATGGTTAGGGATTCCGGCGCATGTTTTGCGTTTTTGGGAAAGTAAATTTAGCCAAATCAAACCGGTTAAACGCGCGGGCGGGCGACGCTATTACCGCCCCGCTGACATGTTGTTGCTGGGCGGGATCAAGCACCTCCTGCATGACGAAGGCCAGACCATCAAACAGGTACAGGCCCTGTTGCGCGACCACGGCCCTGCATATGTTTCGGAGCGCTCGGCATCACTAGAGGCGACCGCGGACCCGATGCCGGTGGTCGAGATCGAAGACGCCTTTGTAGATTTTGTTGCACCGCGTCCTTCAGTCCCGGACCAAATGCATATGGATCTCGATGCTCCACATGAGCCAACCCCGCCGAGCTCTCCCGTTGAAGAGAGCTTTGATGCGGCTGCTGACCTGATTGAATTTGAAAGCCAATCTCCGACATCACATCCAGCGGCTGACCCAATTCCTGCAGAGCCCGACCCTGTTCCTGCAGAAACCATCGATGCCCTGAACGAGACTGATGCGACCACAGCACCCCCGCCGGTGGCGGCGACTCCACTGATTGTCGAGATCGAAGACATCGCTGATGACTCGCTGACTGTGGTACATGCAGGCGTTCTGGCTCAACTGGCAAACATCACCTCTTTGGATGCAGCCAGCCAAGAACAAGCCTTGATTTGTGCCGGGCAACTCAAAACACTTATGGCTGGCCAGAACAATCAGCCTGCCAATTGATCAAAGTCCAAATTTCCCTCTTGCCCCTGCCCTCAAATCCAGTAGAACGCTCTCAATAACGGGCTATGGCGCAGCCTGGTAGCGCGTCCGTCTGGGGGACGGAAGGTCGCAGGTTCGAGTCCTGCTAGCCCGACCATACAAAAACGCTCGGGTGAGAAATCACCCGGGCGTTTTGTTTATCCGCCGAGCAATACTTGGCACTTGTCGAATTGCGCCGAGACTAAAAATAGGCCAGACTCAGCAGGTCGTTGCACTCATGGCACGACCAGAGACAGGATCCACCATGACCGGCGTACTACCCAGCCAAGCCATTGAAACGATGATCGAACGCGGCGAAATCAACGGATCGCCTTCCGTTGAAGCCGCCCAGATCCAACCCGCCAGCCTTGACCTGCGTCTGGGCACAATGGCCTACCGGGTGCGCGCCTCGTTTTTGGCAGGACACGGCCAGAGTGTCGCCGATCGTCTGAACGAATTCGAAATGCACCGCATCGACCTGAGCGATGGCGCTGTGCTGGAAAAAGGCTGCGTCTACGTGGTTCCTTTGATGGAGCAGCTGGACCTGCCAGATGATGTCTCCGCAGTGGCCAATGCCAAAAGTTCGACCGGACGTCTGGATCTGCTCACCCGTACCATTACGGATGGTGGTGTGGAATTTGATCGTATCAAACCCGGATATACTGGCCCCCTATACGCTGAAATCTGCCCGCGGTCTTTTTCGGTTCTGGTTCGACCGGGAATGCGCCTGAACCAGATACGGTTCCGAACGGGTCAGGCTGTCCTCAGTGACGATGAGCTGAATTTGCTTCACGCCCAGTCCCCATTGGTCGACGGGCCTGCGGTCATTCAGGATGGTCTCGGCTTTTCAGTTGATCTGCAGCTGCCCGGCAGTGATCTGGTTGGATATCGCGCCAAACCCCACACTGGGGTGATTGATCTGGAACGCATTGGCGAATACGACGCCCATGATTATTGGGAAGAAGTCCGCACCACCCAAGGCCGTATCATTCTGGATCCCGGCGCATTTTACATCCTGGTCAGCCGCGAAGCCGTCCATATTCCACCGGAATACGCCGCTGAAATGGCCCCTTACCTCGCCATGGTTGGGGAGTTCAGAGTCCACTATGCAGGTTTCTTTGATCCTGGATTTGGCCATGATGCAGCTGGTGGGGCCGGATCGCGCGGGGTGTTGGAAGTGCGTTGCCACGAGGCTCCGTTTGTTTTGGAACATGGTCAGGTTGTCGGCCGACTTGTGTATGAGAAAATGGCGCAGGTGCCGGAACAACTCTATGGTTCCGGCATTGCGTCGAACTATCAAGGCCAGGGTCTAAAGCTCTCCAAGCACTTCAAAACAAAAGCATAAAGCGAACCTCACTTGATCCCCGCCATGTCTTCAAGGTCGGTTGAAACCTCGGCCTGCACGGCGCGTTCCAAATGTGTCGACAGGGTTAGATATGTGCGGGTCCCACGCACACCCTGGGTATCATAAAGCTGCGACAACAGCCCCTCTAACGCCAGTGGCGAGGCAACACGAACCTTGAGGATTAGACAGGTGTCCCCTGTCGCAGAGTGAATCTCCTCCACCTCCGGCCAGTCGCCTAGCGCCATCATTGCGCTGGTCTTGCCCCACCCCACAGTGTCCACATGGATGAAGGCCAGCAATGGCTTTCCAACCGCCGGTCCATCCAATTGGGCCACAGTTGCTTTGATCGCCCCTGAGGCGCGCAACCGTTTAACCCGTTCGTGCACCGCGGGTGGAGACAGGCCAACCACCTGACTAATTGCCGCATAGGCCTGGGTTGCGTCGCGGCTTAACTCACCTAATATTCTTCTGTCCAGATCGTCCAATTCCCGTGCAGCACGGGGTTTCCTCTGAATGCTATCTGTTTTTGTCATCACGGGTACCCTCTACACTTCACAGAACCAAATTCCGTGAATAGAGGTTACCTCTGAACAATCTTCGAGGGCAAGATCATGGTGGCATCGATTCTCATTTTGCTAAGCGCCATTGGGGTGATTGGGGCAAATTCACTGTTGCTGTCCCCTCTGGTCACAGCTGTTGGTGCTGACTTGCAGGTCAGCGCTGCACAGGTGATGCAGGCCGCCAGTGCGTATGGGTTGGGTGTCGCCTTTGCTGCCATGTTACTGGCCCCCCTAGGGGATCGGTTTGGTGCCGGCCGCCTGTTGCGGGTTACCCTGGTGTTTCTGGCCATCGGCTTAGCCGCCAGTGCCTTTGCGCCGACTCTTTATGCCTTGATTGCCGCGCAGACCCTATGCGGGGTGGCCGCTGGGGCCGCTTTACCATCTATCTACACGCTGGCCGTGACCATTGCGCCCAAGGGTCGTGAGTCGCAGACTTTGGGAGCTGTTTTGACAGGGTGGACAGTTTCATTGGTATTGGGTGTCAGCCTTGGCGCCTGGATCACTGATCACTTCGGCTGGCGGGCAGTCTATATCTCGTTATCGGTTGGGACCGCCTTGCTTTGGCTCTTCAGTACCCGTCTTCGTAACTTGGGAAGTTCTGGCGGCCGTGCGACGTCGCCATTGACTGCACTCAAGGTCCCCGGAATTAAGCGCGGCCTGCTGGCTACCGTGTTGTTGATGCTCAGCTTTTACATCACCTACTTCTTCATTGGCGCCCATGTCACTGTGGATTTAGGGTTAAGCACGACAAAAGCCGGGTTGGTTCCGCTTTTCTATGGGATTGGTTTTGGACTGGCTGTGTTAGCAGACCCTATCTTGGATAAAATCGGGTTGGAACGCGCAACAGCACCGGTGTTTCTGGCTATCACCCTGACGTATGTATGCATGATCGCACTGTCTGGTACCTTTTATGGGCTGCTGATGGTGGCCGCGCTTTGGGGCATCTTTCAGCATCTTGGCTTAAATTTGCTGGTGGCAAGACTGACGGCCTTAGACCCGTCACAACGCGGCGCCATCATGGGGCTGTATAGCACAGCAACATATCTGTGCATCTTTGCGGTGCCTGCGCTTGGCGGGCTGGCCTATGCAAACTGGGGTTTGGCTGGTTGTTTGGCAGTGTCAGCGTTTTTGTGCCTGATCGAGATGTTCGAAGCCAAAGGGCTACGTCGACCTACTGCCATGGCCCACGCCGCACCAGACGCATCTGTTTAGCCCGGCGTTTGGCATCACCATTCAAATCTGGCGCATCTTTGGTCTGGTCATTGTGACGGCCTGTGGTGCGCCGTTTTGAAACTGCGTTGATACCCGCCCTAATTCCAGAGTTCACACCGCGCCGCATCAACTGCCGCACAATCATGTTTATCAAACTGTTCATATTCATACTGGCATCCCCTTGAGATCAGTGCCGGAAATATCAGTCGATTAAGTTGATTTCGAGGCGAAGACAGATGCCAATGTCACTCTTCGAACAATTCGGTTTGGGCATCGTCATCATCAACATCCAAATCGCCTAGCGCCATTGCACCCGGCGGCGGCCGGTTTTCCAGCAAACCAGCTGCGCGCAATTCTTTCAATCCAGGCAAATCGCGGGCACTTTCCAAACCAAAATGGTCCAGAAACTGTGGGGTGACCACAAAGGTCACTGGACGGCCTGGTGTCATTTTACGTCGCCCAAGCCGGATCCACTCCATTTCGAGAAGTTGGTCGATCGTACCGCGCGACACGGATACGCCCCGAATTTCTTCGATTTCCGCCCGTGTCACCGGTTGATGATACGCAATGATCGCCAGCGTTTCGATTGCTGCTCTGCTCAGCTTGCGCGTCTCAACGGTTTCTTTTTGCATCAGAAAGCCAAGGTCTGGTGCCGTTCGCATCGCCCAGGTATCGCCAATGCGAACCACATGCACACCACGGCCTTCGTATTTCTTGCGCAAATGCGCCAATGCCTCGCCAGGATTACAGCCGTACGGCATCCTTGCTTCGAGATCTCTCAGGGTGACTGGCGCAGCACTGGCAAACAACACAGCCTCAACCATACGTTCCTGTTCAGCCATCAAGGGTGCGTCAAACAGGCTTTCGTTTTCACCTTCTGGAGCTGCGCTATGGTTTTCCATCAATTTTCCTTGTCGCAGCTGCGCAGTTGAATTGGGGCGTAGGTCTCGCTTTGTCGCAGCTGCACCTTGCCCTCTTTTACCAGCTGTAGCGAGGCGGCAAAAGTTGCAGCCGTGGCGGAGCGGCGTTTGACTGGATCACTGTGCCAACCGTCGGGCAGATAGCTCAGCATATCCGTCCAACTGCCAGTAAACCCGATCAGCTTGCGCATGCGCTCCAGTGCCTCTTCCATGGTGAAGACTGATTCTCGGTCCAATACAAACGGACGAAAATCATCACGGGTACGGATACGGGCATAGCCCTGCATCAGATCCAGCAAAGTGGCATTGTAAGTTACGGTCTTAATCCGGGTGATGTCCTCGCACTGGCCACGCGCAAAGAAGTCACGGCCCAGCTGATCCTGCGCCATAAGTTGGGCTGCAGAATCGCGCATAGCCTGAAGTCGTTGGAGTTGAAAAGCCAGATGGGCCGCGAGCTCTTCACCGCTTGGTCCGTCTTCCCCTGGTTCAGGCGGCAACAAAAGGCGTGATTTCAAAAACGCCAACCAGGCGGCCATCACCAGATAGTCGGCCGCCAGTTCAATCCGCAGCACCTTGGCTCGTTCCACAAAGTTCAAGTACTGCCGCGCCAATTCCAACACCGAGATCCGGCGCAGGTCTACTTTTTGACTGCGGGACAGAGTCAACAAGACGTCGAGCGGGCCTTCAAACCCGTCGACATCCACAATCAGCGCTTCGGCAGCCAACCTTTCGGCAACCGATTGAGCCGTCTCCTGAAATAGATCGTTAGCCATACACCAATCCGCCCATAAGGGCAGATAGTTCCGCTTCGGCGGCATCGATGTCAAGTTCATCGGGTGTTCGACGGGCTGCAAGGGCCCGTTCAGCCCGAATTTGGGCCTTGTCTGTCATTTCACCCACTGAATCGGCAACCGCTGCACGGTCCGCCAAAGGCGCGTTGCAATATAGCGCAACGTCACAGCCCGCATCCAACGAAGCACGCGCCAGATCAGCAGGTGCCCCCTGCAGGGCCTTCATCGAGATATCGTCGGTCATGATCAGCCCATCAAAACCGATCTGGGTACGGATGAGTTGCATCATGACAGGAGACAGGGTGGCTGGGACACTGTCGATGGCATCATAAACCAGATGTGCGGTCATCCCCATCGGCAAATCGTTCAGGCTGCGGAACGCGGCAAAATCAGTGCTGTCCAGAATGTCTGGATCAGTACCGACATGCGGCAGGTCATAATGGCTATCTGCTGTGGCCCGACCATGTCCTGGCAAGTGCTTCACCACCGGCAGCACACCGCCATCCAGCAGGCCCTGCGCAGCTGCGCGTCCCAACTCAGCAACAGTTTGGACATCACTGGCGTAGCAGCGATTTTTCAAAAATGCATGTGTTTCACTGCCTGCAAGGTCCACCATCGGTGCACAGTTGCTGTCGATTCCAAGTGCAAACAGTTCCTGCGCAATCAAACGATAGCGCAGATACATCGCTCTGGTCGTGTTTTCGGGCAAAAGAACACGTTCTACATGTTCCAGTGGCGGCATCCATTGCCGGGCCAAAGGTGGGCGCAAGCGTTGAACACGGCCACCTTCCTGGTCAATTGTAATTGGACAGTTGCGCCCCACCGCATTGCGGAAATCGTCACACAACGCCCGGACCTGATCAGCCGAATCAACATTGCGGGCAAACAGAATAAAGCCAAAGGGATTCGTATCACGAAACAGAGCCATCTCTTCGGCGGTCAATCGCAGCCCTTCGGCGTCCAATATGGTAGCACCAAACCGCATCAGCGTGTGGTCACTGGAATGCAGTCTGCCTTGCCCGCAACCAAGGTCGCGCAGAACCGGCGGGCATCCGACAGATCATCAAAGCCCATCGCGCGCAACCGATAGAAGGTGCGACCGCCACTTTCAGCCTTTTGGATTACCCGGCTCTTGCCTTCAAAGTAATCTCCAAACTGACCGTAAATACGTTCCCATTCAGCCCGCGCCACAGCCGCACTTTCATAGGCACCAAGCTGTGCCAACCGTGTCCCCGCAGCCAGGCTTGTAGCCTCAACTTCCAGAGCAGAGCGACCTTGTATTGGCGTACCACTGCCTTGCGAGAGCGATGCGCGAGCGGGGCGCACCAATGGACGTAAGGACACTTTAACACCGGGGGCATTCAAAACGGCTGGTGACGGAGCAAGAGGTATAATTGCGGCAGTTTCCACTGGCTGCAGAGGTGTGGGTTGGACAATTACCGGCGCAGCAACCGAGGCCAGAGTAGCCACAGGCTCACCCAGCGGGGTAACACCCTCTGTCAGTTCGGCCACCAAGGCATCAATTTCCCCATTCTGAAAAGCTGTTACCGCAGCCTCAGAAAGTGGTTCCTCTTGAAGTGGGGCTGGAATTGGAGCCACCGTAACTGTCACATCGGAAACGGGAACATCATCTTCGGTCAGATCCATCGAAGCCGGAGCCAGCGTCAAACGATCAGCTGGGTCTGCCGCCGTACCATTGGCAGCGACAGCATTCACAGCCAGCCCCTGATTGTCCGCAGATCGTCCACCTGGATTGTCTGGTTGTATCCGCATGGGCCCTTCGAGCGAGCGCACAACGGGCACCCCACTGACGTCACGCGCCACCAGTTTGTAGCCCCAAACGCCGATTCCAACGATTAGTGCCAGCGACGCAACAGCGCCCAGCAGCCCCACCGCCTTGGCAACGCCGCCACTCTCTGTTGCGGGAGACCCGTGGTCCATGGCATGATGGTGATCCGTAAGGCCATAGCCCTGCGGATCACCATTGTGATATTGTGGTTGGTACTGATTTCCATTGGCCGCCGCCCTTGAAAGGGATGCGCCTACTAAAGAATAAGCCTGGCTATCGCCAGCTTGCGCGTTTAACGCCATGTCCGCCTCACTGCCCGTTTGATGCGACGATGCGCATGTCAGGGTCTATTGATCTGCCTCAGACCAGCGTTTCGGGCGATTTTGTTACCGCATCTCCTGCGCCGGATTCACCCCTAGAATACCCAAACCGGCAGAAATAACAATCGAAACGGCCCGAGCCAGCGCCAATTTTGCATGTGTTGCCGATTGGCTGCTTGTGTTAACAAATCGTAAATCGTCATTGGATTTGCCGAGATGGTACAATCCGTGCAGATCTGAGGCCAGATCATAGAGGTAGAACGCGACCCGGTGTGGTTCATGTGTCCGGGCAGCAATGTCCACCAATCGCGGCCATTCAGCCAGTTTTTTGGCAACGGACAATTGTGCCGCATCATCCAGCAATGACAGATCAGCCGCACCAAGGGTCGCATCATCGGTGACGATTCCGGCCTCTGATGCCTTGCGCAGCGTCGAGCAGATCCGGGCATTTGCATATTGCACATAAAACACCGGATTGTCCTTGGACTGCTCCAGCACTTTGGAAAAATCAAAATCAAGCGATGCATCGTTTTTGCGGGTCAGCATCACAAAGCGGGTGACATCAGCCCCGACCAGATCCACCACATCGCGCAGGGTGACAAAGGTGCCCGCCCGTTTCGACATCTTGAATTCCTGGCCATCCTTGAACAGTTTGACCAGCTGCGTCAGCTTAATGTCCAGTGGCACCCGGCCATCAGACAGGGCCGAAACTGCGGCTTTCATCCGTTTGACATAGCCACCGTGATCAGCGCCAAAGACATCGATCAGCATATCAAAGCCACGATCAACCTTGTCATAGTGATAGGCAATGTCAGGCGCGAAGTAGGTCCAGGCGCCATCGGATTTTTTAACCGGACGATCCACATCGTCGCCATGTTCGGTGGATTTGAACAGGGTTTGTTCGCGCGGTTCCCAATCCTCAGGCTTCTTCCCCTTTGGTGGTTCCAGCACACCTTCGTAGATCAATCCCTTGTCATCCAGCTCGCCAATTGCGGCTTCGATCCGGCCGGTACCATACAGCGATTTCTCTGAATAGAACTTGTCCATTACCACGCCCAGCGACTTCAGGTCAGCACGGATCAGCTCCATCATGGCATCGGTCGAGAAGGTCCGAACCTCTTGCAGCCAGACATCCTCGGGCTGGTCAACATAGGCATCACCGACTTTGGCCTTCAGCGCCTTGCCGGTGTCGATCAAATAGTCGCCGGGATAAGTGCCATCGGGGAAAGCAACCTCTTGGCCGTGTGCCTCAAGATATCGCAGGTAGACAGACCGCGCCAAGACGTCGACCTGACCACCGCCATCGTTGATGTAGTATTCGCGGGTAACGTCGTAACCGGCAAAGTCCAACAGGCTGGCCAGTGCATCCCCAAATACGGCACCACGGGTATGACCAACATGTAGCGGCCCAGTGGGGTTGGCCGAGACATATTCAACATTAACCTTGAGCCCCTGCCCCATCTTGGAACGGCCGAAATCCAGCCCCGCACCCAAAACCGACTTTGGGATCCCTTGCCACACTGATGCTGCAAGACGCAGGTTCAGAAAGCCTGGCCCAGCGACTTCGGCAGAGGTGACCCGATCATCAGAGGCCAGCTTGACCGCCAGAGCCTCGGCGATATCGCGTGGCTTTTTCTTGGCGGGTTTTGCCAGTACCATTGCAGCATTGGTCGCCATATCGCCATGAGCAACGTCACGGGGCGGTTCAACCGCTACATTTCGCAAGTCCAGACCTGCGGGCAGCGTGCCATCAGACACCATCGTGTCGAGGCTTTCAATCACAAGCGAGCGGATATCTGTAAACAAGTTCATGTCTGGTGTCCCATAGGTTCAAGACCGCGAAGTATCATGCCCAGCCCAATGGTCAATATCTTATGGTCTGATGCTGCGAATTGGAAACAGGCATCAGATCACGACAAACCGCTATTTACTCACTTCCAGCCCCTTGATTAGCCTCTGGTGCTCTTGCAGGGCAAAACGGTCGGTCATGCCAGCAATGTAATCCGACACGATGCGTGCCAAAGCGGTTTCGCCATCTGCGGCTTGGATTTCAGCATGCCAGCGATCGGGCATTTGAAGTGGCTTTTGCAGATAATAAGGAAACAGCGCCTCGACCACCTTCCCCACTTCGGTCCGCTTCACCATCACCGTGGGTGCGCGGTACATCCGGGTGAACAGAAACGCGCGGATTTCCTTTAGATCGGCCCAGATCGGTCGCGAGAACTGGACAACGGGATGATCTAAAGCCCGGACAGCTTCAACACTTTGCACCCCGGTTTTGGCCAATGCGGCACGCGCAGTATCGATCACATCCCCGACCATGACCCCAAACACCCGGCGCAGTGCTTCGTGGCGGCGCCTGTTGGGATCGAGACCGGAGTACAACGCATCAACTTGAGCATAACAGGGGCCGATGATTGGCAATTGTTCAATATCTGCATCGGTAAACAAACCGGCCCGCAAGCCGTCATGTAGATCGTGATTGTTATAGGCAACATCATCAGCAAGGGCCGCCACCTGCGCCTCGGCACTGGCATAGGTGTGTAGTTCCAAATCATGCCGCGCGTTGTAATCGGCCAGAGTATACGGCAGTTCGCCAACCACGGGGCCGTTATGTTTGGCAATTGCCTCGAGCGTTTCCCAAGTCAGGTTCAACCCATCAAATTCAGCGTAGTGCCGCTCTAGCGCGGTGACGATGCGAATGGCCTGTGCGTTGTGGTCAAACCCACCATAGGGTTCCATCAGCGCATGCAGGGCGTCTTCGCCTGTATGACCAAACGGGGTATGGCCCAGGTCATGGGCCAGAGCCACGGCTTCTGTCAGTTCTTGGTTCAGCCCCAAAGCACCAGCAATGGTGCGACCGACCTGTGCAACCTCGATCGTATGGGTTAGCCGCGTGCGGTAGTTATCACCTTCGTGTTCAACAAAAACCTGTGTTTTGTGTTTCAGGCGGCGAAAGGCACTGGCGTGAATGATCCGGTCGCGGTCTCGCTGGAAAGGCGAGCGAAAACTACTCTCCTCTTCGGCAACCAATCGTCCACGGGTGTTTTCTGGCTTTGAAGCATAAGGCGCATGCATCTGTAATCTTTTCCTTTGCAAATCTTGTCGCCCGGCCTCTACCTTTCTATATATTAGACTGCGCCGCAACAGAACTTCGTGGAGATGGTATGCAACTACCACCAAAAGTAACCGATAGAGCCTTTGCCCGACTGGCCGAGATTGGCGCTGCCGTGCAGGGTCAGGCCCTGCGTATCGCGGTAGAAGGTGGTGGCTGTTCCGGGTTCCAGTACGAAATTGCGCTGGATGATGCCAAGGACGACGATCTGGTACTATCGGGTCAGGGCGAACAGGTGGTGGTTGATGCTGTGTCGCTGCCGTTTCTGGAAAATGCGGTGATCGACTTCACCGAGGAGCTAATTGGTGCCCGGTTCACCATTGAAAATCCTAATGCCAGTTCCAGCTGTGGCTGTGGGACTTCGTTCTCAATGTAAGACACCAGACTTGTTGCCCGTTGCTAGCCAAATACCAACGAAGACCGTGCAAAACTGGCAAAGAACCCCTCAAAATGGACGCTGCTGCTTTCAGCTGTGCGTAGGATTTCGTAAGACTCCTTGCTGAGTCCCGGCTCCAAATGTTGCCGCATCACCGGCCAACTAGGGCTACGATCGCGCCCCAGATCGAACAACATCTGCGACATCTGACGCAATGGGCCTATCCGTGCTGCGCTTTTGCGTATCTGCATCGGCCCCGGGGCCATCTGTGGAATAAAAGGCGCCCCCTTCACGGTAGCCATTGCCCAGTTGCAGACAAAATAATCATGATAAGCATCTTGTCCCGCCCCCGGTGTGGCACTGGTGATCACAAACCCGGCAGTTTGCCAACGCAACCAGTCCAACCAAGCCGCTGGCGGGTGCTTTCCAGCGTATAGCAGCGAAATGCAGACCTCGGCCAACAAATCTGAGTTTTGATCTAAGAAAGCCAACAGGCCCGCATATTCCAAACTCAATATGGCTTGCTTGCCAAGCCCGGGATCGCGGCGACCATACTCCGATAGGTAAAAAACAATATGTGTGAGTTCATAAGCTGCCTTTTTGTTTGGCAGAGCAAATGTCTCGGGGCGGTTAATAAAGCGATACAAACGGTCTGTAAGTGCCATGCTATTCGCGACACCGGCAACACCGCGTCGCAGCAAAAGGCGACGGGCTTCGGCGCGTTGTAAATCTGACAACTCAGCCTCGGCCAGCCCCTGGCGTGCTACCCAATGGGCAATCTCCTCGCCCTTGTCGCCACCAAACCCCAGATCCTCTAAGTCTAGGCAAATGGACAGAATAAACCTATAGTATTGCTGAAAAAAACAGATCCTGTTTTCAATGTTACTGTAAAAGCTAACCAGAGGTTCGAATTGATCTCCGCATAATTTGGCACCGGTACACTCTAGAATATTCAGCAGCTCTGCGTTTTCTTTTAGCCAGAAAACATCATCTTGCTGTCTCCGGTATTGGGCAAAATTACCGATCAATGCGCCGTATTGCGGAGCAGCTGGTGGCTGTGACAGTGGCGCCCTGAGAGGAATGATATTTGACATTTTCGGTCTTTCCTCTTCCTTGTGAAAACTAGGCGCCACGCCTGCCCGTATGCTTAGCTGCCTGACGAGAACATTTCTGTGCCGTCACCAACTGATGTCAGCTGACAGCGAACCGAAGTGGATCCAGAAGAGAACAACTGTGTTGCTTCACCTTTCAAGGCATCCGATACACAGGTAGGTGTTGAACCAGATGAAAACGCCCAAGTCGCGTCGCCGCTCATAATGTCCGCACTCATTTCTGGCGCTGACCCTGAAGAAAACAACGCTGTGCCATCTCCGTCGAACTGGCTGATAGAAGCAGTTTTGGTGGCAATTGGCAGCTCAGTTGGAATACGAAGGGCGGTCATGGCTAAACTCCTAAATTGGGGTGGATGTATACATATTGATAGCACACGCAATGGCTGATTTGACGGCTAAATTGTGCAACCTAAGGGGTCTAGTGCAGCAAATTTGTAGCTTTCACCTCGCAAATCGCTGTAAAAAAAGAGCAATAAATTTCCAGAAAATATTCCGGCCCGCAGGTCGGCTAGCGCAAATTCGCAAACCAAATTTACTCTACTACGGGTTGATTTTGCGGTCGTGCAGTGTCGGTTTCTGACACAAAACCGAATCGCTTATCCCTGCAACACAACCGCTGCCTTGCCTCTCCTGCCGGTATCGGCAATAGATCACTCCTGGCCTCAACAGGAGACGTGAGATGAAAATCGCCACCTTCAACATCAATGGTATCAAGGCGCGTGCACAGGCTCTGCCTGCCTGGCTGGATGATGCACAGCCTGACGTGGTGTTGCTGCAAGAGGTCAAATCCGTCGATGAGGCCTTCCCTCGTGAGCTATTCGAAGACCGTGGCTACAACGTCGAAACCCATGGCCAAAAAGGCTTTAATGGCGTTGCAATCCTGTCAAAGCTGCCGCTGGAAGATGTTCGTCGTGGCCTGCCTGGCGATGATGATGATGTACAGGCCCGTTGGATTGAAGCGACTGTTGTAGGCAAACAGGCGTTGCGCGTTTGCGGACTTTATCTACCCAACGGAAATCCGGTTGAACTGCAGGACGACGGACGTCCCGAACCGGGTGGCAAATACGATTACAAGCTGCGTTGGATGCACCGGTTACACGAACGCGCCAAGCAGCTGCTGGCTGAGGATGCCCCCGCATTGATGGCAGGTGACTACAATATCATCCCTCAGGCTGAAGATGCCAAACGGCCAGAGGCCTGGGTAGAAGATGCCCTGCATCGGCCTGAAAGCCGTGCAGCGTTTCAGCGCCTCGTCAATTTGGGTTTCACCGAAGCCTTTCGCGCCCGCCATCAGGACGCCGGCCACTATTCGTTCTGGGACTATCAGGCGGGTGCGTGGAACCGTGATGACGGCATTCGCATTGACCACTTCCTACTGTCGCCTCAGGCCGCCGATCTGTTGATGGATTGCCAAATCGACAAGCATGTTCGTGGTGGCGACAAGCCTTCAGACCATGTTCCGGTTTGGGTCGAGCTAGACCTGTAGCCCTCACTACGATGTGGTCAGAGCCAGCCTGTTATGGCTGGGCTGTCACATCGTGCTGATAAATCCAGTCAAATTGGCTGACCATCCGCTGTGGCGCAAACCGCCCGCCCAGCTTTAGCAACTGGTGCGCAGGCCAGGCTAGCGGCGCGCGCAAATGGTATTTCCAAGCATTGTTGGTGGCTGCAGCAACGACTTTCACCGCCCGGTCGCGCCGTTGCTGTTGATACAGACTTAAACCAGAATCTATGGTATCAGCAGAGGCCAGCGACGCGCCCAACACCCAGGCATCTTCCAGTGCCAGATTGGCACCCTGCGCCATAAAGGGCAGCGTTGGGTGCGCAGCGTCGCCCAGAATGGCCACACGTCCCTGATGCCAATTTTTGGCCACCGGATGACGAAACAACCCCCATAAACGGACATCATCTACTGCAGACAACAGGCCAGCCGCTGTGCCACCAAAACTTCGAAACGCCTCCCGAAGATTGGCCGGATCATCTGTATGGTTCCAGCCTTCGTCAGCCCATTCGCTACGCTCCTGCACTGCGACGATGTTGACCAGACCGCCATCCCGCAAAGGATAGGCCACCAGGTGCCTCTTTGATCCCATAAAAACCTGCGCTTCGGGGGGCAGGTTCAATACATTTGGTACCGTTGCCCGCCAAACCACCTGGCCAGTAAAAGACGGCTGGCCCGGTTCGTTGAATGCTTTGCGGGCTTTAGAATGCAGCCCATCTGCTCCAACTACCAAATCACCGCCGCACTGAGCACCATTGGAGAGATGCACAACGGGCGACGGCCCTGCCTCAACCCGATCCACTTTTTGAAGCAACCTCACCTGAATTCCGGCGCGCCGGACAGCATCAGCCAAAATTGAGATCAGGTCAGACCGGTGCACAAAGTAGAAATTCTGCCCTACACTGTATTGATCCAGGTCCAGCCGAAGAACTTGCTGCCCGTGTTTGTGATGTCTCAGAACCACTGCGCGTGCCCGCTGTGATCGCCAAGCCAGATCATCGTGCAATCCCAGTGCTTTCAGCACAGCAACGCCATTTGGACTGATTTGAAGCCCGGCACCAACTTCGGAAATTGCTTCAGCTTTCTCTAGCACGGTCACCGAGGCACCGCGTTGCTGCAGCACCAAGGCAGAGGTCAATCCGCCGATACCACCACCAATGATCGTAATTCTCTGACCTTTGAGTTCCATCACGTCCAACCGAGTATATGCTTCACCCACATAAACGAAAAACGCCGGGACAACAGGCCCCGGCGTTGAATTGTTTTCAAGATTTTGAACGCGCTTCAGTCGTCGCGGTGAACTCTTTCGCGACGTTCATGCCGTTCCTGCGCTTCAAGACTCATGGTAGCGATTGGTCTGGCATTCAGGCGCTTCAGCGAAATCGGATCACCCGTAACGCTGCAGTAACCATATTCACCTTCTTCAATGCGACGAATTGCTGCGTCGATCTTGGACACAAGCTTGCGCTGCCGGTCGCGGGTACGTAGTTCCAGCGATCGATCAGTTTCTTCACTGGCGCGGTCGGCATCATCGGGAATATTGCGGGTGTTATCCTGCAAACCCTCGATCGTGTCACGACTGTCTGCCAGAAGATCTTGCTTCCAGTTCAACAATTTTCGTCGGAAAAACTCCAACTGCCTTTCATTCATGAAAGGCTCATCTTCGGCCGGTCGATAGTCATCCGGCAGAAACACTTCTTGCTTCATTTCGGCTCCTTCGGTCAGGCCATGAATGTTGGTCATAGTGTACTCCCAAACATCTGGCCGCCCCCTCTGACGCAGCATTTATCTGCTCCATTCGAGATTGTCACTACACAATAGTATCTCCACTGAGTTAAAAGCATGGTAACGACCGAGCATCATTCAAATAGCTAGAAAAAAAGTAGGAAACACATGCGATTTCAGGGCACTAAAGACTATGTTGCAACCGACGACCTGAAAATCGCCGTTAATGCGGCTGTTACACTCGAGCGCCCACTGCTGGTTAAAGGCGAACCTGGCACCGGCAAAACCGAGCTGGCACGCCAGATTTCCACGGCTCTGGGCCTTCGAATGATCGAGTGGAATGTCAAATCCACCACCCGCGCCCAACAAGGCTTGTACGAATATGATGCGGTCTCCCGTCTGCGCGATAGTCAGCTGGGTGATGAACGGGTGCACGATGTGCGCAACTACATCAAAAAAGGCAAACTTTGGGAGGCATTTGAAGCGGACGAACGCGTTGTTTTGCTGATTGATGAGATCGACAAAGCAGATATTGAATTCCCCAATGACCTTCTTCAGGAACTCGATAAGATGGAGTTCTACGTCTACGAGACAGGTGAAACCATCCGGGCCAAGCACCGCCCAATTATGATCATCACCTCGAACAACGAAAAAGAACTGCCAGACGCGTTTTTGCGGCGCTGCTTTTTCCACTACATCCGCTTTCCCGATGCGGAAACGATGAAGCAGATCGTCGAAGTACACCATCCGGGCATCAAACAGACCTTACTAACGACTGCTCTGACCCAATTTTACGAGATCCGCGATACCGCCGGTTTGAAAAAGAAGCCCTCTACCTCTGAGGTTCTGGACTGGTTAAAACTGTTACTGGCTGAGGATCTGTCCCCTGAAGATCTGGCCCGTGATGGTGCGGACGCCCTGCCCCGGCTACATGGTGCACTATTGAAGAACGAACAGGATGTGCATTTGTTTGAGCGGTTGGCTTTTATGGCACGCGGCAAACGCTAGTCTCATATCTTGCCATGAGTGATGACCAGTGACACCATGATTGATAGCTATAGAATTCCCGCCACCTATTGGATTTTCCAACGATGACCAGCAAAGTGACGATCCGTGCCTTACGTGCAGACGACCGCCCTGAATGGGCTGAACTCTGGCATGACTATCTGGAGTTTTACGAAACGTCTTTGCCAGATGCGATCTATGACACAACATTTGCGCGCCTGATTGGGGATGATCCACAGGATTTCTCCTGTTTTGTCGCAGAGCAAGACGGTCACCTGGTTGGCCTGACACATTATCTGTTTCATCGCCACGCTTGGACCCAAGACAACACCTGCTATCTGCAGGATCTGTATGCCCGTCCTGAAACACGCGGAACCGGTGTTGGTCGTGCCCTGATTGAAGCTGTTTACGCGGCTGCGGATGTGCAGGGAAGTGGCTCGGTGTATTGGATGACACAAGAGTTCAACCACACAGCGCGTAAGCTCTACGACCGCATTGGCAAACAGACCCCATTTATTCGGTACCAGCGGTGAAAATTTGCCGCGCGGTTCTGGCTTTTGTGGTGGTCCTGGCGGGCTGTGACACAGTTCCGCTGGAACGCCCACCAACACGGGCCACTATTGCTGACAGTGCCTTACCCCCCGTCAAAACGTTTGGCGCCCCAAGCCCGGTCGCCCCACAGCGTTCTAATGCCGATATGGCACGGGATTTTCTGGACCTGCATTTCAAACTGGAAGGTGGCACGACTTTGCCCACCTTTACCCGTTTTGATGCCCCTATTACACTGCGAGTAACTGGCAAACCTGCGAGCAATCTGAATTCAGATCTGGCCAACCTGTTGTCTCGGCTGCAACAAGAAGCAGGCATCAATATTCGCCGCGTCAACAGCGGCAGCGCCAATATTACCATTGAATCTGTCAGCCGCTCAGAAATCCGCCGAGCCTTACCCAAAGCCGCCTGCTTTGTTGTGCCCAACGTCAGTTCTTTGGCTGAATATCGGCGCAGCAAGCGCCGGGCTAGCACCAATTGGGCACAGTTGCGGCAGCGCGAGACCCTGGCCATTTTCATTCCCAATGATGTCAGCCCACAAGAAGTCCGCGATTGTTTACATGAAGAGCTTGCGCAGTCTATCGGGCCGCTGAACGACCTGTACCGGTTGCCTGATTCTGTGTTCAACGACGACAATGTTCACACCGTTCTGACCGGGTTCGACATGCTAATTCTACGTGCAACCTACGCGCCTGAACTCTCCACAGGCATGAGCCGTGCACAGGTTGCTGCCCGCCTGCCTGCAATCCTGACCCGTTACAACCCGGCGGGCGACGCCCTTTCGTCTACCGCGCTGCAGGAGAGCCCTCGGGAGTGGATCTCATCGATAGAAACCGCATTGGGCCCCGGTGTATCAAGTGAAACCCGTCGACGTGCCGCCAACCAAGCTGTGACCACAGCACAAAAACTGGGTTGGCAAGATCATCGACGTGCCTTTGGCCACTATATACTTGGTCGCATGATCCAGAGCAGCGATCCGGTTTTGGCGCAACGGCACTTTCAAACCGCATTGCGTTATTTGGGGCAATCCCCAAGCACACAGTTGCACCGGGCCCAAATTGTGGCCCGGATGATGGCCTATGATATTGCCCGCGGTCAGGGCAGCAACGCCCTGACGATGGCCCAGCCCAGCATCACCGCCGCGGCGAAGTTTGAAAATGCTGCCCTGCTCTCCACCCTGATGCTCTTGCAGGCTGAAGCGCTGGAGTTGACTGGCGATTTTGAGGCCGCTCAAGCTGTCAGGCTGGACAGTCTGGGGTGGGCGCGCTACGGCTTTGGTTCAGACTGGGCGGTGCGGTCCAAAGTGAATGAAATCGCGGCTCTGCGCCCCAATACATAGACGGACGGACAGAATATGATCGTAATCGGCGGCTTGGCAATCGGGGCTCTGTTGGGGGTATTTTCAGCGCGAAAACGTGGTGGGGGTCTTGGCGACATCCTGCAATATGCCGCTGTTTACGGCATTTTATATGGCTTGGCTGGCATGTTGATCACCATTGTGGCGCACCGAATGGCGCTTTAAATCCATGTTTCAACCTTTTTTCGAGAACCTGCGCAATGCCTCAGTCCCTGTGTCTCTGCGTGAGTATCTGACCTTTCTCGAAGCCATTAAGGCTGGGTTGGCCACATATGACATCGAAGCATTCTATTTCCTTGCCCGTTCATCGATGGTCAAAGACGAACGTAATATCGACAAGTTTGACCGCGCCTTTGCTGCCACCTTTGAAGGGCTAGAGGCTATTTCGGCGCAGGCTGTGATGGATGCTGTCGACATCCCCGAAGAGTGGATCCGCAAAATGGCGGAAAAACACCTGAGCGAGGAAGAGCGCGCTGAGATTGAAGCCCTTGGCGGCTTTGACAAACTGATGGAAACGCTAAAGGAGCGCCTGAAGGAACAAGAAGGCCGCCATCAGGGTGGCAGCAAATGGGTTGGTACGGCTGGTACGTCTCCTTTTGGAGCCTATGGCTATAATCCTGAGGGAGTGCGGATCGGCCAAAAGGAAGGCCGCCACGGTCGCGCGGTCAAGGTCTGGGACAAGCGCGAGTTTAAAAATCTGGACGGTGACGTCGAACTTGGAACCCGCAACATTAAGGTGGCGCTGAAACGTTTGCGCCGCTGGGTGCGTCAGGGAGCGCACGAAGAATTGGATCTGGATAACACCATCCGTTCGACGGCTGAGCACGGCTATCTGGACGTCAAAACCCGCCCCGAACGCCATAACGCCGTCAAAGTGTTGCTGTTTCTGGATGTTGGTGGATCAATGGATCCGCATATTAAAATTGTCGAAGAGCTGTTCTCGGCCGCGCGCACCGAATTCAAACACCTTGAATACTATTACTTCCACAATTGTCTGTATGAAGGCGTGTGGCGTGACAATGCCCGACGTTGGGATGCACAGATCCCGACACACGAAGTGCTGCGGACCTATGGGCCGGACTACAAATGCATCTTTGTTGGTGACGCGTCGATGTCCCCATATGAGATTGCCTATCCGGGTGGGGCTAACGAGCATTGGAACAAAGAAGCCGGGCAAGTCTGGTTGCAACGCGCCCGCGAGCAGTGGTCGTCGAACCTGTGGATTAACCCGGTCCCTGAAAAGTACTGGGACTACACCCACTCGATTGGCATGGTCCGGGAAATTTTTGCGGATCAGATGGTTCCAATGACCCTGTCGGGACTAGAGCAAGGCATGAAAGATTTAACCCGGTGAACCGCAGTACGGGCTTGCCCTTGCCCATTGCGTTTGCACAGCCCATATCTAAGCCATGTTACGCCTGACCCCAATCCTGCTTGCCCTTGCCTATGGCATTGTGATGTATCGCATTTCGATCTGGCGCACCCATAAAGAACTGGATGCCAAATCGACCGAGCTTGCCGATCGAAAAATGAAGGCACTGACGGACCGGATGGCCGCTGCGCTGGAAATTCCACGTATTCCGGTTTTCATCTACGAAATTGATCCAGTCAACGGATTGGCAGCGCCGGATGGGCGGATTTTCATCACCCGCGGGTTTTACCGCAAGTATCAGTCAGGTGAAGTCAGCGACGCTGAACTGGCCTCGGTTATTGCACATGAACTGGGGCACGTTGCACTGGGGCATGCCAAACGCCGGATGATAGATTTTTCCGGGCAAAACGCCCTGCGCACAGCCCTGATGATGATCATTGGACGTTACATTCCTCTTATTGGCGGATGGATTGCCAATATGTTGACCTCGCTGCTGGCTGCCCGTTTGTCGCGCGGTGATGAGTATGAGGCCGATGAATATGCCGCTGCTTTGCTCACCAAAGCCGGGATCGGTGTTGAGCCGCAAAAAAGCCTGTTCCTAAAGCTGGAGGCCCTGACCCAACAGCGTGCGGGCATGGCGCCAGCCTGGTTGATGAGCCATCCAAAAACCGAGGAACGGATCGCGGCACTCGAGAACCTCGAAAGCCGCTGGAACAAAACCTAACGCTCCCTTGTACCACGAGATCAGAGTGCCCAAGTCTGCGTAACATGACACGGAGAGACCCAATGCTGTTTTCGCTTCTTGATCTTGCCCCTGTGCCGGAGGGCAGCTATATCCCGCAGGCTCTGAAAAACAGCACCGAATTGGCCCAAAAGGCTGAAAGCTGGGGTTTTCACCGATATTGGCTGGCCGAGCATCACAACATGCCCGGTATTGCCAGCGCTGCTACGGCGGTACTTATTGGTCATATCGCCAGTCAGACCCAACGCATTCGAGTGGGCGCCGGTGGCATCATGTTACCCAACCATGCGCCCTATATGATCGCGGAATCCTTTGGCACACTTGCCGCCCTGCATGGCGATAGGATCGACCTCGGGCTTGGTCGGGCACCCGGTACCGATATGCTAACGGCCCGCGCGCTAAGACGTGGTATGGGGCACGGTGACAATTTTCCGCAGGATGTGGTGGAATTGATGGAATTCTTGGGCCCTGATGACCCCGAACAAAAGGTCCGGGCCTTTCCCGGTCAGGGAACACAGGTTCCCGTCTGGATATTGGGGTCCAGTCTTTACGGCGCACAGTTGGCCGCACAGCTTGGGCTGCCCTATGCTTTTGCCTCACATTTTGCACCACAGGCACTGGACGAAGCCCTGAGCCTCTATCGGCGCAGTTTTCAGCCGTCGGTCCACCTCGAGAAACCCCACGCCATGATTGCGGCCAATGTTTTTGCAGCAGATAGTGATGCCGAAGGCACCCGGTTGCGCACAACCATGCAACAAGCCTTTGCCCGCTTGAGACTCGGAAAGCCTGGCAAACTCCCTGCCCCAGTTGATGACATCGCGGCACATCTGGAACCGCATGTTCTGGCAGGTGTAAACGAGGCCTTGCAGGTGTCTGCCACCGGCAGCCCAGACACAGTGCAGGCTGCCCTATCCAATATTATCGAACGCTATCAGCCCGATGAGCTGATCATAACCGGGCAAATCCACGACCATCAGGCACGGCTGAAATCGTTTGAGATTGCAGCGGAAATCCTGAAAGCTGCCTAACCCGCCAGTGCTTTGGCCAGTCGTGGCAGGCGCGCCTTTTTTAGCAAGGGACGGATCTGCCACTCACTGCCTGACAGACGGTTTGCTACGGTAAGGACCTGTTCGCCCAACTGTTGCATTCCCGAGCTGTCTTTTAGCCAAATGGAATGAAGCAACTCGTCAGGCCCAAGCCTTTTCAAGCCTTCTTCCGCCAGGATATTGCGCGGGAAATCTTTGTTGTTCATCGTTACGATGGCATCTGCAGATCCGGAAATGGCAGTGGCCAACACATGAATATCCGCAGGATCCGGTAACCACAGCCGTTGTTCCAATCCTTGCGTGGCGGGCAGTTCTGCCTGCGGCCAGTTGGCGCGTATCAGGGCAATCTCAGCGCAGGCCTGCGCCGCGCCTTCCGGACCCAGTTTAATGGCTGCCCGTTCCCACTCGCCCAGTATCCGGGTCGACCACAGAGGCACGAAATGCCCCAGCCGGGCGGCGCCCAAGAGCATTTCGCGCATCACAGTGGGGTAGAGAACACAGGTATCCAGAAGCAGTTTCATGCTGCAACCTTAGTCGAGACGGAAGAATACAGCTTTCAGATAGCCACTTTCGGCCAGCTGCGGCAGTTGAGGGTGGTCCGCTCCGGCATATCCTGTGTGAATCAACTGCGGCGACCGTTCGGCCCGACCAATGCCGCGCGCCGAAGCCCCGCGGAACTTGCTAAGGTCTGCAGCGTGTGAGCACGAACAAAGCCCAAGATAGCCGCCGGGTTTTACCAGTGGCGCTGCCAGTTTTGCAATCCTCTCATAGGCCCGCAGTCCGGCTTCCAGTGTTGGTTTGGAAGGCGCAAAAGCTGGTGGATCACAGATCACCACATCAAAGGTCTCACCTTCAGCAGCCAATGCAGCGAGGGTATCAAATGCGTCGCCCTGGCGGGTGCTCAATTTATTGCCAAACCCGCTGGCAGCAGCCCCCTGCTCTGCTAAGGCCAATGCCGGGGCAGAACCATCAACGCAAAGCGCCGAACCTGCGCCACCTGCCAGCATGGCCAGTCCAAACCCACCAACATGCGAGAAGACATCCAGCACGCGGGCTTCGGGTGCAACAAGTTGAGACGCAAATGCGTGGTTGTATCGTTGATCGTAGTACAGGCCCGTTTTCTGACCACCGGTAAGGTCTGCCATGTAGCTAGCGCCATTCATCTGCACCGTTATCGGGGCCTCTGGTGCGGTACCATGAAGTACCATGTTCACATCATCCAGCCCTTCAAGACTGCGAGTGCGGCCAGCAGCATTTTTCAACACGGTGCCGACACCGGTAACGTTGACCAGAGCTTGGGTCAGCAGTTCGATATGCACCTCGGCCCAGGCTGCGTTGGGCTGCACCACGCAGGCGTCCCCAAAACGGTCGATTACGATCCCTGGCAGACCATCTGCTTCGGCATGAACCAACCGGTAGAATGGTGCATCAAACAGTTGCTCTCGCATCTGCAGTGCACGGCTTAAGCGGGCTTCAAACCAAGCAAGGTTCAGATCGGCTTGTGGATCGCGATCCAGCATCCGGGCGATAATCTTGCTTTCCGGGTTGACCGTCACCAACCCCATTGGGGTCTGTGCTTCATCCTCAAGCACGGCCAGAGCACCAGGCGCAAGTTTACGGGTACGACGGTCAGTGACCAGTTCGTTGGCATAGACCCAAGGAAACCCATGCCGGATGGCGCGGGCATTGGATTTAGGTTTCATACGGACGCGGGCGCGCTGGGACGCAGGAGAGGAAGCTGTCATGGGCCTCTCTTAGCGATATCACCGGATCATGGGAAGGCCCCTAAAAACAGCCCGAACAGAGGGGCGACTATCTGGACAAAACCAAGGTTGGCGTTTGTTTGACGATCAGGGCTACCAATTGCCTGCAAATGACGACGGTAAGATGTGTCGTGATCTAAAACTTTCAGTCCCGGGGCCGACAACACCACTGAGCGCAATTGAGAGATAGATATCTGCCAGTCTGGGTTACTGGGGGCGTTCCCGCCCACGCCATCCTCCACGCCGTTTAGGAGTTACAGAACCCTCTAGCCCCTGTCGCAAGACCAGACTCATTGGATGGTCAGGATTGTTTGTTCCATATCGATCCAGCATCACCTGAATCGCATCACGGTTGTTCTGCCCCGCAGGCAGGCAAAGCGCCCAATCCAGAAAAATGCTGCGACATTGTGAAGGGGTAATCCCATCTATCCGATACGCCTCATACATCAGAGACTTGGGGTCCAATTCAGTCTTGCCCAACATCCGCACTCTCCCGCTCCAAGGCCTGGGTAATCAGGTCGTCGCAGGCCTGGTATCTTACATCCAAGCTATTCTGCAATGCCTCCAGATTGTCAAAGCCAGTGCTGAGACACAGGAACTGTGCTCCGCCCTCGCCCAGATTGGAGGTGTTTATCCCGGTCGCAGACAACAAGCGTGTTGCTGTCTGCACCGACCAGAATAGATCATAAGCTTCCTGCAACTGTGTCGCCTCAGCGACGCTCAGCCAGCCACTTGCGACTGTGCCCCTTAATCCTGCGCTGACATTCTGCGCCGGGTTGCCCGACAACAGCGCCCCAACCTGTGACATCAATTCGATATCCATCATCCGGCCGCCACCAACCTTGGCATCCCAAATCCCAGCGGGCTTTTTGGCCGCGGCCAGACGGGCGCGCATTTCAGCCACCTCAGCCAGAACCCTATTTTGGTCATTTGGTGTCGACAGGACGGAGCTTCGAAACGTTTCAATATCGCGCGCAAGACCTGTGGCCCCAGCCACAACACGGGCGCGGGTGAGAGCCAGATGTTCCCAGACCCAGGCTTCGTTTTTCTGATAGTGTATGAAGCTGGTAAAACTGGTGGCCACCGGCCCTTTTGAGCCGGAAGGCCGCAACCGCATGTCAACCTCGTACAAGCGTCCTTGCGACATCGGGGCGGCCAGAGCAGTGATCAGGGCCTGGGTCAGTCTGGAGTAATAGGGACGTGTTGCCAGTGGACGTTTACCGTCAGAGGTGTCTTCCGCTTGCGGGTCGTAGATCACAATGACATCAAGGTCAGATTGCGCATTGATCCTCCCGGCCCCTAATGAGCCCATGGCCAAAACCGCAGCCCCGCGTCCGGGAGGAGGTCCATGTTTGATGGCAAACTGTGCTACCACCACGGGGCAAATTGCGACAATCACCGCCTCTGCCAATTCAGCATACTGACGCCCAGCGTCAGGTGCACCTATCAGGCCGCGAAGGTGATGTACTCCTATCCGGAAATGCCATTCCTTACACCAGCGCCGGGCAGCGTCTAACTGCGTCTCATAGTCCGTTTCCTGTGCCAGGATGGTTGCCAGTTCATGCCCCAGCGCCTCAACTCCAGGCCAGGCATCAAAAAACGACCCACCAATCACCGCATCGAACACGCCTGAATTGCGTGATAGATGGCTGGCAAGTGCTGGAGAGGTGCCCGCGATATCGACCAACAGGTCAATCAGTTGAGGGTTGGCTTCCAATAAGGAAAACAGTTGCACCCCTGCGGGCAACCCTGCCAAAAATCCATCCAGGGCCACCAGTGCCTCTGCCGGTTTCGCGGTTTTATTCAACCGTGACAGCAGTTCAGGTTTGAGCCTTTCGAAAATCCGCGCACCTCGCGCGGATCGCAACGCAGGATAGGTGCGCCAGCGCGCGATGATATCGCCGTTTAGATCATGGGACAGTGCAACATGATTGGCATCAGGCCCGGGTGCAAAAAAGTCTTCGGTCAGTACATGAACTTCGCTCAGACGTTCCTTGATCTCTTCCTTCAAGTCTTCGACATCGCGGCCCATCAAACATGCCACGCGTGCCAGCCCATCCTCTGACTTTGGCATTTGATGTGTTTGGGCATCATGTACCATCTGGATGCGGTGCTCGACCTCGCGATGCGCGCAATAATGATCGGTCAGTTTCACCGCAACCTCTTCTGGTATCCAGTCCCGGTCAGCCAATGCTGCCAGCCCCTCTACCGTACCGCGCAGGCGCAGCCCTTCGTCGCGCCCGCCTGCTATCAACTGCCGGGTTTGAGTAAAGAATTCGATCTCCCGGATTCCACCGCGACCCAGTTTCATGTCGTGGCCGGGGACCTCGATGGCTCCACCCGTCCCTTTGTTCTCGCGTATTCTAAGCCGCATGTCATGGGCGTCCTGAATGGCCGCAAAATCTAGATGGCGGCGCCACACAAAGGGGCGAAGTGTTTTCAAAAATCGCTCACCCGCCGCCAGATCTCCGGCACAGGCGCGGGCTTTGATGTACGCGGCACGCTCCCAGGTGCGGCCCAGACTTTCGTAATAACGCTCTGCTGTTTCCATTGCCAGACACACAGGTGTAACGGCAGGATCTGGACGCAGGCGCAGATCGGTGCGAAAGACATAGCCATCAGCCGTTCGGTCACTCAGCGTTGCGCACATATTGCGCGTCGCACGCACCATCCCCTGACGGACTTCAAAAAAATCATCGGGATCAAACCGGCTTTCATCAAACAGGCAGATCATATCGATGTCTGAACTATAGTTCAGCTCATGTGCGCCCATCTTGCCCATCGCCAGAATGCTAAGGCCCGCAGCCGTGGCAATGTCATCTTCAACCATACCCGGCAGTTTCTTTCGGCGGATCAAGGTTGCAATCTCTGCTTTAATCGCCACATCTGCTGCCAGCGCGCCAAAGTCGGTTAGTGCACCGGTCACCCGTTCCAAACTCCAGCCGCCGCCCAAATCGGCCAAACCCGTCAGTAGTGCCACCCTTCGTTTGGCCTGTCGCAATCCCGGTTTCATCTGATCTGGGGCCAGAGCACGACAGGCATCAAACACTTGTGTCATTGCAAGCTGAGGGTCATCCAACGCCTCTTCCAGCCAGCTGGCCTCGCGCCCGATCAACTCTTTCAGGTAAGGGCTTGACCCGGCTGCGCCGTACACAAGCGCCGCCAGATCGCCGTCCAGAGCAGGAACCTGAGCACGGGCGTCCGCCCCAAGTTCAGGATCAAATGGGCGTGGCAGGCGGAGAATGGTCAAAGAGTTTTTCATATCGGCAGACTGTTCCGACAGCTCTGCCGCGTCAATGCATCAAACGAAACTATGGCTCAAAACTACCGTCTTCAAAAGGTCAGGAATACCCGCATACCCTATGGTCAACTTTAAGGCTAAATGTTTGGTGCGGTTGTAACAAACGCAAGGCAGAAAGCTTTTTTGGTACTTGGGATATTCGGTATCTGACTGATTTAGTAAGCCACACCGTTTCTACAGTGTCCCCTCTTTATTTATTTTATTGATCTGCCTTATGACTGTTGCAACCGCACCTTCTCTTCTTGATTTGGCACATTTGCTCTCACACCTTGGGTCGCGCGCCTTTGTTCAGGGTCATGCCCTGCCGCCCCCCAGTTCCACACCCAGATGAAATTGTCATCGAGTGGCCGACGCCATCCATCGACGTGCCTTACGCAAACGCATTAAACTGCATTCGGATCACGTCTTCGGGGAGCCTAACCTCAATAAAATCAGTCCGAAGAGACGGAAATCTGTGCCGTAAGACGCTGCTTTGCCTCTTCCAACAGGCTGTCGTTGCCTGCGCGAAACCCGCTGACATCCATCGCACGGGGCCAATGCGCCGGAACGCCAAGGCCTTCATAAAGGACGCCATCAAGCGTTAGGTAGCGCTGATGCGAAAATCCGAGTTGCCACCCATTAGGTAAGCTGACCTCCATGATATCTGACAATCCACCTGATGTTGTGGTGCCCAGACTTTGAACGTGCTCCAATGGCTGCATCGCGAGGGCGAATATCTCAGCCGCACTTGCACTATAGTTACTGGTAAGAAGCAGGCTGGGCTGATCGAATGAAATGGGCGTGTCTGGGATCATTGCGGTAAATGGTGATGTATAACCGGATACGTTACGCGTGGATTTGGTAAAGGCGGGAACGCCTCCATCTACGAAAAAACTGGCATAGGCCAGTGCAACGTCATCTGACCCACCAGGGTTGAACCGTATATCCAACACGATGGCCTTTGCCGCTGCCAATTCCTGTGCAACAACAGCGAAGGCCCTGGTCGCTACAACCGAGTCGGTGTGGCCGTTAACAGAGGCAACTGACATCCCCGCAAATGAGATAAACCCAATCTCCGGCGTCAACCAACCATAGCTAAGTTGGCTTCCGTCTACTTTGGTCAGCCCTTCACGAACTGCCCCTGCAGTTACCTTTGAAAACGCAACACGCTCGGCATGCCATGGGTCGGTCAACTCGGGGGAGAACCCGTCACCGGGCGTTTGGATATAGGTATGGCCGTCGTCTAGCCCGGTTAAAAGCTTGCTCAGCAGGGCAAATAACGCGGTGTCGTCCAGAACAGCATCCACAGAAGGCCGCAGCGTCTTACGCTTTTCGCTCCAATCTACTCCATGTAAATCGAAGAAAGCATAATGCTCCTGCATAACCTGCCAGGCCACGTCAAAATTCTCTTGTGTAGTACCGGGGGCTTTGGGCGTTGCTGTATGGCAGAGATCTGGAAGAACCGGGATCCCATCCGCCATGATCGGATTAAGCACACCAGACACATCAAGACGCAGCCGGTCTTCCTCCATCCCAAACGTCACATCTTCAAGCCAGTTCACCAGGCTCAGATGTGACGGTATGCGTGACTGATGCAAACAGCTGACCTTGGTCTGTTCATAGACATCAATCCAAAGTGAACCAACGTCGATTACCAGCCCATAGCCGTCAGACTGCCAAACCCCTTTCAGCTCGCCCTTGGGCATCACCCAAAGCCAGCTTAGACCAAAACCCAAAAATAAGAGGGCCAACGCAGAACCAGATAGCCTAAGTAAATTTCGCACTACATTGCCTTACAAAAAAATTCTTTTAGCACTCAATTTGCCAATACTAGAATTGCAACATTTGCTGCAAGCGGAAGGTGACCCGCGGTTATGTGCAGTGAAAAGGCACCGTTGATAAACTATTGTTCGCGAACAATTACATTCGAAAAATGTTATCTGAACGGTGTATTGCATTCACCGTCCTAGCGCGCCCTGAGAACGATGCCGTTGGTAGGGAATTTTAACAGAATGGGCGGGGAGCAGACTGGAGAAATGGTTCCTGCTCTAACCGGTTTTCAAACATGCCCTACAATGGGTATCTGCGTCTGCCTGTGAGAGGAGCCAATCGTTGTAAGAGCGGACACCGGGCAAACCAAATCCAGCCATCGTAAATGGACAATTGGTCGGGGCCTGCGCTCAGTGTCTCAATATGCTTGTTACGCCCATCCGAGTTGTTTCAGAGAGTGGCCATCATTCCAGATCTTGGTCATGTGTTTGATTTTCTCACCGTCGAAATCCATCACATAAACATAGTCGGCAGAAACGGATTTGCCCGTTGGCGCACCTGACCCGGCATCAACGGTATGGGTCCCGTGGAACACTGCTGCAGCCATCACATTGCCTCGTTCATCATCCACGGCAAAGGATTTCAATTCGTAGTGCCCATCCGGCATTGGTGTCAGCAACCCCTTCATCCAATCGGTATAACCTTCGAGCGTCGAGACCTCTGCAAGGGCATCAGCCTGTGCTGAAAACGTCGCTTGGGCGTGGCACCATTGCTTGCAGATCTCCCACCCTTTTCCAGTCTCACATGCATCAAAGAACTGTTGAGCGGATTGCTTAAGTGTCATGGAGACCTCCGGTTTGATAACACAGCCAGTAATTGGCTGGATCGATCAAAGATAGCTCACTTTTAACGGATCGCCATACCAACGGTTTTTAAAGTCTTGTCCCGGCGGACAGCCAGTGGCTCAACTGGCTTGGGCAACACTCAATCCCAGCTATATGGATCAATGACTATTCAACATTGCGGAGCAGTGCTTCCATTTCATCGAAGCAAACCGGCCAGAATTCCGAAAGAAAACCAACAGCCTCCTGTTCCGAAATCTTAGAACGATTTCCCTCGGCATCATGGGCCTGGCCAATGGTGTAGCGAAAGTCAGTTCCTGTACTGGTTGGTTTCAGCTGGTACGTCTCAGGCTTACTGATGCTCTCCCGGCCCGGATCGTGGATACGCGTGGAAAATATTCAAAGGGTTCCCAATCCGTGACCCAATAACGAAAGTCGGCAGCTTTGTGGGCACAATGATATCCTGATCCGGCGCCAATACGTCCTTTTGGTCGTTCGACCGTCACCGATATCATACCGTCCATCCAGCGTTGTTTAAGTTCCGGGGCGGTCAAGGCATCCCAGATTGCGACAATCGGCAGATCAAAATGGCGATGGTAGATCCAGACGCCATCCGTTTCTTCCAAGAAAAAATGTTCACAGCTACGCGGAAGCTCTCCCAGGCTTTGCCCGATCATAGACCTGCATCGAAACCTCGCCAAAGTGCTCAAAGGGGTGGGAATACGGGACCAGCGCATCTTCGATATCCATGGCCCTCACCGCCGCCTCACTGAACAGGGCGTAACTGCGGATGCCTGTGACGGAGCCAACATCGGTCTTTGTCATCCGGTGAACCAATATCACATCCGCCCCCGAGATGTCTTTCATTGGGCCAACTTGCATCTCTTCGAATTCCCCGTGGTGGTCAATGATCTTTAGGTCCAATCCAGTCACATTGGCGCAGGCCTGACAGGTGCAAGTGGTGTTGGCGATGATGTTCTGCCGGCGGGTCGCAAAGGCATTGTAGAGGTTCCCACAGGTGGCCAGAAAAGTCTCGCCAGTGGGAAAGCCCTGCTGTGTTGAATAGGCCTGTACCGCGTCGCCTTCCATTTTCCAGAACTGTAGCGGTTCGCCGACCTGTTCGACCATAGCACTTAGCAATGACTGCAAAATTGGGTTCGCATGCTCAAGTTCAGAAGATGTCAGAAACTGGGTGTAGCCGGAAATATCAGCGATCAATAGATAGCCGTTTTGTGTGGTTATCGGACAGCCTCCTTAGGCGCTTCAGGCGTTGCAATGCTTACCTGAGGAACTGAACTGGATTGAATTTGGGGAAAGGCCATCTATTTGATTGCAGATCGGAGCACCTGTTACGGTTTGTCCGTGGTTGCACCTGAATTCTGGCTTGAAACCTAGACAGAAGTTCGTGCTTTGCCAATTAACGACGACCAAACGGTGAGAGCCCAACCACACTTGGTCGGCAAATTCCTACCGCAATCTCTCTGTTTTGCTATGCAAAAGGACTGAGGACATGATCAGATTACTTCTTGCTGTCGTCACTGCATTATTCGTTATCGCGCCATCAGCAAGCACCGCACAAGAGCAGTCGCGAGCCATTTTGGTACTTGATGGATCGGGTTCGATGTGGGGGCAGATCGACGGTACGGCCAAGATTTCAATCGCCCAGGACGTGGTTGGAGAGTTGATCAAGACACTGCCTGACAACCAGGAACTCGGGCTGACGGTCTATGGTCATCGCCGCAAGGGGGATTGCAGTGACATCGAAACGATCATCCCCCCTGAGGTTGATCAACGCGGCGCGATCGTCGAAGCGGTAAATTCGATCAAGCCCAAAGGGAAAACGCCAATGACGGACGCGGTTATCAACGCCGCCGAAGCACTGCGTTATACCGAGGAGAAGGCCACAGTTATCCTAGTCTCTGACGGGATTGAAACCTGCAATCCAGACCCGTGCGCCGCAGCACGTGCGCTAGAAGAGTCAGGTGTTGATTTCACCGCCCATGTTGTCGGGTTCAATATCGGAGATCCCGAAGCAATTGCCCAGATGCGGTGTCTGGCCGAAGAAACCGGCGGCACGTTCAGAACGGCGGATACTGCTGCTGAGCTAAGCACTGCACTAGCGGTGATAGCTACGCCAGCCCCAGAACCAGAGCCTGATCCCGTTAGCCTGCGTGCTCATGCAATTGATGGGCGCAATGGCCCACGTATCACCGAAGGTTTGATCTGGAACCTGACCTCACCAGACGGGACAATTCTCGAAAACCAGGCAGTTGCGGACATCAGGACCGAACTGGACCGCGGCGAATACGTAATCTCGGTCCTCAGAATCGCTGATGAGGAAACGGTGGAAAAACGGTTTGGCATCGGGTCTGTAGACAAACAGGTCGTGTTGGAGCTGCCAGAGTTTCGTCCTTCGGCCACGATCGAAGGGCCTGCAACCGCAATTGCCGGTTCCACGATACAAGTGCGCTGGTCTGGACCAGACCAAAAGGGTGATCTGATTTCCGTCGCCGACCCGGAAACCTCATCCCCTTGGATCAACTACACCTATACAAAACACGGTCCTCTTCTGGATCTGATGATGCCTTCGGAGGAAGGTGCATACGAGCTACGATATGTATCAAGTGATCATCGCAAGGTGCTGGCCACTCAGACTATCACAGTCACCCCGGTTGAGGCCTCGGTTACACCACCAGACACCCTGCCCGCTGGCGCCTCAGTGCTAATCGATTGGAGGGGTCCAGATTACAAAAGTGATGTGATCGCAGTCACCGAACCGGGGACGGATCAACTGATCAACTATGTATATACCAAACATGGATCACCGGCAGAACTCATGCTGCCACCAGATCCCGGCGATTATGAAATCGTCTATCGAATGAGCCAGAAAAACCGAATGCTGGCCCGTGTGCCGGTGACAGTGACTGGTTTGCAGTATTCAGTGAGCGGTCCCGCGTCAGCACCCGCAGGCAGTGACGTGCAGGTCGATTGGATCGGACCGGATTATCGGAGTGATATCATAGCGGTGGCCGAAATCGGAGCCGACAATAGGAAATACCTCTCCTATACTTACACCAAACAAGGTTCACCGCTTGACCTGACATTGCCGCTAAAGCCCGGGCGATATGAAATCCGTTACATTCTCGGACAAGATCGCGTTGTGCAGGCGACAACTGAAATCGAAGTGACTGAGATTGGTGCCAGCCTGACAGCCCCTGAGACAGCGCCTGCTGGCAGCACCATTCAAATTGATTGGCAGGGCCCGGATTACAAAGGGGATATCATTGTCGTCAGCAAAACCGATGAACCGGATCGCAGCTATCTGAACTACAGCTACACCAAAAGTGGGACACCACTCGACCTCACTCTTCCTGCGCTGCCCGGTGACTACGTTGTGAAGTATCTGGCCGGAACCGAACGAAAGTCACTGGCGAAATCAGAAATCACCGTGACAGAGGTAACTGCCACCTTGTCAGCACCGCCCAGCGCATCGGCGGGAGGAAAGATCGAAGTCATATGGAGTGGTCCGGACTATCGAGGTGATATCATTGCAATTGGTGGGCCGGGCGAAAACGACCAGACTTATTCTTACACCAAAAATGGTTCGCCGCTGACGATCAACGTACCGGGTAAACCGGGTAGCTATGAAGTTCGATATGTTATGAGCGCTGATAGAAGAGTTATTGCCACTGCACCGCTGGCTGTCCGCTAGATCCACAGGACCGGTAGTCGACGCCCGATGATGGCCCTAGGCGGGCTGACAGCAGCCGTTTGTGCGACCTGCGCCAAGGGATCAATGCCATCCAAGCGTGCTACATACACACCAGCAAGTGGCGACAGTGAAGCCAAAGCAGGCAGAATTGCGTGATGCCATCTAATCGGATGCAAGCCTTGGTGGCGGTGTTTCGGTCAGCTTAGAAAGTGCCACGCGCGTTACAAGTGAAACAAAGCCGTGATTACTAGCCTCGCTGTATACCCTTGAAACGTTATTTTTATCGAGCGCATAGTCTACGGAAAAAACAGGTAATCCCACTTTCTGGTACAGAGCGATTTGCGCAAACCGCGCGTTGGTCGAATATTCATCATCGTGACGGTATTGCTGATCCCCCCCGTCTGGATCATCCCAGTCACTGTCACCCCACCCGTGAAACCAAGTGTCTTCAACCGCCAACGCATCAATGGAGCTTGTGTATCGGTCAGGATCAGTATCGATAAGATAAATGGCGTTCTGGGCAACCACCAGAAAGTTTGGGTCAACTGCTTTTCCGGCCTCCCCGAGTTTCTCAATAAATGCGATCATCGAAAGTTCAGGAGAAACGCCAGCCTCTTTGGCGGCCTTGCGAACCAGGTCATCATCATAGGCTTCAACCCAATCCAGAAGAACACCGTCAAAGCCATACCTTGCGAGATCCGCAATAATCCCGTTTGACCCTAGCCAAAGCGATTGCCAGTCTTCCTCCCAATAGGCGACGGGAAAATTTCCTGACCACCCGTCAGGATCAATCGTAATCAGAAAGCTCGGGTATCCTCGGCTGGTTTTTGTGGGCGCGACCCAGTCATCCTGCCAATAAGCCCGGTAGTCTTCTGCTTGCCCAATATCAACATAGGCAATCAATACCCTCGGGCTCCCATCTGGCTTTTCTTTTAGCTGATCTATGATTTGCGGGGTATTGTAGGACCAATCAGAAAAATTATACCCTGCTTCGATAATGAACATGTCATAGGCCGTTGCAGCCAAAGCTTCGACAGCACCGTCTTCATCCAGTTCTTGAAGCTGGAACATCCAACTTTGTACGTTCGACAAACGCTCATCTACGGGCGGGTCAGCAGCTCGTCCCACCGTTGTTTGCTCTGTGTCGGCGAATTCCGACAGCGTCCCTTCCGTCAGCGCAGCAAGTAGTTTTTGACCATCCGGCGCGTAACGACTTTGGGGATATGCTTCCAGAAACAACTTCACCTGCGCCAAATCCCGGGCTGACCGATCAGCGTTCCACAATTGCAATTCGGCCCTGTCTTCAGAGCTGAGATCTTCTGCGACAGCAAACGTAAAATCACTGATCAAGGAAGACGTGTCCCAAGGGGTCTGTTGTTGATTGGTAAGGGCCTGTACAGCCACACGGACATTCTTAAAAACCTGTTCAACCGGGGCGCCGGGTGTCATCATTTCGCGGGCCAAAACTTGGGTAAACGGGCTGTTATCGCCTAATCCGTCAAGCGCAACACCACCGGGTTCGGTTGCATAGGCCAGAAAGGTGCCCGCAGGTGCCTTCATTTCGGCCAAACCATTGTCACTGAACTCCGGAATGGTCTTAAACGGGTTGTTGCGACAAGCATCCAATATGACGATATTTGTACGATTTTTAGCGGAATACATTTGCCGTAAAACAGACTCAGCCTCTATCGCCACCAGGCCCAAATCAGCCGCGTCGGTTAGGCTGGCATCAACAGGCAATAAGTAATTATTGCCAAAGGATTGTAGAGCGTGACCCGCATAGTAAAATAGCCCGGTCCCAGCCTGCCCGGCCTTGCGTAGATCACTGCCAAATTGGGAAATCCCTTGTCTCAATTCAGCTTGGCTTGCATCAATCAGAAGTGTGACAGCAAATCCTAGGTCCACAAGAGTTTCTGCAATTAGCGTTGCATCATTTTCGGGGTTATCTAAGGGCAATACTGAGCTGTAGCTTCCATTACCTACAACCAGCGCGATGCGGCTTTCAGCCAAAATTGCTCTTGGGACGACGCCAGCTGATAAAACCAGTATAAATGCCAGGATACGGAGTTTATAAATCACAAAACCGGCCTCGTTTTTATTGATCCAATTTTCCTATGTTGCAGATCTATTGATAAGGTTAGTGCTCAGATGCGCTGCAACAACAGTTATGCTCCCAGGTCCGGATGAACTAAACTGGGAGGGACATACTGGATCACGTATCCCAATCAGCGGAACGCGCACTTTGGAGTAGCTGTCGGGTGCCGCTACCGTTTGTACCCACAACACCAAGCTAGTCACAGACATGGCGGTTTGACGTTATCGCTGGCGGATGACGGGACCCAAGGTATCCGATATCGCGGCGAGCCCCATCTGGGTGGTCGTGGCGTGTTGTTCGCGAGACCACCCTGCGAAGTGCACGCGGGTGAGCCACTGGAGAAGAATTCTGTCTCGCGGCCATCCTACCGTAGAAGTCTCCTATTTAACCTGCTTCGCTAACCAGGCTCACATGTCACGGAATTTCAAAAGACTTACAGGGCTGACACCTGTGTTTTACAGGCGCACGCGCCTCGCGTGGTTGGATATCTAGCCGAAAAACACCTGACGATGTAGATGCCAAGTCAAAAAGGGTGCGAAAGTGGGATAGCCGATCTTTATCCGATAAACCGAAATGCTCGCATAACTTCAAAAAAATCTTTGTGGCGGAACCGCAGTCGGCAGTCAGACATCAGCTCGGCACCCGGATACCAGCTACATCGGTAGGCCTCAGTTGGGTTTGAATATTCGATCTGCATGTCCACCTCATCTGGCATGGTCAGCATACAGGACGAGAGATCACCTTTTAACGCAGCTTCAACACCAGCGCGAATTTCAGAGCAAGCCCGCTGTGGTGTCATTGAGGCAGAGGCAGGTCCAATTCCTTTGGAGACAGGTACAGTTCGGATATTGGGGACAAGTGATGAGGCGTCACCGCAAATGCCATGGTCTCCGGATATAAAAACTGATGGCACGTGGTGATACGCTGCAATGTGGGCGTTATGTGTGAACTCAGAAGACAGCTCTCCATTGAAATAAAACCGAGAGATCCTCCCGTTGAAACTATGTGCAAGAGGGTTGGCTGAACTGCCGGCTTTGGCGTGGTAGCCTGTAAAAAGTGCTGCGTCGAAACTCTCGTCAAGACCGCACATCATCGAATGTGGGTTTCCAGGCCAACCGTGGATAATCGTAACATAATCAGGCAGCCGTGCGGAAATGATGTTGCGCGCGGTTTCATGGCCATCTTTCACCACAACTTCACGGGCGCCCGCAGCATAAGCACCTTCGCAAGCCGCCGCGACTTCGGCGCTCATGTACTCGCGAAACTCACCATAGTCGGGGCCGCTTTTGCGTGCCTCGTCCCAGCTGGCTATTCCAGCGGTGCCTTCAATATCAGCGCTAATAAAAACTTTCACTCTGTTTATCCTTCAATTCTGCCCATGGCCTTCCAGCGGATGCAAAGCAAATAGCTCTGGCATCCGGGGTTTAATCCAGCTCCGTCCAGGGCCATGGCTTAACGTTGCTCGCAGCAGTTTGGAAACGCGCCGCTTTTGCAATCCATATTCCCAGATCGGTTCCAAAATCGGCAAGCCGTTCATTCGGTTGCTTGTTGTTGGTCAACATGACAATAAACTGCAACACGGTAGCCGCCCCCAGAACCGTTTGGGCAAGAGATATCATGACTGCGATCAGCAGCATGTAGACCAGCCGGGCCAAAATATTTTCCTCCTTCTCGGGCTCGAACTGTTCACCATGAAGGCGCCCGGCTACTTTTTCTTCGTCAGATTCAGCCATTTGTATCCCTGTATTTTCAAATTGCGGCGAGCATTAAACAAATCGTTACTGGCCCCAGTTGGCAGACCAGCCTTGGTCACCGCAGACGTTAGATGAATTTTGACGCGCGTGGAATGGAGATCAACATCCAGTTGCTAGGTTTCAGAGCCGCCCCGACTTCAAAAAATGTTATTTCTATTTGTGAAACGTCCGACCTAAGCCGCGCATCGCATACCCCGCCCATGCACTTTTTCCATTTTTACCGAGGAACGCTAAGGCTGGACAGGAGTGTCTGGGTTTCAATTTGACCAGAAGCAGTTTCAGCGAAAATGCAGCACTCGCCCACGCAGACGGGGTCAAATTGACAACTTTTGAAAACTTGGAATGGCAGGCGATCAATATCGCGCAAGGGTGTCCTAGAACTCAAAAACGAGTTTCTGCAACTTTCTATGTCCAAGATTGCAAGAAACTCTGTCCCGTGTTGTTGGATTATTATTGCAGTAAACAGAAGAGCCCAGAGGATGGCAGAAAAAGCCGGATTTACCCCAATAAATAGAGAGTATCGTAACGGCAAACCGCGTTCTGGACAGATTTGGCGGGTGTCCTTCAAAGCGGCGAGAAACGGAGTTTTCATGCCAGTCGGCCAATATTGAGACACCCATTCTTGCAACTTGTCCTGCCCTCCTTAACAGCCTTACAAATAAAGCTGATTGGCCATTTCACCCATGTCTTGATCTTGCCAAATGTGCAGATTCCGGGTGTCGAAACTGGGAAATCCTGCGCCCAGTTCCGACACCGCTTCCCAGAAGAGAATTAGTTCCAAACAATCAATGTCATAGAGTTAAGTGCCTGCTTCATCTAAACGCTGGAAGTGGGAAACGTTTTTGCACAGCGCAGGCGTAAGATCCAGCATAGGGGTAGATTGCCAACATTGGCTGCAATCAGCATTGACGGCCGCTGCGCGCAGTAAGCCACCTTTTCTAAGTAAGGGCGCCAGGTGTGTTAGGCAGCCAGGACCAACGCACTGCGGTCGTTTGTCCCAACCATGTCTAACGGCAGGTTCATGCCCCAAGCGGCTCGTTGCATGATGCTAGGGCAACCGCGTTGGAGCAATTCGTTTTTACCCCCAGATATCGTCGATCACGGGCGGTGTAAGCGCCAGATCTGAAGCGATCGGGGTAGCCTCATCCACGCCAGCGACAACGATGGTAACAGTCGCCTGATCGATGCCGCCATGCCCGTCCGAAATAGTATAGACAAAGCTATCTTCCATCGCTTGGCCACCGTTCAAAGCCTGAATATCAGCGGCCTGTGTCGCGTCATATGTCAGCGCGCCAGTTTCCGCATCATAGGTCACCGTGGCCCCGTGTTCACTGGTGGCGCTCGCCAGCGAGAAGATAAACTCATCGCCTTCTACATCACTGTCGTTCCCAAGTAGCTCTGCAATGTCGATTACCGCCGGGCTATCTTCATCTGTGTAAACCGCGCTGTAAATGTCTCCATTCACGTCAACAACACGAGAGAGGATGTCGGTACCTCCTACCCCCGTCTCGAAATAACGCTCTTGATACCATGTAACCACAATCCGATCGCCGTCCAAGGTCGTAACTGAGGGCACCGCGGGTCCCGAACTATTGGGATCTTCGTAAACTACGAAAACGGAGCTATTTTCGCTTCCGTCCGGATTGAAAACCCGCGCGCGCACTTCGTCTATTTGACTAGCTGTGGATGTGGTCCAAGTCACAACAAATCGACCATCATCCAGCCATGTTGTGTCTGGCATAGTATATGGATCTGACGATTGATCTAGCCGGAACTCACCCACTGCTTCGGTACCATCAGCGTTAAGTATCGTAGCGTAGTAACCCAGATCTTCCGTATTTCGGTAATCAAGCCTAAGCCAGGTGACTAGAATTTCTCCATTTGGGCCAACCTTAGCCGTTGGAGTTCGGTTCTCAACAGCTTCAGAAGCATTGTCGGTTATTGCATAGGTAGATGTCAAAATTCCGGCGTCATCATAGAAATCGATGTTTATGTCATGGCGATATTGTACGTCCGTACCGTATGCTTGGACGATGGCAAACCCACCATCAGGCAGTGCAACCATGCTGGGGGCTCCATATAGATTTTCTGAATCTTCTGTGAGCGCAAATTGCTCGCGAACAGGCTGCCCTTCATTGTCAAATACCGAAGCCATTGGAGTGTCAATGCTGCCCGTAGAGGTGTATTCAGATACCCTCCACGTGACGGCAAATCCACCATTTTCAAGTTCCACGACATCTTGGTAATTCACGTGAGACCACTGGTTGCCCCATTCCTCAGAAACACGGAACTCATTTGTCACCGACGTGCCATCAGCCTCAAATACTCTTGCCTTGACGCACCATGGCCGCACCTCCCCTGGCGCACCAACTGTCTCGTCAGCGCTAAGCCAGGTCAAAACATAATTGCCGTTTTCCAAAACAGCGATGTCGTGTCCAGTCTGATTAGATACAGGCACCTGACTAACATTAATGTCATGACTTGTCGGGACGCCGTTTTCACTAAAAGAACGCACCCAAAGTCCAACAGCTGGACGGTCCTCAACACTGACGTCTGGGTCGTAGTACCCCCTAGAGTACCAGACGACTAAATAGCCGCCGTCCTTTAGGGTGACCACAGATTGATCGGCCTGCCTCCCCTGCATACCCTGGTTGACCACGACCCTTTCACCAAGCTCAACGGCGTACGCAGGCGCGGTGTCGTCGATAAGCAAATCATCATTCGCAACTGGGCCATCATTTTCCCCCGTCAGTGAAACATTCACTACGGCTTCAAAAACCTCGCCATATGGGTCGACCACTGAATAGGTAAAGCTGTCTTCAAACAGCTCGCCTTCAGCCAGGTACTGCAGCACGTCATCGGCGTTGTAGGTGATATTCTCGCCATCATAGGTCACCCGAATGCCGGATGTGCTGTATTCGCTTACCGTAAATACAGGCAGTTGGTCGCCCAGGCCCTCATCATTTTCCAGCAGCGTCGACAGGGAAATGATCAAAGGGTCATCACCTTGGGCTGATACATGATCCTCAACCAGCGTCGGGTCGCCCTCCCAGGTGAGATCCAGCAGAGTGCCATCACCCCAGAAATAAATCGCCTCAACATCTCGGAGCTGATCTATACCTGCGTCAGAAACACCTTCGCCGATAGAGCTGATCTGCATACGTTCGCGCGACCCCTCAAGAACGTAATCACTGAATGAACCGGCGTAATAGACCGTGTCATAACCATCACCCGCCGAGATCTGGTCATTGCCCTGACCACCCCGGATTTTGTCATCTCCGTCACCAGTCTGGATGGAGTCGTCGCCCTCGTCCCCCCAGATTTCAGCATTACCGTCGCCGGTGCGGATCTTATCATCGCCTGCGCCTGCATAGATTTCACCGTCACCATCACCGACGCGGATGTCATCTTTGCCGTCGCCGGTGATGATTTCATTGTATCCGTCGCCAGAAGAAATTTTATTGTTGCCATTGCCCGCCGAAATCTGGTTATTGCTATCGCCGGTGCGGATGCTGTTATTTCCGTCGCCAACAAATATAAAACCGGATCCATCCCCAATGGTGATCCGGTTATTGCCATCGCCGGCATGCACCTCGTTGTCACCATCGCCCAGCGTAATGGTGTTCCTACCGTTTCCTACAAAAACACTCATGCTGCCATCGCCGCCGGAAATCTTTTTGTCGCCATTACTGGTGGAAATGTCGGCGTACCCATCCCCAACACGAATGTCATCCTTACCGTCAGCCGTCTCGATCAAGGCGGTTCCGTCCCCGACTGTAATCCGGTTGTCGCCACCTTCGTCCCGGACCCAATTTAGCCCATCGCCCAGTTTGATGGTGTCATTGCCATCACCAGTTTTGACCTCGGTATCGCCGTCACCTGCGGTAATGGAGTTCTTTCCATGCCCGGCCTCGATGGTGTTTTCTCGCCCTTTGACGCGAATTGTATCGTTGCCATCGCCGGTTGTGATCCGGTTCTCACCCTTCCCGGCATCAATCCGGTTGTGCCCTTCGCCAGCATCGATTTCGTTAAGGCCATTGCCGACTTTGATACTGTCTTTGCCATCATGCGTGACAATGATGTTATGGCCGTCTCCGCTACTGATCTTATTGTCGCCGCCTTCGGACCAGATATCATTGGCGCCATCACCTAGGCGGATATCATCGCTACCCGATCCAGTATGAACCTGAGTGTCCCCGTCACCGGCCTGAATGCGGTTTCGACCCTCACCCGCCGTGATCGAGTTTTCACCATCGCCAGCTGAAATCCGATCATCACCGCTGCCAGCTTCAATCTGATTGAACCCATCCCCAACAGAAAT
>NZ_WQLV01000020.1 GCF_009753675.1 Parasedimentitalea huanghaiensis | reverse complement strand
TCGGGCGGCAGCAAGGGCTCCGGTTCGGGCGGCAGCAAGGGCTCCGGTTCGGGCGGCAGCAAGGGCTCTGGCTCGGGGACCGGTGGCGAGATGCAGTGGAAAACAACCCCTGCGTTACCAGCCTTTACGGGCGAACCCGATGATGCTGAGGGTGGCGATGATGTTGTCTATGCCAGCGGGTCTGGTGGATCAGGGTCTGGTGGATCCGGTAGTGGATCTGGAGGTGACGGGTGGAAATCGCCCAATGCCAAGGACATCATGGCGCTGATGAACCAAGATCCTGAAGACAACGATCCGGCATCCAATGATCCGGACGATCCAGACGACGATCCGTTTGCCTACACGTAAACAATCGTCTGGTGAGGGGGCATTGGGGGAGGTGCCCTCTCACACAGTCAAATCGTCAGGGACGGCCCAACGCGGGCCGTCCCTTTTTGTGTTCCCAATAGGCCAGAGCGTGTCACGGAAAATGGCGCAGGCGGATGGTCCGCCGAGACCTATTTCCCGTCGGTGAATTTCATCTTGTTACGCTTTATGTTGCCGATTGCAGTTACGAGCGGCGACGTCGCCAAAGCAGAATTGGCCGGGGTTTTCATCCCCCGTGCGTAGATGCATCTCGATAGCGCCCCTTTCCAATGGAGGCCCTGTTCTAAGTGCCGGAATGTCAGCCCGGCAGGTATCGCGCGATTGGGGAAAACTAACCGGCAAAAACACATTTCAGGTGAACTGAGCGTGCGCTACCTGCGCAACACCCATTTGGTCGCGCAAACCCGTCCAGACCGGTTGCATTATGAGTATCCTCAGCAAACATGAGCAGCCAAGGAAAGCACCCTCAGGGAGTGTGCGCCCTTCAGGGTAATGGTGCAGTCTGAAACAGGCGGATTTTTATGCCACCGTGAGCAACAGCAGCGCCCGTTGGCAGGAACGGCAGGCCGGTGGCCTTGGCCAAGCCCGGCTCGCTGGTGATGATACCAACACGCCAGCCAGAAAACCGGGTGCTGAGCGTTTTGCCCAAAGCGCCGTACAGGGCATAGAGCAGTTTCTTATTGCCAATCCGGGCCCCATAAGGTGGGTTCACGATGACCAGACCCGGCTGACCTTCGGGTGGCATCAGATCACTGACGGCTTGATGGGTGAAGACTGTACAGCCATCGACGCCAGCGCGCTCGGCGTTGGTTATGGTGCTGTCGATCACGCCTGCGTTGCGGTCTGAACCGTAGAACCGGAGTTCCGTCTCAGCCCCCTGCCCTGCACTGCGCATCTGTTGCCACGCTGCTTCATCAAAATTGGCCAGTTGTTCAAAGGCAAAACTGCGGCTGCGGCCGGGGATCAGCCCCATGGCAATTTCCGCCGCTTCGATCACAAAGGTGCCGGATCCACACATTGGGTCAACCACCGGTTCTTTGCCATCATAATCGCATTGGCGCAGGAACATCGCCGCCAGATTTTCCCGCATGGGTGCCTTGCCAACAGCGGGCTTGTGGCCGCGCTTGTGCAGGGCCTCACCCGAGGTATCAATACTGATGATGCAGAGATTGTCGTCGATACGGACCTTGATACGGACCTCAGCCTCGTTGGAAATCGGCGCGCCCAACTCTTCGGTGATGGCCTTTTCAAACCGCTGGATGGCGGCCCCTGCATGATAAATCTTGGACTTTTTGTTGGTTGTCACTTCGACCTTAACCGGCACATCCGGGCGCAGCACATCCCCCCAGGGGAATTTGCGGGCACGTTTGTCCAGTTGGGCCAGGTGAAAGGCGCGGATTTCACCGATGCGCGCCAGTACGCGAGCCGCCCCGCGCAGGTGCAGATTAGCACGCCAAACCTCACCCCATGTGCCTTTAACAGTCACACCTCCGGGCAGGATTTGCGGCGATTTGAACCCCTTTTCGCGGGCTTCGTCCCGCAGGGCTGTTTCGGTTCCGGGCGCTGCCACGAGGAAAATATCGAATTCAGTGTCTGTCATCATGGGCCCTGCATAGAGGGAAACCAGAGGGGCAGCGACCTCTTTTTAGGAGGGCAGGACTTGCTTCGTCATCACAGAATCTGTGAATCACGTGTAAGATACCAGCCAAGTACCAATAATTGCTTTCGAAATTTTTCAAACAAAATCAAAGAAATACAACTTACTAAAAAATTAGTTTGACAAAAACGAAGATCAAATGAAAGCTATGTAACAGTCAGGTGCCGCAGAGCATTTCTGACATATTATACCTTAGGGAGGTGACAAGATGCGCAAGTATCTTCTCTCCGCTGTTGCAGCGTCTGCTGTAGTTGCGGGATCAATAGGGCATGCCGATGAGGCCGCTGCCAACAAATGGATTGACGAGGAATTCCAGCCCTCGGTTCTGACCAAGGACGAACAGCTGGCGGAAATGCAATGGTTCATCCAAGCCGCTGCGCCTTTTTCCGGCATGGAAATCAACGTGCTGTCCGAAGGCATTCCGACACACAGCTATGAATCCGAAGTTTTGACCAAAGCCTTTGAGGAAATCACTGGCATCAAGGTCAACCACCAGATTCTGGGTGAAGGCGAAGTTGTGCAGGCGGTTCAGACCCAAATGCAAACGCAACGGAACCTCTATGACGCTTACGTCAATGACTCGGATCTGATCGGCACCCACTCGCGTCTGCAACTGGCTTACAACCTGACCGACTTTATGGCAGGCGAAGGCGCTGACGTGACCAACCCCGGTCTGGATCTCGAAGATTTTATGGGCACCCAGTTCACCACTGGCCCCGATGGGGATCTGTACCAGCTGCCCGATCAGCAGTTCGCCAACCTGTACTGGTTCCGCAAGGACTGGTTCGACCGCGCCGATCTGCAGGAAGCGTTCAAAGCCAAGTACGGCTATGATCTGGGCGTTCCCGTCAACTGGTCAGCCTATGAGGACATCGCTGAGTTCTTCTCCAAGGACGTCAAGGAAATCGACGGCACAGCCATCTATGGTCACATGGACTATGGTAAGCGCGCGCCTGACCTTGGCTGGCGTATGACCGATGCCTGGCTTTCAATGGCCGGTGCTGGCTCAAAAGGTGAGCCAAACGGTGTGCCAATCGACGAATGGGGCATCCGCATGGAAGCCGGTTCCTGTAACCCATCGGGCGCAAGTGTCACCCGTGGTGGTGCTGCAAACGGTCCGGCTGCGGTTTATGCGATCCGCAAATGGGACGAATGGCTGCGGGCCTATGCGCCTCCAGGTGCGGCCTCCTTTGACTTCTACCAGTCCCTGCCAGCCCTGTCGCAAGGCAACGTTGCTCAGCAGATCTTCTGGTACACAGCATTCACCGCCGACATGGTGAAGCCACAGTCCGAAGGCAACAACACAGTTGACGCCGAAGGCACGCCACTATGGCGGATGGCCCCAAGCCCACACGGCCCATACTGGGAAGAAGGCCAGAAGGTTGGGTATCAGGACGTTGGTTCCTGGACAATCCTCAAGTCTACGCCTCTGGATCGTGCCAAGGCCGCATGGCTCTACTCGCAGTTCGTCGTGTCCAAGACTGTGGACGTGAAGAAAAGCCACGTTGGCCTGACCTTCATCCGCGACAGCTCGATCAACCACGAGAGCTTCTCGGAGCGGGCTGGTAAACTGGGTGGTCTGGTAGAATTCTACCGTTCGCCTGATCGTGTTGCCTGGTCGCCGACTGGTATCAACGTTCCTGACTATCCAAAGCTGGCCCAGATCTGGTGGCAGCAGATTGGTGACGTCAACTCGGGTGCGTTCACACCACAGGAAGCCATGGATCGTCTGGCCGAAGAAATGGACATCACCATGGGCCGCATGCAGCGCGCCGATGAGGCTGCCAATGTCTACGGTGGTTGTGGTCCACGTCTGAATGACGAAAAAGACGCAGACTGGTGGATGGCCAATGGTGGCGCCAAGCCAATGTTGGACAACGAAAAACCAGCTGGTCAGACAGTCAACTATGACGATCTGGTCGCGCGTTGGGCCACTAAGTAACAGGACCTCCCTGATGGGCTGAACCCAGCAATTGTTCAGCCCTGTTGCCCCAGAGATCCCCTCGGTCTCTGGGGCACATTATCCCAAGAACGCGCAACATCGCGCGCAACAGGCCACCTGCCGGAAAGCCCCACCAAGATGGCTCTCGAATTAAAATCCGTGACCAAGCGCGTCGGCGCCAATTTGCACGTCAAGGAAACTTCCCTGATCCTGCACCCCGGTCACTTCAATGTCCTGTTGGGCGCAACTGGATCTGGTAAGACCTCTCTGATCAAACTGATGGCAGGGCTTGACCCATTGGCCAGCGGTGAGATCTGGATGGATGGTCAGAACGTATCCAAGCTCAACACTCAGAAACGCAACATCTCTTTGGTGCACCAGTTTTTCATCAACTACCCGCACATGACTGTGTATGAAAACATCGCCTCGCCGCTCAAGGTTGCGGGCATGGCCAAGTCTGAAATCCAGGGCCGCGTCGAAGAGGCTGCCGATATTCTGCAGTTGCGGCCAATGCTGCAGCGGATGCCACATGAATTGTCCGGTGGCCAGCAGCAGCGCACCGCGCTGGCCCGTGCCATCGCCAAAGAAAGCAAGGCCGTCTTCCTCGACGAGCCGCTGGCCAACCTTGACTACAAGTTGCGCGAAGAGCTGCGCGATCAGTTGCCCGAGCTGTTTGCTGGCCGTGGCGCCGTGGTAGTCTATGCCACATCAGAGCCGGAAGAGGCTCTATTGCTGGGCGGTCAAACCGCATTGATGGAAGATGGCCATGTAACCCAGTTTGGCGTCACCGCCGACATTTACCGCAATCCGGCGAATGTGTCTGCCGCCGCCGTCTTCTCGGACCCGCCAATCAATACGGCCGCTATTGTCAAACAAGGTTCAACAGCCACCCTGAACGCAGGGGTAAGCTGGGAACTGACCGGTGAGGCAGCAGGCCTGTCGGATGGTGATTACACCATTGCAATTCGTCCGCACCACATTGTGCCAATTGCAAACGACAAAGCCAAAGTTCGCATGTCTGGTCGCGTCCAGGTGACGGAATTGTCTGGCTCCGAAAGCAGCGCCCACTTTGAGATGGGCACTGGCAGCTGGGTGTCGCTGGCCCCCGGTGTTCACCCCTATCAGGTGGGCGAAATGCATGAATTCTTTATGGACCCCACGGCGGCATATGTCTTTGCCCCCGATGGCTCCCGCGTGGCGTGAGGCGCAATAATGGCTAAAATTACACTCTCCAAGCTGCGTCACAGCTACTACCCCACCCCCAAACAACCGTCGGACTATGCGCTGAAGGAAATCGATCTCGACTGGAACGATGGCGGGGCCTATGCACTGCTGGGGCCTTCTGGCTGTGGCAAATCCACCCTGCTCAACATCATTTCCGGCTTGCTTGTCCCCTCCGAAGGACAAATCCTGTTTGATGGTAAGGACGTAACAGAACTCGCACCGGACAAACGCAACATCGCGCAGGTGTTCCAGTTCCCGGTAATCTACGACACCATGACGGTTTACGATAACCTCGCCTTCCCGCTGCGTAACCGTGGCCGTGACGAAGAAACGGTCAACAAGCGTGTTATGGCAATTGCCGAGATGCTGGAAGTCACCGACATGCTGGACACCAAGGCCGCAGGCCTAAGTCCGGACAACAAGCAGAAAATCTCGATGGGGCGCGGTTTGGTCCGCGAAGACGTCAACGTTGTGATGTTCGATGAGCCGCTCACAGTGATCGACCCACATCTAAAGTGGAAATTGCGATCCAAGTTGAAAGAACTGCATCAGCGCATCAAAGCGACGATGATCTACGTCACCCACGACCAGACCGAGGCACTGACCTTTGCCGATCAGGTGGTGGTGATGCAGGACGGCGAAGTTGTTCAGATCGGCACCCCGGTTGAACTGTTCGAGCGCCCCGCACATACCTTTGTTGGTCATTTCATCGGCTCGCCCGGTATGAACGTGCTGCCCTGTACATTGTCAGACGGGCAGGCCTATTTCGGTGATCAACTGGTTGCTCTGGAAGGCGCCATTATCGGCGAGCCCAGCGGCCGCACAGAAATCGGCATTCGCCCCGAATTTGTGACGCTCGCCGCCAGCGGCTTGGCCGCCACGGTCAGCAAGGTTTCAGACGTTGGCCGCCATACAGTGGTGGAATGTGACGCAAACGGCAGCAAGATCAGCGCCATCATTGACGGTGCAGGCCCCGAAAAAGGTTCGCCTGTGTTTCTCAGTTTCCAACAAAACCAGACCCGACTGTATGTCGACGGCTGGATTGCCACCCAATCGCAAGAGGCACAGTCATGAAAACCGTAAACCAGAAGGCCTGGTTCTTTGTGCTGCCGGTGTTGGTGCTGGTCGCCTTTAACGCACTGATCCCGATGATGACGGTGGTCAACTATTCGGTGCAGGAAACTTTTGGCAACAACGTGTTCCTGTGGCAGGGGCTGGACTGGTTCCAGCAATTGCTGACCGAAGAGCGGTTCTATAAGGCGCTGGGGCGTCAGTTCATGTTCACTGGCTTGATCCTGATAATCGAAATTCCACTGGGTATTGCCATTGCCCTGGCGATGCCACGGCAAGGCATCTGGGTGCCGGTCTGTCTGGTGCTGATGGCGCTGCCGATGTTGATCCCATGGAACGTGGTTGGGGCAATGTGGAACATCTTCACCCTGCCCGACATTGGCTTGCTGGGGTATTTCCTGAACAATGTGCTGGGTATTCAGTACGATATGACACAGGATCCGATTGCCGCCTGGATCACCATCATTACGATGGATGTCTGGCACTGGACCTCGCTTGTGGTGCTGCTGGCCTACGCCGGTCTGGTCTCGATCCCGGATGCCTACTATCAGGCTGCCAAGATCGACGGAGCCTCCAACTGGTCCGTGTTCCGGTTCATCCAACTGCCCAAGATGAAACCGGTGCTGACCATCGCTATCCTGCTGCGGTTCATGGACAGTTTCAACATCTACACCGAGCCCTTTGTGCTGACCGGTGGCGGCCCTGGCAACTCGACCACGCTGCTGTCCATCGACTTGGTCAAACGCGCCCTTGGCCAGTTTGACCTCGGCCCGGCGGCGGCGATGTCGCTGATCTACTTTGCAATCACTCTCTTGGTTTCTTGGCTGTTCTACACGCTGATGACCAAAGACGACCTGAACTAAAGGAGACCGTGGAGATGAAAAAACGATCCATCGTCCCAATCATTTACATCTTGTTCCTGCTGCTGCCGATCTACTGGCTGGTCGCGATGAGCTTTAAGACCACAAACGAGATCCTGGGTGGGTTCTCTCTGTTCCCACAGACTTTCACGCTGGAAAACTACAAGGTGATTTTCACCGATCCGACCTGGTATTGGGGCTATATCAATTCGATCTCTTATGTGACCCTGAACACGGTCATTTCGATCACCGTGGCGCTGCCAGCTGCCTATGCGTTCAGCCGCTACCGCTTCTTAGGCGACAAGCAGCTGTTCTTCTGGCTGCTGACCAACCGCATGGCGCCGGCGGCGGTGTTCGCCCTGCCCTTCTTCCAGCTCTACTCGGCGTTTGAAATGTTCGACACCTATCTGGCGGTTGCACTGGCCCACTGCCTGTTCAACATCCCACTGTCAGTCTGGATCCTCGAAGGGTTTATGGGCGGCGTCCCAAAAGAGCTGGACGAAACGGCCTATGTGGACGGCTATTCCTTTCCACGCTTCTTTGCCACCATCTTCATCCCCTCGATCAAGGCCGGCGTCGGCGTTGCCGCCTTTTTCTGCTTCATGTTCTCCTGGGTGGAATTGCTACTGGCCAAGACGTTGACCGCAGTCGCAGCCAAGCCCATCGCGGCCATTATGACCAAGACCGCGTCAAGTGCGGGCTATGAGCTGGGCCTGCTGGCGGCGGCGGGTACACTGACAATCATTCCGGGCGCGATCGTGATCTACTTTGTCCGTAACTATATCGCGAAGGGTTTCGCGATGGGGAGAGTATAATGCTTTCATGGATGGCCTGGACCTGGCCCACAGCACTGGTCTTTATCGGTATATTCTCTGCGATCGGCGTGCTGATCCTTCTTGAAATCCGCAATCCCGGCGGCGACGAACGCAAAGGTGTGCTGGGGCTCACCACCACCCGCGGCGACCGGCTATTCATCAGTCTGCTCGGCACCAGCTATATATTCCTGGCCTGGCTGGGACTGTTCGGAATGCCATTGTGGGGACCCTTGGTTCTGTCCATTGGGTGGGGGGTCTTCTGCTTTCGCAAGGTATAACCCAACCTGTACGCAACGCTGGATCAGAGGGCAAAACTGCCCTCTGATCCAGCTCAACAAACTATCCTCTAATAATTTAGTTTTCAAACACCCCTCCCCTGCCTAAGATGGCGAAACCACAAAAAAACGGACCGGACACCAGACCCAATGCGAAAAAAGCAGGACAATTCGCTACTGACCGAGGTTGAACTCGAATTCATGACCGTGGTCTGGGCAACAGGTGGTGGTACTGTGCGTGACATCTTGGCTGAACTGAACAAAGTCCAGGAGCGCGCCTATACCTCTGTGGCGACAGTGCTCAAAATCATGGAGCAAAAAGGGTTTCTGGCCAGTGAACGCCTTGACCGCTCGCTGATCTACCGAGCTGCGGTCCCCAAGGCAGACTATCAAAAAACAACACTCAAAAACCTTTCGAGCAAACTCTTCAATGACACCCCTGCTGCGCTGGTGGCGCGTCTGGTCGACGATGAAGAGGTGACCGACGATATGCTCGTGGAGATGCGGGCGCTCTTGAATGAAAGGTTGGGGGACAATGCTAGCTGAGGCTCTTTTAAACGCCTATATCGACCTGAATTTACTTCTGCTTGGCGGTGCAGCGATCTGGCTTGGATTGCGGCGATTGCTGATGCGCAGAGGGCTGGGCAATGCGTTTCTTCCTCAGTTAAAACTGCTCAATCGCCTGACGGTGTTGCTAATCGCCTCCCCTTTGCTGGCATTGGCTTTCACCACTTGGGTTGTACCGCATCCGCCAAATATTTCCGATCTGTTGGTATCGCAATATTTGCAGGGCCATGTCAGCATGAGCGCCAGCCATTTTGAAGCCATCCTGGGCCTGCGTGAAGATCTGGTGCGTAACCTGCTCACCCAGCAGCTCCCTTGGAGCCAAGCACTGGCCCTGGTCTTTTTCTTTGGTGCCGGGCTTTGTACTTTGCATGTCATTACCTCCGTTTGGCGTCTGCAGCGCAGCCTGCGTAGGGCTTTCTTATGGAAACAGATCGGGCGGGTTCAGCTTTGCTTCAGTGACACCGCCTCGGTGGCCTATTCCACACGCGGGGTGTTCAATCTGTATGTGGTCTTGCCTTCCTCTCTATTGAACGACAGCCGCGACTTGCGGCTGACCGTGGCCCACGAACTCCAACATTTCCGCCAACGCGACATTGAATGTGAGTTTCTACTGGAAACCCTGCGGCCCATCCTGTTTTGGAACCCCGCCTTTTACCTGTGGCGCAGTGAAGTGCGTACCCTGCGTGAACACGCCTGTGACCAAGCGCTGATGGCGCGGCCTCATTTTGACGCCCGCGCTTACTGTGAATGTCTGATCCGCGCCTGTGCAATGGCCGCCCAAGATCGCGTCTTTTTCACACGGCAAAGCCCAGCCGTAGCACTCGTGGATCGTCGTGAAACCCGCCGCAGCGCCACTCTGGAGCAGCGCATTTTGGCGGTGACGGCAAAGCAGTTTCAAGGTGAACACAGCAACAGCTGGGCGATGCTTTCAGTGCTTCTGGTCGGTGCTGTGCTGGCGACAACCCTGCTAATGCAGCGCCCCCGTGACTGGAGCCATGACCGTTTGATGTTGTCGACCATCGTTAACCTTGAACGCATGAACAGTCGCAGTTCTAATGGCATTAGCGCCTTTCAGGGTGGGTTTGTGGTAACCCTCGATTGATCAGCTCTTAGCTGGCCAATTCGACTTCATTGAGACCCGGCGTCCACACCCACGACAGCAACTGACTGGCCACAGGTGGTAAGGCCACGGCAGCGCCGCCCGTAAACTCTTCGAACGCTGCCCTGTTCATCGCGTTGGTCCCCACCAGCACAGGAATACCCAAGGCCAGTGCCTCGGCAATCAAATCGCGAAACCCGCGCCCTTCAGCTTCATGTTTGCCAAATTTATTGACGATCAGAACCTCAGCGCCGTTGTCCAGCCCGGTGCTTGCCATAGCGATGGCGGTTTCCAGTGCGCTTGGGTCCAGACGACACCCGCGCGCCTCTTTGCCCAGCGACTGCGAAATGCGGATTATCGGACCATCCGGTAGTACCTGCACATCCATGTCGCAGCGGTGGCTGTCGGCGCGGTCTGTGTTGATCTGCACAGTGCCACAGGTTTTGATCCCCTGCGCCTGCAGGTCTTTCGCCACCTCAGCCAGCAGTAAATCAGTGTCACCGCGCCCCGAGGCCATAGTATAGGCGATCTTCATCATCAGGTTTTCCTTAGTACTTGAAGGGCATAAATTCGACCAACCCGCCCTCTGGGATGGTGTCAGTGTCAGCAGGAATAAAAACCAGCCCATCTGCCCCAGTTAGGCGCGACACACGGGCCGATTGGGTATCCGCCGGACAACTCACCACTTCACGTCCCAAACCGTCAAAGCCAGATAGGGTGGCTAATCGCAACTCGCAACGCCCGGTTCGGTGGTTAAGTGGAGCAGCGGTTACCACATGGCGTCGTTTCGATTGTCCTGTCGTGCGCTTGCTCAATCCGTTCATCAACCGGCTGCCAAACAGCGTCCAGGTCACAAATGCCGAGACCGGATTGCCCGGCAACCCCAACCAATAGGCGGACCCGATTTTGCCAAAAGACACGGGCTTACCGGGTTTGACCGCTACGCCGGAAAACGCCATCTTGCCACTCAGCTGTTCAATTGCTGGCTTCACGAAATCTGCAGCGCCAACAGAGATGCCACCGGTCGTGACAATCATATCCACCTGGTGTGCCAGCGTGGCCAGTGTATCGCGCAGCGCAAATAAGCTATCCCCAGCTTGAACAACCTGCATAACCTCCCCGCCAGAAGAACGGATGGCGGCGGTCAACATCGGCGCGTTTACATCCCAGATTGCGGATACGTCCAGATCAGTACCCGGTGCGCGCACCTCGTCTCCGGTCGTCAGGATCGCCACCCGTGGTCGCCGCTGGACCACAACGGTACTGCACCCAGCAGCCGCCAACACCGCAATTTCAGCTGCGCCCAACCTTTGACCGGATGTTATGATTTGTTGGCCCGGCGCCATATCTTCACCGGCATACCGAATGTTGGCCTTGGGTTTAGGACGGTTGGTGAGGGTGATGTGATCCCCAATGCGGGTCACATGTTCCTGCATCACCACCGCATCTACGCCCAGCGGCAGTGGCGCACCGGTGAACAGCTGAACTGCCTCTCCCGGTATCACAGACGTCACCATCGGACTGCCAGCCCGGACACAGGTTGTAACCTTAAGCCGCCAAGGTGCTGGCCCGCTAAAATCAGTCGATCTCACTGCGTAGCCATCCATCGCTGAATTGTCGAAGGGGGGTGTCAGCGTCTGTGCCGTAACAGCCTGCGCAAGAATGCGCCCCTGCGCCTGATCCAGAGCAACACAATCCATATCTGGAAGAGGCGCAACCCAGTCCGAAATCAGGTCAAGAGCTTCGGCGATAGAAGTCAGACCCTGCGGTAAATCAAGTGCATCACAGCCGCATCCAGCGGTCTCTAAGGGTTGCATGACGGTCATTGGCTTTGATGTTCCTTTGCTGTCGGGTTGATGTCAGCTGGCCGCTAAAGCGTCCAATATGATGAAACTGGCACGACCCTCTTTGCCAGTATTTAACCGGCGCACTGCTTCAGCCTGCATGTCGTCAGACTGTTTCACTGCCCATGCAAGGGTATCTACGCGCCCAGCAGCAAAGACCTGAGCAATGGCCTGTGCCGACAGTTTTTTATCGCCACTGTCCAAGGCTGCGGACAAGGCTGCGTGGCGCACGGAGACCGCCGTATCTGATATGAATGGGAGCAAGCGTTCATCGCTGAGCTGTGCCACCGCATCCGCCCGCACCAAAGCATCTTGATCGTCCAGCGCCTGAAGCAAGTACCTATCCAACTGATCGGTCAAAATCAGTACCTTCAAGGCCTCGCGACGCACCTCGGGCGAAGCATCACACAATGCCATCGGAGCAGCCTGCGCCGCCTCGAAACAACTTGGGAAGCTCGTGGCCAATGCCCGCCACGAGGCTATGCGAATACGATCTGATGATGCAGTGATCTGTGTCGCCACCGCCGCGGCAACCCGCACAGATCCCAACGTTCGCGCGGCCTCGATTGCAGCGCAGCTCAGGTCTTCACCAACAGCATCTGGTCCTTCAATTGCGACTCTATTTTTCTTTCCCTTAGGCTTGGATTTTGCGGCCTGCGCCTCTGCCTCGGGGGTAACAAGTTGTAATGCGGCCAGAGTTGATCCGGTAGCAGGAACATCACTCTCAGAAGGATCCTCTTGCAGGATCTCACCCTCTTCGCTGATACGAAGGTTTGAGGGTGCGTCCTCTTTAGGCATGCCAACATCCGGTGCCGCCCCGAGATTCAGAACCTGCACTTTGTCCTCTTCATCCAATTGGGTGCCACCGATTGCGTGCAGCAGAATGTCCAGAGCGGTGCGGTCACCGGCTTGTGCCAGCGCTTTGATCTCGTGCAGAGCCACCAGCCGCACCTGCTGACTGCGATCTGCAAGCAATGCGCCCAAAATCTCGGACATTGCTGGACCACCTATGCCGCCAAGACCACGAATAGCCGCCAATCGAGCTTCGATCGGACGGTCCGCATCACTCGCCAGCGCATTTAACGGGCCCGCCGCGCGCTGGGGAGCGACTTTGGGGAGCAAGGTTGCCGCCGCTGGGGTCAAAATCGCACCACCATTCAGCAGCCAAGCCAGAATATTATCCACCAGCATATCGTGCAGGTAGTCGGGCAGTGGCAATTCCAACTGTTCCAACGCCGTCGCCTGTACCTTCTCGGACGGGTCCGCCAGAGCAGCGATCACCCATTCAGGGCGAGATTTGGAAAATTTGACCAGCCCTGCAAGACGCAAATCTTGTGAAGCATCTTGCAGCGTTAGTTGTTCGGCCTTTGGATCGTCTGCAGTTAACAGCGACAAGCCCAACAACCGCAGTGCCACATCGTCGGCTCCGGTCAATCGATCAAGATAGGGGCGCAACAGATCCGGGTCCACATCAGCCAATGCGTCCGCCGCACGTTTTCGCGCCAAACCTTTGCCAGCCTCAACCGTGGCCAGCAGCCAGACCAGACCTTGTTGCCCCAGCTGCGCCAATGCCCGGAACACCGGGATGTCCAGCGTCTGGCCCATTTCGTCATTCAACGCCGCCAGCAAATCATCAATGCTATCGCTTGCCCCCAATGAACCCAGAGCGTTGATCGCAGCGATCTGGATATCCATCCAGTCGTCCCAATCAGCGATCTCATCCTCCCAGACCACACTGTCTTCACATTTACTAAGCGCCAGCGCCCGCAATTGCGGGACACATTTGGTGTCCTTCAGTGCCACCAAAATCTGGATCGCAACCAGCTTGACCTCGCGCACGGGATCAGCTTGCAGCGACTCCAGGATCATGTCGACATCTTCGGCCTGTGCCAACGGGGCCAGCGCCTCGATAGCGTCACTGCGAATGTCCGGATCCCCATCGCGGATCAGTTCCAAAAGCACTTCGCGGCTGCGTGGGTCATCTTGACCATTGCGCCCCAAAGCCCGCACTGCGGCACATCGGATCACCTCATTTTCGCTGTGAACATGAGGCAGGATTGCGGACGTGATTTCTGTGGTTCGGATCGGATCGGCCAGCATGGGGTGCCTCATATCTTTCGTCAGGAATTAGGGATCTCCGGCGACGGGGTGTCGCCGGAGATCAGCTATTTAGGCGATGTCGCGCCGGGCAAAAGACATGGATCGGAACTGGTGCTTGTAGGGGCTTTCACCCATTTTACGCACTTTGCCGACACCCATCTTGAAGTTGTAGTTGCCGCTGATCCAATCCACGACCCGCCCCGACAGCGCGTTGGCTGGCTGAGAGGTGTGCAGGAAGTCCATATAGCCAAGGTTTTCCTTAACCGCAGGGGTGACAATCGCCACCGCAGTGATCGAGGCATTTGTCAGCTCGATATGACCATTCTTAAGCAGGGAGGCAAAATCGAAATCATCCCCTTCGACCCCCACGATGGTATCAGTCTGCACTGGGATCCGGTCTGAGTAGACCTGCACATAGTCGCCATTTTCAATGCCTCGTGCTTCGGCCACTTTTGGGTGGATCTCGATCCAGTTTTCAGGCCAACGCTGTACAATGTACGGACGCCGACGGTCATCATATCCAGACTGCCAACGCTCGTTGATACGGCCAGAAGAAATCCAGATTTCACCTTCACGCGGTTTCAGCCATTCCCAATAAGACGAGAATAGATCCCATGGAGCTTTCTGGATGTTGCACTTGCCGGTCTGGCTGTTGAAGTGGGTCAACTTCTTGTTGAAGACATTGCTGCCCACCGGTCCCTCGGCCGGAAGCTCACGGTTCACATCGTGCAGACGTTTGGTGCCTTCCAGAGTGCCATCGGCCCGCATGAGCACTGGCCCCTGAATACCATTGGTTCCAAATTCGCCCAGCTTCTGATGCAGAGTTTTGCCTTCACGATGAGCCGCAACTTTGACCATGTTAAAGTCTTTGCGCGATCCACGGCTGTGGCGGGCCCCTTCTTCCAGAACGTCATTGGAGTTTTTCCAGTCGAAACCTTCAAAGCCCATTTTCTGCGACAGTTGCGCAATGATCCACCAGTCTGGCTTGGCCTCACCCGGTGCATCGTAGAATTTGGGATACAGACGGATCCGGCGTTCACCATTGGCACGGGTAAAGTCCTCTTCACCCCAACCAGAGGCCGGGAAGACAATATCCGCATACCGGGCACCAATTGGATCAACCAGATAGATATCCTGGTTCACCACCACGGTGCCGCCACTGTCGGCGCGCTTGATCAGCGTGTCGATGATGTCCTGCTTGTCAAAGCTGGTCACCTGATGCGGATTACGAACTGTCAGCTCTTCGAACTTGGCTTGCAGCGACTGGGTTCCGCACATCGCCTGCACCCAGGTGGTGCCGATGACATGGGCAAACCGGGTGTGACCCGACATGAAATACCGGTCGGTGTCCATCGCGCGACGGCGACGACCCGGCAATTTTTCGGGCGACTTGTTGCGGGGATAGCCACCGCCACGCAGACCACCACGCTGGTGACCACCTGCCCGGCCGATCACCTGACCCGGACGACCGCCACAGCCACAGGCAATGCCCAGCGCAGAAATCGCTTGGGTGTTGCCGGTGTTGTTAGACCAATAGAATCCCTTTTCGATCATGATCGAAGTCTTTGGACGGGAACCATCAGCTTTGGGTTTGGCCATCCATTCGGCGGCAGTATAGATTTTCTGCACGTCGATCTGGGCAATCTCAGCAGCTTTTTCAGGCACTGAATAGTCCTGTGCCAGCAGCCATTCTTTCCAGTCGTCAAAGCCCTTGGTCTGGAACTTGCCCCAAGTTGTGCGCCACTGCCACGGGGTATTCCGTGTTCCCTGGCCAAACCCCGAGGAGCTTTCCCATTTGTTGTTGACCCAGTTCTTGATCCACTCGTCATCCTGCCAGCCGTTTTCGACGATGACACGAGCAATCGCCAGAACCACCGGCAAATCGGTACCGGGCTGAATGTCCAACAACATACCGCCGTGCTTTTCAGCAAAAGCAACACCACCAGTGCTGCGTGGCAGCATAAAGATGGCCTTTTGACCGTTCTGAATGGCCGGCATGATGTAGTCGGTATACAGGATAGTTTTCGACTCGTAGGGGTCGGTGCCACACATCAGCAGAGTGTCGGCCTCGGCCCAGTCATCGTAGCTGGGGCCAAAGTTATCAAACCCAGCATCCCGGAAACCAGGGGTCGAAGACACATCCGACGGGGTATCGTGGAAGGTGAAGTTTGCGGTCCGGATATTGCCCAGCGCATATTTGGTGATCGCGTAGGTGTTCTCCATGAACCCATACGAGAAGGTTTTGACGCCGTAAGCATTGGTACCGTGTTTCTTTTGAACATCCAACCCAACAGCAGCCGCGATATCCAGCGCAAAATCCCAGGTTACCGGCATCAGGACGCCAAACATCCGAACCATTGGTGACTTTAACCGGTCACGGGTTGGGGTCTGCGGATTATAGACTTTTTTCGCCAGCGCACCGCCACGGATGGACGAGTTACCGCTGTAATTGACGAACTCGGTGTCTTTATCCGGGATAATCACGACGTGGTGCGGCTCGCCGTTGTGCAACACAATGTTGTGCTGGTTCGGGGCGACCCAAGGACCCAGAGGGGCCACCGGGAAATCCTCGCCAAAGGCGTTCTGGTCTGCCAGCGGGCCACCCATGTGGCCGCCACGAACGGGCCAGCGATAGACTTTGTAGCCACAAGCAACCACGCAATAATCACACGCAGTCGAAATGACTTCGGCGTCTGGCGGCGGCAGTGGGATGGATTCTTCTGGTACATAATATGGTGTGGACATTGGTGTACCTCCTTACGCCTGAAGATTGTCAAAGCGGCCATAGATCAGGCCAAACATGCCGACGGCGTAAATGTCGTCGCCATCCACTTCCAAAAGCACCTGCGGCAGCGATTGATAGGCTTGGCCGGAGATAAAGATCCCGTGCCGTGTCAGATCAAAGGTTGTCAGGTGAAGTGGGCATGGCCCCAGCGCCTTGTCGGCCGCTTTATAGGTGCCCTGCAGGGGCCCACCCTGGTGGGTGCAAGTATAGTTGAAGGCCACGACATCTTTGTCCGAACCGATACCGCCTCCGGCTTCTTTGCCCAGTTTGACAAGGATGGACTCTGCGTATTGCCCTTCGTCCGGGTATTCAAAGTCGAAAGGTTCATCGGTCTTCAACTCGCTCAGCTTTGCGATGAACTTGCGGGGGTAAGTCGAGATCACCGCCGGGGTCTGGGCCTCTGGGGCTCCAGGAATACCAACCATAACCATAGAGGTTGCAATGCCACCGGACAGCAGGACCTGACGCCGGTTCATCAGACATTTACGGGTGCCTGCCTTGGCAGCTTCACCGTTTTCACCGTTGATTGCGGCAGCGATTTTGGGATCGAGTACAGTCATTCTCAGATCTCCTTTCAGTTCGAGGCCGCAGGAAGCGGCTGCATCTCAGGGATTTCGGGCTCTGGCGGCAGAAGTTCTTCGCCCGACAGGCTCTCGAGGAAGGCTACGAGGTCGTCCATTTCACCGTTTGACAGGCCCAAGGGCTGGATCAGTTCGGATTTGTTTTTGGAAAACTCGTTCTCGCCACCACCATCGTTGTAGAACTCCACAACATCGCGCAGCGTCTCCAGCATCCCATTGTGCATGTAGGGATAGGTGTATTGCGTGTAACGCAGCGACGGCACACGGAACTTACCCTTGTCGGTGCTTTGCTTGGTACGGAAATACAGACCCGGATCATCCTTGGTGGTCCGGTACATGTCTTCAGTCGAGCCTTTGGCATAGAGCTCAAAGCGGTAAGTGATCTGCGCGATTGGATCGTCTTCCCAACCGTCGAATGGCGGCACGCCAAGGTTATAATAGGCCTCGTTGGTCAGCATTGGACCGCTGTGACACGAGACACAATTTCCTTTACCGGTGAAGACATCCAAACCGCGCAACTGCTGCTCGGTCAGCGCCGTATCGTCACCGCGCATATAGTTGTCGAACGGTGTGTCGGTCTGCACGATAGTCCGCTGATAAGCGGCAATCGCATCATAGGCGTGACGGATGTTGGGCCAATCATCACCAAACACCTCGGCAAAGGCTTCGCGATATTCTGGCACAAAGGCCAAGCGGGCCTCCATCATGTCGTCTTCGCCGTTGCCAGCAACGCCACCACGGGCAGCCGAGCGGGCCTGATGTTCCAGCGAGCCGGAGGCTCCGGCCCAAAACAGTTTGCCATAATAGGCCGAGTTGACGATGGTCTGGCTGTTACGCCAGTGTGTGGTGCCCGGATATCCAAAGCTGATTTTGTCCTGAATGGCCCAACCTGCGTCTGGCAGGTGGCATGCCGAACAGGGCATCGAATAATTACCCGACAGGATCGGGTCAAAGAACAGCTTTTCGCCCAGCGCGATCTTTTCCGGGGTCATGGGGTTATCTGCTGGGATTGGTGGTGGACCCAGTGCTTCGAGTTCTGCGGGGCGGTCACTTGCCAGCGCAGTGGACGCGCTCAGCACGGCAAGGCCTGCAATAAGTGGGGTAATGCGTTTCATATCCTTGCCTCCTTAGTTGTTAACGTTGCGCCAGTCACGGATCAGCTGGTACCCATAGTCGTCGGCTGACCAGACATAGGCATCGACATCAAAGCTCTCGCCGCTCAGCGATTGGAGGAAGGCAAGCAGATCCGCCTTTTCGCTGGGCTTCAGCCCCAGCGGTTTCAGGATTGGGTCCTTGTTGACGTCATCGCCGCCACCGGCGTCGTAGAAATCCACCACCTCTTCCAATGTCGTGATCATGCCGTTGTGCATGTAGGGCGCGGTATAGGTCAGCTCGCGCAGGCTCGGTGTCAGGAAGGTCCGTTTGGTGCTTTCTTCGTGGGTCCGAACATAGGCACCCAGATCTTCGCGGATGTTCATGTAGTTTTCGACACCCATGAACTTGGCATAAGAGACAAAAACCGAATGCCGTGCTGGGTCATTCCAGATGTCAGGATTGTTAGGCACACCAGTGTTATGTGGCTGATCGTCTGTGAACCGCTCGCCCGCGTGGCAGGTTGAACATTGACCTTTGCCCTCAAAGATACCCTGCCCCCTTTGTGCGGCAGCGGACATCTCGCCGGTATCCACGGGTGCGTTACGCGACACGATGGTTTTCAGAAATGCCTGCAGAGCATTCCGCGCCCCACCGTTGGAGGGTTCTCCGTAACCGGCTGCCTCGAACATTTCGACATAGACTACATCTTGCTTCAACCGCTCCTGCATGATGCGCATATCCATGTTCATCATGTGGGTTTCAGTGATCATCTCACGGGCAACATCGTTCAGGTTGGTGCCCAGCTTTCCGTCATGCAGCCAAGCCGCGCGATAGCCGGTGTTGGCCAGAGTAGGCGCATTCCTGAAATGGGCACCACCGGTATAGGCCTGTGATAGGGCCTCGCCATCGGTAAAGGCCTTATCGGCCTGGTGACAGCTGGAACAGGACAGGCTGGTATCGCCAGACAGGCGGGTATCATAGAACAGCCGTTTGCCCAGCTCCGCCTGCGCCGGGTTCACATCCAGTGGATCTAGGGGGGTTACGGCCTCTTGTGCCGTTGCGGCGCTACCCATGACAAGCGCGCCTGCAAGAAGGGATCGTAGGAACATCGGCATCTCCTCTCCTGTTGTATCGCTAGCAAAGGTCTGCGGTCCCTCTGCCGGCATCTGCAGTTGGTCAACAGGGATAGAGAAACGCCTCAGCCCTGCCGTTGAGACAGATCAATGCACTAGAGAAACGTCAGGATCAGGAGTGGCTATTGGGCTGCTCGCGCAAAGGATAGCGAGCGAGAAACCACCATTTGTTGTGGTCTGTGTTACGAGATGTTCGGAGTTGTGACGAAATGTGACGAGGCTATTTTGTTTGCCGGTTTTCAAGTTGTTGGCGCAAGCCGTTGGCCAGATCTACCGGGTCAACAGGTTTATCCAACACGACCGGCTGCTCACCGGGCACCACAATCGAGTCTGGCTTGTATCCCGAACAAAACAGCACAGGTATTTCGGGGCGTAGCTCACGGATGGCGGTGATCAACCCTTCGCCACTTAACTCGGGCATCATTAGATCGGATAAGATAATGTCAAAGCGGTCCGGCTGTTTTCGAAACCTTTCCAAAGCTACCACAGACGACGTAAAGGCCTCGACCCGGTAGCCCAGCCGCAACAACAACCGGCGGAATGTACCTGAGATTTCAATATCATCGTCCACCAGCATAATCGTTTCGGTACCGCGTGGCATGTCCTGCCTTTGCCGCCCCTCGCTCAGGGCCTGCTCAGAGCTGGCAGGCAGGTAGATCGAAAAACAGGTTCCTTCGCCAAGCGCACTGTCGACCGTGATCAGCCCGCCCATTTCCTCGACCAGTCCATAGACAACCGCCAGCCCAAGGCCTGCGCCCTTGCCCATTGGTTTGGTGGTGAAAAAGGGTTCGAACAGTCGGGTCCGGGTGTCTTCGCTCATCCCCGGACCATTGTCTCGAACAGTCAACAAGACCCAACCGTCGGCGCGTTGTATCAAACCTTGGGGCGGCTTGACCGGGGCAAAGCCCACCGAAATCAGACCTTCATCAGAGCCAATCGCCTCACCTGCATTTTTGCACAGGTTCATGACGATCTGGTGCAGGTGGGTTGGGTCGCCCAGTACCACCATTGGCCCGGAACTGTCACAGTTGGACTGCACCGTTGGCGGCATCGAGGCCCGCAGCAATCGCGTTACCTCATCAGTGATTTCGCTAAGATCCACCGGCTGTGGTTGGCCAGGTTCGCGACGGGCAAAACTCAGCAACTCACGCACCAAATCCTGCGCACGGTGCGCTGCGATGTCAATTTGCTCGATTTCACCCGCCAAATCGCTCCCCTCGTCGGCATCAAGCGAGGCAAGGTGTGAAGCGCCGATGATTGTGGTCAGGATGTTGTTGAAATCATGTGCGATACCGCCGGATAGTTGCCCCACTGCCTCGAGTTTTTGAGCCCGCACCACCTGATCGCGGGCATGACGTTTTTCGGTAATGTCTTCGCCCACTGCTATAAAATTCTGGATGCTGCCATTATCGGCAATCAAAGGCAGGATGGTGGTTTCAACCCAGTACTCTGAACCATCTTTCTTGCGGTTTAGAAACACCCCGGTCCAGCTTTGACCATCCATCAGCTTCTGGCGCAAAAGAGTGTAGGTTTCATTTGAAGTTCGCCCCGACTGCAAAAACGATGGGGTCTCTCCGATCACCTCATCTCTGCTCCACCCAGACAAGGCCTCGAACTTCTTGTTCACGTATTGAATGCGGGCATCGGTTCCAGTGATGGCGATTGTCGCCGGGCTTTGTTCGACCGCAGCAGCAAGCCGGGCCTCGGACCGTTGCAACCTGCGCCGCTTGGTCAGTTCCAGAGCCAATTCGGACACGGCCCCGCGCAAGTGTTGCACCAGGAAATAGATCATCCCGGCAATGATAAGCGCGGCAAGGCTGAGCGCGGCAACAGACATGAACCCGATCAGGATCAGCTGCTGCCCCTGATCAACCGCCGATACGATGCGGCGGCTTGAGACGGCTTGGATGTCATTCCAAATCTGTTCCAGCGTGAGCAAGGCACCAATAGCAGCGGTGTCATCGACACGCACCAATCCGTCAATATGTTCTACGCTTGCGCCCTCGGCTATGGCGGTTTCAACCATATCCAATCGGGACTGATACAACCGGATGGTCCCCAACACAGTCGCCAGTGCTGCACGTTCCTGATTGCTGAGCTCTAGTTGTTTAAACTCTTCCACCACCGCAATCGTTTGAGAGATCTGTACCCGTGTTTCTGTCAGGTAAGCCGGATCACGGCGCAGGACGTAGTTTTTGAAATTGTGAATGATCCCACCAAAGCCGAGATGTTCACGAAGAGAACTTATGAGGATACCTTTATGTTCAGCCCCACCGGAATAAGCCTCCCAACTGGAATCAATTTCGCGGAACTGCTGGCGGGTTTTGACACCCAGCACCACACCCAAAGAAACGGTAACCACCAGCAGGATCAGGGCTGCAGCAGCAATCAGGCGCGGCCACAACAGCCGCTCGGAAAAGGTCGAAGTGTCCATGTTGTAGTCATGATCCTCATTGTCAGCGGGCACAAGTCCCGCTATCAAACAGTGCAGATTTGGAGGCGAACGTGACAGAACATGTTCTGGTCGTAGATGACGATAGTCAGCTGACCGCGTTCTTGGAACGCTTTTTCAAGAAGCACGGGTATCGTGCGTCCACCGCCAGCACCGCCGAGCGCGTTTTTCGTGAATTCCAAAAACATACATTTGATTTGATTGTTTTGGACCTTAACCTGCCCGATGATGACGGGCTGGAAGTCGCGCGCAAGATCCGCAAAACCTCGGACGTTCCCATTATTATGCTGACTGGTCGGGATGATGTCTTTGACAAGATCATCGGGCTGGAAATTGGCGCTGATGACTATATGACCAAACCCTATGAACCGCGGGAGTTACTGGCGCGTGTCCGTTCGGTTCTACGTCGTAAGGTCGACCCAACCACAGAAACTGACACCAGCGAAGCAGCAGTCCGTTGGTTACGGTTTGATGACATTGAACTGGACACCCTGAAGTCCACAGCACGGCGGATGTCAGATAGCACAGATCTGGGCCTGACCAGCACCGAGTTTGCCCTGGCCAAAGCCTTGGCTGAAGCCGCCGGAGATGTCCTGACACGAGATCGGATCATGGATTTGGTCTATGGCAACGCGGTGACTGCGACAGACCGGGCTATTGATGCTCACATTGCACGCCTTCGACGCAAGTTGTTAGCACAGAACAACGAGACCAGTGTTATTCTGACGGTTCACGGGGCTGGCTATAAGCTGGCCGAAGCCGTCGTCAAAATTGCACCATAGTTGCTTTGGTGCGTTTCTTCGCCCAATCAGATTAATCCAACTGCAAGTCTTTCAACAGGCCTCTGACAAGTTGAATGTCGGCCTTTCGTGACAATGTAGGCGCATGGCCACAACCTGCGAACTCCGTTGCGCCGGGTTTGGGGCCTTCTTGCTGCATTCTGGCAAGAATGTCTGGGGTCAGCAGGTCCGAGTTCTCGCCTCGAATAACATGGCATGGCAGTTTGATTTTCTTGTAGTTGTCCCAAGTGGACAGGTCGTCCAAATACGCAGCAAACTGCTGGATAATTTCAGGGTCATAGTGCAGCGTAAACCTGCCCTGACCAGTACGTCGCACAGACGACCGGGTCATCCGCCGCCAGAATGCATCATCTGCAGGCCCAAACGGTGCGTAGGTATTACGCAGCCATGCCTCCGCCTCAGAAAGTTGATCGAACTCAGGCAAATCAGCGGCATAGCGAATAATCCGGTCAACGGCCGCTTGGGGAACTTCAGGACCGATGTCATTGATGACAAGGCAAGACAATCGGTCTGCAGAGGCCCCCGCAGCCAGATGCATTCCAATCAAACCGCCCATTGATGTCCCAACCCATGCGGCACGGTCCATTTGATAGTGGTCCAATAAAGCCACCGCATGATCTGCATAGGTATTTATGCGATAGGCCGTTTCAGACTTCGGCGCCCAGCTGGACAACCCACGGCCAATCGTATCCGGGCAAATTACAAAATACTCATCAGACAGGGCTGCGGCCAGCTCGTCAAAATCGCGCCCCGTCCGTGCCAGGCCATGCCACATCACCAAAGGTGAGTTTTCAGGATCGCCCCATTCGGTAACATGCAGTTCATGGTTCGCAGTTTTGACCAGGGAAAATAGTGGGGCCGTCATTTGGCAATCCCTTTCTGCATGATCGTTCCGGCAATTCCACGTGGAAAGAAGTAAACCAACAGAATGAAAATAATCCCCAGCCAGAGCAGCCAGCGATCTGGGTTCAGCAGCTCCGGTAGGATGGGAAGGTTAGATGTGGCTTCAGCCGCCGCGCCCATCAGGTCACGCAGATAGTACTGAGCAAGCACCATCAAAACCGCCCCAATCACCGCCCCCCACATGGTGCCCATGCCACCAATCACCACCATCAGCAGGATATCGATCATGATCGAAAAGCTGAGCATGGTATCCGGCCCGGTATATTTCAGCCAAATGGCGTAGATTGTGCCCGCCAGCGACGCCGCAAGAGCTGCGATGCAGAACACAAAGGTCCGGTATGATACGACCCGATACCCGATGGCTTCGGCGCGCGCTTCATTTTCCCGGATCGCTTTGAGCACAGTCCCCAGTGGCGATCCAACCAGTCGGAACATCAGTACAAACAACGCCAAAGACGTTGCGAAGACAAAGTAATAGGCCGCCAGCTTGCCGTTCAGTTTGACCCCAAACAACCGCAACACCTTGCCATCCTCATCCACTGCCAGCTTGGTGGCGGTCTTGAACAGCTGTGGGGCGCGATAGGTAATGCCATCTTCCCCGCCCGTGAAGTCAGAGAGCTGCGAGGCCAGGACCAACACTACCGAGGCAACAGCCAGCGTGATCATCGCGAAAAAGATTGCTTTGACCCGCAAGGATAACAAACCGATAGCGACAGCTACGATGAGCGAGACCAGCATTCCAGCCAGACCACCAACCATCACCGCATCCCAGCCCGGTCCCATCTGTTTCAACGCAATTGCAGCGCCATAAGCCCCAAAGCCAAAGAACATCGTATGAGCAAATGACACGATGCCGGTATAGCCGATCAACAGATCATAGCTGGCAACCAGCACCACAAACACGCAGATCCGCGCTGCAACTTCTAGCGAGCGCACGTCCTGAAACAGGAACGGAGCAAACAACAATGCAGCGCCAATGGTCAGTACAGTGATCTTCACAATCAGGGCACCGGTGGAGTTTTGTTCAGTCATAGCACTCTCACTTCACAGCAGGGCGCAGACCACTGGGGCGCCACATAAGAATTGCCATCATCAGGATCATGTTCGAGGCCAGCGCCATTTTGGGCATCAGAAACCCGACATAGTTTCCCACCAGCCCAACCATGATGGCGCCCAGCAAAGTGCCTTCGATTGACCCTAGCCCGCCGATGATCACCACGATGAACACCACGATCATCATCTCGGCCCCAAGGGACGGCGAGATCAGTGTTTCGTAGCCAGCCCACATGGCGCCACCGAGAGTTGCCAATGCCGATCCCAGCATAAAAACGCCAATGAACAGTCGGTCGATGCGAAAGCCCAATGCTTCAACCATCTCGCGATTTTCGACTCCAGCGCGGATCAACAGCCCTATGCGGGTGCGGTTCAGGGTGAGGTAAAGCGCGACATAAACTGCCAGTCCCAACAGGAAGGCAAAGATCCGGTAAATCTCAATCGACACGTCACCAAGGATGATTGCGCTTTCAAGGAATTGAGGACGAGGTACGGCCATTGGAGTGCCGCCCCAGACCGCAAGGATCAACTGCTCAGCCACGATTAGCGCACCCATGGTAATCAGGATTTGCCGTAAGTGATCCTTGTAAACCGGGCGGATGATGACTGTTTCAAAAAACCACCCCCCGGCCAGCCCGACGATCAGTGCGGCAGTGAGAGCCAAAAACAGCGCCATAACATTCAGGAATATACTATCGGCGCCCAGCCAACCGGCCAGCCATGTCAAAACGCTGGCAGCAACAAAAGCACCAAGACTAACAAAAGCCGAATGACCAAAGTTCAGCACATCCATCAGGCCAAACACCAGCGACAAGCCAGAGGCCATCAAGAAGATCATCATCCCCATGGCCAATCCAGCAACGGTCAGCGTCACCCAGGATGATGGGACGCCAATCAAAACAAAAGCCACGGCTGCGACAGCTACCGGCAACAGGTTGACCCCGCCCATCCTGGCTAAAATCTGTGTCAGGTTTTTCATTTTAAGTCCTTATGCCGACAGGCTCAGCAGTTGATCCTGCAGCGCCTTGTCTGCTGCAAAATCAGCCATGGATCCGGTATGCGCGATACGTCCGTCATCGATGACGGCCATGTCCCGGCCCAGGGATTTGGCAAAGTGAAAGTTTTGCTCGACCAGCAGAATTGTTGTGGTTTCGGAGATCTCGCGAAAGGCATCCGCCATAGCGTCAATTATGGAAGGGGCCAGCCCCTTGGTTGGCTCGTCGATCAAAATCAGATCGCGGGGTTCAATGATGGCACGGGCCACGGCCAGCATCTGCTTTTGCCCACCGGACAAGGACCAGGCTTGTTTGCCCCAGAATGTTTTCAGGGCAGGGAAAAGGCCGTAAATGCGATTTAGCCGGGCTGTGTCGAATTTGCCGGTTTTGGTGGCCAGTATCAGATTTTCTTCGATCGTCAGGCCGCCAAAAACCCCCATGTTTTCCGGTACGTAGGCGATCCCTTTGCGGGCAACCTCGGCGGTGTGCAAGGCGGATATATCTTCGCCACGAAACGTGACTGAACCGGGGGATGGCCTCCACAGCCCCATGATTGAGCGCAGCGTGGTGGTCTTGCCTGCGCCGTTGCGCCCCAACAGCACAAACACGCCCCCTTCGGGTACGGTTAAGGTGACATCATGCAAAACAGCATATTGTTCGATATTGGTTTGCATCGCGTTCAAAGTCAGAAGGGTCACGCTGCGGCCTCCCCTGATTTGCCCAAATAGACATCACGAACAATCTGGCTGCTCATGACCTCATCCGGTGCACCGTCGGCCAGCAGCTCGCCATTGTGAAGCACGATAATTCGATCTGCCAAGGCACGCACAACGTCCATTTTGTGTTCAACCAGCAGAACGGTTTTGCTCTTGTCGTGCTTGATCTCGGCAATCAGTTCCAGCACATCAGGCGTGTGATCCAGTGACATGCCCGCAGTGGGTTCATCAAACATATAGATGTCCGGCTCCATCGCCATCAGCAAGGCGACCTCCAGCTTTCGTTGATCACCGTGCGGCAGTGCTGAAGCCGGTAATAAGGCGACGTCGGTTAGCTTGGTGGCTTCGAGGTAGCGTTCAGCCTTGGCCGCCAGCTCTTTGTAACTGGAGACAGGTTTGAACAGTCGCCACCCATCCCCCGAATGCGCCTGCACCGCCAATCGGATGTTTTCCAGCACACTAAGCTGAGGAAAAAGATTGGTCAGCTGAAAAGCCCGGCCTATGCCGTGACGGGCACGGGTCGAAGGCGACATCTTTGTTATCTCAACCCCATCTTTCACAACCTTCCCGCTGCTGGCTGCCAGCTGGCCTGAGATAAGGTTGAAAAAGGTGGTCTTGCCAGCGCCGTTTGGCCCGACAATGACGGTCAATTCACCGGGGCGAAATTCACAGTTCACCTGATTTACCGCTACGTGGCCGCCAAATCGGATGGTCAGGTCTTTTGTGACAAGCGAAGGCTGAGTCATGAAAATAGTCCAAGCAGGAAACGTCCCCGGCACATTTTAAGGGCCGGGGAAAATGGTGGATTAATTGGTGCGACCCAATGGGATTTTCAATTCGTCTGCGCTGATTTCGCGGACGAGATCAGGGATTGCCCAGTCTACCTCGTCATCCACGCGGATTTTGAAGTGGTACATGTCCTGCAGGGCCTGGTGATCTTCGGGACGGAAGGTCATCGTTCCCTTGGGCGTTTCCCAAGACATACCTTCCATCGCCGCAATCAGGCTTTCGGTGTCGATGCTTTCAGCTGTTTCCAACCCTTTCACGATAGCCAAAGCCGCTGTCATACCGCCCGCAGTGAAGAAATCGGGGGGGCTGTCAAAACGGGCTTGGTGCTCTTTGACCAACCAATCATTGATCTCGTTGCGGGGAATTTCATAGTAGTAATAAATCGCGCCTTCCATACCAGGCACCCGCTTGTAGGTCGGTAGGACCGGCAGGATGTGACCACCAGTGGAAATGCTGATGTCATAGCGCGCAGGCTCCATTGCCTGAATTTTGCCCATCGGATCACCACCACCGGCAACATAAATCAGAATGACTTTGCGGCCTGGCTTGTCCTTGAGCGCATTAAACATCCGCTCGGTTGCTGCGGTGAAGTCCGTGGTTTTCTGCGGCACATATTCTTCGGTGACAATTGTGGCACCAGAGCCATCAAGTGCTGCTTTGAATGCACTGATCCCGTCACGGCCAAAGGCGTAATCTTCTGCCAGAGTTGCAACAAACAGGTTCTCATCCGGCGCCAAGGCCAGCGCCTGTGCCTGCATGTCCATCGAGCTGTTGCGCGAGGTTTTAAACACATACCGGTTGCTGTCTTCGCCGGTCAGACTGTCTGCAACCGCGGGTTCAATGAGCAAGATACGCTCATATTCCTCAGCAATGGGCAACATGCCCTTGGTAACGCCAGAAGACGTGCCACCAACCGCAATCAGGACCTCATCATCACCGTAAGCCTCGGCCAACGCTGCGCGGGCCACGTCGGGTTTGAACTGCGTGTCCTTGATGATGATCTCTAGCGGACGACCGGCAACTTCCATCGTTCCACCGGTGGCGTATTCCAACCCCATTTGAAACCCGGTGTGTGTCTGCTTCGAGAACACCTCGTAGGTCGAGCCTGAGATGCCGTGTACGAGGGCAATTTTGATCGGGTCCTCTGCATAAGCCGCGCCGCTGATGGCAATAGCTGCAATGGTCGATCCGATCATTCGGAACACCGGTTTCATGATGGTTTCTCCCTAAATGAACAGGCTGTTAGGGCATTGCGCCTGTCAGTCCTGCCGTCATATTGTTCTCTAATATTGCTGACTGCATGGTTCAGTGTCTTGGGGGACAAATCAACATCGTGGAACTACGTATAGATGATTGCTTTGGCAGCGGAGACCTTGCCGAGCTGGCCTTTCAGTTTGCGCCAGTTGGTCTTGTTGTGACTGAAAACCGTACGATCCGAACTTATAACAACGCCTTCGCCGAGATGTTTGACTACGACACAGATGAACTGAAAAACAAATTATTTTCAGTCCTTTACCCAAGCGAAACCGAGTTCCTGAACATTCGCGACCGTGGTGTCGAGGAACTGCAGGCATCAAATACTTATTGGGATGAACGGGTCATGGCCCGAAAGGACGGCACCCTGTTCTGGTGTCGTGTTCGTGGTCACTCCTTTACCCCGGATGAACCTTTAATGCGTGCAGTCTGGAGCTTTGCCGACCTATCAGACGTCCGCCCCTATGTGGCGCTGACACGCCGTGAGCGGGAAATTGTTTCTTTTCTGATGGACGGCATGACCAGCAAGGAAATTGCCCGGAAACTCGAGCTGTCATATCGGACAGTTGAAGTCTACCGGGCCAACTTGCTGAAGAAGTTTGGTGTCGGCAATACCAGCGCCTTATTTCAGGCGCTGGGTGGGCTTAGCGGTAGTGACGTGGTCACGCGAAGTAACATCAAATAACGGCTTGTGATCTAGCCAAGCATTGCCAGCAGCTCGCGCGATGGTGCACCCGTTACCGGGAGGCCACGGCTGGTCTGATAGGACCGGATTGCAGCTTCGCTTTTAGGGCCAATAACCCCATCGGTGCCCCCAGTATCAAATCCTGCAGCGGTCAACTGTTTCTGCAATCGGCGGCGGTCGTCAATCGTCAACCCGTAGCGATCTGGAGGGAAACTGGCGGACAATGGTCCCGCCCCGGCAATACGATCCGACAAATAGCCAACGCCGATGCCGTAGTTCTCGGAATTGTTATAACGCAAAATGACATTGAAGTTGCGAAAGGCCAGAAATGCCGGGCCACTGGGGCCAGAGGGCAGCAACAAGGCCGCAGCACCATGATCTGGCACAGATCCACCGGTGACAGTTTTGATGCCCAGCGCTGACCATTCTGAAATGGCACGACGTTTGTCGCGCCCTGCTAGGGCGGTATTAAATCCTGATGGCAGGCGCACCTCCTGGCCCCAGGGCTTGCCACGTTGCCATCCTGACGCCTTCAGGTATGCAGCAGCCGATGCCAGCCCATCAGTAGGATCGTCAGACCAGATATCCCGGCGTCCGTCACCACGAAAATCAACAGCATAGGCCGCATAGGTTGTGGGGATGAACTGGGTATGCCCCATCGCGCCAGCCCAGCTGCCAACCAATCCAGACGCAGCAACATCACCCTTCTGCAAGATCCGCAGCGATTCAATCAGTTGCTTTTCAAAGAAGGCGCCGCGCCGACCGTCATAGGCTAAGGTTGACGTTGCTGAGATTACCGAAATGTCACCGCGACGGGTTCCGTAATTGCTTTCCATTCCCCAGATCGCAGCAATCACCGATGTTGGTACACCATAGCGCGTTTCGATCTCCCCCAGCAGCGCCGCGCGTTGGCGGTAATTTGACCGCCCTGCAGCCACCTTTTCCGGCGATGCGACAATGGCAAGATAATCCTCAAGCGTACGCGAGAATTCAGTCTGGTTGCGATCGCGCTTGACCACTCCGGGCAGAAATCCGGCATTGCGAAACGCTGCATTCAGGGTCGCCTGCGAAATGCCCTGTTGCATGGCCCGGTTGCGAAAGGAGGCAACCCATGTGTCATAGCCAGAATTTGGCTGTGGGCGTAGATCAGGATCGGTTGTGCGAGCGTTGCTTGGCCCGGTTACAGATCCTGCCGTGCACCCGGCCATTACTGCTGCCAGCCCTGTGGCGGCAACCCATCTCCGTGTGACGCGCATACCAAAATTCCTTTCTGCAAATCCTAGTGTTCAAGATGTTCATTTCGCCCACAGGGTGCAAGGGCTCGATATCAAATGAACTGGAACAATCCCAATGTAGAGACGGACCAGACCCAGAGGCTACTTGTCGTAGTGCACACGTACGGTGACTTTGCCCGGCAACACCGAGGCCTGGCTAAAGTTCGGGTCATCCTCGCGGTTTGGCGCACCTGACCCACCTACCCCCTCTAACAAATGGCTGCCACGTATGTTCAGATCCTCATCCTCGTTTTCATCATGAAACAGAAAAACAGCATAGGGACCTTCATTCAACGCAGAGAAATTGTGACGCACTATACCCGTCTGCGCCGATATTTCAGCATAGTCCACGACATTCCAATAGTTGAGTGTCTCGTAGTCTTTGGCGTTATCGAACACGAGGATCAAAACGTTTCCAGCGCTGTTGCGCACGCCTTCGATGGTCAATTGGATGCCCTCAGAAAACGCTGGTGCAGATAAAGTCAAAAAGGCCGCTAAAGGAAATGGGAGCAAACGAGTTTTCATATTGATTGCCTTCCAACCTTTGAGGAGGAAGTGTTGGGGCGAAACAAGGCAAACAGGTCTTCGGTTATTGCAATCAACACCGGTACAAGGATCAACATCAACGCGGTTCCGAACAACTCGCCGAAGACCAGCGAAACTGCTGCTGGAATAAGGTATTGCGCCTGTTCAGAGGTTTCCATGAGCAATGGCATTAGTCCGATCACGGTTGTGGCTGTGGTCAGAAAAATGGCCTGAAACCGCCCCAAGCCGGCATCTTTCAATGCATCGGGCACGGTTTTCCCGTCTTCGCGCGCCTGATTGTAACGGGTAATCATGACCAGACTGTCGTTCACCACAACACCTGTCAGCGCCAGCATCCCAAAGAAGGAAAACAAGGATAAAGTCACACCTGTGATCAAGTGCCCAACCGCAGCCGCAATAAAACCAAAGGGCACGATCGCCAGAATAATAATGGGCTGCCAATAGCTCTTTAATGGGACTGCCATAAGAATATAGATCAGAACTGCGGCCAAGATCAGCGCATCAATCAGATTGCCCTTTATTTCCCCGATTTCCTCCAGCTCCCCCGCTCCCACAACTTTGACGCTTGGGTATTTTGAGGAAAGCTGCGGCAGCAGCTGTTCAAATACGGCCTGTCCAACTTCTTCCGGGGCCACCACCCCACGGTCAACGGAGGCGGCCACAGTGTTCACACGCTGCCCGTCACGGCGAAAGATCATCCCAGCGACATAACTGCCTTCAATGTCCGCAACGGTCTGCAACGGCACCCATGCACCGGTTGAGCTTCGCAGATGGGTTTGCATCAGGTCGTCAATTGTATCGCGCGCAACGCGCGCGTTCTGCACAACAACACGCACCTCGGCCCCATCACGATGGACCCGGGTCACTTCAGCACCGCCAAAGCCATAGCCAATCTGGTTTGCCAGGGTTTCTGCTGTGAAGCCAAGATTGCGGGCATCCGGGCGCAGGTGCAGTTTCAACTCTGGCTGCCCCCCCACCAAGCCATCCCGAATATTCGTTACACCGTCAATTTCATCCAAAAACCTGCGCATCTCGATGCTCGCTTGGGCAAGTAAATCCGGATCTTTCGACATCAGACGGATCTGGAACCCACCGGCCAGCTCATCCGACCCGGAAAATTCGAGTTCTGTTGCACCTTCGACCTGTCCCACCCGTTTCCTCCAGGCAGCCACCACGTCCAAAATCGCCACCTCGGGTCGTTCAGCCACCGGCAGCATCTCGGCGTAAAGCTGGGCACTGCCTGCACTGCTGATCAGGGTGAAAAAGGTCTTGATCGGTGGCTTTTCCATACCTTCGCCTTCTGCAATCTCTGTATTCAGCTCCCGGCCCAGTTTTTCGATCCTATCCACATTGGCCTTTGTCAGGGCAAACGGCGCGCGCGCATCCATTTCAAGGTTCACCGTGATAATCTGTCCCGGAACATCAGGGAAAAACACTGTTTTAACCTTGCCTATTCCCATCAGACCCAACCCCAATGTGCCCGCAGCAACGAACACGATCAGCACCGCGTACCGATGCGCGATAGAAACAACAAGAATTGGCTGATAAACACGATCGCGGAACCAGAACAGACCGCCACGGGCTGCATCCTGAACCCGCCCCCAAAGGCGGGTCACCATGTAGCGGCGTTTCCCGTCCATCGGCAATTGGGCCAGATGTGCCGGTAAAATGAGTTTGCTTTCAATCAATGAGAAAATGAGCGCTAAGATCACAATGCCTGCAAAGCTGGCCATGACTTTGCCCAGAGGATTATCCATCAACAGCATCGGGAAGAATGCGGCGATCGTTGTCAGCACACCAAACACCGTAGCCACTGCAACGCGCTCCACCCCGCGTTCAGTTCCCGCAACGGGGTCTTTTACCTTCATTCGCTCTTCGAATACGCTTTCGCCGACGACAACTGCGTCGTCCACCAAGATGCCCAAAGCGATGATCAGCCCAAACGTTGTGACATCATTGAGCGAATAATCCACCCATTTTGAACCTGCGACAGCCATCGCCCCCATGACCGAAATCGGGATTCCCATCGCCACCCAAAAGGCAAGCCGCAGATTTAGAAACACCGCCAATATGAAGGTGACCAACAGCAGTCCCTGCACCCCGTTAGACTTAAGCAATGCCAAGCGATCCGAAATGTAACCGGCACTATCGCCCCAAACCTCTGCTTCGATAGATGGCGGCAGCTGTGCCTTGAAGTCCTCGATGACCTCTCGCACCACTTGGCTGATTTCCAGCAAATTTTCCTTTTGCCCAATCAAGATCTCCATGCCAATGGTCGGGTTTCCGTTTAACCGAAACAGAAAATCACCATCTAGAAAGCCATCTTCAATCGTTGCTAGGTCTGCCAACGAAACATAAGAACCGTCGGCCCGTTCGATGATCGGCAGCGCCGCGTATTCGGGGGCATAACGCGCCCTGTCATCTGCGCGCAGAAAAACGGTGCCACCTTCGGTGCGCAATTGGCCAGCCTGAAATGTCAGTGAATTCGCCTGAATTGCGGTGGAAACATCAGCGATGGTTAGCCCGTATTGGCGTAGCTTTTGTGGATCCACCTCAATTCGCAACTCGCGCGGGATCAAACCCCAGATATTCAGCCGAGACAATTCAGGTTGCGCCAACAGTTCTTCTTTTAGCCGTTGAGCCAATGTCTGCAGGGTCGCCGGATCGGCGTCCCCATGCAGGTTCACATAGAGGGCCGGAAAGTCATATCCTGAAGCCTCGATCACAGGTCGGCGCGCCGTCGCTGGCAGATCGGTCATCCCATCAATCCGGATGCGAACGCGATCCAAAACCGTTTGCAGTTTTACCCCACCTGCGCGGCGCACGGAAATCGAACTCACTCCATTGCTCGACTGTGCGGAAATGCTGCGGACACCTTCCACCCCCTCGAGCGCCTGTTCGACTTTCCGGGTCACCAACTCATCAACCTGTTCGACGGTGGCATCCGGATAGACGATGGAAATTTCTACACTTTCCGGGGGAATACGTGGAAACCCTTCGATACGGATTGAGAACATCGTCTGCACACCAAGAAACAATATCAATGCCATCAGCAAGTTTGCGGCAACGGGGTTGCGGATGAACCAAGAGGCAAGTGACTTCATAGCTCAACCCTCACCCTTTGTGGGGTCACCCGTTGGCCGGGCAGGAACGAAGCAAGAGGTGTTTTGACGATGTTCCAGGGGCCTGATCCCTGCGGAGCAAATACAGAAATTGCATTTTCAGTGCGAAACAGGATGTCAGGTCTGAAACGGCGCAGTTGGTTCTTTCTGTCCACCATCCAGACATAACCGGCCCTTGAAAGAGCGGCTTCGGGTATGGCCAATGTGTTCGAAATGCTCCGCCCGTGGAATACAACTTTCAAAAAGTCACCTGCCAACATTGCTTCGCTCGGATTGCGGACTTCCAGAAACACGCGCACCTGGCGGGTAGCTTTATCCAAAAACCCTCCCCCTTGCCGGATGCGTGCCTGCCCAAGTAGGCGCCCATCGCGATGAAAAACCTCAGCCGTTTTTCCTGCTATAGGATGATCAAGTAATTCCCAGTCGGCCTGGCTCAATTCCACCATCAACTCGAACTGGCGGTCATCCGATAAGTGTACCAGAGTTTCACCCGCATTGACCGTTTGCCCAAGGCTGGCCGAACGCTTTGTGACAAAGCCAGAAAACGGGGCGGTAATCTCGGTATTTTCAAGCTCTCGCTGCGCCGCCTGCAATTGGGCCTTTGCAGAGGCCACGGTACGTTCTGCAATACGCACCTGGGGCAAATGAATGGCAAGGTCGGTTGGCGGCTTGGTGCCATCTCTCTCAAACTGGCGTAGGGCTACAGCCATGCTGTTTTGAGCGCGCAATAACGCCAACCTGGCATCTTCAAGGCTCAGTTCAGCAGATGCCACTGTGGTTTGAAACTGAGTTTTTTCGATCGAAAACAAACGCGCGCCCTTTTGAACACGCGCACCTGCTAGGGCTTCGTCGTATACTTCCAGGATCCGCCCGGATACGGCACTCCGGATGTCCGCATCCCAGTGCGGACGTAACTCTGCGTAAGCCGAAATCGTAGCATTGACCTCTTTGAAACCGATCTCATGAACGGTCACAACCGGAGCAGCTCGCGGAGGCTCAGTTCTAGATACATCTGCTGTGTTTTCTGCTTCGGACAATATGACCAGAACAGTGGCCAGAAATGTCAAAGACACAAAAAACCAAACCCACCGCCACGTTTTCGAAGCTCTAACTTGTGTGGGTTTGTCGGCCATTTCAATTCCTTCCAGCGATCATTCGAACCAAAGCACCACTTGCGGCAGTGCGTGAATTGCTATATATACAGTGAACGATCGTTCGTTCAAGTATGAGGCTGAAAAATGTCCAACCAAGAAGTCGCGCCTGAGAGCAAACGAGACAAGGCACTTGCTAAAAGGCGGCGCAAAATTCTTGAAGCGGCCGTGATGTGTTTTCTGGAAAACGGCTATCACCAGACCGGAGTTCGTGACATTGCCACCCGCGCGGGTGTGAGCTTGGGAAATCTCTACAATCACTTCCCCAGCAAGCATGATGTTCTTGTGGAGATCGCTGGACTTGAACGCGACGAACTAGCCCCATTTCTGAAAATCCTGGCGAAGACCTCCCCTGCCCCAAAAGTCTTGGACAAGTTTGTCACGGCTTATGCAAAATATCTCGCGGCGCCAGAGAATGTGATACTGAGTATCGAAATAACTAGCGAAGCAATCCGCAAGCCGGATATCGCTGATTTATTCTTGGAAAACAGAGACCTGCTGACTTCGAGCCTGACAAGTGTTCTGAGCCGTGGCGCCGCAGACGGCGATCTGCGCCCCCTATCAGATCCCTCTGATACTGCTCAGCTAATACTTGAGCTAATCGAAGGAAGTGCCGCCCGAAGCATGTTGAGTGGCGTTCCAATGCGCAAGATTTTGGGTGGTGTAAGGGACTTTATCTCTGCCGCAGTGTCGCCACCAGATACAGCAGTTTAACCAAGAAATTCCTCGCAGCAGACAACGACGGGTGTTTAGGTGCGACCTGTCTGTACGAGCGGGCCGCAACAGCCCGCTCGGTTGATATGGTTACTCGGCAGGTGCGGCAGCTGTTTCACTGTGTTTATCACGCAACCCATCGCGATACAGCGCCTTAGCCAGCGACACACACATCAGCCCCATCACCATCGTAAAAGGTAGAGCCCCGATGATCATGGCGCTTTTCAACGCCTTCATAGCATCTTCTCCGCCATTGATCTTGCCTGCAATCAACAGAGTGCCAATCACCAGTGTCAGGATGACGCCCCAGACGATGCGATGTTTGACACCCGTTTCCTGCTCTCCGCCCGACATGATGGTGTTCATCACCAGAATGCCCGAGTCAGCCGACGTCACCAGAAACGTCAGGATCAGGACCACACACATGATGGTGATAATCGACAGGAAGCTGCCTGATAACATCTCGCTCAAGGTCACAAACAGCTTGGCGGTGCTAGACGCCCCGATGATGACCCCATCTGCGCCACCGGTCAGTTCCAGATCAATAGCCGTACCGCCCAGAATTGCCATCCATGCAAAGCAAACCAACGTTGGCGCAAAGACGCAGCCGACAATGAATTCCCGAACGGAACGACCCTTGGAAATGCGGGCAAGGAACAGGCCAACGAAAGGTGAGAACGCGATCCACCAGGCCCAGTAGAACGTGGTCCACCCAGATTGCCAACCGAACTGACGTCCCGCGTTACCTGCTTCGTATACTGCGGCCAAAGTTGCCTCTGGCAGTTCCGCAGCTGCGCCTTCAAGCCCAGACTTAAACCCGTCAAACGATCCCCATGCGTTGGTTGCGCCTGCCATCAGATCCCCCGACAGAGGCTTGGCTGCTTCGGGCAATGCTGCGGCAAAGGCATCCGCAGATTGCGGACCATAAGCACCAAAGCTCAGCGCGACAAAATTCAGGATGTAGTCCACCAAAGCCGTGGCATAGGTGGTCATTGCAAACAGGAAGGATCCAAACACGACAAAAGTCAGCAATAGGATGATCGACAGCACCAGATTCAGGTTCGACAGGTATTTCACCCCACGCCCCACCCCGGAAACCGCCGAAATGATCGACAGTCCCATGATGACAACCAAACCAGTAACAAGTCCTACAGTGCCAGGTGCTGGTGCGTCGCCGGTCATATCCATCATCCAGTCCATACCAGTGATGGCATAAAGCCCATCAATGAACTGGCTGACGCCAAATCCAATGGTTACCGATACGCCCAAGATTGTCGCAACAACACCCAAAACATCAACGATATGACCAAAGATGCCATTCACATATTTGCCAAACAGTGGCGTCAGAGCAGATCTGATGGTCAGTGGCATATCACGCGTATAGGCGTAGTAGGCCAGCGCCAGACCAGTGACGACATAGATCGCCCAGGCATGGATGCCGTAGTGAAGAAAGGTGTAGCGATACCCCGATTGCAAAGCCTCTACGGAGTTGCCTGCGACCTCACCTGAAACGACCACTGGGTTTGACCCCCAAAGCCCCATTGGTTCAGCGGTGGCGAAAACCATCAACCCAACACCCAAACCAGCCCCGAACATCATCGAAAACCATGAAAAGTTAGAGAACTCCGGCGCTTCGCCTTCGCGTCCCATGACGCGTTTCCCCGTTTGCGGCAGGGCTGCTACAACAAACAGAAAGAAGGCAAATGCCCCAACGATCACGATATAAAACGTATTGAAATCGTTCAGGATGCGCCCGTTTAACGACCCCAGAGTGTTGTTTGCATTGGCTGGCCATACGAGAGCCCAGATAACCAGCAAGGCCATTGTGATCTTGCTGATAAGTGCGATCGGCAGACTGTATCCTTCATAGAATCCAGCCCCCGCTTTCTTAATTTCCAGCTCCGTAAATGGAGGCTTGATTGACATTGGAACTCTCCCTTCCACTGTTGGCTCATTCGAGCATTTGGAACAGGCCTTATGCTGGCCTGCCCAATTTACCTGCCTCCCCCGGCAGGCATTCCCTTAACCGAGCAGTTGCTCGATCCGGGCAAGGGTTGCGGTGTTGACCGCAACGCCCTGTGTCTGCGCCAAAGCGCGTTTTTTGCTGCGCCCGTCGCCCGGCAAATGCGCACCCTCCTGTTCATGAACAGAGTTGGCCAACTCTGCGATGCGAGCCGCAAACAGATCTCGGGACGTTGCAGCGGGATCAATTGCCAAAAAGAACTGTCCTGTTTTGGGTGGTCCACCAGCGGTCCCTGAAAATGGCGAGGCATTGATGCCCAAAGTGGCGCCGCTGAGTGCGGCAGCCATCAATTCAACCAACACTGCAACTCCGACCCCCTTGTATCCGCCGGAAGGTGCCATCGAGCCCTTTAAGCCAACATTCGGGTCTGTGGTCGGGTTGCCGTCACCATCTAAGGCCCAGCCAACTGGTATGGGTTTCCCTTCGCGCGCATGTTTCATCACCTCACTCTTGGCGATAGTGCTGGCGCTCTGGTCGATCAATATCGCCGGTTTTCCATCAATTCCCGGCGCGGCGATCGAAAATGGATTGGTCCCAACAACCGGCTTGTATCCCCCAGATGGCGCAATAGAGGCCGGAGCATTGGTGAACCCAAGTCCAACAAGACCCGCCTCGGCCAGCCGATGGGTGTGGTATCCCAGTACGCCGCAATTATAGGAATTATGGATCGACAGTGCTGCGACGCCCTGTTGACGAGCAAGCGGGATCAGCTGTTCAAACCCTTTGTCGATCGCAGAGTGTGCAAACCCCGTTGCCGCATCTACAGTGATCACGCCTGGTCTGGGAACCTCAAGCTTGGGAACAGCCTGACCATCGACTTTTCCACACTGCACATGTTCTGCATAGATCGGGATATAGGCCAACCCGTGGCTGGCGACGCCATCGGCTTCTGTTGCCGCCGTAGCGACAGCCAAGGGCCGGGCATTCTCAGGAGAGGTTCCAGCAGCCACAAGCGCAGCAAAGGACAGGTCTTCGATGTCAGCAAGGCTGAGTGTTCGGGTCTCAATCATAGGTTCTCCAAATCAGTCATTGTCGGATTGTCCAGCCCCTGCCCCCAGTCGCCGTGATGTTTCAGTTGCCGGGGCATAGGTCAGAGCGGCAAATGAATTGAGTTTCTCCCAGTCCCGGTTGCTGGGTCTGGCACGGCCAATCTGGTTCGCGTCTTTAGTAAGCGGCGGTGCCACAATGATTTCCACCTGCTCAACCTGTTCGATATAGAAGGCAGCCTCCGTTGAAGTTGCTAGATCAACGGTCTTTCCATTTGTCGTCATCGTTGCGCCTGGCCAGTGTACCTGCAGATTGGTTTTAGCCCTGCGCGCCGCCGCAGCCACAAACGGAAGAATGAACAGTGGGTGAGACAGAGCACGGATCCTGACCCCATTTGAACCAACCAGTGTTGCACAGTCCGACAACGAAGCACCGACGTGTAGTGGACACAGCCTGCCAGCTTCAGCGAGCCACTCTCCGACCAGGGATATTGGCGTCTGTAGATTGCAAGCAGGATCTTGGTGCGCTTCAAGAACACCTGTTAGTACACGACAGCCATCAATATTCTGGGCACACAGCCAGCGCGTTGCCTTGGCAGCCTCTTCGGCTAGCCCCCAGCCCAGCCCAGCGCCACGGGCGGCCCGTTTACTATGGGCTTCAACTTCGTTCAGAGAGTAGCTCATTCAGCGCCCTCCAGGTTGGGGTAAACCCAGTGGTCCGCGTTGTCGTGGGTCAGTTCATTGGGGTATGGTGCCCCCTGGAACATACAAATCCGAACCCACCGGTCCGAGCGTGGATCAAAGTGGGTAGCCCCAAAGAAAGAGAGTTTGGCACGCAGCATATCAATCGGCAGGATATCTTCGCCGATGGTATTGTCCTGGATTTCGCTATAGGGCGCGCTGGCGCTGATCTGGCTGCGTCTGACCGTGTGGCGATGTTCTGGGTGACGTAGTAGGAAATCTGAGATCTTTTTATCGTGCTCCCATTTTCTCAGCTCCTCATAGGCTTGCACCGCGTCCCTTGCTGGGGCCAGCGGTTGTTCATACTCCGCGATGGATTCCTTAAACCGGGAACCAATGCGCGGCTCCAGTTTTTCAGCCGAAACATACCAGGCCTGTGCGCAGTTCTCAGAGGCGGTCCAATCCAGTTCCAACGCCCAGCCAAAGCAGTTCTGGATCAGCTCTTTCAGGGCGCCAACGGTCATATCGCCGTCGATCAGGAACGCATCTGAGTTGCAATCAGACAGACTATTCGACAATCCATCTACAAGGTGGTCATAGGGTTCCATCACAACGGAGTTCACCAATTCCTGACCCTCTTCGCTCAGGTGGGCCTCGGACCAGCGAACAAGCTGATCCCAGGGGAGATCTGTTGACAGATCGTGTTTTGCGACATGGCTGAACACTGCATCCAGATCGGCGCGAAGGGTGTTGAGTTTTTTGACTTGCAGCGGGTGTTCAGATTGCCACTGCGATACGGACTGAGAACACCGTTTCAACATCTCTTTGAATTGGGCAATCTCTGCGTCTGTCGCACGTTGAACTTGTCGGACACGTAACAGGGCTTCTTCGCGCGCCATGATCCAATTGTTGAACAACATCGGATGGTTCACGATAAACGGTGCCATACCAAGTCCCGTTGAATTGCCAATACCAAGCTGCCGCGCGACCCTGTTATCCAACCGTACTGCGGTCTCGCCGCCTTTGGTTTGGGCAGCATCTTCGATCAGATCACGCACAAAGGCTCTGGTCAGAAAAACCGAGAGCATTTCGGCCTGGAATGGTGCGGAAAACTCAGGTCGATCTGCAATCATCTCTCGGTCTGCAGCGCCGAATTTTCCTGAACCGTACACGGCGGTGGTCCGCATCAAGTAGCCGACGTTGGCCAGTTGCTCGGCCTCGGGCTGGTGCCCACTGGCAAGCACTTCGACCACATGGTTCCAGAGGCGGACCGACCGATTGGCGCGAGACAGCGACAGCTCGCTTTCACGAATGCGTCCTGCTTCCTGCAGCGGAACATTCTTTGACAGTCGCTCTATATCATCGGCCGTCGGAATACCGTCGAAAAGCGTAAACGTTGCGTCCCATGCCTCTGCTATGACCCTGTCAGAACGCATTTCCGACGGTAGATCGTGGGCAAAGGCAACAAGGGAGTAAGTGCGATCCGGCCCTTTGGCGCAATAAACCGCGTGTCCTGTGCCATCCGCTGCTATGTTGAATATTGGGCGGGAAAACTCCCAGGCCTCATCAGCCATGCGCCGGGTCAGGATTCGCATAAAGCTAAGACGGCATTGATGAAGCGATCCCAGCCGCGATAGCCGCATGACCTGTCTTGGATCACGGAGCGAAGGGCGCAGGGAACCCGTCATCCGTTCAAACCTGCGGCGTGAAATTGGTGGCAAAGAAACGATGCCAGTTGTCGCCAAGAACCGCCGAAACTTCAGCGCCAGACATCCCGACATCGCGCAACCCATTTTTTAGGTTGCTAAAATCGCGGTTGTTGCGAAACCAATTGGGCATATCGGGGAACCCAGGCTTATCGGCCGACCCCTCGCCATAGTCGATGTCTTTGGTCCATCGGCCAACGCGCATCCACTCCACGACTGTATCAGGCTGGTCCTGACACAGGTCACTGCCAATGCCCAAATGCTCGACGCCGAACCGATCAGCGCAACGCGCAATCATTTCGCAGAAATCTTGCAGGGTGCAGTCTGATTTATGTTTCAAATGATGCGGGTAAATCGAAAACCCAAACATGCCGCCGTTTTCCGTCACAGCGCGGATCACATCGTCTTTTTTGTTGCGCAAGGCCGGCGCCCAATCATACGGGTTCGCGTGAGTGATGGCGATTGGGCGCCCGGATAGATCGGCCGCTTGGATAGTCGACCGATCGGCGGAGTGGCTCATGTCGATCACAAGACCCACACGGTTCATCTCTTTGATGACCTGCCGCCCCATACGGGTAATGCCGGTGTCTTCGTTCTCGTAGCATCCAGACGCCAGCAGTGATTGATTGTTATAAGTCAGCTGCATAAAGCGGGCACCCAGTGAGTGCAGAATTTCGATCAACCCAATGTCATCTTCCATTGGGCTGGGATTCTGAAACCCAAAGAAAATAGCTGTGCGCCCGGTTTCACGAGCCTTGTCGACGTCACTGGCCCACAGGCCCTTCATGATCAGGTCTGGATATTGTTCAAACCAGCGGTTCCACTTTTCAAAATTCAGCACCGTTTCCCGGAAGTTCTCGTGGTAAGCGATGGTGACATGCACCGCATCCACATTGCCCTCCCGCAATTGCCGAAAGATCTTTTCGGACCAGTTGGCATATTGCAGGCCGTCTATCCGCATCAGCTTGGTGTCCCTGCGCTGATATAGGCAGTTTTGACGGTGGTGTAGAATTCAGCAGCTGACTTACCTTGTTCACGCGGTCCGTACGAACTGTCACCGCGCCCGCCAAATGGTACGTGATAATCAGTGCCAGCAGTTGGCAGGTTGACTGTCACAACGCCAGTCCGTGCATTGCGGCGAAAATGTGTGGAACGGGCAAGGCTTTGCGTCACTATCCCCGATGTCAGGCCGAATTTGGTATCGTTGACCACGCTCAGGGCCTCGTCGTAGCTGCCCACTTTGATCACCGAGGTTAGAGGCGCAAACATTTCCTCACGGTTGATGCGCATGTCGTTGGTGGTGTTCAGGAACACTCCAGGTGACATGTAAAACCCATCATGTGGCATCTCCAGCCGGGCGCCGCCACAAGCCAGCTCAGCTCCCTCGGAAAGCCCCAAGTCAACGTAGGCCAGGTTTTCATCAAGTTGCTGTTGGCTAACAACCGGCCCCATCTGGGTTCCAGCCTCCAGCGCGTGGCCTACCTTCATCGCCTTGGTGCCAGCAACCAGTTTTTCTACAAAACTATCATGCACCGCATGGTGGACCACAAGCCGGGAGGAAGCGGTGCATTTCTGACCGGTGCCGCCAAACGCACCGCCAAGGGCAAGTGAGACAGCCAGGTCCAAGTCCGCATCATCCATCACCGCCAAGGCGTTTTTGGATCCCATTTCCATCTGTACCTTGGTCAGGTTCTGGATTGCTGCAGTGGCTATGCCCTTGCCCACAGGAACCGATCCAGTAAACGAAATCGCGTTTACCTTGGGGCTTTCGACCAACTGTTGACCAATCGAGCGGCCAGACCCCATCACGAGGCTGAACAGCCCTTTGGGAATATCCTGTTTGGCGATGATCTCTGCAAGCGCCACAGCCGATGCCGGGGTGATATTGGCGGGTTTCCAAACAACAGCGTTACCATAGCAAAGAGCCGGAGCAATTTTCCACGAAGCGGTGGCGGTGGGAAAGTTCCATGGGGAGATGATGGCCACAACTCCCACCGCTTCTCGGCGCACGTCGATTTCAACACCAGCGCGCACCGAATCTGCATTCTCACCAAGCTGACGCAGGCATTCAGCGGCGTAATATGTAAAGAACTGCCCGGCACGGTAGACTTCTCCTTTGCCCTCAGCCAAAGGTTTACCCTCTTCCCGGCTCAGCAGGGCTCCCAGTTCGTCCGAACGCGCCATCAACTCGTTGCCGATGTTCATCAACACTGATTGCTTGCGCTCTATGCCATAGGCCGCCCATTCCAACTGCGCGACCTGCGCCTGATCCAGAGTATCTTGTAACTGTTGTGTGCTTGCCTGGGCGAACATACCTACTAGATCGCTCAGATCAGACGGATTGCGATTTTCAGCTTCGCTCTCGCCTGTAGCCCAATTTCCAGCAATCAGATTCAGTTTGGTCTCGGACATCAGCTTTCCCACATATTGAATTGGGAAAAGAATGGACCTGCAGGCTGATATCAGTCAAATTTAAATAACTTAATCTAATTTCAGGAAGTCTGAAGTCATGGCAATCAAGATTGAAATGTTGCGTTGTTTCAGTGCAGTAGCTGAGGCTGGAAATCTGGCGGATGCTGCCGTCCGGTTGGGGAGAACCCAGCCTGCAATTTCAATGAAACTCAAACAGCTAGAAGATCACCTAGATCAACGGCTGTTTGTCAGCGACAGGAAAAGCCAACTAACGCCCGTTGGCCTTCAGATCTTCGAACTGGCGCGCACCGAGCTGCGCCAGTTTGATGACACCATCAAGGCCATTCAGACCGCAGCAGTATCCCCCCAAGGGCTTGTTCGCGTGGCATCGGTGCCATCCGTCGCAGGGCTTGTCTTCCCCTCAATGGTCGAGAAATTTCGTGTTGTCTGCCCCGGAACCAGAATTGAGCTGCAAGACACAGACACCCAGCAAGTCATTGATGCGCTTAGCCGAGGAAAAGCGGATATTGGAATTGCCTCCAATGATCACACCTTGAATGGGATTCAGCAAACAAAGCTATTCTCGGATCGTTTCGGGCTCATCTGTTCACCGCGCCATCCGCTTGCTCACAAAAAAGGCCCTATAGAGTTGGTCGATGTGATTTCTGATCAGTTCATCAGGAATGATTTGTGCCTATCAATAACGTCACAAATTTTTCAGGAAATGACGGCTCGCGCCAGTTTATCGGCCCGAAACACCCTGTCTCTCATTTCGATGGTCCGCTCTGATCGCTGGGTTACCATCCTGCCCAAAGCTGTATTGCATATAGCCCCCTCGGACCTGATCTTCAGAGAGATCTCAGACCTTACATCCCGGCGTCAGGTCAACCTTCTATTGCGAGAAAAATCTCCGTTTCAGGAGTATTCTGAGAAGTTGAAGGACGTCATTCTCTCTACAAATTGGGAAACAAATCTGAGTGCTGGTTCGCCGAAAAGGTAATGCAACATGGGTGAGTACTTCCTTCACTGACCGACGAACTTCTATCGCCCGAGGCAGATCCCGGAAACAGGTCCCACAGTCATTCCAAGTCGCGCTCAACTTTTAAACGCCATTTCTCAGCATATGTTGCCATTTTTAAAGTATTCTCTGGCATTGTGACATTCTTGGTTTTCGTGGTCATGGCATCACGCGCGAATAACAACGCTGCCCCAATGCTGGTTCCGGTAGACGACGTACTATAGCAGACAGCGCGACCAGTGGCGGCCTCTAACATCGCAAGGTACTGAGCGTTATGTGCAAAAGGGCCTTCAACAATAGTCGGCCCCTTCGCCCCTGTTAGCCGCAAACAAGTGTCTGTCATCATCGCTAGGTAAAAGGAAAGCGCAGCAGCACGTAGGCCAGACCCCTCAGGTGGCTGCGCCCCGTGCCAGCTCAGGTTCCTGCCTTGGTATGGTCCGGTCAGGGGATCAACTGCGGGCAACAACATGATTTCCTGCATCAGCACCTGTTCGACATCCTCAGGGCTGATCTCAACCGAATGGCCCTTCTGGATCTGCTCGAATTCGCGCCCGCCCATAAAGCGGGCTGACGGTACCGCCTCGCCCAGCGCATTAACATTGATCAGAGTGTCCCGAGATGGATCTAAAACTGGTTTGATCCCACCCATTGCCATCACCACCACCCATGTCCCTGTCGATACCACAGAGCACGGCATTTTCTGGGTCAACACATGGGGGTAGAGAGAAGCATTGGAGTCATGAATACCGCAGATTACAGGCGTTTCCTTAGGAAGCCCGGTGACTTTGGCAATTTCCGGCAAAACCGACCCTAAAACATCCGTCGACTTGCGTACTGGCGCAATCTTGTCTGCGATATCCAGCGTTTCAACCAAGTCGGAAAACGCCCCCCGATGCGGCTGCCACAGATCTGTATGACACCCGATTGAGGTCACATCACTGGCCACCACGCCGGTCAAACGGTAGCTCCAGTATTGCGGGTAGGTCAGAATATGATCGGTGCGGTCGTGCAGTCCTGGATCAGCATGAAACTGCCAATACAACTGCGCACCCACATTCAAACCATTGGCCAGACGTGGCGACCCGGTCTGCTCAAATGTTGGGCGGATCGCATCATATTGCCCTGCTGTCTCTACAGGTCCGTCGTATTCATAATCAAGGATTGGAGCGGCCAATTCGCCGTTTTTGTCCAGCAACGCGATGCTAGCCCCGTGAGTGGTAACCGAAATAGCATCAACGCCATGTTCGCGATGAAACTGCCCCAGCGCATCCAGTAAGAACTTCCAATGCGTATCAACGTCAAAATGTGGCCATGGAGGCCCCGGAAGAACCGCATTGGGGCGCGTCACAACGGCGATTTCTTTCATCGCGCCCAAATCAACCAGCGCCAACTTGGCATTGGTTTTGCCAATATCAATGACCGCGATGTGGCGTGGCGTTTTCATCGCATATGAAACAAACTGGGCAGCGGCAGGACTACAGGCGCATTGTCCGACCAGGTCTCCATGATGTCAGCCATATGCGCCCACCATTTCTGCATCACAGGGTGATCCGGCAGGCTGTCCATTGTGTGGCCCTCGGTACGGATCAGCACGCCAATTAACAATCCAGTCTCTTCGTCCAAATGAATGCTATATTCACTGACACCTGCCTCCCGAAGCAAGCTTACCAGTTCAGGCCAGATCTCGTCATGGCGGCGCTTGTAGACTTCGACCTTGCCTGGATTCAACCGCATCCGAAACACAAACCGTTCGCTCATATCTTCCGCCTTTTCGCTGCAATCATCGCCCAGAGTCGTGGCAGGGCAATCACTCCGATCAGCAGCAAGCCAATGAAAATCGACATCACAATGCCCGGAACGTTGAGCAAACCCAGCCCAAAAGTGACCAGCCCCATGACAACGGCAGCGATCACAACACCTGGGATCGAGCCAGAACCGCCGAGAATGTTAATCCCACCAAGCACCACCATGGTGACCACGCTCAATTCCATACCTGCTGCGATGCTGGGGCGGGTTGAGCCAAGGCGAGAGGTCAGGCAAATAGCTGCCACTCCGGACATCAGGCCGGTCAGTAGGAACAGGATAAACTTAACCCGTTGCACCCGAATACCGCTGAACAGTGCGCCGGTGGGGTTGTTACCAATGGCATAGACCGCTCGGCCGAAATTGGTTTTGTGTAACACCACGCCATAGATCACAGCAATAACGGCAAATATGGCGATCTCAACCGTGAACACCCAGTAGATATAGCCCTGCCCAAACCAAGCAAAGCTGTCCGGATAACCTCCATAAGCGCCATCCCCCAGAACGATGTAACTGATGCCGCGGAACAGGCTCATGGTGCCAATAGTGACCACGATAGAGGGCAGGCCCAGAACTGTGACAAAAAATGCGTTGAAAGCACCGCAGAGCAAACCGACGGTGAGGCCAATCATCACCAGTTCAGTCGTCCCTGCTCCGTATTGCGCCGCCAGCCCCATTGCCGTGCTAGCCAGCGCGATTATCGAAGCAACGGAGAGATCGATCTCTCCCGAGATGATCAACAGTGCCATGGCAAAGGCAATCATTCCCTTTTCGGTAAAGTTGTACGTCGCATCACTCAGGTTCCAGACATTCAGGAAATAGGGCGAGGCAAAACTGTTTAGCACAAAGATCCCAACGGCAACGACCAGCAGCAAGGCCTCCCAACTGCGCAAAATGCGAAAGGCGCGGCTGTTCAGTCGATTGGGAACAAAACGTGCTGCCATAGTGGTATCACTCATACTGAACCCTCGGCTGATTTGAGGATAATTCGGCCCTTTGAGCGGCCGGCGCGGGCGTTAAAGGCCACAGCGATCAGGATCGCGCTGCCGGAAATCGCCAATTGCCAGAAGGGAGAAATATTCACCACAGGAAGTGCATTCTTGACCACGCCGAGGAAGAGAGCCCCCAGTACCGCACCGCCGACTGAGCCGATGCCTCCTGCGATTGAGATGCCGCCAATGACGCAGGCCGCCACCACTTCAAGCTCGAAACCCCTTGCAATATCAACATAGGCCACAGCATAGCGAGCAACCCAAAGATAACCCGTTAGACCCGCAAGGGCACCAGACAAGACAAAGGCCAGAAACTGGGTCTTGCCAACGTCGATGCCAGTATAAACCGCCGCGTGGGGGTTGCCGCCGACAGCAAATACCGACCGTCCCAAAGCGGTGCGTGACATCATCACTCCAAAAACGATCACGGTCGCAATTGCGATCCAGGACAGAACCGGCAACCCTAGAAATGCCGTGCGAGAGAACCCAGTAAAGGCGGTGCTCATTTCGTGGGCATTGATCCATTTGCCCTCGGAAATCAAAAAGATGATGCCTCGAAAGACTGTCATGGTGCCCAGTGTCACCACGATGGGTGGAATTGCCAGTTTCCAAACCAACAGTCCATTGATCGCCCCCATCATTGCGCCGAGCAGGATGGCAATGGCAAGGATGACCGGGATTGGCAGGCCAGGCATGGCCACATTCAACATGGCCACCACCATGCCGGTTAACGCCAGATTTGCCGCCACGGATAGATCAATACAGCGGGTCAGGATAACCACCATTTGCCCGAGTGCCAGAATAATCAATGGCGCCGTGTCGTTGAACACATTGGCAAGGTTAGCCGGAGCGATGAAGCCAGAATACCGGATGGAAACCAGCCCTAACAGTACCAGGATAGCCGCGCCAAGGATCCCTTCGCGTATTGGAATGTGTCGCAATACCATAGCCTAAGCCTCTTCCATCTGGGTGGCTGAAATTCCAGCAGCGTGGCGTACCAGAGTTTCCGGGCTCAACGCATCGCCCTCCAACTCTGCCTCAATCCGACCATCACGCATCACGATGACACGATCCGACATACCGATCACCTCGGGGATTTCTGAGCTGACCATGATCACTGACAACCCCTGCTCTGCCAATTCGGCCATGAACTCATGGACTGCCGCCTTGGAGCCGATGTCGATGCCCTTGGTCGGTTCGTCCAGAATGATCACCTGGGGCTGCGTCGCCAACCACTTGGCAATTACCACCTTTTGTTGGTTGCCGCCCGAAAGATTACCAACATCCTGATCCAGCGAAGCCGCGCGCAGGTCCAGACGCTCGGAATACTCGCGCGCCAGTTTGAACTCTTCAGCCAGTCTCAGAAACCCGGATTTCGAAGTACGTCCCAGAGAGGGCAGAGAAATGTTCTGAAAAATTGGCAGACCGATAATAGTCCCTTGCTTGCCGCGATCTTCGGGCACGTAAACGATGCCATTGGCCACAGCATCCGCAGGCGAACGGATCACGCGAATGCTTCCGTTGATCTTACAGACACCCTTGGATGGTTTGGTGATACCAAACAGCGATTGCATGAATTCTGACCGACCGGCTCCAACCAATCCATAAAACCCCAATATCTCACCACGTTTCAGAGTGAAGTTGATGTCTGCAAATTCGGTCGGATGCGCATAGCCCACCACCTGCAACACGTCTTCGGCAACATTCGGAGTGCGCTCGGGAAAGATGTGTTCAACGGTGCGGCCAACCATCAGCTGAACCAAAGCATCTTCGTCAATCTCAGAGATCAAACCCGCGCCAACAAATCCGCCATCGCGAAAGACAGTATAGCGGTCAGCAATCCGGAAAATCTCATCAAATTTGTGACTGATGAACAGGATCGCTTTACCCTGCTTTTTCAGCGTCTCTACCAGCTCATACAGCTCTTCGATCTCCTTGTGAGACAGGGCTGCTGTTGGTTCATCCATAATCACCACACGCGCATCGACGGACAAGGCACGTGCAACTGCGACCAGGTGCTTGTTCGCAATGCCAAGATCCCGCAACAGAGTACGCGGATCAAACGTCGCGCCGATGTCCTGCAACAGCTTAAACGCTGCACTCTGCATTGCAGCCTTATCGATCAGTCCCCAGCGGGTGCGTGGCGCATGGCCAATAAAGATGTTCTCGGCCACTGTCAGTTCATCAAACAAGACAGTTTCCTGATGAATTGCTGTAATACCCGCGTCTGCCGCCGCATTTGCGTTTGCAAAGGTAACAGGCTCTCCATCAATGCGGATGGTGCCGCCATCGGGAAAATAGATCCCGGTTAGAATTTTGACTGTGGTGGATTTTCCTGCGCCGTTTTCCCCGACCAGCGCCGTCACTTGGCTTGCGTAAAGGTCCAGTTGAACCGCATCCAGCGCTTTGACACCGGGAAAGGTCTTGGTGATCGCGTCCATCGACACAACGGGTGTTGCATGGTCGGTCATTTCGGCTCTTCTCGGCTATGCAATTGGATCATAAAGTGTGTGGCCCAGCACGGGGTAGCGCACCGAGCCACACTTGGGAGCTTAGAAGATCGACTTGAAGGCGTCGATGTTGCTGGCATCATAGATAAACGGATCCGCCATAGCGCCTTCGCTGTTACCGTCTAGCGCAACTTCACCCATGCGGCCCATCGGAATGGACTTTCCAGCTTCCGCTGTTGCAGTGCCTTTGGCCAAATTGTAGGCGATCATCGTTGCCGCATAGCCCAGATCAATCGGGTTCCAAATCGCAAAAGACTTGGACGCACCACTATCGATATGACCGGCCATTTCTGATGGCAGGGCCAGACCAGTCACATTGATCTCACCGATTTTACCGGCGTCAGTTACGGCTTGTGCCGCCGCAACGATGCCCACTGTTGTCGGTGCAATGATTGCTTTCAGGTCAGGATAGCTGGCCATGAGGCCTTGTGCTTCACGGTAGGATTTGTCTGCCAAATCATCACCATATACCGTCGCGACGACGTTGATCCCTGAGTATTCACCTGTCACTTTATTCATTTCGTCGATCCAGATGTTCTGGTTCGTCGCAGTAGCCGTGGCGGACAGGACTGCAACTTCTCCACCATCTGGCAAGTGATCAGCAGCAAGTTTGATGATCATGTTACCGATCAGCGGGTTGGATGATGGGTTCAGATGCATCTGGCGACCTTCTGCAGCCACACCACTGTCCCAACTGATGACAGTAATGCCGCGGCTCATCGCTTTCTTCAGTGCCGGCACCAGGGCGTCGGTGTCGTTAGCCGAGATCGCAATTGCGTCCACATTTTGCGCGATCAGGGCATTGATCACCTCAATCTGCCCTTCAGCAGTTGTATCCGTTGGACCGGTATAGATGATTTCAACACCTCCCAGTTCAGTTGCTGCTTCCTCAGCCCCCTTAGCGGCAGCTTCGAAGAAGCCAATACCCAGAGCTTTGACCACCAGCGCAATGCGCATGTTGTCTTCCGCCATAGCTGGCGCTGCGAACATGGTTGCTGCAATGGCCGCAGATGCCATCGCTTTCTTGAATACACTCATGGTTTCCTCCCTGGAGTGGTTGCATTGTGGACACCGCCTAAGACACTGCCCCTTCTTTTTGCGCCCCCTTGGTCGGCGCGACGATCAGGTTCACATCCGCGGCTTCAAGCATCGCCGCCGTTCGGTCATCGATGCCATCATCCGTGATGATCGTGGTAATTCGGCTCAATGGGCACAGGATAAGGCTAGATCGGTTGGCGAATTTGGAGCTATCGACAAGCACCACCAACTCCTCGGCCTGGCCAATCAGTTTTTGCTCGGCCTGGATGAGCAGCGGGTCCTGCTCCATCAAGCCCAACGGGCCAATTCCCTGCGCGCCCATGAACATGCGCTTGGCATAGAAATTGCGTGTTACGTCATTGTCGAAGGGCGACAAGATGATGTTTTGCTCGCGGTAAATCACCCCACCGGACAGCAGCACCGTGTTACGGGTATTCTTCAACAGGTGCTCGGCAATCGGGAAGGAGTTGGTAAAGACCTGCATTTGCAGAGACGCCAGAGGATGTACCATCTGAAATGTCGTTGTCCCGCCGTTGACGATGATCGGATCCCCATCAGTGCACAGTTCAACAGCAGCTTTGGCAATCGCCCGTTTTTCAACACTGTTGATTGTCTCATTGTAAGAAAATGGCCGTCCAGCCAACCCAACAAATGGCGTTGTCATGAGCGCCTCAGCCCCGCCGCGCACACGGCGCAACTTACCCTGTCCATCCAGCGTCCCGACATCACGGCGTACCGTTGCCTCAGACGCGCCCGTCAGCACACACAGCTCGGCAACCGTCACCACTGACCGGTCTTGCACTGCCGACAAAATAACTCTGTGTCTGTCTTTCTCGTGCATCCGTCGTTCTCCGTTTTGGCTCTCATAAGGTGGAGCGAGTCGTCTCCATCTGTCAATCACTAAATGTCAATATCAATCACTATCAACCTTTTCATGATCGATATTGATCGTTTGTGATTGACTTCATCAAGTCTCCAAGCCAGCCTAGTCACAAACAAATGCAGATAAAATGCTGTTGATGGAGACGAAGATGCCCGACGCCACCCAAAGCCAACGCCTTGAAAACAAGTGGGATGCGACCTGTGCCGAAGGGATGAGTGAACCTAAGAAACTACTCTATCGATCAAATCTACTGGGGTCGGACAAACGAATCACAAACTATGGTGGCGGCAATACATCAGCCAAGGTGATGCAGGCTGATCCGCTGACAGGGCAAGCCGTCGAAGTGCTTTGGGTCAAAGGATCTGGAGGCGATGTTGGGTCGATCAAGATGGACGGGTTCTCCAGCCTGTACATGGACAAACTGAACGCTTTGCGTGACATCTATCGAGGCGTTGAGTTTGAAGACGAAATGGTTGCCTACCTGCCTCACTGCACCTTCAACCTGAACCCACGCGCGGCCTCCATCGACACCCCCCTACACGCCTATGTGCCAAAGAAACATGTCGACCATATGCATCCGGACGCGATCATTGCAATTGCAGCCGCCAAAGACAGCAAGGCACTGACCAAGCAGATCTTCGGCGATAGCATCGGCTGGTTGCCTTGGAAGAAACCCGGCTATGAATTGGGTCTTTGGTTGTCTGACTTTTGCGCTGAAAACCCCGATGCCAAGGGCGTAGTACTCGAAAGTCACGGCTTATTCACTTGGGCCAATGATGCACAGGACTGTTATGATCTGACCCTGGAAATCATCCAAACGGCGATGGATTGGTTCGCAATTCAGACCGAAGGCAAGGAGGCTTTTGGTGGCGCGGTTCATTCCAGTTTGCCAGCAGATGACCGTCGTTCCGCAGCAGCACGGTTAATGCCAGCCATCCGCGGTATGGTGTCTGGCGACCAACATATGGTCGGTCACTTCACCGACAGCGACACAGTGCTGGAATTCGTAAACGCACAGGATATGAACCGGTTGGCTGCACTTGGCACCTCTTGCCCTGACCATTTCCTGCGCACCAAGATCTGTCCATTGGTGGTCGATTTCGACCCCGAGAACCCAGATGTAGATGCCACATTGGCAGGTCTGACCGATGCCGTCGCCGAATACCGCGAAGGCTACAAAGCCTATTACGAGCGCTGCAAGAAGGACAACAGCCCCACCATCCGCGACTCCAATGCCGTGGTCTACCTGATCCCCGGTGTTGGCATGATCACCTTTGCCAAAGACAAAGCCACGGCACGGATCTCGGGCGAGTTCTATGTCAACGCCATCAACGTCATGCGTGGCGCAGATGCAGTGTCTGAATACCAGGGCCTACCTGAACAGGAAGCCTTTGATATCGAATACTGGTTATTGGAAGAGGCCAAACTTCAACGCTTACCCAAGCCAAAATCACTGGCCGGTCGCGTGGCGTTTGTCACCGGCGGTGCGGGCGGCATTGGTTCTGCCACCGCAGAGCGTTATTTACGCGAAGGGGCCTGCGTGATGTTGGCAGACATCGATGATGCCGCACTAGCGGACACCGCAGAAAATCTCACCAACCGTTACTCGGCCGACGTGGTCCGTACAGTAAATATGAACGTCACAGACGAAACCGCCGTGATCGCCGCCTTTGACTATACCGCCGCAGAATTCGGCGGTGTCGATATCCTTGTGTCCAACGCCGGCATCGCCAGCTCTGCCCCAATCGAAGACACCAGTTTGGATCTGTGGAACAAGAACATGGACATCCTGTCCACCGGCTATTTCCTTGTCAGCCGCGAGGCGTTTAAAGTGATGAAGACTCAGGACATCGGAGGCGCAGTTGTCTTTGTCGTCTCGAAAAATGGCCTCGCCGCCTCGCCCAATGCAGCCGCCTACTGCACCGCGAAAGCATCCGAGATCCACTTGGCCCGCTGTTTGGCATTAGAAGGCGCCCCCAAAGGCATCCGCGTCAATGTGGTGAACCCCGACGCAGTGCTGAAAGGCTCAAAAATATGGTCCGGTGACTGGCTCAAGGAACGCGCCTCGACCTATGGTAAAGACAAGGAAGGACTGGAGGAGCATTACCGCCAGCGATCGCTGCTCAAACGTTCAGTCCTGCCCGAAGACATCGCCGAAGCCGCGTATTTTTTGGCCTCAGACCAATCTGCAAAATCCACCGGTAATATCATCAACGTGGACGCCGGTAACGTCCAGTCCTTTACCCGCTAAGGAGACGGTTCATGATCAACGATACAATCCTTGCCCAAGACAACGACCGTGCCCACGCGACCCTCAAGGCTGACTATAATGCTTTGGGTGAACACCTAGACCGTCGCGGCATCGACATTGCCCAGATCAAAGATAAGGTCGCCAACTACGGCGTTGCTGTGCCCAGTTGGGGCGTCGGCACCGGCGGCACCCGCTTTGCGCGTTTTCCCGGTGGCGGTGAACCCCGCGACATCTTTGATAAGCTCGACGATTGCGGTGTGATCCAACAGCTTACCAAGGCAACACCCTGTGTGTCACTACACATCCCCTGGGACAACGCCCCTGCCTGCGATCTTTTGGCCAAGGCCGAAGAGCTTGGGCTCACTTTCGACTCGATGAACTCGAACACCTTCCAGGACCAGCCCGATCAGGCGCATAGCTACAAATATGGCTCTCTGTCGCATACCGACGCAGCCACCCGTCAGCAGGCCGTTGACCACAATATCGAATGTATCGAACTGGGCGCGCAACTCGGCTCTACGGCGTTGACCATCTGGGTGGGGGACGGGTCGAACTTCCCCGGTCAGACCAACTTCACCCGCCAGCTTGAACGCTATTTAGACGCCACCAAACAGGTCTATAACGCCCTGCCCGACGACTGGACCCTGCTAACCGAACACAAGATGTACGAACCCGCCTTCTATTCCACCGTGGTGCAGGATTGGGGCACCAACCTGCTGATCGCGCAGCAGATGGGCGACAAGGCAAAATGCCTAGTCGATCTGGGCCACCACGCGCCTAATGTGAACATTGAAATGATCGTTGCCCGCCTGACCCAGTTCGGCAAATTGGGCGGCTTTCATTTCAACGACAGTAAGTACGGCGATGACGATCTGGATACAGGCAGCATCGATCCCTACCGCCTATTTTTGGTCTTTAACGAGCTGGTTGAGGCCGAGGCAGACCCCGGTTTCAACCCCAGGCATATGCTGGACCAGAGCCACAATGTGACCGACCCGATCGAGAGCTTGATGGTCTCGGCTATGGAAGTGCAGCGCGCCTATGCGCAGGCGCTGCTGGTGGATCGTGTGGCCCTGATGGGCTATCAGGACAGCAACGATGCCTTGATGGCAACAAGCATGCTGAAACAAGGATTTCGCACTGATGTTGAGCCGATACTTGCCATGGCGCGACTTGAGGCAGGTGGCGCAATTGATCCTGTCATGGCTTATCGCGCCTCGCGGTATCGGGTAAAAGTGGCACAAGAACGGCCAAAAATCCTGGGCGCTGGCGGCGGTATTGTCTAACTAGAATTCAATATTTCATAAGCCCCTCAAGGATTCCGAGGCTTTCCAAACAAGTCTTCTGCTGTGCCGTATCAATTGGCTGAGCTGAGCCTCCCCCACAAAGATGGTCCGCTCCTACGATTATGGAACCAGAGGACCATAGACGACGATCAACGGCCCATACAGCCCTTTGCTCGGATGAACGGTATGAAAGTGGTACCAAAGTGTACACTCGTCTAGCGTGCGAAAGCAGGGGTGGTCCCTTATGCTTCGATTGGTATCTACCACTATTTCAACTTGCTAACTCCAACAGCAAACCCGCCAATTGAAACGGGTGGCCGGCCAGTGGGCGATTATAAACTAATTTTCACTTCAGCCATTAGTTTCCATCTCAATCCTAAAAATGGAATATCCAACAGGGAGATTTTTGTTTTTTTCGGTTATTTTCGGCACCGGATCATTAACGATTACCAGCAACTCATTCAGAAACCTTATGGCGGTTATTCGAATTTGATTTCTTTCTGCAAAAGGCAGAAGTGTGTCTTTTCGAAACATCAACCCAGAAAAGATACCAACTTCATTAGCTAACATCAATTCCAGCTTACCTTCCTTGATCAACGTATCCATAAGCTCACAAGAAGAACTCTCGTCGCATTGATCAACAGCGTTCAGCAGCAAAACCACATCAGAATGTACTGCGGTCAAAACCAATTCTCCAGTATAGTTCTGACCTCCTTTTCCGTAACTATCTGTTCTCCAGACTTCTAGGTTTCCTCCACTAGCCAGATTGGACCTGTCGCGCTTTCGTGCCGCCCCAAGTGCTCGTTTAAGCCACCATCCGTTCGAAGGCGACTGGGCTTTTC
>NZ_WQLV01000019.1 GCF_009753675.1 Parasedimentitalea huanghaiensis | reverse complement strand
GGAAAAGCCCAGTCGCCTTCGAACGGATGGTGGCTTAAACGAGCACTTGGGGCGGCACGAAAGCGCGACAGGTCCACCCTTCGCAGACGCGCTTAAGGGAGAAACATCTGTTCTAAAGGGGCTCAGCAGTCTTTCTGGCGCTCATCTACCAGCAATAGAAGACTGGACACCTGCAGTAGATGGCGATGCCAAGCGCAGCCTGCATGGCCATCGTTTCCCCGCTCGACCGTTGCTGACGTCCGAGGTTCGTGGCTGCCCTTGCTGTCTTCGAAAGGATATCGCAGGCTCGTCATTGCCACCGCATCGCGCGATGACCTTCCGTTCCCACTGGCTCATCCATCATGTCAGCCTATGTCTGCATCATAAACGGCAACTGGTTGTTTTGTGGCAGGTCGCAGCACCGACGCAACGCTATGACACTGCAGCGCAATTTCGCTTGATTGCCGACCAAGTAATCACCGGTGCCCTGCAAGGCGAAGAGCGTGAGCCGACTGACTTCGAGATCTGGTTCGACAAGAGGTTGGAGGGAGAGCCTCACGCCGCAACATGGTTGGATGAACACCCTCTACATGCGGCGGCCGTCTTCTGTCGACTGTTGGGCACAGCTCTGTTGAAGCTACAAGGCATCCACCTCTCGCAAATCGCACCAGGATCAGAGTGGGGATGTTACCAGATGGGCTTTGAGGTTGCGCGACATGGAGAACAGGCGGTCCTGAAGGCATTACAGAAGCTGAATCGACTCGCCGAGCCTCGCCATGGGCCAAAGGCTGTATTCCCCATGCTCTACGATCGCTTGACACACGACCACAAAGAGGACCCAGATTTCACACCTTTTCGAAAACTGCTTGGTAAACATCTTCGAGCAAGCTGGCCTTTGGGGCCTGGTGACGATCTGCTGGGCACACCTGTGACAGTACGAACGTTGCATTCAGTCCGCACCGCAGCTGAGGAGACCGGCGTAGATGTCCGCCGTCTTCGCAAGATGCTTGAAGCGTCCACGATGATCGACCCCAACTTGCCGGATAGCTGGGCTGTTTTCGATGCAGCCGAAGCAAAACCGATGCTGGCATCATTAGTCGACTTCATGTCAGCAAAGGAGTTTTTCGAAACCCTTCACATTGGACGGTCTCAGTTCAATCTCTTGGTCAAGGACGACATTCTGCAGCCTGCTCTCAAGGATGTAGATACAAAACACGTCTGGGATCCGCGCGATGGGCGGGCCTTTGTGGACCGGCTGCTGGTCGGAGCCGAGACGATCCAGCAAGCGCAACACGGGTGGGAGAAAATCGCCAAGTCGGCGCAACGGCTCAAGCTACGCCCCGCTGCCATCATTCGTGCAATCAGGGAGGGGCGCATTCATCGCGTTGCACGCAATGCCCAGTTTGACGGCTACGCCGCGGTTCACGTTTATCATGATGAAGTTGCCCAGGTTCTTGCACAGGACCAGCCGTCCGCAATGTCGCTGAGGCTGTTCGCCGAGACCGTGGGCCTTGGGAACCCGGTTTACCTAAGCCGACTGGTGCGCGATGGACATGTGTCCACCACCGAGATGCGCAATCCTAGGACCAAAGCGATGCAGCGGTTCATCGCCCCCCACGATGCCGCCGCTTTTCATAATCGCTTCGTTACCCTTCGAGTGATTTCGAAAGCGAAAGGAACGAGCTGGCAATCGCTATCGCACCATCTGCGCCGAGCCGGTGTCATGCCTTTCAGCCCGGACAATGCCGACTACGGCAACATCTACCTGAAAAAGGACGTCGAAGCAGTGCTCGCTGACTGAAGCCCTATATCTTCTGGAAAACAACAAGGGCGATACCTCACGGCATCGCCCTTTCTTCATTCCTAAAGCTGAAAATCTGCGTCTATCCAAGTCCGGTTCAAAAAACCGTCTTTTGTCGCAAAGACGTAATCCCTATGTCGGACGACAGCCAGCTGTGTATGTTGACACCGCTTGTAATTGTCCAAATTCGCTTTCCAAAACCCCAATAAAATATGACTCTTCGTTCAAGCGCGGCCGAGCACTCGCCCAAAATACCATGCATAAAACGCCCACGAAAAATCTTTGAGCAACAAAAAAGCCGCTCAATTGAGCGGCTTTTCAATGAATTTCGGAGCGGACTACAAGTCGACTGTCTTGAAAAACTCGGCCCGTACAGATCTCGGATCCCATTCAGGAGCGATCCCCTTTAATTCCAGCTCTTCTCGTAACTTGCGCATTTTCGTGGGTTTGCGTTCACAGACATCCGATAGTTTTTTGTAAGTCGCTTTAAACTCATCAAGTGACTTCGGGTCGATCAAATCCCTCATTGCTCCCATGTGCCGAAGTTGACCACACTTCTTGAGATAGGGTCGCCCCTCCTTGTTTGTAGTAGACAAGATATACGTCACGGCCTGGGAGCTAAGCTTCAGTTCACGGGCCGTATCTGAAATCGTAACTCCTGGTTTACCGGTTTGAAGCCTCAGTACCTTTGACACTTCCTGCAAGTTCACAAACACGGAATACAGCGAACGAGTTCCCTCCAAGGCCTCGACCTGCTTAAGCTTGCCATCCAACAAGGCGCGGACAATAGAAACAAAAGGTACATGCAAAGTAGACGACGTTTCTGCAATATTGGCCATACCAAAGCGAGCTGCGTTCACTGCTTCGCTGTATTCGTAAATACTCTCCATCATTCGATCCAAGTCCCTTGAATCAACTCCCTTGTGACGGCCGCTGTCGTGCCCATTGTCTTGCACAACCGAAAACAAGGGGCCTTTCTTAACCAGAGCTTGGGCATGTGTGCGAGAGCAACCAACGTATCCAGGCACACGGGCAATTGGGACAGCCCTGGAAAGACGTCGCATTACTTCTTCGGCTTCCTTCGCGGGTACGGTTACGATGGTACTCTCAGAGGGCTCACTGCTCGAAATCAACCCGAACTTCCGTAGAGCCAGTGCAACAGTATCGACATGAATATCGAATTGGGCCGAAAGTGTCGCAACGGTTTGACGCCTGCTCATTTCAACCTTCTTCCCAAGAAGAACTCGGCCAGGTTTTACGGCCATCGTATCTAAGATGTGCTCTCTCAGCACTTCACGAATGGGTCCTGCAGGCTTCTCGGACTTACTAAAATGCAACCATTTGTAAAGTTGGCCAAACACGCCTTGTGGGCCAGACTGATGTACCGATTTTTCTGTCTTTCGTTGGAGGGTCACCAAGCAGTCACGGATTCCTTTCGGCCCTTTGGAGGTGAATTCGAAACCCACCTGCCCGGCTACCCGCCACTGGCTTTCCGTTAGCTTTGCGTGCTCGAAATGTGCCCCATATTCAATACACGCCCCCAACATCTCTGTAGCCTTACTTGCCTGATCAATATCTTGGTTGTCTAACCAAGCATAAGCTTGCTCCCCAGAGAACCGGCTTTCCACGTAAGTCTGTAACCCGGAGGGCTGGATTTTTGGGCTTGAGGCCGCCAGTTCCGAAAGCCGTGAAAGAGAAGGCAAGTGTGCCGACAGGTCCACAAAGGATGCACTTGTTCCAATACTTGGGATTTCAACTAAAGAAACGTTGTGGACCGCACAGGCACGTACGGGAGAGAGAACCCAGTACAATCGTCCAACAGGAAGAGGCCAACGTTCATTGTGCTTAAGCATATCCTCGCTAACACAGTGAGGGCAGAATTTCATTGGAGATCGCGAAAAGAACTCCAATGAGAACTCCTGAGCGGCATACCGATAGCGGCGTTTCCCCATCGACTGAAAACTCGCTAACAACAGCCTTTCGGCTGGGATCCCAGAAATTCCGGACAATTTTTCAATCGCACTGGGATTTGCCATTCTGACGTCATATTGGGAAACACCAAACATCTCCAAGAATGTCGGGACTGAAACATCACACTGGACTCGAGCAAACCGAGAAATCCAAGAAACTAAGCTTTCACCGTCCGAAATCGGAACGAAAGGGAGCACTTGCTTCATGCCTACGCCCTCCCCAGTTTTCGAAACTGCCGCTCTTTTCGTTCGAACTCAAACTCCGCAGCTGATTCATCTAAACGAAGTTGTCGCCAGTCATCGATAACAAATACATTCTGCTTCCATGCACAACCTTCCTGAGCCTCCCAAGCAGCCGCGAAATGCAATCTTGTCAACTCGTCAGCCTCTTCAAAAAGAGCACATTCAATTGCGTTCAGCACCGTTTCAAGGGCCCGTCCAAACCGGCCTCTGCTGCCATGGATCAGGCGCCCGGTGACATTTCCACCCGCATCAAACGATAGTCCTGCAATCTCACAATACTTAGAAACGATGCTGCCCAACAAATCCTGTTCGTCCCCTCCACTGACGAGGTCACGAGGGGTGATTTTTGCAAAGCGCCTGTTCACCTGCGGATCAAAGGCTGTAACATCTGAGAGGCGCTCTGTTCCACTTAGGATAACGATTACAGCAGTTTCGTTCTGCATCAGAGATTTGATGGTCTTCAGCATGTTATCGATTTCTGACGGTTGGCCTGAAAAGAACATGTCCTGAGCCTCATCGATCCAAAGAACGACAGTGCCAAGAAGACCGAAGCGATGTTTGACCATTTTCCAAATATCCCAAGCCTTAGAACGCTCAGAAAGGTCATGCACCCCAGTTCCAGCCAGGATAGCTAAACCCAAGCTTTTCATCGTTGCTGGGCTTGGCACTTGAACGCTTACTACACGCAAGAAATCGTCATTTTTGTTTGGCATAAGTGCCGGATGTTCGGACAAAACCTTTCTGAGCGCCGTTGTTTTTCCTCCACCGGAGCCCTCGACCATCATGATGCCCCGTGTTTCCAAGTTTCCTGTGAAGCGAACCGGAATTGGGAGCGGGCTTCCCGAGGAGTCGTGTTGCAGAAGTCGTTCAAGGTTTTTGCTAAGCTCTGTATCACGCTCAGTTTCCAAGTGGATTTGACGGAGTTTAAGGAGAGTTTGCTGCATTTCAAAAGCACTCGAATTTGGCATGATTATTTCTCCTCCTCGGTCGGAAACTTGATCTTGGCAGTACGCTTAGGTTGAACGAGTGCGTCGCTTGTAGTGCTGGGCCGAGTTTCTGCCATTGGGACAATTTCCTGGCCGTAATCAGTTTGATGCAACACGTCTGACTGCACTTCCGCTTCGATGATCCGGATACCGCTTAACAAGTTGTCTTCGAGGCCCTTAATCCGTTCACTGGACCATTCTTGCGTAACCAACCCAAACTCCAAAGATTTGGTGGTGTTCTTTGCCGTGATTTCTTTTAGGGCTCGCGCCACAATCTCTTCCCTCCAAAGCTCTTGCTTTGGATCACGTGCGGCCAAGTTTCGGCGAGCCAGAACCCACTCTTGAGCATGCAACCCTTTGAAACACTCATTGACCGCAGGCACCTCAATCCAATTGCTGCCGACCCCCACAGAAACACTTCCGATATCGTCGGCTAGCCACCGAAGTTGAACCTCGTGTTTGCCTTTGCGCATGAATTCCTGGGCAAGCCCTTCACAATTGTAATGGACACCCAATACGGTGACGCCGGATTTTGAAACGACGCGGCTTTGCCGAAGTCCATAGGCCAGGCGTTTCTCGCGTGTAGATGGAGCCGCACAAAGCGCATAGTTTCCCGCTGCCATATCAGCCTCCCACTGCTCTAGTGGTGTACGGCCACGGAGACCGCTGTGTGGCGTATTGTGGTACACATCAACGAGCCAACGGGTCAGTGCAAAGCATAAATCTTGAATGCCCAAGCAAGCCCTTTCTTCGGGTTTATGTGCACCCTTATTCAAAATGCTGGAGAAGGTTCGACCATTCAACCGTTGGAGCAAGTTCATTGCCGTCGTTCTAAAGAACCTTTCGATAGTACCTCGCATCGACGGCTTGCCTCCAATAGTAAATAGATGCGTAATACCGAGATCTGCACATGCTCTCGTAAACTCTTCTGAACGGTAAGCTGAGCCAAGGTCTGTCACGGCTGTCTCAGGCTTTCCGCATCCAGGCCAACCAGACAAGGCGCCCACGGCATCGGCCCACGGCCCTTTGTCCGTCATCACCATGTCCAGCGTCTTGATTGAAGAGAAATGGTTTGGGTCGTGAACCAAATTGAAACCCAAGATACACTTGGTGCGACAATCAATTGCTGCTGAAACCCACCAACGCCCGGTTTTACCATCCAAGCCCAAGGTTTCTAGTTCCTCATCAGTGAACAATGAAAATGTGCCGCAAGACTTTAAAATTGTGATTAGGTCGATTTTCCACTCATCCATTTCGACACGCTCCAATGGGCGGCGAACATCGATTCCATCCTTAACTGGTGTGAACCGTTTTTGGGCTACCGCTAACCCTTCACGACACAAAGTTACTTCGAATGCATCCAACTGATTAATACGAGATCGAACAGCTTCACGTGAAGGTACGCTTAGGCGAGCTTCCCCGCCCTTTTCTCTTAGTACATTGGCATCCGAGAACGCCATTTTCACATCTTGATAAGTCCCAGCTTTGGTGCGCCGTTGTTCACTCAGATAGCTTTCACGGATAGTGTTGTTCAGGAGCAAATTTTCTTCTGGCGAAAAATGGCTGCTTCTATTCCCTTTCTTCCAGTTTTCGTCAGCAAGGCCAATCAGACCATGTTCCTCATACCGCTTGTACCAGCGGCGTAGCGTTCGAGGGTGCGGCATGGTGAGTACCTTCTGCTCGGTGCCACCATTCTTTGCTCGCTTCTTCTTTGCTCTTTCCTCGGATTTCTTGAAAAGTTTCTTTTCTTCGAGCTTCAGCTCCCGGTTGAAATTGGTAGCTTGCTCTACAATTTCATACTTGTTCCCAATCAGAGAGACGTCATTGAACTTGAGCTCCCCCTCTCGCATCAACAGTTCAATTGTTTCCACAAAGGCCTGCCGAATTCTGGTCTTCTTGCGCTGTGAGGGCCTGAGTTCATGGAAACCAAGCAAATCACTCGTCGCCCGCTTTTCAGCTTTGGCCGCAGACCAATACCCAGGAGTATGTTCAATTTTTCCGGCAGCGCTTAGTTTTCCAAGACGTCCGCAATCAAACGTTTCACAAAGACCATTGCCATTTTGAAGCACATACGAATGATGCCCCTTCGAGACAAATTTGTACTCAACCCCGTCAATAACGATGCGGTCTTTGCTACCAATGTGAAAATGAGATTTCAGGAATACAGATTGATCAGTCATTTTATAGATCCTTTGAAATGAGTTTTGTGGTCGGAGAAATTACGACATTGCTTTCGGGAACGAGCAGACCGTCACGACAAAGCCGAATAAGCGCTCGATAACCTCGCGCGGAAAGCCCCGTCTGAATGGTCAACTCCCGGAGTTCTACCGCTCCCCTGAGGCTGCCAACGACCTCAAGGGCCCGCTGATCCGCTTCCTCATCCGCCTCGCGGATAGATCGATACATGGCAGCATTGCGCAGCTGGATCGGATCGATATCTCGTTCGGTGATCAAACGAACATTGTCGCAAAAATTGGAATTGACGGCATGGCGAGAAATCTCGCGAATTTCATCTAGGAAACGCCCGGACTTTAGCCGGACCATTGGCTTAACAGTGACTGCCACCTGCTGCGCTTCATTGAAAATAACGAAGGCATCAAAGAAGTGAGTACGTGCTTTGCCGGTATCGTCGCGCCAGTCAAATCGCGCTTGTTCTTTTAAATAGGTTACGTCCCGGCGGGCGTTCAATACCAAGAGATTAGCCAGTTCGAGATTTGACTCTGCCTGAACCTTGAAACCCGCCCCCCTTCCCAGAACCGTGCTCGCTACGCAATGGCCCTTTGAAGCCCCAGTGACTTTCCGGTCAGCTCGAGAAGCTGATGGAAGTGTAATTTCAGAACTTGATCCCTCAGCCTGCGTTTTAGGAGGGTGTGAATAGTCGTAATTTGAATGACCCATAGTGGTCTGTCCTCACATAACCCGAGTGTGGACGACGTGCGAAAGCAGCCGACACAAACGGTTTTGAATTGGTCCGAAAAGAAGAGAACGGAGGCCGTCCGTTCAGTTCAGACGCCTATTCGCGTGAAGGATGAAAATACGGCATTCGATGAGACAGGACTGTGTTGATCTGTCAGGTCATAACAGGCCACATCAAACAGGAATGTTTTAGTAGAGAGCGTCATACTGATTTCCCAAGACCGAAAATTCAATCGAGCAGGATGCTTAGGACTAAAAATCTGAAGGTATGAAACCCAAGCATCAACGAATACGGAGGATCAGATCCGTATTTGGGTAAAGGCAGTAATGATCGTTGTGTTCTTCATGTCGACTAAACAGCACTAAAAGGCCCATCAAAGTCAAGACAAAAATATCACAACCTCTGGGGACGGTTTCAACCTCTAGATACAGCGTAAAATGGGCGCTTGAAGCTTATCGACACATCGATATTTGATCGATTGTCTGAAAATTGAAGACCGAATCAGTAAGGAAACTAGTTCCAATTTTGAAGCACATCATAGATGGACCAATTTAGCCTATCCTTCTGGAGAAATAGGTGCCCGGATAATGATCTCCTTACAAGGATAGATCACTGTCCTTGTAATTAAGTTCAAAAAGTAACGAGCTTATTCATCAAATTCACTTTTTGAAGAACTAGGCAACGCCTAGTTCTTCAAATTTCCGATAACTGATTCTCCAACCCCAAGAATAGCAAACAATTTCAATCACTTGTTGACTCAGGAACCGTTTTCGGACCACCATTTGATAACGAACGCCATCGTTGTGATGGGATTGGAATGGAAGTCTCACGGAAGGGAGTGAGTGATGTTGGCAATTGAAAGACACCTAGAGAGGTCCAATCATTGGGCCAATTTCAAGGGATCAATTCGCTCTCGCAATATATACTATTTCCACCTGAATTATGCTCGATACTCCCTAATGTCAGAAAATGAAACCACATATGATTCGACAACTCAGCAGCACGTAAGGATCAATAGATTTGGTGAAATTTTCAATTGGGTTTTAAAATACGTGCTCCTGAGAAAATTTCTTCAGGCAATAAAGTTTAGGCCATTGGGATAGCCCATCGAAGGCCTTTCTCGGTCAGGGCTTCCGGGCTGCATTATGTGACATTTCCTGATGAGCTGCCCCCGTTACTTACCCCCAAGTTTGCTCAAGTATCTGCGAGGGCGGCAGTAACACCTCAAATGTTTGTTAACTGAAAAGGACTGGATCATGAAATCCACCCTAGACTGGGACAATTTAGAAGGCAGCCTCGAGGCTCTCCTGGGATCCCACCGCCGGGGATGGATCGATTTTCTTTTACCGGAGTTCGACGACATCAGATCAAGAGCAAGAGCCTCGGGTGACTACCCCGAAATCTCCAATATTTTTGAGAAATTTGGGAAGCTCAGAGTGTATGTTGGGCATCCGGTGTCCGATGGTGATCGCGCCATGCTCGACAAGCTTGTCTGCATGTCGGAATTCCTATGTGAGTGCTGCGGGAATTCAGCTCGGACGCAAGATATCTCAGGATATTTGGTGACCCTATGCAACTCCTGTTATCACGCCCAATACAAAGACAAATCAGTTCCCCAAATCTCACGAGGCTTGGACATCGCCCGCCGCTATCCAGCTTTGGTCTCAGATAACGTCGCATCACTTGTGCCGTCCATTGGCCGGGGCTGGATGCCTCTGATCAACCGTGGGGTCAACAAAATGCATGGCCTGCTAAGGTGCCATGAAGGAGAACTACAGATTGAGATCTCCGATATCAGGGAGAAACTCGGCACATTAAAAGTTTCAATGGCTCGATCTCACCCGGTTGCCGAAGTGGTCGTTGATCAGATGGTCAGAGAAGCAGATCTGACATGTGTCGAATGCAGCTACTTCGGACAGAGGGTGCGTGGAAAACGTGAGCACATGGGTATGTGCCCCGTCTGCGATGGAGGGTAATTTTATGTCTTGTTTTATTGATTTTGAGACCTCATCCCAAAGCGCCGACAGCTGGCCAATAGAGGTTGGGCTGGCAACGATTGTTGGCAACGAAACACGCGTTTGGGGAAGTCTGATCCGGCCATCGGCGCGATGGAATATCAAAAACTGGAATCCGGGTTTTCAAAAAAGCCACGGCATCGAATTTGAGGATCTACAGAAGGCACCAGCACCAGCCGATGTTGTGGGTCAGCTAATTATGCGAATGAAACCCTATGACTACACCGCGTATACCAGACAACCTGAAACAGCTAACAAGCTAGTGGAATTGCTGTTGTCAGGCCATTCGTCCTGTCAGCAAATCAAAATTCTCAGCATCGATGATTTGTTGAGAAAATGGGGCCTGACGGTTCCCAACCTGGAACGTATCAACAGATATTTTCAGCGAACTCAAAACGTACCTAGAGCAGAGCTCAGAGCGGCAACCCTGGCGTTTGCATTCAAAACTGGTGGTTGCTCATGACCAAGGAACCTCTTGCACAGCTGGTCTGTATGCGTGCTGAGCGCATTTTCGACGAAGATTTTGTTGATCGAATTTTGTGGAGCCTAAACCCAGAGCTGGGCGGCAGGCGAACATTTGATCTGTTAAGTGAAGGAGATGATGGCGCCAAAAAAGTCAACGAGTGGCTGCATCAATATGAACGTGTCGAAACCCCGATTAACAGCTATCAGGTGGGTCAGCTTGAGACTGCCAATCGTGATGTTTGCGATTTGAGTGCACTTTTTGGGGCAGTTCGAAGCGTGACAGTTTTAGGTACTAACTGGCCAGTCGAAGTCGCCCTCCTTGGGCAAAAGCATGGGGGAAGTTGTTACTTCTGGGGGGCCAAAATCTTTCCAGCTTCAGATTGGCCTTCACAGATCTTGGATGCGTCGCCAATTGATCTGTCGGATGCCCCAGCCGCAGCAGATGTCGCTCGGGAATGTGTTGCGAGGATCACCAGAGCACAGTCCTGTCGTCTGTATTCAGAGGAAGTGGAGCACACTAAACAACTGATGGAAAGGTTGCTGCATTTAGGAAAATTGGAACCTGTTCCGAAGGTCGAAGTTGAACGTCCCGACCTCAAGATGGGCGAAGACCAAGAGGCGGATGAAAGGGTGCATAACTATCTGGATCTCAGTTTTGTCTTAGAGGACCCGAGACTCGAGGTTTTTAGACTTCAGCGTGCTTGGGGGTGCCGGGATATGTACTCCTGATTTAATCCGAGCATGCATACGCAGTGTCAAATCCATAGGTCTGGTCTAACAAGCCAATCGGTGCGTAGTCCAACACTGGGCCTCAGGTGCCAACCGGGACACTTGCTTGTGCATACCCCAAATGCACCAACAATGCGGCATCAAAGCTCTTTAGCTTCAGGATAATCATCAAACGTAGCCAACCGCTTATGTCCGCGATGCGCTTGGAGCCTGCTGTGGTCTACAGCCTCTGTCAGGTCTGCAATCATCACTCCACCTCAGTGGCATCATAAAGCGCACGCACATATACTTGTAGTTGGACGAACATATATACTTGCGATTGGACGCAACTGCGAACGAAGCCATAAGTAATGCTGTCGCCCTTTCCCATCTCATCGGTGCCCAATGCTCTCAATTCGGTTGCGCTCATAAATGATAGGTTACAGTAGCCCCGACAAACGTTCGCGATCTATTGGCATAAATATTTCAGCTTTTTGGCACTTTCTACAAGCGACTAAGCACCGGTATCGAAAGACAAAATCTCACTTCATCGCAGATTTTGGCAGTTTCATGTGGCAGTTTCACCTTTTACTCGGAGCGATGCGCTGAAACCTAGGCACGCTTTCAAAACCAGAGGACTTTGATTACCAAAGACGGTAGGTGTTACGTCATGGCGCCGCTTTTGACCATGATTGAGGGTAAACTGATCGGGAAGGAAAAGCTCCTGAACTCAACTTAGCTTGACAGGCGCCGCATAAAAACATCCGACAGTCAGATCAAATCGAAACCACGACAAGTAGGCGTGTGAAGGCATTGCAGCTTTGACTGAACCAGTCTCGCATGTCCGCGCTTCGCCCCAATCTAAATCTCGCCTTACCGATCTGCACCGCAGAAAATTTCCCCAAACCAGACTTTGCCAAACAGATGTAGCATTTTCACAGGCTAGTTAACGGCTGGCTCACTCTAATAGCATCTATAAGCTAAATTTCTCTAGACAGCCTTAGCGAGTGCTGGCTTTATCATGGCAACTTGATGGGGAAGTTCATACGCATGAGAACTGTCGAAGATCTACTTTCTTTACCACCGAACCTCATCAATGGGATCAAACACGTTTTCGGTCCGCGGCGGCCCTTCGGCCCTTCTAGCTCCAATGGATTTCGGGAGCATCCAGACGTAAGCGAGCTGGTCTTTACGACCGAAAATCAGATGTGGAAGGAATATCTGAACCATCCTCGCATCATTGTTGGTCGCAAGGGATCAGGCAAGAGTTCTATATTGCGCCAGACAGAACAGTCGAACGAATACGGCATTGTACACCGGATTTCTACGTCAGATCTTCTGAGTCAATGTATCGACACGTTGTTTGACGGACCTGCGGACTATCGTCGGATTTCGGCAGAACAGTCTGGGAAAGTCTGGGGCCAAATGATCAACACAGCTCTCATGGCCCAAGTGCTCAAAGAGGACACAGTCTATCGTTTCACTCGGATGGAGCGTTACTTCGAGGTCAGCGGGCTTACCCTCGACAAAAAGGGGCGCAATATATTTGGAATGCTGCGCAGCTTGTCGCCAGGCAGTGGAGATGTCTTCGCGACTCTGCTTAATACGATTATCAGCGGCATTCTCCACTACCGTGGGGAGAGTGGCCTCGAATATCAAGCCGCGTTAGCCGAGTTGGACGAATACCTTTCCGAGCGGAACCTCAAAACCGTCATCATTCTCGACTCCGTCGAACAATATCCTTTAGACGACTATCAATTCACAACCGCACTGACTGGCCTACTGCGCTGCGCTGGGGCATATGGTGGCCAGTTCCGAGATCTTCGCATCGGCATCCCAGCTGAATTATATCATGATCTAGAAGATGAATCCTCAAACATTATGAAGGACTTTGAGAATGCCATTGTACTTCATTGGCTCCCAATGGAACTGCTGCGCCTGATCGCCTGGCGGTATCTCGTGAGTTTAGCCGCTTACGACCCGGCCCGTTTGGAAAGGTTCCGCAGCTTGGATTTAGTTGATCGTGGAGACGTGCACATCGTGCTGGACGATTTTCTTCCACGAGACCTCCATAATCGGCGGGGAGATATCGAATCGAGTAGTGCGTACATACTGCGCCATACACAATTACTACCTCGGCAGATCATCAAGATTTTTAACGAGGCGTATTCGACGCAACGCCCAAACATGCCCAGCGAATACAATTCTATCGTTAGTGCGATTGCTAATGCTGTGCAAATCTGGGAGCCCAAATTCTGTAAGGAAATATATGGTGCGTTCCGTTCGAAGTATCCTTATGCGAGCGACTTGTGCGCGGTTTGCCTGCCGACGCTTCCCCGATTCTTTGATGAAAAGCTCTTCGAGAAAGTCTACCGCGAGAAGGGGAAGCGGGTGATCCAAGAACACTCCAATATCGGAGCGGTCAGCTTTCGAGACTTTCGGCAAGCCTTGTTCGAGATTGGTGCCGTCGGGCGTGTTCGGGATCGTACTATTGTATATGCGGATGCGGATTTTGAATACGCGTTGAACGGTCGACTCTACGCTTCGACCAAAGACGAACTTTGTCTTCATCCGACATTTTCAGGTACGTACGAGACCGATGCCAATCGAACGTCTAGGCTATTCGTCTATCCACATATGTCGCTCTATGATGGTTCTGAGGAACGTCGCCTGCGCATCTGATTGTTTAATCTCAGGATCAAATATGACCGTTGCTGCGAGAGAGGAATCTGAAAGGAATACCTTTTGACATTCATCATAGCGAGTGTCCGCCTGCCCTCAAACCAGGTCCAGTGTTGGAACTGAAAACTCGAAACCAAATAGCCTAGGCTTCATAATAGCTATCTGGAGCTCAGTTTTGTCCTAGAGGACCCGAAGCTCGAGGTATTTAGACACCAGCGTGCTTGGCCTCCACTGACTGCGCTTTCTGCCACCTGGAAAGTATTGGTAAGGGCGTGGTGGACGGCCTTTGGCCCACTCTTGGTCAGCGGGAATTGTAGGATAGAGAGCGACCGCCAGTCTCTTTAGATGAATTTAAGCGGTATCTTTTCAATCGTGGGATGAGTGGTAAGCTCGTCAAAATTTTCACGGAGGCATTATGGATACGTTTAGTCAAAACTGGCCCAACCTCATTTCGGGGGCTATCCTTCTTTTCCCGATAGTGGTGGTCATTTTGTTCATAATGTTGGCGACCAAACGCAAACAAATCCGGGAGTTAGAGACATCCAAAACCGCTGAACGTAAAAGTTTAGAGGATGAAAAGACTGCCGAAGTCACCGCGAGGAAGATGATCGAGGAGCGGTTCAAAGATATTATTGACATAGAGCAAGAAGTCGCCCGATTGGATGATATTCGGATGGCAAAAGAGAAGTCTATTGAAGAGGTGCGAGCCGACTACAAGCATAAAAAACACGTCTATGATCGACTTAGGTCGGAGTTGGCTATCTACGATGCGCGGCTGTCATTCGCAGAGCTGGGCATCTATGAACCTCACTTTGACTTCCAGGATAGTGTGGCTTTTAAGGATGCTATTAAATCTGTCAGGGAGAAGCAAAAAGCCATGGTGTCCTCTAAATCCGCGGTCATATGTACCGAAGAATGGACAGTTGATGGCAGTAAATCCAAAGGCCGTACGATGACTGACCGGAACATTCGCCTCGCTCTCAGGGCATTTAACCAGGAGTGTGAGGTTGCAGTAGCGAATGCCCGCTGGAACAATGTCAATGCGATGGAAAAGCGGATTGGTAACGCGCGTGTGCAAATCGACAAACTCAATGTCTCAAATCACATCTTCATCCAGCAGGAGTTCGTCGATCTGAAACTTAAAGAGCTCTATTTGACCCATGAATATCGTGAAAAGCTTAAGGTCGAGAAAGATGAGCGCTCAGAGGCGTCCAGATTAGTCCGTGATGAGGCAAAGCTCCTTAAGGATGCTGCGGCCGCTCAGAAGAAGGAAGATGAGTACACGGCGCTATTGGACATGGCGCGTAAAGAGGCTGGCCTGGCCACCTCCGATGAGATCGATGAAGTAAACAAAAGGGTGAAGGATCTTGAGCAGCAGTTAGAAGACGCTCATGATCGCAATGAGCGTGCCCAGGCCATGGCCGAGAAAACAAAGTCTGGCTACGTCTATATCATTTCCAACATTGGGAGCTTTGGTGACGGGGTTATCAAGATCGGCATGACCCGGAGGTTGGAGCCTTATGACCGGATCAAGGAGCTAGGGGACGCCAGTGTGCCGTTCCTGTTTGACACACATGCCATGATTTACAGCGATGATGCGCCGGCCTTGGAGAAGACCCTGCACGCTGAATACGACGACCGACGGGTTAATGCCGCTAACTATCGCAAAGAGTTCTTCAGAGTGGCTGTCGATGAAGTCGAGCAAGCAGTACTGCGATTGGCGCCTGAGGCCGATTTCTTCAGCGACATTGAAGCTCAGGAATTTCACGAAACCAAAGCTAAGAGGAAGGAAGAGGCTGATCGTCTAGATGAGATGGCAGCTGCGGAATTCCCGGCTGAGATTTGAGGGATTAGTTTGAGCGTATATGGGCACGAGGCAACAACCATGGTGGCAAACGCAGGGGCTGAATTGTCCCACCATCAGCAAATGTATGATCCAGGCTGTAAAAATTTCGCCTAGCGGCCTAACATCGAATTCACGTTCCTTATTCATGGAATGTCAGGTCAGAGATGTAGGTTTTGCGAAACCAAGCCATTTTGAAAATGTAAAGCTGATGAAAATATGAGGACTAACCTCAGAATAGGAAGTTGCCTGAATGCTCAAGACAATTGGAGAACTGTTTCGGTCGGATGAATTTATTTCTTCTTCTGCGGTTTTTCCCGAAATTGACAGGGAGCGTATATCCAAAACTCTTCGACTTACAGATGAGGGTGATGATCGTGGCAAGCAAGAGCGGCCAGAAGCAGACGCCGAGACCTTGGATCACGTCGAATTACAAGCGATCTCTCGGGTTGAAGAACTTAGACGGCGTGGTCTTGAAAATTACGAGACCAATCGTCGAGTGTACCTGGACCGCCTAAATCTAGCTGGGTCAGCTAGAATGCAGGTCGAGACAGACGCCAACGACGCAAAATCCAAATTCGTCGAGGAAATTACCAAGTGGCGAGGCGTGATGGTGACGCCGCGGGAGCGAGTTCAGGACACCTTCCGGTGGCGAGATCGGTTTCGAGATCTGAATAAGCTTGAGCGGCCTGCACAAGTAGCGAACAGCATGGTCGCCATTATCGGACTGGCCTTCATAATGATTGTTTTGGAATCCGCTGGTAACGCTTACCTGTTCTCTCAAAAGAATACATTAGGAATCCTGGGCGGCCTGATGGCGGCCTTTTTGGTGTCCTTGGGGAATGTGTCAATCAGCACCCTACTCGGAATGGCAACCCGGTACATCAATTGCCGTGGCCTCAGAAATCTGTTCAAAAAGTTCTCCGGCCTGTTGTTTTTTCTACTTTGGGTGGGCTTTGCTGCTGGGTACAATCTTGCGGTTGCTCACTTTCGTGATGCAGTTGAAAGGATAGGTGAGTGGCGAGAAGCAGGGACTGCAGCCATCCAAACTCTGGTCGCAAATCCAATTAGCCTTTACACAATGGAATCCTATGTTCTGCTGATCTTGGGCGCTTTCATCTCAATTATCGCCTTCCTAAAGGGGTACAATGCACTGGATCCGTATCCTGGTTACTCCAAGGTTGCACAGGACGTCATCGACGCCAGAGATGATTATGTCGACTATCTTGAAGAATCCATCGACCTTCTAGCAGAACACCGTGATGAGGCTGTTGGCGCTCTGAGGCAGGCAAGTGACGAAGTTCACCGTAATATTAATGACTCGGTCGATGCCCTTTACGGCCAGAAAGCTCTGCAATCTAACCTTGGACCATTTCTTGAGCAGTGCGATCTGTCAGCAAACTACCTCCTTGCGGTCTACCGAGATGCCAATAAGTCAGCCCGAACAGAAGACGCTCCTAAGCATTTCAAGAAACCCTTTGCTTTTGAAAAATTCGAGTTTGTGACTGAAAACACCTCACGAAAAGAAGAAGCAGAGGCGCAAGTCAAAGAAGTTATCCAGATGGTCAACGATGCAATTTCTGAGATCTTTGAGATGTTCCACAAGGCTGTGCTTGACCACTATGAGATAGACGAGCTTGAAGGCACCTACATTGAACGCTCCCAGAAGCACAGGTCAGTAGGCGTGCATGCATCATCAAGTGAGAAGCTTTCGGTCGTCTCAAAAGAAAAGAAGGTGGTGTAATGGCCAAGCGTCGCCCAAAGGCACGGCGGAGTCCGCCTAACCTCCGCAAGTCGAGGCGCAAGGGCGGAAATAATGCAGTCTGGTATGCCGCTATTGGCGTCTGCACGCTGCTTGTCATCGGAGCCATATTGGGCTCCCAAATGCTGATCTCCAAAGGGCAAGTAGACAAGGCAACGCTGTGCCATACAGGTGGAGCCTTGAACGTGACCGCAGTCTTGCTGGACCTTACAGATCCGCTGAACGAGACCCAACAAGTGCGTTTGAAAACCATCATAACCAATGAGGTGTCCTCTTCCACAACTGACACAATGATTTCTCTTGGGGTGGTGAGCGAAGACCCCAGCAGATGGGGTGCCCGGTTTACCAAGTGCAAACCTGAGACTGGTGAGAACGCCAACGCTCTCTATGAAAACCCAACCATTATCTCTGAGCGATATGCTCAAGAGTTCACGAGACCCATCCAGGCAACTTTGGCGGCAATGCTAACCGGAGAATCGGAGAACCAGTCCCCCATCATGGAGGCGCTGCAATCTCTGGTCTCTGAAACCCCGGATTTCACAACCGCTCGGGGTCAAAGAAAGATAATCATCGTGTCGGACATGCTCCAGCATAGCGACACCCTGAGTTTTTACCGCGGCGAAGGTTGGGATTACTTTGCTGAGAGGAATGGAGTAGCGAGGCTGGCAGGAAACCTCAGGAATGTCACCGTTGAAATTTTACGTATTCCACGTGTCGGCAATGAGATCCCTTCAAACGAAATCTCTGAGGGGTTCTGGTCTAGATATTTCGACAAGCAAGGTAGTCGTCCACCATCTGTCAGCTCGCTTGGAGATTTGTAAGCATGGCTCAGAAACCAAGTCGCATACACTCCGTTGCTCCAAAGGTAACTCTTGATCGCGCTGCATTTGTCCTAGCTTTCCTCTTCGGTGTCTTTGGCGGCGTCCTGATAAAGTTCTGGGGTGCTCATCCCTTTTTCGCAGCCAGTTATTCAGCTGCCATTTTGATCTTTTATGCATTTGTGTCTTGGGCAGGTGGACGTGTGAAGATCGAGCCCGAGACTATTGGTGACAATTGCTATTATCTCGGCTTTTTGTTCACGCTCGCAAGCCTGTCCTATACTCTTTATCAGATGGCTGAACCCGGTGGCGGCGTGGATACGGCACAAGTCATTTCAGGATTTGGTGTCGCGTTGTCTTCAACAATTATGGGTGTTTTCCTGCGAGTATTCATGATGCAGAGTCGTTCCGATTTTGTTGCGAAGGATCGGGAGGTTCGGGCTGACGTCAATAAATCTTTCGGGGACTTCAAGAAAAACATGTCTGGCATTCTGGCCCAGATGAAGGCCTTCTCAACCGAGTCCATCCAATATGCGGCTGAGCGAGATGAGCGTCTCCGAACGTCAACAGAAGACTTCATCAAAGACTACCACAGCGATCTCAGCAAAGCGTCAGAGTCCCTATCCAAGGCCATGGAAAAAACCTTCTCTGAGGCTGCCACGAAAGCCGTAGAGGAAATCAGCACGTCTGTTCGCGAAAGTAACAAGAAATCACAGGAAGCATTGACTGAGCTGGTTGGGAGTATCCAACAGCTGAAAACTGAATTGCAGGAGCAAGAAGCGCAGTCGTTTGAGGAAATTCAGAGCCGCCGCAAGCGAACCATAAAAGAGCTTGAAGAAGCCGAAAAACGCTTGAAGGCTCATGGTGTTGCGATGGAAGGCTATATCAAAATTACTCGTAGGGCCTCCGATGCCATGACAAAGAGATTAGTGCCTTCTTTAGATGCTTTCCGGGAGCGTCTGGACAAGCTGCCGCCCGAGGAGGAAGTCCACGATGCACCATTTCTTGAGCCTGGTGAGGGAGTAGAAAACCCGCCCCAGATTGTTGACCGGCCATTTGTCCTCATGGCTTCTCGCAAGGGGCTGAAGTCTCCTCGCAAAGGGCCGCGGGTGAAACCTGATGTGAAGACCGATGCCGACTGACATCAATGACACTGATCGTAGTTACCGCCGCGGCGCAATCATGGGCCTGACCATGGCGGAGGCGTTCATCCTAATTTCTTTTGCACTGCTCCTACTGTTTGGGTTCTGGCAAAAGGAAATGCAAAAGGAAATCACTCCCGAAGTAGAGGCTTTCAAAAAGCTTTCTTTGGAGCATCGGCAAACTGTTCTCGTGGCGGCTCAGGATGGATCCCTGATGGCCTTTGCAGGACTTAGGAGGGAGGGTGTGGATTTCTCTTCTCCTGCAAGTGTCGAGCTGCCTCAGGAGAAGTGGCGGTTCATTGATACCGATGACGTTCGTCGGCTAATGGATGCCGCATCCAGTCTTCCGGAAGATATGCAGCGGGATCTGGCCGACTTGGTCGAGGATGAAGAAGCTCAGAAAATTCTTAGCGAGATGGGCGCCTTGGAAGCGCTTGTCGAATCTGGTCAGAATATCGCTGACTTGATTGCATCCAGCGATGCGGCTGCTGAAATTAATGACAGTGGACGCAGCCTGGATGAACTACTAGCGACGGCCAAAATTCTGGAAACTCTCAACAATTCAGGTCAAACAATCGACGATCTGTTGGCCACGGCACAGGCTTTGGACGATATTGAGAGTGCAGGACAGACTCTTGAGGGGATCTCCAGCAGGATTAAGAATGCCGAGGCCCAGGAGGCGGCGCTCGTTGAAGCATTACGTAGCGAGCTCGGGGATATGGTGGCTGGGGTCGGGGGGAACATAGACAGCACAGGTGCGATCATTCTTCCTGACACCGCGCTCTTCGAGCAAGGTAAGTCACACATTACCCCCGTGCTTGGAAGGTTTCTGGCCCAGGCATGTGGCCCGTGGCTTGCTGTCCTGAAAAACTCTGGCGTCGACCTATCTGAAGTGAAAATCGAGGGCCACGCCTCGTCAGAATGGCGCTCTCAGTCAACAGCACGGCAAGCATACCTTGGAAATCTGAATTTGAGTCAGCAAAGGTCTCAGGCTGTTCTGAGAACCTGTTTGGATTTTGTACCAGACACAGAAGTTCTTGAATGGGCTAGGAAACATTTGATCGCTGTTGGGTATTCTTCAGTGCGACCTGTCTTGAAGGATGGCCAAGAAGATAAGGCGGCTTCTCGGCGTGTTGTTTTTGCCGCCACTCCAAACCGAAAATCGCTGCTGGAGGAGATCGAAACACAAACGCAGATTGCCCGATATGACCGGAATTTATTTGGCGGATGGGCTGATGCTGATGAGGATTGCATGAATACTCGGCATGAGATTCTCGCAAGCCTATCCACTCAGGATGTCAAACTATCCCGCAACAAGTGTTTGGTTGTTAGAGGAGAGTGGCTGGACCAATACACGGGCAAAACATTCACTCGCGCTCGGGACGTGGACATTGATCACCTAGTGCCTTTGAAGTGGGCATGGGACCGTGGGGCTCATAGCTGGTCGCCCGAACGACGTGCGGAATTTGCCAATGACCCAGCGAACCTTTTTCCGGTAATGGATCAGGTGAACCAAGACAAAGGCGCAAAGGGTCCGGTCGGTTGGCTTCCCCCAGACGACAGTTTTCGCTGCCAATACATCACTCATTTCATGAGGGTGGCAATCGAGTACAACCTTCAAATTCCAGACAACGAAAACGCCAGGATTGCTGAAGTGCGAAACGGCGAATGCTGACATGGCCAATTCTCAACGTGCCCAGTAATCCGTAAGCGCCTGATTGAGGCCGCCTGCCGCTCTTGTTGCTGATGTTATATCTTTGACATTTGGGGCGCTGTTTTTTCGATGTCGTCATCATGTTGGAATTAGGTCTTTCGCCATCCCAGTTCCAGCCTTCGGCAACTACTGTCGTTCCAATGAACAACGCGGTCGCATCGCCATTCGGAAGCCAGCTACCAACAACGAATTCATGAGATAGGTTTATCTGGAGCACCATCCCCAACAGTTGCAGTCGGATTGCCCGGCCGTTAGCCTCAGACAAATTCCAAGTTCAACCAACAGGAAACCGGTTATGTCTACAGTCCACGTGTTTGCCATCATCACCGCCAAGCCGGGCCAGCGCGAGGCTGTTCTGGAACTGTTTAATGCTAATGTACCTACTGTTCTGGCCGAAGATGGCTGCATCGCATATGAGGCCACAGTCGACACCGAAAACGCAGGTCCGATGCAAACCTTATTTGGCCCTGATATCTTTGTCGTCGTTGAAAAATGGGCCAGCATGGCGGCCCTTGGCGCACACGCGACATCGGAGCATATGAAGGCTTACAGCGCCTCCACCAAAGACATGCTGGCCGACCGCGTGATACACATCCTGTCGCCGTTCCAGTAAAGGATCCCAAATGACTTCAGATCATTCCAAACTGCTCGAAATCATTGTGACCTGTACGGACTCTGCAAAGCTGAACAATTGGATTTCGAACGCCTTGCGTGAGGGAGCGACCGATATTGAAGATGCGGCGCGGAGACGGCTCATCGAAATTTCTTCCGCAGCCAATAGCGATGACCCCAACGATGAGATGGTCAGCGACTTCTGGAGGAGTATCACAGCACTGGAGTTAGCGTTGAGCGATGAGAGAGGCAAAACTATAAGGCTCAGTCGAACTCGTCAAAAAATCACCCGCGTGGGTGTTCAAGAAACGCTGGCTGATCTGGCGTTGCAGCCCAAACCTTCAGAGGGCTATTTCCTTCTACAGGACCGGGATATGTTGGATATGAGCGCGGAAGCTGTTGTTCTCAGGTTTGCCAATCGTTTTGAACCAGATGTTGTTCGCGCCGCCCAGAAACGTTTGGGCGCGGACGGCTTTTCCCTAGATAGCTGAAAAATATGGAGAATTCTATGTTTGAGTTTGAGGCGGGGTTTGAACCTACGGCAGACGCGCTAATAGGGCACTTAGACAACGACTCTTATGGGCAGCAGTATCCAGCCCTTCTCAGCCTTGCCTCCAAATGCGAAAATCCTGAGGATCTAGTTGCTTTGTCTCTAGCCACATATGGATGGATGCCCACAATACTTAAGGCCACCTTACACTATGAGGACTTTAATTTGAGCGCGGTGCGTGGAATAAACCAAAAAAATGCTCGGGCCTATTTGAAGCAGTCAAAACCGTTCATAGGGAATAGCTGGATAGGGACGAGCAAATTCCTTCACTTTATCAATCCAGAAGTTTTCCCAATTTGGGATTCCCGTGTTGCGCTGGCGTTTGGTCTGAAATCCTACCAGGGGGCAAACACACGTCGTAATTACGTACGTTACTTTGAATTTTGTCACTCAAGTGTTGAGCAATACTCGAGCATGATCTCGAGAATAAGGTCCTGGCTTCGTGAAGAATATGGTTATTGTGCAACCGACATCCGTTGTCTGGAAATGGCGATCTTTAATACTTCAAAAGGTCACACACAGAACAACTTGTGAGAAAGGGTGATGTGGTTCATTGGATCTAACCGTCAGCCAGCCCCTGTGTGGTTTCTAGTGTGACCGGATCACTGTTGCGAGCTTTCTTCGTCAAGTCCTGGAGCATCCCCCAGAATGGCCAATAGAAACACTGAGAAGAGCCCAAATGAAAACTGACCGGCCACGACCGGACGCCATTGAGACCACAAGGTAGACAGGTAAAAAGTAGGCGATCAGAATTATGACTAGGACAGCAAGGCCTTCCATATTTCATCCTTATTGAGGGGTGTTAGGCAATCAAGCTCTAGGCTGGCTCCTCAGCAAAAAACATCTTTTCAGCTTTCTACTGTGGGCGCAGAAATCACCTTGGCAGACACGTTCTCTAGGACTGAGCATATCTGGCTACTTACCCCACCGTCTTGGCAGACCATAGAGGCCGCATGGCGAGTACCACAAAGCCACCTTGTTAGAAGTTGGATCCGACGGCCTTGCGTTTGTTCAATAAAAACCTAAGGTTGAACTATGGGCGGCTAAAATGAGAGTTCCGCTGCAACATTTTTAGAGAATTAATCGGCAGTGCATTAGTGAAAATCGATCCAGATAGCGCGGGCATCGCCCCTCCAGAAAATGAGCCCCCCCTAAATAGTGCTACAGCACAGTCGGGAAAGCTCCTCTCTCCTGATCAACATCTATTGCTGATTACGGCAGGAGATTGGGAAGATTTCATAAAGGAATGGGCGCAGTTCCAAAAAACCAAGTATCACTTGGTAGACCGTCTTGGTGGCGCGAACGACTACGGAATTGACGTTGCTGGCTTCGTGACCGACAAAGGATTTGACGGAGAATGGGACAACTATCAGTGCAAGTTCTACACTGGTGCCCCGCTCGCCCCCAACACCGCAATCCCAGAAATCGGAAAGCTGATCTGGCACGCGTATGACGGGAAAATTTCTCTGCCCAGAAAGTACTATTTCTTTGCGCCCAAGGATTGCGGGCCCTCACTGAAGAAGCTGCTCCTGAATTCATCGGATTTGAAGGACAAAGTGCTCGAAAAATGGGATGATTGGTGTGCAACTGAGATAACTTCCAAGCAGACCATAGAGTTGAGCGGTGAGTTTGCTAAGTTCATAGATGAAGTCGATTTTTCAATCTTCCAGTATAAACCACGACACGAAGTCATCGAAGACCATAGGAAAACACCTTACTATATCATTCGCTTTGGCGGAGGATTACCGCAACGCCCGGCAGCAAAAGAACCATCGGCGGAACCGTTAAAGGACGAATCGAGATATATTTCGCAGCTATACGAAGCCTATTCTGACAAGGAAAACGTAGTAATAACGGCTGGGAACATTGCTTCATACTCAAAACTTGAGGCGCATTACGGTCGCCAACGAGAGGCCTTCTTCCATGCGGAATCTCTGAAAAGCTTTGCTCGCGATTCAGTTCCAGACGGAACTTTCAAATCACTCCAATCCGAAATTTATTCTGGAGTAATCGACACATGCGATGATGAGCACAAACATGGCGCCGCTCGGATGAAAGCGGTGATCGATAGAGCCAGTGCCATTCAACTGACAGAAAATGGCTTAATCCAAGTTACCAAGGTTCAGGATCGACATGGCATTTGTCATCAACTTGCAAACGAAGATGAGCTGACGTGGGTTCCGAAAGATGACTGAAACACTCGCCCCTGAAGAAGTTTTCAACAGCGCATTTGAGACAGGTCTTCGCGCACTTTGTGCATTGTCTGCTGGTTGTCCACATGAATATGACATTCAACAGCTTTTGGCATTCGACCACATGATCGTGCATTCAAGCGATATGCCCGGCGGCCCAACCAGCCTTCATCCTCAAGTCCAGCAACGGAATGGAGAACTGCTTGTCCGACGCCCTCTGATTCAAAGAGGCTTGGCGTTGATGGAGGCAAAGGGATTAGTAGCAACTAGAATTTCTAATGCGCAGATTCTTTATGTTTCAACGGATTTGGCTCCCGTATTCCTCGACAGCCTTGCAAATCCATACCTTAAAAAACTGATTGAAAGAGCAAAATGGGCGGTTTCAACTTTTGGAGAATTGGGCCCAAATTCATTTTTCAAAGTGTTCAATGTGGCGTTTGATCGCTGGTCAACAGAGTTCCAAATCTCTGACGTCAGCTTAGGAAGATCTTACAGATGAGTAACACCATGCACTTCACCCATCTTGTTTTTAAAGGGCCACACAAAGCTCCAGCGAAAATTGAATTTGGCTTAGGCCTCAACCTAATCTACGGCCCTTCTAATACCGGTAAGTCATCGATCCTAGATGCAATCGACTTCATGTTTGGCCGAGATAGTGCCCTCAAGGAGCTACCAGAACACGACGGCTACGAAGAGATATTACTGGGAATAGAGTTTTCCCAAAATGGCTCCTACACTTTTGTGAGAAGCATAAACGGTGGGAGTTTCACTTGTTACAATGGTACACATCTCGAAGCGCCAGAAGACCAGGAGGGCGTAGTCCTACGGCCCAAAAATCCAACGAAAAAAAATGAGTCTATCCGAGATTTCATTTTGGAGCGTCTGGATCTTTCTGGCAAGGAACTGAAAAAAAACCAAAAGAACGAAAAAGTAAGTCTGACCTTGCGCAACCTCGCGCCACTTCTGATGATAAGCGAAAGAGATATTCAACGTGAGGTTTCGCCGTTCATTAGCGAACAATATGTAAGCGCTACCGCAGACAAATCACGTCTACGTTTTCTATTGACCGGAGTGGATGACCGTAAACTGATACCTGAGGAAAAAGAGCGGATAGTAATTTCCAGACGAGCTAGATTGCAGCTCTTGTCTGAATTCATCGAAGAGAGCGAAGAACAGATTTCGAGCCTTGGTGATGAAGACGATCTCAGAGGAGAGATGCAGTCACAAATTACACGGATAGAAGAATCGTTAGATTCAGAGCGACAAGTCTTGAGTTCCACTGAGGCTAATTATCGTGAAGCCTTGATCGAACGCAATCAACAGCGATCTGATCTAACTGAAGCCCAAGATCGACTGTCAGAAATCTCGGAGATGTTGGCACGGTTTGCACTTCTTGATCATCAGTACACGATTGATCTGACGAGGTTAGAAAACATCAGAGAAGCGGGCACCTTATTCTATGCACTACCATCGGGAAATTGTCCAATGTGCGGAGCCAAGCCGGAATCCCATGACCCTACTAAGGATTGCGGCTTAGGCACCGAAGCGATTGTAACGGCAGCCGAGGGGGAGCAGGCGAAGGTTCGTTCTCTACAGAGCGAGCTGAAAGATGTTGTGGAAACGCTGCAGTGGGAACAGTCAGACGTTGAGCAGCAACTTCCAGAAACAAAACAGGCCCTTGAGCGAGCAAGCAGCCGTTTGAGCGACATCAGTCCGCAGGTCTCCGTACAGAGAAGCCGGTTCTCAGAGCTTCTAGACAAAAAGTCCGAAGTTGAGCGAAACATTGAGTTGTTCGAAAACTTAGATCGACTTCATCAGAAACAGCGCGAAATTGAGCAAGAGTCACGAACAGAAACGACCGAGGACGATGTAAGTTCGCCTTTGCCTACCAAACCACTCTTCGAACTGTCAAAGCGCGTGGCAAGCTTCTTGGATGCATGGGGGTTAGCGAAGAAACCAATCGTTCATTTCGACAAAGAAACGAGGGACTTTGTAATCAATGGCAAACACCGCTCTAGTAACGGTAAAGGCCATCGAGCAATAACGCATGCCGCAGCGACACTTGGTCTACTCAAATTCACTGAAGACAAGCGGTTGCCCCATCCTGGGTTTGTAATTCTTGATTCACCGTTATTGGCATACGAGAAGCCTGAAGATGATGCTGACGATTTGTCTGAGACGGATGTTAATCTACGATTCCTTCAATCACTGGCGACTTGGACGTCGACCCAGACCATTATCTTAGAAAATAGAAAATCAATCCCTTCGGAGTTTTCCGAAGGTGAGGGAATCACTAAGTTCACAAAATCGACCACATTGGGACGCTATGGCTTCTTCCCTCTAGAAGAATCCCAGTAAACTCCAAGGTCCGCTTCGGCGGTTTGAAACAACACCCTTTGCACTTGCAGCAAATATCTGCTTGCCACCCTTCTAGTCGAAATGTGCATGGTGCAGCAATTGGGCCATTTCACTCACTCAAAAATGTAGCGAACGGCCCATACAGGTCAGTCGCCCCGAACTTGCAATGCTGCGACGCGGCCCGTCATCGCAGCGGTCAGTAGATTCCGTGGCATGTTCGGGAACATGAACTACGTCAGAGCGCCCCAGATTCACCCAATGTCGCAAATCCGACTGTTGGACAGGGCGTGTAGCTATATTGCCTTCTTCGAGTTTACATGCGGTGGTTCAAGTTGACATTAAATATTTGATTGTATGTATTAAAATAGAGGTTCCTGCTTACGGAGCATAAACTTGAGATGATCACGAACAATGGACTATCGACATATTTGCTCTGCGGCGATGTTAGCACAACACGGATTACAGACAGCGCATAACGCTGCAAACAATGTCGGCTTCGACAAGGAAGGGCTTGACGCAGCAATCGAGGCCCACAGCCTGCGGCAAATACTATTCCGCTATATCATGCTGGAGATCGCCAATGTCGCTGATGTCGCTGGTATCTCGAGAACGCTCTACAAAGATCATCCTGAACTCGCTACAATGCACAGTGAACTTTCCAAGGCATTCGAGTTCTTCAAATATATCCGGAATAAGTATGTCGGCCATCTTGTCCCAGATCTAACCGCCAAGACATTTGAGTGGCAACCGCATGCTTATACTACTCTGGGAAAAGAGGAATCTGGACAACCATTGTTGCTGTCTTGGTGGGTACTTGAAACTGTAATAAATACTTACACAGATCCATCCTCTGGCCACAAGATTTTTGAAGGGGAGACGGATCTGAACTACCCACCAGATCAGGATCGTTTCCTGAATTTCCTCGGCGAGACAGTGGTAAAGTCACTCAAGTATACAACGCGCTTAATTGAAGTAACCGTAGAAAAAGTCGAGATTCCTGACCTGGAAAATGATTGGGTGCAGCTGGCGATAAAAGCAGGAAAAACAGAGTTCGAGTATCTCGCAAAAAAGCGATGAAGACGAAGCGTGTGAATGTTTCGCCCGATCTAAAAGAGACCTTCGCTACGGATATCTGAGATTTGGCCTAACGGAAGCTGATCAAATTTTGCATCCCGTTTTCTGCGCACTCCTGCCTTTGATATAGAATGCGTGTAATGGCAGCTCCCAAGCTCATAGCGAACCTTTGTACTGAAGTGCCGCGTCGAGCACCAGACGGTCGAAACGAACACTCGGCCTTGGGCCGACAATGACCCATTTCTGCCAGCTACAAGGTGGATGATAGGGCAACACGATGAACAGGGTGTTCTGGACTATTCGCCATGAAAGAGTTCTGGTCGCTAAGAAACTTGATTGGTCAAAGTTTATCTACGAAAGTTGGTGGCCCACCTTTCTTGACAAACGGATCAAGAATTTGACGGTCTTAGGATGTTCCGAACACGTGACTGAATTCGCAACTGATCATAAGGCGTCAGTTGCAGTCCACGGGTAAGATCCTGTTCAAAGCTAGTAAAGTCTTCTCCAACCATACCGTTAGAAAATTCATCATCTCCCATAAGAGCACGCGCCAGATTTCGTTTTCGTGTTTCGAGCAAGTAGGCAGATAAGCGATCACAGAGCTTCAGAAACTGCTCATTGTCTACTTCGACATCTGTATTGTTTACTGATGTCATTCTGGTTCTCCCGAAGTGGGTTCGAATGCTACGCATCCAGATATTGGATTACCAACCAGCTGAGCTGGTCGTTCAGCGAGTAGAAACGGCGTCTATGATTGATATGAGCTTATTCGAATCCATGCAGAAAGATTGATCGAAACCAAAATTCAGTCAAGGTCAGCAGGATTGGCACTAAGGGTAATGCGCTCTCGCAAAACACTGTTTCGCGATGTTCGCGAACCCCAGTAAAACAAGGGTTCGCGAAATTTTGGGCGTTTTATGCCGGTAAAAACTGGCTTAACTCACCCATTTGGACAATATATGCATGGTTTAACAGTGTACCGGTTAGCGCGAAACTAGCCACATTTGGAATGGCCACAGCTTCGACAGGTCATACAGCCTTCGACCATTTGCATGTCAAACTGGCCACAGCTAGGGCAGGCTTTGCCACGCGGTGCACCCAGGTTGACCACCTCGGCGGTAGGATCGGCTTTTAGCCCCATACCTTCCCCTTCGATAAAGCCAGTGTTGATCATATGGGTCTCAATCACGCCACCAATGGCCGCCAGGATCGACGGAATGTATTTGCCCTGAACCCAGGCGCCACCGCGCGGATCAAACACCGCTTTCAGCTCTTCGACCACAAAGGACACATCGCCACCGCGACGGAACACAGCCGAAATCATTCGGGTTAACGCCAGTGTCCAGGCATAGTGCTCCATGTTTTTGGAGTTGATGAAGACCTCAAACGGGCGACGATGCCCATTCAACAGAATATCGTTAATGGTCAGGTAAATTGCGTGCTCGGAATCCGGCCATTTCAGCTTGTAGGTATGCCCCTCCAGGCTTTGCGGACGGTCCAGAGGTTCGGACATATAAACGACCTCGGCGCTGTCACTTTCATGTGGCGCATCGGCAGTTTCACCTGGGGCTTTTTCGGAGCTTTCCGAAACGGTCAGAACCGACCCCGTCACATCATTTGGACGATAGGTGGTACAGCCCTTACAGCCCTGATCCCAGGCCTGCATGTAGACCTCTTTGAATTCATCAAAGCTGATGTCTTCGGGGCAGTTGATGGTTTTAGAAATCGAACTGTCGATCCATTTCTGAGCCGCAGCCTGCATCTTGACGTGATCTGCAGGGGCCAGCGTCTGGGCGTTAACAAAATAGCCTGGCAATTTGGCGTCTGCGCCGTATTTCTCACGGTACATCTGCACCGCGTAATCCACCACTTCCTCTTCCGTACGGCTGCCGTCTTTTTGCAGAACCTTGCGGGTATAGGCATAGGCAAACACAGGCTCGATGCCCGAGGATACGTTGCCTGCGTACAGTGAAATTGTGCCGGTGGGGGCAATCGAGGTCAGCAGTGCGTTGCGGATGCCATGTTCGCGAATGGCGTCACGTACATCGTCGTCCATGTTCATCATATTGCCCGACGCCAGATAGGCCTCGGCATCAAACAGTGGGAACGGACCTTTTTCTTTGGCCAAGTCCACTGACGCCAGATAGGCGGCGCGGGCGATTGCTTTGAACCAAGTTTCCGTCTGACGCGCCGCTTCGTCTGATCCATAGCGTAGGCCCAGCATCAGCAATGCATCAGCCAGACCAGTCACACCCAGCCCAATCCGGCGCTTGGCCAGGGCCTCGGCCTGCTGTTCGGGTAGTGGAAACTTTGACGCATCCACCACGTTGTCCATCATCCGCACGGCGGTGGTGACCAGCTCTTGCATGGCGACTTCGTCCATCGCAGCATTTGTCTCAAACGGATTGGCCACAAGGCGGGCCATATTAATCGAGCCCAGCAGGCAAGCACCATAAGGTGGCAGTGGCTGCTCACCACAGGGATTGGTGGCGGCAATCTTTTCAACATAAGACAGGTTGTTGGCCTTGTTGATACGATCAATAAAGATCACACCCGGCTCGGCATAGTCATAGGTTGCCTGCATGATCTTGTTCCACAGATCACGCGCCTGAACGGTTTGATAGACTTTACCGCCAAACTGCAGCTCAAACGAGCCATCTGCCTTGACTGCATCCATGAAATCATCAGTAATCAGCACCGACATGTTGAACATACGCAGGCGGGCCGAGTCAGACTTGGCAGTGATGAAATCTTCGATATCCGGGTGATCGCAGCGCATGGTCGCCATCATCGCGCCCCGGCGTGAGCCCGCCGACATAATGGTGCGGCACATTGCATCCCAGACATCCATAAATGACAGCGGACCCGAGGCATCAGCCGCGACACCTTTGACATCCGCGCCACGGGGTCGAATGGTTGAGAAATCGTAACCGATCCCGCCGCCCTGCTGCATGGTCAGCGCCGCTTCTTTCAACATTTCAAAGATGCCCGACATGCTGTCCGGTACGGTACCCATGACAAAGCAATTGAACAGGGTCACTTGACGCGCAGTACCGGCACCGGCAGTGATCCGCCCAGCTGGTAGATATTTGAAATCATCCAGCGCCGCATAAAACGTATTTTCCCAAGCCGCTGGGTCTTTTTCCACCTTAGCCAGGTCGCGGGCGATCCGCCGCCAGCTGTCTTCAACTGTGGTATCAATGGGCGTACCGTCTGCTTCTTTGAAACGGTATTTCATATCCCAGATTTGTGCGGCGATGGGGGCAGCAAAGCGGCTCATTTAGCGAATCCCTTTAGGCTTGAGGAACGATCTCGATACACAGGCAAGGCCCATGTCTCAACTTGGAATCGACGACTGCGGCGCATTTTCCTGAGGAGTGTACCACAATACCTTGTTTCCCCCAAGGGAGTGACTACAATATACGGACGATTTGGGGACGACTCTGGGGATGACCTGTGGATAACACTATCAATCTAATCAAGCTTTCGGTCGGGTCAGAAAGTGTAGAAACTTTGACCGCGTGGCAGGAAATGCGGCGCGCGCAATCCCCGGATGATTTGCCACGTCATGTTACCCGCATGTGGCCCAAGCGCGAGGTTGAAATCGTCGCAGGTGGGTCCATTTATTGGGTGATCAAAGGCGCCATTCAGTGCCGTCAGCGTATCCTGCGATTTGATGAGGTGATTGGTGAAGACGGCATTCGGCGCTGCGCCTTTGTGCTGGACCCAGAAATTCACCGCACCCAAAGCGCCCTGCGCCGCCCCTTTCAAGGCTGGCGCTACCTCAAACCAGAGGACAGCCCCCCTGACTTGCGTGAAGGGGCCAGCGCCGAGGATAGCCTACCGCCCGAATTGAACCAGGCGTTAGCTGAAATTGGTGTGCTATAGAGAGTGGCGTTACCGAACCGGGAAACCTCCGGCAACGCCATTAAATCTAACCTTAGGATTCGCCGCGCAAAAGCGCCAACATCTGCTTCAGCGCAGCCTTTTCTTTGTCGGTCATCACAACCGACCGGCTGCGCCACAGGGTGGCCTGCGACTTCAGCACCGGTCCGTCGCTCAGGATCTTCAGGTGGTTGGCCCGCAGGGTTTCTCCGGTTGAGGTGATATCCGCGACCATTTCAGCAGTCTCATTCTTGACCGTGCCTTCGGTAGCCCCCTGGCTATCAACCAACTGGTAATCAGCCACACCACCGTCGGTGAGGAATTCCCGCACCAATCGATGGTATTTTGTCGCGATCCGCAACCGGTGCCCGTGCCGCGCCCGAAACGCTGAAGCCACCGCATCGAGATCATCCACCGTATCCACATCCACCCAGGACTGCGGCACCGCGAGGATCAGATCGGCCTGTCCAAAGCCCATTGGTTCGACCTGTTCGACCTGCTGTTCCCACCGCGGCAGTTTTTCGTGCACAAGATCCGTTCCCGTGACACCAAGATGAATACGCCCCGCCGCCAATTCACGCGGGATTTCACCCGCAGACAGCAGTACCAGATCAACACCATCAACGCCGTCGACCCGACCGGCATATTCCCGGTCCGAAGCGCTGCGCGACAGGGTCACACCGCGCTTTTCAAACCATTTGAAAGTTTTTTCCATCAGCCGTCCCTTGGACGGCACACCCAGTTTGAGGCTCATGACTGTGCCTCCTCTAACATCAGGATCAAATCCGGGCGCAACACGCCACCGACAGCAGGGATTTCGGCCCCCTGCCCGAGCTGTCGGGTCAGCGCATCATAGCGGCCACCACTGGCAATAGGAGGCAAGTCAGGGCGTGCCTCGGCATAAAACCCAAAGACAAACCCGTCGTAGTATTCCATCGAAGTCCGGCCAAAGGAGACTTCAAAGTCAAGGTTTTCAACTGACACACCGCGCGCAGCTAAGGCCGCAGCGCGGGCTTCCAGTCGATCCAGCGCTGGGGTGATCGCGGGCAGGTCAACAGCGATATCGCGCAGCTGCTCCAACGCATAGGGCACAGTTTCGCGCACCGCCATCAGGGCCTCAAGCGCCAGCATTTCATTCTCGGAAATTGGCGCGACTGTCGCATCTTCGCGCAAGGCTTCAACCCGCGCATCAATCTCAGCCCGGCTACGCTTGCCGATTTCAACCGACGTTCCTGTCAACGGTCCTTCCGTCGACAATAGTTTTTTGCGGCTCTCGGGCAGCTCGACCCGACCTGAGAAACGGTCCAGCAAGGCACGAAACCGGCGTGGTCTCCAGATATGGCGCATCAGTGCGGCCTTGCGTCGGTCTGTAGTGTTCAATCCCTGCACAGCAGCCATCAATATACCGATGTCGCCGGTGGCTGCCCGCAGGTTCAAACCTCGAACCTGCAATGCAATCATCGCAAACACTTCGGCATCCGCCGAGGCCGGATTGTCGCGATCAAAGATCTCGTACCCAACCTGAACATATTCATTCATCCGATCTGGATCTAATTCCTGACGCCGGAACACTTCACCCGAGTAGGTATAACGTGCTGGTTCGGCACCGTCGCGCATATGCATCTGCACAACAGGGACCGTGAAATCCGGGCGCAGCATCTGCTCACCGCGCAGCGCATCAGTGGTCACATAGGCACGAGCACGAATATCCTCGCCATATAGGTCCAGCAAAGTACCAGCCGGTTGCAACAGGGGCGGATCAACCACCAGCCCCCCTGCAGCTTCAAAACTCACGCGCAGCCGGGCGGCGCGGGCCTGAATATCAGAACGATTTGGCATTACTGATCCTGCCCATCCAGAATTTCACGTACCTTAGCAACCAGTTGGTCGCGCGGGACTTCAAACTGGCTGGGGCGCTCTTTCCATTCTTCCAGCGTTGCACTTTCGGCAATTTTGGCACCAAGGATCAGGTCCTTGATCTGCACCACGCCCTTTTCCTTCTCGTCGCCACCTTCGATAATGGCGATGGGCGAGTTCCGCTTGTCTGCATATTTCAGCTGGTTGCCAAAGTTCTTGGGGTTGCCCAGATAAACTTCGGCCCGGATGCCCGCATTGCGCAGCTCGGCCACCATGGCCTGATAGTCCGCCATGCGTTTCTTATCCATCACAGTGACCACAACCGGCCCCTTAGGATCGGCGGTAATCCGACCCTTCTCGCGCAGCGCCGCCAACAGACGATCCACGCCAATGGACAATCCAGTGGCAGGCACTTCTTGCCCGGTGAAGCGTTTGACCAGGTCGTCATAGCGTCCACCGCCGGCAACAGACCCAAACTGCCGCTTGCGCCCCTTGTCGTCTAGAATTTCAAAGGTCAGCTCAGCCTCGTAGACCGGGCCAGTGTAATAACCCAGACCACGTACAACGGATGGATCAATCTCAATCCGGTCCGGACCATAGCCACCGGCAGCCAGCAATTCACCGATCTGTTCCAGCTCGGCAATGCCTTCGGCACCCACCTTACTTTCGCCAACCGCAGACCGCAGATTATCCAGCGTGCCAGCTGCATCAGTCGCCTTTGAGGTCAAGAAAGCCAGCACCGGTGCAGCTTGTTCATCGGACAGACCAACACCGTCGATATAGGCCCCCGAAGCATCCAGCCGCCCCTTGGTCAACAGTTGCCGCACACCGGCTTCGCCCACCTTGTCGAACTTGTCGATGGTCCGCAGCACGTCGTCACGCTTAGGATCATCCGCCGCTAGGCCCATGGCCTCCAGCACACCGTTCAGAACTTTACGGTTGTTGATACGCACCAGATAGTCGCCGCGAGGTATGCCGACGGTTTCCAACGTATCCGATAGCATCATGCAGATCTCGGCATCTGCCGCCATCGACGCGGTGCCGACAGTATCCGCATCACACTGATAGAACTGGCGATAGCGCCCTGGTCCCGGCTTTTCATTACGCCACACCGGCCCCATTGCAAAACGGCGATAGGGTGTCGGCAGGTCATTGCGGTGTTGGGCATAGACCCGTGCCAATGGCGCCGTCAGGTCATAGCGCAACGCCATCCAATCGCCGTTCTCTTTTTCGTCAAACTCTTGCCAGGCAAACACACCCTCGTTCGGACGATCAACGTCAGGCAGGAACTTGCCCAGCGCCTCGACCGTCTCAACAGCGGCACTTTCCAGCGCTTCAAACCCATAGCGATGATAGACCCCGGCAATCGCATGCAGCATCTCGGTGCGCTGAGTGACCTCGGCGCCGAAATAATCGCGGAACCCCTTGGGCGTCTGGGCCTTGGGGCGTGGGGCTTTCTTTTGCTTAGCCATGGGTATGGTCCCTTTGGGAGTGGTGTCGCCGCGCGGTCTATCCGATGCATGTAACAACAGCAAGGTATAGGCAGTGGCAGACCGTTGCCCCATCAACCTTTCCCGCCTATGACAGCCCTACCATCCGCAGGAGAGCCCCATGCAAGACCTAGAAGAACAAATCGCCCATCTGACCCGCACGGTCGAAGACATGAGCGATGTAATGGCCAAGCAGCAAAGTGAAATTGCCACGCTGACCCGGCGCGTACAGATGTTGATGCAACGAGAAGCTGGCCGCGATCAGGATGCAGGCGGCAGCGCCACATTTGGCAACGAACGCCCACCACACTATTAATCAATCAGGGTTTTGACCCATTTATATTCCCCTTGATTTCTAACGGACCGCGACACAGGCTGAACTTGTTTTCTGACGCTGGCTCGCCAGCCCTGTGTTTTGTGTACGAGTATTTCAAGGAGATGTGCCATGGCACCATCCAATGATCCGGTAAAGTTTGTCGAAGAGGCAATCGTCGAGCACCAAAAACGCGTGCTCAATTTTTATAAATCGGTATGGAAGCGGGTAAAATCCTACCTGACGCCATTGCAGAAATTTTTGAAAAACGTACTTTCGGCAGCTAAAGATCTAGCCCAAACAGTTGGCAAAAAGGTCATTAGCCAGCTTACCGATACGATCCGCGCCATCTTGAACTTTCTGTCACCAATTGAAAAATTGCTAAAAGATATCATCCAACTGGGTAAGCGTATTCTGGCAACCATCCGCAAAAAGGCCGACAAAAACGAGGTCATTCGGTTTTTGAAAACCGTCGTGCGCAAGTACGTCGAAACCTTCACGAAAATTGTCGGGCTGATCACTGACCTGTGGAAAGAACTTGGCATTCTGGATGCTGTGTTGGCAGTTTTCAACAAATTCCGGTTGGTTCTGAGCATGGCATTTGGCTGGTTCGACCAAGTTACGGGCGTTCTGACTGCAATTGGGAAAGTCAGAAAACAGTTGCAAAAAGCAATGAAGTCGCTCCTGAAAGAGCGCAAAGAGGCCCTACGGCTGGTCAAAGACGTCGCCAAGCTCAAAGTTCCATAAGTTGATTGATTGCCAACTTATAGAGGCACCAAAATGTCGGACGTTAACAGAACACAGATCGAGAAGACCACTATTCTGGTCTTCACTAAGACTTGCTTGAGGAGCGCAAGCACCTACACCACTAGGCCCAGCGGAGTTTTTGCCCTGTCAAACAAGCCATCAGGGCATCATTGGGCAACTGCCCCAACTGCTCAAACAAAGCGAAACCATCAAACTTGGTGGTCATCTCAACAATGCGGTTATCCTTGATCCGCGCCATCATCAGCCCGCCCGCACGCACCGGCGTCACACCACCCAGACCATCCGCCGTCATTTCATAATCAATGCTGCACCAATCCCCATCTTCCAGACATCGGGAAATGCTGAACCGCATCGGCCCAACCAAGCTATGCATGATCTTGACCAACTCCGGCAGCTCACTTCGCGGCGCAATAACACCGTCGAACACCGTGTCTTCACCAACTTCAGGCGACAGTAAATCATCTAGCGCCGACACATCTGCATCTTCCCAAATCCGGGAAAACCAACTCTGCATAATCTCAAGTTTGGTCATGAAACACTCATCTGGTTTACAATATGCGACTCAGATACACCTATAGCCCACAAGATCGCATTCCAAGGTTAAAGGCAGGTTTAATCACATTATCAGGAACCAGCGACATCTGCTTCACAGCATCACAAGGCCCGACTATCCAGCTCCCCAAATTCATCTGCACACTCGCACCAAACGCAACCTGCCCAAAACGTGACCACCGCAAGAATTTCCAGTCCAAAAAAACACCAATCCAAGTTCGGGGAAAGGAAAACCACCCGAACTTGATTGCGCTCACGCCGCAGGGCAGCATTGTGAGGGCCATAAGGTGATCAGAAACAAACCATCCAAGTATTGTAACTGCTCACCCCTAAAAGAGACGGATTGCCTGCGTTGCCTCCTCAAGGCGCCAGCAATCAAGCGACGTCCGATAGGGAGAGGCTGGGTGGGAAACTGCCCAGCCACGCTTCCAACAGAGCACGAATCCCGGTTGTGGCCTCAGAGAAACGCCTAGAATTGGAAGCCCGGCACCGCCGGGCCGCGCCTGACCTCCCCCCCCCGGGAAGGCGCTTTGCACCTCCCCAAGGTCAGGCACGTCCCTCAGTTGAACGAAGCCCCCCAGCCTAAATCTCTTCAACATCCTCCACGCCATCAAGCGATTTAATCGCACCTTTGATCTGCGGATTGATCGGGAAGTACTGCCCCAAATCCAGTTCCACATCCCCTGGCAAAGTAGAGTCACGCAGGTACATCAGCACCTCGCCACGGCTGGCGTTCTTGGCCGCAGCGCGGGCCTCTTCCAGCACCGTCGCCACGGTCGCCACTGCGGCAGGTTCGGTCACATAAACCCGCAGACTACTATTACCGGCATCAGCCACAGCAGCGTCAATGGGGCCGACAGATCGCGCCAGCAGTTTCAGCTGGTCAGCTTCCACCGTCGCCTCGGCGCTCAGCACAACCTTGCCACCGGTCACCAGATGTTCGCGGCTTTTCTCTAGCGCTTCGGAAAATAGCGTAATCTCAAACCCGCCAGTCGTATCCGATAGTTGGGCAAAGGCAAAGCGGTTGCCACGCGCCGATTTACGCTCCTGACATCCAGCGACAACCCCCGCCATCTTGGCTAGAAACGGCCCACGCTTGGCCTTTTCAAGAACCTCATCCAGCGTCATCACGCCTTTGCGTTTCAACGCGGGCATGTAGTCATCCAACGGGTGGCCAGACAGATAAAAGCCAATCGCCTTGAACTCTTCGCTCAACCGTTCAGCAGGCAACCAATCCGGTGTGCCGGACATACGCGGTTCGGGCAGATCCTCACCCGCATCGCCAAACAGCGATACCTGGTTTGAATTCTTCTGCTCATGGATCGCATTCGAGTAGCTGACCAAGGGTTCCAAGCTGTCAAACACCCGGCGGCGGTTAGGGTCCAGCTGGTCAAAGGCCCCAGCCCGTGCCAGCATTTCCAATGGCCGCTTGCCTACTTTTTTCAAATCCACCCTGCGGGCAAAGTCATACAGGGTCGCAAAGGGTCGATCCTCGCCATAGGCACGACGCGCATCGGTCACCAGCTTCATCGCCTCAACGCCGACGTTTTTCAACGCGCCCAGCGCGTAGATCAACACCCCATCGATTACGTTGAACATCGCCTCCGAGCGGTTCACGCAGGGCGGAATATAGGGCAGACCCAGCCCCTTTTTCACCTCTTCGAAAAACACCGCCAGCTTATCGGTCAGGTGAATATCGCAGTTCATCACCCCGCCCATGAACTCCACCGGGTGGTTCGCCTTGAGCCAGCCGGTCTGGTAGGACACCACTGCATATGCCGCCGCGTGGGATTTGTTGAACCCGTAGTTGGCGAATTTTTCCAACAGGTCGAACACTTCCGAGGCCTTTTTGGGCGGCACGCCATTTGCCGCCGCGCCCTTTTCAAACTTCGGACGTTCAGCGTCCATCGCCTCTTTGATCTTCTTACCCATCGCACGGCGCAACAGGTCAGCCCCGCCAAGGCTATAACCCGCCATCACCTGGGCAATCTGCATCACCTGTTCCTGGTAGATGATGATACCTTGGGTTTCGGCCAGCAGGTGGTCGATCAGCGGGTGAACCGAGGTGATCTCTTTCAGCCCGTTCTTGACCTCACAATAGGTCGGGATGTTTTCCATCGGGCCAGGACGATATAGCGCCACCAGCGCCACGATGTCCTCGATACAGTTGGGCTTCATCCGCTTTAGCGCATCCATCATACCGCTGGATTCCACCTGGAATACCGCCACCGTTTTAGCGGCTGCATAAAGCTTATAGGTGGGGATATCATCCAACGGGATGGCGTTGATTTCGTTCACCGCGCCTTCGGGTGGATCATACAGCTGGGTGCCATCAGCGGCAATATGCAGATCACGCCCCTCGCCCTTGATCAAATCCACCGCACTTTGAATCACGGTCAGGGTTTTCAGACCCAAAAAGTCAAACTTGACCAGCCCGGCCTGTTCCACCCATTTCATGTTAAACTGGGTCGCCGGCATGTCGGATCGCGGATCGCGGTACAGCGGCACCAGCGCATCCAGCGGCCGGTCGCCAATCACTACCCCCGCCGCGTGAGTACCAGCAGAGCGCAACAGACCTTCGACCTGCATGCCGTACTTCAGCAGCCGGTCCACAACCTCTTCGTTGCGGGCCTCTTCTCGCAAGCGCGGCTCTTCCTTCAGGCTGTCCACGATGGACATCGGCTTGACGCCTTCAACCGGGATCAGCTTGGACAGCCGGTCCACTTGGCCATAGGGCATCTGTAGCACCCGCCCCATGTCGCGCACCGCCGCCTTGGACAGCAGCGCACCAAAGGTGATGATCTGCCCAACCTTGTCGCGACCGTACTTCTCTTGCACGTATTTGATCACCTCTTCACGGCGATCCATGCAAAAGTCGATGTCGAAGTCGGGCATAGATACCCGTTCTGGGTTTAGGAAGCGTTCGAACAGCAGCGAATAGCGCAGCGGGTCAAGGTCGGTAATCGTCAGCGCATAGGCCACCAGCGACCCCGCACCCGAACCGCGCCCCGGCCCCACGGGAATGTCGTGATCCTTGGCCCACTGAATAAAATCGGCAACGATTAGAAAGTAACCGGGGAATCCCATGCCTTCGATGATATCCAGCTCGAAATCGAGCCGTTTTTGGTATTCCTCAACCGTCACCGCGTGCGGGATCACTGAGAGGCGCTTTTGCAGGCCTTCGTTGGCGATACGACGCAGTTCAGCAACCTCGTCATCGGCAAACTTGGGCAGGATCGGATCACGTAAATAGGCCTTAAAGGCACAGCGCTTGGCTATCTCAACTGTGTTCTCAATTGCTTCGGGCAGGTCGGCAAACAGCGTGACCATTTCCTCTTGGCTCTTGAAGTAATGCTGCGCAGTCAGCCTGCGCCGTCCTTCGACCTGATCAACATAGGCGCCCTCGGCTATACAGATCATCGCATCATGGGCTTCGTACATCTCGGTATTGGGGAAATAGACATCATTGGTCGCGACCAGCGGCAGATCCATCGCATAGGCCATTTCCACATGGCCACGTTCGGTCAGTTTCTCCGCTTCGGGCTGGCCACCTTCACCCGGATGGCGTTGCAGCTCCACATACAGCCGGTCAGGGAATATCGCCTTGAGCCGGTCCATCAGCTCTTGCGCGGCGGGCCGCTGTCCCATCTGCAACAGCTGCCCCACAGGGCCGTTTGGTCCACCGGTTAGACAGATGACACCACCGGAATTCACCTCCAGTTCATCCAGCGTCACATAGGGTAACTCGCTCCCCTGCCGCATATACAGGCAAGAGTTCAGCTTCATCAGATGCTCATAACCCGTCTCGTTCTGCGCCAAGAGCACCATAGACGCAGGAGGCCGGGGCCGCTCACCCGGTGCGGGTTCGGCAAACCGCAAATCCATCTGGCAGCCAATGATTGGCTGCACACCAGCACCACTGGCTGAAACGGAAAATTCCAACGCCGAAAACAGGTTGTTACTGTCCGTCACCGCAATCGCGGGCATGTCATGCTTTTTGCACAAATCAGGCAGCTTTTTTAGCCGCAACGCCCCCTCTAGAAGGGAGTATTCGGTGTGGGAGCGCAGGTGAATGAATCGAGGAGTTTGGGTCATAAAGGCAAGTTAGCCCATTGCGGACACCCTGTGAAAGCTGATTATCCGAGTCGCTTCGCCCTCATTTTGACAGAATATCCACGCCCATTGTTCTGCTTTTGTTGAAAGTGTTATATAAGCGTTAAGAAGAGAAAATCCCTCAACTCTATGAAATTTAACGGGAACAACCTAAAAATTGGTCTTTTGGACACATCAATTCACCTCGTAATACTGCAGCGCAGAGTGACTTTTCCTTGCCAGACTAAGGATCTGCTTTCTACGCTAAGGACAGCAAGCGACAATGCCCGCCATTTCTTCTACGTCGCATCGAAGGATGGCAATTCGGCAAAACAATGTAACGCGACGGGTTTCAACAATGACAATCACCTTTCACTTAAACGGTGAGGAGGTAACGCTGCCGGACGCAGAGCCGACAGTGACGCTGTTGGATTGGCTTCGAGAAGAGCGCCACCTTACAGGAACCAAAGAAGGCTGCAACGAAGGCGATTGCGGCGCCTGTACAGTTATGGTGACGGATCCCAACGGCTCCAAATCCCTCAACTCCTGCATTCTATTCCTGCCACAGCTTAACGGCAAATCCGTGCGCACCGTCGAAGGTGTCGCCAGCGACACTGGTGAACTGCACCCGGTGCAGCAGGAAATGATCACCCATCACGGCTCGCAGTGCGGCTTCTGCACGCCGGGTTTTGTGATGTCGATGGTCACCGCCCACAAAAACGGCGCCACCGATCACGACGACCAACTGGCCGGCAACCTGTGCCGCTGCACCGGCTATGCCCCAATCATCCGCGCCGCCGAAGCAGTTGAGGAACAGCCAGTTCCCGTCTGGATCAAGAAAGAAGGCACCGAGCTGCCTGCCCCAGCCAACGCTGGTGAATTTTCGCCGCGCTCATCCGATGAGCTGGCCAAGGTCTATGCCGACAACCCAGATGCAGTTCTGGTCGCGGGTGCCACCGATGTGGGCCTTTGGGTCACCAAGGGCATGCGCCAGCTGGATCCGGTGATCTTCCTCGAAGGCTGCGCCGATCTGAAACAGATCGAGGTCACGGACACTCGTGTCCGTCTGGGAGCCATGGTCGACATGAACGCCATGCGCGAGGTGATCGAACCGCTGCACCCATCATACGGTGAAATGATCCGCCGCTATGCCTCGATGCCAGTCCGCAACGCCGCCACGGTTGGTGGCAATATCGCCAATGGCTCACCCATCGGGGATAACCCGCCAGCTCTAATCGCTCTGGGGGCCACTCTGCATCTGCGCAAAGGTGACAGCCGCCGCGACATCGCGCTCGAAGACTTCTTTATCGAATACGGTAAGCAGGACCGTGCAGCGGGTGAATTTGTCGAGGCCGTCAGTTTCCCGCGCCAAGCCGACACCCTGCGCGTCTACAAAATCTCCAAACGGTTTGACCAAGACATCTCGGCCGTGCTGGGTGCCTTTAACGTAACCGTGGACAACGGCACCGTTGCCTCTGCCCGTATCGCATTTGGCGGCATGGCGGGTACCCCGCACCGTGCCACCCACGTTGAAAACGCCTTGATCGGCCAACCCTGGACCGAAGAGACCGTCACCAAAGCCATGGCTGAATTTGGCAAGGACTACACCCCAATGACCGACATGCGTGCCTCGGCTGACTATCGCCTGGACAGCGCCAGCAATCTGCTGGCTCGCTATTTTGCCGAGATGAACGGCGAAACGACCTCGGTTCTGGAGGTGGCGATATGAACGACCTGAGCAACAAAGGCCCCGTCGCCAAGCCCTTGCCCCATGACGCAGCCCTGCTGCATGTGACCGGCAAAGCCCGTTATATCGACGACATACCAATGCCCGTTGACTGCCTGCATCTGGCCTTTGGCACCTCTCCCATTGCCAAGGGCCGGATCCAGTCAATGGACCTGTCCGAGGTCAAGGCCAGCAAAGGCGTGGTTGCAGTGCTGACCGCCGACGACCTGCCCTTTACCAATGATGTTTCGCCGTCGATCCACGACGAACCGCTGCTGTCTGACGGCACCGTTAATCATGTCGGTCAGCCGGTGTTCCTGGTTGTCGCCACAGGCCACAACCTTGCCCGTGCCGCCGCGAAAAAGGGTAAGATCGACTATGTCGAAGAAACCCCGATTCTGACCATGGACGAGGCGATGGCGGCCAACAGCCGGTTTGAGGATGGCCCGCGAATCTACACCAAGGGTGATCCCGCCGCCGCGATTGATGCTGCCCCACGCAGTGTCAAAGGCACGTTCGAGATCGGCGGCCAAGAGCACTTCTATCTTGAAGGTCAGGCCGCTTTGGCCCTGCCGCAAGAAGGCTGCGACATGCTGGTGTCCAGCTCGACCCAGCACCCAACCGAGATCCAGCACAAGGTGGCAGAGGCCATCGGCCTGCCAATGCATGCAGTCCGGGTTGAAACCCGCCGTATGGGTGGCGGTTTTGGCGGCAAGGAAAGCCAGGGCAACGCGCTGGCGGTCTCCTGTGCCATTGCCGCACGCCACACTGGCAAGCCCTGCAAGATGCGTTATGACCGTGACGATGACATGATCATCACCGGCAAACGGCACGAGTTCCGCATCACCTACCGCGCTGGTTTTGATAATGACGGCCAGCTGCTGGGGGTCGAATTCCATCACATGACCCGCTGCGGCTGGGCGCAGGATCTGTCCCTGCCCGTGGCCGACCGCGCCATGCTGCACGCCGACAACGCCTATGCCATCCCGGCCATTCGCATTGAAAGCCACCGCTTGAAAACCAACACCCAAAGCGCCACCGCCTATCGCGGATTTGGTGGCCCTCAGGGGATGGTTGGGATCGAGCGCGTGATGGATCACATTGCCCATGATCTGGGGCTGGATCCGGTCGAGCTGCGCAAACGCAACTACTATGACGCGCCCAACAACCGGGTTCGGGCTGACAACACCACGCCATATGGCATGGAAGTCACCGATTTTGAGCTGCACGGCATGACCGATCAGCTGCTTGAAACCTCAGACTATGCTGCCCGCAAGGCTGAAATTGCCGAGTGGAACAAGGGCCAGTCCCGGCTCAAGCGCGGCATCGCCTTCTCGCCGGTCAAATTTGGCATCTCCTTCACCCTCACCCACCTCAACCAGGCGGGTGCACTGGTGCATGTCTATCAGGATGGCTCGGTTCACCTGAACCACGGCGGCACCGAAATGGGTCAGGGCCTGTTCCAAAAGGTGGCGCAAGTGGCAGCGTCGCGCTTTGGCGTTGGCATGGATGTGATCAAGATCACCGCCACCGACACCGCCAAAGTGCCCAACACCTCGGCCACCGCGGCTTCGTCCGGGTCAGACCTGAACGGCATGGCGGTCAAGGCTGCCTGTGACACCATCCGTGACCGCATGGCCGAGTTCCTGTCCGAGCGCCACCAGTGTGATGCCAAAGCTGTCAAATTCGAAGATGGTCAAGTGATCATCGGTGACGATGTGATGACTTTTGAGGAAGCCGCCTCGCAGTGCTATCAGGGACGTATCAGCCTGTCGTCAACCGGGTACTACAAAACCCCCAAGGTGAAATGGGACCGGATCAAGGGCCAGGGACGTCCGTTCTTCTACTTCTCATATGGCGCGGCCATTACCGAAGTGGTGGTGGACCAGCTGACTGGTGAAAATCGCATCCTGCGCACCGATATCCTGCATGATGCCGGCGCATCGCTGAACCCGGATCTGGACATCGGCCAGGTCGAAGGTGCCTATGTACAGGGCACCGGATGGCTGACCACCGAGGAACTGGTCTGGGATGACAAAGGCAGCCTGCGCACCCATGCGCCGTCGACCTATAAAATCCCTGCCTGTTCCGACCGTCCCGATGTGTTCAACGTAGATCTGTGGGATGGCCGCAACCCCGAGGATACGATTTATCGGTCCAAGGCCGTGGGCGAACCGCCGTTTAACCTAGGCATCTCGACCTTCCTGGCGCTCAGCGATGCGGTATCGGCTTTTGGCGATGCCTATCCGGCGCTGGATGCGCCCGCAACGGCTGAACAGGTCTATACCACGATCCGGAGGGTCCGTGATGGGGTTTGACCTACAGGGTCTGAAATCCGCGGTGACCGCCCATGGGCGTGTCACCCGGGTTGTCATCGCCGACATTCGTGGCTCCTCCCCTCGCGAAGTCGGTGCGGCGATGCTGGTCTGGTCTTCGGGCCAGTCCGGAACCATCGGCGGCGGCACATTGGAATATGAGGCCGCCGAGACAGCCCGTTCACAGTCCAAAGACCGGGTGCTGAGCAAACACGCGCTTGGCCCCGATCTGGGCCAATGCTGTGGCGGTGTCGTTTTTCTGCTGAGCGAAGTCTACGATGCAGCGAAAGTGGCAGCACTGGACGAGGAACTCATCGCCCGACCAGCGGACCCTGCCCCAGTGCCGATGTCCGTCACACGCGTGTTGACAAAACTGCGCAATCAAGGCCAGCGCCCCGTCCCGCAGCTGATCGATGGTTGGATGATTGAACCCGTGCACAAGCCCGACACACCTTTGTGGATCTGGGGCGCCGGACACGTGGGTCGTGCCCTAGTTGATGTGCTGTCCCCCCTGCCAGACTTGGACATCACCTGGGTGGATACCGCACCTGAGCGTTTTCCGGAGAACATTGCAGAAGGCGTAACAGCTGTTCCGGCCTCTGACCCGACGCTTTTGGTTCCACACGCACCTGAAAATGCTCAACATTTGGTACTCACCTATTCCCACACACTCGATCTGGCGCTATGCCACGCCTTGTTGAAGCATGAATTTTCTTTTGCTGGTCTCATCGGCTCAGCCACCAAATGGGCGCGATTTCGCTCCCGGCTGGGTGGGTTGGGACACAGCGCCGGGCATATCGCCCGGATCACTTGCCCCATTGGCGATCCGTCACTGGGCAAACATCCGCAGATGATTGCGGTCGGCGTTGCAGGGGAAATTCTGCGCGCAGGCGCAAAGGAAGAGTTAAAGAAGGATAGACGCGCGTGACTGTTCCATTGCTGAGCCTGCAAGGGCTGACCAAGGCCTACCCCGGAGTGGTGGCCAACGACACTGTGACTTTCGATATCGGCGAGGGAGAAGTCCACGCGCTGTTGGGGGAAAACGGGGCCGGAAAATCCACACTAGTGAAAATGATTTATGGATTGGTGAAACCTGACAGCGGCCAGATGCTGTTGCGGGGCCAACCCTATGCCCCCCCTGAACCCCGCGCGGCTCGTGGTGATGGCATTGCTATGGTGTTCCAGCACTTTTCACTGTTCGACGCCCTTAATGTGTCTGAAAACATTGCGCTTGGCATGGAAAACCCACCGCCGATGAAGGATCTGGCTACCCGTATCCGCGAAGTCTCTGAGGCCTATGGTCTGCCTCTGGACCCCTACCGCACAGTTGGCGATCTGTCGGCAGGCGAGCGCCAAAGGGTCGAGATCATTCGCTGCCTGCTGCAAGACCCCAAGCTGCTGATCATGGATGAACCTACATCAGTGCTGACACCGCAAGAGGTCGAGATCTTGTTCCAGACGCTGCAGAAATTGCGATCTGAAGGCACCTCAATCCTGTACATCAGCCACAAGCTGGAAGAGATCCGCACCCTGTGTGATCACGCCACCATTCTACGACTGGGTAAAAACGTCGGTGAATGTACACCGGCCGAGACTTCGGCGCGTGACATGGCGGAGCTGATGGTGGGCTCGACCCTACACACTCCAGAACGGTCGGGTCGCGAATTTGGTGCTGCGGCTATGGATGTGTCGGGCCTTTCGGTTCCCTCCCCCTCGGCCTTTGGCACAGCGCTGAAAAACGTGCACCTAACGGTGCGCAAAGGTGAAGTGCTGGGTATTGGCGGCGTGGCTGGCAATGGCCAGGATGAATTGCTGAACGTATTGTCCGGTGAAACAGTCACCGAAGCGGATGCAGTCAAGCTGAATGGTGAAGCCATTGGTCAATTGGGCCCGGTCGCGCGACGCCGTCTGGGTGTGCTTGCTGCCCCCGAGGAACGATTGGGCCATGCGGCTGCGCCAGATATGAGCTTGACGGAAAATGCCATGCTGACCGGATCGGTCCGTCAGAACTTGGAGACCAATGGTTTTCTGAACTGGGGCGCAGCCAAGGAATTCGCCGAAACGGTGATCAAGTCCTTTGACGTGCGCACACCTGGGCCTGAAAATGCAGCGCGATCCCTGTCAGGCGGCAACTTGCAAAAGTTCGTGATTGGCCGCGAAGTGCTACAAGACCCCGACGTGCTGGTGGTAAACCAGCCCACCTGGGGTGTGGACGCCGCAGCCGCAGCTGACATCCGGCAATCCTTGCTGGATCTGGCTGCCAAGGGTGCAGCGGTGATCTGTATCAGTCAGGATCTGGATGAGCTGATGGAAATCTCGGACAGTTTTGCCGCGCTGAACGAAGGTCGCTTAAGCGCACCGCGCCCAGCAGCCGGGCTGACCGTCGACGAAATAGGCCTGATGTTGGGTGGCGCCCACGGAATGGAGGTCGCACATGATTGACCTCAAACTCGGAAAATTCGCCTTCGGCGTGAGTATTTACAACAAAAAGAAGCAAGGGGCAGCACAATGATCAGCCTAGAGAAAAGGCCACAGCCGTCGCGGGCCTGGTCGCTGGCAACCCCGCTGGTGGCGGTGCTGGCAACCATGGTGTTTGGCGGGCTGTTGTTCGCAATGCTGGGTAAGCCTCCGATTGAAGCCATCCGGACCATTTTTTGGGATCCGCTGTTTGGCGAGTTTGCCTTTTACTATCGCCCGCAGCTGCTGGTCAAAGGTGCGCCCTTGGTGCTGATTGCCATCGGTTTGAGCCTGGGCTTCAAGGCAGGCATCTGGAACATCGGGGCTGAGGGGCAATACATCATTGGCGCCATTGTTGGGGCAGCCGTTGGACTGGCCTTCTACCCTTATGAAGCTTGGTACATTTTTCCACTGATGGTGATCAGTGGCGCGCTTGGCGGATGGGCTTGGGCGATGATCCCGGCGGTTTTGAAGGTCCGCTTTGGCACCAACGAAATTCTGGTATCACTGATGCTGGTCTATGTTGCAGAGCAACTACTGGCCTCCGCATCCTTGCGGTTCCTGAAAAACCCCGAAGGATTTGGCTTTCCCGGATCACGCAACCTACAAGACTATCCCAGCGCCTTTAACGCCGATCTGATTGCGGGCTCTGGTATGCACTGGGGGGTGGTGGCAGCGCTGATTGCCGTCATCTTTGCCTACGTTTTGTTGAACCGGCACATGTTGGGATTTCACATACGACTGACGGGTGAAGCCCCCCGTGCGGCGCGGTTTGCCGGGGTCAATCCCTCGCGGTTGATCTTGTTGTGTTTGGGTATGTCCGGCGCATTGGCTGGCTTGGCTGGGCTGTTCGAGGTTTCAGGACCTGCGGGACAAATCAGCATCGACTTTAATGTTGGCTATGGCTTTACCGCAATCATCGTGGCCTTTCTGGGCCGGTTGCATCCCATTGGCATCATGTTGGCAGGCGGACTGATGGCGCTGACCTATATCGGCGGCGATATCGCCCAATCCAATCTGGGCCTGCCGTCAGCTGCTATCCAAGTGTTCCAGGGCATGCTGCTCTTCTTCCTGCTGGCACTAGACCTGCTGACCAATTACCGCATCACTTTGCATAAACCGGAGGTGGCGTAACATGGATCTGAGCGCAATCAATCCCGTCCTGCTGATCGCCTCTCTCATGGTGGCAGCAACCCCTATCCTGTTAGCTGCAATCGGCGAATTAGTGGTGGAAAAAGCCGGCGTGCTGAACCTTGGTGTCGAAGGTATGATGATTATCGGCGCCATTGGCGGCTTTGCCATTACGGTCGAAACAGGCTCACCTTGGCTGGGCTTTATTGCCTCAGCAGCCTGTGGTGCGGTGTTCTCACTTTTGTTTGTCCTGCTGACCCAAGTGGCACAAGCCAATCAGGTGGCCAGTGGGCTGGCCCTGACGTTGTTCGGCCTTGGTCTCTCAGCACTGCTGGGACAAAGCTATGTTGGTATCAAGCCACCACAAATGGGCAAGCTGGAAATTCCATTCCTCAGCGATCTACCGGTCATTGGGCCGATCCTGTTTGGCCATGACCCAATTCTGTATATTGGCATCGCCTTGACCGCAGGTGTCTGGGCCCTGCTGAAGTACAGCCGTGTCGGGCTGGTGCTGCGCGCCGTTGGTGAAAACCACGATGCGGCCCATGCCCTGGGATACAAGGTCGTACGCATCCGCATTCTGGCCATCATGTTCGGCGGCGCCTGTGCTGGCTTGGGTGGCGCCTATATCAGCCTGATCCGGGTACCACAGTGGACCGAAGGCATGACAGCCGGTGTAGGCTGGATTGCCCTGGCGTTGGTGGTGTTCTCCAGCTGGAAACCCTGGCGTGCCTTGTTGGGTGCCTATCTTTTTGGCGGCATCACCGTTGTACAGCTTAATCTGCAGGCCGCAGGCGTTGCCATCCCTGTCGAATATCTGGCAATGTCGCCCTATGTGATTACAATCATTGTGCTTGTCATCCTTTCCGCCGACAAGAGCAGCGCGCCCGCTGCCCTGGGCCGCAATTTCCACGCCTCCCGTTAAGAGGCCGCAATTTTCACGCTCCCCGGCAAACCGGGGGGCGTTCTAACCTGCCCCAATATTTTGGGGCCAATGACAATCAACCTGGGAGACTTTTGATGAAACTGACAACCCTTCTAACCAGTGCCGCGATGGCGCTGGGTCTGGCGACAACAGCCATGGCCGCAGACAAAACCAAGGTAGGCTTTGTTTATGTAGGTCCCGTCGGCGACGGCGGCTGGACATACGAGCACGACCAGGGCCGCAAGGCCGTTGTAGAAGCCTTTGGTGACAAGGTCGAAACTGTTTATGTTGAAAACGTAGCTGAAGGCCCCGACTCAGAGCGTGTGATGACCCAGATGGCGCTGGAAGGCGCTGACCTGATCTTCACCACCTCTTTTGGCTACATGGATCCAACCATCAACGTTGCGAAGAAATTCCCCAACGTTCGGTTCGAGCACGCAACCGGTTATAAAACCGCGCCAAACGTGTCGACTTACTCAGCCCGCTTCTATGAAGGCCGTGCTGTGCAAGGCACCATCGCGGGCCACATGACCGAGAGCAACATCGTTGGCTACATCGGGTCCTTCCCGATCCCCGAAGTTGTCCGTGGCATCAACTCGGCCTACATCCACGCCAAAAAGGTTAACCCTGATGTTCAGTTCAAGATCGTTTGGGCCTTCACATGGTTCGACCCAGCCAAAGAAGCAGACGCTGCCAAGGTTCTGATCGAACAGGGTGCTGACGTGATCCTGCAGCACACTGATTCAACGGCGCCTCAGGCTGCGGCCCAGACAGCTGGTAACGTGATCACCTTTGGTCAGGCTTCGGACATGTCAGAGTACGGTCCTAAACCACGCGTTTCCTCAATCATCGACAACTGGGGCCCCTACTATGTTGCCCGTACACAGGCTGTCATGGATGGCACATGGGAATCTGTGATGACTTGGGACGGCATCGGCGCTGGCATGGTTGGCATCGGCGACATCTCGGACGCAGTTCCAGCTGAGGTAAAAGCCGAAGCGATTGCTCTGCAGGCGTCACTGGCTGATGGTTCTTACCATGCCTTTACAGGTCCAATCAGCAAGCAGGACGGCTCTGCCTGGTTGGCAGACGGCGAGACAGCTGACGACGGCACACTGGCTGGCATGAACTTCTTCGTTGAAGGCATCGAAGGCGAAATCCCGCAGTAAGCGGATCGCTTGTGAGATACCGAAAGGCCCGTCATTTTGGCGGGCCTTTCTGCTTGTTGGGTCTGGTTATCTAGATCTACGTAGAGCAGTCTCGCAATAGCTGTAGGTGAAAGTGGGAATTAGATGGTCACGATATGCGAAACTGCTGCGTCTTTACGTGTCATGGGGGATACGCTCGATCCCGATGAAGTAACAAGAATGCTAGCCGGTGACCCAGACATTACCCGTTGTAAGGGCGTTACGTTCCAAACCCCCAAAGGGAAGCAGGTGACTTCCCGAACTGGTATTTGGAGGAAAACAGCGGAACGTAAATGCCCCGGTGATCTCGACATTCAAGTAGTCGAAATCTTAGAGCAACTGACCGATGATCTAGATATGTGGGCACATCTATCCCAGCACTACGATGTTGAATTCTTCTGTGGGCTGATCATGAAAGAGAGCAACGAAGGCTTGCGACTTAGATCTGAAACTATCGAGATGCTTGCAGCTCACCAGATCTCGTTGGATTTTGACATCTACTCTACTGAACCCGTTAAAAACGACGAGCTCCAAGCCAAATTTAACCGAGAATGACCTTTTCGACAAACCTGCAGCACCAGCGCCAGACCTTGGGAAGGTATGGAGGTTCTTCCCGGGGGAAGCTCAGGCGATGGCAGTGATGCTGCGCGCCCCTTGCCCCGCAAACAAGAGCCCTATCGCCTTCCAACAATAAATGCTTTGCTCTGTGGAAGTAACACCGCCAATTCAGAGTATTTGATTGCTAGCCATCGAACTATATTGCTCAACGGCCTATTGTTAGCGGTAGAGATGCTATCCTATGCCAAACAGCCCTTTTCGAACGACCTTGCAGCTGCTCTTCTAAAACAACCGAGCTGGCGCACTGGCCTTGGCGGTATTTCCGCGCAGCCGGTCGAATATGGAATTGCTTGGAGGGTTGAAGTCGCGAATAGAAACGATCCCCAAAACCTTTCCCTCGTCGCAGATCGGTAAATGTCGGAACTTGCCTTTGATCATTATCTGGTATGCTTCGATCGGTTTTGCATCCGGCGAAAGCCACTGTGGATTGGGGGTCATCACCTGCTTGACCAGTGTTGTCGCCGATGGGCGGTACACGATAACGCTGCGTTGGATGACATCTCGCTCACTAAATATCCCAACAAGCGTTCCGTTGTCGTCTACGACTGGAAGGGCGCCGACATTCACGGAGGTCATGATGATACAGGCGGTTCGCACTGTATCATTGGGGGATGTACTATGCACCTGTTGACCGGCGATCATATCACTTAGCGTTGAAGCCTTCATTGGGTACCGCCTATATTATTTGTTCAGCTCTGAACGCCAGAATAGCACGGAAAATGGCCTCTGAGTTGATGAAGAAAATACTGTTTTAGGCAAATCCGATGCAGCTATCATTTGGGAGGGAACCCTTCTTGTTTTTAATGGGGTTCTTGAATGGAAATCCGCTAAATTTTCGATATTATGAAGATCTGATGCCAACCATTCCACTTTGAGCGTGCCAAATTGACTTCGCTTCAACCGTTTCTTGGACGTGATCTACAACTACAGTTCTAGACCATTGCAGACCCTACGCGCGCGATTTTAGTTTCAATCAGTGTGACTTTACAGGAGCATTCTCAAACCTGACACTAAAACTCTAGCTAAACACCCGCCATGCCAGCCAAACCCGTGCAGCTGCGGTAACAAGACACAACGTGCCAAACACCCAGGCCAATGGTGCAAAAGCAACCGGCCAAAGGCACAGCAATACAAAGAACCCTATGGTTTCAGCCCCTTCCAGCAGTCCTCCCACATAATACAGCGTTTTTACTCCCTGTGCTTGTGTGGTCATCTTGCGCTTCTCAGCCAGTATCGCGTAGCCCAGAAAACTGGTGCCGCTGACATAGAAACTGGCCAGCAGGAATGCCCCAGCAACACCATTGGATGCGGGATCTGCCAGTACAAATCCCAGAGGAACAGCTCCGTAAACGGCAAAGTCGCAGGAGATATCCAGCAAGCCGCCAAAGTCGCTGGGCTGACTGGCCCGTGCCACCGCACCGTCCAACCCGTCTGCCAGACGCGACAACAACAGAGGCAGCAATGCCCAACCCGGTGCACCCAAAGCAATCAGGAGTGCCGCGGTCAGGCCCAGCGTCAACCCCAGCAAAGTGACCTGATTGGCACTGATCCCAAAGCGGGCCAGTTTGCGACCCTGTGCATTCAGCAGCGGGTCGATGAAGGGGCGAATACGAGCGTCTAACATGCCCCCTATTATCGCCTGCCACGCCCCAGTCACCAGTCACAATATGCGGAGCCTGTAATGTGATCCTTTGACAACAGGGCAAGACCAAGACTGAAACTCGCAATCTTGACAGGCATTCTCCAATCCCGCATCACAGGCGCACAGGGTTTGAGCCCCTGCCGTTCGCGGGATTTTCCTTGGTGAAGCCTCAAGCAGAGATATCTGACTTCCGTTTTTTTGCGGTTTGTTGGTAATGCGAGCCCCAGCCTGAAATCCGCATCCGAACACAAAACGAGGTTTTTGATGTCTAATACTGAACGCCCTGCGCATGGCGCGGGACAGGTCGCCGACACCCGGCACCCTGATAATATCTATTTGTCTGGCCCAATCATGCCGCTCTTCCTTAAAACGGCGTTGCCTATTGTACTGGTGATGCTGGTGAACGGTTTGTTCACCGTTGTTGACGCCTATTTTCTGGGCATCTACGTCGGCACCGATGCTGTTGTGGCCGTCACACTCATGTTCCCGCTCTATATGATGCTGATTGCACTTTCGACATTGGTTTCAAACGGTTTTTCATCGGTCTATGCGCGACAGACAGGTGCTGGCAATATCACCACGGCGCAAGCAGTATTTACCAGCGCCATACAACTTTCAATGCTGGTTTGTGCGATCCTTATCATTGGCTTTGCACTGTTCGGCGGGCAGTTGTCGATCTGGGTGGCAAACGGATCTGAAGTACTGGCGGATTTGGGATGGGGTTATATGGCAATCCTGATTTTCTGCTCACCACTGGTGTTTGTGCTGGCCATCAACATCGACGCGCTCCGCGCCGAAGGTCTGTTGCCTGCTATGACCTTTATCACCCTGCTGTCGGCTATCCTGAACATCGTGTTTGACTGGCTGTTTGTGGTCCAAATCCAATGGGGGGTGAATGGGTCGGCCTATGGTACAGTCTTGTCACAGATCTGCGCCATGGCGGCAATTATTCTGTATCGGCATCGTTCAAACAGCGGTCAGACCAGTTTTACATTCACGCCGATCGCCCAGTACTGGCGTGAATTGCTAGCCTTAGGCGCGCCTTCCAGCCTTGGCTACATCGGGCTGTCACTTTCAGCAGGCGTCACCCTGTTTGGTCTTCAGGTTTGGGCTGGAGATCACTTTGAACCTACCAGTGGGGCCTTTGGTATCATGACGCGCTTGATGACTTTTACCTTCTTGCCTTTGCTTGGACTCAGTCTGGCCTTCCAAACCATCGTCGGCAACAACTATGGTGCCAGACAGACCGAGCGTGCGCATAAAGCAACGTTTATTTCTGTGACCGTTGCCTTTGGATATTGCGCATTGGTGCAGTTTGCCTTTGTCCTTACCGCTCCTTGGTTGGGCGGCGTGTTCATCAATGATATGCTTATTCAGCAAGAGCTGGCACGCATTCTGCCCATTGGGACCCTGACCCTGTTCCTGTTTGGGCCTCTGATGATGATAGCCGGATATTTTCAGGCCGTGGGTGATGCTGCGCGCGCTGCAATTCTGGGACTGTCGCGCACCTATCTATTTGCAATCCCACTTACCTTTGCCTTGCCCTTTGTCATTGGCGAGCCCGGCATCTGGTACGCTGGCGTTGTGGCCGAGATAATGGTGCTTGCAGTAACAGTAGTTGTTCTGTTGCAATTGCGTTCCACACCTCAGACCAGCCCAACCACCTAAAACAAAACAGGCCCGGAGCAATTCCGGGCCTGCTTCAGTCTATTTCAGAAAAATCAGTGTCCCGAGAACACCAGTGTCTGCACCGGCAGCATCAGCATTTGGATCCTCAGTAACAAGGCATGCACAATGCCAACCGTATCGACCATATGCAGGAACAGCCACTCACCTGTGCCCAGATCTGGGTTATCCAACAGGTCGTGGTTGTTTGTATAGGCATTGGCCAGACAAGTACTGCCCGGTGGGATATCATCAGCCTGCCCTTCGTAGACGGGTTCCAAGAACACTGTAAGCGTGCCCGGGCGGCCATTATCCTGGACATCGCGCAGAACATCCGAAGGCCGCATCTGACCTGCGGAAATCACATCCTGTATCCCGACAACAACCATTGGAATGATAGTGAACGGCTTGGACAAACAGCCCATCTCTGCGTACATTCCCGGTTTGATCACATTCGCGGTCAATTGCCCAAACCCGGCTGCAAAACGCTCCCGATCTACAAATTCGGTTGGCACCAGAATACCTGCAGGACGCAAGATCGGATTGATGTAATCGCCCTCTTGCAGCTCGAACTGTTCAACACGACCCGGAACGCTGGCTTTGACAACAGTTTTAGCCAGCTCTGCCTCGGCCTGTTTCAGCGCTGCCTCGGCGCTTGCCATCTGCGCAGGGATCAGAACCGATATTTTTTCCTCAACCGATGATTTATTCGCTTCGGCAGCGTCCAGTTCTGCTTCGCGTTTGTTAACCAGGTTTTCCAGTCTCTCAATCTCAGTTTCGCGAACAGCACTAGAGCCGCGCTCACGCAGGGTCAGATTCCGCTCAAGATCGTCTCGAGCCTGCTGCAGGGCCGCCTTTACCTGTCCAACACCTGCATCTGCTGCCGCCAGATCGGTGGCAGCAACCGAAAGAGATGCAACCGTTTCGTTCACCTTTGCCTCGGCAGTGGCAACAGCTGCGGCTTGGCTGGCATCGTCGAGGCGAAAAATTACGTCGCCCGCCTCTACTAGCGCATTATTGTCTTGTAGCACTTCAATCACCCGACCACTGGTCTCAGGCAGAATAGTTACCGTACGAAAAAACGACCCAACTTTGGTGGTTGCCGGGTGGTAGTAGAAAATCGTGGTGATCAAAGAGATTGTCAGGATCGCACAGGCGGTAATTCCCCAACGCAATTCATACCAAACCGAAAACAGGTTTATCTCTTCGCCAATCCGCTTGCCCTGTGCGTAACGTCGAAAAAGGAAGTCTGGGAGAACGGTCAGCATGGAACAAAAAAGTAGCTCAAGCATTGGTCTCTCCTTCAGTTTGCCCAACCGTGGCCTCGGCTGTCTCTTGGGTTTCAGCAGGTTGTTGGGGCTGAGGTTGAGCTGGAGCCTGATCACGTTGTTTCAGATAATCGAGTGAACTGGCTATTGATTGTAACGGCGTAAGAAAATCTGGCATTCGGAAAGCCGCCACTAGCAACGCGATCACCCAGAAAATGTTGTTGTGTGTAAACAGTGCCAGCAGGGCCAGAATACCAATCACCTGCATTTGCGTGTGATTATCCTCGTGCGCCATATGCTCGGGGATCGCGTGCAGCTTGAAATAGAATGACCCAATCAAGAGCACGAGCAAGATGGTAAAGACCACCATCCCGGTGAACAGTGGATCGCTGCCATCGGCGCCTGGCAGATAGCCCGGAATATGTCCTGTCGCCATGGCGTGGGTATTAGCAGTGGATGTGGACACGGCTTTTCCTCCAGAAAATTTAAATGATTAACTATCTCTTTGGCCCATACTGACACTGGAAGAGATTGAAAACCAAGTTATAATTGCACGGCTCAGGCGACCTCTTTTCTGCTTTCCCCCGGTATTGTGACCATGCAATGGTCTGCAACCAACGCCCTCACTACCGCGACGGCAATCCAAAAGCTGAAACACAGGACCATGTAATGGCTGATTTTATCGTTATTGGCGGCGGCATCGCAGGTGTCAGCGCCGCCGCTCAGCTGTCTGAACTTGGCTCTGTTACCGTTTTGGAAATGGAAAACGCGCTTGGCTACCATGCTTCTGGTCGTTCGGCAGCATTGTTTGAGCCGAACTATGGAAATACATCAACCGTTGCGCTGAGCCGCGCCAGTGCGGACCACTTTTACCACGCAAATGGTGGCTATCTGACCCCGCGAGGCTTGATGCTACTGGCCACTGCGGATCAGACGAAACAATTTGCCACCGATCTGAAAGAATTGGACTTACAGGAAATCAGCCTTGACGACGCGATCAACCGCGTGCCGATCCTAAACCGCAAAACAGTCACTGCTGCTGCTTTTCATGATATAGCGTTGGACATCGACACCGATCGGTTGATCCACGATTTTGCGCGGATGATACGGGCGAACGGAGGAACGACGCAGACCAAAACCGTCGTGACATCTATCACCTCAACAGATGACGGCTGGCAGGTTTCCGCGGGTGAAAAGATCTATAAGGCCAAGGTTCTGATTAACGCAGCGGGAGCCTGGGTTGATCAAATTGCCGACCTGGCCGGGGTTTCCCCAATTGGCATTCAACCTCTTCGCCGTTCAATGGCGCTGCTGCCCGCCCCCGATGGGCATGACGTATCCTCATGGCCAATGATGTTAGGCGCCGGTGAGGAGTGGTACGCTAAACCTGAGGCGGGCAAGCTATTGGTTTCCCCTGCAGATACTGATCTAATGAAGCCACATGACGCCTTTGCTGATGATATGGTCTTGGCAGAAGGTTTAGCGCGCTATGAGGAAATGGTTGTCACACCGGTGACGCGAGTGGAAAGCAACTGGGCCGGGCTGCGTAGCTTTTCACCTGACAAGGCGCTCGTGCTGGGTCCTGATCCAACTGTCTCCAACTTTTTCTGGTGCGCCGCACAAGGGGGGTTTGGCTTCCAAACCGCCCCAGCCGCCGGTCGATTGCTGGCTGATTTGGTTGCTGGACGAAAACCAGAGCTGGACACAGGTATCCTGGCACAACTTTCTCCTGAAAGGTTTCATTGATGGTCGTTCGTTCTGTTCCCGGCTCAGCTTCGGTTGCCACTCCACACAACGGAGGCAAACTGTTCGCACCCTCTGCCGCCCGCAATCTGCAACCCCTGTGTGACCTGCTGACGGAGGTCGCAGCAAAGCAAGGCCGGGCACTCGAAATCGCCAGTGGTACAGGCCAGCATGTGGTGGGCTATGCCGCCTGTCTGCCAGGCCTTAGTTGGCAGCCCACCGAAGTTGAGGCGGCCCGCCGTGCAAGCATTGATGCCCATGTCGCTGAAACGACGCTCACCAATGTACTGCCTGCTCTTGAGTTGGATGCCACTGTGCCCGGTTGGGGCACTGATTTGGCCGACCAGAATTTGATTATGCTGAGCAACCTGTTGCATTTGATCAGCGAGATCGAAGCGCGCATTTTAATTTCTGAGGCAGCCAAAGCCCTGGCCGCTGGCGGCCGACTGGTGATCTACGGCCCCTTTCTGCGCAGTGACGAACTGACCAACGACAACGATGCCGCCTTTCACGCCTCGTTGATCGCGCATGATCCGGCAACTGGGTACAAGGATGATTTTGACACCATGGATTGGCTGCAAGAGGCAGGCCTGGAAATGGTCGAGGTGATCGAGATGCCAGCCAATAATCTGGCCCTGATTGCGCAGAAATAGCATCTACTCCTTGGCCATCTCTGATAAATCCAAAGACTGACCTAGATCAAAGTTCTGTGCGGCCTCCTTCATTACATATTCTGTAAATCAGATGTGTAATGAAGGAAAACACCATGAGCTGTCGCGATAAACTAAGTGACACCCGCAAAGGGCTACGCAACTTGAACAGCGCCATACCCGAAGCCGCGCAGGCCTTCGGCGGGTTAAGCAAAGCGGTAAAACAGGGCGGGGTTTTGGACTTCAAAACCAAAGAGTTTATCGCCCTTGGCATCGCTATCGCCGGACGCTGCGAAGACTGCATTGGCTTACATGTCGAGGCGCTGGTCAAAGCCGGTGCCACCCGTGCCGAAGTTGCAGATGTATTGGCGATGTCCATCCAAATGGGTGGTGGCCCGGCAATGATGTATGCCGCAAGGGCTATGACCTGCTTCGACGAACTAACAAACTAGAACTGCAGTATGGCTGCTTATCCCACATCCCTACGGGAGTGGTGGTCAAGATATTTCAGGGACTTTTCTCAGGCGGCGTTCTTACGCTGCCTTGGATTTTTCCAGCACAAGAAATGTCATCATGCCCATGGGTGGCAAGGTTTTCTTTTCGACCACAGAGAGGGTTGGCTCACCCAAAACTGTGCTGACTTCAAAGTCAGAATGCCAGCCCAACAGATTGGAGAACGGTGCCGAGATCCGCTCAACGGCAGCCAGAAAGCCCTTATCGCGGGCAAAGTGGTTGGTGATGACGATATGACCTCCAGGTTTGCAAACCCGCGCCATCTCAGCCACCACGCGCTCTGGCTCTGGCACAACTGACACAATGTGCATGGCTGCGACGGTATCAAAATGGTTGTCTGGAAAATCAAGATCCCGCGCATCCATTTGCCGAAGGCTTTCGACATGGCTTAGGTCTTTCTTGCGCACCTTTTTGCGTGCCTTTTCCAACATGTCATCACTGAAATCGATACCGGTGACGTTCAATTTTGGATCATAGAATGGCAGTGCCAGACCGGTTCCCACCCCCACTTCAAGCACCTTGCCCGCGCTGCGTCCGTTGACGTAGGCGACAGAACGACGGCGACCAACATTGGTGATCGCGCCAAACGTCTTGTCATAAACCGGTGCCCACCTCGCATAGGAGGTCTTCACAGCGTTGATGTCCATGGATCTACCTTTATTTGGCCTTGGTCCTGCCCGAGCGGCGCAGCGCCCAGACAATACCGACAATGTAAACAATATTCAGAAGTACAAGCGTCGCCCAGAGATAGGTGAGCAACGCCGCTGCAAGCAACACAGCGCCAAGCACAAAAAACTTGGCCTGATCACGCATAATCGCCATATTTTTGAACGAATAGGTTGGAATATGGCTGATCATCAGTAGGCCAACCAAGACTGTGAACAAAGCCACAACGAGTGGCGGAATCTGCGGAATTTCCGGAAACAAAAATGAAATGAACATCGGTAGCATCACCAGAAATGCACCAGCCGGTGACGGAACACCGACAAAATATGAAGGGTCCGTATCCTCGTCGTCAGATTTGCTGGAAACGTTGAACCGCGCCAGCCGCAGCACACAGCACATTGCGTAGGCAAGTACCGCGATCCAACCTGCACGGCTCATCTCTTGCAAGCCCCAAGCATAAAGGATCAGTGCAGGTGCGACGCCGAAATTCAAAAAATCGGCAAGCGAATCCAGTTCAGCCCCGATTTTTGACTGGGCCTTGAGCAGCCGTGCCAGACGGCCATCAAATCCATCCAGAACACAGGCCAATAAGATCAGGTAGACCGCCCGTTCAAAATCCCCTTCAAAGCCAAACCTAATAGCCGTCAATCCGGCACAGATGGCCGCAAAAGTCAGAAGATTGGGCAAGAGGTGGACAATTGGAACGTCCGTCTTTGGGGTATGTGATCCGTCGGCCATGAGTCAGACTGTCCGCGCTACACGAGCAGTTTCCTCTGACGTGAAATCTGCCAAAACGGTTTCGCCGGCAACCATAGTTTGACCCAAGCTCACCAAGGGCTCGACGCCCTCTGGCAGATACACATCCAGACGGGAGCCGAAGCGGATCAAACCAAAGCGTTCACCCGTCTGCATTTGCTGGCCTTTACTGACAAAACAGACAATACGACGTGCAACCAGCCCTGCAATTTGGACGACAGCGATCTGACGGCCATCTGCCATCTCGATACACAGGCTGTTGCGTTCGTTGTCTACACTGGCCTTATCCATCGAGGCATTCAGGAATTTACCGGGACGATAGGCAATAGCTGCTACTTTACCAGCAATTGGTGTCCGGTTCACGTGGCAGTTAAAGACGCTCATGAACACGCTGACACGGGTAAGTGCCTTGTCTTCCATCCCAAGTTCGGCAGGGGGAACGGCCTTTTCGATCAGCGAAACAATGCCGTCCGCAGGGCTGACCAACAACCCTTCACGGGTCGGAGTGGCACGTTTGGGATCGCGGAAAAAGTAGTAACACCAGACAGTCAGACCAACGCCGATCCAACCCAAGAATTCCGCCAACAGGAACAATACAAATGTGATCGCCGCAAAAATGGCGACGAATTTGCGGCCTTCGGGGTGCATCGGTTTAATAAATGTATCGCGCATCCGCATGGAGCATGTCGCCTTTTGGTAAAGGATAGTCGCTTTTTGCCCGATCTCGTAGAAAGGTACAACACGATTAATCTCATTTTCATTTTGACCGCCTAAGGGACGGGCATTTCTCTTTGTTCGATACCTTTGTCGGACGTTTGGGGGAAGGAAAACTTCACTTAATGTCTACTTGCCCTCTCTCGTCAGGCCTGGCAGCCTCGAAGTGAATTCGATTTGAGAGTTATATGCGACGCAATTGGACAAAGCCCGAGGTACGACTAGCACTTGCGTTGTATCTGAGGCTCGAATTTGGAAAGTTTCACAAAGGTAACAGAGAGGTCAAAGCCCTCGCGGCCGTTGTTGACCGCACCCCCAGTGCCGTCGCACTCAAACTTGGCAATCTGGCAGCGCTAGATGACAGTCTGCCACAAGGCGGAATGAGCAACGCCTCGGCCACTGATCGCATCGTCTGGCAGGAATTCCTACAAACCCCAGAAACAATTATTGATGCATCACTCCCAGTACATCTCAACACCTCAGGTTTTGGATTTGCGGACAACGCTACCGCCTGGAAAAGCCGGACAGGAAATGATGTCTCCGCGCCTACAACAGCTAGGCGTGGGCAGCAGTTCTTTCGGGACATGATATTGACCGGATATCAAAATCGATGTGCTTTGACCGAAGTAAATGATCCCCGCCTTTTGAACGCTAGCCATATTGTTGGTTGGGCTGATGCCCCAAAACTGCGCCTTAACCCCACTAATGGTCTTTGCTTAAATACCTTGCATGATCGAGCATTTGACCGGCATCTAATCACCTTCGATGAAGACTACCAAATGCAAGTGGCATCTGATGTACCTTGGGATGCACGCAAGAGCCTCGAGAAGGTGGATAGTCGCAGACTAACAATGCCAACCAGATTTCTACCGAATCAAACCTTTCTGGAGCAACACCGTCGCCGTTTCTATAACCGGTTGCTGGAATAGTATTGAATTGCGCCGCGCGATGCGCGTCGCCACAGGCCAAGCAGGCCGTGCCTTTGGCGCGGCCTGCTTGGCCCAACGGGAACCTTCAGATTTCATATCTGAATGGTGACGGGCGGGAGACCTGGATTACAGCTCCCTTCCCGTCTCAAAGGACTGTAATCAGCCCGTCACCCGAATAGCCTCGTTTTTCGGATCATAAGGGCTGTCTACCGTCACTTCGGCATCCCATAGCTGGTCCATGATCTTGACCTTCAGCTTGGTACCCGGCACTGCCAGTTCGGGTTTAACGTAACCCATACCGATGCTTTTCTCGAACGCGACCGAATAGCCGCCCGAGGTCAGACGCCCAACGCGCTCGCCTTCTGGCGTATACAGCACTTCTCGGCCCCAAGGGTCGGCATCTGCCGGGCCCTCGATCAGCAAGGTGCAGCATTTGACCCGCACGCCGGTTTCAACCATGGCATCCTTGCCATGAAAGTCTTTGGACAAGTCGATAAACCGCGGCAGGTCGGCCTCGGCTGGGGTGGCATCACGGCCCAACTCGGTGCCAAAGGCGCGATATGACTTCTCGAGACGCAACCAGTTCTGGGCTCGGGCACCGACCAGCTTCATACCGTGTTTTTCACCGGCTTTTTCCAGCAGATCGAATAGGTAGTTCTGCATTTCAATCGGGTGGTGTAACTCCCAGCCCAGCTCGCCGGTATAGGCCACGCGGATCGCGTTGACCGGACACATGCCCAGCTCAATCTGGCGGGCCGACAGCCATGGAAAGCGTTTATTCGACAGGGCTGTGTCTGGATCGGCGTCGACGATGATCTCTTTCAGCACATCACGCGACTTGGGGCCAGCGATGGCAAAGACGCCCCACTGGGTGGTGACATCCTGGATCTCGATGTAGCCAAACTCCTCCATCTTGTCTTCGGCAGACTTGCGCAGGAAGTCGGCGTCGTATTCTGTCCAAGCCCCGGCCGAGACGAGGTAGTAGTTGTTCTCGTCGTTGCGCACGATGGTGTATTCGGTGCGGGTGGTACCAGCCGCCGTTAGCGCATAAGTCAGGTTGATGCGGCCCACCTTGGGCAGCTTGTTGCAGGTGAACCAGTCAAGAAACTGAGTGGCACCTGGCCCCTTGACCACATGCTTGGTGAACGCGGTTGCGTCCACAAGACCAACGCCTTCGCGGATTGCTTTGGCTTCCTCTACCGCGTGTTTCCACCAGCCACCACGACGGAAGCTGCGGGACTCGGCGTCGTTGAACCCAAGCGGAGCGTAATAGTTGGGGCGTTCCCAGCCGTTGACCCAACCAAATTGCGCACCGCGTTCTTTCTGGCGGTCATAGGCTGGAGAAGTACGCAGGCCCCGTGCTGCGGGGCGCTCTTCGTCCGGGTGGTGCAGGATGTAAACGTGCTCGTAGCACTCTTCGTTTTTGCGCGCGGCAAACTCGGTGGTCATCCAGTTGGAGGAGTAGCGTTTCGGGTCGAGCGAGGCCATGTCGATTTCGGCTTCGCCGTCGACCATCATCTGCGCGAGGTAATAGCCGGTGCCGCCAGCAGCAGTGATGCCAAAGCTGAAGCCCTCGGCCAGCCACATGTTACGCAGGCCAGGTGCCGGACCAACCAATGGGTTTCCGTCAGGAGTATAGCAGATCGGGCCGTTGAAATCGTCTTTCAGGCCAGACTCGGCGCAAGACGGCACCCGTTCGGTCATCGCCATGTACTGCTCGGCAATCCGGTCCAGATCGAGCGGGAACAGATCGGCGCGGAAGCTATCTGGCACGCCGTGTTCAAACCGCGCAGGCGCGCCGTGTTCGTAGATACCTAGAATCCAGCCACCACGCTCTTCGCGGGCATAAGACTCAGAGTCGGCATCGCGCACAACAGGGTGTTCCGGGTTGCCCTCTTCGCGCCATTTCACCAACTCGGGATCTTTGTCCATGACGATAAAGGTGTGTTCCACCGGGATCGCGGGCATCTTGATGCCCAGCATCTTGGCGGTGCGTTGGGCGTGGTTGCCGGATGCGGTGACAACGTGTTCGGCAGTGATGACGAACTGTTCGTCGCTTGGCACGAGGTTGCCGCCCTTCTCCACCATCTTGGTGCAGGTGACTTCCCAGTGGGTGCCGTTCCAGTGAAAGGCATCGGCCTGAACCTTGCGCTGGATGTCGACACCGCGTTGACGCGCACCCTTGGCCATCGCCATGGTCACATCGGCGGGGTTAATATAGCCGTCCTCAGCGTGATAGATCGCGCCTTTCAGATCGTCAGTGCGGATCAGTGGCCAACGTTCCTTGATCTGATCAGCAGTCAGCCACTCGTAATCTACCCCACAGGTTTCAGCGGTCGAGGCGTAGAGCTTGAATTCATCCATGCGCTCTTCGGTCTGGGCCATGCGCAGGTTGCCAACTACTGCAAAACCTGCGTTCAAGCCGGTTTCTTCCTCGAGCGATTTGTAGAAATCGACCGAGTATTTGTGGATGTGTGTTGTCGCATAGGACATGTTGAACAGCGGCAGCAGGCCTGCGGCGTGCCAAGTCGAGCCCGAGGTCAGCTCGTCGCGTTCGATCAGCATGACATCGTCCCAGCCTGCTTTGGCCAAGTGATAGGCAATTGATGTGCCTACGGCACCGCCACCGACAACCAGGGCTTTGACTTGAGTTTTCATGGGGCCGCTCTCCGACAAATATGACTCGCTTGGATACGGTTATGCCCAAGCCAAAGGTCTTGGGCCAAATCCAGCCGACGCAAAAACCGGCAAAACCGACCTCTCGCGCCACTCATCGGCATATTTTCCAGGAATGGTTCGGAACTGGAGTCTTTTGTGCAATGGGAAATCATCAGCTTCTGTCAGGCGTTCAGATCAGGACTTTCGTATTTTAGGATCTGTAGCGGAGCCTTAGCAGTTCAAGATAGTCCCGCGCCGGACGCAGCCTGCAGCGCTGGCGCGCGAAGAGGGACCGGCTACCCCCTTGTTGACGCGGACCCCGATTCTGTCTTCGCGCTGGTCTGGGTTGGCCATCACTTGTGGCATTGCTGGGTCGATTGGCTCTTCACCGTTGACCAAAGACCAGTTCGCAGTCATGTCGGCAATGGCAGTCAAATTGATTTTAGGGACACCCTCGATTGACTGGAATCGGTTGCTGAACACTGCAACGTATTGCACCGCACCCATTTGTCCAAAGGGGAGCTGGGCTCGACGTGACTGCTGACCGTAATCAGCGACAAGAACGACGAGACCGCAGGTCGCAGCGAAACAGATATTCTGAGCAATCGCCATCAGGATTCTCCATAAAGGCGCGTTAGTTAAAGGTTAATTTTAATTGCTCATAAAGCTGAGAAATCCGGCAATTTTGCGGCGTGGGCAAGGCATCTTTGATTGGATTCAGTTGGCTCTATTGGCAGTTCAACGACGTGCCGCGGCGGACACAGACGGGTGTCGGCGGCGCATCGCTGCCCTGCCCCCCCTGTTGGACCGCGCTCAAGCCTGAAGCCGTAACCGTTGGAGTGTTATAGCGTGCCTGAACAATGGCACTATAGGCCTTCATGCTCAATTCACCGGGGCCGAGCCCGGCCTGTTGGCTCTGCATGTTGTAATCGACAACCACAACCACCTGCGTGCACACGGCAATGATCCCTAACGATTTACGCAACCCCATCTGCCTGCTCCTACAACAACACCCTGCACAGTCTGGTACAGGGTGAACTGGTGCAAAATTATGGCAGGCTGAAGGAGGCTATTTCGCGCTACCTAAGCGATCAGGGCGCACTACAGACCAGTATTTTAATCGATCAGGATCTTGCCGGGGTTCAAGATATTATCAGGGTCCAACGCCGCCTTGATCGCGGCCATATAGCGAGTGGTCTCTCCCAATTCCACTTTGAGATAAGGGCGTTTACCCTGACCGATACCGTGTTCTCCAGTACAGGTGCCATCCATGGAAATCGCCAATTGATTCAGCCAGGCCACATAGTCATCCGCCCTTGCGCGTTCTTCGGCATTGTCCATATCTATCAATAGCAACGCGTGGAAATTGCCGTCCCCGACATGCCCCACGATAGGTGCAATCAACCCTAAGGCATCTGCCTTTTCCTGAGCCGCGCCGACACATTCCGCCAACCGCGAGATTGGCACACAGACATCTGTCGAGATCCCCTTGGCGCCCGGGCGAATTTGCATACAGGCCCAATACATATCATGACGCGCCTGCCACAGTTTGTTCCGTTCTTCGGTAGAAGTGGTCGTGGCAGTGTCAAAGCCTCCAAACTCCTCGGCAATAGAGCTGAACATCTCGGCCTGTTCAGCGACACCAGCCTCAGAGCCATGGAATTCCATCAGCAACAGCGGTGTTTCAGGCAACTCCAGTTTGGAATAGGCGTTGGCGGCCTTGACACTTAGTTCATCCAGCAACTCAATCCGAGCAACCGGGATACCGTATTGGATGGTCATCATCACCGCACGACAAGCGTCATCAACGGTGCGGAATGAACAGCGGGCAGAACTGATCGCCTCGGGGATGCCTTGCAATTTCAAGGTCAGTTCGGTGATTAGACCCAGGGTCCCTTCGGAGCCTACCATAAGGCGGGTCATATCATACCCTGCCGAAGACTTTTTGGCCCGTTGCGCGGTGCGGATCACGGCCCCATCCGCCATCACTACCTCGAGCGCGATGACATTGTCTTTCATGGTGCCATAGCGCACCGCGTTGGTGCCCGAGGCGCGTGTCGCTGCCATACCGCCCAGCGAGGCATTGGCGCCGGGATCAATGGGGAAGAACAGCCCTTGATCACGCAAGAAGGTATTGAGCTGTTCGCGGGTGACGCCCGGCTGCACCACAACATCCAGATCTTCAGTGTGTACCGCTAAAATTTGGTTCATTTGGGTTGTATCAACCGAAATACCGCCAGCCGGAGCGTTTACGTGCCCCTCGAGCGACGTGCCGGTGCCAAAGGGTATAATGGGCACGCCATACTCAGCGCAACATTTGACAATCTGCGACACTTCGTTGGTATCTGCTGGGAACACCACTGCGTCCGGCATCTGGTTGTTAATCCATGTGGTGGTGTGACCATGCTGCTCGCGAATGGCGTCGCTGGTTTGCAAACGGTCGCCGAACAGCTGCTTCAACACACTGATGGCGGCTTTGATACCGGATTCGTTGCGCGGCAATGAGGTGGCTTGCACCATGATCGGCTCCTATTTCTGTAATGAGGCCATGGTGTCACCTTGGCCTCGCAGGTACAATAGAACCCAGGGTAGTTACCAAGTGCAACCAACTATTAAGTCGTAAGTGTCGTGCCCAGACGATGGGAGCTCCCCGACCGGACACAACAGTGTTCTAATTAATCGCCCAGCGCGATCCCTTCACGTCTTGGATCTGCAGCCCCTTGCAGACCGTCGCCAATTTCGATGGCGTGAAGTCCCGAATTAAGTGCGCGGAGTTTGACTTCGTAACCCATGTCGATCAAGGCCTCCTCCTGAACAGCGGCCTCAGTCCCCTCTTCCAAATCATAGGTGCCAAACCGGTTGACCGCATGTGGCAGTGCAATCGCCTGTTGCAAATCCATGCCCCAATCAGCCCAGGCAATGATCGACGTGGCGACATAACCAATGATCCGGCTGCCACCGGGTGAGCCGATGGCCAGCACTGGCTTACCCTCCTGCATCACAATTGTTGGGGCCATTGATGAGCGTGGGCGCTTGCCCGGTTCAATACGGTTGGCAATCGGCACCCCGTCACGGTGGCTGCGGAATGAGAAATCGGTGAGTTCGTTGTTCAGCAGAAATCCTCGCACCATCAAGCGCGAGCCAAAAGCGTTCTCTATCGTTGTCGTCATCGACAGCACGTTGCCGTACTGATCAACAATCGAGATATGCGAGGTTGATGGTAGCTCAATCGACTCGTCATCAGCCCAAAGCGCGTGGTCAAATTCAGGCGAACCTGGCGCCACCTCGGCCAATGCATCGTCACCCGATAGCAAGGCAGCCCGTTGGGTCAGGTATTCAGCGTTCACCAGACCGTTGGTAGGCATTGGGACATAGTCACTGTCAGCCATGTACCTACCCCGGTCGGCAAACGCGAGCCGCGAAGCATCTCCGATCAGCCGCCAGCTTTCAGGATTGTCAGCGCCCAATGTGGCCAGATCATATTGACCAACCATGCCCAAAATTTGCCCAACCGTCAGAGCCCCAGAGGATGGCGGGCCCATGCCACAGACCTCAAAAGATTGGTAAGCTGCACAGACTGGTGCGCGCTCTTTGACCTTATACAAGGCCATGTCCATTGACGACAAAACACCGGGATTGCCTGGAGCATGGGTCACTGCGCCGACCACTTCATCCGCGATACGCCCAAAATAGAAGCCTTCCGCGCCCTTGTCCGCCAAAACGCCGAGCGTATGTGCGTATTCTTCATTGGTCAGCACATCACCTGCCTGCAATGGCATTCCGCCGGGAAGGAAGTAATCCGCAGTACGGGGAAATCGGGACAAACGCTCGGCGTCCCGTTCGATCAACCCAGCAAGACGCGGTGACACGGTAAATCCATCTTTGGCCAGCTGCGTTCCTGCCTCGAACAGTGAGGACCACTCAGATCGCCCCCACCGGCGGTGAGCTTCAGCCATCAGCGCCGGTGTCCCCGGTGTCCCCACGGATCGCCCGCCTACAACCGCATCGAAGAATTTCAAAGGCTCTCCGTTTTCGTCCTGAAACAGGGTTGGCGTTGCGGCCAGTGGCGCGGTTTCGCGGCCATCTAATGTTGTCAGTTTCCCGCTTGCAGCATCATACCAAACCAAAAAGGCGCCGCCGCCAAGACCCGAAGACTGTGGCTCAACCAACCCCAACACGGTTTGCACCGCAACCATCGCATCAGCGGCAGATCCACCTGCACGCAAGACTTCGGCTCCGGCCTCAACCGCGTGCGGGTTAGCCGCTGAAATCATCCAGTTGTCCGATTTGACCACCTGCCCAGCCAGTTTGGCCTCAAGGGAGGCTGCAACGGCAGGTGAAATAGCCTCAAATTCGCCAGAGGTCGCCGCCTCGGGGGCTACGGCGTCCGCCGCTTGCTGTGCATAAGCTGGAAACACCAGTGTTGAGCTTGTCAGCAGCCCTAGAAATATCCGTCTCATAATACCCTCCAAACAAATCAAACAACCGCAGCCTAGGTCTTTAACTGAAAAAACTGCAACACCTTATCGATGTATGGGTCGTAACGTCCTGGGATGGGATCAAGCCTGTCCTGCAAATTCGTATTCGGCAAGTTGATGGTGAAGTGCACCTTCTTGGTGCAACTGGGATTCAAACAGTGAAAATGTGTTCACTGGGAATGTCGGCAAGGTCAGAGACACATGATCGGCGACAAACACCGCCAGTTGATCCGCGTCGCGCCAATGTACACCACGCCCAAATCGGGCCAGTGTCACATGTGGCTTATAACGCTCCCTCGCCAACACTATTCCTGCACGGTGGGCTGCGCGGCGAATCTGACGGTGCAGGTCCATCAGCGCGGCATTGTCAGTAATCCGCGCAAACAGGATTTTGGGTGCACCGGAGCCAAAACTGCCCAACCCGTCAAAACCCAGTTCAAGCTGGGGTATTTGCAAATCGAGGAGTTCATAGTGCAGCTGTTCTAACTCGTCCTCACTTCGATCGTCCAGAAACGCTAGTGTAAGGTGCAGGTTGTCTTCGGACACCGGGCGACCGACTGGCAAAGCCAAAATCACCTGCATAAGTGCAGAAACAACAGGCTCGGGCAGATCGATCGCCAAAAAGGCACGCATTCCAGAATTTCGCTTCTATAACATTGACGGAACAACCTGATCCGGGGGCCTGTGGCCATCTTCAAATGTTTTGATATTCAGCAGTACCTTTTCACCCATCTCTATCCGCCCCTCAACGGTTGCTGAGCCCATGTGAGGCAAAAGAACCACATTAGGCAGCTCGCGCAGGCGCGGATTGATGTTGGTGCCGTGTTCATAGACATCCAGTCCCGCCCCGGCGATTTCGCCAGCCCGTAACATCCGGGTGAGCGCCATTTCGTCAATCACCTCACCGCGTGAGGTGTTGACGATCACTGCATTGGGTTTCATCAGTTTCAAACGGCGCGCGTTCATCAGGTGGAATGTCGATGGCGTCGATGGGCAATTGATCGAAATCACATCCATCCGCGCCACCATCTGATCCAAGCTCTCCCAATAAGTGGCTTGTAGTTCAGCTTCGGTCTCACTGCGGAGCCGACGACGATTGTGATAGTGGACTTGCATGCCAAAAACAGCAGCGCGGCGCGCGACAGCCTGACCAATGCTGCCCATACCCAATATCCCGAGACGGCGGCCTGTCATGCGCCCGCCCAGCAATGCAGTTGGCGCCCAACCCTGCCAGTCACCTTTTTGCATGATTCCCAGACCCTCGGGGATGCGGCGCACCACTGCCATAATCAACGCCATGGCCATGTCAGCCGTATCATCGGTCAGAACACCGGGCGTGTTGGAGACAAGAATGCCGCGCTGACGAGCGGTGGCGACATCAATATGATCCACCCCAGCGCCATAATTGGCAATGAGTTTAAGGCGTTCGCCCGCCTGAGCCAGCAACCGTGCATCGATGGTGTCCGTCACGGTGGGGATCAACACATCCGCTCGCGCCATAATCTCGGCCAGCTGGGCACGGGTTAGCGGCGTATCCTCAGTGCGTAGGGTGACATCAAATAATTCGCTTAGGCGGGTCTCAACCACTTCTGGCAACCGTCGCGTTACGACAACACTCAGACGTTCTCTTGCCACTTGCCCACTCCTATTTCTTTTCATACTGGCCTGTTCTGTGCCATCGTGGCGTAGGATGGCAAAGGGCACAAGAACCCTTCCACCCCATCGACGCCAAGTGACGCAGTTTTCTGGAACCAGCCCGCGGGGAGACCCGGCAGAGGCAACGGCATGAAAAACGCTTCGGCCCGGTGGTAAACAGGCAACGAGAAAAAAGAGCGAGCAGGCAGTGACATTTTCGGTTTTTAGATTGCGCCCATTGGTGGCAGCGCTTTTTGTGCTGCTGGTGTCTTCCCCTTCTGTAATGGCAGGCAATCCCGCGCCCGGTCAGGAACGTGGTCAGGTGACCAACCTACCGCTACCGCGCTATGTTTCCATGAAAGCCTCCGAAGGCAATGTCAGACGAGGCCCGTCGCTGACACACCGTATCGACTGGGTATTCAAGCGTCGTGACATGCCTCTGGAGATCACAGCCGAATATGGCCACTGGCGCCGGGTCCGCGACCGTGATGGCGCTGGCGGTTGGGTCCACTATGCGCTGTTGTCGGGCAACCGCACTGTATTGATCGAAGAAGACATGCTGACCCTGCGGGCACAGCCCAGCGAGAACGCTCAAATCACCGCAGCTTTTGAATTGGGTGTCGTGGCGCGTCTCGGCAGTTGCTCGCAGGATTGGTGCCGTATTTCAGCTGGCGGTTACCGCGGTTGGGTCCCCAAACAGAAACTGTGGGGCGTTACACCAGCCGAACTGCGCGACTGAACCAGATTTTCGTCGCACAACGCAGCTTCGTCCCAAACATCAGGGACTCAACCTGATACTGTATGCATTTCGCCCTTCCGAGTGCGAGATGCGCACAACTCTATGTGCTGTAACAAATTTATCTGATCGAGTGCATCAACCCTATGCGCAGCGATTGACTCCAAGACCGGAGCGGTTGAGAAATAAGCACTAATTGCCGAGCCCGGCCCAAAGTGTAGTCGCGGCATATGGATGTGCATTTTGAGAGGGATACCATGACAACTTTGAACCGCCGCAAGGCACTGGCTCTGATGGGCGGCACTGTTGCTGCCGCCGGTCTTTCCACTCCAGCACTGTCGCAGGGTCGCAAGATCAGGGTTGGCGCGCTGCGCTTTACCAGCCATTCCGCCAGCTTCATCGCGCTCCAGCGTGATTATTTCAAAGAGGCCGGTTTGGATGTCGAGCTGAAGTTCTTTCAGGCGGCCACACCAATGGCCGTTGCGATCGCCTCGGGTGATGTCGACTACGCCGTGACAGCCATGTCTGGCGGTCTGGTGTCGCTGGCCGATAAGGGCGCGATCAAGATCATCGGTGGCGCACTGTCCGAGGAAGCAGGCATCGACGGTCAGAAATACCTGGTCTCAGACGCCGCATTCCAGACCGGCGTAACCAGTCCTGCTATGCTGGATGGCAAAAGCTATGGCATCACCAGCGCCGGTTCCTCGTTCCACTACATGGGCTCTAAGCTGGCGCAAAAAGAAGGCATCTCGATGTCTTTCAAACCGCTGCAAAAGGTCGGCGCCATCATAGGCGCGCTGAAATCGGGCCAGATTGATGCATGGTCAATTGTCCCGCATATCGCAAAACCGCTGGCCGGTTCCGGTGCCGTCCACATCATCGGCAACGTGTCCGATGTTCTGCCCGACTATCAGGTTACCACCGTGTTCACCTCGGCCAAAAACGCTACTGATGAACGTGGCATGACTGGTGATTTTCTGGCTGGCTTTTCCAAGGGTGTCGCAGATTACAACTCCACCATGATTGACCGTGCCCACGGCGATGACGGCGTAAACGAGATGGTCGATTTGATCCATAAATATGTCTACGCCGATAAACCACGTGAAAAGGCCGCCAAGTCGATCATCAATGGCACCATGCGCCTGAACGAAGGCGCCGCGATGAACACCGCATCGCTACAGGATCAGCTAAGCTGGTTCCAGTCCGAAGGCCTGGTTGATGGTGACATCACGCTGGATACAGTTGTGGACAGCAGCTACGTCAAGACACTGGGCTAATTTCAAAAGTTTTATGCCCGGCTGACAGGCCGGGCAGCGCCTGACTTTCCGCACGGGAAGGCGCTTTGCACCTCCTCAAGGTCAAACGCCGCCCTACCAGCCAGAGTCTCAGGGCGTTTTCAGATCCAACCCCCACAGGACAGCACCCCATGGACATCCGCCTATCAGGCGTCAGCCACCGCTATGACCAAACCGAAGTCTTGCGGGACATTTCGCTTGAAATCCCATCCGGCAAAATCGTCTGTATCGTCGGCCCATCGGGTTGCGGAAAATCCACTCTTTTGCGATTGATTGGCGGGCTGGAACAGCCCAGCGCGGGTGAGATCTTGCAGGTCGGCACTCCACCCGCCGATTGCCTGAACCCGCTAACCTATGTCTTTCAGGACTTTGCCCTGCTGCCCTGGCGCACTGTGCACGGCAATATCTCATTGGTACTAGAGGATCACGGCATTCGCATCCAAGACGCCGATGACATCATCCAGAACGTTCTAGCCCGCACCAAGCTGACTGATTTTGCCGAGGCCCTGCCCAAGCAACTGTCCGGCGGCATGAAGCAACGAGTGGCAATCGCACGCGCACTGGCTGTGAACCCAGCTGTGATGCTGATGGACGAACCCCTGTCTGCGCTCGATAGCCAAACCCGTGAATTACTGATGGATGATCTGGTCAACCTCTGGACCCGCACGCCATTTACGGCCGTCTACGTGACCCACAATCTGGCCGAGGCCGTGCGGCTGGGCCACTCCATTGTCGTTATGTCCCGCCGCCCCGGAGAGATCCGCGAGATTGTGCACTTGGACCAACCACTGGAACAACGTGGGCTGGGCAATGCCGAGCTGGAAGAGAAACAAAAATACCTGTGGCAGCTGATGCGCGAAGAAGCGCAGGCAGCAGATGCGGAGCTGATCAATGTCTGATCTCACAAACTCCGGCGAAACTCGCCCTGTCCCTTTTCGTGGCGGCGGCTTTGCCCCCTCCTCGCGCCGTTGGGTTGGCTTGGTGGTCTTTGTCGTACTGATCACGCTGGCCGAGATGGGGACCCGACAAGGGTGGATTTCGGCACTGACCCTACCCAAACCCTCGGATGTGCTCAAAACCTTTGGCGAGCTCTACAGCACAGGTTTGCTGTGGAAACATCTGAGTGTGTCGCTATCTCGGCTTATCGTCGGCGCCGCACTGGGGGCCAGCGTCGGTATCGCGGTTGGTGTGATGATCGGGTTGTTCTCTTATGTCCGCGCCGGGTTAGTGCCTCTGGTGGCCGCCCTGTTCCCAATCCCCAAAATCGCACTGCTACCCCTGTTTGTGATCTGGTTTGGCATCGACGAAGGATCCAAATACGCGCTTATCGCCTTTGGCACTTTCACCCCCACGGTGGTGGCCACCTATGGCGCAGTGGACAATGTCGACCGCGGGCTGATCCGCATGGGGCAAAGCTTTAACCTCAGCTGGTGGTCGATTGTCCGCAAGATCGTGCTGCCCGGCGCCATGCCCGGCATCCTGTCCGGGCTGCGGATCAGTCTGGCAATTGCCATCATCCTACTGGTCGCGGCTGAAATGCTGGGTGCCGAGTACGGCATCGGTGCCTATATCCTCGAGGCCGGATCACTGTACGATCTGGAGCGACTGTTTGCTGGGGTCACAATCTTGTCGATACTAGGTGTCACGCTGAGCATTTGCATCGGAATGATTGAACGCCGACTATTGCGCTGGCGGGTTTAGGTTTTTTCCTAGGGCCATCCCCCCCAAAGGAGACATTCTTGGCTTGTCCCTCAACTGGTCGGACAATCCAGACTACTGGAGCCACACTTAAAGCTTGTCTCCCGGTCACAAAGTAACCGGGAGATGGGATCATTCAGCCACTGTTAGAATTTCATCGAGGGGCTTTTTCATCTTGGCCACTTTTGGCACTTTGGCATCTGCGGTAGGGTGACCAACCGCTACAATCATGATCGGTTTTTCTGACGCTGGGCGGCCCAGCATTTCGTTCAAAAAACGCATCGGGTTGGGCGTATGGGTCAAGGTGACCAGCCCCGCACAGTGCAATGCGGTCAGCAAGAACCCCGAAGCGATTCCGACACTTTCCGGAACATAGTAATTCTTGAACCGTTCACCATCATCAAAATGCCCCCACCGTTGGGCAAACACCACAATTAGCCAAGGGGCCTGATCCAGATGTGGTTTATCATCATTGGTGCCGATGGGTTCCAACGCCTTCAACCATTCGTCCCCTGCTCCGCCCTCATAGAACTTGCGCTCTTCTTCTTCAGCAGCCAAGCGGATGCGATGTTTGAAAGCCGGATCCGAAATCGCCACAAAATGCCACGGCTGATGGTTGGCCCCAGATGGCGCGGTTCCCGCAGCACGAATGCACTCCTCAATGACCTCACGAGGAACTTGACGATCTGTGTAGTCCCTCACTGTGTGTCGACGCTTGATTTTGTCGTAAAACGCCTGTGCCTCAGTCAGCATCTCGGCATCGCTCAACTCGGTGCGATCTGGTAGATCAACAGCTTCATATTCGATGTGATCTTTTGCAAACATGGTTGCACTCCTTGGTCATCTGCAGCACGTGATGACATCTTACTACGCCCATATCGCCCATTGGTGCATTCCTCATTAGTGAGGACTTTTGACGCCAAATACAGATCGTGTAATGGTCTGATTTACACATATAGCCCTGGCTTCCAGTCAGCCATTTTTTGTGGTTGGAGAACGACAATGATCATTGACCGCAAATTAAGCGAAGCCCTGCCAAAAGCTGCCTTTGACGTTCGCCCCTTGTGTGAGCTTACGGCGACCATCGGGACGCCGACATATGTTAAAGCAGCGCTAGATTTTGCAAAACAAATAACCGGGGCCAGCTTTATCTCAATGTTTTGTCAGGGTGACCGTGATCATCCCCTATTGGTTGGAACGGCTTGCTGTCTGGGACAACGACGGGCCGAACAAGCCGCCAAGGGCTATGAACGTTATAGTGCGAATGACAAAAACGCTGCCTTGTTGGCAGGTGCTTCAGGGCTTGGCGATTTTCTGACTATTCAACACGCCGCCAGTATAAAGGACTTTACCTATCGGCGGGATTGCTATGAGCAACCGGGAATTTCGGCACGCGTTTCCCTAATCCGGCGCACACAGACGTTCGGACTATCGGTTAGTCTGTATTCCAGCGCCGAAGATGGCGCATTTTCACCCCAAATGCACGACCCGGCAACCGCCGTTCTGAGCCTGCTACTTGCTACGACAGAACGCCATGTTGCCTTTTCTCTAAAAGGGAATACTTGGCAAGGTCAGGATATCCAAACTCGACTGGCAGTCAGCTTTCCCGATCTGACCAAACGCGAGCGCGAAGTCGCGGCAATGACCATTAAAGGACGCACTGCAAGCGAAATTGCCGAGATCCTCGGGTTGGCTGAGACCACGATCATCACGCACCGAAAAAAGGCGTACAAACGCATGAACGTGCGCTCATTAAGGCAATTAATGGCCACAATTTGAGCCACCCATTTGCTAACTATCCAGTTGCCGTTCGAAATCTTGCTGAATTCGACGCAGCTCTTCTATAGCGGCGCGGATGTTACTACTGTCGATCACGTTCACTTCGACGTGGCTACCACTCCGTGAAAGTCTTCGCCGTAACATTCGGTCACGATGTTCTGCAGAGCGGAATTCCAACACCTTGAACACCTCAACCGGACGCGCAAACCCCTTTGGATTTATCTCTCCAACGGGTTCACAAGCAACATGTTCTGAAATCAGGTTGCAGGTGCTCTCAGATATCAACACACAGCCCGGCTCAGCCAATCCTTCAAGCCGTGATGCCAAATTCACAGGGCCACCCAGGACAGTGTAATCAAGCCGTTTCTCTGAGCCAAAGTTACCGACAGTGCAAAAACCAGAGGTAATTCCCATGCGCACTCTCATCTGCTTTGGCACACCTAGCTTTTTCCAATGGTTCTGCAACTCGCCAACACGTTGCTGCATCAACAGTGCCATCTCAACAGCCTTTAACGCATCTTCCTCCTCACCATCACTCTCTGGGTCCCCAAAGAAAACCATCACCGCATCGCCGATAAATTTGTCGATGGTTCCACCGCATTGAATGGCAATTGCAGACATTTCCGAGAGGTAGGAATTGATCACTGATGTCAGACGTTCTGGCTCTAACGTGTCAGACAAGTCCGTGAAGTGTTCAATATCAGAAAAGAAAATGGTCAGGTTTTTACGCTTGGTTCTGGTGCTACCGTCCTGTTTGCCTGCAAAAATGCTCTCATATATCTGCGGTGAGAGATATTTCGCCAGACGTGTTGCAAGATGTTCCAACTGGGAGCTTTTCTCTTCAATGATCTCACGGTCGCGGATTTTCTGCTCCAGCAGTTCCTCCCGCTCATGCCGCAGAGCCCATTCTTCGGTGCGATCGACAAACTGACCCTGGATGCCATTGAGATAAGAAAAACTGGGATCTTTCGTACGTGCCGACATCAGCGCATAGACCCGGCTGTTTCCATTATCAGAGATGTGTATCTCAGGAATTCGCACCGATCCGTCTTCACGGATACCTGTGATCCAGGTATCAATTTGAACGCCCGGAACACCCAGTTGCTCCAAAACATCTGGAAAATATGCGTTGGAGACATTTCCCAACACCGGAAAAAAGTGCAGGAAGTTGTCGTTTACCTTGAGGATCTCAAAATCCTCGTTGGCATAATATGCCGCTGTTATAGCGTTGCGAAAATTGAAGAAACTCAGTTCGACGATATTCTTTTGGTTGAATAGATCCTCAACTTTCATGATAACTCCCTAGAACACACATCAGCCATCTGTCTTTGCCGAAAAATCAAGCTGCCATTGGGCACGCTTACCCGTCACCGCCCCCCAAGTGGTCACACAGAAAGGGGTTAAATAGGTCAGCAGCACCTTCCACATTGGTGGTAATTCTCCCGCCAAGACTAGGTCCCCATGATTGATCAAGGTCAAAATGGTACCGACGACCAATGCGGTCATCAGCGCCTTTCTTGGGGTTCCGTCACCAAATACCATGTGCCGCAAAGATGGAGCGGCTTGATAGGTTGCTTTGGGTTTGGTCATCAAAAGCCCCTTAGAAATTATCGTGCTTGGTCAAATCCCCGTACCAATTATCAGGCAGGTCACGGCCTGTAGTGTCTTTGTCAGTCTAATGAAGACCTCAGAAAAAGCATGAACTAATTTCTGGGGGCTCAATTGCATCGAATTCAGACCTCAGCCTAAGGCGTGGGTCAGGCCATTTATCCTAGGCAACAAGATACCGACGACTTGACCATTTTTGGCTTGGTAAAGCGAATCTGCTGCATGAATTCTGCATCACAGCATTTTTGGCTCAACGCGAGCGCGAAGCTAGCACGCCAAACGAGTAACGTGTTTGGGAAATACACCTTGGTAGAGAGAAAAGCCTTTTTCCGTAGGGTAAAACAATTTTTTTCTCCGGCATCTAAGGAAATATTAGGAGCCGTTTCCTAGGTGCTGTTCGAATATCGAACACCGCAAAGGAAACAACTTACGATGCCTGCTGCACTTTATCGCCTATCCACCCGCATCTATGCGGTGATTGCCCTCTCGCTGATTATGATCGCCTTCCTCACCGTTATTCTACTGTCTCGCGCAGTCGACAACGCCTACTCGATGCGTGAAAACGAGTTACACCATGCCACTGATACCGCCATCAGCCTTTTGACTGCCCTTGAAGCGCGTGTTGAATCAGGAGAACTGTCGCGTGATGATGCCAAGAAAATTGCCCATGATCAGTTGAACAGTCTGCGGTTTGGAACTGCCGGGTATTTTTTCGTCAACGATGTGGACAATATCGTGCAGGCGCACCCATTCAAGCCTGAATGGGAAGGAACCAACAAAGCCGATCTGGAAGACATCAATGGTTTGAAGATCTTCGAAGAGATGAACAAGGTGGCCCAAAGCCAGGCTGGTGCTGGGGCAGTACGATACTGGTTCCAAAAACCAAATGCAGATCAGCCTGAGCAGAAAATTGGCTATGTACAGCTGTATAAACCCTGGGGATGGATTATTGGAACCGGCTCTTATGTCTCTGATATCGAAGCCAGTCTTAGCTGGATGCGCAAGGCCGCAATGGCCACAATGGCTGTTTGTCTCCTGCTGCTTGCAGGAGCAGGCTATGTAATCGCCCGCAGCGTAACCGCCCCCTTGGGTGCATTGCAGGTTCGCATGCAGGGAATGGTGAACGGGGAAACGGAAACGGAAGTTCCGGCAACGCAGGTACGTAGCGAAATCGGGTTGATGGCCCAGACAGTTGAAGTGTTCCGCCAATCACTTCAGAAACAACGTGAAATGGAACGTGGCCAGGAAGCCCGAGATCAAGAAAGACGTGGTGTGGTCGAAACCTTAAACCAGCGCCTATCTGCATTGTCCGACGGCGATCTCACAGGGCAAATCACCGAAACATTCCCCGAAGGTTACGAACAGCTGAGGCTTGATTTCAACCAAACCTTGGAGACATTGAACGGTACAGTGGTCCAAGTGATTGAAGCCTCTGAGAGCATCCGCAGCGGTGCGAATGAGATTAGTCAGGCGTCTGATGACCTATCACACCGCACCGAAAGCCAAGCTGCGACACTGGAAGAAACCGCTGCTGCGCTGGAAGAAATGACGGCTAGCGTACGGTCAGCTGCTGAAGGTGCCAGAAGTGTTGAAAACTTGATGCAGGAAGCCAGAAGCGAAGCACAAGACAGCGGAACTGTGGTGAAAAATGCCGTCGAAGCGATGCACGAGATCGAAAATTCCGCCCATCACATTTCGCAGATCATCGGGGTCATTGATGATATCGCTTTCCAGACCAATCTTCTGGCTCTCAACGCCGGTGTTGAGGCCGCGCGTGCGGGCGAAGCAGGCCGTGGCTTTGCTGTTGTCGCCTCCGAAGTGCGTGCTCTGGCCCAGCGGTCCTCGGATGCGGCCACTGAAATCAAAACCCTGATTGGAAACTCCTCGCAGCAGGTTGAGCGAGGTGTAGACCTTGTCGGCAAGGCCGGCGGTGCACTGGACCGTATTGTTCAGCGTGTTACGGATATTTCCCAACAGATTTCCGGCATTGCCGAAGGGGCCAGTGAACAATCGACAGGTCTTGGTGAAATCAACATGGGTGTTAGCCAATTGGATCAAGTAACGCAGCAAAATGCTGCAATGGTGGAACAGGCGACCGCCGCAGGCCATTTGCTGAATACCGACGCCACCAAACTGTCTGGGTTGGTGTCCCGCTTCACGATCACTGGTGGATCAAGTACACCAATACTTGCAACAGCGGCTCCGACGAACTCAATTTCTGGTCCAACTTCTCACGGCGAGGATGGCTGGGATACAGCCGCCGCTATCCCAGTGGCAGCCGCAATGTCCGAAGGATCCGCAGCGAAGGACCTTTGGCAGGATTTCTAGTCCTTCTCCTTGAATTCCACTCGAGGAACACCCGCAAATTGGCATCCCTCCATCGTTCAGGCGATGGGGGATTTCCGTCTTTATGTCAAAGCGCGGCAATATGTTCGGTCGTTTTTTCCTCCAGACGATTGAACGTCAGCGCTCCTTGTTTTACATGAGGCGCATAACGTAGGCCGCAAGAGTCGCAATTCGCGCCCCTTGACCGGCAATATGGGATCAATTCTGGGTGCAGCGTGTTGCATCGATTTACCAAAGTTTCCGAAATCGCTGAAAGGTTGAGAATAATGGCAGAAAAATCAAACTCCGATGTATTGTATACCATCGTAGACGAAGCGCCTGAGTTGGCCAGTGCCTCACTGTTGCCGATCATTCGCACCTTTGCCAGCGCCGCCGGCGTGAACTTTGGCACCAAGGACATTTCACTGGCAGCCCGTATTCTTTCGGCGTTTCCAGACAGTTTGACAGAAGAGCAGCGTCAGTCCAACGATCTGGCTGAACTGGGTACACTGGTGAAAACACCAGAAGCCAACGTCATCAAACTTCCAAACATCTCGGCTTCGGTACCTCAGCTGGTTGCCGCGATCACCGAGCTGCAGTCACAGGGCTACGCCCTGCCCGACTATCCCGAAGAGCCATCAACAGACGAAGAAAAAGCTGTTCGTGCCGGTTACGACGCCATCAAGGGTTCCGCTGTGAACCCGGTTCTGCGCGAAGGCAACTCGGACCGTCGTTCAGCACGCGCTGTGAAAAACTACGCCCAAAACAACCCTCATTCGATGGGTGCATGGGCCAGCGATAGCAAGACCAAAGTCTCGTCCATGCCGGGCAATGATTTCTACGCCAACGAAAAATCCGCGACGATCACCGCCGCACAGGCCGGTGATGCGAAAATCGAATTTGTCGCCAAAGACGGTTCTGTCACTGCGCTAAAAGACAGCTGGCCACTGGAAGAAGGCACCGTTGCTGACGCGACATTCATGTCCGCCAAAGCACTGGCATCCTTCTTGGCAGGTGCGATTGAGGACACCAAGGCCGACGGCACCATGTTCTCGCTGCACATGAAGGCCACCATGATGAAGGTCTCGGACCCGATCATCTTTGGCCACGCGGTTAAGGCATGGTTGGCGCCGGTCTTCGAGAAATTCGGTGCTGAGCTGGATGCTTTGGGTGTAAACGCAAACTCTGGCATGGGTGACCTGCTGGACCGCGTTGCCGGCAATGCCGACATCATGGCTGCGATTGACGCTGTAACTGCGGATCGTCCGGGCATGTATATGGTCGACAGCGACAAAGGCATCACCAACCTGCACGTTCCGTCCGATGTGATCATCGACGCCTCGATGCCTGCTGTGATCCGCGCTGGCGGCAAAGGCTGGGATGCTGCAGGAAATAAGGGCGACACCAACTGTGTCATCCCTGATCGTTGCTACGCCACCATCTATGATGAGACCATCAACTTCTTCAAAGCCAACGGTGCTATGGATGTGACAACTGTTGGCTCTGTCGCCAACGTTGGCCTGATGGCGCAAAAGGCTGAAGAGTACGGCTCGCACCCAACCACTTTTGAGGCCCCAGCCGACGGTGTGATCCGTGTGGTTTTGGCCAATGGCGACACACTGCACAGCCACGACGTGGAGGTCGGCGATATCTGGCGTTCCTGCACGGCCAAGAAAGCTCCGATCCTGAACTGGATCGAACTGGCCATGGACCGTCAGCGCCTGACAGGTTCCGAGGCGATCTTCTGGCTGGACGCAAACCGCGCCCACGATGCTCAGTTGATCGAATATGTGAAACCTATTCTGGACGCTGCTGGCGTTGCGGACAAGTTCCAGATCATGGCCCCACGTGAGGCAACAGCCCAGTCGCTGAAAACCATCACTGCAGGCAACGACAGCATCGCCATCTCTGGCAACGTGCTGCGGGATTACCTGACCGACCTGTTCCCAATTCTGGAACTGGGCACCTCGGCCAAGATGCTGTCGATTGTGAAACTGATGAACGGTGGCGGCTTGTTTGAAACCGGTGCTGGCGGTTCTGCCCCCAAGCACGTTCAGCAGTTGGTCGAAGAAAACCACCTGCGTTGGGACTCGATGGGCGAATTCTGCGCATTGGGTGAAAGCCTGAACTTCCTGGCTGACAGCCAAGGCAACGCCAAAGCTGGCGTTCTGGGTGTTGCTGCCGAGGCTGCGACGCAGGGCATTCTGGACAACAACCGTTCGCCATCGCGCAAAGTTGGCCAGCCTGACAACCGCGACAGCCACTACTGGTTCGCCCGCTACTGGGCCGAAGCTTTGGCTGCACAGTCCGATGACGCTGAACTGGCCGCGCACTTTGCTCCGATTGCAGCTGAACTGGGTGCAAAGGAAGAGCAGATTACTGCGGAGCTGGCTGCTGCGCAGGGCAAACCTGCTGATCTGGGCGGATATTTCCACACAGACCCGGCCAAGACCGCAGCAGTGATGCGGCCCAGCGCGACGCTGAACGCAATCATTGGCTAAACTTTGGCCATGGTCAAACAAGATAAGGCGCCCAAATCTGGGCGCCTTTTTTATGGGTCCAACAAAAAGGCCCAGCCGGACCAATCGCCAAACAAAGATCTAGAAGACTACACCAGACATAACGATAGCCAGCCCTAGCAAGCCAACACACACCTTGGCGTACAGGGCGGACAAGGCGATCAAGCCATAGCTTAGCACCGCCAAGCCAACTGCCATGCGCAAAAAGGCAAACAGTGCGGCCATAGGGGTTTCAGCCAGCCGTAAAATGTCTGGATTGGCTATCATCCCCAAAGGAATGACATAAAGACCAACGCCCAGCGCCATTGCAGTTAGCGCAACCTTGATCCAGTTTTCGCCAATCATCCCTGCGGCGATGAACACCGCCCCACAGACTGGTGGAGTGATAGTGGACAGCAACGCAAACCAGAACACAAACAGATGCGCCTGCAGTGGCTCCAGCCCCTGCTGGATCAGCGCTGGCCCCGCAACAGAGACGCAGATGACATAGGCAGCAGTGGTCGGCACCTCCATCCCCAGAACCAGACAGGCTATTGCGGTCAGCAGTAGAGACGGCCACAGCAACCCACCTGACCCAGACAGGATCAGTGAGGTGATTTTCACGCCCAGCCCGGTAATCGACAACACGCCAATGATGATAGACGCGCAAAAGATGATCGAAGCGATCATCCCGATCTGACGTGCCGCATTCAGCAGAGCCGAAGACAACCTTGCGGCAAACTGACTGCGGTCAAACCGGGCTTCACGGTTAAACATCAACAATACCGCTCCGGCAAGTATCGCCATACAGGCGGCGTATTGGGGGGTATATCCGGCCCCAAACATACCCCAAAGAAGAACCGAAAATGGCACCAGAAAAAACCCGGATGTGATCACTACGTCGCGCGTTGCGGGTTGTTCGCTCGCGTCAATACCACGCAACTTAAACCGGCTGGCATAAGCGTTGATACCCACCCAGACAGCAAAGAAAAACAGCACTGCAGGCAGGATGGCGGCGCCCATGATCGAGGTGTAGGGAACACCTGTCAGCTCAACCATGACAAAGGCACCTGCCCCCATCAATGGCGGCATAATTTGTCCACCCGACGACGCCACAGCCTCTACCGCAGCGGCCAGACGTTTAGGATAGCCAAGTTTGGTCATTGCGGGCAAAGTGATAGCGCCCGTTGAAGCAACATTGGCCGAAGCAGAACCCGAAATGGAACCAAACAGCGCTGATGAAATCACCGAGACCTTGGCCGCCCCACCTTTAAGACGCCCGGCCGCTGCTGCAGCAACATTCATAAAACCCTGCCCGGCCTCACCCGCGTTCAAAACCGCGCCAAAAATCACAAAAATCGACACCACCCCGACGGAAACTGCGGTCAGGCTTCCCCAAATTCCACCCTCCGCTATTGTCATGGTGCCCAGAAAACTAGGCAAGGGGGTGCCTGAGTGCCCAAATTCGCCCGGGATAGCGTCACCAAACAGTGCATACCCCAATGCTGCAACTGCGACCAAGGGCAGCGGCCAGCCAATTGCACGGCGCGCGGCTTCGATCACGCAGACCAAAAGGGTTAAAGCCACTGCGGTCTGAAAGTCCCCCTCAAGAAAGCCGTACTGGTCACCTAGCATGTCATGGTTCAGCGCTATCCACAGTGCAGAAGCCCCCCCCAGTACTGTCAGCACCCCACCCGAGATCAATTGCGCCCGAGATTTGGCAGCAAAAACAAAAACCCAAGGTAATACGAAAGTTAAATGCAAAGGGCGGCTGACGAGATTAGGGACCAGCCCCCAGAAAATCAAACCCAGATGAAACATCACCATTAGGGCTGCCAATCCCAACCAAATAGGATGCTGGGTCATACGTGACTGTGTATCGATCATATTTTCTGGGGCCTTTAGATAACAGGACCGGGCAATTGCCTGCCCGGCCGTTTTTCTCTGACGATCAGGTCAGCTTATTTTTGCGCGTCACTCAGTTCAAACCCAGCTTCAGTGTAATACTTCAACGCACCTGGATGAATTTTACCCGTAATATTTGCCATCAGGCCGCGGTCCACACCGTTCCACCACGGGGCTGCAGCGCCCATATCGGCTTTGCCTTCCCAGTAAGTTTTAGTCAGCGCATAAGCGGTAGCCTCGTCCATCTTGGTGGTGGTGAAGGCGACAACGGGCAAGGACGTTGTAACAATGTCTCTGTCCTGACCCGCGTAGGTGCCAGCCGGAATGACCAGCCGGGCGCGCTTGCTGGCTGCAATTTGCTCGTCATTCAATGACAGGACTGAAACGCCCGTTGACGCGGCGGCCTCGATCACGTTGGGGGCTGGGTATGATCCAGCAGTGACAAAACCATCGATCTGGCCATTTTTCAACGCAGGAACAGCACCAGAGAGCTCAACATCCGCAATCTCAACTTTGCCCTCAAGGCCAAACAGCTTGAGATATTTTTCCCCTTCACGAGCACCAAACGATCCCTTGCCCAACAGCAGCGTTTTACCTTCCAGACTTGCAAAGTCGGTCACGCCTGACGCATCGGACATGACAAAATGCATTGTCAGTGATGGAATTGGGAACAGGGCACGGATCTCGTCAAAGGCCGGGTCGCTCTTGTCCTTGAACATCGCCTTGCCGCCTTGTGCCAGACTGACCAGGACCGGCGGAGTGGTGAACACATAGTCACCATTGCGGGCTTTTACCTCCATCACGTTCTGCACCGAGCCTTGGCTTTCCTCGACCGTAACAACAATATCGCCATCAGATCCGGCCTTCATTGCCTCGGCAATCTGAACCGCCATCTGGTAATATGACGATGTGGTTTTGGCGGATTTATAAGTCACGCGGGTCTGCGCATAAGCCGAAGTCGCGGCCAGCCCGGTAACGATAGCGGCGGCAACGAACGGTTTAAAAAGTTTGATCATTGGTCTCTCCCAGATAAGGCATATGGGTTTCTATCAAGCCTCACAGGAAAATCGAGCTGTTCTTTGCACTCGACTGTCCCGCGAGCAAGCCACACCATTCGCGGGCTTCCCGTTCCAACGGGTCAATTCCGTCTCTCGCAAAGACCCTTACCCATATCACAAGTACCTGCTTGCAATCTATAATTGAAGTTTATTCACGGAAATCTCCCAACTTAACGCGCCCGAAACATATTTTGGGCACGATGAGCGCAGGCCTCCCCCTTTTTTGTTCGGCCACTTAAAAAGTAACCTTTTGATGAGAGATCCGCGATCATGACCAGCATATTCACTCTGTGGAACAGACTAAAGCTCAGTAAAAAGCTGCCTCTGTTGATTGCTCTGCCAACAATCCTACTAACCATGGCGTCAGGTCTTATGTATGCTTGGCAGACCCATACAGTGCTTCAGACTAACCGCGAAGCCGCGTTTTACACTTTGCTGTCCGAGCGCGAGCACGCTCTTAGCGATTGGCTTGAACGGATAGAAACGGAGACCCGCGCCTTAAGCGCAAGCAAAAGTGTGGAAACCGCGCTCGTTGAATTCGACTCGGCCTGGCAACAACTGGGTGACAGAGCAGGTGAGCATCTCCGCACCGCCTATATCGCAGATAACCCAAATCCGCTTGGTAAGAAGGACGAACTTCTTAAGGCTTCTGATCAGTCACTTTGGTCCGACCTGCATGAACAGTATCACTTGGGTTTCCAAAGTTTCCAGCGCGAGCTGCATTACTATGATCTCTTCCTTTTGAACCCCAATGGGGATCTTGTTTACTCAGTGTTTAAGGAAGATGATTTTGCGACGAACTTCCGGACTGGACTTTATAGTTCCTCGGGTCTTGGCGAAGCGTTTCAATCGGCCATAACTCTGCAAAAGGGTGAGGTGCATTTCACGTCCATGGACGCCTATGCGCCAAGTCATGGTGCACCGGCCATGTTTATTTCTACCCCTGTCATTCGCAACGGCGAATTGTTGGGGGTCTTTGTACTGCAAATCCCAATTGACCAGATGGCCAAAATCTTGTCCCAATCGGATATTCTAGGTGAATCCGGGCTGGTCTATTTGGTGCGTGAAGACGGTGCCGCATTGACCGCGTCACCTCATCCAGAAGGTCACCAGATATTGGATGCTTTGCCCAACTTGCCCCAAATTGAGGAATCATTCCTTGAAGGTCACCATGCCCTCTCAGGCGTGACAGGGCTGAAAGGGCAATCGGTCGAAGCTGAATCTATTCCTTTCACTTTCGACGGAAAAACCTGGGGCATTGTTCTTGAAATCGATAGTGGAGAAGCCCTCACCTCCGAACACGAAATGCTACGATCATCTGCCGTTCAGGTCTTGGTGGTTTCGTTGATCGTTGCGCTTCTTTCATGGTTTGCTGCCCGCGGCATTGCCCGCCGAGTTGGAGCATTGGCCCAAAGCGTAGAGCGCATTGCAGATCAGGATTATGACAGCGAGGTTGCCGGCACCGAGGCCGGCGATGAATTCGGCACCATCGCCGTCACTCTGGAAGGCTTTAAAGCCGACCTAAAAGCTGCCTCCGTTGCGCAAACCCAACTTGCAGTCCAGCAGGAGGAGCAACGCAATATGGTCGACAAGTTAAGCCATGGGCTGGTCAACCTGGCAGACGGCGACTTCACAAAACCATTGATTGAGCCCTTCCCAGAAGGCCACGAACAATTGAGAAGTGATTTCAACCGAACCCTGAAAACCCTGAGTTCAACCATAGTCGAGGTGATTGGGTCATCCGACAGCATCCGCAACGGTGCAACCGAAATCAGTCAGGCCTCTGATGATCTGTCTCGACGCACTGAAAGCCAGGCCGCAACACTGGAACAAACTGCGGCAGCACTCGAAGAAATGACCGCAAGTGTCAAATCTGCGGCGGAAGGCGCCTTGAGTGTGGAAAACATTGTCAACGAAGCCAGAGATGAGGCCGTGGAAAGCGACAAGGTGGTCCAAAATGCGGTGACCGCTATGACGGGAATCGAGGACTCGGCGCGCCATATCAGTCAAATCATCAGCGTCATCGATGACATTGCCTTCCAGACCAATCTGCTGGCGCTCAATGCGGGTGTCGAAGCCGCCCGTGCCGGCGAAGCAGGTCGCGGCTTTGCGGTTGTTGCCTCTGAGGTGCGGGCCCTTGCCCAGCGCTCCTCGGACGCTGCCATGGAAATCAAAACCCTAATTGGCGACAGTTCAAAGCAAGTGGAAGAAGGCGTTGAGCTGGTCGGCAAGGCAGGCACAGCCCTGATCAGCATTGTGGACAGGGTTGGTCACATCTCGCAGCTGGTTTCTGAAATGGCCGTTGGATCGTCAGAACAGTCCACAGGTCTGGCTGAAATCAATATTGGTGTGACCCAGCTGGATCAAGTGACTCAGCAAAATGCCGCCATGGTGGAAGAGGCCACCGCCGCCAGTCATTTGCTGAACACTGACGCAGGCAAACTGTCCAATCTGGTGGCCCATTTCACCATTGATGAAAAACAAGCTTCTTCTTCGCGCAATCTAGACGCCGATGAAGTGGTTTCACCAACGGCTCATGGAGACAGTTGGGACACTGTTCCAGAAGACCTGCCTGAGAAAAAAACAGTCAATGCGACATCAAGTACTGCTGATATCTGGAAAGACTATTAATCTCAGACCACTAAGGACTGCATCACGTCCCCAACATAAGGGTCCGTGGTGCAGTTCCTATTCTGACAGTGGTCATATTTGCGATAGCTTAATCGAAGGGTAAGAGAATTACCCTACTTCTGCACTCCCCAAATATGATGTGAGCCGAAAACGTACCCGCTCAGAACGATACCGTTCTGCGGCCAGAATGGATGTGGTACCGGTTTGGCTAAGATGGAGCGCCAGACATGCAGAAGATGCTTAAGTCGATTGCCTTTAGATTGACCTTTCCAATCCCACTTTTCATACTCTTGTGCCTTGGCATTGCCTGGCTATCCATTCCTCGAATTCTTGAAAAAAACACCATTGATTTTGCCACCACTTCCGCAACAGGAGTAGTCAATCAAATCAAGGCAATCCGCGGATACTACACAAGAAATGTAATCAAGGATGTAAAGCAATCTGCGGATATGTCCGCAGGGATCGATCATGCCAACGACCCCAGCGTGATCCCCCTCCCTGCCACATTTGTGCATGATGTCAATGCACTGCTTGCTGAACAGGGCACCAGCTTATCGCTCTATAGTCCCTTCCCTTTCCCTGGCCGTGTAGGGCGTGAAATGGACAGCTTCATGCAAGACGCATGGGAGTATTTGAGCGCCAATCCCGATGGAACATTCAAACGACAAGAAATCGAAAATGGCGAAACCTACCTGCGCGTTGCAGTCGCTGATCCAATGGTCGCCGAAGGCTGTGTGTCCTGCCACAATGCCCACCCAGACACGCCCAAGTCCGATTGGGAAATTGGCGATGTGCGCGGCGTCCTAGAAGTACGCGAGAACATTCAGGCACCTCTGCTTGCTTCGCAAGATCTGACCCGTAATATTCTGATTGGCGTGGCCCTAGCTGGACTAACCTTGATGCTTATCGCATTGTTCACCATCCGTACCATCACGCGTCCGATCACAAAAATCTGTGAAGACATGGACGAAGTGGCCGCAGGTAATCTGGACGGTGAAGTTGCATCGGCTAGCCGTGGGGATGAACTGGGTCAAATCGGTAAGACACTGGTTAGTCTTCGGGATGACTTGAAACGCGCCCGGGGTGCTGAGGAAGAACGGGCCGAACAGCAAAGAGAACAACATGACGTTGTGGAGAAGCTAAGCCACGGGCTGGTGGATCTGGCCAATGGTAATTTCTCGAAACCGCTGACAGAACCCTTCCCGGCAGATCACGAACAGCTGCGCAGTGACTTCAACCGGACCCTGACAACACTCAGCTCAACGATTTCTGATGTCATCAACTCAGCTGACAGCATTCGCAATGGCGCGACGGAGATCAGCCAGGCGTCGGATGATCTGTCTCAGCGCACCGAAAGTCAGGCGGCAACGCTGGAACAGACGGCCGCAGC
>NZ_WQLV01000018.1 GCF_009753675.1 Parasedimentitalea huanghaiensis | reverse complement strand
CGCGCGATGGCGTCGTATTCCAGGTTTTTCACGGTCCGTGTCGGGGCTTTTGCCGCCGAATATGCTTGTTTCGCATGTCTGAGTGCGTTCACGTTAATTCCTTACGTCACTAATCTTCAGATTCTCTGAGATGAAGTCCGGGGCATAAAGATGCCCCGGCTCATACCAATTAGCGGAACAGCTGCATGATCGATTCAGGCGCACCATTTGCGATTGAGAGGGATTGCACAGCCAGCTGCTGCTGGGTCTGCAGGGCTTTCAATCGAGCCGAGGCTTCTTCCATGTTGGTGTCTGTCATCGAGCTGACACCCATTTTCATGGAGTCGGTCAGTTTGCTAACAAAATCACCCTGATCCTGAAGACGTGCGGTGTCCGAACCCAGTGCCGCGGCACCATCAATGGCCACTGTTAGGAAGCCTTCGATTTCGGTCAGGGCTGTCGCCGCGTCAGTCACGTTGGTGAAGGAAGTCAGGTTCGAAGCAAGATCGATGTTTGCCTCAAAATCAACGGTATCAACTGTGATTTCTGTAGGTGTTGGTGTACCTGTTGCGCCAACACGATCCAGAGATGCCAGAACTCCAAGGGACGAGGCACCATTGCCGTCTACGTCAGTGGCCAACAGGTTTGCACCGTTGAACTGAGCTGCGGCAATGATAGCAGCAACTTGTGCAGCCTTCGCATCAATGTCGTTCTGGATCTTAGTGTGGTCGACGTTTTCAGACTGAGCGGAAACAATCAGCTCTTTGATTTCAGTCAGCTTTTCAACGATCTGTTCAGCACCAGCAGATGCTACAGCTACGGTAGCTTCGCCAACATGCAAGCTTTCCGAGATGGCGGTGAAGCCAGCGATATCTGAATCCATTGTTTTGGAGATCGCCCAAACAGCGGCGTTGTCGCTGGCGGATCCAACCCGCTTACCAGTGGAGATTTCGTTCTGAGCAGCGGTCAGGTTATCGTTCACGGACTGTAGAGTCTGAAGAGCAACCATTGCGCCATTGTTGGTCAGAATGCTGGTCATATTTTTTCTTCCTTTTCCTACTAGGATTTTACCCAGTGTAATCGGCCCCCAGGGGCATGTTCTGATGTCGTTTCTGACGTTGCGTTCGGCCGGAAGCGTTCGCGCCACCCCGGTCCGAGGTGCAGGCAGACATTGACCCGAGAGGTGCTAAGGGAGTGCTAATGGAAAAAATTGCATACCTAGAATTTTCTCTAAATTTGTCACGGTTCTTAAGCAGTGATCAGAAGATTCGTCCGAGTCCTGGTTCCGTTGTTAAGTCGAACTTCGCCTTGTAAAGAGGATGAGCCACATTCTGGGCGACAGGTACGAGATCACCAATCTATAGAATGCTGGCGACATTGCTATTTATCCAACTAGTGTTTTCAGATTTGTCAGGTAAACGCCTGTTTTCAGAGACTTGGTCGACAATTTGATTTTTTTTTCCAGAAAGCGGCGAAAAAGGTCAAACACCGCTTGACGATGCCCGAGACCTAGGAATATTACAGCCCAACATTCAGCAGCAATGTTGGATGGGCAGCAAGCGGTTGTAGCTCAGCTGGTTAGAGTGCCGGCCTGTCACGCCGGAGGTCGCGGGTTCGAGCCCCGTCAACCGCGCCACTGCTGCCTTACCCACCTTGGGGAAATCAAGGTCCGCCCCGGAGGGGACTGGATTGCAAAGTCTGGTGAGAAGAAAATGCGCGGTTGTAGCTCAGCTGGTTAGAGTGCCGGCCTGTCACGCCGGAGGTCGCGGGTTCGAGCCCCGTCAACCGCGCCACTTCTTTTCAAATCCCATGAATGTGGGCCGCCCCGGAGGGGAACGACCGCAAGGTCACTGCGCGGTTGTAGCTCAGCTGGTTAGAGTGCCGGCCTGTCACGCCGGAGGTCGCGGGTTCGAGCCCCGTCAACCGCGCCACTTTCCCTTCGAATGCTTCATTTCTAAAATTTGTAACAGCGTGTTATGCTTCGCTGGCTGCACTGTGCCGTTTCTGTTTGGCACTTTTGGGTGATTTCCCTCTGCAGCAAGGCCCACTTAGCCTGGAGCCTGTGTTTTTTACCGAGTGTATTCGGCCTTTGGAGGCGATTATGGCAATAGCTGTCAAAACAAAAATTCCTAAACCATCCCCCAAAACCTTTCCTGTGGCAGGCGTTGACATGTCCGAGTTGGAAACCGCGTTGGATAAAAAGTCTAGTTGGGGCAGCTATGTTGCCGCGCCTGTGATTACCGCCAAGTTCGATAAATCGAAAAAAGTGGTTGAGATCACCGTGGCTTTGAAGCCTGTGATAACGCAACCAAAGTGGGCTGAGTACGGCAAAAGCACTAAGAATCGGCAAGCAGAATGGGACCGGATGCTAAAAGCATTGGAAAAGTATCTTTCCAGTTTGCATGCCCTAACACTGGAAGCTGTCGCGAAGTTTTCCGTAGAGGTGAAAAAGAAGGAGCTGGATAAGGCTGGGTTTAACGCTGAAGCCAAAGCAGCGAAGGCCGCATTCTCCAAAGCCGTTGAGGATTATGCCAGTAAGACATCAAATGGCAGTTCGGTTGGCGTTTCCCTTGAATACATCGATCCAGATCCGGCCACATTCAAGAAAACCATTCCCGCGCCTAAGACATCTACTTACTCGATTGGAGGCAAAACAATTGAGGAGGTGTTCAAAGCTCTGCAAAAACGTGCGTTTTGGGGGCGATACCGATCGAATGCCAGCTACAAGGCAAGTTTTCAACTGGATGGCCATGTTGATGTATTCACGCTGACAAGCAAACCGTCGATCATTATGCCTAAGTGGAAAGACTACGGTAAAGCCAATTCGGGTCAGAAGGATAGCTGGGATGCGATGTGGGGGAAGCTCAACACACATGAGAACAATCACCACGATATTTTCAAGAAATGTGTGGCAGAACTGGAAACTGCGGTGACAAGTCGCGACATTGTCAAAGCGGATATTGATAAATTTTGGACGGATGAAACCAAAGACTGGCAAGATAAGCAGGATGCCTATGACACTAAATCTGACCATGGTATAAAAGAAGGCGTTGTGTTGGATGCCTCGGATGATCCCTGAAGTGAACTTAGTCCGCTGGGGTGTCCTGACTAAAGCTGTTTAACCAACCCCTACCGCAGCGCTGCCAAAGGGATGAAATGTACATCTCTTCTTGGTTTGTGCCGTCGACACGCAGATAGCTGGCGCGATAGCTCAGCAACACCGCATCTGTTGAGATGACCCGAAGTTGTGGTTGGGTAAGTGAGAATGACGTCATAACCGGTCCATTTTCCAGCTGTCCGCAGTGTTCTGCCTTGTTTGAAAACCCGGATGGATACACGCCCAGAAAGTCGTCCGTCAGCATTTTGCTGTCGGCCTCGCTGTCTCCCACAAGCAACGCCTGCCAAACTTGGGTTTCCAACGCAACTATTTCGTCCAGCAGCGCGAGAGGGGTTGGTTTCTGTGTCGTCATGCGGCGAATTCCCGAGGGAGGCAAAAAAGAGGGAGCGAGCCCGAAGAGTTTTCGCTCTTCGGGCTTGTTTGTTTATTTGGTCAAAGCGTCCAGTATACGGGCCCAAGAGCGGATACCTTTATGGAAGCTCTTGAGGTCGTATTTTTCGTTGGGTGAATGGATGGCGTCATCGTCATTGGCATAGCCAACAAGCATTGCGTCCATGCCCAGAACGGATTTAAAAAATCCGGCGATTGGGATTGACCCTCCCATACCGCAGAATACGGCCTCACGCTGCCATTCATCTGACAAGGCGCCACGAGCGGATTCAAACTCGGGGCGGGTGATGTTCATCACCGAAGCGCCCGATCCTTCCAGATCGTTATCCCAAACTACCTTTGTGTCTGGCTTCAAACGGGCTTCGACGTGTTTGCGAATTTTGTGCCGAAGGGCATCAGGATCCATATCACCGACCAGACGGCAGGTGATCTTGCAGTGAGCTTCCGATGGGATAACGGTTTTGGAGCCTGCGCCGTTGTATCCCCCCCAAATTCCGTTCACTTCCAGTGTTGGACGTGCCCATTGCTGTTCAAGGATCGAATAATCCTTTTCACCATGCGCCTGAGTGTAGCCTGCATTGTCCAGATATTCTTTCTCTTCAAAGCCGCAGCCTTCCCATTGGCGCAGTTGATCAACTGGAACCTCATGTACGCCTTCGTAGAAGCCATCGACAGCAATCTTACCAGTTTCTTCGTCATAGAAAGAGGCGACAATGCGCGAAATTTCCCGCAGCGGGTTCAGTCCGGGGCCGCCGTAATGTCCGGAATGCAGGTCAATGCGGGGGCCAACCAGAGTGAACTCATCTTTAAGCATCCCGCGCAGCTGCGACGAGATTGACGGCACGCCTCGTGACACCATTGAGGTGTCACAGATCAACGCCAGATCCGCTTTCAGTTCAGCAGCGTTTTCCTGCATGAAAGGAATCAATGATGGCGACCCTGATTCTTCTTCACCCTCAAAGAAGAAGGTAATTCGGCAGGGCAGGGTGCCATGTACCTCTTTCCAGGCACGACAAGCTTCGACAAAGGTCATCAATTGCCCCTTGTCGTCTGAAGCGCCGCGTCCACGAATCACGGTGCCGTTGGCGGTCTCTTCCAGTTTGGGTTCAAATGGCGGGTTGTCCCAAAGATCGAGCGGATCTACCGGCTGTACATCGTAGTGGCCATAAAACAGAACATGCGGCACATCGCTTAGGTCTTCGCCGACATGTCCCACCACCATCGGGTGACCTGGGGTGGGGCGCTTCTCGGCACGAATGCCAATTGTTAGCAGATCCGCCACCAGCCAATCTGCGGCCTTGTCACATTCGGGCTTGTAGGCGGGGTCAGTTGAAATGGACTGGATGCGCAGCAGTTCCATCAGCCGTTCAGTTGCAGGGCTTAGATCTGCGTCGATCTGGGCCAGAACGTTCTCGAGTGTCATCGTTTTCTCCAATATGGCGGGCATTTGAGTGGAACCTAGCAGCGCCTCGAGGAAGGGGCCAGAGCCACCGGCGGTGAATTCCAGCTCCACATTTTTGTGGAGGGAATTAACTTTCAGAGTCCAAAATCCATAAGGAAGTATGACGGGGAGGGGGGTAAAATGGGACAGGAGTGGTATAGTGGCTGTGACTATTCGACGGGTCGATTTTGCGTCAATAATCCGCAGGAGTTTCCAAAAGACGACGGCTTCACGCAAAGGGATGCCGCAGCTGATCTTGCTGCCAGCGAAACAAAGGTCTATTTGATCCACATCAAGGCTGCGACGGTTTGCCCGCGCGTATTTGGTTGATAATCACGGGTGTAATTGTTACTCATTCACGAACGTGAATGTGGCATGGGCGCCGACACTCCGGAAATCCGGACCAAGCTATGGAGAAGACGGTGGACTATACCGCGAAACTCGACACAGCGATTGACCAACTGCACGCAGAAGGTCGCTATCGGACCTTTATCGATATCGAACGCCGCAAGGGGCACTTCCCACATGCGGTCTGGACCCAGCCTGATGGAAGTCAAAAGGACATCACTGTTTGGTGTGGCAATGACTACTTGGGAATGGGGCAGCATCCAGTTGTTCTGGAGGCGATGCATGAAGCAATTGATGCAACCGGCGCTGGTTCAGGTGGCACACGCAATATCTCGGGCACAACGGTTTACCACAAGCGTCTAGAGTCCGAGCTGGCTGATTTGCATGGCAAGGAAGCAGCGCTGCTGTTCACTTCTGCCTACATTGCGAACGATGCGACTTTGAGTACACTGCCCAAACTGTTTCCCGGTTTGATTATCTATTCTGATGCACTGAACCATGCTTCGATGATCGAAGGGGTGCGCCGTAACGGTGGCTCCAAGCGGATTTTTCGCCACAATGATGTGAATCACCTTCGTGAATTGCTGATGGCCGACGATCCTTCCGCGCCAAAGTTAATCGCATTTGAATCGGTCTATTCAATGGATGGCGATTTTGGTCCCGTTGAGGAGATTATCGAACTGGCCGAAGAATTCGGGGCGCTGACCTATATCGACGAAGTCCATGCGGTAGGCATGTATGGTCCGCGTGGAGGTGGGGTCGCTGAGCGGGATAATCTGGCTCATCGTATCGACATCATCAATGGAACACTGGCTAAGGCTTTTGGGGTAATGGGAGGCTACATCGCTGCCAGCGCCAAGATGGTTGATGCGATCCGGTCCTATGCGCCAGGTTTTATCTTCACAACCTCGCTTGCGCCGGCTGTTGCCGCAGGCGCAGCAGCTTCAGTGGCTCACCTTAAGCAGGCCCAAGAGCTGCGAGACATGCAACAGCAGCAGGCTAAGATTCTCAAGTTACGCCTCAAGGGGCTTGGGTTGCCCATAATCGATCAAGGCAGTCACATCGTACCGGTGATTGTTGGTGATCCTGTACATACCCAAAAGCTGAGCGATATGTTGCTGTCTGAATACGGTATCTACGTGCAGCCAATTAACTTTCCCACTGTGCCGCGCGGTACGGAAAGGCTCCGGTTCACTCCGTCTCCAGTACATGGTCCCAAAGAAATTGATGCCCTTGTTAACGCAATGGACGCGCTATGGTCGCATTGTGCGCTGAATCGTGCCGATTTAGCGGGGTAAGTTACTGCCAGCTGTAAAAATACTTAGAGTGTGTTATCTAAACGTCAACGAAAGAGCGCAAACGAATCGATGGGATGATTCGTTAGGCACTCTGGGCGGAATGTGGCAGGCAGGTATAGGATAGCAGGGATGATTGGGCGCATCACTCAGCGCAGGTCCAAAGCGCAGGAGGTCATCGAGCCGAAAAGCTTTGATGATTACGAAGTTCGGCTCGGGGACGCCATGCGCGGCGAACGAGCGACAATGGGCAAGTCACTTCTTGATGTGCAACGCGAATTGCGGATTAAGGCGTCCTATATTTCGGCCATCGAAAATTCTGACCCTTCGGTGTTTGATACCCCCGGATTTATCGCTGGTTATGTTCGATCTTATGCCCGTTACCTGAGCATGGATCCCGAGCAGGTATTTGAAGACTTTTGCCGCGAAAGCGGGTTTGAGGTAGCGCACGGCATGTCCGCCAAAGCCTCGAGCAAGCGTACAGGACCAGCACCGATTGCCTCTGGTATGGGGGGGCTGGGATCAGATGCGTTTACTGCACCTAACACGCCCTTTGCGCCCCGAAATGGCGGGCTCCTTTCACAAATTGAAGCCCGGGCAATTGGGTCGTCTCTGGTGTTGCTGGCTCTGATCGGCGGTATCGGGTTTGGTGGCTGGACGGTTTTGAAGCAAGTGCAGCAGGTGCAGATGGCTCCGATGGAGCAGACCCCTGTTGTATTGGCTGAGCTGGACCCCCTGCAGGTAGCAGGTATGGGAACCGCTACAGAAAATGATGGCTCTGCATCAGATGCGCTTGATCGGTTGTACAGGCCTCAGGCTCTGGCCGTGCCGGTCATGACGGCGCGGGATGCGCCAATTTCAACACTTGATCCCGCAACATTTGGTAGTTTCGCTGCGCCAGAGCTGCCCAGACAGGAAATATTTGCGGATAGCAGATCGGCCGTCACCGGACAGCAACCCCAAACGCAGTTGGTCCCCCAAGTTGTCGAGCACTCCGCTCCGACTATGGAGATGGTCGCGGTTCGGAATTCGTGGGTGCGGGTCAGTTCTGCTGATGGCAGTGTAATTTTTGAAGGCATCATGACCCCAGGTCAACGTTACGAGATTCCTACTACGGAAGAAGCCCCCGTACTGCGCACCGGTGAAAGCAGCGCGATCTATTTTGCGTTGGGCGGTGCTCATTTTGGCCCAGTTGGGAATCGTGGTGAAGTCACCAGAAATCTGCCTCTGTCGATCGATAGCGTGACCGAACGGTTTGATGTCGCCAACATTGATCAAGATCGTGATCTTGCAAAAATGGTGGCTGAGCTCGAGGCCGGGTTGTTTTCAGAATAATTGCCGCTGGTGCAGTAGCTAATAGACGGCAAAGTCGGTGTCTTGTGCCATTGCAGCACAGGCGTTCAATGCCTATCTAGGGGCAACTGATCGTTTGTCTGGATCTACAACATATGTCGATTAATCACATCCGCCCCTGGCGCAATATTGAACGTCGTAAAAGCCGTCAAATTATGGTGGGAAATGTGCCTGTTGGCGGTGATGCGCCAATCGCAGTGCAAACCATGACCAACACGCTGACGACTGATGTGTCAGCTACGGTGGCGCAGGTGCAGGCCGCCGCCGAAGCCGGAGCAGATCTTGTACGGATCTCAGTGCCGGACGAGGCCTCGTCCAAGGCGTTGAAAGAGATTGTCGCTGAAAGCCCCGTGCCGATCATCGCTGATATCCATTTTCACTACAAACGCGGCATCGAAGCCGCTGAGGCCGGAGCAGCCTGTCTGCGGATCAATCCCGGTAACATCGGCAGCGAGGAGCGGGTTGCGGAGGTGATCAGAGCCGCCAAGGATCACAATTGCTCAATCCGCATTGGTGTTAATGCCGGCTCGCTCGAAAAACACCTGCTGGAAAAATACGGCGAACCCTGTCCCGATGCGATGGTCGAAAGTGGGCTCGATCACATCCGCATCTTGCAGGATCACGATTTTCACAATTACAAGATATCGGTCAAAGCATCTGATGTGTTCATGTCGGCTGCGGCTTACATGAAATTGGCTGAAGCAACGGATGCTCCGATTCACCTCGGCATCACCGAGGCGGGTGGCTTTGTGTCTGGCACCATTAAGTCAGCGATTGGTTTGGGCCAATTGTTGTGGATGGGCATCGGCGACACCCTCCGTGTTTCGCTTAGTGCTGATCCGGTGGAAGAAATCAAGGTCGGCTTCGAGATCCTCAAATCCCTTGGCCTGCGGCATCGCGGAATCAATATCATCTCCTGCCCGTCCTGCGCGCGACAGGGGTTTGATGTGATCAAAACGGTTGAAACACTGGAGCAGCGGTTGGCGCATATTCACACCCCGATGAGCCTGTCGATCATAGGATGTGTCGTTAATGGTCCGGGCGAGGCCTTGATGACCGATGTTGGATTTACGGGTGGGGGTGCTGGGGCAGGGATGGTCTATCTTGCAGGCAAGGCCAGCCACAAGATGGACAACGACCAAATGGTCGACCACATTGTTCAAGAAGTCGAAAAAAAGGCTGCCATGTTAGAAGCGGCGGCTGAAGCTTCAGATTGATTGGATACTGTTGGGTTGCAGGGCCCGCTAAATTGCGCACCCTGCAGTGATATCAACCGCGTTGGTCACGTTTGTCGGCCACAATGACTGACATTTGATCGGCAGGTAGATAGCCACGCAGCAATTCGTCCTGAACCACAAATGTGGGTGTGCCCGAGATTTTCAAACGTTGTGCCAAGGCACGGGTCTGTGCCAGTTCGTGGTTCAATTCTGGGTCATTCATCTTTGCCATAATGACATCAGCGTCCAGTCCCAATCCCAAGGCGAGGCGACGTAAGGACACTTCGCTGGGCTCACCACCAAAATCGATCAATGCATCATGAACGAGTTTGTAAGAATCGGCGCCAGCCACCATGCGGGTCGCAATGGCAAAGCGGGATGAAATCAAAGAGGCTTCTCCCAAGATCGGGAATTCTTTGATCACCAACCGGATGTTGCCATCTTCTCGGATCAGTTTCTCGACCTCAGGTGCGGCGCGACGACAATATCCACAGCGGTAATCCATGAATTCGACCACGGTGATGTCGCCATCCGGGTTGCCACCAACCCATGAAAAACCATCGTTATACAGTTCATCCAGATTGGCTGCGACCAGTGCTTCATCTTCAACCGCCTCAGCTTCAGCCTGGCGTTGTTCCAGCAGGTTCACAGCTTCAATAATCACTTCCGGGTTTTCCAGAAGGTAAGCGCGGACTTCGGCACCAAAAGCGGCGCGCTCAGCCTCACTCATACTGGCTAAATCTAGTGCTTGAACCGGAGCACTCAGCAGTGTCATCGCGGTTGCTACACCGGCTAGGGCGCGGGGAAAGCGGATCATTTGTTCTTCCTTTTTTGGTAATATTCAGCAGCGACAAGCACGTCTTGTGCGCGTCGCCAAGTAGCAGAGCCGCGAGGCAACTGAGCGCTGGCCCGCGTGGCATGTCGTCCGGCGTCATCCATTCTGCCCTGTAACGCGTACCGCTCTGCGGTGACCAGAGCCGCCATGCCACTTTGACCAGTTTTTGCGTAGGCCAACGACATGTCCCGCAGCAGGCGGGTGTCACGAAAGTCACGGGACCGTGCCTTTTCCATAGCCTGGATTGCTTGCTTAGGGTGGCCAGCCGCCAGTAGGGCCCGGCCATATCCGCCGAGGATCAAGGGTTCTGAAGGGGCAAGTTTGACGGCCTGACGATAGGCTGACAGCGCTTCATTCCAGCGTCGGTTTTCCATCAGGATTTGACCTTTGAGGTCAAAATAGAAGGCATCATTGGGGCGTAAAGCCAACGCACCATTCATCGCGTTTAGAGATTTGCTGAGATTGCGTTGACGATGGTAGGAGACAGCTTCTCGCATCAGACGAATATCTTTGGATGCTTCTTCGCCAGCCCGACGCCGTGTCCATTTCGGCGATCGAACAAAGGCTGATAATTTGCCACGAGTCCGGGCAAACCAATAGTTGGCCTCAGCTGTTGTGCTGCCTTGGTCACCATAGCTTGCAACATAGGCTTTTGCTGCACGCAAACGATCGCGGCTGAGCGGGTGAGAGCGCATATAAGGGTCTTGATTGACAGTACTTAGCAGCTCTTGGCCGGCAAAAATCTGGTGAAGGTCCACCAGTCCCTGTGGGTTGATGCCTGCACGGGTCAAGTAACCCGCACCAGAGCGGTCTGCCGACGATTCTTCGGCGCGTGTATGGGCAAGAAAGGAACGCAGGGCTGAACTTTGCGCCCCGATTGCGATGCCCGCGGCTGCTTCGCCCGCTCCGGCGGCCGCCGCCAGCACTGCTAAGGCAGTGCCCAGACCTGCTGCCGTGTTTGCCGAGCGCATGTTTTGCATGCGCCGTGCCAGATGACCGTTGGTGATATGGGCTGCTTCATGGGCAATTACGGCCTGCAGCATCTCTGGGCTGGTGACTTTTAGGATCAGCCCGTAATTCACAAAAATCGTCTGCGAATCGACGACAAAGGCATTGAAGCTGGAATCATTGACTACCAACACCCGCACCCGTTTGGCATTCAGTCCCGCTGCGCTGAGCACCGGCGCAGCCAATTTATTCAGCCCATGTTCGATGTCAGCATCGCGCAGCAAAGTAATTGCCATTGATGGCAGTGTGGAGGCGAAGAAGAACAACGCGCTCAGCAAAAAGGCTGGGATTGACGACAGCCGGGATAAACGATCAAAAGTCATGGCCGCACCATGGGAGATCAGCATGCGAAACTCAACCCGATCCCAAGTAGATCCTTTCATTGTGATGGATGTGATGGAGGCTGCGCGCAAAGCCGAAGAATCTGGCAGGCACATCATTCATATGGAAGTTGGGCAACCGTCAACCGGTGCACCGTTGGGCGCGCGCAAAGCTCTGGCTGCCGCATTGGACGAAGGCAGTTTGGGTTACACGGTTGCCTTGGGGCTGCCTGCTTTGCGTCAGCGTATCGCCCGACTTTATGGGGAATGGTATGATGTTGATCTGAACCCCAACCGTGTTGTCGTGACGCCGGGGTCTTCCGGCGCATTCCTGCTTGGTTTTACGGCGCTATTCGATAGTGGCGATCGGGTTGGCATAGGCGCACCTGGCTATCCGTCATACAGGCAAATCTTAAGAGCGCTTGGGATGACGCCTGTAGATATTCAGACCGCGCCGAAAAACCGTTTGCAACCGGTCGCCGCTGACCTGAACGGATTGGACCTGGCGGGCTTGATGGTCGCTTCGCCTGCCAACCCAAGTGGTACAATGCTCAATCGCGATGCAATGGCTGCATTGATTGAAGCGGCGCAGGCACAGGACGCCAGTTTTATTTCGGACGAGATCTATCATGGGCTGGAATATGAAGCCAAAGCGGTGACGGCATTGGAACTGACCGATGAGTGTTATGTGATCAACTCGTTCTCAAAGTTTTTTTCGATGACCGGCTGGCGGGTTGGCTGGATGGTCGTGCCAGAGGATCATGTACGAGTGATTGAACGGATTGCGCAAAACATGTTCATTTGTGCGCCTCACGCCAGCCAAGTCGCGGCCCTCGCCGCATTGGATTGTCAGGACGAGATGCGAGAAAACCTTGCCGTTTATGCCCGTAACCGCCAGCTCATGCTGGAAGGTTTGCCCAGGGCAGGGTTCACAAATATCGCGCCACCGGACGGCGCATTTTATGTCTACGCCGATGTATCGGATTTGACCAAAGACAGTCGGGCCTTTGCCGCAGAAATTCTGGAACAAGCAGGTGTAGCAGTCACGCCAGGGCTGGATTTTGATCCGGTACGAGGCGCAACCACGCTGCGGTTTTCCTATGCGCGGTCAACGGAAGATATTGAGGATGGTCTGGCACGGCTGGAAACATTTATGGCACAGCGAAACTGATCATGTCTGTGACCCCGATGTTGGCGCAAGGATTACTCGTTCTGCGCCTACCCAGGGCGTGGGTGTTTCGGGTATGGTCAGACAGAAGTATAAGAGGCGTAAAAGTATGAGCAGGGTTTTCACGTTCATCGCATGTGCATGGATGACAATGGGGCAGGCAACCTTTGCTCAGGAATTCAGTGGATTGGCGCGTATCGATGCCAAATCCAGCCGGATCGAAGACCAGGGCAATGGGGCCCTGATCACACTGAATTTGAGCCAGGGTGTACCTTACCGCCTGTTCACTTTGGACAATCCACCTCGGCTTGTGCTGGATTTTCAAGAGGTGGATTGGCGCGGGCTGAATTCAGACACTTTGTTGCAGGGGGCGCAGATCACCCGAGCACAATTTGGAACCTATGTTCCCGGGTGGTCGCGAATGGTCCTGAAACTGGCTAAACCCATGGCGGTGCTAGGCGCAGGGATGGATATTGATCCGGTGACCGCGCGCGCGCAATTGCAACTTGAACTGGGGGCTGTCGACGCCGAGGTGTTTTCTGAAGGTGCCGGAGCGCCAACTGACCCGCGCTGGGATTTGCCGAAAGCGGAGACCCTGCCCATCATTGAGGAACGCAGTCCGGATGCGCCGCTATTGGTTGTTCTTGATCCTGGCCATGGTGGTATTGATCCCGGAGCTGAAGTCAGTGGTGAAGCTGGTACAGTGGTGGAAAAAGACCTGATTCTAAGCTTTGCAATTGAGTTGGGCGAGGAACTTGTGCGCTCTGGTCGGTTCGAGGTCCAATTGACCCGCGACGGCGATTATTTCGTTTCGTTGGAACGTCGCATCGCACTGGCCCATCAAGCGGGAGCGGATGTTTTTGTTTCCCTTCATGCTGATGCGCTATCCGAAGGATTGGCACATGGTGCCACTGTTCATGTCTTGTCGCCTGAGGCTTCAGATGTGGCTTCAGCTAAACTCGCAGAACGGCATGATCGAAGTGATTTGTTGGCGGGCGTGGATTTGAGCGATGCGGATGACCGGGTGACTGGAATTTTGCTTGATTTGGCACGCCAGGAGACCCAACCCCGCAGTGATGCCTTGGCGCGGGCGCTGATTGAAGGCATGGGGAACCAAGGGGGGCCGATGAACCGGCGCCCGTTGCGCTCAGCTGGGTTTTCTGTGCTCAAAGCTGCAGATATCCCCTCAGTTTTGATTGAAATCGGCTTTCTATCGAGCCCGCGTGATCTTAAAAACCTTCAAGACTCTGAATGGAGAACGCAGATGGCTAAGGGTATCTTGAATGGCCTCGTGGCCTGGCGAGAACAGGACGCTGCGCTCCGAGCATTAGTACGGCAGTAGTATGACTACAAATCATGGTGTAGACTTGGGGCTCAGGCCCAAACCCCGGGATATTTGTGGCTAGATGAAGATCCCGATGGATTAACGGATCAGATGGCACGTTTTTGCCATCTGCGGTTTTGACCATTGCTGCTGGCGTCCCTATATAGACGCTATGTGCACAGGAAGGCAGAACAGTGCTTAGGTTTATTCTCTCATTCTTTGGCTCCATTTTTAGTACCATCACACTTGGTATTGCGATGGTTGCTTTAACTATTGGCGCCGTGTTCTGGATCTATGGGCAAGACCTGCCCAGCCATGAGTCGCTGGCGCAGTATCAACCGCCGACCATTAGCCGGATCTATTCGGGTGAGGGGCAGTTGATTGATGAATTTGCCAAAGAACGCCGCCTGTTTGCGCCTTCGGATGAAATTCCAGACCTGGTAAAACAGGCGTTCATATCTGCTGAGGACAAGAATTTCTATAGCCACAAGGGCTATGACATGCGCGGCATCGCGGCAGCGGCGATCGAAGCGGTACGCTCGCGCGGGTCAAATGTGCGCGGCGCGTCGACCATCACCCAACAGGTTATGAAAAACTTCCTGTTGTCGGGGGATCGAAAAGCTGAACGTAAAATCAAAGAGATCATTCTGGCGGCCCGATTGGAGGAGACGCTGAATAAAGAGCAGATCCTTGAGCTCTATATGAATGAAATCTTCCTGGGGCAAAACTCTTATGGTGTGGCGGCGGCATCGCAAACTTATTTTAATAAGACTCTCGGCGAACTGGCACCGCATGAGGCCGCCTTTCTGGCGTCTCTGCCCAAGGCACCCGGTAAGTTTCATCCTGTACGTGGTAAGGAACGTTTGACGGAACGGCGCGATTACGTGCTGCGTGAAATGTATCAAAACGGCTATATTTCTGAAGCTGTCTATAAAGTTGAAGTTGAGCAGCCGCTACGGTCGGTCCAAAATGGCGACTTTGAGAGCTTCCGTACAGCATTGCCGCCACGCGATTATTTTACTGATGAAATCCGCCGGCAGCTGTCGGTGGATTTTGGTGAAGGAGAGTTCTTCACGGGCGGCTTTACTGTGCGCGCCACGATTGATGAAGAAATGCAAACGGTTGCAGCATTGTCCTTGCGAACAGCCCTTGAGAAGTATGACCGTTCGCGCGGGGTGTGGCGCGGAACTGAACTGGCAATCCCAGCGGACCTGCTGAATGACGCCACCGCATGGCGTGAGGCGTTGGCTGAGCTGGAAGTTTCACGCGATGTGACACTGGGGGGCGACTGGCTACCCGCTGTTGTTCTGGGTGTTGGTGACAAGGAACTGCGAGTTGGCATTGAAGGTGTCGATGAAACTGGCGTTGTTCCGCGCTCCGATATCAAGTGGATGAAGGGGAGCTTCAATGACAATCTCACCGTTGGTGACGTTGTTCATGTGGTTGCTGTGACCAAGGATGATGCGTTTCAACACTGGTCGTTGCGTCAGGTTCCCGAAGTGCAGGGCGGCTTTGTTGCCATGGACGTGAACACAGGTCGTGTCTTGGCGATGCAGGGCGGGTTTTCGTATCAGCATTCGGTGTTTAACCGTGCAACGCAGGCACAACGCCAGCCTGGATCAAGTTTCAAACCTTTTGTTTATGCAGCGGCGCTGGATAGCGGGTATAGCCCGGCAACCATCGTTGTTGATGCGCCAATCGAAGTGAACACTCCGCAGGGATTGTGGCGCCCGCGAAACTCATCGAACAAATTCTATGGCCCGACGCCCCTGCGCACCGGGATCGAACGCTCGCGGAACCTGATGACCATTCGTCTGGCGCAAGAAGTTGGGATGCCGGTGGTTGCAGGCTATGCCGAGCGCTTTGGTGTTTATGACGAGATGGGCCCCTATCTGGCCAACTCGCTGGGGTCTGAAGAAACCACGCTGTATAAGATGGTTACAGCCTATGCGATGTTCGCCAATGGTGGTGAGCGGCTGGCGCCCACCCTGGTCGACCGTATTCAGGACCGCGAAGGGCAGACAATTTATCGTCATGATGACCGCGACTGCGTGGATTGCTCGTCAGCATTGCTGCCAGAAGGTGCGGCACCGCGTATTGTCACAGATAGAGACCAGGTGATGGATCCGATTACGGCCTATCAGTTGACATCAATGATGCGTGGTGTTGTTGAACGCGGCACAGCAGCAGGCAATGTTAATCTCGGCGTGCCTACTGCTGGTAAAACCGGCACCACAAACGAGGCACGCGATGTCTGGTTTGTTGGGTTTACATCGAACATTGTGGCAGGCTGCTACATCGGTCACGACCGGCCACGACCCCTGGGGCGCGGCACCTATGGCGGGAATACCTGTGGTCCGGTGTTCCAGCAGTTCATGACAGAAGCGACAACCAAATACGGTGGCGGTCCTTTTGATGTCCCTCCGGGGGGACATTTTATCAAAATCGACCGCTTCACAGGGGCTCGCTTGCCGGATAATGCCGGTGGGGACTATGTGGTGGCTGAATACTTCCGAGACGGCGCCGAACCTATCTTTGGTTTGAGCTATGACGGTGGTTTTGCGATGGGGTCCAATTTGCCGCTGTTTGAAGAGGTTAATACATCCGGTCGTCAGGTCACCACCTCTAGCGGAGGTACGGCTGTTCTTGGGCCCAAGGCAACCTTTGGTACGGTCAGTTCAGGCGGACTCTATTGAAGCGGGCCGCTAGTGTGCACATGTGCTGATCTGAAGTTCAGCGCTCTGTAGCAAGAGCCTGCTCCACGAGTAGCGAAAGCAAATCGGCCTCATCATCCTGTTTCAATAGCCCATTTGCTCTCCAGCAGATTGAGAGCGCGCATTTGGCCGCCGCCCATTGCGCCAATCGTTGCCACGGCACCCCAAGCGCCTGTGCGAACAATTGGGTGGTCTGTGTGATCCGTGTGAAATTCCTGACATGGGAGGGAAGACCTTTGGGATGACGCAGTGCATTTGCCAGCTCAAATGCCGGATCACCTATATAGCCCTTTGCATCAAATGCCTTTGGCCCGGTAGCAGTCAGAACGACATTGTCATGATGCAGGTCACCGTGCAGCGGCACGGTGCTGGGTTGGGTGGCAAGCAAATGACTTGCCATCGCTGTGGCACGCAACATGTCCTTACGCAGCGGCGTGGGGCAGGTGGTGCAATAGGTCAACTGAGGCAGGAGAGAAAAGATATCGTCCAGAGAGCGCAACGGAGCGCGCACAAAGATCGGGTGTTGGTGAAGGCTTTGCGCTGCGTCGCAGAGCAATTGATCCGCCTGTTTCGCGTCCCCGGAACGGGCGATGTCGCCAAGGCTGGGCCCGTCTAGCCACTGCATCAGCATTGCAGCGCCTTCATTCTCGAATATTTCAACAACAGCCCTACCAGACCATGCGTTGAGTAATTCAGCCCCAGCTGACTCGTTTCCCCGTGTGGCGTTTTTGTACAGCTTCAAAACCGCGCTTGTTCCGTCTGCACGGCGCACGCGCCATAGCCGCGCGATGGCAGTCTGAGATAGGTGTTCTGCCTGGGTGAGCTGCCACTGGGCGAGTATAGTATTGAGATCATCTGTCATTACATTTCTGCTCATCTTGTGGTGCCCTTCAGGTCTTGGTATCACGCAGGCCTTAGACAGCAAGTTGGGACCAAACCATGCGCGCCGAAATCCAGAACTATGTGACGCAGATTGAGAAGTCTCTGGAGCTGCTTGCCCAGCGGATGGACAAGGAAACTGCACCGCATCGGCTCGAAGAATTCGACGCGCGAGTCGAAGACCCGAACCTTTGGGACAATGCCGAAGCCGCGCAAAAATTGATGCGCGAACGGCAAATGTTGGTTGATTCGATGGAGACTTACAACAGTATCAATCGGGATATGGCTGACAACATTGAGCTTATTGAGATGGGCGAGATGGAGGATGATGCTGAAGTTGTAGCCGAAGCCGAAGAATCACTTAGCGCGCTGGCAGATAAAGCAGCCAAGAAAGAGTTAGAGGCGCTGTTAGACGGTGAAGCGGATAGCAACGACACCTTTCTTGAAATCAATTCTGGCGCAGGTGGAACTGAAAGCTGTGACTGGGCTTCGATGCTGGCGCGGATGTATATCCGCTGGGCCGAGAAAAAGGGCTATAAGGTTGAGCTGCAGTCAGAAAGTGCTGGCGAAGAAGCTGGTATTAAATCGGCTGCCTATAAGATCAGCGGTCACAATGCCTATGGCTGGCTGAAATCTGAGTCGGGTGTGCACCGTCTGGTCCGGATTTCGCCGTTTGACTCGGCTGCAAAACGCCACACCTCTTTTACTTCGGTCAAGGTCTACCCAGTTGTCGACGACAACATCGAAATTGAAGTGAACCCGGCTGATATTCGCATTGATACATACCGATCATCGGGCGCAGGCGGGCAGCACGTGAACACCACCGACTCGGCCGTGCGTATTACCCACCATCCCACCGGAATTGTTGTAACCAGTTCTGAAAAATCGCAGCACCAAAACCGTGATATTGCGATGAAAGCCCTGAAATCGCGTCTCTATCAAATGGAGCTGGATAAGCGGAGCGCACTGGTCAACGAAGCGCATGAAAACGCTGGCGATGCGGGCTGGGGGAACCAGATCCGGTCTTACGTTTTGCAGCCCTATCAGATGGTCAAGGATCTGCGGACGAGCCACGAAACCTCTGATACCAAGGGTGTGCTGGATGGCGACCTGGACGGATTCATGGGAGCAACACTTGCGCTGGACGTGTCTGGTAAAAGCCGCGCTGAAGCTCAGGGCAACTAAATAACCTACAATTTTTCAGTGGGCCATGTCTGAACTTGCCTCTGCAAGTTTGGCCTTCTGATAGTTTTGATAGTCCCTATGTCAGCTTATAACTTGAGCGATTTAGGGTCGTAGATTTGTGGCTTCAAAATTTAAAAGATCTATGTGAGCTGTGGGTTTTATTGTGAGTTTCCAAACGCTAGGCTAAAAATTAGTTTTGGCCACAACTTTGGAACCTCATGCCCTCTTCCTTTCAAACTGCCACAGAATTGCTTGCAGAACTCCGGTCTGGATCTCTTTCTGCTGTAGAGCTGATGCAAAACACCTTAGACCGGATTACTGAAGTGAATCCGCAACTGAATGCCATTGTTTCGTTGCGTGACCGCGACGCGCTGATGGCAGAGGCCAAGGTGGCTGATCAGGTAAAGACGCGGGGCGCGCTGCATGGCTTGCCTATGGCCGTCAAGGATCTCACTAATGTTGCTGGGATTCGAACCACACATGGGTCGCCAATGATGGCGGATTTCATACCCCAAACGGATGGCTTGATGGTGGCGCGGATGCGTCAGGCAGGGGCAATTTTCATTGGCAAAACCAATACACCTGAATTTGGGCTGGGGTCACACACGTTCAATCCAGTGCATGGGGCGACGTGTAATCCCTATAACCTGACCAAAAGCTGCGGTGGATCGTCCGGTGGTGCGGCGGTTGCTTTGGCGTCAGGGATGCTGGCCCTTGCGGATGGATCTGATATGATGGGCAGCCTGCGAAACCCGGCTGGGTGGACCAATACTTATGGGTTTCGTCCCAGCTGGGGCAGGGTGCCCGCTGAACCCTCCGGCGACCTGTACCTGCACCAGTTGTCGACCTGCGGCCCAATGGCGCGTTGTCCTGAAGATATCGCATTGCTGTTGGACGTGATGGCCGGGCCTGATCCACGTATACCACTGGCGCGCGCTGCAGAAACTATGATGCCGTTACCGGAAGCCCGCCCCAAGCGGATTGGCTGGCTTGGGGATTGGGGGGGCGCGATGCCCATGGAACCAGGGATACTTCAGCAATGTGAAACAGCGTTAAAGGTCTTCGAGGAACTTGGTCATGTGGTCGAACCCGTGGCTCCGCCATTCTCTGCTGAGCGGATCTGGGACTCCTGGGTAACCCTTCGGTCATTTGCTGTCGCCGCCGGATTAAAAGCGCACGAAAGCACAAAACACCAGCTTAAAGACACGGCTATCTGGGAGTTGGAACGTGGCCAGGCTATGAGTGGCACGCAAATTCAGCTGGCTTCGGAGGCGCGATCGGACTGGCACCGGGCAGCCGTTCAGTTGTTCGAAACCTATGACGCGCTGATACTCCCAACTGCTCAATGCTGGCCGTTTGATGTTGGTTTGGATTATCCACGTCAAATTTCGGGTGTAGAAATGGATACCTATCACCGTTGGATGCAGGTTGTGCTGCCAGTCAGCCTGTTGGGGCTTCCCAGTCTCGCGGCCCCAGCTGGGTTTGGAGAAAATGGACTGCCGATTGGGATCCAGATTTTTGGAGCGCTTGGCCAGGATCGTGAAATTCTGTCCCTTGGAAACGCCTATCATGGGGCGACTGGCTGGCCAGATAGAAAGCCACCCACCCTGTAACCAGGCTGAGAAGGCGTCTTTGGGAGGAGACATTAATGACTACTACGAAAACATTTGGCGTACCCCGGTTGCGGATGATGACCCCTGCAATCTTACGCCAGGCGCTGCGTCTTGGGTGGGCCGACTATCGGACCAGACCAGAACTTGGTCTAATGTTTTCAGCGCTTTATGTTTTGGCGGGTTGGGCCATGGTTTGGATTACGCAAGTAACAGGCACGACCTATTGGTTGGTGCTTACGGCTATCGGTTTCCCGCTGATCGGCCCGTTTGCTGCTGTTGGGCTGTACGAGGTTTCGCATCGCTTAGAACAGGGTCAGCCCAAAGATATCAAAGCCGTCTTTCGCGCTGTTCTGCAGCAAGGCAGTCGCCAGTTGCCATCGGTATGTGCCATTATCGTTGTGGTGTTTTTGTTCTGGTTTTTCTTAGGGCATATGATTTTTGCGCTGTTTTTGGGCCTGTCACCAATGACCAATGTGTCGTCTTCGCTGGACGTGTTCCTGACGACCAATGGGTTGGTGATGCTGGCCGTGGGCAGCGTAGTGGGAGCGCTGTTTGCTCTGCTTTTGTTTATGATCACGGTGCTGTCTCTGCCGCTGTTGCTTGATCGTGAAGTGGATTTTGTCACCGCCATGATCACAAGTTTCCAATATGTCAGTCAGAACTTTGTGCTGATGATCGGCTGGGCGATTTTTATCGCGCTAACCACATTTACCGCAATGCTGCCAGGTTTTGTCGGGCTGCTTCTGGTTATTCCACTTTTGGGGCACGCCAGTTGGCATGTTTATAGACTGATTGTCATTGTTGATGAGGAATAACCGGGGGCTGTTCATTCCTCCCGTCCGAGCTTGACCAGCCTATTGCGAAGATGTTCCGAGTTGCGGTGGCCGAGGTCCAGTGCATAAATGTAAGCTTGGGTCAGGTAGAACGCTGACGCATCTTGGTGTGAGGCCGCGTTGGCGGCCTCGGTGTAGAGATCGACGAGAGATGAAGTGTCATTCCTATCATGGGCGGCCAGGAGTCTTGTCTCTAGGGTGATCATTCGGAAAGCTTGGTCTGTGTCCGGTGGCTTTGTACCTGTTCTGCGACCCAGCTATGGAACAGATGTGTTGGTCCATCCATGGCAGGGGAGAAACGTCCTCCGTCAAACCCTGGGGCGTTGCGCCCGCGTTGCATGCCCTCAACCACAAACACATCTTCTGCAAACACCTCTTTCCACTGCGCTGTATTGCGGGCGCGGAGAGCCGCGTCGCTTTGGTCAGCTGCATAATAGATGTGGATATTCTCGATTGTTTTGGCGGGTCCATCCGGGAGCAGGACAATTACAAAGGCATGGTCGCGGTGTACTCCCATCAAGACATTTGGGTAAACTGCTATGTATTCGGCTGCCTTGTCCCAGACATCACTTAGGCCAACAAAATCGGGAAACCTCGTGCCATCGCTGGCCTGAATCTGACGATAGACCAACGTACCCTGGCCCGAGAACGATCCGGGGTGCTCGATGTGGTAGTGATCCTCTAATCGGGAGTAGCTGTTGAGCCCGGGGTGAACCCAAGGCAGGTGATAACTTTCACAGTAGTTTTCGACAGCCAGTTTCCAGTTGCAATCCAGTTTCAACTGAAACCGGCTATCCTCACCTCCATGAAAGAGGGGAACGTCAAATTCAGCCCAACGGGAAATCACGTCTTTCATAGCCGCATCAAAAGGTGGAGCATCACCGGAGATGTTGATCCAGACAACATCACGCCAGATATGGCTGCGCACTTCGATCAGGCCCAGCAAGGCGCGGTCAATCCCATCATGAGTGTTCTGTCCCGGCCCACCAACATGTGGGGTGCTGACCAATTTACCTTCGGTGGAATAACACCAGCTGTGATAAGGGCATCGGATTGCACCCTCAATCTTGCGGGGAGCCTCGACCAAAATCATTCCCCGATGGCGGCAGGTGTTTTGAAACACCCGAACGGTGCCCTGACGATCCCGGATCAGCAACAGAGGGATGTCCATAAACGTGACAGGCACTGCATCACCTGGTTCTGCCACATCAGCAGCAACCGCAAGACCGCTCCATTGGGTCAATAGCAAGGCCTGCTTTTCTTCGGTAAAGACGGCTGCATCGTTATAGTGGGCATTCGGCAGACCCCGAGCCAGTTGGATAGGCAGGTTCACGGGCGACAGATCAGTAACGGGCATTGAGGTTCCTCGCTCTTGCTATCATTCCCTGATAGTGAGCTGGAGATCTTTGTCCGTCTGTTTCGCGACCAGACTTTTCTCAAGGCGACATGCTGTACCGATTGGCGGTGTCGTCAGCTGAACGGGTCACCGACTTGCAACAAACGACGATGGAATGGCGTCAAATTGGATTCTTCAATAAACCCGGAGCTGCGAGCAGCAGTTAAGATCTCCGACCACTTGTGTCCCAGATGTTCGTAGATCATTCGAGTTGCTCTGGTACCATTCGGCCCTTCGCGAACTGTACGGGTAACATAGCCAACCCAGAAGTTGTTTTCGAGCGAAGCGACCCGGGCCAGATAGTTGAATGAGCAGGTCAGAGCCCCCCTGCGTGCGATGATCAAGGCAACTCCATCGTCCTGGCGGGTTGCATAGCCCCGAAATTCTCGGGTTTTGGAGTCAGTGGATAGCCCCTGGTGGTGCATGGCTTCTTTGGCTTCAAACCCTTTGACATATGTTACTCCGTCCTCACGAAATACATATGACAAGCCAATCAAGTATCGGTTTTCCCTAACGAAGCTTTGTCGCAAGAACCGGTAAATACCTGAAGGGAAATTGTCTTCCGTCAGCGTGCTGACACCCTGGCCCAAAAAATCATTCAAGATTGAGCCGTTTAGGATCTGCCCCTTGGTATTGATCGTATTGACTGGGTCTAACAGGATACGGGCGTCCACATCGAAAAATGAACATATCCGATCAAGTACATCCGGTCTCGGAAAGCTCTCGCCGGAAAGATATCGATTGAATTGAGTCCTGTTGATGCCCAATCGTCTCGAGAGTTCTGATATTGACGGATAGGCCTTTGCCAGGTGTCGAAGATTCGCACCAAACATATTGCGTAATTCTGCCGGGGTACGGGATTCCTTTGTCATGAGATGCGGACCTTGGGTTTGTTCAGTTCAATAGTCGGCTGCTATTTGAAGTCGCCATAAGGAATTTAGAATAAAATCGATATACGTGACGCGAATTGGCATCAGTTCTGACGCCATGAGGTATCAAAATGCTACTGTGTCCGACACAAATTGCAAGACCCAGACGCGGAATTAACCATGTTTGAACGCTTCCAATTGGCTCAGAATTAGAGAGTGGTCAGAAAAGAGGTATGACATGAATGGTGTGGTACTGTGGAGCGATGTTCGGCAACATAAAGCCGTCATCTGGTGTGAGGATCAGGGCGACCTTGCTTTCTACTCTCAAAAACAACCTTGGTCTTCGATGGATCTGCATGAAGGGGATTTGGTCTGCTTTGACCTGACCTTGCAGCATAAGACACGCTTAGCGGTAAACCCACAGGTTCTGGAAGAAGCCGCCTGTGCTGGATTGGCGCAGCGTCTGACTGTGGCTGGGCCTCTCAAATCAAATCGTGAACAGGCTGCGTCTGACCTGCCTGTAAGTGCGCAGGTGATTCCTTTTGAGGGAAGTCGGCGCAGAAACGGCGCGAATGTATGTCGCGCCGTCAGAGAGCGTAGCGGCGGTTAACTTAGTCGCCGCGCAGGAGGGCAGCAACGCCAGTCCGGGCGACCTCAACTAAGCCCAACGGGCGCATCAGATCGGCAAAAGCATCAATTTTGTCAGGTGCGCCTGTGATTTCGAAAATGAAGCTGTTCAAGGTGCTGTCTACAACGTTGGCCCGGAAGATGTCAGCCAATCGCAGCGCTTCGACCCGCTTATCGCCCTCACCAGCCACTTTGAAAATAGCCAATTCGCGTTCAACGGCAGGGCCTTCGACAGTCAGATCGTGCACGTCATGAACCGGAATGATCCGACCCAGCTGTGCTTTTATCTGTTCTATCACCTGTGGCGTACCTTTAGTGACGATGGTGATGCGTGACAGATGGCCTGTATGGTCGACCTCAGCCACGGTTAGGCTTTCAATGTTGTAGCCACGGCCTGAGAACAGCCCGATGACACGGGCTAGAACACCAGGTTCGTTTTCGACTAATACAGCCAGAGTATGCCGTTCCTGAACATCCGAGAATGTCGGGCGAAGGTTGTAGGCAGAATGGCGTGTGGAGCCTTTTTTGATATGTAGGGCAGACATTTAAAGTCCCTTTCGGTTCCGGTTGACCTGGTTAGCTAAAGCAACCAGGCCATGTTCTTGAATGAGAGCGAATTGGTCAGACCAGCACAGCGCCGCCGGCTTGAATTGCACCTTCGGTGTCGGCTTCGCCCAGCAGCATTTCATTGTGCGCCTTGCCTGATGGTATCATCGGGAAACAATTTTCATGTTTGGTGACCAGGCAGTCAAAGACAACCGGTCCGTCATGCTCAATCATTTCCATGATCGCATCATCCAGGTCAGCAGGGTCGGAGCAGATGATGCCCTTTGCACCAAAGGCCTCTGCCAGTTTTACAAAGTCTGGCAATGCTTCGGACCAGGACTGCGAATAGCGCGATCCATGCAGCAGTTCCTGCCATTGGCGAACCATGCCCAAACGTTCATTGTTCAGGATGAACTGCTTCACGGGCAGTTTGTATTGTGCAGCCGTTCCCAGTTCCTGCATGTTCATCAGCCAGCTGGCTTCGCCGGCGACATTAACCACCAAGGCATCTGGATGCGCCATCTGAACTCCGATTGAGGCTGGGAAACCGTAGCCCATGGTACCAAGGCCCCCGGATGTCATCCAGCGGTTCGGATCCTCAAAATTCAAGAACTGTGCTGCCCACATCTGGTGTTGGCCAACTTCAGTCGTGATGTAGCGATCGTACTTTTTGGTCAATGCTTCGAGACGCGACAGAGCATACTGAGGTTTGATGACCTTTTTGTCGTCAGCAAATTTCAAGCAATCGACCTTGCGCCATTCATTGATTTGCCGCGTCCAGGATACCAGCGCTTCAGCATTGGTTTTGCGGCCACGCGACTTCCAGATCTTCAACATGTCTTCAAGGACGTGACCAACGTCACCTACGATAGGGATGTCTACGCGGATGACCTTGTTGATCGAAGAGGGATCAATGTCGATATGCGCTTTGGTTGAATTGGGCGAGAAGGACGAAAGCACTCCGGTGATCCGGTCATCAAAACGGGCGCCGATGTTGATCATCAGATCACAACCATGCATCGCCATGTTGGCTTCGTACAAACCATGCATGCCCAACATCCCGAGCCAATGTTTGCCCGATGCCGGATAGGCGCCAAGCCCCATCAGCGTTGATGTAATTGGGATGCCGGTGGCATCGACCAATTCGCGCAGCAATTGGCTGGCCGCCGGACCTGAGTTGATGACCCCGCCACCGGTGTAAAATACTGGGCGCTCGGCTTTCTCCAGAGCTGCAACCAGTTCGGTAATCGATTCCAAGTCACCTTTGACAGGTGGTTGGTAATGCGACGCAGATGGTTTGGGTATGGTATAGGTGCCTGTTGCGAATTGAACATCTTTTGGAATGTCAACGAGAACGGGACCGGGACGGCCAGAGGTCGCAACGTGGAATGCCTCATGCAGCACTCCGGACAGTTCATCAGTGTCCTTCACCAGCCAGTTGTGTTTGGTGCAGGGCCGGGTGATGCCAACTGTATCTGCTTCCTGAAAGGCATCAGAGCCAATCATGAACGTTGGCACCTGACCGGTGAGAACAATGATCGGAATTGAATCAAGCAGCGCATCGGTCAGTCCGGTCACTGCGTTGGTTGCACCAGGTCCCGATGTCACCAAAACAACACCGGGCTTGCCGGTCGAACGGGCATAGCCTTCGGCCGCATGTACGGCGCCTTGCTCGTGGCGGACCAGAATATGCTGAATATCATTTTGCTGAAAAATAGCGTCATAGATTGGTAGGACGGCACCACCAGGATATCCAAATACTGTGTCTACACCCTGATCTTTGAGGGTCTGAATAACCATATCTGCGCCGGTCATCTCACGTGTCATCTGCTTTGCTCCATTGGCGACATTCGTCTTGTGCATAAAAAAAGCCCCCGATTTTTTGTCGGAGGCGCATGGGTTCGAATATGGTTTACCGTTACCGGCCCATGCGCTTGGTTCCTAAAATGACGACTAGGGTGGTCATGCCACTTGCTCCATTATGCGTTCTAGCGGACATTATGTGGGGCGAGCGAGGTCGTCAACAGGCAATCGGGTCGTTATTGGGGTGAATTTTGACATTTTATTGCGTACAGGGTGTTGTTCGCGAAATAAATGCCAAAACATTCCGGACTTCATAGCCAAAGGCAGTGTATTTGCGCATTTCAGAGAGTTAAAAGCCGTGAGCTAAGCGTTGATCTTACATCCCGGCGCCGGTGCCCTGTAGGACACCATGTTCAAGCGCATAGCGCGTTAGTCCAGCAGTTGAGCTAATCCCGAGTTTGCGTTTGATGTTCTTGCGATGGGTTTCGACTGTGCGGACAGATATATCGAGCACATGAGCAACTTCTTTGTTGGACTTACCCTGCGCAAGCTCCAATAGGATAGTTTGTTCACGCGTGGTTAACGCCTCGCGGGTGCTCCCACCTTTGGGTTCCAGAGAACCTTTGGCGCCGGTGCACAGGTATTTGCTTCCCATCATAACGGAATCGATTGCCAGCTTGATTTCATCCGTAGGGACGTCTTTTAGAATATACCCCATGGCACCATGGCTAAGTGCGCTGGAAATATACTCTGGGCTGTCATGCATCGTCAGGATAACAATGCGGGTGGCGGGTGCCCGTTCCAAAAGAATCTCTGTGGCACTGAGGCCGCCAAGGTCCGGCATGTTCAGATCCATTAGAATCACGTCGGGCGCCAGATCTGCAGCTCGTTCTACCGCTTCACGACCATTGTTGAGTGTTCCAACGACCTCGATATCATCATAGCTTTCAAGAATAGATTGGATGCCCTCGGCGACCATAGGATGGTCATCTACAATCAGCACACGGATTAATCTGGTCATTAGCTTCCCCAAAAGCAAACGGCGCGGTTCTGGCACCTATGGCCTAGGTGCTAGTACACCTGCTTAGCCTCGGCCTTATCGCCAGGTGGCAGCAGGTGACTCAAGGGCAGGCGGGCTTCAATCACCGTTCCGCCTTGGGTGCCACGTGATGACAGAATGCGTAGGGTGCCGTCAAGTTGTTCGATCCGCTCCTGCATGTTGCGCAACCCAATTCCAGACCCCGCCCGGTCCTGGCGTGTCGGTAAACCACATCCATTGTCGGTAACGCGGAGCGTGGCGCCCTTGGCGTGGCCGCGCAAATCGACCGAAACATGGTTGGCACCAGAATGTCGTTCAATATTGGTCAGGGCCTCCTGCGCAATGCGATACAGCGCAATTTTGCTGTCTTGATCCAGCCGGTTCCGAAACACGACTGTGTTGAATTCGGTGTCGATGCCGGTGCGAGCTGCAAAGTCATCAGTCAGTGCTTTGAGGGCAGGGCCAAGACCAAGGTCGTCGAGAACACCGGGGCGGAGATCGCGACTTATCCTGCGAACTTCTGAGATGGCGGTGCCCAGATTGTTCAATCCCTTATCCAACGGGGCCTGTGCTTTGTCATGATCGCCGCGGGCCATGCGACGACGGGCATTGTCCAGCGCGAAGCGGACACCAACAAGTATCTGGCTAATGCCGTCATGTAATTCGCGTGCCACCCGGCCACGTTCTTCTTCCTGCGCGTCAAAAACCCGTTGGGTCAACTCTTTCAACTTGGCATCTGCCAAACGCCGTTCACGAATATTCAACAACATACCTGAAGCAAAGACCACCAGTAGAGATGTTAACGCAATGGCACCGATATATACAAATGTACGCTGGACGCGCGCCTCAACTTCAGCTCGGGCTGTTGCGACAGAGGCCAAAACGTCATCAATAAACACGCCTGTTCCAACCGCCCAACCCCAGTCTTGCAACCCTACAACATAGGCCACCATCTGAGCGGTCTCGCCGGTTGAAGGTTTTTGCCACATGAAACTATGCCAACCGGCACCTTTGCGGGCCAAGCGAATGAATTCGTCGACAACCGGTATCCCGTTACTGTCTTTTAGTCCTGACCAGTTCTGATTGATGAATTCAGTCTGGCGCGGGCTTACCAGATTGGTGCCGTCATAATCATAGACAAAGAAAAACCCATCAGTTCCATAGATCATCGACGACAGGATTTGCGCGACTTGAGTCTTCGCGGCTTCATCATTTGGTTGGGCTCGACCGTAGATAAAGGAAAAGCCGTTGCGCGCCTGAGTAACATAATTGCGGAGTTCAGCTTTCTTGGCCTCCAGCAGTTGATGCTCAAGCGCCTGTATTTCGCGTTCAGCCAGGGCTCTCGACTGAAACGCCACCAAAACCGCAATGGCAGTCAGCGCTAAGATCAATGGCAATGTGGCCAACAGCGACAGCTTTTGTGCGTAATTCGGACGGAAAATTGGGCGTAATAGGCGCATGGGACGAATCGATACGCAATTAGGACCGAAATTCAAAGCCCTCTGACGGTCTTGCGTGTGAAATCTATTCAGTGCGCAGGAGGGAAGACAGAAAATTGCGCGAAAACCGGTGAAAACCATCGAAAAACATCCGGGTCTACGCAGTACTAGGTATTCACATCCACTTCGCCGGGGCTAGTCTATCGCCACTTGTATCGATCCGTCCGGCCTTTGGGCCAGGACAATCCGAATTTCTGGGAGGAATAACACTATGGATCGTCGTTCATTTCTAAGAACATCCGCGCTTGGCGGAACTGCGGCTGCCGCCACTACTTTGGCTGCGCCAGCCTATGCAACAGGCAAGCGCACCCTGACTATGGTTACATCTTGGGGCCGTGGTCTGGCTGGCGTATTTGACGCTGCTCAGCACGTGGCAGACAACATCTCTACCATGTCCGATGGCGATCTGACCGTCGACATCAAAGCAGCCGGCGAGCTGGTTGGTGCATTCGAAGTCTTCGACGCCGTTTCCTCGGGTCAGGCTGACATGTATCACGCCGCTGACTACTATTTCACCGGCCAGCACCCTGGTTACCAGTACTTCACAGCAGCTCCATTCGGTATGACACCGCAGGAATTGGTGAACTGGTACTACCACGGCGAAGGCATGGGCCTGCACGATGAACTGGGTCAGATCTTTGGTCTGAAATCCTTCATCGCAGGTAACACCGGCCCACAGGCTGGCGGCTGGTTCCATAAGGAAATCAACGGTCCAGAAGACTTTAACGGTCTGAAGTTCCGTATGCCTGGTCTGGGCGGCAAAGCTCTGGGTAAACTGGGCGCGTCTGTTCAGAACATTCCAGGTTCCGAAGTGTACCAGGCTCTGTCCTCGGGTGCGATCGACGGAACAGAGTGGATTGGTCCATGGGCTGATGAAAAAGCTGGTTTCCAGGAAATCACCAAAACCTATTACACGTCAGGCTTCCACGAGCCAGGTGCGGCCCTGTCACTGGCAACCAACCGTGACGTGTTCGACAGCCTTTCACCTGCGCACCAGAAGATCATCGAAGTTGCGTCCGGCGACACACACCAGTGGAACCTGGCACAGTTCATGAACAACAACGGTGCGGCGTTGCAGCGTCTGCAGTCCGGTGGTGTGAAGACGCTGGAATTCCCTGACTCAGTTTGGGATGCGTTTGGTAAAGCTTCCAAGGACACTCTGGACGAATTCATGGACGACGAATTGTTCGCCAAGATCCGCAACAGCGTCGAAACTTCTATGAAGTCATCCTCGAGCTGGCTGACCAAGTCGGAAGGCGCATATCGTGCGCAGCGCGACCGCGTATTGGGCTAATTCGCCTGATTGAAACCACTAGGATCCTCCGCCGTCGCGGGGGATCCTTTTACTAATTGCAGTAGACAGATCGGCCTGCCGGCCTGATCATCGCTGGCAATCATCCGGGGGCAATATGCAAGAAGAGAGTAGCATCTCCTTGGCAGGGATATTTGGGGGGCTCTTCGACGGGCTCTGGTGGCTTGTGCAGAACATCGGCATGGCCTTTTACAACTTGGGCTATGCGATCAGCCATCCACAACTTTGGCTGGACTGGGTGTTCTGGACCGGGACAACCGAAGAAAAACAATCCATCATGCGCTTTGTTTATTATGGCGGTTCGGTCGAGCTCTTCTTTGTGGCTTTTGCGGCCTTTTTGGTGCTGACCGCGATTGGGCTGTATTACCGCAACTTCATGTGGGGCATGGTGCGCGGGTTAGAAGGTTTCGCAAATACGCTGGGGCGCTTTTTTGCCTGGGCTGGATTGCTGATGGTTCTTCAACAGATCATCATTGTGTTCATGCAACGTGTGTTTACACGGCCTGACATGAGCTTTGGCTTTGGTATTCCACTGCAAATGGACATCAGCTGGTTTGCTGAAGAACTGAAGCTGTACAACGCCATGGTTGTTTGCCTTTGCGCGACCTACACCTTTGTTCAGGGCGGACATGTGCGTGTTGATCTGATCTACGCTGGTGTTAGTTTCCGGACCAAAAAGGTGATCGACATGATTGGTTCGATGATCTTCATGATGCCTACGGCCGTGCTGATCTGGATGTATGGCTGGTTCTTTATGTGGCGGCACCTGATCGTACCAAAGCCATCAGCCAGTGATGCGTTGGATCGGTTGATCATGAAATCCCGGGCACTGAGATGGAACGTTGAAACCATCGGGTTTAGCCCAAACGGGTTTAACGGGTACTTCCTGTTCAAAATCTTGTTGGTGGCTTTTGCCGGCATGATGTTCCTGCACGCGATTGCCTTTTTCTACCGCTCTTTCCTTGAGTTCGTAGAAGGTCAGGGCAGCGAAAACAAATACCTCGACAAGGACAGCCTTGGTGAGGGTGAAGAAGCCTATGAAGGCGCTCATTAACTTAAAGGACATCGGATATGGGATTCGGTCTTGATGGCGTCGAAGTCGGCTTGCTCATCGTGTTTTTCTGCCTTTTCGGAGGCATCTTGTCTGGTTTCCCGGTGGCCTTTGCCATTGCGGGGGCTGGTATTATTTCATTCGGTATTATTGCCTCGCTCGATTCAGCTGGATTGCTGATCCATCAGGCGATTGATACCTCATCTCAAGCCTATACCGACCTGATCAATTCGGGTGTTCGGGCTGACGTGGTCTCGGTGTTTCGATACCCAGACCTGCCGCGCATAGGCGAGTCTGTCTTTCCCAACGGTTGGGAATTTGCGATGGACCGCAATATTTCGTTCATCGTTAACCGTATGAATGAACGGGTACTGGCGGGGGCTTCGATCGAGACTTTGCTGGCGGTGTTGATGTTTGTTCTGATGGGGATCACCCTGGAGCGTTCTAAGATTGCCAACGACCTGTTGACCACAATGGCACGGGTATTTGGCCCTCTGCCTGGTGGTTTGGCTGTGTCGATTGTGGTTGTGGGGGCTTTCCTTGCCGCTTCAACCGGCATCGTAGGGGCCACGGTGGTTACCATGGGCCTGCTTGCGCTTCCAACTATGCTGAAGAACAATTATTCGCCAGAACTTGCGACAGGTGTGATTGCTGCCTCGGGCACACTGGGACAGATTATCCCACCGTCGATTGTGATTGTTTTGCTGGGTACACTGGCTGGAGACCTTTATTCCACAGCGCAAGAAACGCGCGCGATGGAAGCCGGGTGTTCGGATGCGCTGACCTATCTGGGTGAACCGGCTGTTGTTTCAGTTGGTACCCTGTTTCAGGCAGCGCTGTTGCCGGGCATCATGTTGGCACTGCTCTATGCGCTTTACGCCTTTGGCTATGCGATGCTGAACCCGGATAAGGCACCAGCGGTGGCTATGTCTGACAGCAGCAATGAGCCAATTACGCGGGCTGAAGGATTGACATGGTTCCTCGCAGCGCCAATCGGTCTTATTGGTGGCGCGGTCCTACTTGGTTCAGTTGGGCTGATTGGCAGCCAGGATATCACGGTTTCGTCGTTTTCGGATATTGGCAAAACAGCATCGTTGCGTACCAGTGTTGGTGCGGAGTGCCAGGCATCTATGATCGAGTTGCACGGGCAGGAAACTTGGGACCTTGCAGCGTCCGAACAGGCGGCAATCGATGACGCCGGTGGCGTTACTGAAAGCACCCGTTTGAGCGACGAAGATTTGGCGGCAGCCAAGGCAGCTAAGATTGCTGCGGCAGCGCCCATTGGCACTGGTCTGACCGTTCTGATGGTGCTGATGGCACTGATCCTGGCTATTGGCCGCGGTGTGTCTCCGTCGAGCGATGCCAAGCCTTTGATCTTGGGCGCTGTTGGCGTTCTGCTTCTTGCATTGGTGGATGCTGTTTGGATTGCCCCAACAACAACACCGGGCGCTACGGTTCTGATGATTGCGCTGCCAGGCGTGTTGGCGCTGTACGGATGCCGAGAAGCAGCAGCCCGTTGTGCTGGCAATGATCTGATCCGGGTGGTTTTCCCACCGCTGGTTCTGATCGTTGCGGTGCTGGGCTCGATCCTCGGTGGTATTACCAACCCAACGCCCGCTGCGGCATTGGGCGCAGGTGGTGCCATTATGCTGGCGGCCTATCGCAAGCTGCAGGACGAAGGTCGTTCAGGCAAGATCATCATCTGGTCAACATTCGCCGTGATGATCAGTATCCTGATCGGGGTCAACTTTGACCTGCGGATCAATCAGGCCAATGTCAGCTTTGAGACCTGGGTGGCCTTTGCATTCGCATATGCTGCTTATCTCTATGCGTTGTTTGGGTTGTTGTTTGGCTGTTGGGTCCTGTTCAAAGGCGGGGTGTTGTCACCGATCGTACGGGAAACCGCCAAGGTGACCTCGATGGTGTTTACCATCCTGATCGGCTCGCAGCTGTTGAATCTGGTGGTGATCTCGTTTGGGGGTGAGCACTATATCCAACAGTTCCTGAAGAGTTTCGACAATGAGCTGACGGTCTTTCTGATCGTGATGCTGGTCCTGTTCTTCCTTGGGTTTGTACTGGATTTCCTCGAGATCATTTACATCGTGATCCCAATTGTAGGACCGATTATTTATGGCGGATCGTTTGATCCAAAATGGGTAACCATCATGATTGCGGTGAACCTGCAGACCTCGTTCCTGACACCGCCATTTGGCTTTGCGCTGTTCTATCTGCGCGGCGTGGCGCCTAAGGAAGTCACCACAGGGCACATCTACCGCGGCGTGATCCCGTTTGTATTGATCCAGGTGGCCGGGCTTGCACTGTTGTGGTTCGTCCCATCAATCGTGACCATTGTTCCGGCATTGATCGGCAACTGAATGGTCTGAGAGCAGATGTTTCTGTATAGATTTGTAAGGGGCCCTGCGGGGCCCCTTTCTGTTTAAGGGCTATGGGGGCGCTGCCCCCGTCGCGGCGAGCCGCGACTCCCCCGGGATATTTTGAGCTAGATGAAGTGAACGGGGGCGGCAAGCAAGCTGTCCTGCCCTGTACAGATAGGTCAGGAAATAGGTGGTTATGCCAGCTGGAGAAGATCCCAGCGGTTGCCAAATGGGTCCTGCCAGACCGCCACAGTGCCGTAGGGCTCGTGGCGGGGAGATTCTTCGAAGTGGACGCCTTTGGCCAGCATTGCAGCGTGGTCCTGAGCAAAACTATTGGTGTGGAGGAACATGCCAACCCGACCGCCAAACTGATTGCCTATCGCGGCTATTTGTTGTTCGTTATCTGCGCGGGCTAGAATTATGCTGCCCTGACGGGCCCCAGATGGCAGAATCCGGACCCAGCGTTTGCGGCCCTGATCTATATCTTCAGCCAGCTGAAATCCAAGTGTTCCACAATAGAACTCTATCGCAACGTCATAATCCGGTACCAGCAAAGAAAAAGCGTAGAGGTTTTGCATCAGCTGCTATGCGCGCGCCGGTCGGGAAGATTAATGTTGGACACTTGTTCGGCAATAGGGTCAGTCGAAAGAGGATGCAGGTTGGCTTCAAAAGATGCGGCATCCTGCATTGGCTGCCAACTGCCGCCGCTATAGACCTCAAGCCCGGTAAAGCTGGCTTTGTAGCTCATCTTGGGGCTGCCCGGGACCCAATACCCCAAGTAAACATAGGGCAGGCCAGCTTCGCGAGCAATTTCTATGTGATCCAGGATCATGTAGGTGCCTAGCGAATTTCTGGGCAGATCGGGGCTGTAGAAGGAGTACACCATACTTAGCCCGTCTTCGAGCACATCAGTGAGGGAGACGGCTGTCAGTTCCTCCTGTGTGGCGTCACTATATTCCACAACACGGCTACGGATCGGGGTTTCTTCTACCATCGCGGCAAATTCGAATACATCCATGTCGGCCATACCGCCATCAGCATGGCGACTGTCGAGATAGCGCCGAAACAAGGCATATTGATCTTCGGTTGCCCAGGGTGACGTGGCGCGCCGTTTAAGGTGAGTATTGCGTTTCAGAGTGCGCTTTTGGCTGCGCGTTAATGTGAAATCTGAGATATTGATGCGCGCAGACAAGCAGGCCGAGCATTCAGCACAGGATGGCCGGTACAAAACATTTTGGGAGCGTCGGAACCCTTGTTGTGACAGGCTGTTGTTCAGCTGCTCAGCATCATCTCCCTGCAACGCAGTGAACAATTTCCGCTCCATCCTGTCCGCCAAATAGGGGCAGGGCTGCGGAGCAGTTACGTAAAACTGCGGTGCTATAGGAAGCGTGTGGCGCATAAGGGTCCGGGATGGTTTCGCTATCTGTGTCGGAATGATAACAACCCTCTGCCCAGCCGCCAAGTGGGCATGTGAGATAAGGTTTCAGACTCGTTTATTCAAAGCCACGGTGCCCAGAAACGCATCAGTAAGACCTTGCCCACGTGAGGATGTCAGCATCATCACAACCGAGATCACCTGCAGCAGTGGCATCATTAGTGAGATCGAGTAGCCGGAGGTGTGCAAAACAGCCAGACGCAGATCAAAACGGTGGCCAGACAGATCGCGTAACTCAATCCCAGAAAAGCGCATGCCCCAGGTCGCTGAATCATTGGCGAGCGTTACCACCCGATATGCAAAACCGAGAACCAGGAACAAGATTGGCCAGAAGAAGAAACCAACAAATACTGTTGCAAGGGACACGCCGAAACACAGCACTGTAATGATAATACTGTCAATAACCCAGGCCAATAGGCGTTTACTAGCCACCGCTTGATAGAATTGCGGATGATAGTCGGGATCGGGTAAGGCGGTCATGGTTGAAAATCCTATGCTGGAAATTCCCCCGCCCAAATAGGGCAGGGGAGAGGTGTCGGAAATCAGGTGTCTTTCGAAGAATTGACAGGGTCAGTTTCGGCCCCAGCAACTTTTGCGCGATCATCCATGAAGTCATCAAATTCGGCTTTGTCTTTGGCGTCGCGAAGACGTTGTAGAAACGATTCAAAGTCGCTTTGCTCTTGCTCCAAACGCCTCAGAGTGTCCTCCTTATAAGCGTCGAAGGCGCTGTTGCCAGTTGAAGACATTGCGTGACGCGACCATGATTTGCGGCGCGACATGTTACGGCAGGATGATGCAAACATCTTTTTGCTCCAAGTCATGTAAAACAGAAGGGCCAGGCCAATTGGCCAAAAGAACACAAAGCCTAAAACCATCGCAGCAATCCAGGCACCTTTGCCCTTACTGTCGAGCCAAGACTCGCTTCTTGAAAACCATCCCTGCTCGCTGATCGGCGGGGGGGCTGTGTCGGTATAAGTGGTCATGGACTGTCTCCCTTGGTGTGAGTAATGTAAATTTTGTTTACATGATCTATATTGGGACCAAGGAAGATCATTGCAAGGCTTCATGTAAATCTTTTTTACATTGCCGCCGTTTTGGATGTTTGTCATGTTATATCAAAGGATTGTGGCGGGTGTAGCCGGACAGACTTTCTTGCACGGATGGACAGAGAAAGTTGCAGCAACTCGTTTTTGGGTTCTAGGGAATCCTAGTGGCAGTTTTGACGGAGGTCACCCTCAGAGCGTTGGAAGTGCTTCCATATTTCGAACCGCATTTGCCCAACCTTTCCAAACTCTGGATGTAGCCGGACAGACTTTCTTGCACGGATGGACAGAGAAAGTTGCAGCAACTCGTTTTTGGATTTTAGGGCATCCTAGCGGCAGTTTTGACGAAGGTCACCTTCAGAGCGTTGGAAGCGCTTCCATATTTCAAACTGCAATTGTCCAACCTTTCCATTCGCTGGACACCGAGCGGTGATCTGAGGCGTCGTTGGGGCTCAGATTTGAACGTCACGGCATCGGCATTTTGGGACAGAGATAATTGCAGTAACCAGTCGGGAAGCGGGAAAACCGCTCAAATCGTCAGTTTGACCGCGTCTTTAAACGGCCTTTAAACGGGGTTGAACGCCGTTGTCGCGAGGCGCCAACGACGAGCTGAAGCATCGAATGGGAGGCTAGGGGGCAATCTCAGCGGGCAGTGTCCTTGTTCGCGTCAGCTCTCAGCCAATTGCGCACTGCCACATCCGTAATACAGAGTTTGCGGGCGATCTGAACCGTTAACAAACCCTGGGATTTATACGCCAGGGTCCGCCACTTTTTGGCCAAAGGGACGCGAAGTTGCAGCCGGTGAGATATTTCTGTCAACGCCTTGGCCTTGTCATACCCCACCACAGCAACGACGCTGGAGCGGGTTCCGGGGTTGGCTGCAATATAGATTTCGGTGCCACCGAAGGCCTCTAAAAACCGAAGAGTGTCGTCCAGGCCCAGAACCTCGAAGTAAGGTTCAACTTGGGCTGTTGGTTTTGGATGGGGCAGGTCGGGAGTGATCATCACGTGGCCTTATCAACAAGAGTTCAAGGTCACGGTACGCGCGAGAGAAAGTGTGCAGCAGCCCAGCCGTTGCCGCCTTGTCATCGGACAAGACCTAGGCCTGCAGCTAGATAAAGTTGGTCAATGGAACAGCGACCATACTGCCATATTTTCAGCGGGGCTAAACCGCAGACACCCATAGCTATTTGCGGGAGCGGCACCGTAAACCGGGGTAGAGCGCTTACCTTCCGGGATGTTCAGGCTTCGCTCCAAAAGCCGGCTCTAGTTTGGCATGCCGGGTCAGGGTGGTTGCTTGCGCGGCTCAAATGGTGTGCCGTCGGTCTGTTCCCATCTCGCCTGCGGACCTTGCCATCATTTAATCCAACTGGAGTAACGGTCCAAAGCTGCCATCTATGCCAAGCTCGTCTAATGGCCGGTTCCAGCCCTTCTACGACATTCGTGCGCAGTGCAGAATCCAAAACTAAGGGCGGATAGGCTGGTTCCAAAGAAGCAGCAGCATACGACCAAGTCGTGTCTTTGAATGATTGGGAAGGAGTATCATTTTACGGGCGGCATCACGATCGGAAAGGAATGCTTTATCGCGATCAAACAGCGTCAACGGGGGAATTCTACTTCATGCCAGGGTTGACTCAGTTACCCCATAAGTTGCTGAATAGTGGTGTACATTTTCACGGTGGTATTCATGACTAAAAACGATCTTCCCGAAAACGTTATTCAAGGCGAACGCTCAAGGCTTTTTCCAGTGCTTGCCACGACCTCCAAGGAAGGGCGCACAACCGCGATTGTTTTGGCTTGCTTAACTTCAGTTCGAGATTTTGGAGCAGCGCTATTGTCCAACACTGGGCAAAAATTGGGTTCTAGGTCCAAACTGTACACTTATACGGAAGTAGTTTTTCAAAATCAGCCATCTGGGAATAATGATCGCCCTGATGGATTGATAGTTGTTAAAATCGGCTCGCGGGAGTGGAAAGCTCTTGTTGAAGCAAAGGTTGGCTTATTTGATTTGGATGCGGATCAAATTGAACGCTATCGGGCAATCGCGAAGGACAACGGCATTGATTGCGTAATCACAATCTCTAATCAATTCGCGACATCCTCAGACGCCCACCCACTCGATGAAGTACGCAAAAGCCGTTCGAAAGTACCGGTTTTCCATTGGTCATGGATGCACATTCTAACCACTGCGGAACTTTTGCTCGGCTCAGATGCCATCGATGACGCAGACCAGCGTTTCTTATTGAATGAGTTGCACAGGTTTTTAGACCATGAAAGCGCAGGGGTTCGGGGTTTTGACCGAATGCCAAAAGAATGGGGTGATTTGAACAAGCTGGTGAGAAGTGGCGGAATTATCCCCACCCGGTCACCCGAGGCAAAGGCGGTGGTATATGCCTGGCATCAAGAGACGCGTGACTTGTCGCTGATCCTCAGCCGAAGGACCGGAACGATTGTGACTGAAAAAATCCCACGTAAGCATCAGTCTGATCCGAGCTTGCGCCAAAAGGACGAGCTCACCGAACTTAAGGAACGGAATCGCCTGATCTCCGTATTGAATGTCCCCGACGCGGCATCTCCTGTCGAAGTTACTGCAGATATGAACAGGCGAAGCGTCGAAGTTGGAATGACGCTTCGTGCCCCCGAGGATAAAAAGACGACCAAGGCGCGGCTCAATTGGCTGCTACGTCAGATCAAGACCGAAAACGTTGAGAACATTCACATCAGGATTCTATGGCCGGGCAAGAGCGAACCAACCCAACACTCTGTTTCAGAATTACGCGACAATACAGATGGCTGCGATGAGGGTAAGCAGCATGTAGTCGCTCACGCCTTCCATATTTTTATAAGCAGGGATCTCGGAGCCCGGTTTGCCCAACAATCAAACTTCATAACAGAATTAGAAACCGTCGTGCCTGATTTCTACGGACGTGTGGGGGCCGACTTAAAGGCTTGGCAGCGCTCGGCCCCCCGCATTCACGAGGCCCCGACTGAGCAAGAGGAAGAAGTCGAAGGTTCACTCGACGCTTGATAGCAGGCAAGTATTGAAGTCGGGTTACTGTCAAGTAGCAGCCCATACATCCCATTGCGGCAAACGCGTCTAATGGCCGGTTCCAGTCCTTCTGCGACATTCGTTCTGGGTGCAGCATGACACGGCATACGGAGCACAAAGGGCGGGTTCCGGACCTTCGCTGCAGGTGAAAATCTTGAACATCAGAGTACCAAAGCGGTCTCTCGCAAGCTGTCGAAGTTCAACACCTACGGCATTAATCTACCAGCAGACCTCTGGACCTTTCAGCGTGTATCTTGTGTAGTAAGTTTAACCAATGCGTGCGGGCGTGGCAAAAATTTTACCAAGGTGACAGATATGGACGAATTTGAACAAGAACCATTTGTAGACGCTGAATTGCAGGAAAACTCCCAGCCGAGGTGCCCAGTGCTTTTGTTATTGGATACTTCCTATTCAATGAGCGGCGCGCCAATTTCTGAATTGAACGAAGGATTGGCAACGCTTCGCGAAGAATTGCTGTCTGATTCATTAGCTGCAAAACGTGTCGAATTAGCGATGGTAACTTTCGGCCCAGTCGAAACACGAAACGAATTCGCGACCGTTGATCATTTCTATCCCGAGACGCTTGAAGTCGGTGGGGCCACACCGATGGGCGAGGCTATCGTGACCGGGTTGGAAATGCTTCGCGCGAGAAAAGACCACATTCGCTCGAATGGCCTCAAGATTTTCCGCCCTTGGGTCTTTCTGATTACCGACGGCGCGCCAACGGACAGTTGGGACGAAGCCAAACGCCGCGTTCATGAAGGCGAAGAGCACAAAGAGTTCATGTTTTACGCAGTGGGTGTTGAGCAGGCGGATATGGGCGTGCTTGGACAGATCGCAACGCGTCAGCCGCTCAAGCTGAAAGGATTGGCCTTCAAGGAACTTTTCCAGTGGCTGTCAAGTTCGCTTAGCGCCGTTTCACAGTCGAACCCCGGTGATCCGGGAGTGGCACTTGCGAATCCTACTGCCCCGGATGGCTGGGCCGTAGCGGATTAAAGCTATGGCATGGCGGTGGGCGGCTGCGTCCGAAATTGGCACGTCCCACATTCGGAATGGCGATAGGTTGCAAGATGCCTATGCCGTTTCGGTTATGCGGGGGGATTGTGTTTTTGCCATTGTTTCAGATGGCGCGGGAAGTGCTAAATTCGGCGCTTACGGCGCATGGCTTGTTTGCCGAACGCTAACAGTTCGTTTTCGAGGCTGGTTTCGCGACAATTCCGATTTGCCAAGCGATGAACTACTTTCAGACTGGATTGACGAAGTTCGCGACCGAATTGCCGCGATAGCAGACCACAGGGAAACCACATCCCGTCAATTTGCATCTACATTGGCGGCAGTCGTTTCGACGCCAGACGAAACACTGACCTTGCATATAGGAGATAGCGCAGTTGTTGGACGCAGCAACGAAGAATGGGACGTTCTTTGCTGGCCCGAAAATGGCGAATACGCATCAACAACGTACTTTGTGACCGATGATCCAGAACCCCGCCTCAATGTCTCACGCTACGCGCGCGAATATGACGCCTTTGCCTTGTTCTCAGACGGGATAGGCGATGTGGCATTGTTAAACACTGAACAAGTGGCACCGCCGAAATTCTTTGGTCCAATGATGCACCCCGTGGACAACGCGCAGGGTGCAGGGCGATTGCCTGAATTGTCGGCAAAACTTGGCACCTATCTTGCTGGCACCGCTATCTGCGAACGCACCGACGATGACAAAACGCTCGTCCTTATTTCTGGGGGCTGAAAGTGCAGGATATCGTCATCGGGAAGAACCGCTTTTCTCTCGCTGAACGTATTGGCAGCGGTGGCGAAGGCGAAGTCTACGCTATCAATGGACGGTCAGGACAGGCCGTGAAAATCTACTTTGCCAGCAAGCGGCGCGAACGGGAAACCAAGGTGCGCGCGATGGTCGGCGAAGGTCTTGCTGTAAAAACTGATCTTATAGCCTATCCAGGTGAGATTGCCTCCGACCAGCGCGGCAACTTTATTGGCTTTGTTATGAGACGCGTCACGGGTTGTCGGCCTGTGCACGAGCTATATGATCCAAAATCGCGAAAAATACACTTCCCAAAAGCCGACTATCGCTTTTTGATCCACTCAGCACTGAACGTTGCGCGCGCCGTTGGGAAAGTCCACCAGACAGGATGTGTCATCGGTGATTTAAACCACTCAGGCGTTCTTGTCGCGCCAGATGCAACCGTTGCTTTGATTGATGCTGATAGCTTTCAATTTCGCGTTAACGGTAGGTCCTACCCTTGTGTTGTCGGAGTACCAGATTTCACGCCGCCCGAGCTTCACGGAAAGAACCTCGCGACGGTGGAGCGCACGATTGCCCATGACAATTTCGGATTAGCGGTCGCGATCTTCCATTTACTCTTTATGGGTAAGCACCCATACGCCGGAATTCGCAAAGGCTCTGAAACCTCAATGGGTGAGGATATTGCTCGGAACCGGTTTGCATATTCCTTGCAACGAAGTGCACAAACACAATCCAAGCCACCACCCGGCGCATTGACGCTAGACCTGTTTCCAGACGTTTTATCCAAAACGTTTGAAGCGGCATTCGGACTGACACCGGGCGCGCGTCCTAGCGCGCTCGATTGGATACATGCCTTGTCGAAGCTGGAAAGCTCGCTGAGCCATTGTACGAAGGTCAAGACGCACTATTACCCAAGTGCTGCCAAGGGCTGTGTCTGGTGCAAGCTGACGGCTAAGAGTGGCTTGGACATGTTCCCGGACATGTCTGCGGTAACGCCCAACATTCCGACTGACGCACGAGGCACAGAACAGGCCATTCGCGAGATTTTGGCGTTCCGCTTCCCGGCAGTTGGCGACTTGCTTCCAGCGGTCATGGTTCGCGGTGCCAGTTCTGCGTTGAGCGAAGCCAAAGGCGGCAAGCGCGGGCGCACCCTTCTGGGCTTGCTCATGATGGGCGGTGCAGTAGCAGGGTTCATCTACGCCACGCCAGTGTGGTTCATCTGGATTGGCTTGGCGTTCTGGGGGTGGTCTTTCGTCGGTGACCGCGAGGTATCGTCCAGCCCATTTGTGCAGGCCTTCAAAGATGCAGATGAACGGGTACAGCGCGAGTTAAACGCATTCATGCAGCGCAATGGACTGACTGAGGTTGTCAAAGTTCGCGGCGATTTGGATGCAACTATTGCAACCTACAAAGGCCATGACGATGCGCTTTCCCGCGAAGTGATGAAACTCAAGTCCAACCGGGAGTCGCGTCAGCGACAGGCTTATCTTGATCGCTTCTCAGTACGGCGCGCAAACATATCGGGGATAGGACCGGCAAAGACCGCAACGTTGATTTCTTTCGGGATCGAAACCGCAGGCGATGTGAACCGTTCTACCGTGATGCAGGTACCCGGCTTTGGCGAAGTAATGACCGGCAAGTTGGTGGCATGGCGGCGTCGGCACGAGTCCCGGTTCAAGTATGATAGGACGCCCAACGCTCAAGACGTTGCCGATGAAAGGGCATTGCGTGGACGCTTTGCAGCCGAGAAAGCCAAACTGGAATCCACGATCCGCAACGGGTTGGGCACCTTGCGGAACGCGCGCGCGAAACTCGATTCCTTACCCGCCCGCGTGAAAAACGATAGGGGGCTTTCGGATGCCCTAGCGACACGTGCACAAGCTGAACGAGACTTGAAGGAATTAGATGCATCGGTTCCGGCCTCTACCGTTGCCTTGACAGTAGCGACGCCACCACAACCGCCCAGAGCGCCGCACGTGGCGACACCGACTCCATCGCGTAGAGCGGGAGCGGCAAGCAGCCCAAGCTGCCCGAAATGTGGATCCAGTATGCGGCGGCGTTCAGGGCGTTATGGTCAGTTCTGGGGGTGTTCAAGATATCCAAAATGCCGGGGGTCCCGGAACTAAAAAATCGGATTTCTAGTAACCTCTATAGAATCATCTTGTTTTATGGCAATTGATCAGGTGCCACCTTTGGCCAGCATACCAGACTTTGGCCCTTCCGAAATGCAGCGAGATGAACGAATGTCCGCTTCGGCGGGCCGCATTGCAGCAACGCAAACTTTGATTGAACGGCAGGTCAGGGCCGGTTCTGTCGATCCGACACACTTTGCGCCCCAACTTTGCAAAGGTGACTTACTGCGCATTGCTGCCGTTGATGCATAGTGCAGCATCGGCGCAATAATCAAAGGGGCGGTGAATGGCCGCTTGCTGCTGCGGTTTCAACTGGTGGACGCAACACATGCCTCAAATTTCTCCGCCGGTGTCTGATATTGCAAGGTCTTTCTAGGCCGTTCGTTGAGCTGGCGTGCGACTGCGCTGAGTTTAGCTTGGCTGAAGCCAGATAGATCAGTGCCTTTGGGGAAGTATTGTCTGAGAAGGCGGTTGGTATTTTCGTTGCTGCCTCTCTGCCACGGAGACTGAGGATCACAAAAATAGACATCGATATTCGTGGCGATGGTGAATTTTCGATGCCCTGCCATTTCTGATCCGCGATCCCAAGTCAGAGATTTGTAGAGTTCCTTGGGAAGCTTTCGTGCTTGTTTGATCAGGGCTGTCGTCACGCTCTGGGTGTCCTTGTTCGCGACTTTGGCCAGCATCACGAAACGGGAATGGCGCTCAACCAGCGTCGCGATGTAGCTGTTGTTCGATCCCGCGATCAAATCGCCCTCCCAATGGCCAGGAACGGCACGGTCTTCGACCTCAGCTGGGCGTTTGCTAATCGAAACAGCATTTTTGATTTTGCGCAACTTAAGGCCCTTTTGAGTGGCGTGTCTGGAGCGTCGGATCGCACGTGGGCTGCGCAGGCATTCCTGTAATTCCTTCTCTAAAACCCCTCGGGTTTGAACATAGAGGCTGCGATATATCGTTTCGTGCGACACGCGATTTTTCTCTTCATCAGGATATTTGCGTTTGAGCCACCCTGCAATTTGCTGCGGTGATCATTTCCGACGCAGCTTGCGCGCTATTAACTGGCACAATGGATCGTTGAACGAGAGCTTACAAAACTTGGGCCGAATTGCGCAGTCCCAGGCGCGCTGTTCTGAGTGGGTGGCGCGATAGGCTTGGCGTCCGCCATTCCTGCGAACCTCTCGGCTGATTGTCGTAGGCGACCGGTTCAGGCTTTGCGCGATTGAACGAAACGACTGCTGCGCGACAAGCCCACAGGAAATCTCCTCCCGTTCAATGAGGCTCAAGGTCCATCGCGACCGCGTGCGATCAGGGGGCCGGATCCCACCAGTTCGCGCCAAATGAGGGAAAATCGAAGACGACGCACGATTGAAGTGACGTCCAATCGAACTCATAGACTCACCGCGTTGCCATCGATCCCACATCTCGGACTTCTGTTTGTCCGTATAAAACGTCCGTGTGCGATACTTCATTCAAAACACTCCATCTTTCTCAAAAGACTAAAGTGTTGCGACGACCCATTGAAACCACAGCGCATACCGGACCTTGACCACCTAGGCATCATGCCGCAGTGCGGCCCGTCATTGCGGACATTCGTCGCAACCGGAAAGACAGGTGGCAGTTGAATTCATACCGCGCGGGACGAAGCTGCCGTTGTGATATCCTTGGCACGGCTCAAGCTAACCGCCGCCGGATCATTCATCCTCATCAAGCCGTTTGGTGATTTGATCTGCTGCTGCTCCACTTTTCGTTTCGCCTACGAATAATTTCCAGACTACGCTTCCCGCACCGCAGCCGATCGGGTTGAAGCCCGTAAGCAACGAGCCAAGCCCGCAGCTAGCAAGAATAACTCCTACGGAAACCAAGGCCGTCTCCAATCTTTCAGGTGCAAAATACTCTTGGAGTTTCGGAAGTGCGCCATTCACGTAGCGTTGCGTCCAACTGACTATTTGATCGCCATCCTTGTCGGTCGTAGCAACCGATGCCGATGGGGGGAAATGGATCGCATTTTCGGTCTAGAGCTGATGCGTCACGACTGGCTAAGTAGCGTATTTAGATGCAACCTACGCCAGCAACCATCGCCAATATCCGCAACTAATTTAGAGATGAAGCGTCAGCGATAGGGATGGCAGGTAGGGCCAACCCATTGGCAGGCGAAGCCAATACCGGGCGCGCCCCTCCCGGATATCTAAAGATCATCCATTTCGGCGCTGTCAAATACATGTTCGGTCGATGCGCAAAATCTACTAACTCAGGGCAACAGATCAATGAAGAAACTCCTGTCGTTTGCACTCTTTCTAAGCTTCCTGTCGCCAGCGTATTCGCAGGAATGGGTTGTTGGCAGTGGCTTTGCAGACTTTTCAAACGGCCAGTCAAAAGATACCGCAATCATATCTGCAGAGTACCATTCGGCCTACTTCCATCGCCGCAAGCGCCTAGAGCTTGGGTGGGGCGCTGCTGTTTCCGTCTTTGGCACGGGAGATGTACATCTTGGTGGCGGGCTCGTGGGGACTGTTGATCTGGGACACCGATGGTTTGGAGAGGTCAGTGTCATGCCAGGTGTATATGCTCACAGAAAAGTTGAAAATGATCTGGGGTCGGCATTTGAAATACGCAGCCTCGTATCTGTGGGTCGCCGTCTAAAAAACGGCAGCGCGGTATCTGTGGCGCTTACTCACAAATCCAATGCATCTACTGCAACAAACAACCCCGGAGTGAATGCTCTGTTGGTGCGCTGGCATCTTCCCATTGAAAGATGATCGAAAGCTGTTCTGGAGCTCAAGCTGTCAATCTATGAGTTATCACCTGTAACTCCAAATAGCAGCATAGCAATCAGGCACCTAATCCGCGTTTGAAATATCTGTTCATGTCGTTCTTTCCGGTGTATCCATATCCAATATTTCTAATGTAACGATATTGAATATGCCAAGTGTAACCAATGCATTCGCGCGCGCGATGGCCGAAGCGGCCGGGATGACGCTGACAGACGAAGGTGCGCTGTGTTCAAACGGCACCGTCGTGTTTCGTGTGCCAAAGCCAGTTGATGGCCAGATCGCTGACACCGACTACTTTGACCTTATCGACTGGATTCGTGACTCTCATACTGATGAGGTTAGACTGGTCGAGGCCTACGCATCCGCAATTCAGACAGACGATCTCGGCGTCCTTGGACTGGCAATCAAAACGGCACCGACACTGCGGGCCTCACTTCGGCGTGCCGAGCGGTATTTTCGTCTTGTAACTGATACCGCTGTCTACCAGTTGGTCGAAAAGGGTGAAATTGCCTTTTGGGTTTTCCAGAGTCAGACGCTACACCGTACTGCGCTTGAGCTTCGTAACGAATGCGCTCTTGCTGGTTTTGCGCGGAATATGCACCGGTTCGTGGGACCTGGGCTTGCGCTGCACTCGGTATCGTTTCGGCACGCCTGCCGATGTGATCCAGACCGGTACGCAGCACACTTTGGGTGTCCGGTCAAATTTAATTCAGACCAAGATGCTATCCAGTTAAAGACCGAAATGCTCGATCTATCGAACCGTCTCGGTGACAAAGCAGTGTCGAAATTCCTGACGGGGCACCTTGAAAGCAAAATTAATTTGCTCGAGGGTTCTCCTTCATTAGGCTGTACACTTTTGCACCATCTCACTCCCACTCTAAGCACCGGGTTGCCACAGGCAGCGGACATCGCTCGCGAAATGGGTATGAGCGAGCGCACACTATATCGTCGCCTTGCTAAAGAGGGGCTTACCTTTCGGGATGTGCTGGCGAAGGCCCAGTCTTCGCTCGCACAAAAGCTGCTTCGAGATGATAAAGTTTCCATCGCAGAGATTGCCTTTTTAACCGGTTTTTCCGAGCAAAGCACCTTCACGCGCGCATTTAAGCGATGGGTCGGCAAGGCCCCAGCCCAATTCAGGCAGCAATCCTCGACAGTTTGATCTGTACAATGTCTGTCTATGGCAGGTTTGGTTAAGTTCGTGGCAGGATCGGCCAATACCAGCCCTTCGCACCCGGCGTAGTGTCTTCTCATGGAACAACGGAGAGAACCGGCAGCGAAAGATAATCTATCGCGCCGCTATAACCTCTCCCCCAAAGAGAAAGGCGTTCACCATGAGTAAGGACAGCACAACAACCAGAGTAACGTCTACAAATTGTGACGGTGTTGCTCCTTGGACGACCCCCAAAACGGGACTGTTCGACATAACCGGAATGACTGGCATGCTGATTGCTGCCGTCGTTGCTGCACTGGCCGTCGGCGCACTATCACTGCTGATCTTCATGCCAGGCAGAGCGTTTACCCCCACCGGCGCCAGCACGGCTTTGGCCCTCATGACGTAACCACGCACTGCTCCAACGAACTTCGGCTCTAATCAGGCCTTTGTCTCAAAGGCGCGGCACATGTCCCCAACCACCGCTTACGACACTTCTGATGCGCACGGCGCAGGCGGGCTGGCAGGGGCATGCCTGGTCCAAGGGACCTTACCTCATCATCCCGGCAGTAAGACACCAATAACATACTGCCACCACTCAAGCGAAGGAACTATATTATGAATGACCATGATCATCACCACGAGAGCGGTTGCGGCTGCGATGTTACGCCCGAGCGCGTCGACATGGCGCGCCGTCGGCTGATGACGCGGGCAGCCGGTGCGGCTGCTGCAGGCGCTGCAGCCATCACAGGCGGGACCGCAATCGCTGCCACCGACGAGGCCCGCGCCTATTATGCGGACCCTAAGAACCCCGGTTTGCCACAGATCGACATGGACATCGATCCCGGCCGGACTGCGTTGGTTGTTACAGATCCTCAAATCGACTTTTTGTCCGAGGATGGTGTGACCTGGGGTGTGGTTGGCGAAAGCGTGACCGAACAAGGAACCGTGGACAACATTGAGCGTTTGTTTGTTGCAGCAAAAGCTGCGGGCATGCCAGTTTTCATCTCCCCCCACTACTACTACCCCCACGATCACAAGTGGAACTTCGAGGGCACTCTGGAAGCAACCATGCATTCTATCGGTATGTTTGATCGTCTGGGGCCGCTCAACGTCGATAACTTCGAAGGATCTGGCGCTGACTGGATGCCGCAATACAAGAAGTACATCGAGGATGGCGAAACCATCGTCTGTTCGCCGCACAAGGTCTACAGCCCGGCCCAAAATGACTTGAACCTTCAGATGCGCAAACGTGGGATCGATAAGGTGATCCTTGCCGGTATGTCTGCGAACCTCTGCACGCAGGCTCACCTCTATGACCTGCTTGAACTGGGGTACGAAGTTGCCGTGGTGCGTGATGCTACGGCCGGTGCGAAGGTGCCCGAAGGCGACGGATACCTCGCTGCGCTGATCAACTTCCGCATGGTCGCCAACGGCGTTTGGTGGACGGATGACGCTGTTGATCAGATCGGAAAGTCCGCCTGACGAAGGGCTTTTCTTTTAGCCAAAAGAAACCTTCTCAAAAATCACAAACATACTCTCCGCACGGCGATGTCGTTGTTGCCAGCAGTGGTTTTGCATTGCCGTGCCCTTAACTCCCAATGAAAAGAGAAAACTATGACCAATACTTCGTTTCTTCACGCCACTGCCATCGCGGTAACGCTTGCTCTGGCTTCCCCAGTTTTTGCTGCGGATGAATACAACGTTTCAAACGGGCTCAGTCTCAGCGGAAATCCACTTGGGATGCACGGCGTTGATCCCGTCTCGATGTTCCAAGCTGACGCTCCCGTTTCAGGCGACGCCACAAATACATCCAGCCATGAAGGCGTGGACTACTACTTTAGCTCAGCCGAAGCTCAGCAAGGTTTTAATGTCGATCCAGAGAACTTTCTTCCCCAGTTTGGCGGCTTTTGTGCCTTTGGTATATTCGTTGGCAAAAAACTCGACGGTGATGTTCGCTACGCCGACATTGTTGACGGGAAACTGTATCTCTTCGTCAATGCCGCGATCTTTCAGAAATACCTGGAAGATAAAGACGCAGTGATCCAAGGCGCATACGCAAAGTGGCCCGAAATCGTGCATTCACCGGTGGGTGATCTCTAAATCATCGGTAGAAATTCCTGCGGCGGCTCTCACGTTTAGAAGGTCGCTGCAGCCCAATTCCGTCTCATAGCTAGACGTAAAGCTCTGCATTTCATTGCCACCTAGTGCGCAGTACTCCCCCTAGAAATGGATAAAAACATGACTACGTTTAACACACACACACTGGACTCTGCCCCAGCGGCCGCCAAGCCAATTCTTCAGAACTCACTCAAGGCCTATGGGTTCGTGCCTAACCTCTATGCTACAATGGCTGAGGCTCCGGCTATTCTAGAAGGTTACACAACTCTCTCGGGTGTTTTTGACAAGTCCGATCTTTCAGAAACCGAACGCCAGATCATTTTGATGACCAACAATCGCCTAAACAGTTGCGAATATTGCATGGCGGCTCATACCACACTCTCTCAGATGGGTGGTGTTAAGGACGATGTCATCACTGCCCTCCGCAACAACACTCCCATTACGGACAGCAAGCTAGAAGCTCTGCGTCAACTCACCATTGCGCTTAATGAAAGCCGCGGCTGGCTGTCCAACACGCAAATGGAATCGTTTTTGGCGGTTGGCTATACGCGGCAAACAATCCTGGAAGTAATTCTCGGCACAGCTCTCAAGACTTTGTCGAACTATACTAACCACATCGCTGAAACAGACTTGGACGTTGCTTTTGTGCCTAACACTTGGACTGCTCCAACTCCTCAAGCAGCCGAGTAGTCAGGCGAGAGGGCCTCCTCTCTACCTGCGTACCTAGTGAACTCAGGTGACGCAACTAGACCGTCAACTGAGAACGTCTCTCGGCTGGCGGTTCCTCTTAGCTGGGAGCAGGCCGCTGATATTTATCCCAAAAATATCAAATTTGGGGCATTCACTTGATTTTATAAGGTTCGTTCTTAGGCAAAGCTGCCATTCCGGCGAATGGCAGAGAATGTCCAGCAACCGCCCTTCGTGCTCCATATGCTGCTCATGCTGCTCATGCTGCACCCTGCGCGAATGTCGTAGAAGGGCTGATTGTGTTGAAAAACTCCGATTTCGAGCATAGGCGGCAAATTTCTGACCGATACAGAACAAGTGCAAAATTTGGGAGAGGGGTTCGGCCAAAACTAGCCTCCGGTGCTGTTGGGTAAACTCTGTGCGCCTTGGGAACTATCTCATTTGACTTTAGTAAGAGATACGTTTCTGCCAAAAATTTTCTAATTGCTGATTATAGAGTTTTTCAACACAATCAGCTGGAACCGGCCGTTAGACGGGTTTGTCTCCAACGGCCGGTAAGGTCCGTTCGTTACATGTTGCGCCAGCGAGGGGTTGTGTCTGGGGCAAACCTCAAGCGTTCTAAAGAAACCCAGCGGTGACCAGTTCGCGTTTGGCGCGCTCAACGGTGCGCACGTGGCAGCCCAGGGAACGAGCAATTTTGCGATGCGGTTGGCGGCTGAGAAGCGCGGCTCGAAACGCGGCCATTTTCCGGGCTCTGCTTGAATGTGGCCCCAGCGGGATTTGGATCCGCCCTGGGCCATAGGTCTCGTACAGCCAATGGGTGATCTGATCACCAAGTTGCTCAGTTAGGATTGAGCGCGCCAAGCTGTGTTGATGAGGGATGTGGGTTTCGGTGCCGCCAAAGAGACCTGTCAGTTTCCAGACGGCGTCTGGGCCAAGGCTGTCTTCCAACTCTTCCAGGATCTCAGGAACTGTCATTCCGAGATCGATCATTTCGTCACAGGTCAAAAGGTTCGGGGGGGCGTGTGTGTCTAGCATAGGATGTTGATGCCGACACTCGTCGGTACGTACCGCCCCGTCATGTGTCGGGATCAGGCCCAAAAGCGCTGGGCAAAATTTGCGGGAGGTTTGGCGAGATCATTGGGGCCCGATATGGGGGCTGCTGAGTCCACTTTTCGCCTGAACGCTACTCCGGGGCGGAATTTATCTCAAGCGCGACGCTGACCCGTTTAAGTGGTATTTAACAGCGATCCTCAGAGCAGGTCTGGCCTACCGTTCTTTGCTTGCTGGGGTGAGACGCGCTGAATAGGCAGAATGTTGCCTTTTATCTTGCTTAGGACGGAAAAGAAGTGTGCGGGCGGAAGGAAATTCTCTGCAGGCCTGCAGACGGTGGAGATCTTCCGGCGCTATCATCTGCTAGGTCGACCAGGATTTACAGGAATAGATCGGATTGCCGCTGATCTTTCGGGCGCCGCAGTTCTGCGGACACGCGTTCCACAGTGCGGATGTGAACGTCGACGTCTGCGGCAATGATCGAATGGCTTAAGCCCTGATCCAAGAGCATGGCGATCCGCTGGCGGCGCCCGGTTTGACCGCTGATGTTTCCGGCGGGCACCAGCATCTTGCCACTGCCGAGCAGCTTGTAGAGCTTTTGGGCATTGGCTTGCCCGACGATTTCCGAGAGTGAGCAACTGGGGGCAGGGTCCTTGGCGATATAGATCTCGCGACCGCCGCGCTGTTTGGCAAGGCACACGGCGAGGTCGACACTGATTTCGTCAGCGATCAGCGCCAACACGCCGGGTAGATATGGCTTGAAGCCATCACTCACTTGCGATGCTCCGCCCAGTCAAAGTCGATGTCAGCCCGCGCACCCCAGCTTCTGAGCGCCTGTATGACAGCATCTATCTGGGGCCATTGGCGCAGCATGTCGACGTCAGCAGGGACCGAGCTCCAAGTGTTGCCGAACCGCGCGCGAATGAACTTGTTCAGCCCGGCACGGCTGGGGTCGCGTAACGCGCCAGCCTCGCCAAGCTTGGCCCAAAGCACATGCACCAGGCGCAAATCTGGGCGTGAGGCGGTTTTGTGTTTTTTGGGACCCTTTGAAGAGGGTTTAAAGCCGTCGCTATTAAGCCGTTTGATCAGCATCAAGAGTTCGGCGTGGTCCATGTCCTTCATGGAATGTTTGCCGGTTACAGCGAGCTGCAGAGCGCGGCGGGCGTCGGCGTCCATGCCAAGCTGGCGGCAGCCGACATGGATTTTCTGTTGCAGGGTGCGGGTCATGACTGGATGTCCTCGACCTGCACAACTGGACCAACGGGATGGAGCTCCGTGATCCGGGCTAATCGGCGATCCGCGCGAGCGGTTTCCTCGGCGGTAATGTCTGCAAGATCATCATCGGTCAGACCAGCAACAGTGGCCTGTAGCCTGAGAACTGTCAGCCGACCTCCCAGAGTCATCGAGGCGCGAGTCTGGCTGGTGGCGTAGGCGCTGAGATTTTGACGCAGCTTCTCACGGTAGTCGTGCTTAGACATGGGCATTGGAGACCTTCCTTTATGCTTTGGCCAGATCAATGGTGATGTGCTGCCACTTGGCGTCCGGTGCTGGGCGTTGGTAGCAGCGCACATAGGTTGATTTTCCCACCACACGCATGGCGTCGCGAATGGCCTGCATGGCGCGCTGCCAGCGTTCGTCTTGGATCTCCAATTGCAGGAGCTTGTAAATCTCGGCCCGATTAATCTGGCCCTCTTTGTCGGTGTTGAAGGCGTTGGTGACGATGGCTTGCAGCTCGACCGGGGCTTCGGCGGACCACTCGTTCAAGCATTCATCCAGCAGGCCCTTGGCGATCTGCAACTCGGGCCAAAGTCGAACTGATCAGCCACCGAGACCTGAACTTTGAACAACCCGTCAAAGCTCATCAGGGTTTTATTGCCACGTGCGCCGCCAATGGTGGACCCGTACTCCTGTTCCAGGATGGCCTCAAAATCTCCGATATCGTTATAGACGTGCTCTTTGAAACGGGCGGTCTGGCCGCTGAGGGCCAGCGAGTAGCCTGCAATCTTGCGCACGGTTTCGTCCTGGAGCTGGTCTTGAGCCTTGACCAGATCAATTGGCACCAACCCGCCTTTGGTGTCCGTCATGTAGGTGTTGCCGTTGGCGTTGACGCGACCGTCGGGAATAGGCGCTGGTTCGAATTTGCTGGGTGTCTGCGGGGTCATTGTATTGCCTCGTGTAGGATTGGCTTAAGTGTGGCCTCAAGGATCAGGACAGGGTTTTGTGGGAGGTCCGAGAACCCGGCCTCTTCGACCAGGAGATCAAACTCGCAGCCGTTCACGGCCCCAGCGCATTGGGCCAGAATGAAGCGGGCGGTTTCCGTTGAGCGAAACGCGCGCAGGGTGGTTAGCGTCAACGGAAGATCACCTGCACAATCAAAGCGCCCCTCGTTGATGGCATGGCGCAGCGCCATGCGTTCAGGGGTTTCCGGCGTCTCATCAATCGGGCGGATCAGGATATTGGCATCCACTTTGAAATGCCCGCAAATCCGTGCCAGCAATGCAGGACCGGGGTAACTTTCGCCATGGAGGTAACGATTGAACTGGGTCCGGTGAATATCCAGATCACGGGCAAGCTGGGTAACGTTTAAACCCTTGGTCAGCCGTCTGAGGTTTGCGCCCAGTACGTCCCGCAATTCTTGCTGATCTTGGTTGTTTTTAGACACGGGATGCCCTCCTTGATTTGAAGACAAGTTTGGCTTCGGGCGATGCTTCAGGAGCGGAAATGTCGGCTCCAGGTTGGCTTCGGGGGCACTTTCTGCAGAACCGGGTCATCAGAATGCGCTGGGGGTCAGTGGATGTGCCCCGGCGGATCTCGTCGCGCCAGTGCAGGCAGATCTCCGAGGCGATCGCGCCGATGGCCGGGCAGTCAACATTGCCGCCGATGTAGATCTCACGCACGCGCATGGCGACGTTGTCATAACTGCCCTGATAGCTCTTGCGAATAACCTGGCTGACGGCGGCGGCGCTGATGCCAAGCCGGGTGGCAACCTTGTTTTGTGAACTGCCGTCGCACTCTTTGACCAGGGTCATGATCCAGTCGGGCACGTCATCGCCCCAGGCATCCTGCGCAACGATTTCGCGGTCGCTGATCACGAGGTTGCCCATGTGTTTTCCTCTCCCTGGACATAGACAACGCGGCCCTCGTTGGGATCAGTTACGACCGGAACACGTTTGACGGTTGGGGGCAGGGGGCCGGTGTCGCGCACCAGGTGGTAGCGAACTGATTGCGCCTTGACGCGGCCCCGGCGGGTGTCTTTCAAATACCCGGCCTTTTGCAACGTCGCGCAGTAGCTGCGGATGCTCTTTTCCGAGAACTCCTCTTCCAGCCCGGCAAAGGTGATCAGCAGGTCTTCAATAGTGAACTTGCTGGCGGCGCGCATGGCGGTCCAGATCCGGCCTTCTTTGGTCAGGCGTTTGTCCTTGGCACTGTGCATGATTTCCACCGAGGTGAGCGCGGTAAAATACGGCCTGCCGTTTTCAAAGCCAGCTGAGTGCAACAGGCCAGCGCTTTCCAAAGCGCGCAGGAACAATGTGACCTTGTTGTCGGGGGCCAATTTCTGCGCCAGCACATAATCTCGGGTGAACCGGATTTGGGCCCGCACAAAATCCCAGAGCGTTTGATCCTCGGCGGTTTCCGGCGTCCAGGGCTGCCCCGATTGCGCGATGTCAGCGCCTGCTGATATCTTGCAGTTCAGGGTATCTGCGCGCCACTGTGCATCCTGAGCACTGCTATCAATCTGGGATGCCTCACCTGACAAAGTGGCCGGATCTTGCGCCGTATAATAGCAAAGCCTGCACCTGCGCTGATAGAGTGTCACCAGATTTAGGCGGGCCAATTTGCGCAGGTAGTTGGTGCGTTTCCAATCAGCGGCAGAGCAGAACGCCGCGACCTCGGCATGGGTGAACACCTGCCGGGACCGGACAAATCGCCAGATTTCCTCTTCCTGTGGCCCCGGTGGGGTGTGACCCGTCATAGGGCACCGCCAACGGCCAGAAACTCGTTTCCAGCCGGAAAGGGTTCTTTGCCCCAGTCCTTTAGGGTGATGGTTTGCATGTTCCAGGTGCGGGCCATGGTTCTAACATGGGCAATGCAGGTGCAAATCTCGCGCACCTTGCCGCGTCTCACAGAGACAATGTGCTCCAGCAAATCCGGCGCGATTTTAATGCCGCGTCCATAATAGCCGGTAAGCGATTGGGCGTCTTCCAGGCTGGCTGGATGGGCTGTGACCCGCTGCATGACCCGGCTGGCGATGGCGGTGTATTTGGCCAGTTTCGCTGGAAAGTCATTGGGCCCGATCAGGATCAGCGGCACGTCCGAGCGATCATGCAGGAACCGAATACTGTCGATCATCCGAGGCTTCAGGGCGTGGTCGGCCTCGTCAATGACCAGGGTGCGGCCTGTCTGGGCCAGGCTTTCCTGGGCGCGCATTTCCAGATAGGCGGTGGAGCCTTTCTCCCGTGCGCCCAGCTCGTTCAGGATCTTCTCAAACAGGAATTTACTGGTGTAATTGTTGGTGAGCTGAATATGCAGGATGTCCTGGTGCGCCGATGCAAACATTGCCGCGTGGGTTTTACCAACGCCGGGTTCGCCGTGGAAAACACCAATGCCAGGCAGGCCAATGTCACGGTTTTCCAGTGTCTCGATCAGCGAGCTCAATAGGTAGACGTTGGTGAGCGGCTTTACATATTCGCCGAGTTTTGTTTTTTGTAACATTGTGGTGCCTCTTAGTCTTATGTGTGCCATTGGGACGGCGTTTTTGGCGTTCAACCGGCGTCGTCCCGCTTTGCAAATTGCTCTACTTTCTGGAAACCGCGATACTCGGGCAGCTCGATGTAGCTGCGCAGCCAGTCGGCCTCGCCGCTGCCAACCCGTTTCCCGGCGTCTGATTTCGCGATAATGTCTTTGGCGTCCTGGAACCGCGCTCTGGGGGTGGATGCGGGTTGAAACCGGCCAACCGCCTTGGGTTTCGGATCTGATTTCTTTCTCTGTTCCACACGGTTCTCAAAGGCCTTGCGGGCCTCAACCACTGCCGGATCTGACGTGACCTGATGGCGTGGAACCGATACAGGTTTTTTGCTGAAGACCGGCTTCACAACCTTGGCTTCCAACTGGGTCAGCAGGTCTGGTGCACGGGCGTCCATGTCGGCGGCAATATCTTCAATCGACAGTGGACGATTGGCGTTCAGCAGTTCTTTCTGAGCCTTTTTGATCCGACGTTTGCGGCGGGCCTCTTCTTTGGCTCCGGTGACGTCGAAAAACCCAACTTTCTGCTGACATTCTGCAAATCCCAAATGGGAGCCGTCAACGGCATAGATGTGGACGCCGGAATGCAAATCCTCCGGATCAAACCGGGCCACAACGCGGTCACCTGCATGTTCAGACATCCAGTTTGAATGGTAGAAGTTGCCATAGAGCTGAAACTGGCCGCTGTTTTTGTTCAGCTTGCCGACCTCCTGACCCATCAGCCAAAGGCGGCGTTGATCCTCAGTGGCCTTGCGGATGGGGGCAGCGGCGTAGCTCTCGGCGAAGGTCTCATCAAAGGAGCGCCCCCGCGCCGTGGCAGACAACCGGCCCTGGCGGGCGTTGTGCTCGGCGATGCCCTCGGAGACTACTTTCAGGAAAGTGTCTAAAGGCACTGCCCGCGAACCATAGTTTTCCGGTTTAGCGTCTGGCCGGTTGCCGGTGTAAGCGCCTTTGAAACGTGGGTCCTTGGCTAAACTGGATGCAAAATCCCGAAACCCGCGTTCAATTGGCTTGGCCTGACCATGGGCTGGGGTGGCCCAATGGATCTTAATCCCCATCATGGGCAACACGCCTAGAGGATCGTCATCGCGCATCTTGAACCGGAAGCGGGTAGGGGCCCCGCCAGTCATCCATTTGTTTGCGAACTCGCGGCCGTTATCAAACAGGCAATGGCGTGGAATGCCCCAGGTTTCAACCAGTTCTCCAAAGGCTGCCATAACCATGACCTTGTTGGGGTCATTATCGACGCGCCAGCTCAGCATTTTGCCGGAATACAGGTCTTGGAAGGCGACGATCTGAGGCCGATTTATGGTGCCGTCAGGCCAGCGGACAAAGACATCGATCTTGTGGCAATCAGCGTTGACGCCTTCCAGGGCCGTCAGGGTGGAGCGGTCGCGGATCTGGGCCGGGAAACAGCGCATCAGCCCACCTTCGCCTTCGCGGGCAAACACCTGAGTGATGCGCGGCACCTCGGTGTCCAGCCGCCGTTTCGCTGTTTTGTTGGTTGGGACGTCCCAGCCCTCATGCCTGGCCTTGGCGCAAGCGTCCCGATAACACTGGGCGTATGTCGGCTGTTCAAGGCGCAGATAAAGGCTCTTTAAATAGTCCATAAAGGCCCGGTTACAGGTCGCTTTAATGGGCTTTCGAACGGCTAAACGGTTGCGCGGCACCAGATAGGCAAGGCGGTCCTCGGGCGCGACGCCTTCAACCATGCCGATCCAGTTGTAAATGCTACGGGCTGAAGAGCCACATTGGCGCGCGGCCTCTGCAACGGCATGAACATGGGTGACTCCCGACTGGTGCAATCCGTCAGCCATTTGAAGCGCAGCCAGGCGGGTTCTGGCCTTGGTTTTTGCCGTTTCCGGCAGGCTATCAAATGCGGCCCAGGCGTTGCCCCGATCCGGGCGTTCATTTAGGGCTTCAGACGCATCAACCAGCAGCTTACGCCGTGCTGCCAGCGGCAACACTGACCAATGGTAAATCCAGCCGCCGCCGCGTCCGACTTTACGCTTGGCGCAGCCTTCAATGACGCGCCAACCAAACCGCTGAGCCAGTGCGTTTATACCCGGCTTGCTGCCTGGCAGTTCGGGCAGGCCTGAGTTGGCCAATTCCTCAACTGTCCACCAGATTTGCGTGGGTTCAACAATGCTCATGGGATCAGCCCACCCTCTTGGAGGTGAAGGGCACGATCTCGGCGTCTGTTTCGAGGGACTCTGCCTGTTCGGTTGGGGCGTCTTCGCCCAACAGCTCCAGCAGCTCGTCGCGGTGATCATCGACAAACCGACGGCGGGCTTCTTTTGGAGCGCGCGAATAAGCGTCGTTTAATTTGCTACGCGCCGCCTCAACCGGGTCTTTAACAGCAGTTCCGGGGGCTTTCTTACGGGCCAGGACTTCCTTGGCGGATTTGGCAGAGCCGTCGCCCAGGGCGCGGCAAATGTCATAGCGATCCGTAACGGAGCCGCATTTGGCGATTTCCTGCAGGTCAGAAAGGGAGACTTTCTTGGGGGCGTCACGCAGCTCGTTGATCTCGCGCGGTCCGAGGGCTTGGCCAGCGGCGACTAGACGACGCACCTGGCGTTCAGAAATATCCCGTTTCTCGGCTACACTTTGGCAAAAGGACAAGATGTCCGTTTGGCAACCACCAGTGTGCTGATTGCCATGATCGCCACCTTGTTTGGCCTGAGGATAAGCCCTCTCATAGACTTCTTTCCGGCGAGCGAGAAAGGTGCAGAGTTCCAAGGGATCAAGTTCGGCGTGGGCAAGGTTATCGTCAATCTCAGCAAGGTCGGCCCAGTCGTCGGTGCAATCCCAGACTTTAGCGGGGATAGAAGCGTGGCCTAGGGCACGAAACGCCGCCACTCTATGTCCGCCGGCTATCAGCCGCAGCTTGCCGGTCTTCTTGATCTTGCGGAGTTGGATCTCCGATTGGAGACCAAGGGTCTCAATCGAGTGGGTCAGGCTTTTAACAGCCGTTTCAGATACTGGACGCAACCGGTTCGACGTGTCGATGTCGTCCAGCGGGATGTCTGTAACTTCAATCAGGCGTGGGGGACGCATGGGGATGCTCCTAAATGAAAAACTAGCGGGTAGGGGAGATGGCCTGAGAAACTTTGCGTTGGCCAAAAAACCGTGCCCATAGTGTCGTCAGCTTTGGGCGGCTTTTTGGCCGGTCTAGGTCCAGCTTCCTCTGCGCAACTGCTTGCTGAAACTGATCACGGTTGATGAGGAAGCTCAGGCAATCACCAAGCGTTCCGTCTTCAAGTAATGCCGATGCCCAAGCAGCCGCTTCTTCGTGTGCCAGGTACTCATCCTCACGTGTGTCATCGAGTTTATCTGCAATCAATTTGCCGGAGTGGGACATGGTGTCTACGGCTGCGAACTGGACCTTCAAATCGGCTTTGACGGTTGCAAAATGTGCTTGCTCAGTAGCTGCAGCCATAAATCTCTCGAGACGCGCAGGTGCGGGCATTAGCGCGGTGGCACGGGCCTTAAGTTGTTCCTCTAAGGTCATCCAAAAATGTCTCCCAAAAATAGACCAATAGTAAGCGTTATTAAAAATGAGGCTGCGCCGAGGATCTCGCCGAGCCAGAAAAGGGCAGTGCCAAACCAGGCGCGTTGGCCCCAGCGTCTCCGCATTAATGTGCAATCGCTGGGGCTCGTCTCCGCGAGTGGTGGGCAAGAATAAAAAGCCCTCAGCGGCGCATCCCCATGGCCTCCGAGGGAGTTGTCCAACCGGGCCCGAGCAGGAGCGTGGTTGGATTGGGAATGTTGCGGGGAGGAGGTCATGAAGCTCTCCGGGACTGCATAGCCTTAGCGACATTACAGGCATGTTGATTTACGCGCTCGAAATAGGCTCGTTCGACAAGATCGCGGCCGGCGCGCTCAATGACATTGTCCCGTAACTCTTGCCCCCGACTACCACTAGATTGGCCATACAGAGCGTTGCGGGCAGAGCTTTCTCCAATTTGCAACTCCTTGCACCAGGCGGCAAAAGTGGTGCCACGCGCCCGCAAAAGTCCGATAATTATGTCATACAGAATTACGCCCGGCTGGTATGGGAATGGCTTATCGGTCATAGTGCCTCGCAATCTGCGTTCTATTGTTGATACGCACACTATGTATTCAAATGAATACCGTCAATAGAAAAGGCACCCAAATGGATACCTTGGGATTTCGACTACGGCAGGAACGCGAAGCACTTGGTTTAAACCAAGGTGATTTTGGTATTCTTGTAGGCGTAAAAAAGAATGCACAGCTCAACTATGAAGCAGGACGAAGATCTCCGGATGGAGAGTATTTCATGGCCGCAGCAAAAGCAGGTGTAGATGTTCTCTACGTGCTAACGGGAGTTAGCGAGAAGCGTGAGATATCCAAGGCTATGAACGATATATACACTAAGGCCAAGGAAGAGGCTTTTCGCCCTGGAATGGAAGCTCTCAAGCGGGCGAATGAGGCCGAAGGTGAGGCCGTAGCCAAAATCATAGAAGACGCGCGCCGCTCCGAAATGGAAGCTTTCCAAAACTCGGTCAAAGCCACCAGGGATAGTTGGACAGGGCAGGGGGAGCGCGCAACCCAAGAAGTTGACCGGTCTAATTTGAATGATTTTACACTTGTCCGCCGGTTTGACATTGGCTTGTCAGATGGGGCGAGATTGATCCCGGTTGAGAATGCCGAGGCTGATCACATTGCGGTCTCGCGGTCCTGGCTGTGCAAGCATAACCTGGCCGCTGATCTGTGCGTATTGGTCAAGGTAAGCGGCGACAGTATGTCCCCAACTATCCCCGACGAATCGCTTGTCCTGGTGGACATATCTGACACGCGAAACACCCGCGAAGGAATTTATGCTTTCAGACGGAGGGGGGAGGCCTTTATCAAACGTCTTGTGCCTGTTGGTGTGACCGAAGATGACAAACCGGGGGCGTTGGTCATTGTTAGTGACAATCCGTCCATCGCCCCCGAGACTATTTCGGGAGAGGGTCTAGCGGATATTCGTATCGTGGGGCGTGTAAAGTGTGTCATCGCAAACCTTTAACTGCCGTTGGAGTGTGCTGAAGTGACCAAGCTGAAGCCTGTACGGTCTTCATGCGGATCAGTCGACAGGTGCTTTCCTTCAATTGGGGGCCTTCCCAGAGAAACTCGACCCGCGTCTGCTTTTCGGGAACTGATTGATGGGAGACGATGTCGCAAGTAAGTGAAAATTGGGAGTAATTAAATGCGATTTGTTGGTTTTTCCGAAGGCGCCGACAAGGGAACGGCCAGCGTATTGGCGCTACGCGTTCGGGCATATCTTTGCAGAATTGCCGGGCATGCAACTCCCATCACGTATCAAGCTCTTGCCAAGGCTTTGGGTCTCGCTCCGCCAAACACGATCCATCAGCTCACTGTCGCATTGGAATGCCTGATAGAGGAGGATGCGGCCGCCGCGCGCCCGTTGATAGCAGCGCTCGTGGTCAGCAAGGCACGAGATGGATTACCCGCGCCGGGCTTTTTCCAATGTGCGCAACGTGTTGGGCGTTTCGATGGCGACCCTTGGGGACCCGAGATCCCAATGTTTTACGCGGCAGAGTTCGATTCCGCCGTCGAATATTGGCAGGCGACACCAAAATTTGTGGAGACAGATGTCTCAGTGAGAAAGCCATCCTGAACATCGGTATGGAAAACACTCTGCGGCACGACTTCCCGGAAGTGATCGGGCCTTTGCGGCCGTTGGTAGCTAACGCAGCAAATGACAGGTTAATCGTGTCATCGCTCGTAGTTTGCTAAAATGACGACGTTGTAACAAGCGGATGGGCTTTCGAAGGTTGAAACGACCTTTGTGGCCCTCCCCACGCCCGGCAGGTGAATGTCTCAAAGCTGTCGTTCGAGGCCATATGGGTGAAAAGCGGCAATGGGCCGAACATGCACATTCGCGACGCATGCGGCTTCGACTTTGCAATGCCAGCAAACTGCGCTTAGCTGCCGTTGGTGCTGGACGCGTCTAATGGCCGGTTCCAGCCCTTCTAAGACATTGGTGCAAAACGCAGCACCGGGGTCGTCTGAAGCAGGAAGGGCGGATGCCAGCCATTCGCTGCAATCTGCGCTGAAGGCAGCAATGTTCCGAAAGCTGACTTTGAAAATTCGAGTGAGTACAAGGTCCGTGTTTTTTGCATCTCTTACGAACCTCAATGTGGGATAGTATTTGTGCCCAATGCGCAGCCATCGAAAATGGCTACTCTCCAATCGGTTTGGCTGTCCGAACGCATTTGACCAATAGTTGGAAGGAACTATTTTGAATACTTGAGCCGGAGGCCCGCAAATGTTTGACAGCACCCTATTGAATCGTTTTGGGCTATTGGCATTACGACGAAAATCCGTTCAAATCTCTCCGGTTTTAGTTGTGTTGTTTGCTGCGATCACAGGTTTTTCAACATCAAGAGCCGCGGCGCAGGTGGTGGAAACGCCAGAATTTGTTCTGGATTCTGGTTCAGTTACAGCCGGAGGGTTCGAAGACAGTGACGGCATTCTATGGTTTGCGACGGCGAATGGCGCATTGCGATATGACTATAGAAACGCGAAGTACTTCAACACCAAAGGATCGGCATTCATCTCTCGGGTTGGAACGATAGCAGAAGATCAACAGGGACGGATTTGGTTTGGACGTAGCGCCGGTGGCGTGGTTGCTTATGATAAATCTGACAACTCGTTTGTTACATACCAGCATGACCCAGCAGACCCTTACAGCCTGAGTTCCAACACTATGAACTGGGTGCCGCGACTGATAGCTACACGTTCTGACGGGTCCGTTTGGGTGGGAACAAACAACGGCCTCAATGTAATGAAGGGAGCCGGTGATGGCTTCAGTCATTACTTTCACGATCCATCGGACCCTCACTCGCTTGCTGGGAATGACATCTGGGGTCTACATATCGACGAAAAAGACCGCATCTGGGTGGCTACACGCTCGGGGCTTAGTCGCCTTGATCCGGGAAAGGACAGTTTTGTAAACTATACCCATGATCCACTGGACCCCGCGAGTCTGCCATCAGACCAAGTCAATAGTGTCGCCGAAGGTCGCCACGGCGAGATCTGGCTAGGAACGGAAAAGGGTCTAAGCCGACTAGATGTCAGCAGTGGAGAATTCAAGAATTACCGCCATGATCCTGACGATCCATCGGGGATTTCGCGCGACCATGTGCTGACGGTCACGGTCGATAGTCAGGGGCGCCTTTGGCTAGGCCGATTGTTTTCCGTTGCCGCTGGCGTCGAAATGTTTGACCCCGCAACAGAGAAATTTCATGTAATACTGCGCAACCCAAATGCCACATCACCGGACACTACCGAGATGATCTTATCGGTGTTTGAAACCGGCGATGGTACGATTTGGTTGCCCTACAACACCGGCCCAATCTATAGGATTTTCCCGGACCGGTCGATCTGGACCGCCCGCTTTGAAAATGAGGGCCTACCTGAAAAGCACCTAGAACCAGTTTTGGCGGTTAGTGAAGATAGCTCAGGCGGCGTTTGGGTTGGCGGCGTTGGCGGGCTCAAGCGCTACAACAAGGAAACCAAAAGCTATTCGCGCTGGCAGCCTGTCTCGGACCTTTCTGAAAATCCCAGTCATACTCTAGCGTTAAACGAAGTGAACACAATTCTACAGGCCGCTGACGAAAGGCTTTGGATCGGCGAAGTTGATTCCAGTTTTCTGCTGGTTGATGTCCCTTCTCGGACAGTTCTGAGACGGCTGAAATCACCGCAATCGGCATTTGGGACCTGGGGCGGGGTCTATGACCCGAGCAACCCGGAAGTCATTTGGTTTGGATCGCAAACAAGTGGCCTAGGCCGGGTCGATACAGCAAACGGGGACTACCAGTTTTTCAACAGTTCTTCGAACATGGAAGCCGGGATCACGGCAGCATTTGTCTCTCGGGTTGCAGTCTCCCAGGGCGGAACCTTTTGGCTCTCCACTTGGGGGCAAGGTTTGCTAAAATTCGATGGCGAAAAGGTCATTGCATCCTACCTTCACGACCCCGATGACCCGACGTCGATCGGCAGTTCCAATGTGTCAGAAGTTGAGCTGGGCCCACAGGGGCAGCTTTGGGTAGCCACCGTTGAAGGCGGCCTGAATGTTTTTGATGAATCCACAGGAACATTCGAACGAATGGGGCGCAAGACCGGCCTCACAACCAATACGATCTTTGCAATCGAGACCGACGAAAAGGGCTTTCTCTGGTTAGTAACCAACGCCGGGGTGTTTCAGTTCGATCCAAGCAGCAGGCGTGTTGTCGCCACTTATGGCCGCAAGGATGCGCTGCCAAGTGATGTTTTTCTAAGTTGGCCCGGAGGAACATTCATGACCAGCAGCCAGGATCTTATGCTTGGCACGTTGTCAGGAATGGGCGTAATTTCAATTCCCTTGTTAACGGATGAGGGCGCGCTGCCGCGTGTGATCTTCACCTCTCTAACGCAAAGCGGTGTGGATATGCCTCTTCAAACCGCAGTTGAGCGTACCAAAGAGGTCGAAATCCATTGGCCCATTACCGACTTCGAGTTTGAGGCATCGGTCATTGGACGTGCTGGGCACGCAAACCGGGATATTCGCTACAAGCTAGAGAACTTCGCAAGGGACTGGTTTGTCGCCGACAGTGCGTCACTTGGCAGGTACAGCAGGGTTCCTGGTGGGCAGTATACTCTGATTGTTCAGGGTCGGGTCGGGGATGGCCCCTGGGGTGAAAGTACTAGTCTTGTAGTTACCGTTCACCCACCATTCTGGCAAGAAATCTGGTTTCAAGCCGCTGTGATACTTGTTCTCCTTGGCTCCTTGATTGGCTTCATGATGTGGCGATTGAGTATCGCAAAACGTTTTGTCCTTGCAGCCGAAGCCCTGCGCGACAGCGAGGAGCGGTTACGATTGCTGACGGATTCAGTGCCTCTTCTGATTGCATATGTGGATGCTAACAGGCGCTACCAATTCAACAATAAAGTTTACGAGGATTGGTTCGGTGACGCGCAAGGCGAGTTCAAAGGCCAACATGTCAAAGCCGTGATAGGTGACGTTGCCTATGGGGTGATAGAAAAACATTTGGAGCGAGCCCTGAAAGGGGAAACAGTTGTCTACGAGACTACGGTGCCGTTCAAGGATGGTGGCACGCGCGATGTACACAGCACCTATGTGCCCGATTTTACTAAGGACGGTAGCGTGATGGGGCTATATGTCCTGGTTGAGGATGTCACCGACGCAAAGGTAGCTGAAGAACGTCTGCGGCAGGCCCAAAAAATGGAAGCTGTCGGTCAGTTGACGGGTGGCATAGCCCATGACTTCAATAATCTGCTGGCCATCGTTCTTGGGTTAGCAGAGGAGATGCAGTCCCAAGGTGCTTTCAACAAGGATCTGTTGCTGGATATCATCCGCACATCAGATCGGGGTGCTGAACTGACGCACCGGTTACTTGCGTTCTCGCGGCAACAGTCCCTGACAACGCAGCCTATCGACCTTTCTGTTTTGGTAGAAGGGATGTCAGATTTACTTACCCGATCTCTTGGCGAAACGATCTTGTTAAAATTCCCGGAGCCTTCGAACCTCTGGTCGGCGGCTGCCGATCCCAGCCGGGTCGAAGACGCTCTTCTTAACCTTGCGATAAACGCCCAGCACGCAATGCCCGATGGTGGCACTCTCACCATCGAATGCTATAATACCAGCCTTGATGAAGGCTATGTGGCTAAAAATCCTGAGGCAGCAAAGGGTGATTTTGTGGTGCTGGCTGTTTCTGACAGCGGCACCGGAATGACAAAAGAAGTGCAGGAGCGAGCATTCGAGCCTTTCTACACGACTAAAGAGGTCGGTCAGGGATCCGGTTTAGGGCTATCAATGATCTATGGTTTTGCTAAGCAATCCGGAGGGCATGTCAGCATTTACAGTGAGCTGGGTCAAGGAACTACAATCAAGCTTTACTTGCCTCGAGATCACTCGCTCGCGGTAAAACCAATTAAAGAAAACGTTGTCGAAACGCCACTTGGCAGCAATGAGCCTGTTTTACTAATTGAAGATGACCCCATGGTACGAGAACTTACAAACAGGATGCTTGGTAGGTTGGGATATCAGGTAACCAGCGTAGATGGGACAGTCGCAGCTCGAGAAGCTTTAGGATCTGGGAAGCAGTTTGATCTGCTGTTGTCGGATGTGGTGCTTCCAGGTGGCATGAGCGGACCGGAATTTGCAGCGGAAGCTAAAGCTCGCTTCCCAAACCTGAAGATTATTTTCATGTCCGGCTACTCGGCAGAAGCGGCAAAAGATTCTGGATTTCTTGGTGCAGGTGATGTGTTGTTGACCAAACCTTTCAAAAGGCATCAAATCGCAGTGGCTCTGCAAAAAGCAATTACATGCGCCAAGTGACTACAAGTTTCCTGTTCTACGCAGTTTCAGAAGTGCACCAATTGAGTTGGTGTCTTGTGTGGAATGATCCAAAGCCTTTTGAAAAACGAGCATTGATTGTTCTTTATGAAAACTGAAACTGGACCCTAACCAGCCATTCGCCGCCGTTGTCCCGATTGGCAGCAGTGGACCGTTCGCGACATGTCGGCGCGTCCTTGGGGCCGACTTTGCAAAGATCAATAACTGCGCATAGCTGCCGTTGATGCATTCTGCGGCGAACGCCGACTCCCCGCCCTTTGTGACGGATACTGCGCTGCGCACCAAGGTCGCGAAATGACTATTAGCCGACATTGCGGGGACGAGTCCAACTAACCCCCGTCAACGGCGGCTAGGAGATCGTTGCAGTCATTCACTGTTGTAGGCTGAACTGGAACTACCGGCCCATAACAGCCGTTCATGGCCAATGCGGCGAACGGTCGGTTCGAGCCCATTGTGTGAATTTGGTTTTCCTGCTACGTGCGCTCGCGGCGCAAAAATTGCTGCGTCAGCGTGAGTCTGGCAGCTGCTGCGGGGCGGGAAAACCGGTCATTCTTGCGGACCACCTCGGAGAAGAACCCCCCAAAGGCCATCGCACCAGATCGAACTTTCGGAATTCGGCAGCTTCTTTTATGAAGTTTGCGACGGACTTTCTAGTTCATGTAGGATAGTGGTCGTTGATCTCGAACGTTCAGGTTTCTGAGCGATCGCGCGTTGAGAGCCGCAGATTGGCTCTGACTACGTTCTCCTCCAAAGTTCTTTCAAGGATTGCCCAAATGTCAGACGATAACGGCGACACGTCAAAAACCCATTACATTTGTCAAACCTATGTCGATGCCAAGGGGACAAAGGGCGCACCAGCGGGTGTGAAAATTGACAAACAGTTCCAGTATTCAACGGCACAAGAAGCCGAAAGCCGAGCGGAACGTGCGAGCCAATCGCCAGATTGCGCCGGTGCAGATGCCTATATGATTGTTGAGGATTCAAGTTCGGGCGAGATAAGTGCGCCGACGTTCCTTGTTCGGATTGGAAATGTGCCCGAATTCGACGATTTTTAACGGGCCACTGCGACGCAACCGGTGAGGCGTTTCATCTGAACGCAGGCCCATGTGCCCATAGTGTCAAGGAATGGCGCACGCCGTGTTGCACGGGAACCACCTGATGAAGCACAAAGCTGGGGAAGATGCTGACACACCCTTGAGCGCGGTTTGCAGATAAGACCTGAGCACTTGGCATAACCTCTAGATCGCCACCCTCGTACGAACTTGGCAAACTAAGCTGTAGTACCAATGTGAGCTTGCGTTTACGTGCCATGGGGCCATCGCCAATGTCGGAGTGCCAAGAAAAATGTCCGCTGTCTGAGGCCTTGTAACTTGCGACCTGAGGGCTCTCGGCAAACTCGCGCAGGTCAAAATCAAATTGGACGGCATTGGATTTTCGGACAATTTCGATTAAGCGGTCCATGACCCAGCCCAGCCCGTCGACGTCATCCACCCAGACCAGTTTTGCTCTGCGCACTGACTGGTCTTTCGTCTGACCTACAAGCATCGCATCGTTGGACGGCACAGCGGTGATGGCCGCAATGATACGCTCACACTCACCCGCGCTGAACGCCGCAGGCTTGGAGTAGAGTGCCATCATATGGGTCACCTTTTGTGAGACAAATGGGGGTCGACGCCGAAAAGAGGCCGCAAACCGGCGGGTGGTATCAGTGCGGTCGATTGCTGGCTTGGGACTGTGCCAGAACCATCTGTTTTATTTTTGTGGACGATGTGCGCGGGTTGTAACGCACCTGCGCGATTTCTTTGCCCATCTCTTTCAGATAGGAATCAACATCGAGGTTGTGGGAATTAGTGCCCCAATCTTCGCCAATTACAAAGATATCGGCACCGACAGCTTTGCAGCCCGAAACGTATTCTAGCGCGTGATAGGGGCGCACAATGTCGACGCAACTAAGGGCTTCAAGCATCTCAACCCGTTGTTCCAATGGGACAACTGGAACGTTGGGTTTGTACAGGTTCACGACCTCATCAGAGGCTACTCCAACGGCCAAGGTATCGCCCAAAGATTTACAGTGTTTCAACAATGCCAGGTGGCCAACATGAAGCAGGTCGAACGTGCCAACGGTATAGACGATCATTTTCGCTTTATCCTTTTGCCCACCCGTCATCGGTGGTAGCACAGGGCATCTGAATGCGCGTGTGCGTGAATTTTGTTCAGTTGTTTCAAACAATTAAACTGAGATATCTCTAGGCTTTCAGAAGCCCAGAGTTAATTGATGTTTTGAAACGACACGTTTCAAATGCACTCAGAATGGAAAGCAGAGATTGCCTGTCAAATGTTGACAAGGTGTCAGTTCTGTTAACTCAAAGGATGTCTCATGACAATCGAAAACGCTGCCGCGCCGAACCCACCGATCCTATCCTACATCAAAGATCTGCCCAATATCTGCTCGCTTGCGGGCTTGGGGTGTTCGCTGCTGGCGATCTATTTTTTGATCATTGGGATGTACCCGGCAGCGATGATCGGCATGATTTGGGCCGTGGGATTTGATTGGGCCGATGGATTGATTGCACGCAAAATGAAAGGCCGCACTGGGGATGATCGGGCCTTCGGCGGTACGCTTGATCTGCTGATCGATATTGTCAGCTACGGCGTCACGCCTGCCATTCTCATCCTGAGTTATGCCGATTTTAGTACCGTGTTTCTGCCCGTCGTGTTCGTGACGTTGGTCTTTGGTGCGATCCGCCTGAGCTATTTCAGCACCTTCGGGTTGTCGGGGGATGCTAAATATACCGGGCTAGCCATTGATAACAACAGCATCATTCTTGTGTTTGTCGTCATGTTTGCGGGATACTTTGAGCGCTCAACGTTTGCGATCATTCTGGCGGTGTGTGGTCTGTGCCTTGCGGGATTGAATGTATCCCAGATCAAGACACCGAAACTGTCTGGAAATCCGGTCAATGTGGTCATTCTTGCGGTTTATACACTTGGTGTGACCCTGTTTTATGGCTGGTCAATGCTGCAAACGTAGTTTGAAAGTACTTAGGCCGAAGCAGTCATAGGCACAGCCGCAGAGAAAAGGTGGTTCGAATTTCGCATCTGCTAATCTCGAATTCTAATGACTGCTTTGGTGACCTATGCTGCGTAGCTGCATGAAAGCTGCTGCAAGTTCGAGAAAATGCCGCGCCAGCGAAGTCGGGAAATCCAAGGTCAGTTTTGTCCGCTCAGCGGTCTTTGACGCTTCTCACGGCGAGTGGCGGCTGAGCGGACAAAGTGACGGATGCTGCTCTGCCCACCAAGGACCCGAAATGGCGGTTAGCCGACATTGCAGAGATGAGTCCAACAAACGCCCTTCAATGGCAGCAATGCGGGGCCTTGCAGTCATTTACTGATGTTGACCAGACGGCAGAGAACGACCCGGAACCGCTATTTACGCGAAACCCGCCTAAAGACCGGCCCCAGTCCAAAACAGACATGATCAATCTGCATACCTGTGTGAAAAGCATATCTGCGTTGCGCTAGTCACTCAGGACTGCATTTGACAATTGGTCTAGCCAAGAAAAGTTACGCGGGAAACATTCGACGCGTCTTGAATATCATATTTATTCAATGCTACAGCGAGCCATGCTATGTAATAACATAACGAATCATATGGCGAGAATTGGAAACTTCATGCAACGCACAACACTCAAACAAGCTGGCATCATTGCGCTTGGCGCAATGATTGTGTTTTCAACACAAGCGACAGCTCAGCAAGCGGCAACTCAGACACCATCACATACCCACGCCCATAAGGCTGATGGGCCCTCCCTTATCAATGCAGCAGAGATTCAAGCGCGTCCCTTGTCTGATTGGGCTGCTGATTGGCAATCCATCCACCCATATCTAAATGATGGCACCTTAGATGCTGTCATGACGCATAAGGCCGAAAATGGCGAAAAGACCGTTGAGGAATATCATGCGTACTATCAAGCGGGTTACAAAACTGACGTGGAACGTATTTTGATCAACGGCTCAACCGTGACATTCTTTCGAGATGGCACACCAATTCAAGGTGAGTACGAAGACGATGGGTACGAAATTCTGACATATGAATCGGGCAATCAAGGTGTGCGATTTCTCTTTAAAAAATCAGGTGGTGACGCTGAAGCACCGGCGTCCATTCAGTTCAGTGACCATAAAATAGTTCCTACAAAAGCCGATCACTACCACCTTTACTGGGGGAATGATCGCGCTCAAATTCTGACTGAATGGACAAATTGGCCGACTTATTTCCCAATTGAAATGAGCGGTGAGGACATCGCGAACGAGATGTTGGCGCATTAAAACGTGCATAAAAGTTAGGGGAGCCTGCTCTCCGAATGAGCGACGCGCTAGCCATAGCCCATGGCGCGTTGCTCAACTTGAAATAGGTATTCTCACAGCTAGGTCAGATCATGACACACCATGACACACGTCTTCCAGTTACTGTCCTTTCAGGATTCTTGGCGCAGGTAAGACCACACTTCTCAACGAAGTATTACGTAATAGAGATGGACGCCGTGTTGCGGTCATTGTGAACGATATGTCCGAAGTTAACATTGACGCCGATCTCATTCGAGATGGTGGGGCAGATTTGAGTCACACTGAAGAAAAACTTGTGGAGATGACCAACGGATGTATTTGCTGCACCTTACGTAATGATCTGCTACAAGAAGTGACACGGCTGGCAGCGGAAGGCCGGTTCGATTATCTATTGATTGAATCTACGGGAATCTCCGAACCGTTGCCTGTTGCGGCAACGTTCGACTTTCGCGATGGGATGATGCGAGCCTATCCGATGTAGCGCGACTTGATACAATGGTCACGGTTGTGGACAGTGTAAATCTGCTCAAAGACTATGCCAGCCACGATTTTTTGAAGGATCGTGGCGAAGTGATGGGCGAGGGCGATGACCGCTCCTTGGTGAACTTACTTATTGAACAGATCGAATTTGCGGATGTCGTCGTGCTAAACAAAGCGGCAGACGCAAGCCATGAACAACTTGATGCGGCGCGTAAGATTGTTGTGGCCCTGAATCCTGACGCACAGGTTGTCGAGGCGGATTACGGTAAAGTACCCCATGATCGAATTTTCGATACTGGTCTGTTTGATTTTGACAAGGCTCAAGAAAATCCACTTTGGGCGAAAGAACTATATGGGTTTGCCGATCATATTCCCGAAACAGAAGAATATGGAATTTCCTCCTTCGTTTACCGTGCGCGCAAACCTTTCGATCCTCAAAAATCGTATGCGGCCCTCAACGGCCCGCTGCCCGGAGTCCTTCGTGCAAAGGGACATTTTTGGGTTGCCACGCAGAGTTTTCACTGGCTGGATCTATGTCAAGCGTCAAACCTCTGGGCATTTGGTGGGCCACTGTGCTGCCAGAGCGACGTCCTGATACTCCACAAGGATCAGCCTATCTCGAGCAGCATTGGCGGGAACCATTTGGGGATCGCCGTCAAGAGTTGGTCCTTATTGGCGCGGGATTGGAAAAGGAAATGATCACTGCGGCGCTGGATGCCGCCCTTGTCGAAGACGCCCAAGTCTTCACCCCCGAAGCATGGTCCCATTTAAAAGACCCATTCCCAAATTGGCGTCGTGCGCCAGAGGGTGAATAGGTAGGTGGCTCAAAAATGATGCTTTGGCGCAGGCTAAGAGCAAAACACGTACGAGTTTGCCTCTCGACCAACACCTTGAAGAACAGGATCAACTGTCAGAAATTTTAACTAGCATCGCATGCGTGTCGATTAACTCCCACAACGACCCTGAAAACTTATTGCCGCTCGACAACCAGCGAGCAGTACTGAGTAACGAGTTTCCTGAGAAATTTCGTTCGACCAAAACAAGATCGTGCGTTGGGTCAACCATCAGAAAATGTTCTCCATATCCGTTGGCCCAAACGGTCCCTGTTTCTTCTTGAAACCACCACTGAAAGCCAAAGTGTGAATATAAGTGATTTGGCACATGGCTTTCTTCGAGGTCGCTGTGGGGGGCGGTTATGAGTTCGATCCAGTCTTTCGGGATGACTTTACGACCACCCCATTGGCCGTCCTGAGCAACCATAGCGCCGATGCGAGCCAAATCCCGGGCGCTCATGTAAACATAGTACTGAAGGTGCCTAGTATCCTGACTTGGCCAGAACCATGGGTCCCCCATGATCACGTTGTTGGCGTCGAAATCTTGTAGACCCAGAGGTGTTGCTAAGAACTCCTCCATGAACGGTCCAAGCTCGTACCCTGTTTCCTGAATGAAGATCGTGCCAAGCGCATTGGCGTCAAAATTATTGGCAAAAAAGTATTCGCCAGGCTCATGCTCTTCACGGGCTGGTCTGTCCGTGATTTGGCTGTCATGTTCTCCAGCCGCAGGCAGATATATACCAGACCGATACATAAGTAAGTTTCGGACGGTGGCCGATTTTTCTTGATTTGTTAGTGGTATATTTTCATCGATTCCAAGCTCCTGCAGTGTCGCCTCGAGGTCAATCAAACCTTGGTCAATCGCGATTCCATAGATCAAACTAAGCAGAGATTTTCTTATTGAATGAGTATTCATGACTTGGCTGGTCGGTCCATCCTCGAAAATGATATCTTCACCGCTCATTACCACTCGTGCACGAACGCGGTCTTCGGGATTGGGGCCGGGCCAAACCGCGCGTATCTTTTCGACATGTGAGCCATCGTTGGTCGGTTGGGTTTGATAGTCTGGCGAAGGGTTTGAAACCCGAGGCAATGCAGCCCAAATTGTCGTTGCCAAGAGAAACACGCCAATCATCAGAAGTGATTTCTTAGGCATGCGCCCCCCAGAGAATAATGTGCCGATGATTAAGATCTAGCAGTGCGCACTTGTAAATTACGACAGGACAAACGCCGGAGGACAACAGCAACCGAGTTTGACAATCCAGTTTAGTCATCCACAAAATCCAGAACATCGCCTGGTTTGCAGTCAAGATAGACACAAATCTTCGATAGCGTCTCAAAGCGAATTCCCTTCACATGCCCTCTCTTGAGGAGCGACAGGTTGGCTTCTGTTACGCCAATGGCTTGCGCCAGCTCTTTGCCAGAGACTTTCTGTCTTGCCATCATGACGTCCAGCCGCACAATTATCGGCATTATACAAATTCCGCATTTTCTTTGGCGACAAGGTAGGCGTCTTGCCAAACTGACCCCAAAACCCAAATGATCGCGCCAAACAGAAGACTTTGGAACTGGTAGCTGCTAATTGACAGCGTGATCGAGTTTTGCGCTGCTAGTGCCTCAATCAGAACGGGAATCACAATACCCGCAAAACTTGCCCAAACGAGGTAGATCCCAGATTTTCGCAAATGGCTTGCGGGATGCTGAGAGAACCATTGCCCTTGTGCAAACGATGCGAAGCATCGGTAGGCCGCGACCATACTTACGCTGAACAGGATCACCGGCAGCAATCCGAGTGCGCTCATCCACAATGGCAACGCTCGCTCGCTCAGGTAAAGCCCGAGCAATACAAGCGCGGGAAGAGCTAAAGCACTGATGAGGCAGGTGTTTGCAACAACTTTGCTCCACCGTCGTATCTGAATTTCTTTTACACCCGGGGTCACATGCCAGCTCCTCTGAAAGGCTCTTGTATTATCTTTTATAGAAAAATAATTATCGTTTAGCAATAATTATTCGGTGATTGAAAGACTTATGCGCCCCTATTTCCATATACCTTTTGTCCTCCTCGTTGGTGCTTGCTCGTCATATGGAAGCTCAACGCCGCGCGATTGTTCGCAAGGACTATCATACGATGGTCCTTCCATACTTGAAAATGCAGAGCTTCGCTTCCCAACCGGGCGGTTTGGGTCAACTGGAACCATCCCTGCGGCGACGGTCCAAAGACTAGATCTTGCATTTGAAAACGCTCTTGAGATGCTGCCGACCGAAACAGTGGATGCCGCAGTTCTTCGGCTCGATGGAAGTAGATATCTTCGCACGGCAGGGGATCCGTCCACAGCTCGTGACCTGCATTATTGGGCGAGCGCCGGAAAACTGTTTACGGCTTTGGGGATTTTGGTTCTTGAAGAAGAAGGGCGTCTCTCCTTGAACGACCCGATTTCAAATTATTTGTCGGGCATCCCTGACGGCGAACTGATCACTCTCGAGATGTTGCTGAACCACACGTCTGGCCTCTTTAGCGCAAACGAAGACGCACAGGTTCGCGCATCAAATAAATTGATGACGTTAGAAGATGAAATCGCCGTGCTCCAGCGACATGGAAACCTGTTTTGCCCAGGTACGAACTGGCGATACAGCAACTCAGGCTATGCGCTTTTGGCAGAAGTCATTGAGCAGGTCTCTGGGCAAAGTTACCACAGTTTTGTCGATGGCCAAGTCATAGCGAAAACACAAGCAGAACGCCTTCGAGTCATGGCGGCAGGTGAGCGACCAGAAAATGTCGTCGCACTCTCCCAAGCGAACGGCGACGTGCGAGAAGTCATCAACCATTTCGGTGGTGCGGGAAGCGTCATCGGCGACGCAGAAAGCATGGCGGCGTTCGTCGCCGGCGTTTTTGAAGGATCCGTCGTATCTGAAACGACGCTGAACCGCATGACGCAACAGCTCTATCCAATGTTCCACTCCGCCTCTGATCCCTCTCAGCCAACACGCTACAATGGACTTGGGACAATGGTTTACGTGGCTATAAGTCAATCTCCGCCGAGCTATCTGATGGGCCATTCAGGTGGATTGGATGGCGCATCATCGTTCGTAGGATGGAGTGCGCGCCATCAAGCCGTCGTAGTCGTTGCGTTGACAGGGGCAGGTTCGGCAGACCTTATTGCAAGCAGGCTGGCCCCGGCTCTGGAATAGCTTGTAGAACAAAGGGACATTTTGCGTTTTACCTGCTTCTTCACTGATCTTAGAAGCCGACATTCGCTGCAACGCAGAACGATAGTTCGAATGGGCTCGGACCAGCCATTCTTCACGACGGGCATGAACGGCAACTAGAGGCCATTCGTGACATGCCGGCGCGTCCTGGTGTCCACTTTGCAAAAGTCAATAACTGCGCACTGCCGCCAGTGGAGCTGATCGAAGAGAAAGTCCGCTCTCTGCCCTTTGTGCAAAATTATTGCAGAGCAGCACCTGTGATTAAGAACACAAAATATGAATTCCTGTTCGGACATGGGTGAGCGCATGATGTCATAGTTCCGCGTAAAAATGCTTTCTAGTTCCAGCGCAATAAATGGCGCACAGAGTTTTCGTACTGCCATGACTTCAAACAGCTATTCTCTATCTAGAAAGTCGAGCGAACTAAAAAGGTGACTTTCTAGTTCCAAGGGTCAAAATTCCCTTGAATTACGAGTGGCTGAGACGTCGGCGATAGGCACCAGCCTTATTATAGCGCTATTGAGGGATGGTGGAATTTGCAGATTTTGATGTCCCAACACCGGCCTATTGGCGTTTAAATCCCGTTTTATGCTTGATTGAAAGACACGCGACCAATCTGTCCAAATCATGGTTCGTTATCTTAAACGCCCTTTTTTAATGCTCTGTCCGGCTTCTTCCGCCATCCTCCGGGCTCTTCCGGTTACTGCAAGTATAGGTGTCCAACAACAGCGGTGATCTGAGGTGTCGTCGGGGTTCAGATCTGAACGGCACGGCATCGGCATTTTGGGACAGAGAAAATTGCAGTAACCATTCGGGAAGCGGGAAAACCATTCAAATTGTCGGTTTGGGCGCGTCTTTAAATTGACTTTGAACGGTCTTTGAACGCCGTTGGCGCGAAACACAGAAGACGGGTTGAAGTCCTGAATGTGAGGCCAAGGGGGCAGACGATTGAAGGCTCAGCGGGCTGCGGCCTTGTTCGCGTCAGCTCTCAGCCAATTGCGCACTGCCACATCGGTCACGCAGAGATTGCGGGCGATCTGAACCGTTGACAAACCTTGGGATTTATACGCCAGGGTCCGCCACTTTTTGGCCAAAGGGACGCGAAGCTGCAGCAGGTGAGATATTTCCGTCAATGCCTTGGCCTTGTCATACCCCACCACAGCAACCACGCTGGAGCGGATTCCGGGGTTGGCTGCAATATAGATTTCGGTGCCACCGAAGGCCTCAAAAAACCGAAGAGTGTCGTCCAGGCCCAGGATCTCGTAGTAAGGTTCGACCTGGGCTGTTGGTTTTGGATGGGGCAGGTGAGGAGTGGTCATCACGTGGCCTTATCAACAAGTGTTCAAGGTCACGGTAATCGCGAGAGAAAGTGTGCAGCAGCCCAACCACTGTCGCCTTGTCAACGGACAAGACCTAGGCCTTCAGCTAGATAAAGTTGGTCAGTGGAACAGCGACCATGCTGCCATACATTCGACGGGGCTAAGCCGCAGGCACCCACAGCTATTTGCGAGAGCGGCGCGGAAAACCGGGGCACAGAGCTTACCGTCCGGGATGTTCAGGCTTCGCTCCAGAAGCCAGCTCTAGTTTGGCATTCCGGGTCAGGATGGTTGCTTGCGAGGTCCAAATGGCGTGCCGTCGGTCTGCTCCCATCTCGCTTGCGGACCTTGCCATCATTACGGTTGTTGATCCAACTGGAGTAGCGGTCCAAAGCCGCCATCTATGCCAAGCTCGTCTAACGGCAGGTTCCAGCCCACACCCGACATTGCCCAGCTTAGCTGACGCCGCGACACAGCATACGCATTGCAGCCGTTCGAGGATAGCGCAGCATTATTGGCGGCTGGGTGACGGCAGTGCGGACTTTGCCGACTTTGGCCGCAAGCACATCAATGGCTGCTTCATCGAACTACCTCATTGTTTCGACCTATTTTGCACGGGTAACGGATGCAGCAAAACATCCGGGTTTTGCATTGTGTAGATGGGCATAAGACACCTGATCGTTTTCGAACGCTGTTGTGATGGCATCAGCAAGACAGTCACCCTGTAGAACATCAGCATCAATCATCATGTGGTTGTTATCAAACAATCGTAGCGAGATGACGCGAGATCGCAAAACCTCTGGCACCACGCCAACAGCCAAATTGGCTTGCGGTGCGCCTTCTCGCACGAAGATTGCATGGGTCGCCTTGTAGGGCGAATGTTCAGGTTGATGTTCATAATTCAACAGAATGACAGTTTCACCCACTTCGGCATCAGCCATACTTACGCGGCAAGGAGTACCGGGCTTTGACTGCACTATCTGACGACACGCGTTCCTATCGGCTAGTTCAGCATCGGAGAGTGTAAAAAAGTCTGCAAAGTCCTTGGCTGGCAGGGAATGAATTTGAAAGCTCATGTTTCTAGTTCCTTTCTTGTTTGGAACGTAGATAGCAACACGACTACGGATCGAGCGACCCGATACATGCTCAATATTTAAAACAGCCATTCAGACAAAGCACAGCATCGGTCAAATTGGGCTCAAAGCTGCCTTGCGGCGATGCGGCAACACGTGTGCGGCGAAATCACGTGTTTTTCCAATAACCCAGGTGACCGCTGTCAGCCCCTTTAAGACATTCGTTTACGTATTTGGCGATCTAGGTAGTTCATACACGAAGAGCGGGCTGCGGTTCTACGGGGCTCTCTTAAAGAAGGCCCGCTTCGTCAAAGGTTGCATTGAAGGCATAGGTCCAAAACTAGGGGAATCCTGTGTCCATAACAAACTGCCAGTTAAAAATTTGGTTGTCTTAGGAAGAGAAACTCTGAAAATGCCTTTTTTCAGCCTGAATGACGTGCCCTGGTTTTTTTGAAAGCTGGGCTAAAAGGGTTTGCTGCCGCAGGAAAACCGAAATGGCTCCAAAAATTTGGCAGAGGGCGCGCAGATAACGGGGTGTTGCACGACGAACTGACAGTGTTATTCTCGGATATCTATTTAGAGGTACACAGCACTGGTCCCTTCGGAGTTCCGACGAGTGGCTGATCAAGCGAGGCTCATACTAGTTGGCCGCGCTTTGTAGATAGTTAAACCTGTGCGACCCTACTCTTCAATTTCTCCACCGCTCTAATTCCACCATTCAATCGAAGAAACTTTGTTCCAACGCCCTAAATCCACCGATGAACACGTCGTCGGCGACAAATTTGCGCCAATGATCTATCTGGCCGTCGCCCGCAGTGAACTCCGCAGACCAAGTGGCGAATGTTTGGTTGCGATCTGTGATCGGAGCAAATTGCATAACGGCGACGTAGTCCACAAACGGCAATGGCCCGCCCGCCAGCATGTTATAGGTCAATGACCGTTCAACATCCGATATAGCCAACAACGTTTCACGGATACGACCCGATCCATCGCTCAGGGCAAAATTACGGATACAACCCACAGCGCCAGGTGCATGCGTGTCCTCGATCCGGCTGTCAGTCGCGGCTGGGTGCCAATTTGGTAATCCATTGAAATCTTTTACCCGCTCCCAGACCTGATCGACTGGTACATCAATAATGGTGGATGAGAAAACCTTGATCATTCTGCAGCTCCTACAACTTGGTGAGTGGCGCGTTTTAAATTTCCAAACGCAGCGGTTTGTTCGCGAATTGCGCGTTCTGTGGGCAATCGCTCCATAGAAGACGCCCCATAGAATCCGTGACAATCAGGGCAAAGCGACAAAAAAACCTGTGCGTCTGCGGGTTCGGCCAATGGTCCACCATGGCAGATAAAAATCAGATCATCGCGCACAGCCTTGGCGGCTTTGGCCCAGTCATTGAACTGCGCGGCGCAGTCGTCGATGTCAGGTGTATCGGTGGCCCCGATTGCCCCCCCTGAGGTCAATCCAAAGTGCGCTACGATAATGTCAGCGCCTGCTTTGGCCATCGCAACAGCCTCGTCACGGTTGAAAACATACGGGGAGGTCAGCATATCTTTGGCATGCGCACGGGCAATCATATCGACCTCCATCGCATATGACATGCCGGTTTGTTCCAACTCGCGGCGAAACTTTCCGTCGATAAGGCCAACGGTCGGGAAGTTCTGAACACCGGTGAAACCAGTTACCTTTAGATCATCCAGAAACTTATCCATCAGGCAAAAAGGATCGGTGGCATTTACACCTGCCAGAACCGGCGTGTCCTGAACAACCGGCAAGACTTCACTGGCCATATCCATGACGATTTCATTGGCGTTGCCATAGGACATGTACCCGGCCAGAGAGCCACGGCCCGCCATGCGGTAGCGGCCAGAGTTGTAAATCACAATCAAGTCGACGCCACCGGCCTCTTCGCATTTTGCCGACAGGCCGGTTCCGGCCCCACCGCCCACAAGCGTTTCACCCCGTGCAATTTTAGCACGCAGTCTTCTGAGGATTTCGGTTCTGTTGAGTTTTGACATAATATCCTCTTAGGCTTTGGCAATTGCACGGAAATGGGCCGCAGCACTCGCTGCAAATTCCGGATCGTTTATGTGGTGATTTAATTTGATCAGCTGACGGTTTTCGGTCTGTTCTATTGTATCTTCAAGCGCCTGGAACAAGGCGGCATCAACCTTGGGGTTCCAAAACGGTGACCCCTCCGCGTCCAGCGCAGACACTCCGCCCTGCGGAAGAAGAAAGCGAACTGGGCCGTCACAGGCGTTCAGTTTTTGACCAATCCAGTCGCCGATTTGCGTAGCTTCCGCAGCCGTCGTGCGCATCAGCGTAACCTGAGCATTGTGGTGATAGAACAACCGGTCAGAAAACCTGTCGGGAACAGAGTCCGGCCCCCAAAAATTCACCATATCCAAAGCGCCACACGACCCAACATAGGGCACCCCGGTCTGGGCGATGCTGTCCAAACGGTCTTCACCTGCGCTCAACACGCCGCCAACCAGAAGGTCACAGATTTCCGTGGTGGTGATGTCCAGCACGCCTGAAATGTCGCCCTGCTTGATCAGTTGCTCCATAGAGCGCCCACCACTTCCGGTGGCGTGAAAGACCAGACAATCGAATTCCTGCTGCAGGCTGTCGGTCATGGCCTGAACCGCCGGTGTGGTCACGCCAAACATCGACAGAGCAATGGCTGGACGGGTGTCAACAACCACCGGCGGTCGCCACGTCATCATCCCGGAAATCGCGTGGGCCGCATTGCCCAAGACTTTGCGCGACACGCGATTTAGCCCAGAGACATCCGTGACCGGATGGAACATGTTCACGTCAGATGGTCCGACATAGGCCGAGACATCGCCCGATGCCAAGGTCGAGACCAACACTTTTGGCACGCCGACTGGCAAGGCTTGCATGGCTGGGGCGATAATGCCCGATCCACCTGATCCACCCAATCCAATGATGCCACCTAGGCCCTCTTGTTCTAGCACAAAGGCCCGCAAGGCACGGGACATTTCCACAACCGCCTGTCCGCGATCATTTACAAAAACTGAGGCTGGACCATCCGGATGGCACATGGCCACTTCAGAGGCAGGCACATCTGCCACCTCTTCACCACCTTTGGTACCTACATTGACAAGAACGGTTTCAACGCCAGTGGCTCGGATAAGATCTCGCACAAAACACAACTCGGGGGCTTTGGTGTCACAGGTTCCAATTACATAGACTTTGCTCATGTGATATCTCCTTCGGCCATGACCTGTCCCGGCTCAATTCCGAGGTGGCGTTTCTGAAGCTCTGTGTCGCCCTCAAGATCAGCGGCGGGCAGGGTTTCTACGATCTCACCATTGACCATAATTGCCACGTTTTGCGCGACGGCAAAGGCGGCGTGAATGTTTTGTTCCACCAGCAATATGCCCATGCCATCGGCTGACAAACGGGCAACAAGGTCGATGACATCCGACACGATGGCAGGCGCCAAACCTTCGGTCGGCTCATCCAGCACCAGTAGCTTAGGGTCGAGCATAAGGGCGCGCGAGATAGCCAACATTTGCTGCTCCCCACCAGACAATTGATCACCCAGATTGCGGCGGCGTTCTCTGAGACGTGTAAATGTGTCGAACACACGATCAACCGTCCAGGCGCTGCCTTTGCGTTGCATCATGCGCAGGTGTTCTTCGACCGTTAGGGATCGGAATATTCGGCGTCCCTGTGGGACATAGCCTATACCCAGCTGTGCGCGTTTTTCTGGAGTCGCATCGGTGATGTTTTGGCCATCAAAATGGATCGACCCACCGGTTGCTGGCACCAACCCCATGATCGCGGCACACAGCGTGGTTTTGCCCATGCCGTTACGCCCCAGCATGCCCAAAGAAATGCGATCCACATCAAGGTTTACGCCATGCAATACGTGGCTGGTTCCATAGTGAACCTGCAAATCGCGTATGCTTAGCAAGGATTCAGTGGCCATGCGCCCCTCCCATATAAACCTTATGCACCGCTTCATTCGACATGATGTTTTCGGGGGTGCCTTCGGCCAACAGCTGACCATTGTGCAAAACTGAAACGCTGTCCGACGTCTTAAGGGCGATATCCATATCGTGTTCGATCAGGATGATCGTGATATGCTTGGGAAGCGATAATAGAAGTTCAGCCAACCGCGGCCGTTCACTGGGCGACAGGCCTGCGGCTGGTTCATCCAGCAATAACATCTTAGGGTTTTCCGCCAGTGCCATGCCGATTTCCAACTGGCGCCGCTGGCCATGGGACAGGTTGGCAACCTCTCGGTCCAGTTCTGCGCTGAGGCCTGACAACTGAGCAAGGGTCTCGGCTTTGGCAACAGCACCATCATTGAGCCGCAGTGGCATAAATCTTTGCCAGCCTCCCGCTACGCCACATACGGATAAAAATAGGGAGTCACGAACGGTCAGCCCGTTAAACAGATGTGCGTGTTGATAGGTACGGCGCAGTCCGCCCTTGATGCGTTTGTGCATTGGCATTTGGGTCACATCGGCTCCGTCCATGCGGATTGTGCCCGCAGAGGTCACCAGATCGCCCGTCAAAACATTAAATAAAGTGGTCTTACCAGCGCCGTTCGGTCCTAAAACCGCGCGACGTTCACCGGGCCGGACAGTCAAGGATACATCCTTGACGGCCCAAAAACCACCGAAGCGGCGACCAACACCCTGAATTTCCAGGGCGTTGGCTGCTTTATGGTCGTAGCTTACGGGCACGAAGGATTGTCCCGGCTTACTGGCCCTTGCGCCAAAAAGGCGGAAGGATCCTGGCCAAGTGACTGATCAACATCACTGATGATTTTGACCACTCGATTGCCAAGGGTGCCATCTTCGCGCTCAAACACTTCGGTCACGAAATTATCAACGATGCCGTTGCGGTTTTCATCCAAGCGCATTGTTCCACCTGTTGGCGTTACAAACTGCAAGTCGGACAGTGCGGCGCGAAATGCTGCCTGGTCGCCGGACAAGTCACCTTTGACTTCTTCCAAGGCTAGAACTGCCGCATGTGCGCTCATGTAGTAGTGGTGCGCAAAGATCGACGGCGCTGTAAAGCCATCGGGGAAGTGTTCGGTATAGCTGGCAGTGAACGCTTTCCATTCTGTGCCGTCCAGATCACTGACCGTTGGGGTGCCCGCAGGCGCGCCGATCAGCTGCTTCTTAAAGGGGCCTTCACTATCTAGGATAGATTGGTCGATTGTGATCGAGCCGCCGATGATGGGTTTGTCACCCCCAGCCTGATTATACTGGGTTAGAAAGTTCACGGCGTCTGCACCGCCAAGTGCAACAAAAATCGCATCAACATCTGATGGGATAGAATAGACGACAGATGAATAGTCCTTGGTTCCAATCGGCGTCCAGAATTTATCCGGAACTGAACCGCCAGCTGCACAGAATTCGGTCATAAACCCAAGAACCTGCGTGTAGGGGAAGGAATAATCCTCAGCCACAACCGCAACTTTCTGGTATCCTAGATCGTCGTGGGCGTAGTTGCCGACACCGGCCATCCACTGGGCACCATCGCCACCAAAGCGGAAGAAGTTATCGGATGAGTCGCGCAACGTTGTGTCCTGTGCTGCGGATGATCCATTCAGGAAGGTCACCGCAGGGTAGGATTTTGAGAGATCGCGCAAGGCCAGCCCCTCAGAGCCAGACAAAGGTCCAACAATGATGTCGACGCCATCTTGTTCGATCAATTTGCGCGCCGCGTTTACCGCACTGTCCGGGCTGGCGTCGGATGACATTGTGATCACTTCGATCTTGTTGCCAGCCACTTCGCCTCCTGCCTCAGCAACGGCAAGCTCTGCTCCGCGAATACCGTCTTGACCAAGCGCTGCAAATGCACCCTCTAGGATCGAGATGACGCCGATCTTGATGTCTTCAGCTGACGCAGGTGCGGTGAACACCCCGAGCGCCAATATCGAGGTCATCGTAATAGCTCTTAGATTGGTAAACATTGTTTCCTCCCTGTTTACGTTTTGATTTTGGCTGGTCGTTTTGCGGAACGGGACAACCATGATTTCGCCAACCCATGCAGGCCATCAGGAGCCCCCATAATGATGGCAAGTAATACGAGACCGATGAGTGTGTTGAACCTCTCGCGGTCAATGAAATCGACGGCGAAGGTGTCGAGTAAAACAAAGGCAATCGCGCCGATGAATGCTCCGATCGGATGCTTCAATCCGCCAATAACCGCGATGACTAGAATATCCACAATGGGACCAAGCCCGACCGAAAAGGATGAAATCCGTTCCTGAAGCCAAATGTTCAGAATGCCACCTGATCCAGCGATGAATCCGGCAAACGCATAGGCTGCCACAATGACCGGTGTGGTCGGGATACCAATCGCCAGCACCCGCTTTGGCTCATCTCGGACGGCTTGAATGGTCAGACCCAGCGGAGATTTGATGAAGCCGTTGACAAGGACCAGAGACAAGGCCGCCACGCCAAGACACAGCAGATAAAACGGTACGGGTGCCCGTAGATTTATGCCTGCAATATCTGGTGCCCGTAGCCCCGAGAAGCCGGTCCAGCCATTGAAGACCGAATAGTTTTGGCGGGTGAAGTAGAAGAACGCCACAGCAATCGCCAGCGTGATCATGATCGCATAGATGCCCTGACTGCGCCGCGCGATCAGCCCGATCAATGCCCCGGAGAGGGTGGCCATGATCATCGCAAGCGGTAGGATCACGTAGAACGGCAACTCATAGCCGACATCTACAGTATTTGGTCCGAAATAGGCGACGGTATAGCCCGCCACCCCTGCCATAGTTGTTTGGGCAAAAGAGACCACACCAAGATAGGCCGCCAAAAACGTCAGACTCAGCGCAATGACACCCAGGCTCAAAGCTCGACCCAATATCTGGACCAACCAGAAATCATTGGCAAAAAGCGGTGCCATCGCAAGCGGAAGAAGATAAAACGCGGTCCTCATGCTTCTGACCTTCCAAGCAGACCCTGTGGTCTGACCGCGAGAACCAGCACCATGATAGCAAAGGTAAAGACCACACCATAGGTTGGAGCATATGCGAGCCCATATTGCTCTGCCAGCCCGATCAGAAGCGCGCCAAGTGCCGCGCCGCCAACGCTGCCCATGCCACCAACGATGACAACGACCAGCGAGGACAGAAGGAACTGAAGATCGGTGCCCGGCGATATGGATAGCGCGCTTGCGGCCACAACACCCGCCATACCGGCAAGCAAACCACCCAGTGCAAAAACAACAACAAATATTTTTGCCACATCGAAACCAAGCGCGCGCAGCATTTCACGGTCATCGACCCCTGCGCGGATGATTGCGCCCAGTCGAGTTTTGGCAATGACAAGCCACAGGGCAATACCAACAACGATAGCAAAGGCGATGAGAACCAAGCGGATAGTGGCATATCCTACCCCAAGAAGTGGCAACCGGAACCCACCAGCCAAGGCGTCGGGCATGGCCACTTGATAGGTGATGCCACCCCAGAACCACAACATCAGGTCAGCCATGATAATTGACAGTGCAATCGATGCCAGCGTCTGACGCAGCTCATCTCCCTGAAATCTGCCAAGGATACCAAACTGGATAATTGCGCCCACAAGCGCCGCAGCCAGACCGCCGCCCAGTATAGCTAACGGCCAGATACCGGTGGTCTTTGCCACCTCAAAGCCCACGTATCCACCCAGCAACAGAAGGGCTCCGTGCGCCATGTTTACGGTGCGCATCAGGCCAAAAATTAGAGTGAACCCGCTGGCTGCCAGGAAATACAGTGCCGCGAGTGTCAGTCCATTTAGCGTAACGATCAGAAAGAACGTCATGAAATCTCCCTAGTGTTTGATACATTTTCAGCAATACATGCCGGTGCCTCAACGCAAATTGACTTAAGTTCCAAAATTTTAATCGAGCAAAAACAGATGGTTGAAAATCGCACCGCCGCGAAAAATCGGCAAAACGGAAATACCCGCCTGTTTTTGCCGATTTTTGCTGATATAGAGACATCATGAAACGGTTACTTTTGACGGGCATCCCCCATTCACCTCCCTCACAAGGGACGCCTATCTATTGTCCCGCCCTGCAAGGGTTGACGGGGGGGCAGGCCGATTTGGCAATGGTGATGCCTCGTATAGACAATAACCGGGCCCTCTTTGCGACGGATCGCACCGCAGATGGTACCTATGCTGGCGTGCTGACGTGTGATCCATTTGGCACCGCTGACAGCTTTTTGCGCCGACTTGACGACCACGGGTATTCAGGCGTAGCCAATTGGCCCTCTGCGATACTGTTTCAGGGTCAGGTCAAACAACTGATGGCATCAATGCCCGCCACATCAGATTTGGAGTACGCCTGGCTTGCTGGTGCGAAGCGATATGGCTTTCAAACCTTGGCGTTCTTCCGATCTTTAGAACAGGGACGCGCAGCGTTGAATGCAGGTCTACGACACCTGGTGCTACATCCTGGGCTGATTACGCAGACTGACGACGGGCCACCAGATCTGTTGATCGCCTCCCTGCGCGGTTTAATCGAAAAGCTGCATCGCCAGGCCGAGGGTGTGGAGATTTTATTCTATGAGCATGCTGCGCTGAACAACAACATTCGAGCGGTGGATGTGGGGGCAGATGGTTCGGTAGCCTATCTGGCTCAGACATGAGCGAGCAAAAAAAACCCTTTATCTTTGGTGCAGCTGTCGGGTCGGGTCTAACCGCACTTGCAGTGGATCGGGCCGGTGCAGATTTCTTGCTAGTCCTCAATGCGGGCAGACTGCGAATGCGAGGGGCCTCATCTTTGGCAGCCTATTTGCCATTGCGTCCGGCAAATGAATGGGTCTTTGAGATCGCCGAGGAAGAGATTTTGCATCGCTGTTCTTCCCCAGTTCTGGCGGGTTTGAACGTCCGGGATCCGGCTATCGATCCGGCTGAAATCGTGGAAAAGGCAAAGGACATAGGTTTCGCTGGCGTGTGCAATTTTCCCTCTTCCGCAATGCTCGAGGGGCAACTGCGCCAGTTGATGGAAGCCGAAGGGATCGGGTTTGGCAAGGAATGTGACCTAATCCGTGCCGCGGCTGCACAGGATTTGAAAACGCTGGCCTATGTTTGCACGAACCGTGAGGCGCGGATGATGCATGATGCCGGCGCCGAACGTATTTGTGTGGTTGTTGGCTTCACTGGCGGTGGCACTGGAGTATCAACAAACCTGACACTGGAAGCCGCAGCAGATTTGGCAAACCGGGTTCTCGAAGGTATCCCTGATACCGTCGAAACCTTGATTGAGGGCGGCCCAATAACATCCCCCGAAGACGCGCTGACGGTTACAAGACTCAGCAGAGTTAACGGTTACATCGCAGGCTCCACTATCGACCGCTTACCGATAGAACACGCAATCAAGGAAGTTGCTCGCTCCTACACGATAATTTCCAAAATGGGGCGGGGGGCCAAAAGCAATTCGACCCGGTCTGCAGTTTTTGTTGGCGGTTCCCACATCATGCAAGACCTGCGCAAAGTCGTTGCCGATGTGGCCCCAAGCGATTTGCCCATCTTGATCACTGGCGAAACGGGCACAGGCAAAAGCATACTGGCCGCGGACATTCACGTTCAAAACAGTACATCAAAACGGGATCCGGTGGTTGTAGATTGTACGGGCTTGTCGACCGACATCGGGTCTATTCAGTTGCTAGGGCAGGTCGCCGGGTTGAACCGTCGCGATGTCCCGTTGGCCCGTGGCGCGTTGGAGTCCGCACATGGCAATAGTCTCATCCTCGAGGAGGTCTCTGCGCTGAACTCTGACTTGCAAGGATTGATGTTACGGTTTGCCGAAACAGGCTATGTCCAGCGAATTGGAGCACTGGACGGGCGGACGGTGAATGCCCGCTTGATTACCACTAGCAATCAGGATCTGGAAACGCTGGTCCAGGCCAAGATATTTCGCCGTGATCTGTACCATCGCATCAATACAATTGAGATTGTTGTACCACCACTGCGTGATAGACGGGACGACATAGCCGAGTTGGCCAGTTACTTTGCCCGCACCTTCACCCAAGGCACGGATGTATTGTTCACCAATGCGGCGCTCAGGATCCTCATTGAACATGAGTGGCCAGGAAACGTCCGAGAGCTGTTGAATGTGATCCGAAGAGTCGTGACCCTGAATGCAACCGGACGAGTTACAGCGCAAGATGTAAGTTTCCTAAAATCAGCTCAAGTGTCCGAGCCCCCAAAACAGATTTATTCTGGGGGGGCCGCCGAGCCCATTAGTGAGCGAGACTGGATAGCTGACGCGTTGAGGCAGCACAATTACCGCAAGGGAGAAACTGCCCGACATCTGGGGATGGCGCCCCGAACACTGTATAATAAAATAAAGAAATTTCAGCTGGAATAGCCTTAGCAAAGTCGGTTGGAGGAGCGGCAATGCGTTCCCGCCCTTGGTGTTAAGTGCAGCATTCGACACTAAGGGCGGAGAACGGCCGTTCGCCGTGATTTGCTCGAACGACCGCTGTGCGGAAAGGAAGACATTGCCGCAGCGCGGTGGGCCACTTAGCCATGACAGCAGCCCCAGTTACCAGGGGGAAATCGGTTAAGAGGTGTTGCAAATGGGCTTGAAGAAACGATTGTCCAATAGGGGCACAAACTGCCAAAATCAGCCAGTCCCCGCGACTTGTATCAAGATCCCTCAAGCGCGTTAGGCGACTATCGCAGAACAAGCGTCTAGCAGACCCTAGATCAGTAAGAGATGCACATAAGCGGAGACCAACGGCACTAGGAAATCAGTTTTCCCAGACCGTTGGTTGAATAGGCAGATTTCATCCGTCGGCATCCTACTTTGGAAACGGCAGTGTTTGGGAAGCTGTCAGTCGTGGAAACTTAAACAATTTCTCGTTGGTGCTTTGTCTGAATGATCTAGGAGCGACTATTATGCCAAAGACATTTTTTTAGTTCCATCTATCTTGCTCGGGATATCGAGAAGCTCACTGAACTTGTCGATCGCGTAGTCAGAGGAGACGCAATCTGAATCGGCGTTGAAGCGCACTGTTGTTAGTCCAAGCCTTTTCGCCCCGTCGATTTCCACCTGAGCATGACCGACAAAAATGGCGTTTTCTGGTTTTACGCCGATTGGTTTAAGAGCCGCCAAATAAATACCGGGTTCCGGTTTGATCACACCCAACTCGCAGGAATCTGCATAGGAATCCCAGATCCCATCAATTCCAATGGTTTTGAACCATTCGTTCTTTTCTGCAGGTGGGTTGAAGGTATTTGTCACGATCCCCAGTTTTATGCCACGCTGCTTCAAAGTGTGTAGGGTTTCGGCAACCTCCGGGAAGAACGTCACATCGCGTTGCTGCGAAAGGAGCAGCTCGATGCCGTCCTGAACATCCTGCGGATCGGTGACGCCATAGTGCCCCATCAGCCAAGTCATGAAATCACGAACACCGATCGCACCAGCATGGGCCTTTAACCGCATTTGTCGCTCAACCGGATCCTTGGCCATGGGCTCACTATAGCCTCGATCCGTTAGAAACTTTGCGACAGCCGCCTTTCGGCGTGGCTTACTATACAGGATATCGCCTGCGTCAAATAGAATTGTGGAGATACTCACAAAAAGTCCTTTCCGGTCACCCAGAGATTTAGAAGAAGAATTGGAAACGCTCCGGCAAAGCTTCTCTTAGCCGGAGCGTAACAGGTTTAACCAAGCGCCAGGTACAGCGCGAGGAAGCCGTATTTGGTGAAGTAAATTTCTTCAGGGTTGATTGGCCACAAATTGAGATCGTCGAATTTGGGCAGGTTAAAGTCTTCGACCTGAGTTGCTTCGATACTGCTGCGCGCGGCATAGTCTCCGGGTTCGTTCCAAGGTTTGAACCCGTCTTCTTCCATCATGTATCTAATGAGCAGTTTGGCCGCGTTGGGATGAGGGGCCTCGTTGGCCATAACCAACGCGGTTGGGTAGCTGACACCAAACACTGGATCAAGGTCGTAAATCGGCGCGGCAGCATAAATCCCCTCTTTATTTTTGCGCATCTTTGAGAAAGTTGTAATGCCCAACGGTGGGTTATCCTGCTGCACGTCACCTACGTTTTTAAAGATTTTTGTTGTTGACCCCTGAAACACAGGCTCGTTGCCCAAGAAGCGGAATAGCCACTCCATCCCGGCATCCGGCTCAGTGATTGTGGCGTTGTCTTCAACCGCTTCCAGAACGCCTTCTGAATAGGTGATAGGTTCACCAAATTCTCGTTCATAGGCCGCCGCCATTTCTTCTGCATTGTGAAGCACGGTTTGAATGAAGTTGGCGGATAGGCTGTCTTCCAGAGGGCTGGGCAACAAGGTGCGGCCCTTCCATTCGTCACGGGTCAAGTCCCAAAGAGAGTCAATTGGGGCGCCATCGGGGTTGAGAGCCGTGTTATAATAGACCACCCTGCTGCTGTGGCGTTGGATCAAGAACGGCTCTGTTTCACCGGTGTCCAGATCATCGGTCATTCCGTCGGGAATGAAGTTCCACACCAGCTCATCTGGTAGGGCTTCGTTAAGCAAAAGTGCTGCTTCGGCGTTGAATAAGACGTCCACCGCGTGAACCCCAGCATTGTTTTCACGGCGGAGCTTTTCGATTTGAAGGTCGGACGGCATGTCATGGCCGATAATATCGATACCATATTTTTCTTTGAAACCATCAACCAGCTTGGCGATCCGTGAGGACACGGAGTAAATGACAACCTGGCCCTCTTCACGGGCTGCAGCTTCGATGGCAGCCCAGTCTTGTGTTTCATTTGCGTAGGCGCCGACACCCGCAGATTTTTGCCAGGCATCATCAGCGGCGGCGACGTTGCCCAACATCAGGCCGAGGGCTGCCGTCGTGGCCAACAACCGTAGATTTCTCTTGGTCTTCATTTCACTTTCCTCCCTTTAATTTTACAGAATTCCGTTTCAACCTGCCTTGGCCACCCCCATGTCTGGCGGTGTGACAAGAGCACCAGTTTTCGCGTTGTAAATGTTGAGAGACTGCCGCTTGAACGAAAGCTTGACCGTCTGCCCAGTGGCAAATTCAGTGTCGTGTCCAACCCGGGCGATCATTACCGTTTGACCTTTGGTCAATTGGATGATGGTTTCCGGCCCATTGGGGAGGACCGCTGAAATCTGGTAGTCTTCCCCCGGCGCACCGCTGTCAGTAGACAGCGTGATGTCTTCGGGGCGGGCACCAATGATCACCTTTTGCACCCCGGGTGCCCATCCAGTTTCCACCCGGATGTCACCGTTTGAGAAGCTGGTAGCGCGTCCATCTTCGGCGTTCAGCTCGACCAAGTTGATCCGAGGCATGCCGATAAAGTCAGCAACAAATGTGTTCTCCGGCTGGCGATACAGCTGATCGGGGGGCGAAATTTGCTGGATTTCACCATCCTTCATCACCACCACGCGGGTCGACATGGTCATGGCTTCGGTTTGATCATGGGTGACATAAACTGTGGTTGCTCCGGTGTCAGATTGGAACCGCTTCAGTTCAACTCGCATGTCCATGCGCAGCCGTGCGTCAAGGTTGGATAAGGGTTCATCCATCAAAAACACAGGCGGTTGTGTAGCCAGTAATCGGGCAAGGGCCACGCGTTGCTGTTGCCCTCCGGACAATTCCGAAGGGTAGCGCCCATCCAAGTGTGCCAGCCCAACATCGTCCAGTACCTGGTCAAGCCGTTCGTCGGCCACACCTTTTGGGGTCTTAAGCACATCAAGGCCAAACTTCACATTGTCCCGCACGCTCATGTGTGGCCATAGCGCATAGCTTTGAAACACCATGCCAAGGTTGCGTTTTCCGGGTGGCACCATAGTGTTGTTTTTGGAGGAAAACACTACGTGATCCCCTATAATGATCTCGCCTTCGTCCGGGGTTTCCAAACCGGCAAGACAGCGCAAGAGGGTGGTTTTTCCGCAACCCGAAGGCCCAAGAAGTACCAAAAACTCTCCAGATTCGATTTCAAGTGACACATTGTTCAGAGCAGTTGCTGACCCATAACGTTTGGTCAGATTGCGAACGGTTATCTTAGCCATAGTCTTCTGCTCCTCCTTAGGATTGCTTGTCGCGCAGGCGCGCCATCTTGCCCTTGCCGATCCACATCAAGATCAGCTCGCCGATGATTGTCAGCACGGCCACGATCAAGACCAGCGCGTTTGAAAGTTGGGACAGACCTTCTTCGGCATAGCCAAAGCCAACGGTCATCAGCACCCGTGTTGATGGTGTGATCAGTAGGATGATCAGCGACAATTCCCGCATCACTCCGACAAAGCTGACCATCATGCCTGACAAGACCCCCGAACTGGCCAGCGGCATGATGATGCGGCGAAACCGCATACCCCAACCCGCACCTGCCAGTTCGGCTGCCTCTTCCAGCTCTTTGCCGATCTGGGTGACCGCAGTTACGCCGGTCTTCACCGAATAGGGCAGACGAGACACAACCGAGATCAGTACCAGCAGGGTAAATGTGCCATAGAGCGCTGGGATCGGGCCAACCGGCTCGGCAAACAGAGTCAGATACATGGCGCCAAAGGCGATTGTCGGGAACAGGAACGGAATGAACGAAATCTGGTCCAGAGCCCGGGCCAGCGGATTGTCAGCGCGGCGTACTGAAATATAGGCAATCACCAAGCCAACTACCGAGGCAATCACAGCAGAGATGAAAGCCAGTTTCAGCGTGTTCCATGTGGCCCCCAAAATGATGTCGTTGTGCAATACGCCAGGTTCACCAAACGCAATTTCGGGATTTGAGGTGCCGAACCAGAAATGGCTGGTCAGGTTTTCAAGCCCATAGAACCCGTCGATCAGCATCACTGACTGCACGCCAAGCAGGATCAAAGGCAGAATACCGACGGTGAAGCTGAACATTGCTACTGCGGTGAAAACCGGCCATCTCCAAGCTCCCAGTGCGATTGTGCGGCTACGAAATCCTTTGCCACTGATGGTTTCAAATCGGCGCGACTTTTTGCCGACAAAGCGATTGGAAAACCAGATTGCCACCAATGACATGGCAATCAGCACGATGGCCAACACAAACGCCATGGAATCCAGCCCTAACGCCAAGTTGGCATACACCATCGTGGCGACGGTATGATATTGGGTTGGCGCACCCAACAGGAACGGAAGCGCAAATTGGCCAATGGTCTTGCCAAAGGTCAGGATAAAGGCAGCTGCAAAGGCGGGCGCTACCACTGGGAAAGTGATCCGACGCAGGATCATCAACCGACCTGCCCCAGAAATCAGCGCGCCTTCTTCCATTTGAGAGTCAATTGTGGCCAACGCGCCGGCCACCAAGAGGTAGGCAAACGGGAAATAGTGGATCGCGAGTGTAATAGAAATCGGCACCGCGCCATAAGATAACCACTCAGGTGGTGCAGTCCCCAAAAGCGCTTCGAACAATCCAGGCTGTCCTCCCACCTTTGGGCTGCGGAATACAGTTTCCCAAGCTAGAGCAATGGCGAAGCTCGGCAGGATATAAGGCAATGTCAGGATTGGTTGCAGCCAACGTTTGCCCGGCATGTCTGATCGCACGACGCACCAAGCCAACACACCGCCAGCAAGGAGAGCGAGAATAGTTGACACGATGCCGGTAATCATCGTGTTGATCAGCGGCCCATACAGAACCTTGGTCGAAAGTGGCCCGGTGGTGGCCTGCAGCCAGTGAAACCAGGTAAACTCGCCTGGCACTGCATCGCGCGATAGGCGGCGATCTCCTTGGCTCCAAGTCAGTGTTTCAATTGTAAGTTGGATAAATGGCCACAACACAAGGTAGGCCAATACCGCCAGCAGCAGCAGCATCAGGATATTGACGGGATCCGTTGCACTCCTGTGCAGGCGGGATCGCAATCCGTGGGCTGGAACGGAAATGTCGCTCATTCTCAGTCCTTATCATTCAGTAAGTTGGTGCGCAGAATTTCGAGGGCTTCAAGCCCATCTACTGCGCGTTCTGGGTTCTTGTGAGCCAATGTCATTGCAAGAGCTTCACACAGAACCATCGGGCCAGTGCGAAGCTGCATAACACCCTCGTCCGGCCGATTGACCATCAATGTGATGTCAGGGCGCGGTCGTGCTGTCAGCCCGGTTGAATCGCAAATGAGAATGGAATGCGCACCAATTCGTGCGGTGTGTGCGATCAGCCCTGCATATCCAGCAGGTAGCGATTCCGGCGCCTGGAAGGCAAAAAAGATAACGGCGTCGCCCTTGCGCAGCCCCATGAATTTTTCTGCCAAATCACGTCGCTGCATATTTAAGGCAACGTTGGTAGTATACCCGTTGCGGCGTAGGCGACGATCAAGGTGTACTGTCAAAGGCGCAGCCCCACCGCGGCCGACAATATGGATCGTGTTGGCGTTGGCAAGGCGTTCAGCGGCGGCGTTGATTTGCGTTTGCGAGATCGATTTTTGCAATGCGTGCAGTGCTTCAATTTCGCTTTCGATCAAGGCAGATAGGTTTGAACCTTGCTCAATGGACACCATTCGTTGCTGGCTGCGTTGGCTCAATGCCACACCCGGCTTGACCTCGGTTCGCAGCCGGTCGCGCAATTCGGGGTAACCTTGAAAACCTAACTTGTGTGCAAGCCGGACTACAGTGGACGCATGCACCTGCGCCTCTTCTGCCAGCTGTGTGGCTGAAAGGAATACGGATTGCTCTGGATCATTCAGAATAACCGACAAGATTGATCGATCTGATCCAGTCAACTTCCCGTCAAAGGCCTTAACGACCTCACTCAACGGAGAGGTATCTACGTCTTTCATTATGCCCTCCAGCAGCTCCTTTGCAATTTATGTGGCATAAAAATGATTCGTGCAATGAATATTGCAGAAATTAATGCATGTACTTCCAGAAGTTAACCGGAACGGTAACTGCGAGTACCTTTGCAGCCTTGGCCAGAACCCATCATGGGCTTACACGAGCATCGCAGGAGGAGGGGCCATTCGCCGCGATTGGTCTCTAGGTCGGCTTTGGGGCGGTCGCACCTGTTGCCCTGGCGTACCACACTGACTTTGCAAAGGTCGCTAACTGCGCAGAGCTGCCGTTGGTGGTGATCGCGTCTAATGGCCGCTCCCAGCCCTTCTACGACATCCGTGCTGGGTACAGCATGACCCGTTAGATTGAGCACAAAGGGCGCATAGCCGACATTAGCAGCGCTTGACGCGAATGTCGGCTCTGCGCGGCCCACGCACCTGACAAATTTCAATTGTTGCACCAAGATTGACTTGATTCTGCACCGCAGAAAAACCGTTCCAAGTTCAAATCTGTGAGCTTTTGCAACCTGAAAAACGACTGGTTTCAGAGCCTGATTTTATCCGTCCTCCCCCCCCAAAAAAAAATCAAAAAGGTTGACTAACTAGGTGCCCCGAACGGGTGTGAGGGGCTCCGTTATTGGCTGCTGGACATCACAACTAAAAGTATAGCGCTATGGAGCTCTTGAACTACGAAGGAGAGCAGGCGTCGGTACGATGGATTGGTTTCTTAAATCTATACTATCTTGAAAACTGTTCTCAAATGCGAGTGCTCTTAGCCAATTAGGACTGAACGAATAGTCTGTGACAACAATACTCGTTCCATCGGTTTTTGGAGGAATGCGTAGCCTTCTTTCACCAATGCAATTTCAGTCAACGGGCCTTCAGGATACCCAGACATAAGAACAATCTTGATTCCTGAGTGTAAGATACTTACCTGTCTCGCAAAATCCAATCCACTTTGCCCCCCTGGCAGGATCACGTCAGTCAGAATAAGGTCAGGATGGGGCTTTTGGGTTACTGCCTGCATTGCGGCTTCTGCATTGCTTGATAGTGAAACGCGATAGTTCATAGCTTCCAAAGTTTCAAAAATCACTTTTTGCACATCTGGATTATCTTCCAGAACATGTATGTGTTCACCTTTACCTTGAATGACATCACTGGGTCGGGAAACTGCTTTTGTCTCTTGTACGCTATTAGAGCGTGGAAGGGTGATGGAAATTGTTGTCCCTTCACCAGGTGCTGTTTGAATCGTTGCGTCACCGCCAGACTGTCGTGAAAACCCGAATACCATTGACAATCCAAGGCCACTGCCTTGGCCGACTTCTTTAGTTGTGAAGAATGGCTCAAACGCTCTCGCTAAAGTATTTTCAGACATACCTAGGCCAGTGTCGCGGATAATTATTTCCACGTATTGCCCTGGTTGAAGGGAAGACTCGATGTTCGAACGTCCACCGCCACCCGGAATTTCTCTGTTCTTGCATTCGATGACCAGTTTTCCGCCCTGTGGCATTGCATCCCGCGCATTAAGTGCCACGTTCAAAATAGCACTTTCAACTTGGGTGGGGTCTGCATGAATGGCCCATAAATTGTCTTCCAATTGAGTGGTCACGGAAACTTCCTCGCCAAGTACACGTAGCAAGGTTTTACTGATCGTAGAGACCAGGTCGAATAGATCTACTGACCTAGGAAGCAATGTCTGCTTTCTGGAAAAAGCAAGTAAATGACGCGTAAGTTCTGCACCTCTTTGGGCTGCTTTAATGATTTGACCGGCCAATTCATGGTCAGGATCGTCAACAATCTCTAGCAATTCTGCGTTGCCCTGCACGACTGTCAGAAGATTATTGAAGTCATGCGCAATGCCTCCTGTAAGCTGCCCTATGGCTTCTAGCCGCTGAGCGGAAAACAATGACGCCTCAAGCCGTTTTCGGTCGGAAATATCTGTTAAAAGTCCAACAGATCTCTTTGGGACTCCAGCATGGTCAACTACACATTTACCCAGGGCGTGAAACCAGCGGAATTCACCAGTTCCCATTAGAAATCTATGTTCATGATGGAACGGAACATCCGGCTCATTTAGATGCCTATCAAGTTCCGCCCGATAGGAAACTACATCCTCTGGGTGTACAAGATCGGCTATACCTGAGGAAGCAAGAGCGACACGAAAATCACTTGGATCATACTTCAGGGCCTCAATAAAACTTGGTGAAACAAAGAGATGATCTTGTTCAATGTCCCAATCCCAAATTGCTGCGTTTTGCGTAGCCAAGGCATATCGTTCTTCACTCTCTGCCAACTTCCTTGTTCGTTCGATAACTTCCGCTTCAAGCCTTTCGTTCAGTTCTTGCATCTGACGTTGAATAATCGCCTGCTTGGTAATGTCCTCCTCACTTAAGACGGCAACAAAGATACCAGTGACCGGGTCACGTCCACGGCGTGCAAGAATTCTGTGAACCCTAAAGCCATTTTGCGTACGCATCTCCTGCTCTGTATCGAAACTCTGTCCGCCAGTAGCAGTCGACAAGAGTTGCTTGGCAACATCGGGATCCTTTAGGCGCCCAACCATGTCATTTCCAAGCAACCCGGATGTAGCTGTGCCATAGCAATTCAAAGCTGCCGGGTTTTGAGCCAGTAAACGACCGTCCGCGGAAAACGTGCTGACCATCAGAGCGGAGGCGCGTGCCGCTTCGAGAATGCGAAGAGATTCTTGGTCAGTGTTGTTGTCAAAATACTGTTTAACTTCGATCAATACAGCGTTCACGTTGGCTTCAATGTGAACCGGCAGAAAAGACAAACTGACGGTTTTCGGATCGCCGTTTGGGTACAACGTCCAAGTGTCTTGTATCCGTTCCGATCCACTGGAACTGTTCACGATTTGCTGCAACCTAATTCGTACTGTATCGCTGTCAGTGGAGAAGTCTCGATCCAGCAACTCTAGAAGGTTATGCGCTTCCCAAAAGTCAATGCCTGCTGGGTTTGCCCACCATATTTTGTGCCTATCCACATCAAACACCCATAGCGGTGTAGCCAGTTGCGCGAATTGGCTAAGGTCATCATGACTTGAAAACTGGATGATCGCTCCAATCTGAATGATGTTCGGTTCTTAGTTCATCAAATCTATATTTGATGCTAATCTTTGCTGAAGGGTAATCCAAGCCATTATTCAAAATTCCAGACTATCATTTTCGCTTGGCGATATTGGTTCTAGAGGCCAAGTCTCCACTATGTGAACAGCAGCTACTGTAGGTGTGCCACTCACACTCGATCAGATGAAATTCACCAGAGCCGAGAGGAGAGTGAGCTGCCTCCCTCGAAGCTGCAATCAGGTCAAATCATTTTCGATTTGGCTATTTAAGGCCAGTTTCAGTTCATCTCCTAGTTGGAGTGTTCAAAGTAAGTACCCAATTCCTTTCTTCTTGGTCAATGTTGCTTGGCGCCCTTGGGCTGGAAACGGTCATCATTTGCACAAATGGCAGCTCAAAGCCGTTCGTTACATGTCGACGTGTCCCGAGAGCAGACTTTGCAAAGCGTGCTAAATACGCGTTGCTGACATTGGAGCTGGTCGCTGCGAATGGCCGCGTAGCGTTGTAGCTTCCCTTAAAAATGCTTTCTAGTTCCAAGGCTCGAAAGTCGCAGGAATTACGAGTGCTTGAGGCATCGCCGATGGGCTCCAGCCTTACTATTATGGCGCTTCGGGGGGGATTGGAATTTGCAGAGTTTGGTGTCCCAATACTGGCAAAATGCAGTTTGAACCCCGTTTGAAGACGATTTGAAAGACACGTACCCAATCTGTTCAGATCACGGTCCATTGCCAGAAATACCCTTGTTTTTACAACGCAGTCCGGCATCCTCCGGGCTCTTCCGGTTACCGCAATAATAAGTGTCAACATCAACGACTGTTCTGTCATAGGGTCCTTGTGAGACGTCCTCTATCTAGTTCGCAAAGGGATGTCTGAAACGAACACTTTACTTTGGACATTCTGAACGCCCTTGCATTTCCAATGCTTGTTCGAAAGCTCGCATACTTACATGAGGATATTCTGTGGATCCAATGATGATACGATCCAAAAGGCTCTCGACATCGGCGTTGTGAAGGCCGTTTTCAGGTTGGTTTTGAGTGGTAGGGTGAAAATCGTTTGAGGAACTCCAGCCAATACCTCAATTCGTGACAGCATAACTGGGCTCTCACGTTCGGTTGGGCGATAATACAGCCGCCATTCCTGCTCTTCTGCAAAATCCGGGTGCTTTGTTCCAATGGCTGTATGGAAAAACATGTGCTGAATATAGGCGACAAGCGTCTTCTGACCAAGTGATTGAAGCTATGCCCAGTTACTCAGAATTGCTTCGGTAACTTGGACTAGGCGCGCTTCATAAGTCTCTTAGGACAAATACATAACTGGAACCGGAAAAACGACCGATAGACCGGGTACTGCAATTGTTGGGTCATTTCGAACGATCAATTCGGTGTCGCCGTATGCCCGCCACTTAGACTGTCATCTACCCTCTCAGGAGCTTGTTCACACTTGAAATAGTGCCAGCAAAAATATCGTCTACTGCGTTTCGAAAGCGTTCGTCAACGGCGCCAGAAAACGCTTTCGTTATGAGGTTCAGACCATATCTAATTTTCAGAAAAGTCGTTCAGCACGTAGCATTGCGGAACTAGAACTCTTCGTTGTTGATAACTTTCAGAGCAGTTTTCGCGCTAGTGTAGTGGGCAAATTACGATTGATGGATGCCACGTCCGAATATCTATCCATTAGGCCCGAAAGAAAAAATCGTTGAATTTTGAAGTTGCTTCGTCAAATTGCATGGGTTGTCTCTACCAGGTTCCGGTCAAATACGTCAGCATTACTCTTAACTGCAACCAAGATTACCGGAAGCGGGCACTTTTCAAATTTGGCAATCTGAATTTTTGTAAAAGGTCCATATCTTGTGCAAAAGCTCCTTTTTTCAACGCTTCAAGTGCGCGCGCTGCAGCAAAGGGGATGCTTGAATCAGGAAGAATGGATGACCAGTGTTCTCCGCTGTCTGCTTCAAAGGCAGAGATGCGCAGTTAGTTCAACTTCAATACTCTAAAATTGCAGTTTTAAAAACAATGACACGCATAGGTGGCGCCCGCTAGTTCTCCCTCATAGGC
>NZ_WQLV01000017.1 GCF_009753675.1 Parasedimentitalea huanghaiensis | reverse complement strand
GCGCCGCCGGTAAGGGGGGTTCTAGGGTTATCCAACCAAACCCGCAAGCGCTAAATCTACCTTTTTGAAACTTTCTTATAACACACTGTAAACAAACGAAATACTCAGAAAATGGTGCGCTTTCTAGGCTTTTGGTTTTGCTCAGGCCAACAAGGGTTAAGCAACAGTGACTACAAGTTCGCGTAAAACATCCAGATATAGTAGTCACAACCACTCAGACCACTAAAGCACGATGATTTATCGCGAGTCGGAGAAACAGCTCCATGCCAATTCAGCAATATGCATCTCGCCAAGCCGTCCAACTCGCTGCCCCCTCAGGCTGAGGTAGAAAGCCAGCAGCTTTAGAACCAACCCACCAGAGCAAGATATCGACAATGACGTTCGGGCATTTACCTTTCCCACGCACGCCCTAAATCCTGATACAAAGGTAATCCAAACCATGACCCAAGCAATGGCGACACCACGCCCCCAGGAAACAACCGACAGCTTTGCATGTCCCGAGCACCTAAACCTCAAAGAATGCGCCCGAATTTCTTGCCCGGCCCTCCGGATACTCGCACAGCTGACTATAACCGGTGATCAGATATGATCGTGCCGTCGTCCCAGCCGACACTACAGCCGAGCCCTAAGCAGCGACCCAATGCGGTACCTTCAATGCATATGATCTGCCGTCAGGCACCGGTCATCCCTGTGTTGGTTATTGAGGATCTCGCCCATGCGGTACCGTTAGCGGAAGCCTTGGTCGCAGGAGGCCTGCCTGTTCTGGAGGTCGCTCTACGCACTCCGGTCGCCTTGCAAGCAATGTCTTTAATGGCCCGCGTCCCTGGCGCAACAATTGGAGCCGGGAACGTCATGACCGCCAAGCACGCCATGGAGGCTCTTCAGGCTGGTGCGACTTTCGCCACCTCTCCTGGATTCGCCCACAGTTTGATCGATTGTTGCAAGGAACATGGGTTTCCACTGCTACCAGGTGCAGCCACAGCCAGTGAGATTATGCAGCTGCTGGATCGGGGATTTGATCTCATAAAGTTCTTTCCCGCCGCCGCGACAGGTGGGGTTGCAACACTGAAAGCACTCGGCGCCCCATTTCCACAGATACATTTTTGCCCAACCGGAGGGATTTCCCAATCCAACGCACATGAATACTTGGAACTGGTGAATGTGGCCTGTGTAAGTGGCAGTTGGCCAGCCCCGTTAGAGTTGCAAAAAGCGGAACTCTGGGGCGACATCCGTCAACTGGCACACCAAGCGCGTCAATTGAACAATGGCCACCACAGATCAGCAGCCAATGACGAACCTCATTCCGCTAAGGTCGAATAGTCCTCTTCAGCAACGTGTTCCATCCAAGTGGTGACAAAGCCGCTTTCGGCTTCTTGAATTGAAATGTGCTTCATTTTTTCATCTGGTGCGGCACCATGCCAATGCTCTTCCCCAGGAGGAAGCCAGACAGAGTCCCCGGCGCGTATTACTCTCGGCAACGCATCCCGGGTGCCAATGACACCGCCCCCTTCGACCACATATATTGTCTGTCCCAACGGGTGACTATGCCAAGCCGTACGGGCGCCAGCTTCAAATGTCACATGAACAGCCCGGTGCCTGGCAGGTGCTGGGGCTAGATTTATAGTCTCTAGCCAAACTTCGCCAGTAAACCAGCTTCGGTCGCTTTTTTGGGTTTGTCTTTCGTTGGCCGGAATTAGTTCCATGTTGCTCTCAAAACTGATTTCACTCGAAAATATGCAGGCACTCAATTTTGCTGACAGTCGGGGCAAGAGTATAATCTGTCAAGTCAGGTAAACCTGCACTTACATTCGCAACCCCCAGCTCAGCAAAAAGCAAAACACGCAGAGCCGGTTTTAAGACACACCTATGGACTACAATACATCTCTAGGTGCGCTCTCGACGAATAACGCAGAAACTCAAACAATATGGGTGCCGTTGCCCCGGTTAACCCAACCGATGGAATCGGAATTACAGGTCAACAACCATTACACCGTCCTTTTGGGCTGCTCGTGATTGACACAGAACCACCGCGACCTCACGTTGTGCCTTGGACAGAACAAAATCGCGATGTTCGACCTCACCCGAAATCAAACCACATTTACAGACCCCACAGATGCCGTCGGCGCATTTCACATCCACCTGTACACCATTCTCTGCCAACACATCGGTTGCGGTTTTGTCCGCAGGCACAACAAATTCGCGCCCCGACTTGGCCAGTTTCAAGGTGAAATCATAATTCTCATACTCTGGTAGATCTGGCACTGAAAAATACTCCAGATGCCGTGCCTCTTCGACAAACCCCTGCCGTTCAGCAGCCTGCATGACCCCATCCATGTACCGATCTGGACCACAGGTGTAGACATGCCAGCCTTCACGGTATCCGGCCAGCACCGCATCCAGATCAGCGCGGGTTCCTTCGTCCGAAACATGCACTTTGACGTTTTGCGCCCAGGGCATCGCCGCTAGGTCTTCCAGATAGCCAGCACCGGCGCGGCTTGAGACTGAATAATGCAGCTCAAACGCCCTGCCCTGCGCATACAACTGATGCGCCATCGCTATCATCGGGGTAACACCAATGCCGCCCCCCATCAAAAAGCTCTTGCTCCCCTCCACAACCGGAAAATGGTTGATCGGCTTGGAGATGAAAATCTTTCGTCCCTGAGCAAAGATCCGGTGCAGAAGCGCCGACCCACCCCGGCCCTGATCTTCTCGCAGAACACCAATCTGGTATTTGCTGCGGTCAGCCGGGTCACCCGACATTGAGTACTGACGCAGGAATTCGGGCGCGACGACAATGTCCAGATGTGCACCTGCAGTCCATTCCGGAAGCTCCGATCCGTCCAGGCTACTGAATTCATACTTGGTGACATCCGGGCTCATCTCTTCGACCTTAGAAACCTCGACCCTCAGAACCGGGCTGTCACTGTCACTGCTATAAATGTGATCCCATTCCCCGGTTTCACCCGCAGTCCGGCGTGCTTTGTACTCTTCTGCTGTGACCATCGCCTGATAGGCCTCGATGCCGGCCTCACGGTCCATTGGGAAAGGATAAGGCCAGGGGTGCGGCGCCAGATTGGCCGGGTAGACAGCCAAAGTCTGGTCTTCAAACTTTAACTTCAGATCCTTTTGCAGCGCGCGTGCGTTCACTGGATTGCGGGTCGGGCGATAACCGCCGTCCTCTTCCATTTCCAGATCCCACCACCACTTTTTGACAGCGTTCATCTCACCGTTGCCGACTATATCGTCCAACTTGGCCAAAGCCGGAGCTGTTTTTGGCAAATTCATAGCGGCCCAGCGGAAAGGTTTTTCAGAAAACAGCCCCTCAAGGTTCCAGGGGCAAGTTTTCATGCAGCGACCGCACATCGCTCCACCAGGAGTGGTAATTCGGTAGGTGGTGCACTTCTGGCTGTCGCTTTTCCAGATCTCATAGCCATTGAACATCCGTTTGGGTCCGGCCGTGATCGCCCCAGACGGGCATTCACGCGCGCATTTATTGCAGCTTTCGCAGAACCGTTGCAGGCCAAAATCGATCGGCAAATCATGCGCCAGAGGCATGTCAGTGGTCACCACACCAGATTTCAATCGAGGCCCCAGAAATGGGTTCAGGATCACTTCACCAATTCGGCTCACCTCGCCCAATCCCGCGAGCAGCAGCAACGGAGGCTGCAACACCTCGCCGTCCATCACCGTATGCGCCTTGGCTTTAAATCCAAGATTGCGAATTTGACGCGCGATCACCCCACCCAACAGTGAAAACCGCAAATAGGCGCGCATCGATTGCGCAACGGCGATCCAGTCATCCCCGGACGTCGCATCGGTTGTTTCAAACCCTTGATCAATTATCATGCTGATCGCCTGGTCATGCTCAGGCACGATTTCTTCGCCGGTGGCATCATGGCTGTACCACGTCCAGTCCGGGCAACGGCTGATCCCAACGGCATCGACACCCAACCAATAGCTGGTCGCCTTTATATTCGCCGCATTGCGTGAGGCATCTGTTGGTCGCGACCCACCGCCCCCGGCACCATCTTGGAGAAGAACAAAGGCCCCCAGCATCCGCCGCTGCGCCATCGAGGGCGCCGCTTTGCGCACATAGAAGCCACCTGTGGCGGCCTTTTGATTGCCCTTGCCCATATCTCCGAACTGCGCGCGGGCAAACATGTCGGCGCGTTTCGGCACCCGCGCCACACGGGCTTCGTCGATATAGGTTGTTGGGTCTTCAACCCGTTTCAACGTCTCAAACGGATGTGCTCCATCCTTATAGTCTCGCTTTTTAAAGGGGTCCAAATTTAGCGCCGAGCGTTGCGAGCCAAGTCCAACCCACCAGCGCGGCCCCTTGACCTTCATCATAGGTTGCTGATCCATTGGCAGCAGAGGTTGATCCATTGTCAGATCAAAATCTGTCGTAACCACCGCCACGCCAAAACGTGTCCCTAGATAGGGGTTCACCAATTGTCCCTCTTCAACTGTAGCCAGTCCAGCTGCCACCACCAACTGATTTAAATCCACATCAGACGAGGTGCCGGTATGTGCCTTGGCATCCCACCCCAACAACCGGATATAGTTGGCCAACACCACCGCAGTTTCGCTGGCACGCAAACAAGCCCGGTGCTGTTGTGCATCCACCAGCCACTCACACCCTTGTTCATCCGCTCCTGGATCGCGGGGCATGTCGTACAGGAACACAATGGAACGCGAATGGTCGCCAATGGTGGTGGGCGGTGCGCTCATGGCCTCCTTCAGATCGGCCATAATGACATCGATACCTGCCGCCAGCGTTTTGGTCTGGCGAGTTTTCAGATCTTCGGCCAAACGATCAATATCGGGATTGCGATAAGGCTGATCCAACCGGGCCGAGGCAGGCATTGGGCCAATGCCAACCATAGAAGCATCGGAGAAATAGCCAAAACCTTTGATATGCTCAGCGCGCTCCTGCGGATCATTGGGACATTCGGCACGGGCCTTATTGACCATGCCATCGCGGATTGCATCCATCATCGCCTGATATTCGCCCATCGCATTGACAATCGACGCAGGCAAATTTGGACGGCGAAAATTCAACGGCTGAAACCCTGGCACATCCTCCAGCTCCGGCATCACTCCGCGTGCAAGTCGTTCTAGCGGAAAAGGCCCTAAATGGACTGGGCGATTTTTGTCCGAAAAGAACTGAAAAGTCATTGCTAAGGATCCTGATGGTCAGTGATGGTTGCTGCCTTGTACTACACAAGACAATCACTTTGATAGCATCCAATATACAATATTGTCTAAATCATATCCAACATGCTGTTTTCAATCGAAACAATATGCGAGAACCTACCAATATGTGGGAAACCCGGCCAATTGGCCGGGCAAAGATATTAGCCCCGGCGCCCGGAAAACTGTGCAATTTCTATGCCACCCCCGGTCAAACTGTTGCGCACGGCCCCCGCCAGCGCCACAGCGGTTGGCGTATCTCCGTGTAAGCAGATCGTATCAATGTTAGTTGCAATACGCTTACCGCTTTCTGTGATAATGGCCCCCTCTTGCACCATCTGCAGAATACGAGGGCCTGCGACTGCCGGATCATGGATCACCGCGCCGGGTTTGGATCTGTCCACCAACGTTGCATCATCATTGTAAGCCCGATCTGCAAAAATCTCACCCGCCCAGTTGCATCCCAGTTCGCGCACCACTTTTTCCATCTCGGTAGCGGCCAGAACCATGATAATAATATCAGGGTCGACTTCCAAAGCGGCTTCATAGCAAGCGCGCGCCATGTCCGCATCAACGCTGGACATATTGGCCAGCGCCCCATGCAGTTTCAGATGACGTACTTGCCCGCCCAGCGCCGCTGCCATCCCACGAGACGCGCCCAGCTGATAGCGTACGGTGTTTTTCAGGTTATCTTTGGACAGCTGCATCTTACGCCGCCCAAACCCCTGCAGATCAGCAAAACCCGGATGCGAACCAATACCTACGTTGCACTCCATTGCGCGGGTCATGGTCGCAGCCATCACATCAGGATCGCCGGCGTGAAAACCACAGGCGACATTGGCCGACGACACGATGTCCAACAGCGCCGCATCATCCCCCATGTTCCAGGGACCAAAGCTCTCGCCCATATCAGCATTCAGATCGACCGATTTGGTCATGTGTTCTCTCCACTCTCGAAGGGGTCAGCATTGGCTGAAACAGCACCACCGACCAATTGATAAGATAACAAATCCGCCATATCCAAAGGATCACGGATCAGCGGCTGACATTGCCCCGGCAGCGATTTGACAAAGGCATCGTGCTTGGCCTGAATGGCCAGTCCGTCCTCCAAACTCACCCATTCAAACTGCAAGGCTGCGCCGTTTCCAGACTGCGCCACCCGCGCCAGATCACATGGCAGCACTGTGCCAATACGGGGATAGCCACCAGTTGTCTGACACTCCCGCAGTAGCACAAAGGGTTTTCCGTCTCCGGTCATCTGGACATCACCGGGCACAATCACCTCAGACAAGATGTTCAACTGTCCCGCGGCCGAAAACCCCTCTCCATCCGAGACCATTTCAACACCCATGCGATTGGCACGGACACCCCGATTAAATTGAGTATCCCCAAACCGCGCCAACACATCATCTGCAAACAGCGACGACTGAAAGCTTTTGACAATTCGCAGCGCACCGCCCGAAAACCGGTCTTCAACTTCAAGTCCCAGACCTGTCTCACGTTGGGCATCCTGTCCCGCTGGCAGCAGATCGCCTTCTGTCACCGCCTGCCCAATGCCCCCGGTCAGATGCGCAGCACGTGACCCCAGAAAACGGTCGGTATCGATGCCGCCTCCCAAATGGAGATAGCCATACACTCCACGACGCGCAGCGCCGATCACCAGCTTCTGCCCCGCCTCCACCAGATGTGAGGCATTCCAGGTGAGCGCCACACCATCCAGTGTGGCTGTCATTGGTGCTCCGGTCAGGGCAATGCGGAGCGTACCGACGGCTTCAAATGTGCCGCCAATTCCACCCATTTCCAGCGCAGCCAGCCCTGCCCCCTGGCTTAGCAACCCCGCACCTTCTGCAAGCGCCAGCACATCCGCCGCCCCACCCTGCGAAATACCGCGTTCCAACAGGCCCGGGCGTCCCATGTCCTGCACGGACATCAAGGGACCTGCACTTAAGACTTTCAACCCGCTCATGATGCGATCTCCGACACAGAGGCGCCGCCATTCAACGGATCACCCTCACGCAACCGCAGAAAGTCAGCCCGCGCCACCGGCTCAAATATTAATTCGTCCCCAGCCCGCAGCGCAAAGGGGTGTTCCATTTCCGGCCGAAACAGGCGCATGCCGGTCTGCCCAACATGACGCCACCCGGTGGGGGCCGGTGCTGTGAACAACACAAACTGGCGGATCGCCTGCACCAATGCGCCCTGTGGTACCATTGGCGTCAGTTCAGTTTGACGTGGCAGATCCCACTCTTCACCCAACGTGCCAAGGTAAGGTTGCGACGCAGCAAATCCTATGGTGAGAACCCGCACTCTGGCTGAGCCGAGACTGTCAATTGCCTGCGCCTCGGTCATGCCAGCGGCGTCAGCTGCTTCAGCCAATTGTGGGGCCAAATCGGTGCCATACACAGTAGGCACCCGCCAGAACCTGCGCCCCTCGGGCAGCGGTGCCGCATACCAATCACGATCCGCCAGCAACCCCTGTAACTGCTCTCGCAGAACGTCGTGCGACAATTCAGACGGATCAAACCGCACAAAAACCGAGGCAAGCGAGGTAGAGGTCTCAATCACGCCCGTCATCAACCTCTGTTCCAACGCGCCTTGAAATGCCAGCGCCGCGCGGTTCGATGGCTCACTCAGCTTGTCAGCGAATGTTACCAACAACCCCTGAAGTCCAACCGTCCGTATCACGGGAAAGTTTGATGACTCTTGCACGCCCATATCCGCGCTCCCTTTTAGTGCGGCGCCAGCGTTGCGGTGCGAACGACGGACTGTCAACACGGGAAACACAGCTGTCTGAGTTGTTACCCTCTCCTCAAACATCTGACAACGCGGCGATCTGCAAAAACATCGTCAGCGATTGGCCTGCGTTCTCAGCTCACGCGTCCTCCGCTCATCAAGCTAAACATGAAATAATTTTGCCATGTCACAAATTGGGTTCAATACACGAAGGGAATAAATTTGGCCGTTCGCTTAGCATAGGCCTTAAATTCTTCCCCATAGCGACCGGCGAGGTAAGTATCCAATGGCGGGATATGGAAAAAGACGAAACCGAGAGTCACAAAAATGGGTATGATTAAAGCAAAAGCCGAAGCGGTAAGAATCGCCCACCCGGTGAACAGCACCGTATCTCCGAAATAGTTGATGTGCATCGAGTAACCAAACAGCCCACCCATGTAGCACCGTCCTTTGGAGGACGGTTTTCTCTTCCATTTCCATCGCTGCAGTTCCGACACTGTGTTGAGAAATGAACCAAGCAAAACCAACCCTGCGCCTGCCCAGTCCAACATTCCCAATGGGGTCAGCACTCCGGAAACGACCCCAGCGCCAAGAACCAGGAACCCAATTTCAAACACGCCAATAAAAACGGAGAGACCCAACACTTCTGACATCGCGACGCGGCGTTGCAAAAGGACAAACAGCGTCACCAGATGCCGCAACCAGTACAGCACAGCACATAGGGCAAGAATGCGCGCCCTTGGCTCATCCACCCAATCCAGCCCACCGAAGGCCAACCAGAGGCACCCCGCAACGAGGGCGCCATGCAAAACAGCAAAGATCAGTTTGGGACCGGTTGATCGGTCGTGGTCTCGATTGATGCCGCCGGAATTTGACATAGGAATATACCTTAGAAGGGTTTGAAGATCATTAGGGCGAGCGAGAGCAGACTCAAGATCAGCGCAAGCAAGCCAATTGGAACGGCTTGCAAAAACACGCGCTGATAATATTTAGGAAGGCGCATGTCTGCCTTAGCGGCGGCAGCGGTAGCGATATACAACAAACGATGTTCAACTCGGGCGCCAACGACAAAAGCTAGGATTAGAGCAAGGCTCATTCCGACCGAAGTCGCTATCCATCCGGTCTGCAAATCATACCCCAGGGTATGCACCATCCAAAAACCAGTCAGCACGATCACTGCAAGTGAAGGCCCCATAAGCAGGCGGTTGACGCGTAGAACACACCGCAACAACCCTGCCGCCTCAACCGGCGATGCGGTTTTGGCCTGCCCATGGATGAGCCCATTAATTAGGGTCGCCCCTATCATTATCGAAATGGCGAAAATGTGGACTAGCTTGGCAACAAGGTAAGGGTCAAACATCTAAAACTCTTTTTCGTCCATTTGGACTATTTAATACCTGTAGACGCTTCGTCAAAATGATGTCAATGCTTTTTCGACCAGCAGGACGAAATAGAACATGCCCAAAATTGTTGACCACGCTGCCCACCGGGCAGACCTGGCGCTTCGTGCGTCGAAATACTTCTCAAAACACGGGTATGCCGGGGGGAGCATGCGAAACATCGCGGAATATCTTGGCGTTTCAAAAAGCGCGCTCTATCACTATTTCCCCAACAAAGAGTCGCTATTTCTTGCCTGTACGGAACAGGTAATGTCCCAGGTTGATGTTGGCGTGCTCAACGAGAGCACAACTCAACAGGAGCAAATTCAGCAACTGATCAATGTGATGCAGGTCGATTTCGGCTCTGAAATGGCGCTTCTTTTTGATTATCTGCGTAACAAAAGCAAAGCCGAAATCGCTGAAAATGAGGCCATGCAGGTCTCAATCGAGACTTATCGCAAAATGGTTGAAGCGATCGTCGGTGCCAGCAAGACAGATGAAACACTGGCAATGATCATGGGCACATTGCTGTTAGACCACTTGTCCGGCGGCACATGGACAGCATCATCAAACCTTCGCTCCATATAAACCCCCGCCAATAGCCAGGCCCGTTCAGGCAACCCGCGCAGATGATTACGTCCACAAGAAAGGCCAGCGCATTGGCTGGCCTTACATACAGTACTAGCGTCAAATTCACTTGTGCAGCGGACCTAGAAGTTCTGCCAGATGTCGTCACCCCCGCCGGATACCTTAACGGGTTCCATCTCAATATCCGGCGTGTCCCAGTCATCGAAATGGGCGTTGGGGGTCGGCGCCTCATTCGCCTGCTCGGGGTCATAGGAAACCTGGCTCTGAGCACCAGCATCGATGCTAAAATGGGCCACCAGAGAGGACAGTTTGTTTGCATCTGTATTTAGCAAATGGCTGGCGGCTGTTGCCTCTTCCACCATTGCCGCATTTTGCTGCGTCACCTGATCCAATTGGGTCACACCAATATTGATCTCGTTCAAACCGGTAGATTGTTCCGCAGCCCCAACCGCAATTTCCGAAACCATCTGAGAGATGTTGTTTACGCGATCGAAGATACTGGTCAGCGCATCGCCAGCCTTCCCAACCAGATCGACGCCTTTCTCGACCTGCTTCGAACTATCACTGATCAGCGTTTTAATCTCCATTGCAGCATCAGAAGACCGCTGCGCCAGCCCACGAACCTCGGACGCGACGACAGCAAACCCACGACCTGCTTCACCAGCACGGGCCGCTTCGACGCCTGCGTTCAGTGCCAGCAGATTGGTCTGGAACGCAATGTCATCAATCACCCCAATGATCTGGCTGATATGACGCGCTGAATCTTCGATTTCGGTCATCGCTGAAACAGCATTTTTTACAACATGACCGCTTTGCTCGGCCTCAGACTTGGCCTCTGCCATTATCGTCTCAACCCGGGTTGCGCCTTTGGCTGCCGATTTAACACTCGCTGTCATCTCATCCAGAGCCGCTGCGGTTTGTTCCAATGTTGCCGCCTGGCTTTCGGTCCGGCGCGACAGGTCGTCTGACGAGTGACTGATTTCAGTGGCACCATTGCGGATACTTTCAGACGCACTAACAACCTCAAAGACTGTCGTTTTCAATGTGTCCAGAGCCTGATTAAAGTCATCCCGCAACTTGGCATAACCCTCGCTCATGTCGTCATCGATACGCACAGTCAGATCCCCTTTTGAAAGCCGTTCCAGACCGGCCCCAATCGCGGAAACGGCTGCCTCCTGCTCGGCCATCCGCTCTTGCCGTTCTGCCTCAACGGCTTTGGACATTTCCTCTTTTTCAACCAGCCCGTCGCGGAACACAGACAGCGCACGGGCAATGCGGTAAATTTCTTCACTCGACCGGTCAAACCCGGTGACAGGGCTAAGGTCGCCTTCAGCCAGCCGCTCGGTGGTTGCGCTGATCTTGACCAGAGGTCGCTGGACCAGCACCCGCGTAAGAATCAGAGCCACGACCAACACCACACCCGAAGCGATCAGTGCCAGTTGCATTTGTTCCTGCGCAACGGAAATGTCGCCGGAAACTTCTTTGGCCATTGCCGCAATTTCAACCAGACTGGCAGAACCAAGAGCAGTTGCATGTTGGGAAATCTGGCGAACAGCTTCAGCGGTATCCGTCGCAGCCTTGGCAGCCGTAGCATCCGCTTCCAGCGACGCAGTTTTAAAGGCCGGAACCCCTTTTTTCGGGCTGGCCAATGCAATCATAACGGACAAATCGCCTTCAAGACTGCCATCGTTGAAATCGGTAAAATCTTTGAGAGCCTTAGCAGCCTGTTGCAGCTTCTCTGCCGCAGCGGTGGTTTCTGCAATGCCAGGAGCGACAACCACATCCAACGCGGCAACTTGAAAGCTGCTGATCCAGCTGTTGATTTCTACCAGCTTGTTAAGAAAGCTAACGTCATTGTCCAACAACCCCTGAATTGCTTCGCGGTTCTCAATGCCTGCGTCTTCAGCAGCAATCGACAAAACAAACACCATGTCGTCTACGGCTGTTGAAAGCTCGGTATTGATACGTATACGCGCCCGCAACACTTCTTGCCTGTCGGCATCTGTCTGATACATGCCGCTGCCGATTGCCGCCTGAAAGGTATCAACCGACATGTTGATGGCTTCCATATTCAACTCAATGGAACCATTGGCCTTAACCGTTTCGATGATTTCTGACAGGCGCCCGAGCGACGACAGCGCGATATCTTTAAGCGTTGAACGCATTGCGTCTTCGCGTGCGGTACCAATCGCCAATGTGGTTCCAGACAGCAAATTCACTTCAGAGCGCGCTTCCAGCAGCGACTGAAGCATTGCAAATTGGTTTTCAACCAGATCAATCAGGGTCTCATCAATCGACGACATGGTTTCTTCGCCACGCGCCTTCAAGCTCGAATAGGACTCAGCCGCAAGCTCAGCCAGTGTGGCCTGTAATCTGCCACTCAGTTGCTGCAACACAGCAGTTCGTGCCTCGATTGAAGCCTTGTTGCGAAAGGCATTTTTGCGGGCAACGACCAGAGCTTCCAATGTACTGGCTGCGTTTTGCGCATCTTCTTCAAACCCCCCGCGTGCCTCCTCAGGCAGCAAGGCTATGCTCTCGTTTAACTGGGTGGTCGCAGCCGCAATATTTTCGGCACCCGTTGCAAGCTGGTCAGCTCCAGTAGCCAGAAGCACTACTGCCATTGCGTCCTTGGTTTGACTCGCCGCTTCAATCAGGCTGCTGCTCAATTCAAGTTGTGGCAGCTTGTTCTGGGCCAATGTGTCCATGTCGGTGGCCACCCGATCAAAGACCAGCGTCACCAGGAAACCGATTGCAGCAGATGCAGCGCCCAACGCTAAGAGGATCAGAGTAATCTTGGCGCCAACACTGGAAAACGGCATGCGTCGGCGTTTAGGGGAAAGAGTAGACTGTGTCGTCATAGGTCACCTGATCTTACCAAATATCAATTGATCTGCCCAACAATCGGACAGACGAGGAGCTTGTTAAACGGAACGGCGGTTAGAATTGGCCAATCTTGGCCGCTCGGTGAATTTCACCCAAACGCATCAATAAATCCCAACTTTCAATAGCGCGCCACTTAATTACATTCGCATGATTGAATAAGAGAGTTAAAAAATACTAAGCAGGAAACAAAAGACGTTTAAAATTGCCCACACGGTGCGCTATACGAATTTCCAATTAAATAATCTGGTAACAAGCCTTGGTCTTTGGGACGGTAAGGTGCTGGTATGGGGGGTGCGCTTTTGCTACACCAACACACTGCGACACGGCTGGATTTTCATTGCAAAAACAGCTTACCTCAATGTACGGCAATGAGGTCCCAATTGTGAGAAGATCATGCAAGAACGGCTAATACACCTTCTGGAAGCAATTTCTGGCGCTCCTTCGCCAATAAGCATCACAGATCTGATAAGTATGACTGGCTTGCCCAAGGCGACGATCTATCGAAACGTCGCCGCCTTGGTTGACTGTGGGTTTGTCGAAGAGACCGACGGCGGCGGCCGCTATGTGCTGGGGATGCGCTTTGTAAAGATCGCTCTGACCGGCAAATCGGATGCCCATGTGATCAATGCGGTGTCGGCCATGCTGATGCAGACCGTCAAGGATCTGGGCGAAACCGCCTTTTTGGCACGCTACCGCGGTGGGCGCGTTGATCTGATCCATGTTGAAACCCCAAGCGACCCCAAGGTTTCCTATATCTATCCGGGACTTGGCCCGCGCCCCGCGCATGCCTGTTCCTCTGCCAAGGCCATTGCCGCCTTCATCCAGACCGAGTTGCGCGACGACCTGCTAGAGGCCAACCCGCTGCGATTCAACGCCAATACCCATGTGGACCGCGAACAAATCCTGCGTGAACTGAACCAGGTGCGCCGCTATGGCTATGCGGTGTGTGAGGGCGAGATCGACGAAGGTGTTTCAAGCGTGGCAGTTCCGATCAACGTGGAACGGCTGGGGGCGATTTTCAGCATCGGCATCGTTGGCCCCACCGCTCGTATCACGCCCATCATCCAAAACCGCGCCTTACAGGTGCTTCAGGCACAAGCCATCCGGGCCTCGGCAGCGATCCAGCATTGTTCCGTCATAGAGGCTGAGACAACAAACGCCAGCGCGATGACAACGGCCCAGGAGGAACCGTTGCAGACGCACTAGCCGCGTGTTCCAGAGTAGTGCTGAGGGCAACCCTCGAAATCACAAATGGCGGAGCCATTGCCCTTACCGCATTGGCTCAGCGTTTCTTGCAACGATTCCATTTGGACGCAGCATCAGAAATGAAATCAGCGCAATCAGAACCGCTGCATCCCTGTACAAAACAAATTCATCCGGCAGAACAAACAGGAATGTGCTTTCAAGCAATCCGAGTAAAAACCCACCGTACAGTGCGCCTTTAGGACTGGATAGCCCACCAATGATCACCGCAATCAGTGCCTTAATCATCGGGGTCAACCCCATCGCCGGATAGACCGCACCACGTTGCGCAATCCAGATCACCGCAGCGATACCCGCCAATACGCCCGACAAAGCAAAAGCGATCATGATGACCTTATTGGCATTGATACCCATGATCCGCGCAACATCAAAATCCGTTGCCGAGGCGCGTAGTGCAATGCCCATACGTGTCCGCGTCAGCAGCCCATTCAAAAGCAGCAGCGCAGCAACAGATATCACAATAGCAATGATCTGCGCTTTGCTGACATAGACATCGCCAAAGGTGAAATAACCGGACAGAAAGTTCGGTACCGGAACCGGTTTGGACTTGGGGCTAATGAAAATCTGAAAACAGACATGCAGAGCCAGAGAAACCGCAAAAGACGTAATCAACAGCGACATCGGGCTGCGGCCACGCAGCGGCCGAAAAGCGATCCGCTCCATCAACACCGCCACCAGACCCGCCAGAGCGATTGCGATGGGGACCGCCACCAAAAACGGAACACCCCTTAGCAGCAAAAAGTACAACCCATAGCCGCAGATTGTCATCAGATCGCCATGGGCAAAATTTAGAAACCCCAGCAAGCTGAACACAATCGCCAATCCAAGCGCGAGCAAGGCATAGGTGCCACCAAGGCTGAGGACGGAGACCGCGAATTGAATGACCTGATCCATATTAGGCGGCTCCCAGATAGGCTTGATGAATAGTAGGGTCCGCGGCCAGGTTGCTGGCATCCCCATCTCTGACAATTTGGCCCAGTTCCATCACATAGGCGCGATGGGCAATGGCCAGACTTTTGCGCACGTTTTGTTCGACCAACAGGATGGACACCCCTTCCTGATTCAGTTGCTGCACCAACTCAAACACCTGCGACACAATCTTGGGCGCCAGCCCCAAAGAGGGCTCATCAAGAATCAAAAACCGGGGTGACGTCATCAACCCACGTGCAATGGCCAACATCTGCTGCTCGCCGCCAGACAGCGTTCCTGACTCTTGGTCAATTCTCTCTTTGAGAATGGGGAACCGCTCTACCAGCGTATCGATCCGGGCCTCAGCTTGTCGCGCAGGTAAACTGATGCCACCGGCGATCAGGTTTTCGCGGACCGTCAGATCACCAAAGACCCGGCGCCCTTCTGGTGATACCCCAATGCCTAGCTGTGCCTTGCGTTCAACGGGTAGCGACAGCAAGTCAGTACCGTCAAAAGAAATCGTCCCGGAGGCCACCGTCGCAAGGCCCGTGATGGCGTTTAGGGTTGACGTCTTCCCAGCGCCATTGGCTCCAATGATCGTAACCAGTTCACCGGCGTTCACACAAAAGGATATTCCGCGCACCGCAGCAATTGGGCCGTAGGACACATTCAGGTTTGAAACCTCAAGCAATGGGGTGGTCATATTTTACCTCAAAAGCGAGCCGCAGCGACCTTTACCGCTGCGGACAGGATTATCTTTAGATACGGGAGTCAGGAATCTCATCTGCGGTCAGCAGAGTGGATTTTACATAAACCCCTTCGCCACCTTCGATCCGCATGATGTGCACTGGCAGGTTCGGCAAGGCGCCGTAGCCTTTCAGCGTTACGCTGCCGATCTCGGTCGTCACGTCCTCTAACTCCGCAAACGCGGCCCGAATGGCTTTGGCATCACCGCTACCCGCATTGATCGAGGCCTGCTCAACCAGACGCATGAAGGAATATCCAACCATCGCCGGGTAAAAGCTATCATCGCCACCGTAGGCCACTTTGAAACGGTCAACAAAAGAGGCAGCATCGTCACTGGCGTTTGGTGCCGCCATGGTCAGGTAATGTACCCCTTCAACAACCTCACCCAAGCCACGCACGGCAGGCTGATCCAAAACATCTGTGCCCAGATAAGTTGAGGTGATCCCAGCTGCACGCAACTGGTTGATGAAGATCGGGAAGTCATTGTCAAATGTCATCCCCATTATGACATCCGGCTGCTCTGGCAGGGCTTTAATTGCCGCCACCATCGAAGAGAATTCTTGCTGGTCGTAAGCAAATTCGGAATGGCCAACAACCTTGCCACCACCCGCTTCAAACACCTCCTGGAAGTAGAGCGGCGTGAATTCTGTAAACGGGTCAAAGTCGGAGCTGATGATATAGGCCGTTTTGGCACTCAGGTCGTCCAGCGCATATTTAGCGTTCACCGCGCCCATGTGGGCATCCGACATCATCACCAGAAAGCTGCCCTCGCCCAGACGCGCCGGGATGGTTGGCTGCGATGCAATGCCATGTGCCGTCATCATGCCCTGCGACAGGGCCTGCATTCCGGCGGAAACAGCATAAGGAACCAACGCCGAGGTGATGAACAGATCTAGTTTTTCATCAGACAGGATTTCCGAGGTAGAGATTGTGGATTGCTGAATGTCCGACCGGTCATCACGTTCAATCAGCCGAATGGGATATTGTCCTGCCAGACCACCCCGTTCGTTTGCCTCGGCAACAAACATCGACACGCCCTGCATAAAGGGAGCGTCATACGACGCCATGAACCCGGTTTTGGCGTTCACCGCCCCAATAACAAATTCCTCAGCGATGGCTGGCAGTGCTAGCGAGGCGACCAGAGCCCCTGACACTATGGCTTTTCTGAACATTCTCTTCTCCCTTATTGCATGTCTTGTTTGATTTTTTTGTTAGTGAGGGTCATCCAATTCTTGGCCGATATAGGCTTCGATCACGACTGGATTGGCGCGTATTTCAGCGGGCGTTCCGTCGGCAATCTGTTCGCCTTTGTTGACGACATAGATGTGGTCACACAGCGCCATCACCATCGGCAGATCATGCTCGACCAATAGGATGCCGCAGCCAATATCAGCCACCACTTGCCGCAACAGTGCGGTCAAAGCTTCGGTTTCCTGGTGGTTCATCCCAGCAACCGGCTCATCAAGCAGTAGGAAATCAGGCTCCAGGGCCAAAGCTCGGGCAATCTCCAATCGACGTTGATCCCCATAGGCCAGCGCCTCGGCTGATGTTTGCGCCACAGCATCCAGATTCAGAGCATGTAGCCAGGCGCGGGCTTTATCCTCTGCCGCAACAGAACCCAGCTCGGGTCGAGCGACATTCACCGCTGTCAGGACATTTTCCAGCACCGTCAGCGAGCCAAATACCCGGATGTTCTGAAATGTGCGGCCCATGCCGGATTTCGCTAGCTTGTTGGCACTCCACAGCGTTGCATCCTGATCATTCAGAGAGATCGAGCCGCTGGTGGCAAACAAATTACCGGTGATCACATTGATGAATGTACTTTTGCCGGCGCCATTGGGACCAATCAGCCCAACAATCTGGCCAGCCTTCACTTCCAGGTTGGTGCCGCTCATGGCGACAAACCCACCATAGCTTTTGTGCAGATCTACGGTTTTAAGCCGGGCCGCCTCCGAAACTCGGTAATGCGCAGGGGCGATGTTGGAATTTGCCGTGCCAAACCACCCATCCAAGCGTCGCTGGACCCAAGGCAGTGTCGCTACTTCTTTGTAGCCAGCGATACCATCAGGCCGGTAGTATAGAACCAGCAGGATCATCACCGAAAATGCCAGCGCGGTTAGGCCAAAAACCTGTGGCATAATGATGCCGCCAATAAGCTCCTGACCGGCGAAACCGCCCAAAAACTCTTCAGTCTTCTTAAAAACCTCCTCAGCGAAGGTCACAATGACCGCACCAACAACAGCCCCGGTGAGCGAGCGGTATCCACCGATTATGACCATAACAATCAGGGCAAATGTCTTATCCAGATAAAAGGCGGACGGCGCCGCAACTCCAACGACATGCACAAACAAGGCCCCGGCCAGCCCCATGATTGCGGCGCTGACAACCCATAAGAACAGGATGGAGTTGTCTGAAACGATACCAATCGAACGCGCGGATTGTTCATCTTCGCGGGTGGCCTCGGCGTTACGTCCGGCAATGCTCGCTTTGGCCGCATAGGCCACAATCAGCGCCACAACCAACGCAACCAGGATCAATGGCCAACCGAGGGCATCTCTGGGAATACTGTACAGCGACTGCTTTCCATTGGTCAGCGGCTTTAGCCCGATAAAAAGAAGATAGGAGATGATCAAAAACCCAAAACTGGCAATAACCGCAGCAGTATCGCGAAGCCGCCGCATCACCATTCCGGTCAGCAATCCAACCAGAACCGCAGCCGCGACAGCCGGCACCAGCGCCAGCCACAACGGCCAATCGGCCTGCTGAATGGAAAACGGCATCGAAGGCAACAGAAAGCCCTTGATTGCCGGTGGAATGGTGAACCAGGATGCAACGTAGGCCCCTATTCCAAAGAACGAAATATGGGCCAGAGACAGGATCCCGGTGCCACCGCAAAACAACCCAACCCCAAGCCCGGCAATCACGTTGATCGTGGCCAGTTTCAGCAAGCTGTCATTGGCAAGCCCAAAGCCAGCAAAGAACAACAGGAGTGCACTTAGAGCCGGGGCAATGATCACAACGGACCAAAAGGATTGCCGCCCGCGCGTGTCCAAACGCGCCTTACGCGTTGCGGCGATCTCACTCGAAGCCATATTCAGATCCACTTGCGACATGCGCTCCTCCTCGTTTTCTCACACGCTACATTCACGTATAATTCAACAAAAATGATATTTTTCTTCAGCTATACCCACAAAACGTAACACTGAATCACATCGGTTTGCTGTCGTTGAAAACCGTAGCCAGCAACCGTTTCTACAGGTTTCGCAGGTAGCGCTCCGTCTCCACTGCCGTAACCTGCTGTCGAACAAACTCAATTTCGCGTTCGGATTGCTTGACGGCGATATCCAGCCGGTCCTGTCCATAGACCTCTGACATGAAAGTGGAGTTTTTGGCCTGCGCCACAGCTTCATCAAGGGTAAGTGGCAACATATCCGCAGGATTATCAGCATATGCATCGCCCTTGGTCACGGGACCGGGCTCACTGCCGTTTTCGATGCCTTCCAATCCGGCCGCGATATCACAGGCCAACAGGTAATAGGGGTTCACGTCAGCCGAGGCATCGCGTTTCTCTACCCTCACCGCAGAATCTCCGCCTTCGATCACCCGCAACCCTACCGTCCGGTTGTCATACCCCCAGCTGTTGTTCACTGGGCAGAAGGTATAAGGCTGGCGCCGTTTATAGGCGTTGGGGGTGGTCGACCCCGCCAAGGACATCTCGACCATACGGTTTTGCAATCCCGCGACAAACGCTAGGCCCGTTTGGTTAATCTTGCCATCTTGAGCAAAAGCGTTTTTGCCATCTTTCCACAGAGAGTAATGAGTGTGGAAACCGCTTCCCGATTCAGCGATGAATGGCTTGGCCATAAAGGTAGCGAGATAGCCATGCTTTGCTGCGACCTGCTTCACCATAGCGCGGAACAGAATGATGCGGTCGGCGGCCAGAACGGCTTCGTCATAGCGAATGTTCACCTCGACCTGCCCCGCCGCATATTCGGGATTCGACTGCTCAATCGGAATACCCATCGCGGTCAAATCCTCGCGGATCGGCCCCAGCACATGCTCCAGTTCTGCCATTCTATTGATGCCGTAGACTTGATTGCCCTGAATGGTGGGCAGCCCGGTTTCCGGATCCAATAGATAGAACTCCAATTCTGTACCAACCTGCACCTGATATCCCTGTGCAGCTGCACGCTCGACTTGCTTTAGCAACGCGCCACGCGGATCGATTGGCACCGGTTGGTGATCCATGCCCTCAGCATAGGCCAGGGTGATTGCAACACCTGGTTCAAATGGACAGGCAACAGGAGCATTCAGCGGGAACATGTGCATATCGACATAGCCATTGTCGAAGCTGCAATAAGGCGTATCCCAAACGTCGCTGGTCATATCCAACGCAAACATCGCTGCAATGATGGCGTTGCCGTCTTTACAGGTTCGCTCCCACTGGGTGGCCGGAATACGCTTGCCGCGCATGTACCCGTTCACATCCCCAACACCAAGTACCACGGTATGGGTGCCTTCGGGCAATGGGTAAATTTCTTTGGTCACGTGGCTCTCCCAGGTAAATGTAGCGGCGTATATATATCTTTTTGTATACAGTGTTCAGTAATTTTCAAATTGTTATTTTTTCAATGTAACAACACGAAAACATCAATATTGCTTGTGAACGACGTCGAAGTTGGTAGAAAGAATACAGTATTCGCGCTTCCACAGGTGTTTTCATGACTACTTTCAAAAAGATCAAAACCCCCCGAATTCGGCTCGCCGATGAGGCCTATGCTCAAATTTTAGAAGCCATCGCCAATGGGGAAATTGATCCGAATCGAAAGATCGTACAGGAAAAGCTGGCAGCCGAGCTCGACATCAGCCGCACACCAGTCCGCGAGGCGCTTTTGCGGCTTGAACAAGAAGGCATCCTGGAAATTGCTGGTCGGGGTGGATTTTACATCCGCAAAGTCAGCCATGAGGAAGTGCGCTTCATCTATGAGACCCGCGCTGCCATTGAAGGGTACTCAGCCCGGCTGCTGAGCGAGGCCGCCAACACCAGAACTTTCCAGCAGATTGACGCGATCATCAGTTTTGAAGAAGGCCGCGACCTAGAGACGGCAGCCGAATTGTATGACGCCAACCGGAAAATCCACCGTGCATTTGTTGAGCGCACCCAAAACCGCTACTTGCTCGATATGTTCGACCAGATGTGGAACCGTGGCTTTTCACTGCATATGTTCTCGCTGATCCCCAGCGCGGATCTGCAATTGTCACTCGGGGAACACCACGCGTTATGTGATGTTTTGCGCAATGGCACCCCCGCCGAGTCAGAGGCAGCGATGCGCGCCCATATTCATACCGGCCTAGATCTTCAGCTGGCCTGCATGAAGGACGCGCCGTCCGCCTCCTAGCTCAGTGAAAAGTCAATTATCGTGCGCAGCCCTTCACCGCGCTGCATGGCCGCAAAACCATCGTTGATTTGTGAAAGCGGCAATCGCCCTGTCAGCATATCATCCAGATTCAACCTGCCATCGAGATAGAATTGAACCATCACCTGCATATCGCTCCGAAACCGGTTTGATCCCATGTCACAGCCCATGACCTTTCGCTGCGCAATGAACTGGTGAAATGGCAGGGAAACCTCGGTGTCAGCAGACATCAGACCAATCAGCACCAACAGTCCATTTTTTCGCAACATCATAAAGCCATTGCGTGCGAGATCCGGATGACCAACCGCTTCGAATGCGTATTCCACCCCTTTGCCAGCGGTGATCTGCATCACCTGTTCAACGGCGTCGTCCAAGGACGAGTTGATCACATGCGTAGCACCAAAGTTGCGGGCCATCTCCAGACGACCAACATTGATATCAACCGCTATGATGTTCAACGCTCCGGCTAGTCTGGCGCCCTGAACGGCATTCAACCCAACCGCACCGCAGCCGATCACCACCACTGAACTCCCCACTTCGACCTGTGCGGTTCGCATCACCGCGCCCACACCCGTGGTCACCCCACAGCCAATCAACGCCGCCTTGTCCAAGGGCATCGCCGGATCAATCTTTGCCAATGCGTGTTCATGCACCAACATGTGATCCGCAAAGGCAGACAGGTTCATGAACTGCTGAACCTTGGTGTCCTTTTGCTGCAAACGAGGCGGCTCTTCTTCGCTGCGGTTAATTGCAAGTTGATCTTCACAGATCGACGGGTTTCCCGACAGGCACATGTGGCAACAACCACAAAACGCCGACAAACAGCCGATGACATGATCGCCGGGCTTCACATAGCTGACCCCTGCTCCAACAACACGCACGATACCCGCAGTTTCATGGCCCAAAATAGCGGGGGCCTGTAGCGGAAGATGGCCCTGCATGAAATGCAAATCTGTGTGGCACAATCCAGTGGCAGCAACTTCAACCAGCACTTCATTGTGACCCGGATTTCCAAGGGCGATGGTCTCAATCTCCAGCGGCGCGCCCGCTGTGTGGAAGATGGCGGCTTTCATCGGCACATTCCCCCCGCTTGCGCAGCAAGGAAATTCGCGAGCACCGCATTCACCGCCTCGGGGTTTTCTAGATTCGAAAGATGACCGGCATCAGGAATGATCTCTAGCTGAGCGCCTTTGATAGTCTTAGCAATCTCTTCGGCGTAGCTGACAGGGGTATCCGCATCATCAGCGCCCACCATTACCAATGTCGGCGCTCTGATATGGCCCAAAGCGCTCATCGCATCATGGTTGCCTATCAACTGTGTCGTCAGCACCAGCCCAGACAACTGCGCCCGCGCCATTGCGCCGATCGCTGCATCAATAACCTGAGGGCTGCAGCTCGGCCCGGTAATCGCTTTGATCATGGTATCCGAAAACGCCCGCACCGAAGTCCCATCCGCTAAGTCTGACAAGATTGGCTGCATAAAGTCCTCAGGGCTCATATCGCCACCCAGTCCAAACTTTGGCGAGCTGTCCATAATCGTCAGAGATCGGACCAGTTCAGGCTCTTCTGCTGCGAAGTGCTGTAAGATCATTCCGCCAACTGACAGGCCAACAAAATGCGCCGAGGTTAGCCCCAACGTCTGAGTGACAAAGCCTTTCAGGCTGCTTGTGACCTCAGCCATCTGCGCACCATCAGGCAAGGCTGCGGACAATCCAAAACCGGGCATATCCCAGGCGATACAACGATAGTGCGGCGTAAAATACTCAAACTGGGGAACCCAAGCCGTACGTGATCCTGCCATAGCATGCAGAAAGAGGATCGGCGCACCGACTCCGGCCTCTTGCCAGCAGATCGGCCCCTTTTCTTCAACAATTATATCGCCTTGCATCACACCACGCTCCTTTTTCACATCCAAAAGTCACCTTTTGTCACCGCCAGTACTGACATAGCAAAATCAAGTTCACAAGATTTTTGTATACAGAATACAATGAATCCAGTATTCACGAATCAACACTCGTGCCGGAAAGGAAATTGTCCATTGTCAGATCGCAGCCTCACCCAAACCGACCTATCGGATCCGGCTCTTTACGATGCAGGCATTCCCCACCAGGTGTTTGCAGAAATCCGCAAACAACCCGGGCTGAGCTGGAACCCGTTACAAGGTGAAGATGGATTTTGGGCGGTGACCCGGTTTGAAGACATCGTTGAAGTCTCTCGCCACCCCGAGACCTTTAGTTCCGCCACTGGCCACATCCAGATCTATACAGTGCCCGACGACTGCCTGGAGGCACGCGCCTCGATGATTGACATGGACCCGCCCAACCACAGCCGGTTACGGCGCTTGGTCAACCCTGGCTTCATCCCCAAAAACCTCCGGCTTTTTGAACCCATTGTTCGCCAACGCGCTTCGGCATTGCTGGATGATCTGGTGGCTGAAGGCGGCGGGGACTGGGTCGAAAAAATTGCCAAGCCAATTCCGATCAGCATCATCTGTGACATGCTTGGTGTGCCGGAAGAAGACCGTAACTACATGATTGAATTGACGGATCATCTGGTTGCTGGCACCGCGAACAAACCGCTTGATCCCAATGCCTACGGCAACACCACTCCGCTTCGGTTCCTGCCATTTGAAAGCCCCGCAGCCTTTGCGCTGGACAATTACGCCCGCGATCTTGGCAACAAACGCAGGGCCGAACCGCAGGATGATCTTGTCACCAAACTGATCAACGCCGAAGTCGATGGTGAAAAACTGACCGAGGCAGAATTCACGAATTTCTTTCGCCTGCTGATTTTCGCTGGCAATGAAACCACCCGGTCAGCAATGTCCAATCTGGTGATCCAGATGGTGAACAATCCCGAAATCTTTGCCAGTATCAAAGACAACCCGGATCTGATCGATGGGGCCGTGGAAGAGATCGTCCGGGTGGCATCGCCTATCCTCTACTTTCGCCGCACCGCAACCTGCGACACCGTGCTGTCGGGAACCCCGGTTAAAAAGGGCGAAAAAGTTGTAATGTGGTACGCCAGCGGAAATTTCGACGAAGCCCGGTTCGCCGCACCGCTCGACTATGATGTTACCCGCCCCAAAATGCCCCACATCGGCTATGGCGGTGGCGGCGTCCACACCTGTCTAGGCGCAGGTTTGGCGCGCATTGAATTACGTATCCTGCTTGAGGAAATTCTGAAACGCGACATGAAAATCTCCTTGGCCGAGCCTCCCGAATACGTCCACTCCAACTTTGTGAATGGCATCGAAAAACTAGTCGTCCGCCTCGGCTAGTTCCACCCAATTACAGGAGGCGCAGATGCTGCCCAACCGCGCGACCCCGCAGACCCGGGACTATACCATCACCCGCAAAAAGACAGAGTCCGACAACATAATGTCGTTCTATCTAAACCCAACAACTGGCGCCTGCCCCGATTTTGTCCCTGGGGACTATCTGGTCTTTACCGTACCCGATGAACAGGGTGTGCCGGTGAAACGGGAATACAGCATCTCGCAGCGCAGCAGCGATGGATTGCGGGTCACGATCAAACATGAAACCGCCCCCCAAGACAAAGATGTGCCACCCGGAATTGCATCCAGCTATTTTCATAGCAAGCTCAGCGAAGGTGACACCGTCACCGCTTATGGTCCCGCTGGCAAGTTTGCCTTGAACCAGAGCTCGGATCGGCCGGTGGTTTTGCTCAGCGGTGGCGTCGGTCAGACCCCATTGCTGGCCATGTTGCAGGCACTTGCAGCACAGGGCAGCCGCGAAACGGTGTTTATTCATGCTTGCGAACATGGTGGCGTCCATGCGCTCGGTCAGGAAGTACGTGATTTACAATCCAGTTTTGACAAGCTTGCCAGCCATATCTGCTACGCCAACCCACGGCCGCAGGATGGCGGTTATGACAGCAGTGGTTTTGTCACCCGCGCCCTGTTGCAGCAGTTGATGCCAAAGACCCCCGCTGAGTATTATCTCTGCGGTCCCGGCGCTTTTATGGAAGCAATGTACGCGCTGCTTTTGTCGCTGGGTGTCGACGAAGACCTGATCTATTATGAGTTCTTCGGCCCTGCCACGCTGCTAAAACCAACACGATCTAAATCAGCCCCCACACCGCAGGCCGCCAACCTGCCACAGATCACATTTGCTCAATCCGGGATGCAGGTGGCTTGGGATCCGGATATTCCCAACTTGCTGGAGCTAGCCGAAGAACATGGCGTGATGGCAGACTATAGCTGCCGGGCTGGCACCTGCGACACCTGCAAAACAAGAGTAACAGCAGGTGAAGTCGAATACCCCGAAGAACCAATGGAACGCCCAGGTACGGGGTTTGCCCTCCTGTGCTGTGCGGTGCCCAAGGGCGACGTGACTCTGGACATCTAATCAGGACTAAATAATGAAAATTGGTATTTTGCAGACAGGCCACACAGCCGAGTCCTTGATCGACAAGCACGGTGATTTTGACGCCATGTTCCACAACTTGCTGGCGGGGAAAGAGTTTGAGTTTCAGACTTGGAATGTGGTCGATGGTATCTTCCCTCCCAGCCCGGATGCCGCTGACGGCTGGTTGGTCACAGGCTCCAAACACTCCGCTTACGAAGATCTGCCGTGGATTTCTGAGTTGGTGAATTTCCTACGCGAAACCTATGCAGCAGATCGCCCAATTGTCGGCATTTGCTTTGGTCACCAGATCATGGCCTTGGCCCTAGGTGGCACGGTTGAACGCTTTGATCAGGGGTGGTCGATCGGGAATCAATCTTACCAGATGGCGGATGGCACAGATTTGAGTGTTGTCGCCTGGCATCAGGATCAGGTTACCAAACTGCCACAAGGCGCACAGGCTACCGGTGGGTCACCCTTTTGCAAAAACGCCTTTATCACCTATGGAAACCGCGCTTTTACAGTCCAGGCACATCCTGAATTCAGCGCAGAATTTGGTCGCGATCTCTCAGATTACCGCCGCGACGCCCTCCCCCCAGAATTGATCGAAGCCGCCAAGATTGCCTATGACCAACCGCTCAGCACCGCTACATTGGCTGGCCAGATCGCTGGCTTTTTCAGGACGCGCAGCATTTAGCGCGTCCTGAGGTCGCCCTAGATACCACCTAAACAGATGGATTTCATTTCAAGATAATCCTCGACCCCCTGACGCGCACCTTCTCGTCCAAGGCCAGATTGTTTGATGCCTCCAAAGGGGGCGACTTCTGTTGAAATCAACCCAGTATTCACCCCAACCATGCCGTATTCCAGCGCTTCTGCCACCTGCCAGACCCGCGACAGGTCACGCGCATAGAAATATGAGGCAAGACCAAATTCGGTATCATTGGCCTGCGCAATCACGTCATCAACCGTATTAAACCGAAACAGCGGCGCAACTGGACCAAAGGTTTCTTCGCGGGCAATTGCCATCTCACGCGTCACATCCCCCAGTACCGTGGGCTGGAAAAAGCTTCCCCCCAGCTCATGCCGGGCGCCCCCCGTCAGCACCCGCGCACCTTTGCTGGTGGCATCTGAAATATGGGCGCTCACTTTGACCACCGCACGGGCATCAATCAACGGGCCGGTTGTCACCCCATCCTGCACCCCATTACCAACTTTGATGCCGGAAACAGCCCGTGTCAGTTTTTCGGCAAAGGCATCATAGACACCATCTTGCACATAGATCCGGTTGGCGCAGACACAGGTTTGTCCGTTGTTGCGGAACTTGGCGATCATTGCGCCCTCGACTGCCGCATCCAGATCCGCATCGTCAAACACAATAAACGGCGCATTACCGCCAAGCTCAAGGCTGAGTTTTTTGACCGTATCTGCACATTGCCGCATCAGGATCTTCCCAACGCCGGTTGAACCGGTAAAGGTCAATTTACGCACAGTCGGATTGGCACACATCTCGCCCCCAATGGCTGCGGCATCGCGCCCGGTGACTATGTTCAACAGCCCCTTGGGCAAACCGGCCCGTACCGCCAGTTCTGCCATTGCCAGAGCCGAGAACGGGGTTTCGGAGGCAGGTTTTAGAACCACCGCACAGCCTGCCGCCAGAGCAGGCGCAACCTTGCGGGTGATCATCGCATTGGGAAAATTCCACGGCGTAATCGCCGCCACAACGCCCACTGGCTGCTTGATCACCATTAGCCGTTTGTCCGGTTGATGGCCGGGGATCGTTTCCCCGTAAACCCGCCGCGCTTCTTCGGCAAACCACTGGATAAAGCCAGCACCATAGGTCACTTCTCCCAGTGCCTCAGCCAGCGGTTTACCCATTTCTCTGGTCAGGATCAGGGCCAGATCTTCACGGTGTGCCATCATTAGGTCGTACCAGTGCCGCAACACGGCTGCCCGTTCTCCGGCGGTTCGGGCTGCCCAATTTTTTTGCGCGATTTCAGCCGCCGCAATCGCCGCTTTGGTCTCTGCTACACCCAAATCAGGAACCGTACCAATTTCTTCGCCGGTGGCCGGATCATGAACCGCAATCACCGCCCCATCAGAGGCCTCAACCCAGTCGCCATTTAGGAAAGCCCGCTGGCGAAACAAGGCTTTGTCTTGCAAGTGGATCATTCTCCCGCCTCCCGCGCTGCAGGGATCACGTCACTCAGAATGCCCAGCGCTTCGGCAAAGACCGCATCAGGAATTGTCAGCGGTGCCAGAAAACGGATCACATTGCCGCCAACGCCACAAGTCAACAGAATCAGCCCACGGGCCATTGTCCTGGCTTTGACCCGTTGCGCCATTTCAGGGTTTGGCGTGCCCTCAGAAGTTACAAACTCAGCCGCCACCATAAACCCAAGCCCACGCACATCGCCAAGTTCAGGCACATCGGATTGGAGATCCCGCAAATGCGCGATCAAATCCGCCCCCAACTTGCTAGCGCGCTGGCACAATTGTTCTTCATCCAGCACATCCAGCACTGCAAGTGCGGCTGCAATGGCCAATGGATTGCCGCCGTATGTCCCGCCCAAACCTCCCGGATTAGGTGCATCCATAACCTCGGCACGCCCCGTGACAGCGGCCAGCGGCATACCCCCGGCCAACCCCTTGGCCATACATGTCAAATCAGCCGCAACGCCAAGGCGCTCCATCGCAAACATCTGGCCGGTGCGACCAAATCCAGTTTGAATTTCATCAGCGATCAACAAGATCCCATATTCATCGCAGAGCTCTCGCAACCCTGTCATCAACGCCCTTGGCGCGATGTTGAAACCGCCCTCGCCCTGCACCGGCTCAATGATGATTGCAGCCGCTCGTAATGGATCGAGATCCGTTTGAAACAGGCTGCGCACCGCCGCAAGTGCGGCCTCAGCCGAGATCCCGTTTTGCGCGGTTGGAAAGGGCACATGATAGGTGTCGCCCATCATGCTGCCAAATCCCGCACGATAGGGTGCCACCTTCCCTGTCAGCGACATCCCCATATAGGTGCGACCGTGAAACCCACCACCAAAAGCAATCACCGCGTCACGTCCAGTATGGGCGCGGGCGATTTTGACCGCATTTTCCACAGATTCAGCACCTGTGGTCACAAAACAGGTTTTCTTGGCAAAATCGCCGGGTACCAGCATGTTCAGCCGCTCTGCCAACGTCACGTAGGAGGCATAGGGTAAGACATGGTGGCAGGTATGGGTAAAATCCTCCAACTGTGCCGTAATCGCCTGCACTACTTTTGGGTGCCGGTGGCCGGTATTGACCACCGCAATTCCAGCCGCAAAATCGATATAGCGGCGGCCTTCAGCGTCCCAAACTTCGGCGTTTTCGGCGCGCGCGGCAAAAACCGGGTTCATCAATCCCACGCCACGGGGGATGGCAGTGGCCCGGCGGGCCGTCAGGTTGCTATTGGTATCAGGCATGATTGGTCTCCGGATATCAGGACGTTGCAAATTCAAAGTGGTAAAGCGCGGGTAAGCAGCCAGACAAAACCGGCGATCCACAGCGTTTCGATCAAGACGATGGCCAGTGCGCGCGGTCCAACGGTGACGATCTCACCCAGCAGGGTTTTCATCCCCAGGGCCGCAATCGCACCAACCAAAGCCCATTTAGAAGCATCCGAAAGCACCAAGGCTGTAGCGACCGGAATGACACCCAACGAATTCAGGGTCGCCAGCGCGACAAAGCCAAACAGGAACCAGGGCACAGGGACCGATCCACGCGGCGCACCTTTGCATGCGCGCAGGCCAAACAGCACGACAAGACCGATCACCGGCACCAACATCGCAACCCGCAGCAGTTTGATCACCGTTGCAATGTCGCCTGTCCTCTCTGACACCGTATAGCCAGCGCCCACCACCTGAGCCACGTCATGGATCGTTGCCCCCAAAAAGATGCCTGCGACCTGATCGGACATACCAGCGAGCTGGGTGAACATGGGATAGGTTATCATGGCAACGGTGCTAAACACCGTCACCGCCACCACCGTAAAAACAGTATCCCGCTCGACAATGCCGCCCTCGCCTTTCGGCAATACCGAGGTCAGAGCCAAGGCGGCTGAAGCCCCACAGATGCCCACCGCGCCACCAGTCAGAACGCCAAAGGATAGGGTGCGACCGATAAGCCGGGCCGTCAGAATACCCATGCCAATAGTGCTGACCAAACTGACCAATACAATCAGCACCGCATATGGCCCAAGCTCGAATATCTGGGCAAAGGTGATCCTCGCGCCCAACAGCGCCACCCCGACCCGCAGCACTGTGCGGGACATGAAATTGATACCTGCGGTGAATTTGCCGTCACGGTCGACAAAATTGAACGCCATGCCCAGAAGCAGTGCAAACAGCATCACTGGAGCGGTATATTGCGTAGCAAGAAACATGGCCGCCATAGCCGCGGTTGAACTCAGCACGACCCCCGGGATCGCCTCTTGGATCCGCGACTGCAGATTAGATAACATCCGATTTCCTTCGCCCAGTTGGGATTACGCAGCAGCGGCAGCAGCGCGATTGCGGAAAAAATCTGTGAGGGGGGTTTCGTGTTTCAACACACTGCGTTCCGCAATAAGCCCTTCAACCATTGCCCTGTCACCACTGCGCGAGGCAGCCTCGATCAGGGTCAGATTGATGACATCGCGTTGTGCAATGGATCCGCCAAACAGATGCGCCGAATGACGCGCACCCGACAGCAAACCTTTTGCCTTTTCATAGTCACCACGCCCAAAGGCCTGCAGTCCTCTGACAATCGGCAAACCAGCGGTGCGGATAACAATTGAACTGGTGCCGCTACCCTCTTGATTGGCCTCCAGCGCCGCAATTAGCGCCTTGGCCTCGGCATCCCGACCGGCGGCAGTAAAGGCCATCATCGCATGTAGATCTGTGAACGGCATATAGGCTTGATCTAGGACCTTGGCATACTGATCCGCAACAATGCCCCAGCGATCCCCCGTATCGACGCCATCCATGTTCAACCGCCATAGCAACGCGGCTGAATCATGCACATCCATCAGTTCGGAACGGTCGGTGACCAGCATATATTCATCATGAGCCGCCAGTGCGCGATCAAATTCACACTGCTCCAACCAGTACAACTGCTGGTGCCAGCGATTGTGGATCGACATGTAACTGTCACCGCCCCAATGCGCCTCACAACGCTCCATAAAGCCAAGCCCTTCGTCGACCTTGCCCTGCATTTCATAGCAATGCGCCAGTGCATGCACACTCCAGGTATCAGCTGGATTCAGAGATACGGCCTTTATTGCCGCGGCCTCGGCCTGCGGATAGTGTCCGCATTCCTCCAGACCAAAGGCCGACATACCAAGCACAAAGGAATACTCAGGATCCGCCTCACTCCATTGCGCCATCACCCGTGTTGGCCGGTCCCGACACGAACTGGCCTGTCCCAGAAGGAAATCGACCTGATGACCAAACTGCAGCGCACACAAATCGCGCGGACAGTGCAAGAGGATATCCGCATAGGCCTGTGACGCAGCATAGAAATCACCGCTCAGCCACAGGGTCATCGCCTGAATATGCCCCAATTCACGCGCATTGGCCTTGTTCGCCAATCCAACCAGAACATCGTATTCAGCCCGCAAATGAGCCTGTTTTCGTTTATCGCTGGAGATCAGATACATACCCGCCAGAAAACACCGGGCCATAATGAAATCGGGGTCCGTTTTCAGAACCGCCTTGATCATCGTGCCTGGGGCGGGCGCATATTCTAACAGACGCACCGCGGCCTGTGTAAATGCATCTACCGCAGCCTGATTATGATGTGAAACAGGCGCACCAAAGCCATCGTGCAAAATCATCTTATTCTCCAAACTTTGGGTAGGCTCAGCCGCGATATCCGTTGCGGGTCTGCGGTAGTTTCATGTCCAGCACTGCACTTGCGACCTGATTACGCAGCATCTGCGCGGTGCCGCCACCGATGGTGAACATTCGTGCATCACGCGCCATGCGCTCCATTGGCAGACTGCGGCCATACCCACGCGCGCCAAAAATCTGCAGCGCGGTATTGGTCACCGTGACAGCATTTTCAGCTGCAAACACCTTTGCCTGCGCAGCCGCATTCTTGTCGGGATAGCCTGTCCCGCCGCTCTTGGCTGCTTTGTAAATCAGGGCCTGGGCTGCACTCAGACCAATTTCCATATCGGCAATCATCCATTGAAGCCCCTGGAACTCTGCAATTGGGCGACCAAACTGCTCGCGATCCTTGGCAAACTCCACTGCTCGTTCAAAGGCGCCCTGCGCAATCCCATGCGCCACGGTTGCGGCACCAACACGCTGGCCATTATAGGCGCTCATCAGGGCTGCAAACCCGCGCTTAAACCCCTGCGGCAGTTGGATCACATGCGCGTCCGGGACAAACATGTCCTCAAACAGGATCTCGGTCTCCGGGATGCCTCGCAGCCCCATCGCATATTCACGGGCGCCAACTTTCAGGCCCTCGGTGTCATCACGAAGCGCGATAAAACCGCCAATCCCCAGATCTTTGCCATCGTCGATGACCCGAGCAAACACCAGATGCAACTTGGAGACCCCGCCCCCGGTGATCCAATGCTTCTTACCATTCAGAACATAACCACCATCCGTTTTCACTGCGGTGGTCGTCATTTCCGTCGCAGCACTACCCGCGCCTGGTTCGGTAATGCAAATCGCCGGCTTGTCACCTGCCAGCACATAAGATGCGGCCAGTTTCTTTTGTGCGTCCGAGCCATAGCCCATGATCGCACCGACACCGCCCATGTTGGCCTCAACCACAATCCGCGCGGTGACACCGCAATTGCGGGCCATCTGCTCAATCACCAGCACGGCATCAAAGTAGCTCAATCCCCGACCACCAAACTCAGTGGGGATCGTCATTCCCATGAAACCGGCCTCGGTCAGCTTTACAACGGTATCCCAAGGATAGTCTTCACTGCTGTCAACATCAGCGGCTCGGTCCCGAACATGGCCGTCAGACAGGGCTTTGGCTGCTTGTTGCAGCGCTTTTTGGTCGTCGGTTAAGTCAAACACGATAGGCTTCCTCAATTCGTTACGGCTCAAGCGGAGGCAGCGGCAGATCTCAACTCTGCCATCTCATCCAAGATTTCTTCACTGTCTGCGCCACACAGCGGCGGCGCCCGGCGATAGGTCACAGGCGTTTTGGAAAACTTCGCAGGGCTGCCGATCAAGTCGACGGTCCCGGTGCCAGATTTGGGGTGCTGCATCGACACTTTCATGTCCCGTGCCCGCACCTGATCACTGTCAAACACCTGATCCAGTTGATTGATTGGACCGCCCGGCACGCCACGCGCCTCCATTGCGGTCAACAACGGGGTTTGCTGTTGCTGGCGCAGCAATGGTGTCAGCAGAGCAATCAGCGCCTCGCGGTTTTCCAGTCGCGATGGATTGGTTGCATAGTCCGGGTCCGCAGCCAGATCCGGACAGCCCAGAATGGTACAGAACCGGACAAATTGCCCATCATTGCCCACCGCCACAATGACATGGCCATCACTGACCTCGAACACCTGATAGGGAACAATATTCGGGTGTTGATTGCCGCGTCGCTGCGGCAGCTCCCCTGACAACAGATAATTGGTGCCCTCATTGACCAGCCAAGAGGTCTGCACATCCACCAGCGCCAGATCAATCTGCTGGCCTTCTCCGGTTGCATCGCGGTGCCGCAACGCTGCCAGGATAGATGTCGCTGCATACATACCGGTCATCACATCACAGATCCCAACGCCAACTTTCATCGGTTCGCCCTCGGGAACACCTGTCAGGCTCATGATACCACCAAACCCCTGGGCCAGCAGATCATATCCGGCGCGATGCGCGTTAGGGCCTGTTTGCCCAAACCCCGTGATCGAACAATAAACCAGCCCCGGGTACTCGGCCCGCAAGTCATCGTAAGACAGCCCATAACGCGCCAATCCGCCAACCTTGAAGTTTTCAACCAGCACATCACAGGTACCAAGCAGCTCTTTCACGATGGCCAAGCCTTCAGCTGTGGCAATATCCACTGCAATCGACCGCTTGTTGCGATTGGCCGACAGATAATAAGCACTTTCGCTGCTAGCCACACCGTCGACATCCGTTACATAAGGCGGCCCCCAGCTGCGGGTATCGTCACCGGCACCAGGGCGTTCGACCTTGATGACATCAGCCCCCATATCACCCAATAGCTGGGTGCAGTATGGACCAGCCAAGATGCGGCTAAGGTCCAGAATTCGCAACCCGGCCAGCGGTCCTGTAGGTTTTTCGATTGATTGAACCCTGCTTCCCACGCTGCGCCTCGTCTAAATTTTGCGGCCCATTTTCTGGACACACTTCAACTTGGGTCAACGATATCGACGAGAAAACATGTAGAAAAGCGATAAATTAGCGATTATAGTGTTCGAAATAGTAACAAAGGACTCGCCATGAACCTCCGTTTTTTGAGGACAGTTGTCGCCGTATCTCAATACCCAACCTTTGTGGCGGCTGGCGAAGCAATGGGCCTGAGCCATTCGGCCGTCAGCGTGCATATCAAGACACTGGAAGATGAGCTGCAAATCACTCTGGTTGATCGCAAAAAACGTCCGCCTGTCCTGACAGATCGTGGCATTGCATTGGTTGAACACGCGCAGAAGATTTTCGAAATAGTGGATGATATCAAATCGCTAACTCATGAAGAAACGCTCATCGGGTCAATCACGATGGGGGTTGTTCCTTCAACTCTGGTGAACCTGGTTCCCCCCGCAATTGCCAGCCTGCGCGCCGCCCACCCCAAATTGCATATCAAGATCAAAACCGGGCTTTCGGCTGATCTGGCCCAACAAGTGCGCAACCGTGATTTGGATATGGCTGTGGTCACAGAACCCGATCGCCCTCTGGCCAATCTAAGGGCTCAGGTCATCTGCACGGAACCATTGCAGTTGCTGGCCCCAAAATCAGCGCAAGACATGACCGAAAAAGAGCTCTTCGCCAATTACCAGTTCATCTGGTTTAATCGCCAGACCTGGGCTGGCCAGCAGATCGAACGTCATATTCTCGACCGCAAGATCCATGTGGAATCAGCCATGGAGGTCAGCGCACTGGAAGCGGTGGAATCGCTGGTCCGACACGGTATTGGGATTTCAGTTGTACCCCAGCAAATGTGTGCACCAAAGGACCGACCCGATCTGACCGTCCGCGATTTTGGCTCTCAGGATCTCGCACGTAAACTGATCATGCTGGATCGCAACAACAATCCACGACGCCGACTGTCCGACGCCCTGTTTGATGCCTTTCAAAACGTCATCACTTCAGGCGCAGATGCCCAGACCGCAAACACCGACGCGCGGAACAATTGATAGCCCAAGGCTAGACCGCAGGGCCAACAAAGCGAAAACACTCAAAATGGTGAAATCAACAAAAAGGGGGAAGTGGCGGACCGAGGAGGATTCGAACCCCCGACCCCCTGATTCGTAGTCAGGTACTCTATCCAGCTGAGCTATCGGTCCACTGTTTGCGGGGTTTAGTGGCAGCATGAGACAGGCGCAACCCCAAAATTTTGTCAAAATCATCTCGGGGCCAACCCGGTTGCGTAGCGGGGCTTGCTGCACTCCTCTTAAAGTGTCAGGCACAACAACGCAGACCTCCGCGATTGGTTGTCTCCATGCAGTTGATAAGGAATGCAATCCAGCTATGGCTACTTGGTCCGATTTGGAAAGGGAACTCAGCATTTGGCACGCAGCTGGGGTCACTCCGACGTTTTGGTGGCGCGATGATGACGCCGAATCTACATCTCCTGCTCTGGATACTCTTTTAGCACTGGCCCAGCGTCACAGCGTGCCAATTCATCTCGCAGTTGTGCCAAAATCTGTCGGCCCAGCTCTGGCCAACCGCCTAAGCCATGCAGCTGATACCTATGTACTGCAACATGGCTTTGCGCATGTGAACAACGAACCCTTCGGTGCCCGAGCGTCCGAAGTGGGCGAGCACCGTGATATCGATCTGCAATTGCGTGACCTGAAGGACGGGTGGCAACGTCTGGTTCAAGCTCAGATCCCCAACCTACTGCCCGGTTTCGCTGCTCCATGGAACCGGATCGCTGACAAAACCGTTGCCCATTTCCCAGATCTTGGCTACCGGCTGCTTTCAACCTGTCACGCCCGCAAGTCTCCCTCGCCCGTTGCTGGCGTAACTCAGGTGAACATTCACTTCGATCCAATCCGCTGGAAACAGGGGCCGAAATTCCGCGGCACAGAGGCCACCCTTGAAGGTGTGGTCGAACATCTGGTGCAACGTCGTACCGGGCTGGTGGACAAAACTGAGCCAACCGGGCTTTCAACCCACCACCTGCAAACGGACGATACAGTTTGGTCCTTCACCGACCAGTTGCTAGAGCGGCTGACCCACAAGGGCGCCAGCGAGTGGATTCGACTGTCTTCGTTTCTTGACCAAAAATAGGCCCGCCCCATGATCGATATCACCTATGGCAAACCGGAAGACCGCGAAGAGATCGCGCAATTCATGCAACAGGTGTTTCCACGCGCAAAATGGTCGATGGATGGCTGGCGGGCGATATTGGATGGTCGCTGGGGGCGCCCCGGTGATCCCTATGCCGTCACTGTACGGGACAATGGAAAACTGGTCGGTGTTCTGGGCCTGATCACCGCCCAGCGCCCGACCGATCACGGCCTACGTGTTACCGCCAATATGACCTCGTGGTACCTGCTAAAGCCATACCGGGGCACCGGCATTGGCCGCCGCATGATCGATCTGGCCACCGCCCGCACTGACATTACGGTGACCGACTTCACCAGTTCCCCCGGTGCTGTTCACGCCGTCAAAAGCGCCGGTCTGGTGGAATTGGATACCACCCGCCTGATCTGGCATCCGCGCGCAGTGACAGCTCCGCCTCTCCCTGTCCACGGCGACCCGCTTGCACGCGCTGAAACCCTCGACGCCAAAGACCTGCGCGTGCTGCGCGACCACGAGGGACTAGACCTAACCCCACTCATCGTAGAAACCCCTGACGGGCCCTGTGTCATCATTTTGTCGATCAAGCAGAAACATGACGACTACGTCACGTATGAGGTCATGTACCTCGGCAACCGCACGCTCTTTGCCCGCCACGTCCGTGCCATCGCCGACAGCCTGCTACCGCAGGATCGCGCGATTCTATCGGTTGACCGCCGCTTACTGCCTGCCGATGTAACCCCTGATATGACCGAGGAGTTTGCAGTACCGCGGTTCTACACCCCAAACCGCATGCCACCAGAAGACATCGACCATCTTTATTCAGAGGTCGTCCTGCTTGGAATGAAGCTGTACTGACTGTTTTTCCTGCACGTTGAACGCCCCCCTTGCGGCTAGTCACACGAAGAAGTGTCCGCTGATGGTCCGGCAGAAGACTTGACCGCAAAAGGTGGGGCTATACGAACTACAGGTCAAGAATTCTTATCTAGCAGATTGAAATGACCCAAACTTCTGAACGCGAAATCACTTTTGTGCGTCTACCTGACGTCTCTGCCGACGACATAATTGCGCATATGTCGGATCCTCGTGTCGCTGAACATATGCCCTTGCTGACTTTTGACTGGGATCACAAAACCGCCGCGGATTTTGTTGCCGCCAAAGAACAATGCTGGCAACGCGATGGGCTTGGCCATTGGGCCATTCTTTGCAATGGCGCTTATGTTGGCTGGGGTGGATTTCAGAAAGAAGGGGATGAATGGGACTTTGGTCTGGTTCTAAAACCCCAGAGCTTTGGTTTGGGGCGGCGCATTTCAAAGAAGGCACTTAAGATCGCAAAGGCAGATCCAAGAATACCATTTGTGACATTCCTCTTGCCGCCATCCCGCAAGAATCTCGGTGCCCTCACCCGACTGGGCGCCCAGTTTGTTGAAGAAACCGAATATGCTGGTGCATGGTTTATGAAATACCGCCTGAACACTCTGTAGCACCACTTTCAGGCACTTTGCCGCAAAGGCAAAACCATATCTTTCATGAAGCTGGAAGCAATAGCACCCAAATTTCCGGGCCCTATTGCTCCTTTCTGCTTATGAACTGTCGAAGACTTACTCTTCAATCATATCCACGCGTGTTGCATGACGCCCGCCTTCGAACTCGGCAGTCAGGAATGCATCCACGATGTCGAGCGCCAGCCCTTCTCCGACCACGCGCACGCCAATCGACAGCATATTGGCATCGTTATGCTGGCGGATCATGCTGGCCGAGAAGGTGTCAGAGCAGACGCCGCACCGGATGCCTTCCACCTTATTTGCTGCCATCATGATTCCCTGACCCGTGCCACACAGGATGATACCAAACCGGCAATCACCAGACGCAACCTGCTGCGCGGCTGCTTTACCATGGATGGGGTAATGTGTGCTTTCAGGCGTGGTTGGTCCAATATCAACCACGTCCCAGCCTTTAGCTGCGATATGATCTGCAACGACCTGTCGGAGCTGAATGGCGGCGTGATCGCTGGAGAGAACGATGCGTTTGCTGTCTGTCATGGGGAAGATGTCCTGTTTCCCAATGCAATTTAGCGTCTTGGCCCAATTGCATCAGGTGATCTTTGTTGTATCAATGTTCCGGTTTTTGGATGGTAGCATAGGCTGCGCAAAGATCTAACCACCGAATGATACAGGCTGGCATAAATCAACCCAGAAAACCGGCCGTCATTTGCATTCGAAATAGGGAAGTGGCGGACCGAGGAGGATTCGAACCCCCGACCCCCTGATTCGTAGTCAGGTACTCTATCCAGCTGAGCTATCGGTCCACTAAGGGCGGGATGTAATCTGAGCGGCGGAAATGAGCAACCCCAAAAACGAATTTAAATGGTGCCATCCCCTTTGGGCAGGCAAACATCAAAAATAGTACCTTCAGGGCCGGTCTGACGCAGGCTGACGGATCCCCCATGGCCCCGGCTCAACTCAGCAGCAATTGCCAGCCCCAACCCCGACCCACCTTTGCGGGCGCCTCCTTGAAACGGAGTGAACAGATTTTCCCGTGCCCGCTTGGGCAGTCCCGGCCCGGTATCACTGATGCTGATCCACCAGGCATCGCCATCTTCAAAGGCCGAGATTGTCACGGTTCCCACATTGCCAGTGGCAGTGATCGCTTGTCGGGCATTGCGCACCAGGTTCATCACAATGCGATAAATCTGTTCGGGGTCGGCGCGCACCACCAGATCCGTCGGAACCTCGCTAACAATGTCGACCTTATCATCGCCCAGCGTCACCCGTTCTGCTTCGACCAGATCATCAACCACTTCGCACAAATTCACCATGGTCAGCGTTGGGGCGGGTTCTTCTGCGCGTCCAAAGGCCAATGTTCCCTCACACAATGACACTGCGCGGGTGATCGAATTCACCAGTTTAGGTGCCAAACGCCGTACCAAGGGGTCTTCGCTCATCTCAATCCGGTCGGTGAACAGCTGTGCCGAGGTCAGGATATTGCGCAGGTCATGGCTAACCTTGGCCACCGCCTCGCCCAATTGCGCCAGCCGTTCCTTTTGCTTTAGCGCCTGGGTTAGTTCTGTCTGCAACTGCAACAAAGCTTCTTCAGCTTCGCGCAGTTCGGTCACACCGGCGCTGGGATGGATAATACCACGGGCGTCTCCGGGGGCAGCAGCATAGCGCTGCATATACCCCACAACAACTTTGATAGGCTTGACCAAAATGGCCCTCACCGCAACAAATAGCAGCAATGCCGTGAAGACCGAAATCACCGCCGACAGCACCAAGATTCGCACCCCGTAATCCAGCATTGCCATCCGTAGCGGCGCGGTCTCCATCGTGACCTCAATCAATAAACCAGCTTCACGCACTGGCGCACCGATTACGCGGACAACCTGATTGCCCGGCGTCACCAGACGGACCAGTGCATCTTTGATCAGAACAAACGGACTCGCCATCCGCAGGTCGTATGTCTCGTCGATGGGTTGCGGGATAGGCGAGGACAACATCAGCTGTCGCATTTCATTGCGGCGCAACACCACGTTGAACACCCCGGCGTTTTCCAGCAGTTCGGCCTCTAGGGCTGTTTCCAGCATATCGTCCGCCAGCAATGCCAGGGATGCGATCTGCGCCCTCTCTAGGCGCGCCAGCAGGTAATCCTCACGAAATCGGGCGATCGACGGCACAAAAATCAGAATTTCTGCCAACATCACGAACACCGTGGTCAGAATCAGAAACCGGCCTGAGAGCGAATTCAGCATTGCGGCCTTTCTGGCTCAGGGAATCCAGCGCTGTACAAACCGGACTGCGCGTTTAACCACCTGACTATCAAAAAGCCGCGGCGAGAAATAGGCCCCAGCTACACGTTTGTTGATCTCGCCAATCGTCGGATAGGGCGCCACCATCGCCGCAATCTGGCTCATCTTCAGGCCGTTGGCCAGAGCCAGCGACCAGGTGCTGATCAACTCGCCCGCCTGGTGCCCAACAATCGACGCCCCAACGGGTCGTCCTTTGGCCACCATCACCTTGATAAACCCTTTGGTCTTACGCTCTGCTAGGGCCCGGTCGTTATGCCGGTAGTCGAATCGGATAACCTCGAGCTTGGCCCCATAGACATCTCGCGCATGACGTTCCGTCATCCCCACCTGCGCCAATTCAGGGTCGGTATAGGTGGTCCAGGGGATATGGTCAGTTTTCACGCGTGATGTCAGCCCAAACAAGACGGATCGTATAATAACCCCCGCTTGATAGCCGGCCACATGAGTGAACTGCATCCCACCCGCCACGTCGCCAATCGCATAGACGCGCTTGTTGCTGGTGCGCAGCTCGTCGTCGACCTGAATACCTGTCCGGTGAGTCGCGATGCCTGCAGCCTCAAGGTTTAAGCGGTCGGTATTGGCTTTGCGTCCAACTGCCATCAACAGATGCGACCCTTTGAAGATGCTCCCATCTTTGGTTTCGACCTCAATTGCCCCAGCCGTGCCGCGCACTTTGCTCACCAGTGCGCCCTCGGCAATCTCGACACCCTCATCGCGAAGACTATCCAGAACAATCTTTGCCAGTTCGGGATCATCTTTGCCCAGCGCTCTTGCAGCTTCGATGACAGTGACTTTGCAGCCCAGTCGGACATGCGCTTGCGCCATTTCCATACCAATCGGACCACCGCCAATGATCAACAGGTGATCTGGCTTTGTCCGCTGATCAAACAGGGTCTCATTTGTCTCGTAAGGTACATCCGCCAGCCCAGGGATAGGCGGCACAAGCGGTGAAGATCCCGTCGCGATCACCACACGACGCGCGGTTATCTTCTGCTCCCCAGCCTGTATCTGTGTTGGAGAGATGAAATGGCCAAACTCCCGGATCACCCTCACGCCAAAACGTTCGAACCGGTCCTGACTGTCCATCGGCTCTATGGATGTAATCACGCCTTGGACATGGTCCATTGCAGCCGCATAGCTCACCTGCGGCACTTGATCTGCTACACCTAAGGCTGCGGTGTTGTTCTGCGCATAAGCGGCCTTGGCACTGGCAAGCAGCGCCTTGGACGGCACACAGCCATAGTTCAGGCAATCGCCGCCCATCTTGTGACCTTCCAGCAGCACCACATTGGCCCCCATCTGGCTGGCACCTGCGGCAACTGACAGCCCACCGGACCCGGCACCAATAACCAGCAGGTCGCATTTGATATCTGTCATCCTCGGGCCTCTTTCTTGCTACGGATCGAATTAATGATGATCGGCAGTGTTGCAAGGGCGCAGAGCGCCAAAATTGGCCCGATGATATGAGGCTCCCACAACAGAGACAGATCCGGATCGCCCCCCCTATCGAACACCTCGCCCAGCCCTACGCCAATCCAGGTAAAGACTATAGCGCCGGGAATGATACCCAGCGCGGTGGTCCACAAAAAGGTTCGAAACCTGACACCAACCAGTGCGGGCAACAAATTGGCGACAAAAAACGGCACCGCAGGCACCAGCCTGATCAGCAGCAGCACCGGCACCTCATTTTCCCGCAGTCCGGTTTTGAACTTTTGCATACGTCCTTCAGATGCCTCCAGCTTCGCCGCCAGCAGGTCGCCCAGCCCCAGCCGCGCTGCCGTAAAAATTGCTGCCGCGCCGATAGTCGCCGCCGAGACGTTGAACAAGGTACCTGCGGCCAGTCCAAACAAGAACCCACCCGTCACCGATGCAACAGCCGCCCCCGGGAGTGAAAAGGCTACGATGGTTATGTAAACTGCAAGGAACAGCACAACGAGGCCCGCAAAATTCTGATCGCGGTATGCCAGCAGCGATTCGCGATTGTCACGCAGGGTGTCAAAGCTCAGATAATCGCGCAGGGTAAAGGCACCGATCACCGCAACCACCAGCACGACCAACAATGGCAGATGGCGCAAAATGGAGCGTTTGGGCGTGTTACTCGTTTCAGTCATTGGTAATTTGGTCTCCGGTTTGTCCCCTGCTATGCTCAAAATGTGGATGAGGCGAGTACAGGTACAGAGAAATCACGGCTCAGTGATCTCAGCCAGCAGATTTGTGAGAATGGTTTCAGTTAGCGGGCTGCGCCCGCCCTTCCTGATGCCGATTGACACAGCAACCTCCGCAAACCATCCTTCAACCCAATCCAAAAAGACAAAAAAATAGCGATCCGACCGAAAACCCACCTCACAGGGTTTGACTCGCCCGCCAATCCCTTCTAATGACCGGGTTCGAGATAGACACCTCGGGGGCTTTTGTATGCCTTCGATTTAATTAGATGGAGACCGGAGCGATGAAACGCACCTTTCAGCCTTCGAACCTGGTTCGTAAACGTCGCCACGGTTTTCGTGCGCGCATGGCCACTAAGGCAGGCCGCAAGATCCTGAATGCACGTCGTGCACACGGCCGCAAAGAGCTGAGCGCATAAACGCGCACTCAGTTTTCTGACGGATTTCAAACCGCCGGAGGCCCCCACGGATGGCATTGCCACCCTTGGGAAACGCCTCCGGCGGTTTCCGTTTGTCCATCACCTCTCAATTGCCATAGGTCAATATGCAGGTACTCTCCAAACGCAGCGAATTCCTTGCTGCTGCCCGCGCCCGTCGGCAAGGCAGCAAAGGCATGATGGTGCAGGGTCGCAATCGCGGCGATGGTGAAGGTATTCGGGTTGGATTTACCTGTTCCAAGAAAGTCGGCAATGCCGTGGCCCGCAATCGTGCCAAACGTCGGCTGCGTGAAGTTGCCCGCTTAAATTTGGCCGAGCATGGCCTGCCCGGCTGGGACTATGTTCTGATCGGACGCGCCAAGGAAACCGCCAATCGGCCTTTTGAAGACCTGCAGGGCGACTTCATTTACGCGTTGAAGAAAATTCACCGCTGATCTCTTTCCTGTTCCTGTTGGCGCCCCTATTTATCCTCTCATGAACCCGCTGGCCTATATCATCGCCCTGCCCGTACGGGCCTATCGGCTGATCTTCAGCCCCTGGGTTGGCTTCAACTGCCGTTATCAACCGACATGTTCGGCCTACGCGCTAGAAGCCCTTGAAAAACACGGTGCGCTAAAGGGCAGCTGGCTGGCCGCCAAACGTATCGGGCGTTGTCACCCCTTAGGACGCGATGGCTATGATCCTGTCCCTGATAAGAACGACCCACCAGAGCCCTAGGCAACACTCCGTTTTAGACGGCGCGCTAAGTTAGTCACTGGTCGCAGCAACTTTTGGCGGTCAAACCACTGAAGGTCGTGAATGTCGGACCGTGAGGGGCGCTGCACGGCTAACGGAGGGTCAACCGCCACTGTCACCAATTCCGGATGACTTTTGCGAAACCAAGAGTAGGCGCCATCAACATGCATCGCGCCGCCACGCGGATCGCCAGCAGGGCGCTGCAGAATCTTCTTTAGGTAGGGCAATGCCTTTACCGCGCACCGTCCGGAAACCCCATAGAAATGCAAACATTCAATTGCAGCATCTGGCGCGACCAGTGCGATTCGCATTCTTTGTTTGAAATCGGGCTTTGGGACCCCCGCTGGCATATGCCCATAGACCATATCCCAATCAATTTGCTTCAAATATCGCGACACCTCTCTGAACCTAAGCGAGAAGTTGTCTGAAAAATCCGCGTCATCTTCTAGCACCAGAAATCGCTTCAAATTCATTGATATCGCTTGTTCCAAAACCCCAATGTGGCTCAGAAAACAGCCACGCGCGCCAATGGATGGAAAGCCAAGCTTGCGTCTGGGTCTGAACGCAGGAAAAAGGCACACGTCCGGGTGCCCCAGCCCCAAGCCCACTGATTTCAGCTGTTGATCAATGTCGATCCGTCGATCTTTGCGATTTGGCAGATTGATGACAAACACTTTGTCAAAGGCATTCAACAATGCGGCGCAGCTTGTTTGCTTTTCACTCATGTTTGGCCTCGCATGTAACGCAGTTGCAAAACCAGAGTACGTAGTCCCCCGAACAGAACGTAGGTCCCATCCGGATAGCGGCCAGTCCCACACGGGTACAGTGCGCCGCATTTCAGGGCACTGCTCGCTTCGGATCACCCGAGCATTCATGGATAAGAGGGTTGGCTCAGTTGCCAGCTAGATGCGCGGCAAACAGATCAAGAAACGCTTGTTTTTCTTTCTTATGCGCCCGCATCTCCTCAACTTCTGCATCAATACTGGTCACCCCACCACCGTCGCCAACAACAACAAGCATGGCCATACCGTATTGCCCGTGCCGATTGCAGCGCAGCCCATAAACGCCCGGTTCGTCGAATTGCACTTCGACCCTCGGCTTGTTGGAAATGGCAACTGGATTTCTGTCCGCAGGCCAAAGTTGTGGCACCGAATGAACGGTGTGCTGACCACGGCTATTCAGAAACACCAGGGCTTCACCTGGCTCAAGCTGAACCAGCGGTGGATCAAAGCGAAACATACCCGTCGCCGCTGTCGCCATCGGGTCAGTAACCTGGTTCACATCGTGTTTCATCGCCTGGGAGAGATCGACAGTGATGTTCTCGGCCAAGACCGGTGCAGCTGCAAACGCCATCAAGAACAGACAAGAGAAAATTCGTTTCATAAGGGTCACCTGAATACGGACACACACGCAGGATTGCACTGCTGTTGCGACTGGCTAGCACAGCCATAAACGGATCGACCTTGCGCTAGCTCAACTCACGCCAACAACAGCAGGGCAGCGTTGTGGAAGTAAGACCTATCCAAGCGGGTTTTTTCTTGGCAAAACGCCCCCCAAACGCTAGGGGGCCGACATGCTTGATACAGACCTTGACGATATCCACCCGCTGTTTGCCGGCGCTCCCTCGACCACCGGGTTCAAAAAGCTGCGCAAGCGCATTGTGCGCTATACCCGCGAGGCGATTGAACAGTACGGTATGATCGAACAAGGTGCCCGCGATCCGGATGCCAAACCGCAGAAGTGGCTGGTCTGCCTGTCTGGCGGTAAAGACAGTTATACCTTGCTGGCAGTCCTGTATGAGCTGAAATGGCGCGGACTACTGCCGGTTGATCTTTTGGCCTGCAATCTGGATCAGGGGCAACCCGGATTTCCGGCAACAGTTTTGCCTGAATTTCTTGAAAAAATGGGTGTGCCGCACCGAATCGAATATCAGGACACCTACAGCGTGGTGATGGACAAAGTTCCAGCTGGTCGCACGTTCTGTGCGCTGTGCTCACGTCTGCGCCGGGGTAACCTGTACCGTGTTGCCCGCGAAGAAGGGTGTTCTGCTGTGGTGCTGGGCCATCACCGGGATGATATTCTGGAAACCTTTTTCATGAACTTGTTCCATGGCGGTCGTTTGGCCACAATGCCTCCCAAGTTGATTAATGAAGAGGGCGATCTGTTTGTTTACAGACCCCTGGCCCATGTCGCCGAGGCTGATTGTGAAAAATTCGCTAATGCGATGAACTATCCAATCATCCCCTGTGATCTGTGTGGCAGTCAGGACGGGTTGCAGCGTCAACAGGTCAAACAGATTCTCGATGGATGGGAATCAAACAGCCCAGGACGCCGCCAAGTGATGTTCCGAGCCCTGATGAATGCCCGCCCTTCGCACCTGTTGGACCCCAAATTATTTGATTTCTTGGGTCTGGAACGAAAAAAATCCGAATCCGATACAAATTTCGACGAAATTCCCGTCCTGCGTTAACGGTCGAGTCAGACCAACGACCCTATTCTCCTATTAGCGCGTAAGGTGCGTTTAGGCGAAAGGTCATTTCATGCTCAATCCGAATTCAGGTCGACTGATGCGAATTCGTAGCAAAATCGCTCCGGTCCTGCTTGGTCCTCCGGTTCTTGCATTTATACCAGCACTGACCCTTGCCATGTTCTGGCTGGGCGGTGAGGTTGCATTGCTGAGTGTCGCACTGGGGCTGCCGATCGTGTTTGCCGCCATGGGTGCTTTTGGCAACTCCAAGATGTCTTACATTCCGCGCGATAGCGTCACAGGCATGTTGTTGCGTGAAGGTTTCGAAATGGAGCTTGAGCGGGTCTACTACGGCACCGATGACACCGGCCTAAGATCCGCCACCTTGGTTTTGGAAATTGACGAATACAAGGAACTGGTCACGCGACATGGCCAATCCGCCGGAGATGCGGCACTACAACGCTGCGGCGAGCGGATCGTTGCGACACTTCGTGATAACGACACCGTTGCCCGGATTGGCGATAGCAAATTCGGAATCTGCCTGATGCCGGTACAACAGCTAGATCTTGAGCTCACCGTGCAACTGGCCGGCCGGTTGCAGGCCGCTCTGGAAGAGCCCATTTCGCTGGATGGGGCCTCGATCTACCTGTCCTGTTCAATTGGCTTCTGCATGCGTAACCGCGCCCCAGGAAACAGCCCCTCTGACTGGCTATCAGCCTCCGCCGCCGCGTTGGGCGATGCTCAACATAACGGGCCATCCGGTATTCGTGCCTATAGCGCCGACATTCACCGCCGCACCAAGGCGCGCAGCGATCTGCGTGAAGATGCCGCCACAGCACTGGAAGGTGGTCAAATTCAGCCCTGGTTCCAGCCGCAGATTTCAACCGATACCGGGAAAGTAACTGGATTTGAGGCATTGGCCCGCTGGTCGCACCCTGTACATGGCATGATCCCGCCCTCCACCTTCCTGCCTGCCTTGGAAGAAGCTGGATTGATGGAACGTCTCAGCCAGGTGATGCTGTATCACGCGCTGACCGCTCTTAAGGCCTGGGATGCCGCCGGAGTGGATGTCCCTACCGTTGGTGTCAACTTCGCCACTGATGAATTGCAGAACCCTGGTCTGGTGGACCGCGTCAAATGGGAAATGGAACGGTTTGACCTGGCCCCGGAACGGCTCTCGGTAGAAATCCTTGAAACTGTGGTCAGCGATTCCCCCGATGATGTGATCACCCGCAATATCTCTGGCCTCGGAACTCTGGGCTGCCAGATTGATCTGGATGACTTCGGCACAGGCCATGCCTCTATTGCCTCGGTGCGCCGCTTCAACATCTCGCGTATCAAAATTGACCGGTCTTTTGTGATGAAGGCTGATCGCGACCCGGAACAGCAAAAACTGATCGGTGCCATTCTGACAATGGCCGAGCGGCTGGAGCTGGAAACCCTGGCCGAAGGTGTGGAAACCGTGGGCGAACATGCGCTGCTGGCGCAGCTTGGCTGTGACCATGTGCAGGGCTTTGGCATTGGTCGCCCGATGCCATTTGACCAGACATTGGACTGGATCACTGCCCATCAGGCAAAACTGCAGGACGCCCCTGCAATTGGCAAACAGCGCAGCTAACAGCGGCTGAATTTACCAATTGGGGCGTATTGACGCCCCGATCCTCCCGAATCTGCTTGACCTTTGGGGTCCATCTCTGTTGAACCACACCCTGTCATTCCCTGTACAAGGTGGCAGTCCCAAATGGACGACCAGAACAAAAATTTAATACTCGCGACCGTCCTCAGCTTTTTGGTGATTCTTGGTTGGTATACCTTTTTCCCACCACCAGAGCCGGCGCCCGTCGTAGAACCTGCGGTGAACGAAACCGTGGCAACTGGCGATACCGCCGGCGCCCCGGTTGCTGGTGGCGCTGCAGCTACTGATGCCGCCGCGACGGCACAGATTGCCGAAGCCGAAGCGCCCAAGGCACCCCGTATCGACATCGACACACCTCGCCTTTCCGGCAGCATCTCGCTGCAGGGTGGCCGCATTGATGATTTGTCGCTGAAAGATTACCGAGTCTCGATCGAAGATGACGCTGAAATCGTCAAAATGCTGTCCCCAGTGGGAGAGCCGGGCGCTTACTACGCGCTCTATGGCTGGGCTCCGGGTGCAGGTCTAGCACCGGACGAGGTTCCGGGTGCCAATACCATCTGGCAGCCACAGGGCGACAACACGCTGACGCCAGACACCCCGGTCACCATGACCTGGGACAATGGCAAGGGCCTGACCTTCTCGCGCACCATCGCCATCGACGAAGACTATATGTTTGAAGTCACCCAATCGGTTGAAAACACCTCGGGCAACACCGTTGCACTGGCGCCCTACGGCACCCTTGCGCGTCACGGTGAGCCGGCAGAGTTGAAGAACTTCTTCATCCTGCACGAAGGTGTTGTTGGCATGGCCGATGGCGAGCTGACGGAAACCGATTACAGCAGCATGCCTGATTTCGACGTGGACCCACGCGAAGGCAAGGCTGAGGTCACCCAGGTTGCCGAAAGCGGCTGGATTGGCTTCACCGATCACTTCTGGATGTCGACACTGATCCCTGAATCGGGCCAAGCGTTCAAATCTATCGCCAAATACGATGACCGCCGCGATATCTATCAAACAGATATCGTGCTGCCGACTGTCACCCTTGCAGCAGGCCAATCTTCCGAAGTCACCACACAGCTGTTTGCCGGCGCCAAGGAATGGGCCACCATCCGCGAATACGAAGCAGGTGGCGTTTCTGGGTTCATCGACAGCATCGACTGGGGCTGGTTCTTTATGCTGACCAAGCCGATCTTCTGGTTGCTGCACAACCTGAACCAACTGATTGGCAACATGGGTTGGTCGATCATCGGCCTGACCCTGATCATCAAGGCAATCCTTTTCCCGCTGGCCTACAAATCCTACGTCTCAATGGCGAAGATGAAGGAACTGCAGCCGCAGATGGAAGAGCTGAAGAAGAAAGCTGGCGACGACCGTCAGGCCATTCAGAAAGGCATGATGGAGCTGTACAAGAAGGAAAAGGTAAACCCCGCTGCGGGCTGCCTGCCGATCTTGCTGCAGATCCCGATCTTCTTCTCGCTGTATAAGGTGATTTTTGTCACAATCGAACTGCGTCACGCTCCGTTCTTTGGTCCCTTCCAGGATCTGAGTGCCCCTGACCCAACCTCGATCATGAACTTCTTTGGCTGGTTGCCTTGGGCAGGCCCCGAACCCGGCACCATTGTTGCCTTGGTCTTTATCGGCATCCTGCCTTTGTTGCTCGGCATCTCGATGTTCCTGCAGCAAAAGCTGAACCCAGCCCCAACGGATCCAACCCAGCAGATGATCTTTGCCTGGATGCCGTGGGTGTTCATGTTCATGCTGGGCGGGTTTGCGTCGGGTCTGGTTGTCTACTGGATCGCCAACAACACGATCACGTTCACACAGCAATATCTAATCATGCGCAGTCAGGGTTATACCCCAGACATTTTCGGCAATATCAAGTCGGGCTTTAAGAAAACGCCTAAGACGGATAAAAAATGACAAGCAAAGTTGCACAGATGTGGCGGCACCCGATCAAAGGGATCGGGGCCGAACCACTTACAGAGGTCCGCCTGAATGAAGGCGGGCCTTTGCCGTTGGATAGAGCCTGGGCCTTATTGACCGGGAAAGCCACGGATACTGGCGCGTGGCAGCATTGCCGCAACTTCGCTCGTGGCTGTTTCGGACCAGAACTGATGGCTGTAACTGCTGTCACGGATGGTGACCTGATCACGCTGAGACATCCTAAACAGGATGATCTCACCATCGATCCCTCTGCGGACAGCGCCAAGCTGGTCGACTGGATCACATCGATCTATCCCTCCGAACGTCCTGCCCCCCATACGCTGATCAAATCACCCGACGGCGGTATGGCGGACGCAGATGTTCCGGCAATCTCCATCATGTCCCTGGCGTCGCTGAACGCACTGGGGGACAAACTTGGTCAAAACCTTGATCCCCGCCGGCTTCGCGGAAATCTCTGGATTGACGGCTCCACTCCTTTCGAAGAATTTGACTGGGTGGACCAAGAGTTGAAGATTGGTGGTGCCCGCCTAAAGGTGATCGACCGGATCACTCGTTGCCGTGCCACCGAAGCCAACCCGGACACAGGCGAGCGCGACGCCAACACACTCAAGGCCCTGCGTGAACACTGGGGTCATACTGATTTCGGCATTCTTGCCGTCGTCCAAAATGATGGTGATGTCGCCCTTGGCGACACACTCGAGGTGCTCTGATGCAAATCCAATTTACCCTGGCCGAAACGCCCGACGACTTCACAACGGAAAAGGGCCGCAAAATGTTTGCCGGCGAATCCGAGTTTGTCAAAGGCGTTGTGGCCATGTCCGGCCTGCCACCAGCCGACCGGATGGAGGTCTGTTTTGCAGGCCGTTCCAATGTTGGCAAATCCAGCCTGATCAACGCGCTGACCGGCACCAAAGGTCTGGCACGGGCGTCGAACACGCCAGGCCGCACGCAGGAAATCAACTATTTCACCCAGGGGCCTGACCACTATCTGGTCGACCTTCCCGGCTATGGCTATGCCAACGCGCCGCTGCCGGTGGTCGAAAAGTGGCAACGCCTGCTGAAACAATATCTGTCCGGCCGCCAAACTTTGCGCCGGGCCTTCGTGCTGATTGACGCACGCCACGGTGTCAAACCAGTGGACGAAGAGATCATGTCGCTGCTCGACAGTTCCGCTGTGACGTTCCAGTGCGTGCTGACCAAGGCCGATAAGGTCAAAGACAAAGACATGGCACGGATGCTGGATCAGGTACGCAGCAAGCTGGCAAACCACCCGGCCGCCTATCCCGAAATGGTGCTGACCTCCTCCGAAAAGGGCGATGGCATTGCCACCCTGCGTTCGATCATCGTTGGCTTGGTCTAACCTGTGAGGCGCTTGCTGTCATATCTGGTGTTGGTGGCAATCATGCTGGCCGGGATGATCCCGGCTGGCTGGATGCCTGCAACCAGTTCTAACGGCAAAGTACTGCTGGTAATCTGTACCACAGACGGCACACAAGAACAGTGGGTTGATCTGGGTGGAGACACGGCCCCCGCCGAACAGATGGACGATCGCAGCTGCCCATTCTTTTCTCTGACGACGGCCGCTCTGATCCCTGTGTCAGACCCGGCTCTGACACTTGGCACATTCCTTGCCGCCCGCTGGGACGACCAACCCTTTACCCATTACACCGCCGGGTTTCACTGGCGTTACGATGCCCGCGGCCCGCCCGCACTCTCCTGATTTTCTGAACATTCCAATACCTTTTTGTCCGGCGTCCAAGGCGACCGGCACCTGTTCCGATATGGAGAGATCATCCAATGGCAACCGACAGCCAAACCACGGGCCCTGCCCGATCGCTATCTGAAAAATTCTACTTCACCGTCTGGCGCTGGCACTTTTATGCTGGCCTATATGTTATCCCCTTCCTGATCATGCTGGCGGTCACCGGATTGGTGATGATGTATATCGCGGTTTTCTCGGGCCGTGATGGAGAGCATATTTCCGTGACCCCAACAGGGGTTGCGCTCAGTCTTGAGCAACAATCACAGGCAGCCCTTAGCGCCCTGCCTGACGCCACGCTGGTGGAATGGATCGGCACAGCACAAGCAGATCGTGCCTCGGTGTTCCGGGTCAAATCCGAAGGCACTCAGCATCTGGTCGCAGTAAATCCCTATGATGCCACAGTGATCGATTCCTGGGTGCGCCAGGCTGGTTGGTACGACTTCGCCAACGACATTCACGGCACCCTTCTGATCGGGGACACCGGCGATCGTTTGATTGAAATTGCCGCTGGATTGGGCATCGTTCTGGTCCTGACAGGCCTGTACCTTTGGTGGCCCCGCACAACCGGGCTGCGCACCGTTCTGGTCCCGGATCTGGCGGCCCGTGGTCGCGCGCTTTGGAAAAGCCTGCACGCAGTGACGGGTTTCTACATCTCAGTGGTCTTGGTGTTGTTCCTGCTCTCCGGACTGTCCTGGACTGGCATTTGGGGCGAAAAACTTGTGCAGGCCTGGAGCAGCTTCCCAGCCGAGAAATGGGAGAACGTGCCGCTGTCCGACGACACTCACGCCAATATGAACCATGGCGCGATCAAGGATGTTCCCTGGGCGCTGGAACAGACCCTGATGCCCGAGTCTGGCTCTGATGCTGGCATAGAAGGCCTGCCCGCAGATGTGCCCGCCACAGTCGATAGCATTGCCATGCTGGGGCGCGCGCTTGGCTATGAAGGCCGGTTCCGGATTAACTTTCCCAGTGGCGAAACAGGTGTCTGGACCCTTAGCCAGGATAGCATGAGCAATGACAGCGATTGCCCGACCTGTGACCGGACTGTTCACATTGATCAGCACACCGGCAAGATCCTCGCCGATGTTGGCTTTGCTGACTATTCGTTGATGGGTAAAAGCATGGCCGTTGGGATTGCCCTGCACGAAGGCGACATGGGGTTGTGGAACCTTATCCTGAACACTGTGTTCTGCCTGTCAGTGATCTTTGTCTCCGTGTCAGGCGTGGTGATGTGGATCAAACGTCGGCCCTCTGGCGCCGGCCGTCTTGCCGCCCCTCCGGCACCAGCGGACCTTCCGCTTTGGAAAGGCGCTGCACTGATCTGCGTCGTCACCTCGCTGGCCTTCCCCTTGGTTGGCCTGACCTTGCTGGCTGTACTGGCCTTTGAAGTGCTGATCCTGGGCACCATCCCAGCCGTAAAACGCGCATTGTCATAAAAGAAACACCGGGGCCCAGCTTGAACAACAAGCTGGGCCCCGTTTTCAAATTACCCGGTTCTGCTTTCAACCTAGACGTGCTGCGCTCCATTCACCTCAATCTCGGCACCAGAGATGTAGGAACTGTCGTTTGAGCACAGGAAGAAGATCGCGGCTGCGACTTCCTCTGGCTGGCCCAAACGCTGCATTGGCAACTTCCTGACGATTTTGTCTGTGCCTGGCGATAGAATCGCAGTTTCCACCTCTCCTGGCGCAATCGCATTGACCCGCACGCCAAGCGGGCCAAAGTCATGTGCCATTTCGCGCGTCAGCGCCGCCAGCGCGGCCTTGGAGGTGGCATAAGCCGCCCCAGCGAATGGATGCACCCGACTGCCCGCGATTGACGTCACGTTGACAACTGAACCTTTGGCGGCGGCCAGTTCGTCTTTTAACCCGCGTGCCAGCACGACGGATGCAAAGAAGTTGACGTGGAACACCTTGCCCCAGTCCATCAGATCGGTGTCCAGCGTACTCAACCGCTCGCCATTTGGGCCTTTGGGTGAAATCCCGGCGTTGTTGACCAGCGCATCCAGCGGCCCGTCCAGCAGGTCCTGAATGACTCCCACCGCATTGATGGTGCCTGCCGGATCGCCCAGATCAACCTGTACGTGGTTTTCCTGTCCGCCCCCCCAGGGGCATTCCACGGGGAACGGATGGCGCGAGCAGGTGATCACGCGCCAGCCTTCGCTATTAAAGCGGCGCACGGTGGCATGTCCTATGCCCCGGCTGGCTCCGGTCAGCAACATTGTCTTTTGGCGCATTAGCCGGTCCTCAGCTTTGAATTTCCAGCCAACCCTATCACTGCGGCCCCCAGCTGCAACGCTACACTTGGCAGCGACGGCAGAACCGCGTAACAGAAACCGTCAAAGGGACCCCAAGCGATGAAGAAACAGCATATGAACCGCGATTGGATTGCCACCGCCGCCACATTGTCCAGCGCACTGCCTTACTTGCAGCGCTACGATGGGGCTATTGTCGTCGTCAAACTTGGCGGTCACGCCATGGGCAGCGACGAAGCAATGGATACTTTTGCCCGTGACATGGTTCTGCTGCGACAAGTCGGCGTAAACCCGGTGATCGTTCATGGCGGGGGGCCAATGATCAACGCCATGCTGGACAAGCTGGAAATCAAATCCGAGTTTGTGGGTGGTAAGCGCGTCACCGACAAAGCCACCATGGAAGTGGTGGAAATGGTCTTGTCCGGTCTGGTCAATAAACGCATTGTTCAGGCGATCAACCGTCAGGGTGGTATGGGTGTTGGGCTGTCCGGCAAGGATGCTAACCTGATCACCTGTGATCAGACCAATCCTGATCTGGGTTTTGTTGGCACCCCGGCAAACATGGATGCCTCGGTTCTGCATCACCTGTTTGAAAAGGACATGATCCCGGTGATTGCCCCAATTGGTGCAGGTCGCGACGGAGAGACATTCAACATCAACGGTGACACTGCCGCAGGCGCAGTGGCCTCTGCGCTCAAGGCGGACCGGTTGCTGCTCCTGACGGATGTCGCCGGTGTTAAAAATGCCGAGGGCGATGTGGTCACGGAGCTGAAAGCCACAGATGTGGAAGCAATGACCCGCAGTGGTGTCATTGCCGGTGGCATGATCCCCAAAACCGAAACTGCTTTGCAGGCCGTTCGCAACGGTGTGCGGGCCTGTACCATCGTGGATGGACGCGTCCAGAACTCGGTCCTGCTGGAGCTGTTTACACTCCACGGCGCTGGATCGATGATCCGGCCTGACTAGTACAGAAAGGCGGGGTTTACGCCCCGCCCTTAGCTGCAACCTGACAGCAACGTGTATTATCCGGACTTGCGTTTGACTTTCATATGCGCCTTTCTGAATGCATGGAAAACGAAACCACACTCCGTCTTGGCATCTTCTTGGGGCTGTTTGCAGTATTTGCCTGCGCCGAGCACCTGGCCCCGCGCCGCGCCCGCCAGCAGCCACGCGCCAACCGTTGGTTCACCAACCTCTCAATCACGGTTCTCAACACACTGACCCTGCGCGCGGTTGCATTTGGGCTGCCCTTACTCGCCGTCGGGGCGGCACTGGATGCACAGACAAAGGCCTGGGGCCTGTTCAATGCGGTTGAACTGCCTGTCTGGCTTGAATTCACCCTTGCTGTGCTGTTCCTAGACTTTGCAATCTGGCTGCAACATCTGATCACCCACAAGGTTCCGCTGCTGTGGCGCCTGCACCGGGTGCACCACGCTGACCTTGATATGGATGTCACCACCGCCGTTCGGTTTCACCCGGCGGAAATTGCGCTGTCCATGGTGCTGAAGATTGGGTTGATCTACCTGTTGGGTCCAACAGCAATCGCCGTGGTCGTGTTTGAAATCCTGCTCAATGGTACGGCCTTGTTCAACCATTCCAACCTGCATCTTCCGCTGACGATGGATCGTTTGGTGCGTTTGGTTCTGGTCACGCCCGACATGCACCGCGTTCACCACTCAACCCGTCGCACCGAGCACGACAGCAACTATGGGTTTGCCCTGTCCATTTGGGACAAGATGTTTGGAACCTATGTTTCGCAGCCAAAAGAGGGGCACGACGCGATGAAGGTCGGTTTGCAATGGCGCGATGATCAACCCACCAATCTATGGTGGAGCCTCTGCCTACCCTTTCGTCGCAAATGACCTTTGAGGAAATTGAGGCCGCGATTGCACCACATGGGCTGATCCTGATGGGTGGGCTTCATCCCAGTGACTGCCAATATGGGAAAACCATTGTTCTGCTTGGCACAGGTGAAAACTTTTGGCCCTGCTTTACGACATCGGCTGAGTATCTCGATGGTCAGGCAGATCCGGTTGACCGATGGTCGGCACGGGTCATCGGTCAGCTTGCAAGAAAGTTGAACGCCACATGCAGTTTCCCCTCGAACGGGCCACCCTACCCGCCCTTTATTCAATGGGCTCTTCAGTCGGGACGGGCCTTCACATCACCAACCAAAATGCTGGTGCACGATCAGGTGGGAATGCTGATTTCGTATCGCGGCACGTTGCATTTTGATACCAAACTCGACATTCCAGCACCTCCTCTCATCCACTCCCCTTGCGACAGTTGCGTGGCAAAGCCCTGCTTGACCAGTTGCCCGGTGAACGCAATGGTTGACGGAGGCCCCTATGAACTGGCAGTTTGTCATGACTATCTGGACACGGCAGACGGCACAGAGTGCCTGTCCCGTGGCTGCCTTGCCAGACGGGCGTGCCCGCTAAGCGATGGCGCCAAACGACTATTCGACCAAACCGCACATCATATGAGGTACTTTCACGCGCGATGACTTGTACTCTGATTCTCACCCGCCACGCCAAATCTGCATGGGACACATCCGCGCCCAGCGATCATGCCCGCCCTTTGAACAAGCGGGGGCGCCAGTCAGCTACAGCATTAGGGCTGTGGTTAAAGCAAAACGGGCATGTGCCTGATCAGGTGATTTCCTCCCCATCCCAGCGCACACGCGAAACCTATGAACGGATGGACTTGGGCGCGCCAGCGGTGTTTGTAGAGCGGTTGTACCACGCAAATGCCGACATCATTCTACAGGTTCTCAGAGAGGCAGAACGCCCCTGCACCATGATACTCGCGCATAATCCCGGTATCGGCTCGTTTGCACGCGAAATTGCAAAACTTGCTCCGGACCATCCGCGGTTCTTCAACTACCCGACCGGAGCAACTTCGGTTGTTCAGTTTGATATTGATAGCTGGAGTGAGCTGGACTGGAACAGCGGGCACCTAGTGGACTTTATAGTACCGCGCGAGCTGGAAGCCGCCTGACCGAAGCCCAACACTGCTTGAAATACCCAGATCTCTTCTGTTATGCGACCCGTGACAGTCCTGGAGATTTTATGTCCCGTTGAATTTGGGGCCAATGTTGGTCCCTGTATCGCTTATCAAAATACCACCCGCCGATCACTGGCAGGTGAATTGCTGAGTGTACCCATCTCATAGATTCAAGACATGTTGCCCCTGTGGCAATCTCTAAAGGATACTCTGACAATGATCAGACCCTACCACCCCAACGACAAAACCGCTGTGCTTTCTATCTGGCGCGAATCCAGTAGTCTGGCTCATCCGTTTCTAACGCATGACCAGCTGGATCAGGCTGAGGCAATGATACGCGACCATTTTCTGGATATTGCGGAAACCTACATTGCTGTCAGCGATGACCAAGCCGTTGGCTTTATCGCACTCATGGAAAATGAGGTCGGTGGCCTGTTTGTAAGGCCGAGCCATCATGGGAAGCGTATTGGCAAAGCCCTGATGGACAAGGCTGTAGACCTGAAAGGGGAACTGCGGCTCGAAGTCTTTACGGACAACCCCATTGGGCGCCGCTTTTACCAGAGCTACGGTTTTGTTGAAGGCATCGAAAAGATGGATCCCTTCTTTGGTCACAAGGTGCTGGAACTGATGTTCACGCCAAGCTGACCCAACACAACGAAAAAGGCCCCCGGTTTTCCGGGGGCCGATTTATTAGAAACAGATTTGGTTTAGTGACCTAGAATCTGGCTCAGGAACAGCTTGGTGCGTTCGCTTTGTGGGTTGTTGAAGAACTCTTCTGGTTCGTTCTGCTCCACAATCTGACCCGCATCCATAAAGATAACGCGGTTCGCCACCTGACGGGCAAAGCCCATCTCGTGGGTCACGCAGAGCATGGTCATGCCTTCTTCTGCGAGTTCGATCATGGTGTCGAGCACCTCTTTGATCATCTCAGGGTCCAGCGCAGAAGTTGGTTCATCAAACAACATGATCCGCGGCTTCATGCACAGCGAGCGGGCAATCGCAACACGCTGCTGCTGACCACCAGACAACTGACCGGGGTACTTACCAGCCTGTTCGGGGATCTTCACCTTCTCAAGGAAGTGCATCGCCGTTTCTTCAGCTTCTTTCTTAGGTGTCTTACGCACCCAGATCGGAGCCAAAGTCAGGTTTTCCAGGATCGTCAGATGCGGGAACAGGTTAAAGTGCTGAAACACCATCCCCACTTCACGGCGGATCTTGTCGATGTTTTTCAGATCGTTCGACAGAACGGTCCCATCCACAGTGATCTTGCCCTGCTGGTGTTCTTCCAGCGCGTTCAGGCAGCGGATCAGGGTTGATTTCCCCGAGCCCGAAGGCCCGGCGATCACAATCCGTTCGCCTTGGTTGACGGTCAGGTTGATGTCACGCAGCACGTGAAACGACCCGTACCACTTGTTCATGGCATTGATATCGATCGCGATCTCATCAGAGACCTCCATCTTGGAACGATCGATAGTGCGAGAAGTAGCAAGTTCAGACATGTGTTGAACTCCTTAACGATGGCCAGTCTGAAGCTTACGCTCCAGATACATGGAATAACGAGACATGGAAAAACAGAAGACAAAGAACATCAGCGCGATAAACCCGTAGATTTCCCACACGACACCGTTCCACTCTGCATTTGCGCGAATACCGTTGGACAGTCCCAGAGGATCCAACAGGCCAATCACCGACACCAGCGTGGTGTCTTTGAACAGCCCGATAAAGGTACTTACAATCCCCGGAATAGAGATTTTCAGCGCCTGCGGCATGATGATCAGCCGCTGAGCCTGCCAATAATTAAGGCCCAGGCTGTCTGCACCCTCATATTGTCCAGTGGGAAGCGCGGCCAAACCACCCCGGATCACTTCGGCCATATAGGCGGAGGCAAACAGGGTGGCCATGATGATGACCCGCATAATGATGTCAAAGTTGGTTCCCGGAGGCATAAAGATGTTCAGCAAGGTCGACGCAACAAACAGCAGCGTGATCAGCGGAACACCCCGAATGAATTCAATGAATCCAACACATAGTGCCTTGACGATCAGAAGATCGGACTGACGACCCAGCGCCAGTACCACACCAATCGGCAGCGAAAAGCCAATCGCAACAACGCCGATAGTCAATGACAGCATCATGCCACCAAACTTACGACTGCCAACTGCTTCCATACCAATCGGAATGATATTGAAGACAAATTCGGCAATCGGCCCCATCAGGAACAGCCACCAAACAACAGCAACAATAACCGCCGCAATCAGCGCAATCAGCTCGCTCATCTTGTCTAAGATGAACCGATACGCTGCGTAAGCAATGACAAATCCAGCCAGAACCATCAGGGGAACCCAGATAGATCCGCCCCATAGCAACCAAGGCATCAGGAACGGATACAAGCCAGTGAACCAGATCAACTTGGCTGGCACTTGATCGGAAAACAGCACCGGAGAAAGCGCCACGCCCAGCAGAATGAAGGCTGCGATAGGCCGCCAGTAATGTTCAGGCGGGTAGAACCCCATGAACAGCTGAACCCAACGGTCATTGATTACCCCCCAGCACGCGCCGGAGAAATGGCCTTCACGACCGAGATCATGCAGGATTTCACGACAGCCGGCCAGCGAGGTTGCATTCCAGGTTGGCGACCAGGCCCAAGGCAGCAGTGCTGCCAGAACATAGTAGATAGCCAAAATGGAAAACACTGTCAGGGCTGAGTTCATGGCGCCTGAAAACAGGTTGTGCTTTGCCCAGCCCAGGGCTCCAACTTCAGAGGCTGGCGGATCCTGTTCCGGCAGCATTTCTGTGCGAACAAATGAAATATCGCTCATATTACCGCTCCACCATTTTGACGCGATTGTTGTACATGTTCATCACCGCTGAAATGCTCAGACTGATGGCCAGGTAAATCAACATCGTCAACAGAACCGTCTCCAGCTCGCGGCCGGTCTGGTTCAATGTAATACCCATCAAGGTTCCCGTAAGATCCATATACCCCACCGCAATCGCCAGAGAGCTGTTTTTGGTCAGGTTCAGATAGTTCGAAATCATCGGAGGGACGATCACGCGTAGCGCTTGTGGCAGGATCACCAGTTTCATAGTCCGGTTTGGACGTAGTCCCAGCGCCGCTGCGGCCTCACTCTGACCGTGATCGATGGCCATGATACCGGCCCGTACGATTTCAGCGATGAAAGCTGCTGTGTACAGGGACAATGCCAACCAAAGTGCGATCAACGAGTTCCGGAAGTGTGTGCCACCTTTAAAGTTAAAGCCCTTCAGCTCGGGGTATCCCAAGTGAAAGCCCAAAACATACAGCAGGACAGCTGTCGGAACGACAATCAAACCAAGGCGCACATGCCAGGTCTTTGGACGATCCCCAGTCAATTCCTGAATCTTGTCCGCCCGCTTGCGGAACCACGAAGCCCCCCACAGGCTTGCACCCAACACAAGCATCAAGGCCAGCAAATCCAGGCTGACATCAAACCGCATGCTGGCGGCACCAAACAGGTGTACATCGCCCAATGTGTTCGTAAACAGAGGTTCGGGGACATAGACACCACGGTTGGTCACAGCCACGCTATCGTTGAGCATCATTTCTGACGCCGGGTTTTCCCCTTTGAACGCGCGTGGTGCAGGCATGGTTTCGATCATGATTGCCATAACAAAAACGATCCATAGCAACACAGGCACGTTGCGGAAGGTTTCCACGTAGATCATCATCAGTTTTGAAACGACCCAGTTGCTGGACAGGCGCAGAACACCGATCGCCACACCCAGAATGGTCGCAGTAATACAGCCAAGCAGGGCCACCACCAGCGTATTCAGCAAGCCAACAAAGGCAGCACGCAGGTGGGTATCTTGTGAATTATATTCCAGCAGGCGCTGGTTGATGTCGTAGCCAGCCGGTTCACTTAGGAATCGAAAGCTTGGCTCTTTACCAAGGTCAGCCAGGTTTTGTGCGGTATTACCGAAAAGCCAGCCCAGTAGAAGGAGAAATCCGATCAGAGCAATGATCTGGATGGTCATCGACCTGTACCGCGTGTCGTAGATCAGCTGGGACAGCCGAAACGACTCCTGCGGTGGGTCCGAGAGAGTTGTCATGTTTTATGATCCCCGTGACTCCCTCGATCTTATCCGGGTGAGGTTTCCCCCCACTCCTGTTGATCGAGTTCGTATTGCAGATAGGAAAAGGGCGCAGGGGTTACCTGCGCCCTTAACCTTGCGGTTCTTAGCGGAACGGAGGCGAGTACAGCAGGCCGCCGTTTGTCCACTGTGCGTTCAGGCCACGTGCCAGACCAACAGGAGTTTCTTCACCGATGTTCGAGGAGAAGATCTCACCGTAGTTACCACCAGCCATGATTGCGCTTTTAGCCCAGTCAGCGTCCAGACCCATCATTTCGCCCAGTGTGCCTTCGGAGCCCAGCAGACGGTTGATTTCAGGGTTGTTGGAGCCAGCAGACACTTCAGCGATGTTTGCCGATGTCACACCCAGCTCTTCAGCCGAAACCAGAGCATTCAGTGTCCAGCGAACAACGTCGCCCCACTCGTGGTCGCCATGGCGAACCAGCGGGCCGAGAGGCTCCTTGGAGATGATTTCTGGCAGCAGAACGTGGCCAGCCGGATCGTCAAATGTGGCGCGTGTTGCAGCCAGACCCGAAGCGTCGGTTGTGTACACGTCGCAAGCACCGGCAAGGTACTGCTGCTGTGCTTCAGCGTTGGTTTCGATTGGAACCGGCTCGTAGCTGATGTTGTTGGCGCGGAAGAAGTCGGCCAGGTTCAGCTCGGTTGTGGTACCAGTCTGGATACAAACGGTTGCGCCGTCCAGTTCCTTGGCCGAGGAAACACCCAAATCCTTTGGAACCATGAAGCCCTGGCCGTCATAGTAGTTTACGCCAGTGAATTCGAACTTCAGGTCGACATCGCGCGAGAAGGTCCATGTGGTGTTACGGGCCAGCATGTCGATTTCGCCAGAAGCCAGCGCGGTGAAGCGTGTCTTACCAGTGGTTGGAACAAACTCAACAGCCTTGGAGTCACCCAGAACCGCAGCAGCAACGGCACGGCAGATGGAAACATCAAAGCCAGCCCATTCGCCATTGGCGTCTGGAGCAGCAAAACCAACCAGACCGGTGGTGACGCCGCAGTTCAGTGTGCCGCGAGCCTTGACGTCGTCAAGTGTGCCAGCGGCGGCTGCGCCAGCAGCCAGGCCGGCTACAGTCAGCGCACCTAAAAGTACAGTCTTTTTCATTTTTTACCTCTTCCTGATATTCCCGCCTTAGATGGCGGTTTATTTCCCGACACCAGCAATGTCGAAAATGAGTGTGAACTAGGGTATTTCCCCAATTCGTTGCTAACTTTGGGCTTATTCATCAACAAACGTCAAGTGCAGGATCATGATTTTCGATGGTCGGATTACGAACTTGCGTTCCAATCGCAGTCATTTAATGAAAATTGCGCTCACGACTGAAAAAGCCCTTCAGGTCAACAAAAATCGTAAAATCTTTTGGCATGTAAAAAGGCCTGCCGCTTTATTTCAGCCTCAGCTTGGGCCTCATCGTCCGGCCCCCATTGCTCTTCCTGCCACAGTTCATCCAACCGCGATAGCGTCCAAATCTCACCTACACTGCGCCAGTTTTCAGCCGCAGCAAATCCCAGAATCAGCGATCCGGACATGCTGACCAAATCGTGAAAGGCGGCCAATTGAAACGCGGAAAGCGCATGAACTTTTGCACGGAGAGTTTGTAATGCCTCGGCCTCCTGCCGTTTATGAAGCAACCCCTGCCGTTTAAGCAGCCGCACACCTAGGGCCGATTCGGCCCAATCCAGTGCAGGATCCCAAAGATCATTTTGACGTGAGACCAGCTCCCGGGGCGTCTCTGCCCGATAACACAGCAGGTCGGAATCACCATAATCGGCCAACATATCGGCCACTTCCGCGTGCTGGATTCGCACTTTGTCGATGGCTGCATTGGCTGACCGGGTACAGGGCATCGTATTCGGATTTACCGCTTCTTCCTGGGCCTCCCATTCCACTGCGATGGCTTCAGCCATAGTACGAGACGGCAGAAACAGACCTGCTTTGGCAGGCGTTTTAACAGCGCGACCATCCAGCTCCACAGTGAAACCCTCTGCGGTTTCGATCACCTGAACCTGTTCCCAGAATCGCTTTTGCTTCCATGCACTCATGGTTCAGGCCTTCCAAAGTCTATGTAAAAGCGGTGCCAGTTCGGCAAAGCTGTTGATAGTGTAATCGGCATTCAGCTGGTCAGCAGGGTGATACCCCCAGTCAACAGCAATGGTATGAACCCCGGCGGTACGGCCCATGTCGATGTCATAACTGGTGTCGCCAATCATCACGGTGTGCTCCGGCGCGACCCCTGTTTCCGCCATGGCCGTCAAAACCATAGAAGGATGCGGTTTCGACGGGTGGTGGTCAGCAGACTGCCGGGTCACAAAGCTGGTCAACTCATGTGCAGCGACCACCGCATCCAACCCACGTTGAGACTTTCCAGTGGCCACCCCCAACAGGTACTCCGGCACGGCGTCCAACGCTGCCAGCATCTCCAGAGTGCCCGGATACAATGGTGAATGCGCCTGACCGCCAGCCTTACGCGCCTTCATGTACGAGGACTTATACCCCTCCACCAAGGCATCCAGGGTAGGTCCATCAGCGCCAGGCGCCAGCTCCGCCATCGCCAGATCCAACGATAGCCCAATGATGGAAAGGACCGCGTCGCGCGTCGGGGCAACATGCCCAACTTCGGCAAAGGCCTCTGCCATGGCGCCGGTGATAGCGCCCTGGCTGTCCACCAGAGTTCCATCCATATCGAATAAAACCAGGCGCAGGTCTGTACTCATTCCAGCTCCTCAAACGGATCTTCCGGCACATCCTTTGGATCCCACTGAAAATAGTCCCAGGTGTCCTGCATGTGTTGCGGCAGTGGCGCAGTAATATGCAGAACTGACCTGTTCGAGGGATGTTCGATTTTGATGCTACGCGCGTGCAGGTGCAGCTTTTTGGAAATTTCGTCACCCAGTTGCGACCCCCAGCCATCGCCGAGGTTCTCTTGGCCAGATCCACCGTACTTGCCATCACCAACAATCGGATGACCCAGTTCACCCATATGGGCCCGCAGCTGGTGGGTGCGCCCGGTGACAGGGCTCAACGCCATCCATGCAGCCCGCTTACCTGCGGCCTCGAGCACAACATAATCGGTGATTGCCTTCTTGGCGCCCGGCGTGTCTTCGATATCGCGCGGGTGGATGTTGTACATCTTCTCACCTTCGCCGCCTGGACCGTGCCCATGCGCCTTGACCAGCCCGGTTTTAATCATCCCAAGCTTGGGGTGCGGAACCCCAGCAACCACTGACCAGTAAATCTTCTGTGTCTCGCGATGGCGAAACGCCGCTGTCAGTGCTTTGGCTGAGAGCCGATCACGTGCGAGCAGCAAAACGCCCGATGTATCTTTGTCCAAGCGATGCACAAGACGGGGTTTTTCTTCATAACCAAACTTGAGTGCTTCGGCCAATCCATCAACGTGGCGGCTTTGGCCGCTGCCCCCTTGCACGGCCAACCCATGTGGCTTGTTCAGCGCAATCACATGGTCGTCGCGGTAGATCACACAGGACTGGATCATCTTGATATCCGCATCCGAGATCCGGCGCTGGGTTTCGTTGGGGCGATGATCACTAGCCGGCAGTGGTGGCACCCGAACGGTCTGCCCAGCAACAACCCGTGTCGAAGGCTTCACCCGGCCGCTGTCGACGCGCAAATCGCCCTTGCGACACATCTTTTCAATCCGACCCTGGCTGACATGTGGAAACAGTCGACGCAGCCATCTGTCTAACCGCTGGTCAGTGTCCTCGTCCGAAACGATAATTTTTTGAACGCCACTCATGCCAGCACCCCTTTTGCGGCCATCAGGCCAAGAAACAATCCCGTCACCGACAAAATCACTGACATCGATACATACAGTGCAGCATAGCCAAACGCGCCACGCTCCATCAGGGTGACGGTTTCCAGCGAAAACGCCGAAAACGTCGTAAACCCACCCAACAGCCCGGTCATCACAAACGGGCTGAAATGGGTCAGGCCGCGATATGCAGCAAAGACCACAAAGGCTCCCATCAGGAACGAGCCGACAACATTCACCGTCAACACCGCAACCGGAAACGGATGATGGCCCAGCAGCCGGATCATCCCCAGACCGGCCATATAACGGCACGCCGCTCCAATTGCACCCCCAAGGGCCACATGTAACACTGTATAAAACATTGGCGGTCTCTCGCGTGTGAAGACCAAGATGTCAAGTTTTGCCAGCTTTGCACCAAACGCAGGGCTTAACAGATCCAACAGCAACTGACGTAGGGTGTGTGCTCGCACGCAGCGCATCGCTAGCTGTTGCGCTGTGTGCGCAGTTTTGCAAAAAACTCCACTCGCCGCTTCAGCTCACGTTCGAACCCACGTTCGACTGGCTGATACAGAACCGGATGTTTGACACCGTCGGGAAAATAGTTCTGCCCCGAGAACCCATCCTCGGCGTTATGATCATAGTCGTAGCCTTCACCATACCCTTGTTCCTTCATCAACCCGGTTGGCGCATTCAGGATGTGTTTAGGGGGCGGGGCGCTGCCTGTCTGCTTTGCCAACCTGCGGGCTGCGTTATACGCCATGTAGCCCGCGTTGGTTTTGGGTGCCAAAGCCAGATAAATAACAGCCTGCGCCAGAGCCAGCTCGCCCTCGGGGCTGCCCAGGCGTTCATAGGTTTCCCAGGCCTGCAGGCAAACAGCCTGCGCCTGCGGGTCAGCTAGCGCAATGTCTTCAACGGCCATCCGGGTCAGCCGTCGCGCCAGATAGCGAGGATCTTCGCCCCCCTCCAACATCCGGGCATACCAATACAGCGCCGCATCCGGATCAGACCCGCGCACTGATTTATGCAGAGCGGAAATCAGGTTGTAATGTTCATCACCCGATTTGTCATATTTCGCCGCCCGCCGCATCAACCGAGTTGCCAGTGCATCCCGATTCAGCGGCTTGTCCACCTTCCACGCGGAGACCTGTTCAATCAGGTTCAATAACGATCGGCCATCCCCATCTGCCATTTCCTGCAACGCATCACGCGCATCTGCATCCAGTGGCAATGCGCGACCCAATTCCTGTTCGGCCCGCTGGGTCATCAGCTCCAGATCCACCAAAGACAGACGTTCCAACACCAGAACTTGCGACCGGCTGAGCAGCGCGGCGTTGAGCTCAAAGCTGGGGTTCTCGGTGGTGGCCCCAACAAGCAGGATGGTGCCATCTTCCATATGGGGCAGAAACCCATCTTGCTGAGCCTTGTTGAACCTGTGCACCTCATCGACAAACAACAGGGTTCCGCGCCCGTTTTGCCGCCGGATTTTTGCCGCCTCGAACACTTTCTTCAGATCAGCAACACCGCTGAAAATCGCGCTGATCTGAACAAAATGCAGATCTGTCTCGTCCGCCAGCAAACGCGCAATGGTGGTCTTGCCCACGCCCGGGGGACCCCAGAATATCAAAGACGACAGTGAACCAGAGGCCAACATGACCCCCAGCGGCGCCTCTGCCCCCAAGACCTGCTCCTGCCCAATGACCTGCGCTAGGTTTTTGGGCCGCAGCCGATCGGCCAAGGGCCGCTTGGGTTCAGGTCGATCAGGTTGCGCAGCGCCGCTGTCGAAGAGATCTGCCATAGTTATAGCCGGAACCGCAGGTTCAACCGTTGACCGCCGCGTTGCAGGTTCAGGTTCAACCGTCGACCGGACTCACTTAAAAACTGTGGGACTTCGGTTGTCTCAGCCACCTCATTGCCGTTGATTGCCAGCAAGACATCACCGGGACGCAGCCCCGCGCGTGCACCGTGCTGGCCAGGGTCAGTGATGACGATGCCTTCTGCATTGAGAGCCAGCCCCATGCGGAAAATGACCTCAGGATTGATTCTCGCCACCGTCAAACCCGGGAGCGGGGTATTCTCGCCCAACTGGACTGGTGCGGCGGGAGGCCTATTGGGAGCTGCCATCATCTGAACGTCGAGGACGTCCTTTTCAGTGCCCCGCAGGCGGGTGACCTGAGCCGTACTCCCCATACCGGCAACCGACATGCGAAAGGCCATTTCTGAAGGCGAATTGACCACCTGGCCATCCACCATGGAAATAACATCGCCAACTTTGAACCCGGCTTCTACAAACGGACTGGCGGAATGCAGATCCGAAATCACCATACCTTCGGGTAAGGCCATCCCCATCGACGCCGCAAGATCGGCATCTACGGGCTGCCCCGACATGCCTGCCCAGGGTCGCTGGAACTCTTCTGTTCCGCTCCGGGCCTGATGGACAATTTCGCCAACCAAATTGGCTGGAATGGCAAACCCAATACCATTGGACCCACCGGACCGGCTCAGAATTCGGGTATTGATGCCGATCAGATCGCCATTGACGTCAATCAAGGCGCCGCCAGAGTTGCCTGGATTGATCGCCGCGTCGGTTTGCAGGTAATAGCCAAACCCTTCACCCGTAGCGGTGCCGGTACGGGCCAGACCGGAAATGATGCCACTGCTGACGGTTTGCCCGACACCAAAGGGATTACCGATGGCCAGTGCCAGTTCCCCCACCTCAACCTGATCACTGTTGCGCAGATCCAGGAAAGGAAGGTCTTCAGCCCCATCCAACTGAAGGATCGCCAGATCGCTGGCCTTGTCCGACAGGATGACGCGGGCATTATACTCGCGCCGATCTGTAGTCACCACACGGATTTCAGTCGCCATGCCCACCACATGATAGTTTGACACCACTATACCATCATCTGAAAGGATCACGCCTGACCCCAGCGAGTTCTGCACCCGCTGTTGTGGCTGGGAAAGCCCCCGGAAAAATTCATCGAAAAACGGGTCGTTGGAAAACGGGGTGCGCTGACGTTCCTGAGTGACGGTCTTGGTATAGATGTTCACAACTGCTGGCGCAGCTTCTTTCACCAAAGGCGCAAAGCCAAGACTGATTTCGGCCTGAGATACCGGGACCCGTGTCTCAGCGGTCAACGGCGTTGCGGCGGCTACAACGAGGGCAATAAGGGTTGCGCGGATCATTTTGGCTCCAAGTTAGCGTGTCCCTAGGATATGCGGGGGGCACCGGCCAAATGCAAGCGCAGCCCGATCAAAAGAAAGACAAGGGCGCTGCCCCTCTTGGCCAAAGGCCAATTCACCCCGGAGTAGTTTTTTGCAAAAAGAAATCCCAAAAGTTGATCCGTCAATGGCTTCATCTAGCCCTAAATATCCCCGCCGGAGGCAGCGCCCATCGGGTGCCTTACAAGCCATCCAACAAAACAGACTTTGCGCCAGATAGGAGAGTACCGTTGTCAGCAGTCAGTATACCACCCAAGACTCTTCACCTTAAGATATAACTTGAAACCACCCCCACTCCGCGCGACCATAAGCCTAGTTGGTAGGGGGTTTGCAGTGAAGCAGATAGTCAATCCATTGGTCGCGGCGGCATTTGTTGCTAGCGCACCAGCACATGCTCAGGACTGGAGTTATTCAGCCGCACTGTACCTATATGCAGCGGAGACCGAAACAAGCATCGGTGATCGGAGTGCAACACTCAGCTTTTCAGACGCTTTGGAAAATCTGGACGCCACTTTTATGGGGACATTCACCGCCGAAAACGGTCAATGGGGCGTTTCGCTCGATTACATGATGACCGATATCGGGTTTAACACCGCAACGCCGGGTCCTTCCTATAGTGGGCTGAACACATCTATCAAAACGCGGATCCTGACTGGGTATTTGTCATACCGGATCCACGAAACTGAAACAGTCAGCACAGACTTGTTGGCTGGTGCGCGCTGGTACGACACGAATACCACCATGACGCTACAGGCAGGCACTCTGCCCACCAACAGCCGCACCACGTCGGATGACTGGACCGATCCGGTGATTGGTCTGCGTTCTAGATTCAGCCTAAATGATAAATGGTCTGGGACAGTTGTTGCCGATGTCGGCGGCTGGGAAGATCGCGAGACCTGGCAGGTACTTTTGACCGCAGACTATGCCTTTAGTAACAAATGGGTTGGGCGGTTTGGATTTCGGCACATCAGCGTCAGTAACGATAGTGGTACAAACAGCTATAGCTTTAAGCAGTCCGGCCCTATTGCGGGGATGACCTACCGTTTCTAAGCTTCCAAAGCCCAAAGCAACTGTGTTTCCTAACAATTAATAGCGACGAACACTCAACGACAACCAAAACTCAGAGCATCTAATTTAGTAGAGAAAAGCCATGTGACTGGCGCATTTTCCAGAACATCAAATCGCAACAAACCCATGAATGCTGTGCTTAAAAAACTACATGTGTTTGACACGCACATGACCTATTTCTTCCCCGAAGATGTTCGGTACTTTGACGGCTTTCTAGAGGCTGAAATTGGACCGGCCTCAAGCGAGGAATGGAGCCGGTTTTCGGCCATAGTTTGTACACCGTCATGGTTTGCGCAAAATATAGTTACCCGTGGAAAGCAGGACCCAACGCACGCGACCTTTTACAAGGCCTCATTTGGCACTCACCACCTGTTCGTGCATGAGTATGATGAAGACATTATTCGAAAGGCCATTGAGGATCTGGTCAGTGTACATGGGCAAGGTGACTGGTCAAAAGCAGCTATGCGACTTTCTAGGCACCTTGCATGGGAATTTGATGACTATGACCCAACCGAAAAGTAGCAATTAGTCGCCTTTATGGCGTCGAAACAAAACATGCTATGCTGCCCTCAACGAAACACATGACAGCCAGCCAAACAAAAAGCCCCCGCTCCGGATGGAACGAGGGCTCTCGACGCACAGGATCTAAGATCCGGCGGCTTATTCTTCGGCAGCAACTTCTACAGCTGCAACACGCGCCTTGTCGGCTGCGCCTTTGGCATCGCGGTCAACGAATTCGATGATCGCCATTTGCAGCCTTATCGCCATAACGGACACCAGCCTTCAAGACGCGAACCCACCACATTGGCGGCCGTAAAAGCGTTGGCGTAGAACTTGCAGAACACGCTTGCCTCTGTGCCAACTGAACAGTTCTTGGTTCGACAACCCGACTACCCCCCAGAGCGACGAATTCCATCACCCCGGGAGAGCATTGTTATGAACCTAAAAGTCCTGCCACTGAGCCTGAGGGTCGGTACCAGTGGCCGCCATAGGCGCTGACGACGAGGCCTCATCAGACCAATCGTCTAGATCGCCACCGGATCCATGCGCGGTCGGCGCCAACTCCGGTGTGCCACCAAATGATGTCGCTCTGTGGGACAATCCGAAATGAGACATAAGTTCAGTCAATTTGCTGGTGTCGGCCTTAAGCAAATGGCTGGCAGCTGTAGATTCTTCAACCATGGCTGCGTTTTTCTGGGTTACCTCATCTAACTGGATCATACCGCTGTTGATTTCGTTCAAGCCAATCGACTGCTCGCTCGCACCTTCGGCAATGCCGGCCACCTGTTTGGTAATCTCACCGACCTGTTCAACGATACTTTGCAGGGCTGTACCGGCTCGACCCACCAGATCCACACCTCGTTCAACTTGTTCCGTACTGTCACCGATCAGGGTCTTGATCTCCATCGCTGCATCGGAGGAACGTTGCGCCAATGCCCGCACCTCAGAGGCGACCACGGCGAATCCACGACCGGCCTCTCCTGCGCGGGCGGCTTCGACCCCGGCGTTCAGGGCCAACAGGTTCGTTTGGAAGGCAATATCATCTATCACCGAGATGATCTGACTGATATGGCGCGAAGACTCTTCGATTTCGGTCATTGCCGACACCGCGTTCTGAACCACTTTGCCACTGTCTCTGGCCTCGTCACCGGCCTTGTTCATGGTGGCTTCGACGCTGCGGGCTCCGTCGGCGGATGACTTGACCGAAGCCGTCAGTTCGTCCAGGGCAGCAGCCGTTTGCTCAAGCGTGGCGGCCTGGCTTTCGGTGCGATGTGACAAATCATCCGACGCCTGGCTGATCTCTTCAGCGCCATTTCTGATGCTACCCGTTGTATCACCCACACGTTCCACAATGGCCTGCAGCGTTGAAACCGAACCGTTAAAGTCCTGACGCAGACACTCGTAATCTTCCGGGAAGCGTTCCTGTATCTGGATATCCAGCTCGCCTTCAGCCAGTCTGGACAGGCGTTCACTCAGGGTGTGCACAACGGCATTCTGCTCTGTCTGCTTGTCTTCTGCTTTTCGCTCGGCCTCTTCTAGGGCGATGCGCGATTCACGAAATACTTCCAAAGCGCGAGCCATCTGGCCAATTTCGTCACCACGGCGCTGGCCCTGCACTCTGACGCTATTGTCACCATCAGCAAGGTCACGCATCGAATTCGTCAGGATCTTGATGGCCCGACCTATTTTGGAGCCAATCAACAACGAAACAACCGTACTGAGTGCAATCGCCGCCGCAATGGCGATCGGGATCATGGTGCGAGTTGAAGAGGAGGTCTGATTGTTTTCAGCCTGTCGGGTCGTCATCAGGGCCTGTTCTTCCGCATGGAACGCAGCCATGATTGCACGAAAGCCATCAAAGTACTTTTTTCCATTCCCTTCGCCGACAAGATCGGCCATGTCATCCATGGTTTTTGCATCGCCAATTTGGTTCCGCAAGGCGATGTCCGGCACGACTACTTCTGCACGCCATGTATCAATTATGGTTTCGATTTCATCGAGCCGTGCCAATTGATCAGGGTATCCCTCAACAGCGCTCTTTAGTTCGGTCAGAATATTTTTGAACGCCTCTTGACCGACGTTGTAGGGTTCCAGGAACGCCTCGTCCCCAGCCAGATAGAATCCACGGGCACCAGTTTCCATGTCAATGGCTGATGCCAAGAGATCCTGGGCCTGGTGAAGAATGAGAGACGCTTCCTCGACTTGGCTCACGGCCTCCTTAACATCACTTGCCGCAACAAACTCTGTACTCATTACTTCGGCCGAGACCGCTTGTCTTTCAGCCAGCAGGTCGTTTTCAGCCCCCATGAACGCAGCAATCACCCGCCGGAACTCATCGAAATAGGTTTTACCCTTGGCCTTTCTGATCTCGATGGCCATATCATTCATGGATGGCGCATCACCAATTGCGCGGCGCAGCGCGATCATGGGATCGGCCACGTTGACCTGCCACTCTTTCAGAACATCTGCCGCTTCATTCAGGCGATCGACCTGGGGCGGGTTGTCGCTGACAGTCACTGCCAGTTCCGCCAGCGCCTGATAGGCGCTGTCCTGCCCCGCGTTGTAGGGCTCCAAAAACTCTTCTCGTCCGGCAAGCAAGTACCCACGCAAACCCGTTTCCATATCAACAGCCGATGCAACAATCGCATTTGACTGCCCCAATACCTTTTGCGTGTGTTCCACCCATCCCGACTTTACTTCCATTTGAGTGAGATTCGTCATGATGAACACGCCAATGGCCATAAACAGCGCCAACGGAACCAAGGTCACCGCAATGATTTTCTGTTTGGTCTTCAAGTCGGTAAACCTGAAGCGTTTCAGAGGGAATTTTGAATTGTCGCTCACTTCATCGTCCTACTCTTACTGCTGATGCAAGAAGCAGAACATAATCTGATTACCCATTCCTAATTGGCCATAAAAACAAGATAGATCACAGCACGACAAAGCCCCCGGTCCGGCTGGAACGAGGGCTTGGCAATCTCAGATCAGACTGAAATTATTATTCTTCGGCAGCAACTTCTGCAGCTGCAACACGCGCCTTGTCGGCTGCGCCTTTGGCGTCGCGGTCGCGGTCAACAAATTCGATAATCGCCATCGGTGCCATGTCGCCATACCGGAAACCAGCTTTCAGAACGCGGACGTATCCGCCCTGACGGTCCTTGTAGCGTGGACCCAGGATGTCGAACAATTTGCTGACGTACTGGTCTTCTTTCAACTTGGATGCGGCCTGACGACGGGCGTGCAGGTCGCCACGTTTTGCCAGCGTGATCATCTTTTCGATGATTGGACGCAATTCTTTTGCTTTTGGCAGAGTTGTTTTGATCTGCTCGTGCTCGATGAGCGAGCCAGCCATGTTCGAGAACAGAGCTTTACGGTGCTCATGTGTACGATTCAGGCGGCGATAACCACGTTTATGACGCATTTTCGAATTCCTTCTTCAGGTTTTGCTTTGTCTGGAGACCGATGCGGGTCAGTCCCTCTCCTTGGGGCAATATTGCCCAGTCGTCCCCACCATTGTGGGCATTGCGGAGAGGGCTTTACGCCCTCTCCAATCTCTTGACCAGCCCTATTAGAACGAGTCTTCGAACTTTTTCGCCAGATCTTCGATGTTGTCCGGTGGCCAGTCCTCGACGTCCATGCCGAGATGCAGACCCATGCCCGAAAGCACTTCCTTGATCTCGTTCAGCGACTTGCGGCCGAAGTTTGGAGTACGCAGCATTTCTGCTTCGGTTTTCTGGATCAGATCGCCGATGTAGACAATGTTGTCGTTCTTCAGACAGTTTGCCGAACGTACAGACAGTTCCAGTTCGTCCACTTTCTTCAACAGAAGCGGGTTGAACTCGAGACCGTCGTCTTCGTCCTGACGCGATGCCGACTCTGGCTCGTCGAAGTTCACGAAGATCGACAGCTGGTCCTGCAGGATACGCGCAGCAAAAGCAACAGCGTCGTCCGGCGTGATCGAACCATCGGTATCAATCTTCATGGTCAGTTTGTCATAGTCCAGAACCTGACCTTCGCGGGTCGGCTGAACGTCGTACGAAACTTTTTTGACCGGCGAGTAGATTGCGTCGATCGGGATCAGGCCGATAGGTGCATCTTCCGGCTTGTTCTTCTCAGCCGAAACATAACCGTTGCCAGTGTTCACAGTCAGTTCCATGAACAAATCAGCGCCGTCGTCCAGGTGACAGATCACATGGTCGCGGTTCAGGATCTCGATACCAGCGGACTCAGAGATGTCACCAGCAGTCACAACAGCTGGGCCTTTGGCATTGATCGACAGACGCTTAGGGCCTTCGACTTCCATCCGCAGGCAAACGCCTTTGAGGTTCAGAATGATGTCGGTGACGTCTTCACGCACACCGGCAACGCTGGAAAATTCGTGCAGAACGTTATCGATCTGTACGGATGTGATGGCAGCGCCTTGCAGCGAGCTCATCAGAATACGGCGCAGGGCGTTGCCCAGGGTCAGACCAAAGCCACGTTCCAGCGGCTCAGCGACAACAGTCGCCTGGCGTGCTGGGTCGTTGCCCGGCTTAACTTCAAGCTGTGTCGGCTTGATCAGTTCTGCCCAATTCTTATGGATCATGCGTTCCCTCCATTCCTGCCTGTACCCCATGTCCGGTAGGTTCAGGCGCCCGAGGTTTCTAATGACAAACTGGGGCCCATGCAAAAAACACAGGACCCCAGCGATAAATTGTGTCGCTTAGACGCGGCGGCGCTTCGGCGGACGGCAACCATTGTGTGCCATCGGAGTCACATCACGGATCGATGTGATGTTGAAGCCGATTGCTGCCAAAGCGCGCAGCGCGGATTCACGACCGCCACCGGGGCCCTGAACTTCGACTTCCAGAGTTTTAACACCATGTTCCTGTGCTTTTTTGCCTGCATCTTCTGCAGCCAGCTGAGCGGCGTACGGTGTGGATTTCCGCGAGCCTTTGAAGCCGCAGGTACCAGCCGAAGACCAGGAAATTGCGTTACCTTGAACATCCGAGATGAGGATCTTGGTGTTGTTGAACGAGCTGTTAACGTGAGCAACGCCGGAGGCGATGTTCTTACGCTCTTTTTTCTTCGTACGAGTCTTATCGCGTGCCATTGATCAAACCCTCCCTTACTTCTTCTTACCAGCAATAGCCCGTGCAGGGCCTTTGCGAGTACGAGCGTTGGTGTGGGTCCGCTGACCACGAACAGGCAGGTTACGACGGTGACGCAGGCCACGGTAGCAACCCAGATCCATCAGACGTTTGATGTTCATGGTTGTTTCGCGGCGAAGATCGCCTTCCACTTCGACGTTGGCGTCGATGTGCTCGCGAATTTTCAGAACTTCGGCGTCGGTCAGCTCATTAACACGACGGGTCATTTCGATGCCTACGGCTTCGCAAATGGCCTGAGCCGTGGTGTTACCGATTCCGGTGATATAGGTAAGGGCGATTGGAACCCGCTTTGCAGTCGGGATGTTTACGCCGGCAATACGTGCCACGTTATACGTTCCTTTTGTTGCGGTTCCGTAGTACCGGAACCTTTTTTCACAACACTAGGCTGTGGCAGCAATGCCGTTTGGCCCAGTATTTTAGAGGTAGTTTTGCAGATGAGTTAAACCCACCCACAGGAATTGATTCCCCGTAGGGATGGGCTTGGGTATGAGGTATTTTAAGGATCGTCAACCCACCTTTTGATTGACGCTACAGATCATTGCTAGCGCAACCAATCAGATAGAGTCAGTTCGCGCAGGAATTGAACCGGGTCGGCTCATCTGATCCGTCATAGAGCTTCACCACCCCAGGCTCCTCATTGCTCATCACAAAGGTGAACAGCTTGGGTTCGTAGTCCGGACCTGGATACTCGCACTGCCCCACATGAGTCGAAACATGGTAACTGTCCCAGTTAAAGGTCAGCTCCGGTGAAAACAGGCAATAGAGCTCCATCGAGTTGAAACCATATGGGTCCAGGATCAGCCCGCCTTCGCTCGCGAAATCGAGCAATCCATGCTCCTCCTTCATCATTGCACAGGCGCGGAGGTCATCAACTAGGACCTGAGCTGATACGGCCGGGGCGGCAACACAAAGGGCGGCAATACAAAGAGCGGGACGAATTGGCATAAATTGGGTTCCTGAATCAAAAAGGGCTAGGAATGTCCTAGCCCCAATTGGTTATCAACCTACCAATGCGTTGATCAGCCCAGAATGGCCTCGATCGACTTTTGCACTTCGGTGATGTCAGCCAGACCATTGACGGGACGCAGGTCGCCCTTGGCATAGTAATAGCCAATCAGCGGCGAGGTCTTTTTGTAGTATTCCATCAAACGGGTGCGCAGGCTGTCTTCGTTGTCATCTGCGCGCCGCACCATGTTGGTACTCCCGCAGTTGTCACATTTGCCGTCCTCAGCCGTTGGTTTGGTTTCGTCGTGGTAAACTTCACCACAATCGCCACAGGTAAAGCGACCGGTGATCCGCTTAACCAGCGCATCGTCGTCGACCCGCATTTCGATCACGGTGTGCAGTGACTGGCCCAGTTTGGCGAGCAAAGCCGCCAGTGCGTCAGCCTGAGCAAGTGTGCGTGGGAAGCCGTCGAAAATAAAACCAGCGCCAGGTTCGGCAGACAGTTTCTCCTCGATCAAGCCAATGACGATCTCGTCCGTGACCAGCTTGCCGGCATCCATGATGGCCGCGACTTTCTTACCCATCTCAGTCCCGCTGGACTTGGCATCGCGCAGCATATCTCCGGTGCTGAGCTGTACCATGCCACGGGTGTCAACCAGATGGCGCGCTTGGGTGCCTTTGCCGGCACCCGGTGGTCCTAGAAGGATAATATTCATCGGCGCGCTGGCCCGCGCTTACCGCGCTTCTTGCTTTTGCGACCCAACTGACTTTTCTCGATCAGGCCTTCGTACTGATGTGCCAAGAGATGACTTTGCGCCTGCTGGATTGTGTCCATAGTCACAGAGACCACAATCAGAACCGATGTACCACCGAAGTAGAACGGGATGGCAAACTGCCCGCGCAGGATTTCTGGCAGCAACATAACCAGTACCAGATAGCCCGAGCCCAGAACCAACACGCGGTTGACGACGTACTCAAGATACTCGGCGGTCTTCTTGCCTGGACGGATACCGGGAACAAAGCCGTTCTGGTTCTTCAGGTTGTCGGCAACCTCTTCAGGTTTGAACGACACGTTGAAGGTGTAGAAATAGGCGAAGAACACGATCATCGACACAAAGAACAGCAGGTACAGCGGTTGACCGGGGCCAAAGTTGGCCAGCAGCCAGGACATGACAGGGCCACTTGTCGCACCGGACGAGAAGGTCGAGATGGTGGTTGGCAGCAACAACAGCGAGCTGGCAAAGATGGCCGGGATCACGCCTGCTGGGTTCACTTTGACCGGCAGATGCGAAGAGCCACCGTCATAAACTTTCATGCCAACCTGACGGCGTGGGTACTGGATGTGGACCTTACGCAAGGCCCGTTCCATAAACACCACAAACATGATGATTGCGACAACCATGATAAGAACCATCACGATGACCGCCGGGCTGATAGCACCGGACCGACCAGAGGCAAAGAACTGAGCAAGAGCAGCAGGAACTTCGGCGATGATACCAACAAAGATGATCAGCGAGATACCGTTGCCCAGACCACGCTGGGTAATCTGCTCACCCAACCACATCAGGAACATGGTGCCACCAACAAGGGTGATCATACAGGCCAGACGGAAATACATACCGGGGTCGGTTGCCAGTTCACCAGCCTCAAGCGACACGGCCAGACCATAAGATTGGGCTGTGGCCAGCGCCACGGTGCCAAACCGGGTGTACTGGTTGATCTTCTTGCGGCCCTGCTCGCCTTCTTTCTTCAACTGCTCCAGCGACGGAACCATCGAGGTCAACAGCTGGATAATAATCGAAGCCGAGATATAGGGCATAATGCCGAGGGCAAAAATACCCATACGACCAAGGGCACCACCAGTGAACATGGAGACCATGCCGCCGATACCCTGGCCGGCCTGTTCCATGAAATCGCGCAGGGCGAGTGTGTCGATGCCCGGAACCGGAATGAATGTGCCCAGACGGTAGACAATCAAAAGGGCGAGTGTGAACAGGATGCGATTGCGCAGGTCTGTCGCTTTGCCAAGCGCGGACCAGCTGGTGTTCGCCGCCATTTGTTCTGCTGCTGATACCATGAAAAAGGTCTCTTTATTGCGAAAACGCCGCCCGGAGCCGTTTTCCGGCTCGGGCGGCGTCAATTGGAAAACTGGAGACTATGTAAGCGGCATTGTTGCCGCTCACAAGGGCTTACTCAGCTGCGGCTTCTTTTGCCACTACGGTCAGGGCGCCGCCTGCCTTTTCTACTGCTTCAACAGCCGCCTTAGAGGCACCGGTTACAGAGATTGTGGCTTTGGCAGTGATTTCGCCTTTGGCCAGAACGCGGATACCGTCCAGCTTGCGACGAACAACACCCGATTCGACCAGCGAATCTTCAGTGATCGACTTGGCGTCAAGTTTGCCCAGGTCGATGAATTTCTGGATCAGGCCCAGGTTGATGACTGCAAATGCCTTGCGGTTTGGCTTGTTGAAGCCACGCTTTGGCAGACGCTGGTACAAAGGCATCTGACCGCCTTCAAAACCTTTAATCGCAACACCCGAACGGGATTTTTGACCTTTGATACCACGGCCACCCATTTTACCGGTGCCGGAACCCGGACCACGGCCAATGCGCTTGCGTTTTTTAGTTGCGCCTGGGTTGTCGCTCAGTTCGTTAAGTCTCATATCGCTTCTCCTTGGCCGGATGTGACCCACGAAGCGAATTCGGGCCAACCACGGCATATAGTGATTTTGATTCTCGTGACCCGGATGGCCACCGGGTGCCTATAGACCTGTTGGGGTGGTGGATCAAGGGATAAGGGCAACGGGCTTCAATACTAGATGCAGGTATCGTGATTAGAATATTCACTCAGTAAGCATTGCAAGTTTTCCAATCCCTTCAATTGTCACCTCCTTGCCATTTAGTAACTCAATTCTCTCACCAATGCTTGCCCCCAAGATGCTGTCAGCCAATACATGGCGAGTGTCATGAAAAATCACCAAGGGATCAGTACTAGTTTTTGCCCGTCCAAACTGTATTTTGTGGCCATTGGAAAGATACACTAGGTCGTTCATCTCAACAATTTTGCTTCTATCGACATCATCCGATGTAGTCTCGACAACTTCAGCAACCAACGCTGTCGACTTCTCAGCATTGGAAACCTTCGAAATTAGCTTTTCAAGATGTCCTCTAACGTCATGTATTAGCAGCCGAACACGCGGAGTTGCCTTTCTGCAATTCACCAGCTCATCAAAAATTTGGGCAAGTTCCATGAACTTTTCCACGCTCTGCTCGACCTCCTCCTCAAGATCCCAGATCCGATAGCTTTGATAATTCCGTTCCTCAAATATTCTCACACTTTTCTCCGACTAAAAAATCTATGTCTTTCAATTGAACTTCCAATGGACCTTAGACGCCCCCAGCTCTTCAAGTAAAAATAATTCCCAAACACCTTCACCCGCCAAGGCCCCTGCCCTGTCGGTTTCTGTCGTGCTGGTCCATGTTTAACGGGTGGGCCGGATAGGAGTGGCGGCGCCGCCGGGGTGGATGCAGACGGGGGAATGCCCCGTGCAAGGAACGGTTCAGTTGCGCGCCCTTCTTTGCGAGGGCCAGGCTCCGGGTGTGGCCGGGGTGCCAAGCCCGGCTAGATCGCGATCAATTAGGAAACTACAGCTCGACGGTTTCAGTTTCCTGAGCAGGGCGTCCGCTGGCTGCGCAACAGGGTTAATCCGCAGCCCTGTTCAGACACAGGGCCTCCCACTCGGTCAGGAACGCCATGATCTCAACCGAATCCTGCAGGCGGGGCGACGGGCGCTGTGCCTCGGTCCGGTTTTGGGAGAGGTTCTGTTCGACCATTTTGATCTGATGATAGAAGGCGTCATACCCGGTTTCGACATAGATGTCCTCAACCGCACCGTCATAGGGGCACCACTGCAGGTGGTTGGCGCCGGGTACGGGCAGCCACGGGTTGGTGACGAACCGCAGCACGCCCTTGCTGCCGCTGATGGAAAAGCCGTGCGCCATGCCGTAGCTGTCGGTGGAGTGTAGACTGGCCAACACACCATTGCCAAACTGGGCGGTCACCGCCGCGTCGCAGATGGTATCGTCGTGGTCCGCGACATTGCCAAAGCCACTCAGGCGGCGGGTGGCAAACATCTCCTCGCCGCACATGGTCTGCACCACAAGATGCATCAGCGAGGTGGGGTAACAACCAAGATTGTACAGGGTGCCGCGCCCCAACGGATTGGTCACTTGCCAGATATCAGCGGCGTAAAATCCCTGGATGGCGCGCAGCTCGCCTAGGCGACCGTCCAGCAGCACCTCTTGCAGGCGGTGATACAGCGGATGGGCCAGATACATTAAACCCTCCACGAAGAAAGTTTTGTGGCTCTGTACTGCAGTGACCAGCTGGTGGGCTTGATCCATAGTGGTGGTCAGCGACTTCTCACTCAGGACCGCCTTGCCACTGGCCGCAGCCTGAGCAGTCAGCGTGTGATGTACGTGGTTGGGCAGGCCAATATAGACCACATCGACATTTGGGTCACTGAGTGCGCCCTCGTAACCGATAGAGTGGTTTGGAATCTGGAATTGGCGCTGAAACGCCTGCACGGCGTCCTGATTTCGTCCGGCGATGGTCCATAGGTCTGACCCGTCACTTTGCTGGATGGCTGTCGCCACAGCGTTGGAGATAAACCCTGTTCCCAGAACAGCCCAGCGTAGCATATCACGCGCTCCTTTGTTGTGACGAACCAGAGCTAGATTCAGCGGCAACAGAAGGCAAATCTAACGTCACGACCCACCAACAGAAAACGCCCCCGCAGTGCGGAGGCGTTTCTGGTCACTCAAACCCAAGGGAGGAGGAAAAGGGTCGAATGAATTCGGGAATTACTTGCCGTATACGTGGATGCGGGAGATTTCGGCGATATCGCAGCGGCGAACGCCAATGTCGGCCAGTTCACGGCCTGTCAGCTTGTCCAGCTCCGCGTAGGTACGCTTGTATTCGCTGGCCTGAACCCAGGATGTTGCAGCAGCCTCAAAGAACCCACGGATGCGTGCGATCAGGTTAAGGCCGGTAGAAGCGGAATTGATTGCGTGAGCCATGTTATTGTCCTTACTCTTTACCGGGACCCATTCCCCGGTACTGTTTGTGTGCCTTGTTAAGCTGCATTTTGAATACGCCATCTCTGGTGCACTCCACAAATGCCAGTTCGGTCAAGCCGCTATGCACTGAGGACATGCAAAGCCCAACCTTGCTAAAGGTACGAAAATGCAAAACGCCCCCGGTTTCCCGTGGGCGCATCGTCATGTCGTAGGGTGCGTGCTAGCACGCACCGTTCACCGGCCTAAGGTTCAGTCGGCTTCAACCTGTTGACGGGCAATTTCAGCCAGATCTGAGCGGTGCATACCAAATTCGATCAACTCGTCTTCTGTTAAGCTTTGCAACTCGGCATAGGCGCGATTGAACGCAGCCTTACGGGCCCGGGCAGCACGTACGTTCGCCAGAATGGCTTGAAAGCGGCCACTCAGGTTCATGGTGGCACTTTGCGAGGGGATTGCATATTCCATTGGTTCGTCCATCTATTCGGCCGATCCGCATTGACCGGCAGCTTCTGTCATTTGTCGACCTAAAATAAGATTAGATGTCAGCGCAAACAACGCACATCACGGTCTTGCCGCTATGCGTCTGAAACATAGATCTCGGCCTGCTGTTGGTTCTGCGTACCTCACGAAATTCAGACCAGCGCCAAGATTGACAGCACACACAGCGCAACAACCATCGCCCATCCCGCGACAAACACAAATGTACGTGCGCCTTGGGTCGCCTTACCTACGTTCTGCGCATAAATCAGGACGTAGATCAGCCGCAAAACCAAAAACAGCACCATCAGCAAGTTGACCCACCAGGCAGATACCCCGGTGAGGATACAGGCAAACACCCCGACGGCGACGGCAGGCATGATCTCAATGCCGTTTTGATGGCTTCTGTTCAGCCGGTAAACGGAATTGTCGTAGTCCGGTTCGGGGTTGCTGCCCGGGGTCATGTTTGCCTTGGCCTTGGCCGCGCCTACCAGCGCAGACTGCAGCAGAACAACAAGAACAAAGACCAGCAGGGAAATAAGGGCAACTGAATAGGCTGCTACAAGTTCGGGCATTGGGCACTCCATCTATTTAATGATTTGGTTAAATAGAGAGCACCCCTGCCCTGTTCCGTCAAGCCGATCTTTTCGACAGCGCGTGTTCGATCAACTCCAACCGGTCCTGCCCATAGAACATGTCACCGTCCAGAACATAGGTGGGTGAGCCAAAGACGCTGTGGGTCATAGCCTCTTGGGTATATTGCTCATGCAGGGCTTGAATTGGGGCAGACAACGCTGCGGTCAGCAAGCTATCTGCATCCAAACCCAGGTCAGTGACCAGTCCCGCCAGAGTTGCCGCATCTGCAATATCGGCATCCTTCACCCAATGCGCCTTGAGTATTGCATAGGACAGTAGGTCCACCGGTGCCCCGGCTTCGGCGGCTGCGATGATCAGACCATTTGACAGTGTCAGCGGATTGTCATGATGAGTGGGACGGTAGTCGATCATATCAACACCCCGGTATTCTGCCCAGCGTTCAATTTCGCGGCCAAAGAAATAGTCGGCGTGGGCCTTGGTACGCGCAGCAAAGGGTTGTGATCCTGCGGCCTCGATGACGGGGCTTAGGTAAATCGGCCGGTGTAGCAGTGTGCAACCATAATCCGCGCAGATTTGAGCCAACTTTTGCCCCCCCAGATAGGCATAGGCGGAATGGGCAGAGTAGAAATATTCGATGGTGGGCATGTGTAAATTCCCTGAAGTGAATTCCCTGTAAGTACCTGTAACGGGAAACCCTGTCAGCTTATTCTTATCTACACAGCCAACTTCCAAACAAAAACGCCCCCGGCAGAACCGGAGGCGTTTTCGATGTCTTCAAGGAAAAGGACTTAGCCTTTTTCTTCGATGATCTCGACCATGTGTGAAATCTTGTTCACCATGCCGCGAACCGAAGGAGTGTCTTCCAGCTCGCGAGTCTTGTGCATCTTGTTCAGACCCAGACCAACCAGCGTAGCACGCTGTTTGGCGGGACGACGGATCGGAGAACCGATCTGCTTTACAACGATAGTTTTAGCCATCTTCCGATCTCCTTAAGCTTCAGCGTCGGCAGGTGCCGCTGCTGGTGCTTCGTCCCGCTTAGGCAGGATGTCGGCAACTTTCTTACCACGACGCTGAGCAACCGAACGTGGGCTGGACTCTTTGCGGAGGCCATCCATGGTTGCACGGATCATGTTGTAAGGGTTCTGCGAACCAATCGACTTCGAAACAACGTCTTTGACGCCAAGCATTTCGAAAACGGCACGCATTGGACCACCGGCGATGATACCAGTACCTTCAGGTGCAGTCCGCATAACCACTTTACCGGCGCCGTGACGGCCTTCCATGTCGTGGTGCAGTGTCCGACCTTCACGCAGCTGAACGCGGATCATCTGACGCTTGGCCTGCTCGGTGGCTTTACGAATGGCCTCAGGGACCTCTTTCGCTTTACCTTTACCGAAACCAACGCGGCCTTTTTGGTCGCCTACAACTACCAGTGCAGCAAAACCAAAGCGCTTACCGCCTTTTACAGTTTTGGACACACGGTTGATCGCAACCAAGCGATCTGCAAATTCTGGAGTCTCGTCGCGATCACGACGTCCGCCGCGGCGGTTATCTTCTCTTGCCATGAGGCATTCCTTTCATCCGGCGCTATGCGCCTAATATCCAATCCTAGTGAACGCCCATCGCTGAGCGCCCCCGGATCATCGGGGCGGCACCAAGGCACCGCCCGCATTGATTAGATCTTGAGGCCACCTTCACGGGCAGCGTCGGCCAGGGCCTTCACTTTACCGTGGAACAGGAAACCACCGCGATCGAAATATGCTTCTTCAACACCAGCTTTCTTAGCACGCTCGGCGATAACCGCGCCCACTTTGGTAGCTGCTTCGATGTTGTTCTTGCCGACGAAACCCAGATCTTTTTCCAGGGTCGAGGCAGAAGCCATTGTAACGCCACGAACGTCGTCGATCAGCTGAACGCTGATGTTCTTGTTCGAACGGTGAACGGAAAGACGAAGACGTCCAGCGTTCACGCGGCGCAGTTTGTTCCGGACGCGCAAGCGGCGCTTCAGAAACAGGGTTCTTTTGCTGTTTGCCATTGTGCTGGTCCTTACTTCTTCTTGCCTTCTTTGCGGAAGACGAATTCACCCTTGTAGCGAATACCTTTGCCCTTGTAGGGCTCGGGCTTGCGCCATGCACGGATGTTCGCCGCGACCTGACCTACAGCCTGGTCATCAATGCCTTCGACAAAGATGATGGTTGGCTTAGGGGAGGTAACAGTGACACCCTCAGGTGCTACGTATTCCACATCGTGCGACAGGCCCAGGTTCAGCTTCAGGGTATTGCCCTGCATCTGTGCCCGGTAACCAACACCCTGGATCTCCAGCTCTTTTTTGAAGCCGGTGGTGACCCCAGTTACCAGATTGGCAACCATGGTGCGGGACATGCCCCACTGCTGACGTGCCCGTTTGGACATGCCGCGTGGCGTGATAGAGACAACGTTATCTTCGACCGAGAGAGTCACATCATCAGTGGCTTTGAAGCTACGAGTCCCTTTCGGGCCCTTAACTTCGATGGTCTGACCGGACACCGATGCAGTAACACCTGCAGGCAGCGTAACCGGTTTTTTACCAATACGAGACATTGATTGACCTCCTTAGAAGACGGTGCAGAGCACTTCGCCGCCAACATTGGCTGCACGTGCTTTTGCGTCCGACATCACACCCCGAGGAGTGGAGACAATCGACACACCCAGACCCTGACGGACGGATGGAATGTCATTGACGCCCATGTAAACGCGACGACCAGGTTTTGAAACCCGCTTCAGCTCGCGAATGACAGGTTCGCCATCGTAGTACTTCAGGCTGATTTCGATAGCCGGGTGGCCATCTGCACCAGTGGATGCTTCGTAGCCACGGATGTAACCTTCGTCAGTCAGCACGTCCAGAACCCAGGCCCGCAGCTTGGAAGCTGGGGTCGAGACTGTGGATTTGCCGCGCAACGAGGAGTTACGGATCCGGGTGAGCATATCTGCGATAGGATCGTTCATATCTGTCTCTCCCTTACCAGCTCGACTTCACCATGCCGGGGATCTGGCCCGAAGAGCCAAGGTCCCGCAGCGCGATCCGGCTTACCTTCAGCTTACGGTAGTAAGCGTGAGGACGGCCGGTCAGCTGGCAACGGTTGTGCAAACGTGTAGCCGAGCTATTGCGCGGCAATTTTGCCAATTTCAGACGCGCAGCAAAGCGCTCTTCCATAGGCTTGGACTGGTCACTCGCGATCTCTTTCAGCTCGGCGCGTTTCGCAGCATATTTTGCTACCAGACGTTCCCGCTTCTTTTCGCGTTCGATCATTGCTTTTTTAGCCATGTCTATTCCTTCCCGCGCTTACGAATTGAAGGGCATGTTGAGAGCTTTCAACAGCGCCTTGGCTTCCGCGTCATTCGAAGCGGTCGTAGCGATCACAATATCCATGCCCCAGTTTTCGTCGATTTTATCAAAATCGATTTCTGGGAACACGAGGTGCTCTTTCAGGCCCATGGCGTAGTTGCCACGACCGTCGAAAGATTTGCCAGATACGCCGCGGAAATCGCGGATACGAGGCATTGCGATGGTGATCAGACGATCCAGGAAGTCATACATCCGGTCGCCGCGCAGTGTCACCTTGGCGCCCATTGGCATGCCTTCGCGAACGCGGAAGCCAGCAATGGAAGTCTTGGCGACGGTGGTCAGAGCTTTCTGGCCAGAAATCAGGGTCAGATCAGCCTGAGCCGACTTTGCCTTCTTGCTGTCACGGACTGCGGCACGGCCACAACCAATGTTCAGAACGATCTTATCCAGCTTAGGGATCATCATTTCGTTCTTGTAGCCGAATTCTTCTTTCAGAGTGGCGCGAACGCTCTCTTTGTAGAAGGTCTTCAGGCGTGGGGTGTAAGCAGCGTTATCAAGCATCGATCACGTCCCCTGTAGTTTTTGCAAAACGCACTTTCTTGTCGCCTTCGATACGGAAGCCAACGCGAGTTGCTTTGCCATTTGCGTCCAGGAATGCCAGGTTTGACAGCTGGATCGGCAGTGCTTTGGGCAGACGGCCACCCTGTTCAGTCTGTGTCTGACGTGTGTGGCGGATCGCCATGTTCACACCTTCAACAACAGCCTTACCAGCAGACGGGTCAACGGAGGCGATAACGCCTTCTTTGCCTTTGTCTTTGCCGGCCAGCACGATGACTTTGTCACCTTTACGGAGTTTAGCAGCCATTGTTACAGCACCTCCGGAGCAAGCGAGATGATTTTCATAAAGTTCTTGGCACGCAGCTCACGAACAACTGGGCCAAAGATACGAGTACCTACAGGCTCATTGGCGTTGTTCAGGATCACAGCAGCGTTGCTATCAAAACGAATAGCAGTACCGTCTGCGCGGCGAACTTCTTTGGCGGTGCGAACGACGACGGCCTTGCGGACATCACCCTTTTTAACGCGACCACGTGGGATGGCTTCTTTAACCGAAACGACAATAACGTCGCCTACGGAAGCGTACTTACGCTTAGAACCACCCAGAACCTTGATGCACTGGACTCGGCGAGCGCCTGAGTTATCAGCAACATCCAGGTTAGTTTGCATCTGGATCATTTGGTTTCTCCCGACCTATGGAAACTGGCGATGCGTGCCATGGCGTTCCCAGGGTTTCGACAAACTGGGATGTCTGTCGGTTAAGGGTTCTAAAGGCTCTTAAGCTTCCAGAACTTCCCAGCGTTTCGTTTTCGACCTAGGTGCGCATTCGATGATGCGAACTGAATCACCTACTTTGAAAACGTTCTTTTCATCGTGGGCCCGGTATTTTTTGGACTTACGGATGGTTTTCTTCAGAACAGGGTGCGTGAAGCGGCGTTCAACCGAGACAGTTACGGTCTGGGCGTTGGCGTCGCTGGTCACGGTGCCAGTGAGAATACGTTTGGGCATCGTGTCGCTCCTTATTCAGCTGCTGCTGCAGCTTTTTGGTTCAAAATGGTCTTCACGCGGGCAGCGTTACGGCGAGCCGCTTTGATGCCTGATGTGTTTTCCAGCTGACCGGTGGCCTGTTGAAAGCGCAGGTTAAAGCTTTCTTTCTTCAGGTTTGCGAGTTCATCGCGGAGTTCATCCGCGGATTTTTCGCGAAGATCCTTGGCGTTCATAGCCTAAGTCCTTTCCAAAGCACCAGAAGGCCCCTGTTGGGTAACCTCGCACCTGGTGGGTTATGTCACCTGCACCGAAATGCAGAAAAGAATCACCTTGCCCTGATTCCGATAGGAATAGGGGTTAGCGATGGGTCCCTATAGGGGAGTGTGGGGGTGGGGGCAAGAGGGAAGATTGGTGCTAACCACTTTGCCCAGCTCCAGCTTTGGCCGCCTCTGTCGCCATTCCTACCAACGCATCCGAGTCACTTGGCTTGAAACGACGGAAAGATCCAACCAAAAGAGCGACTGTGATTGTGGTAATCGAAGCCACGGGAGCCAAAATAAGTGACATTGCATAAATTCGCGGCACGGTCAAAACGGGGCCCATCATCACTTTATGCATCGCGTGTAAAATTAGATATGTCATCACAACCAAGACAGACACGCTAATCACTAGAACGAGTTGCTTGATCTGAATTCTCTGCTCTGCTTCACGAATTTGAAGCGTGCGAAGTTGATCTTCTAGACTTGCCTCGCGTGCATCGACCTTATCCTCGAGCTCCGAGAGCCGGTTTACAAGGTAATCTATTTGATCTGTGTTACTGGGCCGATTAGGCGCCTGTTCGTCAATTGCCATCAAGTACTCGCAGTTGAGCGCTTACCTTCATAGTGCTCTCTGATTTCATCGTCGAACATTAGGGCATAGTGCCCCCTCCGAGAAGCCTTTTCCCAAGGTCCTCCGGATTCATGTGTGATGTCAGAAAGTTTAAACGCGTCCATATGACCATAAATAGAATAGATTTGTTGAAGAAAATCTTCGTCGAAAGAGTTCACGCCTGCATCAAACGCAGCACTTCCTGCGACTTGAGAGATCTGCACTCCCTGCCCACGAAAGGCATGGTACACATCTGGAATAACCGGTCCACGCTGCCACGCTTCGATACGATTTCCAAACAAAGGTGCTTTTCGCATCTCTAGATGCCAGCCGTGAGCAATGTATGTTAGCTTTAATAGCGACATAATTGACAGTTGCCGACCTTCGAGAGCCGCTTTACGGACAAACCAGTTTGCCACTTGACGTGCGTCATACATTTTTTGCCCCCTTTTGTTCGCAGCTCAAAAATAGTCTAGCAACTATTTACATAGGGTGTTCACAACCTATTCACAACTAAATCTACTCATTCTGTATACCGTTGATCCAAGGCATACTTGGGACAAACTGCACATTTGCGATTAGATCGACCGACGGGATCAATACATAGACAGCGTGGTCTCCGACCGTTCGCCCCTCAATCGTTCCCCCGGAACGATTGCCGCAATGCGGACCGGCTTTGGGCTCCGCCCGTTCGCGCCTGAAATGATCCCCCGGATCATTTCCAAGACGGCGCTCACTCCCACCGATAATTGAAGCTGACCGAGATGCGATCATCTTCGGACATGTTCATTGGCACCTCATGGCGCAGCCAGCTTTCCCAGAGCAGCACATCGCCCACATCCGGCTTCATATAGATAAACGGCTGCAGCTCGCGGCGGGCGTCTTTGGTGCGGATGGGGGACGCCATCATCATCGCGGACCGGGGATCTTCCAGTTTCAGCGCGCTGGTACCCTCGGGCATCGCAACATATGTGGTGCCGCTGATCACTGAATGGGGGTGGATGTGGCTGGCGTGCATGCCGCCCTCGGGCAGGATATTGATCCACAGATCCTCGAGCACCAGCGCGCGGCCATCGAGATCAAACTGCAAGTCCTTGGCAAATTCAGCCACGTGTAAATCCAGCACCTTGACAAGATCAGCAAAGATCGGAAAGCGCCAGGGCAGATCGGTCAGCGAAGCATAAGAGGTATAGCCGGGATAGGCGTTTTCCTCACACCAGTCCTGACCGGCCTCGTCATCATTGGCGATGACAATGCAGGAGTTTTCCAATTCATCTGCGTCAATCTTGACCCCGTGTTCAGACAGGGCGGCGCGGTACAGGCGGGTGGCGAAAAGCGATTCAATGTGTGACATGCCAACGTCATACCTCAGGTCACCGCATAGGGCGAGAGGTCGCGTTGAGGGATATCAGCCCCGTTGGGCTGGTGGCCCCAAATTCAGGGGCCACCATAGTAAGATCAGAAATCCTGCCAAACGGCTTTGCCTTCGGTGCCTGTTGCGGCTGCTTCAGGTCCGGCATCCATGGACCAATCGTCATCCATGCCACCAGTCCCATGCGCGGATGGCATTGCTGCGACCGGGCTGGTGTTTGCAGTACTATGCCCAGAAGTTTCAAAGTGTTCCATCAACTGGGCAAGCTTGGTCGCATCGGATTTCAATAAGTGTCCCGCTGCGGTTGCCTCTTCTACCATGGCCGCATTTTGCTGTGTCACCTGATCCAGCTGTGTCATGCCGATGTTGATCTCATTGAGACCCGTAGACTGCTCCGATGCGCCTTCGGCGATTTCAGACACCAGCGTGGTGATGTGACCAACCTGCGTAACTATGCTGCCTAAGGCCGAACCAGCATTACCGACCAGTTCAACGCCCCGATCCACCTGTTTAGAACTATCATCAATCAACGTCTTGATCTCCATCGCGGCATCCGAAGAACGTTGCGCCAGAGCGCGAACTTCGCTGGCGACCACCGCAAACCCACGACCAGCTTCACCAGCCCGCGCAGCCTCTACCCCGGCATTCAGGGCCAAAAGGTTGGTCTGGAAAGCGATGTCATCAATCACCGAGATAATCTGAGAAATATGACGCGAAGAGTTTTCAATCTCGGTCATCGCAGCCACAGCATTTTGCACAACTTCGCCGCTGCGCTCTGCCTCGGTGCCGGCATCCCCCATAGTCGTTTCAACATGACGGGCGCCCTCAGCTGCTGATTTCACAGATGCTGTCAGCTCATCCAATGCGGCGGCTGTTTGCTCGAGTGTTGCGGCCTGGCTTTCTGTACGCTGCGACAGATCATCAGAGGCATGGCTGATCTCATCCGCACCACTGCGAATGCTGCCAGAGGTTTCAACAACCTGTTCCACGATGCCGTGCAAGTTAGAGACGGTTGTGTTGAAGTCCTCACGGAGCTGTTCATAGCCTTCAGGGAAGTTCTCTTGAATTTGTACGGTCAGTTTGCCCTGAGACAGCAGCGACAAGCGATTGCTGAGTTCTTTGACCATTTGCCCCAGTTCTGCGTCACGGCCCTCGGCCTTCCTCTGCTCTGCTTCCTGCATTTCAACCAGTGAATCGCGGAACACTTCGAGTGCGCGGGCCATTTCGCCAACTTCGTCGCCGCGGCTTTGCCCCTTAATTTCAACGGCATTGTTGCCGTCAGCCAGACCACGCATGGACACAGTGATGTTCTTGATCGCCTTGGCAATGCTTGAACCGATGACCAATGCCAGCATGGCGCCAATAACGATCGCCACGGCAATAGCGCTCGGGATTAACGTCTTGGTTGTCGCAGATGTCTGCTCGCTTGCAGCGCGGCGGGTGTCCATCAATCCCTGCTCTTCGGCTTGGAAATCAGCCATGATTCCGCGGAACCCATCAAAGTATGTTTTACCGCGTCCCTCAGCCACCAGATCCGCCATATCATCCATGGTCTGCGCATCGCCAATTTCGCGGCGCATGTCGAGTGTAGGTTCTACAACTGTGCTGCGCCATTCGGAAATAAGCTCACCCGCGCCTGTTATGCGCTGAACCTGTTCCGGGTTGTCGCTTACTGTTTCAGCAAGTTCGCCCACCAGTTTTTCCATCCGGGCAATGCCAGCAGTATATGGAGTCAAGAAAGCTTCATCACCGGACAGCAGGAACCCACGCATCCCGGTTTCCATGTCCACTGCAGCAGCCAAGACATCTTTTGCCGTCTCGATCACAGAGTATGTATGCTCGACCCGCTCAAGACCTTCGGAAATAGCAACAGCGTTAATAAACGGGCTATTGATGATGCCATCTATTTTTTCTTTCCGTGTTGCCAGCAATGCCTGTTCCGCCTCGATAAAGCTGGTGATCCGGATCCTGAAATCATCAAAGAACACCTTACCCTTGGCTTGCTTAACTTCGGCGGCCATGTCGTTCATTGTCAGTGCATCACCGATATCACGACGCAGTGCGATTGCCTGTTCTGCCACCTCAGTTTGCCAGCCTCTTAGGGCTGCCTCGGCTTCCTCCAGCCGAGTAACCTGACGAGGATTATCACTCACCGTTTCCCGCAAGCTGGCCAATGTTTCATAAGCCTGGGCTTGCCCACTATTGTAGGGATCCAAAAACGCGTCTTTCCCAGCAAGAAGATATCCACGCAGGCCGGTTTCCATATCAACTGCCGAGGCAATGATGGACCGCGACTCCCCCAGAACAATCTGAGTGTGGTCAACCAGACGCGAAGATTCTTCCATCCGTGCCAGGTTGATCATCGTGATGACCCCAACGGCAGCGATCAAGATCAAAGGAAATAGAGCCACCGAAATAACTTTGGACTTAGTTTTCAGATTCGTAAGCGAAAAGCGTCGAGGTAACTTCTTTGCTTTAATGGTCATTTCCAGGATCCTCTTTGGAATAGGTTTCCTGAGCTAGACCACATGAAACTTAATATCCCGTGCAGTGATGCGGTATTGGCAGCCCTCAACCTGCGGCATATTGGTAAAAATCGTCGTTTGTGCCGTGGAAACTCCAGCAACAATGCAAAGGCTCGGCCGTATAACTGCCCCATGTAATCCAAAAGGCCCCCGCCAAATAATGAGCGGGGGCCAGTACTTAGGCAAATGTGCTGGGTCGCTAGTCGTAAGCAGCATCCACAATTATTTCGACTTTCAGCTCCGCTCTCGCCAGTTTTGCCTCACCACAAGCGCGTGCAGGCGCATCGCCTTCGGGAACCCAGGCATTCCAGACTTCATTCAAACCGGCGAAATCGCTCATATCCGCCAGCCAGATTGTTGCGCGCAGCATTTGCGATCTCGACGATCCGGCCTGAATCAATAGAGCCTCTAGCCGACGCAGACATTCTTCGGTCTGTTCCTGAATTGTTGCCCCCTCGCCCACTTGGCCGGTGATATAAGCAACGCCGTTATGTTTGACGATTTTTGAGGATCGGACCCCGGTTTCGATGCGTTCGATCATGACACTCTCCTTGCGGTGTTGGTTTCTGTTGACTGCAGGTGCCCCTGTTCGGTCTGCGCTTCAACACTTTTCTACTCCAGCAACAGAAAAAGCCCCCGCTGAAAAATCAGCAGGGGCTTCTAAATTTTCAGATCGGTAAGAGCTTACCAGTCTTCGCGAACCACGACGCGTGTTTTGATTGGCAATTTCATCGCAGCCAGGCGCAGGGCCTCGCGTGCAACAACATCGTCAACACCGTCGATTTCGAACAAGACACGGCCAGGGCGAACCTTGGCTGCCCAGAAATCTACGGAACCTTTACCTTTACCCATACGGACTTCGGTAGGCTTCGAGGTCACTGGAGTGTCCGGGAAGATACGGATCCAAACACGGCCCTGACGTTTCATGTGACGTGTCATCGCGCGGCGAGCCGCTTCGATTTGACGTGCAGTGATACGCTCAGGCTGCAGTGCTTTCAGGCCGAAAGTGCCAAAGTTCAGATCGGATCCACCTTTGGTTTCACCCTTGATCCGGCCTTTGTGCATCTTCCGGAATTTAGTACGCTTTGGTTGAAGCATTTGTCATGTTCCCCTTAGCGACGACCGCCTGCACCGCGAGGTGCTGGGCCGTCCTGGAGTTCCTGTGCTTTACGGTCACGTGCCTGCGGGTCATGCTCCATGATCTCACCTTTGAAGATCCAAGTCTTGATCCCGATGATACCATAAGCAGTTTTTGCTTCGACGTGTGCGTAATCGATGTCGGCACGCAGTGTATGCAGAGGCACGCGGCCCTCACGGTACCATTCGGTACGCGCGATTTCTGCTCCACCCAAACGACCCGCAAGGTTGACCCGGATACCCAGGGCGCCCATGCGCATCGCGTTCTGTACCGAACGCTTCATGGCGCGACGGAAAGACACCCGGCGCTCCAGCTGCTGTGCGATGGACTCACCAACCAGAGCAGCATCAAGTTCCGGCTTGCGGACTTCAACGATGTTCAGATGCAGTTCGCTATCGGTCATGCTGGCAATTTTCTTGCGCAGAGTTTCGATGTCTGCACCTTTTTTGCCGATGATGACGCCAGGACGCGCAGTGTGGATCGTAACGCGGCACTTTTTGTGCGGACGCTCGATGATCACACGAGAGATACCAGCCTGCTTACACTCTTCTTTGATGAAGTCGCGGATTTTCAGGTCTTCCAGAAGAAGATCGCCGAAATCTTTGGTGTCAGCATACCAGCGGCTGTCCCAGGTGCGGTTGACCTGGAGGCGCATGCCAATTGGATTGACTTTATTACCCATTAGGACTGCTCCTCAACTTGACGCACCAGGATGGTGATCTCAGCAAACGGCTTCAAGATCTTGCCGAAACGACCACGAGCCCGCGGACGACCGCGCTTCAGGGTCATGTTTTTACCTACATAGGCCTCGGCGACGATCAGCTCGTCTACGTCCAGGTTGTGGTTGTTTTCAGCATTGGCAATCGCCGACTGAAGACATTTTTTCACGTCCTGAGCAACACGCTTGTTCGAGAAAGTCAGTTCGGTCAGAGCCTTATCAACTTTCTTGCCACGGATCAGACCAGCAACCAGATTCAGTTTCTGAGGGCTGGTACGGAGCATGCGCAGTTTTGCCATTGCTTCGTTGTCTGCCACGCGGCGTGGATTTTTTTCCTTACCCATGACTTATTTCCGCTTCGCTTTTTTGTCAGCAGCGTGACCATGATAGGTACGAGTTGGCGAATATTCACCAAACTTCTGACCGATCATTTCTTCTGTGACGTTGACAGGGATGTGTTTCTTGCCGTTGTACACGCCAAAAGTCAGACCCACGAACTGGGGCAGAATAGTGGAGCGACGCGACCAGATCTTGATCACTTCTTTGCGGCTCGAGTCACGAGCAGCTTCGGCCTTTTTGAGAACATAAGCGTCAACAAAAGGGCCTTTCCATACAGAGCGAGACATAGATTAACGTCCCTTCTTCTTGGCGTGACGCGAGCGGATGATCAGCTTGCTTGACGCTTTGTTCTTGTTACGGGTCCGAGCACCTTTGGTAGGCTTACCCCAAGGGGTCACTGGGTGACGACCACCCGACGTGCGGCCTTCACCACCACCGTGTGGGTGATCGACCGGGTTCATGACCACACCACGCACAGAGGGACGAACGCCCTTGTGACGCATACGGCCAGCTTTACCAAAGTTCTGGTTCGAGTTGTCGGGGTTCGACACCGCACCAACTGTTGCCAGACATTCCTGACGCACCAGACGCAGTTCGCCCGAAGACAAACGGATCTGAGCGTAGCCACCGTCACGACCAACGAACTGAGCATATGTACCAGCTGCACGGGCGATCTGGCCGCCTTTGCCTGGCTTCATTTCGATGTTGTGAATGATGGTACCGATTGGCATGCCCGAGAAAGGCATTGTGTTGCCCGGCTTGATGTCGGCTTTTGCAGAGGCGATAACCTGATCACCAACAGCAAGACGCTGTGGAGCCAAGATATAGTTCTGTTCGCCATCTTCATATTTGATCAGCGCGATGAATGCGGTCCGGTTCGGGTCATATTCGATCCGCTCGACGGTCGCCGCAACATCAAATTTGTTACGCTTAAAGTCAACGATCCGGTAGAGGCGCTTTGCCCCGCCACCACGGCGGCGCGAGGTAATCCGTCCGGTGTTGTTCCGGCCGCCCGATTTCGTCAAACCCTCAGTGAGAGACTTGACGGGACGTCCTTTCCAAAGCTCCGAACGGTCGATCAGAACCAGCCCACGCTGGCCCGGCGTCGTCGGTTTATACGACTTGAGTGCCATGCTTTCTGTCTTCCGTTTAGCAGTGTCCAAGCACCGGGTGTTCCCGGCATCCTGGACTATGTTCAGCCCCCCGAAGGTGGCCATCGATCTAGGGCCCCAAAGGTCCCCATCCAAAAATCAGCAGCCCCGGAACGAATCCGAGGCTAGATGATTGGAGCGAGGTAGCAGGGTATGAGGGGGGTGTCTATAGGGGTAATCCGCCAGACTGACAGAAAACAAAGAGCGACTCGCCGGTTACTATCACTACTGTCTAAGTTTTCATTAAATCTGACGCCCAAAGTCACACTATTCGAAATTCAAAAATTTGTTTGCGGCCTGCAAATAGGCCAATACTTTTTTGCCCCTCTTCGAGCGAAGGTTTATAAATAAAGTGTAAGGTTGCGGCTTGGAACTGATTAGATATTTTTTTCTTGCTATCCTCCAACTCAACAACACAAGTCACATGTTCCCCAGCCAAAACTCCACTACACCGAATACTATACGCATATGCAGTTCGTTCGCTTAGGTGTTCTGGGGCTATTCGAACTTCTCCACGCAGAACCATCGCCGAATGAGTAGGCTTCAAGCTCATTTAAAGATCTCACTTATTGACCGGATCGCGTTGTTAAAATAACCCAAATCTTCCTTATGAATCGTGACAGTTCCAGACCTAAAAATCATTGGATCGACAGGGGTTAGATCGGCAACTCCATCAAGAGCGCTCTTAGGAATTTCAACTTTAACAGTTTTTGTCAAATCTGGAAAATGCTTAGCAAACGATTGAAGTTCCGTGAGGCTATTTGCAAATTGCTTTGCATCCATGGCTCCCTCTTTAAGCCTAAATCCATATTCCGCAATATCTTGAAGCTCTTCTGGGCTAACCGCGCGAAAAATTTCAACGATCTCTTCGGAGGTCTTACCTGCGCCCCTCATCGCACCAATAATCGGCTCTAATACCTTGGCAGCTTTACCTCCTGGGATAAGACCGATGCCTTCTATCAAATCGTCGGCAGTAAGCTCACCATCAAATAGGACCGAAGGATCGGGCACAACTCCTTCCTTCATACCTTTATTGAAGGCATCGTGGATAGCCTCGAGTTCGTCCATGTTGACGTTTCCGTCTTCATCGACGGCCAACCCATATAGCGCTCCAATCCCCGGTCCAGCTTGATTTCCCGTAGGATCGAGAAAATTGACCGGATCGTTTTGTGAATACGAATATCTATTAGTGCCAACACCCGGCTCAGTCACTTCAAACCAATCCGGCTGAATAAACATCGCCGAGGCTTGAGAGGCCAGGATTGCAAAAAGTGTTGTGAAAAGAACTTGCTGTAAATAGCGGAGCACGGAATTTCCCCCTTAACGTGTTTCGCGGACGCTAGCACAAGCTTCTTGCAACACCAACATAAAGTGAGCGTAAAGTCAGAAGTCCAAGCGATGCCCGACAACAGTTCCAACACAGTCCCGCGGGGTGGCGCTGCTGGCCTTGCTTGGGGCAGTTTATCTCTACCAAATCCGTAGAAGATCAAACCGGAGTACACCACCAGCCAAGAAGCGCCGCCACAGGTTCAATTTTGGTTGGGCGGGATATGCCAGAGGCATTCCTCCGGCATGAAGCTGGCGCGGCGGGCTTCGCCCTTGAGTCCTCGCCGGGGCGCGCCATGTCAGCGGGCCAACATGCCAAGCCCAAAACAGCCCCCTAATTGTGGCCTCTTGCTACCCTAAAGCCATTCGCCCTAACAACATTCTTAATCTGCAAAGAAATAATTCTGCGTCATAAATCTTTCGTAAAACTAACGCGAATAGACACTTGAATAGTTCTGATTTTCTGAATCCGAAGCAATTTGAGTAAGTGGGATTTCACATGTCATTCATTGACCGAACAATCGAAAACCGTCCAACCACCGGCGAAGCACCTTTTGAGCTACACGAGTGCTTTTTCTCCAGAACGGATGAGCGCGGCGTGATCCAGGCGGGGAACAACATTTTTGGTCGTGTTTCGGGATATGAGTGGAATGAACTCATTGGGGCCCCGCACAAAAGAATTCGCCATCCTGAAATGCCAAAGGGCGTATTCTGGCTGCTTTGGGACACGATCAAGCGTGGTCGCAGCATGGGCGCCTATGTGCAAAACAAAGCAAAGGACGGGCTCAACTACTGGGTCTATGCCATGGTTGTTCCCTGCAAGGGCGGATACATCTCAGCCCGCTTCAAACCCAGCAGCCCTTGGCTGGCAACCATTCAGTCAGAATACGCGGCGCTCCTAAAAGCTGAACAGATTGAAAATCTTACTCCAGAAGCCAGCGGTAACCGCCTTTTGGCCCGGCTGAAAGAGCTTGGTTTCGAAAAATACCACCATTTTGCTGCCCACACAGCAAGTACAGAGCTGCTGGCCCGTAGCACCGGACTACGGCAGAAACAGGACCCGTCAATTGTTGCTATGCGCAGTATGCTGGACAAGGCAGATACACTGAAACAGCAGAGCGAAGGTTTGATTCAGGAATTTGAAGCCATGCGCACAATTCCGCATAACTTGCGGGTCATCGCGTCACGTATTGAACCCGCAGGTGGGCCAGTCACCGTTTTATCGCAAAACTACGGCATCATGTCACAGAGCATGTCGGATTGGTTTGCCGAGCATGTCGTCGGAGAAAAGAGCAACTTCTCCAGCATCAAAGGGGCAGTCAACAATTGTCTGTTTACCGGGTGCCTGTCCGTTGTCATGCGGGAGTGCGCAGGTCAGTTTACAAGCGAAGGCCTTGGCCACGGCGCTGAGAATATGGATGCGGAACGTGAAATCCTGAACAGGGTATCCAAAGATCGCAACACCGAGGCCTTTGCCAACCTACGGGTTGTAAAAACCGAAGCTGAACGGATTTTACATGCCTGCGGTATTATGCAACGTCACCTTCTTGGCCTTAGCTCGACGCGCGTATTGTGTAAAATCGAAAGTGCTCGCGTGCCCGAGGCCGGGGAGACGTTAACGGACATCATCGACCAGCTTGGCGCTTTTCAGGCGCGCATCTCTGAAAAGCTGGACAATATCGTTGCTCTAAGCAACGAGATCAGCTCTCACGAATTCGATGCTGACCCCGCTGAGTAAAATAGGTTGAAGTCACAGCAACTGGCCGCGATGTGCATCGTGGCCGTTCTCCAAAGGTCGCCAAGCCTCACGCGCAAGCCGCCCAGAAACGAAAAAGGCCCCCGCTTTACAGCGAGGGCCTTTCTCAATTCATCCAAGCAATCTTAGAGTCCGGTGGACACGTCGATTGTGTTACCTTCTTCGAGGGTAACATAGGCCTTTTTGACGTCCTTGCGACGGCCTAGGCCACCGCGGAACCGCTTCACTTTACCTTTAGTGATGCTTGTGTTCACAGCCTTAACCTTCACACCAAACAGCGCCTCAACGGCAGCTTTGATGGTTGGCTTGTTGCTGTCGATCGCAACTTCAAAAACAACCGCGCCATTTTCGGACGCCATGGTGGCTTTTTCAGTGATGATCGGCTTGCGGATCACGTCGTAGTATTCTGCTTTAGCGCTCATTTCAGGCGAGCCTCCAATGCTTCGATACCTGCTTTGGTGATCACCAAGGTGTCACGCTTGAGGATATCATAGACGTTTGCGCCCATCGACGGCAGGATATCCAGACCTTCGATGTTTTTGGCAGCTTTCAGGAAGCCTTCGTTGGCGGTCGCGCCGTCGATGACCAGAGCGCGTTTCCAGCCCAGGTTAGCAACCTGTTTGGCCAGAGCAGCAGTCTTGCCGTCTGTGTCAGCGTTCTCGATCACAACCAGCTCACCAGCAGCAGCCTTGGCAGACAGTGCGTGACGCAGGCCCAGTTTACGGAACTTCTTGGTCAGCTCGTGGCCGTGCGAACGGACAACTGGACCTTTGTAAACACCACCACCGCGGAAGATCGGAGCAGAGCGAGCACCGTGACGTGCGCCGCCGGTACCTTTCTGACGATAGATCTTCTTGGTCGAGTAGTTCACTTCCGAACGGGTCTTTACCTTGTGGGTACCGGCCTGTGCGTTGTTACGCTGCCAGCGAACCACACGGTGCAGGATGTCGGCACGTGCTTCGAGACCGAACAGGTCTGCATCCAGCTCGATGTTGCCGGCTTTGCCGCCGTCAAGTTTGATTACATCAAGTTTCATGCTTCACCACCTTCGGCAGCTGCCGATTTGATAGCTGCTGGGAAAGGCAGACCCTCGGGGGCCTTCTTCTTGACAGCATCTTTGACAGTGACCCAACCACCTTTGGAACCAGGAACGGCGCCTTTGATGAAGACCAGACCACGGTCGGCGTCAGTTTTGACAACTTCCAGGTTCTGAGTGGTTACACGGGCAGCACCCATGTGACCGGCCATTTTCTTGCCTTTGAAAACTTTACCGGGATCCTGACACTGACCTGTGGAACCGTGCGAACGGTGCGAAATCGAAACACCGTGTGTCGCGCGCAGACCACCAAAGTTCCAGCGCTTCATAGCACCCTGGAAACCTTTACCAATCGAAGTACCGGAAACGTCAACTTTCTGACCTTCCAGGTAATGCTCGGCCGAAATTTCGGCACCAACTTCGATCAGGGCATCAGCGGAAACGCGGAATTCTGCAACTTTACGCTTCGGCTCAACCTTTGCAGCGGCAAAGTGACCGCGCATAGCCTGAGACGTGCGTTTTGCCTTAGCAGCACCAGCACCAAGCTGAACAGCAGTGTAGCCGTCCTTCTCGTCTGTACGCTGCGCAACAACCTGCAGGTTTTCCAACTGAAGAACGGTTACAGGGATCTGTTTGCCGTCTTCCATGAACAAGCGGGTCATGCCCACCTTTTTAGCGATAATACCAGAGCGCATATGATTTACCCTCCGATCTTATGACTGCAACTTGATCTCGACGTCCACACCAGCGGCGAGGTCGAGCTTCATCAGCGCGTCAACGGTCTGGGGGGTCGGATCAATGATGTCGAGTAGACGCTTGTGAGTACGGATCTCAAACTGGTCGCGCGATTTTTTATCAACGTGAGGTCCACGCAGAACGGTGAACTTCTCAATCTTGTTCGGCAGAGGGATCGGGCCACGAACTGAGGCGCCGGTCCGCTTGGCTGTGTTGACGATCTCTTGCGTGCTGGAATCCAGAACGCGATAGTCAAACGCCTTGAGCCGAATACGGATATTTTGGCTTTGCATTATCTATAGCCTTTCGAGGCTAAGGAGTTGATAGGACGACCGACGGCTCATTCCACCGGCCCTCTTCAAACCCAAACGGCAGGAGCGAATCCTGCCGATAGGTTATTCACACAAGGTGAACTCGCGCGCTATACGCCTGTTGGCGGGATGTGGCAAGGGGGAATGTCGCCAAACACGAATATGAACATGCGTTCTGACGCCAGCAGAGAACTGCTGCCCCGCTGTGATCTACTTCGCGCCCAAGGCTAAACGGAGCCCCAATCGGTTAGTCGGCTTTTCCACAAGCGCATAGGTAGCCATGGAGACCACAACAGTAGTTCCGTAAACCAGCATAAACTTTGCCAGACCGAACCCTGGTAACAAGTTCAACTCTCCCAGCAAGGACATTATCGGGAGGTGGAAGAGATAGAGACTATAGCTAATTGATCCAAGGAAAAGCATCGGGCGTGATGTCAAAGGCCGGGTTACCCACTTAGCTCTGTCCGGCGTAACACAAACGATAAGTATCGCCGTAGAAAATGCCAGGGCTTCTGATGCCCGGCCAGAACCAGCAACCAAGGCCAGTGCAAACAAAGCAACGGCACCGCCAATCCAGAGACCTGACCCGGCAGGCGGTTCTGTTTTGAAGCGAGCCCTTAGATAAAAGGAAGTTGCTCCAATAAAGAACATCTCACCATGAGCCGCTGGAGACCAGGTAATCGGCAGTACGGTCCCAAACATATCCTCAGAAATTCCAAAGAGAAATTTCGAAAGAAAGTGAAAAAACACAAAGGCTCCAATTGTCCGATAAACTGTCTTTGCAAAATAGAGTAATGGAGGCAGGAAAACATACCAGAACACCTCGATGGGTATCGTCCACTCTACCCCCAAAACCGAATTGGCAACCTTGTAATCTAGAAAACTAGCCATGCTTAAATGCATTAGATAGTTATACAAGTTCGGCTCGGATCCAAGCTCTTGCATCCAATATGGAAATGGCAATGCACCCACCACAATTAGGAGCATCGCAAGCGTGATGGCCAACCAATAAAGGGGAACAATTCGCATAATTCGTCTTGTCAGATAAGACGAGTAATTTCGTGCTTCGGTGAAAGTCTTGGCGATCGTAAAACCAGAAATAACAAAGAAAATATCTACACCATATTTCCCTGCACTGGTAATCGCTTGTCCTATAGCCCCAAACTCAGAAAGTGCCGCAGTATGGATCATAACAACCATCGTCGCGGCCACAGCTCGAAGGCCTGTAATAAAATCGGTGTCTCCGTAAGTACGGAGAAAAACGGTTTCTTTTTTCAATTTCAAATACCTAGATTACAACAGTAATAGAAGAGCATAGATGCACCAACCGCCCTAAGTCTATGAGGAAATTTCCCAACCTCTACCAGCGGTACCTGCCTAAGAACAACCTACCCAAACAGCAAAAAGAGCCGCCGTTTGGGCAGCCTTTCTTTATCATTTCACCTGTGTGGCTATGGGGTTATCTGAGCCTTGGTGTGGATAAACTGCCGCCACAGTAATCGCCAAACAAAAAGGCCACCCCAAATTGGAGCGGCCTTTCCGTATAGTGATCAACAGAGTTGATTACTCTTTGATGTTTGACACAACACCAGCGCCAACTGTGCGGCCGCCTTCGCGGATCGCAAAGCGCAGGCCCT
>NZ_WQLV01000016.1 GCF_009753675.1 Parasedimentitalea huanghaiensis | reverse complement strand
TCATGCAGAACAACACAATGGCGCCCAAAAGGTGCGCTTCTGGCGTTCGTGGCTCGGAGCTGGAAACACCAGGGAGCCGAAGGGGGGAAGCTTCATCCTGCCTTTCGCTAGGGCAGGGATCAACAAAAGTAAGGCGAACGAGCACTGACCTGATGAACCAAAGGCCAGCGGTTTCTGATCAAGACAAACTGGCTCGTTCAGCGCCCTACCTGCAATGGTCAAACCAAAGTTCATATGTCCCATTGTTGGCCACGATCCAATAGGCCAATTCTTCTTGGCGTGTGAAGCCCCTGGTGTTAGCAACAGCAATGAGACAGTGCCCGGTGATATCGCATACTCCGAGCTATTCGCGCGTGCCCCGATCAAGCTGGTGGGCTGTTCAACATGGGCCTATTCAGCGCTATGGTGTTCCAGCCATTGCAACATTGCGCGGGTCGTTTCATCAGGCATTTCCTGTTGGATCCAATGGCCGCAATCAAGGCTGATTACGTCAACTTTGGGTACGAAATCCGATAGGTTTTCGGACTTCGGGATCACATCACGATCCCCGTAGATCATAAGCGCTGGCTTTTGAATTATTGGGTCAACGTTTGCCAAAATTTGCCAATTGCGATCAAGGTTCCTGTACCAGTTGATACTGCTCGTAAACCCTGTTTCTTCAAAGGCAGAGACGAATACGGCCAGTTCGTTGTCACTCATCAAGGGTTCACCCTGCGGCACTTCTGCTCGAGCGAGATTAATCATCATCATGCCGGGCTCTGGCGGTGAAGGAGGCACGTTTTTGCGAAATATGTTGTGAAGAAACTGGGATGTATTTCCGTCCAACACTGCGTCAGCAACGCCCGGCTGTCGGTTGAAGTGAACGAAGTAATTGTCGCTTCCCAGAAAATCCTCCATGAATGCTATCCAGGGTTTTTCTGTGCGCGCTTGATAGGGTAGCGCTAGATTGATGATTTTCTTAACCCGGTTTTGGTGCAACAGTGTTAGCCCCCAGACCACATTTGCCCCCCAATCATGACCGGCAAAAGTGGCATCTTCGTACCCATAGTGATCAAGAAGTGCGATGAGATCGCCCGACAAATGATCGATGCTGTAGTCTGTTGCGTTGGCCGGGCGGGATGAGTTGCCATACCCCCGTTGGTTTGGGACAATGACATGATAGCCTGCAGCAGCTAGGGCTGGCATCTGATACCGCCAGGAAAAAGCATGCTCTGGCCAGCCATGACAAAGCACAATTGGATTTCCTGCATTTTCCTGACCGGTCTCAAAAACTTCAAGCTCAACACCGTTCACTGAAATAAGTGTGGGCGTAGGGAATTCGGCGGGGTTAAACATAGCAGTTTCTCCTTGTTTGTACGTTTGAGGGCTGCCTAAAGTCTAATGGTGCCAAAAATTGACACCATTGAATGGTAGTTTGCAGAATGAATACTCGTACCCGACAAGACGCCATCGTTCGCAACCTACGCCGCAATGGGACATCAACCGTTGCGGAACTTGGGCGTGATGTTGGCGCTTCTCGGCGCACTGTACTGCGTGATATCGCGGCGCTGCGGGATGAAGGGTATGTTATTCATTCTGAACCGGGCCGGGGGGGCGGCTTGTATCTCGACCCACAGTCTGTTCAGACCACTCCGCGCCTTTCGGTGGCCGAAGTATTTGCGCTTTTGATCAGTGTCGCGAGCATGCGCGCAGCCGGGAACCTACCGTTTTCTGGACTTGCCGACGCCGGGCTTGCCAAGATTGAGAAGGCCTTGCCTTCGGACAAGGTCCGAGACCTGCGCCGCTTTTTGGACTGCCTGTACGTCGGGACGTTGTCACCGGAGGTCGACATATCAAATATGGGAACGATGGATCCGGCACTCCTCCCCGCATTTGAGCCTGCTTTTCTCAACCGGCTATACTTGCGTTTCCGGTATCGTGACGCAAACGGAGTTGAGACCATGCGGTATGTTGAGCCTCAAGCCATGCTGATCTTGCCACCACTTTGGTACTTGGTCGCTTGGGATCCTTCTCGCCAAGATTTCCGGTATTTTCGGATGGATAGGATCAGCGAACCTGAGCACGTCGAGGGGGCAAATTTTCACCGACGGCATGTGCCCTTTGATGACAACGTCCGTCCAATTCAACAAACGCACAGCTGACTTTTGATAAGCCGCTGAAGGCAATTGCTTTCGGGGTATTATGGTATGTATGCATACTATATTGACATTGGGTTGAAATGCTTGCTATTTGATATGCATACTACCTAATCCGGACGACCCAATATGCAATATCATCTGAATGGCTTTCAACCCGGCGGTCCCTTTGTCGCGAAGGCGCTGGAAGTCGCACCTAGTTCTCCAGAAACCGTTGACGTTTTGATCGTTGGGTGTGGTCCAGCTGGGCTGACACTTGCTGCGCAGTTGTCTGCATTCCCCGAGATCACCACTCGGATCACAGAGCGCAAATCGGGACCGCTGGAAATCGGTCAGGCCGATGGGATAGCTTGCCGGTCAATTGAGATGTTTCAAGCCTTTGGATTCGCGGAAAAGGTGACAAAGGAGGGCTACTGGGTCAATGAGGTTGCTTTCTGGCGCCCGGGCGAGGATGGCTCAGGTCTTCAGCGGGCAGATCGAATACAGGACGTCGCAGATGATCTGTCAGAAATGCCCCATGTTATCCTCAACCAAGCTAGAGTGCATGATTTTCATCTGGAGGTCATGCGCAACAGCCCGCATCGCCTGACACCAGATTACAATCGCGAACTGTTTGAACTGACCAAGTCCGACGACGCGGACTATCCAGTCACCGCCAAGTTCAGATGCCTTGATGGCGACCGAGAGACGGAAAGCATCCGCGCACGTTACGTTGTTGGCTGTGATGGCGCACGTAGCATTGTGCGCAAGTCCGTAGGCCATGAACTTAAAGGGGCCTCTGCGAGGCAGCTTTGGGGTGTAATGGATGTACTGGCCATCACAGATTTCCCGGACATCCGGTTGAAAACAGCCATGCAGTCGGCAGATCAAGGCAGCATCCTGATTATTCCGCGCGAAGGCGGCTACATGGTTCGGATGTATATTGAACTGGACGAACTGCACGGCGATGAACGTGCCTCTGACAGAAACGTATCATCTGAAATGCTGATCGAAAAAGCGCGCGCTATCTTTGCTCCGTTTTCGCTGGATGTGAAGGAAGTTGCCTGGTGGTCTGCTTACGAAATTGCCCAACGAGTCTGCGACTCCTTTGACGATGTCTCTGACGCGGAGCGGGGGAGCCGCAACCCACATATCTTCATCGCCGGTGATGCGTGCCATACCCACAGCCCAAAGGCTGGCCAAGGTATGAATGTGTCGATGGCTGACACGTTCAATTTGGGATGGAAGCTGGCTGCGGTTCTGCGGGGGCAGGCAGATCCGGCTTTGCTGCACACCTATTCGCAAGAACGACGTGCCAAAGCTAAAGAACTGATTGATTTCGACAGGGACATGGCGCGCCTTTTTAGTACTAAACCCAAAGACGCTGCGGAGGCCGCGCAATTTCAGCACTTTTTCAAGAAACATGGGCGGTACACCGCTGGAGTTGAGACGAGATATGAAACCTCTCTCATCACGGCGACGGAAAAGCATCAGTCACTGGCAACGGGTTTCAAAGTTGGAATGCGCTTTCACTCTGCCCCTGTGATCCGACTGGGTGACGGTAAGCCAATGCAGCTTGGCCATACGCTCAAGGCAGATGGACGATGGCGGCTAATCGCCTTTGCAGCGGCGGGGGATAGCGGTCAACCTGGTGGTGGGATTGCTCAGCTTTGTGATTTTTTGACCAACGATGCCGACAGTCCAATCACACGATTTACGCCTGACAGGGCCGACATCGACAGTGTCTTTGATCTGCGCGCCGTGTTCCAGCTGTCGCATCAAGTTATGGCTCTAGAAACACTTCCAAAGCTGCTTCTACCTTCCAAAGGGATCCACCATCTAACGGATTACGAAAAGGCATTCTGCCCCGATCTTAAGCAGGGTCCCGACATTTTTGACCTACGCGGGGTCGACCGGAGGTCAGGGTCTTTATTGGTAATCCGTCCTGACCAGTATATCGCTCATGTCCTGCCGCTGGATGGCTTCGAGGAACTCGCAGTTTTCTTTCAAAACGTTATGGGGGTTCAGGACCTGTTTGGTGGCCCAGCGGCGGCCTAGTTTCGATCTCTTACGAGCAACTGTTGGCGGTGAACGCGCTAAAATGACAGAGGGACACATTGATGGGCAGTGTTTGACTATTGTAGTTGAGCGATACCGTAACGTTCTCGTCTTTTCACCGTCTTCCGCTACGACACTGATGAGGCTGATGAGGGGCTGGTCTACACAGGTAGGATCACTCTTGGCATCGAGAGAGAAACGGCTGGGCAAATTGACGATCAGTGGTTTGTATTTTTCCATTTGGCAGGGGTTATGTAAACGATACTATCGTCAACACTGACCATCACCTCACCTTCCTGGATATTAACCTGCAGCTTCATTGAGCGATTTGCGAGTTGCTCCAGTTCGCGGGTCTCTGCCTCCGAAAAGTTGATAACCTGAAGGTTATCAAACCGAGTGGTGCTGTTTTTTATCTTCTCCCACCACATCTCAGCGGGCCTGCCGCCGTAACTATAGACAATTACGTCGTTCGCTTTGCCGCACGATTGCCGAATTACCTTTTCACTCGGAAGCCCCAACGCCACCCACAACTCAAGCTCATCACTGAGGCTTTTCTGCCAAATGTCTGGTTCGTCATCCGTTGAAAGACCCTTGGTGAGCTCCAAGTGCTCATGGGCATTCAGTGCAAACGCGAGAATACGTACCATCAGCCGTTCGTCTGTTTCTGAGGGATGCTTCGCAACGGTCAGTTTATGGGTCTCATAATAGTGACGATCCATATCTGAAACAGAAAGCTCGACTTTATATATAGTGGCTTTTTGCGCCATGATTTTACCCGGACTAGCGAAGATAAGGATGTTTAGGGCGCAGCGTGGTTTTGTGAAAGCAGATAAAAGGCATCTGAAAAAAGAAGTAGAGTCAAAAATTCCAAGTTATTTGGCTAGACGACGATGGATAGTGGGCCCGTACAGCGGATGGCCGCAATGGTCATCACCTTGAGCCGTGTGCCTTTAACCACATGGATAATCTGATCCTCGCGGATTGTGATGTGGCATAGCTCAGCTTTGACAAAGCGATCGACCATCAGTGCTCCGATGGGCGTCAGCAATGATCTGCAGAGGGAGAGCGGTTACGTCGCCAAAGCCGCAGGCTTCTCTCAAAGTTTCAACGTAGAGTTATTGCCGAGAAAACAACTCACCATATTGTTCTCGCAACAGATTTTTCTGCACTTTCCCCATCGTGTTTCTAGGCAGATTGGGCAGGACTATCAATTTCTTCGGATGCTTGAAGCGCGCCAAAGAGACTCCAACGGTGCGGTTGATGGCATCGAGATCGGGCTCTGCTTCATCTGAGGCAATCAGAAAACCAACCACGGACTCGCCAAAATCCGGATGGGGCACGCCAACAACCGCACTTTCCAGAACACCGGGCTGATCATCCAGAACCAATTCAACCTCTTTAGGGTAAATGTTGTAACCGCCAGAGATGATGAGATCCTTGTTGCGGCCAACAATCTGCACGTAGCCTTGATCGTCAATCACGCCCAGATCGCCGGTGATGAAAAAACCGTCATCTCGCAACTCTTCAGCGGTCTTCTCAGGCATTTGCCAGTAGCCTTGGAAGACATTTGGCCCGCGGACCTCGATCTGACCTATCTCTCCAGCTGGCAAGGTGTCGCCTGTTTCTGCATTTGTAATTTTTAGATCAACACCTGGAAGCGGAAATCCAACTGTTCCAGCGCGCCGCTCGCCCTCATAGGGGTTTGACGTGTTCATATTGGTTTCTGTCATGCCATACCGTTCCAGAATGCGATGACCTGTGCGGTTTTCAAATTGTATGTGGGTATCTGCAAGAAGTGGTGCGCTTCCCGAGATGAACAGCCGCATGTGTTTGGTTAGGGCCTTGGTAAACCGGGTGTCGTCGAGCAGGCGGGTGTAGAAGGTTGGAACCCCCATCATTGATGTGGCATGGGGCATGTTTTCGATAATTTGATCTGGGTTGAACTTACCCATGAAGATCATTGATCCACCGGCCAGCAGGGTTATGTTTGAGGCAACAAATAGCCCGTGTGTGTGGAAAATCGGCAGGGCGTGCAGCAGCACGTCCTGATCGGTAAATTTCCAATATTCCACAAGGGTTTCAGCGTTGGATAGCAAATTCTGCTGGCTGAGCATGGCGCCCTTTGAGCGACCAGTGGTGCCAGAGGTATAGAGAAAGGCCGCTAGGTCATCGTGAGTGCGCGAGACTGTGGGAAAACTACTGGGCAGGGTTGCGGCTTGCGTGCTGAGTGACCCAGCACCATCCGCGTTCAGAGTTTCCAGCAGCGCCCCGGCGGCCTGTGCGATGGGGGTCAATGCAGTCTCGTTGGCAGTGTCGCAGACCAAAAGTTTGGCACCGCTGTTCTCAACGAAATACGAAACCTCGTTTGCGGTGTAGGCGGTGTTCAAGGGTAGAAAGACAATTCCTGACTGAACACAGGCGGCGTAGATTGCCAGCGCCTGGGGTGACTTTTCGATCTGAACAGCCAACCGGTCACCCGGCTCGACCCCGGCATTGCGGAACACATGGGCATAGCGCGCCGCCATGCTCAGAAAGTCGTCATGAGTAATTGTGCTGCCATCTGGAAGGTGCAGAAATGGCGTTGTCTTCCCGGCATAGCGACCAAAGAGAGTGTCGTAGAGAGGGTTGGTCATCGTGTGGTCCTCATGTGTCTTTTTGTTCGGCGGTCGCGCTTAGCGCGGTGACCTCGGGTGATGCAACAACGTCCTGACCCGAGGCAAAGCGTTCATGGTTTTGAGAAATTAGGGGCAGGTCATACAGGTAATTGACCATTGTGCCACCAGATTGTGCGAGGCCGTTTTCGGATAGGTCAGCATCGGCGTGCACGGCATGGACAAGGGCGCCGTTGCCCAGGTGGAAGCGGGCAACCGGATCATAGGGGGTACCGTCGGCGCGTTTGGCGTTCAGTAGGTAATGTGCGGCAATCTGGCGTTGTTGGTCTTCGGGCAGAGGGCCGGTTTGCGCGCCGGACTCTTCCAGCCAGCGGTTGAGGCTGGGGATCGGGGACAAGGTGACGAAGGTTTTAAGATTGGGCAGTTCGCGCGACAGATCGGAGACCACTTGTTTGATCAGCGAGTTGCCAAATGAAATCCCCGCCAGACCGGCCTGACAGTTAGAAATTGAGTAGAAAACGGCGGTGTCGGCGTCCTCGGCGGCGATATTGTCACGCTCGTCCGCCAGTAGGCCTTGGACCGAACCAGGGATGCCTTGGGTCAGGGCGACTTCGACAAAGATCAGGGGGTCGTCTGGCATGGCAGGGTGGAAGAAACCAAAACAGCGTCGGTCTGCGGGTTGCAATCGGCGGCGCAGGTCATCCCAGCTGTCTATGGCATGCACGGCCTCATAGGCGATGATCTTGTCCAGAATATCGGCCGGGCTTTCCCAGCTGATCGGGCGCAGAACCAGAAACCCGCGATTGAACCACGAGGCGAACAGATGGCGCAGGTCCAGATCAACAACAGCTAATTCGGGATGCTTGCGGGCCAGTTTCAGCAAGTCCCTGCGCATTTCGACCAGTTGCTTGGTCGCACCAGGAACCTGATTGAGCCGACGGGCCAATTCTTGTCTTGGGGGTTCTGATGCTTCCATGAACTGGCGGTAGTTGGATTTGGAGGCCTCAAGCGCATAAGCCTCAAGTGCGCTTTTGACTTGGTTGGGGTCGATGCCCAATTGTGTGGTCAGGAAGTCAAAGAAAGCCTTTTTGCCGTCCTCATCCATTGCCCCATAGCTGTCCAGAATATGCCGGGCAAGGACCATGCCTGAAACCTCGCCCGAACTGCTCAATAAGTCGGTGCACAGTTCCTCGATCGTGCGTCGTTGGTGATCCGGTTCCGAAGCGCCGCGATAGCGGCGCTCAAAAACCGTGGTTAGAAGATCCGCAAGAAAGCTCACTGCCGTGCCCCCATAACGGCGTCTGGCAACCATGTTGCAAGACCGGGGAACAGACACAAAAGAACAATCGCCACCACCATACAGGCCACGAAGGGCAGGGACCCTAAGAGGATGGTCTTCAGCTGGATGTCAGGTGCGATGCCGCTGATCACATAGAGGTTCAGACCTACTGGAGGGGAGATCAGGCCGATCTCCATGTTGATGGTCAAGATCACCGCAAACCAAATGGGGTCAAAACCAGCTGTGATGATGATGGGCAGCAGGATCGGTGCCGCCATCAGGATCACCGCTACGGGCGGCAAAAAGAACCCGGCGATCAGCAGGAAAACGTTGACTGCGCCCATGAGCACCCAGCGGTTCACATCCAAAGTGCCAATCCATTCGGCGATGGATTGGGTGATGTAGAGGCTGGACAACATGTAGGAAAACACGCCAGCGGCAGCGATAATGAACAGGATCATCACGCTTTCCTTGGTGCTGTCACGCAAGACCACCCACAGATCGCGTGGATGCCACAGCTTGTAGATCACGATAGCAATGAGCAGGCACAGAAGGGCACCAACAGCGGCGGTTTCTGACGGCGTGGCGATGCCACCATACATGGCATAGAGAACACCCAGAATGATCGCCAGAAAGGGCACCACTCGGGGCAGGACTTCAAACCGTTCTTTCCAAGTATAGCTGCGGGCGCTTAGCAGGTTGGTGTCACCCGATTTCCAGGTTGAATACAGTGACCAGGCCATGAACAGACCGACTAGCAGTAGGCCTGGGATCACGCCGGCCAGAAACAGGCGGCCAATCGAGGTTTCAGTGGCAATGCCATAGACAATCATGGTGACCGACGGCGGGATCAAGATACCCAGCGTGCCGCCGGCGGCAATCGACCCAGCAGCGACGCCATCCGGGTAGCCGCGTTTGCGCATTTCGGGGATACCCATCTTGCCAATAGCAGCGCAGGTTGCCGGGCTGGAACCGGACATTGCGGCGAACAAGGCGCAGGCACCAAGGTTGGAGATGACCAACCCACCCGGAACACGGGTGAGCCAGCGTTCCAATGCTTCGTACAGATCGGCACCTGCCCGGGTTGAAGAAATGCTGGCGCCCATGATGATAAACATCGGGATCGACAGCAGGGCGAAATTATCCAGCTTGCCGAACAGAATTTCTGGCATCAGTTCCAGCGAGCGCATGCCATCGAAGATCACCAGGAACCCGCCGGAGACAATTAGCAAGCCCAGGGCAACAGAGACTCCGGAAAACAAAACCAAAATGGTGGCAACGGCGACAATGGCGCCCAAAAATAGCGGATCCATTCAGCGATCCTCCAGACCAAAGGGTTGATCGATTTTGAGAAGGACCGCGACCAGATCTGCGACCAGTTGCAACAGAAACAGGGCAAAACCGAAGGGCAAGGCCAGATAGGGGATCCACAGGCGAACACCCCAGATGGTGTCAGACCGCCAGCCACGCGCCCAGGCAAAGTGCCAGTATTCATAGCCATACCACAGCATTATCGCGACGATCACGATTGAAGCGGACAGGGTCAGGATAGCAAGGGCCTTACGTGCCGGTTTGGGCAGCATCAGCGGGATTAGATCCACATTCACGTGGCCACGCAGGCGTTGCACGTAAGGCAGACCAACCAGAGTGGCTGAGATGACCAGATAGATCACCGCTTCGGTCTGCCAAACGGTGGAGCCATTTAGGACAAAGCGGATAAAGATCATTTGGCAGGTGATGGCCACGGCAGTGACAATCATTGCCGCCGAGACCCATCCGGCGAGTGTTGAAATAGCAGCCACAGCGCGCAGGAACGGGTTGTTCCCTGCGTGCGCTACGGCGGCTGAGCTATGGCCAGCCATTCCGTCTTCCTTTGATATTCCGGGGGTAGTTTGGAATGGACGCTGCATGACATGCAACGTCCGATTTTTATCACTCTACTGCGAGCGCCAGATCCAGAAGGGCTTGCCCGTCCGGGACTTCCTCGACAAACTTCTTATACGAGGTTTCCTGCGCAATGGCGCGCCATGCGGCGAAATCTTCGGCAGTCATTTCAGCGATCTCGACACCGGCTTCTTCGTAAGCCGTTACCGAAGCGGCATCCTGTTTCTTGGCTTCTTCCAGATAGAACGCCTCAGCCTTGGCTGCACCGGCGAGGATGGCAGCTTGCTGTGCTTCGGTCAGACCATCAAAAGTCGATTTGTTCATCAGCAGCGGCTGATACATGAACCATAGGGCCACATCACCGGCTGGGGTATAGCAGCTGACCTGCTCGTAGATGCGATAGGACACAAAGGACGAGGACGAGGTGTTGGCAGCGCTGAGAACACCGGTCTGCATGGCGTTATAAATCTCGGACGAGGCCATCGAAGCAATCGAGGCGCCGGCGCCAGCCAACATCTGCTCGAACGATTTGCCTGCGGCGCGTGTCTGCAGGCCTTTTACGTCGTCTGGGCTAGTGATGCATTTGTCCTTGCCAGCAAAGCCACCGGCCAAATAGCCGTGTACCAGCACCATCACATCGTCGTCAGCCATCTTGGCTTCGAGCGCTTCCATAAACGGAGAGCTGGAAAGGCGAGCGGCGTGGTCGTGGTTTTTCACCAGACCGGGCATCAGGGTCAGGTTGTAGGCAGGTTGCTGGCCACCGGCATAGCTGAGCGGCAGAACGGTCATGTCCAGCTGACCACGGCTGAGCGGCTTATACTGCTCGCGGGGTTTGAACAGGGACTTTGAGCCAAAAATCTTGATGTCCAGATCTACATCCGCTGCGGCAACTTCATCCGCAACGATCTGCGCAACCTGATGACGGATATCCTTATTAGACCATTGATGGGACAGTCGGAGCTCGGTTGCGCCAGCCGCGCCTGATAGGGCCAGCACTGCAGCGGTAGCCGCGGCGGTAAGCAAATTCGTTTTCATGTTATCCTCCCTGGATGCTCAGTTGTTCACGCTCTGAGTTAGTTGGGGGATTGTTGGTTGTTTCGAATTCAAAGTCAACAATCTTGTATACAAGAAACTCAATCTTGCGCGCATGGCGGACGTCTGGTATCCAACACATATGGAAATTCGACGCGCTGATATGATTGCTGATGAGCTGGAAGAGCTGGTTTTTGCTGGTGAATTTCAGGATGGGGATCGCTTGGATGAGGTTAAACTTGCAGCCCAGTTTGGGGTGTCACGCACGCCGCTTCGGGAGGCCTTTCAACGCTTGATTGCCTCGGGGATGGCGGAACAAATCCCTCGGCGTGGGGTTTTTGTGCGCCAGCCGGGCCCGGTTGAGTTGATGGAAATGTTTGAAACCATGGCTGAGATCGAAGGCGTGTGTGGCCGCTTGGCTGCGCTTAGAATTTCAGATCAGGCGATCGACGTGCTGCTGGAAGCGAACAAGCGGTGCCAGCAAGCAATCGACCACAATGACATGGATGACTATTATCGTGAGAACGAGTACTTTCATCACTTCATTTACAAACAATCTGGTAACAGCTTCCTAGAGCAGGAAGCCCTGCGTTTACATCGCCGGCTGAAGCCCTTTCGCAGACATCAGCTTCGGGTGCGAGGTAGGATGGCGCAATCGATGGCTGAGCACGTCGCAATTGTATCTGCACTGCAAGCCGGAGACTCTGAAGCGGCTACCGAGGCCTTGCGCGGCCATGTCGCCATACAGGGTGAGAAGTTTCACCTCCTGATCTCGAGTTTGAAGACCTCTAAGGGATAGGAAACTTACCTGAAACTGCGGACAGATTACCGGCGCTGTGGCTTTGGTCTGAATGTATGCGCCGCGCCTTTTTTTTCGTGAGGTAGGGGAGGCGCGACGCTATTAACTACGTGGGCATTTTGGGAGCCTTGTCAGGAGGCCTAAATATGGCTTTCTGGCAAGGCAATTTAGTTTCCGTAGGCAACAGCCGGCAACCAAGTTGTCAATTGCGGGACGAAGAACACGATCAAAAGCCCCAGTATCTGAAGCAAAACAAAGGGGATAATACCGCGATAGATGTGGCTCAAACTGATCCCTGGAGGACAAACACCCTTGAGGTAGAACAGTGCAAAACCGACCGGAGGCGTCAGGAAAGAGGTTTGCAATGTCACTGCCACAAGAATCGCAAACCAGACAACGGAAGGATTGTCGACGACGCCATAGCCCTCGACCGGAATGTTCAGACTCTGAATAACCGGCAGCATCAATGGCATGATAATCAGAGTGATCTCGATCCAGTCTAACAAGAAACCGAGCAGGAAGATGATGAATAGAATGAAAGCAATAACCATGTAGGGGTTATCAAAACTTCCCAGCACCATGTTCTCAATGATCTCATCACCACCAAAACGACGCAGAATATACGAGAAGAAGTTAGCAGCGATGAAGATCCCAACAATGTAACCCGAGGTGTTAAGTGTTTGGCGCATCACATCCTTGAAAACTTTGCCATTCAGATTGCGCGACGCCAGCGCCAGCAGAGTTGCGCCAAGCGCGCCAAGACCTGATGCCTCGGTTGGTGTCGCCAGGCCAAAGAAGATTGAACCAAGTACAACAATGATGAGGCCAAAGGGCGGCACAACTGAAAGTGCAACATCCCTAACCACCTTAATGCTGATCGGTTCACGGTTTTCCGGCACCGGCATCGAACTCGGTGATATCAAGCCGTAGGCGATGATATAGACGATGTACAGCACGCCAAGCAGGAGCCCAGGGAATAGGGCGCCCATGAACAGATCACCCAGTGAAATCGCCAGTTGATCCGACATGATCACCAGCATGATCGACGGTGGAATAAGGATACCCAGCGTCCCTGACGCAGCAATGGTGCCAGTCGCAATGGGTTTTGCATAATTCTGGTTCATCATCGTGGGGATGCCCATGACACCCAGCAAGACCACTGACGCGCCAATCACCCCAGTCGAAGCCGCAAGAATGATGCCGATCAACATGACAGTCAGTGCCAACCCGCCTTTCAGAGCACCAAATAGCACTTGCATCGAGCGCATCATCTTTTGCGCGACGCCAGATTGATCCAGCATCAAGCCCATATAGATGAACATCGGCAACGCGACGAGGATCGGGTTCTTGATGATGCCGCCGAAGAAACGGCCGGCATTAGCGTGTAACTTCACATATGAAACGCCGGTGCGGTGAAAGTCGATGAACTCGTTGATTAGCTTCTTGTTGGGATCTAGCACCAAAAAGGCAAAGACTGAAAAAATCAGACTGACACCGACCAGCGCGTAAACCACGGGAATGCCGCGAAACAGCATGACAATAAAGGTCAGGAACATGGCCAGAACCAACCATTGGTTCAGGTCCATGACCGTGCCCATAGCAGAGAGTATTTCCATTTATTTCAGGCCCCGGAGTCGGCGCGGCGATTCAGCATAAAGCTGATAGCGGCAATTATGGTGATAAGGCCCAGGCCGTACCAGACTGTGTTGTCGAATATGGGTTCACGTACGACCTTGCGGATGGGTAATTCGGGGTTGGACAGATGCACGATCCACCACAGGGCGTAGTGCACAGCGCGCTCGGCCAAAAACCAAAATCCTGGTAGCCCGCCGAGGATCATCCGCCAAAGCACCGGGTCATTCAGTTTGGCAAGATTGCGCGACAGTGTCGCAATGGTCGATATGATCGCTACAACAAACAAAAGAGGCAGAGCGGATTTCAAAAGGTAGAGGCCGTGTAGCCCGTTTGGACTGTCTGATCCTTCGCGCGCAGCGATAGACGAGAACGCGTAGTGCATCAGCACGTCCGTCATGATCAAAAGGAACGGCAATAGCAGCCAGCCCAGTCCAAACACTTCAATCCGTGTCTGTTTGCGTTTGCTGTAATTGGCGTGAAAAATATCGACCCGCACATGACTGTCTGTGGTGATTGCATAGCCAAAAGCCGAGAGCATGGCGATGCCGTAAAGCCACCACTGCAAGTCGTCGAGCCAGGCTTGGTTCATGCCCATCTTGCGGATGATCACCTGAGTGACGATCGCCAGCATCAGGATCGGGAACAACCAGGCAATAACATTGCCAAGATTGATCACAAGCCTGTCTCCCCAAAGATGTTCCGAGCGGTTCACCTCACCTGGATCTGTGATCTTGAGCACTTGCTCGACGTCGATATTGGCCCCAGTCATGACTTTCTTCCCCTATTCAAGCGATGACGGCCACCATTGGGCAGCCGCCACCTTATAGTTTTACGTGCTGCGATCAGTTGCGCGGCAGGTAAATTGTTGACCAGGTTTTATACCCTTCGCGGTAGTCCTGCAGATCTGCCCAGACTTCTTGGAAGAAAGGATCGTCAGCTGCCAGTTCACCGACAACCTCGTCCCATGCACCTTCAAACGCAGCCAGCATTTCAGGGGACCAGCGCTTGATGGTCACGCCGTTGTTTTCAACGTTATCAACCATAGCTGCATAGTTGGTGGCTTCGCCTTCAGCCAGGTTGGTGGTGATTGTGGCAAGACAAGCTGTTTCGATCTGAGCCTGTTGAGTTTCGTCCAGATCAGCCCAGACGTCACCATTGACCAGCAGTTCAAACAGGGTCGAGGGCTGGTGCCAACCGGGGAAGTAGTTGAACTTGGCGATCTTGTGGAAGCCAAGACGGGCGTCAATGCGAGGCATCGAGAACTCAGTCGCGTCGATAGCGCCACGTTCCAGCGCCGGGAAGATATCGCCAGCTGCCAGCAGCGAGGTCGAAACGCCAAGCTTGTCCATCGCCTTGGCCCCAAGGCCGAAGAACCGCATGTTCAGACCTTTGAGGTCTTCGACGGTGTTGATTTCTTTCTTGAACCAGCCTGAGGTTTCAGGGGCGATCACGCCACACGGGATAGCGTGCACATTATAGCCGGCATCGTCATACATTTGCTGCCAGTACTTGGCGCCATCATCATAGAGAATCCAACCCAGGAATTCACCTGCTTCCGGGCCAAATGGTACGGCTGCAAACAGCGAAGCGGAATTGATTTTGCCCTGCCAGTATCCTGATGTGGCATAGGCCGCATCGACCGAGCCGTTGGCAACCGCATCTAGGGCTTCCAGGGTTGGCACCAGTTTGCCGGGGTCATACCGTTCAATTTCGATGTCGTTGGAAATCGCATTCAGCCGGTCGGTGAAATCCACGGCGGCCGTGCCAAGGATCGGCAGGTTCTGGCCAAAAGCGGTGGTCATTTCGATTGTTGTCTGAGCCGAGACGGATGTGCCCATCAAGGCGAGTCCGGCTACTGCGGCACGTAATGTGATCGTCATATTGTTCCTCCCGAGAACAGTTTTTTGGCACAAAAACCAGCTAAAGCGACTCACATCGCAAAATTTGGTAATTTTTTATAACCAGTTTTCTGGAAAATTCACTTGTTAACTTGAGATTGTCCAGATTTGCGTCGGCAACCATATTGATTGCGAAGGAAATCAAGGTCTGATTTGAAGGGGGGAGTTTGCGAAAAATTGGCCTCGACAGGAGTACCCTTGAGTGGCGAACAATCGACAATTCTGGACGCTTCCATGAGGGGTTCAGGCTTATCCATGTCTCACCAAGCCTCGAGAGATAAGCGCCGTTTTCTGCACATTGCTCCAGATGGAGCAGAAGGCGTATCGTTGAAAATACGCCCCCATTTGCCTGAATTTGGCTGTGCAAAATGCCTGCAGTCCATCACCCAATTTTGGGTTTGACTGATGAGGGCGTCAAACTGGTGGGTTAATGACCCTCGACCTGCGCCTCGCTCACCTTTCGGTCTCTTCCTTCCGCAACCACCTGCAGTGCGCCTTTATAGTCAGAAAGAAAGCCCTCAATCGCCTTGCGTGCTAAATCGAAAGCCTTGTCGCCCTTTTTGATCGCATCAGAGGAGGCCCTCACAACTTTCGGATCAATGCCTTCAGTTTTGACTTTCTTTACCACTTTCAAAATATTTTGCAGTTCTTTCTGGGTCTTCTGCATGTTCTGGAAGGATGGCTTAATCTTAGCATCAACTGCGATTTTTTTGATGGCGGCTTCCATCGCTGCGTCAAGGCGCTGAGTATCGATGCCATCATTGTTACGCTGGCTTGCCCAGGCAGACATTTTTGATTCCAACAACTTTGCCGCTTTTGCAGAGGTTTGCTGGACTGCTACAAGCCATTTGGCCAGTTCGGTGTATTTCTTAGCCGCTTCCAGAATAGCCTTGGTGTTGGCTTGGATGACCTTAGGGTCTAGGCCTTTTTCTTTCTTGGGATCATCTTTCAGCAGTTCCTTCGCCATGGCCTTTTGCGCGCCACCTTGGGCGAGTTTGACTGCCTCAGCGTGAAGCTTTTCAATGTGCTTTCCGTAGGCGACGCAAAATTCTTTTGTGTGCTTCTGACCGCCGCCGCATTTGCCGCGCGCCTTCAGCATAGCCACAGATAAATCGTCAAAACCCTGAATAATCTCAGGCATCTGGTCAAGTTTACCTTTGGAGGGATCGCCGTTCTTTGGCACACCTAATTTCTTCAGATTGTCCAGCGCTTTGCCAACGCCACACCCCTTAGTCGCGTTCGACCGGTACTCACGCCAGAAGCTCGTGAGATAGCCTTCTTTGAGAATGAGTTTCTTAATCTTTTCAATATTGCTATTGTTAAGTGTCGTAGCCATCGTTTCCCCCATTTCAATCGTTATTTTTGAATTCTAGCGTTCTCGCGACTGCACAGATTACTACTGCTTAGTAGTTGAGGTAGAACCAACTTCTATAAAGTCGCGGAACGGCGAGCGACTGCTCATACTCTTCCCCCTAAAGAGCACTAGAAAATACTAGCATGCTTTGGTTGGCCTTTTTTATCAACTTGGATTTAGCAATTGCAGTTGGCCGTCCGATGGTTCGAGTGCTGATTTCCAGGGGCAGCGGTCGCGATCCGGAAACTGCATTAGTACCCAGATTGTGCTGTACACACCTCATCGGGCAGTGCGATGGCCTCGACTTCGCAAAGTTCACGACTTGAGCTTAGCCTTCGTTGCTGCCAACCGTGGCGGACTGTTGTTTTCCGCTTTTGCATCGTTGGTGACATCTCCAAAGCTGTGGGTGGGAACACCAATGCCAAGCCGCTCTGATGGTCCAAGTTATATGCGACGGACAATCGACCAGTGAGATATTGAGCGAATTGGTTGAGATGCAGGACCAATTTGTAAAAATGGAAGTTTCGAAATGGACATGCCACAGTTTCAATCATGACCAGAATCAATATCGAACAGTTGAAAACGTTTTTGACTGTCGTCCGGTTGGGCGGCATACGCCGGGCGGCCAATGGGCTAAACCTGACACAACCGGCTGTTACTGCTCGGATCAAGACCCTTGAGGAGAGCCTGACCTGCAGCCTGTTCGACCGAACATCTGCCGGTATGAAGCTGACCAAACGGGGAGAGTTACTGGTTGCTCATGCAGAGAAGTTCGAGCATCTGGCCGAATTGGTTGAGAAAGACGTTGTGGATCCTGCTGGGATTGAGGGCCGTCTGCGGTTAGGGGTGTCTGAAACCATTGCCCAATGCTGGCTTCCTGATCTGGTTGCACGGTTGCACGGTCTTTATCCAAAACTAGAGATAGAATTTAACGTCGACATCTCGATCAACCTTCGCGCTGGTTTGATGAACAGAGAAATAGACTTAGCAATTTTGCTTGGTCCGGTTTCAGAATATTCGGTCAACAATATTGAATTACCCGGGTTTGATCTCGCTTGGTATGTTTCGGCAAAGGCAGACGAAGAACAGGATCCAGCGCAATATTTGTCTCGGCCAGTGCTCACCTATGCTCGCAATACACGCCCCTTTCGCGAGCTGAAGGAAATGCTTTTCGAGCGGGTCGGCCCTGATGTCTCGATGTTTCCTTCGTCATCGCTTTCGGCCTGTTTTCGGCTGGTTGAGGCGGATCTTGGGGTTGCAGTTCTCCCAAGAGCTTTGGGACAAGACTTTGTAAGCACAGGGCGCATCCGGGAGTTTGATCCTGGCTGGCTGCCAGGGCCACTTCAGTTCACTGCTTCATATCTGGCAGAACCAAAAAGCCATCTGATTGAAACTGCTGCGCAGGCAGCCAGAGATGTTGCCTATGCCTACCAGGGTGATAAAAATGATTGATCACTTTCGACAAAATCATTCAATTTGACCTTATAGCCCCTTCCTGTGACCCTTGCTGCAAGTGGAGGGGATCGCGTGGACACATCATATCATCAGCTCAAAGAAAGTGGTCTGGCAAAGGTCCGGGCAGCCATTCGCGCTGGGCAGTACCAGTCTCATACAGCGGGATTGGGACAAGGATTTCTACAGGCAAATCTGGCGATTATGCCCAAAGCTTTTGCTCTGGATTTCATGCGGTTTTGCCAGCGTAACCCAAAACCCTGCCCACTTAGTGGGGTTTCAGATACGGGCAACCCGATGATGTTCACCTTAGGTGCAGACATCGACATTCGGACCGACGTACCTGCCTATAACGTATATCGTGACGGCTCGTTGATCGAAACAGTCAACGATATCTCAGACCTCTGGCAGGACGATCTCGTGGTTTTTGCATTGGGCTGCTCCTTTACCTTTGAAAATGCGGTGCAACAGGCGGGTATTCCGCTCTGGCACATCGATAACAACAAAACAGTACCAATGTTCCGCTCGGGCATAGAGACGGTACCGGCCGGGCCGTTTTCAGGGAAGATGGTGGTTAGCATGCGCTTTGTGCCGGAAGATCGCGTTGCGCAGGTTGTCGAGATTTCGCGCCATTATCCGTTGGCACATGGTGCACCGGTCCATTGGGGGGATCCGGCAGAGATTGGCATAGACAATCTTGAAAGTCCCGACTGGGGCGATGCGGCTCCGCAAGTCCAGGGTCATGTTCCAGTTTTTTGGGCCTGCGGTGTCACCCCTCAGGTCGCCATTGAGCAAGCAGGGCTACCCCTCTGCATTACGCACACGCCCGGTCACATGCTGATCACCGATGTCAGCGAATACGCCGAAGTTCCGAACTATCAGACAGACACGCACTTTAAGGGAGAATGAAGATGAAAAGATTTGCAACAGCGGCTGGCGCACTGGCGTTAATGGCAGGCACAGCTTTTGCTGACAGCCCGGTCCTTCTCAAAGCCGTTGGCACATGGTCCAGTCTAACCAACTATCAAAAACACGAAGGTCCGTTCTTTAACGAACGTCTTGCCGAGGCCTCGGGCAGGCAGATCGTGGGGGAAATTCAATCTCAGTCGGGGCTAGGACTGAAAGGCTTCGAAATTATGCGTTTGGTCAAAAATGGTGTCTTTGACTTTGCATTTGGTTTGCCCGGCTATGTTGCTGCGGAAAACGCAATTTTCGAAGGCGCGGATCTAAGCTCGGTTACACAAGACATCGAAACCCAGCGTCAGGTCGCTGAGGCTTATTACCCAACGATGGAAAAGGCTTTTGCAGAGACTTACAATGCCAAGCTGCTGATGCTGTACCCATTCCCCAGCCAGACGCTGTGGTGCAACGCCGAAGTCAATGGAATCGAGGATCTGAAGGGTAAGAAGATCCGCGTTTACGCAACAACATTAGGCGATTTTGTCGAAGGCGTCGGAGGGACATCCGTCACGGTGTCATTTTCCGAAGTTATCCCGGCTCTGGAAAAAGGCGTGGTGGACTGTGGCATTACCGGTACCATGTCGGCCTACACCGCAAACTGGCAACAGGTTGCCACGCATGCTTACACCCTGCGTGTCGGCTGGGGTTTGGCCTTTGGCGCGATGAACATGGACAAGTGGAATTCGATGTCGGCAGAACAGCAGGCGCTGATGCAGACCGAAATTTCTGCATTGAACGACCGGATGTGGGCTGAAACCGCAACCGAGGATGCGGTGGCTATTTCCTGTATCACCGGTGGTGACTGCGAGATCGGTGAAAAGGGTGCTATGAAACTTGTTGAGCCTTCGTCCACAGATCTGGCCATTCGCGATACGGTCGCCACTGATGTGGTGCTCGCGCGCTGGGCAGAGCGCTGTGGCGCCGACTGTGCCGAGAATTGGAACAATACCGTTGGCAAGGTCCTTGGCATGACCGCCGCCGCCAACTGAACCAAACAATCCGGGCGGCCCGAGGTAACTGGCCGCCCTTTTTGCATCCGAAAGGCGTGAACCGATGCTTGAATCTCTTCTGAGCCGAACCCAAAAACTAAGCCTATGGCTGACGTGGATAGGCGGAACCCTGATCGTCTTGTCAGCCTTTCTGGTCACTCTGGAAATTTTGCTGCGCAAGGTCTTCAATATTTCGCTGGGCGGGGCCGACGAGATCTCGGGCTATGCGTTTGGGGTGGCCACATCTTTTGCGCTCAGCTTTGCTCTGTTTGAACGCGCCCATATTCGGGTTGATGCGCTGATGGGAGTGATCCCACGCAAGCTACACTCTGTGATCAATCTGCTTGGCCTTGTGTTGCTGGTTGGGTTCGCGCTGGTTGTGACGACGATGGTCTGGGGCATGGTGGGCGACACTCTGAAACATGGCTCTCGGTCTATCACGCCAATGCGGGTTCCGTTGGCCTATCCGCAAATCCCCTGGCTGCTTGGCTGGGTGTTGTTTGTGATTACGGGCGTCCTGCTGGGACTGGTTGCGGTCAAGAGGCTCTTGGCTGGTGATACCACCGGAGTGCAAGAGTTGATCGGCGTGAAATCCATAGATGAACAAATCCAAGACGAAAGCGTCTAAGTCATGTTGTTGAAAACACTTCTCATCTTGCTAGCCCTGATTGGACTGGCCGTTCCCATCGCGGCCTCTTTGGGCTGGCTTGGCCTGATCCTGCAATGGACAGACAGCCCAATGCCTCTGCATCGCGCAATTTCAGATATGGCCTGGCAAACAAGCACCGATTTTCTGCTGGTGGCGATCCCAATGTTTGTGATGTTGGGCGAGATCCTGCTGCGGGCTGGTATCACCGAGCGGATGTACGACGGCATCGTCAAATGGCTGGGGTGGTTGCCAGGCGGCTTAATGCATTCCAACATAGGCTCTTCAGCTTTATTTGCTGCCACATCCGGATCTTCGGTTGCTACCGCCGCGACCATTGGCACCGTTGCTATCCCGCAGATCAAGAAACGTGGGTACAATGAACCGCTGTTTCTGGGTACCATCGCAGCGGGGGGGACCTTGGGAATCCTGATCCCACCGTCGATAAACCTGATCCTGTACGGCATGCTCACCAACACTTCGGTGCCCGAACTATATCTCGCAGGCTTCCTTCCCGGTTTCCTTTTGGCAACGCTGTTCATGGGCACAATTGTTGCAATGTGCATGTTACGCCCGTCCTGGGGTGGTGAGCGGCTTAGGTATACTTGGGGTGAGCGACTGCGCGCGCTACCCTCCCTGATCCCGCCAATGGGCATTTTCATGGTCGTTGTCGGGTCGATTTACGCAGGCATAGCCACCCCAACCGAAGCTGCATCACTGGGAGTTGTGGCGGCCATGGTGTTGGCGGCGATCAATGGCAAACTGAGTATCGACATGATGCGCCAAGCCATTGAGGGCACCATGCGGACCACTGCCATGATCATGCTGATTATTGTGGCAGCTGTGTTCCTGAACTTTGTCCTGTCCATCATCGGGCTGACCCAGGCCTTGACCGATTTTGTCACTGGTCTTGGTTGGTCACCAATGCAGACCATGCTGATGATCATTCTGGTGCTCGTAGTGATTGGTTGTTTCATGGAAACCCTGTCCATGCTGTTGACCATGGCACCGCTGATCACACCCATTGTGGTGGCACTTGGATTTGACCCGGTGTGGTTTGGGATCCTGCTGATGGTGCTTCTGGAAACGGCTCTCATCACACCGCCGATTGGCATTAACCTGTATGTCGTGCAGGGCCTGCGCAAAACAGGCGTGATGATGGACGTCATGAAAGGCGCGTTGCCCTTTGTGTTGACCATGTTTGTGATGCTTGGTCTGTTGCTTGTCTTCCCGGGCTTGGCGCTGTGGTTGCCGTCACTATTCTACTAGAACCAAAGGACTAAAACATGCCGTTGTCATTGGAATGGCCCAGGCTTTGTACGCTTGGGGTCGACGGATTCCTCGTGCAATTTGGAGACCGGTTGAGCGAACAAGCAAACCGCGCGGCACTGACGTTTAGGGCGGCGCTGGAGAACCAGAACTGGGATGGAATTGAAGAGACTTCCACTTCGTTAGTTTCGACCTACCTCCGGTTTGATCCGCAGTGGCAGACCCACGCAGATCTGCGCGTCATGCTCAAGGGATTACTGGCTCAACAGGACTGGTTTACAGGTGATCTTCCAACAGGGCGAAGGTTGTGGCGGGTCCCAACGGTGTATGGAACTACACTGGCCCCACAATTGGATGAGGCCGCGCGAGTCGCCGGGATGACAGTGGACGAAGCAATTGCCTCGGTCTCACAGAGCCGCGTTCGGGTGCAGACCATTGGCTTTGCACCTGGCCAGCCTTACTTGGGCGCGTTGCCACCTGCGTGGAATATACCACGGCAAACTGCCTTGACAGATAAAGTTCCCGAAGGGGCGCTGGCAGTTGCGATCCAACAGCTAGTGCTGTTTTCCGTTACCACGCCAACAGGGTGGCGTCATATTGGACAAACCGCTTTCCGCCTTTTTCGCCCCGAGACGGAGCAACCTTTTGTGCTGCGTCCAGGTGATGAAGTTATCTTTGTATCTACATCACCTGAAACTCTGGCTCAGATGACACGAGACGCCGATGGTGGTGCAACATCCGAGGTGATCACATGAGCTGTAGCCTAATCGTACACCAGGCAGGCCAGGGGATGACCATCCAGGATCAGGGCCGCCTTGGATATTTGGAGTATGGATTGTCTCGTGGCGGTGCTGCCGATCACTTGGCCATTGCCGAGGGGGCCGCCTTGTTAGGGCAGGACAGGTGTAAGGCCACGCTGGAAATGGCGGGGTTGGGGGGCGAGTTCGAAGCAACCGAAGATATGCGGATTGCCCTGACCGGTGCCCCGATGCGGGCGAGTATTGATGGGGGGCGGATAGTCTGGAATGCCAGCCATGCGTTGCCCAAAGGTGCCAGGTTGTCGATTGGTGGGGCAGTGGCAGGTGTTTACGGATACTTACATGTTGGTGGCGGACTGGAGACAACAGTCAAACTTGGTGCGCGATCCGCCCACTTGGCGGCGGGACTTGGCTCTCCTGTTTTTGCAGATGATATTCTACCAGTGGGTTCAGATCAAAGTATCGGCCAAATCGGCATGGGGCTGGAGCCGTCGCAGAGGTTTGACGGCGGCTTGTTGCGTATTGTTCCCAGCCTGCAAACCGAGTTTTTTACGCCTGAGCAGATCCATCATTTTGAGACGACCGAATTTCGCCGTGATACCCGTGGAAACCGGATGGGTGTTCGTTTGCAAACCAAAGGCGCGGGATTTCAATCCGAAGCCGGTCTCAGTGTTGTCTCCGAAGTGATTGTTCCTGGGGATGTTCAGATTACCGGCGATGGCGCGCCTTTTGTGTTGCTAAGCGAATGTCAGACAACCGGCGGCTACCCCCGTATTGGAACGGTGCTGCCTGCGGATTTGCCGCGTGTTGCACAGGCATGCGCAGGGGCTGTTTTGCAGTTTAAGTTTGTCTCGTTGGAGGATGCCGTTGAAATCGAGAGCCGCGAACGGACGAAGCGTCAAAATCTGCGGCAAACCATCCAGCCACTGATCCGTGATCCCCGCAAAATCCCCAACCTGCTATCTTACCAACTTATCAGTGGTGTAACCGCTGGGGATGATATCGAAAAGGCATCTTAGTGACCAACCTGTCTACCTGAACGCTGACATAGGGTGACGTTTAGCCATGGGAGAGTGGCAATGTTCTGGGGCAAATTGGTTGGGTGACTTCGGTTAATGTCACTTGCAGATTTCTGGACGCTGGTTGTTTTATGTATTGCTGAGGTTCATCGGTGAGTCTGGAAGGGGTAGCTGAACCAGCGCACCACGAAATTGGATTACTTTGGCTGCAAGAGTACTGGCCGCTGTGATCGCTTCAGCAGGTGTGCGCCCTTGGATTCTACTGGCAATAAAACCCGCGTTGAATGAATCCCCTGCTGCTGTGGTGTCGACAATATTGGTGACGGATATTGGGGTGTGTATGCTGAGCTCCCCATTGGTTAATGTCGCAATTTGACCAGGACCGTTTTTGACAACAACGAGTTCCGCGCCTTGTTCGGCATAGCGCTGCGCGGTGGCGTTGGGATTGTTATCACCAAACCAACTTGCTTCATCCTCATGTGATGGTAACACAATATCGCTGACAGCGCCGGCCGCCATCACGGTTGAGGTCATCTCATTTGCGGAATGCCAAAGCCGCCTACGAAGGTTGGGGTCGAAAACCACGGATCCACCGTTGGCGCGAAAGGCTCGTAATACGTCCAGCAATCGCTCGCGATCTTGCGACGGTAAGATGGCGAGCGTAATTCCAGAAAAATAGGCAACATCAGCACCCGCAAGAGCCTGAGATAATGTATCGGCCTCTTGCGCAAGGGTGCGGGCCGCACTTTGCCCGCGCCAATAATTGAAGCTACGCTCGCCCTCGGTCAGTTGGATCATGTAGAGCCCAACAGTCAGATCTTTACGCCTGATGATATGGCCTGTGCCTATATCTGCCTGTGACAGAAAATCCATCATCTGGTCGGACAGCGAGTCGGTGCCTAGGGCAGTAAAATAGTCTACCTGATCTTCTGGTCCCAAGAGCTGACGGAGGTACCATGACGTGTTTAATGTATCGCCAGCAAACCCCATTCGGTACTCAGAAGCTTGCCCTGTCGGGGCGATTTCAACCATGCACTCGCCAATCGCGACGATACGGGTCATTGTGTGTCCTCGGTGAACCAATTGTGGTTGTCTGCCTTGATCGCTTCAATATGGATCAGAATGCGTGACAGGTGTTCCGTCATTGCCAGCTCAACCGCATCAGCATCGTTCGACGTTAAGGCGTTGAATATCCTGATATGATCATCAAGCGCCAGTTTTTGTGAGGCGGCGTTCAGCGTTAGCATGCGAACACGGTCCATGTGGGCCTTGTTTTCGTGGATCAGGTTCCAGACATATCCTACGCCAGACTGCACGCAGATTTCACGGTGAAACGCATCATCCAGAGCGTGGAACTTATCTCTGTCTTTTTCCGCTATGGCCGCCTTTTGATCTTCGATAAGCGCCGCAAGTGCTGCAAGACCGTCTGCGTCCAATGAGTCTGCGGCTGTACGGGATGTTTTCACCTCAAGTGCGGTGCGAATAAACCGAGCCCGCAAAACTGCATTTTCTGAAATCAGGCTTACAGTCGTGCTGCTTTGGGGGCGAATGTACAGAAACCCAAGCTTGGCAAGACGTTTGAATGCTTCGCGCACCGGTTGGCGGGAGACACCCATTTGCTTTGCCACCTCGGCCTCAGATATTTTTGTGCTGGGGGGCAGTTTTAATGAAAGAATTCGTTGACTTAACGCATCAAAGATCTGGTCGGCAACGCTTGGTGTCGTCGCTTGCCGAATGACTGGCAGTGGCAGGTCATCATCGTGTGTTTTAGGTGCATTTGCCACAGATTTTTTCATTCCCAGTGTTCCTCTATCTTGCATGACATTACATCTATTTAGGAAAGTCGCAACTGGGTTATTAGTTGACATGTCAATTCTGTGATCCTAGGATATCAGTTGAATTGCCTGACACAGAATGGTGTCAGGGTGTGTATTGGGAAGGGACGTTGATGGCTTTGCTGGACGAAAATCGCTTGTTTCCGACGGATCCGTCTATGCGTGATTTGGCGCGTCTACTATTCCAAAGCATAAGCCAGTTGCCGATTGTCAGCCCTCACGGTCACACCGACCCGCGTTGGTTTGCTGAAGACCGAAATTTCACCAATCCGACCGATTTGTTTGTGACACCGGACCACTATGTTTTCCGGATGTTGCATTCTCAGGGAGTAGCGCTGAGTGCCCTTGGTGTGCCGCGCGCTGACGGAGGCGCAACCGAGCAAGACAAGAGAAAAATTTGGCGGCTATTTGCAGAGAATTTCTATCTGTTCAGGGGAACACCGTCGCGTCTTTGGATCGATCACGCATTTCAAGAGGTGTTCGGTGTAACCGCGCGCTTGTCGGCAGAAACTGCGGATCTGATCTATGACCAGATTGCCGACTGTCTGAAGCAAGACACGTTTCGTCCACGTGCTTTGTTTAAGCGTTTCAATATTGAGGCTATTTCTACGACCGAAAGCGCGATTGACGACCTGCGTTGGCACAAAATGATCCGTGCTAGCGGCTGGGACGGTAAGGTTGTTACCTCGTACCGTCCTGATGCGGTTGTTGATCCTGAATTTGAGGGTTTCACCAACAACGTTCAGGTTATGGGTGAAATGACGGGTGAGGACACCACTACCTGGGTTGGCTATTTGGCTGCACATCGTAAGCGGCGCGCATTTTTCAAAGCGTTCGGCGCCACATCCAGTGATCACGGTCACCTGTCCGCACGTACAGAAGATTTACCACAAGCTGAGGCCGCTGCCTTGTTTTCCAAAGCGCTGCAAAGCAAATGCAGCCCGGACGAAGCGGATCGTTTTCGCGGCCATATGTTGACCGAAATGGCACGGATGAGCATTGATGATGGGCTGGTTCTACAAATTCACCCAGGTTCGTTTCGCAATCACTCGGCAGATATCACTGCAATGTTCGGACGAGACAAGGGGTGCGACATCCCGATGCGCACCGACTACGTCACTGCTCTGCGTCCGCTTTTGAACGCAGTTGGCGGGCGGTCAGATCTGACGATCATCGTGTTTACGTTGGACGAGACCAGCTATTCGCGTGAATTGGCGCCGCTAGCGGGGGTTTACCCCGCGCTGAAACTGGGGCCGCCCTGGTGGTTCCATGATAGTTATGAGGGCATGCTCCGGTTCCGGGAAATGGCGACAGAAACAGCAGGCTTTTACAACACTGTCGGCTTTAATGACGACACCCGCGCCTTTTGCTCGATCCCGGCTCGCCATGATGTGGCGCGCCGCGTGGATTGCTCTTTTCTCGCCACATTGGTCGCCACCGGGCGATTGCATGAGGATGAGGCATTCGAGGTCGCACAAGACCTTGCATATCGGCTTGCCAAACAAGCCTACCGGCTCTGAGAGCCATTTCCAGGGAGGAAAACAATGACTTACGTGAAAACTATAGGTGCGGCTTTGCTCGCTAGTGTTGCGATGGCCTCTGCTGCCGCAGCATCTTGCGAGATCACTCTGCGTTCATCTGACACCCATCCGGATGGGTATCCCACCGTTGCGGCGGTGAATGCGATGGGTGAGATGCTGAAAGAGCGTTCGGAGGGTCGGCTGTGCATCGAGGTGTTCCACTCTGCCCAGTTGGGTGAAGAAAAAGACACTATTGAACAGACCCAGTTTGGTGTGATCGATATGAACCGCGTCTCTTTGGGGCCATTCAACAATATCATCGAAGAAACCCAAGTGCCGTCTCTGCCCTATATTTTCCGCTCGGTTGGGCACATGAACAAGGTTATGGATGGTCCGGTTGGACAGCAGATTCTGGACGCGTTCAGCGATCATGATCTGGTGGGCTTGGCGTTTTATGACGGCGGTTCGCGCAGCTTCTACAACTCTGAAAAGCCAATTGCCTCGATTGATGATCTGGTTGGTATGAAGTTCCGCGTCATGCAGTCGGACATGTTTGTGGATATGGTCAGTGCGCTGGGTGCCAACGCGACGCCAATGCCTTATGGCGAAGTCTATTCGTCCATCCAGACAGGGGTTATTGATGGCGCAGAAAACAACTGGCCATCTTATGACAGCTCTGGTCACTTTGAAGTCGCCAAATATTACACGCTTGATCAGCACTTGATCGTGCCCGAAGTCCTGGTGATGGCAAAGTCGTCGTTTGACAAGCTAAGTGCAGAAGATCAGGCGATGGTTCGTCAGGCCGCGCGTGATTCCGTTCCTGTTATGCGGGATCTTTGGATTGCACGCGAGCAGACTTCAGAAGACCGCGTACGTGAGGCTGGTGTCCAAATCATCACTGATATCGACAAGACGCCGTTCATCGAAGCCATGGTCCCTGTCTATGAAAAATACGTCACATCGGCGGTTCTGAAAGAGATGGTCGCTGACATTCAAGCCACCAAATAAGATGATTTGGCCTGCATCTTTGGGTGCAGGTCATCCCAATTCTGAGCAAGGATGTGCGCGTGAAAGACACAATGAAATCAGTGGCCGTTACCACTGGCCTGCTGGCCCGTGTAGCGCTTTGGCTGGCAGGAGTGGGGTTGGTTGTAATGACTGCGCTGATCGCTGCACAGGTGTTCTGGCGCTATATTCTGAATGACAGCATTGTCTGGACTGAGCCCGCCTCGGTGATGATTATGGGTTGGTTCATCTTTTTGGGGGCCGCAGTTGGCATCCGCGAAGGATATCATCTGTCGTTTGATGTGATGCTTTATCTTGTGCCCGACAGGGTCAAGCTTATCCTCTATTCGATCTCGGACCTGGCGGTCGCCGGTTTTGGTATCGGTATGGTTTGGTTTGGATGGAAGCTGGCCGCCAAAACCGCCGCAAACATGTTGCCGAGCCTTGGAATTTCCGGTGCCTTTGATTTTGCCCCGCTGGTCGCAGGCGGGGTCCTGGTGGTCCTGTTCTCTCTTGAGCGTGTGGCTCGCCGGGCTGCCGGATTACCGACTGCCCGATTTGGCGAAGACGTGGTGGAGCACTAACAATGGAACTGTATGTCCTCTTTGGCACCTTTGTCTTTCTGCTTCTAATTGGCACTCCTGTGGCCTTTTGTTTGGGCGTATCCAGCTTTGCCACTATTGCCTATCTGGGGTTACCGCCAGTGGTGGTTTTCCAGCGTCTGAATTCCGGGGTGTCGGTCTTTGCTCTGATGGCAATCCCCTTCTTTATCTTTGCAGGTGACTTGATGGTACGCGGCGATATTGCCCGCCGTTTGGTTGCTTTGGCCGGTGCCTTTGTGGGGCATCTTCGTGGAGGTCTGGGCCAAGTCAATGTGCTGTCATCGGTGATGTTTGGCGGTGTGTCTGGATCAGCCGCCGCCGACGCAAGCGCGGTGGGTGGTCTGATGGTGCCGCAAATGAAAGAGCGCGGCTATGACGTTGACTATGCGGTTAATATCACCGTTGTCAGCTCGATCATCGCGCTGATGCTGCCGCCGTCGCACAACATGATCATCTATTCAATTGCCGCAGGTGGACGGATCTCGATCGCTGATCTCTTCACCGCTGGCATTGTGCCTGGCTTTCTGCTGGCGCTGACGTTGATGATTGCGGCCTGGTGGGTGGCCAAGCGCAAAGGCTATCCGGTGCAACCGTTCCAGGGATTTCGTATGATCGGCACGCTGTTTGTCTCAGCGGCTCCGGGGTTGGTGCTTGTGGCGATCATCTTTGGCGGTGTGCGGTCCGGCATTTTTACCGCCTCGGAGTCGTCGAACATCGCAGTGGTTTACGCCTTGCTGGTGACGTTCTTTGTGTACCGTAGCCTAAGCTGGAATGACTTTGTCGAGGCAACTTTGGCTGCTGTACGTACTACAGCCATGGTGTTGCTTGTGATCGGCTGCGCGGCGTCGTTTGGCTGGTTGCTGGCCTACACAAAAGTACCGGCCTCCATGGTGGCGCTCTTGCAGGGGGTGTCAGACAATCCGATCATCATTTTGCTGCTGCTCAACGTGCTGCTGCTGCTGCTGGGCACGTTTATGGACATGTCGCCGCTCATTGTGATCACCACGCCGATTTTTCTGCCTGTGGCGACCGCCTTTGGCGTCGATCCTGTGCATTTTGGCGTCATTTTGATCCTCAATCTCGGCATTGGTCTTTGCACCCCACCGGTCGGGGCGGTGCTGTTTGTTGGCTGTGCTGTGGGCCGAATTCCAGTCTGGGATGCGGTGCGGTCGATCTGGCCGTTCTACGGAGCAGCCTTTGGTACCCTGATGCTCGTCACCTACGTTCCTGCGCTGTCGCTTTGGCTGCCGTCACTGTTTCACTGAGGTCTGGTATGAAAAACCCAATTGTCCCGACTGATCCCGGCGTGAGGCGTCAGGTTTTGGCAGAAAACGCTGATCTAATGTTGGTCGCATTTCGGTTTGAGACAGGTGCCAAAGGTAAATTGCACAGCCATCCACATGTGCAGGCAACTTATGTAAAATCCGGGCGCTTTGCCTTTTCGATTGATGGGACTGAACACGATTTGGGAGCTGGCGACAGTTTGATAATCCCGTCCCAAGCCCGCCATGGGTGCGTCTGTATTGAGGCCGGCACCCTGATTGACACATTCACGCCGCGCCGCGCTGATTTCCTCTGATTTGAAAGACATAACCATGCTGAAAAGCCAAACTCGCTATGCCATTGATCCAGCCACCGCCAAGACGCTGGATACGGATCAATTGCGTGACCATTTCCATGTTGGCGGGTTATTCGCTGAAGGAGAGATCAACCTTGTTTACAGCCACTACGACCGGTTGATTCTGGGATCAGCGGTGCCCGGAAACGGTACATTGATGCTGGACCACATGCCAGAAACGGGTACCGCGTCTTTCCTCGATCGTCGCGAATTGGGTGTGTTGAATGTGGGCGGTACCGGCACTGTCAGTGTGGATGGTGAGGACCATACGCTGGAACGTGGCGAAGTGCTGTATGTCGGTATGGGCTCCGGCCCGGTAGGTTTTTCCGGGTCTGGCCGCTTCTATCTTTTGTCTGCGCCTGCACATCGCAGCTGCCCCACCAGATTGATCAGGCTGGCCGGCGCGCGTCGGGTTGAAATGGGTGCTCGCGAAACAGCGAACGAGAGGGTTATTTTGCAGTTTCTGCATCCCGAAGTTGCTGAGACTTGTCAGCTAGTAATGGGGTACACTCAGTTTGCCGAAGGATCAGTGTGGAACACGATGCCCGCCCACCTGCACGATCGCCGAATGGAAGCGTATCTGTATTTTGATGTAGGCGCGGATCAGCGAGTTTTCCACATCATGGGCGAGCCTGACCAAACCCGTCATATTGTGATGGCGAACGAAGAGGCCGTGATATCGCCCCCTTGGTCCGTGCACTGTGGTGCGGGCACTGGGGCCTATACATTCTGTTGGGCGATGGCCGGCGATAATGTCGATTTCACAGACATGGATATAGTTGCCATGGGGGATTTGCGGTGAAAAAACCGTTCTCTCTTGTTGGACGCCGCGCCCTGGTGACAGGGGCCAACACAGGTATAGGCCAAGCGATTGCCATCGGTCTTGCGCAAGCTGGTGCCTACGTCATCTGCGCTGGGCGCCGACCATCTGATGAAACCTTGCTCGAAATTGAAAAGCTTGGTGGTGCGGCCGCAAACCTGAGCGTGGATTTCAGTGATCCAATGGCCGGACAAGCCCTGTTTGCGGACCAAGAGATCGACATTCTGATCAACAACGCAGGCATTATTCGGCGAAATGATGCGGTGGAGTTCACTGAAGAAGACTGGGACGCAGTTATGGATGTTAACCTGAAGGCGCTGTTCTTTACTACGCAGGCCTTTGCCAAGGCAGTACTGGGGCGCGGCGGGAAAGGTGCAGTTGTGAACATCGCCTCTCTGCTGTCATTTCAGGGCGGTATTCGCGTACCTTCCTACACGGCGTCCAAACACGGTGTGGCGGGATTGACCAAGCTGCTGGCCAATGAATGGGCCGCAAAAGGCATCAACGTGAACGCCGTAGCCCCGGGTTATATCGCGACCAACAACACACAAGAATTGCGCGCCGATCCGGTCCGCAATCAATCCATTCTTGACCGAATTCCCGCGGGGCATTGGGGGGACCCGTCGGATATTGCAGGTGCAGCGGTTTATCTCTGCACGCCAGCTGCCGCCTATGTGCATGGCGCAGTCTTAAACGTAGATGGAGGCTGGCTTGCCCGATAACGCGTTGAAACCAATCTCGGCAACCGGAATTGTACATCTGGGGCTAGGAGCGTTCTTCCGGGCCTTTGGCTGCCTATATGTGGCTGATGCTATGGCTGCGTCGGGTGGCGATTGGGGCATTGTCGGCGTCTCGCTTCGCAGTCCAAATACGCGCGACGCACTGCGTCCTCAGGACTGGAATTATACAGCAGTTTCGTTGGCAGAAAACGACGTTGTGCCGCGCCAGATCGATGTTCTCAACGATGTTTTGGTGGCGCCAGAAGATCCCATGGCGGTGCTGGCTGCAATGATTGACCCGGCCGTGAAAATCGTGTCGCTGACAGTCACAGAAAAGGGCTATTGTCACAATTCGGCAACTGGAACGCTAAATCCTGATCATCCTGATGTGCAGCATGATTTGGGGCATGATTTGCCGATCTCTGCTGTCGGTTTTCTAGTGCGTGCGTTGCAAAGGCGACGCGCAGCAGGCATTGCTCCGTTTACAGTGCTGAGCTGCGATAACTTGCCTGAAAACGGACGTGTCGTTCGCGGCGTGGTATTGGATATGGCACGCCGGATTGATCCGGAATTGGCTGACTGGATTGCAGCCGAGGGTCGTTTCCCCTGCACCATGGTGGACCGTATAACTCCTGCCACCACTCAAGGCGATATCGTCCGTGTTGCCAGCCTCACCGGGGTGACTGATGCTGCCCCCGTAATGCATGAACCGTTTTCTCAATGGGCGATTGAGGATGATTTTGTAGGGGGGGAACGCCCCGATCTGGCGGCTGCTGGTGCGGAAATGGTGGCTGATGTCACTGCCCACGAGCATATGAAATTGCGGATGCTGAACGGGACCCATTCCGCGCTGGCCTACACAGGCTATTTGGCAGGTCATGAAACGATTGATCAGACAATTTCCGATCCGGTTTTTGCCGCCTTCGCGCGCGCGCTCTGGGCCGAGATCATCCCTGCAGTGGTCCCTCCCAATGGGATCGTCCTTGATGCCTACGCCGAAACATTGTTTGCGCGTTACGCCAACCCCGCCATTCGGCATCGGACGTGGCAAATCGCCATGGATGGCAGTCAGAAATTGCCTCAACGGTTGCTGAGTACCCTGCGCGAGAACATTGCGGCAGGCCGCCCTTCACCTTGCCTGTACCTCGCAGTGGCGGCATGGATGCGCTACGTCAGCGGTACAGATGAGACAGGGCAGCAGATTGATGTTCGCGACCCGTTAGCCGAACAATTGCGCGGTGCAGCGGCAGCCGATGACACTCCGGCCGATATCGTAGCGGCCATTTTGTCAATGCGTGAGATTTTCGACGAAGACCTTGCGGGTCAACTAAAGACACCCGTTACCCAAGCAGCACAGCTGCTCTGGGCTATGGGGGCTCGTCAATCAGCACAAGAGGTGACAGCATGATCGAAAGCTGGCGGTGGTACGGTGAATTCGACACTATCTCGCTGAGTGAGGTGGCTCAGACAGGCACGCGCGATATCGTGACAGCACTGCACGACATTCCGTACGGGGAAGTTTGGCCTGTCGACTCGATTGCCGCGCGCAAGAGGCTGATACAAAAGGCTGGGTTTGAATGGAACGTCGTAGAAAGCCTGCCGGTCCATGAACGAATAAAGCGTGGAGAGGGTGATTTGGCGCAACTGTTTGCCAATTACCGCCAGTCCATGGCCAATCTCGCCTCTGAGGGCGTGAAAACAATTTGCTACAACTTTATGCCGCTGCTGGATTGGACACGCACTGATTTGGCCGCCCCAGTTTCCAATGGTGCCACATGCCTGCGTTTTGATGCTGTAAAAATGGCCGCGTTTGAAATTCATATGCTGGGCCGCCGCGCGGCTGAGGATGATTACCCAGAAGGCGTGCGCCATCGCGCAGCGGCATGGTTCCAGCAAGCAACTGAAAATGACCGTGACGCCCTATTGGCCGCAATCATGGCAGGGCTACCAGGCGCGTTTGAACGCTATGATGTGACCGGTCTGCGCAACGCTCTAAATAGTTGCGCGGGCATGGACCGCGCAGCGCTGCGGGCAAACTACCATCGCTTTTTGCAAGAAGTTGTTCCAACAGCTGAGGAGTTGGGGATGCGTCTCTGCGTGCATCAAGATGATCCGCCTCGCGATATTCTTGGGCTGCCCCGGATCGTTTCAACCGGTGACGATTTGGATTGGGTGCTGAATGCTTATGACAGCCCGGCCAACGGAGTGACGTTCTGCGCTGGCTCGCTGGGGGCTAATCCGGCGAATGATGTGCCCGCGATCGCCGCCAAAGTTGCGAAACGCATCCATTTTGTGCACCTGCGCAATGTGCGCAAAGACCCCAATGGATCATTCGAAGAGGCTGCCCATCTGGACGGAGATACCGATATGGTCGCCTTGGTCCGTGTGATTTTGCAAGAGGAGGCACGCCGTCGAGATACTGGGCGCAGCGACCATAACATACCGTTTCGCCCCGATCACGGCCACCATATGCTGTCTGACCTGACACGCGACTTGATCCCAGGATATCCGTTGATTGGCCGATTGAAGGGTTTGGCAGAGTTGCGCGGCGTTATCCGCGCCTTGAGTAGTTAAATTATGTCTGCACCGTTGATTTTGCACCCAAATGATACCGTATCCGTTTTAACCGAACGTGCAATGGTAGGCGACGCTCCACTTGGCTTGGGTACGGCACTGGCTGGGCCTGTAGCCGCCGGTCACAAGATTGCGCGGGTTGACCTGCGAGCAGGCGCGCCTGTGGTAAAGTTTGGACAATTCATCGGGCATGCAACGCAAGACATTCCAGTGGGCGCCCATGTGCATAGCCACAATTGCGCCTTCGCGACGCCCGAGAAAGGCTACAACATCGGGTCAGCTTTGGTTACCGCTCACGCAGCGTTACCAAGCTGTATACCGTTTGATTTTCAAGGGTTTAAACGTTCCGATGGCCGTGTTGGTACTCGCAATTACATTGCGCTAGTAGCCACGGTGAATTGTTCGGCCAGCGTGATCCGTCGCGCCGCGGTTGAGATTGAGACCAGTGGGATGCTGGCGCCTTATTTGAATGTCGACGGCGTTGTTGCCCTTGCGCACGGTACAGGTTGCGGCATGGCGGGCAGTGGGTCGGGTTACGACATTCTTGAACGAGTGTTATGGGGCCATGCGACCCACCCCAATGTTGGGGCCACATTGTTTGTGGGGTTGGGCTGCGAGGTCATGCAGGTCGCGCGTATGTGCTCGCATTTTGGCGATGCGGGCACCGACCGGTTTCATACTCTGACCATCCAGGAGACGGGTGGTACACTTGCGACCATTGCATCCATCAAGGCTCATGTGGCTGACATCGCGCCTCGGGTTAACCTCGTGACACGCAGTTCACAGCCAATGAGCGCGCTGCGCGTGGCGTTGCAATGCGGTGGTTCGGATGGGTTTTCAGGGATTACGGCCAATCCTGCGCTAGGGGTCGCGAGCGATTTGATTGTGGCCCAAGGTGGGACTGCCATTCTGTCCGAAACCCCGAAATCTACGGGGCTGAACAGATATTGCTGAGTCGGGCGAATAGCGCACAGGTGGCAGAGAAACTGATAGGCCAAATCAAGTGGTGGGAAAGCTACGTTGCGCAAAACGGTGGCTCCATGGACAACAATCCCAGCCCAGGCAACAAGCAAGGTGGGATCACCACGATCCTTGAGAAATCCCTTGGTGCAGTGGCCAAAGCAGGGACAACGCCGCTGATGGCGGTCTATGACTATGCTGAGACAGTGCGTGATGAAGGTTTCGTGTTCATGGACACGCCAGGCTATGACCCTGTTTCTGTGACAGGGCAGATCGCAGGAGGGGCGCAGATTGTTGTGTTCACCACAGGCCGTGGGTCTGCGTTCGGCTCTAAGCCTGCGCCGACGATCAAACTGGCTACGTCCGATCGCCTTTTTGCCCAAGTGCCCGATGATATGGACTTGGGTACCGGAGATATCATTTCTGGCGCGATCAGCATTGCGGACAAAGGCCAGCAGATATTTGATCTGATCCGTGCGACTGCATCCGGCCAAGTGAGCAAATCCGAAGCCCTTGGGTTGGGAAACAACGAGTTTGTTCCATGGCAAATCGGCGCCGTCATGTGATTTAGACTGGCTGACTGGTTGTCATGAGAGAGAGCCATTTTCAACAAGACTGTCAGAGTGGAGGCGCGCAGCTGTGGCCTAACTCAAGTCGGATGCGACCTAACAATTGGGATGAAGTTTACTGAGCTTTGTTAAAGCCCCGGGGTTTGCATTCACAATTTTCCTCAGTCATGTTGCCAAGAGGATTTTACCTTTGAACACCACTAGTTTTAGAACGGGAACTACCAGTGTAGGGTAACTTGCGAAGTTTGTGTGTAGGATACAAAGATGACCACCAGTTTCTTTCAAAATTTCCCGCTACGCACGGGCCGAACCCATGAGATTTGTCTCCCAAATGCGCAATCATTTGCCTTTGCTTTGGGGGGGTATTTGGGCGGGGCTGTCCTTTGGATTTGTGAGGATTGGCTTGCGGGGCACATCAACCCCATAGGGTTTTCTACCTATATGGATCCGCAAAACCTGCTGCGGGTCAAAACGAAAGATCAGACAGATAGTCTGGCGGTGGCCGAAGAGGCGCTGCGATCTGGCGTGGTAAACTTGGTGGTGATTGAACTTCGCCAACCGCTTAGCTTCACTGCGGGGCGGCGGTTGCAACTGGCGGCGCAAACAGGAGAAAGCACCGGGCTGTGCATTATTCCCGAAGGTCAGGGTAACAACGCTGCGGAAACCCGCTGGCGTTGCGCCCCAGTTTTTGATCAGCAGGACTCGACTCTGCAGCGCTGGGAAATTACAAAGAACAAATCGGGAACATTGGCTGCATGGGATGTAAGGTGGGATGCGCAAACGCGTCGTATCATTGTGGTTTCCAAGGCTTCCCAGTGAACGGGTTGGACGGACACAGCCGATTGATGCGCCTTTTGCACTGATTCAACACCAAGGCAATAGTGACCGGATTTATTGCTTGAATGCACAGGCTGAACAGATGGGATTGCAGCGTGGCATGGGGTTTTCGGATGCACGCGCCTTTTGCCCCAGTCTAAGAAGCTGCCCTGCGGATCCTGAGGCTGACCGGTATTTTCTGCGAATTTTAGCTCGGTGGGCGGGGCGGTACTGTCCCTGGGTTGGCCTCGACGGGGCGGATGGCTTGGTGCTCAACATTGCAGGGTCGGCGCATTTGTTCGGCGGTGAGGCCGCGATGCTGGCTGATATGCGCCTTCGGATGGCCCGAGCAGGGATAACTGTGCGCATTGGCTTGGGTGATACGCGTGGGGCGGCTTGGGGGTTGGCACATTTTGGTAGAACCATGGCTGAGGAAGGCGCTACGCCGGAGCAGATAGCGTCACTGCCGGTTGCCGCGCTGCGACTCGAGGAAAAAACCGTGGTTGCCCTGCAGCGGCTTGGGGTGCAGCAGATTGCAGATCTGATTGCCTTGCCGCGCGCCACAGTGACGCGACGCTTTGGCAAAGAGGTCCTGCACCGATTGGATCAGGCACTGGGGGAGTTGCCTGAGGACATTTCGCCACTGCGCCCGCCCGCTCATTACGGGGTGCGCATGACACTACCCGAGCCAATTGGTTTGAGCGCGGATGTGATGGCTGGAACCGAGCGCCTGCTGGAGCAACTTTGCAGCAAGTTGAAGAAGGATGAAAAAGGCGCGCGGGTTTTGCAACTTACATTGCGTCGCGTTGATCAGGCGAGCCAGCAGGTTGAATTACGGTTGGCGCGCCCTCTGCGGGATGCCGCGCGTATTTTGCCATTATTCGAGCGTGGAGTAGGGCAGGCGGATGCGGGGTATGGAATTGATCAACTTCGTCTTGAGGCCATTGGAGTTGAACCGCTTCCGGTTCAGCAAATGAGCCATGTTGGCAATCAAAATAAGGATAGGTTGGACGATTTGATAACGCGGATAGGCACACGGATCGGGTTGGAAAACGTACAACGTTTCCTGCCCGCGGATAGCCATATCCCAGAACACAGTTTTATCATTGCGCCCGCGGCCTATTCCACCCCCGAGGGTCCCTGGTTTGCACAACGTCCGCGTCCTTTGCACCTGTTCCCGCCTGAGGCAATTGCAGGGGTTGGCAAGCGCCCCCCTGAACGGTTTCGCTGGCGTCGGATGTCATTTGCGACAGGAAAGGCAACCGGACCAGAACGGATTGCGCCTGAGTGGTGGCTTGCCGATGAAAACTGGAGCTCGGGGCTGCGTGATTACTGGAAGGTAGACACCAAACAGGGCCGCCGTTTGTGGTTGTTTTATACCCCCCAGAAACCGGGATGGTTTGTGCAGGGAGAGTTTGCATGAGCTACGCAGAACTGTGTGTCACCTCAAATTTTACTTTCCTGACAGGGGCATCTCATCCCGAGGAACTGGTCACTCGCGCTGTTGAGCTTGGCTTGGAAGCCATCGCTATTACCGATCGGAATTCTCTGGCCGGCGTGGTGCGGGCCTATTCGGCGCTTAAGGAATTGCGCCGTGACGCAGGTCCGGCTGTGCCCTTGCCCAAGCTGATTGTTGGGTGCCGTCTGGTGCTACGTGACAGTGCGGTGGATTGGATTGCCCTGCCGCAGGATCGCCCTGCCTATGCACGATTGTCGCGCCTTTTAACACTCGGAAAAAGACGGGCAGAGAAAGGGGAGTGCCACCTGGACATGCAGGATATGCTGGAGGGTTGTACAGGGATCATCCTGATTGCCTTACCGCAGAAGGGGCTTGGTGCACCAAATACAGTTCAGCATATTCAGGCGGCAGTGAACCGCTATCCTGGTCATATATTTTTGGGTGCGGCGCCTAAATATAACGGGGCTGATCAGGCGTATTTGGATTGCTGCATGGACCTTTCTCTACGCGTCGCGGCGCCAATGGTGACGGTTGGAGATGTCTTGATGCACCATGCCAAGCGCCGCCAACTGGCCGATGTGCTGACCTGTATGCGTGAACATATCACCATTGATCAAATTGGCACCCGTGCCCTGCCTAATGGGGAACGCCGTCTGAAAGGTGCAGGGGATATGGAGCGGGTTTTTCACCGGCATCCTGCCGCGCTCCGACGTACGTTGGAGATTGCGGCACGCTGTGGGTTTTGCCTGTCACAGCTTTCCTATGAATACCCGGACGAGATTTCACAAGGCGAGGCTCCACAGGCGCGATTGGCCCGGTTGGCGGCTGAAGGGCTGGTGCGTCGCTACCCTGAAGGCGCGCCAGAAAAAGCCCAGGCGCAGGTTAAAAAGGAACTGGCGCTGGTCGAGAAATTGAAGTTCCCGGCCTATTTCTTAACCGTGCATGACATCGTGCAATTTGCCAGATCGCAGGGAATTCTATGCCAGGGGCGTGGGTCCGCTGGCAATTCCATCCTGTGTTATCTCCTTGGCATCACCGATGTCAGCCCAGAGACCATCACCATGGTTGTTGAACGGTTTGTGTCAGAACATCGTGGCGAACCACCGGATATTGATGTCGATTTTGAACACGAGCGCCGTGAAGAGGTGATCCAACATATCTACAAAAAGTATGGCCGCCACCGGGCTGGTCTCTGCGCCACTGTGATTCATTTCCGCTCGCGGGCGGCGATCAACGAGGTTGGCAAGGTCATGGGGCTGTCGCAGGATGTCACCGCCAATTTGTCGGGACAGATTTGGGGGCAGTCCAATGGGGGCGCCGATCCTGAACGCATCCGCGAGCTGGGGCTGGATCTGAATAATCGCCGTCTTGCACAGACCATCCGGTTGATTGGTGAGATCATCGGTTTCCCTCGCCACCTGTCACAACACGTAGGCGGGTTCATTGTCACCAATGCGCGACTGGATGAGATGTGCCCGATTGAGAATGCCGCGATGGAGGATCGCACGGTAATTGAGTGGGACAAGGATGACATCGACAGTCTGGGCATTCTCAAGATTGATATTCTGAGCCTCGGGATGCTGACCTGTATTCGCAAAAGTTTTGATCTGATTGCTCAGAATGGCGGGGCAAACTATTCCATTGCCACGGTCCCTACAAAGGACAAAGCGACCTATGACATGTTATGTGTCGCTGATGCGATTGGGGTGTTTCAGGTCGAAAGCCGTGCGCAGATGAATTTCCTGCCCCGAATGAAACCGCGCGAGTTCTATGATTTGGTGATTGAGGTCGCCATTGTTCGTCCCGGCCCGATCCAGGGGGGCATGGTGCATCCCTATATCAACCGTCGACAAGGCAAAGAACCGGTGCATTACCCATCGCCCGAGCTGGAGCAGGTGTTAGGCAAAACCATGGGGGTGCCGCTGTTTCAGGAGCAGGCGATGCAGATTGCCGTGGTTGCCGCTGGGTTCAGCCCGGAGGAGGCGGATCGCCTGCGGCGTTCTTTGGCGACGTTTCGACGAATGGGGACAATTGGCACATTCAAGGAGCGGTTTGTGCGCGGCATGCTGGATCGTGGTTATGAACCCGATTTTGCAGACCGCTGTTTCTCTCAACTCGAAGGCTTTGCTGAATATGGCTTTCCTGAAAGCCATGCGGCGGCTTTTGCCCTGTTGGCCTATGTCTCAGCCTGGTTGAAATGCCATCATCCTGCGGTGTTTGCCTGTGCTTTGCTCAACTCCCAGCCTATGGGGTTTTATGCTCCGGCTCAGATCGTACGAGATGCCCGTGAACACCAAATCGAAGTTCGGCCAATTTGCGCCAATAATAGCGCCTGGGACAATACGCTGGAGCGCCGCGCTGATGATACATTGGCGCTGCGGCTTGGGTTCCGTCAGATCAAGGGATTTCGGGAGGAAGATGCCGTCTGGATCGTAGCGGCACGCGGCAATGGTTATCCAGATCCCGAAAGCCTTTGGTTGCGGGCTGGGTTGAAACCCGCAGCGCTGGAGCGGTTGGCCGAAGCGGATGCCTTTTGCGATATGGGGCTGGGACGGCGCAATGCACTGTGGCGGGTCAAGGCGCTGCGGGCACAAACCCCATTGCCGCTGTTTAATGATCCATTTGAAGGGGAAGGTATCCGTGAGCCTAACGTGACCCTGCCCACTATGAACCTGGGAGAAGAGGTGGTTGAGGATTACGTCGCGATGCGCCTGTCGCTGCGGGCTCACCCGATGGAATTGCTACGCCCCAATATACCCGATCTGACCACTCATGCAGCGCTGGCAACTGCACCACTTGGCCGCACCAGTGTTTGCGGGTTGGTTATCACACGTCAAAGGCCCGGTACTGCCTCTGGGGTCGTATTCCTGACGCTTGAGGATGAAACCGGTGTATCCAATGTGGTGATCTGGGCAAAGGTCTATAAGCAGTTCCGGCGCAGTGTCATGGGGGGGCGGCTTTTGCGGGTCACCGGATATTTGCAACGGGAAGGAATCGTAGTGCATCTTATTGCGCAGAATATCGAGGATCTGTCGCATCACCTTAGCGACCTTGGGCACCCAATGGACAGCGCAATTGGTATCACCTTGCCGCAAGCCGATGACGCCCCCCGACAAGCCCCGGTTAAGACAGCCCGCCATCCTCGTGAACAGGCAAAGAGGCTCTTTCCAAGTCGAGATTTCCATTGAGTGCAAAGACACGGGCGGAACGCTATTGGGCCCGCCCGTGCCTGGTGGCTTTGGGGTACTATTTTCGCCCCAGTACCCAAACAAAAAACAGCCCACCGATCAGGCCAGTCACAATGCCAATTGGCATGTCTTCCGGTGCCATAATGGTCCGCGCCACAATGTCAGCCCAAAGTAGGAAAATGGCACCAAACAGCGCCGAAGCAGGTAGCACTCTTCGATAATCGCCACCCACCAGCAAGCGCACAATATGGGGCACCATCAGGCCGACAAAGCCGATAATGCCTGAGAACGCGACCATGACCCCGGTGATCAGTGCGCCGGTCACAAACACTTCGAGGCGAAACCGCGCTACTGGAATGCCCAAGGTTGTGGCTGTTTCATCACCGATGGTCATGGCGTTCAAGTCAGGACTGCGGAGCCAGAGCCACCCACTACAAAAGGTGAGAATCACAAGCGGATAGGCCAGATGAGACCACTGCGCCAGGCCCAGACCTCCCAGCATCCAGAAGACTACTGTATGAGTGGCGCGCTGGTCGCCGAGAAAGATCAAAATATTTGCCCCAGCCATGATGATGAACGACACGGCGACACCAACTAGCACCAATCGATCTGCGCTGGCCGCGCCAGAAAACCGGGAGACCGCCAGTACCAACAAAGTCGCACTCAATGCGCCGACAAAAGCCATGAGAGGAACGGTTAGCAGACCCAGAAACAGCCCGGTGTGTAAAAGGGCCAGAATTGCGCCAAAAGCGCCGCCAGAAGAGATACCCAACAGGTGCGGATCGGCCAAAGGGTTACGTGTCACTGCCTGTAAAGAGGCCCCCACCAGCCCCAGCCCAGCCCCCACCATCACAGCCAGTAATGCGCGTGGAAAGCGGATGTCCCAAACAATTGCCGCCCGGCCCTGCGACCAATCCGGATCAATCAGGCCCGGCGACAACTTGTTCGCGATGACGCCCCAAACTGTGGTGATGGGGACAGATATTGCCCCCACTGAGACTGCGACGCTGACCGACATAAGCAGTATCAGCAAGCCGCCAATGATGACCGGGCCCAATCGCCTGTCGGGGGATAGAGAACTGGGTCTGGCCAGGCCTATGTCGGTCATCCGTCAGTGTCCCCAGAAAGATGAGGCGAGAGACTTGATCGCCTGTATGTTACGCGGGCCGGGGGTGGCTTCGACATACTCCAGCACCGTGAATCGATCGTTCTGAACAGCGTCGATCCCTGCAAAGGCCGGGTTCGACATCATGAATTCGCGTTTTTGTGCCGCTGTTACGTCACCATAATTCACGATCACCACCACTTCGGGATTGCGCTCAACCACCTCCTCCCAGGTCACCTTGGCCCAGCTTTTTTCGAAATCACTCATGATGTTGATACCGCCGGCAGCTTCGATCAAGGCGGTGGGCATGGCATAGCGACCGGCAGTAAAGGGGGCTTCTTCGCCGCTGTCGTAGACAAAGACACGCAAGGGCTCGGGGCCCTCTTTCAGCTCGCTAGTGAAGCTGTCCAGTTCGGCCTTGTATGCATCGACCAGAGCTTCTGCCTTGGCCTCGACATCAAAAATACGGCCCAGATTCAACAGATCATTATACATGTCGTCCATGCTGACCTTGGGCTTGCCGCCAATGTGAATGCAACTTTCAGTCAATTCGTAAACCTGGATACCAAATGGATCGAGTGTCTCAGGCGTGATTTCACCGCCGACTTTCATGCCATAGTTCCAGCCAGCAAAGAAGAAGTCGGCATCAGCTCCGATCAGCACTTCTTTGCTTGGATATTTGGCTGACAGCTCGGGAAGTTCCTTGATACCGGTGCGCATCTTTGCGTCCAGCGTTTTCCACCCGGAAACACCAGTGTATCCGACCATGCGGTCAGCGAGTCCAAGGACCAGCATCATTTCGGTCAGATTAACGTCATTTGAAACGGCAGCCTTTGGGGGGGTAGCAAAGGTCACATTGCGATTGCAGCTCTGGACTGTGGTATCGGCTATGGCGCTGCTGGCTGTAATAACCAGGGCTAAAGTGGAGAGTGCGGTTTTCATCGGGGTTATCTCTCTGGTTGGTTTGGTAAGTGAAAGGAAAAATGCGGGGTGTTACTTGGGCTGAGGTTTTCCTGTCGGGCATCAACCCGAAAAGCCTCTGATACCAAGCTGGCATTCAGCAATTGGGCAGGAGGGCCAAACCCCAAGGGGTGACCCTGCTTCAGCACCAGGATTTCGTCGCAGACACCAACGGCCATGTTCAGGTCGTGTAATGACGTTACGATGGTCATGTTCAGGTCGTGGATCAGGCGCAAGACTTCCAACTGGTGGCGAATATCGAGGTGGTTGGTTGGTTCATCCAGAACCAAGATTTGAGGGTTCTGTGCCAGTGCTCGCGCCACCATGGCTCGCTGACGTTCACCGCCGGACAGGGTGCTAAACTGGCGATGTCCAAGCTGGAATAGGTCCAGTCGGTGCAGCGCATCATCGACAGTCCGGTGGCATAGCTGATCAGACGTCGTGAAACCCGCTCGATGCGGGAGGCGCCCCAAATTGACGATCTCGCGGACAGTCAAAGCAAAATCCGTGGGGTGCTCCTGTAGAACGGCCGCAACACGGCGGGCGGCTGTACGGGGCGGTAATGACCATAGATTGTCGCCGCCAACCAATATGCGGCCAGAAGAGGGTTTGTTGAAGCGATACAAGAGCCGAAGCAAGGTGGACTTGCCTGCTCCATTTGGCCCTACCACGCCCAAAACGCGCCCGGCCGCTAGGCTAAACGATGTTTGGTGCAGGATAGGCTCGGCATGCCGAGATGGAGACCAGCTGACGTTTTCAACGCGCAGTTCGGCCCCATTCATGACAAGAGTTCCGTACTTTCCTCTAGCGCAATGACAGCGGAGGGTACTCGGAGCAGCGAAGACTCGAGTGGCTTTTCGGAGTGGTCCAACGCGGAACACCAACCACTATGCTGCATTGCAGGCTCGCGGGCATAGTCCACCAGATCCTTGATGTCCTGATCTGGATCGATGTCACCAAACAGATATGCCGCCTTGCGGCTGCCGTGATAGGCTACGGTGCACAGCCGATTGCAGCCTGTCATGCAGGCAGTCCCCGAAATTTCGAAGTCTTCTGAAACAATATTTCCCGCTGCAGCAATTGCGCTGCGCAGCTGCTCGATCAGTTCATAACCGGACCGGCATAGATCGTTGGTGTGTCTGCACGACGTGCAAACAGTAATTCTGTGGGAATTGGGTCGGCTCATGTCGCCCTCCGCGAAAGTGCGGGGGCATGAAGAAACCTGTCATGTGTTCAGCATATGCTGTCGTAACCATATCTGGCCTCCGTCCAGGCTCCCCGCCTGGGTTGAGTTGAATCCAGATGGCAGGTCTCCTGACTTCACGGGTCGAAGCTCTCTGTCACCTTCCCGGGGTGGTTAGCCCAGTGGTCTTGACAGGTCGCTCGCCGCTTACAGTTGCGGGGGCAGTCACGGATTTGGCGCCTGATGGCTACACCGCACCGTGTTCCCTTTTCATCCCGGATTACCTATGGCGTACCGAGAACCATCCAGACTGAGGTGCCTGACTTGCGTGGATCTGTCAATTTGAAAAATCCAATCCTGACCTGGTCAAGCAAAATCGCAATTTCAGTGAGGCCGTCGGCAAGAGCTTAGGCATTCAGCGCTAGTAGGCGGTCAGTCTAATGAGAGAGCATCAATGCATTAGCTGCGGGACTACCGCGATGATCGAATATGACAAAATGCTTGCTGCATGAGTTTTTGCCGCTAGGCTTTGTCGAATAAAAAACAAAAGGGAGAAGATTATGAGTGTATTTTCAAAAGCTGTGTCAACAGCGGCTTTTATTGCTGGCCTGACCCTTGCTGGTGCCGCGGCGGCTGATTGTGAACGCGGTACTTTGGATGACCGGTTCTGCGACGTTGATGGCGATCTGGTTGCAGATATCCCAACAGATGCAAGCGAGCTGGTCGACCCTGACACCCTGATCTTTACCTATACTCCGGTGGAAGACCCGGCTGTTTATGTGTCGGTTTGGGCTGAGTTTATGGATCACCTGGCTGCAAAAACCGGCAAAAAAGTCCAGTTCTTCCCAGTGCAATCTAATGCGGCGCAAATCGAGGCCATGCGCTCGGGCCGCTTGCACATTGCTGGCTTCAACACCGGGTCCAATCCTCTGGCAGTGAACTGTGCAGGCTTCCGGCCCTTTACCATCATGGCCTCTCTGGATGGCAATTTTGGCTATGAAATGGAAATCCTGACATATCCGGGTTCGGGGATCGAAAAGGTCGAAGACATCAAAGGCGGACAGCTGGCCTTTACCTCGCCGACATCAAACTCTGGCTTCAAGGCACCAAGCGCAATCTTGAAGGGCGACTATGATTTAATCCCTGATCGGGATTTTGAGCCAGTTTATTCAGGCAAGCATGACAACTCGATCATGGGCGTTGCCAACCAGGATTACATGGCGGCCTCGATTGCCAATTCGGTTCTGCACCGGATGATCAGCCGCGGCGAGTTGAAAGCCGATGATGTGGTTTCGATCTACAAATCGCAGACGTTCCCAACCACTGGATTTGGCACAGCGCACAATCTGACGCCCGAGTTGCAAGCGCAAATCCAAGATGCGTTCTTCAGCTTCGAGTGGGAAGGGACCGCGTTGCAGGAAGAGTTCGAGAAGTCCAATGAAGGCCAGTTCCTAAAGATGAACTATAAGGAATTCTGGGACGTTATTCGCAAAATCGATACTGCGAATGGTGTGAGCTACGCTTGCAACTGATCTAAAGCCAAAACTAATTTGTGCGCCCCGATCTCGGGGCGCATGTCCTTTGCGCATTACGAGGCCTAAATGCTGCGTTTAAAAAAACTGACCAAAATCTATAAAACCGGCGACAGGGCGTTGAACGATGTCGACTTGGAGGTGCCCACGGGCCAGGTTCTGGCCCTGATTGGTCCATCTGGCGCTGGGAAGTCCACTCTGATCCGTTGTATCAACCGATTGGTGGAGCCGACCTCGGGAACAGTTGAGTTGGGCGACGTTGAATTGACCGGGCTGGGTCTGGGCGGGTTGCGTAAAGAACGCCGTCGTATGGGGATGATCTTTCAGGAATATGCTCTGGTCGAACGTCTGACGGTTATGGAAAACGTGTTATCCGGTCGGCTGGGATACGTTGGTTTCTGGCGCAGCTTTCTTCGCAAATATCCGCAAAAGGATGTCGACGAGGCGTTTCGTCTGCTTGACCGGGTTGGACTGGTTGAAATGGCAGATAAACGCGCCGACGAGCTGTCCGGTGGGCAGCGGCAGCGGGTGGGCATTTGTCGCGCGCTGATCCAGAATCCTTCGGTCTTGTTGGTGGATGAACCGACTGCCTCACTGGACCCCAAAACCTCTCGCCAGATCATGCGGTTGATCGTCGAACTGTGCAAAGAGCGGGAACTCGCGGCCATTGTGAATATTCACGACGTTGCTTTGGCACAGATGTTTGTATCGCGTATCGTAGGCTTGAAACTTGGTACTATGGTTTTTGACGGAACCCCTGCCGAGCTGACTGAGGGTGTGTTGACGCGGATCTATGGGGATGAAGATTGGTCCGAGACAATCCAGAAGGTTGAGGACGAAGATGAAATGGATGCAGCACAATGAGCGTTGCACTAGAGGCCCGGTTGGGCCAGCCATGGAAAAAACCGCCCTTTATTAGCTCTCCAGGTTTGCGCTGGGCCCTCCTGATTGGGGGGGTAATCTACTTAATCCTTGCGATCTATTCGATCGACGTAAACTGGGCCCGGGTGTACCGGGGACTGGATCGCGGCTGGCAATTTGTCATCGCCTTTGCCAACCCAGACTTCACCTCGCGGGCTGGTGAAATCAAAGACGGTATGATTGAAAGCGCGGTGATGGCGTTTGCGTCAACTGTAGTTGGCATCGGCATTTCTATTCCGATTGGCCTGGGTGCAGCCCGCAATATTTCGATCTTGCCGGTCTATCTTGTGTGTCGTGCAGTAATTGCGCTGTCTCGGGCGCTGAACGAAATTGTTGTCGCCATTTTGCTGGTGGCGATTTTTGGATTTGGACCTCTGGCGGGCTTTCTGACCCTTAGTTTTGCGACGATCGGCTTTTTGTCAAAACTGCTGGCCGAAGAAATCGAAGATATGGACCGGATACAAGCGGAGGCGGTGCGGTCCACCGGGGCAACCTGGCTGCAGCGCTATATCTATGGTATCCACCCGCAGGTGGTTCCGCGCCTGATAGGGTTGTCGATCTACCGGCTGGATATCAATTTCCGCGAAAGTGCTGTTTTGGGTATCGTTGGGGCCGGAGGTATTGGCGCAACGCTGAATACGGCGTTCGATCGCTATGAGTTTGATACTGCCGCGGCCATTCTCTTGATGATCATCGTCACTGTTATGGCGCTAGAGTATCTGTCCGGCATTATCCGCGCGAGGGTTCAGTAATGGCTATTTCTACTGTTGATGGCCAGAAAGTCTGGCAGAGACGTGATCGCAACACCCAGTTCAAGATCTGGTTTGCCTGGCTCATTGGTACGGCTGTGTTCATGTGGTGTTGGCAGCAGATATCAGCTGCAACAACCTGGCAATTTTTCTGGGATGCACCACGTATTGCCGCCGATATAGGCGGGCGAGCAGTTCCCCCGCGTTGGTCTTACATGGACAAGCTGTGGGAGCCGCTATGGGACACGTTGAACATTGCCACTCTGGGGACAGTTTTGGCGCTGATGATGGCAGTTCCCGTGGCCTTTATGGCGGCGCGGAACACGACGCCTTCAGCGCTGTTTGTCCGGCCAATTGCGTTGCTCATTATCGTTTCGACCCGATCAATCAACTCACTTATCTGGGCTTTGTTACTGGTTAAGATCCTTGGACCGGGTGTGTTTGCTGGACTGGTAGCCATTTCAATCCGTTCAATTGGGTTTTGCGCCAAATTGCTCTACGAGGCGATTGAAGAAATCGACGAGACACAGGTCGAGGCCATTACCGCCACCGGCGCCAGTCGCTGGCAAGTGATGGCCTATGGAATCGTGCCTCAGGTGTTGCCAGCCTTTGCGGGGATCGCAGTGTTCAGGTGGGATATCAACCTGCGCGAATCCACAGTGTTGGGACTGGTTGGCGCTGGCGGTATTGGCTTGCAGCTGCAGGGTTCTTTGAACACGTTGGCTTGGCCACAGGTTAGTCTGATCCTTCTGGTGATTTTGTTCGCGGTGGTGGTCAGCGAGTGGGTATCGGCCAAAGTTCGTGGTGCGATTATCTAGCCGGGGGTCCTGCAAGGGGCGCACGAGCAGAGATAACGGCATCTTAAACTAATCTAATTGGGCGCCTTAGCGCCCAATTTTCGTTTCACGACGTTGCACAGATGATCTGCCAGGCATCTGTGGGGACCTGTGTATTTGACGGAAACCCACACCTGAAATTCCCGCTATTGGTTCTGAAGATTTAGGTACATAAGACACCTGACCGCCGCACATGGCGCCAAACCGAAGTTCAGATAGGGAGGCCATGATGACCTCAGTTGCTGCCATCCTAGCGTCAGACGCTATACCTAAAAAACTGTACCAGCCCATGCTGGCAATTTGTGAGGTGGCCGCACAGCTGTCCCGTACAATTGCACGGGGTGAACTGTCGGGTTCCCTGGGGCACGAGGTCGGTAGCAACACTGATGGCGACAACCAAAAAGCGCTGGATGTGATCGCCGATGAAGCTTTCGCAGAGGGTCTGCGCGGGACCGGTGTGCGCTGGTACGCCTCAGAAGAACGCGAAGAGGTCGTGGAGATTGATGTTGATGGTGGGTTAGGTGTGGCCATCGACCCGCTGGACGGCTCTTCGAACATCGACGTCAATGTCTCCATCGGGACAATCTTTTCCTTTGTCGAAGCGCTGGAGGATCCAGATGATACTTTCTTGCGTTCGGGAACCCATCAGATTGGCGGTGGCTATGTCATTTATGGCCCGCAAACGGCATTGGTTGTGAGCTTTGGGGATGGTGTCCAGCATTACATTCTGGACCCTGATACCGGGGCATTTGTACTGATAAACCCAAGCGTCGAAATCCCGGAGACCTCTATCGAATTTGCCATCAACGCGTCCAACTATCGTCATTGGTCCAAACCGATCCGGACCTATATTGATGATTGTTTAGCCGGGGAGGCTGGCCCCCGTGGCAAAAATTTCAACATGCGCTGGGTGGCATCCCTGGTGGCCGAAACGCACCGTATCTTGATGCGAGGGGGTATCTTCTTGTATCCTAGCGATGAACGTCAGGGCTATGAGAACGGTCGCTTGCGGCTGTTGTATGAATGCGCACCGATTGCTTTATTGGTCGAACAGGCTGGTGGGCGGGCGACAGATGGCTCGGCTCGCATTCTGGACCGCGCTCCGGATTCGTTACATGTGCGGGTGCCTTTTGTGTTTGGAACACCAGCCAAAGTCGAACGGGTGGCCGTCTATCACGACCTGCCTACGCAAGAAAATTCTGCCTTTGGTGGAAGCAATGGGTCCCCTCAGATTGAGTCGTGAAAACCATGACCACATTCTTGGTGGAATTCCGGCCGGGATCGGTGGACAGTCCACAATTAAACGGCAAGGGTATCCGGACTTACATCGAGCCCTTTCCCTCCTGAACCTTTAGATCGGATCCTCCATGGCTGTAACTCCCCCTGTCTGTGATTTTGGCTGGAAAGCGCCGGATTTTACTTTGCCTGCCACTGATGGGCGTACTGTATCTCTCGCCGATATCTCAGGCCCCAAAGGTACGTTGGTGATGTTTATCTGCAATCACTGCCCGTATGTGCTGGCTGTCCTGGACCGTATTATCCGCGATGCAGCAGAATTGCAGGAGCTTGGGGTCGGTGTTGTTGCAATTTCGTCAAACGACGTCGCAGCATATCCGCAGGATAGTTTCGAAAATATGGCTTTACTGGCCTCGGACCGAGAGCTCCCATTCCCTTATCTTTACGACGCTGATCAAAGTATTGCACGTGGCTATGACGCAGCCTGCACGCCGGACTTCTTTGGTTTCAATAGTGATCTTGAGTTGCAGTACCGGGGCCGCCTAGATGGCTCAACACGGGCTGCGGGCGCAGACGAATTGCGCCGTGATCTGTTTGAAGCGATGAAGCTTGTGGCCGCAACCGGTATTGGACCGGCGGAACAAATTGCCTCGATGGGCTGTTCAATCAAATGGAAGGATGCCTGATGGCTCGTATTGTTTTTGACCTAGATGGCACACTGATTGACAGCGCGCCGGACATTCATGGCATTGCCAACACTGTGCTAGCGCAAGAGGGCTTGGAATTGATCTCGCTGGAACAGACACGTGATTTCATCGGGAATGGGGCTGCTATCTTCGTCAGCCGAATGCGCGGTGCGCGTGGAATACCGGATAGTGAACAGGCCCGGTTGCTGGCTGATTTTGTGGCCCGTTACGACGACGCTGTTCATCTGACAGTGATCTATCCCGGTGTTGTGGCTGCGTTGGAAACACTCAAGGCAGAGGGTCACAGCCTTGGCATCTGCACCAACAAACCAATCCGGCCTTGTCGTTCAGTGTTGGAACATCTGAAAATCGACCACTTGTTTGACACCATGTGGGGAGGTGACAGCCTGCCGGTGCACAAACCCGACCCGGCGCCGCTGCACGCAGCGTTTGAGGCACTGGGAGAGGGGCCTCGGCTATATGTAGGTGACAGCGATGTGGATGCAGAAACTGGTGAGCGGGCTGGAGTGCCGTTTTTGCTGTTTACCTTAGGGTATCGCAAATGCGCGGTAGATGAGATGCCCCATACCGTGGCTTTTGATGATTTCGCTGCGCTTCCGACTTTGGTCCGAGATCTGCTGGTAGAAGCAGCTTGAACAAATGTCCCTCACCCTTGTCCGGAGGGCGAGGGGCACGATGCTACTCGGTTTAGAGACCCAATTGACTGGCGGCCCGTGCTAGGGCTTCGATCTTGCCCCATTGGCCACTGTTGACCAGATCGCTGGGGGCTACCCAGCTGCCACCGGCGCAGACCACGTTGGGGAGCGAGAGATAGCTGGCGGCATTGGACGGGCTGACGCCACCTGTTGGGCAGAACGAAATCTGGGGCAGAGGCGCGCCGACGGCTTTTAGTGTCGGAACCCCACCCGAGGCTTCTGCCGGGAAAAACTTCAGCATGTCGTACCCTCGCTCCAGCAGTCGCATGGCTTCTGATGCCGAGGCCGCGCCTGCCAACAGGGGCAGGCCGATGTCTTCGCAGGTGTCGAGAAGTAAATCAGTTGCACCAGGGGAGACGCCAAATTGGGCACCGGCATTAACAGCGGCGGCCACATCATCTGGCGTCACCAAAGTACCGGCACCAACGACGCCACCTTCGACCTTGGCCATTTCACGGATGACATCCAGTGCGACGGGCGTGCGCAGAGTGACTTCCAGCACGGGCAATCCGCCGCGTACAAGGGCCTCGGCCAGTGGGCGGGCGTGCGACACGTCGTGCACCACCAGCACAGGGATAATCGGGGCCAGCTGGCAGATTTCGCGGTTACGCGCGCTGGCGGCTTGGGGGGTAATGGACATCTATAGGTCTCCGAATACGCTGGCGCCGGTGTCGGCTGAACCAACCAATTGGCGGAAAGGGGAAAACAGTTCGCGGCCCATGCCATAGGCATTGGCAGAAAGGTCAGCAGTTGCCGGATCGCGTTTGGTCACGTCAGGCGTAAGAATGTCCAATGTTCCGGCCAAAGCATCAACACGCAGCATGTCACCGTCCTGGATATAGGCGATTGCCCCGCCGTCCAGTGCTTCGGGCACCACGTGGATGGCAGCGGGTACTTTGCCGCTGGCGCCGGACATACGGCCATCGGTAACCAAAGCCACCTTTTGCCCGCGGCCCTGCATAATCGATAGCATAGGTGTCAAACTGTGCAGTTCCGGCATGCCATTTGCCTTGGGGCCTTGGAACCGTACCACGATGATCACATCTCCTGTGAACTCACCAGCCTTGAATGCCGCTTTGGCATCATCTTGGTCATGGAATATTCGGACAGGGGCTTCGACGATACGGTGTTCTTCAGCAACGGCCGAGATCTTCATGACAGCTGTCCCAAGCGAACCGGTCAGGCGGCTTAAGCCCCCTGTAGGCTGGAACGGGTCACTAACAGGTCTGCAAATTCCCTCATTCAGGCTTTGACCAGTGCCGCTGCGCCACTCCAATCCATCGTCGGTGAGGAAGGGTTCAGTGACATAATTGGACAGACCGTCGCCAGCAACGGTTTTAGTATCCGGGTGCAGTAAACCATTGGCCAACATTTCACCGATCATATAGCCAAGCCCGCCTGCCGCGTGGAAGTGGTTCACATCAGCCAATCCGTTTGGATAAACGCGCGCCAGCAGCGGCACCACTTCGGACAGATCCGAGAAATCTTGCCAGTCCAGAATAATGCCCCCCGCACGGGCCATCGCAATAAGGTGGATCAGCAAATTGGTTGATCCCCCTGTGGCCATCAGCCCGGCAATACCGTTGGCAAAGGCCTTTTCGTCCAGGACATCACAAACCGGCGTATAGGCATTGCCCAAGGCGCTAAGCGACAAAGCTCGGCGCGCGCCCTCCTGTGTAAGGGCCTCACGCAGCTCGGTGCCCGGATTGACAAAGCTGGAACCCGGCAGGTGCAGCCCCATGAATTCCATCAGCATCTGGTTGGTGTTAGCTGTGCCGTAAAAGGTGCAGGTTCCGGGCCCGTGATAGGCCGACATTTCCGCTTTCAGCAGCTCTTCGCGACCGACTTCACCCATAGCGTATTTTTGACGGATCTTGGCTTTTTCATCGTTAGCCAAACCGCTGACCATTGGCCCGGCCGGCAGGAATACAGCAGGCAGATGGCCAAAGACCTGAGCACCAATCACCAACCCTGGCACGATCTTGTCGCAGACGCCCAAAAATACGGCTGCGTCAAAGGTGTTGTGGCTAAGGCCAACAGCAGTCGACATGGCAATGGCATCGCGCGAAAACAGGCTGAGCTCCATACCAGCCTCGCCCTGCGTAACACCATCACACATCGCCGGAACGCCACCGGCAACCTGTGCAGTTCCACCCACTTTACGCACTGCGTCGCGGACGATCTGCGGGTAGGTTTCAAATGGCTGATGCGCAGACAGCATATCGTTATAGGCGGTGATGATGCCAAGGTGGCCAGCTGATGCTTTAGCCAGTGCTGCCTGATCAGGACCGGCTGCAGCATAGGCATGGGCCTGACCGCTGCACGAAAGATGCGCGCGCGCTGGGCCGTTGCTCTGCGCAGCGCGCATTCTTTCCAGATAGGCGCCCCGTGTAGGCGCGCTGCGGGTGATGATGCGTTCGGTTACCGAGGCCAGGGTTGTATTCAGGGTCATTGGGTGCCGCTTTTCTGTTTTGGTGCCTTGGATTAATTGCCGATTCTGCGCCAGCGCCGACCATCACGGTGCAGCAGGAGCAGGCTGTCTTCGGGTCCTGAGCCACCTGTGTCATAGGGCTGAGGTGCGTGTCGCGGGTCGTCCCAACCCGATATGATTGGATCGGCCCAAGCCCAAGCCGCTTCGACTTCGTCTCCGCGCATAAACAGAGTCTGGTTGCCACGGATCACATCCATGATCAGTCGCTCATACGCGTCTTGTGGGCGTTCGGCTTCGGCAAGACTGTCAGCAAAAGTCATGTCCAGCGCAGCCTCGGTCAGACGCATGCCGCCGGGGCCGGGGTCCTTGATGGTTGTATGCAAGGTTATGCCTTCATCCGGTTGCAAACGGATGACCAAAACATTGCCTTTGGCAGGGTCGCTGCCTTGGAAAATATTATGTGGAGGGTCACGAAAAAACACTGCGATCTCTGACACCCGTTCTCGCAGACGTTTTCCGGTCCGCAGATAAAACGGTGTGCCAGCCCAGCGCCAGTTGGCGACCTGCACCTTCATGGCGATAAAGCTCTCGGTCTGACTGTTTGGATCGCCTGCATGGTCGCGGTAACTGCCGGTGTTATTTTGGGCGCGGTATTGTCCACGCGCGATGTCGGAATTCTCAACAGGCTCCAGTGCCTCGATCACCTTGACCTTTTCGTTACGCACAGCATCCGGAGTAAACTTACCCGGTGGCTCCATCGCGGTCAGGCAAAGCAGTTGCATCAGGTGGTTTTGCACCATGTCGCGCATCGCGCCCGAGCGGTCATAGTATTCGCCTCGGCCTTCCACTCCGATGCTTTCGGCAACGGTGATCTGGACATGGTCAATGTGAGAGGAATTCCACAAAGGTTCGAACAACGAGTTGGCAAAGCGCAACGCCATCAAGTTCTGCACCGTTTCTTTGCCAAGATAGTGGTCGATCCGGTAAATTTGGCTTTCTTCAAAATTGGCCCTCAGCGCCTGATTTAGCGCTTGAGCGCTCGCCAGGTCATGACCAAATGGTTTTTCAACCACGATGCGGCTGTCATCCGTCGCGATACCCGTGCTGCGCAACCGAGTGGCAATATCGCCAAACAAGCTAGGGGCGACCGATAGGTAAAAAGCACGCACCTTATCGGGGCGCATGTGTTTCCCCAGCTCTTCCCAGCCCTGATCTCCTTTGGCATCAATTGCGACATAGTCGAGCTGTGCCACAAACGCGGTGATGTCCTTGTCGTTGACTTCGTCTTTTTGGCCAAACTCACGAACGGCATCAGCCACGAGTTCGCGAAAACTGTCCGCATCCATTTCGCTACGCGACGCACCAATGATGCGGGAGCTGTCGCAGAACTGTCCCAGCTGGAACCGATGAAACAGGCTGGGTAGAATTTTGCGTCGGGCAAGATCGCCAGTGGCGCCGAACAGCACAAGATCAAAAGATTGGACGGGTATGACACGGGAAACCATAGTTCTCTCTGACGTATTAAGCTGGGGTTCAGGTCTGTTTGGCGGTGTTTTGGGAAAGCTTATCAAGCAAGCCGCTGGTTGAGCCGTCTTTCCCATCTGATGGTGCACCATCGACCATTGGCAGCAGCGCAACAGCAAGTTCCTTGCCAAGCTCTACCCCCCATTGATCGAACGAATTGAGGCCCCAGATTGCGCCTTCTGTGAACACGCGATGTTCATAGAGCGCGATAATCTGACCCAGCACAAAAGGTGTGAGTTTGGGATAGGCAATGGTTGTTGACGGGCGGTTGCCGGGAAAACTGAGATGGGCGGCCATGCGTTCTCGTTCATCGCCCTCGAATCCTCGTTCAGAGGCAACGACAGTGGCTTCAGCATTGGAACGACCACACATCAAAGCTTCGGACTGGGCAAGGCAATTCGCCTTGAGCAATTGATGGTGATGCGCCAGTTCCGGTGAATGGCCCTCGGCGGCGATTAAGAACTCAGCCGGCACCACAGCAGTGCCCTGATGCAGCAATTGATAAAATGCATGTTGTCCATTGGTGCCGGGTTCTCCCCAGACCACTGGGCCAGAAGCGCGGGGAAGGGGGGTGCCATCCTGAGCCACCTGCTTGCCGTTGCTCTCCATATCCAACTGTTGAAGGTAGGCGGGTAGGCGTTGCAGATGTTGATCATAGGGCAGTACGGCGCGGCTGCCGTAGCCACAGATATTGTTGTGCCAGATGCCGACCAGGCCCATCAATACCGGTAAGTTTACCCGCATCGGAGCTGTGCGAAAATGGTCATCCATTGCTGCCGCCCCTTGCAGGAATTGGCGAAAGCTGTCTGAGCCAATGGCCAGTAGGATTGGCAGCCCGATTGGTCCCCAGAGAGAGTAGCGGCCGCCGACCCAGTTTTCGAAACCAAAAACCCGATCCGGTGCGATCCCAAACGCGGTGGTCTTGTCCAGAGCAGTTGAGACAGCAGTCAGGTGTTCTGTAGCCTTATCCCCTAGTGCCTCGCGTAGCCAGACCAGGGCGGTGTTGCCATTGGTCATGGTCTCAATGGTGGTAAACGTCTTGGATGCGATGATCACCAGAGTGCGCCGCGGGTCCAGGTTTTGAAGCGTATCATGAACATGAGCGCCATCCACATTGGACACAAAATGGCAGCGTGGTCCCGTGTGGTAAGGGGCTAGCGCCAAAGTTGCCATTGCTGGGCCAAGATCCGAACCTCCAATACCGATGTTGATTACATCTGTGAAGCTGCCGCCATCAGCGGCTGTAATTCTTCCGCTATGGATGTCTTGTGCAAATTGTTCCATTCGCGCCAAAGTATCGCGGACACCGAGCAAAACGTCTTTGCCGTCTAATAGGATCGGCGTGTCCGCCTGCGCTCGCAGTGCAGTATGGAGTACGGCGCGGCCTTCGGTGGTGTTGATTGGATCACCACGAAACAACGCATCAATTTTTTCTTCCAGCTGCACGCTTTCTGTGAGCTGTACCAGCAGATCCAGCGCAGTGCTGTCCAAGCTGGTTTTGGAGAAGTCGAGCAGAAGCTCGTCCTGCTCGGCTGAAAAATCGTCAAAGCGGCCTTCGTCCTGAAATAGCGATAAGATTGGAACCTCGGCGGTCTTGGCGCGATGTTCCTCTAGTAACTGCCAAATGGTACTCATTACATAATGTCCTTGCTGCCACAGCGGCTACCGGGTCGTACGCTCTTGCGAAGTTAGCGGTAACATCTCGGTGTGTAGCGCCAAAAATCACTTATGGCGAGAGCTATATTGTCTCAGCACGTATTGGCATGACCCATTCAGGCGCCATACGATCAGATACGTTGTCCTTCGGCGTCAAAGGACAGGCACTTTGTATCGTCGAAATCCAGAGTGATTTCTTGATCAACGTGAGTATCGTACTGTCCAAACACCCTAGAGGTAAAGGTCAGATCGTCGCCGAGGTCGATTAGGATGTTGGTGTCACCGCCCAGTTTTTCGACGTGAATGACCTTGCCCTTCAGGCGACCATTTGGGGTGACCTGAGCATATTCGGGACGAATACCGACGAATTGTCCATTTTGCCCGCCGAGTCGTTCCGCTGGAACAAAGTTCATTGATGGTGAGCCAATGAACTCAGCAACAAAGCGGTTTGCAGGATGGTTGTAGATTTCCATCGGGCTGCCGACCTGTTCAACGCGTCCATCTCGCAACACCACGATTTTGTCAGCCAGTGTCATTGCTTCGATCTGGTCGTGGGTAACATATATCATGCTGGCGCCGAGCTGGCGGTGCAGCCGGGCAATTTCCAACCGGGTGTTCATCCGCAAGGCTGCATCCAGATTGGACAGTGGTTCATCGAATAGGAACAGGTCTGGCTCGCGGACTACGGCACGGCCAATGGCGACACGCTGACGTTGCCCGCCCGATAGCTCTGAGGGGCGCCGGTCAAGATAGTCGCCCAGCGACAACATCCGGCTTGCTTCAGCAACCCGTGTCGCGATCTCGTCCTTGGGCTTGCGCTCCTGTTTCAGGGCCAACGACATGTTGTCGCGTACTGTCAGGTGCGGATAAAGAGCATAAGATTGGAACACCATGGCGATGCCACGTTTGGCTGGCGGCACATCATTCACTGAGTTGTCACTGATTTCGATATCACCAGACGTGGCTTCTTCCAGGCCTGAGATAACTCTGAGCAAAGTGGATTTGCCACAACCCGAAGGGCCAACAAAAACGACGAACTCGCCCTCTTCAACAGTCAGATTGATGTCTTTGAGGACTTCGACCTGGCCAAAGGATTTACAAACATTGGTAAGCGAAAGAGCGGTCATGATCAGGCTCCAATCAAGTCAATTGGGTGGCCGGAGCGGATGCTTTCGTCCGCAGCCAGACAGATGTGCAGGGACAGGACGGCGTCCTGCATATGGCGGGATAGATCGATGTTCTCGGTAATGGCGCGTAGCATATAGGCCTGCTCTGCGTCGCAAAGTTGCTGATGGCCGGGCTCACCCGGCAAGTCGATCAGCTGATCCCCATCGGGGCGATGCACCAAAAGCGCGCCAACGGCGGTGTGGCCGTCGACATCATCGGACCCAGCTTTGTCTTTTTCAGTAATCGACACAGAACCGTTGGGTGAGATTACGTCTTTTACAAAAAACGCGGTTTCCGACATCATCGGTCCCCAACCAGCTTCATACCAGGCAACCGAGTTGTCCTCGAACACCACCTGGAACTGGCCGTAGTTATACATGTCCTTGGCAATCTCATCCGACAGGCGCAGACCCATACCGTTAACCCGAACTGGTTTGGCGTCGGTGATCTGGCACATGACATCCACATAGTGCACGCCGCAATCGACGATGGGCGGAGTGGTCTGCATCAGGGCTTTGTGGGTTTCCCATGTATCGCCGCTGGATTGCTGGTTCAGGTTCATGCGGAACACGTAGGGGCCGCCCAAGTTGCGTGCTTCTTCGATCAACCGAACCCACGAAGGGTGGTGGCGCAGGATATAGCCTACGACCAGCTTGCGATTCAGTTCGACAGCTTTGGCGGTGACGCGGCGTGCGTCTTCTACAGTTGTGGCCAGCGGCTTTTCGACAAACACATGTGCGCCAGCTTCCATCGCTGCAATTGCATACCCTGCATGGCTATCGGAATAGGTGGCAACCACAACCAGATCAGGTTTCACTTCGGCGAGCGCGATATCGAAGTCGGTGAACACCGGATAACCTTGTAGATCGGGGTTTTCGACGACCCCAGACCGGTTGACCAATCCGACAACCTCGGCGCCTGGATTGTTGTGGTGGGCAAGTGCATGGGACAGGCCCATGTTGCCAAGGCCAGCTATTAGGACGCGGATCATTTAACAGCTCCTGAGGTGATGCCGCGGATCAACTGGCGTGAGAAGATTACGTAGAGGATCATCACCGGCAGAATGGCCATCGACAGGGCCGACAGGACGGCATTCCAGTCAGTAACAAACTGGCCAATAAACACCTGGCTACCCAAAGTCAGCGTTTTGGTTTCTTCGGCGGGGGCCAGGATCAGTGGGAACCACAGATCGTTCCAGATTGGGATCATGTTGAAAACGGCCACAGTCGCCATTGCAGGGCGAACCAGTGGCAGAACCAGCCGGAAGAAGATGGTGTATTCTGACAGCCCATCAATTCGGCCTGCGTTTTTGAGGTCATCAGAAACCTGGCGCATGAATTCGGACAGAATGAACACCGCCAGTGGCAGGCCTTGTGCGGTATAGACTAAAATCAGGGCCCATAAGGTGTTTACCAAGCCGCTGCTGACCATCATTTCCAGAATAGCGACGGTACCAATACGGATTGGAATCATGATGCCAAGCGCCAGATACAGACCCATCAGCATATTGCCTTTGAATTTGTATTCGGCCAGCGCAAAGGCCGCCATGGCACCAAACAACAGCACCAATGTCAGTGACACAACCGTGACGATCATCGAGTTCTGAAAGTAGAGAAAGAAGTCACCTTGCTTCAGCACAGTTTGATAGCCGATCAATGTGAACGTATCGGCTTCAGGTAGCGCCAATGGATCCCGAAAGATTGCTTTTCGGGTTTTGAAGCTGTTGATCAGGATCACAAACACTGGGAACAGCGCGATCAGAGTATAGGCGATCAGCGCGGCGTGAGCGGCGAAGCTGTTTAGCGGGTTATTGCGTGCCTTAGACATCTCAGCCTCCTTTAGAATTGATACCGACGCAGACGAGTCTGGATGCCAAATAGATAGATGCACACACCAATCAGGATGATACCAAACATACCGCTGGCGATAGCCGATCCCATATGCGGGTCGCCCAATTGCAGTTGGAAGCCAAAGAAGGTGCGATACATGAATGTGCCTAAGATATCGGTTGAGAAGTCAGGCCCGGCAAGCGCGCCTTGGGTGGTGTAGATCAGGTCAAATGCGTTGAAATTACCCACAAAGGTCAGGATCGAGATGATGCCGATCGAAGGCAGGATCAGCGGCAATTTTATTTTCCAGAAAGATGCAAAACCGGTGATGCCGTCAACCTCTCCAGCCTCCAGCACCTCTTCGGGGATCGACAAAAGCGCGGCATAGATCAACATCATTGGGATGCCGACAAACTGCCAGACTGAGATTAGCGCGAGTGTGGTCAACGCATACTCTTCCTTGCCCAGATAGGGCGCATATAGCCATTTCAGGCCCAGTGCTTTGAGCATATCTGGCGTGATGCCCCAGATCGGAGACAGGATCAGCTTCCAGGCAAATCCAACGATAACGAAGGATAGGATCGTTGGAACAAAAATTGCAGTGCGGTACAAAGCTGCAAATCGCAGCCGTGGGTGGCTCAGGATGGCTGCCAAGGCGATACCAATTGGGTTCTGCACGATCATATGAATAAAGAAGAACCAGAAGTTGTTACCCAGGGCATTCCAGAACTGGCCGGACCAATAGGGGTCACCAAACAGGGTGCGGAAATTTTCAAGACCAACAAATTGGCGGACTTGGTCCACCTCTGTGTACAGCGCCAATCTCAGGGTATTGAACAGCGGAAAGATCATTATGGCGGTATAGACAAGTACCGCGGGTGCCAGAAACACGATGACGTGCCATTTGATGCCTGAATTCTTCATGTCATCCCTTTCCGCATGGGTGCTCCGGGCCAACAGGTGGCCCAGAACGTTATCAAGTGAGTGGTGGTATTACTTGTGTGGTGCGTACCAGCTGGCCAGACCACTTTGCAGTTCCATGCCCAGATCAGCGCCAGATTTGCTGCCTTTGATGGCTGCGACCGAGGCACCCCAGGTTTCATTTTCCAGATTTGGCGTGCCACGCGACAGGATCTGGTAAGTTGACCGGATTGTGGATTCACACTCTCCACGCCAGCTGACAAATTCCTGCGCCAGCGGATCTTCCATTGCCACTTCGTGGTTGGACAGTGAGAAGAAGCCAGGCAGAGCGTTGGCGTAGATACCAGCAAACTCAGACGTACCCATCCAGTTAAGGAAGGTCTGGGCCGCCTCGGCATTGGGCGATGCAGCATTCATGCCAAGCGCGATGTCGGTGTGATCCGAAATGTAGCAGGTGTCGCCAGCGTTTTGGACCGGAGCCTTGAAGGCACCCATTTCAAAATCAGCCTGAGCGTTGAAGCCTGTGATTTCCCAGCTGCCTGCGGGGTAAATTGCAGCACGGCCCAGAGTAAAGATGTTCTGGCTGTCTGGATAGGTTTGAGCTTCATATCCGTCACCCAGATATTCACCCCATTTGGCCAGAGCTTCATATGGTGCAACCCACTGCGCATCCGTCAACTTCTGGTCGCCAGCGATCAGTGCCAAACGGCCCTCTTCGCCCTTCCAGTAGTTTGGACCAATGTTGTTATAGCCCATGGTTGCGGCTTCCCACTGGTCGTTGGTGCCCATCGCCATCGGGATATAGTTGCCATCTGCTTTGATGGTCTCAAGCGCAGCAAAGAACTCAGCTTCGGTTTCTGGGACTTTGATGTCCAGCTCGGCAAAGGCTTCTTTGTTATAGATGAAACCGTGAATAACCGATGCCATAGGCATGCAGAACGAGGCCGAGGCATCGTCTGTCTGCCATGCAGATTTGGCTACATCAGAGAAGTTGGCCATACCTTCGAGGTTGGAGATGTCGGCCAGGTGGCCTCCGTCATACAGGGCCAATGAAGCGTCGAATGGGCGGCATGTGATCAAGTCGCCGGCACTGCCTGCGTCCAGTTTGGAGTTCAGCACCGCATTGTACTCGGCTGGGGCCGAAGGTGTGAACTTTACTTTGATGCCGGGGTTAGCAGCTTCAAATGCTGGGATGATAGTATCCTGCCATAGGACAAGATCATCATTGCGCCAGCTTTCGATGGTCAGAGTGACATCAGCGGCGGCAGCGCCGCCCAAGATGGTCGAGCCCAGAAGTGCCAGGCTAAGAAGTTTCCGGTTCATATCTTTCTCCCTTAGATAATCAATTGTTGGCCAAATGGCCGTGGTCAAAGCTGCCGCAGCGCGACACGCAGGTCTCCGTTGGCTTGCTCGATAATTGTATTTGCCTGCTGGATTGACGCAGCCCCGGCGGCCAGAAGTACGGCGGGTTTGACCGCTCCATTTGCTTTTTGCAGGCAGTCCTGGGCGGTCATTTCGGTGGTCCCTGTGATCTGGGTTACGATGCCAATAGCCCGGCCCCGCAGTTTTTCGTTGTCAGCTACGAGGTTGACCATCATACCGTCGAATACGTGGCCCAAACGGATACCCGTCAGGGTGGACATCATATTCAGCGCGACCTTTTGTGCAGTGGCTGCACCCAAGCGGGTCGACCCGGCGATCACTTCGGGTGGTGTTTTTAGGTGGATAGCGACATCTGCCAGCGCAAACAGTGGTGCATCTGCGTTGTTGGCGATGCCAATTATGGCGGCGTCGTGATCTCGTGCAGCCTGCGCAAACGCCATTGGGTAGGGCGTTGAGCCGCTGGCTGAGATCGCGATGACAACATCCTGCGGCTTGACAGTTTCTGCGGCCGCAAGCGCGGCACTATCGTTGTCTTCTGTATGGCCTGGCATATTGCCGTTCAGCGGAACGCCGCCAGCCATGTGAATCGCGATGCGATCAGCAGTCAGGCCAAATGTTCCCGGAAGTTCTGCGCCATCTGCCAGACCCATCAGAGCCGAAGACCCCGCCGCAGCGTAATGCAAGCGGCCACCGTTGCGAATGGATTTGACTAGCAACTCTGCAGCAGCTGCGATCTCTGGCAGTGCGCTGCTCATCGATTTGAGAGCCATTTGCTGACTGTTCAGGAGTTGCGACAAGACTTCGCTGTCAGCACGTAGGTCCAGCCCCATAGCGTCGCTATGCAGTGTTTCCGTCTGTGGTGACGCGGTCGCGGTCATGTGATTCCTCCCAGGAAGTTGTAGCTATTAAATACCTATCTAATACCTTTTGTCTACCATTTATTGTTAGGTAACTAATTTGGTCCTGCTTTCGAGGATAGCTGGTGGCAAAAGGTCTTTTATTTTGCGTAAAGGTATCGTATAGGTATTGATATGAGAGACTCGGTGAATTCTTACTTTATTGCAATTGACGGTGGCGGCACCTCTTGTCGGTTTGCGTTGCAGTCACCTTCTGGCGTGACGTATGCGCGGCGTGGGGGGGCTAATGTTTCAAGTGCGCCGCAGGCCGCGATTGCGGTCTTGAATGAAGGCTTGATCGAACTTTCCACATTAGCAGGTCTCGAAGCTGCCCGGCTTGGCGAAATCCCTATTTATGCTGGTCTGGCTGGAGTGGTAGATGACGCTGTTTCGCAATTTGTTGCGGATCAATTGCCGTCGCGACACGTGCTGGTCGAAGATGACCGCCCGTCTGCGGTGGTTGGCGCATTGGGTGATCGGCCTGGCTGCTTGTTGGGGATTGGCACGGGTTCGTTTCTGGCGCGACAAACCCAAGATGAAATGCGCTTAATCGGAGGCTATGGCTCTATTCTGGGCGACGAATCGTCGGGGTGTTGGTTGGGTAAAGAATTGCTCCGCCGAGCGTTGCATGTATTGGATGGTATCCTGCCGACGAGTGACTTGGTTGAGAGCTGTCTTAGTGAATTCCAGCACGATGTCGTGCAAATCATGAATTTTTCTTTTCGAGCCAAGCCTGTCGACTACGGTGGCTACGCGCCGCGGGTGGTCCAGGCGGCCAGGGCCGGCGATACCGTCGGGCAGGAACTGATGGTCGCTGGGGCGGACTATATTTGCAGCGGGTTGACTGCATTAGGTCATCAGCCCGGTGAGATTGTGTGCCCAGTGGGTGGTGTTGCAGAACACTATGTGGATTACCTGCCAGCTGAAATCGCCGCAACAGTGACAGAAGGCCAAGGCGTGGCGCTGGATGGGGCCTTGGAGCTCTCCCGCCGGTTTGCGCGACAGGTGGGGCAGGAAACGGCATGACAATCGAAGATTTCCTGAAACCTGCTGACTGGCTGGATGAAGCCACTGGACCGCGATATGTACGTCTGCGAAAGCGGATTGAAGATGGTATCAGCAATGGTTTGTTGCTGGAAAACGCGCCGCTTCCTGCAGAGCGTGAAATAGCGTCGCTAAGTGGGGTGTCTCGGGTAACGGTGCGGCGGGCGATGCAAGATCTGGTCGATCGTGGCATCATCGTGCAAAGACAGGGGTCAGGTAGTTTTGTCTCTGACGGGCCACCCAAAGTTGAACAGTCTCTCTCGCGACTGACCTCATTTACCGAAGACATGGTGCGGCGCGGTCTCAATTCGTCCAGCGAATGGCTGGGCCGGGGTCTTTACATGCCCTCACCAGAAGAGGTGATGGTGCTGGGGTTGTCCCCAGGGGATTCTGTCGCCCGAATTGAACGCCTGCGTCGGGCCAGTGACATGCCCATGGCGATTGAACGCGCCTCGCTACCTGTAGACATCTTGCCCAACCCACTGTTGGTTGAAACATCTCTGTACAAGGTGCTGGAGGCAGACGGAAATCGTCCGGTACGGGCCTTGCAGCGCATTTCAGCGATCAATCTTGACGCAGAAGACGCTGCCCTGCTGGGGGTCGATCCTGGCGCCGCAGGTCTTCGGATTATGCGTACTTCATATTTGCCTAATCGGCGGGTGGTTGAATTCACCCGCTCTATATATCGCGGTGACGCCTACGATTTTGTAGCCGAACTGCGGCTGGCCAGCCAATAGGAGCTGACACTATGACACAAAGCACCAAAATGCGTCGCGAAATCGATGAGATCCCAGCTGCGGTTGACCGGCTTTTGACGCAGGGAGCTGCAGATATTGCTTCAGTGGCTAATGCTGTTCGGGGGTTGGACCCTGCCTTTGTCATGACTGTGGCCCGTGGATCGTCGGATCACGTCTGCACCTATTTGAAATACGTTTCTGAGATCCTCCTTGGTGTTCCCGTTGCCTCTGTTGGGCCTTCGGTAGGGTCGATTTATGACAGCACCCTGAAGTTGAATAAGGGGTTGAGCGTTGCAGTGTCCCAATCGGGACAAAGCCCGGATATTGTTGCAATGGCCGGTAATGCAGGTCGTGACGGTGCGCTGACGGTAGCCCTGACAAATGACGCGGGATCGCCATTGGCACAGGCCAGTGCCCATACCTTGAATATTCATGCTGGACCGGAGTTAAGCGTCGCTGCCACTAAGACTTTTGTCACTTCGGCGGTGGCCGGCTTGTGGCTGATGGCTGAATGGGATCGCAATACTGCGCTGCTGGCTGCTATTCGTGCGCTCCCAAAACAATTAGAGGCGGCTGCGCAGATCAACTGGCCCGAAGTGCGCGAAGCAATCGGCGCGCATCAATCCCTGTTTACGCTTGGGCGGGGGCAGGCACTGGCCGTATCAAATGAGGCTGCGCTGAAGTTTAAAGAAACCTGCCAACTGCACGCCGAGAGTTATTCCTCTGCAGAAGTGTTGCATGGGCCTGTTTCGATCGTTGGTGAGGGCTTCCCAGTGCTGGGGTTTGCGGCTGCTGATGCGGCAGAAGGGGCGCTGGCGGATATCTCGGATCAGATTGCTGCTAAGGGAGCACAAGTGTTTGCTACAACCAATCGGGTGCAGGGCGCGGCATGTATTGATCACATCCGCACAGATCATGGTTTGACCGATCCACTGAGCCTGATTGTTTCCTTCTATTCCATGGTTGAAGCCTTTGCTACGTCCAGAGGGATCGATCCTGATGCGCCTAGACACCTGAAAAAAGTCACGGAAACGGTATGACTGATCGGCTTACGGCCCTGATTGGCGCTCGGATTCTGGAGGAGGGGCAGTTTCACGCCGGGCGCGCGTTGCTGTTGAAGGGGCACCAGATCGCAGGGATCGTTGGGCAAACCGACGTCCCTGCCGAGGCCTGTGTCATCAAATTGGCAGGCGGATATCTGGCACCCGGCTTTGTCGACCTTCAGGTCAACGGCGGTGGCGGGGTGATGTTGAATGATGTGGCGACACTTCGCACGATGTCTGAGGCTCATGCGCGCATTGGCGCCACCTCTATTTTGCCAACATTGATCACTGATACCCCCGCGCATGTACGCGGTGCGATCGCGGCGGTCGAGCAGGCCGTGGCAGAAAGTGTCCCTGGCATCCTGGGGCTTCATCTCGAAGGGCCGCATCTATCATTGGAGCGCAAGGGCGCACATGATCCCACGCTAATTCGCCCTATGAGCTCAGAAGATTTGGAGGTGTTGCTCGACGCTGCGGCCAGATTGCCGGTGCTGAAAATCACAGTTGCCCCGGAAAATGTCACAAATGACCAGATTTCGTCCCTGCACGAAGCTGGGGTTCTGGTCTCGCTAGGCCATACAAATGCAGGCTTCGAGGCTTGCGAGGCGGCAGCAGCGGCGGGCGCGCGCTGTGTTACGCATCTGTTCAATGCTCAAAGCCAGATCGGCAACCGTGAGCCAGGTACTGTCGGGGCCGCACTTGCTCTGGGTGGGTTGAGCGCCGGGCTGATCGCCGACGGGATACATGTACACCCCGAAAGCATGGCTCTGGCACTGCGATCAAAGCGGGGACCGGGACGCATTTTCCTCGTCAGCGATGCAATGGCTACGGCGGGATCCGAAATCGATAGCTTTACGCTGAATGATCGTCTGATCCGGCGAAGTGGCAATCGCCTGACACTGGAAGATGGCACCCTTGCCGGAGCGCATCTGGAGCTGGTAACGGCAGTGAGCAATTTGGTGGAGATGTGTGGCGTAGATTTGGAAACTGCACTTTCTATGGCAAGTGAGGTTCCGGCAGATCTGGTTAACACAGCGCATGTTGGTCGATTGGCTGAGGGATGTCGGGCGGATGTTCTGCACCTGAACGAGTCGCTGTCACTCGAGCAAGTCTGGCAGTGCGGACAGCTAGTTTAGCCGTTCAGCCCTGAGCGCGGAATTAGTTGCCCTCAAACTGAACCCACATTGCAGGGGCCGTAATTGTCATTCAAAAAATGGATACCTGATTTCGATTTTATTCCTTGAGCTGATAGCAGCCATGCCTCCAAGGTGACGAGTAGGCAGGGACAGGGATGTATTATGGGAAAGCTAAAGGCGTTTAATTTTCAAGGCTGGATTGACGAGCATAAGCACTTGCTAAAACCACCGGTGGGCAATCAGCAAATCTGGGAAGATGCTGATATGATGGTGACAGTTGTCGGAGGCCCCAACAAACGCACCGACTACCATGATGATCCCGTTGAAGAATTCTTCTACCAACTTAAGGGTGATATGGTGCTCAAGCTGTATGACGGTGAAGAGTTCTATGATGTGCCAATTCGTGAGGGCGAGATATTTCTGCTGCCACCACATGTGCGGCACTCACCGCAGCGCCCACAAGAAGGATCAATTGGGCTGGTGATCGAACCCAAACGGCAGATTGGAGAGTTGGATGCAATTGAGTGGTATTGCTTTGAATGTAGCGCTCTGGTGCACCGCGCAGAGATGCAGCTGAAATCCATCGTAGAAGATCTGCCACCGGTCTATGCGCAGTTCTATGCTTCAGAGGCGGCGCGGACTTGTCCGAATTGTGGTGTCATCCATCCGGGTAAAGAACCTCCAGAAGGTTGGGTTAAGTTATAGGTTACATCGAAGCGGCCACATCCTGGAGCGCCTGTAAAAAAACAGTAGCGGCTGGGGAGAGCTGATCGGCGCTGCGGAATGAAACTCCGACGGGGCCGTCATCTATTGGCAGGCTCCATGGGATTTCTTGCAGCAATCCCGACGCGATATCCTGTGCAGCGACGTGTGCGGGCATCAGGCCGATGAAATCACCGGCTTGTAAGACTGCGCGGTTGGTTAGGTAAGAGACTGATTCAATTGCGACTGCGGGAGCATACTGTCCTTGCCGAACAAAAAATTGGTCCAATTGACGCCGCAGAGTGGTTTCGATCGGTGGAAGGATCCAACCCCAGGATTTTAGGTCGTCAAAGCTAAGCTTGTGGTTGGCGCAAATGGGGTGCCCACGGCGCGCCACCAACAGGATTTTTTCGTCAAACAACTGCAATTGTTCCAAATCGCTGCGGTGGCGCTGAGCAGGGAGGCGACCAACAACCAGATCAATTTCACCCGACTTTAGCGCTGGCATCAAAACCTCATTGGTGCCTTCGACAACTTTGATCGAAACACTTGGACGCCTGTGCAGAAGTTTCTCTATCGCCATTGGCAGCAATTGCGGGGAAGCAGCCAGAAGTGTGCCAATGACAATACGACCACTGCTGCCCTCGTTCAGATCGTCCAATTCTTGCGCAGCGTTTGAGACCTGGGCGAATATCAGTTTCCCATGTCGGATCAGGGCTTCACCGTAAGGGGTGGGAATGACGCCCCGATTGGTACGCTCAAAAAGCTGCACTTCAAAATCCAGCTCCAGATCTTTGATCATCTTGGTAGCGGCTGGCTGGGATACGTTCAATTCGCGGGCGGCGTTCTGAATATTGTTGTGTTTGCCCACGGCAACCAGCAGCCGCAACTGTTTTAGTTTTAGGCGGGTCAACACACGGTCGACAATTCGGGAATGACGAACGGCCATAGTGTGCTCCTAGCTGCGGATCGGTTTGTTGATGGCAAGAATTTCCGCGACCACACTCATTGCGGCTAGGGCTGAACTGCGAGGGTTGTCGGGCAGGCTGTTGCCAGTGATTGAAAAGGTAAATGAGCCAAAGTCACCGCTGGCGCATATTTCGTGAATGTTAGATGAAATGGTGGGATCTGCGATCAGCTCTACCTCTGTAGTGTCAAAGCCAACCCCAGCCAATGCAACGGCTGCTGCGACATTGGCATTTTTTGGGTAACGGAGTGCGGCATCGCGGGCTGACCCTGTGAAATGGGTCAGGGCGCTGGGCAGTGGGCTTTGAAGATCAAGGATCTGTTCGGCGGGTGACCCTATCCAGCCCTGTGGCGGTTTGCGACCGGTATAGCGGACACTGTCCAGTTGCCCGCTACGGGCGGCACGCAGAGTATCTAACGCACCAATGGCGCCGCTTGCTAAATGCAGGCGGCTGCCGCCTTCTGTTGCCGAAGAAACGAGGTCGTCATAAAGATCAGGGTCGGCCAGAGCGCCAATCGACACTGTGATGACATCCAGTCCTGCGCGCAATGCTGCAGGCCCGTGTTCGGCCAACCCCTGGTGCCCCGCACAGTCAATTAGGTGCGTTACATCTGGCGGCAATGCCGTCACCGAGCTGACGATTGAGGAGTCCGACGCCACGCTTTGGTGGTTCTCGTCCAATCGCTGAGGGCGCAACAGAAAAGCCTCTATGTGTAACCCTTGTTTGAGCGTGGCTTGTTGCACATAGCGCGAGATAGCGCCGTTTCCGAGCAGAGCAATTTTCACGTGGCGGCCTTTTGAAGAGTCTAGCTGACCGCCAGTATAGTTTTGCTCAAGGCTTACTGCTATCCATTTTAGTTATATCGATTTGAGTTTTTTGTATTTGGTACTGCTCTTGCGCGTGAGTCATATCTGCTTTGGAAACAATAGGGTGCCAAAGGCGGATGCAGGATCAGAACTCCCATATCGGACAGCGGGTGATCCGCCGTGAGGATGCGGTTCTGGTGGCTGGGCAGGGATCCTATACTGACGATGTTTTACTCCAAAACCCGTTGCATGTCTCATTCTTGCGCAGCGTAGAGGCGCGCGGCGATATTGCTGAGCTGGAAACTGAAGATGCACAGGCAGCTGAGGGGGTTGTGGCAGTGCATACTGGTGCGGATGTTACCCACTTGGGGCGTCTGACCGTCAATCCACTTATTCCTCTTTCGGTTCAACGGGAGTTTCCGGTGTTGGCTCAGGGGCAAGTCCATGCGGTTGGGCAGCCAGTTGCAGCAATATTGGCAACCAGCAATGCCTTGGCGTTGGACGCGGTTGAACTTGTCTATGCTGACATAAATGAAGCATTGGATACAGGGTCGGACGCAGCACCAGACTTAGTTGCAGAACAGGCATGGAGCGCTGGAGACGCTGCGGCTGGACTGGCTGCCGCTGACCACATTGTTGAAACCACAATTTTGCATCCCCGACTTGCACCGTCTCCGATGGAGCCTCGCGCCATTGCAGTGGCATATCACCAAGACAGGGATTCAGTGACGGTCTGGCACTCAACACAAACTCCGCACCGCTCTCGTAGCGCGCTTGCCAGTATATTGGGAGTTGATGCTGATCGCATTCGTGTGATTGCCCCCCATGTGGGGGGCGCCTTTGGTATGAAGGCCTCGTTGTATCCGGAGGATGTTTTTGCGGTCTGGGCTGCGTTCCATCACAAACGCGATGTGAAATGGACTGCGACTCGGTCTGAAGAGTTCTTGTCTGCCACCCATGGGCGGGGGCTCACAACAATCGGACGTTTGGCTGTGAACAAGGATGGAATGTTTCAGGCGCTGCAGGCTGAGGTAAATGGACCAGTGGGCCATTGGTTGCCTAATTCAGCGCTGACCACGGTGTGGAATGCTGCACGGATTTTGCCTGCAGGATACCAAATCGAAAATCTTGATATTTCGACCCGCGCACAGGCCTATAATCTTGCCCCTACCGGCATTTATCGCGGTGCCGGACGCCCCGAGGCAAACTGTCTGATCGAAAGGCTGGTAGATAAAGCCGCAGTTGTGACCGGGCTGGACTCGGTTGAAATTCGTCGCCGGAACCTGCTGGACGCCAGTGCGTTTCCGTATCGGACTGGCACTGGGAATGTGCTTGATTCCGGTGACTACTCCAGGGTTCTGGATGTTCTGGTGGACCAAAGCGGGTATAATGAGGCCCTAAAAGAGCGCGATGTGCGACGCGCCAGCGGAGAGTTGGTTGGGCTTGGGATCGGGTTCTATCTTGAGCCTTCGGGGACGGGGTGGGAAACGGCGCGGGTTACGCTGCAAGCTGATGGCAGAGTGTTGGTTGCCAGCGGAAGCTCAACGCAGGGCCATGGACGTGAGACTGCCTTTGCCCAGATCGCCGCAGATACCCTACAAATTCCGATGAAACAGATCACGGTCATTTGCGGTGATACCAAAACCTGCCCTGAAGGGATCGGAGCCTTAGCCAGTCGCAGTACCGCCATTGGCGGCAGTGCCGTGCTCAGAGCCTGCGAAGAAATCCGCACTCGGCTGGACCAGGGCGAGACAGCCCCCTTGGTTGCTGACCTGAGATATGAAAACGAAGGTGAGGCATGGGGGAATGGCGCCTATATGGTCTTGCTTTCTGTTGATCGTGATACCGGAGTGCCTTTGATCGAGCGGGCAGTTGCCGTGGATGACACCGGCCGTATCATCAACCCAACGCAGGTCGCGGGTCAGGTCCTGGGTGGGTTTGCTCAAGGTTTGGGTGAGGCTCTGATGGAGCAGGTGATCTATGATGAAGATGGCCAGTTGTTGACCGGTTCCTTCATGGATTACGCGCTGCCGCGTGCCGGTGACATGCCTCACCTGTCTCAACATACCTTTCAGACACCCAGTCCAATGAATGCGCTGGGCGCCAAAGGCGTGGGGGAAGCCGGGACAATTGGGGCCCCTGCCGCAATTCTGAACGCCGCAATTGATGCTCTACGCCCATTGGGGGTTGAGGATCTGCAAATGCCATTGACCAGTCAAAACCTGTGGCGTGCCATTCAGGCCGCCGAAGAAGGAGCCGCCACATGAAGTATTCGAAACTGGACGCCAAGGACCACGCCCGCGAACATATGCGCGGCATCTGGGCCGCAGCGCTTAACCCGTTTCACCACGATGGGTCTTTCAACGAAGCCGGGCTTCGGTCGAACATTCGTCATTGGGTAGATGATCTCGACATTCAGGGGCTCTTTATCGCCGGAAAACAGGGTGAGTTCTTTTCGATGAGCCTGGCGGAGCGTAAACGTAATTTTGAGATTGCGGTAGAGGAGTGCGACGGACAGGCAGGCACCATCATGTCGGCTTCGGATCAGAATTTTGACACTGTGCTGGAACTGGCCCGTCATGCGCAGGACTGCGGCGCCGACTACATCGTGGTACACGCGCCAATGCTCCATTTTGTCACTGATCCGGATGACACCGTGTACAACTATTATAAGGCAATTTGCGATCAAGTTGATATTGGTATCGCCATGTGGAGCCACCCGGATAGCGGTTATTTGATGAGCCCCGAACTTTGTGCCCGTATCGCGGAATTGCCAAACATTGTGGCGATCAAATATTCAGTACCGCGCGAGATGTATGTGCGCCTTAGTCATATGGTTGGGGACAAAATCCATGTTTCGACCGCGTCCGAAGTGGAGTGGCTGGATAACATTGAGGAACTGAACTGGAAGCTCTATCTGTGCTCGTCACCGCCATATCAGTTGCAGACTAAGAACGACCGCCGGATGCACGATTACACCCAGTTGGCGTTTCAGGGCCGCTTTACCGAGGCGCGTCAGGTGCGTGATAGTCTGGACCCGGTGCGGCGAGCAATCTTAGATACGAAACCCGGCGGTAAGCCACAGGCGCACGGCAAGTACTGGCAGGAACTGTTGGGGCAGATTGGCGGCGCAGTGCGATCCCCACTGTTGCAGCTGACTGAGGAAGAAAAAGCTCGAACACGAGAGGCTTTCGAGGCCTGCGGTTTAAAGCTTTGACCGAGTTATTTGAGACAAAACAGTCAGTGTAACGTGCGAAGTAGGCGATGATTTCGCCAACTAAATAGCCGCGCTCGTAATACCCTTGGCCTGCGCAAACTGACCCTGTTTCAACGCAAGGGGAGATATTCAATGGCCAATCTGTCCTTTTGGGGCGGGTTGGTCGTTTTTGTCTATTGCTACGTCCCTAGCTGTGATTTGGAAGCTATAACATCCGTGTTAGGCTGCCGCGATCCGTGGCCCATGAGGAGTAAACCGGAAGCAATGTCTGACTTGTGGAGCGGATTGACACAGGCCTTTTGGCTGCTGGTGACGTTGGATGCTGATCTGGTTGAAATCAGTTTGCGATCCCTGCGTGTTACACTGACGGCACTGCTGATTGCCTCTGCCATAGCTCTTCCATTCGCAGCCTTCTTATCGGTTCGCCGTTTTCGTCTTCGCCGGATTACCATCGCAGTGCTAAATGCCTTGATGGGGCTGCCGCCAGTTGTGGTGGGCCTTGTGGTTTATGTGTTTTTGTCCCGTTCAGGACCGTTTGGGGTGTTTGGACTGCTTTTTACCCCAACAGCAATGATCATCGCGCAGGTGATTATTATCGTGCCGCTGATTGCCTCCATTGCGCATCAGTCACTACGCGAGCTTTGGGGGGACTATCATGACCTGCTGATCTCGATGAACACCACCCAGTTTCAACGTATTCAGGCTTTGCTCTGGGATGGGCGACGGGCACTGCTGACGGCGGCCCTGGCTGGGTTCGGTCGGGCCATTGGCGAGGTCGGCGCGATTATGATTGTTGGTGGCAATATCGACCATGCAACCCGCGTACTGACGACGGCTATCGCGCTCGAAACTGGTAAGGGTGAATTTGCCCTGGCATTGGCACTTGGGTTTATTCTGATTGCTTTGGCTGTGACGGTGAACCTTTTGATCCACCGATTGAGCCATACCGAGAGTGAGGGCCGCTGGTGATGCAGATGTTCCCACTAGAAGCCAAACAGGCCGTGGTGCGCCGTCAGGGCAAGGTATTGGTTGGCCCGATTGACCTGACCTTGCAAGGGCAAGGTGTAACCATCGTCATTGGTCCCAATGGAGCCGGTAAAACCACTTTGCTTAAGATGCTACATGGTATTGCCCGGATGAATGCCGGCAGTTTGACATGGGCTTGCCCAAAGGACGAAGCGCAAAAACGGCAGGGGTTTGTGTTTCAGGCACCCGTTATGATGCGACGCACTGTGATTGAAAATATCGCCTATCCTCTACGCTTGATCGGCGTGACAAAGGCAGAGGCCAGACGGCGCGCGCAAGACTGGGCAGAACGGGTTGGTCTAGGCCATACCGTAAAGCAACAAGCGACCATGTTATCCGGCGGCGAGCGGCAAAAACTGGCACTGGCACGGGCATTGATCCGTAATCCAGATGTACTGTTCCTGGATGAACCCTGTGCGTCACTGGACGGCCGTGCCACCCGTGAGATCGAAGAAATTTTGACCACAGCAGCGGCTGATGGCACCCGGTTGATTATGTCGACACACAATATGGGCCAAGCCCAACGACTGGCCGATGAAGTGATTTTTGTGCTGCATGGCCGGATCCACGAATTCACGCCCGCAAGCCAATTTTTTGCTGGGGCTGAGACCAAACAGGGACGCGCGTTTCTAAGAGGAGACATTGTAGAGTGAAACAAATAATTTTTGGCGCGATTGCCTCACTAGCCTTAACTTCGGCTTCATTTGCCGAAGAAATGCGGATGGCAGTGACCACGTCGTTCCATAACTCGGGCCTGTCAGACATACTGCTTCCAGAAATTAAGGCCGATTTGGGGCTGCAGGTACATCTGGTTGTTGTTGGAACTGGTCAAGCGTTGCGCTTGGGTGCGGCAGGCGATGTCGATGCAATTTTGGTGCACTCAAAAAAGGCCGAGGAAGAATTTCTGGCTGGTGGCAACGGCACCCATCGTCGCGAGATCATGTATAATGACTTCGTTTTCATCGGACCGAAAGGGGATATCGCTGGCGTAAGTTCGGCGGATACCGCAGCAAACGCATTGCTGAAAATTGCAACAACTCATGCGGTCTTTGTCAGTCGTGGCGATGACAGTGGTACCCACAAAAAAGAGCTGAGCCTGTGGCAAACCGCCGATTTGAATGCACTGGAGCTTGGCGACTGGTACAATGCGGTTGGTGCCGGGATGGGCGCTGCGTTGAATACCGCTTCAGGTCTCGGGGCATATATTATGGCAGACCGGGCCAGTTGGTTGAACTTTGGCAACAAGGGCGACCTAGAGCTGCTGTTCTCTGGTGATCCGGTACTGTTCAACCAATATGCGTATATTCCGGTAAACCCCGAAAAACATGATCATGTTCAGAATGACCTGGCGATGAAACTGGAAGACTGGCTGGTTTCAGACCGCGCCAAAACATTGATCAATGAGTACAAGATCAATGGTGAGACGTTGTTTGTTTTCAATGCCAAATAGAGTTAGTTGGTAAACGTTATTCGGTACAAAAGCCCCAGCAAATTTGTGGGGGCTTTTGTATGATCACTGAGGTGACCCGAGGGATAGCACTATGGCAAAAACTCATGCGTCCATATCACCATGAATTGCAAATTGCTCCAAACCGGCAGCTTGCGGCTCGATGGTGCGGAAGGCCTCTTTGACGCCAGAACTGGTCAATTCACGCGATACGGTTAGCAAGGTGTTGGCATCATGCTCCGCGCAAAGATCTAGCATTTGCGCTAGTTCTTCGGTCGCAACTGGACGAGCGGCGTTGATGTCTGGGGCACCATAGAAATCTACAAAATGCTTGGACAACAGGTCGGTCAAGGTGTCGAGCTCACTCTGCTCGATTTGAGTAACCGCGACAAAGGTTACTCGACCAGCAGTTTCCAAGCCCATCCAGCCATTGGAAAAGGCCTGCTTTGGCTTGCCACTCAGGTCGGACTCACCCCAGTTGGAAAATTCAAACCCGCCTGAAACACACCACTCGCCGGTGCGGGCTGGGCTGGCAAAGACACGTTGGTCGCTCTCGTCAAAATGGATGGCGCGGGCAAGTTGCATCACGATGTCTCCAGTAAGGATGTCAGGGGGATCATGTGGGTGGTGTCTTCAGCACGCAAGAGCATGCCAAAATCTTCATCAATACCCAAGAAGCTGCCTGATAGCGCATTTTGTACTGTGTCCTCTCCCATACCATGGGCGAGGCTGCGCCATTCAGCGTGCAGGGCTCTACCGTTGTCGTCTTCCCAGCGTGTGATCCAGTGTAGACTATGGCGGGCCCAGCTTTCCAACAAAGCAGGCGCTTCGACATCCGCACAGCCTTCGGCATAAAGCGCGGTTTCATCGGGTGAATGACCGGTATCTTCGGAAGCGGGCCACAACGGCAATTCTAGCCCGATGACCAGCCAGTCAGGCGTTACCTCAGGATCCGAGCAACTGGCGGCGGCTCGCAGGCTACCACAACGGGCACCGTTGACCCGGACTGCACCCTGCCATTCTAAATGAACCGCGACTTCAGGTGGCGCCAATGCTCCCAATGCGTTTTGAAACCCTACGCCGCAGGTAGGCATCATTGCCATTGCTTTTCGAAGAGGAACCTCGGGGGCAAACACCATTGCCGCCCGAAGAATGTCCGGTGCCAGATTGAAGGTTACCAAGCCGGCATCACAGCCGAAGATTGCCTTTTTACACGCTGTATCAAAGGGGTCCTCCACGCCGCTGACCTGATGGCCATGCAAAAGTGGGGGAAAGGAGACGTCGCTCATGCTGCGCCCCGTTGGATTAAATCCTGAGCAACGTTTCGGAACACCTGCGCCTGCGGGCTGTCGGGTTTGCTGACAACAATCGGTGCACCACCATCAGAGGCCAAACGAACGTCAAGATGCAGCGGGACTTCAGCCAACAGGGGAACATTCAGCTTGGCTGCCTCTGCGACCACGCCCCCATGGCCAAAGACATGCTCCTCGTGGCCACAATTGGAACAGATATGGGTCGACATGTTTTCGATCATGCCCAGGATTGGGACGTGGAGCTGGTTGAACATATCGATGCCTTTGCGTGCATCGATCAAAGCCACATCCTGCGGAGTTGAAACCACGATAGCACCGTCCACTTCTGCCTTTTGCGCCAAGGTCATCTGTACGTCGCCGGTGCCGGGCGGAAGGTCGACGATCAGCACATCCAGAGCGCCCCACTGCACCTGCATCATCATCTGTTGCAGCGCCCCCATCAGCATTGGTCCACGCCAGACGACGGCCTGATCCTCGTTGGTCATCAGCCCGATCGACATCATTGTGACGCCATGGTTGCGCATTGGCAGGATGGTTTTTCCATCTGGGCTGGCGGGGCGACCCGAGATCCCCAACATTCGCGGTTGTGACGGGCCATAAACATCAGCATCCAACAATCCAACGCGGCGGCCCTCAGCTGCCAGAGCACAGGCCAGATTGGCTGAAACAGTAGATTTTCCCACGCCGCCCTTGCCTGAGGCAACAGCGATGATGCGGTCAACACCGGGAATTTTTTGCGGGCCCTGCGGCTGTGCGGGTTTTGATGGTTTTAGGTCCGGTGGGGCGGACTTGGCGGCATGACCGGTCAGCAGGGCCGAAACTTTGTCGACACCGACAATATCGGTCACAACTTTTTCGGCGGCGTCGCGCACCGGGCCATAGGCCTCGGCGCTTGCAGGGTCAATTTCGAGGACGAAGCGGACCTCAGTCCCTTCGACTGTGAGGGCGCGCATGACGCCGGCGCTGACGATATCGCTGCCACTGATTGGGTCAGTGATGGACTTGAGCGCGGCGAGGACGGATTCACGGGTGAGAGACACGTTTGTCTTGCTCCTTGGGTTGTAGGGGTGCTTGACGAAGGGGGCGGTGGTTTTCTACCATTTCGCATGACCCGACTGATTGTTCTGATTTCTATTTGCCTGAGTTTCGCGCCGATTGCACGGGCTGATGACAGGTTGGTGCGGCTGATGGCGCCGCAGGCTCTGGTTGACAGTGGCTTGCTGAAGCACCTGTTGCCGCGGTTCTCGCTCAAGACCCAAATTCGGGTTCAGGTCGTCACAGCGGGTCAGGCACATGACATTGCGCTGGGCGCGACCGGTGAACCGGTTTTTGTTGGCCCCCGGTCGACCTGGTACATGCAGGTTTTGGCGCCGGAGCAACAAGCTGTGCAGCGTTTCCTGAGCTGGTTGGACTCGGACATTGGTCAGCGTACTATTACGAGCTATGCGCCCGGTGGTGTCCAGATGTTTACGTTGCCCCTCACCAAGCAGGCACTGGACGCGGGTGTTGTATTTGACGGTGACGCGGCGCTGGGCCAGGATCTGTCGCGCCGGATGTGTGGCCGTTGTCATGTGGTGCGGGATGACGAGCGGATGAATGCTATCGGCTCTACCCCGTCGTTTTTTGTACTGAGAACACTGGAGAACTGGGTTGAGCGTTTCCAGACTTTCTATGTCCTCAACCCACATCCATCTTTTACGCAGGTGGAGGGCGTGACTGAGCCTTTTGCACCGGATCGACCTTCGCCAATTGTGCCGGTTGAAATGACCCTCGATCAGTTGGAGGCAATCCTTGCCTATGTCGCCAATCTGCCGCCTGCAGATCTGGGAGCTCCGTTGCAACATCAGTGATCGCGACGCTTGCTGAGGTAGTCGTCGGTGGTACGTACGCGCGGCCGGTCACCGCCACCAAAGGGGTTGTTCTCCTGATGATACTGGGCATCAACCCTGCAATTGTCACACATCTGAATCATCCGCGCAGCCCCAGGATTCTGGAACATCGAATGTTTCCCCGCCAGCTTTTCGACAATTTTTTCAACCGTGGACTTAACCCCAAAGAGTGAGCCGCATTCTACACAGGCAAACGGTTCTTCCTCATGCAGGACCGTTTGCGACAGGGCGCTGTCGGTCAGGTTTAGACGTGGTTCAAGCGTGATTGCTTTTTCGGGGCAGATATTGGCACAGAGACCACATTGCAGACAGGCGTCTTCCTGGAACCGCAATTGGGGAAGGTCGGGGTTATCGCCCAACGCACCCGAAGGACATAGCGATACGCAGGACAGGCACAGGGTGCAGGCGCTGGTATCGACTAAAACGGCCCCGTAGGGAGCATCCGAGGGCAGTGGAAGTACCCCAGCGTCAGGCATCAGCGCCTTAGTTGCTTGGCGAGTGATCTGGCGACGGGTTCCCATTGGTCGAATGACATCGCCCAGGGCTGCGGGCACCTCGACACCAAACAAGGTTTCGCTCAGCGCATCTGGGTCGTTTAAGTCAAGCAAGGTTGTCTTGTTGCCGCCAAGGGCATTTGCCAATGCCAGTTCACGCTCCATTACGTCGCGCTCGGCACCGGGGGCGAGCAGGATGTCGACTGTGGCAAAACCAGCAGCTAAAGCGGCGAGGACTTCAGCATGGCCGAAGGTATTCAATGCCTCGACCTCCAATGGCACAACATCAACGGGCAAGCCACGGCCAAAACGCGCCGCCAAACTGATCATTTCGCCGCCGTGTCCATTTACAACCAGCAGACGCGGCGCGACGCCACCTGCGGCCAGATAGGCTTTGGCCAGGGTCTGAATACGACGAAACAGACTGTCTGTAGGAGGTGCATCGTAGGTGAGCGCACCGGAAGGACACAGGGTGGCGCAGGAGCTGCACCCGGCACAGATCATCGGATCGATGCTAACATGGTCACCACTAGAACTGATGGCGCCGGTCGGGCAGATATCAAGGCAGTTGGTGCAACCGGTCTGGCCTGCACGGGAATGAGCGCAGAGTAGCGGTTCATTGCGCACATATAACGGCTTTTCAAAAGTGCCGACCATCTGGGATGCCTGTAGTAGAGCATCGGCTACCGAAGGCGCATGTGCAGGGTCGGCACGCAGATAGCCTTCGCGTTTTTCCGGGGCTGGAAACAGTGACGTGCCACCAGTCAGATCCAGAATAATGTCACAGCTTGATCTGCCACCATTCCGGGCATCACTCCAGTTCCAGTTGCGCCCGACAGGTTCCAGTTGCTGTAGCGCATCGATGCGGATTTCGAATTGTCCGAGTGCGCCTGACGCTTGGCGCAGATCACCTCGAACCACGTCAAAGGCGCGGCTCATCGGGGGCTCGGCGGTCTTGTCCAGTAGGACAGTTACGGCCAGCACATCCTGAAGCTTTTCTGCCGCGGCCAAAGCGATCTCAGATGGTCCAAGGATCAGACAGACCCCCTCAGACACTACGTCCAGACCTTTCGCGGCAGGGACGGAAAGTCCCGCTTCGGCAATCAATGCGGACATTTTGGGTAGTGTATTGCCTTCATCCGATGTCCAACCGGCCCGATCACGCAGATCGAGGCAGGGGGGGGCAGGGGCATCGATTTCAGCTGCCAGTTCTTCAAAAAGACGTTGTTCCTGGGCACAGCAAATAGTTGCTTCGCCCCCTGCCAAGGCGGCTGCTGCGGTGTCGATTCCGGTGGTACAAAGTGCCGAATGCAGTTTGGAGCAGCTGACCCCAGTGGCCTGAGAAAGGGCGGTGGCGTCGATCTGTTGTGATCCCGAACAATCACATAAAATCAGTTGCTTGGCCATGTATTCCTCGCTTGCATTTAGACTGGCAGAAGGGGTGCTAGACACCCTGTGTTGGCTTCCAACTAGGCATGATTCCTCGCCTTCGTAAACTAGTTTTGAGACTGCTGGACACCCCGGAATTCAGCGAATCAATCCAGATGATTCGCTGAATTGGTAGCTGTACCTATTGTCGAGTGATTTCGTCGAATTAGACAAAACGACCGTTCCTGCATGCCGCGGTATTCCGCGCTGTCCAAATTGTCCGGATGTGACGAATTCCCCGTCTAATTGCAAAAAGCAGCTTTTGAAAAGACGGTTGGTTGGGGCACGTTAACTAGGAAATTTGACAAAATTGGACTGCCAGCGCTTGATCCACAATCCGGACAAATTTGATGTGATGCCAGTTGGCGTTGTTCTGCGCCGCACACCGGGTGTGACCCAGTGGGCGAAGTACGCATGGAAAGCGATAGCAGTTTTACCAGGCGCGGCTGAGACCAATTGGCAGCTGTTACGTGAACAGGACGGTGTCTCTGATTTTCATGCTGCAACCCTATCGCTGGAGTTGCACGGGTCTGATGCAGAGTCTTATCTGCACGGGCTCAGCGCGGAAGTGCCTTGTGTTTATGTGGTGCTGCGCGACAGCGATGCGACAGAACATTCGTTGGAAGTGACTTTGGTCACTGCCTCGCCCTATGAGGCGCAGGACTATGCTGATACTGGCGAAGAAATTATCGAGAAAGTTCCGATGCCCGACGGATTGATTGCCTGGGTGCGGGACTTTGCGCTGGAGCATCACCACGAAGAGCGCTTCAAGAAGCGCCGCCGCGACAAGACCGACATTGGTGCTGTTGAGGATGGTATCGGCGATGCACGGATTTCTCAGTTGGCAGATGTCTATCGCTCGCCAGTGAAGGCCAAGAAGGAACGACTGCAATGAGCGGGTCTGATTTCTGGGCGCGCCGCAAAGCCGCCGTCGAGGCGGAAGCAGTTGAAGATGCGCGGGCTGAGGTGCAGCTGCAGGCACAGGAACGTGATGTCAGAGTTGCGGAAAAAAGTGATGCAGAAATTTTGGCTGATTTGGAGCTGCCAGACCCAAACACATTGGGCGAGGGGGACGACTTTAAGGTGTTCCTGACCGAAACGATCCCAGCCCGAATTCGAACGCGCGCGTTGCGCCGTTTGTGGCTAACGAACCCAGTGTTGGCAAATATTGACGGGCTGGTCGACTACGGTGAAGACTTCACCGACGCTTCCTGTGTGATCGAAAATATTCCGACGGCCTATCAAGTTGGCAAAGGCATGACCGCTCACGTCGATGAGTTGGCGCGCCAAGCAGAAGAAGAGGCTGAAGCTGCTAAACAGCAACTCGCCGAAATTAGCGAGGCTTCGGAAGACGAGACCGGGATGATCGAAGAGATCAACATCGAACAACCGGAACAAGAGGCGGCCGCGCAGGTGGCCTATGTTGCGCCCGCCGATACTGCACATGAAGCTGATGAATTGCACGTCTATGCTGCTCCGCGCCGAATGCGCTTTGCGTTTGATGAAGGAGCTGCTGAGACATGACAGAGGAGACGCCAATGACAGCCGTGGCCGACGAAATCCGCGTAACTGAGGAAGACCGCCTGAGGGCGGATCTATACAACTTTTTAGGCCTGTTGCTTGCAACACCCCCAGAGCAGATGTTGTTGGAACAAACGGCTGTATTGTCAGGAGATGACGGCGATCTTGGAACCGCGATCAACGCACTGGCCAAGCTGGCGAGCCTGTCCAAGGCTGCTACGGTAGAGAGTGAATTCAATAAGCTGTTCATTGGATTGGGACGCGGCGAACTGCTGCCCTACGCCAGCTACTATCTGACGGGTTTCCTGAATGAAAAGCCTCTTGCGGCTTTGCGCCGAGACATGGCCGCACGTGGCATGACTCGCGGTCAGAACGTTTATGAGCCCGAGGATAATATTGCTTCACTGATGGAAATGATGGGCGCTCTGATTGTGGGGCGTTTTGGAGAACCGGCGAGCTTGGTTGACCAGAAAACGTTCTTCAATAAGCACATTGGCCCTTGGGCTGGGCATTTCTTTTCGGACCTGGAGGCCGCCAAGAACTCGGTTCTTTATGCCTCGGTTGGCGCAGTTGGCCGGGTGTTCATGGAGATCGAGTCCGAAGGTTTTCGGATGAGCGCGGAGTGATCCGCATAGTCGGGCGGGCAACCGTCTATCACCAATGAGGAGGAAAACTCATGACAAGGAAGACTGAGGAGGCATCGAGCCGCCGAGACTTTCTGAAGATGGCCGCAACATCGGCACCGCTGGCTGCGGTGGCTGTGGCGACCACGGGGGGCGAGGCGCAGGCCGCAGAACCCGACCTGTCATCAAGCAAGATGCAGGATACAGCGCATACCCGCGCTTACCTCGACAGCGTGCGGTTCTAGACACCGCTCGACGTTATTCACTGCAGGCAACTGGTTGCGAGACGCCCGACCGCCTGCTGATTTTTGTTAACCTAGCAAGCCCGAATTAACGGGTAGCAAGGGAGGTTATAATGCTTAGGAAAAAGACCAACGGGGTTGCGAGACGCTCCCAGCGGACAAGTATCCTCTCCAAGGTCGCGGAAAGCTCCGTTGACCGCCGCGCATTTCTGCGTGGTTCTGGTCTGGCCATCGGTGGCCTGACCGCGATTGCCGCCACTGGCGGTTCTGTGGCGCGGGCCAATGCAGCAACTGCTGCTGCGGGCGCTGTCGAAACCGTAAAGTCCGTTTGTACCCACTGTTCAGTCGGCTGTACTGTGGTTGCCGAAGTTCAAAATGGTGTCTGGGTCGGGCAAGAGCCTGGTTGGGACAGCCCGTTCAACTTGGGCGCCCACTGTGCCAAAGGTGCAGCCGTTCGCGAACATGCCCACGGTGAACGTCGCCTGAAGTACCCGATGAAAAAAGAGGGTGGTGAATGGAAGCGCATCAGCTGGGAACAGGCGATCGACGAGATTGGTGGCGGTATGATGGATATCCGCGATGAAAGCGGACCTGACAGTGTTTACTGGCTTGGTTCGGCCAAACACAGCAACGAACAGGCCTATCTGTTCCGCAAGTTTGCGGCCTATTGGGGCACAAACAACGTCGACCACCAGGCGCGGATCTGTCACTCGACAACCGTGGCTGGCGTAGCCAACACATGGGGCTACGGCGCCATGACCAACAGCTACAACGACATCCACAACTCTAAAGCCATCTTTGTGATTGGCGGCAACCCAGCCGAGGCACACCCGGTTTCCTTGCTGCACATCCTGAAAGCCAAAGAACAAAACAACGCGCCGCTGATCGTTTGTGATCCGCGTTTCACGCGAACTGCGGCCCATGCTGACGAGTACGTCCGCCTCCGTCCTGGCACCGACGTCGCGTTGGTTTGGGGTATCCTGTACCATATCTTTGAAAATGGCTGGGAAGACAAAGAGTTCATCCGCACCCGTGTTTGGGGCATGGACCAGATCAGGGAAGAGGTCAAAAAGTGGAACCCAGAAGAGGTTGAGCGCGTAACGGGTGTTCCCGGATCGCAGCTGCACCGGGTTGCCAAGACATTGGCCAACAACCGTCCCGGCACCGTGATTTGGTGTATGGGTGGTACGCAACACACCACTGGCAACAACAACACCCGTGCATATTGTATCCTGCAATTGGCGCTGGGCAATATGGGCACAAGTGGTGGCGGGACCAACATTTTCCGTGGCCACGACAACGTTCAGGGTGCCACCGACCTTGGTGTTCTAAGCCACACTTTGCCGGGCTACTACGGCCTGTCCAAAGGCGCCTGGGGCCATTGGGCACGCGTTTGGGATGAAGATCCCGAATGGCTGACCAGCCAGTTCGACATGTTGAAGAGTGCAGACGGTAAAGATAAATCGCTACAAAACCTGAAGGGTATCCCAGTCAGCCGTTGGATTGATGGCGTTCTGGAAGACAAGGACAATATCGACCAGCCCAACAACGTGCGGGCGATGGTTCTTTGGGGACACGCGCCAAACTCGCAGACCCGTGGTCCGGAAATGAAGACAGCGATGGAGAAGCTGGACATGCTGGTCGTGATCGACCCGTATCCCACCGTCTCGGCTGTTTTGCATGACCGTACCGATGGTTGCTATTTGTTGCCAGCCTGTACGCAGTACGAAACATATGGCTCGGTTACAGCATCAAACCGGTCGCTTCAGTGGCGGGATAAGATCTTTGATCCGCTGTTTGAGAGCAAAACTGACCATGAAATCATGGGTCTGTTTGCTAACAAATTTGGCTGGGCCGATCGCTTTTTCCGTAACATCGAAATGGACGATGAAAACACGCCAAATGTTGAAAGCGTTACACGCGAACTCAACAAAGGTCTGTGGACCATTGGCTATACCGGCCAAAGCCCAGAGCGCTTGAAGAAGCACATGGCCAACCAGCACACCTTCGACCGCACCACCTTGCGGGCTGTTGGTGGACCGGCAGATGGGGACTATTATGGTCTGCCATGGCCGTGTTGGGGTACGGACGAGATGAACCACCCTGGTACGCCAAACCTGTACGACATGTCCAAGCCGGTTTCTGAGGGTGGCCTTACCTTCCGTGCCCGTTTTGGTGTTGAACGGGACGGTGACAACCTTCTGGCCGATGGCGTTTACTCGGTGAACTCGGAAATCCAGGATGGATATCCGGAATTCACCATGCAGATGCTGATGGATCTTGGCTGGGACGGTGATCTGACGGATGAGGAACGCGCATCGATTGATGCCGTTGCAGGTCCAAAGACCAACTGGAAAACCGACCTGTCGGGCGGCATCCAGCGGGTTGCGATCAAGCACGAGTGTGCTCCGTTTGGTAACGCCAAGGCCCGTGCTGTGGTCTGGACTTTCCCGGATCCGGTGCCTGTTCACCGCGAGCCGCTGTATACCAACCGTCGTGATCTGGTCGAAGACTATCCAACATACGAAGACCGCCAGGCCTATCGTCTGCCAACTTTGTATGCCTCGATCCAGAAGAAAGACGTGTCCAAGGACTTCCCGATCATTCTCACATCCGGCCGGTTGGTCGAGTATGAGGGTGGCGGCGAAGAAAGCCGATCCAACCCTTGGTTGGCTGAGTTGCAGCAAGACATGTTTGTCGAGATCAACACCCGAGACGCCAACAATATTGGCGTGCGTGATGGGGCTCAGGTCTGGGTCGAAAGCCCCGAAGGCGGCAAAGTCAAAGTGATGGCGATGGTGACAGAGCGGGTCGGAGAAGGCGTAGCCTTTATGCCGTTCCACTTTGGTGGGCACTACCAGGGCAAGGATCTGCGGGACAAATATCCCGACGGAGCTGACCCCTATGTGCTGGGCGAAAGCTCAAACACTGCTCAGACCTATGGCTATGACAGCGTCACCCAGATGCAGGAGACAAAATGTACTCTCTGCAGCATCAGCGCAGCATAAGGAGAAAGAAAGATGGCAAGAGCTAAGTTCCTCTGCGACGCCGACCGCTGCATTGAATGCAACGCCTGCGTCACCGCCTGTAAGAACGAGCACGAGGTGCCCTGGGGTATCAACCGCCGCCGTGTTGTCACCATCAACGATGGTAAACCCGGTGAACGGTCGATCTCAGTCGCCTGTATGCATTGTTCGGATGCGCCTTGTATGGCCGTGTGCCCAGTGGATTGCTTCTACCAGACCGACGACGGTGTGGTGCTGCACTCCAAGGATCTGTGCATCGGCTGTGGATACTGCTTCTACGCGTGCCCATTTGGTGCGCCGCAGTATCCGCAGGCCGGCAATTTCGGCAGCCGTGGCAAGATGGACAAGTGTACCTTCTGCGCCGGTGGACCGGAAGAAAACCACTCCACTGCTGAGTTCGCCAAGTATGGTCGCAACCGGATCGCTGAAGGCAAGCTGCCGATCTGCGCCGAGATGTGCTCGACCAAAGCACTGCTGGCCGGTGACGGCGACGTCGTGTCCGCGGTCTACCGTGAGCGCATCGTTTCTCGCGGCTTTGGTGCTGGTGCTTGGGGTTGGGGCACTGCCTACGACCAAAAGGGCGAGTAGGCCACTATAGTATTGTCGGCGGCTGTGAAGGCCGCCGGTAGCAAACCTATTGGAATGTTAGAACTTCCAGCCCGTTGTCCGTCCGGAGACGGGACGCTTTTCAATTTACAGAATGTCGAGGACCCAATGCGCGTTCTTCTTTGGCTACTGGTATGCCTGACCATGGCCTTGCCAGCTACAGCACAAACCACACCTGATCGTTCCGCCACTGGCGGGGCTCAAACGCTTGCTGACATTATGGCACGCCAGAACAGTGTCGCAGTTGACGACACTTTTCGACGTGAAAACGTTGGCGATTCAGCCAGTCTGCCGGGCGTACCACAACTGGGGACACAGGGAGGTGTTTCAGACCCTGAATTTTGGCGCGCATTGCGCTATGGTTCGGCCGACGTTCGGGTGTCGGCTGGCGGTGAAGTCGCTACGGTTCTGGTCCAGGATGGTGGTATGAAATGGCTGGCTTTTCGGGCCGGGCCTCTGCGCGAGTATGGTGGTTGGTTACTGCTGGGAACGCTCGCATCGCTGGTCGTGTTCTATCTGTTGCGTGGTAAAATTCCCTTAGATGGTGAAAAAACAGGCCGCACAGTGACCCGTTTCAAGGCGTTTGAACGCTTTGGCCATTGGTTGTTGGGTGGGTCGTTTATTTTGCTGGGCATTACCGGATTGATTATATTGTTTGGCCGCGTGGCGATTGCCCCATATCTTGGGAAAGAAGCAAATGCGACATTTCTGGAGTTGGGGAAATGGGTGCACAACAACGTCGCCTGGGCCTTTATCGTTGGATTGGTGATTATCTTTGTCATGTGGGTCGTACATAACCTGCCAGATCGCACGGATTTGGTTTGGATTTCACAGGCTGGCGGTATCGTCGGCAGCAAGCACCCTCCAGCTAAGAAGTTCAACGCCGGGCAAAAAGTGATCTTCTGGTCTGTTGTTCTGTTTGGTGCCTCCATCTCGATCACGGGTGTATCTCTGCTGTTTCCATATGAGTTACCGATGTTTGCCAAGACGTTTGCCGTGGTAAACGACATTGGGCTGTCGAGCCTGCTGGGACTTGGAGAATTGTCAGAAACGCTGGCGCCACAAGAAGAGATGCAACTGGCTCAGCTGTGGCACGCAATCCTGGCCTTTGTGCTGATGGCGATCGTCATTGCGCATATCTATATCGGTTCGGTTGGTATGGAAGGGGCATACGATGCGATGGGCAGCGGAGAGGTCGACGAGGCCTGGGCCAAACAGCACCATAGTATCTGGCTCGAAGATATCCAGCAGAAGCAAGATACTTCGCAGGGTAATCCCACTAAGCAGTCGCCAGCGGACTAATTCGCCTTCACGTTTTCGGTGCGGCCGTTTGGCTGTTCGTCAAGTCGCACCGGATCTGATACCGTTGTACCGCAAGAGCGGCCCAGCCCGATTGAAATTCTGATACATTTAACCACAGCCGGAGAACTGAAACGATGAAAGCCATGTTGACCGGGTTTACTGCAGTAGCGGTGATTGCTTTGGGTGCCAATCTGCTGTTGAACCAGGCAGGTTTTGCTTCGCATGAAAAACTGTCTGGGGCGTCCGTCCGACTAGATGTGGTGAAGTGATGCAGACCCCTGTGGCGCGTGACGAATATGGGGAAAGCCTGGCCGGGGCCTCGATACTGGTGATTGATGACGAACCCGGCATGCGGAATTTCCTGACCAAGATCCTAACGCCGCGCTGCAAAAAAGTGGAACAGGCCGCGTCAGCTGCTGAAGCAACGGCGATCTTGGATCAATCCCATTTTGATCTGGTTGTTCTGGATAATATCATGCCAGGGAAGACCGGATTGGAGTGGGTGCAGGAGCAGCGCCGGGTAGGGTTGTTTGCTGATACAATTTTGGTCACAGCCTACGCTGATCTAGAGACGGCCATTCAGGCGCTGCGTATCGGGGTTGCCGATTTTGTGCTCAAACCCTTTCGGGCCAATCAGATCCTGAACTCGGTGGCGCGGGCGTTAGATCGCAAATATCTGCGGCGCGAAAACTACCTGTTGAAGCACGAACTGTCGGCTGAAGGCAGTGCTGGTCGGGGTCGCTTGCTGGGCAAATCTGCAGCAATCTGTCAGGCGCGTGATATGCTGACGCGACTTGCGCCGCTGCCCACTCCGGTTTTGTTCATGGGGGCCAGTGGAACGGGCAAGGAAATCGCAGCCCGAACCTTGCATTCTTTGTCCGAACGGGCTGGAAAGCCTTTTGTTGCAGTCAATTGTGCGGCTATCGCGCCAGACCGGATTGCGCACGAGCTGTTTGGCATGGTTGACGACAAGGATCGGCGCAAAGATGGTTTGTTCCTGCACGCTGATGGAGGCACGCTATTTCTGGACGAAGTGGCGCAAATGCCGGACCAAGTGCAGGCGGCGCTGCTGCGGGTGCTGGAGGATCAACGCATCCGTCCAGTTGGTGCAGAGCGTGACATCCCACTGAATCTGCGGTTCTTGTTTGCCACTAATGCTGATCTGAAACAGGCCGTGGCCGATGGCCGGTTCCGCGCGGACCTGTATCATCGCATCAATGTCGTGCAGATCGTGATGCCCCCATTAAGGGAACGGGTAGAGGACATCGTTGAACTGGCGGCGCTGTTTATGGAGCAATTTTCGACCACCTTGGGCATGCCAGCCCTTGAGTTGAATGAAGAAACATTACTGAAGTTCAGCCGATACGATTGGCCGGGTAATGTGCGCGAATTGCGCAATCTGATCGAGCGCTCAGTGATCTTAGGCGAAATTCCAGAAGAGTTTTCCGGCACAGGCGCAATCACAGGTGCGGCGGCAATTGAAACGCTTGATCTCGTCACCCAGCGCCACATCATGCATGTATTGGATGCATGTGAGGGCAACCGTGCAGAGGCGTCACGCCGACTTGGTGTGTCGCGCAAAACCATCGATCGAAAATGCGCCTCATGGGGGTTTTGATCCGGTGACAGCGGGGAGGGGCGTTGCCCCTCTTGCCCAGACGGGCAATTCACCCCAAGATATTTATAGCTAGATGAAGCCGGAACTATGTTAGATATGTCGGGCTCTAGTGCCGTTTATTTTGGACGTCAGCGGGCAGCCAAACGATGAATTGGGCGCCTGATTGGGCAAGGTTGCGCACTGAGATTAGTCCGCCAGCCCGTTGAATTAGGGTCTGGCTAATTGAGAGCCCTAGTCCGGTGCCTTCGCCGGGCTTGGTGGTGTAAAACGGATTAAATACAGAGCCTAGGCTCTTTTCATCAATCCCCGGACCGCTGTCGGTGACGGACAGTAGTGCACCTTCACAGCCATCGCGCGATTGGCTTTGTAAATTGAGGATCAGGGTGCCTGAGCCCTTCATCGCTTGCACTGCATTCATAACCAGATTGATAACCACCTGTTGCAACTCGCCGGGGTTGATGTTGACCAGTGGCGCAGGGCCAAATACCCGCTTTACGGTGATGGTTTGCTTTGACGTGACGTGATCCACGAGTACGAGACAATCCTCAACCAGAGGGGCGATATCGACGCTTTCCTCAAATGCTCCGAATTCGGTTGGACGGGCAAATTGCAACAACTTTCCCACAATAGCATCAATCCGAAGCACCTGATTGTCGATCAAGGCGAGTTCTGTTTCTACTTCTTTTGAGCGTTCGTCGAGGGTCATACGGATGACGTCGACGTTGCCCTGGATCACAGCCACTGGATTATTGATTTCATGGGCCACCCCGGCCGTAATTTCACCGATAGAGGCCAGTTTCTCACTCATCACCAGCTGTTTGAAAGTGTCTTCCAGCTTTGCATTGGCTGCGCTCAGTTCTGTCGTTCGTTTGTCTACACGGGCATTCAGCTCTTCAGCCCAGTCGCGCAGGGCCTGGTCACGTTCTTGAACCTGATTCAGCAAGGTATCCAAATGAGCCGCCACCTGACCAATTTCATCCTGGCTGCCCACCTCACCATTGCGGGCTGCGAGATCACCTCGCTCAACCCGTTTCATGGTTTGCGTCATTCGCTCCAGTGGAAAGAAGATACCCTTGGCCAGCCATAAAAACAGTGGCGCCGAGATTACCAGAACGCCAATGAAGACCGCCACGATGGTCCAGTAGGCCGCTCGTTTTGCCCCTTGGTAGGGGGCTTCAAGAAAGCCGACATAGAGCATTCCAACTCGGCTGCCAAAACTGTCCGTCAATGGCAGGTAGCCGGAAATATACCAGTCGTTGACCACAAAAGCGCGGTCCAGCCATGTTTGGCCAAGGTTTAATACCCGATGGCGGACACTGGCTGAAACGCGGGTCCCCAGGGCGCGTACATCTTCGAACAAGCGTACGTTTGTCGATACTCGGGTGTCATCGAGGAAAAGTGTAGCGGTGCCCTGACGGTTTTCTCCGGCGCTGTCGCTGAGATAAACCAGCGCGTTGATGGTGTCGATGAAATCCAGATTTCGATTCAATAGGATACCACCGACCAATACTCCATCGTGACCAAGAACAGTGACGGGGGAAGCAGCGTGAACCACCATGCCTCTGTCTTCAGTGGTGCGGGCGGTTGGGACGGCCGCCTCAGTTTCAATAAGTGGAATGCGGGCACGCTGTTCGAGTTCAGGTGAAAAACTGGCAAGTTCGCTGGCGGAGAAGACATCAATTCGGGAACTCAAACTACCGGCTGCGGCTGCCGCGATCACCGGCCATTTGGAGGTCGGCCCTGATAAATCGTCGCCTGAGATATAATAAAGGAAATCCAGCTGCAGTTCCGCGCGACGCTGATCTAGAAAACGCACCTGTTCCCGTGGGGGAGCGAGTAAAACATCACTGAACAAGCTCGACTCAGAAACGCTGCGTATGTCGGTCCCTGTACTGGCGAGAATACGGCCAAGATATTGCTCAGCAATGCGTAGGTCGCTGTCAACATTGGCGATCAACATGTCGTCGTAGTCGGCATTCCAGCGTGTCATGGCCAGAACCAGAAGCAATGGCATCAATACGCTGATCGGCAGCAGGGCAAGAAGAAGAAGGCGGAGCCGGACGGATTTCAAGTTTTGGCTCCCGTGGTCAACGGGCTGGCCCAATGGTCGCCCCGTGCTGGTGCCAATGTGGCATTCCGGCAGGGGGCAAGGCAAGAGGTGGTGGTGTTAGGACAGCTCTTGTCGTGTCTCAATTTGGGTGTTTGGGAAATGAGAAAGAGCTTGGTTGATTTGTGAGGCGCTAAGTAGACAGCACGCCGTGGAAAGCCCGTCGGCAAGAACTGCCGTAGGCGCAGAGATTGAAACCAATGTCTGCTGAACCTTGTGCCGTGGTGTTGGCGGTAAAATATGTGGCCCTGTCATCTGACCTCCGGCATTGGGCACAAACGGAGCAGATGTGGCCAGAGCCCGGTCAGATAGGGTCAAGCGCTCTACAACTTGGCCTTCAGGTGCGGCAATGCCCACGTTCCAGTCGCGGCCCGGTGCTGGGCTTCCCTTAGCCAGGACTTCACCCATGTCTACCAGCACGTCACGCAGGCCTGCGTCATGCAACACTGCTGCAATTTGGTCAGTAACATAGCCTTGGGCGATGCCATTTAGTGTCAGCCCCATTTGAGCCCCATTAGGGGCAGCAAACGTAACTGCGCTGCTGTCAAATCTTAGGTGCTGCCAGCCTGTTGTGCTATCTGGTGATTTCATTCCGACGGATTTTTGCCACAGTGGCTGGACTGTGGGATCAAATGCACCGTTGGTGGCCGCGTGGATTGCACCTGTCAAGCTGAGCACTGCCAACATATCCGGGGACGGAGCCTTTAAAATCCCATTTGAATTTAGACGGCTGAGTTCCGATCCATTTTTGTACAGACTGAAAACCTGTTCCAGGCGGGATAGCTCTCCTTCGATTTTTGTAAAAACCGGAGTGGCTTGTTCTGTGGTCAGTCCTGCGATTTGCAGCGAGGCAGGTGCGCCAAGTGCGATGCCGCTCCAATTGGCCATGGGCACAGTCGCGGCCTGCACGGGTAGGGCAACGGCTGCGGCGGAAATGGTCAAAAACCGGCGGCGGGTCAGTGTGGTCATGAAGGGGTCTCCAGCTGTTGGGAGAAGTCGATGGGAGCCAGTGCGGCGTCATCGGGAATTTCGGACAAGGGCAGCAACGTACCGCCATATAAATCAATGAATGGCTGCGCAGCATTTGATTGGGCAAAAGGCACGATCTCAGGGGCACCCATGCCACCGGCGACATTGGCTCCGACGACAAACAGAGCGTCATTGGCCAAGATCCAATTGCCAATGCCGGGTTCCTCCCAAGACGCGGCGCGGCCCATATCACTGACGTAAATCGCTGTGATGTTTGCATCGCGTTCAGGGCTTTTGAGGTAGGCGACCAAATCGCGGACCTGAGCAAAAAACAAAGGCGCAGGATATCCTTCGAGGTGTACCTGCCCTTTGGGCCCGCCGTGATCTGCAATGTTCATTTGGCAGAAAAAGCTAAGCGCAGTTACGGTTAAGTCTGCTGGCGGCGGTGGCGCTTTAGCTTCTTCTTCCTGGCAGGCGGCCAAGGCCAGTGTAGCCAAAATGGGGATTATAAGCTTCACGGTTCAACCCTTCCAAATGCAAGACGGGCAAGGGCAAAGCCGATCACTGGCCAGAGCAGCAAAGACAGAGGTGCTGCCCAGGCGGGTAGGGCGCTTGCGGCACCGGTCATGCCGCTGGTAACTGCCACAGTTTCAGACGCGGCAATGTTCCAAACCCGAAACGCATCGGCCGGGTTGGCGACCATTAGCCAAGGGAAAATGGACTGGGTAAAGAACCCACCTTCATCCATCACCACGGCACCCAGCAGGCCAAGGTCATACAGCACCACGAAGATCAACCAGATCGCGGCTGACAGACCTGCAGCTGCGGTCGAGCTGCTAGAGATCGATGATACGCCATAACCCAAGGCCAGAAACACTGCCCCTAGCAGGATCGAGGTCGCAATCAAACGGCCAAGCGCCAGAAGGCTGTCAGCCCCAGCTCCGCCCGACCACGCGGCAAGGGCACCAGCGGTGCCAAATCCAACGGTCATGGCAAAAGCAAGCGCAGCAAGGTGGGACAGAAACTTGCCCAACAGGATTTCCCCGCGCCCAGCAGGGTAGGACAGCAACAGCGAAAGGCTACCGCGATCCCGGTCGCCGGAAATGGCATCAAAGGACATCATCAGCGCCAATAGTGGCGCGAGGTACACGGATAGTGTGGTCATTGAGGCCACTGAAACCGTAAGCATATCGACACCGAGGCTACCGGTTGGCGCACTGCCAGCAAAGGTCAGCGCCAGCGCAAACAACACCATGATCAGTGTGGCCATGAACAGCCAGCGGTTACGACGCAGGATCCGCAGCTCGGATCCGGCAATGGCAAGGGCACGCGGGGTCATTGACGGTTCTCCTTGGCAAAATGACGATAGAGGTCTTCAAGACGGGGTGGGGTCATACTGATATCAACCACCACATCCCCTAGCGCCGCGATCCGGCGCAGCTCGGCCATCTTTTGGTCGGCGCTGCAACACAGCTCAACCGAAGCACCGTTGACACGCGTGCCACCAACCTGCTGTGCCAGTTTTTCAATCTCACCGGCGCGCGCGGTGATGCGCAGGCGGGTCGGTAGGGCTGCCTCGGACGACAGTTCGGCCAGCGTATTGTCCGCAACCTTCACACCCTTACGCAGGATGGCAATGCGGTCGGTGCGGGCCTCTACCTCGGTCAGGGCGTGGCTGGCGATCAACACTGCGGTACCTTGTTCAGCCAGCTCATCAATGATGGCATAAAGGTCTTGGCGTGAGATTGGGTCCAACCCACTTGTTGGCTCATCCAACAGCGCCACCTTTGGGCGACCTAGCAACACCTGTGCCAACCCCAATCGCTGCCGCATTCCCTTGGAGTAGGTGCCAATGCGGCGATCCAGAGCATCCGCCAACCCAACCCGTTCCAATAGGGCAGGGACATCAGCCGAAGCACCCGACAGGTTGGCAAATAGGCTCAGCTGCTCACGCCCGGTCAGTGCAGGGTGAAAGCTCACCGCCTCGGGTAGAAACGCGGTATCCTTACGTGCCGCTGCAGATCCCGGCGCGGCGCCGTTGATCGAAATGCTGCCGCCATGGATTGGGGTCAGGCCCAGGATTGATTTGATCAGGGTCGACTTGCCTGCGCCGTTGTGACCCAGAAGGGCCAAACGTTCTCCGGGGGCGACTGACAGATCAATGTCCTCCAGCACCTGTGTTTTGCCGCGAAACTTGTTCACGGATTTGATGATCAGGCTGTTATCCATCCTGTGCTACCTTATTGCTTGCCGTCGGTTTGACCGGGGCCATCAGCGCATGGCTGTCCATCACCCCACCCGGCAACAGTGCCGGAAAGGCGGCCTGCGACCAGCGCACCAGCTGCACGGCGGGTGAGCCAAGCAGCATCTTTGCGGCGGGTTGGGTCCACAAGACGTGGTCCATGCTATCGTTGGGTCTATAGGGGGTATCGGCAATGCCGTTGCCGTCCACATCATAGGCGGCAAAGTCGCTCCAATAGTTGCCACGGCCCTGTTCGGACCATTCCACCCATTTGGACGACACGTATTTGACCTGCGTGCGGTTGCCGATGAAACTGTTTTCTACCATGCGGTTGTTGCCCGATCCGGCGGTGAAATGGATGCCGATATCGCAGCCCTGGAACCAGTTGCCGCTGAAATCGTTCTTGTGCGAGTTGTACAAAAACGTGCATTTGCCCGATGCGTCTTTGACATAGTTCCCGGTCACGATGCTTTTGTTGGCATAGTTCATCATAATCCCGTGATCGCGGTCATTCAGCGACACATTGTCGGTGACACGCACACGGGTGGAAAACATCACGGCATAACCTAGATGGTTGCCGATTGAGACATTGCCGGACACTTCAGAGTCATCGGCATACATGTAGTGCACCGCAAACCGCAGATCGCGGAATTCGTTGTTGCGGAAGATGTTCTTTTTAGAGCTGTTGACAAAGATGCCATCGCGACCCCAACGGACCGAGTTGTCTTCGACCACAGAACCGGGAGCATTCCAGACATAGATGCCATTGCCACGCGCGTTCATGTGGCGGTCCTGGCGGCCTTCTACGGTGTTGCCAGCAACCAGCGAATCGCGCGCGCCGTGAATGTCGATTCCGTACAGGTTGCCGCGTAGGGTATTGTTCAGAACTTGCGGCGCCTTGGCCGTCTTGGTCAGTTTGATCCCACTGTCGAGGGTCTCGTGATCTGATCCCGAGCCGATAACTGTAAGGCCGGAGACAATAACATCCGGGCCGGTGACGGTAATCACAGTTCCGGTTCCGCCGCCGTCAATCACGGCAACGCCGCGCCCATCCAGGGTGATGGGCCGGTCTAATGTAATGGTTTCGGTATAAGTACCGGGGGCGAGGCGGAGGGTGTCTCCATCCGCCGCCTGCGCCAGTGTTGCCGCAATGGCTCCCGCCCGGTTGGGCACGTCCCACTCAGCCGCCAAAGCAGGTGAGCAGATCAGTGAAACTATGGGTAGGAGCCAACGCATTTTCTTAAGCCTCGCGAGGTTTGACCATCATCCGACCGCGCATCTCCATGTGGAGCGCGTGGCAGAACCACTGGCAGTAGAACCAGTGAACACCGGGGCGTTCAGCAATGAAGGTAACCGATGCGGTTGCCATTGGGCCGATTTCCATGGCGACACCAAAGTTGGCCATACACAGACCGTGGGTCACATCATCCACGTCATCCAGGTTGGTGACATAGATTGTTACTTCGTCACCCTGGTTGACTGTGAATTTCTCCATCGAGAACATAGGCGCCTGGCTGGTCATGTAGACGCGCACCTTGGTTGGATCATCCTTGTCGCGGATGATGTCCTCGGCACCTTCTTCCAGATCGATACCATCAGCTTCGGCCTGAATGCGCGCATCTTCCCACATTGGGTCGTTGCGGTCCCAGACGTTGACCGGGTTCACGATATCACGGCGAACAATGATGCTGTCGTGTGGCTCGGCAAAGGTTGGGCCATCGTGGACAACCTTCATCTTGTCACCCGAGATGTCGATCAGCTGCTCGTTCTCTGGCTTCAGCGGACCAACATTCAGGAACCGATCTTTCGAGAACTTGTTCATCGAAATCAGCCACTGACCATCGGCATCGGCGGTTTCACCCATCGAGGTCGAGTTGTGACCCGGCTGATACTGCACGTCGACTTTGTCGAGGATCGGATCAACATCCGCGCCAGCATACAGATCGATTGCCTTCTGGATGTCCCACTTCACAACCTGGCTGTCCAGGAACAGGGTGGTGTAGGCATTGCCCTTGTTGTCGAACGCAGTGTGAAGAGGACCAAGGCCCAGCTCTGGTTCTGCAACGATGCACGAGCGCTCGTCCGCGTTGTCAGCAAACAGTGCGTCGACTTTTTCAACATCGATCACAGAAACGGTTGGCGACAACTTACCGTTGATCATGATGTGCTTTTTGTCGGGTGCTGCGTTCACACCGTGTGGTGAGTTCGGGATCGGAATGTAGCGAGTGAAGTTCGAACCGGCGTTCTTGCGGCCATCAACCACTTTCACACCGTTCAGCTCTTCGTAGTTACCAGCAGCGATGGCTTCTTCGATGGCCTTGATGTTGAACACAACAACGTGGTCCATTTCGCTTTCGGTCATCTCGGCCAGGGTCATACCCATTTCCGAGTTGTACGAAGTCGAGAAGGCATATTTGCCCTGATAGTCACAGTCAGTGTTATCGAGGTTACCCGATACGATCACCTGCCAGGACACTTCCATCTCGTCGCCGTCAATGGCGGTAAAGATGTTCACGTACTCCGAAGGTTCGTCCAGGATCTTGCCGTCGTTGACCAGTGGTGCTTCGTGCTCACCGTTGGCAAAGACATAACCGGTGCGTGGGTATTTCTGTGGACGCATGCCGTGGATGTCCATGGCATTTGGGATCTCGATGATCTTGTCGCATTTCATTACGTCACAGCGCACACGAGCAACACGAGTGTTTGCTTTGTCGTTCATAAAGATAAAGCGGCCGTCATAGACGCCATCAGTGAACGACATGTGAGGGTGGTGAAGGTCACCGTTGTCGTATGTTTCCTTGCCGTTGGCCGCCAGGAATTCTTTGGTTTCCGGCAGCAGGCCCTCGGTCAGGATCTTCTTGGACTCGTTGGTTTGACCCCAGCCAGTGGCCGAGCAGCGGTTGAACACTGGAACGCGCATGAATTCACGCATGGATGGCACACCCATGATACGCAGCTCGCCGGTCTGACCCGAGGACCAGAAACCATAATAGTCATCCAGTTCACCTGGCTCCAATGCGGCCTTGGCGGCGGCGCTAGCCTCTTTGGCGGACATCAGGGTTGCGCCAACACCAGCTGTTGCCATGACGGCGCCAGTTGCTGTGGCACCCAAAAGGCCACGACGGGTGACGTTTAGTGTGTTGTCTTGTTCTGACATTGTGTTTCTCCTTTAGGAAACGGTGGATTTCTTGGCGTTCGGGTGGTTCGCCGGTGGCTGTCCGATGGGCATCTTCATGTCGGTGGTGCCGACTTTGGCACGGCGTTTGATCTGTTTGATCACCACCGGGCACTTGCTTTCGGACTGGTAGAGAACCTGACAGTGCAGGCAGTCGACGCACTCGTTCGGGTTGATTTCACCGGTTGGGTGAATGGCCTGAACGGGGCATTCGTTGGCGCAGGTCTGACAGGGGCTGCCGCATTCCTTATAGCGGCGCAGCCAGTCAAACATGCGGATGCGGGCAGGGATCGCCAGTGCGCCACCCAACGGGCACAGATAGCGGCAGTAGAAGCGTTCGATGAACAGGCCAGCAACCAGCAGCGATACGGCAAAGATAACAAAGGGCCATTCGCGTACGAACTTCAGGATGATGGCGGTTTTGAACGGTTCAACCTCGGCATAGGTCTCAGCCAGTGTCATCGACACCATCGACAGACCAAACAGACCAAGGAAAATCATGTACTTCAGCGGCCACAGGCGTTCATGCAGGCCCCAGGGTAGGGTCCACTGCGGAACCTTCAGAGCGCGGGCAGCTTTGTTCAGCAGTTCCTGCAGGGCGCCAAAGGGGCACAGCCAGCCGCAATAGGCTCCACGACCCCAGAACAGCAGGGCAGCGGCGATGGCAAACCACTGGATGAACACCAGCGGATCCATCAGGAAGGCATCCCAGGTGAAGCCACTGCGCAGACTGCCAGCCAGGGCCAACAGGTTGACCACAGACAACTGTGCGTTTGCATACCAGCCAAGAAAGACCAGAGTGAAGCTGAGGTAGCCGATGCGGAACCAGTAGAATACGCGGGCATTGGCGGTCGCCTGAAACTGGAAGAAGAAGACGCCGGTCAAGACCAAGAGCATGACGCCCAGGATGCCAATTTCGACGGTTTTATCTTTCCAGATCCGCTGCCACAGCGCGGTCTTGGCTGCGGCCTCATCTGTGTCGCTGTTGACGATGACTGGCGCTGCAACGGGCAGCAGGTACTGTTGGGGCAGCTTGTAACCCAGGTCAAAAGTCAGGAATGTCTTTTCAACTGCGCCAACCGCCCGTTGGGCCAGCAGTTGCAGGCGGAACGGTTCAGCAGGGTCAAACTCGGCATCCGCTGGGATCTTGAAGACATCCAACTCAGTAAAGCTAGGGCTGTCAGCAGTGGCCAGATCACCCAGACGACGCTGTTGCTTGTCAAAGAAACGAACTGAGTTGTCGCCCTGGATCAGCTGGATACGGTCAAAGATACCACCGCGCACATAGCCGGACCCCTTGAAGCTATAGGCTCCACGACCCAGCACCAGAATGGCTTGTTCACCTTCTTCCAACCACTCGGTCAGGTTCTCATACTCGGCATCGCCCAACAGGCTGCGACCAATGGATGGAACCGAGACCAGCGCCATGTGCATGTCGATATATGTGTCGTCAGCTTCACCTGGCTCTGGACGCTTGGCGGCACGTGCGTCACCAGTCGCCGCAAAGGCGGTATTGATCTGGCCAATGTCCAAAGTCAGGCGGCGCACTGATCCGTCACCGGACAGGGTAGACCAGTCATAAGTCGCATCCTGCGCCATATCGACTTCACGTCGTGGGCCATCGGCAACCTGTGGCGACAACCCGCCCAGACCAAGCAGGCGCGAGACCTTGATGCCGGCCCGCACCAGACTGTCGTCGATCACCATGATTGTGACGGTAGCACCAGAAATGATGTCCAGATCATGTGCCTCGCCACCAGTGGCAGCCTCGGCCTTCAGGTCAAGACCGGCATAGCCTTCGGTCAGAGCGATCATTTTTGAGTTCGGGATGCCAATCAGGATGATCGGTTCCGAGTGTTTGACCAGTTTCACACCAGTCAGCACCGCATCGCTGTCAATTGCAGCGACAACATGGATGGGTTTACCGGAGTAACCGGTGGTGCCAACGAAATCGGAGGTCAGGAACGCCCAGGCGACGGGTTTGCCGTCCTTTAGAACCGGGGCAACCTTGGTGTCCGGTGACACCGGGCCAAAGGCCTCGGCTCCGGGCGCTAATTCTACAGGGGTCAGGTCTGCTAGAAAGCTGGCAAGGCTATCGGCCTTGGCGTTCGAGGCGACCATGAAAAGTGTAGTTACGAGGAGGCAGGCAAGTGTTTTTGCGAGGCTCGGGATCGCGCGTCTTAAGTCCATGACGCACCTCCTTTGTTCGGGGTTGCGGCATGGGGGCGTTGGCTGAAAAGGCCTACTGTGAACACTTGAGCCAAAGGGGGTCCACGGCTGGCAGGCCAGAATTGCGCCGGATTGGCGCCAACGGCGTCATTGCATATGATGGCTTTGTTAGATGAATGGGATAAGTCAGCAGGAACACTGGTGCCAGATAGCAAAGCATTGGCCGAGTTGAACTCTCCGCACATTTGACAACTGTCACACATGGGGCAAGTTTCTTGGTCTTCATCTGCCAGCTGGACCTGCACCAGTGCGGGCCCTTCGGATCCGCAGATCACCATCCATTCGCCCGCGTTTGCCGGGTGAGAACCCACTGGCAACACCAATTGCAGCAGCAGCGCACAAGACGCCACCAGCGCTTTAACCCAAGTTGGGAAAGCGGGGCGGAGACGCGTTGCAGTTGAGATTTGGCGAGGGGCGAGCATTAGGTAAGCCGACTTGTTAATTCGTCGCCAACCTACCCTTTAGTTTCGCCCAACATCTTTGATCTAGAACAACAAAAACGGGTAATCCGAGCCAAATTTAAACTGCTTTCAAACAGAGGTCTCGTGACGTTAATTCGTTGAATTCTCGCATAAAAATTGCTCGCATGCCGGAGCGTGCGAGCAGTTGGGGTCTTGGGGAGTGTATTGAAAAGTCTGCTAATTCCGAGAGTCTAGCTGGCCAGTGCCATCCGTTCGTCGCGCATCAGCTGTCCGATTTTTCGACCGGTGTCGATCATGCGATTCGAGAAGCCCCACTCATTGTCATACCAGGCTACAATGCGCACCAAACCATCTTCGGTTACTTTGGTCTGCGCAGCAGCAAAACACGAGGAATGCGGATCGTGGTTGAAGTCGATCGATACCATTGGGTCTTCTTCATAAGATAGAATCCCAGCCAGTTCTCCCTCGGCAGCGGTGCGCAGGGCCAGATTGATACCGTCTACGGTGGCAGGGCGCTCTGGCACAAAGCTGAGATCAACGAGCGATACATTTGGAGTTGGCACCCGGATCGCAGAACCTTCAAGCCGACCTTTCAGATGCGGCAGAACCTCAGCTATGGCCTTGGCTGCGCCAGTTGAAGTGGGGATCATTGACACCGAAGCAGCTCGGGCGCGGTACAGATCTTTGTGACTGGTGTCATGAGTTGGCTGATCACCCGTAAAGGCGTGGATGGTGGTCATATAGCCAGTTTTGATACCAAACGCAGTGTCCAAAACTTGAGCTACGGGAGCCAAGCAATTGGTGGTGCAGGAGGCATTGGAAACAATGATATCGTCGCTGGTCAGCTCTTGATGATTGACGCCAAACACAACAGTGCGGTCAACTTCTTTGCCTGGTGCCGATATGAGGACACGCTTGGATCCGTTCTTAAGATGTTTCCCAGCAGTTTCGCGGCTTGTAAACAACCCGGTGCATTCATAGGCAATATCGACATCCTGCCACGGCAGGTCTTCCGGATTACGGATGGCCGACAGGCGTACTTTGTGTCGTCCAACCGTCAGCGTGTCTTCGGTCAGGGTGATCGGAGCCCGCAGACGGCCATGCACACTGTCGTATTTCAACAGGTGTACCAGGGTCTCTGGCGGTGACAGATCGTTGATCGCCACAACTTCAATGTCGCTGGTGTCATTCTCGATAAGCGCCCGCAGCACGCCTCGGCCGATGCGTCCAAAACCATTGATTGCGATTTTCAGGGTCATATGTCCAACTCCGCCAAATTTATACGAGATCGTCACCAATGTATCGTTATCGATAACGGTTGACTATTCGTTATCGCTAACGGAGATGGAAATCAAGTCTTGAATCAGTAGCGCCCCCCTTGCGGTGGAGGCCGCAGTAGGTGACCATGCAGCCATGACGAAAAAATTATTGTTGAAAGATGTGGCTTTGCTGGCGGGTGTCAGTGAAATGACTGCCTCGCGCGCCTTGCGCGGCGCGCCGGATGTGTCACAAAAAACACGCATAAGGGTTGAAGAAATTGCCCGCAGTCATGGGTATGTGCCCAATAGAATTGCAGGCTCTTTGTCATCGCAATCGGTCAATCTGGTGGCCGTCGTGGTCCCCTCTTTGAACAGCTTTGTGTTTCCCGAGGTGCTGTCGGGAATTTCAGCCATCTTGAAAGATAGTCCGCTGAAGCCAGTGGTGGGTATCACTGGCTATGATGTGGAAGAAGAAGAAGAGGTCATACGCGAGATGCTCAGCTGGCGGCCTTCGGGGCTAGTTGTCGCGGGGTTGGAGCATAGCGAAGCGACAAGAAAGATGCTGCAACAGGCCGATATACCGGTGGTCGAAGTTATGGATGTCGATGGTGATCCGGTGGGGCATTGTGTTGGCATTTCCCATCTTGAGGCCGGACGAGACATGGCAGAGCTAATCCTATCGCGCGGCTATGAACAGATCGGCTTTATCGGGACCAAGATGCCGCAGGATTTTCGCGCCAGAAAACGGTTTGACGGTTTTGTCGATGGCTTGGCGGCGCAGGGGATGAACCTACACGACCAAGAGCTTTATTCCGGGGATTCCTCGATCGAAACGGGACGGCAGCTCACCTCCAGCATGATGCGGCGTAATCCCGATCTAGAGTGCATCTACTACTCCAGTGATGTGATGTCGGTGGGTGGGTTGATGCATTGTCTGGCCGAAGGGGTGTCGGTGCCCGGTGATGTGGCGCTGGCAGGGTTCAACAATCTTCAATTGCTGAAGGGCCTGCCACTGGAAATGGCCACGACTGATGCCTGCCGCCGCCAGATCGGTGAACGCGCCGCACAGATTATTTTGCAGGCGCGCGCAGCCAAGAGCGATATGGGTCCAGTGCTAGAGGTCTTGCGCCCGACCATCAGTCTGGGCGCGTCGCTGTAGGTTGGTCTTTCATACGGATTGAAGGCTCGGGCCGCGTCTGTCCTAAATGGGGGGGCAGTGTCACTGCTTGGTCAGTTGGTTCCAGTTTTCGATGCTTAAACAATGCTCAGCGTTGACTCTTACAAATGGCTGAGGTTTTGTTTCTTGCAACTTGAGGACGTATAGAAAATGACGATGGCGAATAACGAACAATTTTCTGAACAGCTTTCATTAGAACAAGCATTGAAGCATATCCAAACATCTCCTCCAATCCGCAAAATCAAGGAAATGCTTGATCGCACAGAGCTTTCTGCAGACACCAAAGCGCTTTTGTATGATGTGGCAAAAGTCACCGTTAAAATTGGTGAAACGGTTGTAGCAGTTGGGCGACGGATTATTGATATTGCATACAAGCTGGTTACTAAGTTTCCAAACACGACCTTTGCAGCCATCGTTGCTGTTGTGCTGACAACGCTGTGCACAGGAACAATTGGCGCTCTCATCCCTGCTCTAGCAGTAGCCCTCAATAAACTGATTTTCCTGCTTGGGATCGCCGCCGGTGCGATCGAAGACCTGCGCCAGAACGCAATGAAAAACGCGATGGAGCGGGTCGCGATGGAATTTGCGGCTTTGCAAGGTTGAAGTGAAACTCATGGAACATACAAAAGCAGAACAGATCGCCAGCTTTGATGGCGTGAACAAAGTCGTTGAAAACGAAGAGCGGTTTAAGGCGCGAATTGGGGCCGGATCTTCCACGTTCTCTTCATTACGCACTGCAAATGTAGTTAGTGAGTTGTGGGCGGTAAGTAGCGCTGCAAGAGATGGAGCTGCGGCCGCCGCATCAGCAGGTGTCGCGAGCACCTTTTTTGCTCCAACTGGGGTTTGGGCTCTTATTACTGGTGCGTCTGCCTTAACCCCTGTGGGCTGGGTTATTGGCGCGGCAGTGGCGACAGGCGGTCTCAGCTACGGCGTTGGTCGATTGTTCCGTAGCTACCAAGTTAGCCGCGTCGAGGAGATCCCCAAATTTTTCAACACACCCATCGACGTTTTGGGAGCGACGCTTGTTGATATGGTCGGAGCACTGGCCCTTAAGGTGGCATCGATGGACGGAAACGTTGACGATTTAGAGAAGTCAGCAATCCGTAGTTACTTCTCGGAAGAGTGGGGAATTTCCAACGACTATGCCCTTCACGCCATTGAGCTACTGGAAGAAAACGTCCGCAGTGTGCGCCTTTCTGAAATGACCGAGGAACTCGCCGAATTTGCTCGAACTAATCCAGATTGCGACTTCTCAAAAATACAGAAAGGCCTAACCGAATTTCTTCACGAAGTTGCAGAGGCTGATGGGAGAATTGACGAGAGCGAAGAGTTGGCGATCGAAAAAATCGTGTCTTCGTTCGCTGCAACAAACTCCACGACGGCTGCAACAAAGCGTGTTCTCTACGCGCCCATTGAAGCAGTGACATCTGCGACAGGTTGGGCAGCGACCAAATTTGGCTTTGGAAAGAAACCAACTGATACCTAATTTCGCAGCGCTTGCTGTTCACAAGTGGCGGCTGTTTAGCCGCCTATGTCGGCACCAGTTCATCAACAGGGCGATTTACGGACCTATCCAAAACAAAAAAGCCCCCCAGCCTGAGACTGGGGAGCTTCAGCCATGAATAGCTTGGTACTTACAGGGCTGCTTTGAACAGCTCTGTCAGGTTTGCTTCGGTCAGCTCAACCGGGTTGCCGCCGCAGGATGGGTCGATGATCGCACCTTTGACCAACTCAGGAATGCTGGCCTCGGTCACACCCAGCTCGGACAGTTTGCGTGGTATGCCCATGCTGTCGTTTAGCTCGTCCACATAGGCGCGGAAGCCGTTAAAGCCGCCGTCGATGCCCAAATAGGCAGCCGCTTGGTCAAAGCGATCAGCAATGGCGCTGGCATTGAATTTCAGCACTTCGGGCATACAGACCGCATTGGTGGTGCCGTGGTGGGTGTTGAACACCGCGCCAATCGGGTGGCTCATGGCGTGAATAGCGCCCAGCCCTTTTTGGAAACCAGTGGCGCCCATCGCAGCGGCCGACATCATCTGCGCGCGCGCTTCGATATCGGTGCCATCGGCATAGGCGCGGGGCAGGTAGTCTTTGACCAGGCGCATGCCTTCCAGCGCAATCCCCTGCGACATCGGGTGGTAATGCGGCGACGAGAACGCCTCGACACAGTGTGCAAAGGCATCGAGACCGGTGCCGGCGGTGATGAACTTGGGCATGCCCACGGTCAGTTCCGGATCACAGATCACCACGGTTGGCAGAACCTTGGGGTGGAAAATGATTTTCTTGGCGTGCGTGACGCTGTCGGTGATGACCGAGGCACGGCCAACTTCAGAGCCAGTGCCAGCAGTGGTTGGCACAGCAATGATCGGCGCGATGGCATCGGCATCGGCGCGTGTCCACCAGTCGCCAATGTCTTCAAAATCCCACAGCGGACGGGTCTGACCCGCCATAAAGGCAACCATTTTACCCAGATCCAGACCGGATCCACCGCCAAATGCGATCACACCGTCGTGGCCACCTTCGTTATAGGCGGCAACGCCAGCTTCCAGGTTCTTCTCGTTTGGGTTGGGATCAACTTCCGAGAACATGCCGCGGCCCAGACCTGCGGCCTCCATGATGTCGAGTGTCGACAGGGTCACCGGCAGACTTGCCAGACCCTTGTCTGTCACCAACAGAGGTTTCTTGATGCCAGCCTGCGCACAGGCCTCGGCCAGTTCCTTGATCCGGCCAGCGCCGAATTTAATTGCGGTCGGATAGGACCAGTTTCCAACAAGGCTCATCAGCTTGTCACCTTCTTTAGATGGTAGGATTTGGGGCGTGTCAGGTTGTGGAACCCGATCACCGAAAGGCCGCCACCGCGACCCGTGTCTTTGCAGCCAGTCCAGCACAGGCCCGGATCCAGATAGTCAGCCCGGTTCATGAACACGGTGCCGGTTTCAATCTGGTCACCAACAGCCTGCGCGCGGTCGACATCCTGTGTCCACAGTGATGCGGTCAGGCCAAACTGGCTGTCATTCATCAGCGCAATGGCTTCCTCGTCCGATGACACCTTCATGATGCCAACCACCGGGCCAAAGCTCTCGTCCTGCATGACGCGCATATCGTGGGTCACGTTGGTCAGGATCTGTGGCGTCAGATAGGCACCGCCATCATCCTCGGCCATGGTGTCGATATGGGCCACTGCGCCAGCCTCAACTGCCTCGGCGATCTGATCACGCACTTCCTGGGCAAAGCGCACGTTGGCCATTGGGCCAATGGTTGTGGCTTCTTCCAGTGGACTACCCAGAGTGTAGCCTTTGACGATGTCAATCGCCTTGGCCAGAAACGCATCATACTGGCTTTCGTGCACATAGATACGCTCGATTCCGCAGCAGCACTGGCCCGAGTTGAACATCGCACCGTCGATCAGTGTGTCCACTGCAGCATCCAGATCGGCGTCTTCCATGACATAGCCGGGGTCTTTGCCGCCCAGCTCGGTGCCGACACCGGTGAATGTACCCGCCGCTGCGCGTTCCATTGCCTTGCCACCACCGACGGAGCCGGTGAAGTTGACAAAGTTGAACGCCTTTTTGGCAATCAGCTCAGATGTGGTGTCGTGATCCAGGAACACGTTCTGGAACACGTCTTCGGGCACGCCAGCACTGTGGAAGGCAGCCGCCATCCGCTCACCCACCAACAGGGTTTGGGTCGCGTGTTTCAGCACAACGGTGTTGCCCGCAATCAGGGCAGGGGCCACGGTGTTGATTGCGGTCATATAGGGGTAGTTCCACGGGGCAACCACCAGCACCACGCCGTGTGGCACGTGTTTGATGTAACGCTTGAACGTTGCGTCTTCGCCAACCTCGATGTCGGCCAACGCTTCTTCAGCAATGCTGGCCATATGGCTGGCGCGCTCGTTAAAGCCACCAAATTCACCGCCAAATCGTACCGGACGACCCATCATATGGGCCAGCTCAAGCACGATCTCGTCGTTCATGGCGCCAACTGCTGCAACACCAGCCATCACCAGTTCGGTGCGTTCCGCCAGCGGGCGAGCCGCCCAGGCCGCTTGTGCCGAGCGAGCACGCTCAGTGGCTGCAAATGCCGCATCCCGCGACAAGGTTTCGCGTTCTGCATAAACCGATCCATCGATCGGCGAGATACACTTCAGTGTCTGGCCCATTGCCAAACCTCCAGCTTCAGGGGCAGCAACTGCCCTGTTACACTCTTCAAAGTTCTTTCAAAACCACCGCCAATCGCGTCAGTAGACGGCTGGCAGTGGGAATTCGAATTCAATCAAACCTGTTCAAAACCGCGGGCGATTTCATAGTCGGTCACGACGCGATCAAAGTCTTCGACCTCGACCTCGGCTGCGCGGGTATAGTGGTCTACTACGTCGTCACCCAGTGCGGCGCGCAGCATTTCCGAGCCCTTCAACGTGGCTGCCGCATCGCGCAGGGTGCCCGGAATCATGCCGGTGTTGCCCTGATAGACATCACCCTTGGTTGGTTCTTGCAGCTCCAGACCTTCTTCGATGCCCGCAATCCCGGCGGCCAGCATGGCGGCCATTGCCAGATAGGGGTTCATGTCGGACCCCGGAATGCGGCACTCAACCCGGATCGCCTTGGAGCCAACACCACACAGACGGTAACCGGCGGTGCGGTTGTCCACCGACCAGATGATCCGGGTTGGGGCAAAGGTGCCCTTCATAAAGCGTTTGTAGCTGTTGATGTAGGGCGCCATGAAAGCGGTGTAGTCGGGCGCATATTTCAGCAGGCCCGCCATATAGTTTTTCATCAGCGGCGACATGCCCAGGGCGTCATTTTCGTCGTAGAACGCAGGCGCGCCGTCTTTCCACAGCGACTGGTGCACGTGGCTGGACGAGCCAACCTTGTCATGGCTCCACTTGGGCAGGAAGGTCACCGCGTGACCCTCTTGATGCGCGATCTCCTTGATCGCGTGCTTGGCAATGGTGTGGTACTCGGCCGTGCTCAGGGCGTTGGCGTATTTGATGTTCAGCTCTTCCTGACCAGTCTCGGCTTCGCCCTTGGAGTTCTCGATCGGCAGGCCCGCATCCCACAGATGGTTGCGGATCGGGCGCATCACGTGTTCCTCGCGCGAGGTCTGCATGATGTTGTAATCTTCGTTGACGCCGGAAATCGGCTCCAGATCGCGGTAGCCAGACTTGCGGATCTCGTCAAAGCTCTTCTCGAACAGGAAAAACTCCAGTTCGGTGGCGGTCATCGGCTCGTACCCCATGGCCTGCAAACGCTGAACCTGTTTCTTCAGGATGGCGCGCGGTGAATGGGGGACTTCTTTGTGGGTGTGGTGATCCAGAACGTCACACAGAACCATCACAGTGCCTTCGAGCCAAGGCACCGGGCGCAGTGTGGCCAGATCGGGCTTCATGACGTAATCGCCATAGCCGCGTTCCCAGCTGGTGGATTCATAACCGTCAGGTGTGGCCATCTGCAGATCGGTGGCCAGCAGATAGTTGCAGCAATGGGTTTCTTCCCATGCGCCTGCCACAAAGTGACCAGCGTGGAAGCGTTTGCCCATCAGGCGGCCCTGCATGTCCACCAGGCAGACCAGAACGGTATCAACGGTGCCATCGGCAACCTGTTCTTTAAGCGTGTCGAAGGAAAGCATGAGCAACCTTTGTAATGTTAGGCCGGGCAATCAATTTGCATCCGGAATTTGTCAATGAAGGGAGTTGGCCCGCGTGGGGCCAGCTCCGATGATATGTAGTCAGTCTTAGCCGTAACGGTAAGGGCGGCCAGCCGCCTGCATGTCGGCGTTGTACTTTTTGAAGATCTCGACAACCTTGGCCTTTGTTGGGCTCTCGGCAGCGATTTCGTCCCAGAATTTGACCGCTGCGTCTTCGACGGTCTTCCACTCTTCATCAGGGATCGAGGTGAGCTCCATTTTTGGACCATTGACCCGCAAGGAAGCTTCGCCACCCCAGTACCACCACTGACGATAGTAGTGCGACTGGTCACAGCAGGCACGGAACAGGGTCTGCATGTCTTCTGGCAGCTCGTTCCAACGGTCCTGGTTGGCAAAGAACGAACCAGCCCATGCTCCCGAGATGTTGTTGGTCAGGAAGTAGTTGGTCACGTCGGCCCAGCCAACGGTGTAGTCTTCGGTGATACCGGACCATGCAATGCCGTCCAGCTCGCCTGTCTGTACCGCAACTTCGATGTCTTCCCATGGCAGTGTCACAGGGACAACGCCGAACTGGCTCAGGAAACGACCAGCGGTTGGGAAGGTAAAGACGCGCTTGCCCTTCAGGTCAGCCAAGGACCGGATTGGGTCTTTGGTGGCAAAGTGGCACGGATCCCATGCACCAGCCGAGATGTGCTTGACGCCAACCTTGGAATATTCTTCGTCCCAGATCTCGTTCAGGCCGTACTGGTTGAACAGCACAGGCACGTCGAGCGAGTAACGCGAACCAAACGGGAAGTAGCCGCCAAATACGGTGACTTCGGTTGGCGACGCCATCGAGTCATCGTCGGACTGAACCGCATCAATGGTGCCGCGCTGCATCGCACGGAACAGCTCGCCAGTTGGGACCAGCTGATCGGCATAGAACAGTTCGATCTGCATGCGGTCGCCCGCGATCTTGTTGAACATGTCGATGGCAGGCTTGATCACGTGCTCACCCAGCGATGCACCGGCATAGGTCTGCATGCGCCATTTGATGGTGGATTGAGCAATGGCAGGTGTCGCCAGCGGTGCAGCAACTGCACCGGCACCAGCTGCGGCCAAAAACTTACGTCTTGTGGTCATATTTTTTCTCCTTGTTGAAATTCCGGCCCCCTCGCGGGGCTCTTCTCGAGGTTATTTTCCGTACACATAGCCAGGTAACCATGTGGCGATCTGTGGGAAGACCATCACCAATGCCAGCGCTGAAACCATGATCAGGGCAAAGGGGATGATCGAGATATAGATATCGCGCAGCGAGATCTCAGGTGGCGCCATCGCCCGCATCAGGAACAGGTTGTAGCCAAACGGCGGTGTCATATAGGCGATCTGGGTGGTGATGGTGTAGAGCACGCCATACCAGATCAGATCAAAGCCCAGCTCGCCCACCAGCGGCACATAAAGCGGTGCAACGATCACCAGCATTGCGGTGTCATCCAGGAATGTGCCCATCAGCAAGAAGCTGACCTGCATCAGGATCAGGATCATCCAGGGACTCAGACCCAACTGGCTGGTGAACAGGTCCTTGATTGCGTTGACCGCACCAAGACCGTCAAAGATCGCACCAAAGCCAAGTGCGGCCAGGATGATCCACATGAACATGCAGGAAATGCCAAGTGTTGAGCGGACCGAGGTTTCAAACACCTCTTTGTTCATGCGGCCTTTCAAAACTGCAGCAACGAAGGCGGTCATCGCGCCAATGGCCGAGCTTTCCACCAACGAGGTCCAGCCGTTGACAAATGGTACCATCATCGCGGCAAAGATCGCCAATGGCAGCACACCTGAGAACAACAGCCGGTGCTTTTCCTTCATGAACACGTCTTTGTAGAACATCGGGTTGTGACGCAGGGCAAAAGACCCAACCGCAGCAGCCAGAGCTATCCCAGCGGTGGTTTTAGCATCTGACAGGCCGGTCATGGCCAGCAATGGTAACAGGATTAGCGCCCCTAGAACAATGAAGTTCAACCGCAGCGGATGGTCAGAGATCTGCTCGAACTCGGCCAGATCTTCGGGCTTCATTGCAGGTCCCAGATGTGGCTGAATACGGGCGCGCAGATAGATGTAGATGATGAACATCGTGGCCATCATCAGACCTGGCAGCACACCGGCCAGCCAAAGCTGCCCAACAGGTTGCCGAGCGATCATTGCGTATAGCACCAGCACCACAGACGGCGGCACCAGAATGCCCAGCGACGATCCGGCCTGAACCACACCAGTCACCAGAACCTTGTCATAGCCACGGCGAAGCAGTTCGGGCAGGGCGATGGTGGCGCCAATGGCCATACCGGCCACCGACAATCCGTTCATCGCCGACACCAGAACCATCAAGCCGATGGTGCCAATGGCCAAGCCACCTTTGATGCCCCCCATCCAGACGTGGAACATTTTGTACAGATCATCAGCGATCTTGGATTCTGACAGTACGTAGCCCATGAATATGAACATCGGCAGCGTCAGCATCGGATACCATTTCATCAGCTTCATCGCTGCGGCAAATGGAATATCCGACCCGCCGACACCCCAGAGGGCCATACCAGCGGCGGCTCCGATAAAGCCGATGGCGCCAAACACACGCTGGCCAGTCATCAGCATCAGCATCATACCGCTGAACATCAGGATTGCGATCAATTCATATGACATCAGAGGTCAACTCCACGAAGACGTCCGATATCCCGGAACAGTTCTGCAAGGCTTTGCAGCAGCATCAGGATGACACCAATGCAAAGCAGGGTTTTTACTGGCCACAGATAGGGCCGCCAGGCGGTTGGGCTGCGCTCCAGATAACCTAGTTTTTCTTGGACACCCGACACGCCGTCGGTGAACAGGGTCAGAAACAGATCCCAGAAGAACGAGAACGGCTCGACCCCGAAATAGCCAATGGAATAAGCGGTTGATCCAACCGCCCCGTACAGTAGTACGCCGAGGTAGAACATCAGGAACAACACAGTAAAAGCATCAATCCAGGCCTTGGTCTTGGTCGACCAACCGCCATAAAACAGGTCCATCCGCACATTTGATCCCATCTGGATCGAATAGGGGCCACCAAGGATGTAATAGGCAACCATCACAAACTGCGCGGTTTCAAGCGTCCAGATCGACGGATAGAAAAACGTCTTGGAAATCGACGACCACAACAACACGCCAACCAACACAAATATCAGGTACATGGCGATCCGGCCGATAAAGCGGTTCATCGCGTCCACGCCACGGATATATCCGGTTATCACTCTAGGCATTGTCGCCCCCTTGTTGCGCCAACGTGGCAAGAGCGGGTTTAATCAGAACCAACAATTCTTCGGCCATTTTGACCTCATCTTCCGGTGTACGCAGGAGATCGTTGCGAACCTCGATCATTACATTAGCCAAACCATTGGCCAGACCATGTAGTTGCAGTGAATGCGTCACGCCATCCTGGGGTCCATAGGGCTGATTGCGTTCTACCTGACGATGTTGCAGGGTATGGGCGTTCGCCAGCATGGCGTCAGCCATCGCGCGATCATCGTCGTGAAGAATGCCGATCTCTACTGCCCGCTGCTGGCCAAAGTAGATCGGAGTAAAGCTGTGAATCGTTATCAGAACGGTCTGCATACCTGCCGCCTTGCGGCTTGTGATGACATCGCCAACGACATCGCAAAACGGTCGGTAGATTTCATCCACCCGTAACTGACGCTGTGCGTCTGTCAGGTTCCGGTTGCCCGGAACTTCGACCAATTCTGATTTTTCAGGCATCGCCGAGGCTGCCTCGGGCGGGCGATTGCAGTCATAGACCAGACGCGAGACCCGACCGGCCACCATCGGAGAATTCAGAGCCTGGCTTAGATGGAGTGCTATGGCGCGTGCGCCCGGATCCCAAGCCGCGTGGCTGCCCCTGTCTTCCGACAACAATCCCAGGCCCGAATAGGCTTCAGGAATGTGGTTGCTGGCATGCTCACAGAGAATCAAGGCAACGCCGGATCCCTCCGGATTGTTGATCTCCGCGACCTTCGCGCAAGCGTTGGAATCGCCCAATGACATACAGCCCTCTCCCATTTTGGAAAGATCTTTCCATGGCGGCTTGAGTGTGTCAATATCTTTTCAGGAGCGACCGCGCCTGACGTAGAGGAGAATTGTTTTTGGTGTGGTAAGTGCTTAAAAGGTAGGCAATTAGAATGGGACAGCAGTTTTGACCGATCCAACCGCCACCGTCCGCGAACTGCTTCGCGAACACTATTCTTCATTGACCCAATCAGAACGTAAGTTCGCGACTTCATTGCTAGAAAACTATCCGGCTGCGGGGCTGGCATCGATTACAATTGTGGCAGCCAATGCTGAAGTGTCGACGCCAACTGTAGCCCGTATGGTGCAAAAGCTCGGCTTTAAAGGCTACCCTCAATTCCAGCAGGCCTTGCTGAAAGAGCTGGAAGCCAAGGTTTCGGGGCCGACTCAGCGGCGTGACAAATGGATCACCGAGGCCCCCGAAGGGCATCTTCTGAACAGATTTGCACAGGCTGTGACAGATAACCTTGGCCAGACATTGTTCAATATTGATCCAGAACAGTTTGACTCTGCGGTACGGAAACTGGCCAACACAGAAGGGCGGCTATATGTGGTTGGGGGGCGTATCACCCGTGCGTTGGCCGACTATGCCTTTACCCACTTTCAGGCGATCCGGCAGCGTGTGACGCATATGACATCGTCCTCAGCTACCTGGCCGCATTACGTGTTGGATATGGTCGAAGGTGATACCTTGCTGATGTTCGACGTCCGACGGTATGAAACCAATTTGCAAAGGCTTGCGGAACTGGCGGCTGATCGCGGTGTAAAGATCATCCTGATTACCGATCAATGGGCCAGTCCAATTGCACCAGTGGCGCAGCATAGCTTTAATTGTTGGGTCGAAATTCCGTCAGCCTGGGATTCCAATATCTCTACCATGATGTTGCTTGAGGCGATGATTGCGGCAACTCAGGAAGAAGGCTGGAGTGAAACCCGAGATCGCTATGACCGGCTGGATGAACTGTTCGACATGACAAGACTGTTCCGCAAATTTTCCTAACAGCTGAATGTTTAGATCGCTTGCGCGCCAGTGAACTTCTGACTTGCCATACAGTGTACAGTTCTCTGTCTAGTAGCCCGATACGTCGCGAGCGTATTCATGGTAGATGCTCGGATTGAAAATCGTATTCACCCTCAGCGCTCGCTCTGGCAGTAAGTCGGCTGGAAATACGCGTGCCGATGCAAATACTTCAGGTGTAAGAAACCGAAGGTCATGAGGCAGGTTCCCTAAATCCGATGTTGGATGTTTGCTGGCCAAGTTGTAGCCCCAAACTCCAAAAGACGGGATTGGTATCTGATAATTTACGACCTGTGGACCTGTCGCGGTTTGATGCCGCTCCTTTGATAGCATTTACTGCAACAAAGGAGACTGACTATGGGACTGAAGCG
>NZ_WQLV01000015.1 GCF_009753675.1 Parasedimentitalea huanghaiensis | reverse complement strand
CTCTTCAGGCTTGGGTCTCTTAATGGCCATCTCAGGTCCTCCGCTTTCCTAATCATAGGGGCGGACCACTTCATTGGGGGAGGCTCAGCTAGCAATGGTGATGAGGCCGCCAAGATCTTATTCGAAGTACAAGGCTTCGACCTTTTGATTACTGATGTCGCTATGCCGGGCACTCTCCAAGGCTACGATTTATTTGACTACGGCAAGCAACTGAACCCTGACCTGAAATGCATCATTATTTCAGGCCATGCGCCTTCCCCTACTGACCTGGATGGCGCGTTGAATTCCGGGGCCAAGTTTTTGCGAAAGCCGATCCGGCGCAAATTGCTTCTAAACACCGTTAACGAATTGGCACATTGACCTGATGCAACTCGCCACGTTGGAGGGCGGTAATAACTTTGCGTTCGACGGTGATTGCCCCCCTTATATGCCCCAAATTTTGGAGCAATCAACAACGTGATCCATTGGCTGTATGGGGCTACTTTAAGGCCTGGTTCGCCGCCGTCTCGGTAAATATTTGAAGTCTCATTTCCACTCAGGCAATGACGCTAGAAAGCCAGCTTTGTGGGCAGTAATTACACCTTCAGACAGTTCTCTTTGAACATCGCCAAACCCATCGGCTTGCATGATGGCACAATGCGATGGCGGTCTCACTTTACACAAAAGACCACCACTAATAGGTTAAATTTCAAACACTTGAAGGATTTTCAACAAAACAATTGACAAAAATACATGTTTGTTAGTTACTAAACCGTATAGTAAAAAAGGGGTAAGAACTTTGCACTATCGATTTAAACTGGCAACTGTGATCGCGCTGGCCACGACGGCTGCAGCGGGCCCTGTATTTGCAGAATACCCAGAGAAACCAGTCAGCTTTGTCGTGCCGTTTCCACCAGGTGACGTCGAGGACATTCTAACCCGGATGATTGCTGATAAATTCAGTGAAAAATATGGCACGTCAGCGGCAGTGGTGAATAAACCGGGTGGCGGCGGTGGCCCCTTCCCCGGTGCCATCGAAGTGGCGGGCGCGGCTGCAGATGGCTATACAATCGGGTCCTTCGTGATGGACGTGCCTCTTGTGGGTCCACTGATCGGGATTCCTCCGCTGAATCCAAACCCATTTGAGCCGGTCGGCATTTTTGTAGCTTACCCAATGGTCCTGGCAACACGAAATGACGCGCCATACCAAACGATGGACGAACTGGCGGCTTATGCACAGGACAACAAGGTCTCGCTTGCGCATTTCGGTGCTCAGCTAACGCCAACGCAAGTCACTTTCTCGATGGCTTCTCAGATGGGGTTTTCCTACGGATCGGACGCTGCATTTGATGCGATCGATTGCAATACATTTGCCTCTGGCGACACGGATGTTGGAAACACGTCGATCCAACTTTTATTGCCCTGTCTTGACGATATGACAATCCTTGCAACATTGACATCGGATCGTTTGCCAATGACCCCCGACGTACCAACCGTAGGCGAAATTCGCCCTGAATTGCTGCTTGGCATGTGGAACGGATTGTTTGTTCACAAAGACACCCCCCAAGACGTTCGCGATAAGATTGCTGTTGTTGCAGCAGAAACCATGCAGTCCGATCAAGCCAAGAAATTTGCAGCGCAAACCGGTGCTGTAGCCTACTGGCAGACGGCAGACGAAGCCGCAGCTCAGATCGAAGCCGACATGGTTGTGATGGGCACGATGGCTGAAATCCTGGGGCAGTAATCTTGTTCCTCTCCAGAAAAAACGGGTGCGTCGACTTGGATGGCGCACCCAATACGAAAAATAGGTCAAACTGAAATGATGCAGGAAATTCCTGAACCCAAATGGGTTGCGTCCTTTAAGCGCGTGTTTGCACTTAATGGGATCGGATCGGGCACAGAAGTAGCGGTCGTTGCTGAAACCCAATCACGACCGGTGATGGCACAACTCGCAGGCCTTGCATTGTTTGATCTTGGCGCGGTCTATTCGACAATCATTTTGCCCTCAGCGCCTCAATCCGCTCCTGTTCCGGTAAAATCTACTGGTGCAAGTGACGCCATCCAGAACACCCGGCATGTGATCGAAGCCCTCAAACAGGTGGACGTCATCGTTGACGTTACTGTTGAAGGGCTGATCCACGCCGAGGAGATGGCAGAGATCGAACAAGCAGGCACGCGGCTATTGGTCATTTGCAATGAACACCCGGAAATTCTTGAGCGGACAGAACCCCGGGCCCAACTTGGACCAAAAGTCGCCCTTGGTATCGAGATGCTCCGCAACGCCTCTGAAATGCGGGTGACATCCGATGCGGGCACCGACCTGACGATCAATATCAAAGATGCCCCATGCGGCGGGACACCGGGGTTTTCAACCCGTCCGGGCGCAGTCGATCACTGGCCAGGTGGTCTTTGCCTGTGTTTTCCGGGTGAAAACGCGGTCAACGGCAAGGTTGTGATGGATGTCGGTGATATGAACCTGACGTTCAAAGACTACCTACGTGATCCTGTCACAATGATCATTGAAAATGACTACATCAAGGACATTCAAGGCGATAATCTGGATGCGGAGCTATTCCGCGAATATCTCGCGGCCTGGGATGATCCAAAGGCATATGGCTTTAGTCATGTGGGCTGGGGCATGAACCCGCACGCCCGTTGGGAAAGCCTAGCGCTGTATGACAAAGGCGACCTGCAGGCGACCGAATTCCGCGCCTGGGCTGGCAACTTCCTGTGGTCCACAGGTTCTAATCAATACGCAGGCCGTTTCACATTGGGTCATTTCGATCTGCCAATGCGCGGCTGCACGATCGCATTGGACGGCACACCTGTCGTTATCAAAGGCAAACTCCAAGGAGATTTAGCATGAACACTTTCCACGATTACTATAACACAGATGAGTTTGCCCCTGAATTCCTGCACATGATGGAACTGGTCAATGAACTCGGGCCGACAATTGCAAAACGCGCCATTCAAATTGATAAAGACGCCAGCTTTCCAACTGAAAACTACGAGGACTTCGCCAAGCTTGGCTTTCTACGTCTGGTGATTCCAAAGGAATTTGGCGGCTTTGGTTTTTCGCTTGGTCAATACGCGATGATCGGCGCTGAGATCGGCAAGTATTGTGGCGCAACTGCGCTCACCTTCAACATGCACACATCTTCGATGATGTGGTCTCGCTTTATGTACGAATTGCCGAATTTGACCGACGCAGATCGCGCAGCATTCGCACCACTGCGTGAACGCCAGTTTCGCAACGTCGTTGAAAACAACGCCATCTATTCACAACCAATTTCCGAAGGAGGAACCAATTGGACCTCAAAACCCATACAAACCAATTGTAAAAAAGTCGAAGGCGGTTACCTCATCAATGGCTTTAAGAAGTTTGCGTCGCTGGCCGGATATTGTGACTATTATTCAATTGTTTGCACCGAACATTTTGAAGGCATCGAACCGCGCCACGAAGACACGATGAACTTTGCTGTTCATAAGGACACGCCGGGATTGGAAGTCATCGGAGAGTGGGACCCTATTGGGATGCGCGGCACCCATTCCAAAGACCTCGTGCTTAAGGATGTCTTTGTCAAAGAAGAAGAAATGATGATGCCGCAAGGCATGTTCGTGCGCACCCTCCCCCAATGGCCACATATGATGGCAACTTTGACACCTGCATATATGGGCGTGGCGCAAGGCGCCTATGACTACACGGTCAAATATCTGCGTGGCGAAGTTGAAGGGCTGCCGCCAATCGACCGACGCGTGTATCCGACAAAACGTGCAACTGTCGCCAAGATGTTTCAGAAATTGACCGAAATGCGCGCCCTTTGGCACACAGCATTTATGGAGGCTCGCGGCTTTCCATCAAAGGCGCAGGTGATGCGGCTCTATGCGGCGCAATATGCCGTTATGGAAGGTGTGCAGGAAATGACCGCCTTGGCAATCCGCACCTGCGGCGGGCAATCGATGCTCAAATCGCTACCACTTGAACGCATGTATCGTGACAGTCGATGTGGCGCGCTGATGCTGCCCTACACCACTGAAATTATGGAAGACTACCTATCTGTGTTGACGCTCTACGACATGGATAAAATTGACGAGGCAAGCTCTGATACAGCAAGTGCTCGAATTTCCATGTGGCGACCGGCTGCAACCGACGCCCCTCTTGCTGCGGAATAATCATGGCACGGGAAACGGTCCATCGCATCGGAAGTTCATCGGCACGCCCTGCAGATATTTGGGCTTTTGTTCAGGATTTTTCTGCGCCCTGGCATCCGCTTGTCGAGTGGATGGAACGTGAGCAGCGTAAAGATGCTCAGGTCATCCGTCGATTTGGAGTAAAGGGCGATACCGCCATAGTCCGAGAACGTCTGACCTATCTAAGCAACAGTGACCATGTGATGGCTTACGTCGCACTGGAAGGCATTGCAGATGCGCAAAAATATGCGGCGCGATTGAAGATCTCACCTAGTGAGACGGGGTCTACACTGACATGGCATGCTGACATTGAAGCGGCAGCACCCCGCGTAAAAGAGATAGCCGCGGGGACCGAGCAAGTCTTTGATGCCGGTATCACCGTTCTGAGCAAACCGCCCGAGCCAAAAAATAGTCCAACGGACAGGCTTCCAAGCTGTGCGATCGGCACAAAATCAATCGGTCAAACACCCCGGCTGGCGATGAGTATCGCGCCAAAGGGGTTGCAACATGAAAAAACCATCTGCCTTTTTCTTCATGGGATAGGCGGAAATCGATCAAATTGGGACGCCCAACTGGCAGCCCTCGGGAATACGATGCCCGTGGTCTCCCTTGATCTGAGAGGCTACGGCGATAGCACATTGGGGTTTGAGCAATCAAAAACCGATGACTATTTTGAAGACATCCTATCTGTAATGGACGCATTCAACGCCGAAAAACTTGTGTTGTGTGGTCTAAGCTATGGATCCTGGATAGCGACCAGTTTCGCCCTTCAACACCCGGAAAAATTGGCCGGCTTGATCCTGTGTGGCGGCTGTACAGGAATGTCAGAGGCCGACCCGGATGAGCGCGAAGCGTTTCGCGTCTCACGCGAGGTTCCCTTAAACGCAGGGCAGTCACCATCCGATTTCGCGGTGCCGGTTGTTGATGCAATCTCGGGACCAAATGCAACACAGGAAGTGCGCCAAACACTGCGTGAGTCAATGGCCACGATACCCTCAGCCACCTACCGGGATGCGCTGACGTGTTTCACAAACCCGTTGGAAAAACTGGACTTTAGCAAAGCGTCCTTCCCTGTTTTGCTGATGACCGGTGAATTTGACCGCTTGGCACCACCTGCTGAAATTCGCCAGATAAGTCACCGGTTTTTTGATGCCGGCGCCCCTTTTGTTCAGTTTGAGGTCATTGCCGACGCAGGGCATGTTTGCAATCTTGAGCAGCCAATGGAAGTAAACCATCATATCAAATCATTTTTGGATATGGTCGGGCCGATGAACAAACAACCAAATAACACGCGCTCAGAAAAGAAAGCCGCCAAGAGAAAACGCATTCTTGACGCCGCTCTGATTGAGTTTTCCCGCAACGGATATTCAGGCGCGTCGATGCAAGCCATCGCTGAACGCGCTGAAGTTTCAAAGCCAACACTCTATCAATACATCGGACAAAAGGACGACATATTCCGCGCGATATTGGAAGCTGGGCGCGCTAAAATTCTTGCTGCATTTGAAAACACTGACGAACAAGACCTCACCTTCGTCCTCTGGGAATTCAGTTGGCAATACGCGGACTATGTCCTGCACCCAGATAACCTTTCAATCGCGCGCCTTATGATAGGAGAGGCACTCCGGGTTCCGGACATCGTTTCCAGCTTCAATGAAACAGGCCCGGCCAAAGCTCAAGCTGGTGTTGCTGCCTACCTTGAAACACAACGAAACGCCGGGCACCTCATATTTGAAGACAGCTGGCTTGCAGCTGAACACCTGTGGGCGCTCATCCTTTCAGGGCCGCGAAATGCGGCGCTGCATTTCCCCAACAATCTACCGAGTGATCAAGACCTGCTGCCGGTCATCCTCGGAGGGTTAAAGGCCTTCCTGCGCGCTTATTCGTCAAATCTGGAAACAGACATTGAAAAGCTTGATGCATTGGGAGTTCAGCGGCCCCTACGGAGATCATGATGAAAGACATACTTGATAAGAATGACACGCGTTTCATCACCGTGGCCATGAGCGACACAAACGGGCTGTTGCGTGGGCAAAAGGTGTCGCGCAAGTCGTTTGAGGGCATTTTGCATGCTGGCATGGGCATGTCCCCCGTCACTCTTGCCCTTGATCCAACTGACGAAATTCTGAACCTCCCTGGTGTCAGCGATGATAGCGCGGATTTCCACGACAGCCCACTCGCCGTCGACACAGACACAGTTCGGTCAATTCCATGGGAAGTGCCGGGACATGACCTTCTTGTTCTATCAAACTACACTGGTGAAACAGCTGCGATGTGCCCTCGCGCAATGCTGTCGGGACTGATCGACAAAGCTGATAGTATGGGGCTGTCGCTCAAATACGGATTAGAGCTGGAATACACGCTTTTCGAAGAAACATCGGAAAGCATCGCAGCAAAAGGGTTTTGCGATCTGACGCCAGCAACGGTGCACGCCAGTCATGACCTGGTTATTTACCAGACGGCGCAATCTGAATGGTACACCGCTGTGGCAGATATGTGTGATGCGCTCAAGATCGACCTTGCCAAGATGCACGAAGAAATCGGGCCAGGGTTCATGGAAGCCTGCACAGGTGCTGGCGGCGGCTTGGAACCGGCTGATCAAACCATCTTACTGAAAAACTTCATGCGCGCCCTTGCAATGCGGCAGAACAAAACAATCACCTATATGGCGCGCTGGTCTGAGCAGGCCGACAGTCAATCAGCCCATATTCATGTGTCACTGAAAGGTGAGGATGGAACCCCCTTGTTCTGGGATGAAACGAAGCCAGACAATATGTCCGATACATTCCGTTATTTCATCGGCGGTATGCAGACTTACATCGGCCAGATGATGTTACTGTTTGCACCAACCGTGAATTCATACCGTCGCTTCGCACCCGGAACATTTGCCCCCCCTGCCCTAACATGGGGCATTGAAAACCGGACAACCTGTTTTCGTGTTGTTGGCCATGATGCCGGCTCATTGAGAGTGGAGAACCGACTTCCCGGCTCTGATGCCAACCCCTATCTCACAGTGGCGGCAACGCTGGCTGCCGGGCTTGCCGGAATAGCCCAGAAAATCGAACCAGATGAAGCAGTCAGCGGAAATGGTTACGTGCCATCCGAACAAGAACCACGCCATTATCCGCGCACAATCGTTCATGCGATTGCTGCCTTGCGCGAAAGTAGCTTTGCGCGGGAATGGCTTGGCGACGCCTTTGTCGATGGTTTCTCTGCCACACGCGAAGCACAGGAGGTCGCCTTTCAACATATGGTGCCTGATACAGAACTTCGCCGCTTTTTCGAATTGGGGTAAGCATATGCGCGATCTATTTCTTGAAGGTATGTCGAAAGCCGCCTGTTCGGTTTACGTTGTCACCACGGATGGCATCGCCGGTCGTCGCGGCGTTACGGTCAGCGCTGTCTCGTCAGTTTCTGCCGATACCCCCAATCCAACGCTTTTGACCTGTGTGCACCATTTGTCACCAACCGCCGCAGCGATCAGACAGAACCGCAGTTTCTGTGTGAACCTGTTGGGCGATGATCAGACGACAGTATCGGACTCATTTGCCGGTCGAACCGATGCAAAGGACGAAGAGAAGTTCGACTGCGCAACTTGGACCAAGGGCGAAACTGGTGCGCCGATGCTTCAGGGTGCGCTGGCATCGTTTGACTGCACCGTACAGCACGAAATCACCTGCGGTAGTCACCATATCTTTGTCGGGGAAGTCCGACACATAGGCCTAAATGAGGGTGACAAAGCCCTCGTCTACGCCAATCGCGGCTACAACAATGCCCAACCTTTGGACGCGCGATGAAGATCGGCCTCCTGGTCGCAGGTATCTTGCCCCCTACCCTGACCGAGATCTACGCGCGCTATGGCGATATGTACGAAGACCTCCTTCAGGACCGAGGCTTCATTTTTCGTCATTACGATGTGCGAAACGGGGAGCTGCCACGTAGCGCAGACGAGGCAGATGGATGGATCATCACCGGCTCCAAGGATGGGGTGTATGATGATCTGCCCTGGATCGCCGATCTAAAGGTCTGTGTTGACGGTCTGTTGAATACCAATGCCCCCATTGTGGGCATCTGTTTTGGTCATCAACTGCTGGCTAAAGTGAGGGGTGGGCGTGTCGAAAAATTCAATGGCGGATGGTCTGTTGGCCGCACGGCCTACACGCTCGCATCAGGACAACAGATGCATGCGATGGCTTGGCATCAGGATCAGGTTCTCGACTTACCACCAGACGCAATTCGGCTTGGAAAATCCGAGATGTGTGAAAACGCAATGATGTTGATATCTGGCAATGCTCTGGGCATTCAACCGCATCCAGAATTCACCGCTAACATTGTCAAGAATGCTGTCAGAGCGTCTACCTTCCTGCCTGTCGCAATAAGAGAGGAGGCGGTGAAAACCGCGGCTGAACCTGTTGCTCGTTTGGCGCAAGCGGATGTCATCGAAGCATTCTTCAAAGCGGATACCCGTGATCCTAAAATCCTCCGGGCCCTGATCTTGGATATCTTCGCGGAAAAAGAGGCAGCCTGGGTATGAGATCCGACAGTACAACCCTTTTTGTGCGCCTGTTCCACCGCGAACGCCGCCCCGGTGATTTGGTATTTGCGGTTGCCTTTATGATTGTTGCCGCAAGTCTGCTGGCAATGATGCCATGGCAAACGATCTGGGCGAAACGCACCGATCTTTATACGCAACCTCGGTTCTGGCCGGCGGTATCGCTGGGTGGAATGTTGTTTTTCGCCATTTTACATTCGGTCAGCTCTTTTGTGTCACCCCGCATCGCAGGCCGCTGGAGCGAGGTCTGGTTATGGATCAGATCTCTGGAATATGCGGGTTGGTTTCTCGTCTATGTCAGCTTGGTCCCGCTGCTGGGTTATCTTCTAAGCACTGTGTTTGCTGCTGCTGCACTCATGCTGCGCGCGGGTTACCGCGACCTGCGCACGATTGGCACTGTGGCTTTGGTAGCGTTTGGTATTGTCGTCTTATTCAAATCAGTTTTGCAAGTGAACTTACCCGGCGGTGCGCTCTATGAATTTCTGCCCAGCACACTCCGCAGCTTTATGCTGACATACTTCTAAAAGGGAACACCATGGAAACTCTTCTCTCAGGTGTTGTTATCCTTGCCCGCTGGGATGTTCTGGTCGCACTTCTGTTTGGTTCAATTGGTGGCGTAATCATCGGGGCAATCCCTGGGGTTGGTGCCGCTGTAGCAATTGCCATTCTGCTGCCTGCCACATTTGCTTTTGACCCGATTGTCGGCCTTACCGCGCTACTGGGGATTTACGGGTCATCAATGTACGGCGGCGCGATCCCGGCCATTCTGATCAACACGCCTGGAACGGCCGTGAATGCGCTGACAACCTATGACGGCACCCCCATGACAAAGCGCGGGGAAAGCCATAGGGCTTTGTCGCTGGCTTATTCCGCTTCGTTCTTTGGCGGCATTTTCTCAATACTCTGTCTTATGGTGTTGTCACCATTGCTGGCGCTGATCGCCCCGCATTTTGGGGCAAAGGAAATATTTCTCGCCGCGCTGCTGGGCATCATTTTGGTGATCATCGCCCATCGAGGTCAAGTTTTCGCTGCGGGGATGTTGGCCTGTTTGGGCATCTTTTTGCACACCGTTGGCTTGGAACCCGTAAAGTACTCCCAACGCTATACATTCGACCAGGACTGGCTGACTTCCGGCTTTGATCTCATCGTTGTCGTGCTTGGATTATTTGCGATTTCCCAAGCGTTTGTCTTGCTTCTTGAACCCAACGAGACCCCCCATCCTAGCCGCGTAAAGGGGACCTTACTTGCTGGTTTTAAAGAGCTACAAAGCTACAAACGCATCGCTTCGGTTTCAGCATCTTTTGGCGTCCTGATGGGAATGATCCCCGGTGTTGGTGAATTCACCGCACAGTTCATGTCCTATGCCTATGCGCAAAAAACCTCGCAAAGCCCTGAGATGTTTGGGAAAGGTGCACCTGAAGGGCTTATCGCGTCCGAGACCGCGAACAATGCAGTCCCCGCCGCCGCGATGATCCCGCTCTTGGCTCTCGGCATCCCCGGCGAGGCTTTGACCGCAATGATGTTATCGGTCTTTTATGTCCACAACGTCGTGCCGGGCCCCCAACTTTTTCAGAACGACATGGATTTTGTGATGGCTATTTATCTGGCCATGTTGCTGCTTAATATTCTTGTTGTTGTGTTCCTATTGTTTTCAACAAACTGGCTGACACGGATCATGCAAATCCCAACACGTGCGCTTGGTGTTACCGTCCTCTTGCTGAGTTTTGTAGGTGTCTATTCACTAAGAAACTCGATCACCGATTGCGCGATCGCCGCTGCCTTTGGGGTATTTGGAGTAATCCTGAAACGCCTGGCCCTGCCAGTTGTCCCGATCATCCTTGGGATGGTCCTTGGCGGCATTATGGAGGTGAAACTTCGCATCGCAATGAGCCGTGTTGATACACCGCTTGATTTCATTGACCGGCCAATTGCCGCGATGCTGTTTGGGGTCATTTGTTTGATTTTAGGATGCCAACTGTTCGGTGGCATCCTACGCAAGCGCCTTGTAGATCCTGAAACGGGTTAAACTACCTGATCCGTACAAATCAGCCATTGCCAGCCTCAGGCATCAAGCAGGTTCCCCCTGCCAAACGTCCCTCTATGCGGGGCGGGCTTAAAGGTTCTGCACAATATCGCTCACACCAAAACGCACAGGATCACAGGCCGGCACGCCGTGCTTTTCGGCCAATGTCAGCAATGTCGCCTTTGCCTCCATCTCTGTCAGACTGGAGGTATTCAGACATAAGCCGACACATTTGATATCCGGCGAAAACCTCTCTCCTAATAACATCGTGAGTGCAATGATCTCTTCGATCTGCCCTGTTTTGTTACCCGGGAACCCAGACAATTCTTCGCGACCCACTTCGTGGCAGACAACAAACGCATTGGGCTGCGCGCCGTGTAGCAACCCAAGCGTAACCCCGGAATAAGCGGGGTGGATCAAAGATCCCTGCCCTTCAATGACATCCCAATGGTCAGCGTCAGCTGCCGGGGTCAGCTGTTCAACTGCCCCTGCCAGGAAATCAGAAACGATGGCGTCCGCAGCGATGCCAGTACCGTCAATCAGCACTCCGGTTTGACCCGTAGCGCGAAACGTCGCCTTCATGCCGCGGGTTTCCATTGCGCGATGAATTGCCAAGGCAGAGTACTTCTTTCCTACGGCGCAATCGGTGCCCATTGCGAGCAACCGGTTCCCTGTTCTGCGTTTGCCACTTGCAATTGGCAGCTCGGTCTTGCTGACCCGAACATCGTGAATTGCCCGACCATTTCGGGCCGCAGCGTCGCGTAACTGGGGAACACTGGCAAGCGACTGATGCAATCCGGCTGCAATGTCCAATCCTGCCTCCAATGCTTCGCTTAACCGCGCAATCCATGCGTCAGGAAGTTGTCCACCAATGAACGTCGTGCCGATGACAAGGGTTTTTGCGCCAACGGCTACAGCGTCCTTGATCGTCATGTCCGGCAATCCCAGATCGGCTTGACACCCTGTCTCCCGCAATTGGGCGAGACAACGCTCGGGCCGCCAGTGTACGAGCCCCTGGCCGGTTTTAGCAAACTGGGCGATCTCGGTGTTACCGAGGTAGATGAGGTATGGTGCGGAAATTTGTGTCATGGTCACATTCCAAATTTTGCTCAGCCCCAAAGCGCAGGCGAGAATTTTTTCAGTTTTCCGTGTTCATATTGCATTGCTGGAACGCGGTCGTTTTGGATCATTAGCGGGCCGTCAAGGTCGGACCAGTCAGCAAGGCTGCCGATGACAAAGGCTGGTGCCATCGACAACGATGTCCCTGACATGCAGCCAACCATGACCCCCATTCCGGCAGCGCGCGCAGCGGTCACCAGGGCAAGTGCCTCTGTCAGCCCTCCGGTTTTATCCAGCTTGACGTTGACGCCGTCGTACAGAGACTTCAGCCGATCAACATCAGCGGCTACATGGCAGGATTCATCTGCAAAAATTGGGATCCCGCAGGAGATCTCCTCCAGAAGGTGATCCTGTTCCGGCGGTACGGGTTGCTCGATCATCTTGACCCCCAGTTTTGCCAGTGCAGGCGCATGCTGCATCAACAGATCCACCGTCCAGCTTTGATTGGCGTCAACAATCAGCTCTGTCCTGGGGCAGTCCGACCGAATGGCAGCAACGCGCTCGGGAATATGTTCAGCGTCGAGTTTGACCTTGATGACACGGTGGGCCGACGATTTTGCCTGTGCCGCCATTTCAGGGATCTGACCCAGACCAACCGTTTCATCAACCTCGATAAAATCCGCCTCGGAATTTAACCCAGCCAAATCCCACACGCTGCGCCCTGATTGTTTGGCGCGCAGATCCCACAGGGCACAGTCCAAGGCATTTCGCCCCGGACCTGCAGGCATTGATGCGCAGATCTTTTGCGGATCACCTCCTGTATTGATACCCTGCTGGGCCAACTTCATCAGTGTCTCTGTTTCGGCCATGGTGATAGGGAAGACCACCGGCACCAAACCTTCGCCCTGCCCCCGATGCTCACCGTCGACAAGCGTGACATGCATCGCTTCGAGCTCAACAATCGTATGGCCGGCAAACCGAAAAGGATCTTTGAGAGGCCATTTTTCAATTTTGTAGTCTAGCCGTATCATTCGCGAATACTCTCTTTGGCGAGACGCGTGGTGTTCCGTTTTCCCTTCAGGATTGGAGCCCCCAGCATGACAAGAACAAAAATACCGGTCGCGATTTTCAGATCACTCGGCGCAAGACCCGCGGCAAGGCAGAATGAAATGAGCTGGTAGTAGATCAACGACCCAACAAATGGTGCCAAAAGCTGTTGGCTGATTTTGCGACGCCCCAGAATGGTCTCTCCGATCATCAGCGCAGCAAGCGCATTGATCAGCAAACCGATACCCATATTCACATCTACGAAGGCTTGGCTTTGCACCATCAGGCTTCCGCTCAGGGCTGCACACCCACCAGCGGCGCCCACGCCCAGAAAAATGGCCCGGTCCACATTGTTGCCCTGTGCCTCGGCCATATCGGGGTTGTCCCCTACAGCGCGCATAGCAATGCCACGCTCTGTCATAAACCAAAGCCGCAGCCCAAATCCGACCACCCCCATTAGCAGCCCCACAATGAGAATTTTTTCCAGGTTATTCATGCCCTTACCAAGGTCGAGATAGTCGAACAACTTGGTCTCTTTAAACAGCGGCACATTTGGTTTTCCAAGAATACGCAGGTTGACGCTATAGAGCATCGTGGTCACCAGAATCCCGGCCAGCAGAGTGTGGATTTTAAAGCGCAAATGAATAAGCGCGGTTGCACATCCAGCTACAAATCCCGCCACAACGGCCAGAGGAATAGCAAGATAAGCAGGCACACCTGAAACCATAGCAATCGCGCAGACCGCCCCGCCCAATGGATAGGCCCCCTCGGACGTAAGGTCTGGAAAAGACAAAATCCGGAACGGGATCATGATGGCAAGCACCACAAAACTCAGGATAAGGCTTTGCGCCAGTGTCACAGGGATCAGTGCAATAAATGTTGAAATGACTTCATTCATGGCTCAGGCTCCTAACAGCATGCGGTCAGACTTGATCGCAAAGTGATTGGTCAGGGATTGGACCGATACGCCCTTTTTTTCGGCCCCCGAGATGTCCAGTTTTACTTTGCCGGCTTCCAGCATCAGAATCCGGTTCCCGTAATCCACGGCGTGTTGCATGTTGTGAGACACCATTAAAGTTGTCAGTTTCAGCGCAGAAACCGCCCTGAGCGTGGCATTCAAAACCAGGTTCGCCGTGCGCGGATCAAGTGCCGCCGTATGCTCATCAAGCAATAAGATATCCGGCTCTTTGATCACCGCCATAACCAGAGACAACGACTGCCTCTGCCCGCCTGAGAGCAGCGAAACCTGGGTGTCCATCCGGTCTTCCAGCCCAAGCTTCAGATACGACAGTTGCTCGCGGTAATTATCCAGCCGCTTCCGGGTCAATCCGGGTTTCAGGCGCGCCTTCGAGGTACGCAGTTCCGCCAACAGCATATTTTCCGCAATTGTCATGCCTGAGGCTGTGCCCTTCATCGGATCCTGAAAGACCCGCGCGACATGGCGGGCACGGTCATGAACCGGCATCCTGGTCACATCATCATCCGCGATGGCTATAGTGCCTTCATCAACTTGCAACGCGCCGGAAATCGCGTTCAGCAACGTACTTTTTCCGGCTCCGTTTGAACCGATAATCACGCCAAACTCGCCTTTGCCCAAAGACAGGCTCAGCCCGTCAAGTGCCACTTTTTCGTCAGCGGTACCGGCAAAAAAAGTGCGCCGGAGATTTGTAATATTCAACATTTCTGGGGCCCATTTGTTTGGGAAACTGTCCGCAGCACGAGGTGCGGACAGAAAAGGATCAGTCCACGATGCAATCACATCCAGCAAAGCTGGCCGGGATCTCAGCATCAACGGCTGCCATTCCGCTTTTCGAAATGACCATGACGTGATCGTCGCGCGTGGGGCGCCGTGGGGCGATATCGTCAGGTTTTTCGCCTGCCAGAACCCGAATAGCCATTTCCCCAACCAGTTCACCGATACGGTGATAACTAACCGTATAGCCTGCAGGGATCATGCCTTCAGAAACCGGGCCTCCATCCATGTTCACCACAGGAACACCTGCTTGGGTCGCCGCACTTGCGACGGCTGCAATCGCAGGTTGGATCATGTTTGAACCTGGGCCGTATAGGACATCCGAACGGGCGCTGAGTGAGGTCACACGAGCCATGATATCATTGGTGTTGTCCACCCCGACTTCTTGCACGGCCAATCCGTATTTGGGCGCGGCCAGTTTGACCTGCTCCAGGGTGGCTAGATCATTTGCCTCTGCTGGATTGTACGGAACACCCACCGATTTTGCGTTGGGGAACAGCTCATTGATGAACTGCATGGTCGCATCGATATCCAACGCATCGGCCACCCCGGTAATGTTGTTGCCACCTTTATCCCAGCTAGGAACCAGTTCTGCTGCAACGGGATCAGTCACGGCACCAAACAAGATCGGCGTGCCAGAGTTGCCTAGATAGTTCAGTAGGTTCTGCGCCACCGGTGTCGTCACGCCAATTACCAGATCTGGGCTGGAAGCTTCGATTTTGGCGAGCATCTGGGGAAGCAGCGTCGCGTCAAAGTTTACATGGTCTACCGAAAACTCAACATCCAACCCAGCAGCGGTTATGGCGTCCTGGGCCCCCTGGACAACGGCGTTAAGTTGAGGGTGTTCGCCAAAGTTTGCGATTGCTACGCGTTTTGTCTCGGCAGCCACTGGCAATGCGCTGAGGGTGAGGCCAATTGCGGATGCTGCCGCCAGGCTTTTGAAAGTAAACATTTTCATTCTTTCCTCCATAAGATCAGCCCCGTCTTGCGCGGGTTTGGTTGCCAGAGGCTTGCACACAATTTTCGTATACGCAATTTATTTTTGCATATTGGCAATTTGAATTTGCGTATAGGAATTCCACAACAGAGCGCTTATGATTGGACCATGATAGAATCTCCTCCCCCGCCTAGCGCCACGTCCGACGAGTTGACCACAGACGGTGGGCGCAACGAATTTGGCGAGAACCTTCGTAAGCTGCGCAAAGACAAAAAGATGACACTGGCTGATTTGGCCACTGCGTCAGGAATCGCTGCTTCCACCCTGTCACGGGCGGAAAGAGGCTTGCTTGGCTTGACCTATGATCGTTTGTCCCAGCTGGCTGATGGTCTGGGAGTCGACATGGCAGAACTCTTTGGAACAGGCGGTGCCTCGTTTCAGAAGAATAGCATCTCAGTTGCGCGTCTGGGTGAGTTTGAGCTTCAAACCACGCCAAACTACACCTATGAGATGCTGTTTTCCGATGTTTGGGGCAAGGCGATGACCCCGATGGCAGGTGTCGTAAAGGCACACAGCCGCCTGGCATTTGACGACTTCATCCGCCATCCGGGTCAGGAATTCGTTTTTGTGCAATCCGGCCAGTTGACGATCTATACCGAGGCAAACGAACCGGTCACACTACAGGCTGGTGAAAGCGCCTATCTCGATAGCAGCATGGGCCATGTATACACATCAGCCGGTGACGAAGATGCCCGCATTTTGGTCGTTTGTCTGGGTCGAGGTGATTCAGCCTGAAACATACTTTGCATTCGACGGTTATTTTACGGCAGGCCTAACGCATCGAGTTTGACCTTCGCCGGGAACCTTATGGAGCGACTGCATTCTTGGCCAACAGCCGCTCTCAAAGTGGGTTGCTCTTGGCGAAATTCCTGAAAAAGGCCAAATACGCCTTATCGGGATCGCGCGGCGCTTCTTTGTCTTTTGACCAAGCCCGCCACTCGGACTCCGCGTGATAGATATCGTACCCCGGAAACCTCAGCTTTGCGGTTTCATAGGTTTCTGTTCTCAGCGACTCCCCTGCCCTTTCCAGCCAGGCCGGACGCGGTTTAATCTGAGCTTGCTCAACAACCGCTTCAACACGACCTTCCATGCGCGCCTTGCGCCCAACCTTGGAAAACTCGATTTCACGGTCGACAGCTGATTGGCCAGCCGCATCCTTGCGTGTCCATTCCATCACAACACCCGCGACCCGCCTTCCCTCTTTGTAGGGGGTCATGCTGACATTGTAGTCGGACAAGGCGTTCACCTCTTCCACCGCCGGAGCCAGTGCGCGTAATTGCAAATTTGACCAGGTCGTTAGCTTCCCCTTAGGCACGCCCAATATCCCACGCAGCTCTTCCAGTTTGAATTTCTCTGAAGATTTGAACCGCAGATTGCCGCGCTTTTGCACCATCTCATATAAGGTCAGTGCATATTTTGACGACAGCGCAAACATGACCTCCTTTTGAAGCCGGGCAAAAACGGTCGAGTTTTTGATGATCTTTCGCAATGCGCGGGGAATTTCATAATAAAGCATCCCGTCGGGCTGCTCGAGTTCAATGTTCCCCCCCAATAGTTGAACACGCTCGATGGCAGGCTCCCCGTCAACCAAAACCGAAACTTTCACAATGGCGCGCATCAACCGTTCAACCGAGTCGCCAATCCGGTCATTTGAGTTATGACTGCCACGTAATGTCGCCTTGGACACATGATGCACTACGGGCTTGTCGATCTCCTCCCAGGCGTGCTCCAGCATCATATTGTAGATGCGTCGATCATTCAGCGTTAAGGGGGTTACTTCGACAAGATCAACCAGCTCTCCTGGTTTAATCAGTGAGTCCGCGTTAGGTTTAGCATCCAAACTACTATATGGTTTTTTGGTCTCGTCTGCCATATTACTACTTACACCAAACTCTTACTTTTTGTTTTTTTCGTTGTAAGAAAAAATGCTAAGTCAGTCAATCATTGCAGCGAAATTGTTCAGAGCGCACCCAATATGTAATTTTACGTCAGCAGAAATCTAACCCAGACGGGCTCAGAGACACGCGCAAACGAATCAAAACAAAGGATATTTTGACCCCGCCGCGGCCCCATCCAATTCGTAAGTTTAACCCACCCAATCCGTAAGAGTTACCGTCCCAAAATGTAATTTTTAGCACCCAATATGTAACAGTAAGATGGTTTTACCTTTTACTTATAGATGCTTAGTCCGCATGAACACTTGAACAAAAAGAATCAGAACAAGACTTCAACGCCTTCAAAGAGTCATTTAGAGCACAGATGACCACCAGAATCGCTCTTTTCTGAAAATCCCCTACATCTTCCTTGCGAAGACAAAGAACTTTTGAAAAAACAGTATCATCAATCTAAGTTTTGCTTTTTGGGAAAAACTTGGCAAAATATCAAAAGCTACGGGGCACCATGGCAGATCCTATTCTACCTTCGATTTCGCTCGACGACCTTGATCTTCTATCAAACCGAGCAAGTTCTGTCATTGATCGGTTAAGGGATCAGGTTTTTGCCCCTGGGACACAAAAAAATCTGGATCTAAGGTTTAATGTCCGCACAGCTGCACAAATGATTGGTCGATCGGAAACTCTCATCCGAGATGCTGAAAACGAAGGCCGCCTCCCTACTCCGGAAAAAGATGATAAAACAGGACGCCGCAAAGGCTACTCCTTGCATGAGATAAACAACATGCGCGAAATCTTTGGAACTCTGCCGCACCGGGCACCGGATGATGAAGCGCTTGTTCTCGCCGTTCAGAATTTCAAAGGTGGTGTTGGAAAATCCACTCTTGTAACCCACCTCTCCCAATACCTCGCTTTGCAGGGATATCGTGTCTGTGTGATCGACTGCGATAGCCAGGCCTCAACCACCTCCATCTTTGGTTTGAATCCTGACATCGACATCGATGAAGACGAAGAAACACTCTATCCCTTTTTCCGTCATGGCGGACCACAAGATCTACGCTACGCCCTACGCGCAACCTACTGGCCAGGCATCGCTATGGTTGCTGCAAACTTGGGTCTATACGACGCGGAATATGAACTTGCTGGCCGAATGGCCCGTGAAAGTGGGTTTGTGCTGGACCGCCTACGTGAAGGTATCAATTCGATCCGTGACCACTTTGATGTTATCCTTCTCGATCCCCCCCCTGCCCTTGGTATGATTTCGCTATCAGTCCTACGCGCTGCAGACGCTATTTTGGTCCCGACCCCGCCCAACAACGTTGACTTTGGATCAACCGTTCATTTCCTGAAAATGATGACCAGTACCCTGGCTGAGCTTGAGAAAGTTGGGGGTTCGCACAGTTATAAGTTTGTAAAGATCCTTACGACGAAAATGAACGACGGCAAATCAGCCCACGTAGCGATCAAACGAATGATGGATGCAATTTTTGCCGGTGACATGTTGCAATCTGTGCTTAAGGATTCTGCTGAAATCGATAACGCCACCGCCAACCTTTTGACGGTCTATGAAATGACTGGTGCTGCCACTCGCACTGAAACCCACAAACGGTGCCGCGCCTATTTGGATTCTATTGGTCGCGAGGTCGAAGTTCTAATGCGTAAAACATGGCCAAGTCAAAAAGCTGCACTCAGCCAGGAGGGCCTACTATGACAAAGAAACATGATGCAATTTTTGATGCAGTGCTGAGTGGCATAGATGCAGACGGCCGTAATCCCAAGAAAGACCGCAGCGCTGGTCGGTTTCTTAAGCGCGGAAATGCGATTGGCGAAAAGCTGAGCGGTGAACTACACGAAAAAACGCTGCATTTGGTCGACCCATCACGCTGCAGAATGTGGGATCGTCACAATCGTATCTATGATCTGCTGACACCGGAAAACTGTTCTGATCTAATTGATGGTATTCAACAACAGGGCAAGCAGGAGTTCCCAGCTGTTGTGCGCCGGGTTGAAGGCGTCGATGGAATCGACTTCGAAGTGATCTGTGGTGCCCGCCGCCATTTCGCCATTTCATGGCTGCGGGCGAACAACTATCCGCAGTTCAAATATCTAATCGAAGTGCGCGACCTGTCCGACGAAGAGGCCTTTCGCCTGGCGGATATCGAAAACCGTGATCGGGCTGACATCTCAGATTATGAGCGCGCCTGCGATTATGCGGCTGCGGTAAAGCTGTACTATGGCGGCAAGCAGAAATCGATGGCGCAGCGGCTTCAGGTTTCCGAAGCTTGGCTGTCGCGGTATCTGTTTTTGGCCAAATTGCCCGATGAAATTGTCAGTGCTTACCCAAGCCCGAATGACATCAAAGAACTCCATGCCCGGACTTTGAAACCGTTCCTTGCACAGCCCAAGACACGTGCCAAAATGATCGACCGGGCGGAGTGGTTGCAGTCCATGCGTGCGGCTCAGGCCACGACACATGGGACGCCTTGGAATGACGCGGTTAAGGTGCTGAATGAACTCAAGCAGGCAGGACAAGGCAAGGTTTCCAAGCCGAAGCCAAAGCCTTCGGTAAAGCATGTATATAGCGCCAAAGGTTCAGATTTTAGCATCAAGAGAACTGACAAGGGGCGTCAGATTCTGTTGGAGATAGATAAGGATGCTCCAACAGATGACCTGCGCATGTTGTTGGAAAAGTTTCTAACGGATCGAGCTGAAAATCTGTAAGAAATTGCCAATTGGCAATTTCACGAATAAATATAATGAATCCCTCCCTTTACGGTGAAAACAATGAGATTGAATTCGACGGTCGACCCAGTTGTTGTCGAATTTCAACGGGACCAGTAGGGCGACACAGAGAGTAGGGCACGGGTGCCCAATTTGAACGCGAATGCCTTGGGTCACGTAGGTAGACGGATTCAAACTCCTTGAACACTGAAGTTCTAACCGGCAGATGATGAGTGAGTTGTGTGAGAGGCCATATGCGTCTCATTAAGGGGCAATTGCCTGCTCAAAGGGCTATATGTGGCCCGTTGACAAATTTGGAAATAAGAGGCCAAATACGGCCTGTAAATTCAAATATTCCGAAATAACCGGCATCATGTGACCTTTAAGGACAAAATGGCGACCTCTCAGCAAGTAGAAATCGAGATCGGGGAGCGGTTGGCACGACTAAGGCTCTCGCGAAACGTGACGCAGGCCGCGTTGGCTGGTCAAGCTGGTATCGGCGTGCGTACCTTGCGGCGCCTCGAGGGAGGCGAACCTTCAACGCTTGATACGTTTTTGCGCGTCGTTGCGGCGCTCGATCTAGAGGAGGCAATCCTGTCGGCCCTGCCGGAGGGGCAAATTCGACCTATCGAGCGTATTTCGGGGAAAGGCAACGAACGCCAACGGGCGCGGCCTGTCGACAAGAAACCCGCCAAACCCACATGGACATGGGGCGAGGAAAGTGATGACTGACGCAAGTGTTGTTTTGTGGGGGAGACGCATTGGCGCTGTGAGTTGGGATCAGGCACGATCCTTAGGTGTGTTCCAGTACGACCCGGAGTTCGTGGGGGCTGGCATAGAAGTAGCACCCTTGAAAATGCCAGTCAGGGAAGCGCCTTACGAATTTTCAGCCCTTGGGAAAGAAACCTTCAAGGGCCTTCCTGGCATGCTTGCTGATGCGCTCCCGGATAAGTTTGGTAATCGACTCATTGATGCTTGGCTGGCTGAAACCGGGCGGAGTGTGGAAAGTTTTAGCCCGGTTGACCGGCTTTGCTACATCGGAAATCGAGGGATCGGTGCGCTGGAGTTTCAACCCACAGTTCGTAAGGTGACAAAGTCAAAAAAGCTGGAAGTTGACCAACTGTTGAGCCTTGCAAACAGGGTTTTGAATGAACGGGAGAATCTAACCGGGCAGCTTGGCGGTGAAGACGACGCGGATGCGCTTGAAGACATTTTGAGCGTCGGAACATCTGCAGGCGGTGCCCGGGCTAAGGCGGTCCTTGCCTGGAACCGCAAGACCGGCGAGTTCAGATCTGGGCAGGTGAAAGTAAGCGAAGGCTATGAGCATTGGCTGTTGAAATTCGACGGCGTGTCAAACAACCGCGACAAGGAACTTGCTGACCCGCAGGGCTTTGGCAGGATTGAGTATGCATATTATATGATGGCGCAGGATGCTGGCATCGACATGTCCGAATGCCGATTGCACCATGAAGGTGGTCGCAGCCACTTTATGACCCGGCGGTTTGACCGCGACGACAGGGGCCGCAAGATCCATATGCAATCTCTAGGCGCTATGCAGCATTTCGACTTTAACGACCCTGCATCCTATTCCTATGAGCAAGCCATTCTGACCCTCAGAAAACTTGGCCTTGGGATGGACGTTGTTGAGCAGCAGTACAGGCGTGCTGTGTTCAATGTTGTGGCACGTAATCAGGATGATCATGTGAAAAACATCTCGTTTCTCATGGATCGGTCGGGATCTTGGCGGCTTTCGCCAGCTTACGATATTGCGTATTCCTACAATCCAAATGGCGCGTGGACCCGTGATCACCAAATGAGCATGGCTGGGAAGCGTAATGGGTTCTCTCAGGCAGATTTACTGGCTTTTGCAACCAACGTGGGCCTGAAGGAGGCTAAAGCCCGTCAGGTCATCGCTGAGGTCTCTGAATCGATCGAACAGTGGGACACGCATGCCAATAGGGCAGAAGTCGACCCAGAAGACGTCATCCGCATCAAAAAGACATTTCGGTTGGACCTGCGTGGTGCATAGCCTCGCTTCGGGGTTGTGGCTCTAATTCAGGGAAAAAGCCGCGGTTCTTTAGCTCCGTTGCGCCGTTCGGGCAGCGGTCTGATGGCAACACAAGTGCGAACCAACCGGCGTAGGGGGCCAGGGTGTGTTCACCCTGGCGGTTCGGTAAAGGACGATACTGTCTGAATGGCACCGTCCAAGGCGTTGCCAGTCGAGTCTTGCAGGGCGGCTTCGCGCAGGCGGGCAATCCACTGGGCTGCATCATCACGCTCGATCAGCGCGGGCAGGGTGTCCAGAATGCGGGCGAATTTGGATAGGCCACGAACATGGGTGTCTGAATAGCCTTTGATCAGACGACGACACAGCAGCAGCTCTACCGCCAGATCGTAGTTCTTTGGCAGCGTTTCACTGCATAGGTTCAACCAGTTCAGAAGATGCGCCTGTTCTACTTGGTGGCGCAGGCTGTAGCGTCGGGTGCGACGCAGTCCAGCGATCACATATAGCAGAACAAAGCCACGCAGCCGATGGGTGCGAATGCGACGGCCTTTGTTGAGGCGTCGGTCGATCCAGGCAGCAAGCCGGGGGCGGGCCTCTATCCAGGTGCCAAGCGCGGCTGGCAGCAGGCTGATGATTTCTTCGCCGCGCGGGTGAAAGAACTCTGTCAGTTGCACCGGCTTGTCGTCAGCCTTCATCTCGGTCTGGATGCGGTCAAAGCGGCTTTTGCGGGTTTTGAGGTCGGCCACTCGGATGATGTCGTCATAGCACATGGCATTGGCGATATGCTTGGCGGCGGCTTCGGCCAGTGTTCCGTCGCCGCGGTCCTGTTGCGCCAAGGGGCGCAGACGTGCCAGATAATCGCGGCCATAGGCGAGATCCTGAAACTCGACCACGCGACGTAAGCCCAGCAGCGCTATCTCTGCGCCGGGTAGGGCACGGGCCTCAGCCTCCAGTGCCTGCCATTGCGACAGTAGACGTGCCGGGCCACGAGGGCTGGGATCACGACTGGCCCGCATGCGGGCGGGTGGTGCCTCAGAGGGAGGGGCTTCGGGGTTTGGTGACTGCGCGCGCGTATAGGCGGCGCCAAAGGCGCGCAGGCTGGCCGCGACGCCCTTACCTGAGGCCTGGATGGCCTCTTCGAATGCAACACGCGGAAAGGGAAGGGCGCCGGATCCTGCCAGAGCGCCAAATAGCGCTGAAGAGATCACCGATCCGTTGTCCGCGGCTAATTTGTCCATGTCGAACAGGATCAGTTGATCAGCCGCAATTTCAGCGGCGGCGCGGACCTCATCACTGGACGCAATGCCATCGCCGGGGGTCATCTTTTCAGACAAGGCCAGCGTGCGGTGACTAGAGGCAATCAGCGTGGTGCGATCTGGCGTGACAAAGCCACGCAGAATGGCGCGCCCTGCCTCCATCATTTCGGCGGCGATCATGATATCGACGTCGCCAGCTGAAGGCGCCAGGGAAAACACCGGCATCGCAGTGCCTTCTCCGCCCTGGGGCGCCATCTCGATGTAGTAGATGGTGGCGCCGGTGCGCTGCGCCACCCCTGCGACAGAGGTCGCCTGGGTGATGTAACCCTGGCTGCGCGCTGCCGCTTCGATCCAAGAGGTCAGCACCCCGCCGCCCTGGCCACCTACGGCCAAAATGGCCAGTTTAATGATTGATTTCAGCTGGTTGTCCGGCTGCTTGGGGGTCAGTTTCGGGGCTGCGTTCATGGCGCGATCTCCAGAAATTCAAGACGGCCGAGCTGACGCCGGGACTGTAGCCAGTGGATGACCCGTCCGGACATGCGGGCCCAACGGGATTCAAATCTTCCGGGGTTATGCACCACATCGGCGCGGTAGAAACTGGGGCAGAGCACAGCGGCATCCGCCACCTCGCCGCAGTTGCCACAGCCAACGCAGGACTGATCAATGCTTGCCACCGGATCATCACGCATCGGATCGTTCAGATGTTTCACAGATAGTGACGGACAGCCCGATAGGCGGATACAGGCGTGATCTCCGGTGCAGATGTCTTCATCGACGCCGAAACGCGGGATCTCCATCCGCTTTCCATCGTTAATCATTTGATTACGCTGGGGTTTTTCTCTTCTTTGACGATTCAACATACACTCGCTGGAGGCCACGATTACCTTGGGCCCGTCATATTCGGTGGTCAGAGCCTCGTGAAAAATGGCTCGCATCTTGGTAACGTCATAGGTGTGATCGATGTGGCGGACCCAATCGACGCCTACGCCGGACAGGGCCTTGGTAATTGGGTTATTGGTGGATTTAGTTGGATTGTCCGCGCGGCTGGACGGGATGTCCTGCCCGCCGGTGGCAGCTGAATAGTAGTTATCGACCACCACGGCGACGCTGTCAGCCTTATTAAACACCATATTGCCAATCGAAGAGGACAGCCCGTTGTGCCAAAAGCCGCCATCGCCAATGATCGAAATCGCTCTGCGTTCGCCGCCGCCATCAAAGGCCGCATTGGAGGCGGGGCCAAGCCCATAGCCCATAGTGGCACCGCCAATGTCAAAGGGGGGCAGCGAGGCAAAGAGGTGGCAGCCGATATCGGCGCTGATCTGATGCTCTCCCAGCTCTTGTTGCACCAGTTTCAAGGCGGCAAAAATGGGTCGTTCCGGACAGCCCGTGCAAAATCCAGGCGGTCGGATTGGGACCGTTTGCGACAGGTCGGGCAGCTCGGGTGCGGGCTGATTGGGCGCGCGCATCTGGCCGGGCATCAAATTGGGAGAATATTGCGTCACAAAGGCGGAAATTCCGTCGAGCATCACCTGTCCGGTGTATTCGCCGGCCATGGGGAACACATCTTTGCCGTGCAGCTTCACGCTCAGATCTGAACGCAGCAACATGGTAGAAAACCCCTGCTCGATGAACTCGGGCTGGCCTTCCTCGATGATCAGAACCCCCTTTTTGTCTTTGGCAAAGGTGAGAAATTCCTGATCCACCAGCGGATAGGTGACGTTCAGGCAGTAGATCGGGATATCGGTGTCGCCGTAGATATCGGCCAGACCAAGCCGTTGCAGTGCTCGGATGACGCCATTGTACATACCGCCTTGGCAAACAATGCCGATTTTGCCGCTGTCAGGTCCGAAAAACTCGTTTAACTTCTGGTCGATGATGTGCTGTTGGGCGGCAGGCCAGCGGTTATTTACCTTGTCCTGTTCATGCGCAAAAGACATCGGCGGTAGCACCACCCGGTTCCAGTCACGCTGCGGATTTGACAGCGCATTTTTGACCGTCAGGGCAGGGCGCTGGTTGTCATGGCACTCAAAGCTGCCCGTCACATGACAGGAGCGAATGCGGACCATGAGCATCACCGGCGTGTTGGACGCCTCGGACAGCTCAAAGCTCTGGCCAACCGATTGCACGATTGAGGGCAGGTTGGGGCGCGGGTCCATCAGCCAGAATTGTGATTTCATCGCAAAGGCATGGCTGCGCTCTTGCATGATGGAGGAGCCTTCGCCGTAGTCTTCGCCAACGATCACCACCGCGCCGCCTGTGACACCGGAAGAGGAGAGGTTGGCCAGCGCATCCGAGGCGACATTGACCCCAACCGAGCCTTTGAACGTCACCGCGCCGCGAATGGGATAATGCACCGAGGCCGAAAGCATTGCCGCCGCCGCCGCTTCCGATGCATTGGCCTCAAACCGCACACCGAGTTCGCCCAGTAATTCCTCAGCGTCGGCCAAGACATCCATCAGATGCGAAATCGGTGCGCCTTGATAGCCGCCCACATACCCAACGCCGTTTTCCAAGAGTGCTTTGGTGATAGCGAGAATACCTTCGCCTGTGAATGTCTCGCCCGTGCCTGCCCGGAGATGCTCCACTTCTTTTTTGAAAGAGCGCTCTGCCATCTTTATCCTCCGTGGTCCCGGCCGTGGGGGCCGGGGTCGTTAAAAGTCGTGAACCCGCACGTTGCGCAGGATTTTTTGCAAGGTGGCCTCAAAGGCCAGCCGTTCATCGGTTGAGATACCCTCGAACATCTGGGCGTAGGTCTGTGCCATGCGTGGCCAGACCTTTTCAAAGGTGGCGCGCCCGGCATCGCTCAGGAATACCCGGGTGGCGCGCTGGTCTTCGGGGTCGGGCTGGCGGCGCACCAGCTCTTCTTTTTCCAGCCCATCCAGGGTGCGCGACAGGGTGGAGTATTCCACCACCGCATAGACCGCCAGCTCGCCAATCAGGATGCCGTCAATCATTGCCAAAACAGCCAGGCAGCGGACCTTGGGGGTGGTCAGCCCCAGTTCGGCCATCTCTTCGCGCAGGCTGGCGTTATAGCGGCCCATGATGCGGTTCATCAGATAGGGGGCAAAATTGCCCAGACCAATTTCGCCAAACCGAAGCGTTGCCAGATCCTGTGTCATGCGCCGAGCCTTTTCGCAGTATTGAACCCCGATCCGCCGCCAAGTCCGGGGCCGGGGTGGGTGGAGGCACCAATGTGGTGCAGGTTGCGAAAGAGAGTACTGCCGTTGCGCGAAGAGCTAAACGGGCGGAAGGTAAAAAACTGATCAAGGGTGCAGGCACCGCCATAGGGGTCACCACCCACCAGGTTCATGTTCAGTGCTGCCAGATCAGCGGGGGAATAGGCCGTGCGCGCCAGCTTGATTTTGTCGAAACCCTTGATGTGGCGCGCCAAAATGTCCTCGATCCGATCAGCAAAAGCTTCGCGGGTTGCCTCGTCCCACGAGCCATCAGTGGCGATCTGGTCTGCGGCGTCGCCTTTGATCTGACGCGGTGCGTCGGGGATTTGCAGCCAGAGGATTGCCTTACCCTCTGGGCAACGGCTGGGATCGAGACGATGTGGCTGGCCCACGCATATGGTGGGCGTTTCGGGCAGCATGCCGCGCTCTGCCTCGTTGGCGGATTTTGACACTGCATCTATCCCGTCGCTGAGGTGGATCAGCGCCACATCTTCCAGACCCTCAGCCAGCCATTCGGGTACCGCATCCAGCGCGTAGTGCAGTTGAAAATTACCACGTCCGTGACGGTACTGCTGTGCTTGGGCAATCTGTTCTTGTGGGGCGTCGTCTGTGATCAAACGGTTATACAGTTGTGATGGTGTGACAGAGGCCAGTACATGTTTGGCGGGGATTATCTCACCGCTCGCGGTTTTAACACCGGTCACCCTTTGGGTTTTTCCATTAGGTTCAGAGAGGGTGATCTTTGCCACGTCAACTCCGGTGCGGATTTCGCCACCATTTGCCTCGATCAACCGGCGAAAGGCCAAGGCGGCCTCGCCCGCGCCGCCTTTGACGATGGGCGCGCCTGCGGCCTCCAGCGCAAAGGCAATGACCTTGCCCATCTGACCGGAATAGCTGCTTTCGGGTGTGAGCCCGGTGTGCAGCACCCAGGGGGCCCAAAGCGCCTGAATGTCAGGGCTGGAGTAAGAGGTTTCAAGCCAGCTACGCGCCGGACGTAAGGCGGTGCCGATCCAGGACTTCAACCCGTTCAGGCCCCTTTTACGGATCTGTCCCAGCAGCAAGCGGGCGGTGGCCCAAGACCACAGGTCGCCCCCCAACAGCGCGAAGAGGAACGGTGCATCGGCCTCGATCCCTGTCACATCGACACCGTGTTGATCGCCATCACCCACAGCCAGAGTGTTAAAGGCGGCAATATTTGCCGTGCGGTCAGTGGTCAGCCGCGCACCGCGCCCGCAGGGGCGCAGCACGGCGGTGGGATGCGCAGTATGGCAGAGCTCAAACCCGTGCTTTCCAAGATCTTCGGCCAGTTCTGCATAGGCGGGGGAGGTCAGAAACAGCACAAAGGTGGCAGCCATCACGTCATGGTCAAAGCCGGGCAGGGTGGCCGCATGTGTCATCATGCAGCCGCCAATGCGGTCTTCACGCTCCAGCAAAAGCACCTTTTTGCCGCTGCGCGACAACAGGGCCCCCGCGACAAGCGCGTTGATGCCACTGCCAATGATGACGAGATCGGCCATTTGTATTACCTGCTCTGCCTTAACCCTGTGGAACCAACGCCAGAGCGCGGATGGGAGAGCCGGTGCCGTGCTGAATTTTGAGCGGTGCGGCAATCAGGATAGCGCCTTTGGCGGGCAGTTGATCAAGGTTGGCCAGTGAGGCGAGCCCAAAGCAATTGTCCCGGTGCAGCATGTTGTGGGCCGGGTAGGGTGGGTCCATCGCGCCAGCCTGCCCGGCATCGGTGCCAATGCACTGGTTGCCCCAACCGACGATCTTTTTCGACAGTAGGTATTCCACACAGTCCGGTGTTGGGCCGGGGGAGTGCGGGCCATTTTCATCGGCGTTGAGGAATGCGGCCTCGTCATCGGCGCGTTTGTCCCAATCGCTGCGCAACACGACCCATTCGCCTTTACCGATTTCGCCATGTTCGGCTTCCCAGGCTTTGACGTGGTCTGCCGTCAGCAGAAAGTCAGCATTGGCCGCGCTTTCGGCGGCGCAATCAATAACGTTCACAGGTGCAATCAGGCGGTTTACATCCAGTGTGTCGGTATAGCCATCTTCGTAGTCTTTACCGGTGATCCAGTGATGTGGCGCGTCAAAGTGCGTGCCGGAGTGCTCTCCGAGAACCATCCAGTTCCAGGCAAAGAATGGCCCGTCGGCGTCATATTCGCTGATCTTGTGGATCTCGACTTTGGGCGTGGGTTTGGCAAAGTCCTCTGGCAGTTGCAGGATTGGTGTGTCCGGCCCCAAAACCCCGGAACAATCTACAACTCGGACACCGCCAGAGGCCAGCAGTAGCCCCAAGTTGGTAAGTGTATTTTGCGCGCTCATGGCACTCTCCCTGAAGTGATCGCCCCCTGTTCGGGGTGCTGATTTATGAATCAAAGCTAGACAAATATATTTGCATTTGCAAACACTATAGCCACGAGAGGGGGAAATATGCGTCAAAATTCTGATGTTCTGATTGTTGGATCCGGGGTGAATAGCCTTGCAACTGCGGTGATTTTGCAGCGTGCAGGTCTGCGGATTTCGGTGTTTGAGCAGGCGTCAGAACCGGGTGGGGCGGTAAAGTCTGGGGCTTATACAGCACCGGGTTTCACCCATGACTGGGCAGCAATGAACCTGTCATTGTTCGCTGGATCCCCCTTCTTTCAGGAGTTTGGTGACATGCTCACGGAAGCCGGATTGGAATTTGTTCCGGCGCAGCATTGCTTTGCCAGTTCCTTTGCGGATGGGCGCTGGTTGGGCATCGGGAATGATGCCGAGGCCAATGCTGCTGCAATACATGCATTTGCAAATAGTGATTCGGAAACCTGGCGTGCCCTTAGTGATGAGTTTCCCGATCAGGCGTCGCATATTTTTGCTATTTTGGGGTCTTCCTTTGGCTTTCGTGCCGTGGCGAAGAATATCTGGAAGCTGCTGCGGGCAAAGAAGCTCTCGGGGGCCTTGGACCTCGGGCAATTCTTGGCTTCTTCGCCGCGCGTCTGGCTGGATGAGACTTTTACCTCCCCCCATGTGAAATCGACACTGGCGGCCTGGGGCATGCATTTGGATTTTGCGCCTGATGTCGCCGGGGGCGCGCTGTTTCCTTATCTCGAAGCCATGGCCAACCAGGCCTTTGGCATGGTGATTGGCAAGGGTGGTGCAGATACCGTCACGCGGGCGCTGCTCAAATGTATCGAGGCCGCGGGCGGCACCGTGACCTGTGATGCCCGCGTTGACCGTATTCTGATTGAGCAGGGCAGGGCGGTTGGTGTCCGGCTGTCGGATGGCAGCGAGCATCACGCAGCAAAATCGGTGATTGCCAATGTTGCGCCCAAAAACCTCAGCGCACTGATTGGTGAGACGGAGCCCCATTATGACAAGGGGCTCGAGAATTTCCGCCATGCGCCGGGCACCATGATGGTGCATTTGGCGATGGAGTCTCTGCCGGACTGGGCGGCTTCTGATCAGTTGCGGGGCTATGCCTATGTGCACTTAGCGCCCAGCATGGACCAGATGGCGCGTTGCTATCAGCAGGCCGTTGCGGGCTTGCTGCCGCAAGAACCTGTAGTGGTGGTGGGGCAGCCCACAACCATTGATCCCAGCCGCGCACCGGCGGGCAAGCATACCCTGTGGTTACAGGTGCGTATGGTTCCGGGTGAAATTTTAGGTGATGCGGGCGGCGAAATCACGGCGCTGGACTGGCAAACTGCTGCTGAACCAATGGCGCAACGAGCACTGGATATTGTCGAGGCCCATGCCCCCGGCACCCGCGCCAAGATCATCGCTCAAAGGATCGTAACCCCGGCAGAGCTGGAAGCGGACAACCCCAATCTGGTCGGTGGCGACCAGATCTGTGGCAGTCATCATCTGTCGCAGCACTTTATCTATCGTCCAATGCGCGGACGCTCGGATGGAACCACGCCCATCAAAGACTTGTACCACACTGGCGCTGCCGTCTGGCCAGGCGCAGGCACCGGCGTTGGGCCGGGGTATTTGCTGGGCAAAAAACTGACATCATAAAAGGGAGGAATGACTGTGACGGATTTTTCAAGACGCGGACTACTGAAACTGAGTGCAGCGACAATTGCACTGGCGACAACAGGCCTGCCGGCTCTGGCCGCAGGGATCGACGATCTGGTGATTGCCAATAACGTCAATCTGCCCAGCTGGAATCCAACGCTGGGAACTTCAGCCGTAAACCCAACTATTCAGGGCATCTATCAGTCGGTCTTTGACATGTTTATCGCCCAGGACACCGACCTCAGTCAGGCCCCGGGTATCTTGACAGACTGGGGGTGGAACGCAGACCAGACCAAAGTCGAAATGACAGTCCGCGAGGGCGTTACCTGGCATGACGGCAGCCCGCTTACCGCGGAAGATGTGGTTTGGAGTCTGGAGCGCGCCGCTGACCCTGAGGGTGGTAATCCGATCCAGTTCATCTGGTCCACCATTGGCAATTTTGAGGTGAGCGGCAACCAGATCACTGGCGATGTGCTGCGGTTTGAACCAACGATCTTTAAATGGATGTCCTTCCTCACCGGTTATGTGCTGCCCAAGGCCTATATCGAAAAGAACGGCCAAGAAGGTTTTGAGGCAGCGCCGATTGGCTCTGGCCCCTATATGGTTGAGAAATACGAACGGAACGCCTTTATCCGGCTGAAAGCCTATGACGGCTATTGGGGGCAGGCACCGGAGTTCAAAACTGTCACTATCAAGTTTGTCACCGATGCAACCGCCCGTGTGGCGGAGGTTGAATCTGGCAACGCCCATGTGACGCTTGAAATGCCATCAGAGGAATTTGACCGTCTTCGTGCTGGCAGTCTGGTTGGGGTGGCGCAGCCGATCTCTGACATTGGCATGATCTTCTTCAACGACATCGACGTGATGAAAGACCCTAACGTGCGCCGTGCGGCGGTCAAAGCGGTGAACAAACAGGCGATTGTTGACCGGCTGCTGTCTGGGTATGGCGTTGCGATTGATACCTTGCAAACGCCAGATTACACCGCCTTTGATGCCAGCGTGACCACGCCCTATGACCCTGAAGGCGCCAAAGAGCTGCTGGCGGCGTCGGGCTATTCCACCGACAATCCGGTGCGCTTTACCATCCAGACTACCCGCGGGTTCAAGCCCAAGGATTACGAGGTCATTCAGGCCATTGTCGGGTTGTGGCGTAAGGTCGGCATTGAGGCTGAGATCGAAGTCTATGAGATTGCCAAGCATTACGAGCTGCGCGCAACAGATACACTGGCGCCTGCGGCCTTTTACAACTGGGGCAATTCAATCGGTGACCCGACCACCTCCACCGGGTTTGCCATGTTTGGACCTTCGCCGCATTCGGTTTGGGATGGCGAAGATCTGGTGGGTATGATTGCACCGCTTTGGGGCGAGGCCGACGAGGCCAAACGGATCGAGGGCTGGAAAGCGGTCGATCGCAAGATCGCTGACGATGCTTTGGTGCTGCCTTTGTTCCAATATGTGCAGCCTATTTTGCACGCACCCGGCATTAAGGTGGTGCCGCATGCCTCGGGGGCATTGCTGCCCCATCTGATGACCCGTTCCTAAAGGACAGTTGCCGGGAGGGGCGCGGTTCTTCCCGGCACATAAATAAATGACCTTGATACGCATAATTCTGAAACGATTGCTGTCGATGTCGATCACCCTGATCGGCGTTGCGGTGATCGTATTTTTTATCATTCGCATTGTGCCGGGCAATCCCATCGCGATGATGCTGCCGCCCGGTGCAGGCGAAGAGGACATCGCCCGGCTCAAAGCGTTGTATGGGTTTGACAAAACCCTGCCGGAACAGTTCCTGATTTGGGTCCGGGGCATTCTGGGAGGCGATTTTGGCACCTCGATTACCAGTCGCCAGCCAGTGATGTCATTGGTGTTGGGACGGCTGCCTGCCACACTAGAATTGTCGATTATGGCGCTGGTTATGGCAGTAATGATTGGCGGTGCTCTGGCGCTGATCGGTACCCGACAACGCGGTGGCAAGGCAGAGGCGTTGATTGATGTCACCAATGGTGTCTCACTCTCGGTGCCGGATTTCCTTTGGGGGTTGTTGTTCATTCTGCTGTTTGGCGTGCTTTGGCCGGTGTTCCACATCTCGGGGAGGGTTTCGCCGGCACTGGATCTGCCCTTTGTGACCAATTTCTACCTATTCGAGAGTCTACTGCGGCTGCGGTTTGATATCTGGCTGGACCTTGTCAGCCATATGTTCATGCCCGCGCTGGCTCTGGCCATCCCGCTGGCGGCCATCATTGCCCAGCTGTTGAAACAATCGCTGAAGGAAACCATGCACTTGGACTATGTCACCCTGGCCCGCACCAAGGGCTATAGCGAAAACCATGTGATCCTGCGCGAGGCTCTGCCCAATGCAATCCTGCCGACGCTGACGCTGGTGGGGGTGCAGTTTACGTTTCTAATCGGCGGCACCGTGATTATCGAGCGGCTGTTTTCCTACGAAGGGCTGGGCAATATGGCGATTGATGCGGTGATCAACCGAGATCTGCCGCTCATTCAGGGCATCGTGATCCTGTTCGCGGTGATTTTTACCACGGTCAATCTGCTGGTCGATCTGACCTATGCACTGCTGAATCCGAGGTTGCGACATGGCTGATGGACGCGCGGCGGCAAAACGCCGGATCAATCCCCGGCTCTGGCTCTCGGGTGGTTGGCTGTTGATCTTGGCCGTTGCGGCCCTTGCAGCGCCTTTGTTGGCCCCGCAAGACCCATTGGCGCAGGATCTCTTTGCCTCGCGGTTGCCGCCTATGTGGCAGGGTGGGTCCGAGCCGGGGTTTCCCCTGGGAACCGACTCGTTGGGGCGTGATGTGCTGAGCCGGGTTCTCTATGGTGCCCGCATTGCGCTGCTGGTGGCACTGGTTGCTGGCACTTGCACCTGCGCGCTGGGGGCAGTGCTGGGCCTGATCGCCGGTTATTATCGCGGCTGGGCTGATGTGGTGATTTCACGATTGATCGAGATCTGGATGGCCTTCCCGCCGGTATTGTTTGCCATTTTGCTGATCGCGGTGATGGGCACCGGGCTGACCTCGATTATCGTGGCAATTGTGGTGATCGACTGGACTCGCTTTGCCCGGGTTATCCGGGCTGAGGCGATGACGCAGGGGGCAATGGACTATGTGGCTTCGGCCAAGGTGGCGGGGCGGGGCCGGTTTGGTATTATGATACGAGAGATCCTGCCCAATGTCCTGCCGACAATTGTGGTGCTGCTGACCTTGGAAATGGGCATCGCGGTGATCGTCGAGGCCATCCTCAGCTTTGTGAACCTGTCGATCTCTACCGATGATCCCACTTGGGGCAGCATGATCGCCGAGGGGCGCGCCGCCATTCATCACTCCTGGTGGGTGCTGGTCGTTCCACTGATCACCCTTTTCCTGACCGTTCTCAGCTTCAGCCAGCTTGGCGAAGGGCTGAAGGACCATTTTGATCCGGTGCTACGATGAGCTTTCTTGAGTTGAAGAACCTGAATGCGCGGGTTGGACCGCTGCCGATCCTGCGCGATGTCTCGTTGCAGGTGGCCCCGGGGGAGGTGCGCGCGCTGGTAGGTGAAAGCGGCGCGGGCAAAAGCATGATTGGCAAGGCGATCCTGGGCACTTTGCCAGATGCCATCCGCATCACCGGTGGTGAGATCCTGCTGGAGGGCGAAGACTTGCAGGCCATGTCGCCAAAGGACCGCCGCCGGATGATTGGTGCCAAGGTAGCGCTGATCCCGCAGGACCCGCTGACGGCGCTGAACCCGGCGCGCCGGGTAGGGCCGCAAATCTGCAACCGGCTGGTGGATATCCTCGGCTGGCGCCGCCGAGAGGCGGAGGCCCGCGTGATAGAGCTGCTGCATGAGGTGCATATTCCTGCACCTGAACGGGTGATGCGGGCCTACCCGCATGAGCTTTCGGGGGGGATGCGGCAACGTATCCTAATTGCCTCGGCCTTTGCAGCGGAACCGCAGTTGATCATTGCGGATGAGCCAACAACGGCGCTGGATGTCACGGTGCAAAAGCAGATTTTGCGGCTGATCCGCGATATGCAGGCACGCCACGGCACCGCATTGCTATTTGTCACCCATGATCTTGGTGTGGTGTCAAAGCTCTGCCAATCGATGACGGTTCTTTTTGGCGGTAAGGTATTGGAGGACACATCAGTGGATCAATTCTTCAGCGCGCCAGACCATGCCTATTCGGCGGCGCTATTGGCGGCGACGCCCAAATACACCGATCCGGGCGGCAGCCTGATGCCAGTCCCCGAGGCGACTATTCATGCGGTTGAGGCCGAGATCGCCGCGCATGATTTGGCCCATCAGACAGAGACGGTACGACAATGAGTGAGATGCTATTTGAAATCCGTGATCTGCGGCTCTCGTTTGCGGATCTGGCTCACAAGCCTCTGTTTGGCGCCGCACCACGCATTGAAGTACTCAAAGGTCTCAACTTTGACATACCGCGTGGTGATGTCATTGGAATCGTGGGGGGCTCGGGCTCGGGTAAATCTACCCTGGGCCGCGCCATGGTGCGGCTGCTGGATGTTGATAGCGGTCAGATCCGGTTTGACGGGACTGATATTTCCCAAATGGATGAGGCGACCCTGCGCCCATTGCGTCGACGTATCCAGATGATCTTTCAGGATCCGATGTCATCGCTTAACCCCCGTCACCGGGTGGCGACGCTGATTGCCGAACCGTTGCGTTTGCACGGGTTTGACCAGGTCGCGGAGCGGGTGGATTTTGCCCTGTCGCAGGTTGGCCTGCCGCTCGCCTTTCGCAATCGCTATCCGCATGAGTTGTCGGGCGGCCAGCGCCAACGCGTTGGCATCGCCCGCGCCATCGCCACCGAGCCCGAGTTCATACTGGCGGATGAGGTGGTTTCGGGGCTGGATGTTTCGTCACAGGCCCAGGTGCTGAACCTGCTGGAAAAACTGGTTAGCGACATGGGGCTGACGCTGGGTTTTATCAGTCATGATCTCTCGGTGGTGCGGCGGTTGTGCAAAACAACGCTGGTGCTGCACCAGGGGAAAATCGTTGAGCAAGCCTCGACGCAGGCGCTGTTTGATGCGCCACAGGCGCAATACACCCGCGATCTGCTGGATGCGATCCCTTTGCCTGAGGTGACACCGGGCTGGTTGGACTGATCTGTAAAAGCTGCGTGCGTATCCGTCGTCATCGTGCCCTTTGCTGTCTGAAACCGAAGGCCGGGGCAGGGAGCTGGCGGTACCGCTCCATCCAATCAGGATGAGCTGGATAGGGATGTGCCACGGCTAAGAGCTAAAATCAGCCAGTCCGCGTTGTACTCCCATATCGCGAAACAGTTCCAACTGGCTGGCCAGATGGGCCAAGCGCGTCTTCAGGTCATCAGTCAGTGGTTCACTTTTCGATGTGGTCTGAATGAAGTTGACCGTCTTTACGACATCGCGCCAGCGAGGGTTGGTGGGCAGGGTGTCGGCCAGAAGGTATTTATCCAGCGTTCTTGTTTGTAAGGATGTCTTGTCTAGGTTGACCCGCCAGATGCCGGAGGTCTCGGCAAACTCGATTTTGCCTTTGCCCGTCAGGTCTGACCACAGGTCAAGAGAGCTGGTCATCAGATCCACGATGGTATCGCGGTAGGGGTCTCGAACCGGGTTGGGCTGCGCGCCGGGTCCTTCGGGTGCGATCAGGGACGGCAGCGAAGTGTCGACCACATCGCGCAGAGACTGAACAAATGCTTCGCCGTGTGCGTTACTGGCCCGGCTAAGCAGGAGGGCTTTACCGCCACCTGCCTCGGGCATCATGGCAAAAACGCTGGTGGTGTACTCGGTCCCTCGCAGAGTAAGCTTGAGCCGCTGAGGATCGTCGTCAGCTTCGATCTGGGAAATCTGACGGTGCTGGTCTTGGGGCAGGAGGTCGGCCAGAATGGTTTGGTTCGACATCACGGGATGACCCAATATCTGCTCGGCGGAACCATTGGCATATGTGACCACGTCGCGCGCATTCACACAAACCAATCCTTCGTCCAGTGCGTTGAGAAGTTGGGTCATACGGCGTTGAGATAAGCGCAGAGCGTCTTCTATTTGGATGCGCCGTTCAACTTCTTCATGGAGCTCAAAATTTTCCTCGCTGCTGCGCTGTGCGCGTGAGGCTTGCAACAATGTGCGAATGCGGCTGAGCAATTCGTCTCTAACAAAGGGTTTTACCACATAATCGTTTGCACCCGCATCGAAGCCGGCAATCATATCGCTGGACCGGCCGCGCGCCGTTAACAGAAGGATCGGCAGGTCATGCAATCCGTAGCGCCGACGCAGATTGCGGGCCACATCAAGGCCATTCATACCCGGCATCATCACATCCAACACGATCAGATCTGGTCTGGCAGTTGCTACCCTGCGCAACGCTTCAGAACCGCTGGAGGCTTTGATCACGCGGTAGCCCTGCGGATGCAGAACGTTCTGTAGAACCTGAAGGTTAATCGGCTCATCATCCACACACAGCACGACGGGGGCATCGTCGTCACTCTCTTTGGTGTCATCCATCGTGCGCAGGGGAACAACAGGGTCTTCTGGCAGTTCCAGTGACGGAAAATCTTCGGGGGCTGTTGGTGCGGGCAGGTCAGAGACGGGCAGATGGATTTCGAAAATTGATCCTTTGCCAAGCTCACTGGTAACTTCAATTGTGCCGTCCATCATGACGGCCAGGTTGCGGGCGATGGTCAGGCCCAATCCTGTGCCTTGCTGTTGACCAAGACTTCCAGGGGTGAGTTGCTCCAGCGGATGGAAAATACGGTCCATGCTGTCGGTTGCAATGCCGGGGCCTTGGTCTTTGACGCCTACGATAAGCGTTCCGCCTTCGGTTCGGGCAAAAATGTCGATATCGTTGCCACCGCCGTATTTGGCGGCATTGGACATCAGGTTGAACAGGATTTGTTCGTAGCGCACCGGGTCTGCTAACACGGCTGGCAGATCACCCGGAAGATCCAGATGGATCTCTACCTTGTCGGTATTGCGCCCTTTGGGCATCAGCGGCTGAACCAGTTGGATCACATTGCGCAGGGCATGGCCTACATTCAAAGGCTGCAAATCCAGACGCATGCGGCCTTCACGAATGCGGTAGATATCCAGCAGATCATCGACCAGCCGGGACAGGCGCCTGGCGGATGATGTAATCAGGCGCAGCTGGCTTTTTTGTGCCGGGTGCAGGTCTCCCATCACCCCGGTTTCCAGTGTTTCCAGTATACCAATGATACCGTTCAGAGGGGTGCGCAGCTCGTGACTGGTGTTGGCCAGAAACCGGTCTTTCATCCGGTCCGCTTCTTCCAGCTTTGCGTTCTTTTCTTCGATCTGGCGCAGGTTCTGCTGCAGGGTTTCGTTCTTATCCCGGATTTGATCCACCTGATCACGCAGCCCTTTGCGCATTCCGCTAACCGCGCGTGACAGGCGCGCGTATTCCACCGGGTGTTCGTATTCCGGCAGGTTTTCATTAAGGCTGCCTTCGGCCACTGCGCTGGCGGCCTCTGCCAGTCTTTGGATGGGCCGGGTGAGTGATTTCGAAAAAAGGAACACCAATACAGCAAGCACGGCTATGGTCCCTGCACCGATAATCAACAGGGCAATACCCAGCCGCCGGGAATTGAAAAAAGCCTGATCACTGGGGGCTTCGGCCACAACCAACCAGAGTGGGGTGGGACTGTTCAGCCGACCCCAGGCAGTAAGAGCGGGGCTGCCGGATAGGCCGGAGTCTAAAATGGCCACAGAGGACGGCGTTGCCATTTCAGCTGGTAGGGCCACAGCATGACCAATTGTCGTGGCGCTGATAGGGTCTGACGCAGCAATGACGGCCCTCTGGGCAGACAACACCGTCAAAGGGATTTCACTGCCGTCCAGCAGGGATTGGATGCCGGTCGGGGGCATTCGAAGGATGAGAGCGCCGCGTGTGCGTGAATGTAGAATAACCGGGACAGCCAAGTAGGCCGAGAATTCGCCGGTTACAGCATCACGGACAAAATCCTGCACCATTGGTGCAGAGTCATCGTGGTCGAGCAGCGCAGCATGCGCGTTCTCCAGTCCTGCTGCGGCACCTTCCAGATGCCGCCCAAGATAGGCATCTGCATGCGCCGCATAGACAACCTGACCGTGCCGGTCGACAAGGTAGAGATTATCAAACGGGCTATCGTTGAGAAAGCCGAGAAAACCGGCATGAAAACGGCGATAGATATTTGCGTATTCAAGGGCCTCGCGCAACAAGCGGTCATTGGTACCGATGCCCAAAGACTCGGGGCTGGACTGGTTGACCTCAAAAATGTCGCGCAACAAGGCCCCTGCCGCATGCGGAGTTTCCGCTAACTGCTGGATCGCATAGCTAAAGCCGTAGAACTGCCCAACCGAGTAGCGCACATTGGACGACTGTGCCAAATCTTCGGCTTGTTTACGGGCGTGAGTGAGATACTGGCTGATTTCGCCGCTCTTGGCGTTTCGGGCAAAACCTACTTTTTGAAAAGTTTCCGAGGTGATGGTTTGATTGACCAGAGCGTAAAACACCATCCCGCCCAATGTTAGGGGCAGGACCGAGGCCACCAAAAAGGTGACGAGCAACCGGGCTCTAATTCCGCTTAGCACCTGAAAATCTCCAATTGGGATGTCAGTATCTTTGGTAGATTCTGTCGGTTTGACCCATTTCTGGCAAGGGGGCAACGTGGCAACTGGGTCAAAATCTAAAAAGCTTGCTTCACCCCAACGCTTTGAAAAATAACCGTTTAGCTGGTCGCGTTTTTTGGTTTTGACGAAACTTACGATATTTCTGGTGTCCAGGTTCAACCAGAGGAGTTTGACTGTTAGCCAGTTCTCATCCGGTATTGTTCGGGCTGGGGACAGCTATTTTCGCTTAAGCCGGATAAACCGGCCGCGACTGGGAGGAAACAATGAAAAAGACCGTAATTGCCGGGTTGATGACGTCGGCCAGTTTGATGGCAACCCCCGTATTGGCAGAGAAATCTGTTGTTACCGCGCTGCCCGAGCAGGTCACCGTTTGGGTGGAAAACTATAATCCGTTCAACCAAACCACCGTGTTGCCGACGGTTGAACATTTTATGTATGAGCCGTTGCTCATCTTTAACCGTATGGATGGCGGCAAGCCGGTGTTCCGTCTGGCTAGCGATTTTAGCTATGCTGACGACCTAAAGTCGATCGACGTCACCCTGCGTGATGGCGTAGAATGGTCGGACGGCGAAGTCTTTGACGCCGACGACGTTTTGGCCACTTTTGCGATGGTGATGAAAACCCCGGCAATTGATAATCAGGGCATGGCCAAAGTTCTGGCCAGTGTTGAAAAAATCGACGCCCAAAATGTGCGCTTTCACCTGAACACCGCGTCAAACCAGGCAATGTTCCAGATTGTGCGGGTGCCAATCGTGGCCGAGCATATCTGGTCAAGCGTTGACGATCCGGTCACATTTACCAACCCCAACCCTGTGGGAACTGGTGCGCTGACTACCGTAGAGCGGTTCACGCCACAGGAATATGTCCAGTGCCGGAATGAAAACTACTGGGATGCAGCCAGCCTGAAAGTCGATTGCCTGCGTATGCCGCAGATCGCAAATAACGACCAAGCACTGGCTGCCGCCGCAAATGGTGAGCTGGACTGGATGGGGTCATTCCTGCCAGATATCGAAAACACCTATGTTTCCAAGGATCCTGAGAACCACAAATACTGGCTGCCCGGTGGCTCGCTGGTGGCGTTTTACCTGAACCTGGAAAGCAAAGACGCGGGTAATAAGGAAGCGTTTAATGACGTGAACTTCCGTCGGGCTGTTTCGATGGCCTTTGACCGCGAAGCGATGGTTGAAATTGCAGGGTATGGATATCCAACCATCAACCAGTATCCTTCGGGTTTGGGCGCGTCCTTCCACGCCTGGAACGACGAAGCGACCGAGGATAAGTTTGGCGGATACACCCAGTACAACATGGATGCAGCCAAGGCGCAGTTGGCTGATGCTGGTTTCAAAGACATTGATGGCGACGGCTTTATCGAAACGCCCGGTGGGCAGCCGATCAGCATTGACATCATTGTTCCCAACGGTTGGACCGACTGGGTGAACTCGGTGCAGATTGCTGTTGAAGGCATGAACGCAGCCGGGATCAAAGCCAATGTTGCCACACCCGAAGCTGCGGTTTGGACCGACAAGCTGATCAATGCGGATTACGACGTTGCCATCAACGCAATTTCGGTTGGCGCCACACCGTACAATCAGTTTGAGCGGGGGCTGCACGAACGGAACCAGGGCAAAACCCGGTTTGGTGCTGCGCGGTATTATAACGAGGCACTGAGCGAGAAGCTGGATGCTTTCACCCAAACCGTTGACGCGGAAAAGCAGCAGATGATCATGGGTGAAGTACAGCAGATCCTGGGGGAAGAAATGCCGATCCTGCCGGTATTCAACAATCCGATCTGGTACCAGTACAACACCAAACGGTTCACCGGCTTCTTTAACGCCGACAACCCGGTTGCAAGCCCTGCTGTTCATAAAACCAACCCGGCGCGTGTTCTGCACCTGCTGTCGCTACGTCCGGTAGAATAATCCCAAAGATGGTGCAGGGCGGTCACTTGGCCGCCCTGCGTCTGCAAGCGACGCAATACGACGAACTCACGGTGCTAATCCATGCAATTCCTGCTGAAACGGCTGGCCTTTTATCTGGTTGCCTTCCTGGTCGCTGCGACCTTCAATTTTGTTATCCCGCGAATGTTGCCCGGCAACCCTGCCGATATCATGCTGGCCAACGCCAATGCAGCGATGGGGCCGGCCGCGCGCGAGGCCCTGATGGCGACCTTTGGATTTGTTGATGCGCCGTTGCATGAACAGTATTTTTCCTACCTCAAAAGCATCTTCACCTGGGACTTTGGTGTCTCGGTGAAATTCTTTCCGGTGCCTGTGACCGACATGTTGATGCAGGCGTTGCCCTGGACCTTGTTCCTGACCGGCGCTGCCCTGCTGGTGTCATTTTCGGTTGGGACCTTGCTGGGTATTCTTGCGGCCTGGCGTCGTGGCACCATGATTGATGTTATCGCCTCACCAACAGCCCTTGCATTACAATCGATCCCTTCGGTTGTTGTTGCGCTGTGTGGGCTGTATTTTCTGGGTGTGAGCAATAAGATTTTTCCGACGTCTTATGCCTATGACCCGAAGCTCGATCCGACCTGGAGCGTCGAGTTTATCTCGTCAGTTGCCTATCATGGCTTCTTGCCGGTGCTCACTCTGTCGATGGTGTTGGTAGGCGGCTACCTTGTCACCATGCGCAACAATATGATCGGGCAGTTGGGCGAGGATTACATTTCTATGGGAGAGGCCAAAGGCCTGTCTGATGCCCGGGTTCGCTATACCTATGCGGCCCGCAATGCGCTTCTTCCCTCGGTCACCTCCCTGGCGCTCAGCTTTGGTGCGTTGTTTGGCGGCTCGCTGGTGACCGAGGTGGTGTTTAATTATCCCGGTGTTGGAAACCTGCTGTATCTTGGCATCGTTGGGCGCGACTTCCCGCTGATCCAAGGTCAGCTGCTGATCATGACGCTGGCCATGTTGATCGCGAATTTTGCCGTCGACCTTGCCTATGTTTTCCTTGACCCCCGACTAAAGAGGGCGTGATGAAAAGCTTGCTCAAAACATTTCTGCGGAACCGCAAAGCTGCAATTGGTCTGTCTATTGTACTGATCTATGTGGTCATCGCCATCGCGGCCCCGCTCATCGCTCAGTATGATCCATTGGGTCGGGTAGGGCGGCCGCATCAAGCACCCTCGGCAGATCATTGGTTAGGAACCACCCGTATGGGGCGGGATGTGTTCAGTCAGCTGATCTATGGCACCCGGAATTCGCTAATGGTTGGCCTATTGGCTGGTTTCATTGTCACAGCAATTGGCACCACGATTGGGATCACCGCGGCCTATTTTGGCGGTAAAGTGGATGATGTGCTGAACTTTATGACCAATGTGGTTTTGGTACTGCCGCAATTGCCATTGTTGCTGGTTCTGGCCGCATTCCTAGGTCAGGTGAGCCCGCTAGCGATTGCGTTGATTATTGGCGTTACCTCTTGGGCCTGGGGTGCGCGGGTGACACGGGCGCAGGCATTATCACTGAAAACCCGTGACTATATTCAGGCCTCTGAAATGATTGGCGAACCGGCCTGGCGGATGATCCTCGTCGAGATGCTGCCCAACCTGTTGTCGATTATCGGCTTTAACTTCATCGGCTCGGTGATTTTCACCATTATCACCCAGGCGACACTGGAATTCCTGGGCCTTGGCAGTCCGCTGACGCTGAGTTGGGGTGCGATGCTTTACAACGCGCAAAATGCATCAGCGATCATTGTGGGAGCATGGTGGGAAATTCTGGCCCCATGCGGTGCGATCGTTTTCATCGGCATTGGCCTGTCTTTGATGAATTTCGGTGTGGATGAGATTGCCAATCCAAGGATGCGGTCTTTGGGGCAGGTCGCGAAGGCACTGAAACAGGAGCGTCGGCTTAACCGTCAGCGGATGCAGGAGGCCAAGCAATGAAACAGAACAATACCCCACTGTTGCAGGTCAAAGATTTGAGGGTTGAATATCTGACAGCCGGAGATCCTTTTGCTGCGGTGCAAGATGTGTCGTTTGATATTCACCAGAATGAGGTGCTGGGGCTGGCCGGAGAATCTGGCTGTGGGAAATCCACCATCGCCTACGCCCTGATGCGGCTTCACAAACCACCTGCGTTGATCCGCAGTGGTGACATTCGGTTTGAAGGACGCAGCATTTTGACATTTGACGCGGAAAGGCTTCGAGCCTGGCGTTGGTCCGAGGTGTCGATGGTGTTTCAAAGCGCAATGAACTCTCTGAACCCGGTGATGAGTATTTTGGGTCAGTTTAGTGACATGCTGAAAGCCCATGGCAAGATTAGCCGGGGTGAAATTATTGCTCGCACTGCTGAGATGCTCAATATGGTTGGTATTCCCGCTGAACGGATGCACGCCTATCCACATCAATTGTCGGGTGGGATGCGTCAACGTGTGGCGCTGGCTTTGGCGCTGACCTTGCGTCCCAAGTTGATTGTGATGGATGAGCCCACCACCGCGCTGGATGTGGTGGTGCAGCGCGAAATCTTGCAAGAGGTTTTGCGGCTGCGCGAAGAACTCGGTTTCTCGGTCTTATTCATCACCCATGATCTGGCGCTGATGGCGCAAATTTCGGATCGCATTGGCATTATGAAGGGTGGCGAAATCGTTGAGATCGGCACCACCGAGCAGATAGTGACCAATCCCCAGCATGATTACACGCGCGCGCTTTGGTCAGCGATGCCAGTTCTGGAACAGCCAAAGGAGGCTGGGGCTAATGTTAGATGATCACGTTGATATTCTGCGGTTAGAGAAAATCACCAAGACGTTTCACATCAAACCTGTGTTTGGTTCGGCCAAAACGGTCGAGGCGCTGCGAAATGTAAACCTATCCCTAAAACCCGGTAAAGCACTGGCACTGGTTGGGGAAAGTGGATCGGGAAAATCCACTGTCGGGCGTATGATCGTGCAACATTATGAAGCAACAAGTGGCCGGATCTTATTTGAAGGTTCGGATATTGCTGACATAGCCGATCGCGCGTCACAGATGAGGTACCGCCAAGCTGTACAAATGGTGTTTCAGGATCCGTTTTCGTCGCTCAATCCGGCCCATACCATTCGACATCACTTGCAACGCGCTCTTCGTCTCCATCAGCCGGATCATGCAGGTGAGGCCGATGTGTGCCGAATTCTTGATGAGGTGGAACTAGACCCAAATACAACACCGGATAAATACCCACACGAATTGTCGGGGGGGCAACGCCAGCGGGTGAATTTTGCCCGTGCTCTGGCGGTGAATGCCCGTTTGATTGTGGCGGATGAACCGACCTCGATGCTGGACGTATCGATCCGTAAGTCAGTGTTGGCATTGATGCAGCGGCTAAAGGCCGAACGTGGATTGTCGATCCTGTATATCACCCACGACATTGCAACAGCGGAATATCTGGCCGAGGACACTGCTGTGATGTTCCGGGGGCAGGTGGTCGAACAAGGTCCAACCAGCGACGTCGTTGGGGCGCCGAAGCATAGCTATACGCAGTTGCTGCGCGCGGCAGTACCGGATCCGCGACAAAGGCTGTTGGCGGGTGACAGTGGGTTTTCCAGTCACGCCAAAGACGTGCGTGAGGCCAGTGCGCATCTGGTCACCGGAATGATCGAACAGGCCCCCGGCCATTTCACCGCACAGCAATAAATCAGGACTATTCTCGATGCCCGATCTCCTCGTGCCGCTCTATAATCTGCCAGACTTGGCCCCGTTACCTGATGGTGTCAGCATTCGGCCCGCGCGCCCATATGAAAACCATGCGGTGGAGGGGTTTGTCTGCGAGCACTTTTTCGACAAATGGGTCAGCGAAGTCACCGTCGCCCTGTCCGCCCAGCCCGCCAAGGTGCTGATTGCCGAAGAAGCTGGCCGCTGTCTGGGGTTTGCTTGCTACGACGTCACAGCGCGGGGTTTTTTTGGGCCGACAGGTGTCGCCCCTAAGGAACGGGGACGCGGCATCGGCAAACATTTGTTGATGCATACGTTGCATCAGCTGCGCCACGCTGGGTTTGCCTATGGAATTATTGGACAGGCCGGGCCTGTAGATTTCTATAAAGCGGCCTGTGGCGCCATCATCATTCCGGACTCGGAGCCGGGCTTTTTTGGCGGTTCGATCGCCTGATTTCAGCCATTCAAATTCAATAAGGAATACACGCATGCACGCGTTTCATTTTGACACCCTTTGGCATCACAGCGGCGCGATGGAGATGGTTGTGACCAACCTCAGCGACGATACAGTTGTCGCGCCAAGTCTCTATTACGGGTCAATTACTCGCACTTTGATGCCGTCAAAGGCTGAGGGCGGCCGTTTTGTCCGACGTCAGGCCAATTATCACGAATACGCTGCAGACGAGACGATGGCGCTGGCCTCGGGTGCGCAGTGGCATGTCACAGAGCACAGTCTGACCCGCGCTGCTGTGCACTCTAATGAAGGTCCGAAGTCAGGTGCGATCCTTCTGTCTTCGGGTGAAACGGGCAAGACATTTGTAACGGATTTGCAGGCCGCCGCTCCCCAAAGGAATGAGGCGTCAGAGGCCAGCGATTTGCGTTGTGGTGTCTTGCCGCAAGCCCAGAATATTTCGGTTGAAAACTACCATGCGCAGACCCCGCCACATCTATTGGTTCGGGGCGATCTAAACCTGCAACGAGAAGCGTCCAAGGTCAGCGCATTGACCCGCCGGTTGCACCCACTGGTACCGGTTCCATTTGTGCTGGCCGCGCCTCAGGGCACAATAGAGGTCAGTGCCAAGTCGAGCGAGCTGCCGGATGATAGCTATGCGATCAGGTTTGCAGGGGGCGCGATAGAAATTTCACATGGAGCAGGGCAGGGGCTATTTTATGCTTTGGTCAGTCTGGCGCAAATGATGACCTATGCGCAACTGGACCCCAAGACTTATGCACTGCCCCGTGAAGGTGAGATCAGCGATGCGCCACGTCATGGCTGGCGCGGTGCACATCTTGATGTGTCGCGGCAGTTCTACAAGCTGGGTAAGGTTCTTCGTTACGTCGACATCATGGCCTGGCATAAGATGAACCGGTTCCATTGGCATCTAACAGATGACGAAGGTTGGCGGTTAGAGATCAAGGCCTATCCAAAATTGACCGAACAGGCATCAGCTACTGGCATGATGGAGTCGATCCTGCCTCAGCTTGGTGCAGATGCCGCAGGTCAGAGAGGGTTTTATACTCAGGACGATGCACGCCACGTCATTGATCAGGCGGGAGAATTGGGTATCGAAGTGATGCCTGAAATTGATTTGCCCGGACATTGCGCATGCGTTGTTGGGGCCTATCCGGAATTGCTGGATACAGAAGAAGAATTAGAGAGTTATCATTCGGTCCAAGGATTCGGGAACAACGCTTTAAACCCGGCGATGGACCTATCCTATACGTTCTCGGAAAAAGTGCTGGGCGAGGTTTGCGACCTGTTTCCATTTGATGTGGTTCACGTCGGCGGTGACGAGGTGGCGGATGATGCCTGGATGAAATCGCCCAAAGCCGAAGCCATGATGAAAGAAACCAAGCTAAAGGGAACTTTTGAATTGCAGGCCCATTTCCTGCGTCATTTGCAACAATTCCTTGCATCGCGCGGTAAGTCGATTGGTGGTTGGGAAGAAATGGCCCATGGCGGCGGGGTGAAGACGGAAAACTGCTTGTTGTTTGCATGGACAACCGTAGAGAAAACCGCTGAGCTGGCGGAGGCCGGGTATGACGTGATTTCAACACCCGGACAGGCTTATTATCTGGATATGGCACAATCATCTGATTGGTGTGAGCCGGGCGCGAGCTGGGCCGGGGTTACGCCGGTTACGCAAACCTATTCATTCGAAGCCCAAAATGACTCACCTGCATTGGCCAAGCATCTGAAGGGCGTTCAGGGCTGTGTCTGGTCCGAGCATCTAACCACCATGGAGCGAGTTAACCATATGGTTTTTCCACGTCTCAGTGCAATTGCCGAGGCCGGTTGGACGGATGCGGAAGGTAAAGATTTTGGCCGGTTTGAAACTATCGCGAGGCTAATGCCCCGGCTTTGACGTGAAGGGCGCGGCGGGTGGCCGAGAGTGTTTGCATCGATCTGACGGCCACTTAATGGAGTCCGGAATTACCGCTCTTTTGGGGCGCAGAGTGTTGAAATAAAGTAGAAAAACAGCTCGAAGATCTGAACAGTGATTTGCCACCCTTCACGAAAAACGCGGTTCAGATATCGCCGCAAAAATGCCTGGCTGGGCGTTATAATTCTAGGGAGTTGACATTTTGTTGTCCCTTTCTATTCTGAATGAAAATATCGGCTAAGTCGCCGGTCGGCATTCGAGCCCTGCATCTATCCGCCCCCGGCGGAGACCTGATGCAGGGCTTTTTTCGTTTCAGGGGGGTGAAATGAAACGTCCAATTGAAATCGGGCTACTGTACTCAAAGGAAGGCAGCTATGCTCCGTTGGCGCAGGCCTGTCGCCGGGGTGCACTGCAAGCGATTGAGGATATCAATGTCGATTCCGAATTTGATATTGAACTGATCCCAGTAGAACGGGATCCAAAATGTAACATCGACCTTTATGAACCGCTGTGCACTGAGATCCTGCGTGAAACGTCCGCGCGTCACATAGTTGGATGCGTCATATCCTGGAGCCGCAAGGAAGTTATTCCAGGGCTGGAGCGCGCTGGTGGGACGCTCTGGTATACACTGCCCTACGAAGGCTTCGAAGCGTCTGACCATGTGGTGTATACGCACGCCTGCCCCAACCAACACCTGCTGCCATTGCTGAGCTGGGCGTTCCCGCGGTTTGGGCGGCGCTGCTATCTGACCGGTTCGAATTACATCTGGGGATGGGAGATGAACCGGGCGGCCCGCGCTGTGATCACTGACAACGGGGGCGAAGTTCTTGGCGAGCGGTATCTGCCCATCGGTGATACTGACATTGATCGGATGATTGCTGAAATCAAAGCCACTCGGCCCAGTTTTGTCCTTAACTCACTGATTGGCGAATCTTCCTATGCCTTTTTGCGCGCCTATGCGGCGATGGGGCAGGAAGATCCTTATTTCACATCCAAGACCTGCCCGGTTTTATCCTGCAACCTGACCGAATGTGAGATCGATAGTATCGGTAGTGCCGCTGAAGGCCTGATTTCGGTGGGTCCCTATTTTGTTGGTTGGGAAAGCTGGCCGCTTGGCACAAGACATGATTTTGCCTCATCGTTTGAGGCGTCGTCTTACAGTGCTGTGCGTACGCTGGCCACGTTGTTGAACGGCAAGCCTGGGGCAGAAAATGAAACGCTGGCGGATTTGCTGCATCATTCTAATGCTGCTCAGACGCTGATCGACCCGGAAACACATCATACCACTCTGCCTGTGCTGATCGCGCAGATTCAGGACGGGGTCTTTCAGGTTTTGCAAAGCTGGGAAGGTATTCCTGCCGATCCCTATATGACTCATCCTGACCGCCATCCGCAGGATGTGCAGCCAAAGCTGTCGGTTATCAAATGAGACCGCCGCTACATATCCCAGATTTGAGCGCTGCACATGCGGTGATCCTGCATCGCCCACATACGCTAGTCCAGGCCATCATCCGGCAGTTGACGGCTATTGGCCTGAATGTTTCTGCCTCTTGGCCTGAACTCGGCCCCGAAGTTCTGGGTGCAGATTTTGTATTTTTTGACGTGGACATGGGGTATGACGAGCAATTCCCTTGGGCGGCTTGCAATGCGCCTATGCCGCTGATCGCGCTGATTGGGTCCGAGGCACCTGGGCGGATTGAATGGGCAATTGCCCAAGGGTCAGATGCGCAATTGCTAAAGCCTGTCGGTGACAGCGGTGTTTACAGTGCTTTGCTGATCGCGCGGCAATCTTTTGAGGCGCGCCAGAGGCTGCAGGCCGAAATATCAGATTTGCGAACGCGGCTGTCAGAACGCCAGACCGTGGTGCAGGCGGTAACACTGCTTGCAGCCAGCGGCAAATGCGACGCCGATGCCTATGGCCATCTGCGCCAGCTGGCGATGTCCCGACGTGAAACCATAGAACAGGCAGCACAGCGCGTTGTGGCGCGGCTTGCCAGCGAAAGGGGATCTAATGTCTATCGTGACAACTCCTGATCCGGCCAATTCCGACACTGCCAGACCTGAACGACAAAGTGCCCTTGCGCGGCTTCTTCAACGCAGGCTTGCGGTTTTCGGATTTGCACTGATCCTGCTGACGGTTCTCGGCGCAGTCTTTGCCCCCTGGCTGACACCCTATTCGCCGTATGATCAAATGTTTGATGGCTTGACCATCGAAGGAGCACCGATGCCACCCAGCAGTACGTTTCTGTTGGGCACGGATCTGCTGGGGCGTGATCTTCTGACCCGCATTCTTTATGGCGCGCGCACCTCGCTGATCATCGGTGTTGCAGCCAACGGCATGGCGCTGATCATCGGCACGCTGATTGGAGTGACCGCTGGATACTTCCGTGGCTGGGTTGGCGGGATGTTGATGCGGATGACAGACCTGATGATGGCGTTTCCTGCACTGTTGCTGGCAATTTGTCTGGCAGCGATTTTCCAACCATCGCTTTGGATTGTAGCAATGGTGATTGCCACGGTGAACTGGGTGCAGACCGCTCGGGTTTTATACTCCGAGACATCTTCGCTGGCGGAGCGCGAATTTATTGCCGCCGAGCGGACGCTGGGGGCGGGGCATATGCGTATTCTTTTCAAGCATATCCTGCCGCATTTGGTGCCAACCATAATTGTTTGGGGCACGCTGGGTATTTCCACCACTGTTCTGCTGGAAGCAACGCTGAGTTTCCTCGGGGTTGGTGTACAGCCACCTGTCGCCAGCTGGGGTAATATTATCTTTGAAAATCAGACCTATTTCCAGGCTGCGCCTTGGCTCGTGTTCTTTCCAAGTCTTGCAATCGTGGTTTTGGCGCTGGCATTCAATCTTGTTGGTGACGCGCTGCGCGATGTGCTCGACCCAACCCAGCGGGGACGCAACTGATGTTCAGCTTTCTAATCCGCCGTCTGCTGCAATCGCTGCTGATCCTGCTCGGGGTCTCCATGATCACATTTGTGTTGCTCTATTGGCTGCCAGCCGATCCGGTGCGTCAGATTGCCGGTCGTTCGGCCACGGCGCAGACAGTGCAGAACATCCGCGAGCAGCTGGGCCTGGATCAGCCACTGCTGGTGCAATACTGGCGTTATCTTGGCAACTTGCTTCAGGGTGATCTGGGCCGATCTTATCTGCAGCGCACCGAAGTCAGCACGCTAATCATGTCACGCCTTCCTGCAAGCTTGCTGTTGATGGCAGGCGCCATTTTCGCAGAGCTGCTGATTGGGTTGTCGATGGGTGTGGTTGCGGCTTTGCGACGCGGAAGCCGCACTGATCAGGTATTGATGATTGTGTCCTTTGTTGGGGTTTCGGCCCCGCAATTTGTGGTTGGCCTGCTGCTGCTTTATGTTTTTGCAGTGCAGCTGCACTGGTTCCCAATTGGTGGCTACGGCACATTCTCACATCTGGTATTGCCGGCCCTGACCATGGGGATACTTGGCTCGGGCTGGTACAGCCGGATGATGCGTTCCTCGATGGTCGATGTGCTGCGGCAGGATTTTGTGCGCACGGCGCGCGCTAAAGGACTGACGCGGCGGCGGATCATCCTGCGCCATGCGCTGCCCAACGCCATCCTGCCCGTAATTGCGATGATTGGCATTGATGTCGGCATTTTCATGGGCGGCATCGTGGTGGTCGAGAGCGTGTTTGGCTGGCCGGGCATCGGTCAGCTTGCCTGGCAGGCAATTCAGCGGGTGGACATCCCCATTATCATGGGTGTCACGCTGGTATCAGCCACCGCCATTGTCATTGGAAATCTCGTTGCGGACGTCATCAGCTTGATGGTCGATCCGCGCATAAAAATCCGTTGAAAACCAAAAAAATCAACCAAAGGGAGAGATAAATGAAACACTTATTGGCCACAAGCGCACTGGCATTGAGCCTTGCACTGCCGCTGGCGGCAGAAGCCAGCACACTGGATCCAAATGCCACGGCGGGCGGCGGCATTATTGTGACATATAAAGATGATGTTGCCACGCTTGACCCAGCAATCGGCTATGACTGGCAGAACTGGTCGATGATCAAATCAATTTTTGACGGCCTGATGGATTATGCTCCCGGGACCACCGATTTGGTGCCAGGTCTTGCCGAAAGTTACACAATTTCCGACGATGGCCAGGTCTTTACCTTTACCCTGCGACCAGGTGTTAAATTTCACAACGGCCGTGAAATGACCGCCGAAGACGTGGTTTATTCACTAAACCGGGTCACCAACCCGGCGACCCAAAGCCCCGGCGCTGGGTTCTTTGGCTCGATTAAAGGCTATGACGCTGTGGCGGATGGGTCCGCCAGCAGCCTCGAAGGGGTTCACTCGGATGGGCCATTGAGCGTTACCATTGAGTTGTCGCGGCCTGATGCCACATTTCTGCATGTTTTGGCGTTGAACTTCGCATCGGTGGTGCCAGAAGAAGCCGTCGCTGCAGCGGGCGACGATTTTGGCAAGCACCCAGTGGGCACCGGCGCGTTTAGTTTGGGGGAGTGGACCATTGGTCAGCGGTTGGTGTTTGAGAAAAACGCTGAATACTGGCGCTCAGGTCTACCTTACCTGGACAGCATAACCTTTGAGGTCGGGCAAGAGCCGATTGTTGCACTGTTGCGTTTGCAAAACGGTGAAGTTGATATTCCTGGAGATGGCATTCCGCCGGCCAAATTCCGCGAGGTTATGGACGACCCGGCTCAGGCCGCACGGGTTGTTGAGGGCGGACAATTGCACACCGGTTACATCACCTTGAATACGCAAATGGCGCCGTTTGATAATGTCAAAGTGCGTCAAGCCGTGAACATGGCCATCAACAAAGATCGAATTATTCAAGTGATCAATGGTCGCGCGGTGTCTGCTACGCAACCCCTGCCACCTTCGATGCCGGGATACACTGACAACTATGCTGGCTACGCTTTTGACGCAGATGCGGCAAAGTCACTGTTGGCCGAAGCCGGGTTTGCCGACGGGTTTGAGACCGAACTCTATGTGATGAATACCGACCCTAACCCTCGCATTGCGCAGGCGATCCAGCAGGATTTGTCCGGGATCGGTGTCAGTGTTTCGATCAAATCTCTGGCCCAGGCCAGTGTGATTGCAGCAGGTGGTGAATCTGATCAGGCGCCAATGATCTGGTCCGGCGGCATGGCATGGATTGCCGATTTCCCGGATGCATCAAATTTTTACGGGCCAATTCTGGGCTGTTCGGGTGCGGTGCAGGGCGGCTGGAACTGGTCGTGGTATTGCAATGAAGAACTCGACGCGATGGCAACCAAAGCAGACTCGGTGACCGATCCGGCCAAAGCTGATGAGCGGCTGCAAATGTGGAGCGATGTTTATATGGCCGTCATGGAAGATGCGCCTTGGGTGCCGGTCTTTAACGAGCAGCGATACACAATGAAATCGGAACGCATGGGTGGCGCGGATGCGCTCTATGTCGATCCGGTGTCGATTCCCGTTAACTATGACTATGTGTATGTAAACGATGTGCAATAATTGCTCTTATACCATCCATAACCATCAGCACCATTTCGGCTGGGACAATTCAATTGTCCCGGTCGAGACGGTCACGCCCGGCACCACAATTGAATTCCACTGTGTAGATTCATCCGCCGGGCAGCTGACGGCTGACAGCACCGTTGCCGATGTGGGCACGCTCGATTTTGACAAAATCAATCCGGTGAACGGACCGATCTATGTCGAAGGAGCAATGCCCGGTGACGCGCTGAAAATCACAATTGAAAGCTTTAAGCCTTCGGGCTTTGGCTGGACTGCCAATATTCCCGGATTTGGCCTGCTGGCAGATCAGTTCCCTGATCCGGCGCTGACGATCTGGAAATATGATCCGGACACCCTGGAACCGGCGCTGTTTGGCAAAGAGGGTCGCGTGCCGTTGAAGCCTTTTGCCGGGACGATCGGCAATGCATTGGGCGAAGACGGATTGCATTCCATCGTGCCGCCGCGCCGTGTTGGTGGCAATATGGATATTCGCGATTTATCGGCTGGCACCACGCTTTACCTGCCGGTTGAAGTGGCGGGCGCGCTGTTTTCGGTGGGGGATACCCATGCGGCACAGGGCGATGGAGAAGTCTGTGGCACGGCGATTGAGTCGCCAATGGACACGGTGATGACGATTGATCTGGTAAAAAATGCCAATCTGAAATCGCCACGTTTCACGACGCCGGGACCGGTCACACGACACCTTGATTCCAAGGGGTATGAGGTGACCACTGGCATCGGGCCTGACCTGATGACAGCGTCGCGCGACGCTGTCTCTGGGATGATTGACTTTTTGTCGGCCACACGCGGCCTAGCCGCAGAAGATGCCTATATGCTGATCTCTACCTGTGGTGATCTGCGGATTTCCGAGATTGTAGACATGCCTAACTGTTTGGTTTCCTTTTATTTTCCAAGGTGTGTATTTGAATGATTGGAACAGCCGAAAAACCATCCGGGGCGTATGCCCCGGATGCAGCCCCTGTGTTGCAGGTCTCGAACTTAACGGTTTCGGTAAACACTGAGGCCGGCCTGAAATCTTTGATCAGAAATATCAGTTTCTCCCTTAATCCCGGAGAAACGCTGGCCATTGCCGGAGAGAGCGGATCGGGAAAATCAATCACCTCGCTTGCAATTATGGGGCTATTGCCACCACCTGTCGTGCGGGTGACCGAAGGGCAAATCTGTCTGAATGAGACTGATTTGCTTACCTTGCCTGAAACCAGAATGCGCGACATTCGGGGCAATCGGATAGCAATGATTTTTCAAGAGCCGATGACCTCGCTCAACCCGGTGATGACGATTGGTGCGCAGCTTTCTGAGGCGATCATGGCGCATGATCCGATTGGACGCAGAGAGGCGCATACACGGTCGCTTGAGGCGCTGACAGCCGTGCGTATGTCACAGCCAGAAAAACGCATGAGCCAATTTCCACATGAACTTTCCGGCGGTATGCGTCAGCGGGTGATGATTGCAATGGCTCTGGCGTTGCGCCCGGATGTTCTTATTGCGGACGAACCGACGACGGCGCTTGATGTGACGGTGCAACGCGAGGTGCTAGAACTGTTGCGCGATCTTCAGCGTGACCTCGGAACTGCGATGATTCTGATCACCCATGATATGGGGGTAGTCGCTGAAATGGCGGATCGGGTGATTGTGATGCAATCTGGTCAAATGGTTGAAGAAGGCAACGTGAAGCAACTATTTCATGCGCCGAAAGAGGACTATACAAAAGCACTGTTGGCCTCCGTGCCACGTATGGGCGATGGTTCAGGTGCCCAAGAGGGCGGGAAAGCCGGTGCGTCTATTGCGGAAATTCGCAATTTGAAAGTACGGTTTGACGTTCGGGGCGGCATTTTTGGCCGGGTCACACACCGGGTACATGCTGTTGAAAACGTTAACTTTGATATCCATGCGGGTGAAACATTTGCACTGGTCGGCGAAAGCGGCTGTGGCAAATCGACTATCGCCAAGGCCTTGGCGGGGTTGTTGCCCTATACAGGCCAGATCCGCATCGCTGGATCGGAAATCCATAGTCTCACGCGGGCCGAAGCCAAAGCCATCCGGCGCGACGTTCAGATGATTTTCCAGGATCCGATGGCCTCGCTTGATCCGCGGATGCGGGTGGGAGATTTGGTTGCCGAACCACTGGTGATACATAAGATTGGCACCGCCGCTGAGCGATCCGAACGTGTCGCAATGCTCTTTGATCGTGTTGGTTTGTCTGCTGCGCAAATGGAGCGCTATCCACATGAATTTTCAGGCGGGCAAAGACAACGTATCTGCATTGCACGCGCATTGGCGCTGCAACCAAAACTGATCATCGCGGATGAAAGCGTGTCCGCATTAGATGTGTCAGTTCAAGCGAAGGTGCTTGAACTAATGCGGGAACTTACCGAAGAGATGGGCGTGGCCTATCTATTCATTTCGCATGATATGGCTGTGGTTGAAAATATTTCGGACCGCGTTGCGGTGATGTATCTTGGGCAGATCGTCGAAATGGGCTGTCGTGCTCAGGTGTTTGGCAATCCTCAGCATGCCTATACTCGACGCTTGATTGAGGCGGTTCCAGTTCCAGACCCAACCTATGAGCGCCCTGCGGGGCTTCGGCTGGCGGGTGACATTCCCAGCCCGATGCGACGGCTTGAGGATACTCCCAAGTTGGCGAAATTGGTGGATATAGGCGAAGGCCATCTGGTGGCCATGCCGGATTAGCGGCCCTATTTCCCTATCTGTACAAGGATAGTTTGACCTATCTGGCTATTGCTCCGTGCCTGTGAGCACGTCATTTCTAGTGTGGGGGCAAGTCGCTGGCTTTGTTTGAAATAAACCAACCACTAGCCAAAACAAACTTAAGTTCCGCGATCCTGTGCCGCGCTGCTGAATACCGTCGAGTGTTCATATATTCGGCGTTTGACGGGTTTATTGAAAGGCCCGGAACTCACTGGGCGTGAGCCCGACGCTGGCCCGAAAATCCCGACTAAAATGTGAGCTGTCGGAAAACCCGGCACAAAACCCAATCGAAGTAAGGGAAATATCCCCGGATTTCAGCAGGCGGCAAGCCTCAGAAATCCGCACCAAACGCACCAGTTGAGAAAAACTGAGTCCTGCCTGGGTCAATCTACGTTGTAATGTCCGGGTTGACAGGCCTAACGCGCTAGCGAGTTCGTCGGTTTTCCACTGCCGTGCAACATCAAGCATCATCAGATCGGTCATTGTTTTTAAAAGTGTCGCTAAGGAGGCATCTTTGACGGGAGGTAAATCCACTTGCGCCGAACTGTTGTCCGGAGGGTCAATGGCTTTGGAGATAGAATGGCCCTGCCATCCGATAGTCCAGTTATTGGTCAAAAGCTTCGCCGGATTATTGGGTAAACAGAAATCGCATTGTTGGCGAATGCGGACCGGTTCGCCCAATTGCGACGCCATATCACACCAGAGACCGCGACAGCCAATGCCCTCTAGCAGGCCAATAATCAGGCCGCAAATCAGTAGGTTTTCTGGCGGTGTTGGGGCGGCTCCACCTGTTGCACTTCGTCTGAAACGTGCTTGTGTCTCAGTGATGGGGTCTATTTCCACGCGATTGCTCGAGTGAGCAAACACCTCGAACCGGTGCCATTTGTCAAACAAGACAGCAGGAGATTCAGAACGAAGCGCACTGCGCCAAACCGGGTCATAGGTGACCTGATCAATCTCCTGCCCAATAGAAAGCAGCGCCTCGGGGCCACATTCACGCGCAACCATCTGAAGCATGTCACGTTTGGTGCCCGCTGGGACCTGTGCTTGGCGCAAGGCGTCGATGCCATCCGTTGACACAGACAGCTTCCCCGGATTGTGTTTTTGCATATAGACAGCAATCAGCTCAATCAGGCTTGCTTTGGCAAATTCACGGATCGAAAATTCTCCACAGCTATTTGGTGTCTTAGTGCCATCATGATTTAAACGGATCGACCTAGCCTGTCTCCGCAAAAATATCCTCGTATGTTATCGGTAGGCTGCGGCAGCGATACCCGGTTGCTGCAAACACAGCGTTTGCAATAGCAGCAGGCACCGGGGGTAGTGCAGATTCACCAACCGGAGCGGGCGGCGTACCCGGAGGAGAAAGTAACGCCACATTGACCTCAGGGGAGGATCCATGACGAAGCGGTTCGTATAGATGGAAGTTGTTTTGCTCGACCCGGCCTTGTGCAAATGTAATCTGTTCGTTCAACGTCATGCTGCAGCCCCAAGTGATATTTCCCATTATCTGGCTTTCGACTTGATGAGGATTGAGCACCAATCCACAATCTTGTGCGCAGCACACCTTGGTTACTTTAATAGTTTTAGCAGCGTGGTCGATCGTTAGGTCAGCGACAACCGCGACGGCGGTTTCTTCCTTATAAACCGCACAGGCCAGCCCACGCCCGGTGTCAGGAATTGCAACCTGCCCCCAGTTCGACATGTCGCCAACCTTGCGCAGCACCTTGGCTAGGCGGGCCCTGTTTGCAAGTAGGTTTTTCAACCGAAACTGCAATGGATCGATACCAGACTTGAAGGCCAGTTCATCCATCATCGATTCGATTGCAAAGGCATTTGGAGCGGAGCCTAGGCCACGCCAAGCATTGATTGGAACCGGAGTGCGAATGGCTGAGTGGCGTGTGCGCCTGTTTGTCATTTCATATGGGGCGCGGATCCCGCGCGTTGTACCTTGATCTGGGGTTGCCAGGTCAATGGCCTTGCCAATCAAACCGGGCGCCAAGCCGGTAAGTATGGAAGACGATACAACATCATGGTCCCAATGGGTTATAAAGCCGTCCTGACTGACTCCTGCATCGATGAAGTGCGAAAATCCGGGCTGAAAGTAGTTGTTCTGAAACTCGGCCGCGCGGTCCCACTGTACCCGGACCGGCAGGTTGAATTTTGCAGACAAGCGCGCCGCAGCTTCGGAGGCCTGACACATCACCCGTCCACCAAAACCGCCGCCAATACGATGGGTATGTACCACGACGTCCTCTACCTTGCGGTCAAGGATCTTCGCCACTCTTTTCTGCACAAAAAACGGATCTTGGGTTCCGCACCAGACTTCAACTTTGTCCGCTCTTACCCAGACTAGGCCGGAGCGCGGCTCCATTGCCGCATGGGCGGCAAACGGCGTATCGTAACGTCCCGAAGATCGATGGCGTGCAGATTGTTGTCCGATCTCAAGGTCGCCGGATTGATCCAACGTATGGGTGAAATTGTCGTCCGCCCGGAGCCTCTCTACATCAAGAAGGGTATCAATCTGTTCCTGACCAAAATCGGACTCGATCTGCCATTCGACATCTAAGACATCCAAAGCCTCGGAAAGGATAAACGGTGTGCTGGCGACCACCCCGACAAAGCCAGCAGCCTCGTCGATCTCCACTCCAAGGACGCCTGGTAGTTCCAGCGCTCTCGCGCTGTTAGCCGCCACTAACTGCGCCCCAAAACTCGGCGGCTGTACAACTGCACCAAATGCCATATCAGGCAGGGATATGTCCCGAGCGTAGGCCATCCGACCTGTTACAATTGCGGTCAGATCGTGGTGCAGCCAGTTTTGCCCGATCGTTTGGTGTTTTGTGGTTGGCAGGAGAGCATAGCGTTTCAAGTTATCATTTTCTATCAGCCGGTTGTCTGTAATGATAACGTCCGTTGCGGGCACCAAGGCCGCGTACCCAATCGTCGTACCGTCTGGTAACTTAAAACCCGAGCGCCCGTCCAAAATCTGTTCCGTACTCAGGCCAGTTTTCTCTGCTGCCACGGCTCGTAAGGCCTCACGCAGTTGCGCCGCAGCCCATGATACAGGATCAAAGAAATTAACGATGCTCTGGCTGCCAACAGTCATCTGAAACGGCGGTGTATGGTCCGTGTCGGGTAATATGCAGTCAATGTCAGCCTGCTTAATATTCAGCTCTTCGGCCACGACCTGTGTCAGCCCCAAAGCAGCGCCTTGTCCCATTTCCATTCGGGGGCAATAAAAACGGACACGCCCGTCTGCCAATATTTGAATCCATGTCAGGCCGTCCTTTTCGCTGGGGGCATCAAAGGTCGGTAAGGCCGGTATCTTGTCACGCACCACGGGAAAAGCGCCAAAACTGGCTACCGTTATCCCAGCGGCCACCCAGCCGGTCTTTTTCAAGAAACGACGACGGCTGATGGATTTCATTTTTGTCGTGGCCTCCATGATCAAGCCTCCTGCGCAACGCGGGTAATGGCCCGCCGAATGCGGTCATAGGTGCCACAACGGCAGAGGTTGCCGTTCATTTCTTCACGGATCTCTGCGTCTGTCGGGGCTGGATTACGGTGTAGCAGGGCAGATGCCGTCATGATCTGCCCCGCCTGGCAATAACCACATTGGGGCACACCTTCAGCGATCCAGGCCTGTTGAACCGGATGCAAACCCTCGCCAGGACTGGTTTGGTCCAGACCTTCGATCGTTGTGACCTCTACGTTGATAATATCCGAAACGTAGGTTTGGCAGGATCGCGCTGCGACACCATCAAGATGCACTGTGCAAGCGCCACATAGCCCGACCCCACATCCAAACTTGGTGCCTGTCAGCATGACAAAATCACGAAGGAAATCGAGCAATGTCACATTTTGCAAATCGTCGGGCACCGCAATCACATTGCCATTGATAACTATTTCCATGAGTGGTTCCCCTTTTGGGGGTTGTGTTAAAGGCAACACCGAGGTGCCGATATGATAATCACGCCAAAAGCAAAGAGGGCGGTACAGCGTAAATCGTCAGATATCCCCTTCCAGATTTCGGATTTTGATTTTTGTGATCTTTAGTTTGTCGGCGCCGGTGGCTGTTGACGGATGTCGAAATCCTGAGGTTGAAACACCCGTATCTCTTCCTTAAATTGCGCAGGAATTCGACCATATTCCGCAAGAAATCCAGGGGCTGCATCTGTGACTGATACCGGCGTTAAAGAGACATTTTCCTTTCAAACTGAGGTAGGCCAATTACTCGATATTGTCGCCGGATCTCTTTACTCGAACCGCGAAATTTTCCTGAGAGAACTGGTGTCAAACGCGTCTGATGCCTGTGATAAGCTGCGTTACCAGGCCCTCACGGATCCCACACTCACCGGCGGATCTGACCAGTTTTCTGTTTTGCTTGAGATCGACGCGAAGGCAAAAACCCTGTCCGTTTCGGACAATGGGATTGGGATGAACCACGATGACTTGCTTGAAACGCTTGGAACCATCGCGAAATCAGGGACTGGGGCGTTTCTCAACGCCTTGAAGGATGGCGAAAAGGGCGAAATGGGACTTATTGGCCAGTTTGGGGTTGGCTTCTATTCCGCATTCATGGTTGCCGACAAGGTCGATGTTTTGACGCGAAAAGCGGGCGAAGACACAAGCTGGCATTGGTCATCGGATGGCAAAGGCGAATTTACGATTGAGCCCGCTGACCGGGACGCATGCGGCACAACTGTGGTGTTACACCTGAAGAAGGACGCAAAAGAGTTCCTCGAAGAGGTCCGCGTTCGCCATATTATCAAAACCTATTCTGATCACATTAGTTTCCCGGTGACGCTGGGGGACGAAACGCTAAACTCGGCCTCTGCCATTTGGACCCGTGCCCCAAAGGATGTGACCGAAGAACAGCACACAGAGTTCTACCATCACACTTCGCATGCCTTTGATAAGCCATGGCTAACCTTGCATAGCCATGTCGAAGGCGCGGTCAGCCATACGAGCCTGTTGTATGTGCCCACGACGGCCCCGATGGACCTGTACGATGCAGAACGTAAAAGCCATGTGAAACTCTATGTGAACCGGGTATTTATCTCGGAAAACACCAAGGATCTTGTGCCTGCTTATCTGCGGTTCCTTCGCGGAGTTGTGGATTCACAGGATCTCTCGCTGAATGTGTCGCGCGAAATGCTGCAGTCGGACCCGACGCTTGCCAAGATCAAGACAGCGCTCAGCAAGAAGGTGATCGGGGCGCTTAAGAAGAAAGCCAACAAAGCCGCAGAAGAGTATGCCACTTTTTGGGGAAATTTTGGCGCGGTCGTAAAAGAAGGCCTGATCGAAGATCCGACCTTGCGGGACCGGCTGCTCGAGATTTGTCGTTTCTCGTCATCTCAAAACGCTGATCTGACCAGCCTTGCAGACTATGTAGGTCGCTGCAAAGAGGGACAGGACGCGATTTACTACATGGCGGGTGATGACGCGAAAAAGATTTCGCAGTCACCACATCTGGAAGGCTTCAAGGCCAAGGGCGTGGAAGTGCTGCTGTTGGCGGATCATGTCGATGAGTTCTGGCTTCAACACATCACTGAGTTTGAGGGCAAGACATTCAAGTCAGTAACTCGTGGTGCGACTGATCTGGATAAAATCGGTGGCGATGCAGATGCAACCGACGACAAGGATGATGCAGAGAGCCCAGAGCTGGACAATCTCATTGCAGCAGTCAAACTGGAGCTGGGTGATTTAGTCAAAGATGTGCGCCCGTCCAAGCGGTTAACCGATAGCCCGGTGTGCTTGATCGCAGACGATGGCGACATGGACGTCAATCTGGAGCGGCTGCTAAAGCAACATGGTCAGCTGACGGATGGCATGCCACGGGTTCTGGAACTAAACCCCGACCACAGGGTTGTGAAAAAGCTGGCCGAACGTGCAAAAGGTGACGCAGCTGCGTCTGACGCATTGCTACAAGATGCGGCTCATTTGTTGCTGGATCAGGCGCGGATTTCCGATGGCGAGGCGCCCTCTGATCCAGCGGAATTTGTTCGCCGCCTTAGCGCAGTAATGGATAGTGCTCTTTAGCATCTCGTTGGCGAGAACAAGATGAAGCCTGCTGGCGGAGGTCGTGGCTTCATTTTGGGTTCAATTTATACTCAGTTCGTGGCCAGCATAGCCGATCAGTCGCAATCTGGTGGCTTGAAATGTTACCACTGAGATGAAGCGCAACTGCATTGACGCAAAATAACATAACAAACCTTATGACTCCTTTTGCTGGAGTAGAGAATAGCTCCTGCGCAATACTACGTCGTGCATCATGGTCGCTAAGGTGGTCAGATCGAATACAGGGCGCCTTAGCTCTTGTTGAAGATCATGGGCGTAGGGTGGCAAATCGGTGCATTCAAGAACAATCGCCCCAATATCCGGAGCGCGTTCAATCAATCGACGTCCTGCTGTCAGAACTTCGTGCCTAACCTTGGCCAAATCCATACCATTTCTTTCGTTTCTCAGGATGACTGAGGCAAATTCTTCGGTATCCTCAAGCCCCTGCACGATGATCGGAATGCCCTGTGCCCCGGCGCCCTCGATATGCCTGCCGGTCAATACCGCGGCTGAAGCGGTCAGCACGCCAACGGGTGCGCGGGTCATCTGGTAAGCCAACGGGACCTGCAACAGCGAGGACACAAAGACGGGAATCGAGACTGCCTCGGCGATTTCTTTCTGGAACAATGCGAGAAAACCGCAAGAGCCGGTAATGGCCTGTACGCCTTGGGCTTCAAGCCGTCGCGCGGCCTCCAAAATGGGCACAATCATGTCAGGCGACGGGGAGTTCAGTAGTTTGGGGACGGTGATCCCATGCAGGATTTCATACGTTGTAGTAAATGGTAAGCTCGAGGGGTTCTTGATGTGACCCGGCGGTTTGGGGAAATAGCTTTCCAGCGACAGAACACCAATGGAGATGCCGCAGATGTTTTGTCCACCGGGGTCAAAGGTCACGAGTACGCTCCTTTAGAATCGGTTGGCCCGAAAGGGCGAGAGATCTGTATTGGCGGGTGTTTCAACCACGAGGTCCGCCACGATGCGTCCGGTTTTAGGCGCCATCATCAAGCCGTAGTGGCTGTGTCCAAAGGCAGCGATCAGCCCCGGAAAGCCCTCGATTTCACCTATACACGGCAGGCTATCGGGCAGGCTTGGCCGCTGACCCGACCAGGTGCGAATGTCGCTTTCGTTCAGGCCCGGCAGCATGGACCGGGTCAGTTTTATTAGCCCATCCAGCCGTTTTTGATTGGGTGGCGCATCAAGGCCGGCAAATTCGGCGGTGCCTGCGACCCGTAGCCCGTCATTCATCGACGAGGCGACAAATTTCATGTCCATATCCATTACGGAATGGTTCAGGGCGATACCCGGATCCTGAAACGATACATGATAGCCGCGCTCGGCTTGCATCGGAATGCGGATACCCAGTGGCTGCAGCAGCTTTGTCGACCAAACCCCCATTGATAGGACCAGTTTGGAGGACCAGCAGGGCCCTTCGGCGGTGTCATAAGCCCATCCACCATCTTCGGGTCGGATCGCCGCGACCTCTTGGCGCTGAATCTCTCCACCCAAGGTGCGGAATTTGTCAGCCAGTACCGTGCCAATCTCGCCCGGGGCCAGTGCCCGCGCCTGATCATGAATAAGCACCGCTGCTTGAAAGTCGGGGCTCAGTGCCGGTTCAAGATCATGCAGATCCGCCGCTCCGATCCGGTTTAATCGGGCCCCTTTTTCCCTGCGCATGACATAACCGATGTCCGACAGATTGGCCGAATCCGCGTTGCGGAAAGCATGGACATAGAGACTGTCACGGATCAGATCCTCGCGCCCGGTTCCGGCCAAATGTTGGCGGAAAAGAGTCACGCAATCGCGGTTCAACAGTTCCATAGCATCGGAAATCGCTGGGATGCGTGATTTGCGTCCTTCGCGTATGAACCGAAGTCCCCAGTGGGCAAGTCTCGGCAGATAACTCGGCTTGACCGCCACTGGCCCCAAGGGATCCAACAACATACCCGGCACCTGTTTCCACAGCCCCGGCATGGATTGCGGCACCACAGACCAAGGTGAGATGATCCCGGCGTTGCCGAAAGAGGTCGCCTGCCCCGGTGCGTCGCGGTCCACCAGCCGAACGCGCAGCCCCTTTTCGATCAGCGACAGAGCGGTACAGATACCAATGATCCCCGCACCCAGAACTGTGACGTCCGGGGCCTGATCTTTTGACCTCTGGGTCATGCGGCGGCCCTTTCCTGACGGAGGCTGGCCAACTGCTGTATGATTACCGGAGCGATAACAACCAGTGCCGTGAGGTCCGAAGCACCGCTGGGAGCCACCAACAAGATCCCACCGATCGCCATCAGTAGCCGCCAGACACTATTCAACGGGGCCATGAAATAGGCGGACACTGCTGTGGCAATGGCAAAAACACCCAACGCGCAAGTTATGCTGACCTGCAGAAAGCCGAGCAAAGTGAAATACTCGGGCAGCACAATCAGCATTGTCGGTGCATAGACAAACACCATTGGCACCATCAGTTTCCCTAATCCCAGGGTAAAGGCGCTCATGCCAGTCCGGAACGGGTTGGCGCCTGCGATACCGGCAGCGGCATAGGCTGAGGCACAAACTGGCGGGGTGATCTCAGAAATTACACCGTAATACAGAACGAACATATGGGTGGCGAGCGGCGGAACCCCCAGTTGGTTCAGAGCCGGTGTGGCGACAGCCACCAGCATGATATAGAGCGCCGTGGTCGGCAGCCCTGCCCCCATCAGGATACAGGCCATAGCAATCAGGACCAGTGACAGGAATTGCTGGATCGAGCTGTGGCTAAAGGTTTCAAGACCGGTCCAGTCCAGCAGCGGGGCCAGTGTCGCCGCCATATCTGCCGCACCACCAGTCACCATAAAGCCAAGGCGGAATCCAACTCCGGTTGTGTTGATAACGCCGACAACAATGCCAACCGCAGCCGAGGCCGCCCCCACCGCCAGCGCATATTGAACACCGACGTGAAAACTATCAAACAGGTCCCGGAAGCTTTGTCTTTTGTTGCGATGCAGGCTGCCAAGGATGGTCAGCGCCGCCAGCATTCCCGCCATCTCGGGGGAATACCCCTCGCCAGAATAGGGCGATGCTTTCCAGAAGATGAACCCCAGTAAGGCGAGCGGAATAGGCAAGGTCAGCGGACGGTCCATACCGCAGAATCCCACGACAATACACAGGTTCAGCCCGATAAAGGCGGCCATATTGGGTGAGTAACCAGAGAACAGCACCAGCAGTAGTGCGATCAGCGGAATGATCGTATACCAGCCGTCTTTCCACACGGCCAGCATATTGGGCAGTTGATCTCGTGTATAGGTGGGCAATCTCAACCGTTTAGCGGTGAAATGCACAATCGACATCACGCCGATATAATGCATCAACGCCGGGACAATGGCGGCGATCACGATGGTGGTATAGGGCACCTCAAGATACTCAGCCATCAGGAAGGACGCAGCGCCCATGATAGGTGGCGTGATTTGCCCTCCAGCCGAGGCTGCGGCCTCAACCCCGCCGGCAAAATGGCCAGGATAGCCCATCTTCTTCATATTGGGGATGGTGAGGGAGCCGGTAGACACCGTATTGGCAATCGAGCTGCCCGAGATGGTGCCAAAGAAGGCAGACGATATGACTGATACCTTGGCCGGTCCGCCGGTATAGCGCCCGGCCAGGATCATCGCATTATCGACAAAAAACTGCCCCAGCCCCATGCGCTGCGCCACCACGCCGAACAGCACAAAGTGAAACACCACCGTTGAAACCACCCAGAGGGTCACTCCAAAGATGCCCTCGGATGGGAAATACATGTTGTTGACGAATTGCTGCCAGTTGACGCCCGGATGCTTCAGGATCTGCGCCGGCATATAGGGGCCAAACAGGGCGTAGACCATAAAGACCAGGATGATCAGCGGCAGCACAAATCCGATAGTGCGGCGGGCAATTTCTAATACGGTCAGCACCAGAATGGAGCCAAAGAACACATCCGGCCCCGATGGGTTGCCTTGACGCAGCGCCTGCTCGTCGATGTCAAATCCAAAGCCGGAAAACCCGCGCCAACTGAGCCACAGGAAAAGCGCAGCCGAAATACCCAAGCCCGCAAGGACCCAATCATATAACGGTACATTTCCCGGTGCCAATGCACGCGCGCCCGGCCATTCCAAGGCCCGCGCTGACTTAATCAGTGGAAAGCCAACAAAGATGAACAGAAACAGCCCCGACAAGTGGATGCCCATGTGAATATGGTCAACCGGCGTACCAAATCCAGCAGTCCACAGGTGATAGAGCGCAAAGCAGATGCTGGCCCAATAGATCACTCTGGTCAGAACGGGGCCATTGTCACGAGTATTCAGTGCTGAATCGTACTTCTTTTCCAGCTCTTCCAACGTTTTATTGTCGAGATGCGAATTGACGGGCATAGGAGGTTCCCAAAAAATTGGATGCAGTCGCCCTGAGCGGGCGCGGACACAATAGCCACAGCCCTGCCACTATCAGGCAAACAAAGGGCGGCAGCGAAAAGAACTTTTTCGCTGCCGCAGTCGGGAGAGTTTGATTACTTAATCATGCCCATTTCACGGTAGAAACGTTCGGCGCCGGGGTGCAGGGGAACACCGATACCTTCGACACCTTCCAGTGCAGTTTCCAGAGTGATTGCACGACCTTTTGGATGGCCATTATCCAGCAGCTTGCGCGCCGTATCAGACCACATTGCCTTGGTGATTTCATAGATCAGCTCTTCGGGCTGGTTGGCATTGGTCACCAACATACCCGACACGGCAACCGTGTTGACGTCGTAGTCTATGCCTTGATAAGTGCCTGCGGGGATTTTCGAAGGAATGTAGTAAGGCACGGTAGTATTTGCCATCTTGATCTCTTCGGCAGACCAATTATGCAGTTCCATCCCTTTGGTGTTGTCCAGTTGGATCATCGCGGCCACTGGGGTCCCAGCGGCGTAGAAATAGGCATCCAGCTGACCATCAGCAATACGTTCCGCAGACTGACTGTTGTTCAGCTCGGCTTCATCGATATTGTCCCGATTGACCCCGTAGTCACCCAGGATCAGTTCAACAGCAATCTGGGTGCCAGATCCGGCCTGTGCAATACCAACACGCTGACCTTTGAGGTCACCAATGCCGCCCAGATTCTGACCCTCTGGCAGCACCAGGTGCAGGTCCTCGGGATAGAGATTGGCAATCACCCGCAGATCGGGCTTGGCGTTGCCCTCGAATTTTTCCGTACCGTGATAGGCGAAATGCAGGGTCGCTGCTCCGGACAGTCCTGCCTCCATCTGACCTGTTTGGATCGCATTCACATTATGCGCAGAGGCATTAGTGGATTGCGCCATCGCGACCAGTCCGGGCACACCACAGTTGCCGCCTTCTTCGCAGGCCCGTGAGCCAGGTGGGTTAGAAATCGCATTGGCAATAATACCACCAATGGGGAAATAGGTCCCGCCTGCCCCACCGGTGCCAATACGGAAAAAGGTCATGTCCTGTGCATGTGCAACCCCGGTGACCATGCTGCATGCCAGCGCAGTTGCTGATATTTTCTTGATAAAGCTCATTGTCAAATTCTCCCTGGTATCGTGCTGCGTCCCGTTTTGACCGGGACTGCTTGATGCAATTTCGATAGGCTAAAGGTGGTTGGCAAATTAGATAAACACAAACTCAAAATTTTATGGTATCCATAGATCTCATTTATGGATGGAGTCTTTTCTTGAACTTGCAACAACTTACAGTTTTTCGAGAAATTATGAGATCCGGGTCGATCAGCCAAGCCGCCCGCAATTTGCACCGGACCCAACCCGCCATCAGCGCCTCACTGAAAACCCTGGAAGCGGATCTTAACATGCCGCTTTTTCTGCGCGAAGGGCGACGATTGGTTCCTGTGCCCGAGGCGCATTACCTGCTGTCCGAAGCGTCGGATGTGCTGGACCGGTTGAAAACGGCAGAGCAAAACATGACCGCGCTTCGCGACCGGACAGAGGGCACCCTTCGGATTGTTGCGATGCCCGGCCCGTCTTCATATTTGCTACCGGAATTCATCAGCCGTTTCATCGCCGACACACCCGGCGTTGACGTCTCCTTGTCGACTCGCAGTTCACCACAAGTCCGCAATCTGGTCGCTGCACAGCAGTATGATATCGGATTCTGTGATTCCACAGGCGCGACCGACAAGGAAAGCCTGTTTCTGAACGAGGAAATATTCTGCAACTGTGTCTGTGCACTATCCGCATCACATCCGCTGGCTGCTCGGAATGTCATAACAACCACAGACTTGGACGGCGCCCCCATGGGGGCGTTGCAATCGAGCCATTCAACCTATCAAAAAACCCAAAAGGCCTTTGACAGCACAGGAGCCAACTTCAAGGTTCGCGTGGATGCGCAGTATTTCCTGCCGTTGTATAACTTCGTAGAAGCCGGCCAAATCTGCGCCATCGTCGATGTTCTCAGCGCTGTCAGCTACTTACACAGCAACAGCCCTGCAAGCGGGATCAAATTCCTACCCTTCAAACCGGATATTCCATTTGGCTATTCTATCCTGACCCCTCGTCAAAGACCGATGTCCTACCTTGCTGAAGAGTTTGTGAACCAATGGAGATACTGGGTAAAAGTTCAGTTGAAAGGCTGGGAACGGCCAAAGGGCGATACCTAAGATACTGTGTCAAAAGGTATTTTCCAGCTTAGTAGGAACAGGCCGGGTTGGCTCTGGCGGGCAGGCAGACCCTCAGAGTTGCGATGCTCGCATTGCCATCGCTGATCTGCGACTGATCGAACCAAGATATGCGAGATTTCCGAAAATGATGAAGGCCAGCGTCTAACTGGCCCCCAAATGTTATATCGACTTAATTGATCCACCGTCGATCCGTATCTTTGAGCCAGTCACATAGCCTGCCCTTTCTGAGGCGAGGAAAGTGACGACATCCGCGAATTCTTCGGGTTTGCCATAGCGGCCCGCTGGGATCGTGCCGCGAGACTTGGCTGCAACCTCTTTGACATCCGTATCTGTCCGCTTTGCCGCCGCTGCATCCAGTTCGTCGACCCTTTGTGTATGGATGCGCCCAGGCATGACGACGTTCACGGTTATGCCATCTGCTGCAACTTCATTTGCAAGTGACTTGGACCAACCCACCACAGCTGACCGTATGCCGTTGGACAACGCAAGATTTGGGATTGGTTGTTCAACTCCTGAGGATGTGATCGAAATGATCCGCCCCCAACTGCGCTCTTTCATCTTTGGCAAAAGGCGTGTGTTCATGTGGAACAGGTTTGCGCCCATCGACTCAAAAAATGTCAACCATGCCGACCGCTCAGCTGTTTGGGCCGTGCCCGGAGGCGGGCCGCCGCCATTGTTTACGATGATGTCCACGCCACCGTCTTTCAGCAGGCTGTCGACTACCGCGTCAACCTCTTCGATCTCGCTAAGGTCCAGTTGCAGGGGGTGCACATTATCCATGCCCTCGGCCCAAGCGGCAATCTTATCACGGCTGCGGGCGGCTGCGAAAACGGTCACGCCTTCGGACGCCAGTGACTGTGCAATCGCCATTCCAAGGCCCCGGCTGGCCCCCAATACAATTGCGCGTTTTCCGCTAATTTCAAGATCCATCAGTTAAGCTCCATCAATCGTTTTTCTTGTCGTAAGATAAGGGCGTCCACCTCGTCACGGCATAATGCCGAAAGGGGCGCGCCGGGCCGCCGCAGTGTGTCATGTGCAATAATTCCGCGTTTCGCGAGGGTGTATTTGCGGATCGCCAAGCCCATACCGGGTTGCTGTTCAAACCGGGCAAGTGGCAGGTAGGCGTTAAAGATATCCTGCCCGCGTTCAATCTCACCCTTGTTGTAATACTCAACCACGCTTGCCATCATTTCGGGATAGGCAAAGCCGGTCATCGCCCCATCGGCACCACGTGCCATTTCTTCAGGCAGGAACACTCCGCCGTTGCCACACAGGATTGAGATGCGTTTGTTCAGCACACCATCGCGGCGCAAATAGGTAATTTTTTCCAACCCCGGCCAATCCTCGTGTTTGAGGCAAACACATGTGGGCAGGTCGTTGACAATTTTTGCAATGACTTTGGGGGCGATCTGAACGCCAGTCGCCAACGGAAAGTCTTGCAAAACAAATGGCACATCGCCGATCAATTCAGCCACTTGATTGTAATAATTCACAATTTGGTCGTCGGTGCGCAGATTGCCCGGTGGGGCAACCATGACGCCTGCCGCCCCCATATCCATCACCATTTTTGTCATCACATCAATTTGCGCAAAGCCCGGCGCGGAAACGCCAACCACAACCGGCACCCTGCCCTTCACCCTGTCTAAGATGCGCGCCACAACATCGCGAGATTCCTCAACCGTCAGCTTGGGGGCTTCACCCATCATGCCCAACACGGTCAGGCCTGTGGCTCCTGCGTCGAGATAAAAGTCAACCATCCGGTCGCAACTTTCCATGTCGATCCGACCATCTGGATGAAAGGGCGTGACTGCGATCACAAATACGCCGGAGGCCTCGGTTGTCAGTCGTGTCATTCGTTTTCCTATCGTGTCTTTTGAAGGGCTACGCGGCCAATCGCCATTGCAGCAGCTGCTTGGCAGGGTTCGACCACGGGGATGCCAAGGTAGGCCTCAAGATCCGCGCGAAATGCTGTCATCCCTGCGCACCCCAGAATGAGCACATCCGCCATCACGCCATCGCGCAGGCTGGAGCCAACGGTCTTGAGCCGTTCAAATGTGCGCGTTTTGTCTGACAGTTCCAGGACGCTCAGTTCAAGAGGCTGATCGCCTGCAAGTCGGTCCATCACGCCCATCGCCCCCACATAACGCATGTGGCGTGGTACGCTTTTGGACAGGATAGACACGATGCCAAATCTCTGTCCCAGCGTCATCGCTGTCAGGATCGATGCCTCGGCTATCCCCAGCACCGGATGGTTTGATTGTTCGCGCAACGCGGCGAGTCCGGGATCGGAATAACATGCAACAACAAAGGCGCTGGCCTGGTTTTCCAGTTTGGCGCAATGCGCCAGTATGGGCGCAACCACGCCGTCCACATGCGCCTGCGTCTCAATCCCCGGCGGTCCTTCGATCAGGGTGCGCGCCTCGATCGGTACAGGGCTGGCCGCACGCATGGGATCAACGGCGTGGTCAATGCCCTCTGTCACATGCTGGCTGCTGTTGGGGTTTACTATATAGATTGTCATGTATCGGTTCCTTTAGCTCCCCAAAAACCAAGCGGTAGCATCAGATCATCCGCGCAATTGATGCGCTCAATCATCAGGGCCGCCTGCTCTGCTGCATCATCCAAGATTGCCTCTTCGTCCACTCGGGTGGCGCGGCCTTGATCCAAAACCAGTTCCCCTCCGATCATCACATTACTCACGTCATTGCCATTGGCAAAACAGACTAAGCGATGCAGCGCCATGTTTGGCGGAAACAGATGCGGACGGCGTAGATCGACCGTGACAATATCTGCCTGTTTGCCGACTTCGATCGAGCCTATGCGATCCGCCATACCCAATGCTCTTGCAGCACCAATCGTACACATTTCCAACACTTGACCGATGGGTAAAACATTGGCGTTCTTAAAAAATGTACGGTGATAATGCATCGCCTGCTGCATGTGACGGAACATATCTGCAGAGCGGTCAGGTGCGGTGGCATCAGAGCCAAGCGCGACTGTAACCCCCTCGGCCATCATTTCTATTGCAGGGCAGCGACCCTGAATAGAGGCATTGGCAGAGGGGTTATGTGCAATTTTACTGCCACTGGCGGCAAGAAGCGAAATCTCGTCGCGGTGCAAATCAATGCAGTGAGAAAGTAATGTTTGCGATCCCAGCAATCCCAGTTTTTCAGCTCGCCGGACAGAACCGCGCCAGTGCCCATCCTGGGTAAAAATCAGTCCTTTATCGCGTGCGTATTGCCGTACAAGCTGGGCCTGTTCACAGGCTGTCGCATAGTCCTTTGCAGTCATGTCCCGTTCGTGTTCATCGCGCAAAACCGGGTAGAGCATTGCAATGTTGATCCGCCCACCCTGCGTATCATGCAGGTCGTCAACGATCTGTTGGCAGGTCTGAAACTGCTGTTCAAACGTGACCGGGTATTCGCTTTTCCGGCCGTTGTTCCAGCTGGCATAGTTGTGCGGATGTGGCGCGCGCGTGGGTCCCACTGCAACGACGCTTCGGGTGCCAACCTCTGTCACACCGCGACAATGGGCAGCCGCGTATTCAGGGTGATCTGTGCGCATGATTGTATCACCACCGCCCAACAAGGACACACCTGTGGTCACGCCAAACCGCAAACGTTCAAGAGCCGCAAGGCGGGCTTCGGCGTACCAAAAGTCGGGAGGCGACGCTTGGGTATAGACTTGGCCGCAGATGTCTTCCCAGCGGTCACCGCTATGCATGCCAATAGATTTGATAATGCCATGCCCCGCGTGGGCGTGAACATCAATCAGACCCGGAAAAATGATGTGACTGCTGCAATCAATGACCCGGTCTGCCTGCACTTGTTCTCGCAGATCATTAGCCGCGCCAATTGCAATTATCTGACCACCTGCAACGGCCAGCGCGCCATTTTCAATCACTTGGCGTTCAGGATTCATGGTGGCAATTGTGCCGCCAACAATCAGCGTATCTGCTTTCATACTGCGGCCTCGTCCAATTGAGGTAAGCGGGCAACGTCAATCACCCCGTCTGCGGGCATCGCAAAGTCAGGATGCTCGCCCGCCATTCCGATCACGCGGATAGGGTTGTACAGCGTCAGCCAAGCCGGATCATTCTGCAATATCCCATAGGCCTGCTGCCAAATCTCTTCCCGAGATAACCGGTCTATTGTCAGGCGGCCCTGATCGATCAGCGCCTCTACGACGGGGTTCGCATAGCCTTGCCACCAAGACCCCGCAACGCGCGAGTCGATCTTTTCATACAGCACGCGGTAGGTGCTCATTGGGCTGGAATCAAACACACATAAATCACGGATTTCCTTGCGACGTACCATATGCGCATAATTTTCTCGTTCTGAATGGACATGAACGTTCAGTGTGATCCCGACCTGCGCCAATTGAGCCGCTAACGCAGCCGTCAGCCGCTCCGCTTCATCCGGCAGCCGTGTGGGGCAATCGACCTCTAAAGTCAGACCATCACCAAAGCCTGCTTGGCCCAGCAAACGCCGGGCAAGGACGCGATCCGTCGGCAGGTCACCCACCTGTTTCTGCGCGCCGAAATGGTTGGGGCTGACAAAACCGGGCAAAGGGCGCGCCGCATCTGCCATCACCGTGTCGACAATTGCGTTTCGATCCACCGCAAGACTTAATGCGCGCCGCACGCGCGCATCAGCAAGCGGGCCCCTTGCGGCGTTCAACAAATAGATAATCGCCACGGGTGAAAGGTATTCATGACGCTTTGATCCAAGGCTGCGCGAGGCTTCAAAATCAAGCGAATTAGCGACCTGCACCTCACCGCGCTCAAGCAGCGCCAACCGGTTTGCTGGATCGGTAACAAGGCGCCATGTGATGACTTCGTTTTCTGGCTGGCCAGCAAAGTGGTCATCAACCCGCTGGGCTGTGATCCGGTCGTTGCTTACCGATGTCAGCCGGTAAGGCCCGGACCCTACCTGGGTGTTATACTCTTTTGCATCGAGGGCCGAAAAGGAAGCGGGTGCTACAATGAACCCCTGTTCAAGGACATCCAGCAGATCGGCCATCGGTTCTGCCAGCGTGATTTTTAGCGTCAGCGCATCAATGACATCCAGCTTAGCACCGCCAAGAAACTGCCGCCAAACAGCGGGTGCCCCGAGTGTATAGCCTTTGTCCTCACGGGCCATCCGCTCAAGGTTTAGCGCAACGGCGGCTGCATCGCAGGTGCTGCCGTCATGAAACCGAACACTATCTTGCAAATGAAACGTCCAATTGCGGCCCTCTTCTGTTACCAGCCAATGCTTCGCAAGATGTGGGACAAATTCCTTCCCTACGCGTCGCACCAATGTGTCATAGATCGCGTGTAGGATTGGTAATTCGTCACTGGCATCAGTGCAGTCATGCGGGTCGTGAATAGCCAATCTAGCCTGAGCAATCACGGTCATATGCTGTCCCTTTCAGGTTCATCGATAAGATGGCAGGCCACGGTCTGGCCGTCCCCCACATCCTGCATGTGCGGGCGTTGTTGGGCGCATCGATCCCATGCAAAAGGGCAGCGAGTGCGGAATGGGCATCCCGATGGAAGATCAAGCGCGGACGGTACTTCGCCGCTCAACACGATTTCCTCAATGTCGCGCTTGGTCTTGATGCTGGGGGCCGCGGACAACAGCGCACGGGTATAGGGGTGGCGCGGGCGTGCAAACAGCACATCACGCGGCGCGTTTTCGACCATGAACCCCAGATACATCACCCCAACCCAATCGGCGATGTGATGCACAACAGACAGGTCATGGCTGATGAACAGATAGGCCAGACCAAACTCATCTCGCAGGTCTTTCATCAGGTTGAGTATTTGCGCTTGAATGGAAACATCCAGTGCCGAAACAGGTTCATCCGCAATGATCAGGCCCGGTGTGACTGACAACGCACGCGCGATCCCGATCCGCTGGCGTTGCCCGCCTGAGAACTGATGAGGATAGCGGCCAGCGTGTTCCGTGTTTAGACCAACACGGGTCAGCAATTGCTCAATTCGCGCAGGCACTTCTGCGCGCTCGTTTGCAGTTTTGGTTTGCTCAAGCAGCGGTTCGGCGACAATGTCGCGCACGCGCTGACGGGGGTTAAGCGATGCATAGGGATCTTGGAAAATCATTTGCATCTTGGCACGTACAGGAAGCAAATCTGAAAAGCCAAAGCTCGCGACATCCTGCCCTTCGATTCGTACCTCACCCGCAGTGGGTTGGTAGATCCGTGCGATAGTCTTGGCGACGGTTGACTTACCGCATCCACTTTCACCAACCAACGCCATGATCTCAGCCCGGTTGATCTTGAAACTGACGCCGTTGACGGCGTGGACAACCGGGGTTTCCAACCGCAGGCCACTCCGGTCCAACTTAAGCCGATCAAGAATACCGCCGCCAACGGAAAAGTGCATTTCAAGATCACGAACATCGAGTACGGGGGTGTCGGTCATGCCGCCTCTCCCGGTTTGAGTGGGAAATGGCACGCGGCCATAAGGCTCTTATGTTGCGGTGTGAGTGAGGGTTCTTTTTGTGCACAAATTGCCTGCGCACGCGGGCAACGTTCGCGGAAATTGCAGCCCTGTGGCAAGTTTCGAATGTCTGGAACAGAGCCCGGTATCTGTGACAGTCGATCCAACCTTTGTGTGGTGTCAGGAATACTATCAATCAGGCCGCGGGTATAAGGATGTGATGGATTTTCGATCAGATCACGCGTTTGCCCCCGCTCGACCACGTTGCCGCAATAGAGCACGGTAATGTGGTCGGCCATTTCAGAAACAACCGCAAGGTCATGGGTGATCAGGATCATCGACGCACCTTTGTCAGCGATCTGCGCCCGCATGAGCTTCAGTATTTGGCTTTGTATTGTAACGTCCAAAGCGGTTGTTGGCTCATCGGCAATGATTAGCTTTGGGCGCGCCAGCATGGCAATGGCGATCACCACCCGCTGCCGCATGCCGCCAGAAAACTGGTGTGGGTAGGCCTTAAGACGTTCCGCCGCCCGGCTGATACCAACACTTTCGAGCATCTCAATACAGGTGGTTTGTCGCGCCTCAGCCCCCAGATCACTGTGTAGGCGCAGCACCTCATCCATTTGTCTGCCAACCGTGTGCAGCGGGTTAAGCGAAGTCATCGGGTCCTGAAACACCATGGAAATTTCACGGCCCCGGATTTCGCGCAAACGGTCTTCGCCTGCGGTAACCAGATCTTGTCCCTCAAGCAATAACTCACCGCTTTCAATTTTCCCGGGGCTGTCAATCAGTCCAAGAATGGAAAAGCCAACCACGGATTTACCGCCACCGCTTTCGCCAACCAGCCCCATCACTTCGCCTTTGCCAATTTCAAAACTGACACCGTTTACGGCCTTTACCGTTCCCGAAAACGTGTGAAAATAGGTGTGTAGGTCTCGTACTTCTAACAGCGGAATATGTTCTGAATTTTCCATTACTTCAGCCTCGGGTTCAGTTCGTCGCGCAGGAAATCACCAAAGAGGTTGATGCCAAACACCAGGATCATGATCGCAATGCCCGGGAAAACCGAGGTCCACCACAAACCGCTGAACAGCACGTCAAATCCGTTTTTGATCAGCAAACCCAGTGAGGGCTGCGTGATCGGTACGCCCACCCCTAGAAAGCTGAGAGAGGCTTCGATCAGAACGAAAGTGCCGACCTGAATGGTTGCAATAACAATCAAGGGGGTCAGTACGTTGGGCAGTACGTGTTTGCGGATGATCTTGTGGTTTGGCAGCCCGGCAACCTTGGCCGCCTGCACATATTCCTTTTCGATTTCTGACAGGGTCGATCCGCGCACGGTCCGAGCATAAACAACCCAACCCACCGCCGTCAGCGCGATCAGAACTTTATCAACGCCAGTGCCGACGGCGGACATCAAAAATAGGGCAATCAGGATGGACGGGAACGATAGCTGAATGTCGGCAATCCGCATGATCACGGAATCCACAATGCCACCATAGAACCCTGCAACAAGCCCCAGAAACGTTCCAATCGTGCAAGACGCAATCATCGCCACCAGCCCGATAAACACCGAAATGCGCGCGCCATAAAGGATAGAGGCCCAGACATCCCGACCTTGCCCGTCTGTGCCCAAAGGAAAGCGCGGATCGCCACCCTCCAGCCAAAGGGGTGGTTTATAACTGTCCATCAGATCAAGGGACGCGATGTCATAGGGGTTTTGTGCCACGAGTAAGGGGCCGACAATCACAGCAAAGGCAAAACCCAGCATCAGAGTACTACCGATCACGGCAGAGCTACTGTGTTTGTAATTGTGAAAAAACTCGGAGTGGAGGAAACGAGTCATCATCTGCACCTCATTTCAGCGTGATACGTGGGTCGATCAACGTATAGACGATGTCGACAAGGAAATTGATCACCACAAATATCAGTGCCACCAGCATCAGGTAGACAACGATTACGGGGCGGTCGGCGCGGTAGATGGAGTCGATCAACAGCTTGCCCATACCGGGCCATGAGAAAATCGTCTCAGTGATCGTTGCGAATGCAATCAGATCACCCAGTTGCAAACCAAAGATTGTAATTACCGGGATCAGCGCATTTTTTAGCCCATGTTTATACAGAACATCTCTGCGCGTTGCGCCTTTGGCGCGGGCAAATTTCATGAAATCCTGGCGGCTGACCTCCATCATGCCCGCACGGGTCATGCGCAACAGGATAGCCATCGTGCCAAGTGACAGTGTTATTGCAGGCAATGCTATATGATGCCAGCCGTCCCTGGTCACGAGGCTGATACGCAGACCTAACACCTCAGCCGTGTCACCACGTCCCGAGGATGGGAAGATACCCCAGGTGACAGCAAACAGGTATATCAGAACCATCCCTACCCAAAACCCCGGCAGGGAAATGCCCATCAACGATCCGGCCATAATCGTGCGGCTGATACGCCCGTTGGGGTTGGCGCCGGCATATACCCCTAATGGGATCGCCACTGCAACGGCCAGCACCATTGCAACAACAACCATTTCGACCGTTGCAGGTAATCGCTCAAGGATCAGCGTCATGGCAGGCTGACGGAACACATAGGAGCGACCAAAATCGCCGTGCAACAGGCTGGTCATGAACTTCCAATATTGCACTAAAACTGATTGATCGAGGCCCAGCAGGCGACGCGCCTGCTCTATTTCAAGATCGGTCGCATCGATCGGCACAACCATGAACACCGGATCACCAGTAAAGCTCATCATTATAAAGACGATGACCGAGACGACCCACAATACAAGCGTCATCTGAATCAGTCGTTTTAACAAATATCCAAGCATGTAAGGGGTCAGACTTTCGTAATTCGTGTAAGGAGGCCCCCCGCACAAATTGGCCCGCGGGGGATCTAAAAATACGGCTTATTCGGCGTCCATGTCGTAGGCCCATAAGAACTTGTCTACGCGAGGTTCAAGTGTCACGCCTTTTCGCGCTGCGTAGATATCCTGTTCGTAGTGCACCGGGATCATCGGAATATCTGCCATCAGGATCTTGGTTGCGTCCTGAAGGTATCCGTCACGCTCATCGATGCTGGGGGTGGCGTCGGCTTTGTCGATCAGCGCATCCATTTCAGGGTTCGAATACGATCCGCGGTTCACCTGTCCATAGCCATCTTTGACGCCTCGCGTATAAAACAGCGCGCCGTACATCGACCCAGCATCACCTGCCGGAACATCCCAACCGCTCATGATAAAGCTGGAGTTTTCCGTCGGCACACGAATGTAGCCCCAGAAGTTGGACTTGGGCATGATGTTCAGCTCAAGCGTCACACCGATTTTGGCCAACATTGACGCCAGTGCCTGCGCGATCTGCGCATCGTTCACATAGCGGTTGTTGGTTGCGTCCAACGTCATGGTAAAGCCATCGGCATAACCTGCCTCAGCCATCAGCGCTTTGGCTTTTTCCACGTCCAGAGGATACATGTCGCGGAAGCTCAGGCTATCGACATAGCCATTGTGAGAGGCCGGCACAAACTGGTCACTGGGTGTGGCCAACCCATTCATAACGATCTTATTGATCGCTTGAACATCCACTGCCTGCGCGATCGCCTGGCGCACCCGCTGATCTGTCATCGGGTTCTTACCCTCAATCGTCGGAGAGTTCTCTCGCATGTCCATCGCCAGCACTACGTTCAGCAAGCTGGGCCGGGTGATAACGTTAAACATATCGTCGCGCTTAACCCGGTCTACATCTCGTACAGCAAGGTCTTGGATCACGTCCACCTCACCAGTGAGTAAAGCCGCTGTCCGGGTTGCGGGGTTGGTGATCGGACGGAACGTGACATTTTTGATCTTCGCCGCGCCGGCCCAATAGGCATCGAACGCCTTAAGTGTCAGCTTTTCCTCTTTGACCCACTCTCCCAGCATATAGGGACCGGTGCCCATCGGCTTGAGGTCCATCTGCTCATCACCAGTGGCAGAGGTGTATTCCTCATCCAAGATCAGGAGTTCAGCAAGATCATTGGGTAAAACCGCATAGGGCTTTGGTGTCTTGAACTCTACGGTCAGGTCGTCAATTGCGGTGATTTCTGCGATGTTGGCCACCAGACCAGGACGTATAGATTCACGCGCTTTGTTTACGGTGTAGACAACATCAGCGGCGGTAAAGGCGTTGCCATTATGAAATGTCACCCCTTCGCGCAGCTTGAAACGCCAGGTCACATCGTCGACGTTTTCCCAGCTTTCTGCCAATCCCGGACCGAATGACAAATCACCACTACGTTTCACCAGCGGATCATAAAGATGGTAATACATAATGTTTGAAGAAAGCTCCTCTCCCGCCAGCGGATATAGGTGGCTGGGATCAGAGGTCAGTCCGATTGTCACGGATTTATCCTGAGAGAACGCTGCGTTGGCGGCCAGGATGGCAACACCAACGGCGCCTGCGCGAAACGCGGTTTGCGATAGATATTTCATGGGGATCCCTCTGCTGTTGGTTTCGAAAAGATGTGCCGGCCGGTTTGCCAGCCTGGTCGGTTTATTCAAATTTTGATGTTTCTAATGACCGGGCTTGGCGGTCTGCACCTCGATCTGGTATCCCTCGGGATCGTTCATGACGAAGGCGCGGATACCCAATTCGTCACTGTCACGCGGCGCCGTAAGACCAGGTATTTTTTGTGAGGCAGCCCATGCATGCCATGCATCGACGTCTGGCACGCGCAGACAAACCTGTACGGTCTTGTGCTCGGCCCATTTCTGCATGCCCCGGGCCTCGTCCACGAGGCCAACATGCGCCTGCCCGCCAATCTGGTAAATTTTCGACCAACCTTGATCGATGGCCAAGGTGAACCCGAGGACCTCCTCGTAAAACGCCATCGCGCGTGGCAGGTCGCGGTAATACTGAAATGTTATTGCCAGTACGACGCCGCCCGTAGGTCGCTGCGGGTTTTGCAATGTCATGTGTTGCTTCCGATATCAGTTAATCAGTATGCAAATGGTATACACGCGGAATACAGAGTCAACACTGCTGCGGGAAAAATCGGCGTTCCCGTCGAAACTTCGTTCAGAAAGGGTGGTGAATATGCGAAATAATTGCTTCGCGAACGTTGGTCAGATGAACCTTCATCGCAGCTGCTGCTGCGTCTGGTGACCCAGCAGCAATTGCATCAATGAGTGCCAAATGTTCTTTGCAGCCAGGTTCTAACCGGTCCGGGAGAGACCCCTGATCATACATACATGTCTTGTTCTTCAAGCTTTCAATCAATTCAACAAGCAGTTTCGATCCAGCCATCCGAGCGACAAGGAAATGAAGCTTCATGTCCAATGCTGTATGGTCTTCTGAACTTGGTCGCGCCCCTTCAAGAAAGCCACAGAGCTGTGCTCTGATGGCTGCCAATTCCTCTCCTGACTTGCCGGAAAGGGCTGCTTTTCTCGCTGCTTCGCACTCCAACAAGCTTCGAACATGCAAGATTTCCATAATGTCACTGAGCGAAATACTGTTGACCACCGGTGTGCCGCCGGCGCTTCTGGTCGCAAACCCTTCGCTGATCAGCTGTCCGATTGCTTCGCGAATTGGCGTACGCGAAACGCCCATGCTGTCCGCAAACTTCTTTTCGCTCAGGCGGGTACCAGATTTCAATGTGCCATCAAGGATCATCGTTTTAAGGCGCTGAAAGGTTGAATCACCCAGAGTTTGCAAAGTTTCGGCCATGTCATTTCTCCCGATGGCGAAGAAATTTGTGGTACAAATCCACAAATTGTCCTTAAAGATGGTGCATCGGTATACACATGGAATACCGAGACTTGAGCTAATAGTATACCCATAGTCAAATTCAACGCCGAGGTCTGCATGCAAAACAAAAAATTCGACGTCATAATCCGGGGCGGCACAGCTGTCACCGCGCAGGGCATTCAAACCGCAGACATCGCTGTCACCCAAGGCAAGATCATGGCCATCGCGAATGAACTTTCAGGCTCGGCCGAAACAGAAATTGATGCACGCGGCCTCCTTGTTTTGCCAGGCGGCGTTGATACCCATTGTCACATCGAGCAGATCTCGGGCGCGGGGCTGATGAATGCCGACACGTTTAAGAGCGCAACATGCTCTGCCGCGTTTGGTGGCACCACATCAGTTATTTCGTTCGCGGCGCAACATCCGGGCCAAAAGATGCGCAACGTCGTCGCAGACTATGCGGTGCTGGCCAAAACCGGAGCGGTGATCGATTACGCATTCCACATGATCGTCGCCGACACCGGAAACGAAAACCTGACGCATGATATCCCGGAGCTGATTGCTCAAGGCCACCGCTCAATTAAGATATTCACCACTTACGACAAAGTGCGCCAGGATGACAAATCCATCCTCGATCTTCTTGATTTAGCCAAGCGGGACAACGCACTTGTCTGTTTTCACGCCGAGAATGACGGTTTGATCCGCAACATGACGGAGAAGCTGTTGGCACAGGGCAAGACAGCGCCGAAATATCATGCGGCCTCCCACCCTCGCGAGGCAGAAATTGAAGCCATAGAGCGTATGTGTCGGTTTTCCGAGTTTACCGGCGCACGGATCATGATCTTTCATGTCTCTACCCGTGAAGGGGCCGACATCATTCGGCGCGCCCGCGCCCGTGGTGTCGATGTGCAGGCAGAAACCTGTCCACATTACCTGTTCATGACGGTCGATATTCTGGAGCGTGAAGACCCTGCCCGTTTCATGTGTTCACCGCCGCAACGAACACCCGACGATCAGGAGGCTTTGTGGGAGGCAATTGCGGATGGGACCATCCAACTGGTCACTTCTGACCACGCCCCGTATCGCATGGACGACATCGGCAAGTTCGCCAATGGCGCTGACGCACCTTTCAATCGGATCGCCAACGGCATGCCGGGGCTCGAGACCCGGCTACCCCTGATGTTCAACGCGATGGTGAGCGAAGGCCGCATGGGAATTGAGGCATTTGTAGAGCTGACCGCAACCGCACCCGCACGGGCGTTCGGATTGCACAATAAGGGGCAGATCGCAGAGGGGTTTGATGCGGACATCGCAATCTGGGACCCAACCCTGGCCAAAACCTATCAGGCCAACGATTTGCATGACAATGTCGGCTATAACCCCTACGAGGGGACAACTATTGTAGGCGCGCCAATAACCGTACTGTCCAAGGGTCGGCTCATCGTGACTGATGGCACATGCGTTGCCGAACCGGGATCTGGGGAGTGGCTAAGCATGGATTCACGCTCAAACTGATCATTTGCCAGACCGTTTCTTCGATAGCCGACAGACATAACTTCAAGAGAAAACAAAAATGATTTTAATGCCCCGCTTTCTGTCCGTTAAAGAAGTGCCTGTTCTCTCTTGGAGCTCGCCGAATGCATTTACATTAACGCCTTCATTTGCGTCCATATTCTTTCTTGTGGTTGGCCTCACTCTTTTTGGCCTGGGAGAGGCCTTGCTTATCGCATCAGGTGTTGGGGTAAGCCCGTGGACGGTTTTTGCTCAAGGTATCACCCATGTTACAGGATGGAGCATTGGGCTCGCTACTTTTGTGACCAGTCTATTTGTTTTGCTGTGTTGGATTCCACTCAGACAAACACCAGGCATGGGAACCGTTCTGAATGTCATTATCATTGCTTTGGTTCTCGACTTCCTACTGCCGTATTTGCCCACTTTTGATAACCTTGTCTTGCAAATCGGGGTCGCCATTATTGGAGTTTTGGTCACCGGATTTGGTGGTGGTCTATATCTCATTGCAAATCTGGGCCCTGGCCCACGAGATGGATTGATGACAGGACTGCAAAGTATGACAAGCCTACCTATTGCATGGGTACGCAGTGGTCTTGAACTGATGGTGGTAGTCTTCGGATGGACCCTAGGAGGCAGCGTCGGCTTCGGCACAGTCTTATTCGCTTTGGGAATTGGACCATCTGTTGCAGCGAGCATGTACGGTCTAAAAATTGCATTTGGAAAACTCGAAAGTTCTGAACTGAGCACCAAGTGAAAGCTCACTTAATCCGGCGGTTTCAACGGATCGACGCAACACTTTAGTCTTCTTGAAAAGATGGCGTGTAGATCATGGCCCATCGTCGCTGGACCTTTTCCACAGCTGTACGCAGGTGTTGATTTCATCTTGGATGAGTAGCACCAATTGGTTCATCCCCACGTTCAGGCTGAAAACGCTTCAGGCCTAATACATTCAACCTAAAGACAAAATTGCGTCCTCCTGCACTGTATACTTGTTTTGCATGGGCGATTTGAAATTGGCATTGGCCGAAGACTGGCTTGGTGCCTTAGGTAACTGGCACAGATTCAGGACGCCAATATGGGCATCCGAAATGGAGGGAACAATGAACAAATTTATCCGCATAGCTGCGGCAGGCGTGATGTCACTCACATTTGGTGCAGTGGCTCAGGCTGACGTCACAGTCAAAGTTGCTTATGACGCAGATCCAGTTTCGCTGGACCCGCACGAGCAATTGTCTGGGGGAACACTCCAGTTTTCACATATGTCATTTGACCCATTAGTGCGCTGGACTCAGGACCTGCAGTTCGAACCTCGTTTGGCCGAGAGCTGGGAACAGATCGACGCAACAACCACACGGTTTCACCTGCGTAGTGGTGTTAAATTCCATTCCGGCAACGTGATGACAGCGACTGATGTCGACTGGACATTTGATCGCCTGAAAGAAAGCCCTGACTTCAAGGGTATTTTCAGCCTGTTCACCGATGTGAAGGTGATCGATGATCATACCTTTGACCTGATCACATCCGAGCCTTATCCATTGGTGTTGCATACGGTAACGTACATCTTCCCAATGGACAGCAAGTTCTATTCTGGCACCACCGATGACGGCAAGGATCGCTCGGAGCTGGTTAAGCATGGTGATAGCTTTGCGTCGCGCAATGTTTCCGGTACTGGCCCGTTCGTCGTCAGCGAGCGTGAGCAAGGTGTTAAAATGGTGTTTGACCGTTTTGACGGCTACTGGGACACCGAAACCGCTGGTAACGTCGACCAAATCATCCTGACCCCGATCAAAGAAAGCCCAACCCGTGTGGCCGCTTTGTTGTCTGGCGATGTTGATTTCATCGCGCCGGTCCCGCCCACCGATCTGGCACGTGTTGACGAAAACGAAAGCACCGACCTGATCACAATGCCCGGCACCCGGATCATTACCTTCCAGATGAACCAAGAGCGTGTAGAAGCGTTGAAAGATGTACGTGTACGTCAGGCTATCGATTATGCCGTGAACAACGCTGGTATCGTTGACCGCATCATGCGTGGATTTGGTACTGTCGGCGCCCAGGCTAGCCCAGCTGGCTATCTTGGTCACAATCCTGATTTGGCCCCACGTTTCGACGTTGAAAAAGCCAAGGCTCTAATGGCCGAAGCTGGCTATGCGGATGGGTTCGAAATCACCATGATGGCGCCAAACAACCGCTATGTGAACGATGACAAAATCGCTCAGGCTGTTGCGTCAATGCTTGCAAAAATCAACATCAAGGTTGATCTGCAAACAATGCCCAAGGCCCAGTACTGGCCTGCATTTGATGAGCGCGCAGCAGACATGATGATGATCGGCTGGCATTCGGACACCGAAGATTCGGCTAACTTCCACCAGTTCCTGAGCCACTGTGCCGACGCAGAAACCGGCAATGGCCAGTACAACTCTGGTAACTTCTGTAACGCCGAGGCGGACATGCTGATGGCTAAGGCCAACGCTGAAACAGATTCCGGTAAGCGCGCCGAAATGCTGCAGCAGATGGAAACCATCCTCTACAATGAGGCCGCTTTCATTCCGCTGCATTGGCAGAACCTCGCTTGGGGTGCCCGCAAAGGTGTTCACGCTGACAAGATCGTGAACGCGCTGAACTTCCCTTACTTCGGTGACCTCGTCGTCGACTAAGGATCTCTCTAACCGGGGCAGGCTCGATTGACCTGCTCCGGTTTTTTCCTACCAGATTTCTTTATGGCTATGCTTCCTGCTCGGTGGGGAGGAAGGCATATTGCCCAATAACAATACCCCCAGAAAGGTATGAAAGCATGTTCGCTTACCTTGTGAAACGCGTGTTTCAGGCGATTGCGGTGATGTTCGTCATCTCGTTGATCGGCTTTGCAATTCAGGACAATCTCGGCGATCCGCTACGTGAACTTGTCGGACAGTCCGTGAGCGAAGAGGTTCGCCAAGAGCTGCGCGACGAACTGGGACTAAATGACAGTTTCCTGACCCAGTATCTGCGATTTGCAGGCAATGCATTGCAAGGCGATCTGGGAACCAGCTACTTCTTCAAAGAGCCAGCGCTTGATGTGATCCTCAAAAAACTCCCGGCAACTATGGAACTTGTTCTCGGGGCAACAATCATCATCATCGGTCTGTCGATCCCTGTCGGTGTCTATACTGCAATCTACCCCAATACGATTCTAAGTCGCATTGTCATGGGCGTATCGATTATTGGCATTTCGATCCCAGTGTTTTTGACGGCAATTCTGATGATCTTTGTGTTTTCTGTCGAGTATGGCTGGTTTCCATCTTACGGACGTGGCGAAATTGTACATGTCTTTGGGCCATGGGAAACAAACTTTGCCACAGTAGATGGCTGGATGCATATTCTGCTGCCCTCCGTCGCACTTGCTTCGATCATGTTGCCACTGTTCGTGCGTTTGATCCGGGCTGAAATGATGGAAGTGCTGCAAAGCGAATACGTCAAATATGCCAAAGCTAAGGGCATCAGGCCCTGGCGCATCTACTTTGTTCATGCACTTAAAAACACGTTGCTGCCGGTAATCACCGTCGGCGGTGTGCAGATCGGAACGATGGTGGCCTACACTATCTTGACCGAAACCGTGTTTCAGTGGCCCGGCATGGGCTTCATGTTCCTTGAAGCCGTGAACCGCGTCGACACCCCCCTCATTGTGGCCTACCTCATCGTTGTTGGGTTCATCTTTGTTGTCACTAATACAATTGTTGACCTGATCTATGGGCTGGTCAATCCAACTGTCAATCTTGCGAGGATGGGCGCATGAGCAGCCTGAGCACCCCAACAGAACCGTCGCGCTGGTCGCGAGTCTGGAACTCGAACATCGGTTACAGCTTCCGGCGCAACCCAGTCGCGATTGTGTCGCTGATGATCTTCCTGTTGATCGCGATCATGTCCATTTTTGCACCGCTGATCGCACCGTTTGATCCCTATGATCTTGGACAGATCGACATTATGAATAGCGAATACCCTCCGCTTTGGGTGGATGGTTCCGATGCGCAATTCATACTTGGTACCGATGATCAGGGCCGCGATCTGTGGTCAACAATCCTCTACGGGACGCGACTTTCGCTGCTGATCGGTATTTGTGCCGTTGTATTGCAAGCGTTCCTGGGGATTTCGATTGGTCTGATTGCTGGCTATGTCGGTGGGCGGACTGACAGTCTTCTGATGCGACTAGCTGATATTCAGCTTTCCTTTTCGACGCTGATGGTGGCGATCATCTTCCTGGCTGTTACCCAGGCCATGTTTGGCTCTGAGACATTCAACCAATATGCGATCTACTTCTTGATTGCAGTTATTGGCGTTGCTGAATGGCCTCAATATGCGCGTACAGTACGGGCAACAGTGTTGGCTGAGAAAAAGAAAGAGTATGTCGATAGCGCGCGGGTGCTGGGGTTTGGTCCCGGCCGGATTATGGTTCGCCATATTCTTCCCAATTCGCTATCGCCGATCTTTGTTATCTCAACGGTTCAAGTGGCCAATGCGATCATTTCCGAGGCATCGCTGTCCTTCTTGGGTTTGGGCATGCCACCCAGTCAGCCCTCACTCGGGTCGCTGATTTCGTCTGGGTTCGATTATATCTTTTCGGGAAGTTGGTGGATCACTGCCATCCCCGGCATCGTGCTGGTCGTTCTGGTTCTTGTGATCAATCTATTGGGTGACTGGCTGCGTGATGCCTTGAACCCCAAACTTTACAAAGGATAAGCACGATGTCCTTGCTTTCTGTACGCGATCTGAGCGTAAAATTCGCCATGCGCGACAACACTGTGACCGCCCTGAACCAGATCAGTTTTGATCTGGCCAAGGGTGAACGCCTGGGCATTGTAGGAGAATCCGGCGCGGGCAAATCCATCACTGGGTTTGCACTGATGAACCTGCTTAGTCGTCCTGGATTTATAGATTCAGGCAAGATCATGTTTCTGGGTGATGACATCGTCCAGATGCCCGAAGCCAAAATGCGCAACATCCGCGGCAATAAGATGGCGATGATTTTTCAGGATCCGATGGTTACGCTTAACCCGGTTCTGACCATCGGACAGCAGATGGTGGAAACCCTGATGGCCCACCGCAAGCTGAGCAAAGCCGAGGCTGAGCAGATTGCGATCGTTAAGTTGCGCGAAGTCTACATTCCTTCGCCCGAGGATCGTCTCGAGCAGTACCCACACGAGTTATCGGGCGGGATGCGCCAACGGATTGTCATTGCCATTGCCTTGTTGCTGGATCCACAATTGATCATTGCGGATGAACCAACCACAGCCTTGGATGTGACCATTCAGGCCGACATCATGGAACTGTTGTTGGAACTGTGCCAATCCAATAAGGTCGGGTTGATCTTGATCACCCACGATCTGGGCGTGGTCAGTCAGATGACCGAGCGCACTCTGGTGATGTATGCTGGCCGAATTATCGAAGCCGGACGCACCCGCGAGATCATCAACGATCCACAACATCCTTATACTCAAGGGTTGATCAATGCTCTGCCTCAACAGACCAAGCCCGGTCAGAGACTGAAGCAAATTCCTGGCAGTATGCCATCATTGACGGCCATTCCCAAAGGGTGCCCATTCAGCCCCCGTTGTGAATTCGTAAAAGACCGTTGCCACACCGAAGCGCCCGAAACGGTGCAGTATGCCAATGTCGAGGTCGCTTGCCATGAGGTAAACCGACTACACACTGACAAAGCCGAGGAGATCAAGGCATGACGACCCCTCAGCCTTTGTTAGAAATTCGCAATCTTGAAAAACGCTTCGAACTTGATCGCGGGTTTCTCGAAACACTTAAATTCCGTGGCGGCAAGTTCGTGCGGGAAAAGCGCGCCGTTCATGCGGTCAACAATATCTCTCTGCAAGTTGCACCCGGAGAAGCCCTCTGTGTGGTTGGTGAAAGTGGATGCGGAAAATCCACTGTAGCCCGGCTGATCGCAGGATTGTTGAACCCGAGTGCTGGTGAAATTCACTATGATGGTCAACGCATTGACAACCGGTCACGCCGTACTTTGATGCCACTGCGCAAAAAGATGCAGATGATCTTTCAGAACCCCTATGCATCGTTGAATCCACGTATGACGATCCAGCAGGCACTTGAAGAGCCGGTGCGATACCACAATCCATCCCTGTCACGCGGTGAATTGCGCGACAAAGTTGCCGAGGTTATGCGCGCTGTTGGGGTAGACCCCAGTTGGTCAAGCCGCTACCCGCATGAATTCTCTGGCGGTCAGCGGCAACGAATTGCAATCGCGCGTGCGCTGACGGTGGACCCCGAATTCATCATTGCGGATGAACCAATTTCGGCGCTGGATGTTTCAATTCAGGCACAGGTCCTGAACCTGATGCTAGAGGCCAAGGATCAGCGCGGCCTTACCTATCTGTTCATCACCCACGACCTGAGTGTTGTGCAGCATTTTGGCACAAAAGTTGCGGTTCTCTATCTTGGGTCGGTCTGTGAGCTGTCCGATACTGCAACCCTGTTTGAAAACCCCAAACACCCCTACACACGTGCCTTGCTATCGGCTGTGCCACAGTTGAAAGATGATCACCCCAATCATATAAGACTACGGGGTGAAATTCCGACGCCGATCAATATGCCGAAAGGGTGTCCGTTTGAAAGCCGCTGCGCGCACGCAAATAGCCGTTGTTCGGCCGAGCAACCTCGCCCCATACAGCAGCCTGATGGGTCGCTGGTTGCCTGCCATGCGGTCGAGGAAGAGCGGCTGGACGGGTGATCGCTCGGACGCGCGGAACGGAATGACAAAGTGGACATAGCCTGGCTTAGAGATTTTGAGGCTTTGGTCGCGCAGAAAAACTTCTCGCGGGCGGCGGAAGAGCGCAATGTCAGTCAGCCTGCGTTCTCCCGGCGTATTCGCTCGCTTGAAGAGGAGTTTGGCGTCAAGTTGATAAATCGCCAAACTTTACCACTCTCCCTGACTCCAGCTGGCGAGGTTTTTCTGGCGCAGGCCCGTGTTATGTTGCGGACCTACGATGAAACGCTCGAACGTTGTCAGGTCATTGATACCGCGGGTGAAAACGTCATACGTTTCGCGACATCGCAATCGCTGTACATGACTCATTACAAAACCCATATCGCGCCAATGGTGGAAGAGGGAGGGCTAGAGATTGATCTGAATTCCACAGGTTGGACTGCCGATCAATTTGTTTCCGCGTTACAGCAGCGTTATTGCGATGTGATTTTGACCTACTGGCATCCCTCGATGGATGCACTTGCGCCCTTGGGACTTGGCAACTGCGACTTCATTACTTTGACGGAAGATGCGTTTCTGCCAGTGTCAAAGAATGGACCAGAAGGACCTCTGCACACATTGGTGCGCGGCAGTAAAAAGCCGATTTCGCTCTTGTCCTACGGCACCGTCTCGGCGCTGCGTTCCGTGGTAGAATTTGCATTACGGCAGCATATCGAGGGGCCCAAGATGCTGGTGGTGAATCAAAGCGCTCTGGCCATCTCGGTAAAAGCGATGATCATGGAGGGCTTTGGCATGGGCTGGCTGCCACAAGAGCTGTGTAAAAGCGAAATTGCAGACGGGCGAATGACGGTGGTTGGTGGAGAAGAATATTCCCACACTTTGGAGATCCGGCTCTATCGGGACAAAGAGAACACAAAGCCGACGCTGAACAGGCTGTGGCGCGACATACAGGCCCAATCAAGCGAAAGCAAAGATTGACCCCCAAAAAACGTAGCCTGAATGTGCTGTTGGCTCAGATACATTGGGCGAAGTCCAATCCATCAGAACCCGGTCATCCACACGGGCATTTTTGGAAATTGTCTCGCCCTGTTCAAGGATATCCAGTGACGCTGGTGCCGCGCTTCAGATGACGACCTGACGCAGCAGCGGCGGTCGGTTTGCCATCTTTGGCAACGGTCTGACCACGCAGGATCGTGCGCACGGGCCAACCTGTAATCTGCAGTCCTTCGAAGGGGGTGTAGTCTGAACCATGGTTTAGTCGATCCTGACGAATTGTGGCCTGTAGTTCTGGATCCCATAGGGTGATGTCAGCATCCGCTCCCACCGACAACGTCCCCTTTTGCGGATGCAAACCATAAAGCCGTGCCGGGTTCGTTGAGGTCAACGCGACAAAGCGTTCGATACTGATCCGGCCCTTGCTGACCCCTTCAGAAAAAAGGATCGGCAGGCGCGTTTCTACCCCGGGTATTCCGTTAGGCACCCATTTGAACGATGTCCGGGCGCGATCGTTGTTCTTGCCGGTATTGTCGGGGGCTTCAAAATAGAACGGGCAGTGGTCCGACGAAAACAGATCGAATGTTCCATCGCGCAACCCGTCCCAGATGGCGGCCTGACTGTCGTGGTCTCGAGGTGGGGGTGAACAGACATACTTAGCCCCCTCGAAATCCATGTTCAGTCCCTTGAGGTCATCGCGGGTCAGGGTGATGTATTGCGGGCAGGTTTCGGCAAAAACTTTCATGCCGCGTTTTCGGGCCCATTGAATTTGCTCCATCGGGTCGCGGCCAGAGACATGCACGATGACGACGGGCACATCCGTAAGCTGGGCATGACTGATTGCGCGGTGCGTGGCCTCGCGTTCGGCGATTTGGGCATGCGCCTCGGCGTGATAGTAGGGCGCGGTCTTTCCTTCGGTCTCCAGCTTATCCGTCATGTAGCGGATCGCGTCGTGGCCTTCTGCATGTACCATCACCAGCGCTTGTTCACGTCGGGCTACATCAAATACCTCAAGGAGTTCGGTATCATTCAGCATCAGATCGTCGTACGTCATGAAGACCTTGAACGAGGTGTAGCCATCACGCACGAGTGCTGGCAATTCCTGGCCCAGGACCTGTGGTGTCGGGTCCGAAATCACCAGATGGAATGACACATCTGTAAAGCAATTTCCGTCTGCTTTACGATGGTAATCCTCGACGGATTGGCGCAGCGAACTGCCCTTAACCTGCATCGCAAAAGGCAGGACCGTGGTATTCCCCCCAGCCGCAGCAGAACGGGTACCACTAGCGAAATCATCTGCCATCACGGTGCCGTCCGATGTCGGCTGATCCAGATGCACATGGGCGTCGATGCCGCCCGGCAGTACGAGAAGCCCGCTTGCGTCGATTTCCTCCGTTGCAGAGACACTCTCGGCAATCTGTACGATGCGGCCATCGCGGATGCCGATGTCTGCGGAAAACTGGTCTGTAGCCGTCACAAGAGTACCGCCGCGAATGGCAAGGTCACATGTCTCCATGAGGGTTACGCCGCAGCGCAGTTGCCGGTGATCGCGGTCATCGCCGCGCAAAACCGGTCGACTTGTTCAAGCGTGTTGTAATGCACCATCGACACCCGGATCACGCCGCCATCCTCATCTTCGTCCAGCTCTTCGATCAGACGTCGGGTGTGAAAGTCGCCAAAGCGGATAGCGATGCCATATTCATCCATCGCCTTAGTGAATTCGCCTGAATGATGCCCGTCGATCTTAAATGCGATCGTGGGCACACGGTTCGATCCGATGTTGCAGGTGGCGCCGATCACCCGAACGTCGTTGCGCCCGCGCAGATTGGCCAGCAATCTGTTGGTCAGGGCGTCCTCTTGTTTTGCAATCGCAACAAAGGCGGCCTCCAGCTTGTTGCGCTGAGATCCAGTACCTCCCTCATGTTCACCAAGGGCTGCCAGATACTCAACGATACCCACGGCACTGAAAGCCAGTTCATAGTTGGGATTTCCTGGCTCCAACTTGCCGGGAACTTTGTCTTTGCCATAGAAATAGTGATACTGCCCGTCCAGTTCCGTCAGCAGATCGTACTTGCCATACATCACCGCCACATGCGGCCCATAACATTTGTAAAGGCTGAACACATAGTAGTCGACATCCCAGGCCTGCACATCAATGGCGCGGTGAGGGGCATAGGCCACGGCATCAACACAGATTTTCGCGCCGCGGTCATGCACGAATTTTACGTAGTCGGCGATCGGGTTCACCTGCCCAAGGATGTTTGAGACGTGATGCACGCAGACAAGTTTGGTGCGCTCGGTCATCAGGGCATCCAGATCATCAAGTTGCAGCGCATAGGTTTCTTTGTCGACCGGCCAGAATTTCACGACAATGCCAAACTCGCGTAGCCTGTCCCATGGGCCGATGTTGGATTCATGGTCTGCGATAGAAATGATGATTTCGTCTCCCGGAACGAACTGGCTGCGCATCGCATTGGCGAGGATCTGCATAAGCGCCGTTGTAGAGTGACCAAACACGATTTCCTCAGGGCGAGCGGCATTTGTCATGGTCTGCATCGCCCTGCGTCCGTCCATCAATGCAGCGGCGGCGGCAAGTGACACGTCGTAGCTGCCACCAATCTGCACATCTCGGTGGGTCAGGAATTCAGTGACCTTTTCGATCGCACCCAGTACGGTTTGCGACCCTCCGGCGTTGTCGAAAAACGCCCAGTCACTTTTCAACCCGGGAAAATGCGACTGCACAAATGTCTGATCGATCTGATCTTTGGTTTCGGTCATTTTCGCCTCTTTCATGGATCAGTGGTTCAGAACCGCACTCAGGAAATTCTGCGTACGGGGTTCTTTTGGATTGGAAAAGATTTCGTCGGGTTTGCCGGTCTCTATCACCTCGCCGCCATCCATAAAAATAACCCGGTCCGCAACCTGCCGCGCGAACCCCATTTCATGGGTAACGACGATCATTGTGACGCCCGTACCAGCCAGATCCTTCATCACATCCAGCACCTCGCCAACCATCTCGGGGTCCAGCGCACTGGTAGGTTCATCGAACAACATGACGCGCGGTTCCATCGCCAAGGCACGGGCGATGGCCACTCGTTGTTGCTGACCACCTGACAGATGCTCGGGGTATTTGTCAGCCTGCTCTGATATGCCGACGCGCTCCAGGAGAAAGTTGGCCCGGTCAGTGGCCTCTGTTGTACTGAGCCCACGCACGCGCGATGGGGCCAGCATTACGTTGCGGCGGACTGTCAAATGCGGAAACAGGTTGAAGGATTGGAACACCATGCCCACCTCGGCGCGCACCTTAGCCAGCGATTTTCCCGGCATAACTGGTATGCCGTCAACAACGATTTCGCTGGTGTCTTCAAAACTTTCCAATCGGTTGATGCACCGGATCAGTGTCGACTTCCCCGAGCCAGACGGACCGACGATGCAGATGACCTCTCCCTCGGCAATGTCCAAATTTATACCTTTCAACGCACGAAACTCGCCATAGAATTTCTGTAGGTTGCGGATACTGACAAAACCGTCCATCAGCGTTCTCCCGCGCCAATCCGGCGCTCCATTCGTGAAACTGCGGCGACCAGTGGCCACAAGATCGTCACGTAGATAGCTGCGGCCAAAATCAAAGGGCTGGGATTGGCCGCCAAAGCCTGTGCCTGAGTGGCCTGTTTCAACAGGTCCGGCATGGCCACGACCGATGCCAAGGCCGTATCCTTGACCACATTTATGGAATTATTGGTAAGCGGCGGAATTACGATTTTGACTGCCTGTGGCAGGATGACGTCAACCATCATATGTCGATACCCGAGGCCTAGTGCCTGCGAGGCCTCAAACTGACCCTTGGGGATAGCCTGGATTCCGGCCCGAAAAATCTCGGCCGTGTAGGCGCCAGACACCAGGGTCAAGGCCACCATCGCAGACCAGAATGACGACATGCTGATTCCCACAAAGGGCAGCGCATAATAGACGATGATCAACAGCACGAGTAAGGGCAACGAACGGAAAACGTCGATATAAATACGGGCCAGAAGTTGGACAGGTGGTGCGGCGTAAAGACGGATCAAGGCAAGGACCAATCCAAGTGCCAAACCCGCGATGATGCTGACCACACCCAGCTTTATAGTGATCCAAAGACCCTTGAGCATAAGAGGATAGGTTCGAAGCAACACTTCGACGTTGAAGAAGGTGTCAATAATTTCCATGAAAGTCCTGCCGGTGTAAGAGCCATGCCCGAAGTTGCGACGGGCATGGCAAGGATCTGTGTTACGGCATGTCCATGACAGCGACGGTCGAGGTGGTATCCTCGGGGGTGGCCCCAAACCATTTCTCGTGCAGGCCGGCGATGACGCCTTCGTTCTTGAGCGCCGTCAGCACTTCGTTGACCTGCCCAGCCAGTTCAGCGTTTTTGTCAAACATCATCGAATAGCGTTCGCCGGTCTCGATCCGGGCAACTACTTTCAAATTGGGTTTGTCTTTGACGTAATACAGCAATGCTGGAATGTCGGAGATATAGCCCTGAATACGGCCAGCACCGAGATCTAGCATCGCAGGAGCCAGGCCTTCGTAACGTCGGATTTCAGTAAAGCCTGCTGTGTCACTCTGTTCAGTTGCCCACATGTCACCAGTTGACCCGGTATCAACGCCAACCACTTTACCCTTCATTTCAGCCACGGATGCCGGGCCGCCTTCGACCACAGTCAGCGACTGGTCGCTATCATAATAGGGCTGGGCAAAACTCACGGATTCAAGGCGTTTTTCGGTGATGGTGATCGACGAGATAGCAAGGTCAGCCCGGCCTGATTGAACCGCAGAAAATAGGCCGTTAAAGGGGATATTGACGATTTCAACGTCATGACCCAAGCGACTGGCGACTTCGTTCACCAAATCAATCTCAAATCCAACAAACGCACCAGTTTCGTCCTGAAACTCCCACGGAACATTCCCAATGTTCGCTCCGACTTGCCATGTGTCGGCCTGTGCCGTGGTGGTCAGTGCGCCCGTAGTCGCGAGTGCCGCAATGAGTATTTTGACTTTATCAACAAGCATCTTGAGTCCTCCCTGAATTTCTTCTTGCAACGTATCCGGCAAAGTGGTCTTACCGGTCAGACCAGTAAGAAGCACAGAGCTAGGACCGTTTCAAGCAAAAACACTTGCCTCTGGCCAATTCGGCTGTCGCGTGTAGATTGCGAATTGTCTGAAAACCCGAAAAGCTATGACCAACGCATGATCGAACGCACCCCAGTTTCCCAAGCCATTGCCCGGCAATTGCAAGAGATGATCCAATCCGGAAAACTGAGCAGTGCAGAACGACTGCCGTCTCAGCGCGTGTTATCTGAACAATTGGGCGTCTCGCGCCCATCGCTGCGTGAAGCACTGATGACGCTTGAAACGCTGGGGCTAATCCGCACCTATCCCGGTCGAGGGACCTTTGTCACTGACCCACAGGACATGCCGGCCGCAAACAGTACCCAGTGGCGGTATACCGATGACTATGGAATGGCCGACGTCTTCGAAGTGCGCTTGCTGTTAGAAGGTCAGTTGGCCCGGCATGCCGCCGAGACCTCAACCCTTGACGACATTTCGCTGCTCACCGCCGCAACGGACAAGATGGAAGCCGCATGGGCGCAAGGGGACCTGATCGCCAATGTCGATGAAGATCTGGAGTTTCACCAAATTATCGCTGGCAAAAGTCGTAATTCCCTATTGCTGCAGACCTATACCTCTCTGAGTGCCATGGTAATGGAGACCCAACGTCAGCCGATCCCCTTTACCGCGTTGGACCGGATGGCCAGTTCGATTGCCGAACACAGGGCTATCATCGCAGCCCTGAATGCCCGGGATGCAGATGCGGCCCAAACGGCCATGGTCGAGCATATTAGGAACACGGCCGCCTGCGCGGGCATATCGATCTGAAGAACATTTTCGGATTCTGACAGAATGGAAAATAGTAGCCAGCCGTCCGCTGACCGGAAAAGGTCAGCCTAGGCTCCGTCACGCACCAAGGGTGCATCGAGACGGCTGGCAAATTGATACCACTGCACCCCGACAGTTTTTTCGGGTTTCCATGGCTCAATACCGATCTCGCGACCACCAGCCTCACCAAAAGATGGCAATGGCTAGACCGGGGAGCCCGCGTTTGACACTGACAACCTTAGTCGTGGTCGATCTCGACGCCTTATCCAAAGTCAAGCAGCCGTAGAAAAGTCGCAAATCGTATCGACTTATTCCGCCAGCTTTCAACGCTGGCTGACCAAAATGGGCAACCTTATCACGAATTCGAGAGTGCAATTAACGAAAGTCAAGGATCGCACAAGGGAATCCGACCCATATTCACCCCGCCTCACCAGCAAACGGAGAGTGATCATGTCGCTTGGAATCACCTATACTAAAGCTCGTAGGACACTTGGAGTTGGCTTTGCATTGTTGCTCGGCTCCACTGCCGCGCCCGCACTCGCAGAAGGCCCCACTTTGAGTGAGGAAGCCTTTGACGCATCGAAACAGCTGTATTTTGAACAATGCGCTGGCTGTCACGGTGTTCTGCGCAAAGGCGCCACTGGTAAAAATCTTGAACCGGTTGTGAAGACAACCAAAGCCGACGGCACCGTTGTTGAAGGCGGCACACTGAAGCTGGGTCAGGAACGTCTTGAAAAAATTATCGCCTGGGGAACCGAAGGCGGGATGAACAACTTTTCGGACATCATGACCGAAGACCAGATCCGGGATATGGCAACCTATATCCAAATGGATCCGCCTAAACCGCCAGAAATGTCGCTGGCCCAGATGGAAGCCACTCGCAAAATCTATGTTGAAGAAGCTGACTACCCAACCGAGCCGCTGCACGGCCGCAACTGGGAAAACTTCTTTGTGGTTATCGAGCGTGACGCCGGTAAAGTGGCTGTCATTGACGGCGACACCAAAGAAGTTCTGGTTCACATCCCAACCGGCTATGCGGTTCACGTGATCAAAGCATCTGAGCACCACTCAATCTCCGAGCCTGAGAACCCCGGCCGCTTCTGGTACACTATGGGCCGTGACGGCAAGATGACCAAAATCGACCTCTGGCAGACGCCAGACAAGATGTTGGTTTCAGAAGTCAAAGTTGCCTATGACGCACGCGACGTAGCCGTATCCGGCGACGGCAAGTACATCATCGGTGGGGCATACTGGCCTCCACACTTCGTGATCTCGGACGCTGTCACCATGGAACCGCTGAAAGTTGTTTCAACACGCGGCGTGAACACCGAAGGTGACTATGTGGAAGAAGCCCGCGTGGCAGCGATCTACACCACCCCGCACGAGCCAACATGGCTGGTGGCTGTGAAGGAACTGGGCCAGATGTGGCAGGTCGACTATTCTGACCTGGACAACCTGCGGATCGACAAAATCGACACCTCGCGCTTCTTGCACGATGGGTTCTTTGATCCAACAGGTCGTTACTTCCAGATCGCCGCAAACGCGTCGAACCAGATGGTTGTTGTTGATGCCAAAGAGCGCAAGCTTGAAGCGATCATCGACACTGCCGCATTGCCACACCCTGGCCCTGGCGCCAACTGGATCGACCCGAACTGTGGTCCTGTAGCTGGCACAACTCACCTTGGTGTCGGGACTGTAACTGTCTGGGGCAACGATCCCGAAGGTCACCCTGACCAAGCTTGGAAGACCTGTTACGAAGTTGAAACTGACGGTGCTGGTCTGTTCATCCGGACACACCCGAATTCTGACTACTACTGGGCTGACCAAACCAAGCACCCAGAGCCAGAAATTCAGCAATCAGTTCAGGTTATCTCCAAGGAAACTGGTGAGATTGTGAAAACAATCCAGGTCACTGACACTCCAGGTACCGCTGCTGTGCACTTTGAGTTCAACGCAGATGGCACCGAAGTTTGGGTTTCCAAATGGAACATGTCTGACTCGCTTGAACCAAATGGTGAGATCGTAATCTACGACGCCAAAACTCTTGAAGAGATTGGCCGCGTCAAAGGTCTCTACGCACCAACCGGCAAGTTCAACGTCTACAACCGTTCGAACCACGTCACATAATGTGACCCAAAACCCAATAGGAAGGGCGGGCCAGGCGCCTGCCCTTTCTTTTTGTCAGCGGCATCGAGGCTGGGACGGGTCAGGGAGCCCAAAACCCAACCTCCAATACCGAGCTTTTTGCCCGCTACCACTACCAACACTGATTGGCAGCCCTTTGTATTGGGCCAGCCCAAACCAAAGCCAAGACGGAGCCTGGACATGACCCAGACCAGCGAAGCTGAACCGAAAAAGCCCATCTGGCGGCGCTACTTCCTTTGGGGAATGCCGTTAGCGGGGATCACGGCGGCCTTCATAGCCGGCATTGTGTTCTGGGGCGGTTTCAATACCGCTATGGAAGCGACCAACACGATGCCATTCTGTATCTCCTGCCACGAAATGAAAGATAACGTATACGCTGAATATCAGGGCACCGTCCACGACGTGAACCGCTCTGGTGTGGGCGCAGTTTGTTCTGACTGCCACGTGCCCAAGGACTGGACCCACAAGATGATCCGCAAGATCAAAGCGTCCAAAGAGCTCTGGGGCAAACTGACTGGCAGTATCAGTACGCCGGAAAAATTCGAAACCCACCGGTTGTCGCTCGCAATGAACGAATGGGAGCGGATGAAAGCGACGGATTCGATTGAATGCCGCAACTGTCACGATTTTGAATCGATGATGCCTGAATTCCAGAAGCCACGCGCCCGTCAACAACACCTGAACGCGATGGAAGTAGGCCAGACGTGCATCGATTGCCACAAGGGCATCGCCCACAAAAATGTGCGCGACCGTGCGACTGATGAATACCTCGAGGCTTTGGAAGCGCCCAATCCAGCGTTTATCCGCGAAGTTCCGCAAATCTACCTGGATAGCCTGGCCTATATCGAAGCTGTAGAAGCTGAAGAAGCCGCCGCCGCACGGGCCGCCGAAACTGCCAATCGCGAAGCCGTGCAGGCTCAGATTGCCTCTGCCGTTGATGCGGCTATTGCCGAAGAGCGGGCAGCCGTTGCAGGCGAGGTCACTGAAGCCGCTGCCGGGGATACCGTTGGTGCCGATGTCGACTGGACCACTGTGGCGAGTACCGATCTGACCATGTTCTATCCCGGTCAGGCCTCGTTTGAGTGGGTGCAGAACGGCAAACAGCATGGTGGTGCCCGTCCGCTGACCAAAGGCGGCGATCAATGTACAACCTGCCACGCAGCTGAGCTAGAAGCCATTGGCACCAAAATCGTTACAGGCAGTGGTGGCAAGAACGATGAGTTGGAGCCAACACCAATCCCGGGTAAGCGCAGCATCATCAACGCCACAGTTCAGGCCGCCCATGATGCCGACAATCTCTATGTTCGTATGCAATGGCCGGATGCACCTCACGCCCCTGCCCCCTTTGTTGAAGGTGGCAAGATGGATCCTGAAAACCAGATCAAGGTGGCCATGATGATTTCTGGCACGGGTATCGAAATGGGCGATCAGGTAGGGTGCTGGTCCAGTTGTCATGCTGACAACGCCTATATGCCGTTTGCCCCGGATGCTGACGGGATTGCCGCGAGCGGGGAGGTGGCTTCGCGTCTGGAAGCGACTGGCATGATCACCAAGTACCTGACCGAAAGCCGCACAAAGGTTGAGGTCAAGGGACGTCGTGGCAAACCTCAAGGCGGCTGGGATCAGCTGAAGTCTGCAGAAGAGATCGAACAGTATCTTGCTGATGGCACCTTTCTGGATCTGATGCGCGTCTATGCGGATGGCAGCGGCTCCAACGGCTATCTGCTGGACCGCCGCGTTGAAAATGGCGGAGAGTTTGCCTCGCAGGCGACCCTCTCGGCCGGCATGTGGACCGTAGTGTTCTCGCGGCCGCTGAACTCGGACACACCGGGGGATGTACCGCTTGAACCCGGCAAGTCCTATACCGTCGGCTTTGCGATCCACGATGACTATGCTGATGCGCGGTTCCACCACGTGACGCTGGATACCAGCCTGGCGTTGGATGATCCTGACGCGACGGTCAACGTGGTTGGTCAGTAAACCTAAAACGGCGGCCGGGTGTTCCGGCCGCCGTTCATCCTTCATCGGGGTTTTAATATGCGAACGCCTTCAACTCTGGCTATTACCCTGCTGTCGCTTGCGGCAGCATCTTCCGCTCATGCCGCAGGTAAAGACCCGGCTGCCATCTGTGCCGAGGCCGAGGAACGTTATGTCTCGCTCACTGGCCAGCCCTCGTCCGAAGCAGACGGTGTGGTTGTGGTGACAATGTACAAATACAATTTCTGCCCCGCCCAGATTACCGTTCCGGTGGGGACCACGGTACGCTGGGTCAATGTCGACAAACGCACCAGTCACAGCGTTCTTTCGCCTACCGCTGGCATGCCCGAATCCGATCGCGCCTTTCCAGACGAAAGCGTCGAATTCACATTTCTGACACCGGGCGACCAAGACTATCTATGTGGTCCGCATTGGGAAACCCGCGACATGATCGGCATGGTTACAGTCGAAGAATAGTCCCGCCCAGGACCCGTTATTTCGCAAAACAAATATGCCTTAGCATAAGTCAAGGAAAGCTGGGCCGCCCGGCGGCATTCTGTCCTCATGATACGCCAGGATCTCCAGCATTGCTTTCACCATCAGGTGCTGACCAGCACTGACCACGCGATTGCACCGTGCGTTTGGGGTTCTGCCAAGACAACCACTGGAGCATGCGAGAACCACCATGAACGGTAGAGTATCCCTGATAGGCGCCGGACCCGGCGATCCCGACCTGCTGACCCTGCGCGCGCTGAAAATGATCCAGTCCGCAGATGTCGTTGTCTACGACCGGCTGGTCTCGGACGACATCATGGCGCTTTGTCCAGCAGGGGTCGAACTGATCCCGGTCGGCAAATGCCCCCGCAACCACCCCGTGCCGCAAGATCGCATCAATGAGATCCTGTTTGAGCAGGCCCAGATGGGTCGCACAGTTGCACGGCTCAAGGGCGGCGATCCGATGATTTTTGGTCGCGGCTCCGAAGAGGCGCTGTACCTGCAAAACCGAGGGATCGAGGTCGTCTACGCCCCCGGGATCACCGCCGCGCAAGGCGCATCCTGTTCCACCGGCGTGCCCCTCACCCATCGCGGCATTGCGACCAGCGTACAATATGTGACTGGCCACCGTCAGGCTGACAAGGTGCTGGACCTAGATTGGAAGAGCCTAGCCGACCCTGAAACAACACTTGTGGTCTACATGGGTGTCGCCAACATCGGCCAAATTGCCGTGGGGCTGATGACCGAAGGCCTGCCCGCCAGCACCCCGGTTATGGCAATTTCCAAAGCCACCTCGGCCGACGAAGAGCGCATGACTTCGACACTTGGACTAATCGCGCAGGATGCCCGCGAAGCGGAGCTGCAGCCGCCAACATTGTTCATCATCGGTCAGGTGGTTTCGCTTTATACGGAACGTCACGATGAGAGTATCGTCGAACAGGCAAAGGCCCATGGCTAGCCTCATTCCCAATGTCGCAGCAAAACTCGGGCTGGGTCGAGGCTTGGCCCGGGTGCTGGGAACCGCACTGGTGGTGTTATCCCCAACCGTCATCTCTGCCGACCCGGTTGACCCAGCTGCCCTACAACGGTTCGTCCATCAGGACTGCGGTTCATGCCATGGCTTGACGCTAATGGGGGGGCTTGGCCCCGAAATCACCCCCGAGGCGATGCAGTTCTATGACCGTGACGTTCTGACCACGGTGATCCTTGACGGAATTCCTGACACCCCCATGCCCCCTTGGCGTCCACTGTTGAGCCCACAAGAGGCCAAGTGGATTGCCGATTACCTCCTAACCGGAGAAACGAAATGAAAAAACTCCTCGCCGCCGCCCTTCTGCTTACCTCAACCGCCAGCGCAGAAACTGTTGCCACCGGTGACATGGGCGTTGTTATCGAACGGGCTACCGGATCGGTCCTGCTGGTAGATCAATCAGAACGCGCCGCACTCGCACGGATCGAAGGTTTTGGCGACCTGAGTCATGCCAGTCTGGTCTACTCCCCAGACGAACGCTTTGCCTATATCTTTGGCCGCGATGGAGGTTTGACCAAGCTGGACATCACCACCCGCCAGATCGTCAACCGTGTGATGCAGTCGGGGAATGCCATCGGTGGCGCAATCTCGGACGACGGTAAACTGGTTGCAGTGTCGAATTACGAGCCCGGCGGCGTGCGTGTCTTTGACGCCGATACGCTAGAGCTGGTTCTGGATATCCCAACCGGCGGAAAAACCATTGGTCTGGTCGATGCTCCGGGCCGTCGGTTTGTCTTCACCGTCTGGGACACGGGCGAAACATGGATTGCCGACCTGACAGAGGCCGAACCCCAGATCACCCGCATCCCTGATATGGGCGACCGCCCCTATGATGCGCTGATCACAGCCAATGGACGCACCTATATCACCGGGTTGTTCGGCGAGGACGGTATGACCGCGCTAGACCTGTGGGACGAAAACCCCGAACCCATCCGCGTGCTGCCAAACTATGGTCGCGGACAAGAGGAAATGCCGGTCTACAAGATGCCTCACCTTGAAGGTTGGGCGCTTACGGGCACCGAATTCGTTCTCCCCGCTGTGGGCCACCACGAGGTCCTATGGGTGGATGCCGACACGCTGGAGGAAACTGCACGGACCAAAACCCACGGTCAGCCGGTCTTTGCCATGGCGCGCCCCGATGGGCGGCAGGTTTGGGTCAACTTCGCCCACCCATTGAACGATACAATTCAGGTAATCGACAGCGTTTCCAAGGAAATTATCCACCAGTTCCAACCCGGTCCAGCCGTGCTGCACATGGAGTTCACTCCGCGCGGGCACGAGGTCTGGCTGAGCGTTCGGGACGCCGGAAAGATCATGGTCTACGACACCCGCACCTTTGAAAAGCTGCGCGAGATTGATGCCGAGAGCCCATCTGGGATCTTTTTCACCGCGCGCGCCCACCGGACAGGGTTGTAAGCCATGCAAGGTATTGCCTGCCCTATTGACCGCCGCCTGCTGGATGACTGGCAACGTGATTTTCCAATCACCCCGCGCCCGTTTGAAACTCTTGCCAGTGAACTTGGAATATCCGTTGATGACGTCCTCGCACGCTTGAACGCCATGCAGGCCGCAGGTCGCATCAGCCGAGTGGGTGCCACCATCGCACCCAACGCCATCTCGGCCAGTACTTTGGCCGCTGTAGCTGCGCCGCCAGAGCGGTTGGAAGAAGTAGCTGCAATCATTGGTGAACAGCATGGAGTGAACCACAACTACCAACGCGAAGATGACTGGAACCTGTGGTTCGTGGCAACTGGGCCAGACCGCGCAGATGTGGATGCTTCGCTGAAACAAATACAAGACGCTACTGGTCTACAGGTTCTGGATCTGCGCTTGATGCGTCCCTTTAATGTAGATCTCGGGTTCCGCATGAACGGCCCCCGCCAGCTGGTTCCACCAAGGCCTGTTGACCTTTGCGCACTGCAGGATGGTGACCGAGACCTGTTGCAGGTCCTGTCCCGTGGGATGCCAATCACCGCGCGTTCCTATTGGGATCTTGCGACCAATCTTGGCCGATCTGAGTCCGAAGTGTTGGATCGGATCGAAACGCTGCATGACGCGGGCATCATCTCACGCCTTGGTGTGATTGTGCGCCACCGGGCGCTAGGATGGTCCGCCAATGCGATGGTCGTTTGGGATATTCCTGAACAGCAAGTGCCAGCCGCCGGTCAGGCGCTTGCAGCACTGGAAGGTGTGACGTTGGCCTATGAACGTCGCCCCGTGCCCGGTGTCTGGCCCTATCGCCTATACAACATGGTGCATGCGCGCACACGGTCCGCTGCGCAAGAGGTCATTGATGCAGCAACAGCCCTGCCAGAGTTGGCCGATGCCAAGCACAAGGTGCTGTTTTCCACACGTTGTTTCAAACAAACCGGCGCGCTAATTTCCCGCACCAAAGGAAGGGCCGCGTGATGTTGGACGACACCGACCGCCTGTTGATCAACCGTCTGCAAGACGACCTGCCGCTGTCCTCTCACCCCTTTGCCGAGGTTGGCAAGGAACTCGGTCTGTCCGAGGCCGATGTCATCTCTCGTATCGAGGCCATGAAGGAAACGGGCGCAATCACCCGATTTGGGCCGTTTTTTGATGTCGCAGCCATGGGCGGTGCGTTCTGTCTGTGTGCAATTGCCGTTCCTTCCGATCAATTCGAAAGAGTCATGATCGAAGTCAATGATTTCCCTGAAGTGGCGCACAATTATGAACGCGATCACACACTGAACATGTGGTTCGTGCTGGCCACCGAAACGCCCGAGGGCATCGCGGAAACTGCCGAGCGGATCGAGGAGAAGACAGGGCTGCAAGTGCTGTGTTTTCCGAAACTGCAGGAATTTTTTATAGGCTTCCGGGTAAAGGCATGAGCGTCGAAACAAAGATATCAGATCGCGAAATCATCGCTGCACTTCAGGGAGGTTTGCCAATCGTAGCGGCCCCTTATGCCGAGGTTGCTGGTAAACTTGGCATGTCCGAAGCGGATTTGGTCGCACGAATTGCGGCCATGAAAGACAGCGGTGCAATTCGCCGTATTGCGGCTGCACCTAACCACTACAAGCTGGGAATGGTCGCCAATGGGATGACCGTTTGGGACGTGGAGGACGCTCAGGTGGCCGAGCTTGGCGCACAGATCGGTGCCCTGCCCTTTGTCACCCATTGTTACGAACGGCCCCGCGCCCGAGACCAGGGCTGGCCCTATAACCTTTTTGCTATGGTCCATGGGGACACACCTGACGAGGTCGAAGCCAAGCGCGCTGAAATTGCCGCTATACTTGGCGACGCCTGTCACGGTCACGACATCCTCTATTCCAAGCGTATTCTGAAAAAAACGGGGCTGCGGCTCCGCAAACGAGGGTAATCCCATGTTTCGCATGTCCGAGTACATGACCCAGCTGATCAACCCGACACCCGTGCGCAAGCGACGTGGTGAGGGAATGGTCAAACCGGTGGTGATCTGGAACCTGACCCGTCGCTGCAATCTCAAATGCCGCCACTGCTATACCGTGTCCGCCGATGTGGATTTTCCAGGTGAGCTAAACCAGGAACAGGCGATGGAAACGCTGGAGGATCTGGGTCGTTTCAAAGTGCCCGCGCTGATCTTGTCGGGGGGCGAACCGCTGGACTGCAAATACCTGACCCCGCTGGCCAAACGCGCACGTGAGCTGGTTCGGGTTCTGGCGCTATCAACCAATGGCACCAAGATCCACGGCGATACTGCAGACCAGATTGCCGATATCGGCTATAACTACGTCGGTATCTCGATCGACGGTATCGGTAAAACCAATGACTGGTTCCGCGGTGTCGATGGTGCCTTTGACCAAGCCGTGCGCGGTGTGCGTGCGCTGAAAAAGCGTGGAGTCAAGGTTGGCTTGCGGTTCTGTCTGACCGAAGGCACCCAGCACAACCTGCCCGATCTGCTGCAACTGTGTGACGACGAAGGCGTGGACAAGTTTTATCTGTCGCATCTGGTCTATGCTGGTCGGGGTGACAAGAACCGTGGCGAAGACGCCCACCACCAGCGCACCCGTGCGGGCATGGACATGCTAATCGAACGGGCCTGGCAAGGGCTAACCGGCGCACGCACGCCACTGGATGTTGTCACCGGCAACAATGATGCTGATGCGGGTTACTTCCTTGATTGGGTTAGCCGCAATTTCAGTGCCGAACAAACGGCCCATGTCCGCGACCATCTGGTCGCCTGGGGGGGCAACTCCTCAGGCCTTGGGGTCGCCAACATCGACTTTCTGGGAAAGGTCCACCCCGATACATACTGGTCGGACTATACCGTGGGCAATGTCAAACAAACCCCGTTCACCGAGCTATGGACCGGCGAAGACGCAATGCTGAAAACCCTGCGCACCCGTCCCCGTCCGTTGGAAGGACGTTGTGGCAGTTGCAAGATCAAGGACGTCTGCGGCGGCAACACCCGCATCCGCGCCCTGCAACTGACGGGCAACCCCTGGGCCGAGGATCCGGCCTGCTACCTGAATGACACTGAAATCGGCGTCGACACCTCCGAACCTCGGCTGGAAGTCACTCCGTTCAAAGGAAAAAGCCATGACCCGGCACATCGGTTTTTTGGATAAGACTGCTATGAATTCCCTGACAAAGAAAGCAACCTGGGGCGCGGCCCTGTCCGCGCTGATACTGATTGGCGGCCCTGCTGTTGCCGGCCCCGAAGCGCTGTATCAGGAAAACTGCGCCAGCTGTCACGGTGAAAACCGGCTTGGCGGCACCGGCCCGGCGCTGATCCCTGAAACGCTGAAACGCATGCGCGGTCCTAAGGTGGCCAATGTGATCACCGAGGGTCGCGCGGCAACCCAAATGCCCGCGTTTGCCGAGGACATGACTGCCGACCAAATCACTGAACTTGCCGCTTGGCTGAAGACCCCGTTGGATGAGATCCCCGCATGGGGTGAGGAACAGATCAACGCCAGCCGCGAATTGAACCCGGACTATGTTCAGGTCAACGCGCCGGTCTGGTCGTCAGACCCAATGAACATCACGCTGGCGGTGGAAACCGGCGACCATCATGTTAGCGTGATGGATGGCGATACATTCGAGGTGCTCGACCGCTTTCCAACCCCATTTGCCGTGCATGGCGGGCCCAAGTTTGATCCCAAGGGCCGCTTTGTGTTCATCATGTCGCGCGATGGCTGGGTACAGAAATATGACATTTACGCGCTGAAAGAGGTGGGCCGGGTACGCGCCGGGCTTAACAGCCGTAACATTGCGATGAGCGCAGATGGCAAGTGGCTGGCCGTGGCCAACTATCTGCCCAACACCCTGACTATTCTATCTACTGAGGACCTGACCGTTGCCACCGTGCGTGAGGTCAAAGGCAAGGACGGCACCCCAAGCCGGGTGTCCGCCGTGTATCAGGCGCCGCCACGCGAAAGCTTTGTTCTGGCGCTGAAAGACGTGCCGGAAATCTGGGAAATCTTCTATGGCAAGAACCCACCCCAGTTTGGCTTTGCCCATGACTGGCGCACCGAAGGGCTGGCCCATACCGACATCCCATTCCCGCTGCGCAAGATCACCACGCCAGACTATCTGGACGACTTCTTCTTTGACCAGACTTATGAATACGTCATGGGGGCCTCGCGCAGTGGCGAAGGTGGTCAGGTGATTGATCTGGTGATCGGCCAGAAAGTTGCCGACCTAGACTTGCCCGGCATGCCGCACCTTGGCTCTGGTATCACCTGGAAATACGGCGACACCACCGTCATGGCAACGCCACACCTGAAAGACGGCACCATTTCGGTGATCGACATGAAGACATGGGAAACCGTGAAGCGGATCGAGACCATGGGCCCCGGCTTCTTTATGCGCAGCCATGAAAACTCGCGCTATGTCTGGGCTGATGTGTTCTTTGGTCCGAACCGCGACAAGATGCATGTGATCGACAAGGAAACTCTTGAGATCGTCAAAACTCTGGCACCTGTACCCGGTGCGACCGTCGCCCATGTCGAATTCACCAAGGACGGTAAATACGCGCTGGTTTCGGTCTGGGAAGATGACGGCGAGGTACTGGTTTACGACGCCGAGACACTGGAGATCGTAAAACGTCTGCCCATGCGGAAACCCTCGGGGAAATACAATGTCTGGAATAAAATCACCTTTTCCGAAGGCACCAGCCACTGAAAACTGTAGCAGCCTTGCCCCCCGTGAGGCACTGATCGTGGCCCATGGCCAGCCGGGTGATTCAAACCCGTCTGAGTTGGCTTTGGCACGGCTGGCGGTGCAGGTTCAGGAACGCTTGAGTGGCTGGCGAATTCAGTCTGCCACAATGGCCTGCCCCGGCGCGCTAGAGACTGCGGTCAAGGGCATCGCCCAACGGGCGCTGGTCTATCCATTCTTCATGACCGAAGGGTGGTTTGTCCGAGAGGCACTGCCAAGACGGCTTGCGTCTTTCCCACTCCAATACCTACAGCCTTTCGGAACTGACCCCGAACTACCAACTCTGGCCGCGCTGACGATCTTGCGCGAAATTACTTGGCGCTTCTGGACCCCGGAACTCACACATATCGTTGTGGCAGCACACGGATCGAAACGCAGTGCAAATGCCGCTGTCGCAGCACAGAATTTGGCCGAGGAACTCTCGGAACGACTGCCATGTGCCAGCGTTCAAGTTGGTTATTTGGATCAAGCACCGCATATTTCGCAAACCGCCGCCGACCTGAGCCAGCAAGCGCTCTGCCTGCCTTTCTTTGCCCGTGATGGTGGCCACATCACCAAGGACATCGCCGCCGCACTACAGGACGCGCAGTTTCAGGGGGTGATATTGCCTGTTCTGGGACACCAACCTTTGGTTCCGGACCTGATCGCTCGAGCCCTGGAAACCGCCCATACTTCAGGGGATTGCGCATGAGTCCCACAGCGGGCGAAGGACTCGTTTTCCAGTTTCTTCAGCCCAAATTCTGGCCCGGTTTCTGGAGAACCCCACACCGGCCGTTGATGCTCTGCTCTGTACTGGCAGCACTGGCCGGACCACTGCTGGCCGGAACTGATCCCCAGCTCCACGCCCGTTTGTTAATTTTTGGCTTTGCTGGGGCTGCCATCGGGGCTTACTTGCTCACTGTGTTGCCCGGCTGGACCAAAGAGCGCGCCACCCCTGCACGCATTGGCCTGCTCACATTGCTTTGGGTCCTTGGACGCCTCATGCCGGGGCCCGTTGAAGCACTATATTTTATTGGCCTGTCTGCCACGCTCGCCCCAGCAATATTGCGTACTGGCGTCTATAGCCGCCTCTGGGCTCCTTTGGCCCCTGCACTGCTTGCACTTGCGACATTACTGCCCGACCTTCCAACAGAGAGCATCCCGCTTATGCTTGCGGCGCTGATTGCAACAGTTGGCGCGCGCGCGTTACCTGCCTTTTTAGCTAGCGCTACGGGTCACTCTCAACCGGCGGATAATTTAGCCCTCTACCTCGCTGCGCCGCTTCTTATCCTTGGCACCGCAGTTCTACCGCACCCTGGTTGGCTCATGCTGGCGGGCCTTATCTTACTTTGCCAAATGCTCCGCTGGCCGCTCCTTGCGCCTCCTTTGGATGCGATGTTGCTGCCGCCCTGGCTTTGGCTGATCACATCACTTTTGATGATGACAACGTCTGCTGTACCGCCCTCTTTTGCGCTTCATATGCTGACCATCGGGGCAATCAGCGGGATGATCCACGCCTTTTTATCCCGCATTTTTGCCCTACGCACTGCGACTGCTCTGATCGCCCAGCCCGCCAGCCTCATCGCAGCCGCCGCGCTCCATGCGGCGACATTTGCACGTCTGATGGATTCAGTACCATTGGCACTTGTGCTCTGGATCATCTGCTGGGGTATCACCCTCATCCAGCTCATCAATCATTGCCGCCGACCGCCGCAGATCCCTGTTTTTGTCGGCTCGCGAAAGAACAAACACACACAAACAAAATCGACGCGTCCCTAACGCAGGGCGCGTCGACCTATACCTATGCTGTTGCGACCCCGGAGGGTCACAGACTTGCTTTTATTGCGCAGCAATGGGCCCGCGGGCGATTTTGCAACGTTCCCAGAGAGAGCCAAGCGCCTCGACCAAATGGTCGATATCCTCGGCTGAGTGCACTGGGCTTGGTGTGATCCGAAGACGTTCAGTTCCCTTGGGCACAGTTGGGTAGTTAATTGGCTGAATGTAGATGCCAAACTCTTCCAATAGCGTATCAGAGATAAACTTACATTTCACCGGATCGCCAACCATCACTGGTATGATGTGGCTCGGGTTCGCCAGATGCTCGATTCCAATTGCGTCTAGCCGTGCGCGCACCTCAGCCACGCGTTCCTTCTGCTGGTCCCGCTCTGCTTGCGACGATTTCAGGTGCTTCACCGAAGCCGCTGCACCTGCCGCCACCGCAGGCGGCAAGGCAGTGGTGAAAATAAACCCGCTGGCAAAACTGCGTACAAAATCACATAGCGCAATACTGGCCGCTATATAACCGCCAACCACACCAAAGGCTTTGCCCAGTGTGCCCTCAATCACCGTTAGCCGATCCATCAGGCCCTCGCGTTCGGCAATGCCGCCGCCTCGCGGACCATAAAGCCCAACCGCGTGTACCTCATCCAGATAAGTCATGGCGCCAAATTCATCGGCAATGTCGCAGATCTCCTTGATCGGTGCGATGTCACCGTCCATCGAGTAAACCGATTCAAAGGCGATCATCTTAGGCGCATTTGCCGGTGCTGCCGCAAGCTTGGCCCTCAGGTCGTCGACGTCGTTGTGTTTCCAAATCACCTTTTCCGCGCGAGAGTGGCGGACACCTTCAATCATGCTGGCGTGGTTTAGAGCATCGGAAAAGACAATCAATCCAGGGATCTTGGCTGCCAATGTCCCGATCGCAGCCCAGTTCGAAACGTAACCAGAGGTGAACAACAGAGCCGCCTCTTTGCCGTGCAGATCCGCGAGTTCCTTTTCAAGCAGCACATGCGCATGGGTGGTGCCTGAAATATTACGGGTTCCCCCAGCCCCAGCACCGGAACGATCAAGCGCGTCATGCATCGCCTCGAGTACAGCAGGATGTTGCCCCATGCCAAGGTAATCGTTGGAGCACCAGATCTTCACCTCGCGTTTGGTTTCACCATCGGTTTGACCAGCCTGAGGGAATTCACCCCGACGGCGTTCCAGGTCAATAAAAACCCGATAGTTCCCTTCGTCTTTCAAATCTTGCAGGCGATCTTCGAAATAGCGTTCGAAATCCATTTTCTGGCCTCCGGTGGCTGATTTTGGTTGTTCTATTTGACTCGGATCATGGTCCGGGGCGCCAGCCGCATCCATGACTAAGGTCAAGGTTGCAGCGATCGAGAGACATTTGGGCGCCGCATACAGAAGGAAAGGTGCTTCCTGTGGTTGCGCTTTTGGCTCTTAAATTCACGAAGGCCTGTCCGCAAACGGGGCCGGAAACCGAGGGGATCCCAAACTGTGGCTCATGAGCACTACAAGGCAATCGCGCGCAATTCACTGTTAATCCGTTCACTGCCAGAACAGCACATAGAGACCCTGCTCTCGCATGCACATTTTCGTCATTATGAACGTGGTGAAAATATCTTTTTGCAAGACGAAGAAGCCACCGCAATCCATGTTGTGATTGACGGCTGGGTTAAACTGTTCCGGGTCGCCCCGAATGGCGCCGAAGCAGTCGTAAGTATCTTTGCATGTGGCGAGAGTTTTGGTGAGGCTGTGGCACTGAGGGGCAACAATTACCCTGTATCAGCCGAAGCCGTAACCGCTGCCGAGGTGATGCACATCCCTTCCTCGCTTCTGATTTCCCTGATGAAAGAAGATCCTCAGATTGGTCTGTCCATTCTAGCCTCGACCTTTATGCATCTACATTCGCTTGTCGAACAGTTGGAGCAGTTAAAGGCCCAAACCGGGGCACAGCGCGTGGCAGAATTCCTATTGACCCTATGCCGGTCCAACAGTGGCCCATGCGAAGTCATTCTGCCCTATGACAAGGTGTTGATTGCCGGGCGTCTGGGGATGAAGCCTGAAAGCCTGAGCCGGGCATTTGCACGCCTCAAGACAGCCGGCGTACAGATCAAGAAAAACCACGCCGCAATTGCGGACGCAAAACGACTTCGCGAATATACTGAAGACGATCCAGCGGATGCATGGAACAAGGCGTAAGTACAGCGGACTGATTGAAGGGTGATAGCCCCACCGCCTCTGCCGGCCGATCCAGTGGCATCCATCTCATATAGGATTGGGCCCTTTGTAAGACCAGCGGTAGGCCGGAGGTGTTGGTCCCTTGTTTCGACCGCCCTGCTCCATCTGCTCCCAGGCATGGGCGATTACACCCACTGAACGAGATAGGCAAAACAATCCACGAGCCAAAGGTCCAGCAAAACCCAGTTCCGCATAAATGACCGCGGTTGCACCATCGATGTTCATCGGAACAGCTTTGCCTTTGCGGGAGTTGAGAGTGGTTTGAAGGCTGCGGCCAATTTCGGCAAACCGGCCACTGACAACACCATTTTTTGCCGCCTCATCAACCAAGCCTAACAGCCGGGGCGCGCGGGGATCTTCGGGCTTATGAAAACGGTGCCCAAAACCCGGTACGAATTTCGTGTGCTTGGATTGCCAGAGGTCGATCATCTCTGCGGTTGCCGCAGCCAAGTCCTGTCCGCCCTGAACGGCGTCATCAATCCAACTATATAGCTCAACCGCTTGTTCCCCTGCGCCGCCGTGCACGTCATCCAGCATGTTGACCGCCGATGCCATCGCCCCGTTCAGACCTAATCCGCAGGTCACTGCCATCCGGGCTGTTGCAATCGATGGCGCTTGAGGTCCGTGATCAACAGCCGCCACTAGAGCGCATTCCAGCAATTTGGACTGTGCGTCCGTTGGCAAGGCGCCACGGGTCATCAGCCAAATCATTTGTGGGAACGTTACATTTCCGATTAGATCCTGGATTGGGTGACCGCGGAACCGGATCTGCCCGGGCACCATGTCAATGATTTCGGTTGTCCACCAGTCGGACACATCGCTGCGCAGATTGCTCATACCGCCCCGTCCTTTTTCAAGTTATTCAATTCATCTTCTGACAACCCCAGTTCCCCCCAGATCTGCACGTTATGCTCACCTAACAGCGGTGGCGGCGCATCTGTTGTGGGGGCCTCGCCGTCGATCTTGATCCCTGTTGTTGCCACTTGGATGTCGCGGCCGACGCCCGGCACATTTTCGAACTCGCACAAGAAACCGCGGTCCGCGATTTGCGGCATCTCCAGTATCTCGGGGACCGTCAAAACCGCTCCCGCGGGAACACCAATCCGATTCAGTTCTTTGGCCCAGTCGCGTGCAGGTCTAGTTTCCAGAACGGACTCAAGCTCGGCTTTAAGCGCCAGTCGGTTTCTCTTGCGCATTTCACGGGTCGCATAGGCAGGATCCTCACAAAGATGCGAGAGCCTCAGATGTGCGGCCAACAGCACCCATTGTTCATCCTTGTTCGCCGCAATATTGATCAGCCCCTCCCCTGCTCTAAAGGCACCCGAAGGCGCAGAGGTGATGTTTTCATTGCCATTTGCAGAGGGTTCGACACCGGCGATCAGGTGATTTGATACCACCCAACCCATCGTCGCCAACACCGACTCGAGCATGGAAACATCAATAAAGCTGCCTCGGGGCGAGCTGTTCAGAGCCGCGGCAATGGCAAAGGCGGCGGTCATGCCTCCAACGGTGTCAGCAACCGGATACCCAACTCGCAAAGGTGCGGATTCACTATCGCCTGTGATCGACATGACGCCCGAAGCGCCCTGAATAATCTGATCATAGGCTGGGCGATGCACCCAGGGACCATCCTGCCCAAAGCCAGAAATTGCACAATAAACCAGGTCCGGCTTTAGATCCTTGAGCACCTCATATCCGACTTCCAAACGATCCATTACACCCGGTCTGAAATTTTCAACCACAACATCTGCTGTCTTTACCAAGCGCAAGAACAGCGCCCTGCCCCGCGCGTGCTTAAGGTTGACGGTGACCGATTTTTTACCGGCATTCTGCGCAAGAAATGACACCCCCATCCCCACTGCATTCAGCTCTGGATCAGCGCCCAGTTGGCGCGCCAGATCCCCCCGGCCTACTGCTTCTACTTTGATGACATCGGCACCAAGATGAGCAAGCTGGTGGCAGCAAAACGGCCCGGCCAGAACATTGGTTAAGTCAAGAACGCGAATGCCTTCTAGCGGTTTAGACATAAGATGCCCCTTTGCGTACCTTTTCGCCCAACATCAGGAATGGCAGGACCATAAATTCGGTTGGGCATGTCTTGGAAAATCCGTTCTATCTAGCAGAACAAAGTTGCTCACATCAGAACGGTATGATAAAAACCAGGTAAATGTCAAAGGCAAGAACTGGGGTCAAAAGATGACCGAGGCAAAGGGTGTGGAAGCCGTTGATCGCGCGTTGAAAATTTTGAACTGTTTTGACGCTGGCACAGTGGAACTCAGCTTGGCTGAGCTGTCGCGCCTTACCGGATTTTACAAAAGCACTATCCTTCGCATTGCAGTTTCATTGGAGAGATTCGAATTTCTGGTTCGTGGGGACACTGGACTGTTCCGGCTTGGAACAGCGGCTGGTCGGCTGGGCGCCTTCTACCGTCAGACCTTTGATCTCGCCGAAGTTGTACGCCCCCAGTTAAAAGCACTGTGCGACGCCACAAATGAAACTGCTTCTTTCTATATCCGAGAAGGTGAAAGCCGGATCTGTCTCTACCGGGCTGAGCCGAAGCGTGCCATTCGGCATTCAATCACTGAAGGAGCCAGCATGCCACTGGTACATGGTGCGAGCGGTAAAATCCTATTGGCCTTTTCTGGTGCTAAAACGAAGCAGGCGACCGAAATCAGAACTCAAGGCTTCTGTAGTTCTTTTGGTGAGCGAGATCCCGAAGTTGCAGCTATTTCTCTGCCTTTGCTTACAAGGTCCGGCCGCCTTGTCGGTGCACTGGCCGTTTCTGGCCTGATCACGCGGTTTAGTGACGATGCGCAAAAAACTATGCTTGAGTTGCTCAAGACAAGCCAAGCACGTCTTGCCACACAGGTTTTAGACTAACCAGGCCAAAAGGAAACACGCCCTTCTTCCATGTTTTTGACCTTAAGACAGCTTGGCCTGAGTTTGAGAAATCGTGTACGCACAAGGTGATAATCAAGCGCCTCATGGTGTCAATTTCCTCAAAATTTTGCTCAGGCATGCTCAAAAAGTTCTGTTAAATCACCGAGCATCAAGGCACCCTGCGAACTAAACCATCAAACCTATGTACAGATCAAAAGATCGAGTGCCCGCTTAAAGATTGCTCACCTTCATCTCTGTCCAATGTTCTCGAAACGTTTGAGCAGCCCCAGTTAAGTGATCCAATTTGAAAGTTAGTGTATTGTCGGCCCTTGGACCTTCTGGAGGATGACCTCTGGCGCGGGTGGACAGTATCCCAGAGCACTATGTGGTCGTTTGGTGTCGTAGTGGTTCCTCCAGCTTTCGATGATGATTTGGGCCTCACGAAGCGAGTAGAAGATTTCACCGTTCAGCAATTCATCCACTGCCCGGCAGTGCATGTTTACATGCATAAGAGGGGCGCATCGCCCATTGAAGCTCTCGCAGTATCCGTTCTCCCAGGGCGATCCAGGCTCGATGTAGGCCGTCTTAGCTCCACCGGCTTTGATCCAGTTTCTAACCGCTTCCGCAATAAACTCGGGACCGTTGTCTGATCGAATGTATGCGACCAGGCGGTCTTCATCAGCACGCCCCTGTGGTAATCACCGTTGCGTGGATCGGTGTTGACTCAAGACGCGACAAACGCGACGTTCGGAAGCGTTCATCTGGCTACGCACAAAGTCGCTGCAAGCAGGGTGACGCGAGGGGTTCAGAAGTTTCCCTTGGCGGCCTCCGACAGGATCAATTTGTCCAGAGTCAGATCCGATACTTCCCGGCGCAGGCGCTCATTCTCCCTCTGGAGCCGCTTCAGTTCCTTGAGTTGTTCTGTGCCCATTCCGCCGTACTTCTTCTTCCAGCGATAATAGGTTTGT
>NZ_WQLV01000014.1 GCF_009753675.1 Parasedimentitalea huanghaiensis | reverse complement strand
GATCCAGAACAACCACTACCGCTGCCTCAAAGCACTGCGAAACCTGTTACCACGAGAGGATCGCCTGTTGGCGGTACAAGCATCATGAGCTTTCAACCTATTATACCATCGGATGGCATTGTCGGCTGGAACTTCTTGCAGGCAACCTATGACAAACAATTCGAGACTTTCACGAAGGACGCCGTTCTCCAACGCGAGACAGACTACTTTATGGAAAACATCGGCAATGTGAAATCTGCCGAAGATTTGGTTGGAGACACCCGCCTGCTAGAAGTTGCTCTTGATGCCTTTGGTCTTGGCGAAGATGTCTATAAAAAAGCCTTTGTCATCAAAGTCCTACAGGATGGAACCTCTGCGGATGACGCCTTGGCTAATAAGTTGGGCGACGACCGCTATGTAAAATTCAGTGAGGCTTTTGGTTTTGGCCCCGGCGATACAGTTAAAACCGGGGTTGTCCAGGACATGGCTGATCTAGTGTTTACCAACAAGGTACAGGCTTTTGAAGAAGCGGTTGGTGAACAGGATCACTCGATGCGGGTCGCAATGTACGGTGAGCGTGAACTTGCCAACCTGGCCACAGATGGCACTAGCGTGAACACCCAATGGTTCAATGTGATGGGTCAACCTGCTCTTCGCGAGATGTTCGAAGTTGCATTGGGCTTACCAGAAAGTCTTTCAAAAATTGATCTGGACCAGCAATTGGATGCCTTCAAGTCGAAGGCCGAGATTGTGTTTGGCACCAGTGATATCAGCGAATTTGACGACCCCGATATGATGAACAAACTGGTGAATACATATCTGGCACGCCAACAAATCGCAGATTTTAGTGCGTCGCAATCGTCGGGTGCTACCGCCCTGATGCTTTTGCAGTTCTGATAACGGACAACAATGAAAAACGGCGCGGCGGGCATTGCCCTGATCGCGCCGTTTCTAATAGATATCCAGAACCGTAGAATTTGTTGCGTTCAGCGACTATTGCCCGCGCGGCGCATCAGCAAATTCAGTCGGTTGAAACTACTTTGGATACCTTCGGCATCATTTTTTCCAAAAAAGCTGTCCAGCTCTGGCCAGATTTTTACAGCCTGATCCAGAACCAAATCGCTACCTTCAGAATATAGCCCGGCACGAATCATGACTTCTGATTGTTCGTAGGTGCCCAGATATTTTCGCACGTTTGAGATAATCTCATTTTCTTCAGGCGTCGCTGCGGCTGGCAGGCTACGAGAGACAGAGCGCGAAACATCAATAGCAGGGAATCTGCCCCGTTCGGCGATCTCACGGTTCAACACGATATGGCCGTCCAGAACCCCGCGCAGAATATCAGCGATCGGTTCATCCATATCGGAACCAGCCACCAATACGCTGAACACAGCCGTGATGTCACCCTGCTCTTCTGTTCCCGTACCTGCTCGCTCGCATAGGCCAGTGATTAAAGGAGTCACCGAAGGGGGGTATCCGCGCAGGGCTGGTGCTTCGCCTGAAGCAACCGAAATCTCGCGGTGCGCCTCGGCAAAGCGGGTGACTGAGTCAGCGAGAAACAGTACATTTTTTCCCTGATCGCGAAAGTGTTCGGCCACAGCCATTGCCGACCAAGCACAGCGTCTCCGGATTAACGCAGACTGATCCGATGTTGCGGCCACAACGATGGCTCGCTTCATACCCTCAGGCCCAAGAACTTCGTCAACAAAGTGATTCACCTCTCGACCACGTTCACCAATCAGGGCCATTACCACGACGTCAGCATCCATATGCTGAGCCAATTGAGCCAGAAGAGTGGATTTGCCCACGCCCGAACCGGCAAAAAGTCCGACTCGCTGACCGCTAACGATCGGGAGAATCGTATTCAGGACAGAGACTCCGGTTGGAAGACGGGCTCCCAGAGACTTGCGCTCCGCCGCCAGTGGTGGTGGCGCCATCAGATCGCGAGGTTCACCACCCCGCATCATTGGCCGCCCATCTAAGGGTGCACCAAAAGGATCAACCACCCTGCCAATCCAGTTGTCACCTGGTGCAAATTCTGGTGTTGGATACAGCAGAACAGGATCAGAAATGGCCACTTTATTCGGCGCGACATCTGGTAACATGCTGATATAGTTACTATTAATCATCATTACTTCACCGGACAGCGTGTCTCCATCCTGCCGCTTCAAGACCAAACGATCACCGATTCGTGCGTCTGTTCCAAGGCCTGAAATTTCGACGACTCCACCCGATATTCCGGTCACCCTCCCCATCGGCGTGGCCAGCTTTTTACTAGCGATCTCCCGGGTCAGTGCATTCAGGTCAGCGGTCATTGCGGTTTCTCCAACAAGTTTCTGAAAACAATTTCTAAAGGAATCGGGGTTAAGTCTTGGTTGAAATCAATCGAGGGAGAAGCCCCGATGTTCACAGAGCTGAATGTCTTTAAACTAGCAAATGCTATGGCGACCCATGCTGGGACACGCCAAGCACTGGTATCGCAGAATATCGCTAATGCCGATACACCTGGATACCACGCCAAGGACATTAAACCATTTTCCGAAGTCTTTGACGACGATTCGCAGCAAGGCACTATGCGTGCCAGCCGCCACAATCACCTGAACGGGTCATCCGGTCAGGGGATGAACTGGACCGTCAGCGAATCGGGCGCTGGCACTGATCCGAATGACAACTCCGTTTCGATCGAAAGCGAGATCCTGAAAGGAGTCGAAGTCAAACGTCAGCACGACAAGGCTTTGGCAATCTACAAATCGTCCATGAATGTACTCCGCGCCAGTCTGGGCCGTGGTTAAGGGAGGTCTGATCAATGAGTGAATTTTCCAATGCTCTATCGGTTTCATCAAGTGCCTTAAAAGCACAGGCCACTCGCCTGCGTCATGTATCCGAAAACATTTCCAATGCAGATACACCTGGCTATCGCCGTAAAACTGTTCCGTTCGAAGCAGTGCGCGACATGAACAGCGATGCAGAAAGCGTCAAAGTGGGCCGGGTGCATTTGGACCGGACCGATTTGGACCAGGTCTATGATCCTTCACACCCGCTAGCTGATGCTAGTGGCCACTATGAAGGCTCGAACGTCGATCTAATGATCGAAATTGCTGACGCTCGTGAAGCTCAGCGCAGCTATGAAGCCAACCTAAAAATGTTCGATCAGACTCGGCAAATGTCGTCGTCATTGATGGAACTACTTCGCAGATAACTAGAACCTTAGGAGATCCAGAATGGATATTCGCAGTCTTTCCGCCGCCAGTGGCTATGCAGCAGCACGCCCAGCCACCAAAGTTGACCCAGAGCATTCCGGCAGCGACGCTGGCGCACTTCTGAAAAATAGTTTTCAGGATTTCACAGCGACCCTGCAGCAAAGCGAACAGGTTTCGGTTTCAGCGATGACCGGCGGCGCCGACCCACATGCACTGGTCCAGGCCTTGGCTCAAACTGAACTGGCCGTTGAAACGGCAGTGACAGTTCGGAACAAGGTCGTTGAGGCCTATCAAGAAATTCTGCGGATGCCGGTCTAAGCCATGATGAGCGAGGGACAATTCTACGACACTCTGCGCCAGGCGATGTGGACAGCTGTCATGACGTCGACGCCGATTCTAACTGTCGCTTTGGTTGTTGGCCTAAGCATTGGTTTGTTCCAAGCGCTCACTTCTGTCCAGGAAATGACCCTGACGTTTGTGCCTAAACTGGCTGCAATCATGGTCGTTTTCTGGATGACCATGGGATTCATGACGCAAACGATGCTGGCCTTTTTTCATGGCCAGATCATCCCACTGATTATTGGAGGTTCGTAATGGAAACCGCAGGTTACGCCACACTCTCTCGCCAAACCGGCCTGATGCGCGAAATGCAGGTTGTTGCGAATAACATCGCCAACTCGGCGACAACCGGATACCGTCAGGAAGGTTTGATTTTTTCGGAATTCATCCAGTCTGGCCCTGGCCAATCGTCGATGTCGATGTCGCGTGCTAACATTCGCAATACCTCGATGGAACAGGGTTCCCTGACACAAACCAACGGCACTTTTGACCTCGCAATCGAGGGTGACGGCTTTTTCAAAGTCGAAACTCCGATGGGTGAGCGACTAACCCGGTCCGGAGCGTTTTCACCTAACGCTGACGGTGATTTGGTTACACCAGACGGCAACCGTGTGCTGGACGCAGGTGGGTCACCTGTATTTGTCCCAGGTGACGCAGAAACAATTCACGTTGCCCCTGATGGTACCATCAGCGCAGATGGAAACCCGCTAGGCCAAATTGGGATATTCAAACCCGCCGAAGCACATACCCTGATACGTGAAGATGGCGTCATGTTCCGTGTTGACGGGGACATCGAAGAAACTGATCAGGCCCAAATCCTGCAAGGTTTTGTCGAGGGCTCAAACGTTAACGCTATTTCGCAGGTGGCACGGATGATCGAAATTCAACGCGCCTATGAAATGGGTCAGAGTTTCTTGGAAACAGAAGACCAACGCATCCGTAACGCCATCAAAAATCTGATCAAATAACACAATTCGTAGGAGAAACCCGATGCGTGCCCTAAAGATTGCAGCTACCGGAATGAGCGCACAACAACTGCGCGTCGAGACGATCTCGAACAACCTCGCCAATATGAACACCACCGCTTACAATGCACGACGGGCAGAGTTTGCAGACCTTCATTATCAACAGGTATCGCGAGCTGGGACGGTAAACTCCTCAGATGGAACTGTGCTGCCAACTGGTGTTCAGGTTGGCCTCGGTGTGCGTTCATCTGCCGTTTCAGTCTATCTGGCGCAAGGGGCGCTTGCACAAACGGGCAATGATCTGGACGTTGCAATTGATGGCAAAGGCTATTTGGAAGTCACTCTAGCATCTGGCGAGAGCGCATACACACGTGATGGCTCATTAAAGCGATCTGCCGAAGGTCTGATTGTTACGTCCGATGGGCTCGCTGTGTCACCCGATATCACAATCCCGTCGGATGCTCGCAGCATCTCAATCAATGGCGAAGGCGAGGTTTATGCGTATTTTGAAGAAACTGCCGAAGGTCAGCTATTAGGTCAGTTGACCCTGTCTGGGTTTGCAAACCCAAAAGGGCTTGAAGCTCGCGGAAGCAACCTATTCACCGAAACCGAAGCATCGGGCGCACCAGTAGTCTCCACCCCGGGTGAAGACGGTCTTGGATCGCTACGACAAGGATATCTCGAGGCCAGTTCGGTTGATGCCGTACGTGAAGTCACCGAACTGATCGAAGCGCAGCGTGGCTATGAAATGAATGCTAAAGTTATATCGGCCGTCGACCAGATGATGGGCGCGACCACGCAGGTGCGCTGATGAGACTTACTCTAACATTTCTGGCAATTCTAATGGCTCAAACAAGCTGGGCCGATACCTTGGTGCCAGTCCGCACAATCCGAGCCAAGCAAATCATTTCGGCAGAAGATTTAGCTTACAAATCCGTAGATATCGCCGGTGCCTTTTCCGATCCCGCAGACGTGGTTGGACAAGAGGCCCGTGTATCGCTTTACGCTGGTCGCCCAGTACGCCCTGGCGACATCGGACCACCAGCAATAGTCGAACGCAACGATTTGGTGACGCTAAAGTTCCGCCGCGGCGGGTTGTTGATTGCAACCGAAGGCCGGTCCCTGGGGCGTGGCTCCGAAGGCGAAATAATCCGGGCGATGAACCTATCGTCACGCACTACAATTTCCGGACGCATTAGCGCCGACGGCTCCATCGAGGTAAGATAATGCACAAGAAACTAACAATGACCAAAATGGCGTTGGTTGGGCTGGCTTTGCTTGGCGCCTGTGCTCGACTGGACCATGTGGGCAAAGCCCCCACCTTTACCCCAGCAAACGAAACACCTGGACATGTTGCAATGCTGTGGCAGGGACTACCGGTTTCAAGCCAACCACAGCGCGCCGTTGACGAGGCCTCACTTTGGAGCGGTGCACGGCAATCGTTGCTGGGTGATCGGCGCGCCATTCGTAAGGGCGACATCCTGACTGTTGTGATCGAAATTGATGAGGAAGCCGAAATTTCAAATGGAACCTCTCGTTCCCGGTCAGGTGAGGAAGCCATGGGCGTCTCTAACTTGCTCGGCGTTCCCCAACGACTGGATGAGCATCTACCAGATGGCGCCTCGATGGCCACGGCGGTTGACCTAAATAGCAGCAGCGCCTCTACCGGCAAAGGTTCGGTAAAGAGGAACGAAAAGCTCACCCTGCGTGTCGCGGCGACCATCGTCGACGTCCTGCCCAATGGCGTACTCGCCATCAACGGATCGCAAGAGTTGCGCGTGAACTTTGAGATGCGTGAACTATTGGTCACTGGTTATGTTCGGCCCGAAGACATCAGCCGACAGAACGAAATCACTTATGACAAAATCGCATCTGCCCGAGTTTCCTATGGTGGTCGTGGACAAATCACAGATGTGCAGCAACCACGTTATGGCCAGCAGTTGCTCGACGTCGTCTTGCCATTCTGAGGAAATCCCATGTTGTCAAAACTTTTACCAATCATCCTTCTCTTAGTCGGTACCGGAGGCGGTATCGGCGCAGGAGTAATGCTTGCCCCTCCAGCCGAGATCGAGGCGTCTGGTGAGATGGAAGACGGGCATGCGGTCGCCACAATAGAAGAGAGCCATGGGGAGGAAGGGGAGCCTGAGCATGTATACGTCAAACTGGCAAATCAGTTTGTCGTGCCCGTGGTCGAACGCGATGAACTGTCTGCCCTGGTGGTGCTATCTCTGAGCTTGGAAACATCACAAGAAATGAGCGATCGGGTCTATGCTCTTGAACCAAAGCTGCGTGACGTGTTTTTGCAGGTACTGTTCGACCATGCAAATATGGGTGGTTTCAGGGGGGCTTTCACCCGTTCGGATGTGATGATGCCATTGCGAACAGCCTTGCGTGAAGCTGCTCAGCATGAACTTGGTCGCGGTGTTTCTGATGTATTGATCATGGATATATCCCGTCAAGACGTCTGACTTTATCAAAAGTACCAATAGGAGAAGGGCCAAACCCAGATGGGTTTGGCCCTTCTCCTATTTGAAGCCTAGGACTTTTATCATCGAACGGCTGTCCAAGCTTTTAGCTTCCCGCTCTACTTACCCAAGTAACTGCGTTTCTAGCTTCTTGATCTGATCCAGTTTTTTGCGCTTTCGTTCTTGATCGGCCATGGTCTGAACCGCATGTTTGCGACCAAATGCCTTGCGAACCTGGTCCATTGCTTTCAGCTTGCGCGCGGTCACCTGAGCGAGTTCAATATTTAGCTGCCGACGAGTTCGGCTGTGCCAACCCTGCCACAGCAAATCAGCGCCCAGCGCCCGCATTGCATGATCCTGTTCACTCTGTTGACGTGTCTCTTTCATTTGTGCGTCAAGTTTGGTCAATTTTCCACGTAACGCCGATTCTGCATCCAGGATAGGCTTTATCTTGGCGTGTTCACGCAGATATTGCGCTTCAGTGACAGCCGCCATTTGATCCAACATCTTTTGATTCATCAAATCTGCCCTTTGGCTCGTTGACGCATATGTTCCGCAAAACGAATCGCCGCAGCCACCGGTGCATAGTGTTCTTCCAGAACCTCGCCTCCAATTTCAATTGAGGCATGCAATGCCCGCGCTGTTGGTGGATCACTGTGAATTGGAATTGCATTTTCGTTGGCAACACGACGGATCGCGGCCGCAACTTCATCTACACCTTTAGCCACACATATCGGCGCAGTTCCACGCTCCCGCCCCCACTGCAGCGCCACCGCATAATGGGTCGGGTTGACAATAATCACATCGGCCTTGGGCACTTCCGCCATCATCTGGTTCATGGCAATTTCCTGACCACGCTGACGACGCTTATTTTTCATATGCGGGTCGCCCTCAGAATCTTTGGTTTCGTCCATGATTTCCTTGCGCGACATCATGTTCTTGCGATGATGCTCCGCATGTTGAAATCCTGCATCAACTACGCCGATAGCAAGGGAGATCAGCAAAGCAATAAATAGGAATTCCATCCCCAATTGCGCGAGCAGAGCCACCACCGTAAAAGAGCTGGTTGCTGATGCGGCAACCATTTCAGGTAGCCGGATGTTCATATAGAAGCCAAGGCAGATCGAATACAGCAATAGCTTGGTAAAGCTCTTGCCAAATTCAAACAGGCCTGCACGTCCAAACTTGTTCTTGGCGTTGGAGATCACCGAAATCCGAGACAGTTTCATCGCCAACTTACTAGGCGCAAACACCAGCGCCTTCTGTCCAACAATCGACAAAAGAACCAAACAAAATGGGACTAGGAACCAAGGTAACACTGCACTGCTAACGCTAGCTAGCAGCCCACCGACTGGCGCCGCAGCAGGACCTTCAAAAAACAACGGTGCCAACTTGTCAGGTTGATCCAACAAGGTCATCAATGCGGACCCAAGTGAGCGGACAGACTCAGCTCCAAAACCATAAAACGCGACGACCAATCCAGCATATGCAGCGGCCACAGACAGGTCGGTGGATTTAGCTACTTCACCTTTTTCGCGCGCCTTGCGTAGTTTTTCTGGCGTCGGATCGAATGTCTTATCTGTATCATCGTCCTGACCACTCATGGCATCCCGCCACCGGGATTGCCAAAGAATGTCATCAACGCCTCACTCCAAACTTTCAAGATCATCGGGCTGGCAACCATCAGAATAAACAACCCACCAAAAGTGATAACTGGGGCACCAACAAAAGCAACCATGAGTGACGGCATGGCACGGTTAATGACACCTAGTGTCAGGTTGTACAGCACCGAAGCGATAAGAAAGGGCGCAGCCAGAGTAAACGCAAGTGAAAAGGCGCGAGCGACGCGGTGAACACCCCACTCGGACATACTGCCACCATTCGGAAACTCGCCTGCAGGAAACATCTGATAAGAGTAAATAAGGAATTCGGCAACACGGACATGCAAGCCCAACATCATCGCCAATGCCAGGCCACCGATCAGCAACACCGCTCCGATCGCGGGCATCGGCTCGGACCCAATTCCACCCAAAACCTGAGATAGCGAAGTCGCCTGTGCGGCCATAGCCCCAGCGGTCTGAAGTGCATGTACAAAAAACCGAATGGTAACGCCCAGCGCCAGACCAATGATCGACTCAGTCACTGCAAAACTGGCGTAGTGCATCATTCCATCTGGCTGAGGAAAAGTTGGCAATGCGGGCGCCACGATAAAGGTGAACGCCACTGCGATAACCAACTTAATCCGCATAGATACATATTGCTCACCAAATCCTGGCAGCAGCGCAGTTAACGCTGAGACGCGCAAAAAAACAATTGCACCGTGCCAGAAACCAGCCCCCAAAAATGCCACTAGTTCGGCTGGCAAAAATGGTGTCATGCGGCAACCATACCGACCAGTGCCGGACGCGCATCCAGCCCGATTTCTTCGAACGAAAGCACGGGGTTGGAAATTCCACGGGCCTTGAGGATTGTCCTTAAAAACCGACGGCGACGAGTCGACGTGACAACGGCGGGGAAAATCCCCTGTTCGGTGATCATGTTCAAACGATCTGACATCCCTTCGGCCAACCGGTTGAATAGATCCGGCGGCAGAGCAATATCCATCCCGCCCCCTTGCGTTTCAATCTGATAGGTCGAGAATGTATCTTCCCATTCCGGCGCCAGTTGCACCAACGGAATGGTACCATCTTCGCGCTTCATCTCTGCTACCAGCTGAAAACCAAGACGCTGTCTTACGTGCTCACAAATCATCTCGGGTTGAGTGCTGCGTAGCCTGGCCTCTGCTATCGATTCCAGGATCAGCGGCATGTTTCGAATTGAAACTCTCTCATCCAGCAACAACCTCAGAACCGAATGTAGCGTATCTACTGGCACTTTATCAGGGACCAGTTCATCCAAAAGTTTCTTGTTGGCCTCAGAACGAAAATCATCGGACAGCTGCGTCATCTCGGTCAACAAACGACGAAGAGACTTCAGAGTTAGCAAACGTGAGAAGTTTTGCTTCATGACTTCAAGCAAATGCGTGGCCAAAATTTCCGGCGGCGTCACAATCGTAGCGCCGATCAGCGCGGCATCTTCTTGATGTTTAGTTGAAATCCAGCGTGCTGGCGCACCGTAAACAGGTTCGGTTACATCAGTGCCGCTAGGCAGCGAATCGTGTGCATCGGGCATCAGCGCCAACACCATGTCCGGATGTAGGGTTCCAGTCGCCTGTTCAACACCCTGCACACGGATCACATAGGTCCCCATTTGCAGCTCTGGTTCGTCCGTCAACCGAATTTCGGGCAGAATCAAACCAAAAACACTCGCCACATGTGTCCGCATATTGGCAATCCGGGTATCCAGCCCGGTGCCTGCATCCAGTACCATTCCAACCAGATCCGGGGAAAACTCAAGATGCACGTCGTCCAGGTCTAAGATGTCACCCAAGGGTTTGGCCGCTACTGCTTCCGTTCCCTGTTCGATCTGCTCCTCGATCTCGGCCTCTTCCTTGTCCTTAATCCGCTTGTACAATCTGTAAGCAAAGAACCCCAGAATGCTGCCACCCATGAAGAAGGGCAAAAATGGCAGCCCTGGCACCAGCGCAAACAAGCACATCAAAATAGAAACGGTCGCCATCGCTGCGGGGTGTTTGCCCATCTGATCTGTAAGCGCAACATCTGTTGCACCTTGATTGCCACCCCGGGCTAACAGCAGCGCCGCAGCGATGGAAATAATGACAGATGGGATCTGCGATACCAAGCCATCGCCGACAGTCAGAATAGCATAGGTTTCAAAGGCAGCGCCAACAGGCATCCCCTGGACCAAGACCCCCATCGCCAGCCCCATCACCAAATTCATCATGGTGATCAACAGCCCTGCAACCGCATCTCCCTTTACAAACTTTGATGCACCGTCGAGCGAACCAAAGAAAGTGGTTTCCTGCTGTTCACGTTCACGCCGCTCTTTGGCGGTTGCATGGTCAATTGCGCCAGCGGACATGTCCGCATCGATCGCCATCTGTTTACCTGGCATCGCATCCAAAGCAAAACGAGCGCCAACTTCGGCCATCCGCGCAGCGCCTTTGTTGATAACCATGAAGTTGACGATCAGCAGCACGCCAAAGACCACCAAACCCAAGAACACGCTGCCACCCATGACAAATTGGGCAAAACCCTCAATCACATTACCAGCTGCGTCAGTACCGGTGTGCCCTTGACCGATGATTAACTTGGTTGAAGACACGTTTAACGACAAGCGCAGCATCAGCGAAGCCAGAAGAACTGTTGGAAACGCTGAAAAATCCAATGGCCGTTCAATGAACAGCGTGAGGGTGAAAATTAAAATGGCCAGGCCAAAAGAAGCCGCCAACCCAACATCCAACACCCAAGCTGGCATAGGCAGGATCATCATCACAATGACCGCCATCAAGGCGAGGGCAAGTAGAACAGTTGGGCTGAACAGCTCTTTAGTTGAAAAATTTGGCACGGTTGTGAGCTTTCATTCAAACATGATCAGGGCACGCGCGGATGCAACGGATCCGGCCATCGGCACCAAAGAGCCCATGGAAACAGATCCCTGCGCAATCAGTGGTGCAGGTGCGTGAAGGCTTGCCAAAGGCAGCGGTCCAGTAGATGTGCGTTGACGGCGTTCGCGGCCAGGCAATGCAGCAACTACGGTGGAAGGTGACAGGTCGGCCCGAATACGGTCAAAACGTGCGGTATATCGGTTTGCGTAGGTAGGGGTGCGCGAATGATAGGCACCTGCGGCCTTAGACCAGTCACCCATTTCCGCATGAAGTTTTTTCAGAAACTTGGCTGCATATTGCGCGTTTGCAACGGGATCAAACATTTGATCGATCGAATCAAACGCGGCGCCATGCCATTTGAAATTGATTTGAAAACACCCGACATCGAAGCTACGAGCCCCTCGCTTAAAATGTGAGAACACATATGCGCGAGCTTCATCTTCGGTTTGAAACCACTTCCCCGCCCCTTCCATATTGACGGTCCAAGGCCAAGGCTGGAGACCCTGGTTGCCGCCACGTCCGGTTTCCGTCCGTGTTATGGTGCGGAGCACATCAAGGGGTACCCCCTGATCACGCGCAGCTCTCTGTGCGGCCAAATCACATAAGGCCGCCACACGCTGCGTAGAGGCCTGAACTAGGGCCGGTGACATCAAACTTGAAATCACAGTCAGACATAGCAACCCAGCAGCGATTCCCTGATTTTGTGGGAATGCACCATCTGGTACGCAGTTACTGCGGTTCAATTCTTTGTTTTTCTTCGGCATTCTGCCCAATCCAACTCAGGTTTCACCCTCCCTTCAAAGTAGGCTCAGAGGATTGACAAAACGTTATCGCGTTAACCAAAAGACCGCCCAATTTGGGCGGTCTGATAGAAATCAATTTGGGCATTTTCCCTGTGTCCGCCTAATTTGAACTCTCAAGGTCACGTGTTACCCCTCGTAGCAAGGCTTCAATGCTATCACGCGTACCAACGCTGCTTTCAACCAAGGCCCGTGCATGGGCTAAAGGAGTCATTTCAGCTGGTTCCTGCACTTGTACATCCAATTGAGCAGTCACTTCGGCGACCTGGCCGAACTGGCCTTCGCCGGGTTCAATTGCATCCAGGTTTTCGGAGTGCCAAAACCCCCTGGCAGCGGCGTCGGTTTCTTGCTCGACCATCAGATATTCACCCGCACGGTCAAACTCTCCGTTTCGCCACAAAGCCTCTGCCCGAAGTTTGTTCGCCTCGGCGCCATCCAGCCCCATCAATTCAACCAATGCCCGATGTGGCAGATCCATGCCAAGAGCTGCTTCTGCCATCATCAATCGACGTGTTTCATCAGCTGGTTCCAGCGCCAATTTTACCAGTAGCGATTGCGCCTGCTCGGAGAACCCCAAATCAAGCAACCGCCGAGTCATCATTTCAGCCACTGGAGTGGCTTCCTTAGGGGTGGCTTGTTCGGCGAAAATCAACGCATAATTCAAGAACGTCACATCATCTGCACGCTCAGTCAGCAACGTCATCAGTGGTTCCATCGCTGTAACACGAGCAATCGGTCCGTCTTGTTCAGACAGATTTTCCAGTGCTTCAAACGCCGTTTGAAATTGACCTGTCAGCGCCAGTGCCATGACTTCAGTAAGGCGCAGCTCAGCACCAAGTTCACCATCACGGCTCTCCAACTCATAAGACGCGATTAGATCTGGCAAATCTGGAGATAGGGCTTTGCGTTCTTCAAAGCTCAGCGTAATCAAGTCCATCAATGCCCGCGGTGCATTTTCAGTACGCTCCGCAACTTCTTCCTTCAATTCATCGGCCATAGTTTCGGTATCGCCGGTCAGATCGGCAAATGCCGCCTGGGCCAAGTTAATATCGGGCACCTCTTCGACGCCGGACCGGTCAATAGACCGCAAAGCCGAAGCAGCCATATGCTCATCACCCTTTTCCGAAAACATAGTGCTGATTTTTGGCCCCAGATGTACGCGCAGGTGCACAGGCATGCGTGCCAATGTTTGCTGAATCGCCTCAGCGTTTGCATTGTTCTTTATTGCACCGTCAGCAATAGCCGCCCAGAACGCGACATCACCATCACATCCCTGCTGGCCGGCAAAGGGATGTGTAATGGGCAAGTTTCCACCATCTTGCAGCACCGCCAGCGCAGACAGGACTTCCGTATTGGCTACGCCCGGAGGCAGCATTGCCAACACAATGCGGGCTTCTGCTCCAAACCCAAAATATAGATAGGTTTTGGCCAAGGAAACAGCAGCATCCAAATCGATCTGATCGAATTCTTTGAATAGCTCAGACCGAAGCGGACCAATCTGATCGGCAAAAGACAATTCACTACCCCAATCGTAAACGGCCAGATCCTTGGTTCGTGTACAGTGCAATTTCTCAGCCGCGCCTTGATCATGCAGCGGCATAAGACCCATGTCGCGGTCAACAGCTGTTGTCACAGACAAATGGTCCAATGGGTTCAACGGTCGGTCCTGAATGCCCAACGGTGCAACCATAGTAGGCACTTGTTCGTCGCTGACCTCAGTCATGACTAGATCCAGTAGACCCTGATTGGTAGCGCGCCCAATCTGCTGCAGCAAGCGATGCTCAGATGCATTCACCGCTGCGGCGCGCGCGGTTTCATCAAGATCAAAAAGCAAGTTCACATCAGGCAGAGTTGCCTCTTCCTGATCCAACGCTACTTGCGTTTGCAGCGGCGTCACCGGGTCCGGCAAGGTAACAACAGGTTGCGGCGCTGGCTCGGTTTGAACTTGAGGTTCCCTTAGAGAGTGGCCAACTATTGCGGCGCGACTCGCCAATGCTGCAGCCAAATTCAGCTCGGTCCGAGATTGTTCGATACGTCCTGGCGCTAGGTCGAACCGGTACCCTGAAGCTCCGGCTAGATTGCCCAAAGGTAAGACGCCGCTTGAAGATGAATAAGTTTGCCCGGGCTTTCCATCACGGACATCAATGACCAGATAGCCATCTTTCTGCACATATGACTTCAGTTCACATTCACATCCAAGTTGAATTCGTAGCGGTGCCCCTGCTCCGTTTTGTTGAAAGGACTGCAAACGGGTACGGGGAATGAAGTTGAAAACCTGAGCGGTATCAAAAATAGCTTCAGGTCGGTCAATTTTCAATGTTGCCGTTGTTCCTGACTGTGTCAGTGACCAGTTGGTTCTATCAGGCAAACGCATAACCAGACGGGAAAACCCATCATGTTCGCCGGAGCGGGCGACAATGGTTTCGGCCTGGGCCGGGATGGCCACCATCATGGTGACCAAAAATGCGAGTGCCTGGCGGATCATGCGGCTTCCTGTTTCACAGACTTTAGGGCTTCTTCTAATTCAGAAAATCCCGGACGGATGTGTGAGGGCGTATTTTGACGACCAACTTCGATACATATTGCTGCTGCGTGATTGTGCAGGTTTGCTACCAATACTTCGCGAATAAGTTGATAAAAGTGAGCATCTTCTTCGGTGACAGCTTTTACTTTTGCAGCAAAAGGACCCACCAAACCATAGGCAAGGAAAACGCCAAGGAAGGTTCCAACAAGAGCACCACCAATCATTTTACCCAGAATTTCGGGCGGTTGGTCAATTGACCCCATAGTTTTGATAATACCAAGAACCGCCGCAACAATTCCCAACGCAGGCAGACCATCAGCGAGTGTCTGCAGAGCATGGCTTGAATGCATTGCATGGTGGTGGTTGGCTTCAATACGTTTTTCCAGAACCTCTTCTACCTGATGCGGATCATCATAGTTCATCGAGGCGGAACGCATGGTATCGCAAATCAGGTTCACAGCTTCTTTGTCTGCCAAAATACGAGGGTATTTTCCAAACACTGTAGAATTTTCAGGATCTTCGATGTGCTGCTCGACTTCAACTGGGTTTGCGCGAGCGATTCGAATGAGCCCAAACAGCAAACACAACAAGTCACGGTAGTCTTCAGGTTTCCACTTGGGGCCTTTGAACACTTTACCCATATCTTTCAGGGTGTGCTTAATACCAGCCATGTCATTGCTGATCATAAAGGCGCCCACACCCGCACCGCCAATCATCATCATTTCAAATGGCATGGCTTTGACAATGATTCCCATCTTGCCGCCAGCGGCAAGGTAGCCGCCGAATACCATGACAAAGATCACTACAATGCCAACAATGCCGATCATAAGGATTCTCCGAAATTCATTACTTTCTAGAAACTTAGGTGAGTCTTCTTAAAAATTCCTAAGCTTCGGAGTAGGTTTTACTCTTTTGGTACAGAACCATTTCGCCCAGCCAGCACTACGCTGATGGTATAGGCCACCTGCGGGCTAAGACCGGCCATGATACCGGCTGCAGCCTCGGGCTTCATTCGAGCCAGGAAGCCCGCGGCAAACCCAGGGTCCATTTCCTCAAATAGTGGCGCCGCTTGTTTTGGCTTCATCTGCTCATAAACGGCAGTCAGGCGGAACAAATCGTTTTCGGTCGCACCGTCAGCCAAGGCAAGTGTCTCTTCTAGCTTCACCTCTGCGGCCTCTAGAGCAGCAAGTTTGAGAGTGATAGCTTGATCGGCTAGCTCCATCGCTTTGACCCGGTCCTCGATCTCAGCCTCACGTGCAGCCAAAGCCTCTTCTCTTTGCTGAAATGCCGCGAGCATGTGCTGGAATTCTACCGAAGACGGCCCTGATTCGTGCTGCACGACTTCGTCACCTGAAGGCAGGTCAGCCTCTGGAAGGCTCGCCACTTCACGTGCAATCGCTGGTCCAGCCTCAAACCCCAATCGCAGAGCAGCAGAACCAATCAACAGCACCGCCAACATAAACAAAGTACCAACTCGTGTCCGGCGGCTATTTTTGGGTTTAAGAGTATTAGACATCAGGCAACCCGACTTTGATTGCGGTTATGACGTACAAACATCAAACCTGCAGATTGTTTCTCAGCTTCTTCTGGTGCTGATTCTGATTTTAGAGCTGTAGCCAGGGCATCGCTCTCCTCACTTGGCCGGGCAACAGTTGAGGCTGCTGGCAAGTCATGCATCGACGCCATTGTCAGCTCCAATCGCTGAGCAACCGATTCGGCACGAGCAGTTAGCTCACCCAACGCTTTGCTCGACCCATCGGACGTTGCGCGAGCTGCCACCAACGATTTATTGAGATCATCAACTTGGGCAGACAACACTGCAACCGCTCCGCCGACACCCTTTTCGAGATCGTTGAAGCGATTAAGTCGGCGTGCCAACACAAAACAATAAAAACCAGCCCCGAGGGCGCCCGCAACAAGCAGGATATCTGCAATCATTTCCATCCTGTCCTCCTAGTTCAATACGAAGTCCATTATCAGCAGATCTCGAACACGCCCCTGTCCAGTAGCAATGTTGATCCGCCGTAGCATCTGCGCTCGCAGTTTCGGTAAAGCCATCGGATCTGCCAGATCCGCTATTTCCAACGCTCTAAGATAGCTGTTTAGTACATCGACAACGCGCGGAAGAATCTTTTCGACTTCGGCTTGGTGAGCCACGTCAACTTCCAACTGTGCCCGAAACCTCAAATGCTTTAGTCCGCTTGCCTTACGCAGCGTAATCACAATTGGGTCCATTTCGATAAAGGCCAGATTGGCGATATCTTCCGCCGTCTCACCACTATCCACCCCGGCTGGTGCTGATTCTACCGCATGAGTCGTTTGCGGATCAGCTGTTTTACCAAGCGGAAGCAATCCCGATTGAACAGCGTAAAAACCGCCACCACCACCAGCAATAGCCAGCACAACTCCAATGATCAGGGGCATCTTACTCGGCTTGGCCGGTGCTTCTTCTAGATCTGCTGTAGCGTCTGTCATGACAATTCCTAAAACGTCGAACAAACTCTTCATAACCTCAGAGTGGCTAACCGAATGTTAAGGCCAATCATTCAAAACGGTTGCAAGCCGAGCAGAATGTCGGTTCGACGGAGGTTAAAGTGCAGCAGATCAAGAATGTCTGGGCAGGTTTGGATACGCGCAAGCGTCTGATCATCGTGGGTTCCACGGTCATCATGATTCTCAGCGTGCTTGCAATGTCCCGTGTGGCGAATACGCCCACGATGAAATTACTCTATGCCGGGCTGGACAGCAGCTCGGCAGGTCAAGTGGTACAGTCGCTGGAACAGCGCGGTACTCCTTATGAAGTACGAGGCGGGTCGATTTATGTCCCGGTCGAACAACGCGACGAGCTGCGTATGACGCTTGCCAGCGAAGGTTTGCCGGCAAATGGGAACCGTGGCTATGAACTGCTTGATTCGCTCAGCGGGTTTGGCACCACGTCTCAAATGTTCGATGCTGCGTATTGGCGTGCTAAAGAAGGTGAGCTAGCCCGCACAATTGTTGCCAGCCCATATGTTACGCAGGCGCGGGTGCATATCGCCAACACCGGCTCAAACCCCTTCCAACGTAGTGTCGAGCCAACTGCTTCGGTTTCGCTTGTTCCGATGGGATCCCCGATATCCCCGGCCCAGGCCAACGCAGTTCGCTTTCTAGTCGCTTCGGCGGTGACTGGCCTTTCTGTTGAAAATGTCGCGGTAATAGATGCCAATGGCTCGCTGATCGGAACACCAGAAACGGCGGCAGCTACAGGCACGGGTTCTGACGATCGATCGCAAACGATTCGCGACCGGGTCATTCGCTTGGTAGAGGCTCGCGTTGGACAGGGTAACGCAGTGGTCGAGGTCAGTGTTGATATCGTCACTGATACCGAATCCATTCGGGAAAAGCGCGTCGACCCGGAAAGTCGCATAGCTATAAGTACGGACGTAGAAGAGCGTGCCGATTCTTCGAGCAATCAATCCGGCGAAGTTACAGTGGCTTCCAACATACCTGATGGTGACGCTGCTTCCGGTGATGGTTCCAAAGCCAACACCAGCTTAACTCGCGAACGAATCAATTATGAAATCTCGGAAACTGAGCTCCAAATCACGCGTGGCCCTGGCGCAATTAAACGATTGACCGTGGCCGTGCTGGTAAACGGGCTCAACGCCACCAACGAGGCTGGTGTTACCGAATTTACACCTCGCCCTGAAGAAGAACTGGCGTCTATGCAGGAATTGATCGCAGCAGCCATCGGTTTTGACGCTGAACGTGGTGACGTCATTACACTAAGATCAATGGAACTACCGACAATCGAACCTCAGGGCACAGTCGTATCCACATCTATGTTGGACAATATCTATCTTGATGCCATGTCCTTAATCCAGATTGCTGCACTGGCATTTGTTAGTCTGATCTTGGGGCTGTTCGTTCTCAAGCCAATCCTGTCCAACAAAGCGCCACAAGGGGCATTGGAAGGTCCAGAGCCTCTGGCTGATCTGCCACAACTTGGTGGTGGAGACATGATGAGCAACCCTGACATGGGTATGGGCATGGGCATGGCACTAACAGGTGAGATCGATGACGGTGCGCCTAGCCAGTTCGACGCCATGGGCGGCATGGGTGGTATCGGTGACATGGGTGGCATGGGTGGACTACCTGCATTGGGAGGCGGTTCAGAAGATCCCGTCGACCGCTTACGCGCCATGATTGGTGATCGCCAAGAAGAAACTGTCGAAATTCTACGCGGCTGGCTTGAAGAGAGCGAGGAGAAAGCTTGATGACTATTGCTCACCTATTAGAAGATTTTGGAAATGCTGGCAAAGTTCAACCGGTACAGACGGTTTCGGATGAACTTTTGGAAGAAGAAAAGCTGGTCTCGTTTGAGAATGGTTACACAGCAGGCTGGGACGACGCGGTCGGTGCCCAGGACAGTGAAACCACCAAGATATCAGCCACACTGGCGAATTCACTCGAAGACATGAGTTTTACTTTTCACGAAGCTCAGAGCCAATTGATCGAATCGCTTGATCCGATGCTCAAGGTGCTGACCAGCGCTATTTTGCCTGACGCTATGGCAGCTAGTTTTGGTCATCACATTGTTGATCAACTGACAGATATGGCAAAGGGCCAAACCACTCAACCACTGGTGATTTCCGTAGCTGCAGGTGAAGCTGCAGGGGTACGGTCAGCGCTGAATCAGAGCTTCTCCGTCGAGGTAAAAGTGCGCGAATCAGCAGACCTCGCGCCGGGCCAGGCCTACCTGCGCGTTGGCAATCTTGAACGAGAAATAAACAGTGCAGCATTGCTCGACTCGATCCGTGATTCAGTCGATGCCTTCTCCTATCAAGTCAAAGAGGACGCCAACTATGGATGACAACTCCGATCTCAAGACAAAAACTTCTGACACCGGCAATCCGTTCAATTCGGTTCCCGTCGAGGTGGTTGTTTCCGTTGGAAAGGCCCGACCACTTATTCGCGATTTGGTTAATCTAGGTGAAAATGCTGTTCTGACGCTGGACAAACGAGTGGAAGACCCTGTTGACCTCTATGTTGGCGACCGTCTGGTTGCCCGCGGCCAACTGGAAGAGATGGAAGGCGATCAGGCCGGGCAGCTGGCGGTTCGTCTCACGGAAATTGCAGATCTGCAGAGCGGGTTGGGATGACGCAAAAGTCCTTTTTAATTGTTACGCTGGCAGCTTTGACGCTGCTGGCGATGCCACAGATTGCGCAGGCTCAAGAGCTGAACCTGTCTTTGGCTGACAACGGATCAATTTCCGCCCGTTCAATACAGCTAATTTTATTACTTACCGTGCTTAGTTTGGCTCCTGGCCTAGCTATCATGATCACGTGTTTCCCATTTCTAGTAACGGTGTTGTCGATTGTTCGGCAAGGCATTGGCATGCAGCAAGCTCCGCCCAATATGCTTATCATCAGCCTGGCACTGTTTTTGACTTACTTTGTGATGGAACCCGTGTTTACAGACGCTTGGACTCACGGCATTGGCCCTTTGATCGAAGAGGAGTTGGGTGTTGAGGCGGCTATGACCCGCGCCCTGGAGCCATTTCGCGCCTTTATGGCTGCCCGACTAGATCCAGATACGTTCTATGCAATGTCAGATCTGCGGCCTGGCTTGCAAGGGATCGACCCAACCCCAGACGCGCCACTTTCGGTCCTGATTCCCAGCTTTCTGCTGTCCGAGATCTCCCGAGCTTTTCAGATAGGATTTTTGGTCTTCTTGCCATTTTTGATCATCGACCTTGTCGTGGCCGCAATCTTGATGTCGATGGGGATGATGATGGTTCCACCCGCCGTGGTTTCCCTGCCCTTCAAACTGGCCTTCTTTGTAGTTGCTGATGGTTGGAGCCTAATCGCCAGTGCGCTGGTTCGCAGTTATTACCCCTGAAATAGATCAACCTATCTACCGTAAAGGCCTCTGGTTGGATCTCCACCCGGAGGCCTGTTTACGTCAGGTCCCATCTAACAATTAGATGGAAAAACCATCTCTGGCGTGATTTCTTATGCAATCCACGCCCCACCAAGACGTCCAATGGTAGCGAAACACGTGATAAGCTTTGACTGAAGCAGCGATCTCTGGATGAACTCTCACCCTCACTAATAGACCCGTCTAGCCTCGAAAAGCGCGATTCAAAGATGATCCTACGACGTGCCAGGTTTTATAAATGAAAACCAGCACATTGCCGATCTTCCAGATGGGCTGACAACATTGATCATCTAAGTCGTGTCACCAACAGCAGCATCATTCCGGAAACTAATTTGACCGCCTAATTTCTAGGACTGTCCCCTCTTAGAAACGGGCGGCTATTCAATCTAAACTGAGTTGCCAAACTCTCCACGAAATGCGGCGACTTTGGGCTTCACCCCTGTCATCTATCTGAAAGAGTCTAAATTGCGTGCACGCTGCGAACGAACCAGACTAAAAGCCAAGCAGAACACCGGAAGCCTGTCCTAATTCCCACGAACATCAACTTCCTGGATTCAAAAACCCGGCCCTTGAATTTTGGGCCGGGTTTGAATGTTGTTATTCCGTGTTTGCGTCAGCGGACAACAAACTCAGCGTGCAACGCCCCAGCAGCTTTTAAACTTTTGAGAATATCAATCATGTCGCGAGGCGAGACGCCTAGTGCATTCAGGCCCGCCACGACTTCGGAAAGCGAGGTAGTTTCTGGGACCTCAGCCAATTGAATACCTTCTTCTTCGTCGATTGCGACCCCAGTACGCGGTACCACGACGGTTTCACCATCCGAGAATGGGTTGGGTTGTACCACTAGTGGTGCTTCCTCGATCCTCAGCGTCAAATTCCCCTGCGCAACTGCAACTCGGGAAATCCGGACATCATTGCCCATCACAATTGTACCCGACCTCTGATCAACAACCACCCGCGCCTTGCGCTCTGGTTCGACCAGAATATTTTCAATCCGACCCACTGCATGTGCGGTGGAGCGGGCCCGGGTACCAGCGATATCTATTTCGACAGTGCCAGAATCGCGCATCAGAGCTACATTTGAGTTAAATTCGCGATTTATGGCCTGCTCAATCCGGCCTGCAGTGGTAAAATCTGGCTCTCGCAGGGCCAGCCTCATTGTGGACAAAGATGCCAAATCAAATTCGATTTCTCGTTCCACACGGGCACCCGACGGAATACCACCGGATGTCGGCACACCTTGAGTAACCGAAGCGCCATCACCCTCGGCGACGGCACCACCTGCCAAAATTGTACCCTGGGCAACGGCATATATCTGCCCGTCCGCAGCATTAAGAGGCGTCATAACCAGCGTACCGCCTAGCAGGCTCTTAGAGTCACCGATGGCTGAAACTGTGACGTCGATTTGCCCACCCACTCGGGCAAATGGGGGCAAACTAGCCGTTACAAACACCGCGGCTACATTTTTGGGTCGGAACTGTTCGCCTGTAACGTTAACGCCCAGACGTTCCAGAATGTTTGACATGATTTCTTCGGTGAAAGGAGAATTGCGCAGCCCGTCGCCGGTGCCATTCAATCCCACCACCAAACCGTAGCCAACCAGATCATTCCCACGGACACCATCAAACTCCACCAGATCTTTAAGGCGGATTGCCGAAGCCTGCAGCATCGTAGGCAGCATCAGGCAAGCCAACAAAATACGAATATACGTGATCATTACATGTACCTCAGTAGGGACAGTTGGGACGAACGTGCGGTCACCGAGTACAGTGCCTCGAGTTGGAATTGGGTTTCTTCCAAACGTGTTGCAGTTTCGAATGGGTCGGCTTGTGTCAATTCATTCAGTGTCAGGCTCAGGCTGGTCATCGCAGCGGCATTCCGAATTGCCGCCTCCTCAATTCTAGATTCTGTGAAGCCTAGATCGGCCTGTACATTGGTAAGTCGATTGCGGGTTTCAAGCAGCTCCGTACCGGTACCAGCCAGCAGGTCGCCTTTAACTCCAACTGTTAGAACCAAGCCGGGCTCTGTCGCCAGTGCACCGATTGCGAAGCTTTGCATCGCTTGCTTGAAATCGTCATCGTCAGCGCGAAGCGAAATATCAACCTGCTCATTTGGGCCAACATTTACTGACGACATCGATGTCGTTGAACCCTGATACATGATGGCATCAAAGCCGGTTGGATCAGCAAACCAAGCTTTCACTTCTGTGATGATGTCCGCAGCTGTGGTAAGGCCTGAAACCTCGGTTACCAGATTTGACATCAGCGTATCAACATCAGCCAAGGGAACGTCACTTGTTGCAGTGCCGGCAAATAGGCTGCGTCCAGCAGCCTGACCATTGAGAGCCCGAATCGATTCTTCGAGATACAGGCGTGACTGCCCCGACAACAGATTTGTGGTGTTGTCATTCGTGGCACCAGTCGTGGCAAGGATATCGTTACTAAGCGCCCCAGCATTTGTGTCAATCTTTGCGATGAAACTCTGCGCCGAAGAAGCAAACAACGAAGATTCAGTAGCTGAAATTTTGTAAGATTCAAGGCGTGAAAGATTACGCTCAATGTCAGACAGGTAAGTGAAATCCCCCCCGAGGCGCTGGTTGAGGTCGGAAGCCTTTCCCGTGCTGAGCTCTTGCGTCAGCGTGCCCAGATTCTCTTTCAGTTCTGCAGTTCGGTTGCGCAGAAACACGTTATGCGCCATGTCTCCAAGAGATGTGATATTCATCTATTATATCCTTAGAAGTGTGTCCATGAGCTCATCAACAACCGTCATCATCTTAGCATTGGCGGCAAAGGCCTGCTCAATCAACATGAGGTTTTGAAGCTCTGCGTCGGTATCCACGCCCTGTGCCAATTCCATTTGGCTCATTTCACTGAAGCTGGCCGAAGCAAAGCTGAGTGCCTGGTCAGCCGCGTTGGTGTTTTGGCTAAAATGCGACAGAAGATTGGCGCTTAATGTAGAGGCGTTCAGGGTTGTCGTTCCTAAACCAGGGGATGTGACCGAACGTGTTGCATCCAGTGCTGCTGTGTAGCTCTGCAACAGTCGAGCGTCACCAGCATTTCCTGGCGCGGCAGCATTCAAACCGTCCCGAAGCCGCCAAGTTTCGGAATCGCCATCCATGGACACCTTTTCGTTCAATACTATACGGTTAGATATACCAATGACATTTACTGGGTCGAAGAATGCGCCACTATCTGTGAACAATCCCGGGTCTGTGGCACCTAGCGTGGCATCCACTGCTGGATCTTGGAACCGCTCGATAAGGTCACGCGCCATCGCGTCCAGATCTTCCTGTGCTTCAACCGAAATCTCGTCCCTAAGCTCAAACTGCGCAGCCAGCGAGCCGCCACGCAATGGCCCGCCAGGATCTGTTTCAACCGCGATACCGTTGATCTCAAGACCAGACAGCAATCCATTTGCCTGTGTCATGTGCGGCATTGTATCAGGCTTGCCATCAAAGCTCAGTTCAGCTGGGTTTCCGTCCAGGAGGATTGCGCCACCTTGGGAGAACAACGCCACCTGACCGTTGTCCCGTTGGACGACGTTCACTGGGATGATTTGATTGATTTGATCTATCAATTGGCCCCGCTGATCCAACATTGCGGCTGTGCTCATCCCACCGGCTTGAGAAACCATGATTCGAGCATTCAGTTTCTGTACATCCTTCAGAGCCTGATTGACGGTATCGACCTGTGCATCAATTGTCCGCTCTGCAGTGGTCCTCAGGTCGCGCAGACCTTCAGCCGCAGTTGAAATGGTGTCGGCCAAAGCCTCCGCCTGTAAAGATAGATCATTTAGGCGCGGCATTGAATCGGGACGCGAGATTGCTTCAATCAAGCTACCGTCAAAATTGGAAAGCCGCGAAGTTATCGAAAACGGATCATCTACTGACCCTACAAGCCCTGATAACCGAGTATAGAAATCAGCCTGGGCCTTGATATTGTCGTGTTCAGCTTCGGCAACGCGCCGACCAGCTTGAACTGCGGGATCGACATTGCGCTGTATTCCTTCGACCCGGACACCCGGTGTAGCAGCACCACTCGAGAGGACCAGGCTACGTTGAGCGTAACCTGGAGTCAGCGAGTTTGCTATGTTTTCTGATACCACCGACGACGCGCGGCCGGCAGCAGTCAAACCGGTCATCGCGGTGCTGAGTGCTGTGGTAATTGACATGTTCTGCCTTTTCTATGTGTCCGGATCGTTAGATTTCAGCGTGATTAGCGCTTGATGTTGGTTGTTTCCTGCAACATCTCATCCACGGTTTGAACGATCTTCGCGCTTGACGAATATGCCCGCTGTGTCTGGATCATATTGGTCAGTTCTGTGGCTACATCGGTTTTGGATTCCTCACGGGCGTACCCGCGAACCTCGCCGGTTGGGCCATCCCCTGCATCCCACAAGTAGTAGGCGCCACTATCATTTGACGGCATGTAGGTCTGAGAATCTAACGAAATCATACCATTAGGATTCGCCATGTCGACTAGCGGCACCTGATAAACGACACGAGAAGCGCCATTATCATAGCTGGCGTGGACGAGACCGTCGGCCCCAACTTCTACACCAGTAAATGTCCCAACAGGTGATCCATCCTTTGTAACACCAGCTGTGTTAAACTGGTTCGCCAATTGGGTAATACCAGCGCTACTACCGATTTCACCGATATTGATCTCCATTGGGCCGCCAGCGACATTCACAATCGCAGAGCCGGTGGAGGAATCATATGCGCCACCTGACGTCGTGGTAACCGTGGCTAATGCGCCGCCTGCGGTCTGGCTGTCTGTAAATGTCATGACATATTCGCCAATGACTGCGCCACCCGATGCAGAATCCGTAATGACCATCGTCCACTCATTGGACGCGCCTGCTCCAGGTACTGTTGGCGTGAACGCGATCTCGATATTCTCAGTGTTCCCGAGATTATCGTAATACTCAATCGGCAGGTTTTCCACATCACCAGCAGCGCCAGAGATAGTTGAGGCGGCCGGCAGATTTATCCCCAGATCAACCGACGTAGTAGGCTCACCCGTCAACTGTGTCACATTGAACTGAACTGGCTCCAAGCCAGAAGAGGTCCCGCGTGGAAAAGATGGGATAGATCCGTCGGCATTGGCAGGCCAGCCAAGCAACACCAACCCACTTTCGGTTGTTAACATCCCTTCTGAATTCGTTCGGAATGAACCCGTTGTAGTTAGCATCATATTTGGTTCAGCAGTACTCGCGCCAACCTCAGTAACTGAAGCAACCGGCAACATACCTCGACCACGCACAGCAAGATCTGTTGGATTAGTCGTTGAAATCAGAGAACCACGTTCATCAATCAAACGGGTGGTCGTCGCCCGTACGCCGCCTGCGGTATAGTTGCCGCCACTTGATGAAATCACCATAGAGTGAAAATCAGTCTGTACCCGCTTGTAACCTGCGGTCGACGAGTTTGCGATGTTATCGGAAATTGAGGCCAATCTGCTGGCATTCGCCGAAAGTCCGGCTACGCCAGCGTTCAGCGAAGATGATAAAGTCATAAGATACGCCTTTCTGCTGCATCAGATCATTCTTGAAGCAACAGGTAACGCAATGCCCATTAACGGGCGGCTAACAGATAAAATTCGATCTATCTGTTAGCCGTGGTTTCTTTGTTTTACTTGCGTAAAAGTATTATTTCGATGCGGTTATTTCGCTCAGACATCGGGTTTAGCGACGACAGTTTGCGGTCAGCATGACCTGTTACTCGGTCAATTCTGGCAGATCTCATGCCACCCGATTCGAGAAGCCTGCGCGTTACATCAGCTCTGGAACTCGACAATTCCCAAACTGGATTGTCGGCCAGGACAACAGGATGTGACCGTATATGTCCTCCAATGGCGATATCGTTACTTACAACCCCAGTCACCCGTGCCACCATCCGCATCAAGTCGCGAAACAACTGCGTCGGTGTATCCCTGCCCTCTTCGAATAGTGGGGCGTCTTCGGTTGCGAACATTTCGATGATCAGGCCTTCGTCAGTGACACGCGTCACGATGTGGCGAGCCATTTCAACGCTGACCATGCTCTCGCCGCCGCGCCCTTGAAGGGCTTCTTCGATTGACTTGAATTCTGCGGTCTCGGCCTTCTCCTCGGCACTCGCATCCAAGCCGCTTTCTCCACGCGCCTGCTGCGCGTCAACCGGATTCGCATTTGATGCGCCAGTTCCAGTCTGCGGCATCACGTCCTCTGAGAACATGCTGTCACCACTGAAGGCGCCGTTGCCACCACCAGAAACTCGGCTAATTGGAATAGACGGCGAGAAATAGTCTGCAAGACCTTTACGCTGCTTTTCCGTTGTTGCACTTAGGAGCCACATCAACATGAAGAAGGCCATCATCGCGGTCACAAAGTCAGCATAAGCTACTTTCCATGCACCACCGTGGTGGCCACCGCCACTAATGACTTTTTTCTTCTTGATGATAATGGGCGCCACACTGTTTTGTGCGCTCATAATCCACCACCTTTTTATTCACCCATATTCGGCATAGCAGTGAGGGTCTTAAACATGCCTTAACAGATAAATTTGCCGGCAGTTAAGGTTTAGAAACGGAGTTTTCAGAGCCGCAAAGCAGATATAGAGCAGTTCTCATACCGAATTCTTTACACGGCGACCTCTGATCAAGTCGGCGACGCCAAACACCAAAACCTTACCCTAGCAAGAGACAGTCTTTTCAGCACGGCCTAGGTTTGAAAGAAGGTAACCCCGCCAATATCTGCCATCAGTGTTACCAAATTTTCTGCCTTTGGCTGAGGATTGATTTACATGCTACCACCCCAGGTATCAGGCTCCAATCTTGTAAGAGAAGATCCGAATTTGTTATCACAAACAAAAATGATATGCGCGATAGTTATAACTCAATGTCACGGCATCCTGCTCTGCTAGGATCCAAAAAAGAAGACATTGCGGTCATGCGTGAGAATCGGCACATTTATTCGAGAGTAGGAAGCTTTGCGTGCGGATTTAACTAATGGAACAGATCGTCGCTGGCGTATAGGAGTTACGACACGACCTTGGCCTCACCCTCGCTATGATCCAACAATCAGGGGTAAAGTTGGTCCTATGGAGGAAATCCAAGATGGTCTGTGTCGGGCCCGAAGGTCACGACACGGCCAATCGGGACACTATCGCACCAGCTTTGTTCTGCCAGCCGACCGCCCGCCATCAACGCAGACCCGCAATGTCATGCGGCACATTAAATTCACCACTCCTGACGATCAATTTTCCGAGGCTATTTGAATGTCCAAACTATCCGCCGCCGATATTCTGTCGCAACTAATCCAGTTCGACACGGTCAGCCATCGTTCCAACCTAGAGCTGCTGGATTGGGTTGAAACCTATCTTGAAATTTTCGGAGTGAAGGCACGGCGAATCTACGACGATACCGGCAAAAAAGCTAATCTGATTGCAACAATTGGTGACCCAACTGTGCCCGGCTACATCCTGTCCGGCCACGTCGATGTGGTTCCAGTCGACGATCAGGACTGGAGTTTCGACCCTTTTGGAGGCGAAATCCGCGACGGTATGGTTCTGGGACGTGGTGCATCAGATATGAAAGGCTATGTCGCCTGCGTACTTGCCGCTGTACCTGAAATGACTGCCAAACCTCTGGCGACCCCTTTACATATTGTATTGTCCCATGATGAAGAAGTGGGCTGCATCGGTGTTCGAACTGCTATTGCGGACATCGCACAGTGGGAGGCCTTACCCAAAGGGTGCTTTGTAGGCGAGCCTACCGATATGAGTGTAATTATTGGTCACAAAGCTAAACGAGCTGAACGTGTTGTCATCAAGGGTTTTACAGCGCATTCCTCGCTGGCACCTACCGCGGTCAATTCTGTTGAATACGCTGCCAGACTCACCACCTTCATTTCTGATCTGGGGCGCGATCTGCAAAAGAACGGTGCAAGAGATCCCTATTTTGACGTCCCCCACACCACGGCACATGTTGGCGTGAGCCATGGCGGATCAATGGTCAATATCGTTCCCGACCATACCCAGATTGATTTCGAGGTCCGAGCAATTTCTGCAGACAATCCTGCAGAGTTGGTAGAGCAAGTACGGGCCTTTGCGAAAGAAACTTTGGAACCTCAGATGCAAGCAGTGAAGCCGGATTGTAGTATTCACTTTGAAACCTTGTCAGATACACCCGGTCTGGACACCCGCCCGGATGCCGACATTGTTGCTACCGCCAAGGCGTTAAGCCAGAAAAACAACCACTCGAAAGTTGCCTTTGGCACCGAAGCTGGGCTGTTCGCAGAGGTCCACATTCCAACTGTGGTTGTTGGACCCGGCAATATCGACCGCGCCCACAAGCCAGACGAATTCATCAAAGTTTCAGAGTTGGAAAGCTGTAGCCTCTTCCTGTCAAACTTGATCGCTCAATGTGTTTAAGCCCCCTGTAGAGGGGCTATGTGCTTTTGAAGGCCGCCCACAAGCCATGGCGGAATTCCAAGTGCACGCTTTCGAGTTAAACCGTTTCTGTTATCTTATTGAGATGACGAGGGGCATCAGGATTGCCTCCTCGCGATTGAGCTAACTGCTCAACCATTGCATAGAACGAGACGATAAGACTGATAGGATCCGTCAGCGGGTGGTCCGTTCTTACATGATCAATGCTCTGCGCCCTAACAACCCGATTTGAAGTTGCAAAAACTTGCGCACCCTGCCCGGAAATTCGGTCTGCCATTTCGGCGAGGACGGCCTCAGCGGCATCTTCGGCTGCAAAACAAAGCACAGGGAACCCTTGACCAACAATTGATACAGGGCCATGCAAGACCTCAGCTGACGAATAGCTTTCCGCATGGATTTGGCAGGTTTCTTTGAATTTCAATGCCGCTTCATTTGAAATTGCCCAAGCCGGTCCTCGACCCAACGTGAATAAGGATTGATGGCTGCCAATAGCGGCACGAACCTCGGGCCAATCCACTGCGATCGCCTTTTCCAACTGGGCTGGCAAGTGATGGATCGCACGGCGCAAACTGGCATTGTTGCCCCACTCAGCCAGCAGTAGCAGCCCCGTCACCATCGAACTAACAAATGTTTTTGTCGCGGCAACACTCAACTCGGGTCCAGCCATCATATCCAATGAATGGGCCGCACTGGTTGCCAACGGTGATGTGGGGGCATTGGTGATAGCGACCGAAAGCGCCCCATCTCGTCTGGCAGACCGGGTCATTTCAACAATGTCTGGGCTTTGACCTGATTGCGAAACGGAAAGAACGACCCCACCTTTCAACCGCATTTTCGCGCCATAAAGAGAGGCAATCGAGGGACCAACTGATGCTACAGGAATACCAAGCGCGATTTCAGCAGCATACTTCAAATAGGAACAAGCATGATCAGAGGACCCTCGCGCTACTGTAATTGCAAATGCAGGATCCAGTGCGCGTAGGTTTGATGCCGTAACTGCAATACTATGACCGCCATTTACCAGTAAACGTTCTATGGTTTCAGGTATTTCCAATATTTCACGCCGCATCTGGCTGACATTTTTTGTCATGTTCTAATTCCTGCAACCTGTGCCGCCATTGAATTAGGCAGATGACCAAACGACAGAGGTCCGATCATCGCTGTTACACAGCCTTCCAATGCTGTGTGATCATCCGTCATCAGAAACACTGGGATCGAACGCAAAAGATTGCTTTGGCGCCCCTTTGCGGTGAATTCTTGCCAGAAAAGATCGTCTGATATCAAGTCCCTACACGCGCGCGTAACGCCGCCCGAAAGGTAGAGACCGCCCAAAGGGAGAAAGGCAAGTACGAGATCGCCAGCAATTCTTGCAAGCAGCCTCACCAGTATTTTCGCGGTGGTCTCACAGGACTCATCACGCTTTTCGATGGCCAGATGAACAATTTCCTGAGCTGTATAATTTTGCGGCATGATGTTGGCCTGGCCACAAACCCATTCATATATTTCCAGCACACCCTGCCCGGACAGCGCCCTCTCGACCGAAGCTCGGCCGCGATTTTGAGCCAGGTGGTCCCGCAATGAGAGCTCATTCGTGGTTTCAACCGGCAGGGTCATGTGGCCACATTCTGCTGCTCGTACTTTTGGGTGCCCATCCACTCCACAAGTTATCGCAGCCGCGTTAAATCCGGTGCCCGCTCCAAGGACTAGCCGGGCACCATCAGAATTTGTAGCTACTTTCGGCCCTGCGACATGGAGAACTTGATCGGTGGACAAACGGTCAATGGCAAAGCCAAGCGCCTCAAAGTCGTTGAGAAACCTAACATCGTCCGCGCCAGTTACCTCACGTGCACCGGCCTTGCTAATATGCCAATCACGATTTGTCAGAGTAATTGCATCATCTTCCACTGGTGCGGCCACCGCTAGGCAAGCCTTTGAGCATCTCTCGACCTCTTGCAAGTTTAGATATTCTGCGACCAAAGAGTAGAAGTTGGCATGGTCGTTATTCGAATATCTTTTCAAAGTTCCGTCCAAAATCCCACTTGGGCCGGCAAGCCCAAACCGAGTGTTGGTCCCACCAATATCCGCAACCAAAATTGGCCCGCTGGTCATAGACGTTCTCCACTCTTTGGGTCGAAGTAAGAAATCTTGGAGAGATCAAAACAGATGGGCACTGTGTCACCTGAATTCACGTCGACATCTCCATGCATCCGGGCAGTCACCTCGGTGCCACCAAGACGGATCACTGCAAAGGTATCCGAACCTGCTGGCTCAACCACATCAAGCAGGCAATCAAATTGCTGTTCCGCATTTACCGAACGAGAACCAAGATCAGTCAACGCCTCTGGGCGCAAACCAATTTTCAACGCCCCCGCAGGACGAGAAGCAATGCCTTCTCCGGGGTTAGGATCGTACAATATCAAAGGTTCCTGCCCATCTTCACGCGCAATCTCGATCCTTGCCATCAGGCCATCCATTGTGACATCGGCAACCAGAATATTCATGGCCGGAGAGCCCATGAAATCAGCAACAAAAATGTTGGCTGGGGTATCATAGATCTCACGAGGTGTACCAACTTGCTGGATCACACCATCTTTCATCACCACAATTTTGGTGGCCAGGGTCATCGCTTCGATCTGGTCGTGGGTAACATAGATAATGGATGCATTCAGACGCTGGTGCAGACGTTTTATTTCTGTCCTCATCGTCACCCGCAGCTTGGCATCAAGGTTAGAGAGCGGTTCGTCGAATAGGAACAATTTTGGATCGCGCACTAGCGCCCGGCCCATCGCAACGCGCTGACGCTGACCACCTGAAAGTTGCGCTGGCGCGCGATCAAGAAGCGGTTCAATCTTCAGTAATTCAGCAACTTGACTGATTTTTTTGTCCCGCTCAGCTTTGGGAACTTTTCGCACTTCCAAACCAAATCCAATATTGTCTCCGACACTCATATTCGGAAACAGCGCATAGGATTGAAAGACCATCGCAATGTCGCGTTTTGCAGGATCGGTGTGGGTCACATCCTGCCCGTCGATCTGAATATTGCCCGATGTAACTTCAGTCAGTCCGCCAATACAGCCAAGCAATGTGGATTTACCACACCCCGAGGGGCCAACCAGAACAAGGAAATCCCCGGCCTCTATTGCAACGCTTACATCTTTTAGGATCCTCAAGTCGCCATAGCTTTTGCTAAGGTTTTCGACAGCTAGGATAGGATTAGAGGACACCGCAGTTCTCTCTTTTTTCTGGAGGTTATTTGTCATGCTGGGGCTCATCCTTTGACACTTCCAGCGGCAAGGCCGGAAACGATGAACCGCTGAAAGCAGATTGCCAAAATGGCCGGCGGAAGGGTGGCGAGCACACCAACAGATGCGATCACTCCATAGTCAGTAACCCTGCCAGCTGAAAAGTCAGCTATGGCCACCGGTAGGGTTTTCGCACTGAGATCACTCGTGAAAATCAACGCATAAAAGAACTCGTCCCAAGCCACTAAGAAAGACAGCATACAAGTCGCCGCGATTGCAGGCAGTGCTAGTGGCAAGACGACACGGCGTAGGGTGAATGCTGTAGAGGCCCCCTCCATGAACGCGGCTTGTTCAATCTCAACCGGCAGCACATCAATGTTGCTCTTCATCAGCCAAGTGGCAAAAGGCAGCAACATGGCGCTGTAGACAATGATCAGGGTGGTGGTTTTGTTCAAAGCGCCAAGACCACCAAAGATTTCATACAGTGGCAACACATAGGTGATTGGCGGCATCATGATGGTTGCAAGAAAAACGAACAGCAGGGCAAGCGAAGCCCCCCGACGGGAAAACGCATAAGCGGCAGGAACCGCCACGATTAGAGCAATCAACGTCGCACCACCTGCCGTCAGCAGGCTGTTACGCAAAGCCGCAAGAAACCGATGGCCTGCCCCGTTATTAAGGTCCACCAGGTGGCCATATCGGGACAAATCAACCTCAGTTGGCCACCAGTTCAGCGGTACGCTGGTCAAGTCGTTTGGACTGCTGATGCTCATCAGAACCAACCAAACCAACGGGGCCAGAGTAAACAACGTAAGCAGCAGCGCGGCGGAATACAGTGCAAAGGATGCGAAAAGAGAGCGATGCATGATCAAGCCCCTCGTTGGTCGCGGCGAATGCCCGCGTAGTAGGCTAAAATCAATACGGCGCTGATGCCGGCAACCACCACGGCATATGATGCTCCGCTCCCCGATCTCAGATAGCTGAAGTATTCTTGGTAGACATAGAAGCTGGCGGTTTTGGTTCCGTCTGAGGGGCCACCACGGGTCATCACATAGATAATGTCAAAGACGCGGAAGGCTTCGATTGTGCGTAAAATCAGGACCACCAACATTGGGCCGATAATCCACGGCAGTGTGATTGAGTGAAACCGCTTCCAGGCCCCTGCCCCTTCGATTGCTGCCGCTTTCAGCAGGTCACCTGGAATGGTTTGCATCGCTGCCAATGCGATATAGGCAACCAGTGGGAAATTCTTCCAGACGTCAGCTAGGATAACCATGTTGAGCGCACGATCGGGATCGCCCAGCCAGCTTGTATAGCTGTCGATAAAGCCGAGTTGCAGTAGCAGTGAGTTCAACGCGCCGTAGTCAGGGTGATAGATCAGGCGCCATGCAACGGCGTTCACAATAGTTGGTACAGCCCAGGGCAGGATGATGATGACACGCAGAAACCAACGGCCACGGAACTTCTGATTGAGCAGAAGAGCCACGGCAATACCAAGCACACCTTCCAACCCGACTGAAACAACCGTGAAGTACATGGTCCGGCCCAGCGCTTCCAAAAAATCCGGATCAGTAAGCGCCCAAATGTAGTTTTCCAAACCAATCCAGTTGACCTGTTGTTCACGCGCGGTGATTTCAGCATCGGTGAAACTGGTCCAAACGGTCTGCAAGAACGGTAGAACGGTGATGAGAGAGAGCACAAGGATTGCCGGAAACAACAGAACCCATTTTTCGCGTGATCTACTGATTGCAGACATTTAGTGCTCTCCCTTCTTAGGTTTTCAGATCAACGAATACGCGCGACGCGTTTGGCTGCGTTGGCCAAAGCCTCTTCAGAGGTTGTCTGATCCAGAAGCGAACCATGCAGGTGCTTTTGCAAAATGCTCGACACTTCGGTGTACGAGGCAACCAACGGACGCGGGTACATTACAGCGATCGACTTGTCCGCAGCAGCAACCAGATCTTCCTGACCGTCAGTCACCGCGGACTGCGAATAGGACGCTTTCCAGATCGGCAGGCTCAGGTTTGCAAATTCTTCCTGAGTGGACTGATTGGTTAGATGGTTGATAAAGGCCCAGGCCTGATCTGCATGTGGGCTGTTAGATGGAATGCCGAGTCCCATTGAACCGTTGACAGCTGATGCTTCAGACACACCATCCACACCCGGGGCCGACATTACGCCAACTTTACCAGCAACCTTGCTTTCGTTCGGATCGTTCACAAGAGAGTTCATGTACGTCCAGTTCATCGCAAAGGCAGCATCACCGGCCGAGAACACCCGGCGCACATCTTCCTCGAAGTACTCTAGCGACGATGGGTTGGTCAGCCCGTCACCAAGCGACGTTTTCATATAGTCCAACGCAGCCTTCGCGCCGCCGGTTTCAAATGCTGGTTTTCCGTCATCGAAGAACGAACCGCCATGAGCTGCGGTCAGCGTGGTAAAGTCACATATCATCGCCTCGGATTGCGACCAGCTCCAGACCAATGGATATTCAACCAGCCCTTTGTCTTTGATCACCTTGGCCTGTTCCAGAACTTCAGCCCAAGTTTCTGGTGGTGTCTCGATGCCAGCATTGGCAAGGATCTCGGTGTTGTAATACAGATATTTGGTGTCCAAAATCCAAGGCATGCCATAACGCTTGCCGTCATATTCAACTGTGGTCCAAGCACCGTCAAAAATCTTACTGGTAAGATCAGCTGCTACCCGGTCACTGACATCAGTCAAAAACCCACGTTCAGCAAATTCTGCAGGCCAGATTACGTCAAAAAGAACAACATCATATCCGTCGTCTCCAGCGCCAGAGGCTGCAATTATTTTGTCATGCAAGGCTTCGTACGGGACAAATTCCAAATCAACCTTCGTGCCCGGATTGGCCGCTTCAAATGAGGCCGTCATCGATTTAATGTTGTCTTCGCTATAGGCTGCCTGGCTCATAAACAAGGCGTTCAATGTGGTATCGGCCATTGCTGCAGATGTCATTAGAGCCGCGGCAGACGCCGTTACAGCCATGAGTGTCTTCAGTTTCATGTCTTCCTCCCTTTGGTGAGCAGAGTGCTCTGATGGGCCGAAGTTATGTCGATTCCATTTTATTTGTCAATTTGTTTTAAAAAATAGATCATGCTTCTGTGCAGACAAAAGATTCGCAGGACGATTATGGACAATTCTGAAAAACCTCATTCCTTTAGAACTTCTGGGACCAATCTTCGAAAAGCCAAGACGCACAACCACAGTGTTGTTCTTGAGGTTATTCGTACGCAGGGGCCAATTTCGCGCACCAAGATTTCCCAGGTAACATCACTATCTCGGCAGACCATTCAGAACATCGTCGCGTTGCTGGAAGAGCTGGACCTGGTGCGTATGACGGCAAGCAAAATTGTTGGCCGCGGCCACCCGGGAATGGAAGTTTGTTTAAACAAAGATGCGGCTTTGAGTTTTGGTATTCATGTGGATCGAACACGGGCTACGGCTGTGGTTTGCAATCTTGATGGTCGAAAGATCTGGGAATCAGTTTGCGACCTGACTTCCACCACTTCAGATGCTGCAAATTCTGCGATCGCAACGCTGGTGTCTGGTTTTCGAGACGAACACAGCAACCTTTATCCGACCGTGGTCGGTTGTGGACTGGCTGCCGCTGGACCGTTCGGCATTAGGAATGCACCCAAAGGCGATCCGACCAATTTTCATGAATTTGGCACACCAGAAAACCTGGCTCTATTGGAACAACAACTAGGGCTTCCGATTGTACTGGAGAACGACGCGACCGCTGCTGCAGTGGGTGAAGGTTTCTACGGTGCAGGCAAGGGATTAGACAATTTTGCATTTCTGCAGTTCGGTGTCGGACTTGGGGCTGGGCTTGTCCTAAAAGGAGATCCCTATGCTGGAACTTTTGGAAATGCAGGGGAAATTGGTCACGTTGTTGTCGAACTTGGCGGCGAAGCCTGCCCATGTGGAAACTTCGGATGTCTGGAGCGATATCTGTCTATAGACGCACTGTGCCGCTGTCTCAGTTTACCTGGTGATGACATTGCGACATTCACCAAAATCGCCGACTTGGTGAGCGCGAGAGACAAAACGGTCATCGACTGGATTGATGCTGCAATTCCCAGGTTTCATCAAGCTGTGAATATCCTTGAAGCCATGCTCGATGCAGAGACGATTATTATCGGAGGAACCGCACCCGAAAACTTCCTCAACTTATTGATCGAGAAGGCTACGCCTTTCCTTGGGTCCTTGTCTCAACGAAGTGATGACAAGCGGATTCGAAATGGTGCGGCTGGCTTGTCATCCATCGCGCTTGGAGCATCAGCAGTTTCTATGAACGCTCATTTTGCCCCTTCGGTTTCCAGACTTGTCCTGTAAACTCATTTGGTCAGAGAGCCTTTGGAAGCATCATCAATGTATGCCTCACCGCTAAGTAAGGCGGAATAGACAGCAATGCGTGCCTTGATAAATTCACTAAACAGACGAACACGCTTGGTTTTGCGCGTTTCGCCATGCGTCAGTACCCACAACGTTCCATAGTATTTGTTAATGCTTCCAGGAGCCCGAGCCAAAGAACGATCCAAGTCGCCGACAAAACAGGGCAAAATGGTCACCCCCATCCCTGCCCTTACAGCAGAAAGCTGAGAGGCCATGTCGCTGACATTTATCGGCGGACCGCCAGTTTCCAGTTCTGCGTTGGCTGCCCAGGAAGGTGCTGGACCATCTTCTTCCTTCAAAATCCACCTAGCTGAGCTTTGTGAATTGTTAAGAATTCGATTTTGAAGTTCACGAGAGATGTAAACGCTGCGATGAACATTCTGTAGACGTGTTCCAAACAAGTGCTGCGGCAAGGTCAGCTGATCGTAAACAAGCCTTATAGCCAGATCAGCCTGTCGGGTTGTCAGGTTGACGGCCTCGTATGACGTAACAATTTGTAATTCAATTTCAGGATGAAGCTGGGTAAATGCTACAAAGTCGGGCATCAATAGCTCGCTAGCCAGTGACGGTGGCAAGGCAACTCTTAGTGGACCGGTTAGGTTTTGATCTCTGGCGAACACCCGTGTTTGAAGCAACGACGAATCTTCGTCCATGGAAATTGCCAGATCTAGAATTTCCTCACCCGCAGGTGTTAGCTTGTAACCTGAAGGTAGTTTTTCGAATAATAGCGCGCCCAGCTGTGCTTCTAGATTCGACACCCTCCGTAAGACCGTAGAGTGGTTCACACCCAGTCCTACCGATGCGCCTCTGACCGAGCCAGATCGGGCAACTGCCAAAAAGAATCGTATGTCATCCCAACTGTCCATCGGTTGATTTTTGCACCACCGTTCTGAGTTTTTCCAGAATAGATTGGGAAATTCGAACACGATACCGTTCTGGTAGACGCAATGGATAGTCCATCTGCGCACCAAAAACGGATTGTAACAATGCTGGATCTTTACTCCGACGCGACTCCAAACGGTTTGAAAATTTCGATTGCGCTCGAAGAAATGGGGCTCGATTATCGTATGCACCAGGTATTTTTGGGCGGTGAACAAACAACACCAGATTTCACCACAATGAACCCAAACCAAAAGATCCCAGTGTTGATTGACGATGGTTTTGTCCTAACCGAATCCGGTGCGATCTTGCTTTACCTCGCAGGAAAAACCGGGCTATTCCTGCCCGAAGACCCAAAGAAACGAGCTGCAACCATCGAAGCACTGATGTTTCAAATGGGTTCTTTAGGGCCAATGTTTGGTCAGTATCTGGTTTTTGCAGCAGCTTGGGGAAACAAGTTTCCTGCTGTCACCACCCGGTATTTTGGCGAGGTTTCACGCATTATGGGTGTATTGAACACCCGCCTTCAAGGCCGTGACTATCTGGCAGGCGATGAGTTTACAATTGCAGATATGGCCGTTGCACCCTGGATTCGCCTATGTGAAATCCATCCTGCCTGCGCGGAGCTACCCCTGTCAAAGAATGACAATCTTCTTCGCTGGTGGACACAAGTTTCACGTCGTCCAGCCTTGCAAAAAGGTTTGTTGAACCCTGAACCATTTGCACCGGAGAAACAATTCGACGGCTTTGTAAAGGCTGTGGTCGGATTGGGCGAAATCCACTCCATTGCTTAAGCCCGTACTAAGTTGGGCAGAGTGGGCACCTGCCCCTCTGCCTATCTCAGCGAGTTTTAGCCTTGGACGACTGAAGCTCACCAACAAATTGGTCAGGCGCAGACAGTGGCTTTCCAACCGGCAAGCATCACCTGAACTTTAGTCTTTCGAAGACCGTTCAAGCGTCTTTACTTGTGAGGATCAACCTTTAGTGAGCTGGCTTCTAGATATGCTCTGCAACGTTGCAATTACTATCCAATTGGATAGATACATCAATAATATCCGGTCGGATAGAATGAAGTGCGACAATGGGGATTTACGTGAGCGAAGGAAGATCAGGAAAAATAGGGTCGGGTTTTCTATTCAGAAACATTGGTCGGGCAGGGCGCTCTGCAACGGTTGCGAGAGAATGTAGAACCGCTGCAGGCCAGCCACATCAACCGAAAATGTTCGATGTTAAACCACCCAGGCAAGCCTTCTCAACTTAGCCACCAAAAGGGCCCCCATGCCCTGAAATCTCGCGTTCCGGTCGAAACACTAGTCCGGATCGAAGTAGCTCTGACCAACACCTTTAAAACAAGGAACTACCTATGACCCTTATCACGGCGCTAGTACTTTTTGGACTTCTCACCCTCATCATGCTGGGGGTTGAGATCTTCTTTACCTATGCCACCCAAGGTTTTGGCTATGGGTTTTCAGCAAACAGGGGGCCAGTTGAACGTTCACCTCTAGCCCTCCGTATTCAACGCGCGTATCAAAATCAGATTGAAGCTGCCGCATACGGGGTCCCAGTTCTGGCCGCCGCAGCCGTTGCTGGATTGCAGGGAACGGGCCCTGAGATGGCAGCGCTCATATTTGTTGCTGGCAGAGCTGCGTTTGCGGTGTTGTACTACTCCGGCGTGACATTTATCCGCATCCCGGCCTTTTTGATGGGTACGCTTTCGTCTTTCTATATCGCTTACGCACTACTCACCACTGGTATGATTTAGCAAGAAGTCAGGCAATTGTGCGACCGAACTCAGAACGATATTCGCAGTTGTTTCCAGTTCGGTTCTGGTGGCAGGACCTGTCAAAACCCCAACACAGAGACCTGCCCCGGCATTGCGGCCACAGTGCATGTCATGGGTGCTGTCGCCAACAAAAATAACCTCGTCCGGGGTCAGCCCGTTTAATTCGCAGAAGCCGTGAATCATACCTGGGCCTGGTTTACGCCCGTACCCGCTATCAGAGCCACAGACAAAATCGAACAACGATGTCACTTCGGCTTCAGCCAATTGACTGATTGCGCCCTGTTCGTAGTCATTGGTCGTCACACCCAGCTTTAACCCCTGTGCTTTCAACATTCCCATAACCTTATTCAGGTCACAGGTTGGCACCAGCGGTAGAGAATTGAGTTCTTGCCGGGTCAACGTCTCAACAGCAGCCAAATCGTGATTGGGTGCTAGATCGGCCCAGGCCTCGTCAACTTCACCAGCGCTTGCGCTCACGATTAACGAGCCCGTTTTGAATTGCCCTGCATGGCGATCGTAGCCCACAGTTTCTGCCAGGCGATCTTTCAGGGTCTCATCTGTGCTTGCCAAATGGGAAATCATACGATCACAGAACGTACCCCACGTCGCAGTAAAACTGAACAGCGTTCCATCCTTGTCGAACAAGACCGCCTTATATTCCGAAGGTTTAGACATTAATTAGTCCGCGCTCAAAAAGGACTGCGCCCGCATTGTTTCAGGCACTTGGGCTCCGAGACGCTGCAAAATAGTTGGCGCAAGCTGTCGCTGGTCAAGCAACGTATCTGTCGGCGCGCCATTAGCTTCGCCAAAGTAGTAGATCGCAAAATCCTGCTGCGAGGACCCGCGTCCACCGTGATGTCCGCGTTCGTTTTGACCGTGATCAGCCGTCACTATGACCTCATAGCCCGCTTTGCGCCAACGAGAGATATACGGAGCTAGCTTCTCATCCATGTGGAAAATTGCTTGATCCATTTCCTGGCAATCATGGCGGAATCTATGCCCCATACTGTCGAGGGTGCAGGTATGTAGGATCCCGTAATCAATTCCATAACGCTCAGTCAGCATCGTCAGTGTGGCAAACAAATCTGCATCAGAAGGTGTTGTCTGGTTGATCAGATTATACCCCGTCATCGTATGAAATCGGCCATGGTTGATCGTAGCGCTTTCGGCTTCATCATATTCAAGATCACGCACTGGATCGAATGGGGATCGGTTGAAAAACTCAGACCAAAACGAATGCGTTACAGCCCCAGTAGTGCGCCCAGCCTTCCGAACTTCACTGAAGACATCAGGCATATCAACGCGGAACACATTGTCATTGCCGGTCACACCATGGATGGCCGGAGCCACCCCAGTATGGATTGAAGCATAGCAACTGGCCGAAGTTGAAGGCAGAACAGAACGCATCGTCCACTTTCGAGCTTCACCCGAGTCTACCCACCCCTCAAGGTTACCAAAAAGGGGCCAATTGTTCAGCGGAACACCATCCAAGATGATCAGCAACAGCTTATTTTGCATCAGTTTCCAGCGCTTTCCATTTTGCGGTGTGCAATCACATCTTCCAACCAACCAGATTTCATTTCCGGAACAGAGGACAACAATAGATCTGTGTAATCGTCAAAAGGTGGTGACAACACCTGTGACTTTGGTCCATAGCGAACGACTTTCCCGCGATGCATCACAGCGATTGTATCTGCGATTGATTTTACCGTCGCCAGATCATGGGTGATGAACAGGTAGCTTACCCCCTCAATCTTTTGCAGGTTCAGCAACAGCTTGAGAATGCCATCTGCAACCAGGGGATCAAGCGCCGAGGTCACCTCGTCACAGATAATCAGCTTGGGCTTGGCAGCCAGCGCCCTTGCAATACAAACTCGCTGTTTCTGCCCACCAGATAGCTCAGCCGGATAGCGGCTCAGGAACTCAGGGCCCAATTCTATTTCGTCCATCAGCTCACGAACACGCTTGTCACGCTCGCTGCCGCGCAAACCAAAGTAGAATTCCAAGGGTCGTCCAATAATCATAGCAATTGTCTGACGTGGGTTCATCGCGACGTCAGCCATTTGATAGATCATCTGCAACTCGCGCAGATCTTCTTTGCTGCGTTCAGCAAGTGTCTGCGTCAGCCCACGCCCATCAAACGTAATCTCTCCACTTCGCTGCGGTAGCAATCCGGTGATTGTTCGAGCCAGCGTCGACTTTCCTGAACCGGATTCTCCAACTATTGCCAATGTTTGACCGGGCCGTAGCTCAAGCGAAACATCGTTCAAAACATCGAATTTGGTGCCGGGATATCGGGCAGAAATACCGTCGACTTTCAGGACAGGCGCATCCGTTGGAAGTTTTTCCGCATGTTCGGCAGAACGAATTGAAACAAGGGCTTGAGTGTAGGCCTCTGCTGGCCGGTTAATGATCTGCTCAGTATCCCCATATTCAACGGTATTGCCATTTTGTAGAACCATGATCTGATCAGAAACCTGCGCAACCACAGCTAGATCGTGAGTAATATACAGCGCACCAACCCCGGTATCGCGGATTGCTTCCTTTATTGCCGCCAACACATCAATCTGTGTCGTGACATCAAGTGCTGTTGTTGGTTCGTCAAAAACCACTAGGTCTGGTTGAGGACATAGAGCCATCGCAGTCATCACACGCTGCAACTGTCCACCAGACACCTGGTGTGGATAGCGATCACCAATGGTTTCAGGTTCTGGCAACCCGAGTTTGCGAAACAATGTCACTGCTCGTTCTTCGGCTTCTGATTGGCTACACAAATTGTGCTGGATGCAACTCTCAGTCACCTGATTCATTAGCTTTTTAGCAGGGTTAAAAGACGCCGCAGCCGATTGGGACACATAGGTCACCACATGACCGCGCAGTTTTCGCAGGTTCCCTAACGAGTCTTTCAGGATATCGCTACCGTTGATAAAAACCTCACCACCGGTGATTTCAACCCCGCCACGACCGTACGCCAGTGCAGAAAGACCAATGGTTGATTTTCCTGCTCCAGACTCTCCGATTAAGCCCAGAACCTGACCTTTTTTGAGGTCAAAACTAACACCGTGGACAATTTCGATATCAAAGGGATCGCCGTCTGGCGGTATGACATGTGCACCAATTTTCAGATCACGAACACGCAGAAGCTCGGACATTACCGGCCCCCTTTCAAACTGGTGGTACGGGACAACACCCAATCAGCCACGAGGTTCACAGAGATTGCCAGGGTAGCGATGGCAAATGCCGGGATCAGCGCCGCAGGGATACCATAAACGATACCTTCTTTGTTTTCTTTCACAATACCGCCCCAATCGGCGTCAGGTGGTTGAATACCCAGACCTAGGAAAGACAATGTCGAGACAAACAGCACCATGAAAATGAAGCGCATGCCCAGTTCTGCTACTAGTGGTGACAGGGCATTTGGCAGGATTTCCCGAAACACGATCCAAGGTGTGCCTTCGCCGCGTAAACGTGCTGCTTCGACATAGTCCATTACATTGATGTCCTGAGCCACAGCTCGGGCCAAACGATAGACCCGGGTCACGTCCAATAGTCCCATCACCAGGATAAGAACCAATATGGTGACTGGCATAACTGACAACACAACCAATGCAAAAATCAGCGTCGGAATTGACATGATCAGATCAATAAACCGCGACAGAGCCATATCAACCCAGCCTCCGACAACCACAGCTGTCAGCGCCAAAATGGTTCCCAATGTGAAAGATAAAATCGTTGCCGCTAGTGCTACAAATATTGTCGTCCGCCCCCCATAAATCATCCTGCTCAGCAGGTCTCGACCAATTCCGTCAGTGCCAAGGAGAAACTTCGAAGACATTGGTTCCCAGACGTCGCCAACAATTTCTCCGACACCGAAGGGGGCAATTAGTGGCGCGAACAATGCCGCCAGAAAGTATGCCGCAGTGATGACAAGGCCAATCAAAGCGCTAGTTGGAATACGGATCATTTCGGATGCCTCAGTCGCGGGTTGGCTAATATGGCAATGATGTCAGCCGTTGTGTTCAACAGGATATAGACTGCTGCGAAAATCAGGCCTGTAGCCTGAACAACCGGCACATCTCTCTTAGAGACATGATCAACCAGATACTGGCCCATACCCGGATAAACAAAGACAACCTCCACCACGACCACGCCTACTACCAGGTAAGCAAGATTCAACATCACCACATTTACAATTGGTGAAATAGCATTCGGCATGGCATGGCTAGCGATAATGCGGAACGCCGATAGGCCCTTCAGCTCGGCCGTTTCAATATACGCGCTTTCCATGACATTCAGAATGGCTGCCCGCGTCATCCGCATCATATGAGCCAACACTACAAAAGTCAGCACAATGACCGGCATAGCAACGGCTTCAAACCGATCAAAAACGCTCATATCCGGACGCACAATTGCAACCGAAGGTAGCCACTGCAGCTTTACAGCTACAAAGTACATTACGATATAGCCAAGGATAAATTCGGGGACCGAAATCGTTGCCAATGTGATCGCCGAAATCATTTTGTCAGGCCAGCGATTGCGGTAACGAACGGCCAGCAAGCCTAGAAAAATTGCCAGCGGAATGGAAACCACCGCGGCGCAAGCCGCCAGAAACAGAGTGTTATTCAGGCGACCTGAAATAGATTCAGCGATGTCTTTGCCGTTTGTCAGGGCCGTACCAAGATCACCCTGCAATGCATTGCCAAGCCAACTGAAATATCGATTCAGTGCTGGTTCGTTTAGGCCAAGATCACGGCGAAGGTTCGCCAGTGCCTCAGGCGTAGCTGATTGACCTAGAATTGATTGCGCCACATCGCCAGGCAGGATTTGCGTGCCGATAAAGATGAGTACAGTTGCCGCCAAAAGCAACAAAAGTCCCAGCGCTATGCGCTGGGACACCAATTTGATCACGACAAAAGACATCTGTCCGAGGTCCGCTTATTCGAACCAAGTCTTGGATGCGATGAACCCGTCCATCATCTCTGCGTTCGGATTAGCCTCCCATCCAGCGACCTTGGCCGAAACACCGTCGATGAACTGGTTGAACATCGGGTTGATCAGGCCGCCCTCTTCATTGAGCAAGCGCCCCATTTGGCCGTAGACGTCCTTACGCTTGTTTTCGTCCAACTCAGCACGCGCCTGAAGCAGCAGCTCATCAAAATCTGCGTTTTTAAAGCGAGTGTCGTTCCAGTCAGCTGTGGACAAGTATGCGGTAGTGTACATTTGATCTTGTACCGCACGGCCACCCCAGTAAGACGCGGCAAATGGCTGTTTGTTCCAAACTTCGGACCAGTAGCCATCAGCTGGCTCGCGCTTGATCTCAAGCGGAATACCCGCTGCCTGAGCGCTTTGCTGGAACAAGGCGGCAGCATCAAGTGCGCCCGCAAAAGCCGCATCAGAAACGCGCAGAATGATCGGTGACCCATCATGGCCCGAGGCTTCGTAATGCTCACGCGCTTTATCAAGATCAAATTGGCGCTGAGGGATGGTTTCATCGAACAACGGATAGGCATCGTTAATCGGCGTGTCGTTACCAACGGCACCATAGCCATTGAGAACTTTTTCGACCATTTCCTCGCGGTTAACGGAATACTTCAGCGCAAGCCGCAGATCTTTGTTGTCAAATGGTGGTGTATCCACATGCATTACAAAGACATAATGGCCGCGACCGGAAGTCGTTTCGATGCTGATGCCAGGAGCGCGGCCAAACAATTTTGCTGTTTTGGGCGAAACGATATTGATTGCGTTAACCTGTCCCGACTGCAGCGCAGCAGCACGGGCGGTGTCATCATTGATGACAATGATTTCATAAGTGTCGTAATGGCCGCGGCTATCATCCCAATAGTCAGCGAACTTTTCGAACCCATGACGTGCGCCAGGCTCGTTTTCCGTAATCTTATATGGTCCTGTGCCGATACCAGCCGCCGGATCGTCCATGCCGCCATTCGGCTGAATCACAAGGTGGTAGTCTGCAAGAAGGTAAGGCAGATCTGAGCTGGCAGTGGTCAAATTAACAGTGAAAACATTGCCTTCAACTGACATGCTATCGATGCCACGCATAATGCCAAGCGCACCGGATTTAGAATCTTCGTTTGAATGGCGTTCCATGGTTTTCAGCACATCCTGCGCTGTCATGGTTTCACCATTATGAAACTTCACACCGGACCGGATTGTGAAATGCCAAGACTGACCATCATCCGTTGCTTCAACGCTTTCCGCTAGGCGATATTCAAGCCCTCCATCCGGCGCAACGTTGAGCAAAGTCTCACCCCAACCACGCAAAACATTGAATGGAACCTGACTGGCGGACAGGGCTGGATCCAATGAGTTTGTGCTTTCGCCGCCTTTAAGACCCAGTACGAAATGCCCTCCTTTTACTGGCTCAGCTGCCTGAACAGGGTGAACCTGCCCAAGTACGGCAGCAAAGCTGAGCGCACTTGTGTAACCTAGGAAAGCGCGGCGAGACATACGGGTAGATTTGGTTTTAGAAATTGACATTAGATCCTCCTTGCCATGACTTTTTTCGGTCAGTGAATATTAGACCCACCGAGAGTCATGTTGGCGTTGTTGTTCCGCACATCGCCATCGGCGGTTTGCGATCTTCTTTTTGTAAGTTACTTTACATTTTTTGTCACATCTTTAACAATGTATGTCAACAGCCTCACGAATTTGAAATTTTATTCCCCTGAGGCAGCTCAACTTGACATTGTGAGACCTTACAGATCCTCACTGCAGAAATCATAATAGGAAAGGTTTTTTGATGTCGGTCGGGAAAAAAGGCGTCCGTCAATCTAAACTGTTAAGCTACCTAAAAGAATCCGGCTATGAATCGCTAGAACAACTGGCCACAAAACTTTCGGTGTCTGAACAAACCATCCGACGAGACATTACTGAGCTGGACCAAAAAAAACTTGCTCGCAGAACACATGGTGGTGTTGCGTTTCTCGGGGGTTTGGACAGTCAGGACTATTTAAGGCGTCGGTTTGAATCCAAGAATACCAAACAAAGAATTGCTCAACGCGTCGCAGAAATGGTGAGCGACGGGGACAGCATTTTCCTTGATGCTGGGACCACCTGCGTCGCGGTTGCCGAAGCTCTTAATGTTCGCGAAAATCTAAAGATTGTTACTTACAACCTTGGCGCAGTAATTGCGTTGAAAGACCGGACTGATTTTACAATGGCCATCCCAGGCGGCTTTATTCGCCATATAGACGGCTCTGTTATTGGTGACTTCAGTACAGACTTCATCCGTCGCTTTCATTTTGACGTAGCCGTAATATCTGCCAGCGGAATTGATACGGATGGCATTATGGGTGACGATAACCACTGGGAAGTCGTCAATGTGCGTACCGTGATGGAATTGTCTGCACGAACCGTTTTAGCACTGGATTCGTCTAAGTTCTATCGCGCCGGACTGGTGCCCCTTGGGCCAATATCAGATGTGGACGCTCTGGTTACAGACACTCTGCCAGATGGAAATCTCCGAGAAATCCTTCTGCAAGGGACCGACACAAAGATTTCCGAATAAGTTTCCCAGTCTGGGAATATTATGTACTCCACCAGTCAGCAAAGATAAGTATTTGCAGCGCAAAAAATTGTTCTTATGCGCCGCAAAGGAAAACTATTTTGCTTCCTGATCGCCGATCACAGCATCTGGTATAACTGGCTTGATTACGACCAGTTCAGCCTCTTCGGCGCTTTCATCTGTCAAAGGTTGTTCAGCTTGGACGCCAACAATCAACGGTAACATATGTACACCCGTAGCACTGGTAATTTCTGGGGTGTCCGGAGTAGTCCATGTCATGGTATCAAAGCTGGAACAATGCTCACAGACCGGCGCCCAATGGGCATGGATGTGGTGACAACTGTCACAAATCCACTGCGGACCCCGTGGTGCATTCAAGGCGCGCGCTAACCAACCCTGCACCACTGCATCCGAGGCTCCCTCGCCGCGTTCAATTGCGGCCATCAAAGTCAATGCCCGAGCATCCGGGGCACGCTCGAACAAATCACCCAAAACTCTGCGCGCTTCGGGGAAATCCTCAGCCACGATATGTAATTCCGCCATCACCAACTTGGTTTCATCGTGCTTTGGCTGCAGCTTTGCTAGTTGTGCAAATCTTGCCACCCGCTGTTGCCCGGTTTCTTCTGGCTCAATTTCGGCAAAAGCGTGCGCCAAATCTGGGTGGGGCTGCGCGCCCCAAGCCTTCTTTAACACCTGAGCAGCATTGCGTTTTTTACCCTTCGCAATATGCGCCCGAGAGGCCATAGCTGCCGCAGGCACAAGATCGGGAGACAATCGGTTCGCCTCAATAGCCTGCTCTTGTTGTTGCAGTGTGGCACCTTCTGCAACGATGGCCCCAGCAGCTGACAAGGCCAGTACCGCGTCTCTCCGCTTGAAGACATCACGCGGCAACGTGCCGGTCTTTAGCTTGGTCGCCAAGGTACTGCGAGCCCCAGCCCAATCTTGGGCCTGAGCTTGCAGTCTCAGCAAAGTATCTTGAACTTCTTCATGCTTGGGCCGCATTGCAATTGCTTTTTCGGCCAATTTGAGGGCTGTCTCGGTATCACCTTCGGACAGCTTTTGCTTCATGATCCCGCGCACTCCGACAAACCGAGTGGCTTGGTTGCTAATAAGCCTTTTATAGACTTCGGCAGCTTTTTTGGTGTCCCCGGAAAGTTCCGCAGCTTGCGCAGTTAACAGATCGGTCAATTCAGGTTTTTGCAGAAATTTTTCGGCCCGTGCAGCCTTCGCCATTGCCAAGCGTCCTTCTCCCGAAGCGATAGCCATCAAACCATCAGCAAGCGCCTGATATCCTTTACGCTCGCGACCCTTGTCAAAGTAACGGCTCAATGCAGTGTCATCGCCGTTCAAAAACTTCAATGTTGCCACCAAAAGCGACATCAGCTTCAAGAACACCCAAACCAATCCAACCAATACCATCAGCGCTATGACTGACTGCAACGCGCCGAAGGTATACTCGGTGCCTGCAACAGTGATTTGCACACCACCTGCAGTTTCCATTAAAATTCCACCGCCAAAGGCCATAAGCGCAATGAGGGCAACAAAAACGAGGATCTTCAACAATGACCAGAGCATGGTAGCTCCCTTAATTGGCGTTCAGGCTATGGGCCAGGGCATCGACAGCGGCGACGGCGTCCTGGCGTGTTTTGGCGTCAGTTTCCCAGTCCAGCATGACTGATCGAGCGGACTCAGGCAGAGCTTGAATCTCAGCCAAAGCCCTATCCAAATCACCTGTGAAAATAGCTGCCTCTGCACGGGATAGAATGGCGTCCGGATCGTCGCCATCGCGTGGTTGGACAGATCGTGCTCCAAGATGTCTCTGGGCATAAGCCAACAGACCGCCACTACCGGAGCTGTCTTCGCGCGCAGCGGAAAGCGCATCACGGGCGGCAGGTACAAAATCACTTGCTAGATTGGTCAAAGTTGCAACACCCTGATCGGCAGACACAAGCAAGGCCTCCGGGACCGTGACGCCGACGCTTTCAAGCTCGGTCAGGATCGAACCATACGCAGTTCCAGAATCCAGGTTCGAACGCAGGCGCGCCACCATAGTCTGTGCGCTGGCAATGCGGGCTGCTTCTGCGCTGGCAGCGTCCAACGCCTGGGCTTCAGCAACCATCCGTTCAACATCTTGACGTTGTGCAATCAAGCTCTCCTGCAGTTTAGATAGCTCTGCCTCATAGGCCGCTACTGCCGCTGGAGAGGCACCTTCACTTATTGGCCTCTTTTCTAGGTCACTCAACCGTTTCGTCAGCGTGATCACATCATCTGACAATGTCTCAAGTTGCACCTTGGCAGAGTTCCAGTTTGCCTCCAACGGAGCAATCTGAACAGAGATTTCCGCAATTTGCGTCGTGACACCGGATAGGTCAGGGGTCTTGCTGGATTCAACCTGAACCTGCAACGCCGCAAGAACTTCGTTCATTTCGGCCTGATCCCCAATCAAGAGTTTAAACTCTTTTGCCGATACGGATTTTAGGCTTTCTGGCAAAATTGGGTTCAGAAGCTGCGTCTGACCGGCAACAAATCCAAGCCCGGCGGCTACCACACCGCCAATAACGGCCATACCAAACCCACCTCGCTTTTCAACCACGCGCTCAACGCTGATTGTAGGCTCGGCAGAAATTGAATCGGCGGCAACCTGATCCTCATCGACCGGAGTACTTTCAACCTCAGACTCATCCTCAACAATTAGTGCTGGCTTAGTCACCACACTGTCATCCAAAACCTCAGCCGGCGCTTCCGGCATATCAGCCTTGTTTAGATCGTCGTTCGGGCTTGTCTCACTCACCAGATCGGAATTATTTTTGTCAGCCACGCCAGCCTCCCAGCCGATTCTCAAAATTCTTACGCTCGAATCTGAGCGACACTACTGCGCCAACCCGCCGCTCTCAACCCGCACTAGTTGCTCTGCAACTTGACGAACCAATCGCTCCATAGACAGAGCATCGGGGTTCATACATATCTTCAAATCTTTATATTTCAATAGCTTGAGCTGGCTTGCGACAGCGTCACTCATTGCAATTAAGTGGATCGGGGCACCCTGTGGGCAAAGATCGGCAAATTGTCGCGCAGTGCGGGGCGAAAAAAGTGGCACCACCAAATCTCTTGATAAAGACAATGCGGTCGACGCTTCGTTGGTCAGGGGTAACACTAACTGATCATAGATCACTTTCTCCCGGCAATCCAAACCTGCTTTTGACAGCCTAGCAGCAACATCACCACGCGAATGCTGCCCACGCAGATGCAGTATTCTCCCGCTGAGTCTACGCTTCAGCAAGTCAGAAACCAGATCATCCGCAGTCATGCCGCAGAATTGAGACTGCCATCCCGCTTTCTCCGCCGCCAATGTTGTGCGCTCGCCAAGACAAAATGCGTGCAGACCAACACGACCCAGGGACTTGGCTGCCACCGATACGCCATTGGAAGAAGTGAAAACAACCGCGCTGAACCCATCCAAGTCGATTGTTTCATTCAAAGGCTTCACTTGGAGTAAGGGTGAATAGATTACCTCCAAATCACCAATCAACGCAGCCGGTAGCTCTGACACAAAGCGCTGCGCTGCATCATATGGTCGTGTCATCAGCAGGCCCACCATACCGCTCTCCCGGGATTGTTTGCACTTTGGTAAGGTGGTAGCTGCGGGTCCATTGTGATGCAACGGTAAGACGATGACACGAACACTGACCATTCTGGGAATTGAGAGTAGCTGTGACGATACGGCAGCTGCAGTAGTGCGGCAGGTTGATAGCACGTTGCCGGAAGTCTTATCTTCAATCGTGTTCGGGCAAAGCGAATTGCACAATGCCTATGGTGGCGTGGTACCAGAAATTGCTGCCCGCGCTCATGCTGAAAAGTTGGATATCTGCGTACGGCAAGCTTTGGATGCGTCCAGGCAAAAGCTGAATGAACTAGATGCAATTGCTGTGACCGCTGGTCCTGGGCTCATTGGTGGAGTCATGTCGGGCGTCATGTGCGCCAAAGGTATTTCAGCAGCCACCGGATTACCGTTGATCGGGGTCAATCACCTAGCAGGCCACGCACTCACGCCAAGGCTAACCGATGGCATTTCTTACCCCTATTTGATCTTGCTCGTCTCTGGCGGTCACTGCCAATATCTAATTGCGCGTGGACCCGATGACTTCACCCGCCTTGGCGGCACCATTGACGACGCTCCAGGCGAGGCATTTGACAAAACTGCTCGCTTGCTGGGGTTACCACAACCCGGCGGACCAGCAGTTCAGGCCGAGGCCGCTTTTGGCGATCCGAAGCGGTTTCGATTTCCGCGACCAATGCTGGATCGCCCTGACTGCAACCTATCCTTTTCGGGATTGAAAACTGCGTTGATGCGAATGCGTGACCAGGTCGCCGCCCCAAAGGGGGGGCTAACCCGTCAAGATCGCGCCGATCTATGCGCTGGATTTCAGGCTGCCGTCGTTGACGTTTTAGCTGCCAAAACTCGACGCGCCATGAGTCTATATTTGTTGGAAAACCCTGCAACTCCCACCTTGGCTGTTGCTGGAGGTGTAGCTGCAAACACTGCAATACGTTCCAAGTTAGAGACTGTTTGTACCGAAATGGGCGCCTTTTTCACCGCTCCGCCACTGGAACTTTGCACAGATAATGCAGCTATGATTGCCTATGCTGGATTGGAACGCTTTAAAGCTGGGTCATCAGATGGGATGGACCTAACTGCACGACCACGATGGCCCTTGGACCTAAATAGCCCGTCAATGCTTGGCAGCGGTCGCAAAGGTGCCAAGGCATGAGCGTTTCTGTGCTAGGAGCAGGAGCCTTTGGTACGGCTTTGGCGATCTCTCTTGCGAGTAATGGTCCAGTGAATTTGTGGGCCCGCAATCAGGATCTGGCTTCGGACATGCAGACCACGCGCGTCAACAAATGCCGGTTGCCCGGAGTCGTTTTGCCTGACGATCTAACCATCACATCAGATTTAAACGCTGCAGTGGATAGTCGGATCTTGTTGCTAGCTGTTCCGATGCAAAAGCTACGCACTGTACTGGAACAAAACAGCCAATCTCTGAGAGATAAAACTCTGGTAGCTTGCTGCAAAGGGATAGAATTGAACACCGGTTTAGGACCTATTTCGGTGATACGCGAATCCTTACCTGATGCGCGCCCAGCGCTATTAACCGGACCCAGTTTTGCCGCAGATATTGCCCGTGGCCTCCCGACTGCGCTGACCTTGGCTTGTGAGGACGCCAACCTGGGCAAAGTGTTGCAACAGCAGCTGACCACCACAAATTTGCGCCTATACCGCACCACTGATACCATAGGCGCCGAACAAGGTGGTGCGTTGAAGAACATAATGGCGATTGCCTGCGGTGCTGTGATTGGTGCGGGATTGGGTGACAGCGCGCGAGCCGCATTGATGACCAGAGGTTATGCAGAAATACAGCGAATGGCCATGGCATGTGGTGCCCGGCCCGAAACTCTGGCGGGTCTATCTGGGTTTGGCGATCTGACATTGACCTGTAGCTCTGATCTATCGCGCAACTACCAGCTTGGTCTGGCAATTGGCCGTGGGGAAACATTTGATCCGTCAGTAACCGTCGAAGGGGCAGCCACCGCCCGCGCCGCCGCCGCAAAGGCCGATGAAATGAAAATCGACATGCCAATCACCCAAACGGTAACCAATTTGGTCAGCCAACGCTTGACGATTGCCGATGCAGCAGCTCAATTATTAGCAAGACCATTAAAAGAGGAATAAAATGCTAATTGCTTTGATTGCCCGCGACAAACCCGGTGCCCTTCAAACCCGGCTCGATAATCGCACAGCACATCTTGCCTATATCGAGGACACCGGTGCAGTCGCGCAAGCGGGCCCGCTGTTGGATCAAGAAGGCAACATGGTTGGCTCTCTGGTCATTCTGGATGTCGAAGACATGGCCGCCGGGCAAACCTGGGCCGACAATGATCCCTATGCCAAGGCCGGTCTTTTCGAAACCGTTGATCTGATTACCTGGAAGAAGGTCATAGGCTAATGGCTTACTGGCTGTTCAAATCCGAACCTTCAACTTGGGGCTGGGACAACCAGTTGGCCAAAGGCGATGCAGGTGAGGAATGGGACGGTGTACGCAATTATCAAGCCCGTAATTTTATGCGCGAGATGAAGGTTGGCGACCGTGGTTTCTTTTATCATTCGCAAAAAGAAAAGTCGGTCGTTGGTATTGTTGAGGTTTGTGCCGAGGCACATCCTGACAGCACCACCGATGACGATCGCTGGGAATGTGTGGATATCAAAGCCGTACGCGGTTTTGTACAGCCAGTGACCCTTGATCAGATAAAGAGTGACTCACGGTTGGAAGAAATGGTTCTGGTTCGAAACTCACGTCTATCGGTGCAACCTGTAAGCCCAAGTGAGTGGAGAGCGATCTGCGCTTTGGGCAAGACGGACGCTAACTAATCTGCCGCGCAGGAAAAGTGGCATCGAACATCTTACGGTTTGGGAAAATGTGAAAAAGGGAAGGTCCGATTGCTCAGGACCTTCCCTCTCACCCCGCGTGCTCCCAATCCACCACACGCGTATGAAATATCTGGTTCCTGGCCATCCTGACCGTAATACGTTGATAGACTGAACCAAACCGATTCCGCAAAGCAATTGCCGTTACAATACCGCTAAAATGCAATACGCCCGCACAGTGGCGGGCGTAGATATCGTTGAACGCAGACGGGTTTAGCCGTAGACGGACTCTTTGCCAAAATGCTTGGTCAGTAAATAATAGAACACAGCACGGTACTTGTTTCTCTCTGATTTTCCGTAGGTTTCGATTACTGTGTTAATTCCATCCATCAGTTCAGGACCGTCGGACAGTCCCAATTTGTTGATCAGGAAATTCTGTTTTACAGTTTCAAGTTCGCTGTCCTGTGACGCCGCAACTGTTGAGGCATCATCGTTGTAGATTGCCGGACCACAACCAATGGTCACTTTAGTCAGCAGGTCCAAATCAGCGTCCACACCGCATTTATTTTTCAAATCATCCGCGTATTGCGCGATCAGATCGTCTCTCTTGCCCATGATTTCGGTTCCATTAGGATTGTTGAAATTCAGAAATTGTTATGGGATTTTTCCCAGTGCGTTTAACCCTAGTTGCACTGGCTTGTTAAACAAAGGGAAAACTCGAATGGCATTCCCCAATGCCATTTACTCTGCGCGACCCTCGATACGCGCCCGCTGATCCGAAAAAGCGTGATACAGATGATCCATCAACAGACGGACACGCGGGTTATGCAAGATATCCACATGAGTAAGTGTCCAGATTTCTTTGTCAGGGATCAAATCAACTTCGTGCAGCCTAACAAGGTCACAGTCTCTCTCAGCCATAAAACAAGGCAACAACCCAATCCCTTGGCCTCTGCGCAGAACATCAGCCACTACCGTAAGTGAATTAGCTAGAAACGCAGGCCTCGCATTCAGCAATGGCGCAACTGTCGGCGGATAATCCAAAGCAATCCAACGATCAACGACCGGCCTGTTGCGAAGATAGCCATGTGAACAATAGGCCGCGAGCGGACTATCAGCGACCTTGCGGCCTACTGCCTGTTCCGGTGGATCACTGGTTATACGGACTATAACATCTGCCTCACGTCGATTGACATCGCGAAAATTGGATGTCGTTTCGATTGCCAGCTCAATCATTGGATGGGAACGCATAAAACTATCAAGCGGATCTGCCAGGACTTTGTAATAAAGATCCTCAAGAACAGACAAACGAACAGGGCCTGCCAAGCTTCCATCTTGTCCAAAAGCCAAGCGATCAATGGCTTCGACGCCAGCGGTCACGCTCTGCGTCAAATCCATCATGCTTTGGCCAAAAGCTGTCAGGACATATCCCTCTTTGCGACGCTCAAATAACGCGCTTCCAAGGTCATCCTCTAACGCTCGCACTCGCCGCGAGACCGTGGCGTGAGTCGTCTTAAGCTCCGCAGCCGCCGCTCGGATCGAACGTGACTTGGCCATTGCGCGAAAAATACGTAGATCATCCCAGTTCTTCATGGATCAAATTCTAACCACATCGTCTCATTTTTGGATAGTTCTAATCCACCCTGCAATCAGCGCACATTGGCTTCAGTCAAATATGGAGCCAACATGACTTACGAAGTTACCCTACTCACTGCGGATATCCGCGACCCGTTGAATGGTGAAATGAACCTAGGATTGGTTCACCAAGGCAACCAAGCCGCCGAAGTTCAATATCGCTGGACCAAAGAGGAATTCACTGCAACCTTTGTCGGCCTTGCACCCGCGATGCCTGTCCCAGCGCATCCCACCGAATTCATCGCACGCCCGATCGCAGCCATACGTTCATTGATGACGCCAGTCCACCGTTTTCCAAGCGAGGTTTTCAAGGACAGCCGCGTTTCAATTGACCTTCAGGATAAAGGATAAAGACATGAAACTTCTCAAAACATTTGTTGCTGCTGGTTTCCTGACAGTTGGCGTTAACGCCGCCACCGCCAGCCAATCAAACGCCATTGTCGCTCTGTATAGTGGAACTAACGGCCTCAGCACGCAAACCGCCCAAGATCTGGGTTGTTCAGTCTATCGCAGCGGTCCGATATATGCCCAACAGGGATCTATTAAGGTCGACGACCCAACCAGTTATACGGTTTTGACTTGCGACAATCCAGTTTTAGCGAACGCTGACTCTCGCACTAAACTGAGTGGACCCGTAGCGGTATTCGAAGGGGATCTGTCCCTATTCCCTGCAGCATCTGACTCTGCGGGTATTGAAGGGCGTCAGTATATTCTCAAGCTTGGCTACTATAACAACAGCGACATCACCCAACGGGATGCTGATTTGGCGACCTTGGGTTCCATTGCTGAACAGCGCGATGGTCACTGGATCAACGAGGCTTTCCTAAACGTCGATGATGCGATGGGTATGGCCACGCCGGACGAAGTGGTTGTCATATATTATGAAACGGCCGATCAAGCGACTGCGTTCCGCGACAACAATCAGGATATGCTGGAAAAAGTTGGCGCCTTTAACCGCGCTCATCTGACTGGTTTCACCTATCTAGTGGGCGCAGCAGAGCAGTAATTTTCCAACCCATGAAAAAGGCCGCCGTAGTATATAACCACGGCGGCCCCAAAACTTTCAAACAGTGTTCTACTTAGTAGCGGTAGTGCTCTGGCTTGAACGGACCTTCGGCTGAAACGCCAATGTAGGATGCCTGTTCGTTGCTCAGCGTGCTCAACTTCACTCCGATACGATCCAGATGCAGGCGTGCAACTTTTTCGTCCAGGTGCTTGGGCAGAATGTAGACGTCGTTGTTATACTCATCACCTTTGGTCCACAGCTCGATCTGAGCCAGAACCTGGTTGGTGAACGAAGCCGACATCACAAACGATGGGTGGCCAGTGGCGTTGCCGAGGTTCAGCAGACGACCTTCGGACAACAGAATCAAACGGCTACCCGAAGGCATCTCGATCATGTCGACCTGTTCTTTGATGTTGGTCCACTTGTGATTTTTCAGGTTTGCGACCTGAATTTCGTTGTCAAAATGGCCGATGTTGCCAACAATCGCCATATCCTTCATCTCGCGCATGTGCTCGATACGGATCACGTCTTTGTTGCCGGTTGTGGTGATGAAGATGTCAGCGCTGTTGACGACATCTTCCAGCACAACAACTTCGAAACCGTCCATTGCGGCCTGCAGGGCGCAGATTGGGTCAACTTCGGTAACTTTCACACGGGCACCAGCGCCGCGCAGCGAAGCAGCCGAACCTTTGCCAACGTCGCCGTAACCACAAACAACGGCAACTTTACCGGCCATCATGGTGTCAGTGGCGCGACGGATGCCGTCAACCAGCGATTCTTTACAGCCGTATTTGTTGTCGAACTTCGACTTGGTGACCGAGTCGTTCACGTTGATCGCGGGGAATGGCAACTGGCCTTGCTTGACCAGTTCGTACAGGCGGTGAACACCAGTAGTGGTTTCTTCCGAAACGCCCTGAATGGCTTCGCGGGTCTTGGTGAACCAGCCTGGAGATGCTTCCATCCGTTTCTTGATCTGTACGTGGATTGCTTCTTCTTCTTCGGAGGTTGGAACACCCAGATCTTCACCGGCTTCAGCCCGTGCACCCAACAGGATGTACAGGGTCGCGTCGCCACCATCGTCCAAGATCATGTTCGCACCTTCGGGGAACATGAATGACTTGTCCAAATAGTCCCAATGCTCTTCCAGTGTCTGTCCCTTAACAGCAAAAACCGGAACGCCGGCTTTGGCAATCACCGCAGCCGCGTGATCCTGAGTGGAGAAGATGTTGCACGAAGCCCAGCGCACGTCAGCACCCAGTGCAACCAGAGTTTCAATCAGAACCGCTGTCTGGATCGTCATGTGCAACGAACCGGTAATCCGCGCACCATTCAGTGGCTTGCTGTCACCATATTCAGCGCGCAGAGCCATCAGGCCAGGCATTTCTGTTTCAGCAATATCTAGTTCTTTGCGGCCAAACTCGGCCAGCGCGATATCCTTGACAAAATAATCTCCGGCCATCGTCGTCTCCAATCCGGTTTCTGATAAGTTAGAAAGGCCCTAACATCGCAATGATTGACAAGCAACGAAGATGCTCGGATTGAGTCTCGTAATTCAAATTTGGTAATTCAGCTGGCCGTACCCTTTGGCCTTTTTGTCGGGCCAACATCAAAATAATCGGTACCAACTGCTACAATACAACTAATTCCGTTGGCTTGGGTCATCAGCACTGTAAAGGTACCGGTCTGATCCGATGACCAAATTTCAACCATAGAGTTTTCCGCCGGCGCGGTTTGAAGCCCGCCTGAGGTCAGTTTTTCTGAGTATTTGTTTTCCAACTGATAGATTACATCTTCGCGAACTCCACAGCTGGCGGCCAAGGCCGGAGGTGCTGTTGCAGCCATACCAAAGATAATGGAAACACCTAGCAATCGCTTGAACATTACATACTCCTCTTGATACAGGTTCGACGACCAAAAGGGCTTCCCATGAGGGACTGCACGACCCCTTTGTGTATATAAATATAGTATTTGGGACTCTTTTTTCAAAGCACGGCGCTTCAACACCTTGTTTCCATTTTGTGATCTTGACCTGAAATCAAGAAGCATTTCGGTGGATTCAGGCCTAATAATTTTTTGGGAGGAACAACTAAATGGCTAAACCATCGCGCGCCTGGCAACGTATGCTTTCAGGACGTAGGTTGGATCTTCTGGATCCTACTCCGGTTGATATAGAAATTGATGATATAGCACATGGTTTGGCCTTTGTGGCCCGCTGGAATGGGCAAACTAAAGGTGATTTTGCCTATTCAGTGGCCGAGCATTCACTGCTCGTCGAAATTCTCTTTGGCCGTATCAATCCCAAGGCAGCTGTGAAATGGCGATTGGCCGCGCTGCTACATGATGCTCCTGAATATGTAATCGGAGACATGATCTCGCCGGTTAAAGCTGCTGTTGGCCCATCTTACGGAGAGTTGGACGCTCGCCTGATCGCCGCTATTCACCTGAGATTTGGATTGCCTGCAACTCTTCCAATCACAGTTAAGAAACAAATCAAAAAGGCCGACCGTATCAGTGCCTGGATGGAAGCAGTACAGATCGCCGGGTTTTCGGAGAAAGAAGCCGACAAACTGTTTGGCAAACCTGATTTGGCTCTTATCGGCGAATTGGAAATTCAACTGAGACCACCGGTGGAGGTCCGCACAAGCTATGTCGCCCGCCACCTCGAACTGCTTGCCCAGTTGGTGTAAGCCGGCATCTGCGTTGCAATTACTTTGGGCTACGTTTTGCAAGAATCCGTTGCAGCGTTCTTCGGTGCATATTCAAACGCCGCGCTGTTTCGCTGACATTCCGGTCGCATAACTCATAGACACGCTGAATGTGTTCCCAGCGCACGCGATCGGCGCTCATCGGGTTCTCCGGAGGTGGCGGCAACTCATCAGGCTGGGCCAATAATGCATTCGTAATATCAGTGGCATCCGCCGGTTTGCTCAAGTAGTCTGTCGCGCCAATCTTAACCGCGGCCACCGCCGTAGCAATCGCACCGTACCCAGTTAGAACCACGACTCGGCTGTCAGGTCTTTTTTCTCGGATAACCTCGACAACATCCAGCCCATTGCCGTCCTCTAACCTCAGATCCACAACTGCATAGGCGGGGGTGCGGGCTGTGGCAATCGCACGACCCGCAGCAACCGAACCTGCAGTTTCAACCTCGAAGCCACGTTTCTCCATCGCCTTGGCCAACCGCCGCAGAAAGGGTTCGTCGTCATCAACCAACAATAGTGATTTGTCGGGTCCAATATCCTGCGAGGCAGTTTCGGCCATACTAGGTCCTTTGCGCCAAAATTAGTCCTACTTGGCCAAGAATATTACCGGGCCTGCATAAAACGTCAAACAACTACATGTTTTCCAAAAAACAACCGACCCGGTCGGCCATTTTCTCTGGTTCCTCGTCGCGGCGGAAAAACTCTACAAACCCCTGATCGGGCATCACTAAGTATGAAAAGGTCGAGTGATCGACCAGATAGTATTCATCATCAGCAGGTTGCGCCTTGAAGTAGGTTTTATATGCACGGCTGGCGGCCTTGACCTGCTCCGCTGATCCAGTCAGTCCGATCATGCGCTCATGCAAGTTTTCTGAAAAATCGCCCACAACCTCAGGTGTATCTCGCGCAGGGTCAATCGAGATGAAAACAGGAGTAATACTTTGGCCACGCTCAGCAAGCACATCAACCACTTCGGCATTGCGAGCAGTATCCATAGGACAAACGTCTGGGCAAAAGGTATATCCAAAATATATCAACGATGGCTCAGTGATCACATCTTTGTCAGTAACCGTCTCACCCTTGGCATTTATCAATTCAAACGGTCCACCAATCTGTGCTGTCCCGCCGGCAATCTGACTGCTACGGCATTGGGCAAACTTGTCGCCATCCTGTCCGCGTTGGGTCATAACCCAGACACCGCCCAACAGAGCAGCAACGGAAACGGAAGCAATGACGGCATATAAACGGGTCATGAGGTCACACCTTGAAGGCTAAGAGATATGTTGATCGTTGTTGAAGTCAGACCTATCAACAAATACAGCCGATGCAACCGGAGCTGAGCGTCATGAGCGAGTCTTTTATCGGCCTAATGAGCGGGCAAGAACGTAGCCATTGGATTCGTCTGCGCACACTAATTTTGTTGCGTTGGGTGGCCATCGGCGGTCAGATCACTGCCATTGCTGTTGCCCAGAATCTGTACAACCTGCAGTTGGAATTGGGCCTGTGTTATTTTGCTGTTGGTGTTTCGGTAGTTGGAAACCTAGTAGCGATGTTTGTTTTCCCAGAGAACAAACGTTTATCCGAATTTGAAAACTTTCTGACCGTGCTGTTTGATCTGCTGCAGCTATCTTTTTTGCTGTACCTTACAGGCGGCTTGAACAACCCCTTTGCATTGTTGGTATTGGGCCCGGTGACGATCTCAGCGAATATGATGAGACTACGCTCGACCCTGATCATTGGTGGTACCGCAATAATTCTGGTGACTTTGATGGCCGAGTTCCACATGCCATTACGCACCGCTCAGGGATTTGTTTTACGCATTCCTGATGTCTTTGTTTTTGGCAACTGGATTGCCATAATCATCGCTGTGATGTTCTTGGGGGCTTATTCGCACCGAATTAGCTCAGAAATGCGGTCAATGTCGGACGCGTTAGCCGCAACACAGCTGGCTTTGTCGCGTGAACAAAAGCTGACGGATCTTGGTGGGGTGGTTGCTGCCGCTGCACACGAGTTGGGCACTCCTCTTGCCACTATTAAACTGGCCAGTGCTGAGCTAATCGAAGAGCTTGATGACCGGCCCGACTTGCGCGTTGACGCCGCGCTAATCCGTGAGCAAGCAGATCGTTGTCGTGATATATTGCAGAATATGGGACGGGCAGGGAAAGATGACCTGCATCTGCGGCAGGCTCCGGTATCTACGGTAATCCATGAAGCAGCGGAACCTCATATGCACCGCGGCAAATTCATTCACTTCAAGGAAGGTCCCGATGAAGGGGGGGACGTCCAACAGCCCACCATCCTTCGCAAACCCGAGATCATCCATGGGTTACGAAATCTGGTGCAAAATGCAGTGGACTACTCTCGCGCCAATGTCTGGGTAGATTCGATCTGGACTAACGATACCATCCTGGTGCGAATTTATGATGACGGAGGCGGCTATCCGTCGCATGTATTGGGTAGAATTGGAGACCCGTTTATGCGCCGTGGTCGCAGCGACAGTGACCGTAAAATGCGGCCTGAGTACGAAGGGATGGGGTTAGGTCTGTTTATTGCAAAGACTTTGCTCGAGCGAACCGGGGCTAGTTTACGCTTTGCCAACGGCTCAGACCCATCACAAAATATCAGCATACATACCGACCGTCCTGGAGCTGTCGTCGAAGTTTCATGGCCCCGCAAGAAGATTGACGCGCTAGAGGGTGACTATGCAGTCCCCATGGGTCATAATAAACCGATAGAAATTTAACTATTCACCTTTAGGCAACCAGTTAAACATCAATTAACTATTATTGAGGCAAGATAGGGTTAACAACAGATCAACTAGGCAGGATAACATGCAAAACATCGTCTCAATCGAATGGCTTGTTTTGGCAACTCTATGTGTAGCCACAGCAGCAGTGGCTGTTTGGTGGCTCTCTCCTGCAGTGGGCCAAAAGGGTATGGAACATGATCTGCTAACTGGCGATAGCAGAACTGACGCCGTTTTTCTGTTCGATGACGCCAACCTGATTGGCTGGTCCACCGGCGCCCGCAAATTTATCGGTGATACGGCTGATGGTTTCAGCTGGGCCACTCTGCGAGATCAACTCTCGCGCAGCTACCCTGGTTTACCTCAATCACCTGGATTTCTAAAAGATGTCGGACCGTTAGTACTATCTGGAACGTCAACAGCTGAATCCCACGAGGCTCACTGCGAGTGGATCGACGGAATCACGCGTGTGCAGCTGCGTCGCAGCGCAACCGAGGCTAAGGATAAAGCACTAGATCAAGAACTGACCACTCTCCGGGCTGCCGTACATCAGGCTCCCTATCCTGTCTGGCTACAATCCGAAGAGGACGAAGTCACCTGGTCCAATCTTGCCTACGACAACCTCAGTCAGAAATTGCGTGGCCGCAACGTAGATTTTGCTGACCCCCTGTTTTCAGACCTCTCTGAACCAATGACCAGTGGTAAGGCCGAACGGATCTCAATCCCCCTGCCGGACAGCAACAAGAAGCTATGGTACAATATTTCGACCACTGAGACCGAAGCCGGCTGGCTGTGTCACGCTGTGGACATCAATGCGGTTGTTGACGCCGAGGTTGCCCAGCGCAATTTTGTACAGACATTGGCCAAAACCTTCGCGCAGTTGTCGATCGGCCTCGCGATTTTTGACCGCAACCGCCAGCTGGTGCTGTTCAACCCGGTCCTCATCGACCTCACCGCCCTGCCCGCCAATTTCCTCAGCTCTCGCCCGAATTTGCTTAGCTTTTTTGATCGTCTACGCGACCAACGCATGATGCCAGAGCCAAAAAACTATACCAGCTGGCGCCATCAGATGGCGGACTTGCTAGAGGCTGCGGCTGAAGGTCGATACCAGGAAACTTGGTCACTGCCGTCAGGTTCGGTTTATTCAGTCAGCGGTCGCCCACACCCCGATGGTGCTGTCGCATTTCTCTTCGAAGACATTACGGCCGAAATCACTCTGACTCGTCAGTTCCGCTCAGAGCTGGAAATGGGCCAATCTATTATGGACCAGATGGATGAGGCGATTGCGGTGTTTGCCAATGACGGCACCATGACGTTTTCAAACAAAGCCTACCACGATCTGTGGCAAATGGATCCCGATGCCAGCTTTGCCAAGGTATCGGTGGTTGATGCTTGCCGCGTTTGGCAAAACATGTGCGCTGCTACTCCGACTTGGGGCGAATTGCGTGACTTCGTCGGTGGCCGTGAGAACCGTGATCAATGGTGGACCCACGTCCAGCTACGCAACGGCAACCCTCTTATTTGCAAGGTATCCCCTGTCCAGAATGGCGCAACCATGGTGACATTCCGCACCCCAGCCCCATCCATCGCGCCGCCGGAACAGGAACGCTTCAAGATTACTCACCAAAACGGGTAACGTGATTTCTAACTCAATCTCTACTTGATGGACCTGACGATTCGAGGCTGTGCTGAAGTTAACAGCGCTCTCGGAACGTCAGGTGGAAACACTTAACTTACAACTGTTGCAGGTCCGCGAACCAACTTGCAGCCTCAGGCGTGCGGGTTCATTGTAGGGGCATGATTCATAGCCCCGTAACTTGCACGCTTTCTTCTCCTGAAAAAACCGCCAATTTGGCCACCCTTATCGCGGCGGCTCTTCGTCCTGGCGATTGCATTTTGCTGGAAGGACCCATCGGTGCCGGTAAAACCCATTTTGCCCGCCACCTTATCCAATCCCTGTTGCATATTCCGGAAGACGTGCCATCACCTACTTTTACTTTGGTGCAAACCTACGATGTCCCGTCAGGTGAACTGTGGCATGCCGACCTATATCGCCTGACGTCTTTAGACGAAATCGAAGAGCTGGGTCTCATCGAAGCATTTGAAACCGCCATTTGTCTTGTAGAATGGCCGGATAGACTTGCGGAGTTGTCACCAAGCAACGCGCTGCATCTACGCCTTGAACTCGATCTAGATGACGCAGATACACGCAAACTGACTTTCACCTGGAGCGATGCCAAATGGCAGCCGCTCATTGACCGGACAACACATGACTGACCGTTATCATCTGGCTTCTATTTTTTTGGAGACGACATCCTGGAGTGCTGCCGTCCGCGCACCACTGGCCGGCGATGCTTCAAACCGATGCTATGAAAGACTGACTGATGCCTTAACCGGGGAAACCGCTGTTCTTATGGATGCGCCCCCTGAAAAAGGTGAAGACATAACGGCATTCACCTACATTGCCCGCTATTTGTGTGACCAAGGTCTAAGTGCCCCCAGGATAATAGTGGAAGATACCCAGCACGGCTTTTTACTGATCGAAGATTTGGGGGATGATCTTTTTGCGCGCATCATCCAGCGAGATCAATCCTTTGAGATGCCACTGTATGAGGCAGCAACTGATGTACTGGTAGCACTGCATGACGCTCCGATGCCGGAGCTGAATCCATTTGGCCCTCGCTTGATGGCCGAATTGGTTGAAATTGCGTTTGAAAAATACGGTCGTAATGTGAATCCTAGTACAATCACCCGGTTTGTCGATCGGTTTGAAGATATTTTACGCCAAACCGTCGTCGGCGACCTTGTGCTCGTGCAACGTGACTATCACGCTGAAAATCTCTTATGGCTTCCCAACCGCAAAGGTGTCGCGCGTGTCGGTTTATTGGATTTTCAGGCTGCTCGCGCAGGACATCGTGCGTATGATTTGGTTTCTCTACTGCAAGATGCTCGACGCGATGTGCCCGCAGGAGTTGAGATGCAAATGATCGATAGATACGTGACAATGAGCGGTGTCGATGAGCCTGGGTTTCGTGCTGCCTATACAGTACTTGGTGTCCAGAGGAACTTACGTATTTTGGGGGTATTTGCGCGCCTGTCTCTTGACTTTGGCAAGCCCCAGTATGTCGAGTTAATACCGCGTGTCTGGGACCACATGATCCGGGGCTTGGAACACCCGGCATTGGCACCTATTGCAGACATAGTCCGTGACAATATGCCGACCCCAACGCCAGAGTTCCTTAGTCAGTTAAAATCATGACCCAAGATCTCCCATCTTCAGTCATGCTATTTGCGGCCGGCTTTGGTACGCGGATGAAATCACTGACCAAAAACCGCCCCAAACCTTTGATCAAAGTCGCAGGTAAACCCTTGATCGATTATGCCTTAGAGCTGGCCTACGAGATTGAACCTAAACACATTGTGGCCAACCTGCATTACCAAGCAGAGCAACTGCGAACTCATCTTGCACCAAAAGGCGTCGAATTCAGTCTTGAAGCACCAAGTATTTTGGACACCGGTGGCGGTTTACGACAGGCCTTGTCAAAATTGGGTAACGACCCCGTCTTCACAATGAACTCTGATGTAATCTGGACAGGTCCAAATCCTTTGAAACTGGCGCTGGAGGCTTGGGACCCAAAGCAAATGGATGCGCTCTTGGTCTGTGTACCTTTAGTTCGCGCTGTTGGTCGCAAGGGTGCTGGAGATTTCACAGCCGACGCCAGTGGCCGCATCAGCCGGGGCGGTGATCTTGTATATGGCGGTGTGCAAATCATAAAAACTTCAGGTCTGCACCAAATCCAGGAAAAAGCCTTCTCTCTGAACGTATTGTGGAACCAAATCCACAATGTCGATCGGTTGTTTGCACTGGAATACCCCGGGCATTGGTGTGATGTCGGCTACCCCGAAGGTATAGAATTGGCGGAAACTCTATTGAAATCCCCTAATGTTTGAGCCTAGCGAGCTTCCCCGCCTTTTTGCCTTGCCTTGCGGCGTTGATTTTCCCCGCGCATTGGTCGATGGACTGATCCAGCGCAGTATCAACCAACCGCCCGAAGCCTTGGCCAGGGTTGAACTGATCGTCAACACCCAACGCATGGCGCGGCGGATACGCAGTCTTTTCGATGCAGGCCCGACCCTACTGTTGCCGCGGATGTCACTGCTGGGAGATTTTTCAAAGCGCGCCACTTTGCACTGGCTACCGCCAGCCTTGCCCCCCTTGCGACGACGGTTGGAACTGTCGCAACTTATAGCGCGATTGCTGGATGCACAGCCGGATTTGGCTGCCCGGTCATCACTTTATGATCTATCCGATAGTCTAGCGGCGTTGATCGACGAGATGCAGGGAGAAGGCGTCAGCACTGAAACCATCCGCAATCTTGATGTGTCCGATATGTCCGGCCACTGGGCACGCGCGCAGGCCTTTATCGGTATCGCCGATGAGTTTGCCGATACCCAAGACGGTGCGATGGATGCGCAAGCACGTCAACGTCAGGTGGTGTTAGATCTGATTGAAACCTGGCAGGAAAACCCGCCTGCGCATCCTGTGATTCTTGCAGGTTCAACAGGATCACGCGGCACCACCTTGCTGTTAATGCAGGCTATTTCACGACTGCCGCAAGGAGCGGTGATTTTGCCGGGGTTTGATTTTGATCTACCGACAGCGGTCTGGGACGGTCTGGATGATCCATTAATATCCGAAGACCACCCACAATTTCGATTTCACAAAATGATGCGAAACCTAGATCTGTCGCCTAAAGACATATTGCCGTGGAGTGATGCTCAGCCGCCGGCTTCAGCTCGCAACCGGTTGGTCTCGCTTGCCCTACGTCCTGCCCCAGTCACAGATTCCTGGATGAGCGAAGGACCTCAGCTAACAGATTTAGATAATGCCGGCAGCAATATGGTTCTGATTGAGGCCTCCAGCCCAAGAGCTGAGGCTTTGGCTATTGCACTTCGGCTACGTCAAGCCGCTGAAGATGGCCAAACCGCTGCACTGATCACTCCGGATCGTATGTTGACCCGACAAGTCTCAGCTGCGTTGGATCGTTGGGATATTTTGCCCGACGACAGCGCCGGTCAGCCGCTACAATTGTCACCCCCAGGCCGGTTCCTGCGACATGTGGCAGAGCTATTTTGCAAGCCTTTGTCCGGTGACACCTTACTGACCCTGCTAAAGCACCCTCTTACTCATGATGGTGGTGAACGCGGCACCCATCTGCGGCACGCTCGCGAATTGGAATTGCAACTGCGCAGTTATGGCCCACCCTACCCTGACGCAGACTGCTTTTCAAATTTTGGCAACAAGCGCGACGTGATGGAAGGCTGGACCACATGGCTATCCACATATTTTGCAGATCAAACCATCTCTGGTTCGTTACCACTTACCAACTGGGTCAACCACCTACGTACACTTGCCGAAGCCATCGCTACAGGTAGCCAATCCAAGGGTACTGGGACGCTGTGGGACAAGAAGGCTGGACAAGAAGCCCTGAAAATCATGCAGTCGTTGGAAGCTGAGGCTAGCTTTGGTGGCGAGATGAGCGCTCGGGATTTTGCCGACCTGCTTGGGGCACTGCTTTCTCAAGGCGAAGTCCGTGATCGAGATGCGCCCCACGGGAAAATCATGATCTGGGGCACGCTTGAAGCACGCGTGCAAGGTGCTGAACTGGTCATCCTGGGCGGTTTGAATGAAGGCAGTTGGCCTGAAGCCGCCAAACCTGATCCTTGGCTCAATCGTCAATTACGCAACCAGGCGGGCCTACTGCTGCCAGAACGTCGCATCGGATTGTCTGCGCACGATTTTCAGCAAGCCATTGCCGCTCCCAAAGTTTGGATCACCCGTGCGGTGCGCTCGGATGATTCCGATACTGTTGCTTCGCGTTGGTTAAACAGACTTTGCAATCTGCTGGACGGGTTACCGGACAAAAACGGGCCAGACGTGTTGGCTGGAATGCGCGAACGTGGCCAAACCTGGCTTGATTGGGCTGAAGCGCTGGAAGCACCGATCGCAGCTCGCCCTGCCCTGCGCCCTTCCCCGCGACCGCCGGTTTCCTCCCGGCCACGCCGATTGACTATTACGGAAATCCCACGGCTAATCCGAGACCCCTACGCGATTTACGCCAAGCACGTCTTGCGATTAAAGCCACTGAACCCGCTTGTAAGGATTCCAGATGCGCTGTTGCGTGGAATTGTAGTGCATGAAGTATTCGAGCACTTCATCAAGCAGTCATTGGATAAGCCCGAACTGCTGAGCCGTGAAATATTGCTGGAAAAAACTCGCGAGCTATTAACGGAACATGTACCGTGGCCCGTGGCCCGGTGTTTGTGGTTGTCACGCATAAATCGCATTGCCTCCGATTTCATATTGGCAGAACAAAACCGGCGCCAAACTGCCCGCCCCATTGCATTTGAAGCCAAGGGCGAGGCCAGACTTGATCCGCTTGATTTCACCATTGCCTGCCGCGCCGATCGGATTGACGTTGATGACCGTGGTTATCTACATCTGTACGATTACAAAACTGGAGCGCCCCCTTCTGAAGCGCAGCAAAAGAAATTCGATAAACAACTGTTGATTGAAGCGGCTATGGCTGAACAGGGTGCGTTCAAAGACATTGGGCCAACCGAAGTTGCTCGAGCCCTATTCATTGGTTTGGGTACGTCAATGAAGGAAGTTCAGGCCCCTCTGGGTACTGAGTATCCAGCCAAAATCTGGGACGAACTTCGACAGCTAATCGAGGCCTATTTCGACCCTAATCAAGGGTATTCAAGTCGTCGCATGTTGCATCTCGACAGTGACCATAGTGACTATGACCACCTCTCTCGCTTTGGCGAATGGGATCGCAGTGCAACTCCCGAACCCGAGGATCTGACATGAGCAACGGACAGATCAAGCGCGATGCCGCGTCCGAGGCACAATTTCGCGCGGCCCGTCCTGATGCCTCAACTTGGCTAGCGGCCAATGCTGGGTCGGGCAAAACCAAAGTTCTGACTGATCGTGTGGCGCGGTTGCTGCTCAAAGGTGTGCAACCACAGCACATCCTATGCCTGACCTATACCAAAGCCGCTGCTAGCGAGATGCAAAACCGATTGTTCAAACGCCTTGGTGAATGGGCGATGTTGCATGACAAGCCGCTAATCGCTGCACTGACCGAATTGGGCGCAGAGGACGTTATCTCAGACGAAGGTCTAACACAGGCACGCACCCTTTTTGCCCGCGCGCTGGAAACCCCTGGTGGCCTAAAAATTCAGACCATTCACTCGTTCTGTTCCTCGTTGCTAAGGCGTTTCCCACTCGAGGCTGGTGTCAGTCCCCAGTTTTCCGAAATGGAAGACCGCGCCGCCGCATTGCTGCGCGCCGAAGTGGTCGAGGACATGGCGCAGGACTATCACGCTCCAATGGTCGAAGCATTAACCAGATATGTTACCGATAGTGATTTTGACAATCTGACCGCCGCAATCAGCCGCCGTCGAGCCGGTTTCGAAGTTCCTTTGGATTGGCAAGACTTACTGCAGTTATTCGGTCTTCCCCTTGAATTTGACGATGTTACACTTGAAACATCTGTATTTCTGGGTGGTGAAAAAGAACTTCTGCAACGTACCCGGGATATGCTGGAAACTGGCGGAAGCAACGATCAAAAAGCGGCCCAGAAATTACGTGGTATAATCCAACCTACTCTTTCCGACCTGCCTGCACTTGAAAGTGTATTGCTAACAGGAGCCGGCGCCAAAGAACCATTCACTGCCAAAATAGGATCTTTCCCAACCAAAAAACTACGCGAATCTCATCTTTCGTTGATGGACCAGCTAGAGCCCTTGATGTTGCGGATTGAAGATGCGCGCGCCAAAAGGCTAGGGCTGGTGGCAGCACGAAAGTCACATGACCTGCATCGATTTGCGGCAGCTTTCTTGCCCGAATATGCCCGTCGCAAACAACTGCGTGGATGGCTCGATTTTGACGACCTGATCCTCAAAGCACGACAATTGCTAAATGATCCTTCGGTGGCCGCTTGGGTTTTGTACAGGCTGGACGGTGGTATTGATCACATTCTGGTCGACGAAGCGCAGGACACCAGCCCGGTTCAATGGGACGTGATTGAAAAGCTGGCGCAAGAATTCACTTCAGGCGAAGGCGCGCGCTCTGATGTCGAACGCACAATTTTTGTGGTTGGCGATAAGAAACAGTCGATCTACTCGTTTCAGGGTGCTGACCCAGATGCCTTTGATCGAATGCGAGCGGAGTTTGGAAATCGCCTGCACGACACCGGCAGCGCACTTCAGGATGCGTCTCTTGATTTTTCTTTCCGTTCATCTGCGGCGATACTGGGCTTGGTCGACTTGGTGTTCCAGGACATGCCTCGCGCTGGATTCCATAAGGAATCTCTTCACCGCGCCTTCAAATCCGATCTTCCGGGTAGGGTCGATTTGTGGCCGCTAGTAGAAAAAGTCGACGACAAAGACGATCGAGACTGGACCGACCCGCTGGACCGGCCAGGTGCACGTCATCACAATGTGATTCTGGCCGAACGCATAGCACAATCAATCAAGGATATGATCGACAGCGGTGCTACAATCCCAGAGGACGGCCCAACACGAGGTAGCTTTGTGCGCCGTCCAGTGCATGCGGGTGATTTCCTTATCTTGGTTCAACGTCGCTCAGATCTGTTTTCCGAAATAATTCGCGCTTGCAAAACTGCACGCCTGCCCATCGCCGGTGCCGACAGGCTTAAAGTTGGGGCAGAGTTGGCGGTAAAAGATCTTGCGGCCCTTTTGTCATTCCTCTCCACGCCCGAAGATTCTCTCTCGCTGGCATGTGCACTAAAGTCTCCGTTGTTTGGCTGGACTGAACAAATGTTGTTCGACCTTTCGCATAGACGGGAGCGACCATTCCTTTGGCAAGCGTTGCGCGACCGGAGTGAGGAATTTCCCGAAACTATGGCGATGCTCAATGACCTGCGCAATCAGACCGATTTCCTGCGTCCCTTTGATCTAATTGAGCGAATTTTAACCCGCCATTCTGGCAGGCAAAATTTGCTAGGAAGATTGGGTCCAGAAGCTGAGGATGGGATTAATGCGCTACTCAGCCAATCGTTAGCTTATGAACGCACCGATATCCCCAGTTTGACTGGCTTTTTGGTTTGGATGCAGACCGACGATTTGGAAATCAAACGCCAGATGGGTGCAGCCGGAAGTATGATCAGAGTCATGTCGGTGCACGGTTCCAAGGGGTTGGAAGCACCGATTGTGATCCTACCCGACACAGCCAAACGGCAACCGCCCCGCGATGATGAAATTATGTTGGCCGATGGCACCCCAATTTGGAAACTTCCGACGGCGCAAATGCCTGCACCGATGCTGGCTGCCCGTGAAGCCGCGCAGGAAAAACAGCAAAACGAGAGGCTACGATTGCTATACGTAGCCCTGACCCGTGCTGAAAAGTGGCTGATTGTAGCCGCTGCTGGTGATCTATCTAAGGAAGGAGATAGCTGGTACCAAAGAGTGGAAACAGCACTGGGGGAAGCCGGCGCGGTGACCCTAGAAACCGCAGGCGGCCCGGGACTGCGACTGGAACATGGGGATTGGGATGGATTGGAATTTAACAACCACGAGATAAAGACTCGGGAAAAATCCGCGTTACCCAAAGTTTTTTCTTTCCCAGCAGCTCCCTATATCCCGCCAAAGTCAACACTTAGCCCGTCAGAACTGGGTGGAGCAAAAGCATTACCGGGGGATCAAGGTTTGGATGAAGAAGCTGCGATGGCCCGCGGTGCTCGCTTGCACCTTCTATTAGAACACCTACCGCAAGAATCGCCATCAAACTGGTCAAAAACTGCACAAAATTTGTTACAGGGCGCGGCTGACCTCGACGAATTATTGGCCGAAGCGAGCGCGGTGCTGAAAAATCCAGACTTCTCAGATATATTCGCCCCTGAAACGCTTGCTGAAGTTTCGATCACGGCACAGGTGCAAGATGACCGTTTGCATGGGATCATTGATCGACTGGTTGTAACTCAAGACAAGGTGCTGGCCGTGGACTTCAAGTCAAATGCAACCGTGCCGACAAGTGCAGAAAACTGCCCAGAGGGTTTACTGCGCCAAATGGGGGCTTACGCGCATGCGTTGGCGCAAATCTATCCAGATCGTCAGATAGAGACCGCGTTGATCTGGACGCGAACAGCGACCCTGATGCCACTACCACACGATCTTGTGTCCACTGCGCTAATGCGACGTCTCGCGCCTTGACGAGTTAGCAATCCGTTCATAGGTTCTCACTCCTGTTGCCACACTCATGGAGACATTCATATGTCCACCGTAGCCGTCACCGATGCCACTTTCGACGCCGAAGTCAAAAATTCCGATGTCCCCGTAGTGGTGGATTTCTGGGCCGAATGGTGCGGCCCCTGCAAACAAATCGGCCCCGCTCTGGAAGAGCTGGCGGCTGAATATGGTGGCAAGATTAAAATTGCTAAGGTCGATGTCGACAGCAACCCTAACGCGGCTGCCGCGATGGGTGTTCGTGGCATTCCAGCCCTGTTTCTTTTCAAAGACGGCCAGGTTGTTTCGAACCGTGCCGGTGCCGCTCCTAAGGCAGCATTGCAAAGCTGGATCGACGAAGCGCTCTGATCCGTTTAGATCACTAAGGTTTTTAAAAGGGCGTCTCTATTGGACGCCCTTTTTATTTTGCACGGAAGTTGGCCACTGTGTTGGTTTTAAACCAACATTCCAAAAGAAAAGCCGCCCCGTAAGGAGCGGCCTTAAACTTTGAAAGATGTGGTGTGATCAGAATAGATCAGCGCGGGTCAGGCCGATGTCCTGCAATTGCTCGTTGCTCAGACGCGACAGAAGTTTACGTGTCACACGGGCTTCATTCCAAGCCACGACCGAGTTCTTCAGGTTGTATATACTATCCACTACGCGGAGGGTGGCGACTGCTCCCAGAGGAGCTTGGGTGTTTGAGGCTACATATGCCATGGTACGCTTCCTTTGATCTATCAGCCGACACTGCGTCGGTTGTTGACCTTGATGTAGGCGCAGCAAGTGAGTCTCACAATTGCCCTTTCGACAGCCCCGATTTGCACCCAGTGCATAGCAAGTGAACGATCAGTGAAAGACGTCAGAGTGGCCAACCAGCAGCAAGTAGCTTTGAGCGTATTTTATCCGTGGCATCCTCACGGCCGCCATTGATACACATTTTTTGCCAAAACCAATGCACGTAACCAGAATAGTCCGGCTCTAATTGAGGGCCCATTGCCATTGCATTTTTCACACCTAATTCGATAACATTAGCCGAGATATGATGGAAATCTATCTGTCAAAAAAGCACCGAAGGTTTGGCAAAAAAATATCCAAAGTAGGCCACTGACGAATTCTGCGTAACAACGTAATCGCAAGTTGCCAGAAGGTCGGCCATCCCCCCCATTCGGATTGAAATGCGTGGATATCGGGAGGCAAGTTCTTCCAACGCTGATAGCTCGGAGGAGGTATAGCTCTCGCTGGGATGGAGGCTAACAATAACAGGACGTATTGGATCATTTTCCAAAACGTGCTCCACCATTTGAAGCGGTGAACAGGTTTGAAAAGAACGATGGTCTTGTAACTTTCCTTGTAATGGAAGGTATACAAATCCTTGTCGACTTGCCTTCGCCGCCGCCTCTCCAAATTGTCGTTTACGCCAAAATTTGTAAAACCCTTCCGCCTCTTCGCGATTTACCTCGCAAACTGAAAACTTGGTTCTCGCAACGTCCCAATCCCACCGCTTGGATGTATTTTCGATAGCCCAAAATGGATATTGATAGGCCCTACGCATCGTCAAAGCGCGTTGATGGAATGGATCGCCCATATGAAACATCGCATATCCTGGCCGAGACGCTGATTTGCGAAGACTGCTGTCATCCTGATTTTCAAAAGCAACTTCAAACCCAGACTCTTCAACTACACATCTGATCTTATTTATAAAATTATGGTTTCCAGTTTCTGCGCGTTTGCGCAATTGTCTGTGTAAATAGAAGGTCAAAATTGGTGTCTCAGGCATATGTTGACGGTAGTTATTGTGCCGTCCAAGATCAAGTAACCTCCCTTGTACGTTAGGAAAGATACTTCCATATATAGGGCAACTAAATGGAGGCATTCATGGCAGACAATCAATTCCCTGGTTGGCACGGCACTACCATCATTGGCGTCAAAAAAGATGATGAAGTTGTGATTGCGGGTGACGGGCAGGTTTCATTGGGCCAAACCGTAATCAAAGGTACTGCTCGTAAAGTGCGACGCCTGTCTGCTGGTGGTTATGATGTTGTTGCGGGGTTTGCAGGTTCAACTGCCGATGCCTTTACCCTGCTGGAGCGGCTTGAGGCCAAGTTGGAAGCAACTCCCGGCCAGTTGGCTCGCGCGAGCGTTGAATTAGCCAAGGACTGGCGTACTGATAAGTATCTGCAAAAGCTTGAGGCTATGCTGATTGTCACTGACGGTACCGATCTGTTGGTGATCACTGGCGCTGGCGATGTATTGGAACCCGAGCACGAAGTTGCAGCCATCGGTTCTGGTGGTAATTTTGCTCTCGCGGCCGCCCGGGCAATGATGGACAGCGATAAATCTGCTGAACAAGTCGCCCGCGATGCCATGGCGATCGCTGCTGATATTTGTGTCTATACAAATGGACGCCTAACTGTGGAGAGTATTTCGCCATGATCGACCGCGATGATCTCCGCGCTGCAGTCGGATCGGGTTTGATCGGAGAAGCTCAGGCTGCGTCTTTGGCCGCCTTAGCTGACAGTCGTCGCGGCGCTCGTGAAAACCTAGCCCCTGGAGACGAGCCTTTTGAACTATTCAAGGGCTTCAATGAGATTTTCATCGTTATTGGCCTTTTGATCCTGGCCTCGGGCTGGGTTGCAATCGCCGGCATCACCATGATGGGTGAAATCACCAACTACCAACTGAAAATTGCTTCCACGTCGGTTTTCTCTGCAGTCGCCATCTGGATCCTGGCGGAATACTTCATCCGCCGCCGTCGGATGATAGCCCCCGCTATCGCTTTGTCACTGCTTTGGACTGCTAACGCCGGGTCTGGTATTACGGCATATTTTGCCCAACCTTTTATGCTTGCACAAGAAGACCTGTCTAGCCTTCCATTACCCCTCGCCTTGACCACGCTAACCATAGCGTTGTTCTGGTTTCGCTTTCGCGTACCGTTTTCTATGGCTCTAATTGCTCTCGGTTTGTTTTCTTTGACAATTATGGTCGGAGCAAATCAAGCTGGAACGCCCAATAATTTCAGCGACCTGTTCCTGCTTTCCGCGGATGGGCCATTTGCTTTTATCACACTGGCAGTTGGTCTCGCGGTGTTTGCTGTGGCCATGTTTTTTGATATGTCGGACCCGCATCGCGTCACTCGTCGGTCTGCTCAGGGATTTTGGCTACATGTGGTTGCGGCCCCTGCCCTTGTGAATACCATCGCATTAACTTTACTCACCAGCGAAACCGAACTCGCCTATGCGATATTGCTCGCCGTCTTGCTTTTGTTTGCGATTGTCGCAATCGTCATCGACCGCCGGTCTTTTCTGATAGCTGCTATTGGCTATATCGTGACATTGGCAGGAACGGTTTTTGACGGTGAAAACACCGCGATCGTTGTTTTTGTACTTGGTATCTTTCTTGTGGTGCTGGGGGCCTTCTGGGCGCGTATCCGTGCGGCCCTTTTAGAACCTCTTTCCGGCATCCTGCCCCTGCATCTTCTACCACCATCCCACTGATCGGACGACCCATGACAGACCTAACACCACGCGAGATCGTTTCCGAACTGGATCGTTTCATCATCGGCCAAAACGACGCGAAGCGCGCCGTTGCGGTGGCCCTGCGTAACCGCTGGCGGCGCAAGCAGTTAGCTGATGATTTGCGTGATGAGGTGTATCCAAAGAATATCCTTATGATTGGCCCCACAGGTGTAGGTAAAACCGAAATATCTCGTCGGTTGGCAAAACTGGCGCGCGCCCCGTTCATCAAAGTTGAAGCCACCAAGTTTACCGAAGTTGGTTACGTTGGGCGCGATGTGGAACAAATCATTCGTGATCTTGCTGACGCTGCGATCTTACAAACGCGCGAGCTGATGCGAGAAGATGTCAAGGCCAAGGCTCACCACGCAGCTGAAGAACGGGTTCTTGCGGCGATAGTCGGAGAAGACGCGCGAGATGCCACCCGTGAGATGTTTCGTAAGAAACTGAAGTCAGGTGAGCTCGACGACACAGAGATTGAACTGGATCTAGCAGACACCTCTAACCCAATGGGGTCATTTGAAATTCCAGGACAGCCTGGATCGAACATGGGGATGATGAACCTTGGCGATCTGTTCGGTAAGGCAATGGGTGGACGCAGCGTACGACGCAAAATGACTGTCTCGGAAAGCTATGAAATTTTGATCGGTGAAGAAGCGGACAAACTTCTTGATGATGAAACCGTAGCCCGTACTGCACTGGATTCAGTTGAACAAAATGGCATCGTGTTTCTGGATGAGATCGACAAAGTCTGCGCCCGTAGCGATGCACGCGGCGGTGATGTCAGCCGTGAAGGTGTTCAGCGTGACCTACTTCCGTTGATCGAAGGAACCACTGTATCGACCAAACATGGGCCGATCAAAACTGACCATATTCTTTTCATTGCTTCAGGCGCTTTTCACATTGCCAAGCCATCCGACTTATTACCTGAACTACAGGGCCGCCTGCCCATACGGGTAGAACTGCGCGCGCTGACCGAAAACGACTTTGTTCGGATTTTGACCGAAACTGACAATGCCCTGACGCTGCAATACACAGCGCTTATGGGCACGGAAGAGGTCACAGTCACCTTTACCAAGGACGGGATCGCTGCATTGGCCAAGATCGCCGCCGAGGTCAATCATACCGTCGAAAACATCGGTGCAAGACGGCTATACACTGTGATGGAACGCGTGTTCGAGGAACTGTCATTCACCGCGCCGGACCGTCAGGGTGATGAAGTCACTGTCGATGCTGAGTTTGTTGAGTCAAACCTTGGCGCTTTGACCAAGTCTGCCGATATCAGCCGTTACGTCCTGTGACGACTCTTCAGGTATCCTTTCGCAAGACAATGCCAGTGGCCTTGTTTACTCGCCAAAAATAAACAAGGTCACTGCGGTAATGCATATACTCGTACGAGCTGTCTTGGGATTGGTTGTGGTTGGATTGACTGCCTGTACCGACCGTTCATACACTCCAGTCATGCCTGAGGCGTTGCTGGTCGGCACCCCAAAAACCATTTTTGCCGCCACAATTAGAGAACCCGAGCCAGACGGTAGTTTTGGTCCAGGCAGGTCAGACAACTACAACCTGCTCGAGTTGACCGTTTCAATTCCGCCAAGCCATCGTCCAGGGGAATTGAATTTTGGCTATGCCAATCCCGACCCACAAACTCAATTCACCATGGCTAATCGGCAGCTTCTAGATGGCCCAACTGAATTCAAGGCACGGTTAAAAGAAGAAGTCAGAAATATTCCCGGGACCGAACAGGAAGTGACTGTTTTTGTACATGGGTTCAATTCTACCCAATCCGAAACAGCGTTTCGAGCTGCACAATTGGCGCAAGATATTCAGTTGCCAGGGGCAACGATGATCTACTCGTGGCCCAGCCAGGGTAATCCACTAGGCTATGCATACGATGGCGACAGCGTGTTGTTTGCGCGCGATGGGTTAGAGCGGATGTTACGGCAAATTCGCTCGGCCGGTGTGGGTCGTATAGTTTTGGTTGCTCACTCAATGGGGTCCCAACTGGTCATGGAGACCCTACGTCAAATCGAAATACAAACTCCCGGTTGGTCGGCAGCCAACTTAAATGGCGTGGTTCTGATGTCTCCGGATCTGGATGTAGAAGTATTTCGAAGTCAAATGCGGCGGATTGAAAATGTTCCACAACCCTTCATCGTTTTTGTATCCAGCAAAGACAAATTATTGAATATATCTAGCCGCTTACGTGGTACTCACAGCAGTGAACGGCTAGGGAGTATTTCCTCTTTGGACGCGGTTTCCGGTCTGCCGATCCGGATTGTTGACACTACAGCGTTTTCGGATGATGCCGCCTCTGCACATCTAGTCGCCGGAACCTCGCCAGCCTTAATTGCGATGTTGAATGCCGCTCGCAAAACAGCTGATGCTTTTGGAAAGGATTCTGCTCAAATTGGAAATCTGCTGCCAGGACGGATTACTACCTCCAATGGCACGACCGAGATCAGTTTGCTGAATACTCCCTCTGAGGTCAGGTAAAAGTGGGAGGATCAGCGGGTTCGACGAAGATAGACATAATACGCACCTCCACCTCCATGGCTAACATGAGCAGGTGTCACCTGTAGAACAGCCTGAGCCAGCGGCGCCAAGAGCAACCATTGGGGCACTTGATGACGCAACACTCCACGCGGCGTTGGTATTGGTCCCGGCTCATCACGGTCCTTACCCTTACCGGTTACCACCAATACCAACCGCTTTCCCGACGCTTGTGCCGTCAGGATAAAGCGGATCAACGCCGGGTGGGCTGAATCTATTCGCATGCCATGCAGGTCCAGCTTTCCCTCAGGCCGCAGCTTACCGCGCTTCATGCGAGTAAAAGCTTTTTGGTCCATCTGCACGGGCGTGCTAAATAGCCTATCCGAGATCGCAGGCTTCAAATCATGCTTGGTAGGTTTTTTGCGCGCTCGGCTACCGAGTTCAAAACTATCGATCCGCGGAATGATCTGCTTTGTCGGTTTCGGTTTTGGCAATGGTAGTGCCGGTGGCGTGCTATGAGTGCCAGGATGCAGACGCTCGGCCTTTTTCACAACCTCTTGCCAGAGGTCGATTTCATCTGCCGTTAATTTACGCCGTGTCATTAGATGTCTTCCGGTAACAACGCATAGGCCCGTTGGATTGGCAACAACACAACCATCCTCCCCGGATCACGCAACCGCCCTGCCGCCTGCCCTGCTTCGTCGCCCGTACCATAGAAGATGTCTGCTCGCTGTGCGCCCTTGATAGCCGAGCCAGTGTCCTGTGCAACCATCAGACGACGCATTTTTCCTGCACCATCTTTTTCAAGCCAAACTGGCGCGCCCAGCGGAGTATATCTAGGGTCCACAGCAAGGCTACGGAGCGCCGTAACAGAACGGTTCATCGCCCCTAAAGGGCCCGCTGACGATGGTACTTTGCTAACCTCTCGGAAAAATACATACGACGGATTATGCAGTAGCAACTCACGACCATCTGACGGGTTGCGTCTCACCCAGTTTTTTATCACTTGAGCGCTGACCTGATGCGCATTGTATATACCGCGTCGCACCAATTCTGTACCGATCGAGCGGTAGTTATGACCGTTTGCACCACCATAGCCGACCCGCAAAAACGAACCATCAGGCAATTTCACTCGTCCAGATCCTTGAATTTGTAGGAAAAACAATTCAACCGAGTCATCCACCCAGGCAATCTCGAGACCCCTGCCATCCATAACGCCGCTGGTTAGTATATCACGTCTGGACAGCCACTGATTAGCGCTACGAGCCTCAGGTGGCATCTTATAGATCGGGTACTTGAAACGCGCACTGCGATATCTCGAGCCATCAAGTTCAGGTTCGAAGTAACCGGTAAACAGCCCTTCGTTCCCATCTTCGATCAATATGGGACGGAACAAAAGTTCAAAAAATGCACGAGCGGAACCGGGCTTTTGCTGCTGCGCCACTGCACACAAAGACTGCCAATCTGAGTCATCGAAATCTCTGCACGTCCCTAGAAAGACTTCTAAAGCAGCGGAATGATCATCCGCGTCCCAGCCGTCAAGCTGGGAAAAGTCCAACATTTTGTAGTTGGTTTCTGATTGCGCTCCGGTTGCGCTCATGGCGATCCCTATCAGGCAAGCAACGCCAAAAGCCCACCGAAGTGCCGCTATCATGCGTCTGTGGCGACGAGATGCCAGTTCGGATCATCGGTGCCCATATTGCGCGCAAAGGTCCATGTGTCTTTCTGACGTTTAACCTTTTTAGCATCACCTTCGACAATATCCCCACCGCGATCCCGAACGACCGACGTCAGTTCAGCGACAAAACGCATTGTGATCTCGGCGCGGCTTTGCGCTTCGTCAAATTGGGCATCAACAACAGTTGTTTCACGAACGCCGATAAACTCGGCCTCGATGGTCAATCCCTGGTCTTCACGATGTGCGACTGCATCAACAAAACTGTCGAATATTTCTTCCGACATAAACGGCTGGATATTATCCAATTCACCTTTTTCAAAACCCATCAGAATCATTTCATAAGCGCCGCGCGAGCCCTGTACGAAATCGCTGACTGAAAACGACTGCTCTACACGTTTCATCGCACTCAACGCTTTTGCCTGCGGACTGCTTTCGTCTACGTGATCAGTTATGTCCTGATCTGGACCGCCCTCGATTACTTCGAAACCGGCACGGTCTGCGCGCCCGTTCGATTTAGGAAGTGGTGGCTTTTCAAAGCCCTCGCGGGTGCCCAGCACATTTTTCAGGCGAAGGATCAAAAAGACGGCGATGCCGGCTAGTACCAGAAGCTGGATCAAGGGGGACTCCATTTGGACCTCTTATTAAAGACTAGGCTTTGAAACCAAAGCTCTCAGCACTTATGTAGGTGACGGGCGGGATCAAGTCCACCGTTCCACAAATGTAACAAGGAAACCATTCATGTACCTGCTTCTGGCCTTTCTATTGGTGCCAATTGTCGAAATTGCCCTGTTTATTCAGGTCGGTGGGCTTATTGGTCTGTGGCCAACTTTGACCATTGTGGTTTTGACTGCGGTTCTGGGAACCTGGTTGGTTAAGTCTCAGGGACGAATTGCGTTAGGGCAATTGCAAAATTCATTTCAGAAACTGGACGACCCAACTGAGCCACTAGCCCACGGTGCGATGATCCTGGTTGCTGGAGCGTTGTTGTTAACGCCGGGCTTCTTTACTGACGCCGTTGGATTTTCTTTGCTAATGCCTCCGGTAAGAATGGCGGTTTATCGATTTCTACGTGCACGCGTTAGCGTGGCGCAGTTCCATATGGGTCCGAATTCCACAGCGTCACGCAGCCACCCCAACAGCCAAAGTCGCCAAAGCGACATTATCGACGGTGAATTTGAAGAGGTTTCTCCCCGACAAACTCCAAATAAACCGTCCGGTTGGGTTGATGGGCCCGATCAAGGTTGACCTGACCCGTTGAGGTGCAAGTGCCAAGCTGATATGCACGGCACAAATTTTATTTCAGGAGTAGTTCCATGGCCGAAAACGGCGCGACCGAAGGCGGACAACCGCAAATCCAGATGAATGTTCTGGGCCAGTTTATCCGCGACATGTCGTTCGAAAACGTGATGGCGCAAAAAGGCACAGGCAGCGACGCGCAGCCCGATGTCAGCGTTCAGGTGAACCTTGATGCCAAGAAACGTTCCACTGAAAATCAGTACGAAGTTCTGACCAAGCTGATTATCGAGTCCAAAGTCAAAGAAACCGGCGATGTACTGTTTGTTTTTGAGCTGGAATATGTGGGTATTTTCAACATCGCAGGTGTGCCAGAAGATCAACTTCACCCGTTCCTACTGATCGAATGCCCACGGATGTTGTTCCCGTTCCTGCGTCGTATCGTATCTGATGTAACTCGCGATGGTGGTTTCCCACCACTTAACCTGGATAACATTGATTTTGTTGCGATCTATCGCAACGAACTGGCCCGTCGGCAGGCCGAAGCCCCAGCTTCGCAACCGACCCAGTAATTTTACATTCGCTACAAAGCTACAAAACGCCGCTGATCAAACAGCGGCGTTTTTTTGGGCTAGCTATTCCACAACGCATCATCACCCATTTTTTTGACAAACGCGTCGTGGGCCGCCTGTTCATCATCAGTCAACCGGTTGGGTAATGGATTGGAACGCGGGGCTGGTCGCCAGTCATCAGTAGCATTACCCGAGCCCGAGGTGGCTACGGTTGCCAAGCCAAAGTCTGGTTGCCTCCCACCGATCAGTTCCAGATATACTTCGGCCAGTATTTCCGAATCGAGCAAAGCCCCATGAAGGGTACGTGACGAATTATCGATGTAGAACCGACGGCACAGGGCATCCAAAGTAGCAGGAGAACCCGGAAATTTCTTTCTTGCCATCGCCAAAGTATCGATTGCCTGGCTCATCGGAAGTTGTGGCAACCCCATCCAACGCAATTCAGCATTCAAAAACTTCATATCAAACGACGCGTTGTGAATGACCATTACGGAATCCCCAACAAAATTCAGAAATTTTTGCCCAACGCGCGCAAATACCTGTTTGTCTTTCAGCGTCACAGCACCCGGCTTTGGCTCCTGAGGTGGCTCGAGCAGATCTGGCCCAATTCCATGCACCCCAAATGCTCCTTCAGGCATTGATCTTTCAGGGTTGATATATTCGTGAAAAGTTTTGCCGGTTGGCATGTGATTAAACAGCTCAATCGCACCAATTTCGACAATTCGGTCACCACTTTCCGGGTCAAAACCAGTGGTTTCGGTGTCCAAAACGATTTCACGCATTTGCCATCTTCCCTTTGATATCTGCAAGGATCACATCCACCTGTGCCCGTGCATGGTCAACGGTATCAGTGACTATCACATAGTCAGAACGTGCCGATTTTTCTTCAATGGGCAACTGCTTACCCAAGATTTGAGAGAATTGCTCCACAGTCATAGTTTCACGTGCCAACACCCGGTCTTTCTGGGTTTCTGCATCGATCATAACACAGGCAACTGCATCCATTTCGCTGTCGCTACCAGTTTCAAACAATAGCGGGATATCAAAGACCAATATGTCGTTTTTCGCCTCGGAGCGGAATTTGGAGCGGTCTTGCGACACCAGTGGATGAACAATGGCCTCAATCATAGATAAGGCCTTAGGGTCCTTACCAATGATTTGTTTCAAGGCCTCCCGGCTCACCTGACCATCTAGAACCGCACCAGGATAGACTGACTGTATCGCTGCAACAGCAGCCCCACCCTTGTCATACAACCGGTGAACAGCTGCGTCCGCATCCCAAACAGCACAGCCTGCCTCCAAAAATAGTGCTGCGGTGGTGCTTTTGCCCATCCCAATCGAACCGGTAAGCCCAAGACTAAATGTCATTTCAATACCGCAGCACGAGTGTCGCCATCCACTTCTGGACGTCGACCAAACCATCGCTCAAATCCGGGCACTGCCTGATGCAAGAGCATCCCTAGGCCATCCACAGTGGTGCAACCAATTTCGTCGGCATATTTCAACAACTCTGTTTTCAAAGGCGCATAAATAAGGTCGGTCACCACTGTTTCTGGTCGTAACCCGTCCAATGGAACCCGTAACCGCGGTTTCCCTACCATGCCTAGAGATGTGGTGTTGACCAATAGCGTGGCCTCTTCGATCACATTCCCTGCCTGCACCCACTCCACCACACGAATGCGGGCTCCAAATTCTTTTCTCAACTGATCAGCGCGGGATCGTGTGCGATTGGACAACATCACCTCCGGTACCCCCGCCTCGAGCAACGAAGCAACCACGGCGCGACAAGCGCCCCCTGCCCCAAGCACCACAGCTGCGCCTGATTTAGGAACCCAATCAGGCGCAGATTGATGTAGATTGGTGATAAATCCATAGCCGTCTGTGTTGTCAGCTAAAATTGTACCGTCTTTTCTAAAGATCAGTGTATTGGCCGCACCAATTAGTGAGGCACGGTCGGTAACCTGATCGGCAATGGTCATCACCGCCTCTTTATGTGGGATGGTCACATTTGCTCCAACGAAACCCATTTTAGGCAACGACCGGATCACCTCAGCCAGATCAACCGTCTCCACATGCATCGGGACATAATGCCCTGAAATTCCGTATGTATTCAACCAATGACGCTGCAACTTAGGTGATTTCGAATGGGCTACCGGACAGCCAATCACTGCTGCCAACGGAATTTTTTCTTCACTCATTGTTCGATTGTCCCCTGCAGTGCCAAATAGTTAATAAGTTCCAATAGGGGCAATCCCAAAACGTTAAAGTAGTCGCCGTCAATATCTGAGAACAAACGCACACCCTCTTCTTCTAACTTATATCCACCGACGGAGTGTTTAATACTGTCCCAGTTTCGACTGACATAGCTACTCAAATAGGCGTCTGAACTGTCCCGCATACGCAGACGAACCTGCCCAATATGTCGCCAGATTGGCTCACCGTCACGACAGATAACGGCCGCCGACAATAACATATGCCGCTTACCGCGCATCGCAGACAATTGTTCGACTGCCTGTTCAGTATTTTGTGGTTTTGACAACAACTGGCCTTGAAAGTCCAAGACCTGATCACAACCCAAAACCAGAGAACCGGGATGTTTATTGCTTATTTTCCTAGCCTTTTGTTCAGCAAGGGTATCTGCGATATCTCGCGGTGAAGCCCCCTCGCCCAGCAATGCGGATTTGACTGCGGTCTCATCAACACGCGGGTGCGCAACTTCGAAATCAATGCCAGCCTGGCGCAATAATTGAGCCCGAATGATCGATCCTGATGCTAAAACAATGTGGGCAGGCATGTGGAAAACCCCATGGAAAAGTTTCTGATCCTTTTGGGATGGTTTGTATGGAATCTAGCTGCAAAGCAAGCACTGGGGGTAATCCCAACATTTCGCCAAGATACTCGACGATTCGTACTCTCAGGATAAGGATAACTTTGAAAAACGGGATATCACCACCATCCTACATTTATCCCGATGTTATCCACTTAGTAACTTTGGTAAACAAAGTCTTAATGATCTTAAAAATATGGGCTTCGTCATTTCCCTCACAGCAGTGCACCACTAAGATCGAAAATTATCCATAGTGTGGATAAGCACATGAATGACTCACTTATCCACCAGAATCATGATGCCCTACAAAAACATCATCCTTTCTTATAAATATTCTATTTATTAGAGAGACTAAGCTAACCTGAGGAAAACCTGATGGACCTAATGTTCACGCTTTACCCATACGCAAAGGCATTGCACATCATGGCAGTGCTTAGCTGGATGGCGGGATTATTCTACTTGCCACGACTGTATGTCTATCACGTGGAGCAAGCAGAGAAGGTTCGGGAGATCATACCAATCTTCCTAACTATGGAAGACAAGCTACTTCGCCTAATTATGCGTCCAGCAATGATTGTAACCTGGGTAGCTGGATTGTTTATGGTGCTGACACCAGGCATTGTAGACTGGTCTTATGTCTGGCCATGGACCAAGGGGGCGTCTGTGATTGCAATGACCGTATTTCATCATTGGCTACTAATCCGTCACAAAGCCTTCTCCAGGGATCAGAATACCCTCTCAGGGCGCCAATATCGCCTCATGAATGAGGTTCCGACCCTTTTGATGGTCGTGATCATTGTTTCGGTGGTTTTTAAGTTCTGAGGCAATATTTAAGTTCTGAGGCAATAATTGACTCTCCCTGCCCTAACCCATATGTAACCCAATAAGCGGACCCGTCCGGGTCATCGTATTTTCCATTCTTCAGTGACACCGCATCCAGATTTGGATGCAAAAGGGCTGTATCAATATGACCGTCGAAACTCTAAGTCTTGCTAACTTAAAGGCAAAAAGCCCTAAATCATTGTTGGCAATGGCCGAAGAGCTTGAGATCGAAAACGCCTCGACCATGCGCAAAGGCGAGATGATGTTCCAAATTCTGCGTGAACGCGCAGACGAAGGTTGGGAAATCTCTGGCGATGGCGTTTTAGAATTACTGCAAGATGGGTTTGGCTTTCTGCGTTCGCCTGAAGCCAACTATTTGCCGGGTCCAGATGATATCTATGTTTCGCCCGAAATGATTCGTAAGCATTCTCTACGCACCGGCGATAGCATCGACGGCGTAATGAAGGCACCACAAGATACCGAACGCTACTTTGCTCTAACAGAAGTTACCTTGATCAACTTTGAAGTGCCGGAAAAGGCTCGTCATAAAATCGCATTCGACAACCTTACTCCACTGTATCCGGATGAGCGTTTGAAAATGGAAGTTGAAGAGCCCGTTGGTAAGGATAGGTCAGCCCGAGTTATCGACTTGGTTGCACCGATTGGTAAAGGTCAGAGATCCCTAATTGTCGCGCCTCCTAGAACCGGTAAGACCGTGATTCTAAAGAATATTGCGCACTCGATCGAGAAAAACCACCCTGAGTGTTACTTGATCGTTTTGTTGATCGACGAACGCCCAGAAGAAGTTACAGACATGCAGCGCTCGGTGAAGGGTGAAGTCGTATCATCTACTTTTGATGAACCCGCCACCCGTCACGTTGCCGTGGCAGAAATGGTCATTGAAAAGGCCAAACGCCTGGTCGAACATAAACGGGATGTCATTATCCTTCTCGACTCAATCACCCGTCTTGGCCGCGCATTTAACACCGTTGTTCCATCTTCCGGTAAAGTCCTTACAGGTGGTGTTGACGCTAATGCGCTACAACGCCCTAAGCGCTTCTTTGGTGCCGCTAGAAACATCGAAGAAGGTGGTTCGCTGACTATTATCGCTACCGCCCTGATCGACACTGGTTCCCGTATGGATGAAGTGATCTTTGAAGAATTCAAGGGTACTGGTAACTCCGAAATTGTTCTGGATCGTAAAATTGCTGACAAACGTGTGTATCCAGCCATCGACATCCTCAAATCCGGTACTCGTAAAGAAGAGCTGTTAGTCGACAAAGTAGATTTGACTAAGACGTTTGTTCTGCGTCGAATTCTAAATCCAATGGGACCTACTGATGCAATCGAGTTCCTATTGTCGAAACTGAAGCAGACTAAAACAAACGGCGACTTCTTCGACTCAATGAACACCTGACTAGGCTGGCAGTAGGAGAGTCCGACCCATGGATACAATCTTTGCGTTGGCCTCTGCGCAGGGCAAGGCTGGGGTCGCGGTTATTCGCGTATCAGGACCACAAGCACACCAGGCGGCATTGCAACTGTCTGGAAGCTCTCTGCCAAAGCAGGGAACAACGTTACGTATTCTTAAAGACCAATTGGGCAATCCACTTGATGAGGCTTTGGTACTTTTATTTTCCGGTCCACATAGTTTCACTGGAGAAAATACCGTTGAATTTCAAGTACATGGAAGCATAGCTGTTGTTTCTGCTGTATTGCAATCGTTGTCTGAGATCGATGGGTTACGAATTGCAGAGCCAGGTGAATTTACAAGACGCGCGCTGGAAAATGGTAAGCTAGACCTTGCACAAGTAGAAGGTTTGGCTGATCTGATTGATGCTGAAACTGAAGCTCAACGGAAACAGGCTCAGGCGCTGCTTAGTGGTGGGCTAGGAGTTCTTGCAGAACGTTGGCGACGAGATCTAATTCGAGCTGCCTCACTAATTGAAGTTACAATAGACTTTGCGGATGAAGATGTTCCGGTAGACGTCACACCAGAAGTTTCTAGCCTTTTATCGGGAATTCAAACGGATTTGCAGAGAGAAGCAGAGGGCGTTGGTATTGCCGAAAGGATCCGGCATGGATTCGAGGTTGCCATTGTTGGGGCCCCAAATGTTGGAAAATCAACGTTGCTTAACATGCTGGCTGGTCGTGAAGCGGCGATTACATCTGAATATGCGGGAACAACACGCGATGTAATCGAAGTCCGTATGGATCTAGCTGGTTTACCAGTAACTCTTCTTGATACCGCAGGCCTGCGTGACACCGATGACCACGTCGAAAATATCGGGATTTCGTTAGCTCGGAAACGGGCAGAATGTGCTGACCTGCGTGTATTTCTGGTAGAAAACGATGAAAACCTGACAATTGATATGCGAGATGGTGATATTCGTTTATTACCAAAGGCAGACGTACGAGAAGATGACGAGATTTCTGTGTCTGGAAAAACAGGGCAGGGGGTCGACTATCTTATATCTCACATCACCGGTGTACTTCGGGATCGGTCTGCGGGTGCTGGAGTCGCGTCCCATGCTCGGCATAGAGAAACGCTAATTTCGGCCAACAATCGTCTTAAAAGCGCTCAAACTATTCTCCTGCAAGGCCCAGAGTTCTATGATATTGCTACTGAAGAAATGCGTTCGGCCATTCGATCGCTTGAGATGTTAGTGGGTCGAGTTGGTGTTGAAGATCTGTTAGATGAAATCTTCTCAAGTTTTTGCCTTGGAAAATGAGGAGTGTTTCACGTGAAACATTCGATGTTTGATGTAATTGTTGTTGGCGGTGGCCATGCGGGAACAGAAGCAGCCCATGCTGCAGCGCGCATGGGTGTCAAAACAGCGTTACTAACCCTACACCGCCGTGACATCGGAGTCATGTCCTGCAACCCAGCTATAGGTGGCCTCGGAAAAGGTCATTTGGTGCGCGAAATTGATGCGCTCGATGGAGTTATGGGACGAGTAGCTGATAAAGCTGGTATCCAGTTTCGGCTTCTCAATCGGCGCAAGGGTCCAGCAGTACAAGGTCCTAGGGCGCAAGCCGATCGATCCATCTATCGCACTGAAATGCTCAAACTGACAGAAGCCCAGGAAAATCTTCAAATCGTGGAAGGCGAAGCAGTAGACTTCTTGATGAACAACAATTGCATCAGTGGCGTTGTGTTGTCTGACGGAGCTGAGGTCCAAGGACGTAAAGTAATTTTGACTTCGGGAACCTTCTTGCGCGGTGTGATCCACATTGGGGATATATCACGGCCCGGCGGACGCATGGGCGATAGACCTTCTGTCAAACTGGCGGAACGAATGGATGAATTCGAGGTACCTTTTGGTAGATTGAAAACTGGAACACCTCCTCGTTTGGATGGCAGAACAATAGACTGGTCAGGGTTAGAATTGCAGCCAGGCGATGATGATCCGACCCTATTTTCGTTTTTGAATAGTCGGACATCTGCCCCACAAGTATCCTGTGGCATTACCCACACCAACGAACGAACCCATGATATCATCCAAAAAAATCTATTTCGATCGGCGATGTATGGGGGCCAAATTGATGGGGTGGGCCCACGGTACTGCCCATCAATTGAGGATAAAGTGGTTCGATTTTCCGACAAATCGTCTCATCAAATTTTCCTGGAACCTGAGGGCGCCAAGGATCATACTATCTACCCAAATGGGATATCCACCAGTCTGCCGGAGGATGTACAAGCAGACTACGTACATTCCATATTCGGGCTCGAAAATGCTGTGATTCTCCAACCAGGATATGCAATTGAGTACGACTATGTTGATCCTAGGTCGTTATCGCTAGATTTGTCACTTAGGGGGGTTGAGGGGCTGTATTTAGCTGGGCAAATTAATGGCACGACTGGCTATGAGGAGGCTGCTGCGCAAGGGATGGTCGCAGGTCTAAATGCTGCCGCTAGCTGTCTTGACAAGGAACCAGTGATTTTTAGTCGCTCGAATAGCTACATTGGTGTGATGATCGATGATCTTACTACCAACGGAGTAACCGAACCCTACCGAATGTTTACTTCCAGGGCGGAATTTAGACTGTCCCTTCGCGCTGACAATGCAGATCAACGTCTAACTCCGATCTCGATCTCGATTGGGTGTTGTAGTCAGGCACGTCAGAAGATATTTCTTTCAAAAATGGAGCAGATGGAATCCACGAAGACTGTGTTGGAGAATTCCAAGTATACGCCAAAGCAACTTCTATCAGCTGGTATCCAAGTTAGCCAAGATGGAAATCGTCGCACCGGAATGGATGTCTTGGCATTTCCTGATGTTGGCTTCGAAGATCTACTTACTCTGGTTCCAGTTCTCGAGCAAACGACGGTCGAAATCAGGCGTCAGGTAGAGAGAGATGCCCTATATGCCACCTATATCGAGCGGCAAAATCGAGAGATCGAGGCGATGAAGCGTGATGAAGGGCATTTGATCCCAGCTGACCTGGATTTTGCCAGCATTTCGGGCCTTTCCAATGAACTTCAGTCCAAACTTTTCGATACTCGACCACACGATTTAGCTCAAGCAGCGCGGATTGACGGTATGACTCCTGCGGCTTTGGCTTTGCTGTTGGCACGTTTGCGAAGAGATACCAACCATAAAACGCGAGAAGCATGATGGAACGTGAGCTGTTGGACCAGTTGAATGTTTCACGTGAAACAATGAAACGACTAGAAGTGTTTTCGGAAGTTATTCGAAAATGGAACCCTAAGATCAACTTGGTATCGAAGAACAGTCTAAAATTCCTCTGGACACGACACATAATAGATTCAATTCAAGTTTACCGGAGCGCACCCTCTGCAAAGACTTGGGTCGACATTGGTAGTGGGGGTGGATTTCCAGGGCTCATTGTTGCCCTACTTGCTGCAGATGAGGCCCCAGAGTTGGCTGTTACTTTGATCGAAAGCGATCAGAGAAAATCAGCTTTCTTAAGAACAGCGGCACGGGAATGCGGTGTTAGGGTACAAGTAATCAGCGATCGGATTGAAAAAGTAGAACCGCAAAATGCAAATATTGTGTCGGCACGAGCGTTGGCGGATCTTAATGTTTTGTTAGGTTATGTACATCGGCATCTTGGCACAAATGGTACGGTCTTGCTTCCGAAAGGCGTGACATGGAAAAAAGAAGTGGAAGATGCATGTCAGAGTTGGCATTTTGAAGCTGAACCAATTTCAAGTTTGACTGAACCTGATGCTGTCATCTTAAAACTACAGGGAGTGGCCCGTGTCTGATTTGTCTCGCCCAAGTGGACCTCGAATTATTGCTGTTGCTAACCAAAAAGGGGGGGTTGGTAAAACAACCACCACAATCAATTTGGCATCAGCGCTGGTTGAAACGGGTCTACGAGTTTTGGTTGTTGATCTTGATCCTCAGGGAAATGCGTCAACGGGACTGGGCATCGAAGCGTCGGACCGTGTATTTACGACTTATGACTTACTGATTGGTGAAACCGCCTTGCAGGACGTCATCCGCGCTACAGAAATTGAGGATTTGGGCATCGTCCCTGCAACGGTTGATCTAAGCTCAGCTGATATAGAATTGATTGCCAACGAACGACGTAGTTTTCTTTTGCACGATGCGCTCCGACAGACGGAGATGGATGAATATGACTGGGATTATGTGCTAATCGACTGTCCACCCTCTCTCAATCTGTTGACGGTGAATGCAATGATTGCCTCTCACTCGGTGCTGATCCCACTCCAAAGTGAATTTTTTGCTTTAGAAGGAGTATCCCAGTTGATGATGACGATCCGAGAGGTGCGACAAACTGCAAATGCTGATCTGAGAATAGAGGGCATCGTTTTGACCATGTATGACAAGCGAAACAATCTTTCGCAACAAGTGGAACAGGATGCACGCGATAATCTGGGTGACTTGGTGTTTGAAACCAAAATTCCGCGTAATGTGCGGGTCAGCGAAGCGCCGTCCTATGCATTACCAGTAATCCAATACGATCCCAATTCTCAGGGGGCGATTGCTTACCGCGCCTTGGCAAACGAATTGGTCAACAAACACCAACGACTTGCAGCGTAACCAGGGGAGAATAGAATATGGCGAACAAAAAGACTAAACCTCGCGGCCTGGGACGTGGGTTATCTGCCCTAATGGCAGATGTCAGTGCTGAACCTGTAGGAACGGGTGGAAAGACACCTCGTAACGCTGAAGTTATGGTTCCAATTGAAAAGGTTATCGCAAATCCAGACCAACCACGACGCCAGTTTGTGCAGGTTGATTTGGATGACCTGACTGCTTCAATTAAGGAAAAGGGTGTTCTTCAGCCGTTAATCGTACGACCCAGAGACGGCGGGCTATTTGAAATTGTTGCTGGTGAGCGACGTTGGCGTGCTTCTCAAGCAGCTCAGCTGCATGAAGTTCCAGTTCTTGTGCGTGATTACTCTGACGTTGAAGTTATGGAAGTTGCGCTGATTGAGAACATCCAGAGAGCAGATCTAAATGCGTTGGAAGAAGCGCAGAGCTATAAGCTTCTTATGGAAAAATTTGGCCATACACAGGAAAAAATGGCTGAGGCACTGGGTAAGAGCCGCAGCCACATCGCTAATCTGGTACGTTTGTTGCATCTTCCTGACGACGTCCAAGTTCTTGTTCAGGAGCGAAAACTATCTGCTGGCCACGCGCGCGCCCTGATCACATCCGATAATGCGTCGGAACTAGCCAAGAAAATTGTTAAAGGTGGTCTATCCGTTCGGGCTACTGAAGTGCTCGTAAAGAAGGACGCGGCGGGAGATCAGCCACGAGCTCCGCGTGTACCCAAAACTCTGGTTGAAAAAGATGCTGACACTCGGGCTTTGGAGAATGACCTGTCAGCAATATTGCGTATGTCGATATCAATTGACCACAGAACAGGAGGTGAATCCGGTTCTGTGACGATTTCTTATGATACCCTAGACCAATTGGATGAGTTGTGCGGTGTGCTTAGCCGTTAGAGCGTGTCCATATGAAAATAAGGACGCAGCTAAGGACCAGAGATTGAATAACCAAAATGTGACCTGGGGCGCCAAGAATAAGAGACAACGAAAATACGGCGGCAATCGATACGGTTGCTGCCTTTTTCGCGCCTGGACGAATGGCGCGGTTATCATTCCAATCCTGTATCATCGGCCCAAATAGGTTATGGGCTAGAATCCAGTTGTGGAGCCTTTCGGAGGAATTGGCAAAGAAGAAGGCGGCCAGCAGTAAGAATGGAACTGTGGGGAGTAATGGTAGAACAACGCCGATAACCGCAAATGCCACACAGAGTAGCCCTAAACCTGCATACAAAAATCTCATTCGAAGCTAATCCGCTAATAGTTCACGTAACACTGCATTTAGAACAGCACGACCCTGATCTGTGGCCTGCAAGATAGATCCAGATCTCGATACCATGCCCAACTGTATCAAGTCGCATATTTTATCTTGGGGTAGGGGGTGGCCAGCTAACTGCTGAAAGCGCGCCATATCAATTCCCTCCACAAGCCGCATTCCCATCATCAGATGTTCTGCGCTAAATTCTTCGGCAGTCAAGCGACTGTTGACGCAATCTCCTGATCCTTTAGAGACGGCTTTTAACCAAGCACCCGGAGCCCGAATACTTTCGGTGGCGAAACGTCCACCGTTCAGGGATAGACGGCCATGCGCACCGGGGCCAATGCCGACATAGTCGCCATAACGCCAATAGATAAGGTTGTGACGGGATTCAGCACCAATACGGGCGTGGTTGGAAACTTCGTACGCTGGCATCCCATGATTTTCACAGATATCCTGCGTTGCCTGATACATATCGGCGGCTGTGTCATCAGTAGGTAGGTTACGGAGCTTTCCGCGTGCATAGCGGTCACCAAAGGCGGTGCCCTCTTCGATGGTTAGCTGATATAATGACAAGTGATCGATTGCCATTGATAAGGCCCGATTTAGTTCATCTTGCCAATCAGCTAACGTTTGTCCTTGTCGCGCATAGATGAGGTCGAAGCTAACACGGTCAAAACAGTTGCGGGCTACGTCAAAGGCGGCTTGGGCCTCTGCCACGGTGTGAATTCGGCCAAGACGTCGAAGGTCTTCGTCGTTCAGTGCCTGAATGCCCATTGAAATACGATTGACGCCGACATCGCGATACCCAGCAAACCGGCCGGCTTCAACCGATCCGGGATTAGCCTCCAGCGTGATTTCAATGTCGTTGGCAAAAGGCCAAATTTGGCGGGCTTCTTCTATCACTGCTGCGACTGTTTCCGGCAACATAAGCGAGGGAGTTCCGCCACCAAAAAATATCGCGTTTAGTACTCGGTTTGGCACCAATTCAGAGTGTCTCTTTAGCTCACTCAAATAAGCCTTAACCCATTCTTTTTGATCAATTTTTGATGTTACATGGCTGTTAAAATCGCAGTAGGGGCACTTGGCCTGGCAAAATGGCCAATGGACATACAGACCAAAGCCCCCATTGCGCCAATCATCCACCGAAACAAGCCTGGACAAATTGAGAAACTGCCTGACCACGGTGACTTATCTTGTGTTTCTCTACCGGCAACATCTGTGCGCAGGTTATGTCCAAACCCTCAGGTTGGAACATTGGGTCGTAGCCAAATCCATTTTCTCCGCGAATTGGCCAGACGAGTTGACCGGGCATCACGCCCTCAAACACTTCATCGTGGCCATCGGGCCAAGCCAAAACCAAAGTACAGCGAAACTGTGCTCTACGTGGGGCAGGGGCGTTGATGGCATCAAGTTCAGTGTTTGCCCGTGTCATGGCCATCATGAAATCACGGCCATTTCCAGTTTCTGCCCAGTCAGCAGTGTAGACACCAGGTGCGCCGTCCAATGCATCAATTGTAATGCCGGAGTCATCCGACAATGCCGGCAATCCTGTGGCCTTGGCGGCAGCATGCGCCTTGATGCGGGCGTTGCCGACAAATGTGTCTTCGGTTTCATCGGGTTCTGGCAGATCCATTTCACCAGCACTAACCACAGTGACACCATAAGGGCCGAGGAGATGAGTCATCTCCTCCAGTTTACCCTTGTTATGAGTGGCGAGCAGCAGTTTGCCGCCGGCGAATTTACGGGTCATGCGCAGGCTGCCTTTTGCATTGCAGCCAACTCGGATGTTCCCTTTTCAGCGAGATCCATCAATTGGTTCATCTGATCGCGTGAAAATACTGAACCTTCGGCTGACATCTGAACTTCGATCAGTTTACCCGAACCTGTCATAATGAAATTCCCGTCAACGCCGGCTTCGGAATCTTCTGGATAGTCTAGATCAAGCACGACTTGCCCAGCATAGATACCACATGAAATAGCTGCCACGGGATCAACCAAGGGATCCATCTTCACATCGCCGGCCTTCATCAACTTGTTAACGGCCAAGCGAAGAGCGACCCAACCGCCGGTAATAGAGGCACAACGGGTGCCTCCATCGGCTTGCAACACGTCGCAATCAACTGTGATCTGACGTTCACCCAATGCTACGCGATCCACACCGGCCCGCAGTGCGCGACCGATCAAACGCTGAATTTCAACTGTACGGCCACCTTGCTTGCCGGAGGCAGCTTCGCGACGCATCCGTGTATTTGTGGCACGGGGCAGCATGCCATACTCTGCTGTGACCCAACCCAAACCAGATCCCTTGATAAACGACGGCACGCGTGGCTCAATCGAAGCAGTGCACAGTACGTGGGTTTCACCCATTTTGATTAGGCAAGAGCCCTCGGCGTGCTTGGTGAATCCAGTCTCGATAGAGACAGGGCGCATTTGGTTCAGTTCTCGTCCGGAAGGTCGCATGGGAGTGTCCTTTGTTTGTTGGCCTTGGGATAGCCGCCGGCACCGTTGTGATGCAAGCCTGATTGACCTTTTGCTCAGAGCCGATTTAATGGCGTACCAACCCCGGTTACGATTGATATGGGGTCTAAGATTGCCGGGAACCAGATGAGCGACGCAAGCAATATCCTAAAAGACATGAATAACCGCTCACGCGAGGTATTCCGCGCTGTGGTCGAAAACTACATGGACCGTGGCGGCCCTGTGGGCAGCCGGACCCTGACACGCAGCCTGAGCGAAAAGGTCAGCGCAGCAACGATCAGAAACGTGATGCAGGATCTGGAACATTTGGGCCTGCTTGACAGCCCGCATATTAGCGCCGGCCGGGTGCCTACGCAGTTGGGCCTGCGGATGTTTGTTGATGGGTTACTAGAGGTCGAAGATCTCAACGCCGGAGACAGAGAAAAGATAGATGCAACGTTGGGCGACACTTCGGCTGATGTTGGCGGAATGCTTGACCGGGTTGGGTCTGCACTGTCAGGGGTGACCCAAGGCGCATCCCTGGTTCTTACACCAAAACACGAGGCTGAAATCCGGCATATCGAGTTTGTTTCGCTCGCTCCTGACAGGGCGTTGGTGGTTCTGGTGTTTTCTGATGGACAGGTTGAAAATCGCGTATTCACACCGCCACCCGGACAGACACCCAGCTCTATGCGCGAGGCGGCAAACTTCTTGAATGCTTTGATCGAAGGAAAAACGCTATCCCAGCTGCGTGGGGTTATTCAGACTGAAATTGCAAGCCGGCGTCAGGAGATCGATCTTTTAGCACAGGATATGATCGAAAGCGGCTTGGCACTTTGGCAGGATGAAGGCGAGGATTCGGCGCGGTTGATCGTACGCGGGCGGGCGAATCTTTTGGAAGGCGGTGAGCCAGATGAGGGGCTGGACCGTATTCGAAGCCTGTTTGACGACCTGGAACGTAAGCGAGACATTGCCGAATTTTTGCAACTGACAGAAGACGGCGACGGTGTGCGCATTTTTATTGGTTCCGAGAACAAACTTTTCTCACTTTCGGGTTCCTCTTTGGTGGTGTCTCCCTATATGAACTCGGATCGAAAGATCATTGGCGCGGTTGGGGTGATTGGCCCCACCCGGCTGAACTACGGACGGATTGTGCCGATTGTGGACTACACGGCACAACTGGTTGGAAAGCTGATTTCTGATCGGAGTTAGAGGTGAAACATGGCAGAGCCGAAGAACGAAGATTTTCTGGATGATATTGATACCGCTGAAGCGGAAGAGTTAGCGGAGGAATTCGCTGAGATCGATGATGAAGCGATGGAGCTGGACGAGCTTCGGGCCGAGCGGGATCAGTTGAAAGACCGGTTTATGCGCGCTCTGGCTGATGCTGAAAACTCCCGTAAACGGGGTGACCGCGCACGCCGCGATGCTGAACAATATGGTGGCTCTAAACTCGCCCGTGATATGTTGCCTGTCTACGACAACATGAAGCGTGCGTTGGACAGCGTAACCGATGAGCAGAAAGCAGCCTCAGCAGCGATGATCGAAGGGATTGAGCTGACTATGCGTGCACTGTTGGGCGTGTTCAGCAAACACGGTATTCAAAATATTGCACCGCAAGTTGGTGACCGATTTGACCCGCAGATGCACGAAGCGATGTTTGAAGCACCACTTCCAGGTACGCGCGCCGGCGATATCATTCAGGTATCAGCTGAAGGATTTATGTTGCATGACCGCTTGTTGCGCCCAGCCCAAGTTGGCGTGTCTTCGACGCCTGCCTAAACAAACAGCCTGATTGCTGTTAGAAAGCTCCCTAATATTGGGAGCTTTTTTGTTTTGAAAATCTTAAAATTACTTATTCTGGCTGTTGCGGTGATGGCGGCAGGAAATTCTGCACACGCTCAGTCTTATCCAAATTACCAAGAAGTATTCGTCAACGACTATGTTGGGATCCTTTCTACAGAGGAAACACAGAGGCTTAGAAGTAAGCTACAAACATTGCGTGCTGTACATGATATCGAGTTTACCACCGTCACCATCAATAGAATGTCGGATTATGGGCATAGCGGTCCGATCGAACCCTTTGCCACAGGTCTTTTCAATCATTGGGGAGTTGGGAATGTAGTACGCGATGACGGGGTAATGCTACTTGTTGCACGCTATGATCGGAAGATGCGGATCGAAGTCGGTTCAGGTTATGGAACCAGCAAAAACGCTGCAATGGCTGAGATCATCCAAGATGTAATACTGCCCGAATTCCGCAAGGACAATTATGCTGCGGGTATCCTCAAGGGTGTGGATGAGGTGATCAACGAACTCACCGGGGCTTACCCAAATGAAAGTGACAGCAATGCGCTGGGACGCGCGTGGAAGAAGCTGGAGAGGTTTGCAGAACGAAATGTGATTGCGGTATTGGTAGCCATTTCTGGGGTCGGGCTGTTTCTGGTATCGGCGGGTCGATGGTGGTTCCGAAATCGCCCTCGTTACTGTCCGGTTGACAGGAACAAAATGATCCGTCTAACCGAGCAACTGGAAGATGCACATTTGGACGATGGTCAACAGACCGAAGAAAGGTTGAAGAGCAAAGATTACGACGTGTGGGATTGCCCTAACTGCAATCATGTAACCATCGAGGGCTACCGAGGCTGGTTTTCACGTATGGGAGGCTGTCGAAGCTGCGGTTACAAAACCTTACAAGGTGACACCACTATCCTCATACATGCAACGACCTCTTCGACCGGCCTCAAGCGGATTGATTATCACTGTCATCATTGCGCTGACAAATATTCGGCGACAAAAACAATTCCAAAGAAATCCAGTAGCTCTTCTTCCAGCAGCTCTTTTGGTGGTGGATCGTCTTCTGGCGGTGGTGCCAGCGGGAGTTGGTAGATCCTCAAAGCGAAGTAATCTGGAGTAAGAAGTGGCTTTGTGAAGAGCCACTTTTTGATGTTATTGACCTGCGTCCTTCAGACGATACAGCATCTCGAGCGCTTCACGTGGAGATAGGTCGTCTGGATGGACACTGGCCAGTAACTCCTCAAGAGGTGAAGGGCCTTTTGGGGCAGCAGCTTGCGGTGGAGGCGCTGCGGCAAACAATGGAAGATCATCAATCTGGATGCTTCCACCCCCACCGTTACGGCTGCTTTTTTCCAGCATATCCAGCACGTCACGTGCACGCGCCACAACAGTGGCAGGAAGACCGGCCAGCTGTGCGACCTGCACTCCATAAGACCGATCTGCAGCTCCTTTGCGCACTTCGTGGAGGAAAATTACTTCGCCCTCCCATTCCTTGACCGTGACAGTTGCATTATCAACACCGGCCAGTGTTGCAGCCAGTTGGGTAAGTTCGTGATAATGGGTCGCAAATAACGCGCGGGATCTATTAGTTTCGTGAAGGTGTTCCAGGGTTGCCCAGGCAATGGACAACCCGTCGTAGGTGGCCGTACCACGGCCAATTTCATCTAAGATAACCAGTGCACGGTCGTCAGCCTGATTTAGAATAGCTGCTGTTTCGACCATTTCGACCATAAATGTTGATCGGCCACGGGCCAAATCGTCAGAGGCGCCAACGCGACTGAACAGTTGGCTGACCACGCCGATATGTGCACTGTCAGCTGGTACGTAGCTGCCAATCTGTGCGAGTAGCGCAATCAATGCATTTTGCCGAAGGAATGTTGATTTACCGGCCATGTTGGGGCCGGTGAGTAACCAAACTGCTGCGCCATCGCTTGCAGTCAGGTCACAGTCGTTGGCGACGAATATCTCGCCACCCTGTCTACGCAACGCCTGTTCTACCACAGGATGACGGCCGCCACTGATCTCAAAAGCGCGGCTGGCATCGACTTGTGGGCGGTTCCAGTTTTCACCCTTGGCCAGATCTGCCAGGGCAGTTATCAGGTCCAGCTCAGCCAAACCCCGTGCGGCACTGCTGAGCTTGGCAGATACAGCCATAATAGAGGCTGAAAGGTCTAAATAGAGCCGCTTTTCGATCTCAAGCGCCTGATTTCCTGCATTCAGGATTTTGGTTTCGATTTCGCTTAGTTCAACCGTGGTGAACCTCACTTGATTGGCGGTTGTCTGTCGGTGAATGTAGCTTTCGGATAAGGGCGCAGACAGCATTTTCTCGGCATGTGTCGCGGTGGTTTCAATGAAGTATCCAAGCACGTTGTTATGCTTGATCTTCAGCGAGTTGATACCGGTGTGCTCAGCGTATTGCTTTTGCATGGCAGCAATAACCGTTCTGCCTTCGTCGCGTAGGGTGCGTGCTTCATCCAGTTCGCTGTTATAGCCCGACGCGATAAAACTACCGTCACGGGCCAGCAACGGAGGCTCGGCTACCAGAGCCGCATCCAGCAGCTCCAGCAGGTCATCAAACCCCTGCAAACTGGTGACTGCCAGTGCGGTCAGCTCCGGCAGGTCGAGATCCTTGCACAATTCGGCAATGGCCTCCGCTTCCGCTAGTCCGTTTCGGATGGCGGCAAGGTCGCGTGGCCCACCTCGTTCCAAAGCCAATCGGGACAGTGCCCGGTCCAGATCTGGAGTTCGACGCAGGGCATCACGTAATTGTTCGGAGAGTTGACTGTGGTCAAAAGAAAAATCTAGCGCCGTCAGGCGTGAATGAATGACGTCCAGACTGCGGGAAGGGTTGGATAGACGTTGCTCCAACAGACGGCCACCGCCTGGGGTGACGGTGCGATCAATAACAGCTAGCAGGGAGCCAGAGCGATCACCGGACAAAGACCGGGTTAGCTCCAGATTTCGCCGTGTCGCTGCATCAATCTGCATAACTCGGTTTTCGGCTTCCTGCTCGGGCACCTGCAGCAAGGGAAGTTTTCCCTTTTGCGTGATTTCAAGGTAATCGATCAAAGCGCCCATTGCTGAAATTTCGGCGCGTGAAAATGTGCCGAACCCATCGAGTGCCGCAACTTTGAATTGAGTGCACAGGCGTTTTTCTGCGGCTGTGCTGTCAAAGCTGGCTTTGCCCAGTGGTGTCAGTGGGAATTTATACTCTTCAGCCAAGGGCCGGATATGATCAAAAGCCGGTCCATCTGCGACGATCAATTCAGATGGACCTAGGCGTGCCAGCTCTGGCGACAATCGAACGCGCGCCACTGGCTTCACATGAAATGCACCCGTTGAAATGTCCGCCCATGCCAAGGCCGCTTGTTCGCGCATCTCAGAATAGGAAACTAAAAAATTGTGGCGGCGAGCTTCAAGAAGGGAGTCTTCGGTCAGGGTGCCGGGTGTAACCAAGCGTACCACATCCCGTTTGACGACTGTTTTGCCACCACGTTTCTTGGCCTCTGCAGGGGTTTCCAACTGTTCACCCACAGCAACCCGAAATCCCTTGCGGATCAATGTCAGCAGATAGCCTTCGGCGGCGTGAAACGGCACTCCGCACATTGGAATGTCATTGCCATTGTGCTTGCCACGTTTGGTTAACGATATGTCCAGTGCTTCGGCTGCTGCGACCGCATCATCAAAGAACATCTCGTAGAAATCGCCCATACGGTAGAACAGCAGCGCGTCGGGGTATTGCGCCTTGATGTCGAGATATTGCGCCATCATGGGCGTGACAGTGGCCAAAGTCAGGTCTCCGTGTCTGTATTCTGGTGGGGTCAAGTCGGCGCGACCTTACAAACCAGCCGCCTGTGGCGAAAGGTCAAAACGTATAAGCGTTGAGAACATGCGCTGCCTGCGATATGACGCCAAGAGGCACCGATCAGGAAACAGACGCAATGACCAAAGCTAAAATCACCAATGAAGAAGCCCTGGCCTTTCATTTAGAGCCAACACCCGGCAAATTTGAGATCGCGGCCACGGTACCGATGACCACTCAGCGTGATCTGTCACTTGCCTATTCGCCGGGCGTTGCAGTCCCCTGCGAGGCGATCGCTGAAAACCCTGCACTGGCCTATGACTATACCAACAAGGGCAATCTGGTTGCTGTCATCTCGAACGGGACCGCGGTTTTGGGTTTGGGCAATTTGGGTGCGCTTGGGTCTAAGCCGGTCATGGAGGGCAAAGCGGTTCTGTTCAAACGCTTTGCGGACGTCAACTCGATTGATATCGAGCTGGACACCGAAGACCCTGAGGCCTTTATCAACGCGGTAAAGTTGATGGAGCCAACCTTTGGTGGGATCAACCTTGAAGATATCAAGGCACCGGAATGTTTCATTATTGAGCAACGCCTGAAGGAAGAAATGGACATTCCTGTATTCCATGACGACCAGCACGGCACTGCGGTGATTTGTGCAGCAGGTTTGATCAATGCGCTGCATATTTCTGGTAAAAAAATCGAAGATGTAAAAATTGTTCTAAACGGCGCCGGCGCTGCAGGAATTGCCTGTATCGAGTTGCTGAAAGCTATGGGTGCGCGACACGAACATTGCATTATTTGTGATACTAAGGGTGTGATTTATCAAGGTCGTTCCGCGGGTATGAACCAGTGGAAATCAGCTCATGCCGTGCCTACTGATCTGCGCACATTGGAAGAAGCTATGAAGGGTGCTGATGTGTTCCTTGGTGTTTCTGCCAAGGGTGCAGTGACTCAGGACATGGTTTTAGCGATGGCACCCAATCCGGTGATTTTTGCTATGGCGAACCCTGATCCAGAAATCACGCCGGAAGAGGCCCATGAGGTTCGGGAAGACGCCATCGTTGCTACTGGTCGTTCGGATTATCCGAACCAGGTCAATAACGTGCTGGGCTTTCCTTATCTATTCCGCGGTGCGCTTGATATTCATGCACGCGCTATCAACGATGAAATGAAAATTGCGTGTGCCCATGCACTGGCTGCACTCGCACGTGAGGATGTCCCGGATGAGGTTGCGCTGGCCTATGGCAAAAGCCTGTCATTTGGTCGTGATTACATCATTCCGACACCGTTTGATCCTCGTTTGATCCACCGGATTCCAGTGGCAGTGGCCAAAGCAGGCATGGATACTGGTGCTGCGCGACGGCCAATTATTGACATGGAAACCTACGAACTGAGCCTAAAAAGCCGTATGGATCCTACTGCGTCGATCTTGCGAGGCCTGAATGCGCGCGCGCGTACAGCGCAGAGCCGGATGATTTTTGCCGAAGGCGACGACCAGCGTGTATTGCGCGCTGCGGTTACCTATCAGCGCTCGGGTTTTGGTAAGGCACTTGTTGTTGGCCGTCAGGACGACGTGAAGCAAAAGCTAGAAGAGGCCGGCCTTGGTGATGCGGTTGGCGAATTGGAAGTGATCAACGCTGCCATCACTCCACATTTGGATACTTACAAAGATTTCCTTTATTCACGCCTGCAGCGCAAAGGGTTTGATCTCAAGGATGTACACCGGTTGGCCGCGCGCGATCGGCATGTATTTTCCTCTTTGATGCTGGCCCATGGGCACGGTGATGGTCTTGTTACAGGTGCCACCCGCAAATCTGCGCATGTGCTGGATCGTGTTAACCATGTATTTGACGCCGATGCTGCGCACGGTGCGGCAGGGGTCACGGCGTTGTTGCACAAAGGGCGGATTGTTCTGATTGGTGATACTCTGGTACATGAGTGGCCAGATGAAAACGATCTGGCAAACATTGCCGAACGTGCCGCTGGTGTTGCCCGTCACATGGGACTGGATCCACGCGTTGCCTTTGTCAGCTTTTCCACATTTGGGTACCCAGTGTCAGAACGTGCAGAGAAAATGCATCTGGCGCCGGCAGTGCTGGACCAACGCGGCGTCTCCTTTGAATATGAGGGCGAAATGACGGTTGACGTAGCTTTGAATGCAGCGTCGCAAGACGCCTATCCCTTCTCACGCCTGACTGGCCCAGCCAATATCCTGATCGTTCCTGCCCGTCACTCAGCCTCGATCTCGGTGAAACTGATGCAGGAAATGGGGGGCGCCACTGTGGTTGGCCCAATTCTGAGTGGAGTAGATAAACCGATTCAGATTTGTTCAACGACAGCAACCGCCAATGACATTCTAAACATGGCAGTGCTGGCTGCCTGCGACATCGGGTAAATACCATGGCAATATGGAATCTCGGCTCTATCAACGCTGATATGGTTTATGCGCTACCGCATTTGCCGACGCCTGGTGAAACACTGGCGGCGCTGGATTTGCAGCAATTTCTGGGCGGCAAGGGGGCCAATATGTCGGTCGCTGCCGCTCGTGCCGGCTCGCATGTCTGTCACATTGGTGCGGTGGGCCCTGATGGAAAATGGGCAGTCGATAGGTTGATGGAATATGGCGTAGACACCCGCTATATTGACCAGATTGACACGCCAACCGGCCACGCGATCATCGCTGTTGATCGCCAGGGTGAAAACCAAATCATCTTGTTCCCCGGGGCCAATAGAGAGTTGACCAATGATCAACTGGGGCTGGCTGTGTCACAGGCTGGGTCGGGCGATATTCTCGTTTTGCAGAACGAAACGAATATGCAGGGGGAGGCTGCAAAAATGGGTCGCGAACTGGGCTTACGAGTTTGCTACGCGGCTGCACCGTTCGATGCCGAAGCTGTGCAGGCGGTTTTGCCATTTCTAGATCTGTTGTTCCTAAACGAGGTTGAAGCTCAGCAGTTGGAGCATGCAACAGGAAAGCCCGCCACCGAATTAGGCGTCTCAGATGTGATTATCACTTTGGGAGCTAAAGGCGCGCGCCATTTTAGTATGGGAACGGGAGAGATTTTGGACATTCCTGCATTACCTGTTACAGCCGTCGATACAACGGGCGCTGGCGACACTTTTACTGGCTATGTTCTTTCGGGACTTGATCGGGGACTGCCTATGCCGCAAGCAATGATGCTTGCGACACGCGCGGCCGCACTGATGGTCACGCGGCCAGGTACAGCTGATGTCATCCCTGATCTAAAAGAAACCCAAGACGCTCAGTTCTAGCGTCAATTTGGGTATTTGGTTGGGGATACAGATAGGGCGGAGTTCCTTCGCCCTTAATGCTTGTTGGCAAACGGCGCTGCATCCCCCCATAGCTCTGCTACTCGTTCATCTCGGCCGCAGGCTTGGCGATAACGTTTATAAGCCTCGGCCTGTCGTTTGGGACCAAACCGAGTGAATACCAGGTTTCGACCTTTGTAGTAATCTTGGTGATAGGCTTCTGCTGGATAAAACGGAGTCATTTCCAGTATCGGGGTTACAATCGTTTGCTGCAATGCCATTTGCGCTTCCACCTTGACCTGTTCTGCTAGTGTCCTTTCGCCCGTGTTAGAGACGAATAGGGCTGTACGGTAGCTGTCACCACGATCGCAAAATTGCCCTCCAGCATCGGTTGGATCTACTGAGCGAAAAAACATCATTAGCAGAGTTTCGCGGCTGACTTTTTCAGAATCAAAAAAGATCTGGACTGCTTCGTAGTGTCCGGTTCCACCCTTGCTGACTTGTTTATAGGTCGGATGTTTGCTGGTGCCGCCGATGTATCCTGAAACCGCGTTGGACACTCCCGGAACAGATTCAAAATCACTTTCGACACACCAAAAGCAGCCTCCTGCAACTACCAGAACTTCGCGTGTTTCAGCATGGGCTTCATGGCCACGTAACAGTGCCACTACCAACATCAGTACGGTCAACGCAACGGGCTTCAGGTTGTCAATTAGGCGCATAGTTACCTCCATTTCCCTTACCCTGACGTGCGTCTTAATTCGCCTCAATATGCTGACATCATTTGTCACAGAGAGGTGAGGGAACTTTATAGCCTAGGAGAAGTCGAAGTTCCCTTACTAGCGCTCTGCGCCAGTAAGGGTCAGTTTCCAATCAACGCTGCCTTGGTTAGGGGACAGGGGTCGTTTTCAAAAAACTGTCCCAAAATCTGTTGAAATTCAACTGGAGCGTTGGGGACTGCGCTAAACAAGGTCATGCTAGAACGGAGCTTTTTAGCGTCAACTGGCCCAAGAATCTGATCAGCAGGAATGGATGTATGAGTCAGCATAAGACGGCTGACTTCGATCAATCGACTACTTAGCTCAGTGTGATTCAAATAGGCAGTTGCTTCTGTCAAATCCTCGATGCCGTAGAGCTGGGCCATATGGGATTTACCCAGTTCGGCCAGTTGCGGAAAAACAAACCACATCCAGTGGCTGTTCTTTTGCCCGGCAGCGAGTTCACTCAGGACATCGTTCCACACGGTGTCCTGAGCCTCGACAAACATCTCTAACTCATCAGAGAAGTCTTCATCTTCCATTACTTAACCCGTTTGTTGCGCATCGCGATCAATTTCAAACGTAGGGCTTGCAACTGAATAAATCCAGCCGCGTCTTTTTGATCGTATGCGCCGGCGTCATCTTCAAATGTGACGTGCTCTTCGGAATACAACGAATGCTCGGACCAGCGGCCAACACAGGTGGCAGATCCTTTATACAGTTTTAAACGTACGGTGCCGGTGACATGGGTTTGGCTCGCGTCGATGGCGGCTTGCAGCATTTCACGCTCAGGCGAATACCAGAACCCGTTGTAGATCAGCTCTGCATATTTTGGCATCAGCTCATCTTTGAGGTGCATCGCGCCGCGGTCCATGGTGATCGATTCGATACCACGGTGTGCTTCTAGCAGCAGTGTGCCGCCCGGTGTTTCGTAGATGCCACGCGATTTCATGCCAACAAAGCGACCCTCAACAAGGTCGAGACGGCCACAGCCATGCTTGCCACCCAACTCGTTGAGCTTGGTGAGGATAGTGGCTGGCGACATTGATTCGCCATTGATCGAAACTGCATCGCCTTTATCAAAACCGATTTCGATGAACTCAGGCTCATTCGGTGCGTCTTCGGGGTGAACAGTGCGCTGATAGACGTAATCGGGTGCCATAACAGCGGGATCTTCCAGCACTTTGCCCTCGGACGAGGTGTGCAGCAGGTTGGCGTCAACCGAGAAGGGGGCCTCGCCACGTTTGTCCTTGGCAACCGGGATTTGGTTGGCTTCAGCAAACTCCAGCAGACGAGTACGTGAGGTCAGATCCCACTCACGCCAAGGTGCAATTACCTTGATGTCGGGGTTCAATGCGTATGCGGCCAGTTCGAACCGAACCTGGTCGTTGCCTTTGCCGGTAGCACCGTGTGCAACAGCGTCAGCGCCGGTAGCTTCTGCGATCTCAACAAGACGTTTGGAGATCAGCGGGCGGGCAATTGAAGTACCCAGCAGATACAAGCCTTCGTATACCGCGTTGGCGCGGAACATCGGGAAAACAAAGTCGCGGACAAATTCTTCACGAACATCTTCGATAAAGATGTTTTCCGGTGCAATTCCCAGCAGTTCCGCTTTGGCGCGGGCGGGCTCCAGCTCTTCGCCCTGACCCAGATCGGCGGTAAAGGTGACAACCTCACAACCGTACTCGGTCTGCAGCCATTTCAGGATGATCGAGGTATCAAGGCCACCGGAATAGGCCAGAACAACTTTTTTGGGCGCGGACATTGGAATTTCCTCTTCAGCAGAACGATTGGCCGATATCGCTTTTCGCGAGAGAGAGCAAGGATTTCTGGGGTTTTCGCGATGACTAGCTCCGTCTAGGGTCCGCAGCAAATTTGATTTGGTATTTGGAAGGACGAATTATGAAAGGTTGGAGCATATTTGCTCATTCAGTGGGGATGGTGACGCGCAATTTGTCCGAAGCCATGAAGATTGCACTGGTGCCTGTGTTGATCGGGTTTGGTTTGTTTGCTGCGTTACTGCTGATAACCGGATTAACTTTTGATACGTTCAACACTCAAGGTTCGGTCGAGTTATTGGTCCGAGATGTTGGTGTTGGAGCTCGGCTCTTGCCGATCTTATCGTTTTTGATTTTGTTCGTAGTTATCCAACTGTGGATTTTTGTTTCTTGGCACCGTTTTATTTTGCTCGAGGAGTACCCAAGTGGCTGGATACCTGAATTTCGTATTGACCGGATCGTGGCCTACTTTGGCAGCGGCCTGCTAATTGGACTCGTTGTTGTTGTGTCCATGCTTCCGCTTGGAATGATTGTTGGTGTTGCCGCTGCAGGCTTTTCATCGGCCTTGCCAATGGTTGCACAGTTTATTCCTTTGGTCACAATGACGCTTGCATATCTCATTTTTTATCGACTTTCGCCAGTTCTGCCCGCGGCTGCAGTTGGAGATTCCCTAAAGCTAGGAGAAGCTTGGGTCTTTACAGCAGGGGCAAGCGGTCCCTTGCTGGTTACCGGTATTTCGACTGCGGTTGTTCAGTTTTTGCTCCAGTATGTTGCCGGATTGTCTATGGTGGTGTTCCCTCCGTTCGGAATAGCTTTTCAATTATTGATTGCCCTGGTGATGTCCTTGGTAAATGTCAGTATTTTGACAACAATCTACGGCCACTATGTCGAAGAGCGCGAGATTGATTGATCTCCTTCGGACTTCCATGAATATTTGCCTGCCCCTTGCCTTGAGGGCAGGCATAGGCCACTCAATAAGGCATGACTGATTTTCAGACCCAGGCCCGTGCCTCCGAAGCCGCTATGCGCGATGTATTCCCAGCCACACCGCTGCAGCGCAATGCGCATCTGTCAGAGCGTTTTGGTGCCGAGATTTATCTCAAGCGAGAAGATCTGAGCCCAGTGCGATCTTACAAAATTCGCGGTGCATTCAACGCGATGCGTAAACAACCGGATCAGGATCTGTTTGTCTGCGCCAGCGCTGGCAATCATGCCCAAGGCGTTGCCTATATGTGCAGTCACATGGGGGTTAAAGGCGTGATTTTTATGCCTGTGACCACGCCACAGCAAAAAATCCAGAAAACCCGGATGTTTGGTGGTGACCAGATCGAGGTCCATCTTGTCGGCGACTATTTTGATGACACTCTGACAGCGGCACAGGAATGGTGTCAGCGTGAAGGCGGCCATTTTTTGTCGCCATTTGATGATGCGGATGTAATTGAAGGTCAAAGCTCAATTGCGGTCGAGATCGAGGCGCAACTGGGTAAAGTCCCTGATCACGTGATCCTGCCTGTAGGCGGAGGAGGAATGTCCTCTGGGGTGGCAAGTTGGTTTGGTGATCAGATTCATTGTTTGTTTGTTGAGCCTGAGGGTGGGGCCTGTCTGAAAGCGGCGCTAAAAGCAGGGCATCCGGTTTCTCTTGATCGTGTTGATACTTTTGTCGATGGTGCCGCTGTTGGGCGTATTGGGGTGCAACCATTTGCTTTGTTGCAACATGTTCCACTGCCTGATGTGCTGACTATTTCTGAGGACCGGATCTGTACAACGATGATCGAGATGTTGAACGTCGAAGGCATCGTTTTGGAGCCAGCCGGCGCGCTTGCAGTGGAAGCGCTGGGCGATGTTCGCTCGTGGATACGGGGAAAGACGGTTGTTTGTATCACCTCAGGCGGAAATTTTGACTTCGAACGCCTGCCAGAGGTCAAGGAACGTGCGCAACGTTACTCGGGCGTAAAAAAATACTTCCTGCTACGACTCCCACAACGTCCCGGAGCGTTGAAAGAGTTCCTGGGCATTCTGGGACCAGAAGATGACATTGCCCGGTTTGAGTATATGAAAAAATCTGCTCGCAACTTTGGTTCGGTTTTGATTGGCATTGAAACCAAGCGACCAGAGAATTTTCCAAAGCTATTTTCCCGACTCGACGAAGCAGGGTTCACTTACAGTGACATAACCAGTGATGAAACTTTGGCGCAATTTGTGATTTAGAGTCGGAACCATTCGGGGATTGCATTCACCTGAGGAATGCAACTCGGACATTGGGAGCGTTAAAACTATGGATAGATCAGGCTTTTCTCAAAACCGATTGGGCAATTCGTTGATGAACGTGGCTTTAGAAGATTGATACGTCGCGATGATCGCCGGAACATCTACAGTGTCTGCACTACCCTGTGCGGATTTCCGTTCCCCATCTTGGCACAGTGAAGAAAACCCCTGAAACCCTAGGCTCAAAGCGCTACCCTTCAGAAAATGTAAATCTTGCTCCAGCTGCGTACGATCAGAGAGTTTGCTGAGCTTGCCAATAACTTCTTCTACTTCTTCTAGAAACAGATCGACAACTTCCCCAAAGTCTTCGGCGCCTACTTCTTCACGCAATTCTTTTACTCTAGGCCAGTCAATCATGGCGGAAATCCTGTTACTCGTTCTTAATTCTGCTACATGTACGCTGAAACCGTAAAATTATGATGAATGAGGAAGTATACGTTAAATTTTAAGGTTCATGGCTTGTTAAGTGGCAGGAGTGATATTGCCACCGGTTACTAGATTTTCGGCTGACATTAACGAGGTGCATTCGGTGTTGCCAGACAGTACATTTGATAAGGACGAGCAAATCGACAATGGGTCGATTCGACGGGTTCTGGTCGTGGACGACAGTCGGCTCCAGAGGCGCATTCTTGTGGCGTCGCTGAAAAAGTGGGGATTCGAGGTTACCGAAGCTGAAAGCGGTGAGGCTGCAATGGAAATTTGCAGTTTGGACCCGCCGGACTTGATTCTCAGTGACTGGATGATGCCTGGAATGAGTGGCTTAGATTTCTGCCGGGCATTTCGTGAGTATTCCAAGGAAAGCTACAGCTATTTTATCCTGCTGACTTCAAAAAGTGAAAAGAACGAAGTCGCGGAAGGTCTCGATGCTGGCGCTGACGATTTTCTAACTAAGCCCGTAAGTTCGAATGAGCTGCGAGCCCGTATTTCGGCGGGTGAACGTATTCTGCGAATGCAGCGTGAACTGTCCGAAAAAAATCGTATTGTTTCCGATACTTTGGGTGAACTGCAGCGTGTCTATGACGCAATTGACAAAGACTTGGTTCAAGCACGAAAAATCCAACAATCTCTGGTGCCGGAACTGTCGCGCAAATTTGGGTCGTCTTCAGTCAGCTTGCTGCTAAAGCCCTGCGGTCATATTGGTGGGGATCTTGTTGGGATGTTCTCGCCAGGTGTGAACCGGTTGGGGTTCTATTCGATAGATGTGTCTGGCCATGGTATCACGTCGGCAATGATGACGGCCCGTCTGGGTGGCTATTTGTCGACAAACTATTTTGATCAGAACGTCGCGATGGAAAAACGCTTTAATCGGTTCTATGCATTGCGCCAGCCCGAGGAAGTGGCCAGCCTACTGAACGCTCGATTGATTGCTGATACAGGAATCGAAGAATACTTCACTATGGCTTACTGCATTGTGGATCTACGCAGCGGCATTCTCAAACTGGTCCAGGCGGGTCATCCACACCCATTGGTCTTACGCAAAGATGGGTCGACAGAGTTCTTGGGTGAAGGCGGTGTACCCGTAGGATTGATACCTGATATCCCCTATACGCAGGTGGAAACGGTGATGGAGCCGGGTGATAGACTACTGCTCTATTCGGATGGTTTTACCGAAGCACGGCTGGTGAATGGCGAGATGCTAGAACCTGAAGGACTGTTAGATCTGATTGAAAAGTGTGATTCCCGACAAAGTGGTCAGGAATTTTTGGACGATCTATATTGGCACCTTACACAAGTGATGTCGCCAGAATTTGGTCTGGAAGATGACGTTTCAGCCACTGTGTTTGAGTACAATGGACCGTGATTTGTAGATCTGCCATTGTTGGGCGTGAGGGGATGACCTCAGAATGATATTTCTCAACGATGCTGTTTTAATCTATTCAATTGAGCAGCAAAAAACCGGTCTCCGGGATTGCCTAGCTGACTGACAGCATCTGATGCGTCCGTCCAAATGGCTTCATGGTTTTTTTCCCTAGGTGGAGCAATGCGTTGCACTGGACGAGCAACGTATATGTGGCATAGTTTTTCTGCCCACAAATCGTACTCTGGCATATAAACAAACCGTCGGAAAATTCCAAATTTTTGCGGAGTGGAAATACTCCAACCAGTTTCCTCATGAACCTCACGGTGCAGCGCTGGGAGAGGAGATTCACCCGGGTCAATGCCTCCACCGGGCAATTGAATGTCAGGGTCAGGATCATATTGGCAGGTGAGTAGGAATTGACCATTTCGAGGCAATAACGCATAAACACCAGGCCTGCGGTGATAGTGGCGACCCGGCTCTGGTGGCTCTCCAAATCGTCTGATCACGCTGCAACCCCTTTCATCCAAATGTGATACACCTATATAGGCTCGATATGCCAACCTCGGGCGTGTAAGGAAACCCCATGACTCTTGGAACACAAATCGCTTGGGACGATACAGTCCTGCCATTTCAACTTGATGTTGTCGACATGCGTGGCCGCGTGGCGCGGCTGGATGGCGTGTTGGATGGTATCCTGAAACAACATGAATACCCGCCACAAGTCGAAGCCCTAGTGGCCGAAATGGCATTGTTGACCGCGTTGATCGGCCAGACCATCAAATTGCGCTGGAAACTGTCACTGCAGGTACAATCCAAAGGCCCGGTTCGGATGATAGCAACCGACTATTATGCGCCACAGGTTGAGGGCGAACCGGCTAGAATTCGTGCTTATGCCAGCTATGACGCTGACCGGCTGGATGATCGCACGCCATTTGATCAGGTGGGTGATGGATATTTCGCAGTTCTGATAGATCAGGGTGAAGGTAACACACCATATCAGGGTATCACCTCGCTGGATGGCGAATCTCTGTCGGCCTGTGCCGAAGCCTATTTTGCTCAATCTGAACAATTACCAACCCGGTTTAGCCTCAGTTTTGGTAAATCCTCAACACCCGGAAGTGCGGAGCATTGGCGGGCGGGCGGTATCATGTTGCAGCATATGCCCAAGGCATCCCCTTTTGTCGCCCAAGCTGAAGGTGACGGTGAGATCTTAACCGCTGCTGATCTAGTGGATGGTGAAGAGGGCGAAAATTGGAATCGGGTCAATATCCTGCTGGACACAGTCGAGGACCTTGAATTGATTGGCCCCTCGGTTCCTCCAACCGACCTCTTGCTGCGCCTCTTCCATGAAGAAGAGCCACGCGTGTTCGATCCACAGAGCGTCACATTTGGCTGTACATGTTCTGAAGAGCGTGTGCGTCAAAGCCTGTCTATCTATTCCGCTCAGGACCTCCAAAAAATGACCACCGATGACGGGCGTATTACTGCTGACTGCCAGTTTTGCAGTTCCCATTATGACCTAGACCCTAAAACGGTTGGGTTTGACGCGGAAAATCCGCCGAATGCCTGACCTGATCGAAACCCTTCGAACGGCTTTGGAGCGATCCGGAACGGGTTCGTCGGATTTTGATTTGAACCCGAATATTGAACTGGCAGCAGGGCGCAAGTTGCGTCCTGCTGGCGTATTGGTGCCTATTTCTACCACTAGTGGCGAACCACATGTAATTCTCACCAAGCGGTCATCGGCACTGAAGCATCACCCGGGCCAAATCGCATTTCCGGGCGGCAAGCAGGATGAAGGCGATGCCGATGTTACCGCTGCTGCCCTGCGCGAGGCCTGGGAGGAAGTCGGTCTGCCGAGTGATCTTCCACAGGTTATCGGCCAATTACCCGAACATGAAACCGTTACTGGATTCCGGGTCACACCCGTCGTAGCAATAATTGACCGTGATTTTCAGTTACAGCCCGAACCGGGCGAGGTCGACGAGGTGTTTTCCGTTCCTCTCAACCACCTGCTAAACCCCGAAAACTATGTCGTTGAATCAAGGTATTGGCGGCGCGAACGGCGGCTCTATTTTACGGTTCCTTATGGTCCCTACTATATATGGGGTGCCACTGCACGAATGCTGCGTGGGCTAGCAGATCGGATGCAATGATGACCCGAATTGATCAACCTTGGCTAAGTGATCCCAACACTCAAACGGTTTGTGATGCCATCTGTGCCGATGGGGCGCAGCTGCTCTTTGTTGGCGGATGTGTCCGCAATGCGCTTTTGGGTGTCGCGGTTTCGGATCTGGATTTGGCTACGGATGCACAGCCTGAAACGGTAATGAAATTGGCCAAACGGGCAGGGATCAAGGCGATTCCAACTGGGATTGATCATGGGACCGTTACGCTCGTTGGTGGTGGTACACCCTTTGAAATCACCACCTTTCGCAAGGATGTAGCGACTGATGGTCGCCGCGCTACTGTGGCATTTTCCAGTGACATCGCTGATGATGCTGCTCGGCGCGATTTCACGATGAACGCCCTGTATGCACGTCCTGATGGAACAGTGGTTGATCCTCTGGGCGGCATGGCAGACCTGAAGGCTCGTCAGGTGCGATTTATTGGTACGGCACAAAACCGCATTCGCGAGGACTATCTGCGATCACTGCGGTATTTCCGATTTCATGCTTGGTATGGTGACCCCGATGCTGGGTTTGACCCCGATGCTTTGGCGGCGATTGCAGGCAATCTGGATGGTCTGGATCAATTGTCGCGTGAAAGGGTTGGCGCTGAGTTTCTTAAGCTTCTGTCAGCTGATGATCCGGCCCCGGCAGTCGCAGCAATGCGGCAGTCAGGCGTGCTTTTGCGCTTGCTCCCCGGAGCGGATGACCGTGCGCTGGCGCCACTGATCTGTCTTGAAGCAGGGCATGCACCTGATCCTATACGTCGATTGGCCGCGCTGGGCGGTGCAGATATTGGGGAACACTTGCGGCTAAGCAAGGCGCAGGTTGTCAATTGGATCACTTTGCGCGATCAGGCTGAGGGAACGACATCTCCATCTGAACTGGGATATAGGTTTGGCGTCACCAAGGCGAGGGATGTGCTGCTATTGAGATCAGCATTGTTGGAACAACCCCTTTTTCCCAATTTAGAGACTGAAATTGCCTTTGGTGGATCTGCGAAATTTCCACTGTCGGCGCGTGATTTGATGCCAGAAATTACGGGTAAACAATTGGGAGAAACGTTGAAACAACTTGAGTCTGACTGGATCACCTCAGGGTTTACGCTGACCCGTGAGGCGCTGTTGGCCAATCGAAAATAGCGACAGCACAACCAAAGCGCGTGACAAAGATAAAAATCTGTCCTAACTGTAGGCCATCAATAACCTGTCAAATGACGGAGGAATACAAATGTATCGTGGGATCTGGTTCATTTAAAACCGATATCCTGTCTGATTGACTAGGGTGCCTTGGCACCGTTGTCTGCATTTGTAATTGCTATTGCTCAACTGGAGCACCCCCCCATGTTTCGATACTTTGAAAATCTTGTAGACCCTTATTGCGACTATGCGGAACAGGATACGCCACCAACGCGGTTGTGGCCGTTTATGCGTAGCTACTCCCAGCCGTTTAAAAGAATATTCTTTTGGGCAGCTGTCATGTCCGTCATCGTAGCAACGATTGAAATTGGACTCATTTATTATATGGGTCGGATTGTGGACCTGTTGGGCAATGGACCTGCCCACTTGTGGGAGAACCACGGTACTGAACTGATTCTTGTTGCTGCCTTTATCTTATTGATCCGTCCCGCACTTCAGTTGGTGGATGTACTGATTTTGAATAATGCGGTTCTTCCCAATTTTGGCACGTTGATCCGCTGGCGGGCTCATAAACATGTTTTACGTCAATCGGTTGGCTGGTTTGAAAACGATTTTGCGGGCCGTATTGCCAACCGGATCATGCAGACACCACCAGCCGCAGGTGAAGTGGTATTTCAGGTCTTCGACGCGATTTCTTTCTCGCTTGCTTACCTGATTGGCGCTGCCATTTTACTGATGGCAGCTGATCCACGCTTACTGTTGCCCCTGATTATTTGGTTTGCATTATACGGTTTGTTGGTGCGCTGGATGATCAAGCGGGTTGGCCCAGCATCTCAGGCTTCATCTGACGCGCGTTCGGCAGTGACCGGAGCCGTAGTGGACAGCTATTCCAATATTCATTCGGTCAAGATGTTTGCACATCACAACCACGAAATGGCGGTTGCCAAGGGTGTGATTGAGAAAACGCGCAAGACCTTTCAGGCAGAGATGCGGATTTTCACCATTGTTGATGGCGTCTTGGTTACATTGAATGGCGTGCTGATCGTTGGAGTGGTGGGCTGGGCTATGTATCTTTGGTCATTGGATCAGGCTTCAGTTGGTGTCGTCGCGGCAGCGACCACGCTAACCTTGCGTCTAAATGCGATGACTGGCTGGATTATGTGGGCTTTGAATTCGTTCTTCCGTGAATTGGGTGTGGTTTCCGAAGGCATGCAAACGATTGCTCAGCCGATTGATCTGGTGGATGCCGCCAATGCGGCCCCTTTGCAACTAACCAGTGGTCAGATTCAACTTAAGAACCTATCGCATCACTACGGGCGAGAAACCGGTGGTCTTGATAAAGTGAATCTTACCATTCGGCCGGGTGAAAAAATTGGTTTGATTGGCCGTTCCGGTGCGGGCAAATCATCTTTGGTTAAGTTGCTCTTGCGGTTTTACGACACTGAACGCGGGCAAATTTTGATTGATGGTCAGGATATTCGCTCGGTGTCTCAGGATAGCCTGCGCAGCAATATCGGTATGGTACAACAAGACAGCTCACTGCTGCATCGCTCGGTGCGTGATAACTTGTTGTATGGGCGCCCAGATGCAACCGAAGAGCAAATGATCAAAGCGGCCAAGCAAGCTGAAGCTCATGATTTCATTCTGGATCTCGAAGACCCGCAAGGGCGCAAAGGGTATGATGCACACGTTGGTGAACGAGGTGTGAAACTGTCGGGCGGCCAGCGTCAGCGTGTCACTTTGGCCCGTGTTATACTCAAAAACGCACCAATCCTGTTGTTGGACGAGGCGACAAGTGCGCTGGACAGCGAGGTGGAAGCGGTGATCCAGAAAACCTTGTATGGCATGATGGAGGGCAAGACCGTGATCGCGATTGCACATAGGCTGTCCACCATCGCACAGATGGATCGAATTCTGGTGCTGGACCAGGGTCGGATAGTGGAACAAGGTAGTCACGATGATCTACTGGCTGCGCAGGGGCAATATGCCCAATTTTGGGCGCGGCAGTCGGGTGGTTTCCTGAATATCGAGGCAGCAGAATGAATATTGGAAATTGGATCGACGCATTTCGCCCTGCAGTAGGGCCGCCGCCGCAAACTCTTTGGCCTTTCTTGCGCTGGAGCCTGTCCGGGGCTTGGCCAATGTTGATCTTGGCAGCTTTGTTTTCGGCATTGGCAGGCGGGATGGAGGCTGGAACCGCTTATATCCTTGGTCTTGTCATTGATACTGCCGTGTCCAGCGGTCCACAGGTATTTTTCACACCTCAAAACCTACTGATAATAGCCGGAGCTATCGGTTTCTTTCTGATCATTCGCCCAGTTCTGTTCACTTTGTCTGCGGTGTCGAATTCGATCATCGTGCAGCCAAACGTAAACCCAATGGTTCTGTCCCGGTTGAATCGATGGGTCTTAGGGCAGTCGGTTAGCTTTTTTGATGACGATTTTGCCGGTCGCATTGCGCAAAAACAAATGCAAACTGCCAGTGCGGTGACCTCTGTCGCGTCAGAGGTCATCAATGTTGTAGCATTTGCTCTGGCCTCGATGATTGGCACAATGGCGCTGCTTGGCGCAATTGATCTGCGTATTACGGTACTGTTTCTCGTCTGGTTGGTTGGCTATTTTGCGGTGATTAGCTGGTTCTTGCCACGGGTGCGTATACGGGCCGGTACACGGGCCGGGGCCAAAGCGATGGTTACTGGGCAGGTTGTGGATTCGATCACCAACATCAAAACGGTTAAGCTGTTTGCCCATGCTGATCATGAGGAAAAGACTGCTCAAGATGCTATGGGTGATTTCCGAACTAAGGCGCTGAGCTTTGGCTATCTTGCGGCGGGTTTTCGGTTCGCCCTGATGACACTGGCTGGGTTGCTACCGGTACTGCTGATCGGAGCGACACTGCTACTCTGGCAGTCGGGGCAAGCGACCGAAGGCGATATTGTTGCAGCAGGTGCGGTGTCGATCCGGATTGCTCAGATGACCGGTTGGGTTAGCTTCACCTTGATGGGGATCTATTCCAACATCGGTGAAATCGAAAACGGTATGAAAACACTGACCGTGCGAAATCGTGTCGAAGATGCAAATGATGCGGTGGATCTTGTTGTCCCCCGTGGTGAGATTGTTTTTGACAATGCCGGATTTGCTTACGGTCGTGATATTGGGGGCATTCAAGGCATTTCTCTGACGATCAAGCCAGGCGAAAAACTAGGCATCGTTGGCGCTTCGGGTGCTGGGAAATCCACCTTGGTTTCACTGCTCATGCGGCTCTATGACGGCGAATCGGGCCGTATTTTGATTGACGGTCAAGATATCTCAAATGTTTGCCAAAACTCTTTGCGTCGTCAGATTGGCATGGTCACGCAGGAAACCGCGATGTTCAACCGCTCAGCACGCGATAACATCTTGTATGGAAGCCCGAATGCCAGCGAAGCCGAACTGATTGATGCGGCCAGTAAAGCTGAAGCGGACGATTTCATTGCCTTGCTGCAGGATGGCCAGGGGCGGCAGGGATATGATGCCCATCTGGGTGAACGCGGTGTTAAGCTGTCTGGTGGGCAGCGTCAGCGTATTGCTCTTGCCCGCGCAATCCTAAAAGATGCCCCAATTCTCGTGTTGGACGAAGCTACTTCGGCCCTGGATTCCGAAGTCGAGGCAGCGATCCAATCCGCCCTGCACCGGGTGATGGAGGGTAAAACCGTTTTGGCAATTGCACACCGATTGTCGACGCTCAGCGAAATGGATCGCATCGTTGTAATGGATCAGGGCCGCATTGCGGAAAGTGGTAGCCACGATCAGCTACTGGCCGAGGGTGGTTTGTATGCGCAATTTTGGGCCCGACAGTCGGGTGGGTTCATTCGAACTGAGACAGAGGCCGAGGCAGCGGAATAAGGCTTTTGCCAAAGCGCTCTGCGGACTGTATCAGGGCGCTTATGAGTACATCAGCCAGAACCACCGCCAGCATCACTCGTCTCGGACACCAAGGTGACGGAGTCGCCGAAGGTCCGCTATTTGCCCCTCGTACCCTGCCGGGTGAGGTGATTACTGGCACTGTCGATGGCAGTGCGCTGGGCGACATTCGTATTGAAACGCCGTCGGATCACCGGGTGCAGGCGCCTTGTCGCCACTATAAATCCTGTGGCGGTTGCCAGTTGCAACACGCGGATGATGGGTTCGTGGCTGAGTGGAAACAGGGCATCGTGTACAATGCATTGACGGCGCAGGGGTTGGAAACTGAGTTTCGCCCTATTCATACCTCTCCGCCGCACTCTCGCCGCCGCGCGACACTGGCGGTGCGACGTACTAAAAAAGGTGCAATGGCAGGATTTCACGGCCGTGCCTCAGGCGTGATTACACAAATCCCGGATTGTCACTTATTGGATCCAGACCTGTTGGCCGCGATTCCGATGGCTGAAAATTTGGCATTGATCGGTGCCAGTCGCAAAACACCACTGGCGGTCACCGTGACCCTGTCTGACATTGGTTTGGATGTGCTGGTCAAAAACGGCAAACCCTTGGATGGCCCATTGCGATTGTCGCTGGCTCAATCTGTTGAAAAACTGGGTATTACCCGTTTGACTTGGGATGATGAACAGATCGCAATGACCCAGCCGCCCACCCAAACATTTGGCAATGCAAAGGTCTGTCCGCCACCGGGTAGCTTTTTGCAGGCCACCCGCGATGGTGAAGCGGCACTGCTTGCAGCAGTGCAAGACATCGTTCAGGGCGCTAAGCGCATTGTTGATTTGTTCGCAGGCTGTGGCACCTTTGCGCTGCCTTTGGCAGAGCAGGCTGAGGTGCTAGCAGTTGAAGGCGACCCGGAAATGATCCAGGCACTAGAGGCCGGATGGCGTCAGGCCAAGGGTTTGAAACTGGTCAAAGCGGTTGCTCGAGACTTGTACCGCCGTCCAATGATGCCGGATGAGCTGAATCCTTTTGGAGCCTTTTACGAGGCCGCAGTTCTCGATCCACCCCGCGCCGGTGCCGAGGCACAGGTGGCTGAGCTGATTGAGGCCCGTACCAAGACCATCGCCTATGTGTCATGTAATCCGGTCAGTTTTGCACGTGATGCTAAGGTATTGGTCGAGGCCGGCTATCAGCTGAACTGGGTTCAGGTTGTTGACCAGTTTCGCTGGTCATCCCATACCGAACTGGTTGCATCCTTCACCCTTGCCGATTGATTCCAAATCCGGAAACCCCATTATGAATATTATTCAACGCCTTACGGTCATCCTGGATAGCGCACGGTTTGGCCACTTCATTACCGCGGTCATTCTGGTGAATGCAGTGACATTGGGTTTGGAGACCGCTCCATCCATTATGGCACGAGCCGGTGGTGTCATTACACTGATCGACGAGATGTGTCTGGCTATTTTTGTTCTCGAAATTTTGGCTAAACTAATGGTGCGGCGACACAGATTCTTTTTTAGTGGCTGGAATATATTTGATTTTATCATTGTTGGAATAGCGTTGGTGCCTGGCGCACAGGGACTTTCAGTTTTGCGTGCCTTGCGAATCCTTCGGGTACTACGCGTGATTTCAGTTGCGCCCAGCCTGCGCCGGGTTGTCGAAGGATTTATTACGGCCTTGCCCGGAATGGGCTCGGTGTTTTTATTGATGGCGATCATTTTCTATATTGGCTCGGTGATTGCGACCAAACTGTTTGGCGGAACGTTTCCAGAATGGTTTGGTACGTTAGGGCACAGCGCCTACTCCTTGTTCCAAATCATGACGCTAGAAAGCTGGTCAATGGGGATTGTACGGCCGGTAATGGTGGTGTTCCCCTATGCTTGGGTGTTCTTTGTGCCCTTCATCATGGTCACCACCTTTGCGGTAGTGAACTTGCTCGTGGGTCTGATTGTGAATTCGATGCAAGACGCCCACAGCGTCGAGGACACCGTACGTACTGACGCCTATCGTGATCAGGTTCTGGCCCGGCTCGAAGCTATCGAGCGGCGGTTGCCCGCGCAAAATGAACAAATTGCTAAGAAGTGATTTTGGTTAACGAAGTGTTTAGGGGTATTCTGGCAAAAAGCCAAAAACGAGCAGAAACCAGAGCTATCAAAATGAACAGACGAGCATTTGGGTTGGGCGCAGCTGCTACATTATCCGTAGCTGGCTGTGGCAATGCATCCAACAAATTCAAAAGTTACCATGGCCCCGAAGTTACCTCAGTGGTGATCAACAAGGGTGCACGCAAAATGTACCTGTTGCACAATGAAGAAGTGCTGCGTGAATATAAAGTCGATTTGGGTTTTGCGCCTTCAGGGGCCAAAACGATAGAGGGCGATGGGAAAACGCCTGAAGGTACTTATGTGATTGACCGCCGCAATCCCAATAGTTCCTATCATTTGTCAGTAGGTATCTCGTATCCCAATAGTCAAGACGTTGCTGAAGCCAATGCTCTGGGCAAACGGCCCGGTGGTGAGATTTTCATTCACGGACAACCCAATGACGCAAAGGCTCGTCGAAGAGCTGCACGGGTGGATGATTGGACTGCAGGCTGTATTGCCGTGTCAAACGATGAGATCGAAGAGATCTATTCCATGGTCGGCAATGGCACCACGATTACCCTGCGGCTGTAAGTCTGGCGGCAAACAACAAATGTTTGCGGTTTAAAATCTCAGAATTTCACATTGCCAGAAACAACTAAAGGCGGCTCAGGGCCGCCTTTGTAGGTGCTTGCTGGTCTGTAGAATTACCCGCCCATAACCAGCGTCCACCAAATTTTGCCGTTACTTTCCTGAAACCAAGAGAAACCCAAATTGACTGCCTTGGGATCCATGATGACTGCGCGGGTACCGGGGTCTTCCATCCAGGCTGAAAGAGTTTCCAATTCGCCTTCATAGGTTTCAGAAATGGCTTCTCCAAGCATGGTGCCAGTGTATCCGGTACGGGCAACACGGTCCAAAGGCGAAGACCCGTCAGATCCAAAATGCCACGGTCTGTTCTGCACGGACATGTCACGAGAATGTGTAGCGGCCGCAGCGTTTAGCTGACCGTTCAGCTGCACCACTGGGTTGCCAGAGGCCTGTCGCAACGCATTTACCGAATCAAGCATGCGGAACTGAACCTTGTCTGCATTGCGGATTCGATATGCCTTGCCACTACCACTTGAACCGCCATTGGGCACTGGGGTACAGGCGACAGCTAGGGTCAGCACGGCTGCGACAACAATCAATAATACACGCTTCATTTTGCACCTTGTCTAATATCTAGCTACAGCACTTAGCCTTAGTGTGGCATTGGCGCAAACGTGCTGGCGGTAAAATGCTCGTGGTGACAAGGGATTGATTTGCGACTGAGGCATTCACGCCATAATATGCGCCATGATAGATTCCATTTGTGCAGGTAATGACGTTCATGTCTTCTAAGCCATTCCAAACTCCGTCCCGCAGGTTGTTTTTAACCGGCTCAGCGGCACTTCTGGGGGCCCCAGCTTTGGCGCAAGTCACTGCCGACCCCGATGCTGAACCCGTTATCGATCCATTGCGGCCAGCCGCAGAAGCAGAAGCCCCTGTGCGCCGCAACATTTCTGCGTTTCGGGCCAAGAGCTGGCAGCCTTATTTCGACAACCTGAAAGGTGGCGCGATTTTGGTCGACATCGACAGTCGCGCATTACATTACTGGTCCGCAGATGGGGCAACTTACAAACTGTTCCCATCGTCAGTGCCTGTGTCTGATGATTTGACCCGCCGTGGCCGCACTAGCATTATACGTAAAGTCGAAGGCCCGTCTTGGTCGCCTACGCCCAATATGCGAAAACGCAATCCAGAGTGGCCGTCTTATGTTCCACCGGGTCCGGACAATCCCTTGGGAAGCCATGCATTGTATCTCAGCTGGAAGTATTATCGGATTCACGGAACCCATGATACGCGTAAAATTGGACGAAAGTCTTCCAATGGCTGTATTGGCCTTTATAATGAACATATTGCGCAGCTTTTCGGGATGGCTAAGATAGGCACCCAAGTGTTGCTTATTTGACCACATTGTCTCCCGGCTAAGCCGGTTTCTCTCAACAAGCGTTTGCAATCTCGGGTTTTTACTGGTTAGAAAAAAACACGAGGTATGTCTTGGCTGCGTAGACCATATTTGAATGGTCGCGCCTTTTTCTGGAGGTTAATATGAAAAAACTCGTTCTCGCCGCTGCTCTGTCCGCTGCTGCTTCGACCGCATTTGCGGGTAGCTACGCTGAGCCCATCGTTGAGCCACCCGTAATCATCGA
>NZ_WQLV01000013.1 GCF_009753675.1 Parasedimentitalea huanghaiensis | reverse complement strand
GCTTCAGTCCCATAGTCAGTCTCCTTTGTTGCAGTAAATGCTATCAAAGGAGCGGCATCAAACTGCGACAGGTCCATCTCGTGTGGTTGACTTAGGCCGGCATGCACCAGAACGCGACCATCCACTCCCATCCTTAGTGTGTAATCGAGCAGCTGTGAGACCAGTTCCTGCTCTACTCCCTGTTGAACAAGAATGGGTTGGCTGTCCGATCCACCATCCGCTTGGGCGGCGCTGTAGAATTGGTGAACCCCGATCCGAGAGCCGTGATCGACCCGGCGTTCAACACCTCCCATGAAGGCGTAAGCACAGGCTGAAGCGCAGATGCCCGGAGTGCGCCGTGTGAAGTCCCAGGAAGACATGTTTGGCCAAGCAGGGTGGGGCTCATGGTTGCCGACTTCTGTTGCAAACCCAAGGCGCCGCAGCTCCGCGCCGAGCTGGATGCCCTGCGCCAAGCTGCCGCCGGGCGAATTGAAGCGTATCCGCTTGGGAAGCCAGTCAGGCCCCTCTGCAAGAAAGGTTTGGAAATCGGCTACGGTTTCCTCGTCAATTGGGCCTCTGGCCTGAATCCAGTTTGCGTCGTCTGTTTTGTGGTCGGTTCCGCCAAGAATGAAGTCCATCGCAACAACGGGCGCGGTTGCCAAAAATGAAATGAGTAGGGTGGCAAGCAAAAATCTCACGGTTTGAACTCCACTGCATAGAAGCCAATGGTCTCTGTTTCCTGTGAAACTACGTAGCTGAAAGTTCCAGAATGCAAAATCCGAAGCAGTTGGAGGCAATCCCAACAGTCGGGTGTTGGGTCGCGGTAACCGAGGCAGATGTGAGGTTTTAGAACATTTGCCCCTGCTTTCCAGATTGGCACTATAGGTCTGCGCGTGTACTCATCTATTGCGTTGATCTCGCCAGATGCCTCTGACTGGGCAATGTTACACTCTCTCCAGATATTTGGCTTCGCCATCGTAGACGTAGCGGGTCATGCAATCGAAGGCTTTGAGCGAATCTTTGGCGTGGAAAGCCGCCAGTAGCTGCCTTTGCCCGGCAACGATCAGCGCGTGTGATTCAGCGTCCCCCATGGTGACCATGCGGACCGCTTGAATTTGGCTCAGGTAGCGGTCAATCATTTGGCGAAGCTGGGTATTTGGCACCGCTGACAGCCATAGATTGCGAAAAACCTCGCAGGCGCGATAGAAATGTCGGATGTCGTCGCTTGCCATGGTGTTTTCGGCATTTGCAAAGGCATCTGTCAGCGCATCAAGAATTTCAGGCGTTGCATTCTGAACGGCGAGCCCGGCGGCGCGAGGTTCGAGAAGGCGGCGCAATTCAAACACTTCCAGAACACTCTTTTTGTCCCAGACGGGCAATTTGAATCCGCGTGAGGAGGTGGTCAGATACCCTTCGTGCACCAACCGCATCATCGCGTCACGAACGGGCATGCGCGACACGCCAAGACTGGCGGCAATCGTGGTGTCGACCAGGCGATCTTCAGGCGCAACTTCACCACGCTGAATGCGCGTCAGATAGTCCTGATAAATCCTGTCGCGATGGCTCAGTTTTCGGGCTGGGATCTTTTTGTTTACATCTGTTTGCATGGCTAAACTGTATACTAATTAAGCTCAAGACGAAAGGGTTGAGGGTAAATTTTCTTGAAATATCAACGCATAATTCGATAATTTAGAAAAGTTCTTGAAGAAAATACAAAATGGCGCGTACAAACAGTATACAGTTTGGCGCAAATTCCTTTTTGAAGCGCGTCATTGCTCGAGAGACTGTCAACACTGGGGAGACTTCCAATGAAGTTCACAAGACGCGCGACACTTGCTTTCACATCGATCTCTTTGATGCTGATCGGCACAACATTCGCCACCGCTCAAGAAACATTGAACATCGCGGCCTATCCCGCCAATCCGCCGTGGCAATTCAAAGATGAGGCTGGCGATTTCAAGGGGTTTGAAGTTGATGTCGTAACCGAAGTTGCATCGCGACTGGACCGCAATGTCGATATTAAGGGCTACGATTTCCAAGCCTTGTTTGTGGCTGCCGCCTCCGGCCGCGCCGATATGGTGATTTCATCACTGACGATCACCGATGCCCGTTTGGAAACGCAATCCTTTTTGCAGCCCTATGTAGAGGGTGCGATGGCCGTTGGTGTCCGTAGTGGCTCTGCCATTGGAAAACTTGACGATCTGGCAGGTAAAAATGTGGGGTCGATTGCGACCTCAGCGCCCGAGATCTGGCTAAAAGAACGCGAAGCTGAACTTGGTTATGCAAATTACAACAGCTATACCAGCGTTGCCAATATGCTGGCTGATCTGCGCAATGGCCGGGTTGACGCTGTAGTTAACGATGTCGTTGGGTTGCGCTATGCATTTGCTCAGACTGAAGGTCTTGAAGTTGCGCATGAAATCGTTACCGGTGAAAAATTCGCAATCATGATGCCAAAGGACTCGCCGCTGGTAGAGCCTGCAAACGCCATTCTCACAGAGATGAAAAACGACGGCACAATGTCGACGATCTATGAGAAATGGTTTGGGGCCAAACCCGCTGCAAACAGTCTCACGTTGCAGCCGCTTCCAGTACCCACATCGTCAGAATAAAGCAAGGTTCCAAGAATGCACTGCGGGGGCATCTGTTCTCCCGCAGTGTTGGAGCTGAGAATTTGTACTGCCGAACATGTTGCTCTTCACTTCACGACCTTCGAAGCCCGCTTCCCTCTCTATTGTGCCATTTTCTGCAGCTCGGCTCTTAGTCTGGGCTGCGCTGCGACGAAACCGGCCCTTTGCCACCAGACGGTTGGGCGTCGCTAAAAATAAGACGAATATGATGCAGAACGCGCCGATAGATCGCGTCGATGCGACAGGCAAGACCACACTGGCAGGATGCCACCGTCCTGACAGTTTTTTATCGAAAAGAGACGCCTAACATGGAAATTCTCGACATTTTCTTCAACGTCAGCGTGATGCAACGGGCGTTCCCGATTTTATTGCGTGGGTTGACCAACACAATCGTGCTGGGGCTCACGGCAATATTTTTCGGCGGAATTCTGGGTGTACTTGTCTGCCTCGTGCGTCTTTATGCACCTAAGCCGTTGCGGCTGTTGGCGGTGGCCTACATCGACCTTTTGCGCGCAATTCCAATTCTTGTTGTCCTGATCCTGGTCTATTACGCCCTGCCATTCGCTGGCATAACCCTATCCTCTTTTGTTGCGGCAGCTGTTGCTTTGTCGATGGTTCTGGCGGCTTATTCCGCCGAAGTCGTGCGCGCTGGAATTGAGGCCGTTCCCAAGGGGCAATTTGAAGCGGCAACCGCCCTTGGCCTTTCCTTTCCGCGCACGATGCAAAAGGTCATATTGCCCCAAGCCCTGCGCATCGTTATTCCCCCGCTGGCCTCCTATTCGGTGTCAATTTTTAAAGACACGTCACTGGCTTCGGTCGTTGCGATGAATGATCTGTTGAAGCAGGCCACCGACGCGCAGGCTTTGTTCGCAAACCCGACCCCGCTCATTCTAGCTGCCGTTTTTTACGTTGTTCTGCTTTGGCCCTTGGTACGCTTTACCAGCCGTCTTGAAGAGCGATTCAAACAAGCCTACGGCCGCTGATCTTCGTCGCATCCCATAGCCATAACTCAATAGAGTTGTCCGCTAAGTCTCATCAATACAGGAATTCCCATGACTAACGCCCCTAACGCTCCCGACGGATCCGGATATTTGCTGTATCATTCCATTGGCCAATACCAAGGCAAGACTAAAGACAGTGCGCTGGCGCTGGCCGAATTCGCTGAATTTTGGGGTGCCACCAACGACGAACATTGGGCGAACGTACTCCCGAAGCGTCAGGAGTTCATCGACGGCTGGCGGCATTTAATAAATGCACCGGAGGGCACTCTCACGACCTCAGAGAACGTCACCGCCTCGCTCTATTCATTGATCGGCGCCTTGCCTGAGAAGTACCTTAAAGGGAAGCGGGTATTGGTTGCTGCTGATTGCTTCCCCTCGCTCCACTTCATGTTGTCGGGTATTTCTGAACGCTTTGGCTTTAGCCTCGACACGGTACCGATGCGCCAGGGTGCGTCCTGGGTGGAAGACGAAGACATGCTCGCAAGCTGGGGCCCGGACGTGGGTCTGGCCTTACTCACTTGGGTCTCTTCGACCTCGTCTCACAAGATTGATTTGGAACCCCTCGTGGCGCATGGCCGCAAGATGGGAAGCCTGATTGGCGTCGATATAACTCAAGCTGCGGGATTGTTGCCTTTCGATGTGATGGCGCCCGAGATCGATTTTACTGTTTCGACAAGTTTGAAATGGCTTTGTGGCACGCCGGGTGCGGGAATCTTGCATGTCGCCAGCGATCTTACCCTAGAATGCGAGCCAGGACTGCGTGGCTGGTTCTCTCAGCCAGATCCGTTTTCGTGGGAATTGGATAAGTTTGAATACGCACCTGATAGTCGCCGGTTTGATCACGGCACACCGGGAATAGTTGCGAATATCGCCTCTCTGCCTGCATTAAAGTGGCATGCAGAGCAAAATCGCGAGGAGTTAGTGGCGCATAACCGCAACCTGACCAGTCAAATTATCGACGTGATCGACGATCTGAAATTGAACCTTTGCACTCCACGTTCGGCCAGCAATCGGGGTGGAAGCATCATGGTAAAACTGCCGCCGGAAATGCCCGCAGCACATGTGTTAAATACTCTGAAGACCAACCATATTTATGCAGATGCGCGCGGCCAAACCCTGCGCCTTTCCCCGGGCTTTGTCACAACGTCTGATGGCATCAAGGCGTTGCACCAAAGTTTAGAAGCTGTGTGAATACAGCAGCGTCCGATTAAGTCGGGTGTGCATCGGACGTTTTGTGGTTTGATTAGCAGCATGTACTGCTTCTCTACCTAAGCGGAGATACTGTTTTGCTTGCTGGTCCAGTACTGTGAACTGGCAAGCAAAATCAGGCCTGCCTCGTCCTCTGCAAATGCGAGCCTTGGCCATATGTTTCCGGATCAAACGCGGAGCAGTAAATGACTTGATCAAACTGCGTCTCAGCCTCATCTTGGGTCGCAAGGCGTGCCACTTGCGGAATGTCGGTATTGAGAATTGAAAATCGAATGAATAAAATCTCCCCGCAGGCCTTTTATGACAAGGTTCTACGCTTGTGTGCCGCGTGCCGACAGGCGGCTCTTACCCGGACCATTCTAACTACTACATTGCTGTGGTGTGTCGCTGCCAACGTGGCGACAGCAGCCGACGTCCATATTGTAAATTACCGGTTTTCGCAGTCTAAAACAGTGCCGCTGCTGCGTCTGGAAGGGATCATCCTCAGGGGCGATGTGGAAAAATACAAAACTGCACTGGAGCGCGTGCTTGGATGCTCAGCTGCGGAATGTGGTCCAGATGGTACTGGCGTGCGGGCCGTTGTCTCGCTTGATAGTCCCGGCGGCAGTTTGCTTGAAGGGATCGCGCTAGCAGAGGCGTTTCGCGAAGATGCAGTAGCGACCGTAATTGAAGCAGACCAATCCTGCCTGTCGGCATGCGCGCTTGCCTTTTTAGGAGGAACCGGAGTTTGGTCGACGGGGGGAATTGGCTACTTTAGAGACCGCACAATTGAACCTGGCGCCAAACTGGGATTTCACTCCCCATTTTTCCCGAGTTCAAAAGTCAGCCAAATCCTGGAAGAAAAACAGGTGACTAACCTGTTGGACCTGACCCGCATGAGTATATCAAAATTCGCGGGCCATCTAAACCGGTTTGGTATCAACCCGCTCGTTTTTGATGCGATTATTGAAATGGGGCAAGACGAGTATTTCATGATCGATAGAGCAGAGCGGCTTTATTACACAAACACAACCTTGCCCCAGTTTCCGCCCCATCTACTTGGCGTTTCCAGCAATGATGCAATTCGCAACGTCTGCGCCAGACTTATTGCTGAGTTTTACAAAATACCGTTGGGACAGGGACAAAACTATCTTGCTGATGCCTGCATGGAAGACGTGTCGCGGGATCAAGCAGATCGTGTAATAAGCGGGTTTCCAGTTGATGAGTCACCCTACGTCCTGAGTGCATGTGGCGTGCCAAAAGACCATCGTTCTGAAATTGCGTCGACCGTTTTTCTTTATCGATCTGGTTCTGACGCCGCGTATCTTGAAAGTTTTCTGAAATACCAAAATGCGACAGAGCAAGGTTGGTCTTCTGTTTCTCCCGGGAAAAACATTGGGCCGGTTATGAACACGCTCAATCATTTCATGATACCGGCAAACGCAGGTTTGATGGACCTGCCTGCCAGCATTTCTGACCATTTAGCATCTCAGCGCTATGCCTCTGGATCTGGTTCTATGCCTCAGCGGTCCAGCGGTAATGGCGCAAATCTGTTATTCGACGCAACCGATGCCCGAAGTTGGGTCTATGGTGACGTCATAATCACAGAACGCGTTGGCACAGCGCAGCTCTATAGCGATCTGAAAGAAGAGGCAGATGGTTCGTTTATCGATCTCGCTCTTAGCCGCGATTTTGACAATTCCTTTGTGCGCAGCGGTCACTACGGCATGAATGGGAACGCCTTTTACTGGGCAGCTTTTGTGCAAGGCAATCAAAGCTATGTGCTGAGAGTTGAATACAACCAACCCGGAAAAGACATTCGCCCCGACGAAAACAAAATCACCAAAGCATTCGCCTGTTCTACAGATTTCAGCGGTGTACGTTTGCCTTGTTTCCATTAGGTGCATGGATGCCAGAGCAGGTTCAGCCAGCCGCTACAGTGATGGGTTATCTCTCTGCAGTTGGCGGATCCGTCTCGTCAGAAGTATCCGCGGGCAATGTACCTTTAATGTTGGAAAGCTGATCATACAGAGCCTCACGGAACGATACCTCATTCACTTCAGCCCCTAATAAGTCCTGAGCTAAGCGCGAAATCCCATTGCTTTCTGCAAGATTAAAGGATGAATTTTCGCAGGCCTGTGCGGTTACCTCAGACAAATAAGCAAGCTCTTGCCCGGCGTTGTCATACTGCCGAAGCAAGTCGTAGCGTTGCAAGTCTTCGGCCGCCATTGCGAAGATATATGCGATGGTCGCACATTCGCCTTCGCGCGTGGATACGGCTTGGCTCACCCGGGAAATCAGGCTCAGCTTATCCAAATAATATGCGGCCATTCCCAATACACCGTATTGCCGAGATTCACTGATGCTGCTGTTAATATGGGAGTTATCGATGGTGGATTCTTTGTACAGCCCAGCAAATGCAGGCATTCCGCAACTGATGCTGAGCGCAAGTGCGGCAAGCTTGGTATAGTGAATAGCTTTCATGTCTCTGCCTTCATCCTGAAATCTTAGCCCCGACATCCTGCCACAGCAGGTTTATTATCCAGACTACCAACCTTTGACCAAAGCTATACGCAATACCGCGTTTTTTCAAATACCTACCCGGATCGCTGTTGCAGGGGCTTCTGCCCGAGATCCCAACTGTGACGATCCAATGGTGGGGGCGATCAGTGCTATACTCCGGAAAATTCTGTTAGTCGACATACCGGTTTGGGAGCCTGTCTCCCCGCATCAACGACAGCTATGAACCGGTTCGCGGTCACTACAGTTGTAAACCAAACTGACATTTTCGGCCCAGACTTGATAAGTCCAAAATCTAGATGAAGTGAGGGCCGAGCGACGGTCTTTCAGGCCTGCAATTCGGTCGCCGGATCTTCGGTGAACGCATAGGAATGCGTGTTGATATCTCCACTCCAGCGCCAGATTGCGAGAAATCCTTCTGACCCGGTTTGAAAGGCATGCGGCATCAGGCTGGGGTGGTGGATCATATCACCCGCCCCCCGCATCCGGATATCATCGCCGGCTGTCCACAGCGCTTGTCCCGCAATAATGGAATAGGTCTCGTCAGCATCATGAAGATGCAGTGGGTAATAGCTTTCAGGCCTCATATAAACCAACCCCAGCCTTACATCCGGTGCTGGAATCGGTCCCTCTGGCCCTAATAAGCTGGCCACGCAAATCATCGCCGCAATACTGCTCTCTGTATTATCTTCAACGGGGTTTGATCCCCAGGGTAGCAGGTTCTGTGCCTTCAGAACTGCGCCTGCCGCCGGGTGGTTACTGCCAGCCAGAACGGTGCGAATGCCCTGATCCAGAAAACATGGAGGCACCGGATCGAAGGTCACAGGTGACGGCGTAACTATAAGTGTCTTTGCCGTATGAGGTCCAAGTGGATCTGCCTCGGCTTCATAGCACCTCGAGATTTCATCAAGCATATCTTGAAAGTGATTGTTCAGAACCATCGCCCATACCCTTTGAAAGATATGTCCATCTCGATCGATTCTTGTTTTTCAATCTGCGCGGAATACGACCGGCTCAAGTCGCAATTATGCTGTCGGGTCGTATACTTTTATCGCACCGAAAGCCCGCGAGTGTATTGAAGGGTGCAGCAAGGCGACTGCCTCGTCACTCAGCTAGGGCCTTAATCAATGGCTGTGTATCCTGAGACACTTGTACAGCAATTTCAGCCATTTTCAGGATCGCCTCTCGAGTGCTGGCAACGGCAATAAAGCGGGCGTTGTGGCAAAATTTTGCGCCTTTTACACCGCTTACCTCTTCCAGAGCGTCATCTGTTAGTCCAGCCCAGGAGGCAGGCAGATCGGCGCGTTGATCGAAGGTATCATTTGATAGTTTGATTCCGCCAATCGTCCAGTCATCTCCGCGCGGGTGAATCACGAACAGGATGTGATCGGCCTCTGCCTGATCAAGCGCAGAACGGTAAGGCATTCCCATGGGAAGTTCGAGAATAGGGGATGTACCGGCCTTGGCGATTGCCTCGGCCACGATGCTCTGCGCCCGGAATTTTGCTGCGAAATTACGGATCTGAGCTTCGACAAAACTCCGTGCAATTGGCAAGGCCGCCCGGAATGCATCGTCGTCAGCCGTTGGCGAGGTGTCGTCAAAGACCGGCTTCAAACTGCCCAAAAGCGCGGGCAAGGTCAGGATTGACAGCGGTCCGGCAACTGAGGGTTCCATCGCGCCATTGTCCAGCAGGTCAATGGGGAGCACAAATTTGGTATCAAACTTGGCATGGATAGCCTCAACGTCTTCTACTGGCACGTCCATTTCTGCCAGATATGCACGCCCGTAATGTGCCCAAATCAGACCAAAAGAGCTGAACGGCTGGCCATCTTCCCGCAGCGGGCCGGGACGTTGGTGGTGGTCGAAGATCTGCATCTCGCAGTCATAAGCCCCCCCAACATCAAAAATGATTTTATGGGTTGCCGGTGTCACGGCTTGTCGATCCCGAGTGCGAAGAAGCTCCGCCTGTGGGAACAGGCGGGTGAGCACGACAGAAGATAACAGCTCATCCGCATGGAAGCCGCCGGAATGAGTGACAAGGAGGGTGATGGTCATGGGGGCGTTCCAAACGGTTGGTCAATTGGTGAAGGCCACCAATTCAGTCGCCCTTAGAGGATTTCAAGGGTCCTTTGTCAAAGCTATGCTGCCGGATCAAGCTCTAATTGGCAGAAAGGATAAGGCTACGCGCCGCGTAGATGCGCTGTTGTTCGATGTGCCCCTTGCCAAAGAATAGTAACAAGGGGCGGATTAGCAGGTCAGAGCAAATGTTCAACAAGCTGCGCTGGAAGTGACAGGGTGGGAAAGTGCCCGGCCGACAACGTGTGGGCCTGCTCTACCGTCCAATTTTCCAGCATTTCCTGTTGCAGTTTCGGGGACACCATTCTGTCCAAGGATGTACGAATATACACTTTTGGAACGCGGCCAAATTTCTCGTCGCTGACTGCGATTTTGGCCATGAAGGGTTCGGTCGCCTGGGGTAAATCCTGAACCATGTTAAGGGCGATTTGGATGTCCTGATCCGACACATCATGAAACGCTTTGTCCCGCCAGGTGGCTGCTGACGCGGTGGCGTAGCTTTGGTCTTCGGAGAAGGAGAGTTCAGGTAGAAATTCTCCATCCGGATCGCGCTGCATGGCCTCGATAATACTGTCGCCATTCTTCAACAAGAACGCAGCTACGTAATACAGCTTTTCGATTTTCTCGGGTACTTGTTCAGCCGCCTGCGAGATGATTGCTCCGGCCAAACTGTGGCCGACCAATTTGACCTTTCCTTCCACTTGGTTGATGGCATCAACCACGGTCCGCACATAGTTCTGCATCGTGACTTGTGACAGATCCTGCTCATTTTCTGGGCTGCCGGGCAGAGCAACGGCGGTTACTTTGTGGCCAGCGTTTTCCAGCAATGGCCGTGTTTCGTTCCAGCTCCATGCGCCTTCCCAAGCGCCGTGTACCAAGATGTAATGTGTCATGTTCAATTCTCCAAAAAGGGGAAGGGGTCCAGCCTCTTTGGTCAGAGGCTGGGGGGACAGGGGCAGACGCTTAGTTGATAGCGTTTTTGGATGGGATGAGGCGGAACGAGATCACCTTGGCAGAAACCTCGCCTGATGCGTTTCGGATCTTGGTCCCAGAGACGCTCTCCGGCAGCGCGAAACTCTGCCCGGCCACAATGCGCCGTGTCTCTACACCTGGGGTTTCGATGACAACAACACCTTCAGCGACAATGCCCACTGTTGCGACATCAGTCTCAACAACAATGGCATCCGCTGCCGGAATGTTGTCTTCGTGGATGTCGACCTGATTGATGTCGGTATCGCTCAGATCAAAGGTTGGCAGGGTGCGGCGGTCGATGGCTTCTGTTGGTGTCTGTTCAAAGACGATGAACGGCTCACCTTCTTGTTCCAGATTGAAGTCAATAAAGATGGCTTCTTCGGTTGCTGAAGCATTGTCAAAGCGCAGGATGCGCGGGCCGACTGGTTCAAAGAAGGCATCGCCTTCGTTCAAAACCCGCGGCTTTTCACCTTCTACCTGATAGATAATCGACCCCTTAGCGACATAGCCAACCGCAGGTGCGCTGTGTGTATGGACTGGGGCCACCTGACCGGGAGCGAAGTGAAAATCACCCGCTTCAACCTGAACAACGTGACGTGTTTCAAAGTTGGCAGTCAGTAGCTTGACCGAGCTGCGCTGTGTTTCGGCTGACGGTGCCGTGGCAAGACCCCCTGCGGTGATCAGAGCAGCAATGGCAGTGAAGGTGCGTGTTTTGGAGAAAAAGGTGTTCATTTGGATAGTCCTTTTAGATCGATTGGGAGAACTCCCAATGCACATGTTTCTTGGATCAGAGAGATTATCTCTCTGGGTGGGGTCGTCTGGCGGTGTTGGTTTTCCTGAGAACGCCCGGCTTGGGGCCTCTCTGGTCCTGCGTGTAAATTAGCTTGCATTTTGCAAGATGTAATCCTTTTAGCTTTACGTATTGCTTTTTGCAAGGTATTTTTTTAGAAAGCTCATATGACAAAAAAAACAAAAATCAGACAGACAGGCTGCCCGGTTGCTTTTGGTTTGGATATCTTTGGTGATCGGTGGACGCTGTTGGTCATTCGCGAAATCATGTTGCGCGGTAAGCGGACCTACAGCGAGTTCATGGAGATGGAAGAAGAGATCGCCACCAATATCCTTATCGACCGGCTAAAAGCTCTGGAAGCAGAAGGTCTGGTGAATAAGACACGCGATCCTGAAAACCGTCGGAGCTTTCTTTATGCGCTGACCAAGAAGGGCAGGGATCTTGCCCCAATACTGTTAGAGATCATTATCTGGAGCGGCGCACACGACGCGCGTTCCTTTGCTTTGACAGACGTTCTTGAAAAAATCGAAGCGGACCGCGACGGGTTTGAACATGAACTGAGATCGGAGTGAGAAAACCTACGTGACCGGTGTGAATAACCGGATTGTCGGCAACTGGAATGCGGGCGTTCAGACTGCTGCGCGCTGGGCGTAGATATTGGAATGCATCCTGCTAATGGTAGCGGTTTCAACTGTTTCTTCTCGGCTTAGTCGTGAATACCCCTTTTCTCTCACGCGTTATGCGGGCGATCCGGGGGCATAGTAGGGCCAGTCATTCTCAATGGCACCCGTCACCAAAGTTTCTGCCAGCCGATTTTTCTTCAAAACGTTGAGTAACGGCAAATGGCCTATGCACTAGGGTCTATAGCGTTGGAATTATTGTGCTATTTTGTTCTATTTCGAAACGATGACGGTGTGTGAAAATGTGCTTTGTGGTGATTTAATGAAAATGCAGCGCATGTAGACCGGGTTTCACGTACTGCGTAATTAAAAATTTCACCTCGGGTTAATCTGCATATACTTTGCTCTGCCCCTTCAAGCAGCGAATGAAGGGTGGAACAGTGCAGGACTATTTGGCAGAGCCCAAAACAAGCGATGTTCGTACAACCTTTATGTGTGCTGTCTTCGCGGCGTTGTTAACAGCCGTTGGATATTTCACCATTGCCTGGGCAGACGACAAAGCGATCAATGAACGCGAACGCCTTCAGCTCATCAAAATGACAAACAGTTTTGTCACGATCTACTCCCAAAACAGGAAGACAGGATCCACAGTTCCGGCCACTTTTCGGCGGCTGGGAATAGAGCATTTTAGCAACTCGGGCCTAAGTGGAGATGATCAGGAAAATACGTCCGTGACGGTGCCTGGCCGCCCAGGGTTAGAGTTGGGGCTTACCGCACAAACTCTTCACCAAGAAGACATGATCGAACACTTTGTGAATAACCCATCAGCCCCGCCGATTCATGAACACAAATTTGAAGGAGGCCGTCTCATTGGACGTACGGTTGTTCCTTCGGTTGCCAACACCGCTAGCTGCGTCAGTTGTCACAACAACTTGTTAGAGGAAGAGGTTTACCAACTTGGCGATGTCATGGGCGCCTATATCGTTGAACGAGACCTAACTTCGAACCTGATCGCCGATATCAAATATTCCGGAATGTGGTTTGTGTCCTCCCTACTGATCTTCTGGCTTCTCGGATCGCGAGAGCGGAACCACAACATCAACGCCTTGCGGCTGGAATCTCGGGTGCATATCGAGAAAATGAAGAACGAAGCTGAAGCAAAGGAAAAGTTTCTTTTGTCTCACGACTCCCTTACAGGGCTGCCCAACCGTAAACTTTTCAACGATTATCTGAGCGACGCATTGGAGCGCGATCAGAATGATAATCTGAATGCAGCTTTGATCGATCTGGATGAGTTTAAAAGCGTCAATGACACGATGGGTCACGCCGCTGGTGATGCTCTCTTGGTTGAGGTCGCAGCTCGTTTGAATGAGTGCCTTCAGGATGTGAACGGTATCGTGGCGCGGCTGGGCGGGGATGAGTTTGCGGTAGTCTGGGACGCCGAGTGCCGGTTAGGTGAACCGGACGCCTTGGCACAAAGAATTTTGAACGCGATGGCCAAGCCCATGGAGTTCGAAAAATGGCAAGTAGCACCAAAGTGTTCTATTGGAATTGCGACTTGGGCGAACATACATTCAAATACACAGGCAGATTTTTTGAAATCTGCGGATGCCGCACTTTATGTTGCAAAAGGCCGTGGAAAGAACACCTACCAACTGTTTGACCGAGCCATAGATGCTTCAATCATTCGTCAAAATAAGATCGCAGCGCGTTTACCTCTTTCAATTCACGAAGGTGAACTTCGCATCGTGATGCAGCCAAAGGTGCTGCTGCACGACGGGAGCTTCAAGGGGTTTGAGACCCTGTCACGATGGCGCCTGAACGGCGAAGATATCTCGCCTGAAGAATTTGTTGCCGTTGCTGAAAACACTGGCTCTATCCGCGAACTCGACCTGCGAGTTATGCATGAGGCGGCTTCGTTCTCGACCCAGCTGGAGCAGGAGACAGGTGTCGCTGTTCCAGTCGCTGTAAACCTCTCTGCCAATACCTTTCGGAGTGGCTCCCTGCTTGAGGATATCCAGGATGTGTTGTGGGAAACAGGCTTACGGCCGGACCGCTTGACTATTGAAGTGACCGAAACGGCAGCAATTGAAAATTGGAAGCTGGTGCAAGACGTTCTGAATAGATTGCGTGAAATTGGTGTCCGGGCGGCATTGGATGACTTTGGCACGGGCTATTCATCGTTAGCCTATTTGCTGCGAATGAAATTTGATGAGATCAAAATTGACCGGGAGTTCGTCCGCGATATCAAACCAGATAATGACAATCACAAGCTTCTACAGCACATCGCAGAAATGGCTGAGAGCCTGGGCGTGGAACTGGTAATTGAAGGGATAGAAACCGAACAGCAGGTCGAGCTGATCCGGGGGAGCGCGCACCGTATTGGGCAAGGGTACTATTTCTCCAGACCATTGGAGCTTGATGACGCAAGGGACTATCTGTCCAGCACAATTTTAGACCAGTCTGGTGACATCAGCTCATCTGCATAGGGCATTCCGTTGGGTGCGATCACGCTGAAAGGGCGGCTAGGTCGGTTACTGTAACGTGGGTGCTAATGGCTGCGAACACCCACTCTACCGCTTTCACCAGCTAGCGGGGCGTTTAGCTAACGCGACAGATGGTTGTTTGGGGTCGTGGACCAGATAAGTTGTCGTTGTTAAGGCCAGTCTCGTTAGGTTAACAGGGGCTAGCAACGGGCCAATCCTGCGCCCGTGACTTAGAAAGCCTACACATCTCATGTCTGATCCGTGCCTGAAGCTGGTATTAGTGACACCTGAAATTCCGTATAATACCGGCGCTATAGGGCGGACCTGTGTGGCGCTAAATCTGGAGCTGATCCTGATCAAACCCTATGGGTTTTCGCTTGATGAAAAAGCCGTCCGGCGCGCCGGAACTGACTACTGGAAACACGTTAATCTCTGCGAATTTGACAGCTGGGAAGCCTTTCTGGCTGATCGAAACCCGCCTCGTGAAAGCCTCTATTTCTTCGAAGAACATGGTGCTCAGACCGTTTATGACCCGGACTATCAAGAGGATGCCTATTTGGTGTTCGGGTGTGAATCCAAAGGTTTGCCAAAAGAGATCCTGGATGGCATGGAAGATCGCGTCATTAATTTGCCGATGCTAAGCCCGCTTGTCCGGTCACTGAACTTGGCAAATGTAGCCACGGCGGTTGTGTATCAAGCGATGCGGACAAAACTGGGCGGTTGAATACATCCAATGCTGCGACTGTCTGAAAACCAGTATTGCCCGCATTGCACTGAGCAAACAAAACTGCCCAACTGACTCCCTGCTAAGTTGGGCGTTCACTCAAGCTATTCCAAATCCTATCAAGCGCGGGAAAGGAAACATTCTTTCGGCGGGCCGCACAGATGTTCCAGTTAAGCTCTTGTTTGGTTGGGATTTCCTTCAACAGGCCAAGCGTGGCATGTTGTGCAACAGCATCGCGCATCCCGCCAAAGATCAGATCTCTCCTACAGGCCAGATCTGCCAGAAGCCCGTAGTCATCGCATTCGACCTTCGGTATTTTCTCTACTGCGCCCCAAGCTTTTTGATCGCCACCAAGGACAGCAGCGATGGCTGCTTGCCAGTGTTTATGAAATTTGGGGGCAATCAGGTCTGCGCGGAAAATATCTGCCAGGAGAACGGGGGCATCCTTATGGATGGGATGCTGGGGGCGTGCCCAAAACGACACCGGCTTTTTCTCAATGACCTGAATATCCAAATCACTGAGGTCAGGCGTATGGGTCAGATCGCAAATTGCCACATCAAGTATTCCGCGCCGCAAACTCTCTAGTGGTTCCTTGGTGGCACTAACCGTGATCCGAATGCGCAGCTCCGGCATCTCCTGTAAAAGCTGTTCTATCAGAGGGTTAACTAGAGTGCGCGTCGTCAATGGACCGCAGCCAATGTTCAGTGTCGGAGTGCCTGTTGCCCTTAGCTGCTCCACGCCCTGTTCAAAAATGCTACTGGCATCGTCCAAATCATCAAGCAGACTTAAAAACCGCTGTCCCGCCGCCGTTAATTGCGCACCATTCCGGCGGCGTTCGAACAAGATATTCCCTGCATATTCTTCAGCCTGAGTAATGTGACGCGAAAAACTGGCTGGCGAAGTCCCAACGGCCTGCGCCGCCTCACGGAAACTTTCGTAACGCGCGAGTGCCTTCACAGCGGTAATGATTTTCCCGTCAATCACAAAGGGTCTCCATTCGTTCCATTTTTTGAAACGTAGCTACCAAGTCGTGAGTTCTGTGTCATTCTTTATCGTATGGGTTGAGCATGCATGCATAATTGTTGGTGAAGCAAACACTGCGTAATCCGCAGAAACTTTTCCAATCAAATAGGAATTTCCCAATGTTTCAGAGACGATTATTTTATTCTACCTTAAGCGCATTGACGCTTTCATGCGTTGGGTCTGGGGCTCATGCCGACACGACGCGCCCCAACATCCTTATGATCATTGCCGATGATATGGGGTTCTCTGATGTCGGTGCTTTTGGCAGCGAAGTCGAAACACCTGCTATCGACCAGCTTGCAGCTGACGGCATGCTGTTCACTAACTTTCATGTTGGCGCGTCCTGCTCGCCGACACGTACAATGCTGATTAGCGGCGTTGACAATCACCTTGCCGGCCTTGGGAATATGGCCGAAATTCAAGCCGATAATCAGTTTGGCAAGCCAGGTTATGAGGGCCATCTGAACGATACGGTTGTTACAATGCCACGCCTGCTGCAGGACGCAGGATACCACACCTACATGACGGGCAAATGGCACCTAGGCAGCAAGCCGGGGTCAATCCCACATGATCGCGGGTTCGAGAAATCATTCATTCTGGCTGAAAGCGGCGCTGACAATTGGGTCGAGCAACCCTATGCGCCATTCTATGAACGCGTGCATTACTTTGAGGATGGAGAACTCGCAAGCCTCCCCAAAGAGGACTATTTCTCGTCGAATTTCTATACGGACCGAATGATCGAATACATCGACAGCAACCTTGATGACGGCAAGCCATTCCTTGCATGGGTCGGGTATCAGGCCATGCACTATCCACATCAGGCTCCAAAAGAATTCATCGACAAATATGACGGCGTTTATGATCAGGGGTTCGAAGCGCTGCGGGCCTCTCGTCTTGCTCGCCAAAAGGAACTGGGATTGGTTTCGCCTGACATTGAGCTCGATCTTGAGATGCTTAAAACCTCTTATGAGCCATGGCAGATGCCGGATTGGGAGGCCCTGACAGACGAGGAACAAGCCTTCCGCGCGCGGCAAATGCAAACCTATGCGGGCATGCTCGATAATATGGATGTCAATATTTCCAAGCTGCTCGCCCATCTCGAAGACCGCGGTATTGCCGATAACACGATCGTTGTCTTCCTGTCTGACAATGGCCCAGACCCCAACCAACTGCCGCTGTCAGATGCTTACCGTGAATGGTATCAAACCAACTACGACAAGGTCTACATAGAGGACTTTGATGGCGACTATTCGAGCATGGGCCAAAAAGGTGTCTACGCTGACTATGGTCCAGGTTGGGCCGCAGCATCGGCCATACCGGGCAGCTACTTCAAGACATTTTCGACCGAGGGTGGGTTGCGTGTCCCTTTGATCGTGCGTTTCCCCGGCGTGGTTGAGCCGGGCAGTCGGATCAACAGCTTTTCCTATGTACGAGATATCATGCCAACTCTGCTCGAACTTGCCGGGGTCGATATGCCGGGGCCCGTTTACGATGGCCGTGACATCAATGTGCCCGACGGGATCAGCATGCTGCCTGTCTTGAAAAGCGAAACAGATACTGTTCGCGGCGATGATAATCCGGTCGGATATGAACTTGCTGGGTCAAGCGCAGTGTTTCAAGGGCGTTACAAGTTGATGCAGAACCTTGAGCCAAAGGGCACAGGTGACTGGGAACTCTATGACATCGAGGCAGATCCGTCCGAGCTTACCAATATCGCGGATCAAATGCCGGACCTCGTAGAGGAGCTTATAGCCTTCTATGCCTCCTATTCCGAACGGGTGAACCTTGTGCCCGTTCCAGAAGGGTACAACCCGCTTGAACAGACCGTGATTAACGCCAAACGCGGTAGCACTCATTGACATCGCAAGGACTTGCACCATCCCATGCTGGGGTGGTGCACAAGGCGTTGTGGCCAACCCCCTGCTGTCAAATGTAACCAGCCGCCATTCATGACCGCTGGGCAAGTTGAACCGGCCTACGCCACTGATAATTATCAAATAGGAAGCTCAAGTGTTGCTTTCTCGGTTGAGATGACAATCGACGTTCGGAACTTTCGGACATTTTTGTCAGCAAAGAAGAAGCGGTGCGTGAATGCCTCGTAGTCCGCAATATCCTTGGCGACAACAACCATCATGAAATCCGCATCTCCCGCTATACAATAGAAGTTCGTGACGTGCCGGTCATGCCGGGCCTTCCGCTTAAACGCATCAATCTGGTCCAGGCGATCGCGTTCCAGCTCTACCGCCACAACCGCTGTTATTCCAAATCCAAGCTTTTGTTGATCCAGGACCGCAATCTCTTTTTGGATCACCCCTGATTCACGCAGCGCTTTCAAGCGTCTTTGAACGGAAGCTGTCGAGGCGCCAATTTGTTCAGCCATGTCTTGGATGGTTGTTTTGGAGTTTCGTTGCAAAATGGCGAGAAGTTTGTGGTCGTTGGCGTCCATGATGTGATCCCCTCAACTACTTGATGATTCTGACATGATGCGGTCAGGATATGGCGATATCAACAATGTAATTGATCAATGGTTCTCGATACCTTGTCCTCTATGAAACATGGTATTATCGCAATTCTTCCGCTCGCCGCTGGTGCAGCCGTTTACGGCTTTGCATTTGGTCTCTTGGCAGCTCAGGTCGGCTTCCCTTGGTGGGGCGTCGCCCTTATGAGCAGTTTTGTTCACGCGGGGTCGTCCCAGATAGTTGCAGTTGAACAATTTGCCGGCAGCTCTGCGGTGATCGGCGCAGCCTTGGCCGGAGCCGCATTGAATCTCCGCTATATCGGTATCGTTGCTTCCCTTTCTGATGTGTTGAGCGGCCTGTCTTTGCGGGCAAAGCTTATCGTGATCCATATCACTGGCGACGAAAACTGGGCGCTGACCATGTCAGAAAGAGCAAAGAACCCAGAAGTTGGAGCCGCGTTTCTGATTGGTTCCGGGCTGGTCATGATTTCCGTCTGGACAGCCTCAACCACGTTTGGAGCCGTGGTGGGGGCGGCGCTTCCAAACCTTGAGAAATTTGGCCTTGGCTTCGCATTCACAGCAGCCTTCATTGCCATGGCAAGGGGGCTCTGGCGTGGGCCTTCGAATTCAGGTCCCTGGCTTGTCAGCTTTGTCGTTACGGTCGCAATTGTTCTGCTGGGAATGCCAAAAGCCTACGCAATTGTTGCGGGATCAGTCTGCGGCCTCGCAGCATCTTACCTTATGAAAACCCAAAGAAAGCTACCCGCATGACCTTCCCATTCTGGATGCTGATCGCTGTTCTTGCTGTTGCTGCCTTTTCGATCCGGGTACTTGGTCTCCTTGCAGGGGAGAGCATCAAGTCATCGCGCCATTCCTGGATGCTCGACGATTTGCCGGGACTTATTGTCGTATCTTTGGTGGCATCTTCACTTGCTGGTCAGCCCGTCGGAACTTGGCTGGCCGCCGGTGTTGCGTTCTTTATCGCCTATGTAACCAACCATGTTATCTGGACCATGTGTGCCGGCGTCGCCGCATATGCGGGGCTGGTCTGGTTTGGATTCTAAGTTTCTCAAATTTAGATATTTCGGAATGTTCGCAGTGCGTGACCTGACGTTCTTCTGAATTTCCAATTGCAGGTTTGCGAGGCTCTCTCGCTGTTCGGCACCCTTCAGTAGGAAAATAATTCCAAGTAAAATCAAACTGATGGCTCCGTTTTCGAGCCATCTAATTTACTTTCGCGAGTTCAGAAATGGCGTAGTTAGAATTTTGTTGCAAAATTGGATTGTCTCATAATACGGTAAAGAGGTCCAATTTTTGAGAAGACAATGCAAGAGCGGCCTATACATCTTTTGGAAGCAATAGCTGGCGCGCCGTCGCCAATAGGAATTGCTGCGCTGTTGGATGCAACCCGGATGCCCAAAGCGACGATTTATCAAAACGTCGCCGCCTTTCTGGCGCGCTACCGCGGTGGGCGCTTTGAACTGATCCATGTCGAACCCCCAAGCGACCCCAAGGTTTCCAATAGCTATCCGGGCCTCGGCAGCGATCCAGCATTGTTCCGTCATAGAAGCTGAAACAACAAACGCCAGCGCGATGACAACGGCCCAGGAGGAACCGTTGCAGACGCACTAAAAACAAAAAATTTCCAGGGAGGAAAATATGAAGAGAAGACAATTTGGAGCGCTCGCCACCGCCGCGCTTGTTATGGGTGGACCACTGCGTGCACTGGCGGATGAAACCTGCCAATCCCCCTATATGCCTAAGATTACCGGGCATGAAGAGTATGTTTATATCTGGACGCTGGGCGTCGAAGGTATGGGCGACGGTCAGGATAAGATGGTCACGGTTGACCTGCGTCCGGGATCCGAAACCCGCGGTCAGGTGATCAACAGCCTTTCGATTGGCGGCCGCAACGAGGCGCACCACGCTGGTTTCTCCGCCGACCGCCGATATCTTTGGGCTGGTGGTCTCGATACCAACCGCATCTTTATTTTTGACGTCCATTCCGATCCTGCAAACCCAGTTCTGCACAAGACAATTGATACTTTTGTCAAAGATGCCGATGGCCCGGTTGGCCCGCATACATTCTTTGCCTTGCCGGGGCGGATGATGATTACGGCTCTGTCTAATGACGATGACCACGGTGGTCGCACGGCGTTGGTCGAATATACAGACGAGGGCGACTTCGTTGAGACCCACTGGATGCCGACCGCTGAAAATATGCGCGGCGCCGAGGCCGTGGACGGCGCGGTTGCGGATGGTTTTGGCTATGATGTGCGGGCGCTGATCCGCAAGAATGTCATGCTGACATCGTCCTTTACCGGGTGGTCGAATTACATGATGGACTTTGGTCAGATGCTGGGTGACAGCGAAGCCATGAAGCGGTTTGGCAGCACCATTGTTCAGTGGGACCTGCACACACGCCAACCCAAGAAAGTGTTCAACGTACCCGGTGCCCCATTGGAAATCCGGTTCCCATGGGGCCCCAATGCAAACTACGCGTTCTCGACCACGGCGCTGACCTCACAATTGTGGCTGATCCACGAAGACGACGCAGGCGAATGGCAGGCCAAGGCTGTAGCCGACATTGGTGATCCTACCAAGATCCCTCTGCCGGTTGATATTTCGCTGGCTGCGGATGATCAGACATTGTGGATCAACACCTTCCTTGATGGCATGACCCGCCTGTTTGACGTGTCCGACCCGCACCACCCAAAGCAGATCTATGAAAAGAAAATTGCCAGCCAAGTGAACATGGTGTCGCAAAGCTGGGATGGCAATCGGATCTACTTCACCAGCTCACTGCTGGCCAACTGGGACAAAAAGGGTGCCGACGATCAGCAGTATCTCAAGGCCTTTACCTGGAACGGGTCCGAACTGGTGCCAGATTTTGAACTCGATTTCTATGAGTTGCAGTTGGGCCGCGCACATTTGATGCGGTTCGGCAGTTCAGAGCTTTACAGCGCTTAAAAGCAGAGTGTTGGGCAGGCCCAGAGCCTGCCCAATGTGCGATCGCCAACCGGACAGGAAAGCAATATGAAACAACGCATTGTCACGACTTTAGGTGCTATTCTTCTGGCCTCTGGAGGCTTCGCTGGGCAGAACTCAACCCCAACCACGCCGGATGGCTCCATTGCCGCCTTGTTTCCGATGGGGGAAGAATTTGAGTTCACGCCTCCCATCCCGGGCAGCTACAGGCTCTCAAACATTAAACCAGCTCCAGATGGCGCTGTACTGACGCCGACGGGGACCAAACGGGACTTGTCGGATTTGCTGGACGGCAAAGTGTCATTGGTCAGCTTTGTCTACTTGATGTGTGGCGATGTGAATGGCTGCCCCTTGGCGGTTTCCACCCTGTTTGACATCTATGACAGCAGTCAATCGGCCCCGGATCTCGCTGACAACGTGCAACTTGTCACCATCAGTTTTGATCCTGACCGTGACACGGTTGAAGCCATCGACTCCTTTGCCTATCCGATCACCAATGATGCTACGGCGGATAAGAAAATTGGTTGGCACATCCTGACAACCGAAGATCAGGCGGCACTGAAACCAATTCTGGACGGCTTTGGGCAAGTGGTTGATCGCTCAGACGATCCGGACAAACTGAACCATCTGCTACGTATGTTTCTCGTCGACCGGGACGGTAAAATCCGCAACATCTATGGGCTTGGTCTGATTGATCCGCGTCTGATGATGACCGATGTGGAAACCTTATTGATCGAAGACGGAACTTTGTAATTGATGTCCGTGTTTTCCAGACTGAAAACCCCAACACTGGCCCTGATCATGGTCACCGTGTGGTCGCCCGGCCTTCTCGCAGAACAAAGTGATCCCTCGGTTTGTCCAACATCGGATGGCAGTTGGTCCGAACGCGCATTGGAACGAAGCCTTTCTACACAGTTGGGCCTGCCAACGGTTCCTCACCCGGTGGACAACCCGCCAACTGCTGAAAAAATTACGCTAGGGCGAAAGCTGTTCTTTGACCGGCGTATGTCAATAAACGGCACCATGTCCTGCGCCATGTGTCACGTCCCCGAGCAGGGGTTTGCCAATTGGGAATTGCAGACCTCGGTTGGGGTAGAAGGGCGCAGCGTCAAACGCAACGCTCCAACGATCATCAACACTGGCTTTCTGGATGTGCTGTTTCATGACGGGCGCGACATGTCGTTGGAAACGCAGTTCATCATGCCGCTGATTTCACGCAATGAAATGGCCAACCCCTCGGTCGGGCGAGTGGTGGCGTACCTTCAGGGCCAACCCGAATACCAACCGCTGTTCGACGCCGCTTTTGGGGCACCTCCGTCCCTGGATCGCATGGGCAAAGCACTGGGGGCGTATCAACGCACGCTCACGACCGGCGGTTCGGCTTTTGACCGCTGGTATTATGGCGGGGACAAAACCGCGTTGAGCGACAGCCAGACACGCGGTTTTGAACTGTTTCAAGTCAAGGCTGACTGCGCTTCGTGTCACGTTATTAGCGATCAATCAGCCCTGTTTACTGATCAAGAGTTTCACAACACTGGGTATGGGTGGCAGCGCGAACAGATCCGTCAAAACCCATCACCAACAACCCGCGTTCAGGTTGCCCCCAATGTCTTCCACGAAATAGATCGCGCTGTTGTGGCTTCGGTTAGCGCCCCGCCTCAGGCCGATCTGGGCCGGTATGAGGTCACCGAAGACCCAGATGATCGTTGGATGTTCCGCACACCAGCGCTGCGGAATGTGGCGATGACGCCGCCCTATATGCATGATGGGGCCTTGCCTGATCTGCGTTCCGTTATTGAGTTCTATAATCAGGGCGGCCCGGACCACGTCTTCAAAGACCCGCGCATTCGACCTCTGGACCTCAAAGGTCAGGAAATCGACGATCTGGAGGCCTTCCTGCAGGCCCTGACCTCTCCCGGACTTGATTGCCTCGCTGCCGAGGCGCGTATCAACGCACCTGACAATTTCTAGCATTGTAAAAAGCTGGACAAGATGACAATAGTCCCGAAATTCGAGACGTAGTCTCGTTTAATGATAATGTCTCGATAGTGAGATCAGACCAAGACCGAAGGGAATTCAGATGCGTACCAGAGCGGCCGTTGCGATTGAGGCAGGTAAACCACTCGAAATCATGGAGGTGAACCTCGAAGGCCCAAAGGCTGGCGAAGTTCTGGTCGAGATCAAGGCCACCGGGCTTTGCCATACCGACGCGTTTACCCTGTCTGGTGCAGATCCCGAGGGGATGTTCCCAGCCATCTTGGGGCATGAAGGCGCCGGTGTGGTGCTAGAGGTCGGTGCAGGCGTCACCAGCCTGAAACCGGGCGATCATGTGATCCCGCTCTATACTCCTGAATGCCGGACCTGCGATTACTGCCTGAACCCAAAAACCAATCTGTGTCAGTCGATCCGCGAGACCCAGGGCGCAGGTGTGATGCCTGATGGGACCAGCCGGTTTTCCATGCTCGATGGCACACCAATTCTGCACTACATGGGCTGTTCAACCTTTGCCAACCACACGGTTCTGCCGGAAATTGCCTTGGCAAAAGTCCGCAAGGACGCCCCATTCGACAAGATCTGTTACATCGGTTGTGGTGTGACCACGGGCATCGGCGCGGTGATCAACACCGCCAAAGTCGAGATCGGCAGCAAGGCGATTGTCTTTGGGTTAGGTGGCATTGGTCTGAACGTCCTGCAGGGATTGCGGATGGCAGGCGCGGATCAGATCATTGGCGTGGACTTGAACGACAGTAAAGTCGAAATGGCCAACCGTTTTGGCATGACCGACTTTGTGAACCCCGCCAACGTGACAGGCGATCTGGTCGCGCATCTTGTCGAACTCACCGGTGGCGGTGCGGACTATACCTTTGACGCTACAGGAAATGTTGGTGTCATGCGCACCGCGCTGGAGGCCTCGCACAAAGGGTGGGGAGAGTCGATCATCATCGGTGTGGCCCCTGCAGGCGCCGAAATATCCACGCGTCCGTTCCAATTGGTCACTGGGCGCAGCTGGCGTGGGACAGCCTTCGGTGGCGCACGCGGACGTACCGATGTTCCCAAGATTGTTGATTGGTACATGGACGGAAAAATCGAGATTGACCCGATGATTACCCATGTCCTGTCGCTCGACGACATCAACAAGGGCTTTGACCTCATGCATGCCGGAGAAAGCATTCGGGCCGTTGTAGAATTCTAACGGCCCACCAGCCGCAAAGATAAAGATACCAGCCGCCAACCATCGCGCGACATTTAGGGAGTAGAACATGGCCGTAGTGCATCAAATTCTGATTGTTGGCGGCGGTGCGGCCGGTATTGCAACAGCGAGTAGTCTGTTGAAACGAAACAGCGCGCTGGACATTGCGATCATCGAACCATCTGACACGCATTACTATCAGCCCGGCTGGACAATGGTTGGCGGCGGGGTTTTCAAGAAAGAGGAAACCGCGCGGCCCATGACCGCGGTTTGGCCAAAGGCGGTCAAACGTATCAAAGCAGCGGTTGCAAGCTTTGCTCCAGACAGAGATCAGGTGATCCTGGCTGACGGGTCACCTGTCGGCTACAAAATGCTGATCGTCGCGCCCGGTCTGAAACTGGACTGGGACGCGGTTGAAGGCCTGACCGATGCGCTCGGTCGCAACGGTGTCACCTCGAACTATCGCTATGATCTTGCTCCATATACTTGGGAGTTGGTTCAGGATATGCGTGGCAAGAAAGTCATTTTCACCCAGCCGGGAATGCCGATCAAATGCGCAGGTGCCCCGCAAAAGGCGATGTATCTGTCCTGTGACCACTGGATGCAGTCCGGGCAGTTGAAGGACATGGAGGTTTCGTTCTGCAACGCTGGTCCGGTTCTGTTTGGTTGCGCCCCCTATGTGCCTCCTCTGATGGAATACATCGGTAAATACGGGATCAATCTGGACTTCGGTCACAACCTGATCAAGATCGATGGGGATGCAAAAAAGGCCTGGTTCAAAGTCACCAAGGAAGGGGCAGAACCTGAAATTGTCGAACGTGGGTTTGATATGATCCACGTATGCCCGCCCCAATCTCCGCCAGATTTCATCAAGGAAAGCCCGCTCGCCGGGGCAGGTGGCTGGGTTGATGTGGATCAGGAAACACTACGCCACAGCCGGTTCGACAATATCTTCAGTTTGGGGGATGTGACCTCAACGCCAAATGCCAAAACCGTCGCGGCGGCCCGCAAACAGGCCCCGATTGTCGCCAATAATGTGATTGCGTCGCTGAACGGACAAGACCCTAAACCACTGTATGATGGCTACGGTTCCTGTCCGCTCACGGTGGAAAAGGGAAAGATCATTCTGGCTGAATTTGGCTATGGTGGAAAAGTCATGCCAACCTTCCCTTGGGATTCAACCAAACCTCGACGCGCAGCATGGTTCTTGAAAAAGTCAGTGTTGCCGACAGTTTACTGGAAACTCATGCTCAAAGGCAGGGAGTGGCTTGCGCAATAACTGCCCGGTGCAATGCAAAGAAATATTGCGACGCCTACACCCTAACCTGGTGCAAAAGGGCACTTCCCTTCCAGCAGGTCTTTTTGGCCAAGGATCTCTTTTACTATGTAATCCGTAAAGTGGCGGACACGGGCTGTATGGCGCAGGTCTTCGTGGGTCAGGACCCAGACATCGCGACTGGGATTGACCGTGGCATGTGGCACCCGGCGTAGGGTCGGTTCCGTATCCGCCATAAAGCAAGGCAGCATGGCCAGCCCCATGCCCGCCTTGACAGCGGCCAATTGGGTCAGCGGATGGCAGATGCTGTTGCGTGCCAATACATCAGGGTACTGACTGTCGCGAATCCACTGCGGATCGGGCACCGGGTCGTACCAGCCGATCCAGCTCAGGGCTTTGCGGTCTTCCAGATTACCTGTCCGCTCCAGATAGTCTAACGAGGCATAGGTCGACGTTGCGTAGCGAACCACACGCCGCCCTACCAGGTTGTCAGGTGGGTCGTTAGAGATCCGAATGGCAACATCTGCCTCACGTTTGCTGAGATTGGCCATCGAATGGGTGATGTCAAAGGCCAGCTCGATCTCCGGATAGTCGCGCTGAAAGGCGACAAACATTGGCATCAGCAGCTTATCTGCCAGTGAATTGTGCAGCGTAACCTTCAGAACGCCATCCAGCTGGGTATCCCGGCCAACAACCTGTCGCCCGATGGAATTGACCTCGGCTTCGATCTTGGCCGCGGACTGGCTCATGTCTTCACCTGCCTGGGTCATAAAATACCCTGATGGCAGACGCTCAAACAGGCGTGTCCCAAGTTTCTTCTCAAAGGCATCGATGCGGCGTGACACGGTTGAATGGTTCACACCCAACACAGCCGCCGCCCCCCTTATGGATCCCTTACGAGACACAGCAAGAAAATAGCGAAGATCATCCCAATCATTCATTGGTGCAAAATAGCACCGAAGATTTGCAAAACTCAACAGTTATATCGCGAAATTGCACCCATAGATAGCAGTCCACAACTTCACAAGCCGATGGGCCTAGCAAATCGGCGGTAACAGGAATGGACGATCCGGATGACAACTCATGCAGATCCATCGGAATTTTCAACGCAAACCGACGTCGAGAACACGGTTGTCACCTTCGACAAATACGGAGGCCCGGAGGTTCTGAGCACCGGCACAGAGGCTATTAATGATCTCGCAAGCGGCCAGGTTCGCGTGCGCATGAAAGCCCTGGCACTAAACCGGGCCAACGCCCTGTTTCGCGAAGGCACCTACCTGTACGAAGCTTCGTTCCCTGCGCGTATCGGGACCGAAGGCGTGGGTGTCATTGATGCAATTGCCCCGGATGTCACCGGGTTAAAACTTGGCCAGCGGGTCAACCTTTTGCCGCCAGATGATGAAAGCACCAGCGGCTATGCTGCAGAGTTCAACACTGTTCCCGCATCCAAGGTTCTACCCGCGCCAGAGGGGTTGAGCGATCGTGACGCTGCCACCGCATGGGTTCCGTTTCTGACCCTGTACCATCATTTTGTTGAGCAACAACAGGCAGCCCCGGGGCGCTGGATTGTTCTGCCTGCCGCCAGCAGCAGCGTATCATTGGCCGCCAATAGCCTAGCCCATCATCTTGGGGCCAAAACAATTGGCATTACCCGCACCGCGCAAAAGAAGGCCGCGCTGGAAGTACAGGGGTTTGATGCTGTGATTGTGGCGCAGGACGAAGATATCACAGCGCGTATTATTGAGGTCAGTGATGGCGGTGCAGATTTTGTGTTTGACCCAGTTGGTGGCGCACAGCTGGAGAAACTTGTTTCGGCAGTAAAGTCCGGCTCTGAAATCAACGTTTACGGTGGGCTTGATGTGGCCAACACCGCCTTGCCTGTCTTTGCAATGATGGGTAGCGGCGCCCGGATCAGTTGCTACGTGCTTTATGAACTGTTTGGCGACCCCACGCGTCTGAAGGCTGCGGTGGACTACTATCTGCCGCTGTTTGAAAGCGGCGCGATTGCCCCGGTCGCGGACGGCCAGACCTTTGATCTGGCCAATATCACAGCCGCTTTTCAGCACATGGAATCCAACACCCAGCTTGGCAAGGTCGTTGTGACTTGCTGATCCCCCAACCAAATTTCCAAAGATTGGAGAACCCAATGTTCAAGAAGAACTCGCACAAGAAACCCGCAGGCCTAAGTCGTCGATCATTGATGAAATCTGCAGCAGCCTTGCCAACACTGGCGGTCGCAGGTGCCGCCGGAACCGCTGCCATGGCTGAAGAAACCACACCTTATGGCTTAGCAATTTCGTCCGAATTTCCCTTTACCAAAAAGTCCGTCACCGTTGAGGGTTCAGAGATGGTCTATGTTGACGAAGGCGAAGGTCAGCCGGTGTTGTTTTTGCACGGCAATCCAACATCCTCCTATCTGTGGCGGAATGTTATTCCCTATGTCACCGAAGGATATCGGGCAATTGCTCCGGACCTGATTGGCATGGGCGACAGTGCCAAGCCCAACATCGGCTACACCTTTGATGAGCATGCGAAGTATCTTGATGGGTTCATTAAGGCGCTGGATCTGAAAGATATTATTCTGGTGATCCACGATTGGGGATCTGCGCTGGGGATGCGCTATGCGCGACTTAACTCTGACAATGTCACCGCAATGGCCTTTATGGAGGCAATTGTTCCACCCGGATTGCCAGCCCCCAGCTACGAGGCAATGGGGCCGCTTGCGGGAGAGCTGTTCAAAACCCTGCGCACGCCGGGTGTGGGCGAGGAGATGGTGCTGAAAGGCAATTTCTTTGTCGAGAAAGTTCTGGCTGAAATGGGCGTTGTTCGTGGCCTCAGCGAGGCAGAGATGGAGGCCTATCGCGCCCCATACGCAACTGAGCAAAGCCGCCTGCCAACATTGCAGTGGCCGCGTGAAATTCCAATTGCTGGCAAGCCAGAGGCCGCAACAGATGCAGTAACCAAAAACGGCGCTTGGTTGATGTCGAGCGAGATCCCAAAACTGCTGTTCTACGCCGAGCCGGGCGCGCTGATGCCGCAGCCGGTGGTCGACTATCTGACAGCCCACCTGACAAACCTCGAAACCCGGTTTGTCGGCCCCGGCACCCATTTCCTGCAGGAAGATCACCCGCATTTGATCGGCCGTGGGTTGGCGGATTGGCTGCGACGTATTTGATCTAAGCCAGACGCCGTCACAATTCTGGTATCCCGGTTGGCTAGATCTAGGCCAGCCGGGAGACCCAATTTATAGCCGAAGGAACAGTTTTTGTGCAGACACAAGATGTTTTGATACACCCAATAGATGCCGCCAAACCGGGATCAGAAACTGCGGCAATGTATTTGGCCGTTCGTGCGCGCTCACTTTCCCTTGTCGAAGGTCTAACTCCCGAAGATATGGGCCTGCAATCGATGGAGGACGCCAGCCCTGCAAAGTGGCATCTGGCCCATACCAGTTGGTTTTTTGAGCAGTTCATCTTGAAAGAGCATGTCACGGATTATGCAAGTCCAGATGATCGTTTCGCCTTTTTGTTCAATTCCTACTACGTGCAGATGGGGCCGCGCCATACCCGATCAAACCGGGGGCTGATATCGCGACCGGATGTTGACGCGGTGCTGGCTTACCGGTCGCATGTGGATGCGGCGATGTTGAAACTGTTGGCCGAGGGTGGACCAGAGGCGCAGATCATTCAGGAACTGGCGACCCTGGGCTGCCATCATGAAATGCAACATCAGGAATTGCTGGTGACTGATCTGCTCCATGCCTTGTCCTACAATCCGCTACTGCCTGCCTACCGTGAACCAAGCCCTAGGAATGTGACTGAAGCTGCGCCGCTGGGTTGGATCGATCACGACGGCGGGCTGGTCGAAATTGGTTACGATGGAGATGGCTTTGCCTACGACTGCGAAGGCCCCCGACATAAAACTTATCTACGCCCGTTCCGGCTGGCGTCCCGACTGGTAACCAACGGCGATTGGATCCACTTTATGGAAGCAGGCGGCTACGAGACAGCCGAACACTGGCTGTCGGATGGCTGGGCCCGGCGCGAGCGGGAAGGCTGGGATGCGCCGCTGTATTGGTGGCAACAGGATGGCCAATGGTGGAGCTATACGCTGCGTGGTCCACGGCCGGTTGACCTGAACGCCCCTGTCGTCCACGTCAGCTATTACGAGGCAGAGGCCTTTGCCCGCTGGTCTGGTAAACGCCTGCCAACTGAGGCTGAGTGGGAAGTGGTCGCCCGCGATTATCCGATCAAAGGCAACTTCCTGAACTCAGGAAACTATCACCCAACCACGCCGCAAGATCCCGATGATACGCAGCTCTGGGGTGATGTTTGGGAATGGACCCAAAGCCCGTTCACCCCCTATCCGGGGTTCCGCGCGCCCAAAGGTGCAGTGGGCGAATACAACGGCAAATTCATGTGTAATCAATTTGTCCTGCGCGGCGGTTCTTGTGCGACGCCAAGTGACCAGATGCGCCCGACCTATCGCACCTTCTTTTATCCGCACCAGCGTTGGCAAATGCTTGGCCTTCGGCTTGCAGATGATGTTTGAGACAAAGGACCTCCCATGACCATTTTCCCTGTTCCAACCTCCTTTCTGACCGAAGCGGAGTCTGCCTTTGCACAGTCCATACTGCAGGGCCTGCGCGCGCCGAAAAAAACCATCGAGAGCAAGTGGCTCTACGATGAGCGCGGATCGCAACTGTTTGATACCATTACTGAACTACATGAGTATTATCCCACCAGAACCGAACTGAGCATCCTGCGTCGCCATGCGCCGGAACTGGCGGGGTTTGTCACGGATGACACTGCGCTGATTGAACTGGGCAGTGGCTCCAGCACCAAAACACGGGCGCTCTTGAATGCGCTTCCCGGGCTGCGTAGCTATGTGCCAATCGATATCTCCGAGGTGCATCTTATCGCAGCGGCTGACCATGTGGCTGATGAATACAGCACTTTGGATGTGATCCCGGTTGTTGGTGATTTCACAACCGATATTTCGTTGCCTCCAGGTCTGGACGGCACCTCTAAGATCTTGTTCTTTCCCGGATCAACGATTGGGAACTTTGAAATCGAGGACGCAGGCGCACTGTTGGGGCGTATGGGTGATATCCCCGGGGTGGTGGCTTTTGTGGTTGGCGTCGATCTGGTCAAAGACACGGACACTTTGATCCGGGCCTATGATGACGCAAGCGGTGTGACAGCGGCGTTCAACATGAACCTTCTGACCCGGATCAATCGTGAACTTGGCGCTGACTTTGATCTGACAGGGTTCAAGCACGAGGCGCGGTGGAACACGGACAAAAGTCGGATCGAAATGCATCTTGTGAGTTTACGGGCGCAAAGTGTCGAAATTCTGGGGGAGACAGTTGGCTTCGAAAATGGGGAGAGCATTCACACTGAAAACTCACATAAGTATTCTCCGGGACAATTGGCAAAACTCGCGGCGCAACAGGGCTGGCAGGCCGACCAAATTTGGTCAGATACTGCCGGGTTATTTGGGGTCGTGGTGCTGACCCCCAAATAAGCTCCCTTGAAATTGGCCATATTTCACTTCCAGTCGATCAAAGTGGGGCGATCAGGGTTTGACTTGATCAGGATGCGCCGCGCTAAAGGCCGGGTGCTCTGCGCAGGCGGCCTCAACCTGCAAAATGCGCGGGAGATCAGCAATTTCCACACCCCAACGACGCGCGTTGTAAATCTGCGGGATCAGGCAGATATCAGCCAATCCTGGGGTGCTTCCGGTGCAAAATGGAACCTGCTGGTAGGCGCCAAGCAGCTCTTCGAAGGCTTGCAGTCCAGGGCGGATAAACCGGCGCATCCAATCTTCACGGGCGCTATCCGGGGTGGCGGCAATTTTGGCAGCGTAGCCCACAACCTGAAGGTTGCACACTGGGTGGATGTCGACAGCAATGGAATGGGCCAGCGCCTGTTCTTGTACGCGGGCAGCAGGCTCCTGAGACAACAGGCCCAAATTGCGGGTCTGATCCAGATACTCAAGAATGGCCAGCGATTGGGTCATCTGCAATCCGTCGATCTGCAGGACCGGCACAAGACCCTGCGGATTGCGGGCCAGATGGGCGGGGGACTTCTGCTCTCCGGTGACCAGATCAACCGAAACTGCGCGATATGGGATCGCTGCAAGGTTCAGTGCAATGCGCAGCCGGTAACTGGCTGAAGACCGCCAATAGTCAAAAAGAACAGTTTCGCTCATCTCAATTCCTTTGGTTTGGCCAGCCGGGGTGTGACCGGTTGATCCGTGATGTTGGGGTAGGGTGCGTGCTTGCACGCACCGCTGTCCAGCTTAAACGTCGCTGAGTTCCTTGGAGTGCATCCACTCCGCGTGTTTTGGGGCCTTTTTGGTCTTCGACCACTCTTCCAGCATGTCCCATTTGACAGCATCCAGCTTGGCCAGCATCGCCTCTTCCTTAGGGTCTGGGCAAGCCAGTTCAACACGGTGGCCATTGGGATCAAAGAAATAGATCGAGTGGAAGATCGAGTGATCGGTAACACCCAGAACTTCGACACCATTGGCTTCCAGATGGTCGCGGAATTCGATCAGCGTGTCGCGGTCTTTCACCTTAAAGGCGATGTGCTGCACCCAGATCGGCGTGTTGCGGTCGCGGTCCATTTCCGGCTTTGTTGGCAGCTCAAAAAACGCCAATACGTTGCCATTGCCCGCATCCATGAAGATATGCATGTAGGGATCCGGCTCATGCGTCGATGGAACATGGTCCTCAGCAATCGCCAGAACAAAGTCCATCTTCAGCATTGTGTTGTACCACTCCACGGTCTGCTTGGCGTCCTTGCAGCGATAAGCAACGTGGTGGATCTGTTCGATTTTCATACGGTTAAACCTCCGGTTTCAGCGCGGCTGCCGCCAGCGCCTGTGTCAGGATCGCGCGGTTTCCTATTTGGTTGGCCAGCACCAGGATCAGCCGCGCATTCAACGCGTCGCTGTCTTCCTTGCTGAGGCCTTCGTGGACGGCCAGCAATTCCGCGTAGAAATCGTCGGCTCCATCGATATTCGGGGAGAGAGTCAATTGGTCTGACATAAGGTTACTCCTGACCAGTTGCGCGACGGACGGCAGCGCGGAACTGATTTTCATCAAAATTGGGACGGCGGGCAGCGACGTGCTGATCCGGGCGGATCAGATAGACACCGCTGGGTGCATCACCCAGGTAGCGTTCTTTCAGCGCCAGTGTCTTGTCGTCGGTGACCGATAGGGCCAGTCTCTCAACCGTGATGCCGCTTTCCTCAAGTACATCGGGGGCGTCTGCATCAATGGTCAACAGAGTGAATTTGTCGGCCAGTTTAGGCAGCAAAAACCCATCGCCCAGTGGGGCATCGGGACAGGCTGAACCGGGACGGCTGCGGGCCGGGCCATTCAGTGCATCGGCTGAGTTCAGAGGCGAGCCATCATAGGTGCAGGGCACAGACAAACGACCCGAATTCACCAATGGACGGGCAAACTCATAATGCTCGGACAGATCCAGCACCGCATCTCTCAAAGTGCGCGAAATTTCGGACTTTGGCGTGATGAAGTCGGTGGACCGGCTGGAATTCAGAATGTTTTCATCCGCGCCATGGATGCGTTCCACGTCATAGCTGTCCAGCAGGCTTTCCGGGGCTTTGCCCTCCATCACCAGCTTCAGTTTCCAACACAGGTTGTCAGTGTCCTGCAGGCCCGAGTTGGCCCCACGGGCCCCAAACGGCGACACCTGATGCGCGGCATCACCGGCAAACAACACCCGACCATGACGGAACTGCTCCATCCGGCGGCACTGGAAGGTATAGATCGACACCCACTCCAGTTCGAACTCAACATCATCACCCAGCATCGCTTTTAGGCGGGGGATCACATTTTCAGGACGCTTCTCGCGTTCCTTGTCGATGTCCCAGCCCAGTTGCAGGTCAATACGCCAAACGCCGTCTGGCTGTTTGTGCAGCAGGGCGGACTGGCCTTTGTTGAACGGTGGATCGAACCAGAACCAACGTTCGGTTGGGAAATCAGCTTCCATGATAACATCGGCAATCAGGAAGTTATCCTCGAACACCCGGCCGACAAAGTCCTTGCCCAGCATCGACCGCATCGGCGATCCGGCGCCATCACAGGCAATGATCCAGTCCGCTTCCAGATTGTAGGACCCTTCAGGGGTATCCACCTCGATGGTCACATGATCAGGGTGGGTGCCCACAGCCGAAACCTTGTTGCGACCACGGATCTCAATTGGTGCACCCTGGGCCTGCAGTTCAAAGACCCGGTTCACCATGTACTCTTCGAAATAGTACTGCTGAAGATTGATAAAGGCAGGGCGCTTGTGACCGTCCTCGGGCAGCAGGTCAAAGTTATAGACCTCGCGATCGTCAAAGAACACCTTACCAACGTTCCACTGGACGCCTTTGTCGACCATGGGCTGACCACATCCCAACCGGTCCAATATTTCCAGCGGACGCTTGGCAAAGCAGATGGCGCGTGAGCCAAAGCTGACTTTGTCATTGTCATCCAGCACCACAACTTCGATGCCCTGCTGGGCCAGGTCAATGGCGGCGCCCAACCCGATCGGGCCAGCGCCCACAACAATTACCCTATGGCGCACCGGGCTTGGTGCATCCTGATCCGCATGGCGTTCATACGGGTACATGGGAACTTCAAAGATCTTATTCATCTGGTGTCCTCCCAGGTTGGGTGTGCCATAGGCACAGTTCGATTGGTCCCCGGCGACAGGCCGCCGGGACTATTGGTTTTATCGTCTCATTGTTTTGGCTGGGGCGATACGATCTGGATCAAATCGCCCCGGGGCGCAAGTTAGCCCTGCAAGGCGGCCCACATGTCCAGATCGCGCTGGGCGGTCCAGATACGTGGATTGTCGATGCCACGTGCCTCGTCAAAGGCGCGAGCAACGTTGAAGGGTAGGCAATGCTCGTAGATCGCGTAGTCCTTGAACTTCGGGTCACACTCGGCCCGCACGGCGTCCCAGGCTTCTTTCAGCGTGCCGTTGCGCGCTGCAACTTTGGCCGCTGGGCGATAGGTGGACTCAACAAAATCACGGGTGCTTTCAATAGCGCGCTCTACGGCTTCTTTGCCGATCAATGCGCCGCCACGACCGGGGGCAATTGCGTCCACGTCAAAGGCTGCAATGTTGTCCAGTGTGCTGCCCCAGTCGCTGAAGTGACCATCACCACAATAACAGGCCGAGTGATCTTCGACGATGTCACCGGTGAACATGACGTTCTGGTCTGGGACGTGAATGACGATATCACCCGCGGTGTGGGCCCGGCCCAAATGCATCAGATCAACGCGGCGGTTGCCCAGATAGACAGTCATGTCTTCGCTGAACGTGGTGGTTGGCCATGTCAGACCGGGAATGCTCTCGTGACCTTCGAACAGGCGTGGGAAGCGTTGGAATTCGCTGTCCCAGTCCTCTTGCCCGCGTTCAACAACCATCGAACGGGCGGTATCACCCATGATGATTTGCTCTGCACCAAAGGCCGAGGCACCCAGAACACGCACGGCGTGATAGTGGGTTAGCACAACATGGCTGATCGGCTTGTCGGTGACCGAGCGCACACATTCGATCACTTTGTTGGCCAGACGTGGTGTCGCCTGTGCTTCAACGATCATTACAGAGTCGTCGCCGATAATAACGCCCGAGTTAGGGTCGCCTTCGGCGGTAAAGGCATAGAGCCCTTCACCGATTTCGTCGAAGGTGATTTTCTTTTCGGTCATGTCCCCTTGGGACGCAAAAGCCTTGGCCATAGTCTTAATCCTCTTGCAGGAATTCGAGACGGTTTCCAAACGGGTCTGTTGTAAAAAACCGTTTGCGTCCCTCAATTGCAGTGTCCCAGACCATGTTATGGCCTGCTGTTTCAAACCGCGCTGCCAGCGCGGTGATATCGGTGGCGCGAAAGCCCGGATGGGCTTTCTGCGCGGGTGAAAATGGGTCTTCCACTCCCAGATGTAATTCGCTGCCCATCAGGGCAAACCAAAGCCCACCGCGTGTTTGCAGCGCTGCGGGCTTGGTGATCTCGCGCAGGCCGATCAAATCTCCCCAAAAGGCGCGGCACTGGGCCTCACCCGCTTTGGGGATTGCAATCTGAATATGGTCCAGCGCGAGGGTCATGGGGTCAGCCCCAGGTCTTGGCGGGCAGAATTTTGCCAGTGCAGTCGCCAAAGCCGATGGTGAAGCCATCACCACGAGCGTTGCCGCGCAGGGTCAGGGTATCGCCGTCCTCGATGAACCCACGGGTCTCGCCGGTGTCCAGTGTGAAGGGTTCACGACCAGCCCAGCTCAGCTCCATCAAAGAGCCGAATTCAGACCGCTCTGCGCCGGAAATGGTACCAGAGCCCAACAGGTCACCCGGGCTCATCTCGCAGCCACCGCTGGCGTGGTGACACAGCTGTTCCGCAGCTGAATAATACATCCGGTTATAGTTGGTCTTCGCAATCGAGCTGGCTTTCTCGGCGCCTTCAGGCTGCATCAGAACTTCTAGCTCGATGTCATACAGCCCGTCTTTGCTGCCGTTCAGATAGGGCAGCAGCTCTTTTTCGCGTGGCGGTGTGGGCGCGCGGAAGCTTTCCAGTGCAGCAGCGGTCACAATCCACGGAGAGATCGAGGTGCCAAAGGCTTTGCCTTGGAATGGGCCAAGCGGCTGGTATTCCCAGCCCTGAATGTCGCGGGCTGACCAGTCGTTCAGCAGGACGTAGCCAAAGATCATCGCGTCGGCTTCGTCCACGGTGATTGGCTGACCCAGCTCGCTGCCGGTACCAACGATGGCGCCCATTTCCAGTTCGATATCCAGCCGCTTGCTGGGGCCAAAGCTGGGCATATCGGCGTCCGGTGCTTTGGTCTGGCCATTGGGGCGGTGGATCTCAGTCCCCGACACCACAACGGATGATGCGCGACCGTTATAGCCGATCGGGATGTGCAGCCAGTTGGCAGGCAGATCAGGGGAGCCGCGCAGGATTGCACCCATGTTTTTGGCATGCTGCATACCGGCATAGAAATCGGTGTATTCGCTGACCCCAAACGGCATGTGCAAGTCGGCATCCGCCGCAGCCACCAGCAAAGGCTCGACCTTTGCCTGCTCTGCGGATCCTTGCGCCAGCAGCGCTGTCAGGCGGTCGCGCAGGGCGGCCCAGACGGCAGGGCCCTGATCCATCACTTCGTTCCAGAACGGCACGTCGAACAGCGGGTAATCCGCCAGTGCGATCAGGCCGGTGCTTTCGGCAGCTTCCATGTCGAGGATCATGTCGCCAATCGCGACGCCACAACGCGGGTCGCCATCAGCGGTGGAAAAGACGCCATAAGGCAGGTTGTTCAGCGGGAAGGGGTGGTCGGCAGAGTTTGCCGAAGTGACCCAGCTTTTTTTCAAAGACATGCGCGGTTCCTTTTTCGGGTGGTGCGTGCAAGCACACACCCTACGTAGACTGTGAGTGTAGGGTGCGTGTTTACACGCACCTCTGGTTCTATTTCTTGCCGGGGGTGCCGTCGAACTTCTTTTCGATGTCCGACCAGCAGTCGATGTAATCATCCTGCAACGGCGCGTCCTTGGCTGCAAACGCTGTTAGATGCTGCGGGAAGCGGGTCTCGAACATAAAGGACATGGTGTTGTCCAGCTTCTCAGGCCCGAGGTTGGAGTTCGAGGCGCCTTCAAAGGCGTTCTTGTCCGGCCCGTGCGGGATCATCATGTTATGCAGGCTCATACCGCCGGGGATGAAACCCTTGGGCTTAGCATCATACTGGCCATAGATATTACCCATCAGCTCGGACATGATGTTCTTATGGTACCATGGCGGGCGGAAGGTGTTTTCGGCCACCATCCAGCGTTCGCGGAACAGCACAAAATCGATGTTGGCGGTGCCGGGCTGGCCTGATGGCGCTGTGAGCACGGTAAAGATCGACGGATCAGGGTGATCGAACAGGATCGCTCCAACCGGACAATAGGTGCGCAGGTCGTATTTCACCGGCGCATAGTTGCCGTGCCAGGCCACCACATCCAGCGGCGACTGGCCGATCTTAGTTTCATGGAACTGCCCGCACCACTTGATGGTGACGGTCGATTCAACTTCGCGGTCCTCGAACGCAGCAACGGGCGCTTTGAAGTCGCGCGGGTTGGCCATGCAGTTGGCACCAATGGGGCCACGTCCCGGCAGCTCAAATTTTTGCCCATAGTTCTCGCAAACAAAACCACGGCATGGGCCTTCCAGCACCTCAACCCGATACAGCAACCCGCGCGGAATAATGGCGATTTCCTGAGGCTCGACGTCGATGATGCCCAGCTCGGTGCAGAACCGCAGACGGCCCTCTTGTGGCACCACCAGCATTTCGGAATCAGCCGAGAAAAAATAGCTGTCGACCATGCTCTCGGTGACCAGATAGATATGTGTCGCCATACCGACCTGCGTGTTCACGTCACCTGCCGTGGTCATGGTATGCATGCCGGTCAGCCAGGTCAGGCCTGTGTCGCTGTGCGGCAGCGGATCCCAGCGGTACTGACCCAAGGAAACCACATCCGGGTCCACATTGGGGGCAGATTTCCACTGGGGCAGGTCAATCTTTTCATAGCGATGGCTGTGCTTCACGCTTGGGCGGATGCGGTAACACCAGGTGCGCTCGTTCTGATGGCTGGGCGCCGTGAAGGCAGTGCCTGACAGCTGCTCACCGTACAACCCGTACTCACACTTCTGCGGGGAGTTCATACCCTGGGGCAAGGCACCTGGTAGAGCCTCGGTTTCATAATCATTGCCAAACCCAGGCATATAGCCCGCATTTGGCCCATCCAACGAGGGAGCCTGGATCATCTCATGGGGATCAACAGGTTGGGTCATCGCGCGTTCCTCCTAATTATTGCTGTCTCGATAATAGTTGATTTTGTAACTAACAAGAGATAGGACACAAAGATGAGTGAAAAAGATGATTTTGTCCTGCAGGACTTCCTGCCCTTCCTTCTGAACCGTGCGGCAGAAGAAAGCTCGCTTGAGTTTCAGACTCAGTACAAGAACCGATATGGAATGCTGCGCACCGAATGGCGGGTTTTGTTCCACCTTGGGATCTATGGCAGCTTGACCGCGAAAGAGATCAGCGAACGTGCAAAGATCCATAAGACAAAAATCAGTCGAGCGGTTGCAAAACTGGCGGAACGCCGGTTTATCACGCGTGATCGCGACGAAAATGACCGGCGTGCTGAACATCTCAGCCTGACATCTGCTGGTGAAACCGCCTATCGTGACCTACGTTCTGTGGCTAAAACCTATGACGAAAAACTAGCCTCACGTATCAGTAAGGAAGAGGCCGTAGTGTTGCGACGACTGCTCCGAAAATTGTCCGGTATCGAGGAGTAGTAATTGCGTGTAGGCATGCCCACATCGGGGCAAACCGAATTGAGGCCTGAATGACTGAGATTGATAAGATTGCGACCCCCCTGATCGCCTGGATAACCGAGCAGGGGCTCATGGGCATCAGTCGCGAGGGAATTCTAAAGGGGTACTGCGAGCGTTTGGTTCAGGCGGGTGTCCCTTTGCTGCGGTTCCATCTGGCGCAGCGCGCCTATCACCCAAAATTTGGAGGCATCGGCTTTAGCTGGACGCGTGCCGAAGGTCTGAGCCATCAGCATTTTCAACGTCAAGAAGCCCCAATCGCAGCTTGGCTGAGAAGCCCATTCTACCGGATGCTACAGCTGGACAACGAAGAGTTCCGATCGTCGTTCGAAGCCGAAGACATGGCTGATTTCCCTTTGCTTGGTGAGCTGCACGCGACCGGTGCGACGGATTACTTTGCAACTCGACAGTTGTTTGGCGAGCCGGACGATGAACCCATGAATCCTGACCAACCCTCAGAGGGCATGATGGTGTCCTGGACATCGGACCAGAACGGGGGATTCTCGGAAGAGAATCTGGCCCTGTTCCGAAGGCTGCTGCCGCATCTGGGGCTGGCTTTGAAATCTTCGTCACACCGTCAGATGGCCAGCGATCTGCTACAGGTCTATCTGGGGCGGGATGCCGGGCGACGGGTGTTGTCCGGCGAGATCCAGCGTGGATCTTCGCAACAGATCGACGCGGTGATCTGTTACTTTGACCTCAAAGGGTTCACCCGTTTGGCCGAGCAGCTGTCCGGCCCTGAACTGATCGACATGTTGAACGACTATTTTGCCCTGGCGGTTGCGACCATCCAGTGTCATGGGGGCAATATCCTCAAGTTCATGGGGGATGGTATCCTCACCATGTTTGATCTTGGCAGTATCGAGGAAGACGCAACTGCGGCGCTGAATGCGGCCAGCGAATTGCGTGTGAAAATTGCCGAACGTAATATCGAGCGCGCAGACCAAGAGCTGCCCGTGGCAGAGTTCACTCTGGCGCTACACGCCGGCGAAATTCTCTATGGCAATATTGGTGCTGAAAACCGGCTGGATTTCACAGTGATCGGCCCTGCAGTAAACTTGACCTCGCGGATTTCCGGTCTGCACCGCGAGGTTGGGCAAAGCATCATTGTGTCCGAAGTGGTGCAACGTGCCGCCCAGCCGTCGCCACATGATTTGGTGTCATTGGGGCGCTACATGCTGCGCGGCGTGGCTCAGCCGATCGAGCTTTATACGATCTATGGGTGCGCGACATAAGGCGCACCCAAATACCTGCTTGGGTTTAGATTTCGACCTCGACGCCGGGCAGGTTGACCGCCTTCATCATGTCGCGCAGCTCTTGACGGGCGGCGATGTTTGAAATGTTCAACTGCTTCACACCAATATCCTTGAGGTCCAGCAGCGTCAGCCCGCGAGGGAACAGCTCGCGGAAAATCACCCGCTCGGAAAACCCTGGGGCAACACGGAACCCGATGCGCTTGGACAGCATCTGCAGCGCACGTTCCATCTTTTCCTTGTTGACCATGCGCTGGGTGCCAACGCGGTTGCGGATCACCACCCAGTCAATCGGTTTTAGCCCGGCCTGTGCCCGCAACTGACGGGCATTCCACACCATTTCCGAATAGACCGATGGGCCAAGGATTTTCTCGCCCTTCTGGTCGATATGGGCCAGAAGATCAAAATCAACAAAGCTGTCGTTCAATGGTGTGACCAATGTGTCCGCCAGCGAATGTGCAACCTGGCTCAACCGAGTGTGTGATCCCGGACAGTCGATTAGAATATAATCGTTATCTGGCTCCAGCGCGGCCACAGCAGCTGACAGGCGGTGGTCATAGATGTTTTCACCGGGCTGCAGGCTTTCAGGGTCGATTTCGGGCAGATCATGGCAACCAACGGTTGGCAGTTCCAGCCCTGACTTTTTCATGAACTCCAGCCGGTTTTCCAAATAGCGCCCCATGGAGCGCTGACGCAGATCCAGATCCAGAGCCGCCACTTTGTGGCCAAGCCGGGCCAGCGCGGTTGCCAGATGCATCGAGACGGTGGATTTGCCTGCGCCGCCCTTTTCGTTTCCGACAACAATGATATGCGCCATTTATAGTCCCTTCTTGGCTGCGCCACTCGGCGCGCGTGTTGGCGCGACTATAGTTATGCTGGGAATCGATGAAAAGACGTCAAATCCCCTTATTAGGGCCGAATTTGTGTCGGATTGGCGAAAATGACCGCCCAACAAAAAACGCCGCTCCAAAGGAAGCGGCGTTTCGGTGTCTTGCAAAAGGCGGGATGCTTAGAAGCCCAGACCTTCGTATTTTTTCTTGAACTTGGAAACACGGCCACCAGCGTCCATCAGACGGGTGTTGCCACCAGTCCAGGCAGGGTGAACCGACGGGTCGATGTCCAGCGCCATTTGGTCGCCTTCTTTGCCCCAGGTCGAGCGCATTTCCAGGATGGTGCCATCGGTCATTTTGACGTTGATGGTGTGGTATTCGGGATGGATGTCTTTTTTCATGATACCACTCCTTACGCTTTTTTGGCTTTGTAGGTCGTATCTTCAGCGATACGGGCCGATTTACCGCGACGGGTACGCAGGTAGTACAGCTTGGCGCGACGAACGCGGCCACGGCGTACAACTGTGATTGCGTCGATGTTGGTCGAGTGCAAAGGGAATACGCGCTCAACGCCTTCACCGAAGGAAATCTTACGAACGGTGAACGAACCGGCGATGCCGTGGCCGTTGTTCCGAGCGATACAGACACCTTCATAGTTCTGAACACGGGTGCGCGACCCTTCGGTCACTTTAAAGCCAACACGGATGGTGTCACCGGCTTTGAAATCGGGAATGTCATGTCCCAGGGCGGCAATTTGTTCCGCCTCCAGCTCTGCGATCAGGTTCATCGCAAACTCCTATTTTTAGATCGTGGGTAGCCCACGAAGATTTATGCAGTCCGAGAGCTCTTGGTCTTCACCGGGTCCGCAACTTGCGCCCGCCAGAGTTCGATCTGTCCATTCCTGTATCTTGGTTCGCGACCCGCTGCTGTGACCGAAGAAGATCGGGCAGTATATGGGCTTCCAAAACCAAACGGCCCGGAGCCACCAAAGTGATTCCAGACAGCGCCTTTTAGGCCTGCGGGCCACGTGTGGCAAGGGGCAATTGCGAGGGCGGCAATTCCTGATATCCCCGCCCGCTTCAATCTTGCGAAACCCGCTTTATGCCTAGTTCCACCTTGACGTATACTCACCTAGTCGCTTCTTTGGGCGCATGAACGTATCTGCAATTTTTCAAAAGCACTATGAGGGCGAACTTTCTGGGGCTGTTTGGATCATAGACTCCGCGTCAAATAGAGCGCGCTTTGAAGGCAGCACTGAAATCGATCAGAACAGTGCCCTGTTTTCCATGGACAACTACAAAACGCTTCAGTCAGCACCCCCTGAAATCATTTGGAACATTCACGATCACTATCCAGACTTGGAGTCTGTTTTTGTGGTCGGTGTCGATTTTGAAATGTCGTTAGTTAAGAACCTTCAAGATGACTACGATATTGAACTCACCAATGAAGGGTTCATTTGCAAACCTATGAAACGTTCCTAAGTTCGCACTTACCTTTGCCAGCTCTGTCTCTCGCGCTCAAACAAGACGAGCAGGTGGGGCTAAATGCAAATTCTGCGAGGCAAGGCTTACTCGTCAGCTTCGCCAAATCCTGCAATTACGGCATCTGCTTCGATCTCGATTAGCCACTCGGGGTTCACAAAGCGGTCTACCGCCATGATTGTGTCAACAGGACGTACATCGGCAAAATACTCTTTGCGCACATCAATGGCGGCTTTCCAGTCGTCGATATTGGTTAAAATAATACGGGTGCGCACCACATCGTGCAGGCCAGACCCTGCCTGTTCCAGAGCAGTCTTAATGACCTCCAGACATTGCCGTGTTTGCGCCGCGACATTCCCGACGCCAACCGTTTTTCCATCAGCACCAACAGGCGCGGTGCCGCCAACTGTGATAAAGGGCCCAACCCGCACGGCGCGGCTAAAGCCGACGATTTTTTCCATTGGATTGCCATTGGAGATCAATTCACGATCATACGTCATTCGCTGCCCTCGCTTCTGTAAAACCTTGCAAATTGAGCAAATGGGGTGAAACCTGTTTAGTCAATGCTGCACCCAAGCGATCAGAGATAGAAAAGTGAGAACTGGATGACCGAAACAGACAAGATTTTTGCAACGCTTGATGAATACGCCGATGCCTATTGCGCCAAAGATTTGGATCGCCTGATGGCAATTTTTGTCGAGGGTGAAGGGATCTCGTTGATTGGCACCGGTGCGGATGAGCTGTGTTCAGGACGGCAGCAAGTGGCAAGTGTGTTCGAACGCAACTTTCGGGATGCCACCGCCAAGAAATTTGCATGGCAATGGAAGGACATCGCTGTTCATGGCACCGCCGCAACCGTTGCGGTGACTTTGGTTATCCATCTGGAGCTTGATGGTGAGAACCTAACGGTTCCGATCCGGTGGACTGTGTCTCTGGTCAAGGTTGGCGAAAACTGGAAATGGGTCCACCGCCATGCCTCGGCTGCGGCGGGGTCTCAGGATGAAGGCAGCGCTTATCCAACTGGTGAAAACTAAGAACTCTTAGTCTCCTTTGACTTCAGGTAAGCCTCCCACAAATCTGGGCGACGTTCCTGCGTGATCTCTTCCGCCAGCTGGTGCCGCCATTTGGCGACATTGCCGTGATGGCCGGACATCAAAACATCCGGGATCTTGCGGCCTTTCCACTCGGCGGGGCGGGTGTATTGCGGATGCTCCAGCAGGCCCGAGGCAAAGCTCTCCTCTTCAGTTGAGGCCTGATTGCCCAGCACGCCGGGGATCAGCCGGACGGTGGCGTCGATTAAAGCCTGCGCGGCCAGCTCTCCGCCGGTCATCACAAAATCACCGAGCGAGACTTCCTGAATGTTGTAATGCTCCAGCACCCGTTCATCGACACCTTCAAAACGACCACAGAGCAGGGTGACACCATCAGCGCGGGCCAGGTTCTGCATCATCGCCTGATCCATCGGTTTTCCGCGCGGAGTGAGGTAGATCAGTGGGTGATTGCCCTGCACGCCCTCCATGGCGTGTTCGATGGCGTTGCCCAACACGTCAGGGCGCAACACCATACCAGCGCCACCCCCGGCCGGGGTGTCATCGACATTGCGGTGCTTGGTTAGCCCGAACTGGCGCAGATCCACGGTTTCCAACTGCCACAACCCTTCTTGCAGCGCCTTGCCGGTCAGGCTTTCGCCCAACACACCGGGAAAGGCGGTGGGGAACAGCGTCAGGATTTTGGCTTTCCACACCCCAACCAGATCCGGCGTCGGCGTCATCAGCTCTCGTGGTTTCAGCGATGGGCGGATGGCCTTGCGACCGTGGGACTTTGATGGGGTGTCGCTCATCAGTTTGCTGCCGGTTTTTGAAGGGCTGGACTGTCGGGACAATCACAACCGTGTTGGGGTTCAGGTGATCCAGAGGATTCCAAGTGGCCTGCGGCATAGCCTGAATTGATCATTCATGCCAGCCTGCAATCAGGGACTGCTTTTGTTGGTGGCGTTCTTTGTACGGCAAGGGCGAACCGTTTATTTCAAGCAGTTTTTGCTGAAGTGCCTTTGACAACCGCGTGTTGGTGGGGGGCACCGGGGTTAACTTATGTCGCAGGGATTGCGGGACTCCCAATAGGTCCAGGATGGGCCCCAGTGGGCCATTTTCACCTTGTTGGGACGATTCCAGCGAAACGCTGGTAACCGAATGTGGGGCTGCCATGGCCTGAACTCTGTCCAAAATGGGCGCAAACTCAGCAGAGGTTTGGTGGGTTTTCACGTAGTCACCTTCATCCGTCGTCAGGTCCGACGCGCGCAGGTGTTGGGCATAGCTGCTGCGCAACCAAGCCTCTTTTGGTCGAGTAGAAAAATAGAAAGACATGTCGATATCTGGGTGAACCTGAGTTGCGGCCTGCTTCATCAGGACCCGGACAAAAGGGTCCAGCAAGGCTTTGTTTTGTGAAAGCGCGTTGGACCGAACTGGTTCCGGTTTTGTGAAACCCCGCATAGAGGATCAGTCGCATGTACTGGCATCCTGTGGTGCGGGTGCCATGTTAGAAGAGCCCGTCAGGCGGATCCGCGATGATGCGTCCCTGTTCCAGATCTACCGTTGGCACTGCGGCCAGTGTAAAGGGCAGCAGGACAGTATCCTTCAATCCCGGTCCGTGAATTTCAAGCAGGTCGCCGGCGCCATGATTTTCCACTGATTTTACCTGCCCCAGCCGAGTGCCGCCGGTGTCAAAGACCTCCAGGCCGGTCAGGTCAGTATAGTAATACTCGTCATCGGGCAGGAGGGGCAGGGCGTCGCGCGGTGCAAACAGGCGCAGCCCCTTGATGGCATCAGCCTGTTCTTTGGTGTCGATGCCGCCCAGAATGGCAACAAACCCGTTGTTGGTGACACGGGTCAGCGAGACAGAGAAGCTCTGGCTGCCGTCTTCCGATTTAAGCGGGGAATAGCTCTCGATGTCTTCGGGCACAGCACAAAAACTTTTCAGGCGGACCTCGCCGCGCACCCCAAATGAGCCGGCCACAGCGCCAATACAGATCAGGTCAGTCATTGTCTTCTCCTGTGCAGAGTCCTGCCAATACACTACCGCCTGCAATTTGGCAGCGTTCTGAATGTTTGATGCGGTCAAACCCGATCCCGGCAGCAAATGCAAAGGCTAACATCATCAAGGTGCGAAGGGGACGAAATAGCAGGCTCATCGATGTTCAATCTTTAGATTGTCTTGACGGGTTTCCCAGCCCTTTTGCTCCAACTCCGGGGTCTCGGAAGTTTCTTCTGGGTGGCCCAGGCAGAAGTAGCCGATCAATTGCCAGTCATCAGGCACATTCAGGTCACGGTTCAGCTGTTCAGGATCCAGGATCGACACCCAGCCCAGCCCCAATCCTTCGGCGCGTAGGGATAGCCAAAACAGGGTGATGGCGGTGACGACAGAATAGCGGCGCATTTCTGGCATGGTGCCTGCGCCTAAACCGCGACCTTTGGTGGTCGAGTCGTCACAGTAGATCGCCAGCTGGACGGGGGCGTCCTGCATGCCGGTTAGTTTCAGCTGCGAATAGATTTTGGCGTTTTCGCCCGAGTAGCCTGCCAAGGCGTCGGCATTGGCGGCCTCAAAATTCTTCAAAGCGGCGGCGCGGGCCGTCTCGCTGTTGATGCGCAAGATGCGCCAGGGTTCGCTGAGCCCCACAGAGGGGGCGAGGCGGATGGCGTCGAGACAGCGCGTGAGCACTGTCTCATCCACCGGTGTGCTGCGGAACTGGCGCACATCGCGCCGGAGCCGCATCAGCAGATCAAGCTGGCTGCGGAAATCCTCGGAAAACTCAGATCCCCGCAATGCCATGTTCTTATTCCGCGTCGGCTGCTTCAGCAGACTTGGCAGCTTTTTCTTCAGCGCGCTCAACGGCTTTCTTGCCAGGAGTACCCTTTTTAGGGTTGTTGCGCTCGGCCTTCTCGCGAACGCCAGCTGCTTCCAGCATGCGTGCGATACGGTCAGTTGGCTGTGCTCCTTTGGAGATCCAGTACTGAACGCGCTCGATGTCCATTTTTACACGCTCTTCGCTGTCTTTCGGCAGCAGCGGGTTGTAGGTGCCCAGCTTTTCGATGAAGCGACCATCGCGAGGCATACGGCTGTCAGCCGCAACGATGCGATAGAAAGGACGCTTTTTGGAACCGCCACGGGCGAGACGAATTTTCATAGCCATGAGAGTATCTCCTTTAAAGGCTTTTGTCGGTGGTATTTCCACCGGCATTCTTGGTTGTCGTGGTGCGGTGCGTGCAAGCACACACCCTACGTTGGTTATTCCTGGTGCTTCTTGTGGTGATGGATCACCTCGGTGATGATGAAGTTCAGGAAATTCTTGGCGAATTCGGGGTCGAGATCGGCGCGGTTGGCCAGATCTTCGAGACGGGCAATCTGCGTCGCCTCGCGGGATGGGTCTGAGGGCGGCAGGTCGTGTTCTGCTTTCAGCTTGCCCACTGCCTGAGTGTGCTTGAACCGCTCGCCCAGAGTGTAGACGAGGATCGCATCCAGACGGTCGATGCTTTCGCGGTGACCTTTCAGGATCTCCGCAGCGCGTGTCACGTTGTCAGTCAAGGGCCCATCCTTTTGGTTTGAACAGCGGGTCGGCGTAGTGGCTGATTTCCATCTCGATGCCATGTGCGATCTGGCTGTCCTTCAGCACGTCAGCTGAAGGGTGGCGGTAGACCGCGTCGTTGCCGTCAATGGTATTGGCGTCTTTGTCCTTGGTCGCGCCCAGACGTTCCGCAAGGCGGATCGAGTCCAGGTTTTTGGGGTCGATATAGCTAACCGCGCCATCCCAGCCTTGCTGGTTGTAGAAGTAGTTGCGCGCGGCATGAGTTGCCTCTAGCGCGTAGCCCCGACCAGCCGCATCGGGCCAGATGATCCAGGCGATTTCACGCTCCGGCCAACCAGCGGGCATCCAGCCGCCTGCCATGCCGTAGGTCTCATCCGTGGCCTTATCATGGATCATCCACATACCAAATCCGTGGATCTGCCAGTGGCCGATTTCAGCGGCATAGAGCATCCAGGCTTCATAGGTGTTCAACGGGCCGCCCATGAAACGCGCACGATACGAGCTGAACGTGGCCTTGAAGTCCGGGTAATCCTCGGCCTCGGGGCCGCGCAGGATCAGGCGGTTGGTTTCGATGGTGGGGATGTTCTGTGCTGGCATTACGATGTCCCCGCTTGGATCAGGGAGCTTGGGTGACGCCAGACTTGGCAGGCGGTACCCAACACAACGGCGTCTTTTTCGTAGGTGGCACCCATGCGCTTAGCCAGCGCCAACGATCGGTTGTTGGCCGGGGCAATCAGGCTGGCGGGTGCATCAATGTCAAAATTATGTGCCGCGTAATCGCGGGCAGCTGTCGCAGCCTCAATGGCAAAACCTTTGCCCTCAAAGCCCTCGAACAGGGCATAGGCCAGCTCGGCTTCTGGCCAGTCGATGTGGTGCAGAATTCCTGCCCAGCCAGCCGCCTTGCCAGTTGCCTTTTCTTCGATGTGCCATAGCCCATAGCCGCGCATGGCCCAGTGGCCCATGCCGCGCAGCATAGCGCGCCAGCAATCCGAACGGTCCATCTTGCCACCGACATAGGTGTTGCGATCCCCGGCGAAGAATTCAACCATCGCGTCCAGATCTTCCATGCGATGGCCGCGCAGGATCAGACGTTCAGTTTCCACAACAGGGATGTTCAGCGTCACAGAGGTCATGCGTAGGCCTCCATTCCACCATCGGTCAGGTCATCAGACGACGGATGACGCCAGATTTCCAGTGTGCCATGACGCTCGTGTTCGAACATGCCCTCGAATGTCGCGCCCATGCGCTTGGCGACAGCACGGGAGCCATCGTTGGCCGGTGCAACAAGGCTGATGGTGGTGGTCCAACCCAGAGTGCCATAGGCATATTCGCGCGCGGCCAAGGCGGCCTCGGTTGCATAGCCTTTGCCCTCAAATCCGTTCATCAGGTCCCAGCCCAATTCGGGCTCGGGCCAGCCATTGGGGTTCCACAACCCAATGATGCCCGCCAGTTTTCCGGTCGCGGTTTCTTCAACAGCCCAACGGCCATAACCACGCAGGGGCCAGTGGCCCAACTCGGTTGCCAGCATGCGCCAGCTTTGCTCTTCGGTTGCCGGACCACCCACAAACTTCGCCCGATCAGACGCATAAAAGGCGGCGAAGTCCGGGAAATCACCGGCTTCGGGCGCGCGCAGCGTCAGACGTGGGGTTGATATTGTGGGGATTTGCATCAGGCCAGATCCTCGAGCGCTTCGATAGGCAGGGCGTCCAGTACCGGACGGGTGAAGCTGCGATCGTAGCGGCGAATACAGCCGGTGCGCTGAGCAAAGGCAAACGCCTTTTGGCAGTCGGCATCATCCATTGAAGCTATGCGATAGGCCTCGTAGGCTGTCAGAGACGGGAACGAGAACTTGGCATAGGCGATATCGTTGGCGCCCTCATGGGGTAGCCAATACCCGTGATGAGTGCCGCCGAAACGATTGACCAGCCCAATCCATACCCGGCCGTACGCTTCAAAAGCGTCGACCTGATTGGGGTCAATTTCGTATGTCAGCGTACAGGTGATCATTTCTTTTTACCAAACCCGCTTAGACCCGGAGGCAGCCCCATGCCGCCACCCAGACCGGGCAGTTTGCCACCCATCTGTTTGGCAGCAGCCTCCAGTGCGGCCTGATCCATGCCGCCCATGTCGCCAGCGCCGGGCATGCCGCCGCCTTTGCCCATCATACCCTTCATGGCTTGTTTGAGCATGCCGCCTTTGCCCATCTTGCCCATCTTCTTCATCATGTCGCCCATCTGGCGGTGCATTTTCAGAAGCTTGTTCAGGTCGGACACTTCCATGCCAGCACCGCGCGCAATCCGCTTTTTGCGGTTGGCCTGCAGCAGCTTGGGGTTGGCGCGTTCTTTCTTGGTCATCGACTGGATCAGCGCGATCTGGCGTTTCAGCACTTTGTCGTCAAACCCGGACTCTTCGACCTGCTTGGCCATTTTGCCCATGCCGGGCATCATCGACATCATGCCTTCCATGCCGCCCATTTGCTGCATTTGTTCCAGCTGAGTGCGCAGGTCGTTCATGTTGAACTGACCCTTCATCATGCGCTTCATCATCTTTTCAGCCTGTTCGGCCTCGATGGTTTCTTGGGCCTTTTCAACCAGCGCGACGATGTCACCCATGCCAAGGATACGGCCGGCGATACGGTCAGGCTCAAACGTTTCGAGCGCGTCCATCTTTTCGCCCATACCGACAAAGCGGATAGGCTTGCCGGTGACAGCGCGCATCGACAGGGCCGCACCGCCGCGTCCGTCCCCGTCCATCCGGGTCAGCACAACGCCCGACACGCCGATTTTGTCGTCGAATTCCTGTGCAACCTCGACCGCGACCTGACCAGTCAGGCCATCGACCACCAGCAGCGTCTCGCGAGGCTCGACCACATTGCGGACGTCCTCGACCTCTTGCATCAGCAGCTCGTCGATGTGCAGACGACCCGCGGTATCCAGCATATAGACGTCGTAGCCCCCCAAAGAGGCCTGTTGCTTGGCGCGCTTGGCGATGTCGACGGGTTTTTGTCCGGCTACAATCGGTAGCGTGTCAACACCCAGCTGTTTGCCCAGAACCGCCAGCTGTTCCATAGCCGCCGGGCGATAGACATCAAGCGAGGCCATCAGCACCCGTTTGCCGTCTCGTTCCTTCAGGCGCTTGGCCAGCTTACCGGTGGTGGTGGTCTTACCCGACCCCTGCAAGCCAACCATCAGGATGGGGGCAGGTGGGTTGTCGATCTTCAGCTGGCCGGGATCGCCATCACCTTGCAGGGTGGCAATCAGCGCATCGTGCACGATTTTCACAACCTGCTGGCCGGGGGTCACCGATTTGGTGACCGCCTGACCGGTGGCTTCACTCTGCACTTTCTTGATGAAGTCACGCGCAACGGGCAGCGAGACATCGGCCTCTAGCAGGGCAACACGGACTTCGCGCAGGGCGGTTTTGACGTCTTCTTCGTTTAGGGCGCCCTGTTTGGTCAGCCGGTCAAAGACACCGGATAGGCGTTCGGATAGATTTTCAAACATGCCTCTTGGGCTCCTTTGCCGGTTTCAGTCGTGGCGCCCCTATAGATAGGGAGCAAATGGTCCATACACAATTGCCCCCACGGGCGTAACACGCTGGTGGGGGGCGATCCCTGGTACAAGCAGGGACCGGAAGATTAGAGCTCTCCCGGATGTTGGAGGAGGCGTTACGCCTGTTCGGTCCCAGAGTCAAGCGGGGCCGCCTTGAGCCACTTGTTTACGGCGTTGACCAGCCGGGCGGGGCCACGGGTGTTGGTATAGCTGGTGACCATCGGATGTAGGGTGCCGCCGATATCGAGCGAAGGGCGGTACATGGTGCTGGCATTGCCGTTGTTCATCGACGAGACCGTGGTTTCCAACACCGCCTTGTTCAACTGTGACAGGGGGTGGGTTTCTTCGCTATAGGCATAAAGTGATTGCTTGCGGATGGTGATGAGATTGCTGGAGCAGTCAAAGATCACCTGCACCCGACGCACAAAGGCGACAAAACAGACCGCACCGATGCCGCCGCCAAACAATCCAAAAGGAATGCCAAACAGAGGTTCCTCAGTTGCAACCAGCAGTCCGGCGCCGACAAAGGCCAGAATAAACATGATCAAGGCAATGCCAATCAGCCAGGGCTTGTTGGCGATGATCAGTTGCTGAGGTGTGTTGCGGACGATTTTCATGATGTGGGGTAGGGTAGGTGGTTTTTTGGTGGATACAAGCTAGTCATTGGATGTGATCAGTCTCTAGTAGGATTAGGCAAGCCCTTACGGGAGTTCTTCTGCTAAAATGTATCCAACGATGTCCTTAGCCAAACCAACAACTACCTCATCCTCATTGTCAAAAAGCAAACTAAAATAGGACTGATCCTGTGTCATATCTCGACGCAGTTGTGTTCGCCATTCCAACTCTCGGGAAGATTGGGTCGGAAATTTGGGATGCGAGCATAGTGCGAAATCACAAAGAATATCTAGAATCTCGATTGATAATTCGACATCGGCTGTTTTGTGAATTTCCAGCAAAAAAACGGGTAGCTAGGGAGCGCTGCTGAAGAAACATAAGCGTGTTGGTGGCATAGGCCACACCACAACGCGTGCGCCGCTGACATAGACGTATTTTTGTCGTCGGACGCCAAGGCAATAATTAGGTCGGGTACAGAATCAGCAACGCCATATGCCGTTTCATAATTTGCCCAGTTAATCTGACCAACACGTTTTGAATGGGTAATTGCTTGTCTTGCATTAGCTTAACCTACGACTTGGCCTAGGCTATATCAACGGCAAGAAAGTCCACACAGACTTATAGTCTTTGCTTGGATGGGAAAGCTAAAACGGGTCGAGGCTTTGGCATTTTCACAATGCGCGGAACAAGGCCGTAGGCCGCCGCGCGATCGCCTGCCCGTACCGGCGGGCTGGCGATTTGGTGGGCTTGCCGCGTCAGACCAATCTCGTACGGATGTTGCAGGCATAAAGTGGCCTTCAAGCGCGTTGGATCGCCACCCCACGGGCAGGCGGTCGCTCGGCTTGGTGATGAGGATCAGTTGCTGGGATGTGTTGCGGACGGCTTTTACAATGTGTGGTTCGGATAGCCGTTTTCGTTGTTAGGTGCCGGACAGATGCCGCGATCAATCATTAGTAGCTTTGAGCCCATTGCAACGGAACTTGCGTCTGATAGAAATGTGCAATGATGAAGCTTGATTGGCAGACCGTCGGAGATATTCGCAAGAACACGAAGTCCCTTGAGCTTTGGGATGGAGACCAGCAACATATCGCAGATGTTACGCGGTATGACGACACGAACCACCTGAAGATAAACACTTACGGCAATGAACTCGATGTCGCCGCACTTGAGAAAGTGATAGCATTGGCTCTAACCCATCTGGGCGACTTTGAAGATGGTACGCCGCTATCAGAAGCTAGAATGACTCAAGAGGTCTTGCCTTGAGTGACGACAGTTTTGTCCGCACAGCTGGTAAATTTGAAAAATCCGCAGGCTGAAAGTCGCACCTAAATTCCAAAGTGTTGTCCGTGTTGGCGAACCTCTGCAAACCCCAGCTGAAAAAATGGCAGGTAACCGCAAGAGGCACTCAAACCCCGCACTGGGTGCAAAATCCTATCGGGGGTGCCTTGGTAAGTTGCGCCAGCGTCATGCGCATGTTGAGAACAGCCTGCAAAGTGGGAATGAAAGACAGCTCCGGAATCGCGACACCGCTTGTTTTAGCGGAGATAAATCCCTGTTTGGCCATCTTCATTCCGATCTTTACGTCCTCCAAAGCCGGAAGACCAAGTGGGGGCGGGGGCGGAGGTGCCAGTGTCACACTCAGATTTGCAGAGGCCATCATGCGCATCATTGCTGCTGATTTCTGGCGGGCTTCGGGGCTACCCATCTGAAGGTTTTCTGAGATGTTTTCGACCATCGACATGGTCATTGAGGCCTTGATCATGAGTTGGATTGGCAGGGATGGCATCATCACCACGGGCAACAGCGGTTTTAGCATCGACGACAACTTTTGCGCCGCCTCGGCTCCGGGAGCGATGTCCAGCTCTTCGGTAATCTCTGCCAGTGGCGGCAGGCTGGCCAGGAACTGCAGTTTTGGCAAAAGGCCCAATGGCAGGGTCGGAGACCAGCTTGGGCGGGGGGCGCTACCGATTTTTTCTGTTACGCTCTCTGCGAAATCGACTTCAAACGGATCCAGACCAGCGGCTTTGAGTTCCGCAACAACAGATGCCATCGCAGAAAACTTTACCATTACACTGGTGTTGACGCTGGCCATCGCCTTGAGCGAAGCAGCCTGTGGCGCGATACTTTTGGCCATGGCGTCGAGTTCTGCCTGCAGTTTGATGGGGTCAAACAGGGCCATTTTGTTTGGCAGGAGCTTTAGGACGGCTGCAATTTTGACTAAGGGTCCCAATCCAAAGCCGACCTCTGGCATCGTGAACTTGCTCAGCGGAAGCGCCGAAGCTGCCATGTCCGCAAACGGATCAATCGCGGCGGTTGCACTTGCGGCTGCTTGCAGGTTGACCATTGCGGCGGGCATCATCGGCGGCACGACCAGGCTCGCACACATTTTCGCCATCGCTGCGGCCTTGGCTGATGACTCGGGCGGGATCGCGCAAAAACAAGCGGTCATAGCACCCCGTCAAATTTCAAGCCGTTCACCATGTCGTTCTCCTCGTTGATGACAAACGGCGTTCAGTGAATAGCGCCTGTTCACTGGCTCGATCCCCCTCGGAAATCTAACCAGGCTAATTCAAGGTAAAAATGGTTTGGCCATGCTAGGTGCAAATTGCCCTTTTGCACAAGGTCTGCGCCGACAATAACCCAACATTTCAAGATGACGGTTCAACTGGGCTTTTGTCGACTGGAGGTAGAGCTCGTTGATACAGATGCCATGTGGTGTGGCCAAGGATCGGCAGGGTGAAGATCAGGCCGAGAAAGGCCGGAACCAGGGACAACAGCATGGTGACCGAGATGATCGCCGCCCAGGAGAGCATGATCACTGGGTTTTCCGTGACAACGCGAATGGACGTGAGCATGGCGGAAACGAAATTGGTTTCTCGGTCGAGCAGCATAGGCATAGCGATGACGGTTACCGAGAACAGTGCAGCCGACAGAATTGCACCTGTGCAGGTTCCAACTGCCAGGAAGGTCCAGCCCTGCGGGGTGAAGAATACTGTGCTCAAAAAACCGTCAAAATCCGCGAAGGATGCATTTTTGAGGATGATCGCCAGCAATAGCCGGATCTGGTAAATCCACACCCAGAATATGAACAGCGTGACAAAGGCCATCCAGCCCATTTCGCGTTTGCGTTGATTGGCCATGACGCCAAGGATGTCTGACCACCCGAAGCTCTCTCCCTTTTGCAACCGGCGGGACATTTCATAAAGCCCAGCGGCGGCGAAAGGTGCGACCAGTGGGAAGCCGATGATGGCGGGAATGATCATCCAGATTTTGCCGAGCCAGACCAGACACCACACAAACAGGATGCCAAAAACAGCATAGAACAGACCAAAAAAGCTGCTCATGACAGGGCGCGCCAGAAAGTCCGAAAACCCGGCTTTAAGCGAGGCAGTGATATCGCTCGCAGTCATCTTGTTGACCTTGGGAATGAACGACGGTCGCGGCGCCAGCTTGTCCGGTGGTGTGGATTCTGAGGTCTTGGATGTCATGACATTCTCCTCCAGAAGAGGGGTGCTGCGCTGGTCCTTTTGCGAACAAGCCCAACGATAGAATGGCATCCCTCGTTTGCATATAACTTTGCCTCAGTTGAGGTATGCGAGCAAGAGCGGAGCAACGAAGCTGGCCGTTGTCGGAGCAATTGCAGCGTGCAGCCGGAAGCGGTTTTGGAACTGTTAGCGGGCCATGCAAAGATGTCTAACCACCGCCAAGGTCAATAACGCCTTTATGTAATCCGAGAATTCTTTGCCTTTTCCCTCTGTTGATGACCTTGCCCGCCAAATAAAACGCAAAAAGACCTGCCACCAGTTATGGTGGCGGGTCATCAATTCTCGGGACTAGCTCGCTTTGGTGGTCGCCAATTGGCGAGAAGTCTTAAGAAATTGAAAAGTAGCTATGCTCAATTTGGCGTACAGGTTTCTGACACCTATCGGTCGAGCTACTCTGATGTTGTCAGGCAATTACACTCCTTTTACGTCAACTTTGAAATTGGTATAAAATTCAACCTCAATGGTTTCGGAGTAGACAATTCTTGGTGCCATTCCATTGGCCTGAATTGCTTGTGACGCGTCTATGCCCCAGTAATGGCTGCCGCCCACGCGAGGGTTGAAATTGCACGCAATGGCACCTTCAACCGTGGCCTCGATATCTAGATCGACAAGCATTTTCATTCGATGCGCGTAAACTGTTCCTACGGCTTTTTGCCCGGGCTCCAGTTTGAAATCCTGTCCTGCGGATATGCTGGCTCTAACTTCTTTTTGTTCAGCGAACCCCTCACCAACAGTTGAACTGATATTAAAGGACGTTGTGCCTTCCCCACCTGTGCCAAGAACGCTAATCCCGTACTTGATTTCTTGCCCTATCCCAATGGTTACAGACCTGTTTGTCGTCTTTGTGACGCGCTCAACAAAGGTCGCATCGACCGCAATATGACTGTTTGAAACAGATCCTTTCACATCGAAACCAAATTCGGCATGCCCAACGGCTAACACCTCCGGTTCTGCGAACCGTACGTTGTGCTTCATTGCTCTCAACCGAACATTAACTGGTTTCCACTTGTATTTCCATAGAGGGTCGTTTCATTACTGCTCAAATATGCATCGTTTGGATAACAATCGCTGTCGCTGTCAGAAGCGCCATTCTTGTTTTTGAGATGCGAGAGAGCGTAACTCTTGACTACATCTTTAATGCGGTTATCCAGATGAAACGCGGGTTTGTCAGCGTCCCTAATTGGGTAAACTTCGTCGCCATTGATATTCACTTCAGCCGAGCCTTCGATGTCAGCGGCAACGATACTTATTTTAATAGTCATGTATTAATCCCTGTTTTTATTGATGAACTAGTCAACTAAGGGATATTTGGAAGTAAATTTCTACCCATTTGTTCTGGTTTCCTAGCTGGAATCTTTCAAATTCAGGGCGGGTAATCGGGGAACTATGGGTGTTGTGAAGGATGTGTACACTTTATGGTATAGGCACATCTGTCGTAGTGCGTTGATATGCACCTTTGGTTGCCGTTTGCCCCAACAAGGTTTTTAAATTTGTGCCGCATTTCGTTGATTGCCATAAAGTAGTGGAATGATGTTTTCTCGGTTGTGGTGTATCTGAAACTTTGGGATCGCTTGATTTGCCGATCTGCATGGCGTCCAATGGAGTTTGGGCAAGGATTGGATCCGCAATTGAAAAGAAACAGCTCGCGCTGTTTTTCCAAGACCGCATTTTCAGTTTGTGCGACATTCGGCCCTTGACCCCAGCCGCCCCTTGGCAAACACTCGGAACCATACCGCCATGGCCCGACTCCCGAACCGGGGGGTCACCAAGCGACCAGACGGGGCGAGGCAGAGCTCATATTCAGACAGTCAACGCGGCTGAGACATCCGCGCTTCCCTTTCGTGCAGCCATTTGGACGCCGAGGAGGAAATTGAGTATGAGGGTATTTACGATTTTGGGGCCGTCGCAGTCGGGTAAGTCGACACTTGCGGCAGCTTTGGCCGCGCTGGAGGGCACGGCTGGCAAGCGTCAGGACGTGGCGCAGGTGGCGGCGTTGCAGCCGTTCCAATTTATGAAAGAAGACTGGGCTGCGATTGATGTTGCCGGTGGCCCGGAAAACCTGTCACAGGCGGGGCCTGCTCTGGCGGCCAGTGATGCGGCGGTGCTGGTGGTCCCGGCAGATGCTGAGGCGGCGGTGCTCAGCGCACCGTATCTCAGGTTGATCGAAGAGGCGGGCATCCCCGCCTTTCTTTTTATCAACCGCATGGATGTAGCACCACACCGGGTGGCGCGAATTGTCGAATCCTTGCAGACCTATTGCCGTCATAATCTGGTGCTGCGGCAGGTGCCAATGCGCGAGCATGGTGAGGTCGTCGGCGCAGTTGATTTGATCTCGGAACGGGCCTGGAAATACAACGAAGGCAGACCTTCGGCGCTGATCAAGCTGCCCCGCGACATGATCAGCCGCGAGCAAGAAGCCCGTGGTGAGATGCTGGAGACATTGGCTGATTTTGATGATCACCTGATGGAAGAACTGATCGAAGATCATAAGATCCTGACGGATGAAGTTTATGATGTTGCCACCAAGGTGCTACAACACAATGACTTGTTGCCGGTGCTGCTGGGCGCGGCCAGTCATTGCAACGGTGTCATGCGGTTGATGAAATCACTGCGGCACGAGGCCCCGGATGTGGGCGCAACATTAAAACGTCTGTCTGGCAAATCAAAACTGGGTGGCGAGGTGGTTGGCATTGGTTGTCTGGCGGATCTGGTTAAACATCTGGGCAAGACAATTACAGTGCGGGCGATGGATGGCGCGATGGGCAGCGACGTGCCTGTGGCCGGTGCAACGTTAGGATCGTTAACCGGGCTGGCCAAAGGGTCGAACGGTGGCGGGCTGGCCTCTGGTGACCTGGGGCAGGCGGTGAAGTCTGACCATCTGAACATGGGCTACGCCTATATGCGCGATGGCAGTGCTGCGCTGCCGGGTTGGGCGCAACCACATCCTTCAACCTTTCGCCGTGTGGTGACACCGGTGCGGGATCGCGATGATGCGAGACTGTCTGTGGCCCTGGAACGGCTGGGTGAAATTGACCCGGCATTGGTGGTTGAGCAACATCCACAGACTGGTCACGCAGTGCTGAATGCACAGGGTCCGCTGCATATGCGGCGGTTGCTTGGGATGCTGAAAAAGGGATTTGGTATCGAGGTCGAAGAGGCCGTCGTGCCACCCGCCCTGCGTGAAACCATTACCCGCGCCGTTGAAATCCAGCACCGTCACCGCAAGCAATCTGGTGGGGCCGGGCAATTTGCGGATATCAAGATTGAAATACGCCCGGAACCGCGCGGCAGTGGCTTTCACTTTGAGGAACATATCAAAGGCGGTGCTGTGCCCAAGAACTATATCCCGTCGGTTGAGGCGGGCGCCCGCGAGGCATTGGAAGAGGGGCTGAACGGACATCCGGTTGATGATCTATGTGTGATCCTGAAAGACGGAAAACACCATTCGGTGGACAGCTCAGACTTTGCCTTTCGTATGGCTGGGAAAAACGCGGTGCGTGAGGCGCTGAAAGAGGCGGGCGCGGTGCTGTTACAGCCTATCATGCGGGTGCATATCCATGTGCCTTCGGTGTTTACTGGCGGCTTGGTGCCGGTGGTCAGCGGTATGAAGGGGCAGATCCTGGGGTTTGAGAACAATCCCGATGCTGCCGGTTGGGATGTGTTTGAAACCCTGCTGCCGATGGCGGTTCAGGATGAGCTGTGCAGTTCATTGGCCAGTGTCACCCGCGGCACCGGTTGGTTCAGTACCGATTTTGACCACTACCAAGAAGCCAAGCGCGCGGACTTTGCCGAGGCATAAGGCTGCCAAGCTATCCAAAACTTTTGGTGCCCGGCTGTAATTGGTCGGGCACTGGCTCTTTCTGCTCCTTGCAATTCAACTCGATGTTGGCGATCCTTGGTCTTATGAAATTGTCTGCTTCAATTCGATTGATGTTAGGTATTACCGTTTGCATCACTTCGGCCTTTTCGATTTTCGGCCTTCCCTTCGTGCTGAAGGGAATAGTTGACCCCGCAATTGTTATTGCGGCGTGTTTTGCCGTGCTCTTTGTGTCGATCCTAGTGTTACCAAGAATTTTTCAGGAGTGGTTAGACACGAAAGACAGGATGAAGTAGCCCGTTTGACATCTACTCAAATTTGGACGGATGTTATGAACGCTTCACCTCAAAAACTGGATCAGATGCCGCTATCGTCAGACGCGCTGTTGGCGCAGTTGGATGAATGGGGGTTGGGGTATGTGCTGCATGAACACCCTCCGCTACATTCGGTTGGCGAGGCCAAAGAAGTTGAGGCGGCAATGGTGGTGCCGGGTGAGAACGCGTTGCGGGTGAAAAATCTGTACCTGCGGGATCGCAAAAAGCGCAATTATCTGGTGACGCTAGAGCAGGACCGCAAGATCGACTTGAAGGAACTGGGTGCAGAACTGGGGGTTGGTAAACTGTCGTTTGGATCACCCGAGCGGCTGATGCAGCATCTGGGTCTGTTTCCCGGCGCGGTGACGCCGCTGTCGATGATCACCGGGGTGCAGAACGAGGTACAGTTCTATATGGACGCTGCCGCACAACAGGCTGATGTGATCTATATGCATCCGCTGGTGAACACCCGGACCGTGGCGATAAGGCGCGCGGATCTGACGGCGTTTTTTGAGCGTATCGGCTGTGAGGTGAATTGGGTGTGAGGGCCAGGATTAATGCCCTAGTTTTTGGATGAGCTGGATTGTCTAGGTGGCAATGCGGTCTTTTAATTTGGTGCCGGAAGGTGGCGATTTGAAGTTATTTAAAAGGAAGTATTAATGAATAAATCAGCTCTTCGGATGGTTCAATCTCTTCTTTTAGTCATAAGCTTGGGGGCCGGGTTGTTTGTTACTGCTGCTCTTGCTAACGAAGCTCGAAGTGTAAGCCTTCACGCGGCGCCGCCAAATTTTTTCAATTTCTTGTATAAGCATGATAGCAGTGGTTCAATCTTTGCAACAAATGGTGGCTGGATTTCTGGTGGTGAGGCAGATGTCATTGTTTCCTTCTCAAAAGACGAAAACGATAAAGCTTTTGTTCCTGCTATTCTGCTCTCTACTTTTGAGAGGGTTATCCCAATGGATGAAGCTCATATATATTCCATTCCGCAAAAGGTGTTTGGGGAAAGCCTGAATTCCGATGTAATTTTTATTTTGGAAACAAATGTTTACAAGAGGTTGGAAGGGTACGGTGTCGACGTGCCTAGTGAGTCGGGTCAGGGCCCTTTTTACTCTTGTTTCACGGCTGGAATAGTCGAGAGGGTGTATTTGGGTTTGGCGGAGAAGAGAAATGACAAGGAAATTGCGGAACTGTGCCTGCAGTGGATCAATGATGTTGGATAATAAATTTTGTGTCTGTTTGTGGTGAACTGTCTAGCTAAGAAACTATCCGGCAGACTTCCTGCACGTGTCCCTCCAAATTTAAGTCATTTAGCGCAGCAGCTTTTGCCAACCAAGCGGGGGCTCGGTCGGTAGCTGACTGTTTGTGATACTGTCTTGCCGTAAATCGTAGCAGCAAAGTTATGAATGGCGACGTCGCCAATGCGGATGCGGGCGGGAGATCAGTCCCACAGGCTAAACGTTGTCTCTGCGTGCCCCTTGGTGCGGGGCCCAATTCCAAATGCCGGGGTGTCAGGCCCAGCGGTAATCGCGATTGAGGAGAGTTTGCTGCACGAGGGACAAATTTCCGGTGAACATAGCGTACGCTGTCTGTGCAACACTCCAGTGGGGCGCACGGCCATTGTTGATCTGTTGTGTTATGAGTATTTTTGGCAAAAAGAAGCGTAGGGGTAATGTGCCTTTGGGGTTTCTTTTTGCTGAAAATACTCAATGCGACGTCCATGGAACGAGACATGCTGCCGAGGCGTTGGGGATGGTCTAAACAGAGGCGCGGGCGGTTTGCTGATAATGGTGAACGTCGGAATTTCTTACGCCGTTTCGCCAGCTTGAACTGGCCTAGGTTGTCGTGGCGGTAAATTCTGCAGCCGCCACTCTAAATTTGCTGCCGTCGGCGAACTCCACTTGCAGCAAGAGCGACTGTCTTTTGTTGCGTGCGATCGAGCCTGAATCAGCACATTTCTTCCCAAGTCGATTTGCTATGTTGACCCTACAGCGCTCTAAAAATTCATGTTCATGGAATATCTTAGCTTCTGAAATAATTATTTCATCCCAAAACCCAACCATCTAATGACCAGTGTAGCCGCTACAAATAACACATTTCGAAGCTCCAGAGGTTTCTGTCAAACAAATTGAAACCTGTTCGTAATCGATTTCAATCTTCTGCAACTCGGCATCTGCCCATAGAACGCCCCGATAAGTTTCAATCGAATTGTCGGATCTGCTATTCATTAGGGGCTTTCTCCAGTTGTCCGCCCTGAGGCGCTAGCCGCTTTTTCGTCACTCAGAGCCAAGTTCAACGCGGCAGCGACGTGGGCGGCGGATGGGTTGACGAATAGAAAGCCCTCGGCCCGGAAGCTGACGTCATCAATGTGATCAGGAAAGGCGAGTGGCAGTTCGGTGCAGGCCAGCAGAATGGCTGTGTCGGGTGTGGCGTGGCGTTTGCAGAAGGCTAGTAACCGGTCGCGCGCTTTGTCAGAGCCACCTGAATAGAAGTCTTCGTCGATCATCGCCTGCATTTCGGCGATTTCAGGGTCCGCCAGCATGTCGTTGCTGGTGATGTCGTGGGAGGCCAGAGACTCGGCATAGTTGGTGGCCTGCATGGTGACAGCTGTGCCGAGGACCAAGGCACTGGTCGCGCCAGCGGCGGCGGTGGCCTTGGCGGCCTCTTCGAGGATGCTGACAATTGGGATGTTTACGCCCCGGCGGATCGCATGCAGGCGGGTATGCGGCGTGTTGCTGGCCATCAGTGCAAAATCACAGCCCGCGTTTTCCAGCGTTAACATTGCCGCGCGGAATACGGCGTCGAACGCAGCCCAGCTGGCCTCGTCCCCCGGTGTGCCGCGCAGGCTGCGGGTGTGGGCCTGAGTGACGGATTCGATTGTGATTGGGGGAACGGGTAAGGGGGATGTGGCGCCCTGGGCTTCGAAAAAGGTGCCGGAACCTTTGGCGATTGCGCGGTAGTAATCTACGGTTGAGGCCCAGCCAACGCCGCCAAGAATGCCAATCTTCTTCATCAAAATACCCGCCTGTTACTGCAATTTCGGGCAGCGTGGCCGATGGCGGGGCTGGGTGCAAGAGTAGCCCGCCGCCGACCGTTGGTTGGTCGACGGCAGATGTCGGTTTAGGCGGCCAGCGCATCGATCGCGGTGTTGGCCCGCGCCATCGCGGCGTCTGCATCGGCCATCAGGGCGTCAGCGGCGACAAAGTGCACGTCGGTGATGCCGACAAAGCCCATGATGTGGCGCAGGTATCCGCTGAAGAAGTCGATGTCCGAGCCAAACTGAGTTCCACCGGAGGCGACAGCGATGATGGCACGTTTGCCTTCAAGCAATCCTTTGGGGCCGGCTTCAGAGTATGAAAAGGTCAGGCCCACACGGGCAATCAGGTCGATCCAGGCCTTAAGGCTGGCGGGAACTGCGAAATTGTAGACCGGAGTGCCGATTACAATGGTGTCAGCCGCCTTTAGCTCTTCGACCAGTTGGTCAGACAGGGCCAGCAAATCACGTTGCACGGCATCGCGGTCATCGGCAGGTGTAAAGTTGGCGTTGATCCAGTTTTCGGTCAGCTGGGGCAGCGGAGAGGCGAGATCACGGCGGATCACCTCATCGGCACCTAGACGCTCGACGATTTGTGCGCTTAAGCTGCGCGAGGTGGAACCTTGATAGCGGGCGGAGGAATCGATGTGCAATACGGTCTGTGTCATGTCGGCTGTCCTGTGTTTGTTTGCTGACAACAGAAATGGGTCATTGCAATTTTGAACGCAACGCCTGACAACTCACATAAGATGTGCGAATATGCGCAGATTGTGCGTGATTAAGGAGCAGCAAAATGGACAATTGGGACGAAGTTCGGACCGCCTATCAGGTTGCGCGGATGGGTACAGTCAGCGGTGCGGCCGAGGTGCTGGGTGTGCACCACGCCACCGTGATCCGTCATATTGATGCCATTGAAGCCAGACTGGGCGTGAAACTGTTCCAACGCCATGCCCGAGGGTATACCGCGACAGAATCCGGAGCGGACCTGTTGCGTGTGGCGCAGGCGACGGATGATCAGTTCAATCAGTTGGTTGGGCGGCTTAAGGGGCAGGGTGATGATGTTTCGGGAGAGCTGGTGGTGACCTCACTGGCGTCTTTTGCCCATATGCTGGTGCCGGTGCTCAAGAAATTTCAGGATATGCATCCTGGCCTGATCATTCGTTATCTAACAGGTGATCGTCTGTTCCGGCTGGAGTATGGCGAGGCGCATGTAGCGATCAGAGCGGGGTCCGCACCGGATCAGCCTGACAACGTTGTACAACCTTTCATGCCGCAACAGGTCGGTCTTTATGCCACACAGTCCTATGTCGATCAGTACGGGCCGCTGAAAGGGTTGGAGGATTTCGGCAATCACAAGTTCATCGGAAGCGATGATGAAACCCCTCGCGCGCCGTTTTCCCGCTGGCTGAAAGAGCATGCACCCGACGAGGCAATCTCGTTTCGCTGTACCAATACCGTAACCATGCAAGAGGCAGTCCTGGCGGGAATTGGAATTGGCTTTATGTCCGTCTGGGAGGCCGAGCGTTATCCAAACCTTGTTCAGATGATGGATCATTTGACGGAATGGGAAGGGCGGCTGTGGTTGGTCACTCATGTTGATTTGCACCGCACCACCAAGGTGCAGAGCTTTCTGTCGTTTTTGAAGGATAACGCCAAGGATTGGTGTAAATGAGCAATGCAATGCGCGGCCATTTGGCGATGCTGATGTTTTCTGCACTGGTGGCCGGGTCCTTCTCTCTGGGTTCAATGATCGCCAACGACATTGCCCCAGCGGCACTAAATGCCGCGCGTTTTATCGTTGCGGCGATGGTGATCGGCGCGGTGGCTATGGCGACGCATGGGTTGCGGGTCGAGCAATTCCGTGCGCCCTGGCGATTTGTCCTGCTGGGCGGGATGTTTGCGATCTATTTTGTGCTGATGTTCTACGGATTAAAAACAGCCGCGCCGGTCAGTGCTGCGGCCGTTTTTACCCTGACCCCGGTGATCAGTGCGATTGCTGGATGGTTTCTGCTACGCCAGATTACCACGCCTCGTATGGCGCTGGCCCTGGCAATTGGCGGCGCCGGGGCTCTGTGGGTGATTTTTCGGGCGGATTGGGCGACCTTTCGCGCCTTTCAGATTGGCCAGGGGGAGATGATCTATTTTTGGGGCTGCGTGGCGCATGCCGTTTATACGCCATTGGTGCGCAAGTTTAATCGCGGTGAACCTGCTGTGGTGTTCACTTTTGGTATGCTGGTGGCGGGCTCAGCAATCTTGTTGGTGTTTGGTTGGAGCGACATCCGGGCCACCAATTGGCTGCAATTGCCGACGATGGTCTGGATCGGGCTTGGCTATCTGGCGATCTGCGCCAGTTCAGCCACGTTTGTTCTGCTTCAGTTTGCAGCGCTGAATCTGCCTTCGGCCAAGGTGATGGCCTATACCTACCTGACGCCAAGTTGGGTAATCGTTTGGGAGCTCGCCTTGGGTCGCTCTGCGCCAACGGGTCTGATTCTGGTGGGAATCTTGATGACGGTGATTGCGTTGCTGATGTTGTTAAAAGACGAGTCTAAGCCAAAGCCAGCAATGGCCTGAAGCTATTTGTCGGGCCTGTCGGGTAGTTCAGCCGCCAGGAACCGCTCAAACGCCTCTAGATGAACCGGTTCGAACTGGCCAAACCCTTGCATCCAGATGCTGGCCCCACGCATGGCGTCTGGTTGCAATTTGCACCATTTCACCCGGCCGCGTTTTTCCTGCGCGATCAGCCCGGCACGGGTGAGGATCATCAGATGTTTGGAAATGGCCGCCAGAGAAATTGAAAACGGCTCGGCCACATCCGTGACGGCCATGTCGTCTTCTAGCAACATAGTCAGAATCGCCCTGCGGGTGGGGTCGGCCAAGGCAGCAAAGACAGTATCTAACGGATCACTCATATCGTCCTACCTAAACCGCAACTTCTGGATCGACAATCCCGACAACCTGCGGTCATAAGTCGGGACACATCAAAGGGCGCGCGCAATGGCACTCAAATACTGGGCAGTGATTTTTGTTCTTGGCATTGGCTGGGGCATGTCGTTCATGTTCAACGCCATCCTTCTGCGCGAGCTGGGGCCACTGTCCGTGGCGATGGGCCGGGTTGGTTTGGGCGCGTTGGGCTGCTGGATCTATGTGCTGGCGACACGCAGACCGATAAAGATAACCCTGCGCCGCGCAGTGGCGTTGCTGGGATTTGGTGTGTTGAGCTATGCCGCACCCTTTGCCTTCTACGCGCTGGGCCAGCAGCATATCGCCAGTGGCGTGGCCGGCATTATCAATGCCATCACCCCTGCCTTTGCCGTTATCGTCTCGCATTTCTGGCCGGGGGGTGAACGCGCCACCGTGCTCAAGTCATTCGGCGTTCTTTGTGGCATTGGCGGCATTGTGGTTCTGTCGCTTCCCGTGCTGCAATCTGGTCAGACTTCAGCGCTTTGGGCCGTGTTGCTGACACTTTGCGCTCCGCTCTGCTATGCGTTTTCGGTGAATCTGGCGCGGGCCTTTCGCGATATGGAGGCGGTTGTGCTGGTTGCGCTGGCCCTGACAGGTGCGACGATTGCGATTGTCCCGCTGGCACTGTGGAGCGAAGGGGTGCCAGCGATCACGCGGATGGAAACCTGGGCTGCTTTGGCAGTGATTGGGTTCATTCTGACCTCGGCGGCTTTCATTGTGTTCTACTGGGTGCTCCCCAAAATAGGACCGACTAATATCACTATGGTCACATTTATTGCTCCGATTTCCGCGCTTATCCTTGGGTCCTGGATTTTGGGTGAAACTCTGCTGTCCGCGCACCTGATTGGAATGGGGGCGATCCTATTGGGCCTACTGTTGATCGATGGGCGCATTGTGCACGCATTGCGCCCCGCCCCTGTAGAAAAGCAAAATCAACCCAACGGTTGAATAACGGATTCACCTCCATTTCGGCCCGAGCGCAGCTGCTTGCTGCGGTCACCCTTGCTTCTTTTTGCTAAAAATACTCAATATTACAAAGGCTTGTCAAAATTTCTGCGTTAGGAATTGAATAATTGACTCTGCGCCCCCAGCCCCTTAGCACCACAGTCAGAATTCGCGTGAGGATGGCGCCGTGACAGATGACGACCAAAAGCAGCGTATGGCGCAGCTGGAGGACAAGCTGGCAGCGGCACGTAAGGCCCAAGAGCCCAAGCCGCGCGCGGATGAACACTACTCGATGGCCAATATGGCCTGGCGGATGGTGATTGAATTGGTAGCCGGTCTTGGGATTGGCTTTGGCATCGGATACGGGCTGGATAGCCTGTTCGGGACACTCCCGATCTTCATGGTGCTGTTTATAATGCTGGGTCTTGCGGCCGGGGTGAAGACAATGCTTCGCAGCGCGCAAGAGATCCAGGAAAAGACAATGGCTGACGAGGCCGAAAAAAATGCGAAAGACCGGGGTGCGCCCCCGGCGACAGGAGAAGCGGACTGATGGGTAAGATTTTCTTTTACGTGGCCTTGGCTTTGGCCGTTGTTTCTGGCCTGATTTTCGCGCCACAGGAAGCTGGCCTGCAAATTCACCCGATGGAACAGTTCGTTGTCCAGCCGTTGTTCGGCCACGGTGAGATTTCCTGGTACACCCCAACAAACGCTACCCTGTGGTTGCTGTTGGCAGTAGCAGCAGTCTTCGCGCTGATGGTGATGGGTTCGTCACGCCGCGCAATCGTACCGTCTCGGGGTCAGTCGATTGCAGAACTAGCATACGGTTTTGTCTACAAAATGGTTGAAGACGTTGCTGGCAAGGACGCCATCAAGTTCTTCCCATACATCATGACCCTGTTCATGTTCATCGTTATGTCCAACGCGCTGGGTCTGCTGCCGCAGAGCTTTGCAACCACGTCGCACATCGCCGTCACCGCTGTTCTGGCGATGCTGGTGTTCCTGACCGTAACCATCGTTGGTTTTGTCAAAAACGGCGCCGGTTTCTTGGGTCTGTTCTGGGTCTCCAGCGCACCGCTGGCGCTGCGTCCGATCCTCGCTGTGATCGAGCTGATCTCGTACTTTGTGCGCCCCGTGAGCCACTCCATTCGTTTGGGCGGCAACATCATGGCGGGCCACGCAGTTCTGAAAGTGTTCGCAGGCTTTGCTGGCGCTCTGGGTCTGTTCAGCTTCCTGCCGATCTTTGCGATCACCGCAGTTTACGCCCTGGAGGTCCTGGTGGCCTTTATCCAGGCATATGTCTTCACCATCCTGACTTGTGTGTATCTGAAGGATGCATTGCACCCGAGCCACTAAGGCAGGATCTGAAAGTTTACCGGCTGGGTCGTCAGACCCATCCAATCCTAATCAAAACATTCCATCGTAAGGAGAAATACACATGGAAGGTAATATCGCAGAAATGGGTCAGTTCATCGGCGCAGGCCTGGCAGCAATCGGTTCCGGCGCAGCCGCTATCGGTGTGGGCCACGTAGCTGGTAACTTCCTGGCAGGCGCACTGCGCAACCCTTCGGCCGCTGCTGGCCAAACTGCTACTCTGTTCATCGGCATCGCCTTTGCAGAAGCCCTGGGCATCTTCTCGTTCCTGGTTGCTCTGCTGCTGATGTTCGCAGTCTAAGACTCTTCGGAACCTAAATCCTTACGGTCGGGCAGTGTGGTCATCATACTGCCCGATGTAACGGCAAGTTCCTTTGGAGGACGACATGGCATCAACTACGCAAGAGGCTAGTCACGGTGCAGCCGAGGCCGCCCACGGTGGCGGATCTTCGATGCCGCAACTGGACTTCGCTACTTTCGGGAACCAGATTTTCTGGCTCGCGGTCGCGCTCGTCGTGATCTACCTAATCCTGTCGCGCGTTGCGCTGCCCCGTATTGCGGCAGTTCTGGCCGAGCGTCAGGGAACCATCACCAATGACATCGCAGCGGCTGAGGATCTCAAAGCCAAAGCGGTCGAGGCTGAAAACGTATATAACAAGGCGCTGGCGGATGCCCGTGCCGAAGCTCAGCGTATCGCTGCTGAAACCCGCGCCGAAATTCAGGCCGGTCTGGACGAAGCGATTGCTCAGGCTGACGTAGACATTGCTGCCAAGGCAGCTGAGTCTGAGAAAGCCATTGCTGAGATCAAAGCAGGCGCGCTGGACAGCATCACTGCTGTTGCCAACGACACTGCTGCCGAAGTTGTAGCTGCTCTGGGCGGCAAGGCCGACGCCAAAGCAATTGCTGCGGCTGTTTCTGACCGGATGAAAGGATAAGACGATGCGTACTATTATTGCTCTTGCCCTGACATTTGGCGCTGCAAGCCCTGCGCTGGCAGCATCGGGACCTTTCTTCTCGATGGCAAACACCAACTTCGTTGTGTGGCTGGCATTCCTGCTGTTCGTAGGCATCCTGCTGCTGGTCAAAGTACCTGGCATGCTGGGTGGTCAGTTGGACAACCGTGCTGCTGGCATTCAGTCCGAGCTGGACGAAGCCCGTGCGCTGCGTGAAGAGGCCCAGACAGTTCTGGCCTCTTATGAGCGTAAGCACAAAGAGGTTCAAGAACAGGCCGACCGCATCGTTGCGGCCGCCCGTGACGACGCCTCTGCTGCGGCGGTACAGGCCAAAGCCGATCTGGAAGTTTCGATTGCGCGCCGTTTGGCCGCCGCCGAAGACCAGATCACCTCGGCCAAAGATGCCGCGGTCAAAGACGTGCGCGATCAGGCAATCACCATTGCCATTGCGGCAGCGGATCAGGTCATCGCCAAGCAGATGACTGCAACCGAAGCCAACAAGCTGATCGACGCGGCTATCACAGACGTGGACGCCAAGCTGCACTAAGCTGCGTGCCACACTGATGAGATCAAAGAGACCCGGGCCATTGGCCCGGGTCTTTTGCTTTTTACGGTGGTGCGTGCAAGCACACACCCTACACTGGTTGAGATGTCGGGTTTTCTATTTGAAGGGGCTAGCATGAGCAACATTTCAGAAACCAAGTCTGACATGATTTCCAACTTGACCCCGGAACTGCAATCAGGGTGCTTTGTGTTTGCGACATTCGCTGACGACCGGGACGCGAGTAAGTTTTTCCACCGGGCTCTCTCTGTCTTTAAAGAGTCGGAAGGGGTATCGCTGATCCTTCCTGTTGATGTGGCTAAGGGGGCTGGCATCTGTGTTGAAGATGAAATGCGCTGTATCACCCTGAACGTCTATTCGTCATTGCTGGGCGTTGGTTTGACGGCGGCGGTTTCCACTGCGCTGGGGGAGGTCGGCATTCCTTGCAATATGGTGGCAGCCTATCACCATGATCATGTGTTTGTGCCCGCTGAGATGAGCGAGCAGGCAATGCAGGTATTGGCTAGTTTGCAGAACGAGGAGGCGCGGTAGAGGGCTTTATACCATCTGAAATTTGGATGCGGGTTTCATGTGCGGAGCGGGAAGACGGGTGAAGGTAATAGATGTGCCCGACCTCATCAAAGACTGTGAACTGATCTGGGACGGTGGCGAGCCACTGCGAAGATGGCCTTCCTTGGTCTTCACTACCGAAAAACACATGGTTCGGTATTGGTATCGCAGCTTCGTCTCGGAGGCGGGTCGAGGACACGCAGAACAGGGCGGCGAAAGAGCATCCTGCTGCGGCAGCGCGCCAGAGGGCTGTGCCGCCGGCGCTGTAGCCCAAACCGACATCGCCAGCGCTCAAGATCTGTTTCAGAGCTTTTACAACGTCGTCCATGCCATCGTGACGAAACAGATGCTGATGCAAAGCTTCTCCGGTCAGTTCCGGCCGAGCACACAGGTCATTCAACACCAGCCTGATCACTTGGGCGGAGCCATTTATACCAGTGGAAAAGCACTGGTCCTGAGTGGGTTTGTTGTGAATATCTGTTACGACATAGAGCTTCATGCGCCGGTAGTATTGTGCTGCAACGCGATCTGCAATCCAAGCGTTGGCCTAGATCACTTGGTTGGTGAGTATGGTCAGCAGGTTTGAAATGAAGCTAGAGTGTGCAATTCCACGGTTTCAACCGATGGCCGCCTTACGATCCTTTGGCCTTGCTACCGTCACTGCTTTTGAAGAAACCAATCAATGCATTGGCTGTTTGTTCGGGCGCTTCTTCTGGTAGAAAATGTCCGCATGGCATAGCCTCACCTACCACATTCTCAGCATAGACTTGCCAGACCTCAGGCACGTTGTAGAGCTTTGCAACCAGTCCTTTTTGGCCCCACAATGCCTGCACTGGCATCTTCAACAAAGTGTCTTGATCATGCGCATCATGCTCTAAATCAATGGATGCGGCGGCCCGGTAATCTTCGCAGGTTGCGTGGATGGATGCGGCATCAAAGCAGCGGATGTACTCGGCAACGGCATTGCCTTCAAATGCGCTGTCGTTGCCCTTGCTCCAGTTGCTGAGCTTGGAAGTAAGGTAGAAACCGGGCTCGTTACCGATTAACCGCTCCGGCAAAGGCGCGGGCTGAATTAAAAAGAACCAGTGGTAATAGCCGGTCGCGAAGGTTTGTTCCGTATGGGCGTACATATGCTCGGTTGGCACGATGTCCAGAAACGAAACCGCCGAAACCGCATCGGGGAAGTCACGGGCAAGTCGATGGGCAACACGCGCCCCGCGATCATGCCCTGCGACAAAGTAAGTTTCATGCCCCAAATGCTGCATCAGTTCAGCCTGATCTGCTGCCATAGCCCGCTTGGAATAGGGGGAATGGTTGTCATCCGAAGGCGGCTTATCTGAATCTCCGTAGCCGCGCAGATCGCTGAGCACGACCGAAAACCCTGCATCAATAAGAAGCGGTGCAACCTTGTGCCAGCACACATGAGTTTGAGGGTATCCGTGCAAAAGTAGGATAGCAGGTCCATTGCCTGCGCATCTTACACGTAGGTTTATGCCGGAAGGCAGTTCGATGATGTCATCGCTAAAATTATCCAGCATCGTCTTTCCCGTAGGTCAATGGATACACTTCCCCGTACATAGGAAAAAACAGACATTCGCGAAAGAGCGCTAAGTGCCACAATGGCCGCGTAAGGGGCTTAACTTGAGACCGGTGGCTAGCCCCCGCTCCTCACCTCTTCTGAGCCTCATGTTCAAGCCGCTGTCGCGCTACTGCGGCGTTGGCTTCGGACTTTTGATGATCTGCCAATGCCTGCTTTACATAATCGAGATGGGTTTCAACCGCGGCACGTGCAGCGGTGGGGTCGCGGGCTTGTAGCGCGGTGTTGATATCGCGGTGTTGCCCCAGCAGGGCGTCATAGGTGATGTGTTGGCTGAACATGATGCGGCGGTTGTAGAACACGCCTTGGTGCAACAGGTCGAACATCGACCGCATCATATGTAGCATGATCACGTTGTGGCTGGCGTCCATGATGGCGGAATGGAACTGGGCGTCCAGACTTGCCGCCTCGTCTGACAGGGATGGATCACCTGCCGCCACCATCTTGTCGAATATGGTCTGAATAAGCACCAGATCCGCATCCGAGCCAAAGCGCGCGGCCCTCTCAGCGGCCAGGCCTTCCATATCACGGCGAAAGGACAGGTAGTCGAACACGGCCTCGTCATGGGTGGCAAACAGTTCAACCAGTGCTGGGGAAAAAGCCGAACCAAGGACGTCGGCAACAAAGATGCCGGACCCGGCCTTGGCGGCCAGCAGTCCTTTGTTTTGAAGATCCGCAATGGCGTCGCGTAGTGAGGGACGGGAAACACCCAGGCGTTCGGCCAATTCGCGTTCCGAGGGCAGCCGTTCACCTGGTGTCAGGATGCCGCGCAGGATCAGCTTTTCAATCTGACGCACAACGGATGCAGAGAGCTTTTCGGGTTGGACTTTTTGGAACGGCATTTTGACTCTCGGGTAAATTGGTTAGATCATTTGACCACGCCCGGTGAGTTGCCGCAAGTGGCGGGAAAATTCGTTTTGATCACGATCATTGAAACATTAGGTCAGCATTGTTGACTCTATTTGCAAGATCCTTAGCTTCAACTCAAATCTTGCCTATAGGAGCCAGCATGACCTTGTCTCAGATCTTTGCCAGCCGTGCGTCGCGCATGCAGGCGTCGGAAATTCGTGAGTTGTTGAAACTGCTGGACCGGCCCGGGCTAATTTCTTTTGCCGGAGGTATTCCAGATCCGGCACTTTTTCCTGCTTCAGAGTTCGCAACCGCCTTTGCCAACGGGCTTAGCCCTGACACCCAAGCGCAGGCGCTGCAGTACTCGGTCAGCGAGGGATATCTGCCGCTGCGGCAGTGGATTGTGGGCGAAATGGCGAAAATTGGAGTACCTTGTTCAGCGGACAACATCCTCATCACCTCTGGTTCGCAACAAGCGCTGGACTATCTGGGTAAAGTGTTTCTTTCCCCCGGTGACACCGCACTGGTGGGGTGGCCAACTTACCTCGGGGCGCTGGCCGCGTTCAATGCCTATGAGCCACGATATGACCAGCTAACGGCGAATGGGAATCGAAAAGCCGAGAGCTATGCCGAGGAAGCCGAAAATGCGGGTGGCCAGGTGAAGTTCGCCTATCTGTCGGCCGATTTCGCAAACCCAACAGGTGAGACATTGGATCAGCGTGGACGTGAATCGCTGCTGGATCTGACTGAAAGTCTGGGCTGTGCTTTGATTGAGGATGCTGCCTATCAATCACTGCGCTATGACGGCGAGCAGGTGCCGCCGTTGTTGTCGCTTGAGATCGCCCGCAAGGGCGACATCGAAGCATGCCGGACGATTTATTGCGGGACGTTCTCTAAAACCTTGTCACCGGGATTGCGTGTTGGTTGGGTTGTGGCGGCAAAGCCGGTGATATCTAAACTGGTGTTGTTGAAGCAGGCTGCGGATCTGCACTCACCGACGCTGAACCAGATGGCGATGCATGAGGTGGCCGAGGAGATCTTTGACGGTCACGTTGAAACGCTTCGTGATGCCTATCGACAGCGAAGGGATGCCATGTTGGCGGCGCTTGATCAGTATATGCCAGCAAATGTCAGCTGGACACGTCCCGAAGGTGGCATGTTTATTTGGGTGACGCTGCCAACTGAAATGGATGGGGCAGAGTTGCTAGCGCAGTCTCTGGAAAGTATTGGGGTTGCCTTTGTTCCGGGGCGGGCGTTTTTTGCCGATGGATCGGGCGGTAATACGATCCGGCTTAGTTTTTCTTGCTCTGACGAGAGCGAAATCAGAACAGGGATTGAGAAGCTGGGCGGTTTGTTGCGCGAGGTATGAGACCTGTTGCGCAGCAAGGTTTTATTAACCGTATTGCGCAACCCTAAAGCGACAGGAGGGCGATCATGCGGGCAACTGTAATAGTGTCGATCTTGTTGCTGCAGGCGTGCTCGACGGAAACCCGCCACTTTCGCGGTGTGGAACCGGTTCAAATACATGTCGACGGAAGTGTGTTTGACGTGCGGGTCAGGGGAAACCTGGCGGAGGCGATCCGCACAAACCCGCAGTATGCACCACGACTGGGGCCCTTGCGGGCACAGGCTGGTTTTGCAATGGCGCGGGTTAGTGGATGCGTGGTTACCGGTGTGTTGGGCGATCAGGCCGTGCTGACAGGAGTGCTGGATTGTGAGGTCCGGGCCAAGGCGCCAGTTTCCAAAAATTATGCATGTGTAGAGGTGTCCGAATGGGTGCGGGCGCAAACTGTGATTGCATATCCAAGATATGATTGCCCAAAAACTGCGACTTTGCAGTGATATCCGCAACATACGGCGAAGAAGCCGGGACGCATTGGCCGATTTTGGGCTGCGGCGTTGACTTGGTCGCCCGGAACCGTTCAGGTTTGGTTCTAACTGAATCGAACAGGGGCAAATTTGCGTTTTTCCAAGCTCAGACTGACCGGCTTTAAAAGTTTTGTAGACCCGACCGATCTGGTTATCTCGGATGGTCTAACTGGCGTTGTCGGTCCAAATGGCTGTGGGAAATCGAACTTGCTGGAAGCACTGCGTTGGGTGATGGGGGAGAACCGCCCCAAATCAATGCGTGGCGGCGGTATGGAAGACGTCATTTTCGCTGGTGCAAATTCCCGTGGCGCCCGAAACTTTGCCGAAGTCAGCCTGCAGATTGATAACACTGAACGCTTAGCTCCTTCGGGGTTTAACGAAAGTGACAATCTAGAGATTGTCCGCCGTATCACCCGCGATGTTGGCAGTGCCTATAAAGCCAATACCAAAGATGTTCGGGCCCGCGATGTTCAGATGCTGTTTGCGGATGCCTCGACCGGGGCGCATAGTCCTGCTCTGGTCAGTCAGGGACAGATCGCGGTTTTGATCAGCGCCAAGCCCAAGGCAAGGCGCCGGATCCTGGAGGAGGCGGCAGGGATCTCGGGATTGTATCAGCGCCGCCATGAGGCCGAGCTGAAGCTGAAAGGCACCGAGGCAAATTTACTGCGGGTTGATGATGTGATCGAGCAGCTGGCTGCTCAGCTGGCGCAATTGGCGCGTCAGGCGCGCCAAGCTCAGAGATATCGCACAATCGGCGAGCAGTTGCGTCGCGCCGAAGGCATGTTGTTGTACCGCCGTTGGCGTGAGGCCGACGATGCACGTTTGGCCTCCGAAGAAGTAGAGCGTTTGCGCGTCAGTGAAGCCGCCAAGGGGGAGGCGATGGCGCGTCTCTCGTCCGAACAGCGCGGCAAGGCTGAGGAACAGCTGCCGCCACTGCGCGAAGAAGAGGCCGTGGCGGCAGCGATCCTGCAGCGGTTGGTTGTGCAACGCGATGCATTGGGCGCGCAAGAAGCGCAGGCCCGGCAGGCGATTGAGACCCTGACCAACAGAGTTCTGCAGCTAGGCCGTGATATCGACCGGGAAAGCGGTTTGAACCGGGATGCTGGTGAAACGATTGAGCAGCTCGAGTGGGAAGCCCGGGAGTTGTCAAAAGCGGGCGAAGGCCACGATGATCGGCTGAGTAAGGCCGCCGACCTGTCACGAGATGCGGCAGGTATTTTGCAGGGGCACGAGGACCATCTTGCCCAGCTGACAGAAGATGTCGCGCGACTGGCTGCGCGGCATCAATCCGCACAGCGCTTGGTCGAAGATCACAACCGTACACTGATGCGGGCCATGGGGGAGGGCGATCAGGCACGTAGTGCTGTGAACGAGGCAAAAGTGGCTCTAACACAGGCGGAAACGGTGTTTGAGAGTGCCATTGAGGCCGAAGAAGAAACACGGGAGGCAGCAGAGCTCGCCGAAGAAGCACTGGCTGTTGCGGATGAGATGCGCAACGACACGCAGGCCCGCGAATCCGATGCCAGGGCAGGGCGGTCAGAGGCCGAAGGGGAGTTGGGCGCGCTAAGGGCTGAGGTCACAGCGTTGGCCAAGCTGGTCGAACGGGACACTGCTGAGGGTGGTCAGGTCCTGGACGAGTTGCAGGTAGAACCGGGGTATGAAAAGGCGCTGGGTGCGGCCTTGGCAGACGACCTGCGGGTGCCACGGGTTGCGGCGGACGGGCCATCGGGCTGGGTGGATTTGCCGGCTTACGAGCGTGACGTTCCGATGCCCGAAGGAGCAATGCCTTTGGCGCGGCATGTCTCTGGACCTGACGCACTGGGTCGGCGGATTGCACAGATTGGACTGGTGGACGGTGATACCGGACCACGGCTGCAGGGGCAGTTGCAGCCCGGACAACGGTTGGTGTCATTGGAAGGCGACCTGTGGCGGTGGGATGGATTCCGGGCCTGGGCTGAGGATGCCCCAAGCGCAGCAGCGCTGCGGTTGGAGCAATTGAACCGGCTGGAGGCGCTGAAGCAAGAGATGGAACGGGTTGGCGCCCGGGCCGAGGGCGCGCGAGCGGCACATGAGGTGTTGATGCGCAAGCTGGAACAGGTGACCCAGGCTGATCAGGATGCCCGTCAGGCCCGCCGCGCGGCTGACCAGCGGGTTGCAGATAGTGCAAGGCTGCTTAGCCGGGCAGAGGCCAACCGAAATCTGGCTGAAGGTAAGTTGGAAACCCTGGGGATCGCAGTCACACGCCACGACGAGGATGCCACCACCGCGCAGGCACAATTGTCGGAAGCCGAGACAGCCTTGGCTGCGCTGGGTGATCTGGAAACCGCGCGGAGTGGTGTTGAGGATATCAAACAATCGGTTGAAGCGGCGCGCGTCACCATGCTGTCGCATCGCTCAACCCATGATGAGCTGCGCCGAGAGGGTGAAGCGCGCACCAAACGGGCGCAACAGGTGACCAAAGAGGTCAGCGGCTGGAAACATCGGTTGGACAGTGCAGAACGGCGGATCACAGAATTGGCCGAACGTCGGGAGGCCTCTCAGGAAGAGCTGGAAGAGGCCAACGCGGTCCCGTTTGAAATTGCCGAGACGCGTGAAGAGTTGAACGAGTCGATCGAAGAGGCGGAGGTCCGTAAAAGCGACGCGAGCGATGCATTGATTGCTGCAGAGGCTGTGTTGCGCGAGGCGGTGCACACGGAACGTGAGGCCGAGAGACTGGCGTCAGAAGCGCGTGAGGCTCGTGCCCGTGCAGAGGCCTTGTGTGAGGCCGCCCGTGAAACTGTTGCCCACGCGAGTGAGCGCATTGCAGAAGATCAACAGCTGACACCCCATCAATTGCTGAACCAGCTGGAAGCAGACCCCGAGACGATGCCAGAAGCCGAAGTTCTGGAGGTTGAGGTAAACCGCCACAAACGCCAGCGCGATGCACTTGGCGCGGTTAACCTGCGTGCCGAAGAAGATGCCCGCGACGTAGAAGAAGAGCATAACACGCTTGTCAGCGAAAAATCGGATCTGGAAGAGGCGGTAAAGACTCTACGCAACGGGATTGCCAGCCTGAACCGCGAAGGTCGCGAACGGCTGCTGACCGCCTTTGAGCAAGTCAACGGTAGCTTCTCATCATTGTTCAGGCACCTGTTTGGTGGGGGAGAGGCCAGTCTGGTCATGGTCGAAAGTGACGATCCGCTGGACGCGGGGCTAGAGATCATGTGTCAGCCCCCAGGCAAGAAATTGTCGACCCTGTCACTGCTGTCTGGTGGCGAGCAGACCCTCACGGCACTGGCGCTGATCTTTGCTGTGTTTCTGGCCAACCCGGCGCCTATTTGCGTGCTGGACGAAGTTGATGCGCCATTGGATGACGCCAACGTCACGCGATTCTGTGATCTTCTGGATGAGATGTGTCGCCAGACCGACACCCGGTTTTTGATCATCACCCACCACGCGGTGACAATGGCCCGTATGGACCGGCTGTTTGGTGTCACGATGCAGGAACAAGGCGTCAGCCAGCTGGTCTCGGTTGATTTGAAAAAGGCCGAGGCTATGGTGGCCTGAGCTGCATCGGCTCTTGTGGTGCAGGCGCCAACTATTTTAATATGAATGTCTAAGGAAAAAAGGGAATACCAATGAATTTTATTGCCAAGATTACGGCCGCAGCCGTTCTATCGCTGCCGTCATTGGCATCAGCACAGATGCTGGTGGCGTCAGATCCTGACAGCCTGGTGCAGTTTTTTGTTGAAGAAGGTGCAGACGTTGAAAGCACGGTGGATAACACTGGCGATCCGATGCTGGAAGTCGATTACTACGGTACCGACTTCACATTGTACTTTTACGGATGCAGCAACAATTCCGATTGCAAATCGATCCAGTTCTTTTCGGGTTACCAAACCGAAGGCAGCGTACGCAAAGCCAAGATCAACGAGTGGAACGCCAATAACCGTTTTGCCCGTGGTTATATTTCCGAAGGTGGGTCGGCCCGGATTGAGCATGATCTCTACTTAGGAAACACCGGTGTGACTGCAGATGATTTTGCGGCATTGACCAGCAAATGGTCAAAAGCCCAGGGTGAATTTGAAGAGTTCATCGACTGGTGATCAATGTGAGCGGGGGGGAGCCCCCCCGCCGCACTTTCGTTCTAAAGCTTGCCCAAGAGCGCCGGGGTTGGCCAGGCGTCAGCAGGCAGCCCAAGACGGAGCTGTTCTGCTTGCACGGCAATGCGTGTTTTAGAGCCTAATATTCCGTCAACTTTCCCCACATCATGCCCACGCGCCTGCAGCTTCTGTTGAAGCTGTTTCATCTGCTTGCCACTGAGTCCCTGATCTGCGTTGCCCGCGTTATAGACATTGGCACCTTCCAGTCGGGTGGCGAAATAGGCGGCTGTCAGCACGTAGGTGAAGCTTTGGTTCCATTCGAAATAGACGTCGAAGTTTGGGTAGGCCAAAAAGGCGGGTCCTTTGTGCCCTTGAGGCAATAACAAAGAGGCCTGCATCGACCCGCTTGCAAGAGATCCAGAACGGGGTTTGACGCCCATATTGGCCCAATTAGAGACTGAATACTTCTGTGACGGGCCCGTTTTCGAAAGATCCAGCCCTTTGGGAATTGTAACTTCCTGTAGCCATGGCTGACCCGGCTTCCAGCCTAGGTTTGACAGCATTTTTGCGCCTGACATTAGCGCATCCTGAGGCGATGTTTTCAGGCTGACCTTGCCATCGCCGTCTCCGTCTACACCGTTTTCAAGGATGTCGCGTGGCAACATCTGCACCATGCCAATCTCACCTGCCCAGGCACCAGTGGTGCGTTTGGGATCGAAATTGCCCGTTTCGTACAGTTCAAGCGCGGCAAAGATCTGCGGGCGGAACAACTCGGGCCGCCGACAGTCATGGGCCAGTGTCACCAGCGAGTTCAGGGTGTTAAAATCGCCCTGAAAGGAACCGTAATCCGTTTCAAAGGCCCAGAATGCCAGCAGCACGCCGCGGTTGATACCATAGGTGGCCTCGATACGATCAAAAGTGGCGTCGTGCTTCTTGGCCATAGAGCGGCCGCGATCAACACGGTTCTGCGAAATTAAATGACGGGTGAATTCGATAAAGGGCTTTTGAAATACACCCTGAGCACGGTCGGCCCGCAGCACCTTGGGATCGTGCTTCACACCGTTAAAGAATGCCTTGGCGGTGGCACTGCTGTGGCCCGCTGCAACGGCCTCTCTTTTTAGGTCTTTGACAAACCCGGAAAAACTGCCGCCACATTGTGCAAAGACTGTGGCGGGTAAAAGGCTGGCAACAAGGGCAAGGGGTAATAAGCGCATGATAGGACAATCCACAATGAAACTGATGGCCCTTGTTAGCTAGAACATAAGGGCAAGGGCAACCGTCATGGCCAGTGCAAGCCCCCAAACCTGCCAGAGTTTGCCGGTGCAGGCGTCGATATCATGAGAACCAATACCCTTTTGCGCTGTGCCATTCACCCAGGGGAAGTCCTGCATCTGCCCATCGTAAGAACGCGGACCAGCCAGCGACAAACCCAGAGCGCGGGACATGGCTGCTTCGGGCCAACCTGCATTGGGGGAGCGGTGCCGCCCGGCGTCGGTCACGATGGGGCGCCAATTGCGCAGCTGGCCACTGCACAGGGCGATCAGCAGACATGTCAGTCGGGCGGGGATCAGGTTGAGCAGATCATCAAGCCGCGCGGCAGCCTTGCCGAACTCTTCGTAGCGGTCGTTGCGATAGCCAATCATGCTGTCGGCAGTGTTGACCGTCTTGTAGACCAGCAATCCCGGCAGCCCAGCAATCAGAAACCAAAATGCGGGGGCGATGACACCGTCCGAGAAATTTTCAGCACCACTTTCGATGGCAGAGCGCGCCACCTGAGGGCCCGTCATGCCTGCGGTATCGCGGCTGACAATCATTGCTACAGCAGTGCGACCACCGTCTAGGGATTGACGCAGGCCCGTCGCAACAGCCCCTACGTGTTCCACCAAGGATCGCTGAGCAATCAAAATGGCGGCAATGACAATCTCAACAATGGGGCCAAATTGCGAAAGCACGGAACCTAGGGCGAGGGCTAGTGTGAGCAGTAGCAAAACTGCCACAACACCTTTCACACGACGGTGATTGCCCTTATTTAGGCTCTGATCAAGGGCTTTTACCAGTTTTCCCATCAAAACCGCGGGGTGAGGCACACGCGACCAAAGCCACTTTGGCTCACCAAGCACCGCATCCAGCAGCAGGGCTGCGACAAGCAGAGTTGCAGTATTCACAACGCGGCCTCAACCCGGTCCCAGCCACCTGCTGGCGGCAGACCAAGACGTAGGAAGGTTTTCGAATAGGGGAAGATGCGGCTAAGGATATGAGCGCGACCAAGCTTTGCATGCCAGGCGATGGCATCATCGACCTCGTATAGCCGGAACAGGGAGGTGCCGCCGACCAGATGGCCACCACGGGCCAAGACCAGCGCATCCAGCCGGGCGCTATCCCGTGCCAGCCGGGCGCGGGTTGCAGTGGCCCAGTCCTGATCCTGTAAGGCCTGGGCACCAATTTCCAAGGCGGGTCCCGAGACGGCCCAGGGGCCCAGCCAAGTCGACAAGCGAGAGATCAGATCAGGGTGACCAATTGCAAATCCAAGTCGTAAGCCGGCCAATCCCCAAAACTTGCCAAAGCTTTTCAGCACCACAACGCCAGGACGGTCCGCTAGCGATATTAGGCTCTGTTCCGGGCAAATATCGCAAAAACTCTCGTCGATAACTGTCAGTGGCGCGGTGACGTCCTGCTCTGTCCAGAGACGACCATCGGGATTGTTGGGGTGGACCAACACCCGAGCTTGGGCCGAACCTTGGTCCGCAACCTGCCATCCATGCGCGCGAAATCCGGCCGCATGTTCGTTATATGTTGGGGGGGTGATCTGAACGGTCTGTGGCGCTGCCAGCGCTGGCGCTGTTGCGATCAGGGCGGATGCTCCGGGGGCGGGAAGGATTGCTGCGTTTTTGGGAACCTTCCAGAAAGATCGCGCTGATTCGATCAGTTTCTGGTTGGCGTTGTGATCAGGCAGGCAGGCCCAAGCCTCGGGTTGCAAAGCAGCTATGGGGAAAATTTCGGGATTGATCCCCGTAGATAGATCCAACCAGTCAGAACGGCTACCACCGAACTGCGTCATAGCAGCATCTAACCCCCCGCCGTGATCGCGTTGTGAGGAAGATATTTCATTAAGAGTGAGGGGCATTCAGCACCTATTGAATAAGGATGTAGGTCCAGACATCACAAGAATGGCTAGATGCATATGAAGTAAGACTATTGTCTAAGCAACAGTGCTTGGTGATACGCGAGAAATTTGCTAAGGAGTTCCGGGAAATTCAGTGGCGTTGGGGAGTGGCACCGTTTTTGTAAGAGTGCCCGGTTTGTGTATGAATGTTTTGATTGTTGAAAGCAGCCCAGACTTGGGGTTGCTCTGGAAGAAGCATCTGGAAAGACAAGGGGCCGAGGTTGCTTTGGTAGACAGCCAGGAGGCGGCCATTCTGGCGCTTTATGCTGGTGGTTTTGATATCATTGTGCTGGATCTTGTCATCGAAGAAGGTAGTGCTTTGGCCATTGCGGATTTTGCCAGCTACCGCCGCCCGGATGCGAAGGTGATTTTTGTCACCAACACCAGTTTTTTCTCAGATGGCTCCATTTTTGCCCATAGCCCCAACGCCTGTGCTTACGTGCAAAGTGAGACGCCGCCAGAAGATCTGGCGGCGATGGTCGAGCATTATGCGGCCATGCGATAGCTCGCAGGCCGTATACTAGCCTCTCCTGTGTGGTGCGTACCAATCCAGAACAGGATTGGTGGGAATGATCCGGGACGGATTGATGCTGTCGTGACTGTAGTGGTAGTGGCGGACGATGTGCTGCATACCCACCGTCTCTGCTACGCCGGGCCATTGGTATAGCTCGCGGGTATAGGCCCAGAGGTTCGGGTAATCGATCAAACGTTTCCGGTTACATTTGAAGTGCAGGTGATAGACGGAATCGAACCGCGCCAAGGTGGTGAACAGCCGCCAGTCTGCCTCGGTCACTTTTTCCCCGAGCAGATATCGATGTTGCGATAAAAGATCCTCTAGCCACTCTAACGTGTCAAAAAGTGGCTCTATTGCGGCGTCATAGGCTTCTTGCGTGGTGGCAAACCCACATTTGTAAACGCCGTTGTTCAGGCTGCTGTAGATCCGTGCATTCACCGCCTCGATGGGTTCACGCATTTCCTGTGGCCAATAGTCATCGGTATTGCCGGTTAGGTCATTAAAGGCCGAGTTGAACATACGGATGATTTCAGAGCTTTCGTTCGACACAATAGTCTTGCGCTGTTTATCCCACAGGATTGGAACGGTGACGCGGCCGGTGAAATCTGGAACGGCTTGAGTGTAGATCTGGTGGGCGTGGGTCAGACCGAATAGATCGTCACCGGTCGCGCCATGTTCGTCCGTTTCAAACGTCCAGCCTTCGTTCAACATATCAGGGTGGACCACCGAAACACTGATGTGATCCTGCAGTGATTTGAGTGCGCGAAAAATTAGGGTTCGGTGGGCCCAGGGGCAGGCCAGAGAGACATAAAGATGGTACCGGCCGCTTTCGGCTTTGAACCCATCCTGGCCGGATATGCCGGCGCTGCCGTCAGCGGTGATCCAATTGCGGAACTTTGCGTCGGCACGTTTGAATGCTCCGCCGGTGGAATCTGTATCATACCATTGGTCGTGCCATTTTCCGTCAATCAACAGGCCCATTTGGCTGCTCCTAAAAAGTTTCTGTAGCAAAGATAGGGGGTATTTTTCAGCTCGCCTATTGGCAGCCACGCGCAACTCCTCTGCGCCGGTGCACAGGCGCTGTTGCATTGTTGGGCCAGCTTTTGGATTCGGATCTGGCAAGCGGTATTTCAAAAAAAGTTCACTTGATTTTATCTTTTGTAGAGGCACCCTTAGAGTCAACAAAGCAGAGGTTAGCCAGATGTCGACATACCTACCCAAAGAAGTTCAGGATGGATTGGATGCGGCGCGATTGGCCGCTTTGAAAAAGTCGAGCCGCCTACGGGTTTTGGTCGATGATGAGGTCTATCGCGTGTTACGCATGTGGAAGGACGGGTTTGCCGTCGAGGAGGGAATCACGCCCAAGCTGCGCGGGCTCGTTGATCTATATGATGGTACAAATCACCTGTATCAATGCCTGATTATCGCAGCTGAGGCCGAGGCGGGTGAGATGTGTTATGAGTTCAAGCGCTCAACCGTCGCAGCGGATAAGGCTCCGCTGGATTTCTACCGTGCGCCAGACGCGCCGGTGGCGCTGTTGGCAAGCGACGCGATGTAGTCAGATCGCTGTCTTGCACAAAAAAAGGCCCCAAGTGAGGGGCCTTTTCTATTTGTGGGGGGCTCTGCGAATTATTGCAGATCCGAAAATGCGTGGCGCATACGCTCGCAGGCTTCGACCACGCGGCTGCGTTGGGTGGCCAGATTGAAGCGTTGGAAGGTTTCGCCACCCGTGCCAAAGCTGGGGCCTTGGGACACGGCGATCTTGGCGACGTCGCGGATGCGGGCTGCAACTTCGTCGTGGGTCATGCCGGTACCGGAAAAATCTACCCAAGCCAGATAGGTGGATTGCAGAGGCAGCGATTTCAGGCCGGGAATGGCATTGATGGCCTGATCAAAGATCTGTCGGTTGCCTTCGAGATGGGCAAGCTGCTCATCCACCCATTCCGCACCTTCCGGAGAATATGCGGCGGTGATCATGTTGATCGCCAGGCTGCCAGCACCATAGTCCAGCGTATTCAATCGGTGTTTCATCGCGGCGCGCAGGGTATCATCGGGAATGATCATGTTGCCTGTGCGCTGGCCTGCAATGTTGAACGTCTTGGAGGATGCGGTGAGGGTGACGGTGCGGTCGCGGGCCTCTGGTGCGGCGATATCCATCGGCACGAAGGTGTTGCCAGCGTAAACCAGATCGTGGTGGATTTCGTCAGCAACCAGAATCAGATCATTGCGTTTTGCAAAGTCGGCAACCGAGCGCAGTTCTTCGGGTGTCCAGACACGACCCGAAGGGTTCTGCGGTGAACACCACAGCAACAGTTTTTCATTGCCCGTCAAACGGCTTTGCGCATCGTCGAGATCCAGGAAATAGGTATCACCCTCGCGTTTGAGAGGACACTCTGTCAGCTTACGTCCGGTCTTGGCGATCTTGTGCGCAAACTCATGGTAGACGGGTGTAAATGTCACCACGCCATCATCTGGTTCGCTCCAGACATCCAGGCTCAGGGCAATGGCGTTGCCCAGTCCTTGCGAAGTGAGGATCCAGTCTTGCTCGATCTCCCAGTTGTGGCGGTTTTTCATCCACCACTGCACGGCGGCCAGATAATCAGGGTGATCCCAGGAATAACCAAAGACCCCGTGATCTGCGGCTTTGTGGATCGCCTCGATCACGCAGGGGGCGGTGGCGTAGTCCGAATCTGCCGTCCACATGGCCAGACCGTCGTCAGGGGAAACACCATATAGCATTTCCATCTTGTCCCATTTGGTGCTGTTGGTGCCGCGGCGGTCGATAGGGTCGTCAAAACTCATTCAGGTCACTCCTTTGCTTGGCGTGAAGCTACTGCTAATTTCGATAGGTGCAAGGGGGGCGTTGCGGTGGCTGGGGCAATGGCCTAAATCGGGGGCATGAAACGTAACATTCTGATCCATCCCGACCCTCGCCTGAAGAAGGTTTGTGCCCCAGTGAGTGATATCACTGATGATCTGCGCAAGCTGGCTGATGACATGCTGGAAACCATGTATGACGCGCCGGGCATTGGTCTGGCGGCGCCGCAGATCGGTATCATGGACCGGATAATCGCTCTGGATTGTGTCAAAGAAGAGGGTGAAACACCGCGTCCGCTGGTGATGTTCAACCCGGTTATCGTGGCTTCGTCGGATGAAACCAATGTGTACGAGGAGGGCTGCCTGTCGATTCCCGAGCAATACGGTGAGGTGACCCGACCCAAGTTGGTGGATGTCGAATGGATGGACCGCGATGGCAACGCGCAGCGCGAGACGTTTGATGATCTGTGGGCGACCTGTGTGCAGCACGAGATAGATCACCTTCAGGGCAAACTGTTCATTGATTATCTAAAGCCTCTGCGCCGCCAGATGATCACCCGAAAAATGCAAAAGCTGAAACGCGAGCTGGCCCGCAAGTGAGCGTATTGCCGATTCTGATCTGGCCGGACGCCCGCCTGTCGCAGCGCTGTGAGACTGTGCAGGGTGAGGATCTGGATGATCTGATTGCTGACATGTTCGAGACCATGTATGCGGCGCAGGGGCGTGGGCTGGCCGCACCTCAAATCGGGGTGATGAAGCGGCTGTTTGTGATGGACTGCACCTGGAAAGAAGGCACGAAGTCCCCCATGGCGATGATCAACCCGACAATCATGGCCGCCGAACGTATTCCTGTCGTGATGGAAGAGGGCTGCCTGTCTATTCCTGGTATTTTGGTGTCTGTTGAGCGCCCCAAGGCCGTAACAGTGCAGTGGACTGCGCCCGAGGGGGATATTCACATGGCCGACTTTGACGGATTCGAAGCTCGCTGCATTCAGCATGAATTTGATCACCTGAATGGCATGGTAACATTTGACCATTTGACGGCGGCAGAGCGGACCAAGGCCGAGACCGACTTTCTGGAGAGACACATATGACAACCCGTACCTGCCTGCCGTGGCCAGACAAGCGCCTGCGCACTGTTGCGGACGAAGTGACTGAAATTACCGATGAGATCCGCGCGATCTGGGTGGACATGGTGGATACCATGGAAGCGATGCCCGGGGTCGGGCTGGGAGCGCCTCAGATCGGTGTGATGCTGCGGCTGGCGGTGGTTGATGGCTCACGCGAGCGGGGCAAGGCGGTGAAGATGGCCAATCCCGAAGTGTTGCATGCGTCGATTGAATTGCGTGAGCACGACGAGGCCAGCCCCAACCTGCCGGGGGTGTCAGCCAAGATCAAACGCCCGCGTGCGGTGACGGTGCGATTTATGAATGAAGCCGGGCAGATAGATCGGCGCGATTTTGTCGGTGTCGAGGCAACCAGCGTGCAGCATCAAATCGATCATCTGAACGGCAAGATGTATTTTGATCATCTGAGCAAGGTCAAACGTGACATGTTGTTGCGCAAGGCCAAGAAACTGAACGGCTGAGTGCTGGCAAAGCATGGTGCGTGCCAGCACGCACCCTACACAAGGGGCAAAACGATGCGCGTCATATTCATGGGTACGCCTGATTTTTCGGTTCCGGTGCTGGAGGCTCTGGTGGATGCTGGGCACGAGATTGCAGCCGTCTATTGCCAGCCGCCGCGTCCGGCGGGACGGGGCAAGAAGGACCGGCCAACGCCAGTGCATGCCCGTGCGGTTAAGTTGGGGCTAGAGGTACGTCACCCTGTATCCTTGAAAACGCCCGAGGCGCAGGAAGAGTTTGCGGCGCTGGGCGCTGATGTCGCGGTGGTTGTGGCCTATGGGCTGATCCTGCCGCAGGTCATTCTGGATGCACCTGCCAAGGGGTGCCTGAACATTCACGCCAGCCTGTTGCCACGTTGGCGTGGTGCTGCACCTATCCACCGGGCGATCATGGCCGGGGATGAAGAAACCGGGATTTGCATCATGCAGATGGAGGCCGGGCTCGACACTGGGCCCGTGCTGCTGCGTGAAGGCACTGCCATTGGCGAAGAGGAAACCACCGCGCAGCTGCATGACCGGTTGTCAGAGATGGGGGCGTCGTTGATCGTGACTGCGTTACGGCATCTCGATGGCCTCTCTCCGGATGTGCAGCCTGATGAGGGCGTCACCTATGCCAGTAAGATCGACAAGGCTGAGGCGCGCATTGACTGGAGCCGCCCAGCGGTTGAAGTGGATCGGCAGATCCGTGGGCTGTCACCATTTCCCGGTGCCTGGAGTGAGCTGAACGGTCAGCGGGTCAAACTGCTGGCGTCAAGGCTGGCCGAAGGGCAGGGTGAACCCGGTGAAGTGTTGGCAGAAAACCTCACCATTGCCTGTGGTTCGGGGGCAGTTGAACTGCTGCGCTTGCAACGGGCGGGCAAGGGCGCGCAGGATCGCGAGATATTCCTGCGCGGTTTTGCAATGAAGCCGGGCGATAGTTTCTAAGCGGAGAGCCTGCATGTATTTGACCTTGATGGGCACCGTGGTGATTGCCGGGATCGTTGGCTATGTTGCCGAACGATCTGGGTTCACCAGCAACGGGTATATCCCGTCGATCATCATCTGTGTTGGCGGCGCGTTCTTGTTTTACTTCGTACGACTGATGTTTGGCATTGGTTTTCATGCGGCAGGCTGGAATGCCATTGTGTCGTCTATTGGGGCGCTGATTATCGTGCCCTTTCACTGGAAGAGGTGACGGATATGCCCATTATTGCCCTGATTATCATTGGAGCCGCTGCCGGATTTCTGGCAACGCGGTTGATGCGGATTGACGCAAATATAGTGACAACCGTGGCGATCGGCATGGCTGGCGCACTGATTGGTGGTTTGGTTCTGCGGTTTCTATTGACGGTTATGGGGATGATGGCCGGGTTTGTCGGTGCGGTTCTGGGGGCGTTACTGCTGATCTGGCTGTGGCAGACCTATCTTCAGAAAAAGTAATTTAGGGCACGCCTTCCCGCCGGGAAATAGGTGGTTGTTTTAGAGTTTATCCTAGCTGCGGGGTGGGCGGCTTTTATAGGCTGTGAGATGCCAGCCAAATAGAATGGAGCCCGCCCTGAGTGTCCAGCAGACTACAGCACAGGCTACCAGAGCGCTGAAGTCGGGCCAGCCAAAAAATTCAGAAAAGCCGATGGCGGTAATGGCGCCAGCCATTGTGCAGGTCACGTAAAGCTCACCCTGCTTCAACACCAGGGGGACTTCGTTGCAGACCACATCACGCATCAAGCCGCCTAGCGACCCTGTTGCCATTCCCATCATCACTACTATCACCGGCGACTTGTCGAGCGAAATTGCTGCGCCAGTACCTGCGGAAACTGCGATAGCAAGTGCAAAACTATCCAGCCAGATCAACCATTTTTGTCGGCTTTCCATCCGGTGGGCGGTGAAAAACACAATCACTGCCGCCCCAACAGCCAAGAGGATGTAGGTTGGTTCTTCTACCCAAAACACAGGGTGTCGGTCCAACAACAGATCCCGGATGGTGCCGCCGCCGACGGCCGTCAGGCAGGCGACAAAGGCAAAGCCGACGATATCCAGCTGGGCGCGACTGGCGACCAGTGCCCCTGTCAGGGCAAAGACCAGAACCGAGGCGTAATCCAATAGGGTCAGGAAACTCATATGTTACCCCTATCAGAACCGGGTGACTGTCACGACCGGGATTTCTTGGGTTTGAACGGCTCCATGCCAGCGCGGGCCAGCTCATCCGCGCGTTCGTTTTCTTCGTGACCGGCGTGACCCTTGATCCACTTCCATGTCACCTGATGGCGTACCTGCGCCTCGTCAATGCGCTGCCAGAGGTCGACGTTTTTAACGGGCTTTCTGGCCGAGGTTTTCCAGCCGTTCTTTTTCCAGCCAAAAATCCACTGGGTGACGCCATTTTTTACGTAGGCAGAGTCGGTTACCACGGTCAGGGTCGAGGGGCGGCTGAGGCTTTCCAGCGCGTTGATTGCCGCCAGAAGTTCCATCCGGTTGTTGGTGGTGTCAGACTCGCCGCCTTTCAGCTCTCGCTCTTTGACAATCTTGCCGTCATCATCAAGGGCGCGCAACAGAACGCCCCAGCCTCCGGGACCGGGATTACCGGAGCAGGCTCCGTCGGTATATGCATATAGTTCAGACATGTGCGGTCATTACTACGAAGGTATCGTCACTGCCAGCCAATCCTTTGCCATTTCCAATGCGAGAGCGGGTAACATTGAAACCGGCCTCTGTAAGGAGTGCGCGCAACTCATCCTCGCTGTAATAGGCATAAAATCGACCAAGGTGATCGCGGTTCTCACCGGAGCCAATTTTCATACCGATAGACAGGCAGCCGCCGGGGCGCAAAGCACGTTGGATGCGTTTTAAATGGCGCGGAAAATCAGCGCGAGGCGCGTGCAACAGGCTGAAGTTGGCCCATACTCCATCGTAGTGAACTTCGTCAGCCAGGTCCTCGAAGGTGGCGAGTTTTGCATCTAATCCGTAATTGGCCTTGGCGAGGTCTACCATTTCAGGTGAGGCGTCAGTGGCTTCTACTGTCAGGCCCTCGTCGCGTAGGCGGGCGGCCCATTGACCGGGGCCACATCCAAGGTCAAGGACATGACCGCCATTGGGAACATCAGACAGAAAGGCGAACAGGTCTGCATCCTGATCCGCATTTTTGGTCAGAGCGAAGCGGTCTGCATATTCATCTGCCGCTTCGGCATAGACCGCCATAGTTTCCTGATCGGTCATGTCTACTCCAGTTAGAGGGGGTCTCAGGCGCGTTCAACGGCAAGGCGTGCGGCCAGACCGGCAAAGATGGCGGCAAAGCCACGGTTGAGCCAGGTCAGCACCCGTTCCGACCCAAGCACATAATCGCGGGCGGTGGCGGCGAAAAGACCGTAGAGTACGAAGACTACAAACGTCAGCCCCATGAAGACCGAACCTAGCAGGGTCATCTCCAGAGTGGCGGATGTGGGGTTTCCACTAAGAAAGGGCGGCAGCAGGGCCAGGAAGAAAATCGACAGTTTGGGGTTCAGGATATTGATCAGGGCGCCGCGCTGGGCGATTTTCAGGCCGGGTTGGGTGGTGGTCTTTGATGTGATCGCCAGTGCACCACCGGATTTCATCGCCTGCCAGGCAAGATAGAGCAGGTAAAGCACGCCTGCAATTTTGACGATCTGAAACATCAGAGCCGAACTGTGCAAGACGGCTGCAAGACCAAGAGTGGCAGCGGCCAGATGCGGAAGGATACCAACCGTACAGCCCAATGCGGCCCAGAATGCGGCTTGGCGCCCCTGACCCAGCCCAAGTGCAAGAGTGTAAATCACGCCGGTTCCGGGGGCGAGTACAACAACAAAAGCAGTTAGTAGGAAATGTAGAGAAATCATCAAGCGGCTCCGGGTATCAGAAATGGGTGAGCCAAGGCCTAGCACGGCATTGGCATTCTGTCACAGGCTTGAAAGTGGGCGGGGGTGAACCTACGCTGGCTGGCGCAACACGCGAGGGACTTTGAATTCGATATCCTCGACAGCCGTTTCCACCACTTCGACTGTCACGTCATAGCGACTGCGGAAAGCGTCGATAACTTCGTTCACCAGCAGTTCCGGGGCTGACGCGCCGGCGGTGATGGCGACACTGCGGATGCCCTCGAGGGCGCGCCAGTCGATATTTGTGGCACGTTGCACCAGCTGCGCGTATTTGCAGCCAGCCTTCGCGCCAACCTCGACCAGACGGCGCGAGTTCGAGGAATTGGGCGCGCCAACAACCAGCAGGGCGTCGCTTTTAGGAGCCACCGATTTTACCGCGTGCTGGCGGTTGGTGGTGGCATAACAGATGTCTTCTTTGTGGGGGCCGATGATGGCTGGAAACCGGTCGTGTAAGGCAGCCACGATGTCCTTGGTGTCGTCGACCGACAGGGTGGTCTGGGTGACATAGGCCAATTGGGCCGGATCGCGTACGGCAACTGTGGCCACGTCTTCGACGGTTTCCACCAAGAGTACCTCGCCGTTGGGCAGTTGCCCCATGGTTCCAATGGTTTCGGGATGGCCCTTGTGACCGATCATGATCATTTGCAAACCGGCATCTGCGTGGCGCTGGGCTTCGATGTGAACCTTGGAAACCAACGGGCAGGTGGCATCGACATAGACCATCTGACGGCGGCTGGCTTCGGCGGGAACCGACTTGGGTACACCATGAGCCGAAAAGATCACGGGCCGGTCATCTGGGCAGTCTTCTAGCTCTTCGACAAATACCGCGCCTTTTTCACGCAGCCCATCAACAACAAATTTGTTGTGAACGATTTCGTGACGCACATAGACGGGCGCCCCCCATTTCTGGATCGCCATTTCAACGATCTTGATCGCACGGTCGACCCCGGCGCAGAAACCGCGCGGTGCGGCCAGATACAAAGTTAGTGGGGGCATTGTCATTGGCGTCTCCTTGCTGTGCAGAGGTAAGGCTTTCGTGCGCTCAGGTCCATAGGGGCTGATGCTCACGGTGATGTGACTAGAGCTTCCTGTGGGGGAAGGCTGCAAAGGAGGTGAAAAGTGACCGGAGGATCGTCGATGAAGTTTTTTGGTAGCAGTGTGGCCCTAGGCGTGGCCGTGCTGGGAACAGTGTTGTGGAGCCAGGGCACCGCAGGCAATGCTGCGGGGGTGTTTCCGTATCAGGATGATGCGGCCGTAGCGCAAGGAAAGGTGATTTATCAGGACAATTGCGCCAGTTGCCATGGTGATCAGTTGCAGGGAGAGGCCAATTGGCGCGAGCGAGATGAAGAGGGATACCTACCGGCCCCTCCACATAACGCCAGCGGTCACACATGGCACCATGCGGACCAGCAGCTGCTGACCATTACCAGAAAAGGCACGGCTGCCCTGGTTGGAAATGGGTATCGCAGCCGGATGGAAGGGTACGAGGATGTGTTGAGCGAGTCGGATTTGCTGGCCGTTTTTGCCTATATCAAGAGCACCTGGCCTGCTGAGGTTATCGCTCGTCACAATGAGATCAACGAGCAGGCGGAAAACTGAGTTTTAGCGGCGCCCATAAGGTGCATAGAATGGCATCCATTTAACGTTGTCTGCCTACCCCAAACAAAAAAACAGGCGCCGGATAAATGTCCGGCGCCTGTCGAAATCTTAAATCGGGTTAATAGGCCCGTATCATTTGCCTGCGAAGGCCACGTTGCGCGCTTCATCCGGGTCTTCACGCGGCGGGCGACCAATTACATCTTTGAGCTCTTCGAGTTCAATGAAGTTGTCGGCCTGGCGGCGCAAGTCGTCCGAAATCATTGGTGGCTGGCTACGGATAGTCGAGACAACTGATACGCGGACACCCTGTCGCTGCAAGCTGGCAACCAGCGGCCGGAAATCCCCATCCCCGGAAAACAGCACAATGTGATCCACGCGCGGTGCCAGTTCCATAGCGTCTACAGCGAGTTCGATATCCATGTTGCCCTTAACCTTACGGCGGCCCATGCTATCGGTGTATTCCTTGGCGGGTTTTGTCACCATGGTAAAGCCATTGTAGTGGAGCCAGTCCACCAGAGGCCGAATGGGCGAGTATTCATCGTTCTCAAGCAGCGCCGTATAGTAGAACGCACGCAGCATTTTTCCGCGGCGCATGAATTCCTGACGCAATAACTTATAGTCGATATCAAACCCCAGCGCCTTGGCAGCAGCATAAAGATTTGAACCATCGATGAACAGCGCAAGCCGTTCGTCCTTATAAAACATAATATGTCCTTCCGGTATATTCTGCCCGCGCGGTGTGTTCCGTGAGTGAATGCTAAAATTGCGCGAAACAGGTAGATCTAATGTAAGTTATTTGTCATGTCCTGCAAGTGTATCAAATATATGAAATGGGGTCAAAAATGACCGAATTCCGGTCAAATGCGCTTATTGCTTTAGGGGGGAACCTTCCAACCTGCGCTGGAATGCCGCATCAGACATTGGTCGCAGCTGTTTGCGCGCTTTCAAAGTACGACCTGAGGTTGCGAGCGGTGTCACGATTCTTTCACACGCCGTGTTTTCCGGCGGGGGCGGGGCCTGATTATGTCAACGCACTGATAGAGATCAGCAGCGAGCTGTCTGCCGAAGGGTTGTTAGCCGTTTTGCATGAGGTGGAGGCGCAATTCGCACGCGTGCGAGATCAGCGTTGGGGCATGCGAACGCTGGATTTGGATCTTATTGCCTTTGCTGGCCAGATTATGCCGGACCGTGAAACCTACGCACGGTGGCTGGAGCTGCCGTTAGCCGAGCAGATGCGTGAATCTCCTGATCAACTGATACTGCCGCACCCGAGGCTCCAAGACAGAGGCTTTGTGCTGGTCCCCCTGTGCGATATCGCCCCGGATTGGGTGCATCCGGTGCTTGGTCTGTCAGCGCGCGAAATGCTCGCGGATCTACCCGACGAGGCAGTTGTAGAGGTACAGCCACTCTGATGTGGCAAAAGAGACGCATTCAGCGCTTGTCAAGACAAAGATTCGGGCTTACACACCATCGTTCTGGATCCTTACTCATTTGGAGAGTTGCTGATGGCCCGCGTAACGGTTGAAGACTGTGTTGATAAAGTTCCCAACCGCTTTGAGCTGGTGATGCTGGCAGCCCACCGCGCCCGCGAGATCGCGGCAGGTGCGCCGATCACTGTTGAGCGTGACAATGACAAAAATCCTGTCGTGTCGCTGCGTGAAATCGCAGATGAAACACAAAGCGCTGATTCGCTGCGTGAACGTCTGATTGAGAGCAACCAGACCCAGATCGAAGTCGATGAGCCCGAAGAAGATTCGATGGCTCTGCTGATGGGCGGCGAGGCTGACAAGCCGGCTGACGATGACATGTCCGAAGAAAAACTTCTTCGTGCGCTGATGGAAGCCCAAGGACAGGGCTGAGCCGCACAATTAACTGAGGCTGCGGACCGGAAATGATATCACCTGAAGATCTGATTGCGCTGGTCCGCAACTACAATCCCAAGACCAACGAAGAGCGGCTCGCCGAAGCATATACCTATGGCGAAGAGATGCACACGGGGCAATTCCGGCATTCGGGTGAACCTTATTTCACCCATCCAGTTGCCGTTGCTGCAATCCTGACCGAACAGCGCCTGGATGATGCCACCATCATCACCGCGCTGCTGCATGACACCATCGAAGATACCAAGGCCAACTACGAAGAGGTCTCGGAGCGGTTTGGAAACGAAGTTGCTGAGCTGGTCGATGGTGTGACCAAGCTGACCAATCTGCAGCTGTCCAGCCGGGAAACCAAACAAGCTGAGAATTTTCGCAAACTGTTCATGGCGATGTCCAAGGATTTGCGGGTTATCTTGGTCAAGCTGGCAGACCGCTTGCACAACATGCGCACGATCAAGGCGATGCGTCCGGACAAGCAGGCCCAAAAAGCCCGCGAGACCATGGATATCTATGCGCCCTTGGCGGGTCGCATGGGGATGCAGTGGATGCGCGAAGAGCTGGAGGATCTGGCGTTTCGCGTTCTGAATCCCGAAGGCCGACAGTCGATCATCCGTCGCTTTATCACCCTGCAACGTGAAACCGGCGATGTGATTCACCGGATCACCGGCGACATGCGCAGTGAACTAGAGAAGGCGGGTATCGAGGCCGAAGTGTTTGGTCGCGCGAAGAAACCCTATTCAATCTGGCGCAAAATGCAGGAAAAGGATCAGGGGTTTTCGCGGCTGTCCGATATCTATGGGTTCCGCATTATTACCGCCACCGAGGAAGACAGCTATCGCACGTTGGGTGCTATTCACCAACGGTGGCGGGCGGTGCCGGGACGGTTCAAAGATTATATCAGCCAGCCTAAATCCAACGGCTACCGGTCAATCCACACCACAGTGTCGGGGCGCGACGGCAAGCGGGTTGAGGTGCAGATTCGCACCCGGCAGATGCACGACGTTGCTGAAACCGGCGTAGCGGCACACTGGTCATACCGCGACGGTGTGCGCACCCAAAACCCGTTTGCGGTAGATCCGGCTAAGTGGATCGCTTCACTCACCGAACAGTTCGACGCTGAAGAAGACCACGACGAGTTTCTCGAAGCGGTCAAGCTAGAGATGTATTCGGATCAGGTGTTCTGCTTTACGCCCAAGGGCGATGTGATCAAGCTGCCCAAAGGGGCGACACCGATTGACTACGCCTATGCGATCCACACTCGGATCGGCCATGCCTGTGTTGGGGCCAAGGTGGATGCCATTCGAGTGCCGCTGTGGACCCGGTTGCGCAATGGTCAGTCGGTCGACATCATCACCGCCGAAGGACAGACGCCGCAGATCAGCTGGTTGGAGATTGCCACAACAGGTAAAGCCCGCACGGCCATCCGCCGTGCCTTGCGGGACGCAGACCGCGAACGGTTTGTGAAGCTGGGGCGCGAACTTGCGCGATCTGCGTTTGAGCATGTAGGTCGTAAATCCACAGACAAAGCGCTGGAAACGGCTGCGCGTGTATTGCGATTGGGGAATGCCCATGAGTTGCTGGCACGTCTTGGGGCTGCCGAAATCACCGGGCACGATGTTGTGCAGGCGGTCTATCCGGATCTGATTCCAGACAGGAGCGACGAAATCTCGCCGCGTCGTGCGGTGATCGGCCTTGAGCCTGGGCAAAGTTTTGAACGCGCGACCTGCTGTCAGCCGTTGCCAGGTGAACGCATCATCGGGATTACTTACCGCGGGCGCGGTGTTGTGGTCCACGCTGCGGATTGTGACCATCTGAGCAATTATGAAGACCAGCCAGAGCGCTGGGTCGACGTCCATTGGCATGATGGGACACACCCTGCGGTGTATGGCGTCACTCTGGGACTGACCATTGGCAATGATGCCGGGGTGCTGGGACGAATTTGCACATTGATTGGTGAGAAAAAGGCCAATATTTCAGACCTTGAATTTGTAGATCGGAAACCAGACTTTTACCGTCTGGTGATAAACGTCGAATTGCGGGATGTGGAGCAGCTGCACTCGTTGATATTAATGCTGGAAGCTGAAAGTGATGTTGCAGCCGTTGAGCGCATCCGCGATCAAGTGGTGACGCATAGCGCCAAGCTGTAAGGCCGCGGAAAATGTGGCCTTGCACTGGCCGAATTTGGGAAGGACGCAATCGTTGGTATTCAGGCGCCGGGACCGACGTTCGCCGTTACGTGCGATTGTGGATTTCATCTGGCCGCGTGGCGGCTGGGGGCGGGCGTTTCTGTATGTCAAACACCGGGTGCGCCGTTTGCCTGATTCGCCTGAGCGGATCGCCCGAGGCATTGCTGCCGGTGTATTCACCTCGTTTACCCCGTTCTATGGATTGCATTTTATTGTCGCAGCCCTGGTTGCGCGGTTGTTCAACGGCAATATCCTCGCCGCTCTTAGCGGTACCTTTTTTGGCAACCCACTGACCTATGTGCCTATTGGGGTTGCGTCGTTGCAAACTGGCCATTGGCTGTTGGGCACTGAGTTCGACACAGAAGTGGACCACTCGCTGATTGGCAAGTTTTTTGGTGTCAGCAAAGATGTCTGGGATAACTTGCTGGCGCTGATCTCAGACCGCGAGGCGGACTGGCATGGATTACAGCTGTTCTATAACGAGGTGTTTCTGCCCTATATGATTGGCAGCGTGATTCCGGGCGTGATTGTGGCGGTGATTTGCTACTACCTCAGTGTGCCACTGATCCGTGTTTATCAGCAGCGTCGCCGTTCAAAAATCAAAGCAAAGTTCCAGGCGATCAAGGCCCGCGCGCATCTGAAAAATGATACCTCTGTGTCCTCTAGCATGGCCAAAGCCCCCCTGCGCAAGGCGCAGTAAAATTTAGCAGTTTGCTCTTTTAGCTCTGATGTCTAATGTCGGGGAAAATGGGCTTATTAGGACTTGCAATTATGGCTGAAACTTCTTTGCGACTGGGTCTCAACATTGATCATGTAGCAACGCTGCGCAACGCACGCGGTGGTACGAATCCTGATCCCGTGCGGGCCGCGAAACTTGCAGAAGAAGCTGGTGTCGACGGCATCACAGCGCATCTGCGTGAAGACCGCCGCCATATGGTTGATGCAGACATTGAAAACCTGATGCAGTCACTTACGGTGCCTTTGAATTTTGAAATGGCTGCCACCGATGAGATGCAGAGGATTGCGCTGCGCCACAAGCCTCACGCGGTCTGCATCGTTCCTGAAAAACGCGAAGAGCGCACCACCGAGGGTGGGTTGGAAGTGGCGCGTGAGCAGAACAAATTGAGCGACTTTATCGCGCCGCTACGTGAGGCTGGCAGTCGTATCTCGCTGTTTGTTGCCGCTGATATGAAACAGGTCGAAGCCGCGCACCGGGTTGGTGCTGATATCATCGAGTTGCATGTCGGGGCTTACTGCGATGCCCATGCTGAGGGTGATTTCAAATTACGTGACGCTGAATTTGAGAGCCTGCGTGACATGTCTACCTACGCGCATTCTCTTGGGCTGGAGGTGCATGCTGGCCACGGGCTGACCTATGACTGTGTTAAGCCGATTGCGGCCTTTCCCGAGGTGCGAGAGTTGAACATTGGTCACTTCCTGATTGGTGAAGCGGTGTTTCGTGGTTTGCCCCCTGCGGTTCAGGAAATGCGCCGCCTGATGGATGAGGCAAGGCACTGATCTTGCTCGGTTAGCAGAGACTAATATTTGGTATCACGTATATCCCGCAGCTTTAGCGGTCGTCGGCGCATCCACTTCTCTTCTGAATGCGCTGATTGGAGCGATGGACTTAGGAATATCTAGATGAAGAAAATTAGCTTACTTCGCTATTCGATGTGGCTCCTCGGGTGGCGGATGTTTTTGCCGGCTGTATTTATTGCGATTCTGATGGCCATAAACGTGGACCTGTCCTCTTCGGTAACGTCCATTTTGCCGACGATGATGGCCGCGATGTTCTCGGGGCAACGATTTGCAAGAGATAATGGGCAAACTGTTCCGGCCAATGATGTTCGTCGTTTTGCATTCAGGGCCACACTGATTGGTGTCGTGGTCGAGGTTGTTGCATCGGCATTCTGGGGGGTACTGTTGGTCGGGCCTGAGTTTTTTCATGCTATCGCCTCTGTGTACTTGGGGGGCAGCATGGTTCCGATGATCGGCATTACCGTCTTCTTGGTTGCCGTCATGTACTTTGGGAATAGGTTCTTTGTTTCTATGGGAGCAAAAAACGAACTGAAAGCTGCTGCTAAACGTGCGCAGGTGCAACGGTAAACGGATTACATGATCCTTGGTATCGGAACAGATCTAGCAAACATTGAACGGATCCAGCGGACGCTGGATCGGTTTGGCGACCGGTTTAAGAATCGGGTGTTCACCACCATCGAGCAACAAAAAGCCGAGCGTCGCATGGATGTGGCGGGAACCTATGCAAAACGCTGGGCCGCCAAAGAGGCCTGTTCCAAAGCACTGGGCACTGGCCTGCGTATGGGAATTGCCTGGAAGGACATGGCGGTCAGCAATCTGCGAACAGGGCAGCCGGTAATGCATGTTACTGGTTGGGCTGCCAAGCGGTTGCAGGAGATGACGCCGCCGGGTCACGAGGCTGTGATCCATGTGACTTTGACCGACGATCACCCCTGGGCACAGGCTTTTGTGGTGATTGAAGCGCGGGCGATTGCCAGTACCATCGCGGAATAGGCCAGCCATGCTTGACTTACCCCGTGTCGGGCCGCATGTAGCCTCGGACCTTTTTCAGAACCGGAGAGCCTGATGGCGACCAAAGCCCAAGCCGGAAATTCGATCATTGAGACGATCAAAACCATTGTTTACGCGCTGTTGATCGCCGGTGTTTTCCGCACCCTGTTTTTCCAGCCGTTCTGGATCCCATCGGGGTCGATGAAGGAAACCCTGTTGATCGGGGATTTTCTGTTCGTCAACAAGATGGCCTATGGCTACTCCTACGCCTCTTGCCCAAGTGTGAAACTTGGTGTTGTTGGTATTGATATCGATGCCGAGGATATCTGTGGGTTCATGGATGGTGACAACACCCGCTTGTTTGGCGGCACGCCCGAGCGCGGAGACGTGGCAGTGTTTCGCCACCCTGTGAACAATACCGACTTTATCAAACGGCTGATTGGCCTGCCCGGCGACAAAATTCAGGTCAAAGATGGCGTGTTGCTCATCAACGATCAGGCTGTTGCCCTAAAGGACGCCGGAGATTTTGAGGAAGTGATGGAGCGTCAAGGACCACAGGGCCGCTTCCCAAGATGTGAAAACAATTCGGCAGTGGGCGAGGGGGCGATCTGCAAAAAATCGCGCCAGATCGCAACGCTGCCTAATGGTGTTGAACACGCGATTATCAACATCGGCGATCAGTCAACGGACCACACTGGTGTTTATCTGGTTCCCGAAGGGCACTATTTCTTTATGGGTGACAACCGTGACAACTCTACCGACAGCCGGGTTCCGCAGAATGCGGGTGGTGTAGGTTTTGTTCCCTACGAAAACCTGATCGGCCGAGCAGACCGCATTATGTTCTCATCTGCCGGACGGTCTATGTTGTTCTTCTGGACTTGGCGCAGTGATCGTTTCTTCAAGGGGATCACGTGAAACTGTCCAAAGAAATGCGCGCTTTCCAAGAGCGGATCGGGCATCAGTTTGCCCGGCCTGAACTGCTGGTGCGCGCGCTGACACACGCGTCAATTTCATCCCCCACGCGTAGCGACAATCAGCGGCTTGAATTTCTGGGTGACCGGGTGCTGGGGCTGGTGATGGCAACGGCATTGCTGGAAGACGACAAATCCGCATCCGAGGGCCAACTGGCGCCGCGTTTCAATGCCATGGTGCGCAAAGAGGCCTGTGCGGATGTGGCGCGTGAAATCGAGCTTGGCGAAGTGTTGAAGCTGGGCCGATCCGAAATGATGTCGGGTGGGCGACGCAAACTGGCGCTGTTGGGTGACGCGATGGAAGCGGTGATTGCCGCTGTCTACAAAGACGCCGGGTTTGAAGCGGCTCAGGCGATGATTCTGCGGTTGTGGGCCAGCCGCATCAACGCTGTTGAGGTAGACGCACGCGACTCCAAGACGTCCCTACAGGAGATGGTACAGGCAAAAGGCCAAAAACCGCCCTCATATGTGTTAGTATCCCGCACCGGACCAGATCATCAGCCGGTGTTTACAATTTCAGTCCGGTTGGATGACGGCGCCGAGGCGCAGGCCACCGCAGGATCAAAACGACAGGCCGAACAGGCTGCAGCCACAGCGCTGCTAAGCAAACTGGAGCAAAAACAATGACAACTCGTGCCGGATTCGTGGCCCTGATCGGTGAACCGAACGCGGGCAAGTCGACCCTGCTGAACCGTATGGTCGGGGCCAAGGTCTCGATTGTGACCCACAAGGTGCAGACCACCCGTGCCCGTATTCGTGGTGTGGCGATGGATGGGCAGAACCAGATCGTGTTTGTAGACACTCCAGGCCTGTTTGCGCCGCGCCGCCGATTGGACCGCGCAATGGTTGCGGCTGCCTGGGGTGGCGCTGCGGATGCTGATGTGATTGTGCTGATGGTTGAAGCCCACCGGGGTATCACCGAGGGCGTTGAGAAGATCCTGGACGGTTTGGCCGAGATTGGCGAGGGTCGCACCGTGACGCTTGCCATCAACAAGATCGACAAGGTTCCAACTGAGAAACTGCTCGGTTTGTCGCAGGATCTGAACGAACGTTACGGCTTTGCTGAAACCTTTATGATTTCGGCCGAACGTGGACATGGGGTCGAGGATCTGCGGAGTTGGCTGGGTGCGAAGCTGCCTGAAGGTCCGTGGCTGTATCCCGAAGATCAGATTGCCGATTTGCCACTGCGGATGATCGCTGCTGAAATGACCCGTGAAAAGTTGACACTGCGGCTGCATCAGGAATTGCCCTACCAGATGACGGTTGAAACCGAAGGCTGGGAAGATCGCAAGGATGGCTCGGTCAAAATTGATCAGGTGGTCTATGTCGTTCGTGATGGGCACAAAGGCATCGTGTTGGGCAAAAATGGCGAGACAATCAAATCCATTGGTCAGGCCTCCCGAACCGAATTGACTGAGTTTCTGGACCGCAAAGTGCACTTGTTCCTACAGGTCAAAGTGCGGCCCAATTGGCAGGACGAGTCCGAGCGCTATTCTGAAATGGGGCTGGACTTCAAAGACGGCAACCAGTGACAGACAAAGGGCGTTCTTGCGTTGGATCTGCCGGGTCGACAGGCCGGGTGCGCCGGAGCAAGAAACGTAATGGGCTATGACGCGTCTTACCGCTGAATTCTGGGTGCACGCCTATCTGGCGCGGCTTCGGTTTCAGGAAATCCCAGCCTTTGTGGTCTCCCATGGTGACGACACGGCGGGTGCTGTTCTGGTTAAGCTGAACACGCTGGACGGTCAGGCAATTGCATTTCAACGTTCATTTGATTTGATGAGCGGCGAACGCAAATGGGTTGAACTGGTCAAAGGTGACGAGCGCGATGTGGATGCTTCGGTGCAGAAGCAACAAGAATTCGACCCCGATCTATGGGTGATCGAGGTCGAAGACCGGCTAGGGCGTCATCTATTGGATGAACCGGGCCTGGAGTGATTACCAGCCGTTGGATTTGAGAGAGATGTCATGGCCTGTGGCGGAGGGGGTTCCACCCGCAAATTCGCTGACCTTGCCCGCAAAGGTTTTGAAATAGCCTTGTGATTGTACGTGAGCCAGTGTTTCAGCACTGTCCCAGCGCCCCCAGTGAAAGCGGGTTTCCTTGTCGTCAGCAACAGCAACCTGATAGTTGAACTTGCCTACTGCAGCTGGATCATTGTTGATGGCATCGATGAAGTCGTTCATGGCTGCTTGCCAAGCATCTTCTTCGCCGCTGTATTTGTAAGTGATGGTGATACCACGCATGTTGGACCCTTTATTTAACAAAAACGTTAAATAGAGATAGGCAGGAAAAAGCAGCCTTCAAGAGGTATCTTGCGAATTGTTGATGCTTGCGATCTTTTGGCGAAGTAACGTTGACCAATCTGCGGAGGACAGCCAGTGGAATGGCGTGATCATGGTATATTACTAAGCCTGCGACGCCATGGTGAAAGCTCGGCAATTATTGATGTATTTACCGAAGAACACGGCCGTCACGCAGGGGTGGTGCGTGGTGGTACCAGTCGCAAACAGGCACCAGTTCTACAGCCCGGTGCTCAGTTGGATGTGACTTGGCGGGCGCGGTTAGAGGATCATTTGGGGCACTATCAGGCGGAACCCTTGCGCAGCCGCGCGGCCGCTGCGCTATCGGGCCGATTGGCGCTGGCGGGGTTGAATGCTGTAACCGGGCTGTTGTCGTTCTGCCTCCCTGAGCGCGAACCCCACGGCAACCTTTATACCAGATCGGAGCAGTTGCTGGATCTGCTGGATCAGGAAGAGCTATGGCCGCTGGCCTATCTGCGCTGGGAGTTAGCACTGTTAGAGGACATGGGATTTGGGCTGGACTTGTCCGCCTGCGCGGTGACAGGGGTCACCCGAGGTTTGATTTATGTTTCTCCGAAGTCTGGGCGGGCGGTATCAGCCAAGGGCGCAGGCGACTGGGCAGACCGGTTGTTGCCCCTGCCGCCTGTTCTGCTGGGGCAGGGAGCGGCGACGGACGCAGAAATTGCGCAGGGGTTGCAGACCACTGGCTTCTTCCTTGAGGCCCGCCTTGCGCCTTCGTTGGGGCGGCACCCACTGCCTGAGGTGCGCGGGCGGTTTGTGGACGCGTTTACTCGGCGGCTCTGAACACCAGCTCGCGGCCTGCGTCGTTGCTAAGGATCAGCGTCCCGCCAGACACCTCGGACAAAGTCATGGTTTGAAGGGCTTGAAGAAAGCGACCTTCTGCGGCCAGATCGCCACAGCTCATACGGGTCACGCTTAGTTTTTGAGCGTCAAACCAGGGATAAGGCGCATCTTGCACGGCGCTGTAGCTGTTGCACGGGGCGGACCCGCTGATAACGCCCGATTCAGGAAACTGCAGGCTCGCCGCTGCGTTGAACGGCAGGCCATCCATTTCAGCAAGATACCAGGTTATATCAGCAGCCCCATAGGCGGCTATGGTTTCATCGCCCCGACAGGCCGCAAGTCCAAGCCCAATCAGGCTGATGAGTCCAAGGGGGATGGGGATACGCATGGGCGTAGATTAGGCAAGATTAGTCTGCATTCAAGCCGGGTCGGGAAATTGAGTTAGAATTAGGTTGACCAATTGGACCAGAGCATTGGAAGGCTGGCCCTGAACACTTGGCAGATCATCCAGCCCAATCAGCGTGGCGTATATGAGACGGGCGTAGGGCCTTGGCGGAACGCCAGCTTCTGCAAGCAGGGCTTCGAGATACTCCAACCGTCGGGAATCTACCCGGTCAACAGTGTCGCGCACCAATTGGGCCGCGCGTGCCCAGGCCCGGATGGCGCTTTCTGCGGGTTGGTTTGGGTCAAGCTCTGTCGGTTTTTCTTGGGCGAGGCGTGCCAGCATCCGTAACCGATCTCGCGGATCGGGAAGGGGGGCCAGAGCATCTATGACGTCAGTGACTGCGCGTTGCTCCCACAGCGCCATCATTGCCGCGTGGAAGCTGGGAACATCTGTGAAGTGCCAATAAAACGAGCCTTTCGAGCTGCCAATCCGGCGGGCCAAGACTTCGGCCTTAAGGGCCACGGGACCCAGTTCGGCCAGCGCATTGAAGCCAGCGAAGATCCAGTCAGATTGAGAGAGGCGTGGTTTGGACATGGCGAAACCATACGCTTGCGTATGGACTCTGGCAAGGCGATATGCAATCCATACGCAAGCGTATGGAATCGGAGAACGCAATGCAGATTAATCGTAGTTATGCCGTCGCCGCCACTTTGATGGGTCTTACCGTTGGGCTTCATGTCTTTGGTGGAGGACCGGAAATTCATGATCCGATCCGCGCCAGCGCCATGCCAGACTTGGTGCGGGCAGTTGGCTCGGTGTTATGGCACGCGGTGACCTGGATTTTAATCTTGATGGCTGTAGCGCTCGCCTGGATCAGCTACCGTCAAAATTCAGCGCTGTTTGCGATGGTCATCGCCATTCAAATTGGTTTTGCAGCTTTGTTTCTGTTCTACGGTTGGACGCTACTGGGAACAGTATGGGAGATGGGGCAGTGGACTATCTTTAGTGTCATTCCTGCCGTGATGCTTTTGGGGCACTGGCAAGAGAGGCGCAGCGCATAGACTGGCATCACTAGTGTGTTGTCTTTTCCACTGAACGGATGAGATCGGCGACTCTGTTGCCGATCGCGGTGCTGGCTTTGATAGAAGGGTGGATCATGTCCAGCGCGTGGTAGGATCGATCGCCATGTGGAACCAGATCATCCAACGACAGGAAGTGTATTCCACTGTCCAGTTCGGCGGCGCGAGAGATGCGTTGTTCCAGAATATTGCCTTCGTCACGGCAATGTTCGATCGGTGAGCCTACTCCGGGGCTTCGAAGGTAGCCGATATATATCACCTGTGCGCCGGTTTTGCGCAGATCCGTCAACATGCTGGGAATGGCACCTTGGCTCCCATCCTTTGAAACCAGTTTGTCCAATCTGCGGTCACAGGCAAAGCAGCCACAGCCGAGCCAGAGATCATTGCCGCCGCCGGTGACAAGAATCCAATCCCAATTCCCGGCGCGGTATTGCTTGTGAATGTTGAGGCCTGCACTGCCGGACACCGGTAGCTTGTAAATGATATGTGCCGCCGACACTGAGCGATCCATAACAGGTTCGTCCAGCGCCTTGGCCACCGAGTCTGGGATCGATTGTGCGCTGATATTGTTCCATGCCATCAGCGAATCGCCAATTGCCAGAATGCGTGGGGCCTGATCACCTGGCGCAGATGCGGCACAGCCGGTCAGCAACGCAAGAACGGCAAAGAGGCGGATAATAAAAGTCATGAGGTCTTTTAGCGGGAATGAGGCGTTGTGAGAACAGGTTTGAGTAGAAACAGTCTCTTTCCTGGCCAGAAAATTATGAGGCAACAAAAAAACGCCCGGCGCAAAGGCCGGGCAGATTGGGGAGATCCCCGGGGAGTGTCTTGGGAGCTAGGCGAGAAGACGGCGCGCGATAACCTGTGCCTGAATTTCGGCGGCCCCTTCAAAGATGTTGAGAATTCGGGCGTCACAGAGCACCCGAGAAATTTTGTATTCCAGCGCAAACCCGTTGCCGCCGTGGATCTGCAAGCCGTTGTCAGCGGCGGCCCATGCAACGCGGGCACCAAGTAATTTGGCCATGCCTGCCTCTAGATCACAACGATGGCCGTGGTCCTTTTCCCAAGCAGAAAAATAGGTCAACTGGCGGGCGACCATGATTTCAACGGCCATCATCGCCAGTTTTCCGGATACGCGGGGGAAGTTGATCAATGACTTACCAAACTGTTTGCGGTCCACAGCATATTGCATGCTGATATCCAGCGCCGATTGGGCCACACCGATGGCACGGGCAGCAGTCTGGATGCGGGCGGATTCAAAGGTTTCCATCAGCTGTTTAAAGCCTTTGCCTTCTTCGCCACCCAGCAGGTTTTCACCTTTGACCTGAAACCCGTCAAAGCCCAGTTCGTATTCCTTCATGCCGCGATAGCCCAAGACCTCAATTTCGCCACCGGTCATGCCTTCGGTTGGGAAGGGGGTCTCTTCGGATCCTGGGGTCTTTTCCGCCAAGAACATCGAAAGTCCGCGGTGGTCAGTGCTGTCCGGGTTTGTACGGGCCAGCAGGGTCATCACATGGGTGCGGGCGGCATGGGTGATCCATGTCTTGTTGCCGGTAATGGTATAGTCCCCAGCCTCACCCTTGATTGCGCGGGTGCGCAACGATCCTAGGTCAGACCCAGTGTTTGGTTCAGTGAACACAGCCGTGGGCAGGATTTCTCCGCTTGAGATCTTAGGCAGCCAATTGGCTTTTTGCTCGTCGGTGCCGCCGCAAATGATCAGCTCAGCCGCGATTTCGCTACGGGTGCCAAGACTGCCAACACCGATATAGCCGCGCGAGAGTTCTTCGGAGACCACCACCATTGATGCTTTAGACAGGCCAAGCCCGCCGTATTCTTCTGGGATGGTCAAACCAAAGACGCCCATCTCGGCCAGCTCTTCGATGATTTCCATCGGGATCAGTTCATCCTTGAGGTGCCAATCATGGGCATGTGGCTCGACCCGTTCGCTGGCAAAGCGGCGGAACTGCTCGCGGATCATTTCCAATTCGTCGTCGAGACCGGTGGCACCAGTTGTCAGGTTGGCAGCCTGTTCCTGCATCAGCTCGACGAGCCGGGTCCGGGCTGCTTGGGTGTTGCCACCCTGCGTTAGCGTCATGATCGCGGGCTCCATCAACGCACGCATGTCGTCTTGGCTCAGCCCCATATCCTGCAGGCGCACCACTTCGCCCTGATTCATCTGAATGCCGCCGTAGATCTGCCAGAGGTATTCACCAAAGGCGATTTGGTGGAGCAGTTGTTCGACTTCGCCAAATTTACCTTCGCCCTGAAGCCTCTCTGCCCATTTTTGCATTTGCTGCAGGCTCTGGTGATAGGTCGCTAGCCAGGACAATCCATGCGCTGCGGTCTGGTTCTCTTCGATCAACCGCCCGGACACACGCCCGTTTTCGCTGACCATGTTGCGTACTGCGATCCGGGCGGCTTCGAACACTTTTTCAACAGGGGGAAGTGCCGCGGCGGTTTGCGTAAGCAGGTCGGAAATAAGGGTCGAGGTCATGTGCAGGTCCTGTCCGTACTGGGCGATCAAACGCAAATTGGGTGTTGTCGTTGGTGGTAATTACTTTGCAGTTGCAGCGCAACAAAAATGCGCTGCACTGCGGCATTTTGGAGTAATATTGCGTTTCAAATTTGAGGATGCGGCTTTTTCCAGATGTGATAGAGGAAGTCTATGGAGACATTATTTCTGCTGATTTCCCCCCTTCAACTGGTTGCCGCCGTTGGTGTTGCTTTGCTTGCAGGCGTGATCAAGGGCATGGTTGGCTTTGGTATGCCGATGATCTTGATCTCAGGGCTTAGTATGTTCCTTAGCCCTGAACTGGCGCTGGCAGGGCTGATCCTTGCGACAGTCGCTAGCAATGGAATTCAGGCACTCCGTCAGGGCTGGATTGCTGCATGGCACTCGGTTCAGCGGTTTCAGGTGTTCTTGCTGGTTGGGCTGGTGTTTCTGGTGTCCAGTGCGCAGTTGGTCCGGCTGTTGCCAGCACAGGTTCTGCTGTTGGTTCTGGGGGTGCCCATTACGGTTTTTGCTTTCCTGCAACTATCTGGGTTTCGGTTTCACTTGCAAAAGCCATCAACTAGAATCGAGGCAGCGGTGGGCGCATTTGCCGGTTTTATCGGTGGGTTGTCCGGCGTTTGGGGGCCGCCGACTGTGGCCTACCTGACAGCATTGGATACGCCCAAGGGGGAACACATTCGGGTTCAGGGTGTGATCTATGGTCTGGGTGCAGTGGCCTTGCTCGTGGCGCATACTGGATCCGGCGTTTTGCGTGCGGAAACCCTGCCGCTGTCGTTGGCGTTGTTACCTCCGGCGATGTTGGGCATGTGGGTAGGCGTGCGTTGGCATGACAGCATTGATCAGGCAACTTTCCGCAAGGCGACGCTGGTTGTACTGGCCGTCGCAGGGTTGAACCTGGTACGGCGCGGAGTGTTTGGATGAAGCTTTCGGGATGTTGAAATCGGTTTCAGCTGAACGTTTGGCAATTGGTTCAATTGCCGTCTCGCTGTTGGTGCTGGGGCTCAAACTCTTGGCCTGGTGGGTGACCGGGTCTGTGGCCCTGTATTCGGACGCACTGGAATCGCTGGTCAATGTCGGCGGTGCTGCTCTGGCATTGGTTGCGGTGTGGTACGCCCAGTTGCCGGCCGACAGTGGCCACCCCTATGGGCATCACAAGGCCGAGTATTTTTCTGCTGTGGCAGAGGGTATCATGATTGTGGTAGCCGCGCTGTTGATCGTCCATCAGGCGCTGGAAGTCCTGTGGGCGCCGGACCTAAGTGATCTTGGTCCGCTCGGCCTTTTGGTGAATGGCGCCGCGATGCTGATCAATCTGGGCTGGGCGAGGGTTTTGATTGTCTGGGCAGGCAGACATCATTCTCCAGCGCTGGCGGCAAGCGGCCGCCATCTTATGAGTGATGTCTGGACCTCGGTTGGGGTGCTTGGCGGGCTGATTGTGGCCTTGCTGACCGGTTGGGCCGTTTTGGATCCCGTTCTGGCAATTATTGTGGCACTGAATATACTGAGAGAGGGCGTCATCGTCATTAGCTCATCCGTGGGTGGGTTAATGGATTCAGCCGCTGAACCAGGCGAGCAGTTGCAAATCGAAAAGGTCATACACAGGGCGGCCAATGGTGCGCTTCAGATCCATGACATTCGCACCCGACGTGCGGGGCAGGCGCTGTTTGTGGAGTTCCACATGGTGGTGTCCGGCGCGATGACTGTAGCGGCATCACATGAGATCTGCGATCGGATCGAGGCAGCGCTACAGGCGGAGATTTCTGGAATTCACGCAACGATCCATGTCGAACCAGACAACAAACTGGAACCAGTTGGCATAAACCCTAGTTAATAGACCTTCCCATGTGTTTTCATCTTGGCCGTGGATGCCGCGGCCAGAGTGGATTGTAAAAGGTTCTGTGCTCTGGGGGAGAGAAATGGATAAAGTTCAAAAGGGACAATGTTTTTGTGGCGCCGTTGCGATTGAAGTAACGGGAGACCCCGAAGCAATGGGGTATTGTCACTGTGCGTCGTGCCGGTCGTGGTCTGCAGGTCCGGTTAATGCGTTTACTTTGTGGAAGCCAGATGCTGTCGCTGTGACCCACGGGGAACAACACCTGACCACATTTGAGAAAACAGAAAGCAGTCAACGCCAGTTCTGCCGTCTATGCGGGGGGCATGTGATGACCGGTCACAAGGGCTTTGGCTTGGTTGACGTCTATGCGGCGACGATACCAACGCAAAAGTTTGAGCCGGGCGTACATGTAAATTATGCTGAAACGGTTTTACCCATCAAAGACGGATTGCCCAAGATGCGCGATTTTCCTGCTGAGCTGGGCGGTAGCGGAGACTTGATGCCAGAATAGATACTGGTCCCGAAACGCAAAAGGCCCCGGATTTCCGGGGCCTTTTGACGTGCTTCAGCGATATCAGCTGATTGCGGCAGCTTTTACGTCGTCGTCGATGTAGGGCAGGTACTGGGTGAAATTGTCCGAGAACATTTGTACCAGCTTGGCGGCCTGCGTGTCATAGGCCGCCTGATCGTCCCAGGTCCGGCGCGGGTCCAGCAGAACCTCGGCCACACCGGGTACAGAGACAGGGACGTCAAAACCAAAGTTGCTGTCCTTGCGGAATTCCACCTCAGCCAGTGATCCGTCCAGCGCAGCGCTCAGCAGGGCGCGGGTAGCGCGGATTGGCATACGCGAACCGATGCCATAAGCGCCGCCAGTCCAGCCGGTGTTGACCAGCCAGCATGTAGCGCCATGCTGGGCGATCTTTTCGCGCAGCAGGTTGCCATAGGCTTCGGGGCGGCGCGGCATGAAGGGGGCACCAAAGCAGGTAGAGAATGTCGGCTCTGGCTCGGTCACTCCGCGTTCGGTGCCAGCCACCTTGGAGGTAAAGCCGGACAGAAAGTGATACATGGCCTGCGCTGGTGTCAGACGGGCAATCGGGGGCAGAACACCAAAGGCATCACAGGTTAGCATGATGATATTCTTGGGGTGACCGCCCATCGCGGTTTTCGACGCGTTGGCGATATACTCCAACGGGTACGCGCAGCGCATGTTGGCTGTCAGGCTGTCGTCCTCAAAATCCAGTTCCTTGGTTTCCTCGTCGAACACCATGTTTTCAATCACGGTGCCAAACTTGGACGTGGTGGCGTAGATTTCGGGCTCAGCTTCAGGGTTCAGGCTGATGGTCTTGGCATAGCAGCCCCCTTCGAAGTTGAAGGTGCCGTTGTCGGACCAGCCGTGTTCGTCATCCCCGATCAGGGTGCGTTCTGGATCTGCTGACAGGGTGGTCTTGCCGGTGCCGGACAGGCCAAAGAACACGGCGGAATCAACCGGGTTGCCAGTGGCGTGGTTGGCCGAGCAGTGCATCGGCATGATGCCTTTTTCGGGCAGCAGGTAGTTCAGCAGGGTGAAAACGGACTTTTTGTTTTCTCCAGCATATTCGGTGCCGCCGATCAGGATCAACTTGCGATCGAAATTCATCGCAATCACAGTTTCACTGCGACAGTTGTGTTTGGCCGGGTCCGCCTGAAAACTTGGGCAGTTGATAACGGTGAAGTCCGACACAAATTCATTCAGGTCTTCGCGGTCGGGGCGACGCAGTAGATGGCGGATAAACAGGTTGTGCCAGGCCAACTCGGTCACCATGCGGACATTGATCGAATGGGCTGGGTCTGCGCCACCAACCAGATCCTGTACGAAATAGTCGCGACCCTTCATGTGTTCCAGCATGTCGGCATATAGCGCGTCAAAGCCTTCGGGCGACATTGCGGCGTTGTTGTCCCACCAAATGGTGTCTTCGACACTTGCGGTTTTCACCACATGCTTATCCTTGGGCGAGCGACCGGTAAACTTACCTGTGGTGACCAAAAAGGCGCCACCTTTGCCCAGGGTGCCTTCGCCGCGCTTTAGCGCAGCCTCGACCAATGCAGGCTCCATGAAGTTGTAATAGACATGTCCCAGACCCTCGATGCCCTGATCTTCGAGGCGGAATTGCGGGTTAACCCGTCCTAATGTCATATGTTCTTTCTCCTATGGCGGCGCGGGCGTCACTGGAGAACGCATCGTGCCGTGGGGCAATGGAAACGGCTAAGGGCCGATGGCCGTGTCCTTAACATGTTGGTTTGGGGCGTGAACAGGACGGTTTGGCGCAGTTAGCGCCATCAAGCCAATGTTTACGCAACCATTGCTTTTTAGGCAGGTGGCTGGGCGTTGTTCAGAGGATCCTAAGATATTTTTGTCTCAATTAAGACGCAAGATTGCCTCGATTCGTTAATGGGGATTGATTCGGACAGGCAGAACAGCGATGAATAGGGCAAAAAAACAGGCAGTTCAGAGCAGATTAGGGGCACACAGATGTCAAAGATTGCATTGGTTGACGATGACAGGAATATCCTGACTTCCGTCTCGATGACCCTCGAAGCCGAAGGTTTTGAGGTTGAAACATACAACGATGGACAGGCCGCGCTAGACGCGTTCAATAAGAAACTGCCGGATATGGCGGTGTTGGATATCAAAATGCCCCGTATGGACGGTATGGATCTGCTACAGCGGCTGCGGCAAAAATCACAGATGCCTGTAATCTTCCTCACCTCCAAGGACGATGAAATCGACGAGGTTCTTGGCCTGCGAATGGGAGCTGACGATTACGTCAAAAAGCCATTCTCGCAACGCTTGCTGGTCGAGCGCATTCGTGCGCTGTTGCGGCGCCAAGAGGCGATCAAAGGGGATGCCGAAGGCGACACTCCTGTAGCTGAGACCAAGGTGATGGAGCGTGGCGAACTGCGCATGGACCCATTGCGCCACTCGGTCAGCTGGAAGGGCAAGGATGTTTCGCTGACTGTAACCGAATTTTTGTTGCTGCAGGCTCTGGCGCAACGTCCCGGGTTCGTCAAAAGTCGTGACCAGCTGATGGATGTCGCCTATGATGACCAAGTCTATGTGGACGATCGGACTATTGATAGCCATATCAAACGGTTGCGCAAAAAGATGCGAAGTGCTGATGCAGATTTTTCGGCAATTGAGACGCTGTATGGTATCGGATACCGGTATAACGAAGACTAAGCGACCTCTTATGGTCTTGGTGGAAGGGCGCTAATGCGCGACACGGGTATGACACAGAACCAGCACGATGGTGATGTTGTTCTGGGCGACGATTGGGTCGCTCCGGAACACACTGTTGCGCAGGAAATGCAGGCCAAGCGGGCCCGCCGTAGGCTGTTTTCCTTAAAGGGATCACCGCTTACGCGCAAAATTATTACCTTTAATCTGGTTGCGCTGTTCATCCTGGTATTGGGTGTTCTCTACCTGGATTCTTCACGTCAAAGCCTGGTTTTGCAACGTGCCGGTGCCCTAGTTGGTGAAGCCCGTTTGATCGCTGATGTGTTTGAGGCTCAACTCTCGGCGAGTGATACCGAAAGCCTGTCCGCAGGCGATGGCATTGATACGGACAATACTCTGGCAGGGTTAAGCCTGCGCTCTGGGGTTGAAGTCTATGTTTTTGATGCTGCTGAAAATTTGATTGGCCAAACCAAGGGTGACTCGGTCAACGAAGCGCTGGAAGATCACTTGATTGGCGGTCAAACAGGAACGACATTGATCAGTGACGGGCTGTTGGCGCTGTGGTCCGTCTTGGAGCGTATTTTGCCGTCTGGTCCTGCGGCCGAACATGACACCCTGGTAAATCAGCTGAGCAGCATGGTTCCCCGCACTTTGTCAGATGGGACCAAAATCGAATCCATTGTTGATACTGCCGGTGGCACAGTATTCACGGCTGTGACGCCCATTTTGCGGCAGGGTCAGCCGATTGGGGTGGTTGCAGTGGCGTCCCCGACTGGCGAAATCGATGCTTTTGTTCGCAACGAGCGAGAGCGTGTTTTTCAGATGTTTGTTGTTGCATTGCTGGTTTCCGTTGGCCTGTCGCTGGTGCTGGCGTCAACCATAGCCAACCCACTAGCCGATCTGGCTGAAGCCGCCGAGCTTGGCCGTGACCGTGATTCTCGCAAAGTCCAGCCGGGTCGCATCCGTATTCCGGATCTGTCTGCCCGCCCGGATGAAATCGGTCGCCTTAGCCGTGCCCTTCGCGGCATGGTCAAAGCCCTATATAGCCGCATCGACAGCAACGAGCAGTTTGCAGCCGATGTTGCGCATGAAATCAAGAACCCCCTTGCCAGCTTGCAATCGGCGGTTGGCACAATGCGGATTGTCAAGCGTGACGATCAACGCGAAAAACTACTGGAAGTGATCGAACATGACGTGCGGCGTTTGGATCGGCTGGTCAGTGATATTTCCAATGCCTCTCGACTGGATGCCGAGCTGGTGAAGGAAGAAGAAGAGTACTTTGACCTGCTGGTTATGCTGGGCAATCTGAACCAATACTTGGGTGAAGATGCGCGCGGCAAAGGTATCGACTATATTACCGATCTGGCCGAAGGCCCGATCATGATCACCGGGCTAGAAGCACGGTTGGCGCAGGTGTTTGTCAACCTGATCACCAATGCGATTTCCTTTTGTGACGAAGGGGATGCAATTCGGGTCTGGGCACGACGGCGGGCAAATCGTGTGCTTGTCGTAGTTGAAGACACTGGTCCGGGCATCCCGGATCAGGCGCTTAGCAAGATTTTCAAGCGGTTCTACTCCCAACGACCAGAAGAACATTTCGGCAATAACTCAGGTCTTGGCTTGGCGATTTCCAAACAAATTGTCGAAGCCCATGGCGGCGTGGTCTGGGCCGAAAATATTCGCCCAACTGAAATGGACCTCACGTCGGAACCCCTGGGTGCTCGGTTTGTTGTTGGATTGCCGGTCTAGGATGTGAATGTGGGCGACGGACAAGATCTGTGCCTGCATGCGTCCTGTGTCACGCTGAATGGCCGTGGCTTGCTGATTCGCGGTGGATCTGGCAGCGGAAAATCGACACTTTCGTTGGAGCTGATGGCGTTGGGTGCAACTCTGGTTGCGGATGATAAAGTGTTGCTGTCGGTGGAAGATGAAAAGCTCGTTGCTCGGGCGCCCTCTGTGCTTGTCGGATTGATAGAGGCGCGCGGACTGGGGCTTTTGCAAGCTGAGTATTGTCAGCGGTCTGTTGTTTGCGCGGTGATTGATATGGACAGGGTTGAGAAAGATCGATTGCCTGTCTCTCTCAATACCGAAATCCTAGGTCAGGAAGTGACATTGTTGCGCAGGTTTGATGCTGCGCATATGGCACCGGCTCTGCTACAATATCTCAAGCGTGGACGGCGGAATCCAGATGCAGGAACATAATGAAACTTTGATGCCATTGGTATTGGTGACAGGCCCATCCGGTGCAGGGCGGTCCAGTGCTATCAATGTGCTTGAGGATCTGGGCTTTGAGGCAATTGACAATCTACCGCTGAGGTTATTGCCGCGTCTTGTGATCAGTGAAGAAATAAAGTCGCCAATTGCACTGGGGTTGGATAGTCGGAATCGAGATTTTTCAACTGAAGCGCTGTTGGATCTGATCGCTGTGTTGGAAGGGTATCAACACGCGCAACTCACTGTTTTGTATTTGGATGCACGGCCGGAAGTGCTGTTGCGTCGGTATTCCGAAACCCGACGTCGCCACCCTCTCGCTCCCGCTGAAACGCCCGAGATCGGTGTGAAACGGGAGCTCGACCTGATGCGGCCAATCCGCGAGCGAGCGGACTTGTTGCTCGATACTTCAGATCTAAATGTGCATCAGTTGAAGGCTGAGATCGAACATTGGTTTGCCCCTGGCGGACGGTCGCTTGCGCTCTCGGTGCAAAGTTTTTCATACAAACGGGGCATCCCACACAGTGTCGATATGGTATTTGATTGCCGATTCCTGACGAACCCCTATTGGCAGGAGAAACTACGCAGTCTGAATGGGCGCGATTCGGCTGTGCAGGCACATGTGATGAATGATCCGCGGTATGGTGAATTCTTCGATCGGGTGCTGGGGCTGACAAGAATGTTGTTGCCTGCGTATCGCGAAGAAGGCAAATCCCACCTGTCGATTGCCTTTGGTTGTACCGGAGGACAACATCGATCAGTGACTTTGGCAGAAACACTGGCCAAAGCCCTTGCAGAAGATGGCCAGCAGGTGTCAATTAGACATCGCGAGCTGCAAGGCCAGCAGTAGAACGGAGAGGCCGGATTGATCGGGATTGTGATAGTTGCGCATGGCGGGTTGGCTAGGGAGTACCTGGCCGCTGTGGAGCATGTTGTCGGTGAACAACCGTCTTTGAAAGCTATTTCCATAGGTCCCGATGATGATCGGGATGCCAAACAGCAAGAGATCTGTACGGCGGCAAATACGGTGGACAGCGGCGCTGGAGTGGTCGTGGTCACTGACTTGTTTGGCGGTTCGCCCTCGAACCTTAGCTTGCGGGCCTGTGCCCCGAACAATCGTAGGATTCTGTACGGCGCAAATTTGCCGTTGCTGATTAAGCTTGCGAAATCCCGGCATTTGCCCGTAGCGGATGCCGTGCGCCAGGCAATGGAAGCTGGCAAAAAGTATATTAATTCGCAAAACATCAGCCCCGAAGGGGAGCAATCGATTTAGATGACGCAAAAAACACTTAAAATTGTGAACGAAAAAGGGCTGCATGCCCGCGCTTCGGCCAGACTGGTTGAAGTGGTTGAAGGGTTCGATGCCAGTGCTGAGGTGTCGCGTGATGGATTGTCAGCTTCTGGTGACAGCATCATGGGGCTTTTGATGTTGGCAGCCTCAAAAGGAACGACTATTGACGTCGAGACTTCAGGGCCAGACAGCGATGCATTGGCACATGCCCTGGAGACTTTGGTGGCTGACAAGTTTGGCGAAGGTTTCTGAGGCCCAGGCCGAGTTATAGATGAACAGGAATACGATAGTGGCGGACACCGCTCAGGATAGGGACAGCGACCGCACTACGGAAGCGGAGCAACAGGTCGGCGAGGTCTATGACCGTCGCGCATTGACCTATGCCAACTCCTTTGATGACCGCTGGACGTCGCTGGCAATCCGATGCATCGAATGGCTGACTGGCAAATTGACCATACTCCGTATGGTCAAAAAGTTTGAGAAACAAAACGCAGAGTTTCGTGGGCAGAAATTCTGGCGCGGTGCACTGAACATTATGGGGATTGAGTTAGAGACCCCTGCAGAACAGCTGCGCAACATTCCAACGGATGGTCCTGTGGTGGTAGTTGCCAATCATCCGCACGGCATGGTCGATGGAATGATTTTTGCTGATCTGGTTGGGCGGGTACGCCAAGACTATCGCATCCTGACCCGTTCGGTTTTGACCGGGCTGGATGAAGCCGCGACCTCATTCATGATTCCAGTCCCGTTTCCACATGACCCGGATGTGCAGAGCAAGATGGTCGAAATGCGCGCAAAAGCGATGGCACATTTGAAAGAGGGCGGCGTCGTGGCGTTGTTTCCCTCTGGCGTGGTGATGTCATCCGAGAGCTGGTTTGGTCCCGCGCAAGAAGCTGAGTGGAATGTGTTCACTGCTCAGCTGATCCGCCGATCAGGCGCGCGCGTTGTTCCTATATTTTTTCCCGGCAGCAATTCCCGTGCCTATCAGATTGCCAACAGAATTTCGGCAATACTGCGTCAAGGGCTCTTGCTGCATGAGATTGTTCGATCCTGCCACAAACCGCAGGCCCCCGTGGTCGGTGAGCTGCTAAGCGACGAGCAAATGGAGCGCCTAAGCAGCGATCCTCGCGGCTTTATGGCATGGTTACGGCAGCATACCTTGTCTTTGGGTGATAAAGACTGAAGTTGTCTTGATCGTGATTTGGGTCAAGACAACGTGTAGGTTGCTAGATCTCTGTGCAGCGAAACTCTAGAGCGTTGCAGCTCCAGAGTAGTTTTTGAATTGAGTTCTAAAAGCCTAGCGGGTGGGGACGGGTGTCTCGCCGCGGTAGTCATAAAACCCACGCTGGGTCTTGCGCCCAAGCCAGCCGGCCTCAACATATTTTGTAAGCAGCGGACAGGGGCGGTACTTGGTATCTGCCAGCCCGTCGTGCAAAACGTTCATAATTGCCAGGCAGGTGTCCAGGCCAATAAAGTCAGCCAGCTCCAGTGGTCCCATCGGATGATTGGCGCCAAGCTTCATGGACAGATCAATTGACTGGACCGAACCAACGCCTTCGTAGAGGGTATAGACCGCCTCGTTAATCATCGGCATTAAAATGCGATTGACGATGAAGGCAGGGAAATCTTCGGCACTTGCGGCGGTTTTGCCAAGCCGTTCAACTACAGCATGACAGGCGGCATAAGTGTCCTGATCGGTGGCGATACCGCGAATCAGCTCTACAAGCTGCATCACTGGAACCGGGTTCATGAAGTGAAAGCCCATAAACCGTTCGGGCCGGTCAGTCCGAGACGCAAGCCGGGTGATCGAAATCGACGAAGTATTTGAGGTCAAGATCGTATGCGGCTGCAGATGTGGTAGCAATTCGTCAAAAATTGCTTGCTTGACCGCTTCACGCTCGGTGGCCGCTTCGATTACCAAATCGGTCTTGCCAACATCGGCCAGCGTTAGCGTAGATGTGATCCGAGCCATTGCTGTGCTCATTGCATCGGAGGTTATTTTTTCCTTGCTCACCTGACGTGTCAGGTTCTTTTCGATCGCAACAATCGCGCTGTCCAGGGCTTCTTGGCTAACATCGTTTAGCACAACATCATAGCCAGCCAGAGCCATCACATGCGCAATTCCATTGCCCATCTGTCCTGCACCGATGATGCCGATTTTTTGAATGATCATGGCTTTGGCCTTTCGGGTTGCCTGCGGCCAGACCATACCGATGGGGCCGTGCCGGTTACAAGTCAGATCGCACCGAATTTAAGCAAATTTTCACATTAGCTTTTTGGAAAGGGACTCGGTTCAAAGTGATCCACGGGTGAAAATTTGGTGGGTAGTATGAGCTACGAACAGACAGGCGCAATGGCGCTTTTGGATGAGCCGTGCCGCTATGGCACGTCGAAATTATTGGTAAGAGGGCCGCGTCGGGATCTGGATTCGCCATATTTGGCGTTTATGGGTGGAACCGAAGTTTATGGCCGATATGTTAAACAACCTTTTGTTGCCCAGCTGGAAAATACGCTAGGGCAAACCTGTGTTAATCTGGGCAGCGTGAACGCAGGTCTTGATAGTTTCGTGCAGGACGAGGCGCTGATGTCGTTGGCGCGTGACGCGGACATAACTGTGTTGCAGGTCTTGGGGGCGCAAAACCTTTCTAACAGGTTGTACAGGGTCCACCCCAGACGCAATGACCGGTTTCTGCAGGCGAGCGAAACGCTAAGCAAGCTGTACAGCGAGGTGGATTTTACCGACTACCATTTCAACAAACACTTGTTGACAGGATTGGAAGCCTGTTCGGCTGAGCGTTTTGAGGCGGTACGCGCAGAATTACAGACTGCGTGGGTTAAGCGGATGAGCAGTATGATTGAAACGCTGGAAGGCCGCGTTGTACTACTCTGGTTGCGCTATGACCTAGGGCAGGGTGTTGATGGCGGCGTTGCGTTGGGACAAGAACCGGCGTTGGTTGACCGCCCAATGGTTGATGCGCTGCGCTCAATGGTAAAGGCCGTGATTGAAGTACCGGTTCAAACCGCGGGTGGGGCTGATGATATCGATGGAATGGTGCTTGGCCAAATGGATCTTCCGACAGCGGGGCATATGATTGGCCCGATGGAGCATATGCGCATCGCCAATGCCGCGTCCGATGGGCTGCGCCGGGTTTTGACGGCGGAATAATGCGGCCAAAACATTGACCAAAACAACAATGGCCCGCTGTTCAATCAGCGGGCCATTGCTTTTGTAGGTAGGGTGCGTGCTGGCACGCACCTTTGGGGCAGTTAGCCCAGTTTTTCAGTCAATTCCGGAACCGCCTGGAACAGGTCAGCCACCAGACCAAAATCAGCGACCTGGAAAATAGGTGCTTCTTCGTCTTTGTTGATGGCGACGATGATCTTGGAGTCTTTCATGCCGGCCAGGTGCTGGATCGCACCCGAGATGCCAACTGCGACATAGAGGTCCGGTGCGACCACCTTACCTGTCTGACCCACTTGCCAGTCATTTGGTGCATAACCAGAATCAACCGCAGCACGCGAGGCACCAACCGCGGCGCCTAGCTTGTCGGCCAGAGCTTCGATCAGTTTGAAGTCATCCTCTGACCCAACACCACGACCACCGGATACAACCACACCAGCCGAGGTCAGCTCGGGGCGGTCGCTTGCGGCAACCTTGTCTTCAACCCATTCGGACAGGCCAGGGTTTTCAGCGGCACCAATGGTTTCAACCGAGGCAGAACCGCCATCGCCAGCTGCGTCAAAGGTTGATGTCCGGAAGGAAATAACCTTTTTGGCATCAGATGATTTGACGGTCTGAATGGCGTTGCCCGCATAGATCGGGCGCTCGAATGTGTTGCCATCGACAACACCTGAAACATCCGACAGCACCATCACATCCAGCAGGGCCGCGACGCGCGGCAGCACGTTTTTGGCATCAGTCGTGGCCGGAGCAACGATGTGCTCGTAGTCGCCAGCCAAACCGGCGATCAGCGCCGCAGTGGGTTCCGCCAGGCGGTGGCCCAGAGATGCATCTTCGGCAACCAGAACTTTGGCCACACCAGCGATTTTTGCAGCTTCGTCGCCAGCAGCAGCGGCGGCAGCACCGGCGCAGAGCACGGTAATATCACCGAGTGAACCGGCTGCGGTCACAGCTTTGGCGGTGGCATCCAGCGCCAACGCGCCGTCGGTCACTTCAGCAAGGAGAAGAACAGCCATTACACAGCCCCCGCTTCTTTGAGTTTCTCAACCAGTTCGTCAACCGAACCTACGATGATACCAGCGGCGCGGGCGTCTGGTTCGGTGGTCGAAACAATTTCCAGACGCGGGGTGACATCAACGCCGTAATCTTCGGCGGTTTTGGCATCTAGCGGCTTTTTCTTGGCCTTCATGATGTTTGGAAGGCTCGCGTAACGCGGCTCGTTCAGGCGCAGGTCAACGGTGACAATGGCGGGCATCGCAACTTTGATGGTCTGCAAGCCGCCGTCTACTTCGCGGGTCACAACAGCGCTATCACCGTCGATGTCCAGCTCAGAGGCAAAAGTACCCTGCGACCAGCCCAGCAGAGCCGACAGCATCTGACCAGTGGCGTTCATGTCGTTGTCGATCGCCTGCTTACCGGCCAAAACCAGTCCGGGCTGCTCTTCCTGGACCACTTTAGCCAGGATCTTGGCAACGGCCAGAGGCTCGATGTCGGTTTGCACGTCGTCTGCAGCAACAACCAGAATGGCGCGATCTGCACCCATGGCTAGTGCAGTGCGCAGGGTCTCCTGAGCCTGTTTAACACCGATCGAGACCGCAATAATCTCGTCTGCCTTCCCAGCCTCTTTTAGGCGGATGGCCTCTTCGACGGCAATCTCGTCAAATGGGTTCATCGACATTTTAACATTGGCGAGATCGACACCGCTTCCGTCCGCTTTCACACGAACCTTCACGTTGTAATCAATCACGCGTTTGACAGGCACAAGTACCTTCATTTGGCGTCTCTCCTTAACAAACGGCAAGTCGGCGGGCGACTCCCCTTCATGCTTATGCGGTGTTGATACCGGCTGTATTGCCAGCATAACAGGGCAAAATCGTCACGTTTTCTATCACCGACGTCGCGTTTGGTGGTTTGGATCAACATCTTTGCAAGAATGTTGCGCATCGGAAATCTTTGATCGGCGGTCTCTGGCTACCGGTTCGCTCCTGGAACCCACAGCACATCGTCTGCTCCGTTGTCGTTTGCCACGCGCGCAGCAACAAAAAACCAATCGGATAAACGGTTCAGATACTTCACTGCAGCTGGGTTGATCTCTTCACTGCTGGCCAAGTCGGTGGCCAGACGTTCGGCACGTCTTGCCACTGTGCGACAGACATGGAGATGTGCAGAGAGGGCGGACCCACCGGGCAGCACAAAGCTGCGCAAGGGACTCAGGTCCTTGTTCATCGCATCGATTTCGGATTCTAACCGGTCAATCTGTGCGGTCACCATGCGAAGTGGCGGGTACTCTGCTTTGGCATCCTGGTCCATTTCCGGGCGACATAAATCAGCACCCAGATCGAACAGATCATTCTGGATGCGCATCAAAGCGGCATCCATTTCATTGTCGGCCTGCAAACGTGCAACCCCGACAAATGCGTTCAGCTCGTCTGATGTACCATAGGCGTTTACGCGGGCGGCATGTTTGGCGACGCGCTCTCCGTTGCCAAGCGCTGTATCCCCTTTGTCGCCAGTGCGGGTGTAAATCTTGTTCAGAACCACCATGGTTATTGGCCTCCCTGGCCTTTCAAATAGGCATAGGCAAGGATCAAAAGCACCGCAATGAACTGAAGCAGAATGCGCAGTCGCATCATCTTGTTGCTGTACTTGGCGTTGAACTCGCCACCTTTGCCGTATCCGGCAATTCCGATGATTAACACCAAAACGACCGAAATGATTGCTGCAACAACCAGATAAAAGAGTGGATCAGCCATTATACCCTCGTAGTCCGTTAATCTCCTAATCTTGGTCTAGCCTGCGTGTAGATGGAAAGCGACCGGGTTTTTTAGCGCAGCCGCGCCAGAATGCGATCGGTGGCACGGGTGGTGAGGATACGTCTTAGAAAGCCGCCAATATGAGTTGGAGTTGTGACGTAATACCGCGGGCGCGGGCGGCGCGATTCGCAGGCATGAATCAGTTTTGCCGTCACGGCGGAAGCAGGCAATTCAAAGGTGTCGGGCCCATCGCTGTGATACAGGCGCTTTAACAGGCTGCTTTCGTATTGCGTACGCAGAGCTGAATTTTTCCAATCAACAAAGCGCTCAAAATGTGGGATGGAATTCACCCGAATTTTTGAAGTCACCGGGCCGGGCTCGATCAATACCACTTTGATGCCGCTGTCACGCAGCTCAAGCCGCAGGGTGTCGGCCATACCTTCAATGGCGTATTTGGTTGCGACATAGGCGCCTCGCCAAGGAAACGCGACAAGCCCCAGAATCGACGAGTTTTGCACGATACGGCCGTGTCCTTGTTGCCGCATCACGGGAATCACTTGTCGGGTCAATTCGTGCCAACCAAAGAAGTTGGCCTCGAAAATGGCCCTCAGACCGTCCGTTGGCAGATCTTCAACCGCGCCGGGCAAACCGTGCGCTCCGTTGTTAAACAGCGCGTCCAGTGTGCCACCAGTGGAGGTCAGAACGTTTTGTAAGCCAGCTGTGATGGTTTCTGGCTGGGTATAATCGATCAAAGGGCTGTCAAAGCCTTCGGCTCGCATTCGGTCGCAGTCACGCTGTTGGCGGCAGGATGCAAATACGGTCCAGCCGCGATCCCGCATGCCACGTGCGGCATCCAGGCCAATCCCAGAGGAACAGCCAGTAATCAGAATGGTTTTTTGCGTCATGTCTCGCTGCTCAAAGTCGCCGGGGTCCTTGTTTTGCCCCGTTTATGGACGCTACTTGCTGATCAAGGAAGCTGCAATCCATCCGACTTGTTCGCTGTCGACGACGCGCAGCTTTAACCAGCCAGTGCCGTTATCATCGATGACCGCTACAGATGCGTTGCGGTTGAGTTGCGTGACGACGGGGTAAACGGTGCCAGGCCCGTCCCGCATATTGACACGTGTTGCAGTTACAATGCGCAGATCTTCCGTGGTTTCAACGGGAGGCTCAAGTGGGATAAAAGCGGTTGGCTCAACCTCGTCGGAGGTTAGCGGCATCAACCCACCATCAAGCGACGCCAGTTGCAAACCGGGAGTCGTAGGCTGAAGTCCGTTGGTACCCAGCTCTATCTTAAACGCGTCGCCAACAGCCGCAATTTGAGCCAGGGCGACCTCGGATCGTAAGTTGGGGTTCGCAGTAGGGCGATCGGGAAAGGTGCGGGCTTCGCGATTTGTGCGAGTTTGCAGCACAGGGCGACGCACGGGTGTTGTGACCAGAGAAGCTGCCGTCACCTGAGGTTTGGCAACGGGCTCGATCTTAGCAACCTCGATGGGTTCTGGCTTTATTGGCGGCACAAAGTCGCGGCCACCGCTCAACTCGTAGAACGACCAACCCATGAACAAAAACGATACCATTACAAAGCGCGACATGGCGCCATCCCCCGACAATTGTGGACATGAGAAAATTGCTAAATGAATGCTATGTACAAAGCTCTGACTGCAGAATGTCAGGGTTCTAATACTAGTGCAGATCAGCGGTAAGAAAATAGGGGAGATACTGCGTGTTTCTCCCCCAATTGTTGCCAGTTGATCCACAAAGGTCCGATAAAGCAGGAATTTCACGCCAGCCGCTTTACCAACTTGGGTCGGGCAAGTATCACCAATGTATGACCGATTTGGTAGACCACACCGATGTGCCGTCCTCTCCTGAAGGGGGCGAGATCCTGGAACCGCTGCGCCGAGCGATTGGCGAGCGCTATCTGACCTATGCGCTAAGCACTATCATGCACCGTGCGTTGCCGGATGCGCGCGACGGGCTAAAGCCTGTGCATCGACGAATCCTCTATGCGATGAGTCGACTCCGGTTGACCTCATCCGGCGGGTTCCTGAAGTCTGCCAAGATTTCAGGCGATACCATGGGGGATTTCCACCCGCATGGGGATGCGGCGATCTATGACGCGATGGCGCGTTTGGCGCAGGACTTCAATGTCCGCTATCCGCTGGTTGATGGCCAAGGTAACTTTGGCAATATCGACGGCGATAACCCGGCCGCATCGCGTTACACCGAGGCACGGATGACCTTTATCGCCGAGGCGATGTTGGAAGGTCTATCTGAAAATGCGGTGGATTTTCGCGATAACTATGATGGTCGACTGACCGAACCGGCTGTTTTGCCGGCAACTTTCCCTAATATTCTTGCCAACGGATCGTCAGGCATTGCTGTGGGCATGGCGACCAATATCCCGCCGCATAACATTGCCGAACTGATCGACGCCTGCCTGCACCTGATTAAAACTCCGGATGCGCGCGACGACACCCTGCTGAACCATGTGCCTGGGCCGGATTTTCCAACTGGCGGTATCATCGTCGAGCCACCAGAAAATATTGCCCAGGCCTATCGCACTGGCCGTGGGTCGTTCCGGTTGCGCTGTAAATACGAAGTTGAGGATCTGGGGCGTGGTCAATGGCAGATCGTGGTCACCGAGATCCCGTATCAGGTGCAGAAATCCAAGCTGATCGAAAAAATCGCTGAGCTTATCCAAACCAAGAAAGTGCCGATTCTTGGCGATATCCGCGACGAATCAGCCGAAGACATCCGGGTGGTGCTGGAACCGCGGTCCAAGAACGTCGATCCCGAAGTGCTGATGAACATGATGTACCGCAGCTCAGATCTTGAGGTGCGGTTCTCACTCAACATGAACGTGTTGATCGATGGGGTCACCCCCAAGGTTTGTTCTATGAAAGAGGTGCTGCGCGCCTTTTTGGATCATCGGCGTGATGTGTTGCAACGTCGGTCACGACACCGAATGGACAAGATCGATCACCGGTTGGAGGTCTTGGCAGGCTTTATCATCGCCTTCCTCAATCTTGATCGGGTCATCGAAATCATCCGTTATGATGATGATCCCAAAGCAGCGCTGATGCGCGAAAATTGGGACCTGGATCACCCGCGTGCGCTGACCGAAGCAGAATATGTCTCGCCAGTGTACGGTAAGGGGGAGCTGACCGAGGTGCAGGCCGAGGCAATTTTGAACATGCGGTTGCGTTCGTTGCGTCGCTTGGAAGAGATCGAATTGGTTCGCGAACGCGATGCACTACGTGAAGAACGCGCTGAACTGGTAGAATTGCTGGGGTCAGAAGAGCTGCAGTGGTCTCGTATTTCTGCGCAACTGAAAGAGACCAAGAAACAGTTCGGGAAAAATTATGAAGGTGGCGCCCGCCGCACGATGTTTGCCGAAGCTGGCGAGGTTGAAGAAGTCCCGCTAGAGGCAATGATCGACCGTGAACCTATAACGGTGGTGTGCAGTCAAATGGGCTGGATCCGGGCAATGACCGGCCATATCGATCTGAATCGTGAACTCAAATTCAAAGACGGTGATGGCCCGCGGTTCGTCTTTCATGCTGAAACCACCGACCGGTTACTGGCCTTTGGCAGCAATGGCCGTTTCTACACGATCAGTGCCGCCAACCTGCCAGGTGGGCGGGGCATGGGGGAACCGCTGCGACTAATTGTTGACCTGCCCAACGAAGTTGAACTTGTTGAGCTGTTCATTCACCAGCCCGAGGGCAAGCTGCTGGTTGCCTCGTCTGTCGGCAATGGCTTCATCTGTGCCGAAAAAGAAATTGTGGCCCAGACGCGCAGTGGCAAACAGGTGCTGAATGTCAAAGGTGATGATCGCGCCAAGATCTGTGTGCCGGTGATCGGTGATCACGTTGCCGTGGTGTCCGAAAACGGAAAATTCTTGGTGTTCTCTGTTGAAGAAATGCCTGATTTGAACCGTGGCAAAGGCGTGCGCCTGCAAAAGTACAATATGGCGCGCGGCAAACAGGGGTCTCTGGAGTTGGACGGTGGGTTGAGTGATGTCACCACGTTTAATTGGGACAGCGGCCTGACCTGGGAAATGGGTGGGGGTAAAACTCGTCATGAGCAGGACCTTAGCCAGTGGCTGGGGAAACGTGCCGGAGTAGGCAAGCGTCCGCCTTATGGCTTTCCGCGGTCGTACAAATTCGACTGAAATCAGGCTGAAACCTGTGACCCCAGTGCCACCTGTGCTGGGGGAGATGCCTCTTATGCTTTACCAGACACATAGTAGCAGTCTATCTGGTCAGAACTTTTTCTGAAAAGAGACCCAATTATGATCCGACTTATTGCTTTTCTGGCGTCCCTTTCGCTGCTGACAGCCTGTGGTGAAACCTTAATGGATGAGGCGCAGGAGGATCTGGGCGCGTTCAAAATGCGTGTCGGCTATATCTATACCGACAAGGCATTACAGTGGCCACTGTCACGCAACGCGGAAGGATCTGATTGGAATGCTGATTTGCAGAATGCTCTTGATACGCGGTTGCGGCGCTACGAGGGCACGCAGGAATACGATGTAGCGATCACTCTAGAAGGTTTCATGTTGGCTCCTGCTGGGGTTCCCATTGTCTTGTCTCCCAAGAGTGTCGCGGTGGTGAACGTTTTTGTTTATGATGTTGCGGGGCAGGAATACTTGGCCAAGAAGCACCAGATGGAGATCTTCGAAAGTACCACCGGTGAAAGTGCACTCCTAGGATCGGGACACAGCCGTACCAAAGAAGAACAGATTGCGGGTCTCTCTCTGAACATCGTTGATGCTGTCGAAGAGTGGATAGCTGAGCAACATCTGGAAAGTGGCTGGTTCGATGAACGCGTAGAGAACGTTGAAGAAGACCCCGCAGCCCCCAGCTAAGCACCGGTCAAACAACTGTCATCAAAGTTTCAATTACGATCTGCTTGATTTCTGTGCGCAAAGGCAATATGTCGCGCGCGATAATGATCCGGGTCGGTTGTCGATCCTCCTACTAAAAGGGCGCCTAGATTATGGCTAAGGAAAAGTTCGAACGTACCAAACCACACGTCAACATCGGCACCATCGGCCACGTTGACCACGGCAAAAC
>NZ_WQLV01000012.1 GCF_009753675.1 Parasedimentitalea huanghaiensis | reverse complement strand
GCTTCAGTCCCATAGTCAGTCTCCTTTGTTGCAGTAAATGCTATCAAAGGAGCGGCATCAAACTGCGACAGGTCCATTTTCGGAATGGCAAAAGCGCGGGCACCTCGGTGACTTCCTAAGAGCGATGTCAAATACCTTTGAAGAGGCCAAGAAAAGCTCACCATCCGTTCTGTTCATTGATGAAATGGACAGTTTTTTGGAAGATTCAGACGGCAAGAACTCTAGCTATGACACGAAAGCCGTCAAGGGCATTCTAGAACAGTTAGATGGCATCCGGGGCTGCGAGGGAGTTGGCGTCGTCGCCGCCGCAAATAACTTGGAAAAGATTCCAGCTGCGATCAGAAGATCAGGACGCTTCGACAATATCGTAACAATACCATTGCCTGACCGTTCAGACCTGGCGGTGATCTTCAAACAGCATCCGAAGCCCGCAGAAACTGATATCGATCTCCAAGCATGTTCAGTACAGGGCTTAGGAAAAACCGGTGCCGATTGTGCGGCCGCGGTCAGGAAGGGGCGGGCCATAGCGCGTCGTACGAAACGCCAGCTGACGACTTCTGATATACTTCATTCACTGAGTGGCGACCTCTGCAATATATCTAAAGATCTTCGGTTCAGGATGTCTGTACACGAATGTGGGCATGCGCTCATAGGCAGCTCTTACTCGGAGTTAACGGTCGAGTTTCTGAGGATCTCCGAACAGGGAGGCGAATGCCGGATAACTGGACAGGAGATGATCCATACAGCCGCAACAATGCATCGTGATCGAACGATCCTGTTAGGGGGGCGTATGGCGGAGATCCTCATACTGGGCGCGCCGTCTAGCGGCTCGGGCGGAGACCACGATTCCGATCTCGCTAAAATAGCAATCTCGGCAGCCAACGAAGCTGGTGCCTTTGGCCTCGGTCAAACCGGGGCGATCTGGCTTGGTGCAAGCAACTCAGAAGCGCTGTTGAGGGACGTTTACAACTGCAACCTGCCCGAGGTCGCGGAGCTCATTGCAGCTGCAGAGGTCGAAGCCCGGCGTCGGTTGGAACCTCTTCGTTCACATCTGACGGTGATGGCGGAGGCGCTCATGGAGACGGGGGTCCTGACCGGGGAACGACTCACGGAACTTTTGGCGGGAGGGGGAGCGCCAGAAGCTATGGGTTGAAATCAGTGCTTCGGTTGCGTCTGAGGTTTGGGCCAGGGCACCGTCTTAAGAAACCACTAGCAATGACTGTAGGCCTCGGGTTCCCTAACTAAAGCGCGGACCAATTAATTGATAGAAGATCATTGCCTCCCAAAGATCTTGAGCCCATGATCCAGCTCAAGGGTGACGGCTTCTATCTTGCGCAATACGCTAGAAAATCCAGTAGTTTGAGCTGCTTTCGAGCGGAGATGTTAAGCCGTGAACGGCGCAATCTTTCTAACTTCTATTGGGAACGGTATAAACACGCAGACTGTCGCTCTCCCCCATCAGGTCTTGGATGTCTGAATGGCTTGTTGATGCACCGTCCGTTTACGTTGAATGTTGCGCTCTTCGTTCGTCATGAAAACTGCCTCTACCCGAAATTGGGTGATTTACAGAAAGTATCGCGAGAGTTCGTACTTACCACAGTGGAAAACCCACCAACCTCAGCAAGTTGAGCGATAATGTCCGCAACACCTTGGTTGTGTTTCAGGCTGGCAAAGAAGAATGGCCCATCGCCGCGCATTCGCTTTGCATCCCTCTCCATGACCTCGAGTGAGGCCCCGACGTAGGGGGCCAGATCGGTTTTGTTGATGACCAGTAGATCAGAACGGGTGATTGCCGGGCCGCCCTTTCGCGGGATTTCCTCACCTGCGGCCACGTCGATGACATAGATGGTAACATCTGCCAGTTCGGGGCTGAAGGTGGCTGACAGGTTATCGCCGCCGCTTTCAATCAGGACAATTTCAAGGTCAGGATGCCGGTTTTGCATCTCGGAAATTGCGGCGAGGTTGATCGAGGCATCTTCGCGAATGGCGGTATGTGGGCAGCCGCCGGTTTCGACACCGATTACGCGATCATGCGGTAGCACCTGCATCCGCATCAGCGCTTCAGCGTCTTCCTGCGTATAGATGTCATTGGTGATGACCCCAATTGAGTGAGTTTTGGATAGACCGCGCGCAAGGGCGGCGGTCAGGGTGGTTTTGCCAGCGCCGACTGGGCCACCGATGCCTATCCGCAGGGGGCCATTAAAAGTGCTCATGAGCGAAACATCCTTGAGTATTGGGTTTCGTGTTGCATTGTTGCGATGTCGGCCAGAAAGCAGGAGCCGCTGAGGTCGGTGAGATCCGATGTCAGAGCGTCTTGCGTTATCTGAGCAATCAAGGGCGCCAAATCTGTCAGAATACGTTGTCCTTCGACTTGTCCGACTCGCATCAACCGCTGCGCGGCTGCGACAAGGTTGGAAACAAAGGAATGAAGGTACATATGTACGGTCAAATCCAGCGGTAGACCGTGCCGCCGCGCCGCATAGCCAAGTCCAACCGGATAAGTCAGATCTGGGATGTCATGGTCTGAAATCGCCGAGGTGGTCTGGCAAAAGGCAGCACCTTGCAGAGCTGTCTCGGCCAGACGCTCTTTGGACGGGGCAAAGGCCCGTGCCTGTTGCTCGATATCCTGCAACGCTTCGGCGTTTTCACTGCGATAGGCGGCGACCAGTAAAATTGGATCACTGTAACCGGCACCATTTTTTAGCAGGTCAGTCAACCACATCCGTAGGTCATCACTGCTGATGATTGCACAAGTCCCAATTGCGGTCTCAAGGCCATGCGAATAGGCAAAAGCCCCAATCGGGTAGGACGGAGACAGCCATTGCTGGAGCCGGGTTAAACCGGGATCAGTGGGCATGGGAATGAGTGCGCCCGTGACCATAGGCGCCTCCTACCGGGGTAAAGGGCTCGATTACTTCGTTGAGGTTAGCGCCCAGTTGTTTCAACATGTCGTGAATCACATGATCACATTGGATCAGCAGGCGGGTGGGTTCGATCTGGCACGGGGTGTGGCGGTTGCCTATGTGCCAAGCCAGTTGGGTCATGTCATTGCCGGTGACCTGCAACAGCTTTTCCGATGCGGCGACCACTTCGATCTCGCCACCACCGTCCAGCAGCAGCACGCCCTTGTGGTCCAGAGATGTGGTTTGGGGGAGATCAACCAGCAGTTTTTGACCCGCCTCAGTGGTTAGTACCTTACGACGCATAAAGCGGGCGTCGTAATCAAGCACCACCCGATCAACCGGGGATGTGTCATGGGCATGGCTGTGATAGGCACGGCAGGCCATCGACGGGGCGCTCATGACAGCGCCCTATGGGAAGGGCAGATATCGTAATGAGTTCTTTGCATATTTTACCTCTTAAAACAGGAAGTAGCGTTGGGCCATCGGTAGGACCTCAGCTGGTTGGCAGGTCAAAAGCTCACCGTCGGCGCGCACTTCATAGGTTTCGGGGTTCACGTCCATTTCGGGCGTAGCATTGTTTAGGATCAGGTCCGACTTGCCGATGTTGCGGGTGTTGCGCACCGCCACGGTTTGCTTGGCCAGACCCAGTTTTTCACCAATACCGTCCGCCTGAGCGGCCTCGGATACGAAGGTGACGGCACTGTTTTCCAGAGAGCGGCCGTAGGCGCCAAACATCGGGCGGGTGTAGACAGGTTGCGGTGTTGGGATCGAGGCATTTGGGTCGCCCATCTGGGCGCAGACAATGCTGCCCGACATCAGAACCATCTCGGGTTTCACCCCAAAAAACGCCGGGTCCCACAACACCAGATCGGCGCGCTTGCCTTCGGTTATGCTGCCGATTTCATGACTAATGCCGTGGGCAATGGCAGGGTTAATGGTGTATTTGGCAATGTAGCGCCGCACCCGAAAGTTATCGTTTTCGCCGGTCTCTTCGGCCAGACGCCCGCGCTGTTTTTTCATCTTGTCGGCGGTCTGCCAAGTTCGGATCAGCACCTCGCCGACGCGGCCCATGGCCTGGCTGTCGGATGCTATGATTGAGAAAGCGCCCATGTCGTGCAGAATATCCTCGGCGGCAATGGTCTCGCGGCGGATGCGGCTTTCGGCAAAGGCGACATCTTCGGGGATGGATTTGTCCAGATGGTGACAGACCATCAGCATATCCAGATGCTCTTCTAGTGTGTTGATCGTAAAGGGCCGCGTTGGATTGGTGGAGGAGGGCAGAACATGCTCTTCGCCACAGATCTTGATAATGTCCGGCGCGTGACCGCCGCCGGCACCTTCGGTGTGGAAGGCGTGAATAGTGCGGCCCTTCATGGCGTTGACAGTGTGTTCGACAAAGCCGGACTCATTCAGTGTGTCTGTGTGGATCATCACCTGAACGTCCATGGCGTCGGCGACACCAAGGCAACAATCGATGGTCGCAGGGGTGGTGCCCCAGTCCTCGTGCAGTTTCAGCGCACAAGCGCCGCCTTTCACCTGTTCTTCCAGAGCAAAGGGCAGGCTGGCGTTGCCCTTACCGGCAAAAGCCAGGTTCATTGGAAAGGCATCGGCCGACTGCAACATGCGCCCGATATGCCAGGGGCCGGGGGTGCAGGTGGTGGCCAAGGTGCCATGCGCCGGGCCGGTGCCGCCGCCCAGCATGGTGGTCAGTCCCGAATGCAGCGCGTCCTCAATCTGTTGGGGACAAATGAAATGGATATGGCTGTCGAAGCCACCCGCCGTCAGAATTTTGCCTTCACCGGCGATGATCTCGGTTCCAGGGCCGATGATGATATCAACGCCGGGTTGGGTGTCGGGGTTGCCAGCTTTACCCAGTTTGGCAATGCGCCCGTCCTTCAGGCCCACATCAGCCTTGAAGATACCTGAGTGATCAATAATCAGCGCGTTGGTGATGACCGTATCCACCGCCCCATCAGCGCGAGTGACTTGTGATTGGCCCATTCCGTCGCGGATTACTTTGCCACCACCGAATTTGACTTCTTCGCCATAGGTGGTCAGATCGCTCTCGACCTCGATAATCAGATCGGTATCGGCCAGACGGAGACGGTCGCCCGTGGTGGGGCCATACATTGCGGCATAGTCGGAGCGTTTGATTGTGGCTGGCATCTTGTGGCCTCCAATGCGTCGGATACGGTGGTGTCTTGCGGATTTTTTGAGGATGGTTCGGCTGATAGTGACGGTAAGTTACAGGTTCCCCATCACTTTTTGATTGAACCCATAGATCCGCCGGTCCCCGGAAATAGGGATCAGGTTCACCTCGCGCCGTTGTCCCGGCTCGAACCGCACCGCTGTTCCGGCGGCAATGTCGAGCCGCAGGCCATGTGCCACGGTCCGGTCGAACTCAAGTGCCGGGTTGCTTTCGGCAAAATGGTAATGGCTGCCAACCTGCACCGGACGATCGCCGGTATTGGCAACCATCAGCGTCACCGCCTTGGTTCCGTCGTTCAGTACCATATCGCCCGCGGCTGGAAACAACTCTCCGGGGATCATTTGCGGCTGCTGCGCGCATAGGCTAGCGCTGTGGCGCCAGCGATGGCGGTCAGGCCCAGCACAACCGGCAACCAGCTGCTGGCTTCATGCGGGTGGATATGGGCGCCACTGTGGGACAGGGCAGGGGAGGCAAAAGCGATCAACGGTAGAAATATCAGAGTTTTCATCGGGATGTCCTTATCGAATGGGGTTGTGAACGGTGACAAGTTTGGTGCCGTCCGGGAATGTGGCCTCGACCTGCACTTCGGGGATCATCTCCGAAATGCCGTCCATGCAGTGTTCAACCGAGATGATCTCGGCTCCGGCTTCCATCATGTCGGCAACGGATCGGCCATCCCGGGCGCCTTCGACAACGGCGTCGGTGATCAGAGCAATCGCCTCGGGGTAGTTCAGTTTGACGCCACGGGCCAACCGCTTGCGCGCGACCTCGGCGGCCATGGCAATCAGCAGTTTGTCTTTCTCGCGGGGGGTCAGGTTCATATCAGAGTCTCCAGCACAGCGGCAGACCGTTGTCAGTGAGCCGGTCAAGAATGGGTAAAAGGGACTTGCGTAGGACAAAGCTGTCTTTGGCGAGCAGACGTAACACCAGCAGGTCATCGCCAATCAGCGACACACCTCCGGTGTCAGGCAGGGCGTCACGTAAGAACGTCAGGTGACGCCCTGCATCCGGAGCAGTGAATATCAGGTTGGCCATGGCATTTGCGCCATTGGCCACGGCGGGGCGGGACAGTTTGGCTGTGATGTCCCCGTGCAGCCGAACCGCATCGTAATAGAGACGCTGTCCATTGCGACGTATGTCGATACAATCATTGAACCGTGCGTCACTTAGCACTTCGCCCATGGCAATTCGGCCAAATACCAGCGGTTCGACCACCAGCAAGGTGGCATCTTTGGCCAAGTTTGCGGTGAGATGGCGTTGGAAGGAACAATGATTATACAGAATGGTTTCTTGCGGCATCCAGTTCAGGCGCGCACCGGTGCCAACACGCAGGCGGGTGTCCATCCCACCAGTCTGTCCTGGTTGTGCGCGATATACCCGTTCTGCGGCTTGGGTGGTCAGTGTCATGTGACAGTTGCCTACAGCCTCTGCCGAAATGGAGAAACGGTCACCGCCGGTTATGCCACCCGCAGTATTGATCATCACGGCCTCAAGGCCGGAAGCCCTGCGCGGGAACAGTAGTTTAAGCGCACCAGACTGGCGCAGATTTGCCAGGCAAGATTTGCCGCCTTTGAAACGCCCGACAACCCGCACAGCCCCAATGGCACGGGGTTGCGCAGCCTCTGATGTTGCAGTGTTTATGTCCTGGCGAATGGTGATGTCGGTTTCCTCGATACCCTGTTCTCGACAGAATATGGAGCACATCAAGGTAGCGATAACTAGAAAACCGGCAGTGTAAGCCGGGGCACAAAAGGCGGGTGGGTAATAATTGGGCGCACCTGCAATTATTCGCCTAGAAATTGATCATTTGTAATTTTTGCCCAGAAATTAAGGGGTGCCGCAGTTGCCAATCATCCGGTCAAGCAGAACCTCTGGTGCCACTGAGAGCGCAATCATCTTTGTGATGTCAGTGAAAATAGGTGTGTGACGACCAAACGAATTGGACCTCGATGCGGCCGCCACACGATTTGCAACAAACGTTGCAGGGTCGACGTAGTAGTGCCGTCTGTAAAAGGCAAGTACTCCTGCGCGCTCTGTCTGGAGAGATACGATGACCTTTCTAAAGAAAACCGCGGCTAGCGTACTGGCTTTGAGCGTCATGACTGGTGCGGCAATTGCCGGTGGCACAATCAAAGTTGGCGTTCTACATTCGCTGTCCGGCACCATGGCCATTTCAGAAACCACCTTGAAAGACACCATGTTAATGCTGATCGACGAGCAAAATGCCAAAGGTGGCTTGCTGGGTAAGCAACTGGAAGCTGTTGTGGTTGACCCCGCGTCGGACTGGCCGCTGTTTGCTGAAAAAGCGCGCGAACTGATCTCTGTACATGATGTTGACGTGATCTTTGGCAACTGGACTTCTGTGTCCCGTAAATCGGTTCTACCGGTGATTGAAGAGCTGAACGGCCTGCTGTTCTACCCAGTTCAGTACGAAGGCGAAGAAAGCTCGAAGAACGTCTTTTACACTGGTGCCGCGCCAAACCAACAGGCGATCCCAGCCACCGATTACTTCCTCGAAGAATTGGGCGTAGAAAAGTTTGCACTGCTGGGTACGGACTATGTCTATCCCCGCACAACCAACAACATTCTTGAGGCCTATCTGCAGGGCAAAGGCGTGTCCGACGGCGACATCTTTGTCAACTACACACCCTTTGGTCATTCGGACTGGTCTAAAATTGTTGCAGACGTTGTAGCACTGGGGGCCGACGGCAAAAAGGTCGGCGTGATCTCAACCATCAATGGCGACGCAAACATCGGCTTCTACAAAGAACTGGCAGCAGCTGGCATCTCGGCTGACGATATCCCTGTTGTTGCCTTCTCTGTTGGTGAAGAAGAACTGTCTGGTCTGGATACTTCCAATCTCGTTGGGCACCTGGCAGCCTGGAATTACTTCCAGTCGGCAGACACCGAGGTCAACGAAGCCTTTGTCGCCAAATGGAAAGAAACTATGGGCGAAGAACGTGTGACCAATGACCCGATGGAAGCACACTATATCGGCTTCAACATGTGGGTGAACGCAGCTACGGCTGCTGGCTCCACGGATGTGGATGCTGTTCGGACCGCGATGTATGGTCAGGAATTTGGCAATCTGACTGGCGGTACCGCTGTGATGCTGCCGAACCATCACCTAGCCAAGCCGGTTCTGATAGGCGAAATTCAGGACGACGGTCAGTTCGATATCATCAGCCAGACGGATGAAGTCGCCGGTGATGCTTGGACTGACTTCCTGCCAGAATCGTCGGTTCTGAAATCCGATTGGAAAGACCTGGGTTGCGGTATGTACAACACCACAACACAGACCTGCGTTCAGACACTGTCGAACTACTAAGGTTCGGATAGATATGACGAGAGCCTGTTGGCTCTCGTCCCTTGCTGGGCGGACAAATTACCATGATACGAATACTAATTGCTTGCCTGGCACTGATGTGCTGGGGTCAGGCTGGGCTTGCCCTGGACCTGACGTTGCAGGAGATCCTGCAACAGAATAAAAAACTGGTTGAAAAACCGTCGCGTAAGACAATTGGACCAGTCATTGAAGAGATCGCAGCCAGCAACCTGTCACAAGTGCAGGGCTTTCTGGAGGCCTGGGGCAACAAACAGGTCTGGCAGCGTCGCTCCGATGGGTTGTTTTTCTTTGGCACCGCAGTAGCCAAGCGGCAGTATGAACTGACCGACCCCGACAGCGGCGAAAGCGTTGGTGAATTCACCAAGAAAGATCTGAAACAGTTGAAACCTAACAGCGGCGTGCGTGCTTTGATCGCCACCGCCCTGGTTCAGTTCCAACTGTCCGACCTAGATCCCGTCAAACGGGCTGAGGCCCTTCAGGCGATGGAACGCGCGCCCACTGCCAAGCATTTGGCCCCTCTACGGCTCTCGATTGAAAATGAGCTGGACGCCGACCTTAAGGCGCGCAAATCTCGACTGGAACGTCTTCTGACCATTTCCTTTGATCCCGACACGGCCACCCGCGTCGCGGCGATCCAATCCTTCGAAGGTGATCTTGGCGTGGATGTGCGGGCAACGCTCAATCCACTGGTTGTCACCTCTGTGAACATCACTTCTGGTGATTTGCCGACAGATGAAAACATAGCGCGCGTCATTAAACCCGGCAGCGAAGATCTGAGCGTGCCTGCGGCCTATGACCTCTTGGTTGCCAGCAAACTTGCACCGCCTGCCACCTCAGCCGAAGACATCCGCGCGGCGCTGGTTGCACATATCGACGGCGGTCAGGTTGCCAAAATTTCGGTTGCGCAACTGTCTGATCCTGAAATCCGCCGACAGGCCTATGACCGGTTGGCGGAACAGTCCTTGGTGCCCGCCTTTATTGATGAAGAAGACATCGCCAAAAAGCTGCTGGGCTATACGGTTTATGAAACCTTCGCGGAAACTTCCGTCGCAGTGACCGATGCTGCGCAGGCGGCCTTGTCCAAGATCGACTTAAATGTCGGTATGAACCAGACGCTGGACCTGACGCTTGATGCGATCTCTCTGGCATCTATCTACTTCCTCGCTGCTATCGGTTTGGCCATCACCTTTGGTGTGATGGGCGTGATCAACATGGCCCACGGCGAGTTCATCATGATGGGAGCCTATACCGGCTATGTGGTACAGCAAGTCATTCCAAACCATACGGTTTCCATCCTTGTGGCGCTGCCGCTTGCTTTTGCGGTGACCTTTGCCGCCGGTGTCGTGATGGAGCGGTTGGTGATCCGCTACCTGTACAACCGCCCACTGGAAACGCTGTTGGCTACATTTGGCATTTCAATCGCACTGCAACAGCTGGCCAAGAACATTTTTGGCACGCAGGCACGACCACTGACAGCGCCGGGTTGGCTGGATGGTGCCTGGGTTATGAACGACGTGGTGTCGATCAGTTTTATCCGCATTGCGATTTTCATCCTAGCGTTGATTTTTCTGGGCATGTTCCTGTTTATCATGAAGCGCACCCGGCTAGGTCTGGAAACCCGCACGGTCACTCAGAACCCACGGATGGCTGCGTCGATGGGCATCAACCCCGATCGTGTTAATATGCTGACCTTTGGACTGGGCTCGGGCATTGCGGGGGTCGCAGGAGTTGCCATTGGGCTGTTCGCCAAGGTCACTTCGGAAATGGGCAATGACTACATTGTGCAGAGTTTCATGACTGTGGTTGTCGGCGGCGTTGGCAACATTTGGGGCGCGCTGGCCGGGGCCACAATGATCGGCTTCCTGCAAAAAGGCATCGAGTGGGGCTACCCGTCCAACACCCTCGCTGCCCAGACCTACATGATCATCTTCATCATCATTTTCATCCAGTTCAAACCCCGAGGCATCATCGCTCTCAAGGGGCGAGCGGCAGGAGATTAACCCATGCGGACATCCTTTATCGCGAAAAAACCGTCAGTGCTTGTCTTCCTGCTGGCACTGGCCGCCTTCACCATCGCCGTGACCATTTTGTCCGAAGGGTTCGGTATTGGCGTGATCTCGACCAGTTTCATCAAGACACTGGGCAAGACTCTGTGCCTGTGCTTGATTGCCGTCGCCATGGATCTAGTCTGGGGCTTCACCGGTATCCTTAGCCTTGGTCACTTCGCCTTTTTCGGGCTGGGTGGTTACATGATCGGCATGTGGCTGATGTATGAACGCACTCGGCTGATCGTAAGCGAAGCGTTGATGCAGGGGCAGATCCCGCCCACCGATGCCGAAGTTATCGAGGGCATCGGCAACCAAATTTTTGGTGTGGTTGGCAGCAGCGAATTCCCCATTGTTTGGGCCTTTGCCGACAGTTTGGGTCTGCAACTGCTGCTGGTCGTTCTGGTTCCCGGCATTCTGGCCTTAATCTTTGGGTGGCTGGCATTTCGCAGCCGGGTCACTGGCGTTTACCTGTCCATCCTGACCCAAGCCATGACACTGGCGCTGGCGCTGTACTTGTTTCAGAACGACAGCGGATTGCGCGGCAATAACGGACTGTCCGGGTTGCAAAACCTGCCCGGCGTGGAAACACCGCAGTCCATCGTTTCGATGTGGTTCTTCCTTGCCTCTGCCCTTGCGTTGGCACTGGGCTATACGCTGGCCGCCTGGATCGTCTCGGGCAAGTTTGGCTCAGTCATCCGCGGCATCCGCGACAATGAAACCCGTGTGCGTTTCCTTGGCTATTCGGTCGAAGGGTTCAAGCTGGCGGTGTTCACCTTTACCGCCTGTATCGCTGCTATCGCCGGCGCGCTGTACTACCCTCAGGCGGGGATCATCAATCCAGCCGAAGTTGTGCCCATCGCCTCGATCTATCTGGCTGTTTGGGTTGCGATTGGCGGACGAGGACGCCTGTATGGTGCTGTCATCGGCGCAGGCTTTGTCAGCCTGATCTCTACTTGGTTCACTGGCGGTCAGGCACCTGACATCAACCTTGGCTTTTACACTATCAAATGGGTCGACTGGTGGCTGGTGCTGCTGGGCCTGTCCTTTGTCGCCGTCACCCTGTTCGCCCCCAAGGGCATCGGTGGTCTGTTTGACCGCCTGAAAAAGGAAGGCGGGGCATGAGTACGCTACTCGAAGTTTCGGGCGTTTCCGTCAGCTTTGATGGCTTCAAGGCCATCAATAACCTGTCGTTTCAAATCGCCGACGCCGAACTGCGCGCGGTGATTGGTCCCAATGGGGCGGGCAAGACCACATTTATGGATATAGTGACCGGTAAGACCCGCCCGGACGAAGGGCGGGTGATCTGGGGTGAGAGATCGGTTTCGTTGCTGCGGATGAATGAGGCCCAAATTGCGCGCGAGGGCATTGGCCGTAAGTTTCAGAAGCCGACGGTTTTCGAGAACCAGACTGTTCGCGAAAACTTTTTAATGGCATTGAAAAAGGATCGGGGTGTTCTGTCAGTTCTGCTCTTTCGGCCCAGCAAGGCGGACCATGAACAGGTTGATGCTCTGGCCGAACAGGTTGGTATGCTGGCTGAACTTGACCGCTTGGCTGGAGAACTAAGCCACGGCCAGAAACAATGGTTGGAAATCGGTATGTTGCTGGCACAGGAACCACGCCTGCTGCTGGTCGACGAACCTGCCGCCGGCATGACCCCGGAAGAACGTGAACACACATCCGAACTGCTGGTGCAAGCCGCCAAAACCCGCGCGGTTGTGGTGGTGGAACACGATATGGAATTTGTCCGCCGTCTGGGCTGCAAGGTCACAGTCCTTCACGAGGGCGCGGTATTGGCCGAGGGATCACTGGATCACGTGACCTCAAACTCTGACGTCATCGACGTCTATCTGGGGCGTTAACATGCTGAAACTCAAAGACCTCACGCTGCATTACGGGCATTCACAAATCCTCCATGACATCTCGATGGAGGCCAAGTCCGGCGAAGTCACCTGTGTAATGGGCTGTAACGGCGTTGGGAAAACCAGCCTGATGAAGGCGATCACTGGCACGCACGCGCGTTCGGGCGGTCAAATGTGGCTGGATGGTCAGGAATACGGTATGGACTCTGCGCATGTGTTGGCCCGCGCTGGCATTGCCTCGGTGCCGCAGGGTAGGGACATCTTTCCGCTGCTGACTGTGCGCGAGAATCTGGAAACCGGATTTTCCTGCTTGCCGCGGGACCAACACCATATTCCCGATCACATCTTTGAACTGTTCCCGGTTCTGCGCGACATGATCAACCGTCGCGGCGGCGATCTGTCCGGTGGCCAGCAACAGCAACTGGCCATTGGCCGCGCGCTGATTACCAAGCCCAAGCTGCTGATCCTTGATGAACCGACTGAGGGCATTCAGCCCAATATCATCCAGCAAATCGGCGAGGTCATCAAACTGCTGCGCGACCAGGGCGAGATGGCGATCATTTTAGTCGAGCAGTTCTTCGAATTTGCCTACGGGTTGGCGGATCAATGTGTGGTGCTGCGACGTGGCGAGATCATACTTGAAGGGGCGAAGGAAACGCTTTCCCGGGAAGAGCTTTTGGACGGGGTTTCCGTTTGAGATTATCATGAGGCAGAACACAAATATTTGCCTCATGACTTAGGGTGTCAACGGCTGACTCTTTGGTCGCTGTCATCAAAAAAGTGTAGATACTCTGGTTTGAAGTGCAGGCCCACTGTTTGTCCCACCTCAAGATCGGTATCCCCGCTGACCCGTACAGTCAGTTTCTCGGTGCTACCGTAGTCCATAATCAGGAATGTATCGGCGCCGAGGTATTCTATGACTTCGACCCGGGCGTCACACTGTCCGGTGTTGGATGTTGTCAGTTGAATGTGTTCGGGGCGGATGCCGACATGCTTGGCCGACTGTGTGAATGGGTAGGAGGCACCACCGCCGGCCGTTAGGTGATACTGTCCATCCGAGATTGAACAGGGCAGGATGTTCATTTTGGGGCTGCCGATGAATTGCGCCACAAACAGGTTGGCTGGGCTTTCATACAGTTTCCGCGGTGTTCCGACCTGTGCGATATGGCCATATTCCAGCACCACAATCCGATCCGCCAAAGTCATTGCCTCGACCTGATCATGGGTCACATAGATCATCGTGCGCTTTAGTTTCTGGTGCAGCTTGGCGATTTCATAGCGCATTTCCACCCGTAGGGCGGCGTCGAGGTTGGACAGGGGCTCATCAAACAAAAACGCGGTTGGGTCGCGTACGATGGAGCGGCCAATGGCCACCCGCTGTCGCTGTCCGCCCGACAGATCTTTGGGGCGGCGATCCAGAAAGTCGGTCAGCTTCAGAACTTGGGCGGCGTGTTCAACTCGCTCTTTGATTTCAGGTTTGGGGGCACCTGCAACCTTGAGTGAGAAGCCCATGTTTTCAGCAACGGATAAATGTGGGTACAGGGCATAGGACTGGAATACCATGGTCAACCCACGCTTTGACGGCGGGTGGTCGGTGACGTCAGTGCCGTTGATCGCTATGGCCCCGCGCGACGTGTCTTCCAGCCCACCAATCATACGCAGCAGGGTTGATTTGCCACAGCCTGATGGACCAACAAAGACCACAAACTCGCCGTCCTGAATGTTCAGGTCGATACCTTTGATCACCTGAACATTGCCAAACCATTTTTCGACGGACTTTAGTGCGATGCTGCCCATTATTCCTCTCCTGCCCAGGCCAACCATACTGCGGCAGTCCAGGTGAACGACTTACCCCCGGCGGGGCTGCCTGAGAGCGGGTCGAAATATTCCGCAAACCCGTGTTCAGAGATCAGCGCCCCTGTCTTGCGCGCAAGCTCGGCGGCTTCTGCGTGATGCCCTTGCTGCTCAAGCCCTAAGCCGATGAGCATGTTGACAACTGCCCAGGTTGGGCCACGCCAGTACCGGCGCGCGTCAAATGTGTCGCTATCCGGATCATTGCTGGGCACCGGGTATGGGACGGTTTCCAGCGTGTTGCGCAACCTGTCCATCATTTGGTCCGACTCGATGCCACCCAACCAGCATAAATAGGATGCGTTGGACAGGCATTCTGCCCATTCGCCACTCAACACATCACGAGAGTCAAAGGCGCCAAGATCGGTGTTCCACAAGGTGGCGGCTCCGGCTTCGAGGGTTTGAATGTCCTCGGCCAGGCCGATCGTGTCAAAGCCCAGTTCGGTCCCCATCGCCAAAAGATCCCTTGCTGCCCCCAATGTAGTGAAGGTCATAGTTGGATCCGCCACCCGGAATGGGCTCTGTTCACGTAGTGCGGCTTGATCCCAGTTTAGTTTGCGGCCCAGTTGAACCAATTTGATATATCGGTCGTAATCGAACTTTGTTGGTCGGTCGTCACTGTTTACGTGTGCAGTGTCGCGCCGGGTGTATTCCCCAACATCCGAGGCATTCATCCGGGCCATCGTGTTGTCCCAGTCGGGTGCATTATCGCGGCCAGTTTCCCAGGGATGGGTGGTACAGACAGCACCGCGATCCAGTCGCCATTGCATGATCCAGCGATGCCATGCCAGCATCTTGGGGTAGAGCACAACCATCCGTGATGCGCCTGCAACGGTGTCCTTTTCCCAAATCCGGCGGGCCATACTGGCGGCAATCGGGGGCTGAATAATCCCTGATGACGGGATCGGCCCACCACAGCCCCAAACATCGGGGCCGGGAAAATAACCGGAATCGGGTTGGTGGAACAGAATGTGCGGGACCATGCCATCTGCCCATTGCCCGGAAAACAGGGTCTCCAGTTCGACCCAAGCGCGATTGATATCGAACTCGGCAAAGCCCAATGCGGCAATCGCGCTGTCCCAGTTCCATTGGTAGGGGTACAGCCCCTTGGTCGGGATGGTATAGCTGCCCTTGTCATTCTGGGTCAGGATCTGCCGGGCTGCTTGGCCCAGGCTGTGTGTTGTCGTCATTTGGGTCATCCTTTGACAGATCCGGCTGTCAGGCCTTTGGTCATGAAACGTTCAAGTCCCAGGAACAGCGCCATGATTGGTACAGTAGCGATCACTGCCCCTGCCATCAGGTGTTGTCTGGGGATTTCGGAGGAGTTGAGCATCGACACACCGCGCGTCAGCGTGAACTTTGAGGGATCGTCCAACAGCATGAAGGCCAGCAGAAATTCATTCCAGGCTATCATGAAAACATAAAGCGAAACGGAGGCCAGCGCGGGCAGGCTCAGCGGTAGAGTGATCTTCCAGATCACCGACAGTCGCGACAATCCATCCATCAGGCCTGCTTCTTCGACCTCGGTTGGCAGGCCTCGGAAATAGCCCTGCAGCATGTACAGCGCCACAGGCACAGTAGTGACCGGATAGATTATCACAATACCGAGGATCGAGTTGCGCAAACCTGTCATTGAGAAAGCGATGTAGATTGGCAGTGCCAATACGATCATAGGCACCATGTAGATCAGCAGGATAGAGCGTGAGAACGCTTTTTGCCCTCTGAACCGGAACCGTGCCACTGCATAGGCGCCGGGCACGCTGAACAACAAGGTGATGAAGACAGTCAGTACCGAGATGTAAAACGACGTCCATAGGTAGCCGCCAAAATTAAAATCGGAAAACAGCTCGGTATAGCTTCGGAACAGGTCCCAGCCGCGGCTCAGTTCGATCGAGAAATCCAGTGGGTTTTGCAGCAGTTCCTGTTGTGATTTCAGGCTGGTCATCACCATCACATAGAAAGGGATTACGACGATAGCGGTGAAGAAGATATAGCCGAACCCGGTGCAAAACCGGATCACAGCGGCTTCGAATTCATGCCGCGTGAGCGTCGCATAAGGCACATCAAACAGGATTGCCTGTAGTGACAGATGCAGAATTGCTGCAAAGGCTACCAGCGTAATCAGGCGCGAGGTCAAGGTGACCTCGGGGCCGATCAGAACGGGGCCGACTTCTGTCAGGCAAGCCAAGGCTCCCGCTGCACTGAGCGCCAGACGTATCAAACCATTTTGGACCGGGAAGCGAACATATGAGAAACCGATCAATGCCCCCCAGATCAAGCTGAACAGAACCTGTGGGCGGAACAAGGCGCCAGTTGCAAAGGACATCGTCACAGCTAGGGTCGACGCGATGACCACCAGCCATAGCGCGCCCAGGATCGGGCCGGTTACATAGCCATTGCGCATCACAGACCCTCCTCACGGCTGATGAAACGGAAGAAGACAAAGCTGAACAGAAGCAGGCACAGCAAGATTACCACTGCGACCGCAGCCCCGGCGCCGATGTTTGAAATGGCAAAGGCCTGTTCATAGACATTCACGGTCAGTGTGCGTGTTCCGGCATTGCCCCCTGTCAGTAGGAAAATGTCGTCGAATTTGTTGAAGGTCCAAATGAAGCGCAGCAAGAAGAGAACCGACAGGATGCCCAGCAACTGTGGGATGCTGAGTAGCCAGAATTTCTGAAACGGAGAGGCCCCGTCCATGTCAGCGGCTTCATACATGCTGGTATCAATGGATTGCATCCGAGCCAAAATGAATAGGAACGACAATGGAAAATAGCGCCAGATTTCAAACACCGTCACCATGATCAGGGCCAGTGGCCGTTCACCAAAGAAATTAATCGGCGATTGTGACAGGCCCATTTGAAGCAGCAATGCATTGGCCGATCCTGAGAACGGGTCAAATAAGGTGACCCATGTAAAGGCTACGGCAATGACCGGCGCAACATAGGGGAACAGATACAGCCCGCGAATAAACCCCTGACCGCGAAAGCTCTTGTTCAACAACAACGCAGCAAAAAGTCCCATGACCAATGCACCAAGTGTTCCAAAAATCGTGTAGAATAGGGTGATCCAAAGGACCGACCAAAATTCATTACTGTCAAACAGACGTGAGAAGTTTTCCGAGCTAAATTCGAAGCTTGTCAGCACACTTGGACCCGCCCCAGTCATGACCGGTTTGGAGCCTTCGGCCAACTCCTCCAACGCGGACTCATCGCTTGTTGCCAGGACCGGCAGCCGCAATTTTTCGCGATCGCCGCCGTTCATGTCGCCAAAATCACAAATCAGATTGCGATTAGTCAGGTAACAGTGGTCTGGCAGGTTTTCTTTCAGCGTCAGCCCCAAGGGCAGCGTATCGCTGAGGGTAACACCGGTGATAGCAAGCTCTTGGCTGGAATTTCGGACCCGATATTCAAGGCGTAAATTGTCGCCTTCGCCGCGTAGGCTTTCCCGCACGATTGGCGCAGGTGGCCGCAGATCGGTCAGTGTGAAGGGTTTGAAACTGATCCAGATGATCGCCAGCAATGGCAAGACAACAACCAGGGAAATACTGATCATTGTTGGTGCCAGCAGTGCCCAGGCCAGACGCGCTTCGCGTTTGGCTAAGGCTCCCGAGCCGGATGGTGGGTGTGCCGTAGACATAGAAAACCTCGGAAGGGGTATGACAGCGGCGGATTTGCCGCTGTCATGTCAGGTAGGGCTTAGTTGATTTTAGACAGTTCGTCGTTCATCGCTGCAACCGCCGCAGGGGCATCAATTTCGTCATCGATGTATTGGCGTACGACCCGGTTGATCGCTTGGCTGTTGATGATTTTCGACGCCAGTGACAACTGTCCCTCGGCAACGCCCCAACGTTTGGCCACGTCCAAGCCGCCGACGATTTCGTCGATCATGGATTGCTCATACAGCTCGCCCAGTGGAGCTTTACGGTCGACGCCAACGGGCAGTTTTGACCAGGCTTCGGTAAAGGCTGTTGGGTTGTCCGCAGTGCCGCGTCGAACCGGGAACTTGCCCTCGGGTGCAATCGACAATGTCTGGGTGTATCCGTCATCCATTGCAAATTTCACAAAGTCCATTGCGGCATCGGTGTCTGCATCAGATGTGATACCGAAATAACGAACATCTCCCCATGCTGCGCCATCCGGGTTTGACGGCCCCGAGAAGTTGGTCACGATACCCGTTTTCCCGGCGAGGGCTGCGGAAGTGGGATCATCGTTGATCGTTGGCGGAGCACTGTCACGAAGGCCAGCTAGTTCGTCTAGAATAAACGGAGACCAAATGATCATCGCGGCCTGACCCGAGAAATACAATTCGCGTGACTGCTTCCAGTAGAGTTCACCTGGAGGCGAGGCTTTGGCGATGGCCTTGTAAAAGTCGAGAACCTCGGTGGTGCTGGCTTCATCAAGTGCGTTCAAGCCGTTTTCATCAACCGGACTGACACCGTTGGCCAGGAACACATGTTCCAAAACCTGGCTCATGAAGTTTTCGTCCACCTTGGTTGCGGCAACAAAACCGTAGAGTTCTGGTGGGTTGTGCAACTTGGCCAGTGCGGCCTGCACATTGGCAAAGGAATCCGGAGCGGCCAGGCCGTGCTGTTCAAACAGATCTTTGCGGTAGACAACCATTTGGGTCCAGCCATCGACCGGAACAGACGCTGTTTCACCTTTGAACGCAGCCATGGCAATGGCCCCCGGTGCAAATGTGTCGGTGCCCAGATCAGCAATCACTTCGCTGGCGGCTTCGGTGTCCAGAATGCCAGCTTCGGCCCAGGGGAGAGCATACTGCAGAGTGTGGTAGATCACATCGGGCAGATCGCCAGCAGCGTAGGCGGCTGTGGCGCGGGTTCCCAGGTCGCTTTCGGTTACTGGGATGACTTCGACCGACGTGCCGGTTTCTGTTTTGAAGAGGTCAGCCATTTCTTGCTGTTTGGCCAGCCGCTCGGGCTGCTCTTCTGTTGTCCAGAACCGGATGCTATCCGCCTGTACTGACATGGCCGACAAGGCCAGTGCCAAGGATGTGCCAAGCATTAGCTTGGCTGTGTAGTGACGTATCATGTTTAGTCCTCCCCTAAAATGGATCACTGTTTTTGTATTTTCTCGGCTAGTTCGGTCGAGCTGAGCGCTGGCGGGCCATCGGAGTCCCGTTCGACCAGCTGAGCCTCTTGCAATTCGCGCAACTGGTCAGCCGGTTCCCCTCGGATCTGACGGACCAGCAAACTTGCCAGACGTTCCCCGGCCATTCGGGTGTCAACGTCATATGTCGTCAACGCTGGACGCACATACTGGCTTTCAGGCACCCCGTCGTAACCGATCACGGAAACGTCTTTGCCGACGGTCAGGCCCAATTCAGTTATGGCCTTGTAAGCACCCAATGCTGCCATATCGGTTGCATAGACAATTGCGGTTGGCGGTTGGTCCAATTGCAACAACACACGGGTTTCGGTAGTCCCTTCGTCGCGCGTTCTGGCGCCCTCTCTTAACAGATCTGGATCTGGTTGAAGTTTGGTGGCGTGCAAACCTTGGGTAAAACCTTCGCGGCGCAAGTGGCTGTAGTTGAATTCAGGATCGCTGCCGACGTAGCCGATGCGTTGATGCCCTAAGCTAACCAGTCGTACAACGGCGTTCTGCATAGCTGTTTCGCCGGAGATATCGAACCAAGAGGCGTCTTTTTCGATCTTTTTCTGTCCATGATCCGTGCGCCCAAACATGATGTAGGGCACACCAAGCCGGCGCAGTAACCGGACACGGGGATCCGTGACCTTGGTCCGTGGCAGAATGAAACCATCGGCTTTGCGTTCTTCGATAAGCCGGGTCAGCACAGTGTCCATATCTTGATCAGATTTGGTTGTTGAAATGGTCACCGTCCAGCCAAAGTCACTGGCCGCTTCGCAGGCTCCGGCAAGGAACTCTTGCAGGAAGGGATTGTGCTTGTCCGGTTCGTCATTTTGAAGAACCAGCGCTATGGCCCGAACCCGACCTGTACGAATGGCTTGGGCGTGACTGAGTGGCCGATACCCCAATTTCTGCGCAGTTCGCTCAACACGCTTGCGGGTTGATTCAGAAATATCTGAATAGCCGTTCAGGGCACGCGACACTGTGCTTTTCGACATACACAGGTGGCTTGCCAGGTCATTGATTGTGACCCTCCCCCCAATCTTTGGAGAAGAAGAAACCTGGCCTTTGACCAAAGTGATGCGATTCGTGTTCATGAGGTGATGATTTGTTCCGAAACCGGTTTCGGCAACGGCTAATTATCTTTTTTCAGGGCATCAGTTCGCACACTACCTGCGCGCTGTGCTTGAACCACGGTGGCGTGGTTCTTCTGACCCACTGGATTTCCTGATCAACAGACAATGGTCTGTCACGATCGTTAGGCGTTAAATGGAGCTGGCACCCTCGGGAGGAGGAGAAGGTGCCAGCCCCAAGCGATGACGGCTTCTGGGAGGAAGAGCCGTCAAGGTAGATGTCAGGTAAACTCTGGGAGGAGAGAGGCCTGGCACCTCTCGATCCCGCTCTTATAGACGGGCGTCGATTTCGGAGAGAATCAGCTCCGTATTGTGTCTGATCCTGGTTTCATAGTCCGTCGTACTCATACGTAATCAGGTATGCTGCACGTTGCCCGATGTCACTTCTCTTTAGGTCTATTTGTTTTAGTTGTTCATCTGTGAGGCGGCTCAACGCGGCCTGCATTCTAGCAATTTTTAGCCTGAGCATGCACTGCGCCACAGTTTTACGCACATTGGATGCCCCCTTTCCGAGAGATGTCCATAGTTCGGAAAATACATCCTGTATTAACAGATAGGGTGCCGAACTAACGTAGCTGCTTTCTCTATACTTCATTTGCCCGACCTTTTTGTGATGCCTCAAGCGCAAGTCGGCGAATGTGCGATCGGGAAATCCCAAGGTCGGCCAAGTCTCGGTTGGTGAGGTTGTTGAGTTCCCAAACGGTAGCTCGGTAAATGCGTCGTCGTTCGTTTGCCTGCTGAGCTACAAGCAGAAAGCGCTTAAAGCCTGAGCGGAGATCATCCAGAACGGCTTGCAAACGTGCATTGTTACTAGAAATTGCCATTGGCATCATGCGTTTTCCTTTTTGCTGCATTGCAGTATTTATGCTGCAGTGCAGAGGTAGCGCAAACATACCCCGTCTCCAATCCAGTGAATTTGCATAGGGGGGGTGCCAAGCAGGAAAGGGTACGACGCATGATGGATGCATCCGCACAGATGCTGGTTTTTGTGAAAGTCGTTGAAATGGGAAGCATTTCGGCGGCGTCCAGAGCGAGCGGACAAACGCCATCTGCTGTGAGCAAACAGATCGGACATTTAGAGGACCGTGTCGGACGTCGGCTTTTACATCGCACAAAAGCTGGTGTGTCCGTGACAGAGGATGGCCGAGAGTATTATGAAAAGTGCCGAGCAATGGCCGATAGGTTTCTGGAGGCTGAGGATCATTTCTCCGCGTTCAATAGTCGGCCAATGGGTACGATCCGTGTTGCTTCAAGCGTGGTTTTTGGCAAGTCCCAACTAATCAGTGTTTTGCCGGATTTTCTGGATCTTTACCGCGAAATAACGGTGTCGTTGGAGCTGACCGACCGGCAGGTTGACCTTGAAGAAGAGGGCTTTGATGTTGCTATAAACTTTGCGGAGCAACTGACCAACCCAAATGTCATTGCGAAGAAAATCATGAAGAACGAACGTATTCTATGTGCATCACCGGGTTTCATCGAACGTCATGGCAGCCCAAAATCCTTTAGCGACTTGTCGAAATTCAATTGTCTACGCATGTCTAATGTTATTGGCAGGAATGCTTGGCATGCCAAGTTGGGCGGTGTCAGCCATACGGTTGATGCGACTGGTAACTTTGTGGGTAACAGCGCCGACGCTGTATACAAAGCTGCGCTGGCTGGCTTGGGAATCGCGCGATTGTCCAACTATTTGGTGGCTGAAAGAATTGCCGCAGGTGATCTCGTCAGGCTCATACCTGAATACACCCAAACAAACGCGGATATTGCTGTAATTTTCGCCAACAAACGCAACCTTGCCCCTAAAATACGGGTGTTCGTGGATTTTTTGGCAGATCGGTTTCATAGTCATTAATGCCCTCAACAAAGCTACTCCTTATCCCTGGATCGCCGGAATTTGGAATTTTTCGCGCCTGCATGATGAATGGCTGGTCGCGCCATTTGAGCAATGCATGCAGGTCGAGGCTGTGGAATCGATAATATCGTAGTGCCTGCATCAATCCTTCTGCTTTTGCCTCGGCAATCAATATCGCCAGCAACAAGTGATGTCGTTGAGTTTTCTATATAATTTTTGACACATGAACTGTATCCAAGCAGTTTTCCTGCGCCTACCTGCAATTTTGAAGATGAGAGGAACGAACGTCCATAATGTAGGCAAGGCCTGTAGAAAGAGAGGTGAGAATCCAGTGTTGCGAGAAATGTGTTTTTCGGAAAAATCTGTAAGTGATTGAATTGGTGTTGGTAATTGACGAATTTTGGATTTTGTGCTCAACTGAATATGCGCGCTTACATAACTTTCCCGTCTGGTCGTAAGACTGGAGTGTTGCAGAGATGCAGGCCAGAAAAGATGATTTTCCGCCTATTCGGCAGCCCGGCATATTCCGCGGAAAATCCCGCCTTACCTAACGCTGGTATTGAGGGTTTTGAGAGACATCGATCGCAACGAGAACCATGAGACCCTGACCCAAAGCGTGGTGAACCCCGCCGTATATCCACCGCGCTGATCTGTTGACGCGTACCTAGTCTGGTTGTTTCAATCAGGAGCCGACAAGGGCGTCCCCTGCATGGTCGGCGGTTGGTGTTTAGCGACTAACCGACCCAGCTCCGCTGATCGACCGCCAAAGCCGCTCCTATGAGCACCATCCATTATCCCGCGTCATCATTCGATGGCCGCGAACGAGAAAGTACTGTCATGATCAAAGTCCGTAACGGAACCGAAGATGCCCTCGCCATCTCCAATCCTACGTCCCACTTGCCTCATCAGTCCGAGGTGTTGCAGGTTAGCTCCGAGGCGCTAGTCGACTTCAATGAAATGAACTCGTTGGCGGCGCGCCTTGTCCGCCTTGAGGACTATTTCGAGCGGACAGAAACCTATCATCGCTTCCGGACGCGGGTGTTCAGTGTTCTGGCGCAGCGAGAAGCACGCCGTCGGGAAGGGCGGAGCGAGTTGAAGGGGGCGGTGCTCATTGGCCCCGCAGGAGCCGGTAAGTCGCGTATCGCTGCTGAGATCATCAAAGAGCACAACGCCCTAACGGCACAAGCGGGAGATTGGGAGTTCGGCACGCGGATCTTGAGTGTCGTTGTTCCTGGACGGTCGACGGTCAAGGAGGCCCTGAAAGCGATCCTTCAAGCGCTCGGGTACCCAGCGAAGAGTCGGCGTGACGAGGATTATCTCGGGAAACTGGTGATAGAATACCTGAAGGAGTGCCGCATTGCCGCCATTCACCTAGACGAAGTGCAGGACAGTGGGCGCTACAAGACCAAGGACAGTGTTGAAGTCTTCCTCAAAGTCTTTCGTAACATGATGCAGCACAAGGAATGGCCGGTCTGTCTCATCATGACTGCGACGCCGGAAGCCAGACATCTGGTCAATTTGGATGAACCATTGCGGCGTAGGTTACGGCCGATGGAAATGCGGCCTCTGACATTCGAGGACGATGGGCAAACGCTTCGTGAAACTTTGATGCGGTTGTTTGATGATGCGGGCATCACAGATCCCGGCATCCTAGCCCTTGGTGAGTTCATTCGGATCTTGATCCACGCTTCGGTAGGGCGTTTCGGTATTGCGGTAGAAATGGCTATTGAGGCGATCGGAGAATGCTTGGGGCAGGGGGATAGCGCGGTCGATATGGGACATTTCGCAGATGCCTACGAAATGAGAATGGATTGCGATGAGGAGCTAAACCCCTTCGTAGCCGAGCACTGGTCGAGCATCGACACGCTGAAAGCAATGCAGCGATATGAAGAAGAGCGGCAGGTGGAGCGCCGTCGGCCGAAGTAAACCGGAGGACTCGAGATTCCTTCGTCTTGTAAGCCGCCCCCAGGGGCGGTTTTTGCCGTTCAGGGCACCTTGTAAGGGGCATAATCCTCTGAAATTGCGCGGATTCTCTGTGTCGCAGGTCGGTTTTTAGACGTCGGAAGTCGGAGCGGGTAATGCCGCCACTCTATCTAAGTCATTGAATTATATGTAATAAAATTTGGACCAATACGTAATCCCCATGTCGGACGATACTGGCCCCTAAAAATTCTGGCGGCGGACACAAACCAACAAACCGTAGAAAACTTCGCTATTGAATAGTTCGTCGCAGTACCGCGCATTATGACTTTCTCCGATCCATCCTCTTCTGATCGGAGAAAGCGGCTTTCGCAGCAGCAGTTACAACCCATCTTATGACAGTTTCGGCCGCAACATCTGAGCCGTTGTTGGCCCTATTCGGGCAAAGTCAAGGAGCCCTGTCAACTCTCTGATATCGGCGCGTCACTTGGTTTCATTTTTGTGGACGAATGTGTTTTCATCCGGTTGGCTTGGGTGGTCATCTCACTTTCAGTTATTTCACCGTCTCCGTCAGCATCCAGGTGCTGAAAGCGATCCACCATCTGGTTACGCATCACCATGTTATGAAGCGTCTCGAATTCTTCGAGCGACACAGTGCCGTTACCGTCCTTATCTGCAATGGTTCGCATTGATTGCATGTGGTTTTGTGACTCTTCAGAAGAAATTTCTCCGTCACCGTTGGCGTCCGGCTTGATGTTTTTGCCCATAGGAGTGTGCATGAAGCCTAACATTTCTCGATCCATTATGCCCATCCCGCCCACGGAACCTTTCATAGCCATGCCGGCATGCATCTGTAGCATCATGTTTTGCATCATTTCATGATGTTTGCCGCCCATTTCCGAGCTACCCGGCATCATCATCTGTTTAGAAGTGTTTCCAGCACTTTGCTCCTCTGTTGTATGGTGTTCTGGTATCGCGTTTTCGTGATGATTTTCATCAGCATAAACGAAGTTGGCGCCACCCAACGCGAAAATGAGGGCAAGTGCAGCTTTAGTTTTTTCCGACATGTTTCTCTCCATTTCATGCAGTTTTAAGTGGGGATAAAAAACCAAATGAAAGCAGATGCATCTGCCGAATTGTAACGGGATGTCGCAATGAAGCCTTCGTGATACAAACGGCGACAAAAATGCAGCTGGCTGTGCTGCGAGAGTCTACTATTAAGGTTTCATGATAAACACGCCACATATCCTTGTTGTTGATGACCACCAGCAGATCCGGGACAGCGTAACCCGTTTTCTTGAGAAGAATGGGGTGAGGGCAACGGCGGCAAAAGATGCCGTGGAAATGGATGCCAAATTGTCAAAAGGGCATTTCGACCTGATGGTTCTGGATGTGATGATGCCCGGAGAGAGCGGTCTGTCGGTCTGCCAGCGCATCTCGGCAAGCAAAAATTTACCCATTATCATGCTGACTGCTTTGGCTGAAGAAACAGACAGAATTGTGGGGCTTGAGATCGGTGCAGACGATTATCTAGTAAAGCCGTTTAACCCGCGCGAATTGCTTGCTCGTATCAAGGCTGTCCTTAGACGCGTGTCGCAAATCGAGACCGTAGCAGGGGATTTTTCGGGAAAAAAACTATCATTTGCGCATTTGGTTTTGGATGTAGATCGGCAAGTCTTAGTGACGGAAACTGGTTCCGAGATATCCCTAACTTATGCCGATTTCAAATTGCTGTTGGTGCTGTTGGAGCGCCCGCGTGTGGTGCTAAGCCGAGACGAGCTTTTGGATCTCACGCAGGGTCGTTCAGCTGGACCGCTGGATCGCACTATTGATAACCAGATTAGTCGGTTACGACGCAAGGTGGAGGCAGACATCCTGCGCCCAAAAATTATCAAGACTATTCGTAATGGAGGTTATTGCCTGTCGGTGGAAGTGGAAGTGCAACGTTAATGCCTGGTTTTTTGCTTAGTTTGAGAGGGCAATTGGTTCTACTTGTTGTTGCCGCACTGGCGGCTGCACAATTGATCAGCCTCTGGCTTTTTGCTGACGAACGCAGTCTTGCTGTCAGGGCGGCCTTAGGCTTCGAAGCGGCGGGGAGAGCTGCCAATGTTGCCCGTCTCATTGAAGAAGCTCCACCAGATTTGCACCCTTCGATCCTGCGCGCGGCGAATTCTCCGCTTGTCCGGTTTGATTTATCTGATGAGCCGGGCGTTCAGCACAGTGACCATTCGGATGGTGGATTGGTCGAAGCCCGGATTCGTACTTTGCTTGACGACAATTTCAGTCGCGATATTCGAGTCGAGCTGCACCAGATTCAGGGTCAAATCCTACCGTTGCCACATCTGTCACCTGGGATGGCAGAAATGCACAAAGCTATGATGCGTGGTGAACTGTCTGCGATAGAAATGAACCTGACCATCGCTGTGGACGGAAGCCGTTGGCTGAATGTCGGAACACGATTTGAACGACCTCCGATTCAATGGCCGTTCTATTCAATGCTCACATTCACACTGTCCGCAGGTGCAATCCTGACCTCTGTTTTCTGGTTTGTCATGACGCGTCTGCTTGGGCCACTGCGGCGACTTGTGGGTGCCACTGATCGCCTGGGGCGCGGTGAAGATGTCACGGAATTGCCGGTGGTAGGGCCAACCGAAGTTCGCAACCTGACCAAGACGTTCAACCACATGCAGGGTCGTCTAACGCGTTTTGTTGCTGATCGGACCAGGCTTCTTGCGGCTCTTGGCCACGATTTGCGATCTCCTCTGACTGCAATGCGAGTACGGGCCGAAATGGTGGATGACGATGAAACTCGCGAAAGTCTTGTCGCATCGGTCGAGGAAATGCAGTCTATGGTTGAGGCAACGCTGACCTTTGCGCGTGGGTTAGCAGGATCCGAAGAACCCGAGGTCGTCAACGTCAGTGAATTCCTTGATGCTCTTCGGAGTGACATGGTTGCACCCTTCGGACTGGATGGAAGCCGTTCCTATGAAGCGCGGATACGCCCCAATGCGATGCGTCGAGCGCTTCGAAACATCATCGAGAATGCAGTGCGATATGGCGACAGTGCTCATGTTTGCCACGGTATCGAGGACGGTGAAGTTGTCATAACCATTGACGACGACGGGCCCGGTGTTCCTGCGGCCGATCTTGAGCGGGTATTTGATCCGTTTTTCCGGCTAGAACAATCGCGTTCTCTCGAAACCGGGGGACATGGCTTGGGTCTTTCAATCGCACGAACCATAGTCCGAGCGCACGGGGGAGAGATTTCGTTGAGTAACCGAGATGCCGGAGGGCTTCGTGCGACGATAGCAATCCCACTTGCAGAAACGAACTTTCCTAAGGGAGAATAATATCACGTTGCGAGGCGTCGGCCCATCGCAGTGAGTGAACAACAACACCTTTATGACCGCCCCCTATTTGGTTTGGCCGGGGCTTGCGTATCTGCCACCCTGTTCGCCGAGGATTCCTGTCGCCATCTCAGCAAACATTGCTTCGACATCGCAAACCGGTAGCCTCGCATCCCGGTCGAACCACCAAAGCGTCAACGATAGCAACAGGTCCGCAAGTAGTGTCGCTCTGAGCTCGCGGGGAACGCCCGTGCCGCTTTCGGCGGTAATCAGGTTGGAAGCTTTTTCAACTAGAATGCGCCGGATCGCAGCGGAAACAATTGGGGCCGCTTGGCTGCGCATGAGTGCGCGATAAAGCACCCGGTGCTGGATCGCATGTTCCAGAAAGGCATTGCTGAAACTGGCATCTTGTCCGGCCTCGCCCCTGCCAAGGTCGTCTTCGAGTTTTGCAAATCCGGCGCGCAGCAGGTCGTCCTTACCTTTGAAATGCTGATAAAATGCCGAACGCCCAACATCAGCGGCGTCACAGATATCCGCCACGGTGATTGTTTCATAGGCCCGCTTTACCACCAATTCTAACAAGGCAGTCTGTAGCGCCGAACGGGTGCGGCGCACACGCCGGTCTTCACCTCTCGTCATGTCGCCAACCTTTCGTTTCCGGACATCAGCCCAGCATATGTCTGCAAACGCACATTTTGAAAAACGTTGTCGATTGTTTGCGTTCTCTTTTCCTGTAATTCGCGGACCATCATCCGAAAATGGACGAATGTCCATAATCAACTCTGAAGGGGGTCGTCATGACACAAGAACATCTGATCTTCATTCCCACGATTTTTTTCATGGGCGTGATTGCCGGGTTGCTTGTGACCTCACGCAAATCAGGCGGCCTGCCGGTGTTGTTGGCGCTTGGGTTGGTACTTGGCATGTTTGGCATCACTCATCTGACCAAGCTACCAATTGGGGCGGGAGCGGTTCAGGCCGCAATCGGAGGTGCGCCTTTGTTCGACCAAAGCCCCTCTTTCTCCACCGCTGAAGTTCTGGAGCGGATCGAAGGGTTTGGAGCTCAAGGTCGCGAAACCTACCGATTGATGACTTACACAGGCGATGTCCTTTTCCCGCTTTCATTGCTTGCCTTCTTCCTAGCATTTGCCAGATTCACAGGTGGGCGGATGCGTTCAGAAACGTGGCGACGGCTGGTGTATGCGCTGCCCATTGCTTGGTTTGTAACCGACATGCTCGAAAATGCGCTCATTCATACCCTCATTTCCAGCTACCCAACACCATCAATGATGTTCGCGACTATGCTTGGTCCCATAACGTTGACCAAATTTGTGCTGCTGGTGTCTTCTTTGCTGGGATTACTTCTGGCTCTGGGTTTGGGGCATTTGCGCGGTAGATCCACCGCTGTTTCGAAGACTTGCCCCTGATCTCGACTTCCACTGCCAGCTAAACAAGCGCAGACAGCGTTCGGACAGTAAGAAGTTTGTCGTCAAAAGGCATTTGGATCCTTGTGCGAGGCTCGGCAGAGTGTCGTGCCGGAGTCAGGCGGGCTAGGTTTATTTTTCAAGTGGTTATTCGGTGTCTTCTCACGAAGAACGCAAAAACAATCTCAGGTTCGCTTGATCAATGGAACGTCCGATGAGGTGACTTGGCTGCGAGGCATGTCTTGCTCCGCTACGTTATCCTTGTCTTTGCCGTGGCAGCTTTTGCCCATCATCTTGTGCATTATTAAATGGGCACCAACACAAAGTAGAAGTGGGGCGAGGGTGGTCAGATTAAGACCACTTCCATTTTGCCCATTACCAGCCATCACATGGCTGAAAACTGGTATCAGCATAAACATACAGCACATAATCATCGCAATGTGCATTCTCTTGATACCAGTGCGCGATTGCGTTGAAGGAGTTGGGTTCTCTTGTTTTGCCACAGGGTGCCTCGGTCAGATGACTTTGCTCTATATGCCTGCCTTTCAACGGCTAAGGTCAAGGATACATTTCGATACAAACTAAAAGGCCCGCAAGTGTTTGAAGCCTTTGTGGTGTTTGCTAGAGCGTAAGACATAGCGCCTATTGGTAGAAACAGCGGGAAAGGAAAGTCGAATGGATTTTTGCAGCAGCAAGAAGCCAAGTAGACGTGCGATGATTGCTGGTACAGTAGGGGCCATTGCGATGCCCGCCGTTCTGCAGGCTGAGGACCAGATTTCGGTGGAACGAAGTATTTCCGCCTTTGTGACGCATGATTGGCAGGACCACTTTGATCGTATAGGCCGGGGTATCATCATTTCCGACACAAATTCACGGGTTCTCCAACATTGGACCAAAGACGGAGAAATGCGGATTTACCCCACTTCGGTTCCACTTACTGATGATTTGACGAAACGGGGATACACCAGTGTCGTCGAGAAGCGGAAAAATCCTGGATGGGCACCAACCCCTTCGATGCGGGAGCGTAATCCGGAATGGCCGGCTTATGTACAGGGTGGTGATCCAAGCAATCCTCTGGGTACTCGGGCGCTCTACCTATCTTGGCAGTATTACCGAATTCACGGAACTCATGACACCCGCAAAATAGGTCGGCGTTCTTCGAATGGCTGTATTGGACTGTACAATGAACACATTGAGGAAGTTTTCGGACGAACCTTGGTGGGAACGCAAGTAAAACTGATCTGAAAGCAAGGCTTCGACAGAAGACAAGGAGTGTAGGTTTGAATATTTTGGGTGTAGCAATTGGGGGCGTGCTTATCGGAGGCCTAGTTGTAGTGGGTTGGCAAAGCTTTCAGGCAACGGGTACGCAGCAGGGTCATTCGATGACACCACCTGATACCAGTCAGTTGTCTGAAGGTGATCCCATCGCTCAGATCAAAGTACCATCAGAGTTTTCGACCCTGGCACAGGTTGGGAAACGGGCTTTTGATGTTAAATGCTCGGACTGTCACGGTGATAATGCGACGGGTAGGGAGGGATTTGCTCCGCCATTGGTACACAAGATTTATGAGCCTTCTCACCACGGCGATATGGCTTTTCAACTTGCTGTGCAGAACGGCGTACGCGCGCATCACTGGCGGTACGGAGACATGCCACCAGTAGAAGGTCTGACCAAAGGGGATGTGCGTGGGATCGTTGCCTATGTTCGCGAGCTGCAGCGCACGAACGGAATTAACTGAATTGATCGTAATAGATAGGTGACAACTTGATGGTACAGAACTGTGTAAAGGGCCAAGCCACAACAGGCCTGTTCCGAGTTGGGTTACGAATTGAACGCCCTTTTGTGGCCCAAGGATTGACTGACAAGGGGCTGCAAGGCAGTGTTTCTCTGGGAAAAATACTTTTGGCCGGATTTGGAGCTATCTAATCCATGACATGGAAGCGGCAATTATCTTGGACTTCAGTGTTTTACAGTGTGCTTTTTTTGATGATGCTAAGCTTTCTTCCTGGCGATGCTTCAGCCCATAGCGGTCATGAGCCTATAAATGTCGTTGCACAGAGTTTTGAGGACACTGTGCATGAGGAAGAAGGGCATCCTGGCCATTGTCATGGTGGAGCCTTTTGCGCTGGTGTTGCGGTGATCGTTGTGTCACCTTTGCCGCCCGAATTGACTGAATTTGCTTCTAAAGTCACGGTTCCTTCATATTCGACACTTGCCCTGTCGCCTTTCGGACTTGAGCCACCTCCACCCAGATTCGCGTCCTGAACGACAAAGCGAGGCGCCGGACTGGCGCGTGGACAAAAGTCATACAGGACAAGATTATGAAAGCTTCTAGGATTCTAGCCGGTGCCGCAGCGGCATCAATGATTGCGGCTGCTGCATTTGCACATGGTGGCGCAACTGGTGTCGTTAAACAGCGCATGGACGCAATGGCGGCAATTAAGGATGCCATGAAGGTGCTCACACCCATTATGCAGGGCAAGACGCCCTACGACGCAGCTGTGATCGGCCAACAAGCGAATGTAATCGGCAATCATGCAGGGGCAGCACTTACGGAACTTTTCCCAGAGGGTAGTCTGGATAAACCGTCTGAGGCTCGACCTGAGATCTGGGAGAACTGGTCTGACTTCCAAGATCTAGCAGAGCAGTTGAACAGCTATTCGGAAGGTTTAGCGCTGGCGTCAGAAAACGGACTAATGATGGCGGCAGACACACAAAGCGGCTCGATGATGCAGGGCGGTATGATGGGCACCCAAAGTGGCTCAATGATGCAAGGCGGTATGATGATGCAGGGCGGCATGTCCGGTATGCGCGACCTTGATAGCCTGTCCAAGATGCCCGCAGATAGTGTTTTTTTGATGCTGAGTCAGGCTTGCTCAACCTGTCATACCCGTTATCGGGTCGAGAATTGATAGGTGTGCCATGACAAGCTTTTTTCGTGTTGGCTTGGTTGCGGCGATTGCAGCCGCAACAGGCTTAGGCGCGGTCATCGCCTGGCCGATCGGGGTTTTGCCACCTCCCTTGATTGAGTTGGAGGGAGACGTAAACCGTGGTGCATACCTGGCACGGGCCAGCGGCTGTATCGCTTGCCACTCCGACTTCAGAAGTGGTGGAGCACCTCTTGCAGGGGGCGTTCAGCTGGAAACACCGTTTGGTGCGATCTATTCTCCCAACCTAACTACCGATTCCCAAGAGGGGATCGGAGACTGGGATGTGCAGAAGTTTGCCGTAGCGGTTCGGCAAGGGATTTCCCCTGATGGTTCACCCTATTATCCGGCTTTTCCCTATCCGTTTTATATGAACTTCACGGATCAGGAGATCGTGGACCTTTGGGCCGCATTTCAGACAGTTCCTGCCAGTGACACTCCCTCGCGTGAACCTGAATTGATGTTTCCCTTTAATCAGCGATGGGGGATGAAGCTCTGGCGGGCTGCTTTCCTGGAACCTCCGCATACCGATCCTGTCCCTGGCAACGATGGCATATGGAACCGAGGTAGGGAATTGGTAGAAGGCGCAGCGCATTGCGCGGCGTGCCATACAGGGCGCAATTTTGCCGGTGCCCGAATGTCCGATACAGAGCATTTTCAGGGCAACGCCGATCTGCCTGGCGGAGACAAGTCGCCAGCAATTGATGCCGAAACGTTGCGTGAACGCGGCTGGACGGTGGAGTCTCTAGCCTACGGATTGCGCTCGGGGATCATGCCGGATGGCGATGTTTTCGGAGGAGGAATGGGAGAGGTGGTGAACTATGGCACCAGCTTCCTGACCGATGCCGACCGTACTGCCATCGCGACTTATCTTATGGATGTCCATGAAGGCGGCTAAGACCAAAACTCGGAGGCAGGCGTGTTCGCCTGCCTCCGACTGAAAGGAATTGGAATGAACAAAACAAGACGGGATGTCCTGTGCTTGGGGGCTGCGTTAGGAGTTGGCGGCTTGAGCCCGACGCTTTTGACCGCCGCAGCAGAACCGACACATCTGACGGCGAAGCTCGCAAACGTTCAGCTCGCGCCTTCTAAATACCCTCAGACGAGTATCTGGGGGTATGACGGAAAAATTCCTGGTACACTAATTCGGGCGCAGCAAGGTGATCGGATTACCCGGCGTTTCGTTAATGAGTTGCCGCAACCCAGTTCGGTTCACTGGCACGGTCTGCGTATCGACAATGCAATGGATGGGGTTGCCGGTCTGACCCAGGACGCTGTGGAGCCAGGGGACACGTTTGATTATGATTTTGTTGCTCGTGACGCGGGAACCTACTGGTATCACGCCCACAACAAGTCGGTCGAACAGGTTGCGCGAGGTTTGTATGGTGCGCTGATTGTAGATGAAGCAGAACCGGTGGATGTTGATCGGGACGAAGTCCTGATCCTTGATGACTGGTTGCTTGATACAGAAACGGCTCAGTTGGACTCCGACTATGCATCCGGCCACGACAGGAGCCATGCGGGACGCCGAGGTAATTATATTGCAACCAACGGAGCCGCTTTCACCGAAATTCCGGTCGGACAAAACCAACGCTTGCGCTTGCGTCTGATTAACGCGGCTAACGCCCGTATCTTCCAGCTTAGCCTCGCTGGGTTCGATGGATGGGTCATGGCCTATGACGGTATGCCCTTAGAGGTTCCGGAAAAAGTTGATGGGCCTTTCTTGCTTGCTCCGGGACAAAGGGTGGACCTGTTTGTAGACGTCATCGCAGATGCTGGAGAAACAGCTCATCTGGTGCGCGTAGATGACGGAGAAGGGTACTCTCAGGTGACCTTTCCTGTTGGCTCTGACCCCACATCCCGTCTTCGGCGTGATGTTCCTAAAGCGCTTCCGCCGAACCCCGATATGGATGTCCCTGGTATAGAGACAGCACGCCGATTTGAATTGCACATGGAAGGCGGTGCCATGGGGGGACTGGAGAGAGCTAAGTTCAATGGCAAGGATATGGGTTTTCGGGCGCTGATAAACGCCAATCAGTTCTGGTCTTTCAATGGTGTGGTTGGCATGACGGAAACGCCTTTGGCGGATCTCTCCGTCGGAGAAACAGCTCGAATAAATATCCGCAACGACACCGCTTTTCCGCATGCGATGCACCTGCACGGGATGCATGTACGAGAGGTTTTGGACAATGGCGATATGGGACCGCTCAGGGATACGCTGCTGGTGTTCCCGGATGAAGCTCGTGAAATTGCCTTTGTCGCTGGTGGCTCGGGCAAGTGGATTTTTCACTGCCATATGTTGGGCCACTCGGCTTCGGGCATGGCGACTTGGGTCAACGTTGAATGAAACACATTAGGAATAGGGATATCATGAGGAACTAAAAGCAGAGATCGACGAACATTTCAGGACCTCCATGGAGCTTGCTTGGGTGATGGGCTTTAACGGCACCCCATTGTTTGTAATTGGTGACGAACTTGCGCACGGGTTCGCCCAGCCACCACAATTGATGGTGGAAAGTGGTGAATTTTCACTTCTAATCCTGATACCACATAATCAACGTTGCTAGCCCCGTTAGGATAAGTGCGAAGGTGCTGCATGCTATTAAGGCAAGGAGCCAACGCGCAAGGCTTATTGGAATGCGCCCAATGAAGGAACGTCTATGGAAAGTTTTTTCGAAAATCGCCGCATAGATGGGCAGGGACGCGAGTAACACCGCATAAAGGTAAACCCCTGAGATGTTTTCGAAGAGTGCCGAACGCGCCAACGTTGGGGCTACAACCCCTAAAGCTGTAGATTTGCTGCCGCCAAATGACCCGAACCAGTCAGCCGACAATACGTAGATTATGGCATGGATGAATACAAAAACTGTTATGCGCAGTGGCAGATCAATGGCGAACATAAGTTGACGTAGGTGTGGCCGGTTGGGTCTCTCGACAATGATCGCGAAAACGAAGAAACCGATATAGTTGACGGCAAACACCACCGGGAGCCCATTGGTAATAATTTGGCGCATGAAGCGGGATAAAGCAGGTCCGCCAGTTGCGAGATGTGCCGCAAAACCCGGTGTCAAAAATACATAAAGAACCAGCAGCGGAGCCATGCCCAGCAAACTAACAATCAGCGTGTTTCGGGCAAACTCAAATCCAGGCGAAGATGAAGAAAAGTAACGTTCCATGGTTTTGATGTTACCAGAATTCGAACGCTGTATCGTTAGGAACCGCGGCAGAGACCGCAGCTGTTGCAAACGGTCTTGCTGAGTTGACTAAATTGTGGAAATGCCTCGGTTCAATTTTGTCATCAAACTAGGCAGTCACGTTGTTCGGATAGCCTTCTTTTTCAATCAATGCGGACAGGTCTTAAACGGACAGCGCGCTGGAAACGTCTATTTTGCGTGCTTCCATGTCAAATACAATCGTTGCGGTTGCATCCGCAGAGGCAATTGCTTTTTGGATGGCAGATTTGCAGTGGCCGCAGCTACTGTCTGGGACGGCAAAGGTGGACATTGTAGTTCTCCTATCTCGTTTGATCCCGTCGCTACCCCCTTCCTATGCTGGAAGGTCAAGTTGAAAAACAGCTTATTGTGCGGTTTGACAGGACATAAATTTTTCCAGTCAAAAGATGCTCGACACACCTTGACCTTCCAGTTGCTGGAGGCCCTATGTAGTGATCATCTAAATTTTTGATGGTGTCGACATGACAGATTTACATACAACCCAGTTCCAGATCGAAGGGATGAGTTGCGCTTCGTGTGTGGGCCGCGTCCAGCGTGCTCTGAGTGTGGTTCCAGGTGTGACAGAAGCTACCGTAAACTTGGCGAATGAAAGTGCTCTGATCACTCATGATAGCAGAGTTTCCACGGTGGATCTGGTTGGAGTGCTGCAAGATGCGGGGTACCCAGCAGTCGTCGATGAGGTGACACTCGATGTGCAGGAAATGTCTTGCGCGTCCTGTGTGGGGCGTGTTGAGCGTGCCCTCGCGCAGGCCGAAGGAGTGATGACTGCATCGGTGAACTTAGCAGCGGAAACCGCGACCGTACGATTTGCGGACGGCGCAATATCACCAGCGGAAATAGCTGCCTTGGCCAGTGCGGCAGGATACCCGGCCCAGGTCAAAACGGCCGAGACGTCCGACAAGGCAGACCGCAAGGCAGATGAAATCAGGTCACTGGCGCGCCGGACTTTGTTTGCCGCAGTGCTGGCACTGCCGGTCTTCATCATTGAAATGGGCAGCCATGTACTTCCAGGGATGCATCATCTCATCGTCTCGACGATCGGGCTGCAAACCAGCTATTTCCTGCAGTTTCTGTTGACGACCATTGTGCTGTTTGGTCCAGGGCTGCAATTTTACACCAAGGGGTATCCGGCCCTTTTCAAAGGCGCGCCGGACATGAACTCCCTTGTGGCGCTTGGGACATCAGCTGCTTTCGGGTTTTCACTGGTGTCCACATTTGCGCCGACCATGCTCCCCGAAGGGACTGCCAATGTCTATTATGAGGCGGCAGCAGTAATTGTGGTCCTCATCCTGCTTGGGCGGTTGCTTGAGGCCAGGGCAAAGGGGCGCACTGGTGAAGCAATTCGCAAGCTTGTCGGGTTGCAGGCCAAGACCGCGCGGGTTGAGCGTGACGGCACTGTCGTGGAACGCCCGATCGAGGAAATCGTCGCGGGCGATGTCGTACATGTTAGACCAGGCGAAAAAATTTCTGTTGATGGTGTGGTCCTGACCGGCTCATCCTTTGTTGACGAAAGCATGATCACAGGGGAGCCGCTGCCAGTCGAAAAGTCCGAAGGTGCCAACGTGGTTGGGGCAACGGTTAATGGAACTGGTGCCTTGACCTTCCGGGCAGAGAAAGTTGGCAGTGACACGATGCTGTCGCAGATTATTCGGATGGTCGAGCAGGCCCAGGGTGCCAAACTGCCGATACAGGGAATGGTGGACAGGATCACGCAGTGGTTTGTTCCAGCGGTGATGGTGGTCGCTCTTCTGACCGTGGCGATCTGGTTCCTCTTTGGGCCGGATCCGGCGCTGAGCCTGGCCTTGGTCGCGGGTGTCGCGGTTCTGATTATTGCTTGCCCCTGTGCCATGGGCCTTGCGACGCCGACGTCGATCATGGTCGGCACTGGGCGGGCGGCTGAGATGGGCGTTCTATTTCGTAAGGGAGACGCGTTACAGATGCTTCAGGAAAGTGGCGTCGTTGCGCTTGACAAGACTGGTACGCTGACCGCCGGACGCCCAGCACTCACCGATCTGATCCTCGCGGAGGGAATGGACGAAACGGACGTGTTGCGAATGGTGGCGGCCGTGGAGCGAAATTCCGAGCACCCAATCGCCGAGGCTATTGTTGCTGCTGCAGAAGAACGCGGAGTTTCACTGCCAGAGGTCAACTCGTTCACGTCGATCACCGGGTTTGGTGTAAAAGCTCAGATCGAAGGGCGGGACGTGCTGATTGGCGCGGATCGGTTGATGACGAGGGAAGGGCTGGATCTCGGCGATTTGGCGGCGCACAGCTCTACTTTGGCCTCCAAGGGCAAAACTCCGCTATACGCCGCAATCGACGGTCAGGTTGCAGCGGTCATTGCGGTGGCGGATCCGATCAAACCGACCACACCGCAGGCTATCAAGGCGTTGCACAGCCTGGGTTTGAAAGTGGCGATGATTACTGGTGATAACCAGGTGACGGCTGAAGCCATCGCAGAAGAACTTGGTATCGATCACGTTGTCGCTGAAGTGCTGCCGCAGGGCAAGGTTGCTGCGCTGGAGAGCCTGAGTGCGGACGGAGGTAAGCTCGCCTTTGTTGGGGATGGCATCAACGATGCGCCTGCACTGGCGGCTGCTGATGTCGGGGTGGCAATTGGAACTGGAACAGACGTTGCCATCGAAGCGGCGGATGTCGTTCTTATGTCGGGCGACCTGTTAGGCGTGGTGAATGCTATTGATGTTTCCCAACAGACGATGCGCAATATCCGTCAAAACTTGTTCTGGGCCTTTGGCTACAACACTTTGCTGATCCCAGTTGCAGCTGGGGTTCTGTACCCGTTTGGTGGCCCACTTTTGTCACCTGTTCTGGCCGCTGCTGCGATGGCCTTGTCGAGCGTATTCGTCCTGACAAATGCCTTGCGTTTGAAGTGGATCCGCCCCGCAGTAGACCGGGCGGATGACACAGTGAAAAATTCCGATCTCAACCTGAAGTCCGCACCTGCAAGTTAAAGAGGAGATGGGCAATGAATATCAGTGACGTGGCCGACAAATCCGGCCTGCCAGCGAAGACCATCCGATATTATGAAGATATCGGCTTTATCAAACCCAAACGTCTGCCCAACGGCTATCGCGACTTCGAGAACGTGGAACTGCATAAGTTGGCATTCATCGGTCGTGCGCGTTCGCTAGGTTTTTCGATTGAAGACTGCCGGACCCTGCTAGAACTGTACAATGACACATCGCGAGCAAGTGCTGATGTTAAACAAGTCGCTCAGCACAATCTAAAAGAAATAGAAGACAAAATCGCAGATCTGAAAGCCATGCATGCAACTCTTTCCCATTTGATTGACGAGTGTGCGGGGGATCACCGACCCGATTGTCCGATCCTGGATAGCCTGGGCAATACGGTCCTTACGAAATCTCTGTCGTAGAACATCGTGGGTTGCAGATACCGCAAGACAATTGCCTAAGCGCAATTTGCGCTGTGTCAACGCCTGTGTCGTGCAAACCACTTAGGAACCCCTCATACATTAGGGCGATTGAACGAGATATTCGTCGAGGACGCCATTAGGAGCGAACAATGAACACGAGCGCGTTCACCAGAAGAAACCTGTTACAGGGAATGCTAGCTGTCGCAGCCGTTTCCGCAGCCCCCGCAATTGCACAAGGCACTCCTAAGATGCAGGTGCTAAAAGACCCAAGCTGTGGTTGTTGCGGATCTTGGGTCAAGATTATGAAGCGATCCGGGTTCGACGTTTCAGTTCAGGAGACAACGAACGAAAAACTGTTCCGGCACAAGCTCAAGTCTGGGATCACCGAAGAGCTAGCTTCCTGCCACACTGCGTCTATCGAAGGGTATTTGATTGAGGGGCATGTGCCCCCGTCCGATGTAAAGCGGCTTTTGGCGGAACGTCCGGATGCTCTTGGCCTCTCGGTCCCGGGAATGCCATGGGGTTCTCCCGGCATGGGGCCGGAAAGCGAGCGGGACGCTTATGATGTCATCCTATTCTACAAGGATGGAACTACTGAGGTATTTGCCCGTTACGAAGCCGCCTGATTTTTTTGTCCTTCAGGGTCTTACGTCACCAATTATCCGAGTATGCCGGGCCAGTTCTTGAGCCCGGCAGCAATGTTACCGGGAATTTCTTTGCGCCAAAGTTTTTGGGCTCGCAGACTTGCGTTGAGATAGAGCTTTTCGTCGAAAATCGTCCAGGCTTCGGGGATTGTTGGTGCAAGATAACCGCGTGACGCCGCGTAGGCGCAGTAACCTCCGAAAACCGGTACATAAGAATCTGGGGCAGACGCGAACTTGGAAGCGTTGCGCTTGCTCGAAAAACGCCATTCAGCACCGCCCCAATTCACTTTGTGATCCGCAGAACCAACAACAGGTTTTCCCTGTTCGAAATACCCAACAGGGTCGATGGAATTGATAGCGACGGGATTTTGAAAAACCTCGGGCTCACGGGCCAACGCCATTCTCGGAAACAGGGCGAGTGCAGTTGGCGTGGTGGCAAATAGTCCAAGTACAGTGCGTCTTGTAATCATCGTGGTCCTCCATCTTTATGATAATAGACATACCTAAGTAGGAGGGAATGCCGACTAACTTGACTGTGATACGGACGTGAAGAGCCCGACTTTGACGAAGAGGAGCATCCTTTTGCGCGCGCAGTCCTTGGTCACTGGTTTCTGGGCTACATCCATCAGCACCCGGACGGGAATGGGAGACTCGCTCGCCTTGCTATGAACGCTGATTTCGCAAGCTCAGGCTGTCGTTGAGCTGTGATCAGGCTTGATCAGCGGAAGCGCTATATGAAGGCCCTCGATACCGCGAGTTTTGAAAGAGACGTAGCTCCCTTCGCGAAGCTGATTGTCGAGCACTTGGATTGTAACTAAATCGAGATATGTCCACTTGCAAACTGGGGCTAGGGCAAGAGCCGGTTCGCGCCTGTTTTTCCAATAGCCCCTGATTGCCCCGCTATACACCCACATCCAATTCCAAGGCGAACTGTATGGCAATTACCCTGTTGAACCAGCGTTCCTGCAGCGGCGAACTTTATGTGGGAGAATGAGACCGTACTTGAGCCTCACAATTGGGCCTTTTCCCTAACAATAGTGAGGGTATGGCGAGCGATAACCAGCTCCTCGTCCGTTGGAATAACGTACAAAGCAATGCGGCTTGCATGGGTCGAAATGCAGGTTGCCCCAGCCTCGTTTGCCACATGGTCGATTTCAACCCCAAGCCAGCCCAGCTTATCAGCAATCCGCGCCCGGATCTCGGGTGAATTCTCACCGACCCCTGCGGTGAAGACAAAAGCGTCCAGACCGCCAAGAGCCGCAGCGAGCATTCCCGCCATCATCCCGGACCGGTAGACGAAATGATCGACAGCAAGCGCTGCGCGCGGGTTTTTGCTGGCTAGCAGGTCGCGCATGTCGCTTGACTGGCCTGATAGTCCCTTGAGGCCGGACTCATGATACAGCAAGTCCGACACAGCGTCCGCACTCATGCCTTTTGCGGTTATCAAGTGTAGCACGACGCCCGGATCAAGCTGCCCTGGCCGGGTGCCCATTGGCAGCCCGTCGAGCGCCGTGAACCCCATGGTGCTTTCAATACTGCGCCCGTCGGACACTGCGCACATTGATGCACCGCTACCTAGATGAGCGATAATCACCTTGCCCTTAACCGCGTCGGGCATAATCTCGCTGAGGCGCCCGGTAATGTACTCATAGGACAGTCCGTGAAACCCATAGCGCCGTACACCTTCTTCATAGAACGCGCTTGGCAAGGCATAGCTGCTGGCAATCTCGTCGTGACCACGATGAAATGCGGTGTCAAAGCATGCGACCTGCGGCACCTCAGGGGCAATCTCCATTGCTAGCTGGATCGGCGCGAGGTTATTGGGCTGATGCAACGGGGCAAGATCTTGGTAAGAAGCAAGCTGCTTCAGGACATTGGCGTCAATCAGCACAGGTCCATCATAACGCGGTCCGCCATGCACGACACGATGGCCGATAGCGCGGAACCGAAATCTCTCCAGCCCATTTAGCCATGTACGTGTCTCGGTGATTGCGGCGGGAAGGTCCGGCACATCCTTGGGAGTGAAGGCTTGGTCGATCAGTACCTCACCATCCGCTCCGGTGGCGCGCAGCCTAGGGCGCACGCCAATACCATCGATCTGGCCGCGAACATGATGCGACAGGTCGTCGCCCGCGACCGCGAAAATCTGGAACTTCAGACTGGAAGAGCCGGCATTGATAACAAGAATTGCATCCATCATAGGGTTACAGCCTTGGTCCAAAACTTCTGACGCCGGACTACAGCATCAAGGCCGGTGACCGAACTTGAAGCAACGTGTTCCGCAGTGAAATTACACGCGACGCCAGTACAAGTTGAACCTCGCCTGCTCATGTCCGGTTTCATGGATATGTCCTAGTCAATAGATTTGCCTGCCATAGGCGTACAGGTTTCGCGCGCCGTCGACACGATCTTAGCAGAACTTCCCCAAGAGGAATGCCGATTAATGCATGTTGTTGCTCGAGCTCCTCATCAAACAATATAAGCAAATATCACCGTGATAGAACATCTGTCGCTAGAATGGAGAACAGATAGTGATTTCTGGGTTGGGATTGATTTTAGTTAGCTAAGTTCAACACGACTTGCAGCGGTGCAGGATACCATCGGAATTCCCTGAGCGGACCCTAAAACGAGCCTAGGTGTCTTATGAGGCAAATGGCAGCATCAAGCCCAAATTTCTTGATGCGACACAGTGTTCCAAAATTCCCTTGTCAGTTATCTCCACATCCGTTGTGCTTGCGCCACATGTCAACATCATGACCATAGGGAACGGGCTGGCACGGATCAGATATGTACCCACGCAATTCAGAGTACTTCGAACTTTGCTCCGCTGAGAGCACGTCAACACTCATCAAGTGCCGCGACAAATGAATGTAGCGTAAGTTGGCACGCGCAGCCTCGGCGGCGGCAATCAATGTACGTAATTTTGCTGGTGAAAGATCACCAGATTTGAAACCTTGATCAAGATCGTGTTCGGCTTGGATCAGTGCGTTTCCTTGGGTTACTGCCTCTATTTGCATGGCATCAAAAATCGCTTGCATTTGGCTGGCTTGCGAAGGCGTCAGATCAAGGTCGGTTTGCAACTCCAGCACATGTGCTGGGCCTGGATAACCGTTCAACTCGGCTGGCAAGGCCAAACCCCAGCCTGCGCCGCTTTGCAATTCTTCGATATCTTTGACGGAAAGACTGGCAATGCTTCTAATCTCAAAACCTTTGTAGGGTTGATGGATGGTTTCAGCCAGCGCAGGCGCTCCGACGGCGATCATCAAGAGGGCAATCAAAAGTGGCGATTTCATATTTTGGCTCCTTTTCGCCAGTATTTCTGTCAAATTTGCGCTGCATCAGATATGATAATGATCATGTCCCTTGGATTTTCTTCACTGTTTAATGGCGCGCAAGAACGTCGCTTTGACGCGGGTGCGACCGTGTTCCTTTCTGGTGCGTGCGTTACCCATGTTTATTTCGTGCGCGATGGCTGTGCCGTTTTGCTAAGACATCTTGCCAACGGTGACGCGGTCTACCTTCAAAGGGCCAAAGCAGGAGATGTGGTTGCCGAGGCTTCAGTCTATGCGGACTGCTACCATTGCGACTGCACCGTTGTGGAGCCTACACTTCTGCTCGCCTTGCCACGACAGGAGTTCCGGCGCGCCTTGCGGGCAGATGCGGAAGTGTCCGAAACTTGGGCTGCGCATTTGGCAAGGACGGTACAAAGTACGCGCATGCGTGCTGAAATTCGCAGCCTCAAAACCGTTTCTGATAGACTAAATGCCTGGCTGGCAGAATATGGCCCCCTGCCAGAGAAAGGGCAGTGGCAGGGAATTGCAAACGAGCTTTCGGTGAGCCGAGAGGCCCTTTATCGCGAGCTCGCAATTCGTCGATCAGGCTAGCACTTAGTGGGGGAATGGCCATTTGAGCATTCGCTGCGAATTCACGCTTCGCCCCGCGCAGTTGACCTTGATGCAAAGCTCAGCGAATGGCCGCTGTGCGCCTTTTGCGCCGGATGGTGATGTCTGTTTTGACGACCGCAAGGTTGGGAGGCACACATGCCAATGTGGACAGGAGCGGCCAGTAGAAACATGGCTCGAGTACCAACCGAGAAGCGAAATTCCGAGGATGGCAAAAGTTATCGTTCCATCGAACAGGGAAGCCGCCTTTGGCAGTTTGCAGAAGCCATATCTCGAGCGACTGTGGTCTTTGGTGATCAAGAGGCGGCAGAAAAATGTATGATTGTCTGTGCGCTTGGCTTACGCAATTACCGACCGATAGATCTGTTTGCAACTTCGCCATGAGTGAAGGCTCTCTAACGTCATCCGATACAATTCGACTATGGAGTTTATGGTTGGGGTCACGCGTTGAGACTGAGGTTCATCGGCCTAGAAGCCGTGGTTATCTGATCGGTTAATTCAGTAGCGGTGGGACGGACCTGCAAGCTGATACGATGTTGGACTTGGGGGGTGATTCCCTTCTTGACCTTGGGTTGTTTCATCGCATCTAGGAACAAACGGTCCTTGCCAGCAAGATTGGTCAGGCTATTGATGGTCGCGGCGTTTCCAAATTGAAGCAGAGAATTGAGAGAGTTTTTCTCCAGTGGGCGAAGTACCACCGGGATTTGAGCACCAAACCGGAGCAGCAGAACGATCGCGAACGGAGCTCGAGATTATCCTTGATCTGCTGTTCAGCTGTTACTTGAAAGAGAGGCTTCGGCTGCAAACGGGCTTCAGGCTCAATGCAAGGCTGATCGGACCGGAAGAGGTGATCAGTTTGGTGGAATCGCCGCGTCTAGATCTTTCAGATGAGGTGTGTTTTTCGATCCCGGAAGCTTAGCGCCACCAATAATTCCATCAAAATTGAGACCATGCCGCCTTCGGGCGGCATTTTGTTCGAATTCTAAGAAATTATTCGATGAAATCAATGGGTTTGTGTTCATCAATGGCTATGCAATTGTGGGCCCTATGAAATGTTAAACTAAGCCTAAGTTGCCCAAATGGGAGAGTTAGGCCGGTTTCGCAGGTATAACACACCCAAAAATTGGCGATCCCTTATCTTGCTGGGGTTCGCGAACATCGTCAAACAGTGGTTTGTGAACGTGGATAACCCTTAGCTTAGTTCTGCTGCAGGTGACTGAATTTTGGTTCCGACCAATCTTTCTGCATGAAATTGTATAAGCTCATATCAATTATAAACTCCGCTTCTAATCGCTGGAATATGCAATGAAACGGTACCAACCATAATGGCTCTTTGCTTCATTTAAGTAGTCACCGCTTCAATGTTAATCCCTGGTCAAAAGTGAACAGATCATTGGGGTTGCCATCTTGAAGGGACTACAAAGCCTCCCTGCATTGAAGGACACGCGGGGCTGTGACCCACGAGACGTGTCGCTTTGTTTGTCAGAACACAATCCGCGCCCGAACTCCGGCAATGGTTATACTGCTTTGGCCCGGGTTGTTCAGCGGGTTATGGATGTACTGTAACGAAGGAGTGATCTGCAGGCCTGGGGAAATCGAAAAACGATAGAATAGCTCAGCGGTTGTTTGACTGCCCGGTATGCCTTTTGCCTCGGCCCAGTTCAGGCCTAACCCGCCCAGATCGGTATTTCGTCCGTAGTACCCAACGCCAGCGGACACAGACCGCTCGTAAAGCGCTTCCGTGCCCTTAGAGGCCCCAGCGCGCAGGAAGGGCATCCACTTGTTGTCAATGAACCAGGCTGCTGAAAAGGATGCGCCGTAGTCCTCGGCTCGACTACCATCGGTTGCGGCATCTCCGTGCCACAGTGTCAGGTGGATATTGTCGAAATAGATCCGGTCAAAGCCGCTTGTGTAACCAATCTCGATACTCTTGTAGAGGTCGCCGTCTGAAAAGACGTCTAAGTCAGGGTCTGTCGGATCGGCGTTGGCGTCCGCCACCGCGCCGATGACATAAAAATTGCTACCCAGTTTGGCGCCACCTGCAATCCCTAACCCCTGATTGGGGGCATTGATGGTCGGGTTGGTGTTGAAGGACAGGTTCTGAAATGACGTGTAGGGGCTGACCAGCCCGTAGATATCGGTGAAGTCTGTCACGTCGATTTGACCAACTTGCAGGGTCCACGACCCATCTGCAGCGCGCTGGGTCCAGAACAGGTTGGTCAACATTGTGCCATTGCCGTTAAAAGCTGTTCCGGTGATCGACAGCGCCCCGCCGTTCAGGCCCAAAAACTGCGGAGCGACGACCCCATAGGTGTGGCGGTCTTCGATTTTGAAGGTCAGCGATCCCAGTTCGGTTGCTTGCCAGCTACCATAGAGCCGGGCAATGCCGCCGCTGGCATGACCCTCGCCCATGTTTGAGGTAGAGGACTGGCCAATTGACAGGTAATCGATGTTGAACTTGAACCGCTGTTCGCCCAGTTGATCTTTCCACGCAAACCAACTGGGCGCGATGTTCTTGGGGAAATCCGAACGGTATTGCGGATCAGTCAGCCCGTCGCCGGGGGTCAGGTCGGCCTGGACGGATGACGGGCCACCAAGACCCTGAGCGAAGGTCGATGTGCCAAATGAAAGCGCAGCCAGAAAGAATAGGGCGAGAAAGCTGAAACGCATGAGGGCAAATCCTATCGGAGTTACAGAAAGTTGGCGGCCCCGATCATTAGGCCGCCAACACAGCATCAGTTCAACGTGTTCTTGTAGATGACACCGTCTTTCATGATGAGGGGCATTGTCTCAACGCTGTATGGGCGTATCGGTCCATCGAACCACTTGTCAGATGTTCCCATGACCGAAAAATCCTCCAGTGGGTTACCATCCACCAACAAGATATCCGCATAGGCACCTTCTTTGATCACACCCAACTTGCCGTCAGGGTAGGGGTTCATGAAATCACCAGACAAGGCCACCAACTCGCCACCGGTTGATGTCATCGTCACAAGCGCCGTGTGCGGATCAAAGAAATCAGCATTGAGGAATTTTTCATAAGCGATCTGCTTACTGCAGTCCCCGACGCCGCCGACGCAATCAGTTTGAAAGGCCCGTTTTGCAGGGCATTGCTTCATATTCGGAATGTAATCAACAAAGGCAGCCGACGCGGACTTTGCCTTGCGCAGACTGGCAGGCACAGAATTTACTGCGGGTATATCCAGCAAACCGGGATCGAACGCGGTTAGGTTCGTAGTAATATAGGCACCTTTCTCCTCCATGAGTGCTGAAATTTCGCAGTCAAACATGAAACCATGTTCAATCGACCGCACCCCAGCGTTCAGCGCCGTCATGATGGCTTCTTTTCGATAAGAATGGGCCATCACATAGCTGCCGTATTCATTTGCAACCTGAACAGCAGCTTCGATTTCTTCTTGAGAACCGGCAAGCAATTGCCAGGGGTCAAAGGCCGATACAACACCGCCCGACTGCATAAACTTCAATTGGCTGGCGCCCATGCGAAAGTTGTTTCGTCCGAATTTTTGAACTTCGGCAACGCTGTCAACTTCTTGAGCCATATTTAAACGTCCCATATTGGTCGACTCGCCAACAGGGGAGGTGAAATTTGCGAAATCCGCATGACCGCCGCGGGTACCGATGAAAGCAGCAGACGGATAAATGCGTGGCCCGACGATCGTTCCCGCGTTGACTGCGCGCTGTAATCCGGCGTTCGCACCGCCAGCATCACGCACTGTCGTGAAACCCTGCATCAGGTACATTTCAGACATTTTGACGCCATGGATCGCAAAGTCTTCCCATGTTGTGTTCGCTTCCATGACCGGAAGAGATGGCCCCATCAGCATTAAATGCGCGTGGGCTTCGACCAGCCCCGGCATCAGTGTGCGGCCACCACCGTCAATGATCGTGGCATCCGCCGCACTAATTTCACTGGTTGAGATTGTTTTGATCAAGTTGCCCTCGATCAGAACACTGGCGTTTTTCATCAAGGTTTTACTAGTGCCGTCAAATATGTTGACGTTGGTGAACAGCGTTTGTGCTGGCTCTTCCTGAGCCAGTGTGGCTGTGGCGATCCCCGCAGAGGTGAGAACTGCACCAATAAGCTGTAGGTATTTCATTTTGCTCTCCTGATTGCTGAGCCTTGGAACTCAACTTACGGCAAAGCTGACGGTCGCGTGTTTTTACATGATGTTGCCAGCTTTGCCTTGACCGCGAGTTTTAGTTGTTGCTGGGATAGGCGTTGCGATTAGTTTGCGCTGGCTTGAAAACTGGCGCATTCTCTTCAGGCAACCAGTTCTTGTGGACGATACCATCCTTCATGACAAAGTCGACATTGTCGCGCAGAACGGCGTCGAGGCTCTCTAACGGATTGCCATCGACGAGAATGATGTCCGCGTAGGCTCCTTCTGCGATCACGCCGAGAGAACCATCCTTGTATTTGCTCATCTCGCCGCTCCAACCAAGGACTTCGGCTGCGTTGGAAGTGGCTGTCTGCAGTGTAAACAGGTTGTTGTTCGCGATCTTGTTGAACCAGATCAGGTTTTCGGCCTGACGTCCCACATCAGGGCCAAACATGTCGCCACCGGTTACGATCAACACGTTGTGCTTTATTGCCCACTCAAACATCTGGGTGGCTCCGGCGTTCACCGACACGGCCTTGGCCTTTTGATCGGCCGAGAAGAACGTGATCTGTTCGACCATCTTTGGATCGAAAACCTCTAGCGACATGGTTGCCTGCGCCGAAAGCGCAACACCCTCTTCCGCCATCCGGATGATCGTGTCCTCGGAGACGAGGAAGTTGTGCTCGATAACCCGGACACCTGCGTCGATTGCGCGGTTGACCGAGCGGTCGTGATAGGCATGCACCGTGACATAGGTGCCGTAGTCGCGCGCCACCTCAACGATGGCTTCCATTTCTTCAACGGACATTTGTGTCATATGGATCGGGTCGAATTCGCTGGCGACGCCACCACCGGCCATCACCTTGATTTGCGTTGCACCGCCACGGAGGTTGTGCCGCGCTGCGCGCCGTGCCTCGGTCACACCATCAGTGATGTAGGACCATCCATGCTTCTCCAGATCATCAACGGTTCCTGGCATGTCATTGAAGTTACCGATGTCGCCATGGCCGCCAGTCTGGCTGATGACGCCGCCGCTAGGGAAAATGCGGGGGCCGGGAATGATGCCGTTGTTTACACCCTTGGCGATGCCCAAGACGTTACATCCCGTGTCCCGTGTCGTGGTGAAGCCCTGGTCAAGATAATCAATCAAGACCTGAGAAGTGTATGCGCCTGCCAGCATCTGATCGTAGGCGTCGCGAGCCCACGGAATGCCGTCGCGTAGACATAGGTGCGAGTGCATGTCGATCAGTCCAGGCATCAGTGTGCGGCCTTCGCCATCAACAACAAATGCGCCTTCGGCACTGATTGCGTCACTTGAGACGGTTTTGATCAGATTGCCTTCGACCAGAACCGAAGCGTTTTCAATCAGCCCATCATCGACACCGTTGAAGACATTTACGTTGGTGAACAGAACTTGACGTGGTTCTTCTTGTGCTTGGGCAGACATGGCTAGTAGTGCTGTTGCTGCCGCCAATAGCGTTGTTTTGATTGGTTTAGAACTGACAAAATTCATAACAGTTTCCTCAACTTAAAAACCTACTGTAGCAGCCGTGGATTACATGTCTTGACCATGAATCAACATAATTAGAAAACGTTCTGTGTAAAACTGGACAACATTCAACAACCATCCATGGTATCAGTATGGGACACACAACTTGGAATCCTATCCATGCCCACGTCGCAAGAAGGCTTTATTCGCCTGATCCTCGTAAAGCCTTTTCTCGACTACCTCGAAGAAAAGCGTGTCAATCCGCTCCCTGCAATTCAGGCATTGGGGATCAATCCTGCCCATATCGACGGTCCTCAAATGTCAGTGCACGGCGAGATTATCTATGGCTTGCTCAACACAATGGCCGAACTTTCAAAGGATCCTTATCTGGGCTGTCACGCTGGCGAGCGTATGCAATTCGCGGACTGGCCACCCTATCGCACGGCCGCGCAGAAATCTGGAACCTTGGGCGAATTCTTGACGCGGTTCATTCTGGAAGTTCCACAGCAGTCGAGCTCAGTTAGCCATACCCTGCAGGTCACCAACTCTGAGGCCAGCTATAAGATAAAGCGATTTTTCGAGCCCAATAATTCCCCAGGTCAGGCTGAGGGTTTTGCCGCCAGTCATTACATACGCTTGTTTCAATTGGTGACCGGAGATTTGTGGGTCTCGGAACAGGTGCGTATTGAGACGAGGTTCCCTGAATGCTTGCCTCCTGCCTACTCCGGTGTGCGTGTTGTTCCGCAATCCAACGATGGATTAGTCGTGCGCTTCCCGGCTGAATGGCTTGTCTCAAAATTGAATCTGCGAAGCTTTGAAAACTCTTCCCCAACTGCTCAGCCAGAAGCGTCTACCATTTCTGTTATTGCAGCCTTGCGAAGTGTCGCGCGCTCTTTGATGGCAAGCAGCGATCTGGATACAGACACATTGGCCCAAGCATTGGGGCTGGATTCAGGCAGGTTAACGAATGTCCTGCGCACGCGGAAAACAACTGTAGCCAGCGAGATCCGTAAGCTGCGCGTGGATATGGCAATTGAGGCGTTGGAGGATAGTACTCAGACAATTGGAGATATAGGGGTTTCGTTGGGCTATCCAAACCAGTCGCACTTTACGCGGTTTTTCCGATCTCAGACGGGACAGACACCATCAGAATATCGAAATGCCTATCGGAAATCAGGATCGCAAACTGCGCCAGAAACGTAGAGAAATGTTACACAAGTTTTCGCATCCGGTAAGTCCAATCCGAAGCGATTTCTTTCGCGATGCTGTTGTCAGTTGTTACCAGTGATTATCGCCGTAGAATGGGTGTCTTGCTCTCGTTCAGGCTCGGTAAGCGTGCTTTCTGCCTTTGTGGTTCGACGGCAGCAGGCCATCAACCTTACGGAATTCCCTGTGCAGTTTGCCGGTGTAAATAAGGGTATAGATGATGGCTACAGGTTCTCCGCAACATAGCTCCTGATCCAATTGTCGACGGGGACAGGTTTGGGACCTAAGACTGTGCGATGTTGACAAGCCGAATGCCCCGTAGATAACTGCTTTCAAGCCGTTTTTAGGATCATGTACGGACTGTTTTTTATGACAACCATTGCTCTGAAGTCTCTTCATTATTGCTGGCCTGGTGCATCCACGCCGATACTTGATATCGCCAGTTTCGACCTGCAAAGCCGAGAAAAAGTGATGCTGCGCGGGCCAAGTGGCAGCGGCAAGTCTACGCTACTTTCGGCAATTGCTGGGGTCATTGAGGTCCCTCAATCTTCGGTTCATGTGGCTGGCACCGATATCGGCGGATTGTCAGGCCGCGACAGGGATAGGTTTCGTGTCGATCACTTGGGGCTGATCTTTCAGGTGTTCAATCTGCTGCCCTGGCTGAGCGCAGTGGAAAACGTCACTTTGCCCTGCCGTTTTTCTGCCCGGCGCCGTGACAAAGTGGGGGGTGATCCGACCAAAGCTGCAGAACGATTGTTGGGTGAGCTGGGCTTGACAGACGTCAATCTGCTCAATGGCCCAGCCAGTGCGCTGAGCATTGGCCAGCAGCAAAGGGTTGCCGCCGCGCGAGCCCTGATCGGGTCGCCAGAGGTTGTTTTGGCGGACGAGCCCACATCGGCGCTTGATGAAGAGGCCAAGGGGGCATTTGTTGAGCTATTGCTAAAGGAATGCAACGCGGCGAGTTCGAGTCTGCTATTCGTCAGCCATGATCGAACTCTAGAAAAGCATTTCGACCGGACGGTGGAACTGAACATGCTTAACGGGGGGACGATCTGATGTTGAACCTCTGCCTGAAAAGTTTGCTCAATCGCCGTTTTGTTGCCGGACTGACGGTTCTCAGTATCGCGCTGAGTGTCGCGTTGATCTTGGGTGTGGAACGCCTGCGAACCGAAGCGCGCGCTGGATTTGCCAATTCAGCCTCAGGTGTCGATCTCATCGTCGCGGCGCGCGGCAATGATGTGCAGATCCTGATGGCCACCGTTTTTGGTGTCGGCTCCACTGGTGCAGGCATCAGTTGGGACAGCTATGAGATGGTTGAGGATATGCCCGGTGTTGACTGGACTGTTCCCGTTATGATGGGGGACAGCCATCGTGGATATCCAGTCATGGGCACTACCAAGACGTATTTCGAACGGTTTCGCCATAGCGGCGGCAAACCTCTGACCTTTGCGGCTGGGGCCGCCTTCGATGATCCGATGGGCGCAGTGATTGGCGCGGATGTTGCGCAGGCCTATGATTACGCATTAGGCATGGAGATCGTTAATGCCCATGGGGCCGGTGCGGTTTCATTTGATGTGCATGATGACGATCCGTTTACGATTGACGGTGTCCTGGCGCCAACAGGAACGGCAGTTGACCGTATGGTGTTTGTGTCAATGGAGGGCTTTGACACTATGCACGAAGACGCCATCCCCCAAAATGCGGATCCTTTTGCGAAAGCCTCGAGTTCTGCCGACGACATCGAGCATGAGCCCCATGATGCGCACAGTTCACACGACGCGCACGAAGGACATTCATCTCATGATGGACATGAAGAGCATACCGATGAAGGCGGGCACGAAGAAGGCGGGCACGATGAAGACGGGCACGAGGAGCATCACGCGGAGGAAGAAGGCCACGAAGAGCATGGTGACCACACAGAGGAGAACAGTCACGAAGGGCACACCTCTGAAAGTCACGACGATCATGGCCATGACAGCCACGGCCATGAACCGGGAACAATCAACGCTATTTTTGTCGGGCTAAAAGACAAGTCAGCCGTGCTCTCGGTTCAACGTCACCTGGCAGAATACCGCGGCGATGCACTGACGGCGGTCTTACCAAATGTTGCGTTGCTTCAACTCTGGTCGATAACAGGGACGGCAGAAACTGCTCTGCGACTGATGGCAGGTGCGGTGGCGCTGGCGGGCGTCATAGGCATGGTCGTGATGCTGTCGGCTGCACTGGATGCTCGTCGGCGCGAATTCGCCATTCTTCGGTCCGTGGGCGCAACCCCCGGCAACATTTTTTCATTGATCCTATTCGAGGCCGCACTGGTGCTGCTGGCAGGGATTTTTCTTGGCTATCTTGTGCTGAGCGCGGTCACCTTTGTGGCAAATCCTGTTTTGGCCGCAAATTTTGGCCTTCGTATTAGCTTGGGCCTACCAACTTTTCGTGAGGCCCTTCTCTTAGCGGTCATTTTCTGTTCAGGTCTGATAGCAGGCGCCGTGCCTGCACTTCGGGTGTACCGGATGACGTTGGCCGACGGGCTTTCAATGCGTTTGTAAGCAAGGGATCTAGATCATGAACACCATCAGGATGGCTCTTGCCGCTGCGTTTACAGTTGCCTTTGTTGTTCCAGCTACGGCTCGTGATCTACAAGATATCACCTGGGTGGATCTTCTTCCTGAAGAGCGCCCTTATCACGATCCATTTGCCAAGATGGACTATGATCAGATTAGCGACCTGTCCGAGTTGTATCACTTTGAAGTCATGAGCCAAGGGGACTTGGACGATGCCGCTCGCGCCGAAGTCAAAGCCCTGCGAGCGAGTCTCGAAGAACAAGGGCTGGACCCCGACCAGTTGTTCAAGCAGCGTGAAATTGTCATGAACCAACGCAGGTTGGCCGCGATCGAACCTAACCCTGATGTTGTTGGGAAAAATGTGCGATTGCCAGGGTATCTGCTGCCTTTGGAAATGGTGGATCAAAAAGCGGTCGAATTCCTGCTAGTCCCAACCGTCGGTGCCTGTATTCACACGCCGCCACCTCCGGCTAACCAGATGGTTTTTGTTCGATATGAAGAGGGCTTTGAAGTAGATGGGCTTTATAATCCAGTTTGGATTAGCGGCGAAATGCGCGCCCAAAGCCACTCAAGTGCGCTCTACCTTGTGGACGGCCAAACAGATATTGAAACAACCTATGTTGTAGATGCCGTTTCGGTAGATGCCTATCAATAAGAAAAGGCCGTTGCCCCAGTTGTCTCGATCAAAGGTGGATCTCCAGTGCCAGGCAACGAAAATTTATGACATCCTGTGAAATTTTGATTTCAAAGAGTGCGCGGTTTCGAGCATTGTTGACTTATGCGCAGAACAGTTCTTGTACCTTTTCTTGTTGGTGGTCTGCTGGTGCCTTCGTTAGGCAGCCCATGTGGATTTCACAACTACACCCCGCAACCAACGTTGGTTGACAGGCTTCTTGGCAGTGACGAAATCGTTCTTGCCCGTTCTTCACCGAACAATCCATTTCAGTTCAAAGCATACCAAGCCTTGGCAGGTGATCTTGGATCTTCAGAGATCCCATTTCTTGTCGACAGCAATACCCGCCGACGATTTGCCTTGGACGCCAATACGGCAGTTCTTTTTGCACGGGACGGAGCTTATGGTCCCTGGCAACGTCTTGCCTTTGTCGACGCGGAACTGGCTCCAGTCCTAAGCTCTGTCATGGAGAAGTTGCCTGCGTGGGAGCTTGGAAATGACAACGACCGGTTCAGGTATTTCGCATCCCTTATTGGCCACCCTGATGATCGTATCCACAAATTAGCGCTCCGTGAGCTGGATCAGGCCGATTATAGTGTTTTACAAGGCCTCAACCTTACCATTGAACCACAGCGCTTACTGGTAAGGTTCAACGCGCCGATCGAAACTGAATACAAGGCGATTAGGGTACTGCTTCTTGGCCTTAGTGGCGATGCTCAACTACTTGAATTGCTGGAAAGGGGGGTCGAAAACAGCACCCGGTCCGAAGGGCGCTATCTAGGAGCCTATGCCACTGCCTTGATCGAACTTGCCGGTCCGGATACCGTTACAGATCTTGCCAAGAGCTATCTGACCAACCCTGAAATCTCGTTACTGTCAAAAGAACTGCTGTTTGAAGCAATCGCATTGCATGGCGGATCTGACGATTTAGCCATGGAGACATCGATTTCGAAGGCGGTTAACAGCGTGCTTTGGTTGGACTCAAGGTTGGCAGGCGCCGTCGCACGCCAGTTTGGCTCTAGAAGCAATTGGTCACATCAATCCGTGTTGCAGTTATTGCTCAACGAAGAGACCATACTTGATATGAGAGACAGACAGGAAGTTGCTCAATACCTGGTATTCGCCCAAGAAGCGACAACACGGCCGTAGCAGAATTCCCAACTCTTTCCCCTTCTGGTAGATGTAGCGATGGTTCTCGGCGCCAAAATTTAGGAAATTGACGCAGCCGGGCGTTCACAAATCAGTTTGAACTTTGCAACAGACTTAGCTGGAAGACAACAATCCGTGTAGACCTGACACTACCCAAAATCAGCCCCTGGGTGACGATTAGTCAGCTAGAGTGAGCCCCTATGATTGGGCAGAGTGTGACAACAACGCGAGTCCAACACCACATGACACAGAGCTTCTCAATCACCATCTTTGGTCCACTGAAAGGCTAGTCATGAGGGCAGTTTTTAGGGAGAAGCACAGACCTACACTGGTTCCTCTCCCTTTGATGGCGATGATCGTCCGCCTATAGCTGTTTTGCACAGCGAAGCTTCCTCCGGTGTGAAAGGGCTGCGAGAGTTCGCGGGTTTCCGGAAATGTCAGGTCCGTGATTTCTCAAATTCTGACCAAGCGGTTTCAAAGGACTGGAAATCAAAGCCGTCTTTCACGGCAGCATCTAGTACGATGCGCTCGGTCTGAAGGAGTTTGCGTATAGCGGCCTCGAGTTCGTCGACCACTTCAATGGGAATGACCAGGGCGCCGTGACGGTCGGCGTGAACCAGATCACCCGGGTCTACGGTCAGATGGAACACGGTCACGGGTGTATTGATCTCTTTGACGTGGACAAATCCGTGGCTGGGGCCAATGGATCCGGCAACAACCGGGAACCCGTCGGGCAGATCGCCCAGGTCACGCATGACACCGTTTGTCAGTGCACCAGACATGCCAAAACCTTTGTGCACCGTGGTGTTGATTTCCCCCCAATATGCGCCAATGCAATTGGGGTCGTCGGTGTCCTCAATCACAGCGACCGAAGGGGTAGGGCCTTGCGCCATGTACTTGTAGTAGGACATCCTTCGTTCACGGATCACATCGGGTGCTTCGGTTGGCGGCGACACCGCCGCGATTTTGGCCGTGCGTGCATAGCCGACAATGGCGGGTTCATCCGGGGCGGAGCAGAGCATGGAGCCGCGGGTAAAGGCATTAAATCCTCGTTTGCCTTGGGCGACTTCGATGGCGTTGCAGACAGTCGGCGTGTCGACGCTGCGCAAGAGTTCTAGCAGAGAAGGTGTCATGTGTCCTCGAGCCAGCGGATCAGGGCCGCCGTTGTGATTTCGGGTTGTTCCAGAGTGGGCAGGTGCCCTGCGCCGTCAATGATCTGCAAGCGGCTGTTGGGTAACAGCTTATGCATCATCTCGTGGCGCTCAACTGGACAGAGCTTGTCTTCACGTCCGCAAAGCACCAATGCGGGTCTTTCAAATTGGCGCAGGGTGTCGCACTGGTCGGGGCGGTCGCGTAAGGCGCAGGATTGATTGATAAAAACGTCGGGCCCCAGATCCGTGGCCATTGCCATGCAAAGGTCCAGGATCGCGCCCATGTTGGGGCCATCGGCCAGATAGTTTGGCTTCATCTCGTCACGCATGATCCGGCGCAATTCACCATTTTTGGCAGCTTTGATTTGGGGCGCGCGTCGTGCCTGAACTTCAGGGATTTCGGCCAGCGGGTTGGTGTCCAGCAGGCCAATCCGGTCAACCCGGTCGGGGGCTTGGCGGAGCACCTCCATAGCGAGGATACCGCCCATTGACAGACCTGCCATGGCAAAGTGGGGCGGGGCATAGTTTAGAATTTCTTCCGCCAACGCCTGCATCGTGTCGTGATTGCCGATTGGGGCTGTGATTAGGGGGATGCGCCCCGACAAGGCATCGATTTGCGGCTGAAACAACCGTGCGTCGCACATCATTCCGGGGAGCAGAAGCAAGGGTGTCATTTGGCCAACGCTGCTCCCTCAGAGAGGGCGGAAAGCTTGGCAAAGGCGATGGCGGGATCAATAGCGCCAAACCCGGCAAAGGTGCCAAAGCCACAGTCGCTGCCAGCGATCACGCGGTCGGAACTGACGATTTGTGTAAATTTTTCAATGCGTTGTGCGACCAGCTCGGGGTGTTCAACAAAGTTGGTAGTGGTGTCGACTACGCCGGGGACCAGAATCTTGTCGTCGGGGATTTCAGTTTTGCGATCTCGGAAGACCGTCCATTCGTGGGCGTGGCGCGGGTTTGAGGTTTCAAACAGTACATAGCGGGATTTGGTGGACATCAGGGTTGTGAAAACCTTGTCCATCGGAATATCGCAGCAGTGCGGGCCTTCGTAGTTACCCCAGCAGATGTGAACACGCACGCGGTCTTGGGGAACGTTCTGCAAGGCGTGGTTCAGGGCTTCGACATGCATGTTGGCGACGTTCAGGAATTCGTCGTCGGACAGGTCGTTAAACAACATGTGACGCGACAAGGCCAGGTCGGGGCAGTCCAGTTGCAGATCCAAACCGGCACCGACGATGGTTTCATATTCTTCCTTCATCGCGTCGGCCAAAGCCGCCAGATAGGCCTCGCGGTTGGGGTAGAAATCGTTTTGCAAAAACAGCGAGATAACACCGGGTGAGGCGGCATTCATGAAGCCATGCTCGGCCTCATGTTCGGCCATTGCAGATTTCAGGTTAGTGATGTCTTTTTGCAGCTCGTCCTGTCCCTTGGATCGCACCTCGCCGGTGCACATGGGGCGGGCATACTGGGGCGTGCCGCCGTCGTCGGCTAGGCGTTTCAGAAAGCTGGGAAACATTTTCAGATCGGCAGGCGCGTTGCGGGGGCTGTCGCCGGAAAACCCAGTGTAGCGATCCTTGACGTATGTCGCATAAGAGATCTTGGAAGTTTCGCCATCGCTGACAATTTCAATGCCCGCCGCGACCTGTTTGCGTACGGTTTCGGATACGGCCGAAGTCATGCAGGCATCAAACTCGGCTTGGTCAAATGGCGTTTCATTTTCGCGGGCAAAAATGAAGTCGACGACGTCTTGCGTGCGGGGAAGTGAGCCGACGTGAGTTGTTTTAACCAATTTTGATCTCCTCGTAATCAGGGGGTGATATGCGTGCACAATGTGTACACTCCCCGTGCACCGCCGCAGCGCAGCACGGGGAATAGTTGGTTCGTTAACCCAGCCAGGTTGCGCCAGCAGGATCATCCGTCGCGGTGATCCGGTACAGGCTGGATTCACCTGTCATCGACGGCGTTAGAGCGTAGGATTCACCGGGATTTATCAGGCTGGTGTCGCCGGGATTAATGACGCTTTCACCACCGTCCCAACGCAGTTTCCAATGGCCACGCATCGGCATCAGCACAGTGTGTTGATCCGCGGTGATCATCTCATCCGCGATGGAACCACGGGTCAGGAAATCGATCTCGAAACCGGGGCGGTCTTTGAGCAGGGCGTCGGGGCCGATTACCTTGGCGGGTTTCTTGCCCGCCAGCGCCATCAGATCCCAATAGCGGGCAACATAGCCCGGAATGACATCTTCAGCAGGGACCTCGGGGATGTCTTTCAGTTGCTCTTTGGTCAACAGGGGCATCGGGTTGACGTTGTGGGGCAGGGCGTCGCCCTTTTTGCTGTCATAGAGCACGCCGTTTTCGCCGAGGATCAGCCCATGGGCCTGCGCGTCTTCGATGACCTGAGGCGCCCAAGTCACGCCGCCGCCAGCATCATCGCCGCCCAGAACGGCCATGATCATACCGTAGTCGGTGCCGATGTTTTCAAACCCGCGGAAGATGCCGGTTGGGATGTTGAAGATATCACCTTCTTCGGCAACGAACTCACCCGCGGTGCCATAACGGCCCCAGAAAAACCGCCAACGGCCCTTGAGCACAAAGAACACTTCGGCGGTGGTGTGCGTGTGCAGGCTGTTGCGACATTTAGGGGGCTGGCCAGCAGCGCCGATGTTGAACCCGATCTTGTCGGACAGGTGAACATGCTGGTCTGGGCTCTCAGAAACGCCGCCGCCAATAATGGTGAAGTTTTCTTTTTGGTCGCTGCCCGGAGTATGGGCGTCGATAAAGGCGGTTTTGCAGGGCTGAAGGTCGCCGTAACGAACGATGCGGTCGGTGATGGGTGAAGTGGTCATTTTGAATTCCCTTGGAAAGTAATCTGAACGGGCACAGGTGCCCACGGGCGTTCAGACGGCCCTTCCAGGCGGTCGCAGGTTCAGCCGCTGCGCGCGCAGACTTTGACGGTGCAGGTGATACCGCCGCAAAGCAGTGCTTTGGTGCAGACCAGTGGCCAAAACCTGATATGACCGGGCAGGGTTCACTTATAGATTTCCAGATTGCAGCAGCAGTTGCTTCCAGACCGAGGTTTCATCGAAGATGGTGAATTCACGGCGCAGACCCCATGGGCCGAACTCGGCGTGGGAGATGCCCAACACATAGACGTCGGCTCCGGTTGGTGTGCCAAAGACGCCCCAGCCATCGTGTTTGCCATGCAGCGACCAACGGATCGCAGCGCGTGGTGGCATCATCGGATCGTCACGGCCGATCTGGTGCTCGATCTTGAACTTGGCATTTGGGAAAGAGGCGCGCAGGCCCATCCAAAAGCCATCAACCGAGGCAAAGGAATGACCAGTGACACCGCCGGGGTATTCGGTTTGAACGGCGCGGTCGTATTCCTGCTCAATAATGCCAAAATCGGCGTTCATGATGCGGGTTAGAATATCGGCGTATTTCTGGCCCCATTCATTATTGTTGCCGTTGCCCTTGTAGGGACCTTCAATGTCATTGGCAGGGGTCAGGGGCTGCACGCAGTTTTCCGGACCACCTTCGCTGGTTATCAGGTTGGCGGCGTATTCCTGTGGATCCCAGCCCATCTGTCGAACAATAGCCCCTTGATCGCGGATCAGCCATTCGTCATCAATCGCATTGTTCTTCGCATGGCAGTCGGCCATGATCCGGTAGACCAGCTTTTTGCCAGTGGCCTCGCCATAGACTCCATCGCCGAGGTGCGTTGCTGTGGACAGCAGACGGTGCGAGCTGAGCATGCCGTCTTCGGGGGTGCCCGACCAAATCACGTCCTCACCCAGCAGGGTGCGGTCGGGGAATTCGGCCAGGGTGGCCATGGTGGCGCCGATCACATTCTGGTTGCCGGTGACAACCGACGCAGGCGAACGCACAACGATGTCTTCGCCATAGTAGTGATGTAGCGTGGCGATGCCGCGGTCTTCCCAGATTTCCTTGGTGATGCCGATGATGTAATCGGGGAAATCCTTGAATTTGGGATCGAAGCCTTGCATGGGTCTTATCCTTTAGGTGTCCAGCCTTCGGGCAGCCGTGCCGAACCGCGTACGATGAACGGTCCGTCGATGGCCACGCGTTTAGGGCTGGCGGTCTTGGGGTTATTGATGTGCTCCATCAGAGCAGAGACGGTTTCGGCAACCATCAGATTGGCGCGTTGGCGCATGGTGGTTAGGTTGTAAGCGGGCCAGTCGGCGGGGGGCACGTCGTCATAGCCCACAACCGAGACATCCTCGGGGATACGCAGGCCAAGTTCGAAGCGAATGACATCCATAACGGTTAGCGCCATGTGGTCATTGGCGACAAAGACCGCATCGGGTCGCTGGTCGGCGGGCACATCAAACATTCTACGCCCGGCATCACGGGCGCGTTCGGTGTGGAAGTCACCAACTTCGCGGGCAAAGAGTTCAACACCGGCCTCTTGCAGGTATTCTCGAAATCCAGCCTCGCGGTCACGCTGGGTCGAGGCACCTTCCCAGCCAGCGATGTAGCCGATGCGTTGGTGGTCTCCGGCAATCAGGAACTCGGCCACCTGACGCCCGCCGGCGTGGTTGTCGGATGTGACCGACGAGATGCCTTCTATATCCTGTGAGCGGTTGAACAGAACAATCGGAACCCCGGCCTGCTGGCATCGGGTTGCGATATCTGACGACATCGCAACCGAGGCCATGACGATGCCATCGACCTGATAATCCAGGATTTCATCCATCACGTTGTCGATATTGCCAGCGGTCTGCGAGGCCATGAAAACCAGGACGTGATAGCCTTGTTCTTGCAGGGTGTTGGACAGGATTTCCAAGGCCTCGGGGTAGAAGTGGTTTTCCAGATAGGCAACCACCAGCCCGATGATGCGGCTTTTGCCGGATACCATGGCACGGGCCAGAACATTGGGGCGATAGCCGAGCTCTTCGGCTGCTTTGCGCACCTTGTCGGCGGTTTTTTTCGACACCGATGCACCAGGGGTAAAGACGCGGCTGACGGCGGACTGGCTGACGCCGGCCTTTTCGGCAACCTGGAGGGAGGTGATTTTTTCAGCCATCAGTCTGCTGTCCAACCTCCGTCAATCATCAGGGCGGTGCCGGTCACCATGGCCGAGGCGTCGGAGGCGAGGTATTGCACCGCGCCCATGATGTCTTCGACCTCGCCCACGCGATCCAGTTTGATCTTATCCATGATCCAAGCGGCGCGTTCGGGGTTGTCGAACGTGGATTGGGTCAGTGGTGTGCGGATGAAGGTGGGGCAGATTGTGTTGATGCGGATGCTCTGCTTGCCCCACTCAACAGCCATGGATTTCACCATGCCCTCTAACCCGTGTTTGGTGGCGCAATAAACCGCACGATCAACACCGCCGACATGACCCATCTGGCTGGAGATGTGGATGATAGAACCCGGCTTTCCTGCCTTGACCATGGCCTTGGCCGCGTAGGCCGACAGGAAGTAGGCCGAGCGTAAGTTGACGCTGACGACGGCGTCAAAATCCTCGGGTGTTGTTTCGGTTGCGGGACCGTGGCGGGCTAAACCTGCTGAATTGACGATGATGTCATAATTCCCGGTTTCGATGGTGGCCTGCAGGGCTTGCAGATCATTTTGATCCAACTGCAGGGCCTCGGCGCTCCAGCCTTTGGCCTGCATTGCTGCAACCGTATCAGCCAGGCGATCTGCCCCGCGTGCTGCACAGACCACATGGGCACCGGCATCAGCCAGCGCTACGGCACAGCCCTGACCGATGCCAGATGAGGCTCCGGTTACAAGGGCTGTCTTGCCACTAAGGGTCAGTGAAGGGGGGCGGGGCAGGTCAGTCATCAGCTCATTCCATCAGGGATATCAATGCGCCCTATGTTGCGGGCTTTGTTGAACTCCCGCAAGCGGGCAAAGACATCAACACCCAGTTGGCGATAGGCATCCAAAATATCGACAAGTACCCAGTTTTCCCGGATTTTTCCATTTTCCAATCGCCAGAAATCAAGCGAGCGCATAGTGATCTTCTTGCCCGCAGGCGCGATCCCCAGCCAGCCGTTATGGGTGACGGTCTGAACCATGTTTGGCCAACCGGTGACGGCGGCATATTCACCGTCGCCAAAGAAGTGATAGGTGATCTCGTCCAGATACTGACCACGGTCCGGCATGCCGCCCAGAAACGGGATCTGGTGCCAATTGCGGAACCCTGCATGGCCACGACCAGTACCGATGCCGGATGGGCCATACCAGTTCATGCGCTGGTGCCAGAACCGATCCATCTCCATCACTTCGGGGCCACCCTGCGACGGGTGTTTCTTCAAATGTTCCAGCATGTCGATGATGTGCTGGCAGGTGGCCGCGCCTTTTCCGGCATCATATGGACCCGGTACAAACCCGTCCTGTGTTGCCGGTCCGGGCACATGCCATTCGTGCCCCAAGCTAGGCGACATCGGCCAGGCATTGGCCTGCATCATCACCTCGGGGATGTCCCACAGGGCTTGGAACTCTACGACCTGACCATCGACAACGCGAAAGAACTCGTGAAAGCGCATGACAACCTGATGGCCGGTTGGTGGGATATCCAACCATGGGCCGGTAAAGACACCGGTATAGTAACCTCCGCATCCAACCCAATCGTTGCCGTGCTCGTCTGGTCCTGCCATGACGATGTAATCACGGCGTTCCAGATCGGGCCAGGCTGTTTTCAGATCTGCGTATGCTGTGTTGTAGAAGGCATCCGTTCCAATGCTGTCACCCAGCGGGTGACAGTGGTGGAAGAGTGCATCCGGGGCGCTGATTTCGTTTAGAGCAGCGCGCACGGCTGCTTCGTCAAAGTCATACATCGCCGCACGAAGGGGTGCGATCAGGGCCTTGTTTTCTGTGTGGACGTCGCTCATTCGGCAGCCTCTCGATAAGCGGCGGCTTCGCCATACGGCACATTGATGCCACCATAGCGGCGAACCCGGACGTTACACTGCTCGGCGTGACCCACAAACCCTTCGAGCATACACAGGCGCGAGCCATATTCACCGATCAGCGTTGCGGCCTCATCCGTGGTGACTTTCTGATAGCTGTGGGTCTTCAGGTATTTGCCAACCCAGAGGCCGCCGGTGTACCGGCCAGCTTTCTTGGTGGGCAGGGTGTGGTTGGTGCCAATCACCTTGTCCCCGTTGGAAACATTGGTGCGCGGGCCAAGGAACAATGCGCCATAGCAGGTCATATTTTCCAAGAACCAGTCATCGCGGTCGGTCATGACCTGAACATGTTCGGACGCGATGTCATCAGCGACCTGCAGCATTTCATCATAGCTGTCGCAGACAATGACCTCGCCATAGTCTTCCCAGCTTACCTTGGCTGTTCCGGCTGTTGGCAGAATACCCAGAAGGCGGTCCACCTCGGCCAGCGTGTCATCGGCCAGCTTACGGCTGTTGGTGAGCAGAACACAGGGGCTGTTATAGCCATGTTCGGCCTGACCCAGCAGGTCAGTAGCGCAGAGCTCAGCATCAGCAGCGGTTTCGTCAGCGATCACCATGGTTTCGGTTGGCCCGGCAAATAGGTCGATGCCGACGCGGCCAAACAGCTGGCGCTTGGCTTCGGCAACAAAGGCGTTACCGGGACCAACCAGCATGTGAACCGGATCGATGGTTTCAGTGCCAATTGCCATGGCACCGATGGCCTGAATGCCACCCATGACATAAATCTCATGCGCGCCGCCCAGATGCATGGCGGCGATCACCGCAGCATTGGGTTTGCCGTTGAACGGTGGGGTGCAAGCGATGATGCGGGGCACACCCGCGACTGAGGCGGTGGCAACGGACATATGCGCCGAGGCGACCATCGGGAATTTACCGCCGGGAATGTAGCAACCCACGGATTGCACCGGGATATTCTTATGTCCCAGGATCACGCCGGGCATGGTTTCGACCTCGATATCCAGCATCGAATCCCGCTGCGCCTGTGCAAAATTACGCACCTGTTCCTGGGCAAACTTGATGTCCGCCAGTTCGCGATCTGTGAGCGAGGCGATCAGTTCGTCAATCTCGTCTTGGTTTAGACGAAACGAAGCTGGCGAATAGGTGTCAAACTTCTCGGACAGGTCGCGCACTGCCGCATCGCCACGGGTCTTGATGTCCTTTAGCGTTGCTTCGACCACCGCGCGGGTTTTGGCGTCATCTTCGGCCCGGTCTGCTTCGGGTTTGCCGCGTTTTAGATATTCGATGGTCATGTGACTTGTCCTTGGTTGGTCGGACGCGGAGCTGTTTTCTCTCCGCGATCAAATGCTTCCCAGCCTTCGCCGTTGAACAGATCAACGCCGAGCTGGGCGGCGACATGGGCAAAGTCCACGTTCACCCAGTTGTCGACGATCTTGCCGTCAACGACTTTCCAGAAATCCATGTAGCGGATCTCGATCCGCTTGCCGGTGGGGGCGATGCCTAGGAATTCACCTGAATGGGTGGCCTCCTGACGGCCAAAGGCTGCAGCCCATTCCCCCATGTATAGGCGGGCCTCATCAATGCAGGTCTTGTCGGAAAACGCTGCCTGAAATGGGCGCTGCCAGTTGTCCTGGAACTCTTGCAGGCCCGTTTTGGTGCCGCAGCCCTGGTTTCCCATCCAGCGAAATCCGTCTGAGAAGAACTCGCCGATGTCACTGATGCGGTGGTCGTTCAATCCGTCCACCATGTCTTCGATAACCGCGCGGGTGGCGTCGGTTTTGCTAAGGTCTGTGTCGCGGGTCAGGACCGCTTGTTCGGGGCGAGAACCTTTCATGAGGTTTTCCTTTTTCAAGATACCAAGGGGATTTCTGGGCAAACGGGGAGAATTAGTCGGCGGTCAGAAAGTCCCTTGGCATCCTGTTCAGCGCCGGGTGGCGCCCAACAGCGTTATGGCGTGCAGATTTGCTCATCAGCCCTTCACCGCGCCGGCGGTCAGGCCGCTGACGATCTGGCGTTGGAAGAACAGGATCAGTATGAAGAGGGGTGCGGTTGCTGAAACCACTGCGGCAACAGCAAACATCACATTGCCTTGGACCTGAGTGGTGCCAAGGAAGCTGGCGATGGCCGGAACCATCGTCTCGTTCTCGGCGCTGAGCAGCATCGAAGTGACGGCAAAGTCGTTATAGGCCAGCAGAAAGGAAAACAGTCCCGTGGTGACAACGCCGGGCCACATCACTGGAATGATAACATGGCGGAAGGCTTGGAAACGGGTGCAGCCGTCGACCATGGCGCTTTCATCCATGTCCTTGGGAATGTTGAGGAAGAACGAGTGCAGCATCCACAGGGTGAACGGCTGATTGATCGCTACCAGAACAATAATTGTGGTGGGCAAAAGCCCCCAGATGTTCCATTCGAAAAAGGGCAGCATGTAGCCTGAAACCAGGGTGATATGCGGCATGGCACGAAACACTAGTGCAGCCATCAGGATCCAGAAGGCATAGCGGAAACCCGAGCGGGCCAATGCGTAGCCGCCGAGGGTGCCGAAGGTGAGCGAGATCACCACGGTGAAGAAGACCACGATGCCGGTATTCATCACGTTTTTCCAAAACTCTTCTTGGATCCAAGCACCGTGGTACCCTGCGCCTGTAAAGGCGCTGCCGGTTTCTTTGATTGTATTGATGCCATAAAAGGCATTGCGCCAGTCCGCCTTGGAGAAGAAGTCGGATTGGACCTTGAACGATCCCCAGAGCGTCCAGAGGAATGGGAAGGCTGCAATGATCAGCCAGATCGCCACCAGTGCGAAGGAGATTATGGTGAGCGGTGTAATGCGGTTTTGTGCTTTGGTCGCCATGATCGCCTCCTCAGTGAGATTTACGGTTGAAGTCGCGCCAGGTGCGGATCAGCACAGGGGTCAGCAGTATGACAACACCGATAACAGTCAGTATCGAGGTCGCACCGGCGGATCCGTAGAGCGGATTACCACTTTCGCGCAGGTCGTTAAAAATGATCCAGCTGAGCGACGTCGCATGGGCCTCGGCCGAAAAACTTACGATCGGTTCGAAGACGCGGAAATTGTCCATCAGCATCATCAGCGTCACAAAGGACATGAGCGGCGCCAGATGCGGCACGATCACATGGATCAAGCTCTGCCACTTGCTTGCACCATCTATCTGGGCAGCTTCCATTGTATCTTCGGGAACGGTCTGAAGCCCGGCGTAAAAGGTGATGAAGCTGAAGGGCAGCATGTGCCAGACGCCATAAACAATCAGCATGACCCAGGTGAGTGCAGTTGATGCCTTTAGGCTGAGTGAGGGATCGTCAAAGATACGCTGCAATGTTGCACCGATGACGCCATCTGCATCGACCATCCAGTATAGGATTAGTGAACCAACCAAAGGCGTCACCAGGAACGGCAAGAGTGATATGAAGATTGACGGTCCCTTGAGGAATTTTGGCAGGTTATTGACGCCGACCGCAATCGCTAGGCCGAGCACAATAACCATGGGCGTAACCACAGCCGTATAGGTCAATGTAAAGATCAGGGCGCGGTAGAAGGGCAGGTTAAAAACCTGGTCCCAGAACTCACCAAAAGTCTGTGTTGTCCGCCAGGCCTCAGCCAGTTCCTGAAAGGCAAGGTGTGAGCGGTTTGTATATGTCGCCAGCCCATTGAACTTGCCGAGTGGCTGCTCTTCCTGAAGCTTGGCCGTGGCTTCGAGATCAATCGATGTTGTGGGTGTGCATCCAAATGGTCCGCAGCTTTCCGAGACAACAATAACTTGTTCATGCCCAACATGGAGCGACTGGATAAAGACCGAAACAATGGGCAACGCAATGAACAAGATCATCGCGGAGAGCGTCGGCAGGATGAACCAGAGAAATGTGCGATGCTTCATTGCAGTCGTCCCGGTCAGAAATCGAAAGGAGAGGAAGGGAGAGGGCTTTGAGGAGCCCTCTCTTTTCTTGATGGATTATTTGAGGAAGCCAGCTTCCTTGGCAGCTGTGACATAAGCCGCTTCGACATCTGCCAAGGCCTGTTCCGCGCTTTCGGATCCTTTTAGGAAATCGGACAGCTCAGCGCCCAGTGCGCCATGCATGATGCCGATGTAAGGGATCATTGGATAAGGCTTGGCACCGCCCTGAGCTGTTGCGGCAACACCGGCTGCAGCAGGTCCGGGCTTGAAGCCGTCAAGCAGCCAAACTGCGTCGTCATTGTGTGCGGCGACCATTTCCGGGTTCAGAGCACTGACAAGGGCTGCAAAGGTCGCTTCGGCTTCTTCATCCGAGACATTTGCTGCGATGGTGATGCCATCCCACCAGAGGGTTGCGGATGGGATCGAGCCACCTGCAACGGTTGGCGCAGCAGCCAACACGGTGTTGGAGGTGATCTCTTTGGTTGAACCTTCATCGTCAAGGATTGGGTTGCCGCGTGATCCCCACATGATCCCCAGCGAGGCCTCACCCGCTTCCCAAGCGCCTTGTGTCTCGTTCGAGGCATAGGTCAGAATATCAGGGTTGGCATATTCCATCAGCGACTTCAGCATGTTCAGTGTTGCGATGCCTTGTTCGTTGTTCACGTTGGGCTCGGCTGAGCCTGGCTTGAACAGATCACCACCGTGTCCGAGATAGACCATGTTGAACATCTCTCCGATGTTCCAACCCATCTTCATGTTCATAGTGACTGGGTAATCCATGATTCCGGCAGCGCGGATTTTTTCTGCTGCTGTCAGGACTTCTTCGTAAGTGGCAGGAACGGCGCTGACGCCCACCTTTTCAAGCACGTCCTTGCGGGCAAAGAGGTGCTGTGAATTTGCCATGAAGGCAATGGCCATCACCTGACCATCAATGGTGATCAACTGGCTGGGTTTGATGTGTTCACCGTATTTTTCAACCAAATCGTTCAGCGGACGGACAAGGCCATCGTTCATCAGCTGGGTCAGTGTCGAGTTGGCGACAATAACAGAAGTATATTCCGCCGGGTTCGGTGTGAGCGCCGCGTTCATGATCTGACGCGCTTCGGTGGTGTGATTGGGCTTGAATTCGGCCGCAGCTGTGCCGCAGTTGGCCTGAGCTGTGCCAACAACGGCATGGATTGCCGGAAAATCACTGGCGAGAATTCGGATGGATTGGCCTTCGGGACCACAGCCAGCAGCAAATGCTGCCGAGCCCATCAATCCCATAAAGGCTGTTGTAGCGGCGATTTTTCTAAGAAACATGTTGTTCTCCCTGTTTTCGCGAGTTTGGATGCACACTCCCCATGTGCACCTTGAATGCCCCAAGGGTTTCGCTTGAGGACTTGATGTGTTCAGGTCTTAATCCGCTCACCCGTTTGACCGTCGAACAGGTGGCAGATTTCAGGCGGCACAGTGATGGACACCATGTCACCAATCTCGGCGCGGAAATTTTTGTCGGCTTTAACTGAGACAAGTGCCCCACCAACACGGACCGATATCATTGTGGCGTCGCCTAACAGCTCCATTGTGTAGATTGGCGCGTTGATCTGTCCGCTGCCGTCTGCCGCAAGGGACGCATCTTCGGCGCGAAAGCCAAGTGTTAGAGGACCATCAGGGGCCGCCAGACCGGTGATCTCGACAAGGTTGGTACGGAAGGTGCCATTTGCGATTTCACCTTCCATAAGGTTCATCGCGGGGTTGCCAATAAAGCTGGCAACAAAGGTATTTGCTGGCGTGTCGTAGATGTCTGTTGGACTGCCAACCTGCTGCACCACGCCCTTTTTCATCACTACAACACGGTCGGCCAAGGTCATGGCTTCGATTTGGTCGTGGGTCACATAGATCGTCGTAACAGCCAGTTCATGGGATAGGTTTTTGATCTGCGCACGGGTTGAGACACGCAGTTTGGCGTCGAGGTTCGACAGTGGTTCGTCCATTAGGAAAACATTTGGTTCCCGCACAATGGCGCGCGCCAATGCCACACGCTGGCGCTGACCGCCGGACAGTTCTGCAGGTTTGCGATGCAGAAAGTCATCCAGTTCCACCATGGCGCTGGCACGACGTACTTTTTGATCGTGGGTAGAGCTGTCTACGCCACGAACCTTGAGCGGGAAACGGATGTTCTCATAGACGTTCATGTTTGGGTAAAGCGCGTAGCTCTGGAATACCATTGCGACATCCCGGTCTTTGGGTTCTAGATCGTTGACGGTTTTCCCGTCGATCAGGATTTCCCCTTCCGAAGCGTCTTCCAGCCCGGCGATCATACGCATTGTCGTCGTCTTGCCGCATCCTGATGGGCCAAGAAGAACAAGGAACTCTTTGTCGGCGATGGTCAGGTCAAAGTTTTCGACCCCGACAAAGGATCCCCAGCGCTTACCTACATTTCGCAGTTGAATTTCAGCCATTTGTCCCCCGGTGGAATCAATTTGCATACGCTTGCAAAAACGTTAGCCGACAAAAGATACATCAGGCAAGACTTTTTTGCATACGTATGCAAAGATGCCGGAGCAGGTGATTCATTTTGCTGCAAAAATCGCGAATATTGGGAACATCGGAAAACTTATGATCAGCTTTCAGGCCGAGAAACAGGTGGTACGCGACTTCTACGCATCGCTAAATAGCGCCAACGACGACGCACTTTCGGGTGTTATGAGCAAATATTGCGCGCCAGACTTATTATGGCGAGGGTTCCATCCCTTTGATCAAATTCGAGGCCCCGAGGCAGTGGCAGAGCAATTCTGGGTCCCGCTTCACCAAAGTCTGACACGGCTGCAGCGGCGGATGGATGTTTTCATGGCCGGCGCCAACATGTTTGATGCTGATGACGGCGTCTGGGTAAGTTCGATGGGGCATTTGATGGGGCTGTTTGATCAGCCCTGGCTTGGCATTCAGCCCACCGGAAAAATGGCGTTTCTGCGTTACTGCGCCTTTCACAAGGTTGTGGAGGGTAAAATTGCAGAAACGGCCATGTATTTTGATATCCCGCATCTGATGATGCAGGCAGGGTTACAACCATTCCCGCCGCAGACCGCAGCGCATCTGGTGCAGCCGGGGCCCGCGACGCACGATGGGCTGTTGTTTGATGCGCAGCCGGTCGAGGAGGGGGAGAAAACCCTGGTGGCGATTAATGCGATGATATCGGATTTGGGCCAATGGGACAGTGAATTGACGCTGGAGCAGGAGCTGGCGCAAACTTGGTGTGACGATATGATCTGGTGGGGCCCAGCAGGGATCGGAGCCACCTACACAATCGAGCGTTATGCCAAGCAACATTCAGGCCCGTTTCGCGCTTCGTTTACCGAGCGATCCAAGACCAATCATATCTGCCGAATGGCTGAGGGTCACTATGGCGGGTTCTTTGGTTGGCCAAATTTCACAGCTGTGCCGTCAGGCGGGTTTATGGGAATGCCTGCAACGCAAAAGGCCGGAGAGTTTCGTGTGATTGATATCTATCGCCGCGCAGGGGGTAAGCTCGCTGAGAACTGGATTTTTATCGACCTGCTGCATTTCTGGAAGCAGCAGGGCGTTGATGTTCTGGCCCGGATGGCTGGCATTTCCAAAACCTGAGACCAATGAAGCCCGGTCAGTTTAACCTTACCGGGCCTTCGGCGTGTGACTCAGCCGCCGAGCTGGGAAATCACAACTTTGCTTAGCGCGCGCCGCAGTTCGCCATGGTCATGACCATCGTCAGGGCACTGGCCGTCAGCGATACAGCGCATCTGGTTCAGGTCCGGGTTGTCTGTCGCAGGCGTGATATCTTTCTCAGCATAGTCGATCGCAGTTGGTAGCGTCAGGAATGCTTCTTGGTCAGGGGCGTTAGGCGCCTGCTGCACGCGGCCCTCAAAAATGGTGCCCCAGACCGGAATGTCCTTCAGCGCCATGAGGTCTACTTCGTAGGGGTTTTGTTCCAGGACTGTCAGGTTGGCCAGCTTGCCGACCTCAATAGATCCGATCTCATCTTCCATTTGCAAAGTATAGGCCGCGTCGAGGGTGACAGCTTTCAATGCGGTTTCAAGGTCAACGCGCAGTTCGGGCCCGGCGACGGTGCCCTCGGCGGTGATGCGATTGACGGCCGACCACATCAGCAGCAGCGGAGAGGCTGCGGCCATTGGCATGTCTGAGTGAAACGAAATCGGCATCCCGGCGTCAGCGGCTTCTTTTAGGGGAACCATACGATTGGCGCGTTCTGGTCCAAGCCCGAATTCAGCGTATCGTCCGGCAAGCGCGGTGACATAATAGGGATTGGCACTGACAATAGCGCCCAGGTCGGCGGCACGTTGTACCTGTTCCGGTGTTGCGACACCAAAATGTACGATGACGGTTCGGTGGCCAAAGCGAGGGTTGCGGGCTTGGGCAGTCTCTAGATTGTCGAGCAGTACATCCATGCCTCCGTCACCGTTGACGTGGATCGAGATCTGATAACCAGAGTCCCAATAGGCTTGGAAGGCTTTGCTATACAGTTCAGGTGGCATGATCCACTCGCCGTGGTGACCATCTGTGTAACCGTCTTTCATTTGCATCAATTGGCTGTAGATGGCGCCATCGATAAACAGTTTGACCTGCTGGGGTAGAAACCGCGAGCGCCCTTCACCCCAGTCCAGCACTGCACGGGTTTCTTCGACCATCCGGGCCGCACCGTTTTGTTCCAAAAAATTGACAGCAAAGGTTTTGCCATCCGGAATGAAGTAGTGATTGAAAGGGGTGAGATCGTCACCATAAACACTATTGACGACCTGCTGTAGCGGTTGTGAGACGACACCGCCGGGTTCAGCAGCCAAGGTGATCCCATTACGCAAATAATAGTCTTCGCTGAATTCCAATCCCTCGATCAACAGCTCTGTCGATGCCATTGCCGGGGCCAGTGAACCGAGCAGCAAAAAGAACCCGGATTCATAAAGGTGGCCGTTTTCTAAATCCGTTTGTGCTTGAGCGGATTCGGGCAGGGTCTCGACCAGGCCGGTATTGATGCCAAATTTTTCCATTGCCACCGAATTGAGAAATACCTCATGGGCAGACCGGTGCCAGATAATCACCGGAAAATCGGGGGCCAGTTCATCCAGCATCGCGCGCGACATCGGGCCATGAAAATAGTGATGGTATCCCCAGGAAACAAAATTCTCATTGGGGTCATGGGCTGTCAGCGCTTGTTGCAGCCGTGCCTGATAGGTCTCGGGGTCGCGCACAGCGGGGGAGGTGCCACGGGTGGTCTCCCAATCCTCGATGGCGATCACAGTCTGGGTCATCGTGAGTGCGGTCAAGATTGGATGCACATGCGGTTCAATCAGCCCGGCGATCAAAACATCGTCGCCAAAGCGGGTGTCGATGGTATAGCCGCGTTGTTTGGCCAATGTGGACATTTCAGCCAAACTGCCAACGGCGGCGATTTTGTCGCCAAGCACCGCAACGGCCTGTGCGCGTGGCTGGTTAGGATTCATCGTGATAATGTCGCGCGCAGTATAAACTACGCCAGATTTTTCCGCCCCAAAGGAAGACGCAATGTCTTGCAGGCTTTCGGCGTTGGCAGAACCAGCTGCTGACAATAATGAACAGGCAAGGGCGGTGTTTCGGAAAAATTGGGTCATATTAAGCTCCTCAATGAATACCCTGAGGCTAGTCTTGGTGATGGTCAAAATAAACAGTGGCTGCTCGAAATTTGTGCAAAAAGTGTGGGGTTATCGGTTGGTTGGACACGGGCCAAAAGCGAGTGCACAGCATTCAGGGGAAACTCATTATGGCCGGGAGTTTTGAAGCCAAGGAGATGGCTCGCTGTTGGGGTCGGTTCAGTTGGAACTGATGTTTTAAGAAGACACTGCAATTGGTTGTTAAACTTTGATCTTTGTAGACGCGTCAAGCTGTGTTAACGAATCGCTAATAAAAAATAAAAGAGCAGGCATACAGGTAAATGAAAACGGGCTTTAAAGGCACGTTTGTCATCTCCTGGTCACAAACAGAAATTGACGGCCTTTCGGCCGCACCGATGGATGCACTGGATGTTGGGGCCGCATGGTCTTGGCATGGGGATGCTGTGCGGGTCGATGGGCCAACGGAACTGTTGCGGCTGGATATGGCGAATGGTGAGGCGGATCTTCGTCGTCGCGCGGCACGATCCGTGCGACGCTTGGTTGGGGCGGCGGTGCAGCACCGTACGGATGTGGCGGCCGTCGAGGTTGATGAACCTCTACTGGACAGCAGCTTTGTCGTCACAAACGGTGTGCAAAGCTATACTGTCACACTGATCGAAGTGGGGCCCGATCAACGGCCGTTACTGATGTTTGTTGACGAACTGCCTCCACGCGACACTGATCTCTGGGTGGTGCATCATTCGATGGGCTGTATTGCTGCGCCAGATCAGCCAGCTGAGGGAGGGGTCATTTGCTTCACCCCTGGCACCCGTATTGCAACGCCTGAAGGTCCACGCTTGGTAGAAAATCTGCGCGAAGGCGAGTGGGTTCAAACCCGAGACAATGGTGCCCAGCAAGTGCTGTGGATCGGGTCTCGTAGAATGTCTGGCGCGCGATTGTTTGTGATGCCCAAGCTGCGGCCGGTGCGAATCAAGGCCGGAGCCCTGGGCATTGATCGCCCCGAAGAAGAGCTTTTGGTTTCGCCCGAGCATCGGATGCTGGTGCGTGGTTCAACTGTGCAGTCCCTGTTTAATACGTCCGAAGTTCTGGTGGCTGCGCGGGACCTGATTAATGGGTCGACCATCATCAGGGATCTGGCGGTGCGTGAGGTCACCTATGTGCATCTCTTGCTCAGTGATCATCAGGTGATTTGGGCAAATGGCGTCGAAACCGAGAGTTTCCATCCTGCCAATGCCGCATTGTCGGCGCTGGATGACAGTGATCGGTTGCGGCTGATACAGCTATTGCCGGGGCTTGACTGTGATCCGCTGTCCTACGGCGGCTTTGCCCGCCGCAATCTAAGTGCGCCAGAGGCGGCCATTCTAGCGCATGAAGCTGCATAACTTCTCCAATTACCTCCTACCTCGTAAATAGGAGGGGGCGCAGTGTCGACTCAGTGTTGACACTGCGCCCCAACCCAATATAAGCGCCGCTCTATTGGTGTTGGTGGGCCCCGCAAGGGGATCCCTGTCATGTTCGGGACCTTCGGATTTCGGGCAAGAGGACAACGCCCTTCATAGTGGTCCATTCCGGGCCACGATTTATACGAAGGATATCAGCCGTGACTAAACGTACAGCTGCCAAATACAAAATTGATCGCCGTATGGGCGAAAACATCTGGGGTCGTCCTAAGTCCCCAGTAAACCGTCGTGAATATGGCCCCGGCCAGCACGGTCAGCGCCGCAAGGGCAAAATTTCGGACTTTGGTATCCAGCTGCGCGCCAAGCAGAAGCTTAAAGGCTACTACGGCGACCTGACCGAAAAGCAGTTCCGTCGCATCTATGGCGAAGCTGAGCGTGTTAAAGGCGATACCGGTGAAAACCTGATCGGTCTGCTGGAGCGCCGTCTGGACGCAGTAGTTTACCGCGCCAAGTTCGTTGCAACAGTTTTTGCTGCACGTCAGTTCGTCAACCACGGCCATGTTCTGGTAAACGGCAAGCGCGTCAACATTCCTTCGTACCGTGTCAAAGAAGGCGACGTGATCGAAGTACGTGAGAAGTCCAAGCAAATGGCTGCTCTGCTGGAAGCTACTCAGCTGCCAGAGCGTGATGTTCCAGACTATCTGGACACCGACCACTCCAAGTTTACAGCCACTTTCGTGCGCACACCAAACCTGGGCGACGTTCCTTACCCTGTTGTTATGGAACCAAACCTGGTCGTGGAATTCTACGCCAAAAACTAATTCTGCTTTCCATCTGGATTCAGATCAAAGGGCTGCCAATTTGGCGGCCCTTTTTTGTTGTATCTGTCCACTGTTTTTTGGGGGGGCGTCGGTCAAATGTGGCTGTCGCAGCGGATTTGTTGGAATTTAATTGTCAAACAGGAGGTTTGCACAATATCCTGATGACAACAGGGGCTGAGAATAGTTCCGGAATTTTTTGGGAGTGCAATATGAAGAGAATCTTCACTGCTGCAATTGCGGTCGTAGCCATGTTTGCAGGGAGTGTGCTGTCAGCGGCACCACTAAAACTAACCCCCGCAAGTCCACAGCCTTCGGGCGTGAAGGCTGGCCTTAACGTCCGCTATGCCTACCCAAGTGATGTAAAAAGTCTTGCGCAGGCCCGTAGCGCACTTAAGTACCGGGTCGAAGCTGGTCCGCCTTTGTCTGGGTTGGATTATCGCGACACAAGCACAGGGCAAAAAGCGCTCACTTCAAAACGATCCGAGCGAGTGGTTGCTGACATTAGCGGCTACGTGAAATTTGATAGGCCTGGTGTCTTTACCATCGATTTTTTGACGAATGACGGTCTTCACGCCGTGATTGGTGGACAGCTTGTCGGGAAATTCGATGGGCGCCAAACCTGTCAGGAAACTTATGCTGTTGACGTCGAAGTTCCCAAGGCAGGGTGGTACCCAGTTAAGATCCTCTATTTCCAACGTATGAAGACCTCATGCTTGCATATGCGCAGCGGCCCTAAGGGGGGCAGGGTGACTTGGATGCCAAACTCGGCATTTGGTCGGTAAATACTGAAAGCGCCCGTGGCCTATAGGGGCAGCGGGCGTCCTTCTGCGATGGACTCCATTGCAAAATACGAGGTGACGCTGTCCAGTTCGATGCCGTCGATCAGCCGCTGGTAGACATGGTCGTACCCAGCCATATCTTCAGTCACCACCTTTAGCTGATAATCATAATCGCCCCCAATCCGATGAAAATCGACCACTTCAGGGATGGTCAGCACATGGCGGCGGAAATGTTGCAGCCATTCGGCCGAATGGTGGCGAGTGCGCAGCATCACAAAGACCACCAGATCCAATCCCAATTGTTTGCGATCAACGCGCGCCGTTGACCCCATCAGAAGCCCACGTTCGTTCAGCACCTTTAGGCGTCGCCAGCAGGCGTTTTGAGACAGACCAACGGTTTCCGCCAAATCGCGTTGCGATAGGCTGGCGTCCTGCTGCAGGGCGCGAAGAATGGATCTGTCGATTTGATCTATATTTTTGCTCATAAGAGATCATACGACACACATTTAGGCAAATCTACTTGTAAATTGGTGAAGTTTTCGCGGAAAATTTCGTTCATCTTTGTGGGTAGCACACAGGAGCGCGCAATGACCCTCGCAGATTTCAAAACATCAATCCAAACCGCAACTAAAGATGGTAGCTTGCAGGCTGGGGTGATTGGCGACGGAGTAATGATACCGGGGCTGAACGGGGATGTTCCTTTGGTCTATGCTGACTACGTCGCGTCGGGCCGTGCGCTGCGCCAGGTCGAGGATTTTGTCGCCGAAAAGGTGCTGCCCTATTATGCTAACTCTCACACCGAAGCCTCGTATTGCGGGTCCTATGTCACCCGTATGCGCCGCGAGGCTCGGGCAGAGATTGCTCGGGTGACGGGGGCAACGCAGGACGATACAGTAATTTTTGCCGGATCGGGTGCAACCGCCGGTCTGAACCGCTTGGTCAGTCTGTTGGGGATTGAAGAGGCGAGTGACCCAGTGGTTTTTCTGGGGCCTTATGAACATCATTCCAACATTTTGCCCTGGCGCGAAAGCAAAGCCAAGGTGGTAGAAATCCCCGAAGCGCGCGATGGTGGAATTGATCTAGATGCTTTGCACCGGGCGCTTAAAGAGCATGCCAGCAGTGATCTGAAAATAGGCAGCTTTTCAGCCGCATCAAATGTGACTGGTATTTTGACCGACCCTGATCCGATTAGCCTGCTGTTGCACGCGCATGGGGCTTTGTCGATTTGGGATTATGCGGGCGGCGCTCCCTATCTGCCAATCGATATGGGGGGCAATGGTGCGGCCCGCAAAGACGCGGTGGTGGTTTCACCGCACAAGTTTCCGGGTGGGCCGGGTGCCTCCGGTGTTTTGATCGTCAACCAAGACGTCGTGCGTCGCCGCTGCCCGTCTTGGCCCGGAGGTGGTACAGTTAGTTTTGTATCGCCCTGGTCTCACGAATACAGCAATGATCTGGCCGCACGCGAAGAAGCCGGCACGCCCAATGTGATCGGTGACATTCGTGCAGCACTGGTGTTTTTGGTCAAAGAGGCTGTTGGTCAGGCTGAGATCGAGGCCAAAGAAGAGCATTTCACGAACATGGCGCGGAAAAGCTGGGCTAATAACCCTCATCTGACCTTGTTGGGGCATCCAACGGCATCACGTTTGCCCATTTTCTCTTTCTTGGTGACCGGCTCAACCGGGGCACCGGTACATCAGCAGCTGTTTACACGCATGCTTAGCGATATCTACGGCATTCAGGCCCGCGGTGGTTGCGCCTGCGCTGGCCCCTATGCGCATCGCCTGCTTGAGATTGACCAAGATGCCTCGGACGAGTTGTTTGATGATCTGAAGGCCGGCAAGGAAATGCGCAAACCGGGCTGGGTGCGGTTGAACTTTTCGTATCTGATGAGTGACGAGACCGCGCAGTACGTTATCGACTCTGTCAATGAGTTGTCCCGCAACGCAGAAGAGATGGCCGAGCAATATTCGGTCGATCAAAGCACTGCCCGGTTCAAAGCACTTGTAGCATGAAGCACGCGTTGGTGATGCGCGCATAGGGAGACTGCTGCGAATTTCTGTGCCAAGCTAACACTGTTTTTAAACAGTTGGAGCTTTGTATTATGGCCCAGACATCGTTTGCCATGGTCGAAGGGGACCTCACCGCCAAACTGACCGCCACCAGAGGAATGACGCCAGCACAGGTTAATGCCATCGCAGGTGCAACGACTGAGACCATGAAATCTGGTGCTGGGTAGTTTGCCGAACAGCTGACAGGCAAATTTCTAATACAAAAAGGCAGAGGTGAAGCTTAAAAACTGCAACCGGCGCGCTGATTTCCGCGTCTGAACCGGCTCTGTGATGTTGCGGCTTCCCCAAGTCCGCTGGGGAAGCTATTAGGGTGCCGACAAGGAGCCCTATACATGAACAAGATCACACCGCAGCCCGGTATTATGGACATCGCCATCTATCAGAGTGGTGCGGCTCATGTGGCCGGGGTCAGCAATGTGGTAAAGCTGTCGTCGAATGAAAACCCTTTTGGCCCCAGCCCCCGTGCGGTTGAGGCAATGCAGGCTGCGGCAGCGCAGATGCACCGATACCCAAATTCGGATCACGCGCCGCTGCGTCAGGCGATCGGAGAGGTTCATGGGCTGAACCCGGATCAGATTATTTGTGGCGCAGGCAGTGACGAAATCATTGCCTTTCTCTGCCAGTGTTATGCTGGACCTGGCGACGAGGTTCTGTACACGGAACACGGGTTTTCGATGTATCGCATCAGCGCATTGGCCGCTGGGGCAACCCCGGTTGAAGTTAAAGAACGCGAGCGGGTGACGGATGTTGATGCGCTGCTGGCTGGCTGTACCGACCGCACCCGGCTGGTGTTCATTGCCAACCCGAATAATCCTACCGGCACCATGGTCAGCGAGGCCGAGGTGGCCAGGTTGGCTGATGGCCTACCTGATGGGGTGCTGCTGGTGCTGGATGGTGCCTATGCAGAATATGTCGAAGGTTTTGATGCTGGCGCTGCACTGGTTACATCGCGCTCAAACATCGTGATGACGCGGACGTTCTCCAAGCTGTATGGCTTAGGCGGCGCTCGGATTGGCTGGGGGTATGGCCCTAGGGCGATTATTGATGTGCTGAACCGGGTGCGCGGACCTTTCAACGTATCATCTACGGCGCTGGCTGCGGCCGAGGCGTCGATCTGTGATCTGGATTACGTCGCCAAATGCCGGGCCGAAAACGCTAAGTGGCGAGGCTGGCTGGCTGAGGCACTGGCCGAAGTTGGCGTGGTGTCGGATATTTCCTGCACCAATTTCATTTTGGCACGGTTTGGCAGTCAGGGTGAGGCCGAGGCCTGTGATACATATCTCCAAAAACAAGGGCTGATCGTACGCCGGGTGGCTGGGTATAACCTGCCAGAAGCTCTGCGGATCACCATCGGTGACGAGACCGCCTGCCGACAATTGGCGCAGGCGGTGAAAGATTTTAAGAATGGTGCTAAATGACCCAACCAGTATATGACCGCGTCGCCCTGATTGGGCTGGGATTGATTGCCTCCTCGATGTTTTGGGCGATCAAACGCTCAGGGTTGGCTGGCGAGGTGACAGGCTATGCCCGCAGCGCTGAAACCCGTGAAACCGCACGGCGCATTGGGCTGTGTGACCGGGTTTGTGAAAGCGCAGCTGAGGCTGTCGAAGGGGCTGATCTGGTGGTGCTTTGTGTGCCGGTTGGTGCCATGGCTCCGGTTATGCAGCAGATTGCACCGGTTCTGAAACCGGGCGCGACACTGTCCGATGTTGGATCAGTCAAAGGCCATGTGGTCGAGGCTATCCTGCCGCACCTGCCCGAAGGCGTGCACTTTGTGCCCGCGCACCCGCTGGCAGGAACCGAGCATTCAGGACCTGAATCCGGCTTTGCCGAACTGTTCGACAACCGTTGGTGTCTGTTGGTCCCTGTCGAAGGATCAGACCGGGATGCAGTGGATCGCCTGCGTAGGCTTTGGCAGGGCATGGGGGCTAACGTTGATGAGATGGACGCAGATCACCACGATCTGGTGCTGGCGGTGACCAGCCATACGCCGCACCTGATTGCCTATACCATGGTTGGCGTTGCCGACGATCTGCGCCGGGTGACTGATAGTGAAGTGATCAAGTATTCCGCTGCGGGTTTTCGTGACTTTACCCGGATTGCCGCTTCGGACCCAACCATGTGGCGCGATGTGTTCCTGACCAACAAAGAGGCTACACTGGAAATACTGGGTCGCTTCACCGAGGAATTGTTTGCTCTGCAACGGGCAATACGAACTGGTGATGGTGATCATCTGCATGACTATTTCACCCATACCCGCGCTATTCGCCGTGGCATCATCGAGGCAGGTCAAGATACTGACGCCCCCGATTTTGGCCGTGGTCAGGCCGGGGGGCAAACCGGAGGAACGGACAAATGAGCACAGTTTCTGGATCCGTTGCGCTGATACTTGCGCTGGTCGCTGGAGGCGCAGCCTTTGCGGTCTCTCCCGAAAGCTCGCTCCGCCCCGAGGCCCGTCCTGTTGCCAGCGTGCAAATGGCAGCCCTAAGCGTGGATGTGCCCTTGAATGGGATGTTACGCCCGGTTGTTCGCCCAGTATCGGAACAGATCCTGAGTGTGGCTGCGCGGCCAGCAGATCTGCAATCTCTGGGACCAGAGATATCGCTGCGCCCAAGCCTGCGACCCGACAGTGTGTTAGAGCAAGCCCTGTTCAAACGCCGACAACGTCGTAAGGGCGCTGTCTGTGGCAATCTTGATATACAGGGTGAAGAGGTTGGCGCTGTTCCGGCAAAATTGAACGGGTGTGGCGCTTCGAACGCTGTGCGAATTCGATCGGTGTCGGGGGTGACACTCAGCCAGGCTTCGGTGATGACCTGTGAAACGGCACAGGCGCTAAACCGTTGGGTCGACAAGGGGTTGCAACCCGCATTTCCTCGCAGAAACAAGGTCGAAACCCTACGCGTGGCCGCCCACTATGCCTGTCGGACCCGTAACAACCGCCCCGGAGCTAGGATTTCGGAGCATGGTAAGGGCAAGGCAATCGATATCTCTGGCTTTACCCTGGCCAATGGCGAGACGGTAACCGTGCTGCAAGGGTGGCGTGACAAGGGATATGGCAAACGCTTGCGTAAAGCCTGGAAAGCGGCCTGTGGTCCCTTTGGCACCGTATTGGGCCCCGAAGCCGACCGGTATCACCGCGACCATTTCCACTTTGATACCGCAAACCATCGCAGTGGTTCTTACTGCCGATAACCGTAGATGCGGCTGGCAGGGGCAAAGTGTCAGCGCAGGATCAACCTTGGGGCTGCGCCAATAGGGATAGGGCCAAGCGAGACATATCCATCGCGGAAAGTCAGTTGTGTGTCGAGATCGCCTGAATTCCCGCCAAAGCCGGAAAACAATGCAAGTACCCGCTCGATGCCATCGCGGGCGGAAGCCGGGAGGGCACCAGCCTGCTCTGCCATACTTAGCATCTCACGCCAGTTCTCGATCTTGAGGGCGATCACCCCGGTTGGTGATCCCCGCTCGTCCACTTGCAGTTCGCCAGTAGCCTTTAGTCGCAGCGCCCCCCAGTGAGCATCAGCCAGTTTCAGGTTGATATGACGTGGCTGCGGGCGGCGCAGTTCCAGCGCGCTCCGGTTCCAGCTGGTGTCAAAGGTCACTTCCATGTCCAGATCCAGAGTTTCAAAACTACTGGGCAAGGCATCGGTTGCTGCGAACAAATGACGTAAACTGGGACCCGGGGAAAATTCAGTGGCCACAAACTCGACCCGATAAGTGAGTGGTGAGGAGGTTCGTACCATCCCCAATTGCATTGAGGTCGCATCCGCCAGAGAGCCGTCGTCGGTGCTGATACGCCAGTGATCTGAACTAAGTGCAAACGCCTCAAGTGTTAGCGCTAGGCCAGGTTCGAGATGCAATTGGGCCTGCATATTGGCGGCCTCGATTACTGCCGTTTGGTCGAAGTAAGAGAGCCGTTGCGGTGTTGGCGCAAAACGCAGGGTCTGGCGACCTGGCCAGATCGCGGGGCTGTCAACGTCCAGCCAGTCGGCGCGCCAGGCCGTGCCGGTGCCGGGGTCGGCCAGCGTTGGTGACGTGATACGGGTTGCATGATGGGTGGGGAAGCCACCGCTGCCCAAGGATGAGTATTCCGCTTGCCAGCCTTGGCGTTGCTGTTCTGCAAACCAGGTGCTGATGCTATTGCGCAGACCCCAGCCCGCAGCAAACCAGTACAACGACCATAGCAAAGAAGCCCCTAAAAGCACTTTTAGCAAACGCAGCATCAACAACCTCTTTTGTCCTAGCAGGTTTTGCTGTTTATAGGCCCGAAACCAGTGAGGACCAGTGCAATGACGATGTGGGTATTTGGATATGGATCGCTTCTGTGGCATCCCGGCTTTCCGGTGGCCCGGCAAGAGGTGGCTACCCTGTCTGGCTATGCCCGGTCCTTTTGCATGAGTTCAATCCATCATCGCGGAAGCGAAGAAAATCCCGGATTGGTTTTGGCGCTGGATGAAAACGCAGAAACACACTGCACAGGGTTGGCACTGGCGGTAGAAGCTGGGCACGAAGAGGCAACGCTGGCTGGCTTGCGTGAACGAGAGTTGATTTCGTCGGCCTATGTTGAGCGCGATTTGGAAGTCAATCTGGCGAGCGGTGAGTGTGTCACTGCTGTCACCTATGTTATTGATCCGCATCACGTGCAGTATTGCGGCGGGATGAGTTTGGAAGACCAAGCGCAGATCATTGCAGTCGCTGTGGGTGGCCGCGGTCCAAATACTGAGTATCTGTATAACACTGCAGCACATTTGGCTGAGATTGGGCTTCGGGATGCTGATCTGGACTGGTTGTCGAACCGGGTACGCATCCTAAGCGCATAAAGCCTTGGCTCTTTGGATTGATAGCCTGTAGGCTTGGCCACGAGAGCAGATAAAGTTTCAGGAACACCCAAGTATGGCGCAGCCAGACCGCGAGACCCGAGTGCAATTTTCGCAGCCGGTCCGCCAAATCATGATGATGTTGATCGCACTGGGCCTGTCTGGGTTTGGTGCTTTTGTGGCCTTGCCGCGTGTGCTTCCGGTGTTTCAGGCCAATCCCTGGCTGAACGGCTTCATTCTGCTGGTTTTTGTCTTTGGTGTCCTTGCCTGTTTCTGGCAAGTGGTACAGCTGATCGGATCGGTGCGTTGGATCGAACGGTTTGCAGCAGACGATATCGGCGATGATGTGCGGCCACCGTCGCTCTTGGCGCCACTGGCCACGATGCTCAGGTCTCGCGCAGCGCGGATGCAGCTCGGATCATCCTCGACCCGGTCCATTCTGGATACCGTTGCCAACCGCATTGACGAAGAGCGCGAGATCACGCGCTATATCGTCAACCTGTTGATTTTTCTGGGGCTGTTGGGAACATTCTATGGGTTGGCCACAACTGTGCCAGCAGTGGTGGAAACCATTCGTAGCCTGTCGCCAAAAGAGGGCGAAGAAAGCCTGGCTGTTTTCAAACGGTTGATGACAGGGCTTGAATCTCAACTGGGGGGCATGGGCACGGCCTTTGCGTCGTCGCTGTTGGGGTTGGCTGGATCGTTGATCGTCGGCCTGCTGGAGTTGTTTGCGGGGCATGGTCAGAACCGGTTCTACCGCGAGCTAGAGGAATGGTTGTCGACCTTTACACGGGTTAGCTTTTCGTCGGGTGAGGAAAGTGCTGGCAGCGAAACGGGGGTGGTGGCCGAGGTGCTGGACACTATGGCCGAACAGATGGATGCGCTGCAGGCGATGTTTGTGCAGTCCGCCGAGGGCCGCGATCAGGTCAATGAAAAGCTGGTTGAGCTGGTGAACGGCATTACCGCGATGAATGACCGTCAGGATCAGAATGACAGTATTGCGGCCTCTCTGGAGCGGGTGGCCGTGGGTCAGGAGGCCCTGACAGAGGTGATGCGCTCGTATGGGAGTGACGCCGGTATTGACGCAGAAAGCCGTATGCGTCTGCGCTCGATTGATGTGCAGATGTTGCGTATCCTCGAAGAGATTTCGGCGGGCCGTCAGGAAAGCATGGCGGAGCTGCGTCGCGACATCGATCTGCTGGTTAAAACCTTTGCTCGTCCGCGTGGCCGGGCCCGTACCGCAGTGACACCTGACTCCGGAGAGACCTGATCCATGTCTTTGTCGAGGCGCACCGGGCAACGTTTTCAGGCTTCGATCTGGCCAGGGTTTGTCGATGCGATGACTGGGTTGTTGCTGGTGCTGATGTTCCTGCTGACCATTTTTATGATTGTTCAGTTTGTGCTGCGCGACACTATTTCGGGACAAGAAAACGAGCTAGATGCACTGGCGAATGAAGTTGGGGCGCTTGCCGATGCGCTGGGGCTGGAAGAGCGGGCCAACAGCCAATTGAATGCCCGTATGGGGGCGTTGAGTTCCACTCTGAACACCACGCAGAGTGATTTGGAGCTAGCGCAAAATCAACTGGGCGAACAGGCGACACTCATTGCTTCGTTGACCTCCCAGCGCGATCAGCAAGCGTCGGAACTCGCTGACGCTTCGGCGCAGATCACCTCGTTTGAGGCACAGGTGGCGACGCTTCTGGCCAGCCAGGATCGTGCTAATGCCAATATTGCGACTTTGCAGGCCGACCAGGAGGCGCTTGAAGCGGCCCGTGCGGAATTGTTGTCGGAACGTGAGGCTCTGAACCTGGCTCTGGCGCAGAGCCGCACTGAAATAGATACGCAGGTCGAAGCTGCTCGTTTGGCTGCGGCCAAGCGCGAGGCACTGGAAGCACTGATCGCTGGTTTGGAACAACAGGGCGAGGCCAGCGCAAGAGAACTGGCGGGGCTTCAGCAACAGCTGAGTGATGAAGAAGCCGCCCGTTTGGTCGAAGCCGCAGCCGCAGAAGCCTTGCGTTTGAAGCTGGCCAATGCAGATAGCGAATTGACGGCGATGACGCTGGCACTTGAGGCTCAACGCCAAGACGCGGAAGATACATTAACCCTGCTAGCGGCCGCAAATGTGGCAAAGCAAGCGCTGGATAGCCAGTTGGGTGAAGCTTTGGCAGCGATCGAGGCCGCGCGGGCCCAAACCCGCGAGCGAGACGAGCTGGCGGAACGATTAACCCGAGTGTTGGCACAGATGCAGGTGGCGCAAACAGCTTCGGAAGCGCGCGTTACAGCGCTTGATGCAGAAATCGGACAGATCCGCACCGAAAGCGCTGCGATCCGCGAACGGCTGGCAGCTGAGTTGACCCAAGCACGCAACGAAGCGGCACAAACGCGCGATGCGCTGGCTGCAGAATTGGCGGGTCAGCGGGCAGCCAATATTCAGTCTCAATCCGAATATCAGGCCGAGCTGCAACGGTTACAGATTGAACAGGCCACAGTGCGCGCCACGCTTGAAGCGCAGATTGTCGCCTTGCAAGAAACGGCTGACAGAGAGCAGCAAGGACTGCAGCAACGATTGGCGTTGGTACAGGCCGAAGCCGCGAGTACCGAGGCTGCGCTGGCAACACAGTTGGATCAGGCTCAGGCTGATTTGGCCTCCGTACGGTCGGCCGCAACATCGACACAAGAAGAGCGCGCCGCGATAGAAAGTCGGCTGTTGCTTGCTCTGGAAGCATTGGAAAAAGCCCAGGTGGCTGCAACGGACCAGGAGGTTCTTCAAAGCCGTTTGATGGCAGCCCTGAACCAACAAGCTGCTGCTGAAACCAGCGCGGCGGAACAGTTGTCGCTGGCCGAAGAGCGCGCTGCATTGCTGGCGCAGGCGCGAAGCGCACTTGCTGGGGAAAAGGAAGTGTCCGCCGAGGCACAGCGCCAAACCGCGTTGTTAAACCAACAGGTGGCGGCTCTCCGGACGCAGCTGGGTGGTTTGCAGGCCTTGCTGGATGACGGTCAGGCACGCGATGTGGCGCAGCAGGTGCAATTGCAAAACCTTGGCAAAGATTTGAATTCGGCGCTGGCCCGTGCGGCATCAGAAGAACGTAAGCGGCGCCTGCTAGAGGAAACCGAACGCAAACGGTTGGAAGCGGAGGCGATAGAACTGGCCAGCCGGGCGGCAGATGCAGAGACCAAAGCCGAAGACCTGGAACGCTATCGGTCCGAGTTCTTTGGCCGTCTGCGGGATGTGTTGGGCAACCAGCAGGGGGTGCGTATTGAAGGGGACCGGTTTGTGTTCTCCTCCGAAGTGCTATTCCCGCCGGGGGGGGCAGATTTGTCGCTAGAGGGCCAGATTGAAATTGCCAAAGTGGCGAACATTTTGCGCAGCATCGCTGATGAAATTCCACCGGGGATCGACTGGATCATCCGGGTTGACGGCCACACGGATAATTCACCGCTGATTGGTCACTATAAATACGCAGACAATTGGGAGCTGAGCCAGGGGCGCGCGCTGTCTGTGGTGCGGTTCATGGTTGAAAACCTGGGCATTTCACCCAACCATTTGGCGGCCAATGGTTTTGGGGAGTATCAGCCAATCAATTCTGCCGATACTGCCGAAGCCCGATCGCAAAACCGCCGGATTGAGTTGAAGTTCACAGAGAAATAATCTCAGTTTGACTGCAGGCCCGTTTGGGATCTGAGTTGCAGGGTTTAGCGCATTTTCATCAGCTGGGTCATTTGGTCGATTTTGGTGCCGTTTCTGATCAAGGCAGCGGTGCCAATGTAATCACCACGCGGCCAGGTTTGCGTCTTTAACCGCTTGCCAGCGGCACGATAAAACTGTGCCTGATCCTTGGCCAGTGTTACGCGATGATCCACCAATCGTCCCTCGGGCCCATCAACGGTTAACTCCAGAACGTCGCCATTCTGGCCTCCGTAGGCAAAAGCCCAGAACACCAGTGCAGGGGCGTTGACGGGGAGGGGGCTTTGATCGGCAGTACCGGATTTGATCGCGGCGTATTCTGGGACTGCGGGGCTGAAGCCTCCATCCAATAACCCGCCTGCGACGTAGCCGGGTGCGTTCTGCCATATGGTTTCGCCTGCTTTGCCGCAGGTCGCGAAAGCAGACAGGTCAAAGGGATCGATAACCTCTCCATTGTGGCGGATACTTAGATGGAGATGCGGAAAATCACTTTTTCCGCTGAGACCGACCTGGCCCAGCACAGTGCCAGCCGTGATTTTTTGGCCGGGCTGCACCTGAAGCGACCCGTTTTTCATGTGACAATACTGGGTTTCCCAACCATCTGGGTGCAGCAAGACGACCCCGTTGCCACATTCTTTGCCCTGTGTGTCCTTGTTTGGCCCCACATCCGCTACACCATCGCGCATCCCCCGCACAACGCCGCTTGCTGCCGCGAGAATATCAACGCCTTTGTGCATGTCCGCCAGAGTGGGAAGGCGGAAATCGGTTCCTTTGTGACCGTTGTAGCTCAGGCCGCCGCACTGGTAGTCCAGCACGCCCGGTCCAGGGTCCCGGTCAACTTGGTTTTGAATGAAACAGGTTTGGCCCAAAGTGCAATCAATAGGGAGTTGCAATGAAAAATCGCTCGCCACCGCGGGGGTGGCGAGCGCAATTATTAGTCCATAGACAGCGCCGAAGCGCATCAGTCAGCGGTTAGCAACGGAGGCTTGTCGCCTGAAATCCGCGGTTTGGCTGGGCCTTCGATCCGCAGATCCAGTGCGCCATCCTTGATGCCAACTTTGACCAACCCACCTTTGGCAAGCTTGCCAAACAGCAGTTCTTCGGCCAGCGGCTTCTTGATGTATTCTTGGATAACTCGACCCAGTGGTCGTGCCCCCATTTTGTCATCATAGCCCTTGTTGGCAATCCATTCTGCCGCGGGGCGTGTCAGCTCAATCGAGACGTTGCGATCCAGCAGCTGCGCTTCAAGCTGCAAAACGAACTTCTCGACAACCTGCATGATGACTTCTTTGGGCAGAGGCGCAAAGGAGATCACCGCGTCCAGACGGTTGCGGAATTCCGGCGTAAAGGTGCGTTCAATTGCGGCAGTGTCTTCTCCGGTCCGACGATCACGGCCAAATCCGATTGCAGCCTTGGCTTGTTCAGACGCTCCAGCATTCGAGGTCATGATCAGCACCACATTGCGGAAGTTCACCGTACGGCCGTTGTGATCTGTCAGCTCGCCGTGATCCATCACCTGCAACAGGATGTTGAACACATCCGGGTGTGCCTTTTCGATCTCGTCCAGCAGCAATACGCAGTGCGGATGCTGGTCAACGCCATCGGTCAGCAAGCCACCTTGATCAAAGCCGACATAACCCGGAGGCGCACCAATCAGACGGGAAACCGCGTGTTTCTCCATGTACTCAGACATGTCAAAGCGCAGCAGCTCCACACCCAGCATATCCGATAGCTGTTTTGCCACTTCGGTTTTGCCGACGCCAGTTGGGCCAGCAAACAGATAGTTGCCAATTGGTTTTTCTGGTTCACGCAGTCCGGCGCGGGCCAGTTTGATGGCACTGGAGAGTGCACCAATGGCGTCGTCCTGACCAAAGACCACTCGTTTGAGCGACTTTTCCAGATCTTTCAGAACTGCAGCATCGTCCTTGGAGACTGATTTTGGCGGAATCCGGGCGATTTTAGCCACCACGGCCTCGATCTCTTTGACGCCAATGGTTTTGCGGCGCTTGCTTTCGATGATCAGATGCTGTGCAGCACCGGCCTCGTCGATCACGTCGATGGCACTATCAGGTAACTTGCGATCGTTGATGTAACGTGACGCCAGCTCAACCGCAGATTTGATAGCATCTGCCGTGTATTTTGACCCGTGATGCTCTTCGAAGTAAGGCTTCAATCCGCGCAGGATCTTAACCGAATCCTCAACCGAGGGTTCGTTCACGTCGATTTTCTGGAACCGGCGGGCCAGGGCACGATCTTTTTCAAAGTGCTGACGGAACTCTTTATATGTGGTCGAGCCCATTGTCCGCAGCTTGCCGCCCTGCAATGCAGGTTTTAGCAAGTTTGACGCATCCATTGCCCCGCCAGATGTCGCACCGGCACCGATAACTGTGTGGATCTCATCAATGAACAGCACGCTGTCTGGATGGTCTTCCAGCTCGGTCACAACAGCCTTAAGACGTTCTTCGAAATCACCGCGGTAACGGGTGCCAGCCAGCAACGCGCCCATGTCGAGCGAGAAAATCGTGGTCTTGGAAAGAACCTCTGGGGTTTCGCCAGCTACGATTTTGCGGGCCAGACCTTCGGCGATGGCGGTTTTGCCAACACCGGGATCGCCAACCAGCAGTGGGTTGTTTTTGCGGCGGCGGCACAGAACCTGAATGCAGCGCTCGACCTCGTGGTCACGGCCGATCAGCGGGTCAATGTCACCTTCGCGAGATTTGACGTTCAGATCAACGCAGTACTTGTCGAGAGCGCTTTCTTTCTTTTCCTCTTCGGTGATGGTCTGCACATCTTCCTCTGGATCATGGGCGCCGGTTACAGGGCGCTGATCGCCAAAGGCGGGATCTTTGGCCACACCATGGGCGATATAGTTGACCGCGTCATAGCGGGTCATGTCCTGATCTTGCAGAAAATAGGCGGCATCACTTTCGCGTTCAGCAAAGATTGCGACCAATACGTTGGCGCCGGTCACTTCAGTGCGGCCAGAGCTTTGTACATGTATGGCAGCACGCTGTATCACGCGTTGGAAGGCTGCGGTGGGAACGGCTTCTGAACCATCGACGTCGGTGACCAGGTTGGCCAAGTCTTCGTCAATAAATTCTACCAGCGTTTTGCGTATCTCGCCCAGGTCGACGCTGCAGGCTTGCATGACGCGCGCAGCGTCCGGCTCGTCAAGTAGGGCCAGAAGCAGATGCTCCAGGGTGGCAAATTCGTGGCGCCGTTCATTTGCCAGCGCGAGCGCGGCATGGATGGCTGTCTCTAGTGTGCTCGAGAATGAAGGCACGGGCGTGCTCCTCTGTCTTGGGTCGGTGGGGGATCTGGCGTTTACCAATTTTCCCGTGGTCCAACCATGTCCTCATAGTGTTAGATTTTGGTTGATAGCGCTGCAGCTTCAAGGCTTTTCTTGCAAATAATCGTCACATTCGTCGTGAGCGTGTTTTGTTCCACCACGAAACCAGATCTCAAAATTGATCCTTTCGTTCGCGGATTTCTTTGAATACTAGTTCAGAATCAATATGTTCCATGCCCATAGTCCGCTTCAACTCGTCCAATCCTGCGCGTAGGAACGGGTTCGTGTCCAGTTCCAAAGATAATAGCGATGGAACAGTAGATTCGCCGGCTGCACGTGTTTTTGCGATTTCTCTGACTCGTGCTTGCAACGCCGAGTTGTCGGGCTCGATGGTTAACGCAAATGCACCGTTGGATTGGGTGTATTCATGGCCGGAATAAACCATAGTGTCAGCGGGCAGGGCTGCTAACTTATTCAGACTATTCCACATTTGTGCAGCTGTTCCTTCAAAGAGTCGGCCACAGCCCAGGGCCATCAGGCTGTCGGCGGTGAACAGCGCTTTTGACTCGGGCAAATAAAACGCAATGTGGCCAACGGTATGACCTGGAACTTCGATAACATGTACATCTTCACGCGACAGCGAGAACACGGTGCCTTCTTTCACCGCCAGGTCTAAAGGAGGCAGCCGATGAACGTCTGCCTGGGCACCAACCACTGTTGGTTTAAATGTCCGTTGCAACTCCTCCAGGGCATCGATGTGATCCCAGTGATGATGAGTCAAAAAGACAAAATCGAGTCCCCAACCACGCTTATTGAGCTCCGCCTCTATGGGCGCCGCTTCGGGGGCGTCTACCAGTGCGGTCAGGCCGCTGCCCGGTGCATGTAACAAAAAGGCATAGTTATCTGACAAGCAGGGGATGGTGATGATCTCAAGAGGCATGGTCATTCGCCTTCGCATGGTTAAACTGTGTACCAGATTGACTGAACCAGCAGGCGCCCGCAATGCATCTTGATGTGCAGGATTTGAGAAACTTCTATTACCGCAGCACTCTGGGGCGTGCGGCGCAGGCTTCTATCCGCGCCCGACTGCTGCAAATGTGGCCGGAAGCTGCAGGCCAAACCATGGCGGGATTTGGTTTTGCGGCGCCGTTGATGCGCCCCTATCTATCCGAAGCGCGCCGGGTGATTGCGCTGATGCCCGGACCGCAAGGCGTTATGCAGTGGCCGGCCGGGATGCCCAATGTGTCGGTCCTGTGCGAGGAGACCAACTGGCCTATTGATACAGGACGTGTTGACCGGTTGGTGGTGATGCATGGGCTGGAGACCTCGGACCATCCGGGTAAGCTTCTTGAGGAATGCTGGCGGGTCCTGGGCCCAGGAGGTCGGGCCATCTTTATTGTACCAAACCGGGCTGGGTTGTGGTCGCGGTCAGATAAGACACCGTTTGGCTACGGCCGTCCCTATACGCTTGGTCAGCTGGAAAGTCAGCTCAGGACATATCAGTTTACAACCGAACGCCACGCCGCGGCACTGTATCAGCTGCCGTCAATGCGGCGGTTCTGGTTGAAATCGGGCCCAATGTTCGAAAAAGCGGGGCGTCACCTGCCTGCAATGCTGGCGGGGGGGGTGTTTCTTGTCGAGGTCAGCAAGCAAGTCCACCAACCACGCGGGCTGGCGACCAAAGTAAAGGCTCGCAGTCGCATACGGGTGCTGGAAGGACTATCGAACCCGATGCCAGAGCCAGCATAGTTTAGCCCTAAGGCGCATTGATTCCCCCTCAAGGCCAATTTGGCAATGAAAGCGCATGTGGGGTCGAAAAATGCGTCAAAACTCAAAGTTATCCACAGTAAAGTTCAGATTTTTAAGCCTCAGGAATCGGAAAAACTTGCAAATCCGTTATCTTTTTCTAACCATAAGGGCGGTTCAAAGGGTCGCACTTTGACTAAGGTGTTGAAAAGACAGCATTAAGCACTTTTCGGGCCGCCGCTATCTATTGTTGCTTGGTGGCTATGGCTCTGTTACATCCACGCTGATTTTATCGTCCTTCCGTGATGGGAGGGCTGACTCACGCCCCCGGACGCCGCCGCAAGGTCAGCAAACCGGGGCCAGTATCGGAAGGGTGGACGTGTCCGAACCAGCTTCGATTTCCGCAGGCATTGCCGCGCGCTATGCCACTGCGATCTTTGAGATTGCAGAAGAGAACAAGGCCCTGAGTGGTCTTGAAACCAGTATCAATGATTTGGAAGCCGCAATGGCTGACAGTGCTGATCTGCGCAACCTGATCAATTCGCCGCTGGTTTCGCGCGACGAGCAGGGTGCCGCGATCTCTGCGATTGCTGCTAAGATGGGGCTCGACTCCATGATGAGCAACGCGCTGGCGCTGATGGCTGGAAACCGCCGTCTCTTTGTTCTTCCAGCGCTGATTGCCGCGCTGCGTAGCCAATTGGCAGAGGCCCGTGGTGAAGTCACAGCAGATGTGACCTCGGCCAAGGCTTTGACCAAGACCCAAAGCGAAAAGCTGGCGAAAACGCTGACTGCTCGTGTAGGCAAAAAAGTTACTATTAATGCAACCGTCGATGAGAAAATCATCGGCGGTCTCGTCGTCAAAGTGGGCTCGAAGATGATCGATAGCTCGATCCGCTCCAAGCTCGACTCCCTCCAGAATGTAATGAAAGAGGTCGGATAAATGGGTATCCAAGCTGCAGAGATTTCTGCAATCCTGAAGGATCAAATCAAAAACTTCGGTCAAGAAGCCGAAGTTGCTGAAATTGGTCGTGTGCTGAGCGTTGGTGATGGTATCGCCCGCGTTTACGGTCTGGACAATGTTCAGGCTGGTGAAATGGTCGAATTCCCCGGCGGCATCATGGGTATGGCGCTGAACTTGGAAAGCGACAACGTTGGTATCGTTATCTTTGGGTCCGACCGTGACATCAAAGAAGGCGACACTGTTAAGCGCACCAACTCGATCGTGGACGTTCCAATCGGTAACGGTCTGCTGGGTCGCGTTGTTGACGGTCTGGGTAACCCGCTGGACGGCAAGGGCCCAATCGAGAGCACTGAACGCGGCATCGCCGACGTTAAAGCTCCGGGCATCATTCCACGTAAATCGGTTCACGAGCCGATGGCGACTGGTCTGAAATCCGTTGATGCGATGATCCCAATTGGTCGTGGCCAGCGAGAGCTGATCATTGGTGACCGTCAGACCGGTAAAACTGCCGTTGCTCTGGACGCGATCCTGAACCAGAAATCCTACAACGAAGCCGCTGGCGACGACGAAGGCAAAAAGCTGTACTGCGTATACGTAGCGATCGGCCAGAAGCGTTCGACTGTTGCTCAGCTGGTTAAGAAGCTGGAAGAAACCGGTGCGATGGAATATTCCATCGTTGTGGCCGCGACAGCGTCCGACCCGGCTCCTATGCAGTTCCTGGCACCATATGCCGCGACAGCCATGGCTGAATTCTTCCGCGACAACGGCCGCCATGCTCTGATCATCTATGATGATCTGTCCAAGCAGGCTGTGTCCTACCGTCAGATGTCCCTGCTGCTGCGTCGTCCACCAGGACGTGAAGCTTACCCAGGTGACGTTTTCTATCTTCACTCGCGCCTGCTGGAGCGTTCGGCCAAATTGGGCGACGACAATGGCAACGGCTCGCTGACAGCTCTGCCAATCATTGAAACCCAGGGTGGCGACGTTTCGGCGTTTATTCCAACCAACGTGATTTCGATCACTGACGGTCAGATCTTCCTGGAAACCGAACTGTTCTACCAGGGTATCCGTCCTGCTGTGAACACCGGTCTGTCGGTGTCTCGTGTTGGTTCGTCCGCTCAGACAAACTCGATGAAGTCGGTTGCTGGTCCGGTTAAACTGGAACTGGCTCAGTATCGTGAAATGGCTGCCTTTGCGCAGTTCGGTTCCGACCTGGATGCCGCCACTCAGCAGCTGCTGAACCGTGGTGCCCGTCTGACCGAGCTGATGAAACAGCCTCAGTACTCGCCACTGACCAATGCTGAAATCGTCTGCGTTATCTTTGCAGGTACCACTGGATACCTGGACAAGATCGACGTGAACGCAGTTGGTCGCTACGAAGCTGGTCTTCTGGCGCACCTGCGTGGCAAGCATCAGGATTTGCTGGACTTCATCACCAATGAAGATCCCAAGATCAAAGGTGATGCCGCCGATAAGATCAAAGCTGCGCTGGACGAATTCGCCGCTGATTTCGCTTAAGGGGGGACGCGGCAATGCCAAATCTTAAAGACCTTAAAAATCGGATCGAGTCGGTCAAGTCGACCCGCAAGATCACCAAAGCCATGCAGATGGTCGCGGCCGCAAAATTGCGCCGCGCCCAGGAAGCTGCTGAAGAGTCACGCCCTTACACCAAACGGTTCAACGCCGTGATGGCCGGGCTGGCTGCTTCTGTTGGTGGCAGCGACTCTGCGCCGCTGCTGCTGCGTGGCACTGGCAGTGACCAGACCCATCTCTTGGTCGTGATGACCTCTGAGCGGGGCCTGTGTGGTGGCTTCAACTCCAGCATCGCCAAACTGGCGCGGCAAAAAGCTGAAGAGCTGAAAACTGCGGGCAAGACGGTCAAGATCTTGACCGTCGGTAAAAAGGGCCGTGACAGCCTGAAGCGCGATTTGGGCGACTGTTATGTCGGTCACGTCGATCTGAGCGAAGTCAAGCGTGTTGGCTATGTCAACGCACAGGACATCGCTCAGGATGTTTTGGGCCGCTTTGACGCGGGTGACTTCGACGTTGCAACGCTGTTCTATTCGCAGTTTGTCAACGTTGTGAGCCAGATCCCGACCGCACAGCAAATCATCCCGGCGTCTTTCGAGGCGACCGAAGGTGAGAGCGATGGCGCTGTCTACGACTACGAGCCCAGCGAAGAGGCCATTCTGGCTGATCTGCTGCCGCGTGGTGTGGCCACTCAGATCTTTGCTGCCCTGCTGGAAAATGGTGCATCTGAACAAGGTGCCCGGATGAGCGCGATGGACAACGCCACCCGTAACGCGGGTGACATGATCGACAAGCTGACAATCGAGTTCAACCGCTCGCGTCAGGCTGTGATCACCAACGAGCTGATTGAAATTATTTCGGGCGCTGAGGCGCTCTAAGAGACAACCGGAGACGAAACATGGCTAATGCAAAAGGCAAAGTGACTCAGGTCATTGGCGCCGTTGTTGACGTACAGTTCGAGGATGACCTGCCGGAAATCCTGAACGCGCTGAACACAGACAACAATGGCAAAAACCTGGTGCTGGAAGTTGCTCAGCACCTGGGCGAAAACACTGTACGTACTATTGCGATGGACGCGACCGAAGGTCTGGTCCGTGGCGCGGGCGTAACAGACACTGGCGCTCCTATCTCGGTACCAGTTGGTAAGGCGACCCTGGGCCGCATCATGAACGTTATCGGCGAAGCCGTTGACGAAAAGGGCGACGTCGCTGCGACTGAAACCCGTGCGATCCACGGCGACGCTCCGGCGTTCTCCGAGCAGTCGACTGCGACTGAGATCCTGACCACCGGTATTAAGGTCATCGACCTGCTGGCGCCTTACACCAAAGGTGGTAAAATTGGTCTGTTCGGTGGTGCCGGTGTTGGTAAAACCGTTTTGATCATGGAACTGATCAACAACATTGCGAAGGTGCACTCTGGTGTGTCCGTGTTCGCGGGTGTTGGTGAGCGTACTCGTGAAGGTAACGACCTGTACCACGAGATGATCGAATCTGGCGTTATCGTTCCTGACGATCTGGAGAAATCCAAGATTGCTCTGGTTTACGGTCAGATGAACGAGCCTCCAGGTGCGCGTATGCGTGTTGCTCTGTCGGGTCTGACCCTGGCGGAACAGTTCCGCGACGAATCCGGTTCGGACGTTCTGTTCTTCGTGGACAACATCTTCCGCTTTACTCAGGCTGGTTCCGAAGTTTCGGCGCTGCTGGGTCGTATTCCATCCGCTGTGGGCTACCAGCCAACACTGGCAACCGACATGGGTGCGATGCAGGAACGTATCTCGTCAACCAAATCCGGTTCGATTACTTCGGTTCAGGCCGTGTATGTACCTGCGGATGACTTGACTGACCCTGCACCTGCGACTTCGTTTGCTCACCTGGACGCGACAACCGTTCTGGATCGTGCGATTTCGGAAAAGGGTATCTACCCTGCTGTTGACCCGCTGGGTTCGACTTCGCGTCTGCTGGATCCACTGGTTATCGGTGACGAGCACTACACTGTAGCGACTGACGTTCAGCAGATTCTGCAGCGTTACAAATCGCTTCAGGACATCATCGCGATTTTGGGCATGGACGAACTGTCAGAAGAAGACAAACTGGCCGTTGCCCGTGCACGTAAGATCGAGCGCTTCCTGTCGCAGCCGTTTGACGTTGCGAAAATCTTTACCGGCGCTGACGGTAAGCAGGTTCCGCTGGAAGACACTATCGCGTCGTTCAAAGCTGTTGTGGCTGGCGAATACGATCACCTGCCCGAAGGCGCCTTCTACATGGTTGGCGGCATCGACGAAGTGATCGCAAAAGCCGAGAAAATGGCTGCTGACGCGGCCTAAGGAGGGTCGTAATGGCTGATACCATGCAATTCGACCTCGTGAGCCCGGAGCGAAGCCTTGCTTCGCTTCAGGTGACCGCGGTTCAAATTCCGGGTGCGGATGGTGACATGACGGCTATGCCGATGCATGCGCCAACCATCACCACACTGCGTCCAGGTCTTCTTCGGGTCGAAAGCCCCGCAGGAAACTCGGAATATGTTGTGTCGGGCGGTTTTGCTGAAATCGGTTCTGAAGGTCTGTCGGTTCTGGCTGAGAAAGCCATTCCGGTAACCGAAATGACCCGTGATCATCTGGACGAGCTGATCGAAGCTGCACGCGCAGCCCAGGCAGCAGCGCACGAGACTAAGGAAGAGCATCACACCCTGGTTGACGACGCCACCAAGTTGTTGGCGGACATGGAAGCACTGGGCGAGCACATCAACCTGTAAGGGATGATGTTTGAAAGTAAGACATTAAAACCGGCCCCTGAGGGCCGGTTTTCTTGTTTTTGGTCCTAGTCTTGCCTAATTTTTCACATAAGATTGGATACAGGGACACTAGACCGGGCTGCATATGAAAAGACTAAGAAATCCACGAACCGGGATTCATCAGGGCGATGTGACCGTTTTTGCCGATTTTGAAAACGGCGGGGCAATGTGGACCGGATCCGGCCCGCGCGAGCGCCGCAAAAAGATACGTTTTGACGAGGCATTTGCCTCTCCTCCTGCTGTGCAGCTGGCGATCTCGCTCTGGGACATGGACACCTCAGCCTCTATCCGTGCCGAGCTGGTGGCTGAGAATGTGACCGCCAAGGGGTTTGAGATTGTGTTCCGCACCTGGGCCGACAGCCGCATCGCGCGGCTGCGGGCCTCTTGGACGGCGATCGGTGATCTGCCGTTTGCGGATGACTGGGACGTGCAGTAGGAACTCGTTCCGCTGATGCCTTTCGCTTCAGAGGGCAACACTGCACTTTCCACCTGAACATAGCCGGATCGGTAGCTGATTTTACAAAATTCTGCTGCCGCAAAAGGCGGCACACGGTTCCTTTAGTTGCTTGAGATCACGGTGGAGATGAGGATCAGTAGACAGCTGTAATCAGCTATGCAACGTTGAATAAAGGAAGGATGGCGAAAGAACTCATTCTCCTAAGAGGCACTCTGAGGCAAGGCGCATTGAAGGCGACGCCGCTTTTGAAGGGTGCTCCTATGACCGACAATATTTTGCGATTCTGGCAATCATTAGAGACGGATGACCCTTTGGACCCTCTGTTCAAAGCGGCACCAGTTTTGATGCATGCAATTGATAGATCTGGAACCCTCGTTCGTGTCAGTCAGTTCTGGGCAGACAAGCTTGGCTACACGGTTGAAGAAATGGAAGGAAAAAAGAGTTTCGATTTCCTGAGCGAGAAGTCCCGCGAGTATGCAATAAAAGTGGGGCAGCCAAAGGTCGTTGAAGCAGGGAAAATTTACAACGTTGAGTATGACTTTGTGTGTAAAGATGGAACGCTGCTACCTGTCCTGCTTTCTGCAATTTCAGAATATGATGGAAATGGTGATCATATTCGGTCCCTGGCCATTATCTTTGACAACTCAGAGGCAAAACGCGCCGCTGCACAATTACAGCAAAAACAACGTATGGAAGCCATTGGCGCTCTTGTTGGTGGCGTCGCTCATGATTTCAATAATCTTTTGGCAGTTGTCTTGGGGAACTTGGAATTTCTTCAAGATGATCCTGATGCAAAGGAACGGCTAGAATACATCGAAGATGCGATGACCGCGACATTGCAGGGGGGAAAGCTTACGCAGCAATTGTTGAGTTATGGTCGAAAGGCCCACCTGACACCAAGTGTCATTGATTTGAACGAAGTGGTCATTGGATTTGCCAGAATGATCCGCAGACTATTACCACCAAATATAGAGTTCGACACAGTAACCGCGCCCGACTTGTGGAAAGCCAAGATAGATACCGCTCAGTTGGAAACAGCACTCTTGAATATTGTGAATAATGCCCGGGACGCCTTAATCGAAGAGGGGCGTATCTTAATCACGACGAGCAATGTGCAGATCGACAGTGACTATATCCAGACTTCCGGTGAAAGCATTGATCCCGGCCGCTATGTGATGCTGGTCATCTCCGATTCTGGCGAGGGAATGGACCCAGATACAATCAGTCGAATCTTCGATCCGTTTTTTACGACCAAACCTGTGGGGAAGGGCTCGGGGCTGGGGCTTTCTATGGTTTTCGGATTCATGCGTCAGTCAAATGGGACGATAAGAGCCTACAGTGAAAAAGGTGCAGGAACGTCGATGGAATTGTATTTTCCGGCGGAGTTATCTGAGCTGGAAACACAAAAAATTGAAACGCAGAACTGTGCCAAGGCGCCGCTGGAAAAGCTTGTCCTTTGTGCCGAGGATGAAAGTAAAGTTCGCAACATAATTGTACGACAATTGCAGAAAGCGAACTATCGTGTTGTAGCCTGTGCTGATGGTAACGAGGCACTGCAACAGATCCAGGCGGGTCTGTGCCCAGACATCTTATTGACAGACGTTATCATGCCTGGCTCTGTCCAGGGGCCGGAACTTGCTGCACTCTGTCGTCAGGTATGTCCCGAACTTCCTGTTGTCTTTATATCTGGCCATCCCACTGATGTTGCAACGCATAGCAAGGGAATTGAGAGTGGCGATGTGCATTTGATTAAGCCTGTTAGCCGTTTTGATCTCATCCAAACCTTGACCGAACTTACGACTGACGACGACTGACAGGGCGACCCAATTTCAAAGAGTAGCACCTTGATACCACGAGCGTGCTGGACCTGTGGACGTTGGTCTGAGCCAATAAAAAACCCGCGCAGTGTCCTGCACGGGTCTTTGACTGGGCTGTGAGCCGCAATCAAATGTTGTTGGAGTACAATGACTCGTAGATCGGGATCAGCGTCTTGTCGTCAAACAGTGACGATACAGAGGTGCCGTGCCAGATGTTCAGGATCGCTTGGGTAAACAGCGGCGCGGTGGGCAGAACACGGATGTTGGGCGTGTTCAGAACTGCCTCGGTTGGCTGGATCGAATCCGTCAAAACGAGAGATTTCATCACCGAGTTGGACACACGTTCAACAGCTGGGCCGCTCATCACACCGTGGGTGATATAGGCATGCACCTCTTTGGCACCTTCGTCCAGCAGCACTTGGGCCGCCTTGCACAGGGTGCCAGCTGTGTCGCACATGTCATCGATGATCAGGCAAATCTTGTCTTTAACATCCCCGATCACGGTCATTTCCGCAACTTCACCCGGCTTACCGCGGCGTTTGTCAACAATCGACAACGGTGCGCTGATCCGTTTGGCCAGTTCGCGCGCCCGGGCAACACCGCCCACATCTGGCGACACCACCATTAATTCATCCATACGGTCTTTGAACTGGTTTTTGACGTCCAGCGCAAAAATCGGGCTGGCGTAGAGGTTATCAACTGGAATGTCGAAAAAGCCCTGAATCTGTGCTGCGTGCAGATCCATGGTCAGGACCCGTTCAATGCCAGCTTCGACCAACATATTGGCCACCAGCTTGGAGGTAATCGGCGTCCGCGCCTTCGTGCGGCGGTCCTGACGGGCATAGCCAAAGTAGGGGATCACCGCAGTGATCCGCTGGGCTGATGACCGGCGCAGCGCGTCTGAGATGATCAGCAATTCCATCAGGTTGTCGTTGGCCGGGTTTGATGTCGGCTGAATAATGAACATGTCCTCGCCGCGGACGTTTTCATAGACCTCGACAAAGATTTCACCGTCATTGAAGCGTTCGACGCGGGCATCGACAAGCCCTTGGTCGACGCCGCGATGCAGGCTCATCCGACGGCTGATTGCCTCGGCAAGAGGTGGGTTAGCATTCCCAGAAATGAGTTTGGGTTCGTTGAGTGTCGGCATAAGCTGAATATCCCCAGGCAGCTGAGCAGTGTGACAGATTCGTGATGTTGAACACCGCTTAGCATGGGCGTAGCGTCGGGCAAAGTTCTTAGGCAGGAGAGTGCCAAAATGACCCAGATCCGTTTCTACTTTTCCACGCTGTCGCCCTATACCTATCTGGCGGGCACACGGTTGGAGGAGATCGCCGACAAACATGGCGCGAGTATTGACTACAAACCACTGGATATTGCGGGCCTGTTTGGCCGTACAGGAGGTCAGCCGCCCAAAGACAGGCATCCGTCACGACAGGAATACCGCCTGATTGAAATGGAACGTCAGGCCAAAAAGCTCGACCTGCCGCTAAACCTGAAACCTGCCTATTGGCCAACCAACCCAGCGCCATCGTCTTATGCCTTTATTGCAGCCCAAAATGCGGGTAGTGGCGATCTGGGCAAACTGCATCACGCGTTTACCCGCGCGGTCTGGGCCGAAGAGCGAAACATCGCCGGGGATGATGTGATTCGCGATTGTCTGCAAAGCGCCGGTTTCGACCCAGCGCTGGCGGATAGCGGATTGCTGACCGGCGCCGAGACCTATGCGCAAAACTTAGAGGACGCCGTCAGTGAGGGCGTCTTTGGCGCGCCGTTTTACATCACCTCGGACGGGGCCAGATTTTGGGGCCAGGACCGGTTGGATGACCTGGATCAGCATCTGGAGGACATCGCTTAATGGCGGATTTGCCACAGCCGGTATTTTCGCGCAGTTTTGGCACGGGCGCACGTCAGTTGCTGGCCGTGCACTGTTCACTGGCGCATTCAGGCACTTGGCGCGGGCTGGAGGCAGCTTTGGAGGGGGATGTCACTCTGACCGCCTTTGACATGCTAACCCATGGTCGCAGCCCGGATTGGGACGGGCTGGGCGATTTTCAGGACCGAAACGTTCAGGCTGGCCTGACCCTGCTGGAAAAACCCGTGGATCTGATAGGCCATTCGTTCGGTGCAACAGTTGCTCTTCGGATGGCCGTACAACGCCCAAATCTGGTGCGGAGCCTGACCCTGATTGAACCTGTGTTCTTTGCAGCAGCCATGGCTGAGGACCCGAATGCTCTGCAAGACCTCGAGGTTGAGAACAGACCTTTCTTAGACGCACTTGAAGCAGGTGATGCTGCGCTGGCCGCGCGCCTGTTTAATCGGATGTGGAGCTCAGGTGCACCGCGCTGGCCGGATCTGCCAGAACCAACCCGTGCAGCTATGACCCGGGCAATTCAAATTGTTCCAGCTTGCGATCAGGCAATCCTGACCGATCCGTTGGGTTTACTGGCGCCTGGGGGATTAAAAGGCCTGACCATGCCGACGCTGCTGCTGCGAGGCAGTGAAACCAAACAGATCATCACGTCGGTCAATAAGGGTCTGTGCAAACGTCTTCCAAATACAATGTCGTCAGTGATCGAGGGCGCGGGCCATATGGTACCGATCTCCCATTCGACAGACGTTGCAGATAAACTGAGAGAGCTGTGGAAGACATGCCCGGATCCATCTTCATCTAGCTAGAAATATCCTGGGGGTTTGGGGGCAAAGCCCCCATTCGCCCCGGCTTGACTAAAGCAGCGCCAGAAATTGATCAATCTGATCCTGGCCAATTGACCAGTCACATACAAACCTTGCGCCTACGAGTTCATCTTCAGGGCCTTCCAAGCCCCCATCCCACAGGTGGTAACTGGCACCGGCCGCAAAGGCTTTTTGGTGGGTTGCCCTCGGCAGGGAGGCAAAGATCATGTTGGCATCGGGGCTGTGCAGGAATTCTGCACCGGCTTTGCGCAATCCTTCGGCCAGATAGTCACAATTGGCGTTAGCGTTCCGCGCATTGTCCAACCACAATCCGTCTTTCAGATAGCCCAACATCTGCGCTGCCAGATAGCGGTTTTTGGAAAACAGATGTGCGCCGCGCTTACGGCGTAGTTCAAATTCCCAGGCGTGTTTCGGGTCAAAGAAGATAACGGCTTCAACGCCCATACAACCATTCTTGGTGCCGCCAAAGCTGACTGCGTCTACTCCAGCTTTCCAGCTCATTTCAGCCGGGGTGCATCCAAGGGAAACCATCGCATTGGCAAAACGCGCTCCATCCAGATGGACTGATAAGTCAAATTCAGCAGCTACAGCACACAGTGCCTGTAGCTCATCCTGCGAATAGACTGACCCGCGTTCGGTCACTTGACTGATCGCGACCGGCCCCCGCTGGGGCCCGTGAACTCCACGGGTTTCTTCGCTCTCAATGCTGTTGCGCAGAGCCTGCGGCGTCATCTTGTCATCACCTGGAACCAGCGTCAGCTTGGCCCCGCCTGAGAAAAACTCAGGTGCATTGCACTCGTCTTCGTGGATATGCGCAACCGACGAGCAAAACACAGTTTGATAGGGCTGGCTTAGAGTTGCGAGTGCCAGTGAATTGGCAGCTGTGCCAGTGGCAACCAGATAGACAGCCGCGTCGGGGGCCTCAAATAGCTCGCGTAGGGTCTGACGCAGGGTTTCCATCTGCGCGTCTGCGCCATAACCCATAGCATATCCTGAGTTTGCTTCGGTCAGGGCTTGCAGAATTTGCGGGTGAACAGGCCCAGAGTTGTCAGAGGCAAAATGCATTAAATAGGTTCCTCGATTATGTGGTCTTCCCAGTCTTCTTCGGGGGTTTCAAACTCGGATACTGTCCAGCCTTTGATCGAAACACCAGCGTCATGGACGCTGTCAGGATCACCGGTCAGCAGCGGATGCCAGTCGGGCAGGGGTTTGCCTTCCCACAGCAGCCGGTAAGCACAGGTCTGCGGCATCCAATAGGCGTGAGTGTCCAGATTGCTTGGCTTTAACACGATACATTCCGGAACAAAGTTGTGTCGGATATCATATTGCGCACAAAGGCAGGTCGCATCGTCCAGCAATCGACAGGCCACACGGGTCAGGGCCACTTCACCAGAGTCCTCATCTTCCAGTTTGTTCAGGCAACATTTGCCGCAGCCGTCGCACAGGGCCTCCCATTCTTTTTGGTTCAACTTGGTCAGGGGCTTTTTTTCCCAAAACCGTTTGGCCAGCCCGGATCGATCGATGAGGTCGGTCATGTCTTTGCCAGTATCTCGCGTGCCTGTGTGCAGTCTGCATTCATGTGTTCGATCAACGCGTCCAAACCGTCAAATTTCAACTCGGGGCGTAGATAGTCGACCAGACCAACCGAAAGGGTTGCCCCATACAGATCGCCAGAAAAGTCAAAGATGAAGGTTTCAAGATTGGGGTGATCCCCATCAAACATCGGGCGCACCCCCATCGAGGCCGCACCATGGTAACTGCCAGTATGTGGTCCATCCAGCACATCCACCAAGACGGCATAGACACCAAACGCGGGGAGGTGCAGCCCATCAATCGACATATTCGCGGTTGGGAAGCCCAGTTCACGCCCGCGCTGTTCACCGCCAATCACTGGGCCTTCGATGCGGTGCCAATGGCCCAGCATCGCGGCCGCATCACGCGGGCGTGCATCGCTCAGTGCCTGGCGGATAGCGGTCGAAGAGACCGTGTGTTCGGAATATTCCATCAGTGGCGCTATGGTGACGCCAAACCCATATTGCTGGCCATAGCGTTGCAGGTCAGTGGGAGTGCCGGCGCGGCCTTTGCCAAAGCAGAAATCAGCGCCGACAACCACATGTGCCAGCCCCAAACCCTCAGCAATAACATCACGGGCAAATTCTTCGGGCGACAGGCCAGACAGGGTGGCGTTAAAGTTCAGCTGGTACAGATGCTCAACACCCATCTTTTCCAACCGTGAGGCGCGGGCCTCTGGCGACATCAACCTAAAGGGCGGTGCATCCGGGGCAAAGTATTCACGCGGGTGTGGTTCAAACGACATGACGCCAAGTGGCGCATCCGGAGCAGCACGCCGCGCCAGATCAATCACCGATTGGTGGCCCAGATGGACGCCGTCAAAATTGCCAATCGCAACGCTGGCGCCGCGGCTTTGGGGTTCTATAAACTGATGATCTCGGATGATGCGCATGAAGGCATCCGTACCTGTACCGGCCAGCCGGTTCAAGCCGCCTGTTTAAGGTGATGAACGGAGTGTGCACCCGGTTCATCACATTCGCCGCCTCGGGAGCGATCCGAGGCGACCGTCAGATTTACGTGCGGGATCAGCCAAGCTGTTCTGAATTGCAGGTGCGGGCCAGTTCAATCGCTTTGTATGTTCCTGCCAGATTGACTGAAAACCCATAGGATTTCTCAGGGAAGACTTCCATAACATGCTTGCGCGCCAGATCATCCACAAACTGCGGATCTTCAGACAGAACATATCCCCCTGTATATCCCTTGGTGATATTGCCGCGCATACCTGTTGCTTCACCGGCATAGAGATTGCCATCCATTGAGATCAAAACAGCCTGGGTATCCCCCTTTTTGATATCTGTTTCTGCAGTGGTGAACACGCCGACATAGCCAACCGCACGATCTTCGGTCAGCCCCATCTGTACAACATTGCCCAAAGTATCGGTCTTTTCGATCAGGCAGGATTTTTTCGCTGTATCAATGTAGATACCCCAGCCTTCAACATCGCCGTATTTCAAAAACGGTGCATCCTCTGCGATGGTGGCTGTTGCGGTTAGGGCAGTCAGAGCTGCGCCTGCAAAAACAGATTTCCGGTTCAACATTTTAAGTCCTCAAATTCACTATGAACAACACCGGAGGGCAGCCCGCCGGACACAGAGAACTCTAAAGGTTGAAAATCCATAGACAACCGGATTTGAGGGTTGGAGCTCCATCTTCGCCGGAACACCCCAAGACTAGGCTATTTCATGCCACATCTTGAGTTGGGGGTAGGGTGCGTGCTGGCACGCACCACTGCGATGGTCAGTCAAACTTGCGTGACGGGGCCAAAACCATAGCTTCGCCAGCCAGAACCTTCTTCCCATCCACGCTGCAGTGGCAGTCGAGTTTGACACGGCGCTTGGACATATCAATGTCGATTACCTTGACCTCTGCAAATACCATGTCACCGGGGCGGACCGGGGCCAGGAACTTCAGCGTTTGGCCCATATAAACGGTCCCATGGCCCGGCAGCTGTTCACCAATCACTGCCGAGATCAGCCCGGCAGTTAACATCCCATGCGCAATGCGCCCCTGGAATATGGTGTCACGCGCATAGTCATCATCCAGATGCACCGGATTGCGGTCGGTTGATACCTGGGCAAACATCTCGATGTCCTCGTCGGTCACAACTTTACGCAATGACCGAGTCATACCCATTTCGATGTCTTCGATGCAGATGGTTCCGCGTGGCTGGTTGTCCAACATATCGCCTCCGACATTTTGCTCGTGAAATTATCAAGCGCCAAACTTGCGCACTCCGCAACTTTATTACTTTGCAGGTGCAGAAAATCAAGGACTAATTCAGCTAGCGGAGCCGCCCAATGGTATAGGTCGGGTTGGATTGTTCCTGTTTCAGGTAAAGCTCTAGCGCCTGGGCATCAGGCTGGGTCTCGGTCTTTGTCTCTTTGGCTGCCAAACCGCCCGAGATGAACAGAGAATCAATTCCTTCTCCCATGCCGCCATCGATATCAGTATGGGGCCCATCGCCAATGACCAGAATATCGCCATCTGGGATGTCCTGCCCAAGCTCAGCCAGTCGGCGGCGGGCCAGATCATAGATCGGCGGATGTGGCTTGCCAAAATAAAGGCTCTCGCCGCCCATTTCGGTGTAAAGCTGTGCGAGAGCGCCCGCGCACCATTCACGGGTCTCGCCGCGGTCGACCACGATATCTGGGTTGGCACAGAGCAGTTTCATACCTTTTTGCTTGGCGTAGAGAAAATCCGACCGGTTCACGTCAGGGTCAGCCATAGGGTCATTGGGGCCGCAGCAAACAATGCCCTCGGCCTCGGCCAGTGGCACCCGCTGAATGTTGCTGGGGTTTTCAAGTATGTGCAGCGGTTCAAAGAAGCCGGCATCACGTTGCCATTCGCCCATGAAATAGACTTTGTCTCCCACTGCGCCGCGGAACATCGCAGACCGGGCCGAGTCTCCAGAGGTGGCAATAGTGTCATATGCGTCAGCGGGGACGTTGAACTGACCCAGTTGTTCGGCCACGCCAGCGCGGGGCTTGGGCGAGTTGGTCACCAGAACCACGATACCACCTGTTGCGCGGTAAGCCTGCAGAGCGGCCACTGCTTCGGGGTAGGCGGTGATGCCATTGTGGACACATCCCCAGAGATCAACAAAAAGTGCCTGATAGCGTGAAGAAACGTCGTTTAGGGCGGAGATGATCTGCGTCATGGGATGTCCTTGGGTTAGTCCTGACCCATGTATGGCGCAACCCAACGCTAAAGGCCATCGAAGGAAATGATCGCTTGATCACGGTGTGCTGACGTCGTTTTGAAGGTGTAGCGATTCGAAATGGGGGGGCGTTTAGCTTTTAGCGCTAGCCCTATGGGTGCGCCTACAGTTAGAGGATGCGAAACCTGACACTAATCCTGTATCAAATTAAGTTATTCCGAAATGGACTTCAGTGACTTGCCGCATAATGCCGCAGATTGAAACTGAAGGCATTGGGTTGCGATGCTCGGGTGAAGTTTTTCATTCATGCATACGAGAGGGGCTGGTTTTCCTGGTAAGTTGTTGTTTTCAGCGGTTAGAGTCTCCGCTGCGCTGCGAGGGTGATGCGTCGTGAGGCAAGATGACGTGTTTAGATCTAGCTGGATCTATGAGGTCTTATTGAAAACTGAAATTTTTCGGTAAACAATTCTTTAGATAGACCAAATTACGATTGGTAGTGAATGAAGTAATTTGGAATGGAGGGTGGCTTGTATAAGCTCCTGAAAGGCCTCAAAGCGCATACGACAGCGATAATCATCACCCTCACCACTTTGCTGACGTTTTCTATTAGTGCTGAGTATGAGCTGCTGGAAGCCTTTTATGAGGCAAGCAGGGCCCATGAGGATTGGGAGCTGGACGAGCTAGCGATCCTGGTTCTGAATTTGACGGTGGGTTTGATCTGGTTTCTGATTGTCAGATCGCGCCAGTTGTCCCGCGCAGTGAAAGAGCGGGACAAGGCTGAAAAAGCGGCTCAAAAAATTGCCCGACATGATGCCCTGACGGGTCTTGCAAACCGGCGCGCTTTTTCAGATCACATCGAGAACTTGAAGCTGTCTGAGACAACGACAGAAAAAAGCATCATGGTCATGATGTTGGATCTTGACCGGTTCAAAGCCGTAAATGACCTGCATGGCCACGCAAGCGGCGACTACGTCCTGACCGAGACCGCAAAGCGCATTACTGATGTCATGGGAGATGGGGACTTTGCGGCCCGACTGGGCGGGGACGAGTTTGCAATTACGCTTGCTCCCGGATCAACAGTAGAGCGAGCAGAGCGTATAGCGCGGCGGTTGCTGACGGCGATTGCCAAACCCGTTAACAACGAGGGCACCAAAATCCCACTTGGGGCAAGCATCGGTGTTTCCCGGATCGTTCTGGGGCAGGGGGTCTCAATTGCGCTGCAGTTGGCGGATCAAGCCCTCTATACCGCGAAGAAGGCGGGACGCGGCCAGTTTGCCTGGTATAATGTCGAAATGGATGAATCTGCTAAGGAACGCCAACAACTAGAGCAGGACCTACGGCTGACTGTCCGCAATGAAGCAATCATTCCCTACTTTCAGCCGGTGTTTTGCATGGCAACTGGCAAGCTCTGCGGGTTTGAGGCGTTGGCCCGTTGGCGACATCCTGATAAAGGCATGATTTCGCCAGAGATATTTATCGAAATTGCCGAAGATATTGGTCTGATATCTCAGCTAGGTTGGAGCATGCTGGAGCAGGCTTGCAAGTCCGCCGGTGAATGGGACCCTTCGTTGAAACTGGCGGTAAATTTTTCTCCTGTGCAGTTCCGCGATCCAAATCTTGTTGTAATGGTTCGAAAAATTCTGAGAGAGACAGGATTTGATCCCCAGCGGCTGGAGATTGAAATCACGGAAACTGCGATTGTTCTGGATTTTGACCTGGCCAAGCGGTCCATCGAACAGTTGCGTGAGCTGGGTGTGTCACTTGCGCTGGATGATTTCGGGACTGGCTTCTCATCACTCTCGAACCTGCGGCTGTTGCCATTCGACCGTCTGAAAATCGACCGAAGTTTTGTAACTGGGATATATAGCTGCCCGGAAAACCAAAAGATTGTGGCTGGTATTCTGGCTTTAGCCAATGAATTGGAATTGACGGTCACCGCAGAGGGTGTTGAGAATCTGCAAGACCACCAGTTCCTTATGTCGATGGAGTACCAGTGTCAGCAAGCTCAGGGATATCATTATGCCAAACCCTTGCCGGGAGATGAAATCGACAGGCAGCTGGAAACAAAGTGGTCAAACCTGCATCGAAACAGCGATCAAGACGGTGTTGAGCCGGCACCGTTTGCCAAATTCGCCTGAAAGAGTACTGAGCAGGGTGTCTTAGCTCAATGAGCTAAGAGCAGCAAAAAGGCGTCTTTTGAGGCGCCTTTTGGGAACCACGGCTGCGGTTTTTGATTTGAGCGCTATTTTTCGACAGCGGCCTTTAAGATTTGATACTCGGGTGAAGCCTTTACGCGTTCGTTGGTCGCAGCCAGATCAAACGGGGTTTCTCCCATTTCATTTTCGATCGAAGGATCTGCGCCTGCGTCCAGCAGGACTTTGATGACTTCGGGGGCACCAAACTTGGCCACACCATGCAGTGGTGTCCAATCGTTTGCTGTCTTCGCGTTCACGTCTGCCCCGGCCTGTAGCAACAGGTTTACGATCTCTGGTGTGCCCGCTGCCGACACAAAATGAAGCGGCGTGCGGTCAAGGTCGTCCTTGGCATTTACGTCTGCTCCGGCAGCCAGAAGAACTTTGATTGTTGCTGGTGTGGCCTTGCTCACCCAGTGCAGCGGCGTTTTCCCCGCGGTGTCTCTGCCGGTGACACTGGCCCCATCTTCTATCACCTGCGCAATAGTTATGGCTGTTGCAGTTTGGTAAAACTCGGCTTGGCACAACACGGTACAGGTATCAGCAGCCTGTACTGGGGAGGCAGCAAATGCTGCAATGAACCCCAAGAGTAACTTGTTCATAACGTAACCTTTCAAAACAGACGTTCCCAAAACACCGGGATCTGCAAGCAAGCGTAGGCCCTGCCACTTCTTGATGGCAATGGATAATTCCCTTAACGATTGTCCTAGGGCGTAAATTGCGACGCCAATCAGTTTCGATAGGAGAATTCGTTGAAGACGTTTTACATTTCGATGGTTTTTGCCGCCGCCTTATCGGCCTGTGGGACCACCTATCAGTTGCCGCAAACCGGCTCGGCAGAGAACGTGACGGCCAAACGAATGTTCGCAGAAGCGCGCGCAGAAGGCCCGCGACCTCAACTGTCATCTTCAGCGGCTGAACAACGGTTTCGCCGGGTTTCCGCGCGGGTTGGCCGGGCCGGGACGCAGTACTGTCAGACGCTGACCGCTGACCGCAGTGGGTTTGACTGTAATGTCGATCTGGCAATTGATCGCAAGATGACCTCGCGCAACGCCTACTTCACCTATGACGGCGACAGCCCGATCATTCGGATCTCGATGCCGATGCTCCGTGATTCAGCCAGTGACGACGAAGTGGCCTTTATCCTGAGCCATGAATATGGTCACCTGGTTGGGCGCCACGTCGAGAAACAACAGCAACAGCAGCTGGCTGGTGCATTGATCCTTGGAGCAATTACAGCGGCGGCAACATCAGATGCCGGAAACTACGACGCGGGTCTTGTTGCTGCTAGCATGGGGATTGGCGCAGCCGCAGGGTCACGGGCCTATTCGCAGACCTATGAGCTGGAGAGCGACACTCTGGGTACGCGGATTGCCTATGCCGCCGGATATGATCCGGTAAAAGGCGCCAAGTTCTTTGCGCGGCCTGAACAGGTTAGAACCACATCTGGCAATCTGTCGTTCTGGGGAACACACCCACCTGATGAAAAGCGGTTGGCCATCGTTCTGGCAACGGTTGAACAGATCAATGCGAATGTGGGGTTAGCAAAAGCGCGTTAAATTTGGCCTGTGCTGCCATTAAAAAAGGCGCCCAATGGGCGCCTTTTCTCATTAATGTGAAAAGTCTCAGACCTTCAGATTAGGAATGATCTGCTTTTTGCGGCTCATTACGCCGGGCAGAACAACTGTGTCGCCTTCGACCGATGCGCCAAAGCTCTTCTCGGCGACTGTTTTAACCAGATCGTTGGGCACCAGCAGGGTGGCTTCTTCGTTCAGGATGTCGATGACAAACAGCAGAACCTGCTCAACGCCATCTTCGGACGCGACAGTTTTCATGCTATCAACCAGGCTGTCCTTGCGGTCCAGTACAACGCCGGGCGCTGTGGTTTCCAACACGGAAACGCGGAACTTGGTGCCATCGACCGCATATTCCTTGCTGTCCATGCGCAGCAGCTCCGCATCGGAAAACGACGAGACGTCGGATTTCGCAGCGAACATCTCGGCGGCGTATTCTGCGATGTCGAGGTCCAGATCAGCGGCCAGCGTTTCGGCTGTGGCGCGGTCGTGATCGGTGGTGGTGGGCGAGCGGAATTCCAGCGTGTCGGACAGGATACAGGTCAAGGCTGCGGCCATGATCTCTTTTGGCATCTTGGCCGCATCATCACCAATCAGGTCCAGCATGATGGTGGCCGTGCAGGCCAGCGGACGGATGGTGATGTCGATAGGGCCTTTTGTTTCTAACCCACCAACCAGCTTGTGGTGGTCGATGATGGCCTGAACGTCGGCAGCGTTGATATTGGCGGGCAGCTCGGCCGGATTGTTGGTGTCAACGATGATCACCGGCTGGTCGTCGGCTACATCCGCAATGATTTCCGGCTTATCCAGGTTCCAGCGATCCAGCATGAACAGGGCTTCGGTGTTGGGCTCGCCCAACAGTTTGGCCTCAGCCGCAACACCTTTGATCTCGTTCAGATACCAGGCCCAAACAATGGGGGAGCCGGTGGAGTCTGTGTCGGGGGATTTGTGTCCAAAAATCTGGATGGTCATCATGCGATCCTAATAACAAAGGGGAGTTTGAGCGCCTTATAGCAGGGTGTACACACTTGTCACCCCGCCACGCTGCAATGCGGCAGCTGGTCCGGTATTCGCAAGCTGCATGGCTTGCATCTATATTTACCGCAACAGTCTAAGTCGCTCCATGACGTGCCCCAATGGCGAGATAGGGTCAGGAGCAGTCTTGTTGCGGAAATTCATTTCTGCATATGCATCCCGGTTGTTCTTGTTCCTGAGATCGGTACGCGCGCCATTGTCCAGCAACAGGTCAATGGCCTCTTCTTGGCCATAAACAATAGCTAAATGAAGGGCTGTGTAGCCATGTTCATCCTGACGGTTCAGATCCGCGCCTGCGTCAATGATGTATTGGATGGATGAATTCGGGGATCGGGTGATGTTATTGTCGTCACTCAGCGATGCAACGCGGTGTCCATTACGGGGTCTTCTTCCGGCAACAGTTCAAAATTTAGGCCGGCATTCATCGCTTCTTTTAACAGGGCTATGGGGAGCGTACCCGGGTCATAGCCGCGCACGAGACTCTGGGTGACACTTTCGATTGCTGGCGTTGCCAAGTTCGGGTTGGCACCGGCACGCAGCAGCACAAGTGCATGCTGGTCCTGGAAACGGGTCAAGGCTGTAGAAAATGGCGTCTGTTTGAAATCGTTCAATGCATCCAGATCTGCACCGGCCTCGGTCAGCAGTTTGGTGATAATGGGTCGGTTTCTCTGGACTGAAACACCTAGCGGAGTCCCGCCGCTATCAAAACTGGGCGCTGGCGCTTCAAGATCGGCTCCGGCTTCGATCAAGACCCTTAGATCAACGGGCCGTGGATTAAAGGCAGCAGCAATAAGGAGAGGGGACTGACCGTCATTGTTCAGCGCATTTACATCTGCCCCCGCATCAATAAGCAAGGCCAGCGTCTGGCTCGAACCGTTACCGAATGCGGCCTCCACTAACGGAGTCTGTCCTGTCTCGGACCGGTTGTCTACTGTGGAGCCTGATTGAAGCAGATATTCAACGATTGAAGATGTCTTGCGATAGTAGGCAGCAAGGTTCAAAGGTTGTGCGCCGTCTTCCGACTTGACGTCGATGCCGTGCTTGGTGATGCAAGCCTTGATGACTTGGTCGCTTGCTTTCACCCAGAACTCTTCGGATTGGGCTGCAGTCTCGTTGGAAAACTGGAAGCCAGTACAGGGAGTTTCCTCGGCAAAAGCGTGAATTGGTAGTAACAGAAGTGTAGCGCAGAACAGGGCAGACTTGATCACGAAAAGAGCTTCTTGAATGCTTTCCTGATCAGATTCTAAAAGGCGCGTTGTTGATGTTCGGTGAACGGTGCCTATGAATACACAGCTTGGTCAAGTGTCTGCGGTGAAAATGTCGGTGTTGCTTTGCACTGCATCTGGATAGGGTGCAGATCATGGAGCGCGAAGATCAATTGTACCCGCCGATCAAGGCATTGTTGGAACGTCAGGGCTATACCGTCAAGGGTGAGGTCGGCGCTGCGGATGTTGTGGCGCGGCGTGGGGATGACGCCCCGGTGGTCGTCGAGTTGAAGTTGCGGTTTTCGCTATCGCTGTTCCATCAGGCGATCACTCGTTTGGCTGTCACGGATCTGGTCTATATCGCGGTGCCCAAACCGAAGGGTAAACAGGCGCGGCGGATGTTGAAGGACAATCTGGCGATGTCGCGCCGGTTGGGGATAGGGCTGATCACTGTTCTGCCCGACGGCCGGGCCGAGGTGCAGTGTGATCCGGGTCCTTATGCGCCGCGCAAGTCCAAGAAAAAGACGACCCGGTTATTGCGTGAATTTGACCGGTTGCAGGGGGATCCGAATGCGGGCGGTGCGACCCGACATGGTATTGTCACCGCATACCGCCAGGATGCCCTGCGCTGCGCCGCTCATCTGGCCCAGAACGGCGCGACTAAAGGATCAGATGTTGCGGCCCAAGCCGGTGTTGCCAAGGCGACGCAACTGATGGCCGCCAATCACTATGGCTGGTTTGAGCGGGTGAGAACCGGGATTTATCAGCTGACTGAAACAGGCGCTGCTGGATTGAAACACTGGGCCTATAGTTGGGACCTTGAAGATTAGAACCCCAAAATCCGGCTAAGGTTCAGGCGCTGGGCAAAGTGATACATCACCGTTGGGCCAATAACGCCAGTTGCTGTGCCAAGTGTCAGGTGCACAATTGGATCATTCACCCCAAACTTCAGTAGCACGATGCGGGTTGCGGCACTGAAAATGGTATGGGCCAAAAATATGGCCATTGTCATCCGCCCCAGCTGTTGCAGGACGTTGCCAAGTGTCTTCCCGCTCCACCAGTGTGAAAGCCATTGTGCCATTTGCAAAAACACAACAGTCATCACGGCTGACGCAGTGCCGTGGCTCAGGGATTTGATCGGCAAATAGCCGGCGGCAAACCCGAGCACCAAAAACACAATCAAACTGACCATCGGGAGAGGGTAGCGGCCAGACATCCACTTGGTGCTCAATCCAAGTGCAACTCCGAAGGCCAGAAACGGCGTGTAGCGCATCGTTTCACCCAGCCAGGGAATCAGCGGCAGGGGAATATCCACGACGGCCCAAAACACCAATCCGGCTAAAGCGATCGCGTACCAGATGCGTTTGTGGGTTGTTAAAGCTGGGAACAGCTTCATGAGCAGGCCCAACAGGGTCATGCCGATGAACAAAGCCCAGAGAAACCACATATGCTCCAGCGGCGGCAGTGGTGATGTCCATAAATCAGACAGGCCGGATTGAGAGTTGGTGCTGTCTCCGGCCAGAATTCGGAGCCCGATGAAAACGTAGGTCCACAGGACCATTGGATACAGCAATCGAGCAACTTGGCGCCAGACAAAGCCACTGGCTGACGCTTTTTGGACATGCCGTGTTAGAAAACAACCCGCGAGCACAAAAAACGCGTTCATATGGAACATATAGATAAAGTCGTCCACATGACGGATCAGAAACTGGTTGGTGACAATGCCCGCCTGAACCAAGCCGCGCCAACAGTGCCCAAAAACGACAAGAACGATCGCCAGACCGCGTGCGGTATCCACCCAATCCAGACGGGCCTTTGGCGGGGGAGATGTGTAATCCATAGTCTGGTTCATACGTGATCTGGTACTTCTAATACGGTAATAAAGACTGAAAAAACGTTGAGTTAGCGTGCTGCCAGATCAATATCATCAGTTTGATGAAATATCGAGTTACACTTTGTATTCAGTTGGTTGCCATCTGAGGTTGCAGTTGCAAGCATGATCCCCCATTTGTTACCTGAGTTACCGGTTCGTTTTGAACTTTCCTGACAGGTTTCAAGCGAGCAAAAGAAAAATGGCACATACGGTTGACTCGTCTTTCCCGGAACCCTAGCTATCCCTCGTTAGCACTCGCCTCAAGTGAGTGATAACGGTTCCCGGCATTACCAACGGGGATCGCAAGGATAACAACCTTTGAGCCTTAAGGAGCATCAAAGATGGCACTTAAACCGCTTCACGACCGCGTGCTGGTCCGTCGCACTGAGAGCGAAGAAAAAACTGCTGGTGGATTGATCATTCCTGAATCCGCCAAGGAAAAGCCGAGCGAAGGCCAAGTTGTTTCAACTGGTGAAGGCGCACGCAAAGACAGCGGTGAGCTGATCGCAATGGCTGTAAAAGCTGGCGACACCATCCTGTTCGGCAAATGGTCCGGCACCGAAGTCACCGTCGACGGCGAAGAGCTGCTGATGATGAAAGAAAGCGACATCATGGGCATCATCGAGTAAGCCCACCGGCTTCTCTGATCCCAATTCGCTAAACTACACAGATATTCTCGAGGAGAGACACTATGTCTGCTAAGGACGTCAAATTCGACACCGATGCCCGCAACCGTATGCTGGCCGGCGTCAACATTCTGGCTGATGCTGTCAAAGTAACCCTGGGCCCTAAAGGCCGTAACGTGGTTCTGGACAAATCTTTCGGCGCACCACGCATCACCAAAGATGGTGTATCCGTAGCCAAAGAAATCGAGCTGGAAGACAAGTTCGAAAACATGGGCGCTCAGATGGTCAAGGAAGTTGCTTCCCGGACCAACGACGAAGCTGGTGACGGTACAACAACCGCAACAGTTCTGGCCCAAGCCATCGTCAAAGAAGGCCTGAAGCAGGTTGCTGCTGGCCTGAACCCAATGGACCTGAAGCGCGGCATCGACCTGGCAACTGCTAAAGTTGTTGAAGGCATCGTTGGCTCGGCTCGCGAAGTTAAAGACACTGCTGAAGTTGCTCAGGTTGGTACAATCTCTGCAAACGGCGAAGCTGCTATCGGCCAGCAAATTGCTGACGCGATGCAGAAAGTCGGCAACGAAGGTGTTATCACCGTCGAAGAAAACAAAGGCCTGGAAACAGAGACCGATGTTGTTGAAGGCATGCAGTTCGACCGCGGCTACCTGTCGCCTTACTTCGTGACCAACGCTGACAAGATGATTGCAGACCTCGAAGACTGCATGATCCTGCTGCACGAAAAGAAACTGTCCTCGCTGCAGGCCATGGTGCCTCTGCTCGAGCAGGTTATCCAGTCGCAGAAGCCTCTGCTGATCATTGCTGAAGATGTTGAAGGCGAAGCCCTGGCAACTCTGGTTGTGAACAAACTGCGTGGCGGTCTGAAAATCGCTGCTGTTAAAGCTCCTGGTTTCGGCGACCGCCGCAAAGCCATGCTGCAGGACATCGCTATCTTGACCGGTGGTCAGGTGATCTCCGAAGATCTGGGCATGAAGCTTGAGTCCGTTACTATGGACATGCTGGGTACTGCCAAGAAGATCGAAATCACCAAAGACGAAACAACTATCGTTGACGGTGCAGGCGAGAAAGCTGAGATCGAAGCTCGTGTTGCTCAGATCCGCACTCAGATCGAAGAAACTTCTTCTGACTACGACAAAGAGAAGCTGCAAGAGCGCGTTGCCAAACTGGCCGGCGGTGTTGCTGTTATCCGCGTTGGCGGCATGACCGAAGTCGAAGTTAAAGAGCGCAAAGACCGCGTTGACGATGCATTGAACGCGACACGCGCCGCTGTTCAGGAAGGCGTCATCGTTGGTGGTGGTGTTGCTCTGGTTCAGGCCGGTAAAGCACTGGAAACTCTGGAAGGTGCAAACTCTGACCAGAACGCTGGTATCGTCATCGTACGTAAAGCCATCGAAGCGCCTCTGCGTCAGATCGCTGAAAACGCTGGTGTTGACGGTGCGGTTGTTGCTGGCAAGGTTCGCGAAAGCACTGACGCTGCATTTGGCTTCAACGCTCAGACCGAAGAATATGGCGACATGTTCGCGTTTGGTGTGATCGACCCTGCCAAAGTTGTGCGCACAGCTCTGGAAGATGCTGCATCGGTTGCTGGTCTGCTGATCACCACCGAAGCCATGGTTGCTGATAAACCGTCGAAAGACGGCGGCGCAGCAGGCGGCGGCATGCCCGACATGGGCGGCATGGGCGGCATGATGTAATCACAAGTCCTTTGGACTTGTGAGGCCCGCAAGGGATATCACGCCATCCTACCGGATGAATTTGGGGTCGCCTTCGGGCGGCCCCTTTTTTGTGTGTTAAACTAATTTACTCTGATCGCAGCTGACTGCGATGTGCTCAATCGAGATCGAGCAGGCACTTTGGTGGGGGGCTTTCAGATTGGTTTTCTGGGCAAACACGAACGCACATCAGAAGTTATTGCTAACCAGTTTGATTTTCAAAACGGAGAAAGCAGACCGCGTCAACTGGAAAGCAGGTGGGCAAGCGACCGCAACATGTCCTGCCCTTTAGAACACTGCGAGATCAAGCAAGGGTCATCCCATTCATTGTAGAAAAGGAACTCGCAACCGCCGAAGGAAATGTTGTCGTGCATTATGTGGGGCTTGGAGCGTATTTCCCCATACGCGTCCTGGACTGTGGCTCGCAGGTGGGCGATATCTGCTTCGCAAAATTCGAGCGAGATATTTCCTGTGTCGAGCTCAAGAATTCTGAAAACCATATAAGGACGCTAGGCGGGTATTTCTTTCAATGCAAGAAGAGGGGGCTACTTCCAGTTTCCTCACAAATATGAATCAAGCGTCTGCTGGGCTGGCGCTTGAGAGCGGAAAGACAGCCCGACGCGGGTGCCTCTTTTCCAGCGCACGCTGACATCGAAGACCCCGATCTCGCGGATGGAAACAGACTGGATTGCCGCCGGGTTCAGCCATTGTGAGCCGCTGGGCAGTTCGATCCCAACACCTTTTTGGCTGATGTTAAATGTCTCAGCCGCCAGAATTCCACCCGGATAGTGCAACGTGCAGGATTTCCTAAGCGGCACGCGTGTTTCTTCTTCATTGGGCATCTGGGGCATGGGGGGCGTACAACCTCATTTCGCGTCTCAATTGAGCAAGACAAATTTTGCCTTGGGTCTCGGGTAAGACGAATAGTAGGGCAGTTTTCACTAATAACTCATTATCGCAAACTTGGTTCATTCTGCGGTGCAGCTGGCACTTTTGGGTCGCCATTGGTCACTATTCATGATGTCTGTCACATTTAAGAGATCAGACTTCCAAAAGAGATGAGACCATGCTGCAAGTTCTTGGGCGCCCAAACTCCGTCAATGTTCAAAAGGTCATGTGGTGCCTGGCTGAATTGGGGCTTACCGCAGACCGCAGTGACATCGGTGGTGCCTTTGGCGGGAATGATGCTGCAGACTATTTGGGGATGAACCCAAATGGGAAAATCCCAACTCTGATTGATGGGGATTATGTGTTGTGGGAATCCAATGCCATCGTGCGCTATCTGTGCGACCAGTACCGGGCAGGGCACTGGTACCCGGATACAGCGCAACAGCTCGGACATGCCAATCAATGGATGGACTGGTATCAAACTGCGTTGCATCGGCCGATGACAACCCTGTTCTGGCAGCTGATCCGAACCAGCCCCGAACAACGAGATCAAGCTGCCGTCGACAGCGCGATCAAGGAATGCGCCGGTTTCTGGAAGATGCTGGATCACCATCTCGCCGACAGGGATTATATTCTGGGCGACCATCTTAGCATGGCCGATATACCATTGGGATGCGCGGCCTATCGCTGGCACTCGATGAATTTCGAACGCCCTGGTCTGCCTGCATTGAAAAATTGGTGGACCCGTATATCAGAGCGTCCAGCCTACCAAACTCATGTCATGTTGCCGCTCACCTAAGGCTTCGATCACGCCGTCTACAGGGGCAGCCGTGCCCCGATGGCAACAGTTGGTGCGCTTACTAATTTTTGCCATTTGGCGAATCCGAAGTACATGTTAGACGGTTGTTCGTGTTCAACCCTTAGCCACAGGAGGCGTCTTATGATCAATGTTTCAACCAATGACCGCCTCGCGCTGTGTGGCAATCGGATAATGTGGGCGTCGCAGCGTAACAGCTGACACCGTCCAGGACTGAACACGTTTCTTCACAGCTGAAGTCTAATCAGGCCTGACCCACGACCTTTTTGTCGTTACGGGTCTGTCCTTCCAACTCTCAATTTACAACAGGAGTCTTCCGTTTATGCGGAAGCTTGATCACCATGACTCGACTTGAAACTACGACTCCCTTTGCTGACCTAAACGCAGCTTTGTCGCAAATCACAGCTGACTTTGGAAAATGGCGCGTGCTGAGTGCATTGTTGCGTCACCTATTCGTGCGCAAGCGGCCGGTTGCAATGCTATCGCCACCACTAAATGCCCACATGCGCAGGGACATCGGCCTGCAGCCTTTAGGTGATCTGGCGATAGATCGCCTTCCACCTCGCTTCTGATGGACGGGGCTGCCTTGTGGCAGCCCCGTCTTTCGTTGAACCTAGCCAGCTTGTAGAATTTCGAAATAGCCAGGGAGCAGTCTGAGAAGAAGCTCTCGTCCGGCGTCGGAAATGCGCAAGGGCTTCATCCGTGAATCTTCCGCTTTTTCACAATAAACGATAAACCCGCGCCGCTGCATAGTTTTAAGCGTGGTACTGACAACGGGCTTGGAGACATCCAGTTTCTCACAGATCTCAGCCGCTAAATGGGTGTGCTTGCTTTGATCCCGATGCAGGATCATCAGCACCAGAAATTGGGTTTGGGACAACCCATGCAACGCAAAGTAGCGCTCTAGCTGTCGGATGAGCAGGCTGGCTCGGCGTAGCATCTGCAGTGCATCACCGGTCTTTTGCACATCTACCACGTCAAGCGAATGTGCAAACCCGCTGATCATCTCACGCGTGGGAAGATCTTTGAGAAAGAACATCAGGTGTTGCGATTCATTTTGACGATCTGCGGAGGTTTCGCCAACCAGTTTTGATAGGCGTCGAAAACAGCGGTGCTATAAGGTTGCGCATAGTGGTCTTCCAGTGCCTGAGGATCGGCCCAGTGTTCCACCAGATACAGATTTCCATCGTCACCTTGGCCGGTGTTCAGCTCAAATCGTAGGCAACCCGGTTCATCAAGTGTCTGAGGAATGATCCCTTGCAGGGCAGCAAGTGCTTCTGCGTAGTGGGCGGGCTTCGGGGTGATTGTGGCAAACAGGCTGAATTCGGTCATAGTGGTATTCCGTTATTGGTTATGATACTAACTATATTGTTTAATGAACGTGTTCTTCAAGGGTGGAAAGGCGAAATCTGACCGTAAGAGAGTGGTTTTTGTTTAGGACGCTGCAGATTGATTTTGATTTTTCCCGGTGTTGTTGCAGTTTAAAGGCGGGAAATGACAAAACGGAGGAGCTACTCATGGGTAAACTGATAAGTTGGATTGTGCTCACACTGGCATTGGCAGGCCCGGCTATTGCCGACAATTTGAATTGGAGGATCCGCAGCGAACATCCAAATGTTGTGAGTCTGGAGTTCTATAGTCAGGACTATAGCCGCGCCTGGCCGGGTGACGGAGAGGTCTATATTCTGGATGACTACGATACTCACAGTTACAATCTTCAGTGCCAAAGCGGCGAGAAGATCTGTTATGGCGCTTGGGTACGTGGCGATTCCGACAGCTATTGGGGTGTTGGCCTGAATGACGCAAATGGCTGTAGTGATTGCTGTTATACTTGCGGTCAAGGTGATACTGATTTGCGTATCTTAAACAACTAAGCCGGGCATATCCGGTCTGAACTAGGGGGCGGATATGCGAGTAATTGCTCTGACCGTGCTGGTCATGATGGCATTTGCTGCCAACTCGGTCCTGAACCGGATGGCTGTTGGCGCAGGCGAGATCGGTGCGATGGAATTCGCTCTGATCCGGCTTGTCGCAGGCGCAGCTACCTTACTAATGCTGTGTCGCTATCGGCAGCAAAGCATTGCCCAGTCCGCTAGGCTCAGCTTGCTCGGCGGTGGGTCACTTGCACTTTATATGATCGGATTTTCGCTCGCCTACCGCAGTTTGGATGCCGGACTGGGGGCGCTGATCCTGTTTGGTGTTGTGCAGATTACCATGTTTGGCTGGGGCGCGCTGCGGGGTGCAGCGGTGTCTTCTGGGCAGTATCTAGGGGCGGTTGTTGCCTTTGGCGGCCTTGCTTATGTTCTTTGGCCGGCTGGTTCTGTGCAGGTGCCGTTGACAGGTGCTGCTTTCATGGCGGCGGCTGGGCTTGGCTGGGCGATCTACAGTCTGCTTGGGCGTCAGGTTCAAACCCCATTGGCTGCCACAACCATGAATTTCCTTTGGGCCAGTGTGATGGTGGTTCCACTGGTTTGGGTGTTGGGCGAAGCAGAGAGAGTTCCTGTTCTTGGTGCAGGGCTGGCGGTGGCCGCAGGGGCAGTGACGTCTGGATTGGGTTATGCGCTGTGGTACCGGGTTCTGCCGCAGTTGCAGCCAGCAGTTGCAGCCACTGTACAGTTGAGCGTGCCGGTGATTGCGATGATGGCAGGTGTGGTTGGACTGGGCGAAGTTTTGACGCTCCGTTTGCTGATTGGCACGCTGGTTGTGTTGGGCGGTATTGCGCTGGTGATCATGGCTGCGCCGCGTAAAGCTGGATGAACGGGGTTTTCCCAGGCTCGGTTTTTGCCTATCTGCGAAGCATGTTACATTGTAGATCCCGTATATGTATTGCCCTGCTGATTTCATTGCTTCCCCTATCTATGGCCCGAACGGCTGCTGCTGATTGTGTGGTGCTGTTACATGGCTTGGCCCGGACCGAAGCCTCCTTTGCGGTGATGGAACAGGTGCTAAAAGCCCGCAACTACCAGGTTGTGCGACCGGGCTATCCATCCACTGACCTGCCAGTCCCAGCGTTGGCCGCGCAGACATTGCCGGGTGCTTTGGCGGACTGTGGCGACCAGCGAGTGCATTTTGTCACCCACTCCATGGGTGGGATTCTGCTGCGGTATTGGTTAGGGACCCATCAGCCAGAGCAACTGGGCTATACGGTGATGCTGGGGCCTCCCAACCACGGCAGCGAACTGGTGGATGAGCTGGGCGACTGGGAGGTGTTTGGGCTGTTGAACGGTCCGGCAGGGATGCAACTGGGAACAGGGCCTGACGGCGTACCAGCGCAGCTACCGGAGGTGGATTTCCCACTGGGGATCATTGCAGGCAATAAATCACTGAACCCGGTGTTTTCGAAGCTCATCCCGGGACAGGATGATGGCAAGGTTTCGGTTGCATCCACCAAGGTAGACGGAATGTCAGATCACTTGACCTTACCGGTCACCCATACCTTCATGATGAACAATCCGCGGGTGATCGCGCAAACGCTGCATTTCATCGAGTTTGGCGGGTTTAATGCCACCGTCAGCTGGATGGATTCACTACTGGGCACCATCGAGGAAATGTGTGGCGGCACGGGGTGTCTTGGTGGGGTAGGGGCAAAATCGACGCAATGAGTTTGTTGGTAGGCTGGAGAGAGAGGGCGCCCGCCCCACTGACCGGGCACCTATAGATCCGCTACTTGCTCTGTGACCGGATCACCCTGTTTACATGACCCATTTTGCGGCCCGGTTTGACCTCGGCCTTGCCATACAGATGCAGGGCACAATCGGCTTCCTTTGCCAGTTCCGGGACCCGATCCATGTCGTCGCCAATCAGGTTTTCCATCACCACATCGCTGTGTCGTTGGCCGTCCCCCAGTGGCCAGCCAACCACAGCGCGAATGTGCTGCTCGAACTGATCGACGGTGCAACCGTTCTGGGTCCAATGGCCGGAATTGTGCACGCGTGGCGCAATTTCGTTCACCACCAGCCCCTGAGGTGTGACAAACAGTTCAACCCCCATGACGCCGACATAATCTAGTTTGTTCAGAATGTTGGCAGCCAGCAGAACCGCATCCATGCGCTGCCCAGCGGACAGTTTGGCTGGAACGGTTGTGGTGTCCAGAATGCCGTCGGTATGGACGTTTTCGCCCGGGTCATAACAGGAGACATCGCCCTTGATCCCGCGCGCTGCGATAACTGAAACCTCGTGGCTGAAGGTGATGAAACCCTCAAGCAGGGCAGGGGCTCCGGCCATGTCGCCCAAGGCTTGTTGGGCGTCGTCCAAAGTTTTGATCCGCGCCTGTCCCTTGCCGTCATAGCCAAACCGGCGGGTTTTCAGAATTGCGGGCGCACCAATCTCTGCCAGGGCAGTATCCAGACTGGCTTGATCTGTGATGTCCGCAAAGGGTGCGGTTTTTAGGCCCAGATCCTGCAGGAAATTCTTCTCGGTCAACCGGTCCTGACTGATCCGCAAAGCCTCGCGGCCCGGACGGATTGGCCGGTGGCTTTCCAGAATGTCCAATGCAGCTGTGGGGATGTTTTCAAATTCATAAGTGATCACATCCACCGAGGCGGCAAATGCAGCCAGGGCCTCGGCATCTTCATAGCCGGCGGTGGTGAGACGGTCGGCCACCTGACCAGCGGGCGGGTTAGCACCGGGTTCATAGATATGGGTGACAAAGCCAAGGCGCGAGGCAGCCACCGACAACATGCGGCCCAGCTGACCACCGCCCAAGATGCCAATGGTGGCACCGGATTTCAGCGCCTCAGTCATCTACCGGCTCCTCAGGGATCGAAGCAGACAGGGCTGCGCGCCAAGCGTTCAACCGTTCAGCCAGCGCCGGGTCTTGCAGCGCCAGAATACCTGCCGCCATCAGGCCACCGTTGGCCGCACCAGCGGCACCAATGGCCATCGTGGCAACCGGGAAACCCTTGGGCATTTGCACGATGGAATAGAGCGAGTCGACACCAGACAGGGCCCGTGTCTGTACTGGAATACCAACAACCGGCACCCGGGTTTTGGAGGCCACCATGCCGGGCAGATGCGCCGCGCCGCCAGCGCCGGCGATGATCACCTGCAAGCCCCGATCGGCAGCAGATTTGCCATAGCTCCACAGCCGGTCGGGCGTGCGATGGGCCGAGACGATCTTGGCCTCATATGCGATGCCCAGCTCGTCCAGTATATTGGCGGCTTCTTTCATGGTGGGCCAATCCGATTGGCTGCCCATGATGATACCCACTTTAATGTCGGCCATTTGTGCCCTGTCCCTTGTTTTACTGCGGTGCGCGGGATGCCACCGCCGGGGTGAAAGAGAAGCGGGCACTATAGGGGTACCGCTGGTTTAGGCAATGCGGCAAAGCCGATGGTATGACGATTATTAGGCCTGGGTACAGTTTAGTATGGAGATCTAAAGGACATTTGGAACGCTCAGGGGGCTAGGTTAGGTTTCTGCGACATAGAAAATCGCAATTGAGCACAGTTTATGACCAACAAAATTATTCAATCCAATCCGTTCGGCGCTGTGAGCTCTGCCGATATTCAGGTCTTTGAAACGGAAATTTCGTTGACCTTGACTGAGGACTACAAGGCCTACCTCGCTGCTCACAATGGTGGAGATTTTGAAAAGAACCATTTCTCAACCAAGAGCAACCCAAAGGACTATTTGGTGCTAGAGGAGCTGTTCTCTTTGAACTGCGGTGAAGGTTACCGCAACTTGAACGAAAATTGGAACTTCGCTGAGAGTTGCGATTTGGGTGAGTTTGCGACGGGTCTATCTAAGTATGTTTTTATAGGTTCAGGGATCTGTGGCGTATGTGTCCTGCTGAATCTCGAGAAAGGTCAGGTTTCGATGTATGATCCCGATCACATTGCAGTCGAAACAGCGACGGAGCTGGTTGCCACGCTGGAGCCCATTGCCGAGACCTTTTCTGCCTTCATCGCCGGACTAAAGCATGAAGGCGAGGTTGATGAGGAGGAGTGTTAGGTCACGGCATTGTCCTACCTCTGTTTCGTCCCCATACGACCGCGCGACGTGAAAATCAGCTTCAAGCCCTGAAATGCCCGGCTGGTTTCTGGCGTTCTCCCGTCCGTCGGCCCGGCATGAAACATGCCGGGTCTCCCGTTGGGCATAGCGCCGCGCAAAGGCGCGACGCAAATGGCATTTGGTTGCAACCGCAGCGCGCCCTGCGCGCTGCCAAGCCCAACCCCGCAGAGCGTGCGGCGCAGCCGTACGGACCAAAGGGGGCGGGAGAGTTTGGCTCGATGCCGGGTGGGACCTTAGTTGGAAACGACCATCATATTGGCATGGGGCGAGGCCTGTGACAGGGTTACCGAAATCCGTTTTGGAGAAATTCCCCATGTTGGAGCTACGCCCCAATTGTGAACTGTGCGATTGCGATCTGCCACCCCAATCAGCCGAGGCGCGGATTTGCAGCTATGAATGCACCTACTGCAAAAACTGCGTCGAAGCCGTGTTAAACAATGTCTGCCCGACTTGCGGAGGCGGGTTTGCCCCGCGCCCAATCCGACCACAGAATGCCTGGCGGGCGGAGTTGAACCTAGGGTTAGGCAATCATCCGGCTGGCACGAACCGCAAACACAGCAAGTTCAGTGTTGAGGATATCAAAACGCATGTTGAGCGTATCCGAGATTTGAAGCCCGAAGAGCGATGAGGTGATCCTTGTGTTGGCCTGCCTGGATGCAGAGATCTCGTTTCAATGAACAAATGTTTGGAAAGGAACACTGCACATGATTGCCTACGTTACCGTTGGGGCTGATGACATCGCTCGGGCGAAACGGTTTTACGCTGCGTTCCTGCCAGCCCTTGAGTACAGGGTGGAGGAGGGGCCTGAAGGGCTAAGCTACACGCTGCCCGCACAGCCGGGACAACCTGTCACTTTGCCAGATTTCTACGTAAAACCAACCTTCGATGGAGGTCCGGCCACGGCTGGGAACGGTGCTATGATCGCATTTGAGGCTCGCAGCCAAAAACAGGTCCGTGACCTTCACGCTGCCGCACTTGCCGCCGGCGGTTTTGACGAGGGTCAGCCGGGCTTTCGTGACTCGTATGGGCCTCATTTCTATGTTGGCTACCTTCGCGACCCGCAAGGCAACAAGATCGCGTTGTTCTCCTGCAATCCAGACGAACCCGGACGAGGCGAATAACGCAGGCTATCAAGGTGTCGAAATGGTAGGAGAATTCATTGTAAATGCTGAGCAAGCTTTGCAGAGGAATTATGAAAGCAGCTCGGGCGTCTCACTGGAACCGGCCGAACCATGTTGGTCGTTTGTCCAGTTAACGCGTTTTTCGATGGTCGTTACTGATGGCCAGCATCGTATAGGTTACATGTCAACCAAAGAGGCCGTGTATTTATACGAAACCCAGAACACGAGCGAGCTTTAGGCAATGATATCCGGCAAAAGGCGGTCTTCAATCTGAGCGATGATATCTTTGAGCCATAGCTTTTGCTTTTTCAGGCGCCGTAGGGTGAGCTGGTCGCTGGTACTCTTTTCCTGAAGCGCATGGATTGCCTCGTCCAGATCGCGGTGTTGGCGGCGGAACACTTCAAGTTCGACCTTCAGCACCTCATCGGTTTTCATGGAAATGTCAGTGGGGGCGTTCATTGGCGACTCAGAAATGTAAGGAAAGACGTCGGCGCAGGATAAGCGTTTACGTTCTTTTCGCCTAGACCCTGTAGGTCTTGCTCTTGTTAAAATGATAATTTCTTCCCATATTCACAGGAATGGGTCGCCAAAACGGGGCCTGTTGGGACCGTCGCTTATACTTGAAGGACGAAATACGTGTCAAAACTCACTCTGGGCTCTTACCCACATATGCTGGGATTCGAGCAGCTGGAACGCCTGCTAGAGCGTTCTGCTAAGTCGGGAAACGAAGGTTATCCCCCGTATAACATAGAACAAACCTCTGATTTTTCGTATCGTATCACCCTTGCTGTGGCTGGGTTTGCCGAGGAAGATCTGGCCATCACAATCGAAGACCGCCAACTGGTGATCCGTGGTCGCCAGGGGGAAGACAATGACGGCCGGGTGTTTTTGCACCGGGGCATCGCCGCCCGGCAGTTCCAGCGCATGTTTGTACTGGCGGATGGGGTCGAGGTTGGGGAAGCGATCATGGAAAATGGGCTTCTTCATGTCGATTTAACCCGATCAAAGCCAGAAACAGTGGTGCAAACTATCAATATCAGAAAGGGTGAGTGATGCAGGCTACAACCGAGCAGACTGAATTCGAACCGCGTATGGCATATGTAAAAACTGTGGATGTCGCTGATCTTCCTGCTGAAGTGCAGGAGGGAGCAAAAGGGCGCACACAATTGTATGCCGTGCATGACGCTGAAGGTGAGCAGCTGGCTTTGGTCGCTGATCGCCACATGGCCTTTGTGCTGGCGCGTCAAAACGACTACGCGCCCGTTCCCGTGCATTGATCTCAGTGTGCGGCCCTGTGTAGTCTCACGCTGAACAAGACTGCTTGAGCGGGGCGGAGACTGATGAGCCGATTTGATTTTGACTGGGTAGATGCGTTCTCTGAGCATGCCTTTGGCGGCAATGGCTGTGCAGTCGTCCATGATGGCGCACATTTGCCCGAAGCGGTCTGCACTGCATACGTCCGCGAAACCTCGCTGGTTGAATGCACCTTTACCGGGCCATCCGATGTCGCGGATATCCGGGTGCGCTATTTCCTCGCCAGCCGCGAAATTCCCTTTGCTGGTCATCCAACAATTGCCACCGTGGCAGCAATGCGGGATCGGGGGTTGATCCATGGTAATGAACTGGTGCTGGAAACGGCTGCGGGTCTGGTACCGGTACGGATAGAGGGTGATCTGATAGAAATGACCCAGGTTGCACCAGAATTTGGCCCACAACCAGATCCGGCACTGGTTGCTGCAGCGGTGTCATTGCCTGTGGAGGCCATTGTCGGTCAACCGCAGAAAGTGTCAACCGGGCTGCCGTTTTGTGTCACCGTGCTCAAAGATCATGCCGCGTTGGAAGCTGCTGTGCTGAATGTGGACGCTTTGGCCGTACTTGGGCAGGCGCTGGGGGCAGATGACATCGACATGATGGAGCCCTTTCTGGTGGCACTGCAGGGCGCAACATCACAAGGGGATACCTATTCCCGCTTGCTCATGGCGCCACCAAGCCCGCCAGAGGATCCCTTTACCGGTTCGGCCACTGGCGCCATGGCGGCCTATCTGTGGCGAAACGGGTTGATGGCTGGCGATAGCTTTACTGCTGAGCAAGGCCATGGACTGGGTCGCCCCGGCCAGGCGCGTGTGACCCGGGTTGGGTCCGCTGACAATATGAGCGGTATCAAGGTCGCGGGCAGAGGTTTTATTCTGATGCGCGGTACGGTAGATCTGCCTGACTAGTTGTGACTAAGGAAGCCGTTGATGTCAGATCCTGCAATTGCCGTTTTGCCCTATGGCGACCATTTGGATGCCGGGTTTGGTGACAGGCCTCTTTCGGAACTGAATTGGCCTTTGGGATGTCCTGAACGCCTGCACGGCAAGTTTGTGCGTGATTTGGCTTCCAGCGATCACCTGATTGTTTATCCCGAGAAAAAAACACACTTTAAACTGAAGTGGCATTGCCCGGCGCATGTTTCAATGATGGTTGTTGAGCCGAATGTAATCCACGGTCGTCACTTGCAAATACTGCGTTTTAGTCACAGACGGTTTTTCCGGGTATTCAGTTATGATCAGGATTTTCTGTCACGTATCCCAAACGGGATATTTTTGCCATTTGGCACCACTTGGGTGTCGCAGTGGCGAGATCTGGACATCAAAAAGACCTCAAATGTTTCGTTGATTGCATCGGACAAACGAAAATATACCGGTCACAAATTGCGCCATGAACTGGTGGATTTTGTCCGAGCAGAGCATCCAGAAGTTGAGGTGATGGGCCGCGGCTACACACCGTTTGAGAACAAATGGGACGGGTTGGTTCCGTTTCGATATTCTGTGGTGATCGAAAACGTTCAGCAGCGTAATTACTTTACTGAGAAACTGAACGATGCCATTTTGTGCGAGTGCGTACCGATCTATTGGGGGTGTCCCAATATCGGTGATTTTATGGATACTTCGGGTATGGTAATTTGCAACACCGAGGCCGAAATGCGTGAGGCAATTCGCAGTGCTAGCCCTGATGACTATCTCCGGCGATTGCCCGCTTTGAAAGCGATAAAAGAGACCGCGTCAGAGTTTGGATTTTTAGAGGAGCGTGCGGCGAAGGAGCTACTTGCCAGCCTCTAGTCGCGGAGCTTGAAAACCAACGGTTGCTACAAAGATTCTTTGTCGTTCGAATTGCCGCCATAGTTGCAACGTTGCACGTCGCTATGAACCATCTGACCCTCCTGGCCAGTATCGCTTTCGCACTTGTGGGTTGCAGCGCAAAAACGCCGCGCCAAATACCAAGCGGATGATTAATGTGCGTCACAGCGGTGGTATTTCGAAAGTAGACATTCGCGCAAAGCGCGGAGCCACAGGGCGCTATACCCGGTCTGGCACTGGCACGCCTTTACCATTGAGTTGTTCGATCACAGAAAATCTCAGCAAACAGGGGTGGTCACATAATTTTACAAAGAAACTTCACGCCCGCTTGCCGAACACCTACACCACAAAATTTTACACTCCGTTCAAAGCTGCGCAGAATCTACCGCAGGTAATTGCATTGGCTCAAACAGTTTTGCGGGCCACTTCTTGCCCAACAGGGACATCAAGTTGGATCCAAACCAGCACTATGTGGATGACACCGGAAGTCAGCCAGTTACCCGAACTGCACCCATAGAGCAGGCATCGGGCTCCGCACCGTTTAACGAAGAATGGAGCATCCGGTTCACCTGCTTCGAGTGGCGGGCCGCTCAATAAAAATACGCTGAAGATTGGGTCACATATCCATGAAAAAACCCACCGCCATACTTTGGCAGTGGGTGTAACCGCTTGGGAAAAACAGGCCGGGTTCCCGGCCATCATTTCCAGTCTTTGGATCTGCTGCCGCTCAGCCGGCGATGAGTCCCATGCTTTCGAGTTTCAGCAAGACCTGATGTGCGCAGTTGTCGACTTCGACGTTTT
>NZ_WQLV01000011.1 GCF_009753675.1 Parasedimentitalea huanghaiensis | reverse complement strand
GCCTATGAGGGAGAACTAGCGGGCGCCACCTATGCGTGTCATTGTTTTTAAAACTGCAATTTTAGAGTATTGAAGTTTAGACAATCTGCATGTTAACAAAGCCTTACGGCGTCTGGCGTAGAGACTATGCACCTTCCTCGTTTCAGTTCGAAACATGCATGGTGCGGCTTTGATCTCATATTTAGCCGGGCCGGGCGTCCGGCGCGGGTTCCACAAAAAACATCAAAGCGCAGCGCAGGGCAGGCATGAATTTGCCGCCATTTTTGCTTAGGTAGAGGTTGCGGCAATAATGGCCTCTGCAGTGTAGAGGTCTTGTAGAGCTATGCCTGAACTGTCGAAAATTGTAATGTCATCGGTTGCGCGGCGGTCCTTGCTGCTTTCGGTTAGGACAGAGCCAATCGCTGTCAAAGATGTTCCCGCCTCCGCGTGTTGGAACTCTCCAATGCGGGCCGACTGTTCTGGCAGATCGCAAAACAAGCGGCTTTGAGCAAAAAGCTGAGGCGGCAGTTCCTGCTTGCCGATTGCATCCGATCCCATGCTCGAGATATGGGTGCCGGGACGAACCCAGTCTGCTTGAAATAGCGGTGCGGTAGCGGTTGTTGCCGTCACTATTATGTCGGCGGTCCGACAGGCTGTTTCTGCCTGTGCCTCTTCAGCAGGTAAGCCATGCTCGCGCAGGTGGGCTACGAAACTTCGGGTCCGGTCAGCATTGCGACCTACGACCATGATTTTGGTGAGCGAGCGAATTCGCGCGATGGCCAGCGCTTCATAGGAAGCTTGGTGGCCGGTGCCGAATAATGCAAGCGTTTGAGCATTTGAGTGGGCCAAAGCGTCCGTTGCAACGGCATTGGCAGCGGCAGTCCGATATGCGTTCAACTTACCCGCTTCAACAATCGCACCGATGCGGCCTTTTGCCTGATCAAAGAGAAGAATGATTGAATCATGGCGCGGTAGGTCCGCAGCATCATTCGTTGGGAAATAAGATCCGACCTTCAAACCCGTCAGGCTGCCATCAGCGGCGGACTTGACAGTGAATTTGTTCTGCGGATCGCTGGCTCTGCCCAACACAACTGGGAATATGGCTGCCTCAGGTGAACTTGCGGCGATTAGCGCACGACGCACGGCCTCAAAAGCCAGCTCATGAGATATCGCAGCGCCGGATTGGGCTTCAGTAATATGAATCATGATATGTCTCCCTACCAGCCGCCGAAACGTGGCCACGTCATAAGGGCGCTTGCAGTGTCGGCGGGTATGACGTTGAAATGAGAATGTTGCGCAGCTGTGGCACAGGCGTGGTTTGGCAGAATGCGTAGTCGCGTGCCCACAGGCAGGTCGGGCATTGGGGTCATTGAGCCGGACCGGCGCGTGATGATCCCGTGTTCTTGATTTGCCGCAGATAGTATCAAGTCTGGGAAGATCTTCCCTGTTTCATCGCAAACGACCCCATACCCTTGATCCAGGGCTTGGTCTACAGTGCCTTTGTCGCGCGACATTGCCATCCATCCGGCGTCGACCATAACCCAGCCACGCTTGTCCTGATGCCCGATCACGGTGGTCATCACTGAGAGCGCAATATCTTCTTGGTGGCAGACACCTATCCCCGCCATAACCAAGTCAAAAAAGACATAAACCCCTGCACGCAACTCGGTCACTCCGGACAAATCACGGGCTGCATGCGCGGTCGGAGTAGATCCGACACTAACGACCGGGCAGGGCAGGTTCGCCCCCCGAAGGGTGCTAGCAGCATCAACGGCTGCCGCGCGTTCGATCTCGGCGAATTTGGCATGTGCCTCTTTACCTGCAACGGTGTAGCTCTCGCCGGCATGGGTCATTACACCCCGCAATGCGGCGCCACCTTCATGAAGAATACGGCCAATGTTGATCAAAAGGGGATCGTCAGGTCGCAGGCCGCCACGGTGACCGTCGCTGTCGATCTCGATGAGCACGGGGATTGGTTTACTTGCCTCCTGTGATGCTTTGACCACCGCTTCGGCCTGCGCCGCATTGTCCAGAATGATGCTTAGATCACACCCGGCCGAGCGAAGCGACAAAACCTGTGGCAATTTCTGTGGCGCGATACCAACCGCATACAGAATGTCGCAGACACCTGCTGCGAAGAATGCTTCGGCTTCGGCTAATGTAGACACAGTGGCCGGACCAACGCCCTCGGACAGAAGACGGCGGGCCACATCAACGGATTTTGCTGTCTTCAAATGTGGTCTCAGCGATACACCCAACGCCTCGGCATGATCAGCAAGACGGACGATATTTCGCATCATTTTCTGTTCATCCAGAATCAACGACGGCGTTGTCAAATCGGCAAGGCGGGGATCTGCTGTCATGGTTTGGCTTTCTTGATAACTACCTGGTCGGGTTTACCTGGGGCAAAGGTAAATGAACATTTACTCCTTCTAACGATCACATTAAGTATTTGGTTAATGTTAAGCCTCACTGACCTTCGTTTCTTTCAAGCTGTTGCGGCAGCCCCGTCACTTGCCGCAGCTGCGCGGTTGCTGAATGTCACGCCACCAGCAGTGACACAGCGCCTTGCCCAAATTGAACAAAAACTGCAGTTGAAGCTGGCCGACCGAGGTCCATCAGGTCTGCGCCTCACCGCTGAAGGCGGGCTTCTGGCTGAACGCACTGCATCTATTTTGGCGGATCTCGACGGATTGTCAGAGGAGCTGGCGGAGCGCCGTGGTGCAATTGCGGGCGCGCTTCGCGTCGTGGCCCCCTTTGGATATGGGAGATTAAAAGTTGCACCTGTCTTGGCTGCATTCGCCCTAGAGCATCCCGAACTGGCGCCGTCTTTGACCTTAACCGAGGATCCTCGGGGCGCGATGCGGACAGATCTTTGGGATGTACTCATTCACGTTGGGCGGCTGCCAGACTTGGGCGTGGTCCAGCAAAAGCTTGCCCCAAACCGCCGCCTTCTTTGCGTCTCGCCGAGTTATGCGTCGCGAAATGGTCTACCAAAAATACCAAATGACCTTCCCGAACATCGTATTGGAGTGGTGAGAGAAGATCAGGCCGACGTCACGCTTTGGTCGTTGTCCAATTCAAACGGAGACACAAAGCTGCTCCGCATACATCCAAGTTTTGAAAGCAATGACGGTGAAGTGATCCGAGGGTGGGCGATGCGCGGTCTTGGCATCATTGAACGATCAGAGTGGAGCGTTTCCGATGACTTGCGGGAAGAGCGGTTGCTGCCAGTCCTGCCGGATTGGAGATTGCCGGACGCCGATGTTGTCGCCCTTATGAACCCCCGCTCGGTTCGATCTGCTCGGATCGAAGCATTTGTGTCGCATTTGAAGACACAGCTATCTTAGGTAGCCGAATTCGCGATACCTAGGGGGGCGGCGCTGCAATTCTTAACGTCTCCTCACACTGGCTAAATGTCTTTGATAGCTACGCAGTTCGGTTTCTACTTGGGCATCTGACCAGCCCAAAATAGGGGCTGCAACCTCCGCTACTGAACGCGCCTGTTCGATGCCTTGATCAGGCTCCCATCCCAAACCCAATCGTCGCATCAAGAGGTCGGTAAGGCTGCTTGGCATCTCATCACGCGCGCAACGCTCAATTTCCTCAGTTGAGACACAGACATTGCTGTCTTGGTCCGTTATTGACCGAACACTTTGATAGTCAGGACATTGCGCCGTGTTTGAGGCCGGCAGCCTGCTCTTAACCTTGGCGACCAGGCGCCGCGCGACACGCCTGTGCGTCATGATCGGTCCACCAGTTAGCGTGAGAAAACTGGGCAATCCATCACTGGTATGGTCATGGACCTTAATCTCCCGGCTTCCCAATGGATTTTCAGGATCGCTGGTGAGCGGGTTGACGCCAGCCCAAGAGTACAAAATATCATCTCGTGACACGGCTAGTTTTGGCAAGCAGCGATTGGTCTCTGCGATCATCCAGTCGATTTCCTGATCGGAGGCGGTGACCCCAGTGATGTCACCCGCAAACGGCGTGCGCGTTAATCCAACGTAGTGAATACCGCGAAACGGTAGGCAATAAAGAGGCTCGCCCAGGCTGTTGTAGGTAAACACACCCCAATCGGTGAATTCATCTGGCAGTCGCAGGGCGATGTGGATCCCCTTTATTCCGGTACATTTTGGTGCCGCATTTGAACCCGTCTTGTGGATGAGCTCATCAACCCAGGCGCCCGCCAGGTTGAGGACAATATCTGCCGTGACACAGAACGAAGCTGAGCCGCTTTGGTGTGTTGGTTGCAACGTGAGATGCCAGCGCGCGTCCCCCTTTTGCTGTTTCAGGCCAACAACCTGCGTATAATTCCTAACGATTGCGCCCATTCGTTGGGCATCGAAAATGGCGTCCAGCGCAATGCGCTCGGGCCAGTCAAAGAGGTATTCTCTGAAAACCGCGACACCGCGCAGTTTACTTGGATCGCGCAGCCAAGGGGCAACCGGCACGTCGTTTTGGCTTTGCGGACTGTACCGGTGATAGTCCAATGGGACGCCAGTGGGGCTTGTCAATCTCAGGGCTGCAAACGCCGCATCCATTTGCCAGGGTGAGTATTGATCATCGGAGTAGATTGGCACGCAGAAATTGATTGGTTTTACCCGATCAGGAATGGTCCGTACGATCTCATCTCTCGCCAGCATATCGTCACGTACTGTCTTCATGGATTTAATCAGGCGGTCAGGGCGCTTCAGAGATTGCCAAAAATCTGTGCCTGTTGCGAGATGTCGCAAACCGCAATGAAGCAGACGGCTGGATCGGCTGGTCGCCCCATTGGCAAAATCACCCTGATCCACGAGCAGAACACGAAACCCAGCTGCGCTGAGGTGTTGAGCGGTGCTGGCACCATTTATCCCAGCCCCTACGATTGCTACATCCACGTGCATTTGATCTAGGTTTGAGAGTTCTGTTGCCAACGATTTAGAGCCTCGTGTCATATCTTGAACCGTCGTTACCTTAAGTAGGTTGCCGCAAAGCGCAACGGAATTTGTATTCGTTTGCCTAATTGCGACAACCTAAAAAAGGTGACGATGGACCGAAGGCAGATGTTAGGTTTGCTTCTAGAAGCGAATAACCTTGTCTGGTGTTATTCTATAGACTTGTGAAGAAAGGTCGTTTTTATCCATGAACCGGGCGATGGAGCCAAACGTCGCCGTTTCTACTTTGGTTCCGTGATCCGAAGTGGTGAGCGCCTGAGATGCAGCCGGGGCCAACAACCTCTTCATTCCACCGATTTGAATTTCTTGTGGCTGGAAGTGGGCCGCTATGTTGGCCTTGATCTGTGGTACGTTTTTTGTCCCATAGAGGCTGGCCATTAGCACATCAAGGGTGTGTTCTGTGCAGTTTTGAAACTGGCTGGTATTGGGATTGGCGAGAACTGAGTATTGGGCGTTATGGAGGGTGGAATAGGTTGGACTGGCGATCACGTTTAGTAGCTTTTTCTGTAGTCGAACGTCAGGAATGATGATGCCTGCGTCCAGCATATGTGCACCTGCGAAAAAATCTGCGGGGCTGTCCTGAATGAGATTGCTTCGCGTTTTGTTTCCTGCATCTTGGTACAGATTGTAGGCTTGATATCCGCGCCCGGTGCTGCCGTCGGGCCGTGTGATCTGCGAGAAGACCCAGAAACTCACATGGGTGTATTTAATACCAGGCGGGAGCACTTTGGGGTCACGACCCATCCGCGCCACAATCGCGACATGCACACCGCGTGAGGCCAGATCCTGTTGAACACGGTTAGAGAAGGCCGCAACCTCGGCTGTGGGCAGTATGGATTTACCTGCTTCACTGCTTCCGGCGTGGCCGAAGGATGGCAGCATGGCAGTCAATGCGACGAAAATCAGGGAAAATAAACGGGTCATGAGAAATGCCTCAAATGGGGTTAATCAAGAGTAGGCGCGCGATCGGGCTGTACACCCTGAATCGCTGTTGGTTGCTTAGATCCAACCCGAGTCAGGTCGCTTCCAAGGGCTACAGTGCCTTTGCCAACCTCTTCCAACGCAGCGCCAGAAAGTGCGATCGAAGTTCCAAATACCAATACCGGGACTGCAATCACGGAAGCGGTTCCGATTGAACTGGCGGCAGACCCATGACTGGCAGCTTGTCCGCTATGATTGACCGATTGTGCCGAATGCTGCCCACTTGGACCTGCAAAGGATGGGGGGGCGAGAGTAGCCACAAGTAGGGCGAGAGAACAGGTGCGAATAAACATGAGTGACTTTCATTTTGTGAACGTTGTTCATGTTTCGTAATTGGGTGAATTCCCTGTGTCAATAGATTTTTGAACGACGTTCAAATTCGGGCCAATACAAAACCTGATCTCAGCGCCAGTTTGAGAAGCGTATTTTATTGGGGCCTGCTAGTTCCCGAGGCGAGTTGTTCTCTTTGGTAGGGGGGATCTAAGCTGCGAACTGCAAACCCAGCTCTTAGGCACAAAAAAGGCGCGGAACTGAACCTACAAGTGTTGGTCAGTTCCACGCCTTCATAGCGGGCAAGTGCTGGGTCTGCGAGAGAGCAGAGGGTCAGCCGTAGTGGGTCACCGGAGTGCCAGCAATGGCGGCCATGTTCAGCAAACCACGGGCGGTGATTGAAGGGGAGACAATATGGGCGCGGTTGCCCATGCCCATCAGAATTGGCCCAACTTCAAGCCCATCAGCGCGCATTTTTAGAATGTTACGCACTCCACTTGCGGCATCCGCATGGGCAAAGATCAGCACGTTGGCCGCGCCCTCCATCCGTGAGCTGGGGAAGATCCGTGCGCGCAGATCAGGGTCCAGCGCAGTATCGATGTTCATCTCACCTTCATAGACAAAATCACGGCGCTTATCGTCCAGCAGTTCCAGCGCAGCCCTCAGGCGGGCACCGGTGTCGCAGGGGGTATTGCCAAATTGAGATTGCGAACACAGGGCAATTTTAGGCTCCAGCCCAAACCGGCGCACGTGGCGGGCGGCGCCAATTACAGTCTGTGCAATCTGTTCCGGCGTCGGCTCGACCCGTACATGGGTATCAGCGATGAACAGCGGCCCATCTTCAAGGATCATCAGGGACAGCGCCCCATGAGGTGCATAGTTGCCGCCGCCCAACATCTGCGAGACATAGTTCAGGTGCCAGCGGTACTCGCCAAAGGTGCCGCAAATCAGGCTATCGGCCTCGCCGCGATGCACCATGATGGCGCCAATTGCGGTGGTGTTGGTGCGCATCACTGCCTTGGCAATATCCGGGGTCACGCCATTGCGCATCATCAGCCGGTGATAGCTGTTCCAATAGTCATAGTAACGCGGATCATTCTCTGGGTTGACGATTTGAAAGTGGGTGCCGGGACGAATATCGAGGCCCAGTTTTTCACAGCGCGACTCGATCACCTCTGGGCGGCCAATCAGGATCGGGGTTTCGGTGGTTTCTTCGAGAATGGCCTGGGCGGCGCGCAACACACGTTCATCCTCACCCTCGGCAAAGACAATGCGGCGGGCTGCAGCGCGGGCGGCTTCGAACACAGGGCGCATCAACATGGCCGATTTGAACACGGTCTGGTTCAGCTTTTGTTTATAGGCTGACATATCGTCGATCTGGCGGGTGGCAACGCCGGTTTCCATTGCTGCCTTGGCCACTGCGGAAGACACCACTGCCACCAAACGAGGATCAAAGGGTTTGGGAATCAGGTAATCAGCGCCGAAGGTCAGTTGTTCACCCTTGTAGGCCGCGGCGGCCTCGGCCGAGGTAGTGGCCCGGGCGAGCTCAGCAATGCCTTCGACACAGGCAACCTGCATCTCGTCGTTTATCTCGGTTGCGCCTACATCCAGCGCACCGCGAAAGATGAATGGAAAGCATAAAACGTTATTGACCTGATTGGGAAAATCGCTGCGCCCTGTGGCAATGATTGCGTCGGGCTTCACCTTGCGGGCGACGTCAGGCATGATTTCTGGGTTCGGGTTAGCGAGCGCAAAGATGATTGGCCGGTCAGCCATTTTGGCGACCATTTCAGGTTTGAGAACATTGGGGCCGGAGAGGCCAAGAAACAGGTCAGCGCCATCAATGACCTCGTCCAGAGTCCGTAGGTCAGTGTCTTGGGCAAAGGCTGCCTTGTGTGGGTTCATATCCTCGGTGCGGCCTTTGTAGACCAGTCCGTGGATGTCGCAGAGCCAAATGTTCTCACGTTTAACGCCCAGCTTTAGCAGCATATTCAAGCAAGCAATGCCAGCAGCACCACCACCGGTCGAGACAATTTTTATATCGTCAAACCCTTTGCCAGCAACGTGCAGCGCGTTTTTGGCGGCAGCTCCAACCACGATGGCAGTTCCGTGCTGGTCATCATGAAATACCGGGATGTTCATCCGCTCGCGGCACAGCTTTTCGACAATAAAGCAATCGGGGGCCTTGATATCTTCCAGATTGATGGCGCCGAACGTCGGTTCTAGTGCGCAAACGATATCAGCAAGCTTTTCGGGATCACTTTCGTTGACTTCAATATCAAAACAATCGATCCCGGCGAAGTTCTTGAACAGGACTGCCTTGCCTTCCATAACCGGTTTGGAGGCCAACGCACCGATGTTTCCCAGACCCAGAACCGCAGATCCATTGGTGACCACCGCCACCAGATTACCGCGCGAGGTATAGCGCGCAGCATTGGCTGCATCGGCTTTGATCTCGATACAGGCCTCGGCAACACCAGGGGAGTAAGCGCGTGCCAGATCGCGACCATTTGCCATTGGCTTGGTTGCGCGGATTTCCAGCTTACCGGGTTGTGGAAATTCATGGTAGTGCAGCGCCGCTTGACGCAGGTTCTGATTGTCGGACATAGGGCGCTCCAAAAGATGTAGTTTAATGCTAAACTAATTTTTCCGCCGGGGAAATAGAGGATTTACATAGCACAATTCGGTATCGCTTCCTGAAAATTATGCTTGCTCTTTGCAGTTTCCATGGATGATACTTTAGGCATAAAAGTTTTAAGGGTGAAATATGACTGATACGATCGCGGAAGTGCTAGTGCCGACAGATGAGTTGCGCAATGATATTCCCTTTTATACCAAGGTTTTGGGAATGCGAATGGATTCCATTTATCCAGCTGACAATCCCAGTGTCGCAGTCTTTTCCGGCCATGGGGTGCGGTTGCGGATCGAGAAAGGTGCTGACGTAGCGCCGGGTACTCTTCGCATTTTGACAGAAGATCCTGATGGATTTGCCGAAGGACAGCGCCGTTTGATAGCGCCCAATGGTACCCAGATTGAAATCGAAGAGCGCCATCCACCGATGGTCATGCCGGAAACCGTGCATTCTTTTGTGGTGCGACGACTTAAGGATCAGGCCCCTTGGGTGATTGGTCGTGCTGGCATGCATTATCGTGATCTGGTGCCGGATCGATTGGGCGGGTCTATCATCGCCAGCCATATCCGCATTCCCGATGGGGGGCCAGTGCCGGACATGGTGCATTTTCACCGCGTTGGCTTTCAGCTGATCTTTTGCATCCACGGTTGGGTGGACGTTGTTTATGAAGATCAGGGGCCCAAAATGCGCCTGACAGCAGGTGACTGCTTCATTCAGCCGCCTGAAATTCGCCACAGGGTGCTGGAGGCCAGCGATAATGTGCAGGTGATCGAAATCGGTGTGCCTGCCGAGCATGTGACCGAAATCGACCATGAGATGACACTGCCGACGGAACAATTGCGCCCCGAGCGTGAATGGCAGGGACAGCGGTTTGTGTATAATAAAGCTGAGGGCGCAGACTGGGTTCCATTCCGCCTGCCAGGGTTTGTTTGTCGCGATACTTCGATTTCGGAGAACACCAAAGGTGTTGCTGGTGTACAAGTGGTTCGCCGGGGCAAGGGGACTCCGCAATGGGCAACTCACGACACGGATATTCATTTCACATTTGTCATGGACGGTACAGTCACACTCGAAGGCGAGGGGCGTGAACCCTACCAGCTGGAACAGGGGGATGCATTTGTAATTCCCCCGGGGATGAAAACCCGCCTGACCGATGCATCGGATGATATTGAATTGATGGAAGTGACGCTCCCTGGTGTCTTTAATACGACGCTCAGCTGACAATTGTGCCTAAAGGCATTTATAACTACAGACGGCTCGCCAAGGCGGGCCGTTTTCAATTTGAAACAGGCGTTTTTCGGCTGGGGGCTTTCAATCCCCATTGTTGTTCCCGTAAGCTGCGGCATTCTGACCAGATGATCAAAAATCGGGGAATCGCCATGAGCCTGAAACTCGCCGCCACCGCTGTTCGTGAAAATGCACACGCACCTTATTCAAACTTCAAAGTGGGCGCGGCGATCCGGTCGGCTTCTGGCGAGACCTATGTCGGCTGCAATGTCGAAAACGTAGCCTATCCCGAAGGAACCTGTGCTGAGGCAGGGGCCATTGCAGCCATGGTTGCCGCAGGTGAAACCAAGCTTACTGAGGTTTATGTCATTGCTGATTGTCCCTCACCAATCCCACCATGTGGGGGGTGTCGTCAAAAATTAGCGGAATTTGGGGCAGGCAACGTGGCTGTCACTCTGGGAACCACTGATGGGCAGGAGCGCGCGACGACGATAGGCGATCTGTTGCCGGGCAAATTTGACGCTGGCCACATGGAGCGGAGTTAAGCAATGGACGCACGTTCGATTATTGCGTCCCTGCGCCGGGGTGAGACCCTAAGCGAAGACCAACTGCGTTGGTTCGCACAGGGTTTGGCCGATTTTACAGTCAGTGATGCTCAGGCCGGAGCCTTTGCGATGGCGGTCTGCCTGCGCGGATTGGGGGCTGAAGGGCGCCGAGCACTGACCCTAGCAATGCGCGATAGCGGCGATGTGCTGTCCTGGGATCTGGATGGACCGGTGTTGGATAAGCATTCCACGGGCGGTGTTGGGGATTGTGTGTCCTTGTTACTTGCCCCGGCACTGGCCGAATGCGGTGCCTATGTGCCGATGATCTCAGGCCGAGGCTTGGGCCATACGGGTGGAACACTGGACAAAATGGAAGCTATCCCCGGGGTGACAACTCAGGTGCCGCAGGATCGATTGGTCGAGATTATGCGAGAGGCTGGATGCGCAATCGTCAGCGCCACCGCGCAAATTGCGCCTGCAGACAAGCGGTTGTATGCGATCCGCGATGTGACCTCGACCGTTGAAAGCCTTGATCTGATCACGGCCTCGATCTTGTCCAAAAAGCTGGCTGCCAGCCCGGATGGCTTGGTGCTGGATGTCAAACTCGGGTCCGGCGCCTTTATGAAAACGATGGATGAGGCGCGCGCCTTGGCCACATCACTCAGTGAGACGGCCAATGCGGTCGGGTGCAAGACCTCCGCCGTCATCACCGATATGAACCAACCTCTGGTGCCCTCGCTGGGAAATGCGCTTGAGGTCGCGGAGGTGATGAAAATCCTGACCAGTGATCACCGTGGTCCTTTGGTAGATATCAGCGCTGCCTTGGGCGGTGTGTTACTGGCCAATGCCGGTTTAGCTGCAGATGAGCAGGAGGGCGCCAAGCGCATTGTTGATGCCGTGACCAGCAGCAGAGCGGCAGAGCGATTTGGCCGAATGGTCGCTGCAGTGGGTGGTCCGCTGGGGTTTGTACAGGATTGGCGACGCTTTCTACCTGAGGCAAATGTGATCAGTGAAGTTCGGGCAACGAAGTCTGGCTATGTCACTGCAATTGATGGTGAACAGCTCGGGTTAGCGGTGGTGCGGTTGGGCGGCGGCCGGATGGTCGAAAGCGATCAGGTGAACCCAGCTGTAGGCCTGTCCGAACTGGTTCGCCTGGGCCAGAAAGTCGAAGTGGGGATGCCATTGGCGGTCGTCCACGCCGCGCGTGAAGAGGCGGCTGATGCTGCCGAAGCAACGCTGCGGTCTGCGATTAAAATTGCGCCGGATGCCACTGCAATACCGGAATTGATACACGAAAGGATCGCCTGATGGCTCGAGCGTTTTTGGTCGTGATGGATTCCGTGGGCATCGGTGGCGCCCCAGACGCCAGCAGTTTCTTTAATGGTGATTTGCCGGATCTGGGGGCAAATACACTTGTCCATATTGCGCAGGCCTGTGCCGCAGGGAAAGCGGAAGAAGGGCGCAGTGGGGTGTTGTCCTTGCCGAACCTGGAACGGTTGGGGCTGGGTGCCGCGATGCGTCTGGCTTCGCCCATTCCGTTTCCCGGGTTTGATATGCCGCCACAGGGCCGTTGGGGATGTGCGGCTGAAGTCAGCCGTGGCAAGGATACGCCGTCCGGCCACTGGGAGCTGGCTGGCTTGCCCGTGCCGTGGGACTGGTGTTTCTTCCCAGATACCACACCGTCCTTTCCCGCAGACCTAAGCAGTTATGTGGCGCAAGCAGCAGGCGTGGATGGAATACTGGGCGATTGTCACGCACCGGGCACCGCAATTATTGAGCGTCTGGGTGCAGAGCACATGCAAACGGGCAAACCGATTGTCTATACGTCGGCCGACAGTGTGATGCAGATCGCCGCTCATGAAGAGAGTTTTGGACTGGAACGGCTGTTAGATCTTTGCCAAAAAATTGCGCCACGCCTGCACCAGATGAAAGTTGGGCGGGTGATTGCGCGACCCTTTGTTGGTTCGGTCCAAGATGGTTTTACACGAACAACCAACCGGCGCGATTTTGCTATTCCCCTGCCATCCTCTGTATTGACCAACTGGGTGCAGGACGCGGGTGGCCCAGTGTATGCTATCGGCAAGATTGGCGATATATTCTCGATGCAGGGGATTGATACACTGCAAAAAGGTGATGATGCGACGTTGATGCAGCATCTGGCCGAGCGGGTGGCAAACGCTACCGATGGGAGCCTGACCTTTGCCAACTTTGTCGAATTTGACAGTATCTATGGCCATCGCCGCGATGTCTCGGGCTATGCCCGTGCATTGGAGTGGTTCGATGCCGAAATTGGCAAGATCATCACAAAGTTGCGCGAAGGAGACCTGCTGCTGCTGACTGCCGACCATGGCAACGATCCCAGTTGGCCGGGCACGGATCACACGCGTGAACAGGTGCCGGTTTTGATTGCCGGTCTGGGTGCTGGTACGGTTGGCAAAGTGGCGTTTGCCGATGTGGCGGCGAGCATTGCGGATCATCTGGGAATTGTGCCAGAAGGGCCGGGAAGGAGCTTTTTATGACCGTTGCCGATCTGTCCAAAATTGAACTGCACCTGCACCATGAAGGGGCGGCGCCCCCTGCTTTCATCCGGCAGTTGGCGCATGAAAAGAAAATGGATCTGAGCGGTATTTTCCGTGAAGATGGCAGCTATGACTTCCGCGACTTCACCCATTTCCTGTCTGTATATGAGGCAGCAAGTGAAGTCCTGACCGGGCCCGAAGAATTCAGGCGTCTCACGTTGGCAATCTTGGAGGAAAGCGCCGCTAATGGCGTGGTCTATACCGAAAGCTTTCTGAGTCCCGACTTTTGTGGGGGCGGCGATATGGCGGCTTGGAAAGATTACCTCGCGGCCATTCAGGAGGCCGCTGAAGAGGCTGAAACACGCTTTGGGATCACGCTGCGCGGCATTGTGACCTGTGTACGTCATTTCGGGGCCGAAACTGCTAAAAAGGCAGCCCGTTGTGCGGCTGATACAGCTGGGGACTGGATTGTCGGCTTTGGCATGGGTGGTAATGAAGGCATGTATGAGCAGGGCGATTTTGCCTGGAGCTTTGATTGTGCCCGCGAAGCTGGACTACGGCTGACCACTCACGCTGGTGAATTTGGTGGCCCGGAAAGCGTCCGTGATGCCGTTCGGACCCTGGGCGTGGAACGTATTGGCCACGGTGTGCGTGTCATTGAAGATGCTGATCTGATGCATGAGCTGGTTGATCGGGGCACAGTTCTGGAAGTTTGCCCCGGATCCAATGTTGTGTTGGGCGTTTACCCTGATTTTGCCTCGCATCCTATTGCTCGTTTGCGTGACGCCGGGGTGGCCGTTACCGTATCTACAGATGATCCGCCATTTTTTCATACGACGATGCGGCGTGAGTATGAGATGTTGAACCGGGCTTTTGGTTGGGACGCGAATGATTTTGCTGCACTAAACGCGACGGCCCTGGCTGCTGCCTTTTGTGATGATGTCACCCGTGAGCGGGTGCAGAAAAGACTGGAGAGCTAAATGAGTGAACATTTAACCGTCGTTGACCACCCGCTGGTGCAACACAAGCTGACCTTGATGCGGGATAAGGGAACGTCGACCGCCGGGTTCCGTCAGCTGCTGCACGAAATCACTCAACTGTTGGCCTATGAGATCACCCGAGATATGCCACTAACGACAACCTCTATCGAAACACCGATGGAGAGCATGGAGTCGCCGATCCTCGCGGGTAAAAAATTGGCACTGGTGTCAATCCTGCGGGCTGGCAATGGTATGTTGGATGGTGTGCTAGAGCTGATCCCCTCGGCGCGGGTTGGCTTTGTTGGGCTGTATCGGGACGAGGAAACACTGCAGCCCGTGCAGTATTATTTCAAAGTTCCAAAAGGCATCAATGATCGTCTGGTGATTGCGGTTGATCCTATGCTGGCTACTGGCAACAGTTCGGCGGCGGCTATTGATTTGCTGAAAGAGGCTGGGGCTACAGATATCCGCTTCCTGTGCCTGCTGGCCGCGCCGGAAGGGGTCGCACGCATGAAGGAAGCGCATCCGGATGTACCGATCGTCACAGCGTCGCTGGACCGTGAGCTGAATGAAAAGGGTTACATCATGCCTGGCCTGGGTGATGCGGGTGACCGTATGTTCGGCACCAAGTAAAAACTAAAGGTCCGAACGTAAATAATTGGGGCGATTGCGCAACTATTTGCCTGATTGCCCCCTTATTGTCCATTAACCCTGCTTTACTCCGAATCGCTTTTCGGGCATCGTTGCACCATATTTTGTGGGGCGCAGCTATGAAGATTACTAGAGTTATTGCACTAAGCATAGTGACGGGTGCGATTGGTGTACCAGCGGCGCAGGCCCAATCTGGGACACCGTCCGAGTTCCCGCCCGCATCGTATAAGGGCAAGCAGTACGTCGACAGCAAAGGCTGTGTGTTCATACGTGCCGGAATTGATGGCAATGTGACTTGGGTGCCCCGGGTTAATCGTTCACGCAAGCAACTCTGCGGTCAGCAGCCAACTGTGGTGGCAGGAGCCACCAGCGCTCCTACACAGAGTGGTCCTGCGCCAGAGCAAATCACTCTCCCTGCCAGCCAGCGACCAGCAACGCCGGCCGCAACACCAACTCGGACCAATCCGCCCGCTGCAGTGGCCAGTACAACGGCGCCGACAGCGCCAGTACCAACGAAGCCCCAGCGCCCGACAACCACAACGACGCGTGTTCAATCCACTCCGGTTCAAACTGCACCCGCGCCTGCGAAACCCGCGCCACAGCCAGTTGCCGCGGCTCCCGTGGCCAGAACAACAGCGCCCGCAGCGCAGACGCAGGGTGGTTGTTCAAATGCATCGGCGTTGAGCCAGCAATACACCAACAAGGGTGCGCGTTGTGGTCCACAGGCAGCGTCGCCCATTACTTATGGTAATGGGTCGGGGATCAGCCCGCAGTCTTCGTTGCAGCTGACGCCGAATACGCGGATTGTTCCTACTCATGTCTATCAGGACCGACGTCATAGCCAGAATCTGGATGCGCCAGAGGGATACCGTACGGTTTGGACAGATGATCGCCTGAACCTACGGCGCGCTGAGCGCGGTCTGAAACCTGCTGTTGTGCGCGGCACGGTTGAGGTGCCTCAGGGCTATGTCTTAGCTGGTCGCGACGATGATCGGTTGAACACCCAGCGTGGCCTGCGCACTGCGGCTGGGGACGTGCAAACTGATATGATCTGGACCCGCACCGTACCGCGTGAATTGGTAGCATTGTCGCTTGACCGCCCGGTGATCACTCTTCCTGCTAGCACCGCACGCAGCCAGGCCGAGGCTGAAGAAGATCTGGTTTTGCGGTTATCTACCCGTTCAGCACCGGAAGCAGAGATTGCGACACCTTCAGACATGCCAAAACGCTATGTGCGAGCTGCGACCTTTGCGGATCCTGCAGTGGCCCGTGAGGCGGCACAATCACTTGCCGCTGAAGGGCTCCCAGTACGATTGGGCAGTGTCACGCGCAAAGGGCAGGCATATAAAGTGGTTCTGGCCGGTCCGTTTCAAGGAGAGGCCGCGGCCAATCGGGCGCTAGTTCATGTGCGCGCCTCTGGCTATTCCGGTGCCCGCATCAGTCGGTAAATTATCTGCCGAGCAGAGTGCTTCTGTATAATATTTCAGAAGATGAGGCCGTCTTGTCATGCAGGACAGGTGACGAAAACCATGAGCCTTTGATCAGGGGGGGGGCTTGGTGGACTGGCTTCAAGCGCCGCAGATGCTTTGCAACTGTACCCAATCGCGATCATTTAGAACGGGTTCTAAAATGCGACCCGCCATCGGGTCCGCCTCGATCAACCCCAAAACAGCTTCGCCCGTGATATCCTGCGCATAGGCATAGGGGGTTGAAGGAATAGCTGCTTGTGCAAAGGCTGCTAAAATTTTCTCTTCCGGAACCTCAGGGCGGGGCGCACTGACCATGGCTTCGGCATAACGGTCCAAGCTGCTGCGATCCAACTTTCCTGTGGTCAGCAACCGAAACGAGGCCAATATTCCACCCGAATTCAACACTTCGGCCAGCGGATCCTTGGCCTGTGCACGGGCACGTTCGATCAGCACGGCACCCGCGGCTACCGCTGGGTCTTCGTGGTTTTCGATTAGCGACCGGTTGAGCAAAATGATATCGCCGGGCAGGTGTAGGCTGGAAGTTACGCCTGCACGCAGGACTACAATTTGTCGAGCACCTGTGCGTTCAGCCAAACGGGCTAGAATGGGGGCTGTTTCTGGGGTTGAGCAGACTTGCCCCGAAACCCTCTCGATGCGGCCAAGCAAAGCCTGACCAATCGCTTTACGTTTAATCTCGGGAACTACGCTAACAGTATGGCGCATCATTGCGCCGGGTAGCCAAAACACCAGCAGAGCCGCAATCAGGCTAAGGCTCCCTAACACGCTGACAGTTCGCAAGCGACCCGGATGTGCGCGCGCGCCTTCAATGGCTAGTTGGAGTTTCTCGATAGCTTCGAGCATGGCGGTTTCGTCTTCTGCCAGCTCTAGTGTTTCGCCGGGATCGCCATCGGGGTGGAAAACGGCTGGATATTGGCCTGGGTTTTGCCGTTCCACTGCAGCCAGTGACCAATGCGCCAGCGGTTGGTCCTGCATGTTGGTAATTGTCAACGTGGCGTCGCCGATCGACACAATGACATTGCGGCGTTGATCTTCGCGGTTTGCCCGCCAAAGACCTGCGGCCTCAAGCCGTTGGTATTCCCTCAGTGCAGTCATTTGCCTGCTCGTGTCTTTGCCTCAGTAATAGTCAACGCTAGCACGGCGAGACTGGGGCGGCAAATGGCTTTGGCAGTGGTTATGTACAACTGTGCGTCGGAGCTCTCTTTCGTGATCACTAGGCTGATTGGGACTGAGAGCTCCGATAAACGAGGTAGCAATTTGATTACAGATTGCGGGCGATCTTGCGAAGCTCGAACTTTTGGATCTTGCCAGTCGATGTTTTCGGAAGCTCTTGAAACACTACCTTTTTTGGTGCTTTGAACCCTGCAAGCGTTTGCCGACTAAATGCGATCAACGCGGCTTCATCCGCTATGGCGCCGGGTTTTAATTCGACAAATGCACAGGGAACCTCCCCCCATTTATCATCTTCCCTGGCCACAACAGCTGCCAAATTGACGTCGGGATGGGCCATCAGCACACCTTCGATTTCTACGGATGAGATGTTCTCGCCACCAGAAATGATGATATCTTTGGCCCTGTCAGCAATTTGTACATAGCTGTCAGGATGTTGCACTGCGATGTCGCCGGAGTTGAAGTAGCCGCCTGCAAAAGCTTCGGCGGTGGCATCTGGATTTTTCAGATAGCCTTTCATCACTGAGTTTCCACGAATGGCGATTTCACCCTGGGTGACACCGTCAAGTGGAACAGGCTTGTGATCGCTGTCCCTTACAACCACATCTTCCATCATTGGCATAGCGACGCCCTGACGCGCTTTGATTGCTGCCATTTCGGGTTTGTCCAACGCATCCCAATCACCACCTTTCCAGTAGCACTCGGTGATATGGCCGTATGTTTCGGTTAATCCGTAAACCTGAGTGACGTTGAAACCCAGGTCTTCAATCTTTGCCAGTGTTGCTGGTGCGGGGGGGGCACCAGCAGTGAACACCTCAACCTGATGGTCAAAGGTTCTGCGGTCCTCATCCAAGGCATTGACAATCATATTCAGCACAATTGGAGCACCGCCAAAATGCGTGACTCCATCGTAGTGAATGGCGTTGTACACTGCCTGCGCAGATACATCACGGCAGCAGACTGCTGTGCCCCCCAGAAGTGGCATCATCCAGGTGTGGTTCCAGCCATTGCAGTGGAACATGGGCACGATGGTCAGATAGACGGGGTGCAGCACCATGCGCCAAGAGACCAAGGTGCCCATTGTCATAAGATAGGCGCCACGGTGGTGGTACACGACACCCTTGGGGCGCCCTGTGGTGCCCGAGGTATAGTTCAGCGCCAAGCTTTCCCACTCGTCTTGCGGAAGGATCCAGTCAAAAGCAGGGTCACCGCTATTTAGTAGTTTGTCATAGGAGGTGTATTTGCCGCTGGCCGGCCACCCAGCCTGATCATCGCCGACTTCAATCAGAATTGGACTGGGGCCATCCATCGATTCGCAGGCTGCCTCGGCCAATTCCAGAAACTGAGAATCCACCAAAACGACCTTGGCGCCACCATGATCAAAGATATAGGCAACTGTTGCGACATCCAGCCGAATGTTGATGGTGTTGAGCACGGCGCCACAGGCGGGCACACCAAAATGGGCCTCAGCCTGTGCGGGCAGATTGGGGATCAAGGTTGCAACTACATCACCGGGTTTGACCCCTAATTGGACCAGACCAGAGGCGAGCTGACTGCATCTTTGGTAATACTCGCCATAGGTTTTGCGGTGGGTGCCGTAGCTGACGGCCAAATGATCCTTGAACACGGTCGCCGCCCTACGCAGGTGGGACAGGGGGGTCAGCGCCACATGGTTTGCAGCATTTTTCTCCAGCCCCGTCTCATCAGCCATCCACCCCATTGCAATCCTCCTTTTTGCCCTAATCGGGCGCATTTTTCAGGGTGATACTGCGCAATCTCGTTTCTCTTGAAAAGGGGAGATTCTGGAATTTCAGTCGTTTCGACGACCATCATAACGGTAGGGTGCATGTAATGGGCGCAGGCCACACATCCTGGGCAGTTGGAAGTTCCGTGTTTTTTTTGTGAACGTAAATTGCATGTTTTTGAAAACAATGAGTGCAGAGCACTTGGCACAGGCGTTGTGAGCGTCATGTTATAGCTTGTCCGGAAATGAGGTACGCGGCTTTCACGTCGTTGGGATACAAAGCGCAGTTTAGTAAGTATCACGGGTGGACTAGGGAAACGGGGCAGAAGGCCTTGTACGTCCAACTTGCTTGCTGGGGCTCCTAAAAAGGCTTCTGGAGGAGTGAACTAGTTGAAGGTCTCCATTAAGTTTGCAGTTTTTTCTATTGTTGCCCTAGCGGGATTGGTCATGCTGTCGCTTATTGGCCTGTCCAGATACACTTTGCCGATTGGGAGTAAGGTCCAGGCCGAGATCCTTAAAATTAGCCAAATGAACTTTGCATTGGGTCAGTTTGAAATTGATTTCCTGCTCGCCAGAAGAGCAGAAAAGGATTTTCTACTACGCTTGGCTGACGTTTATGCGCTGCGTCATGCGAAACTTGTTGCCAAGCTCCATACAACACTGGAAGAGATACAGGTATTGTCCGACGAAATTGGAGGGCTGGGGGAAATCTCCAAGGAAATCTCTATTCTTACGTTCGCAATCACGGAGTACCAGCAGAATTTTGCGGAACTTTTACATAGCAACCGACGTCTGGGGTTTGATGAAACATCCGGATTGCAGGGGCAGCTCCGCCAGGCCGTTCATGGTGTCGAGGCTGCTCTGGCACAGTCTAACCGCCATGAACTAACGGCAAAAATGCTGATGATGCGACGGCATGAGAAAGACTTTATCATGCGCGTAGATGTTGCTTACCTCAAACAATTGAACGCCCGGGTCGAAGAATTCCACAGTTTTCCGGTCAGCCTATTCGAGTCTACTGATCAACAGGCTGAGATAAATGCGCTGTTGGCCACATATCACAGTACTTTCGCGAAATTTGTGCAAGAAACGTTGAGAGAGCGCAATCTTCGTGAAGTATTGTCACGCAATTTTGCAGAGGCAGAACCGGTTCTCAACAGCATTCACGCTCGTGCTCTGAATAGGCTGCAAGAGGGCCTGGCCGAGGCCGAGACACAAAGTCAAACTTTGCGAGATCAGTCTTTAGCGGCCGGCCTAGGTGGATTGTTGTTATTTGTTGGCATTTCTTTTGTGGTTGCGCAGGCTATTTCACGTCCACTTAGTGGCGTACATGATGCTCTAATACAAATGTCGACAGGCGATTTTTCAAAAATGCTGCCAAAGTCACAGATCACCGAGATATCTGCGGTTGCAGCGGCGGTTGAAGATTTTCGGCAAGCTCGCGACGATGCTCTGTCCGGGGAGAAGGCAAAAGCAAAACTTTTCACTGTGATGAGCCATGAGATGCGTACTCCACTGACTGGCGTACTAGGTTCGATGGAACTACTTGGTACAACCGAAACAACATCAGAGCAGGACGGCTATTTAGATGCGATGCGTGTCTCTGGAGAGCTGCTTTTGCATCATGTCAATGAGGTGCTGGAACTGTCAGGTTTAGAATCCAGTGTAACACTCCGCAAACCTCGCAGTTTTGACCTGTACGAATTAGTACATGGGTTGATTGGTAGCCAGCAAGCCACTGCCAAATCTCAGGGTAACAAGCTTGAATTGCAATGCGATCTGGGGGGAACCCCTTTTGTAATTGGCCGCCCGAACCAGATTCAAAAAGCGCTGCTAAATCTTGTCGGGAATGCGCTCAAGTTTACCACAAACGGCATTGTTTCGGTTCAGATCGAACGTAAGAGTGATGGAAACCAAGTGGAATTTTTGGTCAGCGATACTGGGACTGGGATCGCTCCAGAGGATTTGGAAAGGATATTTGACGACTTTGTTACACTGGACACGAGCTATAGTCGTACAGAACAGGGAACAGGATTGGGGTTAGCAATTACACGAGGCATTGTTGAAGTTCTTGGAGGCCGTATCGAAGCCAAGAGTGAACCAAGTGAGGGCAGTCAATTTCGAATATTGTTACCCTTACCTCAGTCGGAAACGAAACAAAAAGAAACGCCAGCTGATGAGTCGAAAATCCCGTCTTCCAGACACTTGCTGGTGGTCGAAGACAATGACATCAATCGAGTACTGTTAGCAAAAACGCTACAGCAGATGGGACATCAGGTTACGGTGGCGGCAGGTGGTGCTGAAGCAGTCGAGACTGCGCGTGACGGAAGGTATGACATGGTCCTGATGGACATCAGTATGCCTGAAGTCGATGGAATAGAGGCCTACCGCCGAATTCGGGCTCAGAATCTGCTGCATGGGGTGGGCGTTGTTGCTCTTACGGCCCATGTTTCGGAAAGTGATCAAAACCGTATTCTCAAAGCTGGATTTTCCGAAGTTGCGACCAAACCTATCAGCCGCAAAGAGTTAGAAAAATTGGTTTCGCGTCATACAAGCGTTGAAACCGCCGGTCTTCGCTAAAAGTACATTTTAGAGATGCAGCCTAGCGGGGTTCTCTCGTTCAATTCAGGGGGCATCTGAGGCTCCCCGCCGTTGGGTTTTGGGCAAATTTTCAACGTTGGTGGCATAAACAAAGGTTGAAAAGCACCAGATTGAATTCACCGATGCCATTTCGTTTTTCGACCCAATAGCCTAGCTTGCGTTCATGATCTTGTCCGTTGGCCGCTCATATGTCTTTATTCATATCCCCAAGACCGGTGGCACCGCGCTGGCACTGGCGCTGGAGGCGCGCGCTAAAGCTGATGATATCATGTTGGGTGATACCCCCAAGGCGCGCAGACGTCGGCATCGAGTCAGAGATGTGCCGACCCGCGGACGTAAATGGAAACATTCGACACTGGCAGATATCGAAGGTCTGGTGCCAGATCAGACATTGCGAGGATTGTTTGCTTTTACCCTGGTGCGTAATCCCTGGGACCGAGCGGTGAGCTACTATCACTGGCTTGGAGAGCAGAGTTTTGAGCACCCAGCAGTTGGTTTGTCACGAGCTCTGAGCTTTTCAGAGTTTATTTGTCATCCGCAGATCAAGGCGACATTTCGAGCGACACCGGCTTCAAGCTACATGCGGCATGTTGATGGGGTAGAACAATGTCAGAAGTTTATCCGGCTCGAGCATTTTTCTTCTGACGCGCAGCCTCTGTTTGATCACTTGGGATTTGATCTGGACCTGCCTATGGCCAATAGTTCGGCACGGCTGCGCGACTGGCGGGGATATTATGATGATCGGTCGATTGAAGCAGTGGCACAAACTTGCGCAGAAGATATCAGACGATTTGAATACTCTTTTAACGATTAAGCTCTATCCCATGGATAAGAGACTGAACCGTTGCCGAACAACAGGCGTTTAAACCACTGCTTTTGCGTGTTTTAAATTCGCTTTGGTGACAATGACCCGGAGATGCCTTGTTTCGGCCCACTTGCGGCCTGAAAATCCGGCTTTTTAGGGTTAATAAGACTACAGCGCGCTTTTGCCGAGGGGCAGGGCCGTCTTTTTAGAAGGAAAAGGCGATGTTTGACTGGATCACCAAACGCAAGGGTACGCCCATGCCATCGGTACAAAGCACAAATTATCCCATGGTTGCGACGGGACAAGGTGGCTTCTTTGCCGGTACACATCTGGCCTCTAACTTAGGTTGGCGGCAGGTAGAAGCTTTGGGCGTTGGTGACAGGGTCCTTACGTTTGACCACGGCATGCAAGTCATTGTCGAAATGCATCGGGAAACTCTGCTGGTTCCCGAGGGAGATATGGCAGATACACAATGTCCGCTGCTGGTGCCGCAAGATGCGTTGAACAATCGTGTTTCGATGTGGGTGATGCCGGATCAGGGTATCTTGCTTGAAAGTGACCTGGCGGTGGATACGCAGGGAGATCCCTTTGTTGTTGTTCCTGCGTGTACCTTGGAAGGCTACCGTGGAATTCAACGAGCCCAGGCAGGGCAACGGTTGGAGTTGGTAATGCCGCGGTTTGCGCAGGATGAGGTGGTCTATTTGGAGGCTGGATTGCTGGCCTACAGCCCAACCCCCAATAGTATCCTTGAAACAGTAGGAACAGAGGCCAGCCTTTACCGTGTACTACCACAGGACGCTGCGCGTGCGTTAGTTATTGATATGATTGCAGAGGAAGATTTCTGGACAGTTGATCGACCTGTAGAAGCTGGTGGATTCAATGATGTTCAGTTTGTTTCTGTGCGATGAGCTAACTGAGAGATGTCGCTCAAGAGCGTCATACCTCAAAATAGCATGAATATGTAAAATCACCTGGAAAGCGGTAGCTGCTTTCCAGGTGATTTGTCGAGAAATGTAAAAGGCTATTTAGACCTAAATAGCCTGATTGTGCTAATCTGATGTGGTTCAGGCCGCTGTTTTTGCTGGATCAAACCGTTTGTAGAAGGTTTGCCCCTTGGCTGCCATTTCGCGCAAAAGCGGCGGGCAGGCGAAACGCTCGCCAAACTGCTCTTCTAGTTGGTCACATCGTTCGGCGGCGTAAGGTGTACCTAGAATGTCTAGCCAGCTGAGGGGACCTCCAGACCAAGGGGCGAAACCCCAGGCCAAAATTGCCCCAACATCGCCTTCGCGGATATCTTCTAAGACGCCTTCTTCCAGTGCGCGTACAGCCTCCAATACTTGAACAAACATCAACCGTTCCTGTACTGCAATCAGATCAGGCTGTTTATCCGCCATCGGATATTTTTCCTGCATTCCCTTCCAGTACTCAACGCGCTTGCCTTTGTCGTCGTACTCAAAGAAACCCGCATTGGCCTTGCGGCCCATCCGTCCCAGATCTTCCATCCAGAAAATCAGATCGTCGCCCGGGCTGTCGGGATAGTCGTCTCCCATTGCAGCCTTGGTGGCGCGGGCAATCTTAGCGCCCAGATCAATAGAGGTTTCATCGTTCAGCTGCACAGGTCCCACAGGGAAACCCAGTTGACGAGCTGCGTTGTCGATCAGGGCAGGTGAGACACCTTCGGTCAACATGCGCAGCCCCTCGTTGATATAGGGAATGATGCAGCGGTTGCAGTAGAAGAACCGTGCATCATTGACCACAATTGGCGTTTTGCGGATTTGGCGCACATAGTCCAAAGCCTTGGCAACGGCGCGATCCCCAGTCTTTCCACCCTTGATGATTTCCACCAGGAACATTTTCTCAACAGGTGAGAAGAAGTGGATGCCGATGAATTGTTCTGGGCGCACCGAGGCTTCGGCCAGATCGGTAATGGGCAGCGTCGAGGTGTTGGAGGCAAAGATGCAATCCTCGGGAATGATCGCTTCGACCTTTTTGGTCATCTCAGCCTTGACGCCGGGGTCTTCGAACACGGCTTCGATGATCAGGTCGCAACCTTTCAGCTGGTCCAGATCCGGTGTGGCAGTGATCCGCGCCAACAGGGCGTCTTTCTTCTCAGGGGTGGCTTTTCCGCGCTTGATCCCCTTGTCCATATAGGTCTCGGCGTAGGATTTACCTTTATCGGCAGCAGCTTGATCCCGGTCAATCAGAACCACTTCCATGCCAGCCTGGGCCGAGACTAGCGCAATACCAGCCCCCATCATGCCAGCACCAAGCACCCCAATTTTTTGCACGCTCTGGTCTGGGATGTCCTTGGGGCGAACCGCGCCTTTGTCCAAGGCTTCTTTGTTCAGAAACAGCGAGCGGATCATGGCGCCGGAAGACGGGTTCATCAACACTGATGTAAACCAGCGGGCTTCGATTTTTAGCGCTGTGTCGAAATCTACCAGTGCGCCTTCATAGACAGCACTGAGCAGGGCTTTGGCGGCGGGGAAGGCTCCTTGAGTTTTGCTATGAACCATGGCGCTGGCACCAACAAATGTCATGAAACCTGCTGGATGATAGGGCGCGCCACCGGGCATTTTATACCCTTTGGCATCCCAGGGTTTGACGATATCGACGGGTTTCGCATTCAACACCCAATCACGGGCTGCTGCCACCGGATCTGCGGTGACTTCATCCACCATGCCTGCACCTTTGGCCTTTTTGGCCTCTAGCATCTTACCTTCCAGTAGCAAGGGTGAGGCGGCCATAGCGCCAAGTTTGCGGACCAGGCGGGTGGTACCGCCAGCGCCGGGGAAAATGCCTACCATGATTTCAGGCAAGCCGTATTTTGCCTTTGGATTATCACTGACAAAGATCCGGTGGGTAGCGAATGGCAGTTCCATGCCAATACCAGCAGCGGTGCCGGGCAGGGCGCTGGCAATAGGTTTACCACCCTTTTTGGTTTTTGGGTCCATGCCTGCACGCTCAATTTTGCGCAGCAGAGCATGGATTTTCATGACGCCTTCAAACAATCCACGCGCAGGTTCGTCGCCTGCGTCATCCTTCATTTTGGCCAGCAGGTTGAGATCCATCCCGCCTGCAAAAGATCCATTCTTACCGGAGGTGATGACCACGCCTTTGATGTCATCATCCGCCAGCGCTTGATCAACACAGGTATCCAACTGCGCCAGACCTTCGAATGACATCACATTCATTGATTTTCCGGGCACATCCCAGGTGATTGTTCCAACACCGTCTGCGTCTTTGCTCAGAGTGAATTCGGTCATTGTTCGTCTCCGATCTGATCAGCCGTCAGGGGGCTGCCGTCTTTGCGGGTAAAGGCGAAACCGTCTGGGTCGACGGTCACCATCATGTCCAAATCGCTATAGTAAGCGGTCTCGTTTTCTGTACGCGTTCCAACAACCAGAAATGCGGCTGGTGCGTCTGTCTTGTTCACCAGATGGTGGCCATTGGCATCGCCAGCAGGAAAGCTGGCGCAATCACCCGGCAGCATGTCGTGTTCGCCGTCATCATCGATCAGGGTCAAAGCCCCTGTGGTGATCATCACAAACTCGTCCTGTTTCATGTGGTAGTGGCGCAGTGAAGACAAACCGCCGGGCTCAATATGCACCAGGTTGACGCCAAATTGGGTAATGCCACTGGCGTCTCCCAGTCGCTGACTACTGCGACCCGCCATTTGGGCGTCCAGTATGCCGGGGTAAACGGATCCGCCGCGGCGGCTGATATCTGCAAGGTTTAGTTTGGGCATTAGACGCGCTCGATTATTGTTGCGGCACCCATTCCGGATGCGATGCAGAGGGTGGCCAGGCCAGTTTCTTTGTCCTGACGTTCCAGTTCGTCCAGCAAGGTGCCGATGATGATTGCACCAGTCGCGCCCAGAGGGTGCCCCATGGCGATTGAACCACCGTTGACGTTGACGACATTTGGATCGACATCAAATGCCTGTTGAAAGCGTAGGACGACCGACGCGAAGGCCTCGTTGACTTCGAACAGATCAATGTCACCAATTGCCATGCCATTATCAGACAGAATTTTTTGTGTCACCGGAACCGGACCCGTCAGCATGATGGTGGGGTCTGTACCTATTTTGGCGGTGGCTTTGATGCGTGCACGCGGCGTCAGGCCATATTCTTCGCCAAATTCCTTGTTGCCGATCAGAACCGCAGCGGCCCCATCGACGATTCCGGAGGAGTTGCCAGCGTGGTGGATGTGATTGACCCGTTCCATATGCGGGTACTTCAGCATTGCGACCTTGTCGAAACCGGGCATCACTTCACCCATCATCTGGAACGCAGGGTTCAGCGCGCCCAAACTTTGCATGTCTGTGCCGGGACGCATGTATTCATCGCGGTCCAGGATCAGCAAGTCATTCTGATCTCGGACGGAGATCACTGACTTATCAAACCGCCCATTATCCCAGGCAGCTTTCGCGCGGCGTTGCGATTCAACAGCCAGCGCGTCAGCCTGATCACGAGAGAATCCGTACTCAGTAGCGATGATATCAGCTGAGATGCCCTGGGGCACAAAATAGCTGTCCATGGCCAGAGATGGATCCACCGCAATAGCAGCACCATCGCTGCCCATCCCCACGCGGCCCATCATTTCAACACCACCAGCGATGTAAGCGTTGCCTGCGCCACCTTTGATTTGGTTTGCCGCAAGGTTCACGGCTTCCATGCCTGAAGCACAAAAACGGTTGATAGACAGGCCGGGAATGGACTGGTCCAGATCCGATGCCAACACGGCCGAACGGGCCAGACAACCGCCTTGTTCCATCACCTGTGTAACATTGCCCCAGATCACGTCTTCGACAGCGTGGCCGTCCAGATTGTTCCTGTCTTTGACGGCGTTGAGTGTCAAAGCGGACAGGCGTAGCGAGGTCACTTCGTGCAGGCTGCCATCTTTGCGGCCCTTGCCACGCGGCGTGCGTAGCGCGTCATAGATATAGGCTTCGGTCATGTTGTTGCTCCGGCTTTGGATTTTTGTGCTATCCGGTTGAATAGGTTTGCCCGGTTAGAAGCATCAGGCATTCGAAACTACGTTAGGCTCTATCCGACGGATTGCCGGGCATTAAATCATATGGGTGTTTCCAGCCGGGCAGGTCGCTGATACGATTCAGCCAGGCGTCGATGTTGGGATAGTCTTTGCGATCAAAACCAAATGGCTCTTCGTAAAACAGGTAACCGCAACACGTCAGATCCGCATTGGTCAGCTCGTCGCCAACAATCCATTCGCGACCTTCCAGATGGTGGTTCAATGTCTTGAACGCGGCCCTAAGTCGCCCAAGCATGAAACCGATCACATCAGCAGGGCGCTTTTCCTCAGGTAAAAAGTTCATTAGAAAGCGGGTCATACCCACTTGGCTGGACAGCTTGTGATTGTCCCACAAGACCCAACGAAGCACCTCATACTTTTCCTCGGGTTTGCCGCCGAATTTGCCGGTTTTGTCTGTGATGTACTGTTGGATGACGCCAGATTGTGACAGAAGAACGTCTCCATCTATCATCACCGGGGCCTCGGCCATGACGTTCAGGTCTCGGTATTCACTCGTACGGTGAACGCCACTGAAGAAGTCGACAAAAACGGGTTCCCAATTTTGTCCTGCCAGTTCGAGTGCAAGCGCGGCTTTGTAGGAGTGGCCGCTTTCGCCAAAGCAATGTAGTTTAATCGTCATTGTGTACTCCTGAATCCTTCCTGGTGCAGGTTTTTGACCTGCGTTATTTTTAAAGGCTGCGAGAAATCAGTTCTTTCATGATTTCGTTGGTGCCGCCGTAGATCCGCTGCACCCGAGCGTCAGTCCACATCTCGCCAACGGCGTACTCTTGCATGAACCCATAGCCACCGTGCTGTTGCAAGCATTCGTCCAGCACTTCGCCCTGAGTATCGGTAATCCAGTATTTGGCCATTGCGGCTTTTTCGACGGTCAGTTCACCACGCAGATGGTCGGCCATACATTCATCGAAAAAGGCACGCGCGACTTTGGTTTTTGTCAGGCATTCAACCAGTTTGAAGCGGGTGTTCTGGAACTGGGTCAGTGGGCCGCCAAAGGCTTCACGTTCTTTGCAATAGGCGATGGTGCGTGCAACGGCACCTTCCATTGCGCCAATTGCACCAGCTGCGATGATCAGCCGTTCTTGTGGTAGCTGCTGCATCATCTGGTAGAACCCTTGACCCTCGGCATTGCCAAGGATGTTCTCGGGCGGGATTTCGACATTGTCGAAAAACAGTTCTGATGTGTCTGCCGCGTGTTGGCCAATTTTCTCAAGATTGCGGCCGCGCTGAAACCCCGTTGCCCCATCGGTTTCGACAACGACTAACGAGACGCCTTTGGATCCCAGTGATGGGTCAGTTTTGGCGGCGACGATGATCAGATTGGCATGTTGGCCATTGGTGATAAAGGTCTTTTGTCCGCTTAGCCGATAGGCATTTCCGTCGCGGATCGCCTTGGTTTTGATGCTTTGAACATCGGATCCGGTAGAAGGTTCGGTCATGGCCAAGGCGCCAACCTTTTCACCGGACACCATTTTTGGCAGCCAGCGCTGTTTTTGCTCTTCACTGCCGTAGGCGAGAATATAGTGCGCAACGATACCGGAGTGAATGCCGGCGCCCCAGCTTGCCAGGTTAGCTCGGCTACTTTCGATCAGGATTGCAGCTTCGTGGCCGAAATCGCCCCCCGCACCGCCATATTCTTCGGGGATGGAGGGACATAAGAGGCCCAATTCACCGGCCTGATCCCAGGTATTCCTGTCCAGCATACCCTGTTGGCGCCAAGTGTCGTATTTGGGCATCCATTCGTTGGTAATAAACTGGGCGGTCATGTCAGATAACATCTGATGTTCGTCGGTCATCCAGGCGGACTTTGTCACGGTCATTGATCTCATGTCTCTCCCTTAGGCGTGCTTGTGTCAGCACATGCCTATCTTTTTCTGTCGTCCAGATCGGCGTTGAACAGGCGCAGCCGGTGGGTCAGGTTTTCAGTATCGGTTACGCTGTCGAAGTTTTCGAACAAGAATGACAGCGCTTCACCTTCATCGAGCCCCGCATCTGAGGAAAATCGTTTGAGACGGCGATAGCCGTCTTCTGTCATGGCCACTGGAAAGCGGCGGGTCAGGCGGAACCGTTTAGGCATGTCTCATCCTTGGGCCGTGTGTGGAAGGGCGGGAATATCCCGCCATCCCGTTAAAAGTGAGCCGCATCCAGCGCCATAACTGTGTCAGCACCGCTGGTAATGCGGGTGAGATGCAGGGCTGTGGCAGGCAAGCGACGTGCCATGTAATAACGGCCAGTGACTAGTTTTGTCTCATAGAACGCCGCGTCAGAGGACCCGGCGTCAAGCGCGCTCTGTGCCGCTTTGGCCATCTGTGCCCACATCAGCCCCAAACACACATGACCAAACATATGCATGAAGTCATAGGACCCAGCCAAAGCATGGTTAGGGTTTTTCATCCCGTTTTGCATGAAATACATGCCAGCGGCCTGCAGGTCCTTGCTCGCCGATTTAAGCGGTTCAATAAAGTCGGTGGTAAAAGCTTCGGAAATGGTGCCGTTTTCCTTACAGAAGGTTTTGACCATTTCGAAAAATGCCATGACGTGCTTGCCGCCATCAACGGCCAGTTTGCGACCGACTAGATCCAATGCCTGAACGCCATTTGCACCTTCATAGATCTGGGCAATACGCGCATCACGCGTGAACTGGCTCATTCCATGTTCTTCGATATAGCCATGGCCGCCAAACACCTGCTGGGCGCGTACGGTCATGTCATAACCTTCGTCGGTTAGAAATCCCTTGATCACCGGTGTCAACAACGACACCAAACCGTCGGCGTCCTTGTCATTACTTCGGTGGGCCGCGTCGATCATGCTAGCCCCCCAGAACAGGAACGCGCGCCCCCCTTCGGTAAAGCTTTTCTGATCCATCAGTGAACGCCGGATGTCAGGATGCACGATCAGCGGATCGGCGGGCCCATCTGGATTCTTGGTGCCAGTCACATCTCGCCCCTGCAAACGATCCTTGGCGTAGACCACTGCATTTTGATAGGCAGCTTCGGCTTGAGATACGCCTTGCATACCAACGCCCAGCCGAGCCTCATTCATCATGGTGAACATGGCACGCATGCCTTTATGCGCCTCGCCCAGCAGGTAGCCGGTGGCGTCGTCATAGTTCATTACACAGGTTGAGTTCCCGTGGATGCCCATTTTCTTTTCGATATTGCCAACTGACACACCGTTGCGCGCGCCCAAGGTGCCATCATCCTTGACCAGAAATTTGGGAACAATAAACAGGCTGACACCTTTGATGCCATCTGGTCCACCGGGGATTTTGGCCAGTACCAAATGGATGATGTTGTCGGCCATGTCATGTTCACCGGCAGAGATGAAAATTTTCTGGCCCGAAATTTTATAGCTTCCGTTTTCTTGTGGCTCTGCCTTTGTACGCATCAGACCCAAATCGGTACCACAATGTGGTTCGGTCAGGTTCATGGTACCCGTCCAGTCACAGGAGACCATTTTCGGAAGATAGGTGTCCTTTTGGGCGTCTGTTCCATGAGCCAAAATGGCTGAGGCCGCGCCATGGGTCAGCCCCTGGTACATTGTAAACGCTTGGTTGGAGCCGGAAAACATTTCGCTTATTGCGGTGCCGATAACATATGGCATGTTCTGGCCACCGTATTGCTCGGGCATGTCTATCCCGGTCCAGCCGCCTTCTTTCATCTGATCAAATGCGGCCTTAAACCCAGAGGGTGTCCGGACCATACCATTCTCCAAGACGCAGCCTTCGGAATCACCAATGATGTTGAGCGGTTGTAGCACTTCACTTGAAATCTTGCCGGCTTCTTCCAGAATGGCATTGGTGAACTCTGGGTCCAAATCGCTGTAGCCAGGAACGTTGGAGGCAGTGACTTTCAAAACGTCGTGCAGCAAAAACTGCATGTCTTTTGTAGGGGCGGTGTAGATGGGCATTTGGTGCTCCCTCGTAACAAGATACGGTGGTATGTTAGTTGCCCCCCAGCAGGGTGGCTATTTATTGTGAGTAGGCTGGCCTATTCGGCGGCTTTTTTGCTAATTTTTGCCGAGGCGATGACTTTCTCACCCCACTTCAATTGCTGCTTCAGGTCTTCGATGGCTTCATTCAGCTCATCCCGCTGGCGTTCCATATCTGCCAAGCGGTCGCAGGCAATGTCGTAGGTGCGTGACAGCTGAGTGTGTTGTTGATCCCCCATGTGGTAGAGATCGAGCAGCTGCCGGATCTCTTCCAGGCTAAAACCAAAACGTTTGCCGCGAAGGATGAGTTTAAGACGGGCTCTGTCTCGCTTGGTGAACAGTCGTTTCTGGCCTTCACGAATTGGAAACAAGAGTTCCTTGGCTTCGTAGAATCGCAGGGTTCGTGGCGTTACATCGTATGCATCGCACATCTCGCGAATGGTCATGGTGTCTTCGGTCATCTTGATCCCTCTCGCTGCAATGCAGTCTTCATGCTGTGCACTTCGAGTGTAACATACAGTACAATCTTGACGTTTACGTAAGTTGTACGCAACGTCAGTTTGATTTGTGACGTTGGGTTCAATTGCGCCAGCCCTGCTTTCTAGGGCGATCACACCGTTAAAACACATAAAAGTGCCGCGCGCAGAGGCGATTAAGACTGTGGGTGGGTTCAAGAACCGAAAGAGGTATTGCCGAGTACTTGGTAGGCAATTGCATCTACAGTGTTACAAGACCAGATATCAGGTAATCTCGCGAGCTGCGGTCTCACGCAGGCTGGTCAGTTCACTCAAGGCTTCATCCAGCTGCTCACGTTGCGCTTTAAGCTCGATCATCTGGCGGTCGGCCATTTCCAAAAAAGCTTGGGCTTGGGCTTGATCGCCCTCATTTTCGTAGATCAGTAGCCACTGGCGAATCTCTTCCAGCTGAAAACCAAACTTGCGTCCACGCATGATCAACTTCATCCGGGCGCGTTCTCGGGCAGTATAGAATCGGGATCGGCCTTCGCGGTCGGGCTGGAGAAGTTCAATGTATTCATAATAGCGAAGGGTACGTGGCGTTACATCAAACGCCGCGCACATCTCTTTGAATGACAATCTGGCTTCGGTCATCCACGATCCTCCTTTTGAGGGCAACCTATGCACTTGCATTGTGTAGTGCAACAGGTGGGGTTGCTCATTCAGTCAGGTGCAGCGCATAAAGCTATGCGCAATTTGAAAGGGACAGCTACATGGGTGACAAAACGCAACTGGCCCGCCAGTTTATTCAGGCCATCCCTCATGCTCAGGAACTGGGCCTGGTGCTGACCGAAATTGGTGATGGTATGGCGAAAATCACCATGCCCTATGATACCAAGTTGATTGGCGATCCCAAAACTGGGGTTATTCATGGTGGTGCGGTGTCAGCTTTGATGGATACCTGTTGTGGTGCGGCAGTTATGAGCCATCCTTTGGCGCCTGGTGGTACAGCGACAATTGATTTGCGTATCGATTACATGCGCGCTGCAACGCCGGGACAGACCATTACCACCAAAGCCACCTGTCACCACATCAGTCGCAATGTTGCATTTGTGCGCGCAGTTGCTGTCGACGATGATGCTGAACGCCCGGTGGCTACCGCTTCGGGTGCGTTCTCGGTGGAGGCAGGGTTTTGAGCCGCCCCCGTCCGGAACCAATGCAGGTGGTCAAACAACGCCGTGACGCAGCGCTAACGGCATTGGTCGATTCGGTGCCCTATATTCGGTTTCTCGACATCAGTTTTGATCGTCGTGGCGACGAGCTGACCGGCCAGCTCAATTTTGACCAAAAACTGATCGGCAACCCCTATCTGCCAGCAATCCATGGAGGCGTAACTGCGGCCTTTCTAGAGGTCACAGCGGTGATGACGTTGAACTGGCTACATCTTTGGCCCAAGATTGAAGCCGGAGAATTAGATCCTTCAGAGATGGCAGCCGGTAAGCTGCCTCGACAGCCAAAAACCATCGATTTTACTGTGGACTATCTTCGCTCTGGTCTACCCCGCGATGCCTATGCGCGGGCCACAGTTGCACGTTCCGGTCGTCGTTTTGCCAGCGTCAGGGTCGAGGCCTGGCAAGATCACAAAGATAAGCTGTTTGCACAGGCAACGGGTCACTTTCTGATGCCTCAAGGGGGCGAGAAGAATGACGCAAACACGTCCTGAACCTGTGTTGGGGCATAGGCGGGTACTAAAGATTGCACTGCCGATAGTATTGTCCAACGCAACCGTCCCAATTTTGGGCGCGGTAGATACTGGCGTGGTAGGCCAGATGGGGGCAGCAGCGCCCATTGGGGCCGTCGGTCTGGGTGCGATCATTCTGGGTGCTCTCTACTGGATGTTCGGCTTTTTACGCATGGGCACCACCGGTCTGGCGGCTCAGGCGCTGGGCAAAGGCGACCATGGCGAGGTCGCTGCGTTGTTGACCCGCGGGTTGATGATTGCCGCCGCAGCTGGGCTGGCGCTGATTTTGTTACAATTGCCATTGATCTGGATGGCGTTTCACTTTGCGCCAGCCTCACCCGAGGTAGAGGGAATGGCGCGGGATTATTTGCAGATCCGGATCTGGTCAGCCCCTGCGGCGATTGGGTTGTTTGCCATCAATGGGTGGCTCATTGCGCAGGAGCGCACGGGTGCGGTGTTGGTTTTGCAGCTCTGGATGAATGGCATCAATATCGTGCTAGATCTGTGGTTTGTATTGGGGCTCGGCTGGGGTGTCAGTGGCGTCGCAGTTGCAACTTTACTTGCGGAAACTTCGGGATTGATGCTTGGGCTATGGTTGTGTCGGGCGATCTTTCGGCTGCCGGATTGGTGCAATTGGGCCCAAGTGTTCGACCGTGCGCGGTTGCGAACCATGGCTTTGGTCAACCGCGATATCCTGATCCGCTCACTGTTACTGGAGGCGATCGTAGTCTCATTCATGTTCTTTGGGGCCGGTTTCGGCGACGAGGTGCTGGCAGCCAATCAGGTTCTGCTACAATTTTTGATGATCACAGCCTATGGCATGGACGGGTTTGCTTTTGCAGCCGAAACGCTGGTCGGGCAGGCGATGGGCGCGCGCAAGCGCGCAGCCTTGCGGAGCAGCGCCCAACTGGCAGGTCTTTGGGGGTTGGGGCTTGGTCTGTTGACAGCCTTGGGGTTTGCGGTTTTTGGGGGCTGGATCATTGATCTGATGACCACGGCTGATCTGGTGCGCAGCGAGGCGCGGGCTTATCTTCCCTGGATGGTTGCGATGCCACTGCTGAGCGCAGCCGCATGGATATTTGATGGGATCTTCATAGGGGCCACTGCCACTCGCGACATGCGCAATATGATGCTGGTTAGTTTTGCAGTTTACGTTGTGGCAGTGGTTACGCTGGTTCCAATGCTGGGCAACCACGGGCTATGGCTGGCACTGATGATTTCGTTTGTGGCGCGTGGGATCAGCTTGGGTCTGCGTTATCCGGCGCTAGAGGCGCGTGCTGCCTGATTTTAAGTCGTGAAGTTCCACACCGCGAGCGTGAATAATGCGGTGTGGACAGGATTAAAGTAGGGCCTCGATTGCTTCAGTCGGGCGACCAATTGCGGCCCGGCTGCCAGATATGGCAATCGGTCGTTCGATCAGTGCCGGATCAGCTGCCATGGCTGTTTGCAGCTTGGCCTCGGAGCTGTCTTTACTCAGACCTAACTCTTTGAACCGCGCATCAGAGCTGCGCATCATTGAAATAGCAGATACACCAAGTGCGGATTGAACCTGTTTGATCTCCTCCAGGCTCGGTGGGTCCTGCAGATAAAGTCGAATTTGCACTTCAGCGCCTCGCTCTTGCAGCAGTGCCAACCCGGCGCGGGACTTTGAACAACGGGGGTTGTGCCAATAGGTAATCACAGCCAGTCCCCCCGTTTGCTGCCCACGGCCTGAGCGACATTGTCAAACCCATCGCGGGCCAGCAGATCGTCGAGCCCACGGGCAATGTCTCCGGCTAGCGACAAGCCCTGATAGATCATTGCGGTATACAGTTGCACCGCACTCGCTCCGGCGCAGATCTTGGCATAGGCCTGTTCCGGCGTGCTGATGCCACCAACACCGACAAGTGGCACCTTGCCATCCAGCAGCTGCGAGACTTGCGCCAGAACCCGGGTTGAACTCTCAAACAGCGGTGCACCGGACAATCCCCCGGCTTCACCCTTATGCGCGCTTTGCAGTCCAGTACGCGACAAAGTGGTATTGGTGGCGATCACCGCATCTACACCTGTTTCCACAGCAACAGCGGCGATATCTTGTATCTCATCCGCGTTCAAGTCAGGTGCAATTTTTAGAAACACTGGAATTTTGCGGTCAAGCTCGTTGCGGGTCTTAATCACACCCGACAACAGCGCCGAAAGGGCGGCCTTACCTTGTAGGTCACGCAATTTTTCTGTGTTGGGCGAGGAAACATTGACAGTGGCAAAGTCCAAATGAGCTCCGCAGTGTGCTAGTACCTTGGCAAAATCATTGGCCCGGTCTTCGCTGTCTTTGTTGGCACCTAGGTTCAGCCCAATCACCGCTCCCGTGGGACGCAAGGACAAGCGTCGCTCGATAAGGTCCATACCCTGGTTATTAAACCCAAACCGGTTTATGGCGGCTTTGTCTTCGGTCAGACGAAACAGTCTTGGTTGTGGGTTTCCAGGTTGTGGGCGAGGGGTGGCTGCTCCCACTTCGATGAAGCCAAAACCGGACTGGGACAAAGGTGTCAGGACTTCAGCATTTTTGTCAAAGCCTGCGGCGAGGCCCACAGGGTTGGGCAGATCAATTCCAGCCAACGTAGTTTTCAACCTTGCCGAGGTGACTGGGCCCGGTGCTGGAGATAGGCCCATCTTAAGTGCCTTGATGGCCAGCCCATGCGCGGTCTCAGGGTCGATGCGATGCAGGGCAGCTAACCCTATTTTCTCTACGAAGTTCATGCCAGGTCTGCCGGAAACTGATGGATGCCATCCACTAGCGGCAGTGGTTTTACCCAAAGCATTTCCGATAGTTTGAGGGGACGGTACAAATGTGGGAACAGCGCATTGCCGCGGGAGACTTCCCATTTAAGCGCTTCACCTAGTGTATCGGCACTATAGGCCAACAGCATCAGATCCGTTGCATCAGCAAAATGCTTGGCTGCGGTTTCAGCAGCTTGTTCAGCTGTTGAAAAATGAATGAACCCGTCGCTTAGGTCGATCGGTGCACCCAGAGTTTCCCCTTGGGATTCGAAGGCCGCCCATTCGTCGGCACGGAAAATTTTGTAAATCAGCATGTCAGCCTGATGCCCTGCGGGTGCAGCCGGGTCAAGAGATTGGCGTGCAAGATCAGAAAAACAACGGTTAAAGTGTCATAAGACCGTCGCGCTCATTGTCTAACTCGGGGTTACATTGGGCTTGCCGTGACAAGAGCCTTGCGATTCCGCAATCTGGGCGCGAATATGTCATATTCCCCAATGATGACGCCGATCGTCGCCATAGGGCGAGAAAAATAAGAACAGGGAGAACCTCAATTATGATGATGCGTATTCTAACTTCGGTCGCAGCCTTGGGGCTGACAGCTGGTATGGCTGCTGCTGACTATAATCTGACCATTCTACATACCAATGATTTCCATTCCCGCTTTGAACCCGTCAGCAAGTATGACAGCGGCTGCCGTGAAGGTGATAACGCAGAGGGGAAGTGTTTTGGTGGGTCTGCCCGTTTGGTGACAGCTATCGCTGATGCCCGCGCACGCAGCAATAATTCGATCCTTGTAGATGGTGGTGACCAATTCCAAGGTTCGCTGTTCTATACCTACTACAAGGGTAAAGTTGCGGCCGAGATGATGAACAAGCTGGAGTACGACGGTATGACCGTTGGTAACCACGAGTTCGACGACGGCCCAGAGGTTCTGCGTGGATTTATGGATTCGGTTGGCTTTCCCGTACTGATGTCCAACGCTGACGTCAGCGCCGAGCCTGCACTGGCTGATGTTCTGAAAAAATCCACCGTGATTGAGCGCGGCGGTGAAAAAATTGGTCTGATCGGTCTAACACCCGAAGACACCCCTGATCTCGCCAGTCCGGGTAAGAACATCACCTTTGGTGATCCGGTTGCAGCAGTTCAGGCCGAAGTAGACCGCCTGACAGCTGAAGGTGTGAACAAGATCATCGTGCTCAGTCACTCCGGTTATGTTGTCGACCAAAAGGTCGCAGCAGAGACAACCGGTGTTGACGTAATTGTTGGCGGCCACTCGAACAGCTACCTGTCGAACGTGTCCGACCGTGCTGTTGGTCCTTACCCAACAATGGTCAACGACACAGCGATTGTTCAGGCCTATGCTTATGGCAAGTTCCTGGGTGAATTGAACGTGACTTTTGACGATGCTGGCAATGTGGTTGAAGCCAAAGGTGAACCCTTGAGCATGGACGCCACCGTGGCCGAAGACGAAGCCACAGTTGCGCGTATTGCTGAGCTGGGCACACCGCTGGAAGAGATCCGCACCAAAGTTGTGGCTGAATCAGCTGAATCCATCAACGGTGACCGTGCTGTTTGCCGCATCCAGGAATGCCAGATGGGCAACCTTGTTGCTGACGCAATGTTGGCTCGGGTCAAGGATCAGGGCGTAACAATCGCGATCGCAAACTCAGGCGGCATTCGTGCCAGCATGGAGTCGGGCGAAGTCACCATGGGTGAAGTTCTGTCGGTTCTGCCGTTCCAGAACACCCTGTCGACCTTTGAACTGGATGGCGCAACGCTGGTTGCTGCCCTAGAAAACGGTGTGAGCCAAGTAGAAGAGGTCAAAGGTCGCTTCCCACAGGTTGCCGGTCTTAAGTTTAGCTGGGACGCAAGCGTTGCTGCCGGTGAAGGCCGTGTTCAGGACGTGATGGTTGCTGATGGTGACGGATACGTAGCTGTTGATCCGGCCAAGACCTACATGGTTGTAACCAACAATTATGTGCGTGGCGGCGGTGATGGCTACAAGATGTTCGCAGGTGACGACAAAAACGCCTACGATTTTGGCCCCGATCTGGCTGATGTTCTGGCTGAATACATGGCAACAAACTCGCCATATAAGCCTTACACAGACGGTCGTATCTCTCAGAAGTAAGAGTTTCGAAACTGAGATATTATGAGCAGAGATTAAGCCCAGCTGACCAATTCAGCGGGGCTTAATTGTACCGGGCGAATGCGTTCTGTTGAGTTTAGCTGGCCATCACAGATCATACTCGGGCCAGAGGTCGAAATCGAGTTCGTCCAGAAACGGCTTTAACTCATCCGCAGCCTGTTGCCAGCTTCCTATCGATTTCGTTGAAATCTTGTTCCGAACTTGGTCGACGCTGGCTGTTTTAACTGTACCTGTGTTCCGTTCGGGGGAGATCATTGCCGGGTCCCAGTTTATTCCACAGTGTTGCGCAATACGCTTACTCACATTCTCTGGGTCGCGAGTAAGCTGTTCATATTGAACATTGAGAATTTTGGATGCAAAAGTCGTCCGCCACAATTCCATGTAGCGACGATACAGATTTGCACTGTGAGCCATTGAAATGAGGTCATTTGCGTAGCGTATTCCGCCTACGGGGAAGCGCTGAATCCATGTTGAAAGAGCTGTGTCTCGGGGATCCCGTAGAATATTGACAATCTTGGCATTTGGGATGGCGGACAAAATATAACCCAGTATCTGATAGTTGTGGGGCATTTTGTCGACAGTTGCTAAGCTGTTTTCGGCTGGATTTGGTAGATTACTAAAATAATGTTGGGCCAACTCAGCCGCATCTGAAGCGTTGAACTGATGGTTGGACTCTTGAAAGGTTTTGCAAAACTGTCTGGCAGCGCCCAATTCACCGCAGCCATGGACCTGTTCGCAAGATGAAAGCATCATTTCCAGCAAAGTGGTTCCAGACCTTGGTTGGCCAACGATGAAAATTGGTATTCGTGCCTCTACTTCAGACAAGTTCACTGTTACGTTTTTCGTTGCGAATTGTTGCTCAGCGAAACTGAAGTCCTTGTTTTCCCTTTCCGCCTCGTAAGGGAGGTGGGAAAACCGGATTGCGTTGGCCCTAGCATATACCGGCAAGGCACTAGTTAGGCCTTTGGAAATTTTGATAAGATTGGCACGGGCGAAGTGCAATAGGTCCGCTTCCGGAACCTCATCTTCAGAAATCTGTTCAATTAGCGCTAAGAGTTTACCTGCATCCTTAGCTGTCGCTAGCAGAGAGAGGTCGTAAATCGCCTCGAGGTCTTTTGGATTTCTGCCTACAATTCCGGTTAGTACTTTCTTCGCCTCAGCTTGGGCACCTTTATGATGAAGGGCCTGTGCAAACAGTCGGGCGGCCATTGGATGTGTTGGTGACAGTTCATAAGCTGAGAGCCGGTCATTGAAGCTTTCATTATAAAGATTCAAACGGCTGTAAGCTGTGCCACGTAAAGTCAAAAGTTCAATTTTTTCAGGAAATACACTTAGGCTGTTTGTGGCGAATTCTACCAGCTCATTCCATCGTTCTTGCCGCGCCAACAGATTTCCGAGAAGGCTATAAGCGTGAAGTATGTCGGGATACCGAGCAATCGTTTGGGTTAGGTATTTTTCGGCTGCTGGTATTTGGTTTGACATCTCAAGAGCGGAGGTCAAATTTTCGATATCTTTTTCACTACGAGGCCGAATTTTGGCTGCCCCTAAAAAGAAAGGGACAGATTTTTTATATTGCCCTTCTGATTGTAGCACAAAGCCTGCCAGTGAACGGAAATCGGGGTCCTTAGGAAATTTTTTAACGCCTAGTTTTGCCTTTTTTAGGGCTTGGGAATTCTTAGCGTTCTCTATGTCGAGGAGTATCTTGGATTTCAGAGAGGCTGCGGGCGACGAAGGCATGAAAGTGAAATATCCTTGAAATTGGTCTGGACATAGTTTCGTTGGTTGTGGATTTTTGAACCATGTGCGGACGACTTGCAAACACTCTTCCCAATGATGCGATGGCTCAGCTGTTTGCTGCACAGCCTTCTAACAGCTTGCCCGAGATTCCCAATTTCAACGTTTGTCCAACAAACCCAGTGCATGTCGTACGTAGCGGAGAAAATGGACGCCACTTGATCCCTATGCGTTGGGGATTTGTACCACATTGGTACCAAAGTGTTTCTGCCGGTCCGCTGCTTATTAATGCACGGGCAGAGACCATTGCTAATAAACCAGCCTTTGGAGAGGCCTGTCGCAATCGCCGCTGCATTATTCCAGCGACCGGTTTTTTCGAATGGACCAAAGACCTACAGGACCGGAAATTACCATGGTACTTCCAGCGACGTGATCGCGCGCCTATCGCCTTTGCTGGTATTTGGCAGAGTTGGGGGCAAGAGGATCCAATCAACACCTGTGCCATAGTCACGACCCAAGCCAATCAGAACGTGTCTTCGATCCATCACCGGATGCCAGTGGTTCTGGAACAGAAGGATTGGCCGTTGTGGTTGGGGGAGGCGGGGAAAGGAGCCGCGACACTAATGCGACCCGGCGGTGAAGCCGTGCTGGAATTTCACCGGGTAGACCCGAGCGTAAACTCGAACCGTGCGTCGGGGCCAGAACTTATAGAACCCTTCGAAGCGGGAGATGACCGGGCTGACCCTCTTATTTAGAACCTGTTCTGTTATCGTCCGTCTTGTCCAGCCCGCGGTGGGGTGCCCGGCTTAAATCATTGCCAGCAAGTATTAATTTTTGCAGCAATGCCACGAACTGCGCTTGTTCTTGCGCGCTTAGTCCTGACAGAATGTCAGGCTGGGCGGCTTTCACCAATGGATGCGCTTTGCTCAGCAATGTCTCACCATCAGACGACAGGAACAGTTCACGCGCCCGCCGGTCTGATTTGGACACTTTGCGCAACACAAGTCCTCTCGCATCAAGACGGTCTATGACTTTGCCGAGTGTTGCCCTGTCGTAGGCAATCAACCCTGCAACGGATGCCTGATCAATACCGGGGTGGTCATGGATGGCGCAGAGAGCAGCAAATTGTACCGGCGTCAGGGACAACCCTGCGGCGGTGACGTGTTCCATGAATTGGGCAACCGAAATCTGGTTCAGCCGCCGGATCAGGTGGCCAGGCATGCTGTGAATGTCCAGGGGGGATAATTCCATTTTATACTCGCAGTAATAGCCTAGTTTTAGGGTGGAAGGGCACCCTTCGGAAGTATTGGTGAAAATACCTGCATTAAGATTACTTTTCATTACTTCGATTACGCAAGCTGCTTTTATCATATCGCGTAAAACGAGACTTTCCCTTACATCCTGCTGCGGCTAGAGGTGGCGCATGGCTTTGACATTCCCCTCGCTGCTCGACCTTTTGGATCACTCCTATGATAGTGTGATTGATGTCCGCAGTCCTGGTGAATTTGCTGAGGATCATATCCCCGGCGCAATCAGTCTGCCGGTTCTGGATAATAGTGAACGTGCTGAAGTTGGTACGATGTATGTCCAGAAAAGCCGGTTCCTGGCCCGCAAACTTGGTGCGGCAATGGTGTTTCGAAACTCTGCCCATCACATAGAAACCGCACTGGCGGAAAAGGATGGGGGGTGGCGACCCTTGGTCTATTGTTGGCGCGGTGGTCAGCGATCGGGCTCTTTCACCTGGCTTATGCAACAGGTTGGCTGGCGTGCTGAGTTGATCGAAGGCGGCTATCAAACCTACCGGAGATTGGTGAAGTCTTATCTGTACGACCAGCCGTTGCCGCACAGTCTGGTGGCATTAGATGGTTATACCGGCACCGCCAAAACCGATCTTTTGCAACTGGCAAAAGATCGGGGCGCGCAGGTGCTGGACTTGGAAGGCTTGGCGAACCACCGGGGGTCATTGCTGGGCGGTATGGCAGGACCTCAGCCAAGCCAAAAGGCGTTCGAGACCGGTATTGCGTCTTGCCTGGCACGGTTTGATCCAACACGCCCAGTTCTGGTGGAGGCTGAATCCAGTAAGATTGGTGATAGAGTCATTCCTCCATCGTTGTGGACCGCGATGAAAGCAGCCCCACGTATTCAGATCGATGTGCCTGTGGCAGCACGTTGTCGTTATCTGATGCAGGCCTATGATGATATCCTGTCTGACGCCGATAAGTTACGCCGCAAGCTGGAACCTCTACGCGCACATCGGTCCAATGCGGTGGTGGACGCTTGGCTTGAGATGATCCGCGAGGGCAACAAGGTCGCGTTGACGGAGTCGTTGATGGTTCACCACTATGATCTGGCCTATTCCAAATCACGCCAGTTGGTGGATGCTGAGATAGTGGCAGAGGTCCAGGTGGCAGACCTGGACGCCGCTGGGTTAGACGGTGCAGCAGACAGGATTACTGTTTTACTGCAGCAATTTGTACCTGCCTAAATCAGTTCTATCCGGTAATGCCCTGACGTCATTGTCCCAATCACGGCCGCTGATTCACCTGCGTGTTGCAGCTCTTTCAATAGCGTTTCGGCATCGTTTGCAGATACCGCAGCTAGTAACCCTCCAGAGGTTTGTGGATCAAACAACAGATCCTGCGCTGAAGAGGTTTGCAGATCAGGCGCCAGCGCTCGGTTGTCGGCAAACAGGGACGAGCGAATGCCCAGGTCGGCCAGTTGCGCAGCGCCTTGCATCAGCGGCACTGCACCGGTGTTCAACCGGGCCCCAAGGCCAGAGGCTTCGCAGATGCCAGACAGATGCCCATAAAGCCCAAACCCCGTCACGTCAGTCATGGCGTGGGCGCAGTTCAGGATCTCAGATGCCCGCGCTTGCGGGCGCGACATCTGCGCCAAGGCGGCAGAAACCCATTCTCCATTGGCCTGGCCTGCCATTTCCGCCGCCATGATCACACCTGATCCAATGGGTTTGGTCAGGATTAAAACATCCCCCGGCAGGGCTCCGGCCAGTGTGATCGCAGGGCGATGACATAGTCCGGTGACGGTGAAGCCAATGGTTAGTTCGTCACCAAGTGAGGTATGGCCTCCGACAATTTCAGCACCGGCCGCTCTCATCAATTGGCTGGCTGTGGCCATAATTTCTCGCAATGTACGTTCCTGTAGTTCGGAAGACATCCGGGGCAAGATCAGATTGGCTGTCGCCGCCTGAGGCTGCGCCCCCATAGCCCAAATGTCGCCCAGGGCATGTACCGCTGCGATGCGAGCCATTACCACAACGTCGTCGGTTAATGACCGCAGGTGATCCGAACTGATAACTTGTTGCACACCGCCGGTCATTAGCAGTGCGGCGTCGTCACCGGGCAGAGGTGTAATGTCGTTTCGTTCTGGGCTGGGCAGCGGGGCAAGGGCGGCGCGCAGGGCATTGCGCCCTACCTTGGCTCCGCAGCCGCCACACATTGGTTTGTCGCCGATGGCCTCCGACATGCCCAAGGTGTGAAGTGGGGGCAGGGTGGGTTGTTCCAGCACTGGATAGTCGCGAAACTTCGCCATGAATTTCTGATCGATCCGGTTCTTCCAACGCCACATCATTGGGCCGGACAGCGTTCGGCCCAGTCGTTCAGCCAAAGCCGATTTCTGCCCCAGTGAGATCAGCTTAAGATAGTCTTTTTGAGGCTGATAGGGGCGCAGCTTGCCGCCGCTCAATACCGCGCGCAGATTGTCGAACAGGACGGGGGCTTGACGTACGGCATAGACCCCGGCTTTCGGACGCGGCGCGTGGGTCAGATGGGCGCAATCACCGGTGGCGAATAGTGCTGGATCTGAACTTTTCAGGTTGGCATCCACGCTGATGAACCCTTCGTTCAAGGCCAGCCCGGTTTCAGAAATCCAACCATAAGGGCGCGCGCCTGCTGCGCCGGTGGTGAAATCAGAGAGCACCTCGCGACCATCTTGCAATCGGATATGGTCGGGTTGGATGCTTTCAACGCCAACCCCTTCGAGCAGTGTCACGCCTAGTTCTGTCAGTGCTGTACGTAGTTTGTTACGGGCCGTGGCACCAATTGCGGTTAGGGCTTCAGCGCTGTCTATCAGGGTGGCCTGAGCCAGCCGTCCCTGTGATTTTAGCGCATATGCCATTGCCAATACCAACTCAACACCAGCGACACCGCCGCCGATGACGGCAATGTGGGCTGGGACGAGACCAGCGCGAAAGGTATCCCACTTGGCGGCAAAAGCCCCCAATGGCTTAGCTGGAACTGCATGGGCCGCAAAACCGGGCAGGTTCGGCATTTCTGAGGTAATACCGATATCAACGGAGGCAACGTCATAGGCAATCGGTGCACGCCCGGGCACCCGTATCATGCGGGCAGCAGTGTCAATTCCATCGGCAGCGCCAAGCACCACCCGCGCCCCGGCAAAACGCGCAAGCTTTACCAGATCAATATCCAGATCCGAGCGCTGATAGTGGCCTGCTACAAATCCTGGCAGCATGCCGGAATAGGGTGCGGTGGGACCGGGGTTGATGACGGTCAGGCGGGCCCCAGGCAGGGGCGACATGCCCCATTTTTTCAGAACCAGCGCATGGGCATGACCGCCTCCGATTAAAACCAGATCTTTGGTCAACGGCAGCTGGGAGTTCTTCATCGTTAGATTGGCCTTATCGCGGGGCCCGCGCAGTGTATGCTTGGGTTGTCATGTGGAATTCGCCGGTGTAACCGCTTAACCCTCGTCTGTGTCTGGCAGGTTTTTAGTTGCCCAGGCTCCGTCTTCACCCGCTGTTGGCAAGCTATTGCGACTTTCCCTCTGGTGGATATGCACCTTGGCAATGAAATTCGCCGTAATAGGGGCTGTCAGTAGCAGGAAGAGGGTGATCATCAGTTCATGCACCGACAAGTACGGCCCGTTTGCATAGGCATTGGCCATTGAAGCGAGTAGAACGCCGCCAACCCCCAACGTGGTCGCCTTGGTGGGGGCATGCAGCCGTGACATCGCGTCATTCAACTTTAGAAGGCCAAACGAGCCAACCAGTCCAAACAGACCAGCCATGATCAGGAATGCGGTGATCAGCAGTTCGAAAAACTGTTCCATGTCGGTCTCACTCGATGATGTTGCCGCGCAGGATGAAACGCGCGTATGCAACCGTTGAAACAAAGCCAAGCATGGCAACAATCATTGCCGCTTCAAAATAGATCCCGGTGCCCAGGGCGATACCATAGAGCACCATCAGGGCGATGGCGTTGATGAACATGGTGTCCAAAGCCAGAATACGGTCGGCGATTGCATCAGCAAACAACACCTTCCAAAGGTTCATCAGAATGGCCAGTGCAAAACAGCCAAAGGCGAATATGGCGGCATAAAGGATCATTCGAAAATCTCCATCAGGCGGCGCTCGTAGCGCTGTTTGATATCGTCACGCACAGCTTCGGGGTCTGGGGCGTCGAGGCAATGCACCAGCAGGGCGTGCCCCTCGGCTGAGACATCAGCGGTCAGGGTACCGGGCGTCATGGTGATGGTCCCAGCCAGTGTTGTGATGGCTTCGGGGGTGCGCAGGTCCAGTGGGATTGTAACCCAGTTGGGCTGGCGGTTGGCGTTGGACTTAAACACCACAATCTTGGCCACCACCACATTGGCCACCACGATATCGTAAAGCACCAGCAGAATATACTGGATGACCTTCAGCGGTTTGACCAAACGGGGGCGATCAGGCCAAAACGGTTGAGTGAAAAACGGGATCACCAATCCTAGGCCAAATCCAAACACCAGCGAGTTGAGCGAGAATCCGTTCACCAACAGCAACCACGTCAGGGTCAGCAGCAGCGTCAGAATTGGGTGAGGTAACAGTCTTTGCAGCAATTTCATTGCTCAGCCCTCCTCAGAACGGCGTCAATGTAGATGTTTGGGTCAAACAACTGTGCGGCAGTGGCAGTTGTATAGTCCATCATGGGGCCGGCGAATATAGTCAGGAGGACCAGGCTTCCAACTAAGGCAAAGCACGCGACAAACGGCAGCGCCCTGGCATTGGGCGCAGGTTCCTCAGGAGGGACTTGTGTATCGTCATCAGCTATTTCTGGTTCTGCTTCACGGATGTGGCTGTCATCGTGACTTTTCCAGAATATCTCGGACCCGGCACGGGCCAGGCCGATGATGGTGATCAACGATCCTGCCAGAATAACCGCCCAGATGTACCAGACCAACTCATGATCCCGTGCCGCATCCATCACCAGCAGCTTGCCGACAAAGCCGGATAGTGGGGGCATACCAGCCATAGCGATGGCGCCGACAAAGAACAGGGTTGCAATCAACCCGGTCTGCGCCATTGGTCGTTGTGCGATGATGGCGCCGCCGCGGCGTTCAATTACAAGATCTGCAATAAGGAAGAGAAGCGCTGCGGCTAGAGTGGAGTGTACAGTATAGTACAAGGCTGCCGCGGTCGCCTGAGGTGTGAACAGGGCCACCGCAATCAAGAGTGTCCCCATCGAGGTTATGGCTCCAAAAGCGACCAGTCGACCTATTTCACGCGATCCCAGAACACCAAGAGCTCCAACGGCCAATGTGAGCATGGCTGCAGGTAGCAACCAGTCACCAACCAGGCCAGCCGTGGCTGCTACATCGGGTCCAAAAACCAGCGTGTACATCCGCAAGATGGCATAGGCCCCGACCTTGGTCATGATTGCAAATAGGGCTGCCACTGGAAGCGGAGCGTAGGCATAAGAGGCAGGCAACCAGAAGTGCAGTGGCAGAACGGCGGCTTTGATGGCAAACACCAGTAGCAGCATCACCGCACCCACGCGTAGTAGAGCTGTGTCATCTGGTGATAACTCGGCTACGCGTACAGCCAAATCAGCCATGTTCAGGGTGCCAGTCACAGCATACAGGGTGCCAAGCGCCAGCAAAAAAAGACTGGAGCCAAGCAAGTTGTAGACCACATATTGCACACCAGCCTGTAGCCGCTTGGCACCGCCACCGTGGATCATCAATCCGTAAGACGCGATCAGCAACACCTCAAAGAAGACAAACAGGTTGAACGCGTCACCGGTCAAAAACGCGCCCAAAATGCCCATCAGTTGGAACTGTAACAGCGCGTGAAAATGGCGACCACGAGCGTCCCAACCAGATCCGATCGCGTAGAGAACAACCGCAAGCGCGAGTCCGGATGTCAGCAGCAACATTAAGGCGGACAGCCGATCCAGCACCAGAACAATACCAAATGGCGCGGGCCAGTTGCCCAGCTCATAGACTTGAACAGTACCATCGGCAGCTTGCACTGCGAGAATCAGCGTGATGGCAAGGAGGGCCACGGTACAGGCGAGCGAGAATATCCGTTGCAGGCTAAGATGATGGCGCAGCACCATAATGATAAAGGGCGCAACAATGGCGGGCAGCACAACGGGCGCAATCAGCAAGTGGTTCATGCGTCGTCTCCTGCACCATCGGCATCTTCAATCATGTCGATATGGTCATCCTTGGCCGACAAGTAGGCGCCAAGCGCAATCATCACCACAACAGCTGTCATGCCAAAGGAAATCACGATAGCCGTCAGCACCAAGGCCTGTGGCAGTGGGTCAGTATAGGCAACTTCGGCATATTTGTTCAAAACCGGTGGGGCGTTGATCATCAACCGGCCGGTGGCAAATAAAAACACGTTAACCGCATAAGACAGTAGCGACAGCCCCAGGATAACCGGGAACGTACGCTTGCGAAGGATCAGATAAATCCCTGCAGCAGTCAGGACGCCAACAGCAGAAGCAAATAGGATCTCCATGCTCAGACCTCCTCTTTCAGTTTAGCCGCGTCATCGCGGGCCGGGTTGATATCCATGGCATGTTCCGAGTTCATTCCCGGCTGCCAAGCCAAGCGGGCGAGGCTTTCCAGTGTCAGCATCACGGCTCCAACCACAGCGAGGAAAACTCCGAGGTCGAACAGGGCAGCAGTGGCCCATTCGAACTCTTCCAGCGGCGCCCAGTGCAGGTACCCAAAGGCGCTGGTCAGGAAAGGCTGACCGGCCAACCAGGCACCCATACCGGTGGCAGCAGCGATCAGAACGCCTGAACCAATAATGCCGTGGTAGTACACCTTCTGCCGTTCAGCTGCCCAGCTAAAGCCAGAGGCCATGTACTGCATTAGCATCGCGATTGCGGCGATCAGACCGGCTATGAAACCACCGCCGGGCAGGTTGTGACCGCGGAAGAAGATATAGGCTGCAACCATCAGCGCCAATGGCATCATCACACGTGTAGCCACCACCATCATCAAGGGGTGAGGGTCGCCGTCCTGAGGTGAATCCGGTTTGCGGTTCAGCAAATAGGCTCGTACTTTTGAACCAAGGATAGCTTCGGTCAGGGCGTAGATCACCAGTGCGGCAATACCCAACACGATAATTTCGCCAAAAGTATCATACCCCCGGAAGTCAACAAGGATCACGTTGACCACATTGGTGCCACCACCGCCTTTGTATGAATTGGCGAGATGGAATTCCGAAATCGAAGGTGCACTGAAGTCGCGGGTCATCAGGGCGTAGATCAATCCACCAACGCCGGTACCGGCAACTATGGCAATAACAGCGTCCCGTGCTCGAATGGCAAGTGGGCTTTCGACCGGCGTTTCTTTTGGGAGGAAGTTCAAAGCGAGCAACATCAGAATGATTGTAACAACCTCAACCGAGATTTGGGTCAGGGCTAGATCGGGGGCCGAAAGATAGTTGAACGACAATGAAACGATCAGACCCACCACGCCAATGAGAACCAATGCTAGCAACCGGTTGCGGTGGTTGAGCACGATGAACCCGGTTGCGGAGACCAGACAAATCCAGCCTATCACCGGTAATGCGCCAGCTTGTTGAACGGCACGTGTGGCCTCAGACGCAACACCACTCTGGTAGGCATACAGCGATATCGCGATTGTGAAGGCCACCATGATGGCAGAGTAGCGGGTGATTGACCCGTTGTGCAGCGCGTCTGTTACGCCACGGCTGGCTCGGGTCAGGGTGCCAAGCAAAGAGTCGAAAATCACCTTGGCTTCCGGTCGTGGGGCTGCGTTCCACATCTTTGACAGACGAGGATGCAGCCACAGCAACAACAGACCACCAGTGACCGCCGCCAATGACATCCACAGGGCTGGGGTAAACCCATGCCACAGTTTCAGTGAGAAGTAGGGCAACTCACCACCAATCACCGCACCTGCGGCAACTGAAACCAGTGGTCCAACGATGTGGTTGGAGCCGATGCCAATTGCGATCACCAGGAACACCAAAAAGGCAGGGGCCAGCCAAAGCCCGGTGCCAGGATCGTGGGGATGGGCAGGATAGTCGTGGCGCTTGGGTCCTAGGAAGACATGGACGATGTAGCGGAATGAATAGGCCGCAGAAAACAGGGCTGCAAAAACAGCCAGACCGGGGATGAAATAAGGAGATCCCATCCAGCTGGTGTGAAAGGCCTCTTCCAGCATCATTTCCTTGGATAAGAAACCGTTGAAAGGCGGCAGACCTGCCATCGACAGACATGCAATTAAGGCGATGGTAAAGGTGATCGGCATCAGGAACCGCAATCCACCCAGACGTTTGATGTCGCGGGTATGGGTTTCGTGATCGATGATACCTGCGGACATGAACAGCGCTGCTTTGAAGGTGGCGTGGTTGATGATGTGGAACACCGCTGCCACCGCGGCGATCTTGGTACCAAAGCCCAGCAACATGGTGATCAGGCCTAGATGACTGACGGTAGAAAACGCAAGCAGTGCCTTAAGATCATCTTTGAACAGGGCAATCACTGCCCCCAGCACCATGGTGATCAAGCCCGTTGTGGCAACAATGTAGAACCATTCTGGTGTTCCGGCCAACACGGGCCACATTCGCGCCATCAAGAACAATCCAGCCTTCACCATGGTGGCCGAGTGTAAGTAAGCGGAGACCGGAGTTGGTGCGGCCATCGCGTGTGGTAGCCAAAAGTGGAACGGAAACTGCGCCGATTTGGTAAAGGCGCCTATCAGGATCAAGATCAACGCGGGCAGGTACAGCGGGGAAGCTTGGATCATCTCTTTGTGTTGCAAGATTACAGTAAGATCATAGGAACCTACGATATGGCCGAGAATTAGCATGCCAGCGATCATTGCCAGGCCACCAGATCCAGTTACCGCAAGCGCCATGCGGGCGCCTTGACGCCCTTCGGGTAAATGCTTCCAGTAACCGATTAGCAGGAAAGAACTGAGCGAGGTGAGTTCCCAGAACACCAGCAAGAGCAGGATGTTGTCGGAAAGGACGATGCCGACCATGGCGCCCTGAAACAGCAGCAGATATGTATAGAACTGCCCCATCGGATCCTCACGCGACAGGTAAAACCGTGCATAAAGGATGATAAGAAGGCCAATCCCCAATATCAGCCCGGCAAACAGTAAGCCCAACCCGTCGAGAAAGAAGTTGGTGTTCAACCCCAGGCCCGGCAACCAGTCCAGCCGTGCCTGTATCACTTCACCGCGAAGGACAGCAGGTGCGTTTAGCAGTAAGCCGACAAAGGCCAGAAACGTGGTGAAACCAGCCGAAGCCGCAGCGGCATTTCGCCCGGCGCGGATCAGCAACGCAGGAAACAGCGCGCCAAGAAAAGGCAGGGCCGCAATCAGAAACAGGGACACGTGATGTTCTCCGGGCTTGGGCAAGGCAAAGTTATAGTTGCCTAAGCAATTTTTGGCTTCTGTGCCAGCCCTTGCAGCCCTTGGAAGGGGCTGATTTTTTCTGACACGCCACGTTTTGATGAATTCTGCTGCTTAAGTGGTGTCGGTTGGCGACGTTGACAAGAACTTGATGACCTTGTCAGAGGCTTTTTCTGACCGGTGTCGCAGAACATGTTAGGTCGAAGCAATTCAAAGTGTTGATCCGGAGAGCCCATGTCGCAGTTTCACCTTTCCAGACGCCGCCTATTGGTTGGTGGCAGTGCAATGGTTGCAGTTGTGGCATTTGGCACTTGGTGGAGCAGACGGGCGCCGGATCACGACCGCCCACGGCTGACGGTAGCAGAGGCCTATCAACGGGCGCAGTCGGGTGAAATCACTCTGGTTGATATTCGCACCCCCCTCGAATGGCAAACTGTTGGGGTTCCGGTTGGCGGGCATCAAATAGATATGCGGCGCCGAGATTTCATTGATGCGGTCGCCGCAGTAGCCAGCGAAGACCTGTCCGCTCCTATCGCGCTGATCTGTGCACGCGGCGTACGTTCAGCGCGGATGACGCTGGCGTTGAGTGAAGCTGGGTTCACCAATATCATTGACATACCGGAAGGCATGCTTGGCTCACGCGCAGGTCCGGGTTGGGTGGCCAGCAACCTGCCGGTTGCACGGTGGCAGCAATGAAATGCATAGCATTGGCTCTGGCCTTGACACCTTTGGCCGGCGCTGCGGCGGCCGACTGCGCTGGCCAGCCAGGGATTTGCGAAATTAGCGGTGGGGAATACCATATCGCCTTACCCGAAGGAGCGCAGCGACCGGTGCCGGTGGTGATGTTCCTGCACGGGTATGGCGGGTCAGGTGCTGGCACGATGGGCAATTCCAGAATGGTCGATGCGCTAAAGGCGCGCGGTTACGCCGTCATCGCGCCCAATGCCACGCGTCGGCGCAATGGCAACCGGTCCTGGGTGTTCTTTCCTGGGTGGGAGGGGCGCGACGAAGCCGCCTTTTTGCGCGATGTCATGGCGGACGCTGGCGATCGGTTTGGCGTGTCGAAAACGGACACTGTTCTGGCGGGGTTTTCGGCGGGTGGCTTTATGGTCAACTATCTGGCCTGTTCCAACCCGGGCGACTTTGAAGGCTATGCGTCGATTTCAGGAGGGTTCTGGCGACCTCAGCCAGAAAGTTGTGCAGCGCCGGTACGGTTGTTTCATACCCATGGCTGGGCGGACAAAACCGTGCCGCTTGAGGGGCGTTACCTTGGTGGAAAGCAGTTCCAGCAGGGCGATATCAATGCTGGTTTAGAACTATGGCGCGACACCAACGGCTGTGAAACCCATGCGCCCGACAAGGCTTGGCAGGACGGCACTGTCCTGCGCCGCCGTTGGGTGTGTGGAGAGGGCGCAGACATTGAATTTGCGCTATTTCCGGGAGGGCATACCGTGCCTAACGGGTGGGCTGATTTGATGCTGGATTGGTTTGAGGCGAATTAGCGTTCCTGTTTAGAACAGGCGTCACTCGGTCAACTTGGCGTTCGATCCCCGGTTTAGTGAACCCAAAAACCCAATTGATCTTCCCGTCCTGAAATAAGGGCGCGCGCCACTTCTTAGGTTGGGTCGACAGCATAGCAGCCAACGGTTGCTGTGCTGTCGGATCTATCATTGCCGTGGGGAGCCTTTGAAATCTTAGGCCGTCAGCCTTCATTGATGAGCCGCTATTCTGCGGCGCTGGAACTTGGGCTGCCACCTTCGAGGATGTTTCTAAGGCTGGTTCTGTGCGTGCGGGCCGTGCGGGTTATCTGAGGTTCGGTGATCACCTCGCGGGTGCCCATCCAAAAATTGATCCGATGCAGAACCGGTAGTCCGGACAAAGCTGACAATGGCACCGCTAACACCAGAGATAGCGCAATTGGCAGCAGCCATAGTGAGACCATGCCAGTTAGAATTCCTGCCCATAACGCAATGCCGCTGATGGTTTCCAGGGCATGACAGATTATCAGAGTACGCCAACTGTACTGCCCGCCATCCCGGGCTTGGGGTGCCCAGCCTCGTTGCAACCCCAGTGTTGTCCGGATTACGGCAATCATCTGCTGCACCATCAGAATAGGCGCATAGAGAATAGCCAACAGTATTTCAGACACAAAGGACAAGGCAAAGGGGCCAGCCCCGCCATAGTCAGCAAAGCGACTACCCGTTAGTGGCAGGGCTGCAATTGCTAGCAGTTTGGGGGCGAGGAGCATGGCGTAGATGAGCAGGATCACCAGCACATGGCGTGGCTCGCTCATATCTGGCCAGGATGGCATCAGGGGATTGGCCTCGCTGAAATAGGTCAGCACCGAGGCCTCTTCGCCCCGACCAATCAGGGCCCAGATCACCAGAAGGGCAAACCAAATAGGGGCCATAAGGTAACCAATCGCACCGTGCAGGAGGTGGAACCTGGAAATGGCTCGAAACCCGCGTGAACCCAACAGGTTCAAATGTTGTAAGTTTCCCTGGCACCAGCGGCGATCACGTTGGATGTGATCTATCAGCGTTGGCGGAGTTTCTTCGTATGATCCGCGAATGCGGGGCAGAAAACGAACTGACCAGCCCGCGCGACGTAAAAGTCCAGCCTCTACAAAATCATGGCTCATTATTAGTTTACTTCCACGACCTAACCGGCTGTGCAAATGGGGAAGACCAGCGCAGGCCGCAAATGCGCGGGTGCGGATGATGGCGTTGTGGCCCCAGTAATTGCCTTCATGCCCGACCCAACGCGCCAAGCCTTCTGCCAGTGCTGCGCCATGCACGCCGTTGGCAAATTGTTGCATTCGACCAAACACCGATTGTGCTCCGATCAGTTGTGGAAAGCTTTGGATCAACCCAGCGCCGGGATCCCGGGACAGTGCATTGGCCAATCTGGTGATCGCACGCCCGGTCATCAGGCTGTCTGCATCCAGCACCAGCATGGCCTCATACCCAGAGCCCCATCGACCAACCCAATCGGCAATATTGCCGACCTTACGGTCGGTGTTTTGATCGCGTCGGCGATAATACAGTTCGATCTCTGGTGGCAGCATTGCACGCAGCGCATTCACTGAAATCAACTCTTGCGCCGCAATTGCATCGTCGCGGGTGTCAGATAGGATGAACATGGCGTAATCATGTACGCCGCCACGCCTGCGCAGCTCTTCGAGCATGGTTTGGGCATTTCCCAGAACATACCACGGCACCTCGTTATAGACTGGCATTAACAATGCCACCTTCATCTTGGTGGCGGGGGCTAAGCGACGAGTCTTGGGGCGTTGAGACAGCGAGTACAGACCCAGCAACACCGTAGATACGGTGAAACAGATCCAGAAAAAATTAAACGCGATCAGCACCAGAAGCACGATTTCCAACTCTGAAAAGCCGCCATCTGCAAACCAGTCCTGCATGACCCAGGTCAGCAGGCCAGTGCCGAGCATGGCAGGAGAAAATGCCAGCAGACGCCACAGCGCGACAGACTGCGGAGCGTTTTGATCTGGCGCCGCACTGTCGTGAAAATGCGTAGCAAAATCCTGAGTGGGCATTGCAAGTGGCTGCTCAGGTGGCATCAGGGCTGGGCGGCTCATGTGGTCCACCTGTATAACCAAACCTCAGAGGCCGCGGCTCCGTTTTTGCGGAGCTGTGCCCGCAATTCCACCAGGGTTTTCTCCTCAGGTTCAAATGAAAACGCCAGCCTCAAGCCGCCTGTTTCGGGGTTGCGTTGCAATACCCCTTTGCTGGTATCCACATGTGGAGAGGAGATAAGAAGGTCGAATTCGTCAGGGTTGCCATCAAGCAAAGGGTGATCGGCAAAATCCAGTGTCACGATACGACCAGGTGTGCCAAAAACTCGCGCGCCAGCCGCAGTGTTAATCACGCGTGGCAAATGCAGGTCTGGTTCATGCCCCCAGTGAAGCCGGTAAGACAGATCCACTTGCGTTCCTGCGGCATAGGCCTCTCGCGGGCGCCAGTAGGCGACGATGTTGTCATAAATCTCCTGGTCCGCTGGAATTTCGACCAGGGTCACAGCGCCTTGGCCCCAGTTGCCCTTGGGTTCGACCCAAAGGCAGGGTCGCTTGTGGTAATTGGCCTCAAGGTCCGCGAAGTCGGAAAACTTACGGGACCTCTGCATCAGACCAAAGCCATACGGGTTCTCATCAACGAAGGATGAGATTTGCAAATGTTTGGGGTTGGCGAGCTGTCGCCATAAGACCTCGCCGTTGCCATTGTGGATCAACAAACCTTCGCTGTCGTGCACAGCAGGGCGAAAGTCGTCAAAATGGTTACGGTTGGTCTGGTCAAACAGGAACATAGAAGTCAGAGGCCCCAATCCTACATGGGTCAGCTCATTGCGGGCAAACAGGGTTGCCTCGACATCCATTGTGCAGTTTTCGCCTGGCAGGATGTCAAACCGGTAGGCCCCGCTTACCGACGGGCTGTCCATCAGTGCGTGAAGCACAATGTTTCGCTGGCCGGGGGCAGGGGTTTCCAGCCAGAATTCGATGAATTCCGGGAACTCCTCTCCCATTGGGTCACCGGTTTTAAGGGCCAACCCGCGGGCGGACAATCCGTAGGTATTGGCGAGACCAATAGCTCTAAAATAGCTGGCCCCCTGAAACACGCAAAACTCGTTTTTTAGTCCGGGCTGGTCAAGCTCCGTACGCAAGCGAAGGCCTGAGTAACCCAGATTTCCCTTCTCGCTTAAGTCCGGCGCCTTGTCGGTTTTGTCGAATAGCGACAGGTCAAATGGCACCAGTTCAGAGGTATTGTTATCCACCGTATTGATCTGGACCGCGCGTGGGAAATACAGCCCCGGCAGGAAAAAATCGACATTATAGCTGCTTGGGGTACCCGCCCACAGGGCGTCACTGTTGCGGAACCATCTTGTCTGATAATCCTGATAAGAAATATCAAGCCAGTCCTGAGGAACCTTAGCCCGTGGCGCATAGCTGCGGGTGGCCAGTTCACGAGCAAGCGCGGTCACTGTGTCGCGTGAAAATGCCGGAATTCCCGTGGCATGGGCAGGCATTGCCAAGACAGATGTGCTGGCTAGAGCAGCAGCTAGAAACGAGCGGCGTGACAACGGGGTCATCGCTTTGCCCTCCAGGGTTGAGACTTGAACCAAGCAGCGGCAAAAGCGACTAAAATAATCAGACCATATCCAAGCAAGTTCGCAATGGCGGTGGTGGTGATCGTGCGATCCGTCTGATCCAGCGCGAAACCGATCAGACGGGCTAATGCCATCGAGAACACAAACACGGCCAGAGACTGTTGACCAACCTTGGTGATCAGTTTGAGCAACACAGCCCAGATCCGGGCCCCAAGGGAGTGACCAGACGCGATCAAGCGCTTGCCTCCGTCGCCAGCAATAACCCAGCCCAGATAGGCCAACGATAAAAAGTGGATAAACCGCAGAAGACCGAAATCGCTTTTGTTGCGCCATTCGCTGGTCAGTGACCAGACCGGGCGGATTGTATCTGCCAGATCTTGATTCCAGACTTCAACCCAGCGGAATACTTTCCAGGCACCAAACGGGGCCGAGAACACCACAAAACATATGGCCGCAGTAATGAGAAATTTGGTCACAGGCGGCTTGGGTAGCCAACCTTTCATGAAGGCAAAGCCAGTGAAGAACAGCAGCTGCCAACCAAATGGATTGAAAAACCATTTACGATCAGACCAGGGTTCAGCAGGCAAGGACAGCCCGTCTGGGCCCAGCCCAATGACGTAGGGATTGGCCGCCAGCCAGATCGCGATTGAGGTTGCAGCCACTGCCCATAGGCTAATTTTCTCCATAGCCATCAACAGTGGCATCAACCCCAGGACCACCAGATACATCGGTAGAATGTCAAAATAGTTCGGCACGTAGGTCAAGGTGAACAGCCCCACGAGTTGGGGCATCGTGTCTTTGAAGAAATGTCCAAGGTTTAGTGAATTGACATAGTTTTTCTCAAACCCGCCATAGGTATCCAGCGCTGCCATCATCATGGCAATAAGGAAAAACAACCCGATATGGGCCCAAAATACTTGCCAGACACGGAAACCAACACGGGCAGATCCCATCAACCAACCACGCCGGGAATAGGACCCGCCGAAAGCAATTGCAGAGGCCATACCTGAGCAAAACACAAAAATCTCGGTGGCATCAGAGAAACCAAACCGGGCCGGAATCCACCCGGTCCAGCGGTTGCCGGGGATATGGGCAGTCAGAATGATGAACATCGCGATGCCGCGATAAAAATCGAGTCTTGGATCGCGACTTCGAGTGGGGGTTTGTACCGGCGCCGCTGCCTGATTGGCGGCTGCGCTGGGCAGAGAGGTAACCTGAAGGTCTGGCTGAGGCAGTGGAGGGGCCATCTGAATTACATGCCTTTCAAATTATTCTGCAGGCATGCTGTGTGCACTATCAGTGCCACGACCTGCGGTAATCAAATTCCGTCGTGCCAATGCGTAATTGTCCTCAGCACCACCTCGTTTTGCACGGCGGTCATCCAAGAGTGTTTCAACTGCGTCCAGTCGTCCGGCGCGCAGGCCTGCGTCAATTGTGATGCGTTCAAACACATCACGTTGGGCATGGCTACCCCCAGCCAGCTGTAGCGACCCGTGGGCGCCAGATAGATGGTTGAAAGCACCGTTATAATCACCGTCCCCAAAGGCTTCGAGGCCAGACGCCATTGCGCACCCTGGGTCCGCCATGCGTTGTCCCATGTCGTCGGGACGGTTTTGCGCATCCGCATGGATACGCTTCACCAGTCGGTTGGTGGCGCTTTGCTGGTCGTGACCGACCAGCGCCAACAGATAATGCAGATCAGCAAATATCAAGCAGCCGTCCTCGGTTCGGTTGGCCGAAAGTTCTGACAGTTCTTCCCAACGGTTGCCGACGTTTATTCCGTCAAGTTGCAATCGCATCAGAAGTGAGGTGGCATTGGAAATGTCGCGATAGTCGTCGGTTTTGTCTTTGCGCACTTCGTGATCATACAGGTCAAACACATGGTCAAACTGGCCCAAATCCAGATGCATCAGCGCCTTATGCCACCAGACGTGGTAGCGAAAATTGTTGCAGTGCGCCCAGGCCGCTTCTCGCCCTTGCAGCCATTCCAGCCCAGCTGAGGCATTGCCAGTCATGTCATGTACATGCGCAACTGCATGTAATCCCCATGCGTCATCAGGTGCCATCCACAGCGCCTGTCGCCCAGCAATCCCAGCTTTTTCATACGATCCGGTTTCTTCCAGAGCAAAGGCGTGACATCCGAGCAGATACCCCCGTCCGGGGTGTTCTGGGGCATATGACGGCATGACCCGTTCAATGGAACGCCGCATGCCCGCTGCATCGCCAAGGATAAACCGGATCGAATGGCTCAATTTCATAGCCAGCGCATCTTCGGGGTGGTTGCGAAGTACGTGTTCCATTTTGGCGATGGCGCCCGAAGGCCGCCCGGACAGCCAGATTTCTAACGCTTCGATATACAGTCGTTCACGGGGGAGGGCACTATCATAACCTGCTTTAGCTGCGGTAAGAGCCTCTTGTGCTATGCTGATTAACTCTGAGCGCCCTAACAGCAAATAGAACATACCCTTGCAGGCCTGACCCAAGGCAAACCCTGGCTCTGCGGACAATAGGGCCATTAGATGTGTCGGCGTTGCGGCCGCATGGGCAAGAACCCCCATCTGCACGGAATTCCAGTCGCGAAGTGCAGACTGTTCTGTCAGGCTGGTGTCTTGTCCAAAGATATCTTGCATCATAATGGGTCCCATCTTTGCGAATACAGGTTTTGCTATTGTTTGAGAGAACTTTAAATCATGGCTGTGCTGCCGGCGACGCCCGCTCTCGCATTGGTGAAGGGGCGTGTGTATCTGCACCGAAATTGTTGCGGTTTATGTCAATGATAAGGGGTTTTACGCCAAAGCCGCGCCCCCTTACTGCATTTGCGTGCAGGCAGGGACGCGGCTTTGTTCATTTCTGTAACACTTGACCTGTTAAAATGTGACAGGCTGTTTGGGCTTAGATATCAAACGGACTTTCAGAAGACAGAATCTCGTCGCTGTCAGCGCCACAGCACTTCGGCGCATACCGATAGGTCACTGGGGTTCGCGAGAGCTTCAGCGGATTACCAATTAAATGTACGGGTCCAGCATCCGATTGCATTTCAATTTTCATACCGCGTGCTGCCACTTGATCCGAACTAAAGAGTGTCTCTAAATCCTGTACCGGTCCGGCAGGAACTTTGCGGGCTTCCATCGCAGTGATCATGTCTTGAGTTGTGTGGCGTTGTACGGCCGGGATCAAAACATCATCCAGCGCCAACCGATGTTCGAGCCGGGCCGGATTGGTTGCAAACCGAGGATCACCGGCCAACCCTTGAAGACCTAGAAATTCGAGGAACCGGCCAAACTGGCTGTCGTTTCCCACTGCCAGAATCACGTGACCATCAGCGGTCTGGTAAACTCCGTAGGGCACGATGTTTGGGTGACCGTTACCACGTCGTTGAGGCAGATCCCCTGAAGTCAAATAGTTGACGCCTTCGTTGATTAGCCAGGCAATCTGACTGTCCACCAACGCAATATCAACCTGCTGACCTTCGCCGGTTTGATCTTGGTGACGTAAGGCTGCAAGGATGCCAACGGTTGCATACATGCCGCACATCACATCCGCGATGCCTACACCAACCTTCATCGGTTCGCCCTTAGGCTCTCCAGTGAGTGACATGAGCCCGCCATACCCCTGCGCCATAAGATCGTAGCCAGGTTTATGGGAGTGCGGACCGGTCTGGCCGTATCCTGAAATTGAACAATAGATCAGCCGGGGAAATTCACCTTTGAGGCTATCATAATCCAAGCCGTATTTCTTCAACCCGCCGGGTTTGAAGTTTTCGATCAGTATGTCCGCTTGTGCGGCCAGCTTTCGGATGAACTGCTGCCCATCCGCACTGGCAATATCAATGGCCACAGATCGTTTGTTACGGTTGGCAGACATGAAATAGGCCGACATATCCGTGTCGTTGCCATCTTTATCCATTACATAGGGCGGGCCCCACTGGCGGGTGTCGTCACCGCCGGATTTTGGGTTTTCCACTTTGATCACCGTCGCACCAAGATCTCCCAGCAGTTGGGTGCAGGTTGGCCCAGCCAAAATACGCGACAGATCAAGGACCTTGATCCCGTGCAGTGCGCCATGAGGCAAGAGTTCAGATCCGGCCATCATAGCCTCCAGGTTCGATTTCTGCTGCAATTACAGTAAAGTGCTGCGCAGTCATGGCATCAGTCAAAGCTGCGCGCAACTCTTTGCGATTGCGTACCGTGACACCGTTACCGCCAAAGGCCCGTCCCATAGCTGCAAAGTCGTGACGACCAAAATCCACTGCTGCATTGGCCATTTGTCGTTGACGTTGTTTCAACTCAATCAGCGCAAGGCTGGCGTCGACAAAGACCAGAAAAATGGGTGCGATCTGCATTTCTGCTGCAGTGGCCAGCTCACCCGCCACCATCAGGAAACCAGCATCACCGGAAAAACTGATGACAGGCCTATCGGGCTGCGCCAGTTTGCGGCCAATGGCCATCGGCACTGCGCAGCCCATGGTGCACAGGCCGGAAGATTGTATCAATCCGCGCGGTTCTTCACAGTCCCACATTTGCGACAGAAGGATACGGTGGGCACCGCTGTCTGCAGTGGCCAGTGTCCCCTTCGGCAACACCGCACGGGATTCTGCGATGACGGCAGCTGGCCCCCAATTATCATCCTGAGGGAAAGCCTTTTTCAACGCGGCCTTGGCGGCTTCGGGCTGACCATCATCCCGAATAGCATGTGTCGTCGTTCCCGCGCCTAGCGCGGTTAGTGTGGGGGAGATGGCCGTGACAAAACTCAGCTGCGCCTGATGCATGTAGTGCAGGTTAGGCTCTGGGGTAATGTCGATGACGTTTTGCCGGGTTAAGTCCCAGACATCGCGCCAGCCGGGGCGCATTTCTATTGGGTCATAGCCAATACAAACCACCAGATCGGCATCATGCAGAAGGGGCAGAAGGTGGGTGTCGGCCAAAGGCGACAAGCCCGCTCCCCCCAAGCATAAGGCGTGGTCCTCGGGCAGGATACCCTTGGCCTTGTAGGTTGTGATAAAAGGAATCTGGAAGGTTTCCAGAAACGATTTGATTGCGTCGCCAGCATTTTCTTGCAACGCGTCCAGGCCAATAATAGCAATAGGTCGTTTGCTGCCGGATAGCCAATCACGCGCCTGCGCTAAGGCCGCGCTGTCTGGCACAGTAGCTCTTGCAGGCGCGCGGCGAATGCCGCCGTCTGTGGCGGGGGCATCGGCAACAGATATTGGGACATCAATATGAACGGGTCCGTTACGCGGGGTTGTTGCAATAGCAACGGCCTTGTCTGCGATCAAATCTGCGGCTTCGGCGTTGAGCCGAAACGTGGCCTTGGTGATCGGAGCAAACACGGCTTGATGGTCAAGCACCTGATGGGTGTAGTTGAGCTCTTCAGCGGCATCGACACATCCGGTCAGCACCAGCATTGGCACCCGGTCCTGATGAGCATTGGCAACCACATTGACACCGTTCAGCGCACCAGGGCCAAGGGTGGCAACCAAAATGGCTGGGGCACCATCACTGTGATGGACCGCTTCGCCCATAAATCCGGCGCAGTTTTCGTGTTTGGCCAAGTGGAACGTGATGCCAGCCGCTTGCAATGCATCCACAAGTGTTAGTACCTCACCTCCTGGCATTCCAAAGGCGTGACGGCAACCGGCTTGATACAGCCGCCGGGCCAAAACATCCGCTGCGCGGGTGGGGGTGGTCATTATGCGCTCTCCGTTGTTCGCTAGGGTGCGAGATTGCGGAGTAGCGACTTAGGTGCAAGCCCAATCACGTCAGTGTGACCAAATGTATGCATCGAAACGACATGGACCGGGCTTGTGTCGTGCGACATTTGTCGCTGGTTATGGTTCGTTATTCGACCGCTTGCTGAGTGATTGTGCTAAATTTTTGGTCCAGTTCATTTGCCAAAGTAACCAACTCAATACCACCTTCGCTGAAGTAGGGTGAAAAGACATGGCTGGGCATCTTGTAAGATAGGGTTGCATGGCCGTCAGTCTCTTCTGTGACATAAAGACGGATTGGGGCCTCAATCATGGCAGCCGTAGATGTGGCAAGGACCCTAACCGCAAAATCATTGTTGAAAATGCCAATGACCCGGTTACCCGGGATGGCTATTCCGCGATTTGCGGCGGCTTTGGTTGGACCTGCCTGAGTGACTATGCCCATGCCGTTTGATTTGGAGGCGGTTTTCACGTCGTCAATCAGTTGGCTATACGTTTTGGTGGTTTCCAGGACCACCCAACCCTCACGCGGTCGGAGATTGCCAGCCAAAGACCCGCTGGCAACAGCGCAAAGGAGCACTGTGGGTAAAAGGAATTTCAGGTTCATGGTGTAACTCCGAATAAGTCTTGCCATTTTATACAAAAAAGCAGGCCGCTTGGGTCACACATGCGTGTGGGGGCGTGAAGTCATAGACTGGGATTTTAGCTGGTTAGCTTAAAGCCTTCAATGAGCTGACGCAGGCCAATTGCAGCGCCGACGAAAATTGCCAGAAAGGTGACTGGTGCAGATATCGACAGTACCGAAAATGCAGATAACCCCTGTCCAATTGTACAGCCCATGGCGACCACCGCACCAACGCCCATGATAGCGGCCCCGATGATCTGGCGGCGTAACTCACGCGGATCATCGCAGGCTTCCCAGCGAAAATGGCCTTTGATCAATGATCCGACGAAGGCGCCAACCCAAACTCCTACGACCGATCCAACCGCAAAGGACAACGGTCGCAGGCTGCCGGTCATGGTCCATAAGATGGTTTCGCCCAATGGGGCTGAAAAAGAATGTGAGACAACCGGCAGCGCATCAAACCCGTTCAGGTGTATGTAATAACTGCCAGCCCAACCCGTAACGACGGCAACCCCAACAACGACCGACCAGAATATCGCGCTATAATCTTGGCGAAATTCAGCATTTGAGAGAGCGGCGATGACAATTACAAAACCGGCGCTGATACCAAGCCCGGCCAAAGGTAAACCGGTCAAGGTTGCCACATGGTGGATCAGGCCCGGCGGCAACTCAGACGTGACGGCTTCTTGCAAGAATAGGTAATTGCGCAGCGGTGCCAAAGGGCCGGCTAAAGCAACATAGGTGGAAACGCCCATCACCAATACAATGACAAAGCTGCGGAGATCTCCTCCGCCCAGCCGGGCAATCGCGCCATATCCACAGTTGCCGGACAGCGCCATGCCGTAGCCGAACATCAGACCACCCAAGATCGAGGCGGCAGGCATCCAGCGGATCGACAGGTAGAAAGTTTCAGTTTCGTCCAGCAGTCCTTGACTGATCAAGGAAAAGCTGCCGATTACGGCCACACCAATCGCCAGGACCCACATTCGCATACGTAGACTGGATCCGCCGTATAACAGATCTTCGATCGCACCAAGAGTGCAGAACCGTCCCAGTCGAGCTGCAAGACCCAGCAAAAGGCCGCCGATCAAACCAATAATGGCAACGGTTTGACTGTCAGTCAGGAAATCCAGCATGGACGGGGTCCCCCAGTAGGTGCCAAAATCATATCCAAGCACATAGTGCATTTTTTGAATGTTTGTTTGCAAGGTAGAGTTTTGGTGGATGACAGAATTTATGTCGGCCGCAGACAGGTCAGGGCCCTAATTGGTGATCAATTCCCCCAATTTAGCGGATTGTCTATTCAGGCAATCCAGCCCGGAGGGTGGAACAACCGCAGTTTTCGACTTGGTGATAGTTATGTGGTACGTGTGCCGTCCGCGAAGCGATATGAACCGCAGATCAAACGTGAAAAACTGGGGCTATGTCGGCTGACTTCCCAACCATCGGTTCAGTTGCCAAATTTTTACGCTATGGGGCGGCAGGGTATGGATATCCCTATTCGTGTTCCATTTTGCATTGGGTGGAAGGTGCCCCAATTGACGCTACCGCGTTGATTACAGATCCGATCTTAGCGCGCGATCTTGGCCAGTATCTCGGTAAGCTGCAGCAGAGCCCTACACTAACTGGTCTGCTGCCCGGAGTTGAAAACTTTTACCGTGGCGGAGATCTGCGAGTTTACGAAACTGAGACCCTGTCGGCCTTGAAACAACTTAAGACACAGTGTCAGGGCAGCTTATTACGGATCTGGGAGCAAGCCTTGACTAGCACTTGGCAGTCCCCACCTGTTTGGGTGCATGGAGATATAGCTCCCAGGAATTTGCTGACTACGAACGGGCGCTTGTCTGGCGTGATTGACTTCGGGTTGGTGGCGGTAGGTGATCCAGCTTGTGATCTGGTGATTGCCTGGACGCATCTGGACAAAACTTGCCGCAAAGAGTTTGCATCGGCTTTACCACTGGGGTTGGATTGCTGGCAGCGCGCTATGGGGTGGGCATTGTGGAACGCTGCGATTGTTCTGGCTGGGGAGGCCGCCCCTGCGGAGCAGACGGCTGTGGCCAAACGGGTTCTGGATCTGCTGGCCGAGGATCAGTCGTTTTTGCAGAACAATTCATAGACCACTTCAAGAATGCGCCGAGGGCGTTCATCTGCCAGCCGATAGTAAATCACTTTGCCGTCGCGGCGGGGAATCACCAATCCCTCGAGTCGCAACCGCGACAGTTGCTGCGATACGGCGGCCTGACGGGCTGACAGTAAATCTTCCAACTCGGTGACTGATTTCTCGCCTGTTACCAGATGGCACAGGATCATCAGGCGGCCTTCATGGCTGATCGCCTTCAAAAAATTGGAGGCCAGTGTTGCATTATCGACCATGGCGTCCAATTCGTCCGAAGCCATATCAGAGGAAAACTGAGGTAGTGCCATCTGTGTCTTCTCCTTATCTGGGCTCGCACTCGCCGTCAGACATGCGAAACGGTGCCATTAGCTGCCGGGATCCTTGGGTGTTGCATCCTCTGCAACATACCCGGCATGCTTACTTAACAACTGAGCGATCACCGGCCAAAAGAAATCTTCGCCTGGATAGCCTTCCAACCGGCCAATTTCACGTTGATCTTCAATAATCAAGAACGTTGGGGTGAAGTTAACTCGGCGTGCAACGTCTAGTTCACCGGGCAGATCACGCAGATCTACCCGCCGCAGTGGCGCAAAGCGGCCTTCACTGGTTTTGGGATAGATTGGGCCGATTTCCTCGTCCCAGCGTGCGCACCATTCACAGTTAGGCTGTTCTACCATCACCAATTCCGCGGCTTGAACGGGTAGGGTAAGCAGTATCCCAGCAGCCATTGCGGCGGTAAATGCTCGACGGGTGGTCGAGAGAACATTTGGAAAGACCATAGTCCACCTGTTGTCGTTTGTGGTTGCGCATTCCATGATGTAATTTGAATATGTGAATAATGCAAGCTGCCTCACGTCTCTGTTGGGTGGTCATTAGAGGAAACCCCGCATGCTGGAAATTACGCTGCTTGGCGCATTGTTCGCTGGTTTACTCAGCTTTTTTACGCCCTGCGTGCTGCCAATGGTCCCGTTCTACCTGTCTTATATGGGGGGGCTTACAGTGGGAGAGCTGCGTGATGATGGTGGGATAGTGCCTGGGGCCCAGCGGCGGTTATTGGTGTCGGCGATTAGCTTTGCGGCAGGTGTTACCAGTGTCTTTATGCTGCTGGGGATGGGGGCCACTGCACTGGGCCAGTTGTTTGGACAGTACTTAGATTCGTTGTCTTATGTGGCTGCTGCAATCCTGTTGATATTTGGTCTCCACTTTCTGGGCGTGATTCAAGTGCCGATGCTGTACCGAGAGGCGCGTCTTGAGAGTCGCATTCAGGCCACAACGGTTGGTGGGGCCTATATGATGGGATTGGCGTTTGGCTTTGGTTGGACGCCCTGTGTGGGGCCTGCATTGGCGGCAATCTTGATGATTGCATCAGGGCTGGGTGATATCTGGCGTGGCGCCCTGCTGCTGATGGTCTATGGAATCGGAATGACCTTTCCCTTTGTTCTGGCAGCGTTGTTCGCGCGACCATTTCTAGCCTGGGCGTCCCGTCATCGCAGCTTGGTCGTCATGGTGGAAAAGGCGATGGGCGCGATGCTGATTCTCTTTGCGGCGCTTATTGCTACTGGTGGCGTTCAATGGATTGCTTATGCCTTACTGGGCTGGCTGCCGGGGGCTTCCGCGCTGGGTTGAGCACAGTTCCGTCGCGTTACTGTTACCAGCGTTGATGTTTTTGTGAACAGTTCGAACCAATTCGAATTTGTGAATTTGTTGTTGCCTTCTAGCCTATCGGTAGCCTACGGTATGCAAAGCTAAGCACGTCAGACAGCGTGGCAGCTAACGGGAGGAACTATGAAACTTACATCTCTGACTTTGGCTGCGGCCCTTATTGGCGGCGCAGCACTGGCCGGCGAAGTAGCGCCGAAAGACGTTCAGTACGACGAATCTGGTGCGGTTGCAGCGTCGCTGACCGGCGGAGCTGGCGATGCCATAAATGGCGCCATGCTTGCAGGCACCAAATCCAAAGGCAACTGCGTAGCATGCCATGCCATCACCGCATTGGCTGATGTGCCATTCCACGGTGAAGTAGGCCCCTCGCTTGACGGTGCTGGAGAGCGCTGGAGCGAAGCGGAGCTGCGTGGTTTGCTAACCGATGCCAAAATGACATTCGACGGTACTGTGATGCCTGCATTCTACAAGGTGGATGGCTTCACCCGTCCAGGCAACGCTTATACCGGCAAAGCTGCTGAAGAGGCGCTGACGCCGATCCTGTCGGCGCAGGAGATCGAAGATGTCATCGCCTTTTTGGCGACACTAAAAGAAGAGTGATGCACTAGGGGTCCCCCTACAGCCTCTAATATTTCCAAAGGAGAGAGAATATGGAATTCTCACGTCGCGACACCCTGGCTCTGGGCCTGGGCGCAGCGGTTGTTACCGTGCTGCCATTCAGCGTTAATGCTGCAGCCGATGACGTCATCGCCACCTTCACCGGTGGTGCTGATATGGGTGATGCCGGTATCGATTTGACCGCACCTGAAATCGCAGAAAACGGCAACACTGTTCCCGTTGAAGTCAGCGCACCAGGCGCCAGCGCCATCTTGCTGGTCGCAACTGGTAACCCAACACCGGGCGTTGCTCAGTTCAATTTCGGTCCTTTGGCCGGTTCGCAATCAGCCTCTACCCGGATCCGTCTGGCCGGTACTCAGGATGTTGTTGCAATCGCCAAATTGGCAGATGGCTCTTTTGCCAAAGCCAGCTCGACCGTGAAAGTGACCATTGGGGGCTGTGGCGGCTGATCGCTGTCCAGTCACAGATCCCGAATTAAGGAGAATTAGATATGGCATCCGGTGTAAAACCCCGCGTCAAGGTCCCCAAAAAGGCCGCAGCTGGTGATGTTATCACCATCAAGTCCCTGATCAGCCACAAAATGGAAAGTGGTCAGCGCAAGGACAAAGAGGGCAACCTCATCCCGCGTTCGATCATCAACCGTTTCACGGTTGAATTTAACGGTCAGTCTGTTCTGGACATGACTATGGAACCGGCAATTTCGACCAACCCATACGTTCAGTTCGAGGCAACAGTGCCTGAGGCCGGTGACTTTGTGTTCACTTGGTATGACGATGACGGATCGGTCTACGACACTACGAAATCTGTCGCAATCGGCTGATTTCGCGGCTCAGGGAGGACTACGTATATGACAAAGCCAATGGGGAAAACCCTCACAGCCATCACTCTGGCAGCCGTTGCTTTCGGCTCAGTTGCCAGCGCAGACGAGACCGCCGAACTGGTTGTCAATGGTGACCTGAATATGGTCACCCGCACAGCTGCACCGGCGCACCTGTCCGATGTTCTGGACGAAATCAACTCGGGCTGGCTCTACCGTAAGGATGAGACCCAGTCGTTGCAGACTGACGATTTCGACAATCCGGGCATGATCTTTGTTGATCTGGCGCAGGACGAGTGGGACACTGTTGAAGGAACCGAAGACAAATCCTGTGCGTCGTGCCACGACGATGTCGAAGACTCGATGAAAGGTGTCCGCGCCGTCTATCCCAAGTGGAACGAAACCGCCGGCGAAGTTCGTACACTGGCCATGCAGATCAACGACTGCCGTGTGAACCAGATGGGTGCTGACAAATGGAAGTACACTGGTGGCGATATGGCAGGTATGGAGGCGCTGATCTCAGTTCAATCACGCGGGATGCCGGTTGATGTTGCTATCGATGGCCCTGCTCAGTCGACTTGGGAAGAGGGTAAAGAGATGTACTATACCCGTACTGGTCAGCTAGACCTGTCCTGCGCCAACTGTCACGAGGAAAACTATGGCAACATGATCCGCGCCGACCACTTGTCGCAGGGTCAGATCAACGGTTTCCCAACCTACCGTTTGAAAAATGCCAAGCTGAACACCTCGCATGCTCGCTTTAAGGGCTGTGTCCGTGATACACGTGCAGAAACATACAAACCTGGTTCTTCTGAGTTTGTTGCCCTTGAGCTCTATGTCGCTTCACGCGGCAATGGTCTCTCGGTCGAAGCACCAGCGGTCCGCAACTAAACACCTTACCCCGCGTTCCAATTTGGGATGCGGGGTATCCTCCTCTTATCAATATTCACACATGCGAATATGTAGCTTGTGTTAAAGTGAAGGCAGATCCCCATGATCTCACGTCGTGATTTTCTTCAGGTCTCAATGGCGGCTTCGGCCATGGTTGGTGCATCGGGCTTTGGCAATTGGTCACGCCTGGCGGCGCAACAATCGCTGACACAGGATCAATTGCTTCAGTTTGACACCTACGGCAACGTTAGCCTGATCCATGTCACAGACATACACGGTCAGCTCAACCCGATTTATTTCCGCGAGCCATCGGTCAACCTGGGGATCGGGGCCGCCAATGGTCAGATGCCACATATTACGGGTGCTGATTTCCGCAAAGCCTATGGAATCGCCGATGGGTCCCCTTCGGCCTATGCGCTGACTTATGACGACTTTTCCGCATTGGCACAGTCCTATGGTCGTGTTGGAGGGCTGGATCGCGTCTCAACCGTTATCAACTCAATCCGGGCGGAACGGCCTGACGCATTGTTGTTAGACGGTGGTGACACATGGCACGGCTCCTATACTTGTTACAAAACCGAAGGCCAGGACATGGTCAACGTGATGAACGCGCTTAAGCCAGACGCAATGACCTTTCACTGGGAATTCACGCTGGGGTCCGAGCGGGTCAACCAGATTGTCGAAGAGCTGCCGTTTGTCGCATTGGGGCAAAATATCTTTGATGCCGAGTGGGATGAACCAGCCGAGCTGTTCAAGCCTTACAAATTCTATGAGACTGGCGGTGTGAAGGTTGCGGTGATTGGTCAGGCCTTCCCCTATATGCCAATTGCCAATCCCGGTTGGATGTTCCCGGAATACTCGTTTGGTATCCGTGATGAAAACATGCAGAAAATGGTCGATGAGGTCCGTGCCAAAGGGGCTGAATGTGTCGTGGTGCTGTCGCACAACGGCTTTGACGTCGATAAAAAAATGGCAGGCATTGTCAGCGGTATTGATGTGATTCTGTCAGGCCATACCCATGACGCGTTGCCTGAGCCGGTGCTGGTTGGTCAAACCGTGATTGTGGCCTCTGGCTCCAATGGTAAATTCGTATCCCGCGTTGATCTCGACATTCGCGATGGCAAGATGATGGGCTATAAACACAAGCTGATCCCTATTTTTGCAGATGTCATTGCGCCAGATGCCACCGTAACCAAATTGATCGAAGAGCAGCGGGCGCCTTACTCGGCCGACCTGGAAGAGGTGATTGGCCATACGGACGATGACTCGCTGCTGTATCGTCGCGGCAACTTCAATGGCACATGGGACGACCTGATCTGTGATGCGCTGATGTCCGAACGTGAGGCCGATATTGCCATGTCGCCCGGCGTACGCTGGGGGCCATCGATCCTGCCGGGACAGGCGATCACACGCGAGGACATCTTTAACGTCACGTCGATGTCTTATGGCAAGGCCTATCGCACCGAAATGACCGGTGAGTTTATTCATGTCATTTTGGAAGACGTGGCTGACAACCTGTTCAATCCGGATCCTTATTACCAGCAGGGTGGCGATATGGTCCGTGTAGGTGGTCTTGGTTATCGCATTGATGTGACTAAGCCACAGGGCGATCGCATCACCGAGATGACGCTGCTGAAAACCGGTGAAAAAATTGACCCATCCAAGACCTACACCGTAGCGGGCTGGGCCAGCGTTAACGAAGATACTGAAGGTCCCCAGATTTGGGATGTGGTTGAAAACCACATCAAGAAACTCGGCACCATTTCAACTGTTCCCAATACCTCGGTTCAAGTCGAAGGCATCTAACCTCACTTTGGCCGGGATGCGGTGCCGCGTCTCGGTCAGTCAGTGATTTTTTTTACCCATACGAATTCACACATGTGAATTTGTCTCTAAACTTAGGAGGCCATCAAATGAGTGATAGCTCCAAACACAATTCTCCATCGCGCCGTCAGTTTCTGACTGGTGCGGCCGCTGCCGGGGCAGGGGCTGTGGCGGCGGGTGCTGCCAAGGCAGCTGGTCCTGATCCCTTGATCACAGAAGTTCAGGATTGGGCTTCGTCTTTCGGTGATGGCGTTGATGTAACGCCATATGGCCTGCCAATCCAGTTCGAACAGGACGTGGTACGGCGCAACGTGGAGTGGCTGACCGCCGATACGATTTCGTCGATCAACTTTACACCAATCCATGCATTGGACGGCACCATTACACCGCAGGGGTGTGCATTTGAGCGCCATCACTCGGGCGCAATCGAGATGCGCAAGGAAGACTACCGCCTGATGATCAATGGCTTGGTAGATCAGGAATTAGTGTTCACTTACGAGGATCTGGAACGGTTCCCACGGGAAAACCATGTCTACTTCTGTGAATGTGCTGCCAACACCGGCATGGAGTGGGCAGGGGCTCAGTTGAACGGGGCGCAGTTCACGCACGGTATGATCCACAACATGGAATATACCGGCGTATCGCTGCGAACTTTGCTAGAAGAGGTTGGCGTCAAACCTGAAGGCAAGTGGATCTATGTCGAAGGGGCGGATGCTTCGTCGAATGGCCGTTCCATTCCGATGGAGAAGGCACTGGACGATGTTCTGGTCGCGTTTAAGGCCAACGGCGAAGCTCTGCGCAAGGAACACGGATACCCTGTGCGATTGGTTGTACCGGGCTGGGAAGGCAACATGTGGATCAAGTGGCTCCGTCGTATCGAGGTCAAGGATGCCCCGGTGGAAAGTCGCGAAGAAACCAGCAAATACACAGACAATCTGGCCAATGGCATCGCGCGCAAATGGACCTGGGTTATGGATGCCAAGTCCATTATCACCTCGCCCAGCCCGCAAGCGCCGATCAAACACGGCACGGGTCCGCTGGTTATCACTGGCCTAGCCTGGTCTGGGAATGGGGCTATCACTGGCGTTGATGTTTCAGTTGACGGTGGCAAAAACTGGATCGAGGCACGTCTGGCTGCCCCGGGACAGGACAAGGCGATGACCCGGTTCTATCTGGACCACAATTGGGATGGTACGGAAATGTTCCTACAGGCGCGCGCCAAGGATGCTACCGGATATGTACAGCCAACCAAAACCCAGCTGCGCGACGTGCGCGGTCTGAACTCTATCTACCATAACAATTGCATCCAGACCTGGTGGGTCAAGGAAAGCGGAGAGGCCGAAAATGTCGAAGTATCATAAGCTTACCGTTATCGCCTCACTGATGACATTACTTGCAGCCCCAGCTTATTCCGAGACCTATGGTTTGGGTCGCCCGGCGTTGCCAGAAGAAGTTGCCGCTTGGGATTTGGATGTTAGCCCTGATGGCACTGGCCTGCCAGCTGGATCGGGATCTGTTCTGGATGGAGAAGATATCTTTGCCGAACAATGTGCCGTTTGCCATGGTGACTTTGCCGAAGGTGTTGGGAACTGGCCAAAGCTTGCCGGCGGGGCAGGGACGCTGGACCACGAGGACCCGCTGAAAACCGTTGGGTCTTACTGGCCGTACCTGTCGACCACATGGGACTACGTGAACCGGTCAATGCCGTTTGGCAATGCGCAGTCGCTTGAGCCGGACGAGGTCTATGCCATTGTTGCCTACATCCTGTATTCCAACGATCTGGTAGATGAGGATTTTGTATTGAACAAGGATAACTTCCTTGAGGTCGAAATGCCAAACGCTGGCGGCTTTATCTTGGATGACCGGGCCGAAGCCGAGTATGTAAATTTCAACGATGCTTGCATGACCAATTGTAAAGACAGCGTAGAAATCACCATGCGCGCACTGGTACTGGATGTAACGCCCGAAGAAACGGCTGCCAAATCCGGTACAGCAGCCGAAGACCAAGTGACTGAAGCCGATGCTGAACAGCCTGTGCAAGAGCCTGTGGTCGAAACTGTCGCTTTAGACCCAGAACTGGTGGCCAAGGGCGCCAAGGCGTTCAAAAAGTGCAAAGCCTGTCATCAGGTTGGCGAAGGGGCCAAAAATCGAACGGGTCCGATTTTGAACGGAATCATTGGCGCAACTGCTGGACAGGTCGACGGCTTCAAGTATTCCAAACCAATGATGGCTGCAGCCGAAAGTGGGCTGGTCTGGAATGAACAAGAGCTGGCAGCATTTTTGGCCAAACCCAAGAAATATATGAAGGGCACCAAGATGTCGTTCTCGGGGCTGAAAAAGGAAAAAGATATCGCAGCAATTCTTGCGTATCTGCAATCCGTTTCTCAGTGAGAAGCTAAGAGAATGAATAAGAAAACGAAAAGCCCCGAACCGCGTTCGGGGCTTTTCCATTCAAAGTCGAAAATTCACAATTGAGACCTGAACCCAAGCGAAAGGCTGGTTTTTTTACAGCCAACTGGTTGGTTGTTTCCGAGCTTTTTTAAACCGGTAGTTTGAATTCGTTTGCTTCGGCACGGCTCAGCTGCTCGCCCTGTTTGCGCTGCAATAGCACGTCGCGAGCGACAGCATATTCATCACCTTGCCAGAATATCAAACAGCCATTGCAGCCTTTGCCACAACAGCCTTGTGTGCCCACGCGGTTGGTTTTGAACCGCTTCTCGTTGGTGTCGGCCTCGATGGCCTCAACCAATGCATTGCGACGACGTTTATAGGCGGTCTCACCTGTGCTGTCGCGCACTTCCATAGCCTGCGCAGTCTTGTCCAGTTGCAGACGTTTCCACTGTTCATCGCTTAGCGCGCGTTCCTTGCGGATTACCGTGAAGGCAGGAAAGTTGCTGCGCAGATCGTTCTGGTCTTCTTGCTCGAACAGCGAGAAAGGGAGGCGGATCACGGATTTGGTCGACCCATGCACCACGTCTTTACGTTGGCCGCTGGCAGCGATTTCATAATCATAAGCCCGCAGCAGAATAGTATTGCGGGCTATGGGCGAGACCATCTCCAGTACATCACCGGGCTCCAACTTGTTCTTGACCTCAACCAAGAACGCATCTTCGGTTACTTCGCTCACAACACCTGCATACTCCCAAGTGGCAATTGCTGCGGTGTGTTCATATCCGTGGGACAGATTGGTCAGCCGGCCCTTGTGGAAGGCTAGTGTGTAGCCTCGGTTGCCGACGGTTTCCAATTCACCCATGTAGTCGGACGCATCCCAGTTTTCTGGATCGGCATAATAGTCATCAATCGCCATACGATAGGCGCGGGCTACAACTGCTGCATAGTACTCCGACTTGCCGCGACCTTCGACCTTTAGGCTATCCACACCGATGCGCAGATAATCGTCGAGTTTTGGCATCAGGCACAGGTCCTTGGAGTTCAGGATATAGCTGCCGCGCTCATCTTCCTGAATGGGCAGAAACTCTCCGGGTCGCACGCCTTCTTCCAGTAGGAATTCGAACATGTCGTGATTGCTGTCATCAACGATCAGCTCCTGCACGGTGCCGTCTTTCAGACGCATGTGGAACTTGTAGTTCCAGCGACAAGAATTGGCGCAGTTACCCTGATTGGCACCACGTTCCGCCATAAAGTTCGATAGCAGACATCGGCCAGAATAGGTCATGCACATGGCGCCGTGAACAAAGGCCTCGAGTTTGATATCAGGGCATTTTTCGCGGATTTCTTCCAGTTCAGGGAAAGACACCTCGCGCGCCAGAACCGCCAAATCGGCGCCTTGCTTCTGCCAGAACTGTACGGATAACCATGAACAGATATTAGCCTGGGTCGAGACATGCAGTGGGATTTCTGGCGCGCGTTCGCGGACATACTGAAAAACGCCTGGATCCGCGATGATTAACCCGTCTGGTTTCACCTGTCTCACGGTATCAATGTACTCATCCAGCTTGGGGATGTCTTTGTTGTGCGAGTACAGGTTCAAAGTCAGATAGGCGCGGCGCCCATGCTGATGGCAGAAATTGACACCTTCGATGACGTCTTCCAGAGAAAACTCGGATTTGGTCCGCAAGGACATATCAGGCGTGCCCAAATAAACGGCATCAGCCCCGTAGAGGATCGCAATTTTCAACTTACGCAGATTACCCGCAGGCATTAGCAGTTCGGAGCGGTGTTGGGACATGTGACCAGCCGGAGTAGGGATGAAAACCGCGTTTTAGGGTAGTTGCTGCAGCTTGTGAACCCAAATTTCCCGAACAGGACCGTTCCGCAAACGCGCCCAGAGCCTAACCTGAAAAAGTATGTTAGTCCTACTTTTTGTCGCGTGCGGCTTTCTCTTCTTTGGTTAGCTTGTTGTTCCAAGCGTTGTTGCTAATGCTCAACTCGCTTGGAAGAGGTTTGGTTTTACCAACGCTGACTTTGCCGCCTTTATTTAGAAATTCCTGAATAAGGGCATCGTCGGTAGTTTTTTTGGGTACATGTTTCATATGGCTGACCGTATCGCCTATCCAGAAACTAGGCAACATGAGCCGTGGGGTTTGGGACTATTGGATAATATTTGAACCTGAGAGCCTAAAGCGCGTCCGCCTGCAGCGCCATTTTTACTGCAGCAAAACTGTGTCTAAGCTCTTGGGACGGTTTCCAGCACGCGTTAAACCCTATAGAAACAGCTGCCCCATCCCGGTTGATCAAACGACGCGCGCAGGAAACATTGGCCACTTTTGATGCCGGCAGCAATGCTATGCCAATCCCTAACTGCGCCCATTTTTCCAGAATAGAATAGCCAAGCGCCTTACCTTCGTATTCAACCAATGGGATTTGATTGACATGAAATAAGGTGCGAATGGCGACGGATAGGCCACAGTCTTCTCCAACGAGTAGAATTTGTTTGCCTGACAGGGTCTCAAGTGTAGCCGGTTCGTCGGTCCGTTCACTTTGGGTGGCAGAGACATATAGCAGGGGCTCGCTGTAGATGGGTTTGGAAACCAGGCTGTCTTCGTCCCAAGGTTCAGGGCCAAGACCAAAGTCAATCTGACCGGTGTTTAGGGCAGGTTGGATGTCAGCCTTGTTCATTTCCGACAGGATAATGTTCAGGCCTCCATCTAAGTTTTCGATACGGGACAACATAGCTGCAACAAAGTCATCGCTGATCAGTGGTGAAATGCCGACCCTGACATTACGATCATCGCGCGTCAGATACTCGGATGCCCCTACCATCAGCTGAGATTTGGCATCAATAATGTGCCGAATGTCATTGATTAGTATTTGCCCAAAGTCAGTTAATGCGACTGACCGGGTTGTCCGATCAAACAGCTTGCCACCCAGTTCTTCTTCCAACTGCGCGATAGCGTTTGAAAGGGCGGGCTGCGTGACGCAACAAAGATCTGCTGCACTGGTGAACGAATGCGTCTCAGCGACGGCCACCACAAATCTAAGTTGTTGGAAATTCATGTTTCATCCCATCGTTCATCACGTAGTCACGTTAACGGTTTGACCGCGCCAGAATTAGTTCTTTCTGTGAATGATATCATTCACAGAAGCAATTTCTCTCTACGATGGCCGTCTGGCAGCCTGATTGGACTGAAACAGAATTTAAGGAATACGTCTATGACCCCACTTCTGAAGTCGATCGTGTTGAGTACGTCTCTCATGGCAACCTCAGCGTTTGCCGACCCGGGTTCGTTTTTGGAAATCACTTTGTCGATCGCACCGGAAAACCGGGCAGCGGCAGCGGCTATCTATGCGGAATACAAAGAGCCCTTCTTAAGCAGCATTGATGGGGCTGAAACAAAAACGCTGCTGGTACGGGATACTGATGTGCAAGTATTGCATGGGTTTGCAACAAACGAAGCAGCAGAGAAGTATCTCTCCAGTGACTTGTTTACCCAAGATGTTTTTGTCGCGCTGAAACCCTACGTCTTGGCTGACCCCGATATTCGTATTTATCAGGCCCATTGATCTAATTCAGATCAAGTCATAGCCAAGCGAAGTTTGAAGCAAATTTCAGAGTTCGTACAACTTCATTTACGACTACAAAAATTAGATCCAGCCCTTTCTGAAGAAGTGAGGGCTGGCCCCAAATTTGCGTTTGAACAAGCGAGAAAAATGTGTGGCGCTGTTGAAGCCAGAGGCTAGTGCAATCTCGGTTACGGACATCGATGTTTCGTTCATCAGACCGTAAGCATGGCTTAGGCGCATATCGGAATAGACCTGCATTGGGCTTTGGTCCAAATAGCGAGAAAACAGCCGCTCCAGTTGCCGTCGTGAAATATCCAGTTGATCGCAAAGTTCTATGATCGACAACGGGTCCTCGATGGCCTCCTGCATCAGCTGTAATGCAGTGAGTAACCTTTGGTTTCGACTGCCTATAGCCACAGCATAGTTAGATTTCTGCGGCGCCATCTGCCCCCCGGACCGCACATGCAGGCACATATCGGCAACGATGATGGCCAGTTTCTTGCCGTGGCGTTCCTGTATCAGATTGAGCATCATATCGGTAGCGGCATTGCCCCCCCCACAGGTCACTAGGCTGCTGGAGATTTCGTAGATATTGGGCGAGGGGTGAAGGTCGGGGAACATCTCCGAGAAACCGGGTTGGTTCTCCCAGTGTAGGGTGAATTCCTGCCCCCTCAGCAAACCAGCCTGGGCCAGAGCAAAAGCGCCAGTACATATACCGCCAAGACGGCGACCAAACCGGTGTTCCCGTCGCAACCAGTTTATTGTTGGCTCACCCGCCGCGTGTTGCGGCTCAACACCCGAGCATACAAACACCTCAGCGTCTTGTTGTAATTGTTCCAACGCCAGATCTGGTGTGACTGTCATTCCGTTTGAACAGGTGACTGGCGTGCCGTCTTCGCTCATGGTGTACCATCGGTACAGTTCTGTGTTGGTGACCTGGTTTGCAATGCGCAGTGGCTCTATCGCCGCCGCCACAGGTAACATCGTTGCCTTGGGAAGCAGCAGGAAGTAAAAGTCCTTTGGCGCACCACTAAAGGGGATCGCTAGTTTGGCGGCTGCGCCTTTTTGGACAAAGCTGTCAGTCTGCATGATGAGATCCTGTGGCGTCGGGCACTGTAATCAGTGGCTACAAGGCGTATCTAACAGCGTGGTAAACTGAACTTACGCAGACCAACCACCAGTTTGCGACGGCGAATTTGGGGAATGCGACGGAAATATTTCAACATCGGCGGTGAAATGCATTTTTTTTGCTCCCTCTTGCAGCCCTTTGGCCGCGATACTAAGAATCAAGTAACACTCTGTCGGGTATGGTCCCGATTACATTCAAAGCAGGCAGGCCCAAATGTTCGATCCAAAAGAAACCTACATGAACACCCTCGTCCCCATGGTTGTGGAGCAGACCAGCCGCGGTGAACGGGCATATGATATTTTCTCACGCCTGTTAAAAGAGCGGATCATTTTCCTGAATGGTCCGGTGCATGACGGCATGAGCTCACTTATCGTGGCGCAGCTGTTGCACCTTGAAGCGGAAAATCCATCCAAAGAAATTTCGATGTACATCAACAGCCCGGGTGGCGTGGTGACATCTGGCCTATCGATCTATGACACCATGCAATACATCAAACCCAAAGTTTCGACATTGGTGATTGGTCAGGCGGCATCAATGGGGTCGCTGTTGCTGACCGCAGGTGAAAAGGGCATGCGCTTTTCGCTGCCCAACTCGCGTGTCATGGTGCACCAGCCTTCTGGTGGGTTTCAAGGGCAGGCTACTGACATCATGATTCACGCCGAAGAGACGCTGAAACTGAAGCGCCGTCTGAACGAAATTTATGTGGAACATACCGGCCAAGAGCTGGACAAGGTCGAAGCCGCGCTGGAGCGCGATAATTTCATGTCACCTGAAGAAGCCAAAGAATTTGGCCTGATCGATGAAATCGTGGCTAACCGGCCCAAAGGTGATGACGAAGAGAGCTGAAGCTCTCTCTAGCTAACCACTGCGCCCCAGACAGGCTGGGGCGCACTTTACGATTGTAGCGGCTGAGGCACTGGCTTAAGCTGTTTTTGAAGCGGGAGACGCCTGTGGCGGGCAGCTCCTGGCGCGGACTGAAAGGTAGACCATGGCGACGAACTCGAGCGGCGACAGCAAAAATACGCTTTACTGCAGCTTCTGCGGCAAAAGCCAGCATGAGGTGCGCAAGCTGATTGCGGGCCCGACTGTGTTCATATGCGACGAATGTGTCGAATTGTGCATGGACATCATCCGCGAAGAGACCAAGGCCTCGGGGCTGAAAGCTACCGATGGTGTGCCGTCTCCTAAGGATATATGCGGCGTTCTGGATGACTATGTGATTGGTCAGGCAATGGCCAAGAAGGTGCTGTCAGTGGCGGTGCACAATCACTACAAGCGTCTGAACCACGCCCAGAAAGCGGGATCAGAACTTGAATTAGCGAAATCCAATATCTTGCTGATCGGCCCAACTGGTTGCGGTAAAACACTGTTGGCACAGACACTGGCCCGGATTTTGGATGTGCCATTCACAATGGCAGATGCGACCACTCTGACCGAAGCAGGATATGTGGGTGAAGATGTTGAAAACATCATTCTGAAACTTCTTCAGGCCTCTGAGTACAATGTTGAACGTGCCCAGCGTGGTATCGTCTACATTGATGAAGTCGATAAAATCACTCGTAAGTCTGAAAACCCTTCGATTACCCGCGATGTGTCGGGCGAGGGCGTACAGCAGGCTTTGCTGAAGCTGATGGAAGGTACCGTTGCCAGTGTTCCACCACAGGGCGGTCGCAAGCATCCGCAACAGGAATTTCTGCAGGTCGACACCACCAATATCCTGTTCATCTGTGGCGGCGCGTTTGCCGGTCTGGACAAGATCATCGCGGCACGTGGCAAGGGTTCAGCAATGGGCTTCGGTGCTGATGTGCGTGACAATGACGAACGTGGTGTCGGTGAGGTCTTTCAGGATCTGGAACCGGAAGACCTGCTAAAGTTTGGACTGATTCCAGAATTTGTTGGCCGTTTGCCTGTTCTGGCAACGCTGGAAGATCTGGACGAAGCTGCATTGGTCACCATACTGTCGGAACCCAAGAACGCGTTGGTTAAACAGTATCAGCGACTGTTCGAGCTTGAAGAGACCGAACTGGACTTTACCGACGATGCATTGAGCGCGATTGCTAAACGCGCCATCGAGCGTAAGACCGGTGCGCGTGGTTTGCGGTCAATCCTCGAAGATATCCTGCTCAACACTATGTTTGAGCTGCCCGGAATGGACAGCGTCACCAAGGTGGTGGTGAACGAAGAAGCGGTGAATTCAAAAGTTGAGCCGCTGATGATCCACGCAGATGCTGAAAAAGAGCCTGCGTCGGCCGGGTAAGCCATAGGGTACCTGACTTATCAAACACGGCGCGGTTTATCCCGCGCCGTTTCCTATTGGGAGAAGAGAAGTTGATCACACGTATTTCCTCGGGCGGTGAATTCGAGAGCAAAGTGGGCTATTGCCGCGCAGTTGTTGCAGGCGGGTTCGTACATGTGGCAGGAACTGTGGGGCAGGGGGAGGGAGCCCTGGAACAGTGCCGCTCAGCGCTTGAGATCATAGGTAAGGCACTGGATGAATCTGGCAGCAGTTTTGCCCAAGTCGTACGTGTAAACTACTACTTGCCTGACCGAACGGAGTTCGCGCCCTGCTGGCCGATTCTCGCGGAAACTTTTGGTGACAATCCGCCCGCCGCTACGATGATCGAATGTGGTCTGATTGATCCCAAATATCGCATTGAGATCGAGGTGACGGCGTTACTACCTTAACTGAAACTGGATCATCCCCTCATTTGCCGACTTGGACGTGGGAAAAAACAGGCGTCCTCTACGTCCTGCGTACTCTGAGAGGGCACAGCATCTGGACCTTGGCCCCAAACTAGGTCATATCAAGACTAACTTTGCGGAGATACCTATGGGAATTCTGAATACTCTTTTGCGCGCCGTTACCTGGTGGAACGGTCAGACACTGAACACTCAGCTTTTTACCGCCCGCAAGGGTATTAAGGTTGGCGATGATGATCAGGGCAACGTGTACTACCATAATGCTGATGACAGCAAACGCTGGGTCATCTTCAATGGTGAGATTGAGGCGACGCGGATAAATGCGGACTGGCACGGTTGGTTGCACCGCACCTTCGACGAATTGCCCTCTGAGAAACCTTTGAAACACAAGGATTGGGAAAAACCGCATCAAGAAAACTTGACCGGTACTGCTCTGGCCTACGCGCCTGTAGGATCGATTCGCCGGGCTGCAGAGCCTGCCTCTCGTCAGGACTATGAGGCATGGGTGCCGGAGTAATCCGCCCCCTGTAGAGGCGAAGTAATATGTCCCATAATACCACCGAAGTTTTGGTCGGCGGCGTTGTACTGGCTGCAGCAATAGGTTTCGCCGTTTTTGCAGGGCAGGCCACGGGATTGTCGCGTGGTGGTGAAGACTACCAACTTAATGCCTCGTTTCGCTCTATTGAAGGGGTCGGCGTCGGTACTGACGTCCGCTTGGCCGGCGTCAAGATCGGTACAGTTACAAACGTTGTCTTGAACCCACAGACATTTCGAGCGGACACTGGTTTCTCGGTGCTTCAGGGTATCGATATTCCTGATGACAGCGCTGTGGTGGTGTCATCCGAAGGTTTGTTGGGCGGCAACTTTGTTGAGATCATGCCTGGTGGTTCACCGTTCAGTTTTGAACCGGGGGATGAAATCGAGGACACTCAGGGCGCTGTCAGCTTAATTACTTTGTTGCTGAAATTTGTGTCCGGCAGCGGGGAAGAATCGTGATCCGATTGACGTTATGGTCCGGTCTGCTGTCGCTGGCACTGGGTTCAGCTGGCTTGGCACAAGACAATGGAGCCGTATCAGGAACTGGTGCGGTGTTGCGCGGTCTGGACAAGGTCAACGGTCGCACAACTGATGCCGAGCTGCCAATTGGTGGCAGCGCTGAACTTTTTGGTCTGTTGGTGACTGTCGCTGATTGTCGTTATCCGGCAGAAAACCCTACAGGGGATGCCTTTGCCTTTCTCACAATACGAGAGCCGGACACTGGTGCGGTCCAGTTTGAAGGTTGGATGATTGCCTCCAGCCCCGCACTTAGCGCGTTGGACCACAGCCGCTACGACATCTGGGTATTGCGCTGCAATAGCTCCTGAGCAGTGGGAAGCTCGGCAGTGGTGAAGCATTTTTGTTCCTGCACAGCCTCAAACAGCCGCCTGCGATAGGCTGCGCGGCTGATTTCTATCCCGCCCAGTGATGCTAGGTGTGTGGTCAGGAACTGAGTATCACACAGCGTAAATCCGGTCTGATTGAGACGATCAACCAAGTAGGCAAGTGCAAGTTTTGACGCATTGGTACGACGCGAAAACATGCTCTCTCCAAAAAATGCCGCCCCCACAGTGACGCCGTAGATACCGCCACTCAGCACACCATCCTGCCAAATCTCGAGCGAATGTGCGTGCCCCATTTCGTGCAACTCAATGTAGCGCTTGTGGATTTCATCGTTGATCCAGGTTTCTTCACGATCGGCGCAGGCTGTAACAACGGCCTGGAAGTCGCGGTTCACAGTCACTTGATAGGCTGTTCGTCGGATGTGCCGTCTAAGGGAGCGGGACATGTGAAAACCGTCCAGCGGAAGAATGCCACGGCGTTTGGGGTCCACCCAAAAAATTTCTGGATTGTCGCTGGTTTCGGCCATGGGGAATACACCCACAGAATAGGCGTGCAATAACAAATCTGCAGACAGCGTCATCATACCAGAACAAAGAGGTGGGTAGGGTGCGTGCTGGCACGCACCGCCACCAAGGTTTTAGCTGGCCAGATTATCGTCAAGCCAACGTTCCAGCCAGTGAATGTTGTAATTGCCAGACTGGACGTCCGCTTCGGCCAGTAAAGCATGAAACAGAGGAACCGTGGTATCGACTCCATCAACAATCAATTCGCCCAGGGCCCGGCTCAGGCGGGCAATGGCCTCATTTCGGTCGCGGCCGTGCACGATTAGCTTGCCGATCAGGCTGTCGTAATAGGGCGGGATCGAGTAGCCGTCATACAGCGCCGAATCCATCCGAACACCCAATCCGCCTGGGGCGTGGTATTGGGTGATTCTACCGGGGCAAGGGGCGAAGTTCGGAAGCTTCTCAGCGTTGATCCGTACCTCAATGGCGTGGCCATTGATTGTAAGATCGTCCTGAGCAAACGACATCGGCAAACCTTCGGCGACGCGAATTTGTTCACGTACCAGATCCACACCAAAAATGGCCTCGGTGACCGGGTGTTCCACCTGCAGGCGGGTGTTCATCTCGATAAAGTAGAACTCACCGTTTTCGTACAGGAACTCAATGGTGCCGGCGCCAATATAGTTGATATTGGCAACCGCATCGGCGCATATCTTACCGATCTTGGCGCGTTCCTCGGGGCTAATGCTGGGGCCGGGGGCCTCCTCAAACACCTTTTGGTGACGGCGTTGCAACGAGCAGTCGCGCTCGCCCAGATGCACAGCCTTGCCCTTACCGTCTCCGAACACCTGAATTTCGATGTGGCGCGGTGTGGTCAAATATTTCTCGATGTAGACTTCATCGTTGCCAAAGTTGGACTTGCCCTCAGCACGCGCGGTGCGAAAAGCCATTTCCATATCAGCCGCAGTATTGGCAACTTTCATGCCCTTGCCGCCGCCGCCAGCTGTCGCTTTGATGATAACGGGATAGCCGATATCAGCGCCAATTTTTTGCGCTGTTTCCAGATCTGGAACGCCACCATCTGAGCCGGGGACACAGGGTACGCCCAGTTCTTTCATGGTGTCCTTGGCTGTGATTTTATCGCCCATGGTGCGAATGTGCTGTGCAGTGGGGCCGATGAATGCCAGGCCGTGATCCTCGACGATCTGCACGAAATTGGCGTTTTCAGACAGAAAGCCATAGCCAGGATGGATTGCCTGCGCGCCAGTGATCTCACAGGCTGATATGATGGCCGGGATCGACAGGTAGCTGTTGATACTGGACGGCGGGCCAATGCAAACTGATTCATCAGCCATGCGCACATGCATGGCGTCGGCATCTGCAGTCGAGTGTACTGCAACCGATTTGATGCCCATTTCACGCGCCGCGCGGATCACGCGAAGGGCGATCTCACCGCGATTGGCAATCAGGATCTTGTCAAACATGTCTGATCCTTACTCGATGATGACCAGAGGCGTTCCGAATTCCACAGCAGCACCATCTTCGACCAGAATGCGTTTTACCGTTCCAGCCTTGGGGGCAGGGATGTGGTTCATGGTCTTCATGGCTTCGATGATCAGCAAGGTATCGCCTTCGCTGACTTTCGCGCCGACTGAGATAAAGGCTGGAGCACCCGGTTCTGCTTGAGTGTATACTGTACCGACCATGGGTGACGGAACCGCGCCAGGGTGGCTGGCGGGATCATCCGCTGGCGCCGCAGCAGGAGCCGCAGCCGCAGCGACTGGCGGCGCAGCTGGTGCGGCGGCAGGGACCGCTACCTGAACAGGAGGAGCAGGCATTGCGGCAACTTGACGAGAGACACGCACATTCAGGCTGTCGTCATCGCCATAGTCACGTTTGACCTGCAACTCGGTCAGGTCGTTGTCGCGCAGCATTTCGGCCAATGCCTTGATAAAGGCGACGTCTGCTTCGTGAGTTTTGTTTTTCATATTGTCCTCAGCCGGTTCTCAGAGACCTGCTGACAATGCAGGTCGAAATTTAACGCGCTTATAGGGCATGGTCGCCCGCAAGGAAAGCACCCTAACAGAGCGCTAACATGGGCTTTCAGCATCAGATTTGCAATCGGTCCTGATCTAAAGAGGCATACCTGTTAGTTTTGCCACCAATTCTGGAAGTTTTCGGGCTGCGAATTTCTTAAGCAGATTGGCCCGGTGGGTTTCAACTGTGCGGTAGGACAGGTCCAGCTCCACGCCGATTTCTTTTGCAGATAGACCGCGGCAAGTAAGAATCGCGACGTCACGTTCTCTGGGCGTTAGAGAAACCATCGGCCTATCGTCGGAAATGTCAGCAAATGACCATATTCCAGCGCGGAAAGGCTGATCTGGGGTCAGCGACCGACCGCGGACCCGACACCAGAACAATTCGCCAGTACATCTCCGCATAATGCGCTCATCATCGTACCGTCCGGCTTGAGCGTCCTCTTGCTGCAGCAGGTCACCGATCCGGTCAAAGTCCGCGCGGCTTGGGTACAAAGCGGAAATCTCCATGCCGATAAATCCTGCGGGTGTGTCCCCAAAGGTTTCGGCAAACTGCAGGTTGCAGCGTCGGATGAAGCGGTGCTCCAGTTGGGCTAGCCCGACGGGCGCAAGGTCAAAGGCTATATCAGTCATGGGGCATATGTGGACTGAATTTCCTCTTATGGAAAGGGTACACGCTGTGGCTGCGGGACGGGTTCTGGAAAACCTGACTTTATGTGCTGATGATTGCGGTGCTATGTGGTGTTTTTGTTTTGTTAGTTTTGGGTATTTGGATATGTCGGGCAATTTTGAGCAGTTGACGCATTTGGTTTACGAGGCGTCGTTGGATAATTCTCTATGGCCTGAATTGATACTTGAGCTGACAGAAGAAGTTCAGCGTGCGCGCGACAGTCGCTTTTTGGAACATAACGACAGTAAGGGGCTAGAGAACCTTTCACAGCACTTCCGACGAGCTTTTAGTATTTCCAAACGCATGGTCGATTTGCAAGAACGCGAGACCTATTTGTCGTCGGTCCTGAACAGTTTTGCCTTTGGAGTAGCGCTGTTCGGGGAAACAGGGCAGCTCTTGATGGCCAACCGGTCAATGCAGGAAACACTGCGGTTGGGGGCGATTTTGCCCAACGGTGAACTCCCGGGGCTCTTGAACGACAAAGGCGAACAATCGCTGGCCTCGCTGGTTGGGGCCTGCATACAGAACGAAGTATCGCATGAGTTCCAATTGCCTGGAAGCTGCCAAGAACCAATGATGGTTTTGCCACGCCAGGAAGCGGAAAGAATAGGATTTCCGTCAATTGCCTCAGCAGTTCTGATTTCTGCAGGACGAGGCAAAAATGATGCGCTGCGCAGCTTCTCTCACACTCATCATTTTTCTAGGCGGGAGGCTGAACTGTTAGGCGAGCTTAGTCAGAAGGGGGACCTGCGAAGTGCGGCCGTCGAGATGGGATTGTCCTATGAAAGTGCGCGTACGTATTTGAAGCGGATCTATGATAAAACGGGGTTTCATAATCAGGCCAGTCTGATCGCTGGGCTAGCAGCGACACCAATGTCTGCCCTGCGACGCAGTGAATTGTTTAAGGGGGAACGTCAGAACGTGCGGCGGATGATCACTCTTAGAGATGGCCGCAACCTTGAATACTTCTGCCTTGGCCCTGAAACCGGGGACCCTGTGTTGGTCTTCGATGCGCTGTCGGGGGTTGCAATCGATGTGGTCGGGTATCCGGATCTTTGTTCGCGCTATCTGGAAAGGCACAACATTCGTCTTATAACCCCCTGTCGCTCCGGCGCATTTCGGTCAGAGGCCAGAGATATGGACAGCCTGCGGGATTTCACATCAGATGTAGAACAGCTGATGGAACAACTGGACCTAGACAATGTAGGTATTCTGGCCCTGTCCTTCGGTTCAGGCAGCGCATTGGCCGTGGCGCATGGGTTAGGACCGCGTGTTAGAAAAATCGTGCTGTCTTCTGCTGCCTATCCTGTTTACCGCCACCCAAATTGGCGTGAGTTGGATCAGTTTTATCATATGTCCAGTATTTTAGGACGCCATTGGCCCGCGATGCTTCGGCAGGTGATCCCATTTCTGGTGCGATCAATTTTGCAGAACCGGGACAACTATTTTGACCGGTATTGTAAGCGTACACGCAGCGCTGACGATGTGGAAATTCTGTCGCATCCGGTGATTCGGCGCCGAACAGCAGAAATGCTGGCACAGCGCACCGCCATGGGCATGGAAGGCATGGTGGAAGAGAACCTGTTGAATGCTCAGGGCTGGGACTTCCCTGTGCAGGATATCACAGTTCCGGTTGAAATTTTTCAGGGTGATCTGGATAATGTAGCACCCGTGCAAGGGGCCGAGCTCTTGGCTCAGCACTTACCGGATGCACATCTGACTGCGATGGCTGACAAAGGGCACTATCACCACATTACGAACTGGCCTTGGCTGCTGGCGCGTGCGGCTGGACGCGATGTGGAGCCTGGCAGTGAAAGGTATAGTATTCCAGACCTTTGAGTGTTTTGTCCCCAAATGGGAATAGGTCGAAATAGCGAGGTTTTCTAGATACCGGACGTGGTTAACGAGTAACTTCTTTTTAAGGCCTGTCCAAAATGATTGTTGAAAACATCTATGACGTATTTGCGTCTCTGCCTGCACAGGTTTCCACTGGTTGTGGGGTAGTTGGGTTTCTCCTGTACCTGACCAACTACACGCTGGTGACCTTTCGCGTCATCGACAGCCAGGGGATAGCGTTCTTTCTGATCAATATATGTGGTGCATGCCTCATATTGATCAGCTTGGTGCAGAACTTCAATCTCGGCTCAATGTTGATCCAGGTTTTCTGGATTTGCCTGGGGATAATAGCAATTGCTATTCGCCTAAGGGCACGGGCGGCATGGCGTACCAGCAATGCGCAAATGGCGGACCGAACAGTAACAAACCGTTCTTTGGCTGAAACCAGTCATCATATTTGATCCAGCTCTCTCCCGGTTTGGATTAGATAGAACGGGAGCAATCGGACTGAATATTCTGGTCAGTTTACGACGATTTACCAACCTTCATGCGAACAAAAATAAGGCCGACCCTGGTAAGGTCGGCCTTATACACTTGTTACCGTAAAAACGGAATTTCATAGTGCCTTAGATCGCCAGATATTCGGCGCGCAGTTCTTCATTTTCCAACACCTCAGAGGCCACACCGTCAAACACGATACCTCCGGTGTCGAGGATCACAGCGCGGTCGGCCAGTTCCAGCGCCCGCACCGCGTTTTGCTCAACGATGATTGTCGTGATGCCCTGTTCCTTGATGTGGATGAGCGTCCGTTCGATCTCATCCACGATTACAGGTGCCAGGCCTTCATAAGGCTCGTCTAGCAGCAAAACTTTGATATCGCGGGCAAGTGCGCGGGCAATTGCAAGCATCTGCTGTTCGCCGCCCGATAGGGTGACGCCTTCTTGCTTGCGGCGTTCACCCAAGCGCGGGAACAGTTCGTACAGACGTTCAAGCGACCAGCCGATCGGCGGAGCGATCTGGGCCAGTTGCAGGTTTTCCTCGACTGTCAGACCTGGGATGATGCTGCGATCTTCTGGCACCAGGGCCAACCCGGCCGCCGAGGCCTGATAGCTCTGCATTGAGTGCAGAGGCTGGTGGTCTAGCCAGATTTCACCCTTGTTGATTTGAGGGTCGTCCATCCGGGCAATGGCGCGCAGAGTTGAGGTTTTGCCAGCACCGTTACGGCCAAGCAGGGCGAGGATCTCGCCTTCGTGCACGTTAAAGGAAATGCCCTGCACGATATAGCTTTCACCATAATAAGCATGCATGTCCCAAACCGACAGAAAGGCCGGGGCTGTGGTCGCCTGGTTGGCGTTCTTGGAGAAATTAGGTTTGACGTTCATTTGGTTCTCTCCTTAGCCCGACTCACCCAGGTACGCTTCGCGGACCTTGGGGTTGCCTCGGATGTTTTGTGGCTCATCTTCGACCAGTGGTGTGCCCTGGGCCAGAACGGTGATCCGGTCGGCCAGAGAGAACACAACATGCATGTCGTGTTCGATGATGGCGATGGTAATGTCGCGTTCGTCACTGATCTGTTTCAGCAGGTCGATTGTGTTGTTGGTATCAGCCCGTGCCATACCGGCAGTAGGTTCATCCAACAGCAGCAGACGAGGTTCCTGAGACAAGCACATGCCAATCTCAAGACGCCGCTTGTCACCACGCGACAGAGAGGCCGCGTTCATGTGCCGCTTGTCTGCCATGTTCATGTCTTTCAACATTTCCTCGGCTTTTACGATGATGTCTTTTTGGCTGAGAACAGACCCGATGGCGTTCATTTCAAACGCACCGTCGCGTTTGGCAAAGCAGGGGATCATCATGTTTTCCATCACCGAAAGTTCACCAAAGATCTCGGGTGTTTGGAACACACGGCTGATGCCCATCTGGTTGATCTCATAAGGCGCTCGGCCCAGCACCGATTGCCCGTCGAACATGACTGACCCAGTGTCGGGGATCAGCTTACCCACCAGACAGTTCAGTAGGGTGGATTTGCCTGCACCGTTTGGACCGATGATGGCATGGACCGAGTTTTCCTTGACGCTGAGGTTCACATCCCCCAACGCTTGGAGCCCGCCGAACCGCTTGTTTACGCCTTTGACTTCAAGAATTCCCATCTTGTGTCTCCTTATTCCGCAGGTTCGGTTGTGCTGGTGGGCTTGTTACCGCCCGCCTTTTTACTACGTATCCAAGCTGTAACGCGTTGGCCGCCTTCAACCAAACCACCGGGCAGGAACACCACAACCAGAACAAACAAGATGCCAAGCGTCATATGCCAGCCTTTGCCTACAAAGGGGTAGACCATGGTAACCAGCAGGTCCTCAAGCCCGTCGGGCAGCGCGCCAAACCAACTGTGGAGTACGCTTTCGTTGATCTTGGAGAAGATGTTTTCGAAGTACTTGATAAAGCCTGCGCCCAGAACCGGACCAATCAGGGTGCCGGCCCCGCCAAGGATCGTCATCAGAACCACTTCGCCAGAAGCTGTCCACTGCATACGTTCAGCGCCTGCCAGAGGATCCATCGAGGCCAACAAGCCACCGGCCAGACCAGCATACATACCTGAGATAACAAAGGCAGCCAGCGTGTAGGGGCGGGTGTTCAGCCCGGTGTAGTTCATCCGCTGCTGGTTCGATTTAACAGCTTTCAGCATCAGACCAAAGGGTGAGCGGAAGATTCGGATCGACAGATAGAAGACAGCCAGCAGGATCAGCGCACAGAGGTAGTACCCCGCGTTGAACTGGAAGGCCCATGGGCCAACGACCATTTCAAAAGTCGAACGCATTTCCAAACCAAACAGATTGGTAACCGGGATGGATCCATCTGCAGTCTGCGACACGCCCAGAACCCGAGGATCATCGAGGCTAAGTTGCAGACCAGTCTCACCATTGGTGATCGGGGTTAGCACTGAGTAGGCCAGGTTGAACGACATCTGTGCAAAGGCCAGCGTCAGGATCGAAAAGTAGATACCCGACCGTCGCAGCGAGACGTAGCCAATCAGCAGGGCAAACACACCTGCCATAACCACTGACAACAGGATGGCGGGGATGACGTTCATCGCCAGAAGTTTGAACATCCAAACCGCCGAGTAGGAGCCGACACCCAAAAAGGCTGCGTGGCCAAAGCTGAGATAGCCGGTGAGGCCAAACAGGATGTTGAAACCAATGGCAAAGATGCCAAAAATCACAAACCGCTGCATCAGATCCGGGTAACCGGCGTTGAACTGTGCCAATCCGCTGTCCGTGGGGAAGGGGTTCAGGATAAAGGGTGCTAGCATCGTCAATGCAGCGACGAGCAGCAGCATTGTGGTGTCGTTTTTGTTCATTCCGAGCATGTTTTTAGTCCTCCATCACGCCTTTGCGGCCCATCAGGCCTCGGGGGCGGGTGAGCAGAATGATGATTGCCACCACATAGATGATAATTTGGTCGATACCTGGAATGATTGATTTGATCTCATTCATCGAGGCAAAGCTTTCGAGAATTCCCAGCAGGAATCCTGCAAGTACCGCTCCGGGCAGCGAGCCCATGCCACCAACAACCACCACAACAAAGCTGAGAACAAGGAAGTCCATGCCCATGTGATAGTTCGGCGAGTTGATCGGGGTATACATCACACCAGCAAGACCCGCGACAGCAGCGGCGATGCCAAACATGACGGTGAAGCGTTTGTCGATGTTGATGCCCAGAAGACCCACGGTTTCACGGTCGGCCATACCGGCGCGCACAACCATACCAAAGGTGGTGAATTGCAGGAACGAGAAGATACCACCGATAACCAGAAGCGAGAACAAGAAGTAGACGACACGCCAGACAGGATAGACGATATCCATGCCTACGATGGCGCCGAGATTGACAATTCCGCTGAGTGCCTCAGGGGCAGGAGTCTGGATCGGGTTGGCACCGTAGAAATATTTGATCACTTCCTGCAACACGATGGCGAGGCCAAAGGTCACCAGGATCTGGTCGGCGTGTGGACGCTTGTAGAAGTGCTTGATCAGCCCGCGTTCCATCGCATAGCCAACAAAAACCATGATCGGGATGGCAAACAGGATCGCTAGTGGGACTGCCCAGTCGATGATCGCTCCACCCATCTGAGGGCCAAACCAGGCCTCGACATAGGGGGTTTTGACCTTCAGCGCATTGCCAAGAAAGTCGGTTTGGGTCTCATCAACTGTCTCGAAGCTGAGATTGAGGAGCCGTTGAAGGGTGACGGCGCAGAAGGCACCAATCATGAACAAGGCCCCATGGGCAAAGTTCACCACGCCAAGCGTGCCAAAAATGAGTGTCAGTCCCAGCGCGATCAGCGCATAGGCAGAGCCCTTGTCGAGCCCGTTCAAGATTTGCAATAGGATTGCGTCCATAGCCCCCACCTTTGGGTTTGTCGTCTTGTCTTTGTGAGTGTCCGGCGGCCTCGGGATGATTGTCCCGTATCGATCTACAAGATCCGGCTGCTGGGTGAAGGGGCCGGGCGCAGATTGCGCGCCCAGCCCGGCCATATGGCCTTAGCCTGCGTTACAAGAGCCCAGGGCTCCGCCTGCAAACATTGGGTGATCGATCGGGTAAGTAACCTGAGCCGCCGGAGTGACTTCGACAACTTCAAGAAGGTCGAACTCCGATGTTGGGTTTTCTTTACCGCGCACAACCAGCACGTCTTTGAAGCACTGGTGATCGCCAGCACGGTACAATGTTTTACCATTGCCCAGACCGTCGAACTCAAAGCCTTCCAGAGCTTCGCCAATACCACATGGGTTGAAGGTACCCGCGCGTGTGGCAGCATCGGCATACAGCAGTGTCTGACAGTATACAGTGTGCGCCGCCTGCGACGGTGGGAAGCCATATTTGGTGCCGAAGGATTTAACGAATGCCTTAGAAGCATCATCCTGCAGCGACCAGTGCCAGTTGGTGGAACCGTGGATGCCTTTAACGTTGGCACCGGCACCCTTGGCCATCAGACGTGAGTACAGCGGAACAACGATTTCGAAGTTCTTGCCGTTGACAACTTTTTCACGCAGACCAAACTGAACAGCGTTGGTCAGCGAGTTTACCATGTTGCCGCCGTAGTGGTTCAGCACCAGAACGTCAGCACCCGAATTCAGAACCGGAGCGATGTAGGAGGAGAAGTCAGTCGAGGCAAGCGGTGTGCGCACCTTGTTGACTGTGTTCCAACCCATGGCCTCGGTTGCGGCAGCGATCGACTCTTCCTGTGTCCAGCCCCAAGTGTAGTCAGCTGTCAGGTGATAGGCGCTACGGTCGGTGCCATACAGGTTCTTAAGAACCGGAGCCAAGGCCGCAGCAGACATGTAACCGTTAAAGAAGTGACGGAAACCATTGGCTTTCTTATCTTTACCGGTTGTGTCGTTCGAGTGGGTCAGGCCAGCCATGAAGATTACACCAGCTTCTTGACACAGACCTTGAACAGCAATCGCAACACCCGAGGATGAGCCACCAGTGATCATCACTGCGCCGTCTTTTTCGATCATCGACTTGGCCGATGCGCGTGCAGCGTCAGATTTGGTCTGCGTATCGCCTGTGACGAACTCGACCTTTTTGCCCAAGATGCCGTTGCCCTGCAGCTCTTTGGAGCTGAAGGTGTTCAGCATGCCGCCGTCGCCTTCTCCGTTCAGGTGCTCAACTGCCAACTGATATGCGCGCAGCTCGTCCGCGCCTTCGTCAGCGTAGGGGCCAGTTTGTGGTACGTTGAAACCCAAAGTGACAGAACTACCAGTGGGTTCATTGGTGTAAGCCGCGACGGACGACGCGGTAAAGATCGTTGGCAATGCAACACCTGCGCCGGCAACAGCGCTGGTTTTCAGCATGCCACGACGCGTGAAATTCGAATTGGACATATAATCCTCCCTTATATGATTGACGCGTCGCGGCTCCTCTACTTCCACGATGCGCAGGCACTATTGTGCAAATGCAGTATGAGGCAGTGTTGTAAAATTGCGCAATAATCGCCTTGTTTTTCTGAATAATTCTGTAAATAAATGCACAGAGGTGCGCTTGGAGTTGTAAAGTTTTTTATGTTGCAGCGCAGAAAACTGTTGAAAACGTATAGATCAATGAGGGCTGCAAAATGACAAGGGACACTTTGACGGGTAGTCGAATTCGTGAACGAAGGCTGTTTTTGGCGTTGCGACAGGCGGCGCTGGCGCGACAGGTCGACATATCTGCGTCTTATCTTAACCTAATTGAGCACAATCGCCGTAGAATCGGTGGCAAGCTATTGGTGGATATTGCCAGAGTGTTGGGGGTCGAACCTTCAATGCTTACCGAAGGCGCTGAAGTGGCACTGATCTCAACCCTGCGGGAGGCCGCTGCGGATGCCGAGAAGCCGGTGGCAGAGCTAGACCATGTGGATGAGTTTGCGGGAAGGTTCCCAGGCTGGGCTGAGGTGCTGGCTGGTGAACATCGTCGGGTGGCCACGCTGGAGCGAACAGTGCAAGTGCTGTCAGACCGGTTGACACATGACCCGCAACTGGCGGCGTCTCTGCATGAAGTGCTATCAACGGCTGCTGCAATTCGCTCCACCGCGTCAATCTTGGCGGAAACGGGAGAGCTTGAGCCGGAATGGCGGGATCGTTTCCATCAAAACCTCAATGTGGATTCACGTCGACTGGCCGAAAGCAGTAGGGCGCTGGTAAATTTCCTTGACGACAGTAGTACAAACACCACTCGACGTGGTGTGCCGCTGGAAGAAGTGGAAGCGTTCTTTAGTGCGCATGATTTTCATTTTGAAGCTATTGAACAGGGGCAGGTATCACCTGCGGAATTGGTAGCGGATGCGTCAGAGCTGCAAAGCGATGCAGCCAGAACGGACGCCATGGCTGCGTTGGAATTGTATCGCTTGGATGCTGAAAAGATGCCTTTGGATGAAATAACCCAAGCAGTTGCCAACGAAATTGATCCAATGGCCCTTGCCGAAACATTTAGCTGCGAACTGCCCTCAGTCTTGCGGCGCCTGGCAACGCTGCCTGAGGATGTTCTGGGCAAGCAGTCAGGGTTGATTTTTTGTGATGCGTCGGGGTCCATTCTTTTTCGCAAACCGATTGATGGATTTGCTCTTCCAAGGTTTGGAGCGTCCTGCCCGCTGTGGCCTCTATACACTGCATTGGCCCGGCCACAGGTTCCGCTACGTCGTCAGGTGGTACAGCATGGTCGCCATGCCACGGGCTTTGAATGCCTGGCCGTCGCTTGGCCACAGGCGCAAGTTGGATTTGATAAAGATCCCATGTACCGTGCAGTAATGTTGATCTTGCCGCAGACAGCCAGCCCGGCAGATGCGCTGGCGGTGGGGTCAAGCTGTCGGGTCTGTACAGCAAAGAACTGTCAGGCGCGGCGCGAGACATCAATCCTTGACGAAGAGTTTTGACAGTTATGTGACCTCAGGTCTAGTCTGGCCTGAACTAGGGGAATTAGCGCTAGGTCTTTGTGGGCCGGAAGTTGGCGTTGAGGGAGGAATTTCTGCATATGGGCAGGCATGTTGTGTTGATTGAGGATGAGCCAAATATTATTGAGGCGATCCGGTTTCTACTGACCCGGGAAGGCTGGACTGTTGAGGCTCATTCCGATGGGCAAAATGCGATTGAGGTGATCAAGGCGGCAAAACCAGATTTGGTCATTCTTGATCTTATGCTGCCAGGCAAAAGTGGAATGGAAATCATTAAGGATCTCCGGGAACAGGAAAAAATGACCGAACTGCCGGTGCTGATGTTGACAGCGCGCGGTCAGGCGAGAGATCGGGAAATGGCTGAGAAGGCTGGGGTCAGCCGTTTTATGACCAAGCCGTTTTCCAATACAGAAGTGCTAGCGGCAGTTCGGGATTTGCACGCGCAGGCCAATCAAGCATGAGCCACAGCGGCGACGACTGGGGCGAAGGCAGGCAGCGAACGGCGCTATTTGTTGAACGAAAGGCCTATCGGCGTCGTCGTCTTATGGACATTGCACGACTGCTACCTTTGTTTGGGGCGCTACTTTTTCTGGTGCCGCTGATGTGGCCAAATCCTGATCCCTATCCCGCACCGGATACGTCAGGTGGGAAACCTATTTCCGAAGCCATAACCTACCTGTTTACGATTTGGACGCTGTTGATTGCTGCCAGCTTTGTGTTTGGGGTGGCAGTACGCCGGTGGGCGGAAAACTGGACTGAAGGTACCGATAAACCTGGTGAGGAAGCGCCCTAATGGCTTCGCTGAATGTGCTCGTTGCGGTGTGTTTGGTCTATGTCGCTCTCTTGTTCATTGTGGCCTTTGCCGCTGACCGCAAGGCCAGTAGGGGACATCGGTCCGCCTGGTTGCGGTCACCGTTGATCTACACACTGTCGCTTTCGATCTATTGTACAGCTTGGACTTTTTACGGTGCCGTTGGGTATGCGGCGCGATCTGGGCTCGAGTTTATTACAATCTATCTAGGGCCAACGCTGGTAATGATCGGTTGGTGGTGGGGGTTGCGCAAACTGGTCCGAATAGGGCGCAGCCAGCGGGTCACTTCGATAGCTGACCTGATCTCCGCGCGCTACGGAAAGTCAAACACGCTTGCGATATGCGTAACCATCTTGGCCGTAATTGGCGTGACGCCGTATATTGCGTTGCAATTGCAGTCGATCACACTGTCATTTGCCACTTTTGCCGAGGCTGATCCCGCACGGCAGCTCTATGAAACCACAACAGTGTTCTGGGTTGCTGCGGGGTTGGCCGTGTTTGCCATTTTGTTTGGAACCCGTAACTTGAACGCAAACGAACGCCACCATGGGGTGGTGACTGCTGTGGCTCTGGAAGCAATGGTTAAGTTGGTGGCCTTGCTGGCGGTTGGAATTTTCGTGGTTTGGGGCCTGTCCGATGGAATTGGTGAAACCATGGCCCGCGTGGATGCCTCGCAGATCGGTCAATGGCAGATGCAAGGCGACCGCTGGGCCACCATAACGTTCTTGTCTGCAGCAGCCTTTGTCTGCCTGCCACGCATGTTTCAGGTTATGGTGGTTGAAAATGAAGATGAACGGCATCTGCGTGTCGCGGCATGGGCTTTTCCACTATATCTGCTCTTGATGAGCCTGTTTGTTGTCCCGATTGCTGCAATAGGGTTAGAACTGTTGCCGGTGGGGGCAAATCCCGATCTGTTTGTTTTGACCATCCCCCTTAGCCAGGGCCGTGATGGACTGGCTATGTTGTCTTTCTTGGGTGGGTTTTCGTCGGCGACCTCGATGGTCATTGTCGCGGCGATGGCACTGTCGACCATGGTTTCCAACCATATCGTGATGCCGATCTGGTTGCGGATGCAGGGGCATGGGGCTTCAGTCTCAGGCGATGTTCGCAATGTGGTTCTGCTTGCGCGCCGGGTGTCGATCGCAGTGATCATGGCTCTGGGGTATTTCTATTACAGGCTGGCTGGCCAGGACGCTGCACTGGCTTCGATTGGTCTGATCTCGTTTGCTGGGATTGCGCAAATTCTGCCTGCGCTGGTGGGGGGGCTGTTTTGGCGTGGCGCTACCCGGACGGGGGCACTGGCTGGGTTGTCTCTTGGGTTTTTGATTTGGCTTTATACAATGCTTCTTCCTGCGTTGGGGGGAGGCCTGTTGCCGGATGCAGTCCTGACTGATGGATTGTTTGGCTTTCCCTGGCTGCGCCCGCAGGCTCTATTTGGGATTGAGGGGCTGGATCCAATCGTTCATGCGGTCCTGTGGTCTATGGCGTTGAACGCAGCGGCTTTTTGCATTGTATCACTGGCAACGTTCCCCAACCCGTTAGAGCGGCTACAGGGCGCGCAATTCGTCAATGTTTTTGATCATTCAGCGGGGCCGCGTGGCTGGACCGGGTTGGTGGCGCAAAGCGAAGATTTGATGGTGATGTCGCAGCGGATTCTAGGGGCAGGCGAAGCACAGGACTTTTTCCAGAGCGAAGCCATCCGTCAAGGAAGCCACCGTGGGCTCCCAGAACCAACGCCAGCGTTTCTGGAGCGATTGGAGCGAGAGTTGAGTGGCTCGGTTGGTGCCGCAGCGGCGCACGCGATGGTGGGCCAGATCGCCGGAGGGTCGTCGGTCTCGGTAGAGGACCTTTTGGCTGTGGCGGATGAAACAGCACAGATGCTGGAATATTCTAGCCAGTTAGAAGTGCAATCCAAAGAATTATCGCGGACTGCCAAGAAGTTGAGGGAAACAAATGAAAAACTGACCCAGATCTCGCAGCAAAAGGACGCGTTTCTAAGCCAGGTGAGCCACGAATTGCGCACACCTATGACTTCGATCCGGGCGTTTTCAGAGATCCTGCGCGACACCGAAGGAGGGAGTGAAGAAGATACTGTTCGCCATGCGAGCATTATACATGATGAAGCCCTAAGGTTGACTCGATTGTTGAACGACCTGCTGGATCTGAGCGTTCTGGAAAGTGGTCAAGTGAGCCTAAACATGACTGTTGGTAGCTTGGGTGAGGTGCTTGACCATGCGGTGTCAACTGCGCTGGCAGGATCAGATAAGCCATTGAACGTCATTCGCGCACCTTCGACGGAAGTGGTGCGGATTTCGTCTGATTTGGACCGCTTGTCACAAGTTTTTATCAACCTGATCGCCAATGCACAGAAATATTGCGATGCTGAGAACCCGGAAATCAGCATCGTGGTGTCAACCAGATATGGGCGGCTGCGGATTGATTTTCTCGACAATGGCAGCGGAATACCGCGGGCTTCGCAACAACTTATTTTTGAGAAATTCTCGAGGGTTAGCCCCGAAAAGGCCGGTGGAGCAGGACTGGGCCTAGCGATTTGTCGTGAGATTATGCTGCGTTTGGGGGGCGATGTGCGTTACTTGTCCGGGCATCCTGGTGGCGCCTTTCGGGTTTCCTTGCCATTAGCACCAGATTTGGTCACCTAAGACGTCATTTATAAAGACTATAGTAACCAACTACGCGCTAAAAGATATCTAAAGGGGCGCAGAAGGTGTTGGTTGGGAGCCTATGTCAGACATTACAACAGCAGAAACAGCGGACGGCGGTGCAAGTGTTCTTGCACGCAAACTGGCTGTTGCACGCGAGGGGACCAGCGGAATTTCCAGCTCGGTCACTCTCAAGGCGTTGCGCCGTTCGCTTGCGAGAGCGGCTGCTGATCTGTGCGAACTCCCAGTTGCGGTCATTGCGGCGCGTCAGGTAAATTGTGCACCTGAAGACCTGAACCGACATCTGTCTGACGAAGATCTGCTGGTGGTGCTAGATGGCCCAAATGGGCGTATCGGTTCGGCAACGCTGGATGCTGCGACGGTTACAGCCCTTATACAGCAGCAGACCATGGGGCAGGTGATGGGCAAGGCGCCCTCTGAACGTCACTATACATCGACTGATGCAGCGATGACCGCCGAATTTATCGATCGGGCGTTTGCCAAAGCTGTGACGATGCTTGAAACTCAAGCTGACCTACCTCTGTTCGATGGATTCCGTTTTGGCGCCCGGATAGAAGATACGCGGAGCCTCTTGCTTGGTCTCGAAGCAGATGATTACCGTGTCATCGAAATGACTCTGGACTTGTCTTGCGGCGCTATGCAGGGCGCTATGACGCTGATCCTGCCCGAGCCAACAGACGAAGATTTAGGCAAAGATGGCCAAGCGAGTGCAATTGATTTTGGGCCGTCTCTTGGCAGCAATATGGGGAACATGCGGGTCGATTTGAGCGCAGTTTTGTGTAAGATGCAGGTCCCTTTAAACGAGTTCTCTAACCTCCAAGTTGGTGATGTGCTGTCTTTGGATCAGGCCTTTCTATATGAAACCGATCTTATTGCCATCAATGGGCAAAGCATTTCTGGGGGACGGTTAGGGCAAATTAACGGTGCCCGTGCTGTTAGATTGAATGATTCCGGTAGCGGCCTGGACGGAGGCAATGCCACAGAAGGACAAGCGTTTTCATCCGCGATCGGGTCTGATCTACCAATGGAACAAATCAACGAGCCCGCACCGCTTGATCTTGGCATCGCAGCTCAAGGTCTTCAAGATCCTGCGGATGGTCTTGGAATGGCACCGATGGGTGACTTACCAGCGGGCGATTTACCAATGGGTGACTTGCCGATGGGCGACCTTCCGATGGGTGATTTGCCAATGGGCGACCTACCATCAATGGGCGACCTACCACCAATGGGCGACCTACCACCAATGGGTGACTTACCAATGGCAGGTATGGACGATATGCCCGCCCTGTTGGGCACTGGCTCCGAGGGCGATCTGGGTGGTTTTGATCAGGGTGACGCGATGGCAGAAATTTCAGAATTGGCCGGTTTGGGCGATGGCCTTCCGGATCCTCTCTGACCGTTACCTAGATGTTCGGTAAATAGAAAACGCTCCGGCTGTTAAGTCCGAAGCGTTGCTTTGCTAAACAACAACAATAGATTAGCTTTTGACGTGCAACTCGTCCAAAGCCGGACGTAGGTTTTCCAGCTGATATCCTGCTGCGGCAGTCATATTCAAAATTGTGTCCGAATTCATCTCGCTTGCGTGACCTAGTGCCCAAACCACAGAACAGCGGGTGCCAGAGGCGCAATAGGCCAGCACAGGCCCGTCACAGACCTCTGCCAATCGCCGTTGTTTGTTTACATTGTCGGCCGTCATGGTTTGGTGTGTGAGCGGCAGTTCTTCAAACCTCAGCCCTGCGGCTTCAGCGGCAGCACGGATTCTCTCGGCCTGATGGCTAGGCGGCACCTCAGCATCGGGGCGGTTGCAAATCACTGCCTTGAAGCCAGCCTTGGCCAGCGCGGGCAGATCCTCGGCCGCAATCTGCGGCGAGACGAAATAGCGGGGGGTGATAGAACGTGGATCCATATCAGAACCTTTACGCCTTTGCCGCTATTTGGTCTAGTTGTTCGCCAATTTTAGGCGCAACTACCATGCCTGCAATCATTGAGAGCATGAACAACACGCCTTCCCACCCATTGTAGGTGATCGATGCGATCACAGGTCCGGGGCACAATCCCACCAGCCCCCAACCCATACCAAACATGACAGATCCGGTAATCAGCCGGTGGTCGAGTTCTGGACGGGCCGGTGATGGAAATGCACCGCCCAACAGTGGAGCACGCCCCTTGGTGAACCGCCAGGCAATGAACATTGGTATGATGGCGCCCCCCATTACAAATGCCAGAGTTGGATCCCAATCGCCAAATACGTCTAGCCATCCCTGTACCTTAATGGTGTCGGTCATGCCTGAGATAAAAAGACCAGCGCCAAATAGCCCGCCGGCCAGAAAAGAGAAAAACATCCGCATTAGATCACTCCCAGAACATGGCGAAAGAGAACCAGTGTCATGCCGCCTGCCAGAATATAGAAAACAGTGGCCACGATGCCGCGCAGTGACAGGCGTGAAATGCCACAAACCCCATGACCAGATGTGCAGCCATTGGCAATGCGGGTGCCAAGACCAACAAGCAGGCCTGCGGCAATGATGAGCGGCACGTTGCCGGTCATATGGGTATTGGTTTTGACCATGAACAGCGAAGACAGAACCAAAGGCAGTAAAATAACACCAGCGAGAAAAACCAGCTTTTCGGCCGCATCTTTGCGGCCACTGCCATCGACCAGCCCGCCCAGAATGCCACTTGCTCCCATGATGCGGCCATTGCCAAGCAGATAGACAGCGCCACCCATTCCGATAAGCCCGCCGCCAGCAAGCCCCCAGATCCAATCTGTTTCCATGACGTAAGTCCTTATTGTGCGCGAAGTTATGGTATTGTCCGGATTGACCGAGCTAGCGGTTAATCTCAATGTCGCGGGTACTAGATTTTGTTGATGGGCAACTTCAGAAACACATCACCCTGTTCATCAGGTTCAGGCATTTGACCTGCGCGCATGTTTACTTGTAACGAAGGCAAGATCAATTTTGGCATGCCCAAAGTTGCATCGCGCGAATCACGCATCTTGGTGAAATCTTCGATGCTGCGCCCATTGCCAATATGGACGTTTAGAGCTTTTTGCTCACCAACAGTTGTTTCCCAAGCAAACTCATCCCGGCCTGGTGCCTTATAGTCATGACAGACAAAAATCCGGGTCTCGTCAGGTAATGCCAGGATTTTTTGGATCGAGTCGTAAAGCTGTGCGGATGAACCGCCAGGGAAATCACAGCGCGCTGTGCCGAAATCTGGCATGAAGAGGGTGTCCCCCACAAAAGCGGCGTCGCCAATTACATATGTCATACAAGCTGGCGTATGTCCGGGTGTGTGCAGTACGTCTGCCTGCATCTGACCTATGTGAAAGCTGTCACCATGGGACAAAAGGGCGTCAAACTGACTGCCATCACGTTGGAATTCGGTGCCCTCGTTGAAGACCTTACCAAAGGTGTCCTGTACCACAGTAATGTTTGCGCCGATGCCAATTTTTCCACCTAGTTTTTCTTGTAAATAGGGGGCGGCAGATAGGTGATCGGCATGGACATGACTTTCCAGAACCCAGTCCAGTGTCAAGGCTTGTTCGGTGATCCAGTTGATGATGATGTCCGCCGAGGCTGTATTGGTGCGACCAGAAGCATGGTCAAAATCAAGCACCGGGTCGATGATGGCACATGCATTGCTTAGCGGATCGCGAGCGACATATGAGACTGTATTTGTAGCTTCGTCAAAAAATGCTTTTACAAGTGGCGTCATCGTCTCTCTCCGTTCAGTCAACTAATCATATAGCGATATCGGAATGTGTATCAAGAGGCATGTTAGGTAGGTAGAGCACAAAGGTGTCATTGGTCCCGCCAACAGAATGAACGGTCTGAAATTGTGACATTTGAATTAGCGGGCAGAGGGGATTTTCATCTTTCGTCGCAAGGCCATCGTAAATAAGGCCCATAATAGTGAAGAAGTCGTTGGATTTGTATTTTCAGTAGGAAACGGCGTGTCATTCTGAGTTGAAAAAAAGGAGGGGCCGTCAAATGAAGACAACCGAGCTAATGCAAGCCGCCGAAAGGCTAGAAGAGCGCATCGTTGGCGCCAGTATGACGGCCCGACAGGCCTTGCAGCCGGAATTCAATGAAGTATTGAGCCAATTGCGCGCGAGCGGCATAGAGGTGCCATCACGGTTGACTAAGCTGGATAGAGAATTGGGCGAAGAGGCGATCGAAGCTTATTTTGAGAGCTATACGGCGTGAAAAAGCTCAACCGAGTAAAACGCCAACTATGACCAGCATGAGACCTAACATCGAAAGTAGAAGGGCACCCAGGTTGTAGGGCAAAACCGACTGCACCACTGCGCGCAGCGTTTCGTCGTCCAATTTCTGTTTACGGGCCCGCATAACGCGTAGGATGCACCAGATCAGGCCAAGCAAACCGACTATGGAAATGGCGGCGCCTATCCAGACTAGAATTTCAAACATGGCCGGGCTCCTATGAACTGTCCGCGATCGCGCCTAAAGGATTGGCGAAGAACCTGCAAGGGCCGCCAGTCCAATCGCAGCTTGCAGTGACAGGTGATGGCCTGTATTCCGACCTCAAATTTCCTACCGCGACGGAGCTGATGATGGATGTGACCGAACAAGAAAAAAGCGACAGCTATCGTGTAACAGCCGGGGAGCTGCGCCAATTTGTCGAGCGGCTGGAACGGCTGGATTCTGAAAAGAAAGACCTTGCAGAGCAAATGAAAGAGGTCATGGCAGAGGCCAAAGGGCGCGGTTACGACACCAAAGTAATTCGCAAGTTGGTGGCGCTGCGCAAACGCGACAAGGATGACATTGCCGAAGAAGAGGCGGTGTTGGAGATGTATAAAGAAGCGTTGGGAATGTGAATTTCTGCGTTTGGTGTTTTGGGGCCTAAATTTCCCACGAAACACAACACACAATGCTTAGAAGGGCGGCCATTTAGGCCGTCCTTTTTTCTTGAAAGCAAGAGTTTGTGAGTCCTTCGATGTTTTAAGCTTGAAATATATTTTCAGATGCAGGATTACTGTAGGGGTAACACTGTGAAAGGAAGACGCGCCATGGCTACAATTTCTGTACACCCCGAAGGGTGGAAGGTGGCCAAGGGCTATGCCAATGGCATGATAGGCGAAGGTCGTGTTCTGTTTGTTGGTGGGCAAATCGGCTGGACTGCACAGCAGGTGTTTGAGGTGCAGGATTTTATCGGCCAGATGAGCCAAGCCTTGCGCAATATTCTGGATGTGGTCGAGACAGCAGGTGGAACGGCGAGTGATATTACCCGGCTCACATGGTACGTGACTGACAAAGCTGAATACATGGCGCACCAAGCCGAGGTTGGCCAAGCCTATAGAGCGGTGATGGGGTATCATTTCCCGGCGATGACAATGGTTGTGGTCGCGGGCCTAGTTGAAGATGAAGCCAAGATTGAGATCGAGGCGACGGCGATGTTGTCCCATTGATCGGGACATTGGCTTTCTGACCACTTTATTGTGATGCAGCTTTTGCAGGTCCGTCGTTGTACTTAACTCTGTGCAAATCAGATGGAGGATGTAATGCGGATCAATGCCGATTTTGAGCAACGTGCAGTGGTGCGTTTTGCTGATACCCCATGGGTGCCTAGCCCTGCAGCAGGGGTTGAGCGCAAGATGTTAGACCGTATTGGTGAGGAAGTGGCGCGAGCCACTACTATTGTACGCTTTACACCAGGGTCGTCATTTGATGCCCATACCCATGATGGCGGCGAAGAATACTTGGTTTTGGAAGGTGAGTTTCAGGACGAGACTGGCAACTTTCCTGTGGGGGCCTATGTTCGTAATCCTCCAACGTCGCGCCACACCCCAGCAGCGTCGAAGGGGGCAGTGATCTTGGTGAAGTTACATCAATTTGATCCTGCTGACCGGCTCACCGTCCATGTTGACAGCGACGCAAGCAATGATCCGGTTGTGGCGCTGTTTGAGGATGAAAGCGAACAGGTCAGTATAGAGACCTGGGAACCTGGGCAGCGTATTTCACGGCTGGCTCCGTCGGGAATGGAAGTCTTTGTTCTTGAGGGCGGGTGTCGCGAAGGAGATGATTTTCTGTCTCGCTGGGACTGGTTGCGCCTGCCTCCTGAGGGTGGATTTGAAGGACAGGCAGGTCCCGAAGGGGCCCGCGTGTGGATCAAAACGGGACATTTGTCGCAGATGGGCGAAAAATAGGTCATCCGTTTTGGTTTAGAAAACAGCTGGTTAGGATCTGAAGTCGGGTAGGTGTGGTAGGTTTTTCCCTGTTTCAAAATTTTACCAGTTGATAAAAAATTGAATTGTGGCACTCTGGATGCAACAAGAACACATCCAGGGAGACACCCAATGGCGAGTAGCCATCAGGCATCCGGCATTCAGGCAGGGCGTTTGTCCAGCCAAGATATTGTCGATAACTTCGGCGATTTGCATCCTGCTTATGACGCGCACGAGGCATCAGTCGCAGCAGATCGCTGCTACTTTTGTTATGATGCGCCTTGCATGACCGCATGCCCAACCAGCATTGATATCCCGCAATTCATTCGCGAGATTCAGACCGGAAACCCCGAGGCCGCCGCGCGTACGATTTTGGACCAGAATATCCTTGGCGGAATGTGTGCCCGTGTTTGCCCAACCGAGACGTTGTGCGAAGAGGTCTGTGTTCGGGAAACAGCCGAAGGCAAGCCGGTCGAGATTGGTCGCCTTCAACGTTATGCGACTGACGCATTGATGGCAAAAGGTGGGCACCCGTTCGCACGTGCTGCTAGCACTGGCAAGCGTGTTGCCGTTGTAGGCGCCGGCCCGGCCGGGCTGTCCGCCGCGCACCGCTTGGCGATGCTGGGGCACGAGGTTGTTGTTCATGAAGTGAAGGGCAAGTCTGGCGGGTTGAACGAATTTGGTATTGCTGCCTACAAAAGCACCAATGATTTCGCAGCGCGTGAGGTCAGCTGGCTGATGCAGATCGGCGGCATCAGCGTTAAACATGGCGATGGTCTGGGGGCTGGATTAACTCTGGACGCATTGAAAGCAGACTTCGATGCAGTGTTCCTGTCAATTGGACTGGCCGGTGTTAACGCATTACGCGCACCTGGTGAAAACAAAGACGGAAGCCGAGACGCAGTAGAGTTCATTGCTGAGCTACGCCAAGCAACCGATCTGTCTACATTGGCAGTTGGGCGCAACGTCGTGGTCATTGGCGGTGGTATGACAGCAGTTGATGCCGCGGTGCAGTCGAAGCTTCTTGGGGCGGAAAATGTTACTATAGCTTATCGCCGTGGACAGGACGCCATGGGGGCGAGCCGTTTTGAGCAAGATCTGGCGACGTCCAAAGGGGTGAAACTGATGTTCAACGTTATGCCTGTCGCGGTGCATGGCGAAGGCGCAGCCAGTGAGATCGAGTTAGAGTACACCAGTATTGTTGATGGTAAAGTGTCTGGCACCGGTGAAACATTGCGTCTGGCAGCTGATCAGGTGTTCAAGGCGATTGGTCAAACTCTGGAAGGTCAGCCGGAAGGTTTGGTTCTTGAGGCGCGCAAGATCAAGGTCAACGACACAGGCCGCACGTCGGTTGCAGAAGTCTGGGCAGGAGGCGACTGTGCTTCGGGCGGCGAGGACCTGACAGTGACAGCGGTTGCCGAAGGTCGCGATGCCGCAATGGATATTCATTCCAGCCTGATGGGCTGAGCAAGCCTTGGGGCCTGCTGAAGTGCCCCAAGCTAGCAATTCAAGGAGCAGATAAATGGCTGATCTGACATCAGAATTTTTAGGGATCAAATCTCCCAACCCGTTTTGGCTGGCCTCCGCGCCACCAACGGACAAGGAATACAACGTGCGCCGCGCCTTTGAAGCCGGATGGGGGGGCGTGGTTTGGAAAACGCTGGGTTCGGAAGGACCTCCGGTGGTTAACGTGAATGGCCCCCGCTATGGCGCGATCTTTGGCGCAGATCGTCGCTTGCTGGGGTTGAACAACATCGAGTTGATCACGGATCGACCGTTGGAGGTGAACCTGGAAGAGATCACCCGGGTCAAGAAAGACTATCCAGATCGGGCAATTATTGTCTCGCTGATGGTGCCCTGCGAAGAGCAGGCCTGGAAGGACATCTTGCCCAAGGTTGAAGCCACCGGTGCTGACGGCATTGAGCTGAACTTTGGCTGTCCGCATGGCATGGCCGAGCGCGGAATGGGGTCGGCTGTTGGCCAGGTCCCGGAATATATCCAGATGGTCACCGAATGGTGTAAAAAGTACTATTCTAAGCCAGTTATCGTAAAATTGACACCAAATATTACTGATATTCGTCAACCTGCCCGTGCGGCAAAGAACGGCGGAGCAGACGCTGTAAGCCTGATCAACACCATCAATTCGATTGTTTCCGTTGATCTGGATATCATGGCGCCTAATCCAACCATTGGTGATAAGGGGACGCACGGTGGGTACTGTGGACCAGCGGTTAAGCCGATTGCAATGAACATGGTTGCTGAAATTGCGCGCGACCCGCAGACCCATGGCCTCCCAATTTCGGCAATTGGTGGCGTGACCAACTGGCGCGATGCCGCTGAGTTCATTTCATTGGGCGCTGGCAATGTTCAGGTCTGCACCGCAGCGATGACATATGGATTCAAAGTTGTCGAAGAGATGATTTCCGGTTTGTCACAGTGGATGGACGAAAAAGGTCATGCGTCGATTGCGGATTTCATGGGGCAGGCGGTTCCGAATGTCACAGATTGGCAGTACCTGAACCTGAATTATGTCGCCAAGGCTGTGATCAATCAGGACGACTGCATCAGCTGTGGTCGTTGTTTTGCAGCATGTGAAGACACGTCGCATCAGGCGATCGCGATGTCCGAAGACCGAGTTTTCACTGTCAAGGATGATGAGTGTGTTGCTTGCAACCTGTGTGTGAGTGTTTGCCCGGTCGAGAACTGTATTACGATGGAACAAGTCGCCCCTGGCCAGTTGGATGAGCGGACGGGTGAAGTCGTTTCAGAAGACTATGCCAATTGGACCACTCATCCCAACAATCCCTCAGCAACTGCAGCCGAATAAGGGGAACGCTGATAGCCGCGGTTATCGGCAAAACCAACTCAGATGTAAGAAAGGGCGGTCCGAGAGGGTCGCCCTTTTTTGTTAGTTATCTGATGGAGTTAACATACGCCGATACAGGGTATCCAGATATTCGGGAGCTGCATCAAATGGATCTTCACCAGCCATTAAGGCACGAACCTGAACATCGAAATCTGCATAATGCTGCGTTAGCGACCAGATCGAAAACAACAGATGCTTTGGGTGTGCAGAGTTGATTTTTCCAGCTTGCATCCATCGTTGCAAAAGCGCGGATTTTTCTTCCACCAGAGCATTCAAATCAGTGGCAATTGTACCCAGTAGACGCGGGGCACCTTGTACGATCTCATTGGCATAAAGGCGGCTTTCACGCGGAAAATCGCGGCTCATTTGTAACTTTCTCTGAACATAGGCCAGGATTTCTTCCAATGGATCGCCATCGGGGTCTAGGGATCGCAAGGGGTCTAGCCAGGTGCCCAGAAGTTGGGCCATCAATTCGTTGAAAATGGCCTCTTTTGAAGGGAAATAGTACAACAGGTTTGGTTTGCTCAGCCCGGCTTCGGTAGCAATCTGATCCACCGTTGCACCGCGAAAACCGTGAGTTGAAAACACTTCCAGTGCAGCCTCGAGAATGGCAGCGCGATTCTTTTTTTGGATCCGGGTGGGTGCGCGGTCTTTGGTCATAGCAGTGTCTTTGGTCCTGACTCGGGCGGCGACCCAGTGATGCCTCAAAATTCAACATTTCCCCATGTTTTTTGGGGTTTTTCCAGCTGTAGCGCCGCAATTTCTTGACTAGTGCCTGACCCGTGATAGCGTGAGTTTTACCAGTTGGTCAAATCAAAGCCGCGACATGCGGATGGGCTAACAAAACAATACCGCCAAAAGGCGGACAGACGGGGAAGGATCACACCATGGCTGCGCTTGGTCAAAATCTAACAATCAACAGCGAACGGCTGTGGGACAGCCTGATGGATATGGCTAAGATCGGGCCCGGTGTCGCCGGGGGTAACAATCGCCAGACGCTGACAGATGAGGATGGTGAGGGGCGGGCCCTGTTCCAAAGTTGGTGCGAAGCTGCTGGCTGTACGATGGGGCTGGATCAGATGGGCAATATGTTTGCCCGCCGCGAAGGCTCAGACCCAGATGCGTTGCCGGTTTATGTTGGCTCACATCTCGATACCCAGCCAACGGGTGGTAAGTATGACGGAGTGTTAGGTGTGCTTGGCGGGTTGGAAGTCCTCCGGTCACTTAACGATATGAATATAAAAACAAAACACCCCATTGTGGTGACCAACTTTACCAACGAAGAAGGCACGCGATACGCGCCCGCGATGCTGTCATCTGGGGTGTTCGCCGGCATTCATACCCAAGACTGGGCCTATGATCGCGAAGATGCCGATGGCAAAAAGTTCGGCGATGAGCTGAGCCGCATTGGTTGGCGTGGCGACGAGGAAGTTGGTGCCCGCAAGATGCATGCCTTCTTTGAGTTGCATATTGAGCAAGGCCCAATTCTGGAAGCAGACGAGAAAGACATTGGGGTTGTGACCCATGGTCAGGGGCTCAGCTGGACCCAGGTGACTGTGACCGGCAAAGATGCACACACGGGGTCCACCCCGATGCCAATGCGCCGCAATGCCGGCCTTGCCATGGCGCGGATGCTGGAGGCGGTGGATGAGATTGCCTGGCGCAATGCCCCGCATGCTGTCGGTGCGGCAGGACATATCGATGTCTACCCCAACTCGCGCAATGTGATCCCCGGAAAGGTGGCCTTTACCGTCGATTTCCGCAGCCCCGAGCTGGAGGTGATCGAAGATATGGAACTGAATTTCCGCGAGCAGGCTCAGGACATTGCAGACGCTATGGGCGTAACGGTTGAGTTTGAAAAGGTTGGCGGATTTGATCCGGTCAAATTTGACGACACCTGTGTCACCGCGGTGCGTAATGCAGCGGACCGGCTGGGCTATTCTCATATCGATCTGATATCGGGGGCTGGCCACGACGCTTGCTGGATCAACCGTGTAGCCCCAACGGCGATGGTGATGTGCCCCTGTGTGGATGGGCTGAGCCATAATGAGGCAGAAGAGATTAGCCCGGATTGGGCAGCCGCTGGAACCAATGTGTTGTTCCATGCGGTGGTGGAGACGGCGGAAATTGTGGAGTGAACTCAATTTCTAAAGTTGTCGAAATCGACGGGAGTGCTGTTGTCGACTGGTCAAGTTTCCACGATCAGTTCTCGACCAAAATGGGGTTCCCGGCTTTCTATGGCCGAAACGGTAACGCTTGGATTGACTGTATGACTAGTGTGGATTGTCCGGAAGACGGGTTAAGTTCGGTTACGGTTATAAAAGGCGCTACGCTTACGCTGCAAGTTTCTGAAGCCTCGAGTTGGGCAACCCGCTGTCCAGAGGTATGGGCGGCATTTCAAGAAATGATTGCATTTGTGAACTGGCGGCGCATCGAACAAAATGAAGGGGCTGTACTGGCTCTTTCTTATTACGCTTAGGGGAGAGACCATCATGGTCACGAAAGTCATCAAAAATGGCACGATTGTTACTGCGGATCTCACTTACAAGGCAGACGTCTTAGTTGAAAACGGGGTGATCACCCAGATCGGCCCAAATCTAAAAGGCGACGAAGAGCTGGACGCAACCGGTTGTTACGTGATGCCCGGTGGGATTGATCCACACACCCATCTCGAGATGCCGTTTATGGGTACCTACAGCTCGGATGATTTTGAAAGCGGCACGCGGGCTGGTCTAGCTGGCGGCACCACTATGGTGGTGGACTTTGCCCTGCCAAGCCCCGGTGAGAGCCTGTTGGATGCGCTAAAGCGGTGGGACAATAAATCGACCCGTGCCAACTGTGACTATTCCTTCCACATGGCCGTGACCTGGTGGGGCGAGCAGGTGTTTGACGACATCAAAACCGTCATTCAGGAACGTGGCATCAACACCTTCAAACACTTTATGGCCTACAAGGGCGCGTTAATGGTGAATGACGATGAGTTGTATTCGTCATTCCAACGTCTGGCCGAGTTGGGCGGGATTGCCATGGTGCATGCCGAGAATGGCGATGTGGTGGCAGAACTGTCCGCTAAGCTGTTGGCAGCAGGCAATAATGGGCCCGAGGCACATGCCTATTCCCGTCCTCCACAAGTCGAAGGTGAAGCCACCAATCGGGCGATTATGATTGCTGATATGGCCGGTGTGCCGCTCTATGTAGTACACACATCCTGTGAGGACAGTCACGAGGCCATTCGCCGTGCACGGATGCAGGGCAAACGGGTTTGGGGTGAACCACTGATCCAGCACCTGACACTGGACGAGAGCGAGTATTTCAACCCGGATTGGGATCATGCTGCACGCCGCGTGATGTCGCCTCCGTTCCGTAACAAGCAGCATCAGGACAGTCTTTGGGCGGGTCTGCAGTCTGGGTCCTTGTCGGTTGTGGCAACTGACCACTGCGCCTTTACCACCGAGCAGAAACGCAATGGCATTGGCGACTTTACACAGATTCCCAATGGAACAGGCGGGTTAGAAGATCGGATGCCGATGCTGTGGACTCACGGTGTGGCCACAGGTCGCCTGACGCCTAATGAGTTTGTCGCGGTAACCTCGACCAATATTGCCAAGATCCTGAACTGCTATCCCAAAAAGGGCGCGGTTTTGGTTGGAGCAGACGCCGATCTGGTTGTCTGGGACCCCGAGAAAAGCAAAACTATTCAGGCCTCTACACAGCAAAGCTCGATAGATTACAATGTGTTTGAGGGTCATGAAGTTAAGGGTTTGCCGCGCTTTACTCTGACCAGGGGTCATGTTGCGGTACACGATGGCGAGATCCGGTGTCAGGAAGGCCACGGCAAGTTTGTGTCGCGCGAGGCAAATACAACGGTCAACAAGGCGTTGAGTTCCTGGAAAGAGCTGACAGCGCCACGCCCGGTGGAGCGTTCGGGCATTCCGGCAACTGGCGTTTAATCAGCGGCGGGTCGCTGGAAATGGCGGCCCAATACCCAGTGTTATCAAGGCAATAGAATGAATATTGAAACGACTACCCAGGCTGATGCTACCAACGCCGTCGTCGAAGCCCGGAATCTGGATCTGGTGTTCCCAACCAATGACGGACCGGTGCAGGCGCTGAAAGATGTGAACCTTACCATCAACAAGGGTGACTTTGTCAGCTTTATCGGGCCTTCGGGCTGCGGCAAGACCACGTTCCTGCGGGTTATGGCTGCGCTAGAGCAGCCCACAGGTGGTGAGATCACCGTCAATGGCATGACCCCGGACGAGGCCCGCCGTGAACGTGCCTATGGATATGTGTTTCAGGCCTCGGGGCTATACCCATGGCGCAACATCGCGCGTAACATCAAGCTGCCGCTAGAGATTATGGGATATTCGAAAGCGGAACAGGAGAAGCGCGTTAACGAAGTGTTAGAACTTGTTGAATTGTCAGGGTTTGGTGGCAAATACCCCTGGCAGTTGTCTGGCGGTATGCAGCAACGCGCCAGCATTGCACGGGCGTTGGCCTTTGATGCGGATATCCTGCTGATGGACGAACCGTTTGGCGCGTTGGATGAAATTGTGCGTGACCATCTGAACGAACAGCTGTTGAAACTCTGGGCGCGGACCAACAAGACCATTGGCTTTGTCACCCACTCGATCCCCGAGGCGGTGTATCTGTCGACCAAGATTGTTGTGATGAGCCCACGACCAGGGCGGATTACGGACGTCATCGAGAGCCCGCTGCCAAAAGAGCGGCCACTGGATATTCGTGACAGCCCAGAGTTTATCGAAATCGCCCATCGCGTGCGAGAAGGTTTGCGGGCAGGGCACTCGGATGACTGAGGTGCGTCGAGCAGAGCTGAGCGATGTCGCTGGGATGGCCGCCATCGTGAACGGTTGGATTGACCACACCGAGTGGATGCAGCGTGACTTACCGTCTGAAGAGATCGAGAACTCGCTGAGCAAAGGGTTAGCGCTGCGTGAAATCTGGGTGTCTGGTGATCCGGTCCAAGGATATCTCTCCTTGGAAGTGGAGATTAAGCATATCTGGGGTTTTTATTGCGCACATCCTGGTACTGGTGTTGGCAAGACGCTGTTGGATCAAGCCAAAAAAGGGCGAGATTTTCTATCACTGAACACCCACGTGCCAAACAAGCGTGCACAGCAGTTCTACCTGCGTGAAGGTTTTAAGCCAGTGGGCGAATTGGATGAAGGCAAGCCGAGCACCTTTTTTTCGCTTGAGGGGCGCGAGCCAACGGGTATCCGTGAGCTTCGGATGGAGTGGCATTCATGAAAACTTTGATAGCCGTCCTCACCGTTCTCTCTGTAATTATCGCTTTTTGGTATGCGGCCTGTCTGCCAATGAATATTAAAGGTGTCCTGACTGAAGCCGAACGCGCTGGCGCCGAAGTCACCCCAGCCGGCGCAAAAGAACGTCGGGACTTGGGAGAGTTTGGACTGGTGCTGGACAACCGCTTTGCCATCCCGGCCACTTGGGCACAGGATCGACCACGGCTGCCTGCTCCGCATCAGGTTGCGCAGGAATTGTGGAAGACGACCGGTGCTATGGTTCTGAAGGGAAAAATGATGTCCAAACGCAGCCTGTTCTATCATGGCTGGGTGACGCTGAGTGCCACATTACTGGGTTTTGCCATTGGCACCGGTTTGGGCATTCTGCTGGCGGTTGGCATCGTGCATTCGCGCGTTATGGATATGTCAGTGATGCCCTGGGCTATTGTCAGCCAGACCATTCCGATCATTGCGCTGGCGCCGATGATCATCGTGGTGCTCTATTCGGTTGGAGTACAAGGAATCCTACCCAAGGCGGTGATCTCGGCCTACCTCAGTTTCTTTCCTGTGGTTGTTGGCATGGTCAAGGGGCTGCGCAGTCCGGATGGAATGCAGCTGGACCTGCTGCGTACTTATAACGCCAGCACCAATCAAGGGTTCTGGAAGTTGCGGCTGCCTGCCTCGATGCCGTATCTGTTTGCTTCACTGAAAATCGGTATTGCGGCTTCGCTGGTCGGTGCAATCGTGGGTGAGCTGCCAACTGGGGCTGTGGCTGGATTGGGTGCGCGCCTGTTGGGCGGCAGCTATTATGGCCAGACAGTGCAGATTTGGTCGGCTCTGTTTGCAGCAGCCATTCTGGCAGCCTGTCTGGTGGCGCTGTTGGGATTGATTGAACGATCCGTTCTGAAACGGATGGGGATGGGCGCATGATCTTGGTTATCTTAGCAGTTCTCGTCTGGTGTGGCGGCTGGTGGTTGAACAGTCGTCTGGCCAATGGGTCTTATGCGGCAACACGTGAGGTGCAGCTTCTGGTCCCAGTGATTTTTGGCCTCACATTAGTGCTGGTTTGGCAACTGCTTGTTCGCGGGCTTATGGTTCCTTTGGTCATCTTGCCAGCGCCAACTGATATCGCATCCGCCTTTGGTGCCAATCTGCCCAAGCTGTGGGAAGATTTCTTACAGACCTTTGTGAAGGGCGCTCTGAGTGGTTACGTAATTGGTTGCTCTGCTGCGTTCCTGATGGCGATCGTGATGGACCGTAGCGATTTCCTGCGTCGTGGGCTGCTGCCGGTGGGCAACTTTGTTGCTGCCCTACCGATTGTGGGTACGGCACCCATTCTGGTGATGTGGTTTGGTTTTGACTGGCACTCCAAGGCGGCTGTTGTGGTTGTGATGGTGTTCTTTCCGGTTCTGGTGAACACAGTGGCTGGCCTGCGCGAAACCAGCGCCATGCAGCGGGACCTGATGCAGACCTATGCCGCCAGCTATTGGCAGAGCTTTTTCAAGCTGCGCCTGCCTGCAGCGCTGCCGTTTATCTTTAACGGCCTGAAGATCTCAACCACGCTTGCCTTGGTTGGCGCCATAGTGGCGGAATTCTTTGGTTCCCCAACGGTAGGTATGGGGTTCAGAATATCCACTAGCGTGGGGCAACTGGCGCTGGACATGGTCTGGGCTGAGATCGTTGTGGCGGCGCTGGCAGGGTCAATGTTCTACGGTGCGGTTGCGCTGGTCGAGAAGTCGCTAACATTCTGGCACCCGTCGCAGCGGCGTTGAGGATTGAGATACTACAGCGCCTTTGAGGAGGGGGGCTGTAGAACCGGTTGGGCACTCCGGAGTCGTTTTTCGGCTATTCGTGCTTAAAACACGGGCAAGGCAATAAGCGCTCTGCCATAGGGATAAGAAAAACTTTGAACGGATGGTCAAATTCTTGCAAGCTTTGACCATAACCACAGGGAGTAAATACCAATGAAACACATTTTGACAGCTGCTGCTGTAGCACTGGGTGCTGCGGGAACTGCGCAGGCCGCCGATGAGGTGCGTCTGCAGCTACAATGGGTGACACAGGCACAATTCGCTGGCTATTATGTCGCGCTGGATAAAGGATTCTATGGCGAGGAAGATCTGGACGTGACCATCCTGCCGGGTGGCCCGGACATTGCCCCGCCTCAGGTGCTTGCTGGTGGCGGCGCTGACGTAATGCTGAATTGGATGCCTTCGGCACTGGCTGCGCGTGAAAAAGGCCTGCCTGTGGTGAACATCGCCCAGCCTTTCAAAACCTCGGGACTGATGCTGACCTGCTGGAAAGACACCGGCATCACCAGCCCGGCGGATTTCAAGGGCAAGACAATTGGTGTGTGGTTCTATGGCAATGAGTACCCCTTCCTGAGCTGGATGAGCAAAGAGGGCATCAGCACCGATGGTGGTGAAGATGGTGTGACCGTACTGAAGCAGGGTTTCAACGTTGACCCACTGCTGCAGCGTCAGGCTGACTGTATTTCCACAATGACCTACAACGAATACGGTCAGGTTCTGGATTCTGGTGTGTCTGAGGACGAACTTGTGACCTTCAAGTATGAAGACCAGGGGGTAGCAACGCTGGAAGACGGTATCTATGCGCTAGAAGCCAATCTTGAAGATCCGGCATTCCAGGACAAAATGGTTCGGTTTGTACGGGCGTCGATGAAGGGGTGGAAATATGCAGAAGCCAACCCCAGCGAGGCCGCTGACATCGTATTGGACAACGATGCATCTGGTGCACAAACCGAGGCACATCAGCAGCGCATGATGGCGGAAATTGCCAAATTGACCGCTGGCAGCAACGGGTCTCTGGATCCTGCAGACTTTGACCGCACCGTATCTACATTGCTCGGCGGAGGTTCGGACCCAGTGATTACTAAAATACCGGAAGGTGCCTGGACGCATTCCATCACAGATGCTGCACTAAACTGAAGCCAATCAAAAACTGAGTAGTCTCAAATCGAACTGGCCCGCCGTGTTCCCTCACGGCGGGTCACTTGTCAAAAATCAACAAAAATTTGAATTTTTGGCACCGCACACCCTTGAGTTGCTAAAGATGAGTTCTAGATACGTTTAAAGCAGAGCGAACTATATCGTTCGCCTGAACTCGGGAAGTCTTTCAACCCAGAAGGGGGAAGCATGTCCGACTGGAAACGATCCGGTGTCTGTCTTTGCCATTCCAGCACGACCACTGGCAGTGATTTTTGCCTACGCGCGGGGGTTCGGAAACATAATTCAGCTGTTGATGTATATCATTCTACAGCTGGGGAAGCTGCCTTGCCTCTATTGGGACTATGCGAGGTGGCAATCGAAGAGCGTAAATCAGATCAGCGGACTCACATTTTGATATTGCATACTGAGGCCGGGCATTCTGACGTGAGCCAGGCGGAGTGGTTTAACAAATCAGCTTGGGTACATGCGGTTCAAATATGTAACTTAGAGCGGATCGGTCATGTGGACCTGTTGTTGGCCTTAGCGCTTGGGTTTGACTTTGTTTTTCTACAGAAACTGCCATTTGAGCATGGAGCGGCGGATCAGAGTAAAGAAGTTGAACTGGCTCAGATGATGGGAGGTGAAGAGCGGCTAGAGTTGTTTGTGTCCCAGTTGGAGCTCCGCAATTCTATGGCGAAACTGCCTAGGACTGGCGGACGCTGGCCCTATAGAAGGCCCGTTCCAGGCCCAAACCGCCGTGCAACAGCGCGGGCGTGTGCGACGGTATTGATGCCAGGGGTGCATCAGCCATTGAACCTTCCGCAGGATGCTCCCTATGGAACAGTGGAGCTAGATTTGTCGGCTTGCACAATGTGCCAAAGTTGCGTGTGGTTATGCCCAACCGATGCGCTCTCGATTGGCGAGCATAAGTGTGAGCTGGTATTCGTAGAAAGCCGCTGCATCCAATGTGGGATGTGCCAGTCCATCTGCCCCGAGGATGCGCTAAAATTAAGACCCAGGATTGATCCTAAACCAAGCGCGGACACACAGCAGGTATTACATCAGGTTGAGCCATTTAGATGTACATCCTGTGGCGTGCCTTTTGTTGCAAAATCTATGATGGATAGATTGTTAGCCCGGATTTGGGGGCGCAAAGGGGTGCGGGCTTCGGAGGAAGTCCAGGAATTGATCCCTCTGTGTCATTCCTGTCAAATTCAGAAACAACAGGGCGGCAACACAAAGCCCGCGCCACTGATGATCAAACCGCGGCAGGTGTCGCGGCAACTGCTATAGTGAACAGAAACGGAATATCAGTTCTGTTCTAAGAATCCGCCATAAAGCCCTTGTTTGAAAATTAGTCCCTTTCCAGGCCGGGTAGTGGCTGACAGAACTTCCCCTATCAGGATCGAATGATCTCCGCCTGGGTGGTGGGCAAAATGTCGGCAATCAAACCGTGCAATGCAATCAGGTAGTGTTGGAGTACCCACAGCGTTGGGCTGCCAGCTTACCGGTTCAAAATCTTCACCATTGCAAGCAAAATGCTTGGCCAGATCGAGTTGATTTTCGCCCATGATATGAATGGTGAAATGGTCTGCATCTATAAAGGCGTTGTGGCGCAGCGAGTTCTTTGCCGGGCACCACAACAGTAGAGGAGGGTCCATCGACACTGAGGTGAAACTATTTGCTGTGATGGCCAAAGGGCCACGGGGCGTCAGAGTTGTTACAACCGTTACGCCAGTGCCAAAACAGCCCAGTGCATCACGGTAAGCACGGACGGTGTCGGGTCCGGGCGTAAAATTGGATTCGGACATGCCGCGCGCTCTTCTTTGGTTCCACCAGCTGACCTGACATGAGGACAAAGGTTTGTCCACTATATTGAGGCTGATGCCAATACGGCCCCCATCAATGTGGGGGCCGTCAGCGTCAATTCATGGCTTGAGTTGTCAATGTAGCCATTGCTGCAGCAATGGTGCTGATCTCACCCATCGCGTCTACTGACTTCAACACTTCTTTGCCCTGATAGTAGGCAATCAGTGGGGCAGTTTGCGCGTGGTAAGCTTCCAGGCGCGATCCGACCGTTTCAGCGTTGTCGTCGGCGCGACGCTTCATCTGGGTGCTACCGCATTTGTCACAGGTGCCAGCCTTTGCCGGCGCCTTGAACGTGTCATGATACCCTTCCCCACAGCCGCCACAGGTGAAGCGACCAGAAATCCGGGTGACCATCGCAGCATCATCCACTTCGAGGCTGATCGCAGCATTGATCTGTTGGCCAGATTCGTCCAACAGATCATCCAGCGCCTGAGCCTGTACCGTGGTACGTGGGAAGCCATCAAGGATGACACCCTTTGCACAATCATCGGCATTCAGCCGGTCTCGCAGAATGTCGATGACAATTTGATCACTCACCAGATCGCCAGCTTCCATAACCGCCTTGGCTGCCTTGCCAGCTTCGGTGCCTTGGGCCACGGCGGCGCGAAGAAGATCGCCTGTGGATAGTTGAACCAGACCAAAACGCTCTTCTAGCATTCTAGCTTGAGTTCCTTTTCCAGCACCGGGGGGGCCGAGCAAGATTAGAACCGCGGGCGAAGTAATAACTTCCGCATCCATACTCATCCTCCTATTTTCCAGCCCGATTGGCGATCAAATCATCAACCACCGACGGGTCGGCAAGAGTGGATGTGTCCCCAAGGCTGCCAAAATCGTTCTCAGCGATTTTACGCAAGATCCGGCGCATGATCTTGCCTGAACGCGTTTTGGGCAGGCCAGGGGCCCATTGGATCACGTCTGGGCTGGCAATCGGGCCAATCTCGGTGCGTACCCAAGTCCGTAGCTCTTTCAGAAGGTCGTCGCTGGGCTCGGCATTGTTCATTAGGGTGACATAGCAATAGATGCCCTGACCCTTGATGTCATGCGGATAACCAACCACGGCAGCCTCGGCGACGGCAACATGGGCCACCAGGGCACTTTCCACTTCGGCAGTCCCCATGCGGTGACCGGATACGTTGATCACGTCATCAACACGGCCGGTGATCCAGTAGTCGCCATCTGCATCACGTTTGCAGCCGTCACCGGTAAAGTAGTAGCCCTTGTAATCGGCGAAATAGGTTTTCTGGAACCGCTCGTGGTCCCCCCAAACAGTGCGCATCTGGCCGGGCCAGCTGTCTTTGATGCACAACACGCCATCGACATCATTGCCTTTGATTTCAACGCCCGAGGTGGGGTCCAGAACAACTGGTTCGATTCCAAAAAAAGGCTTCATCGCAGAACCGGGCTTCATTGCATGGGCACCGGGCAGGGGGGTCATCAAATGACCGCCAGTTTCGGTCTGCCACCACGTGTCAACGATTGGGCAGCGACCGCCACCAACAACGTCATTGTACCAGGTCCAGGCTTCGGGATTGATCGGCTCACCCACGGTTCCCAGAGTGCGTAGGCTGGATAGGTCGCATTTTTCGACCCATTCGTTGCCTTGGCCCATCAAGGCGCGCAGCGCAGTGGGAGCGGTGTAGAACTGGTTCACCTTATGCTTTTCGCAGACCTGCCAGAACCGGCTGGCGTCAGGATAGGTGGGCACACCTTCAAACATCAGTGTGGTCGCACCGTTGGCCAATGGACCATAGACGATGTAGCTGTGTCCTGTAACCCAGCCTACATCAGCCGTACACCAGTAGATGTCGCCATCGTGGTAATCAAAGGTGATCTCGTGGGTCATGGCCGCATAGACCAAATAGCCACCAGTGGTGTGTACCACGCCCTTGGGTTGGCCGGTTGAACCCGAAGTATAAAGGATGAACAGCGGATCTTCGGCGTTCATTTCGACTGGTGCAAAGCTATCGTCTGCTGCAGCAGCCAATGCGTTGTAATCGTAGTCACGGCCCTCAATCCAAGTGGTTTGGCCACCTGTACGTTTGACCACCAGACATTTCACGTCTTCCTTACAATGCAACAACGCTGCATCAGCATTGGATTTCAACGGTGTTTGACGCCCGCCGCGTGGGGCGTGGTCTGCTGTGATGACAACTTTGGCATCAGAGCCGTTTACCCGCGCAGCCAGGGCGTCCGGGCTGAAGCCTGCAAAAACAATCGAGTGAATCGCGCCAATACGGGCACAGGCCAGCATGGCGTAGGCTGCCTCTGGGATCATCGGCATATAGATAATGACACGGTCGCCCCTAGTCACACCCATCGAGGTCAAAACATTGGCCATCCGGCACACAGAGCCGTGCAGTTGCTTGTAAGTGATGTTTTGGGCTGGCTCGTCTGGATTGTCAGGCTCAAAAATAATAGCAGTCTGATCGCCACGGGTCGCAAGATGGCGGTCGATGCAATTGGCGCTCACGTTCAGAGCGCCGTCTGAGTACCAGTTGATCGAGACCTCGCCAAAGTTGTAGTTGACGTCTTTCACCTGGCTATAGGGCTTAATCCAATCAATGCGCTTTCCCTGTTCGCCCCAAAACGCTTCAGGATCAGCAATCGAGGCCGCATACATCTGTTCATATCCGGCAGCATCTACATGCGCACGGGCAACGGTTTCGGCCGACGGCGGATAAACGACACTCTCGTGTTGCGTGGTCATCCTGGGTCCCTCCCTAATATTTTATCAGCTTACCAATCGACCGCTAATGAGCGGGGCTGGCAAACCGTTTCCATCCTCGGCGATGATCATAGAGCAGGTTGAAAATATGTGAATAAGCGACGGGAAAATAACGATTTGCTTGTAAACGATTTTCCGATGAATTCACTTGGCTGTAAACAAAATCTAAAAAGCGCTGAAATTTCCATGGTTTGCTAAAGAATTACCTGTCAATGAAATCTGGGGAAGCTGTTTTACAGCATTTACTCCACTAAGCCGTGGCCGGGTAAGAAACTGCAACCAAGCCGTGTGACATATTGTACGGGCTTATAGCTTCATTAGTTAGCCCAGAGGTTTATCTGCAGAAAAATTCAGCGAGTCGCAGGTGTTTGACCGACATTTGGCGGCAGCGCATTTAGTTTCAGTAGTTTCCCGGGCTTGGCAGCGGCTTGGCTAGTCGTTAGCTTACCCTCAAGCGCCCCACTATGAGGGTTCAAACCGGGAGAAAAAACTATGAATAAGATGTTGACCGCGGCCGTGATGGCCACAGCGGGATTTGCTGTTGCCTCTGAAGTTGCAGCCACTGAGTGGAATGTATCTGTTTGGGGTAAGCGTCGGGCCTTTACCGAGCATGTTGAGCGTCTTGCTGAGCTGGTTAGCGAAAAAACCAATGGTGAGTTCACTTTGAACATCTCATATGGTGGTCTGTCCAAGAACAAAGAAAACCTGGACGGTATTTCCATTGGTGCCTTTGAAATGGCGCAGTTCTGTGCCGGCTACCACCGTGACAAGAATCCAACAATTACTGTGTTGGAGCTGCCGTTTCTGGGTGTGAATACACTCGAAGAAGAAGTTGCGGTGGCCAATGCAGTATATGCGCATCCTGCAGTTCAGGCCGATCTGGCACGCTGGAATGCGAAACTGCTGATGACCTCACCAATGCCTCAGTATAATTTGGTTGGTACGGGTGATCCGCGCGATAGCTTGGCCGCGTTTAAAGATATGCGGGTCCGTGCCACTGGCGGTATCGGCAAAGCCTTTGCTGCTGTGGGGGCGGTTCCGACTTCGGTTACAGCAACCGAAGCCTATAACGCGATGGAATCAGGTGTTGTCGACACCGTTGCGTTTGCCCAGCACGCGCATCTGGCCTTTGGTACAATCAATCGTGCTGATTGGTGGACTGCAAACCTGAACCCCGGCACCGTGAACTGCCCTGTTGTGGTCAACACAGATGCCTATGACATGTTGAGTGATTCTGAGCGTGAAGCGCTGGACAGCTCGGTTAGCGAATCCATTGATCATTATCTGGCCAACTATGGCGAGCTGCTTGCCAAGTGGGACGATGTCCTGGTGGAAAAAGGCGTGACTAAGGTCGAAATTTCCGAAGACCAACTAGCCGAGTTCCGCACTGTGGCTGCTGACCCGATCCGCGAGCAGTGGATCGCGGACATGTCAGCTCAGGGCATTCCTGCGCAAGAACTGTATGATCTAGTGATGGATACACTGGCTGCTGAACGCAAGTAAGCGGTTTAACATGACCAAGGCCGGGCAGCAGTGCCCGGCCTTTTTGGTTTCTAAAATATAGGTAAGGATCTGTCCCATGGCGACAAGCGCTGCGGTATTGGAAGATGGCAGTCTGATTAGCCGGTTGGACGGTCAGCTGCTGCGGCTAGAACAATTGTTAGCGTTGGTCAGCGGAATAGCGGTGTTTTCTTTGATGGTGCTCGCGGTGGTTTCCGTGGGTGGGCGCAACGCAATGAACGCGCCGCTGCCCGGTTATGTGGACTGGATTGAACAGGTGATGCCATTGATCGCTTTCATGGGCATATCCTATGTGCAGCGCGACGGTGGTCATATCCGGATGGATATTCTTATTGGCTCGCTCCGAGGCCGCGCATTGTGGCTGTTTGAATTGATCTCGGTTATGCTGATCTTGCTGTTGATGATGGCCCTGGTCTGGGGCAGCTGGTCGCATTTTGGTCGGTCTTTCGATTTTGCGGTACCACTCTGGAGCCGAGACAGCTCGATTGATATCAGTCTGCCGATTTGGCCTGCCAAACTGTTGGTTCCGGTGGCGTTCTCAGTGCTGTGTCTGCGGTTGGTTTTGCAGATCTGGGGCTATGGCCGCGCGTTTGTGTTGGGGTTGGAAACCCCAGTGGCGGTGCCGCTAATCCAAAGTGCTGCAGCGCAGGCGGCAGCGGAGGCGGAACAGTTGAGTGACGCCGGCAATAACGGCTCACAGGGCTAAGGGGCAGAACGATGGAACCTATTGAAATTGGCCTTTGGGTCACTGGCTTTATGCTGGTCATGGTTGTTGCAGGTATGCGGGTGGCCTTTGCCGCCGCCATGGCTGGGCTGGTTGGTCTGATATGGATATTTTGGGCCAAGTTCGGCTACCAGCCGGATAAATTCATCAAGGCGCTAACCGTATCAGTCAAAGTTGCGGGGCAGGTGCCTCATTCCAAGGTGTCGAGCCAGGCGCTAAGCCTGATCCCAACCTTTATTCTGATTGGGTATTTGGCCTATTATGCAGGGCTGACGAAGGCCCTGTTTGAGGCCGCCAAGCGCTGGATTGCCTGGCTTCCCGGTGGATTGGCTGTATCGACGGTATTTGCGACAGCTGGTTTTGCTGCTGTGTCCGGCGCCTCGGTTGCGACTTCAGCGGTGTTTGCCCGTATCGCAATCCCGGAAATGCTGGCGATTGGGTATAATAAGCAATTCGCGGCTGGTGTGGTTGCTGCCGCAGGGACGCTGGCTTCGCTTATTCCTCCATCAGCGATCTTGGTGATCTATGCGATTATCGTGGAACAGGATGTGGGCAAGCTGCTGCTGGCTGGGTTCATTCCAGGGGCATTTAGCGCAATTGTGTATGTGACGTTGATTGTTGGCATTGCAGTGATCTTTAAAAACGTCGGCCCGCCGGTGACTGGGTTCACCTGGCGCCAGCGCTTTGAATCCTTGCCGGCCGCAATGCCGATTATATTTGTTGTCCTGATCATCATCTGTTTTGTCTATAATCCCTTCGGAGACGAAGCCTGGGGTACACCCACCGAAGGTGGCGCGCTGGGGGCTTTTGTCGTGTTCTGCATGGCCATTTACAATGGCATGAAATGGACGCAGCTGAAATCAGCACTGCTGGAAACAGCCAAGCTGACGGTGATGATCTTTACTATCATCTGGGGCGTCTTGATCTATGTGCGATTCCTTGGCTTTGCAGATCTGCCTGGAGCATTTTCTGACTGGATTACCAGCCTTGAAATGGCACCTATGCTGATCCTGATTTGCATTTTGCTGGCCTATGCGGTGCTGGGTATGTTCATGGATGCCATTGGTATGTTGTTGTTGACCCTGCCAGTTGTCTATCCTGCAGTAATGGCGCTGAACGGTGGCGAGAGTGTAGCGGCTGCTGACAGTGCCTTTGGCATGAGCGGCACAATGTGTGCGATCTGGTTTGGTATTTTGGTGGTGAAAATGGCTGAGTTCTGCCTGATCACCCCGCCGATCGGACTCAACTGCTTTGTTGTGGCAGGCGTGCGTGATGATCTTACGGTGCAGGATGTGTTCCGTGGTGTGATGCCATTCTTCATTGCTGATGGAGTGACCATTGCTCTGTTGGTCGCCTTTCCTAGCATCGTCCTTTATCTACCATCTTTGGTTGCATAACTAGACACCAAAAGGCGCCCTTTTACGGGGCGCCTTTTTAGTTCAGATGGACACTTATTGATCAGTATACGGCTATAACTGTTCAGGATATGGCAGCAGGCGCCCGTATCAAATCCACTACCTTGGCAGATTCAATCAACGGGTAGAAACACTCCAGAGATTGGTGGGAATGTGTAACCGGGAGTAAAGGCTCGCGGACCCTCCTATTCCGTTCCATAGCCCAACCTGCGCAATCCGCCCAATTTTTGTGTCCTCTCAGGAGGCGAAGCCCGGACGCTCCAGATAAGGTGTAATGATGCTAGCATGAAGGTGCGAAGCACACGGAAACCTGCAGCACAATTTTGAACATATTCAAACGGAGGGAGCTGGAGACACAAAACTGCCGTATTCTTGACCCTATCCCGCCCGGTTCACAGTCTAAAGATTAACAGCGGCCAGAACGGCGCGGGAAAAATCTATCTCTCGAACCGTGAAGTGACCGTAACCATGTCCATCATCAAAAAACTTGCCAAGCTATCGGGCCTCGCCATGCTTTTGTCCTCTGGTGCATCAGCAATGAGCGGATCTGTTCCTCATGTTTTGCTTCACTGCGATGCCAAACAACAGGCACCACTTTGCGCTGCACTGGCGCAGGCGATGACGGCTGAACTCCCGCAACACAGGCTCACCATATCCGCTGAGGTGGGTGAGGGCGCAGACCTAATTGTGCGTTACGTCGAAAAGCACCGAGAGGCTGACTGGCAGTCAGGATATCTGACCTGGCACAGTGATGATGGTCGCGATGGGGTCGGACCGGTTATCGAATACTCGGTTATGGACCGTCTCCTTGAACCAAAAGATTTAGTCCCATTTGCCCTGCAACTGGTTCGCTCATCAGAGCTACCACTCTAAAGCTGGATAGCTGAAAAGGAATGCGATATGTGTGAGCTTTGTGGAAATCCTGATCATAAAAACCCTTTGGACACTGCGGGCAGCAGTAGTTCTACCTCGCAAGATTCAGTCGCAAAACCTACCTATACCGTAGATCAAGTCGCGACGTATCTTACACAGGGTTATTGGGAAGACACAGGGCGGTCGCAGCGATCCTATGATGTTGAGCCAGGGGGGCAGATCACAGTCAATCTAAATGGGTTGAATGCTCATGGACAGACTACAGCGCGGCAGGCACTAGATAGTTGGACGGCAATTACTGGTATCGAGTTTGTTCAAAGCAGCTCGGCGCAGATAACGTTTGATGACAGCCAATCTGGCGCCTATGCGAGCTCCAGCGTTAGTGGCAGCACTGTCATTAGCACCAACATCAATGTCGCTACATCTTGGTCGAACTACGGCGACTATTATCTACAAACGTTCATTCATGAAATTGGACATGCTTTGGGGCTGGGCCACACTGGAAACTACAACGGTAGTGCCAGTTATGGGACGGATGCGGGTTTTGCCAACGACAGCTGGCAAATGTCGATTATGTCCTATTTCAGCCAAACTGAAAACACGTCCACAGATGCGTCATATTCCTTTTTGGCAACGGCTCAGTTGGCGGATATTGCAGCAGTTTATCAGCTGTATGGTACACCGACAAATGTTGAAACCGGTAACACGGTATATGGGGATGGGGAAACCACCGGTCGGGTTGGTATGGATCTATCCGGGACTTGGGCGGCTGCAATCGTAGATAGCGGCGGCATTGATTTGATTGATCTGGGGTCACGCGGCAGTGACCAGATGTTGAGCCTTGAGGTCGAAACCTATTCCAACCTGAACGGGCGAACAGGAAATTTCTCAATTGGGCGCGGGACAGTTATTGAAAATGCCATCGCCGGGTCCGGCGATGATACCATTATAGGCAACGACGCAGATAACCGGCTCGAAAGTGGTGCTGGGAATGATCTGATCGATGCTGGAGTGGGCAATGATATCCTGATCGGTGGAGCAGGTGCAGATATTCTGACCGGTGGGACTGGAGCAGATCGTTTTGTTTTCAACTCACTTGTTGATGCAGGTGACACTGTCACCGATTTTGATTTGGCTGCGGGGGATCGGGTTGATCTTGGCCAGTTGCTGCTAGATGTCGGATATGTCGGTGATGCAGCCGTCACAGACGGAGTAGTCTCGCTTGAAGCTGGGACTGGCGGGTCTTGGCTTGTTATTACCTATGGCGGCGAGACAACGCAACTGGCCTTTTTGACTGGCGTTTCGGCAGATGCTGATGTCGCTGAAATTATCAACAGCGGCGCTACACCTCCGCCGCCCCCACCACCAGAGCCGGTGTCGACTGATACGACCTATACATTTGACAACGATTTTGTCCGCAACTGGTCTACTTCATTGGCGACAGTGAGTGACAGTGACGGTGGGAACGACACGCTGGATCTTAGCGCTGTGACGTACAAAACACAGATAAGATTGGAGAGTGGTGGTTTCAGCAAAATCGGCTCCAAAGTTCTGACAATTGATCCTGACACGCCGATTGAGAACATCATTTTTGGCCGGGGCAATGACATCGGTTATGGCAACGATGCTGACAACTTGCTTCAGGGCAACGGTGGTGCCGACCGGCTGTATGGCGGCGCAGGCGCCGATACACTGGAAGGTGGCGTCGGATCTGACAAATTGTATGGCGAAGACGGGGACGATCTCCTGGACGGGGGAGACGGGTCCGACAAACTCTACGGCGGCGAGGGAGCTGACACTCTTCTCGGTGGAGGTAATAACGACTATCTGGACGGCGGCACAGGCAACGATGAGCTGCATGGCGGAGCGAGCCGCAATCAGATCTTTGGCAGAGAGGGCGATGACACCATTACTGCGGAAGATGGTGATAACAGAATAGATGGTGGCACAGGAAATAACTCTATCAGTGTTGGCGATGGTAAAAACCGGATCGCCAGCGGTACCGGGAACGACACCATCCTAGCGGGTGCGGGGGCCAATAGAATTGAAGTCGGCGATGGTGACAATCATACTACTGTCGGTGGCGGGAAAAACCGCATCGAATCGGGCAGCGGCCACGACACGATAATTGCCGGAGCAGGCAGCAACCGAATTGAAGTCGGCGATGGCCACAACTACGTTTCAACTGGTGGCGGTAGCAACCAGATCGAGTCTGGCAGCGGTAACGATACAATCATCACGGGCGGTGGTGCGGACAAAATCGAATCTGGCGGTGGGGATGACAGCATCAATGCCGGTGATGGTAAAAACAGGGTCACTGCCGGGGCGGGTGATGATACAGTTTCAACCGGAACGGGCCATGACAGGGTTGATGGTGGTGCCGGGAATGATCTGATTTCTGGCGGCGAGGGCACCAACCGACTGAATGGTGACGAAGGCGATGACACGCTGACTTCGGGGGCTGGATCTGACCGTCTTGATGGCGGTACTGGCAACGACAGCATCAACGCTGGCGACGGGAACAATATGGTTTTTGGTCGGGATGGTGATGATTGGATCCTGACCGGGGCTGGCAATGACAAAATCTATGGTGGTGAGGGCAATGATACCATCTTTGCCGGAGCAGGGGATGACCGGATTGACAGCGGTGCTGGCGATGACAGTATCTACGGCGGAGATGGAACTAACCTGATTTCAGCAGGGGAAGGCGCGGACTGGATCCAGGCGGGAACAGGGAATGACAGAATTTACGGCCGAGCAGGTGCAGACACGGTCAGTTCCGGGGATGGAAATGACCGTGTCTATGGTGGTGAGGGCGACGATGCACTTGATGCAGGCGGTGGCAACGACCGCGTGGCCGGTGATGAGGGAAATGACACCATCTCAGGTGGGAGTGGTGGAGATCAAATTGACGGCGGAGACGGTGACGACAGATTAACCGGTGGTGCCGGAGTGGATACCATCAGAGGCGGCGATGGGGCCGATGTATTTGTCTTCAACACAATCGCAGATGTCGGCGACTTGATCCGCGATTTTTCCGTCGAACAGGGCGATTTGCTGGATGTCACTGCCTTGTTGCAGGAACTTGGGACAGACGTGGAAACAGCCCTAGCGGCCGGTACGTTGAGTTTGGGTGGCACGAGGTCATCTGTTTGGCTTGAATATGATGCTGACGGGGCGGGAGATGCAGAAGCAATCCAGATCGCAAACATGTCTCGTGTCAGTCTGTCAGATAGTCTTTCAAGCGATTGGTTTGCATGAGTCAGATGTAGAAACTTGCAGCAAGCGGGGCAGAGGCAGATCCAGCAGCCCGGCTTGTTTCCTGGTGCTTCGTTTTTGTTTCTTCATGCTCGTGTTCCGGTGTTTAAACACCTTTGTTGGACCTTTCGCATAAGTGCCAACTGGCTTGCTTAAAGGTCCATCGGTGCTGCGGGAGATAGAGCGCCTTGAAACGCCCCAAAATCTCACCTTATTTCTGGAGGCGGACCCTAATACCATATTTGAGGTCAACACGTATGAGACCAAGCTGCAGCGCATTTTTGAGAAACTAGGTCCGGTACTTGGTTCAGGGCAGTCTCTTATGGTCTATGCTTGTGCCCATTGTTTCCGGCACTTTTCTATTTGGGATACAGCGGATATAGGGTTGCAGCATGTCAAGCCTATGAGGGCATACCGCAGGGTGTGCCAAAAACACAAAACGTCGCAAAACCCAGCAAAATAAGCTCCAAACAAGCCATTGTTTCGGTCAGCGGAGAGTGCCTAAATGATAGATAAGTCCTTAATAACAAAGGCCGCACGCCTATCCGTCGCACCGATGATGGACTGGACTGACCTAGCCTAAGTAGGCTTGTTTTACTGGGTGTTCCTTAGTGCATTTGGTATTGGCATACTTTTGGCATACCGGTTCATTGTATCGGTGATCAACCGATGATCTGAATGCTAAAACAAATGCGTTTTGAGCACAAATGTATGGCAACAATTTTCGAGCCATCAATGTATTTGGGCCTCCCTTAGGAAAGGGTAGGTTTGCTGGGTTTTTGAAGCAGATTAGTTGCTTACGCGGTGTCTTGGAAAAGACTGCAGAGTTTCAGCACGGTAGATGGGAATACGGATTGCGAGAAGTAAGCCCTCTAAGTTGCGTGTGGTTGCCAGAATTCAGGCAACTATGCGTTGAGTAATAACAGCTTAGGCCTTACTCAGATGATCAACTGTTGTGTCGAAGTGAAAAATACGTAGCTATTCAAACGAGAGGTTCGCAGAAATGTCTATTGATGGTTTTTTGACATTTTTTGGGTTCTTGGCGGCCGGTTTCGCTCTGCTTGACGAAGTATCCAAGCTGCGGCTCCTCCTGCATGTAAAGCGGCAAGTTTTGTGGTTTTTGTTTTCGTTCGCCTTGATCGGTGCGCTACTATTGCCCGAAGAACCCTCGAAAGATGTTCCTAGTTATTATCCTGGCCCCATCTCTAATTTTGTCAAATGGGCCGATAATACGGCCAGTGGTGCCGGTGGAATGGCATTTCTCATACTGATCCTCTGGGCAGTTGTTGCCGTTTTTCTTTACAAAACGGCATGGCCAACCTCCTCATCTTTGAAGAAGTTGAGCATACTAGCAAACAGATTGGCAACACAGGGAAGGTATCTAGAGCTGGTAGAAGTCGTGAAGCCTTACATTCCCTTGATACGTAGGGATTCAAGGCGAGATTTGTTTCTTCAGAGGATACATGATTGGCTTGCAGCAGGCGGGCCATTCGCTCTTTCGATCTCCGATTGGATGCAACTGGGCAAACAACCGAGCGGTTGGCTTAGACAAACGAAGCAAGCGGCTTTCAAATGGCTTAGGCGGGTGGGAAGGAAGATGATTTCAGCTCTTGCATTGTTTGTGCCAGCGAAACGTGAGGTTTCTCAAACGGCGACAGACCTTGAAATTTTGCTGCTACGGTCTGCTGGCTTGAGGGATTTTCTTACCAGTTCGCGCGCTGATTTCATTATCGACTTGATGGAGTTTGAACGGTTTTCAACGGAAGATTTCGTGACTGATATCATGAACCGCATGATGACTACGCCCAACAGCCACTTTTTTCGTGAGCTAAGGCTCATGGAAAGTACAAACGGGAGAGGTAGCTTTGTCTATGAAGATCAGCTTGTTCTCATGAAATCCTTTGTTTTAAATGGTGAATTTTCTTGCAACCATGGTGTTTGGAAGCCGATTGGGGATGGTGCGATAACCCAAATTAGCGAAGACCGAGAGTACCGTGAGAAGTTGTTGGACACACCACCAGAAAATGCCCAATTGTTTGATGATCCGACATTTTGCACAGTGCAGCTTTTTGCTGCGATGGTTGGCACTGCGGCTCGCGAGGGCATCGAGGATCACATGTGGCTTATGTACATGTCGATTATATCGAAAGAGCTTGTGGAAATGCACTCCCATTGGAGTGGGGCTGATCCAGAGGATGAATTTCCTACCCTTGCAATGCGGCTCATTTATGAAATCACGAACGCTCAGCAAGATTGGATCGATCTCCACAAGACTCTGCCAGATGACAACTACCACAATTCGAAAGAAGCAGTTAACGGTTGGGACAATGCGAGCATCGTAATGTGGTCAGTTCGCGATTATGCAAGAACGATCCGCTACATTGTCAGTTGTTCTCATTTGCCTGACCGCTTCAAATTTGACAGGTGGTCTTCGTATGTGCGGTTTATTTCGAAAATCCAAGCTGATGGAAGGTTCCGGTTCTTACGGAGTTCGCTCATCAACGAGGCTATCGAGCCACATGACTATTCAACGCTTGGAAACCTAACGGTTCAACTCAAGGTTATGCATTCCGAAATTGATTCTTTCCTTCGGTATGATGCAGAAGACGTCGGCGCAGCTTTGGGCAAATAACTTAGGTCAATTTGGCGGCGAGGCGCACTACCTCACCGGGATGCGGCTGCTGAGGGTTTCGAACGCAAAGTGGTAGTTGTAGTCGGAACCATGTTGATTGGATCATCTGTTTTGCCTTACGTCTTCTCTAGGCGGTATTTTTAGGAAATTCCGCTTTGTTCCTTCCCGATTCTATAGACTGTTGCGACTCCAATATTGGCCAACTTCGCGATCTGGCTAGGTGTCACTCCGGCTGACAACATTTTGATGACGGCCCCACGGTCAACTGTCCTTGGTTTACCTTTGTATTTCCCAGCTCTCTTGGCTTTCTCAATCCCTTCACGTTGCCGTTGTCGGATTAAGCATCGTTCAAATTCAGCGATTGCCCCTAGTACCTGCATCATCAATTTACCGGCAAAATCTTGTTTATCGCTGGAGAAGGTCAGGTTCTCTTTCAAGAAATGTACTGTAGCACCCTTGTCCACCATCTCATCGACAATGCTGGTCAGGTCTGTAAGTGACCGCGCCAAACGATCAATGCTGTAGATATGGATTTCGTCTCCAGGTTCGATCCGGCGCAGAAGATCAGCCAGTTCCACGCGCTCAGTCCTACCACCAGCAGATACCTTTTCCTCATACATGTTTTTGAAGGAGATGTCGCTTGGTAGCTCTTGACGGTCGGTGGATTGATCTTCCGACGAAACGCGCTTGTACCCAAGTTTTGCCATGATGCTCTTCTTTTTATCGTTTGACTCATAACTTAACTGATAATCGTTTCTATCAGTTTTAATTGGACCCAAATGATAGAATTTACCCTGATATGAACGCTTCTCGTTTGGGTGTACCCTAGTGAGGTAAGTGTCCTTAGAGCCGTAGTCTACTTGGCAGCCTAGCGGCAACGAGTAGCGTTATCTCGGCCTGACCTCCCTTACAATTAGCTCCCTTAGGAACCTAATATGAACCCAGGAACTGGATGCTGTACCCGCGTAGGATTATTGATTTCTTGCCTATAAGCCTTTGGTTGTGCTCTAATCTAAGCAGGGGGACGAAGGCCAACCACTCAGCCAGTGTAGGAGGTGACCGATGTTGCCCCAATTGGGAACTAGTCAATAGCTACGAACCCATTTGATTTATGCGTTTAGAACGGAGCTAATAAATGACTGAACCGACTCCCGAGGAGCAAATAATGTTGCAGCAACAAGAGGGGCATAAATTCTCCCGGATGGCTGCATTTTCAGTCTCCTTAATGTCTGGTTTCTTCGTCATTGGGTTGTTGGCCTATTTATTTTATACTGCTCATTTGCACTCAACACAGTTTTATGCTTTGACCGCGGCTCTTAAATCAGAGCCTGGCGAAGCAATACACCCCAGTCAATTGGAACTGGTGTACCAAAGAATGAAGGCGATGCGGTTCGGGGATGCGTTGATCTATCGTTTCTCATTGTCGGCTGCAGCGATTGTTGTCTCCTTGGCGACCATTGTGCTTGGCAGTGTTTTAATATTCGACCGTGTCGCCTCGGAAACTAAGAGTACTGCTGGGGTGAAGGCAGGTGACCAAGATGTCGCACTTAGCGCTGGAAGTCCTTTCCCCGGACTAATTATGGTTTTCATGGGATCTTTGACCCTCGCACTGAGTGTCTATTTCGGTGGGCCGGGGGCACCGGTAGTTAGAATTACTGACTTGCCCGTATTCACGTCAGATATTAATTTTAAGCGCAATGCGTTAGGCGTCCGATCAACGATGGCAATCAATCCAGATGAGCTCCCTTCAGGTGAGCCTGAAGGGAAATCGTCACTTTTGCCAAACGCAATGCTTGATGAAGAGTCTGCAACTTTCGATGATCCAGGCCTTGGAGGAAATTAGGACTTTGCCTCCTCACCTATTCCTTCCCGAGATAATATTCAATTGATTAGAAAGGTAGAACAATGCGCGTTCTTATTGTTGCTATTCTGTCGATGGCTTCATCCTCGTTGGAAGCAGAAACTGTTATTGAGAGAAGTGCTAGAGTGTGCCTTCATGAAACGACAGGGATATATTTTGATAGCAATTCCTGTAGGTCCTTCCGAAACGGCATTCGTTACGCGGAAAAAACTATGAGGCCTGGTGTTGCAGATGTTTCAGGCTTGGGTGTCAGGCAGACTTTACCAGGTGTCTGGGTCGTTCCTAATGAGAATATTATGCCTGTGCCGCCTGACAACTCCTGGAACGTCCCTGGTGAGAATTCCGTTCCTCTTCCGCCGAGCGCCCTAGAAGCACTTGAAGGCGCGGGTATAATAGTGGAACGGAAGAATTTTTTTACCACCTACGATCCCGGAGTTCTAGGGGGGGTAAATGGATTGGGAGTGATGCTCAATAATATGGCTCCAAGTACAAATGATTCATTGCGTTAAAACCAGAACAGAATTTTTGAATATTGAAAAATTCAATAGTAGCGGGATCGATACATGCTAACGCATTGATGAGATCACCGCCGAAATTATCAAGCGCGAAGGGGGATATGTGAATGATCCCGATGACCCTGGAGGGCCGACAAAATATGGCATCACAATTCACACATTGCGCAATGTAAGAGGGAAGGCAGATATTTCCGATGTCCGCTCATTAACAGTCGATGATGCTGTGGATGTATTCAAAAGGTATTATTTCCAAGAGCCTAGGATCGACTAGATTCCTTCTCCTTTGCAAGCCAGCGTTTACGACATGTATGTCAACTCTGGGGCCAAGACCGCCTACATCGAGCCAGGGTCTCCTTGGGAGAACGGATACTGCGAAAGTTTCAACGGGCGAATGCGAGACGAGTTGCTCAACGGCGAGATATTCTATTCCCTACGCGAAGCCCAAATAATCATTGAAAGCTGGAGGAAACACTACAACACCAAACGACCCCACAGTGCACTGGGCTATCGCCCACCGGCGCCTGAGGCCATCGTACCGGTGGACCAAAGGCCAACCGTGCACTAACTTTCAAATTGGACCACCCAAGTGGGGCTGCTCAATGGGAGAGCAGCGTATTGACTTGGCGTCAGGTGCTAATGACTTGCTCTGCTAAGGTCAGTGCTGGATTTTCAAGTGCGAAATAGAGGTTCAGAAAGTGAAAGTATCAAAAATTTCAACAGTTTCTGAATTATTAGCAGAAGTTTTCAACCGCGGGTGGTGGCGATGATCCGGTTGCGCCACCCAAAACCAATAGCGTCACTCTAACAGAAACAAGCCTGTGTTCTGGGTGGGAAAAGTAACTCTTAGGTGTTTTTGGCCAATTCTGGAAACAGGTTCAGTCCTGTTTTGTTCATTATTACGTAGGCAATAATGGTGAAGACAGTATCCACAATTTTTTGAGATAATACTAAGGTCATGAACCTAGTATACTTTATGGTCTGCCTAAATGCAGCCTGTTGCATGTGTAGAACTTGATCTGCGTATTCGGCGCTAATCTTCCCCGCCTCCAGAGAAAAACGTGTTTGAAGAGCGGCTTCAGCAAGAGACCTGAAGTAGCCTCCAACAACATCTGAATTTTCATTCAGCCACTCTTTCCCGACGTCTTTCACATCATCGAAAATTCTTTCAAGCAGGTCATCAACAGAATTAGGATCAAAATTTGAAAGGTCAGTCATTTCTATCTCACTTCATGGCTCGGACAGCGCGAACAGCTTGATCGCATTGAATGTCAACGGGTTGTGCTACGCCTGCCCCAGAAATGAGGCCACTTGAGCGGTGTAGATTGCTAAGATTGATTACTGCGGTTTCACACCCCTTAATCATTTCTAGTAATAATTGATTTGCTTCCATAGCTGGAGAATTCGAGCTGCTTGGTTCCCAAGATGCAATAATCAAGTAAGAGGACTTAAGGGAGGATATGGCTTGAGTGTAATTTTCTTCCTTATTCGAAAAACTATTTGGTTGAGCGCAGAGCCCTAAATCGACGCAAGCAGTTATTTTCGTTACATTTTCATATGCTTTTGAAATTAGGGTGTCTGCCTCTTTTTTGTATGGAGGCGCGAAAATCGAACATCCGGCCATGAATAAAACGCAGATCAATGAAGTGTATGTGTAGTTCATGCGAAAAGGTAGCAAAGCTGATTCCTTATGGGTAAATCCAAGTTATCGTCATTCAACCTTAGCATGTTTATTCATCGTGAAGGTCATTTTTTTGACGGGCTCTTTCATAACTCATTGTTATATAGATGAAGGGAGGTAGCGGCTTCCCTACGGCCCGCTGAGGAAAATCATCCGCTACGTTTGACTCTGTTACTGTTCGTACGCCATTGGTTGCTCTTTGGGCAATTTGGCTTCCAGTACCTCTTATGCATGTCCCATTTCATTGTGACGTTCGTCGATTAGTTGCTTGACCAGTTCAGACAGTACTCGGATCGATTTGTGTTGGGGGAAAGTGCTTTCCAGATAGTCAATATCGCCTGAAGTTAGGTCGAGAAAGCGTCGGTCTACTCCCAGTTTGTCGGCGTAGCCGTTGACAATTGAAGTGACCAGTGCCCTGACCTGATGTTGGTCTGGGGCTTTAATGGAATACACGGTGCACCGTGACAATAAGGGAGCAGGGATGCTATCCAGAGTATTCGCCGTGAATACCCATGAAACCCGGCTTGCATTCACTTCACTAGCTAAAAATTTTTCATACCAGTGTGAGTTTTCAGATGGTTCGAGCAAAGGAAGCAGAGCGCCGTGAAGGTCACCATTATGCGATCTGTCTGCTTTGTCGATTTCGGCAATCACCAGCATAGGATTGATCATCTGACCGTCAGCCATAGCAGCTGTGACGCAGCTAGGCGTGGCTGTTGACCAACCCGCGGACACTCCAAAAATGTTCGAATCCCGCATGCCTGCTACGTTAATAGTTGCCATGTGAACGCCAAGAACCTGGCCAATTTGGTGGAGCAATTGTGATTTCCCGATGCCGGGCGGTCCGACCAAGATCGTTGGTCGAAGTTGAATAGCATCTTGGCCAAAGTTCCAACTCCGAATTAGTTGTGAAGCCATGCCCTTGATCGCAAGTTCGGCATTTGGAAACGTATTCCTCAATGCCTCGAGCTCTTTAATTTGACCAATGCTATGGAGCTTTGCGACTTCTAAGGGCTTGAAGATGCGTTTGATGCGACTGTTTAGTTCCTTTTTTACTGTGCGCTCGAGTTCGTCTTCAGATTTCTTCAGATACAACTCAAATTGCAGGTCCGAAACAGTTTGATCCTGACGGATGATCGCTTTGCCTTGCAGGGCCGCCTCACGCTCTGCGACGATCTTCTTTAGAAACGACAATGGTGTCTTGCGGATTAATTGGCGCCAAGTCCGCCGCCAGGATAAAGGGCAGCCAGTTACCGCGATAACAGATCCGAGACTGGAGGCCATTTGCTCATTATCACCTGCCAAATGTGATGCCTCGAACTCTACCCAAGGATCCAAATTCGATTTGGATCGAAAGGCCTGCACCAATGTTGGTAGATCACATGTATCTAGAATTGCCGATCTGATCCATTCCAGATCGTGGTATTCTACTTCTTCAAAAATGTCGTTTAAGCGGACCTCATCGAACGGATCGCTTTCGGACCACAGCTCGATCAATTCAACCTAACGCGGGTCTTTGCTATTATCTGACGTGTCTGTGTTTTGGACCTGTCGCGGTTTGATGCCGCTCCTTTGATAGCATTTACTGCAACAAAGGAGACTGACTATGGGACTGAAG